>CAWFHU010000015.1:0-215169 GCA_963815715.1 uncultured Chloroflexia bacterium | reverse complement strand
ATTGCCCACGTATGTGAGCGTTGTTTCTGGTTTGTCGACCCAAGCTATCCCTCATACGATTGACTCGTATTTGGGGGCACTCGATCACGCTTCAATTGTCAAGGTGCAGATGGCTTTGACCGCTCTTCGACCGTTCCTGCCGGACTGTCGCCGAAGTGGTCACCGCAACGAAAGCTTCGCCCACCCTGCGTGGGCTCCGCTTTGTTTGATTGAGGATTGGCTCGACTTCTTCGATCCCGCCCTCCAGCGGCATCGCGTAGTATAGCACAGGCTCGTGGGGGTGTCCAACAATCTGTGGCCCGTCCAATCACCACGTCGGTGACGATGAGACACTGTAATCTCGTTCCTGAGCGCAAACAGAACCGGGCTTCGCGGCCCGGTTCAGACATCAATGGAACCAGATCTCGCTACGATGTGCTGTCTGCAGGCAACCGTGGTTGTGACAGGTCACCATTCGCATAGAATGCGGCAGACAATGCACCAGCAATCGCGTTGCCGTACACCTGGTGGCCACTCGCGTTGGGATGGATGGTGCCGTTTTGATCCCCTTGCCGCGCCCGCGACTCTCGGAACCGAACCACCCAATGGTCACTCGCACAGTAGCCATGCGGGATGAATTTCGGCAGTATCCCGCCCACGAAGTTCCATCCGTTATTCGCGGCAGCTGTCGCCACTGCAGTGTTCAAGCTGGGCAACATCGTCGTCGAAGCCCACGTCGCCTCATCGGCAGTGATGCTGAAACCGAGTTTCGGCAACAACGGAAAATCACCCAATACGGAGTCAGCGCAAACTTGACCGGCGTCATCATGCATTGGGTCATAGTACTCCGTGATGTACACACGCTGAGGATCTAGCGACAACAGATTCATCGCAGTCGCAAGTTGGTCATAGGCGCTCGGTAACCTCGTCAGATCTCGCTCGAATCGCGACCGCGCGGTTCCGGGCCTCGTCGCATCACACGCTCTCTGCAAGAAGCACCGCTGGACCACATCCGAGAAGTGCGCGTCGTTGGCGCCGATCGAAACCAGGACGGCATCGACTTCTCGATCCCCGACAAATGTCTGCAGTGCTTGAAGTTGCGGTGGCAATGGACTACCGCTGATCACACCGTCGTACGAACCTAGCAGGCCTTTGAAGATCGTCGCCCCAGAGCATGCGAGATGGATGAACGTCACCGATGTCTTCGGGTCAGCGCGCTCGATATCGATCGCCGCCTGGGCCGGGCCCGCCGTAGCCGAGCGATGGCATTGCTCGTTCTCCCATTGCGCCCCCGCACCACCCGGAATGTCCGGATTCCCCTCACCTGAAGCCACCGAGTCTCCAATTGACACGATCAGCCAGTCCTGCACGATGACGTCGTGCTGCTGACTACCGACCAGGACACCGCCGGAGGTCCGCAACTCCAGATTGACCGTGTATTTGCCTTCGTCGGCGAACCCGTAGCTGATCGCGCAATGATCAGGGTCGCTGGCGATGATGGCCGGGTCAGATGGATCGATGGCCGTTCCGTCAACTCTGAGCGTCGGAGCGAGACCGGATTGACACGCCCCATCGTCGGTGTACGTGAAATCAACCCGCCAGCTGCCCGGATCGATGACCAAAGGCCCATCTGGAGCAAAGTAATCAGTGAGACCGTCGCCGTTGTGATCCAGGCCGTCGAATCGATCCGGAACCGTCCAGTCGAAGTCGACAGCAACGTCGTCGTTGAGAATCGTGCCGACACCGGTTCCCTTCGCGATAGTCGCGTTCACCGGATTGGTAAGAACGACGGAGAACGTCTCGTTAGGCTCGACATCCGTGTCGCCAACGATCGGAACGATGATCGACTTGGTTGTCTCGCCCGCCGCAAAGGTCAGCGTCCCGCTGGTAACACCGTAATCAGATCCTGCCTGTGCAGATCCATCCTGTGAGCCGTAATGGACCGTCACGGGTGAGGAGGATGGGCCAGAAAGAGATACGGGAAACGACTGTGAGGTCGTGCCCACGTTACCTTCGAGTTCTGAGGCGTCTCCGATCGTCAGAGTCGGTAGTGAATTGCCAAACGAAACAGTCAGAGCGAATGTATCGTTTGAAACCTGCGGGCAACCATCAAACGCCGGATTGGTTCCGAACGAGACACCAGTAAAATATGTTCCGGGTGTCAACCATTCCGCCGTACTCGCGTCGTGGGCAGTTGAGAAAATCGTGTCGACGCTCGACGTGACATGCCATAACCCGGCGCTCTGACCGGCGTTACAGGGCGCACTGAACGTGACGGCAATATTTACCGTCGTATTTGTCAAGACCTTGAAGTACAAAAGGTACTCAGCAAACGCACCGGATGAGTCGCCAGAGTTACTCACGGATCCCGTCGTAGCTGCGGCAACGAGGTCATCGCCGTCGAAGGTTTCACTGTAGGAAATCTCTGTGTTGGCAGATCCTGAGACAAGGCCATCGCTACCGCCGCACCCGGTCGAATCACTCCACGATGTGGTTCCCTCCGGCGCTGCTATCTCCTGAAAGCATTGTCCGTCGGAACTTGGGGAAGCGGCGTAGCCATATGCCGAGTGATGGCCGTAACTTTCCGCACTCACGAGCTCGACTGACGTGGCCGGCGTCGCGGCAGAAGCTATCGGCATGCCAACAGCAAATGATGCCAGCAGAAGTACGAACGCCAGCACGCGAGAGATCGACTGCTTCATTATTCTCCTCCTGCTACTGTCAGGTATCGACCTTGAGCTAAACCGAGCGTTCGCATTAGGTCGTCAAACCGATCTGGCCTAAATCGGTCGACGGCGCGTACAGAGTGTTCGAGAATCAGTTCCCAAAAGTCCGTTCCTGGAAGCCGGCTTCTCGCTCTTAGTGCGGCTGCGGCACCCCGTTCAAGGTGAGCGTCGTTCCAGAGATCGACGTCGTTCCATTGCTGATCACGGACACGTGGCTCGTTCCGCTCACCGTCACGTCGACTCCAGAAATCGAGATGTGCCCGTCGACGAGGTCAACGTGCGCTCCGCTAAGGCTGTCCGACAGGAAGATTCCGGTGTCGTCCACGGTGAGTTGATAGCGGCCGTTCGGGCTGGTCAATGTTCCAGAGAACGTGCCGTCGGCACCATCTTGACCCGCGGGTCCCTGCGGACCGGTCTCGCCTTGTATGCCCTGCGGTCCCGCATCACCCTGCGGTCCTTGGGGCCCAGCGACGCCTTGCGCCCCAGGTAGCCCTTCCGGTCCCTGAGGCCCCGCGACGCCCTGTTGGCCCGCTTCACCCTGCGGACCTTGCTGATTCCATGAAATAAGCGTCTCATTGTGCTTACAGGAATCACTGGAATCGACAACATGGATCGTCCCGCTACTGTTATTGACGCACGCGTAGTAAACCGTGTTGTTGCCGTCGGCAAGGACGAACGATCCCGCTCCAACGAGCGAACCCATAACGAACGTAACGAGCACCAGCGCCACTCGCAACTTCCATGATGACCATCGAACGTGTCGCATATTCCCTCCCTATTTGCAGCGGAACACCAGCACGTGACCCGATCAGCGATCGGGTTTACAATTCGCGACAACACGTGCAATGACGGCCACGCGCTAGGTCACAATGACCTCGGTCAACGGCGATAGCGACTACCGGAGGCTTTGCGTTCTTGGCCCTGCGGTCGTTCAATGTCGGATGTCGCGCGACAAATCCGACGTCAAACCCGCTCAAAGAACGAGGCTCGTCACCGCTGTGTCGATGTTCCGACAACTGATTTTGTCGCTTTGACACCCACCGTACGTCGCAAACGTTTGCAAAACGTTTGCAGAGGTAGCCGTGCACTCGGAAAAAAAGACGAGTTCAAGCGATTCATCACCAACACGCGAAAATCGTGCGGACTCCTGGAACGTGCGGATCCATCTGCTCGGTGAGTTTCGGGTTGAACTAGATGGTGTGTCTGTTCCTGCATCGGCGTGGCGCCTAAGCAAGGCGCGAAGCCTGGTCCAAATGTTGGCCCTGGCCCCGGGGCACAGTCTGCATCGCGAGCAAGTTATGGATGCGCTCTGGCCCGACACTGATCCACGAATAGCCGCCGACAACTATCGACAGGTCGTCCACGCCGCAAGACGAGCGCTGCAGAGTGCAACGGAAGACTCAACTAATAATGAGCCAATGTTGTACGTGCGTGGCGGAACCGTCACGCTCAAACCACCCGGTTCGATGTGGATCGACGTTGACACGTTCGCTGATGCGGCGGGTAGCGCGCGACACTCCGATGATCCCGCGGTTCTTGAAGCCGCTCTCGAATTGTGGACGGGCGATCTTCTCCCCGCGAACCCATATGAAGACTGGCTGTCGGCTCGACGCGTGGTCCTCCGCGAAACGGCCGTTGGTTTGCTCATGTCGCTGGCGGAATTGCATGAGCATCGAGGGGAAACCATCGAGGCGACGAAGGTTCTCCAGCGGCTCATCGAGCTAGAGCCTGCTCACGAAGTAGCACACGTCGGGCTGATGCGGATGTTCGCACTTACCAAAAGACCCGCACTCGCAACGAGGCAATACCGTCTTCTTGAACATGCACTTCGCACGCATGTCGATGCCGAGCCAAGCGTCGCAACGCAACAGCTGCATGCCGACATCGTGGCTGGAACCATCGCCAGCGGAGCAACCACGGCGACTTCACCACTGTGCGTGTTGCCGCGAAAACCAATGACACGCTACATCGGTCGCGAGGCTGATTTGGTGCACGTTGCGGCGCACGTTCGGATTGATCGCCTGGTGACATTGACCGGGGCAGGAGGTTGTGGAAAGTCGCGAATGGCCTTGGAAGTGGCTGCGAAGCTGGGATTGGAGTTTCCCGACGGCGTCGTGTTTGTTGAACTCTCCGCGATAGCTGATCCGGAGCTCGTCCCACAGACCGTGGCGACCGCGTTGGCGATCGATGGCGGGTCTCGACGGCCAACGGCAGAAACGGTCGCCGCCTCGCTTGGGTCATTCCGCACGCTCGTCGTACTTGATAACTGCGAGCATCTCATCCAGGCGTGTGTGGAACTTGCCGCTACGCTGCTTGCGGAATGTCCCGGGATTCATATCCTGGCCACCAGTCGAGAGCCTCTTCGGATCGAGGGCGAACTAACGTGGCGAGTTCCATCTCTATCTTTGCCGGATGAGCGTTCGGCACGAGATGTCGAACGAGTGTCGCAAAGTGAGGCCGTTCAGCTCTTCATCGATCGCGCCAGGCGACACCGTCCTGACTTCACGCTGAACGAACGCAACTCGGAGGCGATCGTTGAGATTTCCCGCCGTCTTGACGGACTACCGCTCGCGATCGAACTCGCGGCCGCGCGTGTCGGCTTGCTCACGCCGCAGGAGATCGCTGTTCGCCTCAACGAGGCACTGAATTTATTGGTCAGCGTCGAACACGGTAGGCCGGCGCGTCATCAGACGTTGCGCGCCACGCTCGACTGGAGCCACAGTCTCTTGAGCGTGAACGAGCAGAAAACGCTGCGGAGGTTGGCGGTCTTTGCAGGTAGCTGGACGCTGGACGCGGCAGAGGGGATCGTTACAGATGCCGTAACGACGAGGGCGGAAGTTCTCAACCTCCTGTCGAGCTTGACCGGTCGATCGCTGATCTATACCGAAAACATCGAAGGCGAAACACGGTACGACCTGCTGGACACTGTGCGTCAATATGCGATGGAACGCCTCCGCGATAGCGGCGAACTGGACGCCTTGCGTTGGAAACACGCCAGCAACATGGCGACGACCGTGTATACCGCGGAGCCCGCACTTCATGGACCCGATCAAACCGTATGGCTGAAGAGGATCGACCAGGAGGTCGACAATCTACGTGCCGCCCTCAGATGGGCGACTGACGCTCAGAACACCGAAATTGGCCTTCGACTGTGCTGGGGAGCGTGGCGTTTCTGGAACGCGCGCGGCTTTGTGACTGAAGGGCGCGATTGGATCGCTCGTTTTCTATCGCTTCCATGTGAACCAGAAGACGAGAATATCCGAGTCGGAGTTCTCTTCACTGCCGCACGGTTTGCCATGCTCCAGAGCGACGATGTCAGGGCGCATGCGCTCGCCAACGAGTGCTTATGCGCCGCCAAGAGGATTGGAGACGCGAGCAACCTAGCTGGAGCAATTACCGTCATCGGTCATGTCCATCTTCGACGCGGCGAGCTGGAAAAGGCGAGGCAAGCATATGACGAGGGGCTCTCGATACGGCGGAGCGCCGGAGACGACTGGGGTGTCGGAATCTCTCTGATGAGCCTGGCCGGACTGGCACACGCCGCTGGCGAACTCGAGCGAGCGTCAGAGCTGTACGACGAGGCTCGCTCAATATTCCTCACCGACGGCGATGCCGAAAACGCTGCATTTTCGCTCTATCGTCGTGGAAGCGTTGCCCTTGACCTGGGCCAATTATCAGAAGCCGAGACGATGCTCGAAGATGGCATGGAAGAGCTTCTGACCGTTGGAAGCCACCTTCACGCCGTCGAGTGTCTCATCTTCCTCGGTCGAGCAGCCATTGAGCGACGTGACCTGTCAGCCGCGCGTGAGCGATTGACGGAAGCGCTAGAATCCGCGCACCGGTTTCGAGCCCTCCAGGACGTCGTTTTGGGGCTCGAAAGCTTCGCGATGATCGCTGCCGTTGAGGGCAGCGCGGCCCGCGCATTGACTCTGGCAGCCGCCGCGGGTCGACTTCGCGAATCAATTAGTGAGCCGCCGCTTGGGCGTGAGCACGCAAACCTGCTGGCCGCGTTGGATTCTGTTCGCCCCACGCTCAATCCAGGAGAACAAGCAGCAGCGACGACTCGCGGACGACTGATGGGTCTGAGCCGCAGTGTGGCGCTGGCTCTTTCACCCGGTCGGACATGAGCGCACATCCTGTTAGCTGGTACTTGACCAAGCATGAAGTTCGTTGGGTGTTGTCGGCGGATGACTTGAACAAAACGGTATGCTCGCGATGTCGAGAAACTTGACCTTCAGATCGGCTCAGTTGATACTTGGTCGTCAGAAAGTTCACGAATTCCACAATCGGAAGGGAACGGATCCTGAGTATGAAGCCAATCATCGGTATCACGCCCTCCCCGTCTGAGGACGAGTTTTCGCACGGTCTCTTCTATCGCTACGCACTCTCATCTAACTACACCGAGGCCATCGAGGCTGCCGGCGGCGTGCCGGTCATCATCCCGCCCCAGCATGGAAACATCGACGAGATCCTCGACATGGTCGATGGACTTGTTCTGAGCGGCGGTGGCGACATTGATCCGCAACGCTATGGCGATTCGGACGTGCATGAGAAGACGTACGGGATTCACGAAGGACGGGACGTTCTCGAGATTGAGCTGACAAAGGGAGCGGTCGAGCGTGATCTCCCGGTTCTCTGCATCTGTCGAGGCATTCAGGTACTGAACGTGGCCCTTGGCGGCACACTCATTCAGGATATTGGCGATCAGTACAGCGACCAGATCCAACACCGCCAGCACGAGAATGGAATCGGGCCCAGTGAGCCGAGCCACGAAGTGACGGCCGAGCGCGATTCACTTCTTGGCGACGTGTACGAGGCGGACCGGATTCAGACGAACTCATTCCACCACCAGGGGCTGAAGGACGTCAGCCCGGAACTCCGGGCGATCGGTACTGCGCCGGACGGGATCGTCGAATCGGTGGAGCGCCCCGATAGCACGTTCATGCTCGGCGTTCAGTGGCATCCTGAGATGATGTTCAAGGCACATGATGAGCACCTGCGACCGTTTGTCGGGTTGGTAAATGCGGCGACCGTTTATCACGAAAAGACCGCGCGAGAAGAACTTGCCGTCCACGACTAGATTCGGCCGGAAGAGACTCTTAAAGGCGAACAGGCGGTGCAAAATGCACCGCCTGTTTTCATGCCCTGTGTGGTTCCCGGCTAATCGCGGGACTCTCGCACCCCGACGCCTGCCGCCGCGACCTCTCGGTCTTCGACCTCGACGCTGTCCTGATGCCCGCCGCCTGCGCGATTCGCGATCGCATCGGGAACAGCCACCTTCAAGACGTCATCCATGTTTTCGGCGAGCACGAACGTCATGTTCTCTCGCAGCGACGCGGGCAGATCCTCTAGATCTGGCTCGTTTCGCTTCGGCAGGATGAACGTCGTGATTCCAGCTCGTCCGGCAGCCAAAGACTTCTCCTTGATGCCGCCAACCGGCAGAACCTGGCCTCGAAGTGTAATCTCGCCCGTCATTGCGACGCGATCCGTAACCGGTACACCGCTCAGTAACGAGATCAAGGCCGTGGTCATGGTAATGCCTGCAGACGGGCCATCCTTCGGAATGGCGCCGGCCGGAACGTGGATGTGCAGGTCCGTCTCCTTGAAGAAGTTGGGATCGATTCCCAAATCCTCGGCACGAGATCGAACGAAGCTGAGCGCCGCCTGCGCCGATTCGCGCATCACGTCGCCGAGCTGTCCGGTAACACTCAGATTGCCTTTGCCCGGCATCTTGGTCGCCTCGATGAACATGATGTCGCCGCCGACCGCGGAGACTCCCACACCCACCGCGACTCCCGGCTCGGCTGTGCGCTCCTCCAGCATCTCGTAGAAGAATCGCGGCTTCCCAAGGAATTCACGAACCTCTTCGACGCCGATCTCAGTCGGAACTTCTTTGCCCTTCAGCAATTCGCGTCGCGATCTTGCGGGAAACGTTAGCGATCTCACGTTCCAGATTACGCACACCCGCTTCACGCGTGTGGTGCTGGATGATGGTCATGATCGCGTCGTCGGTCAGAGTGAACCGATCGTTCCCGAGCGCGTGCCGTCTCAGCTGCTTTGGCATCAAGTAACGGCGAGCGATATGGAGCTTCTCCTCATCGGTGTATCCGGTCAGGGTCAAGATCTCCATGCGATCGCGCAACGGAGCCGGAATCGTATCCAGCAGGTTGGCCGTCGCGATGAACATCACCTTCGAAAGGTCGAACGCAACGTCGAGATAGTGATCGCGATACGAGTTGTTCTGCTCCGGGTCCAGCACCTCGAGCAGCGCGGACGATGGATCGCCACGCCAGTCGTTGCCGAGCTTGTCGATTTCGTCCAGTACGAAGACCGGGTCATTGGCTCCCGCACGGCGGATCGCCTGGACGATGCGGCCAGGCATCGCGCCGATGTAGGTGCGTCGATGTCCACGAATCTCGGCTTCGTCCCGCACACCGCCCAGGGACATTCGAGTGAACTCACGACCAAGCGCCCGGGCGATCGACTGAGCCAGGCTCGTCTTCCCGACACCCGGAGGACCGACGAAACAGAGAATCGGCTCGCGGTTGTCCTCCTCAGACATCGCGCCGTCCTTCAGCTGCTCTTTGCGCAGCCGCCGCACCGCGAGATACTCGAGGATGCGCTCCTTGAGCTGTTCGAGGTCGTAGTGGTCCTCGTCCAGCACCTGTCGAGCATGCGAGACATCAATCTCGTCCTCGGTGCTGTGGTTCCACGGCATGCTCGTCATCCAGTCGAGGTAGGTCCGGATCATGCCGTATTCAGCCGCCGCGGGCGGTAGCTTGCTCAGTCGATCGAGCTCGCGTCGCGCTTCACGCTCAGCTTCTTCTGGCATGCCCGCCTCATCGATTTTGGCGCGCAACTCGTTGACTTCGACCTCTTGCTCGTTGGTTTCTCCAAGCTCACGCTGGATGGCTTTTAGCTGCTCTCGCAGGTAGAACTCGCGCTGCGTCTTGCCGACTTCCTCCTGCACCTCGCCCTGGATCTTCTTGCCCAGTTCGAGCAGGTCGAGCTCCTTGCTCAAGAAAGCGCTGAGCTTCTGCAGCTTGGTCCGTGCTCCTTCGAGCTCGAGCAAGTTCTGTCGCTCTTCCGCCTCCATACGCACGTTGCTGGCAATGAGGTAGACCAGGTGGATTGGATCGTCGATGTTCAGCGCGGCGGTCACCAGCTCGTCGGGCAGGTTCGAGACAACTGAGACGAGTCGCTGGAACAGCTCCAGCGTATTGCGCATCAACGCCTTGACTTCGACCGAATCGTCCGTCTCTTCCTTGATCTCTTCGACGCGTGCCGTCAGATACGGCTCTTCGCTGAGCCACTCGAGCACGCGAATCCGTCGAAGACCCTGAACCGCGAGACGCACGGTCCCATCCGGCACCCGCATCATCTGATGGATGTTAGCTGCCGTACCGATTTCATAGGTTTCGCCAGGTCCGGCTGCCTCCTGATCGGAGTCCTTCTGCAGAACCAGCGCGACCATGCGATTGCCAGATACCACCTCGTCGATCAGGCGCAACGATCGAGGCTGGCCCGCGGCGAGCGGCACCAGAGTCAAAGGAAAAACGACCGTTCCGCGTAGCGGAAGTACCGGCAAGATGCTCGGTGTCGCTTCTTCTTCCTCCTCTTCCGACTCGTCCTCAGGGGCTTCGTAGTCGGGCTCATCGTGTCTAAACTGTTCAACCATTAATGCTTACCCCTCCTGCGCTTGTTCAGGCGTCTCTGAGGCACGTGGCACGATTCGAGTAGCCTGGGCGCGAGGCAATGTAATCCTGAGGAAACCCCCTTCATAGGAAGCCTCCACCTGATCCAAGACGACTGAGAATGGAAGAAACACTTGCGCTTCGAATGGACCATACGCGATGCCCATCTCGTGATACGTGCGCTTCTGCGTCACCGATGGGTTGTTACGAACACCAGAAACGCGCAGCAGCGTCTCGTCGACGACGACGCTGATCTCTTCTTCCACAACTCCGGCGATCTCGACCGTCACCACCAGGCTGTCTTCACATTCGAAGACCTCGACAGGCGGCCGCCAGACCCCGATGTTTGATCGTGAAATTGGGCGGACCCCGATGACCAGCGAGCGGAATACCTGCTCCATGTCTTGCTGGATGCGTCCGGTCTCCCGGCCGCCACGCCTGCGAACGATCAGCATGAATGTTCCTCCGAGTTTGCCGTTGCCGGACGACCGTCATTTCAACGGGTTAGCCGTGTGTGGCTGGTTTCGTGACAATGATCGTTGCCCTACCTCGTCGAGCATGAAACGTGCCCATGAATCGGGTACGCAACGACCTCGGTTAGTATATCACCGATGGAAACTGTTCTGCAACAGATTCTGTAGCTAAGTTGACTCAGATTATATCAATGGTGAGCGTAGTACAAGATGACGACCGCGGTTACGCCCCACAGGAACACGGTGAGGAGTAGCGGGCGGTCTTCAATCAGCAACTGTTCGGGCGCGCCGCCTCCGCTCTCCTTATGCACGAGGTAGAGATAACGGAAAACGCCATAGAGGACGAACGGAATCGTCAGCATCATGGCATGTGACTGCGGCAAGTTGGGCGCCGAAAAGGTGTAGAGGGAATAGGCCATAATCGTCGCCGCGGCCACGATCATGATCAACTCATCGAGTAGCGGCTTCGAGTAGAGCTCAAGGTTCTTGCGATGTGTTCCTGCCGACGACTCCAGCAGCTCGATCTCATGTCGACGTTTGGCGAACCCAATGAAGAGGGCCAACAATACCAGGCAAACGTAGAGCCACGGCGACAGCGGGACGTGGATCACGACCGCACCAGCCGCGGTTCTGAGGAGAAACCCCGCGGCGATGACGAAAACGTCGATGATGACCATGTGCTTGAGAACCAGGGTGTAAGAAAACATCACGGCCATATAGCTAGCGAGGACCAACGTCAGCCATGGCGAGATGAGAAGCGAGGTTGCGACGACGAAGACGGCGAAGAAACCCGCGAACCCGATCGCCGTCCGTTGACCAAGTCGACCGGACGCGATGGGCCGGTTTCGCTTTTTCGGGTGAACGCGGTCCGCCTCGACGTCCAGCAAGTCGTTGCAGATATAGACGACGCCGCTCGTCAGACAGAAGAGCAATGCCGCGGCCGTGACATTGATCAAATTGGTCAGGTTGAAGAGCTTATTGTCGAACACCAGTGGCGCGAAGACCACGGCATTCTTGGTCCACTGCTTCGGCCGCAGCGCCTCGAAGAGCGCGCGCGTTGACCCCACGATGCTTCGTTGCGACTGAGCCGTCGTTTCCGCGCCGATCATGCGATTGCCTCCGGCGAGCCAACAGGTGCGATGGTAGGTCGATCAGTTCGATGCGAATGCACTTGAATCATAGGTATTGCCTGCGTTCCAGAACATCCATCCCGACGCGCCAAAATCATTTGCGGCGTCGATCTGACGTTTCACTTCCGTGGGACCGTACGCAATCCCCCCGCCCAGAGAGAAATCTTGCAGCCAGGGGCGCAGTTTCGCTTTGAATTGTGGTATGCGTTCGGCACCATTCTCCAGACTCCAAAGTACCACTTCATATGGGTGGTCGTTGGGAATGTCGAAGCCCATTGAGCCATCCGCGAAGTGAGATGGATAGACCATCGGACAAACATAGTCCAGATGTTGAACCACGCTCTCTAAATTTTGTCCGATATTGCCGTCGCCTGTCTCCCACATTGTAAGACCGAAGACATCTGCTGCCAGGTACGCCTGCGTCGGAGCAATCGCCGCGTACATTTCGGTCAGAAAGTCGCTGATGGCCTTTGGTCGCGTTTGATCGTCATGCGGCACGCCGTATTCCGCTGTCGCCAGCGGACCGTCGGTCGGGAAGCGAATGTAATCGAGCTGGATCTCGTCGAAGCCAAAGGCCGCCGCTTCTTTGGCGATGGCAACATCGTAATCCCACACTTCGGACCGATGTGCATTGACCCAGGCCAAGCCGTTCCAGGTTCTCCACAACCCGCCCGTTGCTGCATCGTGAATGGCCCACCCGGGTCGAGCTTCGGCCAACATGGGATCCTCGAAGACCACGATGCGGGCGATGGCGTAGACGTGATGCTGGTGTAGCTCCGTCACGAGTGCGGTGGGATCCAGCACCGGCGAAACGGCGCCTATCTCACTCGCGAGAGGAATCTTGGAGTCGTAGTAGACATGCCCGGTGCTGTCTTTGAGGTCAACGACGATGGCATTCACTTCAGTTGTGTCGGCAATGTTGATTAGAGCGTTGAACGACTGCTCGTTACTGGCGGTGTTTGCCGTCGCGTAGATCGCCTTGACTTGAATGGGTGACAACGAGGCGTCAAGCTTGAGCGCTGGAGTCAAGACCTTCGACGTGGCGCTGAAACCTGGCGCTTTGAAGTAGACCGTTCCACTGGACAAAACGCCCTTCAGTCGATAGGTGCCATCTGAACTCGTAGTCGTGAAGATCGATCCGGTTGCAACCGTGGCAGCCTCGATCGGCTGGCCTTTGTCGTCCGTGACAACCCCGCTCAATACGTCGGGTTGCAACGCGATGTCAACCTGAGTGTCATGGTCGAGCGGTCTCGCAAGGTCTGAATAGTCGTCGGACGTGAACCGAAGTGACGCGCCTTCTGGCACGTCGGCCAACGTGAACCGACCTTGGGAATCGGTCGTCGTGGAGGCAAGCGCCTTCGTGCCGCTCACGAGCGTCACCTTCACACCAGTAACCGGCTTCTGGTCGACCCGGTTAACGACCGTCCCCTGAACGACATTAGGACGAAGCCCCAGTCGCAAGCTTCCACTCGACGACGTGACGGTTGACTGGACTGGGTCGTACCCTTGTTTGGTCACGGCAACTGAATCCTGTTGCCCACTGATGTTGAAGTGTCCCGATGAATCGGTGACGACCTGCTTTTGACCGGCAACCACCGTGGCGCCGGCCAGTGGGGTCAGTGTGTAGGCGTCGACGATAATGCCCGAGACCGAGTGATGATTCAGGAGTGTCTCGTACGCGACGGTACCCAAGAGCGCAAGGACCGCGATCGCGAGAATCGCACTGAACCACCAGCTCACCGCTCCGCGACGACGCCGAGGTCGCCCGGACGGTGACCTGTCCTCAGCCACCAATTTCCTCCTGAACAAGGCGCTCAATCAACTGACACTGCTGAATCTGCTTCCGGACGCGACGATGTTGTTGGCAGTCCAAATTGCCAGTGGTTCGATAACCACCACGGCAATTGGGCGGATGCTCAAGGGCCAAAGTATCGGGCCGAGTATGCCATATCGACCTCGATTTCCCGGATGCGTCCCCGCTGAACCTCCGAAACATTGACGACCGCAGCGCATCTATCGCCCGCCCAGTTGCAATTGACGGGTTATGACGCGCGGCATGTATCTTGTGGCGACTTGCTCCACCGAGATGCTTGGCCGGAGCGATCACGTCTACCGGAAGGCCGTCTCGTTCACGTTGTTATCAGTCATGATCCGACCCAGACACCGCCATGCTCGATTACGATGACGCGCCGTCGGTTTGCTGTGGCTACCTTCGTCGATGCTCGGTACGATCTGGGAGATCAGCCACCGGAAACGCGATGGTCACTCTTCGCATGATGTGAGATGTGTCTTTCCGAATTTGGTTGCAGTCCTCACCCGCCGCGCGTACGATAGTTGCATCTCCGCCAAGTCGAAGGGACGTGTTGTGGCCGACTTTGCCCGCCAACCCTACGTCTTCATCTGCTATGCCAGTGTTGACCGCGAGCGGGTGCTGTCCCTTGTGGACCGGCTCGAACACGTGGGGATCACCGTCTGGATCGACCGGGAAGGTATTCACGGCGGCGCCAACTACGCCCAGGTCATCAATGACGCCATCCAGGGCGCGGCGGCTCTGCTCCTCTGCGCCTCGCCAGCGGCACTCTTGTCGCGTAACGTCAAGCAGGAGTTGTCGCTCGGCTGGCGCTACGAAAAGCGCTACCTGCCACTCCTCCTGGACCTCGTAACCATCCCCGGCGAGCTTGCTTACTGGTTGGAAGGCTCCCAGTGGATTGAGGTGCTCGATCGTCCGGAGTCCGCCTGGCTGGCTGACCTGGCCAAAGCCCTGGACCCGCTCGGGATCACCGTCCAGCGAGTCTCCACCGGCCCGGTAGCCGGGGCGCCGCGCCGCCGACCGCTGGTCGTGGGACGTGAGCGGGAGCAGGATGCGCTGCGACAGCATCTGGACGACATGCTCGCCGGTCGAGGCGGGATGATCCTCGTCGGAGGCGAGGCGGGCATGGGCAAGACGACGCTGGTCGAGGATCTGAGCATCCAGGCAGAGGAAGTGGGCTGTCTCGTCCTCTGGGGCCACGCCTACGACCTTTCGGTCACTCCCCCCTACGGTCCCTGGCTCGAGATCTTCACTCAATACCAAACACGTGGGGCAGACTTGCCGCCGCTCCCGGACTTCGTCGGCAACGCGGAGGAACTGACGAAGGTCGGCTCGCAGGAAACCCTCTTCGCCGGGGTCGCCGACTTCTTTCGGACAGTCGCCATGCAGTGTCCGCTGGTGCTGGTGCTCGATGATCTTCACTGGGCCGATCAGGCCAGTCTCGACTTCTTTCGCTTCCTGGCGCGGCAGCTCGCGATCCAGCGCATTTTGCTCATCGCCATCTATCGCTCCGATGAGCTGCACCGTCGGCACCCGCTCTACCCCCTCCTGCCGCTGCTGATTCGTGAGGCGGATGCCGAGCGGTTGGAGGTACGACCGCTCGGATTGGAGGGTCAGCGCGCGCTGATTCAGAGCCGGTACCTCCTGCCCGAGAAGGACAAAGCACGCCTGCAGGCGTACTTCGAGGTCCACGCTGAAGGGAACCCGCTGTATGCGGGCGAGCTACTGCGGACGTTCGAGGAAGCAGGGGTGCTGCGACCCGAGCAGGACCGCTGGATACTCGGGAACCTGGACCGGGTACGCGTCCCGCCCCTCTTACTGCAGGTAATTGAGGGTCGACTGTTCCGGCTTGATGAGGGAGTTCGTGTTCTCCTCCAGATTGCGGCCGTGATCGGCCCGTACGTGCCGCTGGAACTCTGGCAAGAGGTGAGCGGCGCGAGGGACGAGGCTCTCGCCGCGGCGATCGACCAGGGGCAAACAGCTCATCTGATTGAGGAGACCCCAGACGGCAGCTATCGTTTCCGGCATGCGCTGCTCCGGGAGGCCCTCTACGAGGAGGTGAGCGCCCTGCAGCGACGGCGGTGGCACCGGCAGGTAGCCGAGGCGGTCGAGGGGCGCTCGCAACCCGATCCAGATATCATCGCCCATCATTTTGGCCAGGCACGGGATCCACGAGCCCACCCCTGGCTGGTCCGCGCCGGGGAACGTGCTGCTCGCAACTACGCCTGGCCCGTGGCGGCTGAACGCCTCGAGGCGGCCCTTGAGTTGGCCGTTACGCCGCGTGACCGTGCCTGGCTGCTCTACTGTATCGGGCGGCTGCGTCGTTGGACCAATCCACAGGCCGCGGCTGCCTCCTACCACGAGGGGCGCACCCTCGCCTTAGAAGCGGGCGATGCCGTCCTCGCCGCCTACTGTCTATTTGACGAAGGGATGCCGCATGCCTTCGCTGGCGACGTAGCGACCGCGCTCCATCTGATGGCTGCTGGAATCGCCGAGATTGACGCGCTCCCGTCGGATCACCTCTTCACGTACCCGGGCCTGCTCAACTGGGCCTCCGATTCACTGGTCGCCGAGCCTGTGCCACCCGATGTCCCACTCCCATCCTTGAATCCGCGGCTCCCATCCTACTTGGAGTGGCTAGGTTTTGTAGGCCGACTGGACGACGCGGTCGAACGGGGCGAAGCCTACTTGCGTGAAGCTGACGCCGCGCCCTGGCTTAGCAGCGTCCATCTCGACCAAATCGCAGGCGATCTCTTGAACGGCCTCGCAGTCGTCTATGGGGACCTCGCTCGGCGTGCTGATCAGCTTCGGGTGCTCGAGCGCGCCTACGCCATCGCCTCCCTCCGGCATAACCATGTCAATCTCAGTATCATCGCAATGCACGACTTACGAGGGTTGCTCACCTTTGACACGACCAACCTCGCCGCGCGACGCAGGCGGATTGAGGTGATGGACCACGCCTACGCTCGAGCGGGCGAGTCGACCAGTTACATCCGCACGATCAACTACCTCGTCCTGGAAGGGAGGTGGGACGAGGCACGCCGCATCGTCGACGAGACCGCGGCAGATCTGTCCCGGCCGCATGCAACCTTCTATCTCGACGAGATGGGTGATCTTGCACGCCTGCAAGGGGATTCAGCCTTGGCTTGGTCGTTGCTCGAAGTCGTCCTTCAGGACGGACCGTCGGCAACTAGCCAGCAGTTGCTGTTCCATTTGCCTGAACTTATCCGGCTCGGCGCCTCTCTGTGCCTCGATGCCGACGACATGGACGAAGCACGGTGCTGGATTGATTCCCTGCGGGAGTCTCTAGACTTCAGCGGTGTGCTGCGGCTGAGGCCCGATCTGCTGCTTCTGGAGGCACGCTTGGCCGGTGGCACCGAAGATCTCCCGACCGCCCTCGATCACGCGCAGCACGCGCTCGATACCGCCACCGAGCTCGAGATGCCGCAAGCGACCCTCGTGGCCCATCGTCAGCTTGGAAAACTGTTGACGACGGATCGCGCGTACGATCGTGCCGAAGAGCACCTTCTACAGGCACTCCAGCTGGCTGGGGCCTGCGCGGCGCCCTTTGAGCAGGCACTCGTCTTGCTCGCTGTTGCCGAGTTGCGCGATGCAGAGGGGAAACAGGGCGAGGCGCGTGCACTGCTGGCCGAGGTACAGGCGATGTGTGAGCCGCTTGGAGCAAAGCCGACGCTCGACAGAGTCGCCACGCTGCGGAAGCGTCTTGCGCCGTGACGTGTCCTCAACCGATTAGCTCACGTATCGCCGCTTGGTTCACCGGATGGGTTACGTACTCCCCGCTGCGAATCAGCGAGGCATACCGCACGGAAAACCCCGTCGCCGCGACAATCCGTGACAACGGTATTCCTGCGAGCCTGGGTTGAATCCCTCGTACGAAACGCTCGCGTTCGGTTTTCCCATCACCATGCACCGCTTCCCAATCCGCGCGCTCGCGTGCCCGTCGTTCCTTACTGGCGACCCGTTTCCCCTTCGCCGCGCCTCCATGCGCGGGATCATCTCCCGCTTCCCGCTGACGTGCGAGGGCTGATTGTCCCGCGAGGGCGAATCGTGGGATCTCCACTTCCCGCTGATGCTGTTCGCGGCAGACGTCCGAGCAGAAATTCCGTCGCCGGTCGGTGAGGACTCGTCCACACTCTAGACAGGTACGCGGCTCACTCACTCGCGAGCGAGTCCCCGTGATGAGCTCAAGCTGTTCGCGTTCCAGTGCATGGGTGACCGGCTTCCGTCCCTCGCGTCGCTTGCGTTCCGTCAACGGGGTTGGCAACTGGCTTCCAGGTTTCGCCAGTCGTCGTGCGATGCGTTCCGCAATCGGTGCGACGTGCCGTGCCCACACGTTCGCGGTGCCGGTAAGTTGCGTGGTCAAGCGAGGCATTACGCACACCGTCCCGTCACGCGTTTCGACAAAGTCCCGTGCGGCAAGCTGGACTTTCTGCAGCCAGCGATACCGCCAGCAATCCACCTCCGGACGAATGGCTTCCATCTCGTCCAAGGCGAGCGAGTCCCGCGACGGTTGATCGGCGTTCAAGAAACCGATCCCCGGATCCAACCCCACCGTCAACAGCGCGATCCGGGTCTCCGCTTCAAGAACGGCGTACAGGTAGTTCAACAGCGCGTTTCCCGGTGTCGAGGCACGGCGCGGTGAATTCGTGAGCGGTGACGTGCGTCTGCCGAAGGTCTGCCAGTAAGCCGGGACCCGCACGATGTCACGACGGGCAAACCCCACCGGCACCTGCACCTATGCCTGCCAGTACAGCGACGCGCCGACCGACTCGACGGCCCGGATGGACACGGAATCATTGGCGGCGTCGAGGTCGGATGCAAGATGCGCCACGCGTCCCGCCACGTCCGCGTAGCCGAGGTCTCGCAATACGGACGCCTGACCGCTGAGCTTGGCGTGCATCATCGCGCGCGTGATGGCAACGCTTGTCTCGTCCAGGCTGGCTAGTACCTGGGCGCGACGGAGCGCGGGATAGTCGGCACCGCGCGCTATGTTCGCAAGGACGACGCTACCGTCGTGGTCAATCTGGATCAAGGCCGTGCCGATATCATGCAGCCAGCGAATCGCGTCGAGGGAGATCGTGCCGCTGTGTCCGTGGATCACGAGTTGGCGAATTCCGCAGGTCGCGCGATGAAAGCTGACGTCGCCGCGTTCGTCCCCGCTGCCATCTTGGATGCGTAAGGCTCCCTGTTCCACCCATATCCGGCAGCCGAAGCCGGTGAGACTGACCAACCCTTATTGACCACGTATGGCGTGGTAGGATCGCTGCGCATTGGGAAGATCCCTTCCTGATGCCATGTCCCCTGACGGTTGCCGCCGTCGCGGGGACTCCATTCATTCACGATGGAACAGCATTCACGCTCGAAGCCCGATGGATTGGGTTTCAGGCGAGTGCGTCCATGCCTTCGTGCTCGTCCCGTAGAGAATCAGCGATGAACGCTTGCATTTCCGGCGTGTCCAATGCGCGAACGTAGCGCTCAAGTTTCGCCCGCAATTTCGGCGGAAGTGCTGGATCCCCTCATCGCTCGCTTCAAGCACCAGCCGCACGCCTTCGCCAAAGAAGGAGAGCATCGGCGGTAAGAAGATTCGTTGGTACGCGAGATACATCGCGGCGACGATGAGCGGGTCGTATTTCCACACTCGCATCAAATCGTGCGTCGGCAGTGACTTTTTCTATACCCGCCAGAACGTCCGCCAGTCATCTGGTTCTGGGCCATCATGGCTCACGAGATCATGGAATTTGGTCAGGTTCGCGGCTCTCGCCATACGCGGCGCCAATTCGCGGAGTAGCGGTGCGTACTCCGCATCGCCTTTCTCTAACAAATAATCTGCGAACGGCTCGTTGAGGTCATCGCTGAACACGTCGTCATACGGCTGCTCTGCGAGATACTCGGATTCGAGGATGCCCAGGAATGCGGCGCCTATTCCGATCCGCTGAGCGTCGTCAACCGGTGCGCCACTCGCCAGCTGCGGTGTGGTGACGTTCTCGTCGATCTCATCGAGCAGTCCCTCGCGGTCCTCGTCGGTCAACCGGCTCATCTTGTTGATGTCAGGCAGGCTGGAAGCTGCTGCTGCACCGCGTGCCACACCCGCTCGACCCGCGCTTGGACCACCGCATTGATATCGACCTGGAGGCAATCGAATCCCTCAAGCCACATCCAGACTTTGGTGGCATCGGAGCCGCCGATGTACCGGCGATAGGTGCCGAGCCAAATGACCGCCACTCGAGCTGGAGGCGGATATTGGTACTTCGGACGTCCTCGGCCCTGACCGGGAATTCTCATCCGGGTCGGGGGAGGCAGCAGACCATTCTCATTCCGTTCCTCGATGTGCCGCGCGGACGGTGACTCCTCTTCAGACACGCATCTCCACCAGAACAAGGCGCACGATCAGGTGGTGACGATCAATCTCGCTCCGGGCGCGACGTCACATGTGACAACCCTGATTGCCCAGGGCTCGATAGCCATGACGCTCATTTTGGCGGATGCTCAAGGGCCAAAGTATCGGGCCGAGTATGCCATATCGACCTCGATTTCCAGGTTTCCCGCGCGCTGAAGCTCCGAGCCAACAGGGACAGCGGCTCCTCCTTCGGCTGTCCAGTTACAATTGACCCTGCGCAATGCGCACCCGTATAATGCGCGTGCGCGAAGCGGGCCACTTCCGCTCCGACGGCACATCTCCGCGCGGCAGAGTGATAGGTTGGTAGCATTGGATTTCACCGATGTCCTCGCAACGATGGGCGTCGATCTCCAGCAGGTCGAACAGCGCCTTCGGCGAGAAGTAGATGTCGATTACCCGTTCATCGGTGAAGTTCTCGACGGACTGATTGCGGCCGGTGGTAAACGCCTCCGACCCCTCATGCTGCTCCTGGCGGCCCGTCCGTTCGATTACGACCTTGAACGCCTAGTACCTGCTGCGGCCGGAGTCGAGTTACTCCACACCGCGTCCCTCATCCACGATGACACGGTCGATCACGCCGACGTGCGCCGTGGCAGACCCACGCTCAACACGCTCATCAGTACCGAGGCCGTCATCCTGTTCGGGGACTATATCTTCGCCCGAGCTGCCATGCTCGCTGCCGAGACGATGAACCCCAAGGTGGTGGGGGTCTTCGCCAGTACGCTCGGCGACATCTGCGACGGCGAGTTGCGAGAAATCTTCACCGCTCGTGAACTTGGTCAGTCGCTGGAAGACTACAAGCGACGCATCTACGGAAAGACCGCCGCGCTCTTTGCCGGTTCGGCTGAGATGGGTGCGATCCTGGGTCATGCCAGCGATGAGGCCATTGCCGCGATGCGGCGCTTCGGCAAGAACGTCGGAATGGCGTTTCAGATCGTCGACGACGTGCTCGATCTGCGCGAATCGACGAACCAGATCGGCAAGCCGGCCGGGTTGGACCTGCGACAGGGGACGATTACGTTGCCGACGATGCTCTTCTTTGAGCATGACGGAAACGACGGGGACAAAACTGAGGTCGTTCGCCGTGCGGTTGGCGGAAACGGTGCCACCGACGACGATTACGTGATGGCGACCACCGTGATTCGCGAGTCTGGTGCGCTGGAACGCTCATTGGCTGTCGCCGCCCGCTACGTCGACGATGCGAAAGAGGAGCTCTGCTCTATCCCTCGCGGGCAGACTCGGGACATGCTCGAGTCACTCGCCGACCTGGCACTCAATCGCTCCCACTGATCAACGTCATGCCCCACCAGTCATATCCAGAATGATCACATCGCGATCAAACTTCGTTCATACATACAGGTAAAGAGACGATCCCAAAGTGGAGCTCCGGGAGCGATCTGCTCGAATGAGGCTTGAAGATCTTGCGGCAGGCGCGGCGAGACCAGGATGGTTGACAGTCGCTGCGTGTATCGTCTTGTGATCGTCTCGTCGAGAAACTCCAGCTCATGCGGGTGCGACGGTTGCAGGCCCGTCAATATCAGTAGGTCGGACGCGACGAGCTTGACCATATGGTCGCGCGACACACGCGACGCGATGTCGAACTCGGTCTTCGCTTTTCCCTCGAGCGCTTCGGGATCCTCGATCGACTGAAGCTCAATCCCGACCATGTAGGAGTTGAGCGAGAATTCGCGCCAGGGGATGAGGTAGGTCGATACAAACGGACCGAATTCGCGCAACCGACTCGCAATGAATGCGGATACTCTTGTCGCTCGCGTCCCAGAAGCGTTGAAGATGAACCAGCCCGTTCCCGCGCGCAGGTGGAGGTCGAGCGCATCGAAGTACTGCGTCATTCGTGAGAACAAATCGATATCTTGCAATGGTAGCGCGTCACGCTCATCGCGTCGGACAATCATTTTTCGTTCCCTCCGTACAATTCGCCGAATCCGGCCGGGGAGGATGTGTTCACGTCGGCATCCCGCCAACCTTGACTTGAACCGTTCAGACGAGAGACAGCGTGTCGCGAAACAGGTTGATAAACTCAATGGTTCGTACGTCGACCGCAACTTTGTGTTTCGGAGCGCTCTCCTGCCTCACGAGACACGTCCGTCCCACCTGGTCGCCGATTCCGGTCTCGACGGTCACGCCCCACTCTTCTGTCGATACGAGATCGGGAAACGCGGCAACTCCCACCGCCAATGGATCGTGGAGCGGGAACCCAGGACGCCCGCGTTGAACGAACGTGTGGCGGAAGATCGAGTAAATGAGATTCGCGGGTTGGTCGCTTCTATCCGCCAACACCTCCCAATGTTCTCGGACGAGAGGAACTTTGTGGGTTACGTCAAGCCCGATAAAGGTGATTGGGAGGTCACTGTTGGCTACGATCGCGGCCGCTTCCGGATCAGCCCAAACGTTGTACTCCGCGTAGGGAGTCGTGTTGCCCGCGGTCAGAAAGGCCCCTCCCATGATCACGACGTTCTTGACCAGGCTCGGGAGACGGGGCTCGAGCCCTAATGCGACGGCGATGTTCGTCAGCGGTGCGACGCAGACGAGCGTGATCTCCCCCGGTCGTTCACGTAGCTCCTGAACGATGTAGTCGGGAGCCGTTTGCGCCGAGACCGTTGCGGTGGACGGATCGAGCACCGCGTCTCCCACTCCGCTCTCCCCGTGATAGAGCGAAGCGTCGTTGTACGCGCGGCTGAGCGGGCGACTCATGCCGCGGAATACCGGAACCGTGGATTGTCCCAGCGCCGACAGTACGCGCAACGAGTTTTCAGTCGTCTTGTCGATATTGACGTTTCCGGCGACCGTCGTCACCGCGATCAGGTCTATTTGAGGCAGATTCACCGCCAGTGCGATGGCTGCCGCATCATCGACCCCTGTGTCGACGTCAATGATGGTTGGAATGGCCAATCCTCCGGTCACGGTTCTCTCCTCCGCCGACGCCCGTCATTGCTCCATAGCGATGTGTGTCTCGCACTATAGCATCGGGGGGCGCGCATTGAAATTGGGACGGCGGGCCTCTGGTATACTGGTCACCCATGAACGTTCGGAGTAAACTCTCGCTCCCTCTGACAGCGGCACTGCTGCTGGTGGGATCGGTATTGACGATCTTCGCATCTTCGCCACCTCAACCAGCCTTCGCGGCGGCCACTCTTCCATATCACGTTGAACCGAATACAACCGCTTCGTCAGAGCCTGGAGTAAAGGCGCTGACCGCCAGCGAAACGATGATCGTCTGGCAGGACGAACGCAGCGGAACGCCAGACATCTACGCCTATGACCTGGTCGATGGCCGGGAGTTTCGCGTTGCCCGCACCGGAGATGTTCGCTCCGATCCTGACGTTGACGGCCCGCGCATCGTTTGGGTCGAAGGGGCCAACCCCGCCCAGCGCACGATTCAGGGCTACGACCTGTCCGAAGGCGGTCCGTTCACCGTGACAGGTGCTCCCGCTGAAGTGGCCGATCCAGCGATATCAGGGGACGTAGTCATTTGGCGCGAGAAGGAAGCCGATGGATGGCATATTCAGGCGAAGAACATTGCCACCAACAACACCACAGCGCTTCCCACCAAATCGCCGAACGTAGCGCATCCCGCGATTTCCGGGTCGACCGCGGTCTGGCAGGAATATAGCGACGGGCACTGGTCGCTGGTGCAATACGACTTGCAGAGCGAACAACGAACCGTCCTGACCACGTCGAACGCTGACGAAATGGATCCCGCGATCGATGGAAGCGAGCTCGTCTTCCTGCGGCAGGCTCAAACCGGCGGGACGGCGCAACTCGTCGCGCGTGATCTAACGTCCGCACAGGAACGCGTCATCGTAGCAGACCACATCGTGACACAGCCATCCGTCAGCGGCGGGGTCGTCGTATGGGAGGATTGGCGCAGCGGACTACCCGACGTCTATGCTTACGACATCGGCGCCCAGGTCATGTACGCCATCGCCCGATCGCAGCAGGCATTTGATCCCGCGGTCTCTCAACACTACATCGCCTGGATCAGCCGATCCGATACTGCGCACGGACGGGTGCAGGTCGTTTCCCTCGTACCGCGTTTACCAACCGACCCGCAAGATCCACCGGCGGTTCCATCCGCTGACAACGTCTACTTCCCCCAGACCCACCACTTCATGTCGTCGGGGTTCAAAACCTTCTGGCAAGGGCACGGTGGTGCGGAAATCTTGGGGTATCCGTTGACAGAGGAGTTCTCCGAAAAGGATCCCACTACTGGAGAGCAGATCACGGTCCAATACTTCCAGCGCGCCAAGCTCGAATACCGCGCCAGCGCGCCGGAGGGCCAGCACATTACCGTGGCACTGCTCGGATTGACACTGACCGCGGACCGCAACTTTCCAAAGGTCGATCCTGTTTCGGACAACGACAACACGCGCTATTTCCCGGAGACCGGCCATACTATCTCACTTGGATTCAAGGACTTCTGGGAGGCAAATGGCGGGCTCGCGGCGTTTGGATATCCAATTAGCGAGGAATTTACCGAGAACGGGCGGACCGTGCAGTATTTTCAGCGCGCTCGGTTCGAATACAACCCGAATTCGGACAACCCGGACTCCAAAGTCACACTCGGACTACTTGGGCAAGAAGCGCTGGAGCGTCTCGGACTGTTGCCAATGCCCTCGGTGGACACGACGCAATTGACGCCCTAAGGCTCGCCTATCAACGCTAGATAGATGTCGTTCACGTTCGTGCCGGTTTGACCCGTAAGAACCAACCCGCCGGACGATTCGAGAAACTGACGGGTGTCGTTCCGGTCGAGTAGGTCCCGCGGGTTCAGTCTCGCATCGCGAAGTCGTCGAACCGTAGCGCCGTTGACGATACCTCCCGCCGCCTGGCTGGATCCGTCGTCACCGTCGGTCGCAAGACTGGCCACCACGACGTTCGGCTCGCCGTCGATTTCGAGCGCGGCCGCGGCGGCCATCTCCGTATTGCGCCCGCCCGCACCACCTCCTCGCACCGTCACCGTCATCTCGCCCGCGCCGACGATGCAGCATGGTGGTGAAAATTCAGTCCCACCGTGAGCCGCGGAGACGGCGATCTGCGCCCAGATTCGTCCGAATTCCCGAGCTTCCGCCGCGAACGTCGTACCAACGATCACTGCACGATATCCAAGCTGTGTGGCTGCTTCCCCGGCA
This sequence comes from uncultured Chloroflexia bacterium, assembly GCA_963815715.1. Classification (GTDB taxonomy): domain Bacteria; phylum Chloroflexota; class Chloroflexia; order Thermomicrobiales; family Thermomicrobiaceae; genus CALAGB01. The sequence continues at coordinate 189,789 of CAWFHU010000015.1, read as the reverse complement.
ACCTTCGCCGCGAGCGACGCATCCCCAACCACGACGTTCTGAACGACGTTGTCGCTCCCTGCCGCGCCGCCAGCAGGTGCGGAGAGTCGGTCGCGGACCGGCGCAGGAAGCGCACTCCACGCCTCGCTTCGCATGACCGAGTCGATCCGATCGGAGTCATCGCCGTCAGCCTGGACAGACAGCCCGCTGGCGATAACGGAGAGCGGATTCCCAAGGACGTCGGAAAGGATCAGGTTGACGATCCGCGCTGGAGCGATCGCCCGAGCCAATCCGCCCGGCTTTGATTCGACTGAGCCTGCGGCGGACTGCATTCAAGGTCCAGATGTCGGCTCCGGCGCGCAGCAGCAAATCAGTTGTTTGCTGGAACTGCTCCAGGGAGATGCCCTCGGCCGGCACTTCCACCAACGACGAGCCGCCGCCTGACACCACTACGATGACAAAGTCGTCCGATGTCAGAAGCTCAGCTTCATCGAGCAAGCGCTGTCCAGCTCGACGCTCGACTGATCGGGCACGGGATGACTCGACTCAATCACCTCGGTCCGCTCGAGTGGCTTGGCCCGATCGGCAAGTCCGCGCTTGGTAACGACAAGTCCGTGATCGAGCCGAGATCCCAGGACGGACTCGACGCCGCGCGCCATTCCGATCGATGATTTTCCGACGCCGAGCAGAACGATTCGCCCACGAGCGCCCAAACCATGGCGCGTACCGGCAACGACCAATGAATCTTCGTCGATCTCTATCGCGTTCCGTGTCAGTCGCTCGGGATCGACGTCGATCAGAACCTGACGAAAGATAGACTCGACATCGAGGCGCGCCCGTTCAATATTCACCGGCGAGGTCCGAGCGACGTGGAGGCTTCTTCCCGGAGCTGTTTGAGGACCGCGCTCAAATCATCGGGGAGCGGTGTCTCGACCTCGATTTGGCGGCCACCAGGCAACTCGAAGGTCAGCGCCGTAGCGTGAAGAAACTGCCGGTCCAGGTCATAGCGAAATTGTCGGCCGCTGTAGGTCTTGTCTCCGACGAGCGGATGCTTGATATAGGCAAAATGCACGCGAATTTGATGGGTTCGACCCGTCTCGATGATCACTGACACCAGCGTAACGTCACGAAAACGCTCCATCACCTCGAAATGCGTTAGCGCCGGTCGACCGGCTGGCACGACCCACATCCGTTTGCGGTTGTTGGGGTCGCGACTGATTGGCGCGTCGATGGTCCCCTCGTTCTCTTCGATCACGCCATGAACCAGTGCGGTGTAGCGCTTGACGACGGTTCGGCGCTGCCACTGTTTCAACAGAATCTGCCGGGTCGACTCGTTCTTGGCGATCACGATCACTCCGGACGTGTCCTTATCGAGGCGATGGACAACGCCCGGCCGTGACGCGTCTCTCAGCTCCAGATCGGGCCGCAACGCCCGAACGACGTTGACCAGCGTGCCATGCTCATGGCCCGGCGCGGGATGAGTGACCAGACCGGCTGGTTTGTCGAAGACGATGACGTCGTCGTCTTCATAGACGATCGGAACCGGGACGTAAGCAGGGGTGAGATCACTCGGCTGCGAAATCGGGGGGAGCGAGAGTTCGACGACGTCGCCGGTATGAACCCGCCGGGCTGGACGAGCCACCGTCTGGTCGACACGCACTTTACCGTCCTTGATGAGGTCCTGTGCGAACGAGCGACTGACGTCGGCGGCGCGTTGCGCGATGAACCGATCGAGCCGTTCCCCGTCGTCTGCATCAGTTACGTCGAGCACAAGGCGCACGACGTCAGACATAGCGTTCATTCCTCATACCGTGCCCGCGAACTATGTTCATTGCCAGACATGAGTTGGCTCCGTGACGCATCCTCGCCACGGAGCCTGTCCAATCTGGTCAATCCGATGGCTGTGCGGTCCCGCTAGTCGATACTTACGGCGCTCTCTTCTCCGCGGATGATACTTCAGCGGTCGGCTTCTGAGCCCCGCGTGAGCCCTGTTCTTCCGCATCGGACGAGGCCAGATCCCGCGTCAAGAGAAAGAAGCCCAGCATAAACACGCCAACCGTGATCGCGCTGTCAGCGACATTGAATGTCGGCCACTTCGGCACGTTGATGAAATCGACGACGAATCCATGCCGGAAGCGATCGATTACATTTCCCAACGCCCCACCGAGCTGAAGTCCCAACGCCACGGCAAGCCATAGACTATTGGCGATCGAGCGCCGGAAATAGACCAACAGGAATCCGATAACGACCAAAGCGAGTACCGTCAAGACCGGGCTCTTACCCTGGAACATGCCAAAGGCCGCACCGGTATTCTCAACGAAGATCACTCTCAAGAACCCTGGGATGATCTTCACCTGGTTGAGATCGCCGTCCGGACCAAGCCGGTTGAGGACGATCGCTTTGGTTATCTGATCGACGACTACGATCAGACCCATCACCAGCGCTACCAGAACGAAATTTCGAGTCAGATTGCGGTTGCGCTGGTGGTCTTCGGAATTCACCGACGTCCATCTCCACGTTTATCTTGCTCTTCCTGGCAGGTGATGCAGAGGGACACGAACGGGAGAGCATCGAGCCGCTCTGGAGCGATTGGCTCACCACAATTCTCGCAGATCCCCCAGGTTCCCTTGTCCATCTTCTTCAAAGCCAGTTCGATGCGTTGACGCCTATTGGACAGTTCTTCGCGGACCGTCAGAAGCCGCTCTTGCTCATACACAATATCGGAATCATCGCCCAGATGATTGTCGACGCCTTCGGCCGATTCATGATCGGCGCCGAATGCGCGGACCTCCTCATCTATTTCGCGAATGTCATTCTTGGTGTCATCGAGCTGCTTTTCAAGTCGCTCACGAACACGGTTAACCTGGCCCTCACTTACGACCATGTTACCCATCCTCATTCACTATACCGCCATCACAAATGGTTCACGAATGGACCATTCTATCAGATGGCATAACCAATGTTTCATCACGACGTATTTCCGTCGTCTTCGGTTCCTTGTCGCCTGTACGAAGCGCGCCTAAGATGTGTCAGCAGGACGCAAGTTCATGTCCATCACGTGGGAAGCGAGAGACCCGATTTGCCCTTATCAATTCGGCTCGTGATTGCCGGTGGAGGAACCGGCGGACACGTACAGCCCGCGCTCGCCGTGCTCCAATCCCTGCGGCAAAAGGCAAACGTCGACCCGCTCTGGATCGGGTCTCGCGGCGGAGTTGAGGCATCACTCGCGCGCGAAAACAACGTTCCCTTTCGCGCCATTCAGACGGGGAAGCTTCGCCGGTACTTCTCTCTTCAAACACCGATCGACGCCATGCGCATTCCGTTGGGTTCGGTTCAAGCGTTCAACATCCTGCGACGATTCAGACCGGACGTGATCTTCAGCACCGGGGGATTCGTGAGCGTGCCAACCGTGGTTGCCGGGCGTCTGCTGCGGATTCCGTCCATCACGCACGAACAGACGGCGACGGTTGGGCTTGCAACCAAAATCAATGCGCGGTTCGCGACTGTGGTGGCGCTGTCGTTCGCGCAGAGTCAATCCCAGATGTCTGGCACTAATGCGAGATTGATTGTGACCGGTAATCCGGTCAGGGCGTCACTTTTCGGAGGATCTGCCGACGCTGGACGCGAGCATTTCTCGCTTCCATCTGACCTTCCCATGATCTACGTCACTGGCGGTGCGTTAGGCGCGCAAGCGATCAACCGAACTGTCATGGATGCGCTGCCGCAACTGTTACAACGAGCAGTGGTCCTCCACCAGTGCGGTCCAGCAAGCGGTAATGGCGATCTGCCCTTGCTCGAAGCTGCGCGGAATACATTGCCGTTCGAGTTTCAGTCGCGGTATGCGATACGAGAGCGAATAGGCGAAGAACTGGCTGATGTCTATGCCGCTGCCGCACTCGTGGTCGGTCGAGCCGGCGCCGGAACCGTGGCAGAGCTCGCCGCGCTGGGCAAGCCGGCGCTCCTCGTTCCCCTTCCAGGAACGGGTGGCGACGAACAGACGCTCAACGCGCGCTTTCTGGAGGACGCGGGCGCGGCGGTGCTGTTGCCACAGGACCAGCTCACTCCCGATCGTTTGATGATGGAGATCGACCGGTTGCTTGATTCATCGACGCTGGAAACGATGTCTGAGGCTGCGCGCCGGATCGGTCGGACCGACGCCGCCGATCGGCTGGCGAACGCCATTTTGCAATTGGCACTTGACTAACTAGAGCGGTTCTCATTGTGGTTGAGCCAACTGTTGTAGGGGAGCACCTCGTGTGCTCCCGGAGTTATTCGGCCCTTGGCGCAACGGGAGCACAACGCCACACCGCACTTCGTGGGTACCCGGGGCACCCGGCTCCCCTACAAATGACAAGTCGGGGTTCAATCACTCTGAAATGCGCTCTAATTTGCACCAATCCGGAGCCGAACCGCACTCAGCTACCAATGGCGAGGTCGATCGCCTCGTTGAGAGTTGAGGCACGCAACAGCGTCAGCCCTTCGGAACGTGAAGAACTGAGGATCGAGCGAGACGCAGGTACGATCGCCCGCTTGAACCCGAGCCTGACCGCCTCCGCCAATCGCCGCTCGAGCTGATTGACGCTGCGCAGCTCTCCGGAGAGGCCCACTTCTCCAATCGCGACCGTCGTATGCTCGACCGTCCGCTCGCGGAAGCTGGAAGTCAGCGCCACGGCGACCGCCAGGTCGATCGCGGGTTCAATCACCCGCAACCCACCCACGATGTTCACGTAGATGTCCTGGCCGCCAAGTCCCAATCCGACCCGCTTGGTGAGCACGGCCACCAGCATCTGTAGCCGATTGTTGTCGAAGCCGTTGGCGGTCCGACGTGGCATGCCCAGCGAGCTCGACGCGGTGAGCGCCTGCACTTCGAGCAAAATGGGGCGCGAACCTTCGAGCGTAACGGCGATGGCCGATCCGGCGGCGTTTCCGGACCGCTCTTGAAGGAAGACTTCGGACGGATTTCGCACCTCTCGCATGCCCGAATCCGCCATCTCGAAGACGCCAACCTCGTCAGTCGAACCGAAGCGATTCTTCACCGCGCGCAAGATTCGGTACTGATGAAAGCGCTCTCCTTCGAGATAGACCACGGCATCGACCATGTGCTCGAGAACGCGCGGCCCCGCGATGGCCCCCTCTTTTGTGACGTGACCCACGAGAAAGACCGGAAGCTGCTTTGGCTTGGCAAACTGCATCAGCCGAGACGTGCATTCTCGAACCTGCGCCACACTCCCAGCCGCCGAAGTCAGCTCATCGAGATAGACCGTCTGAATGGAATCGATAATGAGCAGCTGAGGATTGAGCTGTTCGGCGGCCAGCAAAATATCGTCGAGACGCGTCTCCGACAGGACATACACGCCGCTTGTGCTCAGTCCAAGCCGATCAGCGCGAAGGCGCACCTGTTGCGCCGACTCTTCCGCTGAGACGTACAGGACGGGAGGTGATGACTGCGCAAGGAGCGAGGCTGCCTGCAGCAGCAACGTCGACTTGCCAATACCCGGATCTCCACCGACCAACACCAGTGACCCCGGCACAAGTCCTCCGCCGAGAACACGATTGAGCTCATCGATCGGGATGACGTGCCGGTCCTCTTCGGCACTGACCACGGAATCGAGTGACGAAACGCGTGGAGCCGTGCTGTTCGGACGTGGTCGAGAATCGCCTCGAACCGTGGTCGATGCGTCGATCGTCTCGACCATGCTGTTCCATTCGCCGCACTCCGGACAACGCCCATAAAAGGCGGGACTTTCGTGCCCGCAGCTTTGACAGACATACTTGGTTCGAGTCTTCGGCATCAGATCCTCTCGTCCAGAATAACATTGGATGGAATCGGTCTAAGAATACGGGTTTCCCACGTTCCGTAGGGGAGCATCTTGTGTGCTCCCGCGTTACAGAGGTTTGCACTGCTCTCGGGAGCGCGCGACGCTCTCCTATACGCCCTCTTTCATACGGGCAGTCCAACCGCGACATGCACGTACGTAGAATCAAGACATGGCGAACATTTGTTCGAAGTGTAGCAGAGAGACGGTCCCGATTGTAGCCCGGAAACGATAAGACCGCCGCGGAATTCCGCGGCGGCCCCACGCTTCGTGTTGATTGACGATCAGGAGACGGGTACGAGATCCTCGACCTTGTCCAACGTCAAGAGGTCTTCTCGCACGTCGACCACAACGGTCGAGCCCGGGCCAAACCGGTTCTCGAGCAGCCCTTCGGCGAGTGGATCCTCGATCAGGTTCTGGATGATCCGGCGTAGCGGTCGCGCTCCGAACTGGCGATCGTAACCACGCTCGCCCAGCAGATCCATGGCCGCCTCGGTCACCTGCAACGTGATCTCTTTTTCGATCAGCTGCGTGCGAACGCGTTTCAGCTCCAACTCGACGATATGTCGGATTTCCTCCGCGGAAAGCGGATGGAAGACGATCACGCCGTCGATGCGGTTTAGGAACTCGGGCCGGAAGGTCTGCTTCAACTGACCCAGGACCTTGTCCTTCATGACCTGATAGTTCTGCTGCGCCTTTTTCTCTTCGTCGGCCGCTACCGCGAACCCGAGCGGTCCCTCTCGCTGAATCATGTCCGCCGCGATATTGGAGGTCATGATCAGGATCGTGTTGCGGAAGTCGACCCGGCGCCCCTTGGCGTCGGACAGATTCCCGTCTTCAAGGATCTGCAGCAGCATGTTGAAGGCTTCAGGGTGTGCCTTCTCGATCTCGTCGAGGAGGATCACCGAGTAGCTCTTGCGACGCACGGCCTCGGTGAGCTGTCCGCCCTCTTCGTAGCCGACGTACCCTGGAGGCGCACCGACCAGTCGCGACACGTTATGTCGCTCCATGAACTCGCTCATGTCGATTTTTATCAGCGCGTCCTCGCTGCCGAACATGAACTCCGCCAGCGCTCGCGCGAGGAGCGTCTTACCGACGCCGGTCGGGCCGAGGAAGATGAAGCTTCCGATTGGCCGCCGCGGATCTTTCAGGCCGGCGCGCGCTCGACGCACGGCTTTCGCCATCGTCGAGATGGATTCGTCCTGGCCGATGATGCGCTCGTGCAGCGCCTCCTCCATATGGAGCAAGCGCTCGCTCTCTTCAGTGGCCAGTCGCATCAGCGGGATGCCGGTCCACATCGAAACCACCTGAGCGATGTCTTCTTCGGTGACTTGCGGCTCGGCCTCGTCCTGCTCTTCACGCCAGTGCTGCTCGAGATCGCCGATGCGATTCAACAGCTTGCGCTCGCGATCGCGCAGGTCGGCGGCAAGCTCGAACTCCTGGCCGCTCACCGCGGCGTCGAGCTCATTTCGCAACGATTCGAGTCCGCGCTTCGCCTCTTTAAGGCTCGGCGGCGACGCGGATCGATACATGCGAACGCGGGAGGCGGCCTCGTCGATGAGGTCAATCGCCTTGTCAGGCAGGAAGCGGTCGGTCACATAGCGCGATGCCAGAATGGCCGCCGAGGTTAGTGCCTCATCGCTGATCTTCAGTTTGTGATGCTCTTCGTATCCGGCTCGGATGCCCTTGAGGATCTCGATCGTCTCTTCGACGGTCGGCTCATCCACGTGCACCGGCTGGAAACGACGCTCAAGCGCGGCGTCACGCTCGATGTACTTGCGGTACTCATCAAGCGTCGTGGCACCGATCGTCTGCACTTCACCGCGTGAGAGCGCGGGCTTGAGGATGTTGGCGGCGTCAACTGCGCCCTCGGCGGCACCTGCACCGACCAACGTGTGAAGCTCGTCGATGAAGAGGATACTGCCGGTCTCTTTGACCTCGGCCACGATCTTCTTCAAACGCTCTTCGAACTCACCGCGATACTTCGTTCCAGCGACCAGCGCTCCGATATCGAGCGCGACCACCCGCTTGTTCTGCAGTGGCTCGGGGACGTCGCCATTGACGATGCGCTGTGCCAGCCCTTCGACAATGGCAGTCTTGCCAACTCCGGGCTCGCCGATGAGCGCGGGATTGTTCTTGGTTCGCCGGGAGAGGATCTGCATGACTCGCTCGATCTCGGCCTGACGGCCGATGACCGGGTCGAGCTTGGTCTGACGAGCGGCCTCCGTTAGATCGAAGCCCAACGCGTCCATATACGGTGTCTTCGTCTGCTGCTGTTTCTGCTGGTAGCCACTGTTCTGGCTGACCACCTGTAGAACCTGCTGTCGAACCTTCTCCAAGTTCACACCCAGGCTCTCGAGCACGCCCGCCGCGATTCCTTCGCCCTCTCGGACGAGCCCAAGCAGCAGGTGCTCGGTCCCGATGTAATGGTGATTGAGTCGTCGTGCTTCGTCGACCGCCAGCTCGATGACCTTCTTCGCGCGTGGCGTCAGGCCGATCTCACCGACGATCATTGAATCGCCGCGTCCGATGATGAACTCAACGGCGCTGCGAACTTTCGGAAGCTGCACGCCCATGTTCGCCAGAACGCGGGCGGCGACTCCGTCACCCTCCCGAACGAGGCCAAGGAGAAGGTGCTCGGTCCCGATGTAGTTGTGATTGAAGCGGTGCGCCTCCTCCTGAGCTAAAGTCAGGACTTTGCGCGCGCGCTCGGTAAATTTCTCGAATTTATCTGCCATCGTGTTCTCCCAAGGCCTCCAGTGGTGCCATGGCCGCGTGCGAACTCTTGATCGGTCTGCCCACTCCACCAGTGGAAATAGCGGAAATGCCGAGCCCCCGAACACCTGCGATGGTTGGGGGCTTCACCATGCACTGACCAAACCACGATGTGGTTCGGCAGTCTTGATTCTTGATGTGCACTAGTCTGGCGGGATTCGTGACGCGGTTATTCTTCCGCGTCATCCTCACCATCATCATCATCGGCCTGCGGGGATTCCTCCGTGGTCTCTTCGCTTGCCGCGGCCACTACTTCAGGTTGCGATTCTTCGCCACCGTCAGGCTCGTTATCAGCAATTTCTTCTTCGTCCGGCTCGATCTCTCGAGAGAGCAACTCATGCTTCAGCGCAACGGCATCTTCACCCAAGGCACTCGCGACCTCTTCGTCGGTTGCTTCCAGCGCCCGGCGAAGACTGAGCCCCATACGTCGCCGAGCAGGATCAATGCGGATGATGCGCAAGATCAAGTCCTGCCCCTCCGAGACCACTTGCCTCGGATGGCCGATCCGCTGCTCCGACAGCTCGGAGACGTGGATCAATCCCTCGATTCCATCTTCGATTCGGGCGAACGCGCCGAAGTTTGCGAGCTGGGTCACAGTCCCCATGACCAATTGGCCGACCTCATAGATTGCGGCCACGCGGCTCCATGGTTCGGGTTGCGTACGCTTGATGCTGAGCGCGATCTTCTTCTCTTGTGCGTTGATTCCGAGCACGAAGACGTCGATCTCGTCGCCGACGCTTAGTACCTCGCTCGGGTGCTTCACTCGGCTCCAGGAAAGCTCTGAGAGGTGAACGAGACCATCGGCGCCGCCAATGTCGACGAACGCCCCGAAGTCGGTGATGCTCGTCACACGTCCGCGGCGAGTCTCGCCTTCGTGGAGCTCCTCGATCAGGCGCTCCTTCATGACGTCGCGCTTCTCCTGGATTGCCTGGCGCTCCGAGAGGATCAGGCGATTGCGATGCCGGTTGATCTCGATGATCTTGAGCGGCAGCTTCGTCCCGATCAGACGCGCCATGTCGGCTTGCTTGCTTCCGTCGTCACCGCCACGAATCTCAGTGACCTGTGACGCAGGAACGAAGCCACGAACGCCGTCGAGGTTTACGAGCAAACCGCCCTTGTTGTAGTTGGTTACCTCGGCGTCGATCATGTCGCCGGCCTCGTAGATCTCCTGCAGGCGGCGCCAACTCTTCTCAGCGAGCGCCCGGTCGATCGAGAGGACGGCCTGTCCTTCTTGATTCTCTGGCTGAACCACGAACACAAGGACGCGGTCCCCCACAGTCAATCGTGCGCGGTCTTCACCGGAAAGGGATGAGAACTCGCGTGCCGGAATGATGCCTTCCGATTTCGAACCGATGTCGACCAACAGTTCGTCGCGGTCGACGTGCATCAGTTGACCTTCCATGACATCACCGTAGTTCAACACCCGGTAGTCATGGCTGGGATCACTTAGTAACTCTTCCATGAGTGACATCGGAGCGCGTTCGTCCTCCGCTACTGATGCGGCCGACGTTGCTTCCTCATTACTCACGTTGAAATCCGTCCGATTCATACACCTTCCTTGTGTCGCAGATTCGCCGGCCCGGCCCCCAAAGAAACCGCGCTTCAATCCGTTTCTGAAACCTGGGCACGACGTTGCCTGTGATTATAGTACGCGGCCAAAGGGCGAGGCAAGGCGAGATCCTGCCGCCCGATGGGCCGCGTACGCATCACGCGCGTAGCGCCTGCGTCACGTTCGAGAGTGCTTCGAGCGTTCGCTCGAGCTCTGGCTGATGCACCCAACCCATGTGACCGATGCGGATGGCCTTGCCCTGCAGCTTGCCAAGTCCACCGCCGATGTCGATGCCATAGTCCGACTTCATGCGAGCCATGACGTCATTGGCCTGCACTCCATCGGGTGGAGTCAGCGCCGTCACCGTGTCGGAAACGTATTCTTCGTCGGCAATCATGCGATAACCGAGCTCGGAAACACCGCGTCGTACGAACGCGCCCAGCTTGGCATGTCGTGCGTACACGTTCTCAAGTCCCTCTGCGTCGATCATGTCGCAGGCCGCTTTCAGCGCGAAGATCAAGGTGAGTGGTGAGGTCGTCGGAGTGAGCCCGTCGCGCGCACGCTCCGCAGCCGTCTTCAGATCCCAGAAGAAGCGCGGATATTTTGCCGATTCGTATGCTTCGAAGATACGATCGCCGACGCCCAGAATCACGAGTCCGGGAGGGCACATCCAGGCCTTCTGTGAACCGCTGAAGATCAGATCGACGCCCCAGGCATCCATCTCCATCGGCATCCCGCCCGCGGCACTCACCGCGTCCACCAGCATCAGCGGGCCGCGATCGCGAACGATGGGAGCCACTTCATGCAGCGGATTGGCCAGCCCGGTCGACGTCTCGTTGTACGTGTAGAGAACGGCCTTCGTGTCCGGATTTTCGTCGAGCGCCTTCTTCACGATCGGCGCGGTGGCGGCTTTGCCCCAGGGCAGCTCGACCTTGGTCACGTCCAGACCCAGTTGCGTGGCGACGGTGCAGAAGCGCTCGCCAAAGGAACCGCTGACGAAGCCGAGTACCTTGTCGCCTGGCGACAGTGAATTCACGATGGCGAACTCGAACCCGGCTGACCCACTTCCCGGCAGCACCAATGCGGTGTTGGACGTGCCGTGATAACGACGCATCTGACTGAGCAGCTCACTGAACAGCGCTCGGAATTCGTCGGTGCGATGCGGGATCATCTCGTGCTGCATCGCCTGCAACACTTCTGGGGGCAGCGGAGTCGGACCGGGAATGCGGAGGTCGGTGGCTGTCATCGAGTCGTTTCCTCTCTTCCAAACAATTCATCGACGTCAGATTGGCTCAATCGTTGAGCGACATTCGTATCACACAATCGTGCACGCACTTCGACGTGACCAATCGCACATCGTCGTGGACGTGCGCGTTCCGTCGACAACGCGGGGCAATACGTCGATGTAATGCCTCTCCGATGGTAGCGCGTCATCCGCCAAGACGGAACTTCGCGCAGCAAGGGACTTCCTCGCCCCTTGACCACTGAGGAGTGGCCCGAAGCCACCTATCAATGAACGCGATCCCGGGACAGCATATTCCTCTTGTGCGATGGAAGAACCAGGCTCCGCAGCCCCGCGAATAGAGCCGGCGAGGACTAGCTCGGCAGGAAATGCAACCGCGCGTCAATCTCTCGGTCGATTCGGATGACACCGTACGACGATCTGGGCTCCCAACGGCGATGTGTCGGGGATCCGGGGTTGAACAAAAGCGTTTTCTCGTGCCACTGACAATAGCTCTGATGGCTGTGACCGAAGACGGCGAGATCGACACGACCCCCACGAACTCCCGTTCCGCTGCCTGACGCGCGGTGAGGTCATCGAACCGGTGCCCGTGAATCATTCCCGCGGTGAATTTGCCAAACCGAAACGACCGCCGTAGCGGCAATCTACGGAAAAGTTCCGAAGCGTCATTGTTACCGCTGACGCCTCGCAGCTCACCGAATTCGCTGATCATCTCGTAGGCTTCGACGCTGCAGAAATCACCTGCATGCAGGATCAAGTCAGCCGAGCGCAACACCTCGGTCACCTCAGGCTGGCAGCGATCGCGGTCGGGAGGTGAGATGCGTGTCGGCGATGACCGCGATCGTGATCGGGGTCTCGAAGACCTCAAACGGTTCGAGCTCGCTCAAGAATCCCGGCTCGCTCCATGATGTCCCGAATAGCGGTCCGCTCGGCGTCTGTCGCAGGCAACAGCGGCGGGCGCGGATCGCCACCGTATAGCCCAACCATGTCCATGGCGGCCTTCAATCCAGCAATACCGAATCGAGACGTCACCGCCGCGTTCGGCTCGAGCATGCGCTGCTGCAGTCGCAACGCTTCGGCGTGATCGCCCTGATTGACGAGCCGCACGATCTGCTGGCACTCACCAGGAGCGACGTTACCAAGTGCCAGAATGCCGCCCTTTCCTCCCAAGCACAAAGCCGGATACAGGAAGTTCGCTGAGCCTGCCAGCACGGAGAAGTCATCCGGCGTGCGTGCCACGAGCTCGGCCACCTTCGGCGCGTTGCCGCCACTGTCCTTGATGCCGACGATGTTCTCGTGCTTCGCGATTTCGACGACTGTATCGACCGCGAGATCGACGCCGGTATAGGCAGCCATGACGTAAATGACGACCGGGATCGGCGAGGCATCCGCGATGGCGTGGTAGTGGCGCACATAGGCCGTCTTGTCGTAGCGCGGCTTGTAGTAGTGTGGGGTGACGACGAGCGCGAAATCGACGCCCAGGTCGGCCGCCTTCTTGGTCAGCTCAATGGTCCCGCGTGTCGACTCCATACCGGTGCCGGCGACGACCTTCTTGCGGCCGCCGATCGCCTTCACGCCCGTTTCAATCAGACGCACTTTTTCGTCGAGCGACAGGCTGACGTACTCCCCGTTGGATCCCATGATGGCGACGCCGTCGAGCGCGGATTCGGCGTACCAATTCAGATTCGACGAATAGTGTTCGAGATCGAGTTCTCCGTCCGCGCCAAACGTCGTGGCAACGGGTGCGAAGACGCCGACCGGATGCGTGCGCGCCATCTATGTGCTCCTTCCACCATTAGCGACGTGTATCAAAGGCTCTCGTGAGCGCTCCGTTGATCAATCCAGCGATGATGGCGCCGAGAAGCGCGCCAAGATACGTGATCGTGATGCCGCTGACCAATCGAGCTCCAACATAGAACACAATGCCGTTGACGACCAGAGCAAAGAGACCAAACGTCAGACACGTGAGTGGCAACGTAACCAGCTTGAGGATGGGTCGCACCAGCGCGTTGAGGACCATTAGGACGACGGCAAAGATGGCAACCGTCGTGTAATTGTCATAGTTCACCTGATGCGGCAGGACCGCCGCCATGATGACGAGCGTCGCTCCGTTTGCCAGCAGATAGAGGATCAGTCTCGTCAGCAGATGCTGCCTCCTCTCGGTGCCACGAGGTCAGCCAGTTGCCTAGACGGCATCGGCTTGGTGGTTCTGCGTTGACTTACGAACATGATTCAGCCTTTTTTCACCCGCGACAGGCTTGCTCAGTGCCAGGATGATGCCACACACGATCCAGAAGAGGGCCGTCATGTGCGGGAACGTGATGTTGAAGAAGTAGTGATCGAATATCCCCACGGTCATCGCGCTGGCGAGCGCCGCCAACAGCGCCAACATCATGTCGCCGCGTTCCGAATCGACCTCGGATCGCCAGCGTTTTAGCCCGACAATGGCTATCGATCCAACCGTGATCAGGAAGAGCGCCAGCCCGACCAACCCGACGCGTTCACCCAACGTTAGATAGATGCTCGAGACGCCCGTCTGTTCGTTGATCGATGGCGCATTGCCAAACCCTACGCCAAAGATCGGATGACGTTTGATGATCGCCAGTGCATTCTGGTACTCCCGAAGTCGCAGCTTGGTGGCTGGATCTTGCAAGGTGAGCCCGAGCCACATGCGATGTACGAAGTTCGACCCAAGACCGAGAAACGCGACCGGCAGCACCGCCACAACGCCGGGAAAAATCAACCAGCGATAACGCAACACTGCCAGCACCGCCAGGCCCGCGGCGATGCCGACCCATGCGCCGCGCGAGTAGGTCAGAAGCGCGGCCAGGCTGCAGAGCCCAAACGCTGGAATGCTGATCCAGCGCGACACCGAGCGATGGTGCGAGATCGCCATAGCGCAGGCGAGAACGACAATGACGGCGAGCAAGCCGCCGAAAGAGTTTGGGTCGACCGAGGTCGAGGTCAACCGCATCGCTTTGGCTGGATTGTCCTCGATGTAGCGCACGATACTGGATGACGGGTAGCCATAGGGGATGAGCCGAGCCAACACGCGGTTGGTCAGTCCGGCCCCACCGGCATAGAGACTCAGGCCAACGAATGCCGCGGCGCCCCCTGCCGGCCATCAGCACCGCCATCAACCGGCGAGCGTCCTCCAGGTTTGTCGCCACGTTCCAGACGACGAAAACGAGTAGCAGCGACAGCAGGAACTTGCCGTAATCGTGGAACGTCGCCATGGTGTAGCCGTTCGTAACTCCGATCAAGAACGCGAAAGCCGTTTCGGCGACGAACAGGAAGATGAGGAGCGCCTGCGTGCCTGAAGCAAGTCGCTGGTCGCGACGCAACATTATGGTCGCAAACCAGGTGACGAGGGTGATCAGCGACGCCGCTTCGAGCAGCGTCAAGGTCAGTCCCAGATGAAAGGGAACGGTGGCGAACGGGAGCAACGCAATGACACCGATTGTTGCCCAGAGCGAGGCGCGCACGTCGGCGATCATGACGATCGCTCCAGCCGCGCCAATTATCAGAGCAAGAGTCGGGATGAGTCCGCGCGTGGGCACAATGTCGCCCAAAACGAACCCGCCACCCACGGCAACTAATATTGAGGCGATGATGAGCGCGATCGGTGGAATCGCCCCGGTGCGGGCATGCGGAAAGGTGGGCAACGTGAATCCGCGCCCACGCCGCAGCCGATTTGAACCTTCGGCGGTCATGCGAAGAGAGTCCGGAGCCGAAGTGGAGAAAAGCGACTAAGGACCTCAGCCAGATTAATGTGGTCCCCGCATTGATGGTTGTCATCCTGTCTCGGCGACCACAGAGAGTCCGCCACCCTCGAGGACGACCGGCGTTGCCTTGTCATCCTGAGCGATGGTCCTCGCTCCCTCGCAGGGAGCGAGTCAGTGACAGGGTGGCAGCGGAGTCGAAGGATCTCTTCATCCGTCAACTGGCGCCTGCGTGAACGACAGAGAGATCCTTCACTGCGGTTCAGGATGACAAGTAAAAGCAACGCTGTCCTCCGAGAACGAGACCTACCACAATCACTGTGGTCGCCCAACCACGTTGACAAAAGAGAACTGGTTGCCGCACGAAAGTGTTAGATCCACTGCATGCGAACGCTCGTGTTACCAACCGATCGCGCCAATCAAACTCGACGTTCTCGCCAGCCCTGGTTCAACAAGACCGAGAAACGGTCGAAGATGTAGCGCTCGACTCCGTCGGTAACTTCGTCCGGTTTGCGACCGCTCCAAATCGACTCGTATCCGTTGTGGACCTCCACCAAGAACGACGGTTCGAGGGGATAGTCATTGTGGCACGGGTAAATCGCCGACAGGCTCGGAGCGAGCTCGGCCAGCGTTTTCAGTGTGTCGCGATAGACGATCGGATCGCTGTGATCGAGATGCGCGTAGAGGGCTCCTGCGTAGACCGCGTCGCCGACGAGCGCGATGCCGGTTTGTTCTTCGATGAGCGTGATGCCGCCGGGCGAATGACCCGGCGTGTTGATCACGAGGAACTCGCGATCACCAAGATCGATGCGCTCCCCGCCTGACAGAGTCCGTTCAACTTCGACACCGGGAATTGAAAAGGTCTCGATGTCGATCCAGTCTGGTGGGTCGCCTGCAAAGCGGTCGGGCGCGAGAAAACGGCGGGTGCGGACGTTCGGTACGCCGCGGCGTAAATCGTCAGCCTCAATCTCGTGCACCCAGATCCGTTCGAAGCGCCAATCGTCACCCACGTGGTCCCAATGAGCGTGACTGTTGACCACCAGCACGGGCGTGGAAACACGTTCGTCGACCACCGCTTTGATATTGCCTATCCCCATGCCCGTATCGAAGAGCAATGCGAGGTCGCGCCCCGGAACGAGATAGGACTTGACGTCTTCATCGTGACGTGGTTCGCCGATGCCGATCACGCCATGTGCACATTCGCGAACCTCAAACCACTTGGTCGCCAATTCGTTCGTCCTTGTCTAACATACGAGACTCGTTCATTGGTCGTGCGCAAGCCTACCCAATCAGAATTGGCTCAGTCTGCGGAGGTGAGAGGAACTCACAGCCATTCGCCGTCACAACGACGTCCTCTTCGAGACTCACTCGCCCGTAGCCAGGGACGTTCATCGCGATCTCGAGCGTGAAGACCTGGTCCGCCTCGACGAGATCAAAGGGCCGCTGACCATAGCGCTCCCAGCGCGGACCGAGTAGGCAGCCACCGTCATGTACGGCGCGGCCGATCTGATGACCGAGTGCGTAGCCCCACTCTTCGATGCCTTCACGCTCGAAGGTTGTACGCGCCACCTGATCGACTTCCCAGCCCGCGACTCCCGGCTTGAGCATCTTGGCGGCGTCCTGAATGACTCCGGAGATGACGCGAAAAGCATCCTTGACGGGGGCTGGGGCGTCCGACTCGCCGTCGGCAAGCAGGTAATACGTCCGTTGCATGTCCGACGTGTAGTCATCCTGTTTGACGCCGAAATCCAGCGTCAGGAGCTGGCCACGTTCGATCGTTACGTCTGTCGGGCCCACGTGCCCGATCGGCGAGTCCGGTCCAGCCGTCACGCCTGGGCAGTAGTGCCAGTCCCACGCGGACCCGACGCCATGCCGCTCGAGCTGAGCGTGCATGAAGTCGGCGATCGCTTTCTCGCTGGCGCCTGGTCGAATCCATTCGGCCAGGCGCTCCCAGATATCGTTGGTCGTCGCCACCGCCGCGCGGATCCGTCGTTGTTCTTCCGTCGATTTACGACTTCGCATCTTGGAGACGATCGGCTCGCCGGACACGACTCGTTCGAGGTAGGAACTCCCCTTCAGCATTTCTTGAAGCCGCAGATACATGCCGTACGTGAGCCCATCGGCCATGACGTTGTCTGGCGCGAAGTTGAGCGCGATGTTCCGCGGACAAAGGCGCTCGATTTCGGCTCGGAGTCGTTCACCAGGCCCCTGCACGTAGCTGACGATGTTGTTCCAGGCACCTGTCTGTTTGACGTTCTCGACGTCGCCGGTCCCGACCACGGCCACGTGATTACCTGACTTCGCCACCAGAAAGAAGGACTCCCAGGTGACGCTCGTCCCCACAACCAGTGGAAGACTTGGGTCGCCGAGCACGTCGCTCTCTCGGGCCACGATCATCCAGAGGTCGATGCCGAGCTCATTTAGAACCTGCGTCGCCTGAGCCAGCTTTTCTTGCACCAGGGTCGATGACACTCAACACTCCTTCAGTCGAAAACAATCTCAGCCATGTGACTGATCAGCTTCGAGCTCGTCCGCAAGCCGGTACATGAAGACCGCGATCGACTTCTCGTGATCCTTGAGCCCAGCGACGGTCACATACTCATTGGGGCTGTGGACTCGGCCGCCATGGCCCAGTCCACCAAGGACGACGGGGATCTCAAGCACGTCGGTAAAGAGATAGAAGGGCGCCGATCCTGCCAAGGTGGGGCCAGATCTCGGGTTCGTAGCCCAACTGCCGGTACGTGCCCATGATGGCGCGGGCGGGAGCGGAGCTGACACTCGTCTTGCTCCATTTGTACATATCCTCGACGTGGATCTCCACGTCTGAGAATCCGTGTCGATCGAGATGGTCGCGCAGCAGACGGACGACGCGTTCAGGCTTCATGTTTGGAACCATGCGCACATCGACCTTGGCTCGCGCCTCATGCGGAATGATCGTTTTGGTTCCTTCGGCGGTGTGTCCGGAGATGATGCCGTCGATGTTGAGCGTCGGCTGATAGAGATATTTGCGCACCAGGTCGACGCCGGTGAGGTCGTATTTGAAGCGCTTGACGTCGTTCTTGATCAGGTCGTCCCGCGGATCGAACGTCTCGACAAGCTTTGCCAGAAGCTCCTCGTCCTCCTGCGACGGCGGGATGATGTCGTCGTAGAACCCGTCGACGAGAATGTGCTTCTGATCCGGGGTGATCATGCTGCTGAGCGCGTGAATCAGCCGCCATGTGGCACTGTGGAACCAGACCGCATTGCTCCCGTGAACGGCGCGGTCGGTCGCTCCACCCCATTCGCCGCCACGAATGACGAACTCCATGAAGAGGATGCCCTTGACGCCGAGATACGTAATGACTTTGCCACCCTGTGTCTGGGCCAGGAACGGAAAGAAGCACGCGTCGGCCTTGAGCTCGGTCTTGCACTGCTCGACGACCTCCGGCAGATTGCGGCTGCCGAGCTCTTCCTCTCCTTCGATCAGAAAGGAGACGTTGACCGGCAAGGTCCCGGTAGCGTCCATCATCGAGTGAAGCACATTGAAGAGGCTGGCGAGCGGGCCCTTCTGATTCATCGCACCGCGATTCACGATGCATGGGCCGTGCTCGGGTAAGTCGACGATCTCGCCGCCGAACGGGTCGACCATCCAGGTTTCACCGAGCACCGGCTGTACGTCATACATGCCGTAGAAGAGCATCGTGTGCGGCTTCCCCGCATCGAGGTGACCGACGACCGCCGGATGCATCGGCGTATCGACCTTGCGCGCCGTACCGCCAAGCTCCTCGATCCACGACACCAACATGTCGGCGGTCTCCTGCATGCCGGTTCCGTCTGCGCTGATTGACGGCTGACGCAGGAGTACGCGTGTGCGATCCAGATGGTCGTCAAAATGCTGGTCGATGTCTGCCAGTACCTTGTCGAGCACGAAAGTCACTCCGATTCCCAGTTCAACGCATGGTGCTAGGAGGACCACCGAGATGGTCTCGGCGTCAGTATCGCATGTCTCAAGCGAGACCTCGGTTAGATATCTCTGGAATGCTTGGCACGCGAAACGGGCGGCCATTCAGCCGCCCGTCGAACCATCCGAGTTGTTAGCCGCCGATTTGGCTCATGCCGCGACCGGTATCCCGGTCGCCTTCAGCCAGACCGTGACCCCACGGCTTGCGCCACACACCGAACCTGATCTGTTCGATCAGTGCGTCTTCATCTCCGCCGCCTCGCAGGATATCGCGGACGTCGACCTCATCGTTGCGCAGCAAGCAAAGCCGAAGCTTGCCATCCGCCGTGAGCCGAATCCGGTTGCAGAAGGAGCAGAACGGCTGACTGACCGGGCTGATGAACCCGATCGTTCCAACTGAGCCGGGCAAGCGATAGACACGCGCCGGATCGCCGAGCGGCGCTTCCAGCGGAGCAAGCTCCCCGTGCACCTCTTCGATCAGATCGATCGTCTCGGCCGTCGTCACCAACCCCGCGTCGTGAACGTCGCCGACGCCTTCGAGCGGCATCACCTCGATGAACCGCACTTGCCAGTTGTGGGTCAGCGAGAGTCCGGCGAGATCCGCCACTTCGTCGTCGTTCTGGCCACGTACGACGACCGCGTTGAGCTTGACCGGCGACAGTCCGGCTTCTTCGGCCGCCTGAATGCCGGCCCATACCTTCTCGATTTTGCCGCCCCGGGTGATGGCCGTAAAACGATCTGGCTTGAGGGAATCGATACTGACGTTGACCCGGTTGAGTCCGGCATCTTTGAGTCCCTGTGCCAATCGTCCGAGAAGCAGCCCGTTCGTCGTCATAGCAACGTCGTCGACGCCTGGCGTGTGTGCGATCTCGCGAACCAGGTCGACGATGTGAGGACGAATAGTCGGCTCGCCGCCGGTCAATCGCATCTTGCTGAATCCGATTTTGGCTGCAGCGCGGACGACCGCTAGGATCTCATCATCAGTAAGCAATTCGTCGCGTGGCGCGAACTTGGCACCCAGTGCGGGCATGCAATACACGCAGCGCAGGTTGCAGCGATCGGTAAGTGAGATGCGCAAATAGGTCATCGGGCGACCGTAAGCATCCCGCGTCTTCTTTTCGCCAGCAATGGGGATAGATCGTTCGTCGAAGATCGGTTGAGCGGTGACCGGCATTGCGATCATGTGGTTCCCTTCGTCGGTCTCTCGCTGGGTGAAATTCGGTTCATAAGACGCGCGCTCGGGTAAATGACTGAACCGAATGAATCATTCGGAAAACCATAGCAAAATACCGCTATTTCCGCAACCAAATGGTTGACTTTCGACGCCGCGAAAAGGTACTGGATTTCGGCCCTCGATTCGCGAGGGACAGCGTCAACTCGTCTGTCGCGGCGTCGATATCCTTCGCTAGCGGCGCATCTTGATGACCTTGAAGGCCTCGGCAAGCTCGATGTTCTGGGGCTCACCGACCGAGTGCGCGCGTTCGCGCAGGCGCTCCTCGAGCGTTTCGGCCGCACCGACCTGGCTCTCGTGCGCCTTCAATGCGTTGATTTTGTCGGCGAACGTGTCGGTGATATCGATGAACGTGTCCGGATATTCCGACCCGAAGAGCCAAAGCTCAGCGACCTTGTGCGGCTCGAGTCCGGCCTCGAGATGCTCCGGGAAGTAGAGAGGATCACGCGCGGTCGGATAGACCGAGTCGACCGTCGTGATGCCTACGGCCCGATGATCGGGATGAAGTGAATACGGCCGGAATGGATCGTGGGTGATCACCACGTCTGGTCGGAACGTGCGAATCTGTCGCACAACCTTCTCGCGGAAGTTGAGGTCCGGCATCAGCTCGCCGTCGCCCATGCGAAGGAAGACGATGTCCGAAACGCCTAAGCGGCGACAGGCTTCCTGCTCTTCGCTCTCCCGTAGAGAAGCAAGATCCTCGGAGCTGATATCGCGCCTAGCAGTTCCTTTGTCGCCCGACGTCGACTGCACCAGGATGACCTTACGCCCCTCTTTCGAGAACTTGGCCACCGTCCCAGACGAGCTAAACTCCATGTCGTCCGGGTGCGCGACCACGACCATGATCGTTTGAAATTCTTCGTTCTCCATACCGATGACCGAGTCTCCCTCTCTCAAAAACCGACAAAACCATTCCCGAAGCGAATATTGACCAGACGGCGACGTCAGTCAAGATCCGGCCAGTGTTTGACGCAATCAGCAAACCACTCGTTCGTTCTGCCTTCGTGATCCTCCCGGCGTACAATCCTGTGCAGGGAAGGAACGAGATATCGACCGCGCAACGAACAACTCGCAGACGACGGACCGGCGACTCCGCATACTGATGGTCGCGCCGACCTCATTCTTCGCCGATTACGGGTGCCACGTACGGATCCTCGAAGAGGTCCGCGCGTTGAGCGCACGCCATCACGAGGTCGCGATATGCACCTATCACAATGGTAACGACGTTCCGGGTGTTTTTATTCGCCGCTCAATCGACGTCCCTTGGCGCAAGCGCGTCATCGTCGGGTCGTCACGCCACAAGCTCTATCTCGATGGCGCGCTCTCCGTCACGACATTGCGCACGGCACGATCCTTCAAGCCAGACCTCATTCATGCACATCTTCACGAGGGCGCGCTGATCGGTGGAACGGTCGCTCGCCTGCTACGCAAACCGCTCGTCTTCGACTATCAGGGCAGCCTCACCGAGGAAATGCTCGACCATGGTTTCGTGCACAAAGAAGGTCGCATTCTCCCGTGGCTCAAGCGACTGGAGCGGCAGATCGACCGGATGCCCGACGTGATCGTAACGAGCAGCGAAAACGCGCATCGGCGGTTGCTGAGCATTGAACCCAAGACGCGTGTTCGCACGGTTTTCGATGCCGTCGATACCCAACGGTTTTCACCGGACGCACTCACCGGGGATGAGCGCCGGGCGCTCAAAGAGCGGTTGGGGATTCCTGTGTCGAGCAAGGTGGTGGTCTACCTCGGATTGTTGGCTCCCTATCAGGGGACCGATCTGCTGCTGAACGCCGCTCGGCGCATTCGCGAAGAGATGCCGGACGTCTTCTTCTTGCTGATGGGCTTTCCGGGTGTCGAACGTTATCAGCGCATGGCCGAAGAGCTCGGTTTGGCCGGACACGTCAGCTTTCCGGGACGAATTCCCTACACTGAGGCGCATCGGTACCTCGCGCTTGGCGACGTTGCCGTAGCGCCAAAGATGTCCCTCACTGAAGGCAACGGCAAGATTTACAACTACATGTCGATGGGACTGCCGGTGGTCGCGTTTGACGCGGTGCCAAACCGCGAAATCCTCGGAGACCTCGGTGTCTACGCTCGGCTCGGCGACGCCGACGACCTGGCGCGAGGCGTCACCAACGTGCTCAGTCGTCCACAGTTCGCGGCTGAATTATCAACGGGCCTGAGGAGTCGCGCCGTTCGCGAGATGTCCTGGTCCGAGCGCGTTGACGATCTCTTGGACATATACCAGGAAGCGCTCGGATGGAGCGTTGCCCCGTCGACGGCGACTGCATCCGATCGCCTTTCCCGCTCCCCAGACAACGCCATCGAGCCATCTGACGATTGAGCGCCGCAAACCACTACGCTCGACGTCGCTCCGCGCTACTGGTCGATTGGTCGATCGTGGCCCAGGCTACGTCATAACTCTCTCCCAGCATCTTCCATGGATCGCCGAGGCGACTCGCGCAGTACCAACGAACTTCCATGGTCATCGAGGGCAGCGGACCGATCCTGGAAAGACATCCCAGCTGTTCGACAAACGGAACCGTGCCCAAAACGAGCGGGTAGTGCGCCAGTCCATCGTCGCCGATGTCGTGGAGATGTACGTGAACGACGTTGTTCAGGAATTCATCCCCAGGGTCGACACGCCAGTCTGTCTCGCTGGCAGCATTCTCGCGATCGTGCGCCATGTCCCAGCAGATTCCGACTCGATTCGAATCCACCTTGCGGACGATGCGTAGCACCGAGGCCCTGCAGCGAGCGGCGGCCGATTCTCGACCCGGTTTCGCCGCGCCGAGCTCGACCGCGGCAAAGGCTGGCAACTTTCGCGTGGTGATCTCAGACGAAAGCCAGTCAAGCAGACCGGCCGTCGCGTCCTCATTCTCGAACAGCAACGCAGTCGGGTCAGCAGCGCCATGAATCACAATCGCGACCCGCTCCTGTAGCTCCGTTATCTCACTCGTCAGCCCAATGATCGGCTCGAATTCGCGCATCAATCCTTCACGATCGACACGCCAGCGCGCCGTGCCGAAACGCGCATCGAGCGAGATGTGGATCTGCACAGCGATTCCGCGCTCTTGATAGGCCCGAACCGTTGCCTGCCATTGTGGATCGACGACGTGAACGCGCGCCGTGCGCTCGTCATATGGGCCGTGATGCAGCACCACTTCCGCCGACGTCGCACCCCACTCGACCAGGCGATCGAGGTATGCATGGAAACCTCGATTGGGTGCGTCGTACCAGCGTGGAGACCCGCTATTTCCGAGTCGAACGATCAATTGGTCAGGCTCCGGCCAAACGTGAGATCGCGGCCGCGGCATCGCTCTGTTTGACCGTGGTCTGCTCGCCCGACTCCATCACGCGCAGGTTGACCTCGCCTTTGGACAATTCATCTGGACCCAGGAACGCGACGATTGGGATGCCACGCTTGTTGGCGTATTGCACCTGGCGCCGCAGATCGCGCTGTGGTTCCAAATAGATCTCGGCGGCCACACCATCGCGGCGAAGCTGACCTACCAAACTGAGCGAAGACGCCAGCATCTCTTCGTTGAAGATGGTCACCATCACATCGGTGACCGTTGCTCGAGGCGGCAGGAGATTCAGTTCCTGTATCACGTCGACGATGCGCTCTAGGCCCAGCGATGCACCAGTGGCCGGGATGTCTTCGCCCAGGAACATTCCGATCAGTCCGTCATAGCGCCCCGCCCCACCCAGCGATCCGATATTGGCTTCGGTCGCGGTGGCTTCGAACACCGGCCCGGTGTAATAGTCGAGCCCACGAGCCAGCGCCAGATTCAGCGCATAGTGCCGCGGATCGGCCGACATCTCGGCGAGATACGTGAAGAGCGACTCAAGCTCGTCGATTCCTTCGCGTGCGGTGTCGATGCCGCCCAGCCGTTCGCGCAGTTCCGCCAACACCTCGCCTGGATTGCCCGAAAGCGCGACCAGGTCGAGAACTTTGTCCGCGGCGTCGGCCGGCACTTCGTGTCGCAGCATCTCCTCTTTGACGCCGTCGCGGCCGATCTTGTCGAGCTTGTCGATGGCTCGGTGAATGGTCGGCGTCTGGTCCGCCGGAACACCGGCGAACGCGGCTAGGCTCTGGAGCAGCTTGCGGTGATTGATCTGCACCACGAAGTTGGGCATGTTGACGGCCTTGAGGCAGTCCATCCAGACCATCAGCACTTCGGCGTCGGCCAGCATCGACGACGTGCCGACAGTGTCGACGTCACACTGCCAGAATTGGCGATAGCGGCCACGTTGCGGTCGATCGGCGCGAAAGACTGGCGCGATGTGATAGCGCTTGAACGGGAAGGTCAGTTCATGACGATGCGTGGCGACGAAGCGAGCCAGCGGTACGGTCAGATCGTAGCGTAACCCGACCTCGCGTCCGCCGTGATCTTCGAAGTGATAAATCAGCTTCTCGTCTTCGCCGTATTTCCCGGTCAACGCCTCGATGTACTCGAGCTCCGGGGTGTCGATAGGCTCGAATCCGTAGCGCTGGAAGACCGACTCGAATGCGCCGATGACGTGCTGGCGAAGGAGCATCTGATCGGGCAGGAAATCTCGCATCCCTTTGAGCACCTGCGGTTTGCGTAGTTTGTTTCCGCCATCACGGTTCGGCATGTGATTCGTCCCTCCATCGCGACGCCAGCATCAAGAGCGCAGCCCATGATACCAAAGGGCCTGCGACACACCGTCTCGCGTCGGCTCGCGAGGTGCGCAACATCAAAGTTCGAGAGAGTGACAGGGGCGAACCTATTTGCGCATTTCGAAAACGACGTGCGCGATTTCTGGCAGGATCAACTTTTCCATGGCAAGTCCGACCGCGTTGGAGGAACCCGGAGTAAGGAAGACGACAGTGTCCCCGATGACACCGGCCGTAGCACGACTGAGCATGGCGGCCGCACCAATCTCGTCGAAGCTCAACATGCGAAAAATCTCGCCAAAGCCATCGAGCTGCTTCTCGAGGCGGCGGCTGACGGTATCGTAGGTGGTGTCACGCCGAGCGATGCCCGTACCGCCATTGAAGATGACGGCATCACAGTCGCCGCGAGCGACCAATTCCGTGAGGATGCCGTCGATCTGGTCAGGCTCATCCTTCACGATCCGATAGTGGACGATCTCGTGACCGTTCTCGGTAAGTCGCATGTTTAATCAGCTGACCGCTCCGGTCGGTCTCTTCGGTGCGGGTGTCACTCACCGTGATGACGGCGCAGCGAACGTGATCCGGCGCCTGAGATCGATGCTCCTCAACGGACGCGCTCATGCGTGGCCCCTTTCATCAACCGGTGCTGCAGGCGTTTCGAACGTGAGAGATGCGCTGGACGGCGCCAGACGGCCCAATCGTGATCGCGACCAGATCCACACGCCAGACCCGATCCAGATGTTCCAGATGCTCGGCGACATACTGCTCGCCCAGCGACAAGCAGCCGCTCAGCTTTGGCGTCGTCGATGGCTTCCTCGGCGGTTCCGCGAACGGCGCCTCGACGGGTCTTCACTTCGACGAACACGAGCACCTCGCCGTCGAGCGCGATCAGGTCGATCTCGCCGCCCCTCACTCGCCAGTTTCGATCGATAACGCTCCAACCCAAATCACCGATTCGGCGCTCAGCCAGCCGCTCACCCGCGTCACCAAGGGCTCGTTTGCGACCGCTCACCCGACCGAATCCATCTCGGAGCCGATCGAATCAATCAGCTCGCGCACCGGTCTGAATGACCGACGATGATGCGGCGTCGGCCCGTAGCGCCGCAATGCCGTCCAGGTGCTGCCGCCGTGCCGTAGCCCGACATTGTGATCCCAGTCGTATTCGGGATGACGGCACGCCAACCGACGCATCAGCGCGTCACGTGCTTCTTTGGCCAGGATCGAGGCGCAGGCAACCGAAAGACACAGAGCGTCCCCGTCCACAACCCCGGTGAAGGGACCGTCCTTGAACTCGCGCATCAGTGGTCCATCGATGATGGCGTGTTGCCAGGAGCCAAGTCGATCCAACGCGCGGCGCATCGCCATCGTCGTGGCGACGCGAATATCGAATTGGTCGATCTCTCGTCGCGATGCGGCCC
The DNA here is from genome assembly GCA_963815715.1 of uncultured Chloroflexia bacterium. Taxonomy (GTDB): domain Bacteria; phylum Chloroflexota; class Chloroflexia; order Thermomicrobiales; family Thermomicrobiaceae; genus CALAGB01. Next base: position 163,474 of record CAWFHU010000015.1, on the reverse strand, counting down.
CGACTGAGGTTGCGAGAGCACTTCGCCGAATCACCTCAGCCAGCTCGCGCCGCCGGGACCCTGAAAGCGTCTTGGAATCGCGCACACCAACAACCTCGATAATGTCTGGGGGGAGAATGCAGGCCGCGGCGACGACCGGCCCAGCGAGACATCCACGACCGACCTCGTCGACACCGGCGACGAGCGTCAGACCACGGCTCCAATGAGTCGCTTCAAGCGTCGTGTCTGGCACCTGGATCTCGGGCACGCCGCCTCCCGCATATGACGACGCGGCGCATGCGGCGCCGCGTGAACCGAATCTAACTCAATGCGAGCGCAGTGCCTAGCGCATGTAGCTTCCCTGAGGACGGCGACGCTCGCGGATTCGCGCCGCGCGACCCGTTCGACCACGCAAGAAATAGAGGCGGGCGCGTCGGACGCGACCATTGCGTAGCACTTCGATGCGGTCTACTCGCGGAGCGTGGATCGGGAACGTTCGCTCGACTCCAATGCCGTGGGACGCGATACGGCGCACCGTGAAATTCTCGTTGATTCCGCCGCCACGGCGCCGAATCACAACACCCTCGAACGGCTGAACGCGCTCCCGTGTGCCCTCAACGACTTTCACATGCACGCGCACTGTATCGCCGGGACCAAAATGTGGAACGTCATCCCTCAATTGTTCGCGTTCGATGCTCTTGATTACGTCTACCATGAACCCTCTGCTCCGTGTTCGCGTTGATCGAAGGCACGCCTACCCCGCCCAACGCGGGACCTGCGGAGTATAGCAGCCGAGCCGTCAGGCGAGCAAACGAGCGGAGAGGCTGCGATCGCCCAGTACGTCCAGAACTTCCGCGGCAACCTCATACCGACCAAACGACGGCATGATGTAGACGCCGTGGACGACGTCGCGCGCCGAACGAAGGAGCTCCTGGGCCAGTCTAACCCCCTCCTTGCGTCCTTCGCTTCCCGCGATGCGCATCCGCTCGCGTGCTTCGTTAGTCAGTGTGATGCCGGGAACTTCGTTGTGCAGGAACTCGGCGTGCCGATGGCTCTGCAATGGGAGAACGCCGAGCAAAACGGGGACCGCGATCTCTCCGAACATCGACGTATACATATTCTCGAAGGTGGTCCAGATCGAGATGTCGAAGACCGGTTGAGTCATGATGAGGTCCGCGCCTGCTTCGACCTTTCGGTTCAGTCGACGGGCTTCCTCCTCAAGGTCGGGCCGCGTCGGATCGGCGGCCACGGCTACGGTGAAGCTGGCCATTTGCCCAATGGATGCCCCGGCAGCGTCGACGCCCTGATTGAACGACTTGATGACGCGGACCAGACCGATCGAATCGACGTCATAGACCGGCGTCGCATTCGGATAGTCGCCGAGGCTCGGAGGATCGCCAGTCAACGCGATGATGTTGCGCACGCCGAGCGCATGGGCACCGATCAGATCCGACTGCAAGCCCATCAGGTTTCGATCACGTGTCGTGAAGTGCAGGATCGTTTCGACGCCCACGTGGTTCTGGATCAGGTAGCAGAGCGTGAGGGCGCTCATGCGGACGCGTGCCATCGGGCTGTCGGCGATGTTGATGAAGTCGACGCCAGAGTCCTTCAAAAGCTGCGCCCCAGCCAGCGACTTGCGTGGGTTGAGTCCCTTGGGCGGGTCTATTTCGACGCTGACGACGAATTCACTTCCCAGCTTCTGAGCGAATGTCGTGGGTCCGTCAGGCGCCAAAAGCTCACGTTGGCGTGTCTGTCCGAGCTCGATTCGATCCTGTTCTCGACCAGGTTGAACGATCCGCAAGGAATCCAACGCCTCACGCATGGACCGAATGTGCGTGGGCGTCGTGCCGCAACAGCCCCCCACAATCGCCAGGCCCTCGTCGGCGGCTTCGCGCGCATACTGCGCGAAATACTCCGGCGACGACGGATAGATGACACGGCCACCGACGTCCATCGGCCAACCGGCGTTCGGCTGCCCAGAGATGTGCACCTTGGCTCCCGCGATTCTGCGGAACGACGTCAGCACTTCCATCGTGTGGCGTGGACCAACGCTGCAGTTGACGCCAATAACGTTCGGGGCGAGCTCCCCCAGCGTTGCCACGACCTCGCGCGGTGAACTTCCACCGATGGTCCGTCCATCCCGGGTGAAGGTCATCTGCGCCACGATCGGCAAATCGGAGACCTCGCGAGCTGCGTGGATCGCCTCGGTCATTTCGGCGAGTGATGGGATCGTCTCGATGATGAGAAGATCGACACCTCCTTCAAGGAGCGCGGAAATCTGCTCACGAAACGCGGCACGCACCTGATCGGGATTCGCGGTCCCGATCGGTGGCAGCGTACGGCCTGTTGGGCCAACAGAACCGGCGACAAGGACCGGTTGTCCGGAGATCTCACGCGCCTCGCGGGCGTTTCGTGCCGCTTTGCGGTTGATCTCGCGGACCTGCCCAGACAGGCCAAATTGCTCCAGTTTGAATCGGTTGGCACCAAAGGAGTTGGTTTCAATAATTTCAGAACCAGCCGCGATATATTCTCGGTGAATGTCGACAACCAGCGAGGGATGACTGAGGTTCACCTCATCGAAGCAGGTATCAAAGGGAATGCCGCGCTCGTAGAGGAGCGTTCCCATCGCGCCGTCACACAATATGACGCCACGTCCTAGACGCTCGACGAACGGATTTGCCATGAATTCAGTCCAATCCAGGACGCGCGGGCTCTTGCAATCGGGTGAAGACTGACGATAATTGTAGCATCGGGAAACTTCAGGGGAATTCGCGTGTCAGTTGTATATCAGATTAGGGTCGTTTGATTGCGCTCCGCTGGTGAATTCGGTATGGTGTTTATGAACAACCCAATGAGCAGCGGACCGGAGCGCATGCCACTCTCAGTTGTTACTTTCTTCGCTCCACAACCGCGACGATCAGCGTACGTTTAAGGGTTAGGGTACGGAGGACCTCGCATGAGTGGCTATGTGGCTGTTCCAGTTGACGAGGCCACTTGGGTAAGCCGAGCGAAAGAAGGCGACCAGGCAGCGTTCGAAGTCATATTCCAGCGATATGAGCGACAGATCTACGGATTCATCTATCGCATGATGGGTAATCCGGAAGACGCGAATGATCTGACGCAAGAATGCTTCATTCGAGCCTACAAGGCGCTCCCGCAGACGTCGCTGGATCTCAACGTGTCGGCCTGGCTGCATCGAATTGCTTCCAACGCATGTCTAGATGTCCTCCGCCGCCGTCAGCGCATCCGCTGGATGCCCTGGGAATCGCATAAGCATGAGCACTTGCTGCATGGCAAGCCTCTGGATGACCCAGAGCGCAACGCTATCAGCAGTGAGACCCAGGTCATCGTACAGCGTGTGCTGAACCTCATGAGCGATCGCAACCGCATGGCCCTCGTTCTGCGCGAATACGAGGGGATGTCTTGCGAAGACATCGGCGAGATCATGGGGCTGTCGCGTTCCGCGGTTAAGTCCGTGCTTTTCCGGGGCCGAGAAGAGTTCCGGAAAGTGTATCGGACGATGGAGGATGACGAGCCGTCATGTTCGGGCGAGAATGTGAGTCCATCCGACCACTAATCTCGGCCTTTTTCGATGGGGATCTCACCCCGTCGGAAAGCACCATCCTCCACAAACACCTTGCGGAATGCACGGAATGTCGGGCCGTCGTTGACGAGTATCAGCGCATTCGCTCTGATCTTCGTGACCTTCCACAGGCTTCACCACCAGACAATTTGGCCAACTCGGTATGGATGGAAACCGTCGAGCGGCCGCGGCCCACGGGTGTCCGTCGCATTTTCAGCGCAACGACCGCGAAAGTCGGCTTGTCGACGGTCGCGGCGCTTGCCATCCTTGCGGTCATCAGCGCATTCCTGGTCGTTCGCGGCTACAATCAGGGCCTGACGCCGGCGATTGCAAGCTCGGAACCCACGACTTCACAAACCTGGCCGGTCTATCAGCCAGTCAAAATCGTCTTCAACAAGCCAATGAATCACAAGTCGGTGGAAGAGAATCTGCAGGTCTGGCCACCAGGTGAGCGGGACCGCATTCCAACCAGTTGGCAAGGTAATACACTCGTTCTGGGTTCCAGCTCTTCCCAAAGCACGCTCTTTTTGCCGGGCACGAACTATCAGGTCATGGTCCTCGGCACGGCCCAGGACGCATACGGGCATCAGATCGGCCGAACCTGGTCGATCTCATTCACCACCAGTACTGTTACGAACACGGCGCAGAGCCAGACTCCCACGCCGGCCGAGACGCCGTCGCCCCAACCGACCGGTCAACCGACCCGTGATCCGGCGATCGCGGCCGTGACGCCAACCGCTACGGCGCAGTCGAACGGTAGCGCCCAGTCGACCGCAACCGCCGGAAATACCGGCAGCGGTCAGGGATCAACTGGGCAACCAACACCGACAGCCCCACCGTCCACCCCGTCGAGCAATCCGGGGGCGAGTCCGACTCCGACGGCGGCGGCGACCAAGACAGCGACCGCAACCTCAACAAGCAGCGCGACAAGCACCGCTACGTCGCAGCCAACATCCACTCCGACGGCGTCTCCAGCGACGCCGACGGTCGCAAGCACGCCGACAGTGACTCCAGCGACGCCTGCCGCCACTCCAGAGGCCAGTCCGACCGAAACTCAAGTCGCCTCTGCCGGGTCACCCACTCCGGAAATCCTCCCGGTCACCGGAGCGTTCGGAAGCGTCTACTGGGCCAATCAGGACGTGCAGACAAAGCTGGGGGCGCCAAGCGACATCGAGGCCGCAATGAACGCCTCAGAGCTTGGCTTCCAGCGTGGAACCATGTACGAGCGCTACGATACCGGCGAGATCTACGTCTTCTTCTCGTCTGGCCAATGGACTCCTAGCCAGGACAGCTGGACTCAGTCCGACGGAGAAGGCGGCGGCGCCGGTCCAGACGCAGGTCTATGGATTCCTAAGCAAGCATTCTGGAAGGTTTGGAGCGCTGACTCCGGTCTGTCAGATTCCATTGGCTACGCGGTCGAGCAAGACGCGCATCTGATGGGTGGCAGCGTCCAACCGTTCGCCCACGGCATCATGCTCTACAGCGATCAGGGATTCGTCTACGTCGTCTACGACGACGGAACGTGGGCACTCTATCCTGACACGTCCGGACACGGAGACTTGTTGACTCCTACGCCGGTTCCGGATTCGACCGCAACACCTACAGTTGCAACACCAACGGAAACGGCCGTGAGCTCGGCTACGCAGCCGACTGAAACGCCGTCCACAACGACGAACACCACGCTACCCTAGCCCGACGCGAATATTCTTGATGTTCCGACTCAGTTCACAAGAGTGAACCGCTTCGCGCGTGTCAGAGATTTCCGAAAATGACCGCCAGTACGTCGTAGATAACGTGCGTCACCATCGACGCCGTTGTGTTGACGCGTTGGCGCTCGAGACCCAGCAAGACACTCACGAAGAAGATCCCCACGATCGTCAGGCTGATGCCGTACTGAATGTGGAGGGATGCGAAGACGATCGAGGTGAAGACGATCCCATAGCGCGGCTGAATAGCGCCACGAAAGAGAATCTCTTCTCCTGCACCGGCTGATATTCCAAGGAGCAGTGCCCCACTAATTGACGAGACATTCGCGGTCATGTTCTCGAGGTTGTTCTGAATCTGTTTGTCGAGGTTCGGTTCAAAATAGTAGGTCAGCAGCCCGGTGGCGATTGTCACCGCGAAGAGTCCGGCGACCAACGCCACGGCACGGCCAAGCTGCCGCACACTTATGGCGTTCAGTCCGAGTCGATCCGTCGCGCCGCGAAAATTCCGGGTCATCAGAAAGCCAACCCCGAAATAGGCGATAAAGATCAGGGCAACTGCCTGCGACACGAGCTCCGTTCCGCTCACCGATCCGATGTCGAGATTCGCGTCAGATCTAAGTGAAATCCCGCCTGAATAGACGGCCGTTGCGAGGAGGGTCGAGAGACCGATCATATCGGCCGGAGAGCTCGGGTCGAACGGCATAACCCGCGACAAAACCTGTCGAACCTGCGGGATAAAGGGAATGCCTATGGCCAATCCAGTCGCCACGATGATGATGCTGCCCGAAGAAACGGTTCCGCGATCGCCCGTGACATTGACGACCATCGAGGTCGCACCGACGAGGATGGTGATGCCACTGACCAGCACGGCGATGATATAGAGTGCGATGTAGAGTGGACGATGTCGCTGTGCCGCGTGCGCCCAAGCCGATATCCCAGCGACGATCGCGACGAGGAGAATAAACCCGAATACGACGCCCAATCAACCTGCCCTTTCAACCGTGGCCCGGGTGCGGGACCACGGTTGATTATAGACCGAAGAGGGCGGACCACCCGTGTTACACTCAGTCGGCAGCGGCATACATATTCTTGGGGGGAAAGAATGGCCCAGCGAAGAGGCGGACTTGGACGCGGGCTTGACGCGCTGATCCAGTCACATTCCGATGTGGCTGGAGGCGTGCAGGAACTCGATATCGACGCCGTCACCCCCAACCCTTTTCAGCCACGTGAAACGTTCGACGCGGGATCGCTCGACGAGCTCGCCAATTCGATTCGCGAGCACGGTGTCCTGCAGCCGATCATCGTTTCGCGAGCGACCAAAGACGCTCCATATCAGATCGTGGCTGGAGAACGCCGCTGGCGCGCGGCGAGGGGCGCCGGACTGCGCACCATCCCAGCCATCATCCGAGATACCAGTCCTCGTGACATGCTCGAGATGGCGCTCATCGAAAACGTCCAGCGGGCGGACTTATCCGTCATTGAAGAGGCGAGCGCCTACCGGCAGCTTACCGACGAGTTTGGGCTCACTCAGGCAGACGTTGCACAGCGGGTCGGCAAGAGTCGTGTTGCCGTCACCAACGCGTTGCGCATCCTGCAAGCTCCTGACGAAATCAAGGAAGCGGTCCTCTCTCGCAAGATCAGCGAAGGGCACGCCAGGGCGCTGCTCGGCCTCGAGCTCAAGGTCGATCAACTCGCCGCGCTACAGGTCGTGACCACCCGCGGACTGAACGTGCGGCAGACCGAGCTCCTGGTTCGGCAGTGGCACGCTGCTCGACCGTCGGTTTCGCGTCCCCAACCGGCGCCTGCGGCGGTTGAACAGCACGTGGTGGATCAATTTCGGAAAGCGCTCGGGACCAAGGTGGAACTCCAGCACGGTCGTAAGGGCGGCCGCCTGGTGATCCACTACTATTCAGACGAAGAGCTAGACGGACTCTACAAACGCATCGTCGGAGAAGACGAGCTGTAAACCTGCTCCGATAATTATCCCCAGTTCGAGATCTTTTCAGCCAGAATGTGCGGCAGATCCCCAATCGCGATCCGCTGCTGTGCCATCGTCTCCCGCTCGCGAATCGTGACCGCGTGATCGTCGAGCGTCTCGTAGTCGATGGTCACACAGAATGGAGTACCGATCTCGTCCTGGCGGCGATAGCGGCGTCCGATGCTCTGGGTCTCGTCATATTCGACCGAGAATGAGCGGCGCAGCAATGATTGGATTTCGCTCGCCTTCTCAACCAGCTCCGGCTTACGCATCAATGGCAGGACCGCGACCTGGTATGGCGCGATTTTCGGATGAAGACGCAGCACGACACGCGTGTACGCCTTGCCGTTGACGTCCTCGGTCTCCTCTTCATCGTAGGCATCCAGCAGCAGCGTCAGAAGCAGGCGCTCAACCCCCATGGCGGGTTCAATCACGTGTGGAGTGAAACGCTCACCAGAGGCCTGATCGAAGTAGCTCAGATCAACGCCGCTGAACTCTGTGTGGTGGGTGAGATCAAAGTCAGTTCGATACGCCAATCCGCACAGCTCTTTCCAGCCGAAGGGGAAGAGGTACTCGTAGTCGACCGTCCGCTTCGAATAGTGCGACATCTCTTCTTCGCTGTGCTCGCGCGTACGGACCCGGTCTGGGCGCAAACCAATCGTGCGATAGAAATCGTCGATCAGCTGCAACCACATGTCGAAGGACTTCTCCCACTCGTTCTCGCGGAAGAAGTATTCGATCTCCATGATCTCAAATTCGAGCAGGCGGAAGATGAAGTTACCGGGCGTGATCTCATTTCGAAACGCCTTACCGACCTGCGCGATACCCAACGGGATCTTCGCTCGACTCGTTTGCAGCACGCTGCGGTAGTCCAGGAAGATGGCTTGCGCGGTCTCCGGACGGAGATAAACCCGCGTCCCAGACTCTTCGACTGGCCCGAGCATGGTCTCAAACATCAGGTTGAATTGCCGCACGTCGGTCCAGTCGCGCACGCCACAGAACGGACAAGCGATGTTGCTGGAGCGAATAATCTCGGTCAGCTCGGACGGCGGCTGTCCCTCGACCGAGCGGCCGAGCTTCTCTTCGATGAGCGTGTCGGCCCGATATCGCGAGCGACAGTTTCGGCAGTCAACGAGTGGATCGTGAAACTCCTGGACATGCCCTGAAGCCTCCCAGGTGCGCGGGTGAAGGATGATTCCCCCGTCGATGCCGACGATGTCCTCGCGGCCGTGAACGAAGAATTCCCACCATGCGTTCTTGATATTGCGTTTGAGCTCGACGCCCAGAGGACCGAAATCCCAAGTATTGGCCAGCCCACCATAGATCTCACTGCCCGGGAAGACAAATCCCCTACGCCGGGCGAGCGATACGATCTTTTCCATGGTGACGACTGACTTCTGAGATTCGCTCATGACCTGATTGCCTCCAGCCCAATTGCCTGGTCGTATTCGCAAAGACCCCTCGCCGTGGAAGAGACGAGGGGTGACGTCTATCTATTCGTGATGAGGTCAGTGGAAAACGGCAGACGTCTCATGCGCCGATACGCTACTCTTCTCCGCTCGAATCGTAGCACGCGCTACCATTGCCGACGAGGACGGCCGTCTTCGGCCCCGGACCGATCTGGGTCGCCAGCTGCTGGTAGACCTGAGTCGTCGAGATCGACATATGTCCCAGGATTCGTTGAATGTCCCGTAGCTCCTGACCATCATAGAGCGCGTGCGCCGCGAACGTGTGTCGAATGGTGTGTGGCGTAATGTCGGAAACCTTGGCCGCCTCCGCGTGGGCTTTGAGAATCAGCCAGAAACCCTGCCTCGTGAGACGCGAGCCACGGTGATTGAGGAAGACTGCCGACTCGTCGCCATCCTGTCGCAGGAGCGGTCTGCCGGTCTCGAGGTACGTCGCGAGCGCCTGAGCAGCAGCTTCCGAGAGTGGCACTGTTCGACTTCGATCGGGTTTCTTGCCGCACGAAAGCTCTTTCGAGTTGAGATCGATATCGCAGGTATCGAGCGACGTAAGCTCGCTGACGCGCATGCCCGTGGAATACAAGGTTTCAAGCATCGCCCGATCGCGTAGTCCCTCGGGTGTCCGCTCGGATGACGCATGGGCCAGCAACGCATTCATCTCGTCGTGCGTGATAGCACGTGGCACGAACTTGTCGACCCGTGGCGACGGAAGCGACGCCGATGGGTCATGACGTAACAGTCGCTCATCAATCAGAAAGTGGCAAAACGACCGAACAGCCGCCACTTTGCGGGCGACGGTTGAGTTGGCATAGCGGCGTTCGCGGAGGAACAAAACGAATCCGGTCAAATGACTGTCAGTAAGCTCTGGCCAGGACTTGAGCGAGTAGCTGGATTGCAAGAATTCAGAGAATTGACCGAGATCGTTGCGGTACGCCGACACCGTATTTGGAGAGAAGCCCTTATCACCCTCGAGCCCTTCCAAGAAACGCCCGATGAGTTCCTCCATGTGTTTGCCCCTCCATCCCGACGAGCGTTACCAGCTGTCGTCATACCGACCGTCGGAGCACCCGCGACGCGCCAATGACCGAACGATGCAGAATGTTCGACACACGCTCAACCGCAAGAAATCCGACGCTACAGCCAGACAGGCGCCCCTATAAACGCCAGTTCGTTCGTACGCCGGATTGCAATACTATAGCAGGTCCGTTAGTGGAGTGTATGTCAACCCGAAGGCATCCGCCACCGACTGGTACGTGATCTTGCCACGGTAAACATTGACCCCTTTCGCCAGTGCGGGATCAGCGCTGACCGCCTTTTTGAGCCCTTGATCGGCAAGCTTGAGACCGAACGGTAGCGTCACGTTACTCAAGGCGAGCGTGCTCGTGCGCGGCACCGCGCCTGGCATGTTCGTGACGCCGTAATGGACCACCCCGTCGACCTCGAAGGTCGGATCGCTGTGCTTCGTCGGTTTCATCGTCTCGATGCAACCGCCCTGGTCAATGGCGACGTCCACGATGACCGAGCCAGGGCGCATTCGCAGCACCATGTCCTCGGTAACGAGCTTCGGCGCCTTCGCGCCAGGAATCAGGACCGCTCCGACGACCAGGTCGGCATCTGCGACTGCCTCCGAGACGTTGCGACGATTCGACGCAAGCGTCGTAAGCCGCCCGTGCAACACGTGCTCGAGGAAACGAAGCCGATCGATGTTCAGATCGATGATCGTGACTTCCGCGCCCATACCAAGCGCGATTTGCGCCGCGTTCGTGCCGACGATGCCGCCGCCAATGACGACGACCTTCGCGGGTGGAACGCCCACGACGCCGCCAAGGAGCAGTCCACGGCCGCCATACGTCTTCATCAGATATTGGGCGCCAACCTGAACCGACATCCTCCCAGCGACCTCGCTCATGGGAGCCAGCAACGGCAGCGATCGATCGGCCGGTTGCACCGTTTCGTAGGCCACGGCGGCAACACCCTGGTTCACCAACGTTTCGGTTAGCTCCGCCTCGGCCGCGAGGTGCAGATAGGTGTAGAGAATCTGGTCTTTGCGCAGCAACGGATACTCGCTGGCAATCGGCTCCTTGACCTTGATAATCATCTCGGCGCGCGCGAAGACTTCCTCGTGCGTGTCGATCATCGTAGCCCCTGCGTCCGCATATTCTTCGTCAGGGAAGCCACTCCCGACGCCCGCGGACCGCTCCACGATCACGTCGTGACCATGGTGAACATACTCCGCCACACCGGCTGGCGTGGTTGAGACTCGATTCTCGTTGTCCTTGATTTCCTTCGGCACCCCGATGAGCATGAGCGTGTACAACCCTCCGCTACTTCGCCTTCCACACAGCAATCTGTGCAAGAAGAGCCGCTCTCGTACCGACCGGTCGCACGGCCGAGACATTCTAACATGTTCATATGATGTACTAGGTCGTCGGGCTGATAGTACTATTTCAGTCCTGGGACCCCAAACTTAATTGACGTGTCATAAACGAGGTAAGTACCATTAGGCCCGGCTTGCCGTATTCGCGCCATCAAACGCGGGGCGGTTTGAACTAATGGGTAACTGAGGTCGACATTTGAGCGACGCACTTTACATCATCCCAATCCTGGCGATCCTCATTCTGATCCACGAAATCGGACACTTCGTTTCAGCGAAAGCATTCGGCATTCGAGTCGAAGAGTTCGGCATCGGCATTCCGCCACGCATCTGGGGTAAGAAGCGCGGCGATGTCCTCTGGTCCATCAACCTCCTCCCCATCGGCGGGTTCGTCCGCGTTCTGGGTGAGGATGGCAAGTCCTTCGCACCCGACAGCATGCAGTCGAAGACCAAGCTGCAACGCGCGGTATTCCTCGCCGCCGGTTCCATCATGAATTTCCTGCTTGCCATCGTCCTGATGACCGTTCTCGTTGGCGCCCGCGGTCAAACGACGAATCGCGCGTACATCACGGGAATCCAGGACAACTCCCCCGCCGCGCAGGCGAAAATGCAAGCTGGAGATCAAATCGTATCGATCGATGGCAAGTCAATTTCATCTGTGTCTCAGGTCATCAATCAGATCAATGGCAAACTGGGCGAACCAGTGCAGATGGTTGTTCAGCGAGGCGATCAGCGCATCGAGTCGACTGTCACGCCACGCGTGAATCCTCCGACCGGACAAGGTAAAGTCGGCATTCTGCTCGACGATACCCAGATCGCGACCATTTCTGTCGCGTCGGTCGACGACGGTTCAGCGGCGGCCACCGCGGGGCTTCAGACTGGTGACGTGATCAAGTCGATCGCGGGCACAAGAATTCAAGACGCCATCAGCTACCACTATGCCATCGTGAACCACTCTGGCGAGACCATCCCGATAGTCGTGTCGCGCGGCGGCACCGACGTCACGCTGCAATACAGCGTTCCCAATGTGCAGAATGTGGAGCAGCTCCAGACCGGTATTACCGCCAACCAGGACTTCGTCATGAAGCCGGTAGCATGGTGGAAGGTCGTGCCGCTCGGCGTCAAGCAAACGTTCAGCACGCTGAACCAGATGTTCCACGGTCTCGTGCTTCTGGTCCGAGGACAGGTACCGGTCCAGGGAATTGCCGGACCGATCGGCATGGGTCAGCTCACCTCGGAAGTCATCCACGCCAGCAGCGCGCCGGTCTGGGCGACGCTGACCAACATCATGATCCTGCTCTCGTTGAATCTCGCGGTGCTGAACTTGCTTCCGTTTCCTGCATTGGACGGGGGACGTCTGCTGTTCGTGCTGATTGAGAGCGTGCGCGGCAAGCGGGTCCCACCGGAAAAAGAAGGCCTTGTTCACTTCGTGGGACTGGTAATCTTGCTCGTATTCATGCTGGTGGTCGCCTTCGCGGATATCAACCGCATCGTCAGCGGTCAATCCTTCCTCCGTTAGGTCGGTGTAAAATCGGTCACGATCGATGACGCCGCCACTTGGCATTCATTTCGTTTCGTTCTACGCTTCAAGGTGACATTCGCAGCCCGACCGTAGGAGGTTAACCCCGAATGGTTGCATCGCGTCGCAAAACTCGAGCACTTCATGTTGGCAACGTTCAGATCGGCGGCGGCGCACCCATCGTCGTTCAATCGATGGCCACCGCGGACACCCGTGATCCGAAAGCGACTCTCGCCCAGATTCATGAACTAGCTGATGCAGGATGCGAGATCGTGCGTATTGCGGTCCCTGATCGCGTCGCGGCCGCGGCCTTGCCCGACATCGTACCGTTCACACCGGTGCCGCTCATCGCCGACATCCATTTTGAGCACACATTGGCGCTCAAGGCGATCGACGCTGGCATTCACGGCTTGCGCCTGAACCCCGGCAATATCCGCAAGCCCGAAGACGTCAGGGAAGTCGTGCGTAAAGCCAAAGAGCGCGGCATTCCGATCCGGATTGGTGTCAACTTCGGCTCCGTACCACCGATGTCGAAAGACTTCGTCGATGAGATGGCTCAGACCAACGCCACCCAAATCGAACTCGTCGCGGAGCACATGGTTCGAACGGCACTCGGACACATCAAAATCCTCGAGGATCTCGACTTTGGCGACATCAAGATCTCGCTCAAGGCATTCGAGGTTCCGATCATGCTCGAAGCCTATCGACGCATGGCCAAGCTGAACGACTACCCGCTCCATCTCGGGGTGACCGAGGCCGGCACTCCAAAATCTGGGTCCATCCGCTCCGCCCTCGGTATCGGCACGCTGCTGGAAGAGGGCATCGGCGACACGATCCGCGTCTCGCTCACGACTGACCCGGTCGAAGAGGTCTTCGTAGGGTTCGAAATCTTGAAGACCCTTGGACTCCGACAATTCGGCGCCACGCTGGTCGCGTGCCCGACGTGTGGGCGTGTGGAGGTTGATCTCTTCAAGCTTGCCAACGAAGTCGACGACTATCTCAAGACCATCAAGTCTCCGATCAAGGTGGCGGTTATGGGCTGTGTCGTGAACGGTCCTGGCGAAGCGCGCGATTCGGACGTTGGTGTGGCGGCGGGTCGCGGCAAAGGCGTCATCTTCCGCAAGGGCAAGATCGTCCGCAAAGTCGAAGAGAATGAGATCGTTTCCGCGCTGAAGGAAGAGATCGAGCAGATCATACAGGAGCAGCAAGTTCCGGTCTGATCGGTTGGCGCCGTCAAAAACGCAAATCATCCGGGCATGAGCGACTTGTTCCTGCCCGGATTTTATTATTGCCCGTACAATCAGCGTTCGGAAATGAATGGCGACGTTTCACTGACGACGGGAGCGCGGATGAGCAATCGAATTCTGGACATTTCGGTTCAGTTGATCCCGGGAATGCCGGTTTGGCCCGGGGATGGAGAAGTCGTCGCCGAACCGGCATCCCGCATCGCCGAGGGAGGTCACTCGAACGTTACTAACCTCCGGCACACCTCTCATACCGGCACGCACCTCGACGCTCCCTGGCACTTCATCGATACCGGAAAGAAGCTTCACACCATCCTCCTCGACCGTCTCATCGGACCGTGTGTGGTCAGCGATTTCACTTCGCTGGACCGCGACATCGAAGCAGCGGATTTGGAACAGGCCGGTATTCCTGCAGGAACGAAGAGACTGTTGCTCAAAACCAAGAATTCGGCTCTGTGGGATAAGCCGAGACACTCGTTTCACACCGAGTTCATCGGCGTCAATCCTTCTGGCGCGCACTGGCTCGTCGATCACGCCGTCGACCTGGTTGGGATCGATTATCTTTCCATAGAGCCGTTTGCTGGAAACGATGAGACGCACCTCACGCTTCTCGGCGCTGAGCTCGTCATCGTGGAAGGCCTCGATCTCAGAGCGGTAGAGCCGGGCGGCTATCGGCTCATCTGCCTGCCGCTACGCCTGGGCGAGATGGATGGCGCCCCGTGTCGCGTCGTGCTGGAACGCGAGAGCGCAGGCAAGTGAGATCTCCTCGAGTCGCCGCGATTGGACTTGCGTCCTGGGATCGATTCGTCGTCACCGACTCCTACCCGTCCGCTGGCTCGTACGCCATCGTGCGCCGAACCCTCGAGCAGTCGGGAGGCACGACCGCCAACACGGCGCATGCGTTGGCGAAACTTGGCGTGCCAGTCTCACTTGCAGCCATGGTCGGCGACGATGAGAACGGACGAGCGCTGCGGAGCGTCCTTGAAGTCGCGGGATGCGATTGCAGTTACGTCAAGCAACGATCGGGCGAAGCCTCCGACTCCTCGATCATCGTCGTATCTGGAGGCGAGGAGACCGTCGATCGCACGATCTACTGGCTGCAAGGGGCTCGGCTCAAGCATGGCGACGCGTTGCCACTCAACGAACTCTTGGCGTATGACCTCGTGTACCTCGATGTCGACGACCAGCGCTTGCGTCGCTTCATCGTCGATCTGCCCATCCACGTGTCGCCCCGAACGTTGATCCTTGGATCGCTCACCTATCTCGTTGAAGTCACGCCACAGGAAGGGCTCGACGTCGCATTGCGCCACGACTATCTGTGTGGCAACCAGAGTGAGCTCTGTTACGTGACGGGTGACGACGATCCGTACGAAGCAGTGCGTCACTTCCAGTCGCTGATGAGCCACGCCGACACCCGTATGATCGCGATCAGTATGGGACCGCGTGGATGCATCGTGGCGACCGAGACAACGCTCGAAACCGTTCCGGCATTCAACGTCGACGTGGTCGACACGACCGGCGCTGGGGACGCGTTCGCGGCAGGCGTGGCTCTCGGCATTCTGGAACACCGTCCGCTACGTGAGATTGGTCTGCTTGCCAACGCCATGGGTGGGCTAAGCATCCGAGAACTGGGCGCCAGATCGTCGCTCCCCACGCGAGCCGAGCTCGACGCATTTCGTCGCTTCATACGTCCTCCAACGCGAAGAGCAACGCTTGACGCTCCTCGATCGTCAACGGCTGACAGAACTCGCCGCCGATTGCGGCATCCCGCTGTTGGCGTCACGACCGCGAACGAGTTTGACGGGCTCGGTGATCTGCTGACGGCGCGCATCGAGGCGGGATACCTGGATGGGCTCGATTGGTTCACCGCTGATCGTGCTCGATTCTCCGCGTCGCCACGCAACCTGCAGGAATCGGCGCGATCGATCATCTCTGTAGGCGTTCCCTACCGGCTTGCCTCGATCGATCGTCCCACCGACGAGCCGCGTGGTCGCATCGCACGCTACGCCTGGGGACACGATTATCACCGCACGCTCAAATCGCGAATGAAAGCCCTGCACGACGCGCTCGAACGCGAACTGGGCCGATCGATCGAGTCACGCTTTCTGGTTGACACCGCGCGCATCGTCGATCGTGCCGTTGCGGCGCGATCCGGGCTTGGCTGGTATGGCAAGAACACCATGATCCTGGTCCGCGGTCACGGATCGTGGGTCATGCTCGGAGACCTGCTCGTTGACGTCGAGATCGAACCGGATCAGCCGCTTCGCTCAAAATGCGGACGCTGCCGCATGTGCATCGACCGCTGCCCAACCGGGCGCGATCAAGCCTGGCTACGTCGTTGAAACGCCACGCTGTATCTCGTTTCTCACCATCGAACTGCGCGACACAATCCCGCGCGATTTGCGGCCACTCATGGGAGATTGGGTCTTCGGCTGCGACGAGTGCCAGGAAGTCTGCCCGTACACGAACGCTGCCTCGATCGACGACGATGATGCGTTTCGTCCGCACAGCACAAAGAACGCGTTCCCGTCCCTTCGTTGGCTGCTCACCATGTCGGAAGATGAGTTCCGGGAGACGTATCGCGGCACGGCGGTGCTGCGTGCCAAGCGTGCCGGTCTCGCGCGCAACGCGGCCGTAGCGCTCGGTAACATCCGGGTCAACAGACGACCTCGCCGTCTTGGAGCGAGCAGTTTGCGATCATGATCAACCACTCGTTCGAGGACACGCCGCCTGGGCAATGGCTCGGATCAACGCGTCGTCCGCACGCCCATTTCTGGCGAGTCGCATTGCTCGTGAGATTGATCCGTCCGTTCGTGAAGAAATCTCGTTCGCGCTCAACATGTAGCCGCGAAACAGCAGCGTATGCTGCCTGAGAGCGGCTCGGCGCCAATCAATCAACGCGGAATCGGCTGGCAACCCGGCGCGATTGGGGGACACAGATGCTCCTGACCATCGACATCGGCAACACCAACGTCGTTGTTGGCATCTTCGACGGCGAGACGCTCGTCACTTCCTGGCGATTGGCGACCGAACGCGCGCGCATGGCCGACGAGTGGTGGTCCATCTTCTCGACGCTGGCGGCCAGCGACGCGGTCGATCTGCATCAACTCGACGGCGCAATTCTCTCGAGCGTCGTGCCGCGCCTGACTCCGGAGTTCACCGATATGCTGAGCGCTCGGCTGAACCGCGATCCAATCATCCTAAGCTCGACGATTGAGTTTGGAATCAAGATCCGAATCGACAATCCCACCGAAGTGGGGGCGGACCGTCTGGCCAACACAGTGGCGGCCTTCGCTCGTCACGGCGGACCGGCGGTCGTCGTCGATTTCGGCACCGGCACCAATTTCGACGTCGTGTCAGCAGACGGAGACTATATCGGCGGCGCCATCGCACCCGGTCTCACGCTGGCACTCGAGGCGCTCACCAGTCGCGCCGCTCGCCTCTCGTCCGTCGAGCTGGCCGTGCCCACTCACGCCATCGGCAAAACTACGTTTGAAAGCGTGCAGTCGGGCACGGTGCTCGGCTATATCGGATTGATCGAGGGACTGCTGACGCGCATCACCGCGGAACTCGGCGCGCGCCCGTTCGTCATCGCCACTGGCGGGCTGGGTGGCGTGATCGCGCCGCACACCGACGCGATCGACGTCTACGAGCCCGATTTGACGCTGGTGGGCCTTCGCATCATCTTCGAGCGGGTCAGCCGCTCGACTTTGAGCGGCTGACCTGGCCAGAAATCACCAGCGAGACGAGAGAAAACCCAGATCGGTGTCCGCGTTGAACGACGTCGCCGCCGCTTCCAGCAGATCGACCGCACCCATCGCGTCACGAATGTCGAGCATCTCGACCGGTGAGTGTGAATAGCGCCGAGCGATGTTCACCACGCCAGTTGGGATACCGTCTCGCACCAGATGCACCGCCGCCGCGTCCGAGTTGCCGCCGACAAAGACGGCCTGCTGAATCTCGACGCCTGCCTTCTCGGCTGAATCGACCAGGAAATCTCGCATGGCGGGATTGGCCAGGAAGCCGCGACCGCCGCCGCCGCTCGAAACCGGGATCACCGGACCGGCGCCAATGCGCATGCTCAGATCGCGGTAGTAGTCGACGTCAGGAGTGCCGCCCGATGGCACCGTGTCGACCACGATGGCTGCCGTCGGGTTGAGCCGATGGGTCGCCATCTGTGCGCCGCGCAGACCAACCTCCTCCTGCACCGTCACGACCAGATGAACGGTGCACCCGAGCGTGGCGTTACGAAGTCGCTCCGCGAGATGCACCAGAATGGCGCAGCCGACTCGGTTGTCGAGCGCTTTTCCCGCCACGCGATCGCTGTTGGCGAGCTCGACCATCGGCTCATCGTAGGCGATGGCATCGCCGACTCTGATGCCGAGCGTGCGGACCTCATCCGCCGTTTCGAATCCCATGTCGATGTAGAGCTCGCGCATGCCCGGCGCCCGCCCGCGCTCCTCCGGCGTCTGGATATGTCCGGCCTTGACGCCGACGACGCCCCGGTGGCCCCGAATACGAATGTGGCGCCCGATCGTCAACGTCTCGACGATGCCTCCGAGCCGCTCGAAGCGGATCATGCCGTTGGGCTCAATCGACTTGACGATCGCGCCGATCTCGTCTGAATGGGCTGAAATCATCAGCGTCGGGCTCCCCGACGGCCCGTTGAGTGTCGCGAAGAGGTTGCCGTAACTGTCGATCTGAAATTCATCAGCGAGCGGTTCGAACAACTCTTTCAATCGAGCCACAACCGCCTGCTCATGCCCTGCCACGCCGTCGATCGCGGCAAGCTCGCCGAGGAGCTGCTTCAGCCGTTCGGTCTCGTTCTCGTCGTTTCTGGACAATCCCATATCCCTTCCGCACAAGTTGGACACGGCCCGAAGCCGCCCATCACTTGTCGACCTTAATCACGGGACTATAATACGAGAACACCAATAAGTTTCCCTTGGCGCCTCAGACAGGGCCATAGATTGGATCAGTGGAGTGATAGACGATCGCTAGCCGGCCCCTCTCGCGGGGCTGGACTCTTGCTCTATCGCTCATCTTGGTAGGTGGAGGAGAGCGGTGAACACTTTCCCGGTCGACAACCTCAGAAACGTTGGGCTGTTTTCCCACGGCAGCGCGGGCAAGACGTCTTTGACCGAAGCTCTTCTCTACTTGAGCCACGCTGTGAACCGCCTCGGTCGGATCGAGGACGGCAACACGGTCTCGGACTGGGATCCCGACGAGATCAAACGCGGCATCTCGATCAGCGCAAGCGTCGCACCCGTCGAATGGAACGAGACCAAGATCAACGTGATCGACGCTCCTGGCTACGCCGACTTCCTCGGCGAGGTAAAAGGCGCCATGCGCACCTGCGACGTCGCCTTGATCCTGCTGGACGCGTCGGCAGGGGTCGAAGTCGGAACCGAGCAAGCCTGGAAGGCGGCCGACGAGGTTGGTCGCGTTCGAGCGCTGTTCATCAACAAGATGGACCGCGAGAACGCCAACTTCAATTCCACCTTCAGCGCCATGCGTGACACGTTTGGATCGTCCGTCGTTCCGATGTTCGTGCCGATCGGTGCCGAGAAGAATTTCATCGGCATCGTCGACGTGCTGGCGCGCAAGGCATATCTCTTCGGCGATGGGAAAGATGGCGCGACCTCCGAGTCGGACATCCCGGCCGAAATTGCGGACACGGTGGAAGAACTGCGAACTCAGCTGGTCGAGTCGATCTGCGAGAGCGACGAAGACCTCATGCTGCGTTACCTCGAAGATGAAGAGATCGGCATCGATGAACTCCAGCATGGTCTGAGGGTCGCGATGGCCAGCGGACAGCTGGTTCCGGTCTTCGCGGGCTCGGCCACCTTGTGCCGTGGCATAACCCAGCTACTCGATGCCATGGTCGCCTACTTCCCAAGCCCGACTGGCACGACCGCCAAGGACGCTTCCGGCAAAGAGGTCGCGCTCGAGCCTAAGGCAAATGGTCCGCTCGCCGCGCTCGTCTTCAAAACCGTGGCGGACCCATATGTCGGCAAGCTCTCCTACTTCCGCGTCTTCTCTGGCTCTATGAAGTCGGACAGCCACGTCTTCGACACCCAGCAACACCATGAAGAGCGTGTTGGCCAACTCTACGTCGTGCGCGGCAAGGAACAGATCGCAGTTGGGGAAATCCCGGCCGGCGACATTGGCGCGGTCGCGAAGCTGCAGACCGTCGCAACCGGAGATACCCTCTGCGATCCGGGTAGCGCTCTGACGCTCGATGGAATCGACTTCCCACTGCCAGCGTTCTCAGCTGCCGTCCATCCAAAAACCAAGAGCGACCTCGACAAGATGGGGAGTGCCATCCAGCGTCTGCTCGAAGAAGATCCGACCCTGCATATCCGTCGTGACGAAGAGACGAACGAGACGCTCGTTTCGGGTCTGGGCGAATCGCACGTTCAGATCGGTCTCGAGCGTATGGCACGCAAGTTCGGTGTGAACGTCGAAACCGACCTGCCGACCGTGGCCTATCGCGAGACCATCTCGTTGCCGGTCAAAGGTGTCGAGTACAAGCACAAGAAGCAGACCGGCGGTCACGGTCAGTACGGACACGTCTTCCTGGACCTCGAGCCGCTTGACGAAGGTGACTTCGAATTTACCGACAGGGTGGTTGGCGGCGTGGTGCCCAAAGGCTATATTCCAGCCGTCGAAAAAGGCGTGCGTGAAGCGCTCGATGAAGGCATCCTGGCTGGATTCCCTGTGTCCAAATTGCGAGTCACGCTGACCGACGGCTCCTATCACAACGTCGACTCCTCCGAAATGGCGTTCAAGATCGCGGCATCGCAGGCCTTCAAGAAGGGCGCCATGGCGGCCAAGCCGATCATTCTCGAGCCGATCATGCATTTGAAAGTGACGGTGCCTGAGGCGTACATGGGCGACGTCATGAGTGATCTGAACGGCAAGCGTGCACACGTGCAGGGAATGGTCCCCGGTGAAAACGGCATGACCACAATTGAAGCCATTGCGCCTGCGGCGGAGATCCAGCGTTACGCCACAGATCTGCGTTCGATCACGCAGGGCCGTGGCTCATTCACAACCAGCTTCAGCCACTACCAGCCGGTGCCGGCCCATCTGACCGACACCATCGTGGCCAGTGCGAAGGCCAAGGCGGAGGCTCAGGCCAGCGTTTGATCCGGCGTGACACGATCGTTCGACCGGGCGTGGACAGTCGCGCCCGGTCTTTTCGTGCACCGACCTTCAGATGCGAGACAATGATTGGTAGAAAGATTGACCAGCTTGCACAAACGATTCGACATGAAGCTCGTGTTCGACGGGGGTTCACTCGGAAACCCTGGCAAGGGCTACGGAAGCTTTCTTCTGACAGGCAGCAACGGCTTTGAGTTGCTGCAACGACTTGATTTCGGCGACAAAGTCACCAACAACCAGGCTGAGTACCGCACGTTTATTGCGGGCATCGAGGCCGCCCTGTCTCATGCGGAATCAACGCAATCGAGCCCCATGAGTCAGTCGATCGTCGTGAAGACCGACAGCAAGCTGGTGGTGGAACAGGTCAACGGACGCTGGAAGGTCAAGCATCCTGATCTTCAGCCGCTCTGTCGAAGAGCACGCGAGCTGTTGGCTCGCTTTGGAAGCAGCGATCTCAGTTGGCATCCCCGCGCAGAGTCGGTCAAACTGCTGGGGCACTGACGCTCCCCATATTGCCGGTAGCCACCCAGCCACAAGATTCTCCCATTGTGTGAGAACAGCGGTTGAGGCGCATCTACTGCATTTTTCAGAGCGGTTGCCTGCGAGCGGAAGGCGCGGGACCACGTGTCCTCGGTCGTCGTCTGAAGGGCGACATTATGGTCATTGATGACACAGAGGGGCAATGTGGTTTCAGTCCCTCGACCTTCGGCCGAAGGGAGGGCACAGGTCCCTCCCCTACGTTTGAGCGCGTACGTTCAGTCCCCGGGGCACCCACGAAGTGGGTCGGACTTCGTCTTTGTAGCCCGGGATCTTTAGTTCCGGGTGAACGTGGGCTGAGTACCGGTTCATTTCGTCAATCACCATTATGACGCCCAGTTGACGCTACTCTGAGCGTTCCTTCCGCAAATTGCTCTAATCTTGCGCGTTCGTCAAGAGCTGATTGCCGCGGCCGTTTTCGGTTTTCCCATATCAATTGCCCCATACGAGGCTATCTTTCGACCCACTGCTGTGACAGTCAGAACGTGCCCCTCTGGACTCAAAGCGGTTCACAGGCGAAACTAATGACATTGTTGACTCCGGCGCTCGGGACCGAACGCCGATGTTGTAGTAGGAGTGAGGAGCAATTGATGAGCGCACGTCGCGCATCCGTGGCCAACCCGTTCGCGGATCTCAGCCTGGACCATTTGAGGCGCCGAACCAGCGCCAAGTGGCGCTACTTTCCCGAAGACGTCCTGCCATTGTGGGTGGCGGAGATGGATGCAATCATCGCCGATCCGATCAAGGCGGCGGTCAAGGAAGCGCTGGATCTCGGAGACACTGGCTACCCGATGGGGCACCAGTATCCCGAAGCGTTTGCGTCCTTCGCCTCAGATCGC
The DNA here is from genome assembly GCA_963815715.1 of uncultured Chloroflexia bacterium. Lineage (GTDB taxonomy): Bacteria > Chloroflexota > Chloroflexia > Thermomicrobiales > Thermomicrobiaceae > CALAGB01. The sequence continues at coordinate 141,085 of CAWFHU010000015.1, read as the reverse complement.
TGGGGTTGGTCGTTCGATCCAGCAGCAGCCGTCTCAATGCCGGACGTCATGTCCGGCATCCGTGAGATCGTGCGCGCCATCAGTACCGACTCCACATCGATCGTGCTGACGCCGCCGGTTTATCCGCCATTCTATGGTGTGGCCAAGACACTCAGCCTGCCGATCGTGCCCGCGCATCTCACCGCCGAAGGACGTCTCGATCCGGCCACCCTGGAATCCGCATTCCGTGAAGCGACCAAAGACGGAGGCAATGCCGTCCTGTTGCTGTCGAATCCGCACAACCCAACTGGAACCGTCCACAGCCGAGAGGAACTGGAGACCGTTACCCGGCTGGCGCGGCAATATGGCGCGCGCGTCATCTCCGACGAGATTCACTCGCCCGTTGATCATGCCGACTTCGACATATGTGCCGTTCCTGAGCGTGGCCGACTCCGCGCTTGATTTCGCTGTCGCATCGTCGTCCAAAGGCTGGAACCTGGCCGGTTTCAAGGCGGCTCTGGTCATACCCGGCACTGAAGGCGCGAAGGATCTCGATGTTCCAAGCTTCCGTGGTGCCGGCCATGCCGGTCATATCGATATCATCGCCCACACAACCGCCCTTAACGAGGCCCGCGACTGGCTGGATGCAGCCATTTCGGGCATAGACGAGAACCGGCGCTTGCTGGGGGACCTGCTCGAAGCCCACCTGCCGGACACGAAGTACATCATGCCGGAGAGCACCTATCTGGCCTGGGTTGACTGCAGTGCGCTTGGGCTGGGGGATGATCCAGCGGCCGTCTTCCTGGAGAAGAGCCGTGTGGCGCTCAATTCTGGTCCGACCTTCGGGGACGGCGGAGCGGGTCATGTTCGACTGAACCTGGCAACGTCACCCGCGATCCTGACCGAGGCAGTCACCCGCATGAGCAAAGTTCGAAGCTGATTTGTCAGGACGACGTCGAGCGCTGGGCGCTCGGCGTCGTCAGTTGATTGCCGCGGCCCTCACGCAGCGGCGATTCTGACAAAGCACGTGGACGATCGTGCACGGCGTCGACCATTACGCGCGCGAGCAAGCACGCTCTCTGTTTCCGGCGCTTGGTTCGACGATCAATTCAGGTCTCGCGATTGATGCCGATTCAACGCTATGCTATACTCCGCTCGTCAATTTCCGGGCGGTTAGCTCAGTTGGTTAGAGCGCCACGTTGACATCGTGGAGGTCACTAGTTCGAGTCTAGTACCGCCCACCCGGACGACGAATTACCGCGCACCGTCGGTCACACACCGGCGGTTTTTTGTACCTGTCGACGCTTTGTCATGCAGCAGAGTTGGACCTGATGTCGCGACCAAAGCTCATCATCGACGGACACGAAGACATCTCCATGAACGCTCTTCCAGAGGGACGCGACTACCTTACGTCTGCCCATGCCATCCGCGAGATCGAACGGCAGGCCGATTTCGAGAATCCCAACGGCATCTGCATGCTCGGACTGCAGGATTGGCTCGACGGCCACGTCGGCATCGTCGTTGCCACGATCGCGACCATCCCCCGCTCTCATGCGAACCCAGGCGAGCTCAGTTATCCGACCATCGAAGGTGCGCGTCAGCAGGCGCTGGCACACCTCGATCTCTACCGGCGTTGGGAATCGACCCATCCGCAGATCGAAATCGTGCGTGATCGTGAAACACTCGATTCGATTGTGTCGGATTGGCTCGACGACACCTTGCCGCTTGCCGAACGCCGGGTCGGGTTTGTGCTCCTCATGGAGAACGCTGACCCGATCCGAGATCCTGCGCGAGCTCGAGTTCTGGTTGCACCAGGGAGTCCGCATGATCGGCCCCGCCTGGCATGCCAATCGATTCACCGGAGACACGAAGAGCGGTGGGCAACTGACGACGCTTGGTCGCAATCTGCTGAAGCGCATGGGCGAGCATAGATTCACGCTCGATCTGACCCACATGTCAGAAGCCGCATGTCTCGAAGCGCTGGCATCCTATGAAGGCCAGGTCGTCGCGACGCACGCCCATTCGCGGCGCACGGTCGATTATGCTCGTCTACTGTCGGACGAGGTCATTCGCGGCGTCGTGGAGCGTGACGGCATCATTGGCGTGCTGCCGCTGAATTGGGCGCTCGATCGGACATGGGAGCGTGGCACCGACAAATCGACCGTCACGCTCGACGCTGTGGTCGACGCGATCGATGTCGTCTGCGACATTGCGGGAGACGCCGAACATATCGGCCTCGGAACCGATTTCGACGGTGGTCAGGGTGCGGAATGCGTCCCGAAGGAGCTCGATACCATCGCCGATCTGCCGCTGCTGGCCGATGCGCTGGGTCGTCGTGGCTACGTCGATGCGGACGTCGAGCGCATTACGTATGGCAACTGGCTGAGAGTTCTACGGCACCAATTCGACGTGTAGACGTCCAAGAATTGGCGGCTGTCGTCGACATGCAGCTGTCTACGAGAGCAACGTTTGAACTCGGCACGGTTGACGTCAGCCTCGTCGAGCCCTAAGATTCCACACATAACCACACTACTGCGTTGACCGGGACGAGTATCCGAGTCGAGTCGTTAGAGATGTGAGGCCACCGGCTGAAAGCCTCACTCGACCGCGATCCGGAGAAGACCCCCCGCGAGCAGGCAGACGAACGCGAAAGCCAGTAGTCGCGCCCGGGAGCTCCCGTTACAGAGCACAATTGAGCGTGGTGACATTGTTCACCTCGGAAATTGGGTGGAACCACGACAGGCCAGCCTGCCGTCCCTCTGGGCGGTGGGTTTTTGTTTTGCTCTCGAAGGGAGGCGTCGACATGATCAACACTACCTGCGCCGTCTCTCACTTCGGGGGACGGCTGAAGCTGTGAACTCGTCATTTTCAATTGGAATGGAGAAGAACCATGTCACAGGTATCTGAGGAAACGGACATTCAGCTCGCCGTCGACGATCAAGAAGAGCTCGAGCTCGCCACGATGAGGCACTCGGCCGCGCACGTCATGGCCGAGGCGGTACTGGAAATGTTTCCGGACGCCAAATTGGCCATCGGACCCGCGATCGAGAACGGTTTCTACTACGACTTCGATCTTCCTCGTTCACTGACACCCGAAGACCTCGAGGAGATTGAAGGCCGCATGGCGCGCATCAAGCAGGGGGCGTTCCCGTTCAAGCGAGACGAGATCTCGCGTGAGGATGCGCTCGCCTACTTCGCCGATCAGCCGTACAAGGTCGAACTGATCAACGATCTGCCTGAAGACTCGGTCATCTCACGCTACACGCAGGACACGTTCACGGATCTCTGTCGTGGTCCGCACGTCGACAACTCCTCGCAAATCGGCGAAGTCAAGCTGATGCACGTGGCCGGGGCATACTGGCGCGGCGACGAGAAGCGACCCATGCTGCAGCGTATCTACGGAACATCCTGGCCGTCGCGTGACGCGCTCGACGCGTATCTCGAGCAGCAGGAAGAGGCACGTCGGCGAGACCATCGCAAGCTGGGTCGAGAGCTCGGCCTATTTGTCTTCGCGGAGGGCGTCGGACCTGGCATACCCCTCTTCACGCCCAAGGGGGAAATGCTGCGTCACCTCATGGAGGAATACGTCCGCGAGACGGAGACGCGCTACGGCTATCAGCACGTCTGGACGGGCCACCTCGTTCGCGAAGATCTCTATCGCAAGTCTGGGCATTACGACAACTACTCCGACGTGATGTTCCCGCCCATGGTCGACGGAGAGATGGTCTATCGCCTCAAGCCGATGAATTGCCCTTCTCACATGACGCTCTATAACGAGATGGGGATTCACTCCTACCGCGACCTGCCGATGCGCTTCGCCGAGATTGCGACGCTGTATCGCTACGAGATCAGTGGCGCCCTCTCAGGACTGACACGCGTTCGAGCGCTGACGCAGGATGACTGTCACGTCTTCTGCATGGAAGAGCAGATCCAGGAGGAGTTCAGCCGCTGCCTGGGGCTCATCCGCGAAGTTCTTACGACGTACGGTATGACGGACTACCGGGTGCAGCTCTCGCTTCCGGGATCTGAGGGGAAATACGTTCGCGACGCCGAAAAATGGTCCAAGGCCGTGGCCGCACTACGCGGCGCACTGGACGCGGAGGGTGTCGCCTACGACGCCGTGGAGGGCGAGGCTGCCTTCTACGGACCGAAAGCTGACTTCATGGCCAGAGATGCTCTCGGCCGCGAATGGCAGCTCTCGACGATCCAGGTCGATTTCATCCAGCCCGCCCGGCTGGGATGTGAGTATGTTGGCGAAGACGGACAGCCGCACACGCCCGTCGTCATTCACCGCGCGGTGACTGGCTCGACGGAGCGCTTCCTCGGCGTGCTCATCGAGCACTTCGCGGGCGTCTTTCCGGTCTGGCTGGCCCCTGTGCAGGCTACGATCATCCCGATCGCCGATCGGCACAACGAGTACGCTGAGCAGGTTCGCAAAGAGCTCGAAGGCGCCGGAATTCGGGTCGAGGTCGACGCAGGCGAGCGACCGGATGCAGGCCAAGATCCGCCGCGCGCAGATGCAGCACGTTCCCTACATGCTGGTCGTCGGCGACAAAGAGGCCGAGAACCACGCGGTCGCGGTCCGTCTGACGCAGCAACGAAAATCTCGGCGCGGTGCCGTTCGACGACTTCATCTCGATGGTGACCAAGGTCAGCGAGAGCAAGTCGATGGAGTTGCAGGCGTAGGCGGCAAGGAAGCCCTCATCCCCGGTAGCCCTCGTCCCACGCTGCGAGGCGGCAGACGCGTTCTCCCAACTTCGAGCGAAGGTTCTCCCTTCTCCCGATCGATCGGGAGAGGGGCCGGGGGTGAGGGCCGTTCCCGGGCCGCAGCCTCTACACCCAAACTTCTTTCAACACGCGCAGCCAGTTGTCACGACAGATCTTGGCGATCGAGTCGCGATCATAGCCACGACGATCGAGCTCCTCGACGATGGCCCAGTCGTGGGCGGCATCCTTAAGCGATTCGGGCACTCCCGCGCCGTCATAGTCCGATCCAAGGGCGACGTAGTCGATGCCCACCAGGTTCACGATATGGTCGATGTGATCCACCAGCACACTCAACGGCACGTCTGAGCTCCGCTGAGCGCCTTTGACCAGGAACCCTGTCGCGTAATTGATGCCCATCAGGCCGCCCTTTTCAGCCAGTGCCTTGATCTGGCGGTCAGTCAGATTGCGCTCGTGATCGCAAACCGCCCGTGCATTGGAGTGGCTGGCCACAAACGGCTTCTCGCTGGCTTCAATGAGGTCCCAGAAGCCGGGTTCATTCAGGTGCGAGACGTCGAGCAATATGCCCATCTCGTTACAGTTCCGCACGAGCTCGCGTCCGAGCCCGGTTAGTCCCTTGCCCCGATTCTCTGGCCCGACACCCTCTGCGAAGATCGTCGGACGACTCCAGACGAGCCCCAGCGAGCGTAGTCCGAGCTCGTACGAAAGTCGCAACACCGCAAAATCTGGGTCGATCGCCTCGGCGCCTTCGTAGTGCAGGATGGCCCCAAAAACACGGTCGTTGAGGCATCGTACGAGTTGATCGTGCGACGTGATCAGCTCCATTTGCCCGTCGGACTTGTCGATTGTGCGTTTGAGCAAATCGACCGCCAGCAATGTCTGAATCAGCGCGTGGGCGGGCAGGAATTCGTTACGAATGAAGACGGCGCTGATCATCGCGCCGATATTTCCCTTGCGCGCTCGTGGGAGGTCGACGTGTCCTTCGGTGGACTCCTCGAGGAAACTTCGACCGGTGCTGCTCAGCGAGAGAAGGTAATCCGTGTGTCCATCGATGATCGGTATCGATCGCAAATCGTCAGCCGACATTCTCATCATCCCTTCCTGTGGCGTCTGACCGTTGTGGGTCGATCATCGACGCTGACGCGCGATTGGACAAGGGGCTGTGCTTAGGAGGCGGCCAGGCTATTTGGGTTTTCGCGCCGTCAAGTGCAGTCCAGAGGCGAACGCAGGGCCGGAGTAGAGCCGATCCTCAAGATACTGCAGCCGCCACGTGACGAGGAAGACACCGCGCGTGATGGCATTGACCGCAACTTGTGGGAGGACGCCGTTAGATCCCGCCGCGCGATCCCGTCGCCAGTAATCTACGACGTCATGGATTTGGCCGGTAGGATGGAAACCGAAGTGAACTGACTCGACCGTGAACCCTGCGTCCCAGATGGTGCGGATCACGTCCTCGGAGGTGAAGCTGTTGACATGTCCGACGTGGTCTCGCTTCCACCGATGGATAGGGAGACGTTGTGAGTGTCTCAACGCGTGATAGATGCTTCCGGGTTGCGACTCCAACGGCACGAAGAAGTGCAGAATGCCGCCGCCGTGCAACGTCCGGTAGGCTTCCTTTATCAGCCCCTCATAGTCCGGCACGTGCTCCATAAGGTCGAAAAAGAGGACAGCTGCGAAGGTCTCATCGAGGTACGGAAGACGGGCGGCATCCAATGCCACGTAGTCGGCGGACGGATCCATCTCCTGCGCCTCGTGAAGCGCGTTCAGGCTTAAATCGCCACCAAGAATCTCGAGGTCCTGGCGCGCTCGGCTCATGGCACGCAAGTATCGGCCCGCTCCACAGCCCAGCAGAAGAACGCGACCATAGGTGTCCCCCAGCGCCTCGAGAGCATCGCGCAACCGCAGGCCCGCCAGACTTCGATCGTTCGCGTCGACCTCATCTCGGCCCTGGATCTTATTCGGGTCCTCGATATCGTAATTGCCGAATTGCTTCATGAATTGGACCGATAATACTCAACCAACGGCGCGAGATCCGACAGCAGCACGTCGGGCTGGATGTCAGAGGACTGCACTTCCTTCATCGTCGAGACGCCGGTGAGCACCATGATGGTGATGAAGTTCGCGCGTTGACCAGCCAGAATGTCCGTATCCAGACGGTCCCCCAACATTACGGTGTTGGACGGCTCGGAGCCCAACAACGCCGCACCTTGCAGCAGCATGCCGGTAGAAGGTTTGCCCACGACGTCGGGTTCGACGCTGGTGGCCGCGACGATCGCCGCCAGGATGGCGCCTGCGCCGGGTATCAGTCCTTCTTCAGTCGGAAAGGTCGTGTCACCATTGGTGGCGACGAACGCGGCGCCCTCGTCGAATCGCCAGTGTCGCGATGCGGAGCTTCTCGTAGGTCACAGCGAAGTCCGCTCCGCAGACCACAACCTGCGCGTCCTTGCCCGCCTGTACGAAATAACCATCGCCATAGATAGCGGTTTCCAGCGCAGTCATACCCAGGACATACACAGTCGTTCCGCTGGGATAGCGATCTTTCAGGTACGCCGCGGTCGCCTGCCCCGACGTCTGGATGCGATCAGACGTCACCTCGACACCCATGGCCGCGAGCTTCTGTACATATTGCTCGGGCAGGCGCGTCGAGTTGTTGGTCGCCAACACATACGGAAAATCGCGCTGGTTCAGCACGTCGAGGAAGTCATTTACGTGCGGCAAGACAGTGTCGCCGCGATAAAGGACTCCATCCATGTCGATGGCGAAAGCCCGCACTCGTTCGAGCACGGACGCAAGCTCAGAAGCGGTAGCGAGCGTAGCGTTCAACGTTCTCCCTTGTCTGTGCGTTATCTCAGATGCCCTGGTCACGCCAAAACAGCGCCGTTGGCGAGGATACCATAGCCCAGCGGCGTCCTGAGACCGAGCGGACCGCCGCGGAACCCATGCTATACTGCCCCAGCGAATCACCAAGTTCAACGCGATTGGGAGGGGAAACCTTGGCTCAGGCAAACGGGAAACTGGATTCTGCCGCCGCGCAGCGCATCATCGATCAGATCAAAGAAGACGAGGTGATCGACTTCCTTCGTCAGCTCGTTCGCATCCCATCCGTCAACCCGCCCGGCGACGTGCGCGACGCGATGAAGGTGTGTGCCGACAAGCTGACCGCCGAGGGTTTCGACGTCAGCTTCGTCACCGAGGAGGAATCGAAACCCAACATGGTCGCCGAGCTCAAGCGCGGCGACGGACCGACGCTCCTCTTCAACGCCCACCTGGACGTCGTCCCGACCGGCCAGGAGTCGGCCTGGTCCCATCCGCCGTTCTCCGCCGATTTGGTGGACGGCAAGGTGTATGGCCGTGGGGCCGGCGACGACAAGGCCAGTGTTACCGCGCAAGTGATGGGCGCTATTGCCGTGGCGCGTTCCGGCGTACCGATCAATGGCCGTCTCATCGTCAACGAGGTTGCTGACGAAGAGATTGGCGGCGCGCTGGGTGCCCAGCTCATCGCTAAGTCGGAGACGATCAAACCCGACTTCGTCATCGTCGGCGAGCAAACCTTCAACCGCATCTGCATCGGCGAGAAAGGCGGGGCGGGGACTCGCGTCACGGTACATGGTCGAGCGGCGCACGGAGCGCTTCCCTGGGAAGGCGTGAACGCCATCGAGGGCATGGCTCGGGTCATCACCGCGTTGCAGACCGAGCTGTGGCCAATTCTGGAGAAGCGAACTCATCCCTATTTCCACCATTCGTCGGCGACCATCAGCATCATCGAGGGTGGCGTAAAGACAAACGTCGTGCCGGACCAATGCACGATCTTCGTCGATCGGCGCATCATCCCGGGCGAGAAGCCGGAAGACGTGGTCGACCGAGATTCGCGAAGTAGCCGAACGCGCCGTCAAGGACCTTCCCGGAACGCGAGTCGAAGTCGGATTCGCAGCCTTTGGTGGGCGAGAAGCAATCCTCAATGAGCCTGACAGCGAGATCGTGCAAGGGATGCTACGGGCGAACGAGCTGCTTGGTTTCGACACGAAGCTGGCCGGGTTCAGCATGGGAACTGATGGTCGCCACTTCGCCGAACTCGGCGTCCCGACCATCATCTACGGCCCCGGCGACCCGGCTCTGGCGCACCAGCCTGACGAATGGGTTGGTGTCGATGAAGTCATGGATGCAACCAAGGCGTACGCTCTGGCCGCGCTCTCATTCCTGGGAAGCTAGTTCGAGGAACACGGCCGCCGGTCTCTGATTGACCGGCGGCCGATCCCGTCGATTACGCGCCTGTCTCGATCGTTGACGTCACCGTACGACGACGTTGGCGACGAACCATCGCCACGGCGGCGCCGATCACCGCCAGCGGCCAGAACCACCACAGGAAGACGCCCACCTTGACCAGAGCGGTCAGTATGCCGCCGGTGAAGTCCAAGCGACGCTTTCCAGGCATCGTGAACCGCTTTGCCGAGATCAAGTCCTCCTGTAGTCTTCGTTTCAACCGCCACTCCAACTGGGCTCAACGTCAACGTGATGCGTGAGAAGCTCGTCTTCTTATCGAGATAGTTGATGCGTCCGGTCGTCTGTTCGATCTGCCCCTCGACCTTCGATAGCTCGTCCTGAACGGTGAGGATGTCTTGAAGGTCGGTGGCCTTGTCCATCAGGACCATGAGACGTGCCTCAGTCGCCTTCAAATTCGTAAGTTGGGACTGCAAGTCGACGTAGTCATCAGTAACGTCCTGGCTGCTGATCGACTCAGTGACGACCTTTTTCACCCCTGCCTGCGAGCGGAGGTTCGAGACCACCAGGTCGAACTGATCTGAGGGCACGTCGAGCGTCATGGTCGCGGTCTGTATGTCGCCGCTGTATGACGTCGAGGACGCGAACACGATGCCGCCCACACCGTCGACCATAGAGCGCACGGAGTTAAGGAATGACTCGACATCATTGACCTGCAGCGTGAGATCCGCGTTGCGGATGATCTTGCGGTCCCAGCTACTCGTCGTGGTCGCCGCTGCGCCGCCCGAAGACGCGGACGCGGACGTCGCGACGGCCAAACTCTGACCATCCGAGCTGGTCGACTGCTGAGCTAGAGACGAATTCGGAGCCGCGCTACCGGTAAGCCCTGATGATTTATCGCTCTTTGAGGCGCCTCCACCGCAAGCTGTCAATAACGCAACCATTAGCGCAGCAACGAGAATTGCTCCCACGAAACGTCGCTTCGATTCCCCCATGACCGTCTCCTCTTCTGGTCAGCCACGACGGCTCAACTGATGTTTCAATGTCCTTCTGCCGAAAAGACGACGCAGATGCCGTGTTTGTTCCATGCATGCACGTAGTAACAGGCGTCGCGGTGCGCAGATGGTCCCGCGGCAGAGGGTGTGCTACGGTAGCCGGAGGCTCGCGAGTCAGTCAGCGGTGGTTTTCGGACCGTTCAGGGACAACGGTTCCGGAGAGTCGTCGCGGGGCCGTTTTCTAAAACGATGGAAGAAGACACGCGAATTGACCGATCAACCAGACATCAGAACTGAAGAGGAGGTGCGAGTCTCCGCACCAGCCTCGCTGGAACCAGCACCAACTCCCGACATGGACGCGGTTATCGAAGAGAGCGGTGAAAGCAAGCTCTCGGCGCTGAAAGCGACGCTGCCGATCAGCTTCGCCCACTTCGCGCACGATCTGTATGGATCGTTCACCGCGGTGCTCATCCCACCTGTTCAGGAAAAGCTCGGTGTGCCGCTTGCAATCGCGTCACTCATGGTTCCCGCGCAGCAAATGCCGAGCGTACTGCAGCCGTTCATCGGCGTGATCGCCGATCGTAGGGGCAAGAAATGGTTTGTCGTCCTGGCGCCGGCGGTGGCGGCAATGTCGATATCGTCAATCGGACTCGCTCCACACTTCGCCCTCGTCCTGCTCCTGCTCTTCGCGGCGGGTCTCGCGTCGGCGTCGTTCCACACGCCCGCCGTCGCGTTGGCGGGGGAGCGAGGCGGATCGAAGACTGGGCTGTCGATGGCGTTCTTCCTGGCAGGCGGAGAGCTCGCACGAACGGTCGGACCGCTATTCATCACAGCGGCGATTTCCTGGTTCACGCTCGAGGGATCATTTGTCGTCATGGTCTTTGGCTTGATCGCGTCGGTGATCCTGTTTTTCACGCTGGATACGAGCGAGAGCGATACACGTCAACGAGACGCCGAGCGAATTCCGGTGATGCCCCTCCTGCGTCAAAAGCTGCGTTGGATCGTGGCGCTACTTAGCTTTTGTGGCCGTATTCGGACTTGGGGTCGTCCCGTTCTCGATTTTTCTGGTGAAGATGCTTGAATCGAAGGGCTATAGCAGCTGGTACGCAGGTCTATCGCTCTCGGCGCTGTTTGGAGCCGGGGTGATCGGCGGATTCGTGGGCGGCATGTTGTCCGACCGCTTTGGTCGGCGCGTCGTCATGGCACTCGTAACGCTGGGCGGGGTGCCGCTGCTCTATCTCTACCTTCTGGAGGACAACCATCGCTGGGCAGCGATTCCGCTCCTCATCGCGGCCGGAGTCTTGATGCGCTCCGCACGGCCCATTCAGCTGGCTGTGATGCAAGACATGCTCCCGGAAGCTCGTGGACCTTCTTCCGGGGTGCTGCTTGCTTTTCAGTTCGTTTCGCAGAGCGTAACTGCCTTTGGCTTCGGAGCGCTCGCGGATGCAATTGGAATCGTCAACGCATTCTGGATCGTTCCAGCCTGCGCGTTGCTGGCGATTCCGATCGTCGCGTTCTTGCCGTCTACCAAAAATGGGATCGACGCAACCGCGTCCTGACTCATTAAAGCGGCCAGTCCTCGTCCAGTGCATTTTTTCTAAAGGTCTGAACTTGGTGAATGGGCGGAGTGCCCAGAACTGAATCGGCGATCGATTCTGTCAACTATGGCGGATCTGATTGCGGCTACAACGAGCCGATTGTTGAGATGAGCCGGTCCAGGGTTACTTGCGGCCGAAAAGTTCGCCGAGATGGGCTGCGATATCGAAGACGAGAATGAAGAGGATCGGGATTCCCACCAACACCAACGGGATAATCACCAGTTTGATGATCTGTTCCAATACGTTCATCGCTCGCTACCCTTCGACCATCCGTCAACCTCGGCCCTATTCCCACCTACAAGTATAGGATACTCGTCCGCACATGATCGAAGCTCTCAAGCAAAGGAAAAGGCCCGGGATGATCCCGGGCCTTGTTGTTCCTATGCAACCACTTCGGCGCTGCTCAACGCACCTCTGAAGACGAGCGTGTCGTCCGGTGCGACCTCGACTGTCACGGTTTCTCCGTCGCGGATCGTTCCGTTCAGGATCTCCTTCGCAAGTCGATCGAGCAACTCTCGCTGGATGACGCGCTTCAGAGGTCGCGCTCCGAAGACCGGATCGTATCCTCTGCGAGCAATGAGCTGCTTGGCCTGCGGCACGACCTGAAGCGTTATGTCTCGCTGAGCGAGCCGATCCCGCACGAATTCCAGCTGGATGTCGACGATTTTCTCGAGATCCTCCAGCGTCAGCGCCTGGAAGATGACGATCTCGTCGATCCGGTTCAGGAACTCCGGTCGGAAATGTGCTTGCAACGCTTCGAATACGCGCTGCCGCATATCCCCTTCTGCCTTACCCGCAGCGGCCTGGATATATGTCGACCCCAGGTTGCTCGTCATGATGATGACCGAGTTGCGGAAATCGACCGTCCGTCCCTGGCCATCCGTCAGTCGCCCATCGTCGAGAACCTGCAACATGACGTTGAAGACCTCTGGATGTGCCTTCTCGATCTCATCGAACAAAATCACTGAATATGGCCGGCGTCGCACCGATTCGGTGAGCTGGCCGCCCTCTTCGTATCCGACGTATCCCGGAGGGGCGCCGATCAATCGCGCGACGGTGTGGCGCTCCTGATACTCCGACATGTCGATGCGGATCATGGCACGCTCATCGTCAAACAAGAACTCCGCCAGTGCCCTCGCGAGCTCAGTTTTGCCAACCCCGGTTGGCCCGAGGAAGATAAAGCTCCCCAACGGGCGATTCGGATCCTGTAGCCCGGCACGGGCTCGCCGAATGGCGTTACTGACGGCCTCGACTGCTTCAGCCTGTCCGACCACACGCTGATGCAAGCGCTCTTCCATGTGGACGAGCTTCTCGATCTCCCCTTCCACGAGCCGCTTGACGGGGATGCCGGTCCACTTACTGACCACCTCGGCGATGTCGTCAGCGTCAACCTCCTCTTTGAGGAGCTTACTCGTCGACTGCGTCTCGGTGAGACGGCGCTCTTCGTCGTGAAGCTGCTGCTCTTGTTGGACCAGCTTGCCGTATTGCAGCTCGGAGGCTCGACCGTAGTCGGCCGCACGCTGAGCCTGCTCGATCTCCAGGCGCGTCTGATCGATCAATTCCTTGAGCTCACTGACGCGGCTGATCGCCTCGCGCTCCTGCTCCCATTGCGACTGCAGCGCACCTTCTTGCTCGCGTACGTTGGCGAGCTCTCGTTCGAGCTCCTTCAAGCGCTGCCGAGAGGCGTCGTCCTTTTCCTTGCGCAGCGCCTCCCGCTCGATCTCCAGCTGCATGCTGCGACGATGAAGCTCGTCGAGCTCAACCGGCATGCTGGTGATCTCCATGCGCAGTCGCGCCGCCGCCTCGTCGACCAGGTCGATCGCCTTATCAGGCAGGAATCGATTGGTGATGTAGCGGTTGGAAAGGACCGCCGCGGCCACCAAAGCCGAGTCGATGATGCGCACCTTGTGGTGCAGCTCGTAGCGCTCGCGCAGTCCACGCAGGATGCTGATGGTGTCCTCGACAGATGGCTCGTTGACCATTACCGGCTGGAAACGCCGCTCCAGCGCAGCATCTTTCTCGATGTGCTTGCGATACTCATCGAGCGTGGTCGCACCGATAGCGTGCAGTTCACCGCGCGCGAGCATCGGTTTGAGCATGTTGGACGCGTCCATCGCGCCCTCCGCTGCACCGGCACCGACCACGGTGTGGAGCTCGTCGATGAAGACGATGATCTGTCCTTCGGACTCCTGAATCTCTTTGAGGGCAGCCTTGAGGCGTTCCTCGAACTCACCGCGGAACTTCGCACCGGCCACCATCGCGCCCAGAGTCGAGCTGCATGATCTGCTTGTCTTTGAGCCCTTCCGGAACGTCACCACGAATGATGCGTTGCGCCAAACCCTCGACGATAGCCGTCTTACCGACGCCCGGCTCGCCGATCAGGACCGGGTTATTCTTGGTCCTCCGGGAGAGCACCTGAATAACGCGGCGAATCTCTTCGTCACGACCGATAACCGGGTCGAGCTTGCCCTTGCGGGCTTGCTCGGTGAGATCGCGACCGTACTTCTCCAGCGCGCTGTACGTCCCCTCGGGATTCGGACTGGTGACACGCTGCGATCCGCGAATCGCGGATAGAGCGCTCATGATTCGATCTCGCGTGAGTCCGAGCTTGGTCAGCGCTTTGATCGATGCCGCGTTCGGTGCCGCGTTGAAGGCTGCCAGGAGCAGATGTTCTGTGCTGACGTATTCATCACCGAACGACTTCGCTTCGTCCTCGGCCTGTTCCAGCACTTTTCTGAGCGCGTTCCCCAGAACCGGCTGGGCGCTGATTTGAAGCGTCGGCGCAGCCTGCAACACGCGATCGAGCTCGGCGACGGCCGCACGGGGCTCAATCTGACTGCGGAGCAGTACCTGCGGCACGACGCCTTCAGGCTGAGAGACGAGCGCGTACATGAGTTGGTCGACGTCGAACTGTGAATGACGCCGATCTTCGGTGACGCGCTGGCCCTCGAGGAGCGCTTGCTGTGCCTTTTCCGTAAATCGGTTTACGTTCATGCTTTCGGAACCTATCAATCGAAGTTAGTGAGCCATTGGTCGCCTGGCACCGGTAGTCGTCGGATTGCTGGTTGGGAGGATTAGATCGACTCAATGCCGAGCATACTCAGAAGGGACTCGATTTCCCGAACCATGGGGTCAAGTCGTCCTTCGTTTCGTTTGGAGAGCGCGGCGCACTCACGCTGCAGGCGCTTGAGTCGAGCGGTCAGCTCCATCGAAAGCTGAACCCCGGCGAGATTGATCCCGCGATCCTCGACCAGATACTTCACCTGCCGCAGTTGCTCCAAATCCTCACTGGAATACAGTCGAAGATTTCCGGTCGTCCTTGACGGAGAGACGAATCCCTCGCGTTCGTACTTGCGAAGCGTCTGCGGATGAAGCTCTAGCAGCCGTGCCGCGACACTGATCACATAGAGTGGCTCGTTGTTACGCATGCTTCCTCCCGGCACACCGATGCCTAATACGTGAGGATTATAACACCTTACATGTCTTATATCAACTTTTCGAATGTATGAGTGCGAGGTAGTCTTTGCGAGGAATGCCGCGAACCCGGTTCGGAAAAGACCGACCGGGCTTAAATCTCTCTGATTGGCGTTGGTGCTATCCGGCGACGACCTGATGCAGCAGCGATTCGAGTTCTCGGTGTGAACCGCACCCAAGCTTGATGACCGTGAGCAGCGATTTCGCATCTGAGGTTCGATCGCAGAGCGCATAAGCTCGGGCCGCCGCCACATAACCGGCAGGTTGCATGCCCCAGAAACCGGCGCAGCGGGTCAGATCGAACGTCGAGTCGGTCCGCAGAGCGCGTGAAAACTCGCTCGATGCGGCGTGGTAATCGCCACGCAACGCCAATCGAACGGCGCGCGTGCCAATGGTTTCGGCCGCGTTCAAGGACACGACGTTCTCCCACGCAGCTGGCTGTACGGCGGCATCGTGATGAGCCCGCGATGAGGCCGAATCAGGCATCGAAGCTGCCGATGCTACTGACGCGGTGCGCGATACCCGTGCTGATCGAGAGCGCCGCGCGTTCGACGAGCGACGCGAACGGGGCGTCGACGTCGTCCGATGCGGGATCATGCGCACCGACATGGCCCGACCAGTCGGAACGCCGTATCGCCACAGCAGACTTCCCGCGCCGATGACGATTGGGTAGTTCACCACGATTGCCAGCACGGCCAGCATGGCCAGGAACGACGCCAATGGCCATTTCCACGAGAAGCCGGACGATCCAGCGCCAAGAAGGTTGTGGCTGACGACGGCGACGTTGTCGCTGACCTGATGGACCGAGAGCTTGCTGGCGGATGCTGCCGCCAGCGGTGCTGTCGTGGTTGCCTGCGCCGAAACCGTTTGTCCCTGGATGCCGGGCTGAACGACGACCGGCGAGAGTGTGATTGGCGACGTGTTCGGAGCCGTCTGACCGGCGGCGATGGCGTTGAAACCGTAATCCAGGAGCGTCGAAGCATCCTGGTACCAGGCCGCGTCGGTGCTCTTCATCACGACGGCAATAACCGTGTGCCCGTTGCGCTGGGCGATCTCAACCAAACAGTATCCAGCGTTGTCGGTGATTCCTGTCTTGCCACCGATCAACCCGGAATATTCGCCGAGCAATCGGTTGGCTTGGTATAGATCGTGCCCATCGCCGTTGTAGTACGGCGTGGCAATGATTTGCCTAAATTCCGGATTCTTGAGCGCGTACATGGTGATTGCCGCGATGTCACGAGCTGTGGTGACGTGGCCACTCTGATCCAGACCGTGAGGATTGACCAAATGAGTGTGAGTCAGACCCAGCCGGGCGTCCATATCGTTGACCCAGCCCACGAACCGGTCAACGGACTGCTTCGGAGTGTCCCCAGTCTCGGCGCCCAGGTTCTGTGCAATGGTCATGGCGGCGTCGTTGCCGGATGGAAGGAGCATGCCGTAGAGGGCGGTCTTGAGCGTGACGGTCTCACCGGTCTGCAACCCCATGGACGATTCGCCAACCAGATCAGACTGGTCGACGGTCAGCTTCTTGTCCAGAGGATCGGCTTGAAGTGCATAGGAAGCGGTAAAGAGCTTGGTGAGGCTCGCGGGGGCTGTGGGCGTATCCATGTTCTTGTCGTAGAGGACCGCGCCGGTATCGGCATCCACGGCCACCGCATACTCACCGGTAATCGTCGGTTCACCGGCGGCCGTTGCGGAGGACGTGGCGATCAGACCGAGAAAGATGACGACGGCGGCTAACCGACAAGACGACTTGACCACGCATAGCGCGCCTCGAAACACCAGAGACCTCCCCAGGCACCTTCCGAGAATTTCGCGATGGGTGCTGGCTCGAACGCTCTGGGAATCCCCACCCCCAGTCTTCGTCGCGTGTTATGGGCGACGCGTGAGCGCTCGGCATGCATTGACTTGCAGACAACATCATAACAGCCTTGGACTGTACGTACAAGTAGGTAAAGCAGTCTCTTGAGGATCACGGAGTGCTGATATTCGGCACGCCGCCGTCTACGAAATTGGGGTGATTGGGGTCGAAATAATGATCTGATGGCCTCTCAGATGCTAGGATTTGCGTTGGTGTAAGCCATGAACGACGACGCTATTGATGAAGGATGACACACGAATGAATTACGACTTCCCGGGGAAAGGCAAGGTTGCCGTTCTCAAAACGCGTCCGGAGACAATCCTGGACGACATCGGCCAGGTCATGCAGATGGCGGACTACCAGTCGGCACTGCCTGTGGACCTGGACACGATCCTCAAGATCAACATCTCCTGGCAAACGTGGTATCCGGCCTGCTCCACCACCCCCTGGCAGCTCGAGGGAGTCATCCGGCGCTTGCGCGCCGATGGGTACCAGCACCTGATTGGGGCTCACAACAAGACCGTGGTGGTCGATGCGTATGTTGGAGAGAAGAACAACAAGCATAAGTATGTGGTCGACAAGTACGACGTCGACAATGTGCATCTGTATGAGCCGGAGATCGAGTGGGGCATTTACGAGCCGAAGGACGAGATGCTCGTGCTGCACGACATCTTCCCGGAAGGGATCAAGATCCCCAAGATGTTCATCGGCAAGAACATCATCCAGCTGCCGACCGTCAAGACGCACGTCTTCACCACTATCACCGGAGCCATGAAAAATGCCTTCGGTGGACTCCTCAACGAGCGGCGCCACTGGACCCACGCGGTCATCCACGAAACGCTGGTCGACCTCTTGACGATTCAGCGCGAGATCCATCCGGGCCTCTTCGCGGTAATGGATGGCACGTTTGCTGGTGACGGGGCCGGCCCACGCGCCATGCGCCCGCACGAGAAGGACATCATCCTGGCGAGCGCCGACCAGGTGGCGATCGACGCCATCAGCGCCAAGATGCAGGGATTCGACCCGATGTCACTCGATTTCATCCGCCTGGCACATGAGAAGGGCCTCGGCATCGGAGACCCCAAGGACATCGAGATCGTCGGCTACGACATCTCCGCCGAGGACTGGGGCTTCATCAAAGAGGACACGTTTGCCAGCAAAGGTCAGGAACTGATCTATCACGGTCCACTGAAGCGCTTCGAGAATGCGCTGCTGCGCTCTCCGATCGTGCCGTGGTCCTACTTCGCATCGAACTTCTACCACAACGTCTACTGGTACCCGGTGGTTGGACGCAAACGCGTCAAAGACGCGCTCGACACCAAGTGGGGCCAGCTCTTCAAGAGCTATGACGACGGCAAAGTCGTTCTGCCGGGTCCAGAGCCGGGCGCGACTGCCGTTGCGGCGCTCGGTGCGGCGGCATTGATCGGTGGAGCGGCCATCGCCGCCAAACGACTGATCGAGGACTGAGCCACACCAAAGGTACAGCAAATAGAAACGCAAGAAGCGCGGACCGATCAGTTCGGTCCGCGCTCTGTTTGCGTTGCTAACCTGCGATCAGTTCGGAGACAGTCGCCTCAACCCGTTCGGATTCCAGCTTGTCGGAGTAGATGCCGCGATATTCCGGAGGCAATAGCTCCGCCACATGAATCATCATAAGGTCGGTGAGATCGGCCATGGACTGGCGCTTCGCTCCGGTCTCTCGCTTCGGAAGATAGAAGGGCTTGCCCATTCGCACGGTGACTTGCGGGCGTCCGCGTCCCTGTTTGCGGCCCTTGGCGCCGTTGAACGGCAATACCTCGGTGCCGAAGATGGCCGTTGGGATGATGGGAACGTTGCTTCGAGACGCAACAATCGCCACTCCCGGATAGACATCCTTAAGTCCGCCAGTGACGCTTCGCGTCCCCTCAGGAAACACGCCGACGATGTATCCCTCACTCAGCAGCCGTTCGGCGTTGCGCAGCGCCTGGCGATCCGCCTGTCCGCGATCCACAGGAAACGCTCCCGCTGAGTCCGCAACCCAGCCAACAAAAGGAACGCCAAACACTTCTTTCTTGGCCATCCACAGGAGCGGCCGAGGATAGGCGGCTACCAACAGTATCGGGTCGGAATTGTGCAGGTGATTGCTGATGACGAGGGCTGCTCCGTGTTTCGGGACGTTCTCGATTCCCTCGATCTTGAAACCAATCAGGATCCGAAAGGCAGCAAGCACGAACGGCCTCGCGACGAGATAGAGACAAAGGCGAAAGACACGCCAGGCCGTTTCGCGAAACGACTTCTTCCTCAATGTTTGTCTCCACTGCCGGTACTCGAATCAACGAGCGAGACGAGCTTCTCGACTACCTGATTGATCGTCAATCCATCGGTCAGAACGACAATCGCGTCATCTGCTGGTTTCATCGGAGATGTGGCACGCCCAGCGTCCATGGCATCCCGTCGCTGCATCTCCGCACGCACGTCCTCGAATGTCCGAAGGGCTCCCTGCCGCTCGAGATCACTGGTGCGTCGCCGAGCACGTTCATCGAGCGACGCCTCCAACCAGATCTTGACGTCAGCGTTGGGCATGACGACCGTGCCGATGTCTCGTCCCACCATCACGACACGACCGCGTCGTCCGATGGCTCGCTGCTTTTCGAGCAACGCCGCGCGGACGGACGGATGCGCCGATATTGCCGAGACCGTGCGATCGACATCGGGAGTGCGGATGGCCCACGTCTCGTCTCGCCCGTTAACAATTACGTCGGCCAGACGTCCATCATCCATGCTCGCGGGGTCGATGCGAAGATCGAGTGACGAGGCCTCTCGTGCCAGCGATTGCGCATCATTTGGGTCGATGTGGTGCCTCAACGCCACCAACGCCAACGCGCGGTAAATTACGCCCGTATCGAAGAAGATGGCGTCGATTCGTCGAGCAAGTTCACTCGCGACGGTCGTCTTGCCGGCCGCCGCCGGGCCGTCGACCGCGATCACCAGGTCCTTGCCCCGGTCCTTGTCGTCGCGCTGGCGGTCTTCCGCTTCCGGTTCGATCTGGTTGCCTCCCAGTGTTCGGTCTCGGTCCGCGACCGCTCGGCGCCGGCCGCTCTCCTCGCTCGTATGTGCGTGGCCTTGCTGACGGCGAACGCTGAGTTGGAGCGCTTGGACGCGTCGTGATATCTTCGTCCCCAAGCCCTACCGACTCTCGAATCTGCGTCAGCTCGCCACCCGTCAGATCGCGCCAGGCGCCTGTCGGCAAGCCTCGAATCTGTAACGGTCCGACGCGCGTTCTTTCCAGCTTCAGCACAGGATAGCCGATCCGCTCCATCATGCGCCGCACGATACGATTGCGCCCCTCATGAATCACAACCCGCAGCACGGTGCCGCCTTCTTCGTTGCGGAGCGGCCGAATCTGCGCTGGCACGACTTTCGTGCCGTCGACGATCACACCCTGGCGCAAGCGCTCCAGCGCGACGGGCGGCGGAAAACCGTCTAACTGAACTTCATATTCTTTTTCGAGCTCGAATTTGGGATGCGTGATGCGATAGAGGAGCTCGCCGTCGTTCGTCAGCATCAGCAGACCTGACGTTTTGCGATCGAGGCGGCCAACCGGCACGATGCGTTCCGGCACGTTGACCAAATCCAACACCGTGCGACGCCCGCGCTCGTCGGCGGCGGTCGTGATGTACCCAGAGGGCTTGTTGAGGATCAGATACCTGCGCCGCTCCCAACGCATGAGCTTTCCGTCGACCCGGATCTCCTGGTGCGTTGGATCGACGCGCACACCAAGTTCCTGCACGATCTCGCCGTCGACGCTGATGCGTCCCTCGAGGATCATGCGTTCGGCTTTGCGTCGAGACGTGACTCCGTATGACGCGATGACGCGCTGCAGTCGTTCCAAAAAGTAGCCCCCGATGTAATGGAGAATGATCGCGTTCCGGCCGTCAGCCGCTCGGTTTGAACGGATCGCCTGCGTAGAGCGACTGCCGCCAGATCGGCCGTGAACCTATCAAGAATACTACGTCGCCCTGCGACGCGAACGGTGAGACATTTGTGTTTGGCTTGGCATTCACGACGTAGTGCAAATGAGAGGCGTCGACGGCGCTCAGCAGCACGGTCTTGCTGACGGCCAGCGAGTATCCCTTGTTTTGAATCTCGGTGTTCAGATCCTGCAGATCCCCGCCTCTGCCGAGCCGCACCCATTTGAACTGCGCGTCAAGGTAATTCAAGAGGGCCGACGTGTCGCCATATCGGTCGGTGCTCCCCAGCACCACCGTGATGACCCGATCGTCACCACGCGAGACGGCGAGAACCAGGCATTCACCGGCGTTGTCGGTCGTTCCCGTCTTTACGCCGTGGACGTCCGGATTGCCGAGAAACTCGTTCGTGTTGACGAGGGTGATGTCGCGCGGGTTCGTCCCCTGAATGGACACGGTCTGTGTTGTCGTTCCGACAATCTTTTGGAGCAACTGGTAGCTGAATAAGTCAGCCGCCGCCAGCGCCAGATCGTGAGCAGTCGAGACGTGTCCCGGCGTGTCGCGACCGTCCGGGTCATTGAAGTGGGAATGAGACATCCCAATCTGAGACGCGACGCGGTTCATCTCGTCGACGAACCGTTGCCTTGGGTCCGCCGCCGTTTGGCTGGGCAGCTTTTCTCCAACGTAGCGAGAGAGGGCCATGGCGGCGTCGCCACCTGAGTTGAGAAGCATTCCCGCCAGGAGGTCTCGCACGGTGACGACGTCTCCAGCCAGCAATCCCATATGTGAATAGACAGTCCAGTCAACCTGGTCATCCTGCTGAATGGTGACCTTCTCATCCGGAGTCGCATGCATCATCACGACGATCGCGGTGACGATCTTGGTGGTGCTTGCGGGCGCGAGAGGTGTATCGGCGCTCTGGGCGTAGAGCTCAGCGTCGTTCGTGACGTCGACTGCATAGACGGCGGCTGCTGATAACGTTATCGGGGGCGACGCGGCGGTGGCGGTCGGAGTGGCCGCGGGCGTCTCAGTGGGTGCGGCGGCGAGATGGATCGTGGACGTCGGGGTCACGCCAGCTGACGTAGCATGAGCAGGCGCCTGCCAGGGGGCGACGAGCATGAGCGATGTCAGCAAGACTATCAAGATGGCTAGCGGGGCGCGGGCCCACCCAGTCAAACGATCGTGCGCTGCTACTCGTCCCAAGAAGTCGTGGGAGTGAACAGTTGGCCGGATTCGACGCTCTCGACGATGGTGGCTCATCTCGGCGTTCGTGATAGTATGGCGGCGCCCCGTAACTGGGCCAGCGCGGCTGGTAAGTGAGTCGTTCGCAACATCGAACTAACCGAACAGGCAGGCATTCGTGGCGATCCCTAAAGTACTGCGCAACATCATTCGACCGTCAGTCCTCGATCTCGAAGCCTACACCGCTTCAGACTCGATCGAGTCAATCGCCACATCCCTCAATTGCTCTATCGATGACATCATCAAGCTCGACACCAACGAGAATCCCTACGGCACGAGCATCCGGGTCCAGGAAGTGCTCGCCAGCTGCGATCAATATCATCGCTACCCAGACAACGATCAGCGCGTGGCGCGCGAGCGGATCGCGGAATACACGGGCGCGCCGGTCGAGCGCATCGTTATGGGGAATGGTGCCGACGAACTGATCGATCTCATCCTGCTGGCAACGATCGATCCTGGCGACGAGGTCATTGTCCCGATTCCCACCTTCGGAGTCTACGCGAACCGCACGGTGCTCCTCAATGGGGTCAATCGACTGGTCGAGCGCAAACCGGACTTCGAGCTGGACCTGGATGCCATCGACGCGGCCATCACCGACCGCACCAAGGTCATCTTCGTCACGTCGCCCAACAACCCCACAGGCAACATGGTGACACAGCAGCAGCTCGTTCACCTGCTACGTACTGGCCTACTGGTAGTCGTGGATGAGGCCTATTTCGAGTTCTCCACCAAGACCCTGCTCCCGTACACGACCGAGTTTGACAACATGGTCGTACTGCGCACGTTCAGCAAGTGGTCGGGGCTGGCCGGATTGCGCGTTGGCTACGGTATTTTCCCGCCAGCTTTGGCGGAACAGATCTGGAAAGTCAAGCAACCGTTCAACGTCAGCGTCGCGGCGCTCAAAGCAGTCGAGGCAGTCTTAGATGACGCGACCTATCTGCAGGAATCGGTGCGACGCATTCGGGTCGAACGCGGTCGGCTCTACCGCTCGCTGCGCAAGCTCAACTTTCTGCAACCGTTCCCGTCGCATGGTAACTACATCCTGTGCCAGATCACCCGTGGCGACGCGCATGACATCCGCAATCGCCTCGCTCGTCGTGGAATCCTGATTCGTCACTACGGAAGCCCGGATCTGCGCGGGTACCTACGCATCACGGTCGGCAAACCGGAGGAGACGGACGCGCTGATGGCAGCTCTGTACGATCTGGTGGAGGAGCTCTGATGGCCAGCGAACGGCGCGCGACGATCAAACGCTCAACGAGCGAGACCACCGTCGAACTGAGCCTCGACCTAGATGGCGACGGTAGCTCGACCAGCGATACCGGTCTTGGCGCACTGGATCACTTCCTGACGCTCTTTGCCCGGCACGGTCACTTCACACTGTCGGTCTCGGCATCCGGCGATCTGCACGTCGATCCACATCACACCACCGAGGACGTGGCGATTTGCCTCGGTCAGGCGCTGCGTCAGGCGCTCGGCGAGCGGCGCGGCATTCGCCGCATGGCGGACGTCGCCGTACCGATGGACGAAGCACTGGCGCATGTGGCGGTCGATTGTTCTGGTCGCGGCTATTATGTTCAGCGAGATCCATTTGTCGGGGCGTCGGTCGGACAGATCGAGGTCGATCTCTTCAGGCACTTCTTCGAAACTTTGGCGTTCGAGGCACGCATCAATCTGCACGTGATCACGCTCTACGGTATGAACGCGCACCACCAGGTTGAGGCGGTCTTCAAAGCGACGGCACGTGCATTGAGCGCGGCAGTCTCGCTTGACCCGCGCGTCGGAGATCGCATTCCATCAACCAAAGATCACATCGAGGTATAGCACCTGCTCAGCGTTGTCGAGGCTCGATTCCGAGCGCGGCCCGCTGTTTGTCAAAAAGCTGCGATATGCCGCCATGTGCCAGCTCGATGAGGGCATCCAGGCGCTCGCGCGAAAACGGTTTGCCCTCTGCTGTCCCCTGCACCTCGACGAACTCACCCCGGTCGGTCATGACGACATTGAAATCGACGTCGGCAACGGAGTCCTCGGCATACTCGAGGTCGAGTCGCTCCTCGCCGTAGATCATTCCGACGCTGATCGCTGCAACCATCCCTGAGACAGGAATGGCTTTGACGCGTTCGGTGCGCAGGAGCACCTGCAGCGCCTGATGGAGTGCCACGTAGCTGCCGGTGATGGCGGCAGTGCGAGTACCGCCGTCGGCGCGCAACACGTCGCAATCGATCGTGATCATGCGTTCGCCGAGTGCTTCCAGCTTGGTCACCGCGCGGAGGGACCGTCCGATGAGCCGCTGAATTTCGTGAGTTCGACCCGATGACAACGAGCGCTCACGAGAAATGCGCTGAGGGGAACTTCGCGGCAGCATTCCGTATTCGGCAGTCACCCATCCCTTGCCAGTGTCCTTCAAAAAGCCCGGCACGCGCTCGTCAATGGTCGCGGTACACAGCACGTGCGTATTCCCGGCGCTGATCAACGCGGACCCCTCGGCATACGGAGCGAACCCGGGCACGATTTCGATCTCGCGAAGCTCATCGTTCTTGCGCCCACCTGGACGTTTTCGATTGAAAGTAGCTGCCACCTGCGTCAAGACCCTTCCTCGTCAGCGTCGTCATTGCGCTTGCGTCGCCCCAGCACCTTCTTCCAGTATGCCAGCCGCGATCTGATCTCTCGCTCGAATCCACGCTCGACCGGTTCGTAGTACGTGCGTCCGATTAGGTTGTCGGGTAGATGCTGTTGCTCAACAATGGCGTCTTCGAAATCGTGCGCATAGCGATAGCGTTCACCGTAGCCGAGGTCCTTCATGAGCTGGGTGGGAGCGTTGCGCAGGTGAATCGGAATCGGATCGTTGCGTGACTTATCGACGTCGTCACGTGCCTTCCCGTATGCCTTGTAGATTGAGTTGCTCTTTGGCGCTGTTGCCAAATAGACGGTCGCTTCCGCCAGCGCCAACGCGCCTTCCGGCATACCAAGGAAATGAACAGCTTGTTGCGCGGCGATGGTCACCACCAACGCCTGCGGATCCGCCAGACCAATGTCTTCAGACGCGGCGCGCACAAGCCGTCGAGCCACGTAGAGCGGGTCATCACCTCGTTCGAGCATTCTGGCTAACCAATAGAGTGATGCGTCCGGATCAGAGCCCCGAATCGACTTGTGCAGTGCCGAAATCGTGTCGAAGTGGGCATCACCAGCGCGATCGTAGCTTCCGGCGCGCTGCGAGGTCGCTTCCAGAACTTGGTCGCGCCCGATGACCTTGTCGATCTCGCCGACGGAGGCGAGCTCCAGCGTGTTGAGGGCGAACCGCGCATCACCATTCGCCAGGTTGACCAGCAACTCGAGTGCGTCCTCGTCGATCGTCAAATGCTCGGCTCCGAGCCCACGCTCGACATCGACAAGCGCTCGCTCGATCACGACTCGAATCGCATCGTCGCTCAACGCATGCAGCACGATGACGCGGGATCGGGACAAAAGCGGAGAGTTGACCTCAAAGGATGGGTTTTCCGTCGTGGCGCCAATAAGGGTGACGGTTCCGTCTTCGACGTGGGGAAGGATGGCGTCTTGCTGGGCGCGGTTGAACCGGTGAATCTCGTCGATGAACAGGATGGTACGGGCACCGTGCATGCCGAGTCGGTCCTGCGCCTCTTTGACTTCGCGGCGCAGGTCGGCGACACCTGCCATGACCGCCGACATTTGCACGAAATGGGACTTGGTCACTCCGGCGACCACGCGTGCAAGCGTGGTCTTGCCGCTTCCGGGCGGTCCCCACAATATCAAAGAGCTGAGACGATCACGCTCGATCGCCTGCCGCAACAGCGTCCCTGGACCAACAATCGCTTCCTGGCCAACCAGCTCATCGAGCACGCGCGGCCGCATACGATCGGCGAGTGGTGCACGCTTGCGCAGGAGCTCCTGTCGGCGTGCGTCAAAAAGATCCACGAAGCCCGCTATGTTTGAGTTGCGGAATTGTCAGGACCGTGGCTGTCCTCCTCGAGCGCTTCCACATCTCGACTGATCGATTCGATTCTCAAGTCAATTTCCTCGATCGTTCGAAGACCGAGCTCGTCCAGCTCTTCCTTCAGATCTTCGAGTCGATCGAGCTGCATCAAGAGGACGTGCAGCTTTGATTCGTTGTCGCGAGCGTTTTTGGGCATCTGGCGCCTATCCGAAGAGCGAATACATGACAATTCCGAAAGCCAGCACGCTGACCCCACCGTACTCGAGCACGTCTCTCGTCTTGGTTCCTTCGCGGACTTGACTCAAAATCAATCCCGCCGACAGGTAGAAGAAGACGAGGAGCGCGGCACCACCGGTCCATCCCGTTGCCTTCCAATAGTTCAGCACCCAGGTTATCTGGCCCAGCATGACTCCGCCGACGATTCCGTAGACCAATCTGCGGCCAAAGATCTCGTCCTCGCCTTCAGTCAACTGCACCAGCAAGAGGACGGTGACGATGAGAACCGCGGTTGCCGAGAAGATGCTGCGGACCTTGTTGATGTAGATCATCGACAGGGCAAAAAACGCGACGACGTGGATCAAGATCGTGTACGCGCCGCGGGCCCGTCCACGTGTCCACTCTTCGGTGTCGAAGAGGTGTCGTCTGGCGATGGCGCTGGCCGCGACGATGAAAAAGAAGCCTAGCGCGATGCAGACGATGGCGGCTTGCGAGTGATAGATGGCGAGCAGCATCACCGCGGAGATGGTCGACACGATTGGAATGACCCAGGCGGTGGGAAGCTCCGAAATCGGCTCGTAGCGCACGCCACGCTCGGCCGCCGTCGCCATTGCGTAGGCCGCATCTCGATCGAGAATTTGAAACAGAATCGCGGCGACTCCAGCAAAGAGGAGCCCAATAACCCAGTACGAACGCCCGGTCGCGTCGAACAAGGGCACCGTGCCGGGCCCAATCTGGAGATGCCTCGCCCACAAACCCAGTGGAACCAGCCCGACCGATACGACCAGGCTCGCGAGAACCGACCGCACGTACGCGGCTCGATGATCCAACATCATGCTCTGCATTCACCCTCTTCGCGGTGCGTACGAGTTTCATGCGAATCGTAACGTACGGATTTTGAGCTTGCCAGGGCTTGGCATGGCAACGTCATTGCGACAGGGTAAGCCGTGGCCGGTCAGGTCTGGCCAGCTTGATCGGGCACGTGACGTAGGAACAAACGCGAATGAGACGGACCGCGACCAATTACCACGCCGCCCCGGATATCACGGACCGAGCTGTATCAGCCGGGGGCCAGGGTATACGACGACAGTCGTGATCGTCTCGATCGCATCGGAAATAGTCTTTGGGAGTTTCTCATGAACAAACGGCGACTTGGGCTCGTAGGAGCCATTTTAAGTCTCGTCTTCGTTCTCGCGGCCTGTTCCACTACGGCCGGCACCGCGACGACGTCGACGGGATCTTCAACCGGCAGCAACGAGGCAACGAGCACGTCATCATCGGTCGGCACGACGACCGCGTTTGGCACACCGGTGGCCTCTCCGTCATCCAATACCGGAGAAGCCGTGAGTCTTGCTACAGCATTTAGCAATCTGAAGAATCAGAATTCCTACGTGATGACCGCCAAACTTTCCAATTTGCAGGGCACGTTTGCCAGTATTCCGGGAGTTACTGAGCAGTCGACCGTCAAGGTCGAGCGCTCAGGCAGCGATCAGCACCTCACCATCACCTCGAATGACGGAAACACCGTCTTCCAGGTTTGGCAGGTCGGCGATCAGGTGTGGGCGGACATCGGCTCCGGTCCTGTGAAGGTTTCGAAGGACAATTCCATGGTGGCGCAATTCCTCGCCATGGTGAGCGCCGATCAGCAGATCGTGAACTCACTGGAGTCAAAGGACGCTAACTACCAGGTGACCGGCACCGATTCAGTGAACGGCACTCAGACTAACGTCGAGACCGCGCAATACGAAATGTCTCAGGACAATAACCAGTCGATGTTCTTCTCGAGCGACGGCGGCGCCAATGTCGACGCCAAGATCTGGGTCGCGCAAAACGGCGGATACCTGTTGCAAGGCAACTTCACGATTAGCGCGAACGGCAGCGCGTCATCGCCGGCCGGAAGCGCGATCATGGGGACGCCGATGAGTAGTACTCCCAGCGCGAATGGTAGTGCTGACGTGATGATCACCGTCTCGCAGGTCGGTCAGGTGCAGTCGATCCAGGCACCATCCTAGTCCCGACTACCGGCCATTGAAGACTGGCGCGATCTCGTCCAGCGGGATCGCGCCTTCGCGTAGCACGCGAAGCGAATCACCTTCTACCGAGATGACGGTCGAGCTGTTACCGCCCGGAGAAACGCCGCCATCGATGACCACAGTGGCACGATGCCCCAGCGCGTCGAACGCGTCCCGAGCATTCGTGGCGGCGGGCTCGCCAGACCGATTGGCACTCGTTGTCGCCAACGCCCCGCCGGATCGTCGGATGAGTTCCAACGCGAATGTGTGATCCGGCATGCGCAGACCGACCCGTCTGGTCTCGCCGACGATCTCCTTCGGCAGCCAGGCAACGGCATCCA
This sequence comes from uncultured Chloroflexia bacterium, assembly GCA_963815715.1. Classification (GTDB taxonomy): domain Bacteria; phylum Chloroflexota; class Chloroflexia; order Thermomicrobiales; family Thermomicrobiaceae; genus CALAGB01. The sequence continues at coordinate 112,525 of CAWFHU010000015.1, read as the reverse complement.
GCACGATCGTTAGCCCGCCTGGCCAAAATGCCTCTGCGACCCTCTCCACGCGCTCATCGAAGTTGACCGCCAGGCGAGAAAGCTGTCCGGCATCGGAGATCAGAACCGGGATCGGCTTGTCGAGCGGTCTCCCCTTGGCTACGTACAGATTCGCGACGGCATCGGGCCGATCGACAGCCGCCCCGATGCCGTAGACCGTGTCAGTCGGAAACACGACGAGCTCGCCGCTGCTGAGAGTATCAGCGGCGACACGCACGGCCTCCGGATCCTGAGCGGGAATCACCCTGGCGCGACGTTCATTCACGACGCTTCGAGTTCGGTCTTGATTTGCTGCGCGAGCGCCGGTCCAATGCCCTCAACTCCGCAGAGCTCGTCGATGGATGCCTCACGGATACGCTTGAGTGATCCGAATGATTTCAGCAACGCCTTCTTGCGCCGTGGTCCGACGCCCGAGAGCTCATCGAGAGCCGAACGAAACTCTGTTTTCGTACGCCGCTGTCTGTGGAAGGTAACGGCGAAGCGATGGGCTTCATCCCGAATGCGCTGCACGAGGAAGAGCGCCTGCGCGTCACGCGGCAAGATGACGGGCTCGCGTCGACCAGGCATGAAGATTTCTTCGTTCTCTTTGGCCAACCCGACGATCGGCACGTCGACATCAAGCTCGCGCAGCGTCTCGAGCGCGGCGCTCAGCTGGCCCTTGCCACCGTCCACGATCACCAGATCGGGCATCTTGCGCCAATCCTCGGTGACGTCCTCCCGAGCGGCCCTCCGGAAGCGTCGACCGACGGCCTCCTGCATCATGGCGAAGTCGTTCGGGCCTTCGACCGTCTTGATCTTGAAGCGGCGATAGTCGCTCTTTTTTGGCTTGCCGTCCTCGAAGACCACCATGCTGGCCACCGGATTTGTCCCCTGTAGGTTCGAAATGTCGAAACATTCGATGCGGCGCGGCATGCCCTCCAGCGCCAACGCATCGGCGAGCTCGCTCATGGCCGCGGTCATGCGCTGCTGATCGTTCAGCCAACGCAGTCGGCTCTGCTCCAGGTTCTCCTCGGCGCTCTTGGAGACCATTTCGACCAGGTGCTTGCGCTCGCCACGTTGCGGAATGGTGATCGTGACCGGTCCATCGCGCCGAACGGTGAGCCACTCCTGCACCATCTCCTGGTCTTCGATCGGCACCTGCAGGACGAGTTCTCGTGGGACGAGAGCGGCATGCTCGTAGAACTGCGTCACGAACGACGAGAGGATCGACGCAGGTGTGTCGTCGACGCGCACGCCGCGCAGCATGAACGGCTCCGAGCCGATGATCTTGCCATTGCGCACGAAGGCCACCTGCACCCCGGCGTCACCTCCGGCCCCCTTCGCCAGTGCCAGCACGTCGAACGTCTTGCCCTTTTCAGAGACGATTTTCTGGTGCTCGAGAACATGCTCGATCGCCTTGATCTCGTCCCGAAGACTGGCCGCCTTCTCGAAGTCGAGGCTTTCGGCCGCGAGCTCCATCTGCCGATTCATCTCTGGAACAAGCTCTTCACCGCGCCCTTCGAGAAACATCGTCACGTTCTCGACGATGCGCGCGTACTCCTCCTGATTGACTGCCGATATGCATGGACCCGCGCAGCGGCCAATGTGGTAGTAGAGGCAGGGTCTGGCGGCGTCGCCGGTGATCTCGATGTCACACAGGCGGTACGGGAAGAGACGTTTTAGGAGCGAAAGCGTCTTGTGGACCGACCCAGCGCTGGTAAACGGCCCGAAATAGCGGCTGCCGTCGCGCACGACGTTGCGGGTGCTGATCACGCGCGGAAACGGCTCGTTGGTGATCCGAATGAACGGATAGCTCTTGTCGTCGCGCAACATGATGTTGTACTTGGGCTTATAGCGCTTGATCAGCTCGTTTTCGAGGATGAGCGCCTCGGAGGCGGTGTCAGTGCGGATGACGTCGAAATCCGCGATGTCGTTGACGAGCTCGATCGTCTTGCCATCTTTACCACGCATCGAACCGAAATATGAGCGCACGCGATTGCGCAGGGAGATCGCTTTCCCCACGTAAATCACGTCACCGTTGTCATTCTTCATGAGGTAGACGCCGGGCTCAGACGCGAGGGCGGCCAACCGGCTCTTGATCGACTGGTTCATGCATCAATTTTAACACTCCGGGAAACCCAGCATTGCCTTGAAGTCAGAGAGCGTTCGACCATGGAAGCGGTTTCGCCGCTGATGTTCGTCACGCGCGGGCGTCCGGCCAAGCGACCGAGCGACGAACGAGCCGTGGAATCCGACTGGCGACGACGAAATTGTCAACCGAGCCGTTTCGAACGGATACGCGTACGTACACGCTATGGTGAAGTGCGATAGAATTACGTTGTCCTGGTAACGACGGAGGATCTGCGTGGATTTCAGCCAGATACAGCAGCACCCTCATCGAGCGAGAAGAGGCATTTCTCAGACCGGCGGCCACGCGGTCGACGTCCGCAACTCGTGCCATCCCGGAAGTCGAACAGTACGTACGTACAGCGTTTCAGCGGGATCGAGATCGCGTCACGCACTCGAAGGCGTTCCGTCGTTTGATGCACAAGACGCAGGTCTTCATCTCGCCTGACGGAGACCATTTCCGGACGCGCCTGACGCACACGCTCGAGGTGACCCAGATCGCGAGAACGATTGGACGCGCGCTGCGAGTCAACGAAGACCTCGTTGAAGCCATCGGACTGGCGCACGATTTGGGGCACACGCCGTTTGGACATGCTGGTGAACGCGCCCTTTCGGCCGTCTATCCTGGCTTTCGGCACAACGAGCAGAGCCTGCGTGTCGTCGATCGCATCGAGCACGATGGCCAGGGGCTGAACCTGACCGAACAAGTGAGAGACGGCATCTTGCGCCACTCGAAGCCTGAAGGCGACATTACCGGCAACGTGAGCGGGAGCCCTTCGACGCCCGAAGCGCAAATCGTGAAGATCAGCGACGGCGTAGCCTACGTCAATCACGATCTGGACGATGCGATTCGCGCCGGAATGGTCACGCAAGATGAGGTTCCGACTGAAGTCGTCGAACAGCTCGGCGAACAGCATTCTCAGCGCATCAATACCCTCGTGTGCGACATCATCGCGCAATCCGATCCGACGTTGGACGACAACGTGCTGGGCTCACAGTTCATCCAGATGTCGGACGACGTTCGGCACGCGGCGGACCGTCTCAGAGACTTCCTCTTCGAGCGAGTTTACACGCCGATCAACGCCGCGGAGTCGACACACAGGGCACAACGCATGCTCCAGTGGTTATTCGAGCATTACGCCACCAACCCGTCGGAGGTCCCTGAGGAGTTCGCCCGCGCGTTAGCGTCTGACGGAGTCGAACGGGTTGCCATCGACTACGTCGCGAGCATGACCGATCGCTACGCGATCTCCAGATTCGAATCCCTCTATGTGCCGCATTTCTGGTCGGCGTAAGGCAGGCAAGCGTGGCTACCGATACCGTTGATCAAGTTCGTGAGCGACTCGACATCGTCGATTTGATCGGCCAACACGTCAACCTGCGCAAAGCCGGACGCAACTTCAAAGGCGTCTGCCCCTTTCATCAGGAAAAGACGCCGTCCTTCATCGTGTTTCCCGACAGCCAGACGTTCCACTGCTTCGGATGCGGCGCGGGCGGCGATGCGTTCAATTTCCTGATGCAGCTCGAACATCTCGATTTTCGTGGCGCGCTCGAGCAGCTCGCGGCACGAACCGGCGTCGAGCTCAAACCAGCCGGTCCGCCCCCAGCACCCGAAGAGGTCGAGCGAAATCAACGCCTGTTCGAGATCAATGCGCGCGCCGCGACCTGGTTTTCGCACGTGCTCTGGCAAACACGATTCGGCGCTGCCGGACGCGACGTGCTCGAGCGCCGAGGCGTGGACCGAGCCACCGCAGAGCGTTTCCAGCTCGGGTATGCGCCGGACTCGTGGGACGCCCTGCTCAACCACTTCCGTGAACGAGGCATCAGCGAAGCCGAAACGGTCGCCGCCGGGCTGGCCATAGAACGGGAAGGCGGCGGATGTTACGACCGGTTTCGTGACCGCCTTATCTACCCGATTCAGGACAAGGACGGCCGGGTCATCGGTTTCGGGGGACGCGCCATAGGGGACGTCCAGCCGAAGTATCTGAACACACCCCAGACGGTGATTTTCGACAAGGGAGCGAATCTTTACGCGCTTCATCTCGCCCAGGACGCCGTTCGCCGCACCCGCGAAGTGGTCGTGGTCGAGGGCTACATGGACGCCATCGCCGCCCATCAATTCGGCTTCGACAACGTGGTTGCCTCGATGGGAACAGCCTTGACGAGCGATCAAGTACGTCTCGTTCGACGCTCAGTCGACCGCATTCTCCTGGCACTTGATTCCGATGCCGCGGGTCAAATGGCAACGCTACGCGGGCTCGACGTGCTGCGCGAGGGATTGGCCGAGGCGGACCGTCCAACGGCTGACGCCGCGGGTCTGGTTCGATTCGAACGCACGCTTAGAACCGACATCCGCATCGTCAAGCTACCTTCCGGGAAGGATCCCGACGAGCTCATCCGGAAAGACGTGGAATCCTGGCGGGAAGCGGTCGCGTCTCCGGTTCCGTTCATCGACTTCTACATCGACACGGTCATCGGTCCAGCGCGGTCGATCGAGCCTCGTGAGAAGAGCGAGCTGGTGCAGAAGCTCGCGCCGGTCTTGCGCGAGATCGGGGATCGCATCGTCCAGGCCCACTATGTGTCGGAGGTCGCACGGCGGTTGCAGGTGAACGAAAGCTTGGTCCTTGCGACGTCGCCCGAGCGCCGATCGTTCCCGTCTCGTCGCCGCCAGCCGGAGATCATGCAGCGACCGCGGAAGCTGCCGAACTCAGAAGAGATCCTCTTCGCGTTGCTGTTGCGCCACCCGCTCCTACTCACCCCGGTCATCGCGTCGATCCCCGAGCACGAGATCGTTGACGCCCGGCGCGTCGAGATCGTGCGAGCGTTGAAGGACGCATCGCCGGAGACTACTGAAGCGGCGTTGGAACTTCTGGATGGGCCAACACGCGAGCACGCCGAGTGGTTGCTGGCACTCATCGCGGACCGCACACTTGCTCAATCGGGGCAGGTGCGTCGAGAGGCGGAATCCCTATTCCGTCGGTTGAGGAAAGAACATCACGATTTCAGCGTGGCGCAAATTACCCAGGAAATTCGCACCTCCGCTGAGCAAGGTGACGAGGAATCGTATCGGCACTCGACGGACCTCCTCGAGAAGATTCGAGCGCGCTACCCAGAGTTCTACCCAGAGCCGAGCCCCTACTTCCGCGACGTGCGTGACAACGCTTCGTGAAGCCGCGACCCCGGAATCGTTTGTAGGGGAGCACCTCGTGTGCTCCCGCAGTCGAGCAACACACGATGAACAATGAAGAATCCACACTTCGTCGCGCCGCTCGGAACGCCAAGAAGTGGGAATCCACAGCTTTTCGGGAGCACACGAGGTGCTCCCCTACGCGCCGATTGGCGCTTCAGCGCGACCCAGCATCCGCTGGACGGCTTCTACCACGGCATCATCCTGGTCCGGCAGCACCGTGCGCGCGTCGATGATCAGGCGGCCATTCTCTAGGTGAGGAACGAGAGATGGCGTTCCGTTGCGAAGGCAATGAGCGGCTTCATCGAGCGACATGCCGTGCTTCGCCAACGCGTCCTCTGAGAAGATGAGCGCCCGGCTCTCCAGCGTCTCGCCCGGAAGCGAGCCTCCACCGACGGTGGCGTTGCTTGACGCGACCTCCGCGCCAGCGCCTGGCAGACGTTCAAGCCACGTTTGGCAGCGTCGTTCCAGCTCTTCCGCCGAGCTCGAGATCATGCGCCAGATCGGAATCTCGCTGGTGAAGTCGTCGCGCAGATAATGGCGCAGTGTCGCGGCAACACCGGCCAGAGCGGATTTGTCGGCTCGTACGGCTCGCGCCAGCGGATGCGCGGCGATCTTGCGCACGATGTCTGCCGAGCCAGCGATGATGCCGGCCTGAGGCCCTCCCAACAACTTGTCGCCGGAAAAGCAAACTACTTCGACGCCCTCGGCCAGACTCTCACCAACGGTCGGCTCGTGGATCAGACCGTACGGAGCCGTATCGGCGATCGACCCGCTGCCCAGATCTTCGATCAGGTGTATTCCCCGTGAGTGTGCAAGCTCGGAGAGCTCGGTAAGTGTCGGTTGCGCCGTGAAGCCGATAATGCGGAAGTTGCTCCAGTGTACTGCGAGCAATGCGGCCGTCTCATCAGTAATCGCCGCGTCGTAATCCCGGGCATACGTCCGATTGGTCGTTCCGACTTCGACGAGTCGTGCTCCGCTCTGACGCATAACGTCAGGGACGCGGAACCCTCCGCCGATCTCCACTGCCTGACCACGCGACAAGATGACTTCTCGACCGAAACAGAGCGCGCTCAATGTCAGCAAGAACGGCGGCCGCGTTGTTGTTGACGACCAGCGTCGCCTCGGCGCCCGCCAGCAACGACATCAGGCGCGTGACCTCCGCCATACGACCGCCGCGACGCCCAGCCTCCAGCTCGATCTCGAGCGGCACGTAATGCGCGGCCGCTTCGACCATGGCCCGCGCGGTCTCCTCGCTCACCGGAGACCGCCCCAGGTTCGTGTGCACGATGACGCCGGTGGCATTGATGACTTCATGCAGTTTGGGTTGCATCAGCGCGTCGATCGACTGCAACACGAGGTCAACCACGTCGTTTTCCAGATGACTGTCGTGCCCGGCGAGGATGGCGGCACGCTGCCCATCGACGACGCTCCGTGCGATTGAGGTAACGAGTTCCTCTCGCAGGCCCTCAGTTCGCTCGCGAACGCGCGCGTCCGACAGGACCGAGGAGATCGATGGAATTCCGCGCAACGCGTCGGCCCGCGTCGTCTTCGATGTACCGTCCAGATCCAATCGCTTCCTCACTCCACGATGTTGAAACTTGCGCGACGTCGTTCGACCAGTTCGCTATTCATCGCTCTTGAACATCGCCGTCAACGCCGCCTCGTCTACGCCCTTTGGCAACGAAAACGTCTGCGCCTTTGTCGGAAATGCGCCGCTGCGCACGTCCGCCGCGAAACGATCGACCCCTTCGCGAATGAGTGCACTGACGTCGACGTAGCTCTGTGCGTGCTTCGGGATCGAGCCGGGAATCAAATGCAGCAGGTCACTGATGATCTGCACCTGCCCATCGCAGTCCAGACCGGCCCCGATTCCGATAGTCGGGATGCCGACCGATTGAGTCACGAGCTTCCCTACCGCCGCGGGGACGCACTCGAGAACGAGCGAGAAGGCACCGGCGGCCTCCAGCGCCCGGGCGTCATCAACCAGCGCCCTAATAGTTTCGTTCGTCTTCGCCTGCACGCGAAAACCGCCAAGCTGGTTGACCGATTGCGGCGTCAGCCCGAGATGCCCCATGACTGGGATGCCCGCCTGCACGATGCGCTCAACGACGCCTGCGATCTCGCTGCCCCCTTCGAGCTTGACCGCCTGCGCGCCGCCCTCCTGGATCAACCGGCCAGCGTTTCGCACGGCTTCGTCGGCGCCCACGTGGTAGGTCAGGAACGGCATGTCGGCCACGATCAACGCGTTCTCGGTGCCACGAACGACTGCCTTGGTGTGATGCAGAATGTCCTCAAGTGTGACGGGCAACGTCGTCTCGTGGCCGAGCACGACCATACCGAGGGAGTCACCAACTAGCAGGATCGGAATTCCGGCGGCGTCGAGCACTTTAGCGGTGGCGAAGTCGTAGACCGTGAGCATTGGGAAGCGCTCGCCGCGCCGTTTGAACCCCTTGAGGTCTTCGATCGAGACTCTCATGCCGTTGCGCTCCTCACCACCGCTCGGTCGAACGACCTTCCCACGAGCACCATCATAGCAGCGGCCGCGTTTCCGCCGATATGCCTGGCAATGGGATGGAGAAATTTCGTTTCGGAGTGCAGAAATTTGAGCAGTTTTGGGGCGCACAAAAACGGGCGGCAATGCCGCCCGTTGAAAGTCGGGGAGAGAGGATTTGAACCTCCGACCTCCGCGTCCCGAACGCGGCGCGCTAACCGGGCTGCGCCACTCCCCGTGTCTCGGCACTATACCATAGGGTGCCGAATCGTGACAAAGATACAGCGGCCAAAAATAGCGTTTCGCGCATGCAGGTTTTCGCATGTTAGACTTCGACTACGGGCCAAAGTCCTCGGTCTGGTGCGCACCTGCCCGCGTAGCTCAGGGGATAGAGCCGGGGCGTCCTAAGCCCTGTGGTCGGGGGTTCGAGTCCCTCCGCGGGCGCCATGTGGCAGCATACTTGTTGCCCAGCCGGTCGATCCGCACGGCGCGTAATCCGGGAGGACGCAACCATGGACGTTCAGATCAAGACCAAGAATATCCGCCTCACCGATTCGCTCGAAGAGTACATCCAGCGCCGCCTTCAGAAGCTCGACAAAGTCAACGAGAACGTCATCGACGCCAAGCTCGAGGTTCGAACGGAGCACAATCGCTCAGGCGGCGAGCAGCACGTTGCGCAACTCACCATCGCCACCAAGAACTCGATCCTGCGTTCAGAAGAGACGAATCACGACCTGCATACCGCCATCGACCTGGCGGTCGATCGCATGGCGCGACAGATCCGACGTTTTCATGACAAGAAAGTCTTCTCGCGCCGTCGGAAGAAGGCCTCACAGCCCGAACCCGCCGAACTGCTGGCAATGGCAACAGAGGACGGGCTTGCTGGTGCGTCGGATGATGACGAGGAATCGCTCGAATATCTGGTACGTCGCAAGCGCTTCAAGATCCAGCCGATGAATGAGGATGAGGCCATCGAACAGATGGAACTGCTTGGCCACGACTTCTTCGTCTTCTTCAATCCAGACGAAGCGCAGGTTAATGTCCTCTACCGGCGTCGTGACGGTCAGTACGGACTGATCCTGCCAGACCTCGCCTGAACCAAATCGCGCCGGTCGGGTCAACACCGGCCGGCGCGAATTCCTAGTCACACGTCTTCTTTAGCACTCGCCACCCTGAAGCGCTCGCAGCGCATTTAGCAGCACCAGCACGAATCCAACGATCGCCGTGACTAAAACCTGGGCGAGTTCGACGGACGACGATCTCATGGTGACCACGTCCGAAGAAAACGCTCCAGCCGTTTAGGAGGCGACACAGGCTCTCTCTCTGTCTGATGGGCTGATGTTCCACGTCTTGCTCGGTCACTATTCGCGCGAGCAAGCGCTAAACGCCATCGACCGATATCTGGACCGACTGTTCTCCCCAAAAACGTTCATGACCTCACACGCCATGACGAACACGGCACGCGAAATCACCGCTCAGTTTCCCCTATCGGTCGGTTCGTCAAACCGCTCGACATTGGCGGTATCATTAATCTTGGAGACTACCCGATCGACGCACGACAATTGACGTGAGGAACGCCGAGCTGAGTGCGGAATACGCGGTCAGTGATCTATGACGTTTCAGGGAATACTCTGGGACGACATGCCGTTTCACACGCTGTGCGGCCCAGTGTCTAATCTGCGACCCACACCGTATTGCTGGGCGCATGTTCGCGCGATTCCCAACCTGATCATTTCCGTTCGTTGACGAAGGGGCGCATACACACCTTGGACACTCTGGAATCACCTGACGTCCCGCTTATCGTGCCCCCGATCGCGAATCGCGTCGCCATGGTTTCCGTCCACACTTCTCCGTTCGCGCAGCTCGGCGGCCGTGACACTGGCGGCATGAACGTCTATGTCCGCGAACTCAGCCGAAACCTTGCCGACCGGGGCATCAAGGTCGATATTTTCACGCGTCGGACGGATCGGCAGACCCCCAATATTACTGAGGTCTTCGACGGAGTCCGCCTGATCAACGTCGAAGCGGGACCGCCGGAACCGGTCGGCAAAGATACGCTCTTCTGCTCCCTTCCCGAATTTGCCAGCGAGATGGCGTATTTGGCCATTCAAGAAGGCCATCGCTACGACGTCGTCCACGCGCATTACTGGCTCTCCGGATGGGCGGCCAACCTCCTCAAGGCCTATTGGAACGTTCCACTCGTGATGATGTTCCATACGCTTGCCCACCTGAAGAACGCCGTCGCGGGACAGGGCGACAAAGAGACCCTCCTGCGGTTGCAGATTGAAAGCCGCTTGATGGAGATCTCCGACGCAATCATCACCGCGAACCCGGATGAGCAAGAAGAGCTCATGCGACGCCTGAATGCCGATGAGAAGCGGGTGTCGCTCGTGCCGCCTGGCATCGATCTCGACCTGTTCCAACCGGGCGATTCCGCCGCGGCGCGGCGCGCGCTCGACCTGCCACTTGGTCCGCTCGTTCTCTTCGTGGGACGCATCGATCCGGTCAAAGGGATCGACACCCTTTTCGAAGGGTTTCACCACCTGTTGCGCAGTCACAATTGGGCAGGACAGCCCCCGCGTCTCGTCTTCGTTGGTGGACTCATCCGCATCGAGGGAACCGGCTCGACCATGGACGCGGATCTGCAACGGCTGGCTCGGCGTGCCGAAGAGCTTGGTCTGTCTGATTCGGTCCTGTTCCGTGGTTCGCAGCCCCGTCAGCTTCTGCCCCTCTATTACAACGCCGTAGATGTATGCGCCGTGCCGTCCCGCTACGAGTCGTTCGGACTGGTCGCGGTTGAAGCGATGGCCTGTGGTACGCCGATCGTGGCGTCGAGCGTCGGCGGACTGCGCTTCAGCATTGAGGACGGAGTTTCGGGGCTGCTCGTTCCGCATTCTGAGCCGACGGAGTTAGCGGCCGCGCTCCATCGCCTGTTGACCGATCACAACCTCCGGTCGCAGATGCAGGTTGGCGCGCGACAAGCGGCCATCCGCTACTCATGGCAGACAATCACGTCGTCGATGCTGCGTGTCTATGAACGCGCGATGTCCCGCGAGCAATCCAGTCACTCCGCCCCAGGCTACGCCAGCGTCTCGTAATCTCAATCTGAACCAACATTCGCCTCCGCGCTCAAATCGGACCGGTGAAGCGTTGGACTTCGTCGCGAAAGTCGTTTGACGGTTCGAGGAGGAGCGTATGTCCGTTTTTCGTGTCGATCAGTCGGTCTTCGATCTGTTGCCGAACGCTCGTTTCGCCGCCGTGGTGCTGCGCGGCGCGACGAACGATGGACGCAACCTCGAAATCGACCAACTCCTGGACGAAGCGGTAGCGCGGGTGCAAGCCGAGTTCTCCGGAGTCGATCCCAAATCACATGCGAACATCGCCGTGTGGCGCGAGACCTTCTCGGCTCGAGGCTGGACACCCAGCAAATACCTGAGCTCGATCGAAGCGCTTGTTCGCCGTTTGGCCAAGGGCGGCGACTTGCCTCACATCAGTCCAGCCGTGGACCTGGCCAACAGCGTCTCCCTCTCCCTTCTCGTTCCAATCGGCGCGCACGATCTCGGCACGGCTCCAGACGGCATCACAGTTCGTCTCGCCGACCCAAACGACCGATTCCAACCGATGGGCGACGCTCCCGACGAGACGCCTGAGGCTGGTGAGATCGTCTACGTGCACCAGCACGACGTGCGCACGCGGCGCTGGGTCTGGCGACAGAGTCGCACCGGGCTGCTCGGCCCGCATGCGACCGACATCCTCTTCCCGATCGACGGATTCGCGCCGCAAACGGAACAAGCAGTGTACGAAGCAGCCCAACGACTGGCCGAGCTTGCCCCAAAGTTCCTCGGAGGTACGTCAACTCTTCACCGGATCGACCCCGACCATCCGATCGTTGAGGAATGATCAGGGGCGTCGACAGTGCCGACTCGCGTCGTAATCTGGCATCCATCGATAACATTAGTGACCAGTCATAACATCAGTTGAACGCCTGTCCAACGCAGTCGATCCTGCCCATGCGAAAACGGCCCGAGCATTGTTGCTCGGGCCGTTTCTCATTGCGCTTGAAGCTGGAAAGGTGTTGGCTCTACGTCGTTCGCCGCACTGCGGAGGACGCGCCATGGCAGTTCTTGTACTTCTTGCCACTACCGCATGGACACGGATCGTTGCGCCCCACCTTTCCCGTCGCCTTGCGGCGAACCGGGCCGGCCTCTTGCGGATGATTCGTCTGCCCAATCTGCTGCGCCGGTCGCGCCATGATCGGCGCCAGCCGCACGTTGAAGATCATGTGAGCGACGTCATACTCGATGTTTTGCAGCAATGCCTGGAACATGCGGAAGCCTTCAGACTTGTACTCGACCAGCGGATCGCGCTGACCGTACGCCTGCAGACCGATGCCTTGCCGCATGTGGTCCATCGAGGTCAGATGCTCGACCCACAGCTTGTCGATCACCTGGAGCATGACCAGACGCTCGAGCGTCCGCATCTGATCTTCGCCCATTTCCTCTTCGCGCTTGTTGTAGATCGCTTCCGCTTGTTCGGAAAGGATATCGGTAATTTCGTCGCTAGATCGATCCTGGATGTCGCGCACCGACATGTTCGGGTCGCCGACCACGCCGCCAAACGCCCGCAAGATCTCATCGTAGTCGGGTGTTTCATGCCGATCAACCGGCATATTCGCCTCGACCAGCACCTCGACCTGATGCTCGATCAGATCCATCATGTGCTGCTTGAGGTTCTCGCCGTCCAGCAACTTCCGACGCTCTGCATAGATCACCTCGCGGTGCCGATTCATCACGTCGTCGTATTCGACGAGATGCTTGCGGAGGTCGAAGTTGTGCCCCTCGACTTTGGTCTGGGCGTTCTCGATGGTCTTGGAGATCAGACCATGTTCGATTGGCGTTTCATCGTCCATCCCCAGCTTGTCCATGAGGCCGCTGATGCGGTTGGACCCGAACCGGCGTAGAAGCTCGTCTTCCAGTGAAAGGAAGAACCGGCTCGACCCAGGATCGCCCTGGCGCCCAGCTCGCCCACGGAGCTGGTTGTCGATTCGTCGCGATTCGTGACGCTCTGTGCCGATGATATGCAGGCCACCCTTGATCGTGACGCCGTCCCCGAGCGTGATGTCGGTTCCGCGACCAGCCATATTCGTGGCGATCGTCACGGATTGCGGCTGTCCCGCCTGCGCGACGATGGCGGCTTCACGCTCATGGAATTTCGCGTTCAGCACCTCATGCTTGATGCCTCGTCGCTGGAGAAGGTCGCTCAACAGCTCGCTCTTCTCGACCGAGGTAGTGCCAACGAGCACTGGGCGCCCATCGGACGTAATCTCGTCGATCTCTCTGGCCACAGCGTTGAACTTGGCCATCTCCGAGCGATAGACCTGATCGGGGAAGTCTTCGCGAACCATCGGTCGGTTTGTCGGAATGACGACGACCTCCAGGTTGTAGATGGTGGCGAACTCTTCGGATTCCGTCTCGGCCGTACCGGTCATACCGGCCAGTTTGTTGTACATGCGGAAGTAGTTCTGGAACGTGATCGTCGCCTGGGTGACCGTCTCTTGCTGTACCCGGACATTCTCTTTGGCTTCAATCGCCTGGTGTAGGCCTTCGCTGTAGCGGCGCCCGAGCATCATGCGCCCGGTGAACTCGTCGACGATGATCACTTCACCGTCGCGGACAATGTAGTCCTTGTCACGGTGGAAGAGAGCCTGCGCCTTGAGCGCCTGTTCCAGGTAGTGAGTTAGCTCGGAGTAGCGGTCGTCGTAGAGGCTCTGCCCCTCGGGAATCTGAAGGAGACGCTCCATCTTGTCGACGCCGTCATCGGTCAGAATGGCGCTCTTTTGCTTGAGATCAATCTCGTAATGGACGTTCTCACGCAGCTGGCGCACCAGACGCGCGAACTGGTAGTAGCGATCGATCGTCTCTTCGGCATTGCCGGAGATGATCAACGGCGTGCGTGCCTCGTCGATCAGAATATTGTCGACTTCGTCAACGATGGCAAAGTGCAGTGGTCGCTGCACCTGAGCTTCTTTGACGAGCGCCAGGTTGTCGCGCAGGTAATCAAATCCAAACTCGTGATTGGTGCCATAGGTAATGTCGGCTTGGTAGGCCTCCTGGCGCGAAACTGGGCGCCAGTGATTGAGTCGATCGTCGGGGCTGACGTCTTCGTCGACAAAGTCCGGATCGTAGATCGCCGCGGTCTCGTGGGTGATGACACCAACCGAGATTCCAAGGCGATGATAGAGGGGGCCCATCCAACCGCCACCAATGCGCGACAGATAGTCGTTTGGTGTGATGAGGTGCGCGCCCTTTCCCTCCAGAGAGTTGAGGTAGAGCGGCAAGGTCGCGACCTGGGTCTTACCCTCGCCCGTCTTCATTTCGGCGATCTTGCCCTGGTGGAGGACAATTCCGCCCATCAGCTGAACGTCGAATGGTCGCTGTCCGATCGAGCGCTTGGCGGCCTCGCGAACCGCAGCGTATGCCTCGGGCAAGATATCGTCGAGCTCCTCGTCGCCCTCGTCTTCGTCGATGCGCCGGCGAAACTCCATCGTTTTGGCGCGGAGCTCGTCATCCGTCAGTCGTTCGAATTCAGGTTCGAGATCGTTGATCTCGTCGACGGTTTCCTGGAGATCCTTCAACACCTTGTCATTGGGATTGCCAAGAATTTTCGTCAGTAAGTTTCGCATGCCGGGGATCTCCCATTGTCAGATTAGATCGTGGTCTGAATTTTTCAGGCCGCACCACCTGTAAGTGTACTTTCCACCCTCAACCTAGTCGAATCCAGCCGAACCTATGATCACGCTGTCGACCCAACGCGGGAACGAAACATGTCATAGTCCGCGATTTTTATCGCGCGGCCATCGACCAGCCACAGTATTGGCGCGTCGAATTCTCGCAGGAAGGCCCGATCGTGTACGACCGAGATGACAGAACCGCCAAATGCTTCCAGGCTGCGCTGAAATTGATCTCGTCCCTCAATGTCCAGGTGGTTGAGCGGTTCATCCAGCACAAGCAGATTGCATCCCCGCAGCATGAGGAGCGCGAGCTGCAGTCTCGATCGCTCTCCCGGCGAACAATCGCCGACTCTGCGAAAGACCTCGTCGCCCGAGAAGAGGAAGTAGTGCAAAAAGCTGCGGGCATCGGTCTGGGTCATGGCGCGTTCACGCAGCGCGGTGTCGAGCACTGTCGAATCCATGTCAAGCGTCTCTTGCTCCTGCGCCAGGAGACCGAGCCGAACACCGGTTCCCAATTCGATGGCGCCAGAGATAGGCTTTAGGTCGCCAGTGATGAGCTGGACCAGCGTCGTCTTCCCCGAACCGTTTGGTCCGACGATCGAGACCCGCTCGCCATAGCGGAGATCCAGACTGACGTGCTCAAAGAGGGTAGGCTCACCCGGATAGGCAAAGCTGACGTCCTCAACCCGAAGGACCGATTGTCCGCCTGGCGGCGGATCGCCAAAGTCGAGGTTTAGCGACCATTCAAGCTGTGGTTTCTCGACTCGCACCTCCGACTCAAGGAACCGATTCAGCTTCTTCTCGCGCGATTTGGCCAAGCCGGCCTTCTTGCGCGCCAATCGGCGTACGCCCGGTTGTCGTGGCGTGGTCGAGAGCTCGATGTCGAGCGCTTCGCCTTTCAGTCGCGCGACGTCGGCCGCAACCTTCGAAACGTATTTTTCTTGCTGCACCCAGGTCGCTTGCTGGATCTCAGCCTCTCGCTCGCGGGCTTCCACGAAATCGCTGTAGTTTCCGGCGTAGCTCGTGATCTGCCGATCACGCGGATCGAGATAGAGGATGCGCTCGGCCGTTCGATCCAGAAATTCGCGATCGTGGGAGACGGCCAGCACCGATCCACGGAAGGCGGCAACGAAATCCTCCAGCCAGACCAGCGCGTCGATATCGAGATGGTTGGTGGGCTCATCCAGCAGCAAGATTCCGGGTTCTTGCAGCAGCAGCATCGCCAAACCGAGCCGCGTCTTTTCACCGCCACTCAATGATTCGATCGTCTGATCCAGACGCGCCTCGTCTAATCCAAGGCCATCAAGGATGGCGAGTCCACGCTGCTCTCGGTCGTAGCCACCCAGCGCTTCGAAGCGGGTAAGCGCTGCGTCGTAGTCGTCGAGCGTCGTCGGATCCTCCGACTGCTGTGACATCCTCGTCATGGCTCGCTGTAGATCGCATTCGGCCGCATGCCAGTCGGACTGGGCATCGACAATCGCGTCGGCGACCGTCATGGATCCAATATGATCGAGCACCTGTGGCAGATACCCCACCTTCATGCCGCCGGGGGAAACCACGATCTCACCTGCGTCAGGTTGGTCGAGGCCCGCGATGCAGCGCAGCAGCGTCGTCTTCCCGCAGCCATTTGGCCCGATCAGGCCGACGTGTTCGGCGTCGTTGAGGACGAGCGATAGGTTGTCGAGGACGATCTCCGCCCCAAAGAATTTGGTGAGCTGTTTGACTTGCAACATGATCAGTAGCCATCTCTCGATTGACGTGACATTCCGGCGTCATTTGAGGAGGCTAGTTGATCAAGTGCAACTCCCGAGAGGCACGTCGCGTCGCACGCACGACGGTAACGAACTGGTGATGCAGGCATTGCGCCACTCGCCAAGTATAGGGAAATACCTCACTTGGTTCAAATCGATCGAGATCCCATCGTCGCGGTACGATACCGAGCGGAGCAAACGCTTCGACGTGTGATATCACCGTGGAAAGATTGGTTGGTTACTAGAATTTGTTTCGAAACGCCGGACATTCCAGCAAAGGATTCGATGTGCCGTCCACCGAACAACGTGACGATTCGACCCCAATCGACGCCATTGCGAAAGACGAGCGTCCGCGATTCGTTGATCGCGTTCACGACGTAGTTCGACAAATCCCATATGGCCGGGTGACGACCTATGGCCGCATCGCTCACGCTGTCGGTGCGCCGCGCTCCGCAAGGATGGTGGGCTGGGCTATGCACAACAGCCCCGACGACGTGTCAGAGATAGCGCATCGTGTGGTCAATCGGATCGGAGAACTGACGGGTGGATGGAGTTGGGGACATCCTGACGTCATGAAGGCGCTTCTGGAAGAGGAAGGCATCACGTTCGTCGACGAGTACCAAGTCGACCTTTCCAAGCACGTTTGGGAGCCGGAATTCGACGACGAGCCCACGAAGTGACCTAGCCACCACCAACGAAATGGACGATCTCCAGTTCATCTCCGTCCTCGACCGCTTTCGATTCAAATTCCGAGCGCGGCACGATATTGCCGTTCTGCTCCACCGCCACCAGCGACGTTTTGAGTCCGCGTTCGCGGATCAAGTCAGCGATCGATTTGATGTCGCTCAGCTCCGTCGCTTTCCCATTGATTGTGACGTTCATCTCAACCTCCTCGCAAGGCGTCCGCATATGCTCGTGCCGCGGCGCTCGGATCTGGACAGGCCAGTATTCCCGACACGACCGCCACACCGTGAGCACCGGCGCGCAGGACGTCGGGAACGCGCTGTGGCGAGATGCCACCGATCGCGATGACCGGAATCGCACAGTTCGCCACGATCTCCGCGATGAACTCGAGTCCTCTTGGAGATTGTCCCAGCTTGCTGGCCGTTTCATAGACGTGCCCGGCGATCACGAAGTCCGCGCCGTCTCGTGCGGCAAGTCTCGCTCCAGCGACGTCATGGACCGATCGACCGATGAGTACGTCCGCGCCGACGATCCGCCTCACGTCTGAAACGGGCAGACTCATCTCGCCTAGCTCGACACCGGCTGCGCCAGAGACCTGCGCCACGTCCACGCGATCGTTCACGATGACGGCTGCTCGATCACCCACTCGCTGGAGAATCTCGCGAACAGCCACCAGCAACTCGCTTGCTGGCGACGCCTTCTCGCGCAGATGTACGGCATCCACGCCCGATTCCACAGCCAGACAGGCTATCTCCATGAAGCGTGGTAGATCGCACAGGCGGCTATCGCTGATCAGATGCAGTCGCGGGATGGTGTGCGCGTTCATTTGGAGCGTGACAGTGCGGAATCGATCGCCTGCCGAAGTCGCATGGTGGCGCCCCGAACATCCTCGGCGGCAACCACCGACGAAACGACCGCGACGCCAGCCGCACCGGCTCGAACGACGTCACCCCCGTTGTCCGCATCAATCCCACCGATGCCGACGACAGGGATCGAGACCGCATTGCAGACTTCCTGGATTCGACGAACTCCGACCGCCACTCCCGCGTCTGACTTGGTCGTCGTGCCGTAGACCGGTCCGACGCCGAGATAGTCCGCTCCGAGTCGCGGAGCGTGTAGCGCGTCGACCAGCGTTGCTGGCGAGTATCCGATCACCATCGCCTTACCGACGAGTCGGCGGGCGTCGGCGATCGGTAAGTCCTCGTCACCCAGATGAACGGCGTCCGCCTCGAGCGCCAGCGCCAGATCGACCCGGTCGTTGACCACAAACATCACGCCCGCTTCGCGACACATCGCGCGCAACTCGCGGCCAACCGCGATGGCTTCATGCAGTGAGCCCGTCTTCCAACGCAGCTGAATCGCGGTCGCGCCACCGGCAATGGCTTCGCGCACGACCTCCGGCTCCGAGCGACCACGGGACAGTCCGCGATCGGTAAGAACGTAGACCGCCAACGCCCGGCGCAGTCGATCTCCGCTAAAGTTCCCCTCCGACATAGTGACCTACCGCACCACGCCCTCGACCGGGCTGCTGGCGGAGGCATACGGCAGCTTGGGAATGCGTCCGGCCAGATAAGCGAGCCGTCCAGCATCGACGCCCAGGCGCATAGCTCGCGCCATAGCGGCCGGGCTGGCTGCCTTGGCGATGGCCGTATTCACCAGGCAGGCGTCGGCACCGAGTTCCATCGCCAGCGACGCATCGGATGGCGCGCCAATGCCGGCATCGACCACGACCGGCACATTCGCCTGTTCGATGATGATCTCGATCTGGCGGTAGTCCGGCAGGCCTTGTCCCGATCCGATTGGAGAAGCAAGCGGCATCACCGTCGCGGTGCCAACTTCTTCGAGCCGACGGGCCAAGACGGGATCGGCATTGATGTAGGGAAGGACGGTGAAGCCCTCTTTCACCAACTTCTCGGCCGCCTCGAGCGTTCCAATCGGGTCCGGCAGCAAGTACTTGGCATCTGGAATCACTTCCAGCTTTATCCAGTCGGAAAGCCCCATCGAGCGGGCCAGACGCGCCACGCGAATGGCCTCATCGGCCGTCTGACAGCCAGCGGTGTTCGGCAAGATCGTGTACTTAGTCCAGTCGACGTCCTCGAGAATACTGCGACTGGCGGGATCGTCGAAGTCGATCCGGCGCAGCGCGACGGTGATCATTTGCGCGCCCGAAGCCTCGAAAGCTGCCAGCATCTCCTCTGAGTTACGGTATTTTCCTGTGCCCAGAATCAAGCGAGACGAGAACTCTTTCCCCGCGATCCGCAGGGGCTCTTCCACGTGTCCGTTGTCGTACGTCTGCATCAATCGACCTCCGTCGACGCTTGCGCGCCCTCCGGGCGCCACAATCGGTAAAAATGATGAACGGGTGAATGTCCGGCGCCGATCTGGTAGGCGTCGACCAGCGCGCCGTGCAGGTAGCGTTTGGCCTCAGAAATCGCATCGAGAGCACCAAGACCCATGGCAAGGTTCGCGGCGATCGCCGCTGAAAACGTGCAACCAGTGCCGTGCGTATGGCGCGTGTCGACACGAGTAGACCTAAGTCGTTCGACGGACCGGCCGTCGAAAACGACGTCGACCGCGTCTCCGCTCAGATGACCGCCTTTGACCACCACATAGTGCGCTCCGCGCGCATGGATCGCTCGAGCGGCTTCGACCATGCCCTCTTCGCTCTGGATGTCGAGACCCGATAAAACCTCAGCCTCGGGGATGTTGGGCGTCACGACGTACGTCAGCGGCAGCAGATCGTCGATGACTGCACCGATCGCGTCCTCACGCAGCAGGCGATCGCCACTCTTGGCGACCATGACCGGATCGACCACCAGATGCTCGATGTGAAATCGACGGACCGCCTCGGCTACCTCATGGATGATCGCGGATGAAAAGAGCATCCCGGTCTTGACCGCATCGGCTCCGATATCGCTCATGACGGCGTCAATCTGCGCCCGCACGACGTCGCTCGGAACTTCGTGCACCGCCGTAACGCCGACCGTGTTCTGTGCCGTGATGGCGGTGATGACGCTGGAGCCGTAGACCCCAAGCGCGGCGAACGTCTTCAGATCGGCCTGGATACCTGCGCCGCCGCCGGAATCAGATCCGGCGATCGTCAAAGCCTTTGGAACGGATGAATTGCCCAGCACGCTGCCTCTCCCGGGTGTCGAGATCGGGCGGCAAAACAACAAAAGCCGCCGACCCATTACGGTCCGGCGGTACCATGGTGGCAATCTGCCCCTGTTGCCGTCCCTTCGCTGGTATTAACCAGATCAGGTTCGGAGGGTTGGTGAGCAAGCTCACACTCTCAGCGCCACGCGCACCCCTGGCAACCGTTTCACAAAAGAATAACACGAGAGGCAAAGGCGTCTCAACGTGTGAGGCGTCGGTTCAGCCGATTTGAGCGGACGTTGCCTATCATTCGTGATGCTATCGAGAAATCAATGAGTGCGAGGAGACTCAGGCTCAGGTGATAACCAGTGACTCCCAACCGACCAACCCAGCAGGCGCCGACCACCGCTCGCGGCGTTGACTCCGTCGCGGTCGAACCGGCCACCAGTCGCAATCATATCGAGCCCGAGGATGGCCGGACTCTCAGAATAAGTGGACCAGCAACTGGGGGCAGGCCACAAACGCTACTACCTCTGGTCATTACAACACTTGTCTTAGGGAAGGAGACACGAAGAATAGACCGACACTAATCCAGCTCACTAGCGAGGACGTAATCTTCGTCCTCAGTAGGAGGTTCCCAATTCCTTAGATAATTATCTAACATTTCTCTGCTAATCCTAAACGAATCTCCTGCGAGATTTTTGTTTCTTCCCAAAACTCTCTCTCGTATTGTTTCTATCGGGGTATCAAGATAGTACGTCACCACTTTAGCACCAATTGCATCTGCGCTTCTCCTCATTTCATCTCGTGTTTCTCGTTCCCAAAATCCCTCGTCCATAATCACATCAATACCTTTCTTCGCAAGATAAAATGCAAAATCTCTTGATAATCCGATGATCTTACGGTCCCATTCCGCGTACCCATCAATTGTTGGGTCGTCTCCTATTAAACGAATGGACCATTCATCCTTCACGATTCTTACTGCACCAGTTTTTTCTTCTAGCTTTTTTGCAAACGTAGTTTTACCGGCACCGATAAACCCGCAAATTAGATAGACGGTAGGTGTTCGTTCCATGGCCGCATTATGCCAGGCTCTTCGCGGCGCATTATCGTTCATCAGGACCGAGTACTCAGAGCGGGATCGCAGATCAACTGGCCGAACTGGAGTATCGTCAACCAAGGGTGGCCACAAGATTTCGGTGGCGCGTCATAGCCCCTCTCAGCGTTGACATTCCTCGACTCGCCCTTCTATAGTGCCCCGATCCGTTCAGGATGATCGAGAACGGAACTGGAGTTGGCGCGAAATGCCCGATAACCGCAAGATGAATCTCAAGTTTGCCAGTCGCGCGGTGCACGCTGGTGAGCGTCCAGCTCCGCGCGATTTCGTGCCGATCGCGACGCCAATCTATGCGTCGTCCAGCTTCGTCTATGACGATCTGGACCAGATGGACGCGGCTCTTGGCGGCGCGGAAGGCGTTTTCGTTTACAGCCGCTACGGCAACCCCACGGTCGAAGCAATGGAGTCGGCGGTCGCCGCGCTCGAAGAACAGGATGCCGCGCTGGGTGTCGGCTCAGGAATGGCGGCCGTCAATTTGGCGCTGCTGGCCTGCGCAAAATCTGGAACGCGCATCGTCGCCTCGCGCGACCTGTACGGCGCTTCGGTGAAGCTCCTGGACGCGATCTATCGCACGTTGGGGGTCGAGACCGAATTCGTCGACATCCTCGACCTCGAGGCGCTGGAAGCGGCCCTGAGTCACGGCGAGGTGCGTGCCGTCATCGCGGAGTCGATTTCGAACCCATTGTTGCGCGTGACCGACATCGCGGCGGTCGCCGAACGTGCCCATTCTGTCGGCGCGCGGCTGATCGTCGACAATACCTTTGCAACACCGGTGCTGCTTCGCCCAGGAACCCTCGGTGCAGACTATGTCGTCCACAGTACAACGAAGTATTTGGGCGGGCATGGAGACGTCACCTCCGGCGTGGTCGCGGCTTCGGGCGAACGCCGCGCCGAGCTGAACGACCTAAACAAGTCGACCGGAGGTGTGGTTAGCCCGTTCGATGCCTGGCTCGTGCTGCGCGGCATCAAGACGTTGCCGTTGCGCATGGAGCGCCAGTGTCGCTCGGCTGCCATCGTCGCCGACTGGCTCTTTCACCATCCGAAGCTCGAGTGGGTCTACTACCCAGGCTTGCCGGGTCACGAGAGTCATCACTCCGCGAAACAGCAGTTTCCGTCGGGCTTATTCGGCGGGATGATCTCCTTCGAGATTCGAGACGGGGATCGGGAGAAGGTGTTCCGATTCTTGCGTGCGTTAGAGATGATCGCTCCAGCAACGACGCTGGGCGATGTGTACACCCTGGTCTTGTATCCGGTGATGTCGTCGCACCGGGCGTTGACACCTGAGCAGCGCGCTCAGGTCGGCATAGGCGAGGGCTTAGTTCGTCTGTCGGTCGGGATCGAAGATCCAGTCGACATCATCAGTGATCTCGAGCGTGCGCTCGACGCCATCTAGTGTGGGTGGCGGCATATGAATTTCATCGTGGGGAGGCAGAGTTGGCCACAACGCAGACGAATTCCAAGATTGACATGATCCGCGTTCAGATGCCCGCGGTGCTGAAGAACGCCTATTTGAACACCGGCACGTTCGGCCCGCTGCCAACTCCAACCGTTGATGCGTTGACCGAACTCCTGCGCAGTGAGTTGGAAAACGGCCGCATCACGATGGAGAACTACATGCGCTCCGGCGAGATCAAGGCCGAAGCCCGTGCCGAGTTCGCCAAATTCCTTGGCTGCCCTACCGAGAACGTGGCGCTGACACGTCACACGACTGACGGTATGAATATCGGCGTGAACGGCGTCAACTGGAAGCCGGGCGACGAGATCATTCTCACCGACATGGAGCATCCAGGTGGTCAAGGTCCGGTCTACAACGTGGCGCGGCGCTATGGCGTGGTCGTCCGCACGGTGAAGCTGGGCGACGGCACGGGCGACGTCGTCGGCATGCTCGAACGCCTGATCTCGCCGCGCACACGCATGCTATTGGTTTCGCACCTTACCTGGAACACGGGAACGGTCCTACCGCTGAAAGACATCGTCGACATGGCTCACCGACACAACGTGCTCGTCGTCGCCGACGCGGCACAGTCGCTTGGCTCGATCCCGCTCGACGTCGTTGATATGGGCGTCGACGTCTACGGCGGCCCGGGACAGAAGTGGCTCTGCGGACCAGAAGGAACCGGCGCCACCTACGTCTCGGACGAGGCGCTTGAGCAGATCAACCAGTCCACGGTCGGCTACATGTCTGTGGCAGCTTGGGAGCATTCGGGTGGGCACTTCACGCCGCGCCACGGTGCGGACCGCTACGAGGTCGGTGGAAGTTTCACACCGGCGATTTTGGGAAACGTCACCAGTCTGAAGTTCATCCGCGAAACTGCCGGTCAGGACTGGGCTTTCGAGCGAATCAAAACGCTCGGCCAGTATTGCTGGAACAAGCTGGCCGAGATCGACGGCGTCACCATGGTCACGCCGCACGATCAGATGGCGGGACTTGTGACTTTCACGCTGGATGGCCACGAGCCACCTGCCTTGACCGAGAAACTGGCCGAGCGGGGCATCATCATCCGCTACATTGGCAGCCCGATGGCGGCACGCGTCTCAACCGGCTTCTACAACAATGAAACAGATATCGACCGGCTGGCCGACGCCATCCGCGATGTTCGTCTAGACCGCTAGCATCGACTCCGCTGAACACGATGGGCGGCGAAATGCGCCGCCCATCACCCTCGAAATCGTTGTGCCGATCCTGAGTGAAAGAGTCTGTCAATGGCTGAAGAGCATCAAGGGCTGTTGCTAGCCGATCTCTCGTGGCCCGAGATTCGAGATATTCGCGATCAAGTTGAACTGGTGCTGCTGCCGGTCGGCTCGAACGAGCAGCACGGGCCAAATCTGGCAGTCAACATGGACATCGCATCCTGCGCCGAGTTCTGTCGTCGCGCGTCGGCCATGATGCATCCGCGAGTCGCGGTCGCTCCGGCCATGCCGTGGGGCGTCTCGTTCCACCACATGAACTTCCCTGGCACCATCACGCTCTCAACCGAGACGTTCATTCAGGTTCTGGTCGAGGTGATCGCATCTCTGCAGCATCACGGCTTCGAACGCTTCCTGATCGTCAACGGCCACGGCGGGAATATCCCCGCCATGAACGTCGCTGCGGTGCGCGCCGCCGAGGAGCTGCAGGTCTCGTTCGTTGGCGCCTGCTCCTACTTCTCTTTCTCGGACCGCTCGATTGCGCAAAAGTATGTCAAGTCGGAAATTACCGGCCACGCCTGCGAGGTCGAGACGTCCCGCGCCATGGAACTGGTGCCGGACATCGTCAAACATGACTCGCTGGCCGCCGGGGAAATCACCGATCTGCAGAAGGGGTTCAATCAGCAAGCCAAGCGCTTCAGCGTCAGCATCCCTTATCGCTTTGACAAGCTGACCCGCAATGGCGCGCTGGGTGACGCCCGTGATGCCTCACCGCAATTTGGCCGCGAGATGATTCAGAACGGTCTGGCGAATTTCACACAGTTCTGCGACGAGCTGATCTCGGCCAACCCCGTTTAGGAGCGGGCGACCACGCTGATTTTGACAGGTGTCGTTCTTAGAGGGCAGCATAGCTTCTTGGTGTCATCCTGAGCCCGCAGGCGAAGGATCTCTCTGCCATTCACGAACGTGCCAACTGGCGAACGGAGAGATCCTTCGACTCCGCTGCCACCCTCTCTCTGACTCTCTCCGGGTACCCTCTGGGTGCGGGAGCGAGAACCATCGCTCAGGATGACAACTGAAGGTTGGTCGTCGTCCGAAGTGGTACGTCCTTTGTAGTCGAATGCCTGTTGGACGCGATCGCAGCATCCCGTTGAGGCCAGCGCAGTTATCAACCACGGAACAAGCAAGGAGGGGCCATGCAGACATCGACAACCAAGATTTGGCCCGCCGGGCATCGCGCCGCGGTCGTTCTGTCATTCGACGTCGACGGAGAATACGGCGAAGTCAACCACCGAGGTCCGGATGATTGGTACTGGCGCTCAAACGCCCAATACGATCAGGCGGCCGGAATATGGCGCATCATGCGTCTCCTCGACGACTTCGACGTTTCGGCCACCTTCTGCTGGGTTGGCAAAGTCGCCGAAGAGCGGCCAGACATCGTCAAAACGGCGTTCGATTCCGGGCACGAGATTTCGACGCATGGCTGGGATCATCGCTATTTCAGCGACATGACGACTGCCGAACAACGCGACGATTTAGTCCGGACACGCACGCTGCTGGAGCAGATCACTGGAGAGCGGCCGGTCGGCCATAAGACCCCGGGCTGGCGCTTCAACGAACAAACGGTCCCGTTGCTGCAGGAGCTCGGCTTTCGCTGGAACATGGACTACGCCTCCAACGACGAACCGTTCCTGATGGCTCCGAGCAAGGATCACAACCCGATCGTCCAGCTTCCCCCGTCGCGGCTTTGGGACGACTATAGCTACTTCGTAGACCCTATAGCTCCACCGCGGCACGCGTTCGAGATGTGGCGCGACGACATTGACGTTTTGCGGGCTGAAGGCAAGCTGATGTGCCTGACGTTTCACCCGTGGGTGACCGGTCGACCGGCACCGTCCCGTGCGCTCTCGATGTTCCTCGACTACGTCGTGAGCCTGGGTGACGTCTGGATCGCGCGGGCCGACCACGTCGCACAGTGGTGGCTCGATCGACTCGCCCAGCAGATTTCGGAGTCATAGCGAACTGACGAACCGTGACTTTGCAACCGTATGGTCATGGATCTGATCTACAATCGGCGACAAGCATCAGCGCGCCAACGAATCTACACGCCATCAACGCAGGAGGAACATGATCGGCAACTATCTCTTCGTCAACGGTCACGTCATGACCGGGGAACTGGATCAGCGTCCTGCCACCGCGGTCGCCGTGCGCGAAGGTCGCATCGTCGCGGTGGGTTCCGACTCGGACGTCAAGGCCTGGAACGGTCCTTCGACGGAGGTGATCGATCTGGCAGGGCGTACCATGACGCCGGGTTTCAACGATTCCCACTGCCACCCAATGTACGTCGGCTTCAGCTTGCAGCAGGTCAACGCCAGCTCGCCGCCGAATGTCACGATCGACGACATCACACGCCGGATCGCTGCACGTGCCCGCGAGCTTCGTGCGGGCGAATGGATCATGGCGCGCGGCTACGACCAGGCACGGCTGGCCGAGCAACGACATCCTAACCGACATGACCTGGACGCTGTCTCGCCCGACAATCCAGTCATCGTCGTGCGAGCCTGTGGCCATATTGCCGCCGTCAACAGTCGAGCCCTGGCTCTTGCGGGCATCACGCGCGACACGCCCGATCCGGAAGGCGGCACCATCGATCGGGACGAGCATGGCGAGCCAACCGGCGTCGTTCGCGAGGCGGCTCAACATTTGGTCCGCTCAACGATTGCCGATGCAACCGCCGAGCAGATCAAGCAGGCGCTGATACTATCGGGCGATGAGTTTCTCTCGATGGGGGTCACCAGCGTCGCGGAGGCAGGCATCCGCAGTGACGCGGAGATGACTGCATATCAAGATCTGCGGCAATCGGGCGAGTTACGAGTCCGCACATATCTGATGATGATGATCGACGAGACGCTCGAGCCGCTCAGTCAGGCTCGGCATCCGCACCGGGTTCGGCGATGCGCGGCTGCGCATCGGTCCGGCCAAGATCTTCCTCGACGGCAGCATTGGCGGGCGTACGGCACGGATGTCGCAGCCATATGAGGACGAAGACGACAATCTCGGGCTCTGGATGCAAGATCCGCAGGTGATGAAGAATAAGCTAAAGGCGGCGCACAAGGCGGGCTTCCAATGTTGCGCGCACGCCATCGGCGATGCGGCCATCGAACTGTTGATCCAGTCGTTCGAGGAGGCGTTGCAGGAAGCACCGCGACCGAACAGCCGGCATCGCATCGAGCACAGCAGCATCTTGCGTCCCGACCTGCTCGACCGTATTCAGCGAATTGGTGCTATCCCCGTTCCTGGCACGAGCTTCCTCTACGCGTTCAAGAATGCCTACGTGCAGAACCTCGGAATGGACCGAATTCGTTACGCCTACGCCATGAACACCTTCTTCCAGCGGGGGATCATCGCTTCCGCCAGTACCGACGCGCCAGTCGTCTCGACCAGCGCCATGATCGGCATTCAGACGATGGTGACGCGCCGCAGCGAAGAGGGTGACGAGGTCTGGCCCGAGGAGCGCGTTTCCCTGGAGCAGGCCGTCCGTGCCTACACCTACAACGGCGCCTATGCCTCGTTCGAGGAAGACATCAAGGGGACGATCGAGCCCGGTAAGCTGGCTGACCTGACCGTCCTGGAGACCGATTTGCGGCAGGTTGATCCGCGAGAGCTCGGCAAGGTGTCGGTCGATCTGACTATTCAGAGAGGGTGACATCGTCTACTCGCGGGGCGCTGCCTAAACGTCGATCTCGCTGATTCAACCGCTCGATTCGTTTGCATTTTGTGCATGGCATCCGTCCACGATGCGTACCAGTTGGATCTGAATGACAGACCGTGGGCAGGTGGTGCCCGAAGGCTGTGATTGGCTCTGTAGAATCAGGTACGAAAAGTAGTTCCAAGATATTGTCGTTCAGGAGGTTGTCTATGGTCACGCTGCGATACCTCGGTCACTCGGCATTCGCGCTCAACGACGGCGAGCGAGAGGTGTTGGTTGATCCGTTTCTCACCGGAAACCCACTCGGGGCAGCATCGGCAGACGAGTTCAACCCTGTCGCAATCCTCTTGACGCATGCACACAACGACCACGTGGGCGATACGGTCAGTATTGCCAAACGCAGCGGCGCACTGGTGATCAGCACGTTCGAGCTCGGCGAGTATCTCGAAGGTCTTGGTCTCAACGCGAACTACGGCAATCACGGCGGCACGCTGAAGTTTGACGGCGGCAGTGCCAAGATCACGCCTGCGTGGCACACATCCTCATTCACGACTGATGACGGTCAGGTGGTCGCTCCTGGTGTCCCGGCAGGTCTGATCGTCAAGTTCGGTGGCAAGACGATCTACTTCGCGGGCGACACCTGCCTCTTCGGCGACATGGCGTTCATCGGCGAGGAAGGGCTCGACGTGGCGATCCTCCCGATCGGTGACCACTTCACCATGGGACCGGACGATGCCGTTCGCTCGCTCAATCTGCTCAAACCGAAGGTCGCGATCCCCTGCCACTACAACACGTTCCCGCCACTCAAACAGGATCCGCACAAATTCGCGCAGGACGCCGAAGAGCATGCCGGTGTGAAAGTCAAGGTCCTCGACCCCGGTCAGAGCTTCAAGGTCGACTAGATTTGATAGTGAATTCGCGACCATGAGCACTGACGAAACGACGAGACAGAAGCAGGAGCAGCGGGCGGCCATCACGGCGGAGATGAGCCGCACCGCGTTCCAGCGCAAGGCCGTCTCGCGACGACCGGTCGGCGAAACACTGGATGACGCCGTGGCTTTCTTCAAGGAACGCGGCTACCGCAGCGGACGAACCGGCCGCCCGAACCAAATCTTCGTCATGGGTGGTCGCGAAGGTTTACTTCCCAGAGTTAACGCGGAGATTCTGGCTCAGGGGAACGTTGGAAAGGCCAAAGTGACGATGCTGACCATCAGCGGCTTCGGCGTCGAACTCAGCGGTCATCTGAAGGACTACATCACCCACCTACGCCAGCAACGCCGTGCGGAGTGAATTCCGAATTCAGGGGCGTTAGCGGAGCCTGCAGTAGGATAGCTCATCGAACCAACAATTGGGCGTCATAAATGTCGCCCCTACGGAGACGCGTCGTAGGGGCGACATTTATGACGCCCTTCGGATTCAAAAGCACGACCTTGCCCTCGCCCATAGGCGACCGCTCTGAAGATTGCTGTAGTTAGAATCCCAATAGATGTTGTCAATTCAGGTGAGCAGCTTGCCGACACGTTGAAGCTAGGCTACGCACTCTTGCGCGCGTACAGATCCGCGGCGCTTTGTCCGACTTCCAGCCGTTGACTCGCTCGAGGTCCCGCTCGAATCCATGACGAAGATCGGTGCCGAACCGCCGATCGAGGAGCTTGGCCGCGTAGAGCGCTGAGCGCACGCCGTAGCCAGCCTCGAGGCGTGTCAGATCGTCCCAATAGAACGCGCAACTCGCATACATCGCCAGCCGGAAGCGCTGCGCTTCCATCAAGGTAGCGAGCGTGGCCGCCTCTTCAGTTTCTGGAGCAAATCCGCGTTCCGTCGACCATTCAGCGAGCGACTGAACGCCGATCACGACGTCGACATACTCGTCCCGCAACGTCCACGGATCGACGTGGAGGCTGGTCGCTACGTCCTCGGTCACCATATCGACGCGGCCCGCCAGGCGGTCGAACGACTCTCGTAGTCCACGCTTCCAGTCTCCATCCCCGGCCGTGCAAGCGCAGTCACCATTCCAGCGAAGTAGTTGGTGGCCGCACCCCCAGGAAGACCGCTCTTTGATCCGTACTGATACACGTGAGGGCTCGAGAGCAAGATAGCGCTCGAGCGAGACGACCTCGACGTCGCGCGACGGTGCCCGGACGGAAAGCAAGTCCTGCAGGAAGTGATCCTTGAAGCGGTGGTGATGGCCATAAACTTCTCCGTCGCTGGCGATCACGACAGCTGGGTTGAGCGCTGATCCCTCAGGAACGGCGTTGAAGCGCGGCATGACGAAACGATCCACGAATTCGTCGGCGGAGTCGGTGTCATGCGGATTGAACGAGACCGTGCCCGAAAGCGGTCCTTCGTAGAACAAGACGTCGATGCTCGCACCAGACGGCAGATCGACCTGATATGGACGGCGCGTATCGATGCGCTCATCGGCCTGGTCCGGACTGAAGATGGTAAACGTCAGGCCCTCAGAAGACGCATGACTCAAGCGTGGGGATATCGACCGCCGTCTCAGGCAGCCAGATTCCGCGTGGTCGACGACCGAAGACGTGCTCGAACCAGCGCGTGCCCCAGCGCAGCTCGGTTCGACGGTCACGCTCTGACGCAAATGGCAAGATCGTGTGGTGAAAGCTCTGGGCGATAGCATTTCCGAAGCCTGTGTCGAGCACCGCGGTTCGATCGGCCAGAGCGATCCTTTCGAGCACGGTCGGATGGTGACGCTGCATCCATAGGGCGAGGGTCGGACCGAGGTCGAAGCTCATGTGATCGAAATTGCCCAGCTCCGCGTTTGGCTGATAGCACTCCGAGAGGATCTTTTCGTTGAAGTCGTGAAACGGCTGCGCGCCACGCTCCAGCGGCACCATTCCCGTCTCGGGATCTTCCCGTGGTGGCTGATAAAAGTGGCCGTGAACGCAAAGATATCGTGTCATGTCCCCACTCTTGCCCCAACTTTGTTGCTCAGCCCCGCGTCGCATGTTGCCACGCCGCAATGTACGCAGAGCTGCCACCAGATTCGTCGCACTCGCGCCGGTGTCGACATCTCAACTCTTCGTCGAAAACCGGCTCGACCACATAGCCAATTCGATCGATTACCCTGCGGGCAGTTCGCCGTAATCGCGCGACGTTCGGCCCTACACCCAGATTCCCGGCGTCACTCGTCAGTCGTCCGCCACCGGCATTGCAGATTCGACTGATGCCTCCTCAGGGTCGCGCAGGACCGCGCCAGTGTTGGCCGACGTCACCAGATGCGCATAGCGACGCAGGTATTTGCTATCGATCGTCTGCTGGAAAGGTTTCAACGTGCGGCGTCGCACGCTCATGTCAAGCTCGTCGAGTTCGACATCCAGTCGATTGTTGGGGATATCGATCGAGATGATGTCACCCTCGCGCAGCAACGCGATTGGTCCGCCCGCCGCGGCTTCGGGCGAAACGTGCCCGATGCACGCGCCGCGCGTTCCGCCGGAGAAACGTCCGTCGGTGATCAGCGCCACGCTGTTGCCGAGTCCCATCCCCATGAGGTTTGCGGTCGGAGCAAGCATCTCCTGCATGCCCGGCCCGCCCTTGGGGCCTTCATAGCGGATGACGATCACGTCGCCCGGATTGATCTGCTTCGAAAGAATCGCGCTTGATGCCGCTTCCATGGAGTCGAAGACACGCGCGGGCCCACGGTGCACCAGCATCTCCGGCTCGACACCAGCGGTCTTGATCACGCCGCCATCTGGCGCCAGATTACCGGTCAGAATGGCCAGTCCGCCCCGCTCGCTGTATGCCTTCTCAAGTGGCCGGATGACCTCCGAATCCTTGATCTCGGCACCGTCAATGTTTTCGCCCAGCGTCTTCATCGTGACCGTCATCTGCTCGAGATCGAGCACGCCGGGCTTGCGCGAAATCTCTTTGAGAATGGCGCTGATGCCACCAGCGCGATGAACGTCCTCGATGTGCCAGTGGGACGACGGGCTGACCTTGCAGATGTGCGGCACGCGTGAGGCAACCTCGTTGATGCGCTCGAGTGGATAGTCGATCCCGCCTTCGATTGCCAGCGCCAGGCCATGGAGCACGGTATTGGTCGATCCGCCCATAGCCATGTCGAGGGCATAGGCATTGTCCATGGCGGCGTGGGTGACGATCTTACGAGGCGTGAGATCCGCTTCGACCAGCTTGAGCAGCTGTGCGGCTGCCTGACATGCAAGCTCGCTGCGCTCTTCCGTATCGGCCAAAATGGTCCCGTTGCCTGGCAATGCCAGGCCTAACGCCTCCATCAGGCAATTCATTGAGTTCGCGGTGAACATACCCGAGCAGGAACCACAAGACGGACAACCATACTGCTCCAGCATCTGTAGTCGCTTCTCGTCGATCTTGCCAGCCTGATAGGCGCCGACGCCTTCGAAGACCGAGATCAGATCGACCTTCTGTCCGTCGGGCATGGTACCCGCAGCCATCGGCCCGCCACTGATGAATATGGTTGGGATATCGAGTCGCATGGCCGCCATCAACATGCCGGGGACGATCTTGTCGCAGTTAGGAATGCAGACCATGCCGTCAAACTGATGCGCGCGGATCACTGTTTCGACCGAATCGGCGATGATCTCGCGACTCGGCAACGAGAACTTCATGCCGATGTGGCCCATGGCGATGCCGTCGTCGACGCCGATGGTGTTGAACTCGAACGGCACGCCGCCCGCCTCGCGCACCGCTTCTTTGACGACCTTGCCGAAGCGCTGGAGATGCACGTGTCCCGGAATAATATCGACGTACGAGTTCACCACCGCGATGAAGGGCTTGCGAAAATCCTCTTCCGAACGGACCACCCCAGTGGCACGCAGCAAGCTGCGATGCGGAGCCCGCTCGAACCCCTTCTTGATGATGTCGGAACGCACGCGCTATCCCTCTCTGCTTCCCTGACGGAAAGAACAGCGCCTCCCATTTCGCGGTGACGCCAGCTGGTGTGAGTTGGCGAGAATTATAGTACGAAATCTCCGCCCGCGTACGGTCGCATGTATGTGCCATCAACGACGAACGCGATCTTCATTTTGGGACCAAGCTCACTCGATCTCATAGAGAAATGCCGGTCCCCGTGGACCGGCATGTTCATGTCGCAATTGGTGAAATGAGCGAGCTGACTACTCCTCGGTGCGCTCGAGGGCCGCCTCGCCGGTGACGATGCCGAACTTCTCGGCTTCGTCGTCCAGATCAGCCTCGTCATTCAGTCCAGCGGCTTCCCGCATCTTGTCACGTCGGTATTTCTTGACGGCCGCTTTGAGCGTGCCGAGTGCCAGCGTGGCGCAACGAGGTCGCATCTGGACCGCTTCCTTGCCGAGGACTTCGATCATGGTGTTGTAGTCCGACTCGACAATGTCGTCGAGATCCCACTTCTCGTCTTCCATCAGCTCCATCAGGATCGATGCTGCCGCCTGACTGATGGTGCAGCCCTCTCCCTCGAACGAGACGTCCTTGACGCTCTTCTCGTCGTCCCCGACGTCGAGGTAAATCGTGATCACGTCGCCACAGCCGGGATTGCCGCCAGGCATAACGACGTCCGCCTCCGACAACGCGTGCCGTCGGCGCGGGTGCTCGTAGTGGTCGAGCAGAATCTCGATCTGCTCCTGTCGATCCATCAATCCTCCTGGGTCAAACTTGGTGCGGAAATCCGTATACCTGGCATCGAACGAGACGCAAGGTTAGCGCTCGATCGGAACGCCGATGACGTTGCCCCACTCAGTCCAGGAGCCGTCGTAGTTGCGCACGGACGGATATCCAAGCAGCTCATGTAGCACGAACCAGGTGTGCGCCGAACGCTCGCCGATGCGGCAATACGTCACGATATCCTTGTCGCCGGTGATTCCCTGACTTCCATAGAGTTCGCGGAGCTCATCGCCCGATTTGAAGGTGCCATCGTCATTCACGGCTTTGCCCCACGGGATGCTCTTGGCGCCCGGGATGTGACCGCCGCGGAGCGCGCCCTCTTGCGGGTAATCCGCCATGTGCAGCAGCTCGCCGCTGTATTCGCCGGGAGAGCGCACGTCGACCAGCGGCTTCCCTTCGCCGACCTTCTGGCGACCCTTGTAACCAATATGATCCAGCACGTCAGAACGGAAAGCCCGCAGCTCAGGGCGCATTGGCCGCGCGTCATAGCTGGTGTGCGGATACTTGGGCACTTCGCGCGTTAGCGGTCGACCTTCGGCTTCCCACTTCTTGCGACCGCCATCCATGATGCGCATGTTCGTATGGCCCATATAGGCGAAGAACCAGTACGCGTAGGCGGCCCACCAGTTGTTCTTATCGCCGTAGAAGACGATGGTGGTGTCGTTGTCGATACCGAAGCGCTCCATCAAGGATGCGAACTTTTCAGAATCGATGAAATCGCGGACGGTGGGATCCTGCAGGTCCTCATGCCAATCGATCTTCACCGCCCCCGGTACGTGGCCGATGTCATACAGCAGGACGTCCTCGTCCGACTCGACGATGCGGATCCAACCTTCGTCCAGGTGATCCGCCACCCAGGCGGTCGAAACGAGCAGGTCCGGATTGACGAAGCCACGGTCGGAGACCGGTGCATTCTGCGTCATGGTTCGATCGGTCAAGGCTGTTCTCCCTTCCATTGCCAGCGCTGCCAACGTGCTTTTGCCCTCGTTTCGGAGCGACGTGTGCGACTCAAATGGGGCCGCAATTGCCTAACCACGAAGCGAGCGATTCATATTCCACGCCAGATCGAAAGATGGGGTTTCAGAACGTCGAGATATTCACCTTGAGATTCGTTGACGAAACCCGACCTCCATAGTAAGGTATAACACGGTTAGAGTCAGGAATCATTCTCAGCTAGGAGTGACTCTCAATTGTCCTCCGAAAACGCGATCCGGATGACGACGCAGCGCGCCGCAATCCTCACCGAAGTTCAGATTGCCGACAAGCATCTGACCGCGGGTGAGCTATTCGAGCGTGTTCGCCGCAAGTATCCGACGATCGCCTATGGCACGGTCTACCGCACGCTGCATTTGCTGGCGGAGCGTGGACTTATCCAGGAATTCCCGTTTGGTGACCAGGCAAGCCGGTTCGACAAGCGGACCGATCGGCACGACCATGTGCACTGCACGATTTGTGGCGAATTGACCGATGTGGACGTTCCCATCGCTGTATTGGCACGTCAGGTAGCTGCCGATCAGACTGGTTACGCCATTCAGGAGCACCAAACCGTCTTCTCCGGTGTCTGTCCCAAGTGCCAGCTGGCTCAAGCTACGGACGCCCAGGAACGAGCGCGTTCGCATTAACGATCGCGCGGAATCGGTCGTGCGTCGTCTATGAACGTAGCGAGTTTCTCAACCTAAGAGTATAATTAGTCGAATCACTCTCGAGTGGAAAAGCAGGAAGTGGAGGTACCGGGCGCGCTTATGAGCGACAACACGCCACTGTTTCAGATTGAGAATTTGCATGCCGGCATCGAGGGAAGCGAGATCCTTCGCGGGGTTGATCTGACGATCAACCGAGGCGAGATCCACGCATTGATGGGCCCAAACGGCTCCGGGAAGAGCACGCTGGCGTACGTCGTCGCCGGCCACCCCAACTATGAAGTCCTAGAGGGACGCGTCCTCTTCAAGGGGGAAAACGTCCTCGAAATGAGCGCCGACGAGCGCGCGCAGCTCGGCATGTTCCTCGCCTTCCAATATCCCACGGTCATCCCTGGCGTGAGCATGGCGAACTTCCTCCGCCTGGCGGTCAACTCGGTTCGCGGAGTGGACGAAGAGGGCAAGCCTGCTTTGTCTCCGCGCGAGTTCCGACGCCTGATGCGCGAGAAGATGGCGATGCTCAAGATGCCGGAGACGTTCGCCACGCGCTATCTGAATGAAGGGTTCTCCGGCGGTGAGAAGAAGCGCGCCGAGATCTTGCAGATGGCGCTCCTCGAGCCCGATCTGGCGATCCTCGACGAGACCGACTCGGGCCTCGATATCGACGCGCTCCGCATCGTCTCGGACGGCGTCAACTCGATCTTCAACGAAAACATGTCGATGCTGGTGATCACGCACTACCAGCGCCTGCTGAACTACATCAAGCCGCACTTCGTCCACGTGATGATGAACGGCCGCGTAGTGGAATCGGGCGGCGCGGACCTGGCCCTTGAACTCGAGGAAAAGGGCTACGACTGGCTAAAGACCGAATCAGAGGAAGCCGTCAACGCTTAGGCGCTGGTTTTCTCTTGAAGGAGCATACGCATGGTAACGAAGCCAGAAATCGGAGTCGAAGAGTATAAGTATGGGTTCGCCGACCCCGAAGATTACATCTTCAAGTCGAAGAAGGGGCTCAACCGGGAGATCGTAGAAGAGATCTCGCTCATGAAGGGCGAGCCAGACTGGATGCGCGACTTCCGGCTGAAGGCGCTTGACTACTTCCAAAAGCGCGCGATGCCGAATTGGGGCGCGGATCTCAGCGATATCGACTTCAACGACATCTTCTATTTCGTCAGGGCCTCAACCCAGAACGAAAAAAGCTGGGACGACGTTCCCGAGTACATCAAGAATACGTTCGACAAGCTTGGGATTCCGGATGCGGAGCGTAAGTTCCTGGCTGGCGTCGGAGCTCAATACGAGTCCGAAGTCGTCTACCACTCGCTTCGTGCTGATCTCGAAAAGCTCGGAGTCATCTTCCTGAGCATGGATCAGGCGCTCATCGAGTATCCCGACATCGTCAAGCAGTATTTCGGCACCATCATTCCGCCGAACGACAACAAGTTCGCTGCGCTCAACTCGGCGGTCTGGTCCGGCGGCTCGTTCGTCTACGTCCCCGAGGGGGTCAAGGTCGACGTTCCGCTCCAGGCGTATTTCCGTATCAACGCCGAGAATATGGGGCAGTTCGAGCGGACCTTGATCATCATCGAGAAGGACGCCTACGCCCACTACGTTGAGGGCTGCACCGCGCCAACGTATTCAAGCAACTCTCTCCACAGCGCCGTAGTGGAGATCGTCGTCAAAGAGGGTGGGCGCTGCCGCTATACGACGATTCAG
Source organism: uncultured Chloroflexia bacterium (assembly GCA_963815715.1). Classification (GTDB taxonomy): domain Bacteria; phylum Chloroflexota; class Chloroflexia; order Thermomicrobiales; family Thermomicrobiaceae; genus CALAGB01. The sequence goes on along the minus strand of CAWFHU010000015.1, from coordinate 76,003 downwards.
AACTGGTCCAAAAACGTCTACAACCTCGTGACCAAGCGTGCCGCAGCCTACAAGAACGCCACCATGGAGTGGGTTGATGGGAATCTCGGATCCAAGGTCACCATGAAGTACCCGGCGGTCTGGCTCATGGAGCCGGGCGCACACGGTGAAGTGTTGTCGGTTGCAGTGGCGTCGGATGGTCAGCATTTGGACGCCGGAGCCAAGATGGTCCACGTCGCGCCGAACACGTCATCTCAAATCACCTCGAAGTCAATCTCCAAGGGGACCGGGCGTTCCAGCTATCGTGGCCTGGTGAAGGTACACAAGGGCGCCCACGACGTCCGTGCCAACGTCGTCTGTGACGCGCTGCTGCTCGACGAGCAAAGCCGCACCGACACCTACCCCTACATGGAGATCGAAGAAGAGGCCGTTTCTGTCGGCCACGAAGCGACGGTAAGCAAAGTCGCCGATGAGCAACTCTTCTATCTCCAGAGTCGAGGTATCACCGAGGTCGACGCGATGAGCATGATCGTGAGCGGGTTCATCGAGCCGATCGCAAAAGAGCTTCCGCTCGAATACGCGGTCGAGCTCAACCGCCTGATCCAGCTCGAGATGGAGGGCTCGGTCGGGTAATCGGCCAGCACAGGCAGGCTGCGAATTCGTCGTGGCTTGCCAGTTCGTCGCGTTAAGCGATTGATTTGAGCGTCGAAACGAGGGGCGGGGCGTCCTAGGCCGTTGACCAGCAACGCCAGCACCCGCCCTTCAGCGTGAGGGAGAGCATGGAAGCATCCGTTAAGGAAGTGACGAAAGGGTTTTCACGGGAGTCGGTCGAGGATCTATCGCGTCAGCGACAGGAGCCTGACTGGGTACGTGAGAAGCGGCTGGAAGCGTGGTCGGCCTATGAGTCGCTTCCCATGCCAACCCGCACCGACGAGGAGTGGCGCCGTACCGACATCCGACGCCTTCCGATCAACGACGTGGCGCCGTTCGCGGGGCTGGATGGCAAGGTGACGAGCCTGGCAGACCTTCCGGCCGATATTGCCTCCACTCTGGGCGATCCGGAGCTTCGATCCGGCATCAACGTGCAGACCGACGCCGGAACCGTCTACTCTGAGATGAGTCAGGAGCTCGCCGCGCAAGGGGTGATCTTCAGCGATCTGGCAACGGCAATCGAGCAGCACCCTGACCTGATCAAGAAGTACTTCATGACGGAGTGCGTACCCGCCAATGACAACAAGTTCGCAGCCCTCAACGGCGCGTTCTGGAGTGGCGGAACCTTCGTCTACGTCCCCAAGAACGTCAAGTCGGAAATTCCGCTGCGCACCCATATCTACGCACGCACGCCGGGCAGCGCCATCTTCCCGCACACGTTGATCGTGGTTGAAGAGGGTGCGTCCGTGGTGGTGGTCGATTCCTGGTCCTGCCCCACCACCGATGAGCCGATCATCGCCTCGGGCGTGGTGGAGATTTTCGCGGCCGAAGCTTCTCAGGTGCGGTACGTTCAGTTCCAGAACTGGGGCCGCAACGTCTGGAACTTCACCACGCAGCGCGCCATGATCGAGCAGGACGCCCAAGTCAACTCACTCAATGTGGCGTTGGGTTCGCGCCTCAGTAAGTCGCTCATCTCCGACAACTTGATTGGTCCCGGTGGTGCGGCCGAGATGCTTGGGCTCTTTTTCGCGGACGAGAACCAGCACATCGACCACCAGACGCGTCAGATGCACGTCTCGCCCTACGCCACCAGCGACCTTCTCTTCAAGGGAGCGCTGAAGGATCGCGCGCGCACCGTCTACTCTGGATTGATCAAGGTCTTCCCGAACGCGCAACGGACCGACGCCTATCAGGCGAATCGCAACCTGGTGCTGAGCCGTACCGCCCGGGCGGATACTATCCCGAACCTGGAGATCGGTGCAAACGACGTGCGTTGCACGCACGGTGCGACGATTGGTCAGGTGGAGGAGGAGTACATCTTCTACCTGATGAGTCGTGGCATCAATCGGACCGAGGCGGTCAAGCTAATCGTCGACGGCTTCTTCGACGAGGTCATCGAGCGCGTTCCGGTTGCTGAAGTTCAGGAGGAAGTTCGGGCGGCAATCGCTCGAAAGATCGGACTATGACAACCTCTCCCAAAATCCCAGCGGGCAAGCTCGACGTCGAGCGCCTGCGAGCCGACTTCCCGATTCTGAAACAACTGGCTCGCGGCAAGCCCCTCGTCTATCTGGACAGCGCTGCCAGCTCGCAGAAACCGGTACAAGTGATCGACGCGTTGTCCGACTACTACCGGACGACCAATGCCAACATCCACCGGGGTGTCTACGAGCTGAGCGAGCGCTCGACGCAGGCCTACGACGACGCGCGCGCGAAAGTCGCTAGGCTGATCAACGCCGCGTCCCCACGCGAGTGCATCTTCGTGCGCAATACAACCGAGGGCATCAACCTGGTAGCAAGTTCGTGGGGACGCAGCAATCTGACTGAAGGCGACGAGATCGTCCTGTCGATCCTCGAGCACCACAGCAACCTCGTCCCGTGGCAGATCGTCGCCGCCGAACGGGGCGCCAGGCTGCGGTTTATCGATATCGATGACGACGGACGCCTGAAGCTCGATCAGCTGGATGAATATCTCGTGTCTGGCCGGGTCAAGATGGTCGCAATCACGCAGGTCTCCAATTCGTTGGGGACGATCAACCCAGTGAGCGAGATCGCGGACAAGGCTCACGCAGCCGGAGCGCTGGTACTGATCGACGGAGCGCAGAGCGTGCCACATATGCCGGTCGACGTGCGGGCCATCGGCGCTGACTTCCTGGCCTTCTCCGGACACAAGATGCTGGGTCCGATGGGGATCGGCGTCCTCTACGGCCGCCGTGAGCTGCTCGAGGCCATGCCCCCCTATATGGGCGGCGGCGACATGATCCGCACCGTCGAGCTCGACCATTCCACCTACGCCGATCTTCCTGAGAAGTTCGAAGCCGGAACCCCGAGCGTCGCGGACGCCGTCGGATTGGGTGCGGCGATTGATTATCTCAACGGCGTGGGCCTTGCCGAGACGCGCCAGCATGAAAAGGATATCGTGCGCTACGCTCTGGCGACGTTGCGCGAGGTTCCGGACGTGCGACTCTTTGGCCCTGAGGGACACGACCGTGCAGGCGTGGTCAGCTTCGCCGTCGGCGACGTCCACCCTCACGACGTGGCCAGCATCCTTGACGGCGAAGGAATCGCCGTTCGAGCCGGTCATCACTGTACACAGCCGTTGATGAATCGACTGGGCGTCATGGCCACGACGAGAGCCAGCGTCTACCTCTACAATGACGAAAGGGATGTCGACCACCTCGTAGACGGCATAATGAGCGTGCGCAAGATCTTTGGCCTTGGAGCGTGACCCGTGGCTGACCTGTATCGCGAGCAAATCCTCGACCACTCTCGCCACCCACATAATTTCGGCGAGATCGAGGATCCGGACATTACGTACGAAGACAGCAATCCGCTCTGTGGCGACCGAGTCCGGATCGACGTGAAGGTCGCTGACGGAGTGATCTCCGACATCAAGTTCTCAGGTCGAGGCTGCGCCATCAGTCAAGCGGCCGCCTCGATCCTGACCGAGATGGTCAAGGGGCACGAACTTGACGAAGTGAAGGAGATTTCGGCGCAGGATATGCTCGACGAGCTCGGAATCGACATCAGTCCAGCGCGCGTAAAATGCGCGCTGCTCGGGCTGAAGGTGCTGAAATCGGGAGCCTACGGCTTGACCGACTGGCCGCATCAGGAGTGACGACCGCCTTGGCTGCCACGCTGCCAGGGGAGACTGGAGGGCAATTTGGCTAAATTCACCGCTGAGGATGTACGAGAGAACCTCAAGACCGTGTATGACCCGGAGATCGGCATCAACGTGGTCGATCTCGGGCTTATTTACGATGTCGATCTCGAAGATCAGTCCGACAAGACCGGCGTCATCGTAACGATGACGCTGACGTCGATGGGCTGCCCGCTCGGTCCGATCATTATGCAAGAAGTCAACGGAGCGCTTGGCGGCCTTCCCGACATTGGCGAGGTCGGCGTCAACATCGTCTGGAGTCCGCCGTGGACACCCGACATGATGAGTGAGGAAGCCCGCGACGAATTGGGCATCTGGTAACCAATACTCACGGATGAAACCTTCACACCCGCCTCGGATCCGAGGCGGGTGACTTGTTTCCGCGACACGTCGTCGTCTATCCTGAGCACCCGAACTAGATGACCCACGGGCGCGGCTGCGGCTCGCCCCGGATGGGCAAGGAGGGTCTCAACTGTGTCTCGCCAGGGGCGAATCGTCTCGGTCCTGCTCATCATGATCCTGGCAGCGGCGTGTCGCGGCCCGTCCGATCCAGGAAGTTCCAACACTCCCGCCATCTCACCCACACCAACGCTTGAGCAGATCTCGCAGGAGGTCGCCACGCCGTCCCCAACTCCAAGCCCAACTCCTTCGCCGACTCCTTCTCCCACGCCGTCTCCGACACCGGAACCAACGGCCACACCAACTCCAACGCCATCCCCGACACCGACGGTGCAAGCGAGCCCAACGCCGATCCCATCGGCGCCGGCCATCACCGTTACGCAGGCCGACACGACCCAGAAGATCGTAGCGTTGACCTTTGACGCGAACATCGATACCGGTTTCGCCGCACAGATTCTCGACCTGTTGAAACAGAACGGGATCAAGGCGTCGTTCGGACTCACCGGTGTTTGGGCCCAGCAGAATCCGGACCTCGTCAAACGCATGGTCAGCGAGGGACATCAGATCATCAACGAGACCTACGACCACAAGTCCTTTACGGGGTTCTCAACCGGTGACAAGGCGTTGACGACGCAACAACGTGATGAAGAGCTACAAAAGATGCGAGACATCGTCCTGAACGAAGCGAACTACGACGTGAAGCCGTACTTCCGCGCGCCATACGGCGACGTCGATGGATCGGTCTTGCAGGACATCGCGGACGCGGGATATTCGGTCAACGTGACCTGGTCGATCGACACCCTCGGTTGGAGCGGGATGACCGCCGACGACATTGTCAAGCGAACCGTTGATGGTGTTTCGCCCGGTGCGATCGTCGTCATGAACATGGGGGCAAATTCAGAAGACACCGCGGCGCTGCCGCGCATCATCACGCAGCTCAGAGACGCCGGATACTCATTCGTCACGGTGAAGCAGATGGTTGGGAGGTAGGTCGGATTCTGTCGCCTCTGATCGATCGCATCGGTCGGGGGCCGGTCAATCGCAAACGCACAGGGAGGGAATGCAGGTGCCAGATTTGAAGCAGGTCTACCAGTATGTCGACGAACATTCCGACTCCATGATCGCCGATCTCCAGCGGGTCATTCGCCAGCCGTCGATCTCATCCGCCAACATCGGCGTGCGTGAATGCGCGGCGCTGCTGGTCGAGATGATGGGGGAGCTGGGGATCGACGCACGCGCCGTCGACACGGACGGTCTACCAGTCGTCTATGGTGAGATCAACGAAGCCGGTCCGGACGCCCACACGCTCGTCATCTACAACCACTACGACGTGCAGCCCGCCCCCGAGTCGGATTGGGAGTCGCCGCCCTTTGACGCCCGCATCGTCGGCGACCGCATCATTGGACGCGGCGCGACCGACGCTAAGGGCAATTTGATGTCGCACCTCAAAGCGGTCGAGGCCCTGCGCGCAACGACGGGAATGCCCATCAACGTCAAGTTCGTCTTCGACGGCGAGGAAGAGTCGGGCAGTCCAAGTCTGCCGGGCTTCGTTAATGCGCACCTCGATATGCTCAAGGCAGACGCGGCCCTCTCGTTCGACGGTGGATTCGACGCAGGAGACGTCCCGCGCATCAATCTTGGCAGCAGCGGACTCCTCTTCATTCAGATGCGCGCCAAGGGTGGGACGAAAGATCTCCACTCGGCGCGTGCACGCTTGGTGCCAAACCCAGCCTGGAAGCTGGTCTGGGCACTGGCGTCGATGAAAGGCCCGGATGGACGAATTCTCATCGACGGCTTCTACGACGACATCCGCCCACCGAGCACGCTGGAACGCAAACTCCTGGAGGACGCTGGTTGGAACGATACTGCTCAGCAGCGAGACTTGGGCGTCGACGAGTTCCTGGGCGGTGTGACCGGCGTCGACGCGCTGCAGCAGCTCCTCTTCACGCCGACCTGCAACATCGCTGGGTTTGCGTCGGGATATGTCGGAGAAGGCAATAAGACGCTGCTGCCGTCAACCGCGGCAGTCAACGTCGATTTCCGCTTGGTCGCCGACCAGAATCCTGAAGATATCTACGCGAAGGTTCGCAAGCACCTCGATTCGCACGGCTTCAACGACATCGAGATCAGCAGCGAGAGCGGCATCGAGCCGTCACGCACGAACGCCGACTCACCCTTCGCCAAGATCGTGGCCGAAGCGGCACGTCAGGTCTACCAGCGTGAGCCCACCGTCCGTCCAACCGGGGACGCTTCCGGCCGTCAGGGCGTCTGGCTAGCTGGCAAGCTCGGCATTCCCGGCGCTGGCACGGCAGTCGGGCCACCTGACTGGCACGGGCATGCGTCCAATGAATTCATGACTTTGGGTCACTACCTGAACGGCATCAAATATGCCGCGACGATTTGGACGCTCTATTCGCAAACGTCGCTCGAGAAGACGCGCTGAGGCGCCGTCGAGAAGGGGATTGACATGCCGCGACCCATCGAGATCAACGATCTCGGCAAGATCAAATACGTTGGGGATCCGCAGATATCTCCGAATGGAGAGACCGTTGCCTACGTGGTGACGGAGGCCGATATTCCAGGCAAGACCTACCACTCGTCGATCTGGCTCGCCTCGACCGACGGCTCCTGGAGCCGCAAGTTCACGCACAGCAACGCCAAAGACTCTTCGCCGCGGTGGTCGCCCGACGGTGCGACGCTGGCCTTTCTCTCGGATCGCTCCGAGAAGACGCAGCTCTATCTGATGCCGGTCAACGGCGGCGAGGCGCAGCGATTGACCGATCTCAAGAACGGAGTCGCGGAGCCTGTCTGGTCGCCGGATGGCTCGACCATCGCGGTGACGAGCAAAGTCGCGCCGGAAGGCATGATTCGGCTGTCCGAGATGACCGCGGAAGATCGCAAGAAGGACGAAGAGAAGAGCGACGTCAAGGTCATCCGCACGCTACGTTTCCGTCTGGACGGAGAAGGTTTTCTCGGCGATCTCAAGCGACACATCTTTCTGGTCAGCGTGGATGGTGGCGAGATCACCCCGCTTACCGAGGGCGATTGGGATGACACCCACCCCTCATGGTCGCCGGACGGGACGCGGATCGCGTTTTCGTCCAATCGGACCGACGACCGCGAATTCAATCGCAAGTCCGATATCTGGATGGTGAACGTAACCGATCGGTCCGTCCAGTCAAGTCACCGCTGAGGACGGGCAATACGGTACGCCTGCCTTCTCGCCCGACGGCGGCAAGATTGCCTACGTCGGATTCCCCTTGAGCGAGCAATACGGTCCGAACACGATCAGCGGACTGTGGGTCAAGTCCTTACCGGACGGCGACGCCACACAACGTCGCTGCAGCGCATCGATCGGGACGTCTCCGGCACGGCCATCAGCGACGCACATTATGTGGCTCCGGCACAGTTCCCGATCTGGGCGGAAGACGGTCAGGCGATCTATCGCCAACTACGCCGACCGCGGCAACGTGCCGGTCGGTCGCTTCCAGCTCGATGGCCCGTCTACCTGCGTCGTGCATGGCATGCGCGAAGTTCTGAATTTCAGCCGCGCCGACGACGGGACGCTGGCGCTATTGGTTTCCGACGCGACGCATCCGTTCGAGGTCTTTGTCTGTGATGCCGACGGCTCCAACGAACGTCGCATCAGCCACGCGAACGACGAGTTTCTCGATGAGGTCGAGATCCCCGAGCCTCGATCGATGGTGGTGACCAACGTCGACGGCATCGAAATCGACACCTGGCTACTTCCGCCGCCGGATTTTGATCAGTCGAAAAAGTATCCGCTCATCCTCGAGATCCACGGCGGGCCGCACGCCATGTACGGCAACACGTTCTATCACGAGCTTCAGGTCTATGCGGCTCGCGGTTACCTGGTCCTCTATTGCAACCCGCGCGGGAGCACCGGAGCGGGCCAGCAATTCGTCAATGCGGCCGCTGGCGATTGGGGCGGTTGCGACTACGAGGACATCATGGACGTGGTTGCTCACGTGAGCGAGTTCCCGTACGTCGACTCGTCTCGCATGGGAGTAACCGGCGGCTCGTACGGCGGCTACATGACGAACTGGATCATCACCCAGAACGATCGATTCAAGGCGGCGGTCACTCAGCGGAGCACGGTCAATCGTCACAACCTGTTCGGAACCAGTGATCTGGTCTGGTCGTATGCCGGCTGGGAGTTCGGAGGCTCCGCCTACGAACGACCCGAGTTCTACCTCGAACGCTCTCCGCTGACGTACATCAAGAACGTCAGCGCGCCAGTCCTCATCATGCATAGCGAGAATGACCTCCGCTGCCCGATCGAGCAGTCGGAGCAGCTCTTCGTCGCGTTGAAGCTGCACGGCAAGACGACCGAATACGTCCGATTCCCGAACGAGAGCCATGGACTCTCGCGCACTGGCCGACCCGATCACCGCGTGGAGCGGTTGGAGCGGGCCGCCGAGTGGTTCGACCGCTACCTGTAAGGAGACCGGATCTGGAGTGTCGGGACTTTTCCGATAACTCGGCAGCAATCATTCGGAAGTCATGCGGCCCTGGACTATAATCCGCCCCGTTTGCGGTTCGTCGGCAGGCTTCGGCGACCCAAACGGGGTCGGCATGTTTCGTCTCGAATCTTCGAATCCAGGGGCCAGTTCGATCAACTTCGCCGGTCCAGAGGGGGGAATATGTTCAAACGCATCGGAGCCGTATGGGCTGTAAGCAGCATATTGGTCTTGCTGCTCGCGGCCTGCGCGGGAATCAGCAGCAGCAACAGCGGCGACAACGGTTCGCCCGACGGATCCATTGTCATCAAAGAGACCGAAATGAAGTTCACGCCGAGCAACATCACCGTTCAAGCCGGGCAGACCGTGACCATCAAACTCGTGAATGACGGCGTCGTGATGCACGACTTCACCATTGATGACCTAGACGGCCAGCAAGTATCGAAGCCGCTTGATCCGGGCAAGAGCACGACCTTCTCACTGACAGCTCCGACCACGGCCGGCACGATCAACTTCTATTGCTCGCAGCCTGGGCACAAAGCGGCCGGTATGTCCGGGACGATCACCGTTCAGTAGTCGCTTCACGGCCTCATTCCTGCAAGGTTTGCCCCGCGAATTCCCTGTCTGGCGCGGTTCGCGCTAAGATAGAGAAAACAGACGCGGGACTCAATTTGCGTATTGCACCGCTCCAAGGCGAGGGAGGCCAACTAGTGACCAGCTATTCGACGATCAGTGAGCTACTCGACCATCTCAAGCCCGCGGCGGAACTGCGAAACGGTTCGATCGCCATCACCGATGAGAAGGCGTTCACCGGTGACGTGCTCGACCGCTTGGTCTATAGCGCTGTGTTTGGTGACGATAGCGTGAAGGCAGCGTCGCGCTGGATCATCTGGCAGGCGGGCCAGGAGCTTGGCACATTTCCGGCGTCGATCCACGACTTCTACATGGCCGGTGGGCGGGACGAGTGGCGCAATCAGACGACGCCCGCCATCAACGTGCGTGGCATGGTCTACGACACCGCACAGGCCGTGATTCGCGCTGCTCAGTCGAACAACGCCAAGCAGTTCATCTTCGAGATCGCCCGATCTGAGATGGGCTACACCGACCAGAAGCCGGAGGAGTACGCCACGGTCATCCTGGCCGCGGCCCTAAAGCAGGGTCATCGCGGACCCCTCTTCATCCAGGGCGATCACTTCCAGATCAACGCGAAGAATTACGGAGCAGATGCGGAGAAGGAGCTTAGCGGCCTGCGCGACCTTATCGTCGAGGCACTGGACGCTGGGTTCTACAACATCGACATCGACAGCTCGACCATCGTCGACCTCTCACGAGCTACGGTGGCAGAGCAGCAAGAGCTGAACTACGAGCGCTGCGCCGAGCTGACCGCGTTCATTCGCGAGCATCAGCCAGACGGCGTGATGGTCTCGGTTGGTGGTGAGATCGGCGAGGTTGGCGGCAAGAACAGCACGGTCGAGGACCTCGAAGCCTTCATGACCGGATACAACAGGTCGATCGCGGGCATGGGCGGTGATGTGGTCGGCATCAGCAAAATCAGCGTCCAGACTGGCACAAGTCATGGCGGCGTGGTGCTCCCCGACGGCAGCATCGCCGACGTCAGCGTCGATTTCGACACGCTCGGAGAGCTCTCGAAGGCGGCCCGTGAGCATTATCACATCGGCGGAGCGGTGCAGCACGGAGCGTCCACACTGCCTGAAGTCGCGTTCAATCGCTTCTCCGAAGCTAACGCCTGCGAGGTCCACCTGGCGACCGGCTTTCAGAACATCATTTACGACAGCCAGTCGTTCCCGTCCGATCTGCGCGACAAGATCTATGCCTGGCTTGCCGAGAATCGTGCCAGCGAGCGCAAGCCGGACATGACCGACGCGCAGTTCTATTACACGACGCGCAAGCGGGGCTTCGGGCCATTCAAACAGCAGATATGGGACATGCCAGCCTCGACACGTGAGCAAATCAGCGGCGAGTTGGAAGAGAAGTTCGATTTGATCTTCAAGCGGCTCAACGTGGTCGACAGTGCGGATCAGGTCGATCGCATCGTGAAGCCAAGCCGTCGGTCAAAGCCGGTTCCCGAGGCGTTGCAGAAAGCTGCCGTCTCCTAAGCGGCTTCACAAAAGTCTTGACAACATGGCACACTCAGCGCGAAACGAAGGGGGGGTGCTATGGAGGAGGAACTGCGGGCGCAACGGAGCCGCTTGCTTGCGCTCACGAAACATGACCCGGACCCAGGCGTTCGGCATCGTGCGCATGTGCTCATTGTCGCGCTGGGCCAGCCGAGCCGGCAAGCGGCGGCGACGGCCTGCGACGTGAGTGCCCGATCCATCACCCGCTGGGCGGCACGGTTTGCGGCGGAGGGTCGGGATGGGCTGGCCGATCGCCCGCGTCGCGGCCGCCCGCCCAAGCTTCCCGAAGCGGCGCGCGAACTGCTGGGCACGGCGCTGGCTCAGACCCCCGAGGCCTATGGCTACCCGGTCACGGTGTGGGCCATCGCTGACTTGACCGATCTGCTGGACCGGCACGGGTGGAGCGTCTCCGCCGTCACGGTCAATCGGACCGTGCATGCTATGGGTTACGTCTATCGCCGACCGCGTCATGATCTACGGCATCGGCAGGACGCTGAGGCCGTCGCCAGCGCCGCCAACACCCTCGCGGTGCTGCAAAAAAAGGGGCTGATCTCCACAGTGGACTCCGTCTCCTGTATCTCGACGAGTGCCACCTTCACACCCATCCCAACCTGGTATGTTGCTGGCAACCCCGCGGCCGACCAACCAGTATCCCGGCGGCCGGGACCGATGAACGCATCAGCCTCTTTGGGGCCGTGGAGTACCGCTCCGGCATGCTGATGACCCGGCAGGCACCCGCCTCGAACGCGGCCGAATTCATCGCCTTCCTCGATCAGGTGGCGGCCCGCTGGCCGGCGGGCCACTTGGTCTTGGTCCTCGATAACGCGACCTACCACAAAACTGCCCGGCTTCGTGCCTGGTTCGCCGCGCATCGCGCGCGCATCAGCGTGCTCTGGTTACCAACGTACAGCCCGCAGCTCAACCTGATCGAGCGCGTCTGGCGCTTCATTAAGCAGAAGCTGGCGTGTCATCGCTATTGGAACGATCGTGCTGGCCTTGCGACGGCGGCACAAACCCTCTGTGATGCGGTTCGCGCGACCTTCGCCGCCGAAACCTTCCCGCACATCACGATCGGACAAGACTTTTGTGAAGCCGCTTAGAGCGGTTTTCATTGTGGTTGAGCCAGCTGTTGTAGGGGAGCACCTCGGAGTCTGTCTCAGAACTCATCTTTACCTAATTTTCTCCCCACTGAGCGGGAGATTTGTCCTCCAAAACGCCAGATTGGACCCACAAACCCGTGTTTTTGAGGCCTCTTCCCCATTCGGGACTTTTCGGACACAGTTCTGAGACTGACTCCTCGTGTGCTCCCGGAGTCGTGCGGCCTTTGGCGTAACGGGAGCACACGAGGTGCTCCCCTACAAACGACGGCTCGGGCTTCAATCATTCTGAAATTCGCCCAGACCACCAAGCCGATCCGAGAAGAGCGAACAGGCGGGGCATTTGCCTCGCCTGTTTTCGTGCGTCGCCGTCGTCGCTTCGTGCCGATTCGCGTCTACTCGTGAAGGTACTCAGCGGGTCGTAACTGTGGGTTCCCGATCTCGGCCAGGCTCTTGCTCAGGGCGCAAATAGACGAGGTATTCGTTCATGCCCACCTTGAGGACGCGACGGACCGTATAAAGGCAGCCACGCTCGCGCAAGGAGCGACCGGGTGTGATGCGTGCCGCCCGAATTTCGCGCTCTGTCCTGGAGACGATCTCGTAGGTCACACGTCCACACTGAAGGCAACGGAAATACTGATCCGACTCGTCGGTCGGACCAGCGAGCCCGCGCTGAACCAACACGGTGCGACTGCTTCCGCAATCGGGACAGATCCGTTGTTCGGACGTGCTCACCTCGTGCTCGTCCTCCTTGAACGTGTCCCGAACCCCAAGGTCTCACGGCGAGTTCGATCGGCAACCAAATTGTATCTCAGCATTGAAAACCGAATACCATAGACTGGCGCATTTCGCAACTCTTCATGTGGCGGCAACATGACCCGCATGCAGACAATCAGTCAGCCATAGCGGTCGCTTCTACTGCTCGGTTCATTCGTCATATCCAATCTACTTGCATGAGATGTGTAATTTATCCATAGAGGCGCAAGGCATGGCATACTAGGCCTGTGGCGGGGTGCCCGCTGGCAGCGAGCATGCAATTGCTCGCATATGGATCAGTCGCCTCGATAGATCCAAACAGAAGGTTCTCGCTCCCCAAGTCTATGAACGTCTAATCGCGGAATTCACCACCATTGGTACGATTCCGAAGACATCTGAGATGTCCGCAGTCCGCATCGATGAACTCGAGTCGCTCGGCATGATGCATCGTCGTCGCTCATCGCCTCTGTTAACGTGCAAGCCGATCGAACTCTATCCGCGAGTGCGCGCCGAGAGGGAGGTTGAGCGTGGTTCAGCAAGCACAGCATAAAAACGGCGATGGCGGAATGCCTTCCGATGGATTGCCGGGAAGCGCGCGCGATTTCCTCGAACGACGGCGTCTCATTATTGCGTCGAATCGCGGCCCGTTCGAATATCAGATCGAAGAAGATGGCTCCTACAGCACCAAACGAGGGAGCGGCGGAGTAGTCACGGCCGTTGGCGCGATTAGTCGCTACAGCGAACTGATCTGGGTCGCGAGCGCAATGACTGACGGCGACAGGCAGCGGGCGACGGACGCTCGAGAGGCCGGCGAGACCATGATCACGCCTCCTGACTCAGATGTCAGCCTCCGCTTCGTTCTGGCCGATCCTGAAGCCTATGACGGCTATTACAATCGGATCTCCAATCCGCTCTTGTGGTTCCTCCAGCATTATCTCTGGGACACGCCACGCGCGCCTGACATCAACGAGGAGACGTGGCATGCATGGCGTCATGGCTACGAGGTCGTAAACCGGCAGTTCGCGAATGAGATCGTCGAGGTGGCGCGCGCCAGTGAGACACGTCCACTGGTCATGCTGCAGGACTACCACCTTTATCTGGTTCCCGGCCTTATTCGCGAAATGATGCCGAATGTCATCATGCAGCATTTCATACACATACCTTGGCCGGATCCGGATTATTGGCAGCTACTGCCGCGCGAAATGCGTTCGAGCATCTGCGCGAGTCTACTCGGCAACGACATCGTCGGATTCCAAACCAACGCACATGCCCGAAGTTTCATGAACACCTGCGAAGCGAATCTCGATGGTGTCGATCTTGACTATCGTGGCCGCCAGATCCATTACCGGGGACGCACCATTCGGGTTGCGGCGTATCCGATCTCGATCGACTGCGACGCGGTAGAAGCGGTCGCGGCCAGCGAAGAGGCCTTAAAACACGAGGAACACCTCGAAAACTTCCTCAACGAGCACACCATCGTGCGCGTCGACCGGGCGGAGCCGAGCAAGAACATCGTGCGTGGATTTCTGTCCTACGACCGATTTCTGGAGGAATTCCCGGATTACATTGGACGCGTGAACTTCCTGGCCTACCTGGTCCCATCGCGTCTCGAGGTTCTCGAGTACGTCGATTATCTCGACGACATCAACACGATCGTCGGGCGCATCAACACCAAGTACGCCAACGCCGCCGAGAACGACGGCGTGGCCTGGCAGCCCATTCAGGTCTTCATTGGTGACGACTACCCGCGGGCGCTGGCGGCCATGAAGCATTACGACGTGCTACTGGTGAACGCGATATTTGATGGCATGAATTTGGTCGCCAAAGAAGGCGCGCTTCTTAATCAACAGGACGGCGTGGTCATCCTCTCGGAGGCGGCGGGTGCCTACCAACAGCTTGGCCCGTACTCAATCACCGTTTCGCCGACTGATGTGGAGGGCACGGCGGCCGCGATCCATACGGCCATCACCATGGATCCGGAGAAGAGAGCCGCCTGGTCGCGCGACCTGCGTGAGCTCGTGCGCCGCGAGAATATCCGTGCCTGGATCTATTCCCAGCTCGAAGATCTCGCACAGCTGCCAGAAGCGGCGAACTGACAGCGCACCGTTCAAACCTGGCTAAGAACGCCCGCCGCACTTAAGGCCGCCAGCGTCGGCTCAAGCGGCAGCGCGTGCCGCACGTGGTCGTCACGGCCCACTACCGTCGTCGCCTTGAAGAGAGCGTTGACGACGGCCTCTTCGGTGGATTCGACGGTTGCCTGAAACAGCGCGTCGATCAGCGCCCCACTCTCAACCACGTGCTCGAAGCTGAGCGTCGTGCTCGTCGGCTCATGGGGGATACGAAGGCCGTTCGAAAACGCGATGATGTAGTCTCCGCTGCCATTTCCCGAGATCGACCCAAGCCGAGCCAGGCCCAGCGACGCCCGCCGAGCCAGGCGCCGCAACGCTCGGTCGAGCATGGGTGCGTCGGTCCCGACAATGACGATGATCGATCCGGCTTCGGGCACGACCTCAGGCGGATTCCAATCAATCAGCAACCGTCCGATCGGCACCCCGGCGATGGTCAGTTGATCGCGTCGACCGAAGTTGCCGAGCACGATCGCACCGACGGTGTAACCACCAAGCTCGTCGGGGAGCTTTCGCGACGAGGTACCGATACCCCCTTTGAAGCCAAACAGTGACATACCCGTGCCCCCGCCGACCGTCCCTTCTGCGACCGGTCCGGACCGAGCCGACTGAATCGCGGCGAGAACGTGTTCATACCCGACGTGGCGGCCTTGCATGTCGTTGAGATAGTTGTCGGCGCACTCTGTCACGACTGTATTGACCGTCGATGTCGTGATGGCGACCTCGGGATTGATGGTGATCGAGTATTGAGCTAACGCATCGACGACCCGACCGACGTTCATGGTGCCGGTCATGGCGATCGGGCTTTCGATGACCCCAAGCTCGTCAATTTGCTCCTGTCCGAAGCACTTGCCGAATCCGTTGAGAACGAAGACGGCTGCCGGCACTTTCTCACGGAAGAGGTTGCCACCGTGCGGCAGAATCACACTCACGCCGGTTCGGATCGGTCCATGTCCCGGTCTCAACGCTCCGGAACCTTCGGTCAACGTCGTGTGCCCGACCAGGACGCCATCGACGTCAGTGATCGCGTTGTGTGGTCCCGGTTGCATCGTGCCGAGGTTCAGTCCGACGTCTCGCGCGCGTGGACGTGAGTTCTGTATGGTCATCTCGCCTCCTCTTCAAAAGCCGCGGGAACACTGTTGTGGCGGTCCGTGTTCCAGGGTCATGCGTGCGCCGTCAAAATCGATGCGCAAGGCCTGCTGGAGCTCAACTGGATCGAGCTCTTCAATCGCGGGCTATCATAGCGTAGCTTGATTCGATGACGACTCGCTGTCAGAGTCGTGTCGGATCAGCGGAATGGCGCGAACCCTGCGAGGACTTGACGGGACCCGCCGAGAAAGCCCGGTACGCACCAAAGCGTGAATACGAACGTGAAAATGAGGAACCAGACATGAACTTCGCACGGACTAAGTTGACGCTCGTTCGCACGTTCAGCGTCTCATCGAACGCCAGAACCGGCGCCGGGAGTGACCAATCACGTGCCAAAGAATACAACCGTGTCAAACAGCGGATCATGCTGATCGGGCTGGCGATTTCCATGATCGGTGGAGCCATCTTCGCAGTCAGCGGGCTGCCAATGCGGCTCAGCGAGCGCGTCGACCGCTTCAGCCCCAACAAGTGGGTACGTCGCAGCATCTTCGCGGGCATAGTCACGGTCGGAGAACTGCTGATTGGGCTGCCGCTCGGATATTTCAGCGGGTTCGTCCTTGAGCACCGCTACGGGTTGAGCAATCAGTCACGATCTCAGTGGTTCATTGAGCAGTTGAAGGGTCTCGCGGTATCGCTGCCATTCGCCGCACTCGGCACCAATTTGATACTCGAAATTATCGGACGCTGGCCGAAACGTTGGTGGGCGATCGCCACATCTCTCGCCCTGCCGTTCACGGTGCTACTCTCGCAGCTCTCGCCGGTGCTCCTCATGCCCATCTTCAACAAGTTCGAGCCACTGAAAGACACCGAGCTGGCGGATCGATTGAAGAACCTGGCGCGGGAGTCCGGGATCAACGTCGCCTCGGTGATGCAGATGGACATGAGTCGCCAGACGAACAAGGCAAATGCCTTCTTCGCAGGGATGGGACGCACGCGCCGCATTGTGTTGGCCGACACGATGCTGGATCGATTTTCATCGAAGGAGATCGAAGTCGTCGTGGCTCACGAGATCGCCCATCAGGCTCATCGCGACCTGTGGTGGATGATTGGACTGGGAACGGTATTTACGGCCGGGATCTCCTGGTCTGTCGATCTCGTTGCCAAGAGAATCGTGAGCCAATTCGGCGATCGGTTTGAGCTCCGGTCGATCTCGCACGTCTCGGCACTACCGCTGCTTAGCTGGCTGCTGGCCGTGGTGGCATTCGCACTCGCACCACTTCAGAATCTGATGTCGCGCATCATCGAGCGACGCGCGGACACCTACGCCTTGCGCTTGACCAATGATCCGAAATCCTTCGAGTCGGCCATGAGTCTGTTAGGTGAGATGAACCTGGACGACCCGAAACCATCGGCATTCGTGAAATACACGATGTACAGCCATCCGCCGATCGCGGAGCGTATCGCCCGAGCGCGGCGCTTCGCACGCGGCGAAGGCTGATGGCGCTTATCCAGCCCACTATTTCCGCGCTCTCAGGAGCACCTTGAAGTCGTTGAAAGACACGACATGACCGTCCTCCTGCTCGACTGAGAAGTGCTCACGACACGCTTCGTCGGTCGCCATAATCCAGTCGGAGAGGGCAGCGGGCTCACCCTCGGCCATGCGTGACCGCTCGGTCCACGAGGCGAACTCGTGGCGCTTCACGATGACTTCGGACATCTCCAGCGTCAACCCAGCGTGGGTCAGGAATCCGTTCCATTCCTCCATCGAGTAAGCGCGCACGTGGCTTGGATCGCGCCACTTCTCGACCTTGTTGATGAACACATCGAAGTCCTTGTTGTCTGGCGAAAGACTATCGATCAAAACGAAGTGGCCACCGGGAACCAGCACGCGGGCCACTTCGTCGACAAAGGACTGCACGTCCGCGAAATGGTGCGGTGCAATGCGACAGGTGACGAGATCGAACGACTGATTCGCGAACGGAATCGACTCGGCGGCCGCGGCGATCACACCGACGGGCTCAACGTCACTTTCACGCGCAAAATCACGCGCGTGTACCAGCATCTGCGGAGTCAGATCGAGCATCGATACGTCGCGCACGAGCGGCGCCAGAGCGATCGCCGTGTGCCCGCCACCGGTAGCCACGTCGAGCACGCGCATGTTCGACGTCGGTGCAGCGACCTCCACCAATCGCGCTAAATCCTTGCCGAGCCGGTGGGTTTCGCTTTTGACATAGGCGTCCCCGGCAGCACCGAACTGCTCGCGCGCCCTCCGTTGAATCTCCTGCGCCGTCATGTCACTTCATCCTTTGCGTCAGTGCCGAATCAGCCATCGACGAACCTTGGAATAGAGCCCCTGCCGATGATAACGTTTCTTCGGTGCCGGTGCGTATTCCGGCCGGTGGGAGTCGCCCGGCTCAATGTTCCTTCAACTCGGTCGATTTGCCTATCGCCATCGCTGGCGCATCATCGTCGCATGGCTGGTCTTCTTCGTCGCCTCGATACCGATTCTTCCGCGTGTGACCGGAGTACTTGCCGTCGGCGGCTTTTCCAGTCGAGGAACCGAGACCGATCGAGCCCAGCACATCCTCGAGACGCAGATTCCGGGCTACAGCCCCTCTGATCTGGTCGTTATCTTCCACGATCCAACGCTCAACGCCAACTCGCACCAGTTCGTCACACAGGCGCAAACCGCGCTGAAAGATGTGCTCACGCTGCCGCACGTGACCGGCGAAACGACCTATTTGCAGAATCCGCGGCAGATATCCAACGACGGACATACCGCCTACATCCTCGTCCACCTCGACCTTCCGTCGGAGCAAGCACAACGACTGGTCGCCAACGTTCGCGACACGCTCCACCCCACATCGCTCGAGGTCCGCGTCGCCGGTGGGCCGGCCTTCTATGCCGACATCGAGACGGTCACTGAGCACGACTTGCGACGCGCGGAGATGATCGCCATCCCGTTCGCATTGCTGGCACTGGTGCTCGTATTCGGCAGTCTCGTCACGGCGGGAATCCCGATCGTGGTGGGCGGGATCAGCGTCGCCTGCGTGCTCGGAGCGATCTTCTTGACCGCGCACGCTGTGGATCTCTCGATCTTCGTGCTGAATCTGGCAACGCTCCTTGGGCTTGGACTGGCAATCGACTATTCGCTCTTCATGACCAGCCGGTTTCGCGAGGAACTGGCGACCCGAGACGTTCCAGATGCCATCGCGGTCACCGTGGCCAGCGCGGGGAAAGCTGTCTTCTTCTCTGGTCTGACGGTGCTGATCGGCTTGAGCGGACTGGCCGTCTTCAACATCATGTTCCTGCGCTCGGTCGGCGTGGCGGGAGCCCTGGTGGTGATCTTCGCGGTCCTTGGCGCGCTCACGCTGCTGCCGGCGGTCCTGGGAGTCATCGGGAAGCGCGTCGACCGACTGTCGATCTATCGCCGGCGCCAGGAGACGGGTTCCTTCTGGCACGGCCTTGCCGATCGCGTCATGGCTCACCCATGGGTGGTCATGATTCCGGTCGTCAGCTTTCTGCTGCTGCTTGGCACACCCTTTTCGCGGGTGAATCTGAGCTCGCCCGACGCCACGATCCTGCCGGTGTCGACCGGCTCCCGGCAAGGGTTCGAGCTGCTACGAACGCAATTCGGCGATGGCGCTATTTCACCGATCGTCGTCGCCGTGCAATCGACGGACCCGATCAACACGCCGGAGCACGTCGCGTCCCTCTACGACCTGACGAGAAAGATCGCAGCAGACCCGCGCGTGTGGCAGATCGACAGCATCGTCACGCTCGATCCACGCATCGCCCTGCAGCAGTATCAGTTGATGTACGCGAACCCATCGGCGCTGAATGATCCGTTCGTCAGTGCCGCCTACAACCATCTTGCTGGCTCGAACGCCACCGTCATCTACGTCTACACACAGCCGCTGCCGAGTAGCGGCGAGGCGAAGTCGCTCCTGGCCGCTTTACGAAACACGGACCCTGGTCCCGGCCTGACCATGCAAGTAGGTGGAGGGACGGGCGAAATCGTCGACGTGGTTCACTCGATGTACTCCGCGTTTCCGTTGGCGGTCCTGATCGTCGTTCTGGCCACCTATCGTGACACTCTTCCTGCAGTTCCGCTCGCTGATTCTGCCGATCAAGGCGGTCCTGATGAACGCACTGAGCATCGTGGCGAGCTATGGAGCACTGGTATGGATCTTTCAAGAAGGACATCTGAGCGGTCTGCTGAACTTCACGCCACTCGGATTCGTCGAGGCTTCGCTTCCGGTTGTGATGTTTAGCCTCTTGTTTGGTCTGAGCATGGATTACGAAGTCTTTCTGCTGAGCCGCATGCGCGAGGTGTGGGACGAGACCGGCGACAACCGGCTGGCCGTCTCGACCGGGTTAGCTCGCAGCGGGCGCATCATCACGGGCGCGGCGCTAATCCTCGTGGTCGTCGCGTCCTCCTTCGCCACTGCCGACGTGGTGCTGATCAAGGCTCTGGGGCTCGGAATCGCCATCGCAGTCGCGCTCGACGCTACCATCGTGCGCGCGCTGCTGGTCCCCGCGACCATGCGACTGCTCGGCCACCTCAATTGGTGGGCGCCGAGCTGGATCAACCGCGCGTCACATCGAGACCGGGGACCGCGATGACGGGACCTAGGTGGCAATCGGCGGCTTTGAGGGCCGTGGTGATGTCGCTCGTCGCGGTTCTCCTCCTGGCTGCATGCGGTTCGTCCATCAGCCCAGCTCGAGGTTGCCACTCCGGGTGGTACTGAGCGTCCCGCGTCTCGCTTCCTGACACCTCGGGCAACGCCTGGTCCGGTCAACTTTCCGGTTGACGACGGAGCGCACAACGACCTGACTGAGTGGTGGTATTACACCGGCCATCTCAAGACAGCGGATGGCAACAAATATGGCTTCGAGTTCGTCATCTTCCAGGGAAATCGAGCCGGATTTCCACCGTCCTATGCCGCTCACTTTGCCATCACCGACGTGTCAAACGGCGAGTTCCATTACGATCAGCGCGACGCAGAGCGACGGCCAACCGCAATCCTCGCAGTCGATCGACCTCGCCCTCGGAGACTGGACGCTCAAGGGGGACGGCGTAAGCGACCAAATTTCAGCGAGCATGTCCGATTATGCGATGTTGTTGTCACTCTCCAGCACCAAGCCGCCCGCACTACACAATGGAGATGGCTACTTCGAGTGGGCTCCCGCGACGGGCTCCGTATTACTACTCGCGCACCGACATGACCGTCGTCCGGGACGCTTGCGGTTGGTGGATCGACCCAACCCGTTACCGGAACCGCCTGGATGGACCACCAGTGGGGCAACTTCCTCCTCTTCGGCAGTGGAGGTTGGGATTGGTATTCGATTCAGCTCAGCAATAACGAACAGATCATGCTGTGGCACAGTCGCGACGGTCAACAACAACGTCATCTTCGGCAGCGGGACGTTCGTGGATGCCGACGGCAAGACGGAGCAGCTGAATCTCAACGACTTCGAGATCAAACCGACGGGGACCTGGAAAAGCCCCCACTCCGGTGCAACCTATCCGTCTGGCTGGACTGTCACTATCCAATCGAAGCACCTGACCCTCACGCTCGACCCGGTCCTTCAGGATCAAGAGCTCGACACCCGTTCATCGACTGGAGTGATCTATTGGGAGGGAGATGTCTCGATCAAGGGAAACGAAAATGGCTCCGTGGTTGACGGTCAGGGCTACATTGAACTGACGGGCTACGCGACGAATCTGAGCAGTCCATGATTCGGTCGATCGGTGAAATTTTGATTAAGCGGTTGACAGCGGCGAAATCTGTTTGTATTATGGCCGTCAACAACTGAATAGAGCCTACGCTCATCCAGAGAGGTGGAGGGAAACGGCCCTTAGAAGCCCGGCAACCAGTGCGAACGCACCAGGTGCCAATTCCGGCGGATGAAGTTCCGCAAGATGAGCGAGGTGTTTTCGATCCTCCACCTTTGTTTTGGGGGATTTTTTTATTCCCTGAAATCCAAGGCGACGACGAGGAGAGTACACGAGTCGCTACGGCCCTAGCGAGCCGCGACGGTGCAAGGCGGCGCACGGGCACTCGTGGAAGATGGCCTCCGAGCCGCACGCTGAACCGCTTCACCGCGTAAGTAGGCGTCGCCGGGTTGACCTCCGTTATCACGGTCGGAGTGCCGACGCACTCACCGAGGCCCGTATTGCGAGACGCGGGCAAACCGGGGTGGTACCACGGGTGATTCAACCCGTCCCCGCTTTTGGGGACGGGTCTTCGTTTAACCCGTCTCCGGCATGAGCAGCCGATGCTGGAGGGGTACATGGCAGCAACCATCTCGCCACCGACTTTACGCCAGACCGCGACAGTCGCGAGTCCAGAACGTCCGTTCATCACTGAGCACCGAGACGTTCTGCCTCATGTCGAACTGAGCTTCGAAACGTGGGGAACGCTGAACGCGACGGGCGACAACGCGGTCTTGATCATCCACGCGTTGACCGGCGACAGCCACGCCGCATCTCATGGTCCGGACGATACCGCCGGCTGGTGGGAGCCGCTCATCGGGCCCGGCAAAGCCATCGACACGGATCGCTACTTTGTCATCTGCCCCAACAACCTGGGAAGTTGCTACGGATCGACTGGTCCATGCTCGATCGATCCCGCAACCGGACGGCGCTATCGACTCACCTTTCCTATGCTGACCGTGCGGGATCTCGTCGCCATCCAGGCGCGTCTGATCGATCACCTTGGCGTTCAGTCTCTGCTCGGTGTACTCGGTGGATCGCTGGGCGGAATGCAAGTACTCGAATGGGCCGCCATGTTCCCTGACCGCGTGCAGCGAGCCATCCCGATTGCGGCATCTGGTCGATTCGCTCCGCAGGGGATCGCCTACAACGAAGTACAGCGGCGCGTCATCATGCTCGACTCCGCCTGGAAAGACGGCAACTACGAAGAAGACGCGATCCCGGCCGCCGGATTGGCCATCGCGCGTATGGTCGGCGTGATCACCTACCAGAGCGATGAATTGATGGCGGCCAGGTTCGGCCGCAACCCGGAAGCACGCTACACAAGCTGGCCCGCATTCCTCCGTCGCTACGACGTCGAAGGCTACTTGCACTACCAGGGCGATAAGCTGGTGCGCCGCTTCGACCCCAATTGCTATCTCTATCTCACACGCGCCATGGACTCTCACGATCTCGGCCGGGATCGTGGCAGCTATGAGGATGGTATCCGACTGATTGAGGCGCCGACGCTGATGATCGGCATCCGCTCGGACATCCTGTTCCCTGCCTACCAAGTCCGTGAGGTGGCCGACGTGCTGCAGCGCGTCGGACGAGACGGACGTTACGTCGAGCTGGACTCGCCCAATGGACACGACGCGTTCCTGAACGACGTCGAAATCATGGGGCGACACATCGCTCGTTTCCTGTCCGAATAGTCTTCCGGCTGGGCGCCCAGCCACAGAGATCCGGCAGGAAGATCGACGGCGGCGCGGTGCGCGAATTGCCGGATCGTGTCATGTACCTGGGCGTTTGCCCTGAACGGACTGAAACATCGCACGTGAACCAACCCAATGGAGGGAAGAGACATGCCAGAATCGAACGGACACCGACGATCACCCGGGTTCAACACTCGACAAATTCATGCCGGACAGCAGCCGGACCCAACAACCACAGCTCGGGCGGTGCCGATCTATCAGACGAGCTCGTTCGTCTTCCACAACGCCGAGCACGCCGCGAATCTCTTCGGCTTGCAAGAGTTCGGCAACATTTACACGCGCATCATGAACCCGACGCACGACGTCTTCGAGCAGCGTCTGGCGTCGCTCGAGGGTGGCGTCGGGGCGCTGGCAACAGGTTCGGGACAGGCGGCCGAATCGATCGCCATCTTCACCTTCCTGGAAGCCGGAGACGAGATCGTCTCGGCCGCCAGCCTCTACGGCGGCACGTACAACCTCTTCGCGGTCACGCTGCCACGACACGGCATCAAGACGACGTTCATCGACCCGTCGAACCTGGAGAACTTCCGCAGGGCGATCACGGATCGCACCCGCGCCCTCTACGTCGAAACGATCGGCAACCCCAAGCTGGACGTTGTCCGCATCCGGGACGTGGCCGACATCGCTCACGCGGCGGGGCTGCCGCTGATCGTCGACAACACCTTCGCCACACCCTACCTGTGCCGCCCGATCGAGCACGGCGCCGACATCGTGGTTCACTCCGCCACTAAGTGGATCGGTGGGCACGGCACGTCGATCGGTGGGATCATCGTCGATGCGGGCAAATTCGACTGGACCAACGGCAAGTTCCCGTCAATGGAAGATTACGTCGAGCGCTTCGGCAACCTTGCCTTCATTCTGCGGGCGCGCGTCGAGCCGTATCGTGATCTCGGCCCTGCCCTGAGCCCATTCAACTCGTTCCTCTTCCTGCAGGGACTGGAGACGCTCTCACTGCGCATGGATCGGCACTGCGACAACACGCTGGCGGTCGCCAAGTGGCTAGAGAGCGACCCACGCGTCTCCTGGGTGACCTATCCGGGCCTCGAGAGCCATCCGTATCACGCCAACGCCACAGAGCAGCTCGATCATGGTTTTGGCGGCGTGGTCAATTTCGGGATCAAGGGTGGTCTAGAAGCTGGTCGAACGCTGATCAACAGCATCGAGCTCTTCTCGTTGCTGGCCAACGTCGGCGACGCCAAGTCTTTGATCATCCACCCAGCGACCACCACGCACGAACAGCTCAACGAGGAACAGCAGGCGGCCGCAGGCGTCACGCCGGACCTGATCAGGCTCTCCATCGGACTCGAAGACATCGAAGATATCATCGATGACCTCGACGGAGCCCTGACCAAGGCCACGAGCAAGACCGTGCACGCGGTGGCGTGAGCGAGCCAGTTGGCGCGCCATATGATCGCCCTCACCCCAGACCGTCTCCCTTCTCCCGTTCGGGCGGGAGAAGGGCCGGGGATGAGGGCCTTCACATCTCACTCGTCTACACGTCCGAACGACGGATTCGCCGCCGATCCGGTGCGAATCGCCTCGACGATGTCCGACAGTATTGCGCTGGAGGTCGGGAGCGGACCCGCGCCCTGACCACTCAAGACCACCGGCCCGACGCGATCTCCGACGATCTCGACGGCGTTGTAGTTGGCGCTCACATGAGCCAGTAGCTGATCGTTGGGCACGATCTCCGGTGCAACTCGCAAGGTGAGATTTCCATCTTTCCCAATCTCAGCGCGGCCAATCAGCTTGTAAACGCCGTTCTGATGACGTGCGTCGTCGATGTCGTCTGGCGTGACCGCGGAGATACCAGTTCGGTCAATCTCATCGGGGTGCACGTGGCGCCCAGTCATCAGCGAGGCCAGGATTGCGAGCTTGTAGGCGGCATCGAAGCCTTCGACGTCTGCAGTCGGGTCGGGCTCGGCATAGCCAAGCTGCTGCGCCTCTCCCAGGGCTTCGTCGTATGGCACGCCGCCACTCGCCATGCGCGACAGGATGTAGTTGGTAGTGCCGTTGACGATGCCGCGGACGCGAGTGACGCGATTGGTGGCCAGGATCTGCCGGTAGGAGACGAGCAGTGGGATGCCGCCGCCGACGCTGGCCTCGAACATGAGCGCCCGTTCGGACCTAGTGGCCGCGTCGAGGAGTTCCGAGAAGTGCTTCGAGAGGGCCTCTTTGTTGGCGGTAACGACGTGCAATCCGGATTCGAGACAACGACGCATATAGTCGGCGGCAGGCTGCTCTCGGCCCAGCACCTCCACCACCACGTCCAGACCGTCGTCGGTCAGGATCGTGGCCAGGTCGGTGGCGATGACGTCTGGCGGCAGATTCGCACGGGATGCTCGGTCGACCGACCGTTCGAGAACTCCGAGGAGAACCAGTTGCAGACCGGTCCGTTCGGCAATCAGATCATGTTGCTCGGTCAGAGCTCTGGCTACCGCCGAGCCGATTGTCCCCAATCCAAGAATCGCCACACCTACTCGACGCATCCGCGCTCCCCTCGTTCTTGGCGTCGCCGCCATCAATTTCAACCGTTCACAGTCCCTAGGTTGCATGCTAACCCACGGCTTGACTCTCACCCCGTCACCTGCTATCGTGCCGACAGCAATGAGAGTTCAGGCGGGTCGAATCTGCGTTCGGCCCCGATTGTACGAGAAGGCAACGATGATTCGCGCGATCGCGACACGCGGAAACGAGACTACTACCGCGTCCGCCGGCACACGGGCGGGTGCGATGAGGTAGTTCGTCGCGTCCCGATCGAGTGACATCCGGCAGAGGTTTTCGGCCTCTGCTTTTTTGTTTGTGATTTTCGCGTCGAGCGAGGATCGCTCGTGAGAAAGGTGAGTCACGTGGGAGAGAAGGTCGATGTCGCCATTCTGGGAGCGACAGGAAGCGTTGGACAGCGTTTTGTGCAATTGCTAGAGGATCATCCCTGGTTCCGGGTCAAGGAGCTGATTGCCAGCGAACGATCGGCCGGCAAACGCTACGCTGACGTGTGCGATTGGCGAGTGAGCGACGCGCCGCCGGAAGACGCCGCCGGAATCCGCGTGCAGCATCATGAAGAGCCAGTCAACAGCCCCCTGGTCTTCTCCGCGCTCCCGGGCGGACTCGCCCGAGAGGTGGAGACGCAGCTCGCCTCGGAGGGAAAGCGGGTTTTCAGCAACGCGCGGGACAACCGCATGGAGACCGACACCCCATTGATGATCCCCGAGGTCAATGCGGAGCACGCCGCAGCCATCCAGCAACAGCAGCAGAACCGTGGCTGGAAAGACGGCTTCGTGGTGACCAATCCCAACTGCTCCACCATCCACCTCGTTCTGGCCCTCAAGCCGATCTGGGATGCGGTTGGCATCGAAAAGGTGCTGGTGTCGACTATGCAGGCTGCCTCGGGCGCTGGCTATCCTGGCGTCTCTTCAATGGACCTGATCGACAACGTCGTTCCCTACATCGGCGGCGAAGAGGAGAAGATAGAGATCGAGACCCGCAAGCTGCTCGGCTCCTGGAGCGGGTCAGCCTTCGAATTTGCGGACGTGGCGGTCAGCGCGCAATGCAATCGCGTACCGGTGCGTGACGGCCACACTGAGACCGTGAACCTCAAGTTGCGACGCTCGGCGGAGCCAGAGGAGATCATCGAGATCCTGGAGTCCTATCGCGGCGAGCCCCAGCGACTCGGACTGCCCTCGGCACCAAAGCACCCGGTCGTGGTGCGTCGACAGGCTGACCGGCCACAGCCGATTCTCGATCGCAATGTGGAGCGCGGCATGTCGTCGGTCGTCGGTCGTGTTCGTCACTGCCCGATCTTCGACGTCAAGTTCGTGGTTCTGGGACACAACACGATCCGCGGAGCGGCCGGGGCGTCGATCCTGAATGCCGAGCTGTTCCACGCCAAAGGCATGATCGCCTGACCTCGCAAGAGTGAGCTGTACGGGCGACGCATGCGTCGCCCTCCAGTTTCTCGCGTCCGCATTCATCCCAACGAGCTCAACCAGCGGTAGGGGCGAAGCTCGTCTTCGCCCGACGCAACAATGCCGTCAGCAATTCGCGAAACCACCCGACGTTCCCGCACGGTAGGGGCGAAGACGAGCTTCGCCCGACGCAATAATGCCATTAGCAAATCGCGAAATCACCCGACGGTCCCGCACGGTAGGGGCGAAGCGTGTCTTCGCCTACCTCGCGAAAATGCAACGAACAGTGTGCGAAGCCAGCTAACTTCAAGGGTCGGTAGGGGCGAAGCTTGTCTTCGCCCGACGCAACACCGGATGAACGCGCATAGAGAACACCGATACACAATCGTGCACGATGGGAACACTTCGATGAACGGTCGGAGGCACCCGAACGCCGGGCGAAGACAAGCTTCGCCCCTACGAGCTCCACGTCATTTGAGGCGTCGACAATCGTTTGGGCCCTCGCCACGCAGAGGGCGACGCATGCGTCGCCCGTACAGCGGAGTTCCTTTTCGTGTTGGTGTCAGTCAGTCACGTTGACAGCGCGCTCGACAGTGGATTTGGTGGAATTGCGCAAGGTCAGGCTGAGGCCCTCATTCAAACTGCCAGAACGATAGCCCTGCAGATCGAGCGTCACGAAGCGATAGCCAGCCCCCCGGAGTTTCGCCACGATCTCACTGTGCAACTCGACGACTCGCGGAAAATCGTCCGGATCCACCTCGAGCCGAGCCATGGTGTCGTGATGACGCACGCGGAATCCGCGAAAACCGAGCTCTCGAATCGCTCGCTCGGCGGTGGCCACCTGCTTCAGCTTCTCGACCGTGATCGGTGTGCCATAGGGGAAGCGTGAAGACAGGCACGCGAATGCTGGTTTGTCCCAGGTGCGTAAACCAAGCTCATTCGAGATCTCGCGGATCTCGTCCTTGGTCATGCCGACCTCTTGCAGCGGACTGCGCACGCCAATCTCGCGAGCCGCGCGCAGACCGGGCCGATGGTCGCCTACGTCGTCCGCATTGGTCCCGTCGACGATGTGCGTGATGCCACGCTCATCCGCGAGTTCACGCAGCTTGCCATAGAGTTCGTTCTTACAGAAGAAGCAGCGCTGATGTGAGTTCATCGCGTACCGCGGGTCGGTGAGCTCTTCCGTCCGCATCATTACGTGCTCGACACCGATCTCCTGCGCCAAAGCACGCGCCTCAGCCATCTCCTCTTCGGGATACGTGTCTGACAGCCCCGTCGCGGCAAGTACTCGGTCGCCAAGAATGTCATGCGCTACACGCAATACGAGCGTGCTGTCGACACCGGCGCTGTAGGCGACGATGACCGAATCGAGCTGCGCGAAAACCTGTCGAAGATCATCAAGTTTTTGTTGCGTTGCTGGTTTCATTCACTCCCTGACCTCTGTTTACGCGGAATCTGGCACGAATGTGGGATGTCCGCCAACCGCAGTCTAGCAAAGAATCTACTTGTGGGTCCACGGACCCCTTGCGCCGCGGGGGAGTTTGCGCAAGGAAGAGACGAGACCCATCGCCCACGAGCACGTCGATCGTGCCTCGTGGCGGCATGTCCGGCATTCGGACTGGACCTGAATCACGAATCCCCCCGGAGGAAACTTGGACGCACCACAGCACGTCGACCGCAACGCGGCCCGACACATCCTCACTTCCACGATGTCCCGCCGCGGACTGATCCGACGAGGGGCAGCACTTGGTGTCGCCTCGACAGCCGCGGGCTTACTTCTCAGCGCGTGCGGTTCTCCAGCATCGACCAAGGTGAGCGGCGTTGGCGACTCGACTATTCCGACGCAAACCGCCACTCAATCCGCAGTGACAACCGCAACACCGATTCCCTCGGCATCGCCGACCGCGCAGGCGGCGGCCACCGCGGCTCCAATCGGATCGGCGGTTCCCGCCAAACACGTTGGCGGCACGCTCGTTCAGGCGGCAACCGCCGACGCGACCACGGTCAACCCCATTCTCTCGGCAGATACGGCCTCCAATGACGTGGTGGCGTTGATGTTCAACGCCGTCATGCGAGTCGACCCAGCCAGCACCGAGCCACGTGGCGATCTTGCCAAGTCCTGGGACATCTCGCCTGACGGGCTGACCTACACCTTTACATTGAATGATGGTGTCAACTGGCATGACGGCCAGCCACTGACTTCGAGCGACGTGAAGTTCACCTATGAACTGCATCTCAATGGGGATTCTGGGTCACCGCACACGTCGGAAATCGCCGATCGCATCGCCTCGGTGGATGCACCCGATCCGGCGATGGCGGTTTTTACCCTCGCGTCTCCGGCCTCACCGTTTCTGGTGAGCAACATGGTCTATGGAATCGTTCCACAGCATATCCTGCAGGCTGTGGCGGCCGCGGATCTGGCGCAACATCCATTCTCAACGGGCAAGAAGGAGACCACGATCGGCTCCGGTCCGTTTGTCTTCAGCGAGTGGGTCAAGGACGACCACATCACGTTGACGAAAAACGCGAGCTATTGGCGCGGCGTTCCAAATCTGGACACATATACCTTCAAGGTCGTGCCAGATCCCACCGCTCTCGTGCAGCAGCTGTTGACTGGAGAGATCGATTACAGCGGACGGGACGGCGTCGACGAGTCGAGCATCAAGGAACTGCAGCAGGATTCATCGATCAACGTCGTCACCTACGACTCGTTCGACTTCACCTATTACGGCTACCAGATGGACGAAACCAAATCCAAGCTCTTTCAGGAGAAAGCAGTACGACAAGCACTCCTGTATGCGCTCGACCGCCAACAAATGGTGGACGCGATTCGATTCGGATTGGGCCGCGTCGCGATCGGAACGATGGGCGTCGACTCCTGGGCATACGATCCGGATCAGATCACGTTGAAGTACGCGTATGACCCGGGCAAAGCCAACCAGTTGCTCGACGACGCTGGCTGGGTCAAAGGGAGCGACGGGATTCGCTCTAAGAACGGTGTGAAGCTTTCGTTCACGCTCTACACCAACGCTGGAAACGACACGCACGCTCAGTACATGGCGGTCATGCAGCAGGCCTGGAAAGCAATCGGCGTCGATTGCACACCGAGCCAGGAAGAGTGGAACGCGTTTCTCGAGCGCATCACCAGCACCTACGACTTCGACATGTTCCTGATCGCTTTCTCATGGGGCGTCGATCCGGATCAGACAAGCATGTGGTCGACGGATGCATACGGCGGCGGATTCAACGTCAACAAGTACTCGAACCCGCAAGTGGATGATCTGCTGCAACAGGGACTCACCGAGACCGCGATCCCGACGCGCAAGCAGATCTATGCGCAAATGCAGAACATCATCGTCGACGACTTGCCCAGCGCCATCATCGACTTTCCGAAGTCGATCGCCGCTCACAACACACGTGTTCACAACCTCTTCCCGAACGCGGTCGACGATCGCTGGAACGCACACGAATGGTGGGTCGATGCGTGAGGCGTGCACGTGTTCCTGGACCTCAGATCGGCGGTGCTGCCGTTACGGCAGGTTGAGCGCCGGTTACTATCTCTTCGAGCGCAGGTAACACTATGGGAAGCTTCCTGTTTCGTCGGTTGCTGACGATGATCCCGCTGCTGATCGGGATCTCGTTGGTGACCTTCGTGCTGGCGAATGAGGTGCCCGGCAGCCCGGTGGCGAATCTGCGGATGAATCCGAGCGCGCGGCCGGCCGACGTGCAGCGCATCGAGGAGCAGTTGGGGCTCGATCAACCTCTGCTGATCCGTTACGCCCAGTGGCTCGGACACGTTTCCCGCGGGGATCTCGGACTCTCCCTGACGACCTATCGACCCGTCACGAACACCATCGTCGAAAAGCTACCGAACACTTTGTTGCTCACCGGGTCAGCCCTCCTACTGTCTCTGCTCATTTCGCTGCCGCTCGGAATCGTCTGCGCCACGCGACGCAACACCTTTCTCGACCGAGCACTGACGGTGCTGTCAACCGGCGGAATCGCGGTACCGACGTTCTGGCTCGGGATGATGTTGATCGTCCTCTTTTCGGTGTCGTTTCACCGTTGGGGATTGCCGTCGCTTCCTGCCGGAGGGATGTATTCACTCCATTCCAGCGGCGGCGGAATCAGCGACCGGCTCTTCCATCTCGTCCTTCCAGCCGTGACGTTGGCGTTCGTGCAGACGGCAATCTGGTTCCAATACATCCGCACCCAGATGATCGAGGTGCTGCA
This sequence comes from uncultured Chloroflexia bacterium, assembly GCA_963815715.1. Taxonomy (GTDB): domain Bacteria; phylum Chloroflexota; class Chloroflexia; order Thermomicrobiales; family Thermomicrobiaceae; genus CALAGB01. The sequence goes on along the minus strand of CAWFHU010000015.1, from coordinate 44,519 downwards.
GCAGGACTTCATGCGCGTCGCCAGCGCCAAGGGTCTTACGAGTCGAGCAGTGATCCTGCGTCATGGCCTGCGCGCTTCGCTGCCGCCGCTGATCACGTTGCTGGCGCTCGAGATTCCGTCTCTTTTCTCCGGTGCGGTGGTGATCGAGGAGATCTTCGCCTGGAACGGCATCGGTCGCCTCATCGTCGACTCGACCATGAAGCGGGACTACACGGTGGTGATGGGCACGGTCTTGGTCATATCGACTATCACGATCGTCGCCAATCTCGTGGCGGACGTAGCCTGTGCGATCGCCGATCCATCGCTGCGTCCGGCGAACGGGTGATCCTGTGATTGACTCGATCGTTCGACGGCGTGCTCGGCACGTGCTGACGAGTTCGGTACATCACGGCCCACAGGGAGTGCTTTCGTCGCAGGATGCAGCGTCAGCATCGGTTTCGCCGATTGGCCAAGCTTGGCGTCGATTTCGGCGCGATCGGATGGCCATTTTCGGGCTGTGCGTGATGGCACTGGTTCTGACCTTCAGCTTCGGAGCGCCGTTGATCTCGGCCCATATCACGCATCACGGATATGCCGAGCAGACTCTGCTCAACCGGCTCGCTCCTCCCCTCAGTCATGGCTACATTCTGGGTGCCGACATGCTTGGACGCGACGAATTGACGAGACTGGCGTATGGCGGACGCGTGTCGCTGACGGTCGCGCTCCTGGCTGCCGCGAGTTGTTTGATTCTGGGTATCGGGGTTGGGGCGGCAGCTGGCTATTGCGGCGGCTTGATCGACAGCGTCGCCATGCGTGCGGCGGACGTGCTCCTCTCGATCCCGGTCCTCTTCTTGCTTTTGTTCATTTCATCGCTGCACGCGCTCGATCCACGATCGCTGGCGCTGGTGATCGCTGGAGTCAGCTGGATGGGACTGTCGCGATTGGTGCGGACCGAGGTGATGGCTCTAAAGCGGCGGGAGTGGGTAGAATCTGCACGGGTCGCCGGAGCCTCCAACTGGCGCATCATGTGGCGGCATCTCCTGCCACATACGGCGCCAATCGTGATCGTGTGGACCACATTGGCGATACCGACGTTCATCATCGCCGAGGCTACGCTCAGCTTTCTCGGGTTCGGCGTGCAGGTGCCGACACCGTCATGGGGAAACATGCTCAACGACGCGCAAAAGTACATCAGCTATTCGTGGACGCTGGCATTCATTCCGGGAGCCATGATCTACATCACCGTGCTGGCCATCAACCTCATCGGAACCGGCCTGCGCGACGCGTTCGATCCACGTCTCCACCGATGAGTAGCGACCCGACCCCTTCTGAACAAATTGAATCCCACACGAAGAGCCGCTTCGAAGGTGTCGGAAGCTTTCTGCGTCGCAGGTTCGTACTTGGCGTGGCGTTCGGCATCCTCTTCACCGCCGCGTTCGTCTTCTTCAACGACGGACAGCAAGTGCTGCACACGTTGCACGGGTTCGAATGGGGACTCGTACCGCTGATTTTGCTCCTGTCACTCAGCAACTATCTGCTGCGCTTCGTGAAATGGCATCTCTACCTGCGCTGGGTTGAGGCCGCCCCGATCGCCAAGATGACGAGCCTCGTCATCTTCTTTTCCGGTCTGTCGATGGCCATCACACCTGGCAAGGTCGGGGAGTTCCTCAAACCGTATCTTGTGCGGCGCGCCAACGGTACGCCCCTTGCCGTCACCGCGCCGATCGTCGTCTCGGAACGCATCACGGACGGAGTGGCCATGCTCGTTCTCGCGTCGCTCGGGCTCTTGCAAGTCCGCAACGGCTGGATCGTGCTGGTCGTGATGGCGATTCTCTTCGTTGCGTTCGCTGTTTTATTGCAGCGTCAGGCTCTGGTCCGTTCGATCATGCACCGGTTCGAACGGATCGCACTAATTGGGAAACGCATCGAGACGTTGGAGACACTCTATGAGAGCACCTGGCGCATGTTCCGGCCGGGCAGGCTTCTCTTTGCCGTCGGCCATAAGCACGTTGTCGTGGGCAGGCGAGTGCGTGGCGTTCTTCTTCGTCTTGAAAGGGCTCGGTTTCACTGCCGATTGGCATCTGCTCTTCGTGGCAACGTCGAGCCTGGCCATTGCCACGATGATCGGTGCCGTAACGCTGCTCCCAGGGGGTCTTGGAGCAGCGGAACTGAGCGTGACCGGGTTGCTGATCCTCTTCATGGGGAGCGCGACCATCGATCACGAGACGGCAGCGACGGCTACGTTGCTGATCCGCTTCGCGACGTTCTGGTTCGGCATCCTGCTCGGACTCGCCGCGCTCCTGATAAGCGAGTGGTATTTGACCCGAGTGAGTGCCAACGCACAATCGCCCAACCCGGGCTGAAACTTCGTTTGACCACCCGAGTTCGCCAACACAAATGAACCGAGGGGCCCATTGAGCCCCTCGGTCTTCAGTTCGTTCTGTTTGCGCGGAGTTTACCCCTCGCCGTTGCCACGTCCCGGCAGAGTACGGCTGTCACGCGGACGCCGCAGCAGTCCCTCGGACTGCTCTCCGCCCTGCTGCTCGTTGCTTGGCTGCAGGTTTTCGCGCGGTTCGCGCGGTTCGCGAGAACCCGAGTTCTGAGGCTCGACCGGCGCCTGCGTGGGTCGCTGCTCGTTCGAGCCGCCCGACGGTTGCGGTCGGTCTCCCTCATTGCGGCGATCCGGTGCGCGACGGTCGTCGTCACGTGAGCGGTTTCCACCACCGCCGCCACCGCGTCGTTCGCCGCCTCGGCCTCCGCCACCGTTGTTGGAGCCGCCACTGCCTGGTTCAGGCATGTCGCCGGTAAGGAGCGCCTTGCGCGACAGGTTGATCTTTCCATCCGGTCGGATGGCCGTGACCACAACGTTCACTTCCTGGCCAACCGAGACCACGTCCTCAACCGAGTTGACGCGATGTGGCTCGAGCTCGGAGATGTGAACGAATCCATCCTTGCCCGGCAGAATCTCGACGAAGGCACCCGACTGGATGATCGTCTTGACGCGGCCGAAGAAGATATCGCCGACTTCCGGCACGCGCGTGATGCGCTCGACCATTTCGACCGCGCGGCGTGCGCTTTCCTCGTTGACGGCGCTGATAAAGACCGAGCCGTCGTCCTCGATATCCAGCTTCGCGCCAGTCGCGTCCTGGATGCCGCGGATGACTTTGCCGCCTGGGCCGATGACCTCGCCGATCTGCTTCTGCTGGATCTGGATGCGATAGATGCGCGGCGCGTACGCCGACATTTCAGCGCGCGGCTGCGCGATGCACTCGTGCATCTTCTCGAGGATGAAGATGCGGCCGGTCTTGGCCTGATCCAGAGCCTGGCGCATGATCTCAGCAGTGATGCCCTGGACCTTGATGTCCATCTGAATAGCGGTAACACCGTCACGCGTTCCGGCCACCTTGAAGTCCATGTCGCCGAGTGCATCCTCGAGCCCCTGAATATCAGTCAAGATCGAGAACTTATCGGTGCCGCCGTCGGTGATTAATCCCATGGCGATACCGGCAACCGGCTTGGTCAGAGGAACACCCGCGTCCATCAGCGCCAGCGTGCTGCCACAGACGCTCGCCATTGAGGTCGAGCCGTTGGAACTGACGACTTCCGACACCACGCGCATCGTGTACGGGAAGACATCCTCATCCGGAAGCACGGCGAGCAATGCTCGCTCAGCCAGCGCACCGTGACCGATGTCGCGGCGACTCGGGCCACGCATGAAGCGGACTTCGCCGACGCTATACGGCGGGAAGTTGTAATGGTGGATATAGCGCTTCGATTCCTCGATGCCGAGTCCGTCGAGCATCTGATTCTCGGACGTCGCACCCATCGTCGCGACGCTCAGCGCCTGCGTCTGACCGCGGGTGAAGATGGCGGATCCGTGTGCACGCGGCAGATAGCCGACCTGCATCCAGATCTCGCGGATCTCGTCGGTCTTGCGGCCGTCCGGGCGCTCGCCGCGCTCCAGAATGCTGCTACGAACCGCTGACTTGACCATCGCGTCGAAAATCCCAGAGACTTCCTTCGCGCTCGGCGCGTTCTCGGTCTCCGCGTTGGTGAAATGAGCCACGACTTCATCTTTGAGCTTCTTGGTCTCGCTCAGCCGCTGCTCTTTGTCGGCATGGAAGACGGCGCCGTGAAGTCGATCGCCGACCAGATCGGTAATACCGGTCTTGAGGGCAACGTTCTCCTCGGGCGCGACGTACTCACGCTTCGGCTTGCCAGCGAGCTCTTGCAGCTCGAGCTGAATCTTGACGATGCGGCGAATCTCATCGTGCGCCAGCTGAACGGCCGCAAGCATGCGATCTTCGCTGATTTCTCTGGCTTCGCCTTCGACCATCATCACGGCGTCAGCGGTTCCCGCCACCACCATGTCCAGCTTGCTGTCGATGAGTTGGTGGCTGGTGGGATTGACCACGAGCTCGCCGTCGATGTCACCGATGCGGACGGCACCAACCGGCCCCGCCCACGGGATATCCGACAGCAGCAACGCGGTCGACGCACCGTTGATCGAGATGACGTCTGGCAGGTTTTCTTGATCGGCCGAAACGACGGTGCTGACGATTTGCACCTCGTTACGATAGCCCTTCGGGAAGAGCGGTCGAATCGGGCGATCGGTAAGACGCGCCGACAGGACGGCCGTTTCGGTTGGACGGCCTTCGCGCTTGATGAAGCCTCCCGGGATTTTTCCGGCAGCGTACATCTTTTCTTCGAACTCGACGGTCAGAGGAAAGAAGTCCAACCCTTCGCGAGGTGACTTCTCGCCGGTCGCGGTGCTGAGCACCATGGTGTCGCCGAAGCGCACGGTTACGGCGCCTCCGGCTTGTTGGGCTAGCCTACCGGTCTCGATCGTCAGGACACGCCCGCCGATCTCTATCGATCGCTCATGGATAGTAGGGGGCATAGATTAACTCCCACATCTGGGCAGACCTGGCTCCCGCCGAGGCCACCCCTCTGATTATCGCGATGTGGGAGGCGTTAGGGACTGGCGTTCGATGACGGGATGCGCTGCCGTCACCGGGCCCCAATTCCTAACTCCTTTCCCACGATCACGTACGAACAACAACGACGTCTACCGAACTTAACCTCGTCGCGCGTTCGGCGAGGCGTTCAATAAACAAGTAGCCCAGGGAAATCCCTGGGCCGACAAATGAGTCACGTCTGGGCTTCGGACGAGACAAGCCACATCCGGAGAAGAGACATCAGGGTCGAGGAGTGAGCGATCTGCCTGATCCTACCGACGAAGACCGAGCCGCTCGATGGTAGCGCGATAACGTGCAGCATCCTTTTCGCTCAAATAGGCCAGGAGTCGACGCCGTCGTCCAACGAGCTTCAACAGGCCTCGGCGCGAGTGGTTGTCATGCGAATGCTCTCGCAGATGCTCGACCAACCCGTTGATCCGTTCAGTCAGCAACGCAATCTGGACCTCCGGCGAACCGGTGTCCTCTTCGTGCGTCCTGAAACTGGTGATGATCTCGTCTTTTTGCGCCTTGTACAACGCCATACGCGTGGCGCCTCCCTCTCGGTTCTGCCCTAATCCCCTACGATAACACCATATCAGTATACCAGCGTAGCCCTACTGGATCAATCGGAACATCGAATCAGAGCCAGTTGCACTGACTGCTTGGCAACCGTTCGTTGCGCACCTGGCGGCGAACGCAACGCAGCCGGGCTGTTTCACGATGACGCGATCCAGCCCGGCTGCATTTAATTCGTGTTACTACGAGCCGCTGGTCGGAATGCTGCGTGCCTTGAGCCACGGCATCATGCCGCGAAGCTGATCGCCTACTTGCTCGATCATGTGGCCCTGCGCGTCGGAACGCATCCGCAGGAAATTGTCGCGTCCCTGGTCGTTTTCGGACATCCACTGGTCCGCGAACTTGCCACTCTGAATGTCCTGCAGGATCTGATGCATCGACTCTCGCACGCGCTCATCGATCAGTCTAGGCCCGCTGACGTAGTCGCCATACTCGGCCGTGTCGCTGACGGAGTAGCGCATGTACTTGAGTCCGCCCTGGAACATCAGGTCGACGATGAGCTTCAGCTCGTTGAGGACCTCGAAATAGGCGAGCTCGGGCTGGTAGCCCGCATCGACCAGCGTCTCAAATCCGGCCAGCACGAGTGCGCTCACGCCACCGCAGAGGACAGCCTGCTCACCGAAGAGGTCGGTCTCGGTCTCTTCCTTGAAGGTCGTCTCGAGCACACCGGCACGCGTGCAGCCCAACGCCCGGGCATACGCCAGCGCCCGCTCTTTCGCCTGGCCGCTCGCATCCTGCTGGACCGCGAGCAGCGCCGGAACGCCGATATCTTCCTTGTACATGTCACGCAGGATGTGACCTGGGCTCTTTGGCGCGATCATCGATACGTCGACGCCATCCGGTGGAACGATGCGCCCGAAATGGATGTTGAAGCCGTGCGCGAACATCAGCGTCTTGCCGGTTGATAGTTCCGGAGCAACGCTCTCGTCATAGACGCTCTTCTGCGTGTGATCCGGCATCAACATCATAATGATGTCTGCCTGGTGAGCCGCCTCGCGTACGGTCATTACCGGCAGCCCGTCGGCCTTGACCAGATCCCAGCTCTTACTGCCTTCGTACAGACCGACTACCACGTCGACACCGCTGTCATGCAAGTTGAGCGCATGAGCGTGTCCTTGACTGCCATATCCAAGAATCGCGACCTTCTTGCCCTCCAATAGGGAAAGATCCGCGTCCTTGTCGTAATAGACCTGCGCCACGAGCGTTTCTCCTCTCGACCCGTCTGTTCGTCTTCGTTCGCCAGTGGACATTCGCGTCAGGCGATTGCCTCTTCGCGCGCCACCGCAACCGTGCCACTCCCACGAACCATCGCGACAGATCCAGTTCGCGCGATCTCCTTGATGCCATATGGGCGGACCAGTGAGATCAGGCTCTCGATCTTCTCGCTCGGACCAGTCACCTCGATGACCAGCGAATCCGTAGCGGCATCGACGATTCGTGCCCGATAAACCTCCGAAACCAGACGCATGATATCACCGCGCGTCCGCTCCGAGGCGGTCACCTTGACCAACGCTAGCTCACGGTGAATCAGATTCTCGCCGGAGACGTCGGTGACCTTGATCACCTCGAGCAGCTTGTACAGCTGTTTGGTGACCTGCTCGATCTCCCGGTCGTCACCGCTGACACCAAGGGTGATGCGCGAGAGCCCCGGCACCTCGCTATGGCCGACTGCGATGCTGTCGACGTTAAAGCCGCGCTGCCGGAAGAGGCTCATGATGCGGTTCATCACACCGGGATGGTCTTCAACCAGGACGACTAAGGTATGCGGTCCCACAATTACCACTCCAGATCTTCTTCGATCATCTCGCCGACGGACCCGCCAGACGGAATCATCGGGTAAACGTTCTCTTCCTGGTTGACAACGAATTCGACGATGGCTGGGCCATGGAACGACTGCGCCCAGCCGATGGTCTCATCCACGTCGCACGGATGGAGCACGCGCCGCGCCGGAATGCCGTATGCCTGTGCCAGCAACATGAAATCGGGGCTACTGATCGGCGTCTCCGAATAGTTGCGGTTGTGGAAGAGTTGCTGCCACTGGCGAACCATACCGAGGTAGCCATTGTTGACGATGGCCACCTTGACGTTGGCGTTCTCCTGGACCAGCGTGGCGAATTCGAAGAGCGTCATCTGTACGCCGCCATCACCCACGATCGCCCAGACTGTCTGATCCGGCCGGCCCATGGCCGCGCCGAGCGCCGCCGGGACGCCGTAGCCCATCGTGCCGAGCCCACCCGATGTGAGCCACTGGTTCGGGATGTCGCAGCGGTAATACTGCGCGGCCCACATCTGATGCTGTCCGACATCAGTGGCAACCACCGCACGCCCATCGGTGCAGGCGTGCAGGCGCTCGATCACGTGCTGTGGCAGCAGCGAACCGTTGACGTGCACCTCGCGAGACGGCGGCTGGCGTCGCCAGGAGGCGATCTGCTCCAACCAATCGTCGTGGTTCTGCGGTTCGAGCACCTCGTTGAGCACCTTCAATGTCTGACACGCATCACCGACGACCGGCACGTCGGTCGGCACGTTCTTGCCGATCTCGGCTGGGTCGACGTCGATGTGGATCACCTTCGCGTTCGGAGCGAACTCGCTCAGGCGTCCGGTAACGCGGTCGTCGAAGCGCATTCCGATGCCGATCAGAACGTCGCATTGGTTGATAGCGTGGTTGCCATGGGTGAAGCCGTGCATGCCGACCATGCCGAGATTGAGCGGATGAGAGGCCGGGAACCCCCCGATGCCGAGCAGCGTGAGGCCGACCGGAACTTGCGCCCGCTCGGAGAAGCGGACGAGCTCCTGCGTGGCTCCCGAGATCAAAATGCCGTGACCGGCCAGAATCAACGGGCGCTCGGCCGTGCGGAGCAGCTCAGCGGCGCGTCGCACCTGACGCCGGTGCGGCACGAACGTCGGCTTGTAGCCAGGCAGATTCAGCGGTTCGGCTGGGGTGAGCTCGCCACGCGCAAGCTGCACGTCCTTAGGGATGTCGACGAGGACGGGACCCGGCCGTCCGGTGGATGCCAGATGGAAGGCCTTCTGAATCGTCGGGCCGATCTCGGCTACCGAACGAACGACAAAATTGTGCTTGGTGATCGGGAGGGTGATTCCGGTGATGTCGATCTCTTGAAATGCGTCGCTGCCGATGACCGGCTGCGCCACCTGTCCGGTCAGCGCGACCATGGGGACGGAGTCGAGCATGGCTGTTGCGATTCCAGTGACCAGGTTCGTCGCGCCCGGACCCGAAGTTGCCAGGCAGACGCCGACTCGTCCGGTCGCACGGGCATACCCGTCCGCGGCGTGCGCGGCGCCCTGCTCGTGTCGCACCAGCACGTGGTGCAGATCGAATTCAGGCAGCACATCGTACAACGGAATCACGGCGCCACCCGGATACCCGAAGACGACTTCCACCCCTTCGCGTTGCAGCGCTTGACACAGCACTCGAGCCCCCGTCGACGGGGGCGCCTTCTGGGGCTCCGCCGCTTTCGACGCTTGCTTCGTCTCCACCGTCATCGTGTGTCCCTCTCACCTTCCGTCCGACCGCCGCCGAACCCTCGACATCACGCCATCGCCGAAAATGAAACGAGCCCCCTCTTCGGGGGCTCGCGAGCGATTTCGTTCTTGGTCGTTCTGTGCTATCGCCTCGCTTCGCCCCGCATACCGATAAGGCCTACAATAAGGCCTACGATAATAATGAGGCTAATAAGGTTCGATGCCGCGCGCAGAGGCAGGAGCGAGAGCGATAGTCTCGCGCCAGACTCAGATCGTGATGTGTTGGTTGCGTCAGTCATCACGTTGCACGGTCTCCGATACCACGGAACTGCATTGCTGCACGTCTCGCATCATACTTGGACCATTTTCGGCTGTCAACCTGCGAAACAGGTTCGAAGCTTAGATCAATCGGCGAGCTTGACGTCGTTGCGCCTCACGGTAATGCATCACGTCGTCGTTCGCCTTCTCGGCGATTTGCGACAGGATCTCGACAATCTGATCGAGTGCGGTATTAAGATAGTCGACTGGAGAGCCTGATTCGTTTCCGCCGGATGCATTCAATGGATCTTTGACCATAGAGAGCGAACCGTCTTCAGCCTTCGCCAACAAATGGCCGAAGGGCGCGCCGTCGTGCTTCTGTTCCAGGAACCAGAGCCAACCATCTCCCACATGCGCCGCGGAATCGAGGTCCTGGAGCACGGCGCTCTCCGACCCCACCGCGTAGAACTGATCGCGCAGGTTTCTGCGGCTCACGCGTTGCGCTGGAAGAGGATCGGGCAACATGGAGTTGAGACCGTTGAGCGCCGACGTGACCGCCTGCAACAACTGATCCACGGCGGCGTTTGCGCACGACTCCATCTGCGGCCTCGATGCTGCATCACCAGCCTCGAGGAGCCCCTTCAACGTCTCGATCTGAAATCGAGCACCAGCAATCCGATCGTCCACATCAGCACGATTCGGAACATGCTGGGCCAAAGTCCGGCCTGTCATCGCCGACCTCCCGTTGCTACATCGCTACGGTCTGACTACTCTTGGTTTTCCATTGCAAAAAGATCATAACACAGGGTCATCGTCGGCGACGCGGTCGAGCAATGGAGATTTGGTCGCGGTCGTTTCTCAGCGCCGCAGAATCACGAATGTTTATCACTCTACCGTCACTCACCCGGCTGACGTTGCGGACTGCCTCGCATCTCAGCTCGCGCTGAAGATTGCTCATCGGAGTCTGCCGGCGCCTCGCTACTGGCCGGGAGAAACCAGCTCAGAGCAAAGCCGAAGATGACGAAGCCAGCCGCGATGAATGAAACGGTTCGAGCTGAGTGGGCGAATGCATCTTCGATTGCGCTGACGACGGGTCCGCTGCTCGACTGCTGGCGAATCTGAACCAGGCTCTGTCCCGCTGACGCCTTCACACCTTGGGAGATGCCGGACACCTGCTGGGGTGGGAGGTTCAGGCTGGAGAGCCGATCGCGCGTGCCACTGGCCAGACCAGTTGCGAGGAGCGAACCAAGCAACGCGATCCCAAGCGCGGAGCCGACCTGTCGAAACGTGCTCTGCATACCGCTCGCCTGGCCCGATTGGGCCCGCGGCACGTCGGCCAGGATGACGCTCGTCAGCTGTGCCGTGGCCAAACCGACGCCAATTCCATAAATGAACATCGAGGGCGCCAGCGTGTAGCCGTGATCGGTCGGCGAAAAGAGGAAACCGAGCGACAGGATGCCGATAGCCTCGAGCCCCATGCCGGCCGTGACGACGCGGCGAGCGCCGATTTTCCCCGCCAACGTGGCCGCGGTGGGACCGCCAAGGAACGCACCCGCGGCCAGTGCCATCAACAAGTAGCCTGTCTGCAACGCCGAGTATCCGAGCACCGATTGAACGAAGAGGGGCAGGATAAAGACCATGCCGAACTCGCCCAGACTCACCACCACGGCGGTGACGTTGCCGAAGCCGAAGCTGCGTAGTTTGAAGAGTCTCAGGTCGGCCAGCACGATCGCGTCGCGGCGCAACCGGCGCCATTCGACGTAGACGAAAGCAATCAGGCTGAGAACGCCGACCACGAAGGCAACCGGCACGATCGAGATTGAGCTCAGCGGCCAATTCCATCCGAAGATCGAGAATGGTTGATCTGGCCGCCACCAACCATATCGCTGGCCCTCGATCAACCCGAAGACGAGACTGGTCAAGCCAATCGTGATAGTGAAGAACCCTGGTATGTCCCAACCGGTTCGCACGTCCTCGTCACGCGTCTCGCGCACGAAGAAGATCGAGCCGATGAACGCGGCAATTCCAATGGGAACGTTGATGAAGAACGCCCAACGCCAGGTGTAATCAGTCGTCAGCCAACCGCCGAGCAGCGGACCGAACGCCGCCATGCCACCGATGACCGACCCCCAGATGCCGAAGGCGATAGCTCGCTCGCGACCTTGAAACGTGGCATTCACGCTCGAAAGAGTCGAGGGCAGGATCATCGAGGCGCCCACGCCCTGGACGAACCGCGCCAAAATCAGGATGTTTCCGGTCGAAGAGAGGCCCGCGAAGATGCTGCCGCCGACGAAGACGCACAGACCGACCAGATAGAGCAATCGCCGGCCGTAGCGATCGCCAAGGCGACCAACCGTGATGAGAAAGGCCGCAAAGACCAGTGAATAGATCGAGTTGACCCACTCGGCCTTTGCCAGGTTGATGTGCAGTTGATCGATGATCGAAGGGATCGCCACGTTGACGATGGTTGAATCGACGATGATCATGGCGACGCCGACGCTCAGGAGCGCCAGCCCCAACCACCGCCGCCGATCTGGCGCCGCATCGTCTCCCGGGGAACGCTGGGTCGTTGCCTTTGCCGCCTGCTCTTGCTGATCGTCGTGTCGATTGTTGTCCGTCAACGTGCCACCTACTTGTCGTCGCCAACCACTTGATTGAGCCTACCGTATGTTAGGTAGAACGTCAATTCTGTTCCATTGAGTTCCTGTCGCAATGGCCGGTCCGTCCAGAGGAAGCGGACACACATCACGTTCTCGCGCGTTGGTCGATCGTTTCGAGTTCGGCACGATCACACGTTGAAAACGAGCCGCCCCCATTCTTGAAGCAGTCCTTGAGACTATGCTATGCTACACGGTGCTAAGCGCGGCATCAGCCGCGTGATGAGCAAGTTCATGCGCCCGTAGCTCAGCGGATAGAGCGTTTGGTTGCGGACCAAAAGGTCGGGGGTTCAAGTCCCTCCGGGCGTACCAGACTGGGTGCAGGGCTAGCTGAGTGCGCCCTGCACTATTTCGTTAGAGGCGAGAACTGGCGAGTCAGACACGCCGCCTCAATACTCCTTTTCTCAGTGATTCCGTCTTCGCTGAGAGCGCACAAGTGAATACGTGGAGAGGTGTCCGAGTGGTTGAAGGTGCCGCTCTCGAAAAGCGGTGAGGTGATGAGCCTCCGTGGGTTCGAATCCCACCCTCTCCGCCTCCGCCTGGAAGGGTCGCATAGTTTGGCCGAGTGCGCGCGACTGGAAATCGCGTAGGCGTGATGAGCGCCTCGAGGGTTCGAATCCCTCCCCTTCCGCCCCCCAATTTCAACGTCAGTTACATACAAATGGCCCTTGTAGTCTAGTCCCTTTTTGTTCTGTAATTTACAGCAGGCACGATTTATCGTTCCGGTCGTAGTCGTTTGGGCAGTCCGGGCTCGATGAATCGTGGTAGCTCAATGGAGCACTTGCACGTCCTGTCGATCGCTGCAGATCTGACAGTAGTTGGCCTCGGGTCGTGGAAACTCGTAGCTGCTCACCGTGCGTGGATTGATTACGTTCGTCTTTGTCGACAACGCCTGGATCCGGACTACAAAGATCCGTCCATGCCGCTTGCTGGCTGGCCCATCGAGCCGGGCTGGCGTGACTACACACCTCGCCATCCAAAGGCGTACCTGAAAAACTGGACGTTCGGTGACGGCTTTCATCTGATGCGGCTGAGATACGACGAACAGCGCGATCCGGTGCTCGAAGAGGCCCGAAAGAACGTCTCAGACCTTGAATTCAATGCTTGGATGACCATGATCATCGGAGGGTTCGTTGTCCCGTTCGTGCTTTTCGTACTTCCTGCGTACTTCAACTAATGCACCCTGACATGAATGGTGACGCCGCGGATTCAGTCCTATTTCCTGCGGCGAACACTGCGTTGGCGCCGCTTTCAGAGTTACACGTATTTTTCGCAGGGATCATCTGGTTCTTCGCGCTCAATGTTCCAGCGGCTCTCGCCGTTGCGCTGGTCCTCTTGGCGAAATCGACATCGACCAAACAACTGAGCGACGGTCGGACAACAGTGCTGATCTACGCTTCCATACCATCGCTGGCGTTCATGATTCTCTGGACCATTTGGTGGGGCTACACATCCTGGCGGAACTGGAACTGGAAAGGAATGCTGATTTCGGCCGGAATCGGAGCATGTGTTGTGCTTTTTGGGCTGATGCTTGTATCGGCGCTGGCAGCCACATATACCCCACCAGACCAGCCGGATCCGGACACCGCGTCCGCCGTCGGGTTGGTTTTCATATCCGTTCCAGTCTACGTAGTGCTTTTCGTGCTTCTCGTGCTAGGGGCGGCGCTGGCGCAAATTTGGGACCAGATCCACAGGCGAAGGGAAGGTATTGATCCCAACCAGAGCCCAAGCTGAATCGACCTGTGAAAGATGCTACAGTGGGAAATCCTCCGGCCGATTTAAGTCGTCGTCTTACCAACGTTGTGCATGAAGAAGACACCAAAGAGGTCGTACAGGATCTGGTACGGGAACAGTCGCGCGCTTCCGGTGAACAGCCAATGGACGAGCGAAACGGCTGGTCTGATCCTCTTCGCGGAATCGACACCGAACGCGTTGCGCTCCATCACTCTTCCGCGTCAATGTAAATCTACCAAGAAATGAATCGGGACTTTTCGGTCTGTTCCGGCAACGATGTCGTGTTCAATATTTGGACAGCGCTGTTGGTTCAATTCTTGAAAATGCACGTCACGGAGAAATAATGCGATTGATCGTGATTATCGGCATTCTGAGTTGCGTCCTGAGCAGCTGCGGAGCTCCTCGTCCATCGCCACGAACCGCAGACTTGCATGGCTCGGGAACGATCTATTTCGTCCCAATGGATGGCTTCCCCGCTGATCAACTGCAGCAACTTGCGAGCTTCTATGAAGGCACCTACCACGTTTCGATCTCGACGTTATCGCCCATCGCAATCCCATTGGACGCTTGGGATGAATCGCGACACCAACTCATAGCTGAGCGGGTTATCGATGCGATGAAGGGTGCTTACCCCCAACTCGCCAGCGACACCCACTCCATTCTGATTGGGTTCACCACAAGTGACATGTACATACAGTCCTACGACTGGAGATTTGCGTTCGGGCTACGCCAACAGAATCATCTGGCGGTGGTCTCAAGCGCACGAATGGCGATTCAGGCGCCGCTCGATCCCTCTGAGATAGCGCAAACTCGGCTGCGGAAGGTCGTGACCAAAGACATTGGTTTGCTGTACTACCATCTGGCAATCAGTGACGATCCTCGCAGCGTCCTCTACGGCAACATTCTCAGTCTAGATGATCTTGACGCAGTCAGCGAGGAGTTTTATCCACAGTCGCCGTGAGGCATCTGAGCGAGGCTCCGTCTGAATTCAACGTGGAACTAGCTGTTACCCCATGAGCCGGACGAAGCCAATAGTTTGTAGAAAGCCAGCCGACGACCAATTCGTCGGCAAGCCAACCAATCTCGAAGCTTGTTTCACAACTTCAGACACAACTGTTGTTTGAAGATCCGGTAATGAATGTTCCCGACACGGCAAAGGGCTGCGACGTGATGTTAGTTCTCCGCGTCGTTAATCAGCCTATTGGAGCCTATCGTTTGGACGAGTGAAATCGCGGTTGCCGCGAATGCAGCTCCGATCACAAGAACAGCAAGCCCCATCAGCACGTACACCCAATTCGTATTGTCCCGGTATCCGTGATGATGAAGCGGGAACGAGATCCAATAAAAGCCCCAACTGATAAACAAGATCGAGGGAACTCCAAAGACCGACTCCAGCCACTCACGGCTCGTCCAGCTCACCTCACTCGGATCCGGATTCATCCTCAGCCTCGGCAATCTGCTGCAGCCGAGCCAGTGTATCGGCGCCAATCACGTTCCCATACGCCGCAAACGCTGCGTCCCAGACCGCATCCATGATCAGGTCATGATCCGGAAACGTGTCATTGAAGTCAATTTCCGAAGCCATGACGAAGCGTCCCCACTGCTGGAGCGCCGCTGGGTCACTCGCATAGTGCAGCAGCCCGTGGGCGAGGTCAGCGTGGGTCACCTCCACGTCCCAGGTGAGTTTCTTGTGGTCATCGACCTGTGTCGAGAGAAAGTACTCACCGTCTTGGAACCTGACATTGATTCCGAGGCCCTCCAGCGCATGAAAGGGCAGATCACCTCGAACTACCTGAACGATGAGTTCATGCGCAGCGGTGACGTCCTCTTTACGCGTCGGATGATCCTCATTCAACTTCACGGCAATCCTTGCTGGTTTGTGGCCAACTGGGCTGACGTTATTGAGGTGCCACACCTTCGTCCTTGACGCATTGAACTACGTTATCTGGTGTCAACGGGATGAACCGTCGGGCTGGCAACGGGTGACGTTCCTCAAGGCGGACTCCGTCACGGAGTGGATGTAGCGCTGCCGCGCCGTCACCCTGGGCGTCGCCTCAACGAGGAGCCGTTCAGCAAATGCTTTGTGGCGGATTGCCTCATCGGGTCCAACTTCCGTTGATGCGCCAACCAGGTAGAACGCCGGAACACGGGTTTCACCTGATGCGAGAAGGCCGACGCATTCAGCCACGTTGGGACGACTGTCCGCCAGTCCCAATATCCAGGGACAATAACGGCGCCAGAACGTGACCTCGGGATGAGGCCCAAATCGATCCTCCGCGACTCGGAGCACGACGTCCATCCGCGTCCATGCCCTCTCAAGAAAGGCCACATCGAGGTGGTGTTGGGCAGCATAGCCACCGTCATTGCAGACGAAGTACAGGACCGCAAGGTTGAGGTAGTCATCAAGCGTGGCTGCTTCCGCGGCGATGCACAGTTCGTAAGCATCGGCAGCGGCGGTTGGATTGTCCTGCGCATCCATGGTCAGGGCATTTTCACGAACGGTCACAACAAGTCACCAAGTGTCAGAATCGTCGAAACCGGAGCCCACAAAAGGACTGCAGGGACTGAACCGACTCTAATGTGAATGGCTTCAACTACGGACCAACTCATCGCCGCAAAACTCACTCGGGTACTGCCGCGCCTGACTGCATCTCAGGTCAGCGAGATCTGACTCCTATATGAACTCATTCAATTTGTGCAGGGCGAAGGCAAGCTTCGCCCCTACCTCCATGGGTGGGAGCAGCGTCTAGTACGCGTTGATGACGCGGCGAAGCGCTCTAGTACGCCCGGGCCATGATGACTTCGGTGTCGGAGTCGCCACCGCAGACGATGCACTTGCCGGAGCCGCCCGGCTGGTCGAACGGAATGCAGCGGATGGTCGCCTTGGTCTCCGCCTTCACCTGCGCCTCGCAGGCTTCACCACCGCACCACCAGACTCGTGAAAATCCAGCGTTCTCGGCCGCGCGCTCCTTCAGCACGTCGTAGCTGTCGACGCGCACCGTGTTCTCGTCGAGCATCTTCTTCGCCGCCGCGTAGAGATTGGCCTGGATCTCTTCGAGCAGCTCCGGGATGCGCTGCGCCAGCTGATCGAACGGGATGGTCTGCTTCTCGTGCGTGTCGCGACGCACGACGACCGCGTGCCCGGCGGCCACGTCGCGCGGACCAATTTCGAGCCGCAGTGGCACGCCCTTCAGCTCCCACTCGTTGTATTTCCAGCCCGGCGACTTGTCGTCGCGCCGATCGACGAAGAGCCGCGCCACGTCGCGCAGCGAATCGCGCACGCTATCGACCGCACCCTCGACACTCTCTCGCTCGCCATCTTTGCGCCAGATCGGAACGATGACGGCCTGAATCGGCGCCACGCGCGGCGGCAGCTTCAGCCCACGCTCGTCGCCATGCACCATGATGATCGCCCCGAGCGTACGGAAGCTCAGTCCCCAGCTGGTGTTGAAGGCGAACTCGCGCTGCCCATCGGAGTTGAGGAATTCGATCTCAAAGACCTTACCGAAGTGGTCCCCGAGATTATGTGAAGTTCCTGACTGCAGCGCCCACTTCTTGCCGCCCATCATCGACTCGATGGTGTAGGTTCGCAGCGCACCGGCGAACTTCTCCGATTCCGATTTCTCGCCCGGAATGACCGGCAGCGCCAGCTCTGTCTCGACGAAGTCGCGGTAGACCTCGAGCATCAGCAGCGTGCGTTCCTGAGCCTCTTCCAGTGTCGAGTGAGCCGTGTGACCCTCCTGCCAAAGGAACTCTGAGGTTCGCAGGAAGGCGCGCGGACGGTTCTCCCAGCGCACGACGCTGCACCACTGGTTGATCAAAATCGGCAAGTCGCGATAGGACTGCACCCAACGGGCGAACATCGGGCAGATGATCGACTCAGAGGACGGCCGCACAATCAGGGGATCTTCGAGCTCCTTGTTTCCGGCGGTCGTGACCATCGCAACTTCCGGCGCGAAACCCTCAAGATGATCGGCTTCGCGTGCGAACATGCTCTGCGGGATAAACATCGGAAAGTAGGCGTTTTGCACGCCGGTGGCCTTGATACGCCTGTCGAGCTGGGCCTGCATGTTTTCCCAGATGCCGAAGCCATACGGCATCACCACACGCATTCCACGGATCGGCGCCTCATCGGCCAGTTCGGCCTTGCGCACTACTTCCACATACCAACGATCGAAATCGTCTTCGATATCGCCGAGGTCCTCGACGAACTTGCGGTCGGCGCTCACTCGAACCTCCTGTGCCTGTTCAAATCTCTCGAATCGTGGGACATGGCGATGTCAGCGTCGGGAACGGGGAGACACGAGTGCGGTTCCCCGTTACTCCAAACGCTGACCAGAAGGTGCGGGTAATCCACCGCGGCCAAATCCGTCGATCCAAGATCTCACGTCATGCTCCCCGACACTTGGAGCCAAGTGATGCGCGAGCTCGCCACCGCGCTTCGACTCGAATGACTGCGTGTAGAATGCGTGGAGCCGCGCCAGCACGTCGAAACTCGGCGCGAACGGACTCAGATTATAACAGCAGCCCGGTGGCCCTCGGCGACGCGCCCCGATTCGCGCGTCGCGTGGATTGCCGAAACCAAACTCGAAGGAACTCTATGGCGCCCACTGATGAATTCCGAAGCGATCGAGATGACGGTCTGTCCGCACCGTGTGCCGATTCGAGAACGTCATGAGCCAGATCCTTCCCGCTGGAAAGCTGCCGCCCGATCTTTTGGTACGTTTGCTCTCGACCATCCCGGACGACCCGTCGATCGTGATCGGCGCCGGGCTCGGCCGTGACGCCGCCGCGGTGCGGCACGGCGACGGCGTTCTCGTCCTCAAGACCGACCCGATCACCTTCGCCACCGACGAGATCGGTTGGTACGCGCCCAACGTCAACGCCAACGACATCGCCTGCATGGGTGCCACGCCGCGCTGGATGTTGGTGACCGCGCTGCTGCCCGAAGGATCGACCACGCCCGAATTGGTCGAGCACGTCTTCGAGACGCTGCGCGACGCCTGTGCCTCGCTCGACATCTCGCTCGTCGGTGGTCATACCGAGATCACGACCGGTCTCGATCGGGTGATCCTGACCGGGATGATGGTGGGCGAAGCGCGTGAGGAAGACTTGATCGATCCGCGCAACGCAAAGCCTGGCGACGCGCTCCTATTGGCGCGCGGCATCGCCATCGAGGGAACGTCGTTGATCGCACGCGAGATGAGCTCGCGACTGGCCGAATCCCTCGATGCGGATCTGATCGAACGCGCGCACAACTTCCTGCATGAGCCGGGCATCAGCGTAGTGCGAGCCGCGACCATTCTCCGCGCCAGCCTCGGCCGAGATCTTCACGCACTGCACGATCCGACCGAAGGTGGGCTGGCGACGGGCATTCGCGAGATCGCCATCGCGGCTGGGACCGGCGTGGTGGTCGAGCGCGAGCAGATCACGGTCTATCCCGAGACGCAGGCCATCTGCGATCTGCTGCACCTCGACCCGCTGGGATTGATCGCGTCCGGCGCGCTCCTCGCGGCAGTCGAGTCATCACGAGTCGCCGAGGCGTTAGCCGCGCTTGAACGAGATGGGATCCCAGCGACGCGCATCGGAACGCTTGTCGAGGACCCATCCGAAGTTCGACTGCGCGAAAACGGCAGTAGCGCGCGAACTCCCCGTCTTCGCAGTCGACGAGATCGCGCGCCTCTTCGCCAGACTCGATCAGTAAACGAAAATCGGGGCCGCGACACGATTCGCGGCCCCGTCCTCATTCACCGGTTATTACCTCTTGGGCATATTCTGCAACGCGGTGTAGGCCGGACGCGGTGACCAGTCGGAGTTGATGACCGCCCACGGGTACTTCTCGTCGGCCGGATCAGACACCACGGAGTAGTTCAGGTTCCAGACGAACATCGCCGTGGTCCATGGCCAGTTCTTCTTGGCCCAGTCGAACGCTCCAACGAGATAGTCTGCCTGATCTTGCGGCGTGATGTCCGCGCCATACTCGTAGCCCTTGGCCTCGTTCTTGGTCGACCAGCCGAATTCGGTAATCCAGACCGGCCGGCCATCGCCGTTCTGCACTTGCACCTGATGCAGCTGCTCGGCTCGGCGGAAGTAGAAGCTGGGATCGTCCGACCAACCGTCAGGCCCGGGATTGTCCGGGTACATGGTGTCGGGCGGATTGTTTGTGGCACTCACGTGCATGCCAAGGACGTCGAAGTATTTGGTGAACGCCCCATTTTGATACTGGTAGAACTGCTGCAGATATTTCTGATCGTCAACGGCTATGCTCGGGTCGTTCACTCCGGTCGGCGTTAGACCACCGAAGACGATGACTGCTTCCGGATCCGCCATCTTCACCCCGGAGTATCCACCCTGAAGCAGATGGGCGTAGTCCTCGATCCGCACGGTGCCGCCCATTTCGGCCGCCAGGTTCTCCTCGTTCCAGATCTCGTACGCGGCGATCTTCCCCTTGTAGCGCACGGCCAGGAAGTGCATGAAGCCTTCCCAATCGGAATAATTCGCCAGAAGCTGCTTTCCGGTCGGATCGAGCGCCCAATCCGGTGCCTTCACCACCGAAGCGAGAATCTTGACGCCGGAGTCCTGATACTGCTGCACGACACGATCGAGCGGCAATGGGTCGTACTGATCCTTGCCCGGCTCGACCGACTGCCACTGAATCTGGATACGCACCCAGTTGAATCCGGCTCCCTTCACGGCGTCGATGGTCTTGGAGTTGAAGTCGGCGCCGTCCGCGTCACCGCGCGCGTAGACGTTGAAGCCGTAGCCGAAGTTCCCGCTTTCGCCTGTCGACGCGGTTCCTGTGGCCGACGTTTGTGCCGTTCCTGTCGATGTCGCGGCGGTCGCCCCGGTGGGGGTCGCCGCTGCAGTGCTTGTGGCGACAGACTGTGGTGTTGAGGCAGACGGACTGGCAGTGGTGGCTGCGGCCGTACTGTTCGTGGACGTGGTTGACGTACTCTTGCTCGACCCACCGCCACATGCCGCGAACGCTCCGAGCATGAGGACCGCGACGAACAAGAACGGAATCCGTTTCATCAAATCTGCTTCACCTTTCCATGCGTGGTTGCAATTGATCTAGGTAAGAGGTGCCCCGTAAAACATCCCCTGATTAGACGAACGAGCCGGCTCGCGGTCCCGCGACCACTGGGCCAGAAGTGTAGTCAAAATGCGTAGAGCTTCTCGGGTATAGTATCCTCCAACGAGATTCGAAATCGGCGGTGTGAGGAGTAAAGAGCTCGGTGGCATTCGAACATCATGACTATGATTTGGCGACCGTTTTGGATGCGGAAGCGATCGGAGTTCCCGGACAGCGCCGCTTTCGCCTGATCGGAGGCATCGGAACCGACGTCGTTTCGCTCTGGATGGAGAAAGAGCAGCTCAACGCTCTCGGTCAGGCCATCGAACAGCTTCTCGAACAGCTTTCCGAATCCGGTCTCGTCACCGGCAGCGTCGAGTCGACTCTTGCCGTCGCACCGGACCCACTTCTCCCAACCACGCCCGAGTATGTCGCGAGCAAGATCATGATCGGCTACGACGAGGAACGCCGGGTCGTTGCCCTCTACGCCCACCACCTCGAGCAAGAGGACGATGACGACGCCATCTTCTCGGCACGTGCCTCGCTCGAATCAGCCAAAGGTCTCGCCGAGAAGATCGCCGAGGTCGTAGCGGCCGGTCGCCCGCGCTGCCCGCGCTGTGGCGCACCGATTGGCCCCGAGGGCCACGTTTGCCCGCACGACAACGGTCACCTTCCCTGGACGGGCGAGTAACGCTCCAACTCGCGCGGTCCTGCCGGTAGCGCTCGAGCTCACCAGCCGAGCGCCGCTCCGTCTGACCGTGGGTCCGATCCGCCCATCAAGACGCCTCGCTCGCGATCCACGCGAATCATGTGCGCGTGCCCCATCAGCGACGAGAAGCCTTGTGTCATGCGTGTTTCGTGTCCCATCGACCGAAGCTGCACCTGCACGTCCGACCCGATTGGCTCCTCGAGCAGGAGCACGTGCCCGGGATCGCCCGCCACGCCTCGACCGGCCACCCAACGCGGCGACTCGATCGCGGCCTGTGGCTCGAGCTCGAAATCCACGAGATTACAGAGTAGCTGAAGATGGATCTGAGCCTGGGCATGCCCGCCCATCGTGCCGATCACGACTTCAGGAAGGCCGTCCTGCATCAACATGCCGGGAATCAGGGTGTGCATCGGCTGCTTGCCAGGCCCGAGCCGATTGGCGGCCTCGGGATCGAGTGTGAATGACGCGCCACGATTGTGCAGCACGATTCCGGTACCTTCAGCGACCAAGCCACTGCCGAAGCCATTGAAGAGCGACTCGATCAGCGAAACGCACATGCCGTCGCGGTCCACCACGCATAGGTAAATCGTGTCGCCAAGTCCGGGGTGATCCGGCTCTTCGTTAGAGGCGCGCTGCAGATCGATCTTCTGGCGAAGTTCGTTGGCATACGCTTTGGAGATCAGGTGATCGAATGGAACGTCCATCGAATCAGGGTCGGTGACGTAGCGATCCCGATCGACGAACGCCAGCTTCTTCGCTTCCACGAGCACGTGGATCTGCTCCGCGCTGTTTCGGCCCAATCTTGAGACGTCGAAGCCTTCCGCCAGATTCGCGAGCTCAAGCGCGATGACGCCCTGGGTTGGTGGTGGAAGCTCGAACAAGTCGTGCCCGCGATAGGAAGTCGACAACGGCTCGACCCACTTCGTCTCGTGTCCGGCGATGTCCTCCTCGCTGAGCAACCCACCTTCAGCCTGCACCGTCGAGGCGATTGCTCGACCAATCGGGCCGCCGTAGAACGCGTCACTGCCCTGCTCCGCGATCAGGCGCAGCGAATTGGCCAGATCCGGCAGGCGCAGGATGTCTCCCGCGTTCGGAAGCGCACCGCCAGGGATGTACTGATTCAGCGCTGCTTGTTGTCGCTCCAGGAGCGGGCGGGCGAGCGCGATGGACCTGCTCAGGTTCGGAGTTACCGGAAACCCGCGTTCGGCATAGTGGATGGCATGCTCGAAGAGGGAACCGAACGACTTGGAGCCGAAGCGCTGATGAGCGCTCTGCCAGGCATGCACGGCGCCAGGCACCGTGACGGCATGCGCCCCGCGCTCAGGCATCATCAGATGACCGAGTCCGTTGAGCGCTTCGATAGAGGCCTTGCGCGCCGAACGTCCGGCCCCGTTCAAACCAAATAGGCGTTTCTGCCGCGGATCCCAAATCTGCATGAACGCATCGCCGCCGACCGAGCACATGTGCGGATAAACAACTGTCAGGACGGCGTTGGCAGCGATAGCCGCATCGAGCGCGTTGCCTCCGTCTTTGAGCACCTGAACGCCGGCCATGCTGGCCAGATAGTGAGGCGACGCGACCATTCCCTCGGTCGCCAGCGTCGTTGGTCGTCCCTGCACCAGTTCCCCCTTGCTGCATCACGCAAGTCGATCATTCTCGGTCAGCGTCACTATAGCCGCATGCCGCTATGCGGGACAGACTCCGCCTGCGACACCCGAGATTTGCAGACCTGTTCATCCGCGCTAATATGGATACATATTCCGGGTCAAGACGTTCGATCATCATCGCAAAGGAGAGATCCATCATGCTCGATACCAAAATGGCTCCAGAGGTCGAAACCGCAAGCAAGCAGATTATCGAGGCCGGCAGACGGCTGGTCCAGGGTGGCGTCCTCTCTCGCTCGCTACATGGCAACATCAGCGTGCGGCTCTCGGACGGCAACCACTTCGTTCTGACCGGCGGAGGAACGCTCGACAACCTGACGCCTGAAGATATGGCCGTGCTCGATCTCGACGGCAACCTGGTCGATGGGCAGATCGGACCGGCCTCGAACGAGATCATCCACATGCACGCCGCCGTCTACAAGAAACGCCCCGAGCTCGGCAGCGTCATCCATACCCACTCCCCGCACATCACCGCGTTTGCGCTGGCGAGCAAGCCGATCGAGCTTTCGTACGAGGCGCTCGTGCGCTTCGACTTCACCGAGGCCATCCCAGTTGCCAAATACGGTCCGCGCGGTTCGGCCCGCTCCGTGGCGAACATCGTGGACGTCGTCGGCCCGAAGACCAAAGCCGTGCTCCTCGAGAACCATGGTCTACTCGCCTTCGATGAGAACATCGAGAAGGTCGTTCACTCCATCTTCATCCTGGAAGAGTCGGCCGAGATGATTTTGTTGGCCGACGCGGTCGGCGGCGCCAAGCCAATTCCGAGCGAACTGCTCGGCGAAACGCGAGATCGTCGCACTGAGTTCGAAGCTGGCGGAACGATGCGTCGAAAAGACTAGCCGACCACAGGACATCCGACTCATTCGCCGCCGTCAACAAGTAGGGCGTAGACTCAGGGGTCCGATGATCGGACCCCTTTTGCCGAGCCGGAGTTCAAAGACCTCTGCCAACGATGTGGAGCGCCGCGTGATCGATATCTGCATGCTTGGCCTGGGCGGGATGATGCCGCTGCCGCAACGCTGGCTCTCCTCGATGCTGCTGCGCTCTGACTCCGACGTCGTATTGGTCGATTGCGGAGAAGGGACACAGATCTCCTGGCGCTATTCGAAGTGGAGCTTCCGACCCGTCAATGCCATCGTCCTGACCCACTTCCACGCCGATCACGTCGCAGGCATCGCTGGGGTCCTCTTCATGATCGCCCACTCTGGACGAACCGAGCCGCTGGTGATACTCGGGCCAGAAGGCACCTATGAAATCGTCCAGGCGCTCACGGTCATCGTCCCGGGCCTCCCCTATCCAGTTCAAGTCGTGGAGCTGGGGGGTGGAGATTCATACACGCTGCCGGGCGGGCTCGAGATCAACACGCTCGACGCCGACCATCGCATTCCCTGCCTCTGCTACACGTTTTCTCGCCGTCGAGCGCCACGGTTCGACCCTGACAAAGCGCGCGAACTCGGCATTCCTGTCACGCTTTGGAGCAAGCTGCAAGCCGGAGAGAGTGTCGACGTGGCAAGACGGCGCTTCAATCCGGACCAGGTGCTGGGTCCAGAGCGTCGCGGCCTCAAGGTGGCGTACATCACTGACTCGCGACCAACACCCGCCATGCCCGACTTCGTGCGCGACGCTGATTTGCTCGTGTGCGAAGGAACCTACGGTGATCCAGATCTGCGCGAGCGGGCGAGAAGTCGGGGCCACATGGTCTTCGATCAAGCGGCAGCGATCGCACGGGACGCAGGCGTTCGTCGCCTCATCCTGACGCACTTCAGCCCGTCGATGATGGAGCCTGAAGAGTATCTGCATTTCGCTCAGGAGGTCTTCCCGGCCAGCGAGATCGGACGCCAGCATGAGACGATCACGCTTTCGTTTGACGACGACGAAGATCGCTCGAGCGACTAGGGCTGAAAACGTTCAGTTTGACCTAATTGGCGCGGCCAGTGATGAGGTCGTGGAGCAGCGGGTCTGAGCGGATCTCGTCCCCAAGTTCTTCGAGGCGAGCCAGTGCGATGCCGACCTTCACCGGCTCACCGTGGATCTCGTAGATCAGAAACTCGATCGCGGTGAAGATCTCATTGGCCATCGGGCTGACGTCGGGCGGCAGCATGCTGACGATGCGCGTCAATCGTTCAGTGAATCGCTCCTGATGCGCGTCACGCTGATCGACCGGCAGTTGCGCCGTGAGGATTTCGGGCAGACTGTAAATCTCGCTGATTTGATCTGACATGCGGTCGATGACCGAGAGCGCGACCGGTGAGATCACCTCTTGCAGAAACACCCGAAACTCATAGGTATCGACCGACATCGATGAGCTGCCCTCCCGTGTCGACGAACGAGGTATCAACGGCAACGTCCACGCACCGTTTCTCCGTCTGCTCGGCGTGGAAACGATCGTGCGCTGAAGCTTTCGCTTCGCAATTCACTGTCCAGATAACCGGGCACGTCAAGTTGCGCGAGATTCGCTGACGGCATGCCCGCGGCCACGACAATCGCCGCTGACGCAATGAGATCGAACGCGTGTTCTGTGACGTAGTCCCGAGTGTACCGGGAAAGGTGGGCCGTTTCAACGCATGGGTCGCGGCGAGACGTTTCGTTGCCTAACGGTCGACAGATGGCCGCAATGCCTCCACGGCTCGTCGCCCCCAGAGCGAGGTCTTGACCGGAATCAGATGCAAGCGCGACTGCTGAATACGCGGCCAGACGAAGTACATCAGGGCAAACGTCAACGTGGAGAGTGCGATGCCGCCGATGATGTCGATCACCCAATGCTGACCAAGATAGATGACCGTGAACCAGAGCGCGGCGTTATACGGGACGAAAACCAGCCCTTTCTTACCAAAGAACTTCACCGCGAAGAGCATGGTCATCCAGGGATAGGCTGCATGCAGCGAGGGCATCGCGGCCACCGGATCTCCGCTGGCCTCATTCCAGATCTGGACCATGTTGAGGTTGTTGTATTGATGCGGCACCAACGCTTGAAAGACCTGATCGAACGGCAGCTGGACCCCATGTATGACGCCCCATTGATCGGCCATCCAGGGCGGCGCCGCTGGGTAGAGGAGATAGATGGTGAAACCGAGATAGGTCATCAGCAAGAAGCTGATCGAGAAGTACCAGAAGCGTTCCTTGCTCTCGATCCAGAGAATGAAGGCAAAGATCAGCGGAAAAACGAAGTGCATGATGTACATGACCATCGCCAGAACGTCGTACCAGTGGATCACGCCGGGGACGTAGAGCTTCTCCTGCAACCAGAGGGTTGGTAGATGCCCGAAGAACATGAAGCGGTCCGCGTCGATCAGTTCGGTCAGATGGATGTTGCTGTGGCGGTCCTGGATGAACTGATACGCGATGCCACGCATGAACTCGTAGCCAAAGATCAGCAGCACCACTGGAATCCAGTCGCGTAGGAACGCCTTCCATTGCCCCAGGGCAATGGCGGTTATGAAGAGCAGGATTGCCCAGCGGTCCGGCGTGAAATAGGCGCCGCGCCAGACATACAGGATGACGGCGATCGACATGTACGCGGCGAACAGGACGAGGGCCAGAAACCCATAAGACCGGTCGCCTTTTTCCTCCGTCGCGGCGTCTCTCTCATCGAGAGCGTCGAACGGATTGCCTTGAGCACCGAGGGTCGTATCGATCTGCTCAGATTTATCGGGCTGGTGCGGACGTCTTCGTAGCCACCTTAACATTTGCTCCACATTCTAATGAGCGGGGCTGCCCAGGTAAAGCTCGACCACGACAATTGGAACGCTTCACTGCGGATCGCCGTTGTGCCGCGCACTCTGACATCAGGGACGGTAGATGCTTCGAGATCAAAGAGCCCGCTCGGATGAGCGGGCTCTGTCAATGACGCGGCCTGAACAGCCAGATTCAATCAACGGTCAACCATCCGGTCATGCTTCGCGACCGGGCTCGAGCCGGTCGCTAGTTCGACCCAGCGAAGAACTGCGCCAGGTCACCGTTGTTGCAGCTGTTGTTGAGACAACCCACGCCGAACGCCTTCTCGATCGTGCTCAGCAACGTGTAGTGGTTCGCGGGCGAGGGGGACACGAATCCCTTTGGTGTGTGTTTGGAGATGACGATGGTCGGGATCACCCCGCCTCCGCCCGTGTTCGTGGAACCTTCGTCCCAGGTGATGAAGATGGCACTGTCGCTGTTAGCCCAGGTGTCGGTGTTCAGGATGTTGGTGCCGAGCCAGCTCTGCAGCCAGCTATCGCCGGTTGCCACCGGACAGTCATGCATGTCATTGCACAGATTCGGCACGATGAAGCTGAAGTCGGACGCCGCCGCGTCGAAGTGCGTAAAGTCGGTGATGTGCTGCGCACAGCGCTGAACGTCGCCGCTCAGGCTGGTGAAGCTCATGGCCGGATTGTGACGGCGCACGTAATTCCCCGTTCCGTCTTCTCCGTCATGTGCCGATGCGTCGGTATAGCACGAGTCACCGGCCTGGGAGACCGGGTAGTTCTCGGCATAGACCGTCCAACTCTTGCCAGCCGCCTCAAGTTGGTCGGCAATCGTGGCGGCGTTCAAATCGTGCACGTTGTCGTCGCTCACTCCATTGGTCGAGCCCGACCAGAGTGCGAGGTAATTCGGCTCAGAAGGATGGCTGATGCCGGTGTAATCGGTCGCGAGACCATATTGGCTGGCGAGCTGATTGAGATATGGCGCGTCCGCGCTGCCGACGACTGAGGATATCTCTTTGTTCTCCATCATGATCACGTAGACGTGATCGAAGCTCGGTACGGTCGTGTTCGTTACCGGTTTTGGCGAGGATGCCAGTACCGGTGTGTTGCCGAGCAGCGAGTAGCGCCAGGTGTAGTAGTGCTGCCCGACGTTGCCCGCTTCGACCTGCCAGCCTTGATCGTTGCTCGGCGTGTAGGTCAGCACCCGTCGTTCGAAGACCTGCACCAGCACCTGCTTGGGCACACCACCCACCAGCACCGTGGTCCAGTAGGGTTCAGTCAAGGGATAGCCGGTGGCATAGAACGGATTCGCGAACAACTTGTCGATCACGTTCGACCCATTGACATTGACCGTGCCGGAGCTATTCATGAAGTCCCAGAAGACCGACGCCACGCTGTGCTGGGTTGGAGAACCGACGTCCTTGGCTGTCACGTTGAAGTTCGACGTGCCGCTGTCGATACCGACTGATCCGGATCGATCGACGGTCTGGGTGATGACCCAGCCATCCGGAATCGCGCCGTAGTCCATGAGCGAATTGAACGTGGCGTAGGTTGGGCCGTTCGGGTCATTCGCGTCACCGGCGACATTCACCTGCGCAGGATCATGCTTGACGAATGAGCCGTCACCGAGCTGTAACTGGCCGGTGATTAGCTCCTTTGCCAGCAGACCGTTGGTCACATACCAGATCGACGACTGATCGCCATCCGGATGAGTGATCTCCATGCGCGTCTTGTCGAAGTACTGCACCTGCCGCTGGCCACCAGGCGACTCGAAATACGGCTCCCACAACGCTGGCGTGTTGGCCGTCGGGCCCCACATCCAGGTTCGATGGACCTGACCACTCACGACTGGCTGATCGGTGCGCGCCCAGACACTTTGAAAATTCGCGTTGGCAATCGGCTCCGCCACCGCAGGTGACGTCGCCGCGATCACCAACACGAGCAATATGGGTACGGTTAGCCATCGTCGGATCGAAAACATCTCATCCCCTACTTTCGATTTCCTGCCTGCACGCGGAAAACAACCGAATCAAGTGCGCGGTCGGTCAATGTCTTATGTAGAGCCGGCTCCTCAACGCTGGACGCATAAGACGTTGCCTTTAGGCAAATTCTTAGTTTGGACATCGGCTGCGATTATCGAGCGATGCTGCGTCGTCATGCAATAGGGCTGCGTGAATGATCACGAAGAGGAAATTCAAGCAAGAAGGCCGCGGATTGACGGCTCGGAGGGCGACAGGGGAACCCAGCAGTCACAATTCAGTGGCGCGATTGCTTGACGCGCCACTCATCGTGTACCAATATGCCCTGGCGCGACAACTGCCCCTTTGCGGGAAGACGAAGGATGCACAACCGTCGCTGTGTGAACATCTAGAGCGGCTTGATCACGCGATTGTGGTTGGCGATAGCCGCACCGTTTGCCGCACGGGGATGAAAGAACGTGATGCAGTTAACGGGCACATACGTCGAGCCTGGGCGCCGTGTCTCTACGCTGACTCGCCGCATCGGTTCCCGATTGACGAAGAGCTGTGTCGCAACTCACCCAGTTGATCGGTCTCAGTAGAGTGTTCCAGATACGGTTTCGGATCAGCGCGACGGCCAACTCTGAGCAGATTGAACACCCGAAAGCGAGGTTGACCCGTAGCTTGAGTCGACGTTCGAGGCCGCGCCGCACGCCGCGGTGTCGTGGTCGAGCGGCGGCCACGCTCAGCCAGTAGTTGGAGGTGTTCGCTCGGGAGTTTATTCGCGGTCGTAGCCCAGTTCTGCCCGCACATCTCGCCCGCGGTTTGACGGAATACTCTCGACCTGCTTGGTCGACTCGACTACGTGAGGAGGACCTGATGCGTCGCGCTTGGCTGGCACTCATCATTCTGGTGGCGCTCACCGCCTGTAATGGCAAATCGAACAGCAATTCACAGGACGCAGCGGCAACGACGGACGTGGCGGCGGTGACAACGCCGGTTCCACCGGTTCCGGTCGGGACGGCCGCGAAGTGGGGCAACGTCTCGCTGACGGTAGATAAGGTATCGACGCCGGATAAAACGCCCGATGACACACTGCAAAGCGGTTACCACTGGGTAGTGCTGGATGTTTCGGTAAAGAACGATTATGACGTCCCGCTGCCCGTCGGCGTCGACTTGCGCTGGAAACTTCAAGATGCACAAGGTCAGACATACGACGAAGACCTTGCGGCTCCGCTCACGCAATCGATGCTGGAGGACGTCACGGCACATGACAACGGCAGCGGCTCCGTCGGGTTCCAAGTGAAGGACGGGGCAACTGGATTGCTCCTCGTCGCCGAGGTTCAAAAGCCAACTGGTGGTGCCGGCAACATCTTTGACCCCACCGTCATGGCGAACGCAATCGCGACGATGACTGCACATCCGGAGGACCTGGATATCGGCGTGGTTCAGATTGATCTCGGGCTGTGATGACTGAATTCAACGGCCCGCGTCGTGTTGACTGCAACGGAGCTGTCAACACAAGTGCACCTGTTGTACTCCAGGGAGCGTCCGCCAGGCGTGGATCCCGCTTCAGTATTTGAGAGAACGAAGAAACGCCCGCTCACTGTTGAGCGGGCTTTCGTTTCAGCTATCGTGATGAGGCTTACGCTGGAGACAGTGGTGAAAGCCCTGATCTGCGACGGGAAGGCGGCTAAGCGGAAGCATGCGCAAATTCAAACGCCGCGTAGCATACGCCGCAGTGATCATCGCCGCCGTGACCAAGTATCGACGGGTAACAAACGTCAACCCGCCCAATTTCAGAATCACTGATCGACTATCTCAATTCGCCGGTCGCAAGCATGCAGCCGCACCACCCCACTCGTTCCACACAGTGACGCTGGCAACAGGTGCAACGTTCGAGATGGCCGTTGACGCGTGCGCGGCGGACCCGATCAGCCAGGGCATCATCACCGGCAATCCCTGGTTTCTCGATGACTATGAGTTCCTGTTCGCGCTGATGAAGCCTAACGATATCGTGCTCGACATTGGTGCCCACATTGGCACGTTTGGCCTCGCCTCAGCGGCGCTGGGATGTCATGTTCTCTGCATTGAAGCAAGCCCCAACAACGCCAACCTCATCGCCGCAAGCGCGGCCGCAAACGGTTTTGCGCACCTGTGGGTGGTTCCCGCGGCGGCAACAAACCATGACGGCACGGTTGAGTTTCTTCCGAACGGGCCATGGGGCACGATAGCCAATTCAACCGTGCTCGCATCTCCCGCCACCATTTACGCCAGAGAGCTCATTTCCGTCGTTGTTCCAGCCGTGTCTATCGATTCGCTCCTCCCCAATTTTGGTCTGCAGCATGCCGACTTCGTAAAGCTGGACGTGGAGGGCGGCGAGGTTGCCGCACTCTGCGGGATGAGTGAGTTGCTGAATCGCGACGATGCTCCCGTCATTCTGTACGAATCCAACGCCTTCACGCTTCAGTTTTTCGGACACACACCAGCCGATCTAACGAAGGCGCTTGAGCAATTCGGCTTCACGAATTTCATGCTGCATTCACGCCGGTTGATTCCATGTCGAGCACGCGAGTTTCGTCCAGAATGTGTCGTGAACTGCGTGGCCCTGAAAGGTGACTTCACCCGCCTCATCGAACCCCTGCTCATCGAACCGCGGTCTCACGACGATCTCGCGCGAGCCATCGTCTCGAAGACCCAGTCAGAATGGGTTCACGACCGACTATATCTGGCGGGCGCTTTGGCGCAGGCGGAGCCGGAGTTGCTCGAAAAATCAGCGGTGAAGAGCGCACTTTGGAGACTGCTCCATGACCCGCACGAAGAGGTGCGGTCGGCTGCCGCCCGCAGCAGCGCGTTCATTGAGGAGCGGATGAACGACCAAATTCAAGACGATATTTAGGCCGCCCCGATTGGCAACAGGCACAAAAAAGCGCGGCCAATTTAGGTCGGGCTTCCAAGTTCATTGGTTTCATGCGGTTTCTACGGGAGCCGATGGTGAGACTCGAACTCACGACGTGCTGTTTACGAAGTTGTTTATGTCAATTCAAGACGCGTTGGGATCTCTGGTCCTATACGTACGCATTGTTGCGTTCGAGCACGTTCACCGATTCTGTGCCAGTCCAACGGCTTGGCGGTCAGTTTGGATGTCGATTTGTCTGCACAAGAATTTTTGTGAACGTCAGGTCGACTGAAATCCGACCATCGAGAAACCTGATTATGCCTCGCGGGGATCAACACGCCTGCGACCGTCTGTCTGACGCTGGTAGCGCCGGAATATTTGCGCAGTCAATACGGGGGCGAGTTTGTCGCGCGGGTGGTAAGTGACTGGCTGATTGAGCTCGGATGTCAGAATACGTTCATTGCTCGCGGCCATCCTTGGGAGAACAGCTGTGCTAAGAGCTTGATGGGTAAGCTACAGTACGAATGCCTGAGTGATGCAGCGACTTGGAACGTCTGCCATGCACAGGTCGTCGCGGAGTGGCCATGACAACCACAACTTTGAGACCTCAGCAGGTTGTTTGCTAACCTGACGCAATCGATGTGGGAGTCGGTCGGAATGATAGTGATCTTTCAGCGGCGTGGTTACGCTTCAACTGGCGGTTCAGGCAAATGCTAATTGACCCATGCAAGCCAATCAAACCGAGCGATGAAACCGTCAATCAGATAGCCGATCAAGCTAAGGTCGAATCGTCCGGCGATCCCCAATCGGTCGTGCCGGATTGCCGGCCACGATCGCGTAGTCGGGAACTGGTTTCGTTACGACACTGCCAGCGCCCACCACGCAATGGTTGCCAACCGAACCGAGAATGACGGCACGTACTCCGATCCAGGTATCCTCTCCGATGTCAATGACCTGGAACTGACCCGGCTGCTGGGTGATGGGGATGTCCAGCCGTGCGATTCCGTGCTGTCTGCTCCCACTTAGAAATGAGACCTGGTCACCGATAAGCGTGTTGGCACCTATTCGGACATCATCGAGAAGGCAATAGAATCCGATGTCAACGTCGTTAGCAATTGTAATGGTTGGCTTCGTGAGCACGGTGCCAAACCCAATCGCCACTTCACGGCCCATGTGACGGACGATGTGACGCATTAGCGCAACACGGCAATACATCCCTCCGATCCCGTTCCATTTCGCAGCCCACTCGCTCGACCGGGCGCATGCCGCATTGGCTCCCAACACGCGTGCCTCGATCAAATAGAGCATGTACGCAGGGGCGACGACGACTTCGGCGCCGCCGTAAATCAAGCGCTTCACGATCCGTTTTGCGACCACATGAACACGCGGCGGTCCGTTCCGCATAACGCCCATCTGTTCAACCTCCGTCTTTGGGCGGAGCCAGAGCTGCGCCGTTCGAAGGCGGCATCCCCAAGTACGCGAATCCGAGAGATCGCGTAAGAACGAAACCCTCGACCAACGGCCTGGCGCTGCCACCCGCACACCTCTGTTCGTTTTTTTGCACCCTGATCTACACTTGATTACCCTTTATCAGTGGTAAAGCTAGGACAGACCAACGTCGTACATTGTCAGCCGACAGAGGCGGTTTGATCATCCACATACTACCGGAATGGCATGTAGTTCCGTCGGTTCAGCCTACGAATCGCGCGTCGAATTGAACGCTCGTGCGGCGGCAAGCAGCCGCGTGGTGACTTTGCCATGGCGATTCATGTTCCAATAGTTGGCTGTCGAATACACCGTGCGAGACGATCTGCCTTGCATCGAGCTTTGATCCTGCCTCAATTGGCCGAATCCTAGATGACCACAGATTTGATATCCGATTGGCGAAAGTTGATCGGCAAGTTTCGGACTGGTGTCGGTTCGGTCGATCCGCGACTCAGGTAATCCGTTCCAATCGTGATGGCCAATCTACCCATTGCACGCAGCGATGGAATCCTTAGTGAATCGTGCCATCGCTCGTCAGGCCCCGGACCACGTAGCGGTAGGCCTCGAGCGAGGTCTGTGACGAATTGATACGCCAGTCAGTGTCCGAGATGTGATCGTCCCAAACGACGAGCTGAATCCTCGGAAGATACTTGGGGATATCGTTGAGAAACGCGCTCGTAATCCATTGCGCTTTGTCGCCGCCAACTTCCGTCGACGCGGTTTCACCGATCATCATGGGCTTATGCGTCAGCGCTGCCAGGTCGTCATATGATGCGCCAAATAGCTGCGCTATGCTCATCCAAGGAGTCTGCCAGACGGAGGCAGCGTTGTATCCGTCAAGCCCGACCCAGTCGACATACGCGTCTCCTGGATAGACGGAGTCGAAGGTTCGGTAGTTGGGCTGCTCGATGTTCGGGCACCACACCCAAATGGCATTGGTGGCGCCCGCGTCGACGAATAGATCGTGGACATGACGCCAGGCCCCAACATATTGGTCCGGCGTGTTCCCGTTCACTCCTTGCCCCCAGGCGTACCAGTTCCCGTTCATCTCCGCTGCAAATCGGAGGAAGAATGGTTTGCCCCAGGCCGCAGCCGCCTGTGCGAACTGCGTAATATACGCGTCATGGCTCCCGTTGATGATGCTCGCCAAGGAGTAAGTGGGATCATTGATCGTCCCTGCCCACGGCTCCCAAGAGATCATCGGTACAGCGCCACGCTTCACGACCGCGTCCATTCCCTTCGCGTAAAAGGGACTGTCGACTGGAGATCCCCAAATCTGATACGACATCACGACAGCCGGCATCGCACCGACCAGATCGGCGTAATTGTCAATGGCAGCCGTAACAGCGAGTGTGTCAGGAAGGTAGACACCGAGTTGCAAGACTGTCGGCGTTGGAACGGGAGTCTCGGACCCTGTATCCGGAGTTGGAGTCGTCTTAGGGGATTCCCGTGCCGCGGTACTCACGCTCGTTGCAACGTCGACATCGCTGTTGGTTCTTGTCCCGTACGCCACGAACAACAAGAGATTGAGCACTGAAGCCGAAAGGAACATAACAAGCAGTTTGTGAGTCGAGTAGTGCATGTCCGTTTGCCTATTGCCGCGACTTTTGCTGGTTCACGAGTCCAACCGATCGCCGGATATCTTAATACCTGTACGGTCGAGATCACATCGGACCATGGATCTAGGTGATGCACCCATGCTGTAACCGGGGAGCGCCAACCGCGTCGCCGGATCCAATAATGCACTCGCGAGTTCGAATCAATTCTCGGTTCTACCACACATGTGGAGACGGCGACTCGGTCAACCCCCGTTAGTCCGGGGATCCAAATAGTGCGGCCACCACCCCAATCATCCCCATTCGCCGCCTTGGCACGCCACCGATCACCGATCTCGATAAAACACTAAACGGGCGGAAAGTGCTCGGAGGCTGAAACCATCAGGCGCCGCGACACGGTAGACCTCTCGCGCCACCCATGCCCCTTCAAGGCACACGGCCAGCAACCAACAAATGCTCAACCCATAGATTCCAAAACTGAACGCGCCAATCGCTGCCAATATGATCTCAAGTAATCCGCCAGCTATCAGAAGCGGAAGCGACCGAATAATAAGCCGTCGAACCCGGCGTAACGCCACAAAGTGGTTTTTGATCGTCAGCGGAAAGACGGCCAGCACGAGTATGCGGATGACCCAGACCGTGTTGCCGGTATAGCCGTTGCCGAAGAAGCCCAGCAGGAACTTCCCTGTGACCATCATGAATCCTGCTCCAAGAACTCCAAGGACGACGGAAATGGAGAAGGTCGTCCGCAGCGGACCCGAGACAGCTTCGGGCTCGGCCGAGCTCACTGAGTACAGGACCGTGGTCAGCGCGCTCGGGACAACGAAAATGAAATAGGCCATCATCCAGGCGATGTAAAAGGCTGCATTCTCATGCACCGAGATCAATGATGCGACCAGTATCGGCAGAATCAGACTCGGTGCTTGTATCGAGAGGTTAAGCATGTGGTGGCTCATCGCAGTTCGCCCTAACGACCTGACGAGACGCCACTCGGGATGGAACAATCGTCGTCCAAGTCTGGGCAACAACACGGCTACAGCGATGACGAGAATTGAGACAGAATTCCCCACTACCCAGGTGGCATAGATGCTCATGCCGCTCTCCCGTCGCAACGCGAGTGCGACGACCAGAAGTAGCGCCAGCTTTCCTAACCCAAAGACGGCATTGCGGACCAACTGCCAGGAGCCCCACAAGAGGCCAATCAACGCGTTGTCCAGCACGAGGCTGATTGCCATGACAGACACACCGAGCGCAAAAAGTACGATATCGATCACGGTGGCCCCGATGGGGTGCAGTTGCCGAGAAAAGGCCGGGACGATGACGGCGTAGCCGAGCCCAAGAACAGACCCTGCCGTACCTGTCGCGATCAAGGCCGTCGAAATCAGTGTCGCTCCGTCATGTTGTTCTCGTCGCAACTCGCCCATCAGGAGCGTGCCCAATCCCATGGTTGAGATCATCGCGAGAAGAGACATGGATGAGACGGCTGCGCTGCTGAGCCCGACTGCGTCGAGCGAAAAGTGTCGTGCGGCAAGCCACCAGAAGACAGCGCCGAGGAACGCCGTGAGTGCTGTGCTGCTCACGAGCGAACCTGCATTGATGACGACGGTGCGAAGCGTCCCACTGACCTCGCGGCGGAGATACTGTTGGACGGTCTGGATCACCACGCTCTGGGCCTCATGTCCAATTGAACGCCGAGTGCGGATCTGGTCGGTTTAGTGCACATATTAGGGCCTTTGCATACCGCGCAACGTCTTCTTGTCTCCGATTCCGAGAACACCGGCACGGTCGGTTAGGTTCCGGTGGCTGGCCACCAACTCACGGATCGAAAAGGAATGGTTGGCGCGCTGTGCTTATACAATGTGGCCTTGATCGGGACGTCCCGAGGTAAGGTTGGGCTCAATGCAACAGTTCGTACCCATTGCTCGCCTGGTCTAAGTGTAATGAGCGTCCATGTCGCGAGAGTATTCGTTCCTTGGACGACGTGGACGTCGAGCAGAATAGTGTTCCGCTCCAGGTTATTGATGCCCAGGTTGGCCGTTTCGGGCGATGTTGGTTCAGGGACCAGCCAGAACTGTATGACGTTTTCGTTGTCGTACTGCTGTGTTGCACCGCGTCTCGCCACCACGATAGCAGTCGCAGCAAGCAGTGCGGCCGCGACGAACATATATCCTTGCTTCCGACCAATATTTACGGTTGGCAAGGAATGAGTTTCGCTCTCTGAATCTCGACTAAGGATCCAGGCAGCGACAATGATTCCCGCAGTGGTCCCGCCCAGGGCAATTGCCCACGTCGTTGGGGTCAATCCCCATCGCGTCCAGTTGAGCATGAGTCCAACGACAGCAGTGATGGCGATACTCAAACCAATGGCTACCATCAGCTTCCGATCGTAATGCCCCGGTTGCCACGGCAAAACCGCCAGTTGCAATGCATGACCCGGAAGAAATAAGATGAGCAGCACAGCTACAAGTGCATGAATTGGACTCCAGCCCCAGGGGATCACCATGACGCCAACGCTTAAGAGCGTGAATATCAGGGCAACTCCAAGTTGAAACCTGCGCTGGCTCATGGAGAGGTTTTCCTGTTCCAAGGTGGCCATCAGTCACGACGACAAACCGCAATCACAGCTGCCTACAGCTTTCCTTTCATCGCCCGAGCATAGACACGCTCGTAAAGAGCTTCGAACTGTGGCATCACGGCCGCGAGTGTGAACTCCGCTGCACGTGCCCTGCTCGCCAAACCCATTCGCTCTCGGAGGGCGCCATCGCCGATTAGCGTCCTCATGGCGTTCGCCAACGCCTCTACATCGCCGGCCGGAACGAGAAACCCAGATCGTCCATCTTCAATCATATCTGCATGTCCGCCAGGTGTCGTTCCGATAACGGGTCTTCCTCGACTCATCGCCTCGTGAACGACGTTTCCTAACGGTTCTGGCAAGATGGATGGTGCGACCCCAAAGATTGCACGGTCCCACGCTGCCATGACCGTTGCGTGCGGTGCGCTTTTGAGTACTACAACTCCGTCTGGAAACGCGTGCGGCGTATCGGGCGCCGGAGTCCCAATCAATACAAGTGGAGGTGGATTGTCCAATTTGCCGTATGCGGCAATGAGTTGTTCGATGCCTTTGATCCGGCGTAGAGCTCCGACAAACAATATGAACGGTTCTCCCGGAAGCTGAGCCAGTATGTCCTTATCAGCATGTTCCTCTCGCGAATCGTCGCGAAAATCAGGGATCACCACACGTATGGCTGAGTCGCTAGGATGGAGACATCGGTCCATAAGAGCTTGCACATACGTACTAACGGAATGAAGAGACCACATCTTTCGAGAAAGAGAGCGCCGACCGCCGAGAACGCCCACGACCGAGACCGCTCCTTTGGGTATTCCATAGAATCCCATGGCGCACTGCAGGCACTTCGCCCAGCCAGGCCCACTACAGATTCGGTCATTTCGGACCAATGTGCGTTTCGGGCAGATATTGCCGTAGTCACGCGCCGAAAGAATGAGCGGAACGCCGGATCCCCTCATCGCTGCCGCGCATGAGTAGCTGAGCCAGCCATAGGCATGAACCATGTCGGGTCTGAACTGGTTGAGCAAGCGCCGAAACCGCCAAACTGCCTCAAGATCCGGGAATGGCGGAGGCGTGTGGCGGTTCGGATCCGATGAAATCCATCTCACCCGACTCGTCAGATCTCGCAGCCGGTGAACCAAGACGCCCTGGTCATCCTCCGTTTCCGCCACTCCAACTTGCCATGCAGTCGCAACGCAAACGGCATATCCACGCCGAACCAATTCGTGGCCGAGCATCTGGATCGCCCGCGTTGCTCCTCCAATCAATGGTGGATAGGAATCAGTCACTAACAGAATGCGCGGCTTCATGATGATCCCAGCCTTTAGATTGGGCGATAACGCAGAAGTGCACGCAGGCGATCCTTGGCCCCAAAACGCGTATACCAGGCCATCGCTCGAATCAAAGCTTCTTCCCTCCAAGTAGTGTCGCTGAAATACGCGTCTATTAATTCCTGCAAAACAGGGTCTTTGATACTCTGTCGCCAATATGCGCCGAGCCTACCCGCGAATACCTTGTTCGCCCAGCGCGAAAGCGGACGAAAGAAACACTTCCGTGTCCGTGCAGCTGCAGCAATTTGTGACCGTGCATAAACGAGTTGATCTTTTCTGTCCGTGTACCAATTTGCTCCATGGATGCGTTGCTGGGCGAGCGCATCAGCCAGGAAATACGTGGGTGCGAGCGCGAGGTCTGCCCACTTGAGGTAATTGTCTTCGGCAATGGGTATCGGTTGTGCTTCCGGAACAGGGAGGAACTGGTCGAGCAATGAACGCCGAAACGAGAGCGCCGAGGTCGCAGTCGGGATAAAAGGCATTCTCCCCTTTCGCGCATCAGATCGGAAGTCGAGTTCCCCGGAGCGCGTCATCTTGCCGAGTGGGAACGATCCGCCCGAGTCGCCAAATCCGGAGATCTCGTGAAAGCACGATCCAATATATTTATGGCATTGGAAAATCCCGAAGAGTTCAGACACCTTCGATGGACAAAATAATTCGTCTGCATCAAGAAAGCAGATGATGGCTCCGCTACTCGCGGCGAAACCGGTATTGAAGCATGAGCCTTGCCCTCCGTTGGACTTGAAGATGGTGTGAATCTGGTCGCCGTACGACATCAGAATCTCGCGCGAGTCGTCGGTCGATCCATCGTCGACGACGATGATCTCGATTCGCGGATATGTTTGCTCGATCACGCTATTGATTGCATCTCCTAGGTAGCGCCCATAATTGTAGTTGGCCATGATCACACTCACGTGCGGTTGATCGTCCACTCTCTCGCCCTTCTCGCGGTTCAATCTCGTCGCCTGATCTTCGCAAACCTGCACATCGCATCAACGGGAACGATTGAAGTCACTTACGTCGTAGATAATGATGTCGCCACTGTCGAAGATTCGATTTATGTTGGGAACATCGTTAAATTTCGTCAGAGCCTGCAAGCTGATCGGTTGCGTGTGATGTCCGGCATCGGGCTCCGACTTGTCGAAATAATTCCCGTCCAGCGGTAATCCCTGACTGAGGCGCTGATCCACCACCAAAAAGTCGATCTTGTCACCCTGGATGATCTGCTGATCCGTCGTGGTGAAGATAGGTGACAAGAAGAGGGTTGCCACTGGCACCCCTCCGATGGTCCCACTCTGGGGCCTTTGGCCACCATACGATCCCATCAGCAACATCGTGCTGCCGTCCGTCGCTACAAAATTGTTTGGCCCGAGCACATTTTTGGCCCAGTCTGCCGACTGAATACCTTCGTACGTGATAGAGCGTGGATCAGCTCGTACGAGATAGGCGCCCGGTTGAAGAGCATAGGGCGCCCAGCCTACGATAATCCCGCCCAGAAACAGAACGGTCGCCAATGATGTGAAAAGCGCGAGACGATGCCAACTCGACACTAAGTCAGAATCGATGCGGACGGGCCGTCGGGTGATAGACGTGTGCGCGGCCACACTTCTTCGGACGACACTTCGATAGAGATTCATGAACGCGAGCGGAAGCCACAGCGCGTCGAGCATTCCAGAGGCAATTACGAAGCCAACACCAAGAAACAAAAACTCTGAAGCTCGGTTCGAAGTTTCAGTTCCAGCGCTGGTCAGTCTGAGTGCAAGCGTCGCTGGATAGGCTATTGTGACCATCACGAGCGTCACGGATAAAGCGTCTAGTCGGTGTCTCCTCCACCACAGACTCAGGAGTCCAACGGGTAACCCCAGCAGAATGAGGATGACGGACCCGAAACCGAGCAACTGCTGCCAAAAGGGAGTCGCCTGCCCAGACCCTGAATGGAAGACTTCCTTCCCGGCTGGTGCCCCGACGAATAGCTCAATAATCGACGATGCCGCGGCGTCCAGCGGATCCCACAGATAGGTGACGGTAGACCCCGCGATGGTTCCGAGCCAGAGCAGTGCCCCGGCAACCGCGACCAACGCCAACACGCGCGGAGCTGGACGATGGAACTGTGTACCCATGTGCCGATGTATCGCAGAGACGGCCACCCAGACCACCAAGAGTGCGGCGAAGGCATATGACGTCATGTGATGTGTGACAACGAGCCCGGCGATCACGATAATGGTCAGAGTCGTCCAGACCAGCCACATGCGACGTCGTAGATAAATGCTTTGCAACGTCATGAACAGCACGAGCACTCCGATCGGCAGGGCAAAGCTCTC
Organism: uncultured Chloroflexia bacterium; assembly: GCA_963815715.1. Lineage (GTDB taxonomy): Bacteria > Chloroflexota > Chloroflexia > Thermomicrobiales > Thermomicrobiaceae > CALAGB01. The sequence goes on along the minus strand of CAWFHU010000015.1, from coordinate 3,633 downwards.
GTATGCGAACTGGGAGTCAAAGAATACGAAGTTTGGGTTCGTCATGTAGATCAAGCACGCAATTCCAGCGAATCGATGCGAGTGACTCAGGCGTTCGAAGAACAAGAACAATGCGAGTGTTAACAGGAGCCGTCCGACGAGTACCGAAACGGCGCCCGCAGTGAAAATCGATACATGGCCTTCTAATACAAGCGCTGAAGTCACCATTTGTAATGCCGGGAAGAAGCGGTAGACCCGACCGATGGGATTTACTTGGAAGAGATGATGAGATTGGATGATGTCGTGCGTGGAGGCCCAAAAAGCGAGCTCATCATGATACGTGAACCCGATAGGACTGCTGAGTAATTTAACCAGATAGAGACTTACTCCCAGTAGTACGACCAACCCCAGGCGTTCGTTGCGCGGCGTCTCTCGCTGAAGCAATCGCCACGAAACCGGTACGAAGATGACCAAGAGTGCGGTCCAGAAGAGCGGCGCTCCGAATATGCTGCTCCGACGCGCCGCATTGTCGCTAAGCGCGATAATCAGTAATCCCACTGAACTAATGACGCTGAGACCTGGAAGGTGACCAAGTTGAGCAGCGGGTGACTGCACAGCATTAGGTGTTTTCTGGATGAGCGTATCTTTAATCAGCGCGGCCGGACTCATTTCTCGACGAACTTGCGACGAAATCGTGAGCGTCCCAAAGTAACGCATGTCACTGTCCTTAGCGAGGTGCACCTTGGTGCTTGCACACGCTAAGTTTACGAGACGGATTACCAGGACGAAGAACGCTCCTATCCACTTCAGCATTCAGTACTGGAAACAGAATCAGCAATGAAGGTGGTCGAACGTTTCCTTCTTGCGTTGTGGAACGTGCGAACCGTCGTTCTGGCGCGTGACCGCTCAAATTGAACAGTGAGACATCTTAATTGGATGGAACGTCGGGCGAACTGACTTAGATTGTTGCCGTTTCCTGTGATCAAGGCCTTCGCGGGAATATCGGTAATTGAAAACGGCGTCTGCTCCGAATGTAGGCGACTGGTCCGTAGAGCATTCCTTTGCGCTCGATCCAGGAAAGTTCGCTGGGATAGTCGGATCGTTTCTTCTCATTAATCTCCGAATTTGGGCTCAGCGCAAACACAATGCCTCTTGGCACCTTCGCCAGAAACCCAGGGATTAATCGCGGGTTCGAGAGCATTGTCTTTAGTAGATAGGCTGTTAGTCCTACGCCATAGCTATAGACCTGTCGCGAAAGTCCGGCATAGTCCCGGCGATGGGCATGGTACACAACTGCGCTTGGTTGAAAGACGATGGTATGACCCGTCAGGATAGTGCGTAGCAAGATTTCGCTGTCGACGCCGCCCAGGGCTGGAGTCCCATTCCCTAATGAAGGATCGAATTCGCCAATGTCACACAAATCGGGTTTTCTGAACGCCATATTGTTTCCAGTGCCGAAGATGCCGGCCGCATACGGATAGAGTGGGTCACGTTGCCGATATTCATCCATGTTGTAGACGTGCCGGTCAAAGTCACGACTGAAGCCGCCATATTCTTCAAACCAAAGCTGGGAACGTGTTTCCAACTCGCGCGGAACGACCAGGCCGGTGACGCACGATACATCGTCGACGACCATAAAACCGAACGCGAGTTCGGCCAACCAGTTGCGATCAACAATCACGTCGTCGTCGGTGAAGGCGATAATCTCGCCTCGCGCCAAGCTCAATCCTCGATTTCGGGCGCTCGCGCTCCCAGGTAACTGCTCGCAAACATAGTGGATCGGCACCTTTGATCCTTGCAGGCGGTCAACCAACTCAAATGTCTGTGTCGTTTCGGGAATGTTGTCAGCCACGATTACTTCAAACTTCGAAGTGGGGTATTGTGAATCGAGAATTGAGGAGATGCAAACTTCGAGCCGCTCCGCGCGATCGCGAGTAGGGATGACGACGCTGATGAACGGGGCTGAAGAAAGTACCTCGTCTCGCATTTGAATACATCGAGGTTTTTCGCGTATCGTAAGGCCACTGGGTGTCAGACTTGAAACGGAAGGTAGGCCGTCGTCCTGGAGGTGCTCGTTGATCTTGCCTCCCAGCGCGAGCCAAATCCGTTGGGCATATACTTCGGCATTCAACCCCTCCGGTGGTATGTCAAAATCCACCGACCCAAGCGGGATACTGTGCAATCGGATGAAGCCCAGACCACGATCGTACTTCTGTCCGTTCAGTGCAGTATCTGCCGAGATTGACGGTATTGACTCGCTGATCTCGGTCTCAATTATCTTGACCGGTCTGAACCCCGAGGGGTCATGGTCGCCAGCTCTCGAACGATTATCAGAGACCTTCGGGAGGTTTTTCATTGCATCGACTCCTTCAAAGCAGCCGGCCCTCAATTGCTGATCCATGCGAGTGCGAGCGATTGAGTCGCCTTGATCGCCACCGACAATAGATCGCCCAATCGAGTCAACCCTGTCAGAAGGACCAACGTGGACCGAATAAGACGGTCATACGCCGGTGTAATCGGAGTTAATCTGCATCTTCTGGCACGCAAGCGATCGTCTGGTCATCGGATCCGTCTAAATTTGGCGGTCGGCTACCGCCCGCGGTTTGCGCGGCTGTGTCCGTATTGCACGTTCGATCCGCAATAATCGACGTAAACAACGCGTCGTATTGCTCGACAGTTCGTGACCATGAATGGGGATCCGCAAATCGACGACTGCGCATATGAGCCACGCATTCAATCGCTTCCCGGATCGCCGAAGGATCGTGCGCTGGCACTTGGACAACGCCTTGATAACCTTCTACTGCTTCAACCAATCCGCCAACACGGGTCACGATGACGGGAAGCCCGTGACTCATAGCGAGATGAAGAGGGCCGCTCGCGGAAGATCGATGATACGGCAAAACTACTGCGTCAGCATTGGCGAACACTTGGCGGACCTCGTCGTCAGAGATATATCTATTCACGAACTTGATTCTTTCGCGATACTGACTTTCGGCGATCCGCTCTGCGGGCAACGTCCATCCTTCCCAAGTCTCCCCAACAATGGTCAAGCTGTATCGCTCAATCTCACTCTCGGGAATCATGTTGAATGCCTCGACCAGGTCTTCGACGCCTTTGAACGGACGTATCACGCCAAAGTAAAGCAGCCGCGTTATCTCACCCTCACTCGATCGGTCTTCCGACAATTCAGTGCTTTCAGCGGTTCGGTATTGATCGAATGGACCATGCGGAATTATGGCTACTGGACGAGTGCCAAGACGGTAACGCGATTCAAGATCTGGCCGATCGTATTGAGAATGAATTACAAACGCGTGGGAAAGACGCATCAGCAATGGAGCAAGGCAGCGTACGTAAACCCGGGCAACCGGCACTTTCGCTTCCCCCGTATCGAGGACCTCATGAAACTCGATCACCACACCGGACGCCGAGCACACGCGCTACCGCCGCGAGTGCCAGATACGTATGAAGGAGGGTTCCGCTCCACCACTGGAACACCACCACCTCGGGGCGAGCTCGGATGAGTCGTCGCAGCGCGCCAATAATGGACGGGATCCAGTACCAGTTCACACCGTCGTAGTAGTCGACATCGTGAGGGTATCGCAGTGAGGCGAGTTGCTGGCCGACCCGGGCCTTTCCTGGATAGAGGCGTGTCGG
>CAWFHU010000014.1:0-13143 GCA_963815715.1 uncultured Chloroflexia bacterium | reverse complement strand
ACAGCACGAGCTCGTCGTCCGATTCGCTGGGCGCCTCATGCAGATGCACCCGGATGCCCGCGACTTCGATGTCGAGTGACCCATGGAAGACTTTCGTTGGCGGGATGAAGCCGCTGGTGCCGATACCGAACTGTGTGCCGAGACCGGTCTCAACCCAACCCTCCGGACCATGCTCCAGACCGAGCCCGAAGGTGTAGGCCAGACGCAACGGGGGCATGAGTCCGAGGATCGGATTGCCGCGAATGCCCGTCAGTAAGCGCTCGTGTGCGTAGATTTCCACCTCACCGCGCTCGACGTCGACTGGGTCGATGACCGCCCGCACTCCGGAGATGTGGTCGGGATGGCTATGGCTGTAGATCAGCACCTTGATCGGTTTGTCGCTGATCGTGCGCAGGTCGGCAAGCGCGTGCCTGGCGTGTTCTTCCGTCTCCAAACAGTCGATGATGAGCACGCCATCGGTGCCGACCACCATCGTCATGTTGGATTGTCCGTAGCCGACCGCGACGTAGAAGTTCTCGGCGACCTGATAGACGCCCTGGTCCATGGTGCGCGCGTGAGCGGTGAGTCGGGCGGGAATCGTGGCGGCGTCCTCGGTGAAGGCCTGGTTCTCGCCGGTCAGGAAGAGTGGGGCTGGTATTGGCATTTCACACCTCGCTACGTCTATGGACGGGCTGTCGCACATGGTGACGGCACAAATTTCTCTGATGTCTTCCTGAAATCAGCTTGTGCAGAATTTCGGCGCCCCGACAAGAAGGCGACCGCCGTCAGGTGGGATCGCCGGTGCTGGTCGTCTCTAATAGACGCCGGACGAGTTGGTGCATGTTCTGCTGCTGCCCAAGGTCGAACGCGGCATCGAGTATGTCGGCCATCTCGGACTCGTACGTCTGGCTGGCCGCGTCCAGGATGTTTCTGCCGGTGTCCGTGATGACCACCCGGCTGGCACGGCGATCGGCCGGGTCAGGCTCGCGGCGCAGGAAGCCAGCACGTTCGATGCGGTCCACGACCTTGCTGGCCCCGCCGACCGTCAATCCCAGCGCTTCGGCGATTTCACCGACGCGCAGACCTTCGTCGCCCGAACAGCCGACCACATACAGCGGCCAGAAGAACGCCAGCGGTAGTCCGTGCTCTTCACGCAAGCGCCTGTCGACACGGTTCCAGAGCGTGATCTCGAGATGAACGAGATCGCTCAGCCATTCGATGCGGTTGGGTGCTCCATTGTTCATGCGCAAGTGAACCCTCGCATGTGTCCATTGATATCGCTTCCAGAGAAGTATATTCCATGGAATCTATTAGAGCAATTTGCGGACGATGACCGAGGACGAACATCCTTCGGCTTCCGCCCGTTGGCGACGGCTCTGAAAAATGCTCTGAGTACAGCGCTGTCTTGCGGGTCGGCCGAACACAAAGACGGGACGGAGAGAATCCGTCCCGTCTGACCGGTCCTGTTGAGCTCCAGGCGCGGCTACATGTGGATCTGCACCGTCGAGCCGATGTTGAGGAAATTCCAGAACCAGAGCGCGTCGCTGTTCTGCAGGCCGACGCAGCCGTTGCTGGTGAAGCCACCGTAATTCGAGGGAGCGGTCCACCAGTTTCCATGTACGGCGAAGCCGTCATCCTTGAAGTACTGCGTGTACATCACGTGCTCGAGGTAGTAGTAGCCGGGTTGGCCTTTGGGAATGCCGACCGTGGCCGAATCCATCGTCTCGTCTTCCACCCGGTATTGAATGTGGAAGACCCCGAGCGGCGTCTTGTCGTCATGTCCTGCGGTGATGATGGCGGCGTAGACCGGCTGGTCACCGTCGTAGGCGACTGCATAGAAGTTGGTCAGGCTGACGTCGATCCAGTGACCGCTATAGGTTGCCGGTGCCTTCTCCGGCACGAACGGCTCGACCCAGGAAGCTGCGACGAATTGACCGTCGCCGATCTGATACCAAATGGGAGCGCCATCAACGTCTTGGCCACTCACGATGTTCTGAATCTCGACCGGATGACGCTTATAGGTCGTGCCGACGACCGACGCGTTCAGACTCGGCGCCGAGCGAATCGAGAGACTGTCCGCCGTCACGATGCCCATCGGCCAGCCCTCTTGCGTACGCAGCGCGCTCGACCAGCGCGTATCGAGCACCGAGGAGGAAGCCGCGATGGCGTCGGGTGACTTGTCGACGGGACTGATATCGACTCCGCGAGCCGCTGCGTAGTCGGCGCCGATGCGCCCGAGTAAGACCTCGAACTGCGTCCCTTGGTTCTCCGGGTGATACTCGAAACGGGCGCGTTCGAAGTATTGGACGGTGTAGCCGCCCTCCTGGAACTCCTCGGAGATGGGATAGCCGTAGACGTAGAGGCCGCCGTGCGCTTCCCAGTAGTCCTTGAAGCCGTAGGCCAGGGAGTGTCCGGTCTCGGCGAAGAAGAGCCGACCGGAATCTCCGCCGGTGCTGGTGTCGGCGGGGAATGGGGTGAACGCCGGGTCGGACTTCACGTTTTGTGCGGCCCAGGTGCCGAGGAGAGTCGCCTGGACCTCCCAGCGGGTTCCAACCTGGTCCGGATGTTCTTCAAAGCGAGCGCGCTCAAAATACTGCACGGTCATGTTGTCTTGCTGGATTGGCTCGGTAATCGGGTAACCAAACGTCATCAGACCACCGTTGGCCTGCCACGTCTTCAAGAATACGCCGCTCAAATGATGACCGGTCTCGGAAAAGTAGATGATGGGACTCGTAAGATCGGCAGCTTTGACTGGGCTGCTCGTCATGAACGTTCCGGCGCCGAGAGCGACGACAATAAGGAGCGCCGCCACGGCCGTCGAAAGCCGCGCTGGTAGTGCCACTGCGTATCCCTTCCCTTCCGGCCCGCCGCGCCTCGTCCCAGGCACGACGAATCGCCGGATCCTGCCTCAGTGCGGAGACGTCCCTCGACCGCGCTGTCTTGGAAACGTCCTTGGTAGTACTCCCACCCTAATACAACGTACGAGCGAGACGAATGTAACGATTAACTCCAGAGATTGATTTGCGGTTTGTGCGGCGCCCGTACATGGCTCGGCCTGAAGAACCACGCGAATGCCCCCAGTGCGATTCCGATCGCCACTCGCGAGATGATCCTGCCCTTCGATCCGCGACCGCTCGTCCGTTTCATTGCGTCGCTCCCATCTTGCGTCCATGTCGAGTCGTTTATGGGCGACGTGTCGATCCTCGACCGAGGCGCCATGGCCGGTCAGGGCAAGGCGCTCAGCTGGTTCGGCCAAATAGTACGTGACAATAAGACATTCGACGAGGGGAGTTTATGGAAATCTGCGGAACAGTTCGCGCCGCATCGTCCCGCACGGGGAGTGGCTCACCGAGGTGGCCAATTCCTGTTGCGGAATCGATCAGTGATGCTTCGCAGCCGCCATCCGGCCGAGCTGGGTCAGCACGAAGTATCTTCGGTCACGTCTGCTGCTGTGGTCTTCTTCCAGGATGTACTGGCTCAGCTTCAGATCGTTGTAGATTGCCAGCGACAGCGGGCTGGCGTCATTCACATCATCCGCGCATGGAATGGCGATCCAATACTTGCGAAGTTCCAGGTCGAAGCAGAATCGCACGTTCTCCAGCCCATGTTCGACCGAGACGAGCGCGCCCAACGCTTCGATTCTCTCCGTGTTGCGATTCAATTGATCTTGAGTAAGAAAAATGATTGCCATTGCCGTAGTTCCCCCAAGGGTTCCTTGCCCTCAACACGCAGTCATCATAGGTGCCTCGCCGTCTCGGGCGTGTCGATTTCCATGGGCTGGCCGTTACAGTGCCATTACCAATTCATCGTGGTCTGGTCTGGATTCGGCGATGCGTACCGACCGTGTGCGCGTGCGGACGTCTCTTCATTCAGAGTGCGACGTGCCGACGTCACGAGTTTCGCCGTCCTTGTGCGTTCCCCTTGCGATCCGAAGGTTCTGGGGTCTTGACCGAATCTTGATCGATCACCCGGTCGATCCTTGAGGTCATCCGACTACAGTGGAAGTAGATCGAAAAGGAACCCGATCCGGCAGAGACGCGGAGCGGGCTCCGGAGTCCACCAGGAGGTGGACCGCAAGATGGGAGAAGGCAATGAAACGCCTGTTTCTGATCGCAACCGTTATCGCGGCCATCGCGGTAACCCTGGTCGTTAGTGTCGCGGCGGCTTCCGGGCCCGGCGCGGGTCACGGTCCTCAGGCGGGGCAGATGGCTGACATGCCGGGTGCCGGTGACATGCTGCAGACTCAAGATCGCATCCAACTGCACATCGACGCCCCGGATGGTGTCGTGCTCCAGGCTCCAGCCGGACCGTTTGCCTGGCTACCGGAAGGCGCGACCATTGATTCGGTGACGCGCGACGTTCAGATTGAGGGTACGGTTCGGACAGTGACGGCGACCTTCTCGGTCACGCTCGCGGACGGAAGCCGGACCACGATCGAGCGAGTGCACGTCTGGGAGCAGCAGTCAGATGGAAGCTGGGATCTGACCTCGGCGCCTGATTGCCCGTATCGGTAATGGAGGTTGACAACTGAATCTGCACGTGACGACGGTGGCGGGATACTCCCGCCACCGTCTTTTTGCAATTCATTTGAGCGGCAACGAGCGCGATCCGCGATGGTCAGTGATCGGACTGGCTCACACGCCAGAGTGAGAAGCCCAATACGAGGATCACGGCCAGCGGCATCAGCCACCAGTCATTGACTCCACCGTGTGCCAGAAGTGCGGTCACGATCAAAGCCAGCACGACTCCCGCGGCGACCGACCAGTCGTCGCCAACGATGAAGTCGTACCAGAAGCGAGCGAAGTTCACGACATAGCTCATCAGGCCGTCTCCCCTTCAAGCACAACCAGCCGTGCACGCTGCCGCCGTAGCGAGGCGACCAGTCCGAACGAGATGAGCAAGACGAAGGCGAGGATGCCGAGGATGGCTAGATCGCTACCTGGCCATTTGACGCCTGCCCCTTCGGCGCTCCAGAACGTACCGAACGTCGTCAGCATCACACCGACCGCGAACTTCATGGTGTTTTCCGGAACTCGACTCAATGGCGCGTGGATGGCCACACCCGCGATACCCACGATCAAAATCGCCGCAGCCGCGCCGGCCGCTGCCAGCGGGATGTTCCCCTGCGTGCTGCCGAAGGTGAGGACGATGAACGCCACTTCGAGTCCCTCCAGAAAGACGCCTTTGAAGGAGAGGGTGAACGCGTACCAATCAAGGCTGGCGCGCATCACGACTCCGGCCGCCTGCGCCTCGGCCAGTTCGCGGCGGTAGATCGCATCCTCATCGTGCAGGGACTTGTAACCACTGGCGCGCAGCACTGCCTTGCGCAACCACTGCAGTCCGAAGATCAGCAGCAGCGCGCCGACCACGACCCGCAGCCCGTTGATCGGGATACGCGTCAGGGCCGGGCCAAGTAACGCGACTACGATCGCCAGCGCCACGATCGCCGTTCCGACGCCAACCATCGTCGATCGCCAGCCTCGCGTGATGCCAACGGCCAGAACGATGGTGAGCGCCTCGACCATCTCGACCGCCGACGCCAGGAAGGCAGCGATGAGCAGAAATACCGTACTCATGAACCGGTCTCCTCCCTCTGTGGGTCAGGTGAACTCGTTGCGGAGTCAACGCGCGGCACCAGCCTCGGTGCGATCGTCGATCGCAGCAGATCAGGCCCGCCACCAGGGACATCGTCTGGACTCCGCTCATAGACTTGGTGCTCGAACTCGCTCAACAGATCGGCGCAGCGTTCGATCCAGACTTCGACGTCCTTTCGCCCGGACGCGTCGAACCAATCGCGCGCCACGATGCGATCGAACCAGCGCCGGATCTTCTCCAGGTCCTGACCGATCTCTTCCGCCTCTTCGAAGGTGTAGTTCTCGCGGAAGTGCTCGAACTCGATCTCCTTGACGAACTTCGTCTCGCACTCCTCGACGATCTCCCGATATTCTTTATTGCGCAGCGATCGAAATGACTCGACGATATGTTCTTCATCTGCTTGACGCAGGTGAGGAATTTCGAAGAGCGTGTGCTCCCCCTCGAATGCGTCGATCTTCTCGACGACCCGCTCGACGTCGGCACGCAAATTGGGCTGATCCGGAAGGATACAGACGCACTGCTGCAGATAGAGGGAACCGAGCCGTTTCAGCTCACGCCAGACGGTGACTCGCCGGCTGGCGGGCTCGGTGGGGACGCGATAGACGAGAAGCAACCAGGATCTGTTCGACATTTCACACTCCAGAGATACAACTGTTGCGATGTTACACCTGTACATCAGAATGAGTCAACTATGCTTCGGCGCGGGGGTGTGCCTCAAAGTTTTGCGTGGACCAATCCCACCTGCGGTTGGCACTCGCCGAGCGCGATGAACTGCTCGGGTTTGCCCAAGTTTTTCGGGGCGTAAGGTTGGTCTTCTCGCTACTGCCTGACCTCGTGTCTGCGTTAAATCCGGCGCTGCAAAAAAGTGAGCACACCCTCGGTGCGGGTGAGGAATATTGCGAGGAGTCTGATGGATGTGTTCCTTTGGAGAGTGCACCACGTGGGAATTCGGATTTGGCGGAACACCTCGCGAATGTTGAGAGTTCCATCTGGGATAAAGTGACCACGGTATCGTCTGGTTCTGAAACCCGCGGGCAACGCATGGTGCTCGATGCTGATGCGGGTTTTCGCCGCTTGCTGTTGCGAACCCAGGGCTAGGACCGTAATCACTGGCCCCGATTTCGTCTCATTCGATCTGGCGCAACTTCAGGGTGTAGAGGTCGTTTCTCTGAATATCCGCGCTGCGATGGATCAGAAAGTCTAGCTCATCGTATACGGTGAGATATCGTCCGGTGAGTGCGTCGGCGCGACCCGTGGCCAGGGCCGCCACCAGCGCACCAGCGCGCTCTGGTGGTACTCCACGCCCATCCGCTATCTGCTGGCGGAACCAGGCCGCCACGCGACCGGCCGGTGAGCCTGGTTCCGGATCCGCTTCCAGAACCTCCGCCGTGGGTCCGACTAGAACCGCGCCCGGATGAATTGCGAAGACCGCGACGCCCTGTCTCTTTGTCTCGGCTGCCAGATTCTCTGTGAATTTGATGACCGCGGCCTTCGAGACGGCGTAGGCCGAGACCTGTGGCCAACGGTGTACCCCTGCATGGCTGGCAATGTTGACGATGCGCCCCTTTCCTCGTTCGACCATGCCAGGGAGAACAACCCGGGTGCAGAGGAAGACTCCATGCAGGTTGACGTCGATGGTCTGCCACCAGAGCTCCGAATCGACCTCCCAGAGTGGACCGATTGGGCCGCCGATGCCAGCGTTGTTCACGAGCAGATCGATCGGCCCAAGATTCGATTCAATGGTTTCAACTGCCCGCATCATTGTCAGACGGTCGGTGACATCGGCTGCAATCGCCAGGGCCTGACCGTCCGCTTCCTCGATGAGCGCCACGGTTTCACTCAGTTGGTCCATCGATCGAGCGGTCACGGCAACCGTGGCGCCTGCAGCGCCAAGCTCTCGTGCGATTGCTCGCCCTATGCCGCGGCCTCCTCCGGTGATCAGCGCAACTTGCCCAGTAAGGTCATGAACAGGAGTTTGAGTACCGGTCACGGAACTAATCGTCATACGACCACCCCCGCTTGCGGCTGCTCGCGGAGGATGCGCTTGAGAATCTTCCCCGTTGCACTCTTCGGGAGATCGTCGACAAATGAGTAGGTGCGAGGCACCTTGTAGGTTGCCAAATGCTCTCGACAATAGGCATCCAATGCCTCTGCCGTCAGTGTCTTTCCGGACTGCAGCACGACGACCGCTAATGCCGACTCACCGGTCAGAGGATCGGCAAGCCCAACGACGGCACACTCCTTGATGGCCGGATGCCGGTACAACACTTCCTCGACCTCGCGCGGCCAGATTTTGAAGCCTGACACGTTGATCATGTCTTTGACGCGATCCACGAGGTAGAAATATCCGTCGGGGTCCATGTACCCGATGTCGCCAGAGTGGAGCCATCCGCCGCGCAGCGCCTCCGCAGTCTCCGCGGGGCGGTTCCAGTAGCCGCGCATAACATTTGGACCCTTGATCACGATCTCGCCCCAGGTTCCTGGCGGCACCGGGCGATCCTCCATGTCCACAACTCGCATCTCAACCATCTCGAGCGGTGTTCCGACCGATCCCGAGCGGTGCCCCCACTCGTGGTTGTAGCAGGCGAACGGAGCAGTCTCTGTCAGGCCGTAGCCTTCGTAAACCGGTTTGCCGAAACGTTCATGCCAACGTGTTGCGACCTCGACCGGCATCGTAGCTGCGGCTGAGAAGAAGTAACGCACTCCGGCGAGACGTTCGGGCGCGACGTCTGCATTGAGCAGTGCGATGTACACGGTCGGCACAGCGAAGAACATTGAGACATCGTCCTCCACGATCGATCTCACGATCTCGTCGGGCACGAACCGACGGTGAAGCGCGATCGTCGCGCCGAAATTGAGCGCGGTGTTCATCAGAAAGTTCTGACCGAAGCAGTGAAAGAGCGGTAGGAATAGGAGCAGGCGATCTTCAGGATTGACGCGTAGTGTGTGGCCGGTCGTGAACATGTTCGAAACGACGTTACCGTGGGTCAGAACAGCCCCTTTCTGCTGACCGGTCGTTCCGGACGTATACAGGATCGCGGCGGGGTCGTCACGATCCATCTCCTGTGCACTGAACGAAGCATCTCCGCCCGTTGCCAGGTCGGTCAACGTGAGAAAGCCAGGGACCATGCCCTCGCAGAGGATGACGTCGTTCCGCATGAGCCCACTGCCAAGGACCGGCTCCAACCGCGTAACGAGAGATTCTGTCGTGAAGACAAGGCGGGCGCCGCTATCCGCCAACACGTAGCGTAGCTCCTCTGACGTGAGCATCGCGTTGACCGAGACCGCGATTGCACCGATCTTCTGAACCGCAAGATACGTGATGACGAATTCCGGAATGTTCGGCATGAACAATGCAACGCGGTCGCCAGGTTCGACTCCGCGTCTTGCCATTCCTCTGGCCGTACGATTTACAGCCGTCTGCAGATCGTGGTAGGTAAGGACGCGCTCCTCGAACAATATCGCGGGTTTGTCTCCAAATCTGCGGACAGATCGCTCCAGATTCTGTGCAATATTCACGATGTTCGCTCCCGTTGCTCATTGGCTTGATGGACGATGAAACCACTCTACTGTGTCACCGAAGTGCGCACATCGCGTGGACTGCCCATTTGCTGATTTATTTTGAGAGATGACCGTATAGGCAATTCTGCCGACTCGGCGTGTCAGACCAAGTCGTTCTTGATCGCGAAGCCTGTTGCGGCCGTGCGGGTCGAAACACCGAGCTTACTGTATATGGAGCGCAGGTGATGGTTCACCGTGCGTGGGCTGAGGAAGAGACGCTCGGCTATCTGTCGGTCGGTCCATCCCTGCACGACGAGACGCAGAACGTCCAGTTCACGGGCAGACAGCCCTGCTGGATGGGGTTCCGGGGACCTGGGAGTCGCGTCAAGTTGCACGGCGATGGCGTCAGCATCGGCGAGCGCAGGCCATGCGCCGAGCGATTCGAGGATGGGTCGTAATTCCGCGAGTAGCGAGCGTGCCTGCACGATGTCCTGCTGTGCGGAACTGAGTTTGGCGAGTGCTAGACGCGTCAGCGCTCCCTCGTATTGCGTCGCCGCGGCATCGGCAATGTGGCGGGCCAACTCAAGATGACGTCGGGCCTCGAGGAATAGTCGTTCTTCGGTGTGGAGCGTACCCAGGTGCAGATGGCCCGCCAGTAGTGCGAGCGGCTGGCGAGGCTCGGTGGACTCCGTTATGGCTTGTTCCGCGCGACGGAGTGACTCGTCCCTTTGGCCGAGGCAGTGGAAGTACTCAGCCCAGGCAAGCTGCCCGTCTGGCCGACTCCAGCGTACTTCGCTGCCTGCCCATGTCATCCAAATCTGGTGTGACTTCAGCCACTGCCGGGCGAGTTCGAGACGCCCGTCATCCATCGCTAAGCGGGCGGCAAGGCATTGGAGTTTGACAGTAGCGTCGAAATACCCTGAACCCGGAGACGACGACGGTCCATCGGGAAGCACCTGTCGAATGAGAGCCCAAGCTGCGTCGCGGTCCCCCTGCGCCCGCGCCACCATGCCGATGTACGGGACGTTTCCGACAGCATCCCCACCCGATGCGAGCGCCTGCTGACGCCGCGCCCAGAGCTCGCTTGCTTCCGTCCACCGGCCCGACAGCACAAGAAGTGGGCAACGATTGAGGAGTGCTGGGACGTTACCCAATGATCTCTCGACGCGCTGAGTCGCGTCTTCAAGCGAATCTTGATATCGCTGCCGCTCCTCAGGGCTATCGGCGAAGAATGGTAGCTGCAGGCTGTAACTTTCGCCGATCCGTACGGCAAGGACCGCGAGATCATCGTCGAGTGCGGTGTAGGCAGCGATCGACGAGTCGATAATTCGTCTGAGATCGCCCGGCCGTCCGAGCCAGCCGCAAATAAACCACAGGGCTACTCTCGTCGTATGATCCTGATCGTCGAGACGCTCCAGGACGGCGTCAAGGTCGCCCCCGAGGAGCTCGAGAGCATCACGCCATCGTCCGCTGTAGGCGAGAAGCCATGCCCGGTGCGCCCTTCGATCCGCGCGCGAGAGTCTTAACCCGGGGGGACTGTAAAGATCGGGAAGCTCATCATCAGCGAGCGCGTCGAGAATCAATTCTGCTGCGTCTAACTCCCCTAACGCTTCCCTAACCCGATTCTGATAGCCAAGATTCACACCGAGCCGAAACTGGGCCAGCGCGGACAGCGACGCGTCGTTGACTGAACTCGCGGCAAGCACCGCATTCTCAGCATAGGCAACACCCCGCTCTCGATAGCGGTCGAGGGTGGCCAACGCGAGCAAGGTGCGAGCTCGCTCTGCTCCCACCAGCGACGGTAACGCCGCCGAGAATCGGGCGCGAGCGGTGTGATAGGCAAAACTGCGATAGGCGCGCCATCCCGCTCGGACCAGCCATTCGGACGCGCGTGGATCTCCAGCCTGGTGGAAATGATAAGCGACAGCATCCGCCGCGGATCCACGGGTCGATGCCAGCAGTTCACCGACTCGCTGGTGCAGGCGGCGGCGCCGAAAAGGTCGAAGGTCTTCGTAGAGTGCCTCTCGTATCAACGTATGGGCAAAGACTACCTTGCCAGCTTCGTGCCTCTCGACGAATAGTCCTGCGGACAACGCCTGCTCTACTACCGACTCAACAGTGGCAAGATCGGTTTCTGCAATTTCCGCCAGAACATCCAGGGGAACCTCCTCTCCGATCACTGCGGCAAGGTCGAGTAGTCGTTCCGCCTCCACCCCCAGGTAGGCCGCACGCCCCTGAACCACCTGTCGTAACAGAACAGGAACAGGCGCTGCGTCGAGATCGCTGGGTGTCAGGTTGCCATCGGACACCATTCCCAACTCTTCGAGTGTACGCAAGACCTCGCTCGCAAATAGTGCATTCCCGTCGGTGCGCCGCGCCAGATACGCTACCAGACGCCTTTCGTCAGGATCCGTGAGGTTGTATCGGATGTTCACCAGGTCGCGAAGCGCATCGACGGACAGGGGGCCGAGATCAAGACGGATCGGCCGGCTCTCTCGCACAAGCAAGGGCAGGACCTGGTTCAGCGGATGATGGCGATCAAGTTCATCGGGGCGGTAGGTCACGATCAGGAGCGTGCGCAGGGAGATGGGCGACCGAGCGAGGAATCTCAAAAGGTCGAGAGAGGCAGCGTCTGCCCATTGGACGTCTTCCAACAACACTATGAGCGGCTGCTTTTCAGTCGCAGCAGTGAAGAAATCCCGGACCTCAATGAAGAACTGATGAGAACTCTGCGCATTCGTATACAGGGCATTCGGGAGAGGAGGGATATCCTTCTCATTGAGAAACCCAGCGCGGATCTCTGTCCACGGACCATAGGGCGGAGTTTCCGATTGGTCGTAACAGCGACCGGTGAGCACGCGTGGCCCCTGGTGGGCCACTGTCTTGCACAATGCTTCGGCGAGCGATGTCTTCCCAACGCCCGCACCGCCGCTGATTAAAGCGAGTCTGCCCTGGCCGTCGAGCGTCGCACTCCACGATTCGAGCAGCACGCCCAATTCCCGCTCTCGTCCGACCAGTGGCGATCCGCGGTTGGGATCAGGAGTTGCTGATTTCATGCGCTATCCCAGTCATAACGACTGTAGCTGTCACCCTTTCGTGTACTCCACATATTAGCGGATTGATGGGGTGAAGTGAATCTCGATGGAGTGGTGTGGCTGCTGCCGCCGAAAATGCGAGTCCATCGATCTCCGGGAAGGAATTTTCGGATTCAACGCGATTGGCGGATCGGGACACCGTAACTTTTGGCGAGCTCGATGCGTCATCAGTCTGTATGTTGCGTCATGAACTTTCACTACCGTGGATCAATATTGGCGAGATGAAGTGGGTCGTCGGATCGCATGACCAAGCGCGAGGCTCGGACGGTCGACTCGACGATACTAACGACGAGGAATGAAGAAGAGGACATGGAGAGCATTTTGATGGCAACCACAACTGCAGGGCGCGCATTGCGTCTGCTGAGCGGCGTTGTCGTGCTAACGGTGTTGGTCGCCGCCTGCGGTGGTTCCGGCTCGTCGACTAGCACCACGACCGGAGCGGCTAACTCGACCGCCACCAGCGCAACAGCCACGTCCACCGCGACGACGAGCGGCGCCGCTACGCCGTCAGAAACCGCGGCCTCGACACCCACGAGCGCGCCCTCTCCTACCACAGTGGCCAGCAGCACGGCACAATCCACCGCGACCTCAGGCGGTACGAACCCGCGCGGAACGCCGACAGCGTCGACCGGCTATCTGGACGACCGCAGCACGGCGGAAGAGGTGATCCGCTCCTATTACAACGCCATCAACGCCAAGGAGTACGCACGTGCCTACTCCTATTGGGAGGCCAACGTCGACTCGTCGCAGCTTCCCCCGTTCGATCAGTTTCAGCAGGGTTACTCCACCACGGAGAATGTCGATTTGACCTTCGGCCCGGTTGGGGAGGGCGTTGGCGCCGGGCAGATCTACTACACGGTGCCGGTCGAGCTGGACGCCACGTCAAGCACCAACGCCAAGCAGACCTTCATTGGCTGCTACACGTTGCATCTCGGACGGCCAGCGATTCAGACCGCGCCGCCGTTCCATCCAC
>CAWFHU010000013.1:0-98557 GCA_963815715.1 uncultured Chloroflexia bacterium | reverse complement strand
CGCGGCTCAATGCGCCTGCAGGAACGTCATGACGCCACGGGTGAACGTGTTTGGGTCGGCATCGAACATGTTGTGTGACACGTTCGGTATGTCGAGCCTGGCAACATTTGGCAGCAGCGCCTCCAGCCGATCAATTACCCCGCGAAGAACGGCGTTGCTGCGCTCGCCCGATACGAGCAGCGTCGGCACATGGATCTCTCGCACATCGTTGGCGGCAATCGGAGGAAATCCCGCCCTGATCTGTGCTTTGAGTGGACGAATGTTTTCGAGTGACTGCTGGATTCTCGCCTGGAGTATTGCTGGCGGTATCTTAGCCAAAGCGGCCGACCCCAGGTTGCCCGCAACGAAGAGTCGCAAGCCCTGTTCGTCGTCTCCGCGCTCGAACGCCCTTTTATCGCCGGCTCCACTGCCTTCGCGCCGAATTTGACGAAACCGGCGGCGACAACCGGATGCCGCATGAACAGGCGGAGTATCTCTGGTGGCTTGGGCGGAATGTTGACGCCGAGCAGTGGAAAGGCGGGAGGCTCGGCCAGGACGAGCGAACGGAGCAGCCCAGGCTCACGCTGAGCAAACAGCAGACTGCCAAATCCACCCGGCGAAGAATGACCGACGAGGTGCACAGGCTCGAGCTTCAGAGCGCGGACGAAGCCGATAAGGTCTTGCACGTGCGTGTCAAGCGGCAGCTCCTCGTCGTCCCGAAGTGGTTCGTTCGGGTAATAGCCGCGGCAACTGACGGCGATGGCCCGGAATTTCGCGCCAAAGTTAGGGAGCACGTCCGTCCAGGCTCGGAGATCGCTGGATCCGCCGTGAACGAGAAGAACCGGCGGTCCATCCCCCTGTTCTGCGTATTCGAGATTGGTTCCGTTTACAGAAACGTTCGGCATGCTTGCCTCACTTCACGCAGTTCTGGTGTTCGCGAATCTACATCCACGTCGCTGGCCCGGAGGCGACGCGGATGTTCGTCGAGCCCAACCGTTCACACCACTCCGGTTACAACTGCCCCCTCGCCATGGCCGAACTTCGGACCTGTTCGACCTTTGCGCCTAGCTCTGGGCAACTGGAAAGCCGTGCTCTTTCCAGGCTTTCAGCCCGCCGTCAAGATGAGCAATGTTGGCAAAACCCATCTGCTGCAGCCGATCGACGGCCAACGCTGAGCGTCCACCCGAAGCGCAGGTCAAGATGATGCGGCTGTCCGGCTGGAACTCATCGCGATAATAGGGGCTCGCGGGATCCGCATAGAACTCGAGCATGCCGCGTGGCGCGTGAATCGCACCCGGTATGACACCGTTCTCGCTCAGTTCGTTCTCCTCTCGAATATCGATAAGTACGACGCCGTCACGATCGAGCTCGGTCTTGACCTCGGCTGGGTTCAAGTTTTGAATACGCGATTTGGCATCGGCGACCAATTCGGCAACCTTGATAGTACCCATGACCTCTCTCCTTTCGGTGCGCAAACGAGCGCGGTCGTCATGTCCCCGCCCGAGATGCGGCGCGGTCAGTAGTTCGATCCGCGTCGCTGGAAACGGTTGGCGAAGATGTCGTGAATCAAGAACGACGAGCCCACGTCAGGCACGACCCGAATGCGAAGGCGACCGGCTGAGACATATCCATACGTCGTGTATTCCCCGTAGTGATGCCAGCCCGAACTGACCTCCGGATCGCTAAGCACCTCACCCATCCACATCCCGTCCATGGCGAATGTCTCGCTCCTCCTACTTGACGCCACAGACGATCAGCACCTCGCTTGGAGCGTTGATACCCTCACTGTCTTCGAACTGTTTCATCGCCAGCGCAACTTCACTCCAGACCGTAGCGCGTTCTTCCGCGGATAGGTGCATCATCACCGAGTTGAATGCGCCGAACGACTCCCGGGCAAAATGTCCGAATTCCGTGGCTGACCGCATCCGAAGGGGGTTGGGCTCGATGCGAGTGTCGATTGATCTGTAGCCTGCCTCACGCCATCGTTCTTTCAAGTGCGCCTCATCGGCCAGACTGAAGATCCCCGGCTGGCCCGGCAGCGGAGGAGGAACGCGCGCCCGTTCCCGGATGATGCGCATAGGCACCGCCCCCCACGCATTCCGGTCAGGTTTGGTGAAGACTGCCGCAACGGCTCGGCCGCCTGGCCGCAGGACGCGTCTCCACTCTGAAAGGGCGCGACTGGGGTTAGGAAAGAGCATTAGGCCGACGCGGCACAGGACGACGTCAAAAGCGTCCGTATCCAGCGGCAGCTCTTCACCATCCATCTGCAGGGCTTCAACGTTTGAAAGTCCTCGATCCGCCGCACGATGACGGATGCGCTCCACCATGACTTCGGACAGATCGGTCGCCAAGACATGACCGTTCGGCCCGACATGTTCCGCCGCGCTGAGGGCCGGTTCGCCGGCTCCAGAGGCGATGTCGAGCACGCGAGAACCGGGACGGAGATCGGCGAATTCAAACATTGACAAAGTGACGTCATGGAACCAAGTGTCGACCGTGGCGCTCCACCGATCCCAGCCCGCCGCGTCGTCGTTCCATTGCGTGTGCTGGGCCTGTTTGTAAGCCACCGGATCGAAATTGGATGCGTACACGATGGACCTCCCGCCATCTCAGCTGGATCGCTGCGAAGTAAACGAGGGCTTTGAAGTGCTTTCCGAGACGATTCGCGTCAACAGGTATGCCTCAATGCTGAACCAACCGCGTTTGCCACGCGTTTGTTGAGCGCAAACACGCGGTTTGACTGTGCGAGTGCTCCAGCGATACGATGGAGTCGTCCAACACGCACGAGATCCATGATTTTGGGGGTCCTCGTGACCGGCTTGGCGCATCTCTCCATCCGCCTGCTCGGCTATTTTCAGGTTACCGTCGGCCGGCAGGTCATCCCGGCTTCGGCATGGCGACTTCGAACGTCCGCCACGCTCGTCAAACTCCTCGCGCTCGCACCTGGTTATCAACTGCACCGCGAACAGCTGATGGAGACCCTCTGGCCGGACGCGGAGCCGAAAGCAGCCGCGAGAAACCTGCGATACAGCCTCTTTGCTGCCCGCAAGGTCATGGCGGACGCAGGAGCTTCGTCGTCGCTGCTGCAGAGAAATCGGGATTTCATCTCACTCGGCCCACGAGATCTCGTCTGGACCGACATCAACGAGTTCACTGAAGCCGCCGCGGCTGCCTGGCACAGTACCGATCCCGCGCTGCTCGAACGGGCAATCACGATGTACGCGGGCGACCTGTTGCCAGACGACCTCTATGAGGAGTGGGTGACGGATCGGCGAGCGTCGTTACGGGCGAGCTATCTCGCGCTACTTGCACGGTTGGCAGAGATTTATCGGGATAGTCAAGAGATCGACCTGGCGATCAACACACTCCGGACACTCGTTGAGCTCGAACCAGCTGATGAGGCCGCCGCCGTCCATCTCATGCGGCTGTATGCGCAGAGCGGACACCGATTGCAGGCGCTCAAACAATTTGACCGTCTTCGAACCGTTCTCACGCGAGAGCTCGACGCGACGCCGGAGCAAGCCACGAGCGAGCTCGCGGAATCCATTCGCCGCGGAGATCAGTTCGGCTACCTTCACCCGGTTGATCGGCTCGAACTCCCGCGGAGTGACGACCGGCAAGCGACTCTCTCGAACCTACCCGCACCGTTGGATGACCTAATTGGCCGGAATCAGGAAATCGCCGAACTGCGCCAATTGCTTGGCGGAGCGCGCCTATTGACGCTAATCGGTCCGGGCGGCATCGGCAAGACCCGGCTGGCGATCGAATTGGCACATCATGTCGCGAACTCGTTCCCGGATGGCGTTCGGTTCGTTTCGCTGGCGCCAATCACCGACGCACGCGATGTGATGCCTGCAATTGCCACAGCACTCGGGTTACGCGAGTCTGGAACCACCTCTCTGGTTGAACGTGTCATCTCTGAGCTGCGTGAGCGGCACATGCTGCTGGTACTCGACAACGTTGAGCAGGTCGCGGAGGCCTGGCCAATCTTCACCGAGGTTCTCACTAACGCGCCCGGCGTTCGCATGCTGCTAACTAGTCGCAGTCGGCTACGCCTGCGAGGAGAGCAAGAGTATTCCGTTCCGCCGCTTCGGCACCCGGACTCTGATGCCATGGCGTCGTGGGAGTCACTCACGTCGTATCCCGCCATTTCACTCTTTCTGCGGAGGACTCGCGCCGTTCATCCTCGATTCCAGATCACGGAAACGAACGCCGTTGCGATTGCGGAGATCACACGGAGACTCTCCGGTATGCCGCTCGCGATCGAGCTGGCGGCCGCGCGTAGCGCGATGTTCGCACCGGGCGAGATTCTCGCGCGTCTGGATAACCCTCTGAACTTTTTGAATCACGGCCGGCACGACGCTCCCGAGCGACAGCAGACGCTCGAGAACGCCATCCGCTGGAGCTACGAATTGTTGCCACCAAACGAGCAGCGCCTGTTTCGGAATTTGAGCGTCTTCGCCGGTGGGTGGGACCTTGAAGCGGCAGTGGCTATCGCCCAAGACGAGGATACCGCGCGTCCGCCGGAATCAGACGCGGCGGACGCGACGTTGGAGCGCATGACCGCGCTGTTGGACGCAAGCCTCATCGTGGGCGAGGACATCGATACCTCCCAAGAGCGCCGCTTTCACATGCTGGAGCCGATTCGGGCGTTTGCGTCTCAGTTGCTCGAGGATAGTGGGATTTCTCCGGCGATCCATGACCGTCATACGCGCTACTTCGTGGAGATCACCGAACGGGCCGGCTTCCGCCTGGAGGGACCACAGACCGAAGCATGGCTACGACGCATCGTGGCTGAACAAGACAATCTCCGCGTGGCGCTCCAGTGGACCATCGATACCGGAGCGGCTAGCCCGGGGCTTCGGATCGCGTCAGCGATGTGGGAATTCTGGAGCGTGCGCGGGAACGTCAGCGAGGGGCGTCGTTGGCTGGACGCGCTTCTGGCGATGAGTGCTGGCGTGGCGTCGACGGCGCGGGCGGAGGCTCTCCGAGGCGCGGCCGAGCTGGCGCGCAGGCAGGGAGAATACGACGTCGCAACCCAACTCCTAAATCAGAGTCTCGAGTTGTGGTCGTTCCTGGAGTCGGACGTCGGACGAGCCCGGACGTTGAACAGTATGGCTATTCTGGCCTCCGTTCAAGGCGATTTCGACCGCGCTCGATCCTGGTGGGAACACAGCCTTCTGTTCGCCGAACGCGCCGGGGATGTTCCCAGCATGGTGCGCGCCCAGCACAATCTCGGCGGCCTATCCCTCCACCTCGGGGATCTCGATGAGGCAACTTCTCGGTTGGAAGCGGTCCTGGCGCACCAGCGTCAGATCGAGAACCGCCGCGGCATGGCATTTACGCTGAGCAATCTCGGGGTCGCGGCCCGCGTTCAGGGAGAATACGGACGGGCTCGAGAGATCCTGGAAGAGAGTCTGGCGATATTCACCGAGCTCGCCGACGAGACCCAAATTGCTCACACCCTGAAGAATCTTGGTCATGTCGCGCTGTGCATTGGTGACGTGCCGAGTGCTCAGCGGTACTACGATGAGAGCGCAACTCGGACGCGGGTAGTCGGTGAGACCCCGGAGCTGGTCGATCTCATTCGACACGTCGGAGAACTCGCGGTCGAAATCGACCGCTTCGAGATTGCGGCACGATTGTTCGGGTCGGCGGAAGGGCTGCGTGAATCGCTCGACCTGACCATCGGTTCACGTCACCTTCAGCAGGAGTACCAGCGTGCCCTCGAACGTCTGAAGATGTCGCTCGACGCGGCGACACTCGTCATTGCCTGGGACGAGGGCCGGCGCTTCACGTTGGATGAGGCCCTGGATTACACACTGGAGACACTGCGGCTGCCGCACCCCAATCCAAACAGCTTGGCTTACCATCAGAGCTCAGGACCAGGCGAAGACACTTCACATGGAAAGCGTGACCGCGATCCGACCCCTCCCGCAGTCACGAGCGCGATAGCGACTTCAAGCGATGCCGGCGATCACATCCACGAGCCTGTCTGAACATTGCTGGAGAGTTCGTATCGTTCAGATTTTAGTTCGATCCGACACCGCTCTGACGAGCGAACCGTGAAACGCTGAACGCCTCAATTCGCGGGTCGGACGAGCCGACCAGGATCGAGCTGGCCAGTAAATCGGCCGTGATCACCGCCATCTGGATGCCGGTCTGGTAATGACCGGTCGCCACCCAGAGACCGTCGACGTCAGGTACGCGACCCATGATCGGCTGATCATCCGCCGAGCCAGGGCGCAACCCGGTCCACATCGAGGTGATCTCGCCATGCAGCAGCGTGGGAGCTAATTCGGTGGCGAGATCCAAACACCACTGTGTATTCGAGGCCACGATGCGTTTGTCGAACCCAACCCGCTCCTTGGTGGCACCCACCGCGACCGTGCCGTCGGTGCGAGGGACGAGGTGTCCGCCGCCAAAGCGACCGATGATGCGGTAGGGCATTCGCGGCGCCCCAGCGATCGCCAGCATCTGGCCTTTGGAGGGAAAGATGGGGATGATTCGAGCTGCATCTCCGGCTAGCTGCGCTGTCCAGGCTCCCGCCGCCAGCACGACCTGACCCGCAGGGACGAACCCTTCCGCCACGCGCACTCCGACCGCGCGACCACGCTCAACCGAGATTCCAACAACCGGTGTGTGCTCGACGATGCGCGCACCGGCACGCACGGCCGCCTCAGCGGTGACGCGCGTCAGGTCGTAGGTGAAGACGCTGGCCGCCTCGCGCACCAGAACGCCGCCCAGAACGGTCTCGGGCAGAACCGGTTCGAGCTCCCGCGCGGCGGGACCGTCGAGCCAGTCGACGTGGAAGCCAAGCCCTGACTGCCAATCGGCCAACAACTGCAGCTCGGGGATCTCGGACTCGTCCAGCGCGACAGTAAGTTCGCCTCTGAGCTGAAAGCCGGTGCGACTTCCGGTCGCCGTTTCAATTCGCTCGATGAAATTGGGATAGGCCAGGATGCTGTCGGCGGTCAACTCCGCCTTGACGCGTGGAGTATCGGTCGATGAGGGAGGCGAGATGATCCCAGCGGCCGCGCCGGACGCTTCACGCCCAACCGCTCCCCGTTCGATGACCATCACTGTCAGCCCGTTGCGCACGAGCTCATAGGCAAGCGAGCAGCCGATGATTCCGCCGCCCACAATCACGATATCAGGACTGGCGCTGGAACCTTGATCGCCCAAGATGACCTCCTACCGCTGGCCGCCTCACGATGCTGGTTACACCGTTGACATCATCGCAAAGCGGGGCGCGGTCGACCAGCGGCAGTTCTCATCTTAACCAGATGAATAGGTCTCAGTCACCAGAAACAGTCGCAGACTCCCGCCTGCTAATTCGCTGTTCGACTGGCGGCATCTCGCCAAGGTGACGACGCAGCAGCCAGTATCCATACAGCGCGAAAAGGGCGAAGAGGGCGACATTCATGAGTCCGGAAGCGATGTCAACGCCACCAGATCCGCTGCCGCTACTCGCCGTCGTCTGCAAGGCGTTCGCGAGATCCATCGCGAAGTGGATGAAGATGAGCGGCCAGATGGCTCCGGTCACCAACGCGACCGCAGCAAACAAGAATCCGATCAAGGCCGTGTACGCCACCTGGAATCCGACGTTCCCAACGCTATTCCCGGTCGCGAGGTTCACCAGATGCATGCATCCAAAGAGGATCGAGGAGACCACGGCCGCGCGCATCAGGCCGCGTGGCGCGAGGGTTCGGAGTACCACACCGCGGAATGTGGCCTCTTCGCCAAACCCTACCGCCAGGTTCGTCACCACCAGCAGGACGATCTTGCCCGGATCACTCACGGTGAAACCGGGACCGAAGACGATGGGAAACAACGGTATGAGCAGCAATGGCAGAAACGGCACGAGTGCCGCGCGGGCGGGCAGCTTATCGAACCCCGCGATGCGCCAGGCGCCGATCGCGGTAAGGAAGACTGCCGGAATGATGATGCGTGTCGCATCGATACCGAGCAGAATCCCCGGCTTGATCGTGATCGATGTTGCCCTGTTCGGCAGCACGAATGTCCAGGCGAACAGACCAAGCGTGAACGTTGCCGCGACGAAAAAGGCGAATGTTAGGGGCTGGCGAATGCTGAAGCGTTGCATGATCGGGCTTTCCGTTTGCACGGTTTGATGGCGCATGTTGAGGGAAGAAGTCACCAGGACCGCGCCGAACCGGTGGCTCCTCACCGGTACCGCTTCAACCGTAAAGCCCCGATCGTAACGCCCGCGAAACAGAATGAACCGCAACCCTTGCAATCTCGTGACAGCCGATGGGTACGTGAGTCACGCAGGAGGATTACCGCGAACCTGCTTGTCGAGCCTCGTTAGCCCATGAATTGCCGCATGCGCCTGCGATACGAGTCGATGTGCTTCTGCGCCTCAGCCGCCGCGGCGTCGGCATCGCCTGAGGCGACGCATTCCACCAGATCGGAATGCGTCTGATGCCAGACGCGCCCGGAGTCAGACAGCTTGAATGACAGGTGCCAGTAGCGCAGCAGCGAGGTGTTGATCTCCATCGAGAAGTTGGTCAGATAGTCGTTCGCCGCCAGCTTACCCAGCAAGTGATGAAACTCGAGGTCGATAATCGCCAGTGACGCAAAGTCGCCCTGTTCCACTTCTTGCTCGGTATGCTGCAAGATCGTACGAAGCTGGTGTGCGTATGCCGGAGTGATGTTCTCCGCGGCCAGGCGAGCGATCGGCGGCTCTACAAGCTGACGAGCCTCATTCAGCTGCTGAATGTCGGTGAGGGAAAGCTGACTGACCCAGGCTCCCCGACGGGGAGATCGCACGATGAGCCGCTCGTGCGCCAGCCGCAGCATCGCTTCTCGCAGCGGCGTGCGCCCGATTTCCAGCTGATCCATCAATTCACGTTCGTCGATGGTGGCGCCGGGCGGAAGCTCATGGGTGATGATCATCCGGCGGAGTTCTTCGTAGGCTCGTTCTACTTTGAGCGGTCCGGGAAATCGCTTCCTGTCAGTGGCCACGGCCACAAATTCACCTCACTCCCTCTCAGCTGACCATTCCAATAGGCTCGCCTCACGGGACAAGCGAGGCGAATAGCGAAACGTGACTGCCTCATGCTCGAAACGGTCCACCAACCGGCGAGACTGGTCCGGTCACTCACGCTCTCAACAAGTTCATCGCGCGTCGAAGGACGTGTTCATCGTCGAAACGGCATTCATGCGTCACGCCGCGAGCGCAGACAACATCCGCCCGTCCGACTTCGTCGCGCATTTGTTCGTCACGACAATGTTACAGCATATCAACCGATGCCACACCCTGTCGACAGGCAAGAGACCACTGGCGGCTTCGCGCCCTCTGCGGTATTGTGGCCGTCGAAGCGTCGAACTTAGGAGATGCCGGAAGTCCCGAATTGCGGAGAGGCGGAAGAGCGCTCGCGAATGAATACGTTGCTCGTCGCGATCGGTGGTGCGATCGGAGCCGCCGGACGATATCTGATCGGTGGCTGGGTCCAGTCATTCGCGGGAACAAGCTTTCCTCTTGGGACTTTCTTCGTCAACGTGACTGGCTCGCTGGTCATCGGCGTCATCCTTGGCCTGTCGGAGCGCGGCTCCCTTTCGGGTCAGGCCCGCTTGCTGCTGGCGGTCGGGATGATGGGCGGATACACAACCTTCTCCAGCTTCAGCTACGACAATCTGGGGTTGCTTCAAGCGGGTGAGACCGGGCGACTACTGCTCAACATCGCTGGACAGGTTGCCATTGGGCTGTTCGCGGCGTACGTTGGATTGGTGATGGCTCGAGTGTTGGGAGGCTACGCGTGACTCTGAGCGATGCCGTGAAGCTGACGGCCTACGTCAGCGAATCGGCCCGACACGAGCACAAACCACTCTTTGAGGCGATTCTGGAGCTGCTCCACCGGGAGGGCATCTCAGGCGCTACCGTGGCCCATGGCACCGCTGGCTACGGCGCCGACAAGCAGCTCCACACCATCAAAATCCTTCGCCTGTCGAACGATCTGCCAGTAATCGTGACCGCCATCGATACGCGTGAGAAGATCGAGGCCGTGATTCCGAAGCTCGACACGATGATCGAGAAAGGCCTACTGACGATCGAGGACATCAAGATCGTCTTTCACCGGCCCGAGGTCTGATCAGCAATCGTGAGACTTGCCGACTCTCATCTCGACCCCTTCACCGCGTAACCGAGATAGGCAACCGACGTGTCCTTCATCACTTTGAAGGGCAGACGCTCCCCAAACTCCGCGAAGTCGATCGTCCCTCGTTTGCGCTGCCGCAGTGTGCGCATCAGCTTGAGCGGATTGGCGTCCGGACCCATGCCACTCATCTGGCGAGTCAGCAGACCATGTCTCTGGAAGAGGCCGGTCAGTTCGGCTGGGCGGATGAATCGTTCGTGGTCATGAAACCCCGGCGACATGAAGCTGGACCATTGCCAGTCCTGGGCCAGCTTGATCATGACGAACTTGCTCAAGAAGGTGCGGTTGATAGTGTCGAATAGGTAGACGCCACCCGGTTTGAGCACGCGCGCGCTCTCCGCAATGACCCGTTGCAGATCGTCTACGTGCTCGAGCACGTCGCAGCAGTAGACGACGTCGAAACTGGCATCCTCGAACGGTATCGCCTCACCGGGAGCTACCTGATAATCGATTTGCAGTCCCGAGCGTGCGGCATGGCTGCGCGCCTGAGCGATCGACTCCGACGACGGGTCGATGCCTGAGACCACGCAGCCGAGCGCGGCAAATTCCTCTGCCAGGAAGCCACCCCCACAGCCGATATCGAGCGCTCGCTTTCCCACCGGATCGATCCCAAGGTCATCGACCAGAACCGAGCGGAAATAGCTGAACCGAGCCGGGTTGAGTGACGAGCGCAGTGAATAGAGGAATCGTGATTTATCCCACCAGACTTCGCGGTCGTAGATCGCGTTATCAACCGGCATGATGTGCCTCACTTTCGGCGACGATACCGTCAATTCCACGAGTCAATCCTGGAAGGGGTCGTTCATTCTGACGTCGACTGAAGCGCGTCGCTCACGTCGGACCGCGCGACGACGTCGTGCAAGAAGGACTGCATCTTCCCGAGCAACAGCAGGAGCGTGCGTTTCTCGTCCGCGTCGAGCGCCGCCATCCACTCCCCCTCGAGATAGACGATCGGCCGCAGTCGAGCGAACAGCTCCCGCCCCTCATCGGTCATCTCGATCAGCAGCATGCGCCGATCAGTCGGGTGCGGCATGCGCTGGATGATGCCGCGTCGTTGCAGCGTGTCGAGCAATCCGGTCACCGTTCCGCGCGTCACCAACAGACGTTCGCTCAGCTCTTTGGGCGTGAGCGCCTCCTGCGCGTCATGCAGCGCCACGAGGACGGCAAACGTGCCGACCGAAAGCCCCAGCTGACGGAGCCATTGGTTCATCAGCCCATCGAGCAGATCGTGCGTCCGAAACAGGTTGATGATGCAGCCGATCGCCAGCGGATCGGCGCCGGGGTACTCCAGTGCAAAGGCCGCATCGACGTTGACCGGACCTGACTGTTCGCTCATCTCCCTGTCACCCATCGTATCTGTCATTAGTATGGAACCATACTATATGCTCCCAAACAATTCGTCAAGCCTATGGAACTCGATGTGAATCCCATTCGACGGTCCGCGTAAAGCTGGACGTACAATACCCCCGCCAGAAGATTTCGCGGAAGCCTCTTGCCATCGTCGCGTTCCGGGTCAGTCGTCGAGGGATTGGATGCATCGACTCTTCGGATCCATCACGGAAACGCGTCAAGCGGACGTCCTGCGCGAGCTGACTCATGCCGCCAAGGTCACGCGCGACTTCGTGCTGCTGGTCATCTTGAGCTGCGTGATCGCCACCTTCGGGCTGATCCTGAACAGCGGCGCGGTCGTCATCGGTGGGATGCTCATAGCGCCACTGATGTCTCCGATTCTGGCCCTGTCGCTGGCTCTGGTGCGTGGCGACGCCCGGCGTGCGGGAAATGCGACGCTCTCACTGATCCTGGGAACCGGGCTTTCGGTTGGATTGAGCGCGCTCCTGGGACAGCTCGTCTCAACCAGTCAGCTCAACTTCCTGGCCCAGCTGCCGACCGAGGTGGTCAGTCGCACGCAGCCGACCCTGTTCGACCTGATGATCGCGCTGGCCGGCGGAGCCGCGGCGGCCTATGCGCTTTCCCAGCCGAACCTCTCTGCGACATTGCCAGGAGTTGCCATCGCCACCGCCCTCATGCCGCCCCTGTGCGTGGTGGGGATCGGCCTCTCGCAAGGACGTTCCGACCTCTACAGCGGCGCCGCCATCCTCTTCCTCTCAAACCTGGTGGCCATCATCTTCGCGGGCGGTATCGTCTTCGCCGGGGTCGGCTTCGGTCCGTTCCTCCGCGATCGCCGCGCGATCTTTTCCCGCTCCTTCGCTGTCTCCGGCGCCATGTTTCTACTGGTGACCATTCCGATGATCGGCTTCATGATCAACATCTCGATCAACGCGCGCGAAAATCAGCTGATCAGAAGCACGCTCTCCGATCAGCTTCACCAGATCAACACGGATTCGAGCCTGGTGAGCTTCGATGAGCACAGCGACCAGGGGCATCTTCAGGTCATCGCGACCATCAGAACCCCGCGCGACCTTAGCTACACGGAGGCGGTCGTCATCCAGCGGGCGCTGGCCGAGAAGCTCAACAAACCGGTCGAGCTCGAGTTTCTGGTCATCCCACTCACCAAGCTGGACACGCTCAACCCGCCCACACCTTCGGCGACGCCGTAGACGAAACGCCCTAGCTCTTGCTCGCGACCAACGCCTTGAGATCGGGCGGTGACCAGCGATTCAGGTCGCTTCGGCTCAGACAGTATTCGGCGATCTCCTCCAGCGTTGCCCACCAGACGCCGTCGAACCCGTTGATGTATTCGATCATGCGCTCCAGCAGCAGCACACGGGAGGGTCGACCGGAGACGAATGGGTGCATGGTGAGGATGAAGACGCCGTTGTAGCGATGATATCCGGCGAACTCGCTCGACCAGACCTCAAAGACTTTCTCCGGGCTGGAGATGCCGACCTGTGTCGTGTAGTGCGGGAAGTCGTCCAGTATCCACTGGATTGGCAGCTCGAGCAGATCGCCCGACGGCGTATCGACCAGGTAAGGGATATCGTCCCCCATCAGACTCGTGTCGTAGCGGAATCCGTAGCGCTTGAGGAGATCCGGAGTGCCGGGTTTGATCTCCCAGGCAGGCGAGCGGTAGCCGACCGGCTTGCGGCCTGTCAGGCCCTCCAATGCTTCGAGGCCGCGCACCAGCACCGCCTCCTCTTCGTCATCCGAGAGCCGATCTGGACGCTCGTGGAAATAGCCATGATGGCCGATCTCGTGTCCGGCGGAAATGATGCTCTCGATCATTTCGGGGTGAACTTCAGCCGTGAATCCCGGCACAAAAAAGGTCCCTTTGATGTCGTATTTACTCAACGACTCCATAATGCGCGGCACGCCGACGGTGGGTCCATACACGGCCGTCGAGAGGAGCGTGAGCCGCTCGTGGCTATGCTCGCGGTCTTGCACCAACGGGATCGTCTCCCCATCGGCATCGAAGGTCACCGCGGCGGCGACTTGCTTGCCATCGGGCCAGGTGAAACGCGTCATGAGTGGTCTTCCTTTCAGCGGGTGTCGGCAGTGTCGAATATTCGTCCCTCTAGACGCATCGTATCCCGAAGCACTCGGGTGCGAAACAGGCAACCGTCACGGTACACCAGACACCCGATTGAATGCGTGGCGCCATCGGGCGATCATGAAGCGACTGACCATGTGCTGACGAGAGGAGTCCTCAGTGCCATTTGTGAATGCCGACGGAGTTCGGCTCTACTATGAAAGCGTCGGTGACGGGACGCCGCTGATCCTGCATGGGCATCACCACCTGCGCTGGATGGTCTTTCAGGCCCCCTACTTCTCCCAGTTCTATCGCGTCATCACCTTCGATCGGCGCGGCACGGGCCGATCCGACGATCCACCGGCACCCTGGACGCTGGCCGAGATGGCGCGCGACATCCGCAACCTGATGGACGCAGCTCGACATCGACCGCGCCATCGTCGGCGGCAACTCGCTCGGCGGCGTCATCTCCTCCCAATTTGGCGTCGACTACCCCGAGCGCGCGCTGGCCTTGATCGTCGGCCACACGGTCCCCTATTTCTGGCCGCTGGGCCGCAAATGGCTCGAGGACCAGATCGACGCAGCGGCGCGCGACGAGCGCATCATCGTGCGACAGCCTCGCTCCTATGACTGGGAAGAGGACGGTCCGCCGACCATCGCGGATGGCTTCGGCGAGACACAGGTCGGGCGCTATCTGGCAACGCTGACCAACCCGATCGGCACGCGCGAATCGACCATCAAGGTCTTGACGGCGTTTCTGGAGTGGGATCAGCGGCCGCGCTATCCCGAGCTGCAGCAGCTGGACGTTCCCGCGTTGGTCATCGTCGGCGGCAACGAGCCGCAGAAGACGATCGAGCTCTCCTACGAGTGGCACCAGCAGTTCAAGAACTCGGAGTTCATGATCCTGCCGAACACGCACCACTCCTCGGCGGCCGAGAACCCGGTCGGCTGGAACGCCGCCGTCCACGGTTTTCTCAACCGGCACGGGCTGTGACGATGAAGACGATCGAACAACTGGTCGACATTCCGAGCGTTGGGTTTCCGGTCTGGTCGCCAAGCAGCGACGCCGTGGCGTATCTACTGGACCGACCCGGACAGGGTTGGCAGCTCTGGCGCTGCGATCTGCCGAGTGGCGAGCGTTGCCCGATCAGCGAGCGTGCAGTGGCCGGCAGTCGACCCTCCTGGTCCCCGGACGGTGCCCGGCTGGCTGTCGTGCGCGGAAATCCCGAAGGTGGCTCCGACATCTGGCTTATCGACTCCAGCGGCTCCGGAGACGAAACGCGGCTGGTGGGTGGTGCCTGGGAGACGCGTTCGCCTTCCTTCTCGCCCGATGGCGCGACCCTCGCGTTCATCAGCGGCGAGGCAGGCAGCCTCGATATCTGGACTGTGCCGGTCACGGGCGGAGCCGCCACGCAACTCACCCACGGCACCAACCCCCTCGACGAGCCGCGCTGGACTCCCCGCTGGTCGCCTGACGGTGCCTGGGTCGCCTACGTCTCCTCCCGCTCCGGAGAGCGCAACAACGACGACGTCTGGGTCGTCTCGGCTGACGGCAAGACTCACCGGCAGCTCAGTACCGGGCTGATGGTCAACACCGACCCCGCCTGGTCGCCAGATGGAAGCAGCCTCGCCGTTGTGGCCAACACCGTCATGGAGCACTGGTACGGCGACGACGCCGATGTCTGGCGCATCCCCTTCGCGCCAGGATCAATGCAGCAACTGACACCGAACGGCGGTCACTCCTGGCGGCTGGAGGGGGCCGGCATCGAGCTGGTCGCCGGACGGCCGCACGATCTACGCCCTCTCGCTGCGCAACGGCGACAAGAACGTCACCGCGGTTCCAGCCGATGGCGGCGTGCGCACGGCAGTCACCAACCTCGACGGGATGGTGACCGACTTCGCCATATCCCCCGACGGGGAGAGTCTGGCGATCGTCCTCGCCGGACCCACCAGCCCGCCCGATCTCTTCGTCCTGCCGCTTGACCGGCGGGCGGCCGCGGCGTCTCACCGACTGCGATCGCGCGGTCGGGACACCACTCTCGCCGCCGGAGCGGCTCGCTCTATCGCTCCTTCGACGGGCTCTATTGCGACGCCTATCTCTATCTCCCGCCCGGATTCGACGAGACCAAGCGCTATCCCGGCCTGATTCAGGTTCATGGCGGCGGCACCAATGCCTACGGCAACGGCTGGCACGCGGTGGAGCAGTGGTTCAGCCAGCAGGGCTTCGTGGTCATGGCCATCGAGTATCGCGGCTCGAGCGGGTACGGTCGTGAGTTCGCCGGACTCTCGTACGGTGATTGGGGTGGCGGGCAGACGTTGGACACGGTCGCGGCGGGGGAGTGGTTGAAGGCGCAACCCTACATCACCGGTGTCGGCATCTACGGCGGCAGCTACGGCGGCTACATGACCCTGCACGCCATCGTCGCCGCGCCTGACCTCTTCCAGGCGGCCGTCGACATGTACGGCAACACGAACAAAGTCACCGCGCACCGGTATTGCGACCGCGTCGGCCGCGTCTTCGTGGCCCGGGACTATTGGGGCCGCTTCCCCGAAGAGATGCAGGAGTTGATGGACAAGGCCTCGACACATCACAGCCTGCACAAGATCAAGACGCCCTTGCTCATCATGCACGGGGCGGAGGACAAACGCGTGCCGCCGGAGGAATCGGAGCAGGTCGCGGCGATCATGCAACAGAACGGTCTGCCCCACGAGTACGTGGTCTATCCGGGGGAAGGGCACGGCTTTCGCCAGCGGGAACATCGCATTGATTGCTACACACGCATGCTCGGCTGGTTCCGAACCTATCTGGTCGATTGAGCCCCCGAATCGGCCCGGAAGGAGAGAAGCATGAATCGAGAACGTGACGTTCTCACCAACTCGGTGTATTTCGGCGATCACCGAATAACGCCGGAATAACGCCCCCCTGGTACAGTGCAAATCTCGGAGCGATGGTGGTCGCTCCGATCGTTTGCGCGTCCAAATCACCGATCACCGCGCGAGTCACTAGGTTCCACCGCCAGCTCGACCGCGTATACGTCGAGCGAAGTTCCGTCTCGTCCGATATCTCAAGGATCACTCATGCAAGATTGGCGTTTTGATGACCTGACCCGCACGCTGGGACGTGCGACGTCACGACGTCAAGTCATGAAGGGACTGCTGGCCGGCGTCGTAACCGCGGTAGTTGGCCGGTCGATTCGCATACCCGGGACTGCCGCCGCCGCACCCACCTGCAACGGCGTACCCTACGACCCGTCGACCCAGTGCTGCGAGCCCGCTGGCATTCAGCCACGCCACCCCATCGCCAACCTCGACCTGTGTCCGAATCGGGTGCCACATCCTGGTCACACACCGACCTTCAACGGTTGTGGTCCGGAGAATGGCTTCGCCAGATACGTGATCCCCAACCGCATCGGGCCGCTGCGCAACGTCGATTTCACGCCGGCCTGTAACAACCACGACATCTGCTACGACACGTGCAACAGCGACAAGTCGGCCTGCGACACGAACTTCTTCAACGACCTGTCCGCCCAATGTGCAGCCGCCTACCCGGGCACGAGCTGGTATCAAACCTACATGCGCACCGTTTGCATCCGCGTCGACGCCCGTCTCTACTACTTCGCGGTATCGCGCACCGCGACTGGTCGATACGCCTATGAAGATGCGCAGAAGGGGGCCTGTGACTGCTGCCCCGTCTGCGAGGACTGCGACGGCCCCAGTGACATGTGCTGTCACGACCAGTGCATCGACACGTCGAACGATCCCAACAACTGTGGAGCCTGCGATGCGACCTGCGACGTTTGCCAGGTCTGCGACGGCGGTCAGTGCGTCGCCAAGACGTGCGCCGAGGGCACTGTCTGTTGCAAGGACAACTGCGTTACGGCGTGCCCGGAAGGGAAGTCGCTCAATCCGCAGACCTGCGCCTGCGAATGTAGCCAGCCCTGCCCACCCAATCAGCTGCAGGATCCGGATACCTGTCAATGCCATGATCTGTGTGCGAACGTCACCTGCGACGAATGCCAGACCTGCGACCCAACCTCGGGCGATTGCGTTCCGGTAAACGATCAGACGCCCTGCGGTACCAACCAGGTCTGCTGCTCGGGCGTCTGCCAGGGCAGCTGCGATTGTCCGGCCGAGCAGCTCTGTTCAGCAAATCCCGACGATACGAGTAACGCAATCTGCTGCTCGCCTGATCAGATCTGCGGTTACACCAACTGGGACCAAACGACAGTGGGATGCTGCGAGCAAGATCGAGCCTGCGACGTCTATTGCTGTCAAGGTTCGGAGACCTGCCTGAACGACAGCGTCTGCTGTCCGGAAAGCCAAATCAATAGCGCGGGTGAGTGCTGCCAATCGCCCGCTCTTGTCTGTGGAGATGTCTGCTGCAACGGCAACAACAACGAGGTCTGCGCGAACGGCGTCTGCTGCAACAACACCATGATCGACAGTAACGGGGACTGCTGTCACACCTTTATCTGCAGCAATGGTGAATGCTGTGGCCAGACTCAGATCTGCGGGAGTATTTCAGGCGAGCCGCAGCACTGCATCGACGCGACGCCAGTCTGATAACGCGGCGATTCGCCCCGGGCCTACTTAGCCAGATCGACGAGCGCGAGGGCACCCTCACGCTCGTTCGACCTCCTCGCACGAGGTGCGGAAGATGGTGAGTACTGAGAGTTCAGACTGAATTGATATTTCGGTATTCACCGAATAACGCTCAAGTAACGCCCGCCTGTTATGTTGAAAGCGCCAGTGTGACGGTTGCCGTACTGACGCTTTCCGTACCCAATTCAGATACTCTGTCGCGCAACGCGCGAATCGCCAGTTTTCGCCACCCGCTCGGCCGTCACCGCAGCCGAGTCATGGGCCGTCTCGGCAGATAGCTCGAGGAACGACGTATGCAAGATTGGCGTTTTGATGACCTGACCCGGAGCCTGGGACGTGCCACGTCGCGACGCGGAGTAATCAAGGGTCTTGTCGGAGGGTTGGCCGCTGTCGCCATCGGTCGCTCAGTTGGCGCTCCGAGTGCTGAAGCGGCGAACTGCAACAAGCAAGCATGCCGTGAAGCGGCCATGCGCGAGACGATCTTCTATCAGACGACAACCTGCCACAACATTTGTAGCGACCGCAGGTTGCTTCTGGGATGCATCAGCTGCCGGATAAATGCGAATCGTCTCTTTTACAAATTCCTGAGAGAATGCGAATCCGAGGACGGATGCCTCAACTCGATCGGCCAGGTCTGTTGCGGCAGCGCCTGTGCGGATACGACGAGCGATCCACAAACTGCGGCAGCTGTGGGAATGCCTGTGATCCGGGTGCGACATGTGAGAACGGTCAATGTACCTGTGCCGACAACCAAACGCGTTGTGACGATCACTGCGTCGACACCCAGACCGACCACAACAACTGTGGCGACTGTGGCCATGCCTGCGGCGAGTGCCAGACGTGCAGCGGCGGCCAATGTGTGGATAAGGTCTGCGCAGAGGGGACACATCTGCTGTAAAGGGAATTGCGTTCCGCTCTGTTTCAACGGTGATCATCCTGATCCGACCACCTGTCAGTGCAACATCTGTCAGAACCAGATCGATGGAGCGGCCTGCGACGCGAACGATCCAACCAAGCTCTGCTGTCAGGAGCAGTGCGTCAGCAATCACCTGTCCGCAAGGCAAGACGTTCAGCCTCGACACCTGCTCCTGCCAGTGCACGGCGATCGTGCCCGGATGGCCAGCTGCAGGATCCCGAGACGTGCGAATGTCAGGATCTGTGCGCGAACGTGACGTGCAACGAGTGCTCGTCTTGTGATCCCGACCTCGGGCGATTGCGTCCCCGTGGCGGATCAGACACCCTGCGGCTCCGGTCAGGTCTGCTGCTCCGGCACCTGCCAGGATAGCTGCTCCGGAAACTGCCCAACCGGGCAATACACCTGCGGCGTGACACAGCCGTACAACAATGACAACAACACCCGGCCCGACTCCGTCTGCTGCGACAACGGGACGTCCTGCTGTGGCGGTAACGGCTATTTCTACGAAATCTGCGGCGGTTCGACGTACAACGATCAACACATCTGCTGCGAGCCAGGGCACCAACCAGTGCGGCGGGAACTGCTGCGACCACGAGACGCAGTCGTGCCAGGGCGACGCCATCTACTGGCTACTACTGCTGTCCAGCAGGATCCCATGGAGTGCTTCCGGACGGCACCTGCTGCGGCGCAGGGGAGGGGCCGGTCGGATGCTTCGGCAATGCGTTGCATGTCGGACACGGTGCATGTTGCCCAGTTGGCTCGGGAGGAGCGCTATCGGACGGCACGTGCTGCGAGGCAGGTGCCAATGTCTACCTGTGCTGCACAGATACACCAACAGATACACTAACGTATGCCTGCTGTGTCGGCGGCAACTGCTGCTGCGACTGACACAGCAGTCGCCCGGGCCAACTAATGACCCGGGCGATGTCACGTCTTCCGATCGATGGGACCCGCGGCGCTAATCCCGCTTGAGCGTGGCGCTGAAGATGGCGTTGAAAAACAGGCGATAGGTTCCCCGCATCTGCGCGCGGAACTGCGGGCGGAAGCCGAACAGGATGGCATGCCCTTCACCCACCGGCGCATCGACCAACGCTGAGCGCCCCTGCAGATGGTGCGCCCCGAGCACCCAACCCGAGAGCAACGGATCGGTGTGCGGATAGCGCGCCACGGTCTCCGCGCCATTCAGCACATCGAACGCCGGGCTGTTGACGAACAGAGCCGCGACCTCACGCTCCATGCCCCAGCCGATGGGGTGCCGGTTGTCGACCAACACCTGCAGCAGCGAACCTGGGCTGTAAAAGGAGTCGTTGGGGATGTTCTCGATGCCGTTGACCACCGGCAGGTATAGGTAGCGGATGACGACGTCGCAGGCCGCGTCCAGTGCGATGACGGTGCCGCCGCCATGGACGAACCGTCGCAGATTGGCCGCCCCTTGGTCGCCGATACCGCCCGAGAACTCGGCCGGATAGACCTTCGGGTCGTTTCCCTCCATGATCTCGCGCATCGACATCTGCGGCAGGACGATGACGTCGAAGCGCGAGCGCAGATTGCCCTGTCGCATGTCGGCGTCACGCAGCGTCTCGAACTGCAGATCGTAGCGCTCGAAGATGAAGCGGGTCCATCCCTCGTCGATGCCGTTGGGACGCCAGCTACGATAGAGCCCAACACGCGGACGGCTTAGCGGCTTGAACGAACCGCCCGGTTTGCGTCCAACTCCCTCGAAATGAACGTGGGCCGCGTTCGCAATCTGCTCGATGCGATCGGAGTCGACTCCTTCGATCAAATAAGTCCCCGCGCTCCATTCGCGATCGGCAGCACGGAAGCTGTCCGTCGCACGCTGCACCGTTGCTCCAGCCGCCATGAGCTGGTTCACCGCCTTGAAGGAGGCGTTCGTCTCGCAATCGAGCAGGAACGTCGTGCGGTTGGCGTTGGAGACAGCGACCCTCCGGCAGCTCGGCACGCTCCACGAGCTCGAGATCGGCTTCAAATTCGTGCTCCACCTGCACCGACTCCACGCCCATGTAGAGCGGCAGCGAGTGGGCGGTGATGTCGTAGGGCGGCTTCGGCGGACCTCCCGGATAGAGGCGCAGATCGGGGTAGTGCTGCACTTCGAGGAGCGTCTTGGCGTACGAGCTGAATGGCTGAGCCATCTGGATCACGTGCGTTCCGGCCGGGTACTCGACCCCGGCAGCAGTGAAGGGCTTGTGAGCTCGCTGAACCTCGACCATACCCTTCTGCAACACCTGCAGCATCTCCGCGGTGGTGACTTGGTCGCGTTGATCGGCTGGGATGACGAAGGCGAAGGGAGTGTCGCGCTCGACCGCGCGCTTCTGTACTTGCCAGAAGTTACGCACCCACTGGTGTCGGTACGAGGCAGCGTTCTTCAGGCAGGCCAGCGCCGAGATCTTGTTGTAATCGGCGATGTCGCGCACGCCCCACTCGCCTCCGCTCCAGGGCAACGGATGGTTCCAGAGCTTCTCGCGTGGATTGAAGCCGCGGCTCTCCTTGAGATCGATGCCGCTCAGGTGGATCGGCGTGGCGATCTTGCAGCTGGCCGCCTCGGAGAGGAGCCGCACGCCGCCGTGATAGTGCTGGTAGGCGCGCGAGGGTGAGTAGGCGTCGAAGATGATGTTGGTCGCCACGCCCGCCTTGCCGGCCGAGGTCAGCGCCGCCGCCATGGCTGTGCCGACCTGGGCGATCTCGGACTGCAACGCCGGGTCGACGTTCGGGTCGTACGGGTCGATGAAGGGCGGCAGCACGTAGCGCGGGCCGTCGGGCATCATCTGATGCTGGTCGAAGACGATCTGCGGATGCCAGACGTTGTGCACTTTCTCGACCGCCAGCTGGTTCTCGACCTGGGTGAGCATGAACCAGTCGCGGTTGTTATCGTGGCCGGTATAGGTGTGGTAGATCTCCGGCGGCTGCGAGCCTTCGGCGCGCGTGCCGAGCGTCTCTTCGTACCAGTTGGCCACCAGCTCCATGCCGTCCGGATTGAGGGACGGAACCAGCAGCAGCACGGTGTTGTCCAGGATGAGCTTGGTCTCTTCATCATCCTTCGTGGCCAGCTCGTAGACCAGCTCCGGCGTCATCTGCACCGCGCCGACTTCGGTCGCGTGGATGCTGCAGGTGATCATGACGATGCAGCGGCCCAGCTCGGCCAGGCGCTCAGCCTCCTCGTCGGACAGATTGCGCGGATCGGCCAGGCGCTTCTGGATCTGACGCAGCTCTTCCAGACGAGCCAGGTTCTCGGCGGAGGAGATGGTGAGCAAGATGAACGGCTGCCCTTGCGTCGCCTTCCCCAGCTCCTCATAGCGCACGCGGTCGCTGCCAGCGGCGATCTCCTGGAAGTACTCGAGCATGTCGGGCCAGCGGACCAGCTTGCGGTCCGAAGCCATCGGGAATCCGAAATGCTCCTCAGGGGAGGCCAACTTGACGCTGCGCTGGCTCATCGAGACACCTTTCCTGGCAGGTACAGAGACGTTTCCGGCTGGCAAAAACGCAGGGGTAGGTCCTGGCTACTGTACCACCGGTTTGGGGCAATTCGGGTGATGGTTAGCTGGATTGAGGGATTGTAATCGTGAGATCCCAGGGATCTTTGGCGACCTGCTGATCGCTCATGCCTTTCATCCCCATCAAGGCATCGCAACCGGGGTCACGTTGGCCGCGATCCATTCAGCACCAAGCCGGCCGAGGAGGACGTCGTAGCGCTCCGGCCAGGCACCCGGATGCCACTCGAAGCGGGCTCGCTCGAAATACTGCGTCACCACGCCGGTGCGCGGATCAACGTACTCCTGGCTCAACGGATAGCCGAAGACGGCCAGCCCACCGTATTGCTCCCAGTACGCACGAAAGCCGTTGCAGACGTTGAATCCCATGGATGCATCGTGCTGGTTGGGGAAGAAGCGGCAGCCGGACTGGCCGCTGGGCGGAGTGAACTCGAATGGATAGGGCGTGAAGTCCGGAATGTGCGTCGGCAGCAGCTCATCGCCGAGACGCCCGAGCAGCACGTCGTGCCGTTCCGGCCAGGCGCCCGGATGCAGCTCGAATCGAGCCCGCTCGAAATACTGTTCGGTTACACCGTTCTCCTCGCCCGCATACATGACAGGGTATCCGAAGATCGGAAGTCCGCCGAACTCTTCCCAGTAGGTGAGGAAGTTGCCTCCGACCCAGACGTTGGTCTCTGGAAAGTAGAGGTTCCGGATGGTGAAGCTGTCGATGATGGCGTCACAGGTGGAACGCCAGCGCGCGAAATCGGCTCGCGATCTGGCGGCGCACATCACCTGATAGACGCGTCCAGCCTGCTCCGCGAGGAGGTTGAGGCTGATGATCGGCTCGGCATTGGCCACCTGAGTGAAGTCGCTGATCAGCACCACGTTGGAGACGCCATACAGATCGCGGCTCGGGAGTGTGGAGATCTGCGAGCCCCGGAACTGCTGCATGTGCTCGTCGATCGTCGTCCCGCTGAACGGCGAATCGACCGAGATCAGCAGGTAGGCGCCATCCGGAGCGGTTCCCATGACGCCGCCGATCACGGGGTCAACCAGATCACTGGAAAACCCAAGGCTGACTTGATACTTGTCCCTGAGCTGGTTCGCCGGATCCGGAACCCAATCTGACGGATAGCTGACCTGAAAGTCCTGATAGTCCGAGAAGGTCGACCAATCCGCAGTCGCGGCTGATCCGCCGACGGAGAAGATCGAGAGGAGCGGGACGAAGAGGGCGAGCGTCAGCACGATTACGTGCGTTTTGATCGAAGTCACCGGACTCAGCCTTCCAATCCCACCAAACTGCGCGGACGCGCAATTTTGTTTCGGACAATGCATTGCTCTATTCTTCTAACGCTGGAGTGATGGAATCGTTTCTATCTTGGCGTCACGGTACCGATCGGAAGCCAGCCCCCAGATGCGCCATTGCCATTCACCGGCAGCATCGACCCATTGGCCGTGCTGACCAGGCCGAGCCGCGCGGAGAGATCACCCGAGTTCGACACCTGCGAAAGGTCCAGCACCAGCCGGTCTTCGATCAGGTCGCCGGGCTGCCAGAGTCGCGGCGGCGACATGCCACGCAGCGCGTAGTCCTTGCGCTCGATCACCACGTTCCCATTCGCATCCCGCAATTGCGTCCAGAGCTGGTAGTCGCCATTCAGGGCCGAGCGCACGTACCAACGGCTGTCGATCGTCACCAGGTCGCCGTCACGAGTGATGGTCGAATCCAAAAACTCGAGCCCGTCGCCAAACGTCGCCTGCGCGTTGCCAGGATCGGGCTGGTTCGGCGTGAGCGAGCCGGGCTCCCGCACGGCAAGGGAGTTCTGGTAGAGATCGACCACCACCAGCGTCTCGCCGGACCGCAGACGTTGGTCGATGGCGTCATGGTCGGTCGGGCTGACCGTGTGGTTGGAAGTCGTAGCGCCAGCCGGAGACGTCAGGAGCCAGCGAGAAGGAGTCGGCTGGCACGTGTAATCCAGAGCCAGCATAGATCAACGTGCTCAGGTTGATGTAGTCAGGCTCGATCTGCACGCCGAGATGGCCGCGTGGAAACTCCTGCGTCTTAGGGGCGAACCAGGAGGGGACGTTGATGAAGAGGAGTTTCCCATTCGGATGCGCCTTTCCCTCGCGGATGATCCCGTCGGCGATCTGCGTGCCGTACTCAAGCATCGTCATGCGCCGCTGGATGAAGAGGAGGCTCTGCACCAGGACCACGCCGATCAGAGCCAGCGTGGCGCCTCGCCAGATCCAGGTCAGCCACCTGCGCTCGAATCGGAGCGACGGCAGCATGCCCCAGAAGACGGCACTGGCCGGAGCCACAACGTAGAGGAGGCGCGGACTGTTCTGCACGTACTCGTACGTCAGGCCGACCACGGCGGGCACGAAGACCATACCGCCGATGGCAACGGTGAGGAACGGTGTCCAGACGCGACGTCGCATCAGATAGATCGCCACCGCTCCGATGACTCCCAGCGCGCCAAGCGGCAGGACCATACGCAGCGGATCGCCGCCGAGGAGATGGGTCAGCCAGCCAGTCTGCCGCGTGACCGGATAGGCGAACCCTTCCAGCCAGATCCCCACGTTGTGGACGGCATCGCTGGTGGTGCGGTGATCGGCGCCCGGCTTGTCCATGGTGAACCAGAGCCACACGTAGAGCGCCTCAAACGCCGCAGGCGGCAGCAACCAGAGGGTCGGACGCGAGATGCGACGGCTGCGCCACCATGGTTCTCTCCCTCCTGTGGAGGGATGCTCCCCTTCCGTGGGAAGGGGGACGGGGGATGGACCGTTCGTGAGGGTGAGGAGTGCTTCGAGGCCGACAAGCAGCGGAAGGATGACGACGCCATATTCATGGGTCCACAACGCCACACCCGAGAGGAGCGCCGCGCACGCGAGCCGGACAGGTGATCGGAGCAGACGCCCGTCATACCACAGGAGAAGGACGGCCAGTATCTCGACCGTCACCAACGTATGAACGAGGGTGCCCAGGATCTCGAGGTCCTGATAGCTGAAGGGGTAGAGGAGGAAGAGGATCATCGGCAGCAGCGACCAGGAGGAACGCGTCAAGCGCCAGAGCAGCATGAAGAGAAGCCAGCCAGAGACGGCGTGCGCCAGGAGCGGAAGTAAGTGCAGGATGGTCGCATTGTAGTGACCGGTAAGCTGATAGATGGCTTTCCAGATCATAAAGGGGATCGGCCGATAGTAGGAGTAGCCGGGCAGCGGTCGCGAGAGGAGCGCCCAGAAGCTGGTCTGCTCGGTGCGGGTCAGGTCGAAGGCGTCGTCCAGGAAGTAGGAGAAGGTCAGCGCCCGCCAGTAGACGGCAAATGTCAACGCGAAGCTGAGCGCCAGCGCGAGGTAGGGCAACATTTGGAGACGGGCAGCGCCTGCGCCAGAGAGGGCCACAAGCCGACCCGCTCGGGCAGTCGCGGCCTCTTAGCATGCGTCGGACTCGTCGCCATCACCCACCATTCCGACCGTCGAGCATCCGCAACCTGCAGGATCTACTCACCCTATTGAAGCAGCATCAATGCCCGCTCGATCTGATGACGGAGTTCAGGCGAAAAGGTCGCGTCGAAGTGGCATTTACACTGCTGGAGTCGCCCGCAATTCGCCCGGGAGTAAACTCGCCGGGCTACAAAACCAAAGCCCACTGAAGGGGCTGGAAACACACGTCTGGCGCGATGTCGGCGCCGTGGTCTATCCATTTGACGCCTCAAACTCAGACCGCTTGAGCGGTCTTTGTATAGATCAGCGCTGCGGCTTTAGCCCGGCGCGGACGTGAACGCGAGGATTGTCTACATCCCGAACCATCTTTCATCCAACATCGCCCAGAAACTCACGCAACAACGCA
The DNA here is from genome assembly GCA_963815715.1 of uncultured Chloroflexia bacterium. Taxonomy (GTDB): domain Bacteria; phylum Chloroflexota; class Chloroflexia; order Thermomicrobiales; family Thermomicrobiaceae; genus CALAGB01. The sequence continues at coordinate 72,126 of CAWFHU010000013.1, read as the reverse complement.
TTGTACGTGGCAGGCTGCTCCTGATTGCTGAGATGGCCGGTTCCATGAATGATCTCGAAGCGGGCGTTGCGGAATTCCCTCAGCCAGCAGCTGCGAGAGGGACAGCGGCACGACGCGATCATGCTCACCGGCGATGACCAGTGTGGGAACGTCGATGGTCGCAAGCACATCCCGCTCGTCCGAGTGGTGCAGCGCGATGGCGGCCTGCCGGTAGCCGCTCGGGCGGATCATCGCCAGCATGGCTTCGATCTCATCCTTGACCGACTGCGCCGTCCCTTCCGGCACCAGCATAGGCAGGCGCGAGGTCGCCATCTCGGCCGGGGTCATCGTCTCAAGCGCATTGAGGCGCCCTTGCAGACTTGCGTTGCGCTCGGTTTCAGGGCGGCAGGCGTCGCCGGGGAACGTGTCCGAGAGGATCAGGGAATGCACGCGGGCGGCATGTTCGCGCATGAACTCCTGCGCCAGCACCCCACCCCAGGACTGGCCGATCACGTGCACGCGATCGAGCTGTAGGTGATCGAGCAGCTTCGCCAGAACTTCGGCGTAGTCGGCCATACGCCAGTCGCCGTCCGGGTCGTCTGAGTCGCCATAGCCGGGCGTATCCCAGGCGATCAACGTGAACTCGTCAGCCAAACCCTCCAGCTGGGCGCGCCATTGCCCCGCATTGCCGCCGATGCCGTGCAGCAGCAGGACGGGAGGACCAGATCCGGCAGACTGGTACGCGATGCGACGTCCATCGATGACTGCTTGATGCTTTTCGATCATGCTGTCTTGCCACTCCTGTCTTGCTGGGTCGCTACTCTTGCCGCGATCTCGCCAGCGACTTGGCCGTTGCCTCGTCGGCCGGGAAGAAGGACTCGATCGTTAGCTCCGAGAGCGTTACGTCGATGGCTGTGCCGAAAATCGTGGTGGTGCTGAAGAAGGAGAGGATCCCGGCGTCAGAGCGAATGCGCACCGGCACGACCAACCCGCCGTAGCGCTGGAAGCTCGCAGGGTCCCGGGCCCCGACGTCATCAACGGGATACTCACGCAGCTCCTCGAACAGCGCCGTCAGAACCGCGTCGGCCGTCACATCGATCTGCTGGCGCAGGCGCTCCAACACGTGATGCCGCCACTCCGCCAGGTTGGCGATGCGCGGAGCCAACCCGTGCGGGTGCAGGCTGACGCGCAGCACGTTGACCGGCGGCTCCAACAATTCCGGCGCGACGCCGGACAGCAGCAGACCGGTGGCGCGATTGGCCGTCACCAACGTCCAGTGCCGATCGACGGCCAGCGCCGGATACGGCTCATGACCGGCGAGGACGAGGTCGACCGCCTCACGCACGACGCGCATGGAGGGATCGTCCAGTGGCCGCTGGCTGTAGACCGGCGCGTAGCCGGCCGCGACCAGCATCTGGTTCTGATCGCGCAATGGCACCTCAAGATGTTCAGCCAAATGCAGCAGCATGTCGCGACTCGGCAAGGAACGGCCGGTCTCGACGAAGCTGATGTGCCGGGTGGAGACGCCCGCGTCGAGGGCCACGTCGAGCTGGCTGCGACGCCGGTGCTGGCGCCACGAACGCAACAACTCTCCAACTGGCCGTTCTGCTGTCACCATAGCCACATCCTAGCGTCCGTTGGGCGATCTCACCATTACCTGAGACGTAATCGACGCCGTACAGCCGCCTGCCTAGTATGAGTGCAACGAACCGACGGCGGCTCCAGCCGCAAACATGCAACACGGAGGTACACATGAGCCAGACAGACAACGTCGCCGAGCGCTACATCGCCATCTGGAACGAAACGGACGGCGCGAGACGACGCGATCTGATCGCCGAAACCTGGGACGACGACTCCAGCTACGTCGATCCGCTCTTCAGCGCTGACGGCCATGAAGGGATCGATGCCCTGGTCGCGGGATTCCAACAGCAGTTTCCCGAGCACCGCTTTCGGCTTTCGAGCGACGTCGATCAGCATCACGATCGACTGCGCTTCAGCTGGGAGCTGATGGAGCCGGTCGGTGGCGTCGCCATCGTGAAGGGCACCGACTTCGGACTCGTGGCCGAAGACGGACGCCTGCAAGTCATCACCGGATTCCTGGATCAGGTCCCGGCGGAGCTGCTCGCCGGATAAGTCAGAGGCAATGAAACCAACGCGAACGGAGCCCAACATGAGCGGCATGACAACCCAAATGGCGACACAACCCGACAACTTGCTGCGCAGAGCGCTCAACACCGACGCGGTCGTCGTGGCGGTGGCCGGCCTGGCGCTGGCTCTGGGCGCGGGCGAGCTGGCAGACCCACTGGGTCTGTCGGTCTCGTTCCTGCGAATCACCGGCATCTGTCTGCTCCCCTACGCGGCGGCACTGATGCTGGTTGCCACGCGAAACACGATCTCCCGGACCGCTGCCTGGACGATCGTGGGACTGAACCTCCTCTGGACGGTCGGCAGCGTCCTACTCCTCTTCACCGGCTGGGTCGACCCGACCGGGCTCGGCATCGCCTTCGTGCTTGTCCAGGCACTCCTCGTGCTGGGATTCGCAGACGTCGAATACCTCGGGCTGCGTCGCTCGAAATGAACGCGCATCCCGTTGCGCCCGGCTGGCCGTCATACTAGGCTGGTCGGGCGTGAAGGGACTGGTACGGCGATGGATTCTCGACTGGTGACCGTAAGCGAAACGACGCTGGCGCAGGTGATGATGCCGTCGGACGCCAACTCCCAGGGCAACGTGCATGGCGGCACCATCATGAAGCTGGTCGACACGGCTGGGGGAATCGCCGCCATTCGGCACGCCAGGCATCGCGTCGTCACGGTCATCATGGACTCCATGACCTTCCTGCAACCCGTCTACGTCGGCGACTTGGTCACCATCACGGCGCGACTCACCTGGACCGGACGCAGCAGCATGGAGACAGAAGTCCGCGTCGATGCCGAGAACGTCGCCTCCGGGAGCGTCACCCACACCTCCACCGCCTACCTCGTCTACGTGGCACTCGACGACGAGGGCAACCCCTGTGAAGTCCCAGCGCTCGAACTGACCACCGACGAGGAGCGTACGCGCTGGCAGCAGGCCGAGGCCCGCCGCGCGTACAGATTGGCGGCGCGAAACTGATTCGCGCGTTCTGAACCCCGCGAAGCCGTAAACGCTCCCCCTTCACCGATTCTTCATCTACAACGTGCAGACAATCCCCGCACTTCACCGATAAGCGTGTACGATTCGGGCGGAAGGAATTCGTTCCGGTGCACAAGGAGGCTGGATGCCGCGGTTGCTGGTGCTCGACATCGATGGCACGTTGCTCGACCCATCCGACATCGTCACGCCGGTGGTGCATGAGGCCATCGCCGCCGCGCGCGCCCACGGCGTCGAAGTGGCATTGGCGACGGGTCGCCGCCTGCGGTCGGCGCGACGCATCGTCGAGGAGGTCGGCATCCACCTTCCGCTGGTCCTCTCCAACGGCGCCCTCGTCTGGAGCACTGAGCTCGAACAGCCGATGAACGAGATCGCCTTCACTCCCGAGCTGCTGCACGTCATCGTCGACGGGGCGCTGCAGGCAGGTCTCGCACCGGTCCTGCTGCTGGGGCCTGGCGGCGGCGAGCGCGTCGTGGTCCCCCAGGACCCGCCACAGGCCGAGTTCGTGCGCGCCTTCGTCAGGCAGCGCATCGGTGAGGTGTGCCACGTCGCCTGGGACGAGATGGGAAACGTCTCGGACGTCCTGACGGTCGACGTCTTCGGTCCGGAAGAGGAGCTGCGGCCGCTCACCGAGCGCTTCTCGAACGCTGGATACGCCGTCTTCCACTCCGGACCGCTCGGCTGGGAAGCCGATCCACCGCATTGGGCCGCCAACATCCACATGCCGGGAGTCAGCAAAGCGCACGGCGTGGCGTTGCTGGCGGCCGACCTCGGATTGACCATGGCCGACGTAGTCGCGGTCGGTGACGGCGAGAACGACATGCCGCTGCTGGAGGCAGCCGGGCTGGGCGTGGCCATGGGAAATGCGTCTGAAGAAGTGCGGATGCGAGCCGACGTCGTGGTTCGCGGACACGACGAAGATGGCGTGGCCGAGGCGATCGAGCGCTTCGTTCTGGGGCGAGAAGCGATCTAATCTATCAACGAGATCTCGTCCAGCGATTGGACGGCGTAGTAGCCTTCTGCTGCGGCGTCAGCGCGCTGCACCACGACCCCCTGCATGCCGAGCTTTTCGGCGGCAACGATGTTCTCCAACGCATCGTCGACCAGCAGCACCGCTCCGGCCGGCAGGTCCATCTCCTTGAGTGCTACCTCGAAGATGCGTGACTCTGGTTTGCGGCTGCCGACGTGCGCCGAGACGACCAGCACGTCGAAGAAATCTCGGATTCCCAGAAGCTGTAGCTGCCGGCCGAGTGACGGCCAGCCGTTCGAGATGACGCCGAGCTTCAGACCGTCGCCCGCGAAGCGCTCCAGCGCGGAGACGACGTCCGGGAAGAGCTGGATGCTCGGATGCTCGATCATCTCGTGCGCGATCTCGCGCGCAAGCATCTCGACCGGCTCAGTGACACCTATCCCCAGGAGCACACGGACGAAGTAACCCTGAAAACGATCGAGCTCCTCGGCCTCGGTCTGTAGCAGGTGATCCTCCAGCAGATCTGCCAGCGCCGCTTCGTGCGCTTCGTCGAGATGCTCCCAACGCAGCGCCAGATTCTCGCGCGCGGCGATCATGCGGCGGAAGGCGTCGCCCGGGAGCCATTCGCCGCCGATCGGACCCATCAGCGTGTCGCCGGAGTCGAACAGTATCCCTTGAATCCCCTGAAACTCGACCATATTCGCCTCTCGTGATCCTGTGAAATCCCGGATTCGTCGCCTACTCGCCAACTTCGCAGTCCCTCACGAAGCATGCCAGCCGGTGATATTCCTGGTCGACCCGTGACAACCGAAGCGCGGTCAAGTCGTTTAGCAGGTGGCGAACGACCGCCTTGACGGTACGCCCCTAGAGGGAAGGGAACGAGATCGTTGTGATGCGTCGCACGACGTCGCTCGCTGCCTGCACCGCGGTGATGCTCCTGGCTCTCACGCTCTTGCTGAGCTCACCCGCGACCGTGCTGGCCGCCCGCGACTCCTCCAATCCGCACGACTTCTTCGGCATTGTCGGCCAGGATCCCTGGTATCAGTACAATGCCGACCCAGCCAACTACCCGAACGGCGTCAATCAATTCTTCGATGAAAGCGTCGTGCAAGGCATGGCGACCCTTGGGGCGGGCTGGGTGCGCATCGAGTTTCATGCTGAATACGACCAGGCGCAGGGCCCGGGCTGGATCGACTACTCGAAATACGATTGGTTCATCAACACGCTGGCGCCCAAGTACGGCATCAAGGTGCTGGCGGTCCTTGGCACTGGCATCCTGGCCGACGTCGATCCCACTTATGGCTTCAAGCACATCAACGACACGCCCGCGGCCGACGGCAGCAACGCCTACAGTCAGGCCTTCGAAGCCCGGTCCAAGGAGATCATGGACCATTATGGGGACAACGTCGCCGCCTATGAGATTCTGAACGAACCGAACGCCAGCTCGCTCCTCGATCAGGAGACGAGTGGCGGCCAGCAAGCGGTCAATCCCAACGTCTACGGCAAGATCATCTCCGACATCTATCGCACCAACAAACCGGCCCACCCCAACGTCCAGTTCGTCGTCGGCAGCCTGCTGCATCGCGACGGGAAAGTCGATGGCGGCGAGCTTGCCTGGATGACCAAGGTCTACGCCTCGCCCGCGGTGAAGGCATACGTCAAGGAGTTCGGCCACACGCCGGACGACGCCGTGTCGATTCATCCCTATGACCTGGCACCGAACGACGTCCTGACCGATACCAAGCAGCTTCACGATCTACAGGGGACGAACAAGGACTCCGGGTCCGTCTGGATCACCGAGATCGGCATGCCCGCCGCCCCGCCCGATTGGACCAGCGACGGCATCATGGATCCGACCGCCAGCGAGCAGCAACAGGCCGATTTCCTGCAGCAGATCTACACGCTGCCTGAGAGATCAGGCGCCGTGGGTCGACCGCGTCTTCTGGTTCAAGTACGAGGATTTCGGCGGTGCTGGCACCTGGGCGAACTGGGGACTCGTTCGACTGCGTGAATCGAATTTCGTCTATGGCCCTGAGGGCACGCCATGGCCGCGCAAGGAGGCTTTCGAGGTCTATCAGTCGCTGGCCAACCCGGGCGCGTCTGCCCACGGCGCCGGTCGCCAAACCGAGCGACGTCGGACCTCGTGTCCTCTATTTCCCTGAGACGGGACACACGTTGCGCGATCCGTTCCTGAAGTACTGGCAGGACCATGGCGGCCTGGCGCAGTTCGGCTATCCGCGCACCGATGTCTTCTACGTTCAGGGGCGCGCCGTCCAGTATTTCGAGCGTGCCAGATTCGAATACTGGCCCGAGTACTCCGGCACGCCCTATGAGGTGCAGCTCGGCCTGCTCGGGCGCTACGTCACGCAAGGTCGGAGCTTCCCCACTCAGCCTGCGCCAGCGACCACCGAGCCGAACCGGATCTACTTCCCGCAGACCGGCCAATTCGTAGCCAACGGCTTCAAAGACTACTGGCAGAAGAACGGCGGGCTCGCCGTCTACGGCTACCCGCTCAGCCCGGAGATCCAGGAGGTGAACCCGGCCGACGGGAAGACCTATACGGTGCAGTACTTCGAGCGCGCGCGCTTCGAGTGGCATCCCGATCAGAAGGGGACGCCGTATGAGGTGCAACTCGGGCTCCTCGGGAATCAGGTGCTTACCGGTAACGGCTGGTATCGCTGACGCCGCTCGATTCAACGACGTCCGTAGGGAAGATGTCGTATCGCACGCTGGCGAGGGTGATCGATCCTGCGGGGCCGCCATACTCTATGTCGACCACGGCCGAGCAGACCACGTAGGCATCCCACGGCGACAACCCACGCTCGACGGTCAGGTACTCGAACATCAACGAGGTGGCTTGCTCTCGCGATCCGTCGAAATCCCCTTTCGGCCGGAGACCTACCGTGTAGATGCGTTCCGGCGTCTCGATGCGCGGCGTCTCGAGCTTCAGCCCCTTGCGCAGACCGAGCCGAACCGTCGCCGTGCCAGGGCATTCGATCGAGACCGACGTCGCCTCGCCACGTCCCATGGCGGCGTGCAGATCACCGAGCGAGAAGAGACCTCCCGGCACCTGCACGGGAAAGAGGATGGTGTTCCCCGGCTTGACCTGCACCAGATCGAAATTGCCGCCCCAGGGGAAGGCCGGCCCAAGCGTGGAGGACTGGCCGCTAGCAGGCGCAAGTCCAAGACAACCGATCATCGGCTCAACTGGCAGCGACAACGACTCCGAGACGATGATGCGGCCGTTCTCGATCGGCAAGCGCCGGATGCCGGCCAACCCGGTCCGGTTTCCTAGCAAACCAAAGTTGGGAATGAAGGCGTTCCAACCCCAGGGACCTGGAACGACGTCGATGATCTCGACGCTGATGGCGTCGCCCGGTTCAGCCCCTTCGACGTAGACCGGTCCGGTCACCGCGTTGATCGCTCGAATATCGAGCTTCTCGAGCCAATGGTCGCCCGCCTCCAGGAGTCGTTCAGACGGCTCGGGAGACGTCTCGAACTTCACCGTCTCCCCCGGCTGAATGCGCAGCACCGGCTCCGCGTCCGGTCGAAAGGCGAACGTAGTCTGCCCAGCCTTGATCTCGTGCATTGTTCCCCTCCCAAATTTTTCATGGCGCACGCGTGCCGCGAGCCTAGCACGCTCATGCGCACAGCGAAACGTCGATTTGAGATGGGTCCGTCGCTACGTCCGGGGCAATGCCTCAGAGAGGGATACTGGTTGGATGCCAAGCTCAGATAGGAGCGCGGCCGCGCGATCGAAATCGGCATCCACTTCAGCGGGTGTGTGCGCATCGCTGTTGACCGTGACCGGGATGCCCAGATCGCGGATGCGCTCCAGAATCGCCACCGACGGATAGGGCTCGTCGAATCCTCGGCGCCATGCCGACGTATTCAGCTCGACGATGTGCCCGGAAGCGGCGATGGCGTGCAGCGTCTCTTCCACCGCCTCGCGATACCACGATTCCTCACCGGTGAAATACGAGTGATCGGCGTTCCAGCGCTTAATCCGATCCAGATGGCCAACGATGCGCACGCCTGGAATCGTCAGCACCCCTTGCATGCGGCGGTAGTAGTCGGCGGCCATCGCGGACATATCTCCGCCATACTCCTCCCGGAGGATCAACGCGAACCCCTCTTCATCGTCGTCGTAGGATCGGGGCGAATCGCGCTCACCGAGGAAGTGAACTGAGCCGACGAAGTAGTCGAATCCCAGCGGGAAAAGCGACTCTTCCTGATATCGCACGACATTCTCGTTGGGAATGAAGTCGATCTCGGCGCTCAAGAGGACGCGAATGCGGTCCTGATAGCGCTGTTGAAGCTCGCGAATTTCCGCGACGTAGCTCGTCAACCGTTCAGGGTCCATGGTCCAACCGGTCTCGAAGGGAAGCGGGGCATGGCTCGAGATGCCCACCTCGGTTAACCCGGCGTCGATGGCCGCCTCGACCATCTCGACGATCTGGCATTCGCCGTCGCAGTAGTAGCTGTGGGTATGGTAGCTGGATCGGATTGGTGAACTCATCTTCGGCGTTCCATAACCTTTGCTCTGATTGCCTCTGTCATCCGTCCATCAAGACGTCACATATCGTAGCGTGTTTGGCCACGTCACGCCTGCGAAATCACCGTGCGATTCGTTGGTACAAATCCGGATGCTACAATGGCCGCGATGGGTCGCTCCGGCGAGCAGGGCCGCTGGTTGCCGACCTGGAACTCGGCAGGATTAAGGAGCTTGATTTAATGGCGGACGAACGCGAACCACAGGCGGACGAGAACGTCGTGAACGATACGCCGCGCCAGCCGGCGACTACCGGCCGGACGACGACGGGCAACGTCAGCGGTTTCCCGTACGGTCTCGCCATTCCAGCGAACAGCATGGTCGCTGCCGCCGAGCACACCCTCGAGATCCAGGCGTTCGATCACGTCGCGTTGCGCGTCGCCAACATCCGCCAGGCGGAAGACTTCTACCACGAGTTTCTCGAGATGGACGTGGTCGTGCGAGCACGTCGCACAGGCGATGGCTGGGAGGTCATGCCGGACGACTTCGACTGGGTCGAAGGACTCCATACCGGCTACTACCCGGAACTCGTCGTGCTGCGCAACGGACCCGTCAGCCTTTTCCTCATCAATGCTGGACGCGGCGCGGTGATGAGCGAGCCGAAGCTGGCGCACCTGGGCCTGCGCGTCTCAACCGAGACGCTCGCCACGTTGCGCGGCATGGTGCTCATTCGCTCCTATCCGGTCGTGCAAGACGACATCCACGCGTTCCGATTCCGCGATCCCTACGGCGTGACCTGGCACCTGACCGATACCGGCACGCAGCACATTTGATCCTGGCCGGCTAACCGCACAGAACGGGGCAACGATGACCGACGCCTATCACGAGCTCCTCGACGACCTATCGCATACCACCACGCGCATCCAGGAGATGACGGAGCAGTACGGCAGCGCTCTTCCCGCTGGAACCGCCGAGGATTGGGGGCCGCCTCAGGTGGTCGCTCACCTGGTCGACGTCGACAAGCTCTTCCGCACGCGCATCCAAGCCATGCTGGCTCAGGAGACCCCATATCTCAAGTCGTTTCATCCAGAGGTCGGTCCGGAAGGCGTCGCGCAGGAGCTGCGACCACAGCTCGAGGCTTTCGCCAACGAGCGGGGCGAGCTAATCTCCCTCTTGATGAACCTGCCTCTCAAGGGCTGGGAGCGAACCGGCGTTCATGATGAGTACGGTCAGATCAGCGTTGAGGATTTAATCGAGAAGCTCATCAACCATGACGAGAACCACCTCAAGCAGATCGAGACGTTTCTGAGCCAGCAGAGCACATAGATACGAAATTCGGCGCATAAGAGGAGCCGCCAAGTGTGGGGATACTCAGCGGCTAAACGAGGAATTTGGGGAGGTGCGCCGGTCGATATGCTTGACCCAAAGCTCGACCGGCACGCTCCACATTAGCACGTATGTTCTAGGCTGTCAATACCACTGAGATCGCGTTTACCCGCGAACCTACGCGGGATATGTCATCCGGTGGGCGCCGCGGCACGCACCAGCGCCAGCGTCTCTTCGAGCGTATCGTTGGGCGTAATCGAGCGGACCACGACCTCATCCAACACGCCGTCCCAGCGAGCCAGCCCCTGCTGGATCTCGTCCGCCGTTTCACCTCGGATCCCGGTCTCGACCGGTTCGACACCCATACGCTTGAAATGGTCGGCATACTGCGGGATCCCGCCGTAGCGATTGGCCTCATCCACGAGTCGCTTCGCGCTCGCCGCTCCAAGCGCCGAGCGCACGAAGGATGCAAGGATGGGAACGTCACGTCCTGCGCTCCGCGCCCCCTCTCGAACCCAGTCGTTCGCGGTGTGGGCAAACTCTGGCGTGAGCCAGTTGAACAGCACACCGTCGGCCATCTCACCCGCCAGATGCGCCATGCGCGGACCGAGCGCCGAGACGAAGACGGTGGTGTTGGCATCGCGCTTGAGCGTCTCGAGCCCTTCCCTTGTGCGTTGCATAGCGCCAACGCCGCCCGCGCCACTTCCGACACCGAGCCACAACCGGTCCAGCGGCAGCCGCAACGTGCCGCTCGTTCCATCCATCGACCTGAGCTGCCCCACGATCTCATCGGCCGGCCGTCGTGAGAGTGGGATGACGCCGACCCCCAGCGTGATCCGAGTCGTAACCGAGGCTGCCTGAGCCAGCGCCTCGAGCCCGTCCCCATTTGGCGTGTCATTCACCCAGAATGAGTGATAGCCGAGCGACTCAGCCAGCTGCGCCGCCGCGCGAATCACCTCTGGGGAGATCGCCGCCGCTACTCCAAAGCCTCGTCGTGAATCCGCCATTGCGTCCTCCAGTCGCCAATCGTCGTCGCGTTCCGTTCGTCGTCAGCGTCTTCTGCCCTTGATCGTCATGGCACGGCGTCGCCGGTGTCAAGAGCGGCGACAGTGGTTAGACTATGGTCAACGTCGCGGTCACGAGAGGGAAGCCATGCAGATTCCCAGCACGCTTACCGGAGAACGGCTGACGCTTGTCCCGCTGGGACAGGAGCACTTCGCTTCAGTGCGCCGTTGGCGGTCCGACCCGGAAGTGACGCGCTACTGGATCACCCAGGAGGTGCCGGACGATGCGGCCATCCGAGTCTGGCATGAGCGCAATTTAGCCGCCGGAGCGCTCGTCTGGGCCGTGCTCCACAGCGGCGAACCGATCGGTTACGTCACCCTCTTCGAGGTCGACGAGGTCAATCGCAAGGGAGAGCTGGCCCTGATGATCGGCGAACGCTCAGCCTGGGGCCAGGGGTTCGCCAAGGAGACGTTGCGCATCGCCCTGAGTCACGCTCTCATTCCAGTCGCGCGAGGCGGGCTCGGATTGCACAAGATTTATCTCTCGGTCTTTGCCGAGAACGTCGCGGCCAGACGCGCCTATGCCGCGTGCGGCTTTCACGAAGACGGCGTCTTGCGCGACGATATGTTTCGGGATGGCAAATGGCACGATCAAATCCTGATGAGCGTGCTGGAGGGCGAAATTGATGAGACTGAGCGCTGAGCACCACATGGCAGGAGGTTTTCGATGATTCTCGCGATCGTGACGTTCCGCTACGGGGATGACTTCGACCCGGAGATGATCGACCAGACCGGTCGAGCGCGTCGTGACTTCTACGTTGGCCGAGAGGGGCTACGTCAGAAGTTCTACTGGGTCGACAAGGAACGCAAAGAGGCGGGTGGCATTTACGCCTGGGATTCTCGCGAAGCGGCTGAACGCGTCTATACCCCAGAATGGAAAACTCGGGCCGAGCAAGCCTTTGGCGCCCAACCCGAGATTCGCTTCATCGACGTGACTGACGTGATCGTCAATCGTCCGGTGGACCGCTAAGCTAGTAGGCGCCCGTCATCGTACCCTGATGCGGCGTTCGGGCGCTGCTTCGAGCCAGTACCGGCTCAGGCTCGCGCACATACTCGACCCGCTGCGTGCAGATGTCGAGGACGATCGCCTCGAAGGCGAAAAAGATGGCGAGGGCGGCAAAGCTCGGCAGCGTCAAGAAGAGGATGCCGCAGACGCCGACGCTGCTCAGTGCAGCGGACGTAAAGACGGCGACCCTCAACAGGACGAGGCGGGACCGTTTCCCTGTGAATGTGAAAAGAACCGAACGATCGAGTCGTTCGAAGATCCGCGAAATTGCCAGCCCAGAGGTCGCGACGAACAGGGCGATCATGAGAATGGCGTCCAGTTGGAGTGCAAACATGTTGACCTCTTTCTCCCTTACCCGCGAATGCGCTGTGCTTATTTTGGTTGATTATCCGGGCATCCGCAGCCCCCAGCAGTCCTCATTCGAAGTGTCTCCGAGTACCCGCCATCGCGACTGAAGGACCGAGCCGGTAGCCCGTTCATCCCGACGAGAGTGACCTCTGTACTGAATCAGATGGACTTCTGGGGCCCATCGAGCCGCTGGGACCCGATCGAAGCCGGTTAGGGGCTCGTAACCGCCAATTGTTGTGGCGTTGTTTGACGTCATAGAGCGCACGTCTCCACAACTTTTTCACAAGGATGTCACCGTCAGATCCGGAACGGCTGATGACGAGAATGTCCAGCGGAATGCGGCTGAACGAGTCCGGCAAACTTGAGGTCAGTCGGTTCGAGCGGCCGCTTCCTCGGCGCGCGCCTCAGCGTCGACGGATTGCTGTTCGGCATCCGCCTCCATCGATTCGTCCCTATCTGCGTCCTCATCTCGATCGGCTTGCCGGTCGGATTCTCCGAGGCGCACGAGCTCAGAATCGACTTCCTCCAGCAAGTCATGCATGGCCTCTGAGGAGAGCTGACCCTGACGACGTAGCTCGAGGAGCGCCGCACGCTGCGTCAGAAGAGCACGGCGACGGGTTTGCCGTATCTGCTGTTTGCGATAGAAGCCCGGTTTCACGTCCAATGATTCGAGATCATCTTGCTCTTTGCGGACCGCCTCCTCGTACTCGTCCCGGATATCGGAGACGACGCCAGGCAGGAGACTGCCCCGCTGCTGCTCGGAATGCAGTACGCTCAGGGCGCGATTGAGGGCGAAGAGACGGGCCTGATGCCGCTCGTATTCGAGCTGGCCGGGCTGACCGAGCCCGAGCCTGTTGAGGAGCGGCTGCATCGTCATGCCTTGCACCAGGAGAGACACCAACACCACGCCGAAGGTCATCAGCTGAATCCACTCCCGACCGGCCAATTGAAATGGCAGGCTGAGGGCCAGTGCCAGCGCCACCGCGCCCCGCAGTCCGCCCCAGGAGACGATGGTGACCCACTTCCAGGGCATCTCCTCGTGGATGAGGCGCAACGCCGCGTTGGCCAGCCCAACGATCGCCGTGCGGCTGACCAGCACCGCGACCATGACCAGCGCAATGGCGGGGAGGTTATGCAGCATCTGTGGAACGGCGATGCGCATGCCCATTAATAGGAAGATCATTGAGTTGCCCAGGAAGCCGACGTACTCCCAGAAAGAGCCAAGTGTGACGCGCGTCGTCGGAGACATGACGGTATCCCGCGCGCGTCCCATGACAAGCCCGGCGACCACGACGCCAATCACGCCGCTGAAGTGAAGTTCTTCGGCCACCAGGAACGAGCCGAATGCGACCACGGTGGTGATGGTGATCTCGATCAAGTGGTCGTCGATTCGTCGCATCACGAACATGGCAAGGAGCCCGCAAACTAGACCGGCCAGGCCACCACCCGCCGAGACTTTCAGGAACTCGAACGCAGCGTGTGCGACGGTGTTGGCGTTAATCGGGTTGGACGTGGTGGCGATCCCGAGGACAACCGTAAAGAGGACGATCGCAACGCCGTCATTGAAGAGACTCTCCCCTTCAACGATGGTGGCCAATCGCTGTGGCGCTCCGAGTCGGCTGAAGATCGCCAGCACTGAGATCGGGTCGGTCGCGGCGATGAGGGCTCCAAATACCAGGGCCGTTTCGAAGTTACGTCCGAGCGTCACGTTCAGCATGCCCGCGATAAGGAATGCACCAATGACGACTCCGGGAACCGCCAGCAACGAAACCGCGGAGAGATTCTCCCGTAGCGATTCGTATTCGAGATCGAAACTGGCCTCGAAGAGGAGTGGAGGCAGGAAGACGAAGAGGATGACCTCGCGGGTCAGCTCGAACGTCGGGATCGACGAACCGATCCCCAGCCAACGGAGGGAACCGAGAACCAGGCCCATGATGACGAGGGCAATCGTGTATGGCAGGTTGACGCGTCGCACGAATACGGCGACCGACACCACAACCAACAGGGCAATGATGATGGCACTTTCGACAGCCAAGTCGGTCCTCAAATCAGGGCGTAAGCAAGCTCGGTAGCGCGCACGGTGAGGTGAGGTCGAGCCACCAGAGTCCGGGAACCAGTCGTCTCATATGAGATTACCGCAAAATGCATCGAGCCGTCCGGCTCCCAGCCTCCTCATTCGGTGGGAGCCCGTAGCGAGTTGGTCGACTGCGTGGCATTCCAGTTGGTCGTCGCAACCGATCTCGCCGAAGATGGGAACAATCGGCAGCGTGGGAAGGATCAGGACTCCACTTCTCCGTGACGGCCGACAAATCCAACTCCAACTACCGCCTGGCGCAGTTCATCGGCGACTATGTCACCGAGTGCGGCGAGGTCGCGCCGCAGACGGCCGCGTTGACGACTATCCAGGTTCAAAGAACTCCAGCAGGTCCTGCGCAAGCTGCTCCGGAACCTCCTCAGCCATGTGATGGCCGGAATCCAGACCGTGGCCACAAAGCTCTGGAGCCCAGTCGCGCCAAACCGCAAGCACGTCGCCGTAGAGCGTCGGCAGGTCGTCACCTTCGGCCCAGATGACCATGGTGGGGCAGACGATGCGACGCCCGTTGCGCCGATCCACCTCGTCATGTTCGCGGTCGATTCCCAGTCCCGCCCGGTAGTCCTCGCACATGGCATGAACCGTCCGCGGATCGTGCAGCGCGGCGTGGAGGTCGTCATAGGCCGCAGCATCCATCTGCTCTCGTGCAATCTGGTACCAGGCGTCGGGATCGGCGTTGATGACGCGCTCTGCCGGTTTGGTTGTCTGCCCCATGAAGAACCAGTGCCACCAGCAGGCGGCGAAGGTGGCATCGCAACGCGCCAGAGCGTCGCCGATTGGGACCGCGTCGAGCACCACCAGTCGACGCACCATTTCCGGGTGGTCGAGCGTCAGGCGGAAGGCAACGTAGGCGCCTCGGTCGTGGCCCACGACTGCGAAGCGATCGTGCCCGAGCGTGCGCATGAGGCTGACGCAATCGTTTGCCATGGCACGTTTGGAATACGGGGCATGGTCGGAAGTCGTCGACGGCTTGGAGGAGTGGCCGTATCCACGCAGATCAGGACAGACTACGGTGTGGCTCGACGCAAGTAGCGGCGCGACTTTATGCCAGGTTGTGTGCGTGCGCGGATGCCCGTGCAGCAGCAGCACGGCTGGCCCCTCGCCGCCATGCCGTACCCGCAGCGTCGCTTCGCCCGTGTCAATTTCCTCGCACGTAAATCCCTCGAACACGAACTCTCCTCAGCATGCGTTACCACCTCAGCCAGAACCGAATCGTCAGCCGATCCAACGCAATCGTCTGGCCCGCGGCGGCAGCGCGTGATCTGGGAGGACCGTGTCCGTGAGATGCAGGTGAGGGGGTTAGGCCGCGACGTTGGGACGAAACGATTCACGACCTGAGCGGCCCGCCACCCGATCAGGAGTTGATTGGAAGTTTCATACCCTCATGACTGGCGACGAACCCGAGGCTCTCGTAGAAGCGTCGCGCGTCGGGCCGTCGTTTATCTGTGGTGAGCTGAACCATGCGACAACCTCGCGCGCGAGCCTGCTCGATCACCCACTCCAGCATTTGGCGTCCGACTCCGCCGCCCCGTTGAGCGGCGTCGACGCGTACTCCCTCGATCAATGCTCGTTCGCCGCCCCGATGTGTCAGGTAGGGGATATACGTCAGCTGCAACGTGCCGACGATTTCGTCGTCTAAGAGCGCAACAACGAGGTGCTGGCGAGGATCGGCATCGATAGCCTCGAACGCGGTCCAGTATTCCTGTGGCAACGGCGTCTCGGCCCGCTCGCGCGTTGCCCCGATGGTGTCGTCGGCGAGCATCTGCACGACGCGTGGAACATCGTCTCGCGTGGCGGGCCTGATGCGAACGTGCGTCGGCGTTGCTGACATTTGCTCACTCCTTCCTTGCCGCCTATGCGACGGGTTGTTCTCTTAGAGTTGATCTGTCGATTACACGACGCGGCCGGCGTCGCGCGACCCAAGCGTCGTCAGCTTACTCACGATAGTCTCGCAACTGTGAAGCACGAATAGGGAGCGCCGGAAGTTCGGCAAGTCTCACGGTCGTGCCCCACATCTCCAGTACGTGATGCTGGCTGGACCTCGCTATTCTCGAATCATCGGTGGTCGCAGCAACGTTGTCGTGCCGCCGTCGCAGCCGGGACCTGCGGCTCTTCACATACCTCTCACCATCATGCATAATACTTCTAGGTATGTTTTCGGCGTGTCGTGTTGTCGCGTGAAGCGTGACTGCATGGAGAACCACATGGACATCAACAAGGATCTGATTGCCGCGTCCTCAACACCAATCGTCCTGGCGATTCTGGCCAAAGAGGATAGCTACGGCTACGCGATCCTCCAACGAGTGCGGGAGTTGTCCGGAGGGCTCATGGAGTGGACCGACGGGATGCTCTATCCCGTTCTGCACCGGCTTGAGCGTCTCGGGCATATCGAGGCACGTTGGGAAGTTGCCGAGAGTGGTCGGCGTCGCAAGTACTACCGGATCACGGCCCAGGGACGAACCCAGCTCGCGGAAGAACGCCGCCAGTGGCAGGCGGTAGATTCCACGCTCCGCGGCGTCTGGCAGGCACTCTCGCTTTCCGATTCCGCCCCGCAGACCGGCGCCAGCCGGACCTCTGCTTCAGGGAGCCTGACGATGTCGGTAGTCGATCACGGCATGTCGCTCGAGGAGCAGATCGACCAATGGCGCAGTTTTCTTGGACGCAGGGACGCGATCCGCAGCGTCGACGTCGCTGAACTGGAGGATCATCTGCGCGAGCAGGTCGCGGATCTGGTCGGCAAGGGACTCGCCAGCGACGAAGCATTTATGGTGGCCGTGAAGCGCATCGGTGACCTCGATGCGCTGGCACACGAGTACGCTCTGGAGCATTCCGAACGCCTCTGGAAACAACTGGTGGTCCCTGAAGAAACCGGGGAATCGCGGCTAGGAATCCCAACGAATGCCTTTGTCGCTGTCTGCCTCGCGGTGGTGGCGGCTGTGGCGGTCAAGGCGCCCGTGCTCTTCGGGTTGCGGCTCGACCATGATGCCAGCTTCTATGGACGCAACGCGAGCCTCTTCGTGCTGCCGCTCCTGACCGGCTATTTCGCGTGGAGACGACAACTTTCCAGCAGCACCTATCGCTGGCTGGCGCTCGCGTTCGTCGTGGCGGGAGTATTCGCCAACGTCTATCCATTTACCAATCAAGGTTCCACCGAGATTCTGACGGCGTTGCATTTGCCGATCCTCCTCTGGCTCGCGGTTGGCGTGGCCTACGCCGGCAGTCGCTGGGCTCACGTAAGTGGGCGGATGGACTTCATCCGGTTCACGGGCGAGCTCTTCATCTACTACGTGCTGATTGCGCTCGGCGGCGGAGTCTTCACTGGGTTCCTGGCGATGATGTTCACGACGATTGGGATCAAGCCGGACACGTTCATCCAATCGTGGCTGCTGCCGTGCGGCGCAGTGGGCGCGGTACTGGTCGCCTCCTGGCTGGTGGAGGCCAAGCAGAGCGTGATCGAGAACATGGCGCCGGTGCTGACACGCCTCTTCACCCCACTCTTTGCCGCCATGCTGGTCGTGTTTCTCGGTGCCATGCTGTGGACTGGAAACGGAATCGATTTCAACCGCGACATGCTCGCCGAATTCAATCTGCTCCTGGTGCTGGTCCTGGGTCTCCTGCTTTACTCCATCTCCGCCCGCGATTCGCAATCTCCTCCCGGTTTCTTCGATGTGATGCAGGTTGTGCTGGTGGTCAGCGCACTGCTGGCCAACGCGATCGCGCTATGGGCCATTGCCGCACGCATCAGCGAGTATGGCTTCAGTCCAAACCGTGTGACCGTGCTGGGTGTCAATGTGATCCTACTGATCAATCTGGCGTGGTCCGCCGTACTCTACGTCCGCTTTCTGAGCAAGCGCGGATCGTTCGGTGCCCTCGAACGCTGGCAGACGGACTATCTGCCCGTGTACGCCGTCTGGGCGGCGATCGTCGTGATCGTTTTTCCACCTGTGTTTGGCTGGATCTGAGGACGCCGTCCTCCGGATTTCGCAGGAACTTCACGTCTCAGTATCGTTCTTCCTCTACCATGAACATCGTGAAACGGGTACACGCGCCCGGATTCCTCGACTCACTTCACGACCGGTGGATCCGTTGTGGGAGGAAATCGCCGCGAAGGAGGAGACGATGCCCACGCCCTCAGTGCCGAGCGAGAAAAACAATCGGCATATCGAAGACTCCGCCGAAGTCCGCGATGTCGAGATACTCGCGGCGCAGGAAGGCCATCTGGGACAGATGAGCTGTCGCTACCTGTTGCGCCACGGAGAACGTTGCTTCGTCGTCGCCACCGTCCGGCTCGTCGAGGATCCTCATGGGATCGAATCGACGTGGTGGGCGGACGTGGACGAAGTCGCGATCGGGAAGAGTCCGTCACACGACAGGCCGCTGATTCAAGCGGAACTCTCGGCGGAGAGCCAGCAGAAGGTGCTCGGCGGAGCGATGGAGCTGATCCGTCGAATGGGACGCCTGGCCGCATAACGGGCGTACACTTCGTCACAGGTGAGAGTGGGTCGCGTTCGGCATAGTCCCGAGCGAACCCCTCCATTACCGCCCTTACCAGGCGCAACCGGTCCATCATACCGGGACACCGGAGCGAGCGACGACTGCCGACCGGCAGCGAGACGACGCAGATCATGAACCTCTGGCATACCAGACACGACGAAACCGACGGACCGCTGAACGTCGCCCATCGTGGCGCTTCAGCCTATGCCCCGGAGAACACCATCCTTGCCTTCTTGCGAGCGGCAGAGATGGGAGCGGACGCGATCGAGCTCGACGTGCATGTCACGCGCGATGGACACCTCGTCGTCTGCCACGACGCCGACGTCAGCCGTACTACCAACGGCAGCGGGGCGATCCGTGATCTCGACCTGGCAACGCTGCAGACTTTCGACGCCGGTTATCGCTTCACTCTTGAAGATGGCAGCACGCCATTTCGCGGTCAAGGCGTGCATATCCCAACGCTGTCCGAGGTCTTCGCCGCGATTCCGAGCTCTCTGCTGGTCAACGTCGAGGTCAAGGCGACGCTGCGTGAACCATCCGATATGATCCTGCGCAATAGCGTAGTCGGGAAGTTGGCGCGCTGGCTGGAGGATCACGCCAACCAGCAATACGGCGAGCGCATCCTCCTCTCATCCTTTGACTGGCCACTTGTCGATGCCGTGCGTGAAGCCGGACTCGGCGTGCCAACCGCCTACCTGTTCGCGCCGCAGATCAACCTGAGGGACGCGCTGGACGCGGCCGTCGGCGCCGGGCACGCCGCTATTCACCCGCACGAGTCGCTGATCGACGAGCAGAGCCAGCCGACGTTGGCAGAGGCACGTGCGTTAGGCATCGCGATCAACGTCTGGACCGTTGACGACGCAGACCGCATACGCGAACTGATCGCGCTGGGCGTCGACGGCATCGTCACGAACTGGCCGGACCGGCTGATGCAGATCTTCAGGGAAGGCTAATCGGGCAGATGTCTTCCGTGACGTCGCTCGAGGCTGGAGAATGACGCGCAGCCAGTTTTTGGCAGCTACCGAAAAAGATCACGGGCTAACACTCAGAAGGCGTTCTTCGTGCACATGACGAACGGCACCCGGCTTTCATCAGATGCCGTTCTTGCAGCTCATTTGCCTCGGCGGGATCTACTTCGCCAGCAAGTTCAGGTAGGCACAGCTTCAGGTACCGGGCAGGAACCCAGCCACAGCCGTGAATATCCGTAGACTCCCCGAATGCGAACGCAGATGAGATGTGGACATGGTCAGCACGTGCTGACAGAGTAACTTAAAGCTCCCCACAGCTGTCGTGGCATGCACTGCAATCGTGCGTTCTCCCGAGCAGCGTCCGAAGTCATCCTCGATGAGGAATAATAGGAACCTAAACTCGTTCAAGCAGTCGTACTCGATCGACGATGTCGATCGGCAATCAACGTTCGAATGAGAGTGAAGCCTATGATTGCCCGCGCTGACATTTTGGTTAAATCAGAAAACGAGGAACCGGTCGCGATCGTCGAGATCAAGAATCGTCGTGATTTGACCCCGGCTGTTGCTCGACAGATCAGGAGGAACCTATTGGTGCACGGCCTGGTGCGACGCCCCGGGTTCTTCCTCCTTGTTTCCCAGGACCGGGGCTATGTTTGGACCCCGCAATCTAGCGAATCCTTGGACTCCGACCCGGACGGCGAATTCTCGATGCACGAGATCGTCAGGGAGTATCTGCCAGAAGAAGAACCGGATTTGAGATTTCGGGAAAATGAACTCGAACTCATCATCACGCAGTGGCTTGGAGACCTGGTCGCCGACGGTCATCAGCTACGGACCACCGAGCCGGACAGAGTTCTCGATGAGCTGGGGTTCACCGATGCAGTTCACTCGGGATCGGTTCTTGCCGAGCCGGAACCGTGATCACATACGTCGAATCTAACTTCGTTCTCGAGATCACGCTAGAACAGGAACAGTCATCTGACGCGGATCGGATTCTGGACCTCGCAGAAAGACAACGCATCCAGCTTGTAATACCTGCATTCGGACTTAGTGAACCGTATTCAAGGATCAGGCAGCGAGATAGGGATCGCGCTCGGCTCGTCGAGTCCATCAGAGAACAGGTCCAAGACTTGGACCGTTCACACGCGCATGGTCAACTCGTGACGAATCTGCGGCAGATTAGACGATCAGTAGTTGATATTGAGCGCCAAGAAATGGATCGGCTCGTCTCAGTAATGGGACGGGTCCTTGCCGTGGCTGAAGTGATTCCAATCAACTCTGCCGATTTCGTTGCTTCCCTGAATTTCCAGGACCAATTTGGGTTGAGCCCGGAGGATGCACTTGTGCTGTCCGGTGTCCTCCAGGACCTCAGAACGCGCGACCAAGAGATTCCGAAGTGTTTTGTCAGCCGAGATGCAAAGGCCTTTTTCGATCCGAATATTGAATCGATGCTGGACGGAATGAATTGTCGATACCTCGCCAAATTTCCCAACGCGGTTGAATTTATTCTTCGATTCTCATCTTGAGATTTTGGTACTGACGATGTCCACAACGGTGACAGTATTGAAGCTCTCGAACACCAAAGCGGCACCCGGCTGTAACCAGGTGCCGCTTTTGCACGTCGCTGAGAGATCGACGACTTACCTCGCCAACGCGTTCAGGTAGGCGCAGTAGGCTTTGCGCGCGGTGGCAAACGAGCTGAGATGGAACGACTCGTTCGGGGCGTGCACGCGCGAATCGGGCAGGCCGAAGGCGTAGAAGATCATGTCGGCGCCCAGTTCTTGCTGGAAGATCTCGGCCACCGGCACCGTGCCGCCCGTGCGCACGTAGAGCGGATCTCGATCGTAGAGGTCACCGAGCACGTCGGCCGCCTTGACCAGGGCCGGATTCTCCTTGCTGATTGAGAAAGGTCGCGCCGAACCAGGGAAGCGACGCAGCGAGACCTTGGCCGTCGGCGGGCAATGCTTCTGGATGTGCTCCTCGATGAGGTCCAGGATCTCGTCCGGGTTTTGATCCGGCACGAGACGGCAGGTGATCTTGACGTGTGCTTCGCTGGGCGTGACGGTCTTGGTCCCTTCACCCTGGAACCCACCCCAGATGCCGTTCAGGTCCAGCGTCGGTCGACCCCAGGCGCGCTCCAATGGCGAGTAGCCTTCTTCGCCCCACAGGGCGGGGGCGTTGACCGAGGCACGATACGACTCTTCGTCGAACGGCACTTCCGCGATATCGGACCGCTCTTGCGGAGTCAGATCCTTGACCTTGTCGTAGAAGCCTTCCACTGCCACGCGGTTGTCCGATGTGTGGAACGTCGCCGCCAGCTGAACCAGATGCTGCACCGCGTTCGGCATGGCCGCGCCATACATGCCGGAGTGCATATCGGTGTCGGCGGTGCGCAGGTCGACCTGGCAAGCCGCCAGTCCTTTACTCGACATGGTCAGCGACGGGATAGCTTCGTCGTACATATCGCCGTCGGCCGAGATGACCCAATCGCAGGCCAGGCGCTCCCGCTGCTCGTGGACGAACTTGGGCAGGCTGGGGCTGCCGACCTCCTCTTCGCCCTCGAAGAAGATCTTGACGTTGATCTTCGGGCCACCCTGCGTGGCGTTCAGCGCCGCCAGCGCATTGACGGTGGCGAAGGCGTTCCCCTTGTCGTCGGTCGAGCCACGCGCGTAGAGCAGGCCGTCTCGCACGGTCGGCTCGAATGGCGGCGACTCCCACAGGTCGAGCGGGTCAGGCGGCTGGACGTCGTAGTGCCCGTAGATCATGGCGGTCGGCTGGTTGTCGTCGACGTGCCAGTTGCCGAAGACGACCGGGTTGCGACCGGTCGGCAGCAGCTCGACCTCGGGCACGCCCGCCTCACGCAGCTTGGCGGCCATCCACTCGGCGGCACGTGCCACGTCGGCGTCGTGCTCCGGCAACGCGCTGATGCTCGGAATACGCAACAGCTCGTTCAGCGCCTCGAGATCGGACGACTCGGACTCGTCCAGATATGCTTCCCAGGCCTCGGCCATAGAGAATTCCCTCCCTGTTGTCGACTACTCCGCGGACAGCACGCCCGCTTCAACCAGATTCTTGCGCAGCTGTTCCATCTCCGATTTGTTGAGCGACGGGATCGGCCAGGCCATATGCGGCTGGCACAGACCCTTGAGGGCGAACTGCGCCTTGTATGCTCCTGGGAAGACCCCAACACGGCAAGCGTTCACGGCGTCGGACACCTTATGCTGCATGGCGATCGCCTTGCTCCGGTCGCCACTCATGGCCGCGTTGTAGACCGCCACCACTACGTCCGGCACGATATTGACCCCGGCCCCGATGATGCCGTGACCGCCGACGTAGAGGGACGCCGCCAACATGGAGTCGGATCCAGTCAGCACAGTGAAGCCATGATGGCTCTCGGCCAGGCGGGCAACCTCTTCGAAGTAGGGGAACTCGCCACTGCTGTCCTTGATGCCGATGATGTTGGGATGCTCGATCAGCCGGGCGATCGCCTCGACCGAGATCTGCACCTTGGTGATGCGCGGGATGTTGTAGAGGATGATCGGCACCGGGCTGGCCTCGGCCACGCGCTCGTAATAGGTGACGACGCCTTCGTTATTAAGCGGATAGTAGAAGGGCGGCGGCACCAGCGCGCCTTTGGCGCCCATGCCGTCGATCGACTTCAGGTCGGCGATGACGTCGGCCGTCACAGAGCCGGCCGCGCCGGTGAAGATGGTGCCACGATCGCCGCCGAACTCCAGCGCCAGAGAAAGCGCTTCCTTGCGCTGCTCGCGTCGGAGCGCCGAGCACTCGCCGGTCGAGCCGAGGATCGAGAGTCCGTCGACGCCGTTATCGAAGAGATAGCCGACGACCTTTTTAATGCCCTCTCGGTCGATCTCACGATCTTCAGTGAGGGGCGTCGACATTGCTGGATAGACGCCGGGATATCGCTGTGCCATTTGTTCTTACTCCCTCTCGTCATACGCCACGGGTCGCTTTGCGTCTGGTTCGACTCGTTCAGGACATCGGGCCACGTCGATATGTGCGAAACGGGCAAGCGTCGCGCTCGGCCGCCCACGTTTGATGACCTCGTCTGGCCGCATCCTAGCATAGGCGCAGATTCAGCGGTGCTGGCGCCACGTGTACAATCAGGCGAGCTATGACGAGGGCGAGTTGATGCATGTGAGAGGGATCGGGATGACGGCGGAGGAGCAAACCGAGCAGGTGGCGGCTGAAGAGGCCAAGCCGACGCTGTCGCAAGCCGCGCGACGCGAGAAGTTAGGTGAACTGGCTCAGGCGATCGGGGAGCTCGCCTCGGTCGAAGGGGACAAGGTCATCGTCGAATCCGGCGAAACGGTCGCGCTCTATTACTACATCCAGCCAGACGGCAGCTTCCAAATGATCCGCTGGATGACCGCGAACAATCCCAACGGTCACCCGCGCTGGCGCGAAGCCGCCGAGGTCATCGTGCAGCCTGGTGAGGCGGTCTATACCTCCGCGCTCGGTGGCGGGTTTCTCATCGAGGTCGAAAGCTACGCCGAAAGCATCGACAGCGCCGTTGCCCTGGGCAAGGACACCGCATTTACCGATCGCGTCCAGCAGCTGGCCGCAGAGTTCCCGGAAGCGGTCGCCCTACTCGATCCTGAGGATGTCCCCGACTATCTGCTGCCACAGGAGAACCCTGGCGAATCGTAACCACGCCATGGACTCACCCAGCTCTTGGGCTGCAGCGGCTCGAGCAAATCCACATCCAACGCGAGAAGATGTCCTGAACGAGGTCTCCCGGGTCTTTCCAGACGACGATCCAGTGACCTTGATGGCCGTGCTCGACGAGTACGGCGTTGAGCGAGAGCGTGAACGCGTGCAACGCGCGATCGACCATCTCTCGAAAGGCGACTACGGGAGACTGCAGCACTTCACGCGCGTCGCCAAGTGGGATTATCGAGACGTCTTGTTCTGAGCTGAGTATCCCGAGAGCGCAGAATCCTATCAGACGGCTCATGGACAGGGTGGTTCTCACGAAACCTTGGAAGCCGGTCCGCGTCCGCGAGGGGCTAATGGTCTTTCACCAAATGATCCGGTACTCGTTCGACGCTCACCCGGGACTAAAGATCCCGAGCTACAAAGACGAAGCCCACTGAAGGGGCAGAACGTACACGTATGTTCGTAGGGGCAATCCCTCTGTGGTTGCCCTTCGGCCGCAGGCCGACGACGACCACCTAATACCGAATTGATTCGTCAATCACCATTCAACCCATGGCGAGCTCAAAGCATTTACCCGGTTATTTCCTCAATAACCGTCGGCAGGTTTCGCCAACTTCAGCGCTGTGGCTTTAACCCAGGGTCAGCGCAGCACGCTTCCTCGATCGATGTGTCAAACATCATCAAAGGGCCGAACGTATGATCATTTGTTATCGGCTGCCGCTGGATCGGACCTCGCCGACCAACTCTACGGCACATCACCCTGCAGGATGGTGACGAGCTTCTTCGTATCCAGGTTGCCGCCGGAGACGATGCAGACCACCTTGCCGCTGCCCGCCTTGCCGGTCAGCGCGGCGGCCAGTGCCGCGGCTCCCGCCCCTTCGGCAATGACCCGATGGCGTTCGGCCAGCAGCCGGATGGCAGACGCCACCTGCTCGAGCTCGACCACGATCGAGCCCTCCAGCAACGAGCTGATCAGCGGCCACATATCGGGCAGCACTCTAGGTCCGCCCATGCCGTCGACGAAGCTGGCGACGTACTTGAACTCCTGCGGCGATCCCGCCGCGAAAGAGGCCGCCACCGGTGCGGCGGTCGTCGTTTCGACCGCATAGAGCTTGGTGTCCGGCTTGAGCGCGCGCATGGCCGAGCCGATCCCACCGCTCAGACCGCCCCCGCCGTACGGGATGATGACGGCGTCGACGTCCGGCAGATCCTCGAAGATCTCCAGCCCAATGGTGCCGTTGCCGGCCATCACCGGGGGATCGCTTACCGGATGGACGAAGAGGCCGGACATGCCCGGAAACTCACGCGTC
Source organism: uncultured Chloroflexia bacterium (assembly GCA_963815715.1). Taxonomy (GTDB): domain Bacteria; phylum Chloroflexota; class Chloroflexia; order Thermomicrobiales; family Thermomicrobiaceae; genus CALAGB01. Next base: position 46,267 of record CAWFHU010000013.1, on the reverse strand, counting down.
GACAGGATGCGGAACCAGGAGTCGAAGGGCGTCTTGACCACGTCGGCACCCAGCCGTTTGATGGCGGCGAGCTTGGTCTCGGGGGCGTGATCGGGCGCGACGACGGTGCACTTGACGCCGAGCCTACGGGCATACCAGGCAACGCCCTGAGCCATGTTCCCAGCGCTGGCGGTCCAGACGCCCTGCTCCAGCTGCTCGCGCGGCGCGGTCAGCATGGCGTTACCGGCTCCTCGAAGCTTGAACGAGCCGATTGGCTGCAAATTCTCCAGCTTCAGGTAGATCTCGCAGGGAGCGTCCTCGTAGTTCAGCTTGACCAGCGGAGTGCGCAGCGCGGCGTCCTTGATGCGCTCACGCGCGGCACGGATCTCCTCCAGCGGGACAAGCTCGGCGTTGGCGGTCATCGTTGCAAACCTTTCAATGTCCCATTGGGCTACTCACGCACAGGGCGACTCATGAGTCGCCTGTACAGACTACATGGCGATTTCGACCTCGGCCTCGATCTCAACCGGGATGTCGAACGGCAGCCCGGCCATACCGACGGCCGAGCGCGCGTGCTGTCCGGATTCCGGTCCCCAGAGCTGCAGTATCAGCTCGGAGAAGCCGTTGATGACGGCGGGCTGACGATTGAAGCCGGGCGCGGAGTTGACCATGCCGAAGACGCGCAACCAGGCCGTGACGCGGTCGAGATCGCCGATCTCTCGTTTGATGCTGCCGAGGATAGCGAGGCCGACGAGTTTGGCCGACTGGTACGCCTGCTCCTCGCTCACCTCAGCCCCAACCTTGCCGAACGGCCCGGCGATGGTGCCGTCGGGGAGCTGCGGACCGTGGCCGGAGACGAAGAGCCGGTTGCCATGCACGCGTATCCAGGGAAAGGGGAGCTGCACCGACGGCGGAACTCTGGCCGCCTCCGGCAGTACCAATCCGAGCTCGTCCAGCTTCGCTTCAATCCGCATCCACGCCTCCTCGCTCCATGCCGAACTGGATCAGGGCGATCCCGCCCGTGGAACGAGGGTATCAGGTTCTAAATGAGGCGTACATTGGGTGCGAGCAGGCGCCCACTGGTTCGAGCGGTTCTGGCGGCTGGGACGGGACTAGACCTTCTCGTGCGCGTGGTCGTCAGGTCAGGTGAGCGTCGGCAGCGATCAGGGAACGTGCAGCTTTGAGAGCTACGCTGACAGACTGCCGCGGCGCGGAACGTGAAAACAATCATGACCATCAGGGCCGGCACGGGCGAAAAGAGGACCGGCCGAATCCCGGACGGGACTCGGCCGATCGTCATTGATCGAATTGGAGGTCAGGCCGCCTGTTCGAAAGAGGCGACTGGATAGTCCTCTTCGGCGAGCACGTCCTTCATCCGATCGACGCCGACCGCGCTCGGATCGTAGCGCACCTCAACCGTCTTGCCGGGGATGTCGACGTCCACCTGTTGGATGCCTTCGACTGACCCGAGCGCGTTCTTTACGGCACGCTCGCAGTGCTCGCACGAGATGTCCGGGACGCTGAGCTTGACCAATGCCACGCGGCGTTCCTTTCCCATAGATAGATGTGTCCGTTCAAACCATTCCAACGCATGAAATTCATCGAGCCGGTGGCTGACCATCGACTCGATTGGCCAGGACTCAACGCGTCACCGTGATGACGCCCTTCATGCCGGCCGCGTAGTGACCGGGAACGTGGCAGCCATAGAGGAACTGGCCAGGATCATCGAAGCGATAGGTGACGATGCGCGTCTCTCCCGGCGCCAGGCTGATCTCGTAGGCCACCTCACTCCCCGACATGCTCGACATGCCGCCGGATTGCATCTCCTTGTCGTGCTCGGCCTGGAAGGCCGCATCACCGATCACGAACTCATGATCGATCTTGCCGGTGTTTGTGATGCGGAACGCCACCGTCTCACCGGCCCGCACGCTCAGGCTCGACGGATCAAACGACAGCGCATCGGACGCCGTGATATCCACCGTGCGATCGGCCGAGGTGAGCGCCGCGGCATGCAACCCCGCACCTGGGCTGACGCCGCTGTTCATGGACGCACCGGCGCCTGCGTCCGGCACCAAAATCAGCGCCGCGGCGCCGATCCCCAGCGCCAGCAGGGCGATGGCGGCCAGATAGCCGATCTCACGCACTCGCCGCACGAGCGGCGGGTGCAGGATCTCGACCGCGCTCTTGGGCGGTCGGAAGCCGCGCAGGCGCAGCGCGTTGGTCACCACACTGACGCTGCTCATCGCCATGGCGGCGGCGGCCAGGATGGGGCTGAGTTGCACCCCGAAAAAGGGATAGAGCGCACCCATAGCCACCGGCACCAGAATGATGTTGTAGCCAAACGCCCAGGCCAGCCCCTGCTTGATGGTGCTGACCGTGCGCCGGGACAGATCGATGGCCGTGACGATGGTGCGCAGATCGCCACCGATCAGGGTGATGTCCGAGGCTGCCATGGCGACGTCGGTGCCGGTGCCGATCGCGATGCCGAGCTCGGCCTGCGCCAGCGCCGGAGCATCGTTGATCCCATCGCCGACCATCGCCACGACCTTGCCGCTCGCCTGCAGCTCCTGGATCTTGGCCGACTTCTGATCCGGCAGCACCTCGGCCAGCACGTGCTCGATGCCCGCCTTGGCAGCGATGGCTTCAGCGGTAGCCCGATGGTCACCGGTCAGCATCCAAACCTCGAGTCCGAGCGCTTTCAGCTCCGCCACCGCGCTCGTCGACTCCGGCTTGAGCGTGTCGGCCACGGCGATGAATCCCGCGACTTCACCGTCAAACGCCACGAACATCGGCGTCTCACCGGCTGCCGCGGCCTGTTCGGTCTCGTCCGACAGGGTGTCGAGCGCGACGCCGTGCTCGGTCATCAGCGCGCGGTTACCGATCAGGACCTGGCGTCCCTCGACCGAAGCCTCGACGCCCTTGCCAGTCACCGATTCGAAGCGCTCGACGGCTGGGGACGTCTAAGTTCAGCTCACGTGAATGCGCCACGACCGCCGTGGCCAGCGGATGCTCCGAGCCGGACTCAGCCGCCGACGCCACCCGCAGCAGTTCACTCTGCTCCAGTCCTGGGACGGTAACCACCAGGGTGACGGCCGGCTTGCCGCGGGTCAGGGTGCCAGTCTTGTCCAGCACCACGGCATTGACGCGGCGCGCCGTCTCCAGCGCCTCACCGCCGCGAATCAGGATGCCGTACTCGGCGGCCTTGCCGGTGCCGACCATGATCGCGGCTGGTGTGGCCAGACCCAGAGCGCAAGGGCAGGCGATGATGACGACCGAGATGGCTGCCGTCAGGGCGAAGGTCAGCCCCGGACCGAAGATCAGCCATATGCCGAAGGTAACGACCGCCAGGATCAGAATGATGGGGACGAAGTAGCTGGCGATCTCATCCGCCAGACGCTGCACCGGGGCTTTGGAACCCTGTGCTTCCTCGACCAGCCGCACGATCTGCGCGAGCGCGGTCTCCTTGCCGACCTTGGTGGCCCGGAAGACGAAGCTGCCGGTGCCGTTCAACGTGGCGCCGATGACCTCGTCACCCGTGCCCTTCTCGACCGGCAGGCTCTCGCCCGTCAGCATGCTCTCGTCCAGCGTGGAGTGGCCTTCAGTCACGACGCCGTCGACCGGCACCTTCTCACCGGGTCGGACGCGCACCAGATCTCCGACCTGCACCGTGTCGACCGGCACGTCTTGCTCGACGCCGTTGCGAATGACCCGAGCCGTGCGCGCCTGTAGGCCCATCAGCGCCTTGATGGCGGAGCTGGCCTGTCGCTTGGCACGCGCTTCCAACCAGCGCCCGAGCAGAATCAGCGCGACAATGATGACGGCCGATTCGTAGTACAGATGCATGGGGAAGCCCCAGCGAGCGGCAACGTTTGGCCAGAGCGTCACGAAGGCGCTGTAGCCAAAGGCCACGCTGGTGCCGACGGCGACCAACGTGTTCATGTCGGTTGTCCGGTGGCGCGCGGATGTCCACGCTACTTTATAGAAGACGGCGCCGGCCCATACCTGGACCACGGTCGCGGCGATCAGCAAGAAGGGCGCCAGCGTCGTCATCGAGATCGGCAGCGGCAGGTACATCAGCGCCATCATGACGACGCCGACGGCCAAGCTGACCAGTGCCTTGCGCTTCAGATCGTTGAGCTCGCGCAGGCGTTCCCGCTCGCGCGGATCGAGCGTCTCCTCTGTGGCCGCAGCGGCATTCGAATTGACGGCGGGTGTGCTCGGTGCTGCTGCCGGAGCCATGACGCCGACCGCGTAGCCCGCGCCCGAGACGGCCGCTTCCAGCCGTGGCAGATCGACCTTCATTGGATCAAAGCTGACGTGCGCCTTCTCAGTCGCCAGATTGACGCTCGCGCTCGTGACACCCTCAACTCTGTTCAGGGCCTTCTCCACGCGGCGCACGCAGGACGCGCAGGTCATGCCTTCGATCGCCAGATCGAGCTCAGACGGAGTCGGGCTTCTGAGGCGGCCGGCATCGGAGCGGTTTGCTCGGCGGGAATCTCCTCGATGCCGTAGCCTGCGTGTTCGACTGCGGTCTTGAGCTGCGCGAAGGACGCGACCTCAGGGTCAAAGCTCACGCGCGCCTTTTCGGTCGCCAGATTGACGCTGGCTTGCGCCACGCCATCGACCTTGGCGAGGGCTTTTTCGACACGCCGAACACAGGAGGCGCAGGTCATACCCTGCACGCCAAAGGAGATCTCGCTGGTCGCTGTCTGTCGTTCTGGATCGATAGCGGTCGTCATTGTGTTCCCTCTGTCGAGGCTCAATACGCCATCCGCTAGCGGCGGATGGCCTTACCGATGACGGTCATCAGCTCGTCGATGGCCTCGTCACCGCGCTGGTCCTTCATGGCATCACTCACACAGCCACGGATGTGCTGCTCGAGCACCTGCTCGGCCACTTTATCGGCGGCGGCGGTAATCGCCTGGAGCTGCGTGATGATGTCGATGCAGTAGCGCCCCTCTTCGACCATCTTCTGCACGCCGCGCACCTGGCCCTCGATGCGGCGCAGACGTCGCCGGAGATCCTGCTGGTCGTAGCTGTGCTGGTGGCTGTGGACGTGCGTTGGTTCCATGGTGACGCCGGCAGTTTCAGTTTGGTCGAAGTCAGTCACGACACACCTCCGTTACAGGCATATACCCCCTACGGGTATCCACGCCAATGATATACCCAGTGGGGGTATCCGTCAAGCCTGGGACCAGGGCGACGTCCAGTTTTTTCGCATGGAGACCTCGCGGCGAGCCCAACCAATTTGACGGCTCACTTCCGCTCCGCCTTGATTGCGCCGTCGTTATCCGGCAGCGACTGCGCTCGAGTACGACTTCGTCCAGCGGCTCGGGGACGTCATCCGGATCGACTAACCTTGATACGCTCGCGTACACGCTGCAATCCGATACCCGGGCCGTCGAATCAGCAGCTACCGCGGAGAACTGTCCACAGCCCTGGACCAACTGAAGAAGGACGTCGCGGCCGCGTAGTGTGTGGCGGGAAATGGTGGACAGTCGACCGACAAGAGCCCGCTGCAGAAGCCGGACAGCAACGACTATCCGGAGAAAGACATTCTGGACGAGCTGAACACCGGCGATGACCTGCTGGAGAACGTCGCCAAGGATCTCGGGGCCCTAGCAAATCCATTCACACCCGCGGGCACCAGTGACACGACCAACCCCAATCCCTGCCACTCCAACTCCGTCATCACCAGCAGCTTTCAACATAGGTGACACCGCTGACTTCGGTGAAGGGAAGACAATGACCATCCGCAATCTCCGGTACCCGTTTGTTGACTTCGCGAAATATTTCACACCAGATGGCCAGAAACAGTACTTGGTGGTTGAAGCGGAAGCCTGCATTGGTAGCGCATCAGGCGACTTCAACCCCATGTCGACTTTCAGCCTTCTGCTTGCCGACCATACTCGAGGCGACATTGTCTAGAGCAATTTGCGGAAGGATTGCCCAGTGCAGCGTCAACTGGGCGTCATAAATGTCGCCCCATACGCATCAATTTAGGGAGGAAATGGGCTGACAACCAACGACTCCAGCGGCACAGTGACGGTGTGTCACCCAGTCACTCGCCGGAAGGAGTCGTCGATGCCGAGTAGAGCCCGTCTCCAGACCGCGCTCCAGACCGTCTTGACCGAGCAGGCGGAGTCGCTGGCCCGCACCACCCAGGTCATTCGTCGGCGGCGCAAACTGAGTGGCGCGCTGCTGCTGCAGACGCTGATCTTTGGCTGGCTGACCCATCCCGCCGCCACGTTGACGCAGCTCACGCAGATGGCCGCCCGTCGCGGCGTCCAGCTCAGCCCACAGGCGCTCGATCAGCGCGTTACCCCGGCGTTGGTCACCTGCTTGGAACGCCTGTTGGCCGCCACCCTGACCACCCTGGTCGCCGTCGCCGAGCCCGTGGCCCTGCCGCTGCTGCAGCGCTTCAGCGGGGTCTGGCTCCTGGATAGCACCTCGCTCACCTCAGCCCCAACCTTGCCGAACGGCCCGGCAATGGTGCCGTCAGGGAGCTGCGGGCCGTGGCCGGAGACGAAGAGCCGGTTGCCATGCACGCGTACCCAGGGAAAGGGGAGCTGCACCGACGGCGGAACTCTGGCCGCCTCCGGCAGTACCAATCCGAGCTCGTCCAGCTTCGCTTCAATCCGCATCCACGCCTCCTCGTTCGACATTTTGTCCGGGTGCAACCTTACGGAGCACCGCGTGTCGAGCGTATCAGGTCCGGTCTGAGGAGTACATGCAAGGATATATGCCAGATGGCTTCACGAACAGTAAGAACGCTCGATTCGCTTGATTGGGACATTCTGCGGGAGCTGCAAGCTGACGCTCGGCTCTCCTATAACGAGCTGTCACGACGGGTTGGACTCTCCTCGCCATCGGTCGCGGAGCGTGTGCGGAGGTTCGAAGAGTCAGGCGTCATCACCGGCTACCATACCGAGGTGGACCCGGCGAGGATCGGGTTGCCGATCATGGCGCTGGTCGAAATGCGCTGCGATCACAACAAATACATGCTCAAGACGGCTAGTCCGAGCGACTACCCGGAAATCCTCGAGGTGCTCAAGGTGAGTGGGGAACACTGCACGGTGATCAAAGCCGTGGTGTCATCGACGGCTCATCTGGAAGAGCTGACCAATCGACTGGGGGAGCATGGCCCTATCCGGACGAACATGGTCTGGTCGTCTGGCCTGTCACGCCGGATCATCGACTGGGAGCAAGGCATCCCGGAGGTCGAGCCGGGACACAAGTGGGGCTAAGCAATGCTCAGTAGCACATTACTATCTTGGAGAGAACGGGAAACTACGATGAGGCGTGGATCCGCGGCGCTGGTATTGATCGGCCCCAGGCACGGTTAGCGGCGAGCCATCCTTCGATCGCCTCTTTTCCCCGCTCGACCGCTTCTCCGTACGTCGATCCATGGGTCATGCAGCCTGGTAACTCGGGCACGGTAACGATATAGGCCCGATCTTCTTCAGACCACTGAATGATCATTGAATAGTGCAAATGCTCGGCCGAGTTGCTCATCAGGACTTTCCGTTCTGACCTTGTTCGACAAGTTCGATGACGCGTCGAACCGCCTTCTCTTGATATGGTTTCGCGTCATCCCCATCATGACCGGACATTGTGAGAGTCTCTGCGAGAAGGGGATGCATCCAATATGTGTGGCTTCCCTTGCCGCGACTCTCATCGCTGCGAAACCCCGCTCGCCGTAACTCTGCTTTGAGTTCCCGAATCTTTCGCGGCACTGATCCCTCTCGAGCCAATCTTAGCATCCCAGCAGGGCGGCTCGGCGGCATCCCCGTCTTGACCGGAAAGTGCCGCGCAACGGGCTAGTGCTGAGCTGGCATCAGCGCGCTGCCGAGCAGACCACCCTCGACCTGCCAGGCGGGCGGGTTCTCCGGGTGGTATTCGAAGCGCTGGCGCTCGAAGTACTGCACGGTGAACCCCGTGTTCGAGTCCTGAAACTCCTCGCTTATCGGGTAGCCGAATATGGCCAGCCCGCCGTTCGCGTTCCAATAGTCGCGGAATCCAAAGCAAAGCCGGTGACCAGTGGCGTCGTAGTAGGTGCAATTGGCGTCACTGCTGCCATTGATGCGCTGGAAGGGCGTGGTGCCGGTCAAGCCATCTCTCCCAGCCAGCTCCCACCCCAACAATCCGAGCTCGACGTCGTAATGGCTCGGCCAGGATCCCGGATGCCACTCGAACCGCGCGCGCTGGAAATACTGGGTGACGAAGCCGGTCTGCGAGTCGGTGTACTCGCTACTGATCGGATAGCCGAAGACGGGCAATCCGCCGAACTTGTTCCAATAGGAAAGGAACCCGTGACTGATCGAGAAGCCCGTCTCTGGGAAGAAACGCGTAGAGGCGAAGCCACTTCGCAGGTCGCTTACTCGCTGGACCGCGCTGTTGAAGTCGTTGGCATTGAGCTGACCATCATCGAGCGCATTCGCCAAAGCCGCGGTAACGTTCACGCCCTGGTTGACATCGCGTGCGGCGCACAGAATGAGGTCCATGCCCACCTGCGCCGCGCGCACCGAGCGCTGCTCGTCCGTGCCGAAGGCGTTCAGCGAGCCTGCCTCGATGGCATCGGTGATGGTGACGCCGCCGTAGCCCAGCCGCCCGCGCAACTCATCTTGCACGATGGTGCTGGAGAGCCCGGCAGGATTCACGGCGTCCAACGCCGGATAGACCGCCCAGGAGAGCATGATCAGCTTGACCCCCGCGGCGATGGCGGCGGGATAGGGGGCTTCGTCGACCGAGCGGAGCGTCGAAAGAGATTGCGACAACGTCACCGGAGCGGCATCGGTGTTTTCTGAAGACGAGGCCGCCCCCAGGCCGGGGAAGTGTTTGGCGGTGGCGGCGACACCCACGTCTTGCTGCGCGGCGATGAACGCGCTGGCGCAGTCGCTCACCGTCTGCGCGTTCTGGCTGAAGGAGCGACCAAATTCGTCCAGAAAATCGCCGACCTGTCGGTAGACGCCGAGGACCGGCGCCAGGTTGACGTTCATGCCGACGCCGGCCAGGTTTTGTCCGGCGGCCGTCCCAGCCTGCGTCGCGGCGCTCACTGGGTTAGCCGACTGGCCAATCTGCTTGGCCGATTGGTCGGGTGGGCCGGGCAAACGCCGCACCTGCCCACCCTCCTGGTCGGTCATGAGCAGGAGTGGGGCGCCGACGGGACTCTGCTCCTGCGCCTGACGGAGCTGATCGACGACCCCCGCGATCTGGCTCTCGCTGGAGATGTTGTCGCCGAAGAAGATGACGCCCGCCGCCTGGCCAGCCCTGATTTGCTGCAGCAATGTATCGGGCACGATCAGTCCGGCGTAAGAGTAGATCACGCGTTGACCGGCCATCTGCATCGAGCTAAGACTCAGACGTGCAGTGCTGCGCGCGATACCCCGCTCCGGCGCCGCGAAGGCGGTTTGAATGCGCTCGAAAGCGCCCGCGAACGGTGCCGCACCGGCCACCACGGCCAGCTTCTTGAGAAATGTCCGTCGGTCCTGCATGTCAATCGCCTTCCGATGCTCTGTTGGTGGACGTCGTCACGTACGGTGTTGCCCAGGTTGATGTCTGCGGTGTCGCGCGAGTGGCCGACTCCTCGCGGGGCTAGACCCGCAGACGGCTTGCCTTCCCGAGCTGCCGCCACTCATTGCAACGCATCACGACCTGCGCCGTTACCAGTTGCGCCGAAGAGATCTCCGATGATCATAGCCGCTCATCGACCACCCGGCATCGTCCCAATTACCGATTTGCAGAGTAGCGCGACAAACGGAGAATCGGTAGAAATACCAATCCGACGGGTGCATCGGGACGGATCGAGAGGCAACCGAATACGTTCCATTCACGTCAGAAAAGAGCGGAGCGGAGCCAGGGCTTCTGGCGCTCCCCTGAGCTCCGCTTCGCTATTCACAGCTGTCTAGGCTGCCTCATCACCTCACGAGGATCTGCCTCGTGCGACGGTACATCAGGGCGACACGCAGATTACGTAGACCGTCGGCGAGTTGTTTCCGAGCGCGTAGAACGTCACGGTCCAGGCCTCGACGGTCGGCCCTGATGGAGGGATCAGGTAGTTGCTTACCGGGAATGATCGATACACGGTGAACTTTGACGTGCTACCGGCAATCGTCCAGGCTGCCTCATAACCTCCACCGATGACGTGCTCACCGCTGAGGCAGGCCGCTGTGAGGTCATAGAGGTTCGAACCGTCACCCCATGACGTGCCCTTCGCCGTGACCTCTCTGATCGTGGAGGTAACCGATCCACCCGATCCAGGAAGACCTTGTGGGCCGGTTGCTCCAGTCAAGCCAGTTGCGCCTTCGGGGCCCGTGGCGCCGGTCAACCCGATTGGCCCTGGTGGGCCACTCTCCCCAGCCAGGCCGTCCGTACCAGCCGGGCCAGGAGGTCCCGACATTCCGATCGGCCCCTGCGAACCCGATGTTCCGGATTCGCCAGTCGCGCCAGTTACCCCGGTTGCGCCTTCAGGACCGGTGGGACCCATCGCACCGCTCGGTCCCGCTGACCCGGACGGACCGGGCGATCCACTCGCTCCGGTTGCACCCGCTGGTCCAGACGAGCCAGACGTACCAGTCGGACCGATCGCGCCGGATGGACCTTCGGCACCCTGAACTCCACTGGCTCCAGTGGCGCCAGTCGAGCCAGCTGGTCCAGAAGGTCCACTCAGACCGGTCAATCCGATTGGGCCGGATGGACCCGACGACCCATCTGCACCGCTAGCACCGGTCGGACCTGCTGGACCCGACGCACCATCGGCACCGTTTGCGCCGTTGGCACCTGAAGCTCCCGTTGGTCCCGAGGGCCCCTGGGATCCAGTCGCACCCACTGCACCAGCCGGACCCGATGGTCCAGACGAACCGTCCGCGCCGCTCGCTCCCGTTGCCCCGGATGCTCCTGTCAAACCCACTGGACCCGTCGCGCCGGTTGAACCAGCCGGGCCGGAAGGACCGGTCTCACTCCACTTGATCACCCTGGCGAATCCAGCCGGACCACAATACCTCGGTGGACTCGTCCCAACCTGCCAGAGCGTGCTGCCGGTCAGACACGCGTAATAGACCGTGCTCTGGTTATCCTCTGCCGCGACGAAGATCGAGCCACCCGCCACCAGTGTCACCAGCACGGCGACGAGCGCGAACGGCCTGATCCTCCGCGCACGTGACGATGTGTCGCGCACGTACCGTCTCCTCACCTTATCCCGCGATACAAACACCCCCTTTGAACAGAAAATCCCCGGCAGTCTAGCAGCGAATTCCAAGAATATTCAACAGGCACCACCGGAGACTTTAGCCAATTCGTGAATGGGACAATGCGGAGAAAGCCTGATCGCCAATTGCTCCACCAAACAGAGAGGAATCGTCGCCTCGTCGCGTGGCTCACGTGCATGTCGATTGGCGAAATGGATCGGACTTCACAATGCAACGGCGGTCAGCTACGCCGGTGACAACGGGTGCCTTCCCAACATTCCCCGGACTAGGTTCAGTCCGCACAATCCCACCGTGCTAACCCTCTTGACATCGTCCACGGATCGAGATAGTATATCGGTGTACTATTCATTCATGAACTAACTAGGTGGTCTGATGATTGATCCCTCAGGGCCGGTGCGGACCGGTCGAGAGCCAGAATCCGAGTATCCCGTTTACGACCACGAAGCCCGTGAGTGCGTGCTCAATCTCTACCGAGCCTACATCCTGGCCTGGCCGATCTTCGAGGGCTATTTCAAACGCTTTGGACTGTCGTCCGGATCCTTCAACGTCTTGATGATCCTGCGCAGCGCCGAGGAGCCGCTCCCGCCCTACGTCATCGGCGAACGCGTCATGGTGACCCGATCCGCCATCACCGCCATCCTGACCACGCTGGAGCGCCGCGGCTTCATCCATCGGGAGACACACCCGACCGATCGCCGCATGTTCTTGATCCAAATCACCGAGCAGGGTCGCGAGCACGTAGCCCTGATGCTCCCCAATCTCTTCCGGCTGGAGCATGAGGTCTTCTCCACGCTCTCGCTGGAAGAGAAACAGACGCTGGTGCAGCTTCTCGGCAAGGTAGAGGAGCACGCACAGCACCTGCAAAACAGCGGAATAGGCTTCTGAATACGTGGAGTCCGGGCGCGATTCCAGAAAGGAGCGGTCTCGTCGGGTGAACTGCGCGGCATCGGCGTGATGTCGCGGTCGTGAAACGTGAGTGTGGAGGTCCAGATGTCAGAGCATGAGGTTCGACAGGCATCCGATCGCTTCTATCAGGCATTGCAAACGGTTCTCGGCGGTGATCCTTCCGAGATGGAGCAGCTATGGTCCCACGCCGCGGGAGTCTCCACTATGCACCCCATCGGTGGCAACGAATCGGGCTGGGAGCAGGTCTGGGGATCCTGGATCGGCGCCTCGCAGGCGATCAAGGATGGGTTCGTGCAGGTCAGCGACGTCAAGATCAACGTGCTGGGCGACACCGCCGTGGTAACCGGCATCGAGCATGGCGGTGGCACCATCGGCTCAACTGTCGGTAAATTCGACGCCCGCTTCACCAACGTCTTCCACAAGGAATCAGGCGAGTGGAAGATGGTGCATCACCATTCCGATCTGGCGCCGGATCTGGCAGCGGCGCTGGGCGAGATGATGGCGCAACATCACTGATGCCTGTTGTCACGCAGTCGTTCGTACCTCCAGGAGGATCAAGATGCACGCGGTAATCAACCATCTCCACTTGACCAAACCGATCGACGACATCCGAGAGTCGCTCGAGCGAGACGGCGTGCCGCTGCTGGCCGAGATGCCCGGATTCGAGGGATTCATGTTGGTCAAGGAGGCGGAGGATCGTGCGGCAGCCCTCATCTTCTGGGACACTCAAGAGCACGCAATCAACGGCGCCAGCAAGTTCGGCCCAACCTGGTTCGCGACAAACATCGCCCCCTTCCTCGCCAGCGAGCAGCAGCGCAGCCTCGGCGAGGTGGTGGTCGACGCGCGAACGTGACCAGCAGTCACAACTGAACGCATTCCGGGTGCGACGAGTCCGCGGTCCTTGGTGACGCGGACTCGTCGTCACGCTCAACCGTCTCGCGATTGCCGGAGCATGAGCGATGGGCGTAGACTGCGACTCATCGGTTCACCAACGAATGTCTGAGAGGTCTCCGTGTCTGAGTCGCCACCACCGCTGGTTCCCACAGAGATCGACAGTCACTACGGTCAAGGGGTCGAAGCCGGTCGCCTGACGTCCAGCTACGGCAGCCTCGAGCTGCTGCGCACGCAGGAGATCCTGACTCGTTTCCTGCCCGACCCTCCGGCGACGATCTGCGACGTTGGCGGCGGACCCGGTGTCTACGCCGCCTGGCTGGCGCGGCTGGGCTACGATGTGCACCTGGTCGACCCTGTCGAGCTTCACGTTCAGCAAGCGCTGGAGGCCTCCGCGGCGCAGCCGGAAACGCCGATTGCCTCCTGCACCCAGGGCGATGCGCGGCAGCTAGCGTTCGAGGAGAATAGCATCGACATCACCCTGCTCCTCGGGCCGCTCTATCACCTGACTGATCGGGCCGATCGCGTTCAGGCTCTGCGCGAGGCCTGCCGCATCACGCGACCGGGCGGGCTGATCTTCGTCGCGGCCATCACCCGGTTCGCGTCAACGCTCGACGGGCTCTCCCGCGGATTCATCGCCGATCCGGAGTTTCAGACGATCGTGCGCGAGGGTCTGCGAACCGGCCAGCACCGCAACCCCAACGATCGCGACCACTTCTTCACCACCGCCTACTTCCATCGTCCGGAGGAGCTACGCATCGAGTTCGCCTCAGCCGAGCTGACCCATATGCAGACGCTGGCGGTCGAAGGACCGGCCGGATTCATCCAGCGCGTCACGGATCAGTGGGACGACCCGGAATGGCGCACGCAGGTTCTGGCGACGATCAAGCTGATCGAAGCGGAACCGGCCCTCCTCGGCGCGAGCCCGCATCTGCTGGCGATCGGCCGCATCTGAGACAGTGATCGCCGCGCCAAACCCACGCTTGGAGCAACTCGAATAAGGATGACCCAGACGTTTCACCGGGCGTCATGAATGTCGCCCCTACGGAGAACCGTCGTAGGGGCGACAATTATGACGCCCTGCGGACCACGACCGGGGACAGGCACAACGAACTCTGCTCCAGCGCGATATACAACTTCACCCTCAAACGCAATCTTTGTAAGTTAATGTTGTGCCCCATTGACACATAAGAACGCATGTCCTAGTATGTCCGTACACCTTAATCGTTGCCGCTCATTGAAAGGAGCGACGCGCATGGCCCAGTATCCGATCGTTCACGTCGAGATACCTACCACCGATCGGGAGGCGTCCGGCAAGTTCTATGCGGAGCTTTTCGGATGGCAAGTTCAACAGCATCCAGGCATGAACTACGCCACTTTTGCCGCTGAAGGCGGGCCTGGCGGCGGCTTTCCCACGATCGACGGTCAGACGGTGAAAGCGGGCGAGATCAAGATCTACGTTGCCGCCTCGGATATCGAAGAGACCCTGCAGCGAGCCAATGCGCTCGGCGCTCAGACGTTGGTGGAGAAGATGGAGATCCCAGGCTACGGATTCTTCGCCTTCTTCATGGATCCGTTTGGCAACGCCATCGGCCTGTTCTCGATGTAGCACCCCAGCATTCAGCGTCTCCCCCGGCACGCTGATGCAACCTTCCCCTCCTCTTCCCCAGCGCCCGCCGCACCCACGTGTTGGGTATGCGGCGGGCGCGACCCTTATCTGGTTGATCAGGCACTGATTCCAGACCAGACCATGTCGACCAGGTGGACTAATCGCTCTGGCAGATTCGTGACGTCGACACGCTGGAACAGGATCTTGAAAACGGCTGTCCCAGCGATGACGTCCATCACCAGATCGACGTCAACGTCAGCTCGTACGTCACCTCGGACGATGCCACGACGTAGCAACTGCCGCCCGATCTCTTGCCGCTTGGCGATCAGATTGTTCCAGACGATCTCCATCAGCTCGGGATTACTCACCGCGGCGCCGGCCACCCGACCAATCATCGGGCCTAGGACGGTCGAGGTCGAGACGCGTCCAAAGTCCCGCACCAGTGCCAGGAAGTCGTCGCGGGTGTTGCCGGTATCCGGCGCCTGCACGTCGTCGTCGATCGACGAGAGAGCCGCCGCCACCAATTCACGTTTGGATGACCAGCGGCGATAGATGGTCGCCTTGCCGGACTCCGGCACGCGCCGCCACCGCCTCGATGCTCATGCCATCGAACCCCTGTTCGACCAGCAATTGCAGCGTCGCGTCGAGGATCGCCTGCTTCACCCGGTCGCTGCGTGGGCGGCCGGGACGGCGCGTCGTCGTCTGGCGCTCGTCGCTCATCGCGGCGTCCCGCTCCACTCCATGGCGGTCGCCGGTCTCCGCGGGCAGCTCCTCTTCCTCTTCAGGTTCGCGAGCCGGAAGGAATGCCAGCGAAATGAGCGCGCCGAAGAGGGCCACGCCAGCGGCTGCCACCAGCGTCACGTCCATGGCGTGGATGAAGGCGTTGTTGGCACCGGACATCAGCAGGTTGCCGTCGAACCCACCGACCTGCCGCGCCACCTGCGCCGCCGCGCCGATCGAGTCGCGCACCATCGCCGCCTGTGCGGGCGGAAATCCCGAGGCGACGTCACCGATGTGGCTGCTATAGCTCGTCGAGAGGATACTGCCAAGGATCGCCACACCCAGGGCGCCACCAACCTGACGCATGGTGTCATTGACGGCGGAGCCGACTCCCGCGTTGGAACGCGGCACCGAACCCATGATCGAGTCGGTGGCCGGCGCCATGGTCAGGCCCATTCCCAGACCGATGACAGGGATGCTGATGCCGATCAAGGCGTAGCCGGTCGTCGGCGTGGCGCGCGACATGATGAAGAGGCCGATTGCCACGATCGACAACCCACCAGCAACCACCACCTTGGTGCCCAGGAACCGCACCAGCCGCACGCTCGATGGCGCACCGATCAGGATACCCAGGGCGACCGGCGTGATGCGGATCCCCGCCTGCAGCGTGCTGTATTGCAGCACGATCTGCAGATACTGCGTCAGGAAGAACATCGAGCCGAAGAGGGCGAAGAAGACCAACGCGATGGAGAGACTGGCCGCCGAAAAGCGCGGGTTGCGGAAGAAGCGCAGGTTGAGCATCGGCCGTGGGCTGCGCCGTTCCCACAAACCGAACGCCGCCAGCAGCAAGGCACCCGCGACGAACGCAATCCAGCTGCGTAGGCTGAGCCAGCCGTTGTTCGGCGCCTCGATAATGCCGTAGAGGAGCACGCCCAGACCAGCGATCGACAGGACCGCGCCGATCGGATCCAGCGACGCGTGTTCCGGATCTTTCGACTCCGGTACCAGGAAGAACCCGGCGATCAGCGCCACCGCGATGATAGGCACGTTGACCAGGAAGACCGATCCCCACCAGAAATGCTCCAGAAGCCAGCCACCGATGACCGGGCCGAGCGGAATGGCGATTCCCGCCGTGGCAGTCCAGATAGCGATGGCTCGACCCCGCTCTTTTGGTGGGAAGATGTTGGTCAGAATCGAGAGGGTGGACGGCATGATGAAAGCTCCGCCAAAGCCCATCAGTGCGCGGCTGGCGATCAGCTGCGTGCCGGTTCCTGAATAGGCGGAGAGGAAGGAGCCGACCACGAAGATCAGCATGCCGAGGTTGAGCGCTCGCTTGCGGCCGAAGCGGTCGCCCAGGCTACCGGCTGTCAGCAGCATCCCGGCAAAGACCAGGACGTAGGAGTCGACGATCCACTGCAGCTCGCTGGCGCTGGCGGAAAGATCCCGCACCAGCGTCGGCAGGGCGACGTTGAGCACGGTGTTGTCGAGACCAATGACCAGCAAGCTGGCGCACAGGACGATCAACGTCCACCATCTGCGCTCGTACGGTTCTCGTTGCATGCACGTCTCCAATTACGAAACGATACGTTCTCGTTTCGTAATATAACAGGGACCTGATGTTCTGACAAGGGGGATCGTCCGGAATCGTACGCCTTCCGCACGCGTTATTCTGGCGACGATGACGGGAACCTGAGCCACGACCTATGAAGGGGGTGAACACCCGTGTTTTCTACAGACGAACGCGCGCTGCTGGAACTGCCGGCCTTCGCGTTTCTATCGACCTTGCTGCCTGACGGCACGCCGCAGATGACCGTGATGTGGTACCAACTGGTCGGAGACGAAGTACAGATGATCACGCCAGCGTCGACGCGAAAAGCGCGCAATCTGGCGAAGGATGGTCGGGCCGCGATCGTGATCGGCGACCCAGACAGCGGCTATCGCTATGTCGAAATGCGGGGACACATCGAGCTACGGCGTGAACCGGACGCCATTCGTGAGGCACTGTTGGGCATTGCCACGCGCTACATTGGGGCCGAGCGAGCCATGCCCTACACCGACGCGCGCGATCCGAGCCAGCGCGTGCTGATGGTCTTTCACCCCGAACACGTGCATGGGCATTTCGCCAACCGGCCATAACCGCTCGTGAAGAGTATTTTGAAGGCGCTTTCGTCGGTACGGGCGACGCATGCGTCGCCCTCGTAGAGCGGCTCTCACGTACCTTTCGCGAAGGCTGCGTCAGGTGCCGTCTGTAGGGGCGAAGCTTGTCTTCGCCCGCTGGACTGGACTTTGGCGTTTTCGGGCAGGAGATTAAAGAGACGGGATCTTCGGCGTAGGGTGCTGCGTGAACTGTCGGAATCCGACCGCGGAGTGACCTCCGCGTCAGGGCACCACGACCATTCGCCCATCCCAGCCGAGCCTGCTGCTGACCGTGGACTTCACCCCTTGCTGCGCGCCCACCGTCCATCCCACCGCCGAGCGGCTTTTTCAACACTGCATGGCGCTGGTGCTCGGGCACCTAGCTGCCTGTGCTTGACGCGCTCCAGGTAAGCGAGCTGGGAAGGGTGGGCATCCAACCACTGATCCAGCGCGGCGTCGAGCCTCACGACACATGTGGTCACACGCGTTTGTCTCGTGGGTGGCAGCCAAGCTATCCAGTGACGTCGTCCGATGACGCTCCCGGCTGCACCAGGCCGCTTTCGTAGGCGAATACGGCGGCTTGGAGACGGTCGCGTACACCGAGCTTGCTCAGCAGATGGGTGACGTGCGCCTTGACCGTCGCCTCGCTCAAGTAGAGGCGTCGAGCTATCTCCGCGTTAGAAAAACCGCCTGCGACGGCACGAAGGACGTCGATTTCACGAGGTGTAAGACCCTCGAGGACGGGGTACGTGCCCTCTTCCGGCCGAGGACGGCTCACGTAATGCTCGATCAGGCGGCGAGTGACCTGCGGTGCGAGCGGCGCGTCGCCCACCGTGACGGCTCGTATGGCTGCCACGAGCTGCTCGGGTGAGGCATCCTTGAGGAGAAATCCGCTCGCTCCGGCCTTGAGCGCCTTATAGACGTAGTCGTCAAGATCGAACGTCGTGATCACCAGAATGCGCGGCGCCGGCGACGGTCCAGCGAGCAGCCGCCTGGTCGCTTCGAGACCGTCGAGTACCGGCATGCGGATGTCCATCAGTACGACGTCGGGCTGAAGGACGCGACAAACCTCAATCGCCGCAGCGCCGTCGCCCGCTTCGCCTACGATCTCGAAATCTGGCTGCTTCTCAAGAATAGAGCGGAGACCGCTACGCACCAGAGTCTGATCATCGACGATCGCTATGGTCGTCATACCGCCCTCCCGTCTCGCGGTAGGCGCGCACGGACCGCGAAGCCGCCGCCCTCACAGGGTCCCGCCTCGAGGCTGCCGTCGAAAAGGGCGACACGTTCGCGCATCCCGAGAAGTCCATGACCACCACCTGGGACGCGGCGACCACTCCCGCCCGAAGTGGAACGAGCGCCGTTGCGTATTTCCAGCCGAAGGGCGTCCGGCTCGTAGGCAATCTCGACTTCGACCGGAACCGCCCCTGCATGGCGGACGACGTTCGTAAGCGCCTCCTGAATGATCCGGTATGCGCACATATCGAGGCTTTGTGGCAGAGCACATTCACGGCCCGTTACGCTCAGCCGGACCTCAAGACCCGCTTCGCGCATCTGCCGCAACAAGGGCTCGATACGCTGAAGGCTGGGCGGCGCCGCGAGCGGCGCAGCATCGTCCCCCGGCCGCATAACTCCGACCATGCGGCGCATCTCCGTCATTGCCACGCGACCGGCCGCCACGACCGCTTCAAGTTGCTCCCGGGCACGCGTTTGCTCCGGCAAAAGCTCAAGACGCGCCGCGCCCGCTTGTAGCACCATGACGCTCACGCTGTGCCCAACGACATCGTGCAGTTCGCGCGCGATGCGCGCCCGCTCTTCATCGACCGCGTCCTGCTCACGCAACACGGCGGTCGCTTCCAACTCCTGCAGTGCGGCTCTCAGCTTCTCGCTGATTGCCCGCCAGCGCCGCGTGCCTTGTCCAGCGAGCCAGGCGGCGCCGAAGGCAGCAATGCTGAAGGCATACTCGCTGCCGATTCTGAAGCTCGGGATTGCGAGCGAAAGGCCAGCGAGGATTCCCACCGGCGCGAGAAGGGCAAGGCGGTCGCGGGGCACTTCCGCGTAGCATGATGCGCTGAACAGAGCCATCAACACGGGGAATAGGCCACCGTAGAAGAGGACGGTTGTGTCGAAGATCACCCGCGGCAGCACAATCGCCGTCGCGGCGGTGACCAGGACCGCCATGGGCGCTTGCCGTCGCCAGATCAAGGGTAGCGAGACGAGGAGGGCTGCGGCGGCGCTCACCGCGTGGGGAGCGGAGCCGCGGTAGGCTTCCGGTGTCGAGAGCACCAACTCCAACTGGCCGATGAGGGCGAAGGCCAGAGCGATTGCGAGATCGAGCGGCGACACGCCGCTCGGTAGATCGTGGCGCAACCAGGCAAGCATGGGCTCAGTCTAGCATGGGCCGTTCCACTCAAGCATCCGTCGCAGGTCTAGGGCGCATTAGACGAAAGTCGCGCCTCGCGCCAAGAAAATGCGATCGTTCGAACGATCTCGATCCTCCCGTACGGCCGACGCGAGACTGAAGCAACTTCACGTAGTCTCGAAGGCGACTTATCCGTACCGAAGCGAAAGGAGCCTTCATGAAGACCCGTATGAATGGACATGCCCCCTCCGTCCCACTGCCCTTGTTCGCCTTGGCAGCCGGCGGCATCCTCGTCGTCGTTGGCCATGCCCTCAGCACTCCGATAGAAGGGACTGGGGAGAGCTACGTAACCCGCTTCGCCGCCAACCGCGGCGAGCATTTCATGGGCTTGCTTCTGACGACGATCGGCGCTCTTCTTCTGATACCCGGCGTCATGGGCGTCTTGCGCGTCCTCGACGGACGCAGCACCCTCGCACAAGTCGGTTGTACGCTGGGTTGCATCGGAGCCGCCGCCCTCGGCGTCGGCGATGGCGTCATCACGTTCACCATGGGTACGCTCACCGCCAAGGATCTTGGACTCGCGGCCAGCGTTTACGATGCGATGAACCAGAGCAACCTCGCAGGCCTGCCGTTCATGTTCGCACCCCTGTTTGTTCTCGGCCACGTTCTGCTTGGGATTGCTTTGGTGCGGATGGGAGGCTCGTTGCGGTGGGCGGGGGCCATACTCATCGCCGGCGCCGTTCTCGTCCTCGCGTCGGGGAGTGGCGGCCTCATCGCAGCGGCAACGCTCACGCCTCTCGCGGCAGGGTTCGTCAGCGTTGCATGGGTTCTCTGGCGCGGGACGGGCGTTCCTTCCACCTCAGGACGGACAGTCGCGCCAACAAGCCAGGCAGCGGCCTGATCCGTCACCCAGCCTGGGCACAGGCTCGCGCAGCCATTGGGACGAGCCTGTGATTGTTCAGGGTTCTACGTCACTCGCCGTCCGCATGACCACGACTATTCGCTGCGCCTGTGGAGGGGTAGCACGTAGGCGCGAAGCTCGTCTTCGTCCTCGTGGAGCATTCAACGGACAACGGAATGGCCCGCGCTCACATCGTGTGGACGCGGTTACTCGCATCGCAGACCACCCATATACAAAATTGACGCGAATCCTCATGACAGGGCAACCGACGGACTCTAGCGCGGCGCGGCGACGACTTCGATCTCGACGAGATAGTCGGGATGCGCCAGGCTGGAGATCACCGCCAGCGTGCTGGCCGGCACGTGCCCGATCGGAGCGAAGACGCGATCGCGCACTTCGCGAATGGCCGGGAGATGGTCGAGACTGGTGATCAGGATGTTCATCTTGCCGATGCGATCGACTCCAGAACCACACGCCGTCAAGACTGCCTCGAGATTGCGGTAGACCTGCTCGGCCTGTGCCTTGGGATCCCCTTTGCCGACGATCTCTCCATCCTGGTTTTGTGCGACCTGGCCCGAGACGAAGATCAGATCGCCCATGCGCACGGCGTGGGAATAACCACGCGTCGGATGCACGCCAGCCGGGTTGTCGACGATGTGAAACTCCATGATTCCCCTTTCTTGCACATTCGCCGCGGTCCTCAGTCCTGGTCCCCCGTGAGGAGACTCGTAAGACGCAGTTCCGGCGGCACCTCGGGCCAGGCGCGATAGAGCGTGGCGAGCGTCTCCGGCTCCTGTCTAAGCTGCTCGGAGCGCTCGCGCGCGTCCTTGATATGTCGCGCATGGAACAGGAGCGCCTCCAGCTTGACGCTCGAGGTTCCGTTGACGTCGATCCAGGTGTTTGGCTGGCCGTCAGGAAGCCCTTCCAGGTTGAACTGACGCGCTCGATCGGGTCGCACCGCATCGTAGTAGAGCTCGCGCACACCGGCGCCCTCCGCTCGCGCCCGATGGAACGCGGTGGTCGTCGCACGCGAGATGACCTGATGATCTGGATGTCCGGTAATGCCGCCCGGGCCGAAGGTGAAGACGATCTCGGGTAAATAGCGGTTGATCGCGGCGAAGATGAGCGCCTCGATCTGTTCCTCGGGCACCTGCGACAGCGAGCCATCCTGATAACCCAGCAGCTCGATCCCGGCATAGCCGATCACCGCCACCGCCTCGCGTAAATCTTCCTCACGCAGCATGGCGAGAGATGGACCGCTGGCACGCACGCCGTCAATCGGTTCCCCCTGCTCGCCGCGCGTCGCGAAGACGCCGTGAATTACCGCGCCGCGCCGTGCATACTTCGCCAGGACGGCCGCTGGACCAAAGCTTTCGTCGTCTGGATGCGCATAGACGGTGAGTATGCGGGGCGACAACAGCGCCACGTTCATCGGCTCTAAGAGAGAGTCAGTCATCTGCTCCGTTATCCTTTTGATCTCGTCTCATCCGGCGGGCGCCGGCGGCACCTCGTCTCGAATTCGCACCGGGCTACAGTATGATTGCAGGTACGTTGCCCGGTTCCATCCCACTGAAAGGATGCCAGAATGCGGATCGTCTCGCTCCTCCCAAGTACAACCGAGATCTGCTACGCACTCGGCTTGGGCGAGCAGCTCGTTGCCGTGACGCACGAGTGCGACTTCCCGCCCGCGGCCCGGCAGAAAGCTCAGATCACTCGCAACGTCCTTCCGGCCGACGTGACCGACAGCGCTGAAATCGACCGTCTGGTGCGCGACCGCTTGAGCCGCGGCGAAGCGATCTACGAGCTGGAAGTCGAGCTCCTTACGCAGCTCGAACCGGACCTCATCCTGACACAGGAACTCTGTCCGGTCTGCGCCGTCTCCTACGAGGATGTGCTGCAAAATCGCACGCACGCTGCCACGCCAACCGACAGGTCCTCTCTCTCGAGCCGATGAGCGTCGAGGGTGTGCTCGAGTCGATTATCGCCGTCGGAAAGGCGGCGAACCGCGAGTGCGTGGCGGAGGCGGTCGTTCGTGCGCTGCGTCATCGCGTCGAATGGATCGGTCGTCGCATTGGGGCCGCCGGTGGCTCCTCCCGCCGCGTCGTCTGCCTCGAATGGCTCGATCCGCTGATGGTCGGCGGGCATTGGGTGCCGGAGATGGTGTCGCTGGCCGGTGGACAGGACGTGCTGGGGACGGCCGGTGGCCGCTCGGTCTACGTCAATTGGGAGCAGATCGTCGAGGCCGCGCCCGACGTATTGGTACTGATGCCCTGCGGCAATGGGTTGGATCATACCGTGGGCGAAGCCGAGAAGCTGCGCGAGCTTCCCCGGCTGGACGCCATCCCCGCCGTGCGTAACGAGCAGGTCTATGCCGTGGACGGTTCGAGCTATTTCAACCGGCCCGGCCCGCGGCTGGTCAACGGCATCGAGATCCTGGCCGAGATCCTGCACCCCGAGGTCTTCGGCGGGATCGCGCCGCAGCAGGCCATGCAACCGGTGCAGTTGCTGCACCACGAATCGCTGCGATGACGGGACGTCGCCGGCCGTCGCTTCTGGTCATGCTGGCCAGCATCGTCGGCGGAATGACGATCCTCTACCCCTTCCTGTTGCCACTGATGGGACAGCAGGACCGGCTTGCTCAGCGCGGCGTGGAGGTGCCGCTCCTCTTCGCCATCCTCAGCGGCATCTGTCTCTTGACGATTCTGGTTCAGATTCAGCAGTCGACCAGCGGGCCTGGTGCGTCCGAGTCCAAGCTGGTGGCGTTGCTCGGCGTGCTGGTGGCCACCGACGCCGCGCTGCGACTGATCCCGACGGTGTTGGGCGCCTCACCCATCTTCTTGCTGATCATCCTGACCGGCTTCGCCTATGGCGCTGACTTCGGCTTCTTAATGGGCGCGCTCACACTCCTCGTATCGGCCTTCATCACGGGCGGGATCGGCCCGTGGCTCCCCTTTCAGATGCTGTGCGCCGGGTGGATCGGCCTGACTGCTGGAATCCTGCCGCGCACCGGAATCAAGCGTGAGATCGCCATGCTGGCCCTCTTCGGTGCCTTCTGGGGCTTCCTCTTCGGCGCCGTCATGAATCTGTGGGAGTGGCCCTTCGCCGCTCCTGGGCTGCAGGAGCAGGTCGGGCTCTACTGGGCGCCCGGTATGAGTTTGTGGCAGACGATCCATACTTACACCCACTACTATCTGGTGACGTCGATGATCTACGATCTCTTCCGGGCGGTCGCCAACGTGGCGCTGGTCCTGCTGCTGGCCCATCCGGTCCTGATGCTGCTCGATCGCTTTCGCGAGCGCTTCAGCTGGCAGCCATGGACGTCGTTTGAAGCAGGCACGCCCGGTCCCACCTCAGCCGTCTCACCTGAAGCCTGAGCCTGTCCCTACTCGTTGCGTAGCACTTCAAGCGGACGCAGCCGGGTCGCGCGCCAGGAGACGGTCGCCGTCACCAGCAGGCTGATGAGGACCGCTGCCAGCAGCAAGCCAAGCTCCTGCGGCACCGAAACGCCCCCCTGCGACCAGTTGGAGAAGGCCAACCGGCCAACCAAGTTGGCGATCAACGTCACACTGAAGAGTCCGAGCGAGGCCCCACACAGCGCGATCGCCAGATTCTCGACGAGCACCAGGCTGAGCACGCTCCAACTGCTGTGCCCGATCGCTTTCAGAATGCCGATCTCGCGCCGTCGCTCTAACATCGACAGTCCAACCGTGTCCGCGGTCAGGATCAGTCCGGCGGCCAACGCCAATGCGGCGATGGTCTCCACCAGGCTGATCAGGTTGTCGATGAAGGAATCCACGTTCTGCAGGATGCCTTCCAGACTGATGGTGACGACCCCGGGTACTGCCGTCTTGATCGACGCCAGAGTTTGGTCGACCCGTTTAGGATCGAGGTGGAACAGGAACGCCACATACGGCTTTCCGCCACTCATCGTCTGAACTTCACCATCGTCGACCAGGATCGGCGCGACCCCTGCAATCGACGGTCCGCCGGTATAGAAGCCGACGACCGTCACGGAGCTCGTCTCCGGACTTCCGATGGCTTTCACGTCGATCTGGTCACCAAGCTTGAGGTCGAGCGGCGCTTCGGAGTCGCTCAGCGGCGCCAGCGCATTGGTGGTTCCGGCATCGTTAGCCGTCAGGTTGCGTCCTTTGCGGGAATCGTTCAAACCCTGCTCGAGCGTGATCGGCGGCAACTCGCCGGAGGCAAGCTGGAATCCGGCCAGACCGCTGATCGACGGGCTGGATTGTGCCGACGCGTTCGAGCCCGTTCCCACAATCTGGACTGGCGAAGAGCTGATGCGCTCTTCGTGCGTGATGCCGGAGACCGCCTGGAGCTGACGGGAAACCGCTTCGCTATCGGCAGCACTCGCGAAGATGGCCGCGTTCTGCTGCGCATGAGTGGCAGCCAGCTGCGCGATTGTCCCCTTGGCGCTGTGTCCCAGCGCAAGACCCAACGCGATGGCAAAGATGCCCACGAAGATGGCCAGCAGCGTCGAGGCACTGCGCGTCTTGGCTCGCCCAATGTTGCGCAATGCCAGGTTCAATCGAGAACGGCTGTTGCGCGAAAGCACGGGAACGAGGAGGGCACCCAACGTCAGAATCAACAAGGCGATACCGACCGGCAATGCCAGCCAGATGCCGCCGGCAGCGAGGAGTACGAGCAACGCGAGCAAGAGCAGATAGGGGCCGCGATACCGGTCCACCACCGGAAACAGGCTCAGCAACCAGGCCAGACCACTGAAGGCGGCGGTGAGCAAGCCAAGCAATATGGCTGCACCGAGGACGACTGCGACCGCCAGCAACACGTTCCGCAGAATGGCGAGGGCCAGCAGAAAAAAGAGGAGGAGAACCGGGATCAGCAGCAGACCGGTCGAGAGCTGTCCGCGCAGATCTCTTCCTTCCGTCGTACCGCGCAGGATCGTCAGGGGGCGTACTTCACTGGCCTGGACGATCGGCAGCAGACCGAAGATTAGCGCGGTAACGCAGCCGATCAAAACCCCGGACGCTACGATCACGGGATCCACGCGGGTGCTGAGATTGAGGAAGAGCGCCCGCTCGATGAGGGATTTCACCACTTCACTCATACCGATCCCTGCCGCGGCGCCGAGCAGGCCACCGATCAGCCCGAGGAGGGCGGTCTCGATCCCAAACATCAGGCAAATGTCGCGACTACGATACCCGAGCGTCTTGAGCACCGCCAGTTCCAACAGACGTCTGCGAAACAGCACCTGCATGGTGTTGACGATGCCCACCCCGCCGATGAGGAGTGCCAGCAGACCGACGATCTGCAGGAAGTGGCGCAGCACAGAGATCTGGTTGTTGAGCTGTGACTCTTGCTGCCGCACGGTGCGGGTTGTTACCAGCGGCAGCTGTTCGCGGATGCGCCCGGCTACGGCGTTGGCGGAGGCATCGCTGTGGCCCGGCACGTCGACCCATACCCAGGTGTAATCGTCGGGCGAGCCCGAGAGGTTCGCCAGCTGGTCATACGTTTGCTGGCCGATCAGGAGGTCTGGGCTGCCGGTCAAGACGCCGCTGGTGGCGATCACCCCGGCGATACGCACCTCACCACTCCGGCCCGACTTCGGTCTCGAGCGAGAAGGTATCTCCCACGTGCAGCCCGAGTGAGTGGAGCAGTTGGTCGCACATCACCACATTGTTGCCGGTCAGAAGATCCGCGAGCGATTGGCCGGATGGCTCCAGGACGGTCAAGGTTCCTCCCAGCGGGAAGACCGCTGGGTCGACCACGTCGACGGCGAAGCGGTGAGCGCCGGTTTCGGTCGTGGCCGTGGCATCGTCGCTGACTTCAGCCGTCCAGGCGGTGATCGACCCGTCCGACTTGAGCTGGTCGAAGAGAGCGAACTGGGATTTCACCAGGTCGTGGCTCTCGCTGTGCACCGCAATGTCGCCCCCATTCATGGCTTGGATGTCTCCGCTCAGGGAGTCGTCGATCATGACGCCAACGAGCTGCAGCGCGACGATGACCAGCACGCCGATAGCGATGCAGAGGATGGCGAAGATCGAGTGCTGACCGCCCCGTTTGAGCGACCGTGTGGCGTAGCGCAGGTACATGTTCGCCTTCACCTCAGACGTCCTCCACCACGCGACCGTCGACAATGTTGATGGAGCGATCGGCGGCCGAGGCCACGTCCGGATCGTGTGTCGCCACGATGAACGTTGTGCCGGTGGATCGGCGCAGCTCGCGGATGAGGTCCAGCACCCTCTCTCCGTTCGCGCGATCCAGATTGCCGGTCGGCTCATCCATGAAGACGAGCGCCGGGTGCGCGGCGAGCGCCCGGGCGACGGCGACACGCTGCTGCTCGCCGCCGGAGAGCTGATGGGGGCGGTTGTTGAGCCGGTCGCCCAATCCCACGAGGTTCAGCAGCTCGGTAGCACGCGACCCAGGATCGTCGTCGTGCTTGCCCACGTAGAGAGGCGCTTCCACGTTCTCGCGCGCGGTGAGGGTCGGAATCAGGTTGAAGGACTGGAAGACCATGCCGATCTTCTGGTTGCGCACTCGAGTGAGTCGCGATTCGTTCATGTTGCTGACGTCGATGCCGTCGATCACCACCTGACCCCGCGTGGGGCGATCGAGCCCGGCGGCGATGCCGAGCAAGGTCGATTTGCCCGAACCGGATGGTCCGACGATGGCCACGAACGCGCCATGGTCGATGCGCAGCGAGATGCCGTTGAGGATGGCGACTGACTCTCGCCCCAGCCGCAGCTCCTTGTAGACGTCGAGCATCTCCAACGCCGCAGACGTGGCACCTGATCGTTGCGGCGGATTTGGCTGACTCGTCTTCAGATCCACGCGACTCCAACCCCTCAACTGCTCCAGCGAATGACGTGACCAGTGCGACCATATTCCGTATCGCGCTATATCGTAACACATACTACGCTCAGCTGAATAGACGAGACCCCGTGCGCCTTTCGCCTGACCGGTCGGTCGTCTATCCTGATGCGGGGAAGGGTCTGGAGAGACGTTGAAGGAGAACAGGACTTCGTGAGCGAACGATCGTCCGCATCGCTGACCGAGCGCATCCTGGCCACGCTCGAAGAGGCCGGAAAAGACCTCAACAATTTGACCGAGCATGATTTAGCGCCGCTCGATCAATTCCACAACGGCGGCACATGGGCCACACGCAAGCTGATGGGGCTGGCCGAGATCCCCACTGGTTCGCACGTGCTGGACGTGGGTGGCGCCGTAGGAGGACCGGCACGAACCCTGGCGCGCGAATTCGGCGTCCGGGTCACGGTCCTCGACCGCTCAATCGATTTTTGCAAGGCGGGCGCGAAGCTCACCAGCATGATCGACGCGAGCAACTCGGTCCGCTTCCTCTGTGGCGATGCCCTCGCTCTCCCCTTGCGAGACGCCAGCGTTGATGCCATCCTGCTGCAGAACGCGGCGATGAACATCGCCGATCGGGAGCTGCTGGCAGCGGAGCTCTTCCGCGTGCTGCGGCCGGGCGGGCGACTGGCGTTGCAGGAGGTGACCAGTAGTCCGGTCGAGCCGGTGCGTTACCCGACTCCCTGGGCCGTCGATCCCGCCGAGAGCTTCTTGCTCAGCAGCGACGACGCTCAAGCCGAGCTAACCAGGGCCGGCTTTGAGATGGTCCACTGGCTGGACGCCAGCGAACTGATCCAGTCCTGGGTCAAGGCGCGCATCGGCAGCAGTCCGGGCAAGCCGCCGTTGCCTCCCATGACTGCCTTCACCATGCCGGAGCAGTGCGACGAGGCCATCGCCAATATGTGGCGCAATTCCGAGGAGCGTCGCACACTGACCATCTGGGCCGTGCTCGAAAAGCTGGAGGGAGCATCCGCGTGACCAAATCGGACCGCATCCGGCCCAGCGCGGCCTTCATCGAGCCGACCGGACGAAACCGCGCTGAGGTCGAGATCCTGGTCGACCGCGTCGTCTCGCAGCTCCTCGATTTCCACTGCGACGCCGCGCAGCAGACGCCAATGCCGGCCGAGAGCCGGCTGCCGGAGCCGATCGAGATACCTGAAGAGCCGGTCGAGCTCGAGCGCATCCTGGTCGGACTCGATCAGCTGGTGCGCGGCTCCATGAACACCGCCAACCCCGGCTACATCGGCCACATGGACTCGATGCCGACGATCATGTCGACGCTGGGGGAGATGGTCACTGCCTCACTGAACAACAACATGTTCACGCTGGAGATGTCGCCCGCCTTCTCTCGCCTAGAGCGCAGGTTGCTGCAGCAGTTCGGTTTGCTCTTCGGACTTGGCCCGCAGTCGGGCGGCGTGCTGACCGGCGCGGGCGGCATCGCCAATCTGGAAGCGCTGACGGTTGCCCGTAACCTGGCGTTCGACTCACGCGAGCAGGGCATCGTCGGTCTCGACCGGCAGCCGGTCATATTCGCGTCGGACGTGGCGCACATGTCGTTGCAGAAGGCCGCCATGATCCTCGGTCTGGGGACGGACGCCGTCATTCCGGTCGAATCGGACGCCGACTCTCGCATGATCCCCAGCAAGCTGCGTCAGTCGATTCGTGAAGCGCGTGAAGCGGGTCAGGCGCCCTTCGCGGTCGTGGCTACCGTCGGCACCACCACCACCGGCAACATCGATCCGCTGCCGGAGATCGCCCAGATCGCTCAGGCGGCTGGGGTCTGGTTCCACGTGGATGCCGCCTATGGCGGAGCGGCCATTTTCTCGGACAAAGAACGGCACCGCCTGGACGGCATCGAGTGGGCCGATTCGATCACCTTCAACCCGCAGAAGTGGCTCTACGTCACCAAGACCTGCGCCATGGCTCTCTTCCGCGACTATTCGTTGCTGGATCGCGCCTTCCGTATCACTGCCTCCTATACGCGGGCGGCCGACGACTTCATCAACCTGGGAGAGATCGGCGTGCAGGGAACCAGGCACGCGGACGTCCTCAAGCTGTGGCTGGCACTGCAGCACGTCGGCCGTCGCGGCTTCGGCGAGCTTATCGATCATGGCTATGCGCTGGCGGCGCGTGTCGCGCACGAAGCCAAACAGCGCCCCTTCCTGGAACTGGCCAGCCAACCCGAGACCAACATCGTCTGCCTGCGGGGCTGTCCAGATTGGCTGCCCACCGAGCAATGGGACGAGTGGACCAGCGAGCTGCAGCAGTCATTGCTGCGGGAGGAGCAGATCTTCGTCTCGCTCCCGCTCTATCGCGGTAGCCGTTGGCTGCGTGTTATCCTGCTGAATCCCTATACCGATAACGACGTCATCGACCGCATGTTCCGCCACATCGACGAATTCGCCGAAAGGACAAGGACGTAGATGAGTCCGCCCGTCGACGCGACCTTCTTTAGCGATCAGGAGGAGTTCCGAGAGTGGCTGCTGGAACACCACCAACAGGAGTCCGAGCTGTGGGTCGGGATGTACAAGAAGAAGTCCGGCCGCACCGGCATCGTGCATGGTGAGGCAGTCGATCAGGCGCTCTGCTTTGGTTGGATCGACGGGCGCGTCAGGAGTTTAGGCGACATCAGCTACGCCATCCGCTTCACGCCACGCAAACCCAACAGCATCTGGAGCCAGGTCAACATCAAACGCATCGGCGAGTTGATCGAGATGGGGATGATGCATTCGTCCGGTTTAGCGGTGTTCAACAATCGCCGGCCCGACCGGGAGAAGATCTACACCTACGAGATGGATCCGACCGATTTTTCCGACGAATTCAAGGAGATGCTGCAAGCCAACGATGCGGCCTGGAGCTTCTTTTCGACACAGACCCACTCCTATCAGCGCACGGCGCGGCATTGGATCATGAGCGCCAAACAGGAGAAGACGCGGGTGAAACGGCTCAATGACCTGATCGAATCCTCGGCCAACGGCAAGCGCCTGCCCCAGTTCGTCAGCCCCGGCACGCGCACGCGAGAGTAGATCTGGGCGTCATTCGCGTCCATAGCAATTGCGTCGGATTTGGTTTCCAACCATTGGGCGCCATGAATTGTCATGCGAAGATAGAGGCGCCAAGGGAAGGCGAAAGGGAGATGTGCCAGGAGGGGGATGAGTGGGAAGGAGTCCCGCATGGAGTCCCTCGAACACAAGCCGACGCGGAGTGAAACGGAGGTGGCCGAGCGGCAGCGGATGGTGGCATTGGCCGACCAGGGCTGGACGTACGCGGCGATTGCCGCGGCGATCGGGTGCAGTGTCTGGACGGTGGGGCGGTGGGTGCGCGCTGCGCGCCGGAGTGGGCCGGCGGCCTTGGTCTACAAGAGTCGGCGCCCCACGACCCCACATCCCTTGACCACACCACCGGCGATTCAGGCGCGGATCGTCGCCCTGCGGGAAGCCCATCCAGGCTGGGGTCCGCGGCTCATCCAGCGGCAGTTGCGCCGGGAGCAGTCGGCGGTGATCCCCTCGGAGGTCACGATTCGGCATTGGTTGCGCCACCACGGCTTTCCGTCGTTGCGTCCCACCACCGCCAAGCCCCTCGGCTGGGCCACCCCGGCCGCGGCGTCCGGTCCCGTTTGGCAAGCGGACTTCAAGCAAAAAGGGGGGTCTCGTATCTGACGGTGGTGCAAGGACCACGGGCGGGCGCGTGCTTGCTGGCCGAGCCGACGGCCGGGGAACGGATGGCGGAGGTCCTGCCCCGGTTGGCCCAGTTGATGGCGCGGCGTGGCGAACAACCGGCGGTGCTGCAGACCGATCGCGGGCCCTGCTTCATCGGGGCGGAAGGGGGGACCAACGTGGCGGTCCCCGGACGGTTGACCCTCTGGCTGTGGGGAGGGGGCATCGTGCATCGGCTGCTGCCGCCGGGGAAACCCTATCGGAATGGGGCCGTGGAACGCTTCAATGGGGCGATTGAGCGGAGTTGGCAGGGCGAGGCGGACGGACTGTCGGCCCTCCAAGCGGTGTGGAACGAAGGCAAAGGATCGGGGCCGGCCGGGATGGCCTATACGGGACGGGCGGGCTTTCAGCTCGCGCGGGTCTGGGCCGGGCTGGCGACCGTGCGGGTGAAGCGGAGTGTTGATCGGCAGGGCAAGCTAAGTCTCTGGGACCGGCCGGTTCGCGTCGGGCAGGCGTGGGCGGATCGCGTCGTGGTCGTAACCTTCGATGCGGAGCGAATGGTGGCGGTCATTCGAGACAAACGCGGCGAGGCGATCGCCGAACGGGGGCTGCCCTGGCTCACCGAAGCGTGGATCTGGGACGGGATCGACCCCGATCCCTCGTCGTCCCCACGGCGCATGGCACCTCCACCTTTCGATGTGGCCGCCGACTCTATCTTTCGATGACAATTCATGGCGCCCCTACGGGAAACAGGGTGAAGAATCGTCGTAGGGGCGACATTCATGGCGCCCAGGATAGATCGGCCACGACGGACATGGTTGGTCCGAAGCATAATCGGTCGAACAATCCCCCAATTCACCCCAACTCCCCTCGGAAAAGCTCAGGATATAGCCGCTGATGTGGTCGTCGACCGCCTGCGGATAGACCAGATCGCCGTGATGCTGGATCTCCTGCCCAAGACGGCGCACCAGCTTCATGCTGCCCAGCAGTGCCCGCCAGCTGTCAGCCGCATCGAAATGCGCAAAGACTCCCTGCAGTTCGACCCACGTCTCTTCATCGACCCATTGGTTGGCATGTGTCCCGATGTAGCGCACGTCGACTGGCTCGTCGCTGGTGGCGACCGCATGCCACTCCAGCAGCTTGAGCAGATCGCACTTCATGGTCCAGTCTCGGAACTTCACCACCCACAGCTCGTCTCGCAGCAGGTACTTCGGGATGTGTGCCGCCTCGAACCAGAACTCCTCGACGATGGTCTGAAACTCCGCCTGCTCCGGTAGCGGTACGATCGGGAATCCACCGCTCGGCTTGGGCAAATCGCGCGTCAAACCGGTCTTGTCGATCAGCACCTGATAGCCCCGCTCGTACAATTCGTCGAGCTTGCCACGTTCGATCATGTCGAGCAGGCGCCTTGAATCCGCCAGCGTGAAATCGATCTTGTTGCCGTCCTCGTAGAAGACGAGGCGCGTCGGGTAGTCCTGATCCTGAAAGAGGGGCTGGTAGACCCAGACGGGCGCAAACTGACGCAGCCAGGCGTCGTCGTTCGCGAAGGGTTCGAAGTTTGTGAAGATCAGCTCGAGGTCTCGGTCAGAGAGGCCGTCGTTGGCACCTCCCTGCTGCGTCTGCGCGCCAGTCATGATCAGTCCAATGACCTGCTCCTCCTGCTCGGCCCAATCGATGATCTTGCGCAACAGCTGGTTGGCGTCCATGTCGATCCTTTACTGATAACACCGCGTCGATGTGCACCCCACCTTGACTCTCCTGTAAGGGGAGAGCTTAGGCTCTGGGAAATGAACACGTCGTGTCTGGCTGGTCCTTACCTGTCATGACGTTCTCCGCGGTGACATGTCACAAATCTTGGGATTGAGGTGTCTCTTTAGATGGGCGCGATTCAGACCGTACTGATTGGAGCAGCTTCATGAGCAACGTCGTCGCAAAGATACACGCCGGACTTTCGATCCTCACGCTCGTAGCGGTGATTCTCCAATTCTTCCTGGCGGGTCTCGGTCTCTTCGGTGCCGAGCCGTACGACGCCCACAAGACCAACGGCTATCTCATCGCCCTGAGCGCGTTACTGCTGCTGATTCTGAGCCTGATTGGTCGTCTCGACCGTGCGTGCGTCGGAGCGTCCGCCGGACTCTTCCTCCTCATGATCCTACAGATCGCGCTGATCGAGTCGAAGAAGCCCTGGATCGAAGCCTTCCATCCCCTGGTGGCACTGTTGGTCCTGGGAGCTAGCTTCCAGCTGGCAATGCGTGGACGAACCGCGTTCGGCCGTGAAGGGCGGGCTAACGACGCGGAGTCACGAGTGTCGCCAACTCGTTAGCCTCAGGCCGATCCTCTGAGCACCCAGGCGGCCGATTCGTTATGCTGACGGTAGCGGTCGGTCGCCAACGCGTTTCGGGGGATTTATCCAATGACAACACCGCTGACTCATGCGACGCCAGGACCATTGAGTGGACGCGTCGCCCTCGTCACCGGCGTGAGCAGACGCATCGGGATCGGCTTCGCCATCGCGCAGCGGCTGGCTCAACAGGGCGCGGACGTCTTCATCCAGTCCTGGATGCCGTTCGACGCGACGCAGCCCTGGGGCGCCGACGCCGAGGGCATCGAGTCCATCCTGGCCGAACTGCGAGAGTCCGGTCGTCGGATCGAACACGTGGCAGCCGACTTTCAAGACCCCGTGGCACCCGAGCAGGTGGTGCGTGCGGCCTTCGAGGCGTTCAGCCACGTCGACATCTTGATCGCCAACCACGCTTACAGCACGATGGGAGCGCTCGAAGAACTGACCGCCGAGGAGATTGACGCCCACCTGCAGGTAAACGTGCGCGGCACTTTACTGCTGATCAAGGAGTGGGCGGCACGTCACGATGACGAGCGACCCGGTGGACGAGTGATCATGATGACGTCGGGACAGCATCGCGGTCCAATGCCCGGAGAACTGGCTTACATCGCCTCCAAGGGTGCGCTTCACCAGCTCACCCAGAGCCTCTCGGCCCATCTCGCTCCGCGCCACATCACCGTCAACACGGTCGATCCTGGCGCGACCGACACCGGCTATGCCGACGACGCCTTGCGCGAGCAGGTGATCGACTTCGAGCCGATGGGGCGCTGGGGTGAGCCGGACGATGCGGCACGTCTCATCGCCTGGCTGTGTGGCGACGATGCACGCTGGATCACCGGGCAGGTCATCGCCTCTACCGGCGGAGGACCATAAACGGACGAATGATCGAGCTGGACATGTCGCTCTCTCGATTCACGCCGGTGTAGATTGACGCGTGTGTGAGGGATTGATCGTGCGAGAGATCGAGATATCGCTGCCAACCGGTGTCTGCGTTGAATCAATAAAATGTGCGCTCGCGGAGGCCTGTGAGCAAATGGGGCTCCGCGTCAGGCTACAAAGCTCGCTGGCCGGTCACCCGGGAAGCCTGCATTGGCATCTCAAGCGGGGCAACGAGCGCGGGACGCTCGAGGTCACCTTCGTGCCGGAGCCGACGCGATTGTGGCTCGTCGTGCACGCCAACCGCGAGGGCGCCTGGATTGACGAGGCCGTCGCCCGTCTGGCGGCGCTCCTTGACGATGCCCTGGCTCGCCCATAGTCGAGAGACGCAACGTGAGCGACACGCTCGCGCGCGCATCAGGACTCAGTCGCGGCTAGCCTTCGAAGCGACCACTGTCGCGCAGCCACTTGAGAAAGACGAGGCGCTGCCACTCAGCCTCTGAGTCGAGGAACTCGGCGAACGGATACTTCTCGCTCAAGCGTTCCAGCCGATCGATGACATCATCGTCCAGCCCGCTTTCCTTGAGACCCGCTCGCGTCATGGTGGTGGCCTTGTCATTCAACGTCACCGCCACTTAAGCCTCCTCTCACGACTGACCAGCGCTTGAGACCGCTCTAGCCCAGATACTTCTCAACGCGCGTCAACGCATGTACGTATCCACCAAAGTGATACGGGATGCGATCGGGATCGTGCATATGACCTTCGTCACTTTCGCGACCGGGAGCCGGATCCCAGTCGCGACGTTTCCCGCAGGGGCCAACGAAGAAACCGGTCACGGAACACGACGTTTGTCGTGCCGTTCCAGCCTCGTTGCATGCATCGCATTCGCTTGATGTGGCCATTGGGCTCATTCTAACCCAAACCCGCTCCTGGTCCGCAACCTGAATCAACCACGCCCCGCCTTCGTGGCCGTCGCCAACTGATATTCGTCTGTAATTTCCGCTGCGTCGGCGTAACGACCACGATACGGACAATGATCGAAAATTACCGATGGAGAGAGGGAAGCTCTGGCCGCCACATCGGCTGCCGGGAGGAGGGTGAACACATGCGACGCGGATTGATGGCCGCGCTGCTGGTGCTGGCTCTATGCGTGAGTGGCTCATTGAGCACCTCCGCGAGTCCGCCATCTCAAGCGCAGTTAACCGCTGCGTGCGCGACCAGTGCATCCGCTGCAACCGATGCCATCCCCTCCCCCTCGACATTCGGATCGGATGCGTCGTTTGCGGCTATCTCGACATGGGACGGACTCCGCGCTCAGCTCGCGGCACTCATCGCGGGATGGGATGGGCAAAACGCGGTCAGCGTTACCGATCTTCAAACCGGAAAAACTATCTCGATCAACGGCGCTCATCCTCAGCTGGCGGCCTGCACCATCAAGATCCCGATCATGATGGTCGTGGCGCACGACATCGAGATTGGTCGCTACAGCGCGGCGGAGGTCGAGCCATACGTCCTCTCGGCCATGGGGCCCAGCAATACGGCACCCGCACGGGAGCTGCTTCGCTACGCCGGCGATGGTGATATCGGCGTGGGCATCAACCGCGTCAACGAGCTGATGCAGTCGCTCGGCATGACGCACTCGGTCATCGCCCATCCTCCCGGCTATTACTGGGAGTCGTATGGGTACGGCGACGAGAATCTGCTCACCAGTGACGACCTCAATCTGCTCCTCTCCAAGCTTTATCGCGGCGAGGCGCTCTCGCCCTGGGCGACCAACTACGTCCTCTGGAGCATGTCCCTGGCGCCCGACTGGGTGAATCAGTCGCTTGGCGGCCCGTTGCCACCCGACGTCACGCTGTATCACAAGTTCGGCCAGCTCTACGATCCGGAAAACACCTGGAATGACGGCGGCATCGCGGAATTCGAGCGCGACGGCACCACCTACGCCTACGTCATCACCTATCTCGGCAGCTACGACGCGAGCTGGCAATCGTCCTATACCCACGCCTATCAGGTGTCGGCGGCGGCCTGGAGCTACTTCAATGCGGTCTACACCGGCGAGCTGCCTGGAACTCTGCCGGACGTTCGCTATTTCCCGGAAACCGGCTTCTCGGTTGGAGGCGGATTCCTGCGCTATTGGCAGAACTTTGGCGGCCTGGCGACGTTCGGCTATCCAATCAGCTCTGAGATTCAAGAAGTCAATCCGTCCGACGGCAAGACCTATACGGTTCAGTATTTCGAGCGCGCACGCTTCGAGTGGCATCCCGGTGCCTGGCCCGAACGCTATGACGTCGAGCTTGGACTGCTCGGGGTGACCGTGGCATCGCAGAACAGGCTGACCCACACGTCACCATTCCGACCCGTATCAGCCAGCAGCGACACCAGCTGCACCTACTTCGCCGCGACCGGCCACCGGCTCTGCTTCGGTTTCCGCGACTTCTGGCAGGCGCATGGCGGACTCGCGATTCTGGGCTACCCCATCAGCGAGGAGTTCGTCGAGAACGGCTACACGGTCCAGTACTTCGAACGCCAACGCCTGGAGTATCACCCCGAGAACCCGGATCCCTGGTCGGTCCTGGGCGGCCTGCTCGGCCGTCAGGTGTGGGACGCGTCTCACTAAATAGATGAGGAGGGGTGCACACATGTTCAACATCGACCAGGCGGCACAGGCTTCAAGAGCCAGGAGATCGTTTGTCGTACGCCTCCTTGTAGCGGCGACGCTCGCATTGCTGCTCGCCATCACCGGACTGGGGTCGTCGCCCGTGTCGGCCGCATCGCTCCGGCCGAACCGCGTCTACTTCTACGCAGACCGGCCACTATCTGAGCTATGGCTTCCTCGAGTACTGGCGCGCCAACGGCGGACTTGATGCAGTTTGGCTATCCCATCACCGAGGAGCTCAACCACAACGGTCTCACGACGCAGTATTTCGAGCGCGCGGTCTTCGAGTATCACGGCGACGCACCCGCAGGTTGGAAGGTACAGCTCGAGCGATTGGGCGCCGAGCAGACGGCGTCTCGCACGAATGAAGCAGCCTTCAAGCCGATCAGTGGCGCGAGCGACGCGAGCACCACGTTCTTCCCACAGACGGGACACACACTCGCCTTCGGCTTCCGAACGTACTGGCAAGCGCACGGCGGGCTGCGCATCTTTCGGTTATCCCATCAGCCAGGAGTTTAGCGAGGGTGGCTACACCGTTCAGTATTTCGAGCGAGCCCGCTTCGAATACCACCCCAACAACCCGCCGCAATACCAGGTACTGCTCGGACTGCTCGGGACCAACGCCGCGACCGCGGACAATGTCGATCGCTCGCGAATCACGCAGGACAAGGCAGTTCCTGAGTACGATCCGTCCCTCTGGTACATCGCGGTACCGGACAGCATACCAGCCCGAAGCACGCACCGCCCCAGCTGGGTCTCCGGTGACGGAAGCCAAATGGATCGAAGTCGATCTGTCGCAGCAGCATCTTTGGGCGTGGCAGTATGACCAGGTCATCTTCAGCACGGCTGTGTCGACCGGAACGTATCTGCATCCGACGCCGACCGGCACGTTCCACATCTACGCCAAATACATCGCTGACGACATGACCGGAGGGACGCCAGGCTCACCCGACTATTACTACCTGCCGGATGTGCCCTACACGATGTACTTCTACGAAGCCTATGGCCTGCATGGCACTTACTGGCATTACAACTTCGGCACGCCGATGAGCCACGGCTGCGTCAACCTGCCGACTCCGGCCGCCGAGTGGATCTATGGCTGGGCACCGGTTGGCACCACGGTCTGGATCCATCAGTAGACGAGAATTCACCTCTCGGAGACAACCGTTGATATCGGGAGGGCGTGACGCCCTCCCGAAATCGGTCTTTCGAACCCAGTCGGCTGCGTCCGCGATGACATGGCTCAATCACACCCGGCCGCGATAGACGTCGGCCAGCCAGGTCTGCTTGTCGGCGTCGGCTCGATCGGAGAAGAGAAAGCGGTGCCACGCCATGCGCTCGTGGCACAGGACGCCCATCTCCCAGACGCAGGCGCCGGGCACATCCTCGCCGCTAGTATCGATGCGGGAGAACGGCTCTGAAGTCGACAGATCTTTGATGTAGTGTCGCAGCCACAGCTCATTGCGACCGCGCCAGACACCAGCGATGACGAAGGCGTGGGTCGTGCTGAGATGGACGAGCGCGATGTTCAGGCCATATTCGGGAGTCCAGCGTCCAGCCGCGACCGCATCGGCAATGAGTGCACGCCCTTCGTGATCCATGTCGTCCGGCACGGTCTCACTGACACGCCGCACGTGATACCACTTGAAAACAGCGGATGGCAGCACCAACGGATCGCGCGGCTCCGCCTCACGCCACTCGTGTTCATAGGGCGCTCCCAGATTGCCGAAGTCTGTCAGTGAAATCGTTGCGGGGTTAGTCGCCACGAGCATCTCCTCTTAGGCAGAACCAGTTCGCGTGAACGTCATGATCCAGTTCGTCTCCC
Source organism: uncultured Chloroflexia bacterium (assembly GCA_963815715.1). Taxonomy (GTDB): domain Bacteria; phylum Chloroflexota; class Chloroflexia; order Thermomicrobiales; family Thermomicrobiaceae; genus CALAGB01. Next base: position 7,355 of record CAWFHU010000013.1, on the reverse strand, counting down.
AACGCGCACCTTCATCGGTAGAAAAGGCCTGCTCCCAGCGTGCGCTGTCGGCGTCTTCATGGCTCCAACGGAAACGCATCAGCACGTCCTGATCGCCTTCCCTGTCCCGGCCGTAGAACTCGCCGACGCCATCCACGAACGCTCCGACGAGCGGCGGAAAGAGTCGAGCGCCGTTCGTGTCGGCCCAATAGATGCTCCATTTACCGGTCTCACGATCGAAGAGACGAAGCGAATACCCTTCGAAGCCGCCAAACCAGTCGGTCCGCATCAGATCGGCGTTACCGAGTCCGTTCAGGATCGGCTCGCAACGACCGACGGCCTCGAACCGCTCCCATTCGTTGCCGGTCGTCAGTCGTGACCTCAAGCGCTCATTGACCACACTCCAGGTGCCGTGCAGGAAATCGAAGTCACTGGCACCACTGAAACGCTCCGGCATTTTCGAGGGCCCTTTCTCGAGTCACGTGCACAGGGTGACCGTCACCCACGTCCCACCATAGCGGCATGTGGTGCTGGGTCGAGAGCCACTTCAGTACATATGTGCGGATCCACTCGTTCAATTCCGATTATTAACGACGTGTGATGTGCTCAGTGGCGATTGGGGTCCGAAGCCGAGGCAACACTACATATTGTGGTGGTTTGGGAGGGTGAAGAGCCCAAAAACTGACTGAAATGCACAGGTCGATTGGTGGTCGAGGGGGCTTGTCAACTCAGAAGTGGCGAATTAGACTCGGATTAGGCCGTACGTACAGATCGGATGTTCGGGCAAATCGTGACTATGAGGCAAGATCTGGACAGTGAGACACAAGGCTGCTACACTAGATGTTGCGGTTCACATGGCGTTCAGCACTAGATCTTGCTGAGGAAGTCCTTCCGCCGCGAGCCGCGCTCAGCACAATGCAGGACGATTGCCGACAAGGCGCTTCACGCACGCCGGCAACAGCAGTGCATTCGTGATTTGGGCTCATTGTCTCACCTGGGAACGCAGGATGCGTTAGCGAATCGTTAAATCTTCGCCGGAAACATTGGCGCTCGTTAATGGGATGGACGGCGCCCGCTTGGTACGGCGAAGTTGGGCAGACCGGTAGGTTGTAGTATCGATTGAAGGGGCCGCATGGAGGAGCGCGAAACGCGGAAGCAGGCACCGGCACGAGTGAAGAATCGAAAGGGGAAGGGGCTCCGCGTTCAACGCCACTTCACCCAACAGGGACAGGACCCGTTCGACACGATTGCCTGGGCCAGTCGCACTTCGAGGATTACTAATCCGGACGGATCGGTGGTCTTCGAAATGAAGGACGCCGAGATCCCGGCTTCCTGGTCGCAGGTGGCGACCGACATCATGGTCTCGAAGTACTTCCGCAAGGCGGGTGTGCCCCAGTATGACGAGGCAGGTGAGCCGCTGCTGGATGAGAGCGGCAAACCGGTCCTCGGCGCCGAGCGGAGCGCCAAGCAGGTCATCAACCGCCTGGCCGGCACCTGGCGCTTCTGGGGCGAGCAGAACGGCTACTTCGCCTCCAGCAACGACGCCTCGATCTTCGAAGATGAGCTGAAGTACATGCTCGTCCACCAGATGGCCGCGCCGAACTCGCCGCAGTGGTTCAACACCGGTCTGCACTGGGCTTACGGCATCAGCGGTCCGGCCCAGGGGCATGCCTACCTCGACCCCGCCACCGGTGAAGTGGTCCGATCGACCGACGCCTACAGCCGTCCCACCCCGCATGCCTGCTTCATTCAGTCCGTTAACGACGACCTTATTAACGAGGGCGGCATCTTCGACCTGGTGACGCGTGAGGCCCGCGTCTTCAAATATGGCTCGGGCTCCGGCACCAACTTCTCGATGATCCGGGCCGAGGGTGAGCCCCTTTCGGGCGGCGGCACGTCATCTGGCTTGATGAGCTTCCTCAAGATCTTCGACCGCGCGGCCGGCGCCATCAAGAGTGGTGGCACGACGCGACGCGCCGCCAAGATGGTGGTGATCGACGTCGACCATCCCGATATCGAGAAGTTCGTCATGTGGAAGGCCGAAGAGGAGCAGAAGGTCGCCGCCCTGATCGCCGCTGGCTATTCCAGCGACTTCAACGGCGAAGCCTACGCCACCGTCTCGGGTCAGAACTCGAACAACTCGGTGCGCATCACCGACGACTTCATCAAGGCTGTCCAGAACGACGAAGAGTGGGAGCTGCGCTGGCGAACCGACGGCCGCGTCATCCGCACCGTGCGGGCGCGCGACCTGTGGGACAAGATCGCCGATGCCGCCTGGCAGTGCGCCGATCCCGGCATCCAGTACGACACGACCATCAACGACTGGCACACGTCGCCCGCGTCGGGCCGCATCAACGCGTCGAACCCGTGCTCCGAGTACATGTTCCTGGACAACACCGCCTGCAACCTGGCCTCGCTCAACTTGATGACCTTCTACGACGGCGAGACCCAGACGTTCGACCTGGAAGCCTACAAGCACGCCATTCGCCTCTGGACCTTCGTGCTGGAGATCAGCGTCCTCATGGCGCAGTTCCCGAGCGACGAGATCGCCCGGCTGAGCTACGAATTCCGCACGCTCGGACTCGGCTATGCCAACCTCGGCTCGCTGCTGATGCGCATGGGCCTGCCGTACGACTCAGACACGGCGCGCGCGGTCGCCGGTGCGGTCACGGCCATTCTGACCGGCGAGTCCTACGCCGCGTCGGCCGAGATGGCCGCCGAGCTTGGGCCGTTCCCGTCCTATCCGTTGAACCGAGACGCCATGCTGCGGGTCATCCGCAATCATCGCCGTGCCGCCTACAACGCGCAGGAGGGCGAGTACGAGACCCTCTCGGTCACCCCGGTGCCGATCGATCCCGAGTTCTGCCCGCAGGACATGCTGCAGTCTGCCCGATCCGCCTGGGATCGCGCGCTCGAGCTAGGCGAACAGCATGGCTACCGCAACGCGCAGGCGACCCTGTTGGCGCCGACTGGCACCATCGGACTGCTGATGGACTGCGACACGACCGGCGTCGAGCCCGACTTCGCACTGGTGAAGTTCAAGAAACTCTCGGGCGGCGGCTACTTCAAGATCGCCAACCAGGCGATCGCGCCCGCCCTCAAGGCGCTCGGTTACGAGCAGGCGCAGATCGACGACATCTTGCGCTACGTCCTCGGCACGCTCTCGCTTGCCGGTGCGCCGCACGTCAACCGCGAATCTCTCAAGGAGCGCGGTCTGACCGACGCCGACGTCGATCGCATCGAGAAGGTGCTGCCGACCGTCTTCGAGCTCTCCTTCGCCTTCAACGCCTGGACGCTGGGCGAGGAAGCCATGGAGCGCCTGGGCATCACGAAAGAGCAGTGGCAGAAGCCCGACTTCCGCCTGCTCCGGACGATTGGATTCAGCCAACAGCAGATCGACGAGGCCAACGACGTAGTCTGCGGCATGCAGACCATCGAGGGCGCGCCGCATCTCAAGGCGGAGCACCTGCCGGTCTTCGACTGCGCCAATCGCGGCGGCAAGCACGGCCAGCGCTTCATCCACCACTCCGGCCACATCCGCATGATGGCCGCGGTGCAGCCGTTCCTTTCGGGTGCGAGCTCCAAGACGATCAACATGCCGAATGAGGTGACGGTCGACGACATCAAGGAGGCCTACATGACCTCCTGGCGGCTGGGTTTGAAGGCCATGGCCCTCTATCGTGACGGCTCCAAGCTGTCGCAGCCCCTCTCTTCCAAGAGCAAGGAGGAGAAGGAAGAAGCCAAGGCCGAAGCTCCGGTGGCACCGGTCGAGACGCGTGTGGTGGTGGTCGAGAAGCCGATCCGCCGTCCGATGCCCGCCAAGCGCCACGGCTTCACGCAGGAAGGCCGGCTGGCCGGACACAAGATCTATCTGCGCACCGGCGAGTACGCGGACGGCACGCTCGGCGAGATCTTCATCGACATGCACAAAGAGGGCGCGGCCTTCCGCAGCTTGATGAACTGCTTCGCCATCGCCATCTCCAAGGGCCTGCAGTACGGCGTGCCGCTGGAGGAGTTCGTCGACACCTTCACGTTCCAGCGCTTCGAGCCGCAGGGCATGGTTGAGGGGCATCCGAACATCAAGATGTCGACCTCGATCATCGACTACGTCTTCCGCGTGCTGGGCTACGAGTACCTCGGCCGCACCGACTTCGTGCAGGTGAAGCCGATTCACGGCGACGTGGATGACGAGATGGACGGCGGCGACGAGCCAGAGGAGAGTCACACACCGGCGATCGACCTCTCAGTCTGAGGTGGAGACTGCCCAGGCACCCTCACCGCAGGCCGCGGCGGCCATCGCCACCAAAGTGGAGAACGGCTACCACTCCAACGGCCTGAACGGAAGCAATGGCAACGGTAACGGGCACGACAAGGCGGAGGTTTCGGCCGAGTACGTGACCATCGCCCAGACGGCGGAGCTTCCGCAGTTCGACGGCGGCCTGAACGAGCAGCTCTCGCAGATGATGGGCGACGCCCCCTTCTGCGACGTCTGCGGCCACATCACCATCCGCAACGGCTCCTGCTACAAGTGCCTCAACTGCGGCAACAGCCTGGGGTGCTCGTAGAGGAGAAAGCGCATCGAGATGCCAGCAACTATCGAAGAAAAGTCAGGGTCGGGGAATTTTCTCCGACCCCTTTTGCGCCGTTTCAGGCCAGGATCCGCAGTGAGCACTGACGGAGCCATCTCCAGAGCCGACAGCCATCGCTTTGCCATCCCAATCTATTTGAATCAACGAATAGTCTTCGATCAATTGGCCATCGTCGAAGAGGGGTTCTCACAACTTCGGACAATCAAAACCTCGGAGTCTTCATCCGAACAGCAGGGAAAAAGTGCTGAGGGACAACTCGGAGTCACCAATGCTTTCGCGTTTCTTGACGTCGGGCTCAGGGCTGGGAGACGAAGAGAAAGAGAAAGTAATAAGCACAAAGAGATCTCGGAAGAAAGAGTATTTACCCCAGCGTCGCTGTTTTCGAGGCTCCGCGACGTGCTTAAGGAGAATGGACTTCTCACATTCATGGTCGATGATTCGAATTTCGAAGGACTTTGTCCAGGGACGTTCGTTGAATTCTCGGCGGTGCTGAGGAAGAACCCGCTTATAGAAGCGCTAGAACAGTTCGTTCGATTGGGCGAGCTTTTGGCGATGTTACAGAACTATAACTCTGCTGCTCCTGTGCCACGATCAAAGAATTCCCGGACCACCATCGCTACCGCTACCGATCCGGAGACATCAAAGATGATGAATCTGTTCAGGAATCTTCTGGATAGTTTGACTCAATCAGGGTCTCTCGATCTGGTCGCATCAATGGTGGATCGCCAGTCAGTGGCCGTAGTTCCGGTTGATCTTGACTATTTTGAGGATAGATCGCCGGCGGCGATCATTGACGGCCAATTCACCGCGCTCGGCAAGATCGTGAGAACCGTCGGCGGGCCTGGCGAATCGATCAACCTGCTCCGTGCCACGAGTTTAGGAACCGTCTCACCGGACATGATTCGTACTCTCGTCGAAGGGTTCGAGGGAGCGAAGAACTTCGGCATCGATATTCCTCAAATTATCACCCAAGTTCCAGGTCCGGTCATTCAAGTGATACCGATCGGAATCTACGTGTAGATCTGAAGAACTCCTGTCAAGATGGGAACCAGTAATACATGACGGACATGTTTATTACTCTCTGTCCGTTCCTATGCCTGGGCCAAAGACACGATTTCGGTGATTTCAGTGTCGGTCCATTTGCCAGCTTCGAGAGCATGTGGAAGGACTCAGCGTTCAAGGATGCCGCTTCGGAGCTTGTTAGTAAATTTGCGTTTGCAAATGGCAAGCGAAACGACAATCCGGCCTTAGTCGTGAGAATTCGGGCGGGCGTTGACGGGTCAATGCTTTCCGATGACGAGCTGAACTCGCTCCAGCTCGCCCTCGACTTTGCGGTCATCGACTCCAATCCGTTCTATGATGAAGATCGAGATTACAACGGTGCTCATATCGCTACGACAGATAACTCCGAGGTCCAAGTTTGGAGCGTCCGCAAAGGGAGTGGAACTGTCCTCCAGCGCGGAGTGCTAGTAAACATCCGTGATCTTGTATTTGACTTGGGTGGCGGTATCACCCGCATCCAATCTTCACTTGAGACTCCGAGCCCTGCAATAACACACATCGACCGAGAACTCCTTGAAGCGTGTTTCCGAGTCTTCGTTTCAGCAGAAAGCGACGATGGAAATCCCATTCCAAGTCGGGTCCGGACAGCGGTACGCTGGTTGTCAAAGTCATGGCGAAATACCCCAAGCATTGGATGGGACGACCGAATCGTTATGCTGAAAACAGCTTTCGAGGCTCTTACAGATTCAAGCCAGTCGTGGAAATCGGCGAAGAGACTGCGGGGTTTGTTCGAACGATTGGATTCGTCCGTGCCTGGACCGGAGACGATTGAGGGACTCTTGTGGTCACCTGACGAGCAAAAACGGTGGACAGCGAGTTATCAGGACAAGCAGGGCAACGTCCACCCGGTATTTAGGACAGACCTGGAGCACTGGTTTGTTTCGTTTTCGGACGCCAGAAACGACATCATCCATGATGGTGTCGCCGTCGGCCTAAATTACTACGAAGAAACAGCCTATAAGGGGCCTTACTTCTGGACCGCAGAGAGGCTATTGCGTGAGTCAGCGAAGGTGCAACTCCATCTGTTGGGGCATCCGAATCTTTGGCGCGACGGATTGGGACGAGCATCGTTTCGATTCTCTCAACGGCTAGAGGATTTTTCGAAGCCGTTATAGTGCGGTATAGCTCCCCGAGAGCGAGATGACATCGATAGGGGCTTGTCCTTGATGCCTCTTACTAGCTCGAACCCCGCTTCATTTCTGGCTGCTGCTACACTCTATGCGATGATCATCGAACGGAGATGAGCGATGCGGCGAGACGACGTACTTGCCATCCTTGCCAGCCACCAAGAAGAACTCCGTCATACCTACGGAGTCAAGTCGCTTGCCCTGTTCGGCTCCGTCGCGAGGGACGGCGCACGTCCCGATAGCGATGTCGACATTCTGGTCGAGTTTGAACATCCGGTTGGGTATTTCACCGTCGCTCGGCTTCAGGAACATCTTTGCATGCTGCTTGGCCACAACGTCGATCTCGTAATCCAGGACGCGATCAAGCCACAACTCCGCGAGAGCATCCTCAAGGACGCTGTCCGTGCCGCCTAGGATGTTCCATCTGCCTCTTGGGTCACGCCTTGACCTCTCAATGCCTCCGGCAATGTAGTGGCGGGCGTCCCTGCCCGCCTCCGTCCAGCCAACGAGGCATCGATTCGGCACCACCGACGGACGGCACCGCGGTCAATTGCGAATGTGGGTCGGTCGCAGAGACCAGTGTTTGTCTGCCAATCCC
>CAWFHU010000012.1:0-25463 GCA_963815715.1 uncultured Chloroflexia bacterium | reverse complement strand
CTCTATGTCGGTCTCCATACAAGCCATTGTCCCCAATTCCTTCACCCCACTCGTACTCTGTCCGTGGTTCCGCAGTGCGTGGAGGGAACGCCCGTCATTCGCGATTCAAACCCGGCCGCAAGCGAATCAACGGGATCCGGCTCGTTGCGTCATGATCTCAATGTCTCATCGCAGGGCTCGTTGACTGCCTGATCGTCGAGATCAGCGCTCGAGCCGCGGATAGGGCGTTCCGTCCTCATCGACGCGAATGAAGGGCGCCTCGACCGCTTCGGATGTGATCGCGCCGTAGCGATGCGGACGTCGAAACGCGTTGCCCCAGGCCTCGCGCACGCGGTAGTCACGCAATTCTTCGAGATCGAACGTCGCCAGATAGATTCCCTCCGCCTCCCCCGCCTCAACGATCAGCATGTCTCGCGGTGCGCCCTCGTTACCGAAGGCGATCGGGTGATAGGCGACCGAGTGGCCATTGAAGCGCGGAGCGGCGTAGTTGGTCATCGCCACACCCACCATGTTCTCCATGGCCCGCGTCTGAAATTGCATCAAGCGATTGGCGTGCAAGTCGCAGGCGTTCGGCGTCAAGATGATCTCGGCTCCCTTGAGCATGAGGACGCGGGCGCTCTCGGGGAACTCCCGGTCATAGCAGATCATGGCGCCGATCTTGACCGGTCCTGATGCCGTATCGAGATCCACCACGTAGAAGTCGTCGCCCGGGGTAGTGGAGGCTTCGGGCTCGTCAAAGTCGCAGGTGTGGACCTTCGCGTAGGTCATCACCAGTTCGCCGTGCCGGTCGATCAAGGACATCGAGTTGCGCGGTGCGCCAGGCCAGCGCTCGAGATAGGTCAGGGCGATGGCCATGTCGAGCTCACGCGCCAGAGCTGCGAAAATGCTCGACGAACGGGCTGTCCCGTTCGATGGCGCGCTCCTGCCAGCGTCGTCGCACGTCTGGATCGACGGCCTCGAACGGCTTTTCGCTTCGTTGCCAGACCGATGGTTCTCGCCCTCCAGTGGAGGGAGAGTTAGTGAGGGTGGGCGCGCGCCAGATGTCGCCTGAGTTCGGTGAATGTCCCTCCATCGGCGCATAGCCGACGTTCCACATCTCCGGAAAGAGCGCGATATCGGCATCCATGGCCTTCGCCCGGCGCACGAATGTCTCCCCTTTACGGCGGTTGGCGTCCTGATCTGTCTCCGCAGGCGTCCATCTGCAAGAGCGCGATGCGCAGTTCGGACATGGTCTTCCTCCACGGCATGGGATTGGTCAGGTGCTAAGGATAGCGTGCCGTGAGAAATATGCCGTCAAGTGCTGAAGTGGCGCGTGTTTGGAGCGGTGAACGGGCTCGAGGAATTTGGTGAGAAGAGAAGTGGCGTGATCCTCATCGATTGGGATCACGCCACTCCTGGGGGAACATCCTGGCGGTTCTGGCGCCTCAACGGCCGTCGTTGGCCGTCGGCACCGTTCTTCGTGCCAGCCATCGACTAGGCCTGCAGGTGTCGACCGATTCGGACGAGTGCCGCGCCAGCTGAGTGCTGAAGGGATCTGCGATTTCCCTTGGCGACCTCGGAGTAGCGCTCACGTGGCGAGCTAACCTGGACTCCCTTGGTCAGATCCCGCTGTCGCTCCAGAGCCAGCTGGATCATCGTGGTGGAATCGAGAAAGTACATTTGAACCTCTCTCTCGGGTCGGAGCTCAATCCCCTACCCGCTCTTTCGACCGCCTTCCCGGTCCATCCGGGAGCTTCGGTTCGATATGTATAGAATAGCTGTGGCCCCATCTGGCAGCGTCCGGCAATCGGACAGTTTTGCGAAGCCGAGGGTGCAGGTGCATTACCCGTCTGTCAGTACAGGTATCCCGGGACCTATGGCGCCGCCTTCACAATTCCTTCGTTTTCGCCGTCCAGATGGGAAAAATTAAGATTCGAAACTGGCTCGATCGGAGCGTCGTGTGAGTAGCTCAACCTCGCTGGAACTACGTCGTCATCTGGTCGATTCCCTGCGCCTGGACGACTCGCAACGAGACGCCGCTATCGCGTCCGCATTCCTACGCGTGCCGCGCGAGGCGTTCCTGCCGGGTCATGACCTGACGGACGTCTATCGCGACCAGGCGATCATGACCAAGGAGCAGGCGGGCGTACCCATAAGCTCGTCGTCACAGCCGGGCATGATGGTGGCGATGCTGAAGCAGCTTGATCTGCGACCGGGGCTACGCATCCTCGAGATCGGCGCCGGTACCGGCTACAACGCGGCGCTGCTCCAGGAAATGGTCGGAGAGTCGGGGCGTGTCACGTCGCTTGAGATCGATGCTGAAGTGGCCGGCTGGGCACAGACTCGCTTGGCGGACGCGGGCTACGATCAGGTCGAGGTCATCGAGACGGACGGTGGCGCAGGCTGGGCTCAAGCCGCGCCATACGACCGCATCGAGCTGACGGTCGGAACGGCCGATGTGTCGCCGGCCTGGGTCGATCAGCTTGCGTCAGGCGGAATCCTCGTTGTGCCGTTGTGGGTCAGTACCTTTCAGATTTGCATCGCCTTCGAGAAACGCGACCGAGCCCTCATCAGCCGATCGGCGATCGCGTGCGGATTCATGCGTATTCGTGGTCAGATGGCGGGGGCTGATCAGTATCGACGACTCCAGCCGAATGTGATGATTGCGACCGGCGGCGATCCGAACGACGACTTATTGCGGAAGCTCATCGCTGAGTCGCCACGCAGCGAGAGTCTGGAGAGCCAGGGTTGGTCCGGTTTCGTCCTCTTCATGGCTCTGCATGAGCCCTCGCTGTCGATGATGGCGTCGACTGACGTGGAAAATACCGGTTTCAGCGGCGGCGCGTTTGGATTGGCTGACGAGTCAGACGGCTCGCTCTGTCTGTTGAGCACTCCCTTCGATGCGGAGGGGATGGCAACGCTCTTCAGCTATGGCGGCGACAGGGCGCGTGAACGCCTGCTGGCGCTCCTCAAGCGCTGGCAAGCGAGCGGATCACCCGCTGTGAGTGACGTAGAGATCGAAGTTTGGCCGAAGGAGATGGCGACTGCTCAACCGGCCGATGCCGTGATGCGTGAGACCGCAAACTGGCGCTACGCGTTTCGGTATCGAGTGAGAGCGGATTAAACGGGGCCGGGCCGGCAGATTTCTCCACCGGCCCGGGGAGCAGGACGTTATTGTGCTTGCTTGACGGCCTCGACATCGAGCTGGAGCTTGATTTCCGGTCCAATTACGACGCCGCCGGCCTCGATGGCGGCATTGTAGGTGAGTCCGAACTCGTTCCGGTTGACCTTGCCGCTGGCGGCGAATCCGGCACGGGTTCCACCCCACGGATCTGGATGCGTCCCCTCGAAGGTGGCGTCCAGCGTAACCGGATTGGTGTTGCCGCGAATCGTCAGATCACCGGTTACCTTGTATTCATTTCCCTTGAGGTGCTCGACCTTCGTGCTCACGAACTTCATGCTCGGATGGTTCTCAGTATCGAAGAAGTCGGCCGAGCGCAGGTGGTTGTCGCGTCCCTCCTGCCGGGTATCGACGCTGGCAACGCCGACCTCGACGTCGATCTTGGCCGATTCGGGATCGTTCTCATCGAAATCGATGTAACCCGAAATCTCGCTGAAGCGGCCGCGCACCGTGCTGATCATCATGTGCTTGGCCGCGAAGCCGACCTCGGAATGTGCCGGGTCGATGTTCCACCGCGTCAATGTGGCGGTTGTTTGACTCTGCTGCGTCTGGCTGTCCATTACTTTTCCTCCGGAGTTACTACGAATTCAATAGCGACTTCATGTATGGTACTATTGCAGGCGGAGGTTGTCAACTGGTTTGCTATACTGTGATCACAGCACATCCAAGGAGCGGCGACATGGCACCGACACGACAAGAGACGCACGAGACTGTGCCAGCTTGCCCCATCGCGCGAGCCGCAAGGATCTTCGGCGATCATTGGACGCTCCTGATTCTGCGCGACCTCGAAGGTGGATGCCGCAGATTTCATGCACTCGAATCGTCGATTGGCATGAGCCCAGGCGTCCTCTCCGGGCGGCTGCGCAACCTGGAGACGGCCGGGATCATCAGTCGTCGCCAGTACAATGAGATTCCGCCTCGGGTGGAATACACCCTGACGGAGAAGGGGCGGGCGGCGATCCCGATCATCGATCAGCTGCGCAAATTTGGAGAGACCTGGCTGTCCGATCTTGACGAAAAGGCATGCGTTTCGGTGGAATAGCAGTCCGCCGGGAGCGTTGTGGGGTCAGGTAGCGGCGCGGTCATCGTATGAGATGTATCGGCTCGCACGGGTCGGAACCGGCTCGTGCGATTTCTGTCTCAGCTGCAATGAATTCGGCTGCAACGACGAGAACGTGCAACAATACCCATCCGTAATGAGGCAATGGTAGATTCGTCCAGATACGTGTCAGCTGGCGCAACGAGGAGCAATAGATGGCCAAGAGCTCAATTCTCGGGTACCCACGCATCGGCAAGCATCGTGAGCTGAAGAAGGCAGTTGAAGGGTTTTGGTCCGGTAAGATCGGTGAGGCGGAGCTGGCCGAGACCGCGCGCGAGATTCGTCGCGCAGCCTGGCAGGCGCAGGCCGACGCCGGAATCGATCTGATCCCCTGTAACGACTTCAGCTACTACGACCAGGTGCTCGACACCATCTGTCTGACCGGTCTGGTGCCCGCCCGCTATGGCGACGTCGGGGACACGGTATCGCTCTCGACTTATTTCGCCATGGCTCGCGGCGACGACAATGCTCCGGCGCTTGAGCTGACCAAGTGGTTCGACACCAACTACCACTACCTCGTGCCGGAGTTCGACGCCGGCACGCCACGACTCGCCAGCACCAAGATCTTCGACGAATTTGCCGAGGCCACGGCACAGCTCGGGCGACCGGCTAAACCGGTCCTGCTCGGACCGGTCTCCTTGCTCCTTCTCGGCAAGCACCACACCAAATCGCTTCCCGAGCACCTTAGCGAATTGTTGCCGGTCTATCGCGAAGTGCTGAGTCGACTGGGCCAGGCCGGTGCCGAGTGGGTGCAGATCGACGAGCCGACCCTGGTGCAGGACCGCAGCGCGGCGGAGCTGGCCCTCTTCAAGACCGCCTATGCCGATCTGGCCAAAGTCTCGGGTCGCCCGAAGGTGATGCTGCAGACCTATTTCGAGTCGCTCGACGGCAACTGGGAGACCGTCTCGGCGTTGCCTGTCGAGGGTATCGGCCTCGACTTCGTGCGCACACCGGAAAACCTGATGCTCCTTAACCGGCACGGGTTCCCGACCAACAAGGTCCTCGGTGCTGGTGTGGTCAACGGCCGCAACGTCTGGCGCATCAACGTCGAGGAGACGTTGAACCTGCTGGAAGAGATCGCCGATCGTGCCAACTCCGAGCACCTCTGGGTGCAGTCCTCAAGCTCGTTGCTCCATCTTCCCTACGATGTCGAGCTTGAAACTGATCTGGATGAGGAGATCAAGCCGCTCCTCTCCTTTGCCGAGCAGCGCCTGAGCGAGATCGCCGCGCTGACGCACGGTTTGAACGCTGGGCGAGACGCCATCCGCGCTGAGATTGAACAGAACGCAGCGATGTTTCAATCGGCGCTCGATTCGTCACGTATCCACCATCGCCCGACGCAGGAGCGGATGCGCGCGCTTACCGATAAGGACTTCCAGCGCGATCAGCCGTTCGAAATGCGCATCTCGCGCCAGCAGGACCGGCTCAATCTGCCGCCCTATCCGACCACGACCATCGGCAGCTTCCCGCAGACGCGCGAGATCCGCGCGGCACGTGCACGCTGGCGTAAAGGAAGCATGTCGGAGGCGGACTATCGCGACTTCATCGCGGATCGAACGCGGGAGGTCATCAGCCATCAGGAGGAGATCGGTCTCGACGTGCTGGTGCATGGTGAGTTCGAACGGACCGACATGGTCGAGTTCTTCGCCGATCAGCTTGGTGGCTATGCGGTGACTGAGAACGCGTGGGTGCAGTCCTACGGCAGTCGCTGCGTTCGACCGCCGATCATCTACGGCGATGTGCACCGTCCGTACCCGATGACTGTTGAGAACACCATGTTCTCCCAGTCGGTCACCGATCGACCCATCAAAGGCATGCTGACCGGGCCAGTCACCATGCTGAACTGGGCCTTCGTGCGTGAGGACATGCCGCGCAGCCAGGTGGCCAATCAGATCGCGCTGGCCCTGCGCGACGAGGTTGCCGGCTTGGAGCGGGCCGGAATCGCCATCATCCAGATTGACGAACCCGCCCTCCGTGAAGGCCTTCCGCTGCGCCACGAGGATTGGGACGAGTATCTCGATTGGGCGGTACGCTCGTTCCGCCTGTCGTCGTCCGGCGTCGAGGCCAGCACGCAGATCCACAGCCATATGTGCTACAGCGAGTTCAACGACATCATCGAAGCCATCGAGGCGCTGGATGCCGACGTCATCTCAATCGAGAACAGCCGCAGCGGCTCGGAGCTGTTGCAGGCGTTCATCGATCACAGCTATGGTCGACAGATCGGTCCGGGCGTCTACGACGTCCACTCCGAGCGCGTGCCGTCGGTTACCCAGATGGAGACGCTGCTCGAGCGGGCCAGCGAAGTGCTCAAGCCTGGACAGATCTGGGTCAACCCGGACTGTGGCCTGAAGACGCGCGGCAACGACGAGGTTTGGCCGTCTCTGGAGCACATGGTCAAGGCAGCTCATGCCCTGCGCCAGGAACACGCCGAGCTGGCACGGGCGGGAGGCGGTTGAACCGCGGGCTGGCTCGGTGTGGTAGATCGCACAGCGACGAGTCCGCCTCAGTAGGGGGACTGGCCAGTTCGCGAAAGTACGCGTGGTGACTCAGATCTTAGAAGAGGATGGATGGTATTTCGTACGACAGAGGGGTTCGCACCGGCACTTCAAGCATCCGAACAAGCCCGGCGTCGTAACGGTTGCTGGACACCCGAACGAAGATCTGCCAGCAGGCACACTGCAAAACATCTGGCGGCAGGCCCGGATCGACAACCCGGGGTTCCTGCGCTAAGGAGGGTTCCATGCGTTTCCTTGTCATCATCGAACCGTCGGAGACGGGATATGGAGCGTACTCGCCGGACGTGCCCGGCTGCGTCGCAGCTGGTCGCACACGTGAGGAGGTCATCGAGCGTTTTCGCGAGGCACTCGTGGATCACCTCGGACTACTCGCCGAGGACGGTCAGCCGATTCCAAAACCGGTCAGCACCTCGGTGGAGGTCGAGGTGCGTGTGGCCGTCGCGTAAATGCTCCCCCTCGGGAGGTAGATGCGATGCAGCGAACGGCAGCTCAGCGCTTGAAGGGATTCGGCACCTCGGTCTTCACCGAGATGAGCCGGCTGGCCTTCGAGCATCGTGCTATCAACTTGGGCCAGGGGTTCCCCGATTTCCCCGGTCCCGACTTGGTCAAAGAGGCCGCCACTCGCGCTATCCATGCCGACATGAATCAGTATGCGCCGAGCCACGGCACGCCCCGACTGCGCAACGCGATTGCCGCCACCTTTGCCCGCACCTACGGGCGTGAGATCGATCCCGACACCGAGATCACGGTCACGACCGGAGCGACCGAGGCGATGCAGGCGGCCATGCTGGCCTTCGTCGACCCGGGCGAGGAGGTCATCTTCTTCGAGCCCTTCTACGACGCCTATCCTGCTCAGGCCGTCTTCGCGGGCGGAATCCCGCGCGCTGTTCGCTTGCAACCGCCCGATTGGTCCTTCGATCCGGACGAGCTGCGATGGGCGGTGACGTCGAAAACGCGCGCGATCGTCATCAACACGCCACACAACCCGACCGGCAAGATGTTCGGCCGTGAGGAACTGGAGCTGATCGCCCAGATCGCCATCGAGCACGATCTACTGGTGATCACCGACGAGGTCTACGACCGCATCACCTATGACGGCGCGGTACACCTACCAATCGCGCTGCTCCCCGGAATGTGGGAGCGGACCGTGACGCTGAACAGCACCGGCAAAACCTTCTCGATGACCGGCTGGAAGATCGGGTACGCGATCGCCTCGGCCGAGCTGAGCCGCGCCATCCGGGGCACGCATCAGTTCATTACCTTCGCTACGGCAACACCATTCCAGGAGGCCATGGCCGTGGCGTTGGAAGATGCCGAGTCGCAAGGCTACTATCGAGATCTCGCCATGAAGTACACGGGGCTCCGCAATCAGTTGCGTGATGCGCTGGAGTCGTCCGGTCTTCCCGTCCTGCCGATCAGCGGCAGCTACTACCTGATGGCCGACATCAGCGGCCTCGGCTTCGCGGACGACGTATCCTTCTGCCGTTACTTGACGAGCGAGATCGGCGTCGCGGCCATTCCCCCATCCGCCTTCTACTTCGAACCGTCCACCGCACCGTTGCTAGCGCGCTTCTGCTTCGCCAAACGCCCCGAAACCCTGGCCGCGGCGGCAGAGCGACTCGCCGGGCTCCCCGCGGCGCGGCCTTCCTCGAACACGTGACCGAACGCGTCGGGTGATGGATACTCTCCGCCAGTAGCGGGACTGACCTGCAGCCGACATGGAGGAGAGCAATCATCATGGCAGATTCACAGCCGCGTACCGTCGGCATCCTGATCTTTGACGACGTCGAAGTACTCGATTTCTGCGGGCCGTTCGAGGTCTTTTCCATCACCCGTCCGCTCGATGATGCCAGCGATGACGCGCGACTCTTTCAGGTAGTCACCATCGCGGAAGAGGACCGAATCATCCACTGTCGTGGAGATCTGCTGTTGCAGCCGCATCACACCATCGACGATCACCCAGCGCTCGACATTCTGGTCGTTCCTGGAGGGCAAGGGACCAGGCGCGAGCGGCTGAACCAACGACTGCTCGATTGGATCGCCGCTCAGAACAGCGCTATTGAGCTCACCACCAGCGTCTGTACCGGCGCGTTTCTGCTGGCCGAGCGCGGCATTCTCGACGGCCGGCGCGCGACGACTCACTGGGCCAGCGTCGATTGGATGCGCGAGCAGTATCCGACGGTGACGATGCTCGCCGACCAGCGGGTCGTCGATGAAGGGCACGTCATTACGTCGGCCGGCGTCTCGGCTGGAATCGACATGGCGCTCCACGTCGTGGGTCGTCTGCACGGTTCCGACGTCGCCGCCTGGACGGCGCGGCGCATGGAATACGACCACTTCTCACCGGTGTCTTGATGCGTAGCCTATGGTGAACTTTCTCTGGTAGGATGTGCCGCACACGATTGTTGACCGAAATTTCGCGCGGGTAGAGTCAGCGAATAGGGGACGGTCCTCTCCCTTCGGTGGATGCTCCCCTTCCGTGGGAAGGGGCCGGGGGATGGACCAAGAGTCAGTGAGTGGGGGAGACCATGGGCTCAGGGATGCTGGTGATCGGCCTGATCGCGCTGGCGATCGGTGCGGTGCTGTTGTTCTTCGGTCGGCGCGCTCAGTCGAAGACGAATCTGATCAAAAACGTGGTCACATCGACCGTGAAAGACCTGCCGAGTCTGCTGCCGGGGGAGATGGTCGAGGTCAAGGGATCGATTCGCTGCGATTCACCCTTGATGAGTGAATATGCCAACAAGGCATGCGTCTGGTATTCGTCGTCGGTCGTGCGCGAGTATGAGAAGCGGGAGCGCGATTCCGACGGGAACATGCAGACCAACCGCACCAGCGAGACGGTCTCCTCCAATTCGCAGCAGACCCCCTTCTACGTCGAAGATGCGACTGGGAAGGTACAAGTTCAACCCGACGGCGCCGATATCGACGCCCCGACTATCCTCAACCGCTTCGAGGACAAGAACAGCTCCGGGACCGGCCCGACCATCTCTTTTGCTGGGATCTCGATCTCAGCAGGCGATAACGATCGCACGCTCGGTTATCGCTACACGGTCAAGGCGCTTGAGGTCGACAAGCCGGTCTACATCCTTGGCGCGTATCGCGAGGATGGGACCATCGGCAAGCCGGAGCATGGCGACAAGAACCGCAAATTTATCGTGAGCCACCGCTCCGAAGAAGAGCTGCAATCTTCTTGGCGCAAGCAAGCCTTCTGGCTCGGCACCAGTGCCATCGCGATCTTCGCCATCGGCGCCATTCTTGTGATCCTGGGGATCATCTTCACGATCGTGTAGTGGTGATGCGGAAGAAACGCGACAAAGGGCTTCTCAAAAACGACGATATACGTGACTTTGCGCGCTCATCGCAGCGAGGGATGCGTTTCCGCATTTCGACGCGGCTTAAGTGATTGGGCGCTCGAGCAGTTTGCGAAGGCATTGCCCAGAGGGCCCACTTCCCGCTATGGACGGGCCCCAAGAGCCAGCGGGCGGCGGCCCTCACCCCCGTGGCCTGCGAGCACCCATGACGCTCGACGGGTCCGTGGACAGTGATGTCTTCCCCGCATACGTCAGCCAGGTGCCCGTGCCTCAACTCCGCCCCGGTCAGATCGTTTTCCGAGACAACCTGAGCGTCCACAAGCGGGCCGATATTCGCCAGCAGATCGAAGCCGCGGGCTGCTCGCTCAGCTTCCTGCCGACCTATTCGTCGGACTTCAACCCCATCGAGCAGGCCTTCAGCAAGCTCAAAACCTGGTTACGCCGGGCCGACGCTCGCACCGAGGATGCGTTACAGGAAGCGATCGCTCGTGCCCTGGCGACGATCTCCCGTTCCGACGCCCACGGTTAGTTCCACCACTGTCAGTACGATCTCAACGGGCAGGTTCTATGCAAATGCTCTAGCGTCGCCCGCGATACCAAAAGCCGCCGCCGCCGAGCAGGAAGAGCAGGATGATGACGATGATGATGAGTGTAAGGTTGGACATAATTCAATGTGTCCTTTCGTGCCGCGCCTGTCGTGGGATGTGACTCGGTCCGTGATTAAATCAACCAGAGGAGGGTCGTACGAACGCGAACTACGCAATTGGCGTGCCAGTGCGGAGCGGAATTGTGGAAAACACAGACTATACTCCAGAATGAAGCGAATATGCCTGAAGATAGGGGAAAATATTGCTATCGCGTTTCCACATCGAGGCTTTGTTGACGTGGGCACATTCTCTATTTGGGTGAGTGCGCGCGTAGGTGAGGCCGAAGCGACGCCAGCGTTTCGGCCGTGGCAAGGCCCAAAAGCGACCGCCGTGCATGTCATTGGGGCAGCATACAACTTCAGGAGGATGACAATTCAATGGTCCAAAGCGGTCTGCAAAACCGTTGGCCAAGAAATGGAGAGCCCCCGCCATACTGAGGCCGCAGCCGAGGCATCTCCTGCATCGCTCCCGATCGATACGGGGGGAAGCAGAGGCGGGGAGATCCTTCGCTGCGGTGTAACTATTCAGGTAGAGGTTGGCAGATGGTCGGAGGTGCGGTAGGCACGATTCGGACACACCGGGGGCAACGAAGGTTTTCGTTGCGAGCTTCTGGCGTGTCAACAGGGCGGGTTCGCCGCGGCGGTGACGTCCAACTCCGACTCTGGCGCGGCTGTTGTCGGCGCCGTGCTACAAGCCATCGCGCCGGCCTACGGATGGTCGGGTTACGTGACGAGTCCGCAGCTGCAACTTGAGCCTGGTCAAGAGGCCATTGACCAGCTGACCGGCGACTATGAATTGCGACCTGGGTTTCGGCTGACCGTCCAGCGAGCTACAACCGGTCTGACGCTCACGGTCCAAGGACAACCGCCGCCAGTGTTCGTCCTCAAGCAAAACGGCGCGGATCTCCGCGCACTGCGCATTCGATCATAGTCGCGGGCACCAGACGAGCTGGCGCTCCCGCGGCGTATGATCCACCCAGTCATCCGGATTCGATGGTGTGTGTCGCCAAGCTGAAGATGTCGCCCTATCTGGAACACGGAGCTCAACACGTAGAGAATCCTGGAAGGTACGGAGCGAGATTGATCAATGAACAGGACTCCTTGACTGCACGATTTGCCACACTGTGCGCCGAGTTCAGCCACGATCCTCTTCCTGCCGCGACTCGGCAGCGGTCGAAGCTGATCCTGCTGGACATCCTCGGCGCCATGCTGTCGGCTTCGCGCTGTAGCTTTCACGGAACCACGACGCTTGCGAGCTTTGTCGAGCAGGAGTCTGCAGACGGCGCGTGTCGAGTGATCGGAACATCACTGCGGACCAGTCCGACGAACGCCGCGCTGATGAATGGGTATCTCGGCTATGCGCTGGATGTCGAGAGCCATCACGGACCCGCGGTCGCTCACGCAGCGGCGGCGGTGTTACCCGCCGTCCTGGCTGTTGGCGAGCAGACAAAGGCGAATGGACGTCAGTTGCTCGAAGCCCTGGTCCTGGGCATTGAGGTGGACTGCCGGATGTCGCTCGCCATTGGTCCGAATGATCTCTACGCACGCGGCTTTCACCCCACATCGGTGGCCGGAAGCTTTGGCGCCGCAGCCGCGGCGGGGCATCTCCTGCGTCTGGATGCCGCAGGCGTAGCCAGAGCCTTCGGGCTCGCGGCATCGCAGGCGGGAGGGCTCCTGGCGTGGGCCGACGATCATACGGAGGAATCCAGACCATTCAATCCCGCGCTGGCGGCCCGCAATGGGGTCACGGCGTCTCGGCTGGCGAAGCTGGGATTTGGCGCGCCTCGCGCAATCTTCGATGCCACGTCGAAATACCACGTCTTCCGCGCCTGGGCACTGGATGGTCTCGGACGCCCCGATGCATTGGTTCAGGGATTTGGCAACACGTTTGCGATCGACGAGCTCATCATCAAAAGACACGCCTGCTGCGCCTTCTTGCATCCCGGTCTTGACGGCCTCCTGTCAATCATGAGTGACGAGGGCGTTACGCCCGAGGAGATCATCGGCATCACCATGCGCTATCCACGTTCCGGCGCGCCGATCATCGACCAGAACGAGCTGCGTTCGCACCGGGCGCAATACATCCTGCCCCTGGCCTGTGTGCGCGGCGAGGTGCTGTTTGAGGACGTGATCGCGGATCGGTCGCGCGAGCCCGACGTGCAACGATTGACCGCCGTTACCACGCTCCTCTACGACGATGAGCTGGATCGAACCTATCCTGAGAAGTACGCCACCATCATCGAGGTCGCGACGCGCGATGGTCGAGTGCATCGCAGACGGGTCGACTACGCGTTGGGTTGTCCGCAAAATCCCATGTCCGACGCGGAGGTCATCGCCAAGTTTCAGCGGCTGGCCGGTCAGCGGTTTTCCGCCGAGCGAATCGCTCAGATCGAGCAGGTCGTGCTGACCCTGGATGAGCGCGGCACGGTTGAGGACCTCATGCGAGCCGTCACGGAAGACTGAGATCGGGATCGCGGCGGTCATGTTCGGAATACTATCGCGAACTTGTCGCCATCCGGCACGGCTGACGATGGAGGCGATGCGTGGACGGATGTCTAGCGCTGATCGGCTGAAGAGCTCTAGTGCAGCGAAACCACTGGGCTAGTTTGGAATGTCACTTGCCCATGATAGGCTATGCACGCGTAAGCGCGTATGGTCTCTGAGAGGAACTGACGATGGCCACTACACACCCAATAGGCGTCGCAGACATGGCCAAGCGGTTTTCTGACGTTGTTCGAGACGACCCGGCCGCAAAGCAGGTGTGCTTCAGGCAATTCGGCTCGGTTTCTGAGATTTGGCTCATTATTGACGCTCCCGACCTCGACATTGAGCGGAATCTCCTGTCCGCTGGCCTCAATCTTTTTGAAGCGTTTCCTGATCAACTGATCGATTTTCAGTTGGTCAATCTCGCCCTGAGTGCTGCTGAAATCAACTCACGCATACCCCAAGATGCAGACGCAATCGTGCTCCACTAGTCGATGCATCCGCAGGCTGAGAACCATCTGATCACGGCTGAACGGCATTATCAGGTAGCGGTCTTTCTCAGATCGTCGTCGCCACCGTCAATGAATCCGGGGCCGGACGAGTGGATCATCGCCTGCTTGTTTTGCAGTGCGGTCCACTACGTGCAGGCTTATTTCATCGAAACAATTGGACGTGGTCACGAGAGTCACGTAGACCGCAATAATGCGATCCCCAGGGTCCGTGACCTCGCGTCTATACGGCTCGCCTATTTTCAGCTCTTCTCCTGGTCACAGACCGCACGCTACGATCCGCTGCCCACGCTCGACCATCGCGTCCAGCCAGCATTTGACAACCTCGAAGACATCGCAATCGAAATGAAGCGACTTCTCAAGATTCGGTAACCAATCCAGCGCTCCGGCAGGAACTGTCCCGGAATACGAAATTGAGTCACCAAGGTACTCCTGGGACTTCACAGGCAATCTCGACAACAGGAAATTCGGGGTGGCCAAAGGCACGGTGGTGAGGATCAGTAACTCCAAGTCAGGTTCCGGAATTAGCACACGAGGTGGGGGGGTGCCCATGCCCAATTTGCGATATGCGGATGCGAGATCGGCCCATCCTGTTGCCGTCGATGGCCGCAGATGAACCGTTCGTTCAACCGTGCACGTGAGCAGGCACAGGCCACGCTCGGTCAGGCGCTACTCGGCTGCGATGGGCGCGAGGACGAAGACGGGAATCTGGCGCGTGGTCTTGGCCTGGTAGTCGGCATAGGGCGGATAGGCGGCCACGGCCCGCTCCCACCACACGGCCTTCTCCTCCCCGGTGACTTCCCGAGCCAGGTAGTCGCGTTTCTCTGGGCCGTCTTGCAGCTCGACGTGCGGGTTGGCCTTCAGGTTGTAATACCAGACAGGATGCTTTGGCGCGCCGCCGAGTGAGGCGACCACGGCGTACTCCCCCTCGTGCTCGACGCGCATCAGCGCGGTCTTGCGCAGCTTGCCGCTCTTGGCGCCAACCGAGGTCAGCACGATCACTGGCATACCGCGCAGGGTCGTACCCTCTTTACCGCTCGATTGCTCATACAGTTCGGCTTGCTCGCGCGCCCAGTTAGACGTGCTCGGCGCATACTCGCCCTTCAGTGGCATCTCCGCACTCCTTCGTTCGTCATCATTTACTCTGATCCGCATTCGACGTGCTTCCCGATGGTCAACGCGGAGCAGCAGTGACCCATTCCCAAACCCGGGCATTTCGGCGCACGCCTGTACTGGTTGACGTGTCGCAACAACAACGGCTAACGCAGCCCGGCTTCCTCGTCACGGCATGTGTTGCGTTTCCGAGTCGCTGGTCGGTTTCAGCGTTGAATGTGTCCCACATATGGTGCGCGGTCACAAGTTCTGAGACCCACGCCAAGATATGCCCAAATTTCATCCGTAAGGCACCGTCCAGTGCATAGGTGTCGTTATGCGCAAGGCGATCACGGAGAAGGATCGAGTGACCCGCTCAAGCCTCGATCCGAGGTACGCACTTCTGCCGCGATCTGGGCCGGTGCAAGGTCTCAGCGCTCCTCGAAGGGCTTCACAGAAACAACAGCCAAAGTAACTCTGTTCACTCGCCGCGGATATGGATGCGTTTGCGCATGCCTCGGCAGATTCAGCGACCAGCTCGCCTTACGAGTATCTCGGGCCACGAATTCTGAGACACAGCCGAGGTAGGATTGATGGGTTGGATTACCAAAGCTGGCTTTGGGGATAGAGCGTGAGGCCGGAAATGTCGTCGTAATCATGAACGTTGCGAGTCACGAGCGTCAGTCCGTATTCGATGGTAATCGCGGCGGTAAGTAGGTCAAGGGCGCGAGCCCTGACGCGTTTGCCGTCACGACGCAGTTGTTCACGCAGCAGCGCATACGTGTGCGCCGTCGTGGGAGAGAACGGTAATATTGGGGTCACTTGCATGAACGCGGTGAACCTCGCCTCAGCCGACGGACGATCAGGACTGCGCAGAATTCCTTCGTAAATTTCCATGTTGCTGATGACGCTCACAGCGATCTCATCTGGCGCCAACCGCTCAATGAACTGGGTAGCCGCTGGCAATTCGGCAAAGTGGTCGATGAGGATGTCACTGTCGATCAGATAGGCCATATGTTAGGTTGGGCGTCCGGTAGTGTCCTGCGCGCGTTCCTCTGCCAGATCTCGTTTGAGCTGCTCAACATCGACTCGATGAAGTGCACCGGCACTGGTGCGCACGGCGCGGAGCACCTTGGCCGGATCATACCCAGTCCAGATATCGTGCTCGTCGGCGAGCTCAATGCGCGGCGTATCGACATCGTCGCTCATGCGTGTGATGCGAAAGCGAGCCCCACGTCGCTCGAGCTCCACGGGATCATCTCCAGTCTCGTCGAGCAGCCGATCGAGTTCACTCCCGGGCTCAACGCGGATCGTCTTCGGTGCTGTCATGATCGGATCTCACTTTTCACAGAGAGAATATTTACGTTCCGTGTGTCGTCTGATCTCCATGTCCTTCAGTGGAGATTGAGCATCAAGTATGCCGCACGAGCCCTGAACGGCACCATTTCCGCCAGGACTGTTTCAAAGTCGAGGGACCATCGCCGACAATCTTGATGCGGTGACACGCAGACAAGGAGGTCGGCGATGGACGAGGGTGAGTATAAGACGTTGGCAGCGGTTCCAGACCCACGGCAACGACGGGGACAGCGGTATCCCTGGCGCCTGCTGTTGGTGTTGATCGTGGCGGCGGTCGCGAGCGGACAACCACACGGGCGGGCGATTGGCCAATGGGTCCAGGAACATGCGAGTGAACTACGGACCGGACTGGGTTGGCGGGAGCGACGACTGCCGAGTGCGGCGACGTTGCGGCGCGCATTGCTGACCATCGATCTGGCGGTACTGGAAGCGGAGATCGGGCGTCTTGTGGGTGGTCCAGACACGGGAAACCGCGCAACGGGAATCGCGGCACAGGCGCTCGGACACGGTCGCTGGGAGACGCGGCGACTGGAGGCGAGCACGCGGCTGAATGCCTACCTGGCGGAGGATGGCTGGCCGGACGTGGCTCGGGTGCTGCACCGGACCTGTCGCCGTGTGGTGCTCAGGACCGGCGGGGTGAGCCACACCACCACCTATGCCCTGACCAGTCTCCCGGCAACCGCCGTCCCGTTGGCCACGGTCGAGGCGGTGTGGCGCGGCCATTGGGGCATCGAGAATCGGGTGCATCACGTGCGAGATGTGAGTTTTCGCGAGGATGCCGGTCAAGCCCACTCCGGTCACATCGTCCAGGCGCTCGCGGTGCTCCGCAATGGCCTCCTCAGCTGCCTTCGGGCGGCCGGCTGGACCCGCATCGCGGATGCCTTACGCCATTACGCCGCCCATCTGGATGAGACCCTCGCCCTGATCGGTGCCATCTCGTGACTTTGCAATTGCCCTGCCTTTGTGCGACAGCCGAGAAGGCCTGGTACCTTCCCTGCTATCCTAGATGCATCACCGATGCAGTGAGAGCAGGAACGAGTGCGCCCTTCTCAACCACAAGTCTTCATCTCGTACCATCACACCGACGAGACCTTCGCGCGGCAGGTGCGTACGCGCCTCGAGGCCCACGGGGTGAAGACGTGGATGGATCGGTACGACATCGCTGTAGGTGCCTATTGGACAGATGAGATTGACAAGGGCCTTGCTGCGTCGGATATCGTCCTTGGCGTGCTATCGCCAGACAGCGTCGAGAGTCGCAATGTCAAGAACGAGTGGGATTGGGCGATTCAGAACGGCAAACGGCTGCTACTCATCCAGGCGCAGCCCTGCGTCATCCCACATCGCTACGTCTCAATCAACTTCATCGACGCGACCGGCGATGTGGAGATGGCGATACGGCAGCTGGCGGCAGTGCTGCAGCGGCATGATTTGCCGGCACCGCACCCGCAGGACGGCGTAGCCACGCAGAATCGTTCTCCCATCGCACTTGATAGCGATGCGTCACCGGCGAGTGGTGACACCCGAGCGGCGCGGTCCAACGTACGGTTCGTCGGCCGCAAACGCGAGCTGTTCGAGCTATGCGCCGGACTCGAGCAGGCGCTGGCGGGCAACGGCGGCCTATTGTTACTGGCCGGCGAACCGGGTATCGGCAAGACGCGTACGGCGGTCGAGCTCGCGCATATCGCGATGGATCGCGGAGCGCGCGTGATCTGGGGTAGGTGCAATGAGTGGGAAGGGTCGCCATCCTATTGGCCGTGGCTGCAAGTCATCCGCACATTGATAGCCGATTTCGACGAGGACGGCATACGCGAGCTACTCGGACCGGCACTGCTCCCCATCTCACAGATTATGCCGGAGCTACGCGAGACTATCTCGAATCTGCCGGATACTCCCATCCAGGATCCAGAGCAGGCACGCTTTCGACTGTTCGATGCGCTTGCCATCCTGCTGCAGCGTATTGCACGCGCGCAACCGCTGGTGCTGATCCTGGATGATGTGCACTGGAGCGACCGGCCGTCATTGTTGCTGCTCGAATTCCTGGCAAGCTCGATGGGCAGCATGTCGGTGCTGCTGGTCGCCACGTATCGCAACGTGGAAGTCAGCCGGCAACATCCACTGGCGCGGACGCTCGCTGAGTTGGCACGCCAACAGCCGACACAGCGTGTATTGATGCAAGGCTGGACACGCCTCGAAGTCGAACAATTTCTGGAAGCCGCGTTCGGTGCCAAACCACCTGCTCAACTCGTAGACAGGGTCGCGTGTGAGACGGAAGGCAACCCCTTCTTCGTCTCCGAAGTCGCGCACCTGCTGGCTGACGAGCGCGGTGACGGGCAGCTCCTCGACGCGCGCAGCGTGCGCGTGCCGGAGAGCGTGCGCGAGGTTATCGGCCGGCGACTCGTGCGGTTAAGTGAGGACGCGAACCGCATCCTCACCACAGCGTCGGTGATCGGGCGTGACTTCAATCTATCTATCCTGGAGCGTGTGAGCGATGTGCCGCTGGAATCGCTGCTGGATCTGATGGACGAAGCTCTCGCCGCACATGTGATCGAGGTGGGGGTCAGCATTGGACACTACCGCTTCTCTCATGCGCTCATCCGCGAGACGCTCTATGAGGAGATGAGCACAACGCGACGGTTACGGCTGCATGGGCGTATCGTGACGGCGCTTCAGGACGTGCCCGCGCATAGCGCATCGCTTGCGGACCTTGCCTATCACGCCTTTCAGGCCGCGCCCCTCGGCGATGCACGCCAAGCAGTCGACTACTCAACGCGCGCGGCCGAGCTGGCGCTCGCGCAACTCGCCTGGGAGGAAGCGGTCGGACACTACGACCGCGCGCTGCAGGCACTCAAGTTGCTTGACCGGCCCGACCAGCACGAGCAGCTCGAGCTGCTCATCGCCCTTGGCAAGACACAAATGGCCTCAGGTGACGTCTATCCGGGCACAGCGACGCTACGCCGCGCGGAAGCGCTCGCCCGGCAGATGGGATCGATCGACCATCTGGTTCAGATTGCTCTGTCGAGCCATGCGGTTGGTTACTGGATATTTCAATTTGGCGACGACGCGTTTATCAAGCTCCTTGAAGACACCCTGAGCGTATTGCCCACTGGTGATTCGCCGGAACGTGCGCGGCTCACGGCACGACTCGTGAGTGCGCTGGGCAACCGGCCGGGATCGCTCTCACGCCGCATCGCCCTGGCTGAGCAGGCGCTGGCGATGGCACGCCGATTGGGCGACTTCACGATCGAGGCGTTGGCGCTGGTCTGCATCCACATGGGCCTGCAGGAACCGAATGCGTGGGAATTCAAGCGCCGCGTGACCGACGACCTTGTGCGGTTGGCGCGCGAGCACCGCGAGCACGCGGACGCTGACCCTCACCTGGCATGGGCAGCGGTGAATGCCGCATCGATTATCCCGATGGATGGGGGCGATCTGACCGCAGCGGTGAGGATGATTGATGAGGCGCTGCGCGTCGTCGAGCGCATGCAACTACATGGGGTGGTCGCCGTGGCCGTGAAGTCGGTGCACGTCGGTCAGGTGCTGGTTGAAGGGCGCTTCGCGGAGGCAGAGCTGTTGGAGGACGAGTCGTACCAGATCAACCTGATCGTCAATCCCAACGCCTGGCAATCTGGGTATGAACGCGCGTCGGTGCATTATCTTTTGCACCGCGATCGAGGGGATCTACATCGGGCGGAAGCGATCGCACGCGAGCACCGCGCACGGGATCATACGGACATGTACTGGCACAGTCGGGTCATCCTCCTCGACGCCGACGCGGGCCGCTTCGGTGAGGTACGGCGCGAGCTGGACGCGGTGCTCGCGGACGGCGGCGCTGCGCTCTCGGACGGCCCATGGTGGTGGACCGCGGCCGCCATGCTCGCCGAGGCCTGCTGGCTGCTGGGCGACGGGCAACACGCGCGCACGCTGTACGCCATCCTGCAGCCCTTCGCCGGCCGCCACATCAACGAGCTGACGATCTTCTACGGCGCCTGCGATCACTATCTGGCGCTGCTGGCAGCGGTGATGGGTGATACCGCTACCGCCGTGGTCCATTTCGAGACCGCGCTGGCTTTCAATGCATCGCCGCGGCTGAACGCTCGACCGCTCGTCGCACGTGGCCAACAGGCGTATGCCGCTATGCTGTGGCGGCGTAACGCGCCGGGTGATACCGAGCGCGCCCGCGACCTGGCCGCCGGTGCGTTGGCGCTGTCCAACGAGTTGGGCATGCCTCTCGTCGCGGAGCGCGCCCGCGACATCCTGGCGGCGCTGCCGGCGAGCGGACGCGATGGCTCGCAGCCGGATCGCCATGGGCTCAGCCCGCGCGAGCTGGATGTGCTGCAGGGACTGGTCGCGGGCCAGAGCAACCAGGAGATCGCCGCGACGCTGTTCATCAGTCCTCGCACCGTCGAGTCCCATGTCGCCAATATCCTCGGCAAGCTCGGACTCGATTCGCGCGCGGCAGTCGCCGTCTACGCCGTGCGCCAGGGCCTCGTCTAACACTCCCACGACGCTACCGCTCTACTCCGTAGAACTACTGAGTGTCCATCGTCGGCCGATTCGGTGTCGGCCCGGATGTGGATGCTGGCTTCAGAACGCATGCTGGAAATGTGGTCGACGGAACGGTCGCCGACTACCGCACAGCAGGAGATCTGGGAGCCAGACAGTGCAGACACCGACAATGCGCCGCAGCACGCGCTTCACTGTGGGACGACTTACAGCAGTAGTGATCATTGCGATCATAGTGAGCAGCGTCGCCGCAATCGCCACGCTCAGCGTCACCGGCGCCCTCCCCGGTCGCGGTGAGGGCGGTCCCGTTCGGGTAACGGAGCGCCGTAAGCCGACGGATCGTGGTGCCATGACGACGCGCGAGGTGGGACAAGGCACGACGGATCCGCAAGCTGGTCCCCGTCACCGCCCAGCCGATCGCGGCCGGCTCGGGGCGAGCAGCGTGCCGTCGGATCGTGGCGTCGTCACCACGATGTACGTCACCACTCGTATTGCCTGGTTGGACACCGACACTTCTGCCTTCCTCGGCACATGCACAACGCCATCATTGGCTGAGCAGCTCAGCTCGCGTCACCTGCCGGCGGATCGTGGTGTAGCCGCCGGTCTGAGAGCGATGTCCAGCTGCGGGACCGAACAAGATGCTGCGCCGTCGGCGACACGTGCCGAAACCCCGACCTGGTTGCAGTGCGAAGTTCACGGCAACCGCTGCCACATCGTCCGGCCCGTCACCGACGTGGTGGCCTGGACCCTACTGCCAGATCTGACGCGGGCGCGGCTGGCTCGCAGCGTTGCCGCGGCCGACGCGTTGGACGCTCGGACTCGATCTCGTGCCGCGACAGGCAGAGTGAGAGACACCGTGTGGCCTGTTCCGCCCAGGCGCGACGCGAGTTAACGGCCGAAGACGGAGCCGTTCCGGGCCCCGACCGATCATGGCACCGCGAACCTGAGTGACATATCGCGCACGCAATTGCAAACGCCGACGGCCCTTGGTTGCCTGGATGTACTCATTTACACAGGCGAACGTGGATCCTCCTGTCTCGAGCAGCGTGATGATGGGGTGTCAGTTATATGCGGCGATCGGAGATGAGCAAATGGACCTGGCCACATGACAGGTGACGTTTTTGGGAAGCCGATGATCAGCATGACACGGGTTGACCACCCTCAAGACCTGTGACCTAGTGCGATTACTTCACTCAATGGGACAACTCAGAGCAGCGCTACTTGTTTCTTGGTGACATGCGGCACGCAAGCGTCAACAAGTAGGAGGCACGATGTCTGAGACGCCGAACTCCTTCGCTTCTTCGACTGGCCATGACCTTTCCAGCGATGACTGGCTCGATCTGCACTTCGAGGCCTCGCGCCCCGAATATGAAGCACAGCTGCGGGCGGTCGGGATCCAAGTCGGCTGGCACGTCCTCGATGCCGCCTGCGGCTCCGGCTCCTTCCTCCCCTGGCTCGCCGACCTCGTTGGTTCTCAGGGTCAGCTTGCCGCCCTCGATCTCGCCCCCGAGAACGTGCAACTGGTTGAGCGGCGGGTGGCAGATTGGTTGCTTCCCTGTCCCGTGGAGGCACAGGTCGGTAATGTACTGGCACTGCCGTACCCTGACGACACCTTCGACGCGGTCTGGTTCGCCAACACCAGCCAGTATCTGACGAACACCGAGCTGGAGACGGCGTTGACTGAGTTCAAACGGGTCGTGCGACCGGGCGGGCTGGTGGCCGTCAAAGAGAGTGACGCCACGACGTTCCGCGCGCTTCCTGCCCCAAACGGCTTCATGCAGCGGGTGGTCAGAGCGACGGCCGCTGCTGGTTACAGCTGGGCGGCTGGGGCCCTGCGTGCTCCTGAACTGCCTGACTACTTGCGCCGGGTTGGACTCGTAGATGTCTGGCAACGCAGCACCTTGATCGAACGCCATGCGCCGTTCAATCCGGCCACACGCGCCACATGGCAGGGTGGCTTCTCTATCTGGGCCACCGTCGCGGCGCAAGCATCATTGCCTGCAGCTGATCAGGATCTCTGGACGCAGATCCGAGACCCGGCGGGACTGGAGCGCTTCCTCAATGACACCGATCGTTCGATCATCGAAGGCAACATCCTGACGGTCGGAGCGGTGTCGACTGGAGCGACTGGAGCTGCATGATACTCAGATTAGGGTGCTGGCAGCGGATGATCGGCTTCCCAAAAACGTTACCTGTCTTGTGGCCAAGTCCACGAGCAAACACGACAACATCCGTGCTGCGCTGCAGTTCACCCTCGAAACCGCTCCCGACGTCGCGCTGCGCCTGGCGGGAGGGATGGGAACCTACTGGGCGATGCGTGCCCACCTCAGCGAAGGGATCCGTTGGCTGCAGTCGGCGCTCGACCGGACCGGCGCCCAGGTGGACCCTGCGGCACGGGCGGCGGGGTTGACGGCCATCGCAATCTTGCTGCGCGAGCTCGGTCAGAATGACCGGGCAGTCGGGCTGCTCGATGAAGCGCTTGACATTTACCGCACGCTCGGTGATACGGCCGGTCTCGGAGAGGCCCTGAACCTGCGCGGGTGGGCCGCCGAGGTACAGGGCGAACGAGCGCGCGCGATCGCTCTCCTCGAGGAGGGTGTGCAGGTCGCGCAGGCGAGCGGTGATCGCCGCCGACTGGCACTGCACCTGAGCAGTCTCGGGCTGATCACGTCCAATGCCGGTCTGACCGAGCAGGCGTCGGCCTACTATCGCGAGGTGGGCGCAACCCGTGAGCTAGCCAATCAACTCGGCTACCTGGGCGCCCTGCGGTTGTTTGTCGACCATGATCATGCGCGGGCCGAGGCCACGATACTGGAAGGATTGGCCCTCGCGCACGACATCGAGGACGCCACGATGATCCCGTTCTTGCTCTGGATGCTCGCCCGGTTGGCACTGGAACGTGGCGATCTTGCCCGCTCCGACGCCGCGTTCGTCGAGTGCATCGAGATCGAGCGGGTGAGTCTGAAGCCGACCAATATCGCGATCTGCTTCGAAGGACTCGCACGGATCGCTTTGCTCAGCAGCCGGCCGCAGCGCGCCGCCCAGCTGCTCGGCGCGGCCGAAGCGTTGCGCGAACGGATCAACGAGCCGCTCCTCCCGCACCTGCGCCCGCTGGTTGACGAGGCGGTGGCAGGTCTGCGGACCCACGTCCGTGAGGCCGACCTGCGGGCCGCCTGGTCAGTCGGACGCGCCCTGTCGCCGGACCAGGCCATTGGCCTGGCGATCGAACCGGAGCCCGCCCCTCCGGCCGCCGTCGCGCCGCAGGCTACGGCAGGGCCACTTTCCAAACGCGAGATCGACGTCGTGCGGCTACTGGTCGATGGCAAGTCGAACCAGGAGATCGGCACGGCCCTTTTCATTAGTCCTCACACCGCCGCCACATGTCCACCACATTCTCAACAAGCTCGGCGTCGACTCGCGTGCCGCCGCGGCCGCCTATGCGGTGCGCCACGCGCTCGTCGATTGAGCATCTGCGCCTACTGAACCTTCAGTAGTTCGGCTGAACCGTGAATCATTAGATCGCGGGATGTGGCGCCGGACTCGTCACCGAGCTGCCCTTCACCTACACCGGCGCGCATGTCGATCCGGAGACTGGCCTGGTCTATCTCCGAGCCCGGCATCTCGATCCGTCGACCGGACGGTTCCAAACACCCGATCCGTTGGGCTTCGCAGGCAGTGGCGTCAACCTCTACGCCTATGTCGGGAACAGCCCGGTGGTCGCAACCGACCCGAGCGGACTCGCATGTCCGGAGTGCCCCGGTAGCGGCGGTGTTGGAGGTGGCGGTGGAAGTGTCGGTTCTTCCGGTGGGGAGCCAGCACTGCGGGAACCGGTCGTCGAGCCCGGTCCGTCAGGAGTCGAGACTGCACCAAAGTGCCCAACGGATCGGGGAGCTGGTGCAACAGATCCGGCTGCTCGCCGAGTTACCCTACGTCAAGGAACGACGCAAGCGATTCAGGATGCAGCGCCCAAGACACCAGATGGCAAGTTCATCGACCCGAATACGAATCAGCCGATCGACGGTTCATTTGACTATGGGCATAAAGTCGGAGTTGACTGGTGGCGCATACAGCTACGAGCGCGCACCGAAGGTTGGACCCGCCCGGAGGTCATCGACTACGAAAATGACCCGAGTCACTATCTGATCGAAGATCCGAGTTCAAATCGGAGCCACCAATTTGAGAAACCACGATGAGTGAGAATCGCGATCGCGCTGGAAGTACGCCACTGCACTATGCAGCACTCGAGAACGCCGTCGATCAAGTCGAGGAATCATTGAAATCCGGGAGCGATCCGGACGCTTGTGATCGGAAGGGGTTTACTCCACTTCACTTCGCTGCTCAGGAAGGAGCGGTCGAGGCTGCTCGTGCCTTACTTGCCGGGGGAGCGACCGTTGACTCGGTCAACACCTACGGGAACACGCCGCTGGGAGTGGCGGTGTTCTACAGTCGCGGGAACGGCGATCTCATCAAGTTGCTCCGGAGTCGTGGTGCGGATCCATGGCACGTCAACAATGCGGGCCAAACCCCGGTTGGCCTAGCGAGATTGATTGGCAACTACGACGTGGCGCAGTTCTTCGCTGACCTGGACCCGGCGTGACCTAATTGCAGTCGTGGTGACGACGGGGTTGATCCGGGTTTCGAGAGCCTCGTCACACATTAGGATGGGCTCGTGACATCTCCTCTGATTGTTGATCATCATCTTTAATGGTGACGCTCAGAACTCTGAAAGAGTCTGAGCGTCACTCATGGACAATTGGTCGCCGCGACAATTCGTCTCACAAACCTCC
>CAWFHU010000011.1:7500-147886 GCA_963815715.1 uncultured Chloroflexia bacterium | reverse complement strand
GATGGCCGGGGCGTTTTTGTGCTTCGGTCGAACTGTTGCTGGTAATTTGCCGTCACGCCATTCGATTTCTCTCAAGCTCTTCACAGCGGATTTCGATACGGCTTGATCGACGTTGGTGACGTCCCTAAGGTCCTGCTTTCCCGCCGGGTGCTCTATGATGTGCCTCGTGGTGGCCGGGCGAGATGGAAGGGTGTGCGCAGTCCATGAATCGACCGAATTTCACGGAGCTCCACTATCTTGCCGAGACAGCGGAGTGGCGCACTGACCGCTATTACACCTATGCTCTGATGACCGAGCTTCTGCGGACCTGGGCAGCGTCCTACCCGAATCTGATGGTTCTGGAAAGCATCGGCAAGAGCGGTGAGGGACGCGATATCTGGGTCGTGACGGTCACCAATCGAACTACCGGGTCCGACAAAGAAAAGCCCGCCTACTACATCGACGCCAATATTCACGCCGCCGAAGTCCTGACCTCATCGGTCGCGCTGGCCACGATCCATGATCTGTTGAACCGTTACGACAGGGATGCCGAAGTCACGCGCCTTTTGGACGAAACGACGCTTTACGTCATCCCACGCATCGCGGTCGACGGCGCCGAACAGTTTCTGGCCTCAACCGACATGGTCCGCTCCGCCGCCAGACCGTATCCGGCCAATCCACTCGACAATGCCTTCGACGGGCTTGAGCCGGTCGATCTGGACGGCGACGGGCTGATCGGCTCGATGCGCATCAAGGACCCGTCAGGCCCCTGGAAGATCTCGAAGCTGGATTCGCGCATCATGCTCAGAGCGCGAGCCAAATGAGTTTGGCGGTGAGTATTACTTTGTCGTCGGAGAGGGGCTCATCCGCAACTGGAACGGCGGCACGATCACTTCCGCGCCATCACCCTTTGCGCTCGATTTCAACCGCAACTTCCCGGCGGACTGGAAGCCGGATTGGGATCAGACAGGATCCGGGCCGTATCCGCTGAGCGAACCGGAAACGCAAGCCGTGGCCAATTTCCTCATGACGCACCGAAACATCCACGGTGCGCAGCTGCACCACACCGCAGCCGGACTCATCCTGCGCTCCTCCGCTCGCTATGCCGATGAGAACATCCCGAAGCTCGATCTGCGTGCATTCCAGGCGATCGGCGCGATGGGTGAGGCCAGCACCGGTTTCCGCTGCGAGTCTCCGTTCCACACCAACCCGTACCAACCCAACATTCCATCGTATGGAGTCGAGAGTGACTGGCTCTACGACCACCTCGGAATCATGTCCTTCATGACTGAGCTGTGGGGGCTCGCTCATCGTGCCGAGATTCAGAGCACGAACTACTTGCAGCTTGAGGAGTCGCGCAGCGAAGAGGACGAGCTCAGGATACTCAGGCTATTGGATGAAGAGGCTGGAGGACGAGGATTCACGCCCTGGCATGCGTTCGAGCATCCGCAGCTCGGTCCCGTCGAGCTTGGCGGACTCGAGGTCAAGTTTGGGTTGATGAATCCACCCGGACCGTTGATGCCGGAAGAGATCAAGCGCGCCGTGCCATTCACGGTCGCTGCCATGGGTACGGCGCCGCATCTCCGCATAGCCGAGAGCGGATCAGAGCAGATTGAGCCAGGTGTCTTTCGAGTCTGGGCGAACTTTCGCAACGACGGATTTCTCCCCACATCTGGCAGTGAACGAAACCGCGTACCGGGTCGACCACTGCTGGCGCGGATCAGTCTTCCCGAAGGTGCGAGACTTCTGCCGAACAATGCCAAGGCGACTCAAGAGCTCGAGCACCTCGCGGGTCGCGTCAGCCACTACACGAGTCTCCACCTGCTCGCTCGGTATCCCAATCTCAGCCGCGGCCACGTCGAATGGCTCGTCGCCGCTCCGCCGAACTCAACATTCGAGATCAACATCGAGTCGGAGAAGGCGGGTTCCTGCCGGGCCACTATCGTGCGGAGCGTAGCGTGTATCCCGATCGTCGCGGATTTCGTCTACCCATGCAACTGCGGCGTGGCACCCGTCTGATTCGCAGAGAACCGGTTGAGCCGGAAGGGTTCGATGGGAAGCGGCGACGTTCCACTCGTGGCGAGCTCGCTCAAGATCCGGCCGGTGATCGGCCCAAGGCAGAAACCGTGACCGGAGAATCCCGCGGCAATAACTAATCCGTCGATCTCGGTGATGCGCTCGATGACCGGGATGTCGTCCGGTGTCATATCGAGCAGACCACCCCAGACCCGTTCGATACCTGCCCGTCCAAACGCCGGAAAGACCGCTGACGTACGCTGGATAAGCGCGGCGATTTCCTCCGCAGGCGGTTGCAAAGCCTCGGGTTCGTGGCGCGGTCCGTCCCATTGCCACGGAAGCGCCGCACCGGTGAATCGCAGCCGACCATCGACCTCCTGCCGTCCAGCGACGTCTCCGTTCGCCACTCCCAGCACCTGCGAGAGGATTGGCGGCATTTTGACCGTCTGGACGATGATCGCGTGTGCGATGGTGATTGGGAGATCGATCCCCAGCGGTTCGAGCAGTCGATCCGTGTAAACCCCAGCCGCGACGACCACCACGTCGGCCGGGATCGAGCCGTCGGTCGTCGTCACACCACGAACCACGCCACCCTCGACATCGATACGTAGCACTTCGGTGTTGGTCCGGATCTCGGCCCCTTCGCGGCGCGCCGCGTTGCCGAACGCTCGCACGGTCTTGTGCGGGTTAGCGTGGCCATCGCTCGGGCAGAAGGATGCGGCCAGCACCGAATCTGAAAGTTCGGGGGCGACCTGCTTGACCGCCGAGTTGTCTGAGAGATACGTCAATTCGAGGCCGAGCCTGCGCTGCTCCTCGACCATTGCCGCGATGCGCGGTACTTCGTCAGGCGTGCGCGCCAGGCGGAGGTTGCCATGTTGCCGGTACTCGACATCGGCATCCAGCTCTTCGTTCAGGTGTTCCCAGCGGTGCACCGCGGCCCGTGCGAGGGGGACTTCGGCCCGGTGCCGGCCAGACTGTCGCACGCCCGCCAACGTCCAGCCTGACGCCATCGATGCCAGCTCACCACGCTCGACGAGCGTCACCTTAGCGCCCATACGCGCGAGATCGTGCGCCGCAGCCGTGCCGCTGATTCCACCCCCGATGATCACCACGTCGCGCGTTGCCGTCACGTTTTTTCATCTCCCTCACGCGACCCGAGCCCGTACGCGTCGCGAGCTTGCTCTTCACTGATGAAGCCATCGGCCAGATCTCTCTCGACCAAAGCTCTGTCGCGCTCACGCGGATCGCCATATCCACCGGACCCGCCCGTCACCACGCTGACAACCTGGCCAGGTTGCAACAGAGGATAACCGCGCGATTCGTCGCTCATTGGCTCACCATCAATCATGATGGTCGAGAGCCCACCTGAAAGGCCTCCGAACAGGCCCCACGGCGCGCTGAGCCGTCGACTCGTGTTGCCACGGAAGGCCGCCACGTGATCCAGCACGCGGATGTCTCGCCGGATCGCCGCGCCTCCGCGCCACCTGCCGGGACCGCCCGAATCCTGGCACGAGCTCGTAGCGCTCAACACGCAATGGATACTCCACTTCCAGGCTTTCCACCGGTAGGTTCGACGTGTTGGTGATGTGCGTCTGCACGCCGTCGAGTCCATCCTTGGTCGCCCGCGCTCCGAATCCGCCCCCGATGGTCTCGAGGTAGGAGTAGTAGATGCCGCTGCGTGGATCGACGCCCGAGAACGTGATACTCGCGTTCGAGCCGGTGCACGCGGCGATGACGCGCTCTGGAACGGCCTGCGCCAGCGCACCCAGCACCAGATCGACGACCCGCTGACACGTCTGAGTTCTCCCATTGATCGCGCTTGGTGGCAGGCAGTTCACGATGGTTCCGGGCGTCGCCTCGACCTTGATGGCGCGGTACATTCCGGCGTTGGGGAGGATGCTCGGATCGACCACGGTCTTGACCGCGTAATAGACCGTCGCCAGGAGAGCCGTCCAGACCATGTTCAGCCCGGCACGTACCTGCGGTGGATTGCCGGTGAAGTCCAGCAGCATCTCATCGTCCGTTACGCTGATGGAAACGTGCATCGGAAGTTCGGCGACGCCGAGCTCCTCGCTGTCGAAGAGATCTTCAAAGGCGTAAGTGCCGTTTCGGACCTGGCGAATGCCCGCTCGAGTCTGCCGTTCGGCATAGTCGAGCAAGGCGTCACCGGCCGCGACCATGGTCTCG
This sequence comes from uncultured Chloroflexia bacterium, assembly GCA_963815715.1. Lineage (GTDB taxonomy): Bacteria > Chloroflexota > Chloroflexia > Thermomicrobiales > Thermomicrobiaceae > CALAGB01. The sequence goes on along the minus strand of CAWFHU010000011.1, from coordinate 143,704 downwards.
ACCCCATACTTCGCACAGAGCGCCTGGACGCGTCGAACGCCGAGTCGATTGGCGGCGAACTGCGCGCGCAAGTCACCGCGCCGCTCATGGGGCACCTGACAGTTGAGCAGAATGAGTTCGAGAATGTCGTCACATAGCACGCCTTTGTCGAAGATCTTGACCGGCGGAATGCGCAACCCTTCCTGAAAAATATGTGCATGGCCGCGATCCACGAAGTCGGCGTGGTGTGAGAGGTTGGCGGTGAATGCAATGACACGTTCGCCAACGAATACGGGCGAAAGGACGACAATATCCGGCAGATGAGTCCCGCCACCGGTGTAGGCGTCATTCCCGATGAACATGTCCTCCGGATGGATCGTCTCCAGCGGATGGCGGCGCAGCACCTCCTCGACAATACCCATCAAGGATCCCAAGTGGATGGGGATGTGCTCCGCCTGCGCCAATGTGCGTCCGTGTGAATCGAACAGGATCGTGGAACAGTCGCGGCGCTCCTTGATATTGGTCGAGTAGGAAGCGCGAATGAGGGCCGTGCCCATCTCTTCGACGATGGAACTGAAGGCGGAACCAATCACTTCCACCGTGATGGGAGAAAGGCCGGAACTCGCCATGAGACCATGTGTCTTGGTCGACACGTTACGCTCCTCCTTACTCGTCGATGACGATCAGATTGCCGAACATATCGACGTCAGCATGTTGGCCGGGCAAGATGAGCGTGGTCGAATCCATCTGCTCCACGATGCCAGGTCCCGCAATGGTGACTCCGGAGGTGAGCCGAAGTCGGTCATAGAGCGGCACATCACACCATCCGCCCTGCTCGGGGAGATATACCCGCCTATGTCCGATGATCGCCGCATCTGCTGAACCACCAGAATGGATTCGTCGTGGCTCTGGCTTGTCGACTTCACCGATGGCTTCCAACCGCAACGTGACGAATTGGGCCGGCTCATCTTGGGCGGCGTAGCCGTAGGCCTGGTCATGCACCACATGGAACGCTGCCAAAATCTCCGACATATCGTTGTCTCTGACCGGGCGATTCGGAAGTTCGACAGGCAGTTCATAGTTTTGCCCGACATAACGCATGTCGACTGATCGCTTCACCCGACGGCGGGTGAGATCGATGCCCTCACGCTCGAACCATTCAGTTGCCGCGGCGGACAGTTCGTCGAAACCTGAGTTGAGCGCACTCAGCGATTCGGCGGCCGCTGGCACGACGATCGTGCGCGAGAAATCGGTGCGCAGATCGGCCACGAGGAGACCGTAGGCGCAGAGGATCCCGGGGATGGTCGGAACCAAGACTCGCGGGATGTCGAGCTCACGCGCGAGACGCGCGGCGTGCAGCGGACCGGCACCGCCAAAGGCGACTAACGTGTAGTCGCGCGGATCGTACCCTCGCTCCACCGAAATCACGCGGATCGCCTTGGCCATATTGGCCGTCGCCAGCGCGATGATCCCCTGTGCCACATCTTCTCGCGTCAGATTCAGCGTTGCGGCAAGGCGATCAACAGCGTTATCGGCTTCGGACGCGTCGATCGGCATACGACCTCCGAGCAGCGCGTCGCGACTGAGGATGCCGAGCGCGACGTTGGCATCCGTCACGGTGGCTGACTCACCGCCGCGTCCGTAGCAAGCCGGTCCGGGGTCTGCCCCAGCACTCTGTGGACCGACTTTCAAATGTCCGCCGCTGTCGATCCAGGCGATGGATCCACCGCCGGCCCCCACGGTGCTGATGTCCAGCATCGACGTGCGAATGGGATAACCCGCCACCTCCTGTTGCATGCGAGCGCTTCCCTGACCAGTCGTGAGCAGAGAGACGTCCGTGCTGGTGCCACCCATGTCGAACGTGATCACGTCGGTGAAACCAGCGGCCTCTGCGACGCGACGTGCGCCGACTACTCCGGCGGCAGGTCCCGAGAGGACGGTCCGCACCGGGGTCTCACTCGCGACGTCAAGCGAGATGATGCCCCCGTTCGACTGCGTGATGAACGGAGAAGCAGGCACGCCAATCTCGCCGACCCGCGTGCGCAGTCGGCGAATATAGCGGCTCATCAGTGGGCCAACGTAGCTGTTCACCACGGTAGTCGAAAGCCGCTCATATTCTCGAAATTCGGCGATCACGTCGTGAGAGAGGCTGACGTACGCGTTCGGATATTCTTCTGTGATGATCTGAGCAACGACATCTTCATGTTCGGGGAAGAGATAGCTATAGAGGAAGCAGACCGCGATCGACTCGATTCCCGCGCGCCTGAGCTCCCGAACCGCGTGACGCACTCCGTCTCGATCGAGCGACTTCAGCACGTCGCCCGTTGCCAGAACACGCTCGTCCACTTCGAACCGATGCGCACGGCGTACCAACGGAACCGGCTTATCGGCCTGTAGATCGTACAGATTCGGCCGCATCTGCCGGCCAAGCTCGAGCAAATCGCGAAACCCCGAAGTCGTCAGCACGCCGGTCCTTGCGCCTTGGTGTTCAAGGAGGGCGTTGGTCGCTACCGTCGTGCCATGTCCGAGGTAGCCGACTGACTTCGCGTCCGATTCTTGTTGCTCGAGGATCGCGACCAGTCCGTTTGCAATTGCCTCACTCGGGTCATGACCCGTTGACGAGAGCTTGAAGATGGCGAGCGCACCATCCTCGCCGACAAGGCAGACGTCGGTGAACGTGCCACCCGTGTCGATTCCGACCCGTACCGGCATCCAGCTTCCTTCCAGGCATGTTGATACGTTCTCAAAGCGCGGGGAGCGTCCGGGGTTCCGTGCTCGCACGCTCCGTTGACGACAATAGAACAACGAGTTACGTCGCGCCAGTGATCACTGAAACGAGCCCTTGCGATGTACCGCGATTGAGGGGAATCGCGAAAATGATCATGGCACGGATCCGGCAATAATGTTGATCTGTACGTTGGATGATTTGGGTCAAGCGCCTTCAACAAAGCAGTGGGGATTTGCGCCCCAACGATCGCACTAGATCGTCAATACGACCGTGTGTCATTACGTCACGAACCGATTTGAGAACGGGATGTGTATGTACAGTTGAAATAACTTAACATTCTCGTTAGGATTGGATAAGCTGGTGTTTGCTCACTCAAATCAACACAACGTGAATCCAGATTCTGCGCGCTCTGATGCAGATATGGCTACCTCCGAATGAGCCGCGCACGCTTGACGTTTCGCTGTGCGTAGTGTGTTTCATCGACTGAAGCGCACCACAGTCACAGCGTCGAGAACGATGATTCAGATTTTCCTGTGCCAGTGCGACATCGACAACATTACTCGATCACCACACACACCTCGCGCGCGATGATCGACGAGTGGTCGTTTGTGAAGCTGGCGCAACTGTGAGAGCTTGAGGGGGCACAGATGGCGGTGGCAATCGCTCATTGGAATACCATGACCGTGACCATGCTGAAGTTCGTGCTGGAAACGGCGGGTTACTCCGATGTCGTGACATGTTCGACACCGACCAACGCGTTACAACTAATACGGGAAGGATCGGTCGACGCGATCCTTTTATCCGTAGGACATGACGACAACGCCGGTATCGAACTGTGCACGGAGATTCGTGCACACAATTACCAAGGACCTATCCTCTTCGTCAGCCGCCGCAAGGACGTCGCGACGAAGGTGATCTGCTTCGAGCACGGCGCCGACGATTACATCACGGAGCCGTTCGACCCTGCCGAACTGGTGGCACGCATACGCGCGTCCATGTGGCGATCGGCACGCGTCAGCGACGGAAACGGGTCAGGTCGCATCACCGTTGCCGGTATCACGCTCTCGCCGTCCGACCTCACGTTCACGACCGAGGATCGCGGCGTCGTGCATTTGACACCAACCGAGACTCGCATGCTCACGTGTCTTATGCGTAATCACGGCATAACCGTGCGCCGCGAAACGCTCTCCGAACGCACCTGGGGCTTCGACGATTTCACGGGAAATGCTCGCATCGACGTCTGCATCCGACGTCTGCGTGAGAAGATCGAGCGGAACCCGGCCTTTCCCGAACTGATCCAGACTGTTCGCGGAGTCGGCTACACCTTCCGGGTCTCAAGCGGCCTGGACCTCCCGTCCGAATTCCCGGCTTTTGGGGGCGAAGCCGCCGCTAACTAAGCCAGCGCAGCGCAACAACGCCTTCCTGTCTTCCGCGTAGCGGGTCTTGCCCACCACGTGGAAGACAGGATTGCCAGTCACCTTACCGATTTGGGAGTTCCCGCTCACATCGAGTTGCGCTTGACGACAACGCCGAGAAACGTGCGAATGGCGACGCCAAGTCGGCTCTCCGCTACCAGTGCTTGGTCAGGTAGTCGTGCACGCCCTGACCATATCCACCTTCAGGGACCCCCGAATCATTCTGAATGAGTGACATCGACTCGCAGCTCGGCCCCCAGGCATCCCAGGTCCAGGCGAGATAGCTCTGACCGTGCGCGTCCAGCCACGACATGGCATTGGTGACGAAATCGGCGGAGCAGTCGTCCTCGCCGACCTCTCCCGCGATAAGCGGAACCTGTTCGACGAGTGCCGACAAATTTTGATCCCAACACTCGGTTGTCACACACGGGTTGAAATTGTACAGGTGCCACGAGGCGGCCAGATTTCCCAACGGATCGTAGGGTCGATTGGCCAGCCAGCCACTCAGATCGTGCGAGTAGGACGTTCCGCCCAACATGATCAGGTTGTTGGCCCCGGTTGCGCGAACGGTGTTGACGAGTTCCTGCATGCCCGCGGCGACGAACGGGATTCCCTCGCAATCTCCCCCACTGTTCCAGCAGGTCCAGGCGGTTTGTGGATCGTCGCCGGAATTCGGGAAGGGCTCGTTGAAGATATCGAAAATGGCTCCAGAGTCGTTACCAAAGGCACCCGCCACCGACGTCCAGAAGTCGATAGAGTGATCCCGATCGGGCATGGGGCGTTGTTTCGTCGCGCGCTGCGAGCCCGGCGCTGACCAGTGCAGTTCCAAAATCGCGTAGATACCCGCGCGGTTGAGCTGTGCAACGTAGTCGATAACCGCTTGCTGGTAGGCCACGCCCGCATAGCTCGCTTTCACTCCGTTGATACCCAGCCAGCAATCTTCGTTCAACGGGATGCGGACGACGTTGATCTTCCAGGCCTGCATGGCGGCAATCGACTCTGCGTCGGTCGGACCATCGAAGATGCCCCATCCCTGAATGCAGCCTGATTCCGTACCGGAGCGATTCACACCGTGCAATCGCATGGTTTGCCCGTCGCTCCCTTTGAGTGTGTTGCCATCGGCGATCAGGCCCGGGAGGTTTGACTCTGGAGCGACGACGGGATCTGGAATCGACGGACTTGCTGTGGCTGACGTCTCTTTCGGCGCGACGCGGATCGCCACGACTTGCCCGACCATGTCATTGGGCGCCCGATAGTCACTGAGAAACGTGCGGGCATCGGTGCTGGTCGAGTCGACCACGTACTTCTGCGCTGCCGCGAGTGAGAAGTGTCCCTGCCGGCGTCCGGAACCAGAGACGATGTTCATTCCATATGGTGCGTTCCAGTGAGGAGACCCATGATCCGCGGCCGCGAAAGCGAGGAGCAAGGCGCTGTCGCTCATCGTGGTCGCGGACGGAACGGTGACCGACACCCCGACGCTGCCCAGGCCGATGTCTGCGTCGATTGGTCGACTGGTCTCAACGCCGGCCGCGTTGGCGATCCCGATGGACGCCGAGGTCTGCTGGTCAAATGTGAATCGGTATGTCGACGGTTCATCGGTGCCAACGACGTGGTACCACAGCGATTGGGTGAACTGATTGCGCGCGCTCGCATCCTTGCGAATCAGGAACCATCCATATGGTGGAGTGACGTTGGTGTCTCCACTGTCAGCGAGCACGAGCTGCGCGATGAGCAAATTGTCGCGCACGGTGCGGGCAGGCCGTGACACCTCGATCATGTTGGCGTCCGAGGCCGAGGTTTGAGCGAGCGACGCAATCGAGGCTGGCGCGCCTCCATCTCCATGCATCGAAGAGACCGCGCCCACGCCCAGGACGACGATAGCCAAACTGAGCGCCACCATTGCCGGCCAGTAGCCGCGCGCATGCGCGGCCGTGTGTGACCGAGGATGCTCTTCGGTCTGCCGCTCGTGGGGTCCGGGAGAATGACTCAGATCACGTTGATCGCGAATCGGCTTGAGGACCGGTCTCTGGTCTATACGTCGATTCACGAGGATTCCCTCGATTCCGGCTCAATCGTGGCTTTCAGTCGCGTCACCGACGGGGCGACAATCCAACAATTTCGTCATGTTCAGTGGCCCAAACCGCCCGCCGAATACGAACCGCAGCCCACTAGAAATGACATCTGCTGCCGCATCGGGGTTGGCTACCGGCGCCTGGCACTTCCGATCAATCGTCGCCAGCTTTCACCGGCAAACCACGCCGAAGGCACGAACGGTCGCAAGTTCCTGACGGTCTCTTCACGTCTCGCGACTCGACGCAGGTCTCCCGATCCCGCTCCGCTTTCAGTCGTCAGATGAAATTTACACGCCCGCAATCATACGATAGCCAATTCTTTCGGAATTGGAAGGATCATTGACTCTCTGTCCCTGCAAATTGATAGGTAAGTGTAAGGATAGATAAGTACGCTAGTCCCTCACCAGGGGGATGAATGGGCTATGAGCGATCGGTACTCAGGTCTGTTTTTCCTCTCCGGCGCGACTAATCCAGGGATGCGTCAATGAGGGAGGATCAATGGCTCTTCGCGAAATGGGCGACGAACAACGTCTCGATTTTCCAGGCGAGTTCGTTATCCCAACGAAACATGTGCCAAACAGTCAGTCGGAAGAGGTCGAGAGCGAAGAGCCCGTCGGATTAGTACGAGAGTCGGCGCCGGTCTTGAGCATCATTGTTCCCACGAAGAACGAGGCCGCCAACGTGCCGGTCCTGCTCGAGCGCCTCGCATCAGTCTGGTCCTTACCCGCTCACGAGATCATCTTTGCCGACGACAGCGACGACGAAACGCCCGACAACGTACGCTCGTGCGCTGAGTCGTCCGAAACACCGATCTCCCTCATTCATCGCGCTCCAGGGGAGCGAGCGAGCGGGCTGGGTGGTGCCGTCCTCGAAGGTATGCGTGCCGCTCGGGGCGACTGGGTTTGCGTCATCGACGGCGATCTCCAGCATCCGCCGGAGCTCATCGTTGAAATGTTCTATGAGGCCGCAAACACCGACGCCGATATCGTGGTAGCAAGTCGCTACCGCGAGACTCGCACCGTCTTCGCACTGAACGCCGTCCGTCGCGTCGCGTCAAACGCATCCTCCCTACTCGCGCGCGGATTGTTTCGCTCACGCCTCACCAATGTCTCCGATCCGATGAGCGGATTCTTCCTCGTGAAAACTTCAGCGCTCGATCTGGATCGTCTGCACCCGCGAGGATTCAAGATCCTGTTGGAGATCCTCGCCAAACATCCCGAGCTAAACGTTTCTGAAGTCGGATTCGAATTTTGCCGGCGCCACTCCGGTGAGAGCAAGGCGTCATTCTCCGAAGGGATGACCTACCTCTCACAGCTCGGCAGGCTGCGCGTCGGCGAGGACGGTCTCCGCTTCTTACGCTTCCTCCTCGTCGGTGCGAGCGGCTTCTTGATCAACGCGTTGCTGATCCTCGCGATTACGACACAATTGGGTCTCAACTATCTGATCTCCGCGGTGTTTGCCAGCTGGGGCTCGACCATCTGGAACTTCATCCTGGCTGAGCTCTGGGTCTTTACCGACCGATCCGAGACGCGACACCGTGTGACCCGATTCACCCTCTTCTTCATGATGAACAATGTGGTGCTCCTCATTCGAGAGCCGATCATCTACGCGATGACCGCGTATCTCTCGATCTACTACGTGATTTCCAATTTCGTCTCCCTCGTAGCGCTTACGATGATCCGCTACGGTCTGTCGGACGCCTGGATCTGGCAACGAACGACGCGCAAAACATATCGACGCGAGCCTTTCTGCTACGACATTCACGGCATCGTCAGTGTCAACTCTGAGGTCTGGCTTCCTGAATTGGAACGGTTCCTGGTCGAGGGGCACATCGACGTACCGACGATCAACGTGCGCATCAACAAGTCCTGGTTTGAGTCGCAGCGTGACAGCGGATCGAATGACGGCAGCCACTTCGTCTACGACGAGGGATTTGGCCCGCTGGGCTTCGGGATCAACGTCTCGATGAGTGATTCGATCGACATCGCCGCGACACCGCTGCTGCGCTGGTCGCCTCACGTGCTCTACACCAACGTCGTCGAGCCGATCCTGCGCTGGACGTTCACGCGTAAGGGGTATGCGCTCGTCCACGGTGCCTGCATCGCCTTTGGCAATTCTGCCTATCTGGTTACGGCAAGGACCGACACGGGCAAGACGACGACGATCTTGCGCATCCTCGACCGGCAGCGCCGGCGCAGCGACCGCGGCTCATTCATCTCGGACGATCTGACGCTCCTAGCTGAAAACGGCCGCGTTCTGACCTATCCGAAGCCACTCACCATCAGTCGTCACACCGTTGCCGCGGTACGGACACCGTTGCTTTCTCGTCCCGAGCGGCTGGCGCTCTTTATCCAGAGCCGGCTCCACTCTCGAGAGGGACGGCAGTTCGCCTTCAAACTCGCGTCGACCGGTCTCCCTGTCGCCACCATCAATGGGGTCGTGCAATGGCTCGTTCCGCCGCCGAAGTACCACATCCAGCGGCTCGTACCGCACTCCCGCGTCACGACCGAAGCCAATTTGGCTGGAGTCTTCGTGATTGAGCGTGGAGAGGATGGCGAAGAGACGCTGAGTGACACGACCGCCATCGAAATCCTGATGCGTAATTCGGACGACGCCTACGGATTCCCGCCCTATTCAGTCATCAAGAAGCGACTGACCCAGTTCTACGGTTCGGAGCTCGAGGAGACCGAGCGCTCGATCGTGACCGGTGCGCTCTCGGGAATGTCCGCCAACTTGGTGCGTAGCAGTTCGATGAACTGGTCACAACGCATCCCAGAGCTGGCGGGAATCGTCAGCGAAGAACGGACGCCTATTGAGCTCCCGGAGCGAGCAGCGCTCTCTCCGGCTTAGCTGAGAACCATGCGCGACATCATCGGCTGTGCGACCGACGCGAAGAGAGAACTGGGAGTACACGGTGCATTCAACGGCTAACCGGCTCGACCTGGTGCGGGCCGCGGTGGGACGGACTCCATGATCGATCGCTACGGATCCATCGTTCTTGGAATCCTGTCACTCCTGCTGGCGGCTCAAGGGGTCGTGACGCTCTACCTGATGCTCTTCACGTGGATGCGTCCGGAACGGCTCGAGCGAGCGCGAAGCCCGCGCCACTTCCTCGACCCGAAGCTGCGCTTCACGGCGTTGCTTCCTGCGCGCCACGAGGAGGCTGTGATCGCGCAGACGGTTCGCCGTGTCTGCACCACGACGTATCCAGCCGAACTCCTAGAAGTGATCGTCATCTGCGAGGCGGGTGACTACGGCACGATCGCCGAAGCCGAGCGGGCCGCGCGTGAGTTCGAGCAGCCGGCCGTGCGAGTCGTCACGTTCAACGACACACCTATCAACAAGCCACACGGACTCAACGTCGGCCTGCGCGCGTCACATCATGAGATCGTCACGATCTTCGACGCAGAGGACGACGTTCACCGCGAGATCTTCGACGTGGTGAACACCCTCATGCAGACCGACGGCGCGGGAATCGTACAGGCGGGAGTCCAGCTGATGGACTTCCGATCTAGTTGGTACGCGCCGCACAACGTGCTCGAATATTTCTTCTGGTTCAAGTCGCGCCTTCACTTCCACGCTCGTGTGGGAAGCGTGCCACTCGGGGGAAACACGGTCTTCATGCGCCGCGAGCTGATCGAGGCGGTCGGCGGTTGGGACGAGCAGTGCCTGACCGAAGACGCGGACATCGGCATCCGCATGAGTACGCTCGGCGAACGCATCGCGATCACGTACGACCATGAGCACGTCACGCGTGAAGAGACGCCACCGACCATTGGCAGCTTCATCCGGCAGCGTACCCGCTGGAATCAGGGATTCCTGCAGGTCATTGGCAAAGGTGATTGGCTACGACTGCCGACCCGTAGTCAGCGTATCCTCGCCGCCTACACGCTCTCGTATCCCATCGTGCAGGCTGCCCTGGCCGTATTATGGCTGCCCGCGTTGGTCACGACGCTCACGTTGAAGGCGCCCGTCATCATCGCCATGATGTCGCTCGCTCCGTTCTATTTCCTCGCTTTTCAATACATCGTCGACCTCATCGGGCTGATCGAATTCTGCGCTTCACACGGGCAAAAGTTACGGCCACGAGACATCGCGGTCTTCACCGTGGGATTCGTCCCATATCAATTCATGTTGAACGTCAGTGCGTTACGGGCGGTGGTACGCCAGATTCACGGACAACGCAACTGGGAGAAGACCGCGCACACCGGCGCGCACCGAGTCGATACAGCGCCCAACGGAATACCGTCGGGAGCGATTCTGGCCCGAGCCGGCGACGGTATCCGGCGTGACACGGCTTCGATACAGGACGCGGCGGACGACTAACGGTTCGGGACGCGAGCGCGTCGTCGATCCGCGAAGATGAGGGAAGGGAAGCAGTCTACATTGGTACGCACCTGGGAGCCGGGACAACAGACAAATGAAGGGAGACGCCGGTCGTTCGGCCCGCGCGTGCCATCTCCTGTCGAACTGGCGCGGCACACGTACCGACTCGCCGCTCAGCACCACCGATTGATTGCGCACATCTCGGCCATCCTGGCCGTGCTAGTCGTTGCTGACGTCTTCACTGGCTACAACATGTTCCACTATCCCCAGTACGAGCTCGACGAAGGCACCTACGTCGGGGCTGCCTGGGCCATGATGAAGCACGGCCAGCTCTTTTATTACACCTACACCTACAGTCATCCGCCGCTCGGGTGGATGCTGATCGGTGTCTGGGCCACACTCGTCCACGGCTTCAACGCCTTCGGCATGGCGATTAACGGCGGTCGCGTCTTCATGCTGATCGTGACGCTGATCTCCGCATTGCTGGTCTATCTGATCGTGCGAGACGCGACTCGACAGACTGTCGCCGGACTCTTCGCGGCATTGGTCTTCTCGATCTCGCCCTTGGGCGTTGGACTGCACCGGCAAGTCTATCTCGACAACATCGGCACACTCTTCTTGCTCCTCTCAATCTGGCTCATGTTGCGTGGTCCAGCGCGCCTCGACCGGATGGTGTTGAGCGCCGTCGCGTTCGGCCTGGCCTTTTGGAGCAAAGAAACGTTCGCACTCTTCTTTCCGGGACTGGTATTCCTGGTCTTCGTCCAGGCGGACCGTTCCATTCGCCGCTTTTCGGTCGTGCTCTGGACGACGACGGCGCTGTCGATCATCTCGCTCTTCGTGCTTCTCTCGTTCTTGAAAGACGAGTTCCTGCCCTCCGGTGTTCTCTGGAGTTCGTCGAGACCCCACGTGAGCATGATTGGTACCTATCTTCATCAGGCCGCGCGAGCCGGTCATGGGTCTCTGCTCAATTCAAATGGCGATGCCATGATCCGCTTCAAGCAGTGGCAGGCGTCAGATCCCATCCTGATGAACGGTGGATTGATCGCCGCAGGTATTGGGCTGGTGCTCGGATACTGGAACCGCTTCCTACTCGGGATCGCGCTCTTGATCCTTTCGTTCATCGTCTTTTTCGGGCGGGGCGGGATCGTCCTCTACTACTACATCATCCCCGTACTGGCATTGCTGGCGATCTCGTTCGGACTCGTTCTTGGCTGGCTGCTGAATGCCGTTTCACGGAAACAGATCTTCGGGGTCGCCTCTAGCGCGCTGCTCCTCGCGGCGTCAGTGCTGTTGGTGCAACAAGGGACTTCGGCGAACCACACGAACTTCACGGCCGACCGCACCACGCCGCAGACGGACGCCGCCAAGTGGATCGTGCGCAACGTTCCCAACGGAAGCACCATCATCATGGACTCCTACCCTTGGGTTGATTTCCGCGATCCGTCGTTCACCCAGGGGAAGACGCTGATCGCCCACTACTACTGGCCGGCGCTGTCCGACCCGCAGATCCGCGACAACCTGCTTCACGACGACTGGCGCAACATCGACTATCTACTGGTCAGCCCAAACTCGACGGCTGATGCTGCACGCAGTTCGCTACCAATCCTTTCTGAGGCGATTCAGAACTCCGACGAGATCGCCAGCTATGCATCCGGCAACTGGACCGTGAAGGTGATGCGGGTGCGCAAGCTGCAATCGACCGAGGTGGCGAACGACTCAATGCTGCAGGAATCGTGGACCAGCTTTAGGACGACGTTGATTGACAACGGACGCGTCTTCGATCCGCTTTCGAACAATCGCTCGACGTCCACGCAACAAGCCGATGCCATGCTGCGCGCCGTTTATGCTGGTGACGAGAAGACCTTCGACCAGCTGTGGACCTGGACCCAAAGTCATCTGCAACGCAGCGATAACCAGCTCTTCGCCTCACAGTGGGGGACATCTTCAGGCTCAGGGTCAGCGGGAGTCATCGAGAACAACACCTCGTCGAATGCGGACGAGACGATCGCACTCAGCCTCCTACTGGCCTCGAAGCAATGGAACAGCCAGACGTATCTGGATGCAGGCCAGCAAATCGTCAAACGGGTTTGGGAAGTCGATACGTCGACAGTCGGAGGGCGACGCGTCGTCGTGGCCGGCAACTGGGCTGGCGGTGGCGGACCGACCAACGACAATGCCACGGTCAACCCATCCTACTTCATGCCGTTTGCGTATCGCATCTTCGCGGACGTCGACAGCGGTCATCCCTGGATGGATCTCGTCGATTCCTCATACGACATCCTCGGACGCATCCGTCAGAGCCCGAATTTCGGCGGGCCGGTCGGGCTCTACCCGGATTGGGTCAGCCTGAACATTGAGAACGGCCAGGTCGCTCCGGCGACCGTCAACACACCGGACGTGAATCAGTCGTCACGCGACGCCGCGCGCATTTCCTTCAACCTGTCGATTGACTGGCTGTGGAACCACGACGATCGCGCCATCAAAGCGCTGGAAACCGACACGTTCATGTCTCAGGTCCTGACTAGCTCATCGACCTTGATGAGCGCATATACCTTCGACGGTTCGCCGGTCACCAGCAACGAGTCGTTGTCGATGATCGCGGGAACGCTGCCGCAAGTGCTTTTGGTTGGCGATCGTAATCTCGCCATGCAGCTCTTCGCCCAGAAGATCCTGCGTGGATTCGACCATGCCGGTAGCGCGCCAACCTGGGGTTCCGATCCGAACGACGTGCGCCTCCAGTCGACCGTCTGGTTCACCACGGCGGTCATGGATGGCGGACTCTCGAATATCTGGGATGGACGAACGCTGATCGATTGGAGTGTCGCCTTCTACCGCTGATGGGGAGACTCGATCAACCACCTTGAAGACTGGCAGAGACACCGTTCCGCGGGGATCAAAGGGAGATGGGATGTCGCACGTTCAACGTCATGATCCAAATGAAGAGCACCGAATGCAGCAGCTCTTGATGGTGGGCGTTGCGCTTTCGGTGTCGGTGGCGCTGGTCTTCTTTGGCATACATCTGGCTTCCGGTCCGACGTCCCACCCCGCGCCAGCAGTGGCACAACCGAACAACCAGTCGTCGCAAGGCACGGTCGCGGTTGCGACTGTCGCTCCGGTCGTCGCGGCTCAATCGAGCACCAACGCCACGGCTGTACCAACAACACAAAGCGTGAGCTCGACCAGCGCAGCTGCTCAAACCCAGCCTACAGCGGCACCAGAGCCAACGCCGACTTCGACCACCGTCACTACGAACACGCCGGAGATCGTCGATGGTGCGTCACCTGACGCGACTGCCGCGATTCAGCAGTTCATCGCCCAAAATGGCGCATCACTGTCTGCCGGTGACGCGGTTGGGAATCCATTTACCGATAGTGCGTCCGGCGTCGTTGGTCAGTACTTCGCTCAAGCAGTCGTCGAATATCACCCGGAGCTTGCGCAAACTCCGTACGCCGTCGAGCTCGCTCGTATCGGCGTCGCGTCGGCCGCGGCCCAGGGGCTTCTCGATTCGACACCATTCCAGCCCCTGCCCGCCGACACGAAGCCGGACGAAAACTGCTTGTTCGTGAACGCCACTGGACATCGGCTGTGTAACGGCTTCCGCGCGTATTGGCAATCGCATGGTCTTGATCTCGGCGACTCTGGAACCACGTATCGAGAGTCGCTGGCGCTCTTCGGCTATCCAATCTCAGAGGAATTCGTCGATCCGGACACCGGGCTCGTCACCCAGTATTTCGAGCGCACCAAACTGGAATACGACCCAACGAAACCTCAGAAGGAGCGCGTGCATACCAACGTATCTAGTGACCTGGTTCGCACTCGTTGGGGAACACAGATCGTCGTCGGAATTCAACATCTGATCACCGGAGACTAAAAGTGGGACACGTTTGTTATGTGGAGGAATTGAGCGCGACCAGCCTAATGAGGCTCTGGGCCAGTTGCGCCGCGGTCAGCGGATTTCATAACGGGATTCATTCATCAGCTTCGTCGCGTGAGGTTACCCAGGAGGCCGTTCTATGACCTATTTCAAAACTCTTCGCCGCGTCATGGCCGCGATAATCACGGTCGCCATTATTGCCCTCGTCGCGGGATTATCGAACGCACCCCACCCGCGATCAGCTTTCGCGGCGACGACGACGCAGACGCTGACTCCAGTCGCGGACGCCTACGTGAGCAGCTCGTCGCCCGGCAGTAATCATGGCACCGGATACGAGATCGACGTTGATGGTTCACCGGTGAAAGTTTCCTACTTCACCTTTGATCTGAGCAGTCTCAGCGGAACCGTCATCTCGGCGCAGTTCACCATCACGTCGTCCTGGGATGGGTCCGCCAATGGCGGCGACATCCAAACCGTCAGCGACACGAGCTGGACAGAGTCGACGTTGACGTACACGAACCGCCCCGCGACATCAGGAACCAGCGTTGGTAACCTCGGCGCGGTCAATCCCTACCAGACCGTGTCGGCCGACGTCACAAGTGGCGTCAGCAGCGGTGGACTGGTAGGGCTGGCAATCGTTTCGACGAATAGCGACCAAGTGGCGTACTATGCACGGGAAAGCCCGACGCCCCCAACGCTCACCGTCACGGTCGGCATTCCAACACCAACTCCAACTGGCACCGGGACGTCGACCGCGACTGGAACGGGAACCTCAACCGCGACGTCGACGGCAACTTCCACGCCGACTGGTACTCCAACCGGCACTCCGGGTTCGACCACGACTGAAACGTTGACTCCAGTAGCCGACGACTACGTCGATAGTTCGTCGCCGGACTCAAATTACGGCAGTGGCTACGAACTCGACGTTTCCGGATCTCCCAATGAGATTGCGTACTTCACCTTCGATCTGAGTAGTCTTAGTGGCACCATCATCTCGGCCCAGTTCACGATAAATTCGTCGTGGGACGGGTCGACTGACGGAGGATCCATTCAGGCGGTCAGCGACACCAGTTGGTCTGAGACCGCGCTGAACTACAACAACCGGCCGGCATTGTCCGGAACCAACATCGCGAACATCGGACCCATCGATGCCAATTCGTCGGCAACTGTCGATGTCACAAGTGGCGTAACCGGTGGTGGCCCAATGAGTCTCGCGATCGTCTCGTCGACCAATGACCAGGTCGCGTATTACGCGCGGGAGAGTCCCACGCCACCAATGCTTACGGTCACGGTTGGTGTCTTCGACGGCACGCCAACCCCAACCACTACACCGACTGGTACTCCAACGGGCACCCCGACAGGAACGCCAACCGGAACGCCGACGTCAACCACGACAATGACGCTCACACCGATTGCTGACGCGTACGTCAGTAGCTCCTCGCCAAACGGCAGTCACGGCACCGGTTATGAGCTCGACGTCGACGGCTCACCGGACAAGATCGCCTACTTCACCTTTGACCTGAGCAGCCTCGGTGGCACCGTCATGTCGGCGCAGTTCACCATCAATTCGTCGTGGGACGGCACGGTGGACGGCGGCAACATTCAGAATGTCAGCGACACGAGCTGGACTGAATCGGCTCTGACGTACACGAATCGGCCGGCACTCTCCGGAGTCAACATTGCCAGTCTTGGGCCGGTCGCTCCGTACGCATCCGCGACCGCGGACGTGACAAGTGGTGTGAGTGGAAATGGCCTCTTGGGCCTGGCCATCACATCCATCAGCAACGACGGTGTGGCCTATGACGCCCGTGAGAGTCCGCAGCCACCTACGCTCACGGTGACCGTCGGCGTCTTCGACGGCACACCGACTCCAACGCCGAGTCCGACCAACACGCCGACGCAGACAGCGACGAGCACGTCAACGTCTACCCCAACGAACACGCCGACGAACACGCCAACCGCAACGCCGACCAGCACACCGACGGGTGACCCAATCGTCGCGGTGGCTGGAGACATCGCCTGCGATCCGACTAGCCCGAACTTCAACAATGGCAATGGTACGGCCGACCGATGTCAGCAACTGGCGACATCCGATCTGCTGATCGGGCAGCCACTGACGGCCGTGCTCGTGCTGGGTGACAACCAATACGACGAAGGAACGTTGGCGCAGTACAACGGGTCGTACGACGTATCGTGGGGCAGGGTAAAGAACATCACGAATCCCATTCCCGGAAACCACGAATATCGAACGGCGAATGGCGCGGGCTACTACGCCTACTTCGGCGCGGCCGCGGGTGACCCCACCAAGGGCTATTACTCCTACGACATCGGGTCTTGGCACATCGTGGCACTGAACGGCGAATGCGCCTACATAGGCGGCTGCGGTACCGGCAGCCCGGAAGAGGTCTGGCTCAAGAACGATCTCGCGAACAACCCGAACATGTGCACCATGGCGTTGATTCACGAGCCTGAGTTCGATTCCGGTCCAAACGGGAGCAACACCAACTTACTCGCGTTCTGGAACGACTTCTATGGCGCCGGCGTCGAGCTCGTGCTGAGCGGTCACTCACATCTCTACGAGCGGTTTGGCCCGCAAACGCCGACCGGTGCCTCCGATCCTGCCCACGGCGTGGTCCAGATGATCGTCGGTACCGGCGGAAACAGTCTGGACAACTTCCACACGGTTCGTCCGAACAGCATTGCCCGAAACAACACCGATTTCGGTGTGGTCATGTTGACGCTCCACGACGGCAGCTACGACTGGCAGTTCGTGCCGGTCGCCGGCGGAACGTACAGCGACTCGGGCAGCGCGAACTGTCATTCGGCTCCATAACGTCACGAACGGTCGATTTTTCGGAAAAGGGGGCATCACGAGCTGCACCAGCACCAGCAGGCCTTTAGGAGCGATGAATGAGTCGTGACGGGAGCAGTAGGGGGCGAGCGACGTCGAATTGGATCATGTACCTGATCCTCGTGCTCGGTTTGACGAGCTGCCAGATGGGCGGCCCTGTCCAGCCGAGCACCCCGCCCCCCGCATCACCAGCGGACAGCGTCAACGGAAATGGAGGCGAAATACAGCCACAGGGAACGCCGGTCAATGTACATCACCCATCACCGGCGCCGACCGAGGTCGCAGTCGAGAATGGAGACCAGGCAACCGCAGTTGCCACCTCAATCGCGACGGCGACAGCATCGAGTCCGCCAACACCGACGACGGAACCGGGAAGCCCGACGCCGACGAGCGATCAGACTGTGCCGAGCTTCGATCACATTTATGTGCTGATGCTCGAAAACAAAGAGTCGACTGATGTGGTCGGGAGCGACAGTGCTCCCTATCTCAACAGTCTCATCAAGCAGTACGGATTGGCGGCGGATTACACTGGAGTCGCGCATCCGTCGCAACCGAATTATCTCGCTATCTGGGCAGGTTCGACGTTCGGCATCACGGACGACGGGGCTCACGATCTGAGCGGCCAGACGTTGGGCGACCAACTTGAGTCAGCCGGTAAGACGTGGGGAGTCTACGAAGAAAACTATCCAGTCGGGAATGGAGCCGGAAACGCTGCCTGCTACTCGGATGCTTCGGCCTCTGGTGGTGAGGATGGCAGCGGCAGCTACACACGCAAGCACGATCCGGCAATGAGCTTCGTCGAGGTTAATCAAGACCCGGCGCGGTGCCAGGCGCACATCACCGATCTGAGCCACTTCAGTGCGCCGGAAACCGATTTTTCGATGATCGTGCCAAACGCCTGTCACGACATGCATGACTGCCCGGTATCGACCGGCGACTCATGGCTGTCGACATGGCTGCCAGAGCACATCCTGAATACTGAGACGTGGAGGGAGACAAACAGCGCGCTCTTCATCACCTGGGACGAAGGTGACACCAACGTCGGCGGCGGGGGCACGGTGCCGATGATCGTGATATCTCACCAGACCCCAGTAGGATTCCGTTCGCCAGTCACACACGATCACTATTCCTTACTGGCGACTATTGAGGACTCATGGCAGCTTGGCTGCCTACGTCAGGCTTGCGACGCAAGCAATCTCGCGGAGTTCTTCAACAATCGTTGACGACTCGGGCGAGGCGGGGGGCGCTTGTAGCGCCGATCATGCGGCGACCGCCGGACTCCGGCATCGTCTGCTCGGCAATGAATATTCGATCCGTATACCGGAGCCAATCGGCCAGTCAGACGCGCGACCGGAAGCGGAAAACGCGAATCGACGTTGGATCCAATCGCACAGGGGAGTGAACGTGAGCACCAACGATCGTGACCAGTTAGAACTGGAAAATGTTGCGCGCAACACGCGTAGACTCAACGACCTGGAATCGAACATCAGCGAGCTGCAACTGCGGGTCAGGGAACTGGTACATCGTGTCGACGATCTCACGACGTCACTCGAGCAGATGGCTCTGGCGATCGAATTCTTCACGCAGCGCCAAAATCCAGAAGCACAGTCAAATTGACGATTCGAGCACTCAGCGAAACAGGGGATCCATCGGAGGGTGTCAGCTTGACATAGACCTGAACGCGTGCAATAAAATTGTCACGGAACGCATTTGTATGAATAGGTCCAGTTTCGCGTTCAGAGGTATGACATGATAGGCTGGTAAAATGGTGTATCCTGCTGGGCGATCGTCCGAGACGCTCCTGCCATAGCAGGGACCCGTGACTGACCGGCACACGGATTGCGTAAGGGTTAACTGTGATGGCTGGGGCGTTCTTGGAAGCGTCGCGATCAGTTGAACAGTCACCCTTCTCTGCATGAAGAGTTGTACGCCTCGGCCTCCGACGTTCTCGTTTCAATGACTGTGAGTGCCATGCGAATCGTGCTGCTTCATCCTGAGAATCTCCAGCGACAGGTGCTTCAGTTCATGCTCGAGCAGGCGGGTTTCGAAATACGCGTTGTGAACAACCTCAGCCGGGCACGTGATGAAGTGCTGAATAATCCGCCAGCCTGTGTGATCACTCTCGAAGATACCGATTACCGTCAACAGTGCACGTTCTTCGGCGAACTTCGTGATTCGCAGTTTGAGGGTCCCATTCTCGTCCTCGCTCCAGAACCAAACGTCGACAGCGAAGTGCTCGCGTTTCAATCGGGGGCCGACGACTACGTCGCATCTCCGGTCGACCCAACCGTCCTGATTGCCCGGCTCACCCGGATTTCCGCGCGCGCGGCGCGAGCCAGACGTCGCTCCTCTTTGGGCGAGCGAGTAGCTCACACTCAGCCCGCACGCGACCGCACTACTCCACACAAGGAACTCTAAGGGCCGCCTGAGCCTGGGGGAGTTCATGTCGCGAAACCGTTAGCCGGGAGCTCAATCGACAGACCACCGTGCGTAGCGGCCTCTTCCGATTGCATGATTATCCTGACACCTCACCAGCCAATATGACAGCACAATAGAAGATAGTGGGCATGGCTCGCTTCGTCGACGTAGGGCGACTGGCCGGCGCGAGCGTTCCGCCGCGTATATCACGTCTCTCGCGAAATGCCCGAGCGAAAAGGGTCCCATCTATGCGTCATCCACGACGGACAATCCTATTCTCCACAGCCATGCTGCTGTTTGTCGTGGTCCTCTGTGGCGGCCTTTTGCTAAGCGGCGTCCTCTCGTTCAACAACGCGGCTGCGTTTCACGGCACGGAGCTTGATCCGCTCAAACCGGCTCCCGCGTTCACACTGACGAGCGGTGGTGACAAGCAGATGTCGCTCGATGCGTTTCGTGGCAAGGTCGTCCTCATCTATTTTGGCTACACCTTTTGCCCAGACATTTGTCCCACCACACTGGCTCAGCTCGCGCGAGTACGGAAATCGCTCGGATCCCACGCCGATCAGGTTCAGATCGTCATGATTACGGTCGACCCGGAGCGCGACACGCCGCAGGTGCTCAACAACTATGTCCAGCGTTTTGACCCCAGCTTTGTAGGTCTCAGCGGATCGCTCGATCAGATCTCACCGATCGCGGCCGACTACGGCATCTCCTTCCACAAGCAACAGGTCACGGGCGCCAGTGGATATCTGGTGAATCACACGCCTGCGGTGACTGTGATCGACAAGCAAGGGAATCGTCGATTGATTGAGTCGTATGGCACGACCGATAGTGCGTATGAGTCCGATCTGCGGACTCTGATAAAGGAATAGGCCGTTGAACAGCGGGATATCGGACAGTGCTCGCTACCCTTCTCCGACTCGAATGACCCGCATCGGCGGCCTTCGAGTCTGGTTGGTCACTGTCCCCGTCTCGATTCTCATCGTGCTGTCGCTGAGCGCATGCGGATCCAAGGAGTCAACGAGCACGTCGACGTCATCCGGTGGCGCATCATCGAACGGGATCGTGGTCGACGGGGCATGGGCACGTCCAGTCATGGCGGGCACCGGCACTCCAGCGTCGACGCTGGGGATGTCCATCGGGACGGCTTCCCCCGGCTCGATGGACATGGGAAGCGCATCTCCGGATTCTATGCAGATGGACACGACCCAGACGACGGACGCAATCTACTTCACGATTCACAACAACGGCAATCACGATGACGAGCTCATCTCAGCCTCGTCAGACGTCGCCGATGCCGTGGAGCTCCACAAATCGGAGATGGAAAACGGCGTCATGACTATGCAGCCGGTGCAGTCGGTCCCGGTGGCCGTCGGTGGAACGGTAGAATTCAATCCAGGAAGCTTTCATGTGATGCTCATCGGAATGCGCCGCGACCTGAACGTCGGTGACCATTTCGAGGTTACGCTCAATTTCAAGGTGGCCGGCGCGATCAAGGTTGAGGTGGAGGTGCAGCAGCAGTAGCGATTGTCTGCGTAATCGAGGTCAGTACCGTGCCCACCATGAGCGCGCCCCAAACGTGGCACACCACAGGACGCCGGCCCCCCTCAGCCGGGCATCTGGTCATCCTCGCGGTGCTGTTGACTGGGTTGCTCAATTTTCCTTCGATGAGCACGAGCGGTGCCGAGATCTCCCACGCTCACTCCCTCTTTATGCTTGGGCACCATCACCACGATCATGGTGGGGAGATCGATTTCGCATCAAGCCATCACGATGAACCCAGCACAGACGCGAAGCCACCTGCCGCGACGTCGGCTCCCACTGGTCCCGTCCTGCAGCAACCAGCAGATGAATTCGTGGGCGGCAGCCCCATTGGACTGACGCTTGGACGACCCATAGACCACGGGATATCACCGTCTTCAAATGACACCGAATTCATCGTCGAACGGACACCGGCTGGTCTGACGGACCAGCCCGAGACACCGCCTCCTCGAGTCTGACGCGCATTCAGACCACTCCATCGACAGGCTGCTGACGTCCGTCCACGCAGACGAACAGTCGAGACGCGTTCCGCATGCAAGGCACGTCAGTCAGCTACTGATGGGGTACGATCACGTCACCAGACGATTGGAGAAGACATGTCCTATCTTCGTCGATTAGCGGCGCGTGCCCTGGTCGCGACGGTCATCGGGCTGATGGCGGTCGGGCTTGTCGCCGGAACGGCAAGCGCGCACGAAAAGCGTGCGGTGGGGCCGTTTACGGTCTTCGTCGGCTTCGCGAGCGAACCGGCGATCGTCGAGCAACCGAACGCGGTCCAGGTACTGATCCGCAACGGGGACAGCGAAAACGCTGATCCGGTGACTGGGGCGGCGGACACGCTCAAAGCCGATGTGAAATTCGGCAACCAAACGACTACGTTGAGCCTCGAAGAGTCGGATGAGAATCCGGGCGACTACCTGGGCAACTTCATACCGACGGCACAGGGGCCTTACACGTTCCGTATCTACGGAACCATCAACGGAACCAACGTCGACGAGTCCTTCACGAGCGGCCCGGAGACCTTTTCCGAGGTCCAGTCGAGCTCGTCGCTACAGTTCCCGGACAAGGTTCCGGCGATCGGGTCGGTCGCTCAGACTGCGAACTCGGCCCATGACACGGCTGGGACGGCTCAGACGCTGGGGGTCATCGGCATCGTCGTCGGAATACTGGGTCTGATCGCAGGTGTGGCCGGGATGATGATGGCGCGCGGCGCACGATCGACGTCATCGGCGCGCATCGGATCGGGAACCGCGACCGAAGGCAAAGGGTCTTCGGCCCAATCGTGATGTTCACCGGTTTCTCAACCTTTGGGCGGCGCTTCGGCGTCGCCCTGCTCAGCCTGCTCGCCGCGGTCTCACTCCTACCGGCTCTGGCGAGCGCGCATGCCTTCCTCGACACGAGCGTCCCCACGCCCAACGCGGTCGTGCAAACAGCACCGGCTGAGGTGAAGATGACCTTCACCGAACGCATCCAAGCCGCAGGATCGCGCGCCGATCTCTTCAACTCGGACGCCGAAATGGTCGACACACCGCAGAGTCATCTCGGTTCCGATGCGCATGTCCTCATCTTGCCGCTGCCCGCCAATCTCCCCGACGGCACCTATACCGTTCAATGGCAGAACGTCTCGGCGGAGGACGGGCATCCCAACAATGGATACTTCGCGTTTACCTTCGGCGGTCAATCGAACGTCGTGATTCCCGCGCCACCGCCCGCGCCGTCCAGCTCGTCGTCGGTCGTCTCACTCAGCTCCTTCGCACGCTGGCTCGGTCTGCTCGGAGTCGCAGTCCTGGTCGGCAGTGTATTCAGTTGGCGGCTGATTACCCGGCCCTCTATCGAAGTGCTTGATTCTGGGCAGCGTCTGGATGTCGCCCGCCGGGTGCGAATCGTGGCGCTCGGCGGAGCCGGTGCGGCGATCCTCGGCAGTCTGCTGCTGGCCATAAGCCAGGCGCAAACCACCGGCGGGCTCAGCCCAGGCTCACTCTGGTCGGTCGCGGCGAATACCCGCTTCGGGTATCTGCTCCTCACGCGTGACATCGTACTGCTCGTCCTCTCGATCGTCGTCTGGCGTGAACGAGCCTGGATCGCACCGAGCGTCCGTCAAAATTGGCTGATTCTGGCGCTTGCGGTGGTGTCGCCTATCCCATATGCGCTCAACAGTCACGCCGCGAGTGGTTCGACCGGCAAGCAGACCGCCGTCGTCGCGGACTGGTTACATCTCTCGGCCGCCAGCATCTGGATCGGCGGATTAATCGCCGTCGTTGCCGGGCTGGTCACCCTCGTCAGGCTCGCGCCGGACGAACGACAAGCGGTCTATGCGAAGGCCATCCCACGAATTTCGACGGTCGCGATTACCTCGATCATCATTCTCGCGATCACTGGGTTCTATGCCAGCTGGCTGCAGATCGGAAATCTGAACGCCCTGTGGGACACCACCTACGGCCACACGCTGATCGTCAAGCTGGCGGTCCTCGCGCCACTTCTGGCGCTGGGCGGTATAAACCTGCTGATCATCGGGCCACGCATGAAACACGGGGAGTCGGTCGTGCGACTCTTCGGACGCTCGGTCGCGCTCGAGGTAGCGCTCGGAGTCGCTGTTCTGGCGGTGTCCGGTGCGCTGACCGGTCTTCCAACGTCACGCGAGGTCACAACATTCGCTACAGGTCATCCTGCGTTCCAGTTCGACCAACAGGGCATTCGGGCAGCACTGCAAATCTATCCAGGCACCGTCGGCGTCAACCGCTACACGGCCGATATTCAGTCGCATGGCGCCGAGCTCCCGAGCGGCTCGCGGGTCTTCCTGCGCATCACGCCGAACGGTACGGTCAACGGCCAGCAGCAGATTCCTCTGACGCGAGAAACGGGCAGCACAACCCGCTACACCGCGCAGGGGAGCGAGATGAGCGTCGTCGGCAATTGGCAGCTCGATCTTGTCGTTCGAGAACCGAACAAACCGGATTGGGACGCCACGGCAAGCGTATCGATCGCGAAGACGCCCGCGCAGGAGCAGGCGCCCGGACTGCCGCTCCGCTTCACCGGTTACAGCCCGGCCATCGGTCTACTCGTCGCCGCGGCTGGGATCGCGGCCCTCGTCGTCGGGCTGCGTAGCCGAAGGGACAGCACCGCATCGCGACGATTCACGACCGAGGCGGGGGCTAGCGCACTAATCGCGGGCGCACTGATCCTCTTTCTGTCGCAGGCGCCGGGGCTCCCGTCGTCGAGCGGAAATCCAATCCCCAAAACGCCGCAATCGGTCGCGGCGGGGAAGACAATCTACCTGCAGAACTGCGTCGTCTGCCACGGCGTCGATGGCCACGGAGACGGTCCGCTGGCAGGCACGCTCAACCCGCCTCCAGCCGATCTCTACGCCGCGCACGTCGATTATCACACCGACAAACAGCTTCACGATTGGATTGAGAATGGCATCAACGGCTCAGCCATGCCCGGGTTCAAGAGCAAGCTAACCGACCAGGAGATCTGGAACGTCGTCAACTACGTGCGCAGCCTGCGCCACCCCGTGCCTTGAGCGCGCATGATGAGGCGGACGAAGTCAACCGCGCGTGCGGAGCGGACTGAGGAAGGCTCCGACGTACGTACTGAACAACGCCGGAACCAGAAGTACGATTGTGCTGATGGCATTGGAGAACGTCGGCGGTTCGCAGCTATAAGGATGGCCAGGCCGGCATGGGTAATAGACGCCGGTCTTTAGCGAGATGAGTGAAGATACCGGGATGCTGAGCGCGACGATACCTGCCCAAAGCCAGGCGTGACTCGGTCTAAGCAAACCGAGGAGGAACGACGCTCCCAGAAGAATGGCGAGTGGCGCCTGCACTTCATCGTTGTGAAGGTTGACGTAACCGAGAAAAGCGCTCACCGTCACGGCGGCCACTAGGGCGGCAAATGTGCCACGCGCCGGTCGCAGCTTAACGGCTCCCAAACGCAGCCATTCCGCGGAAGCACTGCGCGCCAAATCGGCCAGCGAACGGGTCCAACAGAGCACGAGTCCGAATTGACCGCGATTCCCCACGTGAGCTTCGCACTGTTGGGCGAACGAGAGTGCCATCTCTTCACCGAACCGCTGGCGAAATTCGGCTGGGTAGATCCGGAGCAGCGCGCGATAGATGCGCAACGATCGCTGGACTGATGGCGAGAAAGGCATCCGGCTCACCCTCTTCGCGGTTCGAGCCTGGCACGTGCCAGGCTCACGATGTCCTCGAGTCGCTCAGTCTCCGCCACGGCGGCGCGTCGCCCCGCGTCGGTCAGGCAATAGTAGCGTCGACGCGCGTCATCGACCTCCGGGTCGGGACGAGCGTCACTCTCTTCGATCAATCCCTCGCCAAGCAACGTGCTGATCGTTCGATAGAGGGTGCCTGGCCCCGGACGTAAGGCCGACCGCGTCTGCTGCTCGATGTTCTGCATGATGGCATAGCCATGTTTCTCGCCGTCAATGAGCGTCAGCAGAATCTGGAAGCCCGTCGGAGTGAGCGCGACATTGTGCCGAGTCATCGAGGGTTCATCATGCTGTCATCTCTATCCATAGTGGATATAGTGACGAGTTTTAGCCGTGTTGTCAAGCGGCGTGTGTCCCGCTCTTGCGCGCGCAATGCGCGAGTGCTACCGTCCGTGTCAGCAATTCTCAGCTTCAACGTACGCGGCGCCGCGAGCCGTCACAGGGCCTCGCGGAGGAGCCACTCCGACGCGAAACGTGTCGCGTCTCGGTCATCCGGTCAGACACCTCAGGTTGACACATCAATGGGACGTCAATTCTCGAGATTCAATTCGGAGCAGCAAAGCGCTCATTTGGCATCAGGTCTGCTTCGCAAAATCGGACTTGCCTGTGTCGCATTCACACTGATCTGGCTGACACTCGTCTCGTCTGTTTCTGCCCACGCATTCCTCAAGCAGAGCACGCCGGACGAAGACACCGTCGTGCCTCAGGCACCGCCCGAACTGCTGATGTCCTTCACCGAGCACATCGAGCCGCAATTCAGTTCGGCCCAACTCTACGACTCAAACGGGAATCTGGTCCAAACAGGCGCCAGCCACGTTGGCAGCGACACAACCGTCCTCATCCTTCCACTCTCAACCCAGCTTCCGGACGGCACCTACACCGTTCAATGGAAGAACGTCTCCGCCGACGATGGGCACCCCAATTCTGGCTACTTTGCCTTCACAGTCGGCTCGCAGGCGAATGTCGTCATTCCGAGCCCACCGACGGTGCAAACGACCACTTTCTTCGACCGCGTCATTAGCGTTTCTGGACGTTGGCTCGCGATTCTCGGCCTGGCGGCAGCGATAGGGTCGTTTGCCACCTGGCTGCTGGCCATCGCGCCGGCCATTTTGCCCCTACCTGACGATCGACGCGCGCAGATCTCCCGGCGCTTGCGACAGCTCGCCCTCGTAGGGATCGCCATTTCATTGCTCGGAAGCCTCATTCTCCTGGCGAGTCAGAGTCTGTCGGGAAGCAACAGCGTCGGTCCGCACGCCGTATGGAACGTCCTTTCTGCCACTCGTTTCGGCTGGTACTGGCTAGCACGGATGCTTCTGCTCGTACTCCTGGGCGGAGCGTTTGCTCGACGTGCGTCCTGGTCGGAAGAAGCCACCTGGATCAGTCGGGCGTTTCCCGCTGGCCTGTCCCTCCTGGCCCCAATTCCGTTCTCGCTCGTCAGCCACGCCGCGGCGCAGCCATCGGGTCGGCCCATGGCGATCGCGGTCGACTGGTTGCATCTCCTGAGCGCCAGCGTCTGGATTGGCGGATTGTTGGCACTATTGGTGGGCATAGTAAGCATCACTGGCTTGCAATCGATGCAGCGGCGCGTGGTATATGCCTCGCTCATCCCGCGATTTTCGACGCTGGCGATCGGCTCGGTCCTGATCCTGGCGATCACCGGGTTCTACGCCAGTTGGCTCGAGGTTGGCAATCTCTCCGCACTATTCAATACGAGCTATGGCCAGACGTTGCTGGTCAAGCTCATCCTGATCGTGCCGATATTGGCCCTTGGCGCCAGCAATCTGCTCGTCTGGGGACCGGGCATGATGCGGCGCAAGCAAGCTCCGGAACGGTTCGGACGATCCCTGACGGGTGAGGTGGTCGTCGCCGTGCTGATTTTGCTCGCGGTCGGACTTCTGACCAGCCTGCCCACCGCAAGAGAGAGTCTCAACGCCACCGCCGACCACCCAATTTTCAACTTCGACCGGCAGGGGATCCGAGCAACGCTGCAGATCACTCCAGGTGTCGCCGGGCTGAACAAATACACCATCGATACGAGTACCCACTCCGGATTACTCCCGGCCGGCACGCAGGTGCTGCTGCGTGTCTCCAAGAATGGCCAGATCCTGGGACAGCGCGAGATCAACGTCACGCAGCTTCCAGGAAGCCGGAGCCGCTTCGAATCAGAAGGGCGTGATCTCAGCTTGGTCGGAGACTGGCAAATCCAGCTGGTCGTCCGCGAGCCCAACCAGGCGGACTGGACAGTCGACACGAGCGTGAACGTCACCGGCAGCGCAAGTCAACGTGTCGACATTCCCGGTCCGCCGCCGCGGTTCGCCGGACTGACCGCGCTCGTCGCGGTGCTGTTGGCCGGTTTGGCGGTCGCCCGGTTGCTGGGTGGGTTGCGCGGTAACCGGATCACGAGCGGGAGATTGGCCGCACGGACGGCTGTTGGTGGGTGACGGACTGGTGCTGGTCGGCATCTGCGGATTGCTGTTGGGGATCTCCTGGACCGGGCCGGCGCCGTCCAACAATCAGAGCAACCCGATCAAGATGACCTCTTCATCGGTGGTAACCGGTCAATCGATCTTCGCGCAGAACTGTGTTCAATGTCATGGCCAGAACGGGTTCGGCGACGGCCCGTTGGCGGCCACGCTTAATCCGCCGCCGGCCGATTTCCATGCTCGGCACCTGGACGACCACACCGATCTGCAGCTGTTCCAATGGATTCAGAACGGCATCCCGGGAACCGCCATGCCCGCCTTCAAAGGGAAGCTGACCGACGACCAGATCTGGAATTTGGTCAACTTCGTGCGCAGCTTCCGGCATCCGACGGTCTCCTGAGATCGCAGCTTAGCGGGTCCAGACGAGGCCGTTTCCGATGTTCACGGCAAACAAATTGGTGCGGTTCTGCTTGAGGTCGACCACATAGAGGCCCAGGTCGGCGTTGACGGCTAGTTCGTCGCCGGTGGGAGACCAGACGAGCCGCGGTTGATTTTCGGCGAACGCGGTGCGAACCTCCGCCTTGCCCCCCTTCAATGGAAGCGTGTAGACCTCCCAGTTGCCGCCGTGGGCCGACGCGACGGACGGGCTGAGGAAGGGGATGCGCGGCACGAGGCTGCTTTGCCGCGTCGGGATGTACGGGGCGGAGAACGCCAGGGTCTTGCCGTCCGGCGAGACGACCGGGGAGACGACGTTCTGAAAGCGGCTCCCTTTGATCGCTTTGGGGTTGGAGCCGTCGAGGTTCGCGCGCCAAACCTCCGCGTAACCGTCACTCGACTGGATGTGCACGAAGATCAGCGTCTTACCGTCGGGCGCGCAGCTTGGCCCGCTGGCCGAGTCGGCGATCTTGACGACCGATCCGTCAGCCACCGTGACGCGCACGATCGACGTCGCCGATGATGTGTCGCTGGTAAGGACGGCGTAAACGAATTTGCCGTCACTCGACCAGGCTGGATGCGAGATCGCGCCGCCGGCCTGTCCGTGGCTCAGGAGCAACCGCGGCTGACCACTCGAGGCCGGCATGACGTACAGATCCATGAGCTTCAGCAGATCGTCGACGGCGGTCGTTCCGTTTGCGTTCGGGGCGTACGTGAGGGCGTAATTGCTGCCGTCCGGTGACAACGCCAGATCGGAGATGATGCTCCCGTCCGCCAACGTCGCCGCGGTCGGCTGCGCACCAGTAGCCGGAACGATGCCGCTTAACACGTTGTTCTGCGCCCAGAGGACCGTTCCCGCCACGCCAGGAAGCTGCTTGACGACCACCGGAGCACTTGGCCGCACAGTAGTGGTGCCGCCTATGACGTCGGTGAGAACTAGCGCCACGCCGACCACGCACGTGATGCCCCAAAGCCCATAGCGAAGGAATGGCACTTGATCGCGCACCGACGAACGGGAAGAGGACGATGGCTATGCCCAGCAGAATCAACAGGACGGTGAGCGCGGGCTTGGCGCTGAAACCAAGAAAGATCGTTGCCGGAGCACTCAGGACGAGGACGCGTCCAATTGTATGAGGCAGTCCGCGCATGCACGCTCCTCGCGCGGGTGAGGACCGAACGGACGACGACTGATCGGCGACAATGCCGCTAGTCTATATCGGCATCATGCCTCCTGTCGCGTTCCGGTCCGCGATGGAACCGGTTGGCGTCTCCTCTACAATTGAGTATCACGTCGATCACTCATCATTCGTCGCCCAGGAGGATCCCAAAATATGGAGCTCGAGTTAACCGGACTGCACCATATCACCGCCATCACCGCTCACGCGCCTGAGAACCTGGCATTTTACACGCAGGTGCTCGGGTTGAGGCTGGTCAAAAAGACCGTCAACCAGGACGACGTCTCCGCCTACCACCTCTTCTACGCCGACGCCCACGGCAGCGCCGGAACCGAAGTGACGTTCTTCGACTGGTCGATGGCCGCAGCCAATCAGCCTGGCGCTGGCGAGGTTTCGTCAGTCGGCCTCCGCGTGCCCGGTGCGAAGGCCCTGGAGTGGTGGGCCGAGCGCTTCGAGTCGCTCGGAGTGCCGCATCGTTGGGTCGAAGACGCAACTGGCAATCGGGTCATTGCCTTCGTCGACCCCGAAGGACAGCGTTTACAGCTCGTCGACGACAGCGGTGCGTCGATCCCCGGCGGCACGCCATGGGATGGCAGCAAGGTGCCGGTCGAGGTCGCCATTCGCGGACTCGGAACGGTCACGCTCACCGTTCGGCGTGTCGACGGAACCGCTCGGGTGCTGACTGAGCTACTCGGGTTCAGGCAGACTGGTGAGTTCCCATTGGCCGAGTTGGATTCCGGCCGATTGGTCAGGTTCGAAACCGGCAAAGGCGGCGTTGGCGGAACGGTGTTGGTGGAGGTGCGGCCCGATTTGCCCCATGCTCGTCAGGGGCGAGGCGGCGTGCATCACATCGCTTACCGCACACCGACCTTTGAAGCGCACGAAGCCTGGCAACAGCACCTGGAGGCGTCCGGCGTGCGCGTTACACCCGTGATCGACCGCTTCTATTTCCATTCAATCTATTTCCGCGAACCGGGTGGCGTCCTCTTCGAGATTGCCACCGATGGACCTGGCTTCGCCACCGACGAAGACGAAGCGCATCTGGGAGAGAGTCTGGCACTGCCACCGTTCCTGGAACCGTACCGCCAGCAGATCGAAGCCGGACTCAGGCCGCTTGACACGGCGCCGGTCACGACCGGTAGTGGGGACGAGTAGGACGTCATTCCGGTGTCAGGCGCGGCTCCGTCCGTTGCTCAGATCAGAAAGTGGCGTGAAGGGGAGGTCGTAGCCGAAGGCTCGCGGTCCGACGAACGTGAGTGCCTGAAGAGTGGTGAGCTGGCTAGGTGCCGGGATGCCGAGGATGGTAGCGCGCACGCCGTAGCGCACGACTTCGGTGGTGATCGGCGTGCCGTGGTCGCTGTCGACCAGCGTGATGAGGTCCGGCACGATGGCGACAATCTCGCCATCGACACGGCAAATCAAGTACTCGTTCTGCAGTTCGATCACGGCCTCATGGCCGAGCCACTCGTCGGTGCCCGAGAGCGTCAACCGCCCGAAGTTGTAGCCGCGCTCGACGCGACGATCGACGTCGGTAACCTTGCCCTTGAAGAGCTTGCGACCGCCCGTGACGGCGCAGATGGCTTCGATCGGGTCGTGACCGGCGGATTGCGCCGCAAGGACTGCGTCCCCCACGCGATGCGCCAGCGTGATGGTGCCAGGGATGGCAGTTTCCTTGAGCCGCTCAATCGTCATGGGGCGATCCGCCACCATGGCGCTGCCGCCGAGTTGAACGCAGATGGCACGGCAGACCCGCTCCAGCATGGTCGTCTCGCGCACGTTCTCGATGATGAAGCTGCGGTGCTGAGAGTCGACCATCACGGTGGGTGACGGCGCCACTCCATCAAAGTAGAAGCTGATCATGGAGGTCTCGGGAAAGGCGCGTCCCATGCCGTCAGCATCGACCGTCGGCAATCCGAGCTGACAGGCAGCGATCATGGGAGCGAAGGAATTGCCGCCGCCGATCTCGACCGGCACCGTGGCTGCGACCTGCACGCCCAACCGCTCCTGCAAGATCTCGATGGCCAGCTTGCCCTCGTCCCCGCGGCCCAGCTTCTCCAGACCGATCGTCGGGGCACCCATGCCGCCCATAGGGACGACCAGTGCGTCATCGGGAAGCTCGTCCAGTCCGACGATGGTGAGCTTGAAACCTTCCTCCAGCTTGGTCTGCGCGCGGATGCGTCCCTGGCGCGGATTGCCGCCTCCGCCCGTGCCGAGGATGCCCGCGCCAATGGCGATGCGCTCCACGTCGTCCGCCGTCAGATCCCGGGGCACGTCAACATCCTTCCCGAAGCGTCGAGATCATTCATTGTCGCGCAGACCGACCAACACGGTCCTCGACCGGTTCGAAATCGACCGGGAAGCCGAAGTAGCGCGGCCCTGCCAGCTCAAGTCCGCGTGACGTGCGCCAGACTGATGGGCTGGGGATCCCAATCACCGTCACACGCTGGCCGTAATGCAACATCTCGGTGGTGATGGGTGTTCCGGTTTCGGAGTCGAGCACCGCGATCAGGTCCGGCGTCGTGATCAGCACGTGTGACGCATCGTCGCCGTCGAGCTCGCGCGCGATCAGGTGCTCATTCTGGAAATCGATGCGGATGGCGCGCTCGCGTTCAGCGCCGATGCCGCTGACGACGGCATTTCCGCGGGCGAAGCCACCCGTTGTTCGGCGATCGACCGAGATCACCTTGCCCGAAAAGAGGGGAATGGCATCCACGACCTGAAGCAAGCGCTCCAGCCATGGTGAACCTGACGACTTCGACTGGCGCAACGCTTCACCGATCTCGATCGCCAGCGAGATCGTTCCTGGGATAGCGCCGCGCTTGACATCAGCGCCCGTCAAGCCGATGGCGGTGATGACCGAGCCGCCCATGGCGATCAACGCGCGGCGGTTAATGCGCTCGATCCAGCTGGCGTCAATCCCCTCGATGCGCAGCACGTTCCCCTTTTCATCGGTGACGAAGCGCGGACCGAATTTGACTCCGGAGACGTTGAAGGAGGTCATCTGGAACTCGGGGAAGGCGCGGCCCATGCCGTCGCCGTCGACCAGTGGCAGTGATGCGCGCGCCGCGGCCACGACCGGGATGACCGAGTTCATGCCACCGATCTCGACCGAGATGACGGCGTCCGGCATGCGACCGGCGAAGTCGGCTACGCGGTCCAACACTCGGTCGATCTCGCCGCCGTTGGGGATCTTCTCGGTCATGACGGTTGGCGCGCCCGACATGCTGACGATGGCGATGAGGGCATCGTCGGCGAAGGCGTCGACCGGCAGAACCCGAACCGGGCCGTAACGCGCGATCGCTTCTCGCGCCATGAGGGAGCCGATGTGCGGATCGCCACCACCACCGGTGCCCAGCAAGGACGAGCCGAGCGCCAGGTCCGTGATGCGCGAGTCGTCGATCACGTGCACTCGTTGGCGGGTCATGCGTCGCCCTCGACTGCCAGGTCGCCCGCGGCGCGCACGCGGATGCGCGTGGCGTTTCCCGGCAAATAGGCGAGCGGCACTTCGTGGACGTCGACAATCTCAACGGTGGCAGGATCGGCGCCCGCCTTGACTGCCTCATCCTTTGCCATCTGCCGCGCCAGTTCGAGCGCTTCGGCGCGGTTGTACTCCTCCAATGAGAAGATGCGTTCGATCTCGCCGCTGCACTGGGCGATGGCGGCGCCGATGGCGTTGGCCACGTCGTAGTGATCCGGCCGGGAGATCTCGGAGGCGCCAGCCAGATCGGACGGGATGACGACGCTTCCGCCACCGACCAGCACCACCGGCACCGGATCGGCGCTGGTCTTCATTCGGTCGATTGTCTCCTCGCACATGGCGCGCACTCTGGCGGTGACGTTACGGACCAACTCCGCGTCGAGCTTGGCGACGCGCGAAGAGTCACCCATCTCGGCGCGACCGTCCGCCACGGCCACGTCGGAGAGGGTCAGCGTCTCGCCACCGAAGACCAGCGCCTCCTCCGTGATGCGATAGCCGACGCTATCCGGCCCGATGCGCAGGCCGTCCGTTGTCTGAATGCGCGTTCCACCTCCGAGCGCGATGGAGATGAGATCGGGCATGCGGAAGTTGGTGCGCACGCCACCGATCTCGACGGCGATGGCCGACTCACGCGGAAACCCGTTGACCAGGATGCCGACGTCGGTCGATGTGCCGCCCACGTCGATGATGACGGCGTTCTGAAGTCCGGAGAGGAACGCCGCGCCGCGGATGGAGTTGGCCGGTCCGCTGGCGACGGTCAGGATCGGATAGCGGGTGGCGTATTCCAGTGCCATGAGCGTTCCGTCGTTCTGGCTGAAGAACATGCGCGCGTCGATGCCGTGCTCGGCCAGCGCGCTGGCAAAACCGTTGGCCGCCACTCGCGCCGGGCTGGTGACCGCCGCATTGAGGATCGAGGCGTTCTCCCGCTCCAGCAGGCCGATGCTGCCGATCTCATCCGAGTAGGTGACCGGCAGGTCGCCCAGCACGTCGCGCACGATCTCTCCTGCGCGACGCTCGTGCGAGCTGTCGACCGGCGAAAAGACACTGACGATGGCGACCGAATCGACTTCACCTCGAAAGGACTCGGCTGCCTCGCGGATGGCTCGCTCATCCAACGGCCGAATCTCACGCCCGTCATATTCGTGCCCGCCTTCGACGATGGCGTAGTGGCCGCCGATCGCCTCGCGCAGGTCGGACGGCCAACCGACAAATGGCTTGATCGCCAGTGTGGCCGGCGCGCCGATGCGGATGAGACCGACACGATCCAGATTGCGTCGCTCCAGGATAGCGTTGGTGCAGTGGGTGGTGCCGAGCATGGCGTGGCGGATGGCGCTCAGATCAAGCGATGGGCTGCTCTCGACCAGTCCGCTCAGCGCGTCGCGGATACCGCTGGTGACGTCGGCCGTCGTCGGCGCCTTGAAGCGCGCCAGCAAATTCGAACGCTCATCCAGCACGACGGCATCGGTGTTTGTGCCGCCCACGTCGATCCCCAGCCGCAGATTCATGCGCGCTCCCGTTTCATCGGTTCGAATTCACGGCTAGAGATTAGCGCGCTAGGCGAGTTCCAACCAGTGGGTGGGGTGTGTTCATTCTCGGGGATTACGCCAGCCCGACCGCAGCCCTCACCCCCTACCCCTCTCCCGCCAAGCGGGAGAGGGGAGACGAGGGGCCAACACCGAACTTTGTCTCCCTTATCCCGTTCGAACGGGAGAAGGGCAGGGGATGAGGGCCGCTTGGTGAGGGCTGCTTGTCCTGCTACAGCTTCTCGCCGACCGCCTTGGCCTCCATGTAATGGAGGAGGTAGTCGGGGCCGCCAGCCTTGGAGTCGGTGCCGCTCAGCTTCATCCCGGCGAACGGGTGCACGCCCATCATGGCGCCGGTGCACTTGCGATTGAAGTAGAGGTTACCCACGTCGAACTCGCGGCGAGCCTTCTCGAGCTTGGAGCGGTTGCGCGAGTAGACCGAGCCGGTCAAGCCATACTCGGTGTCGTTGGCAATGCGCAGCGCATCGTCGAAGTCTTCGGCCTTGATGATCGAGAGGACTGGTCCGAAGATCTCCTCGCAGCCGATCTTGGAGGTCGCTGGGACGTCGGCAAAGATGGTCGGCTGGATGAAGTAGCCGTTCCCTTCGCCCTTGTCGCCGCCCAGCAACAGGCGCGCCTCTTTCTTACCCACGTCGAGATAGCCCAGGATCTTGCGATACTGGTTTTCGTCGACGACCGCTCCGACCGTCACGTCTCCCTGCGACGCCTGACCGGCCGTGACCGTCTCTTTGGTGATCTTCAGCACCTTGTCGACGATCTCATCATAGACGTCGGCGGCCACGATGGCGCGCGAGCATGCCGAGCACTTCTGTCCAGAGAAGCCGAAGGCCGAAATGACGATCCCCTGAGCGGCGGCGTCCAGATCGGCTTCGGAATCGACGATGATGGCGTCCTTGCCGCCCATCTCGGCGGTGACCCGCTTGAGCCAGCGCTGACCCGGCTGCAGTTTGGCGGCGCGCTCGTAGATGCGCACACCGACGTCTTTCGAGCCGGTGAAGGCGATGTAGCGCGTGCGCGGATGATCGACTAAAGGATCGCCGATCTCGGCGCCGTTGCCCGGCAGGTAGTTCACCACGCCAGCCGGAACGCCAGCCTCTTCCATTATCTCGACCAGCTTGTAGGCGATGACCGGCGTGTTGCTGGCCGGCTTGAGGACGACGGCATTCCCCGAGACGACCCCTGCCATGGTCATGCCGACGAGAATGGCACAGGGGAAATTCCACGGCGGAATGACCACGCCGACGCCCAGCGGCTGGTAGAACATCTCGGTCGCTTCGTCGGGCAGGTGCGACAGTCCAGGAACCGGACCGTCCAGACGCAGCATCTCGCGGCCGTAGAATTCGAGCAGATCGATAGCCTCGGCCACCTCGCCGTCGGCCTCATCCCAGGCCTTATCAAGCTCGAGCGCCATCCAGGCGGAGAGCTCGAGTCGACGGCGGCGCAGAATGCCGGCCATGCGGAAATTGACGCTCGCGCGTCCTTCTGCCGACATGTTGCGCCACGTCTTGAAGGCCTTCTCGGCGGCCGCGATGGCGTCGTCGACGTCTTGTTTGCGTGCGGTCGCGACCTCACCGACGACCTGATCGAGGTTGCCGGGGTTGACTGAGGTCATCCACTGTCCGGTCTCGCGGCGCTCGCCGCCGATGATCAGCGGGTAGCGTTTACCCAGCTGTTTCTCGACGTCCCGCAACGCGGCCTGCATCGCTGTCCGGTTCTCAGGCACGCTGAAATCGACAGATGGCTCGCTGTAAAACGGTTCACGTAACATCGCTTCGCCTTTCCCTAACTCTCGAATAGAGGTTTCCCTGTCTTACGACTGTGGCGTTCCGACCGTGGGCAAGCCCGCATCTTCGACGGCTCGGTTGAACGCCCGCAATTGGCCGCCGAGCACTCCCTCATAGCGTCCCTCGAGATGATCCAACTCCGAGCGCAGCTTGGCAAATACTTCACGCGCCTGCTGCGGCGGCGCGTAGTCGGCGCTGTCGACCGAATCGAAGAGCGCGTTGAATTTCTCGTGCAATCCGCTCGGCCAGAGCTGCGACTGCGAGATGTTCAGATCGATGAGCAACCCGCTGATTGAGTCGAGTTCGGCGCGCATCTCATTGAGTCGTTCCTGCAACGGCTCCGAGTCCGCCCGCCCTTCCCACGGCTGTAACTGCTCCTCCAGTGCGTGGATTTCGTTGAGCAGCCCGTTGGTGGTCCGTAGCGCGTTCAGCACATCCTGCAGGAAGTCGAACTGCCGCTGCAGATCGGCACGCGAGGTTGTGATGCGTGGATCGGCTTCCACCTGCAAGGACTGCGTCAGCTCGCGGCCGTCGACCGTCAGCTTCACCAGGTAGGTGCCTGGCAGAACCATCGGCCCGGCGGGCCGATCCCAATGCTCCATGCCGGGAACCGTCACGTCCGGCGCGCCAGGCAGGCGCAGATTCCAGACGAAGCGGTTGACGCCAGCATGTGTGGCGAGATCACCGTCTGCTGAGCTGAATGAGCGCAGCTCGTCACCCGACTCGCTCAGAATCGATAAGCGCACGTCCTCGTTCGGCACCAAGGGCAGCACATACTGGATCACGACGCCATCGGGCGGGTTCTCACCGGCGTCCAGCAAGCGCCGCTCAACGCTCCCGTCGGGCTGACGGATCACGTCAACCGAAAAGACCGTCGTGTCGGCGTGACCGAAGTGGACGCGACCAAACTGCTCGTTGCCGCCCGAATCGCCACCATAGGTACGCATGCGCAAGGTCGGTTTCGGCTGGAACAGGACCGGACCGTCGCTGGCCACGCCATCCTGTATTTCATGCAGTGGCGTCAGATCGTCCAGGATCCAGATCGAGCGTCCGTGCGTCGCGACCACCATCTCGCGGTCTTTGATCAGCAGGTCATGCATCGGAGCGACGGGCAAGTTGCCACCCATCGGCTGCCAGTGGCCGCCGTCGTCGAATGAGACGTAGAGGCGCGTTTCGGTTCCGGCGTAGAGCAGTCCGCGACGATTTGGGTCTTCCCGAATCACGCGCGTGAACTCGTCGTCGGGGACGCCGTCCACGATCTTCGTCCAGGTCTTGCCGAAGTCGTTGGTCTTATAGAGGTATGGCGCCAAATCGTCCAGCTTGTAACGAGTGGCGGCCACGTAGGCAGTAGCTGGATCGTGCTGAGAGGCTTCGATGATCGAGATCAGGGCCCACTCGGGCAGGTCGGGCGGAGTGACCGCCTCCCAGCTTCCACCGCAGTCCCTGGAGACGTGAATGAGTCCGTCGTCCGAGCCTGCCCACAGCACCCCCGCCTGCAGTGGCGACTCCGCCAGCGCGAAGATGGTGCAGTAGACCTCGGCGCCGGTGTTGTCGCGCGTGATCGGCCCACCGGAAGGCTTGAGCTTTTCCGGGTCGTTGCGCGTCAGGTCGGGACTGATGACTTCCCAACTGGCGCCAAGATCGCGCGAGCGGTGGACGTGGTTGGAGCAGACCCACAGGACGTCCGGATCGTGCTTCGAGAAGTGGATCGGGAAGGTCCACTGGAAGCGGTACTTCAGGCTCTCGGCTCCGGCACCCCAGCCATAGAGCTCTGGCCAGACGGTGTTGTTCCACTTCTGTCCGGTGCGCCGATCGTAAAGGGTCATGATGTCGTTGTAGGCACGGCGGCCGGCTGGTCCCGACGCCACGATCAGATTCTGGTCGTCCGGCTTGAGCGCGATATAGCCACTCTCGCCGCCGCCCGGTGCGAACCAATCCCGCTCGTGAATGGCACCATCCGGAGTGCGACTCGGGATGCTGATCGCGGTGTTGTCCTGCTGGGATCCGTAGATGCGATATGGCACGTGGTCGTCGGTGATCACGTGGTAGAGCTGCGCGGTCGGTTGATTGTAGATCGACGACCATGTCTCACCACCGTTGAAGCTGACGCAGGCGCCGCCGTCGTCACCCTTGATCATGCGCTGGGTGTTGTTAGGGTCAAACCAGAGCGCATGCTCGTCGCCGTGCGGCGTTGGCATCTTGTGGAAGGAAGCGCCCGCGTCGATCGACTTCCACAGGCTATAGTTCTGGATCCAGACCGTGTCGGCATCCTGCGGATCGGCCGTGATGTGCATGTAATACCAGGGACGGGTACGCAGGAGCGACTGCTCGCTCAGACGTACCCAATTGTCGCCGTAATCGTCTGATCGAAATACGGCACCGTCCTCAGCCTCGATCACGGCCCAGACACGTCCCGACTTTGCGGGAGATGCCACCACCCCGGCCTTGCCCCAAATTCCCTGCGGCAGGGTTGAACGATGGGTGATCTCTTCCCAGGTATCGCCACCGTCGAAGGAGCGCCACAAGCCGGAATCGGGTCCGCCGTTGATCAGCGAGTGTGGGTAGCGCTGCGCCTGCCAGATGACCGCGTAGAGGATGCGCGGGTTGTGCCGGTCCATGCTGATGTCATGCGATCCGGCACGAGCGCTCTTGTAGAGGATCTGCTCCCAGGTGGCACCGCCGTCCCTGGAGCGATAGACGCCGCGCTCCTCGTTCTCGCCCCAGGCGTGCCCGAGCGCCGCCACGTAGACCAGGTCCGGGTTGGTGGGATGGATCACGATCTTGCCGATGTGGCGCGTGTCCGCCAATCCGATGTTCACCCAGGTGCGACCGGCGTCGGTCGACTTGTAGACGCCGTCACCGTGGGAGACGTTGCCGCGAATGGTCGACTCACCCGTACCAGCATAGATGACGTTGGGGTCCGATTCCGAGACGGCGAGGGCTCCGATGGCGGAGGTGTTGAAAAAGCCGTCCGAGACGTTGCGCCAATAGCGGCCGCCATCGGTCGTCTTCCATACGCCTCCCGCGCAAGCGCCGAAGTAGAAGGTCATCGGGTCGGAGACGTCCCCGGCGACGGCGACCACGCGGCCACCCCGGTGCGGTCCGATCAATCGGTACTTGAGCGAGGAGAGGACCGCATCGCGAACGTCGAACTCTGGCATGTGAGATTATCCGTCCTTTTCCGTGTTGATCACTGGGTTTGGCGTTGTGATGAAGGCGGTTGAAAAGCCCTCACCCCCGTCCCCTCTCCCCAATTCTGGGAGAGGGGAGACGAACACGAAGCCGTATGGATCTACCCTGTGGACACCCCTCTCCTGATCGCCGGGAGAGGGGACGGGGGTGAGGGCCGCTCCCCTCGTTACTCCATCACCACCAGATCACGGCGACAATGGTTGATCTTCTCGCCGCCTCCGTCACGGACGACGACCGAGTCCTCGATGCGGATGCCGAACTTGCCCGGGATGTAGATGCCCGGCTCATCGCTGAAGACCATGCCCGCCTTAAGTGGCAGCGTGTTCCCCTTGACCAGATACGGCTCTTCGTGACCGTCCAGGCCCAGGCCATGACCCAGCCGGTGGCTGAAATACTCGCCGAATCCGGCATCTTCGATCACCTTACGTGCGGCCTGATCGACCGCCTGACATTCCACACCCGGACGATAGTGGGGCACCGCCGCCTCGTTGGCCTTCAAGACCGTCTCATAGGCGCGACGATACTCGTCACTCGGCTCACCGATATGCACGGTGCGCGTCACGTCGGCGGTGTAGTGCTCGAACTTGCCACCGAAGTCAAAGGTGACGGAGTCACCCGCCTGAATTCTTCGATTGCCGGTCCGGTGGTGGGGCTCGGCGCCCTCCGGACCGCTGGCGCAGATGCCGATACTGGTAACCTCCAGGCCGTGCTTGGCGCGCAGATTGGCCAGTTCACCGGCTGCCTCTCGTTCGGTCTTGCCGGTGAGCTTGGCCGTCGCCACGAACTCGTCCCAGGCGGCATCTGCCATCGCCGCGGCACGCTTCAAACGCTCGATCTCGGCCTCGTCCTTGACCATGCGTAGCTCGCGCACGATCCCTGTTCCGTTAATGAAGGCGGCGTCCGGGATCGATTCCAGCATGCCGACCAGGAATCCCGCGCGCATCTGATCGGAGACGGCGATGGTTGGCGCCTTCACGCCGGACACGATCTCCTGCACCAGATCCAATGGACGCTCGTGCTCTTCCCAGGTGTGAATGTCGACGAGCTCTTCTTTCCCGGCAGCGTGCGGGCTCTCGAAGTTGGCGATGACGAGTTGCGACTTGCCATCCTTCGGGATGATCAAGAGAAGCAGCCGCTCACTTGCATGGGCGTCGACATCGAAGAAGTAGATGAGATCCGACGACGGAGCGACGAAGAGAAAATCCACGCCGCGTTCTTGCATGACGGACTGAACACGTTGCATCCGTTGACGTAACGATTGATTGTCCACTCAGTGTCCTCTCGGAGTTGTAACGCCTTTACCCGCGTCGATTACGACGTGACATACCACTTCTCGAGCTCGGTGAAGAGCCCTTCCGGCAACGCATTCGTGTCGGTGTAGCCCGCGAATTTGTTCTTGGTGACGTGGATGTAGGGACGATACCAGGAATAGGTCGCTGGCATGTCGGTCGTCAGGATCTGCTGGATCTGCTTGTAGATCGGCACCTGCTGGTCGACGTCCAGCGTCTGCTTGGCCTTGGTCAGCAGATCATCAAGCTGCGAGTTGCTGTAGCCGGTGAAGTTCTCGGATCCCTTCGACGAATAGATGTTGAACAGTTCACCCGGGTCGACGTCGGCGCCTGAACCGACCTCCTGGCTCTCGGCCACGTCATAGTTCTTATTGATGATGTTGTCGACCAGCGTCGCGTATTCGATCAGGCTTGGCTTGATGTCCCAGCCGATCTTGGAGAGCTGCGACTGCGTGTAGGTCAGGAAGTCCTGACGCAACACGTTACCCTGGTTGCTGGCAAAGGTGATTCCGCTCGGTGGCGGACCGGCCTGCTGGATGAGCGACTTGGCTTTGTCCAGGTCGTACGGCCAGATCTTGAGACTACTGTCGTAGGCGTAGCTTCCTGGCGCGATCGGGCCGGTTCCGGCCTTGCCGACTCCATAGAGCGAGTCCTTGGCGAACTGCTCCATGTCGAGCGCGTAGGCCACCGCCTGACGCACTTCCTTCTTGGCCAGGTACGCGTTGCTGAAGTTGAACTGCCAACCATCAGGAGAGCCGAAGGGCGGTACAAGTACCTTGAGATCGCTGTTCGATTTGAGTTGCTCGGATCCAGCCGGATTAGCGTAGATCGAGCCGTCGATGTCGCCCGCTAGGAGGGCGTTGACGAGCGAATCGGAGTCGGCAATGACGCGATGCGTGAACTTGTCGAGGTATGGCATCGGCGCGTTGTAATAGTTGGTGTTGCGCTCGGCCACGAAATCACTCCCGATATTCCAGGAGACGAATTTGAACGGCCCGGCGCCAACCGGGTTCTGGAAATAGGGGTCCTGTGAGCTTTTAGAGAGGTTCTTGCCGTCCAGCAGCTTCTTGGGCACCGGCATGACGTAGCGCAGGTTCAACAAGAATGAGGCGTCAGGCTGCGCCAAGGTGATCTGCACAGTCTTGGGATCGACTGTCTTCAGTCCGGCGATGTCGGTTGCCGATCCATCTGCAAATTCCTGAGCGCCCTGAATCGACGTCAAACGCGTCTGATTCGGACTCGCCGTCGACTTCGCCAGGATCGACGTGATGGTGAAGACGATGTCGTCCGCGGTGAGGTCAGATCCATCGGAGAACTTGGCGTTGTCTTGCAAGTGAAACGTGAAGGTCAGATTGTCGATTTCCCAGGATTTGGCGATACCGGGAGCAGGCTTGAGCGTCCCCGGGTCGATCCGCACAAACTGGTCGAAGAGGAGCTTGCAGCGGAAGAGATCCTCCGATTGATTGGCCACGATCGGATTGATGCCGGACGCCTCTCCGAGTGTGCCGATGATGATCGAGCCACCCTGCTTCGGCGATCCCGCAGCGGCGGATGACGCCGCCGTCCCAATCGGCGAAGCTCCGGGACTTGCGCTTGTCCCACCAGTGCTCGTCGTCGGGGCCGAAGTTGAAGCGGAGGAAGTCGTCGGCGTCGACTTGCTTCCACCACCACCACAGGCAGCCAGCAGGCTCGCGACGATCGGCGCGCTTACACCGAGCGCGGCCGCGCGGCGTACCACGTCTCGACGACTCATTCTTCCGGTTAGAACGTCGTGGATCAGTTCATCTATACGGGAATCACTCACGACTCACCTCCTCAAGGTGTGCATATCAATCTCGAATGGCCAACCATATGCGTGACGGTGGCCTTCCAACACCCGTCCCATCGGGTTCCGCGGTCAACTATTGGTGGTGCTCCCCTCTCGAGCGCGACTCTCGCGCTCACAAATTTGAATTCGTCGGCTACGAGTTCGCACGCTGCCGTGCGAGACCGGCGGTCACTATCGCCGTCTGAGACGTGGATCGAACGCGTCCCGTAGCCCATCACCCATCAAGTTGAAGGCCATCACGACCAGGAAGATAGCCAGGCCCGGGAAGAGCGTCAGCCACCAGGCGCCCAGGAGCAGCTCGTGCTGGCCGTCCTGCAGCATGTTGCCCCAGGAAGGCGTCGGAATCTGAACCCCGAGACCGAGGTAGGAGAGGGTGGCTTCGAGGATGATGGCGAACGAAAGCCACAGGGTCGCCTCGACGATGATTACGGCGAGTGAGTTCGGGAAGAGATGCCGCCAGATGATCTTCCAGGGCGTTGCACCGACTGTGCGAGCGGCCGTGACGAACTCTTGATCTTTGAGCGACAGAATCTGCCCACGAATCAGACGTGCGGCACCCGGCCACGACGTGACGCCGATGACGATGATGGTCGTCGCGATGCCGGCGTTGAAGAGCGCGGCCGCGGAAATCAGCAGCAGGATTTGAGGAATAGACAATAAGATGTCGGTGAAGCGCATGATGACGCTGTCGATCCACCCTCCGAAATAGCCGGAGATCG
This sequence comes from uncultured Chloroflexia bacterium, assembly GCA_963815715.1. Classification (GTDB taxonomy): domain Bacteria; phylum Chloroflexota; class Chloroflexia; order Thermomicrobiales; family Thermomicrobiaceae; genus CALAGB01. The sequence continues at coordinate 100,407 of CAWFHU010000011.1, read as the reverse complement.
CTCCCAGCGTCGTGCCAATGGTCATGATGATGGCGACGGCGACGAAACCGACGGCCAGCGATACACGTCCACCATTGAGGAGACGCGAGTAGGCGTCACGTCCGTTGCGGTCGGTCCCGAACCAGTGCTGCGCCGATGGGTGGAGGTCGCGTGCGCCAGACTGGATCTGGCTGGGTGGATAGCGCTGAATCAGCGGAGCGATGAACGCGATGACGTAGAAGATAACGACGATGACCATACCAACGACGGCAAGCTTGTTCTCCATGAAGCGTCGAACGATTGGATGTTTGACCTCCGGTCGCAGCGCGTCCTCGCTGATCGTCTTCGAGAGCCTACCGGCGCGCGATTGCTGCGGTGTTTCGTCGGTCCGTTCGGCCATGGTCTATCCTGACAGCGAGACGCGTGGATCGACCACGACGTACAGAATGTCTACGATAATGTTGACCAGCACAACGAAGGCACCGGCGATGATGGTGACTCCGAGAATGACCGGGTAATCCCTCCGCGTAATCGCCTGATACGAGAGGTAACCAAGCCCAGGCCAAGCAAAGATCTGTTCGATGATCACCGCCCCACTCAGAATGTGCGCCACCTGCAGGCCGGTCGTGGTGATCATGGGGATCATGCCGTTGCGCAGCGCGTGCCGGCTGACCACGACCCGTTCGTGCAGTCCTTTGGCGCGCGCGGTCGTCATGTAGTCCTGGTGAACGACTTCCAGCATGGCCGAACGCATGAAGCGCGCGAAGTAGGCGATCGATGGCAGTGCCAGGACGATCACCGGCATGATCAGATACTTGATCTTCCCTGGAAACGCGACGTTCGATTGACCGGTGCTCAACGCCGGCAGCCAGTGCAGCTTGACGCTCAGATAGAACTGCAGCAGCAACGCCAGCCAGAAATTGGGAATGGCCCAACCGACAAACGCGCCGACGGTGGTAGTGTTGTCCAGAAAGCTGTATTGCTTGAGCGCGGACAGGATGCCGAGCGGAATGGCGATGACGAGCGCAATCAGCAGCGAGATCGACTGCAACACGAGCGTCGCGCCCGCATGTGACTTGATCAGCTCCCACACCGGCTTCTGACCGAAGCTGATCGACGTGCCAAAGTCGCCCTTCAGCAGGTTTCCAACGTAGATGACGTACTGCTCGGGCAGCGGTTTATCGAGCCCAAAATTGTGCCGAGCTTGATCGAGGAACGTCGGCGGGCTGTTTGGGGAAATGAATGCTTCGACGGGATCACCCGGCGCCAGGTGAACCAGCGCGAACATCACCAGCGTCAGGCCAATCATCACCGGAATGGCAACGAGGAACCTGCGGATGATGAAGCCGACCATATTGGTTCCCATCATGCTCGCTTTCTCGTCACTGCTGGACGTCTTGGAAGCCGCCCGGCAAGCCGGGGCCTACCGGGCGACCCGCGTTCGGATCGACGTAGTGTTGTAGATACTCGCGATACAGGCTCGGACGACCGGCAGTCCGGCTGGTCGGTCGAACCAATCAACCGAACGCTGCCAATCGCCGGTCTTCAGCGCAGCGCATGAACGCTGGCGAGCAAACGATCGTGATTACGACTTGACATACCAGTTCTGCAAGTCGTTGAAGACACCTTCAACCAGCACGTTCTGGTCCGTAAATCCTGCGAACTTGCTCTTGAAGACGTGGATATACGGTCGATACCAGGCATAGGTCGATGGGAACTGCTGCGTCAGCGTAGCCTGGATTTGCTTGTAGATCGGGATCTGCGCGTTGATGTCGATCGTCTGGCGTGCCTGATTGAGCAGCTTATCCAGATCCGGGTTGCTGTAGCTCATGTCGTTCTCAGATCCGTCGGTAGCGTACTCCTGATAGAGCTCGCCTGGATCGAGCGCCACATAGGTTGAACCCGGTCCACAGACCACGTCGAAGTTCTTGCTCTGCGTGTTGTTGACCAGCGTGGCCCACTCCAACGTCTTCGGAGTGATCTTCCAGCCAATCTTGTTCAGCTGCTGCTGAGTGTAGGTCAGGAAGTCCTCGCGGAGGACGTTACCCTGGTTGACCGCGAAGACGATCCCGTCGGGCGGCGTGCCCGCCTGTGCGAGGAGCGACTTGGCTTTGTCCATGTCGAACGGCCAGGGCTGCAAGCTCTTGTCGTAGGCATAGTTGCCCGGCAGAACTGGACTTACGCCCGGCTTGCCAATCCCGAAGAGGGAATCTTTCGAGAACTGCTCCATGTCAAGCGCGGACGCGACGGCCTGGCGCACCTCGGTCTTGGCGAGATACGGGTTCTTCTGATTGAAGTACCAGCCATCAACCTCGGCGAACGGCGGCACCAGCACCTGCAGGTCACTGTTGGACTTCATCTGTTCGCTGGTGGCCGGGTTGGCGTAGATGGTGCCGTCGATCCCACCCGAAAGCAGCGCGTTTGCCAGGGAGTCGGAGTCGGTGATGGCTCGGTGCGTGAACTTGTCCAGATAGGGCTTGGGTGCTCCGTAGTAGTTATCGTTGCGTTTGGCCACGAAATCAGCGCCTGTCGTCCAGGAAACGAAGACGAACGGCCCTGCTCCGACCGGGTTCTGCCAGAAGGGATCCTTGGACGCGAGAGACAGATCCTTGCCCTGCAGCTGCTTTGAGGGCACGGGTCGAATGTAGCGCAAGTTGAAGAGGAACGAGGCGTCCGGCGTTGCCAGGGTAATCTGGATCGTCATGGGATCCATGATCTTGATGCCGCTGACGTCGTCCGCCGTGCCGTTGGCGTAGGCCTGAGCTCCATCGATCGAGAAGAGGTAGGACTGATATGGGCTGGCCGTCTTCTTGTCGAGCGTGCCCTTCAATGCAAAGACCACGTCATCAGCGGTCACATTGCTGCCGTCTGAGAATTTGGCGTCGTCCCGCAGGTGGAAGGTGAACGTCAGGTTATTGACGTCCCACGACTTGGCGATGGCCGGCGCTGGCTTCATCGTCGCGGGATCGACTCCAACAAACTGGTCGTAGAGCATCTGGCAGCGCCAGGTACCCTCGGACTCGTTGGCCACGAACGGGTTGATGGTCGACGCCTCGCCAAGCGTGCCGATGATGATGCTGCCGCCCTGTTTGGCGTTGCCGCTGGATGCGCTGGTTGCGGAGGAGACCGGGGATGCGCCTGCACCGCCCGAGCTTGTGGCAGCGGGGCTGCCGGATGCGCCGCCAGAGGTGGATGTCGTGGGGGCCGAGGTCGACGCCGACGACGTCGTTGACGTTGACTTGCTCGAACCGCCGCCACATGCGCTCACTAGCATGGCGATCACGCCCCCGGAAAGACCGAGCGCGGCGCCGCGTCGGATGACCTGGCGGCGGCTCACTCTGCCGGTGAGGACGTCATGATAAAGGCGTAAGAATCGGGGATCTGGTTGCTGACTCATTGTTATTCTCCTCCACGCTGTGGATTGACGATACGCGATCCGACACGCGACCGGTGATTTCTAGAGCCACACCGTCAGGCTCGTGAGGTCACGAGGGTAGTAGGTAATTCGCTCGGCTCCGTATTGGCGGATGACCACTGTGTCGGAGTGTCGGAATCCGGCCAGACCAGGAACGTAGATACCTGGCTCGACCGAGAAGACCATGTTCTCCTGGACTCGCCGTTCGTCTCCTTTGTCGATGTAGGGCGCTTCGTGCCCTTCGAGACCGATCCCGTGACCGGTATGGTGACGCTGATGTTGCGCCACACCAAGCTCGGTGAACGCCGACGACACCTCCTTCTCAACGTCAGACAGCGTCCTTCCTGGCCGCAGTGCGTCGAACGCGACCTGCTGAAGATGCACCATTTGCTCGAACGCCTTGACGAAGCGCTCGCTCGGCTCGCCGATGATCATGGTCCGCTCGAGCTCCGACTGATATCCAGCAACGTCAGCGCCAGCTCCCGTCACGAGCACGTCGCCTCGTTGCAATCCGAGACTGCTGGCGAGCGGATGGGGAAACGACGTATTGGCGCCCGCGTGATACATAGCCAGCGCAGGATTTGGCGCGCTCCAGGCGCCTGACTCCGGGTGATAGGTCGGGCCGAGCGTGGCGAGCATCACCCGACTCGCCTCTGTCGACGCCTCGAGTGCGACGTCGATCTCGTTGCGGCCAAGCGCCAACCGTTCTTGCATCAAACGGTGTGCCAGGTTTCCCCATTTGGCGCTTTCGAAGATGAAGCGCAGCTCGTTCTCGCTCTTGATCATGCGCAAACCGTCGACGATATCCCGCGCCTTCTCGGAGTGCCCCTGCCAGAGCTCACTCAGGTCCGGGCCGTCATATCCGTTGACATCCAGACCGCCGTTATTGTCATAACCGATGCGTTTCCCGCCCAGTCCCATCTCAGACATGAGGTCGACCAGGTGTAGCATCGGGTGTTTGGTGCCGCCGGTTGGAAACTCGGGGTAGACCTTGACGTGCGTGACGCTGGGAGATTTCGCGATGTGCTCCTGCTCGAGCTGTGGGATTAGCGCGCCGAGATCGCCATCGATCGGTACGACGATGGCCATGGGACGCTCGGTGGTCAAGTGAAAGAAGCCTGAAACATAGGCCATGCGAATGGGGTGGAACAGGACGATGGCGTCCAGGTTGCGCTCACTGAGAACCGCGCGTAGTCGGCCAACTCGCTCGTCAAATTCAGTCTGCTGAATCGACCAGTTTTGCACTGGGGTTCCCGAAGTCGCCGTCATGTTCTGGTTCTCCCTCGTTGCTGCCTGTGTAGTCCGATGGGTCAGACGTCTCGCGGATCTCGCCGTTACCGTCACGATGCATGCGGCCCGCGCCCTCGCATTGCGATCATCTGTGGACGAGCCGCGAGCGGTTGGATCATACGGGGATGATCAGGCTCTCCAGATCACGTGGGTAATAGGTGATCGACTCGATTCCCGTCTCGGTGACGACTACGGTATCTGAGTGACGGAATCCAGCGAACCCAGGCACGTAGATGCCAGGCTCGACGGTGAAGACCATCCCGACCTCGATCAGCCGATCATCGCCGGTGTCGAGAAACGGCGCTTCATGGATCAATGTCGACTTCGCGTGCCCCGTATGGTGCCGCCAGTTGTCGTTGAGATCGTGTTCGTCGAAGAATGCGTGCACGGCCTTATCGACGTCAGAGCACTTGATGCCCGGCTTGATCGTGTCGAGCGCCAGCGTCTGAGCCTGGAACATCAGATTGAAATAGCGTTCCTGCTCCGGTGACGGCTCGCCCATGACCATTGTGCGTTCGAGCTCACTGCCGTAGCCCCAGACGTCGGCTCCCGCGCCGGTGACCAGCACGTCGCCCGCTTTGAGCTTGGCGTTGCTCGTCATGGCATGCGGCAGCGACGAATCTTTGCCGATCTGGCCACGGAACCCTGCGTGGGCGGGCATGCTTCCCGCACCGACAGGCCGGTAGGTCGGGCCGAGGGTGCGGATCATGGTCTGCGACGCTTCGAATGAGGCGCGCATCGAGATCTCGGTCTCGGTGATGCCGACTTTGCAGAACTCCTGCAGGTAGACGTGGGCCAGGTTTCCCCAACGCGCGCTCTCCGCGATCAGGGTGAGCTCTTCCGGCGAATTGATCATCTCCAGGTATTCGATGTCGTCGGCAACGTTCTGGACCGTCGCATCGGGTAGGAACTCGCTGACGCGGGGACCACGGTAGCCGTAGATTCCGCCGTAGCCATCGGCGTCCACGCCAATTTTGGCGTGCTCCAGCCCGAGCTCGATGAGAATGTCTTTGAAGAATTGCATCGGGTGCCGGTCGCCAGGGTATTCCGGGTACGAGCGCAGTTTGTCGACGATCACGAACTCAGCGGCGTGCTCTTCTTCCAGTCGTGGCACCAATAGAGCAGATGAGGTTGAGGTAAGTGCGTAGGCGATGGGCCGCTCGGTGGGGATGAAGCCCCAGCGGCAGAAGTAGCGCACGTTGTTCGGATTGAAACAGATGAGTCCGTCGAGTCCGCGTTCGGACAGCTTGGAAAGAATCGCATCCCGATGACGCTGATACTCCGCATCACTCAAGCGCAATTGCGGCATACACAAGTCTCCATTTCACACAGCACCGGAACCCGGACCCGTTCACCGGCCTCAAACACGCACCACTCGTTGTCTGGTTTGAGAACGGGGCGGAGGTGAGCTTGATGACGGCCACGACGGAGGCGCTGGCAATTCCATAACAGCTCGCGTGAGCCAGATCAGTCGAAACACGCGTACGCAGAGCGGTTTCTCCTATCGGCGGATGGCCGCAACCCTAACAACGTGGTTGATCAACCGGACTCAACCTAGCAAAGCTAGGCTCCCATGTCAACGAATTCAAGCGCCTGAAACCTCGTGTGTGATACACCGCGTTCCGGCTCCTCGTGTTGCAATCGCCATTGTTCTCAACAATAATGATGCCAACGACTCCGGTGAATCCTCGCGACGTGTCCGAAATCAACAATTCGGCTCGAGGGAACGCGTCTAAATGGCAAATGTAATGCGTCAACAATTACTCACCGACGCCGCGTACGACCGTATCAAGCGCGCGATCATCACGTGTGAGCTGGCGCCAGGGCAACAAATCACTGAGGAGCAACTGGCCGCTACCTATGCGGTCGGTCGTGCCGGGGTACGCGCCGCGTTGAAACGCCTGTGTCAGGAGAATTTCGTCCTGCTGGCGTCGCGCAAGCGCTACTTAATCGCTCCGGTGACGCTCAAGCATGTAAACGAGCTGTTCGAGCTTCGCTTGATACTCGAATCCGTCGCCGCGCGACGCGCGGCCGGTCATCTGTCGACAGACACTGTCGAACGTCTGAGGCGGTTGTGCGACGAACAGTACGTGCTTGGTGATCACGACAGCGCGGCCAGGTTCTTGCACGCCAACACCGAATTCCACGCTGCCATCGCTGCGAACTCGGGCAATGCGCTGGTCGCCGAGGTGATTCGCTCCATGCTCGACAAAGTGGAGCGTGTGCATCACATGGCGCACCTGCTACACGATCGGAACGAGCTCTCGCGGCAGGAGCATTTCGAGTTACTCGAGGCGCTGGAGCACGGGGACAGAGATCTCGCGGAGCGGCTGATGAGCGAGCAAATTCGCTCGTCCAGGGCGTTCGTGGTCGACACAATGGTGGCGAGCCCGCGTCTGCAGGCCGCCCACGTCGCGCTGGAACACCGCGCACAGAGCGCGGGCTAAGCATCGCGCTCCTCATCGACCGGCGTTCGTGACCACTCGGTTAGGCTGGTTACGCATGTCGCACACACACAGGGCGGAGGATCGGCATGGCACTGTTTCGCGACCGCGCCGACGCCGCAGAACAGCTCGCACGAGTGCTGACGGAGCAGGGGAGCGAAATCCCCGTCGTACTCGGTATACCGCGCGGCGGCGTGGTCATCTCCGACATCGTCGCGCGTAGTCTTGGTGCAGACCACGGCGTGGTCGTGGCGCGTAAGCTCGGAGCACCCACCCAGCCGGAGCTCGCGATCGGGGCGGTCACGGCGCGAGGTGGCACCTACATCGACGCTTCAATCGCTACCATGAGCGGCGCGTCCGAGGAGTACATCGCCCGCGAGCGAGGGCGTCAAATGGAAGAGGCCAGGCGACGTGAGGCGGCGTTCAACGGTCATCGAACCCCCGATGTCGCCGGGCGCGATGTGATCATCGTCGACGACGGCGTCGCCACCGGAGCCACGGCAATCGCGGCGATTCGCTCGGTCAAGGCGCAGGGAGCTCGCAGGGTCATCTTTGCCATTCCGGTCGGCCCCACCCACACCGTAGCGCAGCTTCGAGCGGAAGCCGACGAGGTCGTCTGCCTGAACGTCGAGTCTGATTTCTACGCGGTGGGCCAGTTCTACGACGATTTTCGACCGATCCAGGACGCCGAGGTCGATGCGCTGCTGCATAAGGGACACGATTCTGACTCCATCAACTGAATCCGCCAGGCTCGCTCGCGCGTGCCGATCAACCGCTCCGCCCAGTCTCGAGAATAAATTCCCAGTAGCCTTCCTTATCAGGTGTGAAATTCGCAGCACTGAACTGAGTCACCACCCGTGAACGGAGAACGCATGGTCAGTTTCGGACTCAAGACCTCGCAACCCGGCGCCAGCTTCGAGCAGCTACTGGAGATCTGGAGCGCCGCGGAGCGCTGTGGTTTTACCTCCGCCTGGATCTACGACCATCTGACCGCCCTGGGCGATCAGACCCAGCCGACGCTCGAAGCATGGACGCTCCTGTCGGCTCTGGTGGCACGCACCGACAAGATCCGCGTCGGTGTGCTGGTGACCGACAACGCGCTACGTCACCCCGCAATGCTGGCCCGCGAAGCTGTTACGGTCGACCAGATCAGCGGCGGCCGCCTCGAGTTCGGCATCGGCGCGGGCAATCCTCGCTCCGAGATCGATTACCGTGGCTACGGCATCACCGCGAGCCCGATCGGGGAGCGCATCAGCAAGCTCGACGAAGCCTGTCAAATCTACAAAGCACTCTGGACCCAGAAGGCGGTCAGCTTCGACGGGCGCTATCTACCAACTTGACGACGCCAAACCGGCCATCTGGCCGGTGCAAAAGCCTCATCCGCCCATTTGGATCGGAGGAAGCGGGGATCGCGTACTGCGCATCACGGCGCGCCATGCAGACGGATGGAACTTCACCGGTCCATTGGAGCGCTTCAAGGAGCGCGCCGACTACCTGCGCTCGCAGCTGACGCGCTACGGTCGGTCGCACGACGAGATGCAGATGTCGGCGCAGTTCTTCCTGCGCGATAAGTCGGACGAGCAGATCCGAGAAGAAGTCAAGGAGTACGTCGACGCCGGTTCGACCACCCTCATGACCATCATCGAGACACCCTACACGGTTGCGGCGGTCGAGAGGGCTGCCGCGTTGCTGATGGGCTAAACGCCAGACTGGGCTACAATCGGGTCATTGACCGATGTGAAGCTCATTCGAGGAAAGGACCAGGGGCGATGCGTGCCAATCATGTTCGCAGGAGACTGGCGCAGGGCGAGCCGTCGATCGGCACCTGGCTCTCGGTCCCAAGTCCGGAAGTGGCCGAGTACGTCAGCAAGCTCGGATTCGACTGGTTGGTGGTCGATTCCGAACACAATCCGGTCGACATCCGCACGCTGGCTCAGATGTTCGCCGCCATGTCGTCGTCGTCGACCGCCCCGATGGTGCGCATTCCCTGGAATGACCCCCAGAACTTCAAGCGTGTGTTGGATGCGGGCGCCTGGGGCATCGTGGTTCCCATGGTCAACAGCCGTGAAGAGGCCGAGCTCGCCGTCGAGGCCACACGCTACCACCCGCTCGGCAAACGCAGCGTCGGTGGTGGCCGACACGCGGTCAGCTGGGGGACCACCGCCTCCGACTACTATCGACACGCCAATGACGAGATCTTACTCGTGCTGCAGATCGAGCACATCGACGGGGTCGAGAACGCCGACGAGATCTTCAGCGTTCCGGGATTCGATGCCTGCTTCATCGGGCCAAACGATCTGGGCGCCTCGATGGGTCTCGGCCTGGGCGTGCCGCTCGAGAGCGATCATCCGCGCATGATCGAGGCAGTCGCTCACATCCGCGAGACGGCCAAGAAGCACGGGATCGCGCCGGGCATCCACTGCTCCAGCGGGGACGCCATCAACCAGCGTATCTCCGAAGGATTTCAGTTCTGCGCCATGGCCAGCGAGCTTCGTTACATGCTGGCCGGGCTCAGCGCCGACATCAACAAGCTGAACTGGAAAGCGGCCGAACCACACATGATCGAGGAAGCCGGCCACGGCGAGATCGTGCGGTACTGAGGCTAGGTTAGCGAAAATCGCCAAGTCGACACCGGTCCAACTGGCTTGAACGCATGTGACGGTATGCCGGATGATAAATGAACTCTGTGTTTACTGAAGTCCCCCGGTGACATCGCTCGGACCGAGTGAAATGATCCTGGTCTGACGCGCGCGACGAAGCGCCGGTCAAGGGACATGAAACGACGCATCGATTAAGCTGGCTGATGCGAGGACATAGGCGTCTTTCTCGCTAGCAATGGGTGTGCCCTTTCGGCTCGAGTTCCTCATCGGTGGGAATCGGTGCCACCGTTACCCGATAGCGAACTATTTCGTCAATGACTATTCAACCCATGGCTGATCTAGTCAAAGACCCTAAACGGACTGAACGCCCTCAAATAGACGTAGCGGCGGCACCTGTGGCCGCCGTGACGACATCACCTACTGAGATGTGTTTCTCGCCATGTATACGGCCAAGGTATGACGTTTGCACCGCATAAACACCGCACAGCCACCTCCATGTTGATCCATCCCAGATGAACGTCTTAGACAGAGAACAAGAACCAGTCGATCGCCATGTCTCACCTGCTCGTCAAGACTTGACGTTCACGTCAACAGGGTTAAAATCCGGGGATGGCAGTGAATGAAGCGACGCAAAACAATCAGGAACCGGCGAACGATCAGGATCTGAAAGCGATCGGCGAGGTTGCCGAACTGGTCGGGTTGACCCCCCGCGCCATCCGTTACTACGAAGAGATCGGGCTTCTCACGCCGAATGTGCGAATCAAGGGCGTGCCGCGGCTCTTCAACGACAACGACATCCAGCGCCTGCGCGAGATCAAACGACTGCGCGAGATTGCCGGGTTCTCGTTGGCGGACGTTTCGGACCTCCTCGAGAACGAGAGCGTACGCGCTCAGCTACGCAACCGCTTCAGGCACACCGATGACCGCGACGAGCGGATCGCCGTGCTACGTCACGCGACCGAGCTGGCCAGACAACGCCTCGAAATCATCGAGCACAAGATGGAGCAGCTGAAATCGGTTCGAGACGCTGAACTGGAGCACATCGAGCTCATTCAGGGACTGCTGCGCGAACAGGGAATTGTCGAGAGAGAAGAGGGCTTGAGTCAGCATGCAGAATCAGACTAACCAGACGGCAGGCGCCACGTTCGACCCCGATGCTGGATACGAATGGGTTGCGCTGTCGGTCACCACGTTAGGCGCCCTGCTGGCGGCGTTGCAAGGATCGGCTCTCCTGATCGCGCTGCCGGACATTCTGGTCGGGCTCAAAGCAAGCTTCCTGACCATCATGTGGGTGCTGCTTGGGTATCTGCTGATCACCACTGCGTTGGTGCCGGTCATTGGCCGCCTGGCTGACATGTTCGGCCGCAAGAACCTCTATAACGCGGGATTCCTGGTCTTTACGCTCGGCTCGCTCGGCGCCGGACTGAGTCAGGTGCAGTTTCATGGGGCGGATCTATTGATCGCTCGCATGATCCAGGGCGTCGGTGGCGCGCTACTGCTGACAAACAGCACCGCGATCGTGACCGATGCATTCAAGTCGGGGCGCGTCGGACTCGGACTTGGGGTGAACCAGATCGCCGCAGCCGCCGGATTCGTGCTCGGGCCTGTCGTCGGAGGGCTGCTCACCGCCATCTCCTGGCGCTGGGTCTTCCTCTTTAACGTTCCCCTTGGACTATTCGGCACGTTTTGGGGCATCAAACGTCTGCGCGAGCCGGTCAAACTGCCGTCCAGCCAGACGTTCGACTGGGTCGGCAGTCTCACCTTTACGCTTGGGCTGGGCGCATTCCTGATGGCACTCAGCATGGTCGCATTCCCCTCCTGGGGCTGGACGATCATCTACGTCATGTTCGTGCTCGGTCCGCTGGCGCTGATCGCATTCGTCTTCACAGAGCTTCGCGTCTCGCAGCCGATGCTCAACGTGCGACTCTTTTCCGGACGGCTCTTCACCCTCGCCAACGTCGCCAACCTTCTCAACGGCGTGGCTCGTGGCGCCGTCTTGTTCCTCCTCATCTTCTTTTTACAGGGGCCGTACGGCAAAGACCCGCTGACCGCCGGATTGATGATGGCGCCGTTTGGCCTCGCCTTCATGTTGATCGGACCGATTAGTGGGCACCTGTCGGACCACCATGGGCCACGAGTCCTCGGCACCATCGGGCTCCTTGTGTCGGCAATCGGATTGGCGGGATTAGCGACCGTCAGCGACCACACGCCCTTCTGGGAACTGGCTATCTGGATGGCGCTGATGGGCGGCGGCTCGGGCTTCTTTAGCTCACCGAATACGAGCGCCATCATGACGTCGGTGCGACCGGAGCAACGCGGCATGGCGGCGGGCGTGCGCATGATGCTCGCCTACACCGGCCAGATGCTGAGCATCGCCATCGCCTTCCCGCTGGTGCTCGCCAAGATCCCGCAAGACGTGATGATGAACATCTTCATCTACGGTGGCGGCATGGGGAACGCACCGGCTGCATTGGCCGATTTCACTCATGGCGTTCACCTGGCGTTCTTCATCTCGGCCGTCATGAGCGTGATCGCGGCAGCCGTATCAATCATGCAGCCCGCGATGGGACATCGATCTCAGGCAACACAAGCGGAGCCGCAGGTAGCGGCAGGAAGTGCGCACAGCGACTGACCCGCTGAAAGGCGCGCGCATGGTGATCCGGGAATGATCATCCGGAGCGCCATGCGTGTGTCATCGGAGCCACGATGCAGGCGGATCTCTGTATCTCTGATATATAAGTTCGGTTACTATAGCCCAGCGTGATCAACAGTGGCGCGCTGGAATCGGTGCAGGGCGCGGCAGACACCGACCTGAATGGGAGAAGAGTGGTGGACGACATCCTCATCGAGCGCATGACCTGGCACGACGTACGAGATGCCATGGCGGCCGGTAAGCGAACCGTGATCATTCCAATCGCAGCCATGGAACAGCACGGGCCACACATGGCCATCGGCACCGACACCTTCCTGGGCTATGAGACGTCCGTGCGATTAGCGCGTGCGTTGGGCGACGCATTGGTTGCGCCGGCCATCAGCATCGGCTACTCAGTCGGACATCTGCCGATGCCGGGCACGGTGACGATCTCCGAGGAGACGTTGATCATCGTGATTCGCGAAGTCGTGGAATCACTGGTCCATCATGGATTCACCGATGTGGTCATGGTCGTGAGTCACGGCGGCAACTTCGCCGCGCTGCGCGCCGTCGTCCCCGAACTGCGCAAGGCTCACCCAGATGTGCGGTTCCACGCGCGAATGGATTTCGAAAGCCACATGGGCGAGCGGCGGGCGTTGTACGATGAGCTCGGCGTCGATGAAGTCCGTATGGGTGTGCACGCGGCACAGGGCGAGACATCGATGATGCTCGCTTGCCACCCGGATCTGGTCGACATGGATCGAGCGGTCGAAGGGTTCACCGGCGATGCTTCGATTCGCTGGAAAGCTAAAGTTCCGCCGCCCATGGATGAGATGAGCCCAACCGGCATTCTTGGCGACGCACGCGACTCGACGGCTGAGATTGGCGAGCGTGTGCTCCAATTCGAGATAGAACGTTGGGTCAAGGCGATCCGCTCAGGCGAGATCGCCAAGTGAGCCGAAGCCTGACCAGGCTCATGGATGAGTCGGACAAGCAGAACAGAAGGAGTCTCCGATGAGAACCGTCATTCGCGCCGCTCGCCTGTTCGATGGCAGTGGTGCCGTGTCCGAACCCGCTGAGATCGTGGTCGAAGGCGATCAGATCGTCGACGTCGTGCGCGGCCAGGGAACGGTCGCGACGTCCGAGGATCAGGTTATCGACCTGCCGGACGGCACCCTGCTCCCTGGATTGATCGATGCACACGTCCACATCATTGGCAGTGGCGAGCCCGGCGACTCGTCCTTCGGTGTCGGCGACATTCTGAATTCGATCCCGGACGTCACGCTGCACTGCCTGCGCAACGCCACACGCGACCTGCAATCCGGGTTCACGACCATCCGTGACGCCGCCGCGCGTCACTATGCCGACATCGCCGTGCGCGACGCCATCAACCGCGGCGAATTCGTCGGACCGCGCATCTGGGCGTGCGGACTGGGCATCACGTCAACCACCGGCCACATGGATCGAGAGAAGATCTTGCCCCCGCATCTCACCCTGCCGGGGCCGAGCACGGTGGCCGACAACCCGGATGAGGCGCGCAAGGCGGTACGGCTCAACCTGCGTTACAACGTCGATTTCATCAAGTTCAACGCCACTCTCACCGAACACGTTCGCCGCTATCGCGGTTATTGCGCCCCGGAGATGACCTTCGAGACCATGAAGGCGCTGATCGAGGAATCGCATTGGCACGGACGCACCGTCACGGCTCACTGCTACGGCGGCGACGGCGCCGACTGGGCGCTGGAGGCTGGCATCGACGGCATCGAGCATGGCTTCTACCTGACTGACGAAAACCTGCAACACATGGCCGAGCATGGAACCGTCCTCTGCCCGACGCTGAGCGTCGTCGGCCGCTTCCGTGAGATGGGCACAAAGGCGCTTCCCGCCGGGAGCCCCTCGTACCTGGACGCCTGGCGTCATAAGGCGATCGCCAACGCCTGGAAGACGACCGGCCGCGCGCGCGAGCTCGGCGTCAAGATCATTTGTGGCACCGACGCGGCCATGCCGTACGTTACGCACGGCGGCAACGCCTATGAGCTCGAGATGCTGGTCGAAGCCGGGCTTACGCCGACCGAGGCGCTCGTCGCCGCGACCAGTGGCGCGGCGGACGGCATCGCCTTCCCCGAAGTTGGCCGCGTTGAGACCGGCAAGTTTGCCGATCTGGTCTGGGTCGACGGGGATCCGCTGGGCGACGTTCGCGTCCTGCAGCAGATCGATCGAATTGGACTGGTCATCAAGGGGGGCGAGATCGTCGCTGACCGTCGCAGCAACGTCGGCGCGACCGTCGTCGCCTGATCTCTGGCCGACTGAAAGGAAATATTATGCGCGTAACGGTAGTCGGCGCCGGAGCGATCGGTGGCACCACGGGCGTGATGCTGCATCGCGCCGGTCATGACGTGACGCTGGTCGATCGTGCGGCCGAGCACGTCAAAGCCATCAACGAGAATGGCTATCGCATCAGTGGCTACGTGGACGTGGTCGAGCGGGTACCGGCCATCGTGCCGGACGAACTCCCGGCGTATGTTGAGGAGCACGGGCAGCTCGGCATGGTTGTACTGGCCGTCAAAGCGATGGACACCGAGTCCGCGACCGAGATGATCGCGCCGTTCCTGGCGCCGGACGGCTTCATCGTTTCGTACCAAAACGGATTGAATGAGGAGCGCATCTCGGCCATCGTGGGGAAAGAGCGCACCATCGGCGCGTTCATCCACTTCGGCGGCGATCTGGTCGAGCCAGGTCACGTCGTCGTGGTCAACAGTATTCCGACCTATCTCAGTGAGCTGAACGGCGAAATAACGCCGCGCATCAAACAGGTCGCCGAGGTTCTGTCGGCCGTCACCCCGGTCGAGATCACCGACAACCTCAATGGCTATCTCTGGGGCAAGCTCTGCTACGCCGCCTTCGGGTTCGCCGTTTCCGTGGTCGACGCGCCGGTCGATGAAATCGTTGAGGCGGATCGGGGACTGCGAACCGCTTTGCGCGGTGTGGTGGCAGAGGTGGTCGACGTCGCTCGAGCGCAGGGGATCACGCTGGAGAACATCCACGGGTTCGATCCTTACATGTTCGATCGGGAGAATCCAGACCGCATCGCCCAGACCGATCAGTTCTTCGACGAGTGGGCGGCGCGCGGAAAGAGCTCGATCAAGCGACATATGGGTATCCATCGCGACATCAAGGTGCGCAAACGACGGACTGAGGTCGATTTCCAGGTCGGCCCGGTGGTTGAGCGCGGACACGACCTGGGTGTGCCAACCCCGCTCTGCGACCGATTGATCGAGATCGTGCACGACGTCGAGAACGGCAAACGAGCGCAGGATTGGTCGACTCTGCGAGAGCTGGATGAGGCGGCCAAGGCGTCTGCCGCGAGCTAGAGATCGCCGACCGAAACGATCGTCGGTCCCCAATCGTGTTGACAGGCCGGTGACCCTCGACTATTCTGGCGTTGTCTGACAATCGGACAATCTCTTCGCGCGGCAGAGCAAAGGATGTCACCAGCCTGTGATCACTCCACCGATGGACCGCACCCTGACCGATCAAGTCGTGCAGCAGCTGCGGAAGAAGATCATTCTCGGCCAATTGCCGCCGGGAGAACGGTTAACGGAAGCGAGACTGTCGGAGCAGCTCGAAGTCAGCCGCAGCACCGTGCGGGAAGCGTTACGGCGGTTGGAAGCGGAAAGTCTGATCGAGACGTCATCCCACCGAGGGGCACGTGTGGCGTTTCTAACGCCGGAAGACGCCGTTCAGATCTCCGAGATCCACTCGATGCTGGGCGTCTACGCGGTACGACATCTTGAGCTCCCAATCAGCGCGTCGCTCATGGAGCGGTTGCAGCAGACGAGCGCCGAGATGCACACGCTGCACTTCCCGGAGGACGTCGATCGCTTCATCGAACTGGACAACAGCTTCCATTACGACATCTTTTCCGCCACGGGGCAGCGGCGCGTGCTGCAGGTCTGGGCCGGAGTCAGCGCTCTTCTCGGCATCCTCGTTGCCCTGTCGCTGCGGACCTTCAGCATCGACGGTCACGAGATCGCATTGCGACACGACGACATCGTCGAAGCGCTGGGCCAACCGGACGTCGAGCTCGCCGCCGCGAGCATCGTCGAGCACTATCGCTCCAATGAAAGCCGCCTGCAGCGGCTGGTACTCAACGGTCAACTTCGGGAAGGAAACGGGTCGAATGGCCGAGCAAACGCAGACTGATTATCTGGAGCGCATCCCGTTGCTCGGGAGGCTCCAGCCTGGTATGCGGCAAATTCACAATGTCACGCTGCCGGGCGCTGCGCTGTCGGAGGACTCTCGCACCGTCGTGACCATTACCGGCTCAAAGCCCGGACCCGTCGTCTTCGTCAACGCCGGCGTACATGGCGGTGAATATCCGGCGATCGAAACGGTCATCCGCCTGACAACATCACTCAAGCCAGAAGATGTTTCCGGCGCGGTCGTGTTGATGCCGGTACTCAACATCCACGGTTTCTGGAACCGCAGCATGTTCGTTTGCCCGGTCGACAACCAGAACCCAAACCGGCTCTTCCCAGGCGATCCGAATGGCAGCTACAGCGAGCAGATGGTCTATGCGCTCACGACGGAATTCATCGCCAACGTCGATTGCTATATGGATTTGCACGGCGGCGACATGGTCGAGGAACTGGTTCCATTCTCCATTTGCCGGCGCGGCGACGAGGACGTCGACCAGAAGTCGCTGGAGTACGCCAGGGTCTTCGGTCTGCCCTACGTGCTGATGGTCGATCGCCCGATTCAGGTGGCCAAGGGCTCGATGAGCTTCGTGGCCGGCGCGGAGCGGGGCGTTCCAAGCTTCATCGCTGAAGCCGGTGGCGTCGGACGGTTACAGCTTGACGCGGTCGATCAGCTCACGAACGGGATTCTGCGGGTCCTCAATCATATTGGAGTCACCAAGAAGGACGTGCCGCAGGCGGACGATCCAGTGCTCTTGAGCAATTTCGAATGGCTCTATTCGGAGAAGGCGGGAATGTTCTACCCGTCTGTTGACATTGATGAAGAGGTCAAGGAAGGCCAGGTCGTCGGCCGAATCGGGTCCTTCACCGGCGAGACGCTTGAAGTGGTGCAAACACCGATTGGTGGTCGAGTTCTCTTTACCACGACGAGCCCGGCGATTTCGGAGAAGGGTCTCCTGA
The DNA here is from genome assembly GCA_963815715.1 of uncultured Chloroflexia bacterium. GTDB lineage: Bacteria > Chloroflexota > Chloroflexia > Thermomicrobiales > Thermomicrobiaceae > CALAGB01. The sequence continues at coordinate 82,891 of CAWFHU010000011.1, read as the reverse complement.
TGGGGATCGGCGTTTAGCGCGGCCGATGGTGGCGTGCACGCCACCACCAGGCGGCACAAGGGGAGCGCGACGCGGGGATAGTGGGAAGACGCCCGGAGAGGAGGACGTCTACGGACGGAAGACCCGTCAACACACTCGGATTCGCGGGGGACGCGAACCACGAGCACATGCGATCCGTTTCGGAGGAGGTAGACATGTCCAGTGATTCACGCTGGAGCGAATTGATCCAGAGCATGCAGACCCGTCATATCAATCGCCGCTCCATGCTGCGTATGATGGGCGTCGGCGGCGTTGGTCTGTTGGCCGCGTGTTCATCCAAGAGCTCCGACAACTCTGCGACGACCGCGCCGACAACGGCCGCGACGACGTCTGGTGGCGGAGCGGCAACATCAACCTCGAGTGGCGCGACTCCGTCGGGCAGCGCCGGTTCGCCGGTGGCATCTCAGGCAGCAGCCACCACGCCGACCACAGCCGGTCCGGCCCCGAAGCAGGGCGGCACACTTACGGTTGGTGTCGACCAGGAACCACCGACGATGGATCCGCACGCCTCGCCGTCGGCCATCACGTTCTATATCACGGCGTCGACCGCCGAATCACTCCTCTATCTGGATGCTGACCGGAAGATTCAGCCGCACCTGGCGTCGGCCTACGAAGTGTCGACCGACGGCAAGTCGTTCACCTTCAAGCTGAATAGTGACGTGACGTTCCAGGACGACACCCCATTCAACGCGGACGCGGTTAAGTTCAACTTCGATCGCATCGTCGACCCGAACTTCAAGGCCGGCGGCGCGCTGACGTCCTTGACCGGCTACACGGGCACCGACGTCGTCGATGACCACACCGCGAAGGTCAACTTCAAGGATCCGTTCGCTCCGTTCCTGACCTATGCCGCCGGTGGCACGTTGGCTATGCTCTCGCCGACGGGCACCCCGAAACAGGGCGCCGACGTCAACACCACGCCGATCACGTCCGGTCCGTACAAGCTGTCCGAGTACGTGGCCAAGGACCATTGCACCATGGAGCGTTGGGACGGCTACAAGCGCAAGGCTCCCTGGATGTCCGATGCCGGTCCGGGATACCTGGATAAAGTGATCTGGAAATTCGTCCCAGAGGCCGGAACCCGCACGACGACGGTCGAATCGGGTGAGACCCAGATGGTCGACGTCGTTGCTGGCCAGGATCTATCGCCGCTGGAGTCGAACAAAGACCTCAAGATCATGAAGAAGCCGTGGACGGGTGCGCCCCGTATCTGGCTGCTGAACGTCACCCTTGCGCCGACCGACGAGGTCGAAGTGCGACAGGCGATCAACTACGCGATCGACAAGAAGGCCATCGTCAACACGGTCTTCAAGGGACTCGGCACGCCGGCCATTGCACCGATGACGGCCGCGATGCTCGACGATCCTTCGCTACGCGCCTACTACCCGTTCGATCCGGCGAAGGCCAAGCAGATCCTGGACGGCGCTGGCTGGAAAGGCGATTCCGGCATCCGCCAGAAGGACGGCAAGAATCTGCACCTGGTCCTCAATGCCATCGACTACGGTGGAGGCCCGGAGCAGACCGTCATCCTGATCCAGGGACAGCTGCGTGAGGTCGGCATCGACGTCGAGATCAAGGCGCAGGCGCGTCCGCCGTGGTACGAGGACAACTACAACGGCGCCACCAACGGACCGGTCCTCTTCCTGCGCTCGGGCGACCTGGACGGTCTCTACGCGCTGTTTGACTCCGCCAACGTCGGCAGCAACTTCGGCTGGACGATGATGAAGGACGACACCATCGACGGTCTGCTGGAGCAAGGGCGCCAGGAGAGCGATCCTGACAAACGCAAAGCAATCTACCTCCAGACAGAGCAGAAGCTCATGGACATGGCAGTCTGCGTGCCGCTCGTCGACGAGCTGTCGGTCTTCGTGATGCGACAGAACGTGAATGGGCTGCAGTTCAATGGCTACACCTATCCGGTGGTTGCCGGCTGCTACATGAGCTAATCGAGATCGGTTCGGATTGAGACCATGTACGCTTACTTTGCACGGCGACTGCTCTCGACCATCCCGGTTCTTTTCGGGGTGCTGCTGCTCGTCTTTTCGATGCTTCATCTTGTGCCGGGCGATCCGGTCAAGATGATGCTTGGCGAGTTTGGAGCGAGTCCGGCGCAGATCGCGAAGCTGAAATCACAGCTTCACCTGGATGAGCCGCTTCCGGAGCAATTCGGACGGTACGTCTGGGACGCCGCGCATGGCGATCTTGGCCGCTCAATCCGCTCGAACAAACCGGTGACGCAAGAGATCAGGGACAACCTTCCGTCCACGTTACAGCTTGCGCTGTGTGGGCTGTTGGTCGCCGGACTGATCGGGATACCGCTCGGCGTATTGGCGGCGGTCAAGCAGTACTCCATTCTGGATGCTGGCTCGATGCTGGTGGCACTCATTGGCATTTCGATGCCCAGCTTCTGGCTTGGATTGCTCTTGATCTTCGCCTTTTCGCTGAAGTTCAGGCTCTTCCCGGCAACCGGCGGCGGGGACTTGCGGCACCTCGTGCTGCCAGCGGTGACGCTTGGGCTTGGGGCCTCGGCCATCATCGCCCGGCTGACCCGCTCGAGCATGCTCGAGGTGTTGCGACACGAGTACGTGACGACCGCGCGGGCCAAGGGCCTGCGCGAGTCACGGGTCATCATCCGGCACGCGTTGAAGAACGCACTCATACCGGTGGTGACGATCTTTGGACTCCAGTTTGGACAGCTTCTCGCCGGGACGGTCGTCATCGAAACCGTGTTCGGTCGACCCGGCATTGGCCGTCTGATCGTCGACGCAATCCTGAATAAAGACTTTCCGCTGGTTCAGGGGATCGTTCTGGTCGTGGCGATCAGCTACGTGGTCGTGAACCTCATCGTCGATCTGCTGTATGCGTTCCTCGACCCACGCATTCGGTACGATTGACAGGAGAGACTGAGTTCAATGGAAACGACAACACGATCACGCTCAGAGGGTAAGGCGGTCACGCTGGAGCAGGTTAAGCCGACTCCACCGTGGATCGAATTCATGCGGCGACTCGCGCGCAGCAAAGGCGCCGTCGCGGGCCTGGTGATCCTGCTCGTGCTCGTCATCATCGCTCTGCTCGCGCCGCTGATTTCGCCCTTTGACCCCATCAAGATCGACACGTCACATTACCTTTACAGTCCAGGATCTCCCTACTTCTTCGGCACCGACCAGTACGGGCGCGACGTCTTCAGCCGCGTCCTGTATGGGTCTCGTATCTCGCTGGTGATCGGGCTCATCTCGGTGGGCATCGCATCGGTCATCGGCGTGACGGTAGGGCTGGTTTCCGGCTATTACGGCGGCTGGGTTGACAGCATCCTGATGCGGTTGATCGACGTCATGCTGGCGTTCCCTGGGATTCTTCTGGCGCTTGGGATCGTCAGCATGCTCGGGCCAAGCCTGCGCAACGTGATGATCGCGGTCGGCATCTCGTCGGTGCCCACCTACGCGCGTCTGACGCGTGGCTCCGTTCTTTCGGCCAGGACAGAGCTCTACGTCGACGCGGCACACGTCACTGGAGTGCCTAATCGGCTGATTCTTTACCGGCATATCTTGCCGAACGTCGTCGCTCCGGTGATCGTCGCCGCGACCCTTGGCGTGGGCGCGGCGATCCTGTGGGCAGCTGCGCTCAGCTTCCTGGGTCTCGGCGCCCAGCCACCAACCGCTGAGTGGGGCCGTATGTTGAGCGACGGACGCCAGTATCTCCGTGATCAATGGTGGATCGCCACGTTCCCCGGCCTGGCGATCATGGTCACGGTCCTGGCAATGAACATGCTCGGTGACGGGTTGCGCGACGCGCTCGACCCGCGCCTGAAGAATTAAGCCCACAAGGGCAGACAACTTCGATACCACCTCGCGACACGGAGCCGAGGGGATGCATTATCGACGTAGCGCACCGCATCCCCTCGGCTCCCCTTTAATCGGACTTCACCAAGGGCAGCCTAGTTGCCATGTCATCAGCTAACTCGATCACATGACAACGTCTCCTGCTATTGTTTAGCTATGAACCGAACGGAACGACTCTACGCGCTGGTTGAAGAGTTGCGGTCCCGTGCGCCGCGGCTGATGCGGGCCGCGGAGCTCGCCGCACGTTTCGAGGTGAGCACCCGCACCATTGAGCGTGATCTGCTGGCGCTACAAGAAGCGGGCGTGCCGATCTGGGCGCAACCGGGCCCCGGCGGTGGCTACGGGCTCAACGTCGACACGACACTTCCGCCACTTAACCTGACGCCATCCGAGGCCGTGGCCATCGCAACATCTCTGGCCGCAACGCAATCGATGCCCTTCGCTGTGGCCGGGCGGTCCGCCTTGCAGAAGATCACCGCGGCCATGGCCGGCACGTCGAAAGAGACGGCCGAACGCCTGGTCAGCCAGGTGCGCGTCGTGGCGGACGCCAACGAACCTGCAATGCGCGCGTCCGGAGTCATCGAGCGCGCACTGCTCGCGTCGTTCGCTATCGAGTTGCACTACCGGGACAAACAGGAACGGGAGTCTCACCGAATCGTCGAGCCAGTAGGCGTTTTCAGCACCAGCAATGGTTGGTACCTGGCTGCGTGGTGTCGCCTGCGCCAGGCACCTCGAGCCTTCAAGCTCGATCGCATTCTGGAGGCAAGGATCACCAACGATCCGATCGAGCCCCGATCCCTCGACGCGGTCATCGCCGATCTTCCCCATCTGCTGGTCGAACCCGCGCTCTCCTGACAAATTCCCGACATAGGGATGTCGCGTGTGCGAGCTAACCTGGGTTTAGACCTCAAGACGAGACGGCAGAATCGACGAAAGGGAGTTATTGATTATGGCGACTGACCTGCGTTATGGGCTCATTCTGGAATACGTCACCGACATCGCCGCCACCAAACAGTTCATGGTCGATGTGCTGGGACTCGAAGTGGAGCGCGACAACCCGGTCTTCGTGCAGTTCAAGGACCGCAACGGCGTGGCATTCGCCATAGCGAGCGATGAGTCGCTTAGCGGCACTGGCGATCGGGAGCTCTACTGGGTCACCGACGATGCCGAAGCGGCCCTGCAACGACTGTCACAGACTGTACCGGTCACCGTGCCACTGGACACAAAACCGTTCGGCAAGGTCTTCGGCATCGAGGACCCGGCGGGACAGACGCACTTCGTCATCGAGTTCGTAGCCAACCGCCCCAGTCAGGCCGTCTCCTGAGTGCGTGGCTCGGGCGTCCAACGAATTGGGCGTCGGGCCAACGTCGCGCCGGGAACTGTGTCCGCCGAGAGAGACAACGTCTTCGGACATCGGGATAACACCGTGGGTCTCACGAAACGTCAAAACGACCTTCGGTCGTCGGCGGGCACAGGTCCCGCCGCTACGCTGTGATAAGTGGGACAGTAGTCAGAAATACTCGACCGTCTCGGCGTACATCCGTGCACCAACGCTCGCCGCCAGGGCACGCGAGGCGTCGTTCGTCACCAGATGGCTGTAGAACGCGACCTTACCCGCGCTCCTGACGTGATGCGCCCAGGCAGCCACGGTCTGACGGGCGTAACCTCTCCGTCGATACGCCTCGGCAGTGTCGACCCTGACCTCATCGGCGCGGGTCCCCTGTTGCGCCGACCAGGCGTCCGCGGCGATCTGGCCGTCGCGCTCGATGACGAACTGACCCTCTCTTTCCACCACGTCCGGGAATTCGCCGGGGTCGGGGATGCGATCGATCGCGTACCAGCAGCAGCGAACGACCTTGTGAACATTGTGCAGCAGATTCACGTCGATTCCGTCGAGCGATTCAAAGAGCCGTTTCGCGTCCAGCTTCGCCAGCGCATCACGTGTCTCAGCCGCAAGAGTCGACGCAAATAGGAGTAGATAGCCGCCCTCATGACGAGCCACCGTGAGTCTGGGAACGTCGACGACGTTCTCGTCCGTCACGGGAATCACGTCGCCGTCGAGCGATACGCCGTACTCAAGCTCAGTCTCGAGTCGGGTCAACGCGAGTGAGTTCATATCGATCCGTATCTCTCAAACGGACGCTCGTCGACAGTGGCAAGGTCGTGTCAAGGCAATCCTAAGAGCCGGGTCGTCTGCTACCAGCGCTCGACCACCAGTCGTGCAACTGAGTGATGTCGAAACCATCGCTGATCGCAAGCGCGTCACCCGCCATGTTGTTCGCGTCGACAGTCCAGATGATTTCCGGGGAATTGGATGTGGAGCCGGTGAGCAGCAACTCGGTGCCCTGAACTGTTGCAGTGCTATCCGAGTTGTACGCCCAGGTCAATACTGTTGGATTGTTCGTCGCGATCTGTTCGTTTATGAAGCTCGTCATCGCCTCGGCACTGGTGTACTCCACGTACAACACCACGACACTTTCGTCGTTGCACCTGACCGCGGCGTCGATATCGGCTTGCGGTGTACCGACGACACAGTTGTGGCCAGCACTGATGAACGAGAAGGTCTCGCGCAGCCGCACCACGCCGGAGTCGGTGGACGTCACCGCGTCCGAGCTCGATCCTTTATCGGTGCTTGCGGGAACCAGTCCCTGATTGGTCGTCGTGCTGGCCTGAGCCGAAGACGGCGTCGGAGTTTGCACGATGCCGCCGTTTTCGGACCGTCCAATCGAGCTGTTGTTGAACGGCAGATTGTTGTGGAACAGACCAATGGCCACGAGAAGCACAATGACGGATCCGATTGCGAGACCGAGGATTGGGGTTCGGTTCCACGGACGCCGTCCTGTCGACGCCGGATCTGCGAACTGGCGCGGGGGCAGACGCGCGGGTTCGACGGCATTGGCGACCAGTGGTGTCTCCATCGCAATCGTCGAGTCGTCTGACCCCGCTTCGTGAATCTGCTGTCGCGAATCGGAAATGAGGGGCTCGGGCGCACGCACTGATCCGTTGCCATCAGCCGACGGGACGGCGACGACTTCCTCGATCGCAAACGGCGCGATCGCGGCTCGCCATTCCTCCGCAGACCTGAAACGCTCCGCAAGGCTCGACGCCAGCCCCTTGTCGACCGCTGCCGCGAGCGCGTCCGGAACCTCTGCCCGTAGCTCTCGGATCGGCTTGCGATCGTTTTGTTCCTGTGCCCGCATGATCTGGCTGACCGAACTGTACGGATACGGAACAACCCCCGCCAGTAACTCATAGAGGACAGTAGCAGCGGAGTAGACGTCGGACTGCTGGTTTGGACTGGCGCCAGGCTGCGGGTTGTACTGCTCGGGCGCCATGTAGTTCGGCGTTCCCGCCGCGATCGTCATGTGGGTCGCCCGCTCCAATTGACGCGCGATGCCGAAGTCCGCCAGCATCAGACGTTCTTGCTCGCCAGACGATGTGTCTCCGATCCCCCGGGTTTTGGTGAACATCACGTTGCTCGGTTTGAGATCGCGATGAATGATGCCGCGGGCGTGCGCCACAATCAGTCCGTCAGCGATGTCACAGCTGAGTGTGACCGCCTCAGCGATCGAAAAGGGTTGGCCCTGCGCCTTGTGATCCTCAGTTCGGTCGAGCAGTGAACCGGCGTCCGCGTACTCCATGACGAAGTAGGGCCGACCGTCGTCGAGGGTCCCGGTCAAGAAGACGCGCACGATTCGTGGATGCTCAAGTCGCCAGAGGATCTTCGCCTCGTCGAGGAAACGACGCCGCACGTCCTCGTTCGTTGACCAGTTGTCTGCCAGCACTTTGATGGCGACGTGACGTTCCAAGCCTGGATCCCATGCGAGCCAGACTGTCGCAAATGTCCCGGCACCCAACCTTTGTTCGATGCGATAGTTGCCGACCACCAGCCCGGACATGCTCATTCGCCTCCGGTTATGACCTGCCTGGTTCCCGGTTATTGAGGCTCCGCACGTTACTCATTGACGATGGAGCAGTATAGCAGCACGTTAATTGAGATGACAGGAGGACGCAGATGGACATTGAAACGAGTCCAAACCGGCCGGTTCCGCTGCAGCTGGAATCGACCCGAATGCGCCAGAGGAGCAACCTACGCATGCTCCACGTGCCGAGCTGATGCCGCGGAGGCTCACCGCAGGAACATACGCTACGCGCACGGACTCACGGGTGAGCCAGGATCATGTCCAACACCACCGACTGGCCCTCGCGCAGTCGCTCCAGGCCGCGTCGCAGCGCAGGAAGAACGTCGTCCGGCTGCTCAACTCGCTCGCCATAGGCACCGACCACCTGTGCCAGCAGGTCGTAGCGAGGAGGTGGCATCAGGTCGACGCCGACGAATTTGTCGTCTCGCACCGAGTAGCCTTCGGGATAGTTGGCGACGAGCGGCCGCTTGGTGGCGTTGTAGCAGGTGTTGTTCAGAATGACGGTCATGACTGGCGCCTTGTTCACCTGCATGGCCCACAGCGCGGCGGTTGGTGCTCCGAAGACGAAGGATCCGTCGCCAACCAGCGAGATGACCGGTCGATCCGGTTTGGCCAGGCTTACGCCAAGCCCGGCACCCAGTCCCCAGCCGAGTCCGGATCCTCCGCTGCAGAACCACGTGCCGGACTCCTTAACCGGAATCTGCTGCCACATGGAGAGGTTATTGGTGACCGTTTCGTCGATGAAGACGCACTCGGGCGATTCCCGATAGAGCTCCCCAAGACAATGGCCGATCCATGTGGGCGTCATCGGGCTCGTCTCGCGGTCAGCATTGGCGGCATCGGCCCATTCCGCGCGCTGGCGCTCGTGCTGCGACGCCAGACGCTCGCGACGCGCTTCGATGCGCGCTCGATCGTCGTCGGTCAGCATCTCGCCGGCCAGATCGGCGATCACGGCCAGAGCTTCACCGGCGCTGGCGCGAATGGGCAGATCGATTGGGAAGCTCCAGAGTGGGATCTGCTCTTTGATGGGGTCGATGTCGATCTGAATGATGGTGGCGTCGGAAGGCGGCCGCGTGTGCGACGGGATGTACGGGTAGTCGTGATCCAGCGCCAGGATCACGTCGGCCGATTCGACGAACGGCTTGTCGTCGTAACCCAGATGGAGTGGGTGATCGGCCGGGAAGTTGGCACGGTTACGCCATTCGACCACCGGCAGCGCCAGCATCTCGGCCAGGCGCACCAGGTTGTTGAATCCGGCTTCGGTCCGGCCGCTGTTCTCGCACAGCACGATCGGACGTTCGCTGTCGACCAGCTTGCGGGCAACTCGACGGAGCGCCTCCGGATCGCCCGCCCCCAGCTTGACCGGCGGAAAGCGCTTCGGCTCCTTCAAGGTCGCCTGACCGACGCTGTTCATCAGAATCTCTCGCGGCAATGTCAGATAGGTTGGTCCCGGCGGATCGCTGGCCGCGATCTGGAAGGCGCGCGCGACCACTTCACCGACCTGATCCGGGCGACGAAGCTCGTAATCCCACTTGACGTAATTCCGAACGATTCCATGCTGGTCGAGCTGCTCCTGTAGCCAATGGATGTAGCTGGAGCGGCTGCCGCGCAGGGTGGGGTCGTCGGTGTACGGGGCCCGTCCGGCCGCGATGACCACGCCGCCATGGCCCCGCTGGGCGTCATGCAGCATGCTGCCGAGGTTTTGCGTACCAACGTCGACGTGTACCATGACGGCCTGAGGCCGACCGGTCGCCGCGAAGTAGCCGTGAGCGGCGGCCAGCGCCACGATCTCAAAGAGGCACAGGATGGTCTTGGGGACGGGTCGGCCGGTATCCTCGAGCTTCTTCAACGCTTCCTGTACGGGGAAGGTGTCGGTGCCAGGATTCAGGAAGAGGTATTCGACTCCTTGCGAGATCAGCGCCTCGACGTAGCCCTCGGCCGTCTCGCCCACATCGATGCGTCGAATGTCGGTGCGAGTAGCATCAGAGGCGTCTCTCGGCTGTGGCATGCGGTCCCTCCTGTCTCGGTCCCATGTGGCAGTCGGTCCATTATAGGGGGCGAGCGGGAAGTCGGAAGTCGATCGAGTTGATCCGAGCATGAATGCGCGTCGCGAGCATCAAAGGCCTGCCCCACTACGCCAGGCTATGTGAGAATGGCAATGGCACCGCGGGGATGCCAATCGAGCGCTCGCTTCAGCATCAAGGAGTTCGTCGATGCCAACCTATTCGACATTGACAGTCGAACGGAACGTCGCCGTTCCAATGCGCGACGGGGTTAACCTCTACGCCGACGTCTATCGCCCGGCCGGAACGGGACCGTTCCCGACTCTGCTGCAACGCACTCCTTACGACAAAAGCGTTACCAACATGTTCCAGCTCATCTTGCGGGCTGTGGAGCGCGGCTACGCCGTTGTGCTGAACGATGTTCGGGGACGCTTCGCTTCCGAAGGTGATTTCATGGCCTTCGTGAATGAGCGCAACGACGGATACGACGTGCTGGAGTGGCTCACGAATCAATCCTGGTGCGACGGCAACGTCGGCATGTTCAGCCAGTCCTACGTCGGCCTGACCCAATGGCAAGCGGCGCTCAGCGGCCATCCGGCCCTCAAGGCGATCGTGCCGGTCGTTACGGCCGACGACTACCACGATGGCTGGGTCTATCAGGGAGGCGCCTTCGAGCTCTCCTTCAACCTCTCCTGGACCTGGTCGAACCTGGCCGTCAACACCATTCTGCGTCGCAAGCAGGAGAACCCTTCAGCCGCCGAGGAATACGAGCAACTTGTACGTATGATTGACGGCATGGAGGAAGAGTTCCGCAAACTGCCGCTGAAGCATAGCGAGCTGATCTCCAAGTACGCGCCCTATTACGATCAGTGGGTCGACCATCCAGCCTACGACGATCTCTGGGCAAGTCTCGACGTCTCCAAGGGACACGAGCGGATGACCATCCCGGCTATGAACATGGGTGGCTGGCACGACATCTTCCTCAAGGGGACGATCGGCAACTTCACCGGCATGCGTGCCAACGCCGCCACGGGCGATGCGCGCGCCGCCCAACGGCTGCTGATCGGCCCCTGGAACCACTCCGGCATGCGTACCGGCAACCCCATCGGTTCTGTCGATTTCGGGGTGCATTCGACCGGCGCAGACCTGGACGTGGACGGCATGCACTTGCGCTGGTACGACCATTGGCTGCGAGGCGAAGACAACGGCGTCGAGAGCGACTCGCCGGTGAAGGTCTTCGTGATGGGGGCCAAGCGCTGGCGTGAGGCGGACGCCTGGCCGCTGCCGAACACGGACTGGCAGAACTGGTTCTTCCACAGCGAAGGAAGTGCCAATTCGCTGAATGGGAACGGCAGCCTCAGTCGCGAGTCAGCCAACAGTGAGCCGCCCGACTCCTACGTCTACAACCCGCTCAATCCGGTGCCGACCCGCGGCGGTGGCCTCTGCTGCAACGCGGTCTTCAGTCAGGGTGGCTCCTACGATCAGCGGGACGTGGAAGCACGTTCCGACGTGCTGGTCTACACCTCGCCGCCGCTGGAGCAGGAGATCGAGGTGACGGGACCACTCAAGGTCGTCCTGTACGCCAGCAGCAGCGCCACCGACACCGATTTCACCGCCAAACTGGTCGACGTGCATCCGTGCGGTATGGCCCGCAACCTGAATGACGGCATTCTGCGTGCTCGCTATCGCAACTCGATGAGCGAGCCGGAGATGCTGACCCCGGGCGAAGTGACGCGCTTCGAGATCGACCTGGTAGCAACCAGCAACGCCTTCCAGCCGGGACATCGGATTCGGGTGGAGATCTCGAGCAGCAATTTCCCGCGCTTCGATCGCAACCCGAACACGGGCGAGCAGCCTGGGCGTTCGGACACGGTCGTCAGTGCACTGCAGACGGTGCATCACTCGGCGGAGTATCCGTCGCACATCGTCTTGCCGGTCATCCCGGCGGGGGAATAGGGCATTGGTATTGATACGACCACACGGGGTTGAAAACCCCGTGCTAGTCTAGACGAAGTCCCTGAAGGGACTGTGTTTCAGATGCCTGATATGGCGAACCTGTTGGCTGCAGTCAGCATGTCTGAGGCCCCTAGCCTGCTTCATGGTCAATGACGAAGTAGATGGGCAATGTGGATGCAGTCTCTCGACCTTCGGCCGAAGGGAGGGCACAGGACCCTCCCCTACGGTTGACCGCGTACGTTCAGTCCCTTCAGTGGACTTCGTCTTTGTAGCCCGGGATCTTTAGTCCCGAGTGAATGTGGGCTGAGTACCGGTTTATTTCGTCAATGACCATCCAGCAGGCTTCGCATAGGTCAGCGCGGCGGTTTCAACCCCGCGTTTAGTGCCGTCAAATTCAACATTGGGACCCTTACACCTATGACCGCTGAATCGACCAACAAACCACGAATAGCGTCCAATCCGTGAGGTGGCGGTGACCCGCTATGTCACGCCATTGCGCGAGGGCGGATCGCTGCCTGCGATTGTGGAAGCCGACGACTTCGGCACCTACGTGCTGAAGTTTCGCGGCGCTGGACAGGGGACCAAGGTGCTGATCGCCGAGCTTCTGGCAGGCGAGATCGGCCGCCTGATGGGCCTGCCGATTCCGGAGCTGGTCTTCGCGCACCTCGACGCAGCACTCGGACGCAACGAGGGGGATCCGGAAGTCCAGGAGCTGATCGAGCGGAGCGAAGGACTGAATCTGGGGATGGATTTCCTGCCCGGGTCGTTCGGCTTCGATGCGCTGCAGGCGCATGAGGTCAGTCCACAGCTCGCCTCCGAGATCGTCTGGTTCGACGCCTTCATGACCAACGTCGATCGCACCCCGCGCAACACCAACATGCTCATCTGGCATCGCGAGCTGTGGCTCATCGACAATGGCGCCTCGATCTACCCACAATACAGCGGGCCGAGCTTCCCGAGCCGGGCGCAGACGACGTTCCCGCAGATCAGCACCCACGTGCTGCTGCCGGTCGCCAGCGAGATCGAGGCGGCCGATGAACGGTTGAGCGGTCGGGTCACCGCCGACGACCTGGCGCAGATCGTTACCACGATCCCGGAAAGCTGGCTGGGAGACTCGGCGTACGAGAATATCCAGGCTGAAAGGACGGCCTACGTCGAGTATCTGACCACTCGGCTCGAGGGCCCACGCGCATTCGTCAAAGAGGCGATCGATGCCCGATCTCAGCTCGTTTGACTACGCTGTCGTGCGGGTGGTCCCGCGCGTCGAACGGGGCGAGTACCTGAATGTGGGCGTGATCCTCTTCTCCCGCATGAAGAACTACATCGATGCCCGCATGGCGCTCGACCGCGAACGACTGCGCACGTTCGACGAAGAAATCGACGTCGACGAGGTCGAACGACATCTGGAGATGATGCTGCGCGTCTGCCGCGGCGGACCGGAGAGCGGACCGATCGGCCAGCTCTCCCCATCCGAACGCTTCAACTGGTTGGTGGCGCCACGCAGCACGGTGATCCAGACATCGCCGGTTCACTCCGGATTGTGTCACGACTCCGAGACGATGCTGGAGCACCTGCTGAGGACGACCGTCCTGGGCGAGTGATCAGGCGCTGCGTCGCGGCGTGCTCGGCGGCAGGTGCGTGCGCCCGGCCTGCGAGCCGCCATTCACCCCGATCACCTCGCCACTGAGCCAGGATGCTTGCTCCGAGCAGACGAAGAGGACCGCGTCGGCGATGTCCTCGGGACGACCGGTGCGACCCAGCGGAATCCCCTTCAGCAACGTGCCGACATACTCGTTGGCGCCCTCCGGCACCGGCAAGCTCATGACCTCATCCAGGATCAGACCCGGCGCGACCGCGTTGACCCGAATCTGGTGCGGACCGAGCTCGATGGCCAGCACCTTCGTGAACATGTTGATGGCCGCTTTCGAGCCGCAGTAGTGCGTGCCACCGGTTCGCGCCGAGCTTCCCGCACCTGAGCTGATGTTGACGATGCTGCCGTGGATTCCTTGATCGATCATGTGACGCGCGATGGCTCGGCTGAGGAAGAAGGGCCCGTTGAGGTTCACGGCGAAGACCTTGAGCCACTCGGCGGTATCCATGTCAACCACCTGGCTATTGGGGAAGATTCCGGCGCAATTGACCAGCACGTCGATGTGACCCGCCGCTGTGATGGCTTGCGCGGCGAGGCTCTCGACCTGCTCCTCATTGGCGACGTCGGCGGCGATGGCCGTCACCGTTCCGCCCGCTTTGCGGATCGAATCTGCGGTCGCTTCCATCTTTCCAGCGTCGAAATCGGAGATGACGACGTGGTCGCCCAACTTCGCAAACTGTCGCGCGATGGCGGCTCCGATGCGTCCACCGGTGCCGGTTACCAATACTCCACGACTTGCCATTCCCAGAATTCCTTCCCGGTCTACATCTTTCCGATCATCGTGAGCGCGAAGCGTTAGCCACTTCGCGGCAGCACTCAGCCTCGCATCTCGCAAGCGCTCGGGCAAGACAGGAAACGCGGGAAGCTGGTCGCATGACCGCCCTTCAGACGCGCTGATTCGCCGTTGACGCTGGCCCACCGCTCGTCGAAGATGATGGATATATTGGGAACCTGTGGACGAAAGGGATGGGAATGCTGGCGCTCACCAATGGCAAGGTCATGACGATGGCCGGGCAGACCTACGAACGGGGCACGGTCCTGGTCGACGGCGGCAAGATCGTCGACGTTGGCGGGAACGTAGTCGTTCCGAGCGACGCCGAAGTCATCGACGCCACCGGCAAGATCGTCATGCCTGGATTCGTCGAATCACATTCACACGTCGGCATCTGGGGAGACAGTGTCGGCTGGGAAGGCGCCGACTTCAACGAGACGTCCGAGCCGATCACGCCACACATGCGCGCCATCGACGGAATCAACCCGCGCGACCCCGCGTTTGGAGACGTCCTGCGGGCGGGCATCACCTCGGTCATGACTGGTGCGGGAAGCGCGAACCTGATCGGCGGAGAATGGGCGGCGCTCAAGCCGGTCGGCACCATCGTCGACGACATGATCCTGCGCTATCCGTGCGGTCTCAAGTTGGCACTTGGCGAGAACCCCAAGCGGGTTTACGGCGATCGAAAGACGAGTCCGATCACCCGCATGGGGCAGGCAGCGCTGATCCGAGACGCCTTTCTCAAGGCACAGAAGTACGCCAACTCAATCGAGAAGGCGGAGAAAGACGGCACAGAACCGCCCGATCGCGATCTGCGCATGGAGCCGCTGGTCCGCGCCATGCGGCGCGAGGAGAAGACGCGCATCCACGCCTACACCGTGCAGGACATCACCAACGCCGTGCATCTCGCACGCGAGTTCAACCTCGATCCTGTCATCGAGCACGCTTTTGAGTCACACCTGATTGCCGATTTCCTGGCCCGCGAGGACGTCGCGGTCAGCATCGGGCCGTTCCAGGTTGGCCGCATGAAGCGCGAGATGGAGGAGATGACGTTGGAGGCGCCAGGAATCTTGGCGCGTGCAGGCGTACGCGTCGCCATTCACATGGATACCACCGGCAACACGGCACTGCTGCCGATCTTCGCGGGATTGGCCGTGCGTGGCGGAATGGCAGAAGAGGACGCGCTGAAAGCGATCACCATTCGGGCGGCGGCGATCAGCGGCATCGCCGATCGCGTTGGCAGTCTTGAAAAGGGAAAAGACGCGGACGTGATCGTTCTCTCAGGCCACCCGTTCGACCTGATGACCCACGTCGAACGCGTCTTGATCGACGGCAAGGTCGTGTATACGCAGCAGGGCATCGACGCATAGGGACTGGTCGTGGCTATCATCACGATCGGTTCGAGGGAAGGAAGCAGCATGGTCGGTAAGCTCGTTGAGGCAGTATCGGGCTCAGAGCTCCAACGTCACCTCAACTCCATCGCCCAATACGTACGGCTCTCGGGGACGGAAGACGAAGCCAAGGCGTTCGACTACATCGAGTCGGAGCTGAAGAAGTTCGGTTACGAGGTCAATCGCTACCTGAGCGACGCGCTCATCGGTTACCCCGGCAAGTCATCGCTGGAGATGGTTGCGCCAGAGGAGATGTCGATCCCCTGCAACGGCTACTCGCTGAGCACGCTCACCGACGACGACGGCGTAACAGGCGAGCTCGTCTTCGTGGGCGACGGCCATCCGTCCGATTACGAGGGGCTCGACGTGCGGGGCAAGATCGTCATCAGCAACGGTCTGGCGATGCCCGACAAGACGCTGGCCTCGCAGGAGAATGGAGCCATCGCCCAAATCCACATCAACGACGAATACATCCACGAGATGTGCATCTCGCCGGTCTGGGGAACCCCGATACCAGAGACTGCCGGTTTGCTCCCCAAGCTTCCAGCCGTTGCCGTGACCAAGCCGGACGGGGAGAAGATCCGCGCGGCCATGGAGAAGGGGCCGGTCACCGTACGGCTCATGACCAAGCCATATCGTGCCTGGTGCAAGATCCCGACGCTCACGGGCGACCTGCCCGGCACCCGAGAAGACACCTACGTCATGTTCAACGGCCACGTCGACTCCTGGCACTACGGCGCCATGGACAACGGCACCGCCAACGCCACCATGCTCGAAGTCGCGCGTCTGCTCGCCGAGCACAAGGACGAGCTCTATCGTGGCGTGCGCATGGCCTTCTGGTCGGGTCACTCGCATGGCCGCTACGCCAGTTCCGCCTGGTACGCCGACGAGTTCTGGCACGATCTGCACGAGCGCTGCGCCTGCAACGTCAACATCGACTCAGTCGGCGGCAACGGCGCAACGATTTTGAGCGAAGCGCCGGTCATGGCGGAAACCTACGACTTCGCCAAGGGCGTGCTCAAGGACACCGTCGATGTCGATCTCGACTACCGCCGTATGAGCCGATCGAGCGACCAGTCATTCTGGGGTCACGGCATCCCGACGGTCTTGGCCTCTCTTTCCGAGCAGAGCGCCGAAGACTCAGAGATGTTCAAGACGATGGCGAGTCTGCTCGGCGGCGGCACCAAAGGCGGCGGACTCGGCTGGTGGTGGCACACGACCGAGGACACGCTCGACAAGATCGACGCTGACTTCCTGGTACGCGATGCTAAGGTCTACGCCGAGACGATGTGGCGCATCTGCACGGCACCACGTCTGCCGCTCGACATCGCCGCGTTGGCCGACGAGATCGGCGACGCCGTGAAAGGCTATCAGGAGAGCGCCAAAGGGTCTATCGATCTGTCCGGCACGATCGAGATGGCGGCAGCCCTCTCGGGCAAAATCCGCGCGCTCGACCTGAATCAGGTAAGCCCGGAGCGCGCCAATCAGCTGCTGATGGACCTGGATCGCATCCTCCTGCCGGTGAACTTCACCGCCAACGGTCCGTTCGAGCAGGATCTGGCACTCGGTACGGTTCCAGTGCCGGGGCTGCGAGAAGTCGGGCAGCTCGCGTCTATGAATCCGGCGAGCGACGATTTCAAATTCCTCAAGACCAAGCTGGTGCGGCAGCGCAACCGCATCGAGCACGCGTTGCGTGCGGCGAGCCGGAAGGTCGACGAGTTCGAGTCATAGCATTTACACGGATTTCGCGAGAGCAACATGAAGCGGGAGCACACAAGGTGCTCCCCTACAACATGGTCAAAGTTCCCGTAGGGGAGGACCTTGTGTCCACCCGTCTTCGTTCGACTGCAAACCAACGGAGTCGGGGCTAGACGTCGCGCCTGACTACTCAGCCGGTTCCAGAATCAATACGGGAATAGTGCGCGATGTCTTGAGCTCGTAGTCGGCGAAGCCAGGATAACGTTCCTTCTGCGTTTCCCAGATCGGCTCACGCTCGTCGCCGGTGACCTCGTGAGCAGTGACGTGCTTGGTCTCGGTCCCGATCTCGATCGTGGCGTCCGAATTCGCCTTCAGATTGTGATACCAGGCTGGGTTGGTGGGTGCGCCACCCTTGGACGCGAAGATGGCGTACTTCCCACCGACCGCCTGATACATCAACGGATGAACGCGCTCTTCACCCGACTTCGAGCCTTTCGTGTGCAAGATGAGCATCGGCGCGCCTTCGAACGGCCCTCCGACTTTGCCGCCATTGGCCCGAAACTCGTTCACGATTTTGGTGTTCCAGTCATTACCACCGGACAAAGTGTTTCCTTCCTCAGATGCCAATTGTTCGTACCAGCCCTGACAACGAGTGTCGAGCCGATCCTATTCCTGCTGTTCACGCACTACTGATGCCGACCCGCAGGTGTTCAGTCGTCCGATCGCCTTCGAGCGATCAGCGCGACAAAGCCTGGTCACGTGATACCTGTGAGGATTCACAGGCGTGGTTAAGTCATCTTTCAGCCCAGAAGTGAAGACTCAGGTACGCGAACCGATCGGTCCGTGAATGGTGATTGGTCAACGCAACGGAAAGGCTTCCTGACAATGCATCTTCGCCTCGGGTTAGCCGGAGTCGGTGCCGGGCTGTTCCTGCTCGCTGGCAGGCTGCTGGCTGGACCGATTTCGTCGTTTGCTGCGTCGAGCACGCCGACCACTACGCAGTCGAGCGCGACGCCGCGGTCCGGAGGTTCGGCCGGAACGTCAACGACGCCGACCACCAATGGACATCACTGCGATCATGCCAACAACGGAGGCTAGTCACCTTCGGATTGGCGCCGAACAGTCGACGACGTCGACGGGTTGATGCCTGTCGCCGTCGTAGTCGGATGGCGTTGCTTGCCGCACCCCGAGGCAGGCGGCGCCATTCGTTATTCACGCAACGGGTAAACGGGAACTCCAGAAGTATCGACGGCGACGAAGCTTGTCGTCGTATGATCTCACGACGAAGTGAAACGAGGAGGGGCACATGATTCGGCGGCTTTCGTATTCATTGATGCTGGTTCCGGTCTTACTTCTGGCCGCATGCGGCGGCTCGTCGAGCACACCAACGACCTCGGCACCAGCCGCATCCACGACCACCACGACGAGCGCGACCGAATCCGCTTCGACTTCGACGTCGGCGATCAGTACAGCAACGGACACGACGGCTGCCACTCCAAAAGCCACCACGAGCGGCTCTGCCTCAACCTCTTCCGGCAGCGGGACTGGGGTGACCTACACGCTCGATACAACTCAAAGCTCGGTCGAATACAAGGCGCGTGAGACGCTGGCCAACATCGGCTCGCCGACAGATGCCGTAGGGAAGACCTCGAACGTCACCGGAACGATCGTCTTCACCGATTCCGGAGCGATCGATTCGTCTGCCTCCAAAATCACGATCGATCTCTCGACGCTTCAAGAGTGACAAATCGCAGCGGGACAACTACATCAAGCAGAACACGCTTGACACGGACAAGTACCCGAACGCCGTCTTCGTGCCGACGGCCATGCAAGGTCTCAGCTGGCCGTTGCCGACTTCAGGTCAATCGACCTTCAAGATGGTCGGAAACCTGACCGTTCACGGTACGACTGCGCCGACCACGTGGGACGTGACCGCGACGTTCGACGGCAACCAGGTCAAAGGGACGGCGACGACAACCGTGAAATTCGAGGACTTCGGCATGAAAGCGCCGAAGACGTTCCTGGTCATCAGCGTCGAGGATAACCTGGGTCTGCAGATCGACTTCGTCTTCAAACAGGGGAGTTGAGCGACAGAACCTGCCAGCGGGAATCGATCGATGCCGGGCGGACAGCAGTCCGCCCCTACAAGATTCCCAATGTCGAATTGCCCGGTAGGGGCGGACTGCTGTCCGCCCGCGCTAAGTCATAACGCCCCATCCAGAAATGAGTTGATCAATCTACCGGTCGCGGAGGGGCGATCCTCCTGGATGAAGTGGTTGGCGTGCTCGAATACTTCCAGCCGTGAGCCCGGAATCAAACCGTGTAAGTCCCGCGCCTCATCGGTCGTGAAGGTCGGATCGCTGGCACCCCAGACGATCAGGCTCGGTACCGCCAACTCGCCCCAACGCCCCTCGCCAGCGCTCGAAGTCTCCGGCCGTTGCTACCTGTTGGCGCGACATGCTGAGTAACGTCCCTCTGAAGCCATGCTCGAACGGCCACCAGTAATGTGCCATCACGTTCGGCGTCAGACGCTCATCACACTCGACGTACATCCTCATGGCACGGGTGAGCATCCATTGACGGCTGAACGTCATGGCGAGCTCACCAGCCACCGGAATCCGAAGCAACGACAGCGGCGAGAGTCCCCCGCTCCATGAACGAGCATGCAGGCTGGTGTTCAGAATCACCACGTGGGTGAAGAGCTCCGGAGCGCGCGAGATCAGCTCGCTTGCGATCAGCGCACCGAAGTCATGGCAGACGATGGCCAGCCGATCGATCTCGAGCTGCAGCAGGAGTGAGCGGATCGTGTCGGCCTGGGCGCTGGCTGAGTAGTCCCAATCGCTCCGCTTTTCGGAGAGACCGAAGCCGGGTAGATCCAGCGCCAACGTGCGATGACGTGGCGCGACCTCGGCGACGACGTGGCGCCAGAGGTAGGAATAGGTCGGAATGCCATGCAGAAAGAGGACGGGTGAGCCAGCGCCCTCATCGCGTAGAAAGACGTTGCGGCCCGGCGTCGCGACGAACCGTCCTCCCGCACGATACTCGTCGATGAGGTCGCGATTGCTACTCACGTCATGGCTCCGTTCCGTTCGGCTAAACAGGATCAATCCTATTCTCTGTGACAAGCTCGTCGAGGCTTTGACTGCTGATTCTCGGAAACGCTGGCAAGAACCGGGCCGATCGGTGAGAATCGCCCCATCGTCGCCGTCACCAGAAAGTGAGCTGCACCGATGAATCAACAGCCAACCGAGGAGCGTCGTGTGGTCGAGACGCTCCTCAACGTCGCCGGAATCCCTGTTCCTGACGCGGAAATCGACAAGCTGGTGGCACATGTATCGTGGTGCGGCCAGCGCACGGTCGGCGCTGCGTGAGCCCGTCCTGGGTGAAACCGAGCCGGTGATCGTCTTCGCACCAGCGCCGGAGGCCGGCAATGACTGATCGAAACCTGGCATTCTCGTCCCTTTCAGATGTTGCCGATCGACTGGACGAGAGCGAGATTTCGTCGGTCGAGCTGACCGAGGCGTCTCTCGAGCGCATCGCGCAGGTCGACCCTCAACTCAACGCATTTATCACAGTCCTCGCCGACGCCGCGATGGATGCAGCACGCAAGGCAGATGCGCAGCGTCGGCGTGGTGAACGTGGCCGCCTGCTCGGCGTTCCGATCGCGCTCAAAGACCTCTTCAACACCGCTGGTGTGCGCACCACGGGCGGAGCACGCGTGCTGGCCGACAACGTCCCGGCCGAAGACGCCACCGTCGTTCGACGACTTAAGGACGCGGGCGCGGTGATTCTGGGCAAGACCAACATGATGGAGTTCGCCTACGGCTATCCGCATCCCGATTTCGGTGAGACGCGCAACCCGTGGGCGCTCGATCGCACGGCTGGCGGATCGAGCGGCGGTTCCGCGGCGGCGGTGTGTGCCGGTCTGGCCTATGGTGCGCTCGGAAGTGACACTGGTGGCTCCATCCGCAGCCCAGCCGCCTATTGCGGACTGAGCGGCCTCAAACCCAGCTACGGGCGCGTCAGCCGTCACGGCGTGTTGCCCCTCTCCTGGTCGCTCGACCACGTCGGGCCGCTGACACGCAGTTCGCGTGACGCGGCCATCATGCTCGACGCCATCGCGGGGTTCGATCCGCTCGATCCGGCGTCAGCCAACGTGCCGTATCACCCGACCCTGGCATCAATCGATGGTGACGTGCGCGACCTGAAGATTGGCGTGATTGATGAGCTCTTTCAGCGCTACGTCGAACCCGAGGTCCGGGAGGTGGCGTTGGCGGCCGTCGACCAGCTACGCGGTTTAATCGGGCACGTTGAGTCGGTCGCGCCGCCCCACCTGGATCTGGTCATGCCGGTCATCACACCGATCGTGCAGGCCGAGGCGGCGTCCTATCACCGCCGCACTCTCGCGTCGCAGGCGGAGGATTACAGCGCGGAAGTGCGCGACAATCTGCGACTCGGCGCGATGATCCCAGCCATCGACTACATCGACGCTCAGCGTCTGCGCGGGTGGATCCGGGACGGCATCGAAGAGGCGCTACGCAGCTACGACGTGCTGGTCTTCCCGACACAGCCGATCGTCGCCCCGCTGATCGGCGCCTATCAGACGGCGGAATCACTGAGCGATGACGTCCTGGATGTCGAGATCGGTCACACCGGCATCGCCAATCTGACCGGACATCCAGCCCTCTCAGTTCTGGCTGGATTCACCGACGCTGGGCTTCCGGTTGGATTGCAGCTCACCGGTCGCATGTTCGACGAGGCCACGATCCTGCGCCTCGGTCAGGCGTTCGAATCAGCCACCCAGTGGAACCTCAAACGACCGCCTGAGGTAGGCTGATCGGCGAGGTGAACGTGGACCGCGCACCGGGGAGGATCGTTGGATGGCATTGAAGCAGGTGCTCGACGTCTATGAGGCGATGGACAGTGCCCACGTCGATGGTGCGGCAATTGCCGATCTGCTTCGTAGCGGCGGTGTCGAGGACGTTGTGGTGGAGCGTATCCACGGCCAGACCGGCTTCACCGACTGCCTCAAAGTCGTCATACCCGGGACACAGGGGAAGTCGAACGGCGGATCCGCGCCGACGCTGGGCGTCATCGGTCGGCTTGGCGGACTCGGCGCCAGACCTGAGCGCATCGGCTTCGTCTCGGACGGCGACGGCGCCTTGGCGGCGGTGGCGACGGCCCTCAAGCTCGGCCGCATGAGTCAAAACGGCGATCGTCTGCCGGGTGACGTCATCATCGCCACCCACATCTGCCCCAACGCTCCGGTGATCCCACACGATCCGGTCCCGTTCATGGGCTCCCCGGTCACGGGCGCACAGCTCAACGCGCATGAGGTCGACGAGCGCATGGACGCTATCCTCTCGGTCGACACGACCAAAGGGAACCGCATCATCAACGTCAACGGATTCGCGATCTCGCCGACGGTGCTTAACTGGGTTACATCCTGCGCGTCAGCGAGGATCTGCTCGACCTCATGCAGTGGGTCACGGGCAAGCAACCGGTCGTCTTCGCCATCACGCAACAGGACATCACCCCATATGGCAATGACCTGTTCCATCTGAACAGCATCTTCCAGCCCGCAGTCGCGGCGAGCGTGCCGTTGGTTGGTGTCGCCATCACCACCGAGATGCCGGTTCCGGGCAGCGGCACCGGCGCGACACATCTGGTCGACGTCGAGAGCGTGGTCCGTTTTTGCGTCGAGGTCGCCAAGGCGTTCGGCTCGGGCGAATTGTCACTTCTACGACGAGGCGGAGTTCGCGCGCATCCAGGCACGCTACGGAGATATGTCGCGGTTCCAAACGCTGGGGAGCGTCTGACCCAGCGTCGACGTGACACCAATCGAATGCGCAAGACAAAAATCAGAAGCCGTGGCTTGCGCCACGGCTTCGGCATAGGGGAAGGGGGTGGGATGGAGCAGAATGCCTTCCTATGGAAAACCGATCTGTTACGAGCGGCTTCTGCCCTTAATACGGGATTACTTCCGGTTCGGATTGCACGAGATCAGCGCTCGGCGATGAGCCCCGCGGCGCGCGCGCGAGCCATGGTTGTCTCGGCCATGCGGATGCTGGCTACGTCGACCATCGTGCCGTCGATCTGAATCGCACCCGTGCCCCTCACCGGTCGCCGTGATGTAGGCGTCGACGACCCGCGACGCCCAGGCGATTTCCTGTTCCGACGGCGAGAAGACTTCGTTGGCGATTGGGACCTGCGCCGGATGGATACACATCTTGCCGTCGAAGCCGAGCGAGCGCGCCAGCAGACAGGAGGCGCGAAAGCCATCGAGATTACGGAAGTCGGCGAACGGTCCGTCGATCACTCGGATTCCGGCCGAGCGACCGGCGACCAAGATGCGGTGCATCGGGTAGTGGAATCGATGACCGGGATAGGCGGCATCCCACTCGTCCGGCGTGCCGATCGATGTGGCCGGAATGCGCAGCGAGGCGGTGTAGTCGCCGGGTCCGAATACGATCGATTCGACCCGCGGACTGGCTCTGACGATCGACTCGCAGTTGATCAGGCCCTCAGCGGTCTCGATCAGAACCTCAAGACCAATGGGAGTAGCACAGCCCGCGTACGCCTCGATTTGGGTCAGAAGTGTGTCGATGGTATAGACGTCCTCTGGCCGGTTCACCTTCGGCACCAGGATCATGTCGACGGAGTTGGGACAGGACTCAACGACCTCGATCAAGTCGCGATAGAAGAAGGGCGTGTCGAGCGCGTTCATGCGGAAGACGCGCGGTTTGCTAAACCAGTCGAGCTCTGTGAAGGCGCGGATGACGTTCTTGCGCGCGTCAGGCTTGGCGTCTGGAGCGACTGAATCCTCCAGATCGAGAAATGCCAGATCGGCGTCCGACGTCGACGCCTTCTCGATCATGCGCCAGTTCGACGCCGGTACCGCTAGCTCGCTCCGCTCGAGGCGCATCACGCCATCCGCTCCAATCCGACCGCCGCATCAACCGCACTTCATCGCTGACGTCTCATTCTGGGTTAGCCGCTTCCTAAGGGCAAGCATCGGGCCAGAGCCACTGGCGCGATTCGCCATATTGCGTCATTCTCCTGACAGACGGATGCCGCACGACTCTTGCTCAGCAATCATCACTCGGGTGGTGCGGCGACAACGCAAAGAGACAGGAGATACGATGGCCGCCACCACGACTTCATTCGACGTGAGACACAAGAGCCGCAAACTCCATGACGGGCGCGATCGGGCCGCCGCACGTGCCATGCTGCGCGCGATCGGTATGCAGGACGACGATTTCAACAAGCCGGTCATTGGGGTGGCCCACTCCTGGATCGAGACGATGCCCTGCAACTTCGGCCTGCGCCGGCTGGCTCAGCAGGTCAAGAAGGGCGTGCGCGAGGCGGGTGGCGTACCGATGGAAGTCAACACCATCGCCATCAGCGACGGCGTCACCATGGGAACCGAGGGGATGAAAGGCTCGCTGATCAGTCGCGAGCTGATCGCCGACTCCATCGAACTGGTGGCGCGCAGTCACATGTTCGACGCCATCGTCATCCTGGCCGCCTGCGACAAGACGTTACCGGCCGCGGCCATGGCCCTCTGCCGACTCGACATTCCCGGCTTCGTCCTCTATGGCGGCTCGATCATGCCGGGGCACTTCCAGGGTCACGACGTCACCATTCAGGACGTCTTCGAGGGGATCGGCGCCAACGCCGCCGGCCGCATGAGCGACGCCGACCTGCTGGAGCTGGAGCGGGTAGCCTGCCCCGGCGCAGGTGCCTGTGGCGGCCAGTTCACCGCCAACACCATGGCCACTGCGCTCGAGGTGTTGGGCGTCTCGCCAGTCGGCATGGCGTCGACACCCGCCGTCGATCCGACCCGCGAGCAGATCGGGCTGGCCGCTGGTGGCCTGGTGATGGATCAGCTCAAGCGCGGTCTCCGTCCCAGCCAGATCTTGACGCGCCAGTCCTTCATCAACAGCTTCGCCAGCGCCTGCGCCACTGGCGGATCGACGAACATCGTGCTCCACTCGCTGGCAATCGCCCGTGAGGCCGGCATCCCACTCTCGATCGACGACTTCAACGAGATCAGCGATGAGACGCCGATCGTGGCCGATCTGAAGCCTTCCGGTAAGTTCACTGCCGTCGACGTGTTCAACGCGGGTGGTATCCAGCTCATCACCAAACGCCTCATCGAAGGGGGCAAGATCGACGGCAGCCAGCTCACTCCGACCGGCAAGACGCTGGCGAGGAGGTGGCATCCGCCGAGGGAACCCCTGGGCAGGAGGTCATCCTGACGGTCGACACGGCCAAGAAGCAGACCGGCGGACTGGTGATCCTCAAAGGGAACCTGGCGCCTGAAGGCTGCGTGATCAAGGTCGCGGGCGAGACGCGCACGCGTCATCAGGGACCGGCGCGCGTCTTCGACTGCGAAGAAGACGCCATGGCGGCGGTGACGAGCCGCGATATTCATCCGGGGGACGTCGTCGTGATCCGCTATGAGGGTCCTCGCGGCGGACCGGGGATGCGCGAAATGCTCGGCGTCACCGCGGCACTGGTCGGTGAGGGACTGGGCGAGGACGTGGCACTTCTGACTGACGGTCGGTTCAGTGGCGCGACGCGCGGCTTCATGATCGGTCACGTGGCTCCCGAGGCGGAGACAGGCGGCCCGATCGCCGCTCTGCGCGAAGGGGACGTGGTGACGATCGACGTCAACGAGCGTCGCCTGGACGTCGATCTGAGCGACGACGAGATCGCAACTCGGTTGGCTGACTGGAGGCCCAGAGGCATCAGTTACCAGACCGGCGTCTTTGCCAAATACGCCGCGCTCGTCTCCTCCGCATCCGAAGGTGCAGTGACTCGACCGCTAACGTGAATCGGGGGAGCGGTGTAGGGCTAACGACGATCAATAACGGAGAAGCGGAATGACGACCATGCTGCTGCGTCCCGATCCGGACGCAATGGGCGCCGAATGGCGCGATCTGGTGACCGCCGAGCGTGAGCAGACCGAGCGTCTGCGCGAATGGCACGAGACGGACTACTATCGCCCAGTGGCGCAGCACTTTGTCGAGGATCCGCGCCGCGCGGGCGACGAGATGCTCAACGCGCTGCGCTCATTCTGTGCGCCAGACGTCACCTGGCTCGACGTTGGCGCGGGAGGCGGACGGAACGCGCTGCCGCTGGCGCTGCTCAGCAAACGAGTCACTGCCATCGAGCCGAGCGAAGCCATGCGCGAGGTCCTGACCGGTGTTGCTCGTGATAACCGCATCGAGAATGTAGAGGTTTTGCCGCTGCGCTGGCCGGAGGGCTCCGAATCGATCCAGGTCGACTACTCCTTGATGGCGCACGTCGGCTACGACATCGTCGAGATCAACCCTTTTCTGGATGCGCTGGAGCGATCGACACGCAAGCGTTGCTTCGCCAGCATGATGGCACATGCCCCGAGCAGCGGCTTCGAGACGCTGTGGCAAGAAGTGCATGGCGAGCCACGCTACACGCTGCCGGCCATGCGCGAGTTCCTCCACCTCCTCCTGGCTCGCGGCGCTG
Organism: uncultured Chloroflexia bacterium; assembly: GCA_963815715.1. Classification (GTDB taxonomy): domain Bacteria; phylum Chloroflexota; class Chloroflexia; order Thermomicrobiales; family Thermomicrobiaceae; genus CALAGB01. Next base: position 56,109 of record CAWFHU010000011.1, on the reverse strand, counting down.
TCACCCGACGTACGCATTTACGCCCGCGACGTCGCGCCGCATCAGCCGGACGATATCCGTGCGTCGGCGCGTCGCCGTCTCTGGCTCAGCGAAGGTTCCGAGAAAGACCGCAAGCTCCAGCGCTTGATCGACGAGGAGCTGACTCACAGGGTCACGAATCCTCCAGCGGAGACTCGTCGTCTCGCTGATCAGCTGGGAACCAGAGTCAGATCGCATAACGGAGTCGCCTCGCGACGACCGGACCGCTCTGCTCTGGGCGACGTATGTCGAGTTTTTTGCGCATCTCACGCCAAATTGCGTCTCCTTTGATACTATGAGGGATGGAAACGCCGACGCGAGTCGGATCGCGGCGGCGCTATCCCCAACGTCCCAACGTTGTACCGAGCCTACGTTCAGCGTCACTGGCCCTCTGGCCGGCGAACGGTGCAGCCCGCGCGGTCTTCGCCTGGGATCGTCGAGATGCGTGGCTTCGGGGAGCCTCGTTGCGCCAAATCACGCGGAGATTGACCTCCGCGAGCGCGGCATGCCGTGTGATATGGTCAGAAGGAAGGAGAGGTCAGTTCACACAAATGAATAGCGCTACACCAAGTGATATGCCGAGTCCAAGTGGTCAATCGCTCCTCCAGCGAATAGGGATCGCCAAGGGCGACTCGGCAACGACGCGAACGCAGTATTTTGCGCGTTGGGTAATGCTGGGGATATTGGTCGGTATCGTTGCCGGCCTCGCGGCAATCACCTTCTACTGGTTGCTTGAAACCTCTACCCACATCTTTCTCGGTCATCTTGTCGGGTATCGTCCCCCGAGTCCCGTTGGCGAAGGAAACGCGGCTGAGTCCTCCTGGGGACACCGTTGGGCGCTCCCGTTGGTGGTCGCACTCGGCGGCCTGATCAGTGGGCTGATCGTCTTCCTCCTGGCGCCCGAGGCCGAAGGGCACGGAACCGACGCCGCCATCGAGGCCTTCCATCAGAAGGCTGGTCGGGTGCGGGCCCGCATCATCCCGATCAAGACCATCGCCTCCGCCATCACGATCGGTTCAGGCGGCTCCGGCGGTCGTGAGGGACCGACGGCGCAGATCGCGGCGGGTGTCGGGTCGTTGCTCGGCCAGGCGCTCAAGCTGGACGCCAACGAGCGACGCATCCTGGTCGCCACCGGCATCGGCGCCGGAATCGGTGCCATCTTCCGAGCCCCGCTTGGTGGCGCAGTGCTGGCAGCCGAAATCCTCTACATCCACGACCTTGAAATTGAAGCCCTCTTCCCGAGTCTGATCGCATCCATCGTCGGTTACACCATCTTCGCGAGCTACGCCGGTTGGAGTCCGATCTTCGGAACGCAGTCATCTATCGGCTTCTCACACGCTCCACAGCTCATCTATTACGCAATCATCGGTCTAATCTGTGGCGGGTTCGGGGTCCTCTATGCGAAGACCTTCTACGGTGTGACCGACATCTTTCATCACATTCACCTACCGAACTGGTCGAAACCGATGATCGGCGGACTGCTGGTTGGTCTACTGGGTCTGGCGGTGCCACAGGCGATCGGCACCGGATACGGCTGGCTGCAGGAAGGCATGACGCCGACGCAGCTCGTCGCGATCCCGCTTTGGATCCTGCTTCTTGTGCCGTTCGCCAAGATCGTTGCGACGTCACTCAGCATCGGATCGGGCGGTTCCGGCGGTATCTTCGGACCAGGCATGGTCGTCGGTGGTTTCATCGGCGCCGCGTTCTGGCAGGTCTTTCACAACGTCTTGCCCAGCATGCCGAACAACCCAACCCCCTTTGCCATCGTTGCCATGATGGCCCTCTTCGGCGGCATCGCGCACGCACCGCTCTCGGTGATGCTCATGGTGGCGGAGATGACGGGCAACCTGTCGCTCCTGGCACCGGCCATGATCGCCGTCGGGCTGGCGACTTTGGTCACGGGTGACAACACCATCTATCGCAGTCAGTTGGCGACCCGCGCCGACTCGCCCGCGCACCGCTACAAGTTCAGCTTCCCACTGCTGAATACATTGGCGGTGAGGGACGCGATGACGACGTCCCCGATTGTGCTTGACGCCCAACATGTATTTGACAGAGGTAGAACAGATTCTCGAGGAACGGAGTCTCACGGGAGCGCCGGTCATCAACGAGCACAAGCATCTCATCGGCGTTGTCACCCTGACAGACATCAGTCACGTGAGTCCCGATGAACGCGAGACAACTACGGCTGAATCGATCATGACGCGCAATCCGTTCACCATCAGTTCCGACGCGACACTGGATGTCGCACTCGAGTCGCTGGCGTCGCACGGCGTGAGCTGGATGCCGGTGGTGGACGGGCGCGACCAGAAAGTAATCGGCACGATCAGCGCGGCCGACGTGGTGAGCACCTACCGCGCATCGCTCCGTTGGACGGTGCGCCGCATGCGTGGGCTGACCGTCGACACGGTCATGCTCGAGTACCGCGTGGACCGAACGTCGCCTCTAGCGGGCAAGGCGCTGCGTGAGCTGAGCCTGCCGACTGGTTCGCTGGTCGTCTCGGTCAACCGCAACGGCTCGACCGTGCTGCCACGTGGCAATACCACCATGCAGTCGGGCGACGTCGTCACGTTCCTGACGAACCCGGAGAACGAGGTGCTGGTGCGTGAGTATCTGAGCCAGGGCGATCACACGGTGGAATCGAAGGCCATCGCCGCGACGTAACGCCGAATGCACTCGAATCACAGTCACCGGTAGAGGCGAAGACGTGCTTCGCCCAGATTCTTCCCCGACGGCCAGTATTTGCAGACATCCGATTCTCGTCCCGGGCTGGGCCGCTCCGTCTGTACGGGCGACGCATGCGTCGCCCACCAGGTTGTCGTGGCACATTGTTCACCATCATCGAGCAATTCGCCGGGGCGAGCGGGCGCCATGAATGTCGCCCCTACGAGGACATGCGCGCGTGGTGCCGTAGGGGCGACATTCATGGCGCCCGGCTGAATCGCCGGGAAACCGCGGGGATACGGCATCTCACGCCTTTGCGATTTGAGCCCTATCCCAACGCGGTTCCTTCTCCATCACCCCGCTTCAACCACCCCGGCTAGCGCGTAGAGCAACACGTAGATGCAGATCGAGTGGAGCGTCTGCGCGTTGTAGGGCAAGGCCGAGATCGACAGCCCGCCAAAGCGCTCGCGACCCGCCGCTTTTCCCACCTGATAGCAAAGCTCGACCACCTCTTCGACGTGGGGCCCCAGCGGCTCGTCGGCGAAATCGGGGTTCGATCCCAGGTCGAAAACGTCTGGATCGATCGCGATCCAGATCTTGGCGGTCCCTTCCATCATCGATGTTGCAAGCTCCTCGGCCCACTCATCGAAGCCGGACTTGCGCGCCACCTTGAGCTCGCGATAGGTATAGATGTTCTCGCGCTTGACGCCGCGTTCCTCAAAGCGGTTGATGGTCTCGCGGTCATTGCGTGGACCGCGCAATCCAAAGTGGACATAACGAGAAGGATCGACTCCTGGTAGGGTAAGAATGCGACGCGCCCAGGTACTGCCCCAGCGTGGCTGGCGCGGGTCGTCTTCCTCCCATTCGCCGCGCTGATTGTCGTGATGGGCATCAAGATTGAGCACCGCGGTCGGTCCACCTGCTCGAGCGGCGATGGCTTTGAGAACAGGATAGGAGCTCGGACCCGAGTTGCCGCCCAGGCTGATCGGGATGCACCCGGCATCGAGCATGGCGTTGATCTCGGACTCGACGTTTGCCAGGGTCTGACCCATGTCACGCACGACTTCGGCGTCGCCGCGGTCGACCAGCTTGAGGTGTTCAAAGACGTCGATGTCGAGCTCCGGCAGGTAGCCCCCGTACTTCAGCGAATTGCTGCGGAACTGAGATGGGGTAAGGAGCGTGCCTTCGTAGTTGGCCGCCGCAGTGCCGCTGCGTGAGTCAGGCGTCGGCGCACGCCAGGGAACTCCGAGAAAGGCGACGTCAGCACCTCGCAGACCCTCTTCCGTCTCCGCCAGCGGCGCTCCGAACAGCGTTGGCGTGCCGCCATAGAGACGTGGGACCAGCATGCGCATGGTCGGGTCTGACGGTTTGCGAGCCCAGGAGTCGGGCATGATGACCTCCATCTATGGTTTGTTCGCAGGAGTTTCGCCGGCCGTCACCTGTATGACAGCGCTACCGGATTGATGCTCACGACTCCGCCGCGCGACCGCGAGCGCGTCCGGCAGCTTTGGCGTAATCTAGCACAGCACCCACGCTCAACACCCGAAGCTAAAGGCTCATTGTGACAGGAGGTCCAACGTGACGATTCGGGATCAGCTCAAAGCGCGGTTGGCCGGCGATCGGGACGACATCATCCGTATGTGCCAGGAATTGGTACGGGTTCCCAGCGAAAACCCGCCCGGTGACACGCGCGCTGTGTTGCGCTACATCACCGACCTGCTCAACCAACACAAACTGCAATACGAAATAGTCGCGCCTGTGACCGAATGGCCTAACCTGATTGCCAGCTTAGAGGGCCAGCAACCCGGCCGCCATCTCGTACTCAACGGTCACATGGACGTCTTCCCGGCCGGTGACACAGCGCTTTGGACTGATGGTCCGTTCTCCGGCGTCGTACGTGATGGAAAGCTCTTCGGCCGCGGCGTCAACGACATGAAGACGGGTACCCTGGCGTCCGTCGTCACCTACATCTACCTTTCCGAGCTGCGCGAGCATCTGGCCGGTAAGCTGACGTTGACCTGTGTCTCCGACGAGGAAACGTTCGGCGAGTATGGCGCGCGCTACTTGATCGAGCATCACCCGGACGTCCACGGCGATTGCGTGCTCAATGGCGAGCCGAGCACGCCGAACACGATCCGCTTCGGCGAGAAGGGGCTGATCTGGATCGAGCTGCTGGTCGATACCAAGGGCGGGCACGGCGGCTATCCGCAGGTCAGCGCCAACGCCATCAAGATCGCTTCCCGAATCATCGGCGAGCTCGAAGAACTCGGAGAAATCACTGGCGACATGCCCGGCGAAGTCGAGGAGCAGATCGACGCGGGACGGGAGGCGTTCGATGCGCTGCTTGGGGAAGGCGCGACCGACTACCTCAAACGCGTGAGCGTCAATATCGGGCGCATCGAAGGCGGCGAGAAAGTGAACATGATCGCCAGTCACGTCCGAACTGAGGTCGACATCCGTTGCCCAATCGGCGTATCGACCGAGCAGGTCCTGCGTCGGTTCGACGACATCGTCAGTAGCGTCCCCGAAGCAAGCTATCGCATCATCAACCAGAGCGAGCCCAACTACGTGGACCTGAACCACGAGATGATGAAGATCCTTCAAGTCAACGCGGAGGCGGTGCGCGGCATCCGGCCGACTCCGAACATCAGTTTGGGAGGCACTGACTGCCGACTGTGGCGTCAGAAGGGCATTCCCGCCTTCGTCTATGGCCCGACTCCGTACAACATGGGCTCTCCAGACGAATATGTGACCATAGACGACTTGATCGGGACCGTGGAAGTACACGTCCTTTCAGCGTTCGATTACCTGTCCAGGACGGCGCCAGAGTGACGCCTCATGCGGGGTTGGAATGTGGTCAATGCAGACGGCTGTTTGAGGAGGTGGAACATGACGCTGAACCGAACAAACGATGGATCTAAGTCCACGCGTGAGGTGATCGACCAGTTCAACGCGGTTTTCAACGACCACGACGTGGACGGCGTGATGAACATGATGACGGATGACGTGATTTTCGAGAACACGTCGCCACGTCCTGACGGAGAGCGCTACGTCGGGAGCATGGCCGTGCGTGCCTTCTGGGAGGAGTTCTTTCGCAATTCGCCGCACGCGCATTCGAGTCCGAGGACATGTTTGTCGCCGAAGACCGCGCGACGGTGCGCTGGATCTACAGCTGGACAGACTCAACCGGTAACGCTGGCCACATCCGTGGCGTCGACGTCTTCCGCGTCCGGGACGGTAAGGTCGCGGAAAAGCTGTCGTACGTGAAGGGGTAGGAGGGGACGGCCCTCACCCCCGTCCCCTCTCCCGCAAAGCAGGAGAGGGGAGACGGAGTGCCACTGTCGAGCGTTGTTCGCCTTCTCCTGATCGTCAGGAGATGGTCCTCCTCCTCCGGGGGAGGAGGAGTCAGTGGAGGAGGGTGGCGCCGCAGCGCCGGATGAGGGCTCTTCTCTACCCCAGCTCGACGGCCGGAAGATCGGCCTGCTTCACGATCCAGTTGAACTCCTCGCCTGAGGTGCCCAGGACCTCGTTCAGCTTGGTGAGCTGCACGTTGATCTTCTTTGCCAGATCGTCGAACGAGTCGTACGCCTGCTGCGGCGGCTTTGACGTGGCGCCCGAGGCATATCCAGCCAGTCCGGCGATCTTGGCGTTCAGCTTGATCGGGAAGTTGAGCGTATCCTGCGTGCTCTTGGCCTTGACCTGAATCAGCTCTTCTTCGATCGCCGTGAGCTCGTCCTTCAGCTGCTTGGCCGCCTCGACCACCTTCTCGCCTCGACGGCTCTCCTTGGCCCGCTTCTCCCACGCCTCGACCTGGCCACGGACGGTGCGGATGCGATTGATAGCGTCGTGGGTTTCACTGACCTTGTCGCGAACCTGCGTCAGGAAGTCGAATTGCGCCTGCAGATCTTCCTGCGAAGTTGGCACGCGGGGGTCTTTGACGATCTCGAAGAACTGCGTCTGCGTTTCGTCGCCGATCGTCAGTTGCACCTGATAGGTGCCCGGAATGGCGATCGGTCCCTTGACCCCACCGACGAAGCGCATCGACTTGTCGCCAGGGACCTTCGACGCGTTCGCATAGCGCATATCCCACTCGAAACGATTAAGCCCCGCCTCTTTTGAGACGTTTGGCTCCTCGTCCTTGTCCTCCTCGTCTTCGGTCTCGGCGTCCTCCTTCTTGGGTTCTTCATCCGGCTTGGAGACGAAGCTCTTGATCTCGTTGTTGTGCGCGTCGAGGAAGGTCAGCTTGACCTCGCCCTCCGGCTTGTCCTTCAACGAGTAGAAGACGACTACGCCGTCCGGCGGGTTCTCGCCCGCATCCAGATACGTCGGCTCCGGTTTCCCCTCGGCGTTCTTCTTCATGCGGTAGGTGGCCATGGTGGAGCCCACCATGGTGTAGCTCTTCCCGCTGCTGGGAGGATGCGCGATGCTGCGCGCCGTCTTGAACTGTACGGTCGTGCGCGGTTTGAAGAGGTGCGTCTTGCCGTTCGCATCGCCTAACTGATGCAGTGGCGAGACGTCGTCGATCACCCAGAAGGAGCGGCCATGGGTTGCCGCGATGAGGTCGGTGCCCCGCACCTCGAGATCGTGAATCGGCACGATCGGCAGGTTCAGCTGCAACGGTTGCCAGTTGGCACCATCATCGAAGGAGACATACATCCCAGCCTCGGTGCCGCCGTAGAGCAGACCGCGGCAGTTCGGATCCTCGCGGATGACGCGCGTGAAGTGATCGTCCGGAATGCCGCTGACGATCTTGACCCAGGACTTGCCGTAGTCGTTCGTCTTGTAGAAGTAGGGCGCGAAGTCGTCGAGCTTGTAGCGCGTGGCGGCCAGATAGGCGACCGCTGGATCGTGCGGAGACGCTTCGATCACCGATATGAGTGCCCACTCCGGAAGCTCGGGCGGCGTGACGTTGTCCCACGATTTGCCGCCATCGTTGGAGACGTGTACCAGACCGTCGTCAGAGCCAGCCCAGAAGAGTCCCTCCTGCAGCTTCGATTCGGCAAAGGCGAAGATGTCAGCGTAGTACTCGGCACCGGTGTTGTCCTTGGTGATCGGTCCACCGGAAGAGCCGAGCGTCGACGGATCGGCTTTGGTCAAGTCAGGGCTGATGACTTCCCAGGTCGATCCCGCGTCGGTAGTGCGATGCACGTGCTGCGACGTCACGTACATCACGTCCGGGTTGTGTGGCGAGATGACGATGGGGTAGGTCCACTGGAAGCGGTACTTGGCCGCCTCAGCGCCTGAGCCCAGCGTGTTCTCCGGCCAGACGTTGATCATGCGATGCTCGCCCGTGGCACGGTTGAACTGGGTCAGGTAACCGCCGTAGCTTCCGGCGTAGATGATGTTCGAATCGCGCGGATCGACCTGAATATAGCCACTCTCGCCGCCGCCGACCGCGAAGTCCTCGGCGCGCGTGATGACGCCGATCGAGGAGCGGCTGGGCACGGTGATGGTGGTGTTGTCCTGCTGCGCGCCATAGATGCGATAGGCGGGCTCGGCGTCGGTGGTGACGTGGTAGAACTCGGCCGTCGGCTGGTTGTAGATGTCGGACCATGATTGGCCGCCGTTGTAACTGACGGTGCCGCCGCCGTCGTTTCCCTCGATCATGCGCAGCGGGTTCTTGGGGTCGATCCATAGGTCGTGGTTGTCGCCGTGCGGGACCGCGACCACCTGGAAGGTGTTACCGCCGTCGGTCGACTTCCACGCTTCGACGTTGAGGACCCACACGGCGTCCGGGTTCTGCGGATCGGCGATGATGTGGTGGTAGTACCAGGCACGCTGGCGCAGGTTGCGGTCTTCAGAGCCTCGTTGCCAGGTGTCGCCATAGTCGTCAGAACGGAAGACGGCACCATCTTCGGCCTCGACCACCGCAAAGACCCGCCCTGGCTGAGCGCCGGAGGCGGAGATGCCGACCTTGCCGAGGACGCCCTTGGGAAGTCCATCGTTGTGGCTGATGTCTTCCCAGGTGTCGCCGCCGTCGAAGGAGCGCCAGATGCCGCTGTCCTCGCCGCCGCTGACCATCTCCCATGGACGGCGAATGGCCTCCCAGACGGTCGTGTAGATGATGCGTGGGTTGGTCGGGTCGATGGTCAGGTCGTTTGCGCCCGCCTTGTCACTCTTGAAGAGGACCTGCTCCCAGGTGGCGCCACCGTCTTTGGAGCGGTAGACGCCGCGTTCGGGGTTCGAGCCGTGGGCATGACCGAAGGCCGCCACGTAGACGATGTCCGGGTTATCCGGATGGACCCGCACCTTGCCGATGTTGCGCGTCTTCTCCAGACCGAGATGCGTCCAGGTCTTGCCGGCGTCGGTCGACTTGTAGACGCCGTCGCCATGCGAGACGTTGCCGCGGATGGTCGACTCGCCCATACCGACATAGATGACGTTCGGATCGGATGGGGCCACCGCGATCCCACCGACCGACGCCCGCTTGAAGAATCCGTCCGAGACGTTCTCCCAGAAGCGCCCCCCGTCGTACGTCTTCCAGACGCCCCCGCCGGTTGAGCCGAAGTAGAAGATCTGCGGGTTTACTGGATCACCGGAGACGGCGACGACGCGGCCGCCACGAAATGGGCCGACGAGTCGCCATTTGAGCGCCTTGATCGCGCTCGGATCGACGTGCGAAAGCGAACCTGCTGACATGCGCATTCCTTCCCTCGCCGGGAACACACCCCGGCCTTGTGCTGGCGACCGGAGCGACGTCGCTCGCTCCGGTCGCCGAGATTCCCTGTCGACTTATGCTTTGACCGGCTGAATACCACGCTCGACCAGCATGCGGTTGAACGCCGCGATATCGAGCCCGACGATCGGATCGACCTTCTCGATCGATCCGTCGACCTGTCCCGCCAGCTTGTCGAAGACGGCTTGACTCTGTTCAGTCGGCCGCACGTCGGCATTGGAGATCATCCCGGCCAGCGCGGCAAGCTTGTCGTTCACCGCGGAGGGCGGCTGAAGCGGGCTGCCCGCCTTGGGCTGGATCAGCTCCAGTTCGACGGCGGTCAGTTTCTCGACGATCGCGTCGGCCGATTTCTTGACGTCGTCGTCGTCGACGCGCTTGGACCAGCCCTGCACCTGCTCCTTCAAGTCTCGCAGGCGGTTGACCGTGTCGTGCGTCTCGGAGAGGACATCGCGGATCTTCAGCAGCAGATCGAACTGCGCCTGCAGATCGGACTGAGACCCGGTCACGCGCGGATCACGCGCGATCTCCAACGGCTGCGTGTAAGACTCGTCGCCGACCGTCAGCTTGACCTGGTACTTGCCCGGTACAGCCACGGGACCGGCGAGGGCGTCGCCACTCAGTGGGCTTCCCGGGACAGCGTGTGCGCCCGCATAGCGCATGTTCCAGACGAAGCGGTTGAGTCCCGCGTCGACCGTCGGATGCACCCCGTCTTTGGTCTCGCTGCTGAAGCTGTTGACCTCATTGCCGTTGGCATCCAGGAAGGTCAGCTTGACCTCACCCTCCGGTTTGTTCTTCAGATGGTAGTAGATGACCGCGCCGCTGGGCGGGTTCTTGCCCGCGTCCAGGAACTCGTACTCGTTCTCCCCCGTCTTCCCCTTGCGGGTGTAGTGGGTCATCAACATGCCGCCGACGCGCCCATAGGTCATGTAGGCGCCAGAGTTTTCGCCGTAGCGGCCATACGTCTTGAAGCGCTGGGCCGTGGCGGGCTTGAAGAGGTGGGCGTCCTGCTGACGGACCTCGTCGGTCAATTGATGCAGTGGGGTCAGGTCGTCCAGGATCCAGAATGAGCGTCCATGCGTTGCCGCGATCAGGTCCGTCCCCTTGACCAGCAGGTCATAGAGTGGGGTGATCGGCAGGTTCAGCTGCCACTTCTCCCAGTTGGCCCCATCGTCCAGCGAGAGGTACAAACCCGTCTCGGTGCCACAGTAGAGCAAACCCTGGCGATTCGGGATCTTCCCGGATGGTGCGGGTGAAGGCGTTCTCCGGGATGCCGGTGCACGATCTTGGTCCAGCTCTGGCCGTAGTCGCTCGTCTTGTAGAGATAGGGTCTGAAGTCGTCCGACTTGTAGCAGGTGGCCGCTACATAGGCCGTGCCCGCGTCGTGCGGTGAGAGCTCGATGATCGAGATCATGGCGTTCTTGGGCAGATCCTTGGGGGTGATCTCCTGCCAGCTTGCGCCGTTGTCGCGGGAGATGTGGACCAGACCCATCATCGGAGCCGGTCCAGAAGAGTCCCTGCTGATGGGGGGACTCGACGAAGGCGAAGATGGTGGCATAGACCTCAGCCCCGGTGTTGTCCTTGGTGATGGGTCCACCCGAGGCTTCCAGGGTGGCGGGATCGTTGCGGGTCAGATCGGGGGAGATGACCTCCCAGGACATGCCCTCGTTGGTGGAGCGATGGACGTGGTTGGAGGTGACGTAGAGGGTGTCCGGATCGTGCGGCGAATACTGGATCGGGAAGGTCCACTGGAAGCGGTAGCGCAGATCCTTGGCCCCGTATCCCATGCCGGTCAGCTCGGGCCAAGGGGTAATGATGCGCTGCTCATGCGTGCGGTGATCGTAGCGGATCAGGCGACCGTTTCCTGCACCACTTCCGATTGCGCCACCCACCACGATATTTGAATCAGTAGCCTTGACGGCAAGGTAGCCGCTCTCGCCGCCGCCCGGCTGATACCAGTCCGCCTGCGTGATGGCGCCAGTCGCCGAGGCGCTGGGGACGGTCAGCGCGGTGTTGTCCTGCTGCGATCCGTAGAGGCGATACGGCACCTGGTTGTCGGTGGTGACGTGATAGAACTGCGCAGTCGGCTGATTGAAGATCGAGGACCAGGACAGACCGCCGTTGAAGGTCACGTTGGCGCCGCCATCGTTCCCTTCAATCATGCGGTTGGTGTTGTTGGGATCGATCCACAGATCGTGGTTGTCGCCATGCGGCGTCGGTACGGCGCTGAAATTCTTGCCGCCGTCAATCGACTTCCAGAGCTTCCCATTCATGATCCAGACGACGTCGGCATCCCGCGGGTCGGCCACGATGTGCTGGTAGTACCAGGCACGCCAGCGCAGATCGTTCTGCTCGGACAGCCGCTGCCAGGTGCTTCCGCCGTCGTCACTGCGGAAGAGCGCACCATCCTCGGCTTCCACGATGGCATAGACCCGATCGCTCTGGGCTGGAGACGCCGCGATCCCGATCTTGCCCAGCACGCCGGTCGGCAGTCCCTCGTTGCGGGTGATCTCGGTCCAGTTGTCGCCGCCATCGGTCGACTTGAAGATGCCACTCCCTGGTCCGCCACTGTTCAGCTTGTAGGGGTAGCGCTGCGCTTCCCAGATGCTGGCGTACAGGATCCGGGGATTGTGCGGATCCATGGAGAGGTCGATGGCACCGGCCTTCTCGGAGCGGAAGAGGACCTGCTCCCAGGTCTGCCCGCCATCCTTGGAGCGATAGACGCCCCGCTCCTTGTTCGGTCCCCAGACGTGGCCCAATGCCGCCACGTAGACCAGATCGGGGTTGTGGGGATGGATGCGGACCTTGGCGATGGCCTGGGTGTCGGCCAGAGCCCATGTTGGTCCAGGTCTGTCCGCCATCGGTCGATTTGTAGACGCCGTCCCCATGCGAGACGTTGCCCCGGATGGCGGTCTCGCCGGTGCCAACGTAGAGGACGTTGGGATCACTGGTGGAGATGGCGATGGCGCCGACGGCCGAGGTCTGGAAGAAGCCATCGGAGATGTTCTCCCAATAGGCTCCGCCATCGGTGGTCTTCCAGACGCCTCCGGCACAGGCGCCGAAGTAGAAGGTGGCGACCTCGGTCGGATGTCCGGTCACGGCGACGACGCGGCCACCACGATGTGGCCCGACCAGCCGCCATTCCATTCCTGCAAGCATCTCGTTCAAAGGCATAGGATTGGGAGCTCCCTTCCCTGGCAATCGCTGACTTCGCGAGTCGGTGAATAGCGTATCCGTGCGCGAACACGGTTCAACGCTGAAGAAGCGTGTCTCTCCCTTGGTCCAATCCGCGTGACGGGTCAACCAGGGCGAGAATCACTCTCATCTTCTCCTGATTCTCGCACCGTTGCAGGAGTCGTCAACCGAATTAGGCGTGACGATAGCGGTCTTTGGCTTGATTTGCGCTGACCGGTCTCGTAGTCTAGCCCGTTGACGCCGGGTTGCTGCGCGGCGGGAATCAACTGACGTAGATCATTGAGGAGCCAGTCAAGTGGCACAGCGATACGCCATGAGCGTCGACGTCGGAGGCACCTTCACCGACTTCGTCCTGTTCGACATTGATTCGGGCCGCATGGAGGCGTTCCACAAGGTGCTGACCGACTCCGAGCGGCCCGCTCGAGCCGTGGTCAAGGGATGGAGTGAGATCCTGGAGCAGGCCGGAGCCACATCTCCCGACGTCGATTTCGCCGTGCACAGCACCACCATCGTGACCAACGCCATCGTCGAGCGGCACGGCGTCAAGACGGCCCTGCTGACGACCCGTGGCTTTCGTGACGTGCTCGAAATCGGTATCGAGCAGATCTACGACATCTACGACCTCTTCGCACCGTACCCCGAGCCGCTCATCCCGCGCGATCTGCGCCGGGAGGTGAATGAGCGGATCACGCGAGATGGTGACATCGTCCAACCGCTCAATGAAGCCGAAGTCCGCGCGCTGGTCGACGAACTGGCGACAGAGGGAGTGCAATCAATCGCCGTCTCCCTGATGCACGCCTATCGCAGTCCGGACCACGAGCGCCGCATCGCCGACGTGATCGCGGAGACGCATCCGGAGATCACCGTCTCGATCTCGTCTCGGGTGGCCCCGCTGATTGGTGAGTACGAGCGGACGTCGACCGTAGCGGCCGACGCCTACGTCAAGCCGCTTACTGCGCCGCTACGTCCTCGATCTGCTTGAGCAGCTTCGCGAGTTGGGGTTCACGCACGAGCTCTACATGATGCTCTCGTCCGGTGGCATTGCCACGTCAGCCGCCGCGATCGAGTTCCCGATTCGACTGCTGGAGTCAGGCCCGGCCGCCGGAGCCTTCGCCGCCAGCTATTACGGCCAGCTGACCGGCCATCAGCACGTCCTCTCGCTCGATATGGGCGGCACGACGGCCAAAGCCTGCCTGATCGAGAACGGCGTTCCGGGCGTGGCGCACATGCTGGAAGCCGACCGGGTGCACCGCTTCAAGCCGGGCAGTGGTTTGCCCATCATGGCACCGACCATCGACCTGATCGAGATCGGAGCCGGGGGCGGGAGCATCGCTCACCTCAATGACCTCGGCCTGCTCAACGTTGGGCCGCAGAGCGCCGAGTCAAACCCCGGACCCGCCTGCTACGGACTGGGTGGAGATCAACCGACGGTGACCGATGCCAACGTCACACTGGGCTATCTGGACCCCAGCTACTTCCTGGGTGGTCGCATGACACTGCAACCGGATCGGGCCAAAGAGTCGATTGAGCGGTACGTTGCCGACCGGCTTCAGCTGGACTTGCTCGATAGTGCCTGGGGCATCCACTCCATCGTCAACGAGAACATGGCGCAGGCGGCACGCACGCACCTGATCGAGCGCAATCGCGACCCACGCGACTCGGCTATCGTCGCCTTCGGTGGAGCTGGACCGGCTCACGCGGTCGAAGTGGCCCGCATTCTGGGCATCACCGAGGTCATCGTTCCGTTTGGCGCCGGCGTGGCGTCGGCCATCGGCGCGCTGACGGCTCCCATGTCGCTACCGTTCGCACGCTCCTACATGACGCCGCTGCACTCCTGCGATTGGGACACCGTGCGGCGTCTCTACGACGAGATGCGTGACGAGGCCAGGCGAGCGTTCGCGGGCATCGCTGGAGCGGAGAGCGTCCGGTATCGGTTGGCCGCCGACATGCGCTTCACCGGCCAGTATCACGAGCTGCGCACGGAGTTGCCGGTGGACGCGATCGAGAAACGGGATGTGGGCGGGATCGAAGCGGCCTTCCGCGCTGGCTACACCGAGGTCTATGGCCGCGCACCGTCGAGCCTCACGCCCGAGGTCCTCAACTGGCATCTGATCGCGGAGCTGCCCCGTTCGTCCTTTCGACTCGCGCAGGTGGACCAGCAGGAGCGGGATCACACCATCGCACAGAAGGGAACTCGACCGGTCTATTTCGCCCAGTCGGCGCGCGGATTTCACGAAACGCCGGTCTTCGACCGCTACAAGCTCGAACCCGGTGCCAGTTTCGACGGACCGGCCATCATCGAGGAGCAGGAGGCGACCATTGTGGTGCCGCCGGGCTGCTCCGTCCGCATCGACGGCTATCGCAACGTGATCATCACCCTAAACAACGAGGAGGCGTCCACGTGAGCGAGCAAACGACGTTCGACCCCATCAGCCTGGAGATCATGTGGAGCCGCCTGATCGGCATCGCCGACGACATGTGGACGACCGTACTGCGCACCGCGGTCTCGACCATCATCGGCGCGGCGCAGGATTTCGGCTGCGAGATCCTGGACGCCGAGGGAAGCTCGATCGCCCACTCCAACCGCAGCATGCCCGTCTTCAACCTGGTGATGCCGACCGTCACCAGAGCCGTCATCGAACGGCATCCGGTCGAGACGATGAAGCCGGGCGACGTCTACGTCACCAACGACCCCTGGCTGTGTGCCGGTCATCTGGACGACATCGCCACCATCACGCCGGTCTTTCATCGGGATCGCGTGGTCGCCTTCGCCGTCACCATCGCTCACACATCGAGCATCGGCGGCTCCCTCTCCAACCGCACGGTGCGCGACATCTATGAAGAGGGACTGCGCATTCCGATCCTCAAGCTGTATGACGCGGGTGAACTGAACGAGACCGCCTGGGCCTTCATCCGCGAGAACGTGCGCACGCCCGAGATGGTCCTGACCGACATCGAGGCACAGCTGACGGCCAACGATTTGGGAGTGCGGCGCATTCAGGCTTTTCTCGAGGAATACAAGCTCGACGATCTGCAGTCCGTGGTGAGCGAGATCCAATCCCACTCCGAGCGGGCCATGCGGGACGCTATTCGCGCGCTGCCGAACGGCACCTACGAGAATGATGTCTGGGCCGACGGGCTGGACGACCCGGCACATCTCTTTTGTAAGCTGACGGTGCACGACGATTGGATCGAGGTCGATTACGCCGGTTCCGACCGGCAACGCGAGCGGGGCGGACTGAACTGCACGCTCATCTACACCCAGGCCCATACAGTTTATCCACTAAAATGCCTCCTCTCGCCAACCGTCCCCGCCAATGAAGGCACCTTCCGACCATTCGTCATCAAGGCGCCGCAGGGGTCGATCCTGAACTGCGAGAAACCGGCCTCGGTCGGCTCACGAGTGCGCACCGGCTGGCATCTGCACACGCTGATCTTTGGCGCGTTGGAGTCGGTCATGCCGGATCGAGTGCAGGCAGGGAACGGATTGATGCATTCGATCCACGTCTACGGCCAGGAGCGAGACAACAGCTTCTACAACGCCCATTTCTTCATTGCCGGTGGTCGCGGGGCAAGCCGCGGCCGCGACGGCATTGGCCGCAACTGCTTCCCCAGCAGCGCGCGCAACGTCCCGTCCGAAGTCTTGGAGCTGCGCACGCCGGTCCTGATCCGGCAGCGCTCACTGCGGCCCGATTCCGCGGGTGGGGGGCAGTGGCGCGGAGCGTTCGGCCATCAGATCGAGTTCAGCTCACTCCCGAACTACCCGCGCAGCGTCTCGATCTTCCTCAATCCCGACCGGCTGCGCTTCCCGCCCGCGGGTATGGACGGAGGCGAGGACGGACCGCGCACTGAGGTAGTCGTCAATGGGAAGACCCTCTCGATCGACGAGATCGGCTCCGGCCAGATCACGTTGGAGACACCGGATGATCGGCTCGAGCTCCACATACCCGGCGGCGCGGGGTTTGGCCCGGCCGAGAAGCGTAACACCACGGCCCAGGAGAGCGATCTCCGTTCGGGACTCGTGACTCGCGAGGCAGCAGTGCTCAAACACGCGGCGGATGATTGAGCGCACCGCTGCGTGGTCCCGATCGTTGGATTTCGTGATGCACTTCAACTAGCTGGCGACGAAGGGGCAAGAACATGAGATCGGTTGGAATAACGGAAGCGAAAAGACAATGGGCGCAGCTCCTCGATGACGTTGCGAAAGGCGAAACGATCACAATCACCAAACATGGCGTGCCAGTGGCTGAACTACGGCCCTTGAAATCCTCGCAACGGCGCGATGTGACGGAAGCCATCGATGAAATGAAAAAACTCCGGACGCAGATCGGCAGCCTGAATGGTGTGACAATTCGGGAGCTCATCGAAGAGGGTCGCCGCTATTGACATTTGTACTCGACGCCTCGGTGACTCTTGCCGGTGTCATGCCGGACGAGACGAGTGAACTTGCTGACAGATTGCTGACTCAGTTGCGAAATGGCAGTGCAGTCGTACCGTGTGTGTGGCCGCTTGAGGTGGCCAACGCACTCGCCATCGCCGAGAGACGCGATCGGATCTTCCAAGAACAGTCAGATGACATCGTTGAGTTGCTCCTGGAATTACCGATTGAGGTCGCGGTCAGTTCACCGGAGCTTGAGCTGGCTGCATCGTTGGAATTTGCGCGTCAATTCGGGCTCTCTGCTTACGACGCATCGTATCTTGAGCTCGCTGTGCGGCTCAACTCTCCGCTCGCGACGCTTGATCGTCGCCTCCGCGCAGCGGCGGAACAGCTGAATCTTCCCGCGCTCTGAGCTCATCAAATCAACACAACACACGACGACGCGGCGTTGACCCACAGGGCACATGTTCCCACGCACGGTTGCAACTTTCCCTATAACCCTCTATTTCCTTCACGCTGGTTGCAATTCCAGTGATGCTCCATTATGCTGGTGAGAACGCATAGCACGGGTGTTCTCGCTACGAGCGCGCGAAGGAGCAACGCACATGAGCACTCCCCGAACAAAAGCGGAGACGCTGGACCGCATCGAGGCGGCGCGGAAGCACTGGCAATCGCTCGTCAATGAGGTCGGCGAAGAGCGCATGGAGCAGCCGGGCCCGATGGGTGACTGGACGTTTAAAGATCTCGCCGCGCATCTGACCGCCTGGCAAGAGCGGACCGTCCTCCGACTTGAAGCAGGCCCGGGAGTTGACGTTCCGGAAACCTATCCCACGGGTTTGACCGTTACCGACCCTGACGATCCAGATGCCACTGACTGGGACCCGGCCAACGCATGGTTCCGCGATCGGGACAAAGACCGCTCGGTACGCGAGGTATCTGGCGGACGCGGAGAACTCTTGGGATCGCATCCTCTCGGCGGTGAAGGCGCTCCCTGAAGAAGACGTGGTCACCCCAGGCCGTTTCTCATGGCTCGGCGATCACGCGTTATCGGAGGCCGATTTTGACGGCCATCTGACCGAAGAGCATGAGCCTGACGTTCGAGCCTGGCTGGCCAGTCAGAACGCCTGACGGATCGTCCGGCCCTCACACATTGAAGCGGGTCACTGCTGGCGGGTTTGCAACTCGCCAGCTTTTCGTGTTCACGCAGGCGCACGACCTCAATTTTCCACGTCCCGCGGCCTCACCTCCTCGAACAAGAGCCGGTTCGACGTACAATCCGGCTGACACGATCACCGAGGCGAATCGAAGGGACGAGAGGGCTACATGCGCATTACCGACGTCAAGACGTATCTGTGCGGCAACCCATGGAAGAACTGGCTCTTCCTGCAGCTCGAGACGAATGAGGGCATCACCGGGGTCGGCGAGGGGACGCTCAACGCCTTTGGTCGCAGTGTGGAGGCAACCATCCACGAGCTGCGCCCGCGCTTCATCGGCATGGACCCGTTCCAGATCGAGACCCTCGTCCAGCGCATGACCCGCGACGTCTACTCCGAAGGCGGACAGATTCACGGCGCGGCGGTCGCGGCGGTCGAGATGGCCTGTTGGGACATCATGGGCAAAGACCTCAATCAGCCCGTTCACAACCTGATGGGCGGACGCTACAACGACAAACTGCGTGCCTACGCCAACGGCTGGTATCGAGGTGAGCGGACCCCGGAAGCCTTTGCCGATGGAGCACGCGAGGTCGTGCGCCGCGGTTACACCGCCATGAAGCTCGACCCGTTTGGGGTTGCCTATCGCGTCACCGACCGTCGCGATGAAGACCTCTCCATCGCCATCATCGAAGCAGTTCGTGACGCGGTTGGACCGGACGTCGACCTGATGATCGAGGGTCATTGCCGCTTCAGTGTCGCCAGTGCCGTACGCATCGGTGATCGACTCGAACCGTTCAACTGCGCCTGGTTTGAAGAGCCAACGCCGCATCAGGACATCGCCGCGGTCGTTGAGGTCGCACGCCACGTCAACGTGCCGATCGCCACGGGCGAGAGCTTCAGCTCGGTTCATCAGTTCGCCGAGCTTCTGTCCCATCACGCCGTACACATCCTGCAGCCGGAGCCGCTCAACCTGGGTGGACTTTGGAACGCACGCAAGGTGATCGGCATGGTCGACGCCTTCTATGGCGTGGCGGCACCGCACAACGCCCAGGGACCGGTGGCCACCGCCGCATGCGTGCAGCTCGGTGCGGCCTGCCCGAATCTCTACGTGCAGGAGGTCTTCGACGAATTCAACGTCGACTGGGAGCGAGAAATCGTCGATCACCCGGTCGAGATCGTTGATGGCTACGTCACCGTGCCCGAGCGACCGGGACTCGGGATCGAGCTCAACTTGGACGAGGTCATGAAGCACCCATACCAGGAGCAGAACTTCCTGCCACTCTTCGCCGAGGGTTGGCAGCGTCGCGTCGGTAACCAATAGCGATCGCCCTGAACGCTGTGGTGTTTAACTCTGTCGATGAGACATACTTGATACATGACGATCGACGAGTTCATTCAACACATCACTCATGAGCTGGACGGAACGAGCCGCGTCCCACTCTACGAACAGATTGCTCAGCATATTCTGGGAGCGATCCAGCGTGGCGACCTCGCGCCCGCCACGGTCTTGCCCCCGGAGCCGGAACTGGCCGAACGGTTGAAGGTCAGCCGTCAAACCGTCAACCAGGCATTGACGACACTGGCACGGCGCGGGCTGCTGACGCGCCGTCGCGGGGTTGGCACGTTCATCGCCGAGCCCTACATCGAGCAGCCGCTGGACGGGCTCTACAGCTTCATCCGCACGCTATCGTCACAGGGGCGCTTGCCCTCGACAAAGATCCTCGGCTATCGCGTCACCATCGATGACCAGGCCTCCACACTCCTGACTGGAGCGCATGCTGGGCTCGTCTTCGAAATCGGACGACTCCGTCTGGTCGATGGGGAACCATTCGTGGTCGAGACGATCTATCTGCCGGTCGATTGCGGTGAACGCATTCCGGTGGAGCGCCTGAGACAAGAAGCGTTGCACGACGTGTTGATCGACGTGTGTGGGCTGGAAGTGAGTCACGCCGAGGAGACGCTACGGCCGGTCAAGCTTGAATCAGTCGACGCCGCGCTACTGCGACTGTCGCCCGGCGATCCCGCGTTTCTGGTCGAACGCATCGGCTACTGCGACGACGAACCGGTTGAGCTGCGACGTAGCCTTATCCGCGGCGATCGTTACCGCTTCCGCGTGCGCCTCTCCGGCGCGCAACTCTGATCTTCACCGAGCCCCGGACGACCATCGAGATCTGCCCCGCGCCGGTCTAAAATGGGACCGAACCGCATCGTTCGCAGCGTGCGCTGATCGATTGGGAGCAACCATGGCTCGAACCGTTCTCATCCTCGGAGCCGGACCGGGTGGCTTGCACGCCGCCGAGACGCTCCGCTCGTTGCTCGACGACGAGGACCGCATCGTCATCGTCGACCGCAAGGACGAGCAGTATCTGGGCGTCTCATTCCTCGGCGTTATGGCTGGATGGCACACGCCTGATCAGATCACGATCCACCCGTCGGTACTGCGCGAACGGGGCGTCTACTTCATTCAATCGGAGATCGAGTCGATCGATACCGACAACCACCGCGTGATGGTCAGCGGAACGACGGCGCCGCTCGGCTACGATGCGCTGGTTGTGGCCCTCGGCGCCCAGCTCGCGCCGGGTCAGGTCGATGGACTCGGCGCCGCGCTCGAGTCCGATCGGGGCGGTGAGTTCTACACGCGGGAAGGCGCACATCGGCTTCATCGATTGTTGGAGGAGTTCGCTGGCGGCAAGGTGGTCGTTCTCGTCAGCAGGCTGCCGTACAAATGCCCGCCCGCTCCGTATGAAGGAGCACTCCTCGTTGACGATCTGTTGCGCGCTCGCGGACTGCGCAATAGCAGCGCGATCGACTTGTTCACGCCGGAATCGGCGCCGATCGCTCCGGGTGGACCGCCAGTCAGCGACGCCGTGCGTTCACTCATGACTCAACGTGACATAACAGTGCACACGTCCGCAACGGTGACGTCGATCGACTGCGAGGCGCGCACCATTGCGTTCGAAGGCGGAGAGGTCGTCGTCGTACGACCTGCTGATCGCGATTCCGCCCCACGTTCCCCCAGCGGTCGTGCGTCAATCCAAGCTCGGAGCGAATGGCTGGATCGAGATCGACCGGTACACGATGCGGACGGCCGTCGGCGGAGTCTGGGCGGTGGGGGATGTGAGCCTGCTACGTCTCGCGAATGGCATGCCGCTGCCGAAGGCCGCCGTCTTCGCAGTGGGCGAAGCCGAGGCCGCGGCGCGGGACATCGCCGCGCTCATTCGGCTACGACGCACCCGCGCCGAGCTTCGACGGGCGCGGCCGATGCTGGTTTGCGACCTCCAACGACGAGGCGGGCTACGTTGAAGGTGAGTTCTTGCACGAGCCACAACCGCTCGTGGCGCTGCATGAATCCACGCGCGAGAACTTCATATTGCTCCGTCAAGATGAAGAGAGCTGGCTGAATCACTGGAGCGAGTGATCGCGCGGCTTACTCTCCCGGCGCGCTGAGTCCGAGCGCCGCTTCAACCTCTGCCGAGTGACTGATTGAGTGGCGGCCGCCGCTGCCGGCCAGGATGTCGCTCAGCGTCATTTCGCCACGAGGCATCGCGATCGTTGTGGCGAGCAGATCTTCGTCCAAATCCCGCACCGTTGCGATGAGCGTCTCATGGACTTGCTGAAATTCCGTTAGTAGGGCTTCGGCACTGTTGTCGATTCGCTGATCAACCGCCTGCTGGTTCCAATCATCCACGCCGCTCGTGAAGGGCGGAGCATCTCCTTGCGCCATGGCGACGATGGCGTCGTAGCTTCCCTGACGGCCCGCCAGATGCGCCAAGATCTGCTTCGCCGTCCATCCTCCGTCAGCCTCATGCACTTTCTGCTGCAGCTGCTCGTCGCTGAGTCCGCCAAAGGTCGCATCTACCCTGGCGATTCCATCGTTGATACTCGCGACGATCTCCTGTTTGGTTGCCATGAACGTTGATTCCCATCGTGTTCCGCTCGCGCACCGTCGCGCAGAGCCCTATCGTGCGAACCATTCACGTATCCGGTTCATGGCCCTCAACAGAGTATGACGAAGACATATTCCGCTATCTCAACCCGGACGGCGGGAAGTTGAGAGCGTGCTCCCGTTCGATGACGCGGGCCGCCTGCAGCAATCGCGCTTCTGACCAGGGCCGCCCGATGATCTGAAATCCGATCGGCATTCCCGTCACCGAGGAAAGCCCCACGGGCACGCTGATCGCCGGCCAACCGTTGTGGTCCCACGTGCGGGTGAAGCGCAGAAGCGGCTCGCAGAGCTCACCGGCGGGGGGAAGCTGCACGCCCAGCGTTGGACTCACCGCGAGATCAAACCGGCTCAAACGCCGATCGATCTGGTGCAGTATGGCGTCGCGGTCACGTATCGCTTCGATGACCCGCGCTCCAGATGTGTCTCGACCTTGCTCCAACGTCTGCCGCACCCCGCCCGACAGGTCGCCTGGGCGCTCTTCGAGCAAGCGAGCGTAGTGGGAGTACATCTCTGGAGCGAAGATGTCGTCGGTCTCCAGTCTCGCCATGAGATCGGCCAGATCGACCGGCACGATCTCCGCTCCGGCCGCTTCAAGTGTGCGCAGCCCGGCTTGAAATCCATCAAGGATATCGGAGGGAACAGGATCGCGACCGTCATCACTGAAGGCCGCGACGCGCATTCCGCGCACTCCGTCGTCGAGAGACGCCGCGTAGTCATCGATCGGCGCGTCTCGCGAGTACGGATCATCCTGGTCGTACCAGGCCAGCGCGTTCATCAGGAGCGCGGCGTCCGTGACGGTGCGTGCCATCGGTCCGATATGGTCGCGGGAAGCGGCCAGTGGCAGTACACCGCGCAAGCTGACGCGACCGTAGGTCGGCTTGAGACCAACCAGCCCGCAGGCCGCGGCCGGCATGCGGATCGAGCCACCAGTGTCCGAGCCCGGCCCGCACCACGCCATGCCCGCCGCCACGGCAGCGCCCGTCCCGCTGCTCGAGCCGGAGGTGTCGAGCGCCAGATTCCACGGGTTATGGACCGCACCGAATGTGAAGTTCGTCGACGTGGGTTCGGTGGCGAACTCCGGCATGCCGGTCTTGCCAATGAAGACCGCTCCGGCGTCACGCAGCAGACGCACCACCGTGGCGTCCTCATCCGGCACCCAGTCGGCGAGCGCTTTTGAACCACCCGTCGTACGCACACCGGCGGTCTGGAACAGGTCCTTGAGGACAACCGGGATGCCGTGCAGTGGGCCGCGATCTTCGCCGTCTGCCAGCTCGGCATCCCGCTCGCGCGCCATCTCTAACGCCAGTTCCGCGGTAAGCGTCACGAAGGGGTTGATCCGCTCTCCCCAGCGATCGACCTGATCCAGCACCGCGCGCGTCAGCTCTTCGGACGACGTCTCACGGCGCCGCACGCGCTGGCCGACGACGTGCATTGGCTCGAAAATGATGTCGCTCATGGCGTGCGGCGCTCCCTTCGTGGACCTCAGTGGAGAATAGACGGTGGTGCGTAGCTGGCAACTCCTGATCGGCATAATACAGGAGAGTGAGCCAAGTCGGGTTCAGCGCACGACGAAATTGACCTCGGCGTGATTGGCGTGACATTCTTGGAATGAGCTCGCGCGACAGATGCTCGGGTGGTCGAGGGCAACGAGTTCAGCATGGGGAGAACCGGCAAATGTCATCACGACGAATGAACACCGTCTGGGAACGCATGATCGGAGCGGCGCTGCTCAACCCGGACGCGTATGAAGCAGTGGAGCGAGATGTCCGCGCGAACCGTTCGGCCCTCTGGATCGTGGTCTTCGCCTCACTGGCCGCGGGGTTCGGCGCGCTCACCAGCCATGGCATCCGCGCGCTCGTCGTCAGCGTCATCGCCGACCTGATCTCCTGGGCCCTGTACGCCACCGTGGCGTATTTGATCGGCACGACCATTTTCAAGACTCGCGAAACTCGAGCGACCGTGGGCGAGTTGCTGCGCACGCTCGGCTACGCCCAGACGCCGGCATTGCTCCTTGTGTTGAGCGGCATCATCTTCCTGGGCGGCATCATCGCCATCATCGTCTTCTTCTGGATCCTGGCGACCACGATCGTGGCGTTACGTCAGGCGCTCGATTTCAGCACCGGACGCGCCGTCGGGACCGCGATCGTCTCCTGGCTCATATTTATCGTGCCATTCTTGCTGATCGTATCGCTGATCTCGTGATGCACTTCTCAATCACGAAATTCTCGGTACGATAGCCCTGTCTCGATACATCGACCTGGCAGACGCCAGTCGAAGTCGAGCGGAAAGGGTGATCGATGGCCAGCGACGAGCTTCGTACCAGGCTGCGTGTCGCGCCGGAACAACTGCGGCGACACATGGATCCAGCCAGTTTCACGTTTCAAACCACGGCCGACGTAAAGCCGTTGGTCGGCACGATCGGGCAACCGCGCGCCATCGACGCCATTGAGTTTGGTCTGCAGATCGACACGCATGGCTACAACCTCTTCCTCTCCGGCAGCACAGGTTCCGGCCGTGAGAGCACGATCCTCGACTACCTGACAGAGCTCTCATCTCAGCTGCGGCCGCCGTCCGATTGGATCTACGTCCACAACTTCGTCGATCCTGACCAGCCCAGGTCGATCGAGCTCCCGTCTGGGCGTGGTGTCCAATTCGATCACGATATGCGCGAGTTCGTCGTCGCGGCGCAGCGCGAGATTCCGCGCGCGTTCGAGAGTGAGGAATACGCACGTCGCCGGCGGCAGGCCCTCAATGGGCTGACTCAGCAGCGTGACTCGGTCTTTTCTTCATTGCAGACGTTCGCTGAAGCGCGCGGCTTCACCCTGGAGATGACACCAGCAGGGATCGTCACCGTTCCGGTCGTGGACGGTAAACCGATAACGCCCGAGGCGTTTGAAAAGCTTCCGGCCGAGCAGCAACAGTCGTTTGCCCAGCAGAGCGACGAGGTTCAGACGCAGATTGCGTCGGCGCTTCGGGAGCTACGCCAGATCGAGAAGCAAGCAGCTACGCGTATCAGTGAGCTGGATCGCGAGATTGCCATCTTCGTGATAGGTCCGTTTCTGGAAGAGCTGCGCGAACGATACAGCCTCTTTCCGAAGATCCTGGCCTATCTGAATGAGCTGCAGAACGACATTCCAGCGCACTTGCACGACTTCGCCCCGCCACCCGCCGATCAGTCCCAGGCAAGCGGGTCGCTTCCCGTGGCCCAGCTTCAGTCGCAGCAACGAGAGGAGCATCTCGCGCGCTATCGCGTCAACGTCCTGATCGACAACAGTCAGGCGAAGGGCGCACCGGTCGTCTTCGAGCGCAACCCCACCTATTACAACCTGATCGGCCGGATCGATTATCGGGCCACCTTTGGCTCCATGGTGACCGATTTCTCGCAGATCAAGCCGGGTGCGCTGCACCGAGCGAATGGCGGATTCCTCGTGCTGCATGCCGTCGACGTGTTGCGCAGCCCGTTCTCCTGGGATGCGCTCAAGCGCAGTCTCACCTGCCACGAGATCGGCATGGAGAACCTGGGAGAGCAATACAGTGCATTGCCCACAGCGGCGCTGCGACCCGAACCGATTCCGCTTGATCTCAAAGTGGTGCTCGTCGGACCACCAAGTCTGTATCAGTCGCTGTTGACCCTCGACGAGGAGTTTCCGGAGCTCTTCAAGGTGAGGGCCGATTTCGCGCCCGATATGGAATGGACTGATGAGCACGTGCAGAACTACGCCGCCTTCATCAGCCGTCACGTACGCGACGCGCAGCTGCGGCACTTCGATCGCGGTGCGGTGGCACGCGTGATCGAACACGGATCACGTCTGCGCGAGGATCAGCGCAAGCTATCCGACACGGCTGCTCGAGATTGCCAATGTCGTCACTGAGGCCAGCTACTGGGCCACACGTGATGGACACGACCCGGTCATGGCCAGCGACGTCGACACCGCCATCCGCAAACGCGTCTACCGTTCCAATCTGGTGGAAGAACGCATACACGAGATGATCGACAACGGCACGATCATGATCGGAACCGAGGGAGAACGGGTCGGGCAGGTCAACGGTCTGGCCGTGCTCAACCTTGGCGACTACGAGTTCGGCCAGCCATCGCGTATCACGGCGCGCGTGTCGCTGGGACACGGTGCGATCGTGAGTGTCGAGCGCGAGACGGAGCTTTCCGGCGCGATCCACTCCAAGGGTGTCATGATCCTGAGCGGGTACCTGCGCGGCGCCTACGGAGAGCACATGCCGCTGGCCGTCTCGGCCACGATTACGTTCGAGCAGTCCTACAGCGAGATCGACGGCGATTCGGCTTCGTCGACCGAGCTCTACGCGCTCCTGTCGGCTCTCTCAGGTTTGCCACTGCGCCAGGGAATCGCCGTGACGGGTTCGGTCAATCAATACGGTGACGTGCAAGCGGTCGGCGGCGTAACCCACAAAATCGAAGGCTTCTTCGCCGTCTGCAAGGCGCACGGACTGACCGGCGAACAAGGCGTGATGATCCCCAAAACCAACGTGCCGACGCTGATGTTGGATGACGAGGTCGTTCAGGCCGTGCGAGACGGTAAATTCTCGATCTGGCAGGTCTCGACGATCGACGAGGGGATCGAGCTGCTGACCGGCGTTCCCGCCGGAGCGCAGCAGGAGGATGGCAGCTACCCGGAGGGGACAGTCCATCGAATGGTGGAAGATCGGCTACGCCATCTTGCGAAAACGGCCCAGGCGTTCAACGCGCAACATGACGAAAATCGTCAGACGCCGCCCGGAATCTCCGGGCTGAACCCCACCGCGAGCTGACGTCACTCGTCAGACGACGATTTGTCCCGTCGTCGCTCGTAGGCGCGCTGCCACTCCTCGACACTGCGCAGCACGTCTTTGATGCCGGACTTCGCGTCGTCCGGCCGCTCCGGCGTGGCGCCCAACCGTCGCAGCAATCGGTCAACTCCCACGATCAGAAGCAAAGCCACGGCGAGCGTCAAAGCCGCCCAGAGCAACATGTGTAATCCTTTCAGCGCCAGGATTCGGGGCGCGGCGGCCGCGCACGACGTCGATTGAATCACGTTGCGGCCGGATAGCGCGGTGAATAGTCGAATGAACATCGCCCGGCGACTGGTCTCGACCGCGACGAATCCGACATAATCTGCGTCAACGCATGAGCCGCGAACCGCCACAACAGGCGCTCGGACGCGGCGGTCGGCGTTGCGAGCGTCACGTTCAGCGCGATCACACCAGGTTCAGGGGTGACAATCGATGTCTCTTGGAGATTTCTCGTTCATCGCCGCTTTCGTCATCTTTCCGCTGGTGATCGTGGCGCTCAGCGTCATGGCATTGCGCACATTAAGCCGCCATGAGCGGCGTCCACTGGCTCGCTTCACGGCTGGTAATCCCGCCGAGTCGACCCAGGAGCTTCCGATTACCCCGGCAAACCAACCAGAGGAGAAGCGGGACTGGACGGACGCTGTTCAGCCGACACGCGGTCCGGTGGCTACCGCTGAACTGGAGAAAGGCGAGACCACGTCCGCATTCAAGGTTCCGACGTACCGAGGACGGTCGACTGGAGTCGTGCGCCGGGTCAGCTTCCAGCCGAAAGTGCGTGTGCGGTCGTTCGAGCAGATCCCCACCGAGGATGTCAACCAGCTCTGAGCCAGTGCTCGGTGCTACGTTTGCAGGTGAAAGGCTCGATGGAGCGCCGGGACGGCGCGTGGCAGATCCGCCATCGAGATCACGCAGGAGATATTCAGCTCCGACGACCCTTGTGCGATCGTGACCACGTTGATGCGCTCGTCCCCTAACGTCCGGAAGACGCCGCCGGCCACGCCGGGCGTGCCACGCATACCGGCGCCGACCACCGCGACCGCCGCCAGATCCGGGTTCAGCGCCAGGCTCAACACGGTTCCACGATGGAGCTCGAGCTCCAGCTCGGATTGGAGCTCGCGAATGGCGCGCTCGCCGTCCGCCTTGGGCACCACGAAGCTCAGACTGTGCTGCGACGATGCTTGCGAGATCATGTAGACGTTTATGCCGGCCCGGCCGATGACGCCAAAGACGCGAGCCGTGACGCTGGCAACCCCGAGGAAGCCGCTTCCTTCGACGTTGATCACGCTGACGTTTGGGATGGCCGTGATCGCTTTGACCGCGCCATTTTCAGCGGGCTCCGGGCCGATTCGCGTTCCAGGATGGTCCGGATTGAAGGTGTTCTTGATCCAGATCGGAATGTTCTCTTCAGCGGCGGGCTGCATAGTTCGCGAATGGATGACCTTGGCGCCGAAATAGGCCAGCTCGGTCGCCTCGCTGAAGGAGATGGCGGGGAGCGTGTGGGCGTCCGGAACAAGACGAGGGTCTGCCGACATCACGCCGTCGACGTCGGTCCAGATCCAGATCTCGTCGGCTCCCACCGCGTTCCCCAGGATCGAGGCGGAGAAATCGGATCCACCGCGACCAAGCGTCGTCGTGGCGCCCGACTCACTGGCGCCGAAGAAGCCGGTCACCACGGGCAGCGTGCCCGCATCCAGGAGG
Organism: uncultured Chloroflexia bacterium; assembly: GCA_963815715.1. Classification (GTDB taxonomy): domain Bacteria; phylum Chloroflexota; class Chloroflexia; order Thermomicrobiales; family Thermomicrobiaceae; genus CALAGB01. Next base: position 27,580 of record CAWFHU010000011.1, on the reverse strand, counting down.
GGGCGAAGTACCTCACCCGCCTTCGCGCGCGTTTGCTCGAGCAATGGACTGGCGGCGCCGAAGACGTCGTCGGTCACGATGACCTGGTCCGCATCCACGTTGGCGGCGGGAATGCCCCGATCCTCAAGCACGGCGGCCACCACCACCGAGCTCATCCGCTCGCCAAACGAGACGATGAGGTCGCTCGAGCGAGGGGAGAGATCGCGCAGTACCTGAACGGACTCGATCAGTCGGCCGCAGCGCTCGATCAGGTCTTCGACGGTGGCGGTCACTCGCTCGCGACGCGCCGGATCTTTGATCAATTCGTCGATCGTCTCGAGATGACGATCACGTAGACCCTGCCGCAGCCGCGATGCGGCGTCACGCTGGCCGGACGATGCTGATGCGGCCGAATCGAGCAGCAGGTTGGTCACGCCGCTCAGCGCGGAGACGACCGCCACCAACGAATCACCGCACGCTCGCTGGCGCGCAAGGACGCCAACCGTTTGGTCGATGGCCGCGGGGGTACCGACCGATGTGCCGCCAAATTTCATGACTCGGAGCATTTCAGTCCTAACCACGTCGAACGCGTATCCATGCCAGGCACAAGGTCGCTAAGAATACCTGACGATGCGCTCGCGGGAAAGTCACGAGACACATTCGAACGCAGGCGCAAAAGGACAGTATGGTAGAGTAGGGCGTTGCGGCGTATTGCCTCGCCGTTTGGTGATTCGTGAAGGGGTAACCATGCTTCACACGGTGGAGATCGAATACTGCACCTCTTGAGGCTATCGCGAGAGAGCCACCAGTTCGGTGGATCGGCTGCTCGACCGTTTTGACGCCCAGATTTCGGAGGCAACGCTCAAGCCCTCCAGTGGCGGCAGGTTCGAAGTGAGCGTAGACGGTAACGTCGTCTTCTCTAAACTCAAGATGGATCGATTCCCCGAGGAGGATGAGCTCGAACAGCTCATCACCAGTAAGATCGGCACGGAATCGTAGATTCACCTGTCAAACGAGCCGCGCTGGCTGGGCCTCGGACGAGTGACCGAATGCGGATCGAACACGGGTCGGTTCGTATCGACGCAACGCCGCGCGGTTCATTATTCGGGAACCGCGCGATCGCAACGATCGCTGACGCGGTTCCCATGAATTTGTCATAAACTTAGACCGGGTGTCGAGCCGCCCCAGGGGCGGTCGTCGTCGTTGGTGAGAACGACCTCGGCGCCCATGAGAGACGTGCCGCGAGACAGACGGCAATATGGGAGAGACGTGGGAGTAACGTTGGACGCGCCACGAATTCGACCGGTGATCATCGCGCGCGTGCATGAAGTCGCACTCAAAGGGCGCAACCGACGGCACTTCATGCGCGTGCTGACCGGCAACATCACCTGGGCGCTGCGTGACGTGCCCTATCAATCCGTCAAGATCCGCACCGGACGCATCCTGATCACCATGGACAATCTGCGAGATTGGCCCGCGCTACGTGAACGAATCGCGCGTGTCTTCGGCATCCAGAATTTCTCGTTGACATTGGAGTCGGATACGCGCCTCACGTCGATTCGTGAGGCGACCGGGATGCTTCTCGACGCTGATGGCCCACCGACCGGCAGCTTTCGCGTGCGGGTGAAGAGACCGGACAAGTCCTATCCGCTCACGTCACCAGAGGTCGAACGAGAGATTGGCGCATTCATTCAGGACCGAACCCAGGCTCCAGTGAATTTGAGCAAACCAGACGTCACGTATCAGATCGAGATCTTGCACGAGGGCGCCTACGTCACCGCGGGGGTGCTGCCAGGCCCCGGAGGGCTACCGGTCGGCACGAGCGGCCATGTCGTGGCGCTGATCTCCGGAGGATTCGATTCGCCCGTGGCCGCCTATCGCATGCTGAAGCGTGGCTGCGCTCTGACGCTGGTCCATTTCCATGCCTACCCATTCGTTCGCTCCACATCAATCGAAAAGGTGATCGAGATCACCCAGACGCTCGCCCGCAGCCAACCGCCGCTTCGACTGGTGACCGTGCCGATCGGTGATCTGCAGCGAGAGATTGCCGTGTCCTGCGAGCCGGAGCTGCGTGTCATTCTCTATCGACGGCTGATGCTGCGAATTGCTGAAGCCCTCGCCTATGAGCACGGCGCAGGCGCGCTCGTGACGGGCGAGAGCCTGGGACAGGTCGCCTCGCAAACGCTCGAGAACATTCGAACTATCGAATCGGCCGTCGAATTGCCGGTTTTCCGGCCGCTGATCGGCATGGACAAGATCGAGATCATCGAGGAATCGCAGCGCATCGGAACCGAGCCGATCTCCCGCACGCCCGACGACGACTGCTGCACGGTCTTCGTGCCGCGTCACCCGGCAACGCACGCATCGATCGCCGAGGCGGAAGGGGCGGAGTCGGGAATTGACATAAACGAACTCGTGATGCGTGCATTGGAGCGGAGCACGGTTTTTGAGGGGAATCCAGCATCCTGGAGCGTGATGAAGGCGCTCGATCCGCTGATGATGACCGGAGCGGCCATCGGGGACGACTGATCGATTACTTCGCCAACGGCTTCCCAAATCAGTATCATCAGGTCGCGATGCCGTCGGCGGCCGGACGACAGCCCAGACCGCTCGGGGAGGAAGCATCGACAGTCCGGTCAGCACGATGAAAGGTTTGCATGGAACCCTCGGATTCGAAGATCCCGCTCTTTACGGCCAATGGAACTGACCCCTCGGAAGAGCGATCCGAACCCTTCAAACGGGCAGGCTGCACTGCTCTGACCGCGTTGGTCGTTCTCGTGCTGGTCATCTGCGTCATCTACTTCATCACCGGAGTCGCTGCGATGGGCCTTAGTTTCTGGCAGACGATGCGCTAGCCGCGCTCAGTCCGAGCTCATCATGCGCCGAAACCAGGAACGTCGATTCGCATCGGCGGCGTTCTGTGCCGAGCGCGCTTCCATGATCTCCGTTTCGAGCGACTCCAGCCGTTGGCGCAACGAATCCCGCTCTGACATCAGATCCGAAATGCGATCGCCATCACGCTTGGCCTGCAGCTCGCCGAGTCGCTCGACCTGCTGCTCAAGCGAACGAATCTGATCCACGAACGGTTGCAGCCACTGAGCGCCATTTATCCAGGCAACGATCTGCCGATCCTTCTCCTGGCCCTGCTGGCGCAAGAAGTCCACTTCATTGCGCAGGTGCATCAGCAGATTGAGATCCGGCCCAACAAAGCCTGTGGACGCGAACGCTTCTTCGGACTCGGGCGTTTCCTCGTGCGCCTCTTCGCCAGCCTCGGATTCGGCCGCGATTTCGACGTCTTCAGCCTGTTCAGACGCTTCTTCGGATTCCGCCTCAGCTTCGGCGGAGATCTCGACGTCTTCAGCCGCTTCGGCTTCGGGTTGCTCTTCCGGCTCGGACATCGCCTCGTGCGCCTGTTCGCCAGGCTCGGATTCGGCCCGGATTTCAATGTCTTCAGCCTGGTCGGAGGCTGCTTCGGGCTCGGTCTCCGCTTCGACGACCTCCGCTTCATCGGCGACTGGTGGTGCCGGTTCGGTCTCTTCTTCTGCCTCTAGCATCGCCTCCGACTCAGCAGGCTCTGCGACCGCCTCGGCTTCCTCGGCACTCGTCAGCACGACATGCTCTTCTGATTCGGCGGCTGCGAAAATCGGCTCCTGCAGAGCTTGCGTCTCTTCGTCCCCCTGCGGTTCCGGCCCAGCGTCCGATTCATCGGTCGTTGGTTCGGATTCGCCCGCGAGCGACTCGGCTTGGGATTCATCGGCCGCGACGTCCGAGCCCTCTTCTTCGAGAACTTCAGCCTCGTCTGTCACCTCAGGTGCGGCGACCTGGAACTCGTCAGATGGCTCCTCGTGCGTTTCGGCCACGGGGGAGACGGATTCGTCGGTCAAATCCGACTCGACGCTCTCAGGTTCGGCCTCGACCAGTGTCGACTCGGCGACGACAGACTCTACTTCTTCAACGTCCGTCGGCGCTTCAAGGCTCGCGTCCACTGCCTCTTCGGTGGCTGCTTCGAGCTCGGACTCGGGGACCAACTCTTCGATCTGCTCGGCAACGTGAGCGCTCGGCTGTTCCGAAACGACGTCTGCCTCAGTTTGCATCGCTGGTTCAGCCGCAGTCTCCGCGGACGGCGGGAATGTCTCGGCGTCGGCAATCACGAACTGGTCCAGTACCGACTCCGAGATGAACTGATCGACGTGATTGAGCGATGAACCAGGCTGCTCATCGGCTTCCATGCCTTGCTGTTCTGTCGCTGCCTGCTCGGGCTCGCTTGGAGCTTCTTCAGCCACCGGCTGCTCTTCCGCGGCCTCGGCAGCAAGCTCCGGCGCAGCATCTGTGACCGACAACTCCTCAGGTTCGGCCGACGCGGCAACAGGTAGCTCCTGCGTGATCGGTTCTGACTCGGACTCCGCTGATTCAGAGACGAACGCAGCCAGATCATCTTCGGTCGGAGCTTCAGGCAGCTCCTCCGCTTCGGTGGTCTGGGAAATCGGCCCGATCTCTTCCTCCTGGAGGTGAATAGTCTCTTCTTGTGCGAGCTCCGACGACTCAGCAGGCGCGACAAAGGGCTCTTCAAGAGCAATCTCGGTGGCCACGGCGTGCTCCTGCTCGACCTGAGTCTGTTCCGGCGCTTCTTCAAATGGACTCGGAATCTCTGGTGCAGTTGGTTGGGCTGGAACGTCGGCGGTCGTCGTTCCATTCAGATCAGATGAGCGTGAACGTGAGAGATTATCGAGCACCACATACCAGCGGCCGTGCATACGATAGGCCTGCAGCGACTTGCGTGCGATGCGTCGGCGAATCGAGTCGAGCGTCTGTGCGGAGAGCTCAAGGCGGCTCGCCGCTGACAATGTCGTGCGACCGTGTCCCTCTTGCTCGATCGACATGGCCGTCTGACGCAGGATCTCACGCCCTTGCGCTGACAACTGTAGATCGCGAGGTTGGCCAATGAGATGCAAGGGCAGACGCCAGTTGCGGTCGTCCGCGGCCTCACGCAACAGACCCGCGAAATCATGCGCGGTGGTCGCGTCGCTCGCCCGCAGCTCCATTCCCAACAGGGTGACCGTTCCCACGATCACGTGTGCAGGTTCGCCGGGGCTGGCCAAGATCTCGAGACCTTCAAACAGCTCGCCCGGAGTCAACATACGAGAGGACTTAGCCCCGTGCTGATCGATCTCGACTGTCTGGATCTCGTCTTCATCGCCGACGACGATGCCCACGGCCCAGACGAAGTCGTCACCGTCGCGGCCCATGAATGTGGCCCGATTTTGTGGTCGAAAGGAGAGACCGATGAGGCCGAAGCGGTCGTCCTCAAGTCTAATGCGAGAAGGATCCATAGTCCTGTACCTCAACCTTTCGTCTCACTGAGGTTCGCCGACGACGGCCTTCAGGCATCGCGGGCTTCGGCTTCGTCCGACATAGCTTGCGGACGAACGGCGTTGGAGAGTTCGACTGGATCGACGAGTTTCTGCCGCCGATCGAGTGGGTTTTCGTACACCTTGAAGCGACGTTCCTTGACGAGGCGCGCCATCGTCACCTTACTGATTCCGAGCTGCTCTCGGGCCTCTTTCAACGGTATGAGCCGCTGTTCGCCCAACTGAGGGCTCCTCTCTCCATGACAGTTGACTCGCAGACAAGATAACATGTCCGTACGCATGAGTCAAGATAGGTCGGCGCCGGATCTGAACCGGCAAATTCGCGTACGGAATAAGGATGAGGAAGGGAAAGATGAATTCAAATCGGGGAAGCGGTCCGATGCTGGTGTCGCGAGAGTCGGTGTCCGGTCGTGTCGACCGGACACAGCGAACAGACGGTTCAGACGGTTGAATGGAAGTGGCGCCACCCGTGGCCTGAACGCAGGCTGGCGCCGTTCTGAGGCTATCGAGTGAATCGGTGTATTAGACGAGCGCTGGAGCCACTCCGAGTTGTCGCATCATCCCAAGATCGTCGTTGAGTCCTTCGTGCAACACGATCTTACCGTCACGCAGGGTCAAAATGTGGATGCCTGACACACTGACTTGGACACCGGTCGGTTGAATGCCGAAGAAATCTCCGTCATGCCGTGCCCGTCATGGTCGCTTGAGCGACTACCTTGTCGCCCTCAGCGATCAGGGAGTCGACACTCCACTTCATCGAAGGAAACGACGCGTAGAAGAGGGAGACCACCGCTCGATGACCTGCCAGTCCGTGCTGCATCCCGGGCGGGTTCGTTGGGTCGTGGAAATCCGGAGCAATGATCTCCGCAGCGGCATGATCTCGTCGTGCTGGATCCGGTTCGCCCAAGTCCTCCTCGAAGAGACGCCGGACAATCCGTTTATTCACTTCCAGACTCATCACGGTTCTCGCAATCTGGCTCACTCCGCAGCCAATGAAGTACACTTATTTAGCAAGGCGCCTTGAATAAATACTAAGGAACCTTGAACATCTTGTCAAGGGGGTTGAGCTGAATCAGATACGTGAGGACCAGCGGTTGATCGGGGAGTTGCTTCGCAACCCAAACGCCGCTCGCATTCGATTCGTCGAGCAGGGGTTTGCGTCAAATGGCCATCCAGCCATTCGCCCGCCTCATCTTGCGATCTTCGAATACGTCGACCACGATCGCGGCTCCCGCATCACGGATCTGGCTGGACACGCCAACATCACCGTGCAGGCGATGGGAGAACTGGTGGCGCACCTGGCAAAGCATGGCTACGTCGAGCGCGTGCCAGATCCGGATGACGGCCGTGCCAAACTGGTTCGACTGACGGCGCGTGGGCATGAGGTCTACGAACTAGCGCGGGTTCTGATCAATGAGCTTGAGCGTATCTGGTCGAGCTACTTGGGGGAAGAACAGTTTCGCACGCTCAAGCTGTTACTCGCACAGCTCAGTGACGCGATCGAGCGTGCGTGAACCAGCCACGATTAAGTGACACCCGTCGCACTTGATCATTGCGAACATAATCGCTATGGTTGACGAAAGCGTTGATGGAGCAGAGTAGGTGGGACGCACGGAGCCTAGAGAGCCGCTGATGGTGGAATGGCGGCGTCCGAGCCCAGCGAAGACCCTCCAGAGCGCGGGGGAGAACGGCGATTCAGCCCTGTAGCCCCTGACGGTTCACCTCCGTTAGCAGGTGCCGAGGTCGTCGCGACACAACAAGCGGCGACGAACTGCGGTGGCACCGCGAGCGCCTCCCTCGTCCGCATGGCGAGGAGGCGCTGTTTATTTTCAGGAGGTGTCGCCGTGGAACGTCTTTGGACCACGGAACTGCCCGCACACGCCGGCAGCCAAGTACGGCTGGCTGGCTGGCTTCTCCGCAGGCGCCAGCTTGGCGCCATCAGCTTCCTCATATTGCGCGACGGCAGAGGCACGGCTCAGGTCGTGATCGAAGACCCGTCGCTCATCGAACAGACCGCATCGCTCTCCCCAGAGTCCGTGCTCGTGATTGACGGTGAGGCGGTACATTCCGAGCAGGCGCCGGGTGGCGTCGAACTGCGCGCCGAGTTCGTCGACGTGCTGGTCGAACCTGATGCGCCGCCACCATTCGACCTGTTCCGTCCGCAAATCGCCGCGCAACTGCCGACGGTGCTCGATCACGCGCCGGTGTCGTTGCGGCATGAACGGCTGCGCGCTCGTTATCGTCTGATGGCTGCCGCACTGAGTGGGTTCAGGCGCACGCTCGACAGCTTGGCATTCACCGAGATCGCCACGCCCAAGATCGTCGCTTCGGCCACCGAGAGCGGCGCCAACGTCTTTCGGCTCGATTACTTCGGTCGTGCGGCCTTCCTGGCGCAGAGTCCACAGTTCTACAAGCAGATGATGGTCGGCGTCTTCGAGCGCGTCTATGAAGTCGGGCCGGTCTTTCGAGCCGAACCACACGACACGCCGCGACATCTGAACGAATACGTCTCGCTCGATGCCGAGATGGGATTCGTTCAGGACCACACGAGCGTGATGGAGGTCCTGACGCAGGTGATCGCCGGGATGGTCGAATCGGTGATGGCCGTCTCTGAAGCCGACATAACAGTCGAGAATCGCAGCTGCCTCGCCCCGCCGACGCACATCCCGTCCGTCCACTTCGCTGAGGCGATGGAGATGATTGGACGTGCCACCGGTGAGGATCTGAGTGAAGAGATCGACCTGGCACCGTCACATGAGCGCTGGCTTGGTGACTGGGCGCGGAGCGCGCATGGTTCCGAGTTCTTGTTCGTGACTGGATATCCGATGGCCAAGCGGCCGTTCTATACGCATCCGGATCCAGTGCGGCCGGACTACTCGAACAGCTTCGACCTGCTGTTTCGGGGGCTGGAGATCGTGACCGGCGGTCAGCGTCTGCATCGATACCAGGACTACCTGGATGCGCTCGCGGCCCGTGGCGCGGATGTGGAGCCATACGAGGGGTATCTGCAGGCATTCAAACACGGTATGCCGCCACATGGCGGGTTCGCGCTCGGCGTGGAGAGATTCATCGCGCGGCTGTGCGGAGTCAACAACGTGCGTGAGACGACCCTCTTTCCGCGCGATCTCCATCGGCTCACGCCGTAGGCTCAGCGATGCAATGCCGCGACTGGCGGCAAACTTGTGGGTTGCCGGCAGCCGACGTTTCCGTCTGCCGGCACCTTCTTCTCACTTTAGAGCAATTTGCACAAGGGTTGCCCAGAAAAGCGTCAACTGGGCGTCATAAATGTCGCCCCTACGACGCTTCTCCGTAGGGGCGACATTTATGACGCCCCATACGCATCAATTTAGGACGGAAATGGGCTGACAAACGACGACTCCTGGGGCACAGTGACGGTGTGTCATTCAGTCACGTACCCGAAGGAGTCGTCCATGCCGAGTATACCGAGCCTTCAGACCGCGCTCCAGACCGTGTTGACCGAGCAGGCGGAGTCGCTCGCCCGCAGCAGCCGCGTCATTCGTCGTCAGCGCAAGCTCAGTGGGGCACTCTTGCTGCAGACGCTGATCTTTGGCTGGCTGGCCCATCCCGCCGCCACGCTCACCCAACTCACCCAAATGGCGGCGCGCCGCGGCGTCCAGCTCAGTCCGCAGGCGCTCGATCACCGCTTCACGCCGTCCTTGGTCACCTGCTTGGAACACCTGTTGGCCGCGACTCTGTCCACCCTGGTGGCCGTCGCTGAGCCCGTGGCCCTACCGCTGCTGCAGCGTTTCAGTGGCGTCTGGCTCCTCGACAGCACGACGCTCAGTCTGCCCGCGGACTGGGCCGAGCACTGGCCGGGCTGCGGAGGACGTCCCGGCGAAGGCGTGGCCGCCGTCAAGCTCCAGATGCGGTGGGATCTGCTGCGGGGTCGCCTGGAGGGACCAGAACCGCTGGACGGGCGCGCCCACGATCGCCGTGGGTTCTGGAGTCACGCGCCGCTGCCGGCTGGCAGCCTGCGGGTGAGTGACCTGGGCTTCTTCAGCCTGGAGAGTTTCCGTACGCTGGCGGCACAGGGCAGCTTCTGGCTGAGTCGGCTGCAGGTCAATGTCGTCATCCAGACGCTCGAACCGGAGCGGGTGACCCAGGTCAGTCGCTGGCTCCGTCGGCAACGAGACGCCGATGGGCAGGTGGATGTGCCCGTTCTGCTGGGCGTCCACGATCCGGTGCCCGCGCGGTTGCTGGCGATCCCGGTGCCCCCAGCAGTGGCAGCCAAGCGCCGCCGCAACCTGCGCCGAGACGCCAAGAAGCAGGGCCAGATGGTGAGTCGGGAACGCCTCGCGCGGGCCGGTTGGACCATCCTGGTGACCAATGTTCCGGCCGACCGCCTGAGTCTGGTCGAGGCCCGCAGCCTCTATCGGGCACGCTGGCAGATCGAGTTGGTCTTCAAGCTGTGGAAGCAGCATGGGCAGTTGGGACACTCGCGCAGTGCCAATCCCCAGCGCATCATGGCGGAGATCTGGGCCAAGCTCATTGGGTTGGTCATCCAGCACTGGCTCATGCTCACCAGTGGCTGGACCTTCCCCGATCACAGCCTGGTCAAGGCGGCCGTCGCCATTCGCGATCAGGTGATCGTGCTGGCCAGCGTCTTCGATCAGCCCCGTGCCACCGGCCGTGCCCTGCGCCAGGTGCAGGATGTGCTCCTGGCGGCCACGCGGCTCAACCGTCGCCGCACGCATCCCAACACCTTCCAATACCTGCTCGATGCCTCCCTGGAGCCCTAGCTTGATGCGTATGGGGCGACATTTATGACGCCCTTCAGACGACGGCTGAGGGCAAGTACTTCCTCGGCTTCCGCCCGTGGGCGACCGCTCTGAATAATGCTCTAAGCGGCTTCACAAAAGTCTTGTCCGATCGTGATGTGCGGGAAGGTTTCGGCGGCGAAGGTCGCGCGAACCGCATCACAGAGGGTTTGTGCCGCCGTCGCAAGGCCAGCACGATCGTTCCAATAGCGATGACACGCCAGCTTCTGCTTAATGAAGCGCCAGACGCGCTCGATCAGGTTGAGCTGCGGGCTGTACGTTGGTAACCAGAGCACGCTGATGCGCGCGCGATGCGCGGCGAACCAGGCACGAAGCCGGGCAGTTTTGTGGTAGGTCGCGTTATCGAGGACCAAGACCAAGTGGCCCGCCGGCCAGCGGGCCGCCACCTGATCGAGGAAGGCGATGAATTCGGCCGCGTTCGAGGCGGGTGCCTGCCGGGTCATCAGCATGCCGGAGCGGTACTCCACGGCCCCAAAGAGGCTGATGCGTTCATCGGTCCCGGCCGCCGGGATACTGGTTGGTCGGCCGCGGGGTTGCCAGCAACATACCAGGTTGGGATGGGTGTGAAGGTGGCACTCGTCGAGATACAGGAGACGGAGTCCACTGTGGAGATCAGCCCCTTTTTTTGCAGCACCGCGAGGGTGTTGGCGGCGCTGGCGACGGCCTCAGCGTCCTGCCGATGCCGTAGATCATGACGCGGTCGGCGATAGACGTAACCCATAGCATGCACGGTCCGATTGACCGTGACGGCGGAGACGCTCCACCCGTGCCGGTCCAGCAGATCGGTCAAGTCAGCGATGGCCCACACCGTGACCGGGTAGCCATAGGCCTCGGGGGTCTGAGCCAGCGCCGTGCCCAGCAGTTCGCGCGCCGCTTCGGGAAGCTTGGGCGGGCGGCCGCGACGCGGGCGATCGGCCAGCCCATCCCAACCCTCCGCCGCAAACCGTGCCGCCCAGCGGGTGATGGATCGGGCACTCACGTCGCAGGCCGTCGCCGCCGCTTGCCGGCTCGGCTGGCCCAGCGCGACAATGAGCACATGCGCACGATGCCGAACGCCTGGGTCCGGGTCATGTTTCGTGAGCGCAAGCAAGCGGCTCCGTTGCGCCCGCAGTTCCTCCTCCATAGCACCCCCCCTTCGTTTCGCGCTGAGTGTGCCATGTTGTCAAGACTTTTGTGAAGCCGCTTAGGTGACCGCGTTGCGCTGACGAATTATTCCATCGGTATTCGTGAACGAGGCCGTGGACATTGACTCAGTGCGTACGTAACCACTAGACTGGTCTCATCTCAAGGTGCGACCTATGCGCGATACGTGGGTGATTCGAGAGTTAGAAGATTCTATTGGGTTTGCGATGTAAGCAGTCGTGGACCCTAACCGAAGATGGAGTGCGGACCATGGACGAGCGTCGCTTCGATCATCTCACCAAGGCTGTGGCCCGCAGCACCTCGCGCCGCCAGGTGCTCAAGTCGTTTGGCGGATTCATCTTTGGCGCATCCTTTTTCCAAATTGGTGGCTTCCGCAATCCTCCAGCCTGCATCAACTTTTGCATGCAATCCTTCGCCAACCCATTCCAGGCCAGATCATGCATCTTCAGTTCCTTCTTTGGCTGTGGTCCATGCTTTGAGTGCGGGCCCTCTGCTCCAGTGAACCATCCACCATTCTGCGGAACTGTCTGCTGTGACAGCGGTCAGATTTGCTCGAGCGGGCAATGCGTCACACCTGGAACGACCACGCCGCCACCGACGACGACGAGCGCGCCAACGACGTCCACTACAACGGGGCCGACAACGACATCAGCGCCAACGACGACAACAACAGGGCCAACAACGACCTCGGCGCCGACGACCTCCACGACGCCGCCGCCGACGACAACGACAGGGCCGACGACCTCCACGACGACGACCTCAAATCCGGGATGAACATAGTCGATTTGCGATCGTGGCCCGCTTGCTGAGAACGTTGATGGTTGGCTTGAGCGTGTTGTGCGGAGCGTCGACCGCGGCGCGGCGGACGTGGCGGAGGGTCGCATGCCGCTACTAACTATCGGCATGGCGACGTACAACGACTTCGACGGTGTCTACTTCACCTTGCAAGCGTTGCGTCTTTATCAGGATCTCGAGGACATCGAGCTGATCGTCGTCGATAATTTCGGCTGCGACCATACGCGCTCGTTCGTCGAGAGCTGGGCTGGTGCGCGCTACGTCCGCGCCACTGACGTCGTCGGCACAGCCGCGGCACGCGACCGCATCTTCCAGGAGGCCGAAGGTGACGCCGTCCTGGTCTGCGACTCTCACGTGCTGTTCGCGCCGGGAGCCATCGCGCGTCTCAAGAGCTATCACCGTGACCATCCCAGCTCCGTCGATCTGCTTCAAGGTCCGCTCGTCTATGATGACCTGCGAAATCTCTCGACGCACTTCGATCCCGTCTGGCGAGAGCAGATGTGGGGCATCTGGGCGACAGACCCGCGTGGACTCGACCCAGAGAGCGAGCCTTTCGAGATCCCGATGCAGGGCCTTGGCGTATTCAGCTGTCGTCGGGCGGTCTGGCCGGGATTCAACCCCGCGTTTCGCGGTTTTGGCGGCGAAGAAGGCTACATTCATGAGAAGTTTCGGCAGGCCGGTGGCCGCTGTCTGTGCCTTCCGTGGCTCCGCTGGGTCCATCGCTTCGCGCGTCCTGCCGGTGTTCCCTATCCGCTGACCGTCGAGGACAAGCTGCGCAACTATCTCGTCGGGCACCTCGAATTGGGTCTCGATACCGCACCGGTGCTGGAGCACTTCGCCCAGCATCTCACCCAAGAGCGGATCGATGCGGTGGTTGATCAGGTGATGCCGGACACCGCAAAGCGCCAGCGCGAAGCCGACGAAGCGACCCCCGATTCCACCGGTGGCACACCGTTCATGGCGATTCCCTGGAGAGATTTCACTCCAGTCCCACCGTTGGCGCGTATCGGACCGGACAACCGGGCGCAGGTGGAGACTTCGTCCAACCTGCCTATGGTCAGCTGCATTTGCATGACCTACGCGAGGCCACCCGAAAGTCAATGGCTCCTGGAAGAGGCGATCGAGTCATTTCTGCGCCAGACGTACCCCAATAAGGAGCTCATCATCCTCAATGACTGTCCGCAGCAGGAGCTCGTCTGTGACGCGCCCGGCGTTCGGATCGTGAATGCCCCCATGCGCTATCCGACCCTGGGCGACAAAGACAATGCCGCGATCGCCATCGCCCGCGGGGAGCTCATTGCGCGTTGGGACGACGACGACATCAGCCTGCCGTGGCGGCTCTCGTTTTCAGTCGAGCGGATCGGGGACGCCGACTACTTCAATCCGCGCGCCTATTGGTTCCTTGATACGCAGGGACTGCACGCCGACCACTCGATGGGCTACGCGTTCAATGCCAGCCTATTTCGCTGGAGCGCCTTCGCGGCCGTTGGCGGGAGTCCTCCGGTCAACCTCGGCGAGGACGCGGCGGTTGACGCGCGGCTGTCGACGCGTCCCAATGTGGTCGATCCGAACCGTGGAGCGCCGAAACTGACCCGGGCCGAATGGTTTTACATCTACCGCTGGGGCGTCAGTCAACATCATCTCTCCAGCCGAACCGACACGAACTTCTACCGCGAGATCGGGGAGCGAACGGTCGTCGCCGGACGCTACCTCCTGCAACCGCACTGGCGCATGGATTATCCGGATGCAACTCGCCAATTGCTCGCCGTACCCAACTGAAGGTCTCCCACTCACGATTGCGCTGGTTTCCCGCGACGGCGCGAGTTTCACCTCGCGGCTGCGTCCGGAGGAGCTCGCCTGTACATCCTCCTTGCTGGCGGCGTTTGGACCTGACTCGCTGATCGACGACGAGACCTCGACCGACCGTTCACAGGATCAGCGGGGTACGATCGCTTCGCCGTCCGCGATTGACGATTCAGGGCCGATACCTCACCATTGACACCTACACTGATGGGCATAAATGAAGTGGGTGGGAGCGGCCATGACGACAACCGCGCGTGGAGCGATCGCACGAATTCCCGGCGAAGCACTGGTCATCGAGGATTTCACGATCGAGGATCCCGGCCCCAACGATGTGTTGGTGCGCATCCTGGCATCTGGCGTTTGTCACACTGATCTAGGAGTCAAGTCCGGCACCTACGGAACTTCCGGCTTCCCCTTCCTCATGGGCCACGAGGGCGCCGGGATCATTCAGGCAGTGGGCTCAAGCGTTGATCCGAGCCGGGTTGGCCAGTACGTCATCCTCGCCTGGCGCGCGCCATGCGGCAACTGTCGCTTCTGTGCGAACGGCAAACCCAACCTGTGCGCGGCCAGCCTCAACGCCTCCAACAAGATGTACACGCAGGACGGTGTGCAGCTGACACCTGTGCTCGGAATTGGGACCTTCTGCACCCACACGCTGGTGCACGAAAAGCAAGCTATCCCGGTCTCTGCCGATCTTCCACCTGCCCAGATGTCATTGATCGGCTGCGGCGTGATGACCGGCGTCGGCGCGGCCCTCTACTCAGCCGGAGTCAAACCCGGCGCGACGGCCGCCGTTTTCGGCTGTGGCGGAGTCGGCGACAGTGTCATCCAGGGCGCCAGGCTGGCCGGCGCCACGACGATCATCGCCGTCGATGTCGATCCGCAGAAGCTCGAATGGGCCAAGCAGTTTGGCGCGACTCACCTGGTGGATGCCAGCAAAACCGATGCTGTCGCGGCCATCAAAGAGCTGACCGGCGGATTTGGAGTGGACTACTCCTTCGAAGCAGTCGGCCTACCGGAGACGCTGGAACAGGCGCTCTGGTGCCGGGATTTGGCCGGAACCTGCGTCATGATCGGCGTGCCTGGTCCTGGCCCACGGCTCGATCTGGACATGCAACGGTTCTTCGATACGGGCGGCAACGTTCGTCCGTGCTGGTACGGCGATTGTTTACCAACTCGCGACTTTCCGTTACTCGCCGAGTGGTACCAGCAGGGGCGGCTCAAGCTGGACGAACTGGTCACGCGTACTATCAGTCTCGACGAGGCCGAAGCCGCGTTCGACGCCATGAAGCGTGGCGAAACGCTGCGCTCGGTCATCATGTTCTGATGTCGGTAGGTCCAGGCGGCTACGTGACATAAATAGTCAGAATTCGTCGACTCCTCCGTTGCAGCTGGTCGGCGCGTCGCTGCCGGCCCAGCTGCCATTGGGAGAGCAGTGAAACCAAGAACGCCATGACGACCGGGACGGACATGTGAAACCGTCGTCGTGTTGATCGATCAAATCACTCAAGCTGTCGGCCAGAACAGGCACCGCGAATACATCGAAGCTCGAACGCTGACCGCGCCACGGACCGGGTCAATATGATGACCAGCGAGCGGGCCTGAATTCGCCGAATGGCGACGGTTCAGTTCCAAATCCGAGCTGAGATCCCGTTTCGCGCGTCATGTTCGGCAAAATTCGCGACGCCCGACACCCACGCTCGCATTTTGGCCTGATTCGTGCCCGAGGGCGGCAATCCGCCCGTCTTCGGACCAATCCATCCAAATCGTTTGCGCATAAGGAAGCTTATGCGCAAAGCACGTTTTGGGCTCGGTGGCGCAGGTTCTCGGGATGTCGACCCACTCCGGTTTAGTTGTGGCGGAGTGTGGCACGAGGGGAATCGTGGTCAGCGGCGATCCGAACTCGAGAACACGCACGACATCGTGCGTCGTTTCCGCAAGGCCGTCGGTCCTGCCAACACGCTGCGTCAATGACCCGAATTTCCTTCCATGGAACAGCCAAAATTGCGTATGAAGTCTGAGTTCAATTTGGCCATTTCTTGGTCCTCGCGGGCATTCGTCGTGCGCCATCAACGACTGTCTTCAACGTCATTCGGCTCAGGAGCACAGATGCAAAGCCTGTACACGCTGTTTCGTCAGCCGGCACCCGAGACCATCAACAGTTCGCCGCTCGTGCTCGGCTTGTTTCAGTCTGTCTCCGACGCGCAGGCTCAGATCACGACAAGCTGTTCCGGCGACGTACATTGGTGTCCTCCGTCGCCAGGGCATCAACGGTGGGAGCTCCGAACCGGCCGCTATCTCTACGTCGTCGAAGAGATCCCCGTGCACGAACACGAGCGGAACAGCTGATAACGAGTCACCGATCGAACCATCTCCGCGTGACGCCTCGGAGAATCTCATCGAGTCGATCCGGGAACTGGCGACTCACATTTCTGAATGTCTTGAGGAATCGGCCGCCGCCGCACGAGAATCGCATGAGAACTGGATGCAGCAGAGTCTGGTCGCGGATGATGAACAGCTCCGTCGCCTGCAAGGGAACGAACGGTTCTACCTTGGGCAAGCAGCTGCCTTCGCCTGGATCGCGGGCTGCCTCGATCGAATCGACGAGCCAATCGCCCGACGCGACGGTGGATCATGGCGATTCGAAAAGCTCCGCGACAGCGTCTGAGACTGGCGGCCAAGCGCCACATGACTATTGGCTGAACTCGTCCGCCGGCTGATGTTATTTGCCCCCTTCGTGATCAGCGCTTCGTGCTAATTGCTCCTGACGTGTGATAGGCGGTGAAGTCCCCGCTCTTGTTGGGTGTCGAGAAGACGATCGTGACCACAGCGTTTATCGGAGACTTGCGCGACGTTCGAGGCAGTCAACTATTGCCGATGGACGTCACTGGCGCGCTCATCGGGCACATTATGCCCTGGCTTTGATCGTGGCCCTGCATATTTCGGGAAGCAATGCGTCAACTACCACCTGAAGGAAACGCGAGCTCCCAACAGGGAAGCGACGAAAGCTACGAACTCGTTACGTTACGTCCACTCAACCGCGCGGTGGATTGGCGTATGACAGATTTTTCCTCAGCTTCCCTTCCCGCCCATCTCGTGATGCTGAACTCGAATCTCAAGGTTGCAGCGCGGCCGAGGCCATCATCGCAATCGTGGAGGCGGACTCGGCCAAACGGCGCGGCGCAGATCGTTATGCCGATCTGCGCCGCGCCCTCATCGACCTCATCGTTTCATGGTGATGCTAACCAGTCACGATTTTGCGCTGCCTACTCGTCGGTTTCCATCGGCAGCGTTGGGTCGTTGGCCCATTCCGAGAGAGACGCGTCGTAGAGCGCTACGTTGTCGACGCCGATCAGGTGCAGCGCAAATGCGGCGCTGCTGGCCGCGATGCCGCCACCGCAATAGGTGATCACGCGCTCCTTCCCCGGAACGCCGACACCCTCGAACTTCGCCCGAATCTGATCGAGCGGGATGTAGGTCGACGTCTCGGGATCGACGATCGAGCCCGGGCCTATGGCCGGCACGTTGACGCTCGACGTGATATGGCCTGGCCGTCCATGTCGAGGCGGTGACGCCCCCGAATGTGCTTCCGGTCGCAACGCGTTGATGATGAGCTGGTTTGAGTCGCCGATGGCCGCCAGCACGTCATCCTTCCCGACGATCAACTCCGGACGTGGTCGCGCCACGAAGGCCGCTTCATGCGTCGGCGCGGGATCGGTCGAAACCGGACGTCCCTCGCGTTTCCAACGCTGCCAGCCGCCATTGAGCACGCCCGCTCGATCGAATCCGTAGGCGCGCAACAGCCACCAAAGTCGCGCGGCCCACATACCAACCCCAGTGTCATAGAGCACGACGCGTGTGCCGTCGTCCACACCGAGCTTCGACATCGCGCTCGCGAACTGCTCCTGTGATGGGAATGGGAAGGAATAGCGCGTGTTGCTCGTATCGGACAGCTCACCGATCAGATCAGCGAAGTTACTCCCGGGAATATGCCCAGCCTCCCAACCAGCACGACCGCTGATCGGGCTGCGGTCGACCGCGCCGACGGGCGGCAATTCAACGGTGCAGTCGAGGATCCGCAGATCCCCGGCGCCCAGCTGCCCGAGCAGCCAGTCGGGCTCAACCAGATTTGGGATATCCATGTTGGTCATAGTCCCTCTCTCGTGTCTGTTGATATGCACGACGTTGTTATGTAAGGTTCCTTAGCCCACCAGAATCTTGCCGTCCTTCTCGAACAGCTCCCCATCGACCCACACCTCGCCGCCTCCGCGCAGGTCCCGGATCAGATCCCAATGAATGGCGCTGCGATTCTTCGAACCGCTGTCCGGATAACCAGCACCAAGCGCCATGTGGACCGTGCCGCCCATCTTCTCGTCGAAGAGCGTGTTGCGGGTGAAGCGTGAGATGTTGTCGTTGGTGCCGAAGGCGAACTCGCCGAGGTAACGCGCGCCGTCGTCGGTATCGAGCATCGATTCGAGGAAATCCTGGTTCTTGCCCGCCTCGGCCCGCACCACTTTACCCTGCTCGAACCACAGGTGGATGTCGTCCACCTCACGGCCCTGGACGATCGAGGCGAAGCTGAATCGAATGTGTCCCTCGACCGAGTCCTCGATCGGGCCGGCAAAGATTTCGCCGCTGGGGAAATTGCGGTGGCCGTCGGAGTTGATCCAGGTGCGCCCGCCGATCTTCACCGTCAGGTCGGTATCTTCAGAGACGACGCGCACTTCACGTTTCGGCGTGAGCCAGTCGATCAGACGCGCCTGGTATTCGCCCACTTCGCGCCACTTCGTGACCGGGTCGTCCTCGTCCAGCCAGCCCGCCGCGGCGATGAACTCCTCGTAGTCATGCAGCGACATCTCCGCCTCCTGCGCGTGGGCCTGCGTCGGATAGACGGTCGACGACCAGCGCAAGGCACCCGACGCGGCGCGATCCATGCGGGTGCTGCGTACGGCGGATCTGGCGCGAGAATAGGTCTGCTGCCGCGAGGGGCTGATCGCGGTCATCGCACGTGTATTCTCCGACGCGCTCACCCGCAAGTGTGCATCGGCACGCTCCGACGCGATCCCTTCGAACGGGTCAATCGCCCTCAGCTGCTCGTCGCTTCCCTCGGAGAGCAAAATCTCGGTCATCTCTGGCACCAACACTTCGAGCGCCGGGTTGCCGCCTAATCGCAACGTCTCGCGATAAGCCGCTTTGAGGAGCGGCAACGAGAGGATTCCGCCGGAAAGGACCACGAGGTCTCCCGGGCGAACCTCCATGGAGTATTCAGTCAGTACCCGCGCCAGCTTCGCGATCCGATCGTCCCGCATATCGATTTCCCTTTCCCGACTGTGCCGAAACGGCACCATGCAGAGCCAGTTCGTTCCGTCAACCACTCAAGATGACTATAATACGGGCCACTCCGTTGACACGGCCACACCGCGTGCGATCACGCGGAACGAGGAGATTGTGCTGAACGCCCGACGAGTCAAACGCATCGCCTGGTGGCCCGTGCTCCTCATGCTCGCTGCTTGCATCAACGCCGGATCCACCCCAACGCATTCCGACCCGGCGTCCGGCACACCGAGCGAGATCCCCAGTGGCGTGTTGAGTGTGCGGGACGCGGTCACCGACATCTCCGCCCAACCGAGCAGCGCTCCGCAGCAATCGCTCGTCGTCGACGCGCACATCAATCAGCCCTCGACCGATCAAGCAGGGGCAATCGCGCCGCCCGCCAATTGTCCGGTCGTGATGGACAGCTTACCGACGCTCACCGATCAGCCCTTCATGACGGAATTCACCGTTGCCGGGGCGACGCTGCCAAACTCTATTCCGAAAGGCCTGCCGTCGCTCCTCCTCGTGATCCCTTTCAGCTTGGGCATCTTTGATTTGCCATCTCACGCGCAGCTTCATGGCCACGTCTTCGACACTGCCTACGCCAGCTGCCCTGACGCGCGCAAGCTCTTCATCCTGGACTCCCTGGACAGCCCAGGTTCCAGCTCGACGGCGCAAGCCACACCGAACAACGGGCTCACTGCGTCCTGGCAGTCCTGGACCGATCCATCGGTTGGCTTCGGACTGAACTATCCGGACGGTTGGAGCGTGCAGACGACGCATAACGTGGGGTCGGTCGCCTCGGCCGTCTTCACGTCGGCCGACTCAAGTCTGACGGTGGCGTTGGATGTGATCGCGGGAGAGACCTATTGGGCCGAT
>CAWFHU010000011.1:0-2500 GCA_963815715.1 uncultured Chloroflexia bacterium | reverse complement strand
CCTCCACTCCCCCTATGTGTTCAGGGGAGGGTCACCGGGTATCACCCCGGTGGGGTTGCCCCATTCGGACATCCTCGGATCAGCGCTCGCCCGCAGCTCCCCGAGGCGTTTCGTCGCCTGGCCACGTCCTTCTTCGGCTCCAGACGCCGAGGCATCCACCGTGCGCTCGTCTTGCGGTGCATCGTTCAGCACATCCCGCCACCGCCGTCTCCTGGTCTCCCACAAGACGCCGTCAACGGCACGCCCAGCCCGACGCTCCGATTCGATCGATCCTTGCACCAACACAGATGCGTCGACTTCTCGGTGTCGTTCTCTCTTACTCGCTTCGCATGGTGCTCCCATGCGCTCCCTTGTTAACGTGCATGCCATCCCAGATTTCCAGGGACAGCAAAACTGGCGAGGTTGCCCTTGCCAGCTGAAGCGTAGTTCGTACAAACGGAAAAGACTCCGAGAAACACATCTGGAACGTCGGAAACAGAGGAATCAGCCGCTCATGCCCTCCACCGACGAATCGGTCTCCACAGGCACGGCCATCGCTGATCCGCTGCGCCTCTCAGGTGTATTCACCTGTTGCTCCAGACGGTTGACCTGGAAGTAGCCCTGGAATGACCCAGGACGAGCTCCCTAGAAAGGAGGTGATCCAGCCGCAGCTTCCGCTACGGCTACCTTGTTACGACTTCGTCCCAATCACCAGCCCCACCCTCGACGGCTGCCTCCCTTGCGGGTTGGCCCACCGGCTTCAGGTGTTGCCGGCTTTCATGACGTGACGGGCGGTGTGTACAAGGCCCGGGAACATATTCACCGCCGTATGGCTGACCGGCGGTTACTAGCAACTCCGACTTCATGAGGGCGAGTTGCAGCCCTCAATCCGAACTGAGACCGGGTTTGCAGGGATTGGCTCCGCGTTGCCGCTTGGCTGCCCGCTGTCCCGGCCATTGTAGCGTGTGTGTCGCCCAGGGCGTAAGGGCCATGCTGACTTGACATCATCCCCCCCTTCCTCCGGGTTGTGCCCGGCAGTCTGCTTAGACATCACCATAACTAAGCACGAGGGTTGCGCTCGTTGCGGGACTTAACCCAACATCTCACGACACGAGCTGACGACAGCCATGCAGCACCTGTCTCCCGGCTCCCGAAGGCACTCCACCCTTTCAGGCAGATTCCGAGGATGTCAAGCCCTGGTAAGGTTCTGCGCGTTGCGTCGAATTAAACCACACGCTCCGCTGCTTGTGCGGGCCCCCGTCAATTCCTTTGAGTTTTAGCCTTGCGGCCGTACTCCCCAGGCGGTGGACTTACTGCGTTTGCGCCGGCACGGAGGGGGTCAACTCCCCCCACACCTAGTCCACATCGTTTACTGCGTGGACTACCGGGGTATCTAATCCCGTTCGCTCCCCACGCCTTCGCGCCTCAGCGTCAGGTCAGCGCCAGCTGGCCGCCTTCGCCACCGGTGTTCCTCCCGATCTCTACGCATTTCACCACTACTCCGGGAATTCCACCAGCCTCTCGCTGCCTCCAGCTCCCCCGTTTCACACGACCCTCCCCGGTTGAGCCGGGGGCTTTCACGTGTGACGCAAGAAGCCGCCTACGCGCCCTTTACGCCCAGTAACTCCGGACAACGCTCGGACCCTACGTCTTACCGCGGCTGCTGGCACGTAGTTAGCCGGTCCTTCTTCCTGGGGTACTGTCACTGTCTTCATCCCCCAGAAAAGGGGTTTACACTCCGAAAAGCGTCTTCCCCCACGCGGCGTCGCTCCGTCAGGCTTGCGCCCATTGCGGAAAATTCCTTGCTGCTGCCTCCCGTAGGAGTCGGGGCCGTGTCTCAGTCCCCGTGTGGCTGATCGTCCTCTCAGACCAGCTACCCGTCATCGCCATGGTGGGCCGTTACCCCGCCATCTAGCTGATAGGCCGCAGGCCCCGCCAAGCGCGGATTCCTCCTTTGCTTGATTCCCTCACTAAGAACCAAGCTCATGCGGTATTACCCGCGGTTTCCCGCGGCTATCCCCCTCGCTTGGATGGGTTCCCCACGTGTTCCTCACCCGTCCGCCACGGTCGACCTCCGAAGAGGCTCCCGTTCGACTTGCATGCATTAGGCACGCCGCCAGCGTTGTTCCTGAGCCAGGATCAAACTCTCCATCAAGATCCCCTTACGGGGATTAATTACCTGGTTATGCAACCCAATCAGCACATGCTCGCGTTGCCGCGAACCGCGCCGAACGGAATTGCGGGAGTCTGTTTACGCTGTACGAACTACGCTTCAGTTGTCAAGGTGCTGGCGGCGAAACAAAACCCGCCCGGACGGCGGGTGGCAACACTTCCTTCGCGCTTCCGCGTGTCGGTTACGTGGTGCCTGCTCCTTCCGCTCTCGCGTGGCTCTTCGAGCGAACCGTTGCCCGCTCAGGAAAGCCTTAACAGTATATTCATTTTGCATGTCCCCTGTCAACTGCAGGGGGCCCCGATCCGCATGATCGGGCGGTCGTCTCCGACCGGTCGGCCGCAGCCAACG
>CAWFHU010000010.1:0-66190 GCA_963815715.1 uncultured Chloroflexia bacterium | reverse complement strand
GTAATGGTAGATGCTCACCATCTTCCCGTTCCACATGACCGGACTGGTCGTCCCGTGGCAGGCATCGAGATCCGCGTCGGTCTGCTCCACGCCGTTCGCGTTGTATTTGCTGTAGATGCCGAACCCATCCAGCGCATAGCCGATTAGCTGGTTGTTGCCGTCCGCACCCGGCATGCAGGGGCTGGGACCGTGGTAGTGGTAGATGCCGTCCGATTGCGGATGGCCGTCGCAGATGTCCTGCGTCTCGTGCGCCACGGCGTCGCGACCGGCGGCATCCAGTGCATTGAAGATGGCGACTCCATTGAGTGCCACGCCGATCATCCCCATCGGCACACAGCTGGGCGAATCCGCAACGGTCGGATTCAGCGGCAGCGAGAAGGAGATATTCTGCGTCTGGATGCCGTTCGGATTGGGATCGATCTGATAGGCGGGATCGGTGTGCTGGATCGGGAAGATGCCGGTATCGGAGTCGACGGGGAGTCCGTTGCCGGTGATATCGCGTTCGTCGCCATTGGTCGAGATCTGGAACTGGGCGTCGGGCCAGGTGACGTTGCCCCCCACTGATATTTTCTCGGTCAGATCCCAGGTGTCCCCGTGAATCCAGGAGCCGGTGTGCTGCGCGCCTCCGGTCTTGAAGTTAGTCTGACAGGAGAAGACGTAGCCCGAATCCGCACTCGTGCTCACTTTACCGTCGCCGAGTGGCAGCGCATGAAGGTCGAGGACGTTGGTTTTGCTCTCCGCAGCCGGAGAGGCCGACGTGGCAGGCACGGTTGTGGCGGTTGGGCTTGGCGTCTCGGCTGAGGTCGCGATCGGAAAAGCGCTAGCGAGCATCGTAGCGGCTTCGGTCGCGGCCGGTGATGGCGTTGCGGTTGGGATTTCCGTCGTCGCGGTGGCGTTTGACGTTGATTGTGGTGTCGGAGCGGGAGTGGTCGAGTCGTTACAGGCGGAGATGGACATAATCAAAAGGACGACGAACGTCCCGGCGGTGAACTTTCGCATACCTATCCTTGTGCGTGAAAGACAAATGTCGATGGCGCCGAATCTACTTCACACGCAGAATTTCGGTTCGCTCCTTCTCTTATACACTGGCCGTTGTAAACGGAGGGTTACAGCGATCAACAAATTGGAAACAGGGAATGTCGATGGTTGAAGAAGCACCAACACAGGAGCCGCCTGAATATATCTGCATCCCGACGTATGCTCGCGATGAGTACCTGGAGTTTAGAAACGCGCGAGTTGCTCCGCTGACCGTACTCGGTTTCACTGCCGAATTGCGGCAGCCTGGGCTCACTGCTTCGGTGTACGTCAATCTTCAAGAATCTGGGAGCCGAGAAGCGCTGGCCAGGTATTTTGACGAACTTGCACGGCACTGGCGCGGTTGGCAGGGAGCGCGTGGTGTGGTGATCGACTCACTGCACTTGGGTTGCACCCACGACCGCCTTGGGAGCGCGTCGCTCCGAATTGCTCTGTTCAGAGATCCGTGGAGCGAGAACATCGGCTGGCGCGTGGAGCGGTGCAGTGTCGAGATCGAATTGGGGAATCTCGAACGGATTGCGGAGGAAGTGCGGGCCTTTCTGAGGATCGATGACAGCAGCCAGCGATGAGCTGACCGTCGGCGTCGAATTCGCTCTCACGTTCCTGCGCCAAATTAGTTATAATTTCTGAAGGTATGACTTTCAGAAAGGCGGACGCAATGACCGAGCGTAAGCTCGTTCGCATTCAGGAAAAAGGGCAGGTCACGCTGCCCATCGAGTTCCGCAAGCGGCTCGGATTGAAAAAGGGAGACCTGGTCGCGGTGAGTGAGACGGACGATGGAGTGCTGATCACGCCGCAGGAGGTTATCGCAACAAAGATGCTGGATCAGATTGGCGAAGCGTTGAAGGAACGCGGTCTGTCGCTGGAAGAATTGATCGAATCGGGTCGCGACTCTCGAGAAGAGCTGCTTTGCGAACAGTACGGAATCGATGTCTCGTCCAGAGCCCGATAAAGTCTTCATCGATTCCAGCGTCCTTATCGCGGCGGCGACCCAGGACTGATTCTCCCGCAGCCACCTGAACTCTCACGTCCGAACTGACGAATATGCGCCGCCGTAGACATCGTTCAGGATATCTTCAGGATGATATGTGACACTCCAGACACGTTTCAATTCGGTCCGAAAGTACGTGGGGAGCGTCCGTGTCATGCGTCTGAGAATTTTCATGTGGCTTGGAACAGCGTTGCTTCTGCTCGCAATTGGTGACATTGCGATCTATCTCTTCATTGCTCGGTCGAATCAACGCCGAATCGATGAACGGCTGCAAGCCCTTGTTGTCAACGTGTCGTCCTCTATCAGCGTCACTTCGTCGAACTCTTCAACGATTTCTGGTGTAACGGTCCCCAACCTCGATCCTTTTGCGAATCCGGATACATACGTGCAGATTCTGAGCACTGACGGCAGCGGATTGGCGACTTCCTCGGCTGGTAATCAAGGTTTTCTAACCGTGCCCAGTGACAAAGCAACCAACGACTGTTCCAGCGGCGTGTCCTATTTCGATACGAAATTTCATACCGGGCCCGTTCGCGTGGTGAGTTCGCCACTCTTTTCACCGATGAGCGGCGGAGGCATTGGAGGATGCACCGTTCTCGGTTCGGTCCAGGTTGCCACACCCTTAGATAACGTGCGTCATGAGCTCGCACTGCTGCGAGACATGCTTCTGGCCTTTGGTGCCGCTGAGTTGCTCATCCTGGCAATCGGCATCTGGTGGATCCGGTGGCCTGACCGTCGAAACGAGCGGGTGTTGTCGGAGCCGACCGCGGTGTAACGGAGAACGGGATGAAGCTGGAAAACGGGAAAGAGACAAGCGGGCGGTCCCCTCACGTGAGGGGCCCGCAACCGCATGCTACTTCGATTTCGCGGCGTGCGCTTTATGGACGTAGTCGATCAGTTCGCGCATTGGGCCGGTCTCGAAGCCGTGAACGACCGACTCCTCCTGCCAGATGCGGCCGACGGCCTTGCCGATGCCCGGATCTCCGCCGGTGAACTCGTGGATCAGCTCCATCCAGCGATCGGCCAGCGCCTGCACCTTCGGATTGGACGGATCGGTGCCAGCGTCGTACTCGGCTTGCACTTTGGCGATCAACGCGGGCCACTCGGCCTCGACCTCCTTGATGTGCTCCTCTCCAAGCTCTTCGTGCCTGCGTCTCAGCGTCTCCAGCTGTTCCGGTGTGTAGTACTTCTCCATGCGTTTCATAGCCTCCATCGTTTCGAGCAATGCCTCGGCGGTGACCGATCCGTTGGTACGGAGACCTCTCGCGATCACCGCGAGCCGGTCTCGAAGCCGCTGCATCTCCTCGATCTGCACGTTGATTCGTTCCAGATGCAGCTCGATGACACCCTCTACCGAAGTTCCGGGCCTCGTCAGGATTTCCCGGATCTCATCCAGCCCGAATCCGAGCTGGCGCAGGGACGCGATCTGCTGCAGCCGTACGATTTCCGGTTCGCCGTATAGGCGATAGCCCGATTCAGCGCGTCGCGGCGGGATGAGCAGACCAATCTCGTCGTAGTAGTGAAGCGTGCGGACCGAGAGCCCTGTCCGCCGCGCCAGCTGACCGACGCGCAAGCTGGTCTGCGTCCCCTTCGAGATCAATTGCGTCATCCTCTCCGCGTTTCGTTCGTCGCGACAGAAGTAGGCTACACCCTAACGTTACGTGAGGGTCAAGCCCTTCGAAATTGTGTGACTTTCGTCCACCTGTTCTCGCACAACAGCTCGGGATGCGCTTGTTATCATCCCGGCGGCGGAAGGTGTCGCGTGCATCTCCGCCGATGCATGAGCGTGAGAGCCACACAGCCGAGCAGTGACCAATTCGCCGACGGACTGATAAGGATGGGTGACGTGAAACGACTGCTGGTCGTGGCCCTCGTACTGAACCTCGCGGGATCGTTGCTGAACATTCCGCTCGCGAGTGCCAACGCGCCTCTCGGACCCAACTGGGGCGACACGGACTCCTTCTGGATGACCTGGGATCGCACCGACGCGCTGGTCGCCGACCACAGCGTGAATCGAACCTGGATGTGGGGTCCGGAGGACGGGTCGATCGGCGACGTGCGCGAGCTGTATCAGGATGCACCGGGCGGCTGGCGCACGGTGCACTATTTCGACAAGTCGCGCATGGAGATCACCCATCCGGCGGACGATCCGACCGCGACCTGGTACGTGACCAACGGTTTGCTGGCCGAAGAGCTGATCACCGGACGAGTGCAGCTCGGCGACAATGTCTTCGATCAGGAGGCGCCCGCGCCGGTCAACGTTGCCGGTGACGCCAACGATCCGAACGGCCCGACGTACGCCACCTTCAACACCTTGATGGGCGCTACACCTCCCGCCGACGGAACCACCATCATCGATTCCGTAAACCGGGCCGGACAGGTGTCCGCCGACACGTCGATGGTGAGCTACGGCGTCACGGCAAAGAACGTCGGCGCGCCCACAAACCACACGGTTGCGTCAGTCTTCTGGGATTTCATGAATAGCTCCGGGCAGATCGAACAGGTGCAGTCGTACGACGCGTCGACGCGGAGCTGGCGCTACGTCATCACCGACGGGAATCTCTTCTCGAATCCGTACTACGCCACCGGATTTCCGCTCACTGAGCCCTATTGGACGCATGTGTTGGTGGGTGGCGTCTCCAAGCTGGTGCTGGTGCAGGTTTTCGAGCGTCGCGTGCTGACCTACACGCCCAGCAACCCGGACGGCTGGAAGGTCGAGGCGGGCAACGTCGGCCAGCATTACTTCACGTGGCGTTACAGTCTGACTGATTTGCAGAAGGACGTCAGCGCATCCATCCCGGCCAACGTGCAGCAGGCGATGAGTACCTGCATCACCACGACGGTGGGGCAATACGGCACGGTTGGACCGGCTTTCTTCACGGCACCTGGTTCGATGAACGCCGCGTTGCAGGTGGCGACGACGTACTGGGGCGGCTCGCTGGCTGACGATCTGCTGCAGGGCATTCCGCAGTCGGGTGGGATCACGTTCGACAATGAAGCGATCGTGGTGCAGTACGCCGACGTCGCCGATGCGTGCGACACCGCGGCGCACGAGTATTACCACCTGGTTCAACGCGTGCAGTCCCGCTTCACCTACTCGTCGGTTCCCCTCTGGTTCGTGGAGGGAACCGCCACCGACGTCGGAGGGCAGGCCATGGCCGCGGCTGGCTACGTCAGCACCAATCAGTGGCGAGCGTACCAGATGGACAACGCGCGTCAGTTCAACATGTCGCTGCTCGATTCAAGCAACGACGTCAACGCCAAATATGTGTTGGGCTCTCTAGCGGCCGATTGGCTCGACACGCACTGCGGCAACAGCTGTTTCAACACCTTCTGGGTTGATCTGGGGAAGACGCAGGACTGGCCAACCGCGTTCTCGCAAGCGTTTGGGCTCAGCGTGGATGACTTCTACACGCAGTTCGCGCAGTACCGCGCGCAGAATTTCCCGCCGGGGTAGTATCATTCTAAGATCGATATTGTTGTTTGTTTGCAGAAGATCCCCTCTGCGTATCCGTGCATTACGGTGAGTATCTGTCAACTGAAATAGGGATGCGAGTGGCAGTCTGGAACACGGTAATTTCCAACGTTCGTTGGTCCGTGACGTACGAGTTCACGTTGGTGCAGCTATGACCAACCGCGAGGGATGTGAATGATCAGAATTGCGAATAAGACGGGCGTGAACCCTATCTATGAGGTCGCCGAGGAGTTTGTTGAAAGAGTCCTCCGACAGGATGATTCGCTCTTCTCTCACGGCACAACTGTATGGTCGACCGAACTCATTGACGAATTCTATCGGCGATTCGTGCTCGATCCCGATCACAGCAATGATCCGTTCATGGCAAAGCTTCGGCGACAGCTTGACGGTGCCCAGGATCTGACCGTCCAGTTCGTTGCCGAACTCCTCTTCGTGCACTTCCTTATCACTGCATCCGTTGGCGGTAACGCCAAACGACGCGTCGTTCAGGAAGTGCTCTCGCTGATGACGACACCGGTTGAGATTCCACCGGAAATGTCCAAGGCTCTCGACGGAGGTATCGCCTCGACTGGCGTCGCCTTCAACACCAATCGCCCTGCGCAACTCCGATTCTTCTTGGAATTCCTGCACCATTTGAAAGGACTCTCTGGCGAGCAACGCACGAAAGCGTTGGCTGATCCCTGGACATTTGAGCGGTTGGTGGACTCGGTACCGGCTCATTCTGGCTACATCCAACAGGGAGCACTGCTCCATCTGACGTTCCCGGACTTCTTTGAGTCGATCGTATCGCAGGGTCAGAAGAATCAAATTGCGGAACGATTTCACCATTTGGTGAAACATCCTCAAGCCAGCATCAATCACCAACTTCTTGAGATCCGTGAGGCTCTTGTCCCAAGGTACGGGCAAGATTTCAACTTCTACGATGATGAGGTGCGGCCACTCTGGCAAAGCAATGGCCCATCACCATGGGATGAGTTCGTCCATTGGGGTGCACGATTCTTTGAGTGGGATGGTTTTGACGAGGACGAACGGGTGTACAAACTCGACGTCGCCGCCAGGCTTACCGCGACACGGGAAGCGGTGTTCGACGAGAGATCTGGCTGGATCGATGAATTGAAGTCGTCCTTCGGAGGCGACAACAATCTCACGGACTGGCGTCTCAACAATCACTTCATGCAGTGGGTTGAAGCTCATCCTTCACAGGCGCTGAAAGCGTTGCGTGCCCTCTGGGCAGATGGCGAATCAATCGAGAAGCGATTCACGCGATTTATGGATATCGCGACGACTCAAGCGGTGCGAGGTGGCCCGTTAGCGCTCATTTCATTCCTGAACATGGCCGTCGATCCTCATCAATTTCCCAACTACCGATGGTCCCCGTTCAATAAGGGCGTACAACTGACTGCCGAGGTCCGGTTCGACAATGAGGCCGATCCGGTACGGCTGTACCAGCACGCGCTGGACTTCTTAGACAAGATTCTCGATGAGGCGGAGGCTCGTGGGCTACCACTTCGAGATCGTCTCGATGCTCAATCAGTTTTGTGGAAGGTGACGAAATGCAAAGTCACCGAATCGCCTCTTCAAGACTGGTCTACTGAGGACGAACAAGCATTCCTGCGATTCCGGGGAGATATCGCTCGCGGCAATGGGGGATTTGTACCGGACCGAGACGACGAAACGATTGACGACTTTGCCGATCGTCTGCTGATTCCGGAGGAGTGGGTTGAGGAAGTCCTGGATCTCCTCGACGATAAACGCCAGGTCATCTTCTACGGCCCTCCGGGCACGGGCAAGACCTATCTCGCGATGGAACTTGGGCGTCTCCTCGCTGGAAGCGATGACCGGGTTCAACTGGTGCAGTTCCACCCGTCCTATGCCTATGAGGACTTCATCGAGGGCTACCGCCCGCGACAGCAAGACGGGCAAGCGGTCTTTCGTTTGATCCCCGGCCCGCTGAAGCGGATCGCGTCTTCGGCTCGCGAGCACTCCGACGAGATCTATGTCCTGGTCATCGACGAGATCAACCGGGGAAACATCGCCAAAGTCTTCGGCGAACTGTACTTCTTACTGGAGTACCGAAATCACGGCATCAACCTGCAGTACTCCGACGAGCCGTTCTCGCTGCCTGAGAATCTCCGGATCATCGGCACCATGAACACGGCCGACCGGTCAATTGCACTGCTCGATGCCGCGCTCCGTCGACGGTTCTATTTCGTGCCATTCTTCCCCAACGAGATACCGGTCGACGGGCTGCTACAGCGCTGGCTGATCCGTCACAAGCCGACCATGATGTGGGTGGCCGATCGCGTAGATGAGGCCAACAGGAGACTTGGCGATCAAAACGCAGCCATCGGCCCGAGTCACTTCATGAAGGACAATCTCGACGAACAGTGGGTGCGGCGTATCTGGCGTCGCTCGATCATGCCGTATCTGGAAGAGTTGTTCTTCGGGGAGGACGAGCGACTCAACGACTTCACCTTGGAAGCCCTGGCTCCGCGAACCGCACTGGTCGCGGAAAACGGCATCGAAAACGAAAGCCTCCATGCAGTCCCTGACGCTGAGTGAGTATCAGACTCGGCGAGGAGTCGAGCTATCCGTCGACGAAGTTGCCGCATTGCAGGGGATTCGGTCGGCCATCGGCCTAGCGCCCGCACTTGATTTGCAGGGAACGTTTGATCTGACGGCATCGTCCTGGGTCGGCGTGATCAATCTTGAGACGCTAACGCTGGAGATCCGCCCGAAAGTGCCGCTCGATCGTCTGCTCTTCATGATCTCCTACAGTCTCGATCGGCCGAGCTGGCGCGAGACTGTGGCTGAGCTGCAGCGCGACGACACCCTGGTGGAGGCAATGGCACTTGCGTTCGCAACCCAGGTTCGTCGTGCCACTCATCGCGGGCTGCTGCAGGACTATCGGAGTGAAGAGGACGCCCTTGCAGTCGTGCGTGGTCGGCTTCGGTTCGATGAGCAACTCCGCCGTCACTACGCTCGGTACCCGCCGGTCGAGGTCCGCTTTGACGAATTCACTGTCGACATTATTGAGAACCGGCTAATCAAAGCCGCCCTGGCACGACTGGCTCGGTTGCGTCTGCGGTCAGCACGGACACGCCGTGTCCTTGCAATCCTCAACCAGGCATTCGATGCAGTCACATTGACTCGTTTCGACCCGCGAAACCTGCCAGACGTCATCTTCACGCGACTCAACGACCGCTACCGGCCAGCCATCGAGCTGGCGAAGCTGATTCTGAGATCAACATCCTACGACCTTTGGCATGGGGGAGTCCGAGCTTCGGCGTTTCTGATGGACATGAATCAGGTCTTTGAGGACTTCGTAGTGACCGCGTTGCGGGAGACGTTGCGACTATCAGCGCGCTCGTTCCCGCAGGAGTCTCGCGGTCACTCGTTGCGGCTCGATCAGGCCGGCGTCATCCACCTCTATCCCGACATCTCGTGGTGGGATGGCCCACAGTGTCGGTTTGTCGGCGACGTCAAGTACAAGCGAATCGACATTGATGGAGCCAAGAACAGCGACCTCTACCAGATTCTTTCATACTGTGTTGCGGCGAATTTACCCAACGGGATGCTCATCTACGCTCACGGCGAAGCCGAGCAGGTGACGCACGCGATCGTGCATCTGGGAAAACGGATCGAGGTGCGCACGCTCGATCTGAGCGGCGCGCCGGATCAGATTCTCGGTCAGATCGGTCACATTGCTGACCGCGTTCGTGCTATCTCAAGCTCGCCCCACCTCGCTTTCAACTAACGTCGAGACGTGTACTGTGATTGAGACTCCGGTCAGCATCAACGTTCAGGCAGCGACAGACACCACAGCTTGGTTTCAAAACACCGCATTTCGTCAGCGCGCTTTGCAGCGATTCTTTCCTTGCGATTGATGAATACTGCATCGCCGATGCCTGCGATACCGCGGCGCACGAGTATTACCATCTGGTTCAACGCGTGCAGTCCCGCTTCACGTTTTCGTCGGTCCCCCTCTGGTTCGTGGAGGGAACCGCCACCGACGTCGGAGGGCAGGCCATGGCCGCGGCAGGCTACGTCAGCACCAATCAGTGGCGCACCCACCAGATGGACGATGCGCGCCACTTCAACATGTCGCTGCTCGATTCAAGCAACGACGTCAACGCCAAATAT
This sequence comes from uncultured Chloroflexia bacterium, assembly GCA_963815715.1. Taxonomy (GTDB): domain Bacteria; phylum Chloroflexota; class Chloroflexia; order Thermomicrobiales; family Thermomicrobiaceae; genus CALAGB01. The sequence continues at coordinate 56,546 of CAWFHU010000010.1, read as the reverse complement.
GTGTTGGGCTCTCTGGCGGCCGATTGGCTCGACACGCACTGCGGCAACAGCTGTTTCAACACCTTCTGGGTTGATCTGGGGAAGACGCAGGACTGGCCAACCGCGTTCTCGCAAGCGTTTGGGCTCAGCGTGGATGACTTCTACACGCAGTTCGCGCAGTACCGCGCGCAGAATTTCCCGCCGGGGTAGTCGGTTGGGACGCGATGTTCGGTTGGGGTTCTGAGTCCCTCTGTTGGTACGGGCGACGAATGCGCCGCCCAACGCGTCACATGCCCATACATTGCCCGGAACGACTCTTTCTGGGCTCGCGGGCGCTCCCTACGGAGCACATACCAAACGCGTCGTAGGGGCGACATTCATGGCGCCCAAGACCGAACATTCGCCGCGTAACGTTGTTGGCACGGCACCGTTGCGCCCCGTGCCAAATTGACGTGACGCGCGTAACGCCCGACGCAGGCGGGCAGGGACGCCCGCCACTACATTGCGAGGAACGCTCAAGCAGTTCCGGTGAAAGGAGATTCCCTCTATTTGGTTACGAGCGGCTGCCGCGCGGTCCGTGGTCCTGTCCGAGTGGTCGCCCTTCTTCCCAGCTTTGTAACCGATCCCGCGCGGCCGACGCCTCGGCCTCTTGCTCGAAATACCAATAGGATGCCGAGCGTCGGGTCGGTGATTGCCAGCAGACACACCAGAGCTGGCGGTTATCAACCTGTACTTTGTTTACTGTCGCGCTCACGAAACCAGACCTTTTCTACCCCCAGGCGAAAGCAACGTGCCGAGTAGAACGTCCCTGGGGGACCTTTGGTTGCGGGACTTCAGCATTAAAATCTCGCGTACGTTCCATCACCCTCTCCTACGTATCGATTCCGCAAGTGGTTTTCCGCGGATTTTCTTTGTCTCTTTCAGGACCTACCTGTCCGGCACCGCGACACCGAGCATGACCCGCGTCATTCTCCTCCTCTTCATCACGGCCTATCCGGGCTAGAATGTGCTGAGGATCCGTCGTTCGTACAAGGCTTCAGGCGAAGTCGTACGGGTGCGGGCGTTCGGGACGTATGAAAGTGGGGGAGCGGGGCATGGGGACGCGGCTGGAGAACAAGATCGTCTTGATTACCGGTGGGACGCGCGGCATCGGGCAAGCCATGGTGGAGCTATTCGCCAGCGAAGGCGCGGTGGTCACCTTTACCGGGCGAGATGCCGGGCGAGGCATCGAAGTGGTGGAGAGCGTCTCGGTGTCTGGTGGCCGGGCCGATTACGTGGAGCTCGACGTGCTGCGCCTCTCCGACGTCGAGCGGGTGATCAATCAGACGGCCGATCGCTATGGGCGGCTCGACGTCATGGTGAACAATGCTGGGGCAGCGTTGCCGCGAACCATCCTCGAGACGAGCGAAGAGGACTTTGAGCTCCTGTTCGATACCAACGTGCGCGCGGTCTTCTTCGGGACCAAGTGGTCGGCCCAGGTGATGGCACGTCAGCGCAGTGGCAGCATCATCAACACCGCCTCGACGGCCGGTCTTCGCGGCCTGCGACAGCGCGCCGCCTATTGCGGCACCAAAGGAGCCGTGATCCAGCTCTCCAAGGCCGCGGCGCTCGATCTCGCACCCTTCAACGTGCGCGTCAACTGCGTCTCGCCGGGAGCGATCGATACCACGCTGCTGCGCCAGGCACGCTTTGGCGGTCGCCCGCGTCAGGATGAGCTGGTGGCCGATATCGGACACGGTCTGCCGCTTGGGCGCATCGGGCAGCCGAACGACATCGCTCAGGCGGCGCTCTACCTGGCGTCGGATGAGTCGGCCTGGGTCACCGGCGGCAATATCGTGGTGGATGGTGGCGGAATCGTCTGAACCATCATGGGCTATTATGAGAGTGAATTTACCCTCACCGACTCATCGTGAATCGTCGAGCGGGATCGACGTACTCGACCGCCAGCGAAAGTGATTGCCGATGGCTTCCGGTCTGACTCCGGAGATGCTGCAACGAGTCTCACTCTTCGAGGGGCTCGGGATGCGCGAACTGACTGACGTCTCCGCCGCGCTCAGTCTGGCCCGTGTTCCCGCGCATACCAATTTGATGGCGATGGAGCAGCCCGGGAATCGCGTCTATGTCATCCTCAATGGCACGGTGAAGGTCTTCGTCGATCATGTCGACGGAACTGAGGTGATTCTGGCGCTGCTTGGCCCAGGAGACGTGGTCGGCGAGATGAGCCTGGTCGACAACCTCACACGCTCGGCCAGCGTCTCGACGCTCGAAAGCTCGATTCTTGCCTGGATGGATCGTGCCTCCTTCTGGCACGAGCTGCAGGCAATCCCTCAGCTGATGGCCAATATGGTGTCGATGCTTTCTCGACGCCTGCGGTTGGCCAACACACGGCTGCGGGCCAACGCCACGTTGGACGTCGAGAGCCGCATCGCGCTGCAGATCCTGGCACTGGCGCAGGAGTTCGGTGAAGAGGATGAGGACGGTCAGATCCGCATCCCCGTGCGCCTCTCCCAGAACGATCTGGCCGCGCTCGTCTCCGCTTCTCGCGTGCGCGTCAACCAGGTGATGGTGGAGTACAAGCGGCGCGGACTGATCGAGGTCGACCGCAATCTGCGCATCACCTTGCTGGACCAGGATGGTCTCGAAGAGCAGGTGGGCGAAGACCTGCTCGGCGTCGACGCGTAGCGCGTTCGAAGAGTCTCCTCACGCCACTGTAAAGTACTTGACAGTCAAGCTCCATGGCACTCGCTAGACTGCAAATCAGACAGTCCATTCTGCCGCGACGTGGAAGCGGCTCCCGGGCTGATCGGCACGGCGAGTGAGGGTGCGTTGACACCTCTATGCGGATCACCTAGTCTTACGGAAGTTTCAATCACGCGTAACGATGAATTCGGCAATGACCGGCGAGAGTCGCTCGCCGAATTGCGCAACAAGCTTCCGCGCGAGATCCTGACTGCCGATTCGAACGAAGCGGCCACGCGGCCGAGGATGGCGGAAGGCGTTGTCGTGACCGGCGCGGCGCATTCTGTAGGTGAATCGACCCACTCAAGCCCGGGCGGGGCGTCGTTGTTCTGGCTCGAAGGGCCGGACGGCGTGCGCCATCATCTCGAGGCAGTGGCCACAATAGGCCGCGCCGAGGGGAACGATATCCGCCTCGGCAGCCCGACGGTGTCGCGTTTCCACGCCATGCTGCGCACCATCGGTGGACACTGGGTGCTGGTCGATCTCGACAGCCGCAACGGCACGCGGGTACGCGATGAACGTATCACCGCGCCGCGCGTCCTGCGCCCCAACGATCCAATCCAATTCGGCGAGATGCCGTTCATCTTCCGCAGCAGCCTCGATCAGGTGGCGCCGCGACCAACCGGCATCCATTTCGCGGTGCAATCGCACGCGACCGAGCACTTCCGCCTCCTGTTCCAGCCCGACACGTTCGCCGAGCAACAGGTCGAGATCGCCGGAGCCCGGCTCGAGCGTGTCTACGCGGTCCTCACCGAGATCTTCGGCGCCGAAGACGGGCAGGGCGCAATCAGCGTCTATCTGTTGGATCAGGTCGCGGACCGGGAGAATCCAGATCAGCTCGTTGAGAGTGGCGGCTACGCGCGGCCCGAGCGAAGGCTCATCTATGCGGCCTATCGGCCGGAGTCACCGGGCGTCACGCTCGAGCATGACCTACTCGAGATCGTCGGATCGCGTGATCCTGGTCTTTCGCGCTGGCCTCGGAGCCTGCGGGACGGCTTCCTCCTCTTCGTCACCCGACGCGCCGAGCCGCTACAGGCAACCGATGAGCAATGGACGCTGCTGCTGAGCGCGTTCGAAGAAGGGACCATCCCTCCACTCGCCAAAATCATCAGCCATTCAGAGCCGGACAACGTCCAGGTCGATACCCTGGCGGTGGCCCATTTCATCGAGTTCCTGGCCGCGACGTACCAAACGAAGGCGGTCGCCGTCTTCCTGTCGCAGCTGAGCCAGACGTCGCTCGACGCGGCATCACGCGCGGCATTCCACCGGCCCATCAAGAGCGTCGAGAAGTCGTGGCACAAACGTATGAAGTCGGCCACGTTGGGCGGCGTACGGCTCTTCGTCAGCCTCCTCTTTCCGTATCTGCGGCCCTACAAGCTGAAGATCGCCGAGATCATCGTCTACGTGGCCCTGTCGGTCGCGTTCGGCATTGTGCTGGCCAAGGCCGAGGGCTACCTGGTCGACAAGGCACTGCTGGCCGGCAGCTTCAAGGTCTTCTGGCGGATCATGGCCGGTCTCCTGTTGGCGTTCTTCATCACTAGCCTGGCGTCGCTCCGAGAGAACTACGTCAAGGCCTGGGTCTCGGCGCATCTGCTCAGCCGTATTCGCCTTTCGATGTTCCAGAAAGTGCAAGCGCTCGATACGGGCTACTTCGATCGCACCGAAAGCGGCGATCTGCTGACGCGACTCACCTCCGACGTCTTCATGGTCGAAAACGCGCTCACGTCGGGTATGGTCGAGACGATTCGCTTCAGCCTGATGTTCGTGGTGGCGCTCGTGGTGATCTTCTTCACACAATGGGAGCTCGCCATCGTCACCGTCGTCGGCATCCCACTCTTCGTCGTGGTGGGGCGGCTCCTGGGACGGCCCGTGACCAAGGCGAGCATGGAGCTGCAGGTCGAGACCTCGGCCGTGACCGGCACGATCCATCAGAATCTTGGCGCGCAGCCGGTGGTGAAGCTCTTCGGGCTCGAGCAGCGCGAGTCGGAGACCTTCTCCGGCAAGCTCGACCGTTTGATTCGCTCGTCGTTGCGCCTCCACTTCCTGGGCGGTCTCTACGGCTTCGGATCCAACGCGATCACGAGTCTGATACAGCTCGCGGTGCTCGGGTTCGGTGGCTACCTGGTGCTTGAAGGGAAATGCGTCGACCGGCACCCTCTTCGCCTTCATGATGCTGGTCGGTCAGATCGTGTCACCGATGCAGATGCTGTCGCAGTTCTTCCAGATGGTGCAGACCGGTTCCGGCTCGATGAAACGCATCAACGAGCTGCTCAATGCGCGGCCCGCTATCGAGGATCGGCCGGAGGCGCAGCCGCTGGGTCGGCTGGCGCGAGAGATCCGGATGGAGCACGTCGTCTTCAGCTACGACGGCACGCGACGCATCCTGGAAGACGTCAATCTGACCATTCCAGTTGGCGCCAACGTGGCGGTCGTCGGGCCGAGCGGCTCCGGAAAGAGCACCGTGCTGCATCTCCTGACCCGCTTCTACGATCCGGAGTACGGGCAGGTGCGCTTCGATGGCGTCGACCTCAGAGACGCCACCGTTGCATCGTTGCGCGGCCAGATCGGGATGGTTTTCCAGGAGAGCTTCCTCTTCAACGAGTCGGTGCGAGAGAACATCCGCATGGGCCGGCCGGAGGCGAGCGATGCCGAGGTCGAGCAAGCAGCGCGTGACGCGGAGCTGCACGAATTCATCACGCAGCTGCCGGAGGGATACGACACATTCGTCGGTGAGCGCGGCGGGCATCTCTCAGGCGGGCAGCGGCAGCGCGTCGCCATCGCACGCGCCATCCTGCGCAACCCAGCACTCCTGCTGCTTGACGAGGCGACCAGCGCCCTCGACCCCGCCACTGAGGCGGCGATCAATGCGACGTTGCAGCGGGTCGCGGCGGGACGAACCACCATCAGCGTCACACACCGGCTGGCCAGCGTCGTCGATGCCGACCTGATCGTCGTTCTGGATGCAGGACGACTAGTGGAGCAGGGAACCCACACACAGCTCTTGCAGGCGGGCGGGCTCTATGCCCGACTGTGGGATGAGCAGCAGGGTCGAATTGCGGGTCGTGGACCGTCGGCTTCTGATGTCGCGCTCGAAACGCTGCAGCGCATTCCGCTCTTCGGTGAGCTCGATCGGGGACTGCTGCGGCGCATCGCCGAGCATCTCACGGTTGAACCGGTGGCGGCCGGGAGCACCATCGTTACGGCGGGTGAGCCGGGCGATCGGCTCTACCTCATCACGCGCGGTGAAGTTGAGGTGCTGGCGACCGATTGGGACGGGCAGGCCCGGAGATTGGCGCTGCTTGGTGAGGGTGACTACTTCGGCGAGATCGCGCTGCTGCGGAACGTCCCGCGCACGGCGACTGTGCGGGCGCGTACAGCGGGAGAGCTCGCCAGCCTGAGCCGCGAGAGTTTTCAGGGCATGTTGACGGCCTCCCCCACGTTGCGCGCGGCCATCGAGCAGACGGTTGCCGAACGGGAACAGGGGCTGAGAGCCATGAGCGCGAGCGCCGCCTAGCGGTCGACTGCCGCGGATTGGGAGCTGATCATCAGCTCGCCCGGGTGACGAGCGAATCAATTGGACATGGTTAGGACAAGCATCGTCGAACTCGTCGAGTCTTATTCGAGGGAGTGATCGCAATGGCTGAGGAGAAGTCAACGGGGAAGAACGAGGCGACCGATTCAGGGACGACACTCATACGGGTTCCGAGTGACAAGGTGGACGCGATCATGGAATTTCTGGCCAGCCTGGATGCGAACGACGAAGAGGACGTTCGTGGGCACATGCTCCAAGGTGGCGGATTGCTCAAACCCAGGACTCAGACCATGACGGGCGGAACGCGCACCGGCGGACCCGCAATCTTCCAGAGCGATGTCTCGTCGAATGATACGGATCTCGCCTAACGCCGTGAGCTGAGGCCAGCGGAGCACTCGTTCGCCAAGCGACGGATAGACGCGTGAACCGAGTAAGAAGCAGACCAAGATCGTCGAGAAGGACCGGCAACTGATGACGACTAATCCAAATCAAGGACCAACTTCGTCGGTCATCGCTATCCCAGAGCGTCTTCGCGAGCAAGTGCAGGATTTTGTGGCGCAGCTGACCGCCGACGATAGCAACGTATCGGGCTACATGATGTCGAGCGGACTACCGTTACATGGCTCAGGAACCAGGTGCTATGTCTACGATTCCACTGACGGTGGTGGCTTGGGTCTCGACGTCAACTGCCCAGACCACGACTAGTGTGCGTCATTCGTCCATTTAGTTGAACAGAGGAGTACCCACATGGAGCAGGACAAGCAATCGATGACCAACCCTGAGCAGGAACCGAACTTTTCGATCGTGCCTGTCCCGGAGGAATTACGCGAGCGGGTGGTGAATTTCGTGAGGCAACTGCAGGAGGAGGAAGCCGATACGAGCGGCTTCATGATGCGTTCGGGTTTGGGGTGGACTGGCACGAATTGCCAATATGTCAAAACTGGCGGACCGCTTGTACTAGACACCTCCTGTTCGGATCAGCTCCACCTATGAGGAGAGGGTGCTGCTATCGATCGCGGTCGTGCTGGACGACTCGACATCTGGCCAGTCCCACGGCGGCCGATGCACCCACCAAGGAACCGTCTGAGAATGCCGAACCGATTCAATGGAGGACACAATGGCAGAGAACACTGGATCGATGCCCAACCCTGAGGAAGGCACCACCGTCTCGATCGTGGCCGTTCCGGAGGAGCTGCGCGAGCGGGTACGAGATTACGTGAGGCAATTGGAGGAGGACACAGATACCAGCGCCCACATGCTGAGCCGAGGTGGAAGTGCCCTCGCGAGATCTACGATCGCAAGTACCAACTTCACGGGCACCAATTGCAGGTATGTCAAGACAGGTGGGGGTTGGGACATTGCCTGTGCCGACGTTAATCCGTGACCGAACGTGACAGTGATTGGCGATGGACAACCACGGAGCCATAGACTGGCTCCTTCCAGCACGACAGATTCGAGCCAATCAGACAAGGAGCGCGCACATGGCAGAGAACACCGAAGAGACGACGAATCGTGAGGAAGCAGTCTTCTCCGTAGTGCCTGTCCCGGAGCAATTGCATCAACAGGTGCTGGACTACATAAAGCAGTTGGAGCAGGAAGCGGATACAAGTGCTTACATGCTGAGGATCAGTGGGCCGACGTTGGCTCAGACCGGCATGCAGACGTTGGCACACAGTGGCTGCAAATGGGTCTACACCGCCAACGGCGACGACATGGACATTCGCTGCTCTGATTAGAGCCGCGACTGATGAAGTGCGATTTCACAATCGCTCGCAGGAGAACACCAAAAAGGGAGGCAGACGAAGCCGATAAAGGCCAGCCTTGAGCTGAAGCGGACCTTCCAGGAGCCGAAAGAGATCCCATGTCGTTGACGGTTCAATGTATCAAGGAGGAATCACGTGGTACAGAATCCTGAATCGACGACCAATCCCGAACAGGGACCGAGCTTTTCAGTCATCACCATCCCCGAGGAACTTCGCGAGCAAGTGCAGGATTTCGTGGCGCAGCTGACTCAGGAGGACGAGGACGTGAGTGGCTACATGCTGCGAGGGGTCTCATCTTCTTCGATCAGGACGACGCTGATGAATAGCTTCTCCGCCACTGGCTGCAGCACCACGAATACTGGCGGGTTGCAGGATATCAACTGCTTGGACAACGACTGACGTCGATTCCGGCGTCAGACAGAACTCAACAATCACAGCATGGGTCGCGACAGTAGGTCGTACCGTACGCAACGACGTTCTCCAGAGATCGTGCGAGCGCCGTTCAGGGTGACGCATACCTGGAGAACCGCGAAAGGAGTTGATCAGCGCCACGGAACAGGATTGGCAGCCTGACGTTGCGGCAGACACTATCGCATAGGCAGTCGACGATAAGGCGGCGCTGTGACAAAGCGGACTCGAAGCGACGAGCCGCATGCGTCAAGAATGAAGGAGCGAAATAGTGGCAGATAACGACCGAGCTGGAGGTTCAAATTCGGACAGTGCGACGGGCGAGGAAATGACCGTCGTGACGGTTCCCGAAAACCATGTGCAACAGGTGCTGGATTTCGTCGCCGGCCTCGAAAAAGAGGAGGCTGACGTCAGCGGTCACATGATTTCGCGTGGTGCTCTAGGATCCCTTGGCGGCGGACTCGCGGCAAAAGGTGGCCGTAGCCTGACCGGGTGCAACACGACTGGAGGAACCGAATTCCCCGACTGGCAATGTAGCGACCTCGATCGCTGATTGGTTCCGCCTGCCGTATATCGAGCTTGAGACTTCGGCAGGTACATCAAGTACGCGAGACGGATAGGAGCCGACCGATGAGTGAGAACAAGCCAGATCTGGGAGGCGACTCGAACGAGGCCATAACTGTCGTGACGGTGCCAGCGGAGCAAGCGCAAGCCGTGCTGGACTTCGTCGCCGGCCTGGAGAGTAAAGACGCCGACGTAAGCGGTCACATGCTCTCAAGTGGAGCGCTATCACGTATGGGTGGCGGCCTTGCGGCCAAAGATGGACGGACGCTGAGTGGTTGCACGATGACCACGGGCGACGCGGAGTTCGGCCGTGATTGGCAGTGCAGCGACACCGACCGCTGAGACGACACTGAAGTGAAACCGACGAATTGACGTCAATAGCTTGCATGCAAGGAGGACGCACGTGTCAGAGAACAAGACAGCCGAAGACGAGATGTCCGAGGACAGCAGCCTGACCGTCATCAAGATTCCAGACGACAAGGTTGATGCGGTGGTCGGGTTCATCAACGATCTGGCGAGCCAGGATGCCGAGGTCAGCGGCCACATGATCTCCGGAGGAGCGCTCGCAGGCTTCGGCGGCACGATGGCACGCACAATCAAGCACCGCACCGATACCGGCTGCGTGCAGACCAAGACCGGCGTCGGAATCGACTTCAATTGTTCTGACTCGGACACCATCATCAACTAAGGTCGCGTTGCAGCTCTGGAACTTCCTGAACGGTCGAACTATCCACCGTAACCGTGAACAGTTCGTATTGGAGGACATTGATGAGTGAGAAAACGGCAGACGTGGGTGAGGTCGAAGAGGAGTCGGGGCTGACCGTCGTGACGGTCCCGGCGGAGCACGCTCAGGCCGTCATCGACTTTGTGGCTGGCCTGGAGACCGAAGAGACGGACGTAAGTGGCCACATGATCTCGCGTGGTGCGGTTGGCGGGATGGGCGCCCTCTCGGCGAAGATGACCACCAGCACGGGGTGCCAGCAGTCGGTGACCGGCAAGCTCGGCTACGACATGACCTGCTACGACACCGACACGATCGTCACCAAATAGCGTTCATCGATCGCGGCGCTGTGCGGCGGGCGTCTTAATTCTCTGAGACGCCCGAGCACGAGCGCCGACCAAGGGTGATCGCTCGGAAGGGGGTGCTTGCATGGCGGCCGATGAGCAGAATGTGGTCGAGAACGTCTCGAATCTCGAGGGCCACAGCATCATTGCAATTCCGGCAGACAAGGCGGAAGCGGTCCTCGAATTCCTGGTGAGCCTTCGCCGCGACGATGCCGATGTGAGCGGCTACATGCTCTCCAGGGGTTTGTATGGCGGTATCTCAGTCGGTCGTCTGGCCGCGACACAAGAGACCGAGACTCAATGCGTTCAAACAAAAGTCGTCAACGAGACCGACTTTCGTTGCGTTGATACCGATACGCTCACGACGTAATGACCATCCCAGGCCGTGTTATGGCAGTGAGACCACAACGGTTGCCTGAACGGTCGATAGCCAGTGACGAGCGGATACGTGAGACGGCAGGGAGGGTGAGAACCCCTCTCGTCCGCGGGTAACGGAGCGTCATAGCTGTCATGCTGGCAGAGTCGCGCAGCAACCTTTCGTTCTTGTCGGAGTGACACTGATTGCGTCCGACCGGGCTTGACCCGGCGGAAAGGAACTATCACATGGCGAACGACGAACAGCCTGTGATCGAGAACGTCTCGACGATTGAGGGCAGTCGCATTATCGCGATTCCGGTGGACATGACACAAGCGGTTCTCGAATTCCTGGCGAGCCTCCAGCATTCCGACGATGATGTGAGCGGCTATATGCTCTCGAGTGGTCTGTTTGGCGGAATCTCATTCGGTGGAACGAACCTAAAGGCAGTGACCGAGAGCGGTTGCGTAAAGACCAACCGAGGCAAGGATTGGAACTGCGCCGACACCGACACAGATTAGGCATTCCGGCTGGCAATCGAACACTCGCGTCGACACCATGCGTTACGAAGGAGATAGCGGATGAACGCGAATACCGGTCAAGAACCTGATGGTGGCGCGGTCGAAGGCAACATGACCAATTTGGTGATCCCGGACGATCTCGTGCTGCAGGTACTCGATTTCATTGAGGGTCTGCAGTCCGATGACGACGATGTCAAAGGTCATATGCTCTCCGGTGCGTTGAAGGGCAGCTTCGGCGGAACGTATTCGTTCACGCAAACAACTCACACTGGAATTACCACGTTCGCGACTGGAGCGACTGGCACTGACATCAAGTGGTCGGACTCGGATACGGTGACCCTTCCTGGCTAGCTCCCAGCGACGGCATGCTCCGGGGCAGCCCCAATAGACGAGCCGAGATAACCATGAAAAGCGAACTGTAGGCTGGATTGTGACGCGTGGCAAACGTTCTCATTAATTCGTTTGCTGGGCGTTCTGCCCGAGATCTGTAGGAGAGTAATTGTGGCCCAATCCGAGACTTCAAATACAGCGACCGATGAACCGGGTCAACCTGACAAGACGCTCGATGCTTCGAGTCGCACCGGAATTGAACGACGACTTCCGTTCATCCTGCGCGTCGGGACGACCTGGACAAATAAGGACGACTTGCCGAGCGCGGAAGATGGACAACTTCGCTACTGGAAGCGCGCCCCGCTCACCGGCGTCATCGCCGCAACCTCCGGCGGCAAGGACGTCAGCTTCTCCGACCTGGAGGTCCAATGAGCATTCTGATCATCACCGATCCAGCGAATGACGGGCATCTCTATCCTGTGCTGACCGAGCTGGGACGACGGGGCAATCAAGTTCAGCTGTTCAACCCCACCGCCTATCCGCTGTCGGCCGTCATTACTGTCGAATCATCGGCTTCCGACACGCGGGCGGTCATCAGCTGGGAAGAGCAGGAGATCGATCTGGCGCAGGTCGGGAGCGTCTGGTATCGGCGGCCAGGGAATTTGAATCTGCCTGAGGAGCTCACTCCGAAAGAGGCCGAGTGGCTCAAGGGAGAGGCCTCGGCATTGATCAACGGCATCTATGCCAATACCGACGCGCTGTGGGTGAGTGAACCGCACCGCATTCGGCGGGCAGACCTCAAGCTAATGCAGCTGCGCCTGGCGCGTGAGCTTGGCTTCCGGACACCGGAATACGTTGTCACCAACGATCCAGAAAAGGCTAGAACGTTCATTGCAGCGCATCCCGACGGCGTGATCATCAAGGGACTGTGGATGCCGATGATCCTGACCGAAGAGCAGGCCGGCATGATCTACACGCATCTGGTGACGGAGGAAGATCTCGATCATCTCGATGCCGTGCGCTACGGTCCGACGTTTTTTCAAGCACTTGTGCCGAAGTCGCGCGATATTCGCGTCACGGTCATTGGGGATGAGCTCTTCGCCGCAGGCATCGATTCGATGCTGGTCGAGGAGGCGCGCATCGATTTTCGAGTGGCCGAGATGATGGATTTGCCCCACGAGCCCGTGACGCTGCCGGAGCCGGTGGCTGAAGCCTGTCTCGCCATCGTCAAGCGGCTCGGATTGCAATTTGGGGCCATCGATCTGCTCGAAACTCCGGACGGCGACTACGTCTTCCTGGAGAACAACCCCAACGGGCAGTGGTACTGGGTCGAGATGATGACGGGCCAGCCGATGGCTCGCGCCATGGCCGATCTCCTCGAACGGGGTGAGAGCGAACGCGGACGCGGTCCTGACCTCGATCGCGCCTTCACGCCCGCGCCGCGAGAACCGCGCGTCATGCCGGTTGGGGAACATACGATACCGATTACCCGGAGCAGTGGTGTTGCGGTGGCGAATGGCGATGGTCCGTCGAGCGACCTGAACCTGGTCGCCACGCGCGCGTGGCTGGAGAAGAAGAAAGACAACGTGCTGCTGCACGTCGGCGACACGGATCTGAACAATCACTGAGTCACTCAGCGGCATGGCTGCTCCGTCGCGCGGCCTGGCAAGCATGCCTCAGTGCCGGAGGGCGGCAATTCGCTCTTTCAAGCGGCCAGGAGTCGGTTGGCTCCCAGGGTCGGCACGTCGGCGGATGCGAGCGGGGCCGGAGCGGAGACCGGGCCATTCCAAGGGGCGTTGACGCTCATCACACGGATCGTGATCGGAGATCTCCCAGTGAGGAGGTCACGGAATAGTCCAACAGTCACAAACGGACGATCGGATCTTCAGAGAATTTTGGAGGCGAGCACATGGAGCACGAGGCTCGTACGGACGAGGAATCGACGGTCTCAGTCGTCATCGTTCCCGGACGTCTCCGGCAGCAGGTACTGGATTACATTGACGGACTCACGGACGCCGAATCAGACGTGAGCAGCTTCATGCTCAACGCCGTGGGAACACGTATCAGATCTCAGCTGATGGCGAAGTCATCGAATACAAACTGCACGTTCTGGGACACCAAGGGGCCGGCGGGTGGAGTCGACTTCACGTGCACTGACTAAGGACGGCAACCGGACTGTGCGGCATTCGGAGATGCGGCCGTGACGGGCTGATGGATGACGAGTTGGCCAGTTAGATCAAAGGAGCCTACACATGGGTGAGGATTCCGACTCGAAGGCGAATCTCGATCGGAGCGTTTCAATCGTCGTCGTGCCAGAACAGCATCTCAAGCAGGTGATGCAGTATGTATCCGATATTACGAGTGAAGAGACAGATGTGACCGGTTATATGCTCGCATCGACATTCCGTGTGGGTTCGGCGCCTGTGCTCAATGCCGGGTCTTCGGGTTCAGGCTGTAAGTTCGTCGACAGCGGTAAGAAAGGCTTCGATTGGGACTGCTTTGACACCGACTCAGCGTAGCACCGAATATGGGTCTCGCCGAGGCGTTTGGCCTTCCTACCAGCAGCGCATGTGATGGGAGAAAGTTGGTGGACCAGCAACCCGGGTCGTCATCGAAATCCGAACCGGTCGAAGGGTATTCGGTGGTCATCGTGCCTGAACATCTACGCCAGCAGGTGATCGACTTCGTCGCGGAAGCCGAGCGAGAAGAATCCGATGTCAGTGGCTATCTCATTTCACGGTCGCTGGGTTCAGTCACACGTCCCATTTTGTCGGCGAATTCATCGGGGACAGGTTGTAAGTTCGTGGAAAGTACAAAGGGACTCGACTGGAGTTGCTCCGACGACGATTAGACTTTGTGCAGGCAAGTCATGGCCCAAGTGTCGTTCGAATGGTGGCCAAATTCTGTCATACGAGTCCCTGACGTGGTAGTTGGTCGGTGAGCCGTGGGTCACTAAACGTTTGATGGCAAACCCGGTATCGATGTCCGATCCGGTACGCATTTGTTTCGCTCGTCGAGCGAGAAGGAGTGAACCAGTGGACGACAACGAGAAGACCTCATCTGAAGTCAAGGATGTGCCAGGATTTGTCACGTTGGTCCTGTCGGAAGAAGCGGCGAACAAGCTGCTTGAGTCGGCCAGTGCTCAGTCAGAAGTCGAGGACGACGTCAGCGGCTTCATGCTCAATATGGGGTTCGGTGGCGCGGCCAGATTGAATGCCACCACCACTTCGACATCGACGTCGCCCTGCACCCAAACAAACATCGGGAACGGTGACATCAAGTGCGACGTCGACGAATGGATTCAGTACTGATCTTCATCTCTCAGATTGGTGATCCGGCGCGGTGGTATGAGACGTCTCGTCTCCGAAGCAAGAAGCGGCGTCTCTACTGATGCCACCGCGTCAACCTTTCGTCACCAGAAGCGATTGTCGCTCAAGACCAGAGGCACAGATGAATGCAGCGGCGAACAGCAATATTCAGCTGAGCTCGGAAGCCGAGGACGACCCCAACTCGCCGCTCCATCCGTCGCGGCGCATCCCCTTCATCCTGCGGGTGGGTGCCGTCTGGGCGAGGCTCGAGGACGTGCCTGGCGAGGATGAGTCGGATCTGGGCTACTGGCAGCGAGCGCCGATGACCGGGGTGCTGGAAGCGACGTCCGGCGGACGAGACGTTGGGTTCTCCGATCTGGAGGTGACGTGAGCATCCTCATCGTCTCTGATTTCGGGACCGACGGACACATCACGCCGGTGGCTGCCGAACTCGGCCACCGCGGACACCAGATCATGGTCTTCAATCCAGCCCGGTTCCCGCTCTCGATCGAGTTGCGGGTCGATTCCTCACAAGCCGGTCCACGTGCCGTCATCACCTGGGGAAATGAGGACATCGACCTTTCGCAGGTGGGTAGCGTCTGGTTTCGCAGGCCAGGCGGGTTCGTTCTCCCCGAAGAGCTTTCGGTGAAAGAGGTCGAGTGGCTGCGCAGCGAGTGCGCGGCGTTCGTCAACGGCATGTACGCCGTCACCGACGCGCTCTGGGTGAACGAGCCGCATAAGAATCAGCGTGCCGATCTCAAGCTTCTGCAGCTCAGCATCGCCCAGCGGCTCGGATTTCGCGTGCCCGCGTACACCGTCACCAACAGCCCGGAGCACGCCCGAGTGTTCATTGAGGCTCACCCGGATGGCGTCATCATCAAGGGCATGCGGATGCCGACTCTGCTGCTCGACGACCGGGCGGCCATGATGTACACGCACCGCGTCACCGAGACCGACCTGGAGCAGATCGAGAGTGTGCGCTACGGACCGACGTTTCTGCAGTCGTTGATTCCCAAAGCACGCGACATTCGTGTCACCATCATTGGAGACGAGCTATTCGCAGTCGGTATCGAGTCAATGTCCATGGCGGAAGCGCGGATCGACTTTCGTGAAGTCGACATCATGGATCTGCCACACGTACCGATCACGCTGCCGGAGCCCGTGGCGCTGGCTTGTCGGAAGGTGTTGCGAGAGCTTGGGCTGCAATTCGGCGCCATCGATTTGCTGGAGACGCCCGACGGCGATTACGTCTTCCTGGAGAACAACCCCAACGGGCAGTGGTATTGGATTGAGTTGATGACTGGGCTGCCTATGGCACGGGCCATGGCCGACCTGCTCGAACGTGGTGAGATCGAACGGGGACGCGCTCCCGATGTCGGGAGAGGCTTTACCCCCGCGCCGCGTCGACCACGCGTCCTCAACGTGGGGAGCCAGTCGGTGCCACTGTCCGAGACGTTGGACGACGCTCGCGACGATGGAATTCAATCGGAGATTCCGGCGCATATGGTCGCGACCCGTGCCTGGCTGCAGCGCAAGAAGCGAAACGTCGTGCTGCACGTTGGCGATACAGCGGCGGACGTTGTTTGACACTGTGACTCGAACGGAAATCTTGACGTCGACGTGCTCCTGGGTACATGGCCTAATTGTGTCGCTCGGGTATGTTGGAACTCCGGCACGGAACGTCATGGTTGTCGGGGATTCGTAACGGTTATGGAGGAATCACATGACTGAAGAGAAGAAGGCGCCGGGCGCCACAGCGGACGACAGTGGGTTGTCGACCATCTCGATACCACGGGACAAGTCCCAAGCGGTACTTGATTTCATTGCTGCCCTGGACAGCGAAGAGGACGCCGAGGTCAGTGGATACATGCTGCCGGGCGTCGGTGGTTTCGCCAATCGTCCCATGGCCGCAAACCAAAAGCACGCGACAGGCACTGGGTGCCTCAGCTCCTCCACCGGTTGGAAGTGCAGCGACATTGACCGAACACCGGGTGATGAGTAGCATTCGCCACGCTCAGTGTTTGGCGGCCGATTAGAACGATCCTGCCATCGCCGCTCGCGAGGGATCAGGGTATTTGGTGACTCAGCTCGATGTCTGCGTGGAAACGGGCCGCCCAGCTCAACCGCGGCCACAGGTGCCGCCGCTACGTCACCACGCGCTCAATCGCTCCGGCTCCTCAATGTTCGAGCGTCAGGAGTTCAGCCTCCTCCAGAATCCAGGAGCCGGGCATGCGACCGATGTGGTACGGGTGGGCCGCGCCGACCATAGGGCGATCGGCATGCTTGAAGATCTCCTGGTTCCGTTTCGCTTGCGTCGGCCAGACATGATCGATCAGTTCGATCGTGTCCATCGACTCGATCTCCTTGGGCTCCATACCGAGATGCTCGGCCCAAAGGCGGATGCGTAGTCTGCGCGCGGTGGCGGGATCGTTCACGAGCACGTTCATTTCGCTATCGGTGACGAATCCACGCTCGTTCAAGTTTGCCGAACCGACGGTGAACCACTCATCGTCGATTATCCCAACCTTTGCGTGCACGTAGACCGCCCGGTAAGAGAATGCATCGCTTCCGGCCGACGGTCCGGAGGCGTATGGCGCGTAGGCCGAGAAGATGTTGCGGCCCTGATCCGCCTCCTGCAGCTCCTTGACGTGATGATCGTTGTCCCATTTGCCGCTGTAAGCCCGGGCCGGAAGGACCATCACGATGCGGAACGCTTCATCAGGGGGCCGGACAATGAGCGTCTTCAGTGCGTCGACGACCTCCGGCGACCAGAGATATTGGTTCTCGAGATAGACCAGACGGCGCGCCTCACGGATGGCGTTGAGGTAGGCGTAGAAGATGCCGAACTCCCCACTCGGCATCGAGTCGTAGTAGCCCTCAGGGATCGTGCGCACGACCTGCGCGGGCATGTTCCAGGACGAGTCAACCACCGGATCGAGGTGAGGGAGTGGGATGTCGCTGACGCTGGCTTCCCAGCGCTGGCGGAAGTTGTGCTCGACGTCGGCCACGGCTTCGCCACGCACGCAAACCTGCACGTCGTGCCAATTGACGCCCGCTCGCAATGCGTGTCCGCCGGTGTCCCAGCGATCACCCTGAAACGTCGTTAGATCCATACCGCCTACGAAGGCGACCTGGCCATCGACGACCACCGCCTTCTGGTGATGGCAGTGCGTGGCGGGCGCGGACGCATCCAACCGGCAGACGAGATCACCACTGCCCTCCTGCTCGATGATCTTTTGCACCGAGCGCACGACGCGCGTCGTCGGCTGAAGGAACATTGGCGTCCCGTTCCAGAGGAGGATGCGCACGGGAACGCGATTGGCCGCGTCGCTGAGAAGTTTTAGTAGACGGCTTTCTGCGATGTCGTCGGGATCGCGGCGGCCGAGCGGAATGTACGGGGTGAGGAACCATCCGATGATGAAGATGTAGTGCTGTGCCTGCTCAATAGCCGCGCGAAGTTCCGCGAAGTACTCGTCTCCGTCGATCAGCGGCACGATGTGATTGTGCTGTCGCGGCGGCGTCCCACCGGGATACCAACGGGAATCGGCGCTCCACCAGGATGACTGACGCGATTCCGGATACGACTCGTCCTCCCAATTGCGAAGACGACGCTCGTTTCTCCGGTGCAAGACCGGCCCAGTCACCTTGCCAACATACCGGCCGACGAGATTTTCCACTGCTGAGATACGTGTCATTACCTTTGTCCGCTTCGAACGATGCGAAAAATCGCTGCGTGTGGAACCGCGATGCGTCCACGGGAGACTTGTTACCAATTGTCGTGCCGGAGCGTGCATAGTCGCATCGCGCCACCGTGCGGCCGGACAGCGCCGCCGCAGGTCGCGGCCCCGGATGACGTTTGTGGTGCGAATTGTCCTGGACCCGTCTCGCTGTCTAGATCGAGCCCTGATCGACCGTCGAGATCGTCGGCTCTCCGGGACTCCATAGACGGGTGGATGGCGCGATCACGAGGTAGTAGATCGACAGGGCCCCACTACCGACTAAGACGATCACATAGATCGTCAGACTCAAGCGGTGTTCCGGGAGCACGTGGTTGAAGTGACGCAAGAACGGACCGATCAGAACCAGGTCGTAGGCAAGAAACGCGATCAATTGGCCTTTCACGGCACCCCAGTATTTGGCCGATAGACCATAGAGGAAATAGACCGCGTTCCCCAGGAAGATACAACCGATCATCACGGAGGTGTCGTTGCGCAGCGGCCAGGGGAAGACGTGTGCCGTCCGCAGCAGGAGCGCAGTCGAGGCGGCGATCAGTATGACGGCGAAGAAGCCGAACGAGCATCGCACTATAACTGGAATGGAGCGCTGATCCTGGATTGGGGTGCCCCGTGAAGCAACGAAGAGCGCGATCGATAGCGCGAAGACGATTCCGAGCGCGATCGCGATAGCCAGCAGCTTCCCTTCGCTGCGACTGATGTAGAGCCGCAACAGATAGATTCCGGCGGTTGCGCAGATCGTCGCGATGTTCAATGCGCCTCCGACGATGGCCCCAAGCTCATTCGATATTGTGACCCAGATGATTGGCGCCGCGATCGCCGCCGCGATGGATCCCAAGAAGATGTAGCTGAGTCGGGAGTCAGGCCAACCCCACAGCCGAGTGGCCCATGCCAACTGAAACGCGAATCCGAACGCCAGCAACGTCGTAACTACACCAGCGATGACAAGCGCAAAGCGAACGACGGCTTTCACTGGATGCTCCTGGCCGAATGCGTTGAATTCCCTGGATTGGCAGAGGATAGCACGTCGACTCGCGATTGCAACCTGTCGATTGGAATCAAGCAGAGTCACCGGACGGTCGACGCTCAGGACGGTCCTTGACAATATTTCTCGACTCCATTACTGTACGTGCAGAACATATGTTCGCTCACGATCAGCAGAAAGGGGATCAGAATTGGACGCCGTCACCATTCTTCGCAATGAGCTCAAGCAGGGACACGACATCATCGAGCAAGCGGTTGCCGGGCTGCCCAACGAACAGCTTCATCATCAGAGCGACGGATCGACCATCCATTCGATCGCTACGATCTACGCGCATACGATTCTCGCCGAGGATTACTTCATGAATGGCCGGATCCTCGATCGCGCGCCGCTCTTCGATCGTGATGATTGGTCGTCAAAGGCGCGGATTGAGATGCTTCCCATGGGTGGCGATCCGGAACCCTGGCTCACGTCGATCTCGAACGTCGATTTCGACGCTCTTCGGGAATATGCGGGGCAGGTTTATGCCGAGTCGGATGAGATGCTCGCGGATCTGACCGCATCGGATCTCGATCGAATCGTGAAATTCGTGGACGACATGCCGTTGGGAGCGTTTCTGTCGAGCGTGGTTGTCTGGCACGCGGTGCATCACGGCGGCGAGATCTGCGCCCTCAAGGGTGTCCAGGGCGGCAAGGGCCTGCCGTTCTGAGGGGCGGACGCTGTATCAGAGTGGTTCAGTGTGGAGACGCAACCATGCGTCCACCTCGTCAACGTTCAAACGTCGGTCTGCGATCCTGACAATGAGCTTAAAGTGCTCGTCGATGGACCCCGAGATCCGCCATCCATTGATACTTAGGAAGTCAGTCGTTGCGATCCATGCGGCGCGCTTGTTTCCGTCGATGAACGGATGGCTCTCAATCAGCCCCCATAGCAGTGTGGCTGCTTGAAGAATCAGATCGGCCCCGTGTAAGAGGCGGCATTCACAGGTCGGGCAATTGCAGATTCGAGTCGCGCTCGGCTCTGCACGTAGTGTTGAGCCTTGTCGTGAGAGACGCCCAAAATATCAGCGTGGAGGATGATGACTTCCTCCACGCTTAGGTACGTCGTCTTATTTGGATTTCCCGAGCCCAGTCTCAGTCGCTTTGCCTCGCACCACGGTCGTAAGCTTCCAGACGATCGAGTAATTCGCGGTTTTCATTGATCAGTCGGCGTCCGACCACAAGAACTTGTCTCCGAACTCCCGTCGGCAAAGACTGTCGCTTCAAGAAAATTCCGCCGTGTCGCTTGCAGGTCGACCGCCTGTGAATCTTCGATGCAGATCGGTTTATCATGCGACACCTCGACTCAATCGTCATTACTGAACTGATTCTTACTCAAAATTATGCCACTTGACCGCTATTTTCGCACTGTGAGGTACGCGATAGACCATGAGACAACCAGCCCTACATCAGTTTCTGACAATCAAGTCGCGAGTAACGATGCCGTGTGTAAGCCGAACAATCAAATTGTCTGTCACCCGCTACAAAACCCGACGCTGTGCCAGTTGCGCGAAGTCGTATTCGCGCCAGACGGGCACTCCGCAGTAGCGTTCCCCCTCGGGACAGCGCGGAGTCTGTCCCGCTTCTGAACGGACCACGCAGGGTGGTCGGTTGACGTAACGGCCGATCTCCGGCAGCGCCTCCGCGACCTGGGCCGTCTCCTGACGGGCCGTCTCGAAGATCTCGCGCTGGGCGTCGAAGCAGAGCCGCTTGATCCACTTCCAGTAATAGCTCATCAAGGTACCGGTCTCGTAGAAGCGGACGTGGTGGCTGTTGGGCAGCAAGTAGAGAACCTTCTCGGCCGGCACTCCGGCATCGAGGAGCCGATTCTTGGATTCCCACAACGCCGCCACCGTGGCGTGGTACTCCTCCAGCGCCTCCGGCACACGCGTCACGTCGTACGGCACGATGACGTCGGGCTCTTCACGCAGATGCGCCGTCAGGACGGGACTTGATGAGAGGGTGCCGCGATGGCGCTGGTTCTGCGCCTCTTCGGCGCCGCTGATGCGCTTCTGGAAGGTGAACGGGACCTGGTTCATGGTCTGCATCAGTTTGGAGTTCATGGCCAGGAAGAGGTGATGGCCGAGATAGCGGTTTTGCGCGGGATCGAGCACGCGAGCGATCGCGGCACGATCCGGTAGCTCGTCAATCGTCTGCCCAAGGACCGTGCGCACCGCTTTCGCCAGCGTTCTTTCCGCGTCCGGCTCGTAGCCGACCAGACGCGAATCCAGCCCGTTGAGCTCGTCGTCAAACTGACGAAAGAAACGCTCGTCATTGTTCTGGTTGAGGTTCTCGCCCAGTTGGCTGAGCGCTTCGTATTCCAGCGTATCCGGTTCGCCCAGGACGCCGAGATCCAGCGGATAGTCGGGCGCGCCCAGGAAGAAGGGGTCCACCTGCAGCACTTCGTCGACCATCTGGTTGACCAGATAGCGGACCTCACCAGGGACGTCGAGCTGGTTGGCCAAAACGTAGTAGCGCAACAGCGTCAGTCCGTTGATGGTGTGGTACATGTGGGCGGGCGTCGCCAGCGGCAGGACGTAGCGCGCCACCTCCTGCGCCTTCTTCTGCACGGCGGCGCGCACGCGCTCTTCAGCTTCCGGCCCCTTGGCTTTGACGCGTGCTGGGAAGACGGAGCTGTAGCGAGCAGTCAGGTCGGGCGTCAACAGCTCCTGCAAGCGGCGATAGCCAGCCAGAGAACGCTCGATGGCCGACTCGTAGATCGGCTGGAGCCGCTCCGGTAGTTCCGGCGTGACCATGGTCTTGCCGCTGACTTCGCGATAGCGCTGCGAGACCTGTTCCGAGTTGTAGTGCGGGTGGTGGTGGAAGAAGGACCAGATCGCCAGCCGCGAGACGCCGTCGAGCGCGAAGACGAAGTTGGCGTGCTGGAAGGTCGTGTGGTGTCCGGCGTCGAACAGGTCGCGATAAAGCCGTTGCGCCCGCGCGCGGCGCACC
Source organism: uncultured Chloroflexia bacterium (assembly GCA_963815715.1). Taxonomy (GTDB): domain Bacteria; phylum Chloroflexota; class Chloroflexia; order Thermomicrobiales; family Thermomicrobiaceae; genus CALAGB01. The sequence continues at coordinate 34,276 of CAWFHU010000010.1, read as the reverse complement.
GGCCGCGTCTCGTCACTCGGATCATCCTGCTCGTCGTCCATCAGCTTCAGCACGTTTTCGACGCGTGCCGGTCGCGCGCCGTAGCAGGTCCAGGCGGCCGCGACGGTCAGCGCGAAGGGGTGCGCTGCGGATTCATCCCGGAGCAGCTTGACGGTTGGTGGCTTCGATTGAAACGGGTAGAGATTCTCCATACCGGCGCCCAGCTCTTTTCACGATCTTTCGGGAATTTCGTCGACGCGGAGTGGTTTGAAACCAGTGTACGTACGAGGTCTGGCTTGCGTCAATGCGTGCCCGCGAGTCAAGGACGACTTAACCAGTTAATCATACGTCATGAGTCGGAACGATGTGGGAATTGGGCGTATCTCGGGTCGCCCCACGTGTCCGGTGGACCCATGACAAACATCGTGTCGACGAGCCAATCGAGCGCTTTCTGGTTTTGCAACCAGATGGCTCCTTGCTCGAAGTACAGGGCCGCGCCTTCGCTTTCGCGTCCGAATTCCATATATTCGGGCATATCCACGGGTTCATCGAGATCTCCGGTGAGGAACGCGGCGAAGTACGGGTTGCGTTTGATGGCCTCCTGTAGCTGAGCGCGCGATTGCGGCGAGTTTCCACGCTCGATAAACGTCACCAGAGCACGACCATATGCCCAGGACGCCGCCGGGTCGTCCCTGTACTGACGCATGAGAATCCGCGCGCCGTTAGTGTCATTGACCTCGAGTAAAGCGGCAAGCAGGAGATATCGAACCCCTTGATTGTCATTCCGGTTCAGCGTCAGAATCCTGCGGTAGAGCTCGATGGCACGTGGCAGATTGTCAAGATAGCCCTCGCACTCTGCCACCGCTTGGAGCGCGCGCATGTATGGCCTGGCCTCGAACATATCCCAGAACTCGCCCTCGTACTCACTGAAGAATTCGGGCCCAAGCGCGCGCTCGCCGGCTTCGACTCCCTTCTGAAAGAGCTCACGAGCCTGCTCGAGATCGTTGCTCGTCTCCTCTCCCAGCAGGACGTAGGCATCGGCGCAGTCGGGCGAAATCTTGAGCGCCTTCTTCGCCAGGCGGACGCGCTTTCTCTTGTCCGTCTCTGCCCAGGCCTGATACATCAGTGCCTGCGCTTTCTCTAGCCGTGTTTCGGGCTTGAATTCGAATGCGGCTCGGCCCTCAATGATCTCCTGACCCACCGTCTCCACATAGGCGCTGATCTCCTCAGGATCGGTCAGGCCCTGTTTCTCGATTTGCTGCGCGACCGCCACCAACAATCCTTCGAGGGCTCGTGAATCGGGGACTTGCATGGTTCGACCCTCTCAATCTGCAATTGGAGCTGCTCCGGCTGCTTCGTCAGAAGCGCCAACCTGGGCGTCACCGGGCCAGGATTTGCCGCTGCGTGACCAATTCTCGATAATGCTGGGTGCCTACGTGGAATCGCCGCATGGAGCCTGCCTCCGACATCCGTGCTGAGGGGTGAGTTTCGCCACATGAGCTTAACTGATCCAGCCGATTCGCCAACTCATCACGGCCTGGCCTGCTTCAGCATGATCCTGCTCGCCTGCGACGAGCGCTATCTGCTGCTGAAACGGTCCGCAAGCAAGCGATTTGCTCCAGGGAAATGGACCGGGCTTGGGGGACGAGTTGAATCCGACGAGCTCGACGACGTGTACGCGTCGGCGCTGCGCGAGTTCCACGAAGAGACCGGCCTGAACGCCGACCAGATCACCGATCTCAGCCTACGCCGCGTCCTGCTGCACAATCGCCCCGGCGCGCCGCTGACGCTCCTGCTCTACTTCACCGGCGCTCTCTCGGAGCCGCTGGTGCTGAATAGCGACGAAGGCACGCTGCGGGTGGCTCAGCGAGGACGAGATCGCGCAGCTCGTACGTAATCGAGAATCACCCGCTGAATGTCGTGTCTGCCGCTGCTCATCGACGACGCCATCACCGCCGAGCCGCCAACGGCGCCGCGCGACTTTCGCTCGTCCTGAGCCTGTCACGTCTTCTACGCGTCCGATTCGCAGCCTACCGATGGAGTGCTCGAGCGTTTCGCATGTCGGCTCCTGGGCGCGTGACCGCGCAGGAACGTACGACGCCGCGGTCAATCGTTCAGCTGAACCGGCCCGGATCGAACGCGGTCAGGTCCGGGACGTCGTTCGATCCGGTCATGACACCAGCGATGGCAGCGGCTGTCGCCGGCCCCAGCGTGATGCCCAGCATGGCGTGGCCGGTGGCCATGAACAGGTTGTCGAAGCCCGGCGCGCGGCCGATGGCTGGCAGACCGTCCGGCAGCATCGGGCGCATTCCCACCCAACTCGTCTCGCCGCTGCCACGATCCCAGGCGCCTAGACAACGGGTCGCGCCGCGCCGGATGGCGTCCAGTCGTCGCGGGTCGAAGCGCGTGTTGACGCCGGAGAGCTCCATCGTGCCGGAGACGCGCAGGGCGTTGTCGAACGGACTACAGGCCACGCGTACCTCCGAGAAGTAGGTGGCGTGGTTGAGCTTCAGCTCAGGGTTTTGCACCGTGACGTTGTAGCCCTTGCCGGCCTGCATCGGGAGCTTGACTCCGGCCAGTTTCGCTACCTCACCGGACCAGGCACCGGCCGCGATCAACACGGCGTCGGATTCGAGCGGACCCTCGCGAGTCTCGACGTGACTCACGCCGGAGCCTGAACAGCGGATGCCGGTTACTTCGATGCCAGAGAGGAGCGTCACGCCCCGCTCAGTGAGCCACTCCGCCACGCCAGCGGTTAACGTCTCGGGTCGCACCAGTCGCTCTTCGCGCACCCACAGCCCGGCCACGACCTCGTCAGTCAGCGCGGGTTCAAAGTCGTGCAGTTCGCTCCCACGAATCTCGACAGGCTCGCCGTAGCCAAACTGACGCATCAGCTCAAGCCCTTCGGCCAGATGATCGAGATAACCACGATTCATGGCCGCCAGCAACAGCCCGGTCTGGTGCATCTCGAACTTGACGCCGTTCTCGACCAACTTGTCGTAAAGCTGCATGGTGGGCATCGAGAAGCGGGCGGTGGCGGTCATGCCGCGGATGAAATCCTCCTGATTGCAATGACGCCAGAAGCGATAGAGCCAGGGAGCCATCCCCGGCATCGACGAAGGACGAATGTAGAGGGGGCTGTCGCTCCGCAGCAGCCACTTGAGCGAGGTGCCGAGCAGACCGGGTGCCGGAACCGGATCGGAGAGGGAAGGCGTCACCCAGCCCGCGTTTCCTTCGGAGCAGCCGCGGCCGAACTCACCCTTATCGATCACCGTGACGTCGACTCCACGACGGTGAAGCTCATAGGCCGACAGCAGACCGACGGCCCCGCCCCCAATCACCACGGCTGTGCTCATCCCCGGCTCCCTCTCTCATTCGCCGATGTTCCCAACGCAACGATTGTCGGGAAGGATACTCCAGCGTTTGAAACGCCCTGAGCCTATTGCTCAGTATGTGGCCTGGGGTCTGGCGCGAAGAGGGCGCAGAGTAGTGCCGCGGCCCCTGCGAGGATTGCCGCCAACGCGAAGCCACCGGTGTCATGCATGCGCGTGACGACGAGCCCGGCCAGTGCCACCGCTGCCGCGGCGCCAGCCTGACCGAGGGCGTTCATCCAGGAGAAGGACTCGGTGATCTCATCCGGTGGTGCCACTTCGGCCATAAGGCTGTATTCGACCGTGATTGATGGTGCCAGCGCCAGCCCCACCACCACGAGGAGGAGCCCCAGAAGGAGCACGTTGCGTGAGACGGTGAGTAGTGCCATCCCGCCCGCCATGGCCAGCAGAAGCAAGGTCATCTGCCTGCGTGGCGTTCCTGGTTGCGACCGACTGCCCCAGTAGATGCCACCGGCGATGCTCCCAACCGACATGGCGGCGATCAGGACTCCGGAAAGTGCTTTCGCCCCGTGCGCGCTAGAGAAAGCGATAATGCCCAGCTCGACGGCAGTCAACGAGCCTGGGATGAGGAAGCTGATCGGCAGCAGGCGCTGCACACTGCTGGAGCGAAGCGGACCAAGCCAGTGGGGTGATCGAGGCGATGGCTGCCAACCTCTGGTGCCGGGAGCCAGCGCCAGGAAGGTGGCCCCCAGCGCTGAACATGCCGCGGCGGCGACGAGTGCCGTCTCGACTGGGGCGACGGCAATCAAGAAGGCCACCAGCATCGGGCCGGTTATATAGAGGATGTCGATAGTGATCGATTCAAAGGCGAAGGCGACGTCCCGCAGATCCGGGCGAACCTGTCGGGTCCACAGGACGCGCATGATGGGCGAAGCCGGCGGTACGAACGTGCCGGCCAGCACGGCGGCCGCCGCGACCCAGGCGACGTTGGAGGTAGAGCGGGCAAAGAGGACCATGGCGACCAGACCGCACGCTTGTCCCCAACCGGTGATGAACAGGATGAGTGAGGCCCCGACGCGGTCGACGGCTCGGCCGCGGATAGGAGCGCAGACGCCCGCCGCGATGGTGAAGCAGGCGACGACGAGCCCAGCCGATACGTAGGAACCAGTCTGTCCCACCACCAGCAGCGGCACGGCCAGCGAGAGCATGCTCATCGGTAGACGCGTGACGGTGCCGGCCGCGACGATGCGAGGCACTCCAGGTGCCGTCAGCAGGTTTCGGTAGCGCGTCATGAATCCGGGTGTGACTTCAGCGACCTCACCCACACACTCACCCCAAGCGGCATGTCATCGATCGATACGTCACACCCTACCACGCCGTCGCCACGCACTGAATCGGAAGAATCTCGCACTTTCTCGACACCGTTCGAAGCAGGACGAACGTGTGAAGATATCGACAGCTCCAGGTGCATCTGCGCACTTTGCGAGACCTCGACCGGGTGCTAAGATGGAACCGACCGACGCGTCGGTCGGTTTTTCTCAGGAACGAGGTGTCGTGATGGCACACGAGCAGACACGCAGCGAAGTTCGGCGCGAGCGCATCCTGGAATCGGCGCTCGACGTCTTCTCCAGCCGCGGCTATCGGGACGCCGCCATGGACGAGATCGCGACCGAGTCCGAGACCTCCAAAGGGGGCCTCTACTTCCACTTTCCCAACAAACAGACCATCTTTGTGGCGCTCCTCGATCGCATGGCCGCGCTCCTGATGACGCGGGCCGAGTCGGCCATCATGGCCGAGAGCGATCCGATGGCGCGCATCGACGTAGCGCTAGAGGTGGTGTTGAGCACGTTTGGATCGCACCGCCGCCTGACGCGCCTCTTTCTGGTCGATGCGGTCGGTGCCGGTCGCGAGCTTAACGAGAAGATGCTCGAGATCCGACGCGAGTTCTCCGAGATGATCGCGCGACACTTGGAAGACGGCGTCACGTCCGGCGCCATCCCACCAATCGACGTGCGCATCGCGGCCATGGCCTGGTTCGGCGCCATCAATGAGGTCGTCCTGAACTGGGTGCTCGAAGAGAATCCATCCCCGTTGGAAGAGAGCCTGCCCACCTTACGCGCATTGCTGCGCCGCAGCGTCGGCGCGACCGACAAAACCGGAACCGGAGTGGAGCGATGATCATGCATGTCGATGAGGCGATCGGGATCGATCGTCTGATGTACGCGTTCGAGCGTGCACAGGACAAGGCTCGCCGCGAAAAGCGGCCGATACTCGCCAGCATAACCATGCCTATTCCTTTTCTGGACCCGTTAGCGGTTTACTCCGCCGCGGCGGCCAGCATCGAGCGCAGCCTCTGGTCCCAGCCGAGTCGACGGTTCGCGCTGGTTGGCCTTGGGGTGGCGCAGGGTATCGAGGCGGGTGACCTGGAACGCTTCGAGTCGACACGGCAGGCCCGTCGCGCGTTGCTCGAGAGCGCCATCGTCGAGAGCTCGGAGGTTGATAGTTGTGGAACCGGACCGGTGCTGTTGGGCGCTTTCTCCTTCGACCCACAACGCGCCTCAACCGCTGAATGGAATGGCTTCCCCGCGGCTCGGCTCATCCTGCCTCGACTGCTCTTTACCTCGAACGGCGACGATCATTCCCTGACACTCAACGCGGTCGTCTGGCCCGACAGCGATGCTTCAGCCGAGGCGCGCCGCTTGATCGACGAGCGGGATCGCGCTGCTGGAATCCGCGCGCTCCGACTCGTCGCAGATGACTTCTGGCGACGCTGTCAGCTTGAGCGAAACTCGACCGGCCGCCGAATGGCAGCAGGTGGTGGCCGATGCCTCGACATCCATTCGCGACGGACGGGCCGAGAAGATCGTGCTGGCGCGCGAAGTTCGACTCCAGTCAGATACGCCGTTCGACGTGCCTTCGGCGCTCAAGCGGCTGGCCGAAGCGTATCCAACGTGCTACGTCTTCGCCTTCGGACACGGCGACAAGACCTTCCTGGGCGCCACTCCCGAGCGATTGGTGCACGTAGAGGACGGCGGTCTGGAGGCGGCCTGCCTGGCTGGGTCCGAGCGGCGCGGAGCGACTGCGGAAGAAGACCGCGATCTGGGTCGAGGCGCTGTTGTCCAGCGCCAAGGATCGGGAAGAGCACGCCATCGTGGTGCGGGCGCTGCGTGAAGGTCTGGACGATCTGTGCGAGCAGTTGATCGCGCCCGACGAACCAGTGCTGCTTAGCGTCTCGAACGTCCATCACCTCTACACGCCGATTTCAGCCCGGCTGCGCGAGGGGGTCTGCATCCTGGACGCGGTGGAGCGGCTGCATCCGACTCCGGCCGTCGGCGGCTATCCGCGTGAGACGGCGCTGGAGTTCATCCGCGAGCATGAGGGGATGGATCGTGGCTGGTACGCCTCGCCGATTGGCTGGGTCGGTCCGGACGGCGGCGGCGAGTTCGCCGTGGCGCTTCGCTCCGGTTTGGTCGATGGCTCGAACGCCTACCTCTTCGCCGGGTGCGGCATCATGGGGGACTCCGATCCTTCACGCGAATACGACGAATCCTGGCTCAAATTCCGCCCGATGCTGAGCGCGTTGGGAGGAGAGCTGCGTTGAAGCACGAGCAGGTAACCTTCGCCTTCGTCGGCGCCTTCGTCGACGAGCTGGCTCGCTCCGGCGTGCGCAACGTCTGCATTGCGCCCGGATCGCGGTCGACGCCGCTGGCATTGATGATCGCGCGGCATCCAGGCATCAAGGTTTGGCTCAACCTGGATGAGCGTTCCAACTCCTTCTTCGCGCTCGGCATGGCCAAGGCCAGCCGTGAGCCGGTCGCCATCCTATGTTCATCGGGCACCGCGACCGCCAATTTCTACCCGGCCGTGGTCGAGGCGCGACTGGGTCGCGTGCCGTTGATCGTCCTCACGGCCGATCGCCCGCCGGAGTTGCGTGACGTCGGAGCGCCGCAGACCATCGACCAGATCCGCCTGTATGGCGCGTATCCTAAGTGGTCCGTGGAGGTGGCGACACCCGAAGTGACGCCCGATCTGCTGCGCTATGCGCGAACCATCGCCGGTCGGGCGGCGGCGACCGCCAGAGCCGAGCCAGCCGGTCCGGTCCATCTCAACTTTCCCGTTCCGCGAGCCGCTGATCCCGCTGCCGCCGGATGAGATCCCTGAGCTCGATGCGGCCTGGAGCGGGCGAGAGGACGATGCGCCGTATGTTGAGGTCGACAACGCGCCAAAGGTGCTGGACGATGCGGCGCTCGACGCGCTGGCTGCCGATCTGAGCCGATTCGAACGTGGACTGATCGTCTGTGGCCCGCAGTTCGATCCCAGCACTGGCCGAGCCGGTGGCGCGATTGGCCAGCGCGCTCGGTTTTCCGTTGCTGGCCGATCCGCTTTCGCTCGTCCGCTGCGGACCGCACGATCGGGACGCCGTGATCGACAGCTACGACGCCTTCTTGCGCGATTTGCCCACGGTGACAGGCTCCAAATCTGTAGGGGAGGACCTTGTGTCCTCCCGTGGTTCGCAGGCGCCCGACGCGCGGGAGGACACAAGGTCCTCCCCTACAGCCGACAACAATCGCATCGTCTCCTCCTGGCTCGACCTCATCGGCGAGCATCTCAAACCGGACGTCGTGCTGCGCTTTGGGGCTATGCCGACCTCAAAGCCCGTCCTTCTCTTCCTGCAGCGTTTCCCGGACGCGAAGCACGTGGTGATCGGCGAGGGCTGGGAAGACCCCATGCTGCTGGCGTCACGCATGGTCAACGCCGATCCGCGCCGCACCTGCGAGGGATTAGTGAAGCGCGTCGCGGGTAAACCTCGTGGCCGCGCCTGGCTCGAGACGTGGAAGCGGATCGACGACGTCACACGTCAGGCCATCACGGAGGTGGTGGGCGACGTGCAAGAACCGTTCGAAGGGCGCGTCTTCGCCGAATTGGGCAATCTATTGCCGGACGGCGCCACGCTCTGGGCCAGCAGCAGCATGCCGGTGCGGGACCTCGACACCTTCTTTCCGGGCAACGAGCGGCGGCTGACCTTCCTCTCGAATCGGGGCGCCAACGGCATCGACGGCGTCATCTCCAGCGCGCTCGGCGCCAGCACGGTGAGCGAGGGTCCGCTGGTCTTGACCATCGGCGACATCGCCTTCTATCACGACATGAACGGGCTGCTGGCCGCCAAGCTGCACGGCCTGAACGCCACCATCATCCTGATCAACAACGACGGCGGCGGCATCTTCTCCTTCCTGCCACAGGCCACACACGGCGAGCACTTCGAAGACCTCTTCGGCACGCCCCACGGACTCGATTTCCGTCCGGCCGCCGAGATGTATGGCGCCAGCTATCATCTGATGGAGGGCTGGGACGACTTCCGGCAGTCGGTGTCGGATGCGCTGAGACGCGCCGGGCCTCAAGATCATCGAGGTGCGGACCGAGCGAGCCGGCAATGTGGCGCTGCATCGCGACGTGTGGCGGGCGGTCTCGAAGGCGTTGGCGGGCGAGTTCGTCGATGCCCGTGTTTGACATAAACGGACTGAAGATCAACGTTGAGCGGATGGGCTCGGGACCGCCCTTGCTCCTCCTGCACGGCTTCACCGGCAGCGCTGCGAACTTGACCGAGCACACCCGCGTCATTGGCGAGCACTTCACCTGCTACACCGTTGACCTGATCGGCCACGGCCAGACTGAATCGCCGCACGATCCGCAGCGCTACGGCATGGAGTGCTGTGTCGAGGATCTGTTGGCGCTCTTCGACCAGCTTGAGATCGAGCAGACTGCTGTCCTCGGCTACTCGATGGGCGGACGGGCCGCTTTGCATTTGGCGCTGGCCGCGCCCGAGCGCATAAGCGCGCTGATTTTGGAGAGTGCCTCGCCCGGCATTTCGGGAGAGGCCGAACGCGCGGTGCGTGTGAAGTCGGACGAAGCGCTGGCCAAGTCGATCGAGCGGGATGGGCTGGAAGCCTTCATCGACTACTGGGAAAGGCTGCCTCTCTTCGCCAGTCAGCGCGGTCTGCCGCCGGATGTCTGGCAACGGCATCGCGCGCAACGGTTGAGCAACAACCCGGTGGGATTGGCCAACAGCCTACGTGGCATGGGAGCGGGTGCCATGCAGCCGGTCTGGGAGCATCTCGAAACCTTTACTATGCCAACGCTGCTCGTCGTGGGTGAGCTGGACGAGAAGTACGTGCAGCAGGGGCGTGAGATGGCCGAATTGATGCCGAACGCCAGTTTGAACATGGTGCCGAACGTCGGACATGCCGTTCATTTGGAAGCGCCGGAATCGTTCGACCGCGTCGTGACGCACTGGATCACGAGTCAGGTGGTCCATTGACGACCAATCCCTTGCTCCTCGACGTTCCGGATCACTTCGAGATCGAGCGATTGTTGGTCCGCGCCCCAAGGGCGGGCGACGGTCCGACCATCTACGAGGCCGTGCTGGAAACGCTCGATGAGTTGCGCAAGTGGATGGGCTGGGCGATTCCGGAGCAGTCGGTCGAATCGCTTGAGGCTTATGCCCGACGCAGCGCCGTGAATTATCTCGCCCGCACTGAATTCCCGATGCTCCTGTGGCTCAAGGATGGCGAGACGTTGGTTGGCGCCAGCGGGCTCGTCAGAATTGACTGGAGCGTGCCGAAGATGGAGATCGGCTACTGGTGCCGCAAACGCTTCGAAGGTAAAGGCTATATCTCTGAGGCGGTGCGCGGCATCACGCGATTCGCATTCGAGGAACTGGGAGCCAACCGCCTCGAGATCCGCTGCGATGCGCGCAACGAGCGTAGCGCACGCGTTGCCGAACGCTGCGGCTTTCGGCTCGAGGGCCGTCTGCGCGATAACGAACTCGACAATTCCGGCGAACTGCGAGACACGCTTATCTTCGCGCGACTTCCGTCCGATCCCGACCAGGTGCCGGAGGAGACTCGCTGATGGATTACGACATCATTTGGCAACCATGGGACGAACCCGGCATCGAGCACCTGCGCGTGGTCGAGGACGCCAACGCCGTGACCGCCGACAGCTTTCTCTTGCGCGTCTTCGAAGGTCGCCCGGTGCGCATGCGCTACCGTGTGCAGCTCGATTCCGCCTGGCGGGTGTGTGAAGCGGACGTCGAGTGTGGGATCCGGAGCAGCGGCGACTCAGCCTTGCGCTCCGATGGCGACGGCAACTGGTCGGACGCTGACGGTCTGCCGCTGACCAATCTGCGTGGCTGCATCGACATCGACTCTGACCGCGACCGCCTTCACCAACACCTTGCCGATCCGTCGACTCGGGTTGCAGCCGGGCGACGCGCGGGTCATCGACGTTGCCTACATCCACGTGCCGGAGCTCACCGTCGAGGCCGTGCAGCAGCGCTATACCTGCCTGGAGCAGCGGTCGGACGGCGCACGCTATCGCTACGAGGGTCTTGGGACCGGCTATCAAACCGAGCTGAAGGTTGATGGGGCGGGTTTCGTGCTCGATTACCCGGACCTGTTCCGGCGCGTGGCGCTGGCGTGACAAGAACGTCCTGGTGCGGCCTACAGCCAAACGTGTTGCCCGGACTCGCGCCGGGATTCTCAAAATCAAACGTAGAGGCGGGACCTGTGCCCGCCTTCATGTCCGCCCGCAACGCGATTCGTCAGGGCCATTCTCGACAATGGTTGCCGAATGGAATGGCTCTGAATCGCTCGACAAAGGCGGGCACAGGTCCCGCCTCTACATTCGGGCTGCCGTTCGAGAGGGTGCGGCGCCCAATCAACAGGGAGGTTTCATGAGCGTCAAGTGGATCAAGCTGCGGGACTACACCGATATCCGCTACGAGCAGTCGGAGGGTGAAGGCGTCGCCAAGATCACCATCAACCGGCCGGAAGTGCGCAACGCGTTCCGCCCCAAGACGGTCTTCGAGATGATGGATGCCTTCGCCGACGCGCGCGAGCGGAACGAGATCGGTGTGGTCTGGCTGACCGGCGAAGGGGACAAGGCCTTCTGCTCCGGCGGCGACCAGAGCGTGCGCACCGATGGCGGCTACGCCGGTGAAGATCAGGTGCCGCGTCTGAATGTGTTGGACCTGCAGCGCCAAATCCGCACGCTGCCGAAGCCGGTCATCGCGGTGGTGAACGGCTACGCCATCGGCGGCGGTCACGTGCTGCACGTCATCTGCGACTTATCGATCGCCTCCGACAACGCCATCTTCGGCCAGACCGGGCCTAAAGTCGGCAGCTTCGACGGTGGCTACGGCGCGACGCTCTTGGCCCGCATCGTCGGACACAAGAAGGCGCGTGAGATCTGGTTTCTCTGCCGTCAGTACTCGGCCCAGCAAGCGCTGGAGATGGGTCTGGTCAACACTGTCGTGCCCCTTGACAAGCTCGAAGACGAGGCCATGCAGTGGTCGCGCGAGATGCTGCTGAAGAGCCCGACCGCGCTCCGCTTCCTGAAGGCCTCCTTCAACGCCGATACCGATGGTTTGGCCGGTATCCAGCAATTGGCCGGTGACGCCACGCTTCTGTATTACCTGACCGACGAGGCTAAAGAAGGCAAGAACGCGTTCCTGGAGAAGCGAACGCCCGACTTTTCCAAGTTCCCCAAATTCCCGTAGAGTTAGCGCGCGGCGGGGCGACTCGCGTTGCCTCCACTGACTACGGTATGCCTTGAGGCGAGCGGGCGACGCATGCGTCGCCCGTACATCTCTCAACAAAGGGGGCGCATGGAAGAGGGCGGCGTGATGGCCGCGCCCAGCAGGCGGCGCGTCTGGTTTCTGGCTAGTCGTCCTCCGACTCTCCCGGCCGCGGTCGTGCCGGTGCTGGTCGGGACGGCGGTTGGGGTGTCGGAGTCATCCTTCAAACCGGCGGTCTTCGTGGTGGCGCTGATTGCGTCTCTGCTCATCCAGATCGGCACCAACTTCGCCAACGATCTGTCCGACTTTCATAAAGGAGCGGACACGGCCGAGCGGCTCGGCCCGACCCGCGTCACTCAGAGCGGGCTGATCACCTCCGCCGATCTCAAGCGGGGCATCGCCGTCACCTTCGGATTGGCGCTCCTGGCGGGGCTGTATCTGGTCTACATCGGTGGCTGGCCCATCGTCGTCATCGGTCTCCTCTCGATTCTGTGCGGTATGGCCTACACCGGCGGACCGTGGCCACTCGGCTATCACGGACTCGGCGATCTCTTCGTCTTCATCTTCTTCGGACTTGTCGCCGTGATCGGTAGCGCCTATCTGCAGTCCGGGCACGTCACGTTGCTGGCATTGCTGGCGTCGATTCCGGTCGGCCTGCTGGTGACCAACATCCTGGTGATCAACAACTTGCGAGACGTCGAGACCGATAAAGTGGCCGGCAAGCACACGCTAGCCGTCCTCCTCGGAGCGCGGGTCGTGCGGTTTCAATACGCCATCTTCTCGATGGCCGCGTACGTCATCGTGCCGTGTCTCTGGTACTTCGGCGGATCTACGCTCTTCGTGCTGCTTGCCTGGCTGACGCTGCCGCTCTCGGCGCGGCTGGTCGATCCAGTCCTCGGTGGGCTGTCCGGTCGTCCACTTAACCGAGTGCTGAAGATGACCGGGCAACTGCACCTCCTCTTTGGCGCACTCCTGGCCCTGGGCCTCTTGCTGTGAACATTCGCTCCCTCACGTGGCTGCGCTATCGAGTACCGTTTGTGACGCCGTTTCTGACGGCGCACGGACAGACGACCCATCGGGATGGGCTGATCTTGAAGATCGTCGATGATGACGGCCTCGTCGGACTGGGCGAAGCAGCGCCATTGGCCGAGTTCGGTGGCGGCGATGTCGAGCACACCGAACGGCTGCTTCAATCGGTCTCGCCCGACCTTATCGGTCTCAATGCTGATGACGCTGAACGTCGTCTCGCCTCGCTTCTGTCCAATAGAGCAGACAACTCCGCTGTCCGTTTCGCGCTCGAGACCGCATTGCTCGATTTGGCGGGTCACCGTCGCGGCATGCGGTTGGCCGATCTCCTGGCGAAACGTTCGTCCGACTCGGTCGCGGTCAACGCCACCATCGGCCAGGCCGATGATGCGATGGCAGTGCAGGCAGCCAGACACGCCATCGAGAGCGGCTTCCGAACCGTCAAGCTGAAGGTCGGGATCAGCGCTTCGACAGCAGCTGAGGTGGCGCGGGTCGCGGCTGTGCGAGAAGCGATTGGTTCTGACCCGCGACTGCGGCTCGACGCCAACGGCGCCTGGACCGTAGCCCAGGCGATCGAGGTGATCGACGCGCTGGCTCAATTCGACATTGAGCTCTTCGAGCAGCCGGTGGCGCCTGAGAATCTTGCCGGGCTGGCTGAAGTTCGGCGAGCGGTCTCGATTCCCATCGCGGCCGACGAAGCAGCAACCAGCGTCGAATCCGCGCGTAGGGTGATCGAGACACGAGCGGCTGACGTTGTGGTGATCAAGCCGATGGTTTGCGGAGGCTTGCGTGCGGCACGACAGATCATCGAGCTCGCCGAAACGGCTGGACTGCGCTGCATCGTCACATCATCGCTCGAGTGCGGCATCGGCGTGGCGGCGACGTTGCATCTCGCGGCAACGCTTCCGCACGGCTCCCTCGCCTGCGGGCTTGCCACGCTCGATCTGCTTGAGGACGACCTCATCCTGGAGCGGCTCGACGTTGCGAATGGTCGCATGGCGTTGCCCGTGAAGCCAGGGCTGGGTGTGACGGTGGATGCGGAAGCTCTCGGACGATCGTTAATTCTGTGAAGTGGTTCAGGGCGTCGAGCAGAACGTAGAGGCGGCACCTGTGGCCGCCTTCGACACCGCCGACCAAGCAACGTAGAGGCGGGCGTCCCTGCCCGCCTTTGTCGAGTGGGTACGTGCCTCTCGGTCAGCACGAGTTCACATTTCGATCCTCTTCGAACAGCGTTGGCGAACATGTGAAGAAGGCGGGCAGGGACGCCCGCCACTACGGTCAGGGTCCGTCCCCCTACAGCTCGATCTCCCAGAACTCTGACACCAGATCGTGGCCGAAGGCCTGATACGCCTCTGACTCCACCAGCCGGAAGCCGGCTTTCTCGTAGAGTCGACGCGCATCCACCAGCACGCTGTTGGTCCACAGCTTGACGGTCGCGTAGCCAGCCTGGCGCGCGAATTCCAGGCATTCCTGAATCAATCGCGTGCCGATCCCGTGGCCGCGTGCTTCCGGCTCGACCAGCATCAGACGCAGCTGTCCCACCGTCTCCGAATTGCGCACCAGGAAGACGGTCCCAACGATGCGTCCGTCGATCTCGGCGAACCAGCAACGCTCGCATGCGGGGTCGTGCTGCTCGCCGAACCCAGCGACGATACTCGCCACCAGCGCCTCGAATTGCACGTTCCAGTCGTACTCCTGCTTGTAGAGCACGCCGTGTCGATAGACCACCCAGCCGAGGTCACCCGCTCGCAGGTCAGTGCGGATCGTCACCTCGTTCGGCGTGGACTCAGTCTCACTTCTCCTCCTCGAATATGTGGCATGAACGCTTAAATCAGCTGCAATAGCCAGTAGAAGCCCATCCCGGCAATGATGCACAGCCACATGCGCTTCGTGCGCCACACCACCGCCGCGGCTCCGACAGCCGCCAGCACCCTCACCAGAGCTTCGTCCGGCCTGGCGGCGATGCTCGAGACGATCAGCGCGGTCAACGTCGCGATCGGCACGTAGCGGAGAGAGCGAGTCCAGACCTCCGGCACGTCGACGTCCGCCAGCATGAAGCCGCTGATGCGCAGCAGGTAGAGCGCGACGGCCATACCGAGGATGGCCCAGACGGCCGTCATCGGTCGACTCCGTCAGCAGGCGAAACAGCGTGACGCGGTTGGCGCCGCTCGAGATATCCGGCCGACCAGGATCCCGCCACGCTGCCGATCAGTCCCGCGCCGAGAACGGCCACGCCGGTCGTCGTCACACGCGTCAGGATCAGCGTCGCCGCCGCCGCGACCAGCAGTGTTAGTAGCGCGGGTTTCGAGCGGAGCAATGGCACCAGTACCGCCAGGAAGGTGAGAGGTGCTACGAAGTCGACGCCGACGCGGCTAAGGTCAGGCAGGATGGCGCCAGCCGCCGCGCCGATCAACGTCCCGGCATTCCAGGCGGTGAACATGCTGACCCCGGCGCCGAGCAGCACCGGCATGCGGACCCGTCCGCCTGCTACCGCGATGGCGAACGCGCCGTCAGTCAGGAAATAAGCGGAGAGGAGTCGACGGCGCATCGACGGATGCGACTCACGGGCGGCCGTCAGCCCAAAGAGGAAGAGTTGGAGATTCAGCGTCATAGCGGTGACGACCATCACGACGATCGGCGTGCCGTGCGAGAAGAGGGAGACGGCGCTGAACTGCGCAGCGGCCGAGAAGACCGTCAGGCTCATCAGCTGCGTTTGAAGCGGGCTGAGACCGGCGTCTCGCGCGGCGACCGCGTAAGCCACGCCTACCGGGATCGCGCCAGTCCAGAGGGGCATCAACGCCAGGAACCCACGCCAGAACTGCGAGCGAGTCGATGACTCGTCACCGTGCTCCCTGGACGTCATGTCGGTACCGGTCGTGACGTTCACGCTGCGTGCTCCACACTCGGATAGCCTGAAATTGGCTACCTGTTTGCTATGCTAGGGACCGTTCCCGGCGAAGTCATCGTCATCGAAGTCGAAATCTGGCGGCGAATGGGATCAGCGGAGAACCAAGGAGCAAACTCGATCGGCGGCGCGCGTCTGCGAGCGTTGCGCGAAGCGGCGGGCAAGACGCAGCTCTGGGTGGAGGCCGAAGCTGATTTGGGCAGCGGCTATCTGCAGCGGATCGAGTCGGGCCGCGTGGCTCAACCTGGCCGCCTCATGCTGGAGCGGATACTTGCCGCGATCGGCGCCCGCTACAGCGAGCGGCGCGAAGTGCTTGAGCAGTTCGGCTACACCCTCTCGACTCCTCCCCCGGACACTGCTGAGACCGCATGGGCGCGCGCCTTCTGTCAGCCAGAGCTGGATGAGGCGCCCTTCCCAGCCTATGCACTTGATTGCCTGCATCGGCTGATCGCATGGAACGCTCAGGTGCCGCGCATGCTCGGCCTGCAGCGCATCGACCCACAGTTGGAGGAGCTGAGCGGCCGATCGATCCTCGAGGCCTGGTTCGACCGTAGCTCGCCACTGTCGCATCTGGTGGCAGAGCCGGAGGTCTTTCTGCCAGCCCTGATTCGCGCCTTCCGCTCCGAAATGGAGCCGTTTCGCGGCGAATCTTGGTACCCGGAGCTACTGGAACGACTGCTGTCCCTGCCGCGTTTCAGTGAGATCTGGGATCGGATCGAGCAGGAGACGGCTCCGGTCAGCTCGGCGCGAGCCCTGGTGCCGGTGCGCTTGAACGTCCCTGAAGTGGGCGAGATGCAGTTCCGTCTGTCGGCCGAGCACCTGGTGCGGGATTCCCGTTTCCGGTTGATCTATTTCTTCCCCTCGGACCTGCCCAGCATGCAGCAGTGCGCGTATTGGGCATCGAACGCAGCCGAGCTTTCCGCCCAGCGCTGATCCTCTACAATGAAGGATGGTAGCGACGCATGCATCGCCCAGGTCCCGTCGGGCGTGGTCATCCCTGGCGAAACGATGCAGTTTTCCAGGCGGCATCCGTAGGGGCGAAGCTTGCCTTCGCCCGCGTCAACGCGAAGTCCTTCCGAATCGACAGCCGCCGGTTGTTGACCGATCAACACGTATCGTCTCCGAGGGTATTGGTCGGCCAATCGTGTTTCGGGCGAAGGCAAGCTTCGCCCCTACGAGCAGGTAACGCATGGAATCGCGGCGGAGTTCGCGACGCGGTGTGCTGCTGCGGGTCACGCCCGTACAGACGAGGATCCATTCGATATCTGTGAGGTGATGTGGGAGATCTTCTGGAGTTGTCAAGAATGCCCGATTGGCTGGCGCACCGTGCGTCGGTGACGCCGAACCGGCGGGCGTTGATGTGTGGCGATCAGCAATGGACCTATGCCGAATTGGACGCCGAGGTCCGAAAAACGGCACGCAAGCTGGCCACGCTCGGCGTCGGACCCGGCAGCCTGGTCGCCACGCTGCTGCACAACAGCGAGCACGTCCCCTTCATCGTCCACGCCATGAGTCGTGTCGGCTCGACGCTCGTGCCGCTCAACATTCGTCTGCGTCCAGACGAGATCGCCTGGCAGCTTGAAGACAGCGGCGCCAAGTTGCTGTTGGTCGATTCTCAGACCGCGCCATACGCCATCGAGGCGCGCGAGCGTGGCGGACACGATGTTTCGATCGTCTCGGTCGACGGTGCCGTGGACAACATCGCCTGTCTTGACGACGTTCCTGAGTCCGAGATCGATCTGCGGGACTTGATCGACCCGTCCGCCGTCCACAGCATCGTCTACACCTCCGGCACGACTGGCCGTCCGAAAGGGGCCATGCTGACCTACGCTAATCACTGGTGGAACGCCATCGGCTCGGCCCTCAACCTTGGCATGACGCAAGAGGATCGCTGGCTGGCCTGCATGCCCCTCTTCCACGTGGGAGGCATGGCCATCCTGCTCCGTTCGGTCATCTACGGCATCACGGCCGTGGTCCATCCCTCGTTTGATGAGCACGCGGTCAATCGAGCCATCGACGAGGACGGCATCACCATCGTCTCGGTAGTGGCAACGATGCTCCAGCGCATGTTGTCGGCGCATGATGACCAGCCCTATCCGTCCACCTTCCGCTGCGCGCTGCTGGGTGGCGGTCCCGCGCCGAGACCCCTGCTTGAAGAGTGCGCTTCACTCGGCATTCCCGTTGTGCAGACGTATGGCCTGACTGAGGTCGGCTCACAGGTCGCCACGCTGGCGCCCGAAGATGCCCTGGCCCGGCTCGGTTCAGCCGGCAAGCCCCTCTACCCCAATGAGCTGCGCATTGGTGGTGGCGACGTCCCGGCTGGTGAGGCAGGCGAGATTCAAGTGCGCGGACCGGTCGTCACCGCTGGTTACGCCGGTCGGCCGGAGGCGACGGCTGAGGCGATCCAGGACGGCTGGCTGCATACCGGCGACCTCGGCTATCTGGACGCTGATGGCTACCTCTACGTCCTGGATCGACGTACCGACCTGATCGTCAGTGGCGGCGAAAACGTTTATCCGGCCGAAGTGGAAGCGGTGCTGCTGGCGCATCCGGCGGTCGTCGAGGCGGGCGTGATCGGTATCCCGGACGACGCCTGGGGCCAGGCGGTAGTCGCCAGTGTCCATCTGGCAGCCAGGCAGTGGCGTGGACCGAAGACGAACTGCAAGCGTTCTGCCGAGAGCGCCTGGCGGGCTACAAAGTGCCACGGGAAATCCGCTTTTCGGGGCCGCTACCGCGCAACGCCGCCGGGAAACTGCTGCGTCGAGACCTGCGCGAATCGTGGCTCGGAACCGCGCCAAAGGGGCAATCTGGCTGATTGTGCCCCTCCGACAACA
Organism: uncultured Chloroflexia bacterium; assembly: GCA_963815715.1. Taxonomy (GTDB): domain Bacteria; phylum Chloroflexota; class Chloroflexia; order Thermomicrobiales; family Thermomicrobiaceae; genus CALAGB01. The sequence goes on along the minus strand of CAWFHU010000010.1, from coordinate 15,625 downwards.
CGTGTACAATCGATCGGTGGTGCCGCTGAACAACGGCGCGATTTGGCGGATGTTCTCTAGCGATATTGGACAAATCGGTGTATCTCATTGACCAACAGAAAGAGGCGCTCGATTACCGGCGCCGTTTCCGGGGACTTATTGGCGTTGCGAGTAAGGTCCCGATTCGTGACCGGTCAATGCTGGCCCTGGTCTACACCCCTGGTGTCGCCGAGGCTTGTCTGGAGATCAACCGCGATCCGCTCGAGTCGTTCGAACTCACTTCCCGCGGGAACACGGTGGCGGTCATCACCGACGGCTCGGAGATGTTCGGGATCAACGAAGGACCCCCCGAGGCGGCGCTCCCGATCCTCGAAGCTCGCAGCGTGCTCTTCAAAACCTTCGCCGGAATCGATGCGTTCCCGATTTGTATGGCCGAGCGGGACCCGTTCAAAATCGTCGAGGCCGCACTGGCGTTGACGCCGACCTTCGGCGCCATCTGCCTGGACAGTATCTCGGCGCCCAACAGCTTCACCATCGCCGACCATCTCGAAAAAGGGGCCAGCATTCCCGTCTTCAGCAATCAACACCACGGCACCGCCATTCTTGTGCTGGGTGCGCTGATCAATGCGCTGAAGGTGGTCGACAAACGCATGGACGAGATCCGCGTCGTCATCTCTGGCGCTGGAGTCTCCGGCATCGGCGTGGCACGTCTCCTTCATCGCGTCGGCGTGCGGGACATCGTGGTCTGCGATCGTGCGGGGGCGATCTACCCGTATCGTCCGGAGCGGATGAACTGGGCCAAGGTCTACCTGGCCAAAGAGACCAATCCGGAGGAGCGCAAAGGCAGTCTGGCCGACATGCTGCGCGGAGCGGATGTCTACATTGGCGTCTCGACCGGCGATATCGTCACCGGCGACATGATCGCGACCATGGCCAAGGATCCGATCGTTTTCTCGCTGGCTGTGCCGACGCCGGAGGTTTCACCGGCCGACACGCGTGCCGCTGGTGCGAAGGTCGTCGCCACGGGACGCTCCGATTTCCCGAACATGATGGATATCGCGCTCGTCTTCCCCGGTGTCTTCCGCGGATTGCTCGATTCACGTGCCCGCAATATTCGGTTGCGCACGCTGGTCTACGCCGCCGAAGCGCTGGCCGGAATGGTGCCTGCGTCGGAGCTGCATGCTGACAATATCGTCCCGCGCATCTTCGATTACCAGGTGGCCCCAGCCATCGCCGCTGCTGTCGTGCGAGCCGCGATTGAGACTGGCGAAGCAGGTAAAATCGTCGACCCCGACAGCGTCGCCGAGGATCTGCGGCGGTTCGTCTACGAGGGGAAGCTGCACAGCTGGACCATGCCGCACAAACGGCCGACAACCAAGCGGGAGGAAGCGCTCGATCTGCGCCGCAGGCATCACGGCGTTCTCGAGATTCGCAGCAAGATCCCCATCAAAGACCATCACATCCTCAACCTGCTTTACCTTCCGCCCGCCGCATTGGCGCCAGGTATTGAAATTCAAGAGAACCCGCTCAGCGTCTATGATTTGACAGTCAAAGACAATCTGGTCGCCATCGTCACCGACGGTAGTGCGGTCCTCGGGTTGGGCGATATCGGTCCGCAGGCAGCCCTCCCGGTGATGGAGGGCAAGGCCGTTCTGTTTCAATCGCTGGCCGGGGTTGAGGCGTTCCCGATCTGTCTGGCGGAGCGTGATCCGGCCAAGATCGTCGAAATCGTGAAAATGATCTCTCCATCTTTTGGCGGGATCAACCTGGAGGACATTTCGGCGCCAAGGTGCTTCGAAATCGAGGCGGCCCTCAAGGAACGCTTGCAGATGCCGGTCTTCCACGACGATCAGCACGGCACGGCGGTCGTCGTGCTAGCGGCGTTGATCAACGCGCTCAAGCTGCGTGGCACCGAGATGAGCGACGTCAAGATCGTCATCAACGGCGCCGGTTCCGCCGGGATCGCCGTGGCCAAGCTCCTGTTGCTCGTCGGCGTGGCGGACATCATCCTCTGCGATCGACATGGCACGATCTATCGCGGTCGCACCGAGGGACAGAACCGGAGCAAGGATGAGATCGCGCGACTGACGAACAAAGACGACGTGCATGGTGCGCTCACCGAGGCGCTGCATGGCGCCGACGTCTTCATCGGCCTCTCCGCCGCCGGTGCCTGCACCCGCGAAATGGTGCGTGCGATGGCACCCGATCCGATCATCTTCGCGTTGGCCAACCCCGAGCCCGAGATTCAGCCGGATGAGGCCAAAGAGGCGGGCGCGCTGGTCGTTGCCACCGGTCGCTCGGACTTCCCCAATCAGGTCAACAACTCGTTGGCCTTCCCGGGGATCTTCCGTGGAGCGCTGGATGCCAAGGCGATCGATATCAACGAAGAGATGAAGCTGGCCGCCGCGCGAGCCATTGCTGATCTGGTCGACCCGCGAGAGCTACACGCCGACTGGGTCATGCCGGAAGCGCTCGATTTACGCGTGCCACCGGCCGTTGCCGCCGCCGTGGCGCGTGCCGCCGTCGAGACCGGCGCGGCGCGGGTGCAGGTCGACCCGGAAGAGGTCGCCAACCGCACCCGCGACATCCTCTACGAAGGCCTGCAACACTAGAGATCCGACGGCCCCAACGCTCTTCGCCTGTACGGGCGACGCATGCGTCGCCCACCACGCCTTCGCGCCCGCTAAAGCAATCGCAAAATCAAACAGCCCTCGTGGTAGGGGCGAAGCTTGTCTTCGCCCGATATGAAATCACGTGACAACGCCCCCGGAATATTCATCCGTTCGTCCGCATAGACAACTTCGAGCGCCTTCACCACGTATTAACGAATGAAGGGAATTGGACAGATTGTCTGACAACCCATTGACCCAGGGGCACATGAGTATTAGCATGTGCCGGTAGAGGCACTTAAATCATGAACATTGCGGTTTGTCGTAATACCTGAGGGGAGATTCTGTCCAATGGGTGCAGAGCGGGATATCTTGCCCACGTTGATGGGCGTTTCAGGCGCGCGCCTGAGCCGCCGAAGTCTGTTGCGTCTGGCGGCGATGGCTGGCGGAGCCTCTGCGATCAGCGGCATTCTCGCGGCGTGCGGCGGAAGCTCCAGCACGCCGACTACTGCCGCGACGACCAGTTCCGGCGGCTCAACGGCGACGTCCTCCTCGGGCGGCGCAACACCGTCGTCGGGCGGCGGGACGCCATCGTCCAGTGGCGCCAGCACAGCCACGAGCACGAGCACAAGTAGTGCCTCGTCAACTCAGGTCGCGGCCGACAAGCAGGGTGGCAAACTAACCTACGGTATCTGGCAGAATCCGGACACGCTTGATCCGGGCGTATCCGGCCTGATCGCCACGAGCAAGGTCGACATTAACGTCTTCGATCCGCTGGTTTACGCGCTGCAAGACACCGATCAGCCGTACTACCCGGGCCTGGCGACGAAATGGGACGTCAGTGCCGACGCGATGACCTTCACCTTCACTCTGCGTACCGACGTGAAGTTCCACGACGGAACGCCTTTCAACGCCGACGCGGTGAAGAAGACTTTCGAGCACATTCTCGACCCGAACAGCAAATCGCTCTCAGCGCTCGGCAGCCTGAACCCAGGTGACAGCTACGGGTCGACCGACGTCGTCGATGAGTCGACCGTCAAGGTCACCTTCAAATCGGCCAATGGCGGGTTCCTGAACGCCGTGACCGGAGTCAACCTGGCGCCGGTTTCGCCCGCCGCGCTCGACAAATACGGCGCCGACTTCGGCAGCAATCCGGTTGGCACCGGCCCGTTCATGTTCAAAGAATGGGTCAAGCAGGACCACGTCACCATCGTCAAGAACCCGGACTACAACTGGGCGCCAGGTCCGTTTAATCGCAGTGGGCAGGCCTACCTCGACCAGATCGTCTTCCAGATCATCCCAGAGGCCTCGACCCGCGGTGTGACGCTGGAGAATGGCGAAGTCGACATGACCGAGGAGCTGACGCCAGACGATTTCAACCGTCTGACTGGCAGCGGCGGCGACTTCACTGGTCTGAGCATCAAGACGACCGGCATGCCGTATGACATGATGATTAATGTGACTAAGGCTCCCACGGATGAGCTGCCGGTGCGCCAGGCGATGGAGTACGCCACCGATCAAAAGTCGATCGTCGACACTCTCTACAAGGGGATCTACGCACCCGCACACGCTCCGGTCGACCCGACCACGCTCGGCTTCGACAAGAGCCTCGAGTCGATCTACTCGTTCGATCCGGACAAAGCCAAGCAACTCCTGGATCAGGCGGGCTGGAAGGCTGGCTCGGACGGCATGCGCAGCAAAGACGGCCAGCCGCTGGAGATCATGTTCATCAATTTGGCCGGTTTCGGCTTTGACGACATCGCTCAGCTGATGCAGGCGCAGTTCAAAGACATCGGCATGAAGATGGATATCACACAGCAGTCCTTCCCCGCGGTCCAAGATGCGCTGCATCGCGGCGATCACAACATGGCGCCCTTCTTCTTCTATGCCGTCGACCCGTCCTTCGCCAACTCGATCTACTCGACCGAGGCGATTAGCACGTTCAACTGGATGCACTACAGCAACCCGGATGTCGACAAGTTGATCAACGAGGGGCAGCAGGAGGTCGATCCGACCAAGCGAGCGCCGATCTACATCGAGCTCAACAAGAAGGTCATGGACGACGCCGTGATGATCCCGATCTATTACAAGGCCGTGGTGCTCGCCACCAAGAAGAGCGTGCAGGGCTTCCAGTACACCGTGAACGGGTTCCCGTATTTTTTCAACGTGACGGTGAAGTAAACCGCCACTCATGCGCTCGTCTGTTCGAAACACGTCTCTCCCCGCTGATTCACGCGGCGGGGAGCGGGCGCGATCAAAGAGACAAGGAACGAGCCTTCTCTCATGCAGACCTTTTTGCTTCGCCGGCTGCTGCAATCGATTCTAACGCTCATCGGTGTCTCGATCGTCGTCTTCCTGATGCTCTACCTCACACCCGGCGACCCAGTCACCATCATGCTGCAGGGATCGAACGCCACTCCGCAGCAGGTCGAGACGCTACGCCATCAGCTTGGGCTGGACCAACCCGTCTACGTGCGCTACCTGCACTACGTTGGGAACGCCCTGCACGGGGACCTTGGCCGCTCCTATCAGTCGCGGGAATCGGTGCTCAAAGCCATCATGGAACAGCTACCGAAGACGCTCGAGCTGACCTTCGCGGCACTCTTCGTCGCCGTGGCGATCGGACTTATCTTCGGAACAATCGCCGCCATCCGCCGTGACACCTGGGTCGATACGCTCAGCATGAACATCGCCCTGGTGGGGGTGTCGATCCCCAACTTCTGGTTGGGCATGCTCCTGATCCTGGCCTTCTCACTCCATTTCAAGCTCTTCCCTGCCATTGGCAGTAACGGAATCAAGCATCTGGTGCTGCCGGCCATCGCACTTGGCTGGGGCTATGCCGCGATCATCGCGCGCCTCGTGCGTCACTCGCTGATCGAGGTGATGCAAAACGACTACGTCAAGACGGCACGCGCCAAGGGATTGGCGGAACGTACGGTGATCCGGCGGCACGCGCTGAAGAACGCGCTGATTCCGGTCGTGACGATCGTCGGACTGCAGTTCGGCCACATGCTGGCCAATGCCGTCATCATCGAGAGTCTGTTCGCCAGGCAGGGGATTGGCCGCCTGATCGTGACGGGCATCCTGTCGAAGGACTTCCCGATGGTGCAGGGGGTCGTCCTCTTCGCGGCCGCTGGCTACGTGCTGGCCAACCTGCTGGTTGACGTCTCTTATGCGTTTCTCGATCCGCGAATTCGCTTTTCTTGAGCAGGTGGAAGGTGACCCGAGGTTCTCATGATTCTTGATCGTGCCCTCACCGAGCAGCCGTTTGAACAGATGCGAGCACGCCGCTCGCTGATGTCCGACCTCGGGCATGGCTTCATGCGCAACAAAGGCTCGCTGGTCTCGGCCGTGATCCTTGGTCTGCTCGTTATTTTGGTGTTGATCGGACCAGAAGTCGCGCCTTTCGACCCGACCCAGCAGGTGCTCACCGAGGCCAAACAGGGGCCCAGCGCCAAGCACCTAATGGGGACCGATCAGTTCGGACGAGACATCCTGAGCCGCGTCATGGTCGGCTCGCGCAACACCCTGGGGCTGCCGCTACTGGCCATCGCCTTCGCGGTCGTATTGGGCGTGATGCCAGGACTCGTCGCTGGCTACGCCGGGGGCTGGATCGATTCGCTGATTATGCGGCTGGTCGACATACTGCTGGCGTTTCCGGGCATTCTGTTGGCGCTGATGATCGTCGCAATGCTCGGCACCGGGCTGATCAACATTATGTACGCCATCGGCATCTCGCTCGTGCCGGTCTACGTGCGTATGGCGCGCGGCTCGACCCTCAGCATTCGCAATGAGGCCTACATCGAGGCCGCCAGGGTGCTCGGAAGCGGCCGCACGCGCATCCTGACGCGGCACATCTTGCCGAATCTGCTCGGCCCATTGATCGTCCTCTCGACGACGGCCATCGGCTGGGGCATTCTGGCTGGAGCGGCTCTCAACTTCCTCGGCCTCGGCGTGCACCCGCCAACGCCCGAGTGGGGCAAAGATCTCTCGGACGGTCGTAACTACTTGGTGACGAGTTGGTGGATCTCGACGTTTCCGGGGCTCGTGATCATGGTGACGATCCTGGCGATCAACCTGGTGGGCGACACGCTCACCTCGGTGCTCGACCCGAAGCTGCGCAGCCGGTGAGGGAGGGCATGCATCTGGGTCGCCGCCGTCCCGTCGTAGGGGCGAAGCTTGTCTTCGCCCGCGTGAGACGAGCGCGACCGAACGAGGTGAAGACGCCACCGGACATCCGGACGGGCGAAGCATGCGTCGCCCAAAACGCAAGGATGGTCGCAGGTCTTGCCGGCGTCGATCGGCGTGATCCGTAACGTCGTGAGCGATGCGCGGGACGGGTGGGCGACGCATAACGCAACTCGGCGGCACATCACAGGGCGACGCATGCGTCGCGCGTACAAACGATGAGAGACGTCTCAGTCGTCATAACCGGGAAGGAGAACTCCGATGCGTCTCTACATTCTTCATCTGGGTAACTGCTACGTCGATAAGGGCGGGGTGCTAACTCCGGGGCTCGACAAAGGGACCTGGTGGACCATCCCGATCGTCGGCTATCTGATCCAGACCGATGACGGCAAGAACATCCTGGTCGACACCGGTATGGACAAGGGTTTCATCACGGACCCGGAGATGCTCTTCGGCGGCACGCCGTTCGGCGAGGTGCTGAAGGTGCAGATGACCGATGACGACTACGTCGTCAATCAGCTCGCCAAGCTGGGGCTCAAGCCAGACGACATCGACATCCTGGTCGCCACGCACTTCCACTTCGACCACGCCGGGAACACGCGGGACTTCGTCAACAGCGACATCTATGTTCAGAAGGACTGCTATGAGGATGTCATGAAGGGCGACAACCCCGGGTATCCGAAGGCGACCTACGACATCCCCAATCTCAAGTGGCACATCGTCGACGGCGACGTCGAGATCGCGCCGGGCGTGACTCTCCTCAAAGCACCGGGCCACACGCCAGGGCATATGGCGGTGAAGGTCGACCTGCCTGAGACTGGCAAGATGGTCATCGGCATCGATACGATCTACGTGCAGGACAACCTGGATAAAGACAATTGGGGCGCCTATTCCGATCCCGACGCAGCACGCGCCAGCGCCAAAAAGCTGCAGGAGATCGCCGAGCGGGACAACGCCATGCTCCTGTATGGCCACGACCCGTATCAGTGGGAGACGCTGAAGAAGGCGCCGGAGTATTACAGCTAGGGTGAGCGACATGAACAAGGATGTATTCGACCAGGACGTCGATCGGCATCGCGACGAATATCTCCAGGCCATCAAGGACTACTGCAAGCTGCCCTGCATCACCGGCCAGGGGATCGGTGTCGCAGAGAGCGCGGAAGCGACTGCCAACATCTTGCGCGGAATCGGCTGCCGCGACGTTCAGATCCTGGAGACTGACGGTGCGCCGGTCGTCTACGGCGAAATCGGTGAGGGCAGTCCGACGCTGCTGATCTACAACCACTACGACGTCCAGCCACCCGAGCCATTGGACGCCTGGCACTCCGACCCGTTTGGATCCGAAGAGCGGGACGGCAAGATCTACGCGCGCGGCATTTCTGACAATCGTGGCGACGTCATGGCGCGCACGCAGGCGATCGCCAGCTATCGTCGCGCACATGGCGAGCTGCCCCTCACCGTGAAGTTCGTGATCGAAGGTGAAGAGGAGATTGGCAGCCCCAGTCTGCCAGCCTTCATCGAGAAGCACCGCGATCTCCTGCAAGCCGACGGCTGCCTCTGGGAAGGTGGCGGACTCGACGATCACGACCGCTTCATTATCTCGCTGGGGCTCAAGGGAGTCTTGCACGGCGAGCTATGCGTCAAATCTTCTCGCACCGACATGCATTCCAGCTGGGCGACCGTGGTGCCGGGCGCGCCGTGGCGCCTCGTCTGGGCGCTGGCCTCCCTCAAAGACGTCGACGACCACATCACCATCGACGGCCTGATGGATCATGTGCGCCAGCCACCGCCCGATGAGCTCGCCATGATGGAGCGCATTCCGTTCGACGAAGCGGCGATGAAAACCGATCTCGAGATCCCGGCGTTCATCCGCAATCTCGGGGGGATCGAGCTACTCAAGAAGCATCTCTATGAACCGACCTGCACCATTCAAGGGCTGCTCAGCGGCTACACCGGGCAGGGGCTCAAGGCGGTGCTGCCGAACGAAGCCATGGGCAAGATCGAGTTTCGGCTGGTGCCGAATCTGGAGCCGGACCTTGTGCTCGACCTGCTGCGTGAGCACCTGGATCGACGTGGATTCCAGGATATCGAGATCGTCACGCATGCCAAGCTGAGTCCGGCCAAGGCCCCGGCCGACGCACCCGTGGTGCAGGCAGCCATCGCCGCCGCGCGCGAGAACTATGGCGAGGATCCGATCGTCTACCCGGTCATGGCGGCCAGCGGCCCGATGTCCTACTTCTCGGCGCGGCTTGGGCGTTCCGGTGGTGACTGGCGGCGGGCTGTGGTGGTCGGACGCGCGAGCCCACGCGCCAAACGAGAGCATTCGGGTTGATGACTTCCTCAAAGGGATCAAGTGGGCCGGCCGTTTCTTCGCCCAGTTCGGCGAGGCGGGGTAGGTCTCCGAGCAAGTCCGCGGAATGACTCACAGCGGGAGCACACAAGGTGCTCCCGCTTTCCTGTCCTCGCCAACCGGCGTCATCGAAGCCGAGATTCTGACCGCGAGCGCTGGGTTGGTCAGATCGCCATCACTCTTCCCGCAACAACCCCTTTTGGTAGGCGGTGCGGACTGCTTCGGAGCGGGAACGCGCGCCGAGCTTCGCCAGGATGTTGCTGATGTGGAACTCGACTGTCTTGACCGACAGCACGAGCTCGTCCGCAATTTCGGCGTTGCGGTGTCCCTGCTGAACGAGCTTCAGCACCTCGAGCTCCCGTGACGTGAGTGATTCGGTCGCGTAGTTCGAGTCTTCGAGCACACGCACGATTTCGGGATCGAACACTTTGCCGCCCGCCGCGACCTCCCGCACAGCCGCGACAATCTCCTCGCTCGATGCCGTCTTGCGCAGATACCCCTGGATATCGATCTGGGTGAGCGCCTTGGCGTATTGTGGATCGTCGTACCCGGTGAGGATCACGATTCCGATTGAGGGGTAGCGCGTGCGCACTTCACGAGCCACGTCGACGCCGCTCATATCGGGCAGGCGGATATCCAGCAGCAGTACGTCGGGTTCGCGCCGCGCGATCTGATGCAAGGCGCTTGATCCGTTTTCGGCGGTGCCGATGACCTTGATGCCAGGCGCCCGATCGAAGCTCGATTGCGTTCCCTCGCGCAGCATCGGATGGTCGTCCACAATGAAGACCCGCACGTCACGCGACGTCGTGTGTCTGCTCATGTTCCCCTCGCACCGGTAGGTGAACGAATACCGTTGTCCCCGACTCCCTGCTCGAATCGACCTTGACCACACCGTCCCAGGGCTGGAGCCGCTCTCGCATGCCGATTAGCCCAAGGTGCATCATGCCTTCACCCGAATGGGCGTCGCTCACGAGCCCACGACCGTTGTCGCTGACGCGCAACGTGATGCGGCTGAGCGTGCGAGCCAAAATGACGTCGACCGACGTGGCGCTCGCGTGCTTGATGCAGTTGTTGAGGGCTTCCTGCGCCACGCGGTAGAGCGCGGTCTCCAGCTCACGTTCGAGCCGGCCAAAGCGCTCCACGTCGATAGTCTCGATCTCCAGCGTGATGTTTAGATCGGACCGCGCCCGCGCTTCGTTGACCAACGCTTCCAATCCGGCGACCAGTCCGAAGTCGTCGAGCACCGGTGGGCGCAATCCGGAACAGATGGCGCGCAATGAACTGATGATCTCGTCGGCTTCGGATCGCAGTCGCGTTCGATCGAGCGGCGGGGAGGTCTCGGAGATTTGGCGTGCCATCAGGATGGCTCGCTGCAAGGGGTCGTCGTGCAGGTCGAGCGCGAGCCGACGCCGCTCCTCTTCTTGCACCTGCATCAGCTGACCACTCAGCGCCGCGAGCTCCTGCTCTCGATCGACGAGCTGATCCACCTTGTCCTCCAGTCGCCGCAGCAGCAGCGCGCTCTGCAACGCCGTGGCGATCATCGGGGCCAGCGTCGTCACCAATTCGACGTCCTCTGGATTGTGCGTCAGATCGTGTCGCTTGGGCCCCAGCGAGAGCATGCCGATCGTCTCGTGCTCGATCACCAGCGGCTCAGTGCGTGCCGGACTATCGACGCTCGCGCTGATGCCCGGTATCGGCTTTGTCGGATGCGGCGAGCGATGACAGATCTCGTGGCCGCCGGAGTCGGTGAAGAGGGTGATCTTGGCCCAGGTGAGGTCGAGGACGGTCACGAGGCGGCAGAGGACGTGCTCCGCGATCGCCTCGAGGCCGCGGATCTCGACGATCTCGACGCTGAGCTGCCGCAAGGTCTTTTGATAGTCGTAGACGTCGCGAAAGAGGAAGGCCTCGGCCCGACGCCTCAGCCAGGTTTGCGCTGGCCAGAGGAGGATCGCGACGGTGGCGATCAGGAGCCCCGTCAGGAACGGATTCTCCGCCCCGAGAGACGGCTGGTCGCTGCGCCACAGCTCAAAGCCCCGCACGGCCACGCTCAAAAGGCCAATCAGGGTCAGCCAGACGATGAGCGCGACGAGCCCACGGCGCACCAGACTTGTGATCCCCAGGAACTGTCGGCTGGTAACGGCGATGCCCAGACTGATCGGCATGAAGATCATGCCGAGTGTTGCGGCCCAGGCCGGGGCCAGGTTCCGAACGCCGAGGAAGTGCGGCACGATGAGGAGAACCATCGGGGGCAGGCAGGACGCGATCATGCCAAGTCCGACGATTCCCATGGCCCTGCGCGCCGGACGTTGCTCCGGCGATGCGCGAACCAACGCGATCGCCACCAGACTTACCGCCCCCAGGATATTGAGCACGTGGTTGAGATAGCTGAGGTTGCGTAGCCATTCGTAGACCCGTGCGTCTCGCTCGCGAATGACGAGGAACGTCGTGATCAGCGCGACCGTGGGGAGCATCGAGGCGGTGGCGAAGAGCTGGTAGCGGCGTCGTTTCAGCCAGTTGATCGGAAAGACCCACGCCAGCAACAGGAAGCTCGCGGCCGACGCGGCGGTCGTCGCGTAAAGAACGGTCACGTGCGTCGGATTGCCGGCGATGCCCGGCGCGAGCTGTTCCAGCACGACAGCCCCGATGGCCGAGTTAGCGAGCAGAATACCGGCCGCCAGCGTGTCGCTTGCGATGACGAAGACGGCCACGCCGACCAACGCGAAGATCGCCGCGATGGCGAAGAGGCTTGTCTCCTCAACTTTGGTCGGGATCGAGTTGTCCAGGCTGGTGACCGTGCGCGTGGTCGTTCCCGATGAAAATGTGATGGTGTTGGCACGAGCGAGTATCCGAGGGTCATCGTTGACGGAAACCGGCTGGCCGTTCGCTCTGAGGAGGAGGTCGCCGGGACGAAGCTGGCGATCCCAGCCCAACCCGGCGGGCTGCACCCAGCTCACCACCATCCCATCACCCTGCGGCTGGACGCGAAATCCGAGATTGAAGTGCTGTGCCGATGGCGACGTGCTCCACTGACCGATCAGCGCAAGAGCCGCGAGGACGCCCATCCCAATCACCCAACGGGGGATTGCTGTGCGGGCGCCTGTGACGGTTGTGAGCGTGGCGCCAGTCATGTCGTGGCCGATCATCGTACCGGCGCAGACGTGGAATGGAGACGCACGTTACTCCTCCGACGCGCCATCTAGAAACGTGTATCCGCTCAAATGCGGTCAAAGTGTAACGCGTCGCGCGGGGTCTCGGCAGGAGGATGTCCATTGTCCACGTTCTCCAGCCGTAGCCGAATTTTGACAAAGAGGACCGCCTGGGTGCGGGGACAGCCCAGGCGGTACAGGGAGGAGGGTGGTAGATAGACGATAATGGTCAGAAAAAAGGCGAGATTAAACGAGTCAATCTCCCGGCTGCGGGATGCATGAAAGAGTGCCGTCCTTAACCTAGTGGAGATTCGACGACTCGCACAACAGGGAAAACCCTAGGTTTTTAAGAGAAGGTCAGACCAATCGGCGACTTTAGGGCGCCGGATAGGCTTTGAACGCTCCCACGGAGAGGGATGAGTCGCGTCCCGGTGCGTCGCAGCGAGGAGTCGAGTTTCCATTCGTGGAACCGACACTCTCGACCGGAGCAGTCACGGTGCCGCTGGAATCGCGCATCGTCACCTGAAACGAGAGCCCGCCCGAGATTGGGCTTGCGGACGACGTCTCCGCGGTTCCGGCTGGGCACCAATTCGACCAGACGAAGAAGAGGGAAGCCTGAGTGCCGGGATCCAGCGTTACCTGGTGCTCGCTGCCGTCCAGGCTCATCATCTTTTGCACCACGGGCAGCTTGTCGCCGTTGGCGTCGATCAGGGTGACGTCGGCGGTCCCTTGCAGCGTGCATTGATCGGATCCGGAGTTGGTGAAGATGATCGAGCCAGCCATGGAGCCGGTCGCGCCCTGATAGCTCGCCTTGGCCGAGAGTTGGGACACGCCGCAGGCGGCTGGTGTCTGGGTGGCGGAGGGCGTCGGGGTTGATTCCACGTCCTCAACCACGGTCGCGTCGACGATTTTGGGATCGCCGTTCTCGTACCCGACGACGTAGTTGCCGTGATACTTCCGCACCGATCCGTCGGCCTGCTCGGCGTCCAGGTAGATGTTGACGATCAGCCCGCCGGAGTCGTCCGCTTTTGTCGACGTGATCGTCAACGTATCGTGCTGAGTCTCCTGAAAGCCGCTCACGAAGGCCTTCAGCGTCTGGTCTTGCTGCATGACAGAGCCGAGGTAGTTGTAGGCGGTGGCGTAATCCTGCTCGTTGATTGCGTGGAAATAGCCGACCACGACGTCCTCGGCGGTCTTCTCGTCGACGACCGGCGTCGGCGAGGTTGTGGCGGTCAGCTGCGCCGTGGGTGTCGAATCAGGCGCAGTGGTGACGACCGATGGTGAGCCGACCGGAGTCGCGACCATACTCGAGGCTTGCGGCGTCCCAACGACGGCCGGTGCGAATGAGCGCGTGACCGCGCCCGACTCGGTCGACATGGTCGTTGAGGTCGGTTGCGTTCCAGCGGCGATCTGTGGCTGCTTGTCTGGAGTCGGCGAGGTGTGGTTGTTCAGCAAGAAGATGGTGAGGGCCGCGACCAGCGCCACCACGGCCGCCGCTCCAAGCATCCCGGCTGCCTGCTGGGCGATGCGGCCCGGCGTCATGCGCGGGTTCATGGCCGCTTGAGTATGCACGCGGTCGCGAAGCCAAGGCGATGGCGTGATCTCAGGTAGATGGACGACGCCTTCGACGCCGCTGCGCAAGGTGCGGTCAAAGCGGGCGCAAGACTGGCATGTCTGGATGTGCTCCGAGATTTCGAGCCGCTCGATGGCCGTGAGGCGGCGATCGAAACTCTCCGAAATAAGCCGGCGGATACGATCGCAGCTCATCACGCTTGCTCCTTTTCGGCGGCAAGCGTTTCGTAGGCCTGCGCGAAGGCTTTGCGTGCGCGGAAGAGCCGCACTTTGGCGGCGTTGGACTTGATCTGCAGCGTGTTTGCGATCTCGTCGATCGAGAGCCCCTGATGATGTCGTAGCAGGAGGACGCTGCTGTGCGAGGGGCCGATCTTTTGCAGAGCCTGTTCGATCAGTTCCGATTCACTGACGCGTTCGGCCAGGCGCAGATCTTTACCACGATCCGGCGTGCTGGGGCCAAAGGGGATCCACTGGAGCAGACGCTTTCTCCGAAAGTAGCTCATCGCCGTGTTGGTCGCGATGCGATAGATCCAGGCGCGGAAGTTGAGCTCGCCCTCGGTCTTCTCGATGGCTCGATACGCCTTCAAGAACGTGTCCTGGGCAAGATCCTCGGCGACCTCCCGATCGCGCACCATGCGATACAGGTAGTTGACGATCGGTCGCTGATATTGATCGAACAGCGCCGTGAAGGCGGCCGCGTTGCCGGCCTGGGCGCGGTCAAGTACACCGCGCTCATCCATGCCCACGGCTCCCCACTGAGCCCGTTCCGCCCGTTCCATGTGCGCCCATCCTCTCCACACTCACCGACGCACGAGGGAGGCGAAGAGGTTACATCGCGCGTCGCGCGCGTGAGGACCGGTATAAGGGCTCGACTGAGGATTACTGCATTCATGTTTGGAATACTCGCCGGATCGACCTCTCATCGGAGCTGAGATAACCGTTTGCCACATGGGGATGCGTCCGCCGTTTCACGACGATGGAGTCGCTGGTTGGGAACGGCACATTTCTCAACCACCTGCAACTGTAACGATCCAATGCAAGCAATGCATCCTTAACTGGTCAACGCAGGTCGGGATTCGCGGCTGTTAAGGCGAATTCGATCGCCTGTCACGCCGAACGGTGCGGCCTTCTGCGCGCGGTGGATGAAACTGATCGATACGTGCGCCACAATGCGCATGGATTGTGGCCGAATCATGGCCGTTGCGAAGAGGAGAGACGACGATGAGTTCCGCGGACGTGGGACCAACACCCGAACACGATCGCGCGAGATCCCTGCACGGACTGCGCGAGGAGGAGAAACGGATTCTTGAGATGCTGCGGCGGCACGGCAACGTAGCCCGCAACGTCAACACGTCGTTCGAAGAGCAGATGAGCTTCGGCGAACACATGGCGGACCGACTGGCGGAGCTTGCCGGCAGCTGGAACTTCATCCTCATCTTCCTCGGCCTGATCGGGGTGTGGATCATCCTGAACGCGTCGCAGCTCATCTTTCACGCATTCGACCCGTATCCGTTCATTCTGCTCAATCTGTTTCTGTCATTGGTGGCTGGCATCCAGGCTCCGGTGATCATGATGAGTCAGAACCGGCAGGAGGATCGCGATCGTTTGCATGCGCAGAACGACTATGAAGTGAACCTCAAGGCCGAGCTCGAGATCGAACAGCTCCATGTCAAGATGGATGAACTGCGCCAGCATCAGTGGCAGGAATTGCTGCAGATCCAGGACCGGCAGATTCAGCTGCTGCATCAGCAGATCGAGCTGCTGCAGGGACTGGTGGGGCA
>CAWFHU010000009.1:0-9662 GCA_963815715.1 uncultured Chloroflexia bacterium | reverse complement strand
CTCCGTCCACTATCGGAGCCGTGACTCACTCAGACGACACGTTTCGACTCGAATTTGTCGAATGCCCGTTGTTTCCCGACCGAAGAATCGATATCGCTCCGTCGAGCGGCGCCATCAATTCGCAGGAGCCAGCCAGCCTGAAATCAGCGCCGCACTCCATTTGACCGCACTTTGACTCGGTGTTGACGACAGTGGACGAGGATGATTCCAGGGCGTACGTCAACGCGAAGTCGGGACAACGAACTCGAACGAAGTGAATGGTCAAAGGAGGCAGCGGTATTGGCATCGTCCTGATCATGGAACTCCCCAATTGGACGATCGGCCAATATGACGCCGGTATAGTGGCACTGGATCTCAATGGACATCGAGTATCAGGCCAGGTTTTCACGTCGATGGTCCGATGGAGGATGGAGTTCGGGTTGTCGATGTCTGGGACTCGCGAGAGTCGTTCGAAGCCTTTCAACGTGAACGCCTCGGACCGGTGATGCATCAGCTGGACGTGCGGCAGCCAGTCATCACGGCATGTCCAGTCCACAACACTATCGGTTAGCAATCCGAGGATGAATCTTCACCCGGATGTCTTGACGCGCTGCATCCATTCCAACCGTGCCCACCTTCAAAGTGGACTCAATCCCTGAAAGGAGTAGGGATACCCCGCTGATCGATGTTCGGCTCGAGGGTTCTGATGTCCGCGGTTGGCCAGACGGACTTGGCAAAGGTGGGAGGGTGAGTCGCCCGTCGTTGTTCCCTGCTTTGCAAGGAGAGCACCACATGGCAAGTTATGAGATCCCTGTACCGGGAACGCTAACCCTACGTCCAGTTCATTTGCCCGTGGGCGGCGAACGCATCCTGAGCTTCGTCGCGGACTCCGGAATGATTGAGGTGACGACGTTTGGCGTCGAGTTCCCCAACAACTCGCTGTCGGCGAGGCGGCAAGGTGGCGACGATGGACCGCCTGATCCGTCTCTGCCACAGGACGTTCGCATCGAAGTGAGCTTGGCGCCGCCGGGCGGTGGCTTCCTCTCGATCAGGAAAGTCTTCAAGTTCACCAACATCTTTTCGGACCATCCGTCAGAGCCGCTGACGTACAACGTGCACGGCAGTCAGGCAGGAGGCACCTGGCGCTGCCGCTTCAAGAACGTCGGCAAACATGAAATCACCTGTTTTGGCACGATCGACTTCATCGCGAGCCACGTTCAGAGTCCAATTGCCTGGCTGCCAAACGCCCTCGCGCCGGTCTTCTGGGGATTCCAGGATGTAAGCCCAATTGCGAGCCAGGCCACCGAAGTGCTGTCGCGCATCGAGCCGCTGGCCACTGGTTCGCCGACACCCGTGCGAATCCTTTTCCCAACGCTCGACGGGTCACCACAGAACGCCCGACCGCTTCAGATCGAACGACAATATCCGCTGATTGTGCTCTGTCACGGCAATTGCCAGGGAGACCCCGCCCACTATCTTGACTGGGCCGGGAGCGTCATCGCCATCCAACTGGCACGGGCGGGCTACGTAGTCGCGGTGCCGCACTTGCCAGGAATCACGGGTACCGTTCCACCTGTCGAGAGCGACCGCGATTTCGACCTGGTGCAAGACGTCGTCACCTGGATGTATGCACAATGGGCACATGCCGACATTCTTGCACCGAATCAGAACAAAGCGATTTTTGGGCACTCGTGGGGCGCGTTGTTGGCCGGACGATTGGCCGCCAACGGAGGTTTCCGGGCGTACATCTCTATGAGCGGGGAGTGGGCCGACTGGTTCAACAGTCTCGGAAGCGTCCTTCCGGAGATTACCGTGCCGGGGTTTTACATATGGGGTGCAAACGCGGGACTGGACGTGGCGCCGCTGCCGAGCCTCCAGTGGAACAACTTGATTCACGAACCAAAACACAAGGCGCTGGTGGACGGCATGTCCCACTTTGACTACTTGCCGCCCGGTGTTACACCGTGCAACCCGGGACGTGGGCCGTGCGTGCATGCGCGGGAGATGATCGCCGACATCGTCACGATGTTTATGGCCAAGTACGCGCCGCCGCCAACGCTCCCGGCGTTACCCGGAAGAATTCCGGTGACACTCGTCCCGCCGAGGCTGGCGCTCACGGCGGAACAGGAATTTTACGCCGGAGGATATCTCAATGGTTTCGCGCTCTTTGCTGGAGACCCTGCGCCATGCCAACTGACGCTCTCGTATGAAACGTCAGCGGGAAGCGGGAGCATAACTGAACCCTAGTTGGATGTGCGTCCACGAGGACACGAGCGGTCTCGTTCAGGGCCGCCAGTCTCTTACAGAAGGTCGGCTATGCGGCGAGCAGCGCGTTCGGCCGCGCATCACTCGCCCGGTTCGAAAAGCTGTGCTATGCTGCGGCATCCACCGTCTCGAAATAGGAGTGGGGATGCGCACATGCGTCACGACGCTCAGGTTTTCATCTCCTACCAGCGTTCAGACGTCGATGCGGCACGGGCGGTTCGTGAAGCGCTGGTCGCTCACGGTATCCGTGCCTGGATGGATCAATTCGATATCGTGGTTGGCGCCTATTGGCCAGACGCGATCGATGAGGGATTGGCCTCCTCTGACATCGTGGTCGGATTCCTCAGTCCGGGTGCCGTTGCCGGTCGGAATGTTAAGAACGAGTGGGATTGGGCGCTCGCCAACGACAAGCCGCTGCTGCTGCTGCGCGTGAAGCCCTGCGTGATTCCACATCGTTACGTCTCGATCAATTTCATCGACGCCGTCTCTGGACTCGAATCGGCACTTCCAGACCTGTTTGGCGCGCTCAATCAGTTGCTCGTGAATCAAGACACGATCCCGGAAACGCTTTACGCGCTCAGTGGCCATCTCAACATCGCTTACCAGGTTTACGGCGATGGACCAATTGATCTGGTGGTGACACCTGGTTCAGTTTCCAATCTCGATTGGATCTGGGACAGCCCGATCATGTCCAGGCATTTCCGTCGCTACGCCGAGTTCGCCCGCGTTATCACTTTCGACAAGCGGGGCACCGGTCTCTCCGATCGCGATGCTGGTATTCCATCACTCGCGGAGCGGATCGACGATTTACGCGCGGTGATGGATGCTGCCGGTTCGACTAGAGCGGTGATCATGGGGGTCTCACAGGGTGGGTCAATGGCCGTCCAGTTCGCGGCGGATTATCCGGAACGCACGTCAGCATTGATCCTTTACGGAACGATGGTCCGGCACAATTCAGCGTTGGCGAGCGCCGAAGAGAATTGCGCCACAGAAGAGCAGATTCTGGGTTCCTGGGGCCGGGACGTGCACGAGATGGTAGCGATGGTAACGCCGAGCATGGTCGGAGATTCCAGCTTCGTCGAATGGTTCGCTCGTTACGCGCGCGCGGCGGCGAGCCCGGGAGCAGTGGTGGCGCTTCGGCGTGCGGATGCCCTGATCGACATCGGTCCGCTCCTCGGCCGATTGACGATGCCGACGCTCGTGCTGCATCGAGTTGGCGATCGTGACGTGCCGATCGACCAAGGAAGGTATCTGGCGGCACATATCCCCGGCGCGCGTTTGGTCGAGCTTCCGGGCAACGATCATTGGCCGTTCGTCGGAGATCAAGAGTCCATCTTTGACGCGATCGAGACCTTCTTCGAGGCCGACGTTCACCACCCCGACAATTAGAGCAGCTCCGCTATCCGCGCGGCGGCTCGTGCCGCCGCGCCATTTTCATGCCGCAGGACGCCACTCGTATCGGCGCCAAGATTGGCCAGCATGGATTCGGCCAGTGACTCCGGGGTGAGTGCGTCGTAATCCATGCGTGTCCCGGCCTGGAGCCGGTTCAGCCGGTGCGCCACGTGGTAGATCTGCTCGCAATGTTCTTGAATCGGCACGTAGATGAAGGGACGGCGATTGACCGTCAATTCCATCGTCGTGCTGAGTCCTCCTTGCACCACGGCAAGGTCGCAGACTGCCAGATGCTCGTAAAGGTTATGGACGTAGCCGACGACGTCCATCCCTTCGCCGCGCGGTAAGCCGGATGTGTCGACGCGCGGACCGGCGACGGCCACGCAGTGGGCGTCCGGTCGCTGGCGATGGACCAGTGGCCAGGCCTCCATCGCCTTGCGCAGCAGCGACGCGCCGACACCGGTGCCGCCGACCGTCAGGATTACGAGGGGTTGATCCGGGTCATAACCCAAGCGCTGACGTACCTGCCCATTATCGACATAATCTTCAGGATTGAGCGGTGTGACATAGCCGACGGCGTCGAAGTGCTCGCGGGTCCAATCGGGTATCGCCGGCAAGCCCGGCCCGAAATTCTCGGGGAGGAGGTCTTCGTAGCCGCCAAAATAGAGAGATCGGTCGCGAATGTAGGGAAAGCGTTCGACCTGCTCGATCATCTGCGCGTTGTAGTCGGCGGTCAGCGCGGCCTCGCGCGATCCCGCTGAGCGATCGATGGGCACCCAGCCAACGAAATCGGTCATGAAGACGTACGGGGCGCTCTTGAGTTCCGGATTCTCGTGCAGAAAGTGATCGACCTCCCAGGCCTCGTCCCCAATCCAGAGGTCGTAGGGTGTCTCGCGCACGGCCTCGAGGAAGACCATAAAATTGGCCAGCAGAATCTCGTCCATGTCGCGAAACGCCTGGAAGCAATGGAGATGGTGCTCGTGCGCTGAGCCTTCCCAATGCGCCGACTCACTGGCGAGCAGGCGACTCATGGGGTGGATGCGCTCCCCGGCACGTTCGAGCACGGTCGTCACGGGCTGTTGGGCCAGCCAATCAATCTCCAGATCGGGCACTTCACGCCGCAGCTCGCGCGCGATGGCCAGATCGCGCTGGACGTGGCCCAGCCCGATGGGACTGGAGATGAACAGGGCACGCGGATGTGACCGAGCGTGTCCCGCTGTCCAGCGCCGATGCGGCGATTTGATTGGGCCGAGAAAGTCGTCGATCTCCAGGTTCGTGCGCACGGGTTGACGAGCGTGGAGGGCGTGACTGCCTTGTTCCACCGCGACAAGCTCGAAATCGGATCTCGCCGCGGCGATCTCTTCGCTGCGGGAGAAATCGGCGATCTGATCTCCGGTGCCGGAGATGACCAGAACTGGGCCCTTTACCTGAGGAAGGATCTCGGCGAATGATTGACGCGGCAGCAGCTCTCGATTCACGACGGAGCTGATGAGAATCTCCGGCGTCGTCTCTTTCCCCCAGGAGACCAGGTCCTCGACCAGCTTGGTGGAGTGGGGCTCGGAGGCGACGTTTTCAAAGAAGAAGGTCAGCCAGCCATCGAAATCGTTCCGCCAGTAGTGCGCGTTGCGCTTGTGCCAGCCCTCGTACGTTTCACGTTCCTCCCAGAAGGAGGGATCTTCGGCTAGCGCCCATTCGGGAAGAACTGGGTTGATGAGGATGGTCTTGTTGACTCGCTCGGGGTAGGTTCCTGCCAGCCAGATCGCGAATGTTCCGCCGAGCGAGAGTCCAGCGATGTCGGCGCTCGCAATGCCGAGATGATCGAGCACGCCGACCGCGTACCGGACGACGCGATCGACGTTGAATGCCCGGGGATCGGAAGTGCGTTCGCCGCCGCCAATGCCGGGTGGGTCGAACGTAACGACGCGCCGGGAGCGGGCCAGAAATGGGACCTGCATCTTCCAATGACGACTGGGAGCGATTTGCCAACTTGGCAGGAGCAACGTCGGCGGCGCCGCCGAATCACCGAAATCTTCGTAGAAAATGGTGAAGCCGCGGATTTTCAGGTGACCAGAGTCTCTCGGCTCTACGGCGCGCACGAATCACCTCACCGCCTTCCGGGCACGATCTCAATCGGAGACGGGCGACGACCGATCAATGCCGATTCCCCCTTCAAGATCTGCGCGATGACATCATCGAGGTTCGCCGGTAGAGCGCTACTCTCAGTCGTCGTTCCCGCGGACTGGCCCACTTCTTCGCGTATCTGTTGTGCCCGGGCGATGATCGGAAGTCCGCAAGCCGGATGTTGAACAATGCTCGCGACGATCGGGACCGCGATATCGCGGTCCCCCCGCATCAGGTAGAGTTCAACCAGTTCCATCAGTGCGTCCAGGATGAGCGGGTAGGCTTGCAATTCGTGAGCGATCCATAAGGCTTCACTCAGATGGGTCTCGGACCCACCCTCGTCACCCATGAGCCGAGCAACGATCCCCATTTGAGTAAGTGATTGTGCTGCTCCCCAGAGGTTGTTGAGCAAACGTCGGATCCGCAGGCTTTCCCGGTGGAACCGTAGCGCCTCATCATACGCACCGCGCCGACAGTTCACGATCCCCAGGTTGTTCAAGGCGAATCCTGTACCGCGAGCGTCGTCCATGGCGACAAAGATGTCGTGGCTCTCGCGGATCAAGCGTTCCGCCTCCACCAGATCTTCGCGAAGGCATTCGACCATTCCCAGATCGTTGAGGGAATATGCGAGAGTCCACCGGTCACCGCTCAGGCGACACAGTTTGATGCTCTCATCCAGAATACGCTGTTCCTCGCCCTGATCTCCCATGGCGTGGGCCTTCATCGCCAGCAGGTTGAGGTTTAGCCCCGCTTCGGCGTATTCGCCGTGTCGCTGCAAGATGTGGCCACTCCGCAGCAGATTGGCTTCGCTCTCGATGAGGTCGCCGACCCTCATCCGTAGCGCCGCGCGCCGTGTGAGGGCGCAGGCGAGCGCTACTTCCGCGCGTGGACCCGGGCAAGACTCCAACACTGCGATGGCGCGGTCCTGTGCGTCAGCCAACTCTTGATAGCGGCCCGACACTTCATAGAAGAGCCAGATGCGGGAGAGCGTCTCCAGAAGTTCGACGTCGCGATCCTCCAGCGCCCAGGCCCAGGTCGCGCGAATGTTCTCGGTTTCGGCGATCAATTCTTGCAGCGCCGGCACGTATTCGCGGCCCTTGAGCTTCTGTTCTCGGTCATGCAGGAATGTGACGAAGTAGCTGGCGTGTGCAACGCGCGCTTCCCGTAGCGCGAGGGGGTCCTGTTTCAGGTGATCCTCGGCATATTGGCGCAGAAGTTCGTGGATCTCGAAACGGCCATGCGGGTTTCGCACGAGGAAGGATTTGCTCATCAATGTCAGCAGGACAGGCAGGGGCGACCCAGTGATCTGTTCGGCGGCATCCTTCAGGAATCCGCCGCGGAAGACGGACAAGCGCGTGAAGATGCGTCGTTCCGTCTCCGTGAGCATGCGCCATGAATGATCGAATGCCGCTCGCATGCTGCGGTGACGCTCGGGCACGTCCCGAAGTGACGTCGAGAGGAAGTCGAGGCTCTTCTCGATTTCGGCGGCGATCTCCTGACAGCTGAGGAGTGGTGTCCAGGCGGCTGCGAGTTCGATGCCGAGGGGCATGCCGCCGACCAGTTCGCAGGTATGGATGATCGCGGGGAAATCGGATGCGCGCAGTTGAAAGCTGGAATTGGCGCGTTCAGCGCTGCGCACAAACAGCTGCACGGAGCTCGCTCGGCCAATATCGCTGGGCGCATCCATGATTGACGGAATGTCCAGCGCCGTCACCGGGACGACGTACTCGCCGTAAAGATTGAGCCGCTCGCGGGACGTGACCACGACCTGAACGCGGGGAGCGACGGCGAGTATGTCGGAGACGACCGATGCGCCGGAGAGCAGGTGTTCGAAATTGTCCAGTACGAGCAGCAGATCCTGCTCGCGCAAACGGTTCATGAGCTGCTCGTGAACGTCGCTCGTACCGTACACCGGCAGCGAGCAAGCGTCGGCGATCACCTGCACGAGGGACTCCGATGAGGCTGTCCCAGCAAGGGGCATAAAGCGCGCTCCGTGGCGGAACGAGTGCTCCTCATCCCGAGCCAGTTGGAGGGCCAGGCTGGTTTTGCCGATCCCCCCCGGCCCGATTAACGTGATCAGACGGTGCTGACCGCTGGCGATAAGCGAGCTCAGCTCGCTCAAAATCTGTTCGCGTCCCACCAGTGGTGCGGCGCTCGCCGGCAACGCCGTGGCGGGACTCGGAACCACCTCACGGGGTTCTCCGTTTGATTCCCCCCGATCACCCCGCTCTATCTCGTCTCGCAGATCGATCGTCTCCTGCTCGACGTCGGCACCCAGATCTCGCTCGAGAATCTGCCGGACTCGATCGAAGTGCGCGAGCGCGGCCGGTCTCTGTCCAGCGCGGGCCAGAAGACGCATCAAGCGCCGATGACTGTCTTCACGCCATGGATCCAGCTGTAGCAGGCGTCGCAGATACGCGATCGCTCGCTGATACTCGTGCTGGTGTTCCAGCTGATCAACCAGCCTCTCTAGCGCGTCCACAGCCATCTGGTGGAAGCGTTCCCTGCACGTTACAACCCAGTCCTCGAACTCCGGAGAATCGGCGAGCGAGATCTGCGCGAGGAACGGTCCGTGGTAGAGCTCCGCCGCTTCGATCAGCCATTCGGTGCAGGCGGGACACGCTTCCTGACGCCGATGGACGTGACGTTCCACGTTATCCAGCAGCGTCCGAAAGCGATGTACGTCAATCAAGCAATCCGCCTCCGGACTGAGCTGAAGCGAATCTCGTGAAGAGACTAGGAGCGGTTCGATCAGATCTCGATCGTTGATCGAGCGGCGCAAGCTCCAGAGCGCCTGATTCAGGTTGTGCCGCGCAACCGACTCCTCCTGGTCCGGCCAGAGCAGCCCCGCCAGCACCTCGCGCCGCTGTGGACGATTGGATTCGGTCGCCAGGTAGGCCAGGAGCGCCTGCACCTTGTCGTAGGCGAACCGAACGGCAACGTCGTCGCCGGTGGTGCAGGTGATTGATCCAAAGAGCGAGATCGAGAGGTGTGGCATAGCGGACCCGCCTACGGAAAGGATCGAGTCGTCGATCAAGTGGTGTCTTTAGGATGGCACGACATTTCAGCCGCTGCAACCGACGGTTTTGATGCTGATTTGATCGTGCGTTGACGCAGGACCGCTAGTCTCGATGCATCGACAGTCGAACGCCCGACACTCCAACAGCGCCGGGACATCGAGACGCAGGGATCGGAAAGGGGTAGATGTGCGGCAAGTTTGCTTTTGTGGTTGGACCGGCGAGGTTGAAGAGCAGCGAGTGGTCAGTGTCGGCCCTCATGCGTATGCGCTTCAATGTCCAGGATGTGGACGGCACGACCGTCTGGAATGGCTGGCTGAGCCACTGCGCGAGTCCGCTCTGCATGCAGCCGCTGAGCGAGAGAATCGAGCGGGACGGATCGAGAAGTCCAAGCAGTTCGCCCGTTAACCGAGGCAAACCTCGGGTGCCATATCGATGTACGTCGTCAGCGGGCGAGGGCCGTGAGATTGTCGAGGGATGAATCCCAGGTTGCAAGGACCCGGCACCTGAATACTCGCGAACGTGGGTCTAATAGCGATTCAGCAAAGAGAAAGGACCAGGACAATGCCTTTCGTTTCAATCAAAGTGATCGAAGGCGTCTTTACCGACGAGCAGAAGCAGCAGATGATCGACCGCGTGACGGATGCCATGCTCTCCGTCGAGGGCGAGAACATGCGGCCCATCACCTGGGTGGTGATCGACGACAACGTCAAGAGTGGTGACTGGGGCATCGGCGGTCAGGGTGTCACGATCGAAGCCGTGCAGGCTGTTCAGCAGGGGAAGGTCAAGGCACCCTCCGTCGGCTGATCCGATTCGTTCAACGTCCACGAGAGAGGATCCGCGTTTACCCGTCGGGTGAACGCGGATCCCCCTTATTTGAGCAGAAAG
>CAWFHU010000008.1:0-16948 GCA_963815715.1 uncultured Chloroflexia bacterium | reverse complement strand
CTCTCCGGGCCAAATAACGCGTGTCAAGTTGAGAGTTTGGGCGAAAGAGGGGTCAATCCTCGTCGAAGGGGCCGATCAAGGCCTCGACCTCAGCCTCGTCGATGTGCCGCCAGGTCGGCAGACCAATGCGGATGCGCTTGATCGTTCCCAGATACTCGACGCGTGGCGTGTAGGAGCTGAACAACGCCTGTGAGAAGGCCGGCAGACCCTCGCGCTGTTGGGTGGGCGTGCGGGGATAGTGTTCGATCCACACAACCGGTTCCTCGGCTTCGAAGTACTCCGGAAAATGCCGGGCAATGATTTCAGCGGCGATGTACTCGGCGGCATTCGTTATGGACGTGCCGCGATTGTCTGTCTAATTCGGTGGCCACCACCACCGGCACCTGGTCGGGCGCGGTGAAGATCCGGATACGGCAGATACCGTCCTGGCTCCAATAGCCGGCGTAGGTGAAGAGCTCGTCGTGCACCAGCTGACGCCGGGACGTCTCCCGCTCCGGTGCCGGTCGCTCGGTCATGGCTGGTCGTCCTCCATTGTGTCGCCACCTTCGATGCCGGCGATCAGGGCGTGGGCCGTACGCTGAATCGCCTCCAGGTTGCGTTTGACCACCGCTCGATCTTGCGCCCAACCGGCGACATAGGCAAATGAATAGCCGCTGGCATCGATCCCGTAGTGGTTGAGGACCACGAAGGCGACACTCTCGGCCACCGTCTCGGCGTCCTCGCGACTGGTCCAGCCCCGGTGATCGGCCACGTAATGCGCCACTTCATGGGCCAGCGTCTTCGTCCGTTGATCGCCTACCAGATGACTCCCCAAGGCGATGCGTCGCTCACCCGGGGCATAGTAGCCATGCCCGTGGTCCAGCTCCTCACGCTCGACGGTGACCCCTTCTCCTTCCACGAACCGCATGAGGTGCCCAAAGAGCGCCACGCCGGCGTCGGATGACTCCCGGATCTCTTGCGCCACCGGTGGTTCCGGCAGTGGTTCTCCCGTCCGTCTGCGCAGATGTCGAACACCGTGCCGAGGCCGAAGCTGCGCACGATGACCGCTTCCTCGCCGGTCTCCTCGTCGGTCCGCTTCCTGACATGGGGCACCAGGATCTTGATCCCCTTCTCGCCGAGCTTCACCTGGCGTCCCAGCTGCTTCCAGCGTTGATAGCCGGCCACCCGGCTCGCCTCGGGATTCTGCAGCCGGATCAACATGACGTTGCCAAACGAATAGTGATGAAACCTGGCCATAGTGGCCAGGTACGTCGGCGAAGGACTGGCTGTCGAGAATGCCGTCGATCCCCTGCTCGAGGGTCGTCAACGCGGCGTTGACCCGCTCGCGCGGATCCTCGCCTGGTGTCGGTTGCGTTCCATACGATGTGATTTGTTTATAAGAAATTTGCCCATGGTTTGTCAATGTGATGCTGGACGCGTGCTGTGCTGCGTCCGCTACGAGGAATGTGGTGGGGGAGCGGGGGTCAAGGGCGGCCGTTGCCGTCGGCACGGCCGTTCATCTCGACCCTTGACGCCCGCGGCTGGGGCTCAGCCCCAGGGTGTTTGCGCCGCGCTCAGGCTGATCCCTGCGCTGAGCGCGGCGCAGGCCGCGGTTTCCGGTGACCGCCGCGCTGGGGTGCCGTGCGTGAGAAACGGCACCCCATTGCGACGACTTAGCCTCGCTGTGTGATCGAAGACAGGCGGCAGGGTTCAAACCAGAGATCGCGCTCGACCGGGAGGCCGAGCACGCCCCGGATCTGCTCGAGCTCCGACAGCAGGAAGTAGCCCAGCTCCGGGACGATCCCGACCACATAGCCGAAGAAGAGATCCTCACCGTCAAACTCGATGACGTACCAGGTCCACTGGGCGTCGGGCGTGAAGAACTTCGCGACGATCATCGGATCCGGCTCATTATCCTGGCTATGGAGCGGAGGCAGTGTTCGTTTGAGTGCGTGCGTTCGTAATTTCATCGTCATTCACCTCCTTTCGTGGCTTCCGCATCCTGGTTGGAAATGGCGGGAAGCAGCGTCTGCTTTCCCGTCTACGAGGGAAACCCGAAGAGCGGGGGTGAAGGGGTCAAGGGTGTGTTCCCGGAGGGCGGGCGACGATCGGCACCCGTGCAGGGCAAACAACCCCTTGACGCCGAGGACCGAAGGGGTCCTGCCGCGTGGTCGATGGCGGGCGGGTGGGACAGAAAGAAAAACCCCCGCGGAGGATCGCGGGGGTGTCTGACTCAGCTACATCGAGCACTCGATTGGCTCATTGCGTTGCAAGGCCAGGCGCAGAAACGTCCGAAGTTGACGATAGCGTCGACGGTAGGAGGCCCAGTCCGGATCCCTGGCGATGTTCGCGAGGAAGTGAAGCTCCCGTTCCTCCAGGGTCTGCATGAGCCATCGCGCCTGGTCGGGTTCAAGCAATCCCGTGGGGGTCAGTCGTGGCCCCACATCCTGCCACCAGGTGAGGCCAAACTTGGCGAGCAGGGTGCTGGAGTTATAGCCGTCCCGGAAATAGCCCTTGGCGTACATCAGGTCGAAAAAACGATTGGCCCGGAGCTGCGCATGGAGTTGCTCCACGTCAGTAGTGGCCTGGTCTCGCAATTGGATCCAGTGCTCGTACTGTGCGACATACCGGTTGCGCTGCTGTTCGACGATTGGTCGTATATATAAATCGGCTCCCATCATTCATTCACCTCCTTTCGTGCCGGCTGGCATGGCTGCCTGCCTGCCAGCTGATACCGGGCGCCTGAGCCTCAAGCGGGGTGAGTCGGTCAAGGCCGGAGAACGGAGTGTGCCTTGACGGGCGAGGGGCAAGACCCCTGGAACAATTTCATGGGTATGGTGGGGTATCGGTCGTGGGGAGCGTGTCCGGCCAGGCACGTTGGTTCGGGATGCGAGCCGCGTCATGCTTGACGTGGATCGTCCGACTTTGTTACAATAGTCCTACCTATGCAGATACGTAGTACTCATCATTTGGTGGACCACATGTCAGACCATCTCAGCACCATCACCCGCAAAGGTCAGGTCACCATCCCGGCCGAGATCCGTCGTGCCTTGCACCTGAACGAAGGGGATACGGTGACCTGGCGCCAGGACGGTGATGAGATCCGTTTGCTGCCGGCGCGCTTCACCCTGGAATCCGCCTTCGGCTCGGTCGAGCCGCGGCAGCATCCGGAGGACTTCGACGCGCTCGAGCAGGCGGCCAAGGCGGCCAAGGCGCGCGCGACGATGGAAGAGCTGCACCACGATGCGGACGCATCCCCATCCCGATGAAATGGCTGGATACCAATATCATCCTGCGCTATCTGACCGGTGACGATCCGGCCAAGGCCCAGGCGTGCCTGGCGTTGTTCCAACGCGTGCAGCGAGGCGATGAGGAACTGGCCAGCACCGAGACGATCATCGCGGAAGTCACCTACGTCCTGACGACCCAGTACAAACTCGATCATGGCGAGATCGCGGCCCGCGTGCGGCCGTTGCTGGCGTTGCCGGGATTGAAGCTGACGCACAAGCGCGTGGTGCAGCAGGCGCTGGAGCGCTACGCCGAATCGCCCCAGCTCGATTTCGAGGATGCCTTGAGCGTGGAGCATATGGAACGCCTCGGGATCCGCGAGATCGTCAGCTACGATCGCGACTTCGATCGCGTCCCCGACATTACCCGTCAAGAGCCGTGAGGCGGCCCCGTCGGATTTCCCCACCGCTCAGCGACGACCCGATCGCGATGGCCATCGCGCGGTGCGCCAGCACGATTCGAGCATTCGAGGTTTCGAGCGGTCATGACCCACGCGTGTTCGATCAGATCACCGGTTCCCGTCGCAGCGGCGTCGGTGGCTCGCTCGAATCGGTCGACATCGGTGCCGGACGAAAGTAGCGTTGCAGGTATTCGTCGGCGACGGCCGCCAGCTCAGCCGCGACGACCGGCGGATCGGGAAATGGCAGCGTCTTGATCCGGGTCACCCGGCCGGTCGGCTGGCGCACGTAGGCCTGCTGGGCCTTGAGTCCGGCGAAGGCCTGCACCCATTGTTCCCACTGCTCCGGCAACGAAAAGAAGACGGGGTGGCTCCGCTCGGCGGCGTTGGGATCCTCCACCTGATGCTTGACCGTCAAGAGATCGACCTGGCCGAAGACGCGGGCGGCGTGTTCGGCGTCGAAACGCCCGAGGCGAAAGGCCACTTCGAGCCCCACGTTCTGCAGTGCCCCTTTGAGCCGGCCCGAGGCCTGGCTCCAGGTCTGATGCGCCATCACCAGAAAGAGCCCGTACTTGCGCGTCAGCGAGAGCATGCGCGCCAGCGCCTCCTCACTCTGGGCCGAGAATTCCGAGAACTCGTCGATGAAGAGGTGATGGGTGGTCCGTCGTTCTGCTGGCGGCAGTGACGCCCGCGAGAGGGCGCCCTGCTCGGCCGCCACGGTCAGCAGACAGCCCAATAGCCGCCGGGCTTCGCCGTCCTCCAGCGCCAGATTGACGATCATCGAGCGGTTGTGATCGATCAGCCGGCGGAAATCGAGCTGGTTCTCGGTGTGCCCCAGCGAGTGCTTTAACACGGGGGAAAAGGTGAGCAGATGCGCGCGACGCAGGGCAGCGCCGGCCTGGTCCGCCTGATCGCGCAACGACAGCCGGTCGAACTGCTGCCGAAAGAAGGCCACCACGTCGGGGTCCGCCTCCCGTGCCAGCAGTTGGTCGCGATAGGGCTTGTCGGTGATCAGGCGGTAGAGCGCGGTCAGCGGCAACGCGTTGGAGTGCAGCACCTTCACCCCGTCCTGCACCAGCGTGTCGAACATCGGTGCCGCGCCGTTGGCCAGGGCCGGCCAGGCGCGATGGAAAGCCTCAGTGATGTTGCTGGCGATGCTGTGGGGCGCCAGTGGCTGTCGCAGCACGTTGAAGGGGACATAGCGCTGCTGACGGGCGGCCGCCGGCAGATCCAGGTAGATCAGCCGCTCGAAGGCGCGGGCCCGCCGGAAAAAGCCGTTGGTCACCAGCCGCGCCAGGATCAGGCTGGCCAGGTCCCCGTGAGGATCGATCAGGGTGGCGGAGCGCTGCTGCTCCAGCAGTGAGACGAAGAGCCCGGCCAGGAAGCGGCTCTTGCCGCTTCCGGAGACGCCGATCACATGCACGTGACTGCCGATCTGCTCAGCCGGGAGCGCCAGCGTGCGCGGGAAGAGGGTGTGACCGAAGGTGCCGAGCGGCAGATCCGGTCGTCGGGGACGTCGGCCGAAGATCATCCAGCGCTCACCTCCAACAGTGGCCGCGGCGTGTGCTCGAAGGGGCACCGCCAGCCCGGCGCGAAGAAGAAGGTCTCGGGATCGGTCTGGCTCGGATCCTCGGTGGTGAAGAAGAAGCGTTGACCCTCACGAACCTGTCCCGACTCGGTCAACTCCTGCTCGGTCCAGTGCAGCAGCTCGGCCAGC
This sequence comes from uncultured Chloroflexia bacterium, assembly GCA_963815715.1. Taxonomy (GTDB): domain Bacteria; phylum Chloroflexota; class Chloroflexia; order Thermomicrobiales; family Thermomicrobiaceae; genus CALAGB01. Next base: position 11,567 of record CAWFHU010000008.1, on the reverse strand, counting down.
CGTTTCTCCGGCGCGATGCCCGCTTGCGGCACGATCACCACCATGATCGTCAAGGCCGACATGCCGAACAGCTCGGGGTAGATCTGCCGGTGCCAGGTGAGGAGCGCCGCCACCTTCTTGCGCCAGCGGCGTTGATGCTCGGTCCCTCGATCGAGTTCGAGGCCGGTTGGCCAGGGGCTAGCGTCGAACTCCAGCGCGAACCAGCTATCAAGATGGACCCAGACCTGCTCACCGCTGCTGAGCGGCACACGGGATCCCAGCCGTTTGAGCTCCTGTTCGGCCTTGAGCGCCAACAGCGCGACGTCGTCGCGCTGCCGTACCAGTCGTTCGACGGCGATCAGGACGTCGTTGACGGCGATGGTGTGGTCGAAAAAGAGCGCTTTGTAGGCTCGCTGCTCCGACGGCGTGGGGCGATAGGCCACCTCGATGCCCAACATCTCCACGAATCGGCGACCCTTCAGCGTCAGACTGTAGATGTACGGGGACGAGCCCGAGCGTCCCTCGCGATAGCGGAAATTGATGCGCAGGTAGCCAGCATCAGTCAACCGCTTGAGCTTCTCCTGCACGTGCGTCAGGGAGCTCGCGGCGTAGTACAAGCGGGCCACCTGGCGTGCCGTCAGGTAGTGATAGCGGCCGAACGAGCGCAGGATGGTGGCATCCGCGGGGCTCAGCGATTGGGCAGTTTGTCGTTTCATTGTATCGTGGAAGTTCGTCTATTATAGCACACGGCGAACCGTCTCCGGTTCACGTCGCAATGGCGCAACCGGTGTCGCCGAATCGACGTTCCGCGCCAGGATGGCGGCGTCGACGTCGTCCAACGGCTGGCCGTCGCGTTCCATCAACAGCGTTCGCGCCCGGGCGACCAGCTCCGGTTGGACGTACTGTCCCGGATCGAAGCGCTCGATCGAGACCTTCTGCAGCCGGGTCGGCAGCGTTCCTTCCTGCTCGGCCGCTGCCACCAGAAACTGGAAGCGCGGGAGCTCGAGGAAGGGCAGACTGGCCAGATAGCGTTGCTCTTCCAGCGTGTACTCGACCGTCCGCTCGTCGATGACCTCGGAGACGCCCTGGTACGAGGCGTAGACATTCTCCCACTTCTTGATCAGGTCCGGATCGTAGCGCGCGAAGCGGTCGGCCAGTGTCTGTGCCGCCAACGGATCGCTGGTCCCGCCCAGGATCTGGGTGCCGCAGGTCATCAGCACATCCTGCAAGCGCTGGCCGAACTGGTTCAACTCCTGGTGGGACAGCGTCAGCCAGACGGCGTGATTGCGTGACAGTCGGCTAATGAGCTCTTCAAGGTCGTCGGCCAGCAGGTCGCTCTGAACCGTCTTGACGGCCGTCAGGAACGTCAGTTCGTCCACGATCAAGGAGATTGGTGTGTGGCGGCCGGGCCCGCGCGCCTTGATGAAGTCGGTGAGTGAACGGAAGACCCACAGGAGTTTGAAGCGCAAGTTGGCCAGGTCGAGCTCGTGACGGAAGTCGAGCGCCACCAGTAGCCCCTGCTCGACCACCTCGTTCCAGTCGATGCCGGGCGTGTCGGCGCCGAACATGGCGCGCGACCGGGGATCGAGGGTGAAGGGCGCCACCTTCGTCAGGAACGCCTGCGTGCGCTGGAGCCGATCGCGTGGCGGCAGCGGCATGAGCTCGTCGGTGAAGAACGCGACGGCTGGTGCCGCGTGAGGATCGCGTCGGACGGCCGTGTTCAACTGCGTGCTCCACCGTTCGGGATGCCGCACCAACTCCTCGGCCTCGGTGATCTGCAACCCCAGGGCGGTCACGATCATGCCGGCCGCCGTGCCGACCCGAGCCAGGCTGTTCCAGCCCTGGATGCTGGCGCGCTGCAGGTCGGGATCGAGCCGGCGCCAGACCTCCAACACCCGCTGTGAGACGGCGTAGAGACTGTCGTTGTCGTGCTGCTGATAGAGCGGCCAGCCGATCACGCGATCTTCGCTGGCCGCCATGTCGACGTAGCGCATGCGCGGCCATAAGGTCTCCTGCGTGCGACGTGGCATGCGCGTGGTCTTATCGAGGACGTGATCGAACACCGTCCCGAGCGGATCGAGGATCACGGTCGGGACACCGCGCAGGAAATCGGACCAGGCGATCACGCGCCCCATCAAGCGGCTCTTACCGCTACCGCGACCCGCGCAGATGCGGATGCTCATTGCCCGGCCGGCATCGGGAAGCAGCAGCAGATGACGGGTCAATTCGGCGGGGATATCGAGTTGATGGGTAGGCGGCACCGGCATACTAACGACGCTCCCGCTCACCGATGTAGATTCCGGGTGTCGACACCGTGTGTGCCTTCGCCGGTTTCGGCGGCACGGCCAGCGCCGGCGGGGCGGTCGACAGTTCCAGCGCCCTGAGCTGCGCGTAGGCGTCGATGAAGACGGGATAGAGGCAGCGATGGCCGCGGCGACCGAGATGGTTCTGATGCGCGCGCGGTGCGGACGTCCGCAAGGCCATGTAGCGATCGGTGAGCATCAGCCGCGCCTGATCGAAGGCGATGGGATTCGGCTTCGCTTGCAGCTGATGGTTCAGCTGCTCGGCGTAGTCGCTGAGTCGCTGGGCGTCCTCACAGAGTGGCGGTGGTGCTGGTGCCGCCGGCTCGGGCAGCACCAGCTTGGGGATATCGTTCCAGATCGGATCGTCGCGAGAGATAGGGCTCATCCGACTGCCGTTAGCCGAACACTCGCCGTGCCCAGCGCGGTTCCTCCTCGCGATACAGATCGCGGTCGACTTCACGGGCGATGGCGTAGACGCCCGCGTGCGTCAGTGCCAGCAGGTGGTTGTGAAACGCCGAGATCAAATGGCCGGAGAAGGCACTGACGTAGGCCTGATGTTCATCGGTCTTGCCGGGCGCGTCCTTGATCGCCAGAATCCGCCCGACGCCGTCGTCGAAGGTGGTCATCGCGCCGACTTCGAGCGCCTCGGTGTACTGCATGCCGAGGGCAGCTTTCTCAGCCTGGGCGCGCATCACGGTCTGATTGTAGTGCTGTTCTTTGATGACTTGCTTTTCGCGTTTGGACAGTGAACGCTGCGTGCCAGTTGGCATCAGCTGAGCGGCCTGCTGCAGCGGCGTGGTCGGCATGAGACTCTGTCGGCGGGACAGCGACTTACTCATACGGAGATCTCCTCTCCAGAATGTCGATGGCGCTCCGTTCGTAATCGCGCGCCAGGCGACGCATTTGACAGCGGCTATCTCGTTCGATGTGGCGCAGACGCGTGCGGTAATCTGACCTGCGCGGTCTGCGGTCGGTGGAGCTCAGCACGAGCGCGAGTCCGATCAGGAATCCGACGAACGTGACGCCGCCGATGATCACCACCAGCATCACCAGGAGTGAGGCGATCACGGCTACCACCCCCGTTGTTGGGCGCGATAGAAGCGCGACGGCGTCGACCAAGCGATCGATCCGGCTCGGTGGTGGCGTCAAGCCGCGAATCGCCCGCACGCGCATGTCGTCGATCTCGTCGAACGTGTCGTCGAGGATCATGCCGGTTCGGCGCAAGAAGTTATCGGCCTGGCGCTGCAGCTCCTCGCGCTGCGCCGCGCTGATCTGCTCGATCGAACTGGCGGCGTGGGCAACCTGGTTGATCACGCCGACCGCTTGGTACGCGGCGTAAATCTGCATGCGGGCCATGCTGTCGATGGTGGTCTGCGTGATCTCCTCGACCGCGAACGCGGCGTCGCCATAGTGATCGAGTGACCCCTGAATCCGTGGAGAGAGCTGACTCGATTGGGGCGACAATCCAGACTGAGACGATCGGAACGGAACAATACTGCGCTGCGCCATGACGTGCTCCTTTCTGCACGAGACGGGAAAATGGCCGACAAGGGTAAACCCTGGCAGAAGGCTGCCAGCTTTGCGCATAATTGACAAAAAGGGATACCTGGTGTGTTACCTGGTAGGTGAGCATGACGTATGGATCGACCATCCACGGCCTTCGTCGGATACGTGGACTCACGCAGCAGCAACTCGCAGAACGCGCTGGTCTCTCGCTGAGCCTGGTACGCAAAATCGAGTACGGTGTCCGCCAGCCGAGCCTGGCGACGCTGCAGGCATTGGCCACGAGCCTCGACGTTCGGTTCGGCGATCTCCTACACGACGGTGCCGACGATGTGGCGGCTGGTCGTGGCGCGCGTCGCGTTGACGGTAATCAGCTCGGGATGACAATCCGGCGAGCACGCGACGCGCGACGCCTCAAGCGCCGGCAACTAGCGGAGAGCGCCAGAATTTCGGTCGTGTTTCTCAAGAAGATCGAGGCAGGCGAGCGTCAACCAGGCGTGACCACGCTCTCCTCATTGGCGCGTGGACTTGATTTGCAGCCGCACGAGCTACTCGATGGAATCGACCACGTCGATCTTGATAATCAACCATCCCAGTATCGACTCGTGAGTCGCAGCGATCATGCATCGCAAGCCGACATGCAACGTGAGACATCTGAGTCAACACAGGATGAGCCACTGACATGGACATCGCTGATGGCTGACTCCTATCGCCTCAACCTCGGTGGCTATTGGATCGACGCGGCCGACAAGGCGATTCAGGCGAGTGAACTCAGCCGGTATGGCTCGGATGAGTGGTCTGAGGCAAAGCTGCGGGCGGCGTTGCTGTTCGAGCAGGCAAGCCGGGATCGGGATGCCCTCAAGCAGATTCAGGCCGTGGAAGAGTCCCTGAAAGAGATTGAGCACCCATCTCCACAGGTGCAGGCCCGGATTCTCAATCATCGTGGCTGGGTTCTTGATGAACAGTACGGTCGGTTCGTCGAGACGCTCGACTTGGTCGATCGTTCCTTGCCACACGCCCAAGAAGCTGGTGACCCGGACCTGATGCGTACTGACTACCATTTCCGTGTTCGTGCCCTCAGTGAGCAGGCGATGACCGAAGGGGATGCATGGCTCGAAGCGTCTCCACAACAGCGAATTCGACCTGACATTACCAACCGACTCGAGGCATCCCTCGTCCGCGACTGGCCGGCATCACTGCAGCCTGGTCAGCCCAATCCCCATGATCACCTACGGCGTTTCATGGCCGAGGCATGCTTGCGCCGCCGCGATGCGTTGGTGCGTCTTCATGATCACCAGGAACTCTTCAAATCCACGGGTGTCCTGTATCTCATGGATCTGGCTGAGGCACAGGTAGCGGCGACTGAGCGTCAATGGAAGCGAGCCATGACGGGAGCACGCAGCGGTTTCGAAGGCTACTGCCAGGTTCACTTCCCGCACGGGATGGCCCTTGCGGCGGCTACTGAAGCGAACGCGATCCTCAAGAGCGGCTCGGTCCTCACGGCGAAATCACGGGTCTTCGAGTGCCTTGATCTTTGGATCTTGGCGATGATACTTCATCCATACTCGACACATCCGCAGATGCAGGCGGCCTATCGAGGGTTTCAGAATACGCTGAAAAAGGTCCGTTACGGCGAACCGGCGTGGGCAGACGACTACGTGAGCCCTGACCTCGAGCGCCGGGTCCGTGAACGCGAGGATCTGTTTCAGTCACTCGCGTACGTCTATAGCGAGCTACCAGACATCATTCCGCACCTCATTCGCGCCAGTCAAACGCCGCATTGAGACCGTGCTCACCCTCGCTCGAACGCAATTCTTCTCCCTTGCGCTCGATCATCTCGGCGATCTCCCGTTGTTCGGCGATGAATGGGTACGTGGGATCATCTGGCGCAACCATTCCATCCTCGGGGAGTTGCCGGAAGACCAGCAGATTTTCGAATGGTGTCGCCGGGATTGAACGAGTGGCGCGTGCATACCAGTCTGGGTATGTACCTGGCTCCGATTCCAACGTCTGGAGCGCAATCCAGAGCTGGTCAACGCTGAACCGTACCCGCAGGCGTTGCAAATACGGGAGTTGCGCCCACGCGTCGATGAGCTCGCCGCTCTTGATGTCCGTCATAAGGCGCTCCAGTACCGGTGGAAATTCTGGCTGCGCTGAGCGTTCTTCCATTCCGGGAGTGGTTTCCGGACGATCGTGCTCTGGTGGCGACCAAGGTCGTTCACGTTCGTGCATGCCTCAATCATAGACAATAAAGTCTGTATTTCGTGTAAGAATATGATATACTCTGTGTAAGAACTTCCATCATCCTATGAAAGAGCGTGACGTTCGTCCACCAGCAGAAGTCGAGACCGAAGCCGCTCGGCGGCTCTCCTGGAACGCGGCCGAAATCGGCGTCGTGCTTGGCCGCGACGCCGTCGACGTTCGCGACGTCGCCCATGGCGACGGCCTGCACTTCGATCTTGATCCAACGACCGAGACCACCCTCGCGCTCTTCCCAGACGCGGCCGTCGCCCGGCTCGAATGGCCCGCCGGACGTCTTGAGCTCTACCGGCAAGATCCACCCACCCTGCAGTCGCATGGCCTGCGTTTCGATCAACAGCTCGGCGAACACCAGCTGTCTCTGGCCATCGCCGCCAACGGCGCCGTGACCCTCTGGCTGGCGCCGTCCCAGCCCGCCGCGGAGGCCCCTAGAGCGGGCGAAACGGCGTCGACCGGTACTGATCTTCCGCATGACCAGGAAACGCCCCTTCTCGGGCATCCTGTCGCGGCTGAGGGATCGGATGAAACGCTGGCCCAGCCCGTCGACTCGGACCCCTCCGGCGATCGCGACGATCCGGAGCAGCGCGAACAGCCCCGCGTCGATCTGCGCGGCCGCGTTGGCCGCGATCCTGCCGTCCGTCGTACCCCACGCGGCACGCTCCTGGCTCGCTTTCCGCTGGCGGTGCAGGAGGAGGGCCAGGAGCAACCGACCTGGCACCAGATCCTGAGCTTCGGTGCGCGTGCCGCCCGGGTCCAGGAGAGCGTCACGAAGGGGCAAAACGTCACCGTCATCGGCTACCCACACCAACGCGAGATCCGGCAGAAGGACGGCTCGGTCCGCATCGTCGAAGAGATCTACGCCGTCGTGGTGAAACCGTCCAAAACCGACCAGACGCAGGCCGGCTCATAGCGGCCTGGCTTGGCCAGGGCCGGACGCCGGCGCGGCGTCGGAAGGCGCCAGGCGACCATAAAAAATCGCCCGGCGGAGTTTCCCCTCACCGGGCGATCGCCAGCCCTACGGCTTGAGTTGCTTACTCACCGCGTGCTTCCAGCCGCTCGTGCGCGGTTGGTCTTCCGTGGCCGCTTCGTAGGCCAGGTACTCCGAGGCCTGCTCGCCATTGACGAGCGCGAGCGCCGCGGCCTTGGTCTCGGCCGAGATGCGGTAGACGCGCGTGATCTTGTAGCGCTTCATGGTGCGTGCACCTCCTTTCTGCTGTCTGGTCGACAGCCCCGCCGGCCCCGCACCGGGTCCGCCGCGGGTCAAGGCCGTCGAGCGCAGCGTGCCTTGAGGCGCGTCCCGCTCCGCGGCCCGGTGCCACACTGAGAAGGCTGGAGCAGGAGCAGAGTGGCACCGACTTCAGTCCTCCGGCCGCAGGCCGTTCCTTTGGCGCAAGGGGAATGGAGGTTCAAGGAGGAAATGCCCCGCAGCGCCCCACCCCCCCTGGGGGTCGGACTCGAACCACGCCACCCCATACCGGCAGGACCAACGTTGGGCACAGAATCTGTTCGAGTCGAAAAGGTGTGCAACGGGTGCCAAGTGGCGTGGTGAGAGGACGGGGGGAGTCCGGGGCAAAACGGCCACGTAAAGCCGTTTGGTGAGGGTCCACCCGAACGTCGCCCCGGACTCCCCCCGTCCGCAGGACGACCCCCCAGCCCCGAAGGGGTTTTTCCTCCTTGTACCGATCGTACGAAGTACCGTTGGAGCGGGACGCGACATACCCCAGAAGTGTAGAGTCTCCAGTAGCGCCCCATTACCTACATCAGCCTCTACGGAGTTCCAAGCCTATACTCACCTGAGATACCGACGCGCCAGACTGGAACGGGCCGCGAATGAACACGATTCGTGCTCGTTCACCATGTGTCCTCAGCCGGTGGATGGGCTCTTGGGATATGTCGGGTGATCCTCGGGGGGCTTGAGGCCGAGGAGATCCTCCAGCACGCTGAAGAAGTAGGCCATCTTCGCTTTGCGTGCGAGCCCACCTTTGGCGGTCGATGCCTGGCCACGAATCGACGCGCTGCGCTCTTGCGTGATGGCGCGCGCCTGATAGAGCGCTTCACAGAAGACCTCAATCGGCTTCTCTGAGCGCTGGTAGAGCCCGTAGGCCCGCGAGACCGAGCTCTTGAGCGGCGCCTGGTCGTTCAACAGGCGACTGATGTCTTGCAGGTACGCCAAGATGCGGTCACGGTCCTCGTCGTAGATTGGCTGGCGTGGCGTACGGCGGCTCAGGATCGCTCCGGCAGACTCCATAGCGGTTGATGCTGGCGGCGTTGCGTGGTGTCGTGTGGCTGGCTCGCGTGGTGCTGGTCGAAGCCACACCCGTCTCGGAATTCTTCTCCTCTGGTGACGATGTCTTTCGAATCTTCGAAGGTTTAATATCTGTTTCTTGTTCTACTGTTTCTTGTGGGGCTACTTCGTTCCCTACCCCTGGTGCACTTGGTTCCCTACCGTAGGGAACGACGTTCCCTACCCCCGTCGCCTCACGAAAGTGAAGGCTGTAGATGTTGATCTCGTTGTCGCCGAGATCAGACAGACGCTTTTCCACCGTGATGATTCCCTTGTCGATCAGCCCGGCACACCCCTTCATCACGCCGCGGCGAGACATACCGGTCCCCTTGTCGAGCACACGACCATCGCGCGCCCGGATCCCCTCGACCATTTGCGTGAGGGAAATCGCGTCGCGGTCTTTCTTGAAGCCAAATGTGCGCCGCACGATGTAGAGCAGCACGCGAAGCTCGGCTTCGCTGAGCTCGGGAGCGATGACGTCAAACACGTCATCAGGCACCTGCGTGTAATTCGGGTTGGTAAACCCGGCGTATCGAAATGTGTTGTCGGTATTCTTCGGCATAACAAAATCCCCACGACCACGCGGCTTGACGCGGCCTCGGGGAGTCTGCTACGCTCAGTCTTGCATCTAGACGAAGAGCGGTTAGCAGGTTCATCTTCCCAAGGCGGCCAGCTAGCCGTTTTTCTTTGTCCCCGTCCCCAGCATAGGGACCCGAGACGGTCTGTCAACCTGTTGACGGCTGGTCACTTTCCGGTCAGTCGATTTGTCAGATGGCGGACGACCGGATCCACCAAATGATCAAGCGATTCTTCAGTCCAGTAAACATCGTTATCCAGTAACGCGGTAACCACGATCGAACGATCGACCTTCCTGATGCCGTGCGTCTCCTTGAGATACCGGACGGCGTGGTCGATGCGTTTGTCGATCGCGGCGGTGATGTAGAAAGCCTTCGGTTTCTCGAGGACTCGGTCAGGTGCGCGATGAGTCGACTGGTCGATCGACTGATTGATCGATTGAGTGGTCGATTGGCTGGGTGAAGGATTTTCGGGTGGATCGATTCGTTGACCGTCGTCGACGAAGCGGGAGAGTGGTTCGTTGTCCGCAGAGACCGGACGGGATCCAGCCTGGATCTCCGGCATACCGTCCAGTGGTGACGCCAGCGCGATGGTGGCATTCGGATCGAAATCGTTAACGCGTGGTTTTTTCATAGTCAATCAACCAATCTGCGAGCACACCGTAGGCGATGGCCCCTTGGTGTTTCGGGTCAAGCAACGTGATTGGCAGCTTCTCGTCGTATGAACGGGCGAAGACCGTGGTATGCGGGATCTTGACCGGGAGCACATTGTCGCGCCAGATCTTTTTCGCGTTGGACACCACGGCGGGCGAGTGCGAGGTCGTCGCGCGATACATGGTGAAGAGAATACGGAGCTCCTGGTGGGTCAGCGAAAACTTGGCCCACATGATCTTCTGCACGTGATTGATCAGATCGGCGACTCCATCAACTGCCATGCGTTCGGCTGATGCGGGAATGATGATGAGATCGGCGGCGGCCAGTGCGTTGAAGGTGAGCATGGCTTTACCTGGTGGCGTATCAATGAGAATGAAGTCATAGCTCGGCCTGAGCGAGGTAAGCAGGCTTGCGAGCTTGAGTTCGTCTCCGGGCTCTAACGCTTCCTCGATCGCCGCCATGAGCAGGTGTGAGGTCAGCGCATCGACACCGAACCGTGTTTGCCGGATCGCCAAAGCCGGCGGTTTCACACCCATAAAGACCTCATACAGATTCGGTGACTGATCAGGATCGAGATCGAGATAGCGTGTTGCCGATGCTTGTTGATCGAGGTCAACGAGCAGGACGCGCTGTCCTTTCTGCACTAACGCCGCGGCGGTGCTCACCACACTGGTGGTCTTACCGGTCCCACCTTTAAAGATGCTAAACGTTACGGTTTTCATATGACTGCTTTATCAATTCCTCGTAGCTCGTGATCGGAATCTGCCAGCGCAGGCTCCCTTGAGCTCGTCGTGCCCCTTTAATTCGTCCCTTCGCGATCCAGCGAGCGATCGTCGACCGGTCGACCCCAACCAGACGTCCAAATTCTGCTGCGTTCACAAACATGCGCATATATTTATCATTAGACGTAAGAATTGTCTATTGTCAATAGATACGTTGCATGTGTTGCATCATCAGGTATTGAAACGCCGAGAGCGGACACCCGCACCGAGGCATCGGATGATCGCGTTGATCGACGAATCGATTTATTGCTCGCTTGGTTAATCGATCGACCAGCTAGTCGATCGATTAGTCGATTGACTGACTCGACGACGGATCGATCGATGGATGAACGTACGTCGTTGACAGAATAGCACAGTTGTCGTGATTCAGGGAGGGAGCGAGTGAGATTCGTGAGGCGAAGGTATGCGTGTTGGTCAGGTATACAGCTGCAGGGCCGGGATGCGTTGGAAGTGTCGGAGATTGCGGGTCACCAGCATGAGCTCATGGGCGAGGGCGGTGGCCGCAATGAGCAGATCGAAATCCGGAATCAGCAGACCCTGCTGCCGCAAAGCGGCACGTTCGCGGCCGAACCGATCCATCGTCGCTTCATCCAGACCGATGATCCGATAGCCGTCAAGGAACTGGCGCATATCGGCGCGGTGTGCGGCGGGATCACCGGCGCGAGAGACGCCTTCGTAGAGCTCTCCCAGGGTGAGGATGCTGATCGCGAGCCCAGACGGCGCGAGACCATCAAGGAGGGTCAACGCCGAGGAGTTCGTATGGAGCGCGTCGATGATCAGATCGGTGTCGATGAGATAGCTCATGGGCGATCGAGCGGGCGTGATCCTTCGTCGCGGGCCCGATAGAGGTCGGCTTTGAGCGCTTCGGTGTCGATATCACGCCAGGAGCCCGCCGCGGCGCGCATCCCCGCCCGGGCCTTCTCGGGATCATAGCCCGCCCAGATAGCGTGCTCGTCGGCCAGCTGGAGCGATGGGCCTCCACCGGTGTCACGCACGCGGGTGATGCGGTAGCGCATGCCGCGTTGCTCGAGCTCCACGGTGGTCTCGGCCGCCTCTTGGAGCAGGCGATCCAGCTCGCTGCCGGGTTCCACGTGGATCGTCTTAGGAGGAGCGGTCAGGGGATCTTCACGGTTCATGTCGACAATGATGCCAAATCGTGTCCAGCCGCACCGGGTACGATGGTCGACAGAGGTCGAGACTTCCTCATGGGTGGTGTGATCGGGCGGGT
>CAWFHU010000007.1:0-330840 GCA_963815715.1 uncultured Chloroflexia bacterium | reverse complement strand
CCGACGACGCCGGCTGAGCCGCCGTTACAGGAAGCTCTTGCCGTGCTTCCCTGGCGGCAGACCCAGATGCGCCGCCACCGTCTCGCCGATATCGGCATAGCAGCGCCGGCCGACGTCCCTGCCGGCCTGCCCGTGCCGCAGCCCGACGATCGGCACCTGCTCGCGGGTGTGGTCGGTGCCGGTCCAGGTCGGGTCGTTGCCGTGGTCGGCGGTCACGACGACCAGGTCGCCGTCGCGCAGCGCCGCCATCAGTCTCCGGCAGGCGGCGTCGAAGGCCTCCAGCGCCGCGGCATAGCCGGGCACGTCGCGGCGATGGCCGTATAGCTTGTCGAAGTCGACGAAATTGGCGAAGACGAGGTCGCCGTCGCCGGCCTTGTCGAGGCGCTTCGAGCGTCGCGGTCGAACAGCGCCATGTTGTCCGGCGCCTTGAGATCTTGCCGGTGCCGCGATGGGCGAAGATGTCGCCGATCTTGCCGATGCGCGATACACCGTGCGGCCCGGCTTCGCTCAGCCGGTCGAGCAGGGTCGGCTCGGGCGGCGGCATGGCGATAGTCGCGGCGGTTGCCGGTGCGCTTGAAGGTCGCCGGCGTCTCGCCGACGAACGGCCGCGCGATGACGCGGCCGACATTCATCGGGTCGAGCAGCGCGTCGCGCGATCTCGCAGACGTCGTAGAGCCGGTCGAGGCCGAAATGGGTCTCGTGCGCGGCGATCTGGAAGACCGAATCGGCCGAGGTGTAGCAGATCGGCTTGCCGGTCCGGATGTGCTCCTCGCCGAGCTCGTCGATGATCGGCGGTGCCCGAGGCGTGGCTTGTTGCCGAGGATGCCCGGCAGCTCCGCCTCCGCGACCAGGCGTCGGTCAGCGCCTCGGGAAACGCCGGCACGGTCGTCGGGGAAATAGCCCCAGTCGAAGGGCACCGGCACGCCGGCCATCTCCCAGTGGCCGGACGGCGTGTCCTTGCCGCGTCGAGGTCTCGACGCCGTAGCCGAAACCGCCGCCGCGCCGGCGCGTCGCGCCAGGCCCGGAGGCAGCGTCCCGGTCGAGGCCTTTGCCGCGGCGCCGAGGCCGAGCCGCGTCAGGTTGGGGAGGCTCAGCGGACCGGGGCGCAGGCCGTCGCGGTCGCCCGCCGCCGGCCGCGCAGGCCGCGGCGATATGGCCGAGCGTGTCGGCGCCGACGTCGCCGAAGCTGTCGGCATCCTCCGCGCCGCCGATCCCGACGGAATCCATCACCAGAAGGAAAGCGCGTTTCATGGCGTGCAGGCCTAAGCGCAAGACCGGGTTGATTTAATGGGGACAATGCGCCGAATCTGGGCCGTCGATTGGCGCACCCGTCCGTCAGGGGCTAAACCAGACCGGAAAACGCGTGCGCGAAGGGGAAATCCGCCATGGAAGGTGTCACCGTCGTCGATCATCCGCTGGTGCAGCACAAACTCACCCTCATGCGCGACAAGACCACCTCGACCGCGAGTTTCCGCCAGCTCCTGCGCGAAATCGCGCTGCTCCTCACCTACGAGGTCACCCGCGACCTCAAGCTGACCACCAGGCATATCGAGACGCCGCTCGCCGGCGATGGATGCGCCGATCCTCGAGGGCAAGAAGCCGGTCTTCGCCTCGATCCTGCGCGCCGGCAACGGCCTGCTGGAAGGCATGCTCGACCTCGTCCCCTCGGCCCGCGTCGCCCATATCGGCATCTACCGCAAGCCCGATACGCTGGAGCCGGTCGAGTATTACTTCAAGGCGCCGGAGGACCTCGCCGAACGGCTGGTCATCGTCGTCGATCCGATGCTCGCCACCGCCAATTCGGCCTCGCCGCCATCGACCGCCTCAAGGAGCGCGGCGCCCACGACATCCGCTTCGTCTGCCTGCTCGCCGCGCCGGAAGGCATCGCGCGCTTGCAGAAGGCCCAGCCCGGCGTCCCGATCTACACCGCCGCGATCGACGAGTACCTCAACGACCACGGCTACATCGTCCCCGGCCTCGGCGACGCCGGCGACCGCCTTTACGGAACGAAGTAGGGCGTCCGCTGGTGCGTACGACATCGCGGCGCAAGCGTCCGCTGCATGGGAAGCCGCCGTCTGCTGGGACGACGCGCACTCAATCAAGCGACTTGCTGAAGTTCGAGCGTCTAGATGAAACCGCACCCGCTGTTTAGGGACCGGTCAATTCCGGCGATCCGTGGTCTGGGGGAGTTCACCCTGAAGGCCCTGTCAATCAATGACCTGGAAAGAGATTTCAGCGCCGTCATGGACAGCGCGGCAGACATCAGAGCGGCGAATCCAGGTTCGAGTTGGCCAGAGGGGCTAACTAAAGAGAAAAACCTCATTGATCTGGCTTGGCATCAACGAGAATTTGAGGCCGGTCGAAGCTTTGCCTGGGTGATCGAAAACATCGCGGGCGAGTATTTGGGGTGCCTGTACATATATCCGTCGATTGCCGGGGAGAAATCGGCAGACGTGGTTTGGTGGTGGCGCAGGGGTGCGGTGGTCTCCAAAGAATCGTTCCGGAAACATTTATTGGAATGGGTTTCCGGCGGTGAGTGGCCACGCCTGGATTACAAATTGCAGGACGATTGAGTTGTCGGCCGGGTTAGGGCAGTCGAGGCTTGAGTCCCCTTGATCGGATGTACGCTGTTGGCTTCGCATATGCCGGCGCCGCAGCCGCGCCGGCCTGATACGGCCAAGGCTCGCCCCGGGAGCAAGCCGTGCTTTGCCAAGGTCATGGCGAACCTGATTGCCGCCCCGCTGGTCGCGCCGCCCGCCGATGCCGGCGAGCGCATCTGCGGGATGAGGTAAGGTGGCGCGATGGAGGTTTCACGATGCGAATCCTGATCACCAACATCGAGATGGCAGCCTTCAGCGGCACGGTCAGCGTGGTCCGTGATTTCGCGCTCATGCTGAAGCGGCGTGGCCACTCGGTGGCCGTCTACGCCACCCTCCTCGGCTATCCGGCCAGCGATCTGGTTGCCCAGGGGATCGAGGTTGTCGACGATATCGAGCGGCTCAGCTCTCCGCCGGACGTGATTCACGGCCATCACAATGTCCCCGCCGTCATCGCCATGGCCCGGTTTCGCGGGTGCCCGGCGATCTGGTTCTGCCACAGCAGCAGCGAATTCGATAAGCCGCCACGTCTCGGGCAGATCCACCGCTACGTCGCGGTCGATCGCACGCGCCGCGAATTCGTGATTGCGGCGGGCATTCCGCCGGAGCGGGTCGAGATTTCTCCACAACGCCGTCGACCTTGCGCGGATCCCGCCGCGCCCGGTGCCTCTCCGCGAAGCCCCGGCAAGTGCGTTGGTGTTTCTCCAAGTACATAGGACACATACCGACGCTGGCATCCGTTTGCGCCGAGCTCGGCATCGCGTTCACGGTGCTCGGCATGGGGGTCGGCAAGCTCAGCCGCGATCCCGAGCAGCGGATGGTCGAGAACGACATCGTCTTCGCGACCGGCAGGTGCGCGATCGAGGCCGCCTGCGCCGGATGCGCCGTGGTTGTCGTCGACGGACGCGGGATACTTGGCATGGTCACTACGCGCAACTGTACTTGGTTCAGGAGCACCGTATTGCTAACAATGGCGGACGTGATTCGGTTCAACGAGGAGCACGCCGACCGCGAGATGCCGTTCTTCGGTCAGGAGCATCTCTTGACGGCGCAGGAGAAGGGACCGCTCACCGAGCCGGAATACGTCACAGCGCTCGAGACGAGTCATCGTCTGTCGCGCCAGGAAGGCATTGACGCGGTGATGGACCAGTTCAACCTCGACGCGTTGGTCGCCGCGACCGGTGCTCCAGCCTGGCCGATCGACCTGGTCAACGGTGACAGTTTTCGGGGTGCGAGCTCTTCTCCGTCAGCCATGGCTGGCTATCCGATCGTAACCGTGCCCGCTGGATATGCGTTTGGGCTTCCAGTCGGTCTGAGCTTCATCGGGCGAGCCTTCAGCGAGCCGACGCTGATCCGTCTGGCATACGCGTTCGAGCAGGGGACCAAAGCGCGACGAGCTCCCCGCTTCCTGCCGACGCTGCCACTGTGAGCAACGAGTGAAGCTCCATGGCGTCGACGGTTGCCCTGGTGGTTGGGTCGTCGCCAGCAGCGACGAGGAATTGCGGGACGTCTCGTACGCGATCATCGAGACCCAGCAGGTCGGCGAGTTGATCTCGCGAGCGGAGTTGCTTGGCGACCTGCTGATGGTCGACATCCCGATCGGGCTGGCCGATTCTCTGCCGCGCGCCTGCGATCTGGCCGCTCGTCGCTACCTGGGCGCGCCGCGCGCGAGCAGCGTCTTCCCGGCACCATGTCGCGGTGCGCTTAACGCTGACACCTATCCCGTTGCGTGCGCACTCAATTTTGCCGCGTGCGGCAGGAAGATCTCTCTGCAGTCGTTCCACATTCTGAACAAGATCCGGGCTGTCGATCGAGCCATGACGCCAGAGAAGCAACGCTTCGTGCGGGAGTGTCACCCGGAGGTCGTCTTCGCGCGCTTGAGCGGCAGCGGACGTGGTTTGCTGACCAACAAGAAGCGACCCGCAGGTCGGGCCGAGCGTCGTGCTCTTCTCAAAACCGAGCTCGGTCCGATCGACGTGGATTGCATTCGAGACCATTTCGGTCGGGGAAAGCTCCCGACCGACGACCTGCTCGACGCGCTTGCCTGCCTCATTGCCGCGCGCAACGTCGTGACCGGCAAAGAGTTGGTCCTGCCTGAAGCTGATCCAGCCGTCGATGAACGCGGTCTGCGCATGGAGATCGTGGCGTGAGTAGGAATTCCAACAGAGTTACGTGGCCTTTTGGAGGCAGCCACGCTAGCGTTGTCATGCTGAGTAGATGGCCACAGAGGATTTGCCACCGGAAGGACGACCAACGTCCCTGTGTCATCCTGAGCCGCAGTCGAAGGATCTCCCACCAATTTCGCTGGATCCCAGCTTCCACGAACGGAGAGATTCTTCGACTCCGCTGCGCTTCGCTCAGGATGACACAAAATGCTGTACTCCCTGCCGGAGTATCGCTATGCCAAAACCACTGGGGTCGCCTACTAAGGATGACAGGGGCACTCTGGCCTGTTCTTCAGCTTTCACAACAATTGTGGCTGCTACCCGAGAAACGGCAATCTGAAATTCATGGAGGACAAGTCTGGAACGGCAATTCGACGTCGTGGTGATCGGAGGCGGGCAATCCGGCCTGGCGACCGGCTACTACCTGCGGCGAACCGGACTCTCATTCGAGATACTCGACGCGCAAACCGCGCCGGGCGGAGCCTGGCGACATACCTGGCCCTCGCTTCGCCTCTTCTCGCCCGCTCGCTGGTGCTCACTCCCAGGCTGGATCATGCCCGGCGGTCCGGACACCTATCCACCACGCGATGACCTCCTCAAATACTTGCTCGCCTACGAAGACCGCTACCGGCTGCCGATTCGGCGCCCGGTGAAGGTGAACAACGTGCGGCGCTCGTATGACCGGCTGTTGGTCGAGACGGATGGCGGAGTGTGGGCCGCACGAGCAGTGGTCAGCGCAACCGGTACGTGGAGCCACCCGTACATCCCCGGCTATCCCGGCATCGACCACTTCGCCGGAACCCAGGTCCATTCAGCGCGGTACGGTGGCCCCGAGCCGTTTTGCGGCCAGCGCGTACTCATCGTCGGCGGCGCCAATTCGGCGGCACAAATCTTGGCCGAAGTCTCTGAAGTGGCGGAGACGGTCTGGGTAACGCGGCACGAGCCAACGTATCTTCCAGACGACGTCGACGGGCGCGACCTCTTCGAATGGGCCACGGCTCGCTATTACGCCGCCAAAGAGGGTCGACCCGTGCCGCCCGATGTGCCGCAGGGTGGGCTGGGTGACATCGTGATGGTGCCGCCAGTTCGCGATGCTCGTCAGCGCGGGGTGCTCAAGAGTGTGCGGCCATTCGATCGATTGACAGCGCATGGGGCGGTCTGGCCGGACGGCCACGAAGAGCGCTTCGATGCGGTGATCTGGTGCACTGGGTTTCGACCGGCGCTCGACCATTTGCGCGGGCTCGGCGTGCTCGAAGCCAACGGCGAAATCGAGGTAGAGGGTACGCGCTCGATTCGTGAGCCGTTGCTCTGGCTCGTCGGTTACGGCGAGTGGACCGGCTACGCCTCCGCGACGTTGATTGGCGTGGGGCGGTCCGCGCGTCAGACGGCCGAGGAGATCTCCACGACCCTGAATTGATTCGCCCTCGTCATCCATTTGAACGATCCGCGAACGCCTTCAGAACGGGCCCGTTCGGCGTGGCGAGGAGATTGCGTTACGCACCTCCGAGCACGGACGCATTCGCATGCAAGCAAGGCGATCGAACGGCGGTTGTGCGATGTATAAATTCTGGACTCAGATACCGTAGATTCGACGTGCTTCAGGAATCCGGGCCTGCCGGTAATACGACCGGTTGGGCCCGTTCGCACCTTCATTCGAAAGGTCTGGGAGGTAAGACTATGCGCATTGCGATGATCGCTCCGCTCATGGAAGCAGTGCCACCACCGCTCTACGGAGGGACCGAGCGAGTAGTGTCAGTCCTAACCGAAACACTCGTTAAGCGCGGTCATCACGTGACGCTCTTTGCCAGCGGGGATTCGGTCACACAGGCGGAACTGGTCCCGTGTTGTGAGCGAGCGCTTCGCCTCGACGCACGAGATCTCGATCTGTACACATATACGGCAACACAGTTGGGAAAAGTCTATAGTCGGGCCGACGATTTTGACGTCATTCATAATCACATTGACTACTTCGCGCTGCCGAGCGCCCAGCTCGTCGCCACGCCGACCATAACCACGACCCACGGACGACTTGACCTTCCGGAGATTCGACGCGTGTTCCGAGCATTTCGAGAACAACCGTACGTGTCGATAAGCAACGCGCAACGTGACCCGATCCCCGACGTCAACTGGGTTGGCAACGTGTACAACGGTATCGAGATCGCCAACTTCCACTATCGCGCCGAACCGGGTGACTATCTCCTCTTTGTCGGGAGAATCTGTCCGGAAAAACGCCCTGACCGAGCGATTGAGATCGCTCGCGAAGTTGGTATGCGTTTGATCATCGCGGCCAAAGTCGACGGCAAAGACCACCAATATTACGAACACGCGATCAAGAGTCTCATCGAAAGCAGTTCGCTCATTGAATATGTCGGTGAAGTGAACGAGCACGAAAAAGACGAGTTGATGGGCGGTGCCTATGCGTATCTCTTCCCGGTCGACTGGCCGGAGCCATTCGGACTGACCATGGTGGAAGCAATGGCGACAGGCACGCCCGTCATCGCGACGCCGGTCGGTTCTGTTCCAGAGATCGTGGTGGATGGGGAAACTGGGTTCCTGTGCCGGCGAGTTCACGACATGATTGACGCGGTGGAACAGATTGGAGCGATCGATCGGGCTGCCTGCCGTGCTCGCGCGGAGCGCTTCTTCACGCCGGATACGATGGCGACCGGTTATGAGATGGCATACCGACAGATTGCGCAACCCCGCACTATGCCGATGAGCAGCGAGATTAACGTTACTGTCCGAAGCAGTTGTTCGAGAAGCGCGGTAGGCACGAGACTGACTCGTGATTGCCGCCCGGCGCGATTCGAATGCGCGGGCGTTATCCGCTCGCGTATGCGTCCTCGCCAAACTCGATCGGAATCCGACATCCGAGCTGCTCTAACAACGTTCTGCTGTCCGTGATGAGCCGAGAGACGACGGCGAATTCCTCTTCCTGCTCCTGGGTAAACAGCCCGTCGCGGCGTTGCTTGCAAAGAACGTCGACCCATGCCATCAGGCTGTCACACTGCCAGTGCCAGATGTCTCTCACCTCTGCTGGCTCATCTGCCAGCAGGCTGACGAGCCCCTGGAGCTCTTCCATATCGGACCGGATGCGTCGCAGATCATCGTGGATAGTCGGACGTTGATCGAACGATGACATCGGCAGCTCCTTGCCTGGAACGACACCGGTCAGGCGTTGATCGCAGGTTGCTGGCCATCACGCGTCAGTCGCGGCTCCGGATCGTCACGAATGCAGCGCACTTCGAAGCTCGGTGCCGGAGATTTAATATGGTGGCACCGATGCCACGTCGTGTGACGACGTCTTCGTCACGGCCTGACCGTCGACATTGAAACGCTCACCGCGAAACAGCACACCGTTCATGCCTGTAACCCAGTCCGAGATCGGGTCGGCTTCAAGATGATCGTCTCTCACTTGAAGACCCAGCAGGATTTGCGATATCTGCACAATGCAGCCTGAGGCCCAGGCCTGGGGAGAGCAGGCGACCGGATAATTGACCGGGAACGGCGTACTTTCTCGGTCGTAGCCGCAGAATAGCTCTGGAAGACGGTTGAGGGAGAACCGCTGTGAGGCATCGATGAGGACTTCGATGCCTCGTCGGACCGCGTCGTTGTGTCCGTAGCGATGCATTCCGGCGATGATCAGGCCGTTGTCGTGTGGCCAGACACTCCCGTTGTGATAGCTGATTGGACTGAATGCTTTCATCGCGCTTGACAGCGTGCGGATGCCCCAACCGGAAAACAATTCCGGCGCCATCAAGCGTTCGACGACTTGACTTGCCTTGTCAGCATCCGGAAGCCCTGCCCAGAGCAAGTGTCCCGCATTCGAGGTGATTCCGTTGACCTGGCGTTTCTGCCCGTCAAGCGCCATTGCGAAGTAGCCTTCGTCCGGCATCCAGAACGAGCTTTGCACGGCAGTCTTCATCGCCACGGCTTTGGCGCGCTGTTCTGATGCGTCACGATCGCGACCGAGCGTGTCGTAGACACCAGCCATGGCTAAGCGCGCCGCATAGACGTATCCCTGAACCTCGACCAACGCGATCGGGCCCTCGGCAATACGCCCATCAGCGAATCGAACGCTGTCCCACGAGTCCTTCCACCCCTGATTCTGCAATCCGCTCATCGAGCGTCGGGAATACTCGATGAATCCGTCTCCGTCCAGATCACCATATTGGTCGATCCAGGCCAGCGCCAGTTCAGCAGCCGGCAACAGATCCTTCAACAGCGAAATGTCAATCGTCCATCGTAAATATTCACCGAACAGGATCAGCCACAACGGCGTCGCATCGACCGAGCCGTAGTATCGCGAATGCGGCAGCTTCTCGGAAATCGCCAGCTCGCCGAAACGGATCTCGTGAGCGATCTTCCCGGGTTCCGCGTCGCGAAACGGTTCATCGTCGTGTGCCTGATAGGCGCTCAGGGTTCTCAACGTCCCGCGGGCATGTCGCTGATCCAGAATCAACGTTTGCAGGCTCGCGATTATGGAGTCACGGCCGAAAATTGCGAGATACCAGGGAAGACCAGCGGCCGGGATCGGATATCCGGTGTTGAGCGCGATCTCGAGCGCCCCAAGGTCACGCACCGCCCGCATGTACGCCCGCTCGAGGTCCTGGTTCTCGGTGGCAAGCGTTGGAATTGCTTGTATCCATTGCAAGACGGACTGGTGTCCGATGTCCTCGGCGATTGGTATTGGTTTCCGCGACTCAAGCGTAGGAACGATCCATTTCACGTCAATCTCAAGCGTCCAACGTTGATGTGGATCCAGCGCCAGGTTGAAACTGACGCGAGCACCATCTTGCTGATCCGGATTCGCCGAGAAATGTATCTGGGTCTGGCGCTGATTTTCGCGACGGGTATCGATGAAGGTGATGCCGCCGAGCTCAGTTTCGAGCTGGGTGTTCGACGGGTGGTGATGAGGAGCGACTGCGCGGACCTCAAAGATGTCGGCAAAGTCGGTGTCGAACCGAAGTTGGAGAGGAAACTCGACTCGATTCATGCCGCGATTGTTGATTTCGATCGTCTCGGTCAACCCCGTCCGCCGCAACTGACGCCGCCGAATCAACTCGATGTCTTGCGGCAATATACCGTCAGAGCCAACGTTCGTGAGGTAAATCTGGCTTTCGGAGAACCCCGACGGACCTGACCGCAGCAAGATAATGCCGTGATCACCAAGCCGGAGCTCGAATTGGGAGAGAAAACGGGTGTCCGCCGCGAATATCCCTTGCTGTTCCGTGGGATCGATGTTTCCCATCGAGTCCGACACGATAAAGGTATTCCCCGCGACAGCGGTAAGATCCGCGCGTTCCATCGTTTTCCCCACTCACTTCCAGACCGGGTCTCGTATTCGTCAGCCGATCCGTCATGATCACCGGACTTCCTCCGCAAGTTGAGGTCCGTAGTCCGCCATGCAGAAGACCCGATCTCCCGGTATGCATTCCACGACCTGATAACGAACGGCCATTGACACACCGGCCAGGATTGATCTCCCACGATACAATGGTCAACATCACGCATGATTGCTCGGTACCGGAGGAGCGGACTACGTGCCATCACCACTTGAAGGATTCCGGCGAGAGAAGGCGGGCACGCTCCTCAGAATCGGCCTCAAGCTTCCACCTCATCTGTATCACGGTCCGATCGCGTCGCTGATGAGCTCCCGTTGCGTCATGGTTTTGACCACGACGGGCCGCAAGTCCGGACTACCACGCACCACCGGTGTGAGCTACATGAAGCTCAACGACAACTACATCTCGTTTTCCGGCTGGGGCGTCAGCTCAAATTGGTATCGAAATGTCGTAGCCAACCCTGAGGTAACCTTGCGAGTCGGCAGGAAGACGATCCACGCCACCGCGCAGCCCATCACCGACCCCGATCGCAGAATCAGCCTGATGTTGCGTATGCGCGAGCAATCGAAGCATTGCGGTCCGCCCCAGTTCATCCGTCCGTTGCTGCGGCTCACCCACGCCTTCGACTATGAGAACGAAATCGCCATCGCGGTCGAACATGCCGAGGAGCTCCCGATCGTCGAGTTCGTTCCCCACAACGACTAGAGTCTTTGCATAGCGATCGAGATCGCTACTCCCCGCCCTCCTTCTTTTTCTTAGACTCGCGAGCCGCCTTCTCCGCGTCGGTGGGATACGCGGAGTGAACGTATTTCGCCATAGCGTTGGCGCCGCCGAAGATATCGGCGATGCGCTGTGCCATGGACAGCGGATCACTCGGAAACGCCAATCCACTGATGGCTTGGCGCGCCTTCTCGCCAAGTGCGTCGCGAAGATCTCCGTGGCCGCCAAGACAGCTCGGCTCCGTGCATTCCACTTCCGAGGCAATGGCCGCGAGACCTTGCTCCATCGGCGATTGATACGTGTTGAACCGCTTCTCGATCAGGTCCTGAATACTCGAGTTTGACGGATCGAAGTACGCCTCTACGTCGGCAATGAGGTCCTGCGCGGGCCACTTCGCGACTTTTACGCAGACGTCGATGAACGAACGCGCGGCGTCACGCACGGTCTCGTCCTCACACCAGCGGATGAACTCGGCCGCCATGTGAATCGCGGCAATTTCCACTTTGGCGAGGATGACGATGGTTCCAATCAGCGGCGCCGATCCCTCGGGGCCGAGAGCGCTCAAAAGGGCAATACCACCCTCGGCGGCGTGGCCCGCGGCTGCTTCCCAATCTCCGTGCAGCGCATCGTCGAAGGCCTTCAACAAATCGGCGGCCGCGACGACGACGCCAAAAACGGTGCCCACCGTCTTTAGGGACTGCGCGTACTTCTCGTATCCCTCGGCCAGATTTTCCCAATGTTTGGCAAGCTCCTCTGCGCCCTCAGCCAAATACTTTGCTGCGTAACTCTCCGCGCGGCCTTTCAGCACGTCGAACGTCGTCTCGATGATGACTGTTTTCAGCTTGGCGATCTCGGCGACCAGGTCGATCGCCGTGGCCGTCTGGGAGATGACGTGCATCTCCTTGGCCTTCTCGAGCTTCTCGCCCATCTCGCCCGGCATACGCACGATCTCGAAGATCTCTTTGCCCAGATTGGCTTTCCCGAGGATGGCCGCTCCGAGACCCTCGCTGATGAGCTTGCCGGCATCATTCGAGAGTCCTTCCGCCTCCTCGAGCGCGTTCTCCTCCGCCTCGAGCTTTGCCTGCATGTCGACGAGATCGGGCGCTTCGAGCTTGCTGCGCTCGAGCCCCTGCTCATGTGCTTCCCAATAGGCGGCAGGCCGAATCAACTGCTCGCTGATGTAGTTGAGGTCTTTGCTGATCATCTCGTTGAGCTGGCCGATGTCACCCTGGACGACGTTAGGTGCCTGGCGCAGACTGGCCCAAAGATCGCCCTGGATCGATTCCCAGACGGTCAAAGCCTGGTGATGAGCGTCGGGGCTGGCATCGTAGACGAGCAGCAGCGCGGATCTCAGCATCTCGAGCAGTCCGAGGTGCTGGTCGGAAACGTGGTTGCCAAAAGAGACAGTCCCCAAACCGGCGCCATGCGTCTGTGGTGAGGCCGCCGTCGTCAGGTCATCGATGCCCTGAAAGAAGTCGATGAAGTCTTCCCCACTCTCTTGCTTACCGGCTTGGGTTCCTGCGGACCGTGCGTGATGAGCGGGCGTCGGGGCAGTCAAAGTGTTTGCCGTTGACGCCGGTTGACGCTGGATGATTGGGCCGGATTGGGCCGCGGCGGCGGCGGCAGGATCAGCCGTTGGATAAATGGCGAGATCGGCCAGGTTGTAGCCGACTTTGCCACTGACACCTCCGGGGGAGACCGCGTTTGGGGGACCGGCCGGTGAACTGTCCGATGACGACCGGTCGGAGAGAGCCTTGTCGGCCACGTCGGAGGCCGAACGGCCTGCGGACGGTCGACGCCGGGTACGGACGAATTGCGACATTTGGCATCCAATCGGTGGGCACGTGCCGGGCACACATGCGGCACGGGAGCGTTTGGATCTCAGGCGGAAATCGTATGGAGCCAGCTTCTACACTAGACATTTAGCACCGGATGTCAATCCGCCGCTGCCAAGTTCTTTGCACGTCACTCTGGGCCGGCGGGGCTCTGAGCACGGCATGATACGGACTCTGGATGGATCTCCTGGGGCGATCGTCGTCAACCCATCGTCTATGCGCTCAGGCGGCCAGGGCGGTTTGGTTGTCAATCTCACGACTCACACTTTGACAGGCGATGGAATGCGTTCGACAATCGTTCCTGGCCCTTGGATGCTCGCAGCACCTCGCGTGACCGCTGGACATCCGGGTCTCGTCTGTAACGGAGGGAGTCAAGCTCGTGGAAGATAAGCTACTCCAATCGCTCGAGTTTCGACTGATCGGCCCGCATCGCGCCGGTCGAGTCGTGACAGTCTCGGGCGATCCCAACGATCGCGGCACGTTCTATTTCGGTGCGTGCGCGGGCGGAGTCTGGAAGACCACCAGTGGCGGATCCTATTGGGAGAACGTCTCTGACGGGTTCTTCAAGACTTCGGCCGTCGGGGCGATTGAAGTCGCGCATTCCGATCCCAACGTCATCTACGTCGGGACCGGCGAAGCCGCGCTACGCAGCAATATTTCTCATGGTGATGGTGTCTACAAATCGACCGACGGCGGCGCCAGCTGGACCAACATGGGGCTGGCCGAGACGCGCCACATCGGGCGCATCGCCGTCGACCCGACGAATTCCGACATCGTCTTTGTGGCGGCCTTCGGCCATGCCTGGGGACCGAACGAGGAACGCGGCGTCTATCGCACCAAAGACGGCGGCAAGTCGTGGGAGAAGGTCCTCTACAAGAGCGAGAAGGCCGGTGCCATCGACGTCTCACTCGATCCATCGAACCCGCGCGTCGTCTACGCCGCGATCTGGGAAGCGCAGCGCTACCCGTACACGCTCGACAGCGGCGGCGATGAGTGCGGCATCTGGCGCAGCCTCGACGGCGGCGATACCTGGGAGGACATCACACGCAACCCCGGCTTGCCGACCGGTGTGCTCGGTAAGATCGGCGTGGCAGCCTCCGGCGCTCAGGCCGGGCGTGTCTGGGCGCTCGTCGAGTCCGAGGATGGCGCGCTCTTCCGCTCCGACAATTACGGCAAGACCTGGGAACGGTTGAACGAGACCGGGGACCTGCGGCGACGTCCCTGGTATTACATGCACATCTACGCCGACCCGCAGGACGAGAACACCGTCTGGATCCTGAATCTGAACTGCTGGAAATCGACCGACGGCGGTAAGACGTTCGAGGCCATTCCGACGCCACACGGCGACAATCACGGACTCTGGATCGACCCCAATGATTCGGACCGCCTCATCGAGAGCAACGACGGCGGCGCGTCAGTCAGCTTCGACGGCGGGCATTCCTGGTCGTCGGTCCTGAATCAGCCGACAGCGCAGTTCTATCACGTCACCGCTGACGATCAGTTCCCCTACCACGTCTACGGCTCGCAACAGGACAACTACGCCATGCGCTTGCCGAGCATCGGCAACGAGGGCGCTATCACCTGGATCGACTACACCGAGCCAGGCGGCGGCGAGAGTGGTTACATCGCCATCAGCCCCAAGCCACCGCATCGCGTCTTCGGTGGCGGCATCGGCACGGGTCCTGGGCATGGACGTCTGGTTCGCTGGAATCCCGAAACGGGACAGAAGCGAAACGTCACCGTCTGGCCGGAGGTCAACGGTTTCGGCTCGGGCGCGATTGCGCTCAAGTACCGCTTCCAGTGGACCTTCCCGGTTGAGTTCTCGCCGCACGATCCGAACGTGCTGCACATCTGCTCTAACTACGTTCATCGATCGACGGACGAAGGTTCGAGCTGGACGACGATCAGTCCAGACCTGACGCGCAACGATCCCAAAACGCTGCAGTCTTCGGGCGGCAAGATCACGGCCGACAACTCGGGCGCCGAAATCTACGGCACCATCTTTGCCTTCGCCGAGTCGAAGCATGAGAAGGGCGTGCTGTGGGCCGGGAGCGACGACGGGTTGGTCCACGTCTCCCGCGACGACGGAAAGAGTTGGCAGAATATCACGCCTCCGGGTCTGCCGGAATGGTCGATGGTCAGCATCATCGAGCCGTCACCTCACGACGCGGCCACCGCATATGTCGCCGCCACACGCTACAAGTCGGACGACCTGAAGCCCTATCTCTTCAAGACGAACGACTATGGTCAGTCCTGGACCTTGATCACCGGCGGAATCCCGAACACGGAGTTCACGCGCGTGATCCGCGAGGATCCAAATCGCCGTGGGCTCCTTTACGCCGGAACCGAGACGGGCATCTACGTCTCCTTCGACGATGGCATGAATTGGCAGCGGCTCGAGAGTAACCTGCCCGTCACGCCGGTCTACGACTTCGTCGTCAAGGGGACCGATCTGGTGGTGGCGACGCATGGTCGCGCCTTCTGGATCCTGGACGACCTGAGTCCGCTTCATCAGATGCAGGAGCAGATCGCGGGCAAAAGCGCGCACCTGTTCAAACCGCGCGACACGACGCGTGTCCGCCATTACGGTCGCGCATACGGCGACAAGACGTCGGATCGCGTCAACTACATGATGGCCGGCCCAGTGACGGTTGCCCTACGGGCACGCGAGACGCCCATGGGCACCCAGGAGTTCGACTTCCTGGATGCGGGCAAGAACCCGCCGAACGGTGTCGTCATCCACTACTACCTCAAGAGCAAGCCAGACGGCGACGTGACGCTGCGCATCCTCGATGCGAGTGGCAACGAGATCAACGCCTTCTCGAGTGAAGGGGACGACACACCACGTGTGCCGGTCGCCGCGGGCGCCAACCGCTTCGTCTGGGATTATCGGGGAGCCGGTCCGACCAAGATCAAGCAGGACATGCCCAAGAATCAGCGCGGCCAGATGGCCGAGGCGGGTCTCGGACCGCGAGCGAATCCGGGCGAGTACAAGGTCGAGCTCAAGGTTGGTGACGAAACCATGACTGAGAGTTTCACCATCCTGCGCGACCCGCGGCTGGACGCCACCGACGAGGCGCTGGCCGAGCAGTTCCAGATGAAGTCGGGCATTCGCGACAAAGTGTCGCAGCTGCACGACATCGTCAACCAGATCAATGCCATCAACAAGCAGCTCGACGGCTGGACCGAACGCATCGAGGCCGCGGGCGGCGATGAATCGCTCAAGAGCGACGCCAAGGCCGTCAAGGAAAAGCTCGAGGCGGTTCTTGATGGACTGATCCAGGTCAAGCCAGACTCACCCCAGCCGGGTGGCTCGCGTCTGAAGGACAAGCTGACGACGCTCAGTGCCATGATCGACGAGTCGGACGACGCACCCACCCAGGGCGCGGATGAGGTCTTCGCCGATCTTGGCGGTCGAGTCGATGCCGAGCAGGAGAAGGTACGACAGATCGTCTCGTCGGACCTCGCCGCCTTCAACAAGAAGGTCAGTGACTCCGGCATCGCGGCGGTCGTCGCCTAGATCCTAAGGTCATAAGCGACCAACGACGCGCCTCTTGAAGATCGTTCGAGAGGCGCGTTCATTTTGGACTTTCACGCACCTACTTGAAAAACTCGCCCAGCGTGTTGGCCTGGCAGGAATATTTGAGGCAATCCAATCCCCAGGCATCTTCTATCGTGCGCAACAACGAATAATGCGTGTGCGGCACGTTCGACGTGAATCCCGCGGGGCGTCGCTTCGAGATCACGATCGTCGCTACTCGCCCACCGCCGCCCGAATTGCTCGATCCCTCGTCCCACGTAACGAAGATTGCGCTGTTGGAGTCCCGCCATGTCGGTGTATTGAGTAGATGCTGAGGCAGCCAAGTCTTGAGCCACGCATCACCGGCCGCGACGCCGCAGTCGTGCATGTCGTGACACAGGTTCGGGACGATCAGCTCCAGATTGGCCGCCGACGGATCGAAGTGGCTGAAGTTCGAGATGTGGGCAGCACAACGAGCGCGGTCGTTGCTCACGTCTACGAAGCTGATCGCCGGCTCATGTTTGCGCGCATAGGTACCTGCACCGTCCGGTCCGCCTGAAGCCGTCGCTCCGGTGTAACAGGTTGGCGCACCAGCCGAGTCACCGACCGGCAGGTTTTCGGCATAAATCATCCAGGTCTTGCCGGCCGACTCCAGCTGATCGCCGAGATTCACGGCATCAATGCGATGCACGCGGTCGTCCATAACCCCTTGAGTCGCGCCTGACCAGAGCGCGATGTAGTTGGGTTGGGACGGATGCGCGACCGCATCATAGTTGGTGGCGAGGCCGTAGTTGTCGGCAAGCTGGTTGAGATACGGAGCCTTTGGGCTTCCAACTACCGAGGCAGACTCTTCGTTCTCGAAGACGATGACGTAGATGTGGTCGAAGGAGGGGACGCTATCCCTGGCGACGGGAGAAGGCGTCGGAGTGGGTTGCGGGTCATTGCCTCGGGAACCGACGACCATCAGCGCCATGAGCGCAACCAGCATCAGCCCGGCTGCTGCCAGCCTCCATCGGAAAGACAATCAGTGCGGTCCAATCCAGTCTAGCTTTGAGAACGGTCACGTCGCGTCCGTCCGGGAACGACGAAATCGCTGCAAGTTCAGTCTCTCGCTGACGGGCACCGGCTCGATGTGCTTGGCATGCATGGGCCGGTTCGAGCCACGAGCGGCAACCGGAAGCTGAAGGTCGTCCCCTTGCCTAGTTCACTCTGCACGCCGACTCGCCCACCATGCACTTCCACGATTGAGGCCACGATCGAGAGCCCCAGTCCAGTGCCACCTCGTTGTCTGGTGCGCGCGGTGTCGACGCGATAGAAGCGATCAAAGACGTGCTCCAGATCTTTCTGAGCGATGCCCGGCCCTGAATCAGCCACCGAGACGACCGCGTCGCCACCTTCGCGCGCCACTGTAACGTGTACTGGCAGCTCTCGGTCAGTATGGACGCGTGCGTTGGCCAGCAAGTTATCGATCACCTGCTTCAAGCGGTCGGCGTCCCCAGTCACAGTCAGCTGCTCGGGAGATTCGAGTGTGATCGGTCGGTCGGGCTCGACGGCCCGCGCGTCGGTGACCGCGTTCTCGATGATCCGCGCCAGATCGACGGGGTCGTGGCGCAGCGATCGCCGCTGATCGAGGCGCGCAAGCAAGAGCAGATCGTCGACCAGCTTACCCATGCGAATGCTTTCGGATTCGATGCGCAGCATGACCCGCTTGAGCGTGTCGGGGTCGTCCGCCGCACCGCTGCGGAAGAGTTCCGCGTAGCCACGAATCGACGTCAGCGGCGTGCGCAGCTCGTGCGATGCATCGGCCGCGAACTGCCGCAGCTTGCGTTCCGACTCCTCTTTGGCCAGGAAAGAGGTCTCGATCTGAGCCAGCATCTCGTTGAGCGCTTGCCCCAGCTTGCCGACCTCGTTGGTCGTCTTCTCATTCTCGACGCGCTGGGAGAGATCACCGGCGGCGATGACTCCGGCGGTGTCGATCATAGAATCGATCGGCTTCAAGCCGTGGCGCACGACGAACCAGACGATCACGACCACGCCTCCCAGCACGGCCGCACTGGTCAGCACGATCACCAGGATGAGACCCCGAATGGTGCTGTTGACATCGCTCAGCGGAGCGGCAACGACTTCGAAGTTGCCGTCGGGGCTGCTCTGGATTAGCGCGCGATAGCTCAGTTCGCCGCCATCGACCGAGCTGACAGTAAATGGCGTGCCGACGTGGTCGCGGATGCCATTCAGCCCGAGCGCGGCGATATTCGGAAGAGGATCGGGACTGTCTTCGAAGCCTGAAGGCGCTGATTCCTGGAGATTCCCTTGAGAGTCGAACCAAAGTGACGCAACGGAACGCTTTGATGAAGGATATCCAGACTCGTCCGGACTGCCACCCGGAGGGCCGTCGTGGACACCTTTTCCCGAGGCCTGGTAGAGCGTCGAATCGACCCGGTCGATCATGCGCGCTTTAGTCGCCGTCACCGTCACCGCGCCGAGGAGCGCGAAAGCGGCCAGCACCAGGACACTGATGATGATGACCAGCCGAGTCTTGATCTGCATTGTTAGCCCGAAACGAGACGCAGCGAGTAGCCAAAGCCGCGAATGGTCTGAATCAGGCGCGGATCACGATCGTCGATCTTCTTTCGTAGATAGCTGATATAGGTCTCGACCACGCTGGCGTCGCCGTCAAAGTCGTATTGCCAGACGTGATCCAGAATCTGATATTTCGACAGCACGCGATCGGCATTCATCATCAGATAGCGCAGGAGCCGGAACTCGGTCGGCGAAAGGTGTACGACGTCGCCACCGCGTGTCACCTGGAAACGCTCCTCGTCCAGCTCGAGGTCGGCATAGGCAAGACGGTTGGTGGGTCGCTCGACGCCGCACCCGGTTCGTCGTAGGACGGCCCGAACGCGGGCCAGAAGCTCCTCAAGGCTGAACGGTTTGACCACGTAGTCGTCGCCGCCATAGGTGAAGCCACGCAGCTTGTCGTCATGCTCGTCGCGAGCGGTCAAGAAGATGACCGGCACCTTGTCGCCACTCGTGCGCAAGCGGCGGCAGACCTCGAACCCGTCGAAGTCGGGCAGCATGATATCGAGAACGATGAGGTTCGGCGCGAAGGACGCCGCGGTCGTGAGTGCGTCTCGTCCGGAGGCAACCGCCATAACCTCAAACCCAACAAATTTCAGCGCGGTCGAGAGGAGCTCGGTGATGGATGACTCATCGTCCACCACCAGAATGCGTAACCCCTGAAGATCGAGGTCCTCCGCCGCGTCAATAGACAGTCGTGAATTGACCACCAGAATTCTCCTCATTATCAGCATGCATGACTGCGACCCTATGACGATTAAAGCACCCGTTCCTGTGAGTTTCCTGAGAGCCGCATGGGAGTTTGCAGAGGATTGGCGACGCGGAAGAGGTGATGGGATCGGCGGGGTGGCCGTCATCAAGTGGCACTCACCCGGTGCTGCGGCGTGTGCGAACGGAACATAGTCATTCCCGTTCTCCCAGAATCGGCAGAACGGGCTAGGGGATGAGGGCCATTGGGTGAGAGCTGCCGGCCGATGAGCGCGGCTCTAGACCCCTACGCCGACCTCTTCCCGTTCCGACTCGGCTGGGACGACCTCACGCTTGCGATATTGGCGCCCCACGATCAGCTTGAAGACCACCGGAATGACGACGAGCGTCAAGAATGTGGAGGTAAGCAGGCCACCGATCACGACGACCGCAAGGTCGGACGCGATGATCGCACCTCCTCCACCGCTGAACGCCAGCGGGACGAGCGCGAGAATGGTCGCGATGGCCGTCATTAGAATCGGGCGCAGCCGCGTGCGTCCGCCGGTGATGAGCGCCTCGTCGAGCGGCATGCCGTGTCGCAGCAGGTCGAGGACCAATTCGAGCAGCACGATCGCGTTCGTCACCACGATGCCGATCAGCATCAGCAGACCGATAAGCGCCGGCAATCCAAGCGTCTTGCCGGTGAGCGCCAGAGCGGCCAACACGCCGACGATGGCCAGCGGCAGACTGAACAGGATGACGAACGGCGTCGAGAGGGAGCCAAAGCTGGCGACCATGGCGATGTAGACCAGCAGCACGGCCGCGACGAGCGCGATGCCCATGCTCTTGAATGCATCACCTTGCTGCTGACCGACGCCGCCTGAATTGATGGTGATTCCGTCGGGAGCATTGTAGGCGCTCACGATCTTCGAGACCTTCGACGTGACTGAACCGGTGTTGTCGGTGGTGATGGTGCCGCTGATCGTCGCGGCGCGATCATCGTCCACGCGCACGATTTGCACGGGTCCGGTTCCTTGATCGATCGAGGCGATCTGCCCCAGCGGAGTGTTCGACGTGCCCACCGGTATCAGCCCGAGCGCGTCAACGCTCGTCGAGACACCGGCTACGTTCGCCGTCAGTTGATAGGGCTTGTCGTCGATGACGATGGTGCCCATCTGCATCGTGCTGAGGATTTGGCGCACCTGACTGGCGATCTGCGCGGGGGTCGTACCGGCCGCGATCGCCTTGTCTGGATCCACGTTGACCACGACTTCAGGCTTGGCGTTGACCACGTCATTCTTGACGTTGACCAGGTTCTGCACACCCGCGATCTGTTTCGTGAGATCCTCGGCAACCTTGCTGACCGTGTCGTAGTTGTTCCCCTGCACCGTCACCTGCACGTTGTTCGTGTTCCCGCCGAAGCCGGATGATTCGTTGGCGACCGAGACGTCGGCGTCGCCCGCCGCGTCTTTCAGTTTCGTGCGCAGATCGGCCAGGGTCTTGTTCATGTCGACGCTGTTGTCGAACGTCACGGTCATGGTCGCGGTGCTGGAATTGCTGCCGTTGAAGGCCGCCTCCAGTCCGCTGCCGCCGATCTGCGTCTGGAGCAGGGTCACCGGAGCGGTCTGCTTGACGACCGTCTCCAACTTCGCGGCTTCGGCCTCGGTGGCATCGATCGACGTTCCGGCCGGCATCGAGACGGTGATACTGGCGATCTTCTGGTTGCCGGAAGGCAAGAACGAGGTGCCGATCAACGGTACGAGCCCGAAAGAACCAACGAAGAGGACTGCGGCAATCGCGAGTGTCGTCTTGGGCCGCCGAAGGGCCAGTTTGAGCGTCGGGATGTACGCACGCTGTAGGAGCGGCGTGCGCTCCGGCGCGGGACGCAGCTTGTCCTTGCGAATCAGATAGGAGGCCAGAACCGGCACGACCGTCAGCGCAACGATGAGCGAGGCCAGCAGTGCGAACGTGACCGTCAAGGCGAACGGGCGGAAGATCGCGCCAATGATCCCACCGACGAAGCCCAATGGTAGGAAGACGGCGATGGTCGTCACGGTCGAGGCGGTGATCGCTAGCGCGACTTCTTTGACCCCTTCCAGCGTGGCCGAGCGATTGTCCTCGCCCCGCTGAACGTGGCGGAAGATACTCTCCAATACGACGATTGCATCGTCCACCACGCGCCCGACGGCTACCGCCAGGCCACCCAAGGTCATGATGTTGAGCGTGATTCCCTGGGTCCACAACAGGATGAAGGCGACCAGCATCGACATGGGGATCGAGACGGCGGTCACCAGGGTCGAGCGCACGCTCAGCAGAAAGCCGAAGATCACGATGACGGCGAAGGCCGCGCCGAGCAGCGCCTCGCGCACCAAATCGTTGATTGAGTGCTGGATGTATTCGGACTGATCCTGGATCACGACCGGCGTCACGTCGACACCGGATGCTCGAAGCTTGTCGGTTATTTCGTTCATCTTGGCGGTGACACCGTTGGCGGTATCGACGGTGTTAGCACCCTGGCTCATAAAGACGTCGATCGCCACGCTGGGCTGACCGTTGGTGCGCGTGATTCCGGGCGCGGCTCCCGATGCGATTTGCACGTCAGCCACGTCCCCGAGCGTCACCGATTGGCCCTGACCACTGGTCCCCTGGTTCGTCGTGCCAACCACGAGCCCACGAAGCTGATCGAGTGAGGTGACCTGGCTCAGCACGCGAACTGGGAGAGACGTTGAGCCGGATTGCACGAGTCCGCTGGCCGAGCTGACGTTGCTCGACTGAATCACGGTGGATACCTGCTGCGGAGAGACACCCGTCGCGGCCAGTTTGGCCGGCTGCAGCGTGATTGAGACGACGTCGTCCGCGCCGCCATTGATCTCGATGCGTCCGACGCCATCAACACCCGAAAGTGCTGGTTGATACTGTTGTTGGGCAATCTGTCGCAGTTTCGACAGATCGTTGTTGGCGCCGGTCAGGCTGAGCTGCACGATTGGGAACTGGTTGAAGTTGACGCGCTGGATGTTCGGCTGGGCCGCTCCTTGCGGTAACGCGATCTGACCGAGCTGCGTCGATAACGTCTGTGCCGCGTCCTTGGTATTGGCGCCGTACTTGAATTGCGCGATGACGACCGAGATCCCCTCCGACGACGTGGATTGGGTGGTCGTCACCCCAGGGATGGAGCGCACAGATGACACGATCGGCTGTGTTACCTCGGAGTCGACGACGTCTGGGGAGGCGCCGGAGTAGCTCGTGATGACGGTCAAAACGGGAAAGTCGACGTTCGGAAGCAGCTCGGTCTTGAGCTGCGTGACCCCGAATGCTCCCATGACGGCGATGAGTACGGTCGCCAGCAGGACGACGGAACGCTTTCCGAGCGAGAGCGCGGCAAGTCGATACACCTAGTTCATCCAATTCACTCAGTCAATACATGCGACGGTCGATGTGGCACATGGAGCGCCTCGTCGGATCGACCAGCCCAGCTACATTCAGCAACCCGGGGATTCAGTGTCACCCATTTCCTCGGGAGACTGCTCAAGCGCCCCGGCCAGCGCGCCGAGGCCACGAACAAGTGCGTGTAGGTCCGCCAGGTCGACGCGCGAAAGCGCCTGCCGAATCTGTTCGCGCCCTCCATTGCGCATGCTTTGCAGCACGTCCACTCCCTTGGTAGAGGCGCTGGCCAGAATCCGTCGCCGGTCGGTCGCATCTTCGGCACGTTTGGCCAGATCAAGGCGAACCAGCCGATCGACGAGATGGCTGGCGTTCGGCAGGCTGACGTTGAGCGCCGTCGCGATGTGACCGATGGAACATGGTCCTTCATCGACGAGCACGACCAGCGTTTTGAGCTGAGCCATGGTCAGGTCGGCATCCGCCCAGCCACTCAGATGCCCACGCAACGCCAGGATAATGCGACGTTGAAGCTCGAAGACGTCGTCGATCAGCAATTCGGAGTCGGACCCAGCATTCGCTTCATTCATGCGGCAAACTCTATCACGTTAGTTCGACGGTATCGACATGTTTCGCTTGATAAGACTATTAACAGGACCAACGGACAATATGCCGGTTCGCACGTCCGGGCGCTTTCGCAGCGGTAACGACGCTGGTACTATCGAGCCGGATCGGGCAACCGTGAATCACCGCGTATTGGGGAGGGTGGGAGCAGTCATGACGATTGGGAATGGATGGGGCGGCCAGAGCGTCGTTGACCGGCTGAGGCGCGTGCTCGTCTACGAGCCGATCGCCCCAGATGAGCACGTCTCCTGGGAGGAGTTTGGTTATTTCCGACCCATCGATCACGAACGAGCCACGTCGGAACATGCAACGTTCCGTCAAATTCTGACCGACTTCGGAGCCGACGTCGTGACAGCGCAGATTGGCGACGCGCGACTGCAAGACGCCATCTTTCCCTTTGACCCAGTCATTATCACCGACCAGGGAGCAATCCTGGGTCGCATGGGGAAAGAGCTGCGACGGCGTGAGGTCGATCTGATGCGCGAGACCCTGACCGACATGGGCATACCTATAGCTGGTGAGATCAGCGCTCCGGGTACATTCGAAGGGGGCGACTCCTTCTGGCTTGACGAACGCACATTGGCCATCGGTCGCGGCTATCGCACCAACTCCGAAGGCATCGAACAGATGCGGGCGATCTTAGGCCCAATGGGAGTTCAGGTGATCACCGTCGACTTGCCCCACTGGCATGGTCCCGACGAATGTCTGCACCTCCTCTCGCTCATTAGCCTGCTCGATCGAGATCTGGCTGTGGTCTACCTGCCGCTCCTTACCGTTGAATTCGTGAAAGAGCTGAAGACTCGCAACATTCAGCTCGTCGAGATTCCGGATCAGGAATTCCCGACCCAGGGCTGCAACGTGTTGGCACTCGAACCACGCCGCTGCCTGGTACTTGAGGAGAACGTCGAATCGATCGCCGGCATGCGTGCGGCCGGCTGTGAAGTCCTCACCTATCAGGGTACGGAGATCTCGCACAACCGCTCCGGCGGCCCCACCTGCCTCACCCGACCGCTGCTGCGTGGAAACGGAATCGCCTGATCATGAGTTCAGGTAATTCCATTCAAGTTGAGAACGTACTCGCGGCGGTCGATCGCAACCGGGATGGACTCATCGCGCTGCTCCGCTCACTCGTCGGCGTCCCGTCGGTCACGGGTGACGAAGAGGCGGTCCAGAACCGAGTTGAGCAGGAATTTCTCAAACGCAATCTCAGCGTCGATCGTTGGGAAGCAACAGAAGCGGAGATCGCCCCCTACTTCGAGCATGTCGGCGAACAGGCACGCTACGACAGCGCGTCCGAATCTGGTCGGCGTTCGCTCCGGCAGCGGCGATGGACGTTCAATCCTGCTCAATGCGCACATGGACACGGTCGAAAACGGCGACCCCGCACTCTGGACGCATGATCCGTTGGCCGGAGAGGTCGTCGGCAACCTCCTCTACGGACGTGGTTCCTGCGACATGAAGGGCGGTCTGGTCAGTTTTCTGGGCGCAATCGACGCGCTCGAAACCGCGGGAGTTCGACTCCGGGGCGACGTCAAGGTCAACACCACGGTGGGCGAGGAGGATGGTGGTCTCGGCGCGCTCTCGACTGTCTTGCGCGGCCATCGCGCCGACGCGGTGCTGATCACCGAGCCAACGCATCTGGCGCTCGTTCCGGCTCAGGGCGGATCGCTCGTCTTTCGCCTGACGGTGCCGGGTCTGGCCGCGCATGGAGCCATGCGGGACGAGGGCGTTTCCGCGATCGAGAAGTTCATCCCGGTCTTTCAGGATCTGCTGGCGTTTGAGCGTGAACGCAATCAAACGCTCAGTCACCCGTTGTACGACGGAATCGCGAACAAGATCCCGATCAGCGTCGGCGTTGTTCGTTCCGGCGTTTGGCCGTCGACCGTGCCGGAGTCGCTAATCGCCGAGGGCCGCGCCGGTCTGTTGCCGGGCGAGAAGATCGACGCATTCAAGCGCCAAATGACCGAGCGGGTGGCCGCGACCGCCAGTCGCGATCCGTGGCTTCGGGAGCATCCGCCGGTGCTGGAATGGTTCAGCGGCCAGTTCGCGCCAGCCGAGACGCCCGTCGACGCGCCGATTTCGCAAGCGGTGCTGCGAGCGCATAAGCTCAGTCACGGGTGAGCGGCCAAACGTTGAAGGCGTACCGTATGGCGCTGACATGCGCCTCTTCATCATGTTTGGCGAGATGCCGTGCGTCATGTATGGAGCCGGGGACGTCGCCGTGGCACATCAGGTCGATGAGCATATCAGTATCGACGAGTTGGTGACGGCAACAAAAACGATTGCTTGTTTGTTGATGGATTGGTGCGAGGTCGCGGAATAGACCGGGAAACCGGATAGGAAAAGGAACGCAGGGAACGATGACGATCGCGGATAAGGCAGTGGGTGTTACAGACTGGACGATTGACTCGTCGCATTCGACATTCGAGTTCACGGTGCGTCACATTTTGGTATCGACCATCAAGGGCGCCTTCCTCAAAGTGAGTGGGCAGATCCACTTCGAGCCAGAAAACGTGACGGCGTCAACGGTCAAAGCGGAGGTCGACATGACGAGTGTCGATACCCACAACCCGGGTCGCGACGATATGCTGAAGGGAGCCGCCCAGTTCAACGTCGAGGAGTTCCCGACATCCACCTTCCTCAGCAAGCGCGTCGAACCGATGGGCGTCAATCGCTTCCTGGTCATTGGCGACCTGACATTCCGCGGCGTCACCAACGAGGTGACGTTCGATACCACCTTTGAGGGCTCGGCCGAGCAGTCCAACGGCATTGTTCGTTCCGCCTTCATCGGACGTGGCTGGATGAAGCGGACCGAGTTCGGACTGCCGTTGGGCAACATCATCCCGGCAGGCGTCCCGTCCGTACTGGACGAGATCCAGCTCACCATGTATCTGACCTGCCAACCAACCGTCGTGGAATCTTAAGGGATTCTCGAAGCACGCTTCAGTTTAGCCGTAAATGATTCGCGGCGACGGCGATGTAGATATCGCCGTCACCGCGACCTCGAATAGGCGTCCACGGGGAATGTGCCACTGGGAAGGCAATCACCGTCCCCCTTGTCGACAGGAGACGTCGCGAAGCATTTCTTGACGGAGAGATCTTTCGACTCCTCACCCTCACTAACTCTCCCTCTACCAGAGGGGGAGAACCATCGCTCCGCTCAAGATGACAAGGGGACGTTGGTTGCCCTTCCGTTGTCATACTCCGTGTAGTCAGCTACTGACCGCGACGGGCGCAGCCTCAGTGCCCCTTCGGCGGCTTATGTGACGACGGCGGGTCCTTCGGCGCCTTGGGGGGCGCCTTTGCATCTTTTGGCGGCTTGGGCGGCTTTGAATCCTTGGAGTCTTTCGAGTCCTTAGGATCCTTGGGTGGTGGACCCTTGCTGTCCTTAGGATCCTTAGGATCCTTGGGTGGCGGCGACGATGGCTGATCGGTCGTCGCGGGAGGCGCGCTCGGGGCCGAAGGGGCGGCCGTGGATGGCTGCTCGGTCGGCTGCGGAGTCGCGGTCGGCTGTGGGGCCGGTTGTTCGGGCGCGTCGTTCCGGATGATCGAACCCGTCACGATGCCGGTCTGCGGCGTCGGCGTGGGAGCCGGTGACGTTGGCGCTGGTGTTGGAGTGGGAGTTGGAGCCTCGGCCGTCACCGGCGTGGACGTCGGCACGGCTGTGGCGGCTGAGCCAACTTCCGCGCCAACAATCATCGATGGCATCGTCGCGAGCGCTGTCGCCGTTCGGCGATGCACGGCTCCAAGCCATGGAGACGCCAGAGTGGTCGCCACCGGAGTCATGGTGCTAGAAATCGACCCACCCCGCGAGAACGCACTCAGTCCGAGCACTCCCGCCATCAACATGACCGCTGCCGCCACCAAACTCGTTGCCAACGGCCGAACGCGCCTGAGATCGGGCGTGAAACGCGCAACCGAACGGAGGTGGCGGATTTCGGTCGTGCTGGCCGCTGGTTCCGCCGCGTCTTTCGCGTGATCCAGCGCGTCCCACATTTGCTGGGCACCGGCATGGCGACGACTCGGCTCTTTGTCCAGCGCGCGCAGCAAAGCCGCGCTCAGCGCCGCGGGAACGGCCGGATTGAGGACATGCGGAATGGGCGGCTGCTCGTGCACTTGACGGTACATCACCTGCAGCGGGTCATCTCCGGGAAACGGGAGTTGCCCGGTGAGGAGCTCGAACATGATGACTCCGGCGGCATAGAGATCGGCAGCCGGTCCGACCGTTTCACCGAGCGCCTGTTCCGGAGCCATGTATGCGGCAGTGCCAAGCGTCATCCCAGTTCTTGTCAGATGGCCCGCGTAGGCGGCGCGTGCGATGCCAAAATCACCGAGCTTGACGGCCCCGTCACTCGTGAGCAGGATGATTGGCCGGCTTGACGTCGCGATGCACGACGTTGTGGCGGTGGATCACCTCCAGCGCTTCCAGAATGCCGTGCATGAGGGAAAGTGCTTCGGGAACGCTCAGCGGCGCGCGTGCGCGGATCAAATCACTCAAACTTCCGCCGTCGACCAGCTCCATCACGGTGTAGAGGGCGTCGCCATCCCGCCCGTGGTCCAACACCGCGACGACCGCGGGATGTTGGAACGTGGACGCTGTTTGCGCTTCATTCTGAAAGCGGGCAGCCACGACGGGATCGTCCGCTAGATGCTCGCGCAGGAGCTTAACCGCCACGACCCGCTCGGTCGCGAGGTCGGTTGCCCGAAAAGTCTCTGCAAAGGTGCCCAGGCCGAGACGACGATCAAGTACGTAGCGGCCAGCAAGCGTCTGTGGCAGGGATAAAATTGGCGGTCTCCTCCACTGATTGCCGGACAGCACCGATGGTGCCCGCCATCCCTAGGAGCAGGCATCGTGCCATGACGCGTGACATGCAATCTGTTTGGACCAGGTGCCGGTCGATGGCCTACCGCTAGCCCCGCATCCCCTCCACCGTCCGCGCGATGCGGTCCAGCGCTTCCTCGATATTGGGAAGCGAGTTGGCGTACGACAGACGCAGATAGCCTTCGCCCGCCTTGCCGAAGGCGGTGCCGGAGAGCAGGGCGACCCCACCTTCGTTGAGCAACAGATCGGCTACTTCATTTGAGGATCGGCCCAGGCCGGTGATGTTTGGGAAGACGTAGAACGCACCGGAGGGCTTGAGGCAGCTGATGCCCGGGATCTCGTTCAGACCATTCACGATCGCGTCGCGACGACGGCGGAACTCGACCACCATCTCGTCGACCCCATCCTGCGGACCGGTCAACGCGGCCACCGCCGCATGCTGAGAAAAACCGGGCGTGCAGGAGTTGCAGTTGATCACCAAGCGCGTCACATGCTCTGCTAGCTCCCGTGGCATGATGCCGTAGCCCAAGCGCCAGCCGGTCATGGCGTAAGTCTTGGAAAAACCATCAAGGATGATGGTGCGGTCGAGCATGCCCGGCAGGCTGACCACGCTTGTTGGCGAGCCATCGTAGATGATGCGTGTGTAGATCTCGTCCGACAGGACCATGAAGCCGCGCTCGGTCGCGAGACGGGCGAGCGTTTTGAGCGCGTCGTCACTCACGATGCCGCCGGTCGGGTTATGCGGCGAATTGACGATCACCAGCTTGGTGCGGTCGGTCACCAACTCTTCGAGGTCGGAGGGATCGAACCCGAACTCCTTCTCCTCGCGCAGACGGAGCGGAACCGGGGTCGCACCGGCGAAATTGATCACTGACTCGTAGATCGGGAATCCCGGATCCGGGTAGATCACCTCGTCGCCGGGGCCAACCAGCGCCAGGATGACGAAGAACATGATCGGCTTGCCGCCCGGAGTGACCACCACGCGCTCGGGACCGACGTCGACGCTACGCGTGCGGCTGATGTAGTCGGCAATCGCTTGTCGAAGCTCGGGAATTCCGGCCGCTGGGGTGTAATGCGTTTGTCCGGAACGCAGCGCTTCCACGCCCGCTTCGACGATGTGCGCCGGTGTGTCAAAGTCCGGCTCCCCCAGTTCGAGATGCACCACGCTGCGCCCTTGCGCCTCCAGCGCTTTGGCACGCACGAGGACGTCGAACGCGCTCTCCGTGCCCAGGCGGCTCATGCGTTCAGCGAGTGCAATTCCGCTCGATGGGTTGTTGTTCCCCATGTATTCCCTCTTCCCACGTCATTTCGGTACACAATCGGGACATCCAATACGCCCACAACGCGCGACCTCGGAGTCAATCCGGTGGCCGCACGGTGAATGCCCGCACGTCTCTGATGATACGGTAGCGCGAGGCGTCATCGTCTCGGCGCGTCTACTCAGGCCGTCGTGAGATACTGCAGCGTTGGCGCTGATGCGCGACTCAACTGGTTTAGGAGGGCTGAATGGCGCAGGAATGGATCACGCAGGCGGTCGACCAGGAGGAGGCCGCGCAGCTGACGGCGCATCTCGTCTCGTTTCGCAGCTACCCGGGACAGGAAGGCGATGTGCAGCGCGCCGTCGCCCAATGGCTGCGAGACAACGGGATCGATGCGGAGCTTCAAACGACTGAGGACGACCGCCCGAACGTCGTGGCCACCATCCACAACAGCGACGGCCCCACGCTACTGCTCAACGGGCACGTCGACACCGTGCTGGCGGCGCAGGGCTGGAGCTGTGACCCGTGGCAGGGGCGTCGCGACGGCGACC
The DNA here is from genome assembly GCA_963815715.1 of uncultured Chloroflexia bacterium. Lineage (GTDB taxonomy): Bacteria > Chloroflexota > Chloroflexia > Thermomicrobiales > Thermomicrobiaceae > CALAGB01. Next base: position 300,760 of record CAWFHU010000007.1, on the reverse strand, counting down.
GCTTCTATGGTCTGGGCGCGTGCGACATGAAGTCGGGCATCGCGGCGGGGATGCTGGTGACGCGCACGCTCGACCGCAATCGGGACAAGTGGAACGGCACCCTGATCTTCACCTCGGTCGTCGATGAGGAAGCCTATTCCATCGGCGCGCTGGCGTTGATCAAGGCGGGCATCAAAGCCGACGCCTGCGTCTGCCTGGAATCTGCCTTCGAGCACCCAGTACTAGGAGCCGCCGGAAAGGTGCTGGTGCGCGCAGACGTCGTTGGCAAAGCCGCGCATGGTTCTTATCCGCAGGCTGGCATTAACGCCGCGGTCGAGGGCGCCAAGTTGGTAGCACGAGTCGACGATTTGCCGCTCGGGAAGCATCCGACGGATCGTCGCGACGCAGTGCGTCCTCGCCTTCAATTCTGGCAGTGACCAATATGTCATCACCGTCCCGGAAAAGGCCCGTTTCACCATCAACCGTCACATCGTCCCAGGAGAAACGGGTGACACCGTCTTGGCCGAGATGCGCTCGCTGGCAAACGAGCTACACTCCCCAGCGCAGTTCGAATTCGCCATCGACCCGCCCTATTACCCCCCGTGGGAAATTTCGCCCGAGGACCCACTTGTCCAGATCTTTGCGCGTGCTTACCGCGATGAGACCGGACGAAACCCGGACTACGGCTACTCGCTCGGTGTCGCGGATGCCAACTATTTCGCGGCCGATCTGGGCATCCCAACGGTCCACTTTGGACCGCACGGCTCAGAGTTCCACCAGGCCAATGAATGGGTCGACATCCCATCGATCGCCGCGACGGCCCGCATCGTGTTGCATCTGGCGTGCGACGTGATGCCGCCATCGAAATGATGCCGGTCCGATTCGCTTTGTACGGTTCAAGAATTGCAGAGTGTCAATAGAACCGGAATACTCAACGCGACACATACTGGGGAGCGTGGCCGGCCACAAGGATACGGAGAGTTCAATGAAGAGGCGTAAGCCCGAGGGGTACCTCGGGGACAAGGCACTCCATCCAGAGACCCTGATGATGGGCTATGGATATCATCCCGAATGGTCGGAAGGGGCGCTCAAACCACCAATCTTCCAGACGTCGACCTTTGTTTTCGACAAAGCCGCCGACGGCAAGGCCTTCTTCTCGGCCGCCTATGGGCTGCGTGAGCGAGGACCAAACGAGGAAGTTGGCCTGATCTATGGGCGCATCAACAATCCCAACCTCGAGATCCTCGAAGACCGCCTGACCATCTGGGACGAGGCAGAAGCCTGCACGGTCTTCGCCAGCGGCATGGCGGCCATCACCACGACGCTCCTGACGTTCCTTCGACCAGGCGACGTACTCCTCCACAGCAACCCGCTCTACGGCGGTACCGATCATTTCATCCGGCACGTCTTGAACGATTTCGGGATTACGCAGGTGGAATTCGGGGCCAGCGACAGCCGCCAGACCATCGAGGACCGTCTGACCGCCGCTGGCGCGCAAGGCCGGCTGGCCATGATCTACATCGAGACGCCTGGCAATCCAACCAACGCGCTCATCGACATTGGGATGTGCTCCGAATTGGCAGACGAATACTCGACGCCCGAACGGGAAGTCGTCCTGGCGGTCGACAATACGTTCCTCGGGCCGTTGTACCAGCATCCGCTGCAGCACGGCGCCGATCTGGTCCTTTACTCCGCCACCAAATACATCGGTGGCCACAGTGATCTGCTGGCCGGTGCCTGCTTGGGGTCCGACGCGCTTTTGGCCAAAGTACGCGCCATGCGCACGTTCCTCGGCACCATGGCCGACGCCTGGACCGGATGGCTGATCTTGCGCAGCCTGGAGACGCTCAAGATCCGCATGGAGGGGCAGGCGGTGGTGGCGGCGCAGGTCGCCAAATTCCTCGTCGAGCATCCCAAAGTGGCACGCGTCTATTACCTGGGGTTCCTGAATGACGGGGACAAAGGGGACGAGATCTATCGCAAGCAGTGTCTTGGCCCTGGATCGATGATCTCATTCGACATCAAAGGGGGCGAAGCCGAGGCATTCCGCTTCCTTGACGCGCTCAAGATCGTCAAGCTTGCCGTGAGCCTTGGCGGGACGGAGTCGCTGGCCGAGCATCCCTTCTCGATGACCCACTGCGACGTCAGCAGCGAGGACAAAAACAACTTCGGCATCAGCGAAGCGCTTATCCGCATGTCGATCGGCATCGAGCACCCGGAGGATCTCATCGCCGATCTGGATCAAGCGCTCGCCCTCGTGTAGATGTGTTCGCAGATTGACTGACGCTTGGCTCGTAGTTCGTAGGGGAGCACCTTATGTGCTCCCGAGACGTCCCATGCTAGATCACGTCCGGAGCACCACACCCATTTTCTGAGTACCCGGCTCTCCGAAAACCGTTGGCGCAGTCACCATGAAATCCGATCTATCGGAGGCCCGTGCGTCTGCCCAATCCTGAGGGCGAGCGCGCGCTTGCCGTGACCGCACCTTCACGCAGCGCACAGATCCCTGCGGTCTCCTTGTCGCGGCCATTGGATCGCCTCACATCAACACTCCCCGACCATTCCCGACGCATCGTGCACTTGCTGACGCGAGCGCACGTTACGTCAAGGGCGCATCCTCGGCGAACGCAAGAGACTCGTCCGACTGCTTGGGGTCCGTCAGTCGGAATCTGAGACGCCGATTCGTGCTTTCGATCAATGACACTTGCTGTTCAACCTGCGCGCTTGTGACGATGAGATGGCGCGCGATGTGCCAATCATTCGCGAGCCACGGACCGAGCGCGTCGAGCAGTCTGCGGTCCAGCCCGTCTGCTAGCCGACACGTCCGGACCCAGAAGTTGACCGCCACCTCGTACTCCGACCAGCGCGCACCATCGATCGGTGCGATCTGCTTCCTAGCGAACAGTGGTGCGCCGGTGGGAACGACATAGACGCAGCCGAGGCATTGTGTCCCGGTCGGATCCAGGACCGTATAGGTGAAGCGCTCTCCGGCGGCTTGCCAGCGTTCGAGCTTGACTACATCTGCGCGGTTGGCGTCCACCGTGAAGTCGTCCGCAGGCCAGCCCGTCTGCTCCCATGGACGAAGATACTCCTTGCTGGCCATCACCGCCTCGTAGTCGAGCTCGGCATCGGATGCCACTATCGGACGGAGCTGAAACTCATCCGTCCGTAACTCCATCGGCGCATGGAAGTCGTCGTTGTTGAAGACCATCGGTTCCCTCCCCGGGCTCCGTTTAACGCTGACTGCTTGGCCAAGACTGGGCCAGCGATCGCACATTCACGTGCGGACCGCCCACCCTACCAGACACCGTCCATCCCTACAACTATGAGTTGAGCTGCGGCCCAGAGCCGCACCTGAAGACCGGCTACATCCGTCGAAGTACGTGCTCCGGCCGCTTCGTTCGTGCCGACTTTCCCACTTCGCTGGGTCGCATAGGCCATATGTCTAAAACCAGCGGTACTACCGTACCTCGTGCCCTAGCCAATAAGTGCTGTACGTTTGATCCACGGGAGAGACGCTCGTACGCGCGAGTAGCCGAGGGCCGCTAGGGTTGGACAGACAGCGGGTGATTCAGTGCCAACCGCCCAGCGCCATAGAAGGATTAGGATTCAGCGACATGCCCGACAAGATTCATCAGGTGGTCGTCATCGGTGCGGGACCGTACGGTCTTGCAGCGGCCAATCGTCTGCGGCGCGAGGGATTCGACGTCAAAGTCTTTGGCGAGCCCATGATCTTCTGGGAGCGAAACATGCCCAAGGGCATGTTCTTGCGATCCTCCCGCGACGCCTCCAATATCGGTGAGCTCCATGGGCCGCTGACGATCGACGCCTACGAGAAGGCCAAAGGCATCACGGTCACCAAGCCGACACCGTTGACGGACTTCATCGATTACGGCCGGTGGTTCCAACAGACGGCCATTCCGGATCTGGACAACCGGCACGTGACGAGAGTCTCGCCGAACGCGCATGGTTTCGATCTCACCCTGCAAGATGGCGAGATGATGCAGGCCACGCGGGTCATGGTCGCGACCGGCCTCGATCGTTTCACGCGGCGTCCAAAGGTGTACGCGAACGTTTCACCGTTGCTGGTCTCGCACGCTGCCGAACATGACGACCTCGGCGTCTTCGATGGCAAATCGGTCGTCGTGATTGGAGGCGGCCAGAGCGCGCTCGAGACCTCGGCCATCCTCCACGAGTCTGGCGCCAGTGTCGAATTGCTGGCACGCGGTCCCGCAAATTCGCTGGCTGTCACGCAGCGCGAAGCTGCACGCGCTACCTCAACGGGCGCAGAATCTGCTCTACGCTCCGACCGACGTCGGGCCTCCAGGTTTGAGCTGGATTGTGGCCAAACCGGAGATCTTCCGGCGCATGCCGAAACCGTGGCAGGGCCCGATGGCATACCGCGCCATCCGCCCGGCCGGTGCGGGGTGGCTAGTACCGCGATTGGAGAAGGTTCCACTCACGACCGGCGCGGTCGTCGTCAACGCCTGCGAACAGGGCGGACAGGTTAAGCTCACGCTGGGTGACGGAAGCGATCGAATGGTCGACCACGTGGTCCTCTCCACGGGTTACGCCGTCAACATCGACTGCTATGAGTTTCTCGATCGAGACGTCCGCTCCCGGCTTGCGCAAGAGAATGGCTATCCGAAGCTGACCAACGGCTTCGAGTCTTCGGTGAAAGGGCTTCACTTCCTGGGCGCCGCGGCGGCGATCAGCTTCAGTCCGGTCATGCGATTCGTCTCCGGTACCTGGTACACCACTGACGCGCTCGCGAAATACATGAAACCGCGGATCAAGGTCGTTCGATGATGTCGACCGCCACCACGCGTCATAGAGACACGGTGGCTCCCGAAGCAGCTCCAGCTCGAGAGCGGGCGTTTCCGCTCACGTCGTCGACCGGTGCAATTGTGATTGGCGGCGACTATCGCGGGCTTGGGGTGGTGCGCAGTCTCGGTCGTCGCGGTATCCCGGTGTGGGTCATGACCGACGAGCATCACCTGGCGTCCCGCTCGCGCTATTCGCGACGCAGCTTTCCGTGGCCTCCTGGAAACGCCGAAGACCAGACGGCGTTTCTCATCGAGTTGGCTCGTAAATACGATCTGGAAGGCTGGGTGCTGATCCCAACGGGAGATGAATCATCAGCCTTCGTTTCGCGTCACCACAAGACGCTCGGGCAACACTTCACGCTGACGACACCCTCGTGGGACGTATTCCGCTGGGCCTATGACAAACGGTTGACGAATGAGCTGGCCGACCGCTGCGACATCGCCCGGCCGAAGACCTGGCACCCAACGAGTGCCGAGGAACTCGCCGCGCTGGACGTCACCTTCCCGGTCATCCTCAAACCGGCGTTCAAGACGACGTTGAATGCGTTCACCATCACCAAGGCCTGGCGAGTGGAGTCGCGCGACGAACTGATCGCTCGCTACGCCGAAGCGCTGGAGCACGCCGAACCAGAAGCGGTCATGGTTCAGGAGATCGTCGTTGGCGGCGGAGACACTCAGCTTTCCTATGCCGTACTCGCCGAAGAGGGCAGAGTTAAAGCATCGATCACCGCACAGCGAACGCGACAGTATCCGATGGACTTCGGGCGGGCCAGCACCTTCGTCGAAACGATCACGGACGTCGAGGTCGAGATTGCCGCACGAAAGCTCATCGAATCGATGGCCTACACTGGACTGGTGGAAGTCGAGTTCAAGCGCGACGCTCGCGACGGACAGTTGAAGCTGCTCGACATCAACCCGCGAGTCTGGGGCTGGCATTCGATCGGGCGACGCGCCGGCGTCGACTTCACCTATCTCCTCTGGCGCCAATGCTTCGGGCTCGAGCTCGAGGACGTGCGGGCAACGACTGGAATTCGTTGGGTACGCGGCTTGACTGATTTCCCAACGGTGGCGAAGGAGATACGCGCTCGACGACTCCGGTTGTGGACGTATCTCAGTTCCCTGAAGCCGCCCCTGGAATGGGCAATACTGGCGGCTGACGACCCGCTTCCGGCAATCGTCGAGGTGCCAGAAACAATAAGTATTGCGACTCGTCGCGGAGAGCTCAAACAGGATCTCGCGTCGACACACGGATAGAAGCATGACCAGGGCGCTATTGCCGGTCCCCTCGGGCCGTACCGCAAGGTTGTGGTGCGAAGGGACAGACCATTACGGGGAGTAACAGATGCGACGAGAGATTTTCGAGCGCGTGGCGAGCATCGGCGGCGGAACCGGGTCGTTCACGATGCTCTCGGAGCTCAAGAAGGTCGTCTCGAACCTCTCGGCTATTGTGACGATGATGGATTCAGGCGGTTCCTCGCGACGCCTCATCGACGAATTCGGCCGGCCGCTGCCGCTGGGTGATCTGCGCCAAGCACTGGTGGCCCTCTCGCGATCGCGCAAATTGTGGGGCGACATCTTCAGCTACCGTTTCCCGGAATCTGACAACGGCAGCATTGGTGGTCATTCGCTCGGGAACCTCATCCTGCACGCACTGCTGGATCTGAACGACGATGATCTGATCGGCGCGCTCGACGACGCCGAAGAGATTTTGAATACGGCGGGACATGTCATCCCCGTCACGCTCGAAGAGGCCATGCTGTGCGCCAGGCTGAACGACGGCACGATCATCGAAGGTGAATCCGCGATCGACATCCCCGGTGAGCGGCCGGTTCTGCCGATCGACCATGTCTACTTGCAGCCGGGTGCCTGCGCCACACCACGGGCGCGTAAAGCGCTGGAACGTGCCGACAAAGTGCTCATCGGGCCAGGCGACCTGTACACCAGCATCATTCCCTGCTTGCTCGTCGATGGAATTGCCGAGGCGATTCGCTCCTGTGACGGCGAGATCATCTACATCTGCAATGTGATGACCAAGCATGGCGAGACAGACGACTACACGGCATCAGACTACGTGCGCGAGATCCACAAATACCTCGGACGGCGGGTCGACACCGTCGTCGTCAATACCGGGACCTTCCCACCAGCGCTGCTCGAGCGCTACGCGAACGAGAAGGCCTTCCCAGTCAATCCGGACATCGACGTGCTGCGCACGCTGGTACCGCGACTGCTGACCGGGCCGGTAGCGACCACCGAGCGTTTCATCCGGCACGACGCCGAACGCGTGATCCTCACGATCTGGCCCGATCTGGTTGCCTAATTACTTGACGGCCGGGCTGCGGCGCTTCCTGTGACCGTCCTTTCGCGGGCGTCGAGCGGTGAACTGCAGACCCAGATGTTTATCGAATGGCTAGAGCATTTTTCAGAGCGGTTGCCCGCGGCTTCTGCCCGCGGGAGTGCGTGTCGTCGGTCGTAGCCCGAAGGGCGTCATAAATGTCGCCCCTACGGAGAAACGTCGTAGGGGCGACATTTATGACGCCCCATACGCATCAAGCTAGGGCTCCAGGGAGGCATCGAGCAGGTATTGGAAGGTGTTGGGATGCGTGCGGCGACGGTTGAGCCGCGTGGCCGCCAGGAGCACATCCTGCACCTGGCGCAGGGCACGGCCGGTGGCACGGGGCTGATCGAAGACGCTGGCCAGCACGATCACCTGATCGCGAATGGCGACGGCCGCCTTGACCAGGCTGTGATCGGGGAAGGTCCAGCCACTGGTGAGCATGAGCCAGTGCTGGATGACCAACCCAATGAGCTTGGCCCAGATCTCCGCCATGATGCGCTGGGGATTGGCACTGCGCGAGTGTCCCAACTGCCCATGCTGCTTCCACAGCTTGAAGACCAACTCGATCTGCCAGCGTGCCCGATAGAGGCTGCGGGCCTCGACCAGACTCAGGCGGTCGGCCGGAACATTGGTCACCAGGATGGTCCAACCGGCCCGCGCGAGGCGTTCCCGACTCACCATCTGGCCCTGCTTCTTGGCGTCTCGGCGCAGGTTGCGGCGGCGCTTGGCTGCCACTGCTGGGGGCACCGGGATCGCCAGCAACCGCGCGGGCACCGGATCGTGGACGCCCAGCAGAACGGGCACATCCACCTGCCCATCGGCGTCTCGTTGCCGACGGAGCCAGCGACTGACCTGGGTCACCCGCTCCGGTTCGAGCGTCTGGATGACGACATTGACCTGCAGCCGACTCAGCCAGAAGCTGCCCTGTGCCGCCAGCGTACGGAAACTCTCCAGGCTGAAGAAGCCCAGGTCACTCACCCGCAGGCTGCCAGCCGGCAGCGGCGCGTGACTCCAGAACCCACGGCGATCGTGGGCGCGCCCGTCCAGCGGTTCTGGTCCCTCCAGGCGACCCCGCAGCAGATCCCACCGCATCTGGAGCTTGACGGCGGCCACGCCTTCGCCGGGACGTCCTCCGCAGCCCGGCCAGTGCTCGGCCCAGTCCGCGGGCAGACTGAGCGTCGTGCTGTCGAGGAGCCAGACGCCACTGAAACGCTGCAGCAGCGGTAGGGCCACGGGCTCAGCGACGGCCACCAGGGTGGACAGAGTCGCGGCCAACAGGTGTTCCAAGCAGGTGACCAAGGACGGCGTGAAGCGGTGATCGAGCGCCTGCGGACTGAGCTGGACGCCGCGGCGCGCCGCCATTTGGGTGAGTTGGGTGAGCGTGGCGGCGGGATGGGCCAGCCAGCCAAAGATCAGCGTCTGCAGCAAGAGTGCCCCACTGAGCTTGCGCTGACGACGAATGACGCGGCTGCTGCGGGCGAGCGACTCCGCCTGCTCGGTCAACACGGTCTGGAGCGCGGTCTGAAGGCTCGGTATACTCGGCATGGACGACTCCTTCGGGTACGTGACTGAATGACACACCGTCACTGTGCCCCAGGAGTCGTCGTTTGTCAGCCCATTTCCGTCCTAAATTGATGCGTATGGGGCGACATTTATGACGCCCCTTGACGCTGCTCTGGGCAATCCTTCCGCAAATTGCTTTAGTGTTCTGCAGTCAGCCGTTCGCGGACCTCACACAGCGCAGCCAAACCCACGCGCATGGTGGCGATTTCTTCCTCGGAGAGCATGTTCGCCAGTTCGTAGTCAACCCGCCTGACGCCAGCGGCCACGGCCACGGCAGCCGCGCGGCCGCGCTCGGTCAGCTGAACGAGCATGCGGCGGCGATCGTCCGGATGCTCCTCCCGTGTCAGATAGCCGCGAATGACCAGCAGGTCGATCAACTGACTGGCCGCCTGCTTGGTGACCCCGAGTCCCCGAATCACGTCGTCGAACGCGCCGCCTTGATTAGCCATGCCGCCCAGCACATACGGTCCGTTTCTGGGCATGTCATCGAATCCTCCTGCGCGCAAGCTCTCTCGCACCGCCTGCGAATAGGAGGCTCGCGCCGCTCGAAGCAGCGCCGGAATGACAATGTCGTGGGCGTACTCTCTGTAACTCATGGGGCCAGAATACGGACGAGGATGTTATTTGTCAACTTTGTTGACAGTCTATGGTATTGACTTCTTCTTGATTCGACGGGCCTGTCTCAGCACCATCGCGCGTGAAAGTGCGGCCCAGCAAGGGAGTCGACGAGGTGACCACTCCTCAGTCGATCACGACCACGTTGCGCAGCGATTGTCCGGTCTCCATCGCCTCTATTGCATCGTTGATCCGCTCGAGTGGGTAGCGCTGGCTGATCAACTCGTCAAGCTTCAGTCGCCCCTGCTCGTAGAGGCCAACCAGACGGGGGACGTCGACTGAGAGTCGAGTGGAACCCATTGAGCTGCCAAGGATGCGCTTTCCTGATCCGACGAACCGGAACACCGGCAACTGGAGATTGGCATCGGCATGCGGCATTCCGGCAATGACGACGGTGCCGCCACGCCGTGTCAATGCGATCGCCTGCTCCGCCGCCGCAGCGCTCCCGACGGCCACGATGGCGTAATCGACACCCCGGCCCGACGTCATCGCACGCACCTTCTCGAGCGCATCCGGGTCCATGGCATTGACGCCATCTGTCGCTCCGAATGTGCGCGCGGCTTCCAGTTTCTGGTCCAAAACGTCGAGCGCGATGATCGGATTCGCCCCCGCCAGTGACGCACCCTGCACGGCGTTGAGCCCTACTCCGCCGACGCCGACGACGGCGACACTACTGCCAGGTCGCACCTGCCCGGTATTGACGGCCGCGCCGACTCCGGTGATGACCCCACACGCCAGCAAGGACGCGCGATCGAGGGGAAGGTCAGGAGAGACCGGTACCAACTGTGACTGGTCGACGACGACCTGCTCGGCAAACGCCGCTGTGCTGATCCCCTGGATGATCGGTTCACCGTTTTGTGTGTGAAGGCGCGTCTCAGTTCGGAGCGCAAACGTTCCCTCGCACAGAAATGGTTCCCCTCGCTGGCAAAAGAAGCAGCGACCGCATGAGCGGAGCAGAGAGACCACCACGTGATCGCCGGGATGAACGAGGACGACGTCTTCACCGATCGCCTCGACCACTCCAGCAGCCTCGTGACCGGCGATCACCGGCACCATTCCGCCCCACTCGCCACGGATCAAGTGGACGTCGCTGTGACAAATGGCGACGGCGCCAATGCGGACGCGCACCTCACCCCGACGCGGCGCATCCAGGCTTACGTCATCAATAACCAGCGGTTGACCGTGCTGGTAGCAGACGGCAGCGCGCATCCTGATCTCCTTTCGTGGGCCGAACCGATCGGCAGCACCTGTGGAATCGACGTGGTGCGATCTCTTCAGCATACTTGACCGTCGATGACCGTCAATCTAGGCTGTCGGCTGGCAGACAGACGGCGATGCACGTCGGTAAGGAGTGCGTGATGGCGCGGGTATTCGCGATTCGGGCATCGGAGATCGGCGCCACGCACCTGGGCTGCGCCATAACGCGTGATATCCCTGGCGACAACGACCAGGTGCTGGTCCCGAAAGGCACGTTGATCGATTCAGAGACGCTAACCGTACTCGCCGGAGCGGCTCCCGTCGAGGCACACCTGTTGGCGTTCGACGAAGGGGAACTCCACGAAGACGCCTCTGGGCGCCGTGTAGCGCAAGCCGTCGCTGGAGGTGGTCTGCGCATCGCCGATCCGACCCAGAGTCGCGTCGACCTCATTGCCGAGCAGAAGGGGCTATTGCGGGTCAACCGGGAGCTGCTCTATGAGATCAACCGCGTCCTCGGCGTGACCGTCTATACAATGGTCGATTGGCAGCCGGTGATACTTGAGACGCCCGTCGCCAGCGTCAAGATCACCCCGATCGCGATTGCCGAGACGCAGGTCGCTGAAGTGGAACGGATCTGCGGCGAGGCCGACGGTCACCTGCTGCGTGTTCAGCCGTTCATCTCACGGCACGTCGGCGTGCTGGCACTCGACGATGTCGGCGCGGAGATGCGCGCGCGTTTTGAGGCGGCTATCGAGCGCAAGCTGCGCTGGTATGGTTCGACGCTCGTCGGGCTGCGCTATGCGCCGCTTGATGCGGCGGCGGTTGAAACGCATCTGCGTGAACTGCTCGATCAGGGCGCCGATCTCTTGTTGACCGGCGGCGGCGTCACCATCGATCCACTCGATCCGATCGAATTGGCGCTGAAACCACTCGGCGCCGAGATGGTCCACATGGGCGCTCCCACGCGTGGAAGCATGTTCTGGCTGGCCCGGATTGGAGACATCCCTATCATCAACGTAGCCTCGTGTCGCATGTGGGCCGGTGGCGCGGTGGGCGACTTGATTCTGGCGCTCGTCATGGCGGGGGAAACCGTCACGCCTGAGATGATCCTCGATATCGGCTACGGTGGGCTTCCCGGTAGCGCCGTGCGACTGCGCTACCCAACCTACGAAGACCAACCCTGACCGTATTCGCGACGCAGTTCTTTTCCGATTAAGGGTGGGGGAGGCGCCCGGCGTGCCGACTCTGAGACAGTTCGAAGAGTTGTCCGATGACTTGCGGTCTAATAAGCGGTGCGCAGGTAAGACTGCGGCGTGGATGGACGTGAACTGTGAGCGCCGCATCTTCTAGCCGCCCTTGCGGCGCTCGATGTCTTCGGTGATCGATTTGGCAAACGACTTCTGCATACGCGCTAGCACCGGCTTGGCCATCGACTCCATCATGCCAGCCATGGGGCCAGTCGAATCGATGCGCAGCCGCAACTCGACCGATGTCTCGTCCGCACCCTGCTCGGTAGCCACGAAGCCACCCTCGCCATTGACCGGGTCCGTCTCACTCTTGAGATCGAACGCCACCCGCTCCGGCTCATCCCAGTCCGTTATGTGCACCAGCATCTTCACGGTCCGTTTGAACGGACCGAGTTTGAGCGAGAGCGTCCAGCGGGAGTCTGTCTGGCTGATCTGCTCGAACGACTCATAGCCGGGCATATTCGCCGCCCAGTTACGCATGTCGCTGGTATACGTCCAGACCGCCTCACGCGGGGCACGGACGACGAACGATTCTTGGGATTCGAGCGTCAATATTTCTCCTCGGGCTGCAGCGACGATCATTGCGGAGCGCGACAGGCCTTGTCCGGCGCGCTTCTGAATTACCAGTATGCCATCGCGTCCAGGAAGAGCTCCTTAAGGTCGGATTCACTGGCTAGACGCGGCGACAGCTTTGTCACCCGGTGTTGTGGCAAGGTCCCGGCCACCAATTGATCGACGTCCTCCTCGTCGAAACCGACAGCCCGCAGTCCATTCGGCATGCCCGTGCGCCGCATGATGTCGATGATCGCGTTGGAAAGAACCTCTCCCGCATCGGACGGCGAAGTATCGGAAACGTTCACGCCCAGCAGGCTCGCGGCGTACAGATGTCGCTCCGGATTGGCCCCGGCTGTAAAGCGGAACACGGCCGGTGCGTTGAGGATGACCGACATGCCGTGCGGCACCATCGGATGATCGCGCGGATACCCTTCTGGCACGTAGTCGCTCACCATGCCGGAGACTGGATAGGACATGCCGTGCGGCAAATGCACGCCCGCGTTGCCGAAGCCAATTCCGGCGAACGCCGCCGCCAGCAACATCTGGCCGCGTGCTTCTTCGTCCTCAGGATCTTCCATGGCGCGAGTTAGGTTGGCCGACATCATCTCGATCGCCTTGGCCGACCAGATGTCGCTGATTGGGTTCGCCCCCTGATACGCCGGACGCATACGTGGATGATCCGGCGCGTCTCGCTCGCCGTAGGGGATGGCAGTGAGTGATTCTATGGCGTGGCTCAGCACGTCGAGCCCGGAGCAGGCCGCAACCATCTTCGGCAGCGTGCGCGTATTGTCGGGGTCGATGATCCCCAGGATCGGGCGCAGCGCGCGATGGGCGATGCCGGTCTTCACGTGCATCTCAGTCAGATCGAAGATGGCCACGCCGGTCGTCTCGCTCCCGGTTCCGGCCGTGGTTGGGATGGCGATGAGCGGCTTGAGTCGTCCCGGCACCGGCTGTCCGCCACCAATCGGCGCATTGACGTAGGTGAGGAAATCGGCCGGATAGGTGCTGTAAAGGTTGGCCGCCTTGGCAGTGTCCATGCTGGAACCGCCGCCAACAGGGACGAAACCGTCTATCTTCTCCTGCACGGCGAAGTCGATGGCTTCTTTGAAGGAGACGTCGGTCGGCTCGACTCGCACTCGATCGAAGAGAACCGCCTCGATCCCCTCGGACTTGAGTGAGTCAAGCACAACGCGCACGGTGTCGGTCTGCGCCACGCGCTCGTCGGTCACGACCATCACGCGCTTGCATCCCTGCGCGCTCATGTCATAACCGATCTCGCGCGTCGCCCCCTTGCCATATTTGATGCTCGACGTGTCCATGGTGAAGATGGTTTCGGCTGCCATCAGCGATCCCTCCCGATTATCGCGATCGTTAGAGCTGTTGCGTCGCGGTGCGCCGGACCAAACTCCCCGAGCCCGCGGCGCCGACCACTTGATCGTCTTCGAAGACAATCTCACCGCGGCGCATGGTCAGACGCGGCCAGCCGGTGACGGACCAGCCTTCGTAGACTGAGTGGTCGGCGGCCGACTTGAGCATGGAAGCCTCGATGGTGCGGGTCCAGTTCGGGTCGAACAGGACGATGTCCGCTTCGCTGCCGACCGCGATAGTCCCCTTGCGGGGGAAGAGTCCGAAAAGCTTGGCTTCGTTGGTCGAAAGGACCTCAACCATGCGATTGAGCGAGATGCGGCCCTTGAGCACGCCTTCTGAATGGAGCATGGGGAGCATCACCTGTAGGTTTTCGGCACCCGGCCGCAGGTTGGCGATGGTGTGATCGGGGTCCATCTTGGCCGCGAGCGACCAGGGCGCGTGGTCGGTGCAAACGGTATTCACCGTCCCCTGGTTCAGGCCGGCCCAGATCGCATCCACGTCCTGCTGCTCGCGTAGTGGCGGCTGTCCGACGTACTTGGGTCCGTCCGGCTGTTCGAAACGCTCGCGCGTGAGGTGCAGATAGAAGGGACGCGTCTCGACGTAGACAGGCACGCCGCGCGACTGTGCCTCGGCGCAGACTTCAAGTGCGCGTCTCGATGAGAGATGCACGACGTAGACCGGTGCGCCGGTCAGCTCGGCAAACGCGACTGCCCGCTGCGTCGCCACGACCTCAGAGAGAACCGGACGCGACTCCGGATAGTGTCTCAACGACAGCTTGCCAGCCTTGACCAGTCGGTTCGTAGCCTCAGTCAGCAGTGGATAATCCTCGCAATGGATCATGGTCAGGAGCTGATTTTCACCGGCCAGCTTGGTCGCTTCGAGATAGCCCTCGGCCTGTGCGTCGAAGCGCGGCATCGACATGAAGTACTTGATCGTGTTGCAGCCGCTCTCCAGCAATTGCGGGATCTGCGCCAGCACTTCGGGCGTGGTCTCACCGAAGACCGGGTGCAGGAAGACGTCGGCGATCGCCTGCTGGTCGGCCAGCTCTGCTTCCCGTTCGAGTCCGTCAAGCGGGAGCTCACCCGAACGCAGGAAGGTCATGTTGCCGACCGTGGTGACCCCACCTGCCACGGCCGCGGCCGTGCCGCTGGTGAAGTCGTCGACCCACTGATACTTGCGCCCCTCGCGCGGACCCGACTGCGTCAGGTGTACGTGGGCGTCGATTACACCCGGCAGGATCAGCATGCTGCTAGCGTCGATTTCGCGCGCGGCGTTGAAATCGCCGCCGATCTGCACGATGGTGTCGCCCGAAATCGCGACGTCTGCCGTCATCTCGGCACTTCCGGTCACGATGCGCCCGCCGCGAATAGCGATATCTGCCTGGGCCATCCCTCTCTACTCCCGTCTTGAGATCCGTCATTTAGTCGAATTTTTGTCGGTTCATTGCGTTGACGTTCGGGCCACTCTAGGGCGCTTTGCGTGCTGACGTCAACAGATCATCGACGGAGGTCGTCGACGAGCGAGAGTCAGTTGCGGTTATCATGTGTCGGTCGACGAATGGGAACGGGAAAGGCGGGAGATCAGTTGGCAACACACATGATCGAGCCGAAGGAAGGCACGCTCCACGGGAGTTTTTCGCGCGATTTCCCGCCCGTACTCACAATCGAATCCGGGGATCACGTCGTCTTCCGCACGCTCGACGTCGGCTGGAATGTGGTCCCGCTGACCGCCGACCCAAGCACCCACCGTCGCTTCGAGCCACGGGTTGCTGGACGGGACGACGGCCATGCCATCTGCGGACCGGTCGCCATCCGTGGCGCTCAGCCTGGAATGACGCTGCAGATCGATATCATCGACATCCGGCCCGGCGAGTGGGGATGGACCGCCGCTGGTGGACGACCCAGCCCGCTCAATCTGCGTCTGGGTGTGGCCGAGACTGGGCAGCGACTGGTCTGGACGATCGATCGCGCCAACGAGACGGCTCGCAACCAGATCGGCATCGAGGTGCCAATCTCTCCGTTCATGGGCGTGATGGGGATGCCTCCAGCCGAGCCGGGCATCCACTCGACCGTTCCGCCTCGGGTGACCGGCGGCAACATCGACTGCAAAGAACTGATGCCAGGCAGCACGCTCTACCTGCCGATTGCGGTGGAAGGCGGGCTCTTCTCGACGGGTGATGGTCACGCGGCGCAAGGGGATGGTGAAGTCTCTGGGACCGGCATCGAGTGCCCGATCGATCGGGTCGAGCTCCGCTTCACTTTACGTCCTGATATGCAGCTCAAAGCGCCACGGGCCGACACTGACGCGGGCTGGATCACGTTCGGCTTCGATGAGGATCTGGATGAAGCCATGGCCATGGCGCTCGACGGGATGCTCGACTTGATGGGTGAACAGTTTGGTCTGTCGCGCTCGGATGCCATCGGCGTTGCCAGCGCCGCCGTCGACCTGCACGTCACTCAGGTCGTCAACCGGGTGCTCGGCGTGCACGCCATCTTGCCGCATGGAGTGGTGCGTAAAGTCGACTGACCGGCATCAGACGTACTGAGACTGGGGGAGAAACTTGTTGCTGAGAAAGACACACGAAGGCAACCTGGCGATCACGCAGACAACGCATGCCTGGGTCTCAGGACAGATGGCACGCGCCTGGGGAAACGATCAGTTTGGGATGGTCGAGCCGCACGAGGCGGTCTGCCTGGCGGCTGAACAGCACGACATCGGCTGGACGACGTGGGAGCCGGAACCATCATTCAATCCTGAGTCCGGTTTGCCACACAGCTTCCTCGAGCTTCCGCCCGAACTGCACCTCAGCCGGATCTGGTCGGTGGCGGGTAACCTGGCATTGCTCACCAGCCGCTACGCCGCGCTCCTCGTCTCGATGCACGGAACAAATCTCTACAGCCGTTTCCGTGGCGACCCCGACGCGGCTGGTGGACTGGCCGTCAAGTTCCTCGAGCAGCAGGACGTCTTCCAGTCGAGTTTGATCGCGAGTCTGTCCAGCGATCCGCACTACGCACCTTACGTCGCACCAGAAATTGTGAGGCGCAACCAACGTCTCGTGGCGCTCTGGGATCGCATCTCCCTCAACCTGTGTTGGGGCATGAGCGAACCACTGACGATCGACTCGGTTCCGCTGGCGTCCGGTGATGGACCGCTGACGCTCAGTCCGATCGGAAACGAAGCCCGACGGCACCTCGCTCGATCCCTGGCCCTTTTCGACGCCAACCGTCGATCTCACCTTCGATACCCGCCTGTTGACGCGCCGCTACGACGATCAGACGGACCTGTTACGCGGTTTGGCCGAGGCGCCATGGCGCTCCATCATTCTGAAGCTCCGCCCCGAATAAGAGAACCTCGACCTGTCGCGCTCTTGACACGATCAGGTCGTCGCCCGACGCAAATCTGTGGCGTATGGAGCACTAGACTGGAGCCGAACGGGTCGGTTACCGGCCCCGTCGGCTGCGTGCATCGACTGACCACAGAGGACTCGGAGGGTGAAATGAACACCTCATCGTTCAGCGGAGTAGGTCGCCTCATCGTCGGTGTGTTCCTGGTCATGGTTGGTGCGTTCATGCTGACCGGTGTGTTCGATGTCGACGTCATCTCTTTCACCTGGCCCTTCTTCATCATCGCTCCGGGTCTGGCGATGTTGATGATGGCCGCTGGCGGCGGTAAGCATGCACACCCACTCGCCATTCCGGGCAGCATGGTCACCATGGTGGGGTTGATATTGCTTGTCCAGGAGACGTTCGACGTTTATTCGAGCTGGTCCTACGCCTGGGCACTGGTGGCGCCAGCCTCAGTTGGCATCGGAATCTGGCTCATCGGCCGCCTCGAAGGTGATGAGCGGCAGTTGGCCGACGGCGCTCATCTGATGGAGATTGGCGCGGCGCTGTTTGCTGCCGGGTTCGTCTTCTTCGAACTGGTGCTGGATTTGAACGGGCTGGCCAACTATGACGCGGGCATGCTGCTGGGCGGGCTGTCCCTGGTGGTCGGTGGAAGTCTGATCGTCTTCTGGAGTCTCACTCGGCGCCAGAATGACGGGGGCACGCACGCCTGAAGGAGCTAGGCCCGAACGGTTCATCGTTTTGTGATCGCGAAACAATTCGCTGCGGGTGGGGCGATGCTCATCATCGCCTCACCTTGCCGCACGGAACCTCTTCTTGTCATCCCTCGAGAATCCCCATGCTGACGTGCTGCCCTGCTACACGACGCCCTGCCAAAGCCATTCGTGAGACGTAACCTAAGAACCGGTTGGTCTCGTTCTTGCATGTTGGTTGGCGAGACTTCGACGCGGCCAGATGAAATGGCGAAACAGAAAGGACACGTCGAAAATGGCTACGACAACCAAAACGATCGACGTTCGAGTTCCCGTTCGAGTGGCGTACAACCAGTGGACACAGTTCGAGGACTTTCCGAAGTTCATGGAGGGCGTCGAAAAGGTGCATCAAGTTGACGACAAGCACCTTGAGTGGACAGCGAAGGTCGGCGGTAAAGAGCAGCATTGGACCGCCGAGGTCATGGAGCAGATGCCGGACAAGCGCATCGCCTGGCGCGCCACGACGGGTGAAGAGAATGCCGGGGTGGTCACCTTCCACCACCTGGACGACAACCGGACCCGCGTCACGCTTCAGATGAGCTACGAGCCACAGGGCATGGCCGAGAAGGTCGGCGACATGGCTGGATTCATGGACCGGCAGCTACAGAAGAGTCTCGATCAGTTCAAGGAGTTCATCGAGAGCCGCGGCTCAGAGACCGGTGCCTGGCGCGGCCAGATCGACGAGCACCCTGGAGCGTCGAACTCCTGATCGCTCCAACTCTCTATTCTGGATGATCCGCCCGGCCGAGTACTCGGCCGGGCACAGTTGTGTCGACAGATTGATGCCGCGTCGTGAAAGGCCTGTTTGCGCGCGCGGGCCAATCGATGGTGTTAGCATACGAGCGAGCCGGAAAAGCTCGTCCGACATACCCGAGGCGGCCGGCTTCACATCGACTGCTACAGCTGAAACGAGGGAGCAGACATGCGGATCGGTCTCTACATTCCGAACGGCGCCGGGGGTGACTTCCCGGGCTGGGACGTTCGCCAGGCATGGGAGCGGACGCTCGACCTTGCGCGGCTGGCCGAGAAGCTCGGGTATGAATCTCTCTGGGTTCCGGATCATCTCCAGAACGTGCGCGTCAACAACGAACTACCGGTATTCGAGATCTTCCCGCACATGACGGCATTGGCCATGGTCACCGAGAAGGTCACCATCGGCTCAGCTGTCCTCTGCGCCGGTTGGCGCAACCCCGCCCTCCTCTTCAAGATGATGGCCACACTCGACGTCGCCAGCAACGGCCGCGCTGAGATCGCCATCGGAGCAGGTTGGAACGAGTGGGAATGGCGCAGTTACGGCTATGGATTTCCCAGTGGTCGGGAGCGCCTGAAGTTGCTAGAAGAGGCTCTCGAGATCATCACCCGCATGCAGCAGCCTGGCCGCACCACGTGGTCTGGCGAGCAATTTCACGTTGAGGACGTCACCAGCGAGCCGCGCAGCGTGCGACAACCTCGCATGCCGCTCATCGTCGGCGGCAACGGTCAGAAAGTCACCTGGCGACTGGCCGCGAGATTTGCTGATGAGCTGAATCTGGATGGTCCGAACATCGACCAGATCGAGGAGTGGATGCCGATCATCCGCCAGCGTTGTGAAGAGATCGATCGCGATCCAGCTTCCCTGCCGGTTTCGACGCTGCTGCGCTGGCGTGGCGTGACGGGGCAGGAGCGCGTCGAGGGGCTGCAGCGACTCGAGCGGATCGGACTGTCGCGCATCTTGACCGATCAGGTGGCGCTGATGGATTCTGACGAGCCGATGCATGAGTACCTCGAAGACTGCAAGGCGGCCGGAATGGAAATGCTGGCGTAACGTACACACCGCCCTTTCCGGCGCAGCGACAGCCGACACACAGTCTCAACGACGTTGGGTTGGCGTCTGAATCGGTTTCCGGCTTGTTAACATAGGGGTAGCTGACCGGGGACGTTGTCCCCAGCCAGCTACCAACCTCGTCCCTGATGCCACCATCGCGGTGGCGCGCCACTTGAGCAATTTGCGGAAGGATTGCCCAGTGAAGCGTCAACTGGGCGTCATAAATGTCGCTCCTACGGAGATGCGTCGTAGGGGCGACATTTATGACGCCCTTCGGACGACGACCGAGGACACGTACTCCCACGGCTTCTGCCCAGGGGCAGCCGCTCTGATAAATGCTCTAAGGCGCGATTGCCGTCGATGCAGGATCAGTCGATCTTCTCGATCACGATTGACGCAGCCTCGCCCGCCAACAACGTCGAAGAATTCGTCGGGTTCAACAGCACCGGGAGTAACGACCGGTTGGCGACCGTTACGATGTCGCCCGTCGCGAGGCTCACGATGCACTGCCCGAAGATCTCGTCATCGGTTGCGTTCGTACCGAAGGTGCATCCAGGGACCGCCGTGTAGTTGACGTCAACGCCGAACTGACTTGCCGTTGTCGGAGACACCGTGAATGAAATATGGTACGTCCCCGCGACCAGAACGATTAGCCCAGGAGGGGCAAAGCTATTAACGATCTGATTCGACGCAGCTATGTTGTCAAACGCGATTGGACCGTTTGGGCCGACCGTGAGCGGCAACTCGGTATACGCATAGACATAGGCCGACAGACCGCTTCCAGCAGCTCCGGTCGGCCCTGAGGGACCACTCGGACCAGTGTCACCTTGAGCGCCAGAAACACCCGTGGGTCCTTGAGCTCCGGTGTCGCCGATCGGACCTGACGGACCGCTTGGGCCGGTGTCACCTTGAGCACCAGCTGTCCCACTTGGCCCAGAAGCTCCGGTCGGCCCTGATGGACCACTCGGTCCAGTGTCACCCTGAGCACCAGAAACACCGGTAGGTCCCTGAGCGCCGGTGTCTCCCGCAGGTCCTGTAGGGCCGCTTGGGCCGACAGATCCGCTCGCCCCTGTCGGTCCGGCAGGGCCGCTTGGGCCGGATGCGCCAACCGCGCCACTAGGGCCAGTCGGGCCGGTTTGATTCCAAGTGACCGGCGTCTCGAAGCTGTTGCACGACTGACCTTTGTCGGTATCGATGATTCGAACATTTGGGGTCTGAAAGTACGGAATCGATCCCAAGCCAAACAACCCGTTGGTTCTGACGCAGGCGTTGACCACCTGACCTTGATCCGGAATGTCGGCGAATGCATTGGTGGTCAATGCCAGTAGCAACAGCCCAGCGACAAACAGAACGCGGAAACCGCGTTTTCGTCCAACGCGCGACGCTCGCTGTTTCAAGCTCGTGCCACTATCACCAGTTGTGTGCGACATGCGTTTTCCCCCTGAGTTCCCGTTCGGTGTTACGTCCAATCATCCCAGCCCGCTTGCGACGTTCCTAACCGAGTTCCTCATGTGAACATCGTGCACTCCTCTGTTCGGTCAGTGTTCGACATCGGGACACTCCTCGAACACCGTTCGCTTTCAGACTGAGATCAGCTTTGACGCGCGAAAATTGGATGTCCAGGAACCGCCTTTCTCCGCACAACAGAGGGGCTCGCTCAGACATCCAGCGGATGACTGTATAGCACAGTTTTCGCTGGAACGTTCACATGATCAGCAATGGGCCGTAAACGTCCAAAAGGGCTTCGCGGTCGCGGAGAAATGTCCCAACTGATCGCGCCCGAATTGCCGCGCCGATGGTCGCACATCCTGTTGCGGTACTGAAACCTCCAGAGCCTCGTTGTTACGTGATACTTACTGGGATGGGTCTATCCTCGTGAATGAAGGGAGCGAAATCCGCTCCACGATTTCAGGTGAGCATCGACAAGAAGGTGCGCCATGGCTGACACACTCACCCCCTTCCGTCCGCGAACCGACACGGTTCAAATTCGTGAATTTACCGAGACGCGCTCCGTACGCATTGAGCGCACGTCCATCCCCCAGGATCGGTCGATCGCCTATATCCTGTCGAGCGCATTGGCGCTCGCGGCAATCGTCGCTGGGGTAGTCGGGACGTTCAACCGCGGTATATTCCGCGACCCGCCCATGACTGCGGGAAACGCGCAGGGCACATCGCTGGTGGTGTTGGCCGTCGCGGTTCCGTTGCTGATCGCGGCGATGATTATGGCTGCACGAGGATCAGCCCGCGCTGAAGTCGTTTGGCTCGGCTCGCTCGGCTACCTGCTCTACAACTCGGTCCTCTTCACCTTCGCCGCGACGTTCAACCGGCTCTTCCTGGTCTATGTGGCCATGTTCGGGCTTGCGCTCTGGTCCGTAGCTGCACTTCTCATGCGGGTGGACGTGGAGTCGATCAGACAGCGCTTCTCGTCGCGGACACCGGTGCGACTCATCGGCGGCTACTTGCTGGCGACCGCGTTCCTCTTCGCATATGCCTGGATGGCGGACATCATCCCGGCGCTGATCCACAACACGCTGCCCGATAGTCTCGAGAAGTCGGTGATGCTGAGCAACCCGGTCGAAATCCTCGATCTGAGCATCAGCCTGCCACTGCTGACGCTGGCGGGAATCTTGATTTGGAAGAGAAGGGACTGGGGATATCTTCTCGCGGGGATCCTGTTAGTCACGTACACCATCGAGAGCCTGAGCGTCGCGGTCGATCAGATCTTCGGGCATCGAGCCGACTCAACGCAGTCGCTCGGGGCGGTTCCGCTGATGGCGGCGTTGGCCGTCATCGGACTTGTCGCGACGGTCGTGTACCTGTGGCATCTTGCGGGAGACGTCGAACTAGTCCGAGGCCGTTTCCGACGCTTCAGCGAGTGCGTCCTGCTCGTCCCACAGGTCATTCAGGTCGGCGTAGAAGGCGAGCATGCTCTCGGCCTGTGCTTCGTCGATTACCTCGATGACCATGCCGCGATCCACCAACACGTAGCTGCCAGTTCCCAAATCGGGAAAGAGCGCGGCGTGGGCCCGGACCCGCTCGCCGCCGACCAGGTCGATCTCGGCCTGCCCTTCCGCGATAGCGACGGTCTGGCCGATCAACGGGATGCACATGACAGGTCCTGTTCTTGACGCTGACGACGCGCCAGCAGCCACTCGGTCCATTTCTCGAGTCCAGCGCCCGTTCGGCAAGAGACCTCGAAGATGGGGGCTCGCTGATTCAGTGCGCGCACTGACGTGATGAATGCGTCACGACTGAAGTCGACGTACTCGACGAGATCAACCTTGTTCAGCACCACGACGTCACTGACGGCGAAGATCTCCGGATACTTGACCGGCTTGTCGTCCCCTTCACTGGCCCCGACCAGGCAGAGCTTGACGTGCTCGCCCAGCTCCCAATGCGTGGGGCAGACCAGGTTGCCGACGTTCTCGATGAAGAGGAACTCCAGCGCATCTAGGTCGAGGTCGGCCAGTGCCTCCCCGACCATGTTGGCTTCGAGGTGGCAGTTACCGCCGGTATTGATCTGCACCGCGTCGCAGGCTCCAGCGTCGAGCACTTTCGCGGTGTCGACGCTACCGGATATATCCCCCTCGATCACGCCAACTCGCGCCTTTCCGACGAGTCGTTGCAGCGTGCGGGAAATGAAGGTTGTCTTGCCCGCGCCCGGCCCGGCGATGACGTTGACCGCCAGCACGCCCGCGCCGTCAAGGCGTCGACGAATGCCCACGGCCGCCTGGTCGTTATCGATCAGCACCCGCTTGCCGATCTCCACCAACTTGACGTTGCGCGCGATCATGTCTCGATCTCCAGACTCTCGATCAGTAAGTCACTACCGTCGTCGACCAATGTGCCGATGGTCCCGCAGCTCGGACATTCGAAGTCGGCACCCCGCGGATGGTAGTCCGCGTCGCAGGCGCCACAGTGAAAGCGCAGCGACGTGCGATTCATGACCAACTCGGCTCCCTCGACCAGCGTGCCCGGCGAGAGCATCTCGAAGTAGAACCGCAGCGAGTCGTCGACGATGCCGGAGCGCTCTCCGACGATCAAATTGATCATCAGGACGCGTTTGGCCCCAAGCTCGCGCGCCTGCGCGTCGACGGCCTCGACCAGATACGAGGTGACGCTCAGCTCATGCACCTGTTGAGCGTCCCCTCAACTCCTCAACACCTACATCTGCCGCACGCGTAGGTAACGCTTGATGTCGGCCATGGATGCCAGCAGCGCGAAGATTGCACCGATAACGAAGAGCGCCAGCAGAATGAGAAAGAAGTTGCGGATCGTGGACATCATGGGTGTCTCCGTTCTTCAGCTATGACGAATGTCCTCGACGAGAAACGATGGCCTGAGCGTTCGATTCCGGCGCCAGGAGGCGTTCGACCAGGGACGCCACCATCTCAACGGCGTCGTCGATGGCCGCTTCGACCGGCGCGCTCAGCTGCAAATAGTGGCCCGGCTCCGCCTCGAGGCTCGCAGGCTCGCATCCGATGACCCACAGCGGCGGCGGCGTTCCACCGTAGGCTTTGACCGTGGAGAGGACCTGCACCGGGTCGATGTTGTGCGTGTCGACGCTGGCGACACCACGACCATCTCGAGTCTCATCATCGACTTGGATCAAATAGAGCGTACCCGGTTCGCTCCCTTGAGGCGTCGCGTCGATGAAGATGGCCGTAAAGTAATCGTCGAGCAAGGCGAACGCCAGGTCAATTCCGCGGATCCCAAAGTCGACGATCTCGACCTCGTCTGGCCATTCACGCTCCAACAGCTCGCGCACCATGCGAGGACCGAACGCATCGTCGCCGAAGAAGATGTTGCCGATTCCCGCGATCAGGATGCGTTGGCTCATGGCGTCAGGAACCGACCGGGTCGAGCGGCTCGACCTCTTCCGGCGCGAAGAAGAAGCGGTGGCCGAGCACGCGATCGGTGGCCAGTTCGCGGCCGGGGTCATCCTCGATCGTCACGGCCAGATGCACGCGATCTTCGTAGTCCTGATCGATCCGCTCGACGATGGCGATCTTGCCATCCAGCGCCAGATCGAAGATGTCGCCCCCCTTTCGCGGATGCAGCCGCACGCGACTTCCCACGCCGATTTCGACCCCGTCAATGGAGAGCCACTCGGGCGCTGACCAGGTCTGATCGAACGTGGGGAATATGTCGCGGTCGTTGAAGGCATCGTCACGCAGCACCCGAAAATCACGCATGGTGCCGTGCAGCTGCATGAAATCGTCGGCGGTCAGCGTCTCGGTCCGCTCCAGGATGGCGCGACCGCGCGGATCGGTGGCCCGCATCTCCTCCTTCTCATCGTCGGTCATGGTGAGGACGTTGAGGAGCAGCAACTGATCGATCTCGCCGCCGTCGAAGAGGTCGCCGCTGCTCTCGGGCGCGACTGCCGGGTAGTCGGAGAGGATGATGGGCGACGAGAGCATGACGCGCCGGTCGCCTTCCTCTCCGGCAAGGACGGGCCAGGTCTTGACATTGTCGCAAGCCGAAACGAAGCGCTCCAGCTCGGCGGGTGGGTCGGTGAGCGACACGAAGTCGCCATCTTCAGCTTGCAGCACGGTATGGGTCGAGACGAAGGTGCGGCGGATGATCTCGTCCCGCACCAGGCTGGCGTCTGGCGCCAGATTGCGGATGCGCACCGTGACGCGGTGGACGGCCGGAGCGAGCGTGGTCGCATGCAGCTCGATCTCGCCGGTCAAGGACTCCCAACTGCGAACGATCTTGCCAGCCTGACCCAACAGCTCTTCGCTCGAACCGGCGTCGACCGCGATAGGAATCGTCTCGCCTGCCATCAATTCCGCTAGCTCGGCGCCGCGGCAGTTCAATCTCGCGCTCGACTGCTTCATCCCAGGTCAGATGAAGATCGCTCGCTACTCGCAGCTGGTCGACCGGAACGTATCCGCCGCTCTTCGTAGCTTCGAAGACCTGTCGCTTGACCACATGGAGGAAGCGAACCGAGATCTCGACCGCCGGATCCTCCCCCGTGAGCAGGCACTCGGTCTGCATCAGCCACGGGTCGGTGCCGCCGCTCGCCTCGCTGAAGACGCGCGGATAGACGCCACCGAACGTCCAGCGCTGCTGGTTCTTGCGCGCTGAGCGCCGGTAGGGCCACAGAATGTAGCCCTCGTAGAGGACGGTGGTGGCGATCTTCCTCACGGTATCCACGGCGACTCGACCTCTTTATCGGCACGGTCGAGAAGCGACTCAAGCGCCGCCTCCCAGGTCGTCAGGCCATGCCGCATGCGGTAGTCGTAGAGGCGGTCGAACGCATCCTTGCGCACGCGCAACCAGGCGCTGTTGGGGAAGTAGTGCGCCATCATCTCCTGCCAGAGCTGCACCGGCAGCCGAAATGCGGCTTCCTTCTCCCAGGGGATCTGCGTCACCTGCAGACCAACTGGTGACTGGTAGAACATGCTGCCACTGAAGAGGAACTCGAGCGGCAGCTCCCCCTCCTCCAACGCGTTGAAGTACTTGGCCGAGACAACGTCGAAGTCGTAGGTGCAGGGAACCGAGAGATCGACGACCGTGCTGCGTTCGAAGGGCGGGATCTGCAGCGTGACGTGCGTCCAGAGGAGGCTATTGAGCGTGGTGCCCCAGCGCTCGGTCGCGCCAAAGAGCTCGTGAAGCTTCTGCTCCTCAGCTGGCAGGTAGGCGCGATGACGCGGCACGATGCGGATCTGGGTCGAGAGCATGATAGAGCGCAGCTCTTCATCGCCGCGGCTGTCGATGCGCAGCTTGAAGAGGAGCGACGGTGTCGCCGCGTATTGGTGGACCTCAGCTCCTACTATGTGAAAGTCCAGATCGGGCATCGTTTCTCCAAGTGACGTTCTTAATAATTGGCCTGAGTGAATTCGGCATCGACGGATCTCGGAGATCCGCCCATTCTTTTATGTCATCCTGAGCCGCAGTCGAAGGATCTCTTTGTTATTGACGCAGGCACTGGTTCGAACTGGTGGGAGATTCTTCGGTTGCGACCTCAGAATGACAGGGAAAAGGTGGTTGCCTTCTGGGAAGGTAAGCCACTTTAGGCACTTACTCACGCGGGTGGCAGCACTGGCATTCGCGGGTCGATCGGCTGTCGCTCGCCCGGGTTGATCGACGTAGAGCGACGTGCCGACCACTTGCCGTCACCCTGATAGCCGGGATCCTCGCGCAGGTGCCCCACACTGTTTCCCTGCCGTATGCCATCAACGTGCGACGGTGCGTCCGGCATAACCCGGGCTCGACCGACGCGAATGCTTCCAAAATCAGGCATGCTCTCTTTCCTTTCAGCTCTCTTCAACGCAAGGCCGAAGTTCACTCGACCGCATGGGCAACCTTGGAGCGGCTCGACAGTCCCTCGAAAAAGCGGCCGATTTCGTCCCAGACTTCGCGTCCGCCGCTCAGCCCACGCCAGTTGGTGCGTATCAGGCCGATCAGCATGAAGCACTCGTCGATCGGCACGACGTAGGACTGCCGGGCGCCGCGCGAGCGATTCACCAACAGCGCCTCGACGTCCCGCTCCAGCGTCCAGAGGATCGGATTGGCGGAAACGAGCTCAGTCCAGGTCTCCAGCCGCAGCAGCGATTGCGTGGCGCCCATCGGGCTCGGGTAGTAAGCCACGACGCGGTCGTCGGGCGTGTTGTCTACGAAGAAGGCGATACCGACCGGGATGCGCAAGCTCTCCCATTGAGCCTCGGTCATCTGGAAGTCGGGCAGCTCCAGGCGACGTTCCGGAATGAGCCGGTAGACGCCCTGGCTGGCGGCACGCTGATCGAACAGGATCGAGCAGGCCTGGCAGACGCAGACCACCTGCCGCGTCGCCACCTCCAGCAGGTGACGATGCTTGGGCGGGATGACCTGGCCGCAGAGATCGCAGCGCTCTTCAACGGATTTGGCCGCGGCCTGCGTGTAGCGGCGGAGCATGGCCTCCTCTTCCTCCTATCCAGCCGCGACCGGCAGCGCAACCTGCGTGCGCGAACCTTCGCTCAGCAACGGAACCGGCTCCAGATACATGGTAGGCGAATCGGGCGAGCGTCCGGCCTGGCGCACGTCGAAGCGCGCTCCGCAAACGCATTTCAGAACCGACTGCTCTAGCGTCCCACTCTCCAGCGGTGCGCCACAGCCTGGGCAGTGATTGCGATAGGCATAGAGCGTGTCGCCCAGCTTGAGAAACAAGAGTGCGGCGCCATCCACATCGCTCGCGGCCATGGCGCCATCGCTCAACGACGGCGTGCGCGCGAGCGTCGTCCAGCCGCCGCGGTCGGAGCGGGAAGCCGGACGCGAGCCGAGACTCGAGAGGGGCACGAAGTTGCCATTGGCTGGCGCCGGGGTCGGGTTGACCGCTTCGACGGTCTCCAGCTCCGGTGCGCGCTTGTGGATGGCCTCCTCGATGGCCAGCTTGAGCGTCATGGTGGAGGAGGGACAGCCGTGACAGCTCCCCTCCAGCCGGACCAGGACGTTGCCGCCGTCGATGCCAACCAGTTCTACATTGCCGCCATGCGATTGGAGATAGGGCCGCACATCCTCCAGCGCCTGACGCACGCGCGACTCGACGTCGAGCGGGTGTAAATCGTGCAGGATGAGGAGATGGCCGATCAATTCGTCAGCGGCGAGCTCGCGGAAGAGCGCCGGATCGCGCTCGGTCACCTTCTCGGCGATGCGGGACAGACCGGCGCCATACAGTTGCACCAGCGCCTGAACCACCTCAATGGCACGCTCGCGCGCGGTCGGGTCGGGCAATGCTTCAATCCCAGCCAACAGCGCGTCAGTTTTGCCGGCCAGCTCTTGTAGCTCTCGATCGGCGAGGAGCATCCGAAATCTCCCTCATGACCGGTAAACGCCACGGACGACGCTGACCGGCGGACGTCTTCATTGGGTCGCGACGCGTACTCCGTTCGGACGACGCGCCGTTCTCGCGTCGCCCTGTCCCCGCATTGGCCATCGTTGATGGCCCCGATGAACGGAGCGTTGTTGACTTAGCTCGAGACGCCCAGCGTGGGCGAATGCCGCTGCTCGACGACCTTGCCGTTCCCCAGGTACATGTGCACACCGCAAGGGAGGCAAGGGTCGAAGCTGCGCACGGTGCGCATGATGTCGATGCCCTTGAAGTTGTCCTGACCGTTCTCCTCGAAGATCTGGAGACCCTGCACGGCGTCCTCGTAAGGCCCCGGTGTGCCGTACTCGTCACGCGGCGAGGCGTTCCAGGGCGTCGGTGGGTAGGGGTGATAGTTGGCGATCTTGCCATCGCGGATGACGAGATGATGCGAGAGGACGCCACGAACGGCTTCGTGGAACCCACAGCCGATGGCCTCGTCCGGCACGTCGAAGTCCTGGAAGGTACGCAGATCGCCCTGGCGGATGTGCTCCATGGCTTTATCCAGGAAGTGGAAGGCCATGCCCGCCGCGTAGGCCACGAAGTAGATGCGGGCGCGATCGCGCTCGATGGTGTTGGCTCCATACTCCGGAATGTTCCACTCGAAACTCATCTCCGGGAAGGCAGCCGACTTCGGCAGGTTGATCTGCACACTGTGGCCGGTCGACTTAACGAAGCCGACGTCGACCATATTGCCGAGCGCTGTGGCCCACAAACGTGCCAGGGCGCCGCCGCCGGTATCGAGCGGCAGGTAATCGCCCGTGCGTTTGTCGTACCAACGTGGACTCATGACCCAGCTGTAGTTGCCGCCCTCCATATTTCGCTTCTGCGGCTTCGGCAAGGTTGTCTGGTTCCAGGGGTGACGCTTGTCGACCGGGTTGCCCAGCGGATCGTGCGTCACGAAGGTCTCTTCGTTCTGCCAGTCGTCATAGAAGGAGCTGCCGAGCAGAATCCGAATGCCGAGGTTGATGTCGACAAGACTGGTGGTGATGAGCTCGCCGTCGACCACGACGCCCGGCGTGACGAACATCGCACGGCCCCATTCGGCCATGTTGCGGTAGTTGTAGTCGCAGACGGCCGGATCCTGGAACGAGCCCCAGCAACCGAGCATAGTGCGCCGCAGGCCGACCTTCTCGTAGCCCGGCAGCGCGCTATAGAAGAAGTCGAAGACGTCGTCGTTCATCGGCACGGCCTTCTTGATGAAGTCGAGGAACTTCAACAAGCGGACCATATAGTCGGTGAAGACCTGCGGCGTGGCTACCGTGCCGGTTCCACCCGGGTAGAGTGTCGACGGGTGGACGTGGCGACCTTCCATCAAGCAGAACATCTCGCGGGTCAGGCGGCTGACCTGCAGCGCTTCCTTATAGGTCTCGCCGGTGAAGGGGTTGAAGGAACGCATGATGTCGGCGATGGTCTTGAAGCCGTGGATATCGGCGTGCGGCGCGGCGGTCTGCTCCGCCTTCTCAAGCAGCTTCGGATTGGTCTCCTTCACCATCTGCTCGCAGAAATCGACGAAGACCAGGTTGTCCTGGAAGATCGAGTGGTCGAACATGTACTCAGCCGCCTCGCCCAGGTTGTAGATCCACTCCGCCAATGGCGGCATCTTGATGCCGTAGGCCATGTTCTGTGCATAGACCGAGCAGGTGGCGTGGTTGTCGCCACAGATGCCGCAGATACGGCTGGTGATGAAGTGGGAATCGCGTGGGTCTTTCCCCTTCATGAAGACGCTGTAGCCACGGAAGAGGGACGACGTGCTATGGCACTCGACCACTTCACGGTTGTTGAAATCGATCTTGGTGTAGATTCCCAGGTTGCCGATGATGCGCGTGATCGGGTCCCAGTTCAT
Organism: uncultured Chloroflexia bacterium; assembly: GCA_963815715.1. GTDB lineage: Bacteria > Chloroflexota > Chloroflexia > Thermomicrobiales > Thermomicrobiaceae > CALAGB01. The sequence goes on along the minus strand of CAWFHU010000007.1, from coordinate 270,481 downwards.
GCTCACGAGCTGGCGGGACTCCGGCTTGGTTGCTTGACGTGTTGCCACCGGTTGTTCCTCTCTTCCGCGGCTTAGCGGCTGTTGGGCCAGCGTGGATCGAAGCCGGTCGTAAGCTCAGGACCTCTGGCGCGCCACTTCGGCTCCTGGTTGACGGTGTGGTTGGTGATGCTGCGCAAGCGCCGGATCATGCCGCCGTATGCGCTCGAGATGGTTGATGAGAGGACGCCGCCGGGCGGCTCATCCATGAAGGGCATGAACTTGTCTGGGAAACCCGGCATGGTGCAGCCGATGCAGATGCCCCCAACGTTTGGGCAACCGCCGATGCCGGCCATCCAACCACGCTTGGGCACGTTGCAGTTGACCACGGGACCCCAGCAGCCCAACTTGACCTGGCATTTGGGAGAGTTGTAGTCGGTGGCGAAATCGCCCTGCTCGTAATACCCGGCCCGATCGCAGCCTTCGTGCACCGTCTTGCCGAAGAGCCAGGTGGGACGCAGCTGTTCGTCGAGCGGGATCATGGGGGAGAGTCCGGCCGCCTGATAGAGGAGCCAGAGGAGCGTCTCCATGAAGTTGTCGGGCTGTACTGGACAGCCGGGCACGTTCACGATCGGGATGCCGGCCTTGGAGCGGAAATCCCAGCCAAGGTAATCGGCCAGGCCCATGGCGCCGGTCGGATTGCCGGCCATGGCGTGGATACCGCCGTAGGTGGCGCAGGTGCCGATAGCGACCACAGCCAGGGCTTTCGGTGCCAGGCGGTCAATCCAGGTGTTGACGGGAATCGGCTCGCCGGTGGCCAGATCGTTCCCCATGCCGGACCAGTAGCCGCCGTTGGTGATGACCTCCTGGTTGGGAATCGAGCCCTCCACGACCAACACGAACGGATCGAGCTTGCCGTCGGCGGCCTGGCGGAAAGCCGTCATGAACTCCTCGCCGGTTTCGTAGGCGAGCACCTTGTTGTGCAGATGAACGCGGGGCAATCCGGGGACCAGGCCGAGCAAGACGTCCTCGATGCTGGGCTGCATCGCGGCGGTGATGGAGACGGTATCGCCATCACAGCTCAAGCCTTCGGACGTCCACAAGATATGGATGTCCTGGACTGCCGGAGCATTGGTCGCCATGGGCTCTCCCTCCAAGCTACGTGCGATCTAATGAACGACGTGTAGAGGCCCGCCCGGCGTCGCCGAACCGCAAATGGCTGCGGCATGGCACGTCTAACAGGTCATGAATTGTGAGAAACACACAAATCGTGCAGGGGTGCGCGATCGGGTGTCACGGTGTTTATTTGGGCTCCGCACAATGTATGCCCGGAGGGTGTGTGCAGATGGGGGTAGAGGGGGCGAATGGTGACGGGGAGGCAAGGAGTTGTCGTGAGGTTCAAAAAGGCAGTCCGGACATGAGGCCGGATCGTGGGTGACGATGACAAACTCAACTAATCATCTCGTAGGATTCAATGTGAACACGTGAAGCAGGATTTTCACCGACTTTTGACCGACCCTTTTTAGGCAGCGATGAAACTCATGTGAGTTTGGAGAATTAAATTGAGCAACCGAGATGTAGCCTACCGCGACTTCATTTACCTCGATATCGATCGTTTGCAGTCCATTCTGGCCCAATTGGAACAAGGCCTTTTGACAGACCTCATCGCAGGACGTTCAAAGGAAGTCGGTGGAACGGCGAACATTGCCGCAGGTTTGCTATCGCAATTCCTCCCCTTGACAGTCTCGGCTGGAGGGAAGATCTCGTCCGACGTGAGGGAAAGCAAAGTATTGCACGACTACGCCTTCACGGTCGCCTTGAACTCGCTCCGAGACAGAAGCCTGCTTCTGGAAGCGACGGAGTTCGAGCGGGATGAATTCCCGGTTCCTGAGAATGCGTTCGTTCTAATTCACGGCTCGATACAAATCACTGATTATGAAGCGCTTCGGCGACTCATGAAGAATTGGAGCGTGTTTGAGCGGATGTCTAGCAAAAGTGATGGGAATGCCGGCGGTAACAGAAGCAACAGTGATGACCAACCAGAATCCGGACTGAACAGACGACAAAGGAGGGCACTAAAACGTTTAGGGGAATTCGAACTATCGCCCAGTTCGCAAAAGGGTTCAGAAAACAGATCGCGCGACTCCACGTCGAACATAGAGGACCTGATCGAGGTGTTCTATGGAGACATGGTTCAAAGCATCGTCACAAACATAGGCGGAGTAAGGTTTGTAGGCGTACTGAATCGGGACCACTTACGAGAAGACATTCGTGATCTCATATTCAAATATGGATCGCGTCCTCAGGGAGAGTGGACCATTCTCGCACAAGTCACACGGATCCCAGAACCAGAAGAAGCGGTGACCGATCCTGAAGTGCTTTCAACAGTTTTAGATACGACGTCGTTTCCTATCACTAGTGTGTTCGGTGCATTCGGACAAATGCTAAGTGTCGTCAACTTGTTTCAAGAATTCATGGGGTCGGTCAATTACCCAGATGTCGCCGTATCTCCCATTGCGTTATATCGTGAGACGCTCGCCATGTGAATCCTCAACTCAAGCCAAGACTAAGGAATCGCGCCCACCGTGGCCCTGTTCGCTCACCGGGATCGGTTCGGTCCAAATTACACGTCCCTCCCCTCCATTTGACTCCCCTCCCCGCTCAGCCCATACTCCCGCCAGCAAACACCGAGTCTGAATGCAAGAAGGGTCGTCCTTGCTCTTCGACGATTTCGAGCGGACAAACGGCAATCAGTCCGAGGACGGTGAGCCGCTCTTTACATTCTTGAATAGAGCCGCAGGATCGAATTGGCAGAGCGTGCGCGACTTACTCTCAGCCTGGGTCTCCGCTTACCCTGCCCAGGATCGAGCGGCGCTGATCTCGCGCTTTCGGCGGACCGATCGGCGGGGCTTTCTCGGTGCGTTCTGGGAGCTCTATCTGCACGAGCTCTTTCGCCGACTCGGCTTCGCCATCGAGCTGCATCCGTCGATCGACGGCGTCAGACACCGTCCCGATTTCTTGCTCTCGAAGGATGACACGTGCGTCTACGTCGAGGCCGTGACCAAATACGAGCCGCAGTCATATTCAGCAGACGACGAACGCCTTGCACCGCTGATTGATGCGATCAGCCGAGTCGAATCTGGCGACTTCTTGGTTGAGCTTGACGCGCGACAGATCGCTAATACCCCGCTGCCTGTCGACGACATCACCAGGGAGCTCGCGACGTGGCTGGAAACAATAGACGGCGATTCTTCGATGAGCCAAGCGAGATCCACGATCCGCCCCCATTCAAGTGGCATGAACACGGATGGTCGCTCTTCTTTCGCGCAGTCCCGCGAAGCGATGGCGACAGTGAACTCCACGGCACGCGAATGTCCGCGATCGGAGCCAAGCGCTCTCGATCAACCGACGAAGCGCGCGCGGTTCGTCAGCATCTGGCCGGGAAAGCACGGTATTACGGTCGATATTTAGGCGCGCCGTACATGATCGCCATGGCGTCGTACCGGTCCGGATATAACCATGAGGCGCTGCTGGCCGGGTTGTTCGGGTCGGAAGCCGAGCGGCACGAGATGATTACCACCTCCGCGCGCCAAACGACGTCGTCAAATCGGGGTGAAAGTCTATGGCTGACGAGCCGAGGTGTGCGCTACCAGAATGTGTCGGCCGTGCTCACCACCTTCGAGCTCATGCCGTGGACGGTCGCGCGGACTCAGCCGTGGCTCATCGCGAACCCGTGGGCGACGCGCCCGCTGGAGATCGAGCTGCCGTTCAATCGATTCGACGTCGACACGTCCTCTGGAGAGATCGCCGAGGTCAAGGCCTGCTTCCAGCCGTCGGAGCTCTTCGAGCTTCCGGAAAGTTGGCCGCCGGACTCCAAATTCGACGTCGACGAATAGATTGGGTGATTGATCGCTTATTCCGGCCCACGGCGTATGGGATTGATGAATAAATTCGAGCCTGACGGTCCGCTGGCCGCCACAGGTGCGGCCACTACGTTTTGCTCGGCTGCGCGGTGTCTATTTGGGGCTTTGTCCGGATTGGGCAATTGTTTCCGGTCGTCGGCCTGCGGCCGAAGGGCAGCCAACACTCACTTCGCGGCTACCCGGACTGCCCCTACGATCACCTGCGTACGGCCAGCTCGTTTATGATCATTGACGAAATAGATGGGCAATTTGGTTGCAGTCTCTCGACCTTCGGTCGAATGGAGGGCACAGGTCCCTCCCCTACGTTTGACCGCGTACGTTCAGACCGCACGTGGCGCAATCGCCGGATTATTTCATCAATCACCATCAACCCGCGCTGATCGTCGGTCAGTGCCAGGTCATTTCGTCGCCGACCATGAATCACCGGAGCCATCGGCCCGATCAAGCTCATCTCCGCAGCCACAGCGACGTCGCGTGCCGTGGAACTGTCAAATTGGACACATGTGGCGTGCAAATGGGAGGCAAACAACGCCCCGCTTCCTCTTGACGGCATTCACTGTGCGTTTCTATGATGTCAAGGCTTCTGAAGGCGATCGCCATTCGTCGCAGCCCTATCGGACCCGCGCGACGGGAAAAGCTGTGCGTGGCGATCTTCCGCAACCAAGGGGGATTCTTGCGCCCACGCCGGCGGGGCTCCGAAATCCAGTTCACCAGTCTCGAACGGACCGTCTACCGCCGAAACTTCGGGTTCGGAGTCGCCAATGGTGCCATGCTCATGCTGGGCGACACGCTCATCCACCCGAGCCTTGTCCTGGCCCTCTTCGTCAGTCAGATCAGCAACTCGAACCTGCTCGTCGGCCTCGTGCCTGCTCTCAGCACCGGTGTCTGGTTCCTACCGCAACTTTTCGCCGCCGCGTTCGTGCAAGGACGCAACCGGCAGATACCGTTTGCCGTCGCCAGCACCATCATTCGCGCGCTGGCCGTGGCGACGCTCGGCACCATCGGCTTCGTCATCGGCGATCGCAACCCGCACACGCTCCTCATCGCCTTCTTCATCTGCTACACCATCTACAACCTGGCGGCCGGGTTCGCCAACGTGCCGATGGTCGACGTCTCTGCCCGCGTTGTTCCGGCCAATAAACGCGGCTTCTATTTCGGACAGCGCAGCTTCTGGGGCGGCGTATTGGGGTTTATGGCGGGATTCGTCATCCAGCGCATACTGAGCTCGGGCGGCAGCTTCCCCAACAACTTCGCCATCCTCTTCTTCGCGTCATTCTTCGTTCTGTCGCTGGGCGTCTACAGCGCCGCCATGATCGTCGAGCCAAAGATGTCGACCATGCGGCCTCGCGGCACGTTGATCGGGCAGCTGCGCGACACACCCCGCTTTCTAACCAACGTCGAGTTCCGCCACTTTCTGACCTTCCGCTCGTTCCTCTCGATGTCCGCGATTGCCGACCCGTTCTACGTCCTCTTTGCCCGGCAGGAGTTGGGTGCGCCGGTCTCGGTCGTTGGCTACTACATCGCCATCATCGCCATATCACAGTTCGTCTCGAACCTCGTCTGGAGTCCCCTGGCCGACCGGCGCGGCAACCGGCTGGTCCTGCAATTGGCGGCGCTGCTGCGCATGATCATCCCCGTCATCGCGCTGGCGCTGCCGCCGTTGGTGCGCTGGGGACCGATCCAGGCGCACATTCCGGGAGGCTCTCCGACGCTCTACTATGCGTTCGGCGCGGTCTTTGGCCTCTACGGCATCGCTCTGAGCGGCCAGAACCTGGCCAATATGACGTACGTGCTCGACATCGCGCCAGACCACGAACGCGCAGCTTACGTGGGATTGGTCAATACGTTCCTGGGCGTGGTGGCGTTCGTGCCGGTCATCGGGGGCACATTGGTGGACGCGTTCGGTTTTCAGTTCCTCTTTTTGGTGGCCTTCATGATCACGCTGGCCGGGGTGCTGGCAAGTGGCGCGTTGCATGAGCCGCGTGTGAGTGGCACGGTGAACCTCTTCTCGCGCCAGCTCATGATCCCCCGTTCCCGACGGCTCAGGGGCGGGTAACGCCGGGCAGTCCCACGCCATATCGCAGGCACCGAACGCGATTCGTTTCGTGGGGGAGGGACCTGTGCCCTCCCGCTGTGAATGACCACGGAATGTCATCGGAAGCTGCCCAATTGGGCGTGTTGCGTGCCAAGATTCGACGTCATTTGCGGGTCTGAATCAGGGGAGGGCACAGGTCCCTCCCCTACGTTGCGGCCAGCGAAGATCGTTGGCGTACGCATCAGATCCGCCCATCATCAACGAGTCGAACCACGTCACATCTTGTATTGCGCGGTCCAGCGACCGTTCGCCACGACTTCATAGGGAGGTCACAGGTCCGCCTCCTACGTTGCGCAGCGATGTTGTATGACAAAGGTCGACACGCGTTCGAATTTGTGCCGGTGAAACCGACGGCAGGTCTGTTCGTCAGTGAAGCACGGATGAGGTTGGGGTTGCCCCTGGCTGGTCGTAGGGATGGCTCAGGGCAGCGGCTGTAGGGCCGCGGCGCGTTCGGCCGGAGCGGCACGCGGCGGAGATTGGTCCGGCCGAAGGGCGCCAAAAAGGTGACACGCAGGCATTACGGGCTACCATGAGGCGCGGCGATCTGCCTCGACCATGAACGCGGCCAGGAGCGCCGCCGCGATCGCAACCGGCCAGACCTGGCTCGCGGCTTGCGTCAACCCAACGCCGAACCCGAGCGCCAGTACGCAGGCAACCGCCACCGAAGTTACGCCAACAAGCCCAGCAGTCAGTATCGTCGTCGTCCGCATCGTCTCAACCTTTCGAACATCTGTGCCGAACATATGTACGTACAGAATATAGAACGCTTGTTCGTCTGTGTCAAGTACCGGTCGCGATTTCGGACCAACGTCATGCCCTAGCCGGGAGTTTGGTCTGTTAGAATCCGCCCATACGTGTCGTGCCTAGGAGACATCGATGCACCCGCTCGACCGCCTTCGTGAAACCCGACTCCTTCCGGTCTTCGTCGGGCTCGCCATTGTGGCGTTCACGCTCTTTTTGATGCGCATTTCGAACATCCTGCCTCCGTTTATCTGGGCCGCGATCACTGCCTACGTCCTCTTTCCACTCGTCGCACGAATCGAACGCCTGACACATCTGCCTCGTGTGGCGGTCATAGCCCTGGTCTACGTCTGTTTCATCGGGTTGCTCATCTTCGGCGGCATCCTGGTGGCGCCGACCGTCGTGGATCAGGTGCGATCGCTGGCCACCTCACTGCCGCAGATCGTGACCAACGCGCGTGAAGCGCTGGTACGAGAGCCTCAAATCCGCATTGCCGGGTTCGTAGTCGACACCCGGCAGATCGACTCCCGCATCGACCTCTTGACGCAGCAGGTGGCCGAACGCTTCGGTCGGGAGGCCGTGCCGCTGGTGCTGCAGACCTTCGAGCTGATCATCAAAGTGCTGGTCTACCTGCTGGCGACCTTCTATTTCCTGTTGCAGGGGGATACATTCGTCGCGCGCCTGCAGGGGTTGGCCCCGCCGCGGCACCGCAAGACAGTCGATCGCGTGATGAAGCAGGTGAACCACACCTTCGGCGCCTATATCCGCGCACAGTTGGTCCTCTTCTGCATCATGACCGTCTCAACGTTGATCGTACTCAGCGTGTTGCACGTGCAGTACGCCCTGGTCGTCGCGCTGGGCACCGGCGTGCTCGAACTGGTGCCGATCATCGGACCGTGGGCGGCCGGTGCCATCGCCGTGCTGGTGGCCATCTCTCAGAATTCGGGACCATTCGGATGGTCGCCGACGCAGTTGGCTGTAGTGGTAGGCATCTGCTACCTGGTGCTACGCATGTTGGAAGACCAGGTGATCATTCCGCAGCTGGTCGGTCGCGTCGTGCGGGTTCACCCGCTCATGATCATCTTCGGAGTGCTGACCGGCGCCGCTTTGGGTGGCGCACTCGGATTGGTCATTGCCGTGCCAGTGATGGCGGCCATCAAGATCATCAGCATCGCCGTCGTCGAGGAGCTGCGCAATCCACCAGAGCGCTTCGTCTATGCCCTGCGTGAACGGGGCTCCTTGAGCGCCTTCGAGGCCACCATCGCCGAACGAGAGCATCAACGCGTCGTCCTCCTTATCGCCCCCGGTGCGGTCTCCTGGGAGGATTTGCAGACCGCGCAGCGCGTCGCGGCGCAAGCTTTGATGCTGGACATCCGGCTGCAGGTAGTCACCCCCGACGAGATTGCGTCGAGCATCGTCACCGCCGCTGGGATTGAAGTCATCACCCAGGATCGTCTCAGCGAGGATGCTGGGCTCCTGGCCGATACGGCCGAGTATGCCGCCGGAGTCGCGCCCGCAGACGTCGTATCGCCCGACGACATCGCCGGCCCGACCGGCCCTCGCCCGCGCTTCGGTGGCACCTCGCAGCGCCCGGCGGACTAAGACACTCCCGTCTATTCGACGTCATCTGCATCTGCGGTGCTGTGTCCGCGCATGCTCCGGACACAACGAAAAGAGGTTCGCGTAATGCGAACCTCCCTACGTCGTGCGGGTGCGTGGTCTGAGTGCCGGGTCAAGTACCCGGCGTCGTCTTACGAATCAGCCTTGCGGCTGGTTACTCCGCGTCGTCGACGGGAGCTACTTGGACAGCGCGCCGCCGCGTTGGATCACGCGGATCGGGCTCTTCTTCAAAGCTTACGCGCTGCCCCTCGAACAGTTGATCGAAACCGTTGCCTTCCACCGCCGAGCGGTGGAAGAAGAGGTCACCTCTACCGTTTGTGCCGTCGGGGGACAGAAACCCGAACCCCCGGTCGTCACGTATCGTTTTAATCGTTCCCAACGCCATGCGCTGTCGTCCCTTCTGAACCCTGCACCCCGCCGAGTGCGACATGCGATGCATGCCACTGATTTCGTTCGTTCTCGTCGCTCCTGTGGCGTTCACGCCCTGGCGCAACCGTTGAACGAACCTACCGCATATACTGCGCCGCGGCATTCACGAATTGGGGCACGTTAAGCTCAGTCTCATGAACCGCCGTGGAACCGGAATTTTCCGGTAACCAGTGACGGCCGTGTCCGTCACCTAACGGTCCAACTCGTCTGCACTGCGTCCGAATCGTCCTCGCCTCGGCTTCCGGCTTCCTAACCGGGAACCAATCGACGAGCCGATTAGTACGAAGGGTAACGCAAATGCGGTACCGCGCGACGATTAGTTGACATAGTGACAAATTCTCTGTAAACCGTCAGGTCTACCTACCAAGTCCACTGCGCGTACGGTCGCCCCTTTTCGCGTCGCCATGTCGTGAGTGAGGCAGGTAGATGGAAAACAGGACGCTGGACGCGATTATCGTCGCGATAACGCCCAGCGATAATCCGATTGGCACGTGGACGAATCCTGCGATCAGCATCTTGACGCCGACAAAACCCAGTACGCCAGCAAGGCCGTATTTCAGCAGGTGCACGCGGTCGATCACGCCAGCCAGCAGGAAATAGAGCGACCGCAGACCGAGGATGGCGAAGATGTTCGAGGAATAGACCAAAAACGGATCGCGCGTCACGGCGAAGACGGCCGGGATCGAATCGAGCGCGAAGATGAGATCAGCCCCCTCAATCAGCACGACGGCCACGAAGAGAGGCGTGGCCACGAGCCGGCCTCCTTCTCGAAGCAGGAAGCGCGGGCCCCGATAACCGTCCGAAATGGGCACAACTTTGCGTAGTAGCCGCACCAGACGGTTCTCATCAGTTTCGATCGCGGCTTCGTCGCGCCGCAACATCCGTACGGCAGTGACGACCAGGAAGGCTCCGAAGAGATAGAGCGTCCATTCGAAGCGCTCGATCAAGTAGGAGCCACCAGCGATCATCACGCCACGCATAATCAACGCGCCGACGACTCCGAAAAACAGGACGCGGTGCTGATACGCGGCAGGAACGGCCAGCGCGCCGAAAATCAGCACGAATATGAAGATATTGTCGATCGCCAGCGACTTTTCGAGTAGGTAGCCGCTGAAGAAAGCCAGCGCGGGCTCGCTCCCGGCGTAGAGGTAAATGCCAAGGTTGAACAGGAGCGACAGGGCGATCCAGACAGCGCTCCAGATGGCGGCCTGACGCATCGTGACCGCGTGCGCTGTCCGGTTGAATAGTCCGAGGTCGAGCACCAGCATGCCGACCACGAAGAGGTTGAAGAGGATCCAGAACCAGATCGTCGTTTCCACTCGAGCTCCCAAGCTCCGCCACTCGCTGAGCAACAAAAAAGCGAGCCACGCGGCACGTATGTGTCGTCATGGTCTCGCCCGAAGCCTGGTGCTCGTTGATCGGCCGAGGGCTCATCGGAACCCTGTCTTGACGACCGGTCACCCTGACTCAATGAGACAGGTGGCTACTCCCCATATCAATACTATGTATAGTCGATTGGTCACTCGGTGTCAACGAACGTCGGTGGCGCTCAGAGCGCTCGTATCGCCACGCAGTAGCCGAATATCCGCCTCGACCATGTGCTGGATCAACTGCTCGAACGACACCTTCGGCTCCCAGCCAAGAACGGCGCGCGCCTTGCTCGAATCGCCAACCAACAGGTCGACCTCAGCCGGGCGGATGAAGCGCGGATCGACCTCTACATAGTTCTCCCAGTTGAGATCAGCCGCTTCGAAGGCCAACTGGCAGAGTCGCTCGACTGAATGCGTTCGGCCGGTGGCGACCACGAAATCGTCGGGCTGGGTCTGCTGCAACATGCGCCACATGGCCTGCACGTAGTCACCGGCATAACCCCAATCCCGCTGCGCATCCAGGTTCCCCAGCCGAAGCTCTTTGTCGAGCCCAAACTTAATGCGCGCCACACCGTGGGAAACCTTGCGCGTTACGAATTCAATGCCGCGACGTGGACTTTCGTGATTGAAAAGGATGCCGGAGCAGGCGAAGAGGTCGTAACTCTCGCGATAGTTGACCGTGATCCAGTGCCCATAGACCTTGCTGACGCCATAGGGCGAACGCGGATAGAAAGGGGTCGTCTCGCGCTGCGGTACCTCTTGCACTTTGCCGAACATCTCGGAGGAACTGGCCTGGTAGTAACGAGCGTCCGGCTTGACGAGGCGGATCGCCTCCAGCACCCGTGTCACGCCCAGGCCGGTAAACTCGCCAGTCAGAACCGGCTGCTGCCAGGAGGTGGGCACGAACGACTGCGCCGCCAGGTTGTAGACCTCGTCCGGCTGGTACTGCTTCATCAGCTCGATGAGCGAGAGCATGTCGAGCAGGTCTCCCTGCACCAGGTCGATTTTGTCCATCAGGTGGGCGATGCGTCCGACCGTTTCGGTGCTGGTGCGGCGTTGCATGCCGACCACACGGTAGCCCTGCTCCAGCAGGAATTCAGCGAGGTAGGAGCCATCCTGGCCCGTGATTCCGGTGATCAGCGCTGTCTTCATTCGTCTCCACGTACTCTCACTGCTTCAAAACCGACCATGTCCCCAACCGGCCCTGAAGCTGCCGAACTTTGTCTTGTGGCAAAGTCTACCCAATCGGACCGGAACGCGAACCCGTCAGCATGGTTCACTTCTCTGTGTATAGGCTGAAACGGATGGACAATCGCGGTGGCATCACCGTCGTGCTGTCCGACTCATAGCTATCGTGCGTGAGCAATCGACAACGTCGACTCGCTCCGATTAAACGCCACCAGGGGTTGCCACTTTGACGCTGATTCTCGCATTTGTCATCCCGGCCGCGACTGGTTCACTCCTCGTCAATCTGCAAGCGTCCGCCACAAAGAAGCGGCCACAGCTGATCGGATGGGTTCCGATCCTCCTCTTCTTCGTCGTCGCTATCCCGTCCACGCTCCAGTTTCTCTTCCCCTCGATACTGCATGCGCTGCGTCGAGACGGTCACAGAATCCTGCACGAGGGACAAGTCTGGCGACTGCTCACCAGCTTGACCGTGCAGGACGGTGGCGTAGGCGGCACGATCTTCAACCTGGCCTGCTTGATTGGCTTCGCAGTCCTGGCGACCGCATTGCTCGGCGAGCGCAGGCTGCTCCTCCTCTTCTTTGTCGGCGGTGTCGCCGGTGAATTGGTCGGATTGAGCTGGCAACCGATCGGGGCCGGCAACTCGGTCGGAAACCTGGGCATCGCCGGAGGCATCCTGGCGCTGGCGTTGGTGCGTGGGCCGAACACGGTGGCGCGATTGCTGGCGATCGCCGGAGTTGCTGCTGGGCTCCTCCTCCTGCTCCAGCGAAACATTCATGGATCTGCGTTGATAGCGGGAATCGCCGCCGGCATCCTTTTGCAGCTAACCCCACCCAAGACCAGCACCGCCGCGTGATAGACTCGCCATCAGCCGGACTATCTGCATTTGGAGCCGGAGGCAGTTTGTGAAGCGTCTTTCGTTCTGGAAAATGAGTGGCGCAGGCAACGATTTCGTGGTGGTGGACACTGCCGATCTCGATGGTTCCGACCCATCCTCGCTGGCGCAGCGAGTCTGTACTCGGGCGATGTCGTTGGGGGCCGACGGATTGATCCTGATCGAGCCCGTCGACCGGGAGCAGGTCGCCATCCACTTCTACAATCCAGACGGATCGCTGGCTGAGATGTGCGGCAACGGCAGTCGCTGTGCCGCGCGCTACGCCGTCGATCAAGGCTATGTCGACCCGGGCCACTTTCGGCTGCTGACCGACTCCGGAGCTCTCGACGTCATTGCCGGAGATGGCTTGTTTCAGGTCGTGATGCCCCAACCGCGGGACATGCGTTTCGATTTCATGGAGATCGACGCGGCGGGTGAGCGTTTATTCGTCCATGCCGTCCAGGTTGGCGTTCCCCACGCGGTGGTCGTGCTACCCGACGTCGAGCGCTTGAGCGACACCGACCTGACGCGCATCGGACGTGAATTGCGCCACCATGCCAATTTCCCGGCTGGCACGAACACGAATTTCGTCACGATCAGTCCGGACGGGCGGGTCCGTCAGCGCACCTACGAGCGCGGGGTCGAGGCACTGACCAAAGCGTGCGGAACCGGATCAACCGCGTCCGCGGCAGTGCTGACCGCGCGATACGAGCTCGATTGGCCGGTCGATCTGGATGTCGACGGTGGTCGACTGCGCATCGATAGACGCGGTGAGCGCCTGTGGCTGTCGGGAGACGCACGTGTCGTCGCCCGGGGGGAGATCGATCCCGAGGCTCTCTCCTGGTGAATCGACTGAGCCTGCGAGTACAAAATCATGGCCGAACGACGTCAACCAAAGATCTACACGATCGAGGAAGCTCGCGAACTCTTGCCGCGTCTCCGTCCCATCCTTACCGACATCCGCAATCTCCGCCGTGAGATCGCTGCTCACACCGAGACCCTAAAGAACATGACACCAGAATCCAAGAGCAACGGGCACGCGCCCGAAGTCGCGCGGCTGGAAGGGCGCATCGCAAACTGCGTCGACGAAGTGCGCGAGCGGCTCGAGGTAATCAGCGCACTCGATATCGAGGTCAAGGATCTCGAAACGGGATTGGTCGACTTCCTCAGCATGCGCGACGGACGCATCATTTATCTGTGTTGGGCCCTCGATGAGCCGACGATCTCCTACTGGCATGAGCTGAATGGCGGTTTTCGCGGGCGACAGCCCCTCGACGAATGATGAGCGCGTCGCACACTGCAGCCTCGTTCGTTGATCTAGAATCCCACCGCAAGCCCAATCCTAGCACTGAAACTGCGCGCTTTCACAACTCCGGTTAGACTGGTGCACGATGAACGACGCGGCCGGCGCTGTCGAGCGCTACCATCCATGCCGAAAATCATGAAAGGTTTGACGATGGCTCAAGTCACCCGAGACGCGATCCCCGAAGAAGAACGTTGGAGTCTCGACGCCCTCTTCTCGAGCGTGGACGCCTGGAGCGATGAGCGCGAGGCGCTGCAAGCAGAGCTGCCGAAGATGGAAGCGCTGCGCGGCACGCTTGCGGAGAGCAGCGCGGCACTGCTACATGGTTTGACCGTGAGCGACGAGATCGAGGAGCGGCTTGACCGGCTCTTCGCCTATGCCATGCTGAGACGAGACCAGGACACGCGAGACAGCGGAGCGATCCAACGTTACGAGCAGGTGATGGGTCTGGCGGTGGCAGCCGGACGCGCCACGTCCTGGATCGCACCAGAACTCCTCAGCATTCCGGACGACACGCTGCTCGGGTACATCAGCGCCGAACCGAAGCTCGAGCCATTTCGTCGATCCATCGAGCAGATCGTCCGTGAGCGCCCGCACATTCGCTCGGCCGAAGTGGAAGAAGTGTTGGCCGACACCGGCGAAATCGCCCACACGGCCAGCAACGTCTTCACGTTTCTCGATAACGCCGACTTCAGCTATGGAACCATCACTGACACCGAAGGGGACGAGGTCGAGGTCACCAAGGGCCGCTACTTCCGCTTCCTGGAATCACGCGACCGGCGCGTGCGGCGCGACGCCTACGAGGCGATTCACCGACCGTACCTGGCCCATCGCAACTCTTTGGGAGCTTTGCTCACCGGAACCGTCCAGCGGGATACGTTCTTCGCACGCGCCCGTCGATACCCAACCACATTGAATGCCGCGCTCGATCCCGAGGCGATTCCGACGGAGGTCTATACCAACCTGATCGAGACGATGCACCGCTATCTCCCGCTCCTGCATCGTTACGTCTCACTCAAGAAGCGGCAGTTGGGCATCGACGACATGCATTCCTACGACCTCTATGTGCCGCTCGTCGACACTCCCCACCGCTTGACTACGAATTTGTTGAGGGGCGCGATATCGTCGAAGACGCGCTGAAGCCACTGGGTGACCGCTACACAGAGCCACTCGCATCCGGGCTCCGTTCGCGCTGGGTCGACGTTCACGAGACGCCCGGCAAACGCTCCGGCGCATATAGCCTCGGCGTTTATGGTGCGCATCCGTTCGTGCTCCTGAACTGGAACGGCTCGCTCAACGACGTCTTCACCATCGCCCACGAATACGGCCACGCCATGCACTCCTGGTTCTCGTCGAGCACCCAGCCGCACCCCACCTACCAGTACACGATCTTCGTGGCCGAGGTCGCGTCCACGTTCAACGAGCAGCTCTTGACGGCTAAACTGCTGCAAGAGACAGACGATCCGCGCCAGCGTGCCTATTTGATCAACGATGCACTCGAGACGATTCGTACCACGATCTTCCGCCAGACGATGTTTGCCGAGTTCGAGCTGCTGATCCACCAGATCGTCGAGAGTGGCGAAGGTTTGACTCCCGAGCGCCTCACCACCGAATACGGCCGGTTGGTCGGCGAGTACTACGGACCAGACTTGATCGTCGACGACAAGGTTTCGGTCGAGTGGAGCCGGATCCCACACTTCTATCGCGCCTACTATGTCTACCAGTATTCGACTGGTCTGATCGCGGCCATGGCCCTCGCCTCCGCCGTCCTTTCAGGAGATACTGACGCACGCGACCGCTATCTGACGTTCTTGTCGTCCGGGTCGTCCAAGGACGCGCTCGATCTGTTGATCGACGCGGGTGTCGACCTGCGCACGGCAGAGCCGTATGACGCGGCGTTCAAAACGATGGAGCAGTATCTCGACACGCTGGAGGAAGCGTTGAACGCGCTCAGTTAGCGTTTGAGGGGGAATCGGACCAATGGAAACAACTACGAGGCCCATTGACTTCGCCATGCGCCTACGCGACCAGATTCTGCCGCTTCGTTCGCAAGCCGACGTGCGCAACAGCTGGCTGCGTCAGCGACTCGACGGCGTGATCCCGGAGCTCATGGAGCGCGAAGGTCTCGACATGTGGATCGTGGCCTGCCGCGAGTACAACGAGGATCCGGTCATCCTGTCGCTCTTGCCGCAACCGGTGATGTCGGCCAGGCGCCGCATGGTCTTGGTCTTCAGCCGCAAGCCGGATGGCAGCGTCGAGCGACTCACAGTCGGACGCTACGGACTCGGCGATTTCTACCTTGCCGCCTGGAATCCCGAAGAGGAGAGCCAGGAGGATGCAGTCAAGCGTGTGGTGAGCGAGCGTGACCCGCGCAGTATCGGGATCGATGTTGCCGAGGAGTTCGCCTTTGGCGACGGGCTCTCGCACAACGAGTACGAGTGGATCTCGGGCGCGATGGGCGCCTCGCTAATGGATCGCACCACGTCCGCCGAGCGCATGGCGGTCGGCTGGCTGGAGCGCAGAACCTCACCTGAGCTGGCCGTCTACCCCAGCATCGTGGCGATGGGACATCAGATCATCGCCGAAGCGTTCTCGCGCAACGTCATCCAGCCTGGCGTGACGACCACCGACGACGTGGTCTGGTGGATGCGCCAGACGATGAACGACGCTGGTCTCCAGGCGTGGTTCCCGCCGACGATCGACATCCAGGCGGCCGGAGAGCCTTCCGGCGGACCGGGTAAGGCTGGACCGAGCCGCACCACCATCCTGCCGGGCGACATGCTCCATTGCGACATGGGCTTTATCTACCTGGGACTGGCAACAGACCAGCAACAACTCGCCTATGTCCTCAAGCCGGGCGAGACCGACGCGCCCGAAGGGCTCAAGGCGGGTCTGGCCGCTGGAAACCGTTTCCAGGACATCCATCTAGAGAACATGGTGGTTGGTCGTTCCGGCAATGATGTGTTGCGTGAGGTGCTGGCGCAATCGACTGGCGAGGGGATCAAGCCGTCCCTGTACACCCATCCGCTCGGCTATCACGGCCACGCGGCGGGACCTGTCATTGGGCTGTGGGATCACCAGGAGGGCGTGCCGGGTCGGGGCGACTACGCGGTCTACGACGACACGGCCTACTCGATCGAGTTCAATGTGCGCGCCGACGTGCCCGAATGGGGCGGGCAGGAGGTCGTCTTCGCGTTGGAGGAGGATGCCGCCCTCTCCGACCGCAAGATGTGGTGGCTCGACGGCCGCCAGACAAAATTTCACTTGATTTGAGGCAGACCCTCGAATGGTAGATCCAGCCGCGACCACGAGTGTGCGCGACGCCGATGGATCTTCAGGCATAAATCGAATTCGGGACAACAAGGCAGATATATGAACAGGGGTCGGTCGCGCGTCTACCCATGTCGGCATGCCGTGGCTTAGGACCGAATCAGACGAACGTCCACTCCAATGGAGAGGGATGACCAATTTCGATCCGCGGTGATCACCGGCCACCCGAGGCGCAGCGCGGTGGCCAGACAGGCACGATCACCCAGAGAGAGACCGTACTCCGGGGTCGAGGCATGAAGCCTCGCGATCGCGACGGCATCCTCTTCGGTCAACGCAACCAGTTCAAGCAGGCCTCCGATCAGCCCTTGATCTTGAAGCTCGCGATGCGCGTTTCCCGCTTCCGCGCCCGCGGCAGCAAGCCGGGAGAGCACCTCAGCGTAGTTGACGATATTGATGACCGCCCTGTCGACCAGCGCAGCTTGGACCACCTGAGCGCCCGGTTCGTCCTGCAGATACTCGAGCAAAGCCGAGGCGTCCAGCACGCAACCTTCCGCCGCATCGGTCACGATGAGTCCTCGCGTTGCCCTTCTTCGCGTCGCTCGGCGATGAGCTCGTCAGCAAGCGAAAGTCCTGGGGCGAGATTCCGATAGAGGCCGCGCAGACGTCGAGCTTGTTCGCGCGCTGGCACGATCCGAATAGCGTCGTTGGTATCAACGGTTACGATGAGCCGGTCGCCTGGCTGCAGATTCAGCCGCCGTCGAAGACGGGCCGGCAGAACAAGGCGCCCACGATCCCCGAGGATGATGGTCGAGCAATCACGACGTTCCATACAACAACAATACCACGCAGCGATAACGGACCGCATATTTGACCTGACCCACACACAGTCAAACAGTCCCACAGATTGAATTGGATGGAGTAGCGGTGGAATAGTGACCTACCGCTTGATCCCAATGTGGAGGGCGACGGTGCCGAGGGCGAAGCGTTCGAAGCGCACGTTGCGCAGCCCGGCGTCGCGCATCAACTCGACCAGACGCTCGGCGGGCGGGAACGCCTCGACCGAGCTTGGCAGGTAGCGATAGGCGTCGAGATCTCCGCTGAGGAGCCCGCCGACCAATGGCACGATCTGCTCGAAATAGAGCCCGAACGCCTTGTTGAGGATTGGCCGCCGCATCGGGCTCATCTCAAGGATGACGACCCGCCCGCCCGGCTTCACCACACGCGCCATCTCGACGATCGCATCGCCGTAGTCTGGGCAAATTCCGCAGACCGAAGGCGATTGTGAGCGCGTCGAACGTGTCGGATGCGAATGGCAGCCGCATGGCGTCGCCACGGCCCAGACGAATCGCGGGCGCGCGAGCATCTCGTACCTTGACGGCCGCGGCGCTTAGCATCTCGTGCGAGAAGTCGATGCCGATGACTGTGGGCACGCCCTGGCGGGCCAGTTCGAGCGCGAGATCTCCCGTACCGGTGGCCAGATCGAGCACTCGCTCGGCCCCAGCGCCGATCGCCGCGCGTGCTGCGGCTCTCCGCCAGGTCAGGTCCATACCGCCAGTCATCAAGCGATTCATTACGTCGTAACGACCGACGATGCGGTCGAACATCGATTGGATGTCGTCGGGCGGACGCAGCGCTCCAGGTGCCCCCGTCGTCTCGTTTGTGATCGTATCTACCATGAGTTCACTGTCCTTTGCCAGTCGTCGAAGGCGAATCCAACGACGCCCTCACCGCAAAACTATGGCAGATTCCAGCCCACTGGGCGAACGCGCGAGCTCGAGCGCGTAATCCACGATCCGTCCGGGGATATTGACGCCGGTCGTGTCGATGCTGTTGCGGAACTCCATGGTCGCGTTGATCTCGTTGATGAGGAGACCGTTATCCTCGTCCTCGAAAAGGTCGACCGCCAGCACGCCGCCGCCGACCGCCCGCGCCGCCCGGTTGCAGATGTTCGCGATCTCCGGGGTCACCACGCAGTTCGAAGCCTGACCACCCCGCGCCGTGTTGGTGATCCAGTGCTCCGACGTGCGGTAGATGGCGCAGATGGTCTCGTCTCCCACCACGAACGCACGAATGTCCCGCCCCCGCTTGGCGACGTAGCGCTGAATGTAATAGGTCCCGTGATGGAACGAACCGAGCGCGCTCTTGTGCTCCAGCAGCGCCTCGGCAGTGGCGCGGCTGTTGACCTTAGCCAACAGGCGGCCCCAGGAGCCGATGGCGGGCTTCAGCACCACCGGATAGCCCATCTCTTCGATGGCGTCCAGTGCCGCTTCCGGTGTAAATGCCACCCGCAGTTCGGGCTGCGGCAGACCGGCGCGACGAAACAGCGCTGAGGTGCGCAGCTTGTCATTGCAGACCGCGATGACGTCCGGCCGGTTGAGCGTCGGCACGCCCCAGGCATCCAGGATCGACAGGAGGTGCAGGGTGCGCTGCTGGCTCACTCCCCGACCGATGACCGCATCGAAGTGCCAGTCGTCGTTCGTTATGTCGACTGATGTTTGCCGATCGTCGATGCGCTCGACGTCGATTCCGCGCCTGGCAAATTCGGCAAAGAGGAGGCGCTCCTCTGCTCTTAGCCGGTCGTGGATGACTCCGATTCGTGGGGTTGGTTCCATATTTCCGATCTCTTTCGCTTCGATCCACCGAGAAACGACGGCGCCTGGACCGCACCGGTGCCTTGCGAGCAACCGACGGGTCCGCCCTGTTTGCTCGATACGCGGCGAGCGGAGACCGGATGTTTTGATCGCAGCGGGAGATGATCGTGTGTTTCGAGGTCGAATTGAGCGGTTCGGTTGGTGACCGGCATTGTGGTTCTCCCGTGCGATATGTGTCAGATCCAATATCGAGCGATCGCTCGACTGGACACCGCTCCGGGAAAAACAAAACCGCTCGCCCCGGTAAGGGACGAGCGGTGTCAAGCTCGTGGTACCACCCCTGTTCGTCACGCCCTCGCGGTACGTGACCTTTTCCTGTGAATCATGCGATCCACAGGGACCCGCTAACGGGGGCCAATCGTCGTCGCCTACTCAGTCGAGAATCGAACTCGACGTTCGGGACGAAGCTCCGAGGTCTTTTTCGCCGGTTTCGTCCGCACCGCTTCTCAGCTGACACGGCTCTCTGTCGCGACTCGACCGGCTACTCTTCCTCATCACAGCCTGAAGTATTCATCTGTCGCGAAGCGATTTGTAACAAACCGCGCTCGCGAAGTCAACGTCCGACGTTCAATTGCGGTCGTCAGCAACCTGACTGGTTCGCATCAGCCGCACCCAACGGTGCAATCGTTCCGGGTGGGTGATGTCGTCCGGCGAGGCACCACGGGCGGCGGGAGACCAAAGCTCGTGCAGCGTCTCCTTCAACCATTCCCAGGTATTTGACTGGGCGCGATAGCCTCGTTCGGCCATCCAGCCTTCGAAACCGGACTGGAGCTTGGGCTCGGCGCTAGTCCACGTCCGGCCACGAAATTCAGGCTCGGACGCTTTTTCGTAGACGTAGTGATATCCGCCCTCGGCCTCGGTCCATGCTGGATCCTTCGCGCCCGCGCGTCGCTCCCAGTGGCCACGAAGGATCCGCCGAGCCTCTTCCCAATCCGGGCGATCGAACGCTTCGGAGCCGTCGAACTCCCCGCCATGATCGCGCAGAACCCGCCGCGCTTCATCGACGCGTTCTCCAGCGTCGACAGCGACCACGGCATCAGACGAGTCGAAGCGCAAAGCGAGTCGGCGGGCCTCATCCTCCGGAACACCGGCCAGGCCGATCAGATGCGTCAGGTGCGCGATCGCGTCTTCCTCTTCGCTGCGGACCATCAGCCCTCCCGAAGCGGCGTAGTCGTGATCGCGAACGGCCATCACGACGTCGTCGTCGGACAGGCCCCACTTGAGCAGCTCGTCCGCCGCTCGCTCGGCCGCGTTGCGCGCTTCGAATCCAGCGACAATAGGTCGAGACCTCACGTCCATGGTGATCTCCTTCCGACGCACGACGTTTTGAACGGAACGGTCCCGCACGTCTCATGGTATGCCCGATATACATGTGCGGCAAACCGCGTGCCGCGCGCGCCATAAATGGCTCAACGGAGATGTCAGGTTCGTGACAAGAGATCGGGTAGTATAGGTCCAGCGTCCGCGCGTTGATTGAGACAGCCACAAGGGAGAATTCATGCCGGCCCGCAGTAAGGAATTCCAGCGGCGACTCGATGCCGCCATTGACGACCCCAACCTCGCCACCGCCCTGCACCGCGCATTGTCGACGTTTCGCGATCGCCGCGCGGTCGCCTTCGCCGATCTCGATTTCGACGCTATGCGAGCCGACATGCACCGAAGGAAGGTCGACGCCATCGCGCGTCTACCGGAGCTCATCGAGCAGTTCACGGAGCAAGCCGAAGCCGTCGGAGCGGTGGTTCATCTGGCACGAACACCGCAAGACGCCTGCACCATCATTGGGAATCTGGCCGCGGAGCGGAAGGTGAAGCTGGCGGTCAAGAGCAAATCGATGGCGACGGAGGAGATCAAGCTCAACGACCACCTGCAGTCGCGCAAGATCGAGGTCGTCGAAACCGACCTGGGTGAGTGGATCCTTCAACTGGCGGGCGAGCATCCCTCGCATCTGATCGCGCCGGCCATCCACAAGACGCGCGAAGAGGTGGCCGAGATCTTCTCCAAGAAGCTGAAGATCCGCAACGTGCCGGACGATCCCAAGGAGATGGTCAAGATCGCCCGCGAGCGGCTGCGCAAGTCCTTCATCAACGCCGACATGGGCATCACCGGCGCCAACGTGGCCATTGCCGACACTGGCACGATCTGCATCGTCACCAACGAGGGGAACGCCGATCTCGTCTCAACGTTGCCGCCGATTCATGTCGCCGTGCTGGGCGTCGAGAAGATCGTCCCGACAATCGATGATGCTGTCGCCATGCTCAAGCTATTGCCCCGCTCCGGCACGGCTCAGAAGATCACCAGCTACGTCTCCTTCATTACCGGACCGAGCCGCACGTCCGACATCGAGCTGATCCCGGTGGTGGGCGTGCACGGTCCCAAGGAGATGCACATCGTCCTGCTCGACAACGGACGACTGCAGACGCGCGAGGATCCAGGGCTGCTCGACACCCTCTATTGCATCCGCTGCGGAGCGTGTTCCAACGTCTGTCCGCCCTATCAGGTCGTGGGCGGACACCTCTTCGGGCACATCTATACCGGACCGATCGGGCTTCCGCTCACGGCCATCCATCATGGACTGGGCAACGCGGCCGATCCGCAGAGCCTGTGCGTCTCCTGCAACGCCTGCGCGACCGTTTGCCCGGCCGAGATCCCCATCCCGCAGCTGATCCTCAACGTGCGCAGCCGCGTCACCGAGGAGATGGGTCTGCCACGTGTGAAAGAGGAAGCCTTCGAGCGCTGGACCGATCCGGTCGATGGCGACAAGTGGGTGCGGCGTGCCTCGCTGGCAGCCAGAGCCGTGACCGACAAAGAGGGGTTCATCGAGAAGATCCCGTTCCAGGGCAAGCTGACCAAGGACCGCCATCTGATCGCCCCGGCACACAAGCCACTGCGGGACAGAGTCGATCGGATCATCGCCGCCAACGGGCGCGAAGGCTATCGCTTCCCGGGAAGCAAAGCCGAAGGGCTGCGGGTCGCCTACTTCCCCGGCTGCCTCACTGATCGCGTCCTGCCGGAGATGGGAGCCGCCACGATTCGGGTGCTGCAGGGCTGCGGCTGTCAGGTCAGCTTCCCGCATGAGCAGCATTGCTGCGGTTTGGTGGCACTGAATTCCGGTGATCGGGCTCACGGGCGAACCATGGCGCGGCAGACGATCGAGATGCTGGAGACCGTGACGGCCGACTGGATCGTGACCAATTCCACCAGCTGCTTTGCTGCCATGGTGCAGGACTATCAGAGCTTGTTCGCGGATTCGGCGGATTGGCGTGACCGAGCTGCAAGGCAGGCCGCCCGTCTGATTGAAGTAACTGCGTTCCTCGATCAGGTCGCGCAAATCCAGCCGCTCGAGTGGCATACCGATGGACCGCGCGTCACGTACCACGACTCCTGCCAATCGCATAACGCACTCGGCATCCACGACGTGCCGCGGCGCATCATCAGCGACGTCCTCGGACTCGAGATCCTGGAGATGCGGGATTCCAGCGTCTGCTGCGGCTTTGGCGGATCCTTCTCGACCGATTACCCAGCCGTCTCGGCCATCATCGCAGGACGAAAGATCGACAACGCTACCGCAACTACCGCTGACGTGATCGTGGCCGACAATCCCGGCTGCATCATGCAGCTGCGCGGAGCGCTCCACGCCCGCAAGAGTGAAGTGCGCGTACTGCATTTGGTCGAGCTGATCGACGAGCGCATGCGGGAGTGGATGCCGGGGAAGTGATGGACCGGTGTTGGGCCATGAACGACCTGTGAACGATTGTGGCTGTGGCGAACTAACCATGTGTTGATTGGGGATCCCGGTACTCGCGGTAACCGGCGGGCACAGGTCCCGCCGCTACGAACGGTCCCGCGCGTCTTGGTCCGAACTTGATTGTTTCGTCAGTGACAAGATATTGCCGCGCGGTCGCTCAGTTCGTGCTTCTCTGCGTCCTCAACGACCAGTTCAATTCATCGCGCCAGCAAACGTCGCCTGAAAAATGCGCCAGGGGAAGAAGACGGTGATCGGGGACTGACCCAGCGCTGGCACCCGCTTGATCAGCGGCAGCAGGTGGCGGAAGAAAAATCCACGCCCGCTCGGCATGGAAACCTCGTGCAATGCGGTAACGTGCGGTAATGCGCGCAATCGCTCGAGCTCGGCGGAGTCGACTCCCCAGGGCATTGGCGGCGGCCGATAGCCACGCTTGTTCGTCATCCGCCCTCCGAGCGTGCGCTGGCTGAACCAACGCGGCATGGCATCGATGAGCATGACCGCGCCCGGGAAATGTTCGCCGCAGCGCTCGATGAGACGATGCACGTCGTCCGGCTGAAAATACATGAGCAATCCCTGCGCGCTGATCAGTACCGCGTGGGTCGGATCGACCTGCTCCATCCAGTCGTCGTCCAGCGCCGATCCGGCCAGAATACGGAGCCGTGGAGAATCGGGGAGCAACGATCGGCGCAGTTTAGCCGTTTCGGGAAGCTCGACCGTCAGCCAGCGTACCTGCCCGTTATCGACTCGCCAGGCTTGCGTCTCGAGCCCCTCGCCCAGAGCCACGATCGTCGCGTCCGGGTTGCGCTCGAGAAAGCCCGTCACCTGCAGATCGAACGCGCGTGCTCGCAACGCCTGCGCTTGTGCCTGCACCGGATTCGCCTTGCCGAAGCGTTGCTGGAACGGATAGTCGATCGAGTCGATGAGCTCGACGGCGCGTTGATCGCGCAGCACTGCGTCTGGACGACGGGCCTCAGTCGCCCGAAAGTAGAGGTTCCAGAGAAGCGTCTCAGGAACACCCTGCAAGTCGACTGTGATCCGCGGAGTCACATCTGTCCGCGACATATGCTCTCCAGGTTGTGGTGCGTCAAACCGAAGCTGTTGCCCCATAATACCGCCGTCTGAACGTCGCGACCGATAGGGATTCCATCTGGGCTCGGGGATTGAGGCTCAGTTCGAATCAACAGGATTTCGGTGCCTGGCGCATGAACGGGGAGAATCCCCACGGAATACTGTCGGGGAAGACAAACCGCAGGGGGAGACATGTCTCGAACGATGCGCTATAAATGTGTGCGAAGGGAGAGCTTGAGCGAACATGGATGCCTTTTTGATTTTCGTGGGCGTGGTGGGGTTGTTTGCCGTCATCTGGCTCTATTACGCGTTGGTGAACCAGAAAGCCCGCTTTGAGGGAATTGCGCTGGTAGGCTACGGAGCGGTCGCGGCATGCGTCATCATGTGCCTCGTCTTCCTCGGCGTCGCCTTCTACCGCTGATTTGCTCGCGACGATCCACCCTTCCATTTCAAACAAAACAGCCGCGCCATTGGCGCGGCTTTCAGCGTTTACGGCGAACGCGTGGCTCCGGAATTCACTCCACCGGCTTGATCCAGGCGTGGTTCTCGTCCAGCACCCGCATACCGACCGTTTCGTAGAGGGCTGACGCTGGTTTCACGCCGAGCAGGCTGTTGACGAACGCCCGGGTGGCTCCGAGCTCTCGCAGTCGTCGCATCCCCTCGTACATCACCGCCTTGGTCAGCCCACGCTGGCGATAGGTCGAGTGACAGCCGACCGGCTCGAAGATGCCGAATTGATTCTGTTCGTCGAACCAGACCAGACAATAGGCGGCGAAAGACCCGTCGGGCGCCTCGACAACCAGGTCCAACTCGGGTCGATAGGTCAGCGAGTGCATCACGTTGCGGTGCTTCTCGACCGTCATCTTGGACGGCGCGAAGGCATCTCGATGGACGTCGACGCGCCGCTCCAGGTCATCCTCCCCCATCAAGTTGCGGATGCGAAAGCCGTCGGGCAGCTCAGGCGCGGGCACGTCCGCCAAACTGGCCCGCTGACGAAAGCAGAGCGCTTCACTGGTTCGCTCGTAGCCCGCGCGGCGCAGCGTCCTCTATGCGCACGCTCATCCCCGTCGAGCGACCACGTACGAATACGGAGTGCCCTTCCTTGTCGACACTAGCGCGCCAGTGGCTGATCTTCCGTCCACTCCAGCATTGGAGATAGGACGTTTTGATGATTGGGGTGCGTCATAATGTCCACTTGGCCGACTCCAGGCCAGGCGAATCCAACCAGGTCATCGTCATCAAACCAGAGCTGTGCGTTCTGGAGGCCATCTCCGGGATTCGCCGTCCAGCGCCACCAATCGAGGTCACCGATAGTGCAGCCGACGGTGCTATGGACGGGCGGGTCTGAGATGGCGAAAGCATCAATCAGCAGATTGCGCATCTGTGCGTAGTCATTTTCGGACTCGAACGGTCGCGAGTGGATGGCCATCGTCAGCCCTTTCCGTTGGCAGTTAGCTCCCAGCGCAGTCTACGCCAGCCGCCCCGGTTCGGCGCCACGGCGGCCACGACGATGAAGAGGAGCGTGGCCACGACCGCGACGCGTTTGGTTCCGGCGTCGCAGTCGCGACTACCAGGTCTCGCCTCGACAGAGGTGTCAGGTCGCCGGGACGTGATCCGAAAAAATGAGAATCAGACGGCGTCGATTTGGCAACGCTCGCAGGTGCCGTAGAGCTCCAGCCAGTGGCTTTCGATGCGGAAATGCGTGCGGGTGGAGAGTCCGTCGACCAGGTCTGCCACGTTGCAATCCTGGAATTCAACGACCGTCCCGCAGGAGGAGCAGATCAGATGGTGGCGGTGGCCAGGCCCGCCATTGACGTAACAGTGGGATCCGTCTGGACGATGAACGCGGTCCAGCAGGCGCATCCCGACGAGCAGATCGAGCGTGCGGAAGACGGTTGCGCGACCAACGCCGGAGTTCGCTACTCGCAACTCCTCATAGAGCTCTTCGGCGGAAAAGGGATCTTCGCGGCGACAGACGGCGCTCACGACGTCACGTCGAGGTCCCGTGATCCGGAAACCTTCGTCCGCCAGCCGATTCAGTATGCGCGCGTCTTGGTTCATCGACCGTCCTCTCATCGATCCTCAATTATACGTTGGCGTCAAGCGTGATCTCTCGCAGAGAAACGGTGACAAGTGGCACTGAAGTTGCATTAACGGGAGATGGATGGGCAACGCAAGCCGGTCCATAGTATCGGCATCCTCCGGAAGGAGCACCTTGTGGAGATCAAACTCGGCAAAACAGTCATGAGCAGTAACGGCAAGCACATTGGCGACGTTGACAGCCTCGTCGTGGACTACAACACCAAGGAAGTGATGAGCGTCATCGTTCGCTCTGGCGCCTTCTTTGGCACTGACCGCATCATTCCGGTCGAGTCCTTCGATCGCATCGACGATGACGGCAACGTCTACCTTAATCTGACCGACGAAGAGGCGAAGGAGCACGAAGAGTTCATCCAGCAGGAGTACACCGCCGCCAATCCTGGCGATTATCCGTACACCGACGAAGCGTGGGTGTCGGGCACGGGTCAGCCCTCGGTCTTCTGGGCCTATGGCACTGCGCCGATGGGCTACTCCTCACGCGCCCCGTTCTTCGCCGAAGCACCCGTCAATCCGCCCGAGACCGAGGTCAAGACGAACCTACCGGAGCGCTCGGTTCGAATCGACCACGGCACCGACGTGGTTGGAAGCGACGGCAAGAAGATCGGGACCGTCGAAGAGGTCGACTACACCGGTGACGGCGAGGTCGATGGCTTCGTGGTCAAAGCGGGATTCCTCTTCCACCACGACGTGCGCATTCCAGGTGATTGGATCAATGAGGTGAACGGCGATCTTGTGACGCTGACCGTCACGGCCGATCAGGCCGAAGGCGCGCAGGCAGGATAACTCTTGTTGCCATCCCCGTGACCCACACACGAGTTCAGGCCGGGTAATTCGACGGCGGGAGCACACAAGGTGCTCCCGACTCGCATTAAGCGCATGATACTCCGCGTTTACCACCCCACAACCCAGCCTGTCGCGGCTCCTTGACATGTCATGACATTATGAGTATCATCTTCATTGTATTCGCGTATTCGAATGAATGAGAGCAGAATGACGACAGCCCAGACCGACCGACAACGCAACCGCGAGCTCTTTCGCATGCAGGCCGAGATCTGCCAGACGCTGGCCGACCCGACGCGGCTGGAGATCCTTCAGCTCCTCTCCGGCGAGCCGAAAGCGGTCAAGGAGTTGGTCGAAGAGACCGGTCAGCGGCAGGCCAAGATCAGTCAGCATCTGACCGTCTTGCGCCAGCGGGGCATCGTCGAGGTCGAACGCGTCGGCGTGGAGATGCACTATTCGCTGGCCGACACGCGCATCCTCGACGCCTGCAAAATCACGCGTGAGATGCTGTTGGATCGACTGACGCGGCAGGGAGATCTGGCGCGACAAATCACCCAGAAAGGGAACGGCTGAACCGTGCCGATGTACGAGTATCGCTGCGACAAATGCGGCGAACGCTTCGAGAAGCTGGTGCGCAGCACGAGCTCACAGGAGTCAATCGCCTGTCCCAGCTGCGGCGCATCCGAGACGCGCAAGCAGTTCTCCACCTTTGCCGCGGTTGGGTCCAGAACCGCGACGTCTCAGCCACCCGCCTGCGCTCCAGGAGGTGGCTGACGCATCGGCTGATGGGAACGGTCCGTTCCCTAATGCTCCGACTTCACTGATATGATGGCATAACGTTTGGAGATACAAACCCATGAAGACGCAAGCGACGTATGGCTTCGGCACGACGCTCGATCTCTCGTATGAAGAGGCGATCGAACGTGTCAAGGACGCACTCAAAGATGAAGGGTTCGGGGTACTCACCGAGATCGACGTGCGCAAGACGCTGCACGACAAGATCGGCGAGGAGATGGAGCCCTACATCATCCTGGGCGCCTGCAACCCGAAGCTGGCGCATCGCGCCCTGACCAACGAGCGGGAGATCGGCCTGATGTTGCCCTGCAACGTCGTGGTGCGGGCACTTCCCCAGGGAACGCGCGTGGAGTTCGCCGATCCCATCGCGATGCTCGGGGTCTCGGCAAATGACGAACTGAAACCGGTGGCGGCAGAGGCGCGCGAGCGCCTCGAGCGAGCGCTCGGGGCACTCAAAGCGGAGCGTTAGGAGCGACTAGGTGTATTTTGAGCAGATTGTTCGCCAGGATATCGGCTGTGCCTCTTACGTGGTCGGTTCGACCGACGCGGGTGTGGCGGCAGTAGTCGATCCACGTATCGATATGGTCGATGAGATCCTTGAGATCGCCTCGCGCGAGGGGCTGACCATTCGCTACATCATCGAGACCCACAATCATGCCGATCACGTCTCGGGCCACCACCGGCTCAGCGAGCTGACCGGCGCCCAGATCGCCGTGCATAAGGACGGCGGCGCCGAGTATCAGCACTTCCCGCTCGACGATGGGCAGGAGCTGGAACTGGGCGAGGTGCGACTGCGCATACTGCATACGCCGGGACATCGGCCGGAGCATATTGCCATCGCGGCCATCGACACGACGCGCGGTGACGAGCCGTGGCTGGTCTTGACGGGCGATTCACTCTTCATCGGCGACGTGGCACGGCCGGACTTGGCCGTCGACGGCAAGGACGGCGCCACAGCCCTCTTTGAAAGCCTGCACCACAAGCTGATGCAACTTCCGGAAGGGACCATGGTCTATCCCGGACATGTGGCGGGATCACTGTGTGGGCGCGTCAACAACCGCATGACCGGCACGACCATCGGATTCGAGCGCACCTTCAATCCGGCGCTGACGATCTCCGACAAGACCGAATTCGTCAGCTATATGAACGAGAGCCTGCCGGAACGCCCGCCGAACATGGCCCGCATCGTCCGGCTCAACATGTCGGACGAGGAGCTTCAACCGGCTGAGCTACATCAGCTGGCCGTCGACGACATTGCCACGCATGTGAGCGATGGCGCGTTCCTGCTCGATGTGCGCTCGCCCGCTGACTTCGCCGCCGCGCACATCCCAGCCGCCATCAACGTCCACCTGGACGGAGGGCAATTCCAGAACCGGGTCGGGCTGGTCTTTCCGCCAGCGGCGCGCCTGGTGCTCGTGACCGGCTCCGATCACGAGGCGCACCGGGCGGTCGACGCGCTACAGGTGATCGGATTCACCAACATCGACGGCTACGTCACCGGCGGCATGCAACGCTGGGAGCAGTCGGGCCTCGATTACGTCTCGACCGCCGACATCACCGTGCACGACCTGCACGAACGACTCACCGCTGATGCGTCGCTGGCAGTGATCGACGTGCGCGAGCGCACCGAGTGGCAGGACGGCCACATCGACTGCTGCGAGAACGTCCCCTTCTACAAGCTGCGGGCCGCATCCGAGAATCTGGACCGCGATCGCTGCTACGCCGTGATCTGCGCGGGCGGTGTCCGCAGCATGATCGCAGCCAGCGTCCTGCAGGCCGAGGGCTTCACGTCCGTCCTCAACGTCGAGGGGGGCATGGACGCCTGGAACTCGGCTCATCTTCCTACTGTTGACGAACATGCAGCCGCCGGGGTGGCGGCTCTATAGCGCAAAGGAGCGCACGCAGGTGATCTTTCGTTCGATCTTCAACCGGCCGCAGGTGGCGCAAATCAATCCGGACGAGGCGCATCAGCGCCAGGCCGCCGGAGCCGTCATCGTCGACGTACGCGAACCGGACGAGTGGCGTTCCGGCCACATTCCGGGCGCCGTGCATATCCCACTCAGTCAGTTGGGCATGCACGTCAACCGTTTCGACAAGTCACAGGAGATGATCGTAGTCTGCCGCAGCGGCAACCGCAGCGCGGCCGCCGTTGGCGCGCTGGCGCAGGCGGGCTACGCACACGTAAGCAACCTCCAGGGCGGCATGATCGCCTGGAACTTCCGGCGACTGCCGGTCACGCGATAGCTGGAAATGACATGCTCGCCATCCTGCTCGGAACGTTGATCGGGCTCTCGCTCGGCATGATCGGTGGGGGCGGGTCGATCCTGACCGTCCCCATCCTCGTCTTCATCATGGGGCAGGATGCGCATATGGCCACCGCCACCTCGCTGGCGGTGGTCGGGGCAACGTCCGCTGTCGGCGCCCTCCCCCACTGGCGCGCGGGGCGAGTGCGCTTCCGCACGGCCATCCCGTTCGGCATCTTTGGTATTCTCGGCGCGTTCGCGGGCGCCTGGGTCAACCAGTTGCTACCCAGCGACCTCATCCTCATCCTCTTCGGCGTCTTGATGCTGACGGTCGCGGCACGCATGTTCCTCTCGCCCAAAATCCCGGCGAGCATCACCAGTAGCCGGGCCATACGTGATGATTGGAAGCCGATGATCGTTACGGGTCTTGGCGTCGGTGTCATGACCGGCTTCTTTGGAGTTGGCGGCGGGTTCTTGATCGTCCCGGCACTCGTCCTGATTCTGGGGCTCAACATGCGGACCGCGGTCGGCACCTCGCTGGTAGTGATCGCCATCAACTCGGCCTCGGGACTTGCGGCGCACCTGCGCTACGGCTCGCTCGATCTCGCCATGGCGGGGCTCTTCACCATCGGCGGCGCGATTGGAGCGCTGGTCGGTGCGTCGCTGGCAGGCAAGCTGGACGAGCAACGCCTGCAGCGGGGGTTTGCCACTTTCGTGGCGCTCCTCGGCATCTGGATGGTCGTCGGCAACCTTCCGATTGGTCAAATCGTGGCGTGAGCGAAAAAGCGGAGGCGTTTTGTTGCGTGGCGCTTCACTCCGGAGCGACCGAGAGAACCATCTGACTGAGCGACGGCACAATGATTTGGGTGAGGTGGGCGCTAGACCGGGCCGGATCGAGAAATAGTGATAAACGGAATGCTCGGCATTCGCGCCGGGCTGAAGCCCAGCGCTACAAACGCGAAGTCCACTGAAGGGACTGAATCTCTTCCGTATCGAAGAAGTGGGACATACCTTGACCAATCTCGTGATCAGTACTCAGTCCCTTCAGTGGACTTCGTTTAGAGTAGCCCTGGATCTTTAGTCCAGGGCGACCGCGGAACGATGACCGTCGCCCTCGAGGACGCAGTCGATCAATTCCGCCGGGAGCGCAACCTCGACCGCCGTCACTCGCGCTCGCCGCGCCCGTTCTCGAGATGTTGAAGGCAGCAACCATTTCCGGAAAACGTGTGGTCTAACGTGCACGGAAACTGTCGCATCACGGTGGTTCGGATGCGCTTACGCTGGGGATCGCGAACGTATCACCCATCCACGGTCCCGCGACTAAGGCTTCGCCGTGAAGGTAAACCAGAGGTTAAGTTGGGGTCAACCCGCACGCTTGAGGCGGGCAAGCAGGCGTGAGCGGACCAAGATGCCATGTCAGGAGGAATGTGACGCGGATACTGCTCGAAACCTCAATCGCGGCGCCGGTTGAACGCTGTTTCAACCTCGCCCGATCGGTCGACGTGCACCGAAGCTCCATGTCGCAGAGCTCCGAGCGCGCGGTTGCCGGTGTGACCACCGGCGTGATGTCAAACGGGGATACCGTCACCTGGGAAGCGAAGCACCTGGGCTTCACCCGGCGCCTCACAAGCAAGGTCATAGAACTCGAACAGCCTCGACGTTTCGTCGACGTGCAAGCCTCCGGGCCGTTTGCCTATTTCACGCACGTGCACGAATTTGTGGCGACGGAGCACGGAACGTTGATGACCGACGATTTCGAATATGGCGTCCCCTACGGCGTCTTCGGCGCGATTGGTGACCGGCTGATTCTGGCCGGCTATATGCGCCGCCTGTTGCGGACCCGTAACGCCTACATCAAGCGCCTCGCCGAGTCGGACCGCACCTGATCCTAACGCCGCATCGAAGCGACGGCGCGCTCGAAATCCGCGAAGGCCGTCGATGGATCGACCTTTGTGGCCACCAATCCCTGAGCGAATTGCTCTTCGCAAAAATCGGCGATCATGGCACGGTTCGGTTCCACGCCGAACGGCTGCCAGTCCTCGCCAAAGACCTCGACCGTGGTTTCGAGGTCCGCGATCGACCACGGCGTCACGTCGGTCAGCGCCATGCGGACTCGTTGCGATTGAAGCCGCGAGTGTTCGAACGCATCGAAGAGTCGCACGGCGATCGTCGGATCCTGCTCGAAGACCTCGCGACGCAGCCCGACGATGTGGTGCGCGGGATAGTAGCCGACCTTCTTGTAGTAGCGGCGTTCCTGCTCAGGGTAATCCGCGAGCAACCGCACGATAGGTCCATCTTTCTCGTGGAAGCGACTGGGTGGCCAGGGGACCATCATTGCGTCGAGATCGCCAGAAACCACCATGTCCTGCAGAGTGCTGCCCGCCGGAACCGCGTTGATGCCCTTTGGCACAACGGCGGCGGCCTGATGCCCGAAGGCGGCCTCGGTCGTCTGATCGGTCGTTCCCACCCACCAATCGATGCTGTTCAGGTCCACGCCCTCGGCGCGCATCGCGGCTCGACTCCAGGTGTTGCCGGTGTCGAACCAGCCGTTCGTCCCGACCCGCTCCCCTTCAAGGTGTTTGAAGCTGGTCAGTCCGCTGCCACGCCGAACGAAGAAGCAGCGATGGCGGAACGCGCGCATCGGGAAGACCGGTACGCCCACCACGCTGCGATCACCTTCAGAGAGTCCGATCAGATATTTGCTCATCGACATCTCGCCCGCCTGAAACGAGTCGCCGCTGCGGAAACTAGCGATCGGCGCGGTGCGATCCAGCGTCAGTTCGATCCCTTCAGGAACGACGTCCCCTTTGGCGATCGGTCCCATAATGTCGTAATCGCGCACGACCATGTGAATCGGGAACGGCTGAGGCATCTCTGCCCTCCTTGGCGTCACGGTGGCGGGAGAACGGTCGCGACTTATTTCGCTGCGAACTAACCGGCACGAATGAGCTCAACTCCGTCAATGACGGTGTACGTGGCCATGATCGTCCGAACCGGACGCATGATCGTGCTGTCAACAGCCCGGCTCACCTGGGTGCCCGCAACAGGTCTGACGGAGAATGACCCTGCGCCACAGGTTACGCGAGAGCTTGGATATCTTCTCGCGGCGTGGCATCGGCTGGTCGAGATTGGTGAGGAATTCGCTGAAGGTTCCGTGGCGTGCCAAGACTGCCCCTTCCCAACGTGACTCAACGTCCATGAACATGTACAGCTGAGCGGGCGACGTCATGATCGACGCCGCCCTGCGTGTGCCTACCGCCCCGTGGGACCGTCAATCTGAAATGCCACCGGGTCGGGCTTGTAGGGACGTAGCAACCAGAGCGGCCGGCGCAGATTATCCGGTCCAGGCGCCGGGCGCGCCATCTTCATCCAGCGGTGAAACGCTTCCATGGATCGATTGGTGTCGACCATGATGTCGCCGTAGCGATCGTCGGGTGACGCTTTCACCACTCGCACGCGCTGGTGCCAGGCATGCGCCCCGCTGATCGGGTCCGGCTGCACCGGGAAGGTCAGATTTTGGTGGACTCCCGCGTCGCTCCACCAGATTTTCTTGGAGTCGGGGTCGCCACTCTTGAAGGGCTGCACGCCGTGCGCCTGCCGCATCAGAAAGACGCCCGGGTCATTCTCCTGAATCGTCACCTTAGCGGACGACCAGCCGTCGTTGGCGCGATTGTCGTCCAGGCGCCAGCGGCCCAGGTGGTGCGAACAGGCCACCACGCCTGGACGCAGCCCTTCGGTCACCCAGACTTTGTCGACGAAGTAGCCGATCTCGGTCTCGACCCGTGCCAGATCGCCGGTCTTGACGCCGATACGCGTGGCGTCGGCCGGATGCAGCCAGAGCGGATTGGAATGGCTGATCTCGTTGAGCCACTTGGCATTGCCGGATCGGGTGTGAATCAGCGTCGGGATGCGATAGTTCGGCAGCAGCGTCATCTCACCGGCGGCGCGATCGAGCACCTTGGGTGCCACGTGGCTGTCGATATAGGTCGGGATGGCGTACTCCGGCCAACCCCATTCATACAGAGTGCGGGAGAAGAACTCGAGCTTGCCGGAGGGCGTCGGCCAGCCACGACACGCCTGCCCATCAACCATTACCCCAACGGGTCGACCGTCCGGCCCAGCCACACCACCCGGCATGGGCGTGATCTCCGGACCGTGCGGCTTTGCGGACGGGCTCCAGACGACCTGGCTCTTTGGATCGACCTTGGAGCCAGACAGTTTCGGTGTCCGAAATCGGGTCGTCGAACTGGCGCATAGCCTGCTTCTCGATCTCGAACGCACCGTACTTGCGCATGTAGCCAAGCGGCGTCAGGCCCTCGGCCGCGGCCGCCTCGGGCAGGCCCGGAATCGAGTTCTCGAAGATCCACTGGTAATACTCGTCGATGTTGACCTTCTCACCCGGCCGATAGGGCGACTCGTAGTACTTGCGAATGCCGAGCGAGCCATCCGGGATCGATGCGCCAGGAGAGCTCGATCCAGAACTCGTCCTCTTCCCAGACTTCTCCGGGATTGGCCTGATAGGTGAAATCGACTTTCTTGCCCAGTCGCTCCATGGCGACGCGCACCACCGGCTGGCGAAATCCCACCCATTTGGCGGCGTGCGTCTCATAAGAGTGCGTATCATGCCGCTCAGCAGCCACACCCATCGGAAGGACGTAGTCAGCGAGCCAGGCGCTTTCGTTCCAGGTCGGCGTAAGCGCCGCGTGCATTCCTACTTTCGATTCATCCCGCAGGGCATCCATCCAGACAAAGCCGTCAGGATTGGTCCAGACCGGGTTGTAGACGCGGGTGAAGTACATGGCCAGCTTGCCGCGTCCTTCTTTGAGGAAGTGCGGCAGCAGGAAGCTCATCTCATGGTGGGCCAGCGGGTACTCCTTGGGCCAGGAGACCTCGTTCCAGACCTTCTGCTTAGTCGGCTCGGCGAATGGGCGCGGCACGAACTTGTCCCAGACATTGGGAGCCGTCCCACCCTCGGTGCCGATGCTGCCGGTCAGGACATTGAGGAAGAAGAGCGTCCGCGGCACCGCCCAGCCGCCCAGATGCCCGGCCGACGCGGCGCGCCAGGTGTGGGTCGAGAGGGCCGATCCCGCCTTGGCGATCTCATGTGCGATCTCGACGATCATCGACGCGGGAACGCCACATTCTTGCTCGACGAACTCGGGCGTGTACTTGGCGTACTCACGCTTGAGCTCGGCCACAAAGGCGTCAAAGCTGACGTCGAGCTCCGGTCGCAGGGTGCGCAGATAGTCTTCCCAGTTAGTCCAGCGACGCACGAACTCCCGGTCGAACAGGTCCTCCTGAATCAGGACGTTGGCCATGCCCAGCAGCAAGGCCGCCTCGGTCCCCGGTGAGGCCGGCAGCCAGTAGTCGGACATCGAGGCCGTGTTCGACAGTCGCGGGTCAACGACCGCGATCTTAGCGCCCTTGGACTTCGCTTCGATGATGCGCTGGGCGTGCGGATTGAAATAGTGACCGCTTTCGAGATGCGCGCTGACCAGCAGGATGAATTTGGCGTTTGCGTAATCGGGCGACGGCCGGTCGATCCCCATCCAGAAGGCGTAGCCGGTACGGCCACCTGACGAACAGATGTTGGTGTGGGAATTGTGCCCGTCGATGCCCCAGGACTGCAGCACGCGCTCCATGTAGCCGTCTTCCCCGGGACGACCGACGTGGTACATCACCTCGTTGGGGCGGCCGTCGGTCAACGCCGACCGAATCTGACCGGCGATCGCGTCGAGCGCGTCATCCCAGCTGACGCGCTCCCACTGTCCGCCGCCGCGCGGCCCGGTTCGCTTCATGGGATAGAGGATGCGATCCGGATCGTTGATCTGCGTCAACGTCGCTGGACCCTTGGCGCAATTGCGGCCGCGGCTGCCGGGGTGGAAGGGGTTCCCTTCCAGCTTGCGCACCTGCAGCGTCTCGCGATCGACGTAGGCCATCAGACCGCAGGCCGATTCACAGTTGAAGCAGGTGGTCGGCACCAACATGTAGTGGTGCTCGCGCTTCTCTGGCCAGGCGCGCGGCTCGAACTCGACCCAGTCATCCCATTGCTCGGGCGGCGGATAGGATGCAAGACCGCTGGTCTGCTCCGGCACGAACGGCTGGTCGACCCGTCGTTTGGCGGGCGTGGCTGGAGCCGCAGGCAACTCCTGCATTTCTTGGGGCTTGCTACTCACCATGAACGCGTCCTCTTCCCGTTGCCTAGCTCAATGGAATATCTTGACCGGCACTCACCCAGATCGTCTCGTACGACCAGAGCCCGGCGAGGGCTGCTCCCGCGCCGAAGGCGGCGGGAATGATGACGGTGCTGGATTCGAACGTGATCACCGCGAAGATCAGCGGCACGAAGACACCGAGCAGGACCACCGCGCCGAAGAGCGCCAGCCGATACGGGCCGTGGGTCAGCAGTCCGACCGTCTTGCTGACGTGCAGATTCTCGTGGGGCATCCCAAGCTCGATCGCCAGCACGGCGCCGAACAGAAAGACTCCCGCTCCCAGGATCCCCGACAGGATGCGAAGCTCATGCTCCGAGGCCCCAGCCGACACACCGACCAGCATCAGCGCCGCCGTTCCAGCCACCACCGACTGAATGATCAGATGCGGCAAGAGAAACGGGCTCTGCCAAAAGTCGCGGCCCTCGGCTTGACGGAAGAGGAACGCCGTGTATCCAGCCGAGGCGAGCGCCAGTGGGATGCCGATCCCCATCAACACGTCCTGCGCGCCGTGAAGCCCGAGAAGGGTCAGCAGCAGCCAGACGAACGCCACCCCGCTGAAGACAAAGAGGATGTAGCCTCCCCAAACCAGCCAGGAGGTCGGATTGGGCAATACCATCAGGAACCAGAATCGCTCCGGCCGCTTGAGATCGATCACCAGTAGGAACGTCGTGAGTGCAATGAAGACCATCCCCACGATCGGGGCGGCGACGTCAAAGGTCGCATGGTTTGAAGCCCAACCGAAGAGGAGCAGGATGGCGGCGATGAGGACTGCTCCCGAACCGATCGATTTGGTCCAGAGGTAGGTCGCCACCTTCATCCCCCACGGCTTGGGATGGTGGACGTCGTAGACGACGTCCGCTTCGGGTGGCGTTTCCTTTGTGACGCTGGCCCGCAGCGCTTCAGGCGGCCGGCCATCTTCTCGTACCTGCGACCAGAGATAGCCGGTCATGCGGTTTTGTGCCTCAGGAACAAGACTCGACGCATCGCCGTCGATGTAGAAGAGCTTCGGCTTGGTTCCCTGCTCCGGCTTGCGCGTCAGCACCTGCTCGGTTGCAAGAAGGTGGCTGATGTCACTGGCCGGATCGTCCATGTCCCCCGCGATAATCGCCTTCTCCGGACAGACGACGACGCAAGCCGGGAGCAGACCGAGATCCACGCGATGCGCGCAGTAGTTGCACTTGGCGGCGGTGTTGTCGAATGGGTCGATGTAGAGGGCGTCGTAGGGGCAAGCCTGCATGCAGGACTTGCAGCCGATACAACGCGACGCATCAAAGTCGACGATGCCGTCTGGCCGTTTGAAGAGGGCTTTGGTCGGGCAGACAGTCACGCATGGGGCATCTTCGCAGTGATTGCAACGCAGCACGTTGAAGTGGCGACGCGTGTTGGGAAACTCCCCTTTTTCCGTGTATTTCACCCATGTGCGGAAGACGCCGAGCGGAACCTGGTTCTCCGATTTGCACGCTGTGGTGCACGCATGACAACCGATGCACTTGCGATTGTCGATGACGAAGCCATACCTCATCGAGTGTCGCCCCCAATGGCCCCTGAATATCGAAAAGTGTCGCCAACAGCAGACGCTAACAGACCTTGGAATCAAAGTCCAGCCGGGAGAGTCGAATTCATTATGACATTCTTACATTTACTGGGCAGGTCTCAAGTCCCACGCGCGATCGGCGCGACGCAACGTCGAAGCGGATCGAATTGTCCATCGGGGCAGAAGAGTATAATGTCCGCACAGATTCAGTTGAACTCACATAAACGTCTCGCGATTGGCGGGACGCCGCACGACTCACCGGCGACGGTTCGAACGCGAGCCGCCATTTGCCGTACCGGGGTGTATGTGTTTTCCGAGAGATGGAGGTGCCGCTAAGAGAGCTGGGCCCTCGAACTCCGGTTGATCGAATGTGGAGCAATCCATACGTAAGGAGAACTCCGGACCATGGATCAGGAACCGTTCAATCACCTCTACCGAGATGCCATTTCGGGCGTCCTCACCCGACGCCAGGTTCTGAAACGAGCGGCGGCAATCGGACTCAGCGCGCCAGCCATCGCCGCACTCCTGGCCGCATGCGGCAGCTCGAACAAGTCGACGCCGACCACCGCGTCAGCATCGACCGCGACGAGCAGCAGCGGCGGTACGACTCCGGCCGCGACGACCGCGGCCACCTCGACCTCCGCCGCGTCACCGGCGGCAACCACAGCCGCGACCACGGCCTCGACGGCAACCACGACGGCCGGTGCTGGTCGTGGCAAGGGCGACACACTCAACCTTCTGTGGTGGCAAGCACCGACGATTCTCAACGGCCACCTTGCCCAGGGCACCAAGGACTTCGATGCCTCCCGCGTCGTCCTCGAACCTCTAGCTGACTTCGACAAGGACGGAAATCTCGTTGCCGTACTGGCGGCCGAAATCCCCAGCCTCGACAACGGCGCCGTGTCTCAGGACGGGATGAGCGTCACCTGGAAGCTGAAGACGGGCGTCAAGTGGTCAGATGGTGAGGATTTCACCGCGGACGACGTCAAGTTCACCTTCGACTACGTCTCTAACAAGGACACCGCCGCGACCTCCTTCGCAAGCTATGCCACGGTCTCGGCGGTCGATGTTGTCGATCCGAATACGGTGAAAGTGACTTTCAAGAACCCGACTCCTGGCTGGTACGGCTCCTTCTGCGGTTCCTATGGCTACATCCTGCCGCAGCACGTGCTGAAGGATTACGTCGGCGCCAATGCACGCAATGCACCGTTCAACCTCAAGCCAATCGGCACCGGTGCATATAAAGTCGATGACTTCCAATCTGGCGACCACGTGCAGTACTCGATCAACGACAACTTCCGCGAGGCTGATAAGCCCTTCTTCAAGCAGGTCTATCTCAAGGGCGGTGGTGACGCGACGAGCGCGGCGCGCGCGGCCATCCAGACCGGTGAAGTCGACTACTCCTGGAACCTGCAGGTCGAGTGGGGCGTTCTGCAATCGTTGAAAGGCGATCAGAACCCTGGAGACGTGGTTATCTCACCAGGTGTCAGCGTTGAGCGCGTGCTGATCAACATGACCGACCCGAACAAGGACGTGAACGGTGAGAAGTCGAGCGTCGAGGCTCCGCACCCATTCCAGGCGGACCTGAACGTGCGCAAGGCCTACTCCATGGCAATTCAGCGCGACGTCATGGCGACGCAACTCTATGGCGACACTGGAACCGTTACGTCGAACATCCTGGTTGGCCCGTCCTCCTTCGTCTCAAAGAACACGAGCTGGAAGTTCGACGTCGCTGCCGCCAATACGCTGTTGGATGATGCAGGCTGGACCAAGAACGGGAATGTTCGCGAGAAAGACGGCGTCCAAATGAACATCACGTACTCGACGTCGGTCAACTCCCTGCGCCAAAAGGAGCAGGAGATCGTCAAGCAGGGCTTTGCCCAGATTGGCGTCAACGTCACCATCAAGTCGGTCGACGCCAGCGTCTTCTTCGCCTCCGACGCCGGCAACAACGACACCTACGCCCACTTCTACGTGGACATCGAGATGTATACCAGCGGCCCCTCGACTCCCTATCCGCTGGACTACATGGACGCGTTCTATAGCGGCAACGACAACATTCCCCAGAAGTCGAACTCCTGGTCCGGAAACAACATCTCACGCTGGAAGAATGCGGACTACGACAAGGCATATGAGACCGCTCAGGTCGAGCTTGACCCGAGCAAGCAGGCAAATCTCTTCGTCGGGATGAACGATCTGGTCATCACCAACGTGGTCCACATTCCTGAGGTTCAGCGCAACGGCGTCTCCGGCGCCAACAAGAAGCTGCAGAACCTCGAGCTCTCGGCCTGGACGTCGGATCTCTGGAATCTGATGAACTGGACGATGTCGAGCTAGAGATTCAGTCGCCGGCCACGGCCGGTCGGACGAGGATGACACCCTCCTCCTACGGTGACGACCGCCTTCCTGAACGTTGGGAGGCGGTCGTCGCTTTATGGCTGTCGATGCCAAGAGGAGTATCGGCACGGCAAAAATAGAGTCAATCACCCAACGCACCACAACACGTTCTTCACATACCTCTTGGCAGTCAATATGTTTGTGTGCGAAAACAATACCTTCAAAGAGGGTGATGGAAGGTGGTCGGTTCGTGGAATCAGAGCGCAAGCAAGCACGTGATCCCGGCGCGGCGCTACTGGCCTACAAGTGGGTCGTGCTTATCAACACGACGGCGGGCATTCTGATGGCCTCGATCGATAGCTCGATTCTGACCATCGCCTTGCCCGACATCACGCGCTCAATTCATGCGACGGTCGCGCAGGTGATGTGGGTCGTCATGGGATTCCAGGTAGTGATCACCGCTCTGCTTCTGCCGATCTCACGACTGGCCGACATCAAGGGACGGGTGCGGCCCTATATTCTCGGCTTCGCCATCTTTACCGTCGCATCCGCTTTATGCGGATTCGCGCAGTCGGGCTCGGAGCTCCTCGTCTTCCGATTGATTCAGGGCGTCGGGGCAGCGTTCATCTTCGCGAACAGTACGGCGCTGGTCACCGATGCGTTTCCCAGCGAGGAACGCGGCTTCGCGCTGGGAATCAACATGATGGCCGGAGTGAGCGGTTTCATCCTGGGGACGCTTCTCGGGGGAGTAATCACTGAGACGCTCGGCTGGCGCTATATCTTCTTCATCAACATCCCCATCGGTCTCTTCGCCACTACCTGGGCCGTGTTGCGCCTGCACGAGACGGGCGAGCTCGAAGGCAAGGCACGTTTCGACGTACCGGGGATGATCCTATTCCCCCTTTCGATCACCACTGTCTTGATCGGGCTGACTGAAATCGTCATGGGCAATGCCGCGCATCT
Organism: uncultured Chloroflexia bacterium; assembly: GCA_963815715.1. Lineage (GTDB taxonomy): Bacteria > Chloroflexota > Chloroflexia > Thermomicrobiales > Thermomicrobiaceae > CALAGB01. Next base: position 229,264 of record CAWFHU010000007.1, on the reverse strand, counting down.
AAGCACGAAAGCGCTGATCGCGACCGGCATCGCCGCGTTCATCATGTTCGTGGTGGTCGAACGACACGCGTCGTTCCCCATGATGGACCCTAGCCTCTTTCGCATCCGCCTCTTCCTGGCGGGGAACGTGAGTCTGCTACTCAACGCCATCGCTCGTGGATCCACCATGTTCATTTTGAGCTGGTATTTTCAGACCGTGCTGGGCAACTCGCCGCTATCCGCTGGGCTGAAGCTCCTCCCGATGGTCTCAACCATGATGCTGGTTGCTCCGATTTCCGGCCGGCTCTCCGATCGATTTGGCTCACGCTGGCTGAGCACTGGCGGATTGATCATTACCGGCATTGGGCAGATCTGGATGGTCAGTCTGCCAGTCGATGCGCCGTATCGCTCGCTTGCGTTCGCCCTGGCCGTGCTTGGCACCGGCAACGGGCTGTTCAACTCTCCCAACACGAGTGCGGTCATGGGGAGCGTTCCGCCCAACCGTCGCGGCGTGGCGGCGGGAATGCGCACGCTCCTCAACAACACCGGACAGACCATGGCCATCTCTATCGCCATGGTCATCCTCTCCACGGTCATGTCCTATCGCGTACTGAGCGGGTTGTTTACGGGGACGGCCAGCAGCAACCAGCTTGACGCGCGGGCGTTCATGCACGGCTTCCACGAGATATTCTTGTTCGGAACGGTCACGGCAATCGTCGCGGCGGTCTGTTCCGGCCTGCGGGGCAGCGACAACCGGGCAGGAACGAGCACGAGTGGGTCGACGCGTGATGTGACCCAAGCCGGTCCAGCGTCAGCAACGGCCGCGGTCTCCACGGGAGGTCAGTAGCATTCGCATAGCGTACGTCGCCGCAGCGGGTCGACATCGAAGGCGCGGCGCCGCACGGAGCGATACGAGTCCCTCGGCTCCGTGAGTTTAGTCTCCGACGTGTCATTAACTGCAGCGCGGACCTCAAACGCGAACTGACCGATTAGACCGGGGGTGGCGGCGCGAAAATGTAGGGTCGGCCGTCGAGGAGATACCAGTGACCGTCTTCAAACTTCATCGTCGTAGCCACGTGGAACACCATCTCGCTCGGCATGCCTTCGGGCCCTTGAATACCTACGACGCGCTGAGTTGCGTCAGAAAAGATGACATCCGGTGCCAGCTGGCGGACACTCTCAATTTCGAACTCTGTACGCGTCCCCTTCATGGGGCCGTTGAGTAAGAAGCTGAAATTGCCCTCGATGGCGGCGCGACCCTGGGTGTTGTTGCCGAACGGATCCAGCAATACACCATCAGCTGTGTATGCGTTTGCCAGACCAGCGGCGTCAGCGTTGTTCCACGATGCCGCGAAGCGGTCGTAGATTTGTTGGACGATCGACTTGGCATCTGCTGTCGACGACATGTGCGTTCCCTTTCAAGATAATGGACGTACGAACCGATGAGCGCACCATCGCACAAGTGACTAGTCAATTGATAGCTCAATTGGTGCTCAGTCGCTGATCATGAATTCACGGCGTTGGACCAATGGTGGCGAATGCGCGATCACAAGGCCGATGTGTTGAGTGCACCCTGGGCGAGCATCAACGGTCACCTCCACCCGACTCAGAACGGTTTGTGTTTCCGAGAGAGTAGCGGATTGAGACATGTATCACCCTTCCAGCGAACCGCGTCGTCGGAAAGGCTGGGTCAACCCAAGGCGGGGATACCTGGTCGTCGCGAGGCAGTGCTCAGCACACGAAATCCACATAAGCGCGACACACCATCCGGTGCGCCGACGAACCGTTCACGAAGATTCATCACAAGTCATTGATTTGTCTTTACCCTAGCACCAACTCACGCTGGTGGACAACTGACCGCATTGTTTCGCACCGCTGCTGCTACGAGGACATCCCGGACGAGACCGCAACATCTGCGGACACCTCGCGCCGGAGAAGCGACGCGGGTCCCACCGCCGGAAACCAGACCAGGTGACATTTCGGTTTCAACATAGTCAGGACCACCAGGGGCTGATGGCTGAAACCCAGTGGTCCTGACCAAGCGACTCAGTCGAAGTGGAACGTTTTGCTAACGACCGTCGGATCGCGAGCGTATCCCGGCGCGGGCATCATGTCGGCTGGTCGAGGTTGGATCGAGATTCCGGGGACGTCCGGCAGCCCATCCTTGCTCTCCTCAACGCCGATCTCGATTGGGCCGGTGCCGCGAACCTCGAGCAACAAGGTCCATCCCTCTGGCGGGGCGTTGTGATAGATCACCGGAAACGATCCGGAACGCGCCCAGGCATATTCGCTGAGATCGATGTCGCGACCATTGACGGCCAGGCGAGTCAGCTCACCGGTCGAGCGAATGTCAGCCGCCATGAGCGGCGCGCCACGCGGAGAGGTGAAGCGCAGCTCGATGGTCCGGAGGTCTCCAACGGAGGAATCACGCATCACTGATATCTCCGGTGACGCCACAGCCACCACCGGCGCGGAGGCAACGAAGGCCGGCAGCGTTCCCAGCAGCGTCGAATCGTAGTCGCTGCGCGATGTGTCGGAGGGGATGAACTGCTCTGTCCAACTATCGAGGTTTCGGTCGATGCTCACCCACTCCGCCGTTCCGGTATCGGCGTTGAGGTGATACGAGATCTGGTTCGGTCGCGGATGATTCGCGTCGAAGCCGACCGTCGACACACCCCAGATGAGCAGCGCCATGGCGAGCAGGCCAGCCGATGCCGGAACGATCCAACGACGATGTTGATTTGCGTCTGCCTCGCCTGTCAGAAACTGGAGATGCGGCAGAAGCAATCCGGCTAACGGCGCCACAAAGAGCATCAACACTCCCAGCAGACCGATTCCGGTGAGTCCCTCCATGCGATTGACGAATCCCATCATCCCCTGGAGTGTCCCTGGCAGGAGGACAAAGATCGGTGCCGCCGCGACCGACAGGACTGCTACGTATGGCCATGGACGATCGCCTCGTGTGCCAGTCAGGATCTTCCAGGCCAGTGGGAGCGTCCCGAACAGGAGCGGCCAAATCACCAGATAGCTCATGCCGGGAACGACGAGACTGGCGAACCAGAGTGGCAGCAGCGCGCCAACCAACACTCCGGCGAGCAAATCGTTGCGTTGGATCCAGCGCCCCGCCAGCGCATAGAGCGCTGCCATGATCGCGAGCGTCAGAATCGAGAAGCTCACAACGTAGAACGTCGCCTGATAGGTTCCGATGAGCATCACCTGGTACTCGATCACGAGGTAGTGGATCAGGAACCAGAGGAGGGTGGTGATGACGATCGACAGAGTCGTGCTCAGCAAGAACTGGGTCGCTCCGGCGATCAACCCGCGCAGCGTGAGAAGATTTCGCCGCATTCCGAAGAACGACAACCCGCCGATCAGGACGGTGACGAGGGCAGCCAACGGAATGACCCAGGACTCGGGATAGTGGACAACCAGCCCTGGCCAGATGTTGAAGAAGACCCGGTCGTCGCTGGAGTGGGTCTGCGACAGATCGAGATTGCCAAAGTGGCGCACGGCGGCGAGCGTGTTGGCCCCCTCTTGCTGAATGCTGCCTGCATCGATCACGTCGGGGTTGTCGAGCACGGTGTGATAATCCGGAGTGTTGCCGAGGACCACAAACCCCAGCCCGTCACTACCGTTGCTGGTGTATTCGCCCAGGTCGCAGTCGAGTCGGCCGCCTGAATACAGGTCGACGATCTGCGTCAGCAGCGACGAAGCGCTTGGATCCGGCGCTGCTTTGAGATATTCCGAGACGAGCCAACTATCCTGGTTGCTGGTCGCGTACAGGATTGATGGACCAGTGCCCCCGGCCCCTTCGTAGTTGAACGCCAGACGCACGTCGTCGGCCCAGGGATGCTGTTCATTGAACGCAGTCGCGCCCAACATCCCAACCTCTTCCGCGTCGGCAAAGACGACGATGACGTCATTGCGCAGGGGCGATCCCACCTGAATTGCGCGGACGGTTTCCAGCACAGTCACGACGCCAGATCCGTCATCCATCGCGCCGGGACCGGTGCTGCCACTGTCGTAGTGGGCGTTGAGCGCGATTGCCCCCGTGCTGTTGGTTCCTGGCAATCGAGCGACGATGTTGTGGACGGTCGCCCCGGCGAATCCTTCCGCGCCGTCCTCACCGGGAACGACGACCGACGTGGTCTGGATAGTTGGATCCATGCCAAGCGCACGGAGTTGCTCGACCAAGTAGGTCTGACTCGCAAGGTAGCCAGGCGAACCGACCGCGCGCGGCTGAGACGCGATGACACGCAGGTGATCCATAGCCCGCGCACCGGAAAACTCAGTTACTGGCGCGGATAGCGGCACGACCTCCGGTGTCGTGAGCTGATGAAATCCGACCCAGGTAAGTAGCGCCAACACAAGAAGGAGCGTGATGTGTGGCGCTAAACGGGCAAGCCGCGACAGCTCGACGATCGAACTGCGGGTCTGGCTCGTTGACGTTTGATGCTGGTGGTTCCATGTCGCTGGTCTCATCGGTCTCTCCCATTAGGCGTGACGGGCTTGTGGTGAATCCTCCTCGTCGGTCAATCCGAATACGAGTGCGTAGCAGAACCACTCAACGGACGCACGGCAACGTTGTCTGTCTCGACGGGTGTCCCATTTCCCGTAGCGAAGATCTCGGTCGCGGCACCCACCCGAGTTGTCATGGCGCGCCACGAGAACGCCACCACCAGGATCGCGATCGCCGCGAAGATGTAGTTCTCCCACGGTTGGGCGTCTGGCCAGGCAGGTCCGTTCATCTGGAAGTGGTAGACCATGGCGATCAAGATGCTGCCACGCGCGGCGTTGAAGATCGGCGTGAGGATGACGGCCAGCGACATCACACCGATCAGGTAGGGGCCGAGAGACCAGGCGCTTTGCGGTGTGCCACTGAGGAGGAACGCAGGCAGATGCCACAGCCCCCAAAACGTGCCGAGAACCAGGCTCGCGGTCAGGGGAGTGTAGCGGCGCTGAAGCAACGGCAACGCCAATCCGCGCCAGCCGAACTCCTCAACCGGACCGATAAGCAACGCGGCAACAAAGGCTGGCAGCACGTCGTACCACGGATCAAACGGGAACTCGGTCGCCGAGCCATTGAACGCAGCGCCGACATATTTCGCGACGGGTATGCCGAGCAACAGAAACAACCACCACTTTCCGGGCAGTCGCCACAGGGTAAGGCGCCGGAAATAGTCACCAAGTGCCTTGAAGCCATACCGCCGCCAAATCAGATAGATCGCGGCGATGCCGGGCGAGTAGACGGCCAGGATGAACACGGGGTGGGTGTAGCCAATCTCACCGAAGATCGGTTTGAGCGTATCTTCCAGAAGGATCGCGATAATGGCGACGCCCCAGCCGAGCAGGTAGGTCAACGTGAAGAAGCGCCAGACGCTGATCTCCGGAGTCTCTGCGGTCGATGGAGGCAACGTCTTGGCCGCGGGTCCGTTGACGTGGTCGACGCTCGCGCGGAGATGAAATCGTGAACGATTGGCTTGCATGGTGAGCCTCCTAATACCTGAGCGAGAGACAGGTCGTTCTTTCAGACGTCCGGCAACTCCGAATCTGTCCTGTTCATTTTCAGATCTCCAGATTCTTGAAATCGTGATTCCGCGCATGACAAGGTCTCGGCCGTCTGGAGCGAAACGCCTCCCAGTACCACGAGACCGGACGTGGTGGTAAGTCGATCTTTTCCGTCGATCGCCGGTCGAGAGCAGAGTTCAACAGACGCGGCACGAGATGGGTCAGGCGATGGCGTGTAGGTGCTCATGAGTTGAGGAGGAGTCAAACAGGTTCGGCTCAGCACGGCCGTCGTGTCAACGCGGACAGCACCTGAAATCAACTTTTGTGCACTAGCTCCCGACTGGAGCTTGGTGGTCATCGACGTTCCCTTCGACGCACAAGTGGCGCGGCGGGGACAATCGTGATGTCGGGCGCTTCGGGCGATTCGGCAATTTCAAGGAGTCCGTGCTCGTGTCGCGCGAGGAGCGAGCAACTGGCGAAATGCCGACTTCGCTATCTCAACGCTACCCTTCGAGCCGTGACCTGGGTGTGTCGGATGTGCTCGAAGTTGTGACAGTTGCGTGACATCGATCCGCTGAGTCGCAATGGAGGTCGACTGCAGTGGGATTGAGACTACTTTCCGCGCAAAACGACCGGGCGACCTGAGCTCGGGCAGTCCGTCGCGGGCATGCGCCTGACGCTCTTCGAAGTACAGTGCGGCGCAAAATGCGATTACGTGATTTATTTCGTCAGGATTGGGGCGAATCGGTGGAGCAGGGGAATTTGCGACGACTTTCTCGAGTGCTGTCGATTTCGCGCAATCCCGTTCGACCACTATGCAGACACGAGCCGATACCTTGAATCAGCCCGCCCAATTCAGTGAGAAGGAATAGAGGAAACTCCCAATGGATACACGTGAGCAGCCTCAGGTTTCCGCAGACGGCATGACGTCAGCGCTTCCGCCGGTAGTCGATCGCGCCGCGTGGCAGGCGGAGCTGGACAGACTCCTGGTCAGGGAAAAGGCCCACACCCGCGAGGGCGACGCCATCGCGGCGGCCCGCCGTCGGTTGCCGATGGTTGAGGTTGACTCCGACGATCACCCTGGTCGGCCCCAATGGGCCCGTCACGTTGCTCGAGACCTTCGAGGGGCGCCGACAGCTCATCGCCTACTTTCACATGTGGTACACCGGTCGGCCGGCCGCCGAGCAGTGCGAGGGTTGCACCTTCTTCAACGGGCACATTCGTGAGTTCTCATATTTGCATTCTCGCGATGTCACTTACGCCACCTTCTGCGAGGGGCCGTACGAAGAGAGCGTCCGTTATCGAGATTTTCTGGGGTTAGAGATGCCCTGGTACTCCGCGCAAGATTCAGCCGAGGCGCTCGTGGCCGGACGCTGGTTCGGCATGCTGGTCTGCTATGTTCGCGAGGGCGACCGCGTGTTCGAGACCTACTGGAATGGCGGGCGAGGCGTCGAGGTGATGACGCCCAGCTATGGAATGCTGGACATGACCGTGTTCGGCCGGCAAGAGGAGTGGGAGGATTCGCCCGCTGGTTGGCCAAAGGTCGAGTCCCATTTCCGCCTCAACGGACGACCCATCGCCCAGTGGCCGCGACTTGAAGCCGGCCGCTCCGACGACCTCGGCACCAGCGGAACTTGAGTGACCGAAGAACGAACGCAGCGTGAGAGCCATACAGGTCGAAGTTGATTGCGCCCGACCAGCGATGAGGGTGGTGATGACGACCGACGCGGTCGTGCACAGCACGAACTGCGTCGCTCCGGCGATCGACCCGCGCCGCGTAAGAAGATTTCGCCGCAGTACGAAGAACGACAACCCGCCGATCAGGACGGTCGGGAGGCTCGCGAGCGTGTGCGATCTCAGTGTTGCCTCTCATGATTGATTGCGAACACTCGATGGCCTGCTCGCGGATCAGAGCATGGGTGTCATGATCGTTCTCACATACGACTTTCGACACTGCAAATGTCCCGGACTTCGCAGCTTGGCCGTATCTGAGCAAAAACTGGGCAGCAACTGAACAACGACCGGGCTGCACATCGAGCAGTTGGGGGCACTATGATCGTGCCAATGGTGGAACTGGCCACCACTTTCCCTGACGGTAGCTTAGGAGGACATGATGTCGACTGACGACAGTCGAGCGCTTGCTCGCCGCATTATCGATCAACTGGACCAGCGCAATCTCGATGGCGTGATCGAGACGGCCGCACCCGACGCGCGCTGGCACGGCTTCATGTCCCCCGAGCCGCTCGACACGTCGAGTTATCGGCTCATGATGTCGGCTTTGCTCGCGGCGTTCCCCGATTCTCACTTCACGCTTAATGATGTGATTGCCGACGGAGACAAGGCCGCTGTGCGCCACACCTTTCGAGGGACGCATAAAGCAGAGTTCCAGGGGATCCCTGCAACCGGAAAGTCGGTCGCGGTACCGGCGACGTTCACTATTCATATCGCCAGCGGCAAGATGACCGAGGGTTGGCTCAACGCCGATTTTCTCGGCCTGCTAATGCAATTGGGAGTCGTTCCGGCTCCAGGGCAATAACCGACACGACGAGCGTGGGAACTCTCTCACCCAGAATTAGCCAACGACCCTGGAACGGCGTTCCGTGCGACTCGTGACCTGGCAACACATTGGCGCCCCGGCGGACCGCCTCGGTCCGCCCGAGTCGGGCGCCGAGCTTCGCCGTCCGCTTTGGTGGGAACAGCGCCAGGCGATCTCGCAGGTTTGCGGCCCACAGACCGCCGGCACCGGAGTGGCCATTGAGTAACAGTTAGACACAGACTCTGGGAGACCCTCTCGGTTTCAGAGGTTAGATAAACGGAGGTTGGCCGTATGTTGCGGTGCGCACCGTTTCTCCTCTTTGGCTGAAACTGCACTGATGCCATGACCTTTTATCACCGCCGCCTTCGCGGTGAGGTGGCGGTGGGATCGGCGTGCCAGAGCGCAACTGAGACGCGCCTATCAAAAGTGATGAGTTCTGAACTACCGACGGAGGAGTTCAAGGATTCAGTAATTTGAGGCGCGTTGGGAGACGGCTGACTAGCCGTCGATTTTCAGATGAAGTGAGGGAGCCAGTTGTTCGGTACAATCGGCTCTCTCACTCAGCGCATGCGCTATCAGGATCTAGGTTGTCGACGCAGGCGCGAAATCCGCCTCAACCGCCGTTCCACGTGGTTGTCGGAGCATCACGACCGCTAGCACGACAAGCCAGATCATGAGAGCCAGAATGGGCAGGAACAGGACTGAGAAAAGCAGGATGACCGCGACCACCAGACTGAACACCGTCAGGCCACGACCAAAGACGCCGGCCGAGCGTGCCAGCACCGTGAGGCTGGCGATACTGAGCGAGGTGGCGATCATTCCGGCCACGCCGACCATCGCGAACCCGAAGTAATCACCGAACCGCAGCAGATCCGCATTCGGCAGCGGTGGAGGCGAACCACCGATCATGCTGCCTGAGATGGCAGCCATCGAGACCCCCCCGACCGCCATACACGCAGCCGCCACGCTCGCCGCCACTAAGGGGAGTGGATTCACGGACGCGGGACGGCGTGCGTCCGCGACACGCATCCAGAGAAGTGTGAGAAAGGCCAGTAAACAGAGCCCTGCCACCACCAAGCAGACTCCGGACAGGACATGGCTGATCTGGTTACTTTGCCCCGTGTAGTTGTCCGTCCACTTCTGGTCGGACGCATTGACGGCCGGTGGACTGCTTCCGATGACTCCAATGATAAAGACCACGACGAACGCAACGCCGCTGAGCGCTCCCCAGCGAGACCAGCCGCCTGGTTTGATCATAGCCGCATCCTCTCCGCGCGTAAAAGCAGAAACGTGTCGAGGCAAAACGAGTGAAATGGATCGATGACGCCAGTATAGTGATCGATTATGCCCCAAATCAATACGTAAATTTACGCATACGCGCAGAAGCCACACGTGATAACGAGTGTGGACGTTCGCCCTGCTGCATTGCCAGGCCAGTTGACTGCGGGAGACGGATATTGGCTGGATACGCAGACGGCATGGCGGCGTTGCGAGAGGGACTCCATCGGGTATTGCCTGGCAGCGAGCTACGTCATTTGTTGAGAGCGGTAGAGCTGGCGACGACCGCGGACCTGCCTTGACGCTCGCGATGAGCTCGGTTGACGCGGTCGATGACCTGTTTGCTCACTCGGATCGTGCCTAAACAGCTGACGGTGGAGTTGCGGTGATCCGAGGACAGCATCGCCGCGACGTTGGTATGTCGATTCTTGAACCCGATCGCCCGCTGACGCGCCACTCAGTCTTTCCGGTCGCATCCCCGGCGAACCAGTTCAGGGCGGTCGGGAATCTGTTCTTGGCAGCGGACGGGCTGCTAATAGTCAACGGCCGTATTCGTCGGAAGCTCACGGCGGTTCCGGGGTATGGCGAGACGACCTCTCACGTCACCTGCTCCATCACACGAGCGGGCTGCGCGACGAGGTCTATCTCTTGCGCCCGGCTTGGTGGTATCAGGAAATCGCATACCAGAACACGCTGAGACGACGGTAGTTACCCGATAGCGGGATCGCCACTATCCGCCTGGTGCAGCCGCGTCAATCGTTGTTACGAGCGTTGTGATCTCACTCGACCTGATCCGACCGGATGCGCCGGGAACGTACCCGATGGTGCGGCTGCACACGCCATACGACAAGACAGGCGGCCGCTCACCGTTCGTTCAGGAGCTAGCGACACGGCTACATCATCGCTTTGAACGATCTCCGCGGTCGCTTCAATAACGGAGGCGAGTTCACGCCGTATATCCACGACACGGAGGACGGCTACGACGAGATTGAGTGGGTCGCCGCGCTGGAGTGGCGCGGCGGGGACAATCGTGATGTCGGGCGCTTCCGGCGAGCCGGCGATTTGCCGCGGAGTGCGTGCTCGTGTCGCGCGATGGCTCGGGGATCGCTGTCCAACGTGACGGCGGGCGCCGACTAGGTCGTCTCGGCTACCACGTGTTCGGCCTCGTCGCTCAGCGAGAAGCTCCGGACCCACGGGGTGAGCGCCACCATACACACCACCAGCAACACCCCCAGTCCTCCCGTCAATGCCGCGAACGGTGCTCCACCGAACGAGGCGACTACCCCCGATTCCACCTGACCTAATCGCGGACCGCCAATGACGAAGATGTTGTCGATGGCCGACACGCGACCGCGCAACGAGTCGGGCGTGGCGAGTTGGTTAATCGTGACCTGCAGCACCGCGCTGACGGAGTCCCCTGCCCCCATCATGGCCAGCATTACGAGAGACAGCCAGAAGGTACGCGACAGGGCGAACACCGCCACCGACGCTCCATACACCGTGACGCCCACAAGTACCCATCGGCCGACGGTGCGGCGAATTGGCAGCAGGCTCATGCCAGTCGCGGCTACCAGCGAGCCGACGGACGTCGCCGCGAACAACAGTCCCAGACCCGTGGGTCCAACCGAGAGTATGTGCTTGGCGAAGATGGGCAAGAGGGCTTCTGGCTCTCCAAACAGGGTGGCGCCAAAATCCAGCACCATCAGTGAGAGAATCACCGGGTTACTCCAGACAAAAGAGAATCCGTCGAGCAGCGCCGCCCGCGAGATCCCGCGTACTCCGGACGTCACTTGCGGCCGTGCCGAGATGCTCAGGAGCGCGGTCAGCATCGCGAACCAGGAGATGGCGTCGATGCCATAGCAGAGAGCCGGACCGTGCACGGCCAGCAGAATGCCTGCTAGCCCGGGCCCGACGATCGACGCAACGTTACGCTGAGTACTGGAGAGCGCAATGGCATTCGGAAGATCGGCGGGTGGAACCAGATTCGGGACGATTGCGCTCCTGGACGGCATCTCGAGCCCACTCGCCAACGCAAAGACGGCCGCCGCGGCATAAAGCATGAATGGCGTGACCACGCCCGAAACCGTGATGATCGCGAGCACACCGGAGATGGTGAACTGCGTCATCTGCGTGACGATCAGGAGTCGGCGGCGGTCGACCGCGTCGGCGAGCAGTCCTCCAAAGAGCGACACCCCGATCAACGGGACCGCCTGCGCGATCCCAATCAAACCGACCTGGAGTGCTGAGTTTGTCAGGAGATACAGGTGCCAGAGGAGCGCCACGGTGGTAAACGCACTCCCGAGCGCGGATAACGTGGCTCCCATCCAGAAGCGGCGAAAGTCGCGGTGGTGAAGCGCCGACGGAATCGTCAGCAAGCGAAGGTCACTATCGTCTGTGATCTCCCTATCGCCTGAACGCACTGAAGTCTGCGGTAGTCACGGTGATGGAGTCGATCGTGGACGTGTCGGAGAACGTGCGTTTCGTCCTCGTGCAAGCAATCGATCACGGTCTATGAGTGCGCATGCCCGGCGGAGCAATCCGCGGACCAGTCTAACAGAAACAATTGACGTCTCAGCGGCGACGCGCGTGACGTCATTCGCGGAGCGGTTGGCTACCACGGGAAAAGTCGTACCGTCGCATGTCGTCCTGTGGTCAACGCAAATTGCAGGGGCAACGTCAGCCACGTTCCGGCGACAGTCGCGTGTCTCAGCTGAACATTTCCTGCGACCCCACCACCCGCTGAGTTCGAGACGCGATTGTCGTGCGACGCTGATGAGCGACAATACGATCGCGATCGCGGCCCCGGCCGAGCCGCTGAACGCCGGGCTCTTCTTCGGTGAGGCGTACTACGTCACGGTTCGATGTGGAGGCGACGATGCCACTTGACGACACCACGTTCCCGATTCTTCCGACCAGCACGGTCTCCCAACGTATCACCAGCACCACGCAATATCCAACACGATCTACGCGTTGCCATGCGTGACGGCGTCGATCTCTCACTCGACCTGATTCGACCGGACGCGCCGGGAACGTACCCGGTGGTGCTGCTGCGCACGCCATACGACAAGACAGGCGGCCGCTCACCGTTCCTGCAGGAGATGGCGCGACGCGGCTACATCATCGCCCTGAACGATATCCGTGGTCGCTTCAATTCGGATGGCGAGTTCACGCCCTACATCCACGACACGGACGACGGCTACGACGTCATCGAGTGGATCGCGGCGCAAGAGTGGTGCGACGGCAACATCGGCATGGCCGGAGGCTCCTGCGTCGCGCGCACACAGTGGCTGGCCGCGGCCGCAAACCCGCCACATTTGCGCGCCATCGTCCCGGTCGTGTCGCCGCCCGACGCCTATCTGAACGAGCCGATCACCCATGGCTGCTTCCTCTTGCCGGTCAGCGAGTGGATGCTCTGGATGGGCCGTCGCTCCTGGCAGCTGACGGAGGACGATCCGATCTACACCCATATGCAGCCGTACTTCAACACGCTTGCCGCTGGCTGACGTCGCGCGGGCGGCCGGCATTCAGTCCCGCTGGTGGGATGAATGGATGCAGCACCCCAACCTGGACGCCTACTGGAAGCGCGGCTCCTACATGCGCAGCTGGGCTCAGATGTCGATCGCGGCGCTCAACATCAGCGGCTGGTGGGACATGAACTTCCCCGGCGCGCACCTGAACTTCGCCGGTATGCGCGAGCACGCCCGCACCGATGCCCTGCGCGCGGGCCAGAAGCTGATCATCGGCCCATGGCCGCACCGGGTGAACCGCACCCGCTCGCTCAATGGGCTGGACTTCGGCGAGCAGGCTATCATCAACCTGGAGGAGTACCAGCTCCGCTTCTACGATCACTGGCTGAAGGGCGTCGACAACGGCATCGATACCGAGCCGCCGGTGCACGTCTTCGTGCTCGGAGCCAACGAGTGGTGGGCCGAGCCGGACTGGCCGCTGCCCGATGCTGAGGACGTGCCGTTCTATTTCCACTCGGGTGGACATGCCAATCGCCTGACGGGCGACGGTGGGCTCTCGACTACACCGCCCGGCGACGAGCCCGAAGACACCTACCGCTACGATCCGCTCGATCCGAACGGCAGGCTCTGGCGCATCGCCGATGGCCCGGTCGACGACCGCCTACCCAGCATCCGCGACGACATGCTGTGCTACACCTCCGAGGTGCTCAGCGAGCCGATCACGGTAGTCGGCCCGGTCTCGGTCACGCTCTACGCCGCGTCATCGGCGCGTGACACCGACTGGCACGTGCGCTTGTGCGACGTACATCCGGACGGCTCGGCACGCTTCCTCTGCCACGGCATGCTGCGGGCGCGCTTCCGCGAGTCGTTCGAGGAGCCGCAGTTGCTCGATCCCGAATCAGGTCTACGCCTTTACCTTCGGCGCCGACGCCTGCGGCGTGCGCTTCCTGCCGGGTCATCGCATTCGCGTGGAGGTGACCAGCTCCTGGTTCCCGGAGTACGACCGCAACACCAACTCCGGCGCCGAGAACAACTTCCTGGACGCCGAGGTGGTGGTCGCCACGAACCGCATCTTCCATGAGCGAGGCAAGGCGTCACACATCACGTTGCCGGTCGTGCGCAGATAGGGGTAGTGGTCGGCACCGAGGGCTGTCACCATCTCAACGATTTGTAGGGGAGGACCTTGTGTCCTCCCGCGTACGTTCGCCATACATGCGGACGAAGGGAACCAACTCCCACTTCGTGGGTACCCGGATTTCCGTACTGAGAACCGTCGCAGGAGCGAAATTCACGACGACCAGTTCACCTCACTCGCGAGAATGTAGCCTTCATCCTCGTCTAGAGGTTGCCAGAACGTGAGGTACTGATCCAACAGTTCCGGGCTGATCTCAAACGAGTCACCCGTCAGACGACCGTTTCTTTGCGCCACCCTAGCTCGTATCGTCTCTATTGGAGTATTGACGTAATACAACACGGCTTTCGCACCAACGGCATCTATTTTTCGCTTCAGGTCATCTCGTTCTTCTCTTGCCCAAAATCCTTCGTCGATGATGACATCAATGCCCTTCTCCGCGAGGTAGAACGCAACATCTCTCGACAGCCCGATGATTTTCCGATCCCAGGCCGCATACCCATCAATCGTAGGATCGTTCCCGATCAATCGAATTGACCACTCATCTTTCGTGATTCGCACCGCACCCGTTTCAGCTTCGAGCTTCCTGGCAAACGTCGTTTTGCCGGAACCGATGAATCCGCAGATGAGATAAACGGTAGGCTGCCTGTTCATAACGTGAGTTGTACCAGTTAGGAAGTCACACCCAGGAGTGATGGGTGCGGTATGGGGGCAAATTGCAGCCAACCCGGTGTGGGCGCAACGTATATCCCTGCGAGTGTTCAGCCCAGGGACAACCGCAGGGTGCTGGTGATTGAGGGAATATATGGGTATTCGCCCGTCATCCGCCGTGACATTGAATCCGGCGGTGTCGCGGAGACGATAGTCTGTGACGACCTTCCAGCAAATCTCGATGTGGACAAGCAGGGAAAGTTAGTGGGTATCGAGGTTCTTCGTGTGACCAGGACTCTGCCACCCGAGACAATCGACGCTGCAGAACGTCACTGAAAACCCACTGTCATTGCATTGCCTTTTTCAACAGCGCTGGGAGGATTTTGAGACGACCCGGCTTTCGTGTCCATCTCCTCCACCATCAGCGGGAAAATCAGTCGGCGTTGGCGGTCCTTGATGGGCTGCCGGGGAGCCGAGGTAGAGTTACCTTCTCATCGTTTGACGACAAGTGCCGTGGGCTCTCCTCACTCGTCGTCCCCGCTCTCATCTTCGTCCGTCTTCCGGAAGTCAGCCCCGGCCAGGCGGCCGACAAGGCGGGCGACGTCGTTGGCCGCATGCTTGCCCATGCCCCGCGCGCAGGCGGCCGTGTAGAACTGCAGCGCCAGCGTCGTGAGCGGCACTGGCGTCCCCAGATCCTCACCCAACGAGGCAGCCAGTCGGATGTCCTTGCGCATCAACTCGAGGCGAAAGCCGGGCGCATTTACGTCGCCGTGAATCATCTTGGGAACCGAATCGGACCAAATGTTGGAGTTGCCCGAACTGGCGGAGATGACCTGGTACAGGAGATCCAGGTCGGCACCCGCGTTGGCGGCCAGCGCCAGCGCCTCCCCCACCATCACCATGGTGGTTCCAGCCAGCAGGTTGTTGATCAGCTTGAACAGCTTGCCGGATCCGACACCGCCGACGTGGAAAATGCGCTCACCCAGAACCGAGAGGACCGGCTTCACCTGCTCGAACAGTGCCTCATCACAGCCGGTCATGATGGTGAGCGTGCCGCGCTCGGCTCCCCAGGTACCGCCGCTGATGGGTGCGTCGACCACTCCGATGTCGCGCTGCGACGCTTCAGCCGCCACCCGCTGGATCATCATCGGCGTGGCCGTGGTGAAGTCGATGATGGTCGAACCGGGCGCCATATGCTCAAGCACGCCCTCCGGACCCAGATAAACGTCGTTCAGTTCTGGATCTCCCGGAAGACAGGTGAGGAGTAGGTTGCATTCTTCCGCCACGATCAGCGGTGTCGGCACGCCGCGTCCTCCAGCATTTTCCAGCACGTTCGCGGTGTCGGAGCGCCGTGTGGAAAAGGTCAGCGGGTATCCGGCTTCGAGCAGGCGCGCGGCCATCGGCCGGCCCATCGAACCGACTCCGACAAACCCGATGCGTGGCTGATTCACGTCTTTTCTCCTCAGTTCATCGTTTGCCGCGCCTGCGTTGTGGTCCTCGCCGTCGTCGTGCGAAATGCAACCTGGCAGGCGTATCCCAAGGGGTCGTGCGCGTCGACCAGCCCGAGTTACTCGCGGCCGGTCTCGAAGACGGGCATGAACCCCATGAGCTGGTTGGGCTGATCCGGATGGTTGCGGCTGAGCTCCAGACGGTACCGCACGCGGTCCGCGCGATAGGAGCGAATCTGGAAGTAGATGGGGTCGTGCGACTCAGTGTATGACGTGCGGTTGATCACCAGGACCGGCGCACCCTCGTCGATATCCAGGTGGCCGGCGAGATCGCCATACGCGACGGACGCCTCGATGATGAATGTTCCCAATACGACCGGGATCCCGTACTGATTCTCAAGCTGATGGTAGATCGTCTCGCTCTCGAGCCGCTCGCGGTCGAGCAGGCGTCCGTAGCGTAGAGGCAGATACGTCACGTCGAAGGCGATCGGCACACCGTCCGCGCTGCGCAGTCGATCGAGTCGCACCACAGGCATGTCTACGGAGATCCCCAATGCCGTCGCGATCGGTTCGTCGACCGTCTCCTCGCCCCAGTAGGTGACTTGGGACGATGGGCTCAAGCCAGACGCGGCCATGTCCTCGACGAAGTCGGTCAAATGAATGAGCTCGTGATCGACCCGGCGATTGGATACGAATGTCCCTTTGCCCCGTTTACGCCAGAGGAGTCCGGCATCGACCAGCTGATCCAGGGCCGCGCGCACGGTGATGCGACTGACGCCGTACGTCTCGCACAGGGCGTCCTCCGAGGGGAGACGGTCACCCGGGCGAAAGATTCCCGTCGCGATCTGCTTGCGAAGTTTGGTCGCGAGCTGCTGGTACAGTGGGGTCGAACCACTCTGAAGTTCGCTCACAATCGCGTCCTCGTGCTGATTCGTTTCCAACGTGTCGCGCTTGACAATGGTATCAATTTGGCTTCGTGCGGGTCATATCACGAGTGTTCCGGCCATGGACGCGAGAACGTCTGCCATCCGATCGAGCTCGGCTTCGGTGTTGTAGTAGTGAACCGAGGCGCGCACGAAGAGATCGACCCCACGCGCGGCCATGTCGTAACGGGTCGAAAAGACCGACGACGTGCGCACGTTGATGTGGTGCTCAGCCATGCGCGCCATGATGGCGTCAGGAGCGACTCCATCCAGTGTGAAGGACACGATGCCGCATTTCTGCTTACCGAGATCCCGCACCGTCACGCCCTCGATCGCGCCGATCCGCTCCCGCATCCCGTCGGCAAGGAGCTGGACGCGCTCCCAACCTGGTTCAATGCCCACCTCAAGCGCGTATTCCGCCGCGACCCCCATGCCGATCTTGCCGGCGACGTTCGACTCCCAGTTCTCGAACCGGCGCGCATCGGGGCGAATCTCGAACTTGTCGATGTCCACCCAGGTGGCCGCATGGTTGTCGAGGAACGGCGGTTCGAGCTGCTCCGAGAGGCCGCGCCGCACGTAGAGGAACCCGACCCCGCGCGGACCGCGCAGGAACTTGCGGCTGGTAGCAGAGAGCATGTCGCAACCGATTGCGCTCACGTCGACTGGCAGCTGTCCAACGGATTGGCAGGCATCCAGCAGATAGAGAACGCCCGCCTCTCTGGCCACCTTCCCAATCTCCTCGACCGGCTGAACCAGACCGCCATTTGTCGGAATGTGGCTAATGGCGATCAGCTTCACCCGCTCGTCCATCATGTTTCGCAGCGCGTTCACGTCCAACTGGCCATGCTCGTCGTTTGTCACCACCTCGACGACGGCACCGGTCTTCCGCGCCACCTGCAAGTAGCTGATGACGTTACTGGAGTATTCCGAGACCGAGGTGAGGATGCGATCCCCGGGTTGAAATGGGATGGCGTAGAAAACCATGTCGAAGGCGCGCGTGGCGTTCTCGACGATGGCGATCTCGTCGGGCTGGGCTCCGATGAGCCGAGCGGACGCGTCGTAGGCCGCCTGAATCTGGTCCGCGGCCTGATCGGCTGCCTCATACCCACCGATCTTCGCCTCGAGTTGCAGGTGTCCGATTGTCGCGTCGATGACCGGCAGCGGCATCAGTGCCGCACCCGCGTTGTTGAAATGGATCACTTCCTTGCAGCCCGGCGTGTCCTCGCGTACACGGGCGACGTCAATTGCGCCTGCCATCTGCTCCACACTCCCACTCGTTCATCCGATATCGTGGTCTCGATCATATATGAACAATTCGGTTTTGACGCTGTGAAAGGATGGCGGTAGCATGTGCGGCGTTCGACGTAACGCACCCACGGAACAACCTGACGAACTCCAACGGAGGTAGCATGGATTTCAACTACGACCTCATCAAGCGCATCTGCGAGGCGCCGGGCATTCCCGGCCGCGAGGATGCGGTGCGCCCTATCGTCATCGAAGCACTCGAGCCACTGGTGGACGACATCAGCGTCGACGCGCTGGGCAACGTCATCGCCCGCAAGCACGGCTCGGGCGGTCCCCGCGTGATGCTGGCGGCGCACATGGACGAGATCGGCTTCATCGTCCGCGCGATCGACGACGACGGCTTCCTCCGGCTGCAGAACGTCGGCGGCTTCGACGCGCGCGTCCTCCCCTCGCAGCGCGTGTTCGTCCACACGGCCGACGGATCGGTTCTGCGCGGCGCCATGCAATTGGCGACCAAACCAACCCACGTCCTCTCCGCCGACGAGATCAAGCCACCGAAGCTGTCCGATATTTATGTCGACCTGGGCATGAAGTCCGAGGCCGTCAAAGCGCAGGTCGAGATCGGCGACATGGTCACGTTCGATCGCACCCTGGAGCGTGTCGGCGACTGCGTGCTGAGCAAATCGCTCGACGATCGTGCCAGCGTCTTCATGATGATCGAAGCGTTGCGTGCCGTGGGCGAGCACCAATGCGAGATCGTGGCGGTTGCCACGACACAGGAAGAGGTCGGGCTGCGAGGCGCTCGCACCGCGGCCTACGGCGTTGAGCCGGACATCGGCGTAGCGCTCGACGTTACCATTGCGGGCGACATCCCAGGGTTCGATAAGAACGAGCGGGTGACCAAGCTCGGTGACGGCGTCGCGATCAAGATCTTCGATTCGTCACACATCCCGAATCACAAGCTGATCCGGCACCTGCGGGACGTCGCTCAGCAGCATCAGATCAAGCATCAGCTTGAGGTGCTGGCTCGTGGCGGCACCGATGCCGCGGCCATTCAGCTCTCGCGAGCGGGCGCGCCGGTCATCACGGTCTCGCTTCCGACTCGCTATCTCCACACCGTCAACGAGATGGCTAATGTTGATGACATTCAGGCAGAGATCACCTTGTTGGCGCGCTATCTTGAAGAGGCGCATACTGGGGACTACCGGCTTGGCTGAGCGGTTCGCCGTTCGTCCGTATCGTTGAGTCGATCGACGTCCCGGCGCGGAGCGTGTGGGATCGTACCGGGGCGTCGCCAAATATGCCGGTCGAATGACAAAGGGGTACACTTCACCCGCAAAGCAGCCGATCTCTGGTCATCCAGGGAGGTTTTCTATGCTGGGGAGGGCTCTCCGGCTGCTGATCATTCTGATACTCGTCCTCTGCGGAACCGCCTCCGGCGCCATTGCCAAGGCGGCTGCGTCCGGTTTGCCCGTCACCTGGCACTTCAGCGACGTCTCTCTCTCGAACAACTCGCCCGCTCTTGGCGACGTGGAGTCGGTCAGATTCACCATCGTCGACGCCAGCGGTTCACCAGTTGTCGGCCTTGACGTTAAGGCAACGCTCAATCAGCCAGCCGACACAGGATCCGACTCTGGCGCCTCTCCAATCCTTTCCACGATTGGACGTTCGCTGGATGCCGCCGGCCAATACGAAGTTTCGATGGCGCTGAACCAACCTGGGCAGTGGCTCATTCGCATTGACGCCGGGAACTCCCTCGGCGACACACAACTCACGCAAGTCGTCAGTGTCGATCCCACGCCGGATGGCAGCGTCCCGGAGATCCGCAATCCCGTCTTCCTGCAAGCCGATTCGTGGGGCACCGTCTACCGGCTCGACCCATCCACCGGCAGCGTCGCCAGCTTCAACGGCAGCGACGTCGCCCATGCGGGCGATCGCTGGTGGATGACCGACAGCCAGCTCGTGCCGCTCGAGACGGCCAATCCGCTCTATGGTGGCCGCTGGGAGCTGACCGTGTCGGTCAAGGACGGCGTCACCGGCGAATCGATCAGCACGGTCGATCTCGGTGCCATTCGCGCCTCCGTCTTCATCGGCAGCACCGATCAACCGGCAGTCGCGACGGCCATCGCCCTTTCTCCGGATGGCACCCGCCTCTACGTCTACTGGGCTCGTCAGCTCGGTCAAGGCTGGCTAGCCTGGATGGCGATGGCCGACCCCGTCACTGGAGAAGTGCTGCAGCAGCGCATGTTGCAGGGCTCGATTACCGCCGACAGCACCTGGGCTCGTGTCGATGTGACTCCGGACGGCGGACAGATCATTCTGGCCGAGCAGATCGTGCGCTCGACCTCCATCACCGGGTATCGTCTCACGACGCTTGACGCCGATTCCCTCGCGACGATCGAGCAGTTCCGGCGCTCCACCGCGCCAAACGACCCGTTGACACATTGCCTCATCCCCTATCGCGGGCCGACTGGTCCTGTGGAGGGAGAGGACGACCTGCGATACAGCCTGTGTTCGCCCTCACCCAACTCTCAGGACGTCGCACTCGTGACATGGAATCCACTCACGGGTGAAGCGACGCATGAGGTCGACTTGAGCTCGATTGAAGGGTCGACTCCGTTTTATGTCGATGGGGTCTCGGCGCCGGATGGACGCCACTTCTACGCGGTCAACGCCGAAGCGCGCCAGGTCGCCGAGATCGACATGACCACGGGCAAAATCGCTCGCCAGGCTGGATTCGCCGTCTCGGACCAACAATCTCCCGATCAATCACCAATCGACCGCTTCAAGAAGTGGCTGCTCGGCGAGGTTTCCTCGAACGCTCTGGCGGGCGTCCTGATCGAGCCAGGAGTGACCATCGCGCCGGACGGCTCATCCCTCTATCTGGTCGCACCGAGTGCCTCGTCTGGCGATTCCACTGGGAACGGCATCTGGATCCTCGATACCGCGTCGCTCCACATCACCAATCACATCCTCTCGAACGAGATGGTGGCGGGCGTGGTCGTGACGCCCGACGGCCAGCTCGCGGTTGTGCGCAAGGGGACCGACGGACAGACCGACGAGATCAGTGTGGTGCAGCCGGACGGCAAAGCGATCATGTCGCTGGCGTTGCCGGATGGCTCGTCGGTGAGCGGAACACACTAGCGAACGAGTATGTTTACGCTGGGCATCGGCGCCATGAATGTCACTCCTACCGCCCATGTCCCGCCTCGACGACCGGATGGGTTGCGTTCACTTCCACCGAGCAAATCCGGCCAATAACACGTCACCGCACGGCCGACTCGTTATGTCAACAACTGATTCCCGCGGATTGTCGCCGAAACAATCGAATCGATACGATCAAAGAATTCTGGTGTAACGAATTCGATAGCTCGCGGGTTATAGGGGTGTAGAGCATCTGAGATGCTCGAGGGAGTCCCCACCTCCCTTCAACAGACCAATCCATTCCCTCCCCTTCCCTTGACGCCCCCGGTTCCCCGACCGGGGGCGTTTGCCCCTCTCTCAACGCATCCTTTCGCTGGTGCACGCACCGCGGAACCAACGATAATCGCCGGAAACCCTGTGCTAAGATGGCGATTGCGTGCCTCGCGGCCCCCGATAACAGCCGTGTTTGGCGCGATCCTTCGGTACCTGAACCACATCAACCAGGGAAGGGAGCCCGTTCCGTGCTGACCATGGACGAGATGACCAGTTATGAGCGCGTGATGGCGGCGGTCAATGGAGACGAAGTCGACCGAATTCCGGTTTGCTTCTGGCACCATTTCCAGCCCGAGGGGTCCGGCCGCAAGATGGCCGAGGCGACCTATCGCTTCTTCATCGAGTCGTTCAACCTCGACCTCATCAAGATCATGCCCGACATCGATTATCCGTTTCCTCGCCGCAGCATCTCCGAGCCAAATCAGTGGCGTCTGCTGGAACCGTTCAATGACGATCGATCCCGGTTCCTGACGCAGCGTGCCACGGCCATCCAAAGCATGCGTGAGATGGTCGGATACGACGTGCCGATCATCGTCACGGTCTACAATCCGCTCTCGGAAGCCATGCACTTCGCCGAAAGCCGCGAGCTCTTCATGCAGCACGCTGCTGAGTACCCCTCGGTCGTGCATGAAGCCATCGCGACCATCGCCGAGAATCTGCGCACGCACATCAAAGACTGCATGGATGCCGGCGCCGATGGTGTCTTCTTCGCGATTCAGGGGTGCACCAAGCAGATCATGACTCGCGAGCAGTATCGAGAACTCGGACGGCCGTACGATCTCATGGCCCTGCAAGGGAACCGCGACGGCTGGCTGAACGTACTGCACGTGCACGGCGACAAGGATTTGTACTTCGAAGACGCGCTCGACTATCCGGTTCAGGTGATGAGCTGGAGCGATCGTCTGGCCGGGCCGAGCCTACGTGAGGCGCGCTCGATGACCAGCAAATGCCTGATGGGCGGCTGGCACGAGTTCGGCCCGCTCTCGAATGGTCCGGTCGACAAGATTCGAGAAGAGGCCGAGGACGCCCTGAAGCAGACCGGTGGACGCAAATTCATTCTGGCCAACGGCTGCTCGGTGCCCGACGACACCGACGAGCGCTGGTTGCGAGCCGCCCGCGAGATGGTCGACGACCTCGAGCTGCCATCGTAGACACGTCAACCACGATGTGAAAGGCGGACGGGAGGCACCCTTTGCCGGACCGTCCGCTGACGTCCCGGCATCGGCCAGACCGATCGCCAATGAATTCGAGGCTCTTGACGTGGATTCCGATTCAAAGCAAATCGTGGTGGCGCTCGTCACCGATCTCTTCTTCTCAGTGCGGTTAGGCAATCAGATCAAGCAGGCTGGTTTCGAGCCACACATCGTGAAAAGTTCGGAGGACTTTCGGTCAGCCATCGCTGACTCTGCCGCGGTCCTTGGGGTGGTCGATCTCGGGTTCGCGAGCAAACCTCGACGAATTGCGAGACCCAGAAAATCGGGATGTGCCGATTATCGCGTTCGGACCTCACAAGGACGTGGACGTATTGCGCGAGGCGAAACGAGCCGGTTTCACGCGCGTGATGAGCAACAGCCAATTCCACGCGCACACCGTCGAAATGCTTCAGCGCTACGCCCTGCCCGATTCAGCTGGCGACAACTCAGGATCCTGACGGCCGCCGATACTCCCCGAACGCGTCCTGATACTCTTCCGCCACTTCCAGCGCGACTTTGTGGACGTAGATGCGCGTGGTGGTCGGTGATGCGTGTCCGAGGATCGTCTGCACGGTCGATTCGCGCACACGCCTGCGCACCATCTCGGTGGCGAGACCGTGTCGGAACGAGTGGGGCGTGATCGGATTCTCGACCCCCGACAAATCGCACAGCTCGCCGACGATGTGCTCCACCGTCCGTGGGCTGATGGCTCGCCCTGGATCCCCTACCCGATCGCGTCCGCTGAAGACTGGCAGCGCTCCAATACCACGACCGGCGTCTCCGCGCGCTGACCAGTAGGCCACCAGGGCCTCGGCCGTCTCTGAGTCGAAATGCACGGTGCGGCTCTTTCCGCCCTTGGCGCGATAGACGTAGGCCGCGCCGCTGGCGAGATCGATGTCACGTCGTCGCACGCCGCAAAGCTCCGAGACGCGCACCCCGGTGCGATACAGGAAGAGCGTCATGGCCTTGATTTTCAACCGTCGCAGTTCGCGAGTGGAATCGGTTTCGCGCTGACCGTTGCGGACGAACTCGACGATCAGGTCGAGATCGCTGGTCTGCACGTCGGGCGGAGGCGGTGTGAAGCGGGGCATCATGGCCGAGACACGGTGGCGCAGCTTCTCGGTGGAAAGGGTTGGGTGAAGATCGTAAGTGGCGAGATAGGAGTAGAACTTCCGGATCGCCGCCAAGTACGTCTGCGCCGTGCGCATCTGCGAGACCTCTTCCGGCGAGCGGATGTCGTCCGGAATCAACGAGGCGACAAAATCGGTGACGTGGTCCTCGCACAGCGACGTGACCGGCGCTCTATCGGCGTCGAGCTCGAAGCGCTTGTGAAGGTGCACCACGAACTTGTCCAGAGCAATGCGGTACGTCTTCTTGCTGCGTGGCGACAGGCGCAGATCTTCGAAGAACTCGTGGATGGCCATATTGATGCTGGGTTCCGCTGGATTTGATTCAGCAACCATGGTCGCTCCAGCCCGAAGGATGTACGTACACTGTTGTGTGTATATTACCAGCCGCGCAGTAAGAGCACAATTGGCGGTCGTTCCACTGTGTTCCCTCGCCCGGGAAGTTTCGGGCCAGCGAACATTCGCGTGATTTCGGGGTACTCCGGTCATGGGAATTACGGAGGCGATCTTGAATCACCCAAATGTCACTCAGAAATAGGTACACTTTTCTGAAGAGGATTTTTGCGGAAGACAGAGAGGTGTAGAGAATCGAAACAATTAGTCCAGTCCACAAGGTCGATCTTTCCAGCGCAATCGGCGAGTTCGAGCCGATCTGCTATTCAGTGAGCTACGACGGTGAGGCTCTAATACTTATTGCCCCTCGTGAAGACGCCGACGTTGTTTTTGGATTTCAGGAACAAATCGGGTGGACCACGTTTCCGCAAAGCAAGACCAAGAAAGACTACGATGGGACAGTTGTCATTCACGATGGGAACTCGTATCAGATCGCTGCCGTCAATGGTATTAGCGTGGCACATCCGCACCTTCAGGTGTTTCCAAATGGCGAGATTCTCATTGTTGGTGCCCGATGCCGGAGGTCGGCTGAAGGACTCGCAGAGTCCAATGCACAGGTTTATTCCTCTGACGGGGAGATGACACGTGAATTCGTTCTCGGTGATGGAATCGAAGACCTGCTGATATCCGAGGACGGCAGTATCTGGGCCTCGTATTTCGACGAAGGTATCTACGGCAACTTTGGATGGGGCTCGCTTTCAGCGTCTGTGCAGTATGCTCGTCCGATCGGTGCTCCGGGTCTCGTTCAGTTTGACAAGCTTGGCCACACTCTATGGGAGTTCTCTGCGCCCGCTGGATTCCGGGGTATGGATGATTGTTATGCACTAAACGTGACTCGAGATACCGTCTGGGCCTACTACTATGCGGAGTTCGATATTGCGCGAATACGCTTGGATGGCGAGGTTCGGGCCTGGAAAACTGGGATTTCAGGAGCAAGGGCGGTTGCAGTGCACGATGATCGGGTGCTCTTGCTTGGAGGGTATGAGCCTGATGGGTCCCGAATAGTGCTAGGGCAGATTGGTGAACAATCCCTTTCGATTCTTGGCGAATTTCGAATGTCTTCTCCCCTTGATGGGCGACGATTCGGCAAGGACATTACCGTCATAGGGCGTGGCCCTTTTGTTCACCTGTTCGCGGATCAGCATTGGTATCAAGTTGACATTCGATCGCTTGTTTGAATCCGAAATCCCGGCTTAACGTTTGCGTTATACTAGGCGGCACTACCTCGATTCTCGCGACCGAATTAGGGTAATGACGAGACATAGAGGGTTCGAATCGAGGTGGCTCGAGACTGTCCGGTTGGACAGGTGATGACCGGGCCACGAGAACGTGTTAACCGTGGCCGCGCGATGATCTAATGGCGCGAGATGGTTGTCACACTGGGAAACTAACCGGAGATGAAAGGAGGCACGCACCGATGAATCTACCGCGTCGGGCGCGTGTCAGCAGCAACGTCATGGATCGGGCGCGTGACGGGATCGCCGAATGCGGTCTAATGGTCGCGCTCTTCTTGATGTACTACGTCACCCGTGGAGTCGCCGCCGGCAAAGAGGCGGTAGCGTTTGGACACGCGCGTGAGGTGATGCACTTCGAGCAGAGACTGGGCTTGTTCCGCGAGATCGCGCTGCAGACCACGTTTCTGACCGAACCGACGTTCGTGCGTCTACTCAACTTTGTTTATGCCTATACGCACCTGGCGGTGTTGATCGTATTTGCGATCTGGGTCTTCACGCTGCACTCGGATCGCTACCAGGAGATTCGCAATACCTTCCTGGCGATACTCGGCACAGGGCTCGCGATCTACATCCTCTTCCCGCTGGCGCCGCCGCGGCTCTTCCCGTACACGGGCTTCGTCGACACATTGCAGCTCTATAGCGGAATCAACTACGACCAGCAGAGTATCGCGATGCTCTACAACCCGTTCGCGGCCATGCCGAGCCTGCATGTCGGATTCGCACTCTTTTCCGGTATCGGTGTGATCATGGTTGGGCGGCGCAAAATTCACTGGCTCATCGGCATCGCCTACCCAGTCTTGATGGCGACAGCCGTGGTTGGGACCGCGAACCACTATATCTTGGACGTGATTGTTGGTTCGTTCATCACGATTGTGGCCTACCTGATCGTCCCGCGGGTCACGCGCAAGGTGGTGGCGCGGCGAACAACTTCACGGCTAGCATCGAGCCCGGCGGCCGTCTGATATAGCCAAACATCATTCCGATGAGTCGATGGAACCGGAGCGTACGATCATGTACGTTCCGGTTCATTGCTTTGGAGGACATCGATGCTAGACCAGCGATCAGCGATCTTGATCGTCGACGTGCAGAACGATTTTTGCCCTGGAGGCGCGCTGGCGGTCGAGCATGGGGACAGAGTCGTTGCGACGCTAAACGCCTATTCTGAGCGCTTCCAGGCACTCCAGCTGCCCATATACGCATCGCGCGACTGGCATCCGGCCCACACAAAGCACTTCAAGGAGTTCGGCGGCGTCTGGCCGCCGCACTGTGTACAGGGAACGGACGGCGCCGAGTTTCACGCCGACTTGGATCTGCCCGCGGAAAGCAACATCGTGACAAAGGGCGATTCGATCGAAGACGAGGGTTATTCGGCCTTTGAAGGGCAGCTACCCGACGGGGAGCGCCTCGCCGATCGTTTGGAGCAGGAAGGTGTGGATCGCCTCTACGTCGGCGGGTTGGCGACCGACTACTGCGTGCGGGCCAGCGTCCTTGACGCTCGCAAGCAAGGGCTGAAGGTCGTGCTGCTCCTCGACGCGGTGCGTGGGGTAAACCTTCAAGAGGGGGATTCCGACCGTGCGATTGAAGAGATGCGCGCGGCCGGCGTCGAGACCGCCACGCTGGAAACCTTCGACCTGGGCTAGCTCACCAGCGACTGTGCCACGACCGGAACAGGCTCCGGATCAGTCTCCGCGACGACCTCAGGCTCATCGCGCGCGGCCAGCACCGTCTTGACCACGCTGCGCAGCTGCTCCAGCCGGCTGGTCCTCGAAATCGTGCCGACCCGCCAGTCAGGAGAGGTCGACAGTCGATTGATTGAAAGCGGCCCGGACGTCGTACAAAACACGAAAGGCGGCTTGTCGAGTTCGAGCTCAAGGAGTTCCTCAAGCATGAGAAAGCCGTCACGGTCCGCCAGCATCATATTGAGAAGCACGATATCGGGAAGCTGCCGGTAGACGCGGCGCAGAAGCTCTTCGCCGGTAGTGACGCTTTCGACGTCCGCGAGCGTCCCGAGTGAGACCGTCGCGCGACGAATGAAGGATGCATCATCATCGACGACCAGCACGCGCGCTGCCGCCAAGTTTTGGTTCTTGTCCATCATCCCTGACCGATATCCCAACCCTACCTCAACCACATCCGAACACCTCCACAGTGTACTGGCAGTCACAGTACGGACGTGAAGAGAAATCAGTCCGGGGTTGCAAAGGACCTTTCACCCCGAACTTGAAGGAAAACTGGATCATGAAGCGGATGTTGTGATTGCCTCCCAGTCACCGTGCAGTAGACTAACGTCATGGGCCGCTAGGCCCGGCGTGGGACCACCGGCGCGACGTCCCGTCACGCGATCATGAGGCGAATGCGCGCGATTTCGAGCCAATCCAGATCAGGAAGAGTTGAATCGGCACTGCGACGGCGTCGGGCTGGTCAGTTGGCGCTCGTTTTGGCGTTGATTTTCTGCGTTTCGTGCGGTGCGCAAGGGACCAACGTCCCCACCTCTGCTCCCACACACATCAACCTTGGCCCAATTCCGACGCCGACTGAATTCCCAATGGGGGCGGGACAACCGGCTCCGTTGCGTGACTCGCTGGCATTGTTACGACAGAGCGGCAGTGACAAAGTGGCCGGTGCGGCTCTGATCGTCACCAGCGACGGCTTCCTGATCACATTGGCGACAAATCTCAGCAAGAGGGTGGACGTCGTGCTTCCTGACGGCAGCGCCGTGACACCGATTCGAGTTGCGAGCGATCCCGACAGCGGATTGACGCTGCTGAAAGTCGCCGCGCAACGACTCGTTCCGGTGCAAATCGGGCTCGAGACGGTCAAGTCGCCAGATCAGGTCTTCGCGGCGGGGTTCGACGAGACGACCGCGGGCTACGGTCAGGTCGCTGGACGCATCATGGACACTGCTCCTGCGTCGGACGACGGCTCACCCACCATCATGACCACCAACATCGACTTTGCCCAGGGATTCGACGGTGGCGCCCTGTCCGACGGCAATGGTCAGATGATTGGCATGATCGTGAGCAGCGAGCGCGATTCAGGTCAGAACGTCATCGCGGCGATCCCCGCTCGCTACGTCACCGATTGGATCTCCCGTTGGCGGCAGAACGGCCAGGACGTGGTTGGCGAGAGCAGCGATTGGCCGGTGCTCCAAACCATGAACGGCATGTTCCTTCGCTATCCATCAGGGTGGTCAGTCGCGAACGAGAATCGTGGCGGAAACTCCTACCTGGCCGACATCGCACCCAAGGACGCGGACGTACCTGCTCAGATCTCTATATCGATCCAGTCGACCGACTACGACGGAACACCGATCGAATTCGCCCACAATCAATTCGACGGAGATTCGGGAGCAACGATCTGGGGCGCGGTCGAGTACGGCCGAATGCAGGGGGTCCGCGTGATGCTCTCGCAGGAGGGCGGGCGTATCGACGTCGTCTACTTCTTCGCGAATGGGCTCCGCATTGGGGTCAGGCTCAGCGCGGGCTATTCGGTGACCGATACCGGTCCGCAGGCCGAGCAAATCACCGCGTTGTTCGACGCTGTGCTGCGTTCGGTGAACGACGGAACGACGCGCTAGTGCGAGTGAAGCTCTGAAACGTGCTAGCGGCTCGTCCAACGGCTGAGACGAATCCCGGTCGGCGAATCGTGATCGAAATCGGCCGGCGCTTCCCAGTCCCAGACATTCTCCAGCGACAGCATTCCGCGATTGCCGGAGAGACCGATCCGGTCGATCTCGATTGACGACTCCTGCCGATCTATCGTTTCGGTCGCGGCACCGGCGGCGCGCTGCAACGTGACCGCGATCGTCACCGGTCCCTCAGCCAGCGGCAGACCGCGCAACGTTGTGCGAATACGACGTGTGTCGGTTCCGACGCCTTCGATGACCGGCAAAATATCGGGCAACTGGCTGGTGCGGCCAAAGAGGTGGATCCCCTGCCGATCGTAGAGATCGAGCGCGACGAAGAGGCCGGTGGCGCGCTGATCCGCTGGCAGACGCATCAGCACCTCGACACCGAGGTCGTCACCGCTATAGAGGCGTTCGATTACCGCTCCGGTCTGGTCGATCGGCCGCACGCGCAGGATCGACGCGTCGACCGTGGACTCCTGCAGCATGCGCTGGTAGTGATCGACGACCTCGTCGGTCGGGCCGATGTCGATCATCTGGCCCCCCTCGAGCAGCACTGAGCGCTCGCAGAATGAGCGAATCTGATCCGCGTTATGTGAAACAAAGAGGATCGTCGTGCCGGTGGCCTTCAGTCGCTCGAGGGCCTCATAGCCTTTGCGCTGGAACGCCGCATCACCGACCGCCAGCACCTCGTCGATCACCAGGATCTCCGGTTCCATGTGGACCGCGATGGCGAATCCCAGGCGCATGAACATGCCGGACGAGTAGTGCTTGACCGGTGTATTGATGAACCGTTCTAGGTCGGCGAATCGAACGATTTCATCGAAGCGCTGCTCCATCGCACGACGCGTGAAGCCATAGAGACTGCCGTTGAGGAAGACGTTGTCACGCCCCGATAGCTCAGGGTGAAACCCAGCGCCAAGCTCCAGCATGGCGTGAATCCGCCCATTGGTGACGATATTGCCGCTCGTCGGCTCCAGCACGCGCGTAACCAGCTTCAGAAGCGTGCTCTTACCCGCGCCGTTACGACCCAGAATGCCAACCGCTTCGCCGAACCGCACCGAGAAGCTGACGTCGCGCAGGGCCCAGAATTCTTCGCCGTGGCCACGTGGCCGGATGAGCCCTATGAACCAATCTTGAAACGACGTGCGCTGTTCGTTGCGCAGCACGAAGCGCCGGGAAACGTTGCGGAACTCGATGGCGCTCTCGCTCGAGCGGATGCGGCGACCTGCGCTGCGCACTACAGATGCTCCCCAATGTTTCGGTTCAGGCGATTGAAGAAAAGATACGACAGGAAGAGCATCACGAGCGCCGTTGCCCCGGTGCGAGCCATAAAGAGCGGATCCGGAACCCCGCCGTGGTAGAGAATGGTGCGATACTCGGCCACGATGGCGGCCATCGGGTTGATCCGATACATCCAGGCCGTCAAGTTGGGCGCCACCGACTCTATGGGATAAAAGATCGGCGTCATGAAGAACCAGGCAGTCAGCCCCACTTCCACCAGCACCACGGTGTCGCGAAAATAGACGTTCAGCGGCGCCAGGAAGAGGACGACCGCGGCGAGAAAGATCGCCTGCACCAGCACGATCACCGGGATGTAGAAGATCCAGGGCGTGAATCCGACGTGAAAGATGATCATGATGAGAAACAGCGCCGGCAACGATAGGATAAAATTGACCATCGTTGAGCACACGACGGAGACCGGCAGCAAGATTCGCGGGAAGTAGACCTTGCTGATCAGCGATCGATTGTCGATCAGCGTCTGTGTCCCGACGGTGACTGCCGTAGCCGCCCAGTTCCAGGGAAGCAGCGCCGCCAGAACGAAGACCGGAAATTTCGGGATATTCTGGTTCAGGATCTGGGTGAAGACGAACGTAAAGACGACCATCATCAGCAACGGGTTGAGGAGCGACCAGAGAAAGCCGAGCGCGGAGTTCTTATAGCGGACTTTCAGGTCTTTTGAGACTAAATTCCGAATGAGCCCGCGATATCGGACTGCTTCGAGTGCCTGGCTGGACAAACGCGGTTCCTCCCCGAGACGAATGGCACGCCCGTTCGGGGAGTATTGTGCAGGAAACGGGTCGATGCAAGCCGACCATAGCTTGGACGAGCCGTTTCGGGCCGAACTCGTGATCTGCCGCCAGGGATGACTCACGTTAGAGATGAGTCGCGTATGTTGTTCCAGAGCAACGAGCCGCTGAGCCCTTTTCGAACATGGCCAACTCGTGCGGCCGATCGCGTTCAATCGCCATCATGCGTTGCACTCTTCATCTCGCTTCTCCTGTTGGCAACCGCCTCCTGTTCTAGAGAGAATGTCATTTCGAGCTCTGACGCGAAGATCCAGGCAACCGTCATCCCATCCCCTACTCCAAGCCTGATACGCAGTGACGTCCCCACTTCGTCGTCGAATTCGGGGGCTCAGCTGGCACCGATCAGCACGATAGCTCCGTCGTCAGCAACGGCGACCGGCAGTTCGCCGGACAGTCCGACGTTAGCGGCGACTCCTACCGCGACCGCCACTCTGTCGCCCGCACCCACCGCCAACCCCGCTGAGGAGCTTCCAGCCGAGATCGATCCACTGTTGGTCGATCTGCCCGCACATGTGGGGATGGTCGTCGCCCTGCCCGACGGAACGAACCTCTACGAGAACGAGGCGGACACGGAGTTCGAATCAGCGAGTCTGTACAAGCTGGGCATCATGGTGGAGCTCTACCGCCAGCGCGATATCGGCGACTTGAGCTTCGACGATCTGGTCACGCTCTACCCTGGTTATTTCCTCGAGGACGACAGCGTCTATGATTATGACGACAACGCCTACGACCAGATTCCGGTCGGAACATTGATCGACAACATGATTACGTTAAGTAGCAACGTTGCCGCGACTGCCCTGCTCAACGTGGTGGGGACTGACAACGTCAACGCGACCATGGCGTCCTTGGGGCTCGACCACACCAAGATCCTCTGGTATCCGGTGGCCGGTGGAGATGCGCCCGGCTCCCAATTTACGGCCCATTCGGGCGCAAACAATCGGTCGACGACGTTGCTCAGTCTCAGTGCACGTGATGTCCCGCTTCGCGGTGACGCCTATGCCAACGTTGACGGTGCCTATAACATCACCACGCCTCGCGACATCGCGACGCTCTTCGAAATGCTGGTGAAAGGCTCGGTCGTAAGCGCTGACGCCAGCTCCGAGATGCTCGATCTCCTGGCCGAACAGCAGATCAACGACCGCATGCCGGCCAACCTGCCGGATGGAACGCGTGTAGCTCACAAGACTGGCGACCTGGACAACTCAGTGCACGACGCGGGCGTCATCTTAGCTCCTAACGGGCCGATCGTTGTCGTCGTGCTGAGCGATCAGGTCGAGAATCGGGAGGCCGTGGTCGAGTTCATCCAACAGGTTGCGCTCCTCGCCTATGGAACAGAATCGCCTTGATCGCGGTTGGAACGCTGATTGCTTTTAACGGTGTTGTCAGAGGCGACCGTTTGAGGCAAGAGATGAGGCGAGATGCGCGAAGCTCCGAACAGGCTTTACGCCTTCGGCAAAGGTATGTTCAACGAGATACGCCAGGACGACGTCAGTGGACTGGCGGCCGAGGTCGCGTTTCGCCTGCTCTTCTCCCTCCCCGCGTTGGCGATATTCTTTGCTTCCCTGTCCGCGCAAGTAGCCAGGTACACCGGGGTGGACGCGTTCGCCTACCTTCAGAAGCAGATCACCTCACCAGCGATACCGCTTTCGGTTCGTAACAGCCTGGATCTCATCCTCAATGCCGCTAAAGATGGTGGTCACTCAGGCGTCCTTTCGATCGGCATCCTGCTGAGCCTTTGGTCGGCGTCGTCGGCAGTCGGTACGTTGATCAAGGCCTTCAATCGCGCCTACGATGTCAAGGAGACGCGCAACTTCGTCTGGCGACGGGTGATGGCGGTGGGCCTCACGTTCGGCTTGAGCTTGCTTATGCTGGCGTCTTTCTTGCTGATTCTGGTGGGGCAGCGCCTCGGCGAGGAGTTGGCAACTCAAGTTGGACTTGGCAACCAGTTCACACAGGCCTGGAATATTGGACGCTGGCCGGTGATCTTCATCCTTTTCATGATCGCCCTGGCAATCCTCTATTGGGCCGGGCCTTCCCAAGACCTGCCGCTGCGCTGGCTTTCGCCGGGAGCCGTGCTAGCGACAGTGTTATGGTTGGCTGCTAGCTGGGTCTTTAGCCTGTATCTCCAACTCGTCGACGTCGGCAACGCGTACGGCGTCCTCGGAGCCGTGGTCGTGCTCCTCTTCTTCCTGTGGGTCTCAAGCATTGTGCTGATCATTGGCGCCGAAACTAACGTCGTGGCGGATCGTGTCTTCGGGCGACGTGAGCTCCAGACAATCCCAACCGACGGGCCACGGCCAACAGCGGTCCTCGCCCCATCACCGAGACGTGAACCAACCGGCTGAACCACAATCCGTCACAAGTCTCATATCGTAGAGACCATATAAATGTCAGTCGTTATGTCGCGTTCACGTAGTGCCCCCGACCGTTGTTTGCTACGCCTCGATGTCATACCCCGCGTCGTCGATGCCGGCCCGTAGCGTCGCATCTGAAACCTCATCCGCCGACTTGACCGTGACCAACTTGGTCTCCAGGTTGACGTCGATCGTTTCCACACCGTCAATCTTCCCTAGTTCCCCAGTAATCGCCGCGATGCAGTGCGCGCAGCTAACGTCCGGAACCCGATATACATGCACCGACACTCGTCACATCCCAATCATATTCATCCATCATTGCATACCCCCTGTGGGTATCTCGACGCTCAGTG
This sequence comes from uncultured Chloroflexia bacterium, assembly GCA_963815715.1. Taxonomy (GTDB): domain Bacteria; phylum Chloroflexota; class Chloroflexia; order Thermomicrobiales; family Thermomicrobiaceae; genus CALAGB01. The sequence continues at coordinate 195,250 of CAWFHU010000007.1, read as the reverse complement.
TAACGCGTTCCATGCGTCGTGCAAGCATTCCCGCCCTTCCGGTGTTCATCTCTTACCAAAGCGGAGAACTCACATCCGGTGATGAAATCGGCGCCCATTATGTCGCTTTGCGAACTGAAGAGAACCAGGAATTCTAGCGACTGGGACGACACCCGACCCCAAACTCACGCATCTCCGACCAAACATCAATCTGCACGTGCATGCCGCCCATCCACACCAATCCAGCGCCGATCATCGGGCCCCGTCCTTCACCTGCCCTGACCGTCCGCGTCATGACTCGACCACATGGATCGCCGTGTGCGAATGATAAGATTCAACGACCCGACGGAGCGGCTAAAGTCCACCGGGGTGGACTCAGTCGTCACCCACTTAAGCATCCGTCGATTTCAATTTGCAGAGCGACGTCCGGCAAGCTGATGCATGGGATGGATATCATCACCGTCCTGTGTTCCAGTCTGGATTGTTGCCGCCACCATCGGAGAACCAACCACGCATGCTAATCTCCCCACGCTTTTGGATCGCAAACCGTGTTACGCGCAGCTCGATCGATCTTCTCTTTCGCGTCGCGACGGCGAACGTCCTTACGAATCAGGCTAAACACCGGTTCCTCTACGGAGGAATCCATCCAACTCAACTCAAATCCACCCTCAAACGCGTGCGCAATGTCGGATCCTGGTCTACATCCTGGACACACACCGCCACCGACTACCTGAGGCAGTCGCGGAACTCCGCAAACGACGGCGAATCAACCCAGGCGGCGGAGCATCAAGCTCGCGCAGCACTCTGCTATCACTACGCCCAGCTCTTCGAATTCGAAAATGTTCCTCGCAGAGAGGAGCTCTACGCTCAAGCCGCCCAGAACTACCGCGAAGCGTCGCCAAATTTGTCACCGGCGGCCACACACGTCAGCATCCCCTGGCACGACCAATCGCTCCCGGCGTATCTGCAGCTTCCAGGGGAACAGAGCAACCCGGTGCCCGTGGTGGTCATCCTCAACGGAGCCAGCACGGTGAAAGAGGAGACCGTCGGCTGGAGTGCGGCATTTCTCGAAGCCGGACTCGCGACGCTGTCTCTCGACACACCTGGGAGCGGGGAAGCCTGGCACATAGCCGCGACGCCGCATCAGCTCGACATAGGTGATGCATTGGTCGAGTTCGTTGATCGGCACGAGCGACTTGACGCACGTCGGATTGCACTCCTTGGCATTAGCCTACGCGGCGCGTACGCGGTGCAAGTAGCGACCCAACAACCGGACATCGCCGCGGCCATATCGGTCACCGCGCCGTTCAATCCGCGTCCATACTTCCGCCATCTCAACCAGATCGTGTTGAAGGAAATCGCCTATACCACGCATGAACAGGATCTCGACCGTCTTCTCGAGATGGTCGAATCCATGTCCCTGATCGATACCGCGCCACGACTCAAAGCACCGTTACTGGTGGTGGGGGCGGGGAATGACCTGGTCGTACCTCCGGAGGAATCGGCACGCCTCTATGCAGCGGCAGGCGGGGAAAAGTACTTTCATTTCATTCCTCGCGCCAACCATGTCGCCTTTTCTCACTTGAGCGAATGGACGCCGGTCGCGGCGGAGTGGGTGAGGAACGTGATGAACGCGCGCGTCCCACAACCCGGTCGCCTTCACTGGACATAAAGTCTGCGCCATCAATCGACATAATTGCATCTCATTTGGACAAAGAAACGGGCCTACCATAGGCCCGTCGTGCTGTATCGCTGTGTATGGCGAAGGAACGAGCGCTACATGCCGCGTCCGTCGACCGGCGTGACGGTTCCGGACTCCACGTCGAAGATATTGCGGTGCTGCCGCGAAAGGTCGACGCCGAGGACGTGCAGCGAGTAGCTTGGATGATCGCCCACCGTCTCGATGCGATGGATGTCGTTCGGTGGGAGTAGGGGATAGACGGAACCACGCTCGTAGATCGTCTCCTCGAGCAGCCTCAGCTCGGCCTGTCCCTCTTCGCCACCATCGTCGAGCCGCTGATAGCGGGTCGTCTTCTGAGCTCCGCCACAGACGCCGATCAGACCCCAGGTCAGGTGGTCGTGCACCGGCGTCGGCATTCCGGGGGCGAACTCAACCACGTAGATCTGCAACGCTCCACCCGGCTCGGTGTGATACAGGTAGCGTGGACGGCCATTTTCCGGTTCAGCGCGGAATTGCTCATCGAACAGCCCATCGTCCCAGACGACCTTCTTGACCAGCGGACTCAGCGACTCGACCACTTTCTGTCGGTTGTCGCCTGAATCACTCAATACTTGCTTGGCGTCCTCAACGAACTGCCCGATGGTGTACTGCTCTGTCGTTGCCATCGCTTGACCTCCATCTACTGTCGAAGCTATTCGGAATCGCGCTGACGACTCGGTCGCACTACAAATGCACGTGAATAGCGACCAATTCCAACGCGATCGCTGGTCCTCCCATCATAGACCATCGCGATCTCGTTACCGATCAGCGAGCTGGGAGCAGCTCCAATAGCCGGTCGATATCTTGATCGGAGTTGTAGAAGTAGGGGGAGACACGCACGCCCCGACCACGCAATGAGACCGACACCTTGTGCTGCTGCATGCGCTCGACCAACTGACCGTCGGCGTCCCGATCACCCGAGGTGAAGCTGCAGATCTGCGAGCGATGCGCCGGATCGAGATTCGACGTCACCTGATAGCCCATCGAGGCAACCTCGCTGAGCAGACGATCGGTCAATTTCAGTGTGTGGTCGGCGATATCGCGGGATCCAATCGACCGAATCAGATCGGACGAAGCGTTCAGCGCCGCCATGCTGATGTAATTCAGGCCACCGGTCTGATAGCGCAGTGCGCCATCACGCCAATCTAGTCTGTATTCGAGATCCTCGTAGCCGGCCTTAACGCCCAGACGTCCAGAATAGGTTGGATGAATGCGCTCTATGGCGCGCTCCGAGAAATGCATCACGCCAAGTCCGAAGGACGCCATCAACCACTTGTAGCAATGCGCCGCGATCACGTCGATGCCGCTCTCGGCCACGTCGATCACCACTGGGCCAACCGACTGTGTGCCATCAACGATGGAGAGGACGTCGTTCTCCTGACACAGCTTACCGATGGCGTTCAGGTCGTTGCGGAAGCCCGTCATGAACTCGACGTGGCTGATGACCAGCGCCTTGGTGCGGCCGTCCATCGCGGCGGCAATCTTGTCGACGCTGGTGAAGCCATCCTCACCCTTATCGACATAACGCACCTCGACACCATGGCGTTCGAGATTGAGGACGGGATAGACGTTCGACGGAAACTCCTCGGTCGGAATCAGAACGTTGTCGCCCGGCTGCCAATCGATACCGGTCGTCGCCAGGCTGATAGCGTCCGCCAGGCTACCGACGAAGGCGACGTGATCAGGCCGTCCTCCAACGATCGCCGCCACGTTCTCGCGCGCGGTCTCGATCGAGCGCTCGCGCTCGCCGCCGTCCGACTCGATCGGCACGCTGAAGGCATGCACGACGCGCTCGATCGCGGCGGTCGTTCGCCGGGGAAAGGGGCCAATCGCCGCATGGTTGAGATAGGCCCAATCCTCGGTGACCGGAAACTCCGACCTCACCGCGCTCAAATCCACTGCCATGGCTCCCCCTTGTTCGAGTCACCCGTCACCGTGACGGTCCACAGAAATGCGATCGACACATGGTACCGCGACTGCGACGTCCCTGTCGCCGGGATGTTGGAATGCGAATGGCACGACGACAGTTAGGCAAAGTAGGGAAGTGCCTGGGCGATGCGTTGCCCATTCGACAACTGGGCGGAGGATGATCGTGTCGAACGAGATGCGTTTGCTGGGGATTGCTGGGAGCTTGCGTCGGGGGTCATACAATCGGGCGCTGCTGCGGGCTGCCATCGAAGCCGCGCCGGAAGGCGTCCTGGTCGAGACGGCTGAGATCGGCGACATCCCGCTCTACAATGCCGACATCGACACAGCGGACCCACCTGAGCCGGTGCGACGACTCCGCCAGAGCATCGCGGCAGCGGACGGCCTGCTGATCGCATCACCCGAATACAACTACTCGATCCCCGGTGGGCTGAAGAACGCCATCGACTGGGCCTCGCGCCCCGCCAACAGCAGCGTCTTGAAGGGCAAGCCGATCGGCATCATGGGAACCGCCACCGGACGATTCGGCAGCGTGCGCGCTCAGCTGGCGTTGCGTCAGGTCTTCGTCTTCACCGAATCCTACGTCATGCTGAAGCCGGAGCTGATCCTGCCCAATGCGGGCAACATCTTCGACGAGACTGGGGATATGGTGGACGACGACGTTCGAGCGTTGCTGGCACAATTCATGGCGGCTCTGGCGGACTGGACGCGCCGCATGCGAACAACCTGAATTCGAGCCTACGTTGCTCCCATTGAACCCAGGAGGTGAACCATGGCAATCTCACCCTCCACGACACCAAAACCGACGCTGCCACACACCACGCACACAGGTCAGGTACACCTGCGTGTAGCCGATCTCGAACGTTCGTTGGAGTTCTATCGGGACATCCTTGGCTATCATGACGAGGCCGTTGCTCAGCGTTCGGTGCAACTCTTGCCGGTGCCAGGCGCTTTAACGCACTTTCGGCTGGATGAAGTCACCGGCGTGCCACCCAAACCCTGGAAGATGGCCGGGCTCTTTCACGCGGCCATCCGTTTGCCGAATCGCGTCGAGTTGGCCCGCACCATCAAGCGGCTGGTCGATCATCAATGGCTGGTCCCCGGCATGTCCGATCACGGCGTGAGCGAAGCGTTCTACCTCAACGATCCGGACGGCAACGGCCTGGAGATCTACGCGGATCGCCCGCGCGACCAATGGCCATATCGGGACGGCAGTCTCCAGATGGTCACCGACCCGCTCGATCTTGAATCCCTCTTCGCGACGCTGGCCGACGATCCAGAAGAGAATCCATCGATGCCGGAAGGCAGCGACATCGGCCACGTCCACCTTCAGGTGCGTGACCTGGCTCACGCCGAACGCTTCTACGTCGACATCCTCGGATTCGACGTCGTACAGCGCATTCACGGCACTGCCCTGTTCGTCTCGGCCGGAGGCTATCACCACCACGTGGGGGTGAATGTCTGGGCAGGGCGTAACGTTCCCGAGCCCGCCCAGGACGTCGCTGGATTGATCGACTTCACGGTCCTGGTTCCTGACCGCTCGACTTTGGACGCGATCGCGCAGCGCCTCGACGCAGCCGGAATCCCGTTCGAAGGCATGACCGAGTCCAATGGGACTCCGTCGATCGCGACGCATGACCTGGATGGAATCGGCGTGGTAGTGCGGGTGGACGGGGCGGAGTAGCAAATAGACCCTGCTGTTGGGCTCACACGAGCAATCCGCCACGGTAGTCTACCTAAGTACTCGGGTCATTCTTCGACTCCGCAGCGCTCCGCTCAGAATCTCTCCGGTGGTGTCTTGGGCGCCTCTTGAGGCTGAAGAGAGATCCTTCCCTCTCACTGACTCTCTCCCGGGTACCCTCTGGGTGCGGGAGCGAGGACCATCACAGCGGTTCAGGATGACATAATCACGGGCGTAGGCTACCGATTACCGGCAGCGGCGTCGAATAGACCCAAACGGTGGGAATAGAGGCAACTTAGGTGCGCATTCGCGAGATGCGCCCAGACGATCGCGAGTTCATTCTGGGCCTTACCGAACGACTCGAAGCAGTCGGACGACCACCCTGGCGAGATCCGGTCAAGATGCACGCCTTCCACCTGCACTATGCAGAGGCGACCGTGTCCGCGTCGGGCGACGAACAAGCTGTCTTCGTCGCCGAGGATGACGCCAGCGAACGCCTGGGATTCGTCCACGTCATGGAGACGAACGATGGTCTCACCGGCGAACGCGAGGCATACGTCGCCACGCTGGTTGTCACCGAGGCAGCCAGCGGACAGGGCGTGGGCAAGGCCTTAATGCAACGCGTCGAACAGTGGAGTCGCGCGCGTGGGCTGCACATCCTGACGCTCGAAGTCTTCGCCCAGAACGACGGCGCCCGTCGCTTCTATGACCACCTCGGTTACCAGGAAGAGACGCTCAAGCTGGTGAAAACCCTAGACAAGACAACCGATTGAACCGCCGCCCGTGCCTCATGCGCGGCCTGGACGACGTCGAATCGGCGTCGAAGATGCCGCCCTGCCGCCGAACACACAACCATTCCCACACAAACTGGCGGCATCGCGCGTGCAAGATGGAATGTGGAAGGAGGTTCACTGGATGATCAACAAGGAATACACCAAGACCCGACGCTCGTGCCGCGTGACGTTTGATCTCCCGGCCGACGTCAACGCCCAGTCCGCCATGCTGGTGGGGGAGTTTAACGACTGGGACCGGTCGGCCACCAAGATGAAAAAGAGCCCGGACGGAGGGTTCAGCGCGACCGTCTCACTCAAGCCAGGCAACGAGTATCGCTTCCGTTACCTGCTCGATGGTGAGCGCTGGGAAAACGATCACGCAGCCGACCGTTACCTGCCCAACGATCACGGCAGCGACGATTCCGTCGTCGTGGTGTAAGCGCCCGATCCTCACATCTAGGCGTCGACCGCGGTGCAACTTCGAGGTTACGCCAAACGTCGCCGAGCGCGCTCGTGATTTCGCGCGGAAACTGACGAAAAGCGCACGTCCTCAACGGAGCCAGATTCGGCATCCGGTGTGTTAGGCTACCCGAAAACCGGCCAAGTGCCGGCGTATCTATGCCGCTGGATGAAATGAGGATGGACGATGGGCGGAGCGCTCGACGGAATCCGCGTTCTCGATCTGTCGAGGGTGCTAGCCGGACCGTATTGCACCATGATGCTCGGTGATTTCGGAGCCGAGATCATCAAGATCGAGCAGCCTGGTATCGGCGACGACACGCGTCGATGGGGACCGCCCTGGGTCGGCGGCGAAAGCGCCTATTACCTCTGCGCCAACCGCAACAAGAAGAGTGTCACGCTCAATCTGAAGGATGAGCGTGGACGCGACGTGTTGCGTGCGCTGGCCCGTGAATCGGACGTGCTGGTCGAGAATTTCAAGGTTGGTACGCTCGATCGCTTGGGACTCGGTTATGAGTCGCTTGCGGCTGAGAATCCAGGTCTGATCTGGTGCTCGATCACCGGATACGGTCAGGACGGTCCCTTTGCCGGTCGCGCGGGATACGACTTCGTGGCCCAGGGCGAAGCGGGCATCATGAGCGTCACCGGCGAGGTCGATGGCGAGCCGATGAAGGTCGGCATCGCCGTCGTCGACATAACGACAGCTCTCTACTCGTCGAACGCCATCATCGCCGCGCTCCACGCGCGCAACCGGACCGGATGTGGGCAGCGCATCGATGCCGCTCTACTGCCTTCGGCCATTGCCTGGCTGGCCAATGTCGGCAGCAGCTACCTGGCGTCAGGCGAAGAGCCCAAACGCTACGCCAACGCGCACGCTACGATCGTGCCGTATCAGACCGTTCAAGGGCCGCGACCAATGGTTCATCGTCGGCGTGGGGAACGATCGTCAATTTCAGTCCCTCTGCTCGCTGATGGGCCGTCCCGAGATCGCCACTGACGAACGCTTCAGCAGTAATCCGCGCCGCGTCGCCAATCGAGACGAGCTGATTCCACTCCTGCAGGACGTCTTCGAGACGGAAGACGCGGACGTTTGGCTGAACGGCATGACCGAGGCGGGCATTCCTTGCGGGCCGATCAACACCGTGGGGCAGGCGCTGGCGCATCCACAGGTCGAGCATCGTGGCATGGTGGTCGAGGTGCCGCACCCCACTGCCGGTACAGTGCGCGTGGTTGGTCCGCCCGTAATCATGTCCGACACGCCATCGGAAGTGCGCAGCCATCCACCGCTCTTGGGGGAGCAGACTGACGAAGTGCTGCGCGATCGCATCGGGCTGAGCGAGGACGAGATCGCCGTGTTGCGGGCTGACGGTGTTGTCTAGCGGCCACCGGATGTTCGCCGCGATGGGGTAGGGGAGGCAGATGCGCGAACGACTGCCACGCGACCGCCGTCCTCCTGTTGGGAACGGTCCGCATTACCGGGAAAAGCCAGCGTCCAAGTCAAGCGTACGCCACTCTTCCCCTGCTGGCTCCGACCTCTTTGTGGACAACAGTGACTTCGACGACCGCCTCGGTTTCGAGCGGCTGATCTTCTTCAGTGACGCAGTCTTCGCCATCGCCATCACGCTGCTTGTCATCGACATTCAGCTTCCAGCGAACGCAGGCGACAACCTGGCCGGCGCGCTGCGCGATCTCATGCCGAATTTCCTGGGATTCGCGATCAGCTTCCTGGTGATCGCCGTCTATTGGATGGCGCACCATCGCTCCTTCCGACGCATCCATCGCTACGACGGCAGGCTGATCTGGATCAACACGCTGCTCCTGATGTCGATCGCGTTCCTGCCGTTCTCGACGACATTGATCAGCAGCTACGGCGATCAGTCGACCGCGGTCGACTTCTACGCCGTGAACCTGTTCCTGACCAGCGCGCTCTTCATGGTTCTGTGGTTGTATGCGGTGGCGAGCGGCCGTCTCGTGGACGTGAGACCGTCGCGTGCGGAGCGTCTCCAGACCGGGTTACGCCTGGCCGTGCCGAGTCTGGTCATCTTGATCTCAATTGCGATCGCGCAGCGCAGCACGAGCGCCGCTGAGTACTCCTGGCTGTCGATCCCGATCCTGCAATCGGCGCTGCCAGCGCTCGTGCAGCGATTTCGCGCACGATTCCGTTAGTGCCGGCCAAGCCACTCGGTGAGGCTGCGCCCCCTCAGTTGTCGCCGCCGCTGGATTGGATGGCGTCGGATCTGGCGGTCTTTTCAGACCGTAACGTGGCGTCGGCGAGATCAAGTGCAGCATCCAATGATAGCCTAAACGCCGCGTCAAAAATCTCGTTGAACGCATCGTCCCCAAGGCTCTCTTGTGCGAGCCGCTGCCACCGTTCCACGTCGGCACGGTTCGCTGGCCAGATACTCGCGCCAAGCGACTTCAGCGCGCCGGAACCTGCGCCAAACTTCTTGGCACCCGCCTCATACCGTCCTTCGGCTGATTCCACCGATGCCATCCCGATCAGACATTCCGCGATGCCTCGTCGATCGTTCGTGCGCGTGAACTCCCACATCGCGGTCCGAAAATCCGTTCGAGCTTTATCGATGTCTCCCGCGGCAAGCGCGACGTACCCCAGGTTGTGTTGCAGGCTGGCATTCAGACCAGGGACTCCAAGGGTCGCTCGCAAGGCGAGACTCTCCTCATACATCGCCCCGGCCTCCGCGTGATTGCCGGAAGAGCGCGCCACATCACCGAGATTGTTGAGAACCTGAGCCAGACTCCATTGGTCCTCGGCGCGGCGCGCGAGTCGCACTCCCTCCTCAAGCAGCGTAGTGGCCGCTGCAATATCGCGTCTTCGCAGTGCGCCGCGAGCCTGGATCTCGGTCAATCGGATTATGTACCAATGGTTGTTGAGGCTCCGAGCCACACGCATGGCATATTCTGCAAGGTCGATCGCTCGGGGATCACCTGAATCCTGCAGAATCTGCACCTCGGCGACGGTGGCAATCAACTTCGTGATCGGATCCTCACGGCCCGCGTCGGCCGCGGTAGCCTCTTCTCGCAGCCGCATCGCCGTGGGCAAATCCCCACGTAAGACGTTCATCATGGACAGAAGCGCCGTTAGCCTGGCATGCCAGCGCGGATACGATGTCGATTGTGGATGTTCCAGAGTTCGTTCCAGCCAACTTCGCGCCTCGGTCGTGTGGCCAAGGGCACCCCACGGCCAGGCCAAAGCCGAGCAGACACGCAGCGCGATCTCGACATCGTGACTCAGTGACCATTCCAGAGCCTCACGAATGTTCGCGTCAGCCTCATCGATCCAGCGCAGCCAGAAGCGCTGCTCCGAGCCATGCACGGCGTCTTCAGCCTGTATGGCTTGAGCGGCAAACCATTGCGCGTGGGCACGGTGCAACTCTTCCGATTCACCTCGCTTGAACAGCCGCTCGGCGCTATATACCCTCAGACTGTCGAGCAGGTGGTAGCGGGTGATTTGATCATTACGCAGCGGGTCGGCGAGGACCAGTGACTTGTCCACCAGTCGTGCAAGCAGTTCAAATGTCTTTTCAGCGGTGTTGATGGTGCAGATCTTCTCCACATCTGTCGGGAAGAACGCGCCGGGGAAGATACTGAGCCGATCGAAAAGGTGCTGCTCGTCTGGTTCGAGCAGCGCGTAGCTCCAGTCCATAGACGCTCGCAGGGTCTGCTGTCGAGAAGGACTGAGGCTGCCCTGAGAGGTCAATAGGTCGAACTGATGATCGAGCCGCGTTTCGATTTCCGCTGGCGTCAGGACTCGTGCCCAGGCAGCCGCGAGCTCTATCGCCAGCGGAATTCCTTCGAGCCTGCGGCAGACGCGACTGACGGATGGTGTATTTTCATCCGTCAGCTTGAAACCTGGCAGATGAGCCGCAGCACGGTCCACAAACAGACGAACCGACGCGGCCCTTCCGGCTCTGCTTGCCTCCAGCATCTGGCCGTCTCCCGGCAGATCGAGCGACGGAACGCGCCAAACGACCTCACCCGGCACGCCAAGTGGTTCGCGGCTCGTCGCAACCACGTGAACACCGGGACACGATTGCAGGAGCCGCGTGGCCAGCTCCGCCGTTGCGCGCACGAGATGCTCGGCGTTGTCGAGGATCAGGAGCAGGTGGCGTCGGCGTAGCGTCTCCACCAGCGTCTCGCCGACGACGCTGTCCGGTTTCTCGCGTACTCCGACCACCGCGGCCATACGCTGAACCACCATGGACGGCTGTCGGAGGTCGGCCAACTCCACCAGCCACACCCCATCAGAAAACGCTGACATCGTGTCGCGGGCGACGACCGTGGCGAGCCGAGTCTTTCCGACGCCGCCCGATCCAACGAGCGTGACGAGCCTGTTGTCCGCGACGAGGCGCACGATTGCAGATCGTTCGGCCTCTCGACCGATGAAACTGGTGAGATCACTGGGCAGATTATTCTGAGGAATTCGGAGCGACGCGTCCGGGATCAATTCCATCAGAGGCGCGAGCTCGCGATGTACAGAAATCTGGGGAAGTGAACGCTGTGGCATGCGGCGCGACATCCGCGCCTCTTCTAATGTCTGCCGGAGCAGCTCTGGGGTAACCGTCACGTCAGCCAGATCGCCGGCATGAAAGGTTCGAAATAGCCGTCGCTCAGCACATAGCGTGACTAATGCCTCCGTCGCGGCCGCGTCAGGTGGACTTTCACCGCGCTCCCAGCGCTGGACAGTGCGGCGACCATAGCCGAGGTGCGCAGCCCAGCCCTCCTGGGTTATCCCGGCGGCTTCGCGTAAGCCCCGCAGAACGACCTGCCAGTTCGGAACAAGCCGTCCGGCCAGATCGACATCTTCGGGCCCGGGTTGGCGCAACATTGGCGCGCTCCTGGCGCAACGCGGAGAAACAGCGAACCTATCATAGCATCATGCTGATTCGAACAACGCGCGGCGAACCAGTCAGGCTCGGCTGTCGCATGCGTGGACCTGGGAGGGGGATTATCCGATGGAAGTGCCAACGACGTCTCACACCGATGCGTTGATCACTCGGCTGCGAGAAGCAACCAACAACCACGACCTGGAAGCCCTTGCAGATTGTTTTCATCCCGACTACGACAGCGAGTTCCCGGCACATCCCGAACGCGCCTTTCGAGGACGGCAGCAGATGCGCGAGAACTGGTCGGGAATCTTTGCCTCGTTGCCCAATCTCAAGTCAACTCTCGTGCGCAGCGCGTCGAACCAGGGCACCGCATGGGCCGAGTGGGAGTGGCAGGGCACGAGGGTAGACGGTGTGCCGGTCACGCTGAAAGGAGTAACGATTCAAGAGGTACGCGACGGCAGAGTGGCGTGGACACGGCTCTACATGGAGCCGGTTCGCACGCCCTTGCCCGGCGAGGATGCGGGGTTGGGACAACTGCTGGGCAAACCCGCGCACCGTGCGGCCGAATGAAGAAGATGAGCGGAGGCACGCTGTGATTCTCATCGCCGGTGGAAGCGGGCTCCTTGGCACCAGAATCATCGATCGGCTGCTGGCCAGGGGATATGCGTTACGAATCCTGACTCGCGACCCAAATCGCATTCGTCCTGAGGGCGAAAAACCAGTCGAATTCGTTGTTGGAGACGTACGAGATCCGGAATCCGTCGAGGCAGCAATGGCAGGCGTCGACGTCGTCATCTCGGCGATACACGGTTTCACCGGCAAAGGAGGGTGCAACCCAAAGACGATTGACCACCTGGGGAATCGCAACCTTATCCAGGCAGCGCAAGCGGCTGGGGTCTCGCGATTCATCCTGATGTCGATACACGGTGCATCGAGCGATCATCCCATGGAGCTGTTTCGCATGAAGTCGCTCGCCGAACAGGAGCTGCGCCGGAGCGGTCTAAATTGGACGATCGTCCGTCCGACTGCGTACATGGAGACCTGGGCTAGCATCATCGGTGAACCGCTCGTCAACAGCGGCAAGACGCGCATCTTCGGTCGCGCGCACAACCCCATCAACTTCGTCTCGGTCGACGACGTGGCGCGCGTCGTCGAGTGCGCTATCGTCGAAACGCGCTTCATCGGTGAGTCGGTAGAAGTTGTCGGCCCTGAAAACCTCGGCATGCGCGAATTCGTCGAGATCTTCGCAACCGAAACGGGCATGACCGGCAAAGTCGATGCGGTTCCGCTGGGGATGATGCGATTGATGTCGGTGGCGCTCCGGCCCATTAATCCGGCATTAGCACGGCAGATCCAGGCAGGGGTCGTGCTCGATACTACGCCGCAGGCAGCAGATCATGACCAGACCGAACGGTTGTTCCCGGGCATGAAGTTCACGACAGTTGCGGACATGGTCAGGAAAGACTACGGAACTCCGTCAGCACATGTGTGAACCTACCGTTGTCATCGTCCGATCACAGATCGGCGGAAAGAGAGAGATGGTCCCATGAAAGTCGCCTACTTCAGTCAGTTCCCGAATAGCTCTTTGGAGCAAGCCAGTCAAATCAGCGATAGAATCAGCCAAAATCTCGGTGAACACCGACCAGACGGAGGGATTTTTCACACAGAGGGCCCAATGGAGGATGGCGGCTGGTGGGCGTTCAACGTCTGGGAGTCGGACGAGACGGCACAGGCGTTCTTCAGAGATTTCGTCAACCCAGCGCTCAGTGAGGCCAGCGTCACGCTTCAGGACATGCAACGACTGCGGGTGACGTGGGATTCCGACCACCCACGTGACGACGCCTAAACACTGGTCTGTGCACGAGCCAATGCTCTAGGTTGTGGATACACCGGCAGGAGATGAACATCCTGCCGGTCCATTTTGCTCAGTGGCGACCCAACCACTCGGTGAGGCTGCGGCCGCTCGGGGCGCGACCGGTGCGCTCGGCCTCTTCATCCAGTCGGCCAAACCCGTTTTGCACATAACGGATGCCGAGCCAGCGTAGCGGCTCCGGCTCCCAATCAGGCGAATGATGGTCGACCACGGGTAGCTCGGTCAACTCCGAGTGCTTGCCGGTGATCAGATCGGTCAGGACGCGTCCCGAGAGGTTGGCGGTCGCGACGCCCTGGCCGGTGTAACCACGCGCGCTGGCGACGTGCGTCGACGGGTCGTAGGTCATGGTCGGCATCCAGTCGCGCGGCATCCCGAGCGGACCGCCCCAGGCATGAGTGAATCGCACATCCTTCAACATCGGAAACCAGTCGACGGTCATCTGGCGCAGCATAGAGTGCGTCGCCTCGTGTCGGTCGAACTCGTCGGCGATCTGCGAGTTGTAGTGGTATGGCGCGCCACGACCACCAAAGACGATGCGACCGTCAGTCGTCTTGGAGAGGTAGTCGACCGTGAAGCGATTCGAAGAGATGCATTCGCGGCTCTCCCAGCCAATCTCTGCCCACTCATGGTCACTTAGCGGCTCAGTCAGCACGATCAGCGAATAGACTGGAATGAGCTGTCGGCTGAGCTTGGGAAGCAGCGAGAGGTACGACTCGCCTGCCAGCACCAGATTCCTGGCGCGCACGTCGCCGCGATCGGTAAAGAGACGAGGGTTGGCACCCTGAACGTAATCAGTCACCTCCGTCTGCTCGTAGATAGTGACGCCCAGACTCTCTACAACGCGCGCCAGTCCACGGGCAAGCTTGGCCGGATGGACGACCCCGCAATTGGGGTTGTAGAGGGAGCCGAGTGAATCCGCGACCTTAACCCGCTCCTGCGTCTGCTTCTCGTCGAGCAACTGGTAGTCATCAGCCAGTCCGAAGCGCTCGTAGGTGGCATAGCTGCGTTCAATCGACGGAAGCTGGTGTTTACCGCGCGCGATACGCAGCGCGCCCGACTTCTGAAAATCGCAGCTGATGCCCTCCTCGGCAATGGCTCGTCCAACTTCGTCGACGGTGTCAGACATCGCTTTGTACTGTGCCTTGGCCGCGTCGACGCCGAAGCGATCGGCCATGGTCGTCAGTGAAAGCTGCAGTCCGGGCGTGACCCAGCCACCATTGCGGCCCGAGGCACCGAAGCCCGCGATCTCCTTCTCGACGATGGCGATCTTGAGCGAGGGATCTCGTTTCTTCAGGTAGTAAGCGGTCCAGAGCCCGGTGAAACCGGCGCCGAGAATGGCAACGTCGACGTCGATCGAGCCGTCGAGCGGCGCACGCGGAGTCAGGTCGTCTCCACACGTTTCGAGCCAGAAGCTGTAGCGACGGTAATCCTTGGCCATGACGCCTGACCTTCCTCTCGCCCAGAGACACGTGATTCCCGGCAGAACGGATGAACCTTGCCGGGGAGCGTAATCGAAGTAAGGGCCACTGTCGAGCGCCGGATGGGCGGCAAATTGGCCACTTGTCAGTACGCGGGGCACGGTCTAAGGTGGCGTGAAGCTCGCGCAATCGGAGGAGGCGACATGGGTCGACGGACGTTTCAGGATCTCACGGTCATCGACTTTCATTCTCACTTCCGCCTGCGCCAGGACGGATCGATGACGCGCGCCGAGCCGGCATACGAGCCGGGCACACCCGCCTACGAATCCGCCCAATACCGCAAAGGGCAAGTCGCCAAATACGCCGAGCAGTGGCGGTATGCCTGGGACTTTCCGACGCCGGAGACAGGCGACCGGACCTGGCAGGAGGAAGCGGATCTGTGGGTCGACGAGCTGGAGAAATACGGCGTCGACCGCATCGGATTCGTGACCGGCGGTGGAAACGACCGGCTCGCTGAAGTCGTCCGTCGACATCCTGACGATTTCGTCGGCTTCGCCCATCATGAACCGTTCGGCGAAGAGGCCGCCGCTGAACTGGAACGTTCAGTAACGCAGCTTGGCCTTAAGGGCTTCAAGCTCATCGCCCCCACGCTCAGCAAGCCGATCAACGATCGATCCGCGTACCCAACCTGGGAGGTCGCTTCCGAACACGGAATCCCGGTGTTGATCCACTTCGGCATGCTCGGTGGTCCGGGCGGTATCGCCTTCAACGACAAGATCAACCCGGCGCTCCTGGAGCCGGTGGCGCGAGACTTCCCCACGGTCAATTTCGTCGTGCCGCATTTCGGCATTCAATTCGTCAAAGAGCTCCTCTTCCTGTGCTGGGCTTGCCCTAACGTCCACGTCGACACCTCCGGTTCGAATCAATGGGTGCGCTGGATGCCATACCAGCTCACTCTCGACGATCTCTTCCGAAAATTCCTGGAGACGATCGGGCCGGAGCGCATCATCTTCGGCACCGATTCAAGCTGGTTTCCGCGCGGATTCGCCATCCGTTATCTGCAGGATCAGATCCGCATCTGCCGCTTCATGGGGCTGAAGCACGACGATCTGCAGCTGATCTTCGGCGGCAATGCCGCACGTTTGTTGCGCGTCCCGCTTTGATCGATCCCATGTCGTTCCAACCGATGAGGATGCTGCTGAATGCCTGAGCATCAGGACGCGGACCGACCCGCTTTCCCAGCGCCGAGCTACGCCAATCACATTCTCGCTCCTGCCTTCGCTTTCTCACGAGAGCATCTCTTCCGCCACATGATGGCGGCTAACAAAGCGCATTCCGTGATGCTCATCGAGCAGGGGATCGTCGATGTGGAGAGCGGCGCAAAGCTGCTCGACGGCATTCTGCGAGCTGAGGCAGACACGGCAGACCGATATCGGTACGATCCGACTGTCGAAGACCTCTTCTTCCTGGTGGAGCGGCGCATCATCGAGATCGCCGGCGCCGACGCGGGCGGCAACCTGCAGCTCGGTCGCTCGCGCAACGACCTGAGCGCGGCCCTCTGCCGCATGATGCTGCGGAGCAATCTGCTGGATGTGGCTGCGTCGATGAATCGTCTCCGGGCGCGTCTGGCGGATCTGGCGGCACAGCATGTCGACACGCTGCTGGCGGGTGTCACGCATACGCAGGTGGCGCAACCGACGACTCTCGGCCATTACTTGCTCGGAGTCCTCGGTCCACTGGGACGTGACGCCGAGCGAATCGAACAGGCATTCGAGCGCACCAACCGCTCGCCGCTGGGCGTGGCTGCGTTCACCACTAGCAGTCTGCCGGTCGATCGCGAACGCATTTCGGCGTTGCTCGGTTTTTACGGCCTGATCGAGAACGGCTACGACGCGGTGGGAGCGGCCGATTACATGCTGGAGTCGGTCGGCGCCTTGCGTATCATGTGCCTGAGCCTGGTCCGATTCGTAAACGATTTACTGATCTGGTGCCGCTCCGACGTGGCCCTGGCGCGAGTCGGAAACGAGTTCATCCAGGTCAGTTCGATCATGCCGCAGAAGCGGAATCCGGTCGTGCTTGAGCACATCCGGGCCCGCATCGGCTACGTGCTGGGCGATGCCGCCACAGTCGAAGCGATGGTCCACGGCGCGGCGTTCGGCGACACCGTCGACGTGGAGGATGAGATCTTCGTCCCGCTGATCAGGTGTTGCGAGCATGCCCAGAGTGTGCTCTCGCTCCTGACCGACGTCCTGCACACGATCCAGTTCGATCGAGCTCACATGACGGAGTCGGCGCGTGCCGGTTTCGGTAGCAGCACCGAACTGGCTGAGCGACTGACGCTCGATTTCGGCATCCCGTTCAAACAAGCACACAGGATCGTGTCGCGCCTGGTCGACGAGCTCGTCGCGGACGATCGCGATCTGCACGGGCTGACACCGAATATGCTGCGGGCGGCTTCGTCGGCGGTGAGTGGAGTAGAAGTCGACATAACAGACGCTGAGTTGGTCCAGCTACTCGATCCAGTGATGGTGATCGATCGACGCGCGCTTCCGGGTGGTCCAGCGAAGTCGGCGGTGCTTGCGACGCTCGATCGAGCGCGCGCGGAGCAAATGCAATGGACCAAATGGATCGAGGAAGCCAAGCGATCACTCACGGATTCGAGCATTGAGCTCGACCGCCTGGCCAACGGTTATGCGCGGTCGAATGGACAACACGCAGGAGCGAATTGAGCAGTGGCGATCCAGTTCGAGCGAGAGATTCACGAACAGCCAAACGTCATCGCACGCCTGTTGACGGACGGGCAGGAGGACGTCGTGCGCATCGCGGATCGCATCAAGACCGGCGATCCGAGCTTCGTCATGATCGCGGCCCGCGGAACGTCGGACAACGCGGCGCGCTACGCTCAATACCTGTTCGGAGCGCGCAACAGACTGCCTGTTGCACTCGCGACGCCGTCCCTCTTCACGCTCTATCACACGCCGCCTCGACTCACGCAGGGGCTGGTCATCGGCATTAGCCAATCCGGGCAATCACCCGACATCGTGTCGGTGGTTGCCGAAGCCCGCATTCAGGGCGCGTTGACGTTGGCCATCACCAACGAGTCGAGTTCGGCGCTGGCGGAAGCCGCCGACTTGTGTCTCGATTTGAGGGTGGGAGTGGAGCAAGCGGTCGCAGCCAGCAAAACCTACACGGCTGAGCTCACGGCGCTGGCGATGCTCTCGGCGGCGTTGGCAGCAGATGGCGAGAGTCGTTCGCAGCTCGACATGCTTCCCAGAGTGATCGACGAAACCCTTCGGCTCAACGGGCACCTTGACCAAAGCGCCGCTCGCTTCGTCGCCACCGAGCAGTTCATCGTGGTGGGGCGCGGCTACAACTATGCGACCGCCTACGAAGTGGCGTTGAAGATCAAGGAGACCAGCTATGTGGTGGCCGAAGCTCACTCCTCGGCAGAACTCAGGCATGGGCCCATCGCGGTGGTCGATGACGGCTTCCCGGCCATGCTGATCGCGCCCTCCGGCGCGGTTCAGCAGGACATGCTCGAGCTCTACGCCGACCTTCGGGATCGGAACGCCGAGGTGCTGGTCGTCAGCGATCGTGAGGAACTGTTGATCGATGACTTGCACTCCCTGCCCATCCCGTCCGGCGTACCGGAATGGCTTTCTCCCATCGTCGCAGTTGTACCTGGACAGCTCTGGGCGCTGGCGCTGGCTCGTGCCAAAGGGATCGATCCGGATCAACCTCGTGGTCTGACCAAGGTGACCCGCACGCGCTAGTGCCGCACTTGACGACGCATTCGGCGCACCGTAGGGTGCCACGAGTTGCAGCAGAGGAGTACACACCATGAAGATCGGCTTCAGCCTGCCCACACGCGGACCCATCACGACTCCAGAGAACATGGCGACGCTCGTCGAGCGCGCCGAGGAGCTCGGCTTCGACCTGGTCTCGGTTAGCGATCACGTCGTTATCCCGCGCGCCATCGATTCGACCTATCCCTATAGTGCCACCGGCCAGTGGTCGGGTGACGCGAGTGGCGACTGCCTGGAGCAGCTCACGCTGCTCACCTACGTCGCGGCCCGCACCAGCAAACTGCGACTTCTGACGTCGGTGATGGTCCTGCCGCAGCGACCACCCGTCCTGACCGCCAAGATGCTGGCCTCACTCGACGTCCTGTCGGGTGGACGGCTGATCTATGGGGTCGGCGCCGGTTGGATGCGCGAGGAGTTTGACGCGCTTGGTGCTCCGTCGTTCGACGAACGCGGCAAGGTGACCGACGAGTATCTGCGCGCCTTCAAGGAACTCTGGACCAACGAACAACCCTCATTCGAGGGGGACTACATGAACTTCGACCACATCGCGTTCGCGCCCAAGCCCGTCCAACGGCCACACCCACCGATCTGGATTGGTGGCGAAAGCACGGCCGCGCTCAAGCGTGTGGCCAGACTGGGCGACGCCTGGTATCCGATCGGGAGCAATCCGCGCCATCCCATGGGAACGGTGGAGCAGATGACCCAAGCGTTGGGCCGACTGTACCGCTACACCGAGGAAGCCGAGAGAGATCCCGCCGAGATCGACCTGGCCTACAGCGCGGGCTGGTACAACGACCGCGAAGCGATGCAGGCGCCAGACGGCTCTCGCCGCTCGTTCACCGGCACGCCCGACCAGGTCGCGGCGGACATTCACGCGTTTGGCGAGATCGGTGTGCGGCATCTGATTCTCGGGATGCAGGACGAAACGTTGGAGAAGATGCTGGCCCGACTCGAGCGCTTCGCGTCGCTCGTGAGACCCAAGCTCGGGGCATAGCCGCACTGACAGCTCAAAATTCGCTCGCTCGACCGACTTTGACGTGGAGGTAGAAACGATGACTGAAACGACATTCGCGCCGTATGGATCGTGGGACTCGCCGATCTCATCCGATCTGGCGGCGTCCAGCGCCAAGAGTCTGGGGCAGCTAACCGTAGCGGGGAACGACGTCTACTGGCTGGAGGGCCGACCCAGCGAAGGAGGGCGCTACGTTATCGTGCGACGCTCGCCGGATGGGACCATCGCGGACGTCACGCCGGAAGGATTGAACGCTCGCACGCGCGCGCACGAATACGGTGGCGGCTCCTTCTTCGTCAGCGGCACCACCGTCTACTTCTCCAACTACGCCGATCAGCGTCTGTATCGCCAGGATTCGGGCGACGATCCGATCGAGATCACCCCCGAGCCGGAGGTCGAGTCGGGATTGCGCTTCGCCGACGGAGTTGCCTTGCCTGGTGGGCGAACGGCTGTTGCCGTGCAGGAGCGACATTTCGCCGATCGCGAGGCGGCCAACGAGATCGTGCGGCTGAGCCTGGACGGCTCCTCGGCCCCGCAGGTGTTGGTCTCCGGCAACGATTTCTATGCGTTTCCGCGCGTGAGTCCGGACGGCAGCAAGCTGGCCTGGACGACCTGGAGCCATCCCAATATGCCCTGGGACGGTTGCGAGCTATGGGTCGCCGACCTCGACGCCAACGGCCTCTCCAACCAGCACAAGGTTGCCGGTGGCGATTCGGAGTCGATCTTCCAGCCGGAGTGGAGTCGCTAACGGCGACCTCTACTTCATCTCGGATCGCTCCAATTGGTGGAACCTCTACCGGCTCGACGGCAACGAGATTGTGCCGGTGGCGCCCATGGAGGCAGAGGTCGGCGTGCCGCAATGGGTCTTCGGCTTCTCCCGCTACGACTTCCTGGCGGACGGGTCCATCGCCTGCCTGTATGCGCGGGACGGCAACGACCACCTGGGCTTGATCAAGCCGGGAAGCGATGAAGTCGAGCCGATCGAAACCGGCATGACGACTCTCGACTACGTCCACGTCAGCGACGACGGGCGCATCTGGGTGATCGCCGGAAGCCCGACCGAGTTCTCGACGATCGTCGCCGTCGACCCGAAGAGCGGAGAAGTCGAACACGTCTACCACAGCTCAGATCTGAGCATCGATCAGGGATACATCTCGGTGGCCGAGCCGATCGAGTTCCCCACCGAGCACGGGTTGACGGCGCACGCCCTCTTCTACGCGCCGAAGAACAAGGATTTCGCCGGGCCGCTGGGGGAGCGCCCGCCACTGCTGGTCTTCAGCCACGGCGGTCCGACCAGCGCGACCGATTCACAGCTGCGCTTAGGCATCCAGTTCTGGACCAGTCGCGGGCCTCGCCGTGGTCGACGTCAACTACGGCGGCAGCACCGGCTATGGCCGCGAATATCGCGAGCGGTTGAACGGCAATTGGGGTGTGGTCGACGTCGACGACTGCGTCAATGCCGCCAAGTACCTGGCCAAGAGGGGTGATGTCGATGGCGAGCGGCTGGCCATCCGCGGCGGCAGCGCCGGAGGCTTCACCACGCTCAACTCGGTCACCTTCCGCGACGTCTTTTCGGCTGGCGCCAGCTACTACGGCCTGGCCGACCTACCGGCCTTCGTCAGCGAGACGCACAAATTCGAGTCGCGCTACCTGGACGGACTGGTCGGACCATTCCCCGAGGCGCGCGACGTTTACGAGGAGCGCTCGGCCGCCTATCACACCGATCTCCTCTCCTGTCCGTTGGTCCTCTTCCAGGGGCTGGAAGACAAGGTCGTCCCGCCACATCAGGCGGAGCTGATGGTCGAGGCGCTGCAGCGTAAGGGATTGCCCTACGCCTACGTCGCCTACGAAGGAGAGCAGCACGGCTTCCGCAAGGCGGAGAACATCAAGCACAGCATGGAAGCGGAGCTCTACTTTTACTCGAAGATCTTCGGCTTCGAGCCCGCCGGAGACATCGCGCAGATCAAGATCGAGAATTTGTAGGCTACAACGTCGTACGGGCGACGCATGCGTCGCCCTCCATGCGGTCACGGCCTGGGGAACATCCACGGGGCCACACCATTGCTTTCGGCGGTAGGGGCGAAGCTTGACTTCGCCTGCATCGGGTGGCAATCAGCGATGCCGATAGGCCGAGTCGCAACCAACGACCCGCGTTCCAACTTATCCCGGAGTCATTGCCGCCCGAACGCGTAAGGCGAAGGCGAGCTTCGCCCCTACCATCGGACAGGCATGTGGCTTCGATGGAGACTGCGGTCACGACGACGAGGTGGGCGACGCATGCGTCGCCCGTACAAGCGCTGAGAAATGGCGCTTACCTCCTCGCATCTTCACGCGCCAATATGTGGTCGGCACAACGCAGCGCCATGGCGCCGATGGTCGACGTCGGATTGACCGAGCCGCCGGTCACGAAGGACGAGCCGTCGCAGATATACAGGTTGGGCACGTCCCACGCCTGGTGATCGGCGTCGGTCACCGACGTCTCGCGGTCGCTCCCCATGCGACACGTCCCCAGCAGGTGCCAGGCGGGATTGGGGTCGGCCACGCCGCTGGTGACGAGTTCAAGCGCCCCGGCCGCTTCGGCCAACTCCTGGGCCCGCTCCACACCGAATTCGATGATGCGGCGGTCGTTCTCATGCAGCTTCCACTCGATAGCGACGCCTGGTAGGCCGCTCGAATCGACGTGCTCGCTGTCGAGGGCGACCCGGTTCTCCCAGAGGGGCAGATCCTCAGTTTGTACGCTGAACCAGATCTCGTGGTTGAACAGCTTGGCGAAGGCATCGCGATGCCCCTCGCCCCATGGCAGACCCATGGCGGCAGGCGAAGCCGTCATACCGCGGCCGATCTGGAAAGTGAAGCCGTTGACGAAGCCGCGCTCGACCTCGGTGTCGTAAAACTCCTGGCTCAGCATCGGTGCTCCATAGGCGCCGGTGAAGCCATCGATCGACTCGGCGAAGATCATGGTGTTCTCGGCATAGGCGTGGTGCATCAGATAGCGCCCGACGACACCAGAGCTATTGGCCATGCCGTCCGGGAAGCGCGCTGACTCCGACATGAACAAGATGCGCGGCGTGCCGAGTCCGTTAGCGGCCAGAATGACGATCGAGGCGGCCTGTCGCTGCCGCTCTCCGGTACGCAGATTGACGTAAACCGCGCCATTCGCCCGTCCCTGCTCGTCGACCGTGATCTCCTCCACGCGTGCGTTCGAGCGTAGCTCGACACCGTTGCGCAGCGCCCGGGGCCAGTAGGTCCAGGTGACTGTGGCGAGCGAACCACGCGGGCAGCCGTTGCGGCAGGCTCCGCAGTGGACGCAGGCGGTGCGCCCGTCATAGTCCTCGGTGATGATGCCGTTGTCGGCCGGCCACCAGTGCCAGCCCAGACGCTCGAACGCCTCGGCCACCCGCCGTCCGTGGATGCCGAAGGGCAGGGGCGGCGTTTGACGTGGAGTCCGCGCCGGATTGGACGGATCTCCGGCCACGCCCGAGACGCCCATGATCGAATCGTTCAGCTCGTAATAGGGCTCCAGATCCTCATAGCTTATGGGCCAATCGGCCGATCCCTCCAGTCCGTGCTCAGTCCCCTTGCGGAAATCGACCGGCTTGAGGCGCGGCCAGTGAGCGTTGTAGTGGATCGTGCTGCCGCCCACGCCGTTGTAGAGCATCGGGTTCACCCGGGTGGAAGCGATGGGGTAGTCAGCGGCCGCCTGACGTACGCCGGGGCTACGCCCCCATCGCCGTTGCAGTTCGAACTCCCACTCGTTGCTGTAGTGCGGATGTTCGGCGGGCAACACCCATGGTCCTTGCTCCAGGCAAACCACGCGAACGCCCGCCTCACTCAGGCGATAGGCGAGAGCGGCTCCGGCGGCACCGGAGCCAACGATCAGGACGTCGGTCGGCGATGGCGAGCTCATGAGCGGCTCCGTTCGGCGTCCAGTCGACTCAAGTCAACCCGCTTGACCTGTTCGGTGGGGATGAACGCTCCACGAGGTGAACGCGGCATCTGGAGCGCGTCGTTCGCGTCCCAGCGCTCCATGGCGGCGATGTAGCCGGTCGGCAGTGGAGCGCCGTGATAGGCGGGAGCGAGATCCTGCTGGATGGCGGCAATCGTCTCGGCGCGTGAGTAGTAGCCGTAGACGGCCAGACTCCAGAGCGCTTGAAACTGCGCGGATTGTTCCCGTTGCAGCTTTGAAAGCGACTCAGTCAAGTCTCCGGCGTCCGACAGATCGCTCAGAATCCCCTTCAAACGTGCGGAATCGATCCCCGGATAGAGCGACCCACGATCGTCGACCTGCGGAACGCGCTTCAGGATGAACTCGTCGATCAAGTTGGTCTGTGATGGGAGCGGGAAGCTTCCAGTCGGTGGCAGCAACGCGTCGAGCACGCGCTCGAGCGTCGACCGCTCCTCGTCGGACAGCGTCCACTCGGAATTCGCCATGCGAATCCTCCTCAGTGATGCTCGTGTCAAGTAGCGGCAGTATAGCCTCCGGTCGATCCTCACGAAAGTCGCTCGCGCGTTCGGTTCGCCCGCACCGATTCATTCAGTACTAGAGTCATGTGACGTTCAGGAGAAAATGAACCATGGATTCCGCTAGACTGCGAACAGAAGTCTGAACGCGCGACCAGGACTGTTGAACACATCATCCGATCCCACCGGCACGGGCAACCCAGCCGGTCGATGTATTCCTACAGCGGTCTCGCGAGCAGTGTCGAACCAGGCGCGCAGTTGCGGCAACAAGAGGGGGATTCCAGGTTGGATCGGCGAAATGATCGGGTAAAGCGACCAAGCCTTCAGCGCCTCAACATGCCATCCAGCGCCGGAACTGCCCGGGTCGAGGATCAATTCCAGCAGTCGCCTCCAACGGCGCAAGCGGCCCCGGCCGCACCCGCGACCAACGAACCGGCCGCTAAGACGGGCGGGCGAGTCGATCGCGACATCTTGATGACTGGCGTTGGGTGCGTGCTCATCCTATTCGCCGGGTTGCTCATCGCCGGGGTCTTCGCCATGCGCGTGATCTCGGACAAGAAGGCTCCGGTCGAACCAACGGTTCCTGCTGTTGCGGCGGTGGCGGCCAGCCCGACCGCGACCGACACACCCATGCCCACCAGCACGCCGACACCAACCGAGGTCTCCCCCTATACCCCGCTTCCAACATGGACGCCGATGGGACAGAAGCAGCAAGTTGCCGACTACCGTGGGTATGACGCCGACTACGTGACCGACATGCAGAAGATCGGCGATTTCATGCAAACGAGCATCCAGGACGTGAACGATCTGATGCAGACCCCCGACGTGACCAGCCAAAACTGGCAGTACAAGATCCTGACTCAGACCGACGTCTGGAGCGAGTTCTTCCATGAGCTGCAGTCGGTGATTCCGCCGGATCAGTATCAGGACTTCGATACGAACTTCACCAAAGCGCTGTCCCACTTCGACAGCGCGGCCAACGACATCAACTACGCATTGGAGTTCAACGAGCCGGATCGACTGAATCAGGCCAACACAGAGATCGCCACCGGCACGCAGATGCTCAACGACAGCCTGAAGTCGTTACAGTCGACGAATTAGGGGTGAAGCGGAATGGACCCCTCATCCCCGGCCGCCCTCACCCGGCGCTGCGGCACCACCCTCTCCCAATTCTGGGCGAGGGTTTTTCGTTTCCCTTCTCCCAGAATTGGGAGAAGGGCCGGGGATGAGGGCCGTTCGGATGAGGGCTGATATTAGACCAGCTAGTCCGCTGGTGACGCGACCTTGGCCTGTGCGGCGCGAACGACGTTCGCGAATCTCTTGATCCCTTCGTGGATCTGATCGACCGTCACGGCGCTATAGGAGAGCCGCAGGCTATGCTCGCCGCCGCCATCACCAAAGAAGGCGGGGCCAGGGATGTAGTCCACACCAGCCACCCGGCAGTCAGACACGAGCTCGACCGCGCTGACGTCGTCTGGCAGCGTCACCCACAGGAAGAATCCGCCGTTCGGCTTGGTCCAGGTGACCCCTTCCGGCATCTCACGATCGAGCGCCGATAGCATGTGTGAGCACTTCTCGCTGTAGACCTTGCGCAGCTCCTGGATGTGCTCTTCCAGCTTGCCGGTGCGCAAGAACCAGTCGGCCAGTGCCGCTGAATAGCTATTGCGCAGGCTATCGACGCGTCCGCGCGCCATGGTCGCCACCACGTCAGCCGGACCGACCATGTAGCCGAGTCGCAGACCGGCGGCGATCGTCTTGGAGAGCGTGCCGAAGAAGAATCCATTTCCGGGCTGCACCAGGCTGTAGATGGTTGGCTTTTTCTCACCGCTGAAGCGCAGGTCGTTGTAGGCATCGTCCTCGATGATCAACAGATTGCGCTCGTCGGCGATCCGTGCCAGCTCCTTGCGGCGCTCGAGACTCAGCTCGACGCCAGCCGGATTCTGGAATGTCGGGATGGTGTAGAGGAACTTCGGACGCCGGCCCTCGCTGACCAGCCGGTCGTAGGTCTCGGCGACTTTAGCCGGGTCGATGCCATCCTCGTCAACCGGCACGCCGACCATGTTCGCTCCTGAGAGGCGGAACATGCCCGTCGCTCCCATCCATGCAGGAGCATCGATCATGATGGTGTCGCCGGGATCGAGCAACATGTCGCTCAGCAGCGACAATCCACCGCTGCCGCCCGCGGTGACCAGAATCTCCTCTGGCTTGGCCTGAATACCCTGATCGCGGGCCAGTTTCTCGGCCAGGGCTGCGTTGAGCTCATCGCCCCGAATCGGATCCTGATAACCGAGCGCATCGGCTCGCTTGTTTTCGGCCAGGTGTTCGGCTGCGGCGGCCATCTCGTTCAGCGGGAGGCTGGGGGCATCTGGATCGCCGTAGACGAAAGAAATCATGTCTGGGTTGGCTTTACGCGAGGGAGCGGTTCTTCCAGCCGCGATCTGCCCACGCCTCGACCATCGCTCTGCCCACCGATTGTCCATGCTCGACCAGTCCTCTCGTGCCGCGCAGTACGTCCAAATTGGCTCGATTCCGAGTGTCACAGAGTATAACGCAGCGCTCGCCTCTCCTGAAAACCGACTGGCACACGCTCTGCGCACCTGGAAGGGATGGACCGAGCCATCCAAACCGCAATCGATGGAGGAATCAATGCCACAGCAATTGCAAGGTAAACGAGTCGCCGCGCTTTTCACCGACGGCGTCGAGCAGGTCGAATTCACCGAACCGGCCAAGGCCCTGCGTGAAGCCGGTGCGAAGGTCGTCGTTGTGTCGCCGAAGAGCGGCGAGATCAAGGGCTGGAACCACACCGATTGGGGCGACACGTTCAAGGCCGATCAAAGCCTGGACGACGCCAACCCGGGTGAATTCGACGCGCTGCTGATCCCCGGCGGCGCGATGAATCCTGACAAGCTGCGCATGGAGCCCAAGGCAGTCCAGTTCGTCTCGAGCTTCGTCGAGGAAGGCAAGCCAATCGCGGCGATCTGTCATGGACCCTGGATGTTGGTCGAAACCGGCGTGGCCAAGGGCCGCACCCTGACCAGCTGGCCGTCGCTTCAGACTGATATCCGCAACGCGGGAGGCACCTGGGTCGACAAGGAGGTGGTCTACGACGACGGGATCATCACCAGCCGCAATCCAAACGACATTCCCGCCTTCAACCAGCGCATGCTCGACGTCTTCGCGCAGGGACGCATCGAGCGGCGAGTGACGACCAAGAAGGACGAAATGGTGGACGAAGCCGTGGCGGAGTCGTTCCCGGCCAGTGATCCGCCTTCCTGGACGCCAGGGGATACGGGCCGCAGCGGCGAGTAGCGACTAAATGGTTCGCAGCTCGCGCCAGCGAAACGCGACCCAAATCGTTCCCAATCCCGTGAGCCCAGCGCCGGCGGCGACGGCCGCCGGCACGCCGATCTGATCCCCGACGAACCCCATCGGCAGCGCGCCGATGGTCGAGAGCCCCCACGTCAGCGTGTAGACCCCCATGACACGTCCGCGCATCTCGTCGGTCAAGTGGACGTGCAGCAGCGTGTTGTTCAGCGACATGAAGGCCGAGCCCAGGAACCCGCAGAAGAAGAGGAGCACCACCGTCAGGATCACCCAGCTCGAGAAGGCAAAGGCGACCACCACGAAGACGTAGATGAACGTGCCACCGAGCATGATCAGCCCTTGTCGCGACAGCTTGACCGCTCCTGCCACCGCCAGCGATCCAACCACGGCACCCGTGCCTCCAGCCGACAGGAGCAGGCCGAGTCCGCTGGCGCCGATCTTCAAAATGTCGCGAGCGAAGACTGGCAGAAGCTGCACGTAGGGGAAGATCAGGAGCGAGGGGATGGCCGCCATCACGATCAATCCGGTCAGGATCGGGCTTTTGGCCACGAAAGAGAGACCCTCGGCCAGGTTACGCCGCAGGCTGAGCGTGCGCACGCTGGAACGAACCGACGGAAGCAACAACGTGCTGATCAAGGCCGCGATCAGGAAACCGGTCTGCAAATAGAGGGCGCCAGCCGCGCCCATCAGGGCGATGGCCGGACCACCCAGAGACGGCCCCAGGATGCGCGTCGAGTTTTGCCCCGCCGACATGACCGCGATGGCGTTCTGCAGGTGCTCCCGTTTGACGAAGGCCGGCACCATGGTCTGGCGGGTGGCGTTGTTGATGGCCAACGCCGACCCGTTGAGAAACGCGCCCAGCAAGAGCTGCCACGGCTGCACGTGTCCCAGCGAGACGAGGATGGCTAGCCCCAGGCCAATAACGGCCGCCGCCGCCTGACAGACGAGCAGTACGTGGCGGCGATCGAAGCGGTCGATGATCACACCGGCGGGTATCGACACCAGGATGAAGGGGATGCCAGAGGCGAATCCGATCAGTCCGACGTATCCGGCCGAATCGGTCAGATTGAGCACGACCCAGCCGAGCGTGACCTGCAGCATCCACTGCCCGATCTGGGTCAGTACGGTGCTGATCCAGAGCTGGCGATAGTCGCGATAGAGGAGAAGGGACGAGAGGAGTCCGAGCTTCTCAGGTGGAGCGGCCTGATCGACCTCAGTTGGGGGCTCGTCGGGCGTCGTACGCGTCGAACCGACGCTCGAATTCACCAGTCAATCCCATCGCGCGTGGACAAGCAGACACATCTAGCGCGGGAACGCTATCACACCACCGTCCACTTCGTCAGGAACACGATCGGCGTCAGTCGGCCGGCAATGGCTGAGTCGACATAAGCTCGAGCTGCGCGATAGGGCATTCGAAGCACCGCATCTGGACGCAACCGCTATGGTGCAGGTGGAGCAGTCCTTGTTCGGCTCGCGCACTGCTGATCCGCTGTGGGTGAGTGCCACAAATCTGGTCGACCATACGCTCAATAAGGGCGTTACCGCGACCGGAGGGAAGTGACGACCACAGTTCTGTGGCCCGGTCGAGCAGGTCCGGCTGATCGGTACCGTCGGCGTAGGCGATCCCAAAGGGTACGACCACGTTGACGATGATCTCGTGGGCGTGCGCCCGGCCAAGATACGGATTGCCCGTGGTCAGCCAGCGCTGCAGATGCGCGTAGGCTTCGGAATGATCGATGAGATCGCATAGATCCTCAATCAGACCGCGCTCGACGCGCGACAGGATGAACGCAAGTGCCAGCAGGCGTCGGATCGGATGAGCGGCGGGCCGCACGCGAGCCAGGTTCCAGACTGAGTTCGGAACCGTGATGTCGCGCCAGGCGACGCCCATCTCCAGCCAGTGTCGTTCGATCTCGTCCCGCCCAGTCGAATCAATGCTCGCGACTTCCTGCTCATGGGGCGACAGGGGCAGGAAGCCGCCCACGCCAAGCAGAAGTCCGGCCGCGCGTTCGAAGCGAGCCTGCTTCGGTCTGCCGAGAAGACGTGCTTCCAGGTGGTCGTAGGGGAGCCGTTCGGCGATGGCGCGCATTCCAACTCGATTGCGGGTGAAACCGAGCGCGTCGAGGAGTAGGGCGTAAAGGACCTGGGCCGGTGGTTCCAATGCCAGACGCGCCGCGACGGCGTCGCTCTTGCCGCGCAAACGCTCGTCGCCCGCTCGTTCCCACACCGCACGAACGTCGTTTGGGCGCAGCTCGGCCGCTACCGGAGCACAGAACTCGAATCCGATGGCACCCAGCGGCCTCAGAACAGGGCTCATGGCGAATTCCTCGATCTCGGCAGGAAGACATGTTGGCAGCAGCAACGTCGCCACCGACGACCCGTCGGCGCGCCGGACTGGGTGCTCCAGATCGTCTTCCCAGATCACGTGGAGCACGACGTGGTCATAGGCGGGATCGCGCTCGTGACCATGGGTATACCAGTCAGAGGATCGGCGATGGATCTCGATCGATCCGCTCGAGAGCATGCCATCGATATCGATGAAGGCGTTGGCGAAGTCCGGCCCCAGCCCATGCGTCCAGACGCCGCGGTAGACCACGCGCAACGCGCGACCGTCAGTCAGCGCCAGCGTCGGAGCCAGCCACTGTGCGTTCCAGATCTGCGACAGCGTGAGTTCGTCCGGAAGAGTCAGAGCCACCAGCACTCTCATTTGCCGCGCGTCGCACCAGTAGGCGACCGCCGTCCGCGCGGGGCTAAAGCCACAGCGCTACAAACACGAAGTCCACTAAAGGGACTGCAAATTAAGTACGATTTACGGCGCTTCTCACCATGAACTTGCGCGAATCGCGAAAAACTAGCCCCTTCAGTGGGCTTCGTCTAGAGTAGCCCGGGATCTTCAGTCCCGGGTGAACGCCGGGCGAATGCCGGTCGATCTCAAGCACCTTCAGTAGAGCGAGAACTGTCGCACTAGATGACAAAACATAATGGCTACCCATGCACTACTACCCGGCCCTAACCACCCCCACCGTGCCAACAACCTCAATCTCAGTTCCGAACGGCTCCGAGACGTCACGCAGCCAGGTCAGGATCTCATGCGCCACATCCGGCGCGGCCAGGACCGGACGGCCGCGCTGGCTCATCGGTCGCCCGAATCCCAGGTCGACCGGGAAGAGCCGGATTTCCTTGAGATTGGCGCCCGCGAACTCGCAGATCGGCACGACAGTCTGGTAGAAGACGGGATCGACCGCGAACCCATACTGCTCACCGCCCGATCGCGCCAGACCCCAATCTCCAGGGGTGGCGTCGTCGCCCAACCCGAAGAACGAATAAGCGGGAGCGGGCACACGCTGCACGGTCTCGTTCTGGAAGATGAAGTTGCCCAGGCTGTAGAAGATCGGTCTGCCATTGTAGATCTCGATGCCGCGCAGGAAGTGAGAGCCGTGACACACGACCACGTCGCAGCCCTGATCGATGGCGAAGTGGGCGAACTCGATCATGAAGTCGGGCGGACCAATGCGCGAGCCGCCATGAAACTCTCCCTCGAAGGCGCTGTCGTGGAAGTGGACGCCGTAGACCACGAAGTCAGCAGCCTTGCGCGCGCCCCGAATCCAGGAGCCGATTCCGGCTAGGTCGTCCGGGTTGCATTCGGTCTCCATGCCGAATCGATCGGAGCGCCGGAAGGTCTTGCCCATGAAGCGAATGTCCTGGGCCGCGTCGTCATCTTCGCGTTCACGAGGATGGAAACGCCGCCCGGCCTCCTCTTCTTCATCCAGCTTCAGACCGTGATGCATGCGGGTCAACGCCTCGAACGCGTCCTCCGGCAGGAGGTATCGGGTCGTGTTGCGTAGTACGTTGATTCCCGGTTTTCCCGGAAAATCTGGTCGTCCAGGACCCGCGAACGCGTTGTCCGGCACCCAGTTCGACGACGAAGCGGCCATGAACGCGACCCGCCCCCGAGGCGTATCGAGAAAGACCGGAGCGCGCGCCTCTCCCAGGTTCATCCCGGAGCCGGCCTGTCGAATCCCAAAGCGCTTGCAGTTGGCGATGGTCGCCATCAGGCCTGCCTCGCCGTAATCCCAGGCGTGGTTCATGGCGGTCGAGACGGCATCAATTCCCAGCCACGTCAGCTCTGGCAGCATCTCTGGGTGCGACACCTGAAACGACGAGCTCAGAACACTGCCGTAACCCATCTCCCACTCGTGGAAGCACTGCTCCAGGTTGGCGATGGTGGCATCGGCGCCGCGCAGGATCTCGACGAGATCGAGGAAGGCCGGCTCGCGAAAGGTCGACATGCGCCGGTTGATCATCGCGTCGCCGGTCAGCGCGATGGTGATATTGCCAGCTTCGGCTTCATAGACCATACCGTCGTTCCAATCGTTGCTCGAACCGTGGCGGTGCGACCCGTTTAGTCAAAAACCCGCATCCAGGCGACCGCCGGTGCGTACTGATAGCTCGCTGCTGCCAGATTGGACGTCGGCGGTTGCGTCGCGGTCAGGTAGTAGTCGCCCGGGTCGCGCAGCGCGATCGACAGCGTGCCATCCCCTTCAGTCATCCCGAGATAAGCGCGGTTGGCGTTGATGGCGATGTTGCCGACCGGCATGCCCTGACAGGTGACACGAACTGTGTGTGATTCACCGGCATTGACGGCCACGTCCGCCTCGAACGTCAGCTGCGGCAGACGCGGCGCAATGCCTCGCTCCGCCAGATCGGCAAGCCGGTGCAGCTCATCGATGGGGCAGGGGTGATCGTCGACGCGCAGGTCGATGAACGGGTAAGTGCCGAGTCGCGCGATCTTGAGGACAGCCGACTGCACCCCCTGGGCATCGCCACCGGCAGCCTGACCGGCCCGGTAGGCTGCCATGAGACGGTCGCGCAGCTCGCCGTCGGACTGCTGAAAGGCTTCCAACGCGTCGTCGAGCACGTCAGGACCGACGATCAGATTGCCGAAGACCACTACGTTCTGGGCGACGATGTGACCGCTCCAGGGCTTAGTCGTGTGGCCGGTCCAGGCGAAGCCCTCACCCTTCACGTTCATGGCGACAACCTGCCGC
This sequence comes from uncultured Chloroflexia bacterium, assembly GCA_963815715.1. GTDB lineage: Bacteria > Chloroflexota > Chloroflexia > Thermomicrobiales > Thermomicrobiaceae > CALAGB01. The sequence continues at coordinate 162,923 of CAWFHU010000007.1, read as the reverse complement.
TGGTCCCGGGCACTGTCGCTTGCCAGAGCAGTCTCGACGGCGTTCTGAGGCGTGTGTCCAGAGCGCAGCAGGTCCATCACCATCGGACCGAGACTGGCATTGGTGTTGGCCTGTGAAGCGACCACGCCGGTGCCAGCCTCGACGTTCGGCACGCGACTCCCAACGGCCAGCGCCCAGGTGCTGACCACCAGTCCCACATCCCCGTTGGTTGGGTCGTAGCCCATCACCGAGAAGGTCAACCCGGCACCTCACATCCTTGTCGCTCCGCAACCTACGACGCGAGCATCGTACTTAACCCTCGCGATGCAGGCAAGCAGCCAAATTGGGTCCAAAGCGCGCCCTGGTATTGTCGTGGCCCGCGGCGCACTCTAGCATTCGGCGAGCGCGGCAGTTGCGCTGGATGGGGAGTAGGGTGAAGGTCGAATCGACGGGCGCGATCGAACATAGACGAGCCGACGGCGTCGTCGCGGCCTTGACGTCGGTCGTCCCCTACCGTCGACTCTGGTACGCGGGCATCGGCTACTACAGCGCCTACTGGGTCGAGATCGTCAGCACTGGTTGGGTGGTGCTGAACATGACCGGCTCGGCGTTCTACGTGGGCTCGTTGGTTTCTGCCGCACGCTCCCCATGCTCCTGCTCGGGCTGATACTGGGTGCCGTCTCGGACCGCTTTCGCCGCACTTCACTCCTGCTGATCGTGCAGACGGCCGGTCTGATGGTCTCGGCGACGTTGACGCTCCTATTCATCTTCGATCGCGCCAATCTCGCCACGTTATGCCTATGCAGCGGACTGCTCGGCTGCGGCTGGGCGGCCGATTTCTCCACGCGCAGAGCACTCATCTCGGAGCTCAACCGGCCGGAGCTTTCAGGCAACGCCATGTCCCTCGAGGCGATGACGATGCAAGGGAGCAAGATCGTGGCGACCATCGTGGCGGGAACCCTGCTCGCGGCGGGTGGAGGCACACTCGCCTATGGCGTCTTGACCGCGATCTACGTCTATGGGGTGATAAGCATCGTGCGCGTGCGGCGTGTTCAGGGAGAGCCCGCGACCTCGAACCGGCATTCGATTCCGCTCATTCGATTGATCCGGGAAGGCGTCACCACCTCGGCGCGCATCCCACTGATTCAGGCGGTCTTGCTGGTCACCGTGGTGATGAACCTGCTCGTCTTCCCCTATCAGCAGCTCATTCCGGTTATTGCCAAGCAGATTTTGAACGTCGGGCCGCAGCGCATGGGAATTCTGGCGGGAGCGGACGGAGTTGGCGCGATTTTCGTGGCAGGTACGCTCGTCTTTCTAGCCCGGCCCGCCATGGCCGGTCGCTTCTTCCTGGGCGGCGCGTTCTTCGGCACGACCGTGGTCGTCGCGTTGGGCTTGTCGCACCTCTTCCCCATGTCTCTATGTCTGCAGATTCTGGCCGGTGGGTTCTTCGGCGGATTCAGCTCGATGCAGCCGGTACTGATCATCAACGCGGTAGAACCCCAGTTCCGCGCGCGTGCGTTGGGAGTGCTGGCCATGGCGATCGGCTGCACGCCGCTGGGCATCTTGCTGTCAGGTACGCTCAGCTCGACCATCGGAGCGACGGCCACCCTGGCGGGAACTGGATCGCTGGCGCTGCTGCTGATGATCTCGATCACAGTGGCGAACCGCACACTTATCAAAACGAAGGTGGCCGCGGTCTTCAGCGCCAGTCGTGCGAGTGATTGATGGGCGAGTCTGCAGCTTTGGAGAGGAACCAACCACTTACCGGCGGTTGCTGCGAACGTCGTCGGCAACTTGCACAGTCTTGTCATCCTTCGACTCCGCTGCGCTCCGCTCAGGATCTCCCCGTTCGTCAAACAGTTACTTTCGTCAGGGATGGAGAGATCCTTCACTGCGGTTCAGGATGACAAATGTGCGCTAGTTTCCGAAATTCGATGATTGAAGTATGGCGGTTCACTGAACAGCCGTAAAGCCGCCACACTCCCTCAGAACATCCAGTGCCCGCCGTCGACCATGATGGTCTGTCCCACGATGTAGCTGGCCTCGTCCGAGGCGACGAACGCGATCACGTCGGCGATCTCGCGTGCCTCACCGAGACGCCCGATGGCGATCGTCTCCATCTCCTTGGCCTGCTGCTCTGGGCTGCGCCGTGCCCAGTCGGCCGTGCCACGCTCGGTCAAGATGAAGCCTGGCGACACCGTATTGCATGTGATGCCGTACGGGGCCAGATCGACTGCAAGCTGGCGCATTAACCCCATCAGGCCAGCCTTTCCGGCTGCGTACGGAATGACTCCGGTGCGGCTGTGGCTGCGCCCGGCGCCCGACCCGACCGAGATGATGCGTCCGCTCATCTGCGCCTTCATGAACGGCGCGACCGCCTTCGACAGATAGAGTGGCGCGTGCAAGTTCAAAGCAATGACGCGATGCCAGGCGTCGATAGTGAGCGCGTCGATGCCGCGACCGGCGTCCAGCACGCCGCCCGCTACGTTGATCAGGATGTCGACACGGCCGAAGTCGCGCTGGACGTCCTGGACCAGCTTCTGATCTCCGTCGGCGTCGGTCACATCATGCACGATGGCTCGCCCGTCGATCTCCTGCATGGTCGATTCGAGCAGGTCACCCTCGATATCGACACCGACAACGCGCGCGCCGCGTTGCGCCAGCTTACGGGCGGTGGCCGCGCCAATTCCCTGCGCGGCTCCGGTGACGATCGCGACGCGATCGGTCAGTTCAACCGACATGTTCGGACCCTCCTCAACCCTGAGCGATCGCGTCGTGCGTGTCAGTGACGGCCTTGACCGCCTGCTTCAGTCCATAGACGACGCGATTGCGCTCCCGCACCAAGCGCGTGCGTAAATATTGGTAGTCGGCGCTCTTGCTATCCATGCTCGCCAGCAAAATGGCTGGCTGCAAGGCTGGAAGTGGCTGCGTCGGCACCGCCAGATCGTGGTCGAACTGCCCGGTGCGCGTGTAATCGACCGGGATCAACGCGCGGCCAATCTGCATCAGCCCGCGGTTGAGCGCGGCAATCTGCTCGTCACTGGCCTCGTCGCCCAACGCGGCGATGCTGCTGGTCGAGGTCGTCGACCGCTTTCGCGAGTGCGTCGACCTGCTCGCTCACCGGCGCGAGGTCAAAGTTGTCCCCGGCCTTCTCCTGGATGCCGTTCGTCACCGCGCGCAGATCGTCGGCGACCTCCGAATAGCGAAAGGGGAGGATGGAGGTCGAACAGAGTCGCGACAGAATCAGCGTGTAGATTGTCGCGTCCCGCTTGAGAAAGTCGGGGTCGATCTTGTCGACGGTGTCGTCCGGTGTGTGCCACCACCAACCAAGTCCGCCGCCCGCGCCGCCACCACCGCTGATTTGGTGGTGCAACGCCAGGAGGAGCGGATCGGCGTTTGCGGCGGGCTGTTCCGAGAGGGACATCAGCATGGCCGGAATGCCGTGTCCCCAGAAAGACTGGTCGCCCGAGCGTCCGTAGCGCCGCCGCGCCAGTTCTTGTCCGGCCACCTGCTCGATGATGTCGCTGACGAAATCGCGCACTTCGGACATGGTGTTGCCCTGCGAGAGGACGGTCGCGCCGTTTCCGCCAACCGAATCGACGTTGACGTGGGCCACGCAGTGGTCGTGCAGGTCATGCCAGAAGTTGTCGGCGTACCAGGCGGAACCGGCATAGCGGGCATGCGAATGGCCGGACCAAAAACAAACGCGCAACCCACGCCGCAGCCTGTCGCGGTGGCCTGACAGGATGCGGGCGACTTCCAGCATGGTGGCGTTGGCTGTGCCGTTATCCATCGCGCCGTAATACCAGGAGTCGACGTGCCCGCTATACATGACAAAGAGGTCCGATTCCGGGCCGTCATTTGCAGGTCGCAAGTCGCCGGTCAGGAGGGGCAGCGTGCGCCAGTCTTGGTAGACGCGTGTCTGCAGCTTCACGCGAACGGGACCGCGCGCCAGCGCCTCCTTGATCTTCGCCCCTTCGACACCGCGTACCGAAACGGACGGCGTCTTCGGCAACAGATGGGCCGTCTCGGGCGTGGGCGTGCCCCAGATCGGGTCGAGCCCCCGCTCGTGCAGACGCTCTCCAGCGATCCAGATGGCCGCGGCGACTCCGGCCTGCTCGATGAGCTGATTCGAATTGGGCGCGATGATGCCGTCGATCAGCACGATCTTGCCGCGCAGGTCCTGGCCACGCAGATTCGTCGGCGGTCGCCGGGTCCTACCGCCACAAGCTCCCCCTCGATGCCGCCGTCAGGAGTTGACGTGGCAAAGGCGTGAGTGGCGCAGTGGATCGACTCGGAGCCACTGTCGCCCAGGATCTCTAGCGACGCCGATTCGGGCCAGGAGACCAGCGCCGGATGTGCATAGCGGTTGACCTCGAGTCCGTACTCCTTGAGCTTGCCCTCGATCCAGTCAAATGACTCAGCCTCTTCGTCAGTGCCCGAAAGGCGCACCCACTGGGCGATCGAGCGGGTCGAGTTCATCAGTTCGTCCGTCGAGACGGCGTTCATCAGGGTTGACTCGACCTCCGAGTCTCGCTTCACACTCACGTCCACGTCCCTCCCAGAATGCAATCCGTTGTTGGCGATTCGCGGCGTTGATTCGCTATGCGTCGCACTCCTCAGAAACCACGCGGCATGATCAGTGTCAAGCGCGACGCGCGACCTGCGCGCCAGAGCGACGGCATCTCGATCGGCCACCCATTCCCGACGTCACATTTGCGCCCGACGTACCCGTCTCAAGCGAGACTGAAACAGAGTGAAACGGGGCCGCGGCGACATAATGTGATGATTCGTGGTAAGTTAGATCACTGCTGAGATAACCCTGCGTACCTGACATATATGAATTGCCTGGTGGCGATGCCCGGATCCTCGATCGATACTCCTAAATCGGAGTTCTGTGCCTCCCTTGGCTCAGTTCTGGTCGAAATGCGCCATGCGCGCGGCCTTTCACGCGCCCAACTCGCACGCCGGAGCGGAGTTTCCGCGGCTCGTTTGGGGCAGTTCGAGCGAGGCGACAGCTATCCGGATGACGAAACCGCCGAGCGACTGGCGGGCGCCTGTGGAATAGATCGTTCCGAGCTCTGGTCACGGGTATGCTCGGCGTTTCAGGACCGTGTCCAGCTTCGCGGGTTTCTCGAAATTCTCAGAATTCCTCGCGAACAGTGGGACGAGTTCTTCTCGCTCGAGCCAAGCGCGCGTCATGCCTTTATCCAGGCAGTGCAGGCGCGTGTTCCATCCAGTGCGCAACGAGACGAACAGCTCCGTGCCATCGAGAGCGCGATCGAACGAGATGGGCTGGAAGCGAGTCTGGACGTCATTTTGTCAGGGATCGCCGGACTCGGCCTCTCGCCAGCCGGATACATGCGTGCTTCGGTCGAGCTCGAGGAGATGCCGGGAGCGCGTGCCGTCTTCACCGATCGACTGCCGCTCAGCCCGCTCCCAGTGTCGATCGACTGGCTCTATCTGTTTCGCGCAAGCTACAGTGTCGATCCTCCAACTCCCTCACTCCTCAAGTGGTGGGCAGAGACGAGACGCTCGGCGATGGACGCAAGTCTGATGGATCAGCCATCACGGACCATCGTGCCGATCTCGGGAATGGAGACCTATATCCAGACTGGTCGTCGCGGGCGAAACATCGTGCTACCTCTCGACGTAGTCAGAGCCCATCTCGCCGCGAACGTCGCGCTGCTGCGCAAGCAGCCGCACTTTCAGGTGGGGCTCAGCGACAGCAGTCTGCCGATCGTCTACCGAATCAAGGGCGACCATCATGTCCTGGTAACCGTTCACGGCGGTGTTCCCGATACAAATTCGCCCGCGACCCGAACCACGTTGTGGTTCTCTCGCGCGTCGGTGGTACAGCGCTTCGTCGAACATTTCGACGAGGCCTGGTCGCGACTGCCACTGCAGAGACGAGATCGGGAGAGCGTCGCGAGTTGGATCGAAGAACGCCTGCCTGAGGCGGGAAATGGGGAAAGAAGCTGAGCCGCTTGCGGTGCTCAGCTGAGTCCGAGTGCAGTCAGAGACGCGCCGGACGAACACGGGGGAATGCATGGCACAAGAGCGCAGACGCTCACTCCGCACCGGGCGAGTGAGCCAACGAATAGGCCCGGCGCTGCGAGCGCTTCGCCACCGCGAGGGATTGACCCTGGCGGAGCTCGGCGAGCGCTGCGGGCTCTCGCACACGATGATTTCTCGCATCGAGCAGGGGCGGCGCGACGTCACATTGCAGACGTTGATGCAACTATCGAGAGCCCTCGACGTCGACGTGACGTACTTCACGTCCTATCACGAGGAGTCATGGCGCACTGAGCAAGAGCTCGCGCAGGTCTTGCGTGAGATCGAGATTGACGAAGAATCGGTTCAGCACATACTGAGACTCAGCTATGAAGCCCAGGGATCGCTGTTGGACGGGTTGCGTTGGCTGACGGTCCCCGAGCGAGTTCATCCGCTCCGCACCAAGGACCTGGTCGATCACATCATCTCGAAAGGGGTCCGCGCCTCGACCACCATTCTCCTCTCCGGAATCGATGAGTTTGGACTGGACGAAGAAGGCTTCTGCCGGACGCTCACCCAGATGGAAGAGCTCTCCGGCGAACGTCTGATGATCACGGATCGCGTGCTGAACTTCTCACTGCCGATCGAAGAGCAGATCGATTTCATCGATGTCTACCGTTCGATCTTCCAACGAGAACCAGAGGATTCAGCCAGGGTCCGCTGGTGGGTGCAGTCGATGAGGTCGGCCCTGAGTGAGAACGTCGAACGATACCCGTCGCGCATCATCTACCCTCGTGAAGTGATCGAGTCCTACATCCGTTCCGGTCACTGGGGTCAAGGGGTGGACGTCGAGCTGGGACGTGTACGCACCCAGATTTCGTCGCTAGCCCAGGCACTCCGCTTCAACCCCAATATGTCGGTCGGGCTGCTCGACGAGCGCGTCCCCTTTAATCTGCTGATCAAGGGCAAGCGGCAGGCCATGGCCTACGTCTATCGTGACCAGCGCGTCTTCCCAAGCCAGAACGGTGGACTGGCGTTCCGTTCGTCGCGAACCGACGTGGTGCTCGAGTTCCGCGAATATTTCGAGGATCTCTGGGAAAGTATTCCGCCGGAGTCGCGAGATCGCGAGTCTGTCTCCGCCTGGCTCGAGGAGCAGATCGCAGCCGCCGCGCATCCGAGCTGATCCCGCGTTCAGACGTCGAGGTGCCCAAGTTGCTGATCGTTGGGATGGGCCGCCACGTGCTGGGCCCAGAATTCGGCGATCTCCGAACCGGTCGCGAACCAGACGTCCGGGAACCCGCGAATGTAATCGATCAGTTGCTGCAGCATCAGCATTCGCCCCGGCCGGCCAGTGAGCTGCGGGTGCATCGTCAGGTTGAAGAGCCCGCCAAAGCGATAGATGCCGCGAAATTCCTCGGTCCACGCCTTCAGCGCAACTTCGGCAGGTTGGATCGGCCGCGACAGGCCCGACGGCCGGAAAAGAAAATACGGCGCGTCGTCGAGCACCCACTGCACCGGCAGCTCGATGACGTGTGTCTCCTCATGCTGCCAGGGGATGAAATGGCTCATCATGTTGGATGAATACTTGAAGCCGTAGTCGTGCAGAAGTGAGATGGTGTTGGCCGAAAACTCCCAGGCAGGCGATCGGTAGCCAGCCGGATCCTTGCCGGTGATCGACCGTAGCGCGGTCAGTCCTTTCTTGAGGACCTCTTCTTCCTCGTCCCGACTCAGGGCAGTCGGCTCTTCGTGAAGATAGCCATGGTGGGCGATCTCATGACCTATGCTGTGGATGACGCCGATCATGTCAGCATGGGTCTCGGCGGTCCAGCCGGGGACAAAGAACGTGGCAGGCAGATCGTTCTTCTTGAGGAGATCCAGGATGAGCGGCACGCCGACTCGCGCGCCGTAGGTGCCCATCGAGAGGAGACCAGGCTTGTCGAGGTTGGTCAGATCGCCTGCCAACCAGAGTGACTCGCCATCGACGTCGAAGGTCAGCATCACCGCACATTGTGCTCCGTCTTTCCAGCGCCCCATCACATCTCCAATTCAGCTTCAGCTCGGACTGTCGAGCACGAAATGCTCTGCTCCGGACGAGTCAAATGTTCACGACTGCCACCGCCAGTTATGCACCACGACTTCAGCATAGGTGACTGGATCTGGTTTCGACGACAACGAGCCATCGATCCGCACTCAACTGGCTCGAAGACTGGCGGCACGATTCTTGATTACTCGTAGGCGCGGAGCACTCGTCATAATCGGTTCAAATCGACACAACGGATTCGAAGAGAGCTCCGGCAGAACGGTTGGCAGGGCAAGTTGACCGCTACACGACTCACACAGCAATACGACTGGCAGACGCCGCACCGAAACAAACTTCAAATCACGGGGCGGGGCGCACCTGCCCCATCTCAACCCGAAAGCTCCCTGAACGAGCTGCCCCATACCAATCGGCGGACAGTCTTACCCACGGCTTCGATCAGTACTTTGGTACTACGGCGCCGTCGCGAGCAATCCGCAACCTACCATCTGAACGTACGTTTTGGTAACACTAGGCTATCGGTTGACATATTCGGTTTCGTAGATCTCAGACATGGACCGTACGAGTGTCGGGCGCATCGTTGGCGTCGGCTCACCCGGACCTTTCAGGCCAATTCGAGTCGCGATCGAACGGCCAACTATCGTCTGAGAACGTTGTATCGCAGACCGTCGACGGTTGAGTCCGAACCACATTGGGCTTGGCGGTCGACAGCACCAGTCCGCCGAAGCGCGCGACGACACGCTGAGTTTCGTGGTCCGGGGCGTTCGCTCTCGCGGTTGGTCCAGAGATCCCGAGCGTAGGATCCGGGCAAGCGCGGGAAACCTCCGAACAGAACCGTTCTGAGCCACAGTGCCGTAGCTGGTTCAGACCCCCAATCGAGAACAAGCGATCGCATGGATCCTGGTCGGAGACGCTGGTCTCTTCGACCGCCCAGGACGGCTAACGTTGGGCGGTTTGAGGGGTTGATTCAGCATATCTCGGCACACCTCGCCAGTGGATGCACCACTGGCGAAGGAGGGCACACGAGACTCGCGGATCGCGCGGGCTCCATTGTCGATCGACGCCGGTCACTGCACGTAATCCCCGGCGCGTCGCAGTAAGGATCGCATTCATATGGATCTCCTGGAACGACTCGGCGCGTACCGCGCCGAAGAACAAAACCTCAACTGGGAAGGCACGTTCTCCGAGTATTTCGATCTCGTCACGCAGAATCCGAACGTCGCACAGCTCTCGCATGCGCGCCTCTACAGCATGATCGTGCAAAAGGGGACCGAGGAGTCTGAGTCTGGACAGACACGCTACAAATTCTTCGACGGCGAGATCTTCGGCATCGATAAATCGCTGGAGCAGATCGTCGAGTACTTCCACTCTTCAGCCCAACGACTCGAGGTGCGCAAGCGCATCCTCCTGCTGATGGGTCCGGTTGGCGGCGGGAAATCGACCATCGTCACCATGCTCAAACGCGGGCTCGAGCGCCACACCCGCACCGACGACGGCGCCGTCTACGCCATTCGCGGCTGTCCAATGCATGAGGAGCCACTCCATCTCATCCCGGAGTCGATGCGCGATGAATTGACGCGAGAATATGGCGTCTACATCGAAGGGGAGCTGTGTCCCTGGTGCCGCTACCAGCTCGAGCGCCCCGACCTGGGAATTGATCACCCCTGGAGCGAGCCGGGTAAGCCATTCAGCGGGCGGCAGGAAGACGTTCCGGTGGTGCGGGTCGCCTTCTCTGAGAAACACCGCAGCGGCATCGGCACGTTCACGCCGTCGGATCCCAAGTCGCAGGACATCTCCGAGCTTGTCGGCGGCATCGACCTCTCCACCATCGGCGAGGTCGGCACGGAGTCGGACCCGCGCGCCTACCGCTTCGACGGTGAGCTGAATATCGCCAATCGCGGTCTGGTCGAGTTCATCGAGATGCTCAAGACCGACGAGCGCTTCCTCTACGTTTTGCTGACCCTGTCGCAGGAGCAGAACATCAAGACCGGCCGCTTCTCGATGATCTACGCCGATGAGGTCGTCGTGAGCCACACCAACGAGCACGAGTACACGGCCTTTGTCGGTAACAAGAAGAGTGAAGCGCTGCAGGACCGCATCATCCTGGTCAAGGTTCCATACAACCTGCGCGTCACCGACGAGGTCAAGATCTACCAAAAGCTCCTCAAGCAGAGCGCCATTCGGGACGTCCACATCGCCCCCGGCACGCTTGAGACGGCCGCCACCTTCGCCGTCCTCTCCCGTCTAGAAGAGAGCAAGAAGGCCGGCATGAGCCTGACCAAGAAGCTCAAGCTGTACGACGGAAAAGCGGTCGAAGGGTTCACTCCGAAGGACGTGAAAGAGCTGCAGGACGAAGCACTACGAGAAGGCATGGACGGCATCTCGCCGCGCTACGTCATCAATCGGCTCTCCAATGCTTTGGTTCGCGACGGCGTCACCTGCATCAACTCAATCGACGCTCTGCGCTCGCTGCGAGATGGGCTCGAGCAGCACACCAGCATCGATCGGGACCAATACGAGCACTTGCTCAACCTGATCGCCGAGGCACGTCACGAATACGACGAGATGGCCAAGCGTGAGGTGCAGAAAGCCTTTGTCTACTCCTTCGAGGAGTCGGCCCGCACGCTCCTCAACAACTACCTCGACAACGTCGAGGCCTTCTGCAACAAGACCAAAGTACAGGATCCAATCACCGAGGAAGAGGTCGAGCCGGACGAGAAGCTGATGCGCTCGATCGAAGAGCAGATCGGCGTCTCGGAGAACAGTAAGCGCCAGTTCCGGGAGGAGATCCTGATTCGCATTTCGTCCCTGGCACGTCGCGGCCAGAAGTTCGACTACACGTCCCACGAGCGGCTGCGCGAAGCGATCGAGAAGAAGCTGTTCGTCGATCTGCGCGACGTGGTGAAGATCACGACGTCGACCAAGACGCCGGACGCCGATCAGCTGCGACGCATCAACGAGGTCATCGACCGACTTGTAAGCGATCACGGCTACTGTCCGAATTGTGCAAATGAGCTGCTGAAGTACGTTGGATCGATGCTGAATCGTTAGGGCACGCCCGGAGAAGCAACGAGGTACACGACACATGTTCACCGTCTCACTCGAGCATCAGGATTGGTCGTTGCACCGCAAGGGAGCCATCGACCAGGCACGTCACAAGCGAAAGGTGAAGGAAGCCATTCGCGAGAACCTGGCGGACATCGTCAGCGAGCAATCGATCATCACCAACGACGGCAGGAAGATCGTCAAGGTCCCGATCCGCACGCTCGACGAATATCGCTTCCGCTTCGACCCCAACGACCAGCAGCAGGTGGGCCAGGGGGACGGCAAGTCGCAGGTCGGCGACGTACTGGAACGCTATAGCCAGCAACAGGGTCCCGGGCAGGGCCAAAAGGCCGGCGATCAGCCGGGCGTCGACTATTACGAAGCCGAGATGACCATGGACGAGCTGGCCGGGATGATCTTCGAGGATCTCAGCCTGCCCAACCTGGAGGAGAAGCGGCTGCAGGAGCTGGAGTCACCGGCGGTCCGCTTCACCGACATCCGCAAGAGCGGCCCGTTCTCGAATCTGGACAAGCGGCGCACCATTCGCGAGAACCTGATTCGAAACGCCAAACAGGGCACTGCTCACTTTGGGGGTCTCAAGAATGACGACCTGCGCTTCAAGACCTGGGAGCAGGACGTGCAGCGTGAATCGAACGCGGTCGTCATGGCCATGATGGACGTCTCCGGCTCGATGGGAACGTTCGAGAAATACGTCAGTCGCGCCTTCTATTACTGGATGGTCCGCTTCCTTCGCACCAAGTACGACAACGTCCAGATCGTCTTCATCGCGCATCACACCGAGGCCAAGGAGGTCACCGAGGAGGAGTTCTTCACCCGCGGAGAGAGCGGCGGCACCAAGGCGAGCTCCGCCTATCGTCTCGCGCTCAACCTGCTGCAGGAACGCTATTCACCGGCAAGCTGGAACATCTATCCCTTCCACTTCTCAGACGGCGACAACTGGCCCTCCGATAATGAGCTCTGCCTGAATCTGACCAGCGAGCTGATACAGAGCTGCAACCAGTTTGGTTATGGCGAGATTCGGCAGGGGCGCTACTCCTACCAGAGCACGCTGATGCACACATTCGAACGCCTCGACAACCCGAAGTTCATCTCGCTGACGATCGGCGACAAGGCCGAGGTCTACCCAGCCCTACGCAGATTCTTTGGAGCGGAGGTGGGCGCCCGTGCTTGACCGCGACATGGAGAAATACGTCCAGGAACTGGAGGCTGGCATCGAGGAGATCTGGGACGTAGCGCTGGGTCTTGGGCTGCGGCCCTTCCCAACCCACTTCGAGATCGTCCCAGCGACGGTCCTTTACGAGATCGGCTCCTACGGCATGCCGGGTCGTTTCTCACACTGGACGCACGGCAAGGCCTATCAAGTCCAGAAGATGATGTACGACTACGGTCTGAGCAAGATCTACGAACTCGTGATCAACACAAACCCGTGCTACGCCTTTCTGCTGGAGACCAACGACATCCTGCAAAACAAGCTGGTGGCGGCGCACGTGCTGGCGCATAGCGACTTCTTCGCCAACAACGCCTACTTCACCCCGACGTCTCGGCGCATGGTCGACACCATGTCGCTCAACGCCGAACGAATTCGAGGATACGAGTTCGAACACGGCACGGATGAGGTCGAGAAGGTGCTGGACGCGGTGTTGTCGATTCAGCAGCACGTCGACCCCTATGCCGTGCGCGCCGACGCGCAGACGTGCGGCAAGCAGGAGTCGCCGGCCAGGCCGAACGCGTACGAGGACCTGTGGAAGCTCGATGGACGCGCAGTCGCCGCTGAGGAGATCGACAAATCGCCTGACGGGCTGCGTCCAAGCCGGCCTCTGAACGACGTTCTGCTCTTCATCATCGAGCATTCACCTAAACTGAACGATTGGGAACAGGACGTTGTTTCGATCGTGCGAGCCGAGATGCTCTACTTCTATCCGCAGATGCAAACCAAGGTGATCAACGAGGGCTGGGCCTCCTTCTGGCACGCACGCATCATGCGCGAGCTCGATCTGACCGAGGACGAGTACCTGGAATTCGCCCAGCTGCACGCGGGGATTCTGCAGCCGTCACGTCGCCAGCTGAATCCATATCACGTCGGGTTCCGCATTTTGGAGGACATCGAGCGACGCGCCAACGAAGAGGGCGCGGACGGACGGGCCAAACTCTTCGAGGTCCGTGAGATCGAGAGTGACGTCTCGCTGATTCGCAACTATCTGACCGAAGAACTCGTCCAGGATATGGATCTGTATCTCTACCAGCGGGTCGGTGATGAGCTGATCATCGTCGACAAGAGCTGGGAGGATGTGCGCCAGCGGCTCGTCACCCAAATGTCGCACCATGGCATTCCCGTGATCTACGTCGAGGATGGCGACTACAACGGCAACCGCGAGCTCTATCTTCGTCACTCATGGGACGGCCAGAAGCTCGACATGGACTACGCCAAGAAGACGATGGAGTACATCAACCAGCTCTGGGGCCGCAAGGTTTGGGTTGAGACGCGTAAGTCGGACGACGAGAAGCTCGTCCTGTCATACGACGCCAAGCAGGGCCACGAGATGCACGCGTAATCAAGATTACCCAACCAACGTAAGGGAGGGACCTGTGCCCTCCCTTTGCGTTACCCAGCCGCACACACTCGCACAGGCAACTACATCGACATACGGTACGTAGGGGAGGGACCTGTGCCCTCCTTCGTACGTTCGCGCCATGCTAATAAGGAGGGCACAGGTCCCTCCCCTACGAAACGATTGACGTTAGGCGCTAAACCATCACTTCAGAGTCGCGTTGAAGAAGGCCGAAACCTTCTGGATGTACTCATCAGGGTGCAACGCAAATGAACCGACATGTCCGGCTCCGGGCACAATCCAGACCTGCTTGACGCTGTTGCCGCCTGCTTGCTCCAGCAGCTTCTCCTGTGCCAATGGAACTGTCTGATCATCCTCACCGTGAATCAGCATGATGCTGCGGCCCTGCAGACCATGGATCGAATCGACTGGACCCACGTCAGACAGGTCGACGCCGCGAACCCAGTTCATGGCGATCCGTAGACCGGGTTGCAGCGGATTGCGCGCGAGCAGTGGGTCCGAGTTGGCATAAGCGGAATCGGCGACCGCCGCCGCGAAGTCGTTCGAGCTCCCCATGGCCATCAGCGTGCTGGCACCACCCAAACTCCAGCCGATCACGCCGATGGAACCGGCAGAGAATCCTTTGGATTGAGAAAAGCGAGCCGCGCCGATAACGTCCCATTGCTCTTTAATGCCGTAGGTACTCTGCGTGTGCGTCGACTTGCCGTGGCCCCGTAAATCGAACAGGAGCAGGTTGTAGCCACGGTCCCAGAGGGGCTTGACCAGAGGCTCCATCTGCATGCGGTTGGCATAGCGTCCGTGCACCAGGATCAGAACACGATGGGAGTTGTGGTTCGGCACCCACCAGCCACTCAACGTCACGCCGTCGTTGGCTGCCGATGGGAAGCTGACGTCCTCATAGGTGAGCCCGTCATTGGGAGGCGTAATCGCCGATGTGTCTTGCCGCGGCGTGTTGGTGTAACTGTAGGCTTTGTAGACGGCTAATCCGGAATAGGTGACGGCGAGTAGGAGGATGACCAAAACAGCCAGTGCGACGATGACAAAAGGACGTTGTCGCCATCGTCTCATCCGCTGATCCACCCGCGTTCCAATTCAGAGCCGTTTGTGCCGATGCTCCACTCTAGCACATTTTACGAAATGGCGGGAATGGCGTAGAGAACCGCCACGAACGCTCAAACATGCTCAGCCCGTTCAGGGGCTTCGTCTAGGTCAGCCTGGGCTTTATGGGGATTGACGAATTAAATGGGCAATGTGGTTGCGCTCGCTCGACCTTCGGTCGAAGGGAGGGCACAGGTCCCTCCCCTACGTTTGCCCGCGTACGTTCAGTCCCCGGGGCACCCACGAAGTGGGTCGGACTTCGTCTTTGTAGACCGGGATCTTTAGTCCCGGGTGAACGTGGGCTGAGTACCGGTTTATTTCGTCAACCACCATTCAACCCAGGTTGAGCGCCGAGCGTGAGCACGAATAACTCGCCAACGACCGTTCAATCGTGGGCGAACAACGGGCTCGCGAGTGTATGCTCCAACCCGTTCGCGTCTACACCCGCGCCAGCGCCTTGAGCACCGCGTGCGCCGCGTTATGGCCCGGGCGCGCCGGTCACCTCGCCGCCGGGATGAGTGTCCGCGCCGCAGAGGTAGAGGTTCTCGATGGGCGTGCGGTAGTCGCTCCAGCCGGGGAGCGGACGCTGATTCAGTAACTGACCGGCGATCATGTCGATGTGGCGGATGTTGCCATCGGTCATGCCGACCCGCCGCTCGATATCGGCCGGAGTGAAGCAGACCCAATCGCGGATCACGCTGCGGATGTTGGGCGCGTATTGCTCAAGCGTGCCGATCAGCATCTCGCCCGCTTGCCGCGCCAATTCGTCAGTCCACTCGCCGCCGTGTGGCTTAACCGGCGCGTATTGCACCCAGATGGACATAACGTGTCCACCGGTGGGGACCAAGGTGCGGTCGTAGACGCTGGGGATCTGCACCGACATTACGGGGCAATCGGTGATGCGGCCGTGCATAGCGTCGTCCCAGGCTTTACGGTAGTAATCCATCGACGGGCAGATCTTGATCTGCGCCAGCATGCGTGGATCGTATTCGCTGCCGAAATAGCGAGAGAAGTCGGGGAGCTCATCCAGCGCCGCATGGAACTTGAAGTAGGCCGCACGCGTCTGCAAGCGCTCCACCGACGTCACGAAATCGGCTGGCAGCGCCTCACGCGGCACCATGCGCAGGAACGTCCGCTTGATATCGGCGTTCGAGAGGATCAGCCGAGAAGCGATCTCCTCGCCGGCTCTCCAGCCGCACACCAATCGCCCGGCCGTCCTCGACCAGAATTTGATCGACCGTCGCGTTGGTGCGCACGGTCACACCCTTCGCCTCTACCGACCGCCGCATTGCCTTGGTGATGCCCCCCATGCCGCCGACCACGATGCCGTAGTTTTCGTCCGAAGTGAACTGCGAGATAGCCGGGAAGATGCCGGAGAGGAGGCTGCCGGGCGCGTCCGGATCGCCCGCATCCCAGGCCATGGTCAGTCCGCCTTTGACCTCATCCGACTCGAAGAACTCGTCCAACAGGTCGCTCACCGAGCCAAAGAGGAGCCGTTCGAGCAATTGTTCGTCGTCGGTCCCGGCGACGGCCGCCGTCATCTCAGCCAACGAAGGTGGCGGCGTCAGGAACCAGCGGTAGAAGAGTGCTGCCAACCGCTCGCGGTAGGCACGGTAGCGGGGGAGGGCCTCCGCGTCGTGGGCCGAGAAGACTCGTACTTCAGCGGCTGCCTGATCGTCGTCGTCCCAGACGATCATGCGGCGACCACTCGGGAACGGCGTGAAGGAGCCAGGGCTGAGGTGATGCACGTCGAACCCGTGCTCCCGCAGGTCCATGTCGGCGATCACCTTGTCCTGCAACAGGTAGCAGATGTAGGAACAGGTTGGGACGGAGTAACCGGGCCACAGCTCTTCGGTGATGGCCGCGCCGCCGACGAAATCGCGCCGCTCGAGGACCAGCACCTTGAGACCGGCGTCCGCCAGATACCAGGAGGCGACCAGACCGTTGTGGCCACCGCCGATAACGACCGCATCCCACTTTGTATCTGCTCATCTGGCTCGTCCTCTCAAAGATGGTGGCGGATCGATTGACTCCAACATGATGCGTTGGTGAAACGTCTCGCGGCCCTCGGCCGAGGGCAACCACGGGGGGATTGCCCCCACGACGGAGACGTCAGCTATCACTCAAGCGAAAGAAGACGTCCGGTCGTCCCTGACCGCCATCCACTGGGATATTCGCTCCGTTGATCCAGCTGGCGCGATCCGAGAGAACGAACGTCACCACGTTGGCGATCTCCTCGGGATTGGCCAGCCGCCCCCAGGGGAATTCGTTCCGTTCGAACTCGCCGAAGACGTCTGGGTTCAGGCTCTGGAAGCGCTCCCAACCGCCACCCGGGAAGATCGTCGAACCGGGGCTGACGGTGTTGACGCGGATGCGATGCGGCCCGAGCTCCCAGGCCAGCGAGCCGGAGAGGAAGATCTCGGCCGCCTTGGAGGTGCCGTACTGCGAGCGAGGTCCCGGCTTCCAGCCTGAGATCGAGGCGATGATGACCACGCTGCCACCGCCACGCTCCAGCATCGAAGGCGCGACCGCGCGAATGGCACGCACGGCGTGGAACAGGTTTGTCTCGAACGTCTTGATCCAGTCCTCCGCGGTGAGCGAGAGGAAGGTCTTGCCGGACATACCGCCGACGTTGGCGACCAGCAGATCGACGCCACCCAGCGCCTCGGAGCTTTCTTTGACGAAGCGCTCCACCTCACCCGGCTTGGTCACGTCGGCCGCCACGCCATGTGCGCGTACGCCGAGATCGCGGATCTCGCCGAGTGCGCGCTCGACACCCTCGGCTCCGCGACCGCAGATGCCGAAGTGCAGCCCTCGGCCGCCAATGCCAGGGCGGTGGCGCGACCGATGCCGCGGCTCCCGCCGGTGATCAGGGCAACTTTCCCCTTCAATCCAAGGTCCACGCCGACACCTCCGACATCCTTCGCCTCAAAGCACTCATTCCCTGCCCGGCGATAATAGCACCGCAGCGCGACGCTGAAGAGGTCGTGTCGTCGCGCATCCCCTCACGTTCGCATCCGATTGCCGGTTATGATCCGCGTAGCCAACTCAGTCAATCGGAGCTAAGACAGCGAGGGATGATGACGACCAACGATATCTGTTTCATGAGTGCCGTCGAGCTGGCGAGCGCCATGCGCGAGAAGCGCCTCTCGGCGCGCGAGGTGATGCAGGCCCACCTCGATCAGATCGCACGCGTCAACCCGACGGTGAACGCGATCGTCACGCGCATTTCGGACGACGAGGCACTCGCGCTAGCCGAGAGCGCCGACCGCGCTATCGCCAACGGCGACGAGCTCGGCACGCTCCATGGGCTGCCGGTGGCGCACAAGGATTTGGTGACGACGAAAGGGATGCGCACCACCTTCGGCTCACCGATCTATCAGGATTTCGTGCCGGACCAGGACGCCTTGATCGTCGAACGACTGAAGAAAGGCGGCGCGCTGACCATCGGCAAGACCAACGTGCCGGAGTTCGGCGCGGGCTCACAGACCTTCAATCCAGTCTTCGGCGCCACGCTCAACCCCTACGACACGAGCAAGACCTGCGGCGGCAGCAGTGGTGGGGCGGCCGTCGCGCTGGCTTGCGGCATGGTGCCGATCGCCGACGGGAGCGATCTGGGCGGCTCGCTGCGCAACCCCGGTAACTTCAACAACGTGGTCGGCTTCCGCGGCTCGCCGGGTCGCGTGCCGAACTGGCCATCAGGTCTGCCCTGGTGGCCGCTCAGCGTCGTTGGACCGCTGGCGCGCAACGTCGCCGACGTGGCGCTGATGCTCTCCGCCATCGCCGGACCCGATCCACGCTCGCCCATCGCCATCGAGCAGCCTGGCGAGATGTTCCTTCGGCCGCTGGACCGTGATTTCCGAGGCGTGCGTGTGGCCTGGAGTCCGGATCTCGGCGGACTTGCCGGTCGACCCGCGCGTCACCAACGTCCTGGAGAGCCAGCGGCACGTCTTCGCCGATCTCGGCTGCGAACTGGACGAAGCCACGCCGGATTTCAGTGACGCCGACGAGATTTTTCTGACGCTGCGCGCCTGGAGCTTCGCGGTAGGGCATGAGGCGGACATCCGCGACCATCGGGATCTGCTCAAGGACACGGTCATCTGGAACACCGAGGAGGGTTTGAAGCTCTCCGGGTTGGACGTCGGCCACGCCGAGGTGAAGCGCGGCATGCTTTACGAACGGATGCGGACGTTCCTAGAGACGTACGAGTACCTCATCTGCCCGGTGAACCAGGTGCCGCCTTTCGACGTCACGCAGCCCTATCCGACGGAGATCAATGGCGTGGCGATGGAGAACTACATCGCCTGGATGCGCTCGGCCTATTACATCAGCGCCACCGGCTTGCCGGCCATCTCGGTGCCGTGCGGGTTCACGCCCGAAGGGCTTCCGGTCGGCGTGCAGATCGTCGGTCGACACAATCACGACTTCGAGGTGCTGCAGCTGGCCTACGCCTTCGAACAGGCGACCAAAGTCGGTCAGCGCCGCCCGCCGGTAGTGGAGTGAGGCGTTCCTGAACTTGGTGCGAGCGCTGCCGTGTTCGTTGTCCGGAACAAGCTGTCGAATCGCAACGTAGGGGAGGGACCTGTGCCCTCCCGCGAGCGCGAAATTGCGGATGTGTTCAACAACGCGCGTAAATTCGTGGTAGATATGCGTGTCATCGCAATTGTTTGCCGTTTTGCTAGTATTTTTCGTCTCACATTCACGGGAGGGCACAGGTCCCTCCCCTACATTCAAATCGCCGTCGATTGAGGGAGTGGAGGCGCGAACATGACTGCTCTGACTAACATGAAGATTGGTTTGGTCCTACCTGAGGGGGAGAACGACATGGGTGGTCGGACCGCTCGCTGGTCCGATTACGTCTCCATGGCCCAGACCGCCGAAGCCATGGACTTCGATTCACTCTGGTTCGTCGACCACCTCCTCTACATGGAGGGGGCCACCGTCGAACCGCCGCAGGGCGTACGTGAATGCTGGTCGATCCTCGCCGGTCTGGCTGCCGTGACGAATCGCGTCGAGCTGGCGCCATTGGTCAGCTGCACCGGCTATCGCAATCCGGCGCTGCTGGCCAAGATCGCCGACACGGTCGACGAAATGTCCGATGGTCGCCTCATCCTGGCCCTGGGTGCTGGTTGGCACGAGCCGGAATACCGCGCCTTCGGATTCCCGTTCGACCACCGCTACTCCCGTTTCGCGGAGGCACTACAGATCATCCATGGGCTGTTGCGTGAAGGGCACATCGACTTCGAGGGGACCTACTACTCGGCACGTGACTGCGAGCTGCGGCCGCGCGGACCGCGCGGGAACGGCATCCCGCTCATGCTCGGCACTACGGGCGAGAAGATGCTGCGGCTGACCGCGCGCTATGCCGACCAGTGGAACGTCTGGCTGGCCATGACCGACAGCTCGCCCGAGCGCGTTCCAGCGCTCAACGCCGCCGTCGATGCCGCCTGCGCCGACGTCGGACGCGATCCTGCAACGCTCGAGCGCACTGTCTCGATCATGGTCGACGTGCTGGGCAACAGCGAGATTCCCGCCAGTATGGGCCGCGGCGATGGCGACGCCGGTCAGTGGCTCGCCCGCGGAGATCGCCGCGACCATCCGCGCATTCGCGGCCGAGAACGTCACGCATCTGCAGCTGTACCTGCTGCCGAACACCGTCGAGACGATCCGCGCGTTCGAGCCGGTGCTACGCGAGCTTGGGCGGGCGTGAGCGGTCGACCAAAGAGGATGTCTCATCCGAAGGATGGCCGACGCCTCTGTATCATCCTGATGGGTCTCCCCCTCCGGTGAAGGGGGAGTCAGGAGAGGGATCGGAGGGTCGCCGTCGAAGGATCTCCCACCAGTATCACCGAATTCCGACGTCAACGAACGGAGAGATCTTTCGACTCCGCTGCCACCCACTCACTGACTCTCTCCCTGCCAGGGAGCGAGGACCATCGCTCAAGATGACAAAATGACAACAGTGCGTTAAATGCCACTCAGCTGACGAAACTGCTGTGGTCACGTGCCCAGGGCGGGAAATGGCCGGTCGTGAATCGCACGACCGGCCGACGGCGTCACCAGCCTCGTTGTTCCAGGACGTCGGCGCCGAGTCGCTTCAGCAGCACCTTATACGGTTCTGGGTTGTTCGGGTGATACTCGAAGACGGCACGCTCGAAGTACTGCGTCACGTACCCAGTCTCCGGATCGGTGAACTCCTCCGATATTGGATAGCCGAACAGGGCCAGACTCTCCCGATAGGAAATGCCGGGATCCCCGAAATCGAGCCCGTGTGTGGACCAGTAATCTTTGAAGCCGAAGCAGACGCTATGTCCCGTCACCGCGAAGAACTGGCAGTTGGCGTCGCTGGTCGTCCCACCTGACAAGGTCTGGAATGGCGGGGTCTCAAGCAGATCGCGCCGCGCGGCATCTTCGGCGCCGAGGCGCCCGAGAGAGGTCTCATACGGCGTTCCAGAAAGATCCGGATGGTACTCGAAGCGCTGTCGCTCCGTGTACTGGACCGTCATCATCTGGTTCAAATCGACATTCAGCTCTGAGTACTCTTCGGTCATCGGATAGCCGAAGACCGGGAGACTGCCTGACCGCTGCCAGAAGTTCTTGAAGCCGAAGCTGAGGTAGTGGCTCGTCTCGGGGAAGTAAACCCAGTTCGGGCTGGTCAGGTTCAGATCGGGACGTGGGCCGGACGGCAACACCTGCCACAGATATGCCGCTTCCACGTCGTTCTCGGACGCCACCATCAGGTCTGACCGCGCGGACGTCGTCCAGACGAGCGCACCATTTTTGAGGTCCGGCAGACCGTTGGACATGGCAGGCGTTGGCAGCCTGAATTGACTGCTGGTCTGCAGATCGTAGCCCAGCAACTCTGGCGGAGCATCCGGTCCGTTATGGGTCTGCCATATGACGTAGCGGCCGTCGGTCGTCGCGAACGCCGCGTCCTCGGTGATCAGCGTGCTGAAACCCGTGTCCAGTGAGACCGCGTACAGCTGGCCGTAGATGGGATCGCTGACTCCGCCAACTGTGTAGACGAGTGTGTTTCCCGAGACCTCAAGTCCGATCCCGGCACCGGCCCTGGCCGTGCCATTGTCGATCGTCCACACTCCGGAACCGCCTATCTGCGCTTCTTTGATCTGCCACGGATAGGTTCGATCTGGTTTCGCGGTCTGCTCCGCCCAGACGACCGTATCGCCAGAGAGGGCGATTGGCCCGACACCCCATCCAGCCTCGCCCGAAGCGACAAGCACGGGATCGGCCATCGTGACGATGTTTCGCGCCCAGATCTGGTTGGCCGAGACCCAGATGACTGTGTCGCCGAAGATGTCATCGAACGAGAGGCTCTGTATCGGAGATGCGATGGTGAACTCCGAGCCGCCATTGAGGTCCCGACCATGCAGCTCGTCGCACGGAGGACAGTTTGTGTTCAAGTCCGACCAGATCACGATTGACCCGTCGATTTTCGGATTGGTCTGATTGTCGATACCGCCCGCGATGGTGAAGACCTTGCCGTCAGAAAGATGCGCGCCGAGCACATCCGAGTTGAGCGGGTCCGCCCCAGCCTCTTCGGCCCAGACCACCACGTCGCCATTGGTCTTTGCCATCGAGACGACCAGGCCCGGTGTCGAGGGAGAGACTGCCGGGATCCCGGCAGCCGTTGAGGGAGCGGCCTGAGTCGCGGCAAGACCGAACGTCAGCAACAAGATTGATACGAACCTGAGAACCGTCCGCATTGCGGTCCACCTTTCCGCACGTGCCACGCTGACGAATCCCAGCGAAGGACCTAGGCCCGTCTGATCGCGGCCTCCGCTATGGTGATACATCCGAGCACGTCAGGGCGTCGTTGCAATTGCGCGGGCGTCATTGCGAAATCATGTCGATCTTTGGAACGGATGGAACGGGACGGCCGGACAGGAGATCTATCCGGCCATGAGCAAGAGGATCGTGGAATTCAGTCGATAGGGAGAGACGGCTCCGGCACCCAGGCTGGTTTGCGTTGCTCATCGCGAATCTCGGGCTCGTGCTTGAGTTTGGCGATGAAGACGTCGAGCTGCTTCTCGAGCTCGGCGAAGGCGCTACGCGCCGCCACAGCCTGTCGCGACGCGGTCGCGCTGGCAGGCAGTGACTGACTCATGACGTGCAGCACGAGATGAGCGGTATAGGAATCGTCTCGAACGTGATGCTCGAAACTGATGTCGAGCAGCTTGAGATCCTCTTCGACATGAGCCAGTCGCTTGTCGAGCGTTGCCGCTTCCGACTCGATCAGATCGCGAACATCGTTCGCGACGTGTGTGCGGCTATGAAATCGAAACCTCATCGTGTACCTCCGATGGTGACCGTCCACAATCCCGACCCGTACAACTCATGGTCACGGCAGCGACACGGATGCTGGTTTGGGCAAGTTGAATGATGTCGTGTCTGTCCTTCATGTTGTCGAGTTTCATACAATCCGTCGGCGTCTGTCCGCCTGCCGGATCGATGTCATGGAAACATCCTGCCGCACCGCGCGCCCAAAATGTGTCGCGCGCGTCCGCGATCTTGTGTCAATCTCGTGTCGATTCGTCGACACGTCGTCGAATTGAGTCGCCATTGCAACACGGACGTCACACGGCAGAACGTCCTGGCGCTCGTACGGTCGAATCGCCCGCATCGTTCGTGCAGCGTCGGGACATTCTGGCTATTATTGACAACAGCACCCGATCCTAGAATGGACACAATGATCACGCCTCGGTCACGGATTCACCTCACTGGCGATTGAGTTCCTCGTCATCTCGCGTGAACGTGGCCGCGTCGCATATTGCAACGATCGAGACTCGCGCGACACCGAGAGGACCTTCTGGTGGAACCCACAATCGCCCCATTCCGACCACTGAGCGTTTCCGACCTTGTCGACGAAACCTTCCAGATGTATCGGCGGAACTTCTTGCTGTTCATATCCATCACCGCGGTGCTGGTGGTCCCGCTGGCCGTCATCAATATCCTGCAGCAGATCGCGGTGCAGCGGCAGTCGACGACGGATGGGATCGTGGGCGTCAGCTTCATGTCGCTGGTCGTGATCCTGCTGCGCTATCTCGCCGACCTGGCGGTGCTGACCGCGGTCATCCATGCGGCGTCTGAGATTCGACTAGGACGCAAGACGAGCGTGACGGAAGCCTATTTCGGCGGCATGGAGCGCTATGCGGCCGTCATACGGGTGTCTTTGCTCCTCTTTGTCGCGCTTGTGCTGATTTGCATCACGATCATCGGAATTCCCGTGGCGGTCTACCTCGGGATCGCCTGGGCCCTGGCGGTCTACGTGGCCGTCATTGAGAACGAGGGGGCATTCGCATCACTCCAGCGCAGTCGCGAGCTGGTGAAAGGCAACTGGTGGCGGGTGCTCGGCGTGACGTTCCTCGTGGGGCTCATCGTCATCCTGGTCCAGTTCATCTTCGCGATCCCGAGTGTGCTGCTGAACATGCCAGTTCAGTTCCTGGGTAGCACGTCCACCGCGAGCGCAAGCGCCATCACGATGTCGACCATCTTCGACACAATCGGCACGATCGTGACCGGTCCAATTATCTACCTCGCCTGTTTGCTCCTCTACTACGACCTGCGTGCCCGAAAGGAAGGGCTGGATCTCGAGCTTATGGCGGATCAGTCCCGCATCGACGCGCAAACCGCCTCCTATCATTCGTAGCGGGCGCATGGGCGGATCACGACCGGAGGTCGTAGGCGTTGGCAGTCGCCGAGCTCGAGTACGCTCGCTCGGCTTCATGCTGCTTCTCCTTTGGGTTGTCCTGGCGCCCAGCGCGGCCAGGGCCGACACGATGACCGTGGGCAGCTACCGACAGTTGCTGCAAGACTCACTGACCAGCCTGCAGAGCAACCCGCAGTCGGCGCCGGACGTGGCCCAACGCCTGGAGTCGATCGATCGGGTGTCGATTTCGGACCAATCCACGGTTCAGGTCGTTCTGTCGGCGATCGTCTCGTGGCTGAAGGCCACGCCACCGCAGGTCGATCAGGCTGAAACATCCTTGGCAACGATGCTGGCGCAGTTTGATCGAGCGGATTCAGCGTCGACGAGCTCCGACCAGATCTCGGCGGCACAAGCGCAGCTCGATTCGATCTTGAAGCGCTCCGAATTTCAATCCCACGACGGCAAGAGTCATTCGAGCATCTTTGGCTGGATTGGTGCTCACGTCCGTGCAATCGTCTGGCCAATCCTCGGCCCGATCGTCCATGTCATCCGGCGTTCGCTCGGTGGCGTGGCCCCCTGGCGCACTATCGGACTTGTCGCTTTGGTGATCTTGGGGATCCTGGTCGTGGTGACGATGGTGGTCGGACCGGTACGGGCTATTCGCCGGTTGTTCGGGCCTCGAATTGCCCGCTACGCCGGTGAAGCAGCACCAGCCGTGCTGACGGCCGCCGAGCTGCGTCACGAAGCTGACGAATTGGCGCGGGATAGCTCCTATCGACTCGCCGTACGCACGTTATACCTGGCAGCTCTGGTGCGGCTCGACGAGCGCGGACTCCTACGCTTCGAGCGCACCCTCACCAACCGCGAGGTGCTGCGCTCGGCGGCTGGTCACGATGGCGCGACCCTCTCTCAGCGACTCGCGCCGCTGGTGGAGCGCATCGATCGCTACTGGTATGGAACCGATCTGTGCACTTTAGAGGAGTACCGCGAATTCGCCCGGCTCTCTGAATGGGCCTGGGAGGGTTCGTGATGCGTTCTATCCCACGTGGACGCCTGTCTGGAATCACGCTGCTCGCCATCCTGCTGATCGCCGCCGCCGTGATTGCGGGCATCGCTTCTCAGCCCAAGAGTGCATCGCAGCAGATCGAGTCGAATCCAACCTACAACGTTCACTCAAGCTCGCCAGAGGGAACCCGAGCATTCGCGCTCTGGTTGAACAGTCTGGGATACACGTCCAGCACCATGGAGTACCGGCCGTTCGAAATCGATTCGCATGACAGCCTGCTCCTGATGCTCTTCCCGACGCTTGATCCAACGAGCGCACAGGTCTCCGCCATCACCGATTGGGTGAAGCAGGGCGGCACGCTGATCGTCGCCGACGACGAAGAGAACGACCTGCTGCAGCAGCTGGGGCTATCGGTGTTGCCAGGGCTGCGCCGACTCTCCGACGTTCAGCTGGTCGATCCGAGTTTCGATCAGCCACCGGTCGACCCGTCGACCATCTACACCTACGGGTCGCTCAAGCTTCGCAATCCGGCGTGGGTGCCGGTGCTGAACGACTTCGAGACGGACGAGATCGTGGGCGCCACCCGGACGTTGGGAAACGGGTCGGTCTACGCCTTTTCGACGGGCGATCTTTTCAGCAACACCGGTCTGACGCAGGCTGGGTCCCGCGACTTCGTCCTCAATCTGCTGAACCGCGCTCCGACGGGGAGCACGGTCGTGATCGACGAATACCATCACGGATACACCGAGCAGGGGACCTTCACCCGTCAGCTTATTACCCAACCCTGGGGACAGGCGATCATCTTCATCGCCATCCTCCTCTTCACGTTCATCGCGCTGGCAGGTCGCCGCTTCGGTGCCGCCATTCGCCCGGTGGCCCGTGCCGCCAAGCGAGCCCGCGCCGAGTACGCTCAGACGCTGGCGTCGCTCCTACAGCAGCGGGATCAGCGGGAGTGGCTGCGCGATCACTACGTTTATCAGCTCAAACGCGCGCTGGGGACGAGATTCCGCGTCCGCTCGAGCCTCCCGACGGACGAGTTCGTCGATCAGATCACGTTGCGCAACGCGGACGCCGCGGCACTCGCTGGACCATTGAAGGAACTGGAGGCGCCAAGTCCACCCAGCGACAACCGCATGATCGTCCTCATGCGTGAGGCCGACCAGATCCTGGCAAAGCTCATCGAGCCACCGGCTCCGTCAGGCGCGCCGACGGCAACCATTCATCGGACCGGCCCTGCCGAGCCATCAGAAAGACAGGATAATGACCGCAACCAGAGACATGCGAGACCGACTGTTGGCCGAAGCGGGCCGTGCCGTGGTGGGGCAGGAGGAGACCATCGAACTCCTCCTCGTGGCGCTGCTGGCAGGCGGGCACGTCCTGATCGAAGGCGTGCCGGGCACGGCCAAGACGCTGATGGCCAAGACCCTCTCGTTACTTCTCCAGGCGCAATTCACGCGCGTCCAGTTCACGCCGGATCTGATGCCCTCCGACATATTAGGAACCAGTGTCTTCGACCTAAGCAGCAGCCAGTTCCACCTGAAGAAGGGTCCGATCTTCACCAACTTCCTGCTGGCGGATGAGATCAACCGCGCCCCGGCCAAAACCCAGGCTGCATTGCTGGAGGCCATGGAGGAGCGTCAGGTCACGCTCGACGGCACGCGCTACGTCCTGCCGGAGCCCTTCATCACCATCGCCACGCAGAACCCGATCGAGTACGAGGGGACCTACCCGTTGCCCGAGGCACAGATCGACCGCTTCCTCTTCAAGGTGCTGGTCGATTACGGTCCTGTTGAGGATGAAGAGGAGATCCTGCGTCGCTACCACGCGGGGTTCGACGCCAAGGCGCTCGATCAGCTTGGTTTGCAACCGATCCTCGGCCCGGCAGACGTCGGTGCATTGCGGCGAGAATGCCAGGCGGTGGCGGTCGATCCGGGAATCATGAGCTACATCACCTCGATCGTGCGTGAGACGCGTGACTCACGGGACATCCGGCTTGGAGCGAGCCCGCGCGCGGCGATCGCCTTGCTGCTCGGCGCGAAAGTGGTCGCCGCTCTGGATGGCCGCGACTTCGTCTTGCCCGACGACGTCAAACGCCTGGCCCGACCGACGCTGCGACATCGCGTCGTGCTCAGGCCGGAGGTTGAGCTCGAAGGAATGTCAGCCGATATGGTGATCGACGGGATTCTGTCCTCACTCGAGGTGCCGCGCTAGATGCCGATCCCAACCTGGCGCTTGCTGGTCCTGCTGTTGCTCGCGGCCCCGATATGGGCGTTAAGCTCCGTGGCTGGGAGTATCGCCGTGCTCGCGCCGGTCTATCTCCTGCTGCTGGCGCTCCTCTGCGTCTATGACTTGCGGTGCGCACGGCAGCGGCAGCATCTCAGCGCGGAGCGGCATCACGACTCGCGATTCTCGCTGGGCGGGACGAACTCCGTCACGGTGACGGTGCGAGCCAAGTCGGCCGGCACGCCAGACTCAACACCGTGGAATTTGTGGCTGCGCGATGAGACGCCGCCCGAGATTCCCGGCGGTCAGCCCGTCATCGAGGGCACGATCAGGCCCGGCGGAGAGTGGCAAGCGACCTACGAGCTGACGCCGGTGCGGCGCGGCAACTATCAATTCGGAGACGTTTGGATCCGCCTTGAGACTCCGCTGAAGCTCTTCGTGAGGCAGACCAAGTTCCCGTTGAGTGAAGACGTGCGCGTCTACCCGAACCTGCGCGCCATCCAGCGTTACGACCTCATGGCGCAGCAGGGACGACTGGCTGAAGTCGGCGTGCATCGCACGCGCTATCTCGGCCGCGGCAACGAGTTCGAGCGCCTGCGCGACTATCAGCCGGATGACGAGTACCGGCGCATCAACTGGAAAGCGACCGCCCGCCGACTCCATCCCGTCACCGTCGAATACGAGACCGAGCGCAGCCAGAATCTGCTGTTGATGATCGACACCGGTCGCATGATGGGGGCGCCGGTCGGAGAGCTCAACAAGCTCGATCACGCGCTCAATTCGGCCTTGCTGCTAGCCTACGTGGCCTCCAAGATGGGGGACCGGGTCGGGGCGCTCTCCTGCGACGATCGCGTGCGAGCCTTCGTCCCTCCGGCGCGAGGCGCGCGGCAGTTTCAGCTGTTGCTCGACGCGTTGCACGGCGTCGAGGCACAACCGGTCGAGTCCGATCTGCGTCGTACCGTCTCGTTCCTGGCCAGCAGGCATCAACGTCGCTCGTTGGTCATCTTCTTCACCGATCTGGCCGCCGAAACCGACGCATCGACCATCATCCCGAGCCTGCAGCTGTTGTCGCGCCGCCATCTGGTCGTCTGCGCCAGCTTGAGCGATCCAGATCTCGAAAACATGAGCCGGCAGTTGCCGGAAGACTCGATGGGTGCCTATGAGAAGGTGGTGGCGCAGAGGTTGATCGATGAGCGGCATGCGCTGGTAGAGACGCTGGCACGTTTCGGCGTCGCCACGATCGAGGGGACACCCGAGTCACTCTCGCCCGCGGTGATCAACCACTATCTCGAAACGAAGGCGCGGGCGCGGCTATGAGTTATGGGTGGGTTCCAGTGTGTCTTGTAGGGGAGCACCTTGGAGTCTGTCTCAGAAGTGGTGGGATCGGCGATACTGGGGGCATGTCAGTGGTTTCGCCAAGGAGGTCCCGGATGCCCCGTCGTGCGTTCAGCCGTGACCAATCGTACCTGCTCCCGCCATCGTTGGATGACTGGGTGCCAGCGGATCATGCGGTGCGGTTTGTGGCCGCCTTTGTGGACGGGCTGACGGCGGCGGACTGGGCGCCGTTGGAGGTGGCGTCCACGGGGGCCTGGACCGGGGCTCCCGCCTATCATCCGGAGATGCTGCTGAGCGTTTGGCTGGCCGGGTTCATGAGCAACGTGCGCTCGGTTCGGGCGTTGGAAGCGGCCTGCCGGGACCAGCTCCCCTTCCGCTGGCTGACGGGGAACCAGCTGCCGGATCACAACACCCTCTGGCGCTTCTACGATGGGCATCGGAGTCACCTTCCCCAGCTGTTCCAGCTGACGGTCAAGACCGCCTGGAAAGCAGGGCTGGTCGATCTGGCGCTCATGGCGGTGGATGGGACCAAGGTGGCGGGGAACGTGGCCCGGGCCGGGATGCAGGATGCCGAGGCGTTGGCGGCGCTCGAGGGGCAGGCCGCGGCGCGGAGTGCCGAGTTGACGGCCCAGCTGGACGCCGAGGGTGCCACCGCCGCGCCACGGTTGCCCCCGGACGTGCGCCAGGCCCGCGCCCTGCAGGACCGGGTCACGGCGGCCCGGAAGGTGGTCGAAGCGGTGGACGGGCCGAAGCAGGCGAACCCGGTGGATGCCGATGCCCGGCTCCTGCCGACGCGTCAGGGCTGGGTCGCGGGGTACAACGCGCAGGCGGCGGTGGTGGCCACCCCACCGGGCGTGGATCACCCGCGGGGACGGGTCATCGTGGCGGTGGACGTGGTCACGGCGGAGCATGACGCGGGGCAGTTGCTGCCGGTGCGGGATGCGGCGGTGGCGACGCTGGGTCAGGTCCCGGAGGTGCTGCTGGCGGATGGGGGCTACCACGGCGGACCGGACCTGGAAGCCTGTGCCGCACGCGGTCAGGTGGTGGTGATGCCGGAAGCCCAGGGAGACCGCCTCCAGGATCCCACCCACAAGGATCAGTTCGCCTATGAGGCCGAGACGGATCGCTACACCTGCCCGCAGGGGCAGCCGTTGCGCCGCCAGGGGACGATTCAGCGGAAAGACCGTCCGACGGTGCAGCGCTATGTCATGGTCGAGCCGCGGGTGTGTCGGACGTGTCCGCTCTTCGGGACGTGCACAAAGGATTACCGGCATGGC
Organism: uncultured Chloroflexia bacterium; assembly: GCA_963815715.1. GTDB lineage: Bacteria > Chloroflexota > Chloroflexia > Thermomicrobiales > Thermomicrobiaceae > CALAGB01. The sequence continues at coordinate 132,670 of CAWFHU010000007.1, read as the reverse complement.
CGGACGCTGGAGATTGGTCCGCAGGATCAGGCATTACGGGCTCATCGGATCTGGATGGCGACGGCTGAAGCGGAGGCGCTGCGACGAGAACGCCAGACGCTGATTGAACCGGTCTTCGGCATCCTGAAAGAGCGGTTGGGCGGACGGCGGTTCCACACCCGCGGACTGGCCAAGGTGCAGGTCGAGTGGGCGTTGCTGGCGACGGGATTCAATCTGCGGACATTGTGGCGGGCGTGGCGTCACGGACCGGGGGTTGGAGGACGACCACTAGGCTCCGGGGCGTGGGACGTTGCCCTTCCATGAGGCCGCGCTGCTGACCAAACCGGCACGCCGGGGCGGAGCGGTGGTTTCGCCGCCGCCGCACAGGTGCGCCGTTCCCGTCTGCGCATCCTTTTGGGACAGCCTCCTTGTGTGCTCCCGCAACTCCCAAACGCTCGACGCCGGGAGCACACAAGGTGCTCCCCTACAAACCGTTGATCGCAAATCCGCAACAGCTCAATTCGATCTAAGGAACAAGCCTGGTATTGAAAACGGGATTGTCATCCTCGCTGGCATCCCGCCCGGAGCGCAGCAGGTAGGTGTAGAGGCAGACCAGCGCGACGGCCCCGACAGCGAACTTGGCGACATTTGGAATTCCGCTTGGCGAGACGAAACCTTCGATGGTTCCCGCGATCATCAGCAGAGGGACGCTACCAAAGATCAGCGTGATAGCGATGTTGGCCGCTTTGCTCAGCGCCTCGCGGCGCGTCAGGAGACCGGGATTGAGGAGAGCAAGCCCAACACGCAACCCGGTTCCTCCCGCCATGAAGATGACGGTCATCTCGATGCCGCCATGGGGCGAAACGAAGCTGATGAGCGCGCCGCCGAGACCGTGCTGAATCGCCAGGCCGGTCGTGGCCCCGAGGATCAGGCCGTTCGAGACCAGGGCCAGCACCGTGCCGACACCGAAGAGGATGCCACCCGCGAACGCGAAGAACGCCACGCGAATGTTGTTGCTCATGATGAAGGACGCCGCCAGTCCACGATCTCCGCGCGAGATCTGCATCCAGCTCTGACCCTGCTCGATCTTGTCGACCAAGGCTCCAGCAGGCAGGATCTCACGCCCGACGGTTGGGTCGATCAAGGTAAGGACCAGTGTCAGGGCGAAGGGGATGAGCATAATCGCGAAAGGCGGCGAGGGTGTAGGGACCGGCCTCGCGAAAAGCCCGCGGGAAACGATGGGTGAAGAAGCGTCGGAACGTGCGCCACTGTCGAGATTCATGCTGATAGACGATCGGGTGCGCTCGGCCGACGAGCTGTTCCAGATACTGCCGCACCTGCTCGTTGGGGAAGTCGCGTCGCGCGATGGCCAGATCGGACGTTATCTGCCGGTAGAGTCGACCCAGCGATTCGATGTCGCTCGCCACCAGGCGCCGCTTGCGCCGGCCGCGTGCTCGCGACAGCAGCGTTTCCATCTGCTGCCAACGTTCCCGTCGATCGCGAATGAATGCGCGAGGATCCGAGGAAACCGACAATGACATTACAGCCTCTTCAACTTACCGATGACTACCACTTCGAAACCCCGGAGCAGATCGACGTCTCCTACGTAATTGCCGGACTCGGATCGCGTGGGCTGGCCGCCATGATCGACGCCATCATCGTCAGCATCGTGATGTCGATCGTGACCATCCCAGGATCGATCGGCGTGACGGTGTTGATCCGCTTGATCCTGCACGGGCTCGCCCATCGCGACGTTGGCGACAATCTCGTTCCCATAATCATCGCCAGCATGTCGCTGGTTGGTCTGGCCATGATTGGCTGCTACTACGTCTTCTTCGAAGCCTTCTGGCACGGCCAAACGCCTGGCAAACGCTGGATTGGCATTCGGGTGATCCGCGAAGGCGGGCGCCCGCTGACCTTCTCCGCTTCGATGATCCGCAACGTCATCCGCCTGATCGATTTTCTTCCCTTCTACTATATGATCGGCGTGATCGTGATGTTTATCGACCGGAAGTCCCGACGTTTGGGGGACTTCGCGGCCCACACCATCGTGGTCAAGGAGCAGAAGAGCGTGAAGCTCGATTCGCTGGACGCCTCAACGCGAATTCTCCCAAGCACGTCAACGCCGATCGGCGATCCGACTCGTCCCGCGATCCGCAATGCGCGTCATCTCACGTCGGAAGATCGCCGCATCTTGCGCGAGTATCTGCATCGTCGCGACAAGCTCTCCAAGGAATCCGCCGACCGCATCGGCGCGAAGCTGGCACAGTCGTTCGCCCTCAAAACGGGCTACGACCTGGCGACCGAGCCAGCCATCCTCTTCCTCGAACGGCTGGCACGCACCATCGACGAAGAGGCGGAGTAGGTGACGTCAGTCGGCCTCCCGGACTGGCGGATCGCCCGGACGGCGGGCCCAGCTCGCGGACGCCGTGGCGTTGTCGTAGTGCTTGACGAAGTCGACAGCAAAGGAAACGACCCGCTCGATCCAGAGGCGGCCCAATTCGGCGCTGGCTGCCGTCGGATCTCCGGTCGTGCCATTGGGGAAGAGGTCGCTGTAATCCAGAAAAACGGTGCCGCCGAGTGACTGGCCTGGGATTTCAATGAGGTTGTCGCGCCGCGGCTTGAACGGGCCCGACGTCACCGGGTCACGGCCGGCCATCAACTCCGTCACCACGTCCTCTGGATACATCGCCATCATCGCTGACGTCTCGGGCTCGCCTCCGTGACCGTAGACCGCTGCCGCGTCTTCGTACGCGTCACGCATTACCCCGTAGCCGATCGTCCAGGGATAGATGTTGCCGATGATGAGCCCGTGCTCCGCTTTCAGCTCCCGGGCCACCAGCTCGCACGAAGGCTGATTGCCACCGTGATTGTTGACGAAGATGAAGCGGCGGAAGCCCTGACGCACCAGCGCCTGACAGACGTCGCGCACGACGGCGGTCAGCGTCTCCGGACGGATCGAGACGGTGCCCGGGAAATCGCGACACATGGGTGAATAGCCGTAGTTGATCGGCGGAACCAGATAGGCGCCGGTGGCCTCAGCCGCGCGCCGAGCAACGAAATCGGCCGCCATGTTGTCGGCGTTGACCGGCAGATGCGGGCCGTGCTCCTCCACCGTCCCGATCGGGAGCAGCAGCACCGGGTTTTGCGCCAGAATCTGCTCGATCTCTTTCCAGGTCATGCGTCCAAGTTCGAAGGTTCGGCGCTGCGTCATCGTCGCGTCCTTTCAGGAGTTGGAGCCATAGGCGATATCTCGCCCAGAATACCGCGACCAATCACTCGCGACGCACCCAGCAAACGCGATACCCTAGAATGTGGCGCTGGCGTTCGCCGGCTTCAGCATGGAGAGGAATTCGTCGTTGCGAGGTCGTTCGTCAAGAGCGCTGCTCAGAGCAGTCATGCTCAGCGCGCTTTTCATCTCCAGTGCCGCTTGTTCCCGCCTTGGAAATGTGGAGACCGTCTCCCACTCGATCGACAAGAACAACGCGCAGAGTCTGGTTGCGTCGCTCGAGATCAGCGATGGTCAGGTGGACGTCAATGGCGGTGCGGACGGACTAGTCAATACCAAATTCACCACAAACGACAAACGGATTCCGTATACCGATTTCAAGATGACTAGCTCGACCGCGAACCTGTCCGTCACGCAGGCGGCGAAATCGGGCGGATTCAACTTTGGACCGACTACCAATCACTGGATCGTCAATCTAAACGACGACATCCCTGTCGATCTGACCGTTACCAGCAAAAGCGCCCAGGAGAATCTGAGTCTGGATACGCTAACCGTCGACAAGCTCGACGTCAGCAGCGATAGCGGTGAAGCCACGGTAAGCCTCAATGGAGCGCAGGATCAGCTCAACGGCGTGTCGCTCCGCTCGGCCAGCGGCGACCTCCACCTGACGCTGGACGGCGAATATCGTGCTCCAGCGACGATCAACGTCGACTCCTCCAGCGGCGACGTCACGGCCGACCTCAACGGCCACTGGTCGGGACACGTCACGGGCACGCTGAAGACCGACTCCGGCACGATCGTAGTGACCATCCCCAAAGGTATCGGGGTGCGCATCAGCGCCAACACCGACTCCGGCTTCGTCGACGCATCGGAGCTCACAAACAAGGGTGCAGGAGTCTTCGTGAACGCCGCTGCCGCCAACGGCGCCGTCAGCATGCGGCTCGATATTCAGTCGAGCAACGGCAACATCACCATCCGCGAGGGGAATTAGCCAGACGGCCGTTTGACGGTCGCTTCACTGTCCACTGTGGTCGGCGTAGCGCTGGAACGATCCACTGGAGGCCTGCGTCAGATCGACGCCGATCACGTAGACCATCGGTGTTTCAGCGTCCGGCACATCTTTAAGCCAGATCATCGTGCCGTCGTCGAAACGCTGCAGCGCTCCGTCCGTCGCGTACCAAGCCCCGGTTGGATCGCCTAACGCCTGTTGCACGGTGTAGACGTTCTGCCAAACCCAAGCGAATGCGCCGCTCGGTTCTTCCGCTCCGTCCACCCAGGTGGGCACGTCCTGTGGCACGCGGTAACGCGTCGCGCTCGATCCGATCAAGGTCAATACCCAGTCGGAGGAGTCGACTCCAGCGGAAGTCATATCGAGCCAGACCATCATCCCGTTCGCGAATGACTGAATCTTCGCCGCAACGCCAATCTCCGACGCTTTGGGGCAGTCAACCGATTGAGCCACTCCCGGCTCATCTGTCCAGAGCAGACCGAAGCCACGTACCGGGACGTTGGCGCACTGAGGCGGGCCGCTCGGGGTGGGCGCCTCGGTTGGGGTTGGCTCCGCAGGCGTTGGAGTCGCCGTGGGTGCAGGCGGCGTCGGCTGTAATCCCTGTGTGACGGGAGGCGACGTCGGCCGAGGCGTCGGGGTTGGAGCTGGAGGAATTGGAGTTTCCATCCTGGCTGGGATCGCGGATGAGGTCGGAGTCGTTGTTGGGAACAGAATGGCTGTCGGACTGGCCGTCTGGCTTGCCACCGATGGGTCGGGGCTTGGAGAGCTCGTCGGGCTTGAGGCAGCCGGCATCGCGGTCGGAACCGCATGAATCGACACGCTGCACGCCGCGAGCAGCAGCGCGCCCAGCAACCACATCATTGGCAGCAACGGGCGCGCCCGGCTAAAGCGGTTCACTACTGTTCCGACCCGTCCGGAAGAAGAACGACTACCGACGCCCCGGCGGTGGGACTGCTCTCGACGCTCACAGTGCCACCGTGCCAACCGACGATGGAACGGACAAGCGCCAGCCCCAGACCGCTGCCGACACGACTGCCCCGCACGTGGCCACCTCTGAACCCCTTCTCAAAGACGAACGGCAGATCGGCCTCGCTGATCCCTGGTCCGCTGTCGCTGACCGAAAGGCGGATCTCTCCCGCAGCGTCGCGACCCAGGCCAAGCGTCACTCGCACGCCGGAACCGCCATACTTCAAGGCATTGTCGAGCAGGTTGAGCAACACCTGACGGAGGGCTGGGCGGTCTCCCGCCACCATGAAGCGGCCCTCATCGACCTCGAACTCCAATTCGGCGTCCAACATGGCCGCACGTTCAGAGAGGTCGATCACCGCTTCCTCGCACAGTGCCCGTAGATTCACCGGCCGGCGTTCGAAAAGCGGGTCTGGCGTCTCGAGCCGAGCCATCAACAACGCCTGATCGACCAACGCGGTCAGGCGGGTAGCCTCATCGTCGACTACGGCCCAGGCACGTCTGGCCTCGGATGGATCAGTTGGGCCAGCCTCGGCGAAACGGGAAGCGTGACCTCGAATGACCGAGAGCGGCGTCTTCAGCTCATGCGTCACCTGGCGCAGCAGGGACGTCGTCAGATCCGATTCCGACTGCATATGCGAGGCATCCTCTAGCGAGATGAGCGTTTCGCGTCCGCGACGCACGGACAGATCGTGCACGCGGCCAATGACCTTTACTCCGCTCGGCGAAGTCAGCAATGCGCTGGCTGAACCGTCGCTCGGACCTTGCAGACGCTTGAGATCCGCGGGAACGATCTTGCCCGCCCCGACACCCGGCCACAGCTCCTCGGCACGGCGATTGGCGCTCACGATGACGTTGTCAGGATTGACGAGCATGACGCCGACCGGAAGCGAGTCGATCAGGCGTGAGAAGGCAGAAGTCGACCGGCGCGCGTGGAGATAGCGCCAGGACCAGACGGTGTTGACGACCACCGGCGCTCCCGCGATCAGCACGACCAGGAGGAGGATGCCCAGGCCAAGCCACAGTCCGTTGGTGCGGATGGTGATGTCCCAGCTGTTCCAGAGCCAATCCACGTGCATCGCCCTCGTTCAGCCGGTGCGATCGAGCGGTTTGAAGCGGTAGCCGACGTTGCGCATGCTCTGAATGTAGGCAGGCTCCTTCGGGTCTCGCTCTAGCTTCTGGCGCAGCAGGTGCACGTATTTCTCGACCGCTTTCGTGTCCTCGTCCTCCCGGCCGAAGACCTGCTCCAGCAGATCCGACCGAGAGATCCAGATTCCGGCGTTGAGATAGAGGCGTTCGAGGAGTGCGTATTCCAACGGCTGCAGCCGCACGGCCTCCCATGAGTCACCATTCCGTAGAGCGACGTCGCGTGTCGTCAGGTTGAGGCGCAAATAGCCATCGATGACCCGTTCCGGCGTATGTGGCAGTCGCAGTCGCACCCGCGACAAAAGCGCGGGAATGGAAAACGGCTTGGTGACGTAGTCATCACCACCCGCGCCGAAGCCGGTCTCCTCCGACTCGAAGTCGTCGCGCACGGTCAAAAAGATGACCGGCGTGCGCGGCAGGCCCGAAAGCTCTTCCCACCCGCGCAGCTCGCGGCACACATCAAATCCGCTCATGCCTGGGAGCGTCAGATCCAGGATCAGGAGGTCGGGGCGCCACGATTCCATGGCGAGCAATGCGTCCTCACCGTCGGCGGCGTCCAGCACTTCATAGCCGCTGGCACGCAGCGGGTCCATCAGCGCCGCCCGAATGCGCGGGTCGTCATCGACGATCAAGATGCGCACGCGTCTCTACTCTCCCCGATCACGCTCATCACCTCAACACTCCTGTGTATTCAACGACGTGACGTGCCCCTCGTCGCATGTTGGCACACAAAGGTTCCCGTTCGGTTCCGATGGGATTGGAACTTTCGGGGAACGATCGCCCGACAGAATGACGAAGGCATCCGGATGACGCCAGTTCGACTCGAACCGCACTGAAACCCTGAAGGGTGAAGGGGAGTATGAAACGAACAGCGATCCTCATCATCGGACTGCTGACGCTGCTCGCGTCGCTTGGTCCACTCGCGTCGGTGGCGTCGGCCGCCGATCCAGCACTCGACCCATCCATGACCGCGCTCTGGGAACGGACCGATCGGCCCGTCGCGAACGGCAGCGTAGATCGCTCGTGGCTCTGGGGTCCGCAAGCAGACCACATCTTGTATGAGCCCTACACCTATGCACCGCTCAGCGACAATCAGCGTCTTGTCGCCTACTTCGACAAGAGCCGCATGGAGATCAACGACCCGTCGAGTGATCCAAACGACGTTTGGCACGTCACCAACGGGCGCCTTGTCTACGAGATGATGACCGGCAAGATGCAGATCGGCCAGGATCCGGACGTCTTCACGACCGCGTTGCCGGCCAACATCTCGGTCGCGGGCGACCCATACAGCTACAATACGCCGACCTATCAGACGCTGGGCCGCCTGATGGCGGGTGCCAGCGACCAGACCGGTGAAGCAGTCACCGCAACCCTGGACGCCTCGGGCACGGTCGGGCAGAACCTCGCCCCAGCCGCGAGCGTCCATCAGGCCACCTTCGTCAGCTACCCTGGCCCTGGCGACACGACCGTCGGGCACAACGTACCGGACGTCTTCTGGACGTTCCTGACGCAGCAGATCTCGCCGTTGGTCACCCCGGCCAATTGGGTCTTCGTCACAGGTTATCCCTTGACTGAGCCGTACTGGACCAAGGCTACCGTCAACGGCAGCGAGACCGACGTGATGGTGCAGTGCTTCGAACGACGTTGCCTCACCTACACGCCACGCAACGACGACCCGTACAAGGTCGAAATGGGCAACGTTGGCCAGCACTACTACGCATGGCGCTATCAGTCGTACCAGACGGTCTGCAGCACGACCCCGGTGCGGGGCTTCGGTCAGCTCTGGACCAACAACGACGCACTGCGCAGCAAGATCGGCTGCCCCGAAACGTATGAGGGCGGCGAACACGGCATCCAGACCGCCTACGAGCAGTTCCAGAACGGCATGATGATCTGGATCGACGTGCAGGACGTCTACAACCCGATCCACTCGGTCTTGGTCCTCTACAAGGACGGCACGTTCGCCCGCTTCGAGGATACCTGGGCCGACGGCCAGCCTGTTGACGATCCCAACATCACGGCGCCGGACGGCCTCTATCAGCCGGTGCGTGGATTCGGCAAGGTCTGGCGAGAGACCCCGGGAGTGCGCGATCGCCTCGGCTGGGCAACTGAAGCCGAGCAGGGATCGACCGGCGCGTACCAGCGCTTCAACTACGGCACCATGATCCAGATCGACTCGCCGAACGACATCTGGGTCTTCTACGGTGACCTCTACTGGCAGGGGACCGGAACCTGGGAGGAGTACCCCAACACCTTCTCAGGCTCCTGATAGGGTCCGTCGAACACGCGAACCCCGGCGACAGCTCGTCGGGGTTCGCTCGTGTCACGTAATCGCGAGTCAGGCGCTACGGAGACTCAGCTGCCCAACGCTCAGCTTGAGGTCGAACGAGATCGACGGGCCGCTGCCCTGCAACAGATACTTCCCGCCGCTGCTGGTCCAACCACCCGACGTCTTGACGTTCGACAGGATGCTGCTCAGGTTCGCTTGAGCCCCAACGCCTTTCGGCACGTCGATCACCACGTTTCCCGCCGCGGCCTTGACGCTGACTCGCAGGTCCCGCTGCAGATCGCCAGAGAAATCGAGCCGCAGGTCACCAGCGCCGCCCGAAAAGTCCATCGACCCGGCGTTGGCGTTCGCCAGCCCCGAGAGATCGCTCTTTGCGGCACCCGCCTGGAACGAGAGCGCGGACATGTGCAGTTTGTTGGGACGCGTGAAGGCCAGGTCGAAGTCTGTCGCCCCTTGCGAGACCGAGAGAGCGGTCAGCGCGAGTCCACCGAGCTCGATGCTCCCCTTGGCCGCGCCGATTTTGAGGCTGAATGCCATAGGTGCGTCACCCAGCTTGAGATCCCAATCGTTCTTGATGTTGCCATGCAGCGAGCGAAAGGCTTCGGGGCGCTGCTCGATGCGTACGGTATCTCCCGTGACCGTCACGATCGGCTTGAGCTCCTCGACATTGTAGTCGACGGTGCCCTCCGCCAGCCTTTGCCCTGCTCCCGGGTTGAGATTCAGGCGTCCGGCACCCATGGCGAGCTCGAGTCGAAATGGCCCGCTCCCTTGCGGAGTGGCGACGTCGATGTGTTCGGTCATCGTCGATCCCATGGTTGTCGCTCCAATCAGTACGAGCGTCGCGAATCAATAGGTCTCCCGCTTCAGCCTAGTGACTGCGCCCATTAGGTTCAAGTACCGCATGCTTCGACGGCACCCCCGCACGCGTTTGGCGCTATCTAACAGTCGAAGCTCGAGCAGCGGATTGACAGCCGAGTCGGTAGTCGTCCTCCCATCGTCCGGCCAGTCCAACTAGCGATACCGGGCCGAAAGCCGACATGCGGATGAGGGCGGCCGTCTGGCCGCCCTCTCGCTTGATTGGCAGTTTGGCTGATGTGATCGTGCCTTATCCCTGTGCCACCAGGTGATAGACCGCGATCTTCGGTCCGCCGACGAACATGCTACTCGTCCGAGCGGTCGTCTCCGTCACTGCTGCATTGGTCATCGCGGCGCGCAGCGCGTCGTCGCTCTCCCAGAACGTGATTGCCAATACTTCGTCGCTGTTGGGCTGACGCAGCCAGTAGCCGCGCTGAAATCCTGGCTGTTTCTGCAGCACAGGGACCAATCGCTCTCGAACGAGCTGATCATCCGCGTCTGCCTTAACTCGCCCGGAAATAACGTTCGCGATCATGGTTGAACCCCTCTCAACTGAACCGATCGACCGGTGCGCCACCTCTTCTTGCGCGCATATTCATCCTGCTCCGATAGCCTTGTGCTCACCACCGACAATCCGTACAACGACACCGACAATTCAGGTCAGACCGCGCTGTTCGATATCGAACGCGTGATAGGATGGCCAACATCGCAACAGGATTGGAGCGCGGGTTGGAGACCGAGCACCGCGAGACATTCGGCACGTTACTGCGAGAATTTCGCGACCGCGCCGGGCAGACGCAGGAAGAACTGGCGGAGCGGGCCGGTTTGAGCGTGGATGCCATCGGTCTGCTGGAGCGCGGTGAGCGCATGCGGCCACAACGCTTCACGGTCGAGCGGCTCGCTTCCGCCCTGCCCCTCTCCCCCGACGAACGGGCACAATTTGAGGCTGCGGCCCGGCAGCGTCAGTCCAATCAATCGGACCACGTCTCGACTGTTCTCCCTGTCCCAACCACGCCACTCATCGGTCGAGCAGGTGACATCGCGGCCGTCGAGCAAATGCTTGCTCGTCCGGCTGCTCGCCTGGTGACTCTGACCGGCCCGGGCGGCAGCGGCAAGACGCGACTGGCAATCGAAGTTGCGGCCCGGCAGGCTGAACGGTTCGATGACGGAGTGGCGTTCGTGCCGCTTTCCGCCATTCGTGAACCCGAGCTCTTGCTTCCAGCGCTGGCCCTGGCACTTGCGGGCGGCGAGAGATCGGGCCAGTCATCGCTGCAAAGCTTGACGTCTCGGCTGCGCCGGCAGCGCAGGCTCGTCGTGCTCGACAACTTCGAACAGCTGCTAAGCGTTGCCACGATCGTCGCCGACCTTCTGGCGGCGTGTCCAAATGTCGTGGCGCTCGTGACGAGCCGGGCTCCACTCCACCTGTCCGGAGAGCAGCAGTATCCCGTGCCACCGCTGGCGCTTCCCGAATCGATTGAACGGGCGTCATTCGAGACCGTTGCCGCATCCCCCGCCGTGGAGCTCTTCGTTCAACGGGCCCGATCGATTGTCCCGGGTTTCGCCTTGACGCCCGCAAATGCCCGCACTGTGGCCTCGATCTGCCAGCGGCTGGACGGACTTCCGCTCGCCATCGAATTGAGCGCGGCCTGGACCAAGATTCTGCCTCCCAACGTCTTGCTGTCAAAGCTGGAGCGCGCACTACCGCTGCTCGAAAGTGGTTCTCGCGACCTGCCAGAGCGCCACCGCACCATGCGCGATGCGATCTCTCGCAGCTACGATCTTCTCTCATCGCCGTCGCAGATCCTGCTGCGTCGCCTGTCGGTCTTCATCGACGGCTGCACGCTCGAGTCGGTCGAGTACGTCGCTGGCGAGCTCGGTGACGCCGACCAGAGCACCCAAACAACCTCGCACTTAGCGGCGCTGGCTGAACTGATCGATGCCAGCCTGCTACAGACGACGACAAATTGGGATGGCGGCGGTGAATTTGACGATCCGCGTTATTCCATGCTCGAGACCGTGCGCGAATACGCGTCGGAGCTCCTGACGCTAAGTGGCGAAGCGGCGGCTGTTCGCGACCGGCATCGGAACTATTTCCTGAGTCTGGTGGAACGCGCTCAAGCGCAGCTGGTTGGTCCCGAAGAGATCATCTGGGCGACGCGTTTGGAGCAGGAGCAGCCGAATCTACGCGCTGCCTTACGGTGGTCGCTCGATGAGCGCGAGGCAGACACCGCCGTGCGTTTCGCGGCGGTTCTGTGGCGCGTCTGGGCCATACACGGGCATCTCAGCGAGGGACGAGAATGGCTGGAAGAGATTCTGGCGCTCGCGCGAACGATGCCCGCCGACGACGAGTCCAACCCATCAACAGGGATCTCTCCGCTACGGCTCGCGATGCTTCTGCATGTCACGGCCAACCTGTCTCGCGCGCAGGGAGACCATGACCAGGCACGCGAGATGTATGAAGAATGTCTAACCATTCGTCGTGAACGAAACGATTTCCACAGGCGTTGCCGGGGCGCTACAAAATCTCGGGATCACTGCCTACGAGCAGGGCGACTATCGCCTGGCAATTCGGTATTACGAGAAGTCGCTCCCGATGGCGCGGGCCGTCAACTCCATCTACGGCACAGCATTTGGGCTCACGTCGATGGGTGACTCGGTCCGCGCGCTCGGAGATCCCGCGACAGCCGCGGAGCATTACCAGGAAAGTCTGGATCTGTTCAGACAGCTCGACCATTCCTGGGGGATCGCCCTGGCTCTATCAGGTCTTGGCGACGCGACCTTTGAGCTTGGTGACGTGACGCAAGCGATTGAGCGGTATCGCGAAAGCCTTGAGCGCAGTGGTCGGCTCGGCGAACGGCGCGCGATGGCTGAGACACTTGAACGCCTGTCGCGTGCGCTTCTTGCCCGCTCAAATGACCCGAACACCGCACGCCTGGCCGCACGACTCCTCGGTTGCGCCAGCGACCTGCGAGAGCGACACAATGCGCCGCGCGCACCAGTCAACCAGCGGGACTATGAACAGACCGTAAATGCGGTACGGCAGATGCTCGGCGATGTGAACTTCGAGCAGGAGTGGGAGCACGGCGAGGAGATGACGCCGGACGACGCCCTACAAGCGATTGAGCAGGGCGCCGCCGACTAGCCCTCTAAGCGGCTTCACAAAAGTCTTGTCCGATCGTGATGTGCGGGAAGGTTTCGGCGGCGAAGGTCGCGCGAACCGCATCACAGAGGGTTTGTGCCGCCGTCGCAAGGCCAGCACGATCGTTCCAATAGCGATGACACGCCAGCTTCTGCTTAATGAAGCGCCAGACGCGCTCGATCAGGTTGAGCTGCGGGCTGTACGTTGGTAACCAGAGCACGCTGATGCGCGCGCGATGCGCGGCGAACCAGGCACGAAGCCGGGCAGTTTTGTGGTAGGTCGCGTTATCGAGGACCAAGACCAAGTGGCCCGCCGGCCAGCGGGCCGCCACCTGATCGAGGAAGGCGATGAATTCGGCCGCGTTCGAGGCGGGTGCCTGCCGGGTCATCAGCATGCCGGAGCGGTACTCCACGGCCCCAAAGAGGCTGATGCGTTCATCGGTCCCGGCCGCCGGGATACTGGTTGGTCGGCCGCGGGGTTGCCAGCAACATACCAGGTTGGGATGGGTGTGAAGGTGGCACTCGTCGAGATACAGGAGACGGAGTCCACTGTGGAGATCAGCCCCTTTTTTTGCAGCACCGCGAGGGTGTTGGCGGCGCTGGCGACGGCCTCAGCGTCCTGCCGATGCCGTAGATCATGACGCGGTCGGCGATAGACGTAACCCATAGCATGCACGGTCCGATTGACCGTGACGGCGGAGACGCTCCACCCGTGCCGGTCCAGCAGATCGGTCAAGTCAGCGATGGCCCACACCGTGACCGGGTAGCCATAGGCCTCGGGGGTCTGAGCCAGCGCCGTGCCCAGCAGTTCGCGCGCCGCTTCGGGAAGCTTGGGCGGGCGGCCGCGACGCGGGCGATCGGCCAGCCCATCCCGACCCTCCGCCGCAAACCGTGCCGCCCAGCGGGTGATGGATCGGGCACTCACGTCGCAGGCCGTCGCCGCCGCTTGCCGGCTCGGCTGGCCCAGCGCGACAATGAGCACATGCGCACGATGCCGAACGCCTGGGTCCGGGTCATGTTTCGTGAGCGCAAGCAAGCGGCTCCGTTGCGCCCGCAGTTCCTCCTCCATAGCACCCCCCCCTTCGTTTCGCGCTGAGTGTGCCATGTTGTCAAGACTTTTGTGAAGCCGCTTAGAGCATTTTTCAGAGCGGTCGCCCATGGGCGAGGGCAGGGGTGCGGTTGAATCCGAGGGGCGACATTCATGACGCCCAACTGTTGGTCCATTGTGCAATCCTTTTGCAAGCTGCTGTAAGCTACACGATGGTTTGCCCGCCGTCGGCGACGAGCACGGTGCCGGTGACGAAGCTGGAGTCGTCGCTGGCCAGAAAGAGCGCGCAAGAGGCCAGCTCGTCAGGCATGGCATAGCGGCGCAGCGGTATCCCCTTGATCGCCTGCTGCAGCCGTTTCGGATCCGAGACGATGTCCTCGGTCAAACGCGTGCGGACCAGACCCGGGCGCGATGGCGTTCACCCGAATCCCTTCGACGGCCCATAGCTGACCGCCATGGAACGCGCGAGGGAGATGAGCGCCCCTTTGGTCGCGGCGTAGGCGTGAGTCGGTCGCGCCGAGGTCCCGATGAAGGCGCTGCTCGACGACGTCAGAATGACCGAGCCGCTACCGCGCGCACGCAAATAGGGGAGGGCGGCCCGCGTCAGACCATAGACGCCGCGCGTGTTGACACCGAAGGCCAGATCCCAGCGCTCCGGCTCGATCGACTCGACCGTGCCACCGACGAAGATCGTTCCGGCCGCGGCATTGGCGAAGACGATGTCAAGTCCGCCAAAGGCCGACGCCGCGTGATCGACCGCGTCGCGCACTCCGTCCAGATCAGCCACGTCCCGCTCGAAGAAGCGCGCGAAGTCACCGGCCTTGTTGAGATCATCCGCCAACGCCTGTCCGTCAGTCGCGTTCATGTCGATGATGGCGACGCGGGCGCCTTCCTTCACGAATCGTCGTGCCGTCGCGGCGCCAATTCCGGTTGCCGCGCCTGAAATGACGGCGACCTTGCCTTCGAGTCTTGTCACGTGTTGTCTCCTCGTCGCTCTGAATATTCGTCGTTGAATTGACGGATCACTTGGTCATGGCCAGGATATCATTGCCGCCATCCGCCGCGAACGGGGAGTGCGGCGCCGAATGGATGGGGTTCGAAGCGACATGTTTCACTTGAAGAACTTCCTGCAACGCGCTGGCAGGCCTGGTCCAGAGCTTCAACCGCATCGCTTTGACGAGCAGGAGCGCATCGCGCGCTTGGTGAGCGAGCGGCTGGCTGAAGATGAGCGCCTGCGCGGCGACCTGACCGATGCAGGGTTTGGTCCAGTTCTGACCCTGGTCACGTCCATGGTTCCAGCGGCGGCAGCGCGCGCGACGGCAGATCCGCATATCGACAACGCCGAGGAGACCGTCAGTCACGGCGCTCGTGCGTTGACCAAAGCTATCGTTCAGGCGGCCTCAACCGGCGACGTTGGAGCATTGTCTGAGCTTCTGTCCGAGCCAGTGCTGAGCGACGCAGCCGCCGAAAGAGCTCGTGCGGCACTCGCCGCAGAGCCACAACTGCCTGAAATCGCCGACGAACGCGCCATTCGCATCGCCGAGATCGTGCGGGCGGCAATCCAGGAGGAGCGATGAGACGGCGACGCACCGGATGGTCCGCGGTTGGCCTGTTGATTCTTGTCGCCATCTTCGTCGTTGTCGGTCTCATCTGGGGAGGACAGGCCGGAACCAACGGCACGCCGACGGCGTCGAGCGGGACCGGCACGTCGAGCGATTGGTACCAGCTCTACTTCACCGATCCCCACTACCCGGATAATCCCGCCAACCACCACGGCGGCATCGACACACATCTGGTCGACCTCATGAACAAGGCCACCAAGACGATCGACGTGGCCGACTACGACTTCGATCTGGCCGATGTCGCCACAGCCATGGCCCAGGCCGAAGCGCGCGGGGTTCGCGTGCGCATGGTGACCGATACCGACACGTATACCAGCGACAACACATACATCCAGTCGGCCTTTGCCACATTGAAAAAAGCCAAGATTCCGATCGTCGACGACCAGCGCGAGGCGATCATGCACAACAAATTCACGGTTGTGGATGGTGAGTGGCTTTCGACTGGCTCATGGAATTACACCGACGGTGACACCTACCACCTGAACAACAACATGATCGTCATCCACTCGGCCGATCTGGCGGCCAACTACACAAATGAGTTCGAGAAGATGTTCGTGCAGCAGGACTTTGGCAAAGCCAAGGTCAAGAGCCTGCCGCATCCAGTCCTCAACATCGACGGCACGTCGGTTCAGAACTGCTTCGCGCCGGAGCTCGACTGCACCAGCTTGATCGTTCAGACGCTGAATAAGGCGCAAACAAGCATCGACTTCATGGCCTTCTCGTTCACCGAGGACTCGATCGGCGACGCCATGCTGGCTCGCTCCAAAAGAGGGGTGTCAGTCAGCGGCGTCTTCGAAACGACCGGCTCACAAACTCAATATTCGGAGTATGGGAAACTCAATGCGGCGGGTCTGCCGGTCTATACCGATGGCAACCCGTGGTCGATGCACCATAAGGTCATCATCGTCGACAACCACATCGTGATCTTCGGATCATTCAACTTCAGCGAGAGCGCCAACCAGAGCAATGACGAGAATCTGTTGATCGTCGACAACGCCGATCTCGCCCACGCGTTCACCGCCGAGTTCCAGCGTGTGCTGGCCGTCGCCAAGAACCCGCCGAAGCAGTAAGCCGAGCCGGGTCGACACACGCACGCCGGACGTTTCGTAGGGGAGGACCTTGTGTCCTCCCGGTGTGAATCAGCACAAGTGCGCATCGAAGAGGCGACGTCCGGACGGTCTGTGCCCCAATCGTCGACGTGCAAAAAAGTATGCCGCATTTCGGGAGCACCTTGTGTGCTCCCCTACGAGACGCTTGAAGATTCGTCCGCCGGGCTTAGCGCATGAAGAGGGCGATGATCGTTCCAGCGCAGAGGTATGCACCGTACGGAATGTAATCGCGCCGCGAGCGAGCGCCGATCAGGATAAGCAGCAAGCCGCCGAACGCCGCCAGAACCATCCCAATGAACAACGCCGGAACGATGGCGCGCACGCCGGTCATCGTCCCGATGAGGACCGCCAGCAGGATGTCGCCGAAGCCCAGCGCCTGCTTGCGATAGATGACGATCGCCAGCGCGAAGAAGAGTCCAAAGAGGAGACCGGCGCCGACTCCCGCCAGCGCGGCCGACAGGAACGCACCTGGAGAGCGGAGGACTGCCAGTGCCAACGCCAGGACGATCCCTGGGACGATAGTGATGGTGAAGATCAGGTGATGCTGCCAGTCGATGCGGAGGATCAAGAGCAGCAGCAAGATCGAGAGTGCAGTCGCCAACCCAAGCAACGTGGCGTGATAGTAGGCGATCGAGGCCATCACGAGAACGGCCGCCGCGATCTCCGTCGCCAGTCGCTGTCGCCGGTCGCTGTGTCCGCAGCTGGCACACACGCCTGTCCAGAATGGGTACATGCCACGGCGCGGTTGTATCTCCGTGCAGTTCGGGCAGACTGGAGGGCCAATCGGTTCGAGATCGGCCGGCAGACGCACCGCGGCGGCGTTGATGAGGGAACCGGCAAAGGCACCAGCGATTCCAACAATGACGACGAGAACTACGAGCAACATCGGATCGACTCCATGGCCTCAGAGACAAGAACGACGTCCGAGCAAGCCGCGGGCACAGCGGCGCTCCGTCTCGAGCCTATCAGTCAGTCCATCAATTGCGTGTGGGACCGTAGTCACAATTCGTGAGGGTTGGGACGTCAGCGAGCGTTCGCGGCGGCGCGTGCGGCTTCCAACATGAGGGCGAACGGCGGCTCCTGTGCCGTCCAGAGACGGAAGGACTCGGCTCCCTGGGCCACCAACATCTCGAGGCCGTCGCGCGTCGGATTGCCGCGCGCAGCTGCCAGACGTAGCAGTGGCGTCTCGCGGTAGGTGAGGTCGTAGACCAAAGAGTCGGTGGGCAATCGAGCCAGCACCGCTTCGTCTACTGGCAGCTGCTCGCCTTCCCATCCAATTGAGGTGGCGTTCACCAGCAGGTCGACGTCCTTCAGGTCGAGATCGTCCAGGCTGGACGCATCCAGACCGCCGCCGAGCTGGGCCACCAGCGATTGCGCGCGAGCCGCCGTCCGATTGGCGACCACGATGTGTTTGCATCCCCCCGACTGCAGCGCCACCGCGACCGCTCGTGCGGCACCGCCAGCACCGAGAATCACGGCGCGCATCGTCGCCAGCGGCAATCCACCTTGGCGCAGCGGCGCCAGGAATCCGGCGACGTCGGTGTTCTCGCCGCGCAGCCGATCTCCATGCTTGACGATCGTGTTGACCGCGCCTGCTCGCTGAGCCAGTTCGGAGACGTCGTCGACCAGGTCGAATGCGCGCTGCTTGTGCGGAACCGTGACGTTGGCGCCGAGGATGTCCGAATCACGCAGTCCTGCGACGCGCTCGGCCATCTCATCGGGTGGCGTGGGCCACAGCTCGTAGCGAACGTCCAGTCCCAGCGCATCAAATGCGGCCTGCTGAAAGACGGGCGAGAGACTGTGCTCCACCGGGAAACCGATCAGCCCAACGCGCTGCGTCACGCTCGCGCGCCTGTCACCATCCGCGGCGGAGGAATCACGGTTTCGACCCTTCATACTTCTGGATGTTCTGGAGCTGCTCGTCATAGGTCTTGGCGAAGACGTGAGTGCCGCTACCGTCCCCTTTAGCCACGAAGTAGAGATAGTCGGACTGCGCCGGGTTCAACGCCGCGTCGATCGAGGCCAGACTCGGATTGCAGATCGGCCCAGGTGGCAGACCTGGTGACTGGTAGGTGTTGTAGGGAGATTGAACGTTGAGGTCCTCGGGCGTGACCTCAGGCCACCAGTTCCCCGTCGTGCCAATGGCGTACTGCACGGTCGGATCGGCTTGCAGCGGCATATTTTGCTTGAGCCGGTTGTAGTAGACGGACGCGATGATTGGACGCTCGTCGGGCACGACCGCCTCTCGCTCCACGATCGACGCGACGATCATCACCTGGTAGAGATTCATGCCCAGATCCTGGGCCTTGGCTTGCTCCGCGGGCGGAACACGAGTTTCGAAGTTCTGCAGCATGGTATTGATGATGTCGTCGGGTGTGGCGTCAGCCCTGAACTGATAGGTATCCGGGAAAAGGAAGCCATCCAGAGAAGTCTCGTTTGGGCGACTGGCCAGGAAATCATAGTTCCAATTGCCGTTTTGAATGGCTTGCGTGAACTGATCAGTCGTCTGGATCAACCCCGCCTGCACCAGCTGCTCGGCGAACTGCTCGGTGCGCCAGCCCTCCTGGAAGCGAATGTTGATCACCTGAACGTTATCGGCTGTGGTGAGGGCAGCGATGATCTGGTTGACCGACATCCCCTCCTCGAGCGTGAACCGGCCCGCCTTCAGCTTTGAATCGGCATTGGTGAGTCGCATCTTGAGCTTGAAATAAGTGCCCGAGCGAATCAGGCCGGCGTCCTGCAAACGGGTCGCGACGCTGCTCACGCTCTCGCTCTCGGCGACGACGAAAGTCACCTGCTGGCCATTCGAGGCACTCGCATTGTTGAGATAATGAAAGAGTGCTCGCTGCGAGACGAACACGATGGCCAGAGTCAAGACGACGATTGCGGCGACTTTGAGCGACTGGATCATCAAACGGAGCAAACGATCCTCCTTGGGCCCGCCCTAAACGACCGCCCTGGATCGAGACGGGTGAATGAACGAAACAACTGTAACAACCGCCCAATCGCCAGACAAGAAACCGCTTATCGCGGTGGTCGGCGCGACCTGCGTCGGCAAGACGAGCGCTGCCATTCGATTGGCGCGCCATGTCGATGGGGAGGTGATCTCAGCCGACTCACGTTACCTTTACCGCGGCATGAACATCGGAACGGCGACTCCGACCGAGGCGGAGATGGAAGGGGTGCCACATCACCTCATCAGCTTCTTGAACCCGAGCGACGAGTACTCACTCACCCTCTACCAGCGAGACGCCTATCGGGCCATTGCCGACGTGCAGGAGAGAGGTCGGGTGCCGATCCTGGCAGGAGGAACCCCACTCTATGTGAACGCATTGCTGGAGGGCTGGCGCATACCCGAAGTGCCGCCCGACGCCGAGTACCGCGCCATGATGGAGGATCTCGCGCATAGCGAAGGGGCAGAGCATCTGCACCACTGTCTTGAACGGGTCGATCCAGCGGCGGCCGAGCGCATCCCCGCATCGAACGTGCGACGCGTCATCCGCGCGCTGGAGATTCACCGGGCCACCGGCAAGCGCATGACCGACATCGAGGGGAAATCGCCTCCACCGTATCGGGTGCTGCGCATTGGGCTCACGCTGCCGCGCGAGGAGCTCTACCGGCGCATCGATGCGCGCGTCGAGGACCAGATCGCACAGGGGTTGCTCGAAGAGACACGAGCACTCCTGAACAGCGGCGTCGCGCCCGACGCTCCGGCCATGAGTGCCATCGGCTATCCCGAGATGGTGGCTGTACTGCAGGACCGCATGGAACTGGGCGAGGCGATCGAGCGGATCAAGTTCCACACCCATCGCTATGCGCGACATCAGATGACCTGGTTGCGGCGAATGCGCGAGGTCAATTGGTTCGATCCGGACGACGAGGCCTGGTTCAACAACGTGATCCTGCTCGCGGAACAGTTTCTTGGGGAATAAAACCGCTTTCGCATTCGGCGGCGTAGATTAAGACGTCGCGAGGTGACACACCACCCCGGCACGTGAGGAGGAGAGTGGTGGGGCGGTCCGAACTGGCCGCCCCACTACACTTTTCTCATCTCTTCAGCTTTTCAACGAGCGATTCCAACTGCGGGACTGCCGAATAACGGCTTGCACGATTGACATTTGTAGGGGAGTACCTCGTGTACTCCCGATTTGTCGGGTGCCACATCTACGCCGGGAGCACACGAGGTGCTCCCCTACATTCGAATGCGACCGACTGAGCCAGACCCGCAATCTTCAAGCGTCGCCCCTGTGGCCAGACTCCCCCGATTCCCCTATTCTGAGAGCGTCGGAGTGAACGATGCGAATCGGATCCGGCACGGCAAACCGAACCATTCAAAGGCGGAGGGTAGATTATGGAGACCGAGGCCCGCATCAAAGAGCTGGGAATAACGCTGCCAGCGCTGCCAAGCCCAGCCGGCAACTACGTCCATTGGGTGAGGACAGGCAATCTCCTCTTCCTGTCGGGCAAGGGGCCCTACAACGAGGACGGCTCACGTCCCAAGACCGGCAAGGTCGGAGCGGAAGTCAGCACGGAGGACGCCTACAAGCAGGCGCGATCCGTCGGTCTGACCCTCATCACGGTCATGAAGGACGCGGTCGGCGATCTGGACAAGGTCAAGCGTGTGGTGAAAGTTCTCGGCATGGTCAATTGCGCGCCCGACTTCGGCGAGCAGCCGAAGGTGATCAACGGCTGCTCGGACGTCTTCGTCGAGGTCTTTGGCGACCGCGGCCGCCACGCCCGCTCGGCAGTCGGCATGGGCGGACTACCGGGCGGAATCGCGGTCGAGATCGAGGTCATCGTCGAGGTCGAGTAGTCCGTTAGCTCAGCTCCACCGTCTGGCCGCTCTCGGCTGACTCGCGCACGGCGCCGACGAAGTCGAGGAAGGCCAGCTCACGGCTAGGCTCGTGGATGTCGGTCGCCTGGACGGCCGCATCCACGAAGCCTGGTGCATCATCCGGCCACCAAGCAACGTCTCGCGTGCCGCCATCCTTACCTGAAATCTGAATCACCTGCCGCGTCGGCTCGACGCGCAACATACCATCGGTTCCGGTGGCCTCGAGCAGGATCTGCTCGCCGCCTGGCGCCGAATCAGAAAGCAACGCGGCGAACTCGATGGTCAGGATCAGGTTATTGGACCCCCTGGCGATGACGAACCAGGCATCGCCGTCCCGGCCAAACAGGTTCGCTTTCGTTGTCTGTACGCGAATCAACGGCTCGTCGAACAAGTCGAACACGAAGTGGAGGAGCGGAACGCCGATCGATTCGAACAGATCGGCATGCCCCTGTCGCACGCGATGCGCGGCGAAGATGCCGTAAGGCGTGCCCGCCTTGCCGCCGCGTACATCGGTGCGGAACGCTTCCAGCGCCTCGAAACCACGCAGCGGGTTGACCTGCACCACGCGACCGCCACCAAGGGCTTCACGAGCGGCATCATCGCCCCTTACCAAAGGCAGGGTGGCAACCGGCAGATCGGCCGCGGAGAGCTGTCTCAACGTGGATGTCTGACTCGAGCCCGTTACCAGATTGAGCACCATCGAGGCGCCATCTGGCAGGGTATCGCCGTTCGTGCTGACTCCCGCGAGCGCGTGCACTGGCGAATGGCGCAGCGCGGCGACGATTGAATCGGTGAATTCGCCGCTGCCGACCACCGCAATCTTTCGTGATCCGCTCATGACGCACCTCCCGGCCGGCTGGCCGCCGGAAGCTCGACCTCGCGACCCGTCTTGCTCGATTCGACCGCGGCAACCGAGAGCGCGATGGCTTGACGCGCTTCCCATGGGTCGAGTGGCACCGGCGTGTCGTCTCGCACCGCGGCTGCGAACTGCTGCAGCTCGTTGACATAGGCTTCGTCGACGTGAATGAGCAAGGCGAAGTTGGTCGGGAAGCTCATTCCCGACGTGGTCCAGACCTCGTAAGGGGACATCGGCGGATCGGTAGCGCGAATCGTCCCTTCGGTTCCGAAGACCTCCATCATGTGGAAGTAGGGGTAGCCGGTCGGGAGCTGGTTCACCACCTCAGCGGCACCGATGGAACCGTTCTGGAATGTGATGGTGTAGCTGATCATATCCGGCACTTCACCGCGCGGATCGAGGATGCGCGCTTCGGCGTAGACGGCTGCACCGTCCTGGCCGGCAAACCAGCGTGCCAGATCAGTTTCGTGCACGGCGTTGGTTAGGGCCGCGCCCTGAGTGTACTGGGCCGACGCGATCCACGGCTGACCCTCTTCGGGCGCCCAGTAGCCCGCCCAGCGGTTGAGGGCCGTGTACATGCGGCCGGCGCGTCGCTCGTTCTCACGAACCAAACGCACCTCGCCGATCTCGCCGCGCTCGATCGCCTCACGAATACGCTGGTAGCGGCGCGTGAAACGGCGGCTGTGCCCGATCATCAGCTTGACACCGTTGCGACGCGCCGCTGCGATCATGGCGTCGGCCTCTTCGACCGTCTGGGCCATCGGCTTCTCGCAATGGATGTGTTTGCCCGCTTCCGCGGCAGCGGTCACCTGCTCCAGGTGCAGGAACTCCGGCGTGCAGATATCGACAAAGTCGATGTCCTTGCGCGCCAGTAGCTCGCGGTAATCGGTGTACCAGGTCTCCGCGCCGTACTCCTTGGCGGCCTTCTCGGCCGTTTCCGCCCGGATATCGGCGACCGCGACGAGCTCGATCTCTTCGTGCAGGTGGGCGATAGCGGGCAGGTGTGCGCTGTTGGCGATGGTGCCTGTGCCAATCAGGCCTACCCTGAGTTTTCGCATGCTTTGCTCCTCTCCCTCCGAAACGGAGTTGGCTCTATCGTAGCCTCGGTCGAGATGGGCGTAAATCGTTCGAGCCAGGTTTCGGTTGTTTAGGGGATGAAGAAGCTCGGACCGATTGAACTTCGCCCATGGCTGTAGGATGCTCAGAGTCGCTGGCAGAGGGGCGAACAGAGAGGATCAACTTGATGAGCAGCGAGCGACGCCGCGCGTACCGATTTGTTCAGGTCGACGTCTTCACCAACCGCATCTTCGGCGGCAATCCACTGGCCGTCTTCCTCGACGCTCGCGGGTTGACCGACAGCGACATGCAGTCGATCGCCAATGAGATGAACCTATCCGAAACGACCTTCGTCTTCCCACCTGCCAATGAAGGTCATGCGGCCAAAGTGCGCATCTTCACACCGACCGCCGAGCTCCCCTTCGCCGGGCATCCCACTGTCGGCACCGCCTGGGTGCTGGGGGACCAGCGTATGATCCCGGCGGGATCGACCAGCATGGTTCTCGAGCTTGGCGTCGGTCCGATTCCCGTGCGAGCCGAGCAGACCAAGACCGGCGAGTTCGTCTGGATGGATCAGGGCACGGCAACGTTCGGCAACGTCTTCGAGGATCGAGCGGCGATTGCGAACGCGTTGGGACTGGAACTCGACGACCTTCTAGCGGACACCCCGATGCAACAGGCATCGACCGGATCCCCGTTCCTGTATGTAGCGCTGAAGGACAAGGAGACCGTGGATCGACTCGCGCCGCGTCTCGACGCCTATCGCGACTGCATCGCCCGCGCCGGACAGGGCGTGCGCTCGGCCTTCATGTTCGCGCCGGACGCGGAGCACAATCGTGCCTATGCCCGCATGATCGGGGTAGGCCGAGGCATGTTGCGCGAGGATCCCGCCACCGGCAGCGCTAACGGGCCGATGGGCGCCTATCTGGTCAAGTATGGGCTGGCCAAAGGCGATGGTGTGATCGAGATCCTGAGCGAGCAGGGAACCGCCATGGGGCGCCAGAGCTTCATCCACCTGCGCGTCGAAAGCCGGAACGGCGAGCCGGGTCGCGTTGAGGTCGGTGGCCAGGTTGTGCCGGTCTTCGAAGGGGAACTGCGGCTAGGGTGAGAGCCTTGGATCGCATTGAGCACGTTGGCAATCGTGCCGCGCCCGCGCCGGGCTGAAGCCGCAGCGCTGAACTGGTCAAAGCCTGCTTCGCAGCCTGAGCATCGCCGTTTGTACGGGCGACGCATGCGTCGCCCACCTCTCGCAGCGTTTGCGTGCCTTCTCGATGACATCTGGACGTTTCGGCCGAGGACGAAGGCATGCGTCGCCCCAACTGCGCGCCGGCGATTTCGAGCGTCTTCGATAGCCTCCCCACTTATCGATTGAGGGCGAAGGCGAGCTTCGCCCCTACAACGAGGATGCGTTGGGTAGCTTCGAGCACGAATGTGGGCGCGAGGACGTGGTGGGCGACGCATGCGTCGCCCGTACAAACGGGGGTGGTCTCAAGCGGTAAAATTGGGACGTGACAACGTCTCCTGACCGCCCGGACATCTCCATTGACCCAGGCAAGATCGCGGAATTGCGCGCCGATCTCATCGCCTGGTATCGCGACAACGCGCGCGACCTCCCCTGGCGGCGCACGCGCGATCCCTACCGCATCCTCGTCTCCGAGGTGATGCTCCAACAGACGCAAGTGGACCGCGTCATCCCCAAATACTTCGCCTTCCTGGACTTCTTCCCGACCTTCGAGGCGCTGGCCGCCGCGCCAACCGCCGACGTCATCCGCGCCTGGTCTGGATTGGGCTACAACCGTCGCGCGGTGAATCTGCAGCGCACGGCTCAGGCGGTGGTCGACGAGTACGGCGGCAAGATGCCGAGCGATCAGGTTCAGCTGCGCGATCTGCCGGGCATCGGGCCGTACACAGCGGGCGCCATCGCCTGCTTCGCCTTCGAGCAAGACGTCGGATTCTTCGACACCAACATCCGGCGCGTCTTGCACCGCGTTTTGATCGGCCCTGAATTGCCCAAGGAGCAGGTGACGACGCGCCAGCTGCAGTCGCTGGCCGACGAACTGGTGCCGCAAGGAGAGGGCTACACCTGGAACCAGGCGCTGATGGAGCTTGGCGCGGTCGTCTGCACTTCGCGCAAGCCAGCCTGCCTGACCTGCCCGCTGCAACGCCACTGCGCTGCCTTCCCGGCCATCCAGACCGTCATCGCGACGCTGCCAAAAGGGACGCGCAAGAAGAAGGAAGAGCCCTTCAGTGGCTCGATGCGCTTCTACCGCGGTCGAGTCATCGAGGCGCTGCGCGAGCTGGAGGACGGCGAATCGCTGGACCTGCAAGCGCTGGGGCAGAAAGTGCGTGACGACTTCTCCGACGAGCACCTCATCTGGCTCAAGGATGTGGTCGAGGGTCTAACTCGCGACGGTCTGGCCCAGATCGCCGAAGAGAAGGCGACGTACGACGCGGAAGAGATCACCGAGATCACCGTGCGCCTGCCGTGAGCCCAATAATCACGATCAGTCGTCCAGCACAGCCACTGCGCGGATCGGTGAGCCGGTCCCGTTGCTGATCTTGAGCGGGAAGCCGATGAACGTGAAGCGTTTCCCGACCACCTGATCCAGGTTCGCCAGCCCCTCCATGTGGATCATCCCGGTATCGCGACAGACGACGTGCACCTGGAAATTCATCGGTCGCTGGGGTGACCGGCGTTCGGACCCTCCACACCGAAGTTGCGCACGCCCTGCTCGCTCAGCCACGTGGCCGCTTCAGGCGTCAGTCCCGGATAGTCGCTGAAGTATTCGGGGCGCGGATAGGTCTGGCGATAGTGATCGGTGAAGAAGAGGACGATGTCGTTAGGCCGGACGGTCAGATCGTTCTTGCGCAGCCCGGCCTGGATATCGCTGGTATCGACCCAAGTTGGACGCTCGGTCGTGGTGACGTCGACGCAGATGGCCGGACCGTAGAAGCGCTCCAGCGGAACCTCCGAGATGTCCATCGCTTCTGGTCTGGCATTGAAGTGCCGCGGTGCGTCGACGTGCGTGGAGGTGTGGTCGCTGAAGGTCAGGAGCCGGTTGGCGAAGGAGTAATCGGTCCGATAGAGGGGCTTGGTCTGTTCATGCGTGCGCCATGGCCAGACCTGCACCGGCACGCCTCCGGCGTTTCCGGGCTCCTGGTGCGAGATCGTACGTGAGAGATCGACGAGCCGCATGGCGACACTCCTTCATGTGTGGACGCGAATCACGCCGCTATTCTCGCGCATCATGAGGGTGTGAGGAGTACCAACACCCTTTCTGCCAGCCGCTCCGGCCATCCCCAGCCGCGAACGGCCGCGATGGACCCGCAGACCTCACGACCGAGTTCAGCTGCATTGCGCAGCGCGATCGCCAGCCCAGCCTCACCTGGACCGGGGATACAGCCGTCCAACTCGCGTAAACGTTCCGGACTCAAGACACGTTCAGCTTCGACCGCGGACGGACTCGCCTGCCACCGATCGAACGCGCCCGCCTCGAAGCGCAATAGGCGCAGCAGCGGCTCCATCGCTCGATAGTGGAACGCTTGCCGCGCCACCCACAGCTCGCCACGCTGGAGGCGGCTGTAGGCGTAGAGGAGCTCGTACCAGAGGTCGCCGCAAAGACGCTCGAAGTCGACGCGCGCATCGAGCGGCGCGAGCGAATTGCCGATCAGCGGTTCCACTGCGGCACGTAGCCGTCCCCCGGTAGCGTCGTACCAAACCGCCGTCTCGACCGACGTCAGGTTCACCGGCCAGTTGCGCACTTCATCGATCGTCGACTCGCGATGCAGATCGAAATCGACCCGTAACGGCACCGGCTCGGCGTCATACACGGCCCAGGGATGCCCGACCCAGGAGATGTAGCCCAGCAGCAGATCGCCGAATTGAGCCGCCCAGTCTTGCCAGCCTGCCCAGAAAGCATCGAAGTCGGCGTCACGGATGAAGACTGAGACATCGACATCCGACCACTCGTCGCCGCGCCCTGAGCTGTGCGAGCCATCGCAGAGCAATCCGACGATGCGCGGGTCCTCACTCGCCGCCGCGATCAACCGCGCTCGCATGACCTCGAAGTTCAAACCGCTCATCGGCAGCTCCACGCCCCCTCGAATGCATCCACCTGGCCCAATGGTAGGGGCGAAGCTCGACTTCGCCCAGCCCCAGCGGTTGGTCGGCCGGCGGGCGCCATGGATGTCGCCTCCAAACGGCAATCACCGTGAATCGTCTGTACGGGCGACGCATGCGTCGCCCACCATTCGCGACAACACGACGCTTGATCGAAGCCCATCATCATCACATACGGTAGGGGCGAAGCTTGCCTTCGCCCGCGACGTTCCGGCCGCAAATGGCCTTCGACGGAGGCTGGAACCGCCTTCTAGCGGTGGGCGACGCATGCGTCGCCCGTACTCGGGGATCTCAGGCGTTTCGAGGAGGACGCCAACGCTTGACTCATCGGGCGAAGGCAAGCTTCGCCCCTACCTCACGAGGACGCGACGGGACCAGGAACGTGAAGGGCGCGAACACATCGTTGGGCGACGCATGCGTCGCCCGTACAGACGGGGGATAACGAAATTGGGGATGCTTTACAGCATCCCCAAACCCCATTTCCAACCCACGTTATCGGCGGTCGTTAGTCTTCGCTTTGGCTGGCCTTCTGCTTCTCTCGGGCCAGAGCGGCGACCTTCAACGGCAGGCCGAACAGGTTGATGAACCCTTTGGCGTCGGCCTGGTTGTAGACCTCGTCCTCGCCGAACGTGGCGAAGTCGTAGCTGTAGAGCGTGTTCGGCGACTGCCGGCCCGTCACGATGCAGTTGCCCTTGTAGAGCTGCATGCGCACTTGACCGTTCATCGGCTTCTGCGTCACGTCGACGAAGGCGTCGAACGCCTCGCGCAGTGGCGTGAACCAGAGCCCGTTGTAGACCAGCTCCGAGTAGCGCTGAGCGACGACGTCCTTGTAGTGCATGGTGTCGCGATCGAGCACGATCGATTCGAGCTCTTTGTGGGCCGTCGAGAGGATGGTCGCGCCCGGCTGCTCGTAGATGCCGTGGTTCTTCATGCCGACCAGGCGATTCTCGACCAGGTCGATGCGGCCGATGCCGTTCTCGCCCCCCAGCTTGTTGAGGGCAAAGACCAGGTCGACCGGATCCATCACCGAGCCGTCCAGGCTGACCGGATAGCCCTCCTCGAAGCCGATCACGATGGTGGTGGGCTTGTCCGGCGCGTCCAGCGGATGGACCGTCAGCTGAAACATGTCCTCATTGGGCGAAGTCCAGGGATCCTCGAGCTCGCCACCCTCATGGCTCAGGTGCCACAGGTTCTGATCGCGGCTGTAGATGTTGGTCTTGGACTGCGTCACCGGGATGTTGTGCGAGTAGGCGTAGTCGAGCGCGTCCTCGCGTGAGCGGATGTTCCACTCGCGCCAGGGGGCGATGACCTTCAGATGCGGCGCCAGGGCCTGATAGGTGAGCTCGAAGCGCACCTGATCGTTGCCCTTGCCGGTGCAGCCGTGCGCGACTGCGTCGGCCCCCTCTTGGAGCGCGACCTCGACCTGATGCTTGGCGGTCACCGGACGCGCGAAGCTGGTGCCGAGCAGGTATTTGCGCTCGTAGAGGGCTCCCGCGCGCAGGACGGGGAAGGCATACTCGGTGACGAGCTCCCTCTTCAAATCCTTGACATAAAGCTTGGATGCACCACTCGAGAGCGCCTTCGCCTCCAGGCCCTCGAAGGAATCGCCCTGGCCGAGATCGGCCGTGTAGGCGATGACCTCGCAGCCGTAATTTTCTTTGATCCAGGCGAGGATCACGGACGTATCGAGGCCGCCGGAGTAGGCGAGGACGGCTTTTTTGATTCCAGAATCGTTCGGCATGGTTGGAGGACTCCTCTACACATATGCGCGCGCCGCGCGACGCGCTCCCAAAACGCGAAGGCTAAGGTCGGAGAATTGACCGGCGGCACCTGGCGCGTCCGGGCATACGGTAGAGCATATTCGAGACACACCTCCATGACGGCTTACGCCGCGAAACACCGCGCAGAGGTTACTTGGGAGCGGGGGTGGTGTCAAGGAGAGGGGGAGCCAAGCATCTTCCAGCACATGCCCGTACATGTATGATGGCAATGGATCATTCGTCAATAGCTAAAGGATGCGAATGTGTTGAATGAGCGAAAGAGATCGCCGGCAACAATCGCCCTGGCGTGGATGCGAATCGCCTATTTCTCGATCGTCACAATCGCGTTCGTATCTTCCGGCATTTGGACAGTGTCGTTCCAGTTCACCCGCAACAACCCAGACAGTATTGGATCACCGGGGGAATGTTGCTCGTCTGAGGCGCGCTCTTTGCTCGCGCCGGCTGGCTATCGTCATCCGTGCGGGCTCAGCAACGTGACTGGTGGTTACTGGCTGCGTTATCCGCAGCGACATTTGTGCTCGCTGTGTGGACTGATGGGATATTTGGAGGAACTTGGGGGAGATTGGTTGAAGGCTCTGTTGGGTTCCTCAAGAGCTTCACGTTCATTCGGCCGCATTCCGGCGTTAAGCTCCACATTGCCACCTCGTTCCCCCTGTGACAGACTCGAATCTGACATGTGACCGTTTCGGGCGGAGGAGCGGGCAATCCGCCAGATCCGGGCGCCTATCGATATCGGTGACGGCAATTATGATCGCGACTGGAACCAACAATCGTGGGAAGGCCCTCATCGTTGGCGCCGGAATCGGCGGGCTGACAACGGCCATCGCCTTGCGCCAGGCCGGCTACGATGTGTCGATCTTCGAACGCGCTTCGGAACTCAAACCTGCCGGAGCCGGGCTGACCTTAGCGCCAAACGCGGGGATGGTGTTGCGCGCACTTGACCTGCTCGACCAAGTTGCTGAGCGCGGCGCGGTAATCATCTCCGGCGAGCAGCGCAACCCGCGCGGGAAGCTTCTACAGCAGGCGCCCATCGGCACCATCGCGCGAGAGTTCGGTGTTCCCATGATCGGTCTCCTTCGCTCCGAACTTCAGGACGTGCTTGTCAGCAATCTTGAATCGAACATCCTTCATCTCGGAATGGAGTGCGTGGGTTTTTACGATTCTGGCGATCGGGTCGTGGCTCGCTTCGGCGACGGTACCGAGCGATCGGGAGACCTGTTAGTCGGGGCCGACGGACTGAACTCAGCAATTCGACGGCAATTACTGGGCGGAGAGGAGACTCGCTACTCTGGCTACACTTCGTGGCGCGCTGTGGTCGACACCGACGATGCAGCGTTCGCCACGGGGGTCAATGTCGAGGTGTGGGGACGGGGCCGTCGCTTCGGATGGTTACCAATCGGGCAGAAGCTGACGTATTGGTTTGCTACTGAAAACGCTCCGCCGGACTCCAACCTTCTTGACAAACAGCGTCTTGTCTCACGGTTCGCCAATTGGTATGAGCCGATTCCCACGTTGATTGGCGCGACCGACGAGCGCCAGTTGATCCAAACGGACATCGTCGACAGACGTCCGACGAACGTTTGGGGCACGGGCCGGGTCACGTTACTCGGCGATGCCGCCCATCCGACCACCCCGAACCTGGGACAGGGAGCGTGTCTAGCGATCGAGGACAGCATTGTATTGTCCAGATTCCTCGTTCAACACGTTGGCGCCGTCGATCAAGCGCTGCGCGCCTACGAACGGGCGCGACAATCGCGAACGGCGAATATTACCAATCTATCGCTACGCTTCGGTCAGATAGCCCAGCTCCAAAGCCCGTTCCAAAGTTGGGCGAGAGATTTCGCGCTTCGCCTTATTCCGACCGGGGTATCGACCCGCCAGTTCCGCCAGCTTATCCAGCCCGACGTACCGCTGCGTGAAGCCCTCGACTCGCTGGACGCGGTCCGGCCAACCGCATGAGCGGCGCTCACCCCCATCGGAGACTGAATCGAAATGAAGCACCTCCGCGGCTGATTCCCGTTGCCACCGCCATCCCGCTGTGACAGACTCGATGGGCAGGGTTGGTACGTTTGCAGAGGAGCGGGCAATGGCAGAGTCGGCGCAGGTCGTGATTATCGGCGGCGGGATCATGGGGACGAGCCTAGCCTTCGCTCTGACCAAGCTTGGCGTGCGTGACGTCACGATCGTCGAGCGCCACACCCTCGCGGCCGGAGCCAGCGGACGGACCGGTGCGCTGCTGCGCCAGCACTACACCAACGTCCCAGAAGCGACGCTGGCCCATCTCAGCCTGCTGACCTACGCCAACTGGGCCGACGAAATCGGCGGCGACTGCGGCTTCGTCAACACAGGCTCCATCGTCACTATCTCCACCAGCGGCGACGACGCCGTCAACATCGAGCGCATGTACCGCAACGTCGCCATGCAGAACCGGGTCGGCATCCAGTCGGAGGTCGTCACTGCCGCACAACTGCGCGAGCTACAGCCATTCACCCGCGTGGACGACATCGCTGTGGCCTCCTACGAGCGAGACTCCGGCTACGTCGACGCGGTGGCCGCGGTACGCACCATGGCTGAAGCCGCCATGTGCGGCGGCGCGACCATCCACGAGGAGCGAGCCGTCACCGGCATCCGGGTCGAGGCTGGCCGCGTGGTTGGCGTCGACACCGATTCCGGTCCGATTTCGGCAGGCACAGTCGTCTGCGCCGCCGGAGCATGGTCGGTGCCCCTCTTGAAGGAGGTTGGCATCGAGGTCCCCATCGAGGCGCAGCGAGTGCAGGTGGCGGTCTTGAACCGGCCCATGGACATGCCGGAGACCGGAACGATGACCTACGTCGACACGGCCGCCGGTTTCTTCTGCCGCAACGCCGGACCGAACCGCACGCTGGCGGGCGTCGGAGGCGGCGAGTTCCACGATGTGGTCGATCCGTTCGACTACGACCAGCGCATGAATAACGGTTTCGATGACGCGGTCAAACGCACACTGGCCAAACGTATGCCGGCCATGGCGCGCGCCACGACCCTCTACGGCTACGCCTGCCTCTACGACATGACACCTGATCTGCACCCGATCCTCGGTCCCGCCGAATCGGTCGACGGACTGCACCTGATGCTCGGCTTTTGCGGAGCGGGCTTCAAGAAGGGTCCAGCCATTGGCCAGTGCATGGCGGAGCAAATCGTCAACGGCAAGGCGACGACGGTCGATCTGACGCCGTTCCGCCTGGGTCGCTATTCCGATGGCACCTGGAAAAACCCGTGGAGCCCGGATGAGTACCAGCTCTCGTCTGACTTTGGGCATGGGTTTTAGCGGAGGCGGCCCTCACCCGGCTCTGCGGCGCCGCCATCTCCCAATTCTGGTAGAGGGCTACCATCTATTTCGCAAAGTTCCCCTTCTCCTAGAATTGGGAGAAGGGGTTAGGGGATGAGGGCCTCCTCCTACCTACCCCAGCCACTCCCCATCACGCATGACGTCTCGGTCGGGGAGCTCGGCCGGGTTACGCCAAGCCTGAATGCGGTCCGGAGTCATGCGGAAGAAGACGTACTCGTCCGGACCTTCACGCGCATCGAAGCCGGTTGCCTGCGCATGGGCTTCCGCCAAGCCAGCATCTGCGTGCGCGGGAATCTCCTCGATCGGCCCCTGCAGCACGACCACGTCACGCGTCGGGCCTATCGCCACACGCATGCGACCGGAGCGTCGCACATTGCGCGCGGTGCGGCTGCGTGTCGGCGTCGCCACCGTCAATTTGGCGCCGTCCCAATAGAAGGAGAGGGGAATGAGGTAAGCGTCGCCAGTCGCACTGGCCGATGCGATCCACAGGTCGACCTCGGTTTCGAGCTTGTCCCGAACGTCGGCCAGTCGTTCTTCGAGCGTGCGAACCTCCACGCTGTGACCTCCTCTTCGCTGTCAACCAGGGAACCGATCCGGATAACGAGCGAACGTGTAGAAGGCGGACGCCTCGACCCGAATGAACGCGCCCGTTCCCCAGTCCAGCACGGTTGACCCGGTCAGCTCGCGCTGGATGCGCTCCAGCGTTTCGAAGTCCTTGATCTTCCTCGCCCAGCACCACCGCATCCCCATGGACGATGACGGCGAAATCGATCCCGTCGAAGCGCGTCAGGCTCACGCCTGGGCGTCGTCGCACGTGTCGCACTCTGGCCGACTCCATGGTGGTCGGGATGTAAAAGTGTCCGCGGTAAAGGAAGGCGCCAATCGGTGCCACACGTGGCTCACTTTTGGCCGTGACTGTCGCGATCGCGACGGTCTGGATGCCATCCAGTGCGCGGCAGAGCGGCGCAGCCGAGAGCGATTTCTCCGGCATCTCGAAGGAGGAACGCAAAAAGGCACCAGCCTGCTCGATGCTTCGCGTGAGAAGCTCGTCGAGCTCGATCATGTCCTGTGTCGTCTCGTGCATTTGCCCTCTCCGACGTTGGTGGGTCCGTTCAATACCTTCACAGAAGGCTACTTCAATCCTCACGTCCGGTCATGCGAAAAACCGCGCAATCGGGGGTGTTGAGGACATCGTTTGGTTGGCCATTTGAGGCAGGTAGTCGGGCGAGACGGCGGCCACAGGTGCCGCCGCTACGTTTCGCTGCCTGCGACCGAAGGGCAGCCACGGGGGGACTGCCCCTACGAATACGGGCGCAAGGTCTCAGCCCGTTCAAGGGCTTCGTTTAGGTCAGCCTGGGGTTTTCAACCCAGGTGAACGCCGAGTGACTGCCCGTTTGATTCGTCAGCGACCATCCCCGCCTGAGTCGGTCCGGACCGCACGGTGCGGCTTCAGTCGGATAAGAACCCGGCGCGCGGGTCGTTCGTTGTAGGATGTGCGGCGCGCGGGCACGCACTCTCGACATGTTTGTCTACCCGCGACCATCACGGCACCGACGTTTCTCACGAACTGGAATTGGAGGTTGCCGCGCATGCCGAGGTCCCACCCCCGGATGACGCGCCTCACGATCCTCACCCTCGTTCTCACCGTCATAACCCTCTTCCCGGCAATTCCCAACGCCTTTGCCGCGGATCTTCAGCCCAGCAGCCTGGTCGCCTACCTCGACCGTGGCAACAACCTGTGGGTCAGTGAGGACAACGGCGCGAATGCCCGTCAGATCACGACAACTGGCGGCTTCAACGACATCGCCTGGTCTGAGGACGGCACGCGCATCGCCACCGTCGGCCCCTACAACGGCGCGGTCGGGGTCTACATGACCAGTCCCGATGCGAGCTTTGGACTGCGTGGACTCTCGACCGGCTCAAAACCGCTCTGGTCACTCGATAGCACCCGTCTCTCCCTGATCGACAACGGCACGATCAAGGTCTACGACCGCGAGGGGACGCACATGCGCGACGCCGGGGTCGGCGCCGACGCGATCGAGTGGTCGGGCAACGATCGTCAGATCGGCTACACCCAAATCGTGAGCAACCCGTATGGCACGACCTGCCCGATCCGACAGCTCGGCTGGTTCGACATCTTTTCGGGTGACACCAAGAACGTGGCGCAGACGGTCGGCAAATTCGCCTGGGGCGGCTCCGGCAATCTCCTGATCTACGTATCGGCCAGTGACGGCACAATCAAGAGCTACGACGTCAACAGCGGAAACACGCGCACACTCTCGACGCGTCTGGCGAACCCGTGCGGTGGGCCGTTCTTCACCACCGCAGACGGCAGCAAGCTGATCTTCCTGGATTACGGCGCGGGGGGCAAAAACCTGGTGGTGCTCAACGTCAACACCGCCAAGGACAAGGTCATCGCCAATATCCCAATCGGTTATCCGTCCGACACACTGCCTGATTCCTATCTCACGGTCGACGACACCGGCACCTACGCTTACGCTGTTCAGTCCTCTCCCACGACGGTGACGCGCATCGATCTCAACAGCGGCGCACAGACGACGCTCCTCTCAAACGACTCGCGCCTCTTCCTCGGCTTTTCGAAGGACCACTCCCGCTTCGCGTTGGTTAACGTCCCATACGGCAAGCCCAGCACGATCGCCATCCGGGACGTGGCGACCGGAACCGAGGCGACCATCAACAACGTCGGCTGGCTCTCCTGGCAGTCGACACCGATCACCTCGTCGGCCGAGATCGCCTGGGATCGCACCTGGGCGCGTGAGGATCAGCCAGTCGCTACCGGCGCGGCGCAACGCACCTGGGTCTGGGGACCGTCAGCCTTCGCCACGGTGATCGAACCGTACGCTAACGCCCCCAACGGGGAGCGCGCGGTGCGCTACTACGATAAGAGCCGCATGGAGATCACCACGCCCTATGGCGACCAGAGCACTCCCTGGTACGTCACCAACGGACTGCTGGCCAAGGAGCTGATCAGCGGCGAGATGCAGGTGGGTGACAGTGATTTCGTGAATAAGGGACCGGCCAATATCCCAGTCGCGGGCGACCCGGACGACACCAGCGGCCCGACGTATGCCGCGTTGAAGAACGTGCTGAGCGCACCGCCGACTCCCACCGGCACCATGATCGCCGCCACCATCGACCGCAATGGAAGTGTCGGTACCGGCGGCCCAGGCGGAGTGAAAGCCAGCCAGTTCGTCAGTGAGACCAACCACGCGGTGGCAGACGTCTTCTGGAACTACCTCAGCAGCACGGGCACGGTCTGGAACGGATCGGCCAACGTCAACGGCAAGCTCTTCGACCCGACCGTTTTCGCCACCGGCTACCCGATCACTGAAGCCTACTGGGCCAAAGTGAAGGTGGGCGGCACGGTGAAAGACGTATTGGTGCAGTGCTTCGAGCGCCGCTGCCTGACCTACACGCCATCCAATCCCGCCGGTTGGCAGGTGGAGATGGGGAACGTCGGGCGTCACTATTACACCTGGCGCTATGGGGGGTGAGAGCGTCACCAATTGACATCCTCGCCCACCCTTCAGTAGAGTTTGACCCGGAATAAATATCGCCAACAACACCGGGATGGGATCCCCCGGCTGTGTGGCTGGCCTCAAGGGGACAGGAGTCTACCTATGGCGCAGAACGCGGCCGACGTTCGGGATGCCGAAATTCCAGTAAGCGGCATGGGTCCGCTCCTCTTCATCGTCTTCACCATGGTGGCCAGCACCAGCACCCTCTGGCCGATCCTCACACCCTACGCCAAGGACCTGGGCGCCAGCGGCTTCGAGCTTGGGCTCGTCGTCAGCTCGATCTACTTCACCCGACTGGTTCTCGGACCGATCGTGGGACGCGTCGGCGATCGACGCGGGTACCGCGGGCTCCTCATCGCCGGAACGCTCCTGTACGTCCCGATCGGCCTGGCCTATGCCGGTGCCAACAACGTCTTCACGCTGGCCGGAGCGCGGGCACTGCACGGCGTCGGCTCGGCGATCGTCCTGCCGATGGTGATGGCGGTCATGGGCCAGCACGCCAAAGGCAAGAGTGGCGCGACCATGGCCCGCTACAACGCGGCGCAATGGCTCGGTTACGCGCTGGGGCCCTTGGCGGGTGGACTGATCGTGCACGAGTTCGGCAAGAACGGCGTCTTCTTCCTGCTGGCGCCGGCCGGAATCGTGTCGGCCATCGCGGTCCTCATGCTGGATCGTTCCCTGACCGATCCACCAGTGAAGGTGAAGGAGCGTGGACTCGGCGTTATCCGCATCGAGCGTCCGGCTCGAGTGCTGCTGGCGTTCAACTTCATCGTCGCGCCGACCAGCCTCGTCATCCTCTCATTCTTCCCACTGCTGGGCGACTCGCGCCATTACAGCTCGATCCTGATCGGCGCGCTGCTCTCGATCGCCAGCTTCGCCACCGCCGCCGTTCAGCCGTTGTGGGGGAATGTGGCCGACAAGACCGGCATCCAGCCGTTGTTGATCCTGGGCGGACTCGGCACGCTGGTCGGTCTCGTCATCCTGGCCAGCTTCTCACCGCCGCTCATCGCCGCCGGAGCGACGTTGATCGCGGGCGTCTCGATCGCCGCGCTGGTGGCTGGAGTCTCAACTTCGGCGATCGACCTGGGGCACCAACATGGTATGGGGACCTTCATCGGCATCTTTCAGTCGGTGGGGAGTCTCGGTCAGGCGCTCATGCCGCTGGCCTATGGTGTGCTTCTCGGGCAGATCGAGGTCTCAGGCCTACTGCCGGTCGTCGGCGGCCTGATCGCGGTCTCGTCGCTGGCCTATTTCGTCACGATGACGCCGATGTTTAGCCGGACGAAGGCTGGCGCAGGTGTGGAGCCGGGACAGGGGTCGTGACGATCGCGTTCTGAGGAAATGCGAAGAGAGCTTGCCAGATATCGTTCGGCAAGCTCTCTTCAGAGGATGGATCAATCTAACATCGTTCTCGTCACGATATCGTTCCATGGGTTGATCAGTACTTGCTGTTGCCAGGTGTTCCAACTGCTGGTCGCCCCGCACCGGTCTCGTCGGGCGATTCCACATGGCGCAACTGCTGGATCTCATCGACCGGTGGCGCAACCATACCGGCATCGGTCTGGTGTGCCTGCTGCGTCTCGGCGGTATTGCTGAAGCTCGTCGATCGGCGGCACCAGCTCGGCGTTGCTCAGGACCGCCGGCTGGAACACATGGTACTGTGCGAACTCGTCCAGCGGCGGCGGCACCGCTCCCTCACCAGTCACCAGCGATGCCCGCAGAAGCACGTCACCCGGCTGGTTCGTTTGCGCGTGATTGAGCACCAACCGTCCGGTCCCCATCGCAAGGCTGAGGGTCAGCAACACACCACAGCCTGCCCCGATCAACCATCCTTTGAACGCATCGTTCCCAACCTTCGACTGCATCGCGCCAATGTTCTTCATTTGGGGACTCCTCTCATACCCGTCATCCGTCCATCAGTGGTGATTCATCTCCCGGCCGGATCAGAATCGCTTGATGATTCGATGGTAGGGCGAGGCGGAGAGACGAACATGGGGGGAGTTACCCAGTTGGGTTTCGCGTACGGTACCTATTTCGCTGCGCGACACACGTAGGTACTGACATGGTTGCAAGCTGAAGCTGTGGCAGATGTCCCAATGTCAACTGTCGGGTGACCGGCATGAACCGAGCTCCTCAGAAGGCACCATCAGTGGGTGCCGAAGAATGGTTCAGCGTGCGACGATCGACTGTAGCGTCCGTCTTCGGAACCGTACGCATCCTTCTAATCCTCGGTGACTCGTTCGCCGTCGCGGCCCGGGCCGTCTCGGCGGGCGCAACCTAAGTCGCCCCTGTCGGCGGCGAGCACGGCTGGCTGATGGGCTGCATCGTCGCTCCCTACGGCCATCACGGGGAGATCGGCAAGCCGCTCGGGAAACAGCCTCCCGCGGGGTGTGAGTGAGGGGCAATCTTGGTAGTTGCGACAACTCCGTTGTGGATTTATCCAAAGAGGCTGAGGGTATAGGAGACGGGAGGCGGGTCATTGCCTATGGACGACCCGCCTCCCATTTGTTCAAGGGCGGTTACCGCGACACACCATACGGTGGACCTCCAACACCACCCACCTTCCAGATCTCCCCGGTTAGCGTCACTACATACGCGGTG
The DNA here is from genome assembly GCA_963815715.1 of uncultured Chloroflexia bacterium. Taxonomy (GTDB): domain Bacteria; phylum Chloroflexota; class Chloroflexia; order Thermomicrobiales; family Thermomicrobiaceae; genus CALAGB01. The sequence continues at coordinate 94,170 of CAWFHU010000007.1, read as the reverse complement.
TCCCCGATAAACTCGACCGATGTGGGCTGGTCCAGCCCGTCGATCACCGTGGTGAAGCTGCCGTCCGAATTCACCCGGACGAGCGCGCCGGTGTTCGGCAGTGCCGGAGAGCCTGCCTCACCGCCAGAAAAGTCTCCCTGTGATAGAGCGTAGAGCTGGCGACCACGGCCGAACTCTACGTCAACGAGGAGCGGAGCTCCCGAACCAACGGTAGTGACCGACGATGACTTGGCGTCGAACGCCACCACTTTGCCGGTCGCCGGCAGATGAGGAACAGGTCCGGCCTCGGCCATGTACACCGTATTACCGGACACTGCCAGCCCGGTTGGGACGATGTCGTCGAACGCGCGGAACACACTGATCGCGCCATGGCGGCTCACCAACAGCACGCGGTTGTGATGTCCGTCGGTGACCAGGAATCCGCCACGGTAGTTCTCCAACGAATATTGGACTCCTGTCGGAACGAAGAAGTCGGTATTCGGCGGATTCTGCTCGGCGAATGCTCCAATATCCGCGATCACGGTGAAATGATGCGGGCCGTCGACCCGGTAGATGCCGACGACGGCACTGCCGCCAACGTCAGGACCGACAAGGGTGACCAGGACGTAGGCCGTCGAGCCGACGAACGTGATGTCAACCGGCCCGCCGAAGTCGAAGCCGGGCAAGCGGGTCGGCAGTCCACTGGCGAATGTCGTCACGGCGCCGGTCCGCGGATCGACGCGGGAGATGCGGCCAGCAACGCCTTCAGTAACGTACAGCGCGCCGCCAGGTCCGATCGTGCTGCCGGCAGCTCCGGCAAGGCCCGAAATGAGCAGCGTGGATGTCGGATTGGAGACGGGCTTGGCCAGTACCCCGGTCGCCCCACTGCTCAGGACGAGCAAGAAACTGATCGCGAGGAAAATCATCGGTCGTACTCGGTTCATGTGGTTCCTCCTGGTTGTAATTGATACGAATGGTGCAGGGTTCCAGTCACTGATTGCGCGGTCTTCTCCATGGTTGAGTTGACTCTCCCCATCCGATGTTCGAAACGACGCAGTGGGACGGTCGCGTCATCCGACCCTAGGCTCCTGAAGGTAGTTGACCGTTGTAGCGCAGCTGCAGCGCCTCATTCCCGAGCAGACCCAGCAGCACGTCGTAGGGTTGTTGGTTCTCCGGATGGAGTTCCATGCGGGCGCGCTCGAAGTACTGCACCGTCAGCTGTTTGTCACCGATTTGCATCTGAAACTCCTCGGTGATGGGGTAACCGAAGATTGACACTCCGCCGTTCTGCTTCCAGTAGTCGAGAAAACGTCCAGAAATGTTGTGGCCGGTCTGATCGAACCAGGCGCTATCCTTCCCTCCCACAGGCTGCGATCGCGGCTGCTTTTTGTCGGCTGGAATCGTCTCGTTGCCGAGCAACCCGAGCAGGATGCTGTAGGGTGACTGATTCTCCGGATGCATTTCGAAGCGATGCCGCTCGAGATACTGCACCCGATAGGTCTGTCCGTCGGCCAGGCTCTGTTCGTCGAACTCCGCAGTAATCGGATTACCAAAAATCGGCAATCCGCCGTTCTTTTGCCAGTAGTCCAGGAAGGCTCCGCTCAGACTGTGACTGGCTTGCGGAGTCGGCGGCGTGCCAATCATGACGTGCCGCGTGATCTGCCCGTTGCTTTCCCAGTAGGTCAGCTTGTTGGCAATCAGCGGGTCGTCCATGGTCGGCTGGACGTTGCCGTCTATGTCGGTCGCGCGCGAGGTGACCGTGTGCTCGCCGTCCGATGGCGTTCCCCAATCGGCGGTCCAGATCACCCAGGTGAGGTCGGTGTCGCCGCGCTCCTGGATGGTGGCCGGCATCCAGTCTCCGTCGTCGATCTTGACGTCGACGCTGGCAATGGTTCCACCCCAGGCTGCACCCAGGATGCGATGCTGCCCGTCCAGTACCGTCACCTTGGCCGGCGCCGACTTGAGGAGCGCATGCCCGACCAGGGTGAAGTGAGCCGTGGTGGCGTCGTCGGCTTCAACCTGTCGGATAGTGACGTAATCACGCGCCATAAAGCGGCCTTCATACCGGGTACTGAGCAGCTCGATGCGCTGCAGCCACTTCACATTGGCGATACCGTACCAGCCCGGAGCGATCAGTCGAACGGGACCGCCATGGTGGGTAGGTAGTGCATTCCCGTTCATGCTCCAGCACAGAATGTTGCGCGGGTCCATCGCCTGTTCCAGTGACATGGCTCGGGCAAAATGTTCGGTGAGTTGCAGTCCGTTGAGCTGTTCGTCGCCCGAGTCGGTCCCCCAGAAGACGACCTCAGTCCCCTCGGCCAGGACACCGGCCTCCTGGAGCAGTGGGGCGAGCGGCGTCCCCGTCCAGACGGCGTTACCGATAGCGCCGGTCAAAAACGGCAGGCCACTATTGCCGGAACACTCCAGCGTGAAAGGGACATCCACGGCCGGGCGAGCTTTGAGTGCGTCCAACGTGAGCGTCAGCGGTTTCCCCACCAATCCCGAGATCTCCATGGACCAGGTGGCCCCATCGATGTCGGGTTGGGCGTAGTGATGGACGGTGAAGAAGCTAGCGTCGGGCGTAATCCACGAATCCAGCTCTTCCCACTTGAGCTGACTTCCGACGACGTCAGGTACCGGGTTATCGGCTGGTTGATCCAGCCAGGGCAAAACCATCTCACCTGGCCGAGTCGGAAAGTCGGCCGTTGCCACCGCTCGCAGCGGATCGAATCGCTTGCCGGGCCTGGCTGCCAGCGCCGAGCCTGACGCCGACGCCGACACCGGCAATTGAGAACCCAGGAATGCCATTCCGGCCGCCGCCGCGCCGCCCTGCAAGAGCATTCGGCGGGAGACCATACGCGACCCCTTGCCCATTAACGCCTCCTTACTCTGAGTGTGGTTCAGCGCCGACGAGCCCCCCGCACCCGGCATCTCGCGTTCGATCGCGTACTTCGGCATGTCGCGCCTCCTTGTTGAGCAAACACCTCGCTGGACGTCTGCCTGTGTGTGCGGCCGCATGAACGCTCATGCGTGTTTCGAGGATAGGGAGCGAGCGGTCGGTTGCCTTCGACTGAATGGATGATTTGCCAGTCGGAAGGGTGAGTCACCTTTTCATCACAATTGATGAGTCGGTATGTCGCACCTCCTTGCTGAGCAAACGTCTTGATGGACGCCCGCCATTTCGTGCGTTCGCATGAACGCTCATGCATGTTGAGAGGATAGGGAGCGGGAGGACACGACACATGGGCACTGCCGCCTACTCGCGGGCGCCGGTGACACCTATTTCCAGACATGGCGTAACTAGGTACTGGGGTGAGAAATCTCCGTCACCAATTGGTACATGAGTGAGATTGGGAAGGATCTGAAATGGATTATGGGTGAGACCAGCCCGCATTCAATCCATGTTCGACGGCGAACACCGCAGCCTGAGCACGCGAGGTGTGGCCCAGCTTGCTCAGGATGCTGCTGACGTGATGCTCTGCCGTCCGCTCGCTGATGAAGAGGGCATCGGCGATCTCGCGATTGCTCATTCCCTGGGCAATGAGCCTGAGCACCTCGGCTTCGCGCCGGGTCAGTCCGGCTGGTAACTCCGAACCCGTGGGCTCAGGGTTTTTCGTACAGATCTTCTCCTCGAGGACCGCGACGCGTTCCAGCGTTGGCTTCGCCTCCAATGGCGCGCAGATCGCACGGACGTCGTCGAGAAGCGCAGCGGCATCAACGGGCCGTCGTTGGGCGATGCGTAGTTCCGCAAGCGCGAGCAGCGTCAGCGCACGCTCAAACGGTGCGGCGCAGGCCATGGACAGATTCTGCGATTCCTGAAGGTGAGCGCCCGCCTCCGCAAACCGCGTCTCAATGGTATCGAGCTGTCCCAGAAAGCGATGGATGGCGATCAGCGCCAGCGGTTGGCGCGGGTTACTGGCATGGCGCAGTGCGGACTCAGCACGTCGACGTGCCTCACGAGAAGCTCCGTTCAGGAGCTCGTAGCGCGCCCACAGGAGCACACCTTCCGCTCGACCGAGGACTGCGCCGGACCATGTCAAGCCAGCGATCGTGGGCGTCGAGCCACTCGCGCGCGGCAACCAGATCGCCCGCGTCAAGCGCGAGAGTCGCGGCGACGTATTGCATTCGGTTGAGTTGCACGAAGTCGCTGTCTCCCGGCGGCGTTTTCGGCCCATCTGGAAATGCCTCGCGCACCAGTTGCCAGGCAAGTTCAGTATCGCCCTGCTGCATCGCGAGGGTTGCTCGGAGCACATTCGGAAACGGCCCGACTGGTCGCGGCATCGCGTCGAGCACCTGCCGAGCCGCGGCCCAGTCTCCCTCTAGCATGAGCAGGGCCACTCGCGCGATTCGGGCGGGCTGCTCAGGTGCGACGGTATTGGCCTTGGCATAGGCCGTCTCCGCTTCCGCGGCGACTCGACGGCGGTCGCTGACGCGATCAGAAAAGTAGGGAATCATAACTTGATCTAATTCCGTCAGGAGGGCGGCCCCGAGCACCATATGATGTCCGGTTGCGGCGTACAACTCCCCGGCGCGCTCAAACGCATGCAACGCCTGCTCCGCCAACCCCAGCACGGCATAAGCGCGCGCCACGGCGAGATATCCCTCACGCGCTATCAGGCCTTGTTCCGCGTCCGGCAAGGACGTACGGGGCACGGCGTTGATGACATACTCCCCACGAGTTCGTGCCTCAATGACACGCCCGGCGATACTCAAGTACTGTGAGATGGTCGTCTCCGCGATCATCTCATCCGCAACCTCGAGAATTGACGGAAGGTCGCGGAGCCGAAGTTGATCCGCGGACGTCAACGATTTGAGGGCTTCAACGCCGGCCTCCATATCGCTCAGACCGAGCCGAACGCCGCCAATCTGGGAGAGGATCATGCCGCGGTCGAGAAGGGTATTGCCGATGAGGACGTGATCATGCGCCTGTCTCGCGCATGCCAGTGCCCCATCGTAATACGCGATAGCCTGTGGCGGATCGCTGAAGCGGCGCATGCGGCCGACGCGCCACAACAGCCAACCGCGCTCCTCAACCGTTGTATCGGAGCGGTCAAGGATCGCGAGCGCCGCCTCGAACCGGTCACCCGCAGTGACAAAGGCGTAGGCATGCTGCGCCCGCTCTCCGGCTTTGATCAGCCACTCAGCCGCCCGGTGGTCACCGGCCTGCTGGAAGTGATGGGCCACGTGCTCGGCGTCGGGGTGCGGCTGCTTGAGCAAGGCCTCCCCAATGTGCCGGTGCCAGACGCGCCGACGGACCGGCAGGAGGCTCTCGTAGAGCGCATCGCGAATCAATGCATGGACGAAGCGTACTCCCGGCTCCGTCGGATCGAGCAGGCGCGCCGCAATCGCCTGGTCCATGACCGCGAGCAGATCACGCTCCGAGAGACCGGTGACAGTCATCCACAGCTCGAGCGGCACCTCCTGCCCGATGACCGAGGCCGGGACGAGCGCGTTACTCACCGCTTCGCCAAGACGGGCGAGTCGACCCTCGATCACCTGCCGGAGCAGAGGCGGCACCCCGGCACCGGTCAGCTCTCCCAGACGCCAGTCCGTCCCGTCGCAACACAGCACGCCTTCCTCCTCCAACGTGCGCAGCAACTCCCCAGCAAAGAGGGGGTTCCCCTCAGCGCGTACGTCTAGATAGCCCTGGAGCCGGCTCAGGCCCTCGGGCGTGAGGAGATAGCGACTCTGGATCAACGCGCGCGTTGCGGCGGCGGTGAGACGGCGCACCTCAATCCGTTCGGCGCCAGCTTCCCGCACGAGGAGCGGCAGCGTGAGGGCGAGGGAATGCTGAGGGTGGAGCTCATCAGGCCGATGGGTCGCCACCAGCAGCAGCCGATGGCCGGACAGCTGCCGCGCGAAATAACGCAGAAAGTCGACGCTGCCTGGATCCGCCCAGTGCAGATCCTCCAGGATGAGGGTGGTCGGTCGCTGCTCCGCCAGGGCCGCCAAGAAGTCCACCGTGCGCGTGAAGAGCGCGTGCTGGCTGCCCACCTCCGCCAACACGGCCGCGTCGTCGAGATAGGTCGGACGGGAGGGCAGTCCCGCCTCCGGCCGATAGCGCTGGAACAGCTCGAGCCCACGGTCCATAGGGCGGGGTGACGCTCAGAGTCGTAGCAGCCACCGCGCAGGACGAGGCAATCCTCTGTCTGGGCTTCACCAGCCAGCCACTCGACGAGCGTCGTCTTGCCGATGCCGGCCTCGCCACTGATTAGAACCACCGAACCTTGACCGTCCAGCATTTCGTCAAGCGCGCGACTCAGCGTCGCCTGCTCCCGCTCGCGGCCGACGATGGGCTGGACTTGACGGCCAAACGATCGTTGCGACGATGCCGAGTCCATGGACATCTGCCTCGATTCTCATCAGCAGACCGGACCGGAAACGAGCGTGATTCCGATGGATGACCACAGTGTAACACCTGCTTCACACGGACATCATCGGCGATCTACCGAGGGCATGACGACGAAGACATCAGGCGCCACGGAGAGCTCTGTCTCATTCGTTATTGTGGTTGGGGGTAACCTTCCGCCGTCAGTCCAGCGGTTCGGTGGACGGGACGCTCCCCTCAACCAGCACCTTGCGATATTGATGGCGTAGCGGCGCTTTCATGAATTTACCGGTCGACGTGCGCGGGATCTCATTGACGAAGAGAACCGTATCTGGAATCCACCATTTGGCGAAGTGGGGACGGAGGGAGTCCAACAGCTCTTCCGCGCCAGCGGACGCCCCTTCCTTGAGCACCACCACCGCCACCGGACGCTCCAGCCACTTGGGATGCTCGACGGCAATCACGACCGCTTCGGCCACCGCCGGAGTGCGCCATCAACTGATTCTCCAGCGCAATCGAGCTGATCCACTCGCCACCCGACTTGATCACGTCCTTGGCACGATCCTGAATCGTGATGAATCCGAGCGAATCGATCGACGCGATGTCGCCCGTGCGGAACCAGCCATCCGTCGTGAACTGCACGTCCCCCTCCGGGTTGTTGTGATAGCTGGAAGAGACCCAGGGACCGCGGACCTCGAGCTCGCCCATCGACTCGCCATCCCACGGAACCTCATCGTCACCGGCACGAATGCGCGCCTCGATGAGTGGAGCGGGGCGACCCTGCGTGGCGAGATACTGAAGCTTCGTCTCGGGCGAGGCGGCCCGTTCACTATCCGGCACGTAGGTCACGCTACCCAGCGGGGCGGTCTCGGTCATACCCCAGGCATGGACGATCCTGATGTTGTGGCGCTCCGCATATGCCTTGATCATTCCTGCTGGCGCGGCCTGACCACCGACAACCATTCGCTCGAGTGACGACAGGTCGTAGCTCCCCTTGTTCTGGTCCATGTACTGCAGCATGCCGAGCCAAATCGTCGGCACGCCCGCCGAGAAGGTGACGTGCTCACGCGACATCAGTGAGACCAGGCTAGCCGGGTCCAGGTATGGGCCGGGAAAGACCTGCTTGGCACCGGCAAGCGCGCACGTAAACGGAAGCCCCCAGGCGTTGACGTGGAACATGGGAACGACGGGCAGGACAGTATCGCTCTCACGGATCCCGAGCATGTCCGCGCCGAGGCTCCCCAATGAGTGGAGCACCATAGCGCGGTGGGAGTAGACGGCGCCTTTGGGACGGCCAGTGGTGCCCGAGGTGTAGCACATGGCTGCCGCCTGCTTCTCGTCGATGGCGGGCTGCACGAACTCGGCTGGGTCGGCGGTCGAGAGGAGATCTTCATAGGAGAGTAGACCTCCCTCAACGGTCGCGTTCTCCGAGATGACGACGATGTGATCGACATTGATGTTTGGGATGACCTTCTCGAACAACGGCATCAGCACCTCGTCGACCAGCACGACCTTGTCCTGAGCATGGTTGACGATATAGGCGACGTCGTCCGGGTGCAGACGAATATTGAGTGTGTGTAGGACCGCGCCGATGTTCGGCACGCCGAAATACGCCTCGAGATGCTGGTGGTGATTCCAGCAAAAGGTGGCCACACGATCGCCTGGGTCGACGCCCAACGTCGTCAAGGCTACCCCGAGCTGACGTGCGCGACGCGCCATGTCCCGATAGGTGTAACGATGCAGGCTCTTGTCCGGGCGCTGGCTGACGATTTCGCGTCCTCCGAAGAGCGTCTCGGCACGACGCAAGATCGTGTCGATTGTCAGCGGATAGTCCATCATCAAGCCGTCCATCGGTCACCATCCTCACAGAGACGTCAACGTCGAGTGCTTCAGCCTACGGGTGAGCCATCCACATACGCAGCGGGTGGCCGCGATTGGGAGAGTCATCGAGATTGTCGAGTCGATTGCTACCAATATAGACAAGCTCGACAGTTCCCGCCAGACGACCCAAACGTTATTGGCGAATCAAGTGTGTAAAGACGGGTGTCGCTGGTGCTCGTAGTTGATCAACAGCAGCAAATCCGCTTCCCGCCTGGAGAAGGCCCCTGCAGAACTGGATCAATCAGAGACGGTCCCTCTGTTGGTTTCGTTGAGGATGGAACAGAAAAACTCGCGGGCGTGGCAATGATCGGCGTTGGTGATGGCTAGTTCAGTGACCGAGTGATTCGTAGACGGCGTCGACCAGCGATTGTCGCCGTACGGGGTCATGCTGCTGCTGGTTCATCACGTATCCAAACGCCAATCGAGACGCTGGGTCAGCGAAACCGAGCGACCCACCCGCTCCGGGATGCCCGAACGCGGACGGTGATGTGATCCAACTTCCTGACTTCATGAACCCGAACGAGTATTGATACGGCTTCCCAAGCACCAGATCGCACTCGGTGCTGGAGTTCACCGTCCCCATCAGACGGACCGTCTCGGGTTCTACCAGATGAGTAGTTCCGAGCGAACCGCCGAGTGACAGTGGTGCGTACATACCCGCGAGGCCGCGGGCGTTGGTGATCCCGCCCTGTGCGGGAAGGCAGGCCCTGCGGGACTTCGAGAGGTTGTGTTCCTCATTTTGAACGAACCCGCCGCTGTTCAAGACCTGCATCGCCGCGATCGATTCCGGGTGAAACTCGACCGCTATCTGAAATGGGTGATCAACGATGGGGAGCATCTTCGCGACGCGAGACTCGTCGCTTGACGGCACCCCGAACCAAAAATCGAGGCGCAGCGGTTCGGCGATCTCTTCGCTGAAGAAGCGGTCGAACGGCCGGCCGTCGACTCGACGCACGATCTCTCCCCCAAGCCAGCCAATGTTGAACGAGTGGTAACCCACCCGCTCCCCTGGTTCCCAGAAGGATGCCTCGTTCTCCAGCGCCGCGACCATGCAGCCCCAGTCGTAGAAGGCACCGGGCTTGAGCGGCCGGCGAAATGCGGGGACGCCCGCGGTGTGATTCAGTAGCATTCCAACTGCGACACGCTCTTTTCCGTTTCGCCCAAATTCGGGCCAGTACGCCGTCACTGGCGCGTTGAAGTCGAGCAATCCACGATCGTGAAGCAGATGGGCGCAAAGGGCAACAGCGCCCTTCGAACAGGAGAAGACGACGATCAGCGTGTCTTCCGTCCAGGGCTTTCCCGTAGCCAGGTCAGCCAGTCCACCCCAGAGATCGACGACCGTTTGACCGCCCTGGATCACGCAGACGGCCGCACCGACCTCGCCGTGCTGCTCGAAATTGCGGACAAATGCTTCCTTGACCGCTGAGAATTTCGGGTCACAGATCCCGCACACGTCCATCCGCCATCCCAATCAGCTGCCTGGCGTCAAATCGTCGACGGGAAGCGGCTGCCATTTGCAGGGCAGCCGCTTCCTCGACTCGCGACTATCACTGACCGGCAACGGTTTGGCGCGAATTCTCCGCTCGTTCCAGCAGTACCTGGCTGTATCGGTCACGGAGTGCACGCTTCATGAACTTGCCGGTGGACGTGCGAGGAATTGCGTCAACGAACAAGATGGCATCAGGTAACCACCACTTGGCGAAGTGTGGCGCGAGGAAGTCACGCAGCTCCTGCTCCGTCGCCGCTGCGCCAGACTTCAGCACTACCGCGGCGACCGGCCGTTCCAGCCATTTCGGATGCTCGGCGGCGACGACCGCCGCTTCAGCCACAGCCGGATGTGCCATGAGCTGATTCTCCAGCGCAATCGAGCTGATCCACTCGCCACCCGACTTGATGACATCCTTGGCTCGATCCTTGATCTCCATATATCCCAGCGCGCTGATCGTCGCGATGTCTCCAGTTCGTAACCACCCGTCGTCGGTGAACTTCTCGGCGCTGTCGGGATCGTTGTAATAGCCGGAGGCGACCCACGGACCGCGCACTTCAACCTCGCCCATTGATTCCCCATCCCAGGGAACGATGTCCCCTCCAGCCCGTATGCGCAGCTCGACCAGTGGCGCGGCCGGCCCTGCATGCTCAGATACTTGAGGCGGACGTTCTCCGGAGCATCGTTGAGCATGCTTGGCACATACGTCACCGTACCAAGCGGCGCGGTTTCTGTCATACCCCACGCATGAATGACGTCAATCCCGTGGCGATCCTTGAACGCTCGAATCGTTGCGGCCGGTACGGCCTGTCCACCGACTAACGTGCGGTTCAAAGTCGAGACATCGACCGAGTCCTTATGTTGATCAAGATACTGGAGCATTCCGAGCCAGATGGTAGGCACGCCCGCCGCGAATGTAACGCGCTCGCGTTCGATTAGCGAAATGATGCTTTCCGCGTCCAGGAATGGCCCGGGAAACACTTGCGCGGCGCCGGTCATCGCGCAGGTAAATGGTAATCCCCAGGCGTTGGCATGGAACATTGGAACGACCGGCAACACGATATCTCGCTCGCGCATACCAAACATATCGGCACCCATCTGAGCCAGCGAGTGGAGCGTGAGCGCACGGTGCGAGTAGACAACGCCTTTCGGCCGGCCAGTGGTACCTGACGTATAGCACATCGCCGCGGCCTGACGTTCCTCGATACGCGGCTCTTGAAATTCCTTCGGGTCCGCGGCGGCCAGCAGGTCCTCGTACGAAAGCATGTCGTCCGGAGTATCGTCGCTGTCGGACATCACGATGATGTGGTCGACGTCGATTTGCGGCAGCACTTTCTCGAAACGCGAAAACAGCACGTCATCGATGAGCACAACCTTATCCCCAGCATGGTTGATGATGTATGCGATATCGTCTGGGTGCAGAAGAATGTTGAGCGTGTGTAGGACTGCTCCGCCCGCTGGAATGCCGAAGTACGCTTCCAGGTGTCGATAGCTGTTCCAGGCAAAGGTGGCCACTCTATCAGCCGGCCGGACACCAAGCCTGGAAAGCGCAACCGAAAGCTTCCGTGCTCTGACGGCCATGTCGGCGTAGGTATATCGGTGAATGGACTTGTCAGGTAGTTGACTCACGACCTCTTTTTCACCGTAGATTGTTTCGGCTCGTCGCAAGATACTGTTTAGCGTGAGTTCATAGTCCATGATCAAACCGTCCATCAGGATTCCTCTCTTCAACAACCGTCTAGCGCGAGCTCTAGACACCAGTCAGCGGCGATAGCTCCACGGATTCTGTGCGACTGATCAATTGCAATACCATTGTGATCCGGGGAATCGATCAGCACATCGTGAGAACTACGGAATCAGCACTGCGCCTTCGTTCAGTCGATCGCGCTCAGCCTACGTAGTTCTCCACTGGTACAGGAAGTCGATTCGCTGGTGATGGATCAGTGCGAGTGACAGATTGGCCGACGTTTAAGCGAGATTGTGCTCCACCGCAAACAGAGTCGCCTCAGTGCGAGAGCGGACGCCGAGCTTGGTGTAGATTGAGCTGAGGTGAGACCCCACGGTGCGTGGACTGAGAAAGAGCTCATCCGCCATCTCGGCATCGGTCATGCCGCGCGCGACGAGCCGTAGTACTTCCAGTTCACGCGTAGTGAGGTCGCTCTGGTTGAGGGGACTGGTGCGCGAGCGATCGATCAAGCTCTCGATTTCGTCGGCTTCGGCCAGCGCTGGCTTCGCGCCCAGTGGATCGCAGATCGCCCGCACTTCATCGAGGAGCACTCTCGCGTCTGCGCGCTGCCTAGACTGCACGCGCAGGCGCGCCAGAACGAGTAGTGTCAGCGCGCGTTCGTACCGCGCGACGCAGGCGTCTGCCAGTGTCAGCGCTTGATCGAGATATGACTCGGATTTTGATAAATTGCCAGCCTCAAGCTCGAGCTGTCCGAGGAATCGATTGAGCCTCAGCAAGTGCAAGCGGCTGCCGAGGTTTGGTGCCAACCGAGACCGATTGCTCCGCATACTTCCGCGCGAGTCTCTGTTGCCCGTCGAGTTGATGATACCTGGCCCATAACAGATTGCTACGAGCACGACCGCGTACAAGACCTGGACGATCCAGCCAGCGATCGTAGCACCGCAACCAGGTATGGGCGCGCGGGAGATCGGCCGCGTCCAACGCGATATCCGCCACCCGAGGGATCACATCGAGCGCGGACCAAATCTGCATTTCTCCCGGAGCTGTCTCAGCGCCTCTCGGAAGCGCCGATCGTATCTCATTCCACGCAAGCTCCAGTTCGCCGCGACGGCGTGCGAGCTCAGTGAAGAAACCGACTGCCACGCTCCTCCACACCGCATCGCTCTTGCTGGATCTAGCGTCAGAAAGAACACGCATCGTGTGCGCCCAGTCTATTCCGCGGATCATGTTGAATGCTATTTCGGCAAATGAATAGAGCCCATCTGAGGAGATCCCTCCTTCGACAGAGCTCGCGAGACACCGAGACGCTTCATCGACCTGTTTTTCCAGCAGTGACGGATGATCTGAAAGAAAGTGAAGCGTGAGCGCGGTTACTTCGGCATCAATCGTCAATGCAATCGCGAATGGATTTCGGTGTAACCGGCGTGCTCGCGCGAACGCGTCACGCGCTCGTCGACGTGCCCGAGACATGCATAGCAGAGAGCCAAAGCTGAATAGGTGTTGGCGGTCCCGCTAGCGGAAACGGGGTGCATCGAACTCGTGTCGCCGACATTCCCTTCGCTCGTCTGCTGAGCAAGCACGTCGTTCGCAAGATCCATCGCAGTGTCGAAGCTCTCGACTCCGCCAACCCAAATGATCCGTATCCCTCGTAATTCCTCCATCGCACGCTTCAGAGAATCGGACGCTGGCTGGCCCTCCGCCGGATTCGTACGCTCGTCCAGCAGACGATCGAATCCCGCGAGCCCACGAGACATTAGATCTAGCGCGGTCTGATAATCGCCATCCAGACCCGACCGATGACCCAGTTGCGTCGTAGCACACGCGCTCAGCAGCTCATCGCCGGTCATTTCTCCAAGGCGAACGCTTGATCCAAATAATCGTGACTTTTTGGCGCGTCTCTGAAGCAGAGAACTCGGCCCAGACGGAAGCAGATCCAACCACGCTCCGATAATCGCGTCTCATCGCCCTCCAGCAGCGTGAGTGCGTCCTCGTAGAGGTCAACCGCCACTGTCCAGGCGTAGAGACGCTGAGCTCTACTACCCGCTCGAACCAGCCACTCAACGGCGCGTCTGTCTCCCGCGCGATGGAAATGATCGGCAACCAAGCTTGGGTCTGGCAACGGCAGTTGCTTAAGGCTTCTCCAACGACGCCGTGCCACAATCTCCTCTGAGGCAGGACCACGCCTTCATAGAGAGCGGCGCGGATGAGCGCGTGGCTGAACCGCAGTCGGTCAGAGATGTCGCTCTCAATCAGTAGTGCGCCTCAATAGCCGGCCGAATATGCTCCACAAACTCCGCTTCTGGCAGTTCGGACACCAGTCTCCAGAGCTCTAGCGGCACCGATTCACCAATAACCGCGCCCAACGCGAGGAGCCGTCGCGTCGCGGCCCCGAGCTTGTGCAAACGAGCGTCAATGACCTGCCGAAGCAACGTCGGGAGCGGTGCCCGCGCCAGATCTCCGACCGTCCAGCGGGCTTCATGGATGCGAAGGATGTCTTCGTCTTGTAGCGAGTACAGAAGCTCGTCGATATAGAAGGGATTGCCGTCGGCTCGCTGCTGCAGATAGTCGAGGAGGCGCTCTCGATCACCGGAATTCAGGTCGTATCGATCCTGAATCAGTTCGCCCGTGTCGACTCGATCAAATCGCGCGAGTCTGACGCGCATCGCTTTGGTTTCGCGCAGGATCTGCGGAACGAGGCGATAGAGGGGGTGGTTCACTGTGATCTCGTTATCGCGGTAGGTAACCAGCAACAGGATCCGGTGGCTGGAAGCCTGTCTGCCGATGAAGCGCAGCAATTCGAGGCTCGTTTCATCAGCCCACTGCAGATCCTCCAGCACCACCACGATCGGCTGAATCGACGCAAGCGATGCGTAAAACTCCCAGGTTTGTGCAAACAATGCTTGCTGGCCGCCGAGGTCGTCCAACGCGTCGCGATCGTGGATAAATTTGGGTAGGGTCGGCCAGCCGTCTTGCGGACGATAATCGTTGGCAATTTCGACCCACGGACCATATGGTGTCGCCACCATCACATCGTAGCAATGGCCGCCGTATGCAACGGCGCCGTGTCGGGCGGCTTGACAGCACACCGTCTCAACCAGTGTCGTCTTCCCGATTCCTGCGTCACCGCTAATCAGCACTACGCCGCCGCGTCCGCCAAGCATCCGCTCGACTACAACGCCGAGAGCGGTCTGCTCGCGCTCACGACCGACCAAATGTCTCGTCACATCCGATGCTGAAATGCCGGGCCGAAGGATCTCCAAAGGGGTCTTCCAATCGATGCCTGGCCTGGGCAGACGATTCGTTGTTTTGTTCAAATGTTCGTGTGCCTCGGAATTGTAGCACGCGGACGCGAGAAGAATGACGTCGGTGGAAATCGGATGTCTTACGGCGTCCGTGAGTACGCCACCAACATTCCCCCGCTGCACGGTTTGTGCAATGCGAACGTCGACTTCGCGCATCTCGCCAAGTCGGCGCGGCGAAGTCGTTTGAGCGCCTTCCGTTTTCGGTACAAACGCGACAATCCTTGCGCTCGGAGATGCAACGGCACCATACTAACGAATGCTATGGAGTACGTGTCGGTCATCATAGTCAATCACAATACGGCTGGGCTCTTGCTGCAATGTCTATCGCGCGTGCTCGAGAGCCGTCTCGACCACCCAGTCGACGTCTACGTCGTCGACAATGCTTCGTCCGACAACAGCGTCGCGTTGGCCCGGGCCAGCTTCCCCAACGTCAACATCATCTCCGCAAAACGCAACGTCGGATTCGCAGGGGGCAACAATCTGGCATTGACGCAGATTCTGACTAAGGTGCCGTCGGAGGCCAATCGCAAGGCACGCTCGGTTCTGTTGCTCAATTCCGACTGCTTCGTCGAGATCGATACGATCCAGAAGACGTCCCGCTTCCTCGACGACCATCCGGAGGCAGGAGCGGTCGGACCCAAGCTTGTGCTACGCGACGGTGAGCTCGATCTCGCCTGCCGCCGGTCGTTTCCGACACCGTCCAGCGCCTTCTACAAGCTGACGGGGCTGGCGCGCAGGTTCCCTAAGAGCCGCCGTTTTGCTCGCTATAACTTGACGTACCTGGACCCAAACAAGGTCGCGGAGGTCGATTCGGTCGTCGGCGCCTACATGCACGTGCGTCTGGCAGCTATCGACGATGCCGGTTTGCTCGATGAGTCGTTCTTCATGTATGGAGAAGACCTTGATTGGGCCTTCCGCATCAAGGAACGTGGCTGGAAGGTGTTTTACTATCCTGAAGCACGCGCACTTCACTATAAAGGCGCCAGCAGCTCGAGACGCAGCTATCGCCTTATCGTCGAGTTCTACCGCGCCATGTACCTGTTTCATCGCAAACATTACGCATCTCAGACCTTCCCGGTCGTCAACTGGCTCGTCACCGCGGGTATCTTCTTGCGCGCCTGCGTGGCGCTGTGTCTCAACCTGTTACGGCCAGCCGCTGGGAAACGCGTCGCGTGACGCAGCACACGGAATCGCTTTCCGACTTGCGGGGGCACATTCGTGAATAGACGCCATAGCGACGTGCGGCGCGACCGACGGCTACGCGCGCGCGAATCGAGCAGCGAAGCTGGCTCGACCGACAGGACGACAGATTCTCCAGACGATTCACGGCGCGGGCTCGCCCAACCGATGCTCGACGGTCTCCTGCTTGGCTTTGTCCTCTACGTCACATTGGAGATCGCCGCCTGGACCAACCGCGTCGATCCGGCATCGACGAACACCTTGCTCGACCGACTGATGATCTCCGGCGTCGCCGCCGTCAGCATGACCACCATCCTCACGTTGATCGGCCCAGCCCGCAGCGATCGGGGAATCTCTCGACTTCTGCTCGGCGGACTGGCCGGGTCGGTCGCGTTCAGCATCTCGATCGCGCTGGCCGTGGATGCGTTCGTCCTGCATGTTGGCACATTGGCCTCCTCACCCGAGCTCGTGGCCGGGGGGATAATCGCGCTGGCCTTGATCGTCGTCGCCCACGTCTTGATCGCCCAGGGGCTGCAAGAAATCGTCCCACAACCGGCCCATGAGGAGCTCAAATTGTCCCCCGTTTCCATCCGGTTCTCGGAAACTTCCATCTCCCACAGCCACAGAGCATCAACCACCGTTGCCGCAAGTTCGACGCGTGTCGCACTGGCGGAAGAGTCTGACGCCGACGTGGAAATTCCGACGCTCGCCGAAGCGCACCGTCGACCCATTGGGGCTGTGCACCTCGTCACCGTCGAGGAGGAGACCGAGATCGCTGAGCCGGTCTGGATTTCGACCGGGCTCGATTGGCCACGTCGTTCGCCCCGGTCGCTGAGCCGTAGGCTCAAACGGACGATTGACCTCGTCGTGGGGGCCACGTCCTTAGCACTGCTGTCGCCATTGATGGTGATTCTCGCCATCCTCATCAAGCTCGAATCGCGCGGTCCCGCTCTCTTTGTGCAGACGCGAATTGGACTAAACGGCACGACATTCGATCTGTTGAAGTTCCGCTCCATGCGTCTCGACGCTGAGGAATGCACTGGTCCCGTGTTTGCCACGCGCAACGACCCGCGTTGCACTCGCATTGGCCGCTTCATGCGCCGCCACTCCCTCGACGAGCTTCCACAGCTCATCAACGTGGTGCGCGGCGATATGAGTATCGTGGGACCGCGTCCTGAGCGACCGTACTTTGTGGTCCGTTTCAGTCAGACGATTCCGCACTATGCTGAGCGGCATCGCGAGAGGGCCGGTATCACGGGTTGGGCGCAGGTTAACGGGCGGCGGGGCGACACGTCGATCGAGGAGCGGGTGCAGTATGACCTGTACTACGTTGAGAACTGGTCATTGGCCTTCGACCTCAAGATCATGGTCCGCACGGTCGTCGAAATCTTCCAGGGTCACAACGCTTACTGAGGAGCAGTATCGGTTCTCGATGCTGATTCTCACTGCGGAGCAAAGACGCACCCGCTGACGGGATTGTCATAGAAATCACAAACGGCGACGCGATGCGGAATCGCGTGCTTCGGCAGCCGTTCGGTGGCAAATGGGCCGAGGATAGTACGGGTCACTGGCATAGGTGCTGCACTATGTCAGCAGTGGAGGATAGTTCCCTCGATCCTCACACCCAGCCGCCCAGGTGGCTCGCCACTGCCTGGAGCACCCGATACCACACTATCCTCCAATGGATCCGTGGCCCGGCCTTCACAACCTTATCCCATCCAGCCAGGCCACTGATCCAGTCCCGCTCAGCCACTCACGTTCAGTCGCTCGCCTCGGCAAACGATTCACGCACCTCTTCCAACGCACCCGACGTGTTCAGAATGTCGACCGCGCTGATCGCCATCACCGTGGCGGCTTCACGCAGCCAGCGGCGTCCGTGCTCGGAGCCGGCTGCCTGGGCAAATTCGACGGTATGTGGCGCGTGGCCGTCGGTCCCTTCCAACTCCAACATGAGGTGCATCCCTGGGATCTCCTGGCTCAAATTGGCAAAGTCGGTCGAGCCCTTGCCCATCTCGGGCGAGTAGGGGACGTGCGCGACGCCGGCCTGATCCAGGTTCTCCCGGAAAATACGCTTCAACGCGTCGTTCTGTTTGTCTTCGGTTGCGAAGGGGAATTGCGGGCGGGCGTTCTGGCGGCCTTTGATGACCGTGACGGTGGCGCCGATGGCGGCAGCCGATCCTTCGGCGACGCGAATGACCTGCTCGATGATGCTTTCGACTCGCTGCCACTTGTCGGCCCGAATCCCATAGCGGATCTCGGCGAAGTCCGGGATGACGTTCACCGCCGATCCGCCGTTCGTGATCATCGACGATATGACGATGTCCTTGGGCACGCGCTGGCGCAGTCCGTTGACTCCGACGTAGCACATGACCATGGCATCGACGGCGTTGATCCCCTGTTCTGGAGCGGCCGCGGCGTGCGACGGTTTGCCGTGGAATTGAAAGACGACCGATCCTGCAGCCAGGAACGGCGTGTCGACGTTGGTGCCGGTGTGGATCGGGTGCGTCATCATGGCCGCGCCGACGCCATCGAAGACGTCATTCTCGAGCATGATCACTTTGCCCGCGCCACCTTCTTCGGCAGGTGAGCCGAAGAGCGTCACGGCGCCATCCAGCTCATCGGCGTAGGTCGCCAACGCCAGAAACGCGCCGACCGCCGCCGTCCCAATAAGGTTGTGGCCACAGGCATGACCGATCTCCGGAAGGGCGTCATATTCGGCCAGAATGCCGACCCGCTGTCCGCTCTGATGACCGGGGACGCGAGCCACGAAGGCGGTCGGCAGGTCTGCCACGCCCACCTCGACCTCGACGTCGTGGCGACGCAGCACCGACGTGATGGCTTCAACGGCGTGATGTTCCTGGAAGCGGATCTCCGGATGGGCGAAGATATCGTCGCTCAGCTCACTCAGCTCCGGCATCAGCTCTTCGATGCGCGCCTGAATGCGGGCCTTGAGCGCTTGCGTCGTTTCAGAACTACTCAACGGGCTGCTCCTCCATTAAAACCTCAAATGACCCGGCTCAGTATAGCCGCGTTGTTGTTGGATTTTGGGGGAGTGGTGTTGGGAGTTAGGGGCCTTTGCGGCAGTTGATTTTCGTGGCAGGTAATCGCACAGAAGGCCCTCATCCCCGGCCCCTCTCCCAATTCTGGGCGAGGGGAGACGAAAAACCCTCGCCCAGAATTGGGAGAGGGTGGCGCCGCAGCGCCGGGCGAGGGCGGTCGGGGGTGAGGGCCACCACGCAACTAGCAGCCTCTACGGCACTGTCACGCCGCTCGGCAGGTGGATGGTCTGCAGGCCGCGCTCGAACTCGGCGCGGCGATCTTCGTACCAAGGTGGGAGACGTACACCACTCGCAAGCGACTCAACCGGCTCGTCGATGGCGAATCCGGGCGGATCAGTCGCGATCTCGAAGAGGATGCCACCAGGCTCGTTGAAGTAGATCGACTTGAAATAGCTGCGATCCCGCACCGGCGTCACCGAGAGCCCCACCGAAGTCAGACGTTGCCGCCAACGCTTTTGCTCGGCCTCGTCGCGCGTACGCCAGGCGACGTGATGGACGGTGCCAGGTCCCTCGACGCCATCCTGCAGCGGTGGTTCGAGGAGCAGATCGATAGTGGATCCGGGTTCGCCCGTCCCGGTGGTGAATCTGCGCAGACTCTGCGATTCAGCCACCACGGTGAAGCCGAGCAGATCGGTCATGACCGCCGTCGTCTCGTCGGGTTTACGCGAATAGAGAGTGACGCCCGCGAAACCAAGGATGGCGTGCTCGGCCGATACCGGGCCGTCGTGCCACGCATCCGCGTCGTTCGTTCCGGGCTGTGCTACCAGTGCATTCACCAGACCGTCGGGGTCGTCAAAGATGATCTTCTCTTCGTCAAAGACGGTTCTGGTCGTCTCCACCTCAACGCCGTGTTGTTCCAGCCGGTCGCGCCAGAAATCGAGCGAACCCTCCGGCACGGCAAAGGTTGTCACGCCAATCTGTCCTGCGCCGATGCGGCCGGGTCTCGTTCGTGGCCAGGGGAACGTAGTCAGGATGGTACCCGGTGTCCCAGCATGATCGCCGAAGTAGAGGTGATAGGTCTTGGGCACGTCGAAGTTGACGGTCACCTTGAGCGGCCGCAGTCCAAGCACTCCGGTGTAGAAATTGAGATCTCGTTGCGGGTCGCCGACGACCGATGTGACGTGATGGATACCGGGCACTTTGAGGTCCACGATGTCGCTCCGTTCCCACTGAAAATCGATCGATGATCTACCAGTTCCGCCTCCGTTGCCTTCCCTGGCGGCAAGCCCTGTTTGGTTCACCTCCAGTATGACAGACACACGAAACGCCGCCGCGCCATTGTGACGCGGCGGCGTGAAATTGGGGACTAAAGCGTGGGACGCTCGGGAATGTCGATGTCGATTGGTTGGCCGGCACGCAACAGTCTCAGTCTGAGCGGTCCGATTGCTCTCTGGTGGGCAAGAACTTCGCCGAACCGCATCGGGTGCTGAACGCGTCGATCGCCGATGCCGAGCAGCACGTCTCCGGGATAGATTCCGGCCGTTTCAGCCAGACTGCCATGCTCGACTCCCGCCACGAGCAGCGCCGCCTCGGCGCCGTCCAGGGCTTGTTCGAGCCATGACTGCGGTAGTCGCACCGTGGTCAGTTCGAGTCCCAGTACCGGCGCTTCGCCGGTGACGCGGGCCAGGAACGCTTTGACGGTCTCGGCCGGAACCGACAGGGCCGTGCCCGGACCGGCGACCATGGCGTTGATGCCGACCACATGACCGTCGACGGACACCAGCGGACCGCCCGAGTTACCGGGGTTGAGATGCAGATCGGAGCGGATCATGGCGCGCGGGTCAGCCGAAGTGGGTACCGCGCTGACGATGCCGAAAGTCACGGCGTGCTCGATTCCCATCGGGTGACCGACGGCCATGACGACGTGCCCGATTCGCAGCGCGCTCGAGTCGCCGATCACGGCCGGTTGTGGCGCCCCCGCGACGCGCAGCGCGACGACATCATTCTGCGGATCGCGGCCGATGACCTGACCGGTCACCTCGCGACCATCGGCGAAGACGACGTCGGCGCTGTCGCTCTGAACGACATGGTGGTTAGTGATCACGGTGTCGGGAGCCCAGACGATTCCAGTCCCCGATCCACGTCGACCATCACGCACCGACACGATCGATTGGTGCAGGCTAACCGCCAGGTCACCGAGTCGCTCCGAGAGTGGCTCGACGAGGGACGGACTAATCGTGGAAACCATTGTCTTATCGCTCTCCGATGGTGATTTGGACCTCGGCCAACTGACCGGCACGGATCAATCGCGCGGTTTCGGTTCTTCCCGCGCTACCGGGACCCAACGCGTCCTGCAGCGCGGTGATCTCCGCCAGCGTTCGGTCGCCGAAACCGACCAGCGTGTCACCCAGCAGCACGCCCGCGCGCTCGGCCGGGCTGTCCGATTCGACATTCAAGACCAGCAAACCGGTCTCCTGCCCGAGTCCCAAAGACGTCCGCAGCCCATCGGGGATGCGCACGGGCTGCGTGGCGACCCCCAGGAAGCCGCGCTTGGTGCCCGTTCCGCTCGACAGTGCTTCCGCCACCCGTTGGATGACGGCAGTCGGGATCGTCACGGCCAGGCCGCGCGCCAGGATCGACGTGTTCAGTCCGACTACCTCACCGGAAGCCGACAAAAGTGGTCCGCCCGAGAAGCCGGGGTACAGGGTGACATCAGAGCGGATCACACCCTCGATCGAGCCGCCGCGCCAAGTGCGCCAGGTTCCGCCCACCGCGCTGATCACGCCGAGTGATGCCATGGCCTGATCGCCGTGCGGGCGACCCAGAGCCAGGACGAGGTGCCCCACTCTGGCTATGTCCGTCGAAAACGTCGCGACGGGGAGTCCGGTCGCTTCGACCTTCAGCAGGGCCAGATCGGTCCCCTGGTCGCGGCCAATAACCGTCGCCTGAAGCTCTTGTCCGTCCGACAATCCGATTGTGACGTCATCCGGATTGTCGATGACGTGGTCGGCGGTGACGATCAAGCCGTCGTCGCTCCAGACGATGCCCGTGGCGCCGACACGGCGTCGGGCGCTGACGCGCGCGATCCACGGCTGCGCCGTCTCAACGGCTTGGGCCAGATTGTCCGAAAGGGTGGCAAGAATGTTGGCGTTGCGTTCGCCAGTCTCCATGGAATCTCCTCTATTGCGTTCGTGACGACGGGCGCCCTACCAAGCTGGTGGGGAGTATCGTCGTCCTCCGTGACCTGTCTCGAGGATAGGTCGCGGTCCGTTCGCACGTCACCGCCCGTCCTGCTAGCGGCCTTCCTCGACGAATGGCTAGGTGGGGTAGAGGTGGAGGGGTAGGGAGTCGGCTAGAGGACGATCAGGCCGACGCGAGCCGCGCGTGCCAGCGCCTCGGCGCGACTCGACGCGTCCAGCTTGGCCAGGATCGACCCAACGTGAAATTTCACCGTGTGCTCGCTGATGCCGAGCTCGACGGCGATCGTCTTGTTGGGCAATCCCTGGGCGATCAGCTGCAGCACTTCCCGCTCGCGTGGGGTAAGCGCCTCGTAGTCGCCTTCCAGTGGTGGCGCGGGCTCGACCGGAGCGCGTTGCAACAGCATGCTCATCGCGCGACTGTCGATGGCGGTCAGGCCGTTGATGGCCGCTCGCAGCGCGGCAGTGATCTCGTCGGCATTGGCGTCAGGCAGCAGGAACCCTTGCATGCCACTCTCAACGGCGTCATTCACCTGATCGATGCCAGAACCAATCAGAACGAGAGGTGGCAGCAACCGGCCGCTCAGCATCGGCTCAAGCGCGTCAAAGACGGCATCCAGGTCGCTTCCGGGGTCGAGCAGCACGACGTCGGGCGCGAGCTCGTCCAACTGGCTCAGCAATGCATCGACTCCGTCCGCTTCTCCCGCGACGGCGAATAACGGGTCGCTCTCGACCACGGCGCGCAGACCGGCTCGCACGGTCGGATATGGCGCCAGGACCAGCACCCTTGTCGGTGAGGCAGAAGTTCCGCTCAGTTCTCACTCCATGCTTGAAGAGTCACGTTTACACTCGGCGACGATCATTATAGCCAGCGCGAGCCGGATGCCCGGCCAACATCCTGCGAGGTAGTCGGCGACGAATGCAGTAGGATGAAGGGCAATTCATTCTGAGAACTGAAAGGAGCTCAAATTTGGAGCATAGACACACGTGGGTTTGGGGATTCGCGGGGACGATCGTGCTGACCTCGATCCTGCGCGCCTGCCAGGCCTTCGGCCTGACCAGGATCGATCTTCCGCTCATGCTCGGCACGATGATTACTCGGCGGCGCGACCGCGCCAAGTTCTACGGCTTTGTGCTGCACCTCTTGAACGGCTGGATCTTCGCCTACGCGTACGCGTCCGCTTTCGAGTCGATCCGACGCGCGACCTGGTGGATCGGCGCGATCATCGGAGCAATACAAGGCTTTTTCGTCCTGGCCATCGCCATGCCGATTCTGCCGGGCATCCATCCGCGTATGGCCAACAACTCGACCGGCCCCGAACCAACGCGTGATCTGCAGCCACCGGGATTCCTGGCTCTCAACTACGGACAGCAAACCGCGATCGCGACGATGGTCGCCCACGTCGTCTATGGCGCGATCCTGGGAGCGTTTTACCCCGACCGCTAGAACGGCGCCTGGACCGTGTCGGCGTTTGAGAGCGTCAGGGCGGCATTGATCAGCCCAATGTGGCTGAATGCTTGTGGGAAATTGCCAAGCAGCCGCCCATTCTCGACGTCGATCTCCTCTGACAGCAGACCCAGATCGTTGCGCCGATCCAGCATCCGCTGGAAGAGCTCGTGAGCTTCGTCGGCTCGTCCGATGCGCGCCAACGCTTCCACCAACCAGAAGGAGCACATCACAAAGGACCCCTCTTCACCGGGCAGCGCGTCGTCGGTGAGGTACCGGAAGACGAGCTCGCCCCGTGCCAGTCGCCGCTGTACCGAATCGACCGTTCCGATGATTCGTGGATCCTGAACATCGAGAAATGAGACGAGCGGCGCTACGAGCAACGCGGCGTCAACATCGCCGCCAGGGGTACTGGTGAAGGAGCCGATCCGCACGTCGAATCCATGCGTCACGATCCAGTCGTGGATCGCGTCACGCGTTTTGACAACCTTGGCCGTGTCGATCTTCAATCCAGCGTCTTTGGCTAGCTCGAGTGTCCGCTCCATCCCAACGAACGCCATGATCTTGGAATGGACGTGTTGCTGACGCGCCGAACGCTTCTCCCAGATACCGTCATCCGGCTCGTCCCAGCGTTTCATGATGACCTCGGCCATCCCCTTGATCAGGCCGAGACCATCTCGATCGAATCGTCCGCCAGAGCGACTGTAGAGGGTCAGCGCGTCGATAACCTCACCATACACGTCGAGCTGAAACTGGTTGATGGCCGCGTTCCCGACACGGACTGGGCGCGATCCGCGATAGCCATCCAGATAGTTGAGCTCCTTCTCCTTGGCCTCCGACTGGCCGAAGATGGTGTAGAGCGTGCGGATT
Source organism: uncultured Chloroflexia bacterium (assembly GCA_963815715.1). Lineage (GTDB taxonomy): Bacteria > Chloroflexota > Chloroflexia > Thermomicrobiales > Thermomicrobiaceae > CALAGB01. The sequence goes on along the minus strand of CAWFHU010000007.1, from coordinate 69,815 downwards.
TCCGGATGCGTCAATCGGGTCGCGTACAAAAGCCAGCGCGAGAACGCGTGCGCCTCATCACGGTAGCCGAGCTCGAGCAGGGCGCGAATAGTAAACGCGGCGTCGCGCAGCCAACAGAAGCGATAGTCCCAGTTTCGCGTTCCCCCCATGACCTCGGGGAGCGACGTGGTTGCCGCGGCGATGATCGCACCGGAAGGAGCGTAGGTGAGCATCTTGAGCGCCAGGGCGCTCCGCACCACGGCTTTACGATAGGGTCCGCGATAGCCGCAGACGCGCGACCAATGCTGCCAGAAGCTCTTGGTGAACTGCTGAATCAGGTCGAGGGATCCGAGAGTGGGGATCTCGGCCGGAGCTTCTTCCGAATACGCCAGAACCAGATCGACCCGTTCTCCAGACTTCACCTCAACAGTGGCTGAGAGGACGCCCCCCTCTTCCACATCCATCGGGACGCTGCTGACCAGATGCACGGCGATCCCGCCCCAGGAAACCATGTAGCAACCCGGCCATTGCGTGCGTATCCGCGGGCTGCGACGCCCATACTCAGGCCGAACCTTGACCACCACGTTCAGCTTGACGGTGCCGGAGACACCCTCTATGCGCCGAATGATCTCGCGATCCGGGATGGGAAAGGTGTGCTTTTGGGCTTCGGTCAGCGCGGGCATGAAATCGAGTAAGCGAACCGACCCGGTATCGGTCAGAAACTCCGTGGTGAGGATGTTGGTGTCGTCCAGATACGAGCGCTTAACCTCGTAATCATCGACGGGCTCGATCGAGAAATAGCCACCGAGCTTGGAATCGAGCAGCCGAGCAAAGACGGCATCGCTCTCGAACATCGGCAGGCACCACCAGTCGATGGATCCACTGCGCGACACCAAGGCGATGCTTCGTGAGTCACCGATGACACCGTAGTCGGCGATCGGAATATAGCTGCGTTCCAACTGCAGACGCTCGGTCTGCGTCTGCTGTTCTGTTTTCTCGGCGACTGTCAATCGCGCCTTCTCCCTTCGGCCGCTTGGGCGTACTGTTTGATACGGTCCTCCATGGTATTATCGCTAGCTTCGTGCCTACCCGGCAGAACTGGGGAAAATCAGCATGGAACACACACCATATCGCGCGCTTTGGGAAATGACCTGGTCCGAGCTCGAAACGTCGATTCGCGAGATCGACCTCGTATTGTTGCCAATCGGAGCGACGGTACAGCATGGCCCGAACAGTACGTTCGCGTCCGATGCGCTTCGAGCCTACCAGTTCTCAGTCAAAATCGCTGAGCGGCTCTATCCACGCGTGCTGGTTGCGCCAGTCATGCCATTCGGCATCGCGCCGCAGCACATGAGCTTCTCGGGAACCATCTCACTGACCTCCGAAACCTTCATGAACGTGCTGTACGAGGTCGTTGAGAGCCTGGCCGAGCATGGCTTCGACCGCTTCCTCTTCGTCAATGCCCATGCGGGGAATGAGGGGTCGCTCGAATATCTGCTTAGCCGCATCCGCAGCAAGCTCGATATCTATACCGCCTGGGTGTCGATTTCGGATCTCGCGCGCGACGTCATGTTGCCATCCGATCCGGACGAGCGATCCGGGCATGCCGACCTCAACGAGATCAGCCAGCTCCTCTATCTGGCCCCCGAAACCGTGCGAACGCGTTCACTGGTGGGGGGTGAATCGCTCGAGCCGGAGTATCCGTTCTCCTCGGCAATCGGGCCGGTTCACACCGCCTATACGCTGGACGACCTGAGCGCGAACGGCGTCCTGGGTGACGGACGTGGAGCTTCGTATGAGCTGGGCGAACGCATCATCACCACGGCGCTGGAGCGCGTCTGCGCGTTCATCGACGCATTCACCGAAGGTGATGGCTTCTACCCACCCTCAGCGAGATAATGGATTGCTGCCCTGCCTGGTCACTCGGACCCTGCCAGAAGTGAGACTTCTGGGGCATGCGATCGACCTACAATGAAACGTATTCTCTCGATGTCCGTTTGCCTCGGACCAGTATCAACAGAACATTTGACGCTGGACACGTTTTGCTTCTAGCTCGGTGACACGGCGAAGGTCATGATCGCGCATTACAGAAACGACAGCACAGCCGGTGTCGCGGCCGAGACGACAGACGTCTTTATCTCCGCCCGGATGACGGATGCGATACATCGGTGCGCGCGAATCGCGGGCCGGGCGCTGGGCTGCGACGTCGCATTCTGGTCGCCGGACGAGCCGGATGACGCCACGCACGCATTCAGCAGCAAGGCGCACGCGCTCACGGACGAAGATGTCGCGCGGTTCGAACGAGCAGCAGAGCCCGCCTTCATCACCAACGACGTCGTAGTGACCCCGTCGATCCTTCAGCACGGAGCTCTGAGCACGGCCCAGTCCTTCCTCGCGGTACCGGTACGGCACGACGGTTTCCCGATCGGCGTCTTGACCGCCTGTTCCGACCATTCGGAGTCCTGGCGCGCCGATCAAATCGAAATACTGTCTGAGGCCGCCGCTCTGGCCGAGTCGATGATCGACTCCGAGCTTGGCCGCGCAGAGCGTGCCGAATACAGTTCGCTCGGCGAGATCTTCGATCGCATCACCGACCCATTGATCGTGGTGCGGGCCGATCTGACCGTCAGCGTGCTCAACACGGTCGCCTCCACGCTCATCTCCAGCATCCTCGACGAGTTTCCGGATTCAATTGCCGGCAGCACGCTCACGTCGCTTCTTCCCGGCGGCGTCGGCGCGGAGCTCGCCGAAGTGATCGAGCGCTGCATTCGGACGCACACCACCATTCAGCACCGCTATTTCTGGCCGGAGATGGGCCGCTGGTTCAGCGTGCATGCCTATCCCGGCGTTGACGGCGCGACCATCCGTCTACACGACATCCATGACCTCAAGCAGGACGAAGAGCGTAAAGCCGACGAGACGACCCATCTCGCTGCCATCATCGAGGCGCAACGGGAAATTGCCGCGTGCGAGCATGACGTCAATCGTCTCATGCGCACGTTCGTCGAGCACGCACGGGCCATCACCCAAGCGGACGGCGTCTCAGTCGAGCTCGTGCAGGACGACGAGCTGATCTGTGCGGCGGCCATCGGGTCCCTGTCAGATCAGGTAGGCGAGCGACGGGCCCCGCTGTCGGACAACGGAACGGCGGTTGGAGCAGAACTGCTGGCCGATGAGTTCGATGATGCTGGGATTCGGTCGTCGGTGCATATCCCGCTGAACGAGCATGGTGACGACCGTGGCCTGCTCCGCGCCGTTTGGAACCAGACGACCGGTTTTAACGACCGGGACTTACAGTCGCTACACCTATTGGCCGCGCTCGTTACGGGTACGATGATCCGGGCAGAGGATTACGAGACCAAGCAGCGACTCCTCGCGGAGCGCACCGCGGCCTTGAGTGCGTTGCGCGAGAGTGAGGAGAGTTTCCGCAAGGTCTTCGCGGAAGCGGCGGTGGGGGAATTTACCACGTCGCTCGATGGCCGATTCTTGCAGGTCAACCACGCGTTCTGTCAGATCACCGGCTACGACGAAGACGAGCTCAAGGGCACCGACATCCTCAGCATCACGCACGATGAGGATGTCGAAATGAGCGCCGAACGCTACCGTCAGCTGACTGAAGAGATGATCCCCTATTTCCATCTCGACACGCGCTATATACGCAATGACGGGCGAGAGGTGTCGGTGCAGCTGAGCAGCTCGGTCGCGCGCAACGCGGATGGTAATCCGCTGTACGTGATCGGCCTGGTGCAGGACGTCACCGAGCGCAAGCTCGCCGAAGAACGCCAGCATGAGGCCGAGGCTCGTTTTCGCTCACTGGTGGAGCAAGTGCCCGCCGTGATCTACATCGCGGCCATCGACGAGCTTTCAACGACCGTCTACGTGAGCCCGCAGATCGAAACACTCCTCGGGTTCGATCCACAGGAATGGCTCGCCGATCCGAAATCCTGGCTCAACGCGCTGCACCCCGACGATCGCGATCTGATGTTGAACGAGATCGTACCGCGCTCGCGCGACGCATCGCTGCAAAGCGAGTATCGCCTGCGCTCCGCCAGCGGAGACTACGTCTGGGTTCGCGACGAAGCCGTCCTAATCACCGACGACAGCGACCAGCCACTCTACTGGCAGGGATTCCTGCTCGACATCACCGAACGCAAGCGAGCCGAAGACGAACTTATGGAACTCGAGGCGAAATACCGCTCACTGGTCGACAATGCCAACGACGTCATTATCACGTATGACGCCGGTGGCCAGATCATCTTCGCTAACCAGATGTTTATGAAGCGTTATGGCTACGAGGCCCACGAAGCGATGGGGCTTTCGGTCTTCGACCTTGTCCATCTAGAGGATCGAACGTGGGTGCGAGATTACTTTGAACGGCGCCTGCGGGGCGACGATGTACCCGGAGCGTATCAACTTCGCACGCTGACCAAAGGCGGCTCTATCGTCTACGTCGACGTCAATACGAGCCCGATCGTAAACGCCGATGGCCGACCGGCCGCGATCCAGGCCATCATCCGCGACGTCTCGGAACGACATCTGGCGGAACGGCTGCTAGCCGAGAGCGAGCAGCGCTACCGCTCACTCTTCTATCACAACCCCGACGCCGTCTTCTCGCTCGATCCGCGCGGACGCTGCCTTGCCGCGAACCCGGCTTGCGAGGCCATCACCGGCTACACGTCGGACGAGATCCTCTCTCGGCCATTGTCCGCGTTCATCGTCAAGGAAGACATCAAGACGACGCTCCGACATTTCGCCCGATCGGTGCGTGGCGAGGCGCAAACCTTCGAAGTGAGCGTGGTGCGCAAATCGGGACGACGCGCTCGCCTTAGCGTGACGACCGTTCCCATCATGGTTGGCGGTCAGATCGTCGGCATTTACGGCATCGCCAAAGATGAGACCGAGCGACGCGCGCTGGAAGAACAGCTTGCTCATCAGGCCTTCCATGACTCGCTCACCCATTTGCCGAATCGCATGCTCTTCCTCGATCGGTTGCAGCACGCGATCTCGCGAACGGAGCGCAGCCAGTCACTGCTGGCCGTCCTCTTCCTCGACCTGGACAACTTCAAGGTGATCAACGACAGTCTGGGCCATGAGGTAGGCGATCAACTGCTGATGAACGTGGCCGAGCGGCTGCGTGGCAGCATGCGCACCGGCGACACGGCCGCGCGGTTGGGTGGCGACGAGTTCATCCTACTGCTCGAGCAGATCCATTCCGTCCACGAGGCCGAGATCGTCGCGCAGCGCGTGCACGACGTTTTGAAGGAACCCTTCTTCGTGGGCGAGCGCGAGGTCTTCGTCACGCCGAGCATTGGGATCGCGGTCAGCACGTCGCCGGACGATCGACCGGACGATCTCTTGCGCAACGCGGACGTCGCCATGTACCGGGCAAAACGGAATGGCCGAGGCTGCTACGAAATCTTCGATCCACTCATGCACACGCACGTGATGCAGCGGCTCGAGCTCGAGCACCAACTGCGACAGGCGATCGAGCGGCGCGAGTTCCTGGTCTACTACCAGCCCAAACTCGATCTGAAATCCGGGCGCATCGTCGAGATGGAAGCGCTCGTCCGCTGGCAGCATCCGGAACTGGGGCTCGTCTCACCGGCCGAGTTCATTCCGCTGGCGGAGGAGACGGGGCTGGTCATCCCCATCGGTCGCTGGGTTCTACACGAAGCCTGCAGTCAGATGCAGGATTGGCGTCTGCGCTTCCGCGGCCATGCACCGGAACGCGTCAGCGTCAACCTCTCGGCAGTGCAGCTCCGCATGACGAGTCTGGTTGACGACATCGCCGCGACACTGCAGGAGACCGGGCTCGACCCATCCTGCCTCTGCCTGGAGATCACCGAGAGCGCCGTGATGGACAACGCCGACCTCGCCATGACCACGCTCGCGTCCTTGAAACAGCTCGGCATCGAGCTCGCCATCGACGACTTCGGCACCGGCTATTCGTCCCTCTCATATCTCAAACGCTTCACCGTCGACGTCCTCAAGATCGACCAGACGTTCGTCGAAGAGATCGATCGTGATGAGGAGAACTCGGTCATCGTCGGCGTCACGATTCGACTGGCGCACGCGCTGGGAATGAAAGTTGTGGCCGAAGGGGTGGAGACCAAAGCCCAGATCGACCGGCTCAAAGAGCTCGGCTGCGATTTGGCGCAGGGATACTTCGTAGCGCGACCTCTCCCCGCCAGCTCGATCGCGGCTCTCATCGGCAGCGGCACGATCCGATAGATCGAATTGAATTTGTAGGGGAGCACCTTGTGTGCTCCCGGCGTGGGCTCAGCGTACGTATGATGGAGCACACAAGGAGTCTGTCTCAGAACTGTGTCCGAAAAGTCCCGAATGGGGAAGAGGCCTCAAAAAACACGGGTTTGTGGGTCCAATCTGGCGTTTTGGAGGCCAAATCTCCCACTCAGTGGGGAGAAAATTAGGTAAGGATGAGTTCTGAGACAGACTCCAAGGTGCTCCCCTACACCGCACGTGGCAACCGTCAATAATCATGCAAATGGTGTATTAGGTAACGTTGCCACCATACGGGTTGAACCGTGTACAATGTCGGCGCGAACTTGTCGCCTCATCGAGATATGAAGGGACGATCGTGACGCAACGATCGCTGACAACTAGACCGCGGATGACGCTCGGTGCCGACTCAAGCTCCGTTCGGCCGGCGCGTGCCGCGGTTGTTTCCCAGCCCGTCAGCTCTCCCGTTTCAGACCCTAGTTGCGGTTCTCAGCCCGCGCCATCCGGAGTCGACGACTGACCTCTACGCACAACGACGAGATCCGGAATGGTGGGGCGCCGAACAGGCGCCTCTTTTGTGTCTGAGGGCCGAACGCGATATCGAACCCGTGTCAACCTGGAACGTCGATCGTGGTCTGGAACGAGAAAGTGAGTGGAACACATGCACACCATGAAAGAGAGCATCTCGCAAAGCGCGCTGTGGAACCGGCGTATTGCCTTCATCGGCTGCGGCGTCATGGGCGAGGCGATCATGTCGAGCCTGCTGCGCGGTGAGCAGGTCACCAGCGATCAACTGATCGGCAGCGAGCCGGTCGAGAGTCGCCGCCGCGATCTGTCGGCCAAACTGGGCGTGCGCATCATCGACGACAACGTGGCCGCGGCGAAAGGCGCCGACATCGTACTGCTGACGGTCAAGCCGCAATCGCTCAATGACGTCATGGCCGGTCTGGCCGGGACACTGGAGGATCGTCAGCTAGTCATCTCGATCGTGCCCGGCGCGACCGTGCGGCAGCTGAGTGACGGCCTGCGTCACGAGCGCGTGGTGCGCTCGATGCCGAACACTCCGGCCCAGATCGGCTACGGCGCCACGGTCTGGTTCGCCGGACCGGCCGTAGACGCGGACGGCGAAGAGTTGGTCTCAGCCATTTTGAGTACCCTCGGAACCGCGGTGCGCGTCAACAGCGAGGACGCCGTCGACATGTCGACGGCACTGAGCGGCACCGGCCCGGCCTACATCTTCCTGGTGATGGAGGCGCTCATCGACGCCGGTGTCCACATGGGCTTCCCGCGCCGCACCGCCGAAGAATTGGTGCACCAGACGATGCTGGGCTCGGTCCTCTTCGCGCGTGAGTCCGGCAAGCACCCGGCCGAGCTACGCAACATGGTGACGACGCCGGGCGGAACGACCGCCGCCGCGATCTACGAGATGGAGAAGGGCGGGCTGCGCACGGTGATCGCACGCTCGGTCTGGGCGGCCTACAAGCGAGCGCAGCAGCTCGGCAAAGGGAGCCCGAACAGCGGGCCAGACGACCTGAACTAGCAGTCTCGGTTCAACTCGAGTTTGGAGAACGTGTGAATCAGCAAGTGCCTGGATGGTGGCCGGACGAGCTCGCACACGCCGGTGACGAGCATCTCGATACGAGCTACGTGGCGGGATATGACCAGAAGTCGAAGACCGACCCGTCGGAAGATGTCGCGGTCCTGCAGGCGCTCGGGCTGAACAAGTCGAGCACCGTCATCGATTTGGGAGCCGGGACCGGCACCTTCGCCTTCGCCATCGCGCCATTCTGTGGGCGCGTGGTGGCGATCGACGTCTCACCTGCCATGCTGACCACCATGAAGCGGCACGCCGAGCAAGAGCACGTCGACAACGTCGAGGTCGTGCGCGGAGGATTTCTCAGCTATCAGCACAGTGGGCCGCCCGCCGACTTCGTCTATTCGCGCAACGCGCTGCACCACCTTCCCGACTTCTGGAAGGTCGTGGCGCTGACGCGGGTCGCCGACATGCTGCGTCCAGTCGGGGTCTTCCGGCTGCACGACCTGGTCTTCGACTGCGAGCCAGGCGATATCGGAGCCTACGTGCAGGATTGGCTCGGAGGGGCGGTTCAAGACTCGACGGAGGGCTTCACCAAGCCGGAGTTCGAGACGCATCTACGCGAGGAGTACAGCACCTTCAGCTGGCTGCTAGGGCCGATGCTGGAACGCTGCGGTTTCGAGATTCGGGATCTCAAGCAGCGTCCCGGTCGCCCATACGCCGCCTACACCTGCATCAAGCGGTCGTGAAGCGAAGCGCCTCGCTCCTGATCGGTTCGGGAGCGGCACTGGGGATGGCGGCGGCACACGTGTCGCCGACCATCGCCCTGACCGCTCCCGGACGCAGGCTCTTTCCGGTCGTCACCCGAATCGCCGGTGCGGACGGCGTCGCGTTGACGTTCGACGACGGACCCGACCGCTCGACTTCAGTCTTCCTCAAGGTCCTTGAGGACGCCCATGCAAATGCCACCTTTTTCGTGACTGGCGAGCAGGTGGAACGCTTTCCAACGATGCTCGGCGAGATGATCGCCGCCGGCCACGAGATCGGCATCCACGGATACACACATCGCCACCATCTGCTGCTCGGTCCCGGACAAGTCGCCGACGAGCTGAAGCGCGCCCGTACCACAATCGAAGACGCGATTGGGCGCCCAGCGACGCTCTTTCGGCCGCCGTACGGTATCTTCAGCCTCGCCTCCTGGTTCGCCGTTGGTAGACATGGCTGGCGCCGTGTCCTCTGGTCGCGTTGGGGCAAGGATTGGACGGCCGGAGCCACTCCCGAATCGATTCTGGAGCGAGTCGGACACCCAATAGCTGGGGATGTCGTCTTGCTGCACGACAGCGACCGCTACGCCTCGCCCGGCAATTGGCGCACTACGGTCGAAGCGTTGCCGAAAATCATCGAGCGCGTTCAGGCTCGGGGGTTATCGATGGACACCGTCGGATCACTCCTGAGCGACGACTGACGTGATTTGTTCATGCTTCGACTCAGCGGCTCGTTTTCGAATGCTCTCGATCCCCAGCCACATCTCGCCCGGCCACATCGTCTGACGCGTGCGCGCGGCATGCTTCCAACCGTCCGGGTGATGGAGCGCGATCAACCCAACCATGAAATAGCGCACCAGCGCCCAATTAAGCGTGTGGGGCAAGGTGTGGACCTCGAAGCCCAGCCGGTTGCCAGTCGACGCAAAGAGGGTGATGGCATGGATTGCCTTGACCTGATTGAGCGGCCCGTCGATGACCGCCTCTTCGAGGATCCCGATGTCGTGCGACGCGAGCCTGATCGCACGCCACGGCGTGAGTTGGTTCTGGCTGATGAGTCGGGTGATATGCGGGTTGTTGAAGTGCAGCTCGATCGATCGGGTCGCCACGTCGCAACGTGGTGCCGTCCGCCAGTGTTCGCTCGGAACCGGAATAGTGGGATATCGAGAAAAGGAGAAAACTGTTCGGGCCGACTGGCCGCACCTTGAAGCGCCAGTTGGTGAAGCGCTCCCACCAGACCCAGACGCTGAGCACGCCAAATGCGCGGCCACTGCCAGATCGACCCAGCCGCAGCAGACGCCAGGGAAAGCGATTCAACCAATTTCCGCGCTCCGCATCGCTCAATAGCGCCACCTACGACCGATGCCCGCCTGACCCATCGCCCAGCGTCCGAACGTCGCCAGCAGCCCGAGCCGCAGTGGCGCCGCGTCGAGCCGACGCGTCGACGTCGCGATCCAGCTCGAGCTGACATGGCAGACGTCGATCCCAGCGCGTTGCAGGCGCTTCAGGAATTCCTTGTCCTCTGCCACCAACAGATCCTCGTCGTAACCACCGTGTTCCAGAAAGAGGTCTCGCTCACAGTAGAACATCTGGGCGCGGATGTGGAAGAGGACTTTGCCGAACTCCAGCAGGTTGAAGAAACCGCGGTTCAGCCGGTCGTCGGAGTCGGCGATGATGCGCACGCTTCCCGCTCGGTGCGTTTGACTCGCCTGGATGACCTGTTCGGCCAGATCTGGCGCCATGCGCGAATCGGCGTCCAGGAAGAGGAGCAATCGACCGGTTGCGTTCTTCGCGCCGGTGTTGCGCGCTCGCGCGGCTCCGGGCGTCGGTTCGAGTACCAGTTTGACTGCCAGGTTGGCGTGGCCCAGCGCGTAGGCACTCACGACCTCCGCCGTTCCATCGCTCGACCCGTTGTCCACCACCACCGTCTCGAGCCGCTCGATCGGCCACGTCTGGGCGGCCACCGAAGCGAGCGCGCCTCTCACGTAGTCGGCTTCGTTGCGCGCCGGAATGACGACCGAGAGGTCGTGATCCGACGGGGTGACGTCCTTCATGGCGGCCTCTGCGGGAAAGCGATGCGCGTCTCCGTTGACGCTCGGTACGAGCGCCGCTGCGCAACACGTCGGTCACAGTCGAATTACGAACAAAGTAGAGTAGCCGCCCGAAGGACGGCCAACGCCCCCCGTGTCATTCAGAGCCCGCAGGCGAAGAATCTCCCACCAATTTGACCGGGTACTCACTTCAGGCAAAAAGAGATCCTTCACTGCGGTTCAGGATGACTGGATTAGTAAGTTTCCCACTCATCCTGGTGTAAGCCGTGATCGAAGACTTAGCTCTTCACCAACGCCGCAGCAGGAAATCAGTCTAGATTTGGCAATTCGAAATCGCAAGTCGCCGTCCATGATGGGCATGAGATGAATCGTGCTTGGGGTGGTCGGCCTGCGGCCGAAGGGCGGCCAACACCCACTTCGTGGGTACCCGGACAGCCCCTACGTTTTGCTGCTTACGTTCAGTGTGCAACCGGGGAGATTGGTAACACTTCAGACCGGGAACATGGGTCACACATTACGGTGTCGTCTTCCGAGTCGTCGTTGTTGTTGTGTCCTCGTGACGGTGGAGTTTGTGCGCCGGGATGACAAGGTCGCGGTGCTGCTCGGCCAGTTTGACCGCCAGCTTCTTCGGCCCCCAGGTCGGATACCGGCTTCGCAGGGCCAGAATGACCTCCCGCACCTCCGGACTCACGGCATGCGGGTACTGGTGGGGGGCGCGTGATCGGTCCCGCAGTCCATCGATGCCCTCGGTCCCGAAGCGCATCAGCCATTTGTAGCCCGTCTTGCGGCTGATCCCGAACTGGCGACACCACGCCGCCAGGGTCTGCTCACCCGATTCCACTGCCAGGATAAAGCGCATCCGTTCCGTCATGGGTTCCGTCTCCAGCCACGGCATGGCAGCACCTCCATGCCGTCTTTATCGCCAAGGCTGTTACCCATGTTCCCGGTTTATTCTGTTACCTATGTACCCGGTTTGGACCCGCCCCTACGTTTTGTTACTTACGTTCAGCCCGTTCAGGGGCTTCGTCTGGACCAGCCTTGGGTTTTATGGTCGTTGACGAATTATCTCGGTGCTCGTTCGCCGTTCACCCGGGACTAAAGATCCCGGCTACAAAAACGAAGTCCACTAAAGGGACTCAGCCTGCGCGGTCAATCGTAGCGGGCGGGACCTGTGCCCTCCCTTCGACCGAAGGTCGAGACACCGCAACCAAATTGCCCATCTGTTTCGTCAAAGTCCATCAGCCCAGGGTGGACGGTGGACAACAGCCAAACGAATTCGTCTAAAATCGTCACCGATCTCCTCACGGTGATCCGCGCTTGGTGGCGACGATCTTGAGGACTTGCTGGTTAGTGGCGTCCGCCACGAAGAGAGATCCGTCCAGGCCGACCGCCAGATCATTCGGCTGTGCGTAGCCCGTGGAGTAATCGACGACGTCGGGCAGCGATCCGTCGACATTCGGGGTCAGGCTGACGATCTTGCCGCTGCCGCCATCCGAGACGGCGGCGAAGATGGTGCCATCGGGCTCATTGGGCCACAGGTTGCTGTCGAAGAAGAGGACCTTGTTGACGCTCAGGCCGACCGAGAACTGAGCGATTGGGCCTGTTGGCGCGCCAACTCCACCGTCGTTCAACAGCGGCATCCGGTAGAGAGCCGAAGTCCCATCGGCGCGCTGGTCGATCGCGTAGAGATTTCCATGAGCCACCACAAGCGAGCCGGGCTTCGTCAACGCTTGAGTCGCGATACTGGTGACGCCCTCGGGAGTCGTCATCGAGATGACTCGTTTCGCACCATTCGGAAGCATGCGCCCCGCCACGTAGACGTCACCATTTGCGCCCACCGCTGGAGTGCCCTGAGCCCCGGGGGCTGGCTCGATAGACTTGCTCAGATAGCTCGTTACATCGGCCTGCCCGTCGCCGTCCGTGTCTTTCAATTGGATGATCCCGTCATCCACTGAGACGTAGATCGTGTCGCCAGAGACGGCGATGCCGCGCGGGTTGGGAAGATTCTGCGCGAAGACCGACGTCTTCCCAGCGGCGCCACCGCTGGTGGTCGAGCGCACTTCAACGATCTGGCCCTGCTCGGTGGCGATCCACAAATTGCCAGATGGACCAAGTGCCAGCCCTACCGGCGTCCCGAGATGTTGCGCATACACCCCAACCTGGAACCCATCCGGCACGGTGACGTTGAGGAGCGGCGTCGAATCTCCGGCCATCGGCGTGGGAAGCTCGCGCGGCGCATCGACGCCATAGCGCCAGCGGTAATAGTGCCGACCAACGTTCGCCAGAGTGATTTGCTCGCTTGGCTGCAACGACGGCGTGTAGACCAGCACGCGGCGCTCGAAGACCTGAACCAGCGACGGGAGCGACTCGCCATTACGCCGGTAGATGGTCCAGTAGGGCTCGCTGATGGGGTAACCCAGCGCTTCCACCCAGGTCATCTGGCCAAACGGATTCTGGTTGAAGAGGTTGACGAAGACGTCCGGCAGGTTGTGGCCCGTCGCGTCGACGTATTGCGTATCCCAAACCGAGGTCGGCGGCGCCTTTTGCGTCACCGTCCCGGCGGCGTCGATCCACATGTCGAGCGACGCATGGTTCGCCGACTCGTCCGCCGCTCGTTGCTCGACGACCTGAGACAGACCGGCGTAGGTCGCGACCGCCGGGTCCGAGGTGCCGCTATCGATGGCGGTAGTGGGTGGATCCTGATACTGGAGCAGTTTGGAGCCGAGACGGATCTCGCCGGTGGTCAGTTCGAGCGCCAGCAGACCTTCGGTGACCTCGGTGCCGCCATTGTTGGTCGGGGTGAGCTCCATGCGGCCGCGATCGAAGTACTGCACGACGCGGCGGCCGTCCGTTGCGTCGGCGTATGGTTCGACGCGCCAGAGGAGGGGCTCGCTGCCCCAAAGGTCGACGTTACCGGCCGCTGCCGTCTGTTCGGTCCAGAGCTGCTCGAACAACGGGTTGGCAAAGCTTGGTTTATCCGATTTTCGCACCGGCAGGAAGCTGACCGAGATCAGCACCACGACGGCCAGGAGCAACAGTTTTTTCACGAAATGGCAGTCCGACGATCATGCTATTCAAGATGCCCCGCGCAGATTCAACGACATTTTCGTGCCGAATCCGTCCCACGAATCACACGGGAGAACCGCGTTCAGTTGTACTGCCTATAGAACGCCGGGATACGGGGCCGGTTCCGTCGTTTGTACGTGGGCGCGTCACCCTTTGGTACAGACCGCGTACTGATAACGACCGTCGGTCCAGATTCGTGACCGCCGCCATGGTTGCGATGCGATCAGCTCGGAAAACTCCGTTGGTTCGAGGAGCGTCGGAGCGATCGGCTCGCGGTAACTGACCTGATGCCGGTTGACCAGTCGAGCGATTCCCGCCGCGGCCCAGAGCATATCGAGCGGGACGCGCGCAATGGGGTGGGGACGCGGCTCGGCGACGAAGCAGCGGCCATTAGGGCGCAGCACGCGGTGGATCTCGGAAACCGCCCGATTCGGATCCGGCAGGATGGTCATCAAGCGCGAGGCGATCACGCCGTCGACACTGCCGCTGGCGAACGCAATCGCCTGAGCGTCCCCCGGCTCGAAACGGCAGTTCATCAATCGTGGTGAGGTTCGCTCGATCGCCAGCTCGAGCTGTCGCGCCGAGCGGTCGATACCAACCACGCTCACCGACGGGAAGCGTTCCGAGAGTCTGCGTGCGTAGAAGCCAGGTCCGCAGCCAAGCTCGATGAGCGTGGCTCCCGGTGCGGGGACTCCGCTGGGCCAGAACGCGTCCACGATACGGTCGGTATCGTCGCGAAAAAGACGCTCCCGAAAAAAGGCATAGAGCCAGGGGAAACGTTCGAAGAGACTCACATCGGCGGTCGGTTCGGATGTCAGACCTTCGATGATCGACGTACTGCGGAGCGCCATGCGGCTACGCCTCCTGACCCGTTTGCATGGTCGAGCGTCGCGGACCGACGGCGACCAATCGTTTCCAGGGAACCAGACTTCAGGGCATACGAAATGACCACGGCGCCGAAGAGGATCGCGCCACCGCCGTAGACCACTTTCAACGGCCAGTGCGGCTGACCCGGCCACCACCACTGCAGATAGAGGAGGATGGCGGTGCCGCTGGAGTAGAACGTGGCAACGAACATCCGCCGGCCAGCAAAGGGCAAGAGCATCAATGCCAGCAGCGCGTACCACGGGTAGCTCGGCGTCGTCAGGACCAGCAGGGTGAGAAAGAGAAGGAGCGCGCGCGCGGGATGTCGATCGGATTTTCCACCGGCCGGCGCCACATCCAGAAGGCAAGCAGCCCCATGACGATCAGCAGAAACAGGTCGTAGAGATGGGCGGCGTTGCCGCCATGCCGCGTGAGGATTGCCGGAATCTGCCAGCCGAACTTATGGGCGTATTCGCCGAGGTGGTCGAGGATGTAGAAGCGGCCGCCGGAGGCGATCCCTTCTTCCTTGACGTAACCAGGAAGAAATCCGACGACGTGCTTCCCCACGCTGAGGTAGGGGACGTAGGCCAGCACGGTGGTGCCGACCACACCGGCAGCGAACTTCAAGTCGCGCCGCCAGTTGCCAGTCAGCATGGCAGGGGCGGCCACGAGCGCGTAGTACTTGACCAACGCCGCGGCGGCGATCCCAACGCCGGTCAGAACCGGTCGGCGGGAGAGTCGGGCGTGCAAGGCGACTAACAAGAGGAGCACCGCCAGGACGTCGACGTGCCCGCTGCTGCCGATCTCGAAGATGGCCAGCGGATGCCAGGCGTAGAGGATGGCGCGATCCGGTCGACTCCCCATGCGCTTGAGGGCCAGTGCGATCAGCCCCACCACGCCAACGTCGAAGAGGGTGAAGGCGATGCGCGTCCAGATGATGCTGTTGGCGTGGATCAGATAGAGAGCCAGAAAGACCAACTGTGCCACTGGCGGGTAGATCGTCGGCACCCAACGCCGGTTCATGAATGGGTAGATGGCGCTATCGCGCAACGACTTCAGCGCGTCGGCCTGCGGCGCGTAGTGATACGGGTTGATCAGGTGCGCCTGGACTTTCCCGTCCCAGACGTAGCGATAGATGTCGGACGATGCCCAGGGTGTGCCGCTCACCAGCACGAGTCGTGCGGCCAGCGCGATCAGGATGATGATCGGCAACGACCAGCGCAAGGTGGGCCGACGCAGCAGGACCCAGGCGCTAGCCAGGGCGAAGAAGACGAACTGAACGGCTTCATAGCGCGCAAAGATCTTGGGATGTTGTCCGAAGTCATGCAGGCGCGGCACGAGGTAGACGCTGACGACCAGTCCGATGCCGAGCAGAAGGAGCACCGCTGCGTCGACAACGTTCCGGCGCGTCGAATGGGATTCGTCGCCGCCTGCTTGAACGAACCGCACGATCGATTGTCGTGCGCGGTCGACGATCGACCCAACTACTCCCCTCATCGCGCTCCACCCGCGACCGTCGCACCGACCCGCTGCACGATCCCTTTCGAGCGCAGACGCTCTTCGGCCGCGCTGAAATAGTCGCGCACGTCCCCTTGTTGGCGCACCCACTCCAGATAGCGTTCGATGCCCGCCTCGAGCTGAACGCGCGGCTGCCAGCCGGTCGAGCGCATCAACGTGCTGTCGGCCACCAGACGGCGAATCTCGCCCGGTCGAAACTCACCCCGCACGATCGGGTCGAGATCGACGTCTAACTGCCCGGCGACGATGCGCGCCAAGTCGCGGATGCTCGTACCGCGCCCACTACCAACGTTGACGGGCTTGCCATCGAGCAGGTCCGTCGTGGCGGCCATCAGATTGGCGCGCGCGATGTCCTCGACGAAGCAGAAGTCCCGCTCTTGCAGCCCATCTTCGTAGATCACCGGTGCCAGTCCGTTGAGCAGACGCGAGGCGAAGATGGCGATCACCCCGGTATAGGGGTTGAAGAGGGACTGGCGCGGACCATAGGTGCAGGCGTAGCGCAGTGCCACGGCCGGGATGCCGGTCTGGCGGCTCCAACCGAGTGTCAGGCGTTCCTGATCGACCTTGGTGATGGCGTAGACCGTCTCAGCGGAGATCGGCGCCGTCTCGGGCGTCAGTTCCGGCGACGTCGGTCCACCACAGACTGGACAGCGAACCTCGAAGTCGCCATCCGACATCCGGTCCACCGAGCGTGTGCGCGGAAAGACGACGCCGTGCTCGTCACAACGCACTGCCCCTTCTGGGTAGACCACCTGCGACGAGGCCACGATCACCTTCTCGATCGGCAGATCGTCGTCACGAATGATCTCGAGCATTTGAGCGGTGCCGAAGCTGTTGACATGCACGTACTTGGCGATCTCCGGCATGTAGCCGCCATAGGCCGCCTGATGGAAGACGACGTCGATGCCCTCCAACGCGGAGCGAACGGCGTCCCTGTCTCGAATGTCGGCGTGCCGGAAGTCGATCTCCTTGGGCACCCAGGCAGGCTTGCCGTCGCGATGGGTCTGCGGCTCGAGGTTGTCGAGGACGCGCACCGACCAGCCTTCCTGCAACAGCAGGTCGACGATGTGCGAACCGATTAGTCCCGCGCCTCCGGTTACGAGCGCGCGCCGGTTGTTCATGTATTCGCCCTCTTCCCTACGTGTCGTCGCGCGTGATCTCCCGGTTCATGCAACGTGGACGGTGATCCGGTTGAACCCGGACGCGCCATCCGGAACGATGTCGTAATGCTCTTTCGACTGGACCTCGCCGGTGCCGTCGGTGGCACGCACCCACAGCCGATAGTCGCCGCGCTGTGCGGGGGTCCATTCGAGATTCCAGAGCCGCCAGGTGAGGTCGCTGCCGCGCGGATCGATTTGCGCGTCGGTCCAGGTTTTGCCGTCGTCGAAGCTCACCTCGACCTTGCTGATGCCTCGATCTCCGGCGAAGGCGACTCCCCGCGTCTTGACCGGGACGTCGCTGCCGAGGCTCAAAGTCTGGTTATCGAAGGGGAAATCGAAGCGCGAGTTGGTGGCTGGGATGAAGGTCGGCCCCCAACCCTGCTTCTCGTAGTAGCCCTTGATCTCCTCGCCCACCGGCTCGATGCTCGTCACCCACTTGACGTTCTTCTCGCCGAACCGTCCAGGCACGATGACGCGGACGGGATAGCCGTGGTGATGGGGCAGTGGCTGGCCGTTGATCTCGTAAGCGACCAGCGTGGTCGGGTCCATGGCCTTGTCGAGCGGGATAGTGTCGGTGTAGCCGTCGACGGCTCGCAGGAGCACGCGCTTGATTCCCGACTTCAGCCCCGCGTCGTTGAGCAGGTCGCGCATCGGCACACCAGTCCAGGTGGCGTTGCTCATCAGACCGTCGCCCACGCCGTTGCTGATGCACTCCAGCGTCGTGTCTTGTTTGACCGGCGTACGTGAGGCGAGATCGTCAAAGGAGTACGTGTGCGGATGATCGACCAATCCGCCGATCTGCAGCCGCCAGAGCGACTTTTCGACGACCGGGTCGATCAGATTCTTGGTGACCGTATAGAAGCGGTCGGTGGGCACGATGTACTCGGCGTCAGCCGGGTGATAGCGTGTGCCGTCGTAGGAAAACGTGGCGCGATTGTAGAGTGCTCGTATCAGCCCGGCACCCGAGACTGCCGCGACCACGCCGACGCCACCAACCAGCACCGCCCGGCGTCCCATATGCACGCGCTCGTCGCTCGGAGACGTCTCATCGGGCGCAAAGGGACCGGCAAGCGCGTGGTAGGCGAACAGGACCGTGACACCGTATGACGCGTACGCGACCAGGATGCCGATCATCGTCACAATGCGGGCTGGAGTCGGCGGCAATCCACGATAGTTGGACCAGAGAACCGGCCACAGATAGATGATCGTCGCCGCCCAGAGGACCAGAACCACCGCAGAGATGTAGACGAACCCGCGGCGGCTGAAGCTGAGGCGACCGAAGCGGAACAGGCTCTGCCCTTCGCCCTCCTGCGCGATGACGCCGTAGATGATCCCGAAGAGGATGCCGACGCCGATCTGCCCAGCGATCGACGCCTTGATCGGAATCTGTTTGAGCTGACTCGGACCGCCGTACTTGACGATCAAGTCGATGAAGTGGCGCACGTTCAGGGTCGGCACGATGCGGTCGCCAAGCAGTTCGGCCGGCGGCGAGATGCCGGGTCCGATGCGCAGCAGCGCCATGACCGCAGTCATCACCAACGCGCCAACCAGGCCAACCAGAATGCCGATACCGATCCGTTTTGCCCAGATCATCCAACTATTCATCGGTCGAACTCGATTCCAGCGAATTGTTCGTAACGTCCAGTGGTGGGAACTCGTGTCAGGCCAAGCCGTTCGAGCGCACGACTGGTGGCTTCGAGATCCGACCGGCGCGCGACCTCTCGAATCAGCCTGGACAGATCGCCAATTTCGTCGACGTCAAAGGTCGGCGACACGAGTCCGACTGTGAGGTTGAGCGACGCTGCTCGCGCGATCAGCCGTTCGAGGACGTCACCGGTGCTCATCTGAATGCCGTCGAGGACTTCGATCGCGCGCGGAGTGCGCATGCCGATCAGGTAGTAACCGCCATCTTCAACCGGGCCGAAGACCAGGTCTCGCTCGCTGAGCAGTTCAAACGCGGCGCTGACATGGCCGACGGGGAGATGGGGTGAATCGGACGCGATCAGCACCGTGCGGCGCTCGCCGCGACGATGCATGCCCTGAAAGAGCGCGCGTTGCCGTGAGGTCCAATCCCCATTGGGCTGCGGGATGATCGAATTGCGTGACTGTGGCCGCGGCAGAACAGAGCTGATCTCGGGCCAGGCGTCCGGCGGCGTGATGTACCAGCCAGTCTCGAACGGCGCCATCGCGAAGCGTGTGGCCAGGTCGGTGAGAAAGCCCGCGTAGATGGCCGCCGCCGCTTCATGGCCGATGGCGCGTCCGAGCCTCGTCTTGGTGAAGCCTGGCCGCGGAGCGCGGGCGGCGATGTAGAGTCGGTCGCTCATCGCGCCACCTCCGTCCCACGCTCGGCCAGTGACGCGTCGGAAGGCTTCCAGCGTGCGTACCGCAGAGTCGTCATCAGGATGGACCGGCCCGCGCGCAGGCTGCCCCGCACCGTGCCGCCCACCTTCGACTTGCCCACCCTGCGGTGGTAGCGAACCGGCACCTCACGATAGCGATAACCGGCCCGTGCCGCCTTCACCATCATCTCGGTCGACCAACCGTAGGTCATCTCGTGCATGTCGAGTCGCAGCAAGATGCTGACGGCGGATGGCGCGAAACGGTCCGAGGTCGGTCACTTCGCGGCCGTAGATCGTCCCGATGAGGCGACAGGTGAGCCGGTTGCCGGCCAGCTGCTGCGGCGTCATCGCGCCGGACTCGACCGAGCCGAGGACGCGCGAACCGACCACCAGGTCGGCTTCGTTCCAGACCAGCGGCTCGACGATGCGAGCCAGATCGTCCGGGTCGTCGGCCGCATCACCATCCATGAGGACCACGATGTCGGCGCCATCCGCCGAATTGACGCCGGTCCAGCAAGCCGAGCCGTAGCCGCGCCGCGTCTCGCGCACCACAGTTGCGCCGTGGGACCGCGCGATCTCCCCCGTGCCATCGGTCGACCCGTTGTCCACCACGACCACGTCGGAGAGTGGGACCGCCGTCTGGCTCAGCAGTCCGTCGACGACCGACCCGATCGACTCGGCCTCGTTTAAGGCCGGCACGACGACGACGATCCGCAGATCAGGGGGAAGCTCGAGGGGAGTGGGGGGATAGGTTGTTTCGAGCCCGAATTGCATGACGATGTTGCCCCTTCACACGTTCGTCGTCGCCGACCGGTGATTGCCGCCAGTCGACAATCCCTTACGTAGTGAAGGTAGCGAGTGGATCTTGCCCAGCACTTACAAAGTTGTTACCGAAATCTTACGGGCCGCATTTTGCTTGAATTGAAGAGGCAAACGGCGGTTCAACGTGGCGCGTGATATACTTGCGCAGCCTTAGGATGCGCGATCAACGAACTCGCGCATGTAGTACGCCAATGTACCCCTCCATCGCGGCGAGGGGGTCGTCGAGCCGTACTAGCCCGCTCGACGGTACCTCTGGTAAACGCTGTGAATCGCCGCATGATGAGAGGGTTCTTCCTTTTGGTTCAAACGACAATTCGACGTACTTCCGATCCGGCAATCGCTGCCGGGTCTTTTTCCGCGCTGCCGATCAGGCCGGCGACGATCGATGCCTTGAAACGGCAAGGCATCGTTGAGCCGACACCCATCCAACAGGCCACACTTCCGCTCTTGCTGAACGGCCAGGATGTCATCGGTCAGGCGCGCACCGGCTCCGGCAAAACGCTCGCCTTCCTGATCCCCGCCATCGAACTGATTGACCCCACGAGACGCCAGGTTCAGGTGCTGGTTCTGACTCCAACTCGCGAGCTCGCGGTTCAGATCGACCAGGTCCTCACTGATGTGTCGACCGATCGGGCCATTCGCTCGACGTTGGTGTTCGGCGGGCGCGCCGCCGGTCCGCAGATCGCAAGTCTGCGACGCGGCTCGCAGGTCGTGATCGGAACGCCGGGTCGTGTACTCGACCTGATCAACCGTGGCGATCTCAAACTGAACGACGTTCGCTTCCTGGTTCTCGACGAGGCGGACGAGATGCTCGATCGTGGATTCGCGCCCGACGTGGAGCGCATCCTCGGCTATACGCCACGATCGCGGCAGACCGCCCTCTTCTCGGCTACGGTGCCGGAGTGGGTCAACGAAACCGCTAGCAAGCACCTTCACGACCCGGCTCTCGTCGCCATCGACCAGCGGCCACAGGACGCTCCAGACATCGAGCACGTGGCTTACGACCTTCCCAACGACGACAAGCTCGAAGCCTTGCGGGATCTGCTCGATCTGCGCGGGAACGGCTCGATCATCGTCTTTGGACGGACGAAGCACGGCGTCAAGAAGCTCGCCCATAGGCTCGAGCGGGACGGCTATCCCGTGGGTGCGCTGCAGGGGAATCTCTCCCAGAACGCGCGCGACCGGGTGATGCAGCAGTTTCGCGATGGTGAAGTGCAGATTCTCGTCGCGACCAACGTCGCGGCGCGCGGACTCGACATCACCTCCATCGATCAGGTGATCAACCTCGAACTTCCGGAATCGCCCGAGCTCATGACGCATCGCGTCGGTCGCACCGGACGTATGGGTCGGCAGGGTCGCGCGATCACGCTGCTGGGCCCTGGGGACAACGCCAAGTGGCGCATTCTCGATCGCTCATTGGGAGGACGCATCCCGCGTACTGCCTGGCGAGGGGCGCAGGCCGCTCTCAGCGACGACGCCATGGAGCGTGCGACCGAGAAGCCAGACGACACGGCGATCAGACGCGCCACGTGCGACCGATTCACGGTCGACCGGCAACACGCGTCCGATACGCCAGCATTCGCCACGGCCGATCGCGCCGCGTCAATCGCAGCCGGCCTCTGACGGGTCACGCGCCTCTATCGTCTGCTCGTCGTGCGGCACGCGCGCCGAGGTGCCGTTCCAGCCCGATCCCAGCCGC
Organism: uncultured Chloroflexia bacterium; assembly: GCA_963815715.1. Taxonomy (GTDB): domain Bacteria; phylum Chloroflexota; class Chloroflexia; order Thermomicrobiales; family Thermomicrobiaceae; genus CALAGB01. The sequence goes on along the minus strand of CAWFHU010000007.1, from coordinate 47,782 downwards.
CCCGTCTATTGTGACGACTGCCATCGCGCTCGGCGCCGCACGCGCCGAGGCTCAGCGGTTCGTCGCTAATCCTCGCTACACCCTGCAAACATCTCACGCCGCGCGGACGTTCGCGCGGCGTGCGCCTACCAAACAGAAAGACAGGAAATCCATGGATGTAGGTCGGTACTTCCGGCAGAGCATTCTGCTCATCTTCGTGGCAGGACCGCTCGTGGCGACCGTCTACGCCATGATCAGTCTCTGGCATCAGCTTATCGGTGTGAAGGAGCTGGTCCTCTTCCTGGTCCTCTACGTCGCCACGGGGCTGGGCGTCACCTTCGGCTATCACCGTATGCTGACGCATCGCAGCTTCGAAACCGGACCAGTCGTCAAGGCAACCTTCCTGATCCTGGCGGCCATGGCCGTGCAGGGCCGGGCCATCGACTGGGCCGCCAACCATCTCAAACACCACGCGTTCTCCGACAAAGAGGGCGACCCGCATTCGCCGCTGGAAGGGTTCTTTCATGCTCACGTCGGATGGATCTTCTCGGCGCCTCCGGCCGATCGCGAACGCTATGCAAAACGGCTGCTGAGCGACCGGCTGATCGTCGCCATCGATCGCACGTTCCTGCTCTGGGTGGCGCTCGGGCTGGTCATCCCATATTTGATCGCTGGGTGGCAAGGCCTGCTCTGGGGTGGACTGGTCCGCATCGCGTTCGTGAACCACGTCACCTGGGCCGTCAACTCGGTGTGTCACACCTTCGGCGATCGACCGTTCGATATCAAGGATCAGAGCCGCAACAACTGGCTGGTGGGGCTGCTCGCCTTCGGCGAGGGGTGGCACCACAACCACCACGCGTTCCCGGCCATGGCCTACCACGGCATGACCTGGCGTCAATTCGACTTGACGGCACTCATCATTCGGGTCTTCAACAAAATTGGTCTGGTCTGGAACGTAAAAATGCCCTCCGCCGCGCTGGTGGAACGCCGCCGCAAGGTTGCCGTTGAGCCGGTGGTGGCGGGGGATTAGCTGGAAGGGCGCACGCGCGTGAACGTAGCGGCGGGACCTGTGCCCGCCGACGATCAGAAGCTGCCTAAGCAATCTCTGCGATGACCGATGCAATGGGTGTCCGCGGACTTCGTCCGCGCCAGCGGGCACAGGTCCCGCCGCTACATTGAATTAATCCTCATCGATAACCCGCTCTACCTTCTCTCCGCCCCAACCTCGCGGCATGTTGGTTGCTTGGGCATTCTGCGTCGTATAGTCACAGAAACGTCGGCCACGGGTGTATGGCTGACGGTTCGGCTCGTTCGAACGCAGGTTTCAGGGCTTTTCTGAGGGCTTAACAGTTCATTAGCCTGTACTGTTGGACAGCAATCAACTGTGCTCTGGTTTGATGTTGCGGGTATTGGTCTTACCACATACTTGGATCATCGGCCGATACAAAGCGGCCACCCAGGCGGAATTATTGAGCGATCTAGATAGGTATAGACGGGCATGGCGGGCACTGGTCGACAATCGGACGTAGAGCGGGCGGCGTCGCTCATCCTCGCGAACAGCGAGATTATTGCCTCTCACTGGACGTCCTTGATCAACCACGACGACCGTCCAGCAGGCTATGGAGTGTTGACCGAACTCATTCAGGGTTCGGTCTTTGCGTTTGCGGGCTACATTCGCGGCGACGCAAATTGTCAGGCCTCCCTTGGCCGCCTGTGGAACTCGCTGGAGCCGACGCGGGAGATGATCGGCGAGGCAGTTGTCTCGCTGAGTCTCTTCGTCGAGGCGCTCCGCGTCTCCTGCAACGATGTCAACGAGTGTCCGATCCCGAAAGATGAATTGGTGCGCCTGGCGTCCGGCTTCGTACGCATCACGATCGACGCCATCCTCGCGACGGCCGACATGCGGCCCGGCGATGCCCGCTGGCAGAAGATCGCCGAGGACCTCGACGAACAGCGGCGTCAGCGCATGGCGCGACTGAGCGTTCTGACCGACATTTCGCGCGCCGTGAACACCTCCAACAATCTCAATGAGCTCGTCACCGACGTGCACCGCATCTGCTCTCGTGTCATCAAGACCGACCATTTCATGATCTCCAGCTACGACAGCAAGACCGGCAACGTCATCCCACATCTCGTATATTACAACGGCGAGCGACGTCCCGATCTGGAGAACCAGGCACGGTCGGTTGGACTGCTGCGCGTGGTGGCCGAGACGCAGGAGCCATTGGCGGTCATCGATTACGCCGCGGCCTGTCGCGAGCGGGGGCTCGAGCCCGATCCGATGTCGGCCCTCGGCGATCAGGTGGCCTTTTTGGGCGCGCCCATGGTCCAGGGCGGTCAGACGGTCGGGGTCATCGCGCTCTTCGGGCCGCTCGTGGTTTTCGAGCAGGATGAAGTCGAGCTCGTCACCGCCGTGGCACGACAGACGGCCGTGGCGCTGGAGAACAGCCGTCTCATCGAGGCCGAGCGACGTCGTGCCGGGCAGCTCGCGGCGATCAACGAGTTTTCGCATCGGATCGTCTCGCTGCATGACACGCGAGAGCTGCTGCGCACCGCCGTCGATCTGATTCATGAGTCGTTCGGCTATAGCTTCGTCGCGGTCTTCCTGCGCGAGTTCGACGCACCCGATCTGGTGTTGCGGGCGCATTCGCCCCGGCTCGACGGGTCGTTCCTGCAGGATCTGCGCATTCCGATCGGGCGCGTCGGCATCGTCGGCGACGTGGCGGCCAGAGCCGAAGCGGCGCTCGTGGGCGAGGTCGCTCAGGATCAGCGTTATTACGGCACTCCGGAGACCGCGGGCACCCACTCGGAGTTGGCCGTTCCAATCATGCATGAGGGGTCGGTCATTGGCGTCCTCGACGTTCAGAGTCCCGAACCGAACGCGTTCGACAACCACGACCTGACCACTCTGGTCACGATTGGCGATCAGATCTCCATTGCGCTCGAGAATGTGCGGCTGCTTGATGAGGAGCGGGACCGCAGCCAGGCCCTTGCGTTGATGCTCAGCACGACCCGCGCGGCCGGATCGTCGCTCGTCCTCGACGAGGTGCTGGAGCGTTTGGCGGCCGGTATCGCCGAGGCGGCCAGCGCCGCAAGCTGCACCATTTATTTGCTCGACGAGGAGTCGCGCGACTTCATCCCGACCGTGTCGGTGGTTGACGATCGACCAGTGCCAAATCAGATCCCCTTCAACGGCGTCTCCCTTCCGATCGATCACAGCCCGGTCATTCATCACATGCTCACCGAGCAACAGCCGGTCGTCTGCTGCTGCTCACATCAGGTGGCGGAGGCGGGTCCGGCGCTACGCGCCATCGTCGGCGGTATGCCGGCGTTGATGGTGCCCCTCGTCGCTCGAGGTCAAGTTCTGGGCATGGCGTTAGTGGCAACCAGCAGCGAGCAGGGCGCCTTCTCCGAGGATCAGATCAGATTGGCCCAGGGCGTGGCTGATTCGGCCGCCCTGGCCGTCGAGAACGCAAGTCTCTACGCTCGCTCGCAGGGACTGGCGGTCGCCGAAGAGCGTGGACGCCTAGCCCAGGAGATTCATGACGGCTTAGCGCAGGGACTAACCGCGATTTCACTGCAGCTCGATCTGGCGGACGCCTATCTTCCCGCAAATCCTGAAAAAGCGGCCGGAAAGGTTCGGCGCGCGTTAGAATTGACGCGAACCAACCTTGAAGAAGCGCGTCGTTCGGTTCTGGATCTACGCGCCGCACGTCTTCAGGAGGTTCCGCTGCCGGACGCGTTGCGTCGTTTGGCACAGCGCTTCGTCGACGAGAGTGGCATCGAGACCGAGTTCGGCGCCGATACGTTGAGCCTGCGGCTTTCGGCGCGCGTCGAGATGGGCTTGCTGCGCATCGCCGAAGAGGCACTCGATAATATTCAACGCCACGCGGCGGCGGGTCAGGTGCGCATGGCGCTGCACGCTCAGGACGACCAGGTTTCGCTCTTGATCGAGGACGACGGTGTCGGCTTCGACCCGCAGATCGCGGCACGGGCGGCGCAGCAGGGCAGTGGGTTCGGTCTGGTGGGGGTGCGCGAGCGCGCTCGTCTCCTGAAGGGCTCTCTCAGCATTCAGAGCTCGCAAGGGCACGGCACGAAGCTGACGGTCACGGTTCCATTCGAGGCGCGACAGTCACGAAACGACGGAAAATCACGAGGCTAGCATGATCAGAATTCTCGTAGTAGACGACCATCCCGTCGTCCGTGAAGGCTTGGTCGCCATCATTGAAGCGCAGGACGATATGACGGTCGTGGGTGAGGCGGGCGACGGCTCACAGGCGATCGCGATCTACAAAGCCGCCAAACCGGACGTGGTGCTGATGGACCTGGCGATGCCCGGCACCGACGGCGTGCAGGCGATCGAGGGGATGCGCGCGTTCGACTCCGACGCCCGAGTCGTGGTTTTGACGGCGTATGACACCGACGAGCGCATTCTGCGAGCGGTCGAAGCTGGCGCCCGAGGCTATTTGCTCAAAGGAGCGCCGCGCGATGAAATCTTCCGCGCGGTCCGCGTGGTCAATCTGGGCGGGTCACTCCTCGAACCGGCAGTGGCCGGTAAGCTACTCAACCGCGTCGGTGATATCCTGCGCGGCGAGGGGATGGAAGAAGAGTTGACCCCCCGCGAGCAGGACGTGCTGAATTTGATGGCGCGCGGATTCCGTAACAAGGAGATCGCCTTCGATCTGCACATCACGGAACGAACCGTGAAATTTCACGCGAACGCCATCTACCGTAAGCTCGACGTCGGCGGTCGCACCGAGGCGGTCAGCAAAGCGTTACAGAAAGGGATGGTCAAGACCTGATCGTCGCGTGATTCCGTTCGTCGCATATTCAACTCGACTGCAATTCGCCATGTCCCGTATAATCGAGGCATGGCGTTTGTCATATGCGCAGCGCCAGGGGCCGATGGCGGTACCCTACCGGAATTCCGCGCCCCATCGTGCGGCGCAACGCAAAATTGGACTCAATTTGAGGGCCGAGGCGCCCCAAAATTGCGAGAGACCGATTATGATAGGGTGCTGGCGCGCGTTTGCGCGTGTCGCATCAGGCGGGGAACACTCGATCCAACACGAACGCTCCCCGCGTAACTGAATGACCAAGAAGAGAGATTAGAGAGGAGACCGTGGCCCGTTATGAGTGACGGCCAAAATTCACGCCGAAGTCGAGCCCTGCAACCTGACGAACTCGATCGACAAATCATTCGACTCCTGCGCGCCGACGGACGACGAAGCAACCGCGAAATCGCCAGGCGTCTCAACGTTCCCGAAGCAACGGTGCGCTATCGCGTACGGCGGCTCATCGAGAGCGGCATTCTCAAGATCACGGCATCGGTCGATCCCGAGCACCTCGGCTATGCGCTCACCGCGATCATCAGCGTGCAGGTCGAGCCTGAGCGTATCAGCGAGGCGGCCGCGGAAGTCTCCGATATGCCGGAGGTCATGTGGTCGGCAATCACCGCTGGCGCGCATGACGTCATGCTGATGGCTTCTTTTCGCAACCAGGACGAGATGTTCAATTTCCTGACCAATCGACTGGCCCGCATCCCTGGCACGTTGCGCACCGAAACGTCGGTCGCGCTGCGCGTGCTGAAGAAGCAGCACGAATGGGCCACCGACCTCACCTCGAAAGTCGAGGAGGGCGCGACGGAAACCGTCACGGTCGACTGACTCGACGCGGATCCGAGTGAACGTGGGAAAGGGCGGATCGGTGGCCGATTACGATCTCGTCACCTTCGGTGAAACGATGATCCGGCTATCGACGCCTACCGGTCATCGACTTGAGACGACGTCCGCGCTCGATATTGGCATCGGCGGTACGGAATCGAACGTGGCGATCGCGCTGGCCCGTCTGGGCCGGAGCGTCGCCTGGACGTCCGTGCTGCCACGCAACCCCTTCGGAGCCCGCATCGCCGCGGAATTGCGACGGCACGGCGTGGACGATCAGCACGTCCGTTGGGTCGACCACGGTCGAGTTGGCGTCTATTACCTCGATATGGGGACGCCGCCACGACCGACCCACGTCATCTACGACCGGGCTGCGTCTGCTGTTGCGATGTGCGACGTCGGCGAAATCGATACGTCGATCGTGGAACGCTCACAGTTACTGCACCTGACCGGCATCACCCCGGCCCTCAGTCCCGCCTGCGCTGAGATCGCGCGGGGTTTTGCCGCGCGCGCAATCGCCGCAGGCATTCCCATGAGCTTCGACGTCAACTATCGCGGGCTGCTCTGGACTCCGGAGCAGGCCGCCGCGACGCTCGAGCCCTTCTGCTCGTCGGCGACGATCCTCTTCTGTGGCCGCAACGACGCCCGCCTGCTCTGGGGAATCGACGGAACCAATGAGGTGATGGCACGCGAGCTGTCGAAGCGCTTCGGCGCCGCCACCACGGTGTTGACCCTTGGCGATGAGGGGGCGATCGCGGTGTTGCAGGATGGCAGCCTCTATCAGGAGGTGCCGGTCGCGGTTCAGGTGGTCGACAAGGTCGGTGCCGGTGACGCGCTCGCCGCTGGATTCCTGCACGGCTACCTGAATGGGGACGTCGCCCGCGCGCTCAAGCTCGGGGTGACGCTGGCCTCATTGAAGATGACCATCCACGGCGACCTCACCGTGATCAACGAGCGCGAGCTCGAAGAGTGGGCCAACCTGGCCAGCCACACGATCTTGCGGTGAGAGTCTGTTCAACGTTCGGCCACAAAAAGCGCGTTAGCAGACGGCCGGCGTTCCAGCGCAGTTGATGATGCGTGACCGTATACATCGGTACTCGGTCCGCCTGCGCACGGGGCTGAAGCCGCAGTGCTGATCCATGCGAAGCCCGTTGATGGAGATTGACGAGATAGTTTGGTAGTGATGGTGCGGTCTCTCGACCTTCGGTCGAAGGGAGGGCACAGGTCCCTCCCCTACGTTTGATCGCGTACGTTCAGTCCCCGGGGCACCCACGAAGTGGGTCGGACTTCGTCTTTGTAGCCTGGGATCTTTAGTCCCGGGTGAGAGTCGAACGAGTACCGGTTCATTTCGTCAATGACCATAAGCGGGCTGAGATTCTACCTCCGCGTATATATCCATTGCGCTCAAGATCTATTGCGTAATCTCTCAACCTCCTTCAGCAGGTTTCGGCAGATTCAGCGCTGCGGCTTCAGCCCAGCGCGACACCGAAGGAATTTCGCTCTAACAACGGTCATATTCGCGGTCGGCCCGCTCACGGCATTTGCTGCGATTGAAACCGGCCACCGTAATGGGCGTGACCGACGCACTCTTCGAGGATGATCTGACAGATCGACGTGCCCGGGTGCAGCGCCAAAGGCATCGGCCCGGCGTTGTTCATCTCCAGCACCTGCTTGGCGTTCACGATCCCTGGCTGCATGAAGTTCGCCGTGACGTGCACCATCAGCCCAATGCGGGCGAACCGGCTGCGCCCCTGGATCCAGCCACAGATGTTGTCCGGCAGCGTGACCTGCTCCACCGTCACGCCATGGATGGCATGACCCGGCAGCAGCAGAAAGTGGTCGTCGACCTCGATGACCTCGGTGACGGCTCTGTGATCGGCCTCGTCGTTCACGTGGAAGATGTCGTGGATCGGCCGAAAGACGCGGAACTGACGCCCAAGGTGGAGGTCGATCGAGGCCGGGCCGACGCAGAACTCGTCGAAGGGATCGATACGAATCTCTCCGTCTTCGATACGTCGCAACAGTTCCGGCCTGGTTAGCACGCCCATGTGGGTGCTGTCTCGCTTTCACAATTCGATCTGAACATTAGCTCTCCAACACGGGCGGATCGATCCGTCCGACGACCCCTTCCGCCCAGGCAGCCAGAGTCAAGAGCGCGTCATCTTCGCCTCGGCGGCCAACGAGCTGCATCCCGATCGGAAGTCCAATATCGCTCAGCCCCACCGGAAGTGTGATCGACGGCGTGCCCATCAACGTCCAGAACGCCTGAAAGGACGGATCTCCCGTCCACCCATCGCTGATCAGCGGCGGCATGATCGACACAGTGGGCAGAACCCAGGCGTCGAACGGCGCCAATGCCGCGTCGATCGCGTGGCGAATCTTTCTTCGCAGCCTGCGCGCCTTGATGACGTAGATGGCCGGAATCAGCTGAGCGGCATCGACTTCGGTTGCCAGTAGCGGCCCGTAGTCCGCTCGGTGCTCGGCGATCTGATCGATATGAACGGCCGCGACGTCGGCCTCCATGATGATCCGATGCACCGCCTGGAGCAGCTCGACCTCGACGGGCAGGGCGATCTCTTCGATCTCGGCGCCCGCCGCGGACAGCCATTTCACCTGACGATTCACTGCTGTGGCGATCTCTGGATCGGCTTCGTCGACAAACTGGCGCAACAACCCGATTCGCGGACGCGCTGGTTTCGGCCATGGCACCAGGCGCGGTCAACGCGTCGAACACCAGCCGCATATCGGCCACGTCCCGCGCGATCAGGCCCAGGTGATCCAGCGACCAGGAGAGCGGGATAACGCCAGCGCATGAGATCCAGTTGAAGGTCGGCTTGAACCCGACTGCTCCACAATAGGCGGCCGGCCGCAGCACCGAGCCGCCCGTCTGCGTGCCGAGCGCGAATGGGATGGTGTGTGCTCCCACCGCCGCGCCGGAGCCGGAGCTCGATCCACCAGGACTGTAGTCCAGATCGAACGGGTTGCACGTCGGAGCGGGGTCCGCCAGCGCAAACTGGGTCGTGTGGGTTTTCCCGAGCGGGATGGCGCCAAGCTCCCGCAGTCGAGCGACGATGTATGCGTCCGAGGTCGCAGGGCGGTCGGCATAGGGCGCGAACCCCGCGACAGTCGGAAGTCCCGCCACATCGATGACATCCTTGACACCGAATGGCACACCGGCAAGTGGGGGTCGTTCGCCGAGACGCACTCGTTCCGCGACGGCCGTGGCTTGCCGCAAGGCTCCCTTGCGGTCGACACAGGCCCAGGCGCTGATGAGTGGCTCGAGCGTCTCAATGTCGTTGAGGCAATCAACCACGACCTCGCGGGGATCGAGCGCACCACTGCAAACAAACGCGGCGATGTCCGCTGCGCTGAAACGATCGATGTTAGTCATCTTCGACGACTCCCGATGTATCCGGCGGATCGCCAGCGAACTCGACCGGCTCAGCCGCGAGGTATGCAAGCATCTCGGCGTAGCGACGCAGGCGGCTCTCGAGCTCCTCAGCCCGCTCCGCTCCGAACCGGGCGTCAGCCATCGCCAGCAGCATGCGCTCGATCGCCGCGGCGTCCGACTGTTGATCGGAGCTCATGTCTTTCTCCTCTCGATCTGCACGCAATAGAGCAGTTGCGACAGTCTGGGTGAGTGTGGTGGCGGCGTCAAGCGATTTCCGCACTGCCGAAATGAGGCAGGGAACGGTTCCCCCAACCACACCCACGCTCGGAGGGTACCCGGGCGAGCGTTCGTGAGAGAGGAAGCAATCTGCCGCCATGGTATATTGAAGCGCGGAGGTCAAACGTGAGGCGAGGCTGGTGCGCTCCACCCGAAAACGATGGAGTCCGCGCGGAATCCGCCCGTAAACCGCCTCGCATGAGGATTGCGGTTTGGTTGAACCATAGGAGGATTGTCAGTGGCTGATGTTCGTATCGAAGTGACACGCAACGGTTCTTATCACGTCGTAGGGACGGTGACTCTGGTCGACCACAAGGGGAACGAAGTCGTGGTCGATGGCGACGATTTCTGGCTCTGCCGCTGCGGTCACTCGGAGACGAAGCCGTTCTGTGACGGATCGCATCGCCGCGTCGGCTTCAAAGGCCCGATCGCGGAGTCCGTTGAAGTTCGCGAAAAGGCTGAGACGAGCGACGACTAAGCGCTTGGCGGTTGATCCGCCGAGACGCCGTCTGACGACATGATTCGAGGTCGGGGCGGGAAACCCGCCCCGAAACTGTGTGACTAATTGCTGAACATGATTGAGAGGTACGATGCCTGCACCCGAAGGATACGTATTTGCCATGCCCGCCGGAGATCTCGAAGACGGCGGCATCTATCCCTTCTCAGTCGATGAAGAAGATCGCATCGTCTGCATGGTGGGGGACGAGATTTTCGCGCTCGACGGGATCTGCACCCACGAGTACGCCGAACTGGTTGATGGTGAGATCGAAGACGAGACCCTCTGGTGCCCGCTCCATTCGTCCGGCTTCAGCGTCCGAACCGGAGCCGCGACCAACCTCCCGGCCGTGCTGCCGCTGACGACGTACGAAGTGCTGATCCAGGACAACAGCGTCTACGTCTCGCGGGAGCCGAAGGAAGCAGAGTAGACAGGTGACGGGCAAATCCACCTTCGTCATTGTCGGCGCCGGCCTGGCTGGCCACAGCGCCGCCATGACGTTGCGGCTCACTGGCTACGACGGTCGGCTGATCATGATTGGCGACGAACCGGCTCGGCCCTATGAGCGTCCGCCCCTCTCGAAGGCTTTCCTGCAAGGGAAGAAGCCCAAAGCCGAACTCTTCTTCCAATCGGAAGAGGACTACGCCGAGCGCGAGATCGAATTGATGCTCGGTCGGCGCGTGACCGATCTCGACCCGCGCTCGCGACGTCTCTCCCTGGATGACGGCGACACCCTCGCCTATCGATCGGCTGCTCCTGGCGACCGGCTCCAGCCCGATTCGACTGCGCCAACCCGGCTTCGATCTCCCCGGCGTTCATTACCTCCGAACCATCCAGGACTCACACATCGCTTGGCGACGAACTGCGCGACGGCGGAAGACGGGTCTTGGTCGTCGGCGCGGGGTTCATCGGCTCGGAAGTCGCCGCCAGCGCCCGCATGCTGGGGAACGACGTCACCCTGATCGACCTGCTCCCCGCCCCCATGGCTGGGGCGCTGGGCGAGACCATCGGCAACCTCTTCGCGCGGATCCATGCCGATCACGGGGTGACGTTGCGTATGGGTGAACGCGTCGAGGAGCTACGCGGCGGTGATCGGGTCGAGGAAGCCATGCTGGCAAGTGGCGAACGCATCCCGTGCGACGTGGTCGTGGTTGGCGTCGGGGTGCGTCCCAACGATGCGCTGGCGCGAGCGGCTGGATTGACGGTCGAGAACGGCATTCAGGTCGACGGTCGCTGCGAGACATCGGCGCCCGGCATCTTCGCCGCGGGCGACGTCGCCAACTGGCTCCATCCGGACATCGGCGAGCGCTTGCGCGTCGAGCACTACGACAACGCCGCCATGCAAGGTGCCGCGGCCGCACGCTCGATGCTGGGAGAAACCGGACGTCTACGCGCCGCTGCCATACGTCTGGTCCGACCAATATGACGTCAACCTGCAGTACGTCGGCTTTCCCACGGAATGGCATGAGATCGTGGTACGGGGAGACCTGGAAGCCGCTGAAGCCACCATCTTCTTCGTGCGAGAGGGTCGCGTGCACGCCGCCGCGACCATCAACCGGCCACGTGACCTGCGCTCGGCCCGCCGCCTGTGCGAAGCCCGCGCCCAGATCGACCCCGCCACCCTCGCCGACCCCGATACCGACCTTCGCGCGCTCTCACGGCAGATGAAGCAAGGTTGAACGAAATGTGGATACCTGCCGTAGGGGAGTAGTTTGTCTGCTACCGCCCCAATTACGATTATTCCGTCGATTTGATAGGTCACTGTCGATTTCGCGTGATTCCACTCGACCACTCCATAGAGAGCGGTCGAGACGTCGAGTCATCACGTTCAGCGTCCAGGTTTCGCGGCCAAGGGCGTGGAATCGGACGGAAGGGACCACCAATGAGTACATCCAAGCAGCACCAGTTCCCTACCATAAGTGATACCGCGGCGACTCCCACGGTGGTCGACCGGGCAACCTGGCAAGCGGACCTTGATCGCTTGCTGGTGCGGGAAAAGGCACATACCCGCGAGGGTGATGCGATCGCGGCGGCACGGCGGCGGTTGCCGATGGTCGAAGTCGACGCATCGACTCCGGTGATCGGCGCCACTGGCATGGTCTCGCTCCTTGACACCTTCGAGGGCAGGTCGCAGCTGTTCGCCTCGTACCACATGTGGCACACCGGTCACCCCGCCGCCGAGCAGTGCGAGGGCTGCACGTTCAACAGCGGCCACGTGCTCGAGCTGTCGTATCTACATTCGCGCGACGTGACCTTCGCGGTCTTCTGTGAGGGCCTGTATGACGAGTCGGCACGCTACCGCGACTTCATGGGTTGGGAGATGCCGTGGTACTCAGTGCCTGCGGGGTCCATTGATCGACTCATCGCCGGACGCCACTTTGGGATGAAGGTCTGCTACCTGCGCCGAGGCGACCGCGTTTTCGAGACGTACTGGACAACCGGGCGTGGCTGCGAGGTGATGGGGAACAGCTACGGGATGCTCGACATGACGGTCTACGGACGCCAGGAACCATGGGAGGACTCGCCCACCGGCTGGCCTCAACCGTTCAAGCCCGAATCCGGCGGCGGTCAGTTCCGTCACGGCGGGCGGCCGATCTCGCAGTGGTCCCGCCTCGCCGCCGGCCGTTCCGACGATCTCGGCCCAGGTGGGAACTGAGTCGTGAACCAAGTGACACGTCACCTGGGCTTGAGCCCGACGACGTTCGTCGGGTTCATCACACGAGGTGCAGTATCGCGATGATCTCCAGTGCCGCGGCCGCGAGCCAGGCGAGCAGGCCAGCCGCCGACGTGGGACTACGCACGCACCAGCATGTCCACCGCCTCACTGAAGGCCGCGACCAATCGGTCCACATCGGAGGGGGTCGTGGCGGGACACATCAGCGCCATGTTGTGGAAGGGCGTGATGAGGACGCCACGATTCAGCATGGAGAGGTGCATATACTCGTCAAGGAGCCAGTCGTCCACCGCGGCCGACTCGCCGCCATTGCGCGGGACGGTCGGAGTGAAGCGATACTCGGCGCGAGCGCCCAGCTGCACGATAACCCAGGGTAGTTCGCGCTCGCGGATGATCTCGTCGACCGCGCGGGCGTAGCCACCCGCCAGCTCGATCATGCGCGCGAAGGCGTCGTCAGTCAGCACGTGCTCCAGCGTGGCCCGCAGCGCGGCCAGCGAGAGAGCGTTTCCGGCCAGCGTGCCGCCCACGCCCTCGGTGCCGCCAAGGTCAGGATCGCCCAACTCGGCCATCTTCTCCGCCACCCCGGCTGAGAAGCCGTACATCCCCACCGGCACGCCGCCGGCCAGCGCCTTGCCAACGGTCAGCAGATCGGGCTGCAGGCCGTGCGCGGTGGTGTAGCCTCCGGGACCGGAGGATATGGTGTGCGTCTCATCGATGATGAGGAGCGTGCCCGTGCGTCGGGTGATCTCACGCAATGCCGCGTGGAAACCCGGCTCGGGCGGCACGATGCCGATGTTGGTCAGTGCCGGCTCGGCCAGCACCGCCGCCACGTCGCCGGGCGCCAGGGCCGCTTCCAGCGCCGCGATGTCGTTCTGTTCCACGACCTTGGTCGTCAGCGCCAGGTCGACCGGCGCCCCCTTATTGCCGCGCCCCTTGATCGTCGCGCCGTGCTCGTCGGCGATGGCCAGCGTCTCATCCACGCTGCCGTGGTAGCAGTGGTTGAACACCAGCAGCTTCTGCCGACCGGTGACGAAGCGCGCCGCGCGCAGCGCGAAGCGGTTGGCGTCGGTCGCTGAGAGCGTGAACGACCAGTAGGGCAACCCGAAGCGTCGTGCCAGCTCCGCGCCCACCCAGGCGGCGTCCTCGGTCGGCAGCATCGTGGTGATGCCGCGTCGCATCTGTCGCTCCACCGCCGCCACGGTCGCGGCGGGTGCGTGCCCTGCCATCGCACCGGTATCGCCCAGACAGAAATCGACGTACTCGTGACCGTCGATGTCGGTAATGCGCGCGCCCTCAGCGTGATCGAGCACGACCGGGTAGCCACCGGGCCATTTCGTCATCCATGGCATCGGCACTCCGCCCAACAGGTGTCCGCGCGCCGTCTCGCGCTGCTCACGCGAGCGTGGGTGATGTTCCTGAAAGCGCTCGGTCTCCTGTTCGACAAGCTGTTGGAGGTGCGTGCGGTCGATCGTCCGGAATGTCATGTGGGCAGCCTTTCGTTCGTGCGGGCTCGACGAGCCCCAGTATCGCCGAAGTGCGCGGCGTGTAGGTGTTGCAGTTCGTTGGGTAAGCGGGAGCGCGCTCTGGTTCGAGGATCATGACCGAGACCGGGGTGACCACAGTCGAGGCGGGTAATGACCAGAACTAGATGCGGACGAATGAAGTCGCCGCGGTCGCGGTTTCCGGGAGCCGGTTCGTCTCAGCGAGACGCAGCTTGGTATGATCGAATCATCAAACTGTTTGAACGTGGTCGTCCTGATCGCGAACCCGAAGTCCGCACAGCGCTCGGCATGGACGATCGTCATTCCCACGCGTCAGGTCCACCAAGGCAGGCCGAGATGAGACAGGTCCGTGCGGCTCGGATGACATCTTTGATACGGACAGCCACCTACTGGTGGTGGATGTGGGAGAGGGGCGTCCAACGAAGTTGGGGCTGATCCTGCCGGAGGGGAGTAGCTCGATTGCTCCCGCCATTTTCGAGAACCGGCCAACGTGGGAGCTTCGCCCGGGAAGTCGGCGCGTCCGCCAAACTCCCGAATCAGGCGGGAGCACGTTTCTACCTGGAGCCAACAAGCCCTGACTCAAAACCCTCCAGGAGATCCCCAGGTAAGACGCAGATTTCGAGACGCGATTCTGAGACAGGATACATGCGGAAATTGAGGTGCTCTCGGTGCCAGGAACATGCCGTCTCACAAGGACCGTTTGTGAGACACCTGTACCTATTGCACCAACGTCCGGGCCACGAGGAGTGTCCACATTCTCAACCTACGGATCACCCCATCCTCAACCGTGGCACACTCGGTATCAGTCTGAAGTGTTTCCCGGATTGATCCCTGAGGAAACCCACAGACAACAGCACTGTTTGGGTTATTGGCTCGTATACATGCTCATCCTCAAACAATCAGGTGAGCATGTGGGGCAGCTCCTCTCAGCCACCCCAAGCGCGATCGGACTGCCGTCAATGTGAGGGAGGAGTTGACACGTAGGTCCCGTTTGGATTGGGGAACTGAACGGGTTTACATGGCAGCGGGCTGTCTGGACTGCCAAATACGGGATTCCCGGTTCCTCCGGACGTGTCGTCCGGCAGCGTCGGGTCGCTGAGCGCCTTTTTGACGATCCCTCCTGTGGGATCCCCATACGTGGCAATTACTCGTTTGAGATTCATGTCGTAGACATACACCAGGTACTTCACCGGAATCTTCTGGTCCGGTGGCAGGGCTGCGTCCGGCAGTACGCGACGCGCGTCGAGATCCCCTTTAACAATGACGATGTGCATCGGAACGACGCACCCTTCCTGGAAGATCCACTGGCCGAAGCCCAGCGCCGCCACCTCAGCCACTGACGCGTCGCGTGACAAGACAACTTGTGGCTCGCCACTGATGATTGCGCCGTATTGGCGTGTGTAGTCCAAAGCATTTTGAGCCATGTCCGCGTCTGATGTTGTCGACGAAGCGCTATTTGCTGAAGGCGGCATCGCTGGTTCTGTTGCGGTAACGTTGGCTGTTGCACCAGCGTTAGAGACGGTTGTCGCTGTCAGATCTGCCGTTCCGCAACCGACGGCAGCGACAATCAAACAACTTACCGCGACCAATCCGATCAGCCGACGTGCCATGATTGATGCCCCCTCACGACTAACGGTAGTTGATCGACCAGTTGGGAGCAGGAAAGGGTCCACATGCGCTAATGGTGCCGCCGTCCGAAGCGACATTATTGTGGACGTTGGTATAGCAGTAGGTGTACCAGGTGGAGTTACCGTAGAAGCGAAGCTTGTTAGCGTGCGAATTAATGAACCCGATTGGGCAATAGGGATCCGACGCACAACTACCTTCGCCGCCGGTACCAACGTGATTGTACGAACTTCGTCCCATATCTTGGTTCGAAGCCAACGTCGCGCATTGGTCGAAGTTAGGTCCTCCGCAGATCCAAAGTGTGAATAAGTTCCCTGTTGTTCGATAGATCGTATAGTCTTTATACGTAGCCGGGCTCATATTGTAGTACAAGAGCGTACCGCCACCGGGGACGCCGCCATTTGTAGAAAAGGACCAGTACGGGTCTCGCTCCCATACACCG
This sequence comes from uncultured Chloroflexia bacterium, assembly GCA_963815715.1. GTDB lineage: Bacteria > Chloroflexota > Chloroflexia > Thermomicrobiales > Thermomicrobiaceae > CALAGB01. Next base: position 31,733 of record CAWFHU010000007.1, on the reverse strand, counting down.
GTGTAGGGGTTTTTTAATTTCTGGGTCCCAGCTTCGATAAATCCACCAGACTGGCCGTACATCGACAACGCGACTGGACCCGCTGACCAATAGTCGTTCGGGCCCATTGCTGGATCCTGCGCGGACATGTGTGATTCAACTCCATCATAAGAATCTCCGAGCTCGCGAAATCCAAAGATCTGCGAGTATGCAGCCACAGGAAGAGCAGTCAACACTAGAAGGGAGGCAACAGTTGTTATGACTAGCAGAGTGTGCTTCATTACCAACCCCTGCAACTAAGCGCGAATTGGACGAACGCGATAGTTAGTGTTAGAGACTCGTGCGACTTCTTTCAGATCGATCACGTATCATCTGCATCTTCCAATCTACTTGCTGTGTGCAGAATTATTTTTGCCCATCTGATCCAACTGTCAAACCTTCCAGCTTGCTTAGGACGGAGTTGAGCAATTTAGCAATTCTTCAACTAATCAACGGCGGAATTGGTCCATCGATATTCGTCAAACATCGCGGTTTTTCACCGCGCCCGCCCGTTTCTGAGACCCCGTAACATATTGGTCGATCTGGGGAGCTTGGTCATCAGACTTGCGTCCTCAGACAATCTCATCGAACCTGCTGCAGTGATAGACACGTTCGTACAGGTCGAAACGCAACCGCGTGACACCATCTACTTCACATCTTCAACACCTTCAACCAGCAGGTTTCCGGTGTTCCCATCGAACACAATGACCCCAGCATGACCCGACTCGGGAGCGACACCTGGTGGAACTGGAACTGCAAAATCCCCTTTCAGCGTGACCACGCAGACTACTTCGTTACTTGGATGTCCATCCAGCGATGTCTGAAGCTGGCTTTCCGCTTGGCTCACGTTCAGAAATTCGATCTTGGTGATCGTTGGAGCTGAAGCCGAGGACAGGGCAAGACTCGGCGGGTGCTGCTGTAAATAGTCGCGCACGTCCTGCTCAGTGAACGCGGCCTGGCCTGCTGGATGATTGGGTCGCGGAGTGATACCGGGATGTCCCTCAGACGGTTGCGGTGTGTGCTGGGCCGCCTGCAGGTCCGGGTTCTGGCTATCGGGCACCCGTGAAGTCGGTGGCGGAGTTGCTCCGGTTGGCGTTCCTATTGGCGCAGCTCCGCCATGATGCTGGCCCAGGGTTGCAATAGCGCCACTCACAGTAATGATCACGACAGCAATCAACGCGGCAAGATATCGGTGACGCATGGCACTTCACCTTTCATCTTTCAGGAACAGCAACTTGCCCAAAAGTCGCCGCCGTAGCTGGAATTGCTTGGCAGGGTGACCCATCCACCATGCGGCGGATTGGAGAAGTGTTCATAGTCAGTTAGCATCGGATTTGGCCGAAACTGGAAATACCATGTACTGCCTTCGCGGAACTCGTTCCCCTGCCAATAGGTAGTGGGTGCGTATCCTCCACTAGCCCCAGTGAGCTCCTCGCCAATTTCTATCGCATCCGCCTGCATAGTATTGGGCGTGGAGTATCCAGCGAAGCTTTCATTGGGGCTGATGATGCTGACACTGTATGATGCACCTGGGTTATACCAGAAGGATATCAAGGCATATTGACCAAAATCACCTGACGGTACTGAAGCTATCCAGTGCTTGTAAAAGGTTCCATTCGGTCGCTTGTCTGCCCACACATACCAGACTCCCGAGTGGCTAGGGTCGACGCTCGCCAAATAGCCGGATTCGACCCAACAAGGTAGACTTGGGCAGGAACTCGAATTGGTTTGATCTAGAAGCCACTCCCCATTATAGACAAAGTTGTAATCGCCAGGCACGTAGGTGGTCGTGTCGCTTGTGTGTGTTACCAGAATTTCTGCCCGACCTCCAGTAGTGCCCCCCTCCCACTGATAAATTGCGTAGCAGTGGGCTCCTCCCTGTGGATCACCACAGTTGTAAGCCAAGGCAGTCTGGACCCAGTCACCCGCCGTCAGCACATTCATGATGAGGGCCAACATAGCGACGAGTGCCCAGCGTACGGATCTCTGTCTACTCATGTCCCACTTCTCTCTTCAAGTTCATTATCTGCGGCTACAAATTCCGCGAACAAGAGAACAAGACAGATTAAGATTTCCCTATCGCAACTCTATTGTGTCGCATTAGCAATCCCTAGACAACAGGGAAAACCCTAGGTTTTCATCAACGATGACTTCGGAAAGGAGGTCGGGATCGACATGACGCGGGCGAGCGATCCCTGGGGTGATCACCCGGATGAACGTTCTTGGCATCCTCTAGCAGCTCTGATAACCGCCGTTATCCGCAATCTGCACTTGGACGCTGCAGGCAATGGAATTTGAACGCAAAGAACTTCAGAGCCTCTAAGCCGCCGGTTCTGGAGCACCATCAGGCGTTAGCAACACGAGCGTGCGGCGCGTTCCACGATCTCCGTCCTATGCGAACGGTCTCCGGATCCATATGCGCCATGATGGGTTCAACGCGGAAACCTACGGCCCGTTCAATTTCGTCAGTCTGCCGGTGGCATAGAGGTAGTAAGTCCGATTCGGATACTGCGCCATAAACTCTGCGTTGGCATTCCCTTGATCGGTGGAAACGGAGTCAATGGGATGGATCGGCAGGGGATGAGGGCGGTTAGCGATGCTTTGACTTTGTCGCCTTCCCGGATGACAACGCCACGCTGGTCCGCTTCGAAAGTGGCACGTCATCGGCAGTCGGTTGCGGTGTGGTAGGGAAGAATCTTGCTCAGCCCTGAACGGAGCGTTCCTTCATTACGCGTTGGATGGACGCTCTGAGATTGCGGCGCCAGCCTTTATGCGCTTGAGCCGGTCCAGTTCCCTCGATCCATAGAGGCCCGTTCCTACCGCGACAACTACGGCAACACCAACCGCCACGATCGATGCGCCCGCAAGACTTCGTAGCACGAACCAGAACCAGAATCCCGCGAAGAGCCCTCCCCGTATGCCTTCGGCAATGGAAAAGAGTAGACGGCGTTCGTCATACCAGTCGACAATCGCGTCAAAATGGTTCAGAACCACGTATGCGTTGACAAACGATGCCAAACCAAGAACCAGCGCGGCACCAAGCGCCAGACTCAGGGAATAGCCCTTTGCCCAAGCAACAGCAAGCGTGACGATCACGGCCAGCGCCGCCGACAATCCGGCAGCCTGCTCCATGTGGCGAAAGCGCCAGATGCCATAGCGATCGATCAATCGGATGGTGGGGTCGATGTTGATCACTAGGCCCTCCAAGCCGGTGATGAGAATGATATTCCTGTTCACCACAAATGGCAATGTAGAGCGCTCTTCCTCGAAACGCGCAAGATTTGTCTCGAAGAGATTGCGGGTGATCTGAATAGAGAATCTCGTTCGGGCCTCTGCGCCGCGGTACATAGGCTTGTTATGAATGGCCGCAATCCGCGACAGCGCCTACGGCCTACTCAACTTCATCAGCTTGCCGTTGGCGTAGAGGTAGTAGGAGCGGTTCGGATACTGCGCCATCAGTTGGAAGTTGGCGTTCCCCTGATCGATGGCGTAGACGATGTCGGTGTTCAATTCAGGTGTGTCCTGTGAGAAGAAGGGCGCGTAGTCGGTCCACTGGGACTCCCGCACAAAGACCACCGCGTTGCTGATCCCGGCCTTGTGGACCGTTCGTAACCCATCCGCATTGATGTTGTACCAATCGGTGAACTCGCGGAAGCGGGCTGGCGCGTACGTCGCGAAGTTCCAGACGACGAGCCCGGCAACCACCAGGAGCAGCACCCCAGTGGTCCAGTAGCGTGGCGCCGGTAGGCGAGGGATGGAGAAGCGCGACGGGATGGCCAGCAGCCGACCCAGCCCAAGAATACCGCGCGCGCTGAGCAACACCATGGCGCCGATCGCCTCGAAGTAATAGCGCGGTCCGTACATCAGACCTGGCGTCCAGTAGGCGATGTGGACCGCGATCAGCCCTGCGACGATTCCCGCCAGGAGCAAATCCCAGATCTCCGGAGGAGGGCCACCAATCAGCGACTTCTTCCGGCGCTCCCGTCATGCGACGCTGCCGCCAGACACTCAGGATCCGCCAGAAGAGCGTGAAGACGGCAATGGCGACCGCGACGATCATCGGAACCAGGCTCAGACGACCCGGCCAGCCGAAGAGGTAGTGGCTGAGCTGATCGACGTCGTAGCGTATGATCTGGATGCCCTCTTTGAACGTGTGTCCAAAACGCCCCACGTTCGGTCCGAACCCCACCTTGTCATAGGGCCACCAGAGCGTATACGCGAACTGCGTGGCGTTGCCCGGTCGTCATGCGGTTGTACTGCAGCATGCCGAGCCCGAACGGCACGAAGGTCAAGCGCGATCGGCAGATATTCACGCAAACGGCGCCAGTCGATGAAGATATCGATCATCACCCAGACGATGAACGGGATTCCGATCCCGACCGCCGTGAGTGGACGCGAGATGAAGAGCATGCCGATGCATGAATCCCGCCAGCAGTCCAAGCCAGATCGAGCGCTTGCGCCTGGTCTCCTCGAACGCCAGCAGGAAGGCGAGTGACCAGAAGAGGGTCACCGTATGGGACATGAAGGAGCCGGACTGCAGCAGGAAGAAGGGGGAAGCCACCAGCAGCGCGGCCGCCAGCACGCCCGTGGCCGCGTCAAAGAAGCGACGGCCAGCGAGATAGACCAAGGCCACGTCAATCGCGCCAACGATCGGGTTCAGCAGCCAGGCGTGACCGAAAAGGACGCCAATCGCCAGCACCATTGGGTAGCCGGGCGGATATTTCCCAAACCAGTGGCCGTCTCGAATAATCACGAAGGGGATCTGAAAGAAGATGGGCGATTGTGGCGGAGTCGCTAGCAGGTGACCCGAGGCGATGGTTTTGGCCTGAAACAGGAACGCTACGTCATCTTCAACGTGCGGCAGCCGGTCGAAGACGTTAGTCGAGACCCAGGCAGACGCGAGAAAGGAGATGAGGCAAATAAAGAAGACAACCATCCCCGGCGCCGGAAGCCACGCTGACTTGACGTCCGAGAGCGCGACCCCCTGGTCAGCTCGCGGTGTCGCCTCTTCGATCTCCAGTTCCGGCGCGATTCGACCGATGTCGCTGTCTGCATTCACGCGCTGAATGATACAAGGTGACGCGAAACACGCATCAGCGGGCATGACATAATCATTCAACCTCACTCGCGGGTCCTGCGTGATGGGTGATGCCGGTCTCCGGCCTATTCGGGAAGAGTAGGCCGTTGGTACACTGGTTTCAGTTAGTCAACATGGAAACTGTCTTGCTGTTCGCACGAAGAGAGACGCAGCTACGATCGAAGGGAGGGGCGCATAGTATGGCGTCACCAAATCCTGATCAGGTTAGCGCATCGTCTTCAGCGAGTCGCGGCTGGTCCGCTCATCGAATGGGTAGTCCGGCCAGAAGCATGGACTGTAAAGGGCGCGACCGACGCGCCACATCATGATCGCAACACAGGCCGACACCAAAGCCGTCGCCCGGCATCAAGGACTCAGCGAGCAAGAGGTCGTCGCTCGCCGCGCGCGCGGGGAGGGGAACGGCGTCGAGTTCGACACGAGCCGCTCCTACCGTCGCATCATTCGCGAGAACTCCGTCTCCTTCATCAACATCCTCCTCTTCGCCATCTCGGTCATGCTCATCGCGCTCGGTCTCTTCAGCGACGCCGTCATGACGGCCGGGTTGGTCTTCTTCAACGTCATCGCCGGGATCATTCAGGAAGCACGAGCCAAACGCCAGCTCGATCGCATCGCGCTGGTCAATCGCCCCACAGCCACGGTCATTCGTGACGGGACTGAGCGACAGATCAACCCAGCCGACCTGGTTCGTGGTGACCTGCTCGTGCTGAATCCGGGTGACCAGGTGGTGGTCGACGGTGTGCTGGTTGAGAGCAGACGACTGGAAGTCGACGAGTCGCTCCTGACCGGCGAGTCTGACCGCATCGAGAAGGAAGCGGGCGACACCGTTCTCTCGGGCAGCTTCTGCATCAATGGCAACGGTATCTTCGAGGCCAGCAAGGTCGGCCACCAAAGCCTAGCCCAGCAGATCACCGCCGGAGCGAGAGCGTTTCGTCAGGTTCTGACCCCACTGCAACGCGACGTGCGCCTGATCATCCAGGCGACCGCGGTGGCGATCGTCCTCTTGAGCATTCTAGTCGCCAACAACTTCCGCCAGATCTATCACACACTGCCGCTGGTCGAGAGCGTGCGGGCAGCAGCCGTCATCGTGGCCGTCGTGCCACAGGGTCTCTATCTGATGGTGGCGGTGACCTACGCCATGGCGGCGGTGCGTATGGCCGGAAAGGGGGCGTTGATTCAGCGTACCAACGCCGTCGAATCGATGAGCCACCTCGACGTCCTCTGCATGGACAAGACCGGCACGCTCACCACCAACCGTCTCGAGCTGGCCGAAGTCGTCCCGGTCGGTGAGACGACCGAAACCCGCCTGCGCGAGCTGCTCGGCATCTACGCCGCCAGCACGGAAGGAGGGAACCGCACCATCGACGCCATTCGCACCGGGTGTAGCGGCCTTCCGCACAGCCGTGTCGGCGAGGTGCCCTTCTCTTCCGATCGCAAGTGGAGCGCGCTAAGCTTCTCGGATGAGCTCAACGGCAGCTACATCCTCGGTGCTCCGGAGATGATCCTGCCGCACGTGAAGGTGTCCGGCGAGATCCCCACGCAGCTCGGGGAATGGACTCGGCAGGGATTGCGCGCGTTGGTCTTCGCTCGCGCCTCCGGCAACACACGCCTCGGATCAACCGGCGGAGACCTCACACTGCCAAACGGACTCGAACTCCTCGGCGCGATCAGCTTCCGGGACGAGCTCCGACCAGAGGCGCAGGCGACCATTCAAGGGTTCACGTCCCTCGGCATCAAGATGAAGATCATCTCGGGTGACAATCCCGAGACGGTCGCCGCACTGGCGCGACAGGCGGGAGTCGACGGCAGCGCCCGCGCCATTTCTGGACTGCAGCTTGATGGACTGAATGAGCTGGAGTTCAAGGAGGTGGCGGACGACGTCACCGTCTTCGGCCGGGTCACGCCACAGCAGAAGGAGCGGCTAATTCGCTCGATGCGCGAGAACGGTCACTACGTCGCCATGATCGGCGACGGCGTGAACGACATCCTCGCGCTGAAGCAGTCGCAGCTGGCCATCGCCATGCGAAGTGGCAGCCAGGCAACGCGCAGCATCGCTGACCTGGTCCTGCTCGACGACTCGTACGCCGTCCTGCCGGAGCTGTTCCGCGAAGGTCAGCGCATCTTGACCGGAATGCAGGACATCATCCGTCTGTTTCTGGTCCGTACGCTTGCGGTCGCCTTCATCGTGTTTGGAACCGCCCTGATCGGCGAGCGCTTCCCGATCATGCCCCAACACAACGCGCTACTTGCTCTTCTGACGGTCGGCATCCCGACCTTCGCGCTGGCCGTCTGGGCCAAGCCCGGCACGCCGGTCAAAGGTCTGCTGCGCAGCGCGGCACCCTTCGTGGTGCCGGCCTCGATCAGCATCGCGGTCGTCGCGGTCGCGATCTACGCCGTGTATGCCTCGTTGACCAACGACGTCACGCTGGCTCGCACCGCCCTCACCACGACCACGGTCTTCTGCGGCATATTGTTGATCCCGTTTCTGGAGCCACCCACCGAGGCCTGGACCGGTGGAAACGACCTGAACGGCGATTGGCGCCCAACGATACTCGCTGGCGCCATGTTCGCCCTCTTCGCCGTCTTCATGTTCGTCCCGCTGACACGACGGTTCTATCATCTGGAATGGCTCGGGGCGGCCGACTTCATCGTGATCGGGTTCATGGTCGTGGGTTGGGCCTCGGGTTTGCGTTTCCTGTGGCGACTCAAGCCGTTCGATCGCGGAGCACGACTGTGGCAGCGCGCCAGGGGTCGCTTGCGGAGAAGCCCAGAGTGACCTGCGGAGGCGAGACCCTCGAAGCCGGGCGACATTTATGACGCCCGGCTGATGCGTTACCGGACAATCCTCCGGCATTCCGCGCTACACCCCGACGGCGATGAGCGCGAAGGCTACGACACCTGCCGCCATACAGTAGTAGGCGAACGGGTTGAGCGCCTGGAAATCGGTCTTGTGGAAGTAGCGCATCAGGAAGAAGACGCTGAGGTAGGCGGCGATGGCTGCCAGAACTCCGGCGAAGAGAACCATTCCGACGTTCGTGTTTGAACTGTCATTCAGCAGCTTCGGCACCTCGAGCAGCCCGGCCGCGCCGATGATCGGTGTCGCCATGAGAAACGAGAACCGAGCCGCCTCCTCATGTCGCAGCCCCATCCACAGACCCGCCACGATGGTCGAGCCCGAGCGAGAGATGCCCGGGATCAGCGCGGCTGACTGGCTCACGCCGACGATCAGCGCCTCGCCCCATTTCAGATCGCTGGCTTCGCGGAACCCTGCCTTCCGACGCTGACGCTCACCGATGAAGAGGATGACGCCGTTGATCGTCAGGAAGGTTGCGGCCACCAGCGGAGCGCCAAACAGGCTCTTCAAGAAGTCCTGCAACACCAGGCCGATCAGTCCCGCTGGTATGGTCGCCACCACGACGAGAAAGAAGAGCCGTCGGTTGCGCGCCCGGGTTTCGACCGGTCCTTGTCCGACAAGCGAGAGCAGCAGATCCCACCAATCGCGCCAGAAGAAAATGAGCAGCGCCAGTGCTGTACCCAGATGAAGCACGACGAGAAACGGCAGAAATTGGTCGGAAGCTTGATCGATGTGCCAGTGGAGCAGCTTCGGGATAATGACAGAGTGACCCAGGCTGCTGACTGGGAAGAGCTCGGTCACCCCTTGCAGGATCGCGAGGACGGCCGCTTCGAGCCAAGTCAACACGTGTTTTCCTCTTCGTTTCCCCGTGGTGTGGGCGATCGTCCGGCAGGATGCTGGGCAGGACGCAACGGGCACAATCGTACCAGTTGAGTGGGCGAGTTGAGATTGAGACTCAGTCTGACAAGCCCAATCAAGACCAATGGGCTAGACCGCGTCTCCATTCGTACGTATGCACCTGAATGTTGGGGGTTGTGTCGACGCCTGCTATCCCGTGCGTGAGCCGCGCCGCCCTACCAACCAGCCCAGGGCCCCGGCCAGTCCCGCGGCAGTGAAGCCGGTCAGCAGTGCCTGACGGTTGCGACGGTTGGTCTCCATAGTCGGCTCGATCTCAGCGCGCGACCCGTCGTTCATCGGATCCTCGGGCTCCGGCTTGGACTGCAGCTGGATCGGGTTGAGTCGCACACTGCGAGCAGCGACACCGCCGTCAACTGACAGCGGACCATCCGACAATGGCCCACCGGCCATACGTTTATCGAAGCGGTTTTCGAGCGTGGCGTTGAGCTCCGCGCCAATGATGAAGATGAGACTGGTGATGTAGAGGAAGAAGAGGAAGACGATCAGCCCGCCGAAGGCGCCGTAGGTGCTGCCCGGGTTGGAGATCGCCAGGTAGAGCTTGAACCCGAAGATCGCGACGATCCAAAGCAGTGTGGCCACAATCGAACCAACCGTGATCCAGCGGAAGCTCTGCTCAACGTTCGGGCCGAGGTAGTACAGGAACGTCAAGAGGAGCATCATCAGAATGACGCCCGCGGGCCAGCGGCCGATGCTCCAGGCCAGCGAAAACGCGCTGCCCACACCCACCTGATCCGCGATCCAAACGCCGATTTGTCGTCCGAAGACGAAGAGTGCAAATGCAAGGATGGTGACCACGATGAGGGCTAGCGTCAGACCAAGCGCGACCAGCTTCTTTTTGATGAACGATCGCGCTTCATCAACGTCGTAAGCGCGATTGAAGGCTTTCATGAAGGAACTGATAGCGTTCGACCCGGACCAGAGAGCGATCAGGGCCGTACTCGCGGCACCGAGCGACGCCGCGCCTCCGCCGACCTTGCCCACCGCGTTGTCGATGACGGAGTCGAGTACAGGTATCGTGGTGGCGGGCGCATGCTTGTCGACGAAGCCATGGAGTGACGAGACGACGGCGAGGTGGCTGTATTGGTTGAGCAAGGCGGCAGCCATCACCACGAGAATCATCAGCGGTGGAATGGCAAAGATGAGGTGATACGCCACCTCCGCCGCCTGGCCGGTCAGATCGTCGCGCTGAAACTCGGTAATGAAGCGCTTGCCTACGACGCGGACTGATCGCGCATCCTCGGTTCGTGGCTCACCTAAGCCGTCTGCCACCTCGCTCGACATCGAATCCCTCTTCCTCAGTGACCCAACCGAATGACCCCGTCCGTCGCAACGACGGTCATGAGTCTCGCGCTCGTGGCCATACTTGCGTGTTGTCCCCATGAACCAGCGCCACGTCCGTGCCCGGCACGATCCCGCTTGGCCTTTTGCACGTCACGATCCACGGATGACTGACGACTTAGTCGTGATGGTGCCCTCCAGGCAAGATCAGCGCGAAGATGATGCCCGCGAGAAAGGCGATCGCCAACGCGACCAGCGTATGTTCCTGATAATGGAGACGCCAGTCCGTCGTGCGTTGCACCTTTGACTCGAGCCGTAGGATATTGTCGGCCAATTCCTGTCGCTGACGCTCGATCTGATCCTCTATTTGCCCTGTTTGACTTCCTGTCTGACCCACGCCACATCCTCCTTAACAGTATCGATGGTCTGTTCCGGCGCCGGATTGATTCGCTTGAGCATTCCAAAGCCGACCCCGGCCAATATCGCGGCGAAGATCGTGACGGCAGCGCCGACGATCAACGCGGCGAGCCAGGCCGCGAGCACGATGTTCAGCGCGTAGACCGCGGTCAGGAGCAGAAAGCCCAATCCAAAGAATCCAAGGGCCATTCCCGCCACGAGGACCCCGACTGCCTTACCGGCGGCCGTGGCATCCTCGCGGATCTCCGTTTTGGCCAGACGAAACTCGGACCGTATCAACCCCTGAATGTTCGATACGATGTCCTGGATGAGCTCACCGAACGACGCGCTATCGCCACCCTGCCAGGCACGGTCGTGTCGGCTACTCCCCGAGAACGTTTGCTCACTCATCGATGGTTCCTTTCGCTCGGCCCAATCAGGGCTAGCTGAAGAGCTTGCGTCCCAGGAAGAGCCCCACGACCGCCGCGACAATCAGCGCCGGAGCGGGATGTGAACGCGTCATCGCGCGCACCTTGTCGAGCATGTCTCCGGCGTTCCGATCATGCAAGAAGTTGGCGGCCTGATCCATCTTGTTGGCGGCCATACTGGTCGCTCGCTGCGTCGTCTGCCCACCTGGCAGGTCGCTGCGACGCTCACGCATAGTGTCCGCGACGCTCTCCATGCGATTTGCCGCGCGCTCCTTCTGACGGTCGGCCTGATCGGTGGCACGATCAGTCATCTGCTTGCCCTTAGCCTGGGCCTCGTTGACGACCTTCTCGCCCTGATCCTTGGCCGACTTGACGGCCTCGTTCGTCTTCTGCTGAGTTGCCTGTTGCTGATCACCCATAGGGGGAACGCTCTCAGTCTTCACTGTGTGTTCATGATGTTGGTTAGCCATTTGGTGTCCTCTCCGTTTGGCCAGTGCGATGAAAAACGGGTTGCGCGACCGCTCGAAGCCTTGCGCTCATTCACGACCGACGTGTATGTAGTAAGTCGCAACCGACGTGCCATACGGCGCGGCAATTCCGGTGACGACCGCGCCAATCTCGCGATTCGTCGCGATTGGCGGGAAATCTGTTGACGAATTGGCGAATGGACGGGGAACAGGCGCGCGAGCTAATGCCGATCAACGCGATTGACGGATTCCACGAGCATGAGTTCAGTCACGTCGAACCGTGGATCGGCGGGACGGAATCGTGACGACTCGTCGCCGCCAACGTTGGATCGCACTGGCGACTATCCTCCTGTTGCTGCTGATCTCGTTCACCGTGGTCGCCATCGTTGATGGGGTGACGCACCCGCAAGCGGCCCAGGCATCCCCCACGCCGCGCATCGAACGGACGCAGACACCGTGACGGCGCGCCAAACGTCCGCGTGGACGCCATGAATGTCGCCCCTACGAATGTATGTGTTATTTCGTAGGGTCCCTCCGTGGCCGTCCTTCGGCCGCGGGCCGGATGACCCATACGATCGGTTTCCAAGGGGAATTCTCCGGCGGGCATAGATCCCGCCGCTACGTCGCCACTCGTTTGGTCACCGGGTAGCGGATCATCGTCTTCTGCGTCTTGGCTTTTGGCGAGGTGAGGTATTCCTCCTCATGCGCGCCGGTGATCTCGTAGCCGGAGGCCTCGATGAATTCGTGAAGGCGCTGCACGTCACTACTCTCGTTCAGATAGCTGCCGGTGTGGAGGATTTGAGCGACCGAGCCGTATGACCAACGTTCGATCTTGACGTCGAAACCAGGTGTTTTCCGCGGGAGTGAAGTGACGTCTTCAGGGATCGGCAGAGCCCAGATACCGAGCCATTCCTCTTTGGGAAGAAGATGAGCGCCCGGCCAACGGGCCCGGAGCGGTCCCACCTTGAAGTCCGCCTCCGTCTTTTTGCGCCCGAACTTCAGCGTATAGACGGTTCCATAGAGCGCGGCCAGCGGATCGGACTGCTCGTTCGGATCGCCACGCGTGTAGATCACCGCCACGAGCTGATCCGGCAGGTTCACGATCTCTGGTTGCGAGGGACGTGATCGGGGCATGCTCCAGGCCACCCTTCACTTGGGAACTGCGGGCGATTGTTCTTGCTCAGGCGTGGCGCGGACCAAATCGACGACCAGGTCCATGGCGCTCGCCCATCTTCTCTGCCCAACGCTGGCGCATGCGCCGCCGCATCATGCCGCGAAAGGTGAGCAGCATCAGAATGGCGACCAGCTGACCACCGATGATGACGCGGTTGACGTCGACGGCGGGCATCCAGGTCACTTTGCCGTCCTTGATGACGTAAGCGCCGACTGGCGAGGCGCTGAGCCCAAAGCCTCCGCCAGAGCCCTTGCCGCCTTTGTCGTCGCCGCCGGACCCTCCACCGCCACCGCCGGAAACCCTCGCCGCCGTGATAATGGTCACGCCGTCCTTCTCGTACGGCTCTCCAAAAACGCGTTTGGCCGACATGGCATCACGCGCGTTGCTGACGAAATCTGGGATCTCCATGGTTATGCTCCTCGTTGTGGTGTCGTCTCCGTCAACGGATCGACAGCACAATCGCTACCAACGGGGCCATGAGCAGGCTCCAAAGGGAACCGTAACCAAGTAGATGTGCCAATCGCGCGGAAAATTCCTTGCAGCTACAACAAGTTCATGACGAATGCCCTGGTACGATTGACTGAAGAAGCGATCCGATCGGCCGAATGGAGTCTGGAACCCGCATGCGACTGAGCTACCAGCCAGAGGAAAACAGCCTGCGACTCACGCTCGATCGCGAGTCCGGCTCCGTGAAGCGCCGGGTCAAACTCGACGGCTACGTCGACATGGGCGTCGGCGGTCGTATCGTGGGCGTCGAAGCCCTGCCGTCGCAGAACCTGGACCTCCCCGCGGCTCTCAAGTCGTGGCTCAGCGATGCGACGGCGTCCGACTACGTTTCGCTCGAAGGCGACACTGCCTACATCGAGCTCAGCGTGCCGGAAGAGACAGACGTACGCGAGCAGATCCGAGCCGTACCGGCCACCTTCTCGGTCGAAGTGGACGCCGCGGGCCGAATGGTGGCCCTATCGATCCCGCGGCACGGCAACGGCTACGAAATCTCGTATCCCAGCGGCAACCAGTGATGGCAGCCAGAGCGGCCCGGTGGGCCGCGTGCATGGGCCTGTAGCGTCGACTAACGACTTCCTAGTCCCCCGCGGTCTGTGGCATTCCCGACGACTGAATGACCGCCGTGCAAAACGCGCAGCGGTGCGCACCGATCGGGATCTCACTCAAGCACTCAGGGCATTTGAATGTCGTCGGATCTGGTGTTGTGGGCTTCGCACGCGTCCGCTCGATCAGTGCATTCAATGGGACGACGACCAGGAAGAAGACCACCGCGGCCAAGATTAGAAACGAGACGACGGCGTTGATGAAATCGCCGTATAGGAAATGACTCTTGTTGATGGTGAAGCTCAGACCGGAGAAATCGGGCTGACCACCCATCGCCGCGATGAGCGGGGTGATCAGATCCTTCACCAGCGCGGTGACAACCGCACCGAAAGCCGCGCCGATGACGACCGCGATGGCCAGATCGATCACGTTCCCGCGCAACACGAATTCTTTGAATTCCTTGACCACGACCCATCTCCTTCCGGCGATTACGAGCCAGATGCAGATAGCCACGTCGCCATCTGTCTGATGCCGAAGAGCGGCAGGTCCGCATGCCACGGGCTTGCTCGCGCCGGTGCGCAGATCCGGACGCCAAAGCCACCGCTCAGTGGACCCCACGTGCTGAACGCCTATGGGGCTATAGTAGTGCAATCGACAAGGACTGACTAGATGGACGGAGTGAGGCAGCGAGGCTGCCAACGAACCACCAGGGGGAACGCATCCATGATGAACGTCCAGCGCATGCGTCAGATCGTCGATGTGACCGCGGATGGCGGATTGCCAGAAGTTGTGCTCGACGCCGCGCGACGCTGGCGCGGCGAATCGTTGACCCACGTGCGCAGCAGCGGCAACCATATCTTTCGACTCGTCCTGACCGACGGGTCGCTCGGCTATCTTCGACTCGCTCCGGTGGCCGAGCGCTCACGAGCCTCGCTGGATGCCGAGATGGAGTTCGTCCAGCACGTCGCTCGCGCCGGAGTAGCCGTGGCTCAGCCGATTCCCTCGGAGTCGGGCTCACTGGTTGAAGAGGTCCACGACCGCGGAACCAGCACGAATACCGCAAACGACGACACGAGCTACCACGCGGTCGTCTTCGAAGGATTGCGCGGCCGCCAACTGGAGCATGAAGAGCTGACCCAGCCCCACTATCGAGCTTGGGGAAGGAGACTGGCACAGCTGCACGACGCGTCCCAGACATTCAGTCCGCGTGCATCACGTGCATCCTGGCTGGACGAGATTCGCCGCGTCCTCGCCAGCCTGCCTGAGAGCGACAGGGTGGTTGCGCGCGTCCTCAACGAGGGCGTGGCGTGGCTGGATACGATGCCAACCGATCCCGAATCGTATGGACTGCTCCACGGCGATTGCGAGCTCGACAACCTGGTCTGGGATGTCGTGAGGCCGCAGGTGTTGGATTTCGACAGCGCCGTGTACGCGCCCTACATCGTGGACGTCGCCATTGCCCTCCAAGAGGTGTGGTCGGCGGAGACTCCTCATCGCGATGACCACGTCGCCTGGCTATTGGATGGCTACCGAGAATTGCGTCCCCTCCCGCCCGATTTTCTGGAGACGCTGCCGTGCCAGCTCAATTTGCTGGCAGCCTTCAAAGTCGCCCAGCTGATGGCTGCGTACGCCCCGCCGTCGACCGGAGGTGAGGAGACCAGACCGACAGCCGACGATCCCCCATGGCTCGAGAACATGCGGGCTCGGCATCAACGCTGGCTCGCGGCACAGCGCGCGTTTCTAGAACGAGACTGACGATTTGAACGATCGGGGCAGACACGGATGTCTTCCCTGACGAACATGCGTGTGCGGTCTCTCGACCTTCGGTCGAAGGGAGGGCACAGGTCCCTCCCTTACGTAAACGTGTATTCTCAGTCCGTTTAGGGACTTCGTCTAGGTCAGCCTGGGTTTTCAACCCAGGGTGAAAACCAGAGCATCTGCTCGCAATATCGCAAGCCGCCCCGTCCCTCTTACTCCAGCTCCGCCATGCGGGCGAAGACGTGCGCCGTCTGCTTGATGCCGCGCACGAAGTCCTCGATGCGCATGTGCTCGTTCGGGGCATGCGCGCCGGAGTCCGGATAGCCGATGCCGACGTTGGCGATCGGAACGTTCAGCACACGGACGAACGGGTCCATCGGCCCTGAGCCGCCGCTGGTCGGATGAACTTCGGCGGGCATGTCGTAGACGTCAAACCCAGCCTCCGCCACCAGCGCGACGAACGGATCGTCCGGATCGACCTTGGCCGCCGGGTAGGCGCCGTGCTGCACGATCTCGATGTCGGTGAAGCCGTTGTCGTCCAGATGTTTGCGCAGCTTGCGCATCAGGTCCGCCGGATCCTGATCGGGGACCAGGCGGAAATCGACCTTGCACATAGCTTCGGCCGGCAGGACCGTCTTGGACCCGGCTCCCTGATAGCCGGAACCGAATCCGGCGATGGTGCAGGTCGGTTCGAAGACCTGCTGGCGTCGCAGCTCGACGCCGGTGACTCCCTTGAGGAAGCTCTTGAGGCCATAGCTGGCCTTAAGGCGTTCTTCGTCCGAGGGGAGGTGCTCGAGCAGCTCCATGTCGCGTGCCGTCGGTCCGCGCACATCGTCGTACCAGCCAGGTATCAAAATGCGCTCGTCCTGGCCCTTGAAGGTGTTGAGCGCCCAAACCAGGCGCCAGGCGGCGTTCGGGAAGAGGGAGCCACCCAGGCCGGAGTGCGCGTCGTGCGCGAGGAGCTTGCAGCGCAATTCGACGTAGAAGTCGCCGCGCATACCGAGGAAGATCTGCGGACGGCCATCGTAGCCGACGCCTCCGAATTCCCAGAGGCAGCCGTCAGACTTGAGCATGTCGGCGTGCTGCTCGATGAAGGCGGGCATGCTGCCTGAGCCGATCTCCTCTTCACCCTCGATCAGGAACTTGACCGAGCAGGGGACCTCGCCCAGCACGGCCTTGAGCGCGTCGATGGCGCCCAGACGGCAGACGATGTGCCCTTTGTCGTCACCGACGCCGCGGCCAAAGAGCTTGCCGTCTCGCTCGGTCGCCTCAAATGGCGACGAGTCCCACAGCTCGAACGGCTCGGCAGGCTGCACGTCGTAATGGTTGTAGCAGAGGACGGTCTTGTGACTGCCACCCTTGAGCTCGCCATAGACCATGGGGAAACCATCGCTCGGCATCACCTCGGCGCTCACGCCGTACTTCTCCAGCAGCTCCCGCGTGAGATCGGCCGTCTCGCTCATGAAGGTTCGTTGCGCGCCGACACTCGGCAGCGCTACCAGCCGCTTGAGGTCGTCGATGTACTGCTGTACGTGCTCTTCGATGTAGCGGTCGACTTCAGCCAGTCGACTCTCGTCCATGTTTCCTCCCGTCAGACCGGTGAACGCGTTGTTACTCGGGGCGATGGTAGCCAGTGCGACCTAATGCGGCAAGAGTGTCGCGCGATTCGCATGGTTAGGCTGCGTAGATGACGTCGCCTTCAGCTGAATCAGTTGTCAATCCTCTCCGAGAAGTGATCAAGCAGGCAAAGGGGAAGCTTACGACTGGTGTGAATGCTTGCGGTTTCTACGCAGCGGTCAAACACGCTTGACAGGGCGCGTAGGAGAATCGCGCCTCTAGTCGAGGATTCGCACCGGTTTCCGCCCCTTGGAACGCAGTCAGCAGCGCGATCGGCTGTCTATGGGTCCCGCAAAGGACCGTTCTTCTTCATTTTCTTAACAAATTGCTGCGCAAACGGGTCGAAAACCATTGCAATGCCGGGGCCATTCTCCTAGAGTGCGGTCAGTTGGATGTTCACTCGCAAATTTTGGCTAGAAGGACGGGTTTTCGTGGCCGGACGCAAGCGACTGGTCAGCGGATATCGTTCCTGGCTCTATCCTGTTCTGACGTTGATCGATCCAGAACGGGCGCACAGCCTGGCACTCAAATCACTCGGGATCGCGGGTCCATCGACGGTCGGTTTCAGGTGGCTGGCGCCCCCAATCGACGAGCGTCTCGCGGTGGACTGCTTTGGTTTGCATTTCGCCAACCCACTCGGCGTCGCGGCTGGCCTGGACAAGAATGCCGAGGCCGTCGCCGGTCTGCTTAAGCTCGGGTTTGGCGCGATCGAGGTTGGAACCGTCACGCCGCAGCCACAGGCGGGCAACCCGCCGCCCCGAGTCTGGCGCTTCACCGAGGAGCGGGCGCTAATCAACGCGCTCGGCTTTCCAAGCCAGGGCGCCGCAGCGGTGCGCAGGAGGCTGGTAGGCCGAGCATACCCGGGTGTCGTCGGCATCAACGTCGGCAAGAATCGCAGCACGCCCGCCGAGGAGGCCGCGGCCGATTACGTGGCGGTTATCGACGCGCTGTGGGACGTCGCCGATTACTTCACGATCAACGTCAGCTCACCCAACACACCGGGGCTGCGCGATCTTCAGCGGCGCGAGACACTGATGGGGATTCTGCGGCAGGTGGCTGAACAGAACCGGCGTTCGGCCCGACTACACGACGGCGCTGAGCGGCCAATCCTCGTCAAGATCGCTCCGGACCTGACCGATGACGCGCTCGACGAGGTTCTGGGAGGCATCGCGTCAGGAGATGCCGCTGGGGTCGTCGTCTCAAACACGACCATCGATCACAGCCTGCTGGGCCGCAAGACGAACCAGCTTCCGGGCGGACTGAGCGGTCGTCCCCTCAAGGCTCTGGCACTCGATATGGTGCGAAAAGCCCGTCAGCGGCTGGGTGATTCGCTTCCGATCATCGGAGTGGGTGGCATTGAGAACGCCGATGACGTGATTGAGCGCATGCGTGCCGGAGCGTCGCTGGTGCAGATCTACACGTCGTTCGTCTTCGGAGGACCAGCGCTGCCGGGCGTCATCGTGAGAGACCTGCTCGCGTTCGTGGAACGCGAGGGACTCCGCTCCATCAACGAAATCGTCGGGACGGGGAATTCGTGAGCGTGTCGTTCATTACGGGGTGAGCGTTCACGGCGGGTGTCGGGTTCGGACGCGATGAATCGCGCCCCTACGGCGCATTCGACACCGGTTTCCGTAGGGGCGACATTCATGGCGCCCTGTGGATTGGACTCGCCAACATGCCGCCCGGCCTCTCACGGACGCGGTGACGTCGCCGCCCCTATCCCCGTTCCGCCAGACCGCGCAACGCCGGAAGGTGGAGTTCGTAGTGGCCAGCACCATCTTCCTGAATGACGGCCCACACGCTCCCGTCCGCGGCGCAATCCTCATCGGATGCAGCCGAGACCGTGGCGACCAGCGCCTCATGGGACGCGCGAAGCTCGGCCAGAACCTCGTCGACCGATCGTTCGCGCCAGCGCTCGCGCATCTCCTCGTTGAAAAAGTTCATATCCCACGGCTCGCGATCGGCCACGCCCTCGGCATTGGGTACCTCAGCGCCGCCCAGCTTCCAGTTGGCCACACGCTCCCACAGCGCGACGTGGGCGAGTACGTCGCGCACACGCCAGTCGTCGCCGAGGTCGTCGTCGAATTTGTCATTCAGCTGCTGAACGACGACCATCAACTCGGTCCAGGCCGTAAGCATCTGTTCCAGGAGCTCGTCGCGTTGTGACATGCAGTCTCCCGTCTTGCGGCGGTGAAAAGACGCCCGCGATCCGGAATTACACCGAGCCGCGGGCAATCCAGGTCAATGATGGCGATGAATTAGCTGGGACGCTCCTCAGCCACCACCGTATTGCGCAGCGTTCCGACGCGCTCGATCTCGATCTCGACCACGTCGCCCACCTTCATCTGCGGCGGATGGGCGGGCGTGCCGGTCATGATCACGTCGCCCGGCTCGAGCGTCATGACGCGGCTGACGAACTCGACCAGTTCCGGGATGCCGAAGATCAGCTTGTCGGTACCCGATTGCTGCTTGACTTCACCATTCAGGCGCGTGGTCAGCATGCAAATTGGTACTGGCACTGATGCCGGTGGCGATGGCCGGCCCGATCGGGCTGAAGGTGTCGAACCCCTTGGCGCGCACCCATTGCCCATCCTTGAACTGGTAGTCGCGGGCGCTCACGTCGTTGGAGCAGGCGAAACCGAGGATGTAGTCGTCGACGTTCTCTGCTTTGACGTAGCGAGCTCGTCGGCCAATGATCACGGCCAACTCACCCTCGCTGTCGACGTGCTCCGGACCATCCGGATAGACGATATCCGCGCCATGCCCGATGATCGAGCTGGGCGGCTTGAGGAAGATGATCGGGTTCTCCGGCGTTTTCCAGTCCGGCGCGTCTTCCGTGACGTGATCCAGGTAGTTCAGGCCGATGGCGATGAGCTTGCTCGGCTGCACCGGCGCGAGGAACGTAACGTCATCGACCTTACCGACCGATGCGCCGCGCGCCAGGTCACCGAACAGCTCCCCCTGCGCCTCGTAAACGACGCCGTTTTCGAGCAGTCCAAGTACGCCGGCGCTGCCACGTTGAAAGCGAACGATGTGCATATTCACTCCTTACTCATCCCCAACCCGAGCCGATGCGGATTCGCTCGCTGGAGACAACCGGTATGATCGGGGGAATCACGTAGACGGTCAAGACGACGTAACGGTGTGAGCGGCACACGAATTGAGAGGGTTTGTTGATGAGTTCGACTTATCAAGAGGTGCTCGAGGAGATCGAGGCGCGGGCAGACGAGCGAGACTGGCCGATCATCGGTCCAGAAAAGGGTGTATTGCTGGTCCAGCTTATTCGCGAGCACAAACCCAACCGCGTGCTGGAGCTGGGCGCGCTGGTCGGTTACTCCTCAACGTTGATGGCGGTCAACCTGCCAGAAGGCGGCGAGATCGTCAGCATCGAGATCGACCATGACAACGCCGAGACGGCTCGGGACACCCAGCGACGGGCTGGCGTCGCCGATCGCTGCCGCGTGGTGGAGGGTCCCGCGCTCAAGATGATCCCGACGTTGGACGGGCCGTGGGATTTCGTTTTCATCGACGCCGCGAAAGAGCAGTATTTCAACTACTTGAAGGCGGTCGAGCCCTTTCTGGCGCCGGGTGCCGTCATCGTGGCGGACAACGTCAAGGCCTTCGCCCGCGACATCAAGCCCTATCTCGATTACGTGCGCCGTTCGCCGGACTATCAGAGCAGCTACCACGACTTCGACCGCGACGGCATGGAGGTCTCCATGCGCATTCCGTAGATACTGCCCGCGTCTGTACGGGCGACGCATGCGTTGGCCACTACGTTCTCGCAGGCAACCGCCGCATCCCACGGTAGGGGCGAAGCTTGACTTCGCCCTGCTTGATGCACCAGATCCTCTGTGTCTGCCGCACATCGCGAGAGGCTCCGTCCGTACGGGCGACGCACGCGTCGCCCACCACGTGCGGCGCGTGAATTCGTCTTCGGTGGCCCGGTCTCTGGAGAGACAGGCGACAGGCCCAACGTCGACGCGAACGGGCTCTCCATGCGGGCGAAGACGAGCTTCGCCCCTACCGAATCGGGTTGATCGTGTCTTCGCGATGTCGAGGGCGACGCATGCGTCGCCCGTACAGACGAAGCCTGAAACCGTTAGACGTTGATCTCCGGATGCATCCCCAGCGTCAGCAGCGGCTCGATCTCCGTGCAGCAGCGCGTCGATCTCGCGGTGGTTCTCGGCGTCCAAGCACCGGCGCGCCGGGCACGCGCGAGTGTGACGAGGCGATCACTCCACGCTTGACCAGCACCTCTTTGTAGATGGCGTAGGTGTAGAGCGCCTCGTAGTTGAGCATCGGCAAAAGCTGGGTGTGCAGACGGCGAGCTCGCGCCTCGTCTCCCGCCTCGAGCGCGTTCCAGACCAACACGAGGGCGTCGGCCACCTCGGAGGCCGGCATCGTCCCGCAGGCGCCGCGCCGATACTCTTCCAGCACGAAGCGACCGCCCATGCCGCCCATGATCCCCTTGAGATCGTGTTGTGCCATCGCTTGAACCTGGCTGATTACCTGTGGAGCGTTCTCCGACTCCTCCTTAATGAAGGAGACGCCTGGAATGTCGCGCAGCATGCGGGTGAGCAGCTCGGCGCTCATCGGCGTGCCGACCGGTCCGAGGTTGTTCTGAATCCAGACGGGCAAGCCTCGACCGGCATGTGCCACAGCGGCGTAGAAGTCGGGGATCTCGCTGGCGGGCGGATGCTTGACGTAGGGCGGCATGGCGATGACGGCATCGGCGCCGATCTGAGCGGCGTGTCGCGTGTAGAGGACCGAGGCCGCCGTGCTGATTCCGGATACGCCGATCACGACGGGAACACGTCCAGCTGTCTGCTCCACCAGGATCTCGGCCACCCGCAGCCGTTCAGCATCGGTCAGGATGATGGCTTCGCTGGCGTTGACCGGCGCCACGATGCCGTGACTGCCTGCCATCACGCAGAACTCGACCGCTCGCCTCAGCGAGTGCTCGTCCAGCGCGCCGTTTTCGTCGAACGGCGTCGGCGGTATGGCGTAGACGCCCCGAAAGCGGTTGCCGTTGGTTGACGCATTCATGAGAGGCTGGCTCCCTTCCCGGCTCTCGCGGCCGTCATTTGTGATGCTGCGCGAAGAATTGCCAGATGGTGCTGGTGGCGTTCAGTGCTGTCGACGGCGGATCGGTCCCCAACAGCTTTTGGATGAGCGGCTTGCCCGGCGCTCCCGGCCACTGATGTCCCGCCCCGTCGATGGTGATCAGCTCGACGGTGCGGCCGTTGGGGCAGTTTGCGATGGAGGTCGTCACTACCCCGCTAGTGGTGACATTCGGCGCCCCGCACCCGTCGATGGCGCGCCAGGTGGCATTCAATGCCGGAATCGCCGGACCGTCGATATGGGCCGTCCCTTCGCCTTCGCCGCCGTTGTAGCGGATGCGCGTGTCGTCTGTGCCGTGGATGTGGATCACCGAAACCTGATTCGGATGCGGACAGTCGCCGAGCTGTGTGGCGGAATCAGGCCCAATGGCGGCGAAGATCGCGGTTTGGCAGGCGAGCGCGTAGCTCATGATGCCCCCATTGCTGATGCCGGTGGCGTAGATACGAGAAGCATCGACGTCCGCCTCCTGCTCGATCTGATTGATCATAGCTGTGATGAAGCCGACGTCGTCGACGTTCTGTGAAGCGGACTGACCGCAGCATCCGCCACCGGTATTCCAGGCTCGATTGAGCCCGTCGGGGTAGGCGACGAGGAAGTGCTCGCGATCGGCTTCGTCGTTCCAGCCGTACGTCTTCTCGGCTTGATCGGCGCTGCCATAGCCACCGTGCAGCATCACTACGAGCGGCGCGCTGGCGGGGAGATCGGCCGGGCGATAGACGATGTAGGTGCGCTTGCGGCCGCCGACCGTCAGCGCATGCGTGGATGAGCCAACTGGCAACGGCATGAACAGTGGTGATGACGTTCGCGTCAGCGCGCCTATTCCGGATGGCGCGCACGCTCACCGCGAGTAGAACGCAGAGAAGCAGCGCCAGCAGTATGGCGACCGGGACGGCGATAAGGAGCCAGCACCATCCGCTGCGACGCGTAGCTTTCTTCTCGCCGTTTTCCTGTACCATCATCGCACCGCCAGACGGACACGGATTCGTTCGGGTTCACGGCTAGTATAGCGATGAGCGTAGAGGCTCGGACCTCCGCCCATGGCGAGTGCCTGTGAATACAGCAGGCCAGGCGCGCCTGTTCCGGCTATGATGTTCGATAGTGACAAATGACCATGAACGTGGACGTGGATGGGAAGGGGTGAGACATGAGCCGCAGCAAATTGCGCGTTGCAGTCCTCGGTGCCGGGAACTGGGCCGAATCGGCGCATATCCCCGGCTGGCAGCGAGATCCGCGCGCGAAGTGGTCGCTATCTGCGACGTGGAGAAGAGCAAGGCGGAGGGATTCGCCTCGCACTTCAACATCCCGACCGCCTCCGACGACTGGCAGGCCGTGATCGGCCGCGACGACATCGACGTTATCGACGTGGTCACACCCTCCCACACCCACTTTGAGCTCTCCTGGGCCGCGCTGGAGGCGGGTAAGCACGTGCTGTGCGAGAAGCCGGTCGCCTACGACTTCCGCGAGACCCTCCGTGCCGCCGATCTGGCGCGCAGCAAGGGGCTCAAGACCAAGCTCGGCTTCACCTTTCGCTACAGCCCCGGTGTGCAGTACGCCAAGTCCTTGATCGATGAGGGTTTCACCGGCACACCCTTCATCTTCAACGGCTACGAGCAGAACTCGCAGTGGCTCAAGCCTGAGTCGCCCCTGCGACAGCTCGACCCCAGCGCCGACCCCGACCAGATTCAGACCTCCTCCCTCGAGGGCTACGGCGCCCCGATCATCGACATCAGCCACTGGTGGGTCGGAGCCGACTACGCCCGCGTCATCGGCACGATGCGCAACTTCGT
Source organism: uncultured Chloroflexia bacterium (assembly GCA_963815715.1). GTDB lineage: Bacteria > Chloroflexota > Chloroflexia > Thermomicrobiales > Thermomicrobiaceae > CALAGB01. Next base: position 7,769 of record CAWFHU010000007.1, on the reverse strand, counting down.
GCCGGAGCGGCTGGTACGGGGCATGGAAGGTCTACAGCGCATCAACATCGACGACGGCGACATCTACTTGACCGAGTACACCAACGGCGCCATCGGCTCGATCCAGTCCAGCTTCGTCACTGTCGGCAACTATCCCGGCATCGAAGCCCGGCTCTACGGGAGCGACGGCGCCGTCATCTGTCGGCTGGTCGAGGAGTTCGGCGTCGCAGAGACGATCAAGATCGCCACACCGGATGGCGTCGAGTTCAAAGAGATGGAGATCCCCCAGCGCTTCTATCCTGAAGGCGGGCACGCGCGCGAGTCCTGGCGTTCCCTCTTCTACGCCAACCTGATCAAGGACTTCATCGACGAGATCGAGGAGGGTGGCGAGCGCAATCAGGGGAACTTCGACGACGGCGCCTGGGTGCAGGAGACGATCAACGCAGTGGAGCGTTCGTTCCACGAGCGCCGCTGGGTCGATCTTCCGTTGGAGCGCTGAGCCATGAGCGACGCACCGCAATTCACGCAAGTGGCTCGACGACGTGCTGGCCGCCTACTACCGCTGGCATCCGGTCAACGCCACCTTCATCGGCGTGCACGAGCATGACGAACGGCTTCCGGACCTCTCCGAGCGAGGGATGGCCGACGTCGCCGGCCAGGCACGGTCCTTCATCCGACGCATGGAGACGCTGCCGCACGAGACGCTCAGCCAGACCGAAACGATCGACCGGCGGCTGGCGCTCGGCATGCTCGAGATCGAGGAGTGGGAGCAGAGCGGCGACCACATGTGGCGCGGCAACCCGTCGCTGGCCGTGGGCGAGGCCGTCTTCGGCGTGATAAGCCTCTTTCTCCGTGACTTCGCACCCATCGAGCAGCGGGTCGAGTCAGCCGTCGCGCGGCTCGAGGCTATGCCGCGCTTGCTCGAACAGGCTCGCGCGACCATCCGCTCGGCGCCGCTCGCCTGGACACAACGGGCCACCAACGAGTGCGACGGCGGGCTCGCCTTACTCAACGTCGGCATCGATCAACTGATGGCGGAGAAGGGGATCGATGAGCCGCGTTTGCGCGATGCAGCCGATCGCGCGGCAGCCGCGCTGGCCGACTTCCGCGCCTACCTGCGTGACGAGGTGCGCGCGCGGCCAGGTGAGACGCTCGCCTGCGGTGAAGAAGCGCTGGAACTGCTCATTCGGCGCGGACATCAGTTGGACCAAACGGCCGATCAGATCGAGGAGCAAGCCTGGGAGGTCTTGCGCGAAACGGAGTCGCGACTGACGCGCATGGCCAATGAGCATGGCGACGACGACTGGCGCACGTCGCTTGGTCGACTGGCCCACGAGCATCCGACGGCGGATCAGTACGAGTCGCGCTACGGCGAGGTCTGGGAGGCCGCGCGCCAGGCGGCAATCGATGCCGATCTGGTCACCTGGCCCGACTACCCGATCCGCTACGTCCCACGTCCCGTCTGGACGCGCCAGGCGGCGCCGCACCTCTACTTCCTCTTCTATCGCGCGCCTGCGGCGTTTGACTCAGTTCCGATCGTCGACTACCTGATCGCGCCGCTGGATCGCGATGCGTCGGCTGAGGAGCAGGCGCGCTTCCTGCGAGCCAACAACGACAGCGTGATCATGCAGAATCACGTGGTGCATCACGGCGGCATCGGCCACCACGTGCAGAACTGGCACGCCTACCGGGCTGAATCGCGAATCGGGCGCATCGCGGCCGTCGATTGCGCCTCGCGCATCGCCATGCTCTGCGGCGGCACGATGGCCGAAGGCTGGGCCTGCTACGCCAGCGAGCTCATGGCCGAGACCGATCTCTACTCGCCGCTGGAGCGCCTGTCGCTGGCGCACACGCGATTGCGCATGGCGGCGCGCGCCATCGTCGACGTGCTGCTGCACACCGGTCGCATGACGCTGGACGAGGCGGCCGCCTTCTATGAGGACCGCACGGCCATGTCCGGGGCGGCCGCGCGGCAGGAGGCAGTCAAGAACAGCATGTTCCCTGGCGCGGCGCTGATGTATTTGGTCGGGACCGACCTGATCTGGGATTTGCGACGGCAACTGGAACGAGAGAAAGGCGACGAATTCAACCTGCGCCGGTTCCACGACGACTTCCTGTCGTACGGCTCGATCCCGGTCAAGCTCATCGCCGACGCCATGACGACCAAGATATAACGCGACATAACCATCAATCGAGGAGGGGCATAAATGCGATTCGAGGGTAGGGTGGCGCTCATCACCGGCGGCAACTCCGGCATCGGCGAGGCGACCGCCGAGCGGCTGGCGTCGGAAGGGGCACGCGTGGCCATCGTGGCGCGCGATCGCGCGCGTGGTGAGGCGCTGGCCAAACAGATCACCGATCAAGGCGGCGACGCTGCCTTCTTCGAAGCTGACGTGACCCAGGAAGCGGCCGTCAAGCAGATGGTCGACGACGTGATGCAGCGCTTCGGACGCATCGACGTGCTGGTCAACAACGCGGGGATCATCAACTTCGGCACGGTCATCACCGCCGACGTCGACGAGTGGGACACCTTGATGGCGACCAACGTCCGCAGCGTCTTCCTGGTCTCTCGCTACGCACTGCCGCACATGATCGCAGGCGGTGGCGGAAGCGTGATCAACCTGGGGTCGAACCTGGGGCTGGTCGGCACGCGCGGCGCGGCGGCCTACGTCACTTCGAAGGGCGCCATCGTCCAGCTCACCCGGTCCATGGCGCTGGATCACGTCGACGACAAGATCCGCGTCAACGCCGTCTGCCCCGGCACGATCGACACGCCGCTGGTTCAGCGCCAGCGCGTGGGCCGCACTGACGAGCAGCTTCGTGCATCGGACGAGCGCCTCAAGCAACGCCACCCGATCGGCCGCATGGGGACGCCGGAAGAGGTGGCGTCGGTGATCGCCTTCCTGGCCAGCGACGAGTCCTCGTTCGTCACCGGTTCCTGCTATTCGGTCGACGGCGGGTACATCGCGCAGTAGGCCACATTAATAAGGGAGGTCCGTCATGGCGACCTACATCATGCTCAGCACGCTCACCGACGAGGGCCGCAAGACGATCAAGGACCGGCCGGAGCGGATTTTGGAAGTGAATAGGGAGATCGAGCTACTGGGCGCGCAGGTGATCGATCAGTGGGCGTTGCTGGGGGATTATGACTTCCTCAACATCGTCGAAGCGCCGGACAACGAGACGATCATGCGCGTCTCGGTGATGCTCGGGTCGCGCGGAACGGTGCAGTTCCTGACGATGCCGGCCCTTCCGGTGGAGGCCTTCATTGGTGGACTCAAGGGGGATTGAACCGCTTACTCCGGCTCAGGTCATGACCTTCATCACGGCAGTGCAGTTCATCTTGAACGACCCAAGCCCGAAGAAACGCTGCAGAAATGAGAGCGTAATCGGCGTGAACGTGCGCGACACCGACACGCTAATCGTCGCGTCTCCGCCAATCGTGTCGTAATCGCCGGACGGCGTCGAACTCACATTGACATCCGACGGTACGCCGTGGCTCATGACCATGTTCTTGATTCCGGTGCTATCAGTCGGATTTTGTGAACCGTAGCGTGCGCCCTCGAACGCACCGTTGCGCATCTGGATATAGTCGAAATAGGCCCGCCCGAGATCGATTGTTCCCAGCATCATCAGCAGAAGAAGCGGTAGCGAGATCGCCAATTCGGCAATACTCTGGCCCTTGCTTCGGCTGCGCCGCTTCGCGCTCATGGTCTGTGCCACCTCAATCGATCGCATCGGTCGCCGACGCATGCATGACAAACGGCGTGATACCGAGCATATTTTGGGTGATCAGCGAGAAATTCATGTTCGCCTTCACCGTGATGTCGTTGCCGGATTTGCAGGTCGTAGAGCAGGTCACTGTCACGTTACTCGTGCTCAGGCCGAGGCTCGGTGCTTTGTCGATGACCCGCTGCTTGATCTCGTTTGTGTCGGTCGGAGCGACCTGACCATAACGAGCTCCCTCGCGAACCGAATTGGTCAGCTCTGAGTACATGTAAACGCCGCGGCCGATATCGAAGGTGCCGAAGACCATCATGAAAAAGAGGATGCTGACAATGGCAAACTCGACCGTCGCCTGCGCAGTCAATCGCCCAGTCGGTGCTGACCGGTGTCTCAGCCGTTTTGTTGCTGAACGCGGCTCTGCCGAGCGAACCATCGGAACCTCCAGCGTCACAGACGTCGGGTGCATCGGCTACCATAGTACGAGTCTGGCCATCGGCTGACATCCGCCTGTGGTCAGAAATGTGATGGTACTTGAGTCCGGTGCTCCCCGGACGGGAGTACCGACGATGTGGTAAACGAACGACCCGCCTATGTGATGGATCAAGGGGGAGAAGACTATGGCCGACCGGCGACTCGAAGTTCTCGCGCGCGTATTGGTCGAGTACTCTATGGACGTTCAACCCGGACAACTGGTGACGATCACGGCCTCGTCGCCGGTCGCCGCCCCGTTGATTCGCGAGGCCTATCGCCGGGTGTTGGCACGCGGGGGCAATCCGCTGGTGCAGGTTGGCATCCCTGGCCTTTCCGAAATCCTCTTTCGCAATGCGTCCGACGAACAGCTCCGTTACATCCGTCCGGACGAGCGCATCACGCCAGAGATGGCCGATTGCGCGCTCAACATCATGAGCGACGTCAACACCAAGGAGCTCTCCGGTATCGACCCGACACGCCAGATGATTCGTCGCCAGGCGCGCACCGACCTATTCCAGACCTACCTGCAGCGCTCGGCCGAGCAGAAGCTGCGCTGGTGTCTAACTCTCTTCCCGACAGAGGCCTTTGCTCAGGACGCCGAGATGTCGCTGGCCGACTACGAGGAGTTCGTCTACTCGGCCGGACTTCTCGATGCCGATGATCCCGTGGAAGAGTGGAGCAAAGTCTCACGCGAGCAGCAACGGCTCATCGACTGGCTCAGCGGAAAGAAGACGATCCACGTCACGGCGCCGGACACTGACCTGACGCTCGACATATCCGGCCGCACGTTCATCAAAGCCGATGGCAAGTACAACTTCCCGGACGGCGAGATCTTCACCGGACCGGTCGAAAACTCGGTCAACGGTCACGTTCGCTTCAGCTTTCCTTCAAGTGTCGACGGGCGTGAAGTGGACGACATCCAGCTCTGGTTCGAAGAGGGCAAGGTGGTCAAGGCGACGGCCGAGAAGAACCAGGAGTACCTCGAGCGCACGCTCGACACCGACGAAGGTGCGCGCTACCTGGGCGAGTTCGCCTTCGGCACCAATCGCGGCATCGACCGCTTCACCGGGAACATCCTGTTCGACGAGAAGATCGGCGGAACGATGCACATGGCGGTCGGCTCGGGCTATCCCGAGACGGGCAGCACGAACGAATCGGCCGTGCATTGGGACATGATCTGCGACCTGCGCGGAGAGAGCGAAGTGCGCGTCGACGGCCAGCTCTTCATCAAAGATGGCGAGTTCCAGGTGTAGGCGAACCGAACGGTGCTTTGGCCGTCGCGGTTGGTAGGTCACGCCGCCCAGGCTTCGGAGAGGACCTCGGCCTGTTCCAGCACGGTCTGGGTAGCCTTCTCCTGCAGATCGGGTGGATAGCCGTGAAGGCGCAGAATGCGCTTGACCGCGACACGGAGATGCGCCCGCACGTTCTCACGCACCGTCCAGTCGATGGTGACGTTCTTTCGCACGGTCTCGACCAGCTCCCGCGCGATGGTCTTGAGGAGGTCGTCGCCCAGCACGGCGACGGCGCTATCGTTGGTCTCCAGCGCGTCGTAGAAGGCCAGCTCGTCGTCGTTGAGGCCCAGATCGACGCCCCGTTGCTGCGCGTCGCGCATCTCTTTGGCCAGCTGGATCAGCTCCTCGATGACCTGCGCCGCCTCAATGGCCCGATTCTGATACTTGCGCACCGCCTGCTCCAGCAGCGCGGCAAATGACCGCGCCTGCACCACGTTGTGGCGCGAGCGCGACTTGATCTCGCCCCGAAGCAGCCGCTGCAGCAGCTCTACCGCCAGATTGCGCTGCGGCATGCCGCGCACCTCAGCCAGGAACTCGTCCGAGAGGATGGAGATGTCCGGCTTCTTCAGCCCGGCGGCGGTGAAGATGTCGACCACGTCCTCCGAGACGATCGCATCGGAGACGATCTGCCGGATGGCGTGCTCCAGCTGCTCATCGGTATGAGGCTCGCCCGGCGTGTTCTTGACCAGTGCCGCCCGCACCGCCTGGAAGAAGCCGACGTCGTCCCGGATCGCCATGGCCTCATCGCTCGGGACCGCCAGCGCGAAGGCCTGCGACAGCGCCGTGACGGCCGTCATGAGGCGCTCCTTGCCGTCCTGCTGCGCCAGGATGTGCTCCTGCGCGGCCGGGAGAAGCGAGAGCCGCTCCTGTGCGCTGCCGATGGTCCAACGCGACCAATCGAATCCGTGGAAGAGCCCTAGACAGATCTCATACTTCTCCAGCATGAGCGCCACGGCCTCACGCTGGTCGATGGCCGTCTTGCCGGTGCCGCCCGATTCGGTGTAGGTCGCCATGGCTTTGCGCAGCTCGTCGGCCAGGCCGAGGTAATCGACCACCAGCCCGCCCGGCTTGTCCTTGAAGACGCGGTTGACGCGGGCGATGGCCTGCATCAGCCCGTGGCCGTGCATCGGCTTGTCGACGTACATCGTGTGCAGGCTGGGGGCGTCGAATCCGGTCAGCCACATGTCCCGCACGATGACGATCTTGAACCGGTCGTGTGGGTCGCGGAAGCGCTCGGCCAGTTTTTCCCGACGCGCCTTGTTGCGGATGTGCGGCTGGTACTCGAGCGGGTCGGAGGCCGAGCCGGTCATGACGACCTTCATGGCCCCCTGCTCGTCACCCTCCCCGGTCCACTCCGGCCGCAGTTTGGCGATGGCGGCGTAGAGATCGACCGCGATACGGCGGCTCATGGTCACCACCATGGCCTTGCCGTCCATGACTTGCAGCCGCTCCTCGAAGTGCTTGACCAGATCGTTGGCGATCAGCTCGATGCGGTGCTCGGAGCCGACGATGGCCTCCAGCTGCGCCCATTTGGTCTTGAGCTTCTCCTTGCGCTCGACCTCTTCCCCTTCGGTGGCCTCGTCGAAATCGAGGTCGAGGTGTGGGATCACCGCCGCGCTCAGCGCCAGCTTGGCCAGGCGGCTCTCGTAATAGATCGGCACCGTGGCGCCGTCATGCGACCGCCCGCTGGATGTCGTAGACGCTGATGTAGTCGCCGAAGACGGCGCGTGTGCTGGCGTCGGTCGTCTCGATGGGCGTTCCGGTGAAGCCGATGAAGGAGGCGTTGGGGAGCGCGTCGTGCATGAAACGCGCATAGCCGTCGATGAAGTCGTACTGGCTGCGATGGGCTTCGTCGGCGATGACCACGATGTTGCGGCGTTCCGACAGGAGCGGATGCCGGTCCCCCTTCTCTTCGGGGAAGAATTTCTGGATGGTGGTGAAGACCACGCCGCCTGATGCCACCGAAAGCTTGTCGCGCAGATCTGCCCGGTCGGCCGCCTGCACCGGCGGCTGGCGCAGCAGATCCTGGCAGCGAGCGAAGGTGCCGAAGAGCTGGTCGTCCAGGTCGTTGCGGTCGGTGATGACCACGATGGTCGGGTTGGCCATGGCCGGATGCAGGATGACGCGACCGGCGTAGAAGGCCATGGTGAGGCTCTTGCCGGATCCCTGCGTGTGCCAGACGACGCCGACGCGCCGATCACCGACATTGCCGCCCGGCTGGTGCCCAGCGACATAGGTGCCGCGCTTGTCGCGGATGCCGTGAAACCTGTCGATTTCAGCTGCACGCAGCGTCTCCGCGAC
>CAWFHU010000006.1:0-86557 GCA_963815715.1 uncultured Chloroflexia bacterium | reverse complement strand
CCTGACCGGGGCGTTGGGACCAAGGGTCGCGAGATAGGCGTTCAGGTCCGCCTTGAATTCGTAGTGGAGCACCAATCCCTCGACATCTCGCTTGCGTAGCTCTTCGGCGGTGGGAATGTCGGCCGGATCGATGATGATTGCACCGAGGTCCTTCAACGCCGCGATGGCCTGCTCGGTGATGGCGTCAGTCTCTGGGCTGTAGCCGGAGAAGACCTTGCGCAGCACGCCCACACGCGCTCCCCGCAGGCCTGCCTCATCAAGGAATTGCCGATAGTCGCTGTGGGATTTGCCTGCGCTGGCGGCCGTAGCGTCGTCTCGCGGATCGACGCCGGTGAGCGCGCCAAGGATGACAGCGGCGTCCGCGACGCAGCGCGCCATCGGTCCGACCGTGTCCTGACTGTGAGAGATCGGGATGACGCCCGCTCGGCTCGTCAGCCCGACGGTTGGCTTGATGCCGGCCAACCCGTTGGAGTTCGACGGGCTCACGATGGAACCGTCCGTCTCAGTCCCGAGGGCCGCGGCGGCCAAATTGGCGGATGTAGCCGCCCCCGATCCGGAGCTCGAACCGCTGGGGCTACGGTCAAGCGCATACGGGTTCTTGCACTGCCCGCCTCGCCCACTCCATCCGCTCGAAGAGTGGGTTGAGCGAAAATTGGCCCACTCACTCAGATTGGCCTTGCCGAGGATGATGGCGCCGGCCCGTCGCAGCTGAGCCGCCACCGTGGCGTCCTGCAGCGGATGCGATCCTTCAAGTGCCAACGAGCCGGCCGTCGTCGTCATGCGATCGGCCGTGTCGATGTTGTCCTTGACGAGAATGGGGATGCCGTGCAGCGGACCGCGTGGTCCCTGGCGGCGCATCTCTTCGTCGAGCTGCTCTGCGATCTGCATGGCGTCCGGATTGGTCTCGATGATCGAGCGCAGTTCCGGGCCGTTCCGATCGATCGCTTCGATACGCTCCAAATAGCCGGACAAGAGAGACTGAGCGCTCAGCTCGCCTCGATCCAGCAGGTCACGCATCTGCGCGATGGTCATTTCTTCGAGTTCCTGGTGAGGCGCACTCATCTGGCCAATCCTTCCCGACGCGACATCGCCCTGAGATCCCGTTCTGAGCATCTGCTTTGAGCACGAGATTCTATACGCGTTCATTGGACCGTGTGTCAATCGTGGCAGACAGCGAACGGGCACGGTGCTATCTTGAGCAGGCAGTGACAGCGGCTCCGACTTGCGCGATGCATTCAACGAACCGTGCGTTAGTCGGTGGCGCGATTTCGAATCGGTCGGATCATCGCATGCGATGTTCAATGAGGGAGTTCCAACATGGGGATGGCGGACGACTATCTGTCGCAGATCACATCGATGTCTAGTTTTGTCGAAGGACAGGTCGCGGATACTCCGGATGACCTGTTGAATAAGCGTCCAGGCCCGTCTCTTAATCCGGTCGCTTTCAGCTATTTTCACCTGCTGCGGGTGTGGGATCTGGATCTGAACTGGATCATCAAGGGGCAGGGCCCGCAAGGTGATGCATGGCACCGTGGGGGATTCTCCGAAAAGGCCGGTTACAACCCGGACGGCAAGGGGATGCGCGGACTCGGAATCGGTACCGGTTTCACCGACGATGACGTGGATGAGATGAACATCTCACGCGACGTCTTGCTCGAGTATCAGCATCAGCTTCTGGCCGAGACCGAAGACTATCTGGGAAGCGCGGACGACGCTGAGCTGAATCGAGAGGTCGCTCCGTTGCCGAACGCGCCGGATCGTCCCGCTACCTGCGCGCAGCGTCTACAACACACGATCAGCCATTCATGGAGCCACACCGGCGAGCTGCGCTACGCCAAGGGCATGCTCGGTTTCCACGATCCGAGCTACCCGGGGACCAACGACTGACGTTCGCCGATCACACACATTGATCATCGGTCGGGTGGAGCATGCTCCACCCGATTTTGTTTTCCCAATAGGTTGACGGACGTTCGACTACTGCGCAGGCCGATAGAATGGATCACCGGCGGCGATGGCGCGTTTGACCGCCTGCATGGCTTTGCCGATTGGCAGACCGGCAAACGGCGCGACGATGTTGGTTTGCCACGGCTCGAACGCGGCACGAACGGCACGTTGGTACTCTTTGCCGCCGAGCGTGATGATCGGATCGAACTCCATCAGACGCTGCTGTTCGACCTGCTCGCGCAGCGTGTCGATGTCGACCGGTGACGTAGTCTTGCGCTTGAACGTGACGTTGTACGGGCCAGGGATCATGAATCCGGGTGCGATGAAGCCATACTTTGCGCTGAGCACCACCCACCGGTCCGCGAAACGCTCGGCATAGTCACGGTTGATCCCGAACGGGCCACCGCTGTAGGCCAGTCGTGCCTCCACGGCTCCAGCCCCCGGATGTTTGGCCCATATCTTCGCTTGGCCGCACGGCACGATGACGAGAGATTGTCCCACGGTCCTTAACCTTCCATAATGACAGGGTTCGGATGCAGCGACTTAGACGGCAACAGGTTTATCCTTCATCGCTGACACGCTGTCCAGTCGTGCCGGCTGCTGACCCGAACCACGTCGGCCCGCCAGCGGACAGCGCTGGCGGCTCGACACGTGCGAGATTGTCGTTGCCTGTCGAGTAGCGCGACGGGTGAGTTGAGGTGAGTCGTGCTCAAGTACGTGATGCTGTTCATTGGTATCTGCGTGATGGTTCCAGTCGCCTTGATTGCCCTGGTGCTGGCGCTGCCGGTTCTCCCCGTGATCGTGCTGGGATGGTTGCTCTATCGACTCTTTCGCGCCCGAGCCGTCAGCTTCTCACCAATGTTCGCGGAGGATAGCCCTATGCCGTCATTGCGACCGCGCCACCTGAGTCTCGTCGTCGCCCCGTTGCTCCTGTTGGCCGTTCTTGCGGCCAGCGTCATCCAGATAGGGAGTCATGGGTTCGCCTGGTCGGTCGATCGCTGGTTCCTGGTCGCCTTCATCGCGCTGCCGATGGTCTGGTGGACGCAGTACCAGATTATCCGTTGGCATCGACGTCGCACACTGGGAGTGACTACCAAAGGTGTTCGACAGCATGACCTCTATCGACTCTTCGAGATCGAGCGTGTCAACGACCCGGACGAGCGCCGAGTCCTCATCGCCCGCGAACTCAATCGGCTGACGCGTGAAGCGCTGCGACCGGATCCGGGTTTGCGCGCGACGTGGCCGCCGGTGGCCGATCTCATCTCACTACGGGATCAGGCGCGCGTACTTCGCTCCAGCCTGAACGATCCAGCCACGTCTACATTTGGAGCCGTCGATCAGTCAGACGTTCCAACCACCCGAGCGCTTCGAGCGGGCATCGACACCCTGGAGACCTATGTGAGTTCGTTCGTTCGCCTGAGACTCATCGGGCGCGAGGACCTGGAGCAGATGCGCGTTCTGGTTCGGGATCAGAGTCAGCTACGAACCATGCAGGACGGCATCGTCGAACAGATTCAGCAGACAACACCCGTTCCGATTGCGGGCTGAGGCGGAGGAATCACAGGATTGCTTACCGTGAGGAGCGGGTTGACCTACGCATGATTAAAGGCCGGCCAATCTGGACATTGGGTGCGTTCGTCGTCGCCTTCATGATCTTCGCACGCATGCGATCGTATGCGGACAACACACGGATTCCGGTCCGTTATGCCTACCCGGTTCGGATCGACCGCTGGCTTTTCAATGGCATCGATCCGGTTACCTGGCTTCAGAATCGTCTCGGACAGACGAGCCATCTCAACGTTCTCGACTATCTCCTCGTGGTCGTCTATATCTCTTACTTTGTCGTTCCACCAGCCACGGTAGTGCTTCTCTGGTGGTTTCGCTCACGATGGTTTCGCTACGTTGCGCTGTCGGTGGTGGTCACGCTCTACGTCGGACTCGCGATCAACTTCCTGGTGCCGACCGCGCCTCCGTGGCTGGCGGCCGAGCACGGGTACCTGCCCGATTTCCAACGGCTGGTTCCCAAGCTGCTGAACCATGTAATGCCAGGTATCTTCAACACGGGCGACAAAACGGCAGGGCCTAATGACGTCGCCGCCATGCCCTCGCTCCACATCGCGATCGTGGCGGTCACCGCCTTGTATTTCATGACGAAGGGCGCTCTCGGCAAGGCTCTCGGCGTCCTCTACATCTGTGCCATGGGCTTCGCCCTCGTCTACCTTGGTGAGCATTACGTCTCCGACATCTTTGCGGGATTCCTGATCGCCCTCGGATCTTGGCTGGCGGTTTCCTGGGTGTTGAATCGCCCGCACGCGCGGCGTGAGAGTGAGCACGAGTCGCCGGAGCGTGAAAAGCAAGAAGCGCTCGAATCGACATAAACTGGTCACGTTCCAGCGGTCGATCGAAGAAGAATCGCCCCTACGACGCATCTCCGTAGGGGCGACATTTATGACGCCCTACGGACGACGACCGAGGATACGTACTCTCACGGCTTCTGCCCAGGGGCAGCCGCTCTGAAAACCGCTCTAGGTCTTGGCGAAACCGTCGAAGATGCGCACGATCCGCTTGATGCCTGTGAAATAGTCCTCGACGAAGATGTTTTCATTCGGCGAGTGCGCTCGCGAGTCGGCGTGACCGACGCCGGAGGAGGCGAACGGAATGCCGAACTGGTGCGCCATAACATAGGCAGGCCCGGTCCCCAAACTGGTCGGGATGATGACGGGCTCCGCACCATCCACCTCGCGATGGGCCGCCTCGACCACCTTCACGATGGCGGAATCAGTCGACGTACGCGCTGGGTGTTCGGCACTCAGCAGCTCGATCTCCACGTCCGAGAAGCCTTCGGCGTCCAGGTGCTTGCGCAGCAGATCGCGAATCTCGTACGGGTCCTGATCGATGACTAGCCGGAAGTCGACCTTGGCCATCGCTTCGGCTGGCATGACCGTCTTGGTGCCGGGTCCGGTGTAGCCGGAGTTGATGCCACAGATGGTGCAGGTCGGCTGGAAATACTCCTTGATCTGCAGATCGCGTCCCGTCAATCCGGTCACGAACTGGTCGATCTGATACAGGTTCTTGCGACTGGACTCCGTGTCCGGAAGCTTGGACAGGATATCGAGGTCGTGCTCGGTCGGCGCGATTACCTTGTCGTAGAAACCGGGGATACGGATGCGCTCGTCCGGGCCCTTCAGGGTCGAGAGGGCCCAGTTGAGACGCCAGGCAGCGTTGGGAACGGATGCGCCCAAGGATGAGTGCAGATCTCGCGCGATCGACTTGACGCGTAGCTCGACGTAGCAGATGCCCTTGAGCCCCAGCGAGATGATGGGTCGGCCGTCGACGTCTTTGCTGCCACTCTCCCAGATATTGCCATCCGCCTGCACAAGGTCAGCATGCTCTTCGGTGAAGCGCTCCAGCCTCGGGCTGCCGATCTCCTCCTCACCTTCGATCAGAAACTTGACCTTCAGTGGGAGCGATCCGCGCACCTTTTGGTAGGCGTCAATGGCACAGATGCGCGAGGCGATGTTGCCTTTGTTGTCGGCCACTCCGCGGGCGACGATCTTCCCGTCGACGACGTCGGCGGCGAATGGCTCCGTGTCCCACAGATCGAGTGGCTCCGGTGGTTGGACGTCGTAGTGGTTGTAGAAGCTAAGCGTCCGATTGCCGCTGCCGATCTCTCCGTAGACAACCGGGTTGCCGCCCTCGATCGGGACGATTTCGGCCTGCGCGCCGACCGCCTCGAGCATGCGCTTGACGTATTCGGCGGTCTCCTGAATGCCGATGTTCTGCGCGGAAATGCTCGGCTGTCGGCAGAGCTCCTGCACGTCCTTTAGGTATTGATCGCGATGTTCGTCGATATATTGATAGACGTCTTGCATAGAGACTCCCTCTAACGGTTTGGACTAATGGACACTCACGGCTCGGCATTTATTGCACTCTCACCTGCCTCACAAACGTTGTCAACCACGTCGGACAGAGGGCCGTCGCGGCACGCCTCGATGTGTGAGAATGGTCCGGACGATCCACCTGATTACCGCGGGAATGGGAGGAAGCTATGCCTGAGATCAGACGATTGGCGGAGATGCACTGGCCCGAGATGCGAGAAGCGCTCGACTCCGGCACCAAAACGGTCGTGGCGGCGGCTGGGTCGATGGAGCAGCATGGGCCGCATCTGCCCTTTCAGACCGACACGCTTCTTGGCACGGTCCTGGCCGATGCCGTTGCGTCGCGACTGGACAACGTGATTGTGGGGCCGACCATCCCCTTCGGAGTGTCGGAGCACCACATGGCCTTCCCCGGCACGATCACGCTCGACGCCGCCACCTTCAAAGAAGTCGTGCGACAGTACGTCGCCAGCCTGGCCCGACACGGCTTTGAGACCGTAGTTATCTTGCCGAGTCACGGAGGAAATTTCGGTCCGCTGGCGTCGCTCTACGAGGACACCGGTGGACGCATCGAAGGGGCTCGCTACCTACCGTATACGGACTTGATGGGCTTCATCGACGTGATGAACCGCAAGGCCGCTGAAGATGACATCACGCCTCAGGTGGCTGGTGCGCACGCGGGTGAGACGGAGACGTCGATGGTGCTGGCAAACCGGCCAGAGTTGGTTCTGATGGACAAGGCTGAAGAAGGGTTCGTCGGTGATTTCGACGAGGCAGCCTCTCGCACGATCTTCGAAAAGGGCATGACGGCCCTGACTGCCAACGGGATTCTCGGGGACGCCCGCCCGGCGACCGCGGAGCGAGGGCATGGCTACATCGATACGCTTGCCGACATGCTGGCGGACTATATCCGCGAGCGCGTTCCGGCCTGACCCACGCCTGATTCCAATCCGATGGAGGAATCCCATCGGTTAGAGATGCGTCGCCCCGACAATCTCCGGCGAGATCCGGAGATTGCCGGGCGAACAGCGTCAGCAGTTAGTCGCGCTCGAGCCGAACAGCACGCCCGGCGTGCTGATGTCATGAAGGCCGTTGTTGCTGGCGCACAGTCCGTAGGTGATGTCGTTCGCGCCAGGATTGTTGGCGATCGTCGCCGCACACGTTGCGGCGAATCCCATCACCACGACCAGAGCCAGGGCCACGATCGCGGTCATGACGACATAGGAGGCGTGTCGCAGAGTGTGCGGCAGGGTGTTGAGATGCCCCAGCATGAAATGCTCCTTCCGGTCTCGCAGTCGGTCTGAATACCTGTGCATTTCATGCTAGCTGGAGCACCGTCTGACCTCAGCAAAGTGGTTTACATGCGGGTTCCTGAAATCGAGAAGATGTGAAACGCTCGGGCGCGCAAAACAGAGTCGGACGCCAATCGAGTCCATGAAAATGGCCGGGGGCTCGCGTGATTCGCGAGTTCCCCGGCTATATTCGGAGCGAATTCGATCGTTTGAATCGGTCCGTTACGGCAGGTAGTTCAGAGGATTCACCCACACACCATTCTTTTGGACGGCGAAGTGGAGGTGAGACCCGGTCGAAGCGCCGGTGCTCCCCATTTTGCCAATCTCCTGGCCGGCGGATACCTGCTCGCCAACGCTGACCGACGGCTGCTGAGCCATGTGTCCATATAGCGTGACGAGACCGTTGCCGAGATCGATCTGCACGCAGAATCCGTAGCCGGAGTTGCTCCAGCCGGCGAAGATCACGGTGCCGGACGCGGCCGCATGAATCGGCGTGTACATGCTGTTGGCGATGTCGAGACCCTGGTGGAAGTGGGCGTAGCCTTCGTAGGCTGGCTCGAGACTGAAGCTGGTAGGCCCGAAGTTCTGCGTGATCGTGCCCTGGACCGGCCAGACGAATCCGTCACTGGCGGCGGGCTGTGGCGCCTGAGTCGGCTCCGGTGTGGGAGCCGGGGTCGATTGCTGCGTGGGCTCGGGAGCAGCTTGTGTCGTCGTGGCGGTCGCGTTTGTCTGCGACTGTGAATCGGTGTTGTCGGTGGATGCACTCGCGTCGACAGTCTGCGGTGCCGAGGCACTGGCCAGGGACGCCGTTGGCTGTGTGTCGCCACCGCCCTGTGCGTCCGCGCTCCCAGATGAGGAATCGGCGCCGGGGATGACCAGCGATTGTCCGACGATGATCAGATTCGCGTCGGTGATGTTGTTCGTTGCCAGGTTGACGATTGAGGTCGGATCGACGCCGTATCGTTCCGCCAGCTTGTTGATGGTGTCGCCTGCCTCGACGGTGATCGTGATGTCCTGCCCGCCGCTGCCCGCGCCGGGAATCGTCACATGGTCGCCAGGGAAGATCAGGTCTGGATTGGCGAGGTCGTTGGCGCTAATGAGCGCCTCGGTCGAGACGCCGTACTTCGCCGCGATATCATGCAGCGTGTCACCGGTCTCCACGGTGTAATTGACGCCTTGTCCGCCTCCGCCTTCACCAGCGAAATTGACGGCCGGAGCGGTCGTCGCCGCGGTCGCCGCGGTGCCGGAAACGCTTGCCGTGGTGGCCGCTCCCCCCGAAGATGGACTGTGGCTCCCCGAACCGGCCATCGCCGATCCGAGCACGGTGGACGATGCAACCGCGGCCACCGTCGCCGCGACCATCGCGGTGCGGGTCAGATTCCCCTGAGGGATCGAGCGGACCGCTGGCCCGACGTACATGATGGTGCGATTGGACGCCTCGGGCCACCAGATCTCCGGCTCATCGTGTGTCGGGCGATCCAGCAATGGCGACGGAATGAGCGATGCCGCGACGCTTGCCTGAGAGAAGCGCGGCTGTGGCGCCGTCGGCAACGGTCGCGGGGAACCAGATGCGGAGCGGTCATTCGAGCTGAGCGACGTCGAGATCCTGGTCTGACCGGCACGACCGGAGGCTGACTCTGGACGCCAGCCGAACGGGGCAGCACTCCGCCCTCGACCATAATTCGGTACCCGAATTTGGGGTGGTTGTGGCTCCTGGAACGCTGCTTGCGTCCTCGTAGATTCAACTGGAGCCTTGCGTGGTGGTTCGGGGCTTATCGGCGCGACGTCGATTTCTTCTTTGCGCCAGCCGAAGCGAGTTTCTTGGGGCAGGAGCGACGATCCTGAATCGGGCGTAGAAGTCCTCGACCGCCCGTCAGCGCGGCTTGCCATGAATATTCCCTTCCCATACCCTTTATCGGCTTACGACACCGTCTGCCCGGAACAGAAGTCCCCCGTTGTTCACGGACCTCTTAGATGCCATAACCAGGTTTTCGGCGGTGAGCATAGCAGTGCGCGAATGTCATGTCAATTCGTTGAGGCAAGTGATAAGCGAAACACTATACAGTTTATGCGTCTGTACGCGCGTTTTCGCTCGATCATGAGACGATGAATGTCGACTCAGTGCTTTCCCGAAACTGCTCTGTCGGTTCGAACGAAGTGCCGGTTTCCGGAGGTGAGTAGAGCGTGCTTCCCGGCGCCTGCAATCTGGAACGAACGATATGTCGTTCAGATGCGGGCCGACTTGAGATGCCATTCAGGCGGCTCTGAATCGAACTGGTAACGTCTTCAACCCTCTGAACGAGAATCCCTCCAGCCAGTCAGCCGAATCGTTCACCAGCTCGAGATCGTCGCAGCGCTCGACGACAGTCTGCACCGCGATCTGCGCCTCCGCGCGCGCGATGGCGGCACCGAGGCAGAAGTGGGGTCCGTGCGCGAACGTGAGATGGCGGTTTGGTCGACGTGCGAGATTTAGTCGCTCAGGATCAGGGAACTGATTTTCGTCACGATTCGCCGAGCCGAAGAGGAGACTGATCCCCTGTCCGGGCTCTATCGTGTGCCCGCCTACTTCGATCGCGTCCCGCGCCACTCGGCTCGTGGCTTGCACCGGGCTCTCGAAGCGCAGAACTTCCTCGACCGCGGTCGTGATCAGACTCGGGTCGGCTTTGAGCTGTTGTAGTGCATCCGGGTGCCGAGCCAGCGTGAAGACCGCATTGCCGATCAGGTGCGCGGTGGAGTTGTTGCCGCCAACCAGGAGCGCGATGATCATGATGACGAGCTCGTCTGTCGACAGGCGGTCACCCTCTTCTTCAGCCATCACCAACATGGTGATCAAATCGTCCTGAGGGTTGGTGCGGCGGTCCGCGATAACGCCCTCGAGATAGGCCTTCATCTCGAGCATGCTCTCCTGGCCCTGCCGCATGATCGGGATCCGTTCGCCGCTCGTGCCGGGCCGGTCGTAGACGCGCACCTGATCGCGACTCCACTGCGTGAACTTCGGCTGCATGTCTCGCGAGACCCCGAGCATATCGGCAATCACCCAGCCTGGCACAGGGATGGCCAGGTCACTGATGACGTCCATTTCACCGTTGGCGATCACCCGGTCGATGAACGTGTTGCAGATCTCCTGGATGCGCGGCTTCTTCTCCCGTACCATGCGGGCGGAGAAGGCCTTGGTCACCAGATTTCGCAGGCGTGTGTGGGTCGGCGGATCGGTGAGGAGCATACGGCTGCCGAGGACGTGGCGCAGCGGCTGAAGTTCCTGGCGTACGTCGTCGGGCAGGACCTGAAAGATCGATTCGGCTCTCGCGGAGGAGACGCGATTGTCCGTCAGCAGTCCGATGATGTCGTCATAACGGCTGATCAACCAGCTCTGGCCGTTCCAGAGCACTGGAGATTCGGATCTCAGCTCCGCGTAGATCGGGTATGGGTTGGCGCGCACTGCTGGATTGCTGAAGTCGACTCCGACCGACACTCGCGGCTCCTCTCTTTCCGGCCGTTAGGTTCCTGGCTCACGGCGTACGTGGATGCGTGGCAAGCCAGTCGTCGAGCGACATCACGCGCGGGTCCACCTGCCGTAAATCGTAGTAGGGGATGGCCGGCCGATAGACGTCGAATATGCGACGTAACTCGGCGACCGGTTCCTCATGGATGTCGACCCGCAGATTCACTCGCGAAAAGCTCTTGGAATCGTACACGAGAAGCGCCGCTGAGCGCTGACCGCCGTGCTGGCCACCTGCGTCACGTCCCGCTTCGATGCACCTCATGAGACGCTCCTCGAGGTCCTCGTCAGGGTCTGCTTGGAACGTCGCCTCCATCGCGTCCAACACCTCGGGACCCATCAAATAGTTCCCGAGGATGACGTAGTTGTCGCCGACCCGATGTCCCGACCAGTCCTTGTTCATGCTCCCGGTTCGCGCAGCGCCGTGGCCGTCGTCATCGAGCACGCCCAATTGACGGTATTCGATGTAGGGATCGGCGATCGCCATCTGCTCGATGACGCCAGGCGCCTTGTAGCCGATATCGAGTAGGCGCAGGGCGATCGGCCCCAGCCGTTCGTCAGCGATCGCCATGATCGCCACGGCGCCGACCCGCTCCTTAATGAATGGCACGCGTACGCCGACCGCGAACGCGGCGGTCGCGGTGCCGATTCCGAGCATGCCGGTGCGTTCGCATCGGCCAACCACCGTAAAAGTCATTTCGTCGTCCTTCCATTGCGAAGGGCTCTATTCTCAGTTGAGCACGTGCTGGACGCATGGTAGTACGGCGAAGCGGAATGGAGAAGGCTGACCGACAGGTGGACGTTGGTGCAAGCAAGAGCGGGTCGAATTGACAGGAGACCGCCTTGCGGCACGACGTCGTCGTACGTCAAACGAATCTTGCCCACACATGATGCCATCCGATCTCCATTCGTCTTGCGCGGTGAACGTAGCTGAGTCTGTTTCGGTTGTTCCAGCTGTATTGGCTCGCTGGTTGCGGGTGAGGCAGAGCATATAGGTCTGGTACGTAGGGCCGTGCAAGCCATACAATCGAAGCGCGTGAACGTCCCCGTGGCGTGCTGTTTTGTTATTTCCGTTACATCCGGACGTTTCCAGGAGCCAGGGACAGAAAGTGAGCGATGGCATGTCTGACGAAGTTCGGGAGATGACCAGGGAGTTCGTGAACGGACCTGCGTTTCAGAAGTCGATCGCGGCTGCCGAGCATGATCCGTATGCCGTGCCAACCGAGTTCTTGCGGCGTTGCGTCGAGCTTGGCTGCCTGGGCATGGACGTGCCGGAGAAGTACGGCGGCAGTGAGCTGAGCTCAACGCAGCAGGCAGCGGTCATCGAGGAGTTGGCTCGCGGACATGCCGGACTGGCGCTTTCGGTTCTGGTGCAGAATTCGTTGGCCGCCTTCCCGATTCGCACCTTCGGCACTGAAGAGCAGAAGCAAAAATATCTGCCGCGGATGGCTACCGGTGAGCTCTTCACCAGCTTCGGGCTGAGCGAGCCGAAAAATGGATCCGACGCTAAGGGGATCCGACTCACGGCGCAGCGCGATGAGTCACGAGACGGATGGCTGCTCAACGGGGCCAAGCGCTGGATCACCAACGCTGATCGCGCCGGACTGATCGTGCTGGCAACTCGCACCGGCACGCCGGAAAGTCGGGGACGTGGCATCACGACCTTCCTGGTCGAGCTGAGTGATGACGTCGAAGGACTCTCCCGCCCGAAGCCATACGACAAGCTGGGCCAGGCGGGATCGACGCTGTGCGAGGTGATCTTCGACGACGTCTTCGTGCCGGACAGCGCCATACTGGGCGAGCTGAACCAGGGCTGGGACGTGATCAACAGCACACTTGAGCACTCTCGCGTCTCGATCGCCGCTCAGGGCTCGGGCATCGCGCTCGAGTGCGTACGACGCGGCCTCGCAGTATGCCGCCGAGCGGGAGCAGTTCGGCCGACTGCTCAAGGAGCATGAGCCAATCGCCAACCATCTGGCGATCATGAAGCGGCAAGTTGACCTCTCGCAGTACCTGGTAGAGCGCGCCGCGCGACAGGAAGAGTTAGAAGACCCGCTGGCCTTCGTCTGGGCTTCTCTGGCCAAGCTGATCGCCAGCGAAACGGCCATTTGGGCCGCGGGCGATGCCATGCTGCTGCATGGTGGGACCGGCTACGTCAACGAAATGCCGATCTCACGCATCTTCCGCGACTCCGCGGTGCTTCGAATCTACGAGGGCGCCGCGCACATTCAGGTCAAGATCGTCGAGCGCTTCCTGGATCGTGAGAAGATCATGGCCCTCTTCCCGCCGTCAGCGGCGTTGATGCGAGACCCACGTGATCTGGCGCCGCTTTCGCGGGTGATCGAGGAGATCGAGTCCTGGCAGCCGAGCCAGCTTGCGGCGGTATGATCCGTGTCGAGCATTCGCAGCGTGACGTGACGCCACGATGGTGACGGCGCTCCGCATTCGCGGGCCGTTTCGCGGGTCGAGCGGCTACGACCACAAGGTTCGCGAGTTGACGCGCGCGATGGTCCGGCGGGGCGTGCGCGTGCAGCTCATCGACATGCCCGGCTGGTCGTCCCTCCGTTTGGGCGACGGCCACCGTGAGCGTTTGTTCGAGACACTGACGCGGCCCATCGAAGCGCCGATCACGGTCCACTGCACCATGCCCGACCAGGTCGAGATCGACCACGAATCGGTGAATGTCAATTTCACGGTCTTCGAAGCCACCCGCATTCCGCAAAAGTGGGTCGAGCTCGCGCGCGATCATGCGCTGGTGATCGTGCCGACTGACTCATCGCGTGACGCCTGGGTCGCCAGTGGCGTGCCGGAGAGTCAACTGCGCGTATGCCCGCAAGGCGTCGATTCCGAGCTGTTCGGTACGCACGTGCGTCCGCTGAGACTCTTCACCGAGTCGGGCCGCGCGATCGAGTCGTTCGCCACTCGATTTCTCAACGTGTCGGAGCTCGGGCCGCGCAAGAATCTTGTGGGTCTGCTGCGTGCCTGGCTGCTCGCCACGCGGCAAGACGACGATGCGATTCTCATTCTGAAGCTGGGGCAATCGGGTCTGAGCAATCCAGACGAGTTCATCCAGCAGGTCCGCGCGATCGAGCAAGAGACTGGCCGATCGTTCAGTCAGGCCGCGCAGGTCGAAATGCTGTTCAGCGTCCTGGGCGATCGTGATATGCCTCGACTCTACGCGATGGCGACGCATTACATCAGCATGTCCCACGGCGAAGGTTGGGATCATCCGATGGTAGAGGCGGGCGCCAGCGGCCTGCATCTCATCGCGCCCGACCACAGCGCCTACCGCGCCTACTTGACCCCTGAGATCGCCACATTGCTTCCGAGTCGAACCATTCCGGCTCGCTTCGAAGGAAGTCCCGGCTTACGGGATCTCTTTGAAGGCGCCGATTGGTGGGAGCCGGATCAGGCGGCCGCACTGGCTGCGATCCGAAACGCCATCGACCATCCCGTTGCCTGGCCATCGCCCGCACGCGAGATCCTGCGTGCCCAGTTCAGCTGGGATCGGGCGGCAGATCGCCTTCTCTCGATTCTGGACGAACTGCCGGTCAGCGCGCACTACCGCTGACCTGTCCCAACGGAGCGAGTGCGTAGCGTTCCGCCACCAGCCTTCGCCCATTCCTGGCCAGTCGCTCGGCAAGCTGTATGTCGTTCATCAGATCCAGACAACAACGGGCGAACGAAAGTGGACGATCCGCCAGCAGCAAATGCTCGCGATCGACGACGTGGAGCCCCTCGGCAGCCATCCGCGTGGCCACGACGGGACGTTCAAACGACAGCGCTTCGAGTAGCTTGATGCGCGTCCCGCCACCGGCTCGGATGGGGACAACTACCAGATCGGCGCGCGCGTACCATTCCTCGATCGATGGAACCTCACCGACGACTTCGACGTCAGGAAGATAGGCGAGATCTTTGACGGCGGGCGGGGCGCCCGTTCCAACGATCAGGAAACGGAAACGCGCCGCACTGAGCTCGCGCATGGCCGGAATCACCTGACGGCAGAACCAGATCGCGCCATCAGCATTGGGAAAGTAGTCGAGCGTTCCGACATACAGGATGGTGTACGGGGGTCGTCGCGGTGCCGCGGCAGGATGATCCGGCGGGCTGACTCTGTTCGGGACCGCGACGACCTCGGCGCGGCGTTCCGGCAATCGCTCTTCCAGGTAGCGCTTGTCTCGATCTGAACAGACGTAGATTCGATCCCAGGTGGTCAGCGTCTCTCGTTCGAGCGATTCCGCCAGTTGCGCCGACTGCGCGGTTCGCGCGGCGTCGTCGGCTAAATCGCGCGACGCATACAGAGTCGCCAACCGTTGACCGGATCGCGATTCGATGTCGTCGAGATCGAGATGCCAACGGGCCGATGCGTGATGCGCTTTGTCCAGATACGGACTGGCAAACGAAAGCGCCGCGAGTCGGAAGACGTGGATAACGTCGAATTGATCGCCCCAATAACAGCGTGCCACCTCGTCGACCCACGCCTCGCGCCGCAAACGCTCTTCTCCGTCGGCCGCGGAGCGCGCCCCAAACCGGCTTGGCGGCCAGGCCCAGTGGACCTGCTCGCAGAGTTCCGAAACCCAGTTCGGCATCTGCCGTGACGCTCCCGCCCCATACATCGGGACGATCAGGAGCGAGACGCGATGCGATTCAACGAGGGCTCGAAGCATGTTGGCGGCGCGCATCGCCAGACCGTTTCCTGCATCCTTGGGCTCGACCGGCGATATGAATAGCAGGCGTGGACGGTCGTGATCCCGGATCGAGGGATGTGTCTGCGTGATGGCGACCGGGATCAACTCGACCGGAGTCTGCTCGTAGCGCAACCACGCACCGCGCCAGATGCCGTCTGACTGCCGACGTAGGGAGCAGATATCTTCGGTACGGCTCGAGATCGTCATGAGGCGCTCGCCGTCTATTTCGTCGAGACGCCAGAAGCATTCGGATACGTCCGATCCCAAGCCGATGCGGCCTTCCGGTAGCAGCTCCATGAGTCGTTGCTCGATGCCCTGACGTCGATAGAGAAATGAGCCAGGGATGGGATCGTCGTCATCGGACGTGGGTACGGATGTGCCCGTGGAAAGTGGGAAAGTCCCGTCCCACACGGCACGAAGCTCGTCGAGGGCCTGGTCGACCTCGTTCGCCAAATCGAACTCAGGAATCTCCGGGTTGCGACCCCAGGCGACGAGCATCAGGTCGGTCCGATGGAGGAACACTCGTCTGCCGCTGAGGTCGTGCTGCCACATTCCCACCGCCATCAATCTGTCGATCGGGTCTCCCGGGTAGCGACCATCAACGGGCTCCGGCGGCGAAGAGGGCGTGTCGAACGGCAGCCGCAGCATGCGCCAGGCAATGTGAAGCGATTCTTTATCTCCCAGCATGTACTGATAATAGAAGCTCGCATACCGGGCCAGGTGTTCGGCAAGCTGAAGTCCGGCCGAATGCCGTCGTTTGTCGATGACGAACTGGCCCGTCTCGTGCTCGAATCCGGAAGGCGGATCGAGACCCACGATCGCCCAGATCGGGTTGTAGGGATTCACTCGGCGAATGTCGTGCCAGAAGAGCGCTCCATGGCTGGCATAGCGTTGGTCGTCAAAGAGAAACGCAGGGTCAACCAAGGGGATGTTGTCCGCGTCCAGCAGCAGCACCTCGGCGAAGCGGCTGTGCGCCAGGGCGAACGGTTTGAGCTCCCAGCCGGTCCGTGGCAGCCACTCCGCACCCTCGGCTCTACTGGCATCGATGAAGCTGACGGCGAAGCGCTCGAAGCGTTGCCTCAGGTCTGGGGGAAAGTCGTCGTCGCCGAGGTACCAGAGCTCGATTGGAAGATCGCAATGGTGAACGTCGCGCAGGATTGAGAGCGTGACCCAGGCGCTGGTGATGAAGCGTCCGCCGGCGGCCATGACGATGCCGCGACCAGAAACGTGTGCCGGTGGAGTCGATGACAGTGAGGTAACGCGCTCGATGAGGAGTCGCTGCTGCTGCTCGATCTCTGCGTCTCGCTCAGGCTCGTCGGTGAAGGATTTCGAGGTCCGGAATCCCCCAGCACGTCTCTCCCATGTCGGACGCCAGAATTCCGAGACCTTCCGTCTCAAGTTCTCCCTCTCCTCCACGCGACTTTGGATGACCCGCACGGTACGGCACCGACGGGAAGATCAACCCGTCGCGGTGCAGATCGGCGCGCACCAGGAGCATCGTGCCTCCGACCGCGTCGAGCGGCACGAGTCGTGGGCCGCCGCGAAAATCGTCGAGATGGTAACGCCCGTGGTCACGCCAGCCATTCTGGTCGAAGGTCGGTCCGCCGTAGTCGAGCACGCAATGTGGCTGGACGATCGATTTCTCAGTGAGCAGCAGGCGCTCGATGATGTCGGGAGGATAGGCGATCAGATCGACGTCGAGCCAGAGGACCCAAGCTTGGTCCTGCAAAGCGCGCACGAGGAGTTGGTTGCGGCTGCGTGCCAGCACTGCGCGGCGGTCATGCTGGATTCGGCCATCGCCACGATGCAACCCTGGCGGGATGTGAAACCCGTAGTCGTGCTTCCAGAGCCGAGCGCCGCCAAATTCGCGACTTAGAATCGGAACCATGCGGCGCGCCAGGTCGTACGTTCCGTCGCTGCTGTCACTCTCGAGCATTCCAATTGAGATGTGCTCATGGGGATAGGTGAGTGATTGAAGCAGGTTCAGATAGGTGTCGAGTGAGGACGCGGCGTCCTTCAGCGGCGTGAGTATCAGCACCTCTTCACGGTCACTCGACTGAGGCGGGCGCCGTGGCATGTGGTTCAACCGCGAGCGTACCTGGTCGATCAACCCGTTCGCTCCCTTGCTGCTGACGTTTCAATCGATGCGGGCGTTATCTCTCCGGTAACTGATGTGGAATCGGGCGGCAGCGCATTCCTGCGGATCGTTTCGATGCACGCCGCAGTCTCACGCCGCGTGACCGGATCGTCGACATGTAGCAGCGAAGACAGGGCCGGCAACGCCGCGATGCCCATGGTGATGATCTGCTCCCAATTCGGTCGTTCACCACCGACGCCGCGGACGACGTCGAGCCATACCGCATCTGGGGTAGGAGGCTTACCAAGAACCTCTCGGTGATGATTCAGCAGAGCCGTCGCGGCAGATGCGCGAACCCGGCGTGATGAGTCATCGAGCCAGATTGCCAGCTGCCGGGAGTCGCTCGTTCCACTGCGTGCCATGGCATCGATCGCGTGGCGGCGAAGATCCGGATCGTCGGAGCTTGCGATCCAAGCAAGGGCAGGACCCCAGCGACGGTCGTCGAGGCGGCGCAGCATCTCAATCCAGGCTCGCTTGCGTGGCTGCTCGGGCAGCGGACTCTGTCCCGCGTGATGCGTCCCGGTGACGCCCCAAATTCGCTGATTCGCGCTCCGGCCCCATGGCTGCCAGGTGAGAGGATCGCTGGCCGGCAACGTCAGCAGTCGATATGGTCGACCGGCCAGATATGCGGCGTGCATCATCCAGCCTTCGACGGTCACGATTAAGTCCGCGCGCGTTATGAAGGAGAGGAGACGTTGAATGAACGCCGACGGTTCTACATGATCGTCGACGACTGTGACGTGAGGAACGGTTTCGTCGGCGAGCAGCCTCTGCACGTCCTGGCACGTCTCCCGGGTGCCCCACTGCTGTCCGCTCGGGCAGACGAGAACGTCAAAGCCTTCGTTGACCAGCCCCTGGATCAGACGGGCGAGGTCAGGAAAGGTACCCGGCGTAAACCCCTTGAGCTGGGCGTTGCCGCCGAACGGGTTTAGCAAGGCAGTCCGGCGTCCTTCACGACTCGCCGTCAGTCGTTCCCACTCTGCCGCCACGTCAGGTGACTCCTGACCGGCCAGCATCCATTCCCCAACTGGTGGCTGCTCACCAACACGCAACGGGAGCCCAAGCTCGGTCATAAGTCGTACGACCGGGTCGTAGACGTTGGGCTCCGAGGGTCGATCGACAGACAGCGCCGAGGCCCAATCCATCCCGTCGACCCTGACGTGGTTGAAAGTGAACTCGTTCCAACGTTTTCCTTGCGTGACGTCGAGCATGATGCGTTGGTTGGCGCGCAATCCGTCGATGACAGGGGAGAGGAGCGGATCGTAGCTCAAATGTGGCTGCTCGTGGTCGACGAACTCGAGCAGAACGTCGATGCGATCACGCAGAACCGCCTGGATGTGATTCGTCTCGTCAAACGAGATCGCCGTCACTCGGCTATGGCGGTAGAGGTAGCCACGCTCAGTCAAGACGACCGCCCTCGCCGCGGGATAGGCGTCGAGCATCGCCTGAAGGAAAGGAACCACGCGAATGATCTCGTCCCCCTGACCATCGGCGATGTTCTGGATGCACAGGATGTGGAGCGGCGCTCGACGCAACATTGCGCCGATGCGGTCAGCCAGCGGAAAGTGGCGTGCCGACGACTCCGCGGCGTAGTTGCGCAGCTCGGCCGAGGCTCGTTGATGGCCCGCGAGGGCCGCGAGCAGATAGCGCATCTCGTAATGGCTTCCGAGCACGCCCTCCGCCTGCTCCATGAGCTCGACCGTCACCGCTTGCGGATCGGCGAGGAGGATCGGCACGAAGATCAGCCCAAAGAGAACGTGCTGCTCTGGCCGCTCGAGGTTCTTCGCCAGGCCTAATAGCTCCGCTGGATCAACGCTTTCAGGATTCCGGTCGACCGCCTGGATCAGCAGCGCGAGCGCCTTGCGCGCCCAGCGGGGATGAAGTCCTTCCGAGCCGAGCACTTCCAGCGCGACCCGAGCGACGTCGCTGACGTGTTTCGTCGGCACGAGCAGTGCGATGAGCTCGAACGCTTCGTCGAGTCTCGGCTGCCAGGTGCGCGTGAGATCGGCGCTGGCAATCGCGAGTGCGTAGCGCCTCGACCGCGTCTTTCGGGACCAGGTCTGGTGTCGTTGCCATCAGAGCCGATAGGAGCAATCCGGCGTCCGGCGGAGGAACGTCGTAGTCAGGCATGGCGACGATGGCGCGTAGCGCGGCGTCAATCGCGACCGTAGGATCCACACGTTGCCGCAGCAGGTCGATGGAGAGCGCGTTGGAGTCAAGACCGACGTCGGGGCCGGACGCGCCGATTGTGAGCTCGGCTGACGACGTCAAGAACGCTGCCTTCCGTTTAAGAAACGTCGGCGGGATGTGACTGCGACGCCATCATCCCAGCACGGATTTCCCGATAGGCCCGGAGTGCCCACTCGGGAAGCATCTCCTCGGGTCGACGATCGTACAACGGACGCGATTGAAGGTAGTCCTCCAACGTGCGGTGGCCGTTGTGGCTCGTCCACGTATGGCCGCGGTCGCCGGTGACGCCCCTGTGTCGGATTGCCAGGAAGAGCTCGACGTCCCCCACCGGGGTGATCTGCCGTCCCATGTCGCGGTGGTCGCGATAGTACCAAACGTCTTCATCCTGCGGCAGGTTGCGAAAGGGTCGCTCGCGCCAATCATCACGATCGAACATCAAGGTAGCGCCGGGCACATTGAAATCGACCGACCGGCGAATCTCCCACGTGTTCAGCTCGAAGAAGAGGAACGGCATGATGAATGTCAGGGTTGGCGGGCAGATATCGTACATGGCGTCCAAGCGCCGGTGGACCAGCGTCTCCAGAAAACGGGGATGGTACCAGTCGTCGTCATCCATTTTCTGGCAGAGTGGCCCCCGAGCCGCCTCGATCCCCGCGTTGAGCTTCGCTCCGATTGACGATCCACTCACGGCGCGCACGACGTGACCGCCAAGATCCTGGATCGCCTTTTCGTCCGCCGGATAGTCCGACCCATCGTCCACCACGATGAGCTCCCGATGGGGATAGGTCTGCTCGGCATAGCAACGCAGCGCGATGCTCAAGAAGCGAGGCCGGTCGCGCGTCGTGAGTACGACGGAAACGTGTGGCAGATCTCGTGACTGTCGATCAGCGTTCATGGTCCGGTCACCGTCCTCGCAGATAGGTCGTGAGTGAAACGAGCCTGCGCTGCAATGGTCCGGTCCGCGCATGAGTTAGTACGTTGAAGACGGCCTGGCGACCGGCGACGATGTCTGATTCGAGACAGCCGTCCGTGTCAATGATGCACGCGGCAGGAACAGCCAGAGCTCCGATCGTTCGTGAGATCTCCCAGTTATCCTGAACGCCGATCGGAAACGTCAATCCATGAGCGTGAGCGATCGCGCGAGTTTGCTCGGGATCGCGACGCGTGACCATGATCGGCTGAACCGCATCGGAGTCGGCCAGCCGTTGCAGATCCGGCAACAGGTCGATGCACGGGCCGCAGGTTGGGTCGAACATCATCAGCAGCGTGCGCTTTCCCACAAAATCGGCTCGCGTGAGCACCCCGTGATCGAGACGCTGAATCGTGAACTCCGGGAGTTCATCGCCTGCGTTCAACGGCGTTGGCCAGGACGGCGGGTGCGGCACCACGGGCAGAATTCGGTCACTCGGCACCGTGTCGAGGTTCATCAGTGTCGCGACCGCGACTCCGAGTATGGCCTGGGCTCCGTGAATGCGACCGGTCTCCGACATCGAGTTCGGCCCCATGAGATAAGCCATGGGCGTGCCGGTGACGAAGTAGAGCCTGGACACCTCGTCTCGCTCCTGAATGAGGAGCGGGATACCAAGGCCAAACTCTTGGGCCAGCCGCTGATTCTCGTTGAACGTTCCACTCGAGATCAACGCGATGCGACAGCCGGGTTGATCGAGGTCGAGCTTGAGCTCGGTCAGCGCCTTCAATAGCGTGCGACTCTGTTCGCAATCGGGGGCGATGAAGATAAGAAGCGTTCGATCCCGCTTGAGGCTGGTAAAGGTGTAGTGCTTACCGTCGATTCCCGGCAGCTCGAAATTCATGGCGACTGATCCGGGTGGGGCACCAAACCGGTGCAAGGGAGAGGATTCGCCTTGCGACTGCGCCTGTGTAGCCGAAGACTGCAGCGATTCCAGCTCGAGAAGGGTCTCGCCGTGTCGACGCGTCACCTGCATCAAGAGCGCGGCCAGACCAGCGACGGTTCCAGCCATGACCGTCGTCACTCCGGCAAAGATCAGACGTTCACCACGACGAGCAATTCCGACCATGCACAACCTTCATCTGTCGATCAAGCGCGGCCGGGCGGAAGTCCTCCGACCCAGCGGACAAATGGTAACGCATTCTGAATCGTCAGACCGGGAGGCTTGACCGTTTGAACCCGAGAAGATCAAAACGGGCATCGTCATCGGACGGTGCCCGTTTCTCTATTTTCTGACCTTTGAGGTTGCCGGAATCGACCTCTAGAACCCGCTGTTGTTGAAAATGTTCCAGAGACCCTCGTTGCCGTTCACGAAGATGCATTCCTTGTTGTATGGGAGGTAGTTGGGGCTTCCCTGGAACCCAGGGAGATAGTACGGGAAACTGCTGTTAATCAGCGGCACCGATGCCGTATCAGTGGTGCCATTGACGACCGGCTCGCAAACACCAAAGCCGAATCCAAACGACCCAAATGACTGTGCGGTGGTCGCCGAGCCAGCAACGGCCGTCCCGATGGCTGCGGCAACGCCACCTGCAAACAGCTTCAGTAGTTTGCGGCGAGGCATATTCTTGGCGACTGCCTTTGCGACTTCGTCGAACTCGGAACTCATGAGCGATCCTTCCCCATTCACGGCGAAGCGTCTATCCCCTCAGATCTACTCTACGCACGAAGGCCAGGGCTGCTCCGGCTGCGCATTGTCGGATGGCCTTGACCTGTTCGTACTCCCATAGTAGAGGCGAAAACATGAAATTGCAAGAGTCGACGTCGCGCGTGGTCGCGTTCTCGAACCATTTACCTATGAGATCACCATAAGATCACCGATTATCGAGCGGGAGCAGTTGGCCCTCGATTGGTATGATTAGATGTTGCGCTTGGCGCATCCACGAAACTGAATCACTCAAACCTGAGGAGACCGCTTGCGTCACGATCTGCGAAACATCGCCATCATCGCTCACGTCGACCACGGTAAGACCACATTGGTCGATGGGATGCTGAAACAATCGAACATCTTTCGCGATCCAGACGCCGCCGGCGAGCTGATTCTGGACGTCAATGACCTCGAGCGCGAACGAGGCATCACTATTTTGTCTAAGAACGCGTCGATTCGCTACGGCGACGTGCAGATCAACATCGTCGACACGCCCGGCCATGCCGATTTCGGCGGCGAAGTAGAGCGAGTCCTCAACATGGCAGACGGCTGCCTGTTGGTCGTCGACGCGGTCGAAGGACCGATGCCGCAGACGCGCACGGTCCTGGCGCAAGCCCTTCAGCTTGGATTGCGCCCGGTTGTGGTGGTGAACAAGGTTGATCGGCCCGCGGCTCGACCGGCGGAGGTCGTATCTCGAACCCAGGACCTCTTCCTCGACCTCGCCACTGACGCCAACCAGCTCGACTTTCCAGTCCTTTACACGATTGCGCGCGAGGGTCGAGCGGGGTTCAAGCCTGATGACCTGGCAAACGACCTCCGACCCCTGATGGACACCATCATCAACGACGTTCCGGCTCCGTCGGGCGATCCCGACGAACCGTTCCAGATGTTGGTCGCCTCGCTGGACTACGATTCACATCGAGGCCGCATCGTGATTGGGCGCGTCCAGCGCGGCCGAGTGCACAGTGGTGACACGGTCGCCCAGTTGGTGCCGGATGGAGAGGCGATCGAGTATCGCGTCAGCTATCTGGCGACGTTCGAGGGTCTCGGACAGCGTCAGGTCGACGTGGCCGAGGCCGGCGACATCATCGCGTTGGCCGGCGTCTCGGACGCCAGGATCGGCGCCACGCTTGTCGATCCCAATGCACTCGATGCGCTGCCAGCCATGGAGATCGAGCAGCCGACACTCAAGCTGACGTTCGGGGTGAATACATCGCCCCTCTCCGGCCGCGAAGGCAAATTCTCGACCTCGCGCCAATTGCGCGAGCGTCTCTTTCGGGAGCTCGAGACGAACCTTTCGCTGCGGGTTGAGACGACAGACGTTCCGGACGTTTTTGCCGTCTCCGGTCGCGGCGAGCTGCACCTCTCGATCCTGATCGAAACGATGCGGCGCGAGGGGTATGAATTCCAGGTCTCGCGGCCTGAGGTGATTACGGAAGTTGTCGACGGCCAGGTTATGGAGCCGGTCGAACATCTGATCATCGACACGGCCGAGGATTTCATCGGCACGGTTACAGAGCTGGTCGGCAGCCGCCGTGCCCGCATGCTCGACATGGTTAATGACGGAAAAGGGAGCGTGCGCCTTGAATTCGCTATCCCAACGCGTGGACTGATCGGGCTGCGCAACGGCCTGCTCACCGCGACCAAAGGGAACGGCTCGATGGGATCTCGCTTCATCGGCTACGAGCCGTGGCACGGTCCGATTGCGTCGAACCGGGCCGGGGCGCTGGTCGCCACCGAGGGTGGCACAGCTCTAACGCACGGTCTGTCGAACGCGCAGGAGCGCGGTATGACGTTTATCGAGCCTGGAACTGAAGTCTATGAAGGCATGATCGTCGGCCAGCATCCACGGCAGGGTGACCTGCCGGTCAATGTGTGTCGCGCCAAGAAGCTGACCAACATGCGCTCCAGCACCGAAGACATCATGGTGCGCTTGACCCCACCGATGATCCTCAGCCTGGAGCAGGCGCTCGACTTTCTGTCGGATGACGAGTTGCTCGAGGTGACGCCCAAGAATCTGCGGTTGCGCAAGCAACTCCTGACGCAAGACGAGCGTGTCAAGGCACGCAAGCGGGCCGAGGCTTCAGCCCGCTCGTAGATTTGCCGATCAGGCCGTGCGCATCCGCGCGGCCTGTTCCAATCCCAGCTCCGAAATCGAATCCTCGCGCATCTTGAACTTCTGGATCTTCCCGGTGACCGTCATCGGGAAGGAGTCCACGAACTTCCAGTAGCGCGGAATCTTGAACGTCGCGATCTTGCCGCGGCAATACTCGGTTAGCTCCTCACCACTGATACTGGCCCCCTCGCGCAGTCGCACCCAGGCCATCACCTCTTCGCCATAACGCTCGCTTGGAACGCCGATCACCTGCACGTCGCTGACGTCAGGGTGACGATAGAGGAACTCCTCGATCTCTCGCGGATAGACGTTTTCGCCGCCGCGGATGATCATGTCCTTGATGCGCCCCACGATATTGACATAACCATCGTCGTCCATCGTGGCGAGATCGCCG
This sequence comes from uncultured Chloroflexia bacterium, assembly GCA_963815715.1. Classification (GTDB taxonomy): domain Bacteria; phylum Chloroflexota; class Chloroflexia; order Thermomicrobiales; family Thermomicrobiaceae; genus CALAGB01. Next base: position 61,804 of record CAWFHU010000006.1, on the reverse strand, counting down.
GTGTGCATCCAGCGTGCTTCGTCGATCGCGTCGCGCGTGGCTGCTTCGTTGTTCCAGTAGCCGAGCATGACGCTGTAGCCCCGCGTACAAAGCTCGCCGCGCTCGCCCCGCGGGACGATGCGGCCTTCACCGTCGACGACCTTGACCTCGATATGCGGATGGACGCGGCCGACTGTCTCGACGCGCTTGTCGAGCGGATCATGGGTGGCGCTCTGGGTCGAGACCGGTGAAGTCTCGGTCATGCCGTAGCAGATCGTCATCTCCTCCAGATGCATGGTCGACTGAACCTTCTTCATCACCTCGATAGGGCAGGGTGAGCCGGCCATGATGCCCGTGCGCAGCGTGGTGAGATCGAACTCTCCAATGCGGGAGTGATCAAGCTCGCCGATGAACATGGTCGGCACGCCGTAGAGCGCCGTGCACTTCTCAGCCTGCACGGTCTCTAAACACGCAATCGGATCGTAGGCTTCGCCAGGGATGACCATGCATGAGCCGTGCGTCGTGCACGCCAGATTGCCCAACACCATGCCGAAGCAGTGATAGAAGGGGACCGGGATGCAGACGCGGTCGATTGAGCTGTAGTGGAGCGTTTCGCCGATGAAGAAGCCGTTGTTGAGGATGTTGTGGTGAGAGAGCGTAGCGCCTTTGGGGAAGCCGGTCGTGCCGGAGGTGTACTGGATGTTTATGGCGTCGTCGAATTGGAGGAGCGATTCCCGTTCGGCTAACTCCTCCTCGCTGACGTTCACCGCATCCGCCAGAAGCGCGTCCCAGTCGTCGTCCAGCACAAGAATCTGCCGCAAATCGGGAAGTGACCCGCGCACCTCGTCGAGCATGGCGACGTAGTTCGTGGTGCGGAACCCGCGCGCCAGCATCATCAGGCTGATCTCCGACTGCCGCAACGCGTATTCGAGCTCGGTCGACTTGTAGGCAGGGTTGATGTTGACCAGAATCGCTCCGATACGAGCCGTCGCGTACTGCGTCACGACCCATTCGTAGCGGTTGGGCGACCAGATGCCCACACGGTCCCCCGCCTGCACGCCTCTGGCCATCAGTCCGCGTGCCGCTTTCCCTGTCTGCTCCCAAAACTGATGATAGGTCGCCCGGTAGTTTTGATGGGGGACCACCAACGCTTCGCAATCGCCCGAGCGCTCAACCGTTCGGCGTAGATTCTCGCCAATCGTTTCGCCCAGCAAAGGGACAATCGATGTTCCGTGGGAATACGAAAGTGCCGTCATGATGTCTGCTCCTACGAATGAGGGGAATGCATCAACGCGAATTCGACCGACTTCGCAAGTCATTGAGCTGAAGCTGTGCTGATTCACGATAGAGTGGGCGGATGGCGCTGTCAATTGATGCTGGGGAGGATTGTCACTTGCACGATGCTTAGAACCTGTACGTTGCTTGGTGATGAGGAGGGCGCCCTCGCTTCTATTCGCTTCAACCGGCATTGACAGACATCGGGACGACCTAGGAACATCGTGGCTGTCGCAGATGCAGTGTCTGCGGAAGCGAGCTTCGCGCTCAGGAAGTCACCCGCCAGTGTGAGGTGGTTCACTTACACGTTAAGACGGCGGATCATCGACCGGGGCGACGACATAGCCAAGAAAGGGCAGTATGAAGCTTCTTCTTACGTCCTCCGGCATCACAAACCCGAGCATTCTCAACGCACTCGTCGACCTCCTGGGCAAACCTATTGCCGAGTCGAGCGCGCTTCATCATTCCCACCGCCCTCTACCCCTTCCCTGGCGGTGGACGCATGGCATGGCGGGCAATCTCTGGGGTCACCCCCGACTCGTTCGCTGGATTGGGCTGGAAGTCGTTGGGAGTGTTGGAGCTGACCGCACTGCCCAGCATCGATGAGGACGCGTGGATCCCGATGGTCCAGGAGACTGATGTTCTGCTCGTGAATGGCGGCGACCCGTTGTATTTGTCCTACTGGATGCGACAGTCGGGACTGGCAAAGCTCCTGCCGTCGCTACGGCACGAGATGGTCTACGTGGGGGCGAGCGCCGGAAGTATGGCGGCGTCCGCGAACTTCGGCGAGACCTACCGTGATTCGCCCAGGGGACGTGGTGAGGCGCTCACGTCGGAAGATATCGTGTTCGCCACGCCGCACGGAGAGATCAGCAGGATCCTCGTCACGGCTCACGGTGTGGGACTGGTTGACTTTGCGTTGATTCCGCACCTGGATCACGAGGATCACCTGGACGCTTCCCTGGCCAACGCGGAAAAGTGGGCTGCACGGTTGCCAGTTCCAACGTACGCGATTGACGACCAGACCGCCATCAAAGTGGTCGACGGCACCGTCGAAGTCGTCTCCGAGGGGCACTGGGAGCTGTTTACGCCGTAGCTCTGAGGCAGGCACCAGGTCGGGCGAGGACGCTTGATCGCGTTCATCCGGGCCTTGCGGCCCACTGGCGGGTACAAGCCCCGCCACTACGTTCCCTTGGGTACGTTCATAGCTCGGCGTGATCACGTCCGCAAATACGCCAGCACGGCCAACACCCGGCGGTGCTGGCTGTTCGACTCCTCCAGCCCCAACTTGCTGAAGATGTTACTGATGTGCTTCTCGACCGTCCCGTCTCCGATCGAGAGTTGGTCGGCTATAGCACTGTTGGAGCGTCCTTCGGCCATCAGCGAGAGAACCTCCCGTTCGCGCGACGTTAGCTCGACCAAACGGTCATCCTTGCGTTTCCGCGACAGGATCTGCGCGATCACTTCGGGGTCCAGCACCGTTCCACCACCCGCCACCTGCTCGACCGACTTGAGAAAGTCGGAGACGTCGGCCACCCGGTCTTTGAGCAGATACCCGACTCCCTCGGCGCCGGTCGCGAGGAGTTCGCCTGCATAGCGTTCTTCGACGTATTGAGAGAAGACCAGGATTCCGGTTCCAGGAATGCGTTCGCGCGCCGCGATCGACGCGCGCAAACCTTCGTCGAGAAATGACGGTGGCATGCGCACGTCCACGATCGATACATCCGGGCGCTCGTCGATGATGGCTGCGACCAGATCGTCACCGTTGTCGACGCGCCGGACCACCTCGTGTCCGGCGTCGATCAGCAATCGGGCGAGTCCTTCTCTGAGCAATACGGAGTCTTCGGCGATGACTATGCGCATGGAATCTCCGCATGCAGGCGGGTTGGCCCGCCGATCGGGCTGGTAATGTCGAGCGTGCCATCGATAGCGGCGAGTCGGTCACGTAGCCCGCTCAAACCCGATCCGTTCGCGGCGTCGGCGCCACCCGCTCCGTTGTCAATCACGTCGATCAACAGTTGGTCGCCTTCTCGTTTCACCACGACCTGGGCTTCGGTTGCCTGGCCATGACGCGCGACGTTTGTCAGCGCTTCCGCCACCACGAAATAGGCGGTTGTCTCGACGGGTGCCGGGAGTCTGCCGGTCAGGTTGACGTCAACCTCGACCGGCACCGGCGACCGTCCGGCCAGAGCCGGGATAGCTGCGGCGAGTCCACGGTCGGTGAGCACGGCCGGCAGAATTCCGCGCGCCAGATCGCGAATCTCGGACATGGCGCGCTTGGCCTCGTCATGTGCTTCGGCGATAAGGGCTTCAGCGGCAGCCGGATCGTTCTTGATCTTCTCCTTGGCCATTCCCAGGTCCATGGCGAGCTTGACCAGACGCTGCTGGGCGCCATCGTGTAGATCCCGCTCGATTCGTTGCAGTTCCAACAAGGATGCGTCGAGCGCCCGAGATCGGCTGGCGGAAAGCTCGTCGACGCGTGCTTCCAGGGCCGCTTCTCGATTCGATCCAAGCAGATTGCGAGCGAGCCAGGCATGTCCACGGCCGACGCCGACGAGGACGTAGGGGAGGAGGAAGAGCATCGGAATGCCGAGCAGCATGGCTCCGAGTGCCTGCGGAAGCGTGTGGATATTGCCGATGAAGAAATCGACGCCGCCAGCAGGCTTGTAATAGACCGGCAGGAACAGGAGGCCGAAAGTCCACCAGAGCGCCGCCGAAGCGATGACGAACTCGGCAATCCCGATCGGGAACAGCAGGAACAGGTAGAGCAGATCCATCCAAACGTATGGATCGAGCGCGCGTGTTTTGAATTTGAGCCAGTTGGTGCCCTCCGGCAGCGGTCGGTACGGGTTGCGAATGCGCGTACCAAGCAGCGAATTGACTCGGAAACGCTCGACGCGCGCGCCGTAGGTCCAGAGGATGATAGTCCCCGCGAGCAGCGGGAGACCAACGAGCGTTACTGAGAGTCCGGCTCCGGTGGCGATCAGAGTCACCAGAACGACGAACCAGAAGAGACCGACGGCGAAGCTGAGGACCATGAAGATGAGCGCCAGCCACGGCTCGCGTGAGATGAACAGACGAAACGGGTTGCGCAGCGAGCTGCGCCCGCTCGCCGGTGTCCCACGACTGAAATTGGCGGTGTAGGACTGAATTCCTTCAAGGGCGGGCATCGATGGAGATCCTTCCGAAACGCTGGACGACCGATGTCCAGTGCAACTAAACCACGTTGACTCCATCGTAGGCGTCGACCCATTTTCGTAGAACGGGGCGAGCCACAGAATCGGAAGTGGGGTTAACCCCCATCATCGAAAGTCGTCACCAGCCCGTGAGTCATGTCAGGACGATTCGCGTCAATTCTGAGCACGATTCCTGACGATATGTTGGGAACCTCCGATTTCCATTCCGATGTTCGTCACATAGTATGGATTGAAAACGCGGGTGTTACACAGCCAGACTGCATGTCGTGCTTCTGTTACGCGAAGGGATGTGGGCTTATGGGGACTATTGGGCGCATGTTCAAGGCGTCGGGAATTGCCGGCGGCCTCACGATGGTCAGCGTTCTGCCGCTTGCCATTCTCCATATCGCGGCGCCCCTGTTCGCTCCGATGATTGGTGGATACTGGGCCGGGCACAACGTCAAGCTTTCATCGAGTGAGGCGGCGCTCCTCGCGGCGATCACCGGGATCGTCGTGGGCGCGCCGCTCCCAGTCATCCAGCAGGGGCTCGGGTTCTTCCACTATTTGTCGCCCATGGCAATTGATATCTTCGCCGTCTCGTTCGCTGTTTACGCCGGTGGGCTGACTGGCATCTTTGCCTGGTGGGGTGGGAGCGCGGCACGCACTGAAGAGATTGCGTTTTGAGGGTGGAGGACGGGGACCCTTATCAAGTGGCCCTCACGCTGTCCCCCCTCATCCCCGACCCTTCTCCCGTTCGAACGGGAGAAGGGAGACGAAGCCAGAGTCGCACGACCGATCCCGTCGTCACCCCTCTCCTGATCGTCGGGAGATGGTTCTCCCTTCAGTGGGAAGGGAGTTAGTGGGATGGACCGGTCGGGGGGTGAGGGCTGCTTGATGAGCGTAATCTGCTGCGGGCCTCTACGCCCTACAGCACTCTGCCCTCGAGCTGATGCTTTGCCTGCGTCAGCTTCCAGACCACGTCGTTCTGCGCACGTGTAAGCTCGTTGCGCAGCACATAGAATCGATCGCTACCCTCTTCAACGTCCTCAAGCTCGGTTGCAGCCGCAAGCTCCGGGATTGGCGGGATGCCGCGCGCCGGATCCTGGCGGAATCGGCCGTCCTGGCTGTAGCTCAGCGTCACCAGCGTACGCGCCAGCATGCGTTGCAGGGCGTTGACGCGCTGAACGGCAGGATCTGACGCAGGCTTGCCCCCGAGCGACTCCGAATACGTATACATGTGGTTGATCGCCTCATCGAGCTCGCGCGCCGCATTCAGCGACGGCGTGAGATCGAACTTCTCGCCCGCCTTCTCCTGATACCCCTGGATGTGGCCGACCAGCTCGCTGACCGCATCTCGATAGTCGAGTGGCACGACCGGCGCGTTCAGTCCGCGCAGCAGGGCCGTCGCGTAGATCTTGATGTCCTGCAGCAAGATGTCGCGATCGGCCAGCTCGATCGTGTCAGCCTCGGTATGCCATTCGATGTTGCCGCCCGAGCCGCCGACCGAGTGATACCCCTTGGCGCGCGCCTCCTCCTTGGGCATTTCAGACAAGCCCATGAAGTAGCTCGAGATGCCGAGGTTGCCGAAAGAGCAGTCGCCAGCGCGCAGCGGTCGTCCGCCACTCGAGCTTTGCCCGCTGACGTCCTTGATCGCCAGCTGCGCGAGGGACGCCGACTCCGCTGTCCAGGCGACGTCACGGAACTCGGTGGCGAAGCGGCAGCCGGGTGAGTCGCAGTTGACGTGCGCCACGCAGTTCGCGGCCAGGTCCTGAGCGTACTGCTGCGCATACCACGTTGATCCAGCGTAGCGGCCATGAGAGTGACCCGACCACCAGGCGACGCGGAGCGTGCGGGCCAGCTTGTCGCGGTTGGCCCAGAAGACGCGCGCGATTTCCAACAAGGTCGAGTCGCCAACGGCGTTGTCGCTGATGCCGACGTGCCAGGAGTCGATATGCCCGTGGAGCAGGATGAATTCGTCCGGCACGACCGAGCCCTTGATCTCGGCCACCGTCACCGGAATTTCACGCCAGCCGGTGTCGACCTTATTTGAGAAGGCGACCTTGACCGGACCGCTCTGGAGCAGCTCTTTCAGCTCTTCGCCCTCGGGTTTGTTGATGGCAAGAATCGGAATCTCCGGCACACGGCCAAGCGAGGTGAGGTCAGGCGAGCCCCAGGACGTGGTGGTGATGCCCTCGTGGATGCGTTCGCCCGGATTGATGAAGATGGCGGCGATGGCTCCCGACCCGGCGAAGTCCATGCCACGTGCGGCGATGCCGAGCCCCTCGGTGATCACCACTTTGCCAGCCAGATTCACGTTTTCGATTGGTCGCGAGGCACCCAGGAGGTCGCCGATGTCCGCCGCCTGCGCGCCAGGCACGTAGGCCAGTTCGCCCTCCACCTCGTTCCCGTCGGTCGACGGAGAGAAGGAGGACGTCTTGACGGTGAAACTGCGGCCGTTATCGCCGAGCGTCCTCAACGTTGATGGACCAGGCAGACTGATGAGGCAGGTGGGGTGGTGGACCGTGTGCGGCACGCCCCAGGCGCTGAGCTTGTCGGTGATGTACTTTACTGCCGCGGCCTCGTCGGCGCTCCCCGACAGGCGCGTCAGCGTCGCGAACTTCTCGATGAGACCCCAAGGCTCATCGATCGAGATGGCACCAACGATCGACTTCTCGGTCACTTCGTCCTTCCAGCTTGAGATTGACACTGTCTTTTCCCTCCCGCGCTCGAAATATCACGCGTATTCACCATTGGCTTTGGCGCTCCCTCGGCGCACAAAACCGCACCAGCAGATAGTAGCGCAAGTGGAGGGGTGTGGCAGTAGGTGGGTGGCGCCAGATAGCCCTCACGTTTGGCCCGTCTCCCTCACTGACGGTCCATCCCCCGTTCCCCTTACCACTGAACGGGCATCCCTCGACCCGAGGGAGACGACCATCCCGTTCGAACGGGAGAAGGGAGAAGAAACGGGGACATTGCACAGCCTGAATCTGTGGTCACCCTTCTCCCGCATTGCGAGAGAAGGGACGGGGATGAGGGTGATCCGGACGTTTTCCTAACCGAGAACTTGAATCAATTCCGGCGCTGATGCATCGGCGCCCGCCCACATGGCTCGTGCGGTTGCGAGGCTTTGCCCTGCGGCGTCGATGAGCCCGCGGCTCGAATCTGCTTCTGCCAGCCAGAAGAAGTCGCGGCCGGAGTGCTTGTGCTCTAGACGAGCGCGCAGCATCGATTCGGCCTTCTCATAGCGGCCGGTCAGCATATAGGCGCGCAGCAGCGTCTCTTCAAACACCAAACGCTGGGCCTGACTGCCGTTGATGCGCACCAGATCGTCGAAAATCGGCTCGATGTGATCGATCGTCTCGGCGTAGGCTTCGCGGCCGAATGCGTCGATGCCCAGCACCAGCGGCAAGGTCACCTCAGCCGTTAGGGCGTGGCCGTCGTTGGCCACATCGCGCAGTGCGTCGATCAGCGACGTCATGGCACTGCTGTTTCCCGTCGCGGCGAAGGCGAGCGCGCAGTGTGCGTCGTAGAAGCCGGATCTCCCACCGGCAGCCACCACCTGGGCGAATTGGTCGATCTCTTGCCAATCCTCGGTCCGTTCCAGCGGCGAACCGTAGAGGCGATAGCGCCAGAAGAGGGACGTCGCGTCCGCCACGGGAGGTCCGAGCGCCCCGACGTCTTGCTTGAGGACGCTGGGACGAATAGACGCTCGATAGACATCGTAGGAGCTCTCGTAGCGACCTTGCGTCAGATCGAAGAGGGCCTTGTGCCAGTTCAGATGCGAGTAATGCGGCGCGTCCGGGTGGTATTCGACGATCCAACCATTGAGGAAATCGAGTCCGCCCTCGTAATCGGCCGTCTCGTAGAAACAATGCGCCAGATTGTGGGCAGCGTTGCCGTTGCGCGGATTGCCGTTGAGTGAGCGTTCGGCGAAGCGGCGCGACTCATCGAACCGGTCCAGCTCATGGAGCTGAAACGAGCGCGCGCCGGTGTAGAACCAGTCGTCGCCGTAAGACGGCTCAAGACGCTCGATGGTATCCAGTATGGCTGAGCTCATCTCGCGGCAACCGGGACCCTTACGCAGCCCGATGTACTGACTCAAGATGTAGGCGTCGGCGGGGAACTCCTCCAGGTGCTCGCGGGCCATGTCCAGCGCTTGACCGCCGTGGCCGTGCACCATCTGGCCTATGACCTCGACGTGCTGTCGCTCGCGTTTGCTGATGCCGCCGCTGAGCTTGCGAGCCGCTTCAGCGTGTTCCTGCGCGGACTCGAAGCGACGCCAGCGCAGATCGATAGAGGCCATGGCCGCATGAGCCAGTGCGAACCCCTCATCCGCTGAAAGAGATTGCTCCAGGTCGTTCGGTTGCTCCCACGTTGCCCGAGAGGACGAGATCGACGCCACGCACATATTCCTCGGCTGCGGCGCTCGAGGCAGTGCTGAGTGGGAGCTCGTAGCGGTCGCGATGCGCGGCACTTGGCATAGCTGGCTCCGATCGGGGCAGCGGATTGATGAATGTACGGTTGTCATGACACCCTACGTGCCCGCCATCCCTGTGTCAATGTCACGCTTGACAGCATCCGAGCGCTGGTCGACGCTGTGCTGCAGTTTGACTCCGTGTAGTCAGATTCTCGACGGCTGCTGCGTCCATCCTTTTGATCCATTTTCTGCGCGGCCGAAGAGCGAACCTAAGAGCGAAGGGGAGTGCCAGCATGGCCGAGGGAGAGAAGGTCGAATTGGAGAAGCACCAGACGGTGACTCGTGCCGACTACGCGCGCGCCGAGAGCTACATGCCGTGGAACGTCAGGAAGCTGGTCTTCAACACCGGCGTCAAGCCGCACTGGATCGGTAACAGCGACCGGTTCTGGTATGTGCGATCGAGCCCGGATGGCACTGAGTTCGTCGTCGTCGATCCGACCGATGGTTCGCGTCGGCCAGCGTTCGACCATCGGCGGCTGGCGGCCTCACTGTCGAGAGCCTCGGGAATCTATCGCACGCATAACCAGCTGCCGTTCTCGGACATCGTCATCGCCTCGGACGATGACGACGACGGGGCCGAGCCGACGCGTGTTGAGTTCGTCATCGACGGCCTGACCTGGTCGTGCGATCTCGAGAGCTATGAGTGTACCCGCGGTGGTGCGGCCAACGAGGAGGCGCGCGACGAGGTGAAATCCCCGGACGGTCGCCTTGCGGCCTTCTTGCGCGGGGGCAACCTTTTCGTGCGCGAGGCCGGTTCGGGCGACGAGCGACAGCTTACTGATGATGCCGAGCCCTACTATGGCTACGGCACGCTGCCTGGTGGTCGACAGTCGGAGGTGACCGATAAGCTGTTGGAAACACCGTTGAAACCGGGCGTGGCCTGGTCGCCGGATTCGACCCGCCTCCTCACCTATCGACTCGATGAGCGCAACATCAAGCCGATGTATCTACTGCAAACCGCGGTTCCAGCAAATGACGTGCGACCGATCCTGCACGAATATCGCTATCCCCTGCCCGGTGACGAGCATGTCGAAGTGGCGCAGCCGGTTGTGATCGACGCCGAAACCGGTCAGCAGGTGTGGGGCAAAGGCGAGGCGATCGTCAGCGTCCTGCATAACCCGGTCGATCTCAACCTCCTCTGGTGGAGCAAGGACGGCCGCAGCTATTTCGCGATTCGAGGCTCGCGCGACCGGCGCAAAGTGTCCGTCTCGGTCGTGGACGCCAAGTCGGGCGAAGAGCGCGTGATCCATGCTGAAGAAGGGTCCACCCCGGTCTACCCGGCGCACATTCCGGTCGAGACCAAAATCGAGAACGTGCGCGAGATTGGCGGTGGCGAGCTGATGACCTGGTTCTCCAGCCGCGACGGCTGGAGCCACCTTTATCTCCTTGACGTCGACAGCGGTAAAGAGCGCTGTCAGCTCACGTCAGGTACGTGGAACGTGCGCGATATCGTGCGCGTCGACGAAAAGGGACGCTGGATCTACTTCACTGGCAATGGACGCGAGCCGGGCCGTGATCCGTACTATCGACACCTGTATCGCTGCGATTTCGACGGCAACCGGCTCGAGCTGCTGACGCCGGAAGACGCCGAGCACGAGGTCACCTTTTCGCCCAGCGGCAACGTCTTCGTCGACACGTACTCGCGTGTCGATCAACCGCAGATCTCGGTGCTGCGGGCCGACGACGGCCGGGAGATCGCGCGGCTGGAGCAGGCGAACGTGACGCGTCTGCTGGAGCGCGGCTGGCGCTACCCGGAGCGCTTCACCGTGAAGGCCCGCGACGGCGTGACCGACATCTACGGCATGATCATCCGGCCTAGCAACTTCGATCCCAATCGCAAATATCCAGTGCTGGACGCCACCTACCCCGGTCCTCAGATCATCCGCACGCCCAAAGCCTTTCCTATTGCGGAGAGCGCGTTCTGGCAGGATCAGGCGCTGGCCGAGCTGGGCTTCATCGTCGTCACGATCGACGGACTGGGCACACCTTTCCGCTCGCGCGAGATGATTGACGTGGCGACCGGTGCCGGCTTCGGCGAGGCGGGCGGTCTGGAGGATCACGTCGTCGGCATCACGCAACTGGGTGAGCACGACGCATCGATCGACCTGGATCGCGTGGGTATCTATGGGCACTCGGGTGGCGGCTACTCCTCGACGCGCGCCATGCTCCTCTTCCCCGACTTCTTCAAGGCAGCCTGCTCATCCGCCGGGAATCACGACAATCTTGGGTACGTGGCGCTGTGGGGTGAAGCCTGGGTTGGGCTGTTCGACGAGGAGATCTATGCCCATCAGGACAACATCCGGCTGGCCGGGAACCTCAAAGGCAAGCTCTTGCTGATCCACGGGGAGATGGACGACAACGTCCACCCGTCGTTGACCCTGCGCATGGTCGACGCGTTGATCGCGGCCAACAAAGACTTCGAGATGCTGATCGTCCCAAACACGAACCACGGCATGTTCGATCTGCGGCGAGGGCTGAAGGCGTTCGAATCGCCCTGGGCGCGCGGCAACACCTATTTCCTGCGCAAGCGCTGGGATTTCTTCGTGCGCGACCTGATGGGCGCCGAGCCACCGAAGGGCTACAAGATCCAGGACCCGCCAGGAGAATAACGGGCCGACCCGCGCCATTGGTCGGCGTTGTCGTCCGTTCAATTGGTGATCTATCGAGCGAGATGTTGCTCTGTTTGTGGTCCGCCAACCTACATGAAGGGGACTCCATCGTCAGTCACTGGAAGTGAAATCGTCTAGGAGGATGACTTCTAACTCACGGACCCTGCGGAGCCTTCTGTCATTCGTCACGAATGCCGTCGCGCCGGCAGTCAGCCCGGACGCCAGTTGAAGTGCATCGGGCGACCCAAGCCGATATCTCGCGCGAAGACTGGCCGCAAGTCGGGCGATTGCACGATCAATATCGACGATTGCGAGGTTGGGGAAGTCCGACAGCAGCCGCTCATAGTCGTCGGCCGTGTCAATTCTTCCCAGTTGCAGCGGCTTGACAATGAGCTCGGTCACTGTGATGACCGACGTGACTGCCGACATCCTTCCAGCCTGAATCAGTCGGAACAAGTCGGTCGTGACGTCGGCTTGCGGCGGGTACTCTTCAAGTTGGTAGATAAAGACTGAGGTGTCGAGTCCGACGACTTGATGACGGGAGACAACGTCGGCTATTCCGACCAAGAGTCACGCTCTCGTCGGATATACTCGTTTGGATCGACACCCTCCCAAACGTCAGAGTGAAACCCCCTCATCATGGCCGCGTAATCCTTAGGCTCCGGGCTCAGCACAATTGAGTCGTCGCGAATCTCAACTTTTAAGTAATCGCCTGGGCCTATGTGCAATCTCTTGCGCGCTTCCGCAGGCACGGCAATCTGGAGTTTGCTACTGACTTTGACTCGTTGTCTGCTCATGGATCCTCGACTCACATCGCTAATCAGAACAAATTTATTCGCTTAGCAAGCATAACACAGGCAACATGTGTGATCATGGAGTTGGGAGTTTTGCCTCACCCCACATCCGCCAGAGCGTCCCGAACGACTTCGCTCGCCAGGTTGAGCGCGTCGACGGTGCGGTTGCGGGCGCGGATCATGGAGACCCACCAGGTCTGGAACTCTTCCGAGTCGCGCGCATAGCCGGCGAGCTTGGGATACGGCGCCAGCGACGGGATCATCTGCGACTGCCAGGCGTGGCCGTAGCGGTCCTGGCCATAGGCGCCGACGACGGTCGAGGCGATCGGCACCAGGATGCGCGAGACGCGCAGCTTTGGTCTGGTTGATTCGGTCGGCGACGTGCATCGGCGTTTGCTGTTCCCGTCGGCGATCCGCTCGCTCCAGAGCGTCGATTGCTGGTCCAGCTCGGTGGCCAGGCGGTGGAAGTCCCGCGCGGCATCGAGCGCGCTCTGCATGTCGATGCCGGGCACGTCGTAGGCGCTGAGCTCGGTCAGGCGGTCGACGAACGCGCGGCCCAGCGGCTCGTACTCGTGCGGCAGGATCGGTGAGGTCAATAGCCCCCACATCCAGCGGGCATAGACCTCAAGATGGGGCGCGAGGAGCGAGCGGTCGACCTTGTCGAGCGTATTGTGGGCCGAGTGATGGAACCAGCCGAGGTTGGCCAGCGCCGTCCGCTGCGTGACCTCCTCGCTCATCATCATCTCGCCTGCGAGCGCGGCCAGACCCACTCCGAAGAAAGAGGAGTCGCCGTTCTTGCGCTGGCGTCCCCAACGCACCGGCATGCTGCCGATCGTCTCGCGCGCGATGCGCATCGAGTAGCTCTGGATGTCTTCGGTGGAGGCCGTGTGCCAGAGTCCACTGTCGGCGATGGCCGGTTGATCGACCTGCAGATAGGCGACGCAGGACCGTCGCAATCGGTCCCAGTTGACGTCGGCGAAGCGGGTCGAGGAGATCATGGTGCCGGTCTCGTGGCCCATCCAGAGAGCGGTGACCAGGCCGCGACGCAGCTCGCCCTCGTGCTGCTTGAAGACGCGCGCCAGCTCCAGGATGCAGGCGTCGCCGCTGGCGTTGTCGGTCGCTTGCGGGCCGAACCAGGAGTCCATGTGCCCGCCCAGGAGCAGGAATTCACGACCCGGTTCCGCGCCGAACTCGCCGCTGGTCATGGTCAGTTCGTGCCAGCCGTTGGCGGTCTTGCACTGGATACGGACGCGCACCGGACCACGCTCGCAGAGGGCTTGCAGGCGCAATCCGTCGACGCGCGAGATCGAGACGCAGGGGAGATCAGGCGACTCGTGCTCCAGCGCCTCCGGCGTTGGGTTGCCCCAGGCCGATTTCACCGAACCGAAGGCGTAGGCGTCGCACTCCTCGTCGCCAAAGTTCATCATGATCTGACCGGCCGAGCCGTGCTTCCAGGCGATGAGTGCCTTCTCATGCCGTGCCGGAGCATAAGGGAAGGCCGTGACGCCGATCTTTCCGCGCATGTCGCGACCTTCGTAGTCGGCCTCGGCTCCGGCGCCGATATAGATCAGTTCCGCCTTCAAGTCCGTCGGTCGAGTCGCCGATTGGGCCAGCGTGAAGCCGTCGATGGTGAACGTCTCCGGAGCCAGGACCGTGATGGTGGCGGGTTCGGGGAAGGAGACGAGCCCCATGAACTCGTGTAGTCGTGCATCAAGCCCGGCGTCGCTCAGCTTTTGGTGGGCGAACTCGGCCATGCGACGAGCGTTTTCGGAGCCCGCCAGGCGCGAGGGAATCTCGTCCGTGATGTGGAGGATGCTCTCCCAGGCGTTGTCGGCCGAGACTTCGCGCAGAATGTCGTCGAGTGGCATGGCTCACCCCCCTGGCGGTCGCCGAATTTGAGCAGGTCGTTTTGAGGCAGTAGACCATGAGTCGAGGATGGGAGGCAATGGCTTGCGAACTCCGTCTGTACGGGCGACGCATGCGTCGCCCTCCACGCCATGGGGCCGCTGTGGCTTCCCGCCGGAGAGTGCGCAATCTTCGTGTAGGGGCGAAGCTTGTCTTCGCCTCGCGTGATGGGCCCGGAGACATCGGTCTAGAGGAACGTGTGGTTGTCATTACACAATGCTGCGAGCTGTCCAGGATCGATCCGAGCGCCTCGCGTGGTGGGCGACGCATGCGTCGCCCGTACAAAACGAGGAGACGTTTCGGCGAGAATATCGATCGTGGCTAAGATGGACGAAGTCGAGCTTCGCCTCTACTCGAGCGGAATGCTGGTCCCTTCGACGGGATTTGAGGGCACACGCGCGCAGGGCGACGCATGCGTCGCCCGTACAGAACGAGGATGCTTGTTGCCGTCCGGCCCTTGAGGCGGTGCCCTTTACCTCGTACAGGTTAGTCGACGAGCTGATTCTGGATGGCGACGGCGACGGCTTCGGTGCGGCTGCTGACGCCCAGCTTTCCCAGGATGTTGCTCACGTGGAAATCGACCGTTGAGCGGCTGATCGAAAGCTCATCGCCGATCGCCTTGTTGCCGAGCCCTTGCTTCATCAGCTTCAGCACCTCACGCTCGCGTGGGCTGAGATCGTGACCGGGAGGCACTGTTCGTGTCGCTTGCCGGATCAGCGCCTGCGTCGCCTCGGGCGCCAGCGTGGGCCGGCCCGCCACCGCGTCTCGAATGGCGCAGGCCAGATCCGCCGATGCCACGTTCTTGAGCAGGTAGCTGAAGGCCCCAGCCTGCAGCGCCTGCTGGACGAGTCCCTCCTCAGGGAACGACGTCAGCGCCAGAATGCGCAACTGCGGACACTTCTGGAGGATCGCGCGGGTCGCCTCAACTCCGCCGATGCCGGGCATCATCATGTCCATCAGCACTACGTCCGGGGCCAATTTCAGGCAGAGCTCGATCGCTTCCTCGCCGCTGGAGGCCTCACCGACCGCCTCCAGATCGTTACTGCCCTGCATGAAGGCGACCAAACCGCTACGCACCATCTCGTGGTCGTCGACGATGAGAACCCGAATCTTCCGATCGTCGTTCTGCGGCTGCGTCACACCGGGTCCTCTCTGGTCGTGTTCCATCGAACGTGAACGCTCGTACCAGTGCCAACCGCGCTCTCCACACAGATTTCCGCACCGATAGCCGCCGCGCGCTCTCGCCATGATCCCGACGCCAAAATGCCCAGCCGGTATCGTAGCGGGATCGAAGCCATGTCCGTCGTCCCGGATCGTCAGGCGAACGCCACCGTCTGAGTCGTACGCCAGTGTCACGTCGACCCGCTGTGCATGCGCGTGTTTGACGACGTTGTTCAGCGCCTCCTGAGCGATGCGATAGAGCGCGATCTGCACGTCGGGGCTCAGACGCTCGGGCTTCGCGATCTCAAAGTGCAGCTCGATCTGAGCCATGGTCGCTCCGGTTGACGCCTCAACCAGCTGCCGAATCAGATCTGGGAACGGAATGTCGGTCAGGGCGCTGGGACGCAGCTCAAGCAGAAGAATGCGCATCTCGGCCAGCGCACTCCTCGTCAACCGCCGCAACTGATCGAGCCGCCGTCGCGCGGCATGCTCGTCGGTCTCCCAAAGATCCGGAATAATCTCGGAAATGAGGCTGGCCGAAAACAGGGTCTGCGTGACCGCGTCATGAAGCTCGCGCGCCAGTCGTTGGCGTTCCTCAAGGACGGCTGCCTGACCGGCCTGCTCGCGCAGTCGCGCGTTCTCAAGCGCCAGAGCCGCTTGGCTCGCAAATGCGGTTGCCAGCGAGATGTCGTCCTCACTGAAGTCACGCGGATCGTGATAGTAGAGGGAGAGCGTGCCGTAAGCGTCACCCTGCGCGATGAGTGGGACTGAGAGAAAGGCACCATATAGCGCCGCGAACGCGCGCATCCCGGCCGTGTCGTCTGCCCCAGGCGCTCGCTCGGGATTTTCCAGGAATGTCGGGAGACGCACCACGACGACGTGTGAATCGTGCTCTTCAAGCTCGAGCTCGTCTATCACCTGATTTGACGGTGGAAGCGCCGCCTTGAGATCTTTCACCAACACTGGTGTGCGCTCGGTGAAGGCGAGCCCCGTGGATGAGACACCGAGCGGCATGCGTACGTGGGGATGGCTTCCGGGGAGTCCCGTCGATGCGCGGATGCCGAGGACCTCGTTTTCGCGTCCCTCGACCGGCAAGAAGATGGCGGCGGCGTTGCTGTCGAGTAGCTGTCTGGCCTGGTCAACCAGATAGCTCAGGATCTCATCGAGCGATTGCCGCGAGTTGACCACCTCGATCATCTCACGCATGCCCTCGGCGACGCGTTGGCGTCGCTGAATCTCGGCGGTGCGCTCCGCCACGTGCTCTTCAAGCATCTGGTAGGCACGAACTTCTTCACTGACGTCGCGGACGACGCCGAGCATGGCTTCCTGTCCGTGATAGGAGATGCGTCGACCCAAAACCTCGACGTCAAAGAGGGTGCCGTCTTTTCGGATGTCCACTGCACGGCAGCGGTACTCGCGCCCTTCACGTAGGGCCGCCACGTAGTCCGCAAAGAGGTGATGGCTGTCGGCGTGGATGAAGGTCGAGGGGTGCATGCCGGACATGTCGTCATAGCCGTGCATGCGGCAAAAGGCCGGATTGGCTTCCAGCACGATCCCGGTTTCGAGGTCGTTCACCACCAGGCCGTCGCTGGCAGCGTCGAAGATATCGCGGTACTGCTGCTCCGCACTGGAAGCTGTACCGTCCTGTCCCAACGGGACAGACGACGACCGAGCGACACACGACGCGGAACCGACCAGCGTTTGCCGGGATCCGTGTGGATCCGGCCCAGCGGGATTGATTGTCATGTGATGATCACCAGTTATCCCTCAGAGCCCAACCCCCGAAAGGCCCTGTCCTGTCCCCTGTCCCTGACTGATCCCAGGTGCCGTACCGACCTGACCAACACGGCAGGTTCAGCTACCGGCCCATTCCATAGCTTGGAATCCCTGAGAATCACCGGTCTCGCGGAACCGCCAAATCCAGATACTGATCACATGCAGCACCGAAGTGGTGCGGCGGAATGCAAACCGAATGACGGAACGTCAGCAGATCTGACAGACGAAAGGAACGCAACGTGATTGTATCGCAAGCAACGAGAGTCGACGTAATCGATCCGATTCTAGTTGAGGCGTTCGAGAAGCGACTCCTGGGCACGCTGGTCCGTCCAACGGACGCCGACTACGACGCTACACGCGCCATCGTAAACCTTCGATTCGACGGTCGTCCCGAGCTGATCGTAAAAGCCGCCGACGCCGCGGATGTGATTCGATCGGTCGAGTTCGCTCGCGAGCATGGTCTTCGTCTCGCGGTTCGCAGCGGGGGACATGGCGGTCACGGATTCAGTTCCTTCGACGGTAGCCTGGTCGTGAACCTCTCCGGCATGAGGAGCGTGAGCGTCGACCCGGTGAAGCGGACGGCCTGGGTGCAGGCCGGTGCCACCACGGCGGACTTGCTCGAGGCGGCCGGGCCTCACGGGTTGGCGGTCTCGACCGGCGACACTTCATCGGTCGGGCTGGGTGGACTGGTCACCGGTGGTGGTATCGGTTGGCTGGTGCGCAAGTACGGTCTGACGATCGACAGCCTGATCTCGGCAGAGATCGTGACGGCGGATGGTCGCCTGGTAGTTGCCAACGCCACACAGAACTCGGACCTCTTCTGGGCCGTGCGTGGTGGGGGCGGTAACTTCGGCGTGGTGACTGCCTTCGAGTTCCAGCTCCAGCCGGTCGGAATGATCTTCGGCGGTGCCGTCGTCCTCCCGCCGACGCCTGACGTACTGCGTGGCTTCGCCGAGTATGGCGTGCAGGCTCCGGACGAACTGACGATGATCGCGATGCTGATGCCAACCCCACCGCTGCCGATTGTTCCGCAGGAGGCACACGGCAAGCTGGCCTTCATCGTGATGGTCTGCTACACGGGCAATCCGGAGGATGGTCAGCGCGCCATCGAGCCACTCCGCCAGCTGGCCACGCCGCTGGCTGAGATGGTCGGACCGATGCCGTATGGCGCGCTCTACAACTTCACTCAGGAAGGTTCTCACCCGCATCCAGGCGTTGTTCGCTCCGGATTCATGCATGGTCTGCCGGATGAGGCGATCGAGGAAATCCTCGCTCACTATCAGAACTCGACCGGTCCGGTTGGGATGACGCAGATTCGGCCGCTGGGCGGCGAGTTCGGCCGGATTTCGAACGATGCCACGGCATTCGCGCACCGCGACAAGTCGATGTTCCTGTCCCTGATCAACATCGGCTTCGGTGATGAGCCGGAGCGCTGGGTGACCGACCTGTGGCAGCAGCTCGCGCCGATGGCCTCGGGTGCGTACGTGAACTTCCTCGAGGACGAAGGAGAGGATCGCATTCGTGAGGCGTATCCGTCCGAGACGTACGCCCGGCTCGCGGAAGTCAAGCGACGCTACGACCCGGAGAACGTCTTCAATCTGAACCAGAACATCAAACCAGCGTAAAGCGATCGGACCTCTTTCCATGTTGGCCCTCAACCGGCTCACAAGCTCGCCGCCCTCTCTCGTCCGAATGGGAGAGGGCGCTCCCCTTTCCTCTACGGTCCCAACCTCCTGCTTGGCGGTGGTCATGCGTGTCACCAGCACCGAACCCACCGTCTGAAATCCTGTACTGAACTGTCAAAAGGTACCGTGTCAGCCCGATCCGCTTGGCAGGCTGGAACCCGCCCCGTTTCTCGGTGGTCAATCCGTGCAGATGGCCGGTTTCTCCCCGGCGCACCCATACCAAGATCAGAGCTACGAGCGGCGAGTGCCGAGTCCGCCCTGCGGCACATGGCAACGAAAGGGATTCACCATGGTGAGAGGTACTTCAACTGATCGAAAAACGAAAGAAGACGATCGAGTTGATCGGTCTGACGTCGAGAAGCGTGTCAAGGGCGCAATGGTTCGACAGTCGAGACTTGAGAGTGAATTAACAATTTGGCGAAGAACGGGACTGTAGGAGCCATCCGTACTGGCAATCTTCGGCGTCGCGATCAGCATGAACGTGCCGTTCGCACGGACGGTGTTTTGGGCCGATCGTGACTTAGAGCATTTTTCAGAGTGGTCGCCCGTGAGCGAGGACCAGGGAGCGCTGTTGAATCCGAAGGGCGTCATAAATGTCGCCCCTACGATCGTTCTCCGTAGGGGCGACATTTATGACGCCCAGTTGTTGGACCAATGGGCAAACCTTCTGGAATCTGGTCTGGGCCGCTTTGGATTCTGATCTCGGGCGCCGGTATCGCGTGAGCGAGATGCGAGCTGATAAGCGCCACTGACGGCAGGCCACTGTTCGCAAGAACCATCTCCCAGAATCGGCAGGCGGTTCTTGCTCTCCCAATTGTCCGCCTTCTCGCAATCCTGGACGAAGGGGACGGAGGATGACGTCTTATAACCCTCGCTTCAGTTTCGCCGCCATGTGCTCGGCGATGGTCATGCAAGGCAGGTTGGTGTTGGCGCGCGTGACTTCGGGCATGATCGAACCGTCGATCACGCGCAAATGTGAGACGCCCAGCACGCGACAGTCAGAGTCGACCACGGTGCGTGGATCGTCGACTGCTCCCATGCGGCAGGTGCCGGAAATGTGCCATGTGTCGCGAGCCGAACTGAGAAGCCAGGCATCCAGGGCGTCGTCCGACTTCACGTCGGCCAGCGACATGAAAGGTGAGTCCGGAACGTACGTGACGAGTGTGGCGCTCTCCGCAACCGCTTTGACCGCGCGATGCTCCACGATGTCGAAGAGGCGACGCGCGCCGTCACGCAGTCGGACGAGGTCGCGCTGATCCCCAAGCAGATTTTGGTCGATCTCCGGGAAGGAGAACGGGTCCGCATCGATCAGTTTCAGCGTGCCGCGCGAAAAATTCTGCCAGGTGAGGACGTTGAGTCCGCCGGTCGCCAGTCCGGCTTCGTCATAGCCGCCAATGTTCCGGCTGCTGATGACCATGTCGTTCTGGCCCGCTCCGGCCAAACCCGAGCTGTAGCGGATGTAGCAACACATGAGCCGGTCGTCCCAGTGCTTGGCACGCGCGTCCGGCTTAAGCTCGAGACGCACCCCCACCGCTGAGTGGTCCAGCAGGTTGCGGCCCACCGGCAGGTCCTGCAGCACCGGAATGCCGAGCGCCTGAAGGTCTTCCGCGGGCCCAATACCGGAGCGCATCAGCACGCCTGGAGAGAACGCCGCTCCCGCCGCGACGATGACCTCGCGGCCAGTCATCTCGACTGGTCCGTCGGCCAGCAGCACGCGCACACCAACGGCGGTCCTGTCCGTCGAACAGGACGCGATCGACCTGCGCATTCCCGACGACGGTGAGGTTAGGACGAGTGCGTGCCGGTTCGAGATAGCCGTCGTTGGTCGAGACGCGTCCATCGAGCGTGCGATTGACCGGCATGGCGCAGATGCCGGTCGAATCCGGAGCGTTGAGGTCGTGATGCCAGGGGTAGCCGAGCTCGAGGCCCGCTTCCAGCAGCGCCAGATCGACCTTGCCCCACTGCGCGAAGGTTGGCCGGTAAATGGTGATCGGCCCGCCCTTGCCGTGATAGGCCGAATCTCCATAGTCAAGATCGTTCTCCAGCCGGTTCATGGCCGACATCAGTTCCTCGCCCGACCAACCCTCGCAGCCCTGATCGGCCCAGCTGTCGTAGTCCTCCAGCATGGCGCGGTGCGCGATCATGTAGTTGATGGTCGAGCTTCCGCCAAGGCCGCGACCGCGATCGTAACGTCGCGCCTCTTGAATGCGCGTGCGCCGCGCCGTCAGGAGTGGCCACTGGTGGTCGGCGTACATCTCCGGATTGTTGATGCCGAGCGGGTTGGCGCTGTGCATGACGGCCGGCGCCTCGGAAGCGCGATAGTCGGGTCCGGCCTCCAGTAGCAAGACCGTCGTGGTTGGATCCTCGGTCAAGCGCGCGGCCAGCACCGCACCGGATGATCCCGCTCCGACGATGATGTAGTCATACCGGCGATCTCGTTCCATTTAACTCCTCCCAGCGGGTTCGGCGATGCACCTGATTGCGGAGACTCGACGCTGCCTCATCTTAGTACGGATTCGATCCAATGAACTCACCTTCACCCTGCAGGTGTTGGTGCCAGGCTCGCAGATTGCAGCCCGACTTTGCTGTGCTATCGTGAGCGAAACGGGATCGATACCTGGAGCAGGAGGGAATCGTGGCAACCAACGAAGAAATTCAGGAGTGGCTCGAAGAGCGAGAGGGCCGTTTCGTGGCGGTGGCAGACGAGATCTGGCGCAAGCCACAGCTCGGACTGGCCGAAACCGAAGCCTGCGCGCTGCACATTTCGGAGATCGAGAAGGAAGGCTTCGACGTCACGCGAAATGTCGGCGGCATGCCGACCGCCTTCATGGCGGAGTGGGGCAGCGGATCGCCGATTATCGGCTTTCTTGGCGAGTATGACGCTCTGCCGGGCCTCTCACAGAAGCTGCAGGCGACGCAAGACCCGGACGTCGAGGGCGGTCCAGGGCACGGTTGTGGCCATAACCTGCTGGGCACTGCGGCGCTGGCGGCGGCGATGTCGGTCAAGGCATGGTTGGAACAGACCGGTCGAGAGGGGACCGTCCGCTACTACGGCTGTCCGGCCGAGGAGACGTTGATCGGCAAGACCTACATGGCGCGTGCGGGTGTCTTCGACGACCTCGACTCCGCCATCACGTGGCACCCATCCGACTTCAACAACGCCACCAAGGGTAGCTGCAACGCCATGGACAACATCAAGTTCCGTTTCCATGGTAAGACCGCACACGCCGGAGGCAATCCGGAGCAGGGGCGCTCGGCGCTCGATGCCGTCGAATTGATGAACGTCGGCGTCAACTATATGCGCGAGCACGTCATCCAGGAAGCGCGTATCCACTACGTCATCACCAACGGTGGTGGCGCGCCGAACGTCGTGCCGGATCGCGCCGAAGTCTGGTATTACCTGCGCGCGCCACGCCGCGACCAGGTCGACCATCTGACGGCCTGGGCGCGGGACATCGCTAAAGGTGCCGCGCTGATGACCGGGACACGACTAGAAGAGGACATGCAGGGCGGCTGCTACGACGTGCTGCCCAACAACTTCCTGGCCGATCTGGCCCAGGACATGTTGAAGGTGATTGGGCCCATCGAGTACACGGAAGACGAGCTGTCCTACGCCAAGACGGTGATGGACGGGTTCGCGCCGGGCACCTGCGAGCTCAACTTGCGCGCGCGCAACATGCCAGAGAGCATGCTCGATCTGCCGCTGCACGGCGAGATCGGGCCGATCTACGACGAGGGGCACGTTTCGGGCGGTTCGACGGACGTAGGCGACGTCAGCTACATCACGCCGACGGTGCAGGTCCACACGACGTGTCATCCTACGGCCATCCCGGGCCACAGCTGGGGCATCACCGCCACGGCGGGCATGTCGATCGGCCATAAGGGGATGATGCTGGCGGCCAAGGCCATGGCGCTGACCGGCGTGGCGCTCTATCAGGATCCGAGTCTGATCGAGCAGGCGCAGGCCGAGTTCAAGGAGAAGACCGGCGGCCAGCCCTACAAGACGCCGCTGGAAGAAGGCCTACAGCCCCCGGTCCCCAAGCACGTCCTCGCGATGGCCAAATAGCAGCATTGAAGAGCGCGGCGCCAAACGGCGCCGCGCTTTTCGCGTCGTTCACCCTGGGCGATGTCCAAACGTAGTGGTCGGACCTGTGCCGGCCAGCGGTGACGAAGTCCCCGAGTTCTCGCTATCTAAGTCGACGAGTGCCATCACGAGCCTGTATCCCGGAGGGCAGACACGGGGGTCTGCCCCTACGGAATCCCGCGTACGTTCAGCCCGCTTGAGCGGGCTTTGTTCAGTTCAGCGCTGCGGCTTCAGCCCAGCGTGAACGTCGGGTGATTGCCAACAGGATTTGTCAACAACTATTCAACCCAGGTTGAACGCCGGGCACCGTCGTTAGTTGGATGGCCACGCTTTCGACGCTCTACGGCCCTAGGCGGGCACAGGTCCCGCCTCCACGTAATGTCGCAACGCGGTCAACTAATCACAATGCCCATTTGCTCCATGCCCATGCGTCGGCGGGACGTCCAGCGCTGGATTGGCGTCGAAGAAGCCGAACGGCTGCAACATGAACCCGGCGTACTGCACCGGCATGACTGGCCAGTCCTCGAGCCGGACCGGGTGCAGCGAGCCGAGCGTGTACCAGACGACCACGTCGGTCTGCTCGATCGAGCGGTTGGCCTTCGTCCATTCTGGCAGTCCTGACCCGCCTGGATGCTGGTTCGGGTAGTCCCCGGCCGGATAACGCTCGTCGTCGCGATATGGCGTCACCCAGAGGTGCTTGGTGATGAAGGCGGCTCGCGACGTGATGCTGGCGTCCGGCTGCGAGAAGGACTGCACGTTGTTTTTCGGCATCAGCTTGTAGGCGACCGGCTCGTCGACGGCGTTGCGCACATCGGGGTTCTCCACGCGCCAATATCGGCCGACAAGTGGATCGGTCATCTGCTGCGCTTCAGATTCGGAGCGTAGCCTGGTCGATTTGGTGCGGAAGGCGTTGCCGTGCGGGTTCTCAGGCCCCGGTGGAACGGCTTCGGTGTGGACCTCGTAGACCGAATTGAGCGGACCGTCAACGTCCAGATCCAGCCGCACGCTGAAGAAATGCTGGTGGATTGGGCCGTAGAGTCCGTCCGGCGTCAGACGCTGTCCGAATGCGTAGGGCTCCGGGTTTGGCAGCGTTCCGGTCGAGATGATGCCAGTGAGCTTGACCTCGAACTCGATGTTCCCGTCCTGGTAGAAGTACCAGAAGAAGCCGTAGTCGTAATTGCCGACCGTCGAGATGAAGGAGACGACGAGACGTCGCGAGCGACGCACTTCAACGTTGCCGGTGCGGAAATCGACGTGCTTCCACAAAATGCCGAAGTCCTCTTCGTGCATACAGATAGCGTTCTTCAGTGTGACCGGCGCGCCGCTGCCGTCGGCGAAGACGGCGTCGAAGTAGTAGATCTCGCCGAGGCAATCGCACCCGAGTTCCAGAGAGTTCGCCAGCGACCCGATGTTGTATTCTCCGGCGTCGAAGGCGTTCTTGCGCCATTGAGTTGGCGACGGATCGCCATACGGAACGACCATCTCCGCCAGCGACCCCCGATAGAGGACTGAGCGCACCCGCCCCTTGTCTTCGTATCCGACCGTGTGCAAGATGAGCCCCTCACGGGCGTTGAAGCCGACACGGAAGCTCCACTTCTGCCAGCGCACTTCATTGCCGCACACGCTGAAGCTGGTTCCTTCGGGCTGGTGGATCTCGATCGGCTTGACGTCGCCACGCATGGGACCAACCTTGTCCGCGTCGAACTCCCCGACCGTGGCCGGCACTGGAATCACGCCGTGGTCCTCGATCCGCACCACCTTCATACCCAGCAGATCGACGATCGCAATGACGTTTTCGATCGGATGAGCGTAGCCGTTGCCGGTGGCAACGCGACGCACCCAGGTGAGGGCCCGCAGCAGACGCTGACCGCGCTCCGACTCGTCGCCATAGTAGCCAGCCGACCACGGGTCGACGATCACCCGATCCAAGTCCGTAATGCCGCGTTTGACGAAGCGCCGCCTGAAAATCGGGATCGGCCTTCACGATGCGCTCGCACTCGAAGAATTCCTCGAAGGTGATCGAGGGCTGGACCCCCGGAATGTGTCTCCACGACTTGACCGTCTCATCGGCGAGGGAGATGAGGCTCTCGTAGGTTTTTCCGTCGGTGAGGTCGAGCAGAATGATAAAGGCTTCGCGGCCAACGGCTGTGGACTCATTGAATGAGAGAACATCCTCTTTCGGAGGCTCTTGAAGGGTGACCGAGATAAACCGGACCGGGCCGTGCAAATGCTCGTCATTTCGCACGATTCGAGATGCCAGCTCGATCTCCTCTGCGGTGAGCGGGTCGAGCGGGTGTCGGGTGGCCGGTTGCGCCTGTGTCGTCATCCGGGATACCTCCTTCGAGCCGTAGTCGGCTGACCGTGATTCTGTGGCGTGATGGAAATCGGAAAGCTTGTGCCGATGTCCCAGCGGTGAACACTCGGAGAACGCTGCCACCATACGATAGGTCATCAACGCAGGTCACACGACGGCGGGTAGTCTGTCGACCCTTGCGATTAAATCCGCGGTCAAAGCGGCTGCGAGACAACATGGTGCTATTTGCTTCGAACA
This sequence comes from uncultured Chloroflexia bacterium, assembly GCA_963815715.1. Taxonomy (GTDB): domain Bacteria; phylum Chloroflexota; class Chloroflexia; order Thermomicrobiales; family Thermomicrobiaceae; genus CALAGB01. The sequence continues at coordinate 36,332 of CAWFHU010000006.1, read as the reverse complement.
TTCATGCAGAGACGCGGCGATCGAGATGTAGAGTGGGTCGGTTCCGTCTATTGTAGGAGTTCTCGCACCTCGGCGACGGTATACGCGCGCATGGTTTCGGTTCTGGAGAGTCCTGATGCCGCCACTGCGAAATTCTGGCTCAGCATGATTTCGGATGAAGGCGCTTCCGCCACCACGACGAAATCGTAGTTTCCCTGTGTCATATACCAACCATGAAGCTTGATCCCGAGTGACTGCGCGTTCGCCATGTTCTGTTCGAGCCCGGCGAGAAAGCTTTTCATGTCCTTCGCCGCGGAGTCACTGATGTGACCTAGCGCGATAAACATCGGCATGACATTGCTCCGTTCTGGAAATGAGCCGCCACGTCTCTGCGTATTTCAGAACATTAGACGACGCTTGTTGGGTGTCAAGAGGGAAATGATTGAGCCTGATCAACCCAGGCTTCAACTTCATCGACCGAGCGTAGATGCACGAAGTTGATGTGCGACCATTGCGGGTCGTTGAGCGCGGCGTGAAAGCGCTTTCGACGAGAGCGATGGTGCCTGATCGTGAAGGTGATCAGGGATTTGTCCTCGTTCCAGAACATCAGGTGCTCCCAGAAATTCTCACGATTGCCGTTCCACAGCTCCTGCTGGTCTCGATAGCGACGCCACGAGCGAGCGATACAGCGCCGCAACACGAGATTGAGCGGCAAATCGAGCCAGACAATCGTGTCGGCTAGTGGCCAGCTCAAATCGACCTGCTTCGAGTAGTTGCCGGCGATCACCCAGGACTCGGCCGCGATCGCCTGACGCACTCGTTGGCGGAATATCTCGGGCTTTGCTTCGGTCCAGTTCGGTTCCCAGTGCAGGGCGTCGAGCTCGATGTAGGAGGCGTTGAGGCGTGCCGCCAGCCGCTCGGCCAGCGTGCTCTTGCCCGCGTTCGAGCTGCCGATGATGATGATGCGTTTGCCGATCGACGACTCCATCGCGCTCCTCGCCTCGCGCGTTCCTGACCCACCGCCAATTTGGGGACGAGGATTATTGCATACTGTGGCTCCTTGAACAAACGGTTCTTGTGAAGCCGTACTGACAAACGACAGAGAGGCGAGACCGCAAATGGATTCCAGCTCGCGCATTCTGGTGACGGGTGGGAACGGTTTCCTCGGGCGGCACGTGGTGGCCGAGCTCACTCGTCGCGGCTACACGGGTGTGTCGGCACCGAAGTCGACCGAGCTGGACCTGCGCGATCGAGCAGCGGCGCGTCGAGCGGTAAACGGCGCAGAGATCGTGATCCACCTCGCCGCGCGTGTGGGTGGCATCGGGCTTAATCTGGAGCGTCCAGGCGAGCTCTTCTTCGACAATGCGATCATGGGTATCCAGCTCATGGAGGAGGCGCGACTTGCCGGCGTCGCGAAGTTCGTCGCCGTCGGGACGGTCTGCGCATATCCGAAGGAGACTCCGGTTCCGTTCCGTGAGGATGACCTCTGGGATGGCTATCCGGAGGCGACCAATGCCGCCTACGGGCTGGCGAAGAAGATGCTCCTGGTTCAGGCGCAAGCCTATCGCCGCCAGTATGGATTCAACGCCATCTATCTCCTCCCAGCCAACCTCTACGGTCCGGGCGATCACGTCGATCCGTCACGCTCGCACGTCATACCGGCGCTGATTCGCAAGTTTCGGCACGCGAGAGAACGGGGCGACCGGAGTGTTGAAGTTTGGGGTAGCGGCAAGGCCACGCGCGAGTTTCTGCACGTCGAGGACGCCGCTCGTGGAATCGTGTTCGCTGCTGAGCGCTACGGCGGTGCCGAGCCGGTGAATCTCGGCACCGGACGGGAGATCAGCATCCGTGAACTGGCCGAATCCATTGCCGGCATCGTTGGGTACGAAGGAGCGATCGTCTGGGACCGCTCGCGGCCCGATGGACAGCCGCGCCGCCGCCTCGACACCTCCCGTGCGAAGCGAGCCTTCGGGTTCGAAGCACAGATCGATTTCGTCGATGGATTGCGGGGCACCGTTGACTGGTACATCGCCGAGCACGGAAGCTGGAACGACTGATTCCGCTGGCCGTCGTTTCACAGTGGCGGCGATCGCCAATGTCTGGGTGCTGCTGGTCGAGGTTAATCGCTGAGGGCGCGTCAGTCGGGCGCTGCTTCGAGGCGAATTCCATCCTCCGCGAACGCCGTTTGGTGTTGATCCGGCCGATAGCCGCGCAGCTCGCGCCAGCGGATTGTGGCCCAGATGGTCAGACCGAAGGTAGCCAGGCCACCGGACGCGATGGCTACGGAGGCGCTGAAGACTGAGGCGATCAGACCCGATTCGAGCTCGCCGAGTGCTGGACCGGCTTCTCCCAATGCCATATGGATGCCTGCGACACGTCCACGAATCGCGTCTGGCGTGAGTGACTGTCGAATGGTGGTGCGGATCACGTACGAGATGGTGTCGGCCGCTCCGGTAATGCTGTAGAGCACGTAGGCCAGCACGAAGACTCCTGCCAGACCGAAGAATCCCCAGGCGAGACCATAGATCGCGACGCTGGCGAACAGAATCGTCCCCTGACGCTGCATGTCGCGGCGCAGCGTCAACACAACTCCGGCGATGGACGCACCGATCGGCTGAGCCGACGCCAGCAGGCCGTAGCCGCGCACGCCGACGTGCAGAACGTTGGCGGCGATCAACGGCACCATGGCTCGCGCCGAGGCAAAGAAGGTCGCGTACAAGTCGATCAGCAGCGTTTGCCAGACGAGCGTGGTGCCTCGTGCGAAGCGCCAGCCCTCACGCATGGCCGTCAAGTGATCTGGGCGCTGACGTTCCACGCTGTCGGCTCGATAGCGAATGGCGCGCACGGCCACCACGATGGCGACGAACGAGGCCGCGTCGATGGCGTAGATCATGCCGAATCCCGCTTGCGCGATGATCAGGCCGGCCAGCGGTGGCCCAATCAGCGATCCGGCTTGCCAGATGAGCGCGTACAGGCTGTAGGCATTGCTCAGGTGCCCGCGCGCGACGAGCGGCGGCACCAACGCCTGCTGCGCCGGTTGAGCGAAGACGGAGGTCGAGACGCCGATGGCGGAGAGACCGTAGAGGGCGGCGAGACCCGCATGGCCGCTGAAGGACAGTATCGCCAGTAGCGCGGCGTTCACGGCGGCGGCCGCTTGTGCCAGCGTGATGACTTTGCGGCGATCGTGCGCGTCAGCCAGGGCTCCGCCGAACATCGCCAGCAGGAGGATCGGCACCACGCGAACCAGCCCAAGTGCTCCCAGCCCCAGTGCATCTGCCTTCATCGACAGGTGCGCACCTGCCAACGAGAGTGAGTAGGTGCGATGACGCAGCAGCTGCAGCACCTGCCAGTTGACGGCGAAGAGTTGCATCTGGGTGCCGATCATAGAGAGGAGCTCGCCGCCCCAGAGCAGGCGAAAGTCCCGGTATTTGAGCACCACGAGGCGCGAGCGTTCGCCAGCCTTCGGACGCGACGATGGTTGGGAGTCGGTCATGAAATCCCATCAGGTATGCGCTGATTTGCGCTGATTATCCCTGATTCGTCGGAATAGAACGACCTCTCGACCAATCGCGTATCGATGGCTCCTGAGCTGGTTGTGGGTAGCCTGACCGGCCCCGCGCTACTGCTGTTTGCGCCAGGCTTCGTACTCAGGACGTGCGGCGTCTGAGAGCGGGTAGTAGACACGCAGGTCGCCTCCTTGAGAGAGGCGCAGCCGTGAGAACTCCTCCCATTCGGCGTGCTCGTTGGCCGCATCGGCAACTTCGGCCACCATACCTTTCGGTACGACCACGGCGCCGTCCTCGTCGGCGATGATGATGTCGCCCGGCATCACCAGCCGACCACCGCAGGCGATCGGAACGTTGACCGCGAACGGGAAGATACGCACCTGCGTATGAAAGTTCGGAGTGACGCCTCGTAACCAGAGGCCGAGCCCAAGATCGCGTGCCTTTGGAAAGTCGCGGATGGTGCCGTCGATGACCACGCCTGCTCCGCCCCGCCCTTTGAAGTATGTGAGCATCATCTCACCGAATACGCCGCTCCCCATGTCTCCGCGCGCGTCGACCACCACCACGTCGCCAGGCTGCGTGTGATAGAGGACGTGTCGGTGCAGCTGAAGCTCGGGGTCCCCGTATTCGTCTGCTCCATAGACGTCTTCGCGCAGCGGCATGAACTGTAGAGTTAGCGCCGGGCCTGCGACCGCCATTCCGGGAGTCATGCAGACTGGTCCCTCAATGAATGAGTCGCGGATTCCAAGCTTGTTCAGCACGCCGGTCGCGGTGGCGCTGCCGATGTTTTTGAGTCGTTCGACGATCTCTCGGGCTGGTCGCTCGATGTCGGGCGTGTGCGTCATTCATCCCCCTATCAATCCTCAGCGTTCGTGATCCTCAACCTATCGTCGCGCCCGGTGCAAGCGTAATGCAATCGGACCGGCACGGGATTGAGAGATCGAGGCGCGGGAAACATCGCTCAGCACACGCCGCACGGCACCGACTATCGAGAGAGCGGTTGGCCAAAGCTTTCGCTGCTGACGATTTCTCCCAACGGCTTGCGCTTCTTCTTTCCACGGCCGATGTCCGCCGTGGCGTAGCCGAACGGAACGATGGCGAGAATCTCGTACTCATCCGGAATGCTGAGCAGGTCCTTCACCGCATCCAGTCCACGGAAGCCGACCCAATTAGACCCGACACCCTCCGACCATGCGGTCAGCATCATCGATTGAATCGCCCGGCTGCCATCGGAGACACCAAAGCGGGAGTCCTTCTTGACGGCGACGACGACCGCAAGCGGTGCCTGCGCGGTGTATGGACCTGTTCGCGCCAGCTCACCGAGCTTCTGGAGCGTTTCTCCGTCACGAACCACCACGAAGTGCCATGGCTGGCCGTTCTGCGAGCTGGCCGTCAGATGCGCCGCGTCAACGATCTTCTTGACCACGTCATCTGGAACCGGCTTGTCCTGATAGCTGCGCACCGCCAGAAGCGTGCGTACCGCCTCATATGTATCCATATCTTCAAACTCCTTTCGGGATTGTCCCTTAGAACTGACAACAGAAATCGGGCCCTTCCTAATCCGCGGGCGCTTCGGACGTTGACAAGGGCGTTCAATCTTGCTCGATCACGGCGATGCTGCCGTCGACCTCGAGCACCGCATATTTCACGTCATCGAGTGTCGCCAGTCCATGCACCCGTATCGCCTCCATGAGGTCCGCCATCGTCAGGCGGCTGTGTCGCAGTTCATCGCGAACGACCTGCCCGTCATGCACGAGGACCATGGGCGAGTTGACCAGAAAGCGCCGCACGCGTTCCGATTTCCGGATGAGCCACGAGAGCCCCGTATCGGCTGCAAAGATGGTCACGACAGAAGCCACGCCGGGCGCGAAGGCGCCGCTACCAGCGTAGAGCGCTGACTCCACCGCACTCCCCAACAGCGCGATGATCAAATAGCCGATGAGCGTGAGCTGTGCCATGGTGCGGCGACCGAGCATCCTGAGCGCCAGCACAAGAAACACGAAGAGAACAAATGACTGCGCGATCGAGACGAGTGAGGCGATGATTTCAGTCGTCATTGGCGGTTACTTCTTGCTCGACGGGTGCCCACGCAGCACGCTGATCGACCCGTCCATTTCGAGAATCGCGATGCGTGCATCGCTGATGTCCGCGAGTCCCTGTCTGCGCGCGGCGAGCATCAGATCCTGTTCCGTAATCCCTTCGCGGCGCATGTTTGTCGCGACCAACCGACCATGGTGTGCCAGCACCGTTGGCGAACCAAAGAGCCGCCGTTCCAGCGAAGGACTGCGCTGCAAAACCACACCGCTGAGCCAACCCGCCAGGACCAGGACTCCAGCAGAGATGAGCGAGACGGTGATGTGTCCGTCATTCTTGGTCATCGAACTCTGAGCGCTGCTGGCGATGATGAGGATAACGAGAATGTCGATGGTACGCATCTCACCGGATTGTCGCTTCCCCAGCAACCGCATCGCCACAACGAGAACGACCAGTACGATGAGCGTTCTCACTCCCAACGCGAGAAGCTCTGGTACGCCAACGCCGGTTACACCCATCTCGATCCTTCCGCTCAATCCCTATACGGCTCGTATTCCGCGAAGTGGACGTCGTGTGCGGTGGATAGTCGAACTCGCAGGAACGACGCTGATTGTGCCGTCGATCTCGAGTACCGCCAGCCTTACGTCCGGAAGGTCGATGACGCCATGTTCGCGGAGCCCCGCCATCAACGTGTCTTTGTCGACCCCTTCGCGCCGCATGCGGTCCCACTGAATGCGGCCGTCATTGACCAGCACCACTGGCTCCCCCACCATTGCTTTCTCAAACCAGGCGTATCGCGTCATGAAGACCGTGAAGAGGCGATTGATTACCAGCATGGTGAGGGCGGAGACGATGCCTCCGAACAACGTGGTGTCACCACCGACGAGCGCGTTCTGCACGGCGTTCGAGATGACGACCACCAGCACGAAGTCGTAGATCGTCATTTCGCCCAGTTCGCGGGTGCCGAGTAGTCGAATGCCGATAACCAAGAAGAGATAGATGGCGGTTGTCTTGGCTACGATTCCAACAGTGGTTGAGAGGCTGGGATAGGAGAAGACCTCGACGAGCCATTGATGCATTTTTCGCGCTCCCGTCCAGGCGTCACCGGTCAACCTGTACAGTATGAACGCAAAAATCTGACCGTCAGGCGGTGGGGTGAGATACGAGGACGTGCCGCACGCCAACCGGCCCCGGAGGACCCATCGGGCTGCGAGGGCCAGCGATAATTTTCGACTGCGGGTGTCGTGTCACTGCCGTAGGGTCAAAAGACCGGCGTGCACCGCACCTGAGGAAATCGCACGACATTGAACTTGCTGACAGGATCAGCGCCATTTGCTTTGGGCTTTTGCACCTTGTCGTCAGCTATTGCGTGTCCAATGTTCGCACCGCCGACAGACAGGATCGTCGTCCAAGTTCCCACTTGGAAGTCCTGCCTGACGGTGACATCCCACCTAATGTCAAATGAGAATCGGACCCCGGGCGTGGTGGCCGTCCCGCTTTGCAGCGAGCTGCTACGAGTAGTTCCTACCCCCAATTGGTTGCCTTGAGTTGACGAAGCTGAGACCTTTCCGCTTGGTTCGCCTTTGTCGCCACCGGCTCCGAATTCTGCTCCCGTCGTTGTCGACGTTGAGGATGTTCCCCCGGTCGATATCGCCGCTCCGCCGCTGCTCTGTTGCGAGATACCAACTCCATCCGCTGACTCCATCTTCACGTTCTCAATGGTTGCATTGATCTCGAGCGAAGAATACAAGAAACCGCCTGGGTAGCTCTCCTCTCGGACCGGCAGCGTGTACTTGTGCCCACGGCCGCCCGTCGCATCGATGAGATTGCTTCCCGACCAATAACTTGGGGAGCAGATGTCTGCCAGGACAGTTCTACCGCTCCAAGCCAAGTCATTGATCGCATTGCCGATCCAATGAGTGCCCTCGAATATCGCAGTGGCAAGCGGTTTGGTATCGATATCCACAATTTGTGCGTCCAATGGCATGCGACCCAACAGAAGCGCGGTCGGAGGATCGTAGCTCTTTGGCTGAAGTGGTGCGGGTTGCTGGGCAGGCGCAGTTGGGCCAGCCGGCGGCGCGTCAATATCGCCTAAGTCGATTGTGCCGTCCCGTTGAACTGCAACGCCGTTCGTTTCGACCGGTGAGAGGAGATGCGAGTCAACTGGTCGACCCTGGCTTATCAGTGACGCGGCGTCGCGTGCCTCCTGCTCGTGCGGGTCTCCAGACCGTGATATTCGAGGCGCCCCGTCCGCGTTTCGTCCCGCAGTACCCGATTTGCCCTGCTGCACCGTGTGTGCGATCTCGTGGGCGAGAAGTTGATCACCCCGCGGAGTCTCCGGTGCGTACTGGCCGTCATCGAAATAGATGTCTGATCCGACCGTGTAGGCTCGCGCGTCGATCGATCGTGCCGCTGAAGCTGCGCCTGGATCAGCATGAATACGGATGCTCGAAAGGTTGTGCCCGAACAGAGGCTCCATCTTGTCGCGTGTGTCGGGCGACAGAGTCTGTCCTTGAGATTGCGATATCTCACCGAACTCGGTTTCTGGTTCTGCCGCTGTCAGAGTGCCTACCGGAGTCAGCGTCGACTCCTCCGGGGTCCGATCACGACGTTGGCGTACTTGGTCGCGCATACATTTCTCCTTCGCTCGTGGATTGCTCCGGATGATCGCGACGAGCTGAGTTTGAACTTTGGGAGTTGGATTAGCCACGCACGAGTGTGTGGTCGACGCATCACGCGGATATCACCAAGTACACCGTTGGGACCAGCGCCAGTCTTGACGGCGCGGGCACCGCCCTGATGCGTCGCGGCGATCTCGTCGCGAGCGGCTAGGTCCGCTGTGGGTAAGACATTTCGGTCATAGACAGCCCGGATTCGGTTCTTTAGGATGAATTTGGAAACCACAGTCACAATTCGTGGTGCGTATGGCCAAATCAATGGCCAAAAGTGCAAGTCGTCCCGTCAATCCCAGACTCGGTGGTCTGCCCTCTTCAACGTTGGTTTGCTTCACTCCGAGGAGGTCATCCATGCCAGCGATCACTGACAACCCTCCCGCCGATGTCGCACAGGAGCTCGAAGCGTTGCGCGTTGCGCTGGACGAGCATATTCCCGCACGCGCGCTCGACAACAATCTGCTGATTGCCACCTGGAACCTTCGCGCTTTTGGTGGGCTCACTGAGAAATGGGCCGCCGAAGCGAACGATTCTCCCAAACGTGATCTGCACGCGCTGCGCGCGATTGCTGAGATCGTTTCGCGCTTCGATGTCATCGCCATCCAGGAAGTCAAAGGGGATCTGAAAGCCTTGCGGCACATGCTCAAGGAGCTCAACGCCATCGATCCCCACTGGGGCATGATCCTGACGGATGTCACACGTGGCAGCGCCGGGAACGACGAGCGCCTCGCCTTCGTCTTCGATACGCGCCGATTGAAGCCGTCGGGGCTCGCCTGCGAGCTGGTCGAACCTCAATCATCTGATGGGGTCACAATCGGCGAACATGCGTATGAGCGGCAGTTCGCCCGAACGCCCTATGCTGTCAGCTTCCTCGCCTCCGGCAAGACATTCATACTGGTCACGCTGCACGTGATCTACGGCAGTCAGGCACAAGACCGCGTCGGGGAGCTTCAAGCCATCGCGGACTGGATGTTGAATTGGGCCACCGACCTGCACTCCTGGGATCACAACCTGATCGCGCTGGGTGACTTCAACATCGACCGCAAGGACGACCCCCTCTATCAGGCATTCACGTCACGCGGCCTGAAACCACCGCCGGAGCTCGAGGGACTGCCACGCACCATCTTCGATAAGCCGGAAACGAAGCACTACTACGATCAGATCGCCTGGTTCCACGGAGAAGACGGCGGCCCCGAGCTCTCGTTGATCTACACGGGCAATGGCGGGAATTTCGACTTCGTGCCGCACGTCTTCCCTGGCATGGACCACGTCGAGCTCTCCTGGCGCATCTCGGACCACCATCCGCTCTGGTGCGAGTTCTCCGTGCGGGAGTGAACGCCCTCACGGTTGCGATCAAGCGTTTGATGGACACTGGATTCCGCCTCGTGTAGGCTGGGATGGTAAGTCGAACGACCTGATACTACCGTGTGTCTCTTTCCGTGTTTTCGTCGTCATTCCTGAGAGCGTCATGGATACCGACCACGCAGAGGTCACCGGAGATGAGCGCTTGCTCCAAGTCTGAGACTGTCAACCACCTCGAAATCGCACACCAGGCGCTCGCGCGCGGCGCATGGGAGGTCGCACGAGCCTGGTTCGAGGACTCCCTCGAAATTGAGGAGACGGGTGAGGCCTGGGAGGGCGTTGCGATTGCGGCCTGGTGGCAGAACGACGCCGGAACCGCGCTCCCGGCACGCCGTCGCGCGTATCGGATCTATCGCGAGGCCGATGACCGGCTTGGAGCGGCACGAGTAGCCGCGTTTCACGCCATTGACTATTGCTCCTTCCGCAACGAACCCGCCATTGCCAGTGGCTGGCTACGACGGGCCCACCGCCTGTTAGAGGGCCAGCCGCTGGCGCCCGAGCACGCTATGGTCCTGCTTTGGGAAGGACATATCGCGCTCTCCGTTAAACAGGACACAGGTCGAGCGCGCGATCTCAGCAGGCGAGCGTTTGAGCTGTCGCGCTCCATTGACCAACTTGACTGGCAGATGTTCGCCTTGGCCCTCGAAGGGCTCGCCATGGTGTACGACGGCGAAGTCGAAGAGGGCATGCGATACCTCGACGAGGCAGCAACCACGGCGGTCGCCGGGGACCTCCATGATCTGGATGCCATTGGCACCATCTGCTGCTACCTAATCATGGCCTGCGAACGCGTTCAGGATTATGCTCGCGCGGCGCAGTGGTGCGACATGATCAAACAGGTGTCGGCTCGCTGGTCATATCGACTCCTCTTCTCGCTCTGCACGACTCATTACGCGGGCGTCCTGATTGGTCGAGGCAGGTGGGACGAAGCAGAAGCGGTGTTGACCGACGCCATCGCTGAGCTGGCTGAGAGCCATCCGGCGATGACAGCGGACGGTGTGGTGCGATTGGCCGAGCTTCGCCGGCGGCAGGGCCGCCTGGAAGAAGCTGAAGCGCTCTTCAAACAAGTTGATGGTCAGCCTCTGCGGTGGCTGGCTCGCGAATACGTCCTCCTCGGTCGCGCGCGGTTGGCGATTGAGCAGTCGGATCCACTGCGAGCTATCGATCTCACCGATCGATTCATGCGAACGCTCGGGCCGGCGGATCACTTTGAGCGCGCTTCCGGAATGATCATGCTCACGAGGGCGAGAGCAGCGCTCGGAGATGGAGACAACTCGCCATGCGACGCCTACCCGTCGTTGGAGGATCTCGATCTTAAGTTGACTTCTCCGGCAATTGTCGCCGCCGCGCGGTACGCCCAGGGAATGCTGGCGGCGACGTCTGGGGACCTCGAGGATGCCCGTCGACGATTCGAGGACGCCGTCGACGTCTTCGCTGCGAGTGGTGCGCCCTACGAGCTGGGCCTGGCGCGTCTTGAGCTATCCGCCGTCCTCACGACGCTGGGCCGGCACGAATCGGCTCGGGAAGAGGCGCGGCGTGCGTGGGTGACGTTGCGCGACCTTGGTGCAAGCACTGAAGCGCAACGGGCACGACATCTGCTCGAAGGGCGTGAGGGTACTTGTTCCAAGTCAACAAACGGATCGATCGATTCAGACAGTTTGACTCAGCGCGAGCGCCAGGTCCTTCGGCTGGTGGCGGACGGGTTTACCGACAGGGAAATCGCCGCGCATCTTGAGTTGAGCGTCCACACAGTCCACCGGCATCTGGGCAACGTTCGCGCGAAGCTTGATGTCCCGTCACGATCCGCGGCAGTCTCCAAGGCCGCGCGCCTCGGCCTGATCTAACCCCGACAGTCGTTTCTCCATCAATGCAGCGTCTGGCCGATTTCGGCCATGCACGGACGCACGAGCCTGGCCCACATAGCTGATGCCCGTCCACGGCTGACTGTCTACGCTGGTCACAGGTATTGGACTGTTCATCCGGCGCGGATAGGGTGGAGGCGTTCGATGAGTGCAAACGAGACGGGACAGATAACCAGCAACGCGGCTGAAATCTACGAGGAGTTTTTCGTACCGGCGCTGTTCCAGGAGTGGACCGAGCGCGTCATCGATGCGGCGTCGATTCGTCCCGGAAACCGCGTGCTCGACGTCGCCTGTGGGACTGGTGTGCTGGCGCGAACCGCGGCTGAACGCGTCGGCGTGGACGGTGTGGTGATTGGACTTGACGTAAACCCGGGAATGCTTGCGGTGGCCGAAAGAAAGGGACCGGCAATCACGTGGCGACAGGGACGAGCCGAGTCGTTGCCGTTCGCGGATGCTGAATTCGACGCTGTCGTGTCTCAGTTCGCATTGATGTTTTTCGACGACCAGGTTTCCGCACTCGGAGAGATGAGACGCGTCGTTCGTCCCAATGGACGCGTGGCGGTCGCGGTTTGGGGCTCTATCGAGGAGACGACAGGCTACTCATCCATGTCGGACTTGCTTCGGCGCCTATTCGGCGAGGAAGCCGCTACCTCTCTCAGCGCTCCATACAGTCTTGGGGATCTTGCCGATGTGCGTTCGCTCTTCTCACAGGCGGGGATGCCCGACGTCACAACCCACACCATGATCGGGACCGCGCGGTTCCCATCGATTCGTTCCTGGGTCTTCACTGACATCAAGGGGTGGACGCTGGCGGACGTACTAGACGACGAGCAGTTCTCGCGGCTCCAGGAACATGCGGAACGGGAGATGCAGCCGTTCGTAATCGACGACGGTAGCGTCGCCTTCGCGGCTCCAGCCCATATCGTGACATGGATCAAAGGAGCCTGACCGAGCGCGAGAATGCCGAGGATGCGGCGAACGCCTCGATTTCGTGACCTGCGCAAGATGAAGACGTCGTGCACGTCCGAGGACCATATCGGGAAACCGGATGCACATCAAGAGTTTCCCTGGGCGGCTTCGCGATAAGCGCCAGTCAGCGCTGCCAAAAGCTCGTCGGTGACATCCTTGATGACTGCCCCCTGACTGAGCGGCTTGGGTTGGAGGAGCCGTTCGATAGTTTCGACAGACTGTGGTGCGCGTTTGTTGAACACGCTCCTCCATGTCCACAGACAGCCACCGCTATCGGTTGCAATAGTGACGAGTCCGGCATTGCCAACGCTTAGTCGAGGGAGGAGCGTCAGACGCCCGCTCGTGCCGCGAAACGTGCCAAGCGAGACCAGTCCCTCCTGCTCAAGAGACTTTGCCCATTGGGCTAGTCGATTGAGGTTCGCTCTGTCTTCTGCTGGAGCGCTGCCGATTGCTTTCTCAAAAAGCTCTGATCCTGGCGAATACTGACCCTGAACCGGTCTCAGAGGAGGAGGTGAGCCGGATTTCAGTTGCGGATTTTCGGCATCAACACGCTGTGGAACAAGAACCCGCGAGCCGTGGATTTCATATGACGACACTCGAACGAGGTCGATCAAGATTCTGTCGGAGATAAGCTGGAGGTAGCCTGATAGGTGAACAAGTTCTTCGGGAGCATCATCAAGTACCATCACCAACCGAAATCGACCTTCGTTCAGACTGTTCTTCAGGCCGGCGTGAAACTGTTCGTAGTCAAACGATCCCTGCTGATCGTTGGACTGAACTGCGTCTGCAAGGTTCATGTAATTTCGGGTCTGGAGATGGCTTCCGAGTATGGTCGTTTCCAGGTCACTAGCATCAAGACCATGTAAGTAAGAAGCGTACGTCAGAATCTGCGCGACCACCGCGCGTCGTGCTTCGCTGTTCTTAGCAAGCTTGACCTCGATTACGACGACCCGCCCGTTTGGCTCGACACCAATCAGGTCCGCGTAGCCGCTCCCCAGAAGCACTTCACGTCCAACTATGACCAAGTTTGGTGAGCCAGCGAGAGGCAGCACTTGGGGAGCCTCTTCGACGAGTGAGTGCAAAGCGGCCTCGTTTGGGAATCCAGTTGGCGCCAGCAAATTCCAACCTGAGCCGTTATTTCTCCAAATTGCACTCATTGATTGCTCCTCAAGGTGGGATAGAGTCAGAAGCAGTGTTATTCACGCGGATGGCCGCCGGCCTACTGATTTTCCCTTGGTCGGTACTGCAGGGCCTCCGCGAGGTGAGGTGGCGTGATGTTCGGTTCTCCGGCAAGGTCGGCGATGGTGCTGACCTCAATATTGACCGGCGTGTCGCGAGGATAATAGGAATCTCCGAACCTCTTCAGTCTGTTAATCGTGCTCAGCGTCAAGTTCTTGATCAGCTGTGGCCTTGAGGTCGGAGAGATGCACTGCAATGATTTCCCATACAAGGTCTAGATTGAGATCGAGATAGCCATGGGCGGCAATGTTTCGAAATCCTCGAACGGCATCCCATCGAATATTGGGATGGCGGCGTTTGAGTCCGTCCGATAATTTCCCTGTTGCCTCGGCTAACGTCTCAAGTCGCCAGAGGACAGCGTCCTGAATGTCCACATCCTGCTCGAACTCGCTCCGGCCGCCGGACGTGCGCATCCGAATTAATTCGATCGAATCTCGAATGTAGATCAAGTGCCGTCGGTCGCGGTCTGCCGTCAAAGTGGAACTGCCTCACGTTGAATACGCTCGCTTGACTCTGATGGACCGCGAAGGACGATGACATCGACGTCTCGACCGAGCGCATCCTGTAAATCCAAGATGAGTTCACTTACGTCGAGCACGTTTCGTCCTGGTTCCATCTCCACCAGGAAATCAACGTCGCTGTCAGCACTTGCCTCGTTGACCGCCACGGACCCGAACACGCGAACATCTCGTGCACCGTGATTCCGGGCGATTCGCAGAATCTCCTCACGGCGAGCCTGCAATTTCTCCATCGTCATCATGTCGTTCGCATGCATGTCGTCGTTCTCCGGTTTGCGAGATCCATTTTCACGAACGAGGCCAAGTCTATGCAACCTCTCTTGGTCGGTACTGCAGGGCTTCAGCGAGGTGAGGTGGCGTGATGTTCGGTTCTCCCGCAAGGTCGGCGATGGTGCGGGACAGCTTCAGCACGCGGTGGTAGGCACGAGCAGAGAGCTGCAATTGGCGCATGGCGGCCCGCATCAGCTGCTCGCCGGTGGAATCGAGCACGCAGAACTCACGCACGTCGGCGGGACCCATGTCGCTGTTGAGACGCACGGATCGCTCGGCAAACCGCGTTCGCTGCACCTCACGCGCGCGTTCGACGCGAGACCGCACGGCTGACGATGGCTCACCCGCGCGCCGATCGGCCAGCTTCTCGTACTCAATGCGCGGTACTTCGAGGTGGATGTCGATGCGGTCCATCAGCGGACCGGAGATGCGTTTCTGGTAGCGCGTGATCGACTGTGGAGTGCAGGTGCAGGGCTTGACCGGATCTCCGGCGAACCCACAAGGACACGGATTCATGGCCCCAATAAGAATGAAGTTGGCAGGAAACGTGATGGCACCGGTGGCGCGCGAGATGGTGACGATGCGATCTTCCAGCGGCTGACGCAGCACTTCGAGCACGCGTTGACCGAATTCTGGAAGCTCGTCGAGGAAGAGGACGCCGCGGTGTGCCAACGTGATTTCGCCCGGACGCGGCCACGTGCCGCCGCCGACCAGACCGGCATAGCTGATGGTGTGATGCGGCGCTCGGAATGGGCGTGATTGCAGCAGCGGTCGGTCCGACGGCAGGAGCCCCGTCACGGAGTAGATGCGGGAGACGTCAAGCGCTTCTTCCCGAGTGAGAGCGGGCATAATGCCCGGAACCGCCCGCGCCAGCAAGGTTTTACCCGAGCCAGGTGGGCCCGCCATCAGCAGATTGTGGCCACCGGCTGAGGCCACCTCCAGTCCGCGTTTGACGTGCTCCTGACCGCGAATGTCCTTGAAGTCGACGCCGATGAGTGGCTCATCATCTGCGCGGCCATTGGGCGACGAGACGAACCGGCTGAGCGGGACCTCGGTGGTTAGATGCCGGACGAGGTCAGCGAGTGACTCGACCGCAAAGATCTCGACGCCGTCAACCAGCGCGGCCTCAGCAGCATCGACCGCGGGGACAAATGCGCGGGTCAGTCCATGTTCCTGGGCGAGACCGACCATAGGTAGGATGCCAGTGGTGTGGCGCAGGCTGCCGTCCAGCGAGAGCTCACCGATGACGAGCGCGTCCTCAATATCGGCCGTGAGCTGCCCGGAAGCGATCAGGATGCCGAGCGCGATGGGCAGGTCGTAGGCTGGGCCTTCTTTGCGGATGTCGGCCGGGGCCAGGTTGACGGTGATGCGGCCATATGGAAAGCGGGCGCCGGAGTTGCGAATGGCCGAGCGTACCCGCTCGCGCGATTCCTGCACGGCGGCGTCCGGCAGTCCAACGATGGTCATTCCAGGCTTTCCGTTGCCCGAGTCGACCTCGACCTCGACCAACGCGCCGTCTAGCCCGATAACGGCGCAGGTGAGTACCGTCGCGAGCACACGACCTCCTCGAATTCAGCAATGTTGGTCAATTCGCGCAAGCCACCAGACTGAAAAAACCGCTGGGCGAGTATAGCACGGGTCCGGAAGAGTCATGATCTTCCCGGCAGCGTGGTCCGCTTTGTCCAGGCAGGACGTTTATTCCGGGCTGATCGGCACGATCCCAGCTCGGATGAACCGCCGATCGAAGGAGTAGATCTCCTCGGCCCCCGCGCTGCGTGCGCAGGCAGCTATCAACGCGTCGCCGAAGTAGGCAGCTGCATCATCGGTCGCGCATGCCTGTAACGCGGCCAACGCTTCTTCCTTGTTGAAGTCAAGAGTCACGATGTTCTCTCGAGACACGACTTCCGCCAGCAGGGCCGCGACGCGCTTGCGTTCGACGCCGTAATACGGGCCGGAAAGCGTCCAGGCGACCTCAGCAAGCGCGACTGAGGCGAGACCGAGGGCCTCTCCAGACTCAATCAAGCGCCGGGAAGCCGCGAACTGCTGGGGCACGTCCTCAAGAAGATAGCGAAGAATTACGTTGGCATCGATTGCACGCAATGTCGCGCCGTCACTCATATTCGGGTTCGTCGCTCCTGAGTTCGGCGGCAATCGCGTCTTGAACCAGTTCGTCGAGCTTGTCATACGGAACCGGCGGAACTCGCTTACCAACCTCGGCCAGCGCGCCCGCCACCGATCGACGATGTGGAGCAGGCAGGAAAACAACCTCGAGCCGACCGTCAACAACGCGCTGGTATGCGATCATGCCTGGCTCGACGCCCAGCCGTTTCCGCAATTCCCGATCGATCGTGATTTGTCCGCGTTCACTAACCTTGCTCATCAATTCCGTTTCTCCGCTTATTTTCAGAGAGGATTTTATCACGCAGAACTATGTGTTGATTTCCGATAGTGCGGCATGGAAGTATAGATCACTCGAGGCGCGTCATTCGTGCTGGGAACAAGCTGGAGGAGATCCATGACCGATCGAAGTAGGCGAAAAGAGCTCGCTTTGGAATACAAGCAGACCAGGCGCGAGGCTGGCGTCTACCGCATCGTGAACAAACAGAACGACAAGTCGCTGCTGGGATCGAGCCTCAATCTGGACAGTGTGCGCAGCAAGATGGAGTTCGCCCGAACGACCGGATCATCCGGCGTGCTCGGCTACCAGTTGAAGAGCGACATCGAACGTCTCGGCATTGGCTCGTTCGAGCTCGAGATCCTCGAAGTGCTCGAGGTAAGGCCGGAAACGAGCGACGCGCAGGTGCGTGCCGACCTGACCGCGCTCGAACAGCTCTGGCGAAAGCGATCCGAATCGGTCAGCTTATATTGATATGCGTGGGTCCGACTCAAGCGATCGTCGCGTATTGAAGTCCGGAAGCTGTGAAATCGCGGACTCCGGCTGACACGGCGGCACAGAACCGACCGCAAGTCGTTGGATATGCGCGGCGACCAGGTCTATGTAATCCTGGTCGCCGCGTTGCAAACTACGACGTACAGGTGTCAACAGCGCACGTACCGGACAGGCACTGATCGTTCGCTGAGCACGATGCACCTGCCGGCCGCTTCGGCGCGCAGACGCCATCCGCCACTATGCAGTAGTGGCCTCCATCACATTCAAAGTCGCTGGCACAGCTGGTCGCGCAGGCGTTACCCACGCAGTTGTATGGCAAGCAGCTTTGCTGGAAGCAGAAACATCCCCCGTTCCCGTCGCATTGACACTTCTGCAACATGTCCCCAGGGACACAAGAGTCGGCCTCGCAGGTGGTGCCGCTCAGAACGGGATTGTGAACGCAGATTCCGGTTGACTGGTCGATTTCATCAGTTGTGCAAACATTGCCGTCGTCGCACACCAGACACGAACCGCCCACGCACGATTCGTTTGCGGCACAAACGTGGCCGCATGCTCCGCAGTTGTTGGGATCAGTCTGTAGATCGAAACCGTTGTCAACGACTCCATCGCAGTCGTCGTCTAGACCGTTGCACGTTTCTGACCGCGGCCCCACTTGGCCAATGCACTCCCCCCAAGTACCGTCGAGTTGGCAGGTCTGAGTACCCGGCGTGCACACTCCAACGCTCAACCCACCAGGGCAAGCCCTAACGTCACCGTTCGTACAGCCCGGATTGCCGACACAGTTGCCGTTACCATCGCACGTGCCACCGGAGCAGGTGGTGCCAGCGGCGGATGGAACACAAGCCGATGCAGCGCACGCCTGGAAGCATTCGCCACACGCATGCCCGCAAGTGCCACAGTTGTTCATGTTGGAGATCAGATCCACGCAGGTTCCGTTGCAGTCAGTGAGGCCACCTGTGCATCCGGTTGACACGCACTGACCGCCTTGGCAGGTTTGGTCCGCCGCACATACATTCCCGCAGGCTCCGCAGTTGTTCGCGTCACTCGAGGTATCGACGCATGTGCCGTTGCACTGCGTCGTTCCGTCGGTGCACGTGCAGACTCCGTTGACGCAGGCGCCGTTTGCGCCGCAGTCGTTGCCGCAAACACCACAATTACGCGGGTCGGTGTCAGTATCGACACACTGCAGATCGCACAGGCTCGGGAACGATTCCGGACAACAATCAGGTTTTTTTGAATGTCCCTTGTTGTCCTTCTTGTCTTTCTTGGAATCGTCTTGTTTAGCGAATGCGCCGCCGCCACCAACAAGGCTGATGGCGCCACCTACAGCACCCGCAAGGAGTCCCTTGAGGACTGTTCGCCGCGAATTGCTCGCGCCAAGATTCCGAACGAGCTCATCAAAACGCTGTTGATCCATACAGCCCTCCACACGCGTTGCGCAACACGATAACGGGACTCAATGTCTGGGCATCTGTCAGTATTCGCTTCAAATGCTGCATATGGTGCTGGAGACAGACTACCAAAGGGGTAACGTGTGTCAAGTACGTTAGTACTATGACCAGACTTGAATGGCCAACTCCCAGATTTCGTCGGCGACACACGGTTGGTCCATCGTGAGGTTGCTGTTCATCCCGGCCGCCCGATGTGTCTGTCAGGCACCTGCAGACGGTTGGCGCCAAGCTATTGCTCGGTATAATGCGCCCATGGAGGGGGACAATCGAGCGAAAAACCAGGCCAGCTCGCGGACTCGAGCCAAAGCGCCTCGACGTTCGTCGAGCGATCTTGTGCCGTCGCGTCAACAGTACTTCGACCTGAAGCGCGAGCATCCGGACGCCATCCTCCTGTTTCGCCTCGGCGACTTCTACGAGACGTTCGATGACGACGCCAAGATGGTGGCGCGCGACGCACGCATCACCCTCACGACCAAGAATTTCGGTCGCAGTGGGCGTGCGCCAATGGCCGGTATTCCACATCATGCGTTGAACTACTACCTGGGCCGTCTCCTGGCGTGCGGTCACACGATCGCGATCGCCGAGCAGATGTCAGAGCCTGGTCGCGGGCTGGTTGAGCGGGCCGTTACGCGTGTCCTCAGTCCAGGTACCGTGGGTGAATCTTCGCTTCTTCCCTCCACTGAAAGCCGTTATTTGGCTGCGCTCATGCCCGATTCGAGCCGAACCGGCCTTGCCTGGGTGGACGTCAGCACGGGTGAATTTGCCGTGATGGAGGTCTCCAACGAGTCGCTCGACGACGAACTAGCGCGGCTCAGCCCGGCCGAGTGCCTCATCCCGGACGATCTCAGCGACTCAGAATCACTCTCCCACGGCCATATTCGGCGAATTGAACGTTGGCAATTCGAAGTCGGTCGCTCGACCGAACGGCTCTGCCATCAGTTTCAGACGCACTCCCTTTCGGCCTATGGCTGCGCGGAACAACCACTCGCAATCGGCGCGGCGGGCGCGATCGTCGCGTATCTCGAGCGGACCAATCGCGCTCTGTTGCCGCTGTTGCGCGGACTGCGAACCGATATCCCGGATCGTTCAGTCGGCATCGATGCCGCCACGCGTCGGAACCTGGAGCTGACGCGAAGTCTGCGCACTTCGGGCACGAAGGGCAGCCTGCTTGGTGTGCTCGACCAGACCGTCACGGCGATGGGAGCACGCGCGCTGCGTCGCATGCTGAGTCAGCCGACGCGCGATCTGCCGGAGCTACACCGGCGCCAGGCCGTCGTTGGGGCGTTGGTTGCCAATTCACCGCTGCGTGCCACGATCGCCGCGCAGCTGGGCAGTATTGCCGACCTGGAACGCCTCATCGGCCGCGTCTCGCAAGGGGGCGCGACGTCACGCGATTTCGTGACACTTTCGCGCAACCTGCGGCACATCCCGCCCATTAGCAGTGCGCTTGTCGATGCCGAATCAACCGAGCTCGGGGCGTTCGCCGCGCAGATGGACGCGTGTCCCGACGTGGCGGAGTTGATCGAATCAACGGTGGCCGAACGGGACGACGGGACGTGTGAGATCCGCTCTGGTTGTTCGCATGAGCTCGACCGCGCGCGTGATGAAGTCCACGGCACTCGACGTTGGCTGGCCGGTCTGGAGCGGACAGAGCGTGAGCGCACCGGCATTCGTTCGCTCAAGGTTGGCTTCAACAAGGTCTTTGGCTATTACCTGGAGGTCACGCGGCCGAATCTGTCACTGGTGCCCTCCGATTACGTCCGCAAGCAGACAGTCGCGACGGGCGAACGCTATATCACGGCGTCCCTCAAAGAGGCCGAGTCGCGCGTGTTGGCGGCCGACGATGAGATCGCCGTGTTGGAGCGGGCCACGCTCGCAGATCTTGGAGAGCAGGTAACTCATCAAGCGGGGCGCCTGATCGAAACGGCCCGGCGTCTTGCGGAATTGGACGCGCTTCTCTCACTGGCAGAGGTCGCGGCTCGGGGCGGCTGGGTTCGACCGGTTCTTTCCGAAGAGGACGACCTCGAGATCGTCGGAGGCCGCCATCCGGTCGTTGAAGCGGCTCTGGCCGGAGAACCGTTCATCCCCAACGATTGTCACCTCGATCGCGAACACCGCATTCAGCTTCTGACCGGCCCGAACATGGGTGGCAAGAGCACCTTCCTGCGTCAGACGGCGATCATCGTCCTGCTGGCGCAGATCGGATCGTTCGTTCCTGCGGCGTCGGCTCGTGTCGGGTTGGTCGATCGTATCTTCACGCGCGTGGGCGCGCAGGACGATCTCGCGGGTGGCGCCAGCACGTTCATGGTCGAGATGGTCGAGACCGCCACGATTCTGAATCTGGCCACGCCCCGCAGCCTCGTGATTCTGGATGAGGTCGGTCGCGGAACCAGCACGTACGACGGAATGGCGATCGCGCGCGCCGTGCTGGAAGACCTGCACGATCGAGTTGGGGCGCGAGCGCTCTTCGCCACGCATTACCTGGAGCTCACTGCCCTCGAGCGCGAGCTGGCAGCGCTCACGAACGCACACGTAGCGGCGCTCGAGCGGGATGGGCACGTCATCTTCCTGTACGGAGTTGAACCGGGTCCGGCCGATCGCGCCTACGGCATCCACGTCGCTCGGCTGGCGGGACTGCCTCCGTGGGTGGCCGCACGCGCGGAGGAGGTGCTGCGCGAACTGGATCACGGGTCAGCAGCACCACTGCCCGCAACCGATTCTCGCAGTCCAAGGTTCCCAACGTTGCGTCGCCGAGTCGTCCGCTCCCTATCAGCTGGGCTTGGCGGGCGTGCCGCCATGTCCTGATCCTGCTCGCTCGCTGTTGAGCGAGCTACGGCAGCTCGACCTCGAGGACTTGACGCCGGGTCAGGCGATCGACTGGATCTGGCGGCAGAAGTCGCGCATTGAGAGTGCCCGCCATGGTGTTTGATCACTATGCCGAGAGCGAAGACCAGCGACTACCAGTGCCACCACCTCCTGCACCAACGACGCCCGGGCGGGCGCCGGTCCGCGTCCTCTCGCCGGAGACGGCCGCACGCATCGCGGCGGGCGAGATCATCGAGAGGCCAGCGTCGGTGGTCAAAGAGCTGGTGGAAAATTCCATCGACGCCGGAGCCACGCAGGTGCGAATCGATATTCGTGGCGGCGGCTTGAGCATGATCCGCGTCAGTGACGACGGCGTCGGAATCCCACCGGCGGAGCTGTGGCTGGCGTGTCAGCGTCACGCGACCAGCAAACTAGCCGGTGACGATCTCTGGAACGTCGGCACATTGGGTTTCCGCGGCGAAGCGCTGCCGAGCATCGCGACAGTGGCCGAGCTGAGCATCGTGACCGCGGTGGATGAGAGTCAGGTCGGGCATCGCCTCACCATTCGTGACGGCCGCACGGTTCAAGACGAACCGGCGCCGCGCCCTCCGGGAACAACGGTCACGGTCCGGCGACTCTTCGAGCGAGTCCCAGTCCGCCTGGAAACGGCCTCCCGAGCTCAGACCGAGCTTGGTCAGATCACCAACACTGTTCGCCGGTTGGCACTCGCCGCTCCGCAACTTCGTGTCTCACTCTTCATCGACGACCGTCTGGCTCTGCAGACCTCCGGATCTGGCGATCTCGCGACTGCGATGGTCGAGCTGTACGGACCAGGGATCACCGATAGCCTGATCCCGCTTGGCCCTTTCGAGACGACAGACATGCGTCTCTCGGGCGTGATGAGCGGTCCGGAATTGACGCGACCGGGTCGAGGCCAGGTCAATCTGATCGTCAACGGACGCTGGGTGCAGTCGCGTGCGCTGCTAATGGCGGTAGAAGGTTCCTATCGGCCGTTGCTGCCGCGTGGCCGGCATCCGGTCATGACGTTGTGGGTTGACGTGCCGAGCGAACAAGTGGACGTCAACGTGCACCCGGCCAAGCTCGATGTGCGATTGCGTCAGGAACGCGCGGTGGCTCATGCGCTGGGTGAGATGGTTCGTCAGGCGCTGGGCACCCGTCCAATACGTCTGCGGGAGCCGCTTGCGTTTGGCCGCGCGGCGCTCGATCCACTTCCAGCCATGCGGGAAGAATCGATCGGTTGGGACGAGGACCGCGTCATCGTTACGCCTTCGTTGCCGCCACTCAAGCTGGTGGGTCAGGTTCGTAGCCGCCTGATCATGTTGGAAGGCGCGAACGGGCTCTATCTCGTCGATCAGCATCGCGCGCACGAGCGAGTGCTGTATGAGCGTCTGGTGCGGCACCGGGAGCGAGAAGTGAGCGAGAGCCAGGCACTCTCGGAACCACTCCTGATCGAGCTACGTCCAGCGCAGGTTGCCATGTTCGAGCGTCGGCGCACCGATCTGGCGGCGCTGGGATTCGAGTGCGAGGAGTTTGGCGGCCGCACCTTTCTGCTTCGTTCCGCGCCCGTCCTGCCGGGTGTGTTGCATGCTTTGGACGGTCGGGGACTGGATGGTTCCGAGGCGATTGGTGAGGTAAACGAGCTCCTTGCGTCGATCGTTTCATTGAACGATGACGCTGACGAATCCGGCGAGGATTGGCAGGAGCGCTTGATGGTCAGCCTCGCCTGTCGCACCGCCATTCGCCGCGGGCGTCCGTTGGACCGGCCCACGATGATCGCGCTGGTCGAGGCGCTTGGCCAGACGCAGTCTCCCGCGGTATGCCCTCACGGATCGCCGCTCCTGATGCACATGAGCGGCGCGCTCATCGAACGCCAGTTCGACTGGGGCTAGCTCGCCACAGAAATGCCACCGCACCCATGTCCTCTCCACGAACTCGGCGGGACGGCTTCGCATTCCTTCGATAATTATCTCTGAATTGCGCAATTCTTAACTAAATGTCCTAACAAGCTGTTCGATTCATCTATCGAATTGGCGGTCGCGTCAATCGTCGGTTCGACATCTCACGGATCTGCGTTAGGGTTGGGGCCACATTGTCGCAGAGCATCGAAAGGAGCGAGGACAGCAACGATGACGAACAGCATGGCCGGTTGGCAAGATGTCTTGATTTCCTTGGGCCTCGTTTTCGGCGCGGCATTTGTCGGACTCGCGGTTCATCGCATCCTCTATTTGGTCGCATCACGAGTAACACGACTTGAAGATGGCTGGTGGGGATCGGCCGGCGTCTTGAACGCGGCGCTTGTGCGGCGTAGCCGTCGACCCGCCAGGTTGATCATTCCGCTCGTCGCCATGATCCTGGTTCTGCCATTGGTGCCTGTCAGCAGCCACGTCGTCCACCCCGCACGCCATGCCATCGGCCTCGGATTGATCGGCGCGTTTGCCTGGCTCATCGTGGCCATGGTCGATGTGGTCGACGACATGGCTGAAGCGCGCTTTCGCATGGACGTCGAAGACAACCTGACCGCGCGCCGCCTGCGGACCCAGGTGCAGGTGCTGCGACGCATCGCGGTTATCGTCGTGGGCATCATCGCCCTGGCTGCCATGCTCATGACCTTTCCGAACATTCGCCGTATCGGAGAGAGTCTGTTCGCTTCCGCCGGTCTGGCCGCTCTCGTCGCTGGACTCGCCGCGCGTCCCACGCTGACCAGTCTCATAGCAGGAATCCAGATCGCACTGACCGAGCCCATCCGCCTCGACGATGTGGTGATCGTGGAGGGGGAGTATGGGCGCATCGAAGAGATCGGCTCGACCTACGTCGTCGTGCGCGTCTGGGATCAGCGCCGTCTCGTCGTCCCGTTGACCTATTTCATCGAGCAGCCGTTTCAGAATTGGACGCGGCAGTCCGCCAATATCATGGGAACTGTCTACCTCTACACCGACTACAACGTTCCGGTCGACGAGGTTCGCTCGGAATTACGTCGCATTCTGGAACGCTCGGAAAAGTGGGACGGCAAGGTGTGCGGGCTGCAGGTCACCGATTCCACCGCGCAGGTGATGGAGCTACGCGCGCTCCTCAGCGCTCCGGACTCATCGGTCGCCTGGGATTTACGTTGCCTGGTGCGAGAAGAGCTGATCCGCTTCGTGCGCGAACGCTATCCCGAGAGCCTGCCGCGCACCCGAGCCGACGTGCGAACCATGTCGCCTGCTCACCTTCGCGACCAGAACGCTACGCCTGCCTGAGCAACATGGTCGCTGGCGGGACCGTCGCATCGTCAGGCAGACAAGTACGATTGTCCTGACCCGTTAGTACCACTGACGCTTGACGCGTATCCTCCTGGATCGTTAGCTTTGAAGGAGAGGACTGAACCGGCTCGACGAGGGCGCAGGATTCGGGAGTCATTGCTTGCCTATTGGGCGAACCAAGCCAGATACATTTCCGGATATTGACGAAACTGTGCAGCGCGAGTTCCTTGCATTGCGCGAATACTTGGCGCGCATCGAGCAAACCACCACAAACGGGAACGGCAAGCCAAACGGCGCAACGATCGTTATGCCCAGCAGCAATGGGAACGGTCAGAAGCGTGCCTGGTGGGTCATCTTACAGGGTATCGAGCGCCTGCCGACAGTGAGTCGCGTTCGCGAGCGATTGACGCGCTTACCTGGTTGCGTCGCCGCTCAGGTGGTTTCCTTATCGTCAACCGAGATTCGATTGAGCGTGACGACGACGTGCCAGATCGATCAGCAACAGCTGGAGTACATCATCTCCGCATGTCGTGACGTCCCGAAGGCGCAGGTAATCGCGCGCAACACGAGGCCGGTGGGGTAATGGGTTTCTCCGGAGATCTCGACGATCTTCCTTTACAAGACATTCTTTACCTCCTCTCGACGCGGCGGAAGTCGGGCCGTCTAACGTTGCGCACGGCAATGAACGAGTTCGTTCTCCTCTTGGATCAGGGTCGCGTCGCGTCGGTGATCACCGATGACGACAGCCTTCGCATTGGGCGACTCCTGGTGGAGCAGGGTTATCTCACCGAAGCGCAGCTGGAGCAGGCGCTGGCGCTGCAGGATGTGACCGATCGCACCACGCGCATTGGAGATGTCCTGGTCACGCTTGGGTTCGTGACGCGACAGCAGATCGGGCAGGCAGTAGCCGGTCAATTCGAAGCGTCACTGTTCCGGGTCCTGCTGCATCCCAACGGCACGCTCGAATTCGAGCCCGAAGAGAGCATCAAGGTCGATCCGTTCATCCAGGACACGTCGATCGAGCTGATGATCCTCAATGCGGTTCGTATGGCAGACGAGTGGCTGGCGTCGAACACGCCGGACGAAGCCGTTGATCTGACCAACGTTCCCTTCAACTCGCACGTCTTCGACCGCATGGATGAGACCGAGCGTAGCGTGCTCCTCGCGATCCTGAACGGCGTGCGTACATCGCATGAGCTGGCCAAGGTGACGGGCCTTCCCGCTCCGGATCTCCGGGCAGCGCTCATCGCGCTCAGCGACATCGAGCTGATTTCGCGTCGCGAGATCGACGACGACGTCGAGGAACCCACGATCGACATGATTCGTGAGGCCATCGCGATTTAGCGCGGTCGCTCGACAACTCCCGATATTCCATTTCCAGAGACAAACATCGACGATGCGCAGGTTGGCGGCGGGTGAGCTAGCCGCGGACTCTGAAGCGTCCACCTGAGTCGGTCAGCACGGCGCCAAGGACGCGTGCCCCAATGCGATCGAGCGATTCCTTGGCGCGCTGAGCCGCCGCGCGTTTCGTTCGCCCCGAGCGGACCAGGAGCAGCACGGCGTCTGTGCGTGCGGCGATGGCGAGGCCGTCACCGACCTCCGACAGAGGCGGCGCATCGAAGATGAGGAAGTCTGATTCCTGCTGCAATCGCTGTGTCAGGCCCACGAAGAGTTGGCTGCTGAGCTGATCGGCAGGACTCGATCCCGACCGACCGAGCTTCGCGGCCGAACCAGCCGGCAGAAATCGCAGGCCTTCGACCGGCGTGGTAACGATCGGAGCAAAAGCATCGGCGTTTTCGGCCGCCAACCAATCAGCCAGCCCGGAGTCGTTGCGGGCGCCAACGAGCTCGTGCAGCCGCGGCGAACGCAGGTTGGCATCGATCAAGATGACCGTATCTCCCGCCAGCGCGAGTGCAGCGGCCAGATTCGCGGCGATGGCGCTGTGCTGATCGCCACTGCCGGTGTCGGCGATCAGCACCGATCGAACGGGCGGTTCGACGTCCGCGAATTTCACGCTGGCCCGCAGGGATCGATAGGCTTCCGCCGTACGCGATGCCGGGTCCGACAGCATCGTCAAATTTGACGACGCCGAGCCCCGCCCATCACGCGCGTTGCTTCGATCCTGCGACTGGCTCACGGTCATTCCTTCTTCCTACAATCGTTTCGCTCGCTGCGCCAGACCGTCACGTACGCGGAATCCCGACCAGCGTCGGAATTTCAAGGTATCGGTCGACGTCGGCTTCTGTCCGCAGCGTATCATCAAAATACTCGACGACGAAGGTGAGCAGCACGCCGAAGACCGCTCCGAGCAACGCCGCCGCGACCGTATTCAGCTTGACGCGCGGCCCCGTTGGTGTGGTGGGCGGTCCTGGGGTGTCCAGTTTCATGATTTCAACCGTGCCGTGCGGTGACGGGTCGGTCGACGACGTGTAGGTCTGGGTTATCTGCGTGTTCTCCGTCTTCGCCTTGGCCACAAAAGCGTTGCCGAGTGCGTTCACCACTGCAGCCGCGCGTTGCGGATCAGTGTCGGTCATCACGATCTGCACCGTATTGGCGTCCGGGTTGTGGCCCACCGAGAGCTTGCCCATCACCAGGTTGGGGTCGATGTCCAGGTTGGCTTGCTTGAGCGCATCGGCGACGAATGACCAGTTGTTGATCTGGTCCATGTAGGAGACGAGCCGGTTCTTGGCGTAGAGGTCCAGCCAGTAATCGGGAGGCTGGGCCACTGCCATCAGCTGTGTGCTGGTTTGATACGTCTTCGGTTGTGAGCTCGTGTAGGCGTAGGCGACCGTGCCCGCGACCACGGCGGCGATGACGACCAGCCACCAGCGCCGCAGCACGATCAGGAGATATTCTTCAGGCCTCATCGCAGGCGCCGATCCGAAGGGATCACCCCGACGACCGGCAGCCCCAACGCCGTTGTCACGGCTTCGGGCGTGTGCAATGTGTCATCCAGATAGTCGATGAAGAGCGCGATCAGGATGCCGCCGAAGATCGCCACGGCAATCTGCATCAGGTAGAGGAGCATCCTCTTGCTGGTGTTTTCGCCCGCGCCGAGGGGCTGCTGGATAGTCTGAATCGAAGCGGAAACGTCCGGCGTCGTCTTGAAGTAGTCGGTCCCCTTCTGCTGCAGCGTCTTGGCCGCTTCCGACGCGATCGTCACGGCGCGATCCGGTGTCGAAGAGGTTGCGTTGAGTGTCAGAATGCGGTTGACGCGGGATGAGACGATCGCTCCCTGCACTTCGCCGGCCGAGATATCCTGGCCCGTGTCCGCCTTGATGTTCTTCGCGACGTCATCGGCGAAGACGTTTCCCTGAACCACCTGGACCAGGTCGTCGAGTGCGTACTCACTCGCCAAATACTGATAGTAACCGTCGTACTGGAAGTTCGGGTTGTTTGGTTGCTCTGAGGACCGAATGATCGTTACTTTGGCCGTGGACGTGTAGGTTGGGTTTGTCCGTCGTGATTGGAGAAGGACGCCGACCAGGACGATGGCGGGGACCAACACGATGACGTACCAACGTCGCCAGAGTGTCGCGAGATATGCCTTCAGCTCCACGCTGCCGCACCTACCAACTCTGCGTCGACATGTTCATGCCGTTCAACCATGAAACGCTCCACAAATTCACGTATCTCACGCTCGAATCGGCCGCGGCTGAATTTCGCGGCATTCTCCGCGATCGCGGTTCCCGAGAACTCTAACGTTTCGAAGCGCCGAACGGCTGCGATCACGACCATCCGCCGATTGCGGTCGAAAGAGGACGCCGCTGAAACCGTCCACGACGGTATCGAGCGCTCCGCCGGCCGAGAGCGCGATGACGGGCCGCCCCGCCGCCTGAGCCTCGACCTGCGCGATGCCGAAATCGTCCTCGGCTGGGAAGATCGCCGCGCGACAGTGGGCGAACAGGTGGTGCTTCTCTTCATCCGAGACGTTTCCGAGGAATTCGATGTTCGGCCCGGCTTGACGTTCCAACGCGGCGCGAGCGCGCCCGTTACCGACGATCTTCAGCGGAAGTCCGAGCCGATTGAAGGCGTCGATCGCGATGTCGAACCGCTTGTAGGGAACGAGTCGCGAGATGAGCATGAAGTAGTCCTGCACCTCGGACTCCGGAACGGGATGGATACTCTCGGTGTCGACTGGTGGGAAGACGATGGTGGAGTCGCGATTCCAGTATTTCTTGATGCGGGCCGCCACCGTTGAGGAGTTGGCGATGAATTGGTCGACGCGCAGCGAAGTATGCAGATCCCACTGTCGCATACGCCGTAGCAGCAGCGGAAGCAGTCGACGCGCCACCTGGTTCATGCGCTCGCGCTCGGCGTAGCGCTCGAAGTCCCAGACAAAGCGCATTGGGCTGTGACAGTAGCAGATGTGTGGCACTCCGACGGGCGCACGCACCCCTTTGGCGAACGCGCTGCTCGAGCTGAGCACGAGGTCGAAGCCGTTCAGCTTCAGCCGATCGAATGCGCGCGGATAGAGGAGAAGATAGGGCTGATGATGGCGGTGGATCATGGGAAGCTGCTGCATGAAGGAGACTTCCACCCGCCAGTCGCGATACTGCGCGGGCATGAGCTCGGGTGCGTAAATCGACGTGTAAACTGGCGCGTCAGGATACAGGTCGTGAAAAGACTCGAGCACCCGCTCGGCGCCACCATATTGATTGAGGTAGTCGTGCACCAGCGCGATGCGCCCCTGCGTCATGTCGCCAGATCCTCGTGAAGTTGGCGGAACTGAGTCAATCACGCGGTAAGGATACACACTCGAGGTTCGCTTGCCATACGTGTCGTTCTGTGCGTCGCTACGACACCGAATTGCCATCTTCCAAGCCAATGTGAACAATAGCTTCAACGAATCGATGTAAACAGGGGAGGCGGAAAGAGTCGTGGATCGAGAGCAGCAGCGCCAGGCCATTATCGATGCTATCGAGCAGAACCGTGACGCGATCATTCAGGTCGCCGAAACGATCAGACAGACTCCGGAAATCGCCTATCAGGAGCGGGAGGCCTCGTCACTGCTGGCGTCGCGCATCGCGGAGCTTGGATACGAAGTCGAGCGTTCGGCCGGTGGACTCGAGACCGCGTTTCGTGCGTCGAAGCACGGGCGAGCCGAAGGGCCGATCGTGGCAGTGCTGGCCGAGTACGATGCGCTTCCGGGGATCGGCCATGGTTGTGGACATAATCTGATCGCCGGATCGGGCTATGCCGCGGCCATCGGACTGAATGCCGTCATGGATCAGATCAACGGCATGTTCGAGGTGATCGGTACACCGGCCGAAGAGGCGGGTGGCGGCAAGATTCAGCTGATCGACGCCGGAATCTTCGAAGACGTCGACGCCGCGTTGATGGTGCATCACGCGGGAGATCGAACCGGCACCGCAACGGGCTATCCGAATGGCACGAACCTGGCGGTGACGACGCTCGATTTCGAATTCTTCGGCAAGCCCGCCCATGCCGCGGGCGACCCGTTCAACGGCGTCAACGCCGTGAACGCGGTCATCAAGCTCTTCACCGGCATTGATGCCCTGCGTCAGCACGTGACCATGGACGCGCGCATTCACGGCGTCATCACGCACGGTGGGGACGCCGCCAACGTCGTGCCGAAATACGCCGCGGCGCAGTTCTTCGTTCGTGCTGGATCGCGCGATTATCTCGAAGAGCTGGTCGAGAAGGTCAACAACGTCGCTCGGGGCGCCGCGCTGATGACCGGCTGCGAGGTCAAGATCACGCAGCAGGAGACGTGCTTCGACATGCGGCCCAGCTACGAAGTCGGCAAAACGTATCTGGACAATATGCGCGCGGTTGGGCTCGAGATCCATGAGCGGCCCGAAGGACGAGGGATGTACTCGACTGATTTCGGCAACGTCAGCTATCTGATGCCCGCCGCTACGGGAAGTTTTGCCATCAGCCGCACGCCAATCCCGGGGCATTCGCAGGACGTGGTCGACGCCTCCGGGTCGGAGTTCGGCTACGACCAGTTAATCAAAGTCTCGAAGGCGATGGCGTTGACGGCATTCGATCTCTTGACCGACGCCGACCTACTGCAGAACGCCAAGATCGAGCACTCCAACTGGCCGGGCAAAGGAAAGTCGTGAGCTCGACGTCGCTCCTACGTCTCGAGAGTCAGCTCATCTCGCCAGATGCGCAGCAGGTACTCGGGGTCGTCTTCGTCCGGGACGACGATCGTCTTGAAATAGGCAAATCCCGCCTTCTCGTAGGCGCGGATGGCGCTGGTGTTCTTGATCGACGGTCCGATGATGCAGGAGTCGACGTCGTACTTGGTGAAGACGACGTCGCGCATGAACTGCTTCAGGAGCGCAGGACCCAATCCTTGATGGACCCGATCGACTTCACCAATGAAGAGATCGATCCCGGCGGCGCGCTCCTCAACGTCGACGAGTTCCGCGTAGTCGGGATGATCGGCGATGACGTAGCTCTGGATGTAGCCGATGTCCCGGCCATTCTCGACGATAACGTAGCAATCGGTCGGGTCTTCACCGTTGATGCGGGGGAGATACTTCTCCTCCAAATCCTCAGCCGTCGGTTGTTGGTCGGTCCACCACCACTCCGCTACATGCGGAACGTAAAGCCAGCGATGCATGAGCGGCATGTCGCTGCGTTGGAGTGGGCGGAACGTGAAGTGGGGCGTTGTGGCGGATGACATCGTGAGCCGCTCAGTATGCGCCGCGTGCGAGGAGCACAGCCGGAATGGTGCGCAGAATCAACTTGATGTCCAGCCAGGGCGACCAGTGCTCGGCGTAGTAGACGTCGAGCCTCACCATCTCGTCGAAGGTCAGATCGCTGCGGCCATTCACTTGCCACAATCCCGTTAGCCCGGGAGTAACGTCCAGACGACGGCAATGCCATTCTTCGTAGTTCTCAACCTCGGCTGGTACCTGCGGACGTGGACCCACTACGCTCATCTCGCCGACCAGAATGTTGAAAAACTGCGGCAGCTCATCCAGGCTGGTGCGGCGCAGGAAGCGGCCGATGCGCGTGCGTCGTGGATCGTCCTTCAGCTTGAAGAGGAGATCGCCCACGTTGTAGGCCGCCTGAAGCTCCGCCTTGCGCAGCTCCGCGTCCTGGTACATGGTGCGGAACTTGAAGAGCGTGAAGCGCTTCCAGTTCTTGCCGACACGCTCCTGTGGGAACAGGATTTGGCCCGGCGAATCGAGCTTGATGGCGATGGCAATGAGGAGCATCAGCGGCGACGTCACGAACAGCACCAGCGATGCGACCAAGATGTCCATGCCCCGTTTGATCACGTAATTGCCGCCGCGGATGCGCGATTCCTTCAAGCGAATAAGCGGCAGTCCACCGACTTCATAGGTGATGACGCGATCGATGGCGAGCTCGAACAGGTCCGGAACCAGCGTGAATTCGACATCTTGCTCTCGGCATTGCTCGAGGATCGGTAACACTTCTTGATGTGCGGTGGGCGGCAGTGCGATGACCACTTCATCGATGTATTGATCATTGACCACGGTTGGAATCGCCGCAAGATGCCCCAGGTATTCCGGCCGAACCACCCGACGCTCCGTCGCGACGGCCCAGCTTTCCTCGGCTGGTGCTGAATCGACGAACCCGACGAGTTGATGACCGATGTGCGGACTGTTGAGGATGTGCTCCATGTAACGTCGGCCCGCCGGGCCGGCCCCAACCACCAGCACGCGATCGACGCCGATTCCGCGAGACCAGAGCATCCCGCGTCCGGTGCGGGTAATCAGCCGTTTTGCGAGCAGCAGGCCGATCATGATCAGCCACGCGTAGATGAAGATCAAACGAGATGGGTAAAAGCGCTGCAGGAAGCTGAACAGGATCACGACGGCCATCGCGGTGGTCGCGCCGCTCAGGATCGTCGACGATTCGTCGAGGAAACTGGTCCAGCGAGGCAGGTTGTAGACGCCACGTAGCCGGAAGATGGCGATCGCGATGACCACCAGGATGAGGGCTTTGCTGACGAAGAAGTTAAATGGTTGGGAAAAGCCTGGCAGAACGCTTCCGCCGATCTGGAAGCGGTAGCGCAGCCAATACGCGATCACGAACGACATCCATACAAGCACCGCGTCGATGGAGGCGCTCGTAATTGGCGCGATCCAACGATGACGCTGAAGTGCTGTTCGGTGTCGAGCACGACGCTCAGTCGACGTGTTCGTGATGGACTGTTGTCTCGTCGACGTCGCCACTCTGGCTGTTGTCCCCCTTCGACTGGTAACGCTCAGCGGCCCAGTCCGGTGCCGTAGTATAGCAAAATGTGTTCGTTCAGCCCGGCAACCCGTCGCACTGGCCTGTTCGATCGTGCTTAACGTTAGTTCTCTGGTCACGACGCCCATGGGACTATCAGGTCACGGATGATGGTGGGCGCTATGCTAAGATCGTCGTGACGTCGAGCTTCAACGTACCGAGGGCCGGGAATGGAACGACTCTGGACTCCCTGGAGGATGCGCTACGTCGGTGGTGAAACCCGGGAATCCTCATGCATATTCTGTACAAAACCGGCCTCAACCGATGATGTCACCGAGCTCATCCTCTACCGAGGCGATCACGCCTTCGTGATCATGAATCTCTATCCATATAACACCGGTCACGTGATGCTGGTTCCGTTCACCCATGCGGCGGACGTTTCTCAGCTCTCGCCAGATGAGTTATCTGGTCTGACGTCACTTCTCCCATGGGTAACCACGGCACAAAAACGGGCGCTCCGTTGCGACGGATTCAACGTCGGGTTGAACCTCGGCAGTGTGGCAGGCGCGGGCGTCGCGGAGCATTTGCACATCCACGTCGTCCCGAGATGGGAGGGCGACGCAAACTTTATGCCCATTCTCGCGAACACGATGGTGTTGCCTGAGCTTATTCCGGTCACCTACGCCAAATTACGAGCTGAGCTTGAGCTCTCGGATCTCCGCCGGAAACAAGATTTCGGGCAGGTTCCGCAGGCGGGAGCTGTCGTGTACGTACAATCTGAACGAAAACTCGCTTTGCGGCGAGCCAAGGACGGAAGCGTCGTGCTGCCGAAGGGGCACATCGAGCCGGGTGAAGCCGCCTGGCAGACTGCGGTGCGCGAGATCGACGAGGAGATGGGTCTGCGGGCGGAGATTCGTGATTGGGCCGGCTGCACCGAGCTGTCGTATCGCGACGAAGCCCGCCGAGTTGCCTACTTTGCCGCGGTCGCGGAAGCGGGGCCGGAATTCGCCAGCCATCTGGATACCGACACATTTCTCGTCGAACCACAATTGGCGGCTGGTGAGCTGACCTACGACAACGACCGGGAGATTCTGATGGCCGCACTGAAGAGGCTTGAAATCGAATTGAAACCGTCATGAATCGCGCCGCGCGCGATCTCGTCGGCACATTCCTGCCGATCCTGGCTCTCGTGTCCGTCAGTATCGTCGCGTTGGCGCGATCGAACACGGTGGCCGCGTCTCAACATGAGTACATCGCACTGGGGGATTCGATCGCCGCCGGGCAGGTGACCAGCCTCCCGCGAGAGCGTGGCTACGCGGCGCTCGTGTCAAGTCTCCTGCAAAAATTTGATGCTTATGGGCCATCCCCAGCTGGATTGAAATCTGTCAATCTTGCAGTGTCAGGTGAAACTGACGAGACGTTCGTGTCGAACGGTCAGCTCGCCAGCTTTCAGACCGAGGTGTCGCAAGTCAAGTCGGACGGCGCCGATCTGCAATTGGTGACGATTACGCTCGGAGGAAATGACATCCTGCAATTGCAGAATCTTGGCAACGCCGATCGACAGGCTGGGCTCGATCGCTTCCGCAGTTCGTATCCCGCCGCGATCAACGACGTGATGCAGGCGCTGGGCGATCTCAAGCCGACCGTCGTGGTGACCACCTATTACGATCTGACCGAAGGTGATCCGCAGGTCAAGAATACGGATGCCTGGTGGGTGGCTCAGTTCAACGACGTGATCAAGACGACGGCCCAGCAGAGTGGGCTAACAGTTGCGGACGTCGAGACCGCATTTCGCGGCCACATTCAAGATTACACCTGGTACCCGCTCGACGTGCACGCCAACAACGATGGGCACGCCGAGATCGCCAAGCTCGTCTGGCAGGCGGCTGGATTCGATCAGACTGCGCCGGACCTGACAATCACCAAACCTGAGGCAGGTCAGCTGAGCCGGTCGATTCCGACGATCAGCGCTACGGTCACGGACAACGTCGGTGTCACGGATGTGGAACTCTGGGTGAACGGCAAACAAGTGTCGTCTTTGATTTACGAACCTGATCTCGATCAATACGTCGGGCTGTGGGACGGCAGCCAATCCTCCGACAATCAGGTCACGCTCAGCGTTCATGCCTCGGATCTGGCCGGGCACGTCACAACCGCGGATGTCGTGGTTGTCCTTCCAGGTTCTCAAGGGGGAGGTTGATCTCGATGATGTCGTCTCCATCCGGCACGGTCAGAGTCGATCCGGACGTCGACCTCCAGGGCAAGCTGAGCGTCTTCTCGCTGTCTGATCTTTTTCAGATGTTGAGTTTCACGCAGAAGACTGGCACAGTCACGCTCTTCCAGGGCTGGAACTCGCGCACCATTACGTTCGAAGATGGGCGGGTGAGCTATGTGGCGGCAGGTAGTCGTCTTCCAAGCCTGGTCGAGCTGCTACATCGACTTGGAAAGGTCAGCCGGGAGCAGATGGAGGGGCTGCGCGCCTCTCGTTTGCGACACGAATCGGACATGATCGAGCAGCTTCGTCGCGACGGAATCGTCACCGCGGAGGACTTGCGAACTTGTCGCGAGCAGATGCTCGAAATCTCGATCTACACCCTGTTTCTCTGGCGAAATTGCTACTTCACTTTCAAGGCGGGCGACATCGTGCGCGAGGGTGGCGTGGAAGTCGATGTCGACAGCATGCAGGTCATCATCGAAGGGACACGGCGCGTCGACGAGTGGATCGAAGTCAGCCCGGTCGTTCCTTCGGTCTACATGATCTTCCGCTGGCGCCGCGATCGCCCAGCGCAATCGCCCGATTCCGAACTGGACGTCGTTCTCGACCTGGTCGACGGCAAGCGAGATGTTTCGGCCATCTCGCGGCGACTCGGTTTGACGCAATTCCAGACCGCTCGCGCGCTTTATGACCTCGTCAAAGCCGGGTACATTGAGGCCGTTCCGCCGAACAAGCAGAAGGTGGTCGAGCTCTTCAATCTGGCGGTGGAGTCGATCTATTTGAAGCTGTGTTTGTTCGATCGTGCCCGCGTGGCGTTGGAGTTCGAACATCAACTCAACCGCTTCGCCATCGAGAACAAGCTCAAAGTGCGCATGGCGGCTGGGAAGATGCTGATGAGCGACATGAATACCCCAATTACGCCAGTGGAGCTCGTCGACCTGTACAAGCTCTTCATCGCCATCCAGAACAACAAGTTCTCGAAGATGTTCGAGCCGGTCATCGCGCAGGGGCTCATGGAAGGGCTCTACCTGCACACCGATGCCGAGTTCCGGCAGATGATGCGCATGTATGAGTTCTACGAGATCGAGGGCCTGCTCCTCTTCGACATGTTCAAGGGATCAC
>CAWFHU010000005.1:0-180327 GCA_963815715.1 uncultured Chloroflexia bacterium | reverse complement strand
CGAGAGGCGGCTGGAGCGCGTTCGGCGTAGCTCGATCGTCGCATGTCGTGATTAGAGCAATTTGCGGAAGGATTGCCCAGGGAAGCGTCAACTGGGCGTCATGAATGTTGCCCCTACGACGCTGCTTCACCCTGTTTTTCGTAGGGGCGTCACGAATGTCGCCCTTCGGACTCTGGTCCATGGATGTCGTCGCTGAATTGAACGAGCGAACGACGATTTCGTGCATGGGGTCTCCATCGTTGTCCAACTTCCGCGTGTTTCCCTCCTGCAGCTGAGTGTCTGATTTCTTCAGCACTGCTCCCGTACAATCTCTCTCGCGGCCCAGGCAGCAAGACGAACAGAACTGGATGGAGCAGCGGGTGCGAGTTGCGATTGTCGGCTTCTATCACGAAACGAATACCTTCGCCCTGGAGCACAACGATCAGATTGACGCTCACGTTGAAATGGGCCAAGAGCTGATCGATCAGGCTCACCCGCGGAGCTATATCGGTGGCTTTCTCGAAGGTATGCGTTCGTCGACCGTGGAACTGGTGCCGATCGCCAACGTCCGCTTTGTTCATGGCGGAATCATCCACGCCAACGTCTACGAGCACTACCGCGATCTCATCGTGGAATGGCCTGCGTGACGCGGACACGCTTGACGGAGTCTTCTACGCGCTCCACGGCGCAATGGTCGCCGAAGACCCGTACACAGACGCTGAGGGCGAACTTCTCGCGGCGGCGCGTCGCGACGTCCCTGACGCCCCGTTCGTCGCGACCTATGACTTTCACGGCATCATGACCAATCGGGAGTGCGAACTGCTGGCCTCGGCGTTTCCAAACGACACCAACCCGCACATCGACAGCTATGAACGGGGTCTCGAGGCCGCGTCGTCGATGCTGAAGATCCTGGCGGGCGACAGCCGCTCGGTGACGCGAGTCGTTCACATTCCGATCATCGGTCCGAATATCGGCCAGAGCACGTGGTCGCACAATCGTGAGGAAGAAGAACATCTGCCTCTCTATCGGCTCAACGTGATCCGTGAAGAGATGGAGCGGATTCCTGGCATCACCAACCTGACCATCATGGGAGGGTATGGCTACGCCGACACGCCCAATACCTGCATGTCGGTCATGGCGACGGCGGAAGGTGACGCGCAGCTCGCGTTGAGCACAGCCACGGATCTGGCGCGACGGGTCTGGGAGCAACGTGAATCGATCCTGAGCGTCCGACCAATCGTGTCGGTCGACGACGGCGTGCGGGAGGCCCTCAGTCGTTCCAAGTGGCCGGTTGTGCTGGTCGATCTCGGCGACGATCCCGGAAGCGCCTGTTCGGCCGACAGCCCGGCTGTTCTTGAGAGTCTCATTCGACACGGAGCCAGCGACGCCGTGCTGACCATTCGTGATCCGAACGTCGTGCGTGCCGGGATGTCTGCGGGGATTGGCGCGACGCTCGAAATGGAGGTCGGGGCGGCGATCGATCGACGCTTCTACCAGCCGATTCCCGTGCGAGGAACGGTGCGCCTGATCGACGACGGCAATTACATGATCTGTGGACCGACGCACGGTGGTTGGAGCCGTGAGGTGCGGCGAGAAGCCTGGCGCGAGGCGCATGTAGGACCTCGGGTGGTGCTGCGGCTTGACAACCGAATCGACGTCATCTTCTCAAACCAGGAGACCGGAAAGGATCGGGACTTCTTCAAGAGCGCCGGTGTCATCCTCGAAGAAAAGAAGATCATTGTGGTGAAATCGAATCAGGCCCACCGGGCATCATTCGACCCGATTGCCGCGGGAACCATTCAGCTGGCGAGCCCCGGCGCGTCCACAGTCGACTACAGCTCGTTGCCATATCGCCAAATTCCTCGACCACTGTGGCCGATTGACCGCGATTTCGATTGGGATCCCGACTCGCTTTGATGTGGATTCGTCTGGGCGGATGGACCGCGCGGCACGGCAGCGCCGCGCGGTCCGTCGTCGGGTGGTTGGCTCTAGTTCCAGGCTCGTTTCAGCGCGTCAAGCCAGTTCTGGTGCATGATGGCGCTGATGTCGTCCTCGCTGTAACCGCGCTGACGCAGCAAGTCAGGGATCTTCTGCAGGTCCGCGATAGTGTCAAGATCGTTCGGACACTGCTCGGTGCCATAGCCGCCGTCCAGGTCGGTCCCGATGGCGGCGTGCTTGGAATTCCCGGCCAGCTGGCACACGTGGTCGATGTGGTCGACGACCGTTGCGATGCTCACGTTTTCGGGCAGTGTCTTGCCTCGAACCCAGTTCGGTTCGAGCATCCAGGCATCGAAAGCGGCCCCGATCACCCCTTCGCGCTCGATCATATGCTTGATCATGTCGTCGGTGAGCTGGCGGTCGCCTGGAACGAGGGCCCGGCAATTCGAGTGCGTTGCGATCACCGGCCCGTGAAAGGCATTCACCGAGTCCCAGAAGCTGTCGTCTGAAAAGTGCGTGACGTCCAGGATCATACCCAGTCGGTCCATCTCACGCAGGAGCTCCCGTCCCTTCGGTTTGAGCCCGCCGACGCTCTCGGTTCCGAACGCGTAGGCGCTGGGTCCATAGTGGACCAGGCTGACCGCGCGACATCCCTGCTCCCACCACGCCTCGGCCTGCGCTGGCTCGACGATAGGGTCAGCACCTTCCATCGTCAGTACGCAACCGATGGGCGCGGTATCCGGATTCGCTTCCCACTCCTGGACGTGTCGCTCCATGGTTGGCTGATCGGCGATCATGCGGATCACGCCCTGGCGTTCCAGCTCTTGATAGTAGGCGAGCATGCCTTGCGCCCGGCCATAGGCGATCTCGTGCGTTCGCGCTCCTGGCCGCACCGCGCCGGGATACTCGACACGCGCAATCACCGTGCAGAAGTTCACCCCGATGTTCCCCCGGCGCATGTCCGGGAAGGAGACGGTGCCGGCGCCTCGCCCTTTCTGTGTCATACCCTGCTCGAGGGCGCGCGTCTCGTGAGCGCTGATGCGCAGATCGCGATTCCAGTCGAGCGCGTTCATCGCCAGATCGAGATGTCCATCAATAATCAACATGGGTTTTGCTCCTCAACCGAACTGCCGTCTTGTCGTGAATCGCGCGATGGTGCCCCGTGGGACGTGAAATATGGAATAGGGATTGTTGGCGGAGCGCGGCTCGCTCGATCCTGGTCGTCAACTCCACGAAACGTGGAGTCGGTGCTGATTTCGTGACGCTTCATGGATTCCACGTCATGTCACGGTCCCACGGATAAAGAGGTCGTGGTAGCCGGTGAAAGGTCAGGCGTTGAAGGTGAGGACTGGCCAATCCGGGAGTGTCAGCTTCGATAATCTCCGCGGCAATTGGTTCAAACGCCGCTCGAAAGTGAACGGCGGATTTGATGCCGATGATGTCGAGCGCCTCCGGCTCAAATCCCTGGCTGCGGAGGACTTCAAGATCGGTTGGCTGGTGACGAATCGTCGTCGTGATGACCTGGACGGATCCGCCATGCTGGCCCTCGACATCGAGGACGGCGGTCCGGCCCATGTTTGTCTCCATGCCGGTGTTCATGGGGCCGGTCTGCACGAATCGACCTTCTGAAAGCCTGAGAACTTGCGCGGTGACATCGAGCGGAGAACCGTGCAGGTTGTCGGTCTTCCCGCCGAGCGTGACGCGAATCGTGGAGCCGACTCCCGCCGCGAACGCGGTATCGACGACGTCAGGATCATTCATCGGCACGAGAACAGCACGTTCTTGGCTCCGAAGCGGAGCATCGCTTCAAGGAGGACGGTGCCGTCGGCTGGACAACCGCCGCCTGGATTGTCTCCAATATCGGCCAGCAGCACTGGTTTCCGATCCGCGTTCATCGCCCGTCTGACCGCCTCATCTGGATGAACTGGGATGACTTCGAATTCGGCTCGGCGATCCCAGATGAAACGCGCCAGACGCTGCGCCACGTTGGTCGCCTGTGCCCGATCGCCGTCCGTGGTGGCCACGACGCTGAAGCCGGTTCGCTCGAGATCCGCCCAGAAGAAGCCTGGCAGGTAGCTGACGTTGAGAACGCCGCGCTCGGTTTCCAGATCATGCGCCATGTGCTTCACCGCTCGCATCGGCTCCGCGAATGTGTACTGGCGTTGGGCCCCAGCAAGAAGCGGGATCTTCACCAAAGTTGACGTGGGTCTCACGTTGCTTCGTATGATGCGCGCCAGCAGGAGCCCCATATCATAGCCGCGCTCGTAGGCGTCAACGTGGGGATATTCGTCATACCCAACCAGCACCGTGGTCAGGTCCACCAGGCGTTGTGTGACGTTCGCATGCATGTCGAGCTCGGCCAGAATAGGAACGTCGTCGCCAACAATCCGTCTGACTTCGCCGAGCACGTAGGATTCGGCGTCTTCGGCGAACTCGTAGATCATGGCGCCGTGCATTGCCAGCAGGACTCCGTCGATTGGTCCGTCGTCCATCGCGTGTCTCAGGCGATCGCAAAGCGTACTCGTCAGAGCGCGAGCGGCTTCGGCCGTGATGATTCCCCCCGAGAGCGCCGACGCGACGAACGTTGGAGCGACCTCAAAGTCGGCGTCGCGTGCGGCATCAAGAAACCCTCCCACAGCGGTCTTGGTGCCGGCGAGTGTGTCGAAGATGTCTCGTCCCTCGGCCCAGGTGCGGTGTCGAAAATCCTCAATCGTTGTGTGGACTCGAGCAAACGTGCTCGTCTCGTGCGCGATGCCTCCAATGGCGACCCGCATGGTCACTCCTTGCACATACGCAGTGTAGCGACCGATGTTCAACGTTGTCGGACGACATCGATCGACGAGATTTCAGCGTCGACCTTTGGCCATGATCCGCATGTGCTCGCGCGGTGCGGACCAGGAGCCGGACGTCCAATGAGCCAACGAATGCTGTGCATTGTTGACACAGTGTAAACGTCAATGTATTCTGATTCAAGCAGCGAACATCGAGTTCACTCAGTGATACGGCAATTGCGACGCAACATGCTCCGCGCAGTTCTTCGCGTGCGGTGTGCCGATTCGTCGTCGCCGTGATGTGTAGCGCGATTGTGCGTGCTGCGGAGCCTCGTCCCTGTGTGAAGCGGTTGATGCATCGGTCGCGCCGAGCGATCGGCACCTGGTGGAGCATCAAACGTAACAATCTTTGAGGAGGAGACAGGAATGGAACACGAGACCCATTTTGACAAACTGCTGAGCGAGGCGCGATCCGGGAAGGTATCCCGTCGTGTCGTGCTCAAGCGGGCGACTGCCCTGGGCTTGAGTGCTCCGGCCATCGCGGCCCTGCTTGCGGCCTGCGGTGGAAGCAGCAGCACGCCAACGACGGCACCCACGACCAGTTCGGGGGGAACGGCAAGCACGGCGACGAGCGCTGGAACAACGTCGACGGCCACCACGGCCGCCACGGCCAGTTCGGCCACGACCGCAGCCTCGCAAGGAACTCCGTCGAGCGGTAGCGCGGACAAGGACCCGTTCACCGGCGGCAAAAAGGGCGGCACGTTGCGGGTGGCGTCAATCGGCGACCCGGCAACGCTCGACGAGCACCAAACAACAGCCGGTATCACGGCCGAGATCGGATACTGCTGGTTCGAAACGTTGTTTGCCTACGACGATCAGTATCAGCCCGTGCCCATGCTGGCCGAGTCGTTTGATGTAAGCAGCGACGGATTGACGCAGACGATCAAGCTGCGCCAGGGCGTTCCCTTCCACAACGGTGAGGAGATGAAGGCTGCCGACGTCATTTCGTCTCTCACCCGCTGGGCGGGCATCTCAGGCGTCGGCAAGAAGATGTGGGTGGAAGTCGAGAACATCAGCAATCCCGACGACTACACCGTCGCGATCAAATTCAAGAAACCGTACGGCACTACCCTCATCGCATTCGCGAACAACACGCAGGCACCTGCGATCTATCCCAAGTCGGTCATCGACAAGACGGGCGACGGCGACCTGCAAGACTTTGTCGGTACCGGTCCGTACAAACTCACCGAGCAGGCTCCAGACAAGTACATCCGTTTCGAGCGTTTTGCAGACTATAAAGCGCGCGACGGGGGAGCGGTCGGGAGTTATGCCGGTCAAAAATACCAGTATGTGGATAAGATCGAGTTCGTTCCGGTCCCGGACGAATCTGCCCGAGTCGCGGGCATGCAGGCCGGTGATTATCACATCTCGATGAGCACCGGAAACGATCAGTATGACGTCCTCAAAGACGACTCTAGCCTGAATGTGACGATTCTGCCTCCCAGCAACTGGGATGTGTTCTTCTGCAACTGGAAATCTCCACTGATGTCCCAGCTGAAGATTCGTCAAGCGTTTCAGGCGTGCATCGATGAGCTTCCGATCATGCAGTCCAGTCGCGGTGGTGGAGATTTCGTCAAGCTCGACCCGAGCTTCATGATGCATCCGACGGCCTGGTACACGACGGTGGGTCAGGAGTACTACAACCAGAAAGATCCGGACAAGTGCAAGCAGCTGCTTCAAGAAGCGAACTATGACGGCACACCGGTTCGCTTCATGTGCACGCAGGAGTACTCCTACATGTACGGCGCCGCGATCGTCGCCAAGCAGCAGATGGAAGATGGTGGGTTCACTGTCGACCTGCAGGTCACCGATTGGGCGACCGTGCTTCAGCGGCGTGCCAAGCCGGAAGAGTGGGACGTGTTCGTCACCGGCCACGGCTTCGTTCCAGATCCCAGCCAGATCTCGTATGTCGGGCAGATGAACATCTACCCAGGTTGGTGGGACAGCGAAGAGTCGCTCAAACTCGCGGATCAGCTGCTGAGTGAGACCGACTTCGATACCCGCTTCGAGATCTGGAAGAAGATCCAGATGAACATGTATACCGAGGTCCCGGCGGTCAAGACCGGAGACTCGAGTAACATCACGGTCTGGTCGAAGAAGGTCGGCGGCTACACGACGCAACTGCAGCGCGGAGTCCCGTACTGGAACGTCTGGCTGACCTAGTCAACGGATTCATGCATGGTGGCACCGGACCGCTGAGTGTCGCCATGCAGACCAACCGGGGTCGAGCGCTCAGGTACTGCCGGGTCCCTAGTTTCTACATGGGGATTGCGCGAGAATCACGCGATGTGATGCTCGTCACGCATTCGCCTCGTCCGCATCACATGAGACCCCTCGTTCTCCCGATAGATTGGTGGAGAGAGACGTGATCGGGAAGCACACGCGAAGAGAGGCTGGCCGTTGACCGCCTATATTCTGCGGCGCCTGCTGTTGCTTCCATCAGTTCTGTTGGTGGTTGGCGTGGTGGTGTTCGCATTGATTCACCTGACCCCGGGTGACCCGGCCGCCGTCATCCTCGGACCTGATGCCACGTCTGAGCAGATCGACCAACTCCGTCAGCAGCTCGGACTGGACAAGCCAATCTACGTTCAGTTCGGTCATTGGTTTGGCGGCGTTCTTCACCTGGACTTCGGTAACTCGCTCTTCCTGGATGAGCCTGTGACGACCGCACTGCGATCCCGCGCGCAGCCAACCATGCTTCTGACTCTGTATGCACTGACAATTCAGATCCTGATCGGCATCCCGGCGGGAGTGATCGCCGCCGTAAAACGTAATACGATTTTCGACCGATTATTAATGGTCCTGTCGATCAGCGGCGCGGCCATTCCTAATTTCTTTCTCGGAATCCTGCTGATCCTATTATTCGCCGTGGTGCTGCGCTGGTTGCCTTCTGGCGGATTCGTACCGATTACGGAAGATCCGGTCGCGCATTTCAAGGCGATGATCATGCCTTCGTTTGCACTCGGATTCTCGTCCGCCGGGCTCCTCGCGCGCTTGGTCCGTTCGTCGATGCTCGATGTACTCAACGAGGACTACATGCGAACGGCAATGGCGAAAGGCCTGCCGCAGCGCATGATGGTGGTGCGACATGGGTTGCGTAACGCGCTGATCCCCGCCATCACGGTCATCGGCTATTCGCTGGGAGGGCTCCTGGGAGGGGCGGTGGTCACGGAAACCGTGTTCACCATTCCGGGGATGGGCCGCCTGGTCGTGCAAAGCATTGCCCGGCGCGACTTTCCCGTCATCCAGGGCGCGGTGATGACGATCGCCGGGTTCTACGTG
The DNA here is from genome assembly GCA_963815715.1 of uncultured Chloroflexia bacterium. Taxonomy (GTDB): domain Bacteria; phylum Chloroflexota; class Chloroflexia; order Thermomicrobiales; family Thermomicrobiaceae; genus CALAGB01. Next base: position 172,297 of record CAWFHU010000005.1, on the reverse strand, counting down.
CTTGCGAATCTGCTGGTTGACGTGCTCTACGTCTACATCGATCCGAGGATTCACTATGGAGGCGACTGAATCCCTGCACGAGGGCGGGGCCAATCAGGGCGGACGCGGTCGACTCATGTCTGGAGTACGGCCCGGCTCTCGCTTCTATTGGGTGAAGATGCTGCTCGAGAATCGGGCAGCGGTGGTGAGCGGGCTGTTCATCCTGATCACCCTGCTGCTTGCCATTTTCGCGCCGCTGTTGACGCCCTATGACCCGACTCACCTCGAGCCGGGAATTCGGCTTCTCGGTCCCTCATCGTCACATTGGTTCGGTACCGACGATGTGGGTCGCGACGTACTGACGCGCGTAATGTTTGGCGCGCGAATCTCGCTGCTCGTTGGCGCATCAGTCACCGCCGTGGCGGCGTTGGTTGGCTCGGTACTGGGTTTGGTCGCTGCCTATTACACGAAGTTCGACACGCCGATCATGCGGATCATGGACGGGATGATGGCCTTCCCCAGCATCCTGCTGGCGATCGCGATCATGGCCAGCCTCGGTCCGAGCACGACCAATGTGATCGTCGCGCTTTCGATCGTCTACACCCCGAGCATCGCTCGCCTGGTGCGGAGTGCCGCGCTTGTCACCAAACAGCAGCCCTACGTGGAGTCGGCCCGAGTCATCGGAGCGCGCGATCCACTCATTCTCCGACGCTACGTGTTTGCCAACTCTTTGTCACCGCTGATCGTCCAGTGCACGTTCGTGGTGGCTTTTGCCATCATCTCCGAGGCATCGCTCTCCTTCCTCGGAACTGGCGTTCCTCCGGAGATCCCGACATGGGGAAATATGCTGCGGGATGGCCAGCGGGTCCTGCAACGGGCGTGGTGGCTGGCGGTTTTCCCAGGCACAGCCCTCTTCCTTATGGTGCTCGCGCTCAATGTCCTGGGCGATGGGTTGCGAGACGCGCTTGATCCTCGAGCCCGTCGTCGATAGCGCCTCGTTTCGACGAAGAACGGTATTCGATCTTGTTCTCGCGACATCCAGGGGAATAACCACACGACGGCGCGACGATTAATCATCTGACAAATGAGGAGGGGTGAGTGCCAGGACTGGCTGCAAGCGGCGAGATCAACCCGATGTTCGAAAGCGCGCGAAGCGTTCTGGCAGGTGGCGTGTCGGCGTCAATGCGCTTTCATCCGTACCTCGGACAACCCTTCTATATCAGCCGTGGCGACGGCGCCTACGTCTACGACGTTGATGGATCCCGCTACATTGACTTCAATGAGTCGAACGGAGCGACGCTCCTCGGTCACGGTCATCCACGGGTCAGGGAAGCGGTTCAGCGGGGACTTGACGCCGGGATCATCGCCGCGGCGGAGACGCCGTATCACCAGCAGTTGGCTGCTGAGCTCACCGAGATTATCCCCGCGGCAGAACGCGTGCGGTTTGCCAGCACGGGGTCCGAGGTGACGCTGGTCGCGATTCGTCTGGCGCGGTACGTGACCGGTCGCACGAAGATTCTCAAGTTCACCGGCCATTTCCACGGCCTGACCGAGCCATTTCTCTTCAGGCTGGCCGATTCAGCGACGGACGTTGACGATGTTGTCCCAACGTCCGGCGGTGTGCCCGCAGCATACGGCTCTGACGTGGTGATGGTCCCCTGGAACGATCCCGACGCGTTCGAACAGGCGCTTTCCGAGCACGGCGAGTCCATCGCCGCAGTGATCTGTGAGCCGGTCTTCTATAACGCGGGCTGCATTCCTCCCGAACCAGGTTTTCTGCAACTGATCCGGCGACAGACACTGGACCAGGGCATCATCCTGATCTTCGACGAGGTGCTTTCCGGATTCAGGATGGCACTTGGCGGAGCGCAAGAGGAGTACGCGGTCACTCCGGATCTTTCTACGCTGGCGAAAGCCGTGGCGAACGGCATGCCCCTCTCGGTCCTGACTGGGCGGTCCGATTTGATGGAACACCTGGCGCCGAGCGGTGAAGTAGCTCACAGCGGGACCTATTCCGGACATCTCCTCTCGGTCCTTGCTGCTCTGGCGACACTTGAAGAATTGCGCAAGCCTGGGATGTACGCTAGCCTATCGGCGCGAAGCACAGCATTCTATGCTTCGCTGCAAGACCTCTTTGACCGACGCGGGCTGCCAGTTTGCGTACAGGGGTTGGGCGCTCGGTTCGGACTCTATTTTGGGAGACGAGAACCGGTGATTACCTATTCAGATGCACAAAATCATGACCATGAGCTGAATCGACAGTTTGTGATCGGGTGCCTCAATCGCGGCGTCTACTTCCATGCCTACAATCGTGCGGGCGCCCCGGGTCACTCCGGATTTTCACTTGCGCATTCTGATGCTGATCTGTCCGATGCGCTGTCGAGAATGTCCGACGTCGTCGACGACATGGCCAGTAAGGCGATTCCCGCATGAGCCGACCGACCCCGGACTACACCATCGCGGTGCTCGACCGATCGCTCGACGTTCTCGAGGCGCTTGCGAGCTCGGACGTGCCGCTCGGGGTGACCGAGATTGCCCGCAGCATCGACTCGACCAAGTCGGCCGTCTACCGCATCTTGGCTACGCTGGAAACTCGCGGATACATCGTTCGGGGCGGGTCAACCGCAAATTATCGGCTTGGGACGAGGCTGACGTATCTCGGTCAGCGAGCGCTCGAAGGCTTTGATCTGCGCGAGCACGCCCGTCCTTCGCTCGAGGAGCTTCACCGGCGATTCAACGAAACGGTCAATCTCGGCGTGCTCGATGGCCAGGAGATCGCCTACATCGACATGGTCGAAAGCGATCATGGCCTGCGCATGGCGGCGCAGCTTGGCGGTCGCGACCCGGCCTACGCCACGGCGCTCGGGAAGGCAATTCTCGCGTTCCTGCCAGTCGAGGAGCGCTCGCGTCATTTACCACCGACGCTGATTCCGCGCACCGCCTGGACGATCACCGACATCGCTGCCTTCCGCGATGAACTCGAACGCATTCGCGAAACGGGAATCGCGGAGGACCGCGGGGAAAACGAAGCTGGCGCGCACTGCTTTGGATCGCCGATCCTCGACCATCGAGGGCTTCCAATCGCGGCCATCAGCGTCTCGGCCCCCGACAGCCGCGTCGACGAGCTACGATCCCACGACATCGCCAGGACCGTCAAAGAGACCGCTCACGAGATATCGCTGCAACTGGGCGGATTTGGCGCGATTCCGACGACGGCCCGCCCGGCTGACTGAGACGTGAGGACTTTCCGAGCTCTGCTCTGGACCACTGGGGCATTCTCAGAGCACGAGAAACGTGCCGAGACTGCATGCCTGCTGAGCGCTCGTGAGCGGGGCGTTCAGGTTCAGGCCAATAACGTCTCAGGCGCGACTGACTAAAGCAATTTGCGGAAGGATTGCCCAGAGCAGCGTCAACTGGGCGTCATAAATGTCGCCCCTACGACGTTTCTCCGTAGGGGCGACATTTATGACGCCCTTCGGACTACGACCGAGGACACGCATCTCCCGCGGGCAGAAGCCGCGGGCAACCGCTCTGAAAAATGCTCTAAACAGTCAGAGCGTCCTCGTCAATTGCGATCTCCCAGGGCACGACATACCGATCCGGGGCAACGTCGCCGCTTCGTTGGGTGATTGATTTGTGATCCGGCGGATCGCACTTGATCCTCCAACGTGGCGGCTCGCTTTGACGCAACCGGAGGCGCAGATTGGCCACGGCCTCTCGTTGTGACAGTCCAGATCCAACCAGCATCCAGCGGGTTGAGCCCGAACGTTCCGGCCAGAACATGATGGTCCCCACGGCGACCCAGCGGTCGGGCGAAGGTTCAGCGGTGTAGTAGTGAGCGACGAGCGCTCCGTCGGAAAGGATTCCTCGACTTGTCGCTTCCGGGGCTTGCTCTCGCGTATTCCGGCCGACATCTCGCGTGGCCATGGTCTCCCGCCTCCCGCGATTGCCGTTGATGCGTGACGAATCTCATCGGCAGCATTCAATTGATCGTGCGTCATCCCGCTGATGCGCCGTCTCGATTGACTGAGATTCTCGGCAATCTGTTGATGTTCAGCGTAAGCGTCGTGGAGTGACTTAGTTGCGACAACCGCCGAGTTGGCGTGACAAATTCGTTAACGCTCGGAGGGAATTGCTGTTAAGCACCTTCGGCGGGAACCGATAGTGAACCTGCTATCTCACCCAGAGGTAGATGAGCAGCGCGCTGAGGAGCGCAGGAACCGAGATCAACATGATGATGATGCCGATGCCGAGAATGCCGGTGCCGATTCGCTCCAGTGCCTGAATCTGTTGGCCACGACCGACGGCGTCTTTTCCATGCTCAGCGCTCATGTGTCGTCTTGCCCTTCTTCGATCGACAGCGTCGATTCCCTCATCCGGTATAGCGTGTGTGCGCGTTTCTGGCAAGCAGGATGAGCGAGCTCTTTCCCGCTCAAATTTGCAGATAGCGCTCGAGCCCGCGTCGCAAGATTTCGCTGGCACGTGCAAGCTCCTGCTCATTCACGATGCAGGCGATACGGATCTCGTTTCGCCCTTTGCCTGGCGTGGCGTAGAAGTCGGTCATGGGTGTCACCATCACCGTTTCGCCATCTACGTTCGAAATCCGACAGGAGCCATGCAGCGAATCGCTCGGCGCTCTCGACTGGGAGGCGAGCGGCGACGTAGAAGGCTCCATCCGGTTTGCGCGCGTCCACGCCGGCAGCGCTCGACAAGCCATCGACCACAGCGGTGACGCGCCGGTCGTAGGTCTTCACTAGTTCGCTCAGGTATTCGGACGGCGTGCCGAGCGCGGCCGAAGCCGCGTGCTGTTCCACCGCCGGCACGGCCAGACGAAGCTCGGCCAACTCCAGAGCCGCCGTCATGATGGCGGGATTGCGGCTTACCAGACTGCCGATGCGCACGCCGCAGATATTGAAGCGCTTCGACAGGCTGTCGATCACGATGGCGGTCTCGTCGAGATCTGGAATCGTGAGCACGCTCGGCGCGGCGGGACCGTTGAAGACGATTTCGCGATAGGTCTCGTCGGAGAGGAGGAAGAGTCCGTCGTCGCGCGCGAATCTTCCAATCTGCGTGAGATCGTTGCGCGAATAGACGGTGCCAGTGGGATTGTTGGGACTGCTGATCAGAATCGCTCGAGTGCGCGGCGTCACCGCTTGACGAAATGCATCGACCGATGGCGGAGTGAAGCCTGCACGAAGAGGAACGGGCACGAGACGCACGCCATAGATAGAGGCAACGCCGCGGTAAGGAGCGTAGAACGGCTCCGGGACGAGCACGTCGTCACCTGGATCGCACGCGAGCAAGAAGGCCAGCGATAGCGCTTCACTCGCACCTGCGGTGACCAGGACGTCGTTGGGCTCGACCTCAATTCCCGCATTGCGATAGTAGCTCACCCAGGCATTCACGGTGTCGGGTAGCCCGCGTGACGGCGCGTAGGCAAGTCTGACGTGCGACGCCCGCTCCATGGCCGTGACGACGCTCGGAGGTGGCGCGAGATCGGGCTGCCCGATATTCAGGTAGTGGACGCGCAGACCACGCGTTTCCGCGGCCGCCGCCAGCGGCGCCAGACGTCGAATCGGCGATGCCGGGAGCGAACGCCCCCGTTGTGACGGCTGTCGCTCGGCCAGCTTCACCCGATCATCCTCACTCTCGTGGACAAGGCTTTCACACTCTTCGGCGGCGCAGACGCGCCCCGCTTCCACGCTAGCATACCCGCTCGAGATCGACATTGGCTGAGCGGTGCGTTGTCGAGAATTGTCACGGGATTGCAACGCCGAGGCCCAGTGAGGTAACGGCGATGTTGCGCGTTCGCGCCTATGCTGTCGACAAGCGTCGAGCGCCGGATCTGCCTGAACCGAACGGGAAGGGGCTCCGGGGACGGCTTGATGGGGGAACGGTCTCGACGCTTCGCCTTGAAATTCCCGACCCTCTCTCAGGAGCCTGAGCGCGCGCTCGGGCTCCACTTTTTGCAGTCGAGAATTCCGCTCCTGCTTGCCGGACGAACCGCTCCCGGCTATGGTGTCCTCTCACAGTTCGTGTCTACAACGGACCCACATGGCTGCAACGTCGAGAACGCCGGGGGAGGCTGAAATGAGCAAGACCGAAGTGGCGCGCGCCACGTCAACCTTCAAGCAGGAGGCGGTCGCCGACCGAGGGATGGTGACGTCCAATCACCCGCTGGCGTCACTGGCCGGAACTGAGATGCTGGTTCTGGGCGGCAACGCCATCGATGCGGCAGTCGCGACCATGTTCGCGCTGTCAGTCGTCGAGCCGATGATGACGTCGATCTTCGGGGCGGGATTTCTGACCATTCGACTTGCGGATGGCCGCCAAACCACGATCGACAATTACGCGACTGTACCCGCCGCGGCACACTCGGCCATGTTTGAACCGGTTGCCGGTTCGCTCGACAACGACGTGGTCGGCGCGCTGAATGACGTTGGCTATCAGGCGGTCGCCACCCCAGGCACGTTGCTCGGTTGGGCTACCGCGGTTGAGCGCTATGGACGACTCGATCTGGCACAGGTGATGGCTCCGGCCATCCGCTATGCCCGCTATGGCTTCCGGGTCAGTCCCTATCTGCGCAGCATCATCGAGATGTCGCGCGACGCGCTGGCACGCTTCCCCGCCAGCGCTGAGGTTTTTTTGCCCGGAGGTGGCCTTCCCGCGGTCGGTTCGACCTTGCGGCGCGTCGACTACGCCGCCACGCTGGAGCGCATCGCGCAGGAAGGTCCGGACTGGCTCTACCAGGGGCCGCTGGGTCAAACCGTGGCTGACGACATGGCGCGTAACGGCGGGTTGATCACCACCGAGGACCTCGCCGGATACCGCGTCGTTCGAGCGCGAGCCGGTGCGTGGAACGTATCGCGGCTACGAGATCGTCTCGATGGCGCCGACCTCGTCCGGCGGTACGCACATCATTCAGATGCTGAATATCCTTGAGGGATTCGATCTAGGTTCAATGGGCTTCGGTTCGCCTGACAGCGTGCATGCGATCGCAGAAGCCATGAAGATTGCCTTCGCCGACCGGTTCCGCTACATGGCCGACCCCGCGACGACTGACGTGCCGGTCGACTGGCTGACGTCGAAGGAGTATGCAGCGTCGCGTCGTAGTGAGATTCAAAGTGGGCGTGCTCAGCGGTTCAGCGCCGCCGTCGCGCCGGACGGTGAGGGCAAGTCGACCACGCACTGCTGCGCCATGGACGCGGATGGCAACGTCGTCTCCACCACACAGACCCTCAACTCCGGGTTCGGCTCGAAGGTCACGGTGCCGGGGACCGGAATGCTCATCAACAACTGCATGCACCTGATGGACCCGACGCCGGGACGAACCAACTCCATCGCGCCGAATAAGCGCATCCTCTCGTCGATGTCACCGACGATCGTGCTGCGCGACGGACGACCGTTCATGGCCATCGGTACGCCCGGTGGCGTACGCATCTTCGGTTCGGTCATGCAGGCCATCATCAACGTCATCGACCATGGCATGAGCCTGCAACAAGCCGTTGAGGCGCCGCGAATGTGGGATCGCGGGCCAACGCTGGAGCTCGAGACCGGCTTTGCCAATTTGCGCGAGCTCAAGGGCGAGATGGAGCGGCGCGGTCATCAGGTCGAGACGCCCCTCAAGGTGGCTGGGGGCATGAACGGCATCCTCGTCGATCAGGAGACCGGTCTGATGCATGGTGGTGCGTGCTGGCGGGCTGACGGTGCCCCGATGGGTTTCTCGGGTGGTGATGCGCGCATTGATGAAGTCAGCGATGCGGGGATTCCGATGTAGCGGCGCTTCAAGCCCCGCTATTTGAGACTTTTCAAATACGCGACAAGCGCGTCGATGTTCTGAGTCGATTCCAGATCGTTCTCGAATTGTTCGATGTGGCTCGACATGACGCCGGAAGGGTAGCCGTTCACGACCTGCGAGTCGGGTTCGATGATCGCCAGCTTGAGATAGGCGTCATCCGCCACGACCGACTTGCCATTCGTGAGCGACACCGTGCTGCCGTAGACGCCGTTCAACGGTGGACCAACTATGCGCTCTCCGGCAATGCTGTGGCATTCACCGCATTTGTATTGCACGAAGAGTTGCTGCCCCAGAGCCGCCGGACCGCTCAGGCCTGCTCCTGGAGACCCGACCGGCGACGCGGCGGGAACTGCTCCAGTTCTGGTCGGCGTCGGTGTGGCAACAGTCGTCGACCCGCACGCGACGACGAAGATCGCCGCGAGCACCAGAGCCATCAGTCGGACCAACGTTCGAGACGTGAACACGGACATCGAGAAGCCTCACCATCGAGCAGACCAAATCGAACGAAACGCAGCCGGGGTCGGAACACCATTCGCCGCGTGAACGTCTGCTTCAGCGTGTTCGCGGTATCCGTTCCCTGGCGGTCCCGACGCGCACGATATGTGCCTACGTCAGGTTGACTCATGCTCGAGTTGGGTCAGCGCGGCGTTGTTCATTCCCAGAGGGTGATGAGGTCGTCGAGGCTGCGTCGCTCGCGTCGTTTTGGTTCTGCAGCGATGTAGCCGATCGGGATGAGCGCATGCGGTACGTGTGATTCGGGCAGCGACAGGGCGTCTCGTACGACGTCTGGACAGAAGAGGGGCGCGCACATCCAACCGGCGTCCAGACCCAATTGATAGGCGGTCAAGAGCATGTTCTGGACACAGGCTCCCAAACTCTGAATCGCCATGGTGGTTTCGGACTCTTGTCGATCCGAGTCGGGATAACGATCGAGATCGTCGGTAACCAGTGAGACGAGGATGAGCGCCGGAGCTTCCAGCATGCGCCGCCGAGACCCGGCCAAACGCTTCCCGACGATTTCGGTGTCTTGTCCATCGAGCGACAGATTGCGCTGCCAGGCGTCCGCCATGGCGTCGGCGAGATGCTCACGCAGCGGGCGGCTCTGGAGCACGGCGAAGCGCCACGGCTGGGTGCCGTGCGGCGATGGCGCCCAGCGGCCCGCTTCAAGGATGGAGCGTATGACGTCGCGCGGGATCGGTTCGGGTCGCAGATGCCGAACCGATCGTCGCTGTCGCAAGAGTTCCGGCAGTTCCAGATTGCGTGGCACCGGCCCGGTCGGCGTGTCCGCCATGAGCTCGGCTGGTTCATCGGTCATGTCACCCACTCGCATCGTTGCTCTGCATCAGTTGGAACGAAACCCCATCGCCCAGTGTAACGCAGGTGATCCTGATCCATTTCACGCGGCCGAGGGAACGGACGCACTCGCAAAAAACCGGCTACTTTGCCTGACGCAATCTGCGTATTCCATGACGACCATCGTGACGCATTTCACACAGTCTGAGTTGCGATGTGACGAAAGCGGGAGTAGAATCGTAGTTGCACGACGAACAGTTCAGCCCATTCACACTGGAGGGCGCTATGCTTCGCCAGGAAAGCTCCGCCGTCGAGCAAATCCTCTCCCATCTCTGCTCAAAGGAGGTCTACGGCGACGTGACCGAGTGGTGCGAGATGCGCAACGACTGCGTTATCGTGGTCAGCTGCCCAGACTGCAATGAGACCTTCACACTGAACGATGCCGAATACGAGGAATTGCTGCGGCTCAGCCACGAAGAGCCGCGTGCCTGCGGAATCCATCCGATCGTCTGAGAGACGAGGTTTGCGCGCTCCTCAGTTAGGTCGATGTCCGTTCGGGTTGAGTGGTGCGTGGCGTGCCGCTGAAGCTTCCACGTGCAGGTTCACGACCAAGTTGGTCAACCGCTGACACCCGTCTTCGAGCGCTTGATCCTGATCACGGTCCAAATCAATGGTGACGTCCGGTTTTGGCAGCGGACCGAAGGTCAAGATTGGCACGTCCGGGACGAGTGCTTGATAGGCCTCGGTGAGCGCGGCGTCTCCCAGCACGATCGCGCTGAACTCGGAATAATGTTCCCTTCGACCGGGGCGTGCGTTGATCGCTCCATTCCAGCCGGTGTCGACGAGAAATGTCTGCAGGTGAGGCCGGGTGAGCTTTCCGAGCCAACCGATCAGATCGTCGGACGCGTTGGCCGTCATGAGAGCTACGTCCGCGGTGGCCAGCGTGCGCGTCATCCACTCGACCAAATCGGCGCCACGTCTCGGTTCGTGCGTGCGATATTCGATGTCCGGGTGACGGCCGCGGAAATCGCTCAATGCTCCTGATCCAGCATGCTGCAGCAACGCACGAACCGCATCGTTACCTCGCGGCTCGAAGAAGGTGGCTTCGTGGCCGCCCTGCTTAAGCAGACGTCCGAGCGTGCGCCAGAGATGAGCATCCGGGTTCTCCATGGCTGAGACGACCGAATTGGTGAAGATCGCCCATCGCAATCGTCCTGCTATCTTCATGTTGGCTCCTCCTCGCGTGATCCGTGGCTGGATTGTAACGGACTGCCGTCGCGATCCACACACAAAGCAACCGGGCCGATGATTCCGGCCCGGTCGATTAGTGGTTGAAAAGCGACATGGGTGTTGATTGTCGTCAGGTGGCAGTTCGCGATGCGTGCTCCTTGACGAACGGAATCGCCTCACGGCGTGGCAGTCGCATGAGCCAGACGCGAAGCAGTGCCTCGGCAACGATCGATGAATTCATCTTCGAACAGCCCGCGCGGCGCTCGTGAAAAGTGATCGGCACCTCGATGACGCGAAATCCCGCCTGGTGCGCGCGATAGGTCATCTCGATTTGAAAGGCGTAGCCGGTTGAATCGACTGATTCGAGATCGATCGATTCTAGAACCTGCCGTCGGAAGCACTTGAAACCGCCCGTAAGGTCCTGATACTGCAGGCCAAGGACGGTGCGTGCGTAGGTCGAACCGCCGCGACTCAGAAATCGTCGTACGGTCGACCAGTTGACGGTCTTGCCGCCTGGGACATAGCGAGATCCGAGCACCAGATCGGCACCGCCGGTGGCGTCTGCCAGTCGTGGCAACACGTGCGGGTCGTGAGAGAAGTCGGCATCCATCTCGCAAATTAAGTCGTAGTCTCGGGCCAGCGCCCAGTGAAATCCTTCGAGATATGCGGTGCCGAGCCCGAGTTTGCCGGACCGGCGAATCAGATGTACACGACCGGGGAAGGCTGATTTCAACTCTTCAACGGCATCCGCTGAACCGTCAGGAGAGTTGTCGTCCACAACCAGGACATCAAAACGTCGGTCTTCGAGAATTGCCGGGATGAGCTCTGTGAGGTTCTCTCGTTCGTTGTAAGTAGGTAGAACGGCGACGGCCCGAGCGTTTTGGGTTCTGCGCCGTTCACGTAATTCGACCAATTCGAACACGTCCCTTCGAACATGGCTCTCAGAGCCATCAACCGGCGCCAGCGACCGTTCCGCGACCGCGGTTTGTCCCGTCTGACGTCCAGTCATGTCATGAAGCGATACGTTCATGTTCGGTTCCATTCCGGCGAATATCGGCGCCCAATTGCCCGATCTCGTCTCAGGTGCAGGCGCAGATATCGTGCCGGGTTGCTCGAAAGCCTCGAAATAGGCCATACGAATGCGGTTTTCGACAGTCGTCACTGCGGCGGCGCCCATCGCTCCAGACGCTTGCGCAGCAGCAGGCTAATGTCTGTTCGGTTCTCTCGCCACAGGTGGATCGAGGTCGGTGCGACCGAGGCAAAGATGATCGCGAGTACGATCGGGAGTAGGTAGCGATCGATATTGGGGATGGCACTCCCGAGGAAGTATCCGGCCAGTGAGACACCCATGGCCCAGACCAAGCCTCCGGCTGTGTCAAAGAGGGCCAAGCGCGGGTAGCGCATGCGGCCCGCTCCCGCGACGACCGGCGTACATGTTCGGCCGATGGGAAGAACTCGAGACAGCACGATGGCTAGCCCGCCACGTCGCTCGAAGTACAATTCCGCGCGTCGCAGACGCTCAGGCTTGAAGAAGGTCGACCCTGCGCGCGAAGTCGAGAGAGGCAAGAGCGCGATCTCGTTCAAGGAGGCGCGCATACCTAGGCCCACGCCAGGAGAACCGTATTCACGCGGCTCGATCGATGCGGGATTCATGGATCGTGATCCCGGGTGTGTTGTCGTTGCCACGTTGTGCGCGAGCGAAGCTCGCTCGATACCTTTCAATGAGACTCGATCAGGTTCATCTGGCGGTCGCCAACCACGACCGGCGTGCGCTCGACAGGCGGAACCCGATCGTTCAGATCGAACGCATTAGATGAAATGATAGTCAGACCAACATTAAAGGAGTATGAAGAGACGGAGCACCGCAGATCGTGCGAGACAGGAAGGTGGTCGACTCGTCACACATTCTACGCCTCTGATGAGCGGATGAACCGGCTCATCGAAGTTCGAGACGCCGGACTTCCCATAGGTGAGTCAACTGCTGGTCGATTTCGCCTAGCCGATTGCGGGCGATGCGGCCGTCGTCGAAGCGTGTCAGCTTGCCGAGAAGCTTCCTTCGCTCGTCAGCAAGTTGCTCGATCTGCGCCAGAATCGCTGTCGGCAAGCGAATCGGCGCAAGCTCCTCCATGTTGCGCATCTCTTCAGTCATCGTGATTACCTCCGAGCTCAACCGAACGGGAAGCGACGAGCCGCCCCCGTGTTGGGCGCCGCCTGTCCAATTCAGCGGCGCGCCGCAGGTTGAATGCTGACGATAGCAACCGGCATGCCACAGAATTTCAAATTGATGGCCGCATCCGTTGTCACGACGATCGATGTTACTATCGACCTGACCGCATCCCGCGATAGGGATGTCTACACCGTTGCTTGTGATCAGACTTCAAGTCGAAAAGAGGGGATATGTACGTCATTGCCGCGCGTTTCCTGGCTAAGCCCGGTGAAGAGGGCAAGGTCGCCGAGCTGCTGACCAAAATGGCGGAGCTGTGCAATTCCGACGTCGAACCTGGTTGCGTTCTGTATGTCATCAACCAGTCGACCGAGAACCCGCGTTCATTTCTGCTGTACGAGCAGTATCAGGATGAGGCGGGCTTCGAAGCGCACAGGCAGACCGACTATTTCAAAGAGATGGTCGTGGGAGGGACGTTTCCGCTCCTCGAACAGCGCGAGCGCGAGTTCTACACGGTGATCGCTCCTTGAGCCGCGGATCGACCTAACCGGGGGCTGCGACCAGCGCGATGAGGTCGCCTGCTTTCGGGGAGCCGGGCAGCGCGGCATAGGAGTCGCGCACGTTGAAACCCGCTTCGCGCAAGATGGCGGTGTAATCATCGAGCGTGTATGCCTGCATCGTCTCAACGAACTTTGTCGTCGCCGAGGTCTCAACGTCGACCACGAAGGTGCGCTGCGTTGCAACCCGCAGTGAAGCGTCCCAAAAGCTCTCGCTGAGCAGCAGATGCGGACGCATCGAAAAGAGCCCACCCTTAGACGAGCGCCAGGTCGGCTGCTCGCGTCCATGCACTTCCACAAATTCGTACGTGTGTGGTTCGAGCAGTAGCAACCCATCCGATTTCAACGCCGCGCGCGCTTTGCGCAGAATAATCAGCGCGTCGTCGCGACGAAACGTATTGAGCTCGCCGAAGATCAGCATGACGACGTCAAAACCTTCGCCATAGTCAACTTGTCGAAGGTCTCCCTGCAGATATTGGCAGTTGCCCGGTCCGTCGATCGGTTGCTGTCGAGCGTAGTCGATGGAGGCGGGCGAGAAATCGATCCCAACACAGTCGTGGCCGAGCGCTGCCAGGCGCGATGTGTAGAGTCCGGGTCCGCAGCCGAGATCGAGCAACCGACCCGGCTGGCCACCGAGCAGCTCGCGATGGATCCAGTCGACGTGTTTATCGATGATCGCGGCGCGACGACTCGCCAGATCGTGGCGTTGCGTCAGATGTTCCTGCAGCATGCGTTGACTGAATTCTGGATCGTTCCACGGAATCTTGTCCCCCTCATCCCAGGGCTGAGGCGGAACGACGCGATTCAGGATGTCGTCAAGTGGCACGTGCGACTCCTTCGTTCTCCGGGACAAAGACCACGCGTAAGCGTTCACACATCAGCGGCATGTCCTTGCTGGCTGAGCGGCCGCCAGCAATAGACTGCTGCTCGTAGTACTCCCACATCGCGTCGCGCCACCACGCGAGTGTCCGATCTCCCTCTCCATAGTCATAGGCAAACGCGGCGTCGACCTCGTCGAATGGAACGACCCGCATCTCCAGCGTTTCCGTTATGCAGACGGGCGTTCCGGAGCCGTCCAACACGATGCTGAAGTCCCCGACGCGCGGCGGCCGCTGTCCCGAATCTTCGAAGACCTGCATTGCTTCGGAGGTCGCGGTCTTGATTCCCGCCAGCACCAGATTGGCGAGCTCTGTCGCCGAATCGGGTTGGCTGCCGAACGAGAACGCCTCGTAATAGGTGAGATCGGACGGGAGATCCGGTCTAGATCGCAGGAAAGCGGCCCACATTGCAGTGACCGACGGTGACTCAGGCATGGTGTCGCTGCTCCTTCCGACTTCAATGTCTGTGAATGTTGATCCCAATTCTCATCTCAAGCATGCCTGAATTGCCGCATTCGATGGGAGGAAGCGCGTCAACCTCCGAGCGCGATCGCCAGCACGCCGGCAACGATGAGCGCTGAGGCGAACGCCTGCCAACGACGTAGTCGTTCATGCAGAATCACCACGCCGAGCAGCGTGCCGAACAGGATGCTGACCTCGCGCAAGGGTACGACGTAGCTCACGTCACTGAGCCTCAACGCGGCCAGCACGATGAAATAGACCCCGAACGGAAGAATTCCACCCAGCAATACCGAGCGACGATTGATGCGCCACTCATGCATGAAGGAAGCGCGACGACGAAGCAGTATCAATGGTGCCAGGCACACAGCCGAGAGGAGAAATATTGAATAGACATAAACAAGCGGATAGACGTGTCCGACCCCGGCTTTGTCGGTGAGGGAGTAGGAAGCGATGCCACAACCAGCTGCCAGTGCGAAAAAGATCCCGCGTCGGGCCGCTGGCTTCCCAGTCGAACGCTGAAAACGGAGACTGTCGAATCCGATGATGACCAGCGCCATGAAGATGGCGGCGATTCCGAACGCACCGGCCAGTGACGGTCGTTCACCATAGATTGGTAGCGCCAGGGTTGCCACCAGAAGGAGCCCGGTGCCGCGAGCGACCGGGTAGGTCAGCGCCAGAGCTCCATGTCGGTACGCCTCCGCCAATGAAAGGTAATACAGGATCTCGAACATCGTCGAGACGAGAACGAAGGGGAGTCCGGCAGACGGAAACGGGTGGTCTCGCAGCGCGATGAACGCCGGGAGACCGTAGACGACGATGCTGATGAGATGGAACGAAAAGATGAAGGCGAGTGGATCGGCACTGCGCTTGGCAAGCAGATTCCAGACCGAGTGAAAGAAGGCCGAAAGCAGGACCAGGCCGATGGCCGCCGACTGCACAGTTGGTTCCGTTCATGGTGATGGACGTGGTTCGACGAGGCAGTGTAGCGCAGTCCATCAGTATTGAGCCGGGCGGCGATGCGACACGGCGGGCAATCAATGCCCGCCGTTGAAGTCTCATTTTGTCGTTGACTCGGAGTGCGGGCGGCTACCCCTGCAGGTAGGTCAGGGCCGCCGCGGTCATCACTTTCACGCCCGCCGCCAGCGCGTCTTCGTCGATGTCGAAGCGTGGGTGATGTGGTGCGAAGGTGAATCCCATCTCTGGATTGGCGATACCCAGATTGAACATGCAGGTGGGGACTCGTTCGGCTACAAACGCCATATCTTCGCCGCCCATGCCGGGCTTGCGCTCGAAGACGTTGTCGGCTCCCAAAACCGCTTGAGCGGCCTGGCGCACGATCCCGGCCATTTCCTCGTCATTGTTGAGCGCTGGATAGCCGCGCAGGTAGACCACCTCGACCTCGGCGCGCATGGCCATGCCGATACCCGCGCCGATCTCCTTGATGCGCTTCTCGATATGGTCACGCACGTCCGGCGAGTAGGTCCGCACGGTCCCCTGCAGCACGGCGCTGTCGGGAATGACGTTGGGGGCTGTACCAGCGTGCGACGAGCCGAACGTAATGACCGCCTGCTCGAACGGGTCGATCTCGCGAGCGACGATGGTCTGAAGAAGTGTGAGGATCTGGGCGGCGACCAGGGTGGAGTCGACGCTCATGTGGGGTCGAGCGGCGTGTCCACCGACTCCCTTCACCTTGATCGTGACGCGATCAGACGCCGCGCTGGAATAGCCTGCGCCAACGCCGATCTGTCCGGCTCGCCACATCGGGCTGACGTGGAGTGCCAGCGCCGCGTCAACCTTGGGATCCTGGAGGATCTTGTCATGGATCATGGCGACGGCGCCACCGGGGCCTTCTTCCGCCGGTTGGAACATGAGCTTGACGGTGCCGTTGAACTCCTCTTTGCGGCTGTTGAGTAGCTCGGCCACGCCCATCAGGATGGTGGTGTGAGCGTCATGGCCGCAGGCGTGCATCACACCTGACTTCGTCGATTTGTAGTGGACGTCGTTCTGCTCGTCGATGGGGAGCGCGTCCATGTCGGCTCGAATGAGGAGGGTCTTTCCCGGTCCCTTGCCCTGGATCGTGCCGAGGATGCCGGTCCCTCCGGTGGCCGGACCCGGCGTGATGCCCGCGGCCTTCAGCGCATCCGCATCCATGAAGAGGGAACGCCCGTCACCCCCAACGCCGGTCTTGTGCTGGATTCCCAGCTCCTTGAGGTGGCCCGAAACGAGTCGAGACGTATTGTTCTCCTGCAACGAGAGCTCGGGATTCATATGCAGGTAACGCCGCGTCTCTCTCATCCAGCTATCGAGCTCCGGGCTCACCTCGACATGTACATCGGTCGACAATATGCGCTCCGTTCATTCTTGGTTGCGTACGTCCAGTTCGTGGGCGTGACTCAGCCGTTCAGGTACTTCAACGCCGACGCCACCATCACCTTGACTCCAGTCGCCAGAGCATCCTCGTCCGCGTCGAAGCGTGGGTGGTGTGGCGGATAGATGATGTCGCGCGAGGCATCCGTGACGCCGAGCCCGAACATGCAGGTTGGGACCCGTTCCGCCACGAAGGCCAGATCCTCACCGGCCATGGATGGCTCGCGGTCCTTGACGTTCTCGGAACCCAGCACTTCGATGGCCGCTTCACGCACGACCTCCGACATGGCGTCGTCGTTCCGCATGGAGGGATAGCCGCGCAGGTAGACGACCTGGGCTTCGGCGCGCATCGCTTTGGCCACGCCGGTCGCGATCTCGCCGATACGCTTCTCGATCAGGTCACGCACTGCAGCCGAGTGCGTTCGCACCGTGCCGTTCATCTCGGCGCGTGCCGGGATGATGTTGTTGGCGGTACCGCCATGCAAGGTGCCGAACGTGACCACGGCGGGTTCGAACGGATCGACCTCGCGCGCAACGATCGTCTGCAGCGCGATCAGAATATGAGCCGAGACCAGCATGGTGTCGACGGCCGCCTGCGGACGAGCCGCGTGACCACCAACGCCGTTGACGATGATCTTCACCGTGTCCGCCGCTGCATGCGCCGGGCCACCCTTGACGGCGATCTGACCAGCCTTCATGCCGGTGCCGACGTGAAGGGCGATGGCGCCGTCGACCTTTGGGTTCTCCAGGATCTTGTCGTTGATCATGGCGACCGCGCCGCCCGGTCCTTCCTCAGCCGGTTGGAACATGAACTTGATGGTGCCGTCGAACTGATCGCGCAATTCGTTGAGCACCTCCGCCGTACCCATCAGGATCGTCGTATGCAGATCGTGACCGCAGGCGTGCATCACACCTGGCTTGGTTGACTTGTAGGGAACGTCGTTCTGCTCGTCGATCGGCAACGCATCCATGTCGGCCCGCAGCAGCAACGTCTTGCCCGGACCACGGCCCTGGATCGTGGCCAGGATGCCGGTACCGCCGGTCACCGGGCCGGGTGTGATGCCAGCGGCGGCGAGCGCGTCTTTGTCCATGAACAACGACCGGCCGTCTCCGCCGACGCCGGTCTTGTGCTCGATACCCAGCTCTTTGAGATGGCCGGAGACGAGCCGTGAGGTGTTGTTCTCGTCGAGGGAGAGCTCCGGATTCATATGAATGTAGCGCCTGGTCTCGCGCATCCAGGCGTCCAGTTCGGGTGAGACCTTCACGATTTCAGCGATTGACACGTGCTAGTCGTCCTTCCTCATTCATAGTTGCGGATTCAGGCGCCAAGATAGCGCAAGGCCGCAGCCGACATCACGCGAACGCCAACCGCCAGTGCGTCCTCGTCGATGTCGAAGCGCGGATGGTGCATCGAGTAGGTGATGCCCCGCTCTGGATTGGCGATGCCGAGCCGGAACATGCAGGTTGGAACGCGTTGCGCGATGAAGGCGAAGTCTTCGCCACCAAAGGTTCGCTCGGTCTCCTTCACGTTTTCGGCGCCAACCGTCTCGATCATCGCCGCGTGAACGATCTCGGCCACGGAATCGTCGTTGATCAGCGGGGGATACCACCGCAGGTAGTTGACGTCCACTTCGGCCCTCATCGACGCGGCGACACCGTGGGCGATCTCCTTGATGCGCCGCTCAACCAGATCCTGCACCTCCGGCAGGAAGACGCGCACCGTGCCGCGCATTTCGGCGCTGGCCGGAATAATGTTGTTTTGCGACCCAGCGTCGATCGCGCCGAAGGTCACGACGGCGGACTGGAAGGGGTCGATCTCGCGACTGACGATGTCCTGCAGCGCCACAAGGATATGTGCGGCCACCAGCGTCGAATCGACCGCGAAGTGTGGATACGCAGCATGTCCGCCGACGCCACGCACCGTGATGTTGACGATGTCGCCCGCGGCGCAGACCGGCCCTCCAGCCACGCTCACTTCGCCGACACCAAGCTGGTTGTCGACGTGCAGCGCGATGGCGGCGTCCACCTTCGGCTCGTCGAGGATACCGTCCTCAGCCATTGCCAGCGCACCCGCGTAGCCCTCTTCGCCAGGCTGGAACATCAGCTTGACGGTGCCATCGAACTGATCGCGCAGGCCGTTCAAGACCTCAGCCACCCCCATCAGAATGGTGGTGTGGGCGTCGTGGCCGCACGCGTGCATGACGCCTGCTTTGGTCGATCGATAAGTCGTGTCGTTCATCTCATCGAGCGGCAGGGCATCCATGTCGGCGCGAATCAAGAGCGTCTTGCCCGGCGCTCGACCCTCGATCGTTCCGAGAACTCCGGTCCCGCCCTTGCTCGGCTTGAGCGTCAGCCCAGCCGCTGCGAGCATGGCCGGATCGACCATCAGTGGCCGGCCGTCTCCTCCAACGTGAGAACGGTGCTGTACGCCAAGCTCCTTGAGATGCCCAGAGACGAGGCGTGCGGTGTTGCTCTCTTCAAGCGAAAGCTCTGGGTTCATGTGTAGATAGCGTCGTGTTTCGCGGAGCCAGGCATCGAGCTCAGGTGATACCCGAACCCGGTCTGTGACGCTCAATGGCTCGTCCTTCCCACTGTGTCATACCAACGATTTGACTGTCGCGCGCATGATAACAGACCCATTCGTAAGAACCGCCACGAGGCCCTGCCGGAGGCTTCTGGACGGCGCCGTCGCTCGCCAAGCGCGTGGTAGGATGGACCGCGAACACTGGCGCGGCGGATCGCGGCATCGCGCTCGAATTCGAACCTCGCTCCGACGTCTGGGCGCTACCGAGATCGGCATACGGAACTGGCATGTCTGTCGAATTACTGACCAAGATCGTCTCGATCATCTTCATCAACGTCGTGCTTAGCGGCGACAACGCCCTGGTAATCGGGATGGCCGCGCGAACGTTGGCACCGAGGCAGCGCAGGATGGCGATCATCCTTGGCGGCGCGGGCGCTATTGTGCTGCGTATCATCTTCACCGCCATCGCCGCCTTCTTCCTGCATGTTCCGCTGCTGGAGGCTCTGGGCGGTATTGTCTTGGTCTGGGTCGCCTTCAAGCTGCTGAACGACGAGGCAGACGCTCACAACATTCAGGCGGGCGATTCCCTCGTCTCGGCGGTCCGCACGATCATTGTGGCCGACGTCGTGATGAGCCTCGACAACATGCTCGCCATTGGCGGGGCCGCCGGAGGGAGCATCGAATTGCTCCTCTTCGGCCTTGGATTGTCGATGCCGTTCATCTTGATCGGAAGTAACTACCTGGCCCGACTGTTGAACCGGTATCCCTGGCTGATGGTCGGTGGGTCCATTGTTCTGGCGATCACCGCGGCTCGTATGATCGCCGACGATAAGCTGGTTTCGGACGCGGTTGGCGATCAGGCGAAATTGCCACTGATGATTGCGCTGGCCGTGGTGGCGGTCGTCATCGTGCTCGTGCCGAACATGCTCAAATGGCGGCGCGATCGAAACGGACGACGTAGCGGGGCAAACAGGCAGGCTGAGCCCAACGCCTGAGCGGTATCGCGGGAGTGGTTGTAGAGATGAGCCAACAGCAGGAGATCACGGTCACGGACCTGAATCGTGTCTACATCGTCGTACCGCGCGACGACGGGCCTGGAACACTGAATCTCACCGTGGCGCAAATGACGGATCGGCAGTTCCGGGAGTGGATCAAGGCCAAGGCCGAGATATCGGGCGTTCAGATGATCGTGCCAATTGGGCGCATCGGGTTCGAGACGCGCGTCTATATGCTCAACCGGCTGATCAACGCGGGCGTGCGCATCTACATGGTGCCAAAGGCCTAAAACGGATGCCTGACGCGACCGCTCAACGCCGCGCGATATTACGCATGACGAAGATGAGGTTGGCCGGCCGTTCCGCCATCCGCCGCATGAAATAGGGGTACCACTGACGTCCGTAGGGGACGTAAACCCGCACCGTGTAGCCCTCGTTCACGAGCTCTCGCTGCAGATCTTCTCGAATTCCATACAGCATCTGAAACTCGAAACGATCCTTGGGTGTGTGCATGCGCATGGCATAGCCCTTGGCCGCTTCGATGATCGCTTCGTCGTGCGTGCCAATGGCCAGGTGATGCCCCTTGTCGAGCATGGCTTCCATCTGCCGCCGATAGGCGGAATCGACCGAGGACTTACGTGGATAGGCGACGGCCGCGGGCTCGGCGTACGCGCCTTTGACGAGACGCACCCGCGCTTGCTTCTCGATCGCGGTCGCCACGTCTCGGTCGGTTCGATAGAGGTAGGACTGCAGCACGATGCCGATGTGTTCGCCGAACTCGGCCAACTCGTCGTAGAAGATTTCCAGTGTGCGTCGCGTGTAGTTCGAGCCTTCCATGTCGATGCGGATGAACGTGTCGAGGTCGCGCGCATGTTCGAGGATGGGGCGTAGGTTCGCACGACACAGCTCGTCGGAGATGTCCAGGCCGAGCATCGTCAACTTGAGCGAGATGGTGCTCTTGACGCCCGCCCGCACGATCCCGTCGAGCATGGCGAGATACTGATCGCGGGCAGACGCGGCTTCTGTCTCGCCGCTCACGTTTTCGCCGAGCGCGTCGAGCGTAACCAGCATCCCGGCGGCGTTCAGCTCTCGAACGGCCGCGATCGCCTCCTCGAAGGTCTCACCCGCGACGAAGCGCAAGGCGAGGCTCTTGGTGACGTCGTTGTGTCTGACGAGGTCGGAGACTCGTTCGCTCCCCGCGAGTCGTAGCATCACCGAGCGTAGCATTGTTGAACGTACACGCCTTCCTACTGCTATCATCGCACCATTGCTCAGTGTAGCACGCGTGGCACCTTGAACCGGAATGCGACTCGCTAGTCTCGAATACGAACGAATGTTCGAGTACAATAACGTATTGACGCCGTATCTGAGCCGCGGAGCGACGCACGTTGAACAGAGACCGAATCACCACCATTCGTGACAATCTGCACGATCGCATTCCGCTCTCCGCGGCGGACGTCGCACTGATCGAGACACCCGAGTTTCTGCGTCTGGATCGCATCCAACAGCTCGGTTTCGTGAGCAAAGTCTGGCCAGGAGCCAAACACACACGCTTCGAGCATTCGTTGGGTGTCTATCACTTGATGCGACAAGCGATCGCCTCACTCGACGGTGTGCATGGACCTGGTTGGATGCACGAGGAGTCCAAACGTGTCGCCGCCGCCGCCGCGCTACTGCACGACGTGGGCCACTATCCGTTCAGCCACGGTATCGAGGAGCTTGGCCCTCCCGTTCTTCCGCACGAAGAGGCAGCGCGACGCATCATCGAACGGGGCGAGATCGCGGCCGTACTGCGCGAGTTCTGGCACGTCGAACCACGACGGGTCGCTGACTTCATCAATCCACCCGGCCCACTGCCGGACGACGATCGACTGCTGCGCGGATTGCTGAGCGGCGCGCTCGACGTCGATAAGCTCGACTACCTACCGCGCGACGCCCGCAGCTGCAACGTGCCATACGGAGGTGTCGATACCCCACGGCTGCTCGATTCGCTGCGCGTAGCTGAAGTCGACGGACAGCGGCGCATCGTCGTCACCGAGAAGGGGATTAGCCCGCTCTATTCGCTCATCAATGCCCGGCAGGAAATGTTCGACAACGTCTACTGGCACCACACCAATCGCGCCTGCATGGTCATGCTGCTACGTGCCGTTCAGGATGCGCTGAGTGGTGGGTGTCTCAGCGCTGACGATCTCACGGATCACGATGACGTCACGCTGATGGAGACGTTGAGCCGACGGGACATGCCGCAGACGACGCGCGACTTGATCGACGCATTGCGTCTGCGCCGCCTGCACAAACGTGCGGTCGAGATCAGCCCTCGCGCGGGCGAGCTCTTCACTCACCTCAACGACCTGTATGCCAACCCGTCCGCTCGGCGGGGCGTCGAGGTCGGGATCACTCGTCGGTTGCGAGAGGAAAGCGGGCTCGAAATTGGCGCGCATGACGTGCTGATTGACATCCCTAAGCCGGAGCGCTGGCGCACCGACGTTTGGGTGCAGTTCGATCGGCCACCGGTTGGATTTCATCATCTGATGCCGTGGGTCGATGTGGTTGGGTTGGGCGACGAAGATCTCAAGCGCTACGAGGAGCACCGCCGCGTCATCCGCATCGTAGCGACCGAACGGCTGCGCGAGGTCGTGACTGAGCGCTGGGAAGAGCTGCTCCTTCCCAGTCTCGGGGGATTGATCTAAAGTTCGTCTCGAAAAATGATCTCGGCTCAGCGCGCGGTCGGAGCCACACCGGCGTTGATGGTGGCATGGCCTCGAATGAGCTCTTCGGCCGCCTCCGGCGACATACCGCGCAGACTCCCGACGTAGTGTTTGTTTCTCTCGAAGAGCCGGATGTCGAAACCGGTCGCTTCACCCCGCTCGGCTTCAGTCCACCATGAGAAGAGGTTCTTGAGGAATGAGAATCCGCTTGCTTCGACGCGGAAGAGAGCAACGCCCTGTCCGCGAATGTACGCGAGCGGCTCACCAAAATAAACGCGGGCATCGCCGGTCGACTCAATGGCCGCCTTGATGCCGTCGTAATGATGCGGGACAGAGCGTAGCGTAAAGAGGAGCGCGTTCGGCATCGTCGGGACGTCGCGCTTCGGCTGAACGGGCGACCACTTCTGCTTGCGCCAAAAGACCTGCATCTTCTCGACCAATTCCTTTCGCTCCGTACCGATGGCGTGCACAACCGCCGGTCTCTTGATTGTACGCGAGGCACGTTCGATCGTCATTCTCGCGGACTGCAAGCGCCGGTCGCGCTTAGGACTGAACGGTCGAACCCGATTGTATGAGACATTCCGTTATTCGCGGACTGGAATGACCCCCGTGGTACACTAGATTGTTAGGCAGGTATTGGGAATCGGGGCATTTTGCCGGCCATTCACCGTCGTCGATGTGGCGACCAGTGGACACGTGAGGAACCATCGTGAGTATTCAGCTCAAGCAGCCCGAACAGCTTCAAAAGATGCGTGACGCCGGCAAAATCGTGGCCGAGACGCTTGAAATTCTACGCTCATCCGTTCGACCTGGCATTACGACGGCAGAACTCGATCAGATCGCCGAAAAGAACATCCGGAAGTACGGAGCCGTCCCCTCGTTCAAGCACTATCGCGGCTTTCCGGCAACGATCTGCGTGGCGGTCAACGATGAGGTCGTTCATGGCATACCCGGCCCGCGGATGCTCGACGATGGAGACATCATCAGCCTCGACACAGGTGCTCGCCTGCGCGGCTTCCACGGTGACGCCACGATCACGGTTCCGGTTGGACAGATCAGTCCAGACGCCGAGCGCTTGATCCGCGTTTGTCGTGAGTCGCTCGACATCGGCATCGACGCCGCGCGCGTCGGCAAGCGCCTGACGGATATTTCGGCCGTTATTCAGGACTTCGTCGAGTCGCACGGATTCAACGTCGTCCGCGACCTTTATGGCCACGGCATCGGTCGAGCCCTGCACGAGGAGCCGATGCTGCCACATTACGGACCTCCGGGACACGGTCCGCTGCTGCGGTCCGGAATGGTTCTCACCATCGAGCCGATGATCGCGGCTGGCAAGCCCGCCACCAAGACGCTCAAGGATGACTGGACCGTGGTGACGCTCGATGGCTCCTGGGCGGCTCAATTCGAGCACACGGTAGCAATCACGGACGACGGACCGGAAGTGCTGACTCGCTTTCCGTAATCTGCCTCAAACAACCAAGCGATTGACACATGGCGCGGATCTTCCGCGCCATGTTCGTCGCACGTGAGTACTGGCTTACAGGTCCTCGAGTGGGATTGAACCTGACGGCACGTCAACCACCTGCTGGGTCATTCTCCGAGCGCGCAGATTTCGCCGTAGTCCGGTGGCAATAAGCAGGCCGGCGAGGATCATGACGACGCCGATGACCGTCCGCACCCCGACCGATTCGCCCAGCAGAAGCCAGCCCCAGAAGATGCCAACGATGGGGATGAGGTACGTCCCGAACGAGGCGGACGTCGCACCGATTTCAGCGATGAGCTTGTAGTAAAGAATGTAGGCAACGCCAGAACTGAACGTGCCGAGTGCGATCCAGCAAATCAATCTGCTGGCGTTCAGGTGCATGTCGAGCGGATGTCCAAAGAGGAGCATGCCAGGCACGAGAAGGACCGCCGACAAAAGCATCTGTCCCGATGCGAGGACCAATGGCTCGCCCTTTAGAAATCGCCTGGCATAGGCGAAGGCAATTCCGTAGCCGAGCGACGAAAGGAGCAGAGCGATCTCTCCCTGCGCCGAGTTTGAAGCCAGCTTCAGGATGCCGCTGCCGGTCAGTACGGCGATTCCCGCGAAACCGACGATGAGTCCAGTCAGCTTCGCGCTCGAGAAGCGTTCAGTGCTAAAGACCGCCGCCGCGAAGATCAGTGTGAAGAAGGGGGTCGTGGCATTGAGGATGGCCGCGACACTCGACGTTACATGCTGCTCGCTCCAGGCGATCAGCACCTGCGGCATGATGATGCCGACCAGCGACATGACCAGGATATGCGCCCAGAGCTTCCGATCGCGGCTGAGATTCAGGCCTCGCGCACGCATCATCGAATAGAGGAAGAGGGTTCCGATTGCCAGACGCCCAGTGACCAACGTCACTGGATCGACGCCGTCGACCGCCACTTTGATGAAGAGGTAGGAAGATCCCCAGAGGACGCCCAACACCAGTAGCTGAATGAGCTGACTCGTTTTCACGTTCTCAGAGAACCCCGTCCGTTGAATGGCCGTCGCACATCACTTATCAAATAATTCTGGTCGCGCGTCGTCGGGCCGGGGCGAACCATAACGAGCAGCGCTGCCCATCGACAAGAGCCAATCCGTGATTCGATTGGATTGCGCGAGGTCTCTACGGGCTGATCGAGACCGATCGCTACACCGGCTCCAGAGGTCGCTGTTCGCCTTCTGGCAGCTCGACGCGGATGGCGTCGCCTGGACGCACGATCCCGCCAGAGACGACGACGCCCATGATGCCAGCTTTGCGGATCAGATTCCCGTGCTCGTCCCGATCCAGCACCGCCTTCATCAGTCCCCGTTGAATGGTCTCGAGCTGAGCACACGGGTTACGTAGACCAGTAATCTCGATCACGACCTCGTCACCGACACGAAGACGCGCGCCGGTTGGCAGTCCGAGCAGATCGATCCCTGAGGTCGTGATGTTCTCACCCATTTGGCCGGACACGATCGGAAACCCACGCTGGCGCAATTCGTCATGCAGCTCTCTATGGATGAGATGTACCTGGCGCAGATTCGGCTGGCTGGGATCCTGGGCGACGCGTGATCGGTGCTTCACCGTGCTGCCGGAGTGGGCGTCCCCATCGACACCAAGGCCAGCCACCAGCCGGATCTCGTCACCATTTGATTTGCTCAAGGTATGCGCGGGGCTTTGACTCACCGCGACGACTCGACCGTCCATAATGCTCCTCGAATTCCGTCGATCAACCGACACGATAGTAGACGTCGGACGCCATGCTGTCGATTGCGGCACGCGGGTTGCCTTAACTACGCGCGATGCTGGCACCTGTGGACGTTCACCGAGTGTGCGTGAGGCGGGACGTGTGGCAGGCTTGAATGCAGAAGGTCGTAAGATTGCAGTCCTCAGCGTAACCGAACCAGTCGTGTGAGCGTCCTAGCTTTAGACCAAACGCGACGGATCGACCACCGCTCCAATGCACCGAACATTCGTCGCAGTCATCGGAGGATCTCGCTCATGTTGTGTCCACGTTGTGGGGCTCGACAACCGCTCGGATCAGCACGATGCGCCAATTGCGGCGCGCCGTTCACCCGGCGTGAGGCCGCCAAGCGCCAGGGTTCATATCGGCCGTCTGGGAGCTCGTCGGCGGTTGCCGCTGCCCGCCGATACGAGCGGGGCAACGGCGTTGGGCGGTCCGTGATGGCCTGGATGGCGGTCCTGTTCATCGTCGTCGTCGCCGTCGTCGCGCTAGCCGCCTTCTTCTCGTCGTCGGTCGTGAAGCCCTACGTCGGTCGCAGCGTCAACAACAATCTGCAGGGGCAAATCGCCGGAAGCGTCCCGAAAGTGACGCCGGATACATCGACGTCGACCGACGTCAATGCGAACCAGCTTGTGATCACCCAGCAGGAGATCAACGATCGCATCACGCAAAATGCCGGTTCGTTTGGACCGTTGAGTAGCGTCGCGGTCGAGATCGACCAGGGACAGCTGGTGGTCGACTTCAGCGCTTACGGCATGTCTGGCAAGTACAAGGGGCACGTCGAGATGCAAAATGGTCAGCCAGTCGTGACTGGCGGCCATATCACCGGAATGCTGGGATGGTTTGTACCGACCGATCAGGTCGAGTCCGCCTTTAATCGCGAGATCGCCACTGCTGTTTCTCAGGCTGGCGTGCAGGTCAGTTCGGTCGACCTTCGCCCTGGCGAGATGGTCCTGACCGTCAACTCCTAGCAGTCGCAGCCGTCTCCGCCCTGAGTCGCGTCGCGCTCTGCGCCAACGCCGCTGCCGCGCGCTCGACCTCTTCAGCGGTGGTCGGCCGTCCCAGGCTCAGCCGCACCGCTCCGATCGCGTCGAGTGGGTCAACTCCCATCGCCAACAGCACCGGAGACGGCTCCGACAGTCCTGCATGGCAAGCAGAACCGGTCGACGCCGCGATCGACGGCGTGGCTGCCAGCAGCTGATTCCCATCTATCCCGTGAAATCTGATGTTGAGCGTGTTCGGCAGTCGATCAGTCGGATGTCCGGACAACGTCACGTCCCCAGGGTTGCCTTCGAGCAATCCAAAGAGTCGATCGCGCAGTTCTCGTTGTCGTGCTTGCTCGGTCGGCAGCGACTTCCGTGCCAGGTCCGCGGCCATGCCAAGCCCGACGATGAAAGCGACGTTCTCCGTTCCTGCGCGCCGCCCGCCTTCGTGCCCGGCGCCGTGAATCAGTGGCTCGACCTGAATGCCATCGCGAATGTAGAGGGCGCCGATTCCCTTGGGCGCATAGAGCTTGTGACCGGCGATCGTGAGCAGATCGACGCCGAGCTCATCGACGAGTGTCGGCACCTTTCCGACGCTCTGCGAAGCATCGGTATGCAACGGCACGCCCGCGTCGCGGCAGATTCCGGCGATCTCCGCGATTGGCTGCAGCGTGCCGGTCTCGTTGTTGGCGTGCATGATCGAGACGACGACTGTCTCGGGTCGCAGCCGCTTGCGAACCTCGCCGGGATCGACCTGGCCATGGCGATCGACCGGCACGTAATCCACGGCTATTCCCTGCCGCTCTAGAAAGTGGCAGGTAGTCAGGATGGCTGGGTGCTCAACGACGCTCGTAACGATGTGGGGACTCGACTCTCCGGACGCCCAGACACGTCCCAGCAGTGCCATGTTGTCGCTCTCGCTGCCACCGCCCGTGAAGATGATCTCCTCCGGCGCGCAGCCCAGCATCGCGGCGACCTGCTCACGCGCTTGACTGACTGCGGTGGCGGTGACGTGGCCGTAGGCGTGGTCGCTCGATGGGTTGCCGAAATGCGTCTCGATGAAGGGGAGCATTGCGTCGCGAACTTCCGGTGCGATTGGCGTGGTGGCGTTGTAATCGAGATAGATGACGTTGTCTGTTCGACTCATGATGGCGGTACCTCACGCTTCGGAGCGATCGACTCTGTGTCTCTGCTCTGGATGGTAGCATGGTGCTTTCGCGCGCCGCTGCCGGCTCAACCGCCGCAGCCGAGGATCGAGCAGATGGAGTCTTCCCCAACCAATCCAGTCGACGTCGTGAAGTCGGCCATTGCCGCGCTCAACCGAGGCGACATCGACGCCGTGCTGCAACTCTGCTCCGAGGACGTGACGCTCTGGGCGCCGGGACCGGACCTGATCGGCCAGCAGGTAACGGGAAAGGCTCAACTGAGGGATCTCCTTGAGTATTCCGAGGATCGCTGGCCCGATACCTGGACGTCGATCGACTCGATCATGGGGGAGGGTGAGCTTGTGGCTGTCGAAATGACGACCGTGGCCACACAGGAGGGACTCTCGTTGGTCCAGCCGATGGCGGCCTTCTACCGGGTGCGCGATGGACTCATCGTGGAGCAGCGCAGCTACTACGACCTGCGTGCGCTGGAGCACCGACTGAACGGGTGACGGTCCACAACGGGGAATTCTTGGTCAATGTCTGACCATTTGCATTTGTCGTCTCGACGGGCGCCATGAATGTCGCCCCTACGTCACATTCTCCACAATTCTGCGTAGGGGCGACATTCATGGCGCCCAGGGCGACCCGAACACATCGGGATCATTTGAGGCTTTCGCTATCGTGCGCTGAGATCAGAAGCTCCGCCGCTTCCCTGAGCCACATTGCTCTGCTCGTGTCTCTTCACTCATCCAGGCGACGCGTGGCGTCAGCACGACGTTCTCGAAGCCGATCAGTGGACTATCGAGCGACAGCGGCTCGTAGGCGAACGAGTCGAGTCCAGCGCCCGCAATGTCGCGATTTCGCAGTGCCTTCACCAGCGACCCCTCGTCGATCAAGGCGCCATGGGCCACGTTGATGAGGACCGCCGTCGACTTCATCGACGCCAGTTCCGGGGCGTCGATCATCCTGACTGTGTCGCGATCTGCTGGTAGGTGCAGGCTCACGACATCCGACTCTCTCAGAATCTGATCGAATTGCCGCCATTCGATGCCCATGCGTGCTTCCACGTCCTGCTTGCGTTCGATGTCGTGGTAGAGGGTGGACATGCCGAAGCCTGATGCTCGACGAGCTAGCGCTTGACCGCTGCGGCCCAGCCCGATCACTCCCAGCGTCTTGCCATCGAGGGTTGGTCCGCTTGCGGATTCACTCCAGGATCCGTCGACGACCGCTGAGTAGGCGGCGAACAGTCGACGCGAGAGCGCCATGATGAGCGTCATGGCGTGCTCGGCCGCACCTTCCGCCGCGTGAGAGCCAAGCACGTGGATGCGCACGCGCGGATTTCCGGCATTCAGTGCGATTACACGCAGTCGTTCGTCCTCTTCGGGATCGACGAGCAGGATCGAGGCTGCGCCACGCAGCACGTCGTTGGAAACCAGGTGCAGCGCCCCTCGTTCCGCCACGATCACATCAATTGGCGTGTCTTGGTGAGATCGAGTGATCTCGTGAGGAATGTTTTCCCTGAGACCGTCGCGCAACCAGTCGTCGCCCGAGACCAAGATGCGCTGAACGTAGTCTCCCTGGCGCCATTCAAACGTTTTGACTGCCGTCGTCATCGTCTGCCGATGAACGTTTCGCTTAGCTCTCGGCGACCGGCGCTTCGAGCTTGGGAAAGATTGGCTGCGGCTTGGCAACCTGCGTCCCTGGCTCGATCTGTCCCCAGGCCAGCTCCTCGGTCCAGCTACGATTGCTGCCGGTCACTCCGAGCTGCTCCGCGATCCGTAGCGACGTCTCAGGGAGGAACGGGCGCAGCGCCGCAGAGACGACGCGGAGCGTCTCGGCCAGCGAGTAAAGAGCCGTGTCGAGCTTGCCTCGCGCTTCTTCGTCACCGTTACGCTCTGCTTTCGAGAGGACCCAGGGCGCGGTCTCCTCGACGTAGCGATTGGCGCGCACCACGGAATCGAAGATGGCGCTCAGGGCCGATTGCGGATCGTAGTCATGCCCCATGGCCGTCTGAATCTGTGCCGCAACCTCTTCGCACCCGAGCGTCTCTCCCTTGCCTGAGGGCGTCGGGACCGCTCCCCCGCGATAGCGTTGGATCATCGAGACGGTGCGATTCAGCAGGTTGCCAAGATCGTTGGCCAGGTCGGCGTTGTAGCGGCGCTCGAGCTTCTCGTCAGTGTAGTCGGCGTCGCCGGTCGGCGGAACCTCGCGCAGCATCCAGTAGCGCACCGCTTCGGATCCGTACTTCTCGACCAAATCAGCCGGATCGACGACGTTGCCGAGCGACTTGCTCATCTTTTCGCCGTCGATGGTCAGGTAGCCGTGCACAAAGATGGTGGTCGGCAGCGGCTGGCCCGCCGAGAGGAGCATGCCGGGCCAGTAGACGGCGTGAAAGCGCAGGATGCCCTTGCCGATGACGTGCACGCGCTCGGGATTGTCGACCCAATAATGCTTGTAGAGATCGCCGTCGAGCCCGTAGTTGAGTGCCGTGATGTAGTTGGCCAGCGCGTCGAACCAGACGTACATCACCTGGTCCGGATCGTCTGGCACCTCGACGCCCCAACCACGCGCACGTGTCCGCGAACGCGAGAGGCTGAAGTCTTCGAGCCCGCGCGCGACGAAAGAACGCACTTCATTACGGCGCGTCTCGGGGATGATGCGCAGTTCGCCGGAGTCAATCAGCTCGAGAAGCTTGTCGCCATAGCGCGACAGTCGAAAGAAGTAGTTCTCTTCTTCCACCAGTTCGGGCGGGATGTGGTGCTCGGGGCAGAGTCCGTTGTCGAGCTCATCCTCCGTGTAGAACTGCTCGCATCGGACGCAATAGAGTCCGCTGTAGTGCTTCTTATAGATGTCGTCGTTGGCCGCGCACGCCTGCCACAGCTTGCGCGCGCCTTCGACGTGGCGCTCCTCGACAGCCGTGCGAATGAAGTCGTCGTTGGAGATGTTCAGAATCTCGGTCAGCCCGATGAACGTGGCCGCGTTGCGCTCCACGAGCTCCGCGGTAGAGATGCCTTCGCGCTCCGCCGCCAGGACGTTGGTCAGGCTGTTCTCGTCGGTACCGGTCAGAAAGCGCGTGTCGTCACCCATGAGCCGGTGGAAGCGGGCGAACGCGTCGGTCTGCACGAATTCGAGCGCATGCCCGATGTGCGGCCGCGCGTTGACGTAGGGGATGGAGGTCGTGATGTAGAAGCGTTTTCCACTCGCGCTCAAGATCTTCCTCGCTCACCAGATTGATCGACAAGCGGGCGTCGCTGCCCGACGAAGTGTTTTGGCGCCAATAGCACCGCGGACCGGGGTCGATCCGAACCCGATCGTCAGTTCTTATCATACGACGAACGAACAGGCCAGCAGACGGGGGAATGCCTTTTAATGGCGGGTTGGACGGTGACGGCTTCGGTCATCTTGAGCCGATCGGCACTTCAAGACTTGATACAATAAATTCTCATTCGATCGTGAAAAGTTGCGTTCAGAAGAGTGGCGAATTAGGGAACGATGGTTGAGTCACAGTCCCGGGGATATCACAGCCGCTGGGGAACCGCTTTGGAGCGTTTTCAGCAGCGATTTGATGCCGTTCTGTGTGTCCTCTTCGTCATTCTCGTCCTCATTCTGACACCTCTGGGCGTATTCGCCCTAGTCGGCGGCTTGACTCGAGGAGGCGAAGACGACACATTCTTGATCGCCATCGGGCTGGCCAACCTTCTTGCCGCGGCACTGTTCGTCGCCGCGATTTGGCTCGTACGCTCGCGTGATCCAAAGTTGACGGCCTGGCGAATGTTGGCATCAGTTGGGGCCTTGATCTACTTCGTCGGTTTCGTTTTGCCTTTTCTCAACCGGGTCTGGTACTCGGTACAGGTAAATGGCCGATCCCGCTTGCTCCATAACGTATTGCGCCATTCCGAACTTCTCTGGATAGGCGGACTAACCATTCGAGAGCTCGGAGTTCCCATCCTCGTCTGTATCGTTCTGTTGGAAGCGCGAGCAGCGGTTGCCCATCTCCAAGCGCGAGCGAACGGAACTGACGCACCGAATCACCTCGTAGATCGGTGATGAAGCATTTTGACGTTAGCTTCTCCCGCGGCTCTGGTCGCGAGGGAAACCGGCCGCTGCGGTTCCGTGGGATCAACGGTGGAAACGTTGCCGCAGTTGGTCCTCGGCTGAACAGAATTGCCGACCATCAACACGACGGGAAACAGTAATGACAGTCCAACAAACTCACGCCGGATGAATTGAGTAAACCTCAGAACTCTTTGAGACGGGACTCGGTCTGCCGCCAGCGGTCGATGCGCGGATTGAGGACGCGCGCGCCCTCCTCTTCAATGACCAGCGTCTCGACGTTGCGACCGCCGGTGCGGCCAGTGACGTAGACGCCTGGTCGATTGACCAGCACCATGCCCTGCTGCAATATCGTCTGCTGCGAGCGAACCAGCCAGGGAGCTTCGACCGGGGAGAGTCCGATTCCGTTTCCCGTACGATGTCGAAGCATGTTGCCGAATCCGAGCCGCTCAATCACCTTGCGTGCAGCCAGATCCACCGATTCGGCGGTTGCGCCCGGCACCATGGCCTCGCGCGCGGCATCCTGCGCTTGAATTGATGCTTCGATCCAGCGAACAACGTCGCGCAGCGGATCGCCGACGAAGAAGGTCGAGCCAGCCTGCGCGTGATAGCCCGCCACGCTGGCGGTGAACTCCACCACGACGGTGTCCCCCCGAGCGAATCGCCTGGTGCTGGTCGGTGCGTCCGGGAAAGCGGCGCGGGTGCCGCTGCGGATGGCGCCGGTGATGGGGCGCGAGAGTGGGTCGTACAGGTCGCCCAATTCGGTCCGCATGATGGTGTCGACCACTGCGATAACTTCATGGATGGCGTCCCGCTCAGGAGATCCGCTCGTGAGTCGGGCAAAGAGTCGCTCGAGGGCCAGGTCGGCGAAGTCGGCGGCGCGCTGAATCAGATCGAGCTCCGGCTGACTCTTGACCATGCGCATCTCCGAGAGATAGTCGCCTGGTTCAATCTCCTCTATTTCGGCCTTGACGGTCTCCCAGTCGGTGATCGAGACGTCATCGACTACCAGCGGCGTTCCTGCCTCGCGGGCCATCCACAGAATCGGGGTGGTTTCGGCGGGATATTCGGCGTACCAGCGAACGTCGCGAATCGACGCCGACGCGGCAGATTCCGCTTCCAGCTGCGGCACGAACAGGGCCACACGCTTGTCAGCCCAAACGCAGGCAGCGATGGGTCGATCGCTGAAGACGAACGAGAGCCCGGTAAGGTAACGTATGTTCTCGGGATTGAAGACGAGCACCGCATGTTTGCCGTTCGCTTCCAGTCGCTCGGCAAGCCGGTTAATGACCTGCCGGTGAAATGCTTCTCCCAGAACCATCAGGCTCTCCTCGACTATTGAATTTGAGCGTGTCGGCGCTCGCTTCCTGGACGTTCCCGCATGGTTATTCTCACCTGATGGCGTCAAAAATGCTACTAAGTGCGTCGGCTGGGTGAGATCACAGACGTACCAAAAGGTACTACCGAATCACAACAAAGACATCGGCATTCAGCCTAGACAAACGAGCCGCAACCGGAGACAATAGACGTGACGGTCGGTCACGAGTGATCGGACCGGCCTACTGAAATAGAACACCAGACTCATCTCCTCCTCACGTGCGGGGCAGCCGTCCACCAGCGGCTGCCTCGTGCGGTTTGTTGCAAGTAATTTCACACCCCAACCGCGTCGGTCCATTCGAGATGCGGTGTTTTCCACGCACGCGGGACCTTGTACGCGATTTCCAGCCCCGCTACATTGGGAAAACCGGACCGCCAGCGGATACAATTGATTCGATCATCCGTGGGATGGCATCGCAGGTGCGACGGTTCATCCGAAGGTCGGCCCGTTTGATGCCGATCACCGGACACTCCTCCAAACCACGGAGCTGTCTTTAGGAAGGTGCTCTGCATCCATGAGAGATCCATCGGGTCGACAACGACCCGACCGTCCGAACGGGCCGCAGCCACCCACCAATCGATCGCGCTTCCCAACCTGGATCATCTGGGTGGTCCTCGGCGGTTTTGCCCTTTACTACATTTACGTCCTCTTCTGGCCGCACACGACGGCACATTTGAAGGTTCCGTACTCGGATTTCGTCACCCAGGTTCAATCCGACAACGTCAAGTCGGTGACCATCGAGGGTCAGGACGTTACGGGAACGTTCGACCAAGAGATGCAGCTCGCTGGAAATCAGCTGTTGCCGTCCAGCCAGCCGCCGCCATCCGGCGTCTCGAGCAGCGACATCTCTACCGGAACGAACTTCGAGACGACGATTCCGGAGAACACGCAGTCCGACCTGACGACCTTGTTGCAACAACACAAGGTGTCGGTCGACGTAAACGTGGCTCAAGGCTCAATCTGGCCCAGCCTGCTCATCTTCGGATTACCGATCCTCTTATTCGTCGGCCTGATGTGGTTCTTTGGGCGCAACATGTCGCGCGGCCAGCAGAACATCTTCAGCTTCGGCCGCAGTCGCGCCAAGATGTACGATGCTGAACGGCCAAGGGTGACGTTCGCTGACGTGGCGGGCGAGGAAGAGGCCAAACACGAGCTAACGGAGGTCGTGGACTTCCTGCGCAACCCGGCCAAATACCACAGCATCGGCGCACGGCTTCCGCGCGGTATCTTGCTGATCGGCCCGCCTGGCACGGGCAAGACGCTCCTCGCGCGCGCCGTTGCCGGTGAAGCGGGCGTCCCGTTCTTCAGCGTCAGCGCCTCGGAATTCGTCGAGATGTTCGTCGGCGTCGGCGCCAGTCGTGTACGCGATCTCTTCGAAAAAGCCAAAGCTTCCTCTCCGTCGATCGTCTTCGTCGATGAGCTCGATGCGGTTGGCCGTCAGCGCTTTGCGGGCGTCGGCGGTGGCAACGACGAGCGTGAGCAAACGCTCAACCAGTTGCTGGTCGAGATGGATGGTTTCGACGCGCATCAAAACGTGATCGTCATCGCCGCCACCAACCGGCCCGACGTTCTCGATCCTGCTCTGTTGCGCCCCGGACGTTTCGACCGTCAGGTGACGGTCGGTTTGCCGGACAAGCGTGGCCGTGAAGCGATCCTCAGAATCCACGCGCGTGGCATTCCAGTCTCTTCGAACGTCGATCTGGACGGCATCGCCGGCGTAACACCGGGCTTCTCCGGTGCCGATCTGGCCAACCTGGTCAACGAGGCTGCGCTGCTGGCGGCCCGCAAGGACAAGAAAGTTGTAGAGCGCCGCGATTTCGACGAGGCAATCGACAAGATCGTCCTCGGAACCGAGCGAGCGTTCGTCATGAGCGAGCACGACAAGCAGGTGGTTGCCTACCACGAATCGGGACACGCCCTTGTCGCCTACTTCTCCGAAGGTGCCGACCCACTGCGCAAGGTGAGCATCGTACCGCGCGGACGCGCGCTCGGCGTCACGGTGCAGTCACCAACCGAGGACCGCTTCAACTACACGCGTCACTACCTCAAGGGTCGCCTGGCAGTCATGATGGGTGGCCGGGTCGCCGAGGAGATCGTCTTCAAAGAGGTGACCACGGGAGCCCAAAACGATCTCAAGGAAGCGACCTCTCTGGCTCGCCGCATGGTCGGGTTGTGGGGCATGAGCTCGGAGGTCGGCTCGATCTATCTCGGCACGGGAGAAGAGCACGTCTTCCTCGGGCGTGAGATGGGGCAGGAACGCGATATCAGCGACGATCTGCTCGACCGAGCGGATCGCGCCATCCAGGTGTTCATCGATGAGGCCAGGAACCGCGCAAACAAGATCCTGACCAACTATCGGGATAAGCTGGACGCACTGGCCGAGGCGCTCATCACCGACGAGACGGTCGACTCTGAACGCATCGCCGAGATCCTCGGAGTCCCGGCGGTACCGGCCGCGGCTCCGGTCGGAGGCGGCGACGGGGCGGACGACTGAGACGTTGCTGACGCACGCCATGCATCACGAGTCAACGAGCATGAACGGCTCTGGATCGACGGGATCCGGAGCCGCTTTCCGTGCGCCGTCGGTTGTCCCGGAAGCGCGTCACCAACACGACGCGTTAGTTGGACGGCGATGAAGATCGAGCACAATGGTGAGACACTCAGTCCCTGGTTCGTCGGTATCGTGGCGCTCTTCGTCACGTGCCTGATCACGGCCAACATCGTCGCGGTCAAGCTGGTCGACATTGACGGCGTCATCGTCCCAGCGGGGACTGTTACGCTCTTTCCCATCAGCTACATCATTGGGGACGTTCTCACCGAGGTTTATGGCTACCGGCGAGCGAGGCAAGTTATTTGGCTCGGCTTTGCCTGCAACGTGTTGGCGGTCATCGCGATCTACCTGACGCAAATCCTGCCCGCCCCCGGATTTTGGGACGGTCAGCAGGCCTACGAGCGTATTCTGGGCTACGCGCCGCGTTTGCTGCTCGGATCCTTCGCCGCCTATCTGGTGGGTGAGTTCGCCAACGCGTTCGTGCTGGCGCGCATGAAGATCTGGACGCAGGGCCGCTGGCTTTGGACACGCACCATCGGCTCGACCGTCGTCGGCGAGGGGTTCGATTCGATCGTTTTCGTGAGCATTGCCTTCGCGGGAACGGTTTCGGGCCATCAACTGTTACGAACCATCGTCACCGCGTGGCTGGTGAAGACCGGTTACGAGGCGCTGGTGACGCCTTTAACCTATCTGGTAGTCAACTTCCTCAAACGTACTGAAGGCGTCGATACATTTGACACATCAACTGATTTTTCTCCGATACGTCTTGACTAATGCGCGATTCGCAATAGTTGATATTCAACAGTTGATTAGGCCAGTCATGGTATTATTCGGTCGGGTTCGGCTTGCGCGCCGCCACGTTTAGGCGTGCGTTCGATTCGCTGCCGGTGCGCGACATTTGCTCGTAGGGTATTCGACCAGAAAGGGGAGTCGTCATGGGTCTCGGCGACGTGATCTCTCGAAAGATCGCGTTCGTGTTTCCTGGACAGGGCAGCCAGTATGTTGGCATGGGGAAGAGTCTCTATGAAGTCTCGTCGGCTGCTCGAAAAGTATTCCACCAGGCAGACGAGATCATGGGGTTCTCGCTTTCTTCCATGTGCTTCGATGGCCCTGACGAGGAACTGAACGACACGATCAACGCGCAACCCGCGATCCTCACCGTGAGCCTCGCCTATCTCGAGGCGCTCCGAGAGCGCTGGCATACGATCGGATCCACCGTAGCGCCGGTGGTGGTGGCCGGGCATAGCCTGGGCGAATTCACCGCGCTGGTAGCGGCCGGTGTGCTCGATTTTGCCGACGCGTTGAGACTTGTGCGTGAGCGCGGGCGTCTCATGAAAGAGAGTGGCGACCTCATTCCTGGCGGTATGGCCGCTGTGATCGGCCTCGACCGAGAAGAACTCGAGGCGGTCTGCGTGGAAGCGGGTGCCGTCGGAATCGTCGTGCTGGCCAACGATAATTGTCCCGGCCAATCGGTAATCTCCGGCGAGAATGCCGCGCTCGAGCGCGCCATGGTTCTGGCAAAAGAGCGAGGTGCTCGGAAGACGGTTCGGCTTGGCATTTCGATCGCATCCCATTCGCCACTCATGGAGCGAGCCGGGCAACAGTTTGCTGAGCTTGCTTCACGAATCCATCTGCACGAACCCACTGTGCCTATCATCGCGAACATAACCGGGCAGATGGTGGTAACCGTTGAAGATATTCGCAAAGAGATCGCTCAGCATGTAGTCCGACCAGTCCAATGGACTGGCTCGGTGCGCGAAATGGTGAATGGCGGTGTGAGCACGTTCCTCGAGGTGGGTCCTGGAAACGTGCTTGGAGGCCTGATCCGGCGCATTCGAAGTGACGTTGAGGTCGTCACGGTCAAAGACTTTGGCCTGAGCGGCTAATTCCATGCTGGGATAGTTGGAGGGTAGATCGTGCATCGTGTCGTGGTGACCGGCATGGGAGCCGTGACTCCGATCGGTAATACCGCACCCGAATTCTGGGAAAACCTCATCGCCGGTAAATCAGGCATCGACCGCATCCAATCGTTCGATCCGTCCAACCTCGAGGTGCAGATCGCCGCGGAGGTTAAGGAGTTCGATCCCAAGGATCACATGGACTTCAAGGCGGCGCGACGCATGGACCGCTATTCGCAGCTTGCGGTGGCGGCATCGGGTGAAGCGATTAAAGACGCCTGCCTCACCATTGACGAGCAAAATACGTTTCGCGTCGGTGTGATGATGAACACCGGTGGCGGTGGGATTCAAACGCTGACACACGAGGTCCAGGTCCATTACGGCAAGGGACCACGGCGTGTGAGCCCCTTTTTCATACCAATGTTCGCGCCCAACATGGCCGCGTGTCAGATCTCGATCATCCACGGCATTCAAGGCCCGGTGCAGGCGTCGGTCGCGGCCTGTGCGGCGGGATCGCAAGCGTTCGTCGATGCCTGGCGCATGCTAAAGCTCGGTGAGGTCGACGTGATGATCACCGGCGGCACCGAGGCTGGGCTCGACCCTGTCGCGGTGGCGGCCTTTGGCAACATGGGGGCGCTCTCCAAACGAAACGACGAGCCGACCCGAGCCAGCCGTCCGTTTGACGTCGACCGGGACGGGTTCGTCTTTGGCGAAGGTTCCGCCGTTCTGGTGCTGGAGACCGAGGAACACGCTCTCAAGCGTGGCGCCCGCATTTACTGCGAGCTTGTCGGTGGTTCCGTGACAGCCGATGCCTTCCACATCAGCGCGCCGCTTCCGGGCGGTCTCGGTGCCGCGCGCGCGATGAAGCAGGCATTGGATATCGCCGAAACCCTGCCGTCCGATCTGGATTACATCTGCGCCCATGGGACGAGCACACCGCTCAACGACGCGTCGGAGACCGCGGCGATCAAGACGGTCTTCGGAGAAGCGGCATACAAGGTCGCCATCAGCTCGCCCAAGAGCATGATCGGGCATCTCGTTGGGGCCGCCGGAGCAGTTTCTGGCGTCGTTTGCGCCTATGCCATTCAGAACAATCTGGTTCCGCCGACCATCAACCTGGACAATCCGGACCCGGAATGTGACCTCGATTACGTGCCGCACACGGCTCGAAAAGTGACCGTCAACTCGGCCATGGCGAACGCCTTTGGATTTGGTGGACAGAACGCGGTCGC
The DNA here is from genome assembly GCA_963815715.1 of uncultured Chloroflexia bacterium. Taxonomy (GTDB): domain Bacteria; phylum Chloroflexota; class Chloroflexia; order Thermomicrobiales; family Thermomicrobiaceae; genus CALAGB01. Next base: position 132,865 of record CAWFHU010000005.1, on the reverse strand, counting down.
CATCTTCAAACGCTACGAGGGTTAGCTCCTCGCCAGAAAACCTGGAGGACCATGGAGACCACACAGAAGCGCGACTGCGTCATCATTCGCCCGAATTCGGAATATACCGGTAAGCAGGGCTTCTCCTATTTCGCTGGCATCTCGAGCGAGACGGCCGGGTCGACCGGCATCTGCATGCATATGCTCGTCATCCCGCCCGGCGGACGCGCCACGCCGCACTTACATGAGGAGCACGAAACCACGATCTATATGATCTCGGGTGACGTCGGCATGTGGTATGGCGAGGGGTTGAAGCAATACCTCACCATGAAGCCGGGCGAATTTCTCTATATCCCAGCCGGAATGCCGCATCTCCCGGCCAACCTCAGCGAAACTGAAGACGCCGTCGCCGTCCTGGCGCGCACGGACCCCAACGAGCAAGAGAGCGTCGTCCTTCTTGATCTCGTGCCGCCGGATCAGTCGTAGCCTGCGTTCCAAGTTCACCAGCCTGAATCAGATTCCGCCCGATCGATAGTCGATCGGGCGGATTTCGCGTTGGTTGATCTGTACTCGGACTGCGTCACCCACCCCGCCTAATCGCTCGCATGGCACGCTTCAGCGCGAGCGATGCGAGTTTCCTCGGTGTGATCTGCAGCGACTGGATGGTGCTGATCCTTCTCCTCGATCACGCGCTCGAGTCGGCGTGCGTACTCCGCCGTTTCGCTGTAGATCTGCTCCAGATGGTGCGTGTAGCGGTCGCGCGGATCGGTGCCCGGCTCGCTCACTTTGGCCGGGTTGCGACACCAGCGCAGGAGTGGTGCGGCGACGTTCTCCCACGTGTTGCGTTCGACGAGACCTCCCAGGTTCGCCCGGAACATGCGTTGGCGCTCGGGATCGAGTGCGACGATCAGTGCGTCGGCGACCGCATCCGGGTCGTTTGGTTCGACGACGATGCCGACCCGCTCTCGTTCAACCAGGTCGGCCAGAACGTCGCCGTTGGTGGCAACCACCGGCAGTCCGCACCAGATGTTGTCGAGCATGCGCGTGCGGTAGGCAAACCGCGATTCCAGGGAGTTCAGGTGCAGCGACAAACCGACGTCGGCTTGTAACAGCCAATTCTGTCGGTCTTCGTACGGCACCCAGTCGTGGAAAAAGACGTGCCTGTCGAGAAGGTTCAACTCGTCGGCGAGCGCCCGGGCGTCTTCGACGACGCGCATCTTGGCGATCTCCGCCACCGGGCTTCTGACCCCCATGAAGACCAGCGTTGCACGTGGCCGATGCTCCACCAGGCGGGGCATGGCACGGATCGCGGTGAAGGGATCAAGCCAGTTCCACAATCCGCCGTTCCAGAGGATGAGCGGGTCGTTATCGCCAATACCCGGGATGATTTGGCGTGGCCCGGCCCCATTCTGACGCGGCGTCTCAGAGGACAGACCAAACGGGACTACGTCGATCAATCGGCGAACGTCGGCGTCGGCCTGCACCTGCGGCAGATCGAGTCGCCCGGCGGCCGCCAGCGCTCCGAGCCAGATGTCGCGCTGTCGCTCCGACGCGCAGATGAAGGCGTCGCCCAAGCCCAATAGCCGGTTGAGGACGTCGACGTCGTCCTTGCGGTTCCGTTCGCCTTCCTCAGGATCGACGCGCGCGTGCTCGAGTTTCTCAAGAATCCAGGGAGCATAGAGATCGACGATCAAGAAGCGCTCCCGAAGCAGTTCGTCGCCGGCGTAGAGGTAGGGCAGGTGCTGCGAGACGACGACGTCATGCTGTTCGATCAGTCGCACCAGGTTGTGCCCACGTTCGTCGTTGTCGGCGTCGTGATAGCTGCTGAGTGTGACGTTCGTCGGTGGCGTCAACTCCGCCTGGAAAGGGCTGGCCAGCGTCACCGGCTGAGCGTGGGCGATGACACGGGCGAGATTCCAGTAGCGTATGCCCGTGCCGGCCATCTTGGGGCCGATCGTGTCGGATGAGATCAGCAACACCGTTGGCCGGTCGGACGCATCGCTCATCGTCTGGTGCCGACCGGGCGCGGCACGAGAGCCGATTCCGTCCGCAAGCTCATGGCGCCCCCGCCGTCACGACGATGGTGGCCTTCATCCAGGTATAGAAACGACTGTGATAGTGATACGTGCCTGGAACGTCGAATTCGTGGAAGTAGATGTCGCCGTGATTCAGATCGCCACTGTCCCAGCTTCCATCGTCGGCGGTGATGGAGTTGGTCCGCTGACCCGAGACGGTCCAGACGACTTTGGTGCCCGCCGTAACGGTAAACACTGACGGGTTGTAGTAGAAATCCCCAACATCGATGGTCGTTGGTGTCACAGGCGTTGAAAGCTGGTGATAGCGCCAGGTCCGATAGTGCTGGCCGATGTTTCCCATCTCGACGCGCCAGTTGTCAGGATTCGAGGGCGTGTACGTCAGTACGCGCCGCTCGAAGGGCTGCACCATCACCCAGGTCGGCTCTCCTGCAAGTGCCACGTGGCACCAGAAGGGCTCGCCAATGGGATAGCCCATCACGAACTGCCAGTCGAAGAGGGGAGAGGCCTGCACCAGGTTGCCGTCATGATAGATCGGGCCGTCCTGATTCATGAACGACCAGAACGCCTGCGGAATGTTGTAGCCGACGGTCTCGCCGTTTTCTCCAGCATAGGTGAAGAACTTCGTCGCCACGGTGTCCGGATCGGAAGCGTCGCCGGAGTAGGTCGTTGACCCTGTCGGGGTCAGGTCCGCCGTCAGTGATTGGCCGGTCAGATCCTGAGCGGGTTGATCGATCCAGCCGGCTAAGTCGGCATAGGTCGGGAACGTGTTGGTGTCGTCGCCAGCGACAGCGACCTTGGCAGGCTGGCCCGTGTCGTCAAAGGAACTGCTGCCAAGCTGCAATCGTCCTGATATGAGCTCGCGCGTGAGTAACCCGCTGGTGACATACCAGGGTGATGTGACGTCCGCCTGCGGATCGGTGATCTCCATGCGGCCCTTGTCGAAGTACTGCACCACGCGCACGCCGCCCGGTGAATCCTTGTATGACTCGACCGTCGGATTCGCCGAAAGCTGGTCACCCCAAAGCCAGCTCCGTTGGACGTCGCCGACCGCGACCGGCAGGTCAGTCCTCTGCCAGACGGCCAGGAACGATCCGGTCGCTGGCGCTTCGGCGCTCACTCCAACGCTGAATATGGCCGTTAGGAGCAGTGTCAGTATCGAGAGAACCGCGGCGCGTCTCACAAACGCTCCGTTCGTTGTTTACCCACAGATTGAACGTTTGAGATCATATGGAGGTGTCACCGGTAATGAATGACGACCGATTGGATGAGAAAGAAGGGCGGTGTTGGGACCACTCCCTGCGCCGCCGTGTTGGAGATCGTCAACGTATTCGACCCGTCATGCAGCATCGAGAGATCGTCGAGCATGAGCCCATACGTCCCCCAATCGGCGTTGGGAAACGGACTCGGCCCCTGCCAGATCACTTTTCCATTCAGCTCGATTTGAATCGGGGTCTTAGCTTCGCGATTGTCGTCGAAACCCGAGAACTCCAGCACCATGACCGGTACCGCTGAGTTTGGGTTGTAGCCGAATTTCGCGGAACCGGTACTGAAATTGGTTTGCTGGCTGAAGAAGGCGGCCGTTCCCTCGGGCTCGCCTTGAATCGGGGTCGTGTAAGCCCCGTCGAAATCGCTCCCTTTCAGCTTCACCGTCTTCATATTGCGAATGAAGTCGGTCAGCTGAGCGATCGGCAATGGCTGACCAGCCTGCGGCGTGCTGTTACCCGGTGTCGGTGTGGGCGGCTCAGGCGTGGGCGTCGGTGGCACCGGAGTTGGCGTTGGTGGTTCCGGGCTAGGTGTCGGTGGCACCGGAGTTGGAGTCGCTGGCTCTGGCGTTGGTGTTGGCGGTACCGATGTCGGTGTTGGCTGTTCCTTCGTCGGGCTCGGCGTCGGCGCCACGGTGGCGGTTGGCGTCGTTGCGCTCGTCGCCGACTGGACAACAGCAGGAGCAGTAGGAGTCGACGAGTTGTTGTTGTTGTCACGCATCGCGAGGATCGCGATCGCGCCGAGTCCGAGAATGATGAGCAGTGCAGCCACCAGGATCAACGGCCAGGCCGGGTTCGATCCGTCGGGCGCCGATGCGCGTCGACGCGGTGGCGCACCTCCACCACCACCAGCGGCCCGCACCGGCCGCCGCGTCGTCGGGGGCGCGACTGCCGCCATGATGCGGGTCGATTCGTCCGCCGACGGCACACGGTTGAGCGCGGCCTCCATCTCCTCCGCCGATTGAAATCGGTCTTCCGGATCCTTGGCCATGGACCGCATCACGACCATCTCCAGCGATGCCGGGATGGCTGGGTTGATTTCGCGTGGCCGTGGCGGAATGTCGTTGACGTGGCGGTACATCACCTGGACGGGATTGTCCCCCGGGAACGGAAGCTCACCGGTGAGCATCTCGAACAAGATGACTCCGGCGGAATAGAGGTCGGCAGAGCTCGTGACGTTGCCGCCGCTGGCCTGCTCCGGCGCCATATAGGCGGCGGTGCCCAGCGCCATGCCTGTGTCGGTCAGACCGGAATCGACGCTGCCGCGGGCAATGCCAAAATCGCTCATCTTGGCCTGTCCGTCGCTTGAGAGGAGCACGTTTTGCGGTTTGACGTCTCGATGGATGATGCCTGCCCGATGAATGGCACCGAGTCCACGCAGAATTTCGCGAATCAGGCGTGTGGATTCTTCAGTCGGTAGCGGTGCGCGATCTCGAATCAGATGCTTGAGGTCGGTGCCGTCCACCCATTCCATGGTGATGAAGAGGGTGTCGTCGTCTCGACCGTAGTCAAAGATGTCGACCACATTGGGATGGGCGACGGCGGCGGCGGCACGAGCCTCGCGTTCAAAACGCGCGACGAACCGCGGATCGCGCGCGTAGTGCTCGCGCAAGATCTTGACGGCCACCTGTCGCTCGAGCGACGTGTCGGTTGCCAAATAAGTTTCAGAAAAGCTGCCCTCGCCGATACGCGACGTGAGACGATAGCGATTGGCAAGAACGAAGGGCAACGCCAGGGACACAAAACCTCCTCGTGAACGCGCCAACTCTTTCTGGCGGCGTTTTCCCGCAGCGATTGTACGGGTTTTCGCGTCTCGGGGTCGAATCGCCCCGTCGGCGAAGCAGTTTCCGCGTCAGGTTCCGCTTCCTGCACAGAAAACCACCAGACGCCGGAGTGCACGAACGGTTCCATTACCGTGGAGACCGCAGCGGGTTAGTAGGAAATTATTGGTCACCGAATCGCTTTCCGCACCAGTGGCCACGACATTACCATGCGAGCGAGCCGCTGAAACAAGCCGTAATTGATGGGAGCGATCGATTTGACGGTGACTCATAGTCAGCGAATTGCTAGACTCGGTAGGGGAGATCTGTTATCCTTGACGTTCATAATGTACGTACATAGTAGATCGGGGAGTCTGCCGTGACACCGATCGTCGCATTCTTCAATCAGAAGGGTGGGACCGCCAAAACAACCAGCACGTTGAACATCGGGGCGGCGCTCGTCGAGCGTGGCCGCCGCGTGCTGACGATGGATCTCGATCCACAGGCGAGTCTTACCATGGCCCTCGGGGTCGACGTCACTCAGCTCGATCTGTCGGTCTACGATCTGCTCGCCGACGAGCGCCTGCCGCTCGCCGACGTCGTGCTGCAGACCGGCATCGCTGGCCTGGATCTTGTTCCGAGCCATCCCGATCTGGCAGCGGCCGAGCTCGAGCTCCTGAACGTGCTGGAGCGGGAGCGGCGCCTGGACGAGAAGCTGCGTCAGTCGCAGCCACTGCCTTATGACTTCGTCCTGATCGATAGCCCACCAGCATTGAACATCCTCAGCATCAACATCTTGGTGGCTTCGTCGGCGTTGGTGATTCCAATCGAGCCGCATCCGCTTTCGCTCATGGTGTTGCGGCGCTTGTTCGAGACTGTCGATCGCGTTCGGCGGCTCAACCCACGTCTCGAAGTGGTGGGGTTCCTGCCGACGAAAGTGCACCATTCGTCGCGTCTGGCCGCCGACATGATCGAAACGCTGAAGGAACGCTTCCCGGAGCTTGAGCTGCTGCCGCCCATCCCGCTCTCCGTCAAAAGCGCCGAGTCAATCGCCGAGAACTCGTCCATCCTGCAATACATGCCGAGATCTTCGATTTCGATTGCCTATCGTGAGGTCGCCGCGTTCGTCGAGAGACGGGTTGGGAGCGTTGCCAGTGTCTGACACCACCACCCGTTCGGCTCGTCGACGGCGTTTCACGGTCGATTCGCTCTTCACCGACACGACACCGCGCGCCACTGGAGTCAACGACCTGCCGAACGCGAAAGAGATCCAACTGAGCCGGATCACTCCGGACCCCGCTCAGCCGCGTCAGACGTTTGACGATGAGCGTCTCGAGGAGCTGGCTGAGTCGATGCGACTCGAAGGCGTGCTGCAGCCGATCGCGGTTCGCTATGAAGGTGATGGCGACCGCTACGTCATCCTCCATGGGGAGCGACGTTGGCGCGCCGCGCGCATCGCCGGACTTCCGTCGATCCCAGCGATCGTGCGTGAGGTGCCTGAAGAGCGTCGGCTGATTCAACAGCTGATGGAGAACGTCGTCCGTGAGGACCTCAACGCCATCGATCGAGCCGCGGCGCTGCGAGCGCTGAAGAGTCAGATGAACGACGCTCCGTGGGAGCAGGTGGCCGAAGCCGTCGGCATCCGCCGTAGCCGTCTCTTCCAGCTTCTCGGGACTGAAAAGCTTCCCGAGAGCGTGCAGCAAGAGCTGCGAGCCGGGCGCCTGTCGGAGAAGCAGACACGCGTGCTGCAGGGGCTACCTGAGACCGCTCAGGAGGTGCTCGCCAAACTGATCCTTACCGACAACCTACCGCAAACCGCCGCGCAACGGCTGGCTCGGGCGGTGCGGGCCGATCCGTCCTTCGTCGACCTGGACGAGCCGGAGATCGAGCGCCGCTTCAGCGGCATGCGTGAGGCCATTGACGCATCGACGCAGCGCTCCAAACAGCGTTCCAGCGGAGCGGACAGTTCCTCCGCGATGCGCCGGTTGCTCGGCGACGGCGATGAGGACGAAGTGCCATCGGCGATTCGCTGGAATGGTACGTCGCTGGCCGAACTGGACAGCCACATCGTTGCAATGGCGAAGCTGCTGCAAACCTATCGCGCGGCGACTGTGGGGAAAGCGGAGCGAGCAGCATTGAACGAGCGTCTGCGTGCACTGCAGCAGGTAATCGACGACGTACTCAAAAACACCCGCCGCTGAGGCATTCCGAAGTTCCTGGAGGTCATGCCTTTTCGTTCACCAGGTCGGGATAGACGGCGTCAAAGAGGAACCAGGTATCTGGGTCGACGTCGACTCGTGCGATCAGCAGCCCGATCTGAAGCTCCTGCAACGCGCGTTCGAAGCGTGAGCGATCCGAAGGTTGGTGGAATCCCGCATCCAGCCTGAGCTCACCGTTGGTGATGGGTCGAAGTCGAATGATTTCCAGCAGCCGCTGCGCGTCACGACCGGCGTCTTGTGACTTCAGTCGCTGAGATGCATAGATCTGGCTCAGCCGTTCGAGAGTGCAGAGCATCGCGCGACCACCGGTGAGCTTGCCGTAGAAGATCTCCTCTGGATAAGTCATCGGCAAGTCGTTCTTCAGCCGCCAGACCACCCCAGCGCGTTCGCCGAAACCACGCTCCCCAGGCTGCTTGTCGGGCGCGTCGACAACGTCCCACAACGAGATCAATGGCTCCCGCTTGGTCTTCTTGGTTTGACTGAAGATCAAGCAGAGCCCGACCTCGCGCACGAACTCCAATGCATCGTCGACCGTCCGAACCCATCGTTCTTCTCGGTTATGGGCCTCAGTCGAGAGCGTCGAGTGCGCCTTCGAATGCGTCGAGGGTCCGCTCGACGTCGTCGGTGTCGTGGGCCATGGAGACATAGAATTTTTCACCCGGATTGACGAGCAGCCCGCGTTCTACGCATAAATTGCCGAACTTGCGGCTCTTGGCGCGATCGCTTGCCAGCACGCCTGGATAGTCCGTGACGGTCGTGTCGGTAAAGAAGACCTGGAAGAGCGGTCCTTCGCCCGAAACGTCGGCCGCCATGCCTCGCTCCGACAGGAGTTCGCGCAGACCGCCCTTGATTCGCTCGGTCGTCCCGTAGAGCTGGTCGTAGGCGCCTTCGCCGCGCAAGATCTCGAGGGTCGCGAGACCCGCCACCGCGGCGACTGGGTTCCCGTTGAGGGTCCCTCCGAGATGCGCGACTGGCAGATTTCCGCGCCGAATGTGATCCGTGACGGCCATGATCTCGTGCGAGGCCGCAATGGCCGCCATCGGATAGCCGCCACTCACGGCCTTGCCGTAGGCAGCGATGTCCGGCACTACGCCGTAGCGCTCCTGGGCGCCTCCGTAGGCCAGTCGGAAACCGGTGACCACTTCGTCGAAGATCAGCAGCACGTTGTGCGCTTGCGTGATCGACCGAAGCTCCGCCAGAAAGCCTGGGGAGGGTTGCAGCGACCGTTGCAGCGGCTCACAGATGACTGCCGCAAGCTCGTCGGCATGCTGCTCCACGATCGAGCGAGTCAGCTCTACATCGTTCCAGCGCGAAATGAGGACGTCGGCCTCGATCTCTTTGGGTATACCGGCAGAGTCGGGGATGGGCGTGGGGTATGACGTCTGCCGCGTGGCGTGCGCGCTCATCATGGCGTAGTCGTTCACGCCGTGAAAACCGCCCTCGAACTTCAGAATCTTCGGCTTACCGGTGAATGTGCGGGCGATACGCATGGCGTGGAACGTCGCCTCGGTGCCGGTGCTGACGAAGCGAACCTCCTCAGCGCACGGAACTGCTTCGACGATGCGTTCGGCAAGCTCGATGATCGGCTGGTTCAGGGTGTAGTACGTGGAACCGAGCGCGGCCTGTTTCTGAACCGCGTCCACGACCGCGGGATGCGCGTGACCCACCAGAAGAGGCCCGGAGCCCATCAGGTAATCAACAAACTCCCGGCCGTCCACGTCGTAGATCTTGCTCCCCTGCGCCCGTGCCACGACCACGGCCTGGTCGGCTGGGAGACGAAATGCGCCGAGCGTGCCACCAAGCACGTCCGACGCGCGATCGAGCCATTGCTCCTGACTATGCGAGCGAGATTCCACTCTCATCACCTTCTGATCATGTTGTGTCCGGGCTCTGCGCCGGATCTACGATTCGGTGCTCGACAGAATGGCTTCAGAATCCTTCCGGCGGCCATTGCCGTCAAGAGGGCGGGCCGGAATCGACCAGTTCTCGATTGATTTGATGATTCGGGGAATGACGAACGTGCGGGCGCGCAGCACGCCGGGAATGCGATTGAGACGCTCTGTGACGATCGTGTAGAGCGAATCGACTGAGTATGCATAGAGTTGGAGACTGATGTCTCGGTCGCCAGTGGTCATGCCCACGTACGTGACCTCGGGGAACGCCGCCACGAGTGCGGCTACCTCTTGCACGCGACCGAGCTCGACTTCGAGAAAAACGTCCGCGGTCACGGTGTATCCGAGCGCCTCAGGGCTCACGAGTGCGACGAGCCGGACGACCTTATCCTGAACCAATCGGTCGATGCGTGCGCGTACCGTTCGCTCGGCGACCCCGACACGACGCGCAATTTCCGCGCTCGGTGTCCGGCTGTCGAGCTGCAGGCATGAGATGATCGCGTGGTCAATGTCATCGATCAGTCTGGCCATATTGGCGGACTCCTCGCGTGAGTTCGAGTATGTTTGGTCGGGTCTGCGCATTGTAAACGAGGAATCACGGATTTGTGAAGGGGGAAAGAAATCTGTCAAGATTCTGATGGCGTGCTGGCTGATTTTCGCTCATTACACAAGGAAAACGTCTCGGCGGATCCCTTTTGGCATTTCACGTGTGAGCGGCCCCGGGCTTGCGGGGCGGGACTGGGGCGCTAGAACTCGTCCCCCGGAAGTGCTGGGACGGTGAAGCGGATGCGTGTTCCGCCGTCGGCAGGGCGGTCGGCCACGATGGTTCCCCCATGCGCCTCAACCAGGTTCTTCGCCAGGTACAGGCCCACGCCCATGCCCTCGATACGGCTACGCTGGCTTTCCGCACCGCGTCGGAAGCGTTCGAAGACGAATGGAAGATCCTCGTCGGAGATGCCAGGTCCGTGGTCGCGCACGCTGAACTCGACCATGTCGTCTTTGCGATGAGCGCTAACCTCGATCTCGGAATTTGACGGCGTGTATTTGATGGCATTGCGCAGCAGGTTGAGCAGGATCTGATCGACGCTGATCTGGTCGGCTTCGGCAAATAAGTTTGGTTCGATGGCGGAATTGAACCGGCGCTCGGGGGCGGTCTCATGCGCGATGCGAATGGCTCGCTCGATGACCAGCCGCACGTGCAACGGCTCAGTCTCCAGTGAATAGCGTCCGGCGCGGATGTTCGCAAGCTGAACCATGTTCTCGATGATGAACTGGAGTCGCTCACCTTCGCGCTCGATGTCCCCGAGAATCGACTCTTGCGCGAACTCGTCCAGTTTCTCGAGATCGTGTTGCAGCATGAACGCGCCGCCACGAATTGTCGTGAGCGGCGTTCGCAATTCGTGCGAGACGAGTGAAAGAAAGTCGTCCTTGATCTGCTCGGCGTCCCGGATCTGCGTGTAGTCCTGAAAGACCGCGACCGCGGCCGTGACGGTCCCTCGATCATCGATCAACGGGGCGCCATTTACCAGAATCGTGATGCGTTCGCCGTCCGGACGCTCAATGACGAGCTCCGATCGGGTCAGCACTTCGCCGTATCGCAGTGCTCTGACCATGGGAACGCGATCGTCGGGAATCTGATTTGATTCCAGGTCAAGACGCCGGTTGCGATGCAGGAACTCCATGAGGGGCATGGGAGTCTGAATGTCCCAGCCGAGCAGTTGCGACGTCTGTTGGTTGACCATGGTGACCTGCTCAGGATCGGACTCGACCACGATGACCGCCTCGGGGAATTGGTCGATGAGCAGGTTCAACCTACGCCGGTCGAGGTCCAGTTGTTCGTAGAGTTTCGCATTTTCGATGGCGACGGCGGCATGTCGAGCCAGGATCTCGACAAGACGCGCATCGTCGTCATTGAACTCAGTGCCGGTCCGCTTCTCGGTGAGATAGAGATTGCCCAGCACGCGTCCGTGCGTGATGATCGGTACCCCCAGAAAGCTCTTCATGGGCGGATGGTTTGGCGGAAAGCCGACTGAATCAGGATGATCCTTGAGATCAGCAAGCCTGATGATCTTCGGCTCCCGCAATAGCAAGCCAAGAATGCCCAGACCACGCGGCCGTGGTCCGATGTCTTGTTCTTGGGCGGCTGTAATGCCGGATGTGATGAAGCTTTCCAGCTCACCCTGGGCGTTGGGTACGCCAAGAGCGGCATAGCGTGCGCCGGCCAGCTCGCGCGCCAGATCGACGATGCGACGCAGCACCGTTTCGATGCCGAGCTGCCCCGTGATGGCGATGACCGCGCTCCCGACGAGTTCCAGCTGGCTGGCGAGCTCCAGTCGTTCATGCCGCACGCCGTCCAGCTCGCAATATGCCTGCGTTGAGAGGGCAAGCGCCTCGCTTGCCTTCTGTTCCAGCTCGGCCGACAGCGCGGGGATGTCCGAGATTTCGTCACAGTTGCGTCGGTACGGTCCAAAGACGATGGTCATGCGGCGCTGATCGCAGTGGCAACCGAGATAACGTTGGCCGTCGACGACGAATGGATGGCTGCCTGATCCGGCCTCAACCGCCTGCTGTGCCGCGTCGCGTACACCGTCGGTCAGAGCGTAGGCGGACTGGACGTCTACGTTGAATGCAGCGGAGAGTGCTGCCAGAACCGGCGAGCTCGCGCTGCCGGGCATATCACGCGACCTCTTTGGGCGGTTCGAGTCGATAGCCCATGCCTGGGAAGGTCGTGATCAGCTCTGGGTTTTCCCGGTCGTCTTCAAGCTTGGCTCGTAAACGGCTCACCCAGGTGCGCAGGTAGTACGTTTCATCGCGGAATTCGGGACCCCAGATGCGCGAGAGAAGCTCACCGTGGAGCATCACGCGACCGGCGTTGCTGGCGAGCTGATAGAGAAGCTCCCACTCGGTGCGGCTCAGACGCACCTCTTTGTCGTGAACCGTGACCTGCCGGTTTGCCAGGTCGATGGTGACATAGTCGTAGACCAGCGTCTGTGCGGCCGGTGTGGTTGCGCCGCTGGAGCGACGTAGCACGGCGGCCACTCGAGCGGAGAGTTCGTCCGGATTGAACGGTTTAGTGACGTAGTCGTCGGCGCCGAGATCGAGCCCGCGAATCTTATCCTGTGCGCCTGACCGAGCGGTCAAGAGGATGACGGGGATATTCGACGTCTGCCGGATTCGCTGCATGGCCTCGAACCCGTCCATGACCGGCATCATCAGATCGAGCACGACGATGTCTGGATGTTCCTGTTCGAATATTTGAACGGCTTCTTCACCATTCATGGCGGTCAGGACGGTGAACCCGTCTGCCTGGAGCTTTGCACGAACGAGACGCAAGATGGGAGCGTCGTCATCCGCAACGAGCACCATGTGTTTGCGCATCAAAGACTCCGCTTCCCCCGATGCACATGTGGATGCGCAATCGGTCTCAGGCCGAGCGTGCCGATGGGCCCGCGAAGTCCGTCAAGTCACGCCGCGCCTCGGTGGTCATTGTAACGCTCGGGACAAGAAAATTGCAGTAGGGAGAAATCACTAAGCCGCGTACCGGACCAGCGTCGAATTCCAGTGGCGCCGCAAGAAATCCAGACGTCGGCCAGGCACGGGCGCGAGATCGACGGGCGGGCGCTACGCTCGGTCGGAAGGCGCCGAACCACTCAACTGCATATCGGGCAGGTCGCCGCGCGAGAGGTAGAGCAACAGGCAAAGAATCCCTACAACCGCAAGCGGAAAATAATAATGATTCGGTATCGTCGCGGCCATACCGATCCCGCATAACGCGAGCCCCACGTACCAGATACCGTGTGCTCGCCGGAAGATCAGGACGCCCACAGGCAGATTGGCGATGGTCAACACCAAGTCGATAATCCCTGCCGCGTGCAGCCCGCCCGCATACCGAAAGAATCCGAGAATCGCCCACATACCGGACGCCACCAGAAATCCGGTGCCGCAGATGAGGATTCGACCCGATAGCGTACCCGGCTCTCCCTGGTCCTGCCCTGGAACTGTTCTCATTTACACTCTCTCCAGACGCCACAACGATCGATGAAACGTAGGCGGTGACTCTGGCGCCGGGCGATCACCCGCGCGTGAATTGTACCCAATGCGCTCGTTTGGGGGCACGATCGTGCATTCTCGACAGGTCTTCCCCGCGCACCAGAATGAGGTCTTCACTTCGAATGGACTGCGCTAGAATGACTTTCCAGTCTGAATGACGTAGGCAACTGAGGACGAACGTTGCCAGTGAAGGGAACAGGATCGAATCGTGACCACTGAGGAACTCAAGAGGCGCGTCTGTGAAGAGATCGATCGCAACGCGGATCGGATCATCGAAATCGGCGAACAGATCTTCAAGGATCCCGAGCTCGGGTTCAAGGAGGTCCGCACCGCAGCCATTGTGAAGGACGTCATGAACTACCTCGATCTTCCCACGCGGGAAGGTCTGGCGCTCACCGGCGTCAAGAGCATGGTGCAAACCGGCGGCGACGGCCCGACGGTGGCGGTGATCGGCGAACTCGATTCGGTGCTGGTCACCGACCATCCGTCGTGCAACCCCGAGACTGGTGCGGCCCACTGCTGCGGGCATAACGCGCAGATCGCCACGATGCTGGGCACGGCCATGGGCATCCTCGGATCCGGCGTTCTGACGGAACTCTCCGGCCGCATCTCCTTCTTCGCTGTTCCGGCCGAAGAATACGTCGAGATCGACTACCGCAATTCGTTGCGACGCGAAGGCAAGCTGGAGTTTCTGGGCGGTAAAGGTGAACTGATCGCCAAGGGTGAGTTCGACGATATCGACATGGCCATGATGGTGCACGCCGCCAGCAGTCAGAACATGTCAGCCATCGCGGGCATCTCGTCTTCGAACAATGGATTCGTTGGCAAGCAGGCGCGCTTCATCGGCCGGGCGGCGCATGCCGGTGGAGCACCCGATCGCGGTATCAACGCGCTGTACGCCGCCGAAATCGCGCTGGCCTCCATCAACGCCCAGCGCGAGACGTTCAGGGACGAAGACGCTATCCGGGTGCATCCAATACTGACGCGCGGCGGAGACCTCGTGAACGTCATCCCCAACGACGTGCGGCTCGAGACTTACGTGCGCGGCAAGACGACTGAAGGCATTGAGGGGGCGTCTACCAAGGTGGATCGAGCGCTTCGCGCCGGTGCGGTCGCGCTCGGTGCAGGCGTCGAGATCCAGACGTTGCCCGGATACATGCCCCTCTTCAACAATCGGCACATGGCCGACCTGTTCAAGGGGAATTTCGAGCACTTCTATGACGCGTCAGAGTGGGAAGAGATGGGACATCGAACCGGCTCGACCGACATGGGGGACGTGGCCCACATCATGCCGGCGCTCCACCCCTACGTCGGTGGATTCTCGGGGGCCGGTCATGGCGCCGATTGGACCATCGACGACCGCAATCTGGCCTACATCCTTCCGGCCAAACTGATGGCCATGACCGTGATCGATCTGCTGGCCGACAACGCGTCGGTGGCGAAAGAGATACTGGAGCGGGATAAGCCACGCATGACGAAGGAGGAGTACCTCACCTTTATGCGTCGTGTGGTCACCGATGAGCACTTCGACGGGGCGTCAGTCGGCCATGCGTGAACATTGAGGGCCAACGGCGACGATCAGGTAACGTCCTGCTCGTCGCCTGCGTCTTCTTCTGCCTAACCGCGACGGTCAACACGCAGACGTTCGGTTTGCTACTCGCGCACGTGGCTGACTCGACCGGTCTGTCGATTGCAGCTATGGGCGGACTTCGAACGCTGGAGAACGTGGCTACGGTCATCGTGGCGATTCTCCTCGCACCTCATGTAGACCGCTATCCGCGGCGGCTGCCGCTGCTGGTGGGATTTGCTTGTGGCATCGCGGCCGCGATCACGCTCTGGGCCTTCCCGACGCCTCTGGGTGCAGCCGCGTACTTTCTGCTGAATGGCACGGCGGTGATGCTGACGATCAGCACGGCGCTGGCGATCCCAGCCGACTTCCTTTCGGGACGCGAACTGAACCGAGCGATGGGGTTTATGATCGCCGGGTTCGCGTTGTCTGAGGTTTTGTTTCTGCCGGTGGCGGGTCAAGTGGCTGAGGCGTACGGCTGGCGAGCCAGTTATCTGCTGACTGCGGCGCTCTTGGGGGCGGCATTCGGTGTTGTGCTGGCCGTGTTGCCAGGGTCAGCCCCTCAAACGGAACAGATCCACGGAGGGGTATCGGGTAGCGGCTACCGGCGTTTCGCGCGGAACCGTCGTCTGCTTCTGCTGCTTCTGTCGGCAATGCTGCGGTTTGCGCAATACGCCGCCATTTCCACCTTTCTGAGCACGCTGCTCATCCTCAGATTTGGGCTGCGTGTGTCGAGCATCGGGGAGATCTTCGCGCTCGTGGGGATCATGTCCTTTGGCGGCAGCGCGCTGAGTGGATTCGTCCTGCACTCTGGTCGCTTCTGGTTGACGCTGGTCGTCGGTGGAGCGGTGGTCGCATTCCTGACGTTTGCCAGCGTGGCGCTGAATCCGGGACTGATCGCAACGGTGGTGTTGATTCTCGTGGTGATGTGTGGCTTGGCACTGCAAGAGAACGCGTCGACGCTATCGGTGCTTGAATTCAGCCGTGAGGCGCGCGGCGCGGCGACGGCGCTCAACGAACTGAGTGCCGCCGCCGGGGCGTTGATGGGGATCGGTGTCGGTTCGATTGGCCTCGAAATTGCCGGAATTCGAGGTCTTGGAATCACGCTCTCGGCTCTTGGTCTGCTGGGAGCCCTGGCCACGCGTGCGGCGTTAGGACGCCGTGACGAGGATGCGTTAGACGTCGATGAGGACGTGTCAATTGCGGCGGCTAATCGCGCGAACCGCCCTTGACCCAGTCCCCGTCGTCATTCTTATGGTACGAACGCTCAACCGCGCCCCATGCAACTCGATGTGCCCGAGACTCGTCGTGCCCATACTCGTCAAAGGCGCTGTTGAAGGCTTCCTTGTAGATGTCCTGGCCGTGAGCGGGCAGCGCGTCTCGGACTGATTCCGGCAACTCTGATCGCTTGTCGTATGGCATCATTCGCTCCTTTCAAATACTGCTTCTTGATTTCCGGGTGGCAATTTGAGTGCCAGCGATCGTACTTCCACGGCGTACGTATGCCGTGTTCTCGTGCCGGACAAAGCCGTGCCTGCGATAAGATCGAGTACATGAAGGTACGTCGAAATTAAGAGGCGACGCGGAGCGCTGGGGGACGAAGCACTCCGCGTCAAGGGAAGGGAAGGGATTGGTTTCCGAGATACGCCTTGCGACGTGTCCCGGTATGCCAGTTTTACCATTTGACATAACTGCTGTCAATGGTTGAGCCGCGTCAATTCAGCTCGACGATAAAGAAGGCAAGACTCGTGCCACGGTCGTGACAGACTGGCACACGAAATCGTCGACCGACGCACGCCCCGCGCCACCGGCGATTCGGAGCTGCATACGGTCAAGGTAATGCAGCGATTCGTTTACGTTTCTCCCGCTGGGTGTCAGTTACGTCACCTTTTGTGGCGCCGGCGTGCCGGACGGTGATTCCTCTGGGGGAGCGAATGCTCCCTTATTGCCGCGGTCGCGAACTTCGAGGTCGAGACGGCGCACGAGCGCCAGAGTCAGATCCGCGGCGACCTGCAGCGTGCCCAGGCTGACTTTGTCCTGAGTGTCAGTCGCCTGATGCCAGTGTGGGAGGACGGCATTCTCGTCGAGTCCCAGGATCGTGACCGCTTGATAACCACGGCTCAGCGCCGCGAACTGGTCAGTGGGCAGCATCCGGTGCACTTCAGATGTCACGTTCCATTCGGGATGATGCGATGAGATGTCCGCAATCAGCCGCGTCAATGGCGGAGATGACCGGCGCGAGCGAATCAACCCCTCGCCACGCGTGAAGTGAATACGCCCCGACCCGACGTGGTCGACGGTGACGAAATAGGTTGTGTTGGGATTGAAGGCGTTTTCGTCCAGAAATCGGTTCATTCCGACCAGTCCGGCCTCTTCGCCGGTGGTGAACAGCAGCCATGTTTCGACGTGGGCCAGGTGCGATTGGCGTATCGTAGAGGCAATCGCCAGCAATACCGACACACCGGATGCGTTGTCGTTTGCCCCGCTGAGAGGCACGCCGCGCCATTCCGATTCCGCCATCAGGATAGCGACGACGAACAGGATGGCCATGAGCAACCATGAGGCAATCCAGATTGCCGCGATGTGGCGAATGGTGTAGGCGAGAATGAGGATCGGTATCGCGAGCGCACACCCGATCACCACCAGAACGAAGAGGCGGAACGACCGCAGCAGACTGCGATGCCAGAGCAGGCCGCCGCGTCCGGTGTCGATGTGTGCGGTCAGAATGACGCGCCGAGCAGGCTCACCAATTTCGTCGTTGATAGCCGCTGGGATGATGCCCAACACGTTGTGGCTGCGACGCGTTGCGAAGAATCCAGACAGGAGCGGGCGATTGATGAGCTCGAGAACGAGAAGACCGCCGCCGAAGACGCTGATCAAGAGACCCAGGAAAGGCGATACGGCCACCAGCGGCACCGCGATCGCGATGATGGCAAAGATCGAAAAGTAGATGGGGATGAAGCTGGGGGCGGTCTTGACGGGGAGTAGCCCAGCCGCCACGCCGCTGTCGCGCAGACGTCCCATTACGTAATGCGCCGCGCGTCGCTCTTTGCCGGTCCCCGGAAGTCGCGGGCCGATATCTCGGGCGAGACTGGTGATGTCGTCGAGATTGACGGCCACCTTGGCCTCCCGAACTCAGAGCAATTGGCGGTCGGCGAATCGATATATTCTTGGGCGCTCGATCGTTGAGCGCCCAACCTCGATCCTCGTGACCGGCATTCGGCGGACCCTCGCGATTGTCAGACCGCTGAATCAGCAATCGACTCTCGCGGTTGTTCGGTCCGATGATGGCACGCAGACGTCGCGCCGAATTCAATTCTTCCCGCGTACGTTCTATCAAATCCGAAGGGTCCCCGTCAACGTGACGAAGCTGGTATGGCCGATTCAAGCACGTCCAGGTTCTCCCAGCCCATGCCGCGCTCGCCCTGTTCGATCTGATGGATTACCTCGACGACCTTTTCGTTCACTGGCGTGGAGATTCCCATTCGCTTTCCCGCCTCGACGATCGGTACCGACTGCATGTCGACTTCAGTCTTGCGGTGTTTGATCGCCAGATCCATCCAGATGCCCATGTGGCTTTTGAGCGAGCCCTGCATCTCACGCCCGAGTCTCATCGAGCACGCGGTTCGCCTCGATCTCCCAACCTGGCTTGCGGACGAAGGCGTTCGGATTGAAGTCAGCGATCATCTCCAGCGGGTATCCCTGGGCAGAGGCGACCTGCGCCGCTTCGGCCGCGGCCTCCAGCCCCACTCGTCGTCCGCGCGGGTCGGAAAGCACCTCAAAGACAGTCGCATCGACCGTCGAGACCGCGAACGCCATCGCCGCGTAGACCAGCTTGCCCCAGA
Organism: uncultured Chloroflexia bacterium; assembly: GCA_963815715.1. Classification (GTDB taxonomy): domain Bacteria; phylum Chloroflexota; class Chloroflexia; order Thermomicrobiales; family Thermomicrobiaceae; genus CALAGB01. Next base: position 114,255 of record CAWFHU010000005.1, on the reverse strand, counting down.
GATAGCCCCAGATGTTGGTCGTAATCCCGGTCGGCATGACCGATTCCAGGGCCTCTTTGATCTCGTTCAGTCGCGGTGTCAGGCTGCCGTCGAGCTCGCCGATGCGCATGTCGTGCGTGTTGCTGAACTGGATGACTCCCGGCTCGATGTAGTCGGCGCTGAAATGGACGAAGCATCCGACGGTCCGCTCTCGACCGATGTATTTGGCGATGATCTCTTCGTTGAGACCATTCTGAATCGAGACAACGTAACCGTCCGGAGCGAGTTTTGGAGCGATCTGCTGGATCGCTCCCTCAGTGAAGTGTCCTTTGACGCACAGGAAGACGACGCCGAGCGGACCGGTCAGGTCGTCGGTCAGAATGGCTTTGACCGGATAGCGCTCGTCGCCTCGCGCGCCGGTGATCAGTAGCCCCTGCTCATTCATGATCTTGACGTGCTCGGGGACGATGTCGACCAACGTGACATCATGCCCGGCTTTGCCCATGAACGCGCCGATGGTCCCGCCGATCGCTCCGGCACCGACAATTGTTACCTTCATCTTCGACTCCCTCGCCAGAAGTGGTCACCCGCTGGCACAGACACGCCAGCGGTGTGACGAAGTTGACCGCGTTTGCGTCAGTGTAGAGGAGTCATCGAGGCTAGGAAAGGCACCAGGACTAGCCACCTGGAGCGGGCAGCTGATCGATCCAGTCATAGCGGAAGGTGGCGTCGAAGAGTGGACGCAGGTCCACGGCGCTGTGTTCCTGCCACGTTATCAGGACGTCCCACGGGGTCACGACCCCGTATTTGAAGTTTTGGTAGAGCTGCTGCATGGCACCCCAGAAGGCATCCTCTCCCATTTTGTCCATTGCGGCGTTGTAGAAGCGCTGTCCCTGTTCGTAGATCGATTGGTAGCCGGGGATGCCGGAGCCTTGCGGCAGCTCATTGTCGCTCGAATCGAGCGGGAAGCCGTAGCCACCGTCGGGCACAGTCGGCAGGGGTGAGCCGGAGTCGAGGTAGCCCTCCAGGAACTGGGCGCCACCTTCGTCGATCCAGATGTCCTGCTGCGGCCGCGTGCCGATGATGCCGTACAGCCATTGGTGGGCGGTCTCGTGATAGACGAGTCGCGAGGTGGACCCGATATTCGGATTGAGATCGATAAGCATAGGGAATTCGATCCCGCCCGGCAGCGACGGCCCCGCGTTCGCCATGCTGAAGATCGGATATGGGTATGGACCGATCAAACTCGACAGCGTCTCGATCGTCCTCTTCGCCGCCGCAAGCTCGGTGGACCGTTGCCCAGACGTGGTCGACGGATCACTCAATAGTCGAATGGTGACCCCGTTTGAGGTCTCGAGCGAGTCGATGCGACCGCCCGGAACGATGGTCAGGGCGAAGTCGCGCACGTTGTCCGCGTGAAGCTCATGGCGGGTGTGCTCTCCGTCGATCACGATCGAGCTGACCTCAGTGCCGGTCGAGACGAACGGAACGTCGTTTGGCAGCGGCACCGAAACGTCGAAGGTGGCCGTTCGCGTGTAGGCTGGGTCAGCCGTCGAGGGGTATGGGAAGTTGGTCGAGAGGATCGGAAACCAGTAGCCCAGGCGCATGATGTCCCCGTCCATGCCTGATCCATACCAATCTTCGGGCACCTGGGAGAGGTCGAGCTCGAATTCAAATCCAACGGCCCATTGTTCCGTCTGCTGGTGGGTCGAGGGCTAGCGTGAAGCCCCCGTTGAGCGACGTCGGCGTCTGGGGAACGCCGTCCACTGACGCGGCGGTCAGATGGAAGTAGCCCCATTGCGCCGTGGTGACGGTGAAATAGAGACGCTGGATTGATCCTTGAAGTGACGCGATGTCGACGCGTTCTTCGACGTCCACCACGCCATCGTTGGGATCGAGGCTGGTGACGTTGAGGGTGTAGTGCGCGTCGACGTTCGGCAGGTCGACGACTTGATCCGGAGGGCGATTGGAGGCAACCGGAGTAGGACTCGGCGACGGCACCTGCGTTGGAGTCACCGTGGGAGTCGGCGCGGGAGTGATCGTCGGGGCCGGGGTAGGCGTCGGCGCAGGCGGCGACGTTGGAGATGGCGTGACGGTTGCTATGGCCGTAGCCGCGGTGGACGTGGGCTGCGCAACCGACGAGGCGATCACCGTCGAAGGTGTCGTTGTGTGACTGGCGGAGCGGGAACAGGCGCCGAGCGACAGGAGCAGAACGCAGAAAATGGCGATCGATGCGCGCTTCAGCAATTGTTCCGCCGTTTGCTACTCATATGATTGCGTGCTTGCCCATCCGCCGTCTAACCGGATCGCGCTGCGCGACAACCCGACATGAGTTTGGGTTCCTGGCTGGCACATGCGCTCCGACAGCGATATCATCCCGGACAGTCCGGTCTGGTTCCCGGGGGACAACAGCGGGAACCATGACACGTCTTTGACGTTATAGCTAGTGTCCGATCGTCAACGTTCACCATGCTGTCGGAATCGGGAAGTTTTGTTCCAGTTGTTCTCGGCACCAATATTCTCATCCTGGTCGACACTGGTCCTCGACGGGTGCTGGTCAGTAATCCCACTAAAAATGACATCACGCGGGCGGAACCATCGGAAGGTCGTCGTGGACGCCGAATAGCTCTGGCGCGAGCAAGGCTCAGTCAGTTCTTGGGGATGTATTTTGGCAGACTCAGTTCGAAGCCGAAAGAGCATATTCTGCCTGGTTGCGGTAATTCTTGGCCTGCTGATGGCCCTGCCGGGGAGTGCCGGCGCTACCGGACTCTTTGGTACAGCGCCTGCCGCAAGCCCGGTTGCGACGCAGAACTGGATCGTCGGACTCAGCGGCGGGTCCGCCAACGCGCTTTCGGTGATTCAGCAGGCGGCTGGCGACTCTACCGTCACCCAGGTCTCATCCCGCTCCAATGCGTTCACGGTCCGCGTAAATAGCTCGAATCAAACTCCGGACGTCGTGTCTCGACTCTTGAATCTCTCGTCGGCGTCCTACGTTGAGCCAGACGTCGAATATCAGTGGCAGATCGAACCCAACGATACGTTCTACTCGCAAGAGGATTGGGCCAAAACCGACGATCTGCCAGATGCCTGGTCGATCGCGACCGGCCAGAACTCAGTCGTGGTGGCCGTGCTCGATTCCGGCGTCCGTGCCGACCACCCCGATCTTGCGGGCAAGGTCCTTCCCGGATTCGACTTCTTCAACAACGATTCCGACCCGACGGACGACGTCGGCCACGGCACTGGAGTGGCCGGCATCATCGCGGCCAACGGGAATGACGGCATCGGCATCGCCGGAGTCGCCTGGAATGTGAAGATCATGCCGGTCAAGGTCGGCAATACCGACGGCGCGCCGGTGAGCGTCATTGCCCAGGGCATCTACTACGCCGTGGATCACAACGCCACGATCATCAACCTGAGTCTGGGTTCCGACACGCCGAGCGCAACGCTCGAGGACGCCATCAAATACGCCTACAACCACGACGTCGCGGTTGTCGCCGCGGCTGGCAACAAGCCTGACCAGGCCTCCTTCCCGGCCAGCTACCCGCAGACCATTTCGGTCGGCGCGGCAACCAACGTCGGGGACAACGTGGCCGGATTTTCGTCGCGCGTGAGCCGCGTCGATTTGTCAGCTCCCGGCGTTGACATCCTTACCACCTATTGGCAGCCAAACACCGGCAACGACTGGGCGGTCGGATCGGGCACGTCCTTCTCAACCCCCATGGTCTCTGGGGCGATCGCGCTGATGAAGTCGGTGAACCCGTCGCTGACCGTCGAACAGTTGCGATCCATCTTGACTTCGACAGCCAGAAAGTCGTTCCAGTCTTATCAGGGCGGCGGCGCCGGACTGCTTGATGTGGCCGCTGCCGTGCGTCGCGTACTGCTCCCGAACTTCGCGGAAGTCTGGGCTCCGCTCGACCAACCGGTTGAAGCGGGCGCGGTCGAACGCACCTGGAACTGGGGTCCGAGCGCCTTCGACGTGCGTAGCGAGCAGTATGCTGAGTCGCCCGAAGGTGAGCGGCTGGTCGTCTACTTTGACAAGACGCGCATGGAGATCTCCAACCCATACGGCGATCAGAGTGGCAACTGGTTCGTCACCAACGGATTGTTGGTTACGGAGATGATCACCGGTCAGCAGCAGAATGGCGACCATACGTTCGTCGAGCGCATCCCGGCCAACATCCCGGTCGCGGGAGATCCGGACGATACGAGCGGCCCGGTCTACTCCACGTTCACGCAGCTCCTCGATGCCGCGCCGTTGAGCGATGGAAGCGCGATCACTCAGACATTGTCCCGCGACGGAGTTGTTGGATCAGATTCGAGCCTGGCGAGCTACGGCGTGACAGACGTGGCTCTGGTGCCTGAGACGAATCACCGCATCGCCAGCGTCTTCCAGGACTATCTCAATAGCTCGGGCACGGTTTACCAGGACGGGCAGGACCTGACGGGGCCGCTCTATACGCCGGCCTTCTACGAAACCGGTTATCCCCTTACCGAACCGTACTGGGCCAGGGTGAAGGTCTCGGGGACTGTCCAGGACGTTTTGATTCAGTGCTTCCAGCGACGCTGCCTCACCTATACGCCATCCAACCCCGATGGTTGGAAGGTCGAGATGGGCAACGTTGGGCAACACTACTACCGCTGGCGCTACGGCACTCCGCCGACTGGCCCGGCCGCCGAGGATCCCACGAAGCTGCTGCCATAGCGTATTTTTCAGAACGGTTGTCCGCGGGCAGAAGCGGTGGGAGTACGTGTCCTCGGTCGTCGTCCGAGGGCGTCATAAATGTCGCCCCTGCGACGCTGCTCCGTAGGGGCGACATTTTTGACGCCCAGTTGTTGTTCCATTGAGCAATCCTCCCGCAAATTGCTCTATCCCTTTAGCCGGGGCGAAACCCACCAATACGAACGAACCGGGCGCCAATATTGGCGCCCGTCTTGTTGAAAGTTGGATGGTGCTGATCGCCGTTAGACGCTGGTTAGGATTACACGTTGGTCGGTTCGGTCACTGACAGGATCAGCCAAACCAGCTTCATGATGCCCCAAGCCAGGAGCGCGAAGATAAGCATGGCGATCAGCGAGTTGATCTCAAGAATGGACGAGCCGGACGAAACGTCGTTCACCATACCCTGGAACGGATTCACGAAGACGCCGCTCAAGTTGTAGATGAAATTGACGAATCCGTTGCCAGCGTTCGCCGCAAGCAGCTTGAAGAGGATTCGCAGCCCAATCAGTATCTCGATGAAACCGGTGATCGTCCAGATGACCGCGGAGATACGCCGGTACGCGATGATGCGACGCGTATGTTCAGAGTCACCGTCGAGTTCGTAGTCGACCGGTTCACGGCGCGTGCGGTCGACGATCACTTCGTGGTCGACCTGCCGCACGTTTCTCGTAGGTTGTTCGTAGTCGTCCGGGGTTGGCGGGTTGTTTCGATCGTATGCACTCACGTTTTGCTCCTCCGATACCAATTGATCCTCGCACCCACCCTTGCTATGCAAGGATCGTGCCGCGCAAGAAATCCTCATCAGAATGGGAAAATCGGCGAGTTTGAGAACGTCGCGAAGTGTTGGCGCGGAGCCCATCGGAGCCCATCAGAGCCACGATGAGGCTGTCTCGCGGACATGAAAAAGCGGCCCCGCAAATTTGCGAGGCCGTTATTGGTCATTCCAAGTATTTCCGAGGGGCGTCAACTCTGCTGTTGCGAGCTTTGATCCTTACTCGATCGGCGACGCCGTGGTACGAGATCGGGGCTCGGCGGCGTCCGTCTCGGTGTAGTTCTGGTTCCAGAGCGTCCATTGGACGATTTGCGCGTGGACTTCGCGGCTGGCGCTGCCGATGTTTCGCCGTCCTCCTCGGAGTCTTTCTCTTCGACCTTCTGTACCTGGCCCTGAATCTGGCGGTTTAGGAGTCCGAATAGACCCTTTTGCTCTCCGCCGGACTTCTGGCGTCGCGCCTCACGCTTCTCGGGAGCTTCGTAGCCTAGACGCCGGTGCTCGGGCAGGTCGGGCAGGAACGGGAACCAATCGAGCATCGAGCCCCACCCGGTGATAAACCACTGCTGGATCGCGCTGTAGACGGCCGAGACGGCCCAGTAGATGACTGGTCCAGATGCGAAGCGCCAGCCAAAGACGACGACCATGGCCGGCATGAACATCATCATGCTGTTCATCATCTGCTGCTGAGGATCAGCCGCCTTGGGCTGATTCTTGGGTCGCGCCATCTTGGTCTGGACGAACTGGAAAGCACCAGCCGCGATCGGCAGAATCTTGTAGGGATCCGGCTGAGCGAGACTCGGCAGCCAGGCAAAGCCTTGACCCCAGACGCCGACGCCTCCCTGCGAAAGGTGTCGAATCGCGAAGTAGAGTCCGAAGAAGATCGGGATCTGCAAGATCATCGGCAGACAGCCGGACGCCGGATTGACGCCATGCTCCTGATAGAGCTTCATCGTCTCGGCAGAGAGTTTCTGCCGATCTTTCGCGAATTTCTTCTGAAGCTCTTTGATCTTGGGCTGAAGCTCCTGCATCGACGACATCGAGCGAACTGACTTGATGGTCAGCGGCAGCAAGAGTGTCTTGAACAGGATGGTGAAGATGATGACCGAGAGTCCGGCACTGCCGAAAAAGTCGGCCAGGTACCGCAAACCTAACTCGATGATGCCGACGAATTGGGACCAGACAGGCAAGTAAACTGCCCTCTCTCAGAAAGAAGATTGCCGGATAAATCGTTCTACGCGGCGAGTCCCTCGACGAGATTCGTTGACTTCGGTAAAGAACTCACCGGTTACACGGGACAACTCTTCAACCAATGCTCGCGCATCCGAAGAATCGTACCCCGTCTGTCAAAGCCTAGCATTCGGCGCCCGAAAGTCAACGTACAGGCACGACAATTTCGTGCCGAATTGACGTGGCGCCCGGGGTCAATTTGTACCAAATAGGCGGTCGCCTGCGTCCCCGAGCCCTGGGACGATGTAGCCATTATCGTTGAGGCGTTCGTCGAGCGCCGCGAGATAGATGCGGATGTGTGGGTCGGCATCGAGCAGCACCTGTACGCCAATCGGCGCGCCGATGATGCCGATGAACGATATCTGACCGCTGAATGCGGATCGAAGGCGTTCGACTGCCAATACCGCTGATCCTCCGGTGGCGAGCATCGGGTCAAGAAGCAAGACGTGCTGGCACTCATCGAGGCGTTCCGGCAGATTGGAGTAGTAGAGACGCGGCGTGAGGGTCGCCTCGTCCCGTTTGATACCAACCTGGTAGTTCGGCGCGTTTGGGATCAGCATCCGCATTGGAGAGAGCATACCGAGTCCAGCGCGCAAGATGAACAGCGAGGCGATGTTTCGCGCCAGGGTTGATCCGTCCACGTTACTACCGTCAAATCCAGTGACACGCGTCTGCTTGCGCGGCTCATCGGCGGTTGCCCGCCAGAGAAGGTGCCTCGTCAGTTCTTGGATCGCCATCTCGAAGTCGCGAGCCGGAGTTGAAGTATCCCGCAACAACGTGACGAGGGAATCCGACAGCGGATGCGATATGACCGTCAAGCGGTCCGATCGTTCCACATCCATGCGACTGGGCTGAGGACGACCTCTCATGGGCAAGCGCGGAGACGAAGCAGTCATGGACCTCCCTGTTAGATGACCCAATACCACCGTATGAATAGGCCAGCCATGATGACCTGCAACGGAATGAAGATGATGGCAAGCCCGATCAGTGCCGGCCGCCCCTTTGCCCAGCGAGCCAGCGGGATGAACATCGGAAAGAGGACGACGACGTAGCGCGCCAAGCTGATCGACGGAGCACCGGTAATCGGGAACGTAAGCGGCGCGAGCACGCCTGCTAGCACGAAGAGTCCGCCTGCGACGTTGCGGCGCAGGAGAGCGATCCCGAGCACGATTGCCAGGATCCCAGCGCCCGTATTCACCACGTTCATAAATTGCGCGATGCGCGTGCCGTCGCGCATGAAGATCTGTCGAATTGCCAGATCAAGCGATGTAAGGGGCGATTCACGGCCATGATCCCAGGCGCCTTGAGCGGTGAGGAAGAGGAATGGATCGCCGAATCTCCACCAGAGGTAGAGCATGAACGATCCCAGTCCGGCGGGTAGCAGCAGAATCCAGACGAGTTTGCGGGGTAGATCCGGCCACGTCGATCGTCGCTGCTGCCATGCCTCGATGACGAATGGGATGCCGACGTAGAGACCAGGCGGACGTGCCAGTGCAGCGAAGAATCCAGCCGCGCCTGCTTCAGCGAAGCGTCCCCATCGCAGCATCAGGAGCGACCAGGCCACTACGAGGAGGAAGACCGATTCACTGTAGGCCACCGAAAAGAAGAATGAGGCTGGGAAGATTGCCAGTAAGAAAAGGACGCGCTGCGCTAGTGAACGTCCTCCGAAGCTCTCGGCGTACAGCCACACGGCAATAAGCGCGAAAAAGAGGGCGACGTTCGTGACAATAACGCCGGCCACGTACATCCAGTGAAGTGAGAACGGTCCGACGGCAATTCGCACCAGCATGGGAAAGAGGGGGAAAAAGGCAATGCTGTTCTGCCCTGAGGTCTGCGTATAGCCGTGTTGGATGATGCTGGCGTACCAGCCCGAATCCCAGCGCCAGCTCCTGGCGATCACCGACCAGACCGGCGCCTCCCACGGCTGATACTCATGACCGGAGTACCTCGGAATGGCGAGTATGGCGATCAGCATCGCGCCGTAGAAGAGGAGCTTGGTCAAGACAAAGGTGAGCACGACGTCCACCAGCAACGGCCGCGTCAGCCATGCTGGCAGATAGGTCGACCCATGCCGCAACCTCGAAATTGCGGCATCCGTTCGCTTCTTCGCTTCCGATGTCTCGACGGTCACGAACCTCTCCGAACGTGCTCAATTCCATCGTGATTGCGCCGAATGATGATAGCCGATGCAGGCTGAGCGCGATGCTAATGGTTCGGGGCGACGTCAATCGGATCCGACAGGTATTGCAGATCGGTGACACCATTCGGACCTTCGATTGGAGTTCGCTCCAACGTAGGACTCGCATGATCGTAGAACGCGATCATCACCTTGATTGATGTCACCGCGGTGTCTTCTGGAACTTGAACCAGAAGCGGCACATCGATCATTGCGCCAGGATGCCACTCTCGGGTCGATAGCTGCGATCCGAAGGGCAATCCATCCTGTTGCGCGATCACCTTGTTTGCGTCGTCAAGAAGTTGTGCGGTCAGCGTCAGATCTCGGTTAGGCTGTTTCAGCACCTCCCATTCGGCCGTGATTCTGAGCCATTCTCCCGGACGGTATGGACCGGGCGGGAGGGTCAGCTTGCGCAGGAAGAACGTCGAGTTGTCTGCCGACGGAGCCGACCCGCTCGAGACGACGGTCACGGTCTGCACGAGTGGCTGATCGACGCATGTACAGCTCATTGTGAGCTGATAATTCCCCGGCTGGCTTGGCGCGGTCATGAGGACTGGCTGAACAAGTAGACCAGGCTGAGCCGTGACCGCGACCTGCGCCGGAACCGTCGCCGATGAGACGATCTTGCCTGTGTCCGACTTCCAGGTGAAGGACGCGTCGCGATTCTCGTCCAGCGTATCGAGGGCGGCAGTCGAGTTGTCATTGCGGGTCAGGATATCGCCCACGAACTGCTTCCCTGCGACGGCGGTGAGTGGCGCCTCAAGTGAGTGGACCACCGGGACTCGGTTCCCTTTGTCCAAAGTGAACACGGTCGCGTCGCCGAACTGCCCCACGCGTTTCAACTCCGGCAGCCTGTTGGCGTCGTTTAGCGCGCTTTGCCAGTCATAACCCGCCCAGCGGTGGATCACCACGTAGCGGATACCGAGATCCTGCAGCAGGCCCACGTTGTTGGAATTCACCGTTGAAGGCGTGTCGGTACCACCGTTGATGGCCACCAGCAAGTCGACATCTCGTTGTGGAATGAAGCTGGTGTAGGCCGCCACGATAGGATCCCAATGGCGCGTCGAAAAGTAGATCTGCTGAATGGTCCAGCCGAGATTGGCCCAAAGCCCATTCGAGGGAAATTCGATGACCGGTCCAGACGGTTGTGTCGCCAGCCAGTCGTAGACCGCGGTGGTTTGTTCGTCTTTGGGTACCTTTGCCGTGCCGACGTTGGTCTTGAGCTCGACTGATCGCGACGACCAACAAGAGGGCGAGCAGCGCGACTCCGGATATCGTCCTCCACTGCTCCGGCAATCTCGGTCGAAGCAATCTCCAGAGCGCCGCGAGACCCAAGCCGGCCAGAATTTCGACGCCGATCAGTGCCAGCATGCCGAAGCGACTCGCGTCGCGCATGGCGTCGAACCCCGGAACATGCACGAAGAAGAAGTAATAGGGCAGACGGAAGCGGCGCCCGCCGATCGACGTGTATGGACCGAGTGAGAAGACGAACCCAACCAGTGCGATGATTCCGGCAAACGCCGTCCAGTGTGGCCACCGCCTCGCCGCGAAGACAAGGCCGATCACAGCTGCCAGCGTAGCGATGACTCCCGGAAAGAGCGGTCCCGGATAGCTGGTTGGAAACAGACCCAAAGATTCCCAGAATCGGTTTCCGGGACTCACCGACCAATAGGTGTGAAAGCTGGCCGACATGCCGGCCACGGTGTCTAGACTGCGAGTGAAGTCGTACCTGCGGTCGACGCGCAGCCGCGCGAGCGCGACTGGCAGTTCCGCGATTGCCGGGATGATGAGTATCAGCAAGAGGCCGATGCCGAGTTTGGTGGTCAATCGGCTGCGCTCTTGCCACACGACGACCAAAATGGCGCAGACGATCACGAAGAGGGCCATCACCCCCAGGGTGTCGGACGCGAGCACCTGAATGATGAGGCAGACGGCGCCCCAGAGCGCGTCGCGCAGATGGCGACGCTGGGCGAACCGCAGCAACAGCCAGAGCGCCAGCAGACCCCAACCGTAGCTCAGGAGATTCAGATGGCTGAGATGTCCGTACCGATACGGCACGAAGGCGGAGATGAAACCGGTCAGGACAGCGGGCCCGGTCTCGCCCGTGATCTCCGTAACGATCAGCGCCATCCCCAGTCCGACCAGGACGTAGCTCGCCATGAGCATCAGGTTGTAGCTGAGGATGTCGTTTCCTGAAAGGACCTGAATGGGCCAGGCGATGACGCTGGTGCTTATGCGCGGCTCTGAGAAGAGGAGCGAATCGGAGAATGGATAGCCCATGTTGCCGTCCCAGAGATGCGTGGGATCGGTCGCGAGTTGGTGCTGGACCCAGCGCATGGTCCAGATCTCGTAAAGCGGATCGCCCAGGTCCTGCACCGCGCTTCCAGCGTGGAGCGGCAGTGGCCACAACATGGCTATCGTGAAGGTGATGAACGTCAGGGCCAGCAATACGGCGCGGACAGCCGGGCGCTGAGTGCAGGTCGATACCCACGAACGCCATCCGCCGCTTGTTTGTTCAGTGATAGTTGGATCTTCCGAGTGCTCGGCGTCGGGCTCGCTCAATACGCCGCTGTCGGGCATTCAGTGTCAGCCCCAGCTCAGCTCGGTGAATTCACGATTGAAAAAAATGAGCGGATCGTCCTGCTCTCCCCGTCCGCCGTTCCGAACCTGGCCGACGAAGATCGGTGTGGTCACCGCCGGGGTAAGAGTTCCAGGTGTCGCACTCCAGCCAGGCAACCGCGTCACTCAAGATGGGCAACCCCGATTCGGACAAAGAGTGAGGCACGCGACTGAACGTCGGGTCAGCCAGCGGCGTCTGTCCGGAAAACTGCTCCGCGATGAACGTCTGTCCGCGGGACAGGATGTTGACCATGAAGCTTGGCGCAGTTGTGATCATGTGATTGCTCTGGATTTGGCGATCGACGCACAGCAGGATGAGGGGCGGATCGAGCGAAAGGGAGCAGAAGGACGAGACGGTCACTCCGTGAAACCCGCGCTCATCCGCGGTCGTGACCACCGTGACGCCCGAAGCGAACTTCGACACCACCTCTTTGAACTGATCCCGGTCGATCACCAGCGCGTGCCTCCTTCAAGGAATCGGTAGCTCAAACGGTTCATGTCAGTATACGGAACGAAGGACGAGGTCCGAACAACTCGTGCTTGCCACGCGACATATCGCATGAGCTCATGATTTGATCGGGTGGCATATACCAGTGATGACTGGGTTGTCTCGTGCCGAACTCGGACATACCATGGCTCGGCGTATCCACGAGGTGCCAATCCACATGTCAGACAGGACGTAACAAACGGTGAACGGCGAGCTGCGCACATCCAAGTACCGCGTCGGGATCGACATCGGTGGCACGTTCACCGACGTCGTGCTCGTGGGTGCGGACGGCACAGTCTGGCCCATCAAGGTTCTCTCCACACCAAACGACTTCAGCCTCGCGGTCATCGATGGGTTGCAGCGTCTGATTCAGCAAACAGGCATCGAGCTCAGCGACATCGAGGAGCTGGTTCACGGCACAACGGTCGCGACCAACGCGATTCTCGAGAAGCAAGGAGCACGAACGGCACTGATAACGACCACGGGCTTTCGGGACGTGCTCGAGCTGCGCCGTGTGCGCATGCCGCAGCTCTACAACATCCAGTGGGAGAAGCCGGAGCCGCTGGTACCGCGCTATCTGCGCTACGAAGTTCGCGAACGGATCGACGCGCACGGCGAGATCCTGATCGCGCTCGAAGAGGATGACGTCGAGCGCATCGCGAGTCGAACTGGAGCGGGAAGGCGTCGAGGCGGTCGCCATCTGTTTCATCAACGCCTACCTCAACCCGGCGCACGAGCAGCGTGTCGCGTCGATCGTCAGAGCACGGCTTCCCGACGTGCGACTCAGCGTCTCCTCCGAAATCTCTCGGGAGCTGAAGGAGTTCGAACGCACGAGCACGACCGTCATTGATGCCTACGTCAAGCCGGTGGTCGATCAATACCTGAGCGCGCTCGAAGCAGGCATTCGTGACCTTGGTGTCGCTGGACGGATTTTGGTGATGCAGTCAAATGGCGCGGTCATGAGCGTCGAAGCGGCTCGAGATCAGCCCTGCTTTCTGATCGAATCGGGGCCCGCGGCCGGCGTCATCGCGGGGCGGGCGCTGGCCGAACGCATCGGCGAGCCCAATCTCATCACGTTCGACATGGGCGGGACGACGGCCAAGGCGGCGCTGGTCCAGGGCGGCAAGGTCGGCTTGACCGACGAGTACGAGGTCGGCGCGGGCATCACGGTCGGAACGCGACTGATGAAGGGCGACGGTTACCTGCTGCGCATACCGGCCGTCGACCTGGCCGAAGTTGGGGCAGGCGGCGGATCCATCGCCTGGGTCGACAGTGGCGGACGCTTGCAGGTGGGGCCGCGCAGCGCTGGAGCCGATCCGGGTCCGGCCTGCTATGGAAATGGCGGCGAAAATCCAACCATCACCGATGCCAACGTGGTGCTGGGCTATATCGACCCAGAAGCGTTCGCCGGTGGTTCGATGCGCATCGACGTCGACAAAGCGCACAACGTGATGGAGCAACTCGGGACGCAACTGGGGATGACGGCCGAGGATGCCGCGTTTGCGGTCCACGTGGTGGGAAACGCGCGCATGAGCCGATCGATTCGTGCAGTCACCGTGGAGCGAGGACTCGACGCCCGCACGTTCGCACTGCTGGCCTTCGGTGGCAGCGGGCCACTACATGCCGCCAGCCTGGCTGCTGAGCTCGGCATCAAGCGGGTCGTGATCCCGCCGCTTGCCGGCGTGTTTAGCGCCGTTGGTCTGAGCCTGGCCAACGCCGGGCATCACATCGTTTCGAGCTTCCTGCGTGAGGCCGCTTGGCTCTCGTCTTTTGAGCTGATGACTGAGATTGCCAACCAGCAGCGGCGTTTGCGACGACAGCTGAAGCGACTCGACTACCCGCCCGGCGAGCTACGCTTCGAGACCGCCGCCGACATGCGCTATCAGGGCCAGGGATTCAGCTTGACCGTCGAGCTCGATGACGCGATGCGAGATTCCGATAACGTGGTCGAGAGGGCCGCGGAGGCGTTCGTCAAGCAGCACGAGCAGACCTTCGGCCATCGAGCGCCGGGCGACCCCATCGAATTCGTGAGCCTGCACATTCGTGCACATCTGGCGACCGACGCCGTCTGGCCCAACGTAACTCTGCGCAGCGCTGCCGTTGGTGGCAAGCGAGTGCGGCCGATGCGGTTTAGCCGGGGCCAGGCGCCCTTTGACGTTCCACTGCTGTCGCGCTCCGATCTCGCCCAGCAACGTGAAGGGCCACTCGCCGTCGAGGAAGCCGACACGACCGTCATTGTGCCTCCCGGCTGGCATGCCGGCGTCGACGAATGGGGCAATTTACGGCTCGATGCGATGGGGGACCGTGGATGACCAACGCGGAGTTTCACGTCGACCCGGTCGACTTCGAGCTGATCTACAACGCGCTCAGCTCGGCGGTCGACGACATGGCGCATACCATCGTGCGCACCGCCTACTCCAACGTGGTGCGCGACAACATGGATTTCTCCACCGCGTTGTGCGATCGCTACGGCAACCTCATCGCACAGGGGTTGACCATCCCGCTCCATCTGGGGTCGGTTCCCGACGCCATGGCGTCATTCCTCGCGAAATTCGGTGATGACGTGGACGCCGGAGACGTGTGGATCATGAACGACCCCTACCACGGCGGCATGCACTTGCCCGACGTCTTCCTGGTCAAGCCGGTGCTGAGCGACGATGGAGATCTCTGTGGCTTCGCGGTCACCATCGCGCACCAGACGGACATCGGTGGTCGGGTGGCAGGGGGCAATGCGTCGGACTCGACCGAGATCTTCCAGGAAGGGCTGCGCATCCCGCCGTTGCGCCTTTACCGACGAGGCGAACCGAACGAGACGCTGTTCGGTCTCATCTCGGCAAACGTGCGCGTGTCCGACAAGGTCGTGGGTGATCTCAGGGCTCAATTGGCCGCCTGTCACGTTGGCGAGCAACGTCTCACTGAGCTGTATGGTCGCTACGGGCGCGAGACGGTCGATCGCTACTTCGCCGAGCTGCTTGATTATTCGGAGCGAATGGTCCGGTCGGAGATTTCAGCCATGCCAGATGGCCACTACGAGTTCGTCGACTTCATCGACGATGACGGCATCGATCCAGAACCGATCACCATCGCGGTAGCAATCGAGATCGCGGGCGATGAGATCTCCGTCGATTTCAGCGGTACGTCACCTAAGGTGAAGGGTGCCATCAACGCCACGCTTTCAGTGACCAGATCGATGGTCTACGCTGCCGTGCGCTGCATGCTTCCGCCCGAACTACCGAATAACGCAGGGCTCTTTCGGCCGATCTCAGTCACCGTTCCGCGGGATTCCATCGTGAACGCCCAGTTGCCGTCCGCCGTCGCGGCGCGTGGTCTGACCGCGTTCCGCATGGGTGATGCGCTCCTTGGCGCGCTCGCGAAGGCGATGCCGGAGCGCGCCATCGCGGCCGGTGAAGGGGGCAACAGCGGCATCTCGATTGGCGGCTATCGCGCCGACCGCTCGCCGTTCATCTACGTGGAATTCGTCTGCGGCTGCTGGGGAGCCCGTGCCGACCGGGACGGCGTGGACGGGGTCACCAATATCTTCTCCGACCTGTCGAACAACCCTGTCGAGGTGATCGAGGCCGAACATCCCTTGCGCGTGGAAGCGTACGAGCTGATTCCCGACTCAGGCGGACCGGGACGATATCGCGGAGGCATGGGCGTGCGCAAAGCGCATCCAGTTTCTGGAAGAAGTGGCGGTGCTGCAGGTGCGCAGTGACCGCATGAGTCATCAACCCTACGGATTAAACGGCGGCAGCCCCGGCGCTCCGACCCGCAACGTGCTGCAGACCAAGACCGAACAGCGTTCGATGCCGTCCAAGTTCACCGAATGGATCCGGCGCGGCGATACACTCGATCACTTCCAGGCGGGCGGCGGAGGCTATGGCGATCCCTTTGAGCGCGACCCTGACTCAGTGTTGAGCGACGTGCGCAACGGTCTGGTCTCAGCTGACAGCGCGAAACGCGATTATGGCGTGGCTATCGATACCGAATGCTGGCTCGTGGATACCGACGCCACCCTTGATCTGCGACAGAGAAAGCAGGAAGGTGATTCACGGACGTGACGACGTTCTAGCGATACTCAAGAATCTTGACCAGCCTGACGCTCTCCTCACCGTATCCCTGTCGCGCGTAAAAGCAACGGGCGCGTTGGTTCTCGGCACCGGTCTCCAGTGCGACCATGCGGTAACCACGCTCGCGAGCCCAGTGTTCCGCGGCGGCCACTAACGCTCGTCCAACGCCACGTCCCTCCTGGTGTGCGGCCACGGCCAACTCACCGATATAGGCGTAATCCTCGCCAGTGAAGTGCCGATGGCGAGTGACGCTGACGACGCCGACGCAGTCATCTGTGACCGTGACCGCCACGAAGACAGAGGAGTCTGGTCCGACGCCGTCCATCGATCCGGCCAGCCAGTCTCGCGCTGCCGTGAGCACCGCGTCGTGCTCCAGCCACGGAGCAACACCTTCGGTCAAACGTTCGGCCAGCGCCAACACAGCTGCTCGATCAGCCTCCGTGAACGGTCGAACCGTAAACCCAATCTGCCCAGTCGGATCTACATCCGTGGCTGCCATTCTTTGCCTCCTATTCCGAGCAACGTGGCGTCACGTCGATGAGCGGAGGCGAAGTGTAGCAAAGAGCATTTTTATTATGCGCGGCATACCATGAACGTCAGAGTTACAGACTGCAACGCTACGTCCGCCAGGCCATGCCGTTCGGGAACTCGAACTCTGCCAGCGAGGCTGGCTTCATGGTGATGCTGTAACCAGGAGATGTCGGTGGCACGTAGTGGCCGTCGCGGATCTTCACCGGGTCGACGAAGTGCTCATGAAGATGATCGACGTATTCGATGACGCGATTCTCCAGCGAGCCGCTCACGGCAATGTAGTCGAAGATCGAGAGGTGCTGGACGTATTCGCAGAGTCCGACGCCTCCCGCGTGCGGACAGACCGGCACGCCGAATTTGGCAGCCATGAGCAGCACCGCCAGTACCTCGTTCACTCCGCCGAGTCGACAGCTATCGACCTGGCAGAAGGAGATGGCGTCACTCTGCAACAGCTGCTTGAACATGATGCGGTTGGCGCAGTGCTCGCCGGTCGCCACGCCGATCGGCGCAACCGCACGCGCGATGGCTGCATGGCCAAGGACGTCGTCGGGATGGGTCGGCTCCTCGATCCACCAGGGATTGAAGGCTTTCAGCCGCTCCATGGCGGCGATGGCTTGATCGACGTCCCACCACTGATTGGCATCGACCATCAGCTTCCGCTCGGGGCCGATCTCCTCGCGCACGACGGCCGCGCGGCGCACATCGTCGTCGATGTCGGCGCCCACCTTCATCTTGAAGACGTCCCAGCCACGGGAAATCGCCTCGCGGCACAGTCGACGCAGCTTGTCGTCGTCGTAGCCGAGCCAGCCCGCTGACGTGGTGTAGGCGGGGTAGCCGACCTCGCGGATTGTAGCTTCACGGTCTGATTTGGTCGATCTCCAGCTTCCGCAACAGCTCGAGTGCCTCATCTGGGCGTGATCGCGTCGGTGATGTAGCGGAACGGAACGCAGCGGACCAAGTTCTTCCGGCGTCATGTCGACTAACAGCTTCCAGAGTGGTTTGCCTTCGATCTTGGCATACAGATCCCAAACCGCATTCACCACAGCGGCCGTCGCCAGGTGAATGGCCCCCTTGTCTGGACCGATCCAGCGCAATTGGCTGTCGCCGGTGATCATGGCCCAGAAGCGCGCCCATATCGGACGTGAAGGTCTCCAGTGACTTGCCCAGCACCAATGGTTTCAGCGCTTCGACGGCCGTGCACGCAGATCTCGTTGCCGCGGCCGATGGTGAAGGTGAGCCCGTTCCCTTGTAGCCCGTCCGGGTGATCGGTTTCCAGCGTCACGTACGTCGCCGAGTAATCCGGATCGGGGTTCATAGCGTCGGAGCCGTCGAGCTGGCGCGAGGTTGGGAAGCGGATATCGCGTACCGTCAGCCCGGTAATGGTGGTTGCCATATCGTTCCTCCAGTTGCGACGGCAGCGGCGCTACGATCGGACCCCGTTGCGTAGCAGCAGATCCCCAACCGATACGTCGACGTGATCCCCGGCCTGCAGCGAGAACTCGTCGGGTGGGACGATCCCGGTGCCGGTCATAAGAAACCCTCCGTTGGGGAATGAGAGCTCGAGACCGGTGTACTTGACCAGATCCTCAAGCGTTCGCTTCATCGACGCGGTGTTGGTTTCGCCACGGAAGACCTCGGCTCCGCTCCGGAATATCCGCACCTGAATTGCTAGGTTACGCATGTCGTCGGGGCCCGCCACCACGATGCCGGGCCCGAGCGAACAGGAGCCGTCGTAGCACTTGGCCTGCGGCAGATAGAGCGGGTTCTCCCCTTCGATGGAGCGAGAGGAGACGTCGTTTCCGGCACAATAGCCGACGATTTCGAGACGGCTGTTGAAGACGAGGACGATTTCGGGCTCCGGTACGCTCCAGGTGCTGTCCTTGCGTACCCGAATCGCGTCGTCGTGGCCCACCACTCGCCAGCCGGGCGCCTTGAAGAAGACCTCAGCTCGTTCGGCTTCGTACACCCGCTGATAGAAATCGCTGACCGTCGATTCCGCCATGCGCGCGTCGCGGCTGCGCAGGTAGGTCACCCCGCTGGCCCAGACTTCCAGGTGCGGGTCGATCGGCGCGAGAACGCGATCCGGCGCGGCATCGCCGGTTGGGTAGCGCCGCAAAATGTCGCTGGCGTTCGCCGATGGGAGTTCGAGCCAGCCACTCAATGTGAAGGAAGGCGGCAGCAGTTCGCCGTCGCGTGCCCACTGAGTGCCGTGACTGGTCTGATGACGGGTCAGGTACATGTCAGATCCCTCTCTCGAGCGCGGTTTAGCACGTTGCGTCAATCCATCTCATCGAATGCGTCGGCGATCATCGCGCCGATCACGAGGGAGGAGGTCGCGGCGGGGGACGGCGCGTTGCGCACATGCAGCACGCGGCTCTCGCGATCGACGATGAAGTCGTCGACGAGGTTGCCGTCTTCGCTCAACGCTTGCGCTCGCACGCCCGACGGACCGGGAAGTAGATCCTCCATCTCCATCTCGGGAATGTATGTCTGCAGCGATGCCAGAAAGCGCCTTTTGCTCAGATCGCGTGCCATCTCGTCGAAACCCGTGCGCCAGTGCTTGCGGGCGAAGTTGCGGAACCCCCCAAAGCGCGCCATGTCACCAAGATCGGCCACCTTGAGCCGCCCGAAGGAATAGCCCTCGCGCGAGAAGGCCAGCACCGCGTTGGGCCCGAGCCATAGGTCGCCGTTCATGCGCGGGGTGAAGTGAACGCCCAGAAATGGAAAGCGTGGATCGGGCACCGGATAGATGTTTCCGCGCACGAGATGGCGCCGTTCGGCTCGCAGGATGTAATAGTCGCCGCGGAACGGCACGATACGCGGTTCGAGCGGCGCGCCGGTCATGGCGGCGACGCGGTCCGCGTAGACTCCAGCGCAGGCGATGACGCGCTTAGCCTCGAAGTCGCCGCGAATGGTGCACACCAGTGTGCGCGTGGCGCCGCGGATGATGCTGACGACTTCATGGTCGGTGAGGATCTCGCCGCCAGCGTTCCGTATTTCTTTGGCGTAGGAATCCGCAACCTGGCGGTAGTCGACGATGCCGGTGCGAGGCGAGAGGATGGCGCGCACGCCCGGTGACGTGCGGTTCGACCTCTTTGAGCTCGTCGGCGTCGATCATGCGCAGGCCGGGAACGCCGTTAGTCTGACCGCGCTCCAACAACGCCTCGAGGCGCGGGATTTCGGATTCGTCGGTGGCGACGATCACCTTACCGCACAGTTCATACGGAATCCCGTGCTCGTCGCAATAGGCCATCATCTGGGCCGCACCGGCGACGCAGGCCTTGGCCTTGAGTGACCCCGGTGCGTAGTAGATGCCGGAATGGATGACGCCGCTGTTGTGCCCGGATTGATGTGCAGCGATTGCTGGCTCCTTGTCGAGGACCACCAGTTTTTGGTCAGGGTGACGCCTCAGGATCTCACGTGCGGCGGCCAGGCCGACTATCCCCGCCCCGATGACCACCACGTCACCTGACCAGGTTCCGACGTTTCGCTGCGTTCCGCCCTGTTTCGTTTCGGCCGCCATCATCCCTCCCTCGGGCTTGTTGCCACGGCGCGTCCGCCGCGAATTGACGTCAGGGCCAGTGTACGAGAAGTTCGCTCATGACGGGAGACGCCTGGGAACGCTCGAACTGGACGGCAAACACTATGTCGCGACGGGTTATCATGCCCAGAACGATACGGCGCCGCGCCGCCGAACGATCCAGAAAGGATGCGGGGACTCTATGCCAACGCCGATGTTTGACCTGGTCAAGACGCTGACCGAAATACCTGGACCGACCGGTCAGGAAGAGATGGTCCACGAGTGGTGTGCCAACCACTGGTCCGGATTCTCCGAACACGTTGAGGTGACGCGGGTTGGCAACGTCGCGGCGCGCGTTGGAGGTAGCGGACCGAGTCTCATCGTACTGGCGCACGGTGACGAACTGGGATTGATGGTCAAGTCCATCTCGGACAACGGCCTACTCCACATTTGGCCGGCAGGCCGAGATTCGCGTGGTCGACCGCCGCATTGGTACACGCCGGTCAATCAGCCAGTGGCGGTCCTTTCTGAAACTGGACCGCTCGATGGGCAGCTTTGCTACGCCAGCGGGCACGTAATCGGCGGCGCGTCGGACAAAGATTTCTTCACCTGGGACGACTGGTTCGTCGATCTCGGATATTCGAGTCGCGAGAAGGTCGAGAGTCTCGGCATTCACCCCGGCACGCGACTCTGCGTCAATGCGTCGACCCGACGCCTGGGCGAGACCATCGTCGGCAAAGGCCATGGACAACCGTGCCGCGATTGCGATCGCCACGTCCGTTGGCGAGCGCGCGGACGCCTCCAGGTTGCGCTACGAGCTCTGGATCGGCTCATCCATCCAGGAAGAGAACGGACTCGTGGGTGCGTCAAGTATTCCTGAGATCCATGCATTCGACTCGGCCATTGCTCTGGATGTCGGTCTGTGCGGCGAGGTCCCTGGCACGAAGGCCGAAAACCATCCCTCGAAGCTGGGTGCCGGGCCAATCATCGTTCATCAGGATTCGTCAACAAATTACTCTCATCGCATGTCGATGGCGCTGGTGAACGCGGGCAAGGAAGCAGGTATCCCGACGCAGCAGGCCGTCTTCCAGAACTACGGCAGCGACGGCGCCGCGCTGATTCGTCGCGGCATCGAGACGGTGCTGCTCACCTTCCCAACGCGCTATACGCATTCACCCAATGAAATGGTGACTGAGCGGGATTTGGTACACTGCGTCGACTTGATTTTGGCGTTTCTCGAGCGGGAACCGCTGCCTGCACGCTGGCAGGGGCGCTGAGAACGCTTGCGCAACCGGCGGAAAACGCGTTTCTCAAACCATCGGTTGACAGAGGGGGAAGACGTTCGCACGATGAGTATTGCAGACCAGGTTGCCACCGCGATCACGAATTACGAAAACATCGAACCGGCTGAGACGCCGGAGGAGATGACGCCCGAAGTGGCCGCGACCATCATCCCAAATCCGCTTGGCTTCGCGCTGGGCTGGGCGTTGGCTGATGAGATCGTCGCCAACCGCTATCATGGCTCGGCCGTCGATGTGCTTCCCATTTGCCATCCTGAGAATGGCTGGGATCGCATGCTTTTGACGCGTCGCGTGAGCTGCATCCCCTGCGCGCAGGAATCCGCCGACTCCTTCGGAACGCTCATGCTGACTGGTGAGGACGCACCGATCTACGTGGCGCCGAATGGCGATGAGCTGCCGCTCGGCTCGCTTCTGCGCAAGGATCCGAGCGCCGCGATGGAGAAACTCTTCGAGCAGGTGCCGCAGATCGGCCTCGTAGTCGGGGAACACAATAACTGCTGGCATTCACGCGCCGAGCGCTATCCCGACATCTACCACGCCGTTGCCAGCGCCATCATCGAGAATCCAGGGCTGATCGCGTTGCGCGAGATCTTCGTCGATGAGGTTCAGTTCGAAGGAACCTACCACCCGATCTACTTGATGACGGGCGCCCTTACCAAGGGCCTCACCTACAACTGGTTCGCGGTCGAGAGTCCGGATTACGTCTGTTTCTTCATGATCGACGGCGGCTCGTCTATCTATCAGACCGATGCAGGAAACTGGTCCTCAGTGACCAAGCAGCTCAAGGAAGAGGATCGCGAGGGCGTTCGAACCCGTATCCTGTCCTGGCTGCGCATCGAGGGGGAGCCCAACAAAGACAAGCTCGACTAGCTCGTCGCCAGGATGATCTGACTGGGGAATCCGGCTTCAACCACGACGTCATGCGTGATGTCGTGAAATCGCTCGCGCTCCAGCAATGGCAGGAGCTCGACGGGCCGGCATCCGCCGCAGGTTATTGGGCTGATCCGATATAAGCGATTCCAGAGAGCGATGAGAAGCCTGCTGAGCGGGGTGGTTCCGTCCGTCATGGTGATGAGCACGATCTCACCGCCTGGTCTGAGCACGCGATGAATTTCGTGCACCGTCGACTGAAGCTGGTGGCTCGGAATGAGATCGAGCACGTAGGAGCAGAAAACGCAGTCGAAGGACTCATCGCGAAATGGCAGCGCTCGCGCGTCGCCGCGCACCACTGGTTGTCCAGTCCGCTCACTGATCAGACGCAGCATTACCGCCGACAGATCCAGGGCCACAACCGTCCCAGTGGTCCCGACCTGCCGCGCGAGCTTTCCGTGGTCGATGCCGGTCCCGGCGCCGACATTGAGTACACGGTCACCTCGGCCCAGCCGTAATCGATCAAAGGCGAGCGATTTCGCTCGGCCCTCGAAGCGCTCCGCCAAATCGTAGCGCGACCCGACCCGATCGTAGAAATCCTGGATGCTGGCCACGTCAGACTTCGACCTTCAACTCAGTACTTGGCCAACACGCGGGCGAGCTCGAGTAGTTGAGGATCGAGCCGTTTCGGTTTCCCAACGATCTCCTCGAATGGCGTTGACGCCACCGCGCCACCGACCAACCCGACCAATTGCCCGTATTCGCCTCGCGCGAGACGGTCGACGGCCGCCGCTCCGAAGCGAGTGGCAAGCAAGCGATCGAACGCTCCGGGCGCCCCGCCGCGCTGAACATGACCCAGAATCGTCGCGCGGATCTCGAATCCCAGCCGCTCGCGGTGCTGTGCGAAATACTCGGCCAGCTTGGCGGCGTTATAGCTGGCACCCTCCGCCACCACCACGATCGCGTGCGCTTTACCTCGCTCGTAGGCGCGCTGCACGATCTCGGCGAGCGCTTCGGGATTCAGCTCCATCTCCGGAATGACCACCGCCTCGGCTCCGCCTGAGATCCCCGCGACTAACGCGATATAGCCGCAGTTGCGGCCCATGGTCTCGACGAGAAACGCGCGATGGTGCGACGAGGCGGTGGTCTTGAGTCGATCGACCGCTTCGAGCGCGATATTCAACGCGGTGTCGACGCCGATCGTGATCTCTGATCCGGCCAGGTCGTTGTCGATGGTGGAGGCCACTCCGACGACCGGGAATCCCATGTTCCAGAGGGCTTGCGCGCCGGTCTGCGAGCCGTTGCCGCCGATGACCACCAGTCCGTCGACGCCGATGCGTTCGAGCGAGTCGAGTGCGCGACGTCGTCCGTCTTCCGTTCTGAACTCGGCGCTGCGAGCGCTGCCCAGGATCGTCCCGCCGCGCTGGATAATGCCTCCCGACGTCACGCGCGCCCAGCGGAACGAAATCGCCCTCGATCAGCCCGGTGTAACCACGCTGGAAGCCGACGACCTCCCATCCGCGGTCAATTCCAGCAGCGTGTTACGGCTCGGATGGCGGCGTTCATTCCCGCCGCGTCCCCTCCACTCGTCAGCACGGCGATTCGTTTCATCTTCTTCACTCACTCCTGGTTGTGTGCCGAGGATGGTCGAGCGGTCGACTCAGCCGACGAGGGCGGGGACCAGATCCGCTGGTTGCCCCTCTGTGACGGGATGGCTGAGAATCTGTTCGATCCGAGTCAGGTCGAGCGTCTCTTCTTCAATCAGGATACTGGCAAGACTGTCGAGTTCGCCACGATGCTCGGTCAAGATCTGCTCAGATGAGTGCGACGCCTCACGCAACAAGCGTTGGATCGCCTCTTCCGAGCGATTCAACATCTCTTCACTCAGATTCTGATCCTGATGGAGCTCCCGACCGAGGAAGACGTGTTCCTCACCGGTGCCGAGGAAGAACGGGCCAATTTCGTCGCTCATGCCCCAAAGACCAACCATGCGCCGTGCCAGCGACGTAGCTTCTTTCAGGTCGTTCTGGGCACCGGTCGTGATTTCGTTCACGACCAGCCGCTCAGCGGCGCGTCCACCCATCAGTATAGCCAGCCTTCCCGTCAAGTAGTCCCGAGAGTAGTTGAAGCGGTCGTCGACCGGAGCTTGAATGGTGACGCCCAGCGACTGTCCGTGTGGGATGATGCTGATCTTGCGCAGCGGATCGGCCCCCGGCGTCAGATGCGCCACCAGAGCGTGACCGGCCTCGTGGTACGCGACGACACGTTTTTCTTGATCGCTGAGGAGGAACGGACGTTCCACTCCGAGCAGTATCTTGTCGAGCGCGACGTCAAAGTCGGTTCGATCGACGGCCTGCTTGTTGGCTCGAGCCGCGATGAGGGCAGCCTCGTTGACCACGTTGGCGAGATCGGCACCCGAAAAGCCGGACGTGACCGCGGCGACGTCGTCGAGGTTGATACCTGGCGCGACGACGATTCCACGCGTGTGGATTTTGAGGATCGCGGATCGCCCACGTCGATCTGGCAGTCCGAGGGCCACCTGTCGATCGAAGCGGCCGGGACGGAGCAGTGCGGGATCGAGCACGTCGGGGCGGTTGGTGGCCGCGATGACGATGACCGTTTGATGCGCCTCGAACCCGTCCATCTCGACCAGCAATTGATTCAGCGTTTGCTCTCGTTCGTCGTTGCCACCGCCGATCCCGGCGAAGCGTTGACGTCCGACCGCGTCGAGCTCGTCGACGAAGATGATGGACGGCGCCGCCTCTTTGGCCTTTTCAAATAGGTCGCGCACGCGGCCTGCGCCGACACCCACGAACATTTCGACGAACTCTGACGCGCTAACCGTGAAGAACGGAACACGCGCTTGCCCCGCCACGGCCTTGGCAAGGAGCGTCTTGCCGGTGCCAGGAGGACCGACGAGCAGAATCCCACGCGGGAGGTGCGCGCCAATCTCTTGATATTTCGCCGGATTGGTCAGAATGTCGACCACCTCCGAGAGTTCGGTCTTGGCTTCGTCTTCACCAGCCACATCGGCAAAGGTGACCATCGGACGCTTCTCGTCGTACAGCCGCGCCTTGGAGCGGGAGAACCCGAACATCTCCTGACGCCCACGGCCCATACCCGAGCTTCGCGACATGAGATAGAAGAGACCGCCGAAGAGGAGGACTGGCAGTCCGAACGTCAACAGCGTCGGCCAGATCGACCCGCTCGACGTCTTCGCGGTGATCGGAACGTTGTGGAGCTCCAGCAGCGAAACCACGTCCGAGTCGATCCCCGCAGGCATCGTGGTTGTGAAGGTTTTGCTCGTGCTGACGTCGTCGGCAGTGACCGTATCAGGGATCGGGTCGTTGAGGTTGATGACCTGATCGCCGGCTTGCCGCTTTTCGACAACGAACGAGCCGCTGATTTTTTGCGCGTTGATCGTTACAGCCGCAACTTGATCGGTTTTCACCTGGCTGACGAAGGCCGAATAGGAGATCGAGAGTGGGGGCGATCCATGTGACGTGAAGGAAAAGATGTAGATCGCTGCCACGATGATGGCGGTGATGATGATCCAGGCAAGCCAGCTGTAGCGATTGATCCCGGGAATGCCCGAATCGCTCTTGTTTCCGGGATCGCGGTTGTCGCCGGGTGGCTTGGTGCTCATGAGTCGTCCATTCTTATCCTGTGCGTCAGCACGATACTCGTCGACGGCCGTTGCCCGATTGGTTCGCCTCGACGCCGCCGCCGCAAATGGATGCTCGGCAGCTATCGTTACTCTAGATTTAGTCGCGTCGCGCCGGTGTGTGAATGTGGACCGGACTATTACAGAATCGCGACAGATGCGACAGGCGAGCACGTAGGCCGCTACAGACTGTCAGGCAGCCGGTTGCGCGCGGGCCTGAGTTGGCTGTTGACATCCGTCGCCAGAGCCGACACGATCCGCAGTTGAAACCTGATGAACCGAGCAGAATCATTGAGAGCAACAGAGGGGGGATCGTGTTCAAACCATCACTTGCGGTGCAGCGCATCGAGGCCACCTCACAGCGACCATCCCGCCGTCCTGGACCAGGCGTCATCTCGCTGGCGTCTGGAGATCCGGACTTCGAGACGCCGGATTACATCCGCCAGGCGCTGATCGACGCCATCTCAGCCGGATATTCGCACTATGCCGACGGACAAGGTGATCCCGAACTCCGCGCGGCTCTGGCGTCTTTGGCCTCGAGCAGCGCCGGAACTGAGATCGCGGCCAACCAAGTGCTGGTGACCCATGGAGGCAGCGCCGCGCTGACCGCGGCCATTCTCGGCACGGTCAACCCAGGCGAGCGCGTGCTGATTCCCGAGCCGACCTATTCGCTGTATGCCGACCTGACACGCATGATCGGGGCTGAGCCGATCTTCATTCCGCAGACCCCCGATTTCCATCTGGACCTGGACGCCATCGAAGCGGAAGCGGCCAAGGGAGCCAGCCTGCTCGTCGTGTGTCATCCCTGCAACCCGACGGGAGTGATCTACAGCAACGACGAGTTGCGAGCACTCGGCCGCATGGCCGAAAAACACGATTTCCTGGTTCTGTCTGATGAAGCCTACGAGCACATCGTCTTCGCCGGCCATCCGTTCACCTCAACGTTGGCGATCGACGAGCTGCGCGATCGACTGATCTATTGCCAGACCTTCTCCAAGACGTACGCCATGACCGGCTGGCGTGTCGGCTATCTGATCGCCGCGGCGCCGATTACGGCGGCCGCGGCGCGCATCCACCGCTCGCTGGTTGGCCCCATGAATTCGGCGGTGCAACGCGCGGCCTTGGCCGCGGTGACGACCGAGAGCGACTGGCCCGAACGCATGCGCGTCGAGTATGAAGCCCGCCGTGAAATCGTCGGCAAGCTGCTGAGTGACGTGCCGGGTGTCAGTGTGCGCCTGCCGGATGGCGCCTTCTACGCCTTCGTCAAATACGAGGGAAACCCGACCCCGCTTGAGGTGGTTGAAGCCGCCTACGATCTCGGCGTGGCGGTACGCGCCGGAACTGAATACGGACCAAGTGGTGACGGCTACGTACGCCTGGCCTTTGCCACCAGCCGAGAAGAGCTGACGGAAGGTGTTATGCGCCTCCGTTCGCTGCTGGCGTCATTGGCGTCGTGAGTGGATCTTCAATGCTGCGCGACCTGAGCTTCCTCGAATCGCGGCTCGATCAGTATCTGGCCGAGCTAACACTGCTGGCGGGGATCGACTCGGGCAGTGACGACAAGGAAGGCGTCGATCGCGTCGTCGACTGGCTTGAAGAGCGTTTTCGTGGGCTCGGTTTCAGCGTCGAGCGCGACCAACAGAGTCGTCTCGGCGACAACCTGATCGCGCGGCTGAGCGGTGATGGCGACGTGCGGATCCTGCTGCTCGGCCACTCCGACACGGTTTACCCACGCGGGACGGCTGCGCAGCGACCGGTGCGCGTCGACGGTGACCGGGTCATGGGGCCGGGCACGTGCGACATGAAGGCGGGCATCCTCTCTGGCATCTATGCGCTCGAGTCGCTGATCGACCAGGGTTGGCGCGACTTCGACACCATCAGCTTCCTCATCGTTTCGGACGAGGAGACGGCCGAACGCGGCTCGATCTCGCTCATCGAGCGGGAAGGCGCAGCGGCATGACGTCGTGTTGACGCTCGAAGCCGCCAGAGAGAATGGCGACATCGTGTCGGCGCGCAAAGGCGTGCGCTGGTTCACGGTGGAAGCATGGGGCCGCTCGGCGCATGCCGGTGTCGAGCCGGAAAAGGGGCGCAGCGCTACGCTGGCGATCGCGAGACTGATCGACGCCGTCAACGACCTCAACGACATGAAGCCAGGTATGACCGTGAACACCGGCCAAATAGGAGGCGGCTCCTCGCCAAGTGTGGTGGTCGATTCGGCCCACGCGCGCTTTGATCTGCGCGCCTGGACCGATCAAGAACTGGACGAGCTCGAAGATGCGTTTCGCCAGGTGTGTGCCCGGGAATTCATTCCTGGTGTTTCGGTGTCAGTCACCCTTGAGCCGGGATCGGACTGTCCCGCCATGCCGAGGACATCTGACGTGGAGGAGCTTGAGGACATGGCAGTTGATATCGCGGCTGGCCTGGGATTTCCGTTGCACGGAGCGGCCACTGGTGGCGCCTCAGACGTCAGCTACGCCATGCGGACCGGGACGCCCGGTCTGGATGGACTTGGGCCGATCGGAGGACTCGACCACGGCCCTGACGAATACATCCTGCTGAGCAGCATCGTGCCACGACAGGCGCTGCTGGCGCGACTATTGATCGCCGTGAGCGAACAACGGCAGAAATCGGCAGGATGATGAGTCGAGAACCGGCCCTCGATCTGACTGTTTTGCCGACCAGCGCCCTGCCCCCTGAAACCCGGCGCGAGATCATCGATCTGTGCAATCGCGCTTTCGAGACGGATGAATTCAATGAGCTGTTCGACATAATCGCTGACGCCGTCGACCCGACGCATCTGCTCTGCCGCCTTGATGGTCAACTCGTAGGACACGTATTGCGGACCACCCGACGACTATGGCTGGCGGACGGACCGTGCCTCACGACCGCCCATCTCGATTCGGTCGCCGTCGAACCGGAGCTTCAAGGTCGTGGCCTTGGGTCGTTGCTGATCGAACGGGTTGCCGCCGAGATCGCCGAATTCGACATCGGCACATTGTCGACCGAGCGGCAGAGTTTTTACACCCGCTTGGGATGGGTAAGCTGGCAGGGTCCGACCGCCCGTCGGTATGAAACCGGGGACGTGCCAACTCCTGACGAGCCCGTGATGGTGCTGAGGACGCCGCGCACACCGGCGCTCGATCCGAGCAGTTCGCTCGTCATCGAGGCCCGCGGCGGCAACTCCTGGTGAGCGCTCCCCTTTACTGATCGTCGTCGTTGATGCGTTCCGGATGGGTGTGTTTCGGGATGTCGGACCACTCACGCGCGGCCTGTGCCAGCTCATCACAGCGGGCGAACCAGATGCCGTCATACTGCTTGACGTGCTCAACCAGCGTCTCGAGCGCTCGGATACGTGCCGGTCGACCCGCGAAGCGCGGGTGGCAGACCAGCATGAAGCAGCCGGTCATCTCATAAGCCGCGTCGAACTCTTCCATCCAGAGCTGCACCACTTCGCTCGGTCGCCGCATTGTGCCGGGATGTGCGTAGAAGACCGCGTCATCCAGCGGCCAGGTCCAGGGAAGCTCGAGGATCTGTTCCGAAGCCCCGGGCGCGACGTCGACCAGATACGGAGTGTCGTCATCGCTGAAGGAGCTGTCGTAGCTATAGCCATTCTGGTGCAGGATCGAAAGGGTATCCGGTGACGTAAGTCCGCCGGGAGAGCGCCAGCCGGTCGGTCGGTTGCCGAGAACGTCGGCCAGAGTCTCGGTCGTGCGACGCACCAGTTCCCGTTCGCGTTCTGGCTCCAGGCTCCCCCAGTCCTCATGCATCCAGCCGTGTGCGCCGATCTCGTGTCCTTGCGAGAGGACTTCATGTGCCAGCGAGGCGTACTTGCGCGCCCCCCAACCTTCGGCGAAGAACGTGGCCGGAATAGAGTGACGTTCGAGAAGCTCGAGGACGCGCTCGATGCCGCGTCGCGGCGCATACACGCCGTCCGCGTTGGCGCCTCCAGCATGGCTGTAGCGCAACAGGTCGTATGACTCGCCGAAATTATCGAACGACAGGGAGACGGCGCAGCGTGCGCCATTGGGCCAGGTCGGTCTGACAAACGCCATCGATACACGTCCTCTTCCGCTATTTGCGCTTAATTCTCCGACAGGAGCGATCGATATAACGCCAGAGTTTTCTCAGCAATGGCCGTCCAGCTGAAGTGTTCTTCGGCTCGCTTGCGACCGGCCAGTCCGAAGCGTCCGGCCGTGTCGCGGTCCAACGCCACATCGTTGATGGCCCGAGCCAAACGCCGACGAAAACGCGGCGGGTCGACTGGATCGAACGTCCCCGGCTTCAGCTTCGGATCGACCAATAGTCCAGTCTCATTCGGCACGACGACTTCTGGTATCCCACCCACGGCGGAAGCCACTACGGCCGTCTCGCAGGCCATCGCTTCCAGGTTGATGATCCCGAACGGCTCGTAGACTGAGGGGCAGACGAAGGCGGCCGCGTGCGAATAGAACTGGATCACCTGATCGCGCGGCAGCATCTCCGGAATCCAAATGATGCCGTCGCGTCCTTTGCTGACCGCGGCCACGCGCTCGGCCATCTCGCGGCCGATTTCAGGCGTGTCCGGCGCGCCCGCGAGGAGCAC
The DNA here is from genome assembly GCA_963815715.1 of uncultured Chloroflexia bacterium. Classification (GTDB taxonomy): domain Bacteria; phylum Chloroflexota; class Chloroflexia; order Thermomicrobiales; family Thermomicrobiaceae; genus CALAGB01. The sequence continues at coordinate 83,737 of CAWFHU010000005.1, read as the reverse complement.
CACTTGCAGCGTCGGGTCGATCTCCGGGATGGCGTTGACCAGATGGATGATCCCTTTCTGTCGCGTGATTCGTCCAACGAAGAGGATGAACGGTCGGTTAGGATCGACGCCATGCTCGATCAGGGCGTCGTTGGCGTCCGTCCGACGATACTCATCGAGGTCGATTCCGTTGTGGATGATGTGGACGCGATCCGGATCAACGTCGAAATGGTTGAGTACGTCGTTGCGCGTCTCGCGCGAGACAGCGATGACCGCGTCCGCCCCTTCGATGCCGGTCCGCTCCATCCAGGAGCTGACGTGATAAGCGTTGCCGAGCTGTTCCACCTTCCACGGGCGCAGCGGCTCGAGGGAATGAATGGTGACGACCAGGGGCACGCCCCAGAGCTTCTTGGTCAGGAAGCCGGCCAGGTCGGTGTACCAGGTGTGACAGTGAACGACGTCGGCGTCGAAATTGTCCTTCGACATTGCCAGGCTGCGCGAGAGGGCGTCGAGTGCTCCGGTAAACCGCTTGTCGGTGTTCTGGTGCAGCTCCTCCCAGGGTGAATACCCACGCACGCGCAGGTTCGGCTGCTCAACGTCTTGCGTGCCGAAGGAGCGCACCTCGACCTTGACGAGTCGCGAGAGCGCCTGACTGAGGTATTCGACGTGCACGCCTGCTCCGCCGTAAACGTTCGGCGGGTATTCATTCGTAAAGAGCGCAACTTTGGAAAGCTCGGGCACGTGGTTCTCCCTCACATCGGGTGATAGTGCGGCGACGAACTTCGATTCCACCGCAAGAAACGTAGCATATCCCGTGATGCTCACCGACGCATTCGCCAGACTCGCGCGGTCTTTTATCGCGATTGCTGACGACCGTGTGTGCCGATGAGATCAGATCATGGCGGGCGGTCGATCATTCGGCGCCGTCATGAGATAGCGCCGGAACGCCCCTTCAATGCGAGGTAACGCGTCCTTCCAGGTGCGACGATGCGTGAACGTGTGAGTCTCGCCGGGATAGTAAAGGACCGCGAAGTCCTTCTCGTGCGCCACGCAGTCTCGGATAATGGAATCCATCTGGGTGAAATCGACGCGCTCGTCTTCAGTTCCCATCAGGTTCAGCAACGGGTTCTTCAATCCATCGACGAAGTGCATCGGCGAAGCCTCGTGCCAGACCTGCGCGTTCTCCGCGTTCGGAAGTCCGCCGAGCCGTTGTGTTCCCTGCCAGCGACTTCCAGGGTAGGTCTCTTCTCGCCAGCGCTCATACTGTGGCCAGTCCCAGATTCCAGCGATGTTGACACCGACCGCGAACGCATCCGGATGTTTCGTCATCGCACCGAGCGTCATGTAGCCACCGTAGCTCAGTCCATAGACGCCGATCGCGTCGGGGTAAACGTAGTCGAGCGACTTGAGATAGCTCGCGCCGGCCACCACGTCGGCCAGATCGCCCTGGCACATGGAGAGATAGGTGCCCTCCTCGTATGCGCGTCCATAGCCGATGCTGCCGCGGTAGTCGACCGAGAGGACGACGAATCCACGATGCAGCAGATATTGGTTGAAGCTGTAGAAGAGGGAGTAGGAGTGCATTGGATGCCAGCCGTAGCGCATCTGACGCGACATCCCGCCATGAACCCAGACCACCGCCGGATAGCGACGCGACGCGTCGAATCCCTTCGGCAGAAAGATGTCGCCGTGTACCTGAAAGCCGTCAGTGCTGGGATAGGTGAGATGGCGCGGTAGTATCGTCTTTTCGGAAGTGAGCGACTCGGGCATGGAGTGCGTGAGTTGACGGGCAGAGTCGGGCTGCGCGACTTCCAGCAGCCAGATGTCGGCGCTCTGATCCGGGCTGCAGTGCAGATAGGCGATCGAGCGTCCGTCGGGCGACCATGCGGCGCACGAATCGGTACCGGGAATCGACGTGAGCTTGGTCATGTTGCCCGAATCAACCTCGACTGACCAGAGTTGCCGCTGATTGAGGTCTGTCTCACGGTTGGTGCTGAAGACGACCATTGAACCGTCCGGTGAGAACTCCAACGCGTCGCCAGCGTGGCCGGTGTCGTCGCAATCCCCATGCGTTAGCTGTCGCAGCGAGTTCGTGGCCAGATCGTAGTAGAAGACGTGCGGCCAGTTTTCCGGTGTGAGCACGTAGGCGATGCCTGCGCCGTTCTTACGGACGACCGGCGACAACTCTCCCTTCAACCCCTTTTCGCTCTCCTCGCGCACCAGCTCACGGGTCTCTCCGGTTCCAATGTCGACGAGCTGATGGACCCGGAATCTGGTGGTTGGATCAACCTGTGTGACGTGCAAGTGATCGTCGTCTATCCAGGCGAAAGCAGCCTCGTTGTCAGCGGTATCGGTGCGCCAGACGAGCTCACCCGATCGATTGACCACTGCCAGATCACGCTGCGCAGCGCAGACGATTCCCGCCGCGAGGCGTTCCCCATTGGGAGACCAACGAACGCTGATTGAGTCGGCATAGCCCGCTGCCACCGTGCCAGGCAGCTCGCAGGTGGTCAGGCACTGACGATCGATCTCGTAGACCAATAGTCCGCCGTCCCGCACGAAGGCGAGTCGCTCGCCAACCGGCGACCAACGCGGCGATGAGTCTTTGCTGACGCCGCGCGTAATTCGTCGCGAGTGGTCTCCCTCGGGTTCGGCGAGCCAGATGTGGCCTCCTTGCGCGTATGCCAACCGACCATCCGGTGACCAGTCGAACGCGGCGACAGTCGCGTCGCCACTGGAGATCTGCCGTTGCATCGAGCCGTCCGGACGACTGACCCAGAGCGATACCAGGCCGCCGTCATCCCAGCGCCAGGCGAGCCAGCTCCCGTCCGGGGACCAGCGCGCTGGGTCGGGGTGTTTGATCGCCAGAATCTCCTCCAGCGTAATGTCGTCGACGCCCGCTGGGACTACTTCGCGTGCCATTCAATCCTCCAGATGCGTTCTGCGCTTGCGTTCACACTCGTTTGGCGGTTAGCCCAAGGAACTGACCGTAGCGTTCGATCTCTTCATCAAGCTCCTGGTCCGCGGCATGGTCGATTGGCGCGAACAGATTGATACTCACCTCCACGTCGTTCTTCTTCAGCTTTCGCGCCCACGTTCCTCGAATTCGACCGTCGATGACCACCGTGTGGTTGAAGAGCGGATTTGAGCGCGACATGTCGGCATCGGTGTGGGACTCGTGCCAGTAGGCGCCGCGATCGACATATCCGACGACATACTCGTCGTAATTGGGCAGCAGATGCAAGCGCCGACTTGCGCGGGCGTCCCAGTCCGCATCGGCCGTGAACCAGTATTCAACGTCGTCGACGCGTCGCGACTGCACCTTATCCCCGACCAGAGCCAACCCATGCCGCACATCGCTGAGCTTCAGCCCCGACCACCAGGAGAAGTCCTTGATCGTCGCCGGACCGTGACTCGTGAAATAGCGATTGGTCAGCTCAGCCAGCGCTTTGTCTCGGTCCATCGAACTAGTCCGCGCTACACGTTCATCGAGCAAGGCGTAGGTAAATTGATTGCCAACGCGCGGGCCGCTGCAAATGACACCGTCGAGTTCCGCTCGCATGAGGAGATGCACGTAATCGAGACTGCCTAACTCGATTCCCGCTCGATTCAGCGCCCCGATCATTTCCGCGCGGGTCAGATGCCTTCCGCCTTCTAGCGCGCGCCGAAAAATTGCGTTGCTGCGCTGAAAAGCTTGGTCATCGAGTCCGAGTCGTCGGTACATGCTCGCGGCCGCCTGGTTGACGCGTGGAGCCGTCAGTTCGAGTATCCAGCGGATGTCGTCGGCCGCGACAAAGTGCCAGGTAGGACGCAGCAGGTGCGTTCTCAGAATGCGACCGTCATTGAACGCGGCCGTCATCTTGGCGTCGGATTGATCAGACGTCCGCAGTCCAACCGCCCACTTGGCCGCCGCGAAATCTTGCGCTTGCACCGCCCCCATCCAGCGGACGAGCTCGGCTGGATCGTCGTTCGCGGACTCGCTGATGCGCTGATTACGCAAGCGCATCCGCGCGATATCTGATTCGGTCCGATCGCGCGATACGTGCTCGTCAGCCATATTTCTGGACACCATCGGTGCCGGTCATCTCCATGTTGGCAACGAAGCTCTGGTTCACTCTGTCATCTCCGTCTTAGTCGCAACGTCACGATTTGAAACGGATGGTAGCTGAGTCGAATCAGACCGTCGGGTCCGGACTCCACTCGGTCGATCTCCTCCTCCAACACGTTCGTCAACGACGCGCGGGTGATCTCTATGTCTGGTCGAATCGTCGCCGTGCCGTGACGGCCGTATGGATCGTAGAGCCGCAGGATCAGATCATCGTCCTCCTCGGCGAACTTGAGCGCCGCGAGTGTGAGGCCATCGATCTTGAACCACTGCCGGCCGGCGCCTGCCTGCTGCGATTCGGCGTCCATGGTTCGCCCAACGAGCGGGCTGTTGAGATCAATGGCCTCCTGCACCGTCTCGGCCTCATGCCAGGCTCCAGAGTGCGGATAGATCGAGTAGGTGAATGTATGTCGACCAAGGTCTGCCAGTGGGTCTGGGTCGAGCGGTGAGCGAAGCAACGTTAGTCCGAGCGTGCTGCCCAGCGCGGAATGGCCGTAGCGTCCGTCGTTGAGCAGGCTGAACCCATAACCTGCCTCGGAAAGATCGGCCCAGCGGTGCGCCGGAACCTCGAAACGCGCGGTGTCCCAACTGGTGTTGCGGTGGGTTGGTCGGCGAACCGCGCCGAAGCAGGTCTCGAACGTGGCGAAGTCGCTGCGAACGATCAACGGAAACATTGCGCGTAGCATTTTGCGGCGCTCGTGCCAATCGATCTCAGTGACGATGTCGAGCCGAGCCGAGCCGGCTCGTAGCTGATACGTCTGGAGGATGCTGGACGACCCATACCGGCGGCGCACCTGAAGGGCGACGCGGAGCGGACCATGTTCAACGACCTCTATCGACTCCACGTTCGCGATCGGTTCCCCCGTCGTTCGGGACGTATCGGTCAGATTCCAGGCTTCCCACGCGGCCGGCAAATCATCGAACATGCGCAGGTCGTTGCCTGGCCCGCTGAATACCTCACGGCCCGCTCGCTTGTCGAAGAGTGACTCGATCGATCCGTCAGGGCCGATCGAGACGCGAAGCTCATCGTTTTCGAGCACACGCCCCGTGATGCTCGCCGCTGACGTCACCTGCGGTGGCGCTCCCTCGGAGATAGACAGATCAAGTGTGCCCGTTCCGGGAACGACGAGTTCAGGTTGGTGAAGCAGAATCTGTCCGTCCATTGTTCGCTGCCAGGGGACACGGCTCCCATCTGACGTCTCGAAAATCGTTCCATCAGCGACGTCAGCCTCGATCACGCATGATATTGTGCGGGCAAACCCTTGTGGGTTGAAGATCCGGATCCGGCGCTCAGTAGGCCCACTCTGCTCGGTTGCACTCACTCCCGGCTCGCTCATGGCTGTATCGCGCAGCTGTGTCGCGCGATCGACGACCGACGTAAGCTCTCGTTCCGCCTCTTGGTTCACTTCGTGGATCGATGAGCCTGGGAGGATGTCGTGGAACTGGTTACGCAGCAGCGTCGTCCAGGCTTGGGCGAGCGCTTCTCGCGGATAGGACGCGCCGTTCAAACTCGCGATCGTGGCGGCCGACTCTGCCTCTTGCAGCCGATGCTCCGCCATCCGATTGAGGCGCTTGATCCGTGACTGCGTGGTGTAGGTGCCACGGTGGAACTCGAGGTAGAGCTCGCCGACCCAAGTCGGGAGGTGCTCGGCGTCGATCCCGTCGAAGAAGCTCTCGATGGTTGCATGCTTAAGATGCGGCAGCGCCGGATAATCATCCAACAACTCGGCGCGCTCCAGCATCTCCGATGTTGGACCGCGTCCGCCGTCGCCCATGCCGAAGGCGTACAAACTTACCGGGTGAAGTGCTTTGCCGCGGTAGTTGTGCCACGTTTTGGCCAGCGATCCGGGCGTCATCTGGCCGTTGTACCCACCGACCGGGTTGTCGAACGAGTGGGCCACCAGTGAGGTCCCGTCGATGCCCTCCCAGCGCCACAGATCGTGCGGAAAGCGATTGGTGTCGCTCCAGCTCAGCTTCTGTGTGAAGAAGGAGCGCATGCCGCCGAGAGCCAAAATCTGCGGCAAATTCCCACTCAGTCCGAACGTGTCGGGCAGCCATGCGACGGTGCTTCGACGAGCGAACTCCCGTTCGAAATAGCGCTGACCGACCAAAAGGTGACGCGCCATCGACTCGCCGGAGGGGAGATTGCAATCTGGTTCCAGCCACATTCCGCCGATCGGCTCGATCCGTCCATCGCCTACCAGCCTGCGGATCTTCTCGAACAGGTCGGGATCGTCGTGTTGAACGTAGGCGTAGAGTTGCGCGCTGCTGGCGGTGAAAACAAAATCGGGGTAGCGCTCCATCAGCGTGACGACGTTGGCAAAGGTATGCCGGATCTTGCGACGCGTCTCGTCGAGCGGCCAGAGCCAGGCCACGTCGAGATGAGCGTGAGATGTGACTGAAAGCTCTCCGACTGGCGGGAATCGTCGCGAGATTTCGTCCATACGCTGACTAAATAGTCCCAACGCTTGGCTCACGTTCGAAGGCTGCGTTTCGGAGCCAGATAGCGCTGGAATGTCGACTGTGTTGAAGTGCTCGGTCTCGATCAGCAGATGCTCGATCGCACGTTCAGGGTGCAGATAGCCGTAGTGACGGCTGAGCGATCGTGCTTCTTCCAAGCTCAGCAATAGCTCGTCGCGCAGGATGCGAGTGCGATGAAGAACCGTGTCGGCGTCCGAAGGAAGCGATACGACATTGAGCGCCTCTTCAATCGCGTCGAGCACGGGAGTCGTCCCGTCGCTTTCGGTTAGGTCGGCGCAGAACTCGACGGCGAGGGAGAGACTGCGAAAGAGCTGGCGCATCTGATTGTTCGGCTGGATGAGTCGCGCAACCTTGATATGGGCAGTTTCACCAACGCGACCGAACGAGTCGTTTGGCGAGACCTCGACCTCGATCAGCCGTGCGCCTCGCTATCGAGATTTCTCGTTCGAATGGGCTGATCGCGCCCGCGAACCGGCCGTCGAGGAAGACCAGTCCATCACCATCGAGGAGCAGATCCAGAAGCGCGCCTTCGGGTGCTGACTCGTGCGAGTTCGGTTCGCAGTCGCACCGACGTCCCGTACACATCCCAGCGCTCACCGAGACGGATCATCTTGTGCCTCCCCGGTTGACGAGATGGCGGTCCATGACTCGAGATTTCTCGTCGAGATGTTGCGCCAGGCGAGAAGTTCCCACACTTTTCTTTGGAGCCGTCGCCACCGTCGATCCGCGCTCATTGAAGGCACACCTCCGCCGATCCACCGCTAGGTCCAAGCAGATTCTTACGTTTCTCAGCATAGCGCGATGCGCCGCGTATCGACATGATCGCGTGAATCGAGTTCAATACAGTCGCGCGAACCATCAAGCCATCACAACTGAATCTGTCTATCGCCGAAGGAGAGGTCGATGGTCGAACGGCGCCCGAGTCCGGGTCGGTGGCTCTACTTGTTGTCGCTCATCATCTTCGTCGTTGGCGTTCTCGCAGCGATCGTGTTGGTGTTTGTCTCAATTCGCCACTTCCGCAACCTGCCGCACGGCTTCACACGTGTCGTTGCTCCCGGCACGACGGTAGTCGAGCTGAAGAAGAGCGGTTCTTACACCATCTTCTATGAGTATGAGAGTCAGGTAGACGGGCAGACCTTTTCGACCGGTCAAGATCTACCGAATCTGCTGGTCTCTATCAAGTCGGTCGACTCGGGCGAAGTGATCGACGTCAATCAGACCGGTTCGACCAGCACCTACTCGCTCGATTCCAATTCAGGAATTTCGGTTCTCAAATTCAAGATCGATCATGCCGGTTCGTACGCGATCACCACGAGCTATCAGAATGGAGCTACGGGGCCCGACGTCGTCCTGGCCATAGGACAGGGCTTCACCGCAAATCTCGTCGGCGGCATCGCGTCTATCTTTGGCAGTATCGCGATATTCTGCGGCTCGACGATGATCGCGATCGTGCTGACGCTGGTCGTCTTCTTCCTGCGGCAGCGCAGACCGAGGGATCTTGCCCCACCGCCGACTCCAGGTCAGGTGGTGTGACGATCGCCGCACGTCACTTCGGCGATCTGACGTGATGATTATTCGGCTGGATAAGTTTTGCAATTTGAGTCTAATCAGCGCTGCAGATAGGTGATTGGACCGCCAAACAGAAAGGTCCCGCGGTCATTTGAGAAGAACGGCGCGAGTTCTTCAATCAACCACTCACGGACGACCTCGGGTGATTGATTGCCCTCTTCGATGGCGGCGATGATGTTTGACTGGGTCATCAGGTAGTCCGCGAGAAGATCGCGGTCGAATTCGACTTCGTTGCGGTAGGTCTCGCGCCCGGAAACCGTGAATCCGAACGAACTCGCGTCCTCATCCGTCAGTGGCGTTCTGTTGCGCGACGGCGATGGGTAGCGTGCGATGTAGCGTTCCACAAACCATGAACGAAACGCCGGATTACCCGACCATCACGGCCAGAAACGCGTTGTCATAAATGACGAGCCAGCCGTTGGGGCTCAATACACGCCGCGCTTCAGTTAGAAACGGATCGCGGTCGAACCAGTGAAACGCGAGAGCGACCGTCAGCAGGTCAAAACTCGCATCCAAAAAGGGGAGTCGTTCTGCACTCGAGCATGCATAGGCGACGTTCAGCGTGGGCTCCGCCTGGGCGAGCATGCCGCGCGATCCGTCCGTTCCGACGACGTGGTTCGCAAGATCGCTGAGGATGCGCGTGGATTGGCCGGTGCCGCATGCTACATCGAGTGCCCGGTTCAGCGGGAAAATGGGGCCGAGATGACGTGCGATCAGTTGGCGGACGATCGGGTGAAAATAGGGGCGTGCGGCCGCATATCGTCGAGCAGCTGAAGCGTGCGTGAAATAGCTCACAGCGCTGACACAATCTCGAAATGACGTTCGGCAATGTCAGGCTGCGACATTCCATCTCGCGACCGGCCGCGTAAGACTGGCCGGCCAGTCGTCGCCACGAACTCTACGTCGTTGGAGCGTCCATCGCAGGTACGTCGGGCTCAGCAGCGATCTCACTCACGGCGCGAGATGCGCCACAGCTTGGACAGAATTTCGCTTCCGATGGCACACGTCCGCCACAGCTGGTGCAGAAAACTGAGGTGCTGTCCGATGACATCGATTCCGTTGGAGTGAACTGCACGGGCTGCTCGGCCTGGTCCGTGGAATCCGTGGCGTTCTGTACTTCGCTGCGGAACTCTCGAATACCTCGTCCGAGCGCGCCACCCATCTCGGGAAGTTTTCCGGCGCCAAAGACGATCAGAATTACGGCGAGAATGAGTACGAGATGAATCGGCTGAAACAGACCTTCTACCATGGGCTTTACTCCTACCGTCGGCTCGAACGGCCATCAAATTCCTGTGAAACCCGCGTCGACCCCATTCTACCCCCGGTTCCAAATGGAGCGCGGAGTCAGTCCACACGCGAGTCATCCCGCGCTCACGGGCCGATCTCCCTGCGAGCGAAGCAGTGCATATCCGTTCAGGACGATCAGTCCGGCAACCGGGCCGACGAGCCGTACGCCCCAGGCACTTCCGGGTTCGTGCCCGAGAAGCAACACCAATCCGAGAGCCAGCGGGGCAAATGCTTCCACGACTTTGTCCGTGAAGGCCTGCGTGCTAAAGAACATCCCTTCTCTTCGCAATCCAAGCTTCCTGAGCTCGATGTCGCAATATTCCGCGATGATCGGTCCTGGGAAGAGATAGACCCCGGCCAGCGGCACTCCGATGATCACCATGGCGACGAACGCCTGGGCGGTGCCCGGGATTCCAGGCAGCCATCCCGCGACCAACAAGACCTGAAACGCAATGCCGCACGCGAGCATGGCTCGCAGATATGCGTGCTCGTTTGATGTGCGCCTCGCCAAGCGACCGAAGAGTGGAATGGCAACAGCCATCGACGCGATGCCGACGGCGGTCAGCAGCCCTGCCCAGATTCCGGTGTCTGACTTCTTCAACACCGCGGTGACATAGAAGGGCAACAAACCGATCACCATTGCGAGACCGGTGCTGAAGAGGACGAAGGAGGTCATGAAGACCAGGAATGGCCGATTGGATGCCGTCAGCCGGAGCGTCTCCATAAATGCAGGCGACGTCGCCGGAGTGTCGCGTCGGGTGTGATTCCAGATGCCAGCCATGCCGACGTAGCGAGTCACCAGCGCGAGGATTGCCAACGTGACGGCCATGATCTGGTAACCGAATAGGCTAATCAGCAGTCCACTGCCAATCAGACCAATGCCTGCCCCGATCACCCCAAACTGCACGCGCCACGCGGAAATCGAGACTTTGTCCTCACTCGTCGGCGCGATCTCCGGCAAGAGTGATTCAAACGGAACGCTGACCAGACTGTTGCAAAGGAAGAACGCCTCCAGCACGGTGAAGAAATAGAGTCCGGTGGCGACCCGTCCGGCATGATCGGGCGGAGTAAAGAGGAGAATAGCGAGTAGTGTCATCGGCGGTGACGCCAGCATGATGAACGGGATGCGGCGGCCGAAACGCGACCGTGTTCGATCGCTCCAATGACCGATAAACGTGTCCGCGAACGCCTCGAGGATCTTTCCACCGGCGAAAAGCAGACTGACAGTCGCGAGGGAGAGTCGTGCCGACTCGCCGCCGCTTGTGGCTGAGGCATAGAAGAAGACTAGCCAGGCGATGCGGCTCTGGCGTAATGCTTCCGCGCCGAGACCGGCGATCCCCCATGCCAGTTTCGTGCGCATATTCAATGGTGGTGACTCTCGAGCGCACTCGAGGTATTCCGGTGACGACGAAATCGTCTCGGTCACATCCATGACGTATCATCAATCCACACAGATGCGTGACTTTTGAAATCAGTTGCCGCCGATGTGCCGGAATTATTGCACTTGGTACCATAGATGCGCCGATCGTACGCGGTTAAGACGCGCGTGGCTTTAGCTTCGCAGGGTGCTGCGTACAAGCCGCCTTCCGCTGCGCATCATCGGCGTGCACACCGTGGATATCGGACCGTTGGCACTCGCGGCCTCGGAAGAACCGATCGATCGTCCGCGGAAGCAGGCGGCGATGACTGAGATTGAATCAACGAGTGTCGCTCGTGGGGCGTTTGTGGCGCGCGAGCAACCGAGCAATCACCACCCGTCTGCCTCGAAACCGGTCACTCGCGCGAGTATCCCTCGGCGGCGGTGGGATCGCGCTCTGAAGCCGTTCGAGATCCGTGAGGTTTCGTGACGCTCGCTGAATTCGTAGACGTCGATGGTCTGACGACACCTTCGTCGGGCTCTACCTCGTGGAACCACCAGAAGTAGAGCGCCGCGTTGATGAAGAGACAGGCCGCGGTGGCCACAAACGGCAGCTCCAGCTCTCCAACGCCGAACCAATAGCCCGAAATCGTCGGTGAAACGGACGCGGGTAGACGTCGTGCGACTCCACTGATTCCCGCGGCACTTCCGCGCGAACCGGCATCGATGATCCCCATTGTGTAGGACTGGCGCACGGGCATCGCCATGCGCGCGCTGACTAGCCGAGCGCCATAGATGATTGCGGCCAATGGATAGACGGGCGAAAACGGCAGGATGAGCGTCAGCACGACCCCAACCACGCGCGAGCCGGTGATGACCATGATGTCACCGAATCGTTCGGCGAGTCGCACGGCATAGAGCGACGCTCCGGCTGTCAATGCCGAACTCACGGCCATGATCGGGCCGATGGCTCCTGGCGAAACTCCATAGCGGATGTGCATCCAGTACGGGACCAGGCTGGCGATGAACCCCATCCCGAAACCATTGACGGCACCGGCAACCGCGATCTGACCGATGCGCTGTCGGGTTTGCCGACGCTGCGCGCGTCCTGCGGCGCTTCGCTTGCTGGGTCTGTTCACATGCTTGACGTCGGTGACGGGCCAAAGGAGTACGACCGAGAGGAGCCCAACCAGAGCCACGCCGAGATAAAGAGGGCGGTAGGAGGCCACCAACGTGAGGTGGCTGGTCGACCTGAGCCATTCGGGAACTCCGGCAATGAGGGCACCCACGGCCGCCGCCGACGTGCCGACCACGCTGTTCGCCGCGAAGACTTTGCGTCGAATATCACCGGCTGCCTTCTCGGCGATCATGGCCTGTTCGGCCGGCGCGAACGCTCCCGCCTGTCCGCCACCGCCTCCGCCACGGCCAAGTCCACCCAGCGCGCTGATTCCGATGAGGATCCAGGGGACAGTGGTTATGCAGAAGATGATGCCCGACGCAAAGAGGAGCAAGCTGTACACAATCAAGAACGGTCGTCGGCCAAAGCGATCGCTGCTGACACCTATTCCCAGTGTCAAGAATGAGCTGGCGATGCCGATGATGGTGAGCGTGAGGCCGATGAGCCAGGCGGAGAACCCGATCTCACTCAAATAGATGGTGAAGACGACCATGACGTAGCCCTGCACCAGGCTGCGTAGCCCGCGCACGGCGATGAGACGGCGCAGATCGCCCGACGGCACCCACTCCGCGAGTCGCGTCATCCGCGTTAACAGCATGAACCCTCATGACCGTTGGGAGACCGGCGACGGTCAGTCTCACGATGCGAAACATAGATGATCAATATACGTCATGATTTCAGGTCGATCCAGATACTAGAACTGCCCCGTCCGTGCGCTTGACCCTCTGACAAGGCTGGTGCTACGATGGTCGGTGTCGTGCTTTTCCGGCACGTAATATACGCTGTCGTATAGTAATAATTGACCCGACCTCGTAGCCTCGCCATCCGACTGCCCGCGCTGCAGATCGGGCCATCCACAAACGGAGGCTACATGAGTGATGTTGACGGCTTGCTGAGCTCCGTCCATTGGCGTCAGGCAGGTCCGTTCCGGGGCGGTCGCGTGGTGGCGGTCGCCGGACATCCGACCGATCCCCTCACCTACTACTTTGGTGCCTGCTCCGGTGGCGTCTGGAAGACGGGCGACGCCGGACGCACCTGGCGCAATGTTTCCGACGGCTACTTCAAGACCGCGTCGGTAGGCGCTATCGCCATCGCCGATTCCGACCCAAACGTGATCTACGCGGGCATGGGTGAGTCCTGCATCCGCGGCAACGTGTCCCACGGCGACGGAGTCTATCGCTCCAACGATGGCGGCCAGACCTGGCAGCACTGCGGACTCGAAGCTACGCGGCATATTGCCCGCGTCCGGGTGCACCCACGCGATGAGAACGTGGTCTACGTGGCCGCGTTCGGGCACGCGTTCGGACCCAATCAAGAGCGGGGCATCTACCGAACCAAAGACGGCGGCCAATCCTGGGAGCTCGTCCTCTTCCGCAACGAGCGGACCGGAGCTGCTGATCTGAGCATGGATCCGAACAATCCCCGCGTCCTGTACGCCGCGCTGTGGGAAGCCCAGCGCTATCCTTATCAGCTCATCAGTGGCGGAGAAGGAAGCGGCATCTTCAAATCGACCGATGGCGGCGACACGTGGGACGAGCTGACCAACAATCCGGGTCTACCGAGCGGACTGAAGGGGCGGATCGGCATCACGGTCTCGCCGGCACGACCTAGTCGGGTCTGGGCCGTCATCGAGGCGGAGCAGGGCGGTCTTTTCCGTTCGGATGATGGTGGCGCCACCTGGAAGATGGTCTCGGACAGCCCGGACCTGCGGCAGCGGCCATGGTACTACATGCACCTCTTTGCCGATCCGGTGGAAGCCGAGACCGTCTATTGCCTCAACCTCGGCATGTGGAAGTCGACCGACGGCGGCTCTAACTTTCAGGAGATTCCGACGCCACACGGGGACAACCACGACTTGTGGATCGATCCGAACAACACACAGCGCATGATCGAAGGCAACGACGGCGGCGCGAACGTCTCATTCAACGGCGGCGTCACCTGGTCGAGCATCTACAATCAGCCGACCGCGCAGCTGTATCACGTCATCACCGATAATCAGTTTCCGTACCGGATCTATGGTGCCCAGCAGGACAACTCGACCATCTCGGTACCGAGTCATTCTGACGGCGGAGCGATCACCAACGACGAGTGCTATCCGGTTGGTGGGGGTGAAAGCGGGTACATCGCCATCGATCCTCGCGACCCCAACATCATCTATGCCGGAAGCTACGCCTCGCGCATGACCCGCTACGACCACCGCAGCAACACCGAAGTCGACATCACGGTCTGGCCGGACGACCCAATTGGCTACGGCGCCGAGGCGATGAAGTATCGCTTCCAGTGGACCTTCCCGATTGTGATCTCGCCCCACGACCCGGACGTCCTCTATGCCACCGGCAACCACGTCATGCGCTCGAAGACGGGCGGACAGGACTGGGAAGAGGCCAGCCCCGACCTGACTCGCGGTGATCCAGAGACGCTCGGCTCCTCGGGTGGTCCGATCACGAAAGACAATGTGTCGACCGAGTATTACGGGACGGTCTTCGCCTTCGCTGAATCGTTGGTGCAGCCGGGCGTCCTCTGGGCCGGTTCGGACGACGGCATGGTGCACGTTTCGCGAGACGGAGGCGACAGCTGGACGCACTGCACGCCACCACAGCTGCCCGACTGGTCGCTGATCAGCATCATCGAGCCGTCGCCGCACGATCCGGCCACTGCCTACGTCGCCGCCACCTGCTACAAGACGGACGACTTCACGCCCTACTTCCTGAAGACGAACGACTACGGCGAGACCTGGCAACTGATCACCGACGGTATACGCGAGAACGACTTCTCGCGAACGATCCGCGAGGATCCGACCCGTCGCGGGCTACTCTACGCCGGGACTGAGACTGGTCTCTACGTCTCCTGGGACGGCGGCGCGCAGTGGACCGCCGTCGGTGGCGAGTTCCCTGTCGTGCCGATCCACGATCTCGTCGTGCACGACACTGACCTGGTCGTGGCCACGCATGGACGCTCGTTCTGGGTTCTTGACGACCTCTCAATGATCCGGTCGTTGCCCGATGTGCAAGACAACGCACAGGCCACGCTCTTCCCAGTGCGCCCGACGTATCAGCTGCACGGACCCCGACGCTGGGGAACCGACGACGCCATTGGCTACAAGACATATGGTGCCGGGCTGCGCTCCAACGAAGCGCTCGGTGAGATCGTGCCAGATGGCAAGGGTGGGACGACGGTCAAGATGCTGACGGCAGGAGACAACGCGCCGTTCGGCGTCATGGTCAATTACGCCATCAGAAAGTCGAACGTGAAGTCTGTGGTGCTCAGCTTCCACGAGTCCGACGGTACTGAGATCAAGCGGTTTTCCAATGAGGACGACGAGACCAAAGTGGAGGCTGCAGCCGGATTCCATCGCTTCATCTGGGATATGCGTTACCCGGACGCGACCAAGCTACCGGGCAGTCAGGCCGGTCTCTCAGGCTACTGGGGCGGCAGCACCATCGGCCCAGAAGCCGTTCCGGGCGATTATGAGGTTCGACTCGAGGTCGACGGCAAGGTTGAATCCCAGCGCTTCGCTATCCGGAAAGATCTTCGCATCAGTGCGAGTCAGGAGGATCTGCAGGCGCAGTTTGACCTTCTGATCGCGATTCGAGACAAGCTGACCGAAGTGCATGGCGCCGTGCTGCACAGCCGCGGATTGCGCGAGCAGATCGCGCTCTGGCAGGCGCGTTTGAAGCAGTCAGGACAGCAAGAGCTCGCCGATACAGCCGAGGAAAGTTTCGGAGAGCCTCAAGGCTGCCGAAGGCGAGTTGGTGGAGTCGCGCAGCCAAAGCACCGCCGACGTCTTCAACTATCCGCCGAAGGTGAATCGCAAGCTGGCGTCGCTGCAGTCAACGGTCGCGTATGGTCCAGCACGGCCACCACAGCAGTGTTACGGGGTCTTCGACGAGCTGTGCGCCTGGGCCGATCGGGATCTGGCACGTCTGCACCAGGTCATCGAGACCGAGGTTAGCGAGCTGAATCGCAAGCTGGCGGCAACCGACGTTCCCGCCATCGGCTAGTTGTCTCGAACGGCCCACGCTGCCCTGCGTGGGTCGTTCGTTTGAACCGACGAGATGTTCGGCTATCCGTGAATCGGAGTTCGAATGAACGGTACGTCGCAATCGCTTCCTGAGCAGGGTCCCAAGACGCTCGCGACCGGATCACGCGCCATGGTGAGCACGTCGCACCCCATGGTCACGCAGGCCGCGATCGACGTACTGCGGAACGGTGGCAACGCCGTCGACGCCATGTTGACCGCCATGCCGCTGCAGCACGTCGTCGAGCCACAGATGTCGACCATCGCCGGTGGGTTTGCCATGCTCTACTGGGAGGCGGCGACTGGCAAGTCGTTCCTGCTGAATGCCGAGCTCGACCATCCTCGAGGGGCGCCACTGCCTCGCGGTTATCCCGCCAGCGAACGTGAAGTTGCCGAAACGAGCGGACGGCGTATTGCGGTTCCTGGAACAGTGACCGGCATGAAATCGGCCGCCGAGCGCTTCGGCACCCGCTCGTGGGACTCCTACTTCCAACCCGCCATCGCCGCAGCGCAGGACGGCTTTCCAATGTATTCCTTCCTCTACGGTGAGATGGCGGTCGGATTCGAACGTCTGACTCACTTCGAATCTGGGCGTGAACGCTATACGCCGAACGGATTTCTGCCGCCGGTTGGGACGATCTATCAGCAGCCGAAGCTCGCCGCGACGTTGCGGCGCATTGCCGAACCGGACGGCGCCGACTGGTTTCAGCGCGGTGATTTCGCGCGGGACTTCGTTGAAGAAGTGCGGAAGACGGGTGGGCATATCGGCGTTGACGATCTCTCTGACTATGAGGCTCGTTGGGATGATCCGATACGCTATCGCTTCGGAGACGACGAACTGCTCGGTGGCTATCCGCCGGTCAATGGCGGCCTCTATACAGGATTCGTTCTTGGCGTCATGGAGCGAGTCGGACTCGATGCCTCCAAACCATGGATCGACTCACCCCATGCG
Organism: uncultured Chloroflexia bacterium; assembly: GCA_963815715.1. Taxonomy (GTDB): domain Bacteria; phylum Chloroflexota; class Chloroflexia; order Thermomicrobiales; family Thermomicrobiaceae; genus CALAGB01. Next base: position 66,812 of record CAWFHU010000005.1, on the reverse strand, counting down.
ATGGCTACTATCGCTCGGATTCTGGCCGCGGCCGATGAGTTGATCGGACTCTATTGTCAGGATCCGAAGGCGATCCCGGTTCCGGTCGATCTCATCCTCTCGCCGGAGTTTCTCGACCTGCAGGCACGCCTGCTCAACGAGAGTGTGCCGAGTGTCGATCTCACATTTGCGGAGTCAGGCGGCGCATCGTCGCGGCCCGATCATCACGCGCCAGGGAGCACGGACAGCAACCATATCGTCATTGTCGACGAGGCCGGCAACTGGCTGACGATGCTGCACACTGTCTATGGCTCGCCGTTCGGAACAGGGCTGGTCGTTCACGGCGTCGGAGTGAATTCGGGCAACGGCTTTGCCGGGCTGCCGGTTGGACCGGGCCGACGCATCATCACCCCATTAACTCCCGTGCTGGTGCTGCGCGACGGTCTGCCCTGGCTTGGAATCGGCACTCCTGGCACCGCTAACCAGACGATCGCCTTGCTGCTCGTGAATATCTTGCACTATGGGATGAGCCTGGAGGACGCCATCGACGCGCCACGCTTCCGCATGTTGCCTGCTGAGGGGCTCCGTCGCGGCTGGGACGTAGGCAAGATCGCTCATGAAGATCGAATCCCCACCGAAACCTTGCGCGGCCTATCCCGTATGGGGGTAGAGACTCACTCGCTGGGACGCTACAACTGGCACTCGGGCTCGGTGCAGGCAGTGCAGCGAGACCTCTCGAGCGGAATGCTGGCTGGCGCAACTGATCCACGCCGTGCGGGGAAAGCAGACGGATACTGAGCAACTCGGAGGGTATATGGCGAGTCATCAATTGCCGTACGGTAGTACGAAGTGATTGCCGGTTTTCCGTGGAGTTTCAGTCGTGCTCGACGCAGTGTCTGACTGGTCGACGGAGAGCAGCCAGTGTGTTGTGCGAAGCGAGAGCGTTCGCGGTGAGCCCGCTGGGACTCGAACCCAGGACCCGCGGATTAAAAGTCCGCTGCTCTACCAACTGAGCTACGGGCTCAAACCGAACGGTGCTGTCCGGTCGCATCGCTAATCCTACCCGATGGGTGACTCATCCTCAACGAGCGCCGAGTCCTCGCGGTGCTATGCTTCTGGTCGACGAGCAGATCTCGCCGCGCTCTGCCTATCGGTGCGCCAGATTCGATCAGCTCAGTCCGATCAAGAAGGAGACGTTCGATCGTGACATTGGACGACGAGACCGCGCTGCGGTTGGCTGAAGAAGCGGTCGAACAGGCCGGTGGCGCTCGACACGTGCATGGCAATCCGCGCCATCCGTTCGCGATGAACGCGAACAGTGAAGTCGATCTGGAGGGGCATCACATTCTGATTCGCTACGGCGAAGCGAGCGGTCCGGCGGTGGTCGAAATTGAAGGTTACGTCTTCGATATTCGCCCGGAAGGGCTGATCAAACTCTTTGGCCCGTAGCACCGCCCGGTTCCCACGAGGCAAACGATGACGACGGCCGTCCAACTCGGTATCGGCTTCGTCGGTGCCTGTGTCGTGGCCGGGGCGGGCTATCGCGTTCGGGCGCTGACGATCGACGGCGCGGTCGCCGCGGCGTTGGTCGGCACCGCCATCTTCGGGCTCGGTGGCTGGCGCTGGGCGGCGATTATGGTCGTGTTCTTCGTTTTCTCAAGTCTGTTGTCTCACCTCAGCAAGCGGCGGCGGCGCGAGACTCTGGGAGTGGTCGAGAAGGGCTCACATCGCGACGCCCTGCAGGTGCTCTCGAACGGCGGTGTTGCGGCATTGTTAGCCGTTGCGTACGGAACGAGCTCCGGGTCCGCGTTCCTCTTCCCAGCGTTCGTTGGCGCGATGGCCGCGGCTACGGCCGACACCTGGTCGACCGAGATCGGTACGCTCAGCCGCACGCCGCCGCGGTCGATTCTCACGCTGAAAACGCTACAACCGGGTTGGTCCGGCGGAGTCACGTTGCTCGGATTTGCCGGTGCTGGCACGGGCGCGCTCGTCATCGCGTTGGTAGCGGCGATCGGATCGACGCATACGATCGCGCTCGCGCTTGGGGGCCTATTGGCGGGAATGGCCGGGTCGGTCTTCGACAGCCTCTTGGGGGCCAGCATTCAGCGAGTCAATCGGTGCCCGGCCTGCATGACATTGACTGAACAAAGCCTACACACATGTGGCACGTCCACTGTTCTCGCGCGTGGCTGGCCCTTCATCGACAACGACGTGGTCAACACCCTCACGACGGCCTTTGGCGCCGTCGCCGGCGCGCTGCTCTTCGCCGCGCTCACCTGATCGCATCACGACTGCTGATAAACGAAAAGCGGAGCCCACGTGTGGGCCCCGCTGTACACATCGTTTGTCTGACGTGACGCTATTCGATGTCGCTGAGCGCCTCACCGGGTGTTTTTAGCCGTCCAAGGAAGATGGGTGTGTCGACCTGCGTGTACTTGCGTACTTCGGCCAGGCGCAGTCGCTGCACCATCTTCACCAACACGGCTGGATCGTCGTCTTCAAGCGCGACGATGAATTCCTGGTCCTGAATGCCAAACGAGCTGACGGTATTGGTCAGGATCGACGGAAACTCGTCCCCGAGATCGCCGTGCACGGACATCATTTCACGGCGCTGCTCGTAGGTGAGGAGATACCAATCTGGCGTCTTCGTAAAGGGATAGACGCTGAGGAACTTGGCCGGAGGCTTCCCCTTAAGGAACGCTGGGCCGTGGTTGGGATCGTATTGCGACATGCTCGCGACACCGATATACGCGTGCCGCATGTCGAGCATGCTCCCCAACGCGGTTCGGCGCAATCGAACAGCTAGACGCTGAATGTGATCCGCGTCGTCTCCGACGGCCCACACGATCAGATCGACGTCGCCGCGATACCCGATGGTCGAGTAGACACCGCGGACGTTGAGTCCGTCGCCGGGCTGCTCGATGACGCTGGTGAACTCCTCGCGACCAGCACGCCGGACATCGGCGGGTTGCGAACGCCAGTCATTGCTCGTTTTGTAGAGCCAGAATGCCGTAAACGTTGAACCTGAGACCATTGGTGCGCGTGTCTCCTCTCCTCTGGTTGCCGGACGCCGGTGCGCGACGCCCGGCTCCGATTATGCCACCGCGGTACCGCCGCGATTCGGCTCACCGAGCGGTTACTCCCTGGTAGCCGGCCCAGCCACGGCGATGGCCACGCGATCGGCGAGGAGATATTTGCGCGCCGCTCGCTGCAGGTCCTCGGTCGTCAGGGCGTGAATCTGCTCCTGTAGTCGGTCCAGGTAGTCGAGTCCAAGATGGTAGAAGGCAACGTCGAGCATGGCGTCGGCGATGCTGTCGCTGCTCTCCATGCTGAGCGGAAGACTCCCAATAAGGTAGCTTTTGGCGTCAGCCAACTCTTCATCACTGACCGGCTCGTCCCGTAGCAGCTTCACCTCGTCGAGGATGCTCTCGACGGCACGATCGACATTCTTCGGATCGACGCCCGCATAGGCGGTCCACATGCCTCGACCAAGCCCCGCCGACAGCGAACTGGCGGCGTAATACGCCATGCCCTGACGCTCGCGCACGCTGGCACCCAGTCGGCCCATGAGGCCGAGTCGTCCCAGAATAAGGTTCGCCACGCGCAGCGGCTCGTAGTCGGGATCCGAACGCGCGAGTGCCGGCAGACCGATCGAGATGTCCGCTTGCGTCTTGCCCTGAATCGCGGAATTCTTGCGAACCAGATGTTCCGGCGGTTCGATATCTGGAACCACGACGGTCTTGGCTGAGCCTTCAGCCGTCCAGCTGCCGAACGCGTTTTCGATCAGCCCCCACGCCTTATCAGTCTCCAACCCACCAGCGACCGCCACGATGGTCTGATCTGGCCGGAAGTGACGACCGTGAAATGCAGTCAGATCGTCGCGGCTCATGGCGGTGATGGTTGCTTGCGTGCCGATGGTGCGGTGCCGGTATGGATGGCCTTCGGGGTAGACGAGCTCGCGCAGGTCCTGAGCCGCGACCGAGCGAGTGTCGTTCAACGCCTGCTTGAGACCGTTGAGCGACTGCTGCCGCACCCGATCGATCTCCTCCTGCGGGAAGGTCGGTCGCATCACCACGTCCGACATCAGCTCGATCAGCCTGGGGGCGTCCTCCTTCAAGCACTTGCCCGTGACATCGATATGCTCGCGACTGGCGCCGACCGAGATGGCCGCGCCAAGGCTGTCCAGTTCCTGATTAAGTTCGGCGAAATTGAGGTGCTCGGTACCGCGTGAGAGCATACGAGCCGTGAACGAGGCCAGTCCGGGGACGGCGCCGTCCGCGATCGATCCGGCCGAAATGCGCATGTCGACCACCACCGCGTCGCTGGTCGGGTCGTGATGGCCGAGAAGCCGCATCCCGTTGTCGAGCGTGCGCTCGTTTAGCTCGATATGCGGAATCTCACCGAACGACGGTTCCTGAGACAAGCCGGTAAAGAAGTGTGGCATGGCTGCCGCGACGGGTTCTTCACTTGATTCACCCGACGCCTCGGTCGGTTCGAGCCAGCCCACAGTGCTCTGATCCAGGTTCAGGTACTTTCGAGCAACACGACGCACATCCTCGGGTGACACGTTGGCGATGCGCTCTTCAAACTCGTCGGCGTCATATTCCGGCGCTACGGCTTCCAGAGAGCCCATCCAATATGCCTGACTGGTGACGCTCTCGCCCGCATAGGCAAACTGCGCCCGCAGCTGCTTGACCGCGCGTTCTAGCTCGCCGTCAGGAACAAGCTCGTCTCGCAGCCGGGCGACCTGATCGAAGACGATTTCCTCCACCTGATCCGGCTTGCTCGTCGGCACGAGCGTGGCCGACACGCTGAAGAGGTAGGGGTCGATGGTCAGTGCGAAGGAAGATCCGGCCGAAGAGGTGAGCCCGCTCGCCACGAGTTCACGATAGAGCCGTGAACTGCGCCCCATGCCGCTCCCGCCAAATCCAACCGACTTCCCGCCAGAGAGGACGGTGTCGAGCACCAGCATGGCAGGTGTGTCTTCTGACCGTGCGGCGGGACCATGCCAGCCAGCCAGCAAAGTGGCCGCTGGAGCGGGACGTCGTACGGTGACCCGGCGTTGCCCGAACTGCTCGGGCTCCACCGTGCGCACCGAAGGGATCCGTTCAACCCGCGGAATCGAACCGAAGCGCTGCGAGATCTGTTCGATCAACGTGTCAGAATCGAAGTCGCCAACGGCAACGGCGATCGCGTTGTTGGGCGAATAGAAGGTTTGGTAGTGATGGTAGAGATCTTCGCGGGTGATGGTCTCGAGGTCGGAGCGAAACCCGATGACCCCCTGACCATATGGATGCGAGCGGAATGCGGCGGCGTTCATCTCCTCGCGCAGCAAGAAGGTTGGCTGATTCTCATTCCCCTGCCGTTCGGAGAGGATCACGGTGCGCTCGCTTGTCACCTGATCCTGGTCGAAAAGCGCATTGGCCATGCGATCCGACTCGATGTCGATACCGAGGTGAAGGCTGGTTGCGGGCAGGGTTTCGAAGTACGCGGTGTAGTCGATCCAGGTGAAGCCGTTAAGCGTCCCGCCGTATTTGTTGACCGCGCGAAAGATGGCCCCCGGCTTCCAGGTGGGCGTCCCTTTGAAGAGCATGTGCTCGGCCCAGTGTGAGATGCCGGTGATGCCGGGGACTTCGTTGCGTGCCCCAACGCGATACCAGACCCAGAACGACGCCACCGGCACGCGATGACTCTCGCGCGTCAGAATCGTCAGCCCGTTGTCGAGCACCGTACGCCGAATTGGTTGTCGTTCTGCCATTCGAAAGTTCTCCTCCTGCATCTAATCAGGGCGTGATCTTTGGCCATTCATAGTGTTTGAGCTCGACGCCGTGCCCGTCCGGATCCCGAATATACAGAGCCTGACCGTAGCCGAACGCACCTTGTCGCCGCACCGGGCCGTCCGTCACTTCCACTCCCATCTCATGGAATTTCTCGGCGAGTGCATTCAAGTCGGTCGGCTCGATCAATATGGCGATGTGGTTGAGACCGCCATCCTCGTCCGACCAGTCGCCGTCATCGGGCTGCAGATCGATCAGAGCGTCGCCGAAGCGAAGCGACGCGAAGCGGATCTCACCCCGATCGTCGCGCTCGGCCCTCACGAGCCGCATTCCAAGGATCTCAACGTAGAAATTAGTCGCACGGGCCATGTCGCGTGTCTTTAGATTGACGTGATCGAAACCGATTGAGTCGACCAATGGGGTCTCTTGGGTCATCAGCAGATCCCTACACGACGCCGAACCTGGAGTTTTTCGCGGAAATATCGTCTAGGCTGGCATATCTCCTCCAGGATTTATACCATCGGTCTCCGAACAATCGGCGCAAATCGCATTTCTTGGCCTTAACCGCAAAGGGGCACACGGTGAAGAGGAACCAAGGCGACCCGGAACACATCTCGGTTGGCAGATTTTTGTCTTCGCTGGGAGACGTCTGGGTCGCCGCCAGCGACACCGGCGTGCGGGTGATGACCGTTCCTGGAGCGGCCCGCGAGGATTGCCTACGTGAGGCTGAGCGGTCGGCGCCGAATGGGATCGTCGTGGATGAGGGAGGGCCGATCGTAGAGCGTGCGCTGGACGAGCTTCGCCGGTACTTTGCTGGAGAGCTTCGCAATTTTTCAGGTCCACTCGATTTGAGAGGCACGCCTTTCCAACAAAGAGTGTGGCAGGCGGTCTACGACGTTCCCTATGGCGAGGTGACGACCTATCGCGAGATCGCGCTGCGGATCAACGCTCCCAACGCCTTCCGCGCTGTCGGAGCAGCCAACGGCGCCAATCCGGCGGCCATCATCGTCCCGTGTCATCGCATCGTCGGCACCGACGGGAAGTTGCATGGTTATGGCGGTGGCTTGCATCAGAAGCGCGCATTGCTCGATATGGAGGCAGCGCACCGAGAGCGATAGGCGCCACCCAACGGCCGAGCGACGTCAGCTCCCGACATTACGTCGTGAAGGCAAATCCGCGTATGGTTCTCGTGGTCTCTCTTGTCAAAGGTAGACAGAAACGGCGGGCGGGTTATCACCCCTGCCAGAACGCTGACGTCAGTCCGACCTCTCTGAAGATCGCGCGGGCATCTTCGGCGGTACGATCGTGAAATTCCGGATCCATCCGATCTCCGTACCATGATTGGGAAAGCGTCCAAACCGTCTCCAGCGGCACGATCTCACCACGCGGCAAACGGTTCTGCTGGCAGCGCATTTCTATGTCGTCCTCCGACCGGAGGAGCGTCATCGTTGCTCAGGTGTGGATGAGGTCGTCATACCAATGGCTGAACGGAATCGGGAAATGAACGACGAGCGCCTGGTCGGCAACCAGAGTCCCATCCTCAATCGAGTAGTGGATGACTTCGCCATCGCTGATACGCAGTTCGATTTGGGCGTCCTGGCGAAGCATGGCGGGAATGCCCAGAGAGTCCCAGGCGCAGTTGGCAAACACCGCTTGTCCGTTGACGTTAACCCGATACGGCGTCGGGATCGCGGAGAGCGGATTGGCCATCCGGACATCATCGGTTCCGGGTTCGAGGAAGATTGCATGTCCACGGTGTAGCCGGTGGAAAGCGTGCCGAGCTTCATCAGTCGACGTACCGAATCGCTGTGCGGTTTCAACAATGGTTGGTGGAGCGCCGCGATCCACGAAACTCCGATAGATGAAGAGGCGAATTTGCCAATCGCGATCACTCAGCGTCTCCGCCACGCAACGCTCCTCCGGGCTGCCGCCTCGATTGAGTGGGACGATCGAGGTAGGTCGCCGCAGATGTCAAAGGGGTCAAATTCGGTCCATCGATGACGTCGGCAGTCAAACACGCCAGAACTCAGACGTGAGCCCGAGCCGCTCGAAGATCTCGTTGTCCTCCCTGGGGCTGCGGCCACGATACGCTGGATTCAAATAGTCGCCAAAGAATGCAATCGCCATTTGCCAGGCAGTTTCGAGCGAGACAATCTCACCGCCGTCATTAGTCTCTTCCGACCGGAGGAGCGTGATGTTGGCTCAGGTGTTGACGATGTTGTCATACCAGCGTCGCAGTGGTGCAGGAAAATGGACGCTCAAGCCATCCGGAGCGTCGAGGTTTCCATCGCGAATCGCATAACGGATCAGTTCTCCGCCATCGAGCGGCGCTTCGATCTCGGCATCCGCGTGCAGCATCGCCGCAACGCCCAGCGAGTCCCAGGCACAGTTCGCGTACAGGCAACGGTCGCTAACCCGGACTCGATGAACGGTGGGAATCGTCGACAACGGGATAGCCATGCGGATGTCGTCGGTGTCAGGCTCGAGCACGATCTGATGCGGGCGTTCCAACCGGTGAACGGCCTGCCGTGCATCTTCTACCGAGAGGTCGTGCGAGGCCGCGATTTCATCCACCGACGGCGCACGTCCCTCGTCAATGATGAAGCGATAGATGTACAAGCGAACAGCGTGGTCGCAATTGTTGCCGGTCAAGTCAACACCTTCCGGTGAAGCCGGGGTGTGGGAAAAACGCGGGAGGACATTGTGTCCTCCCGTACGGAACGTCGCTCAATTGGGTTGGTGCCCTACGCCTCCAGCAGGCGGCGCAATACCATCTGCAGGATGCCCCCGTTGCGGTAGTACTCGATCTCCATCGGACTGTCGATACGGGAGGTCGCCTTGAACTCGATCGTCTCGCCGTTCGACGTCCGCGCCGTGACGTCGAGCGTCTCTCCGGGAGTCAATCCGTCGGCGATCCCACGGATATCGAACGTCTCGGTGCCGTCCAGCCCCAGACTCGCCGCGCTCTCGCCGGGCAGGAACTGCATCGGCATCACACCCATGCCGACCAGGTTACTGCGGTGGATGCGCTCAAAGCTTTCGGCTATGACTGCTTTCGCCCCGAGGAGGAGCGTTCCCTTGGCCGCCCAGTCGCGCGAGCTGCCGGTTCCGTATTCTTTTCCGGCGATCACGATCAGGGGCACGCCCTCTTCAGCGTAGTGGACCGACGCTTCGTAGATCGAGGTGACCTCGTCGTTGAGCAGGTCCGTTGTCCAGCCGCCTTCACGACCGTCCCCGAGCTGATTGCGCAGCCGGATATTGGCAAACGTGCCGCGCACCATGACCTCATGGTTTCCACGTCGCGCTCCGTAGCTGTTGAACTCTCGGGCGCTGACATCGTTGTAGATCAGGTAGCGTCCAGCTGGGCTCTGCGGCGGGATCGAACCAGCGGGTGAGATGTGGTCGGTCGTAACCGAATCACCCACCAGTGCCAGCACCCGCGCGCCGATTACGTCCGACAGCGGACCTGGCTCGCGGCTCAGATTCTGGAAGAAGGGTGGCTCCTGCACGTAGGTCGACTCGTCGTTCCACTCATACAGGTCACCCGCCGGAACCGGCAGGCTGCGCCAACGGTCGTCACCGTGGAAGACGTCGGCATAGCGCTCGGCGAAGAGATCGGGCCCGACCGCTTGTGTGATTGCTTCCTTGATTTCGGCCGTCGAGGGCCAGACATCTCGCAGATAGACCGGATCGCCGTTCGGGTCTTCGCCGAGCGGATCCTTGTTGAGATCGATATCGATGGTTCCGGCGATGGCAAACGCCACCACGAGCGGCGGCGAGGCCAGATAGCTGGCCCGAGCCAGCGGATGGATGCGTCCTTCGAAGTTGCGGTTGCCGCTCAGAACGGCCGCCCCAACCAAATCGTGCTTGGTCAACGCCTCGGTGACGGGTTCGGCCAACGGGCCACTGTTGCCGATGCAGGTCGTGCAGCCGTAACCGACGAGATGGAACCGGAGCGCCTCGAGGTAAGGGGTGAGTCCCGCACGGTCGAGATACGCCGTAACAACGCCGGAACCAGGTGCGAGGCTCGTCTTGACCGCTGGGCTGACATCCAGACCACGTTCGACCGCCTTCTTGGCCAGTAGGCCGGCAGCCATCATCACCGCGGGGTTCGACGTGTTTGTGCAGCTCGTGATGGCGGCTATCACAACCGAGCCATGGTTGAGCTCGGCGTGATGTCCCTCAAGCTCGATTTCGACCGGCTCGCGGCCTGCGTCAGTTGCGGTTCGCTCCTTGACCATGGTGGCAGCGCCACCGCCGGTGCCGCTGGAAGGCTCCGCCGCGGTGTTCGATTGGGCGATGCGATCGGCGAAGGCGGTGCGGAAGCTCGAGCTGATGTCGCTCAGCGCGACACGATCCTGTGGACGCCGCGGCCCGGCGACGCTCGGCTCGAGCGTCGAAAGGTCGAGTTCGACGACCTGATCGTAGAGGGGCTCTGGACCATCATCGGTGCGGAACATCCCCTGCGCCTTGGCGTAACGCTCGACAAGCTCGACCGTCTCAGGTGCGCGCCCGGTCAGTCGCATATAGGTGAGCGTCTCGTCGTCAATTGGGAAGATCGTTGCCGTAGCGCCGTATTCCGGCGACATATTGCCGATGGTGGCGCGATCCGGCAGCGTCAGGTGACGCAGGCTCGAACCGAAGAACTCGACGAACTTTCCGACGACTCCGGTCTTGCGCAAGAGCTGCGCGACGTGCAGCACCAGGTCAGTCGCCGTGACGCCTTCCGGAACCTCCCCGACCATCCGGATACCGACCACTTGCGGTGTCAGCATGTAGATCGGCTGTCCAAGCAGGACGGCCTCCGCTTCGATGCCCCCGACGCCCCATCCGAGGACGCCGAGACCGTTGACCATGGTGGTGTGGGAGTCCGTGCCGACCAGCGTGTCCGGAAGCGCGACCTTCTCGCCGTTCTCGTCACGCAGCTGCACGACTTTTGAGAGATATTCGAGGTTCACCTGGTGGCAGATGCCGGTGCCAGGTGGGACAACGCTGAAGTTCTGGAACGCTTGTTGGGCCCAGCGTAACAATTGATAGCGTTCGCCGTTTCGTTGGTATTCGTGCTCCACGTTTCGGCCAAAGGCCAGCGTCGTGCCAAACGCGTCCACTTGCACTGAATGGTCGATGACCAGGTCTGCGCTGACCAGCGGGTTGATCTTGGCCGGGTCTCCACCCAACCGCGCCATGGCGGAGCGCATGGCCGCCAGATCGACAACGGCCGGGACGCCGGTCAGATCTTGCAGCAGGACGCGAGCTGGAAGGAACGGAAACTCGACCGACTCGCGATTGCCCGGACGCCATGACGCGAGGCCGCGAACGTGCTCTTCCTCGAAGGGCTCTGTGCCCGCGTTGCGCAGGACGTTCTCGAGCAAAACCTTTACGGTATAGGGAAGCTGGTCTAGCCCCGCGGGGATTTGATCGGAGATCGCCGAAAGTTGATAGTAGCTGACGCGGTCGCCAGTTGAGAGGGTCAGTGAACCTCGCGCGCCGAATGGGTCGGGTGTTGCTGCCATGCCATCCTCCATTGTTTGGGTGCGCTACCGGTGGCTGAGAGCGCGCCGGTGCGCTCGGGCGTCGAAAGAAGAAACTCCGCAATCCGCAGCGGACGAGCGCCCACTTTCCGCCAGCATACCACGGGTTTTGGCGGCGCAATGCGCTGGAGTCCGCGTCACGTTCAATACGCTGCATGGGGGGTGCCGACGATTCGGTTGCATCCTCATGATCTGGTGTTAGCATGGCCAGGGCGATGAGGAGGTTGTCCGATGACCGACGCGGAGCGGCTGCTATGGTCGCTGGTCGAATGCAGCGAACAGGTGCTTCAAGCGATCGTCGCGGCCGAACGCCATCAGTTGGCCGAGATCGTGGGCATGGGGGCCGATGGGGCCGAAACCAAGGGGATCGATCAGATCGCCGAGGACGTCGTCCTCAGCTTCTTCGATCGCCTTCAGACACCGGTCAACATTCTGAGCGAAGAAGTGGGCTTCGTCGATCGTGGATCGGCCGTCACGGTTATCGTGGATCCGATCGACGCCACGGCCAACGCCACGGCGGCCGCTGAGCTCACACTTACCGATCTCCCCTCGTCGCTCCACGCCAATCCCCCATCACTGCCAGATCACAGTGGTCAGTTCGGCTTTCCGTTTTACGCCTTCAGCGTCGGCGCGTTGCTCGACGGCGTTCCGCTTGCTTCATGTGTCCGGAATCTCCCAACGGGCGATGTGTTCACGGCGGTGCGGCGTGGCGGAAGTCGCATGAATGGTGTGCCGATCCATTGCGAGGCGATCACTCAGCTGAGCGACGCCTGGGTCGCGTTGGTGCGTCCGGCAGATGAAGAAGGATTGCGCCGCTCGGCCACCTTGATGCTGAAATCGAATCGGATTCGGGTGACTGGATGCACGGCGCTGGACCTCTGTTTGATCGCCGCGGGGTCATTGCACGGATTCGCGAATCCGAACGTGCATTGGCCACCAAACTTCGGCGAGAAGGTGGTCGACTATGCGGGAGCGGTGCTGGTGCTGCAAGAAGCTGGCGGAGTCTCGGCGGATCAGTACGGGAATCCGCTCTCGCTCGAACTGGATCTCTTGGCGCGGGTGATGCCGTTCGCGGCGGGCACGCCCGAGTTGCTGCAGCAGTTGCTCGAAGCGGTGCAGTGAGCGCGACGCGTGCGGTGATCCCCATTCAGATTATGTGCTGAGCCTCATAATGGTGATTGACGGATTAATTGGCTAACTCGTCATGGTCGTCGGACCTGCGGGTCCGCTGGCGGGCACAGGTCCCGCCACTACGAACGGAAGAGCGCTTTCGTAGGGGCGACATTCATGGCGCCCTCGTCCGGATGCTAAGCATTTCGGTTGAAGCCGCCTGATTGTTCAAGTCAAATCAATTCAGGAAGGGAACCAAATGGATTTCACCTCCGCCTTCAACACGGTCGAAGACCGCGAGGCGCACTTCGTCGACCGGCTACGCAAGATCATCGCGATCGACAACTGCGTGCCCCCGGGCGACAACTACGATCAGGTGCTCGATCTGGTCGAACCAGAGTTCCAACAGTTTGGCTTCGACACCAAGCGCGTCGTCGTTCCGCCCGAAAAGGTGGCGCAAATCCCACTGCCACTCAAAGGTGAGCGACAGAATCTGGTTGCGCGGATGAATAACGGCAAACCGCCTCTGTCGGTGTACGCGCACATGGACACCGTGCCGATTGAAGAGGGATGGGATTTCGACCCATTTGGCTGCGAGATCAAGGATGGCCGCATCTATGGCCGTGGCGTCGCCGATATGAAAGGCGCCATCGCCTCGATCTTGACGGCGCTTGAGGTGATGAAGGCGGAAGGGCTCGAACCAGCCTGGGACCTGAACATCCTGCTGTGTACCGACGAGGAAGTCGGCGTCTATCCGGGGCTCTACCATCTCGCCCTCGAGGGTTACGCGACCGCTCCGATGCTCTGTCTCGAAGGGAGCCAGGACCCGGTGCTGCGTCGCGGGTCCAACGGATCCATGGACGTCTCGATCACGGTGAAGGGCCGCAGCTGCCACTCCGGCGCCAACTATCTGGGGGTCAATGCGCTGGAGGAGTCGGTGCCGATCATGGTTGAGCTTCTCGCCCTCAAGCAGAAGGTAGAGGAGCGCCGTTCCAAGCTGCCACTCGCCCCGGCCCCAGGCGCACCATCCAATCTGCGCCCGATGTTCAATCTGGACATCATTCATTCCGGCGTCAAGTCGAACATCGTCCCGGCGACATGCACGCTGGTGATCAATCGGCGCTTCATCCCGGAAGAAAACCTCGAAGACGTCAAGGCGGAAATCCAGGAGGCGGTCGATCGCGGCATGGAGAAGAGCCGCGCGCTCGACGTCGAGGTGGTCTTCACGCGGAGCTATCCCTCCTATTACCAGTCAGCGACCCATGCAGGCGCCAAGCGACTGCGCGAGGCGCTCAAACTGGTCCAGGGGTACAGCGATGACGACTTCGTCGAGACCGGTTCAGGCGGTTCGACCGACATGGCATTCATCGCTCAGGTGCTCGAGACGGACCAGATCGCGACGGTCGGTCTTGGTCGTCAGCAGGAGAGCAAAGCCCACGGAAGCAACGAGAGCATTCGACTCTCCGACGCGAAAGCGCACGTGAAGGAGCTCATCTACTACTTCTGCGCGCCGATCGAGGGGAGTTAGCCAGCGCAGCGGGCGCGACGATAACTGATTCGTCGGAGTGGGGAGATAGACGGTATGGCCGGCGGGAAAAATGGGATGGTTCCGACATTGCCTGACATTCTTGGTTCGAACCTGGACGTCGTCTTTGTCGGAATCAACCCGTCGGTCTATTCCGTCGAACGCGGTCACTATTTCGCTCGACCGGCGAACCGTTTCTGGCCCGCGCTTTCCCAATCGAAATTGAGCTGCGCCGCGCGCACGCGGCTTGGTCGGGCGGACCTCAGGCCAGAGGACGATCTTCTCTTGCGTGACGACGGCTTTGGATTCACGGACGTCGTCAAATTGCCGACGCCATCGGCCTCTGACCTGCGAGCGCGCGACTTCGCGGAGTGGGCTCCGCGTGCCCGATCGCGGATCGAGCATTTTGGTCCCACCTTCGCCTGCTTCCAGGGAGTCACGGCATTGCGTCCGTTTCTGAAATATGCGATGGATGCAGAACTCAACGACCTTAGCTTTGGACGCCAGGACCTGCGAATGGGCGACACCGAGATCTTCCTGGTCCCCAATCCGAGCCCCGCGAACGCACGGTATCGATTGCCGGATCTGATCGGCTGGATGGACCTACTGGCGACCGCGGTGAATGCTCGGTAGGCAATAGGCTCAGTCTTGACCGGAGAAGCCCTAGCCCGCCGATCCGTTTGATAATGATCGACCTCGGATCGGCCTGACCTCGATGGCGGTCTCGCGATCGCATCGGTGACGGCTGTTCCGAAGCCGCATCCAGCGACCAGTACGCTTCGTTCTCCGCCGGTTTCGCATGCGCGATAGCGGGCAATACGCGGAATTGATGTGACATAATTCACGGTGCCGCCGTTCCCTATGGGCGTCTGCGTAGCGGCACCGGACCCGCGTAACGGCGTTGCACCACAAATGCGGATACACTGCTTGAACTCTTCGAGAGCACGAGACGAAACTCGCACAAACGTGCGGGAGTATGGAGCTGATGCACATGAATGCCGGTGAGAACGTGGCTCTCGAGGATCTCCTTGAATTTCTCAAGGATGATCATGGGTTCGACTTCACCGGCTACAAGCGAGGCACACTCGCGCGACGAATCAACCGGCGCATGCAAGACGTACACATCAGTGACTACCGGCAATACATCATGTACCTGCAAACACACGCGGAAGAATATGAACTGCTCTTCAACACCATCTTGATCAACGTCACTGAATTCTTTCGAGATACAGAGGCCTGGAAGTACATATCCGAAGAGATCGTTCCGTTGATCCTCTCGGCAAAGGGACAGAGTGGGTCGATTCGCGTTTGGAGCGCCGGTTGTTCGTCGGGCGAGGAGCCTTACACCATCGCGATGATCCTCTGCGAGGCGATGGGTGAGACGGATTTCAAAGAGCGCGTCAAGATCTACGCGACAGACGTGGATGACGAGGCGTTGCAGCGAGCGAGGCAGGCAGTTTATTCGGAGCAAGCGGTTGAGGGTATTCCGCCCGAGCTGCTCGATCGGTATTTCGACCGAGTGAACGGGTCGTTTTGCTTTCGGTCCGACTTGCGCCGGATGGTTATCTTCGGTCGCAACGACCTGGTTCAGGACGCTCCCATCTCACATATCGATTTCCTCACATGCCGCAACACATTCATGTACTTCAATGCCGCTACGCAAGCACGCATTCTGGCTCGACTCCATTTCGCGCTGAACGAGAGCGGATTTCTCTTCCTGGGCAAAGCTGAGATGCTTGTGTCGCACAGTCGTCTCTTTGTGCCGGTCGATCCCCGCTGGCGAGTCTTCACCAAGACGCACAGCCTCTCTATCCGTGAGCGTTTCGACGTCATGGCGGAAGCTCGAACGTATCGTCCCACTCATCTGCTGTCAGAAATGAACCGCCTGCGCGTGGATGCGTTCGAGAACGGGCCAAACGCTGAAATCGTCATCGAGAACAACGGCAAGATCGTTCTCGTCAACTCCCGCGCTCGGGCTGCATTTGACCTCGGTCCCGAGGTCGTCGGAACGCCCATCAAGGATTTGCAGCTTTCATATCGCCCGGTCGAGATTCGGTCGCTCATCGACGACGTCGTCGCCGGTCACGAGACAATCGAAACTGGTCCCGTCCGTTGGCCATCGGAAGATCAGACTGAACGCTACTTCAAGCTGATCGCTCAACCGATTGGAAACGGGGGAACGTCGAATGCGGGAGTCAACTTGAGTTTCGTTGACGTAACCGAATCTGTTGCATTGCAGAATAACCTCGAACACGCCAATCAGGAACTCGAGACCGCGTACGAAGAACTGCAGTCGGCCAATGAAGAGCTCGAAACGACGAACGAGGAACTGAACTCGACGGTCGAAGAGCTCGAGACGACCAACGAAGAACTTCAGTCGACCAACGAAGAGCTCGAAACGATGAACGAGGAGCTTCAGTCGACCAACGAGGAGCTCGAAACGATCAACGTGGAGTTGCAGGTGCGCACCGCCGAGCTAAACGCGGCCAACGTGATGATGGAGTCGATCCTCAGCCGTTCGCTCATCGGCGTGATTGTGGTCGATCGCGAGATACGGATCATCGTTTGGAATCGTCGTTCCGAAGACCTGTGGGGCTTGCGAGCAAGCGAAGTTCAGAACCAATTCTTGCTCAATGTCGACATGGGTTTGCCGGTCGAGGAATTGCTCCAGCCAATCCGCACGTGTCTCGCCGACTCAAACTCCCGCGTTCGACTGGAGCTTACCGCGATGAACCGTCGCGGCCGAACCGTCCGCTGTGTCATCACCTGCGATCCGCTCGTGCGCGAAGGCGAGAAGGTCGATGGCGTGATTTTGTGGGTCGACGAGCGCCAGCTCATCAGTGAATCCGACAATCCGGCTAACGATGTGGAAGAAGCTGACTGATGAATGTCGACGACTTTGCTGAACAGGTAGCCGTCATACGAAACGTCGTCGATGAGCCCCGCTCAGCCGGGAAGATCGCTTCCCGTTGGCTCAGCGTCGTCGGCGTCGTTCTCGAAGAGTTAGACGTCGCGATCGAAGAGCTGCGCGATCAAAATGATGAACTCCGGCTGAATCAACATCTGATCGGTCGGGAGACCGAGCATTATCGTGAGATGTTCGATCTCGCGCCTGACAGCTATCTCGTGTCAAACGAGCTTGGCATCATCATGGAGGCGAATCGGAAAGCCTGTGACTCTCTCAACGTTTCGCTCACCAGCCTTGAAGGTAAACCCCTGTCGGTGTTTGTCGACCCCGCGGACCGACGCGCGTTCCGTCGACTGCTTCGTGAATCATTGGATGGTCGGTCAGCGCAAACACTCGAAATTCGCATGCAACCACGTGCCCAGTTGCCCTTTGACGCGGAGGTGTCGGTTCAAGCGTCATCCTCTCGCTCGGACGAGTCAACCGTGGTGCGTTGGGCCGTGCGTGACATAACACGTCGCAATCGTCGGCTGACAGAAATGCAGGCGATGAATACCGCTCTGCCGGAACGAGTCGACGCAAAGGCGCATGAGCTTCGCGATTTGCTGACGATCACTGACGAGAGGGAAGCGATTGGGTCAAACATGACGGCAGACGGGGTAGAACCGCGGGATCGGTTGGCTGCGATCGCCGCGACCTTCGAAGCTCTGTCGTCATCGGTCGATCCCCGCCAATCACTCGACGTACTTCTCTCAGCCACCATTCCTGCTATTGGTGATTGGGCGGTGACTGCTCTCGTGTGCGAGAACGGATCGCTCGTCGAGGTTGCCGCGTCGCATCGCGACCCAGATATTGCGGACCGGTTGGGATCAGCGTTGTCGGCAGACGACTTTACCGCCGGATCGCTTTTGAGTTGTGGACATGCCGTGCTGAATAGCGGATTGCCCCAATTCTCCCCGAAGGGCGAGCCGTTCTCGGCTGATACCGACAACATTGAAATTCTGACGTGGATGTCAGACAACACAGCCGACCTTTCAGTTATGGCCGTGCCGCTTCGGTCGCGTGGAGATGTTATCGGGGTACTGGAGATAGGACGTGACAGTACCCGTTCGTCATTCGACAGTGACGATCTCGCGTTTGCGCTGGAGCTTACTGGACCATCTTCGCTGGCGGTCGATAACGCGAGGCTGCTCGAGCGGTCGCAAGTCGCGGATGCGGCGCGAGATGACTTCCTCTCCGTAGCCGCACATGAGCTTCGAACGCCAATCACCGTCGTACGGGGCTACGCACAAATTCTGGCTCGCAGATTCTCCGGGGAGCGAGCGATTGAGCCAGCACGCGCCGTGCGTATGGCACGTGAGATCGAAAAGCAAACCGATCACCTCGCGGCCATCGTTGAGACCCTGGTTGACGTCTCGCGTGCGGCGTCTCGCCAGCTGGCGCTGGGCCGCGCGACGGTTGAACTCTCCGAGATTGTCTCGAATCAGGTGGAGACCGCGCGACTCACGACCGAGCGCCACCGGTTCGTCACCGCAGTTGAGCCGGGCATCATGGCGATGGTCGATGCGGTTCGATTCGAGCAGGTCGTGGCAAGCTTGCTCGACAACGCGGTCAAATTCAGTTTGGAGGGCGGCCCGATAACAGTATCCCTCGAGCGAGCGTCGGACAGACTGATTCGATTCACGGTTCGCGATCATGGTATGGGCGTCGATCCGGCACACCGCACACGTATTTTCGAGCGCTTCTATCAGGCACATGGTCGTGCCGACATCCGCGGACTCGGGTTAGGACTGTTCATCAGCCGCGAGATCATGCACCTCCATGGCGGCGATCTCCGAGCAGAGTTTCCGAGCAATGGCGACACGGTATTCGTTGCTGAACTGCCAGTTTCAAATCCACAGCCCGTGTAGCAATATTGATCCCACTCGTTATGTTGATAGACGCGGGTACATGTTCGAACGTAGCTTAGGTCTGATCGGGAACGATGCCGCGGCGACGTATGCGCGAATGACGGGTCAGAATTCCCTCACTCGCTGTGCAGAAACTGCCCCGTTAGGGCAAACACCAATTCTTCGGGAATTTGACGTCATTCGTTGAGAAGCTGTAAGGAAGGTTGTCGTGATCGCCCCCAACCTTATTGTCATCGGCGGATCGGCCGGTGGGGTCGAGGCGTTGATGAGTTTGGTTCCCCAGCTTCCGGAGAACCTTGACGCGGCCATCTGTATCGTCGTTCATTTCCCTCCCCAGAGTCCGAGCCTACTCCCTCAGCTGCTCAGCCGGCGCTCGAAAATGTCGGTCAGCGCGGCGACTGACGGCGCTGAGCTTGAATCTGGTCATGTCTACGTTGCCCCACCGGATTGGCACCTACTGATCGACGGCCGCGTTTGCCGTCTGTCTCACGGTCCGCGAGAACACGGCTACCGCCCGTCGATCGACGCGCTCTTTCGAACGGCCGGAGACGCGTTTGGACCAAACGCCGTCGGCGTTGTTCTTTCAGGAAGTCTCGATGACGGAAGTGCAGGACTACGGCACATTCGTCTTCGTGGCGGAGTGTGCGTCGTGCAAGATCCAGACGACGCGACCTTTCCCGGGATGCCGATGAACGCTTTGACGCGCGTTGAGGTCGACCGGATCGTCACCATCAAGGAAATGGGACAGTCCTTGGTGGATATGGTGACCGGACTCAAAGAATCGAGCGTCGCATCCGTCCATCACTACGTTCCACATAACTCGGGTGACGACGAAGAACCACTCAGGGAGGCGAATATTGACGTGCCTGATCCAGACGATGAGGTGTTCGAAAAGTCTTTGAACCGCCGCTTGGTTTTGAGATGTCCGGATTGCGGGGGAGTCCTCCAGGAGACTGTTGAGGATGGATTTGCCGGGTTTCGCTGTCGAGTCGGACACAATTTTTCACTCCTGACTCTACTTGAGGGCCAGGGGATGGCGCTGGAGCAGGAGCTCTGGTCCGCCTTCAACGGGCTGCTCGAACGGATCGACATCTGTCGTCGGATTCAGAGCCAGGCTCTTGAAGAGGATCAGCTTGAGATGGCGCATGAATACACCCGGAAGGTGAATGACGCCAAGGAAGCCGCCGACGTCCTGCGCGAATTCCTGCTCCGTGGAACTCTCTTCAATGCTCCGCCGACGGGCGATTGACGACCGACCGGTTGATCAGCTGTCGATCGCTCGAGCATTCGTCAGAGCGGTTGCCCGCGGCCGGAAGTTGTGGGAGTACGTGTGCTCAGTCGTCGTCCGAAGGGCGATATTTATGACACCCAGTTGACGCTGCTCTGGGCAATCTGTTCGCAATGCGCTCTAATCCCGAACCGTGATAACGACGACTCTCCTCTGAATATCAATCGTCCCAGGCTCTCCAAAGGATCTCGATATAGCTCTCCTTATCCATCTCGCGGGCATTGCTCGGGTTCGAGCCATTCTCGACCGAGGCGGCGGCAATGGCCTCGAAATCGTTGGAATCGATCCCGGGTAGCTTATTGAATGGCGGAATTCCGACTGCCGCGGCCAGCGCTTTGATCGCCGCTCCGGCTTCTCTGGCGGCTTCGAAGTCCGACATCCCCGACGTATCCACGCCAAGTGCCCGCCCCACTGCTGAGTGCCGATGCGGATCGGCCTCGGAGTTGTGGGCGAAGACGAAGGGGAGGAAGACGGCGTTGGCCACGCCATGCGGCGTGTCATAAATCCCGCCGATCGACTCAGCCAGGCAGTGAACCGCGCCCACGTCCGCGTTGCTGAAGGCCATGCCGGCCACCAGACTTGCCAGCATCATCCCTTCGCGAGCCTCAGCGTCATTTCCGTCGCGCACAGCGGCCACGAGGTGTTTGTGGACCAATTGCATGGCCGTCATCGCGCACATGTCGCTCAGTGCCGAAGCGCGCCTGCACGTGAAGGCCTCGACGGCGTGTGTCAGCACGTCCATTCCAGTCGCCGCTGTTACTGACCGCGGCAATGAATGTGTCAGGCTCGGATCGACCAGCGCGACGCGTGGCGCGATTTGATAGTCGCGCAAGCTGATCTTCGTGTGTCGTTGTGTGTCGCTGATGACCGACGAGCGCGTCACCTCGCTGCCCGTTCCCGCCGTGGTGGGGACGGCGATGACGGGCAGCGGTGGACGGGCGAAGGTGGTGGGTGGCAGCCAATCCTGTACGGCGCCGCCATTGGGAACCAGTCCGGCGATCGCTTTGGCCGCGTCGATCGGACTGCCGCCACCAATGGCCACGATCAGATCGGCGCCAAATTCTCGAGCGGCCTCCGACCCAGCGACACACTCATGATCCCGGGGGTTGGGACTGATCTTGTCGTAGATTTCGGCGGTGATTCCTCGTTCGATTAGGGTCTGCACGAGCGGGGCGACGATTCCAGCCTGCCGCACACCGGGATCGGTCACGATGAACGGGGCTTTCGCGCTGAGGCGGGCAACCTGCTCGCCCAAATTCGTCGCCACTCCGGCGCCGAACTGGACTTCCGTTGGGATACGAAAGCGAAATGGATCGAACATCGCCAGGTTCTCCTGTCTGGTGAAGAGGGTGTCCGGTGGCAATTCACGGCTGCGTGCGAAAGTTGGCGTTATTTTCGCATGAGAGCCGCCAGCATGGCTGGTGGAGTGAAGGGTGGGAAAGGGGTGTGACAAATTATCGTCGTTGAATGGCAAACCAGTTGACCGGGATTACGAGGGGCGCACATCAATGCGCCCTCACACGTAAAAATTCGACGTATGATGTAGGGGCGCACTGCTGTGCGCCCGCGTTCTCGCGCGCACCTGGCTACTGGTTAACCGCCGACGTACTTCATCGGCTTGTTTTCGAAACTGCGGCGACACCCCGCGCAGCAGAAGTAATACGGCTGTCCGCCGTAGTCGACTACGTATCGCGCGCTGGACGTCTCGACCTCCATGCCGCAGACCGGGTCGATAGCGACCACCGGAGCGGACTCGCTGTGTCGCAACCCTATCGGCGTTGGCAAAGATCCGCGCCGCTCGATGATCTCGGCCAGAATGCTGACCGCGATCTCCTCCGGTGAGCTGGCTGAGATGTCGAGTCCGGCGGGCGCCTTGACGCGATCGAGCATCTCTTCCGATTGACCGGTTCCCACTAGCAGAGCGCGGGTGGCCGCAAAACGCTTGCGACTGGCGACGAGCGCGACGAACCCGA
Source organism: uncultured Chloroflexia bacterium (assembly GCA_963815715.1). Taxonomy (GTDB): domain Bacteria; phylum Chloroflexota; class Chloroflexia; order Thermomicrobiales; family Thermomicrobiaceae; genus CALAGB01. Next base: position 44,814 of record CAWFHU010000005.1, on the reverse strand, counting down.
TGCCCGCTTCGAGCGCGGCGACCACGGCATCTTCGTCGTAGACACCCATGCTTGCTACCACGGCCACCGAGCGACGATCGGCGGCAAGCGCCCGCACGTCCAGATCGTCAATTGACACGTCTGCCTCAAGTGGAACGGTTGAAACCGCTCCTGGTCGAGCCGCGACGACGCGATAGCCCATGACGTGCCCGAGGCGCAGAAGAGCGTCGCATACCGGGCTCTGACCGAAGACGATCAGCTGCAGTGCGGGCAGAAGTGGTTCGAGGAAGACCTCGAGTGCGCCGCCGCTTTGACAGGTGAGTGGCGCGACCACCAGAGACGGACGGGATGGGTCGGGCGTACCGTCTGGATCGAGCCGCAGCAGACGCGAGTTACCGTCGCTCAACGCTTTGAGCGCTTCCCGCACCACCGTGGGCTGCGCGCAGCTTCCGCCGACCCAGCCAAAGAGCGCCCCGTCTGACGTGATGATTCCCTTGGCGCCAGGGCGCGCTGAGGTCGGGCTCTGACTCCACACGACCGTCGCCAGCACGAAGGGGATACCGTCCTGCTTGAGCGCGGCCGCACGGGCGAAGATGTCTTCGGAGATGGTCTCGCTGTGTTCGTGTAGGTGGATGGAGGTCATGTTCGGTCCGCTTTTCGATCGAGCGCATCAAAGGACGGGTGCCACGTGCCGGGGAGAGCTCTTCCGGCACGTGGCAGGTCAGGGGGTTGTGTCTGGTTTGCTGACTACTCGGCGACGCCTTTCTCTTCCAGAATCTCGTAGAGCTTCCAGGGCGTGATCGGAATGTCGATGTGCCGCACGCCCAAATGGCTCAGCGCGTCCACCACGGCGTTGGCGATGGCGGGCGGTGCGCCGACGGTTGGGCTTTCGCCCACTCCCTTGGCGCCGATCGGATGATGCGGCGAGGGCGTGACGGTATTCCCCGTCCTCCAGGCAGGCGTCTCCATGCTGGTCGGCAGCAGATAGTCCATCAACGTGCCGTTCAGCATCGTGCCGTGCTCGTCATAGACGATCTCTTCATAGAGCGACGGCGCCAGTCCCATGGTCAAGCCGCCATGGACCTGGCCTTCGACGATCATCGGGTTGATGATCGTGCCGCAGTCGTCAATCGCCAGGAAGTCGCGCACCTTCACCTGTCCGGTGCCGCGATCGATATCGACCACGGCGATGTAGGCGCCGAAGGGGAAGGTCAGGTTCGGCGGGTCGTAGTACGTGACGGCTTCGAGGCCACCCTCCATACCGACTGGGAAGTTGGTGTAGGCGGCAAAGGCCAGCTCGGTCATGTTCTTGGAACGCTCGGGCGCGCCCTTGATACGGAAGGCGTAGTCGGACCACTCCAGGTCGTCGGGGCTGCACTCGAGCAGACTGGCGGCTAAAAGCCGTGCCTTCTCGCGGATCTTTCGAGCCGATACCGCGGTCGCCGCGCCAGCCGTGGGCGTGCTGCGGCTGGCGTAGGTGCCGAGACCGTAGGGTGCTGTGTCAGTGTCGCCGTGCTCGACGATGATCTTGTCGACCGCAAGCCCGAGCTCTTCGGCCACGATCTGGGCGAAGGTTGTCTCGTGTCCCTGTCCCTGTGTCTGGACGCCGATGCGCACCAGGGCCGAGCCGGTTGGGTGCACACGTATCTCGGCGCTGTCGAACATCTTGATGCCGAGGATGTCGAAGGTATGCGATGGGCCGGCGCCGACGATCTCGGTAAAGGTGCTGATGCCGATGCCCATCAGTTCTCCGCGAGCGCGCTTCTCCGCTTGCTCGCGCAGAAGTTCCTGATAGCCGATTCCGTCGAGCGCTTTGTCCAGCGCGCCCTGGTAGTTACCGCTGTCGTACTCCCAGCCGGTGGGCGATTTGTATGGAAACGCATCCGGCTTGATGAAGTTCTTCATGCGAATCTCAGCCGCGTCCATGTTCAGCTCATCGGCCAGAACGTCGACCATGCGCTCGATGGTGTGGACCGCTTCAGTCACGCGGAATGAGCAGCGATAGGCAACTCCACCCGGCGCTTTGTTGGTGTAGACGCCGTCGACTTCGACGTGCGCGTTCTCGAACGTGTAGGAGCCGGTGCAGATGCTGAAGAGACCGGCCGGGAATTTGGACGGGTTGGCCGCGGCGTCGAACGCACCGTGATCCGCCAGTGTTTTGACGCGCATAGCGCGTAGGGTTCCGTCCTTGCTGGCGGCGACTTCGGCATGGATGTGATAATCGCGCGCGAACGAGTCGGCTTGCAGATTCTCGGAGCGATCCTCGATCCACTTGATCGGCTTGCCGGTAGTAATGGCCGCAACCGTCGCCAGCACGTAGCCCGGGTAAACCGGCACTTTTCCGCCGAACCCACCACCGATGTCAGGCGAGATGATGCGGATCTGCGTCTCCGGGATGCCGGTGACGAGCGACCAGACCGTGCGGTGGGCATGAGGCGCCTGGCTGGTCATGTAGATGGTCAGCTTGCCGGAGATCGCGTCGTGCGAGACCACGCAGCCGCAGGTTTCGATGGATGCGACATGGATGCGCGGGATGTAGAGGTCCTGCTTGACCACGACCTCTGACTCGTCAAAGATGCGGTCCGTCTCCTCTTTGTTTCCCGCCTCCCAATGCCAGATGTGGTTGGTCTTCTTCTCACGATCGTCGCGAACCAGTGGCGAGTCCGGCTCGAGCGCCTTGAACGGATCGACGACTACTTCGAGCGGTTCGTAGTCGACTTTGACTTCCAGCACCGCGTCCGCGGCCGTGTAACGATCGGTGGCGATGACCGCCGCGACCTCTTGAGCGTAATAGACGACCTTGTCGATTGGCAAGACCATCTGCTGGTCGCTCATGAGGGTCGGCATCCAGGCAAGACCAGCAGCTTCCAGATCCTTGCCGGTGATGACGGCCAGCACGCCCGGCATGGCCAGCGCCTTCGACGCGTCGATGTTGAGAATTTTGGCGTGCGCGTGCGGACTGCGTACGATGTCGAGATAAAGCATTCCTGGCAGCGTGATGTCGTCGATGTAGTTCCCTTTGCCGCGGATGAATCGCGGATCTTCCTTGCGTTTGAGGCGCTTGCCCAGTCCTTGAATCTCAGTTGCAGACATCGATCACTCCCCTCCAACCGCGACCGGCTCGGCCTGCTGGCTCGAGGTCTGGCGCATCTTGTCGGCGGCATATTGAATCGACTTGACGATGTTGACGTAGCCAGTGCAGCGGCAGAGGTTGCCTGAGATGGCCTGGCGAATCTCGAGCTCCGTTGGATCGGGATTCTCTTTGAGGAGCGCAACGGCGGTCATCATCATGCCGGGGGTGCAGTAGCCGCATTGCAGGCCGTGCTCCTGCCAGAACCCTTCCTGGATCGGGTGAAGCTGGTGGTCCTTTTCGAGGCTCTCGACGGTATCGAGCGTGCCCCCGTCGGCTTGGACCGCAAAGACCGTGCAGGATTTCACCGGCCGGCCGTTCCAGTGGATCGTACATGCGCCGCAGCTGGTGGTGTCGCATCCGATGTGCGTGCCTTTAAGTCCGAGCTGCTCGCGGATGAAGTGGACGAGGAGCAAGCGGGGCTCGACTTCGGCCGAAACTGCTTCCCCATTGACCGTGACGTTGATTGGAACCTTAGTCATGCGTCGATCCCTCGTTTCTACTGCAGCTCGACACCGGCTCGCGCGGCCGCCTGTTTGAGTGCACGGATGGTCATGGTGCGGATCATGGCTCGCTTGTAGTCGGCTGAGCCACGCAGGTCGCTCCCTGGGTCCGCTTCCTGCGCCGCCGCCGCTGCCGCCTCTTTGAACAGTGATTCAGACGGCGTCTGTCCGGTGAGCGCGGCCTCTGCTTTGTTCGCGCGGAGCGGCTTGTATGAGGCGTTGGTGAGCCCAACCCCCGCTTTGGAGATCGTTCCGTCGCTTCCCATCTCGAGATAGGCAGCCGTCGCGGCGATGGCATAGTCGCCGACCTTGCGCTCGAATTTGACGTAGGCGGCACCGGAGTTCGGCACCGGCTTCGGCACATGAATCTCGGTCAGGATCTCGTCCGGCTGCAGGCAGGTGGTGAAGGCGTCGACGAAGAGGTCGTCGATCGGGATGGTCCGCTCTCCCTGCGGTCCGCGAGCAATTACGCTCGCTCGCAGAGCCAACATCGTGGCTGGATGATCGTTGGCGGGATCGGCGTGTGCCAGATTGCCGCCGACGGTCGCCAGATTTCGAACCAGCGGGTCGGCGATCATGGTTGAGGTGTCCGTCAGAATGGGATAGCGCTGCTTGACCAGTTCAGAGCGATCGATCTGGTACTCACGCGTCAGCGCGCCGATCGACAGGTGATCTCCGTTTTCGGTGATTCCGTTCAGACCTTTGATGTGGTTGATATCGATCAAGTAAGCAGGTTCGGCCAGACGGAAACGCATGATCGGGATCAGGCTCTGACCGCCGGCCAGGAGCTTTCCGTCGTCGGCGTGCTCGGTCAGCATTCCGATAGCTTCATCGAGGCTGTCGGGTTTCAAATAGGTGAAGGATCCAGGGATCATCCTGCCGCCGCTCCTTCCGATTCAAGGGGGTAGGGTCAGATAGGGATTCAGGCGTCATATCCCATAAGACTTGAAACAAACGCCAACTCAATTACGGATTGAGGCGAGTCTAAGGCTGGCGTGGTCTGGGCCGATACCCGCAGTTTGGGGGTAACTTCGGCTCCAACTGGCAGCCAAAGACACCCAAACGGAGGGGGGCAACCCCTCTGATTGGGTGAACGGACAAGTTGAATTGCGACTCAGTCCGAAATGTCGGAACGTTGTGGCTACGGAGTGACGGTCTCATCTCCCGACTTGAGGAAGCGATCGTACCAACTGACGATACGACTCATGAGATCGAGCTGGTGCTTCCGCTCCATGATCCGATGCCCCTCACGCGGGTAGGTGACGAACTGCGTCTCGACACCAAGCATGCGCAGCGCCACATACATCTCGCGTCCCTGACCGGGGTGCACGCGGTCATCCGCCTCACCGTGCAGGATCAGCGTCGGCGTCTTGGCGTTGTGGATGTATTTGATGGCGGACCGTTCCCAATACGGTTCTGGATCCTCGTACGGAGACTTATCAAAGTAGGAGAGGTTGGCGCTAGGAATGTCGCCCATGCTGTTGTCGCTGATCATGTTGGGAAGTCCCGCGCCCATCACGGCCGCCTTGAAGCGATCGGTCTGCGAGACGACCCAGGCGGTCATGTAGCCGCCCCAACTCCAGCCGCCGACGCCGAGCCGGTCGGGATCGGCAATACCGCGTTCGACCATAGCGTCGACGCCGCTCATCAGATCCCGGTACTCACCGCCACCCACATCGTCGAAGATGGCATTGGAGAAGCCGGGACCACGCCCGGTGCTGCCACGGGGGTTGGGCATCAGGACGGCGTAGCCGCGGCCGGCCATCATTTGACCCCAGTCGTGCCAGGTGGCGGCGAATTGGTTGCTCCAGTGCCAGGTCGGGCCGCCATGCACGAAGGCGAGGAGGGGAAAGCGCTCTCCTTCGACGTAGCCATGCGGCTTGATCAGGAGCCCCTGAACGTCGACACCGTCATCGCTCGTCCAACTGACGATCTCTGCCGAACCGAGCGCGGCCGCCTCGAGGTCGGTGTTGAAGTGGGTGATCTGTTTTGTAACGCTTTGGGATATGTCGTTGCGGCTGAGGATCCAGACATTTGGAGCGTGCGTCGCGTCCTCGCGGACGAAGGCCGCGCGGCGGCCGTCAGTGCTCAAGGTGAATGGCGGTGTGATCTTCCCGTCGCATTCTTGGGGCGACAGCCGATTCGTCGTTCCGTTCCAGTCAAGCGAATATGTGGCAGCATTCAATCCCTCGAATGAGACGAAGTAGAGATTTCCCGAAGCATCGGCGGTCAGAAAGTCGACCGTACCGGCATAGTCAGGAGTCAGGCATTCACGCTCGGTGCCGTTGGCGTCGATTGCATAGACATAATCTGGATGCATCACGCGGCCGGCGGCGCCGCGATAGGCGAAACGGGTGCCGTCGCGCGACCAGATCAGGTCCGACGTGCTCGCGGGCAACGTGAACGTGCGAGAGATCGTGCCGCTCTGACGGCTGACGATCGCCACTTCGGTGGGGTAATGCGATTCGTCGGCTCGCGGCGTGGCGGACGTGTTGATGGCCACCTGTGCCGAATCAGCAGACCAGCAGTACTCCTGCACGTGCCGATTTTCCGGCGAGACAGCCCTGGTCTCGCCGGACTGAAGGTCGATGATCCATAGCCGCCGAAACTTGTAGTCTTGATCCCAAACCTTGACGTCGTCCCGTTCCTCTTTGCGCTTCTTCTCTTCGTCAGTCTCCGGCTCGGTAAAGAGGACCGAGAGACAGCTGCCGTCGGGCGACCAGGCGAGATCGGCCAGATCCCCCTGCTGATCGAAGACGCGCTCGGCTTCTCCGCCGTCCAGGCGCATCACGTAGACACTGGCTTTGCCTCGTTCGGCGCGATCGGAGATGAAGGCGATGCGCGTGCCGTCAGGCGACCAACGCGGCGACTGATCGAGTCCCGGGCTCGTTGTCAAGCGGTGCGGGTCGCCCTCATCGAACGGCACCAGCCAGATGGCGCCTTTGGGGTGCTCTTCGTCGTTACTCACCGGCCGCATACAGAAGGCAATCCAACTACCATCCGGCGATATCTGGGGATCAGTTGGTCGCTCCCAGGAGACGAGCTGTTCGAATGACAGGGGCTCGCCGACACGAGCGGTCTGTTCAGATGCGGATTTGTCCATCAGCGCGCTCCTTCACGTGCGTGAATCGGGGATCTAATCCCAGGCAGCCCTCGGACTGCCGAACGGCATGGTACCGCATCGCGAGAGCTCGCACCGGTTGCTGATCCGCTTGTTGACGGCTTGCGGCCCGCCTACAATCGAATCTCAAACGATGGCGACCTACTCGCGATTTCGATCTGGGACCTGGCGATCCAACCGGCTCAATGAGCGGCAAAATCGCCTCGGTCATCTCACACGGAGACGACAGCATGGACGATCAGTTTATTCAAGCGCGTGACTTCCTCTTGGAGTATCGAGAGGATTACGACGCGGCATACCAGGGCTTCACCTGGCCCGATCTCGAGTACTTCAACTGGGCACTCGACTTTTTCGACCGCTTCGCTGAAGGCAACGATCGACCGGCGCTCACGATCGTCGGAGAGAACGGGGCCGAAAGCCGCACGTTCACGGAAATGACCGAGCGCTCGAACAAGCTGGCGAATTTCCTGCGCGAGCTCGGCGCTCAACGAGGAGATCGAATCCTGCTGATCCTGGCGAACAATATTCCGCTATGGGAGTCGATGCTCGCGGCGATCAAGCTGGGTCTGGTGATGATTCCCGCGACCACGGCCCTGACTACGGAAGACCTGGACGACCGATTCGAACGCGGCCGCATCCTCCACGTCATCAGTGACGCGAGTGCCACAGACAAGCTCGCCAGTATCGCGGGCAGCTACACCCGCATCGCTGTCGGCGGGGAAGTACAAGGTTGGCATTCATACGCCGAGGCCGATTCGAGGTCGCCACATTTCACGCCCGAGGGCCAGACTCGGGCTGGCGACCCGCTCATCCTCTACTTCACCTCAGGAACGACGTCCAAACCGAAGCTGGTGCTGCACACGCACCAGAGCTATCCGGTGGGGCATCTCTCGACCATGTACTGGATCGGCCTGAAGGAGGGCGACGTTCACCTCAACATCAGCTCGCCCGGCTGGGCCAAGCATGCCTGGAGCAGTTTCTTCGCCCCCTGGATCGCCGGAGCCGAAATCCTGATCCACGACTACGCCCGCTTCGATGCCAAACAGACGCTACAGGTGATCGTCGATCGCGGTGTCACCACCTTGTGCGCACCTCCCACGGTTTGGCGGCTCCTGATCCTGCAGGATCTGACGTCGTATCCAGTCAAACTCCGTGAGGTCGTCAGTGCCGGTGAGCCGCTCAACCCGGAGGTGATCGAGCGAGTTCGGGCCGCCTGGGGACTGACCATCCGCGATGGCTACGGCCAAACTGAGACGACCGCTCAGATCGGCAACACTCCGGGACAGCCCATCAAGCCCGGCTCGGTAGGACGACCGTTGCCCGGCTATGACGTGGCGCTTCTCGACCCGGAAGGTATGGAGTCGGACGACGGCGAGATCGCGCTGCGACTCAGCCGACGTCCGCTCGGCTTGATGCAGAGCTATCTGGGCGATACTGCCCGATCCAGCGCAGCACTGGAAGGCGACTTCTATCGGACCAGTGATGTGGCATCACGCGACGCAGACGGCTATTTCTGGTACGTGGGCCGCACCGACGACGTCTTCAAGAGCGCTGATTACCGCATCAGCCCCTTCGAGCTGGAGAATGTCCTCATCGAACATCCGTCCGTTGCGGAAGCGGCCATCGTGCCAAGTCCACATCCGACGCGTGGTTCAGTTCCCAAAGCCTACGTCATCATCAAATCAGGCTTCGAGCCCTCGTCCGAGCTTGCGGGCGAAATTCTGGCCTACTGCCGGGATCGAGTGGCTCCCTACAAGCGCATCCGACGTCTCGAGTTCGCCGACCTACCGAAAACGGTCTCGGGCAAGATTCGCCGCGTCCAGCTACGTGCACAAGAGGTACAGCGGGACGCCGGGAAGGAACGCGGCCAGTTCGAGTTCTGGGAGGACGATCTGCAGAGCCGGTGAGGCTGAGGTGGTTCTAGTTTCGATGTTGAGCAGCGGTGCAACAACGAACCGCTCAACGCTCGCGCGGGGCTAAAGCCACAGCGCTACAAAGACGAAGCCCACTCAAGGGACTAGGCACACCTCGCCAGCTGCCTGACATTCGCCAGCAGTATCCTTCAGTGGGCTTCGTTCAGACTAGCCCAGGATCTTTAGTCCTGGGTGAATGCAGCGCGGCAACCAACCTCCGTCATCGCCCACCATCGGGAAGCGCAAGACCACTCACAGCCAGCCGCGGCGGCTCGCGATCATAACAGCTTCGACGCGGTTCTTGGCGCTCAGGCGACGCAGCACTTCCTGGACGTAGCCCTTGACCGTGTTCTCGCTGAGGAAGAGGCGATCGGCGATTTCACGATTAGAGAATCCCTGACTCATCAGCTGCAGGACCGAGAACTGATGTGGCGATAGGTTGTGCGACGGCTGGTCGCCGGGTGCGCGCAGCCGTTCGACGACCGCGGCGGCGACCCGGGGATCGATGACCGACTCGCCGCGGGCCACAGCCTTGAGGCTCTTCTTCAGATCGAAGTGGACGATGTCCTTGAGGACGTATCCGGCGGCACCCGCAACCAGACACTGATAGACGAGGTGATCGTCCCCAAATGCGCTCAGCACGAGGATGCGCGTTTCGGGAACACGCTCGGCGATCAGGCGACAGACCTCACTGCCGGAGAGACTTGGCAAGCGCACGTCGAGCAGTACCACGTCAGGACGCGTCGCCTCGACCGCGGCCAAACCACTTGGGCCGTCGTCCGCCTCGCCGACTACCGCGAATTCGGGGTCGCCATCCAGGATATGCTTCAGCCCGTTCCGCACGATCTCATGATCGTCGATCATCACGACGCGCAGGCCGGACGTCATGCCGCGCCCCGGCTGCCTGGCGTCGGGATCGAAACTCGGATGACGAAGCCGCCTTCGTCACTGTTCTGCAGATCGAGCTGACCGCCAACCTCCGAGACACGTCGCTCGATACCGCGGAGCCCGAAGTGCCCGTGATCGAAACGAAAGGTGCTCAGCGTCGTGTCATGGATACCCAGGCCACTGTCTTGCACCACCAGGAGCGTGCGTTGGTTCTCATAGGAGAGGCTCACGACCGCCAGATCGGCACGTGAATGACGCTGGACGTTGGTCAACGCCTCGATCACCACGCGATGCAGCGTGTCTTCGATGCGTTGCGCCAGGCGTCGCGGCTTTCCGCTGACGACAAGGTCGATCTGCACGGTGCTGGCACCGTTGATGGCTCGCACCGTCTCGCGGATCTCATCGACGAGGGATCCGCTCGTCGACTGCGCGTTAGACAGGTCATAGACGGAGCGCCTGATCTCCTCACCGCCTCGCGCCGCCAGGTCGCGGACGCGCTCGAGCTGATGCGAAACGTCTTCCCTCGGGAAGTGCTCGACACACCAGTTTGCCGTGATGCCGATGCCGAACATGATCTGGGCCACGCGGTCATGAAGCTCTTCGGCGATGCGGGTTCGCTCCTGATCGATCATGGCCTGGATCTCCGCTTGATCGAGGCGAGCATGAAGAGATTGCAACGTTGCGATCATCGCCTGCTGCTCTTCGTAGAGCCGCGCGTTGGCGATGGCGACCGCCACCTGATTGGCAAAGGTCGACATCAGCCGCTCGTGGCCGGCGTGGTAACCGTCGCCTCGGTTGGCCACACCGATCATGCCGATGGTGCGATCACGGATCGTCAGCGGGACGCCAAGAAATGTGCGGACCGGCGGATGACCCTCTCGGCGCACCGACGTGCAGGTCGTCCGCCGCGACATCGTTCGAAAGGTTCGGACGACCCTCGATCACCACCACCCCGAAGATGGTCCGTCGGATCGGGATACGCCTGAACTGCTCCCAGAACTCGGGCTTATCCGGCATAAAACCTTTGATCGCCGCCACATCGAGGAACGCCGGGTCGTCGATCAGCCCGACAAAGCCAAACTCCGATTTCGTCAGCTGAAGGCAGTAGTCGAGCGCGCGATCCATCACCTGGTTGAGTTTGCGCAGGCTGGCGATCTCGACCGACATGGCATAGAGCGAGTCGAGCTCATCGAGGGTGCCGGCTAGATCCGCGTGTGGAGTTGTGCCGTCAGAGCTAAATAGTTCGGAATCAACGTCGGTCGACATCGAACGTGCCTTACGTGCATGGCAAATGCCAGACGATGATCGAAAAACAGATGGCGAATAACGGGAGTGTAGCATAGCCCTGGAAAGCGCCTGCGCAGACGGCCACCAGCTTGATCTCCGTGCTAAGATGGCCTGCGCGGCTCCCGCCCGTCCGTCATCTCCGCAGTGGAGTCGACCGACCTTGGAGGATGGTTTTGGCACTTATCGCGACGGCCCGGGGAAGAGCACGGGGGCTCTTTTTCGGTTGGTGGATCGTCGTCGGCGCGATTGTCTATCAGACACTACAAACAGGGCTGCTGCAGCAGGCGTTCGGTACGTATGCCGTCGTTCTGCATGACCAGTTCGGCTGGAGCAAGACAACACTCTCCCTCGCCTATGCACTCGCAAGCGTGCAAACCGGCCTGATCGGACCGGTGCAGGGAGCGTTGATCGATCGGTTCAGTCCGCGTCGCGTGATGCAGGTGGGGGCATTGATCTTCGGGCTCGGCTTTATCGCCTTCAGCCGGGTCGACTCTCTCACGACTTTCTTCATCCTCTTCTTGATCACGTCATTGGGCGCCTCGCTCTGTGGGTTCATGACGGCCACGACCGTGGTGGTCAACTGGTTCGAACGACGCCGCTCGCTGGCGTTGGCCATGACCCAGCTCGGCCTGAGTGTGGCTGGTCTCATGGCGCCGATCATCGCCTGGTCGCTGACGTCGAACGGCTGGCGCGCGACCGCCTTCGCGTCCGGCTTGATCGTCCTGTTCGTCGCGATTCCAGTCAGCCGGATCATGCACCACAAGCCCGAGGACGTTGGTCTCTTGCCGGACGGCGGCCCGGGAACGATGCAAGCCAGCGAGGTGAGCGCCAAATCAAGCGCTCCAGAGCACGTCGAGTTCACAGCGCGAGAGGCGATGCGCACCCGTGCCTTCTGGTTTATCTCCTTCGGCCACGGATTGGCGCTGTTGGTCGTTTCAGCGGTGACGGTCCATCTCGTACTACACCTGGTCGACGATCTGGGCTACAGCGTGAGACAGGCCGCGTCGGTGCTGACCTTCATGACGACCATCATGATCTTCGGCCGCATCGCAGGTGGCATTCTGGGGGATCGGTTCGACAAGCGCTACATCACGGCCACTGCCATGTTTGGGCACGCGTTCGGGCTGATCATGCTCGCCTACGCCAATTCTTTCTGGATGGTGGCTCTGTTCGCGGTGTCACATGGCATGGCCTGGGGAATCCGTGGCCCTCTGATGCAGGCCATGCGTGCCGACTATTTCGGACGCGCGTCGTTCGCCAAGGTGATGGGATTCTCGTCCACCATCATCATGGTGGGAACCGTCGGCGGGCCCGTCATCGCCGGGGTCATGGCGGACCATTTCGGCAACTACACCGCTGGATTCACCATTTTGGCCGGATTCGCCGCGGTCGGTTCCATCTTCTTCATGCTGGCCAAGCGACCAGAACCGCCCAGCGCTGCACGCCATCGCTTGGCACTTGAAAGGGCCAACGCTCTCGACTAGATCTCAACCGACACGTGACGATCTATTCAGCTTGGCTATCACGCCGGGCGCGCATACCGCTTGCCGCGTGTTCAACGAGTGGTTCCCGGCACGCGCCGTGCGCCAGAGTAAAGTGAGTAGCACCGCATCTTTTCGGGCCAACGCCCCGGTGACTACCTCGACACGATTGTTCGCCTGGCGCCATCAATCGGGTCTCATCATTTCGAGAGTCGACGCGCGCCGCGCAATCCATGCCGCTGAAGAGCATTTGGCGACACATTCGGGAACACATGTGTGTTCACCGTAGTTGGACCATTCTCTGAAACCTGATGGGTTGGTTTCCGACCCACCGTAACCAACAGGTTCTCCCCAGGTCTCCACGAAGGTCGATCTGACGAGTCGGTTCATGAGCCGTTTCAGCGCTGGATGCGAACGAATCGATCTCGCAGTTTCTCGACTCAAACCTGGAGGGCGTCTATGTATCTATCCGCAATTCGGGCCTATTGGTCGCGTCTGCTCGTCGGACTACTACTGGTGGTCACCGGTGCAGCGTGCACCGTCGGCGGCACGAACGCAACGAACACCACCACCGGCCAGGCAAATAATCCCACGACCACGAATACGACGACTCTTGTGACAGACCAGACGGCCGCAACCGCGACGGCCTCGCCAATCGCGAGCACCGGAGATAATTCCGGCTCCGGGGCGGCGAACGTTATGAACGGCTTCAACACCGTCGTGCAAGAGACAAAGCCCGCGGTCGTTCAGATTACGAACATGCAGGCCGCGCCAAGTGCCTACAATCAGCCGACTGTTCCGGCCGGTGTCGGATCCGGCTTCATCTTCGACAATCAGGGACACATCCTGACGAACAACCACGTCGTCACTGGCGCGCAGCAGCTGCGCGTGTCGCTGCCGGACGGACGATCCTTCAGTGCGAACGTCGTGGGAACCGATCCGCAGACTGACCTTGCCGTCGTCCAGATCTCGGGGGACAACTTGCCGACCGCCAGCATCGGCGATTCCAATTCGCTCAAGGTGGGCGACTGGACCGTCGCCATCGGCAACGCGCTGGCTCTCAAGGGCGGCCCCACCGTTACCGCTGGTGTCGTGAGTGCGCTCGGACGAACCGTGCAGGAACCAGCCGAGGGCAACAGCAACACCGCTGGTCCGTTCCTCTTCAACGTGATCCAGACTGACGCGGCCATCAACCCGGGCAACTCCGGCGGACCGCTGGTCAATCTCAATGGACAGGTCATCGGCATCAACACGCTGGTCGCGGGTTCGGCCGGACAGAATCAGCAGGCGCAGGGGATCGGTTTCGCCATCTCCATCGATACCGCCATGCCGATCGCGCAGCAACTCATCTCGAACGGTCACGTGGCGCACGCCTACATCGGAGTAAGCTACGTGCCGCTCAACCCGGCCATCGCCGCTCAGCTCAACGTCAATCAGACGACGGGCGTGCTCGTGATGAAAGTTGAGCAGGGCTCGCCGGCCGAACAGGCGGGTCTCCAGCAGCGTGACATTATCACCGAGATCGACGGCAACACGCTCGATAGCGATTCCGCTCTGTCTCAGGCAATCCAGAACAAAAACCCTGGGGATACCGTCACGTTGACGGTTCTGCGTAACGGCAGCACCCAGGAAATGAAGCTGACACTCGGCACCATGCCGAACTCGTCTCAGTCGGCCACTCCGGCCGCAACCCCGGCGGCAACCGCAACGCCGTAGAACGACGTCGCTTGCAGGTGCATAGAAACCGGCCGCCGATCGGCGGCCGGTCACCACGTTGGATAACTGCGTGGTGCTTACAACTGCATAAGCACGGATCGAACATCCAGTTCGATGAGCGCGCTGGCGAGTCGACCATCACCAAGCGCCGCGACGACAAGATCGCGCGCTCGGCCTGTTCTTCGCTGGATGCGGCGAAATAGCACGTCGGTGCTGGGGCGAGTCCGAGCGGAGCCAGTTCGTCGTAGAAGCGGACTTCGCGTGCACAGCGCTGGAAGCACGGGCCAATTCGCGGCGCCCCGTGCTCAACACGCTTACGGTAGAGAGATGTCTGCCCAGTCTGCGCAAGTGAAAGCTTGACGATCAGGCTGTCGGGACATCCAGACCCGGCCGTCTCCGATTCGAGGCGTGAATGACCGATCGCTCCAATCAGACCAAAGCCCTCGACGATTCGTTCGACGTTCACCGAGCGCACCTCCGGAAGCGTCGAATCGCGTGAGCGGAGCGCGAGCGTCAGCCAATCGGGGTAACGGCGTCTAGCTCCGTCGGAAGAGGGTGTTCAGCTTCGCGCTTCGAATTGACCACCGTGCAACCTCTCTCAATCGCGTGCTGTTCTGGGACTTACCGCGCTTGGCTTGACCGCCTCTTCCGAGCGTACTGCCCCTCTGCTAGTCTAGGGTCGGTCCGCAAGAAAGGAGCGGCGCATGGCGGATGAGCTGGCAACCTGGATGACCGAGCGGCGGGTAACGCATCTCTGGGTCGTCTATACCGACTTTCACGGCCGTATGGCAGGGCGCGACGTGCCTCACTCGCGCGTCTCAGCCGTCAGCGAACGCGGAACCAACTTCGCCAAGGCCAATTTCAACTTCACCATCCGCGATCACCAAGTGCCAAATCCCTTTTTCGGTGCGGACAGTGGCGACGTTCTCGCCATCCCGGACCCTGAAAGCGCGGTGTTGGTTCCATTTCAACCCGATTCGGCGCTGGCCTTCGCTACGCTTCACGACGAGAGCGGCCTCATCTGGGAAGGCTGTCCGCGTGGAGCGCTCAAGCGTGCGGTCGGAGCACTGGCGGAGGCCGGACTGAAGGCGAACGTAGCGTTCGAACCCGAGTTCTTCCTCTTTTCGGGTGAGACCGGCGCGCCGATCAGCGACGCCGGGATGTACACCATCGACGGCCTGAATGACGGCATGTCGTTCGTCCGGAAGCTCGCCGAAGCTCTCCCGGATATGGGCGTTCAGCTCGAACAGATCGGCAAAGAGTACGGTCATGGCCAATATGAGGCGAACATCGCACCCGACCGGCCACTCGAGGCCGCCGAAGACCTGTTTCTGCTGCGCCTCGCCGTTCGTGGCGTCGCCCGCCAGCTCGGGCAGCACGCCAGCTTCATGCCCAAGATAACGCCCGATTCCGCGGGATCCGGCCTGCATATCCATCTGAGCTTGCAAGACGCCGACTCGGACGCGGATCGCACGGCCGACACGTCGCATCCGTCGGGTCTGAGCCTGACCGCCCGTTCCTTCATGGCGGGGTGGTTGAAACATGCCGAAGCGCTGACCGCGCTCGGCGCTCCCACTCCGAACTCTTACAAACGACTCCAGCCTGCCTCCTGGGCACCAGCGCACATCTGCTGGGGCATCGGCAATCGCGCCGCGCTGGTGCGTGTTCCGGGGCCGGGCAAACGTGCCCGCCTCGAGTTCCGTGCTGGTGACAATACGTCCAATCCGTTCCTGTATCTGGCCGGACTGATCTGGGCCGGACTTGATGGAATCAAGCACAACCTCGAACCCGGAGAGCCGACCTCGACGGATGTCGGCCATCTGGACGCGGCGGAAATCGCTGAACGAGGGGTGCGATTTCTACCGCGCGACGCTGGGACGGCGTTCGACGCGTTTGAACGAGACGAAGCCTTGCGAGACGGGCTCGGCGAACTGATTCATCGCGAATTTCTGCGGGTCAAACGGGTTGAACTTGCAGCCTACAACCTCGAGGTCACCGATTGGGAACGCGCCGCCTACTTCGATGCCCCTTAAACGCCGAATTCCCGCGAGAGGAGCGCCCGTGTCATCTGCTCGAGATCGTCTGCGTGAGGAAATCGCCGACATTCCATTGCTCGATCACCACGTCCATGCGCCGCTGCGCCTCGACGGGC
Source organism: uncultured Chloroflexia bacterium (assembly GCA_963815715.1). Taxonomy (GTDB): domain Bacteria; phylum Chloroflexota; class Chloroflexia; order Thermomicrobiales; family Thermomicrobiaceae; genus CALAGB01. The sequence goes on along the minus strand of CAWFHU010000005.1, from coordinate 28,644 downwards.
CGCTCGACGCCAACACGCTGCGTGCCACCTTTACCGAGTCGGCCGATCCTATGGTGCAACATCAGGACGTAACAGCCACTACCGGCTACCGCACCATGATTCGCTGGCTGGCGGGTCTGCTCGGCTGTGACCCTACCGAGAACGCGGTGCTGCAGGCACGCAACCGCATACGACCCAGTGACTACCATCGGTTGCTGGCTGATGACGCGCGACTCGGCCCACTCTACAACGACTACCTCTTTCAGCAGAAGCTGTGCTACTCCAGCGAAGAGTGGGAGGAGATGACCGGCCGGGAGGTGCGGAGTCTCCTGCGTATAGAGACACTCGCTGAACAAATCGTGGTCCAAAGCACGTCGTGGGACGAGTTCCGAGAAACGTTCGGTCGCACGCTGGCGGCGAGTCAGGCAGAGAATGGTGTGGGGTTCAAGAGCATCGCGGCCTACCGCACCGGGCTCGAAATCCAGCAGGTCGACGCCGCTGAAGCGAGCCGTGCATTCGATGAGTATCGCGGCGAAGTGGAGCAGGCGGATGGCGAACGCGTTCGGCTGGCGCACAAGACGCTGATCGATGCGCTTATCTGGGAAACGATGGAGGTGGCGGCGGAGCTACGCTTCCCGCTGCAGTTCCACGTCGCACTGGGTGACGACGATTGCTATCTTCCGTCGTCCAATCCGGTCCTGCTGCGCGCACTCTTTCAGGAGCCGCGCTTCCGTGACGTCCCCATCGTCATGCTGCACAACTATCCGTTCGTGCGTGAGGCCGCCTATCTTGCCAGCATCTATCCCAACGCCTACATCGACCTGGGTCTGACCATACCGCTGGCCGGATCGAACTGCCCGGCACTCGTCGCGGAGGCAATCGGTGTCGCGCCAACCCACAAGATTCTGGCGTCGAGCGACGGTCACGCGGTACCCGAATTCCAATGGTTTGCGGCCCGGCTGTGGCGCACCTCGCTGGTCTCCGCACTGGGTGACGCGGTGGATCAGGACCTGATGACCGATAGCGAGGCGGTCGAGATCGCCGCCATGATCATGCACGCGAACTCGGAGCAGATCTATCCGAACACCACGTCCTGAGAGAGCAGAGACCGAAAGGGAGCGACTCCTGGTATGACAGCAAACGCAGACGTATTCGCGAAGCGGGTGGAACGAGCCCATCAGCTCATGGAGGAGACCGGCTATGACCTGCTCGTGATCGGCCCCTCCGCTGATTTCCGCTACTTGACTGGCCACGCGCCGCATCTGAGCGAGCGCTTGACCGCGCTCATCCTCCCCTGGAATGGGAAGGGAACCATCGTCGTCCCGCGCCTTGAAGCGCCGCTCATCGAGGACCTGACCGATCGATTCGACCTCGCGGTTTGGGACGAGACCGACAATCCGCTAGAACGAGTGGCTTCACTCGCGCGAGCGGCGCATTCCGAGAGCGTTGCCGTCAATGACCAGCTCTGGAGCGGTTTCCTCCTGCGCCTGCAGAAGGCATTGCCGAACGCCACCTACGAACGCGGCAACGACGTCCTCTCCAAACTCCGCTCCGTCAAGGATGAGGCAGAGCTCGAGGTCTTGCGCGAGGCGTCTCGCCGCACCGACGCGGCCTGGGAAGAGTTCTGCGCCACCCAACGCCTGACCGGGCGCACCGAGCGGCAGGTAGCGGAGAGCCTCAAAGCCATCATGGCCAAGCACGGGATGCCGGAGGTCGCGTTCTGCATCGTGGGCAGCGGACCGAACGGAGCCTCACCGCACCACAACGTCAGCGACCGCGTCATTCAGCCAGGCGATCCGGTCGTGATGGACTTCGGCGGAGTCCTGGACGGTTATTACTCGGACATCACCCGCACACCAGTTGCCGGCGAACCCCACCCCGATTTCGTCGAGATCTACAACGTGGTGTTGCAGGCCCAGCAAGCGGCGTTCGAAGCCATCAAACCTGGCGTTGCCTGCCAGGACGTCGACCGCGCCGCGCGCAAAGTGATCACCGACCATGGCTATGGCGAGTATTTCGTTCACCGGCTAGGGCACGGCATCGGACTGACCGCCCATGAGGATCCATACCTCGTCGAGGGGAACGCGGAGCCGATGCAGGCGGGTATGGTCTTCTCGGACGAGCCGGGCATCTATATCCCAGACCGCTGGGGTGTACGTATCGAGGACTCTGTAGCCGTGACCGCAGACCGGCGCCGAACGCCTCAACCACGTCAATCGAACGCTGACGTCGCTGCCTTAACCGCGGCTTCAGTGCCGACCAAAAGCGATTCGCCCTGGCGAGAACCGTCGTGGGCGAAGCGTTCCATCCACGGAGCAACCCACTCTCAACCTACGAGCCGGACTGCAAGGCCTGATCTTGATGACGCGCGGATGACGGCTCTTGGCTTACCGCAATCGACGACCTTCGGACAATCAAGGAGACGCTCGCGATCAGCGTCCAGATCAGGAATGGAAGGTATCCACCGGCGAAGCCAACCGTTGCGATAGTGCCACGCGGGTCGCCCAATCCGGCCGCGCCAATCAGGAGCAAGACTGACTCGATCGCGGCAACCCAGGCCATCCAGTGAGGAAGCACCGACCCACGGTATATCCCAATCGCAGCCGCCACCAGGAACACTGCCAGACACAGCGAAACGAGTGGCACCATCATGTAGAAATCGAAGAGGGCCTGAACCGCGGCGGTGTCGCCTGTGGCTGCCGTGCGAAAGGCGAGGGCAGCCTCGGCCATATCCTCGACAATCGTGATCACCACAACGCCTACCGCTCCGGCAACCATGAGCCGCGAAAGAATGCCGAGCGGATCAGCGGCCCCGCGCGCGAGAAGTCCACCGAGCCCGGACGCGAACGCCAGGAAGAACGCGAGGGAGATTCCGTCGATGTAGACAGACGCGATCACAGCCGTACGGTGATCGACGAAATAGGCCCTGATAGTCTGAAACGAATCCGAGGGAGTCGGGTCATTTCCGGATATGACGAATCCGGCAACCGCGAGTAGGACAAAGGCAATACCAGAGATCGCTGTTAGCCACGTCCACAGGTCCGCGGCGGATGCGTCGTTCGATGTCCTCCGCTTGGTTTCCACGATGCTGCCATCCTCTCTTCATCGTCTTTGGCTCCGATTAGGAGTCAGTGTCGTGGAAACACCACGGATGCAACATGACGTTGACTCCTTGCTTCCTGGAGATTTCTCGTATCTCCAATCGCCACGGTTCCGGTGATATACTCGACGCTCACTTTGAGGAACATCGTGTTGAGGCGACGCACATGGTGACTTCGGCAGCCACGAGCTTCGGGGAGCTTTTGAGACGCAATCGCCTTGGTGCGGCGATGACTCAGGAAGTGCTCGCGGAGCGATCCGGACTGAGCGCAAAGACGATCAGCGACTTAGAACGCCTTCCAGATCGGCTTCCGAGATTTGACACCGTGGTCCTGCTGGCGGACGCACTTGGACTCCACGGTACCCACAGATCGCATTTCGTCGACACGGCACGTCCTCAACATGAATCGGCTGCTCCCATAACCGGACCCGTCACTCAGCAGGCGATCTTCCCCCGTCCATTGACTCCACTGGTTGGTCGGGACTCGGACGTCAAGTCCGTCATCGACCTGATTAAAGATGGATCACATCAGCTCGTAACCCTTGTAGGGACCGGTGGTGTCGGCAAGACACGTCTGGCAATTGAAGCGGCGGAACTCGTCAGAGACAGCTTCGACAATGGCGTGGTCTTCGTCGACTTATCCCCACTTCGCGATCCAAGCCTCGTCTTGGCGTCGATCGCGTTACGGCTCGACATCGACGAACGGGACCGACTTCCGCTAAACGAACGATTGAGAGCAGCGCTTCACGCACAGTCCGTCCTTTTGGTGCTCGACAACTTTGAGCATGTGGCCGCGGCGAGGTTCGACGTTCTCGAATTGCTCGAGTCATGCGCTGGAGTAACAGTTTTGGCGACCAGTCGCGCTCCACTGCGCGTACGTGCCGAGCGTGAGTACCGTGTCAAGCCCCTCGACATTCCACCGCCTGACGAGGACCCGGAAACGATCTCACTGGCGTCCTCGATCACGATGTTTCGGGAGCGCGCGCAAGCGGCAGGAGTGAACCTGGCAATCACTGCCGAGTCTGCTCCTGTCATCGCCCAGATCTGTGCGCGGCTTGACGGACTCCCTCTTGCGATTGAGCTCGCCGCGGCCTGGACGCGATTGCTGTCGCCTTCAGCGCTGTTGTCACGTTTGGACCAACGACTATCTCTCCTCGTTGACGGTCCACACGACTTGCCAACCAGACAGCGCACGATGAGCGACACCGTCGCCTGGAGCTACGGTCTCCTCGGTGACGGCGAGCAGCGATTGTTTCGCTGGTTGTCGGTCTTCGTCGGAGGCTGCACAACGACGTCCATCGAGGCAATCCTCGAATCCGCTGGCACGAACGTCGTCTCACAGCTATTGGCGCTCGTCGAACAGAGCTTGATCCGAATGCAACCATCGTCCGAGAAGGGTGATTTGGGTTCGCGCATTGTGATGCTCGAGACCCTCCGAGAGTTTGGGTTGGACCGACTGGAAGCGACTGGGGAGGCGTCAGAGGCACGTCAACGTCACGCGACGCATTACCTGGAGCTCGTCGAAACGGCGGACTCCGCGATGAGCAGCCCAGAGGCACTTAACTGGCGACAACGACTGGAACTCGAACACGACAACCTTCGATCCGCTTTGCGCTGGTCGATCGAGATGGGTGAGGGTGAAATCGCCCTGAGGTTCACCAGCGCGCTGTGGCGATTCTGGTCCGAGCGCGGTCATCTCAACGAGGGATTGGGTTGGATGCGCCAGGCTCTGGCAGTGGCCGATGAATCGGAGACTTCAGCTGCGGCGTCACGTGCGAAAACGCTCGCCGGGGCAGTAATTCTCGCCACGGAGCAATGCGCCTACGGCGCGGCAAACGACTTCTGCGACGAAGCCATGAGTATTATCCGTAAGACCGGCGCCCGAAAAGACTTACCCGCGGTTCTCAACGCTCAGGGAAAGCTTCGACGGGAACGAGGAGATTACCTGGATTCAATTGAATCGCATTCCGAAGCCTTGCTTGTCGCTGAATCCATTGGGGATCGCTCCCCCACGGCGGCCGCCTTGACCGGGCTCGCGATGTCATCGTTGTTCGCCGGCAGGACACAGGATGCGACTCGGTTTGCGGAGCAGAGTCTGATCATTTCGCGTGAAGCCAATGAACCCCGCCAGCTTGCGGAAGCACTTCTGGCAAGCGCTTCAAACGATGTGCACAGAGGAAACAACGAGGTCGCCAGACTCCATGCATCCGAGGCACTTCGACTCTTTGAAGAACTGGACGACGGGCGCCAGATGGCCAACGCGCTTTGGGCACTTGGCGTCGCCGTCCAGTTCCTGGGAGACTACGACCGTGCCCGCGATCTCCATGAGCGCTGCCTCTATCTGCGACGGCGCAACGGAGACGAACACGGAAGCGTTCAGGTGCTGACATCCCTCGGGAGGATCGCATTGCAGGTTGGCGACACCGCTCGTGCACGGGTCCTGCTCGACGAATCTCTCAGCATCGTTAAGCACTTCGACGATCGATGGTCAATGGCTATGGCGTTTGCGCTACTGGGGCACGTAGAACTCCAATCAGATGGGATCGAGCGGTCGCGACGATTGTTCGCCGAGAGTCTCAAGTTGCTCGAATCGATTGAGAATCCACTGTATGAAGCTTGGTGCATAGAAGGACTCGTGCAAATTCTTGCGTTGCGACATCAGTGGGACGCGGCAGGCCGACTTTCGGGTGCGCGGGATTCCATTCTCGCGGAGCTTGGAATGGAGATTCCGCCAGCGCATCCGGCGGGATACGAGTCGTCCAAGGATCTGATCAAGTCACAAATCGGATCGGACAGAGCCGCCACGTTGCATGCGTGCGGCCAGCTTTTATCTCATGTCGAGGCTCGCGAAATGGTCAATCTAATATTGGCTGAGCTACGGTTGGCCAGCGAATTTGACCGCGCATAACGCGTCTGTCGAGATTGCGGGGCGACCACGCCTGTTGTACCCATTACGATCTCGGCCGTCACGCACCCCTCGAATCGGGTGCCTCATTCACGAACGAGAGCGCCCGTTCGACGTCGGGCGGCAGCACCGGCAAGAGCGACCGCGGGATCAGGAACGTCGACAGGTTGAACAGGTCCGTGAAGACGGTGTGGGACCGGGCGGTCTGCATCAAATAGTCATGACCGGACGACCCGCCGGTGCCGATCTTGGCGCCAATCATCCGCTGCACCATGATGGCGTGCCGCTGACGCCAGGCCGTGAATTGCTCGTCGATCTGAATCAGTGTGGTGAGAAGCCGGAAGGGCTGCTGTAAGATCGGTCGGTCCCGATAGAGCAGGATGAGAAGCGCGGCCATGGTGGCGTCGAACGAGAGTCGCCACTCACCGTCGGCGACGTAGCGCGCGTGCGCCTCGGGATCAAAGATCAGCGAGAATCGATCGCGGGTCTTCTCGACCTCGTTGAGCTGCTTGGCCCGATCCTCATCATCCATCGTGTCGCTCATCTGGACGATACGCCGGTCCCGTTCGAGCATCTCATCAACCGCTTCCCGAAAGCTGCGCCAGAAGGTGAATCCGCCAAAATTGAGGAACGGCGTGCGCGATAACCAGCGGTCGATGGCGTCGAAGAGCGTCGGCTGATGCTCGGCAGACTCGACCCGCTCGCGATCTTCCGTCGATAGGTTGCGCCAGTAGTCGCCATGATGGAACCGGATGCGCCGATCGTGCAGCAGGCCCAGCTTGTTCTCGATCAGACGGAACTGACGGCTCTGCGAACCTGACGCGGGCGCGAGCAGATCGCGGAACTCGAGAAAATCGAGTGGCGTCATCGTCTCGAGCACGGTGAAATGCTCGATGATGACCCGCTGAATCTCAACGATGCGGTTCAGGCGGGAGACGGTGATGCCGATGTCACTCTCCCCGACATAATCGTGGCTGAAGATCTCGAGAATCGAATCGAGATCGTGCAGGATCAGCTTGAACCAGAGTTCGAAGCCTTGGTGGACGATGATGAAGAGCATTTCGTCATGGACATCGCTCAGAGGCTTCTGCGCAGAGAGGAGTCGATCGAGGTCCAGGTACTCTCCGTAGTAGACCGGTGTCTTCTGTTCCGTCATCGACCCTCCGTCTCGGGATATCCGCGCGCATCAACGAATTCGGATTCGCTCGCACAGGCCCAGGGAATGCGTGCGTCCTTTGTCAGTGTTTAGACCGGTGCGGTCATCTCTCATATGATGACAGAAATGTTCGACGAAAACAGACCGGGAAGGTGAGGACGCTATGAGTATCGACGCCAACACACGCAATTTCATCCAGCAGATGAATCACGCACGACAGATTCGCCAGTATCAAACCGATCCGGTGCCCGATGATCTGCTCAACGAACTCCTGCAGATCGCGCGCTGGAGCGGAAGCTCGCGCAACACACAGCCGTGGCACTTCGTCGTCGTGACCGACAAAGAGAAGCTTGGCCAATTGAGCGAGCTGCGTACGCCGATCAACTGGGTGGCCGGCGCGCCGCTGGGAATCGCCATCGTGCTGGACGGCACCGGCGGCGACGCCAGCGAAGCGTACGATGAAGGCCGCGTGACGGAGCGCATCATGATCGGCGCTCGCATCCTCGGTCTCGGTGCTGGCGTCGCCTGGTTCCTCGAGGACGACAAGGAGGCCGAGGCCAAGCGCATTCTCGGTGTCCCATCCGAGCGCACGCTGCGGCAGGTCATCGCCATCGGCTATCCGGTCACATCGAAGGATCCGCGGCCCAATCCGGCTCGAGCCGGTCGCAAGCCACTTTCCGAGATCGTGAGCTACAACTCGATGCAGCAGGGCTGAACGCGCGTCGCTCACTCTCCAGACGCTGTCTCCGGAGCGGGCTTTGGCGACAAGGCCCGCTCACCCTCCGGCAAATCCATGGGTGCGCGTGTCAGCTGCTCTTCTCCGCGATAGCGCCACAGGCTGCGCGCCCAGCCGAGCGAGCTGGATGCCATCAGCAGACAGGCACCACCGCCGAAGACCATCGCGCCGCGCGGACCGATCGCGCTGGCGATTAACCCACTCTGGAAATCTCCCAGCCGGGGTCCACCGGCGGAGAAGATGCTCGCAACCGCGCCGATGCGACCACGAAATTCATCCGGCGTGGCCAGCTGACGCACGGTATGTCGCATCACGCGACTGACTTCGTCGACGCCGCCCGCCAGTCCAAGCAGCAGAAGCGCCATGATGAAGGACTGTGACAGGCCAAAAAGGGCCAACGACAACCCGTAGCCGCCAATCGCGATCGCGACAACGCGGCCGGGATGCTTCGGCGTGCGCACCATGGTGAAGAGGATCGCCCCAATGACCGCACCTGCGCTCGGCGCCGAGTAAAGAACGCCCAAGCCCTTCGGGCCAATGTCCAGCACGGCCTTGGCGAAGACCGGCAACAGCCCAAGCGTCGATGCGAGCAGCGTCGCCAGAAAATCGATAACCATCAACTGCCAGAGGATCGAGCGCTCGCGCAGGAACTGCAGCCCATCGACCAGCGCAGCCAAGCCTCGCCGCGGCACGACTGGCACCGGGAGGCGCTGGCGCATGGCGATCAATGCCGCGACCACGGCCATGAACGAGGCGGCATCGATAAAGAAGGCCGCCGAAGTTCCCAATGCGGCAAGGACCAGACCGCCGACCGCGGGTCCGAAGACTGCCGCGGTGTCCTGCGCCAACACGTTGACCGTCAAGGCATTAGCCAACCGGTCACGTGGCACGAGCGATGGGATGATCGCCTGACGAGTCGGTCCATCAAAGGCTGACGCCGCGGCGGTGATCACGGCAAAGCCATAGAGCAGTGCCAGATTCGCCAATCCGACGGCGACGCAAATTGCCAACAGCAGCGAAAAGCTGGCCAGCACAGACTGCGAGACGAGGAGAAGGCGGCGCCGGTCGACCTGATCCGCGAGCGTTCCACCGAACATCGACAGCAGAATGATCGGCACGGCGCGAGCCAACCCAACGACGCCGAGCGCCGCCGCCGAGCCGGTAATGGTGTAGACCAACCAGGCCAGCGCGACGGTTTGGATCTGGGTACCGAGGATCGAAACGAATTGGCCGAACCAGATGAGACGGAAGTCGCGATACCTGAGAGACGCAATGGCAGCCGATGGTTTCAACTCGGCCGCCTCGGAATCGAGCCGAGGTGCGCGTCGCTGTCACGATTCCGCATGTGTATGAGCATCCCAGCAATATGGCGAGACGTGGCGCTGCGCGAGTGAAATCAGCGGCAATTCTACCAATCAGCGGCGCTGCGAACGTTCTCCAGGGGTGAGATGTGTTGGCGATCCATACACGCCCAGCGGCTCGATATCTGTTCCTCATAATATTCGTCACTATCGATCAGCTTTTTATCGTCATGCGTGGCACGAATTCTGCGCGGTTCGGTATTCCGTAGCAAATTCGAATTGCACCTACACTTTGCGGACGGATACTTGAAGATCTCTCTGAAGGCTGTCGTTTGTAGCTAAGAGAGTTGACTCAATCGCGGACTATTGGGAAACTCCAGAGAACGTAGCATCTCTTTTGACGTTCCGTGTGACCTGATCCGTCAGGTCAACAGTCGCGCCATGCGATTGCGCGACCGGCAGCGGAGGAAAACTGCATGGCGGGTGATACATCAAATCCCGCCGAGGCAGATCGGAGGTGATCACCGAAGAGCGCAGTTCGTCGAACCAATCGGCAAGTCCAGCGCCAATCCTGCCTACTTCATTGACGTGGCGCCGGCCAACGTAGGCTACGTCCACGCATCCATGTGTGGCGAAGCCAACCAGACGCGATCGAAGCGGAAGCCACGTCGGACGGCTCGGGGGTCGATCCGACAGTTTCGAATCGAGGAGGAGCTCGTCGATGACAGAGAAGTTGCAGCATGAGTACGATGATGAAGGTCGTGTGGCCCGAAGCAGAATGACGCGACGTTCGTTGGTTCAGCGGGCAGTGGCGTTGGGCCTCAGCGCACCTGCCGTAGGAGCGCTATTGGCAGCCTGCGGCGGAGGATCCAACACGCCTGCCGCCACCACTGGAGCGTCCACCGCCGCTCCAACTACGGCACCTGCAGGGGCTTCGACGCCGGTGGCCACATCCGCAGCGACAACCGCGCCGACCGCTGCGTCGACAACCGCGGCGGCGGCCTCTCCGACTCAGGCATCATCATCGAGCCTCGGCACCACTGAACCGGCCAAAAATAAGGGCGGACAGCTCGTTGAAGGAACATTCGCCGACGCCAAGACATGCTGCTCTATCTTGTCGACGGACACATCCTCCAATCGGGTGATCGATCTGATGTTCAACAGCGTCATGACCGTCGATCCGTCGGATGTGTCTCCCAAGGGAAAGCTCGCCGAAAAATTCGACATTTCGAGCGACGGCATTACCTACACATTCAACCTACGCAGCGGAGTCAAATGGCATGATGGGCAACCGTTCAGCGCCCAGGACGTGAAATTCACTTACGATCTCGCGATGAACCCCAAGACTGGTTCGCCGCGCACGTCCGAGCTGACTGAGCGCGTTGACTCTATCGAGGCTCCGGATGACAGCACGATCGTGGTGAAGCTCAAGGCTCCAAACGCGGCATTCATGGTTTCGAACGCGGTCTACAACATCATCCCGCAGCATGTCCTGAAGGATGTCGACCCGGCCGCGTTGGCGCAGGACGAATTCTCGACGGGCAAAAAGGGACGCACCATTGGCACCGGCCCATTCCAGTTTGAGGAGTGGGTCAAAGACGACCACATGACGCTAGTGAAATACGACGGTTATTGGCAGGGAAGCCCGAATCTCGACAAGTACATCTACAAAGTCGTGCCGGACCAGAACGTCCTGGTGCAGCAGCTCAAGACCGGAGAGATCGACGTCGGGACGATCCAGGAGTCGTCCGTTGATGAGATGAGCAAGCGCGACGATCTCAAGGTCGTGCAATTCGACACCTTCAGCTTCACCTTCTACTCCTACCAGCTCGACGAGACCAAGACGAAGGTCTTCCAGGATGCCGCGGTGCGCCAGGCGCTCTTCTATGCGCTCGACCGCAAGGCGATGATCGACGCAATCCGATTCGGAATCGGCACCGTCGCAGTTGGCACGATGCCGGTCCTCTCGTGGGCCTACAACCCTGACGGCATCACCAACAAATACGAGTACAGCGAGGACAAGGCGAATCAGGTGCTAGATCAGGCGGGCTGGACGAAGGGCTCGGACGGAATCCGCGCCAAGGATGGCCAGAAGCTCTCGTTCACGATGTATACGAACTCGGGTAACGACGTGCGACAGCAGTATCTGACGGTCATGCAGCAGCAATGGAAGAAGATCGGCGTCGACATGACGCCCAAGACTGAAGAATGGAACGCATTCCTCGACCGCATCACTGGCACAAAAGATTTCGACGTTTTCCTGGTTGGGTTCAGCTGGGATACCGATCCCGACCAGACGACCATGTGGGCCACAGACTCCTATACCGGTGGATTCAACATGAACAAGTACTCCAACCCCAAGGTGGACGACCTCCTCAAGCAAGGTCTGGCCACCACCGACCAGGCCAAACGCAAAGACATCTACACGCAGATGCAGAACATCCTCCTCGATGACATGCCCAGTGCCATCACGGACTTCCCCAAAGGGATTTATGGCGTCAATAATCGGACGCACAACTACTTCCCGAACGCGGTTGACATCCCGTTCAACGCCCATCTGTGGTGGGTCGACGCGTAGGAAACGTTGCATGCAGGCCTGACGGGCAAGGGAACGAGTGATCGCATCACTCGTTCCCGACCCATTTCGACTGGGCCGTTCGCTGACCTGCGCTAGAAGGGACCTAACATGGGGCGCTTCGTGCTCCGCCGGGTGATCCAGATGATTCCCTTGGTCATCGGTATCACCATCATCACGTTTGGACTGGCCAATCTCGTTCCGGGTTCGCCGATATCCGATCTCGAACTCAACCCAAACATCCAGCCGCAAGACCTGGAACGGATCCGCCATAGCCTCGGGCTCGATCAACCGCTCTATATCCGTTACTTCCAGTGGTTCTCCCATATCATCCGCGGCGACCTTGGAATCTCGTTGGTGACCTACCGACCCGTGTCAGAGCTGATCCTGCAGAAGCTGCCGAACACGCTGCTGCTAACCGGGGCGGCCTTGCTCCTCTCGCTCCTCTTCTCCATCCCCGTCGGCGTCTACTCCGCGACTCGGCGGAATACCGTCTTTGACCACGTCACCACCGTCGGCGCGGTCGGGGGTGTGGCCGTTCCCATCTTCTGGCTCGGCTTGATGATGATCATCCTCTTCTCAGTGAAATTCCGAGATTGGGGCTTGCCGTCGTTACCGTCCGGTGGCGTCCACACCCTTGGACAGAGCGGCTTCCTTGACCTTCTGAAACACTTATTAATGCCAGCCTTCGTGCTGGCCTTCGTACAAACCGCGGCCTGGACGCGCTATATTCGCTCACAGATGATCGAGGTGCTGCGCCAGGACTACGTGCGCACCGCCGCATCAAAGGGATTGCGCGAGAATGCGGTCGTCTACGGGCACGCGTTGCGCAACGCGGTATTGCCGCTGGTCACTCTGCTGGCACTCGACATCCCCACGCTCTTCAGCGGCGCGGTCGTCACTGAGCAGATCTTCTCGTGGAATGGCATTGGGAGGCTGATCTACGATTCGGCCGTCAAGCGCGACTACACTGTGGTCATGGGTACGGTGCTGATGGTCTCCGTCCTCACCGTGGTTGCCAATTTGATCGCCGATATCGCGTACGGCATTCTCGATCCGCGCATCCGCTACGAGTAATGGAGGAGGAGATCCAACGTGGCTGAGGTAGATGCCAATCAGCGTAGCGGTGTGGCGGCGACGCGCGAGTCGAGCGTCGGAAATGGTTTCGCCGATGCGCTCAGCCGAGCGGCGCGGCGGACTCCCGAAAGCTATCTGCGCCAGTCGTGGCGTCGGTTCCGCATGAACAGAATCGCCATGGTCGCGCTCATTCTCACCGTCGTGATCCTCTCGTTCAGCTTCGGCGCGCCACTGATCTCTCACTTCATCACTCACAAATCGATGAGCGAGCAAACTCTGCTCGATCGTTTCACGAAGCCGTTTCACCATGGGTACATCCTGGGTACCGACAACCTTGGACGCGACGTCCTCACTCGCCTTGCCTATGGCGGACGCGTGTCGATGATGGTCGCCATCCTGGCGACGCTGAGTGCCTTCGTCATCGGTGGGACGCTCGGTTCGGTGGCGGGTTACTACGGTAAATGGATCGACTCGATCATCATGCGGTTCGTCGACATCATGCTCTCGATCCCCGCGCTGTTCCTGTTGATCTTCATCAATACGTTGTTCAGCGTCGGCGCCACGGAGCTCGCGCTGGTCATCGCGTCGGTGAGCTGGATGGGTCTGGCCCGTCTGATCCGCGGTGAGGTCATGTCGTTACGTGGGCGCGACTACGTCGAGGCCGCCAAAGTGGTGGGAGCGTCCGACCGCCGCATCATCGTGCGACATATGTTCCCGAACGTGATTCCGCTCGTGATCGTCTGGTCGACGTTGGCCGTGCCGGTCTTCATCATCATCGAGGCGTCACTCAGCTATCTCGGGTTGGGAGTACAGGTGCCGACCCCTTCGTGGGGCAACATGCTGACCGGCGCGCAGTCGTTCATGACCCATTCCTGGTCGCTCGCGGTGATTCCAGGGCTGATGATCTTCTTCACGGTCTTGTCGGTCAACTTGCTCGGCAACGGCCTGCGCGACGCGCTCGATCCGCGGTTGGCGGAGTAATCCACAGCCGGAGTAGATGCCAGCGGGAGCACACGAGGTGCTCCCCTACGACATACATCAAGATTCGATTTGTAGGGGAGCACCTCGTGTGCTCCCGCCGCAGTGTGAGAACCTATTTCGTCGAAGCCGCATCAATATCAACTGTCAGACAGAATCCTCACTCCTCCACCCCCATCCAGCGGCAGAGCCAATCGATGCCGCGATGGTACATGTCGCGCCGGTGGGCGTCCTCGCGGATCGGGTGGCCCTCCCGCGGGTAGATGACGCACTCTGTCGGCACGCCGCGATCGCGAAGTAGCCGGAACATCTCCATCGCCTGTCCAACCGGGCAGATCAGGTCCCGCTCGCCATGCAGGAACATGGTCGGCGTCGTAACTCTGTCGGCCGAGTAGATCGGCGAAAACTTGACATACGGCCCGTCGAGCTCGTAGGGACTCGAGCGATAGAAGAACTCGTCGAACGCCGGGATGTCGCTCGTGCCATGGAACGAAACCCAGTTGGTGATGCTGGCACCCGCGATGGCGGCCTTGAAGCGGTCGGTCTGCGTGACGGCCCAGGCAGTCAGGTAGCCGCCGTAGCTCCAGCCGCAGACTCCTAAGCGCTTCGGATCGGCGATACCGTTGCGCACGCAGTCGTCGACGCCCGCCAGGATGTCCTGCAGATCGGCCCCACCCATGTCGCGCTGGTTGGCCTCCGCGAAATTCAGTCCCCAGCCAGCGCTGCCGCGGGCGTTGGGGAAGAGGACGGCGACACCTCGCTGCAGTAGCTCCGGCACCCACATCGAAGTCCCGCGCTCCGGGTAGGAGTTGGGCGACGTGCCGGTTGGCCCACCGTGGATGACCGTGACCATCGGCACGGCGGTGCCCTTTTGCACGCTGTTGGGCCACACCAGCCAGCCCTGGATCTCCTCTCCGTCGGCGGCCGTCCACGTCCTCGACTCGATCGTGCCGGGAAGGCGGTTCACGAACGCGTCGTTGTGATGCGTGAGTTGGCGCCAATCGACGTCGGCACCCGCACGACCGACCCAAACCTCGGCGGGTTGATTGAACGCGACGATCACGGCGGCGACCATGCTCGCGTCGCGCGAAACCGTGACGCCGTAGCTGCCGAGGTTCTTCTCTTCACGCCACAACGTCTCGGCGGAACCATCAAGCGTGACCTGACAAACGGCCGCCGTGCCGCGCTCCATCGCGCCGGTCAGCAGCGAGCGACCATCCGGCTCCCAATGAACCGTCAAATGCGAACGTGCGTCGTTCCCAGCGAGATGTCGCACTTCGCTGCCGTCGGCCGCAACCAGCAGCACGTCGCCGCCGGTCATGCCCGGATCACTCCAAATACTGGTCGTCACGGCGATCCATTTGCCGTCTGGCGACCAGGCCGGACGCGCCATCTGCCGCTCGGGCTGGTGCAACGTCGTGACGTCGCCGCTGGCGATGTCGACGCGACTCAAACGTGCTCGATACCAATCCCATCGATGCGGCAGTGTCGCTAGTGATGGTCGCGATGGCGGAGCCATCCGGAGCCCAGCAGAACTCCCAGATCTGCTCGTCACCTGAAGTCAGTCGACGCGCTGCGCCACTCTCGACGTCGACGATCCAGAGCCGTCCGTAGCGCGCCTCATCCTCGTACAGGATGCGATCGTCCCCTTCGTCCCGCTCCGGCTTGGGATCGTTCGCCACCACGGCAATGGACTTGCCGTCGGGAGCCCATTCGAAATCGGAGACGCCACCGCCGAAATCGGTCAGCCTGCGTGACTCGCCGGTTCCGGGCGGAAGGAGATAAACCTGCGCCCTGCCACGCTTCTCTCGGTCCGACCGGAATGCCAGTCTCGATCCATCTGGCGACCAACGTGGATAGCTGTCGGTGGCCGCGCCCTCGCTCACTTGACGCGGCGTCGCCTCCATCGACGCCAACCACCCAGATGCTGCTTCGGGAGGAAGGTTCGCCGACGCCAAGGGCGCTCTCTGCCAGCACGTAGGCGATCTGCTGTCCGTCCGGCGACATTTGTGGGTCGCCAATCGATTTGAGCTTGCAGAGTTCCTCAAAGGTGAGTGGTGCTGATGCGCTCATGATCATCCATCTCCGTATCGATTAGCCGTTGTTTGGGCTAGTTGAGCACAGGCCAATTGCGCTGTCGAGTAGGTGCAATCGGGCAATAGTCGAGCTTGCGCAAAGTTAACAGCAGGACGTAGACTGAACCGCAGCGAGACCAATGACACAACCGCGATTGATGAGGAAAGGTGTGGATGAACACGGCGCATCTCTTTCCCCGAGAAACTCGCGGACGAGCGACGTTGTATGGTGTCGCGGCCGCGGTAGCCACGACGCTTCTCATCGGGATCCCCACAGTCCTGATACCGAATCCGATCTTCGGCCGTGAAGTACCGGTGCGACCACGCGACTATCTCTTCCTGGCTATCACCGTAACGCTGACCGGCTTGCTTGCGGCGACCTACGCACTTCCCGCCCATTGCTCCTTGCAGGACGGCAAGATGGCCGTTGGCGGTTTCCTCTCTTTTCTGGCAGTCGGTTGCCCTGTTTGCAACAAAGTCGTCGTTCTGGCACTGGGTGCGAGCGGGGCCATGAGCTACTTCTCACCGTTGCAACCTATCCTCGCATTGGCTTCAACCATCCTGCTTGGGTATGCCATCTGGATACGACTGCGATCGGTTCAACCAACAGGCGGAACACTCGAGGTCAGCGACTTGCAGCAGCTACATTAGATCTCGCGATCAACATCGCCAAATACGACTGAGAAGGGATGTGCTATGAGCAAAGAGCTGAGAGGTTCCATCGTTCCCCTCGTGACTCCATTTCGGAACGGACAATTCGATGAGCCGACCTTCAAAGACCTGATCGAGTGGCAGATCGAGAGTGGCAGCCACGGCATATCGATCACCGGATCGACGGGCGAGCCGTCCTCTCTCTCCGTCGAGGAGCGCGAGCACGTCATCGAGACGACAGTCAAGGCCGTGCGCGGACGCGTGCCGATCGTCGCCGGGACCGGAACGAACAACATCGACGAGACCATTCGCTTGACGCAATTCGCCGAGAAGGTCGGCGCTGATGCATCCCTGATGATGGTGCCGTACTACAACCGTCCCAGCCAGGAAGGGCTGTATCAATACTTCACCTCCATCGCCGAGCAGGTCTCCCTGCCGATAATCATCTACAACATCCCGGGGCGCACGGCGGTCAACCTGGAGCCGGACACGGCCGCGCGCATCTTGAAGGCACGTAGCAACATCATCGGCGTCAAGGAGGCCAATAAGGACTTCGAGCAGGTGACCAAACTGTTCGATCGCTGTGGACGCGATGTTCTGGTCTACTCCGGCATCGAGGCGCTCTGCTTCCCCCTGTTGGCGCTCGGTGGCGCGGGATACATCAGCGCGACCGGCAACGTCATGCCGCGTCAATCGGCTGAGCTCTACAACCTGACGGCGGCCGGTAAATGGCTCGAAGCGCGCGATTTGCACCACGAGATGTTCCCGATGAACGAGGCCCTCTTCTTCGAGACCAATCCTGGTCCCGTGAAATACGTGCTGGGTTTGATGGGCAAGATCGAGCCTGAGCTGCGGCTTCCGCTCGTGCTCCCATCCGACGCCAATAAGCAGAAGCTGCGAGCCGTGGCGGAGCGCTACGGGCTGGTTCCGGCCGGTGTCGCCGGCGGAAGTGGAGATCATTGATGCGATCAGCGCGATTTGTTGCCAACGGCCACATCCACACCGGAACGGTGGTGGAGGATCGGGTCGTCGACGAGGCTGGTCGCAGCTACCCGCAAAGCGAGATCGTCTGGCTGCCACCGGTGACGCCGACCAAAGTCGTCGGACTCGTCCTGAATTACGCCGATCACGCCAAGGAGCTCGGGCTCGACACGCCCACCGCGCCAGTCCTTTTCTTCAAACCGCTGACGTCGCTCATCGGCCACGGCGCCAAGGTTGTGCGACCGCGTGGAGCAGAGCAGCTGCATTATGAGGTGGAGCTGGGTGTCGTCATCGGCAAGCGCTGTCGCAAGGTGAAGGCGTCCGACGCCGCCAGCGTCATTCGCGGCTATACCGTCGGCAATGACGTCACCGCGCGCGACTACATCACCAACTACTACCGACCGCCGGTCAAGGCGAAGGGCTACGACACGTTTGGTCCGCTTGGACCGTGGGTGGTCGAGGACGAGGATATCGACCCGGATAACGTGCAGCTGCGCGCCTACGTCAACGGCGAGCTGCGCCAGGAGGGGCACACCTCGAACCTGATCTTCAAGGTCGCGCCGCTGATCGAGTACATCAGCGAGTTCATGACGCTGGAGCAAGACGACGTGATCTTAACCGGCACACCGGAAGGCATCTCCTTTGTGAAGCCAGGCGACATGCTCAAGGTGGAGGCGGTTGGAGTCGGGGCGCTGGAGAACCAGGTGGTGGCCGAAGAGGATCTGCCGACCGGTTGAACAACGTGACATAACGGATGATAGTGGTTGAGGAGCCAGGCGATGAGGCGACGATCACGAGCAGTGGAGGGATAAGAAGCGAATGGGCGCGCGATCGGGAGAAGCGTATCTGCAGGGCCTGCGGGAGCATCCGCGTGAGGTATGGATCGAGGGCGAGCGCGTCCTGGGTGACATCGGTCAGCATCCGGCATTCCGCAATGTCACCCGCAGCCTGGCGTCGCTCTACGACATGCAGCTCGAGCCGAGCCTGCGCGACGAGATGACCTACGTCTCTCCCAGCAGTGGCGATCGCGTCGGACTTTCGTTCATCCAGCCACGCTCCCACGAGGATCTCGCGCGCCGCACCGCCATGATGAAGCACTGGGCCGATTTTTCCGGCGGCATGATGGGTCGCACGCCCGACTATCTCAACGTCGGACTTGCCGCCTTCAGCGCCGCCTCCAGCTTCTTTGCACAGGGCGACTCGCGACACGGTCCGAACATCCAGAACTACTACGAACATGTGCGTGAGAACGACCTGTGCATGACCCACACGCTGATCACGCCGCAGGTCAATCGCTCGGTAGGACCCAGTCAGCAGGTGGATCCGTACATCGTAGCCCGTGTGGTGAAAGAGACCGACGCCGGGCTCGTCATTCGCGGTGCGCGCATGCTGGCGACGCTGGGACCGATCGCCGACGAGATCGAGGTCTTCCCCTCCACGGTGCTGCGCGGCAACGAAGAAGACATTCCCTATGCTTTTGCCTTCTCTATTCCGGTCGACAGTCCCGGACTGAAATTCATCTGCCGCGAATCGTTCGACTATGGCCGATCGGCATTCGATCACCCGCTCGGGTCGCGCTTCGAGGAGATGGACGCCATCGTCGTCTTCGAAGACGTGTTGGTGCCTTGGGAACGCGTCTTCATCTACGGCGACATGCGGCTGTGCAATGGCGTCTTTTCCGAGACCAACGCGGTGGTCCACATGGCGCATCAGGTCATCGTGAAGAACCTGGCCAAGGCCGAGTTCGTCTTCGGCGTGGCCGCGCTTATGGGCGACCGCATCGGCATCGATGGCTTCCAGCACGTGCAGGAGAAGCTCTCTGAGATCATTTTGGATATCGAAGCCATGCGCGCCTTCTTGCGGGCCAGCGAAGCCGACGCCAACGTCGACGCCTGGGGCTTGATGACTCCGGCGTTCGCGCCATTGAATGCCGCGCGCAACATGTTCCCGAAACTCTATCCGCGCATGATCGAGATCCTGCAACTCCTCGGTGCCAGTGGACTCATGGCGATCCCGACCGAATCCGACACTCGCAGCCCAATCGGACCGATGATCGACAAATATCTGCAGGGCCGAAACACGGACGCCTACAACCGTGTGAAGCTTTTCCGGCTGGCCTGGGACGTGGCGCTGAGCGCGTTCGGCTCGCGCCAGGTCCTGTATGAGCGCTTCTTCTTCGGCGATCCGGTGCGCATGGCAAGTGCCCTCTACACCAGCTACGACAAGGAGCCCTACAAGCGGCGCGTGCAGGCGTTCCTCGACCGACCGGACTAATGGGCCTGACGTTGACCAAACGCGTTTCGGAGCGGAGCGATAAGCCATGACCGCGGCAAAGCGGACTCTGCCCTTCAACATCTTGAAGACCGGCCACGTCGAACTTCGGGTTACCGACCTCGATCGGGCACACGATTTCTACGTGGGACTGCTCGGATTGAATGAGACCGAGCGTATCGGCGATCGTCTCTTCCTGCGTTGCCTGGAGGATTGGGAGCACCACAGTCTGATTCTGCGCCAGGCGGAATCGGGCGGCGTGGGGCACATCGGCTATCGGGTTGAGGGGGAAGAGGACCTGGACGCGCTCTTTGATCTCGCTCGCACATGCGGATTACCGGCGCGCTGGGTCGAGCCGGACGAAGAGCCTGGCCAGGGGCGAGCGTTGCGCATCAGCGATCCGATGGGATTCCCAGTCGAGTTCTATCACCAGGTGACGCGGGTTCCGCGATTGCTGCAAGAGTTCCACCTGTATCGCGGACCGAACATCATGCGCATCGACCACGTCAATCTGCACGTGCCGGATGTGACCGCCGCCGAGACGTGGTATGCAAACGAGTTGGGGTTCCGCCGGGCGGAGTACACCGAGACGGAAGAGGAGGAGCCGCGAGGTCTGGGCCACCTGGTTGCACCGCAAGCAGAACGTGCACGACGTCGCCCTGATGACCGGCCCGGGACCGCGACTGCATCACGTCGGGTTCTGGACGCAGGAGTCGAGTAACGTGCTGCGTGCGGCCGACATCCTCTCCGCGGCAGGTTACGAAGCCAACCTCGAGCGCGGGCCAGGGCGACACGGCATCTCCAACGCCATGTTCCTCTATCTGCTCGACCCGGATGGCAACCGCATCGAGCTCTACACCAGCGACTATCTGATTCCGGATCCGGATTTCGAACCGATTCGGTGGCGACTGAACGATCCCAAACGGCAGACCTACTGGGGACAACCGGCGCCGCAAAGCTGGTTCAACAATTCCTCACTGGTCGAGAATTTCACCGGCGACGGCTTCGTCGACTTGACCACACCGGAAATGGCCGACCGTCCAACCTTCATCGGGCATTAGAGCATTATTCAGAGCGGTCGCCCGCGGGCGGAAGCCGAGGAAGTACTTGCCCTCAGCCGTCGTCTGAAGGGCGTCATAAATGTCGCCCCTACGGAGAAGCGTCGTAGGGGCGACATTTATGACGCCCAGTTGACGCTTTTCTGGGCAACCCTTGTGCAAATTGCTCTAGGTACGTTGCGGATCTTCGGTAGGAGCAGACCCGGGTGTCTGCCCGTTTCCAACGCCAAACACTTGGGCAGAGCAGTCGATTACGTTGGGCTTCGCCTATTGTCTCGAATTGAGGGAGTCGGAGAGCGCCATGCCGCGCCCCGTCAGGCGCTCATGTACTCGCTTGACGGCCGCCTGGCGCACAATGGCGTGGACGGCAGAGCCGGGAAGTGGTGTCAAATCGGGGCGGAGTTCGGGATCGGCGAGGAGATCCTGAAGAACATCGGCACTTTCAACCTGCAGCAGCGTGACGTCTTGTAGCGATCCGCTGCCCCAATTCTTGGCCCACCGACGCACGAATGCCTGTACATCTGCAGGAACGTCACCGATCGACGCTTGATCGAGCCGCCGGAGGACCTCGTCTGCTTCGAGACCGAGTTTGGCGCCACGCCGCAGGCTCTCGCGAGTCAACCTGAGGGCTCCATCGGACCCGTCATCGGCGAAGCGACGAACCGCACCGGTGACGAAGACGCTGGGCAACGCCTGCACAAAATCGATGTGACCGTCATCATCCAACGTGAGCTGTTTTGTCGCGTCTGCGTCGTCGCCCTCGCTCGTCGCCGGGATCCGTTCCAGAGATAAGAGACGGTCATGGAGGTCGCGCAGATTCGCATGGGACGTTATCGCGACCGTCGGACCGAGTCGACGGCCAAGTACGGCGCTCACTCGTTCGTCGGCGTATAGCGCATCGAGCGTTGCCTCATCGACCGTCTGTAGCAGGGCGCTTCCGCGGCGAATAGTGATCCGCTCGTGGCTGGCTCCCCACTCCTCAAGCGTCCGGCGCACGTTCTGTGGGAGTTCCACCCGGCTCAGGTGCTCAAGCGTGGCCAGGATGTCGGCGAGGGTGAGCCCCAACTGCATGCCCTGGCTGATTGAATCGCGCGTCAGCTCGTACTCGGTTGCCTGATCGACTCGCCGCCGCTCGGCGATCCGATCGAGAAAAAAGAGCACGGCCTCCCGCACCGGCTCAAATGCAAAGACCTGAAAATTGGGCTGTACCACGACGTTGGCCGGTGGATCGTCGATTTGCGGAACCGACCCAGTCATGAGGCGCTGCCCGTTCTCCGTGACTCGGAACGCGACCAGTTTGTCATTCTCGTAGCCGAGATCGACAACGCCGAGCCAGTGAAGCGCCTCCTCCACCACGACTCGGATCATCCCACCTTCGACCGTTGACCAGCCTTCGATGTCTGTTCCGATGTCTGGGAAGGTCCAGCCAAGCTCGTTGTTGCCGATATACGGAGTAGCGACGTCACCATATCCGTAGCCGTAGCCATAACTGGAGGAGTAGTACTGCCCCCGGTTACTGCGGGGGAAGAGGAACTCGTAGGCTCGGCGCTGCACCCGTTCGAGCAGATGCGCGAATGAGACCCAGCGATCTGCCGGAAGCTCGCGCAGTACGTCGACCAGTCTCTTGCGGGCGGTAATGATCGGCTCCGGCGCCAGCCGCAATGTGAAGATCGCGGCCTTGTTGCTGATCGTGAGGTCAGGGATGCGGAACAGTTCGCTCCAGCGGTGTGTGTCCAGATACCACTCGAAAAACTGTCGCAGGCGCTCCCCTTGAGGCAGTGACAACACCTCTGCAGCGCGATCACCAACGTACAGCCCACCAACGTGCTCAGCTAGCAACCCGACGCTCTCGCTGATCGCTCGAAGAAATGGCAGGCGACCGAGCTCATCTTCGGTTCGCACGTGTGAGGCATCCTCGGAAACGCGCAGGGTTTGATCTATGGCCACGAGCGAACGCTTCATGATCTGCCCGCGTTTGGTCAGCGGAATTGGGTCTCGTTCGGCAAAGCTCATCAACAGATAGGTATCGCGGAGCAAGAGAGTTGGATCGGCCAAACGCACCTGCGCCGGCTGGTCTACGACCTCCGGTTCAATAGAGACCTTCGGTAGGTGAGCCAGGATTTCCTCGGGGATGTAGAGCTGCGATCCCGGAACACCAAGGTTGACGACTTGAGAACCATACGATTGCGGCGGCGTGCTGAAGACCAGGCACAGAGCGCCGAGTCGCGCGACCAAGTCCTCGAAAGAGCGGGAGACGCGCACCAACGCTGAGCCGGTTGGCGGTCTCGAGTAGAGCGATTGACTCGTCCTGGGAGGTTCGATAGTGCCGCGCGTCGTCAATTGGGCGCGGGCCGCCACGCTCGACGTCGATCCGCCGGCGGCCACCACGATGTCGAGCAACTCGCGCTCCGCGGTCGTGAGATGCTCGAGCGCCTCCTTGATCATCTTGAGATCGAACAGTGTGGGAGCCAGCGCCGCGACGAGGGCCTGCTTGTTCCCTTTGAACCGGGGATTGCGAAAGCGCATCATGATGTCCAGTGACGCGCGGTTGTAACCCTGCAACAAAGCGGTCGCGTCGGTCGGCATCATCCCTCCTCGACGAGTCGCGGGCTATAGCCGAGCCGCGACAACTCCGCGCTCAAGTCGTCGACGGCGGCGGATTCGACGACAATCAAGCGCGGAGAGAACTGGTGCACCACATGACGAGCGAGTGACGTCGCGGCCGAGAGCTCCGGCAAGAGGAGGTCGTCAGCCAGTTCGATGAGGCACACGTCGTCGTAGAGCCGCACCCGTCCATACTGAGACCAAATTTGCTCGATCTGCTGGCGGAAGGACTGCGGGATGGGCTCAGCTGCGTGCACTTCAAAGAAGCGGAGCAGGTCTTGCGCCGTTTCCCCATTCCGGAACGCTCGCTGCAGTCCCGGAATCGATAGCCGGTAATGCACACCGTCCGAGCCGACGTCTTCGATCTGACCAATGGACGTCATGCGAGCGTACAGCTCAGAATCGGACGAACCGAATGGGAGGATCAATGTCATGTCATCGCCGAAATGGAGTCCCGGTCGAGTCTGCTGATCATCTATCGCGAACGACCGTCCGATCAACGTGCCGGCCTCCGGCCGCATCCGCATGACGGGGGCGCTGTCCGCGTCTCGAGCGACGTCGATCAGCCCCATCCAGAAGATCGGACCCACGAGCAGGCCGAGCACGAACTGGTTAACGATGAGCGTCCAGCCCTCCACCGAATTGATATCGATGAGGGTGTCAGGCGTTGACTTCTCCGCCACCCACAATTGCGGTCTTCCATGCAGTTGAGCTTGATTTTGTCGCGGGGCAAAGCTGGGCAGAAGAATCTGGACCAAGTGACGAGCCTTGCTCACCACGTCCTCGACGCGATACCACTCATCGGGTGACAGGCAAGCAAGCAGTCGAATCAGCAACTGCCGAAGAACGGTCATCTGCGTTTGCTTCGCCGCCCAGCTGTACCCGATGGAGTTCGAAGCGCCGCCAATATCGATCGGTCCCCATTCTCCGATCAACAGCGCAAGATCCATCCATGAACCAACCGAATGCCACAGCTGCGCGAGATACGTACGGCGCTGGGATTCCGCCATAGAGAGCAGCTCAACCAGCCTCGAATTGTTCAGTTCGAAACGGTTACCAAGGCGGAGCACCCCACAGGCGACCAACGTGCGCACGCTGAACTCGATAGCCTCGAGCGGCCGTCCCGTCTGATTGTGAAGCCGAACGAGACTTTCCTGCTCCACCAGCGGAGGTGTTGGGATGAGCTTCATCTCCCTGGCCGTGGCGGCCGAAGTGGGGCCGCTCTGATCGGGTTCCAGGAGCGTATAAGTCCAGACCCCGTGCCCCCATGTGTAGATGGGCGCTGAGACCTTCGACGTTTTCGACTGCGTGCGCCGGTGAAGTTTGCCCTCGGACGCGGCGTGGGCCAGCGTCAGGATCAGACCACTCATCCAGTCACGCCCACTTGAGATGTCGGAAATGTGCTCCGGTCCGGCTGGAGCGACGATCCCGGTGAGCGTCGGGAGACACGCTGCGATCGCGCGAGGAACGACTATCTGATACGCATCGTTTGGCGAATCCCACGCCTGCGAAACGAAGATGAGCCCACGATCCTGATAGGAGTCGATCTCCGCGGGGAGGTCTCCTCCGCCAGTCGACTCAAAGACCCTCCGAATCATGCCGGTCGTATTGGGGCTCGTTGCGTTGGTCAGATGGACCGCGGCCAGCAGTCGGGTGTCTTCTGGACCCAGGTCAGCGAGCGCCTCATCGTTCGACGCCGGATCCGCCAGTGCTTTCGACAGCTTTTCGACCATCTCCGCTTTTGTTGAGGCCTTGAAGCGAAATCCGCGAGCTTTCACGATGGCGCGTAGGTCCGTCATGACGATTCCATGCAGAATCTCTGCGAGCTCGTCGATTGGAGATTCGAATTGGACCGGCACGTCGTCAGGTGCCTCGTTGGAGACGGCGATCAGGCGCTCAAAGTTGACATAAGAAAACGCATCCTGGCGTCGGAGCCAATGCAGCAGCAAGGCTCCAGCGTGGCGACAGAACCCACCAGATCGACAGGTGCAAAGGGGCACGAGATCACTGCCGCGTATGGAGATTCGCACGTCATCCTGTCGTTGCCAGGTGCCGCGGACGATGCCGCGCAACGCGCCCTCCTCGATCCCCGCGACGATGACGTGCCCGGCTTCCTGGAGTTCGGCCGCCCGCGCGAAGCGCGCCGGACCGCAAAGCAGGCGGACGTCCCCTTCTTCAAGCTTGAAGCGGAACAGGCCGGCTGGGTCCGTCATTGACCGGACCTGCTCCCATTTTGCTCATGGCCATTCGACGCGCCATTGCTCCGTGACACGGCAAAGCGCTTCGGCTCATATTCGCGGATCTCCTCGTCATACAGGATTTCGTAGCGGTAGCCCTGCTCGGTCAAGAACTTCTGGCGGTTCGCGGCAAACTCCTGGTCGCGCGAGTCGCGTGTGACCAGCGAGTAGAAGTGCGCGATTTCCCCACCCGCCTTTGGTCGCAAGATACGCCCAAGGCGTTGTGCCTCCTCCTGGCGCGATCCGAACGTGCCCGAAATCTGGATAGCGACGCTGGCGTCTGGGAGGTCGATCGAGAAATTGGCCACTTTGGAGACGATCAGGAGGCGAATCTCACCCTGGCGGAACTGATCGAAGAGCCGCTGGCGTTCCAGCGTTGGCGTCTTGCCGACGATCAGCGGCGCACCATACCGTTCCGCGGCTTCATCTAACTGGTCCAGATATTGGCCAATCACGAGCACAGGGTCATCGGTGTGTTTTTCCAAAAGCTCATCGAGAATGTCGAACTTAGCTGGATCCTCGGCGGCGATGCGGTAGCGCTCACGTTCATCCGCCAATGCGTACTCCATGCGCCGGGACTCAGTCATCTTGACGCGGATCTCATGGCACTCCGCCGCGGCGATCCAGCCCTGACGTTCCAGATCTTTCCAGGGAACGTCGTATTTCTTTGGACCGATAAGGGAGAAGACGTCCGATTCGTTCCGATCCTCGCGCACAAGTGTGGCGGTCAGACCGAGACGGCGGCGAGCCTGGATCTCCGCCGTCACACGGAAGACCGGGGCCGGCAGCAGATGGACCTCGTCATAGATGATCAGGCCCCAGTCCCGCTCGTTGAAGAGACCGAAGTGCGGGAAATCTGACGTACGATTGGGACGATAGGTGAGGACTTGATAGGTCGTGACGGTGATGGGCCGGATCTCCTTGCGCTCCCCACTGTACTCACCAATGAAGTCGGCCGGGACGTCGGTCTTGTCGACGATCTCATCGATCCATTGCCGTGCGGCCACGATCGACGGCGTCAGGATCAGCGTCTGGCACTGTAACGCGGCCATGGCACCCAGACCGATAATGGTCTTGCCCGCGCCGCATGGCAGCACGATCACACCACTGCCGCCTTGAGCCGCCCCGGATGCGTGAAACGCGGCCACGGCATCGGATTGGTAGTCACGCAGTGTGAACGGGACGCCGTCGTTTGAGGTGAATTCGCGAAGTGCGACGTCGAGTGGAGCTCCGGGAACGTAGCCGGCCAGATCCTCCGCCGGGTAGCCAAATTGCACCAGCGCCTGTTTCAAATGGCCCCGATGTGCGGGATCGACAATGAGGCTACCGTCTTGCGCAGTTTCGCTGATGAGCGGCGCCAGACGACGGTGGTGCGCGATCTCGACCAACAGTGATTGGTCGGTGGATATCAGACGAAGCTGATCGCCGTCTCGCTCGATTTTGACTCGACCGAACCGACTGACGTAGTCGGCGATGTCCACGCGGACGTTCTCCGGCAGATCGTACTTCCCGAAGCGTACCAGCGAATCGATGATCGACGCGGCGCTCTCTCCGGCAGCGGCAGCGTTCCAGAGCGAGAGGGGCGTGATGCGATACGTGTGGATGTGCTCGGGGCTCTTCTCAAGCTCGGCGAATCGAGCCAGGGCGTCGCGCGCTACGTCGTAGAGCGGATTATCGACCTCGAGCAGGATCGATTTATCGCTTTGAACGATGACCGGATTGGCAGGTTGGTAGCTCATACTCAAGTATATCCAGGGATTGCCTGATGATTGGCGACTGATGAATCGCGCGTTCTTGACCATACCGATGATAGCCAATTGCAGCGTCTCAGCAAATGGCACGCCCCGATCAACGCTGGCCGAACAGTCCACCTCCCGGTAACATTCGGATTTGTGGGAACCGTAGCCGCTTCGGTAACACGTTCGGTGAGGGAGCACGGTTCCTAGCCCATCGCCGCGACGCTATGGTAGAATCGCGGACGGTTCGGCTTTGGGAGCCGCGTCGTTCTCGCGATGACCAATCACTTGAGAACGTCATCAATGGCGGCGGAGATTCTCAGGGCGACCAGCATGGGCCGCTAGCTCAATTGGCAGAGCAGCTGACTCTTAATCAGCGGGTTCGGGGTTCGAGTCCCTGGCGGCTCACTACAGAAAACCGCATCGAGACGCGGAAAACGAACGCCTCGGTCGAGATGGCCGGGGCGTTTTTGTGCGTTTGACAGCTAAACTGACAGCTAAACTCGAAAAAAGACCGCCGGAACGTCCTTGAAAATGCCTATCCACATGCGGAAAACCGCCGTCTGGCATCGCGATTGGCCGCGATGCCAAATTGCAGCGATTTCGCGCGTTTGGCCGCAAGAATGGCTTGAGCTCGGGTTCAGGGCATCATTCGCCGAGCCGCCGATTCGCCCGTCTCAGGGAAGGCCGACCGCGTGCGGTTCCTCATTGTGTGCGGCTGGTTCGAGATGGGGAGATGATGAACATCAGCGCCTCCGACTGAAATCGGGTGACGCAGTCGCAGCGGAGCATGGTGTGACTGGTATGTCGAGGGGAGGAAGATCTCTCAGCGGAGCCACGTCGGCCGGGCAACAGGCGCCCGCTACGAATCGGCTTCAGTTGCTCGTGGAGTTGGACGCTCCGCCGATGGAATGCTCGGGCCGGGCCGTGCTGGACGGTCGCCGGCGTTGCCCCGTCCATTTCCTCAACGTCATAGCCACGACCCGGTACAGCACCCCGAAACCGTGCTTCACCGGGCTGCGGCGCGCGGCGTCGTCGTACGAGACGTAGATCGGGATCTCGCTCAGACGCAGCCGGTGGCTCGCCATCTCGAATTGCATCTCACTTTCGACCGCCAGCCCATGCAGGAACGTTTCAAAGACCCGAATGCGCGAGAACGCCGCACGATTCAGGGCGCGATAGCCACACTGCGAGTCGGAACAGCGGAGTCCACTACCAACGTGT
>CAWFHU010000004.1:0-239235 GCA_963815715.1 uncultured Chloroflexia bacterium | reverse complement strand
ATACTACCCACCCCAGAAGCGGGTGTCAAGGGCAATTCGCGAATCCGTGCGATATCCGCTATGCCAACTTGTCTCAGATCGGACGTCTCAGTCGGGCACAAGCGACGCGATCACGACTCAGATGCCGGTCACACTCGCCATCTCTTGCGAACCACGATGGGCGCGACCCACAACTCGTATCTCCGGCCCGGGCTCCTTCGACGCCTGATGGAGGTCCGAGTTCGTCTCGATCTCCGTTCGAGCAAAGACACGCGCCAGCAACGAATCCGGCTCCAGGTTCACCACGTGGCTCGGCTGGCTGAAATCGATGCCGAGCCTGGCCCGCGCGTCCTCCACCTGGCTGCCGCGACACACTCGAGCCCCTTTGCGAGATCCGCGCTCATAAAGCTGATCGCCGTAGCCTGCTCGACGTATTGGGTCAATCGAGGAATTGGACAGGTATCGTCTTGCTCCACACTCGTCCGCTGTGGCAGGCTGCAGGGCACCGAACCGGATCCGAGAAGGAGCAAACGAACCGTGCCGAGCCCGATTCGCCGCATCGCGATGCTGTCCATCCTGCTGTCCGCCATCTTCGCAGCCTTGCCCATACCGACTCTTGCGGCGCCGAGCGTCCAGGCGCGCGAATGGGTCATCTTGGACGCGCAGACCGGTGAAGTACTCGCGGGTTCCAACGAGCACCAGCGTTCGGCCATGGCCAGCCTGACCAAAGTGATGACGGCGCTAGTGGCAGTCGAGCGCGGTGACCTCTCGATGAAGGTCACCATCCAGCAGTCGGATCTGGTCGGCGAATCCAACGCCGGGTTGAAGGCGGGCGAGACGCTCACGCTCCAGACGCTCCTGTATGGGCTACTCCTGCCGAGTGGCAACGACGCCGCCATGGCGATCGCTCGTGCGGTAGGCGGCAGTCCCAGCGCCGATGATCCGGCGGCCCGCACACGATTTATTGGTTGGATGAACCAGAAGGCGGCCAGCCTCGGCCTGAAAGACACCCACTACATGAATCCGCACGGTTTGGATGAGGACGGCCATTACACCTCGCCCTACGATCTAGCCGTCATCACCCGAGCGGCCATTCAGCTGCCTGCGTTCCTGGCGCCGTTCGGAGCCGAAAGCTACAGCGGCGAGGGACATTCCTATACGCATCTCAATCAACTACCGAAGATGTATCCCGGGGTGGTAGGCGGCAAGACCGGCTGGACTGACAACGCCGGGCTGTGTCTGATCGAGGTGGTTAAGCGGGATGGCCGCGAGCTGATCGTGGTGCTGATCGGCTCGACGTTTGAGCGCTGGTATCAGGACGCCATCGATCTGCTCGACTATGGTTGGACCATCCCGATGGCCGCGGACACTCCCAGCGACGCGAGCTTCGACTTCGACCACTGGAGCAGCCAGACCGACTACCCGATCTCGCACGGGCAAGTGCAGCGCAGCTGGGTCTGGGGACCGAAGGACGGGTCGCCTCACTATGAAGCCTATGCGGACGCGCCCAACGGCCAACGCGTGGTGCAGTACTTCGACAAAGGGCGCATGGAGGTGAACGATCCTTCGGCGCCACTCGACAGTGGCTGGTACGTCACCGGGGGACGGCTCGCCTGGGAACTGATCTCGGGCATGCAGCAAACGGGCGACAAGACGTTCGTCTATCGCGGACCGGCCGAAGTTCCGATTGCGGGTGACCCAGCCAATACCGGCAACCATGGCCCGGCCTACGCCGCGCTCGACCCGCTTCTTACGGCCCCACCCAACCAGACTGGAGCGACGGTGGTCGCGCAACTGGCGGCAGACGGCCGAGTCGGCGCGGACCCATCGACCGCCCAATTCGGCGTTACCTATGGCGCGCCAATCGACGCGACCGGCCACGGCGTTGCCTCGGTCTTCACCACGTTCTTGAACCAGTCTGGCCCAATGTACGTTGATGGGCAATACGTCACGTCGCCGATGTTTAGTCCGACGTTCGCGGTAACCGGCTATCCGATCACCGAGCCCTATTGGGTGACGGTGCCGGTCGGCGGCGTGCAGCAGGACGTGCTGGTGCAGTGCTTCGAGCGGCGCTGTTTGACCTACACGCCGTCTAATTCAGACGGTTGGCAAGTCGAGATGGGGAACATCGGGCAGCACTACCTGGAGTGGCTCAAGGGCAGCGAAATCATCAAGGCCGCTTTCTACCATGCCAGCGAGAGCAGGACGGTAGTGGGGTGGTGAGAGATCGCGATACCGTACTCGTGCCGATCAACGCACGCCCGGGAGTAAACTCGCCGGGCTACAAAGACGAAGTCCACTGAAGGGACTGGATGTACCAGATGAAACGTAGCGGCGGCACCTGTGGCCGCCGACGGCCCCAGGCCATTTGTCCCGCGCAATTGCGGAACGTCTGGCGATGAACGTTCGTGGCGTGCGAGGGTCATCGGCATGCGGCCGAGGGCGACCACGGAGGGATCGCCCCTACGAACTGGCGCGTGCACTCAGCCCGTTCAGGGGCTTCGTCTCGGCTAGCCTTGGGTTTTCAACCCAGGGCGGACGAGAGGCGAGTATCGAATGTGATCGTCCTTTGCCGTGCGGCCCATGACTGAAAGCGGACCATCGCCAGAAGGATCTGGTCCCCACCCTCGCCTTCAATCCTTGTACGGATCCTTGGTGCGGGGCGGAGCCATGACGACGACGAGCGGGCGCAAGGTGTGCAGCACCTCGATGGTGTCGGCCTGCGCAGCCAACACCTCGTCCAGGCGGCGGTAGCAGTGCGGCGCCTCGTCCACGTCGCCGCCGTGCACCACGACTCCCTTGCCCCGAATCCAATTCTGCATGTCGTCGCGGGTGACGCGCGGCGCGACCTTCATGCCCTCACGCCCCCACTTTCCCTTGGCGGCGGTACGCGACATGACCCGCCCTGCGCCATGCACGGTCGAGTAGAGCGAACCTTCCTGACGCTCGCGCGCCTCGTCATCGGGCTGCGCCGTCCCCTGCAGAATGACGGCGTCGTCACCCATGGAGCCGCCGACGAAGCCCTGCTGTCCCGGCCAGGCTGGTGTAGCACCCTTGCGCACGACGATCACCTCTTCGCCGAAGTGCTCCTCGCGCCAGGCGAAATTGTGGTGGTTATGGACCGTCTCCAACGGATGACCACCGATCATCTGCACGACCTTGCGCGCCACGTACTCGCGACCGACATGCGCGTACTCACCGGCCAGGTTCATGGCCGCCCAGTAGCGCTCGCCCAGCTCGGAATCGAGATCCAGAATGATCTCGGCTTCCGGCACGCGCTCGTTCCACTGGGCGCCCTGCGCCTGCGCCAGGAAGCCGGAGGCGATGGTGTGCCCCAGGCCGCGACTGCCGAAGTGGACGCCGACCCAGAGCATTCCCTCCTCGTCCACGAAGACGTCGACGTAGTGGTTTCCACCACCGACCGTGCCGAGCTGCAGCTGCCCGTGGACTTATTCCGGAGATTTCCCGCGCTATCCTGAGCGGGACGGCATCCCAATTGGGCCGACTCGAACAAGAATGATCGGTCGGTGCATCATCGCGACTGGTTTGATGCGTCCGATCCCGAACGAGATGGTGTTGGCGATCTCGTCGGCGATCTTCACCCAATACGGGTGCAGCGGCGGATGCTCCTCCAGATCGACCTGCAGGCTAGTCTTGATGGCGCAGTTGCCGCAGCCGATGTCGAACCCGACCCCGACCACGCTCACCTGATTCCGGTACGCCGCCACTCCACCGATGGGCATGACGAAGCCGCGATGACCGTCGGCCATCAAAGCGGTGAATCGCGCCCGCTCGCCAACCTGATTGAGCTGTTCGAGCGTCGCCTCGTCGTGCTGTCCGAAAATCGACGGCGTGTCCATCTGTGTCTCCCATGACGAATACGATTGGCGTGGCGTGGGATTCTACACAAGAGGAAGTTCGTCTCGCATGGGGAATTTGTACCGGCAGCGTCGATACTCCGGAAACCGGTGGTACATTTCGAGCGGGAGACGGGACGGGATTTCTTCACATACATGGGAGTGAGCAGGTGCGCTTAGTCAGCCGGGTCAACCCATCCAGCTCAGAGTTTCAGTCCAACCGCGCGGCCAACCTCGACATGATCCAGGAGCTGCAGGAGCGGCTAACGCGTGCCCGCGCAGGGGGCGGACCACGGCAACACGAGCGGCAGCGTGGTCGCGGCAAGCTTCCGGTGCACGAGCGCATCGACCGAGTGATCGACCCGGCCAGTCCGTTTTTGGAACTCTCGCCATTGGCCGCCGAAGGCATGTATGACGATGAGGCTCCGGCGGCCGGCATCGTGACCGGCATCGGGCGCGTCGGCGGGCATGAGGTCGTCATCGTCGCCAACGACCCGACTGTCAAGGGCGGCACCTACTTCCCGATCACGGTCAAGAAGCATTTGCGCGCACAGGAGATCGCCCTCGCGAACCACCTACCCTGCCTCTACCTGGTCGATTCCGGCGGTGCTTTCCTGCCATTGCAGAGTGAGGTCTTTCCGGATCGCGACCATTTCGGACGCATTTTCCGCAACCAGGCGCAGCTTTCCGCCGCGGGAATCCGACAGGTCTCGGCCGTCCTCGGTCCCTGCACCGCGGGCGGCGCCTACGTGCCCGCCATGAGCGACGAAGCCGTGATCGTGCGGGGCACCGGCACCATCTATCTTGGTGGTCCGCCACTGGTGAAAGCCGCCACCGGTGAAGAG
Source organism: uncultured Chloroflexia bacterium (assembly GCA_963815715.1). Lineage (GTDB taxonomy): Bacteria > Chloroflexota > Chloroflexia > Thermomicrobiales > Thermomicrobiaceae > CALAGB01. The sequence continues at coordinate 234,554 of CAWFHU010000004.1, read as the reverse complement.
GTAACAGCCGAGGAGCTTGGCGGCGCCGACGTCCATGGCCGCATCAGCGGCGTAGTCGATTATGTCGTCGACGACGAACCCGCCGCTCTGGCGCTGGCTCGCGACATCCTCTCAACGCCACGCCCTTCACCGCCTCCCCTCCCCTGGCAGCGCCAGCCGATCGAAGAACCAGAGTACGACCCGGAGGAGATCCTGGGCATCGTCCCGCCCGACGTGCGCCACGCATACGACTCACGCGATGTGCTGGCTCGGGTGCTCGACGGCAGTCGCTTCCGCGAGTTCAAGGCGGACTACGGCATGTCGCTGATCTGCGGCTTCGGCCACATCTACGGCATTCCGGTCGGCATCGTGGCCAACAACGGCGTCCTCTTCGCGGAGTCGGCGCGCAAGGGTGCCCACTTCGTCATGCTGTGTAACCAGCAGCGCATCCCGCTCCTTTTTATGCAGAACATCACCGGCTTCATCGTCGGTCGACGCTACGAGCACGAGGGGATCGCACGCGACGGCGCAAAGATGGTGGCGGCCGTCGCCGTGGCCCAGGTCCCCAAGATCACCCTGATGACCGGAGCATCCTTCGGCGCTGGCAACTACGCCATGAGCGGCCGCGCCTACGACCCGCGCTTCCTCTTCACCTGGCCGACGGCGCGCATCGGCGTGATGGGTGGCGAGCAGGCGGCGGGCGTACTGGTGACGATCCGAGAACAGGCGGCGGAGCGACAAGGACATCCGATCGACCGCGAGGCGCTCGAAGAGATGCGTCGGGACGTGCAGGCACGCTACGACGACGAGACCAGCCCCTACTTCGCCACCGCGCGGCTGTGGGACGACGGCATCATCGATCCGCGCCAGACGCGACAAGTCCTCGGGCTGGCGCTGCAATCCGCTCTGAACGCCCCGATCCCCGCGACCGAATACGGCGTGCTGAGAATCTAGGAGGAGATAGATGGACGAGCTGCGTATCGAGCAGCGGGGTCCTGCCCGCTGGCTGATTCTCAACCGGCCGGACAAGCGCAATGCGCTGAGTCGCGATCTGGTGCGGGCGCTGCACGGAGCGATCGAAAACATTGCCACCCTGAAAGATGTCCGCTGCATCGTGATGGCGGGCGCGGGGTCGATGTTCTGCGCCGGAGCCGATCTGAATGAATTCCGTCAAGCGGACGATCCGGCCATCCTGGCGGCCGACGCGGAACTATTAGCACGACTGTTGGAGACGATGGCCAACTCGCCCAAGCCGGTCATTGTGCGGGCTCATGGAGCCGCAATCGGTGGCGGTGTCGGGCTAGTAGCGGCGGCCGATTTCGCCATTGCTGACATGGACGCGCGCTTCACCTTGAGCGAGGTGCGGCTCGGACTGACCCCTGCCGTGATCAGCCCCTTCGTCCTGCGCGCGCTCGGACGGCGAATTACGCAGGCGTTCATGCTCTCAAGCACGCCGGTCGACGCCCACGAGGCACGCCGCATCGGACTGGTGACGAAGGTGGTCGAATCGCAGGCGTTGGACGCCGCCATCGACGAACTGATCGAGCATCTAGCCCAGGCCGCCCCGGGAGCGCTGGCCGACGTGAAGCGGCTGCTGGATGGCGTTGAGGGTCTGCCACTCGAAGCGTCACGCGACGTCACGGTGCAGGCGCTCTCCGAGCGGCGCATGAGTACTGAGGGGCAGGAAGGCATGGCGGCATTCCTGGAGAAGCGCAAGCCGAATTGGACGCAGGGCTGATGAAACCTCGCGTCGCCATCGCCAACCGCGCCGAGATCGCCATCCGCATCGCTGCCACCTGCCGCCTGCGCGGGCTGCAGCCGGTGCTGATCTGCGGCGTACCTGACCGTGACGGCTACGCCGCCCGCATGATCGGGCTGGTCGAGGTGGCGGGGCCGTCGGGTGCCGAGATCGATCCGGACGCGGTCGTCGCCGCGGCCAAACGTGCCGGATGCACCTATCTGCACCCCGGCTACGGCTTCCTCAGCGAGCGGCCGGCGCTGGCACGAGCCTGTGCGGACGCGGGCATCACCTTCATTGGGCCCAGCGCCGAGACGCTGGAGCACTGCGGCGATAAGGTCGCCACGCGCGCCATCGCCGAGTCGGCCAGCGTGCCGCTGTTGCAGGCCAGCGAGACGCTGGGAGACGAGCCCGACGAATGGCGCACTGAAGCAGAGCGCATCGGTTATCCGGTGCTGGTCAAGGCGGTGCTGGGCGGTGGTGGCGCCAGTCTGCGGCCAGTGGCCAGTCAAGGCGAGTTGATCGACGCCATCGAATCGGCTCGCCGCGAGGCGGAGGCGGCCGGTGCCGGGCCGATGCTCTACCTGGAGCGCTTTCTTCCCGGCGCGCGCCACATCGAGGTGCAGGTGGCGGGTGACGGCCAGCGGGCTATCGCCATCGGCGAGCGTGAGTGCTCGCTGCAGCGGCGCCACCAGAAGGTGATCGAGGAGGCACCGGCCGCCAATCTGCCCGACGCCGATCGGCAGAAGCTCTTTGGCTACGCGGTGCAGGTGGCCGAAGCCGTCAAGCTCAAGAGCCTGGCAACGGTCGAGTTCCTCTACGGCACCGACGGCACGATCGCCTTCATCGAGGTCAATCCGCGCCTGCAGGTGGAGCACCCGGTCACCGAGCTGGTGACGGGCATCGATCTGGTGGCGCTGCAGCTCGACATCGCCAATGGCCTGCCGCTGCCCGAGGTCGATCAACGGACCAATGGGCACGCCATCGAGGCGCGACTCTACGCCGAGGATCCTGTGAAACATTTCCTGCCGTCGCCTGGGCCTATCCTCGTGCTGTCGTTGCCTGTCGCCCCGAACGTCCGGATCGACGCTGGCTATCAAGCGGGCGACCGCATACCGGAGCGCTATGACCCCATGATCGCCAAGATCATCGCCTGGGGTGATTCACGCGCCGTCGCCATCGATCGACTGCGTGACGCGCTCTGGCAGGCGTCGGTCGCGGGAGTGGCCACCAACCGCCCCTGGTTGATCGCGCTCCTCGAGGACGAACGCGTGCGTGCGGGCCGCTACGACACGCGCACGGCGCAGTCGATTCCGGCGCCATCTTCCGAAGATGGGCCTCCTCTGCTCATCGCCGCGGGACTGGTCGCCATGGCGCTGGAGCGCCCACCGAGCAACGACCCCTGGGAACGGATCGGCCCTTTCCGAATGGGTGGCGCAAGCGAACTTGCGTTCCACGATCCCAACGGCAATTGGGAGATGGTCGCGTCGGTCGAGCAGGTTGCGGGCGACTGGCAGGTAAGCCTTGGTGATCAACGCGCCTCGCTCGAGTGGCGCAAAGGGCTTGACGACGTCTGGACCGTCGAATTTGCAGAGATCGCCGGACGTGTCGCGATCTGGCGCGACGGCGATGGTGTCACCGAGCTCACGAGCGCTGAAGGCCGGTGGTTCGCACGTGCTGGACGACGTTCCACCGAGTCGACCCGCACCGCGCGCGAGGCCGACAACAACGTCCGTGCGCCATTGCCGGGCAAGGTCATCCGTGTGGACGCGCAGCCGGACGGCATCGTTGCCGACGGCGAGCCGCTGGTCATCCTCAGCGCCATGAAGATCGAGATCGTGCTGCGGGCGCCGAAGCGCTGTCGAGTCAAGGCCGTTCACTGCCACCCGGATGAACAGGTCGATGCCGGTGATCTGCTCGTCGAGATCGTGCCGGAGGAGGCATCGTGAGCTTCGTCGAGCGAATGCCGCGCCGAGTGAGGGTCGTCGAGGTCGGACCGCGCGACGGTCTGCAGAACGAGCCGGACCTGGTGCCAATCGACGCCAAAATCCGCTTCATCGAAGCGCTGGCCAATGCCGGGTTGCGAGAGGTTGAAGCGACCAGCTTCGTCAGCCCCAAAGCGATCCCTCAACTGGCTGACGCCGTCGAGGTGATGCAACGCATCGAGCGCCGCCCTGGCACGCGCTACCCTGTGCTCGTCCCCAACGAGCGCGGTCTGGAGCGTGCGCTGGAGGCGGGCTGCGACGCTATCGCCCTCTTCACCGCTGCCTCGGAGGCCTTCAGCCAGGCCAACGTTCGAGCCAGCATTGACGAGACCTTCGAACGCTTCACACCGGTCGCGTCAAAGGCTCGCTCTGCCGGGCTGTATCTCAGGGGATATGTCTCCACAGGCCTCAACTGTCCCTATTCGGGACCGGTCGACCCAGGCAAGGTCGTCGACGTGACGCGGCGACTCTTCGAGCTGGGCTGCGACGAGGTCTCGTTGGCCGACACCATCGGCACGGCCACGCCTGCTCAAGTCGATCGTTTGCTCACTGAAGTGCAACGCGAGATCGGGCTGGATCGCATCGCCCTCCATTTCCACGACACCAACGGCCTGGCCGTCGCCAACGTGATGATCGGGCTGGATTACGAGATCTCCGTCTTTGATTCGGCCGCTGGTGGATTGGGCGGCTGCCCCTTCGCACCGGGAGCGCCCGGCAATCTGGCTACCGAAAAACTCCTCGCGCTGCTTCATGGGCTCGGGATCGAGACCGGCGTCGACCTGGCCGCAGTCGAACGCGCCGTTGAGGACCTGCGCCAGGCCGTTCCCACCATCGGTTCCAGCCACCGTCGAAACTGATCCCGCTACGTCTGTCACAACCTCGACCCCTATCTCGTCTCATGGACAGAGAGGTTGTTCTCTCCATGAGATCCGTTGAGAAAGGGGCAAAACGATGCGTATCTTCGTTGCAGGGGCTGGCGGCGCGGTTGGTCGACGACTCGTTCCGATGCTGGTGGCCCACGGCCACGAGGTCACGGCCACATCACGCTCGGCCGGTAAGCTCGACGTGCTGCGCGGGCTGGGCGCTACACCGGTGATGATGGACGGTTTGGATGGGGCGGAGGTCGGCGAAGCGGTCGCCCGGGCCGAACCGGACGTGATCGTGCACGAGATGACCGCGTTGGCAGGCGCGCCGAACATGAAACACTTCGATCGCTGGTTTGCGGTCACCAACGAGCTGCGAACGTGCGGAACGGAGCATCTGCTAGCGGCCGCGTCCGCTTCAGGTGTCGAGCGCTTCGTGGCACAGAGCTACACCAACTGGAACAACGACCGCACTCGCCGCCGATTGAACACGAAGGAGGATCCTCTGGATCCAAATCCGCCCAAGGAGCAGTCACAGACCCTGACCGCGATCCGTTTTCTGGAAACGGCCGTCCTGGGAGCGCCCTTGGAAGGGATCGTGCTGCGCTATGGCAATCTGTATGGGCCAGGCGCATCGGAATCGCTGGTCGAGATGGTCAAGAAGCGCAAGATGCCGATCGTCGGCAACGGCGGAGCGGTCTGGTCCTGGCTGCACGTGGATGACGCCGCCTCGGCCACCCTCGCCGCCATCGAGCGTGGACAGCTGGGCGTCTACAACATCGTGGACGACGAACCAGCGCCGCTGCGAGAGTGGCTGCCCTATCTGGCGCAGGCCGTCGGAGCCAAGCCACCGATGCACGTGCCGGTCTGGCTCGGGCGACTGCTGGCCGGCGACGTTGGCGTCTCGATGACCACCAAGATCCAGGGGTCATCAAACGCCAAGGCGAAACGGGAGCTTGACTGGCAGCCCAATTGGAGCACCTGGCGCGACGGCTTCCGCTTCGGCCTGAGCGACGAGACGGCGAGCGCTCACTGCAACGCCTCAGCGAAGGCGGCGTGACGACAGGAGTACGCGATGGCTTCGTCTCGTCAGCGCGGTTGGGATCCGCGGACCGCGGGCGCACGGCAGTGCGCCCCTACCGGCATACAAGCCCGGACGCTGTCACATTCACACGGTTGTAGGGGCGCACTGCCGTGCGCCTTTAGCCGCCCTGTTCCTGAAGAGCGTTGACGTCAGACGATTCGGAGATTCGATTTGGCAAACGAATCACAAACCGAACCGACCGCATCCGAATTCAACGAGCCGCGTCCGCTCCTCTTCTCGATCGCTTACCGCATGCTCTCCAGCGTCGCGGACGCCGAGGACGTGGTTCAGGACGCCTTCTTACGCTATCAGCGAGCTCGCTCGGAAGGGACCAACATCGCCTCTCCAAAGGCGTACCTCTCCGCGGTGGTGACGCGACTGGCCATCGACCAGCTTCGCTCAGCGCAGCGTCGACGGGAAACCTACTCCGGCCAATGGCTGCCTGAGCCGATCCTGACAGAGGAGGAGGAGCCCGATCGCGTGGTCGAGCGGGCCGACTCCCTTTCAATGGTCTTTCTGCTGGTGCTGGAGCGCCTGAGTCCCGTCGAGCGCGCCGTCTTCTTGCTGCACGACGTCTTCGCCTTCGGCTATGACGAGATCGCAGAATCGTCGAGCGCACCCCAGCCAATTGTCGTCAGCTAGCATCACGCGCACGCCGCCACGTCGAGGAGGAGAAGCCGCGCTTCGAGCCATCACGCCGGACCCGCGACGAGCTCGCTTCTCGCTTCTTTGCCGCGGTCACGCAGGGCGAACTCGATGGACTCGTCTCCATGCTGGCCTCCGACGTGGTCGTCTACGGTGACGGTGGAGGCAAGGCGCCACAATGGAGTCGGCCGATCGTCGGTCGAGAACGAGTCGCCCGCCTCTTCGTCGGGATGTCAGGGCAGATGACACGAGCGGGAGTCAGGCTGGAGCTCCGCCATTTCAACGGACAACCTGGCGCGATCACGCGTGATCGCGACGGTCGCGTCGCCAGCGTCTTCGTCCTTGAAATCGAAGATGGTCAGATTCAGACGGTGCGCTCCATCATCAACCCAGACAAGTTGCGACATCTAGGACCGGTCGCAGACGCATGGCAGCTCGCACATGAGGCGGCCCAGGCTCGCGCGCATGACCAATGATCGTCACGCTGCTCTAACTTATTCTCGCAAGCGCCCATGACGTCGCATGATCTCGCGCAGGCGGTCGTGCGGCAGCGCATACGCGGTGTTGCCATCACGTCCCACCATCGTTTCGGCCGCCACCATCGCATTGAGGACTGCTTCGGCGGTTGCCTCAATGGTCGCCTGAAAGAAATCGTTGATCCGCTCGTCGTTGACCCGGCGGCAATCGAGCACGCCAGCTCGATTGAACCGATCGAAGCGATTTTCCGGCGCGTTGGAGAAGGCGATGAGAATGTCGCCGGAGGACTGTCGAGCGGTCGAGCCGACGCGTCCGAGTCCGAGCATGCCGCGACGGCAAAGGCGCATCAGCTGCCGGTCAGTAAGGGGCGCGTCTGTTCCGATCACCACGATGATCGAACCGTCTGTCCTCGGGCGATTCGGTTCGGGTTGGTATCGAACCGGCAGCAGGTCGGTGATTTCGAGTCCAACCGGAACACCATCGACGAGCAGATCGCTTCGTGCCCCAAAATTTCCCTGTACTTCAACGCCGACGATGTACTCACGGTCATCAAGCCGCACGAGCCGAGATGACGTGCCGACCCCGCCCTTGAACCCGAAGAGCGTCATGCCGGTGCCACCGCCGACGTTCCCCTCCTGCACTTCGCCCGTGGTGGCACTGTCCATCGCCTCGAACACATGCTCGGTGGTGACGTGTTGGCCAGCAACGTCGTTTAGGAAACCGTCGAACGTCTCCGCCACCACCGGAATAACGAAGACGGTGTTTTCGAGCTCCGGGTGATGGTGCGTGAGCCATTCGACACACCCTCGATGAACCTGTCCAACTGACGCCGTATTCGTGATCAGAATCGGCGTCTCAAGCAGTCCATATTCGTCAACCTGGGAGCGGCCGGTCATCTCTCCCGCACCGTTGAGGACGGCGATGGCCGCCGGAACCATGGACGTGAAGACGGAGCCCTCGTGCGGATGGATGGCGGTAACACCCGTGCGCGCCGGCCCCTCACCAACCTGGAGCGGCCCATCCCCGTGAACCACAGTGGCGTGTCCAACGCGAACTCCAGGTACGTCGGTGATGGCGTTGAACGCGCCGACCGGCATCGTGCCGATCTCGATTCCAAGATCGCGCAGTCGCGGACGTCGTGCCGGCTTGGCTCCCTGATTCATCACGTGTCTCTTCCTTTCAGTACATGTCGTTGCCGCGCAATGGAATGCGGCCAAGACGTGGCGCAATGCGCGATAGAGGCGCACGGGCGCGCAACTTCACAAACTACGAAATGGGGCCGAAAACCCCGAAGGGATAGGGAAAGTAGGCTTCGGCCAACACTAGCATAATTGACCAATCTGGTGTAAGCTCTGTACCCAATGGCCAAAGGTTTCCGAGCGATTGTCCGGTCCGACAGAGAGGGCCTGTCCCCGAACTCATCTTGCCGAGAAAACCTGAGCCTAGATCAACCTTTCGAAAGCCACCAGACCGGTGGAGTGGAACATAGGAGAACTCGACGAGATGAGTTTCGTAGATAAGACCATAACCTGTCGCGACTGCGGCGAAGATTTCGTCTTTACCGTTGGCGAGCAGGAATTCTATGCCGAGAAGGGCTTCACCAACGAGCCCACTCGCTGCCCGGCCTGCAGGCGCGCCAACAAGGCCCGCCGCAATTCGACCGGCGGCGGCGCTTCCTACGGGAACGGCGGCGGCGGCGGCGGCTACGGTGGTGGACGCTCCGAGCGAACCATGCACCCGGCCGTTTGCAGCGCGTGCGGTAAAGAGACGATGGTTCCGTTCGTTCCTCGGAACGACAAGCCCGTCTATTGCTCGGACTGCTTCCAGTCCCAGCGCGAGCAGCGCAGCTACAGCCGCTGGTAATCGCCAGCAGCTGACAATCAGGTTCTTTCGAGAACCGCTAATCTGATTTGGTTCCACCCGGTAAAGCCCTCACCGGGTGGTTTCTTTTCCCAACAAGTCGAACGCTCAGTCTCCCTCCCCTGCGGTTATCATGTCCTGACCGGCACACGACTCAGCTCAGTTCGAACCGTGCCGACGGATTCAGATGACGGAGGGGCTAACATGAGCAGCACTTCGGGACGACTGCAGCAGATCCTCGACGAGGCATCAGTCGATCTGGCCTGGAAGCATCTGGAATGGATGGCGCGCGAGGTACCGGAGCGCATCTCCGGCTGGCCCGCCGCCAAGCGCCAGGCCGATTACCTCACGTCCGAGCTTCAGAGCTACGGCTTCGTCGCGCGGCAGGACGAGTTCCCCGGTCTGGTCAGCTACCCACTCCCAGGCGCACTCACTCTCCTCGAACCTGAATCCCGATCGATCGAAGCCATGACCTTCGCCCACAGCACCAGTACACCGGAAGGTGGCCTCGAGGGGGAATTGGTCTACGTTGGAGCAGGAGGCGAATCTGACTACGAGGGAGTCGACGTGCGCGGCAAGATCGTGCTGGCCGAGCTCTCCTACGCTCCACCGCGTCCGGAAAAGACGCGCATCGCCACCGTCAACGGCGCCATCGGCCTGATCCTGATCAATTGGGGCGACGACGACAACCCATCCATCCCCATGGGCACGGTCAAGTCGGTTTGGGGCAATCCGACGGTCGACAATTTAAGCCAGATGCCCAATCTGCCGGCCATCGGCATCGCCCGTAATGAAGGTATTCGGGTTCGTGAGCTCGCACAGACCGGCACGGTCAAAGCACGCATCGTCGCCAAAGCCGAGCGCGTCTGGCGTGAGTTACATCAGCCGTTCGGCATCCTCGATTCGGGCGGACGGCAGGTGATCCTGATCGGCGATCACATGGATTCCTGGGGCGGTGGCGCGACCGACAACGCCACCGGCAACGCGGTCACGCTCGAAGTGGCACGGGTGCTGGCTCTACATCGGGACGAACTGCGTCGCGACGTCTGGGTCGCCTTCTGGCAGGCGCACGAGAACGGCATCATGGAGGGCTCGACCTGGTTCGTCGACCATTATTGGGATGAGATCACGCGCCGCCTCGCTGGATACATCAACATCGATTCGCCCGGAATGAAGTACGCCGAGCAGTACAGCGCTACGCTCTCGCCCGAGCTCTGGACCTTCCATCGCGACGCCATGAACGCTGCGCTCGGCTATGCCACACCGCCCCACCGGCTGGCCAAGACCGGCGACCAATCCTTCTTCGGCACCGGCACCCCGGCCATCAGCGGACGAAGCTCCTTCCCGGAGGAGCTGGTTCAGCGCTGGCATGGCGGCGTACTCGGGCCCTGGTATCAAAGCGCCGACGACACGATGGATGTAGCCGACAAGGATGTGCTTGCGCAGGATCTGAAGATGACGCTCGCCTATGCCTGGGAGTTGGCGACGCGACCGATCCTTCCGTTCGACTTACGCGAGTCAGCCCGTCTGGTAAGTGAGGCGCTGCGCGAATATGGCCAGGAGGCAGACCAGTCGCTTGAGCTGGGAAGCGTCATCGATCTGAGCGGAGAGCTCGAGTCGCGAACATCACGACTTTTCGAGCGTGGCAACCAACTAGCAACACGCTTCGAAGCGGTCGAGAGATCGTCGGAGTTGGAGGCACAGGCGGAGACGTTCAACGCACACCAAGTGCGGCTGGCAGCGATTCTGAATCCGTTGCTGACCAGCGTGGTCGGGCGGTATGGGCAGGACACCTACGGCCTGACGGCGCTGGGACGCTGGATACCGGCGCTGGCGCAGTCAGCAGAGCTCAAGTCGCTCGAGCCCGGCAGCGGCGAGCACATGCTCTGGTGGAGCAAATTGGTCCGCGAGCGCAACCGCATCGCGGACTCTATTCAATCAGCCATCGAGCTTATCGAGCGGGCGTTGTCCGACGACTAGATCCCGGCCAGCTTCTTGACGATGGGTGTCATCGCATCGACGGTCCGCATCGGGAGGATGAGGTACGAGATGCCGAAGCGCTCACGATTCTGATGGAGCTGTTCGGCGATCTGCTCTTCGCTTCCCAGCAAGAAGTACGGGCTGGAGAGCACGACGTCTTCACTGATGCCGAACCGCTCGGCCACCGGCTTGGCGGCGTCTCGCCGATCATCCGTCACCGTAACCTCGAAGACGTTCTGGCACAGCTCGATCGAGGACATGCGGTCGCCAGCCGCCGCCTTGATCCAGTTGATCCGCTTTGTCACGTCGTCCGGTGTCGCTGAGTTGAAATCCTGGCCCGTGCCATCTTTCGTCGCGGGCAGATGAACGCCGATGATGTCGGCGCAGCGGCCGGCCACGCCGAGCACGAGCTTGCCACCGCCCCCAACCAGAATTGGCGGTCGTGGCTTCTGCGTGGGTCGTCGGCACCGCGGGCATGTCGGTGACGGTATAGAACTCGCCCGAGAAGTTGACCACGTCTCCACCGAAAAAGGCGGTGAGGATGTTGATCGACTCTTCCATGCGTCGAATGCGCACTGGTGCCGGATCGAGCTGGATCCCGGCGCGATCGTAATCCTCTTTCTCCCAGCCCGCACCGATCCCGAGCTCGAAGCGACCGTCCGTCACGACGTCGACCGTCGCGATCTCGCCCGCCAGCACAGCCGGATGCCGCAGATCGTTGTTCAGGACGATCGATCCGACGCGCAGTGTGGTGGTCGCGTCCGCGGCGCACACCAGCGCCGGGATGGCCGTCAGTCGATCCTCGCCCAGATGATCGGTCAGCAGCATGGTGGAGAAGCCGGAATCTTCCAGCTGCCGCGCCGTCTCCTGCAGCACCTGTTTCGTTCGAATCTGCGAGGTGACCGCGCCGAAGCGAAAGGGATGAGTATCTGGCATGTATGAGCCTTCCAGCTTGAAGACGATTCCGTTTCACGGACCGCTCAGCGATTGTGTCGTCGCGGCCTCGCGGAACGAACCAGCAAGAACAGCGCCGAGATGCCAGTCTCGCGCACCTTCCGTTGTCGGGCCAGTAGCCGCCGACTGGGAGAGTCCAGTTGTCCGCCACGCGCCACGATCGGCGTCGTCACGTCGATGAGCTCCTCGCCAACCATGCCGACGCGTTCGCTCGTCCATTAGAGCAGGTTGCAGAAGGATTGCCCAATGGACCAGCAGCTGGGCGACATTTATGACGCCCTTTAACAGCACTCCCTAGCCCTTGTCCATGTGCGACCGCTCTGAAAAATGCTCTAGGCTCTCATAGCTGCGCAATGGCGGGGATGACCTCGCGGCCAATGATTTCGATCGGGGTAATAGTGTGGTCACCGACGACGCGACCATAGACCTTCTGAATGCCCATGTCGGCGAAACCTCGCAGCTGATCGAGCAACGCCTGAACGTTCGAGCCGTTCTCGCCAACGTCGAAGTACCACGGACATGTCTTCTCGATCGCGTCGTAATCCCGACCTTCGTGCTCGCACAGCTGGCGCAGGCGCTCCAACGTCTGCGGGATGTCGGGACCGGGACGAACGTTGCAGGCATCTCCGTACCGCGCCACCAACGGCAGCGTGCGCCGCTTGCCGCTCCCGGCGATCAGGATGGGCGGATGTGGCCGCGTGAGGCTCTGCGGCAGGTTTAGCGGTCGCTCCAACCTCCCGTACTTGCCATCGAACGGACGCTCGTCACCCTGTTCTCCGCTCCACATGCGCAGGCAGACCCGGATCGTCTCTTCAAGTAGATCGAAGCGTTCGGGTGTTGACGGGTACGGTATCCCGAGGCCGTGAGCTTCCTCCTCGAAGTCGCCCGCGCCGATGCCGAGTCCCGCTCGGCCACCCGAGAGGACGTCGAGCGTGGTCACCGTTTTGGCAAGCATTCCGGGATAGCGGTAGCTGGCCGGAGTGGCCAGCGCGAGCAGCTTCACCCGATCAGTCTTGGCCGCGATATACGAGAGCGTCGCGTAGCTCTCGAGTACTGGCTTTTCCGGTCCACCCATCATCGGATGCTGCCAGACGTGATCCATCACCGCGATCGAATCGAATCCGGCCTCTTCCGCCGCCCGCGATATCTCGGTGATGATCGAACCGATCTTCTGCGTCTCAACAGGCCATGCAAAGTCGTTGATATGAAGTGCCAGTTTCATTGGTTCAGTCTCCTTTCTCGTCGGGCCCGGGTCATGAGCGTTGCATCGCCTGGGGCATCTGGCGCAACGCCACGCCCTCGACATGCCAGCGAATCACGCAGAAGCCGTACTGAATGGCGTTGTCGAGCTTGTCGCGGTCAACCTCACCGTTGGATTCGATCACCGGCACGAAGGACGCGACGCGTGGGTTGGCAGCCGCCATCTTCTTCAGCAGATCGCTCGACTTGGTCCGCGTCGCGCACGAACTCGGGACGCGCCATCACCTTTTGCCCACGCAGCCAGACGGCGATCGACGTGTCCTCACGCAGGTTGAGCTTCCACTTTCCGCCGCCTGGCGTCAGCAGCGTGCCATCGTCCGGGATGTAGCTGACTGGCTGCTTGTAGGCCTTGCCGCTCCTGCGACCCGTGAATGAGAGGAGCATCAGCTGCTTGTTGAGCGGCGTGGGAAACGGCAGGCGCAGCGCTATCCGCATGGGCACGTTGATTAGGCGCATCAGTCGCTGGGTGCCGGGCTTGTTGTACGGACGTTGCTGTCGTTCAGTCATGATTGGTTCCCTTTCTGTACTTCGCGTTCGATCAGTCGCGTGGCGTGACCGGGTATTGCAGCTCAGCCACGGTGTTGGACCAATCGGCACCACCGCGTTGCAGCAGCACGACCCGTTCGGGACCGTCCAGCTGATAGCCGTTTGCCTCGATCCACCTGAGCAGCGCCTGGCAGCCATCTCCAATGTTCGACGTGGAGCCGTGATGGATGACCGTCGCCATGTGCTCGACGGCCGGCAGCACGCGGCCGACGACTCGACCCTCGGCCGGAACCGGATCGTCCGTGGCGATGGTCGCTTCGGCATCGATCCCGCTTTCATGGAACTCGGTTTCGTGCCAGATCGTCGCCCACCTCGAAGCATGGATCTGGTGCTTCTGCTGGTACGTGCTCAGCTCGCGAAAGAGCTGCCCTATGGCGTTGCGCGTCGGAATCAGTCCACGCAGCGACGCCACTGACTGCGCATCCACAGTCTTCAGCACCACGTCGTAGTTCGCGCCGATCGCTCCTGTCGCGATCTGCTGCAACCGCGCTTCAATACGCAACAGACGCGTTTGCTCCGCCTCGATCTGCTCGCGCACCTCGTCCTGTTTCGCCTGCAGCATGACGCGGAGCTGTTCGGACGACAGATCGGCATCTAGCAGTTGCCCGATCTGTTCCAACGAGAAACCGAGGTCCTTCAGCGCCACAATGCGGTTCAATCTCGGGAGCTGCGAGCCGCTGTAATAGCGGTAGCCGCTCTCGGAGTCGATGTGCGCTGGTTTGAGCAGCCCGAGGCTGTCGTAATGGCGGAGCGCCTTCACCGTCACCTGGGTAAGCCGTGAGAAATCACCAATTCTGAACATTGAACTTCGTCACTCCCGCGAAGGCCATTTCCGAATTCGTTGACTTCACCCTAAACCCTCCTGCAACAGGAGAGTCAAGGGCCAGTCTTTCTGCTCGCATGAGACGTACTCGTGGACGTGTATCATCGCGCTGTACATTGAAGGGGAAGCTATGCCAAAGGTGATCGCGTTGGGTGGTTCATCCGCCAATCCCAATGCGGGACAAGGATGTTCCGGCTATTTGATCGATGCCGATGAGGCGCGCATCGTGCTCGACCTGGGTCCGGGAACGCTCATCGAACTGCTGCGCCACACCGAAATGGAAGACTCGACGGCATCGTCATCTCGCACATGCACATCGATCACATGCTCGATCTGATCGCGCTCTGGTGGGGGTGGATGAACCATCCGCGGCAGCTTGAACGGCCGATACCGGTCTGGCTTCCGCCAGACGGCTCCAACACTATCAGACACACGCTGGCGACGCTCGGGCGGCCCGATCAGGTCGAGCGATTCTTCGGAGACGTCTGTTCCGTTGCGGAATTCGACCCCGGTCAGCCGCTCGAGATCTCAGGTGCGACGCTCACGTTTCGACAGACCAAGCATTTCATCCCGTGCTGGGCGATTCGCTGTGATTTGCCGTCGTCGGTAGTCACGTACACGGCCGACACCGGTCGCGCCAGCGATCTGGTCGAACTGGCCAGGGGTGCGGATCTCCTCATCGCCGAGTCCATGTCGCGGATTGGTTCCTTCGTGGAGTCGGAAGATCGTGGGACGTCGACGCCGGTCGAGGCGGCCAAACTGGCGCGCGACGCGGGCGTCAAGCGTCTCATGCTGACCCACTTCTCGTTGCCGGAGGACGCCGACATTGGCAGGAAACAGGCCGCGGAGGTTTTTTCGGGGCCGATCGATGTGGCCGCGCCGGGGATCACGATCGAGCTTTGAGTCGAGGTGGGCGACCCTCCGTGGTCGCCCTCTCTTGCCTCGTAGACCCGCCCCGTTGTTCGGCCTACCGTCCTCTACGGACTCCCCACCGTGAACAGGTAATAGACCGGCTTGCCGTCGAGCTGACTGAAGGTTTGCTCCAGTGTCACCGTCTTACCTTGCTGGGCCGCGATGCGTCTGAACGCGTCCAACCGCGGATAGGCACTCCCCTCTTCCGTATGGGCGATGAAGACGGGATTCGACGTCGCCAGCGCCGCCCGCAGCGCCGCTTCGAAGTCTGGTCCAGGATCGTAGGTGCTGCCGTAGATCTCGAGCGGTTCCACTCTCCCCTGCGTCAAGATCATCACGTTGTATTTGAAGCCCCAATCGAGCGCATACGGACGATCCATGTGGTGTTGGTCGAGGTAATCCGCCAGCGAATAGATGGCACTGGAGAAGCCGCTATATCCGCCAGTTCGCGCCAGTGCCTCGTGATATCTGACGTCAACCCAGACGTCTTTCGTCGCCAACGGGACGACGAGCAGCACAACCGCGAGCGCCGCCGCTGGCAGCGCCAGGTCAGGCCTCACCACGCCTGCTCGAGCCCAGAGCCAACGTGCGGCAAAGAGTGCGAAGGCGGCGACAAAGAGTTGCGGGATTGGCAGCAGGATCAGCAGGTGCGTCGCTCCGAGAATCGACACGGTAAAGCAGCTCAGTACAAAGACCACCAGCGCGAAGGCCGCAAGAAAAACCGTCGCTCGGCGATACGGACGCATCCACTCCACCTGATGGACCATCGCCAGCAACCCAACCGTGCTCAGCGCCGTCACCCATGGGTAGATCGGATTGGTATAGATGCCTCCCAGAAACCAGAAGTAGCCACCGTCCAGCAGCACGCGAACGGCGTCCGCCTCGATCCTGACGTTCGACCCAATGGCGAAGTTGTTGACTCCGTTCTCTGTATGGAAGAGGTTGGAGCGCAGCACCAGGTAGCTGCCCCGGCTGATTAAGTTGTAGTAGATGACTGGGAACGCGCCGATCAGGAACCCAGCCAGGGCGGCAGTCAGATCGGGCAATCCATTTAAGGGCACATCCTGACGAAAGCGGACCCGGGATCGCCGGACCATCCCTCGCACGTCGCCGCTCGCGACGCGGTCCTCACTCACCAGGTCAGCCAGCAGGAGCAGGACGTAGGCGGCAGGGACGGCGATCAGAAACCAGAGGAAGAGGAGCTTGGTCCAGAGGCCGATGCCAGCCAGAAACGTCGCCAGGAAAAGCCAGCGCCGGTGACCGGTATCGCGCCAGCGGAGGAAGGAGAGGAGGATTCCGAGCGTCACCGCCACGATGTGCGAGATGACGTAGATGCCGACGCGCGTCCAGAAAATGAATGACGGAAAGATGGCGAGCAACGCCGCGGCCAACGCACCCGGCCAGCGACCATAGAGACGTTTGCCGACGAAGTAGGTCAGCAGAACCGCCGCCATTCCGGCCAGTATCGGCCAGAGCCGCACCGCCAGGACACCCGGCCCGAAGATCCAGAAGAGGGGCAGGACAGCGTAGGTGCTGACGGAGCCCCAGTAGTCGCCGGTCATGACCGGGAAGTCATGCCCGAAGAGATGCACGCCTACACCACGCGCGAGCTGCACCTGATCCCCATGAAGGATCTGCATGCTCGGCACGACGTCGAAAGCTTCGTCGTAATAGAGGCCGGGTAGTCGATAGTGATAGAAGCAGAGGCTGGCGAATACCACGACTGCCAGAATGGCGACGATCAGCGGTGCCGACCGAACGAAACTCGATTTGATGGTCGCGCCGCGCGCCGCGACCGAGACCTTGTCTCCAGTCTCTTCGATCACCGACCTCGCCACACCCAGACCCTTCTGCTACCAGCGTTCCGGCAGAAGGATGGACGAAGAGCGGTCCGTTCGGCAATCGGGACGACCAGCTTCAATCATTATGGGGATGTGGTTCACCCTCCGGCGTTGCCGATCGAATGATGAGGAGCGGCGTCTCGGCGGCTGTCAGCAGCCGGTCCGACACACTACCGTAGAACCAGCGGGCCAGGCCACCGCGTCCGTGCGTGGTCATGACGATAAGGTCTGGGTCGTCCCGCTCGACGTAGCGCAAGAGTTGTCGCCAGGGGTCACCGCTCATGACCTCCCAGGTAACGTCCACGGAATTGTTTCCCAAGCGCGTCGCTACCTCGTCGAGGTAGCGCTGCGCCTCACCCTCCAGCTGATCGAATTGCTCCAGCATCGCTTTGTACGACGGAGAGGTGAAGATGTGCGAGGGTGTCTCGGGGACCTCATCCCGGTAGGTTTCGGCGACCCGCACCAGATGCACGCGTGCGCTCAGCGCATGAGCCAGCTCCATTGCGTATGGCAGCGCCATTTCGGCCAGGTCGGATCCGTCGAGCGGCACGGTGATGCGGTGCAATGCGACCTGATTCGGTTGCTCGTCCACTTCGCTGGCCTTGACCAACATGACCGGGCAATGGGACATCTGCAGCACCCGAGTTGCGACACTCCCCATGACCAAGCGCGACAACCCACCTCGCCCATGACTGGCGATCAGGATCAGCGGACGATCGAGCGTCTTCGCTTCCGCCAGAATCTCGGCGCGCGGATCGCCAACCCGAACGACCGTCTTGGTCGGTATCCCGTTACTCGCAAGCCGCTCCGCGGGCTTACCCAGCAGCTGCGGCGAGGCGAGCTCGGCACGAGGAGCCGACGGATCGATCCAGATCAGCTGATGCCCAGCGGTGTCGTAGATTGGCCGCAACTCTTCAAGGACTCGCAGCAGCTCGATAGTGGCGCCAGTCGCGCGAGCAAGAGCCTCGGCGAAAGGAAGCGCGGAGTCGGCCAGCGCCGACCCATCATGCGGCACGAGAATGGTTCTGAATGAGCTCACCTTGGCCTCCTCACCACTCTACGCCGGTGCGTGCGAGTGTGTTCAGATCCATTCTAGGTCGAGACAGCGCCTGTGCCCATCCAAAAAACGTGACGGGTGTACGGCTTGAAGGGTCATCCTGAGATAGTATTCTTGCGATAGTCGCTCCACGCGGTTCGAACGAAGCGGGAAACGGGTAATCCGGAGCGATCCAGGATCGTTAGGCGGCCAATCAGGCGGATCGAGCATTCATGTCGCAGAACCAGCGCTTCCCTGGAACAGGTCGCCTTCACGAGCACGAGTTTGATGGGCTCGCTTATCGGCGAACGCTCGGACATCTGGCGACCGGCGTCACCATCATCACCACCCGCACCGAGGATGGCATCCACGGCATGACCGCCAACGCGGTGGTGTCGGTCTCACTCAATCCGCCGTTGATCCTCATCTGTCTGGACCGACGAGCGCGCATGAAGACGTACATCGAATCGTCGGGACGCTTCGGCATCAATCTCCTGAGCGAGCGCCAGGCACCCATGTCACGTTACTTCGCGCGTTCCTGGCGTTCCCCCCAGCCGCCTGAGCACCAGTTCGAAGAGTGGGCCGGTGTCCCGTATCTGGCTGGGTCGATGGGAGCATTGAGCTGCCGCGTCTCCGAGCACGTCGAGGGCGGTGATCATCTCGTAGTAATCGCGCGCGTGGTCGGCCTGCGTCTCGACGACCCGACCGCCGCCCCGCTCCTTTTTTACCGGGGCGGGTATGCCGCGCTCACCGACCGCGTTGCCGGGCCGGCCGAACAGCCGGAGCTGCAATCCGCGGCCCACTTCCAGCTCTACTATCGCGATTGGGAGCCGGAAGACGAGGCCGGTCAAGGACCGTCATCTCCCGGCTCGACGTGGTAACGCGATCGGATCTCGTCGTGAGATGTCAGTCCATCGAGGATGAGACGACCTCTCCGTCGTGCCAATCCGGGTCCTCTGTCAGATGCGAACGCAGCTTCCGATACCAGGCATCTTGATCTGGGTCTTTGGCGTTTGCCTCGTAGGCCGCGCGATCGCGAAAGATCGCTATGACGGTGAATTCGTTCGGATCGCTGTCGGATCGAAAAACCAACGAAGCGATCGCACCATTCACCTTCGGTTTACGGTTCTCATCCCAATCCCGTTGAAGATCCAGCATGGCCTCTTCATGTCCGGGTTTGGCGTGCATTCGAGCTACGGTTCCGTACATGATGCTGCTCCTTGATGAAACGACGACGTTACGGCGGTCACGCTGAATGATCGAGCGTCCCGACTCCTTTCCGCGCGCGGTATGGCGAAGCCGCGATGATTTCGCCTCATCGTGTTCGGGAGTCCTCTTCGCGCGTGGGCGAATTGTAGCGAACTCTCTCTCCTGTTTGCGCATGAATGTTGCTAATGAATCCCCTGATCACAAGGTATCCGGGAATGAGATCATCCAGCCCAAGACCGTCTCTCTTTGCGCCGGATGACGGCCTTACCCATTCGCCCGTCCCGGAATTCACGCACCCGTGTTACCGTTTGGAAGTCCGGGCGCCAGCTGTGAGCGCGCGTGACGGATTCGGAAAGGATTGTCTGTGCTCGACGCGAAGGTACGCGATTTCCTCAACGAGAAACGCTTTGCCGTCCTGGCGACGATCAGCGCCAGCGGTGCCCCACAGCAGACCGTCATGTGGTACGAGCTGCAGGGTGACCGCATCATGATGAACACGGCTGAAGGACGAGTCAAAGCGGGCAACCTGCGGCGCGACGCGCGCATGTCGATCTGCGTCGAGGATGATTATCGGTTCGTGACCATCACGGGACACGTCGAGCTGAACGAGGATCGGGTTCAGGCACTCAAGGATATCCATAGCCTTGCGGTGCGTTATCATGGGCAGCCAAAGGCGGACGAAATGTTGGATGGTTTCCGCAAGGACACGCGCGTCACGCTCTATATGTCCATCGACAACGTCGTCACGAACGGATTCTGACCAGCCAGCTTTCCGATTAGGAATCGCGGCGGCGCTTCGGAACTCTCCCAGATATGGGATACGAAGTGAGGCGTCGACCCAGCAAGGAGCGAAACAGGACATGGCGGGGGAAGTTCGCATTCTCGGAGTCGACGGCATCCCCGAAGTCCAGGCTGGGGACGATCCGATCGACCTCATCATGGCCGGACTCGCGCAGAGCAGCATCACGCTCGAGGCGGGCGACATCGTCGTCGTGACGCACAAGCTGGTCTCTAAAGCCGAAGGGCAGGTGGCCGAGCTCGACCACGTGACAGCGTCCGATTTAGCGACGCGCTGGGCCGAGACCTATGGCAAGGATCCACGCCACGTCGAGGTCGTCTTTCAAGAGGCGGCACGCATCGTCCGCATGGATCACGGTCTGATCATCGCCGAAACACGTCACGGCTTCGTTTGCGCCAACGCGGGAGTCGACGCCTCGAACGTCGCCGGACACAAAGCCGTCTCGATGCTGCCGATCGATCCGGATGCGTCGGCCCGTGGCATCCGCGAGGGACTTAACGAGCGTGTCGGCTTCGCGCCTGCCGTCATCATCACCGACTCCTTCGGGCGACCATGGCGCCGCGGCATCATGAACATCGCCATCGGCTCTGCCGGGATCAATCCGCTCCTCGATTATCGTGGCCAGTTCGACGATCAGGGCTATGAGATGCATGCCACGGTGATGGCCATCGCCGACGAGATCGCCTCTGCCGCCGAATTGGTCATGAACAAGCTGGATCGGCGACCGGTGGCGATCGTGCGCGGCTACGACTACGAGCCGTCGGACGTCGGCGCGGCCGAGAGCATGGTCATGTCCGCCGATCGGGACCTCTTCCGCTAGTCGGAGCCCGGCAAGCTGGCCGGCCTGTTCGATCGTACGGCGCCAGCAGTGGCAGACGGTCCAGTTTCGGCCAGACGCCCAGCAGAATGAGAAAGTCACCGCACGAGAGATCGTGGCCACGCTCCCGTCACACAGCCTGCTGCTGTGCGTTCTGGGCTTCTTCGGCTTCGCCTGGTTCGATGACCTGACAGACCAGGGACGGTGGTACGTCTCGCGTCTGCGTCAACGGACCAGTTAAGACGTCATCCACACCTTCTATTTTGAGCATGAGACCTTGGACGGGCTCGTCTGGTTAGGTACCTATCGGGCGGACCGCGCCAAGCACGCCGTGCGTCTGGTGCGCTTCCGACAGCAGGGACGACTCCACACTTACCTGGCCAATGTGCATGATCCGCGCACCCTGCCATTGTCCGAGATTGACCGCCACTACGCCCGCCGCTGGGACTTTGAACTGGCGGCCAATTTGGTCAAACGGTACCTGGGCTTGCACCTGCTGTGGTCGGCCAAAGAGGTCGTCATCCAGCAGCAGCTCTGGGCCGTCCTGCTCATCAGCCAGATCCTGCAGGCGCAGCGCCTCGAGCTGGCGGCGCGCGCCAGACCTTCACGCCAAGGCCTTACCGGCCAACTACATAAAGATGTCCAGCGGCAGTAGTGCCGATACGATGAAGTTCGGCACGTCAACCACCTCGCTGATGCGCAGATCGACCGCCACACTGCAGATCGCGTAGCCCTGCTGGCGCGAGAATCCACGCGTCTCCAAGTAATCGATCATGCTGAGCAGCGCATTGCGGGCTGCCAGCGTGACATCCTCCGACTCTTGCCGCCCGTCGGCATGGATCGACATGCCGGTCGTGGCGTAGAAGCGTCGCGGCGCGGCCATCTCGGGGATGGTGAAATACTCGCCGCGCATGAACTGCGCGCTGCGGATATTGCGTCTCTGCGCTTCCCCCTTATGTACCTTGAACTCGACATCCAGCGCCGAGCGCATCTCGATGGCCGTACCACATGCTTCGCAGTCGCCCTGCGCAAAGTGCACGTCGCCGGCCGAGAAGAGTGCGCCGTCGACGTAGACCGGCAAAAACAGGCTGACTCCCGGCGTCAGCTGCTTGATGTCCATGTTGCCGCCGGTCTCTCGCGGTGGAATGGTTCGGAGTCCCTGCTCGGCGATCGGACCGTGCGGAGGCACGGCATCTTCGGTCATGGGTGGCAACGCCATCCCGCCGCGTGCGGCGACCTCCGCCTCGCGCTTGGTCGTGGCCTCGCGAAGCTCTGTCGACGGAGCCAGACCGACGATGCCCGGGAATGGCGCGCATGTAACGCGCACGCCGGGTAGCTGCGGAGACTCGGCGTATTCGTCGGTGAGGTGCCAGTGGACCATGTAGGGATCTGGGAAAACGTCGCGCAAGAAGCCGAATCCCGGCACCTCACAGGTATATCCCCACGCTTCCCAGGGATCACACTCGATGTCGTGCAGCTTGATCTCGAGTAAGTCGCCCGGTTCGGCTCCCTTGACGTAGACGGGACCAGTCAATGGATGGACAACGCCAAGATTCAACGCACCGACATCGGCATCCGTCGACGATGTGTTGAGCTGGCCGTCGAACGCATCGCGCGTCTCGATGACGACCCGCTGCCGCTCCTCCACCTCACAGATGGGCGCGATGTCTTCGTGCCAGCGATTATGTCCAGTTTCCGCCTCATGAATGAGGGTCTTGCTCGGATCGATTCCGATGCGATACACCTCGCCTGTCATAGCAGGCTCCTCTCTGAGCGACTGAGTCGCCCGGCGACGCCAATGGACGGTCAGCATGTCGGTCGCATGCGACAATCGTCCACGTTCGAGCATCTTCGTCAAGGGTCCCAACTGCGCGGCGGACGGATTCCTGGCGGTCGGTCGGCTCAACCGCGTTTGGAGTTGCGTGGAGAAGAATCGATGAGACTCAAGCGACTCGCTGGGGTCGCCGCGATCTTCGCGGTCACGGCTCTGATCACAAAGCACCGTCCACGTCTGACCGCCATCACATTCGACTCGACGCCTGACGATCAACTGCCGGACGATGGAAGTGAGTTCGTCGAGATTGATGGGCTCCGTGTGCGCACACTCGTACGCGGAAGCGGCAAGCCAGTGATCCTCCTGCTGCACGGATTCGCCGCCAGCGTCTTCACCTGGCACCGCGTCATCGACGAACTTGCCAATTTCGGAACGGTCGTCGCCTTCGACCGGCCCGGGTTTGGCTTCACCTCACGACCGGCACAACGACGCTGGACCAAACGCAGCCCCTACAGTCTCGAGGGAAGCGTAGATCTGACAATCGACATTCTCGACCACTTCCGCGTCGAGCGAGCCGTGCTCGTGGGTCATTCGGCCGGCGGCACGGTGGCGGCACTGACGGCCCTGGAGCATCCCGAACGGCTGCAATCCCTGGTGCTCGTCGCGCCAGCCATCTACATCGGCGTCCCGCCACCCGACTGGATCCATCGGCTCGTCGATTCCGTGCCGATGCGACGATTCGGTCCGCACGTCGCTCGCGTTACCGCCCGCTTGACCGAGCTGATCATGCGGCGTGTATGGCATGACCCGTCACTCATCACTCCAGAAGTCGTGGAAGGCTATCTCGCGCCATTCCGCATCAGTGGTTGGGCCGCCGGAATGTGGGAGGTGGTGTGCGCGAATCGACGAACGCGCTTAGGCCAACGCGTCAGCAGCCTCTCCGTCCCGACGCTGATGATCACCGGAGACGACGATCGAATCGTTCCGACAAGGCAATCCGTGCGCGCCGCCCGCGCGATTCCTGCTGCTGTGCTGGATGTGATCGAAAATTGTGGACACATCCCGCAGGAAGAAACGCCGGAAGAATTCCTCGAGTCGGTGACCCGATTTCTCGACTCCCACGCCAATATGACGGGCTAGCAAAAGCAGTCGAAGTGTCGAACGGTTGGAGCCAAGGCTATCGTCCCGGTCGCTCGGTCGCCGGCCATAGCCCGACGTGAGATGATCGTGTCAGGCGCATTGTCAAACATTGTCAGTTCGGCATTAGCCCCACGTTGTCAACCACTGTGGAACCTATGCCACGCGGCGTTCGACACGTGCGCGAGCGGAAATCGCGAACAATTATCGATTCAACCAACCAGCACCGCGCCATCCGGACGGGATGGCGCGTCGTAGGATCAGTGGAACACTGGCCGACCGCCGTGCGAACAGTTCGAGTGCGAGTCGTGTCGGTCGAAGGGAGCAACCATGAGCGGTCGAATTATTCGAATGGTCGTCGGAATCGTTCTCGCACTCCTCGGGATCCTTTGGATGGCGCAGGGTGCCGACCTGCTTGGCGGCAGTGGTGGCATGAACGGGAAGGGCATCTGGATCGTGATCGGCGCCGTGGTCCTCGTTGGCGGGCTTGTCGTGCTGATGCCGTTGCGTCGCCCGCGTCCACAGTAAAGACCGAGCGTTCGCTTAGCCGACCACACCAACCACGATTCGGTGCCAGCCGCTGGCCCCGTCCGGCAGCGTCGACGCGTGATCGCTGGTCTGCAACGCGCCTGTCCCATCGGTTGCCCTGACGAGGAGGGTGTAGGTTCCAGCGTTCGGCTGCCAGGGCAAGTTCCATAGCACCCAACTGAGGTTTTGTGGGCTGGGATTGGCCGTGATCGACGCGACTTGCCAGGTGCGGCCACCGTCGACGCTCACCTCGACCTTGCTGATCCCTCGATTACCGGCGAATGCGAGCCCTGCCAATTGAGCGTCATTGGCATGGACGACCGCCTTGTCGCCGGGCAGGCGGATTTGACTTTCTGTCTTGACCTGGCCGACGTTGGTCCACCCCTTTTGCTGCCAATAGCCCTTGTATTCGCTCGCGATAACCTCGATCCGCTCCAGCCACTTGACGTTCTTGATCCCGTAGCGGCCAGGCACGATCACGCGGGCCGGGAAGCCGTGCCGGCGCGGCAGCGGCTCGCCGTTCATGGCCCAGACCAGCGTTGTGGTCGGTGCGATCGCCTTTTCGAGCGGCAACGAGTCGGAGTAGCCGTCTTTGCCGTGAAAGACGACGGTTACCGCGTTCGGGTCGAGCCCGCAGGCATCCAACACCCGCATGAGTGGAGCGCCCGTCCAGGTAGCGGTCGAGATCAGTGGACCACCAATCGGGTTGCTGATGCAGGTCAACGTGGAGACGAAATCGGGACCTGCCAACTGCATCAGATCGGACTCACTGAAGGAACGCGGAGTTTGCACGTTACCTTCGACGCGGATCGTCCAGTTCGGGTCGCCCGTGTCGACTCGTGGATCGAGGAAGTTCTTGGAGACCACGTAGAACTCGTCGTTTGGCGTGATCGGATCGGGCATCTTGCCGCCCGACGCGACGACCGCCTCGCCGGAGCGGACCTTTGTCACCTCGCGCCCCAGGATGACCAACGAGACGACCCCTGCCAGTCCGAGTCCTGCACGTTCGAGCAATCGTCGACGCGAGCTGTCGATCGGTGGTTGATCGGTCAACGCGGACGCCACGTCGTGGCTCAACCATGCCAGCGTGAGCCACAGGACCACACCAAAAGCGCACGCCGCCACCGCCACGCAGGCGAGTATCTTCGCCAGCTGCGAATAGGTGACGACATTGCCGACGCGAAGGTCGACCGCCCAGATCATAAAGATCGCCGTCGCTGCCAGCGCGATCGTGCTGAAGGAGACTGACGTGCGCCAATTCGGCCGCAATGAGCTTCCGTCGGGTGTCGCGAAGAGCCATCCGCCCCCGGCTCCGATTGCCGTCAGGGTTGCGACGATCCCGGAGAAGAGCCAGGCTTTGGACGCCGTTCCAAAGATGCCGATCAGTGCCGAAAAGATTCCGATCGGGATCAAGGAGAGGATGACTTCGGCCAGCGCGTCTAGAATCGAAACGATGCCGGTGATCTCCTTCAGCAGAACGACGACGGCTAGACTAACCAGTGTCGCAAGCCCACCCGCGATTGCACCGCTCCACTTGTTGCGCTGGGTTGTTGCCGCTGTCGAGGCCGTGCTCGGGGTCGTGGTCATGAATCCTCCGAGTGGCGAAGTCTTTGGGCGCTTCGGTCCACTTCTCATACGGGGAGCGTCCGCGAGCGGATGGGCGAGGGCAGACGAAACGAAAGCAACTGTAACGGCTGAAGGTCGTCGTTCCGAATACCGCAATCGTCTCACTCGGTTAGATCATTGAACAGGCTCAAACACAGTGGTGCGCGATCAATCGTGCGATACGGAGAAGGCTCGGGTCGAGCCGTTCAGCCCTCCCCAAGCCCAAAATCACGCGGCGGTGATGTTGATCTAGTCGGTGTTGAGCATCACAGGCGTTGACGACGACGCATCCGACCGCGCCGAAATCCGCTCAACTCCTTCAGCACTGAACCCTTTGACGACCAGCCATACACCCAGCGAAAACTCCCACAGCGCGATCGGCATTCCCGCGAGGCTCGGCACCGAAGACGTCAGATTGAACATTCCCATGTGGCCGAACAATCCGAACAGTGACCCAGCATCAGCAGCGATGAGCAACGGCGCTCCGATGAGCCCGAGCAGGGGAAGGGCGCGCGGCACCAGGCGTGTCCGATAGAGGAGCGTTCCCAGCAACAGCGCGTTGACGGCAGGGAAGAAGCTCTGTCCGATACGGAAGAAGATGTCATAGACTGCGACCAAGGCATTGCCGGTAACCAGCGCGTCCGCTCCAACGCCATCCCGCTTCAGAGCGACGATCGCCATAAGACTCGCGGCGCCGATGAAGATGGTGCAGGCCTCCACCGTTCGCGTGCCGACGAAGCCCAACGCCACTGCTTCATTCTCTCGCTTGAGCACCGGGAAGAGTGCGACGGCGGTCCCGATGCCCGCGAGCGCCACAATCAACTCCAGCATCACACCAACGACAACCGCAGTGTCCGAACCGGAGCCGATGATGTAGTTCGCCTTGTGTACCGCGCCATACAGAAACAGGGTCGGGATCGAGACGAACGAGAGCAGGTAGAGCGCTCCAGCTGCCAATGCGGTCTTTCGCATCGAGGTCATCGCAACGCGTTTCGTTGCTGAAGTTGTGGTCGCTGAGGTGCGAATTGCGGTTGTCATGTCGACTTCCCTTCATCAATTTGTTGACGACTAACGAGATTCGTTGGCCGGATCCACCGGCGGGCTGGCCTCGACGTGAATGACTGAGATAAGCGGCAGCCCCAGGTTGCGTACCTTTTGGATCAAGCCATGCAACGCGGCTTGGTCGACGACGAGACCCTCGATGACCGTTGTGCCGTCCTCCTCTTGGCTGAGGCGCAGTCCGTCAAACCAGGCCGACCACCGTGAGTTCAACTGCCCCTCGACGCGGATCTGATAACGTCCGGGCTCGTGCGGGTGGACGGTCGGTTTGTCTGACGTGTTCACTCTGCTCCCTTCACGAATCGCTGTCCGTTGTGCTCGTTTTGTGTTCTGTCTAGAAGATAGGGTCTGATGTGGTGAGCACACATCACCACACCTGGTGATTGATGTGGTGATTTTTTGGAGCAGCGATTTGTGAGATAGGTGAAACTGGCGACCGGCCCCGACCGCACGCGGCAATGTAGAGGCGGCACTTGTGGCCGCCTTCGCTGATGCGCGCTGGCTGACACTGGATCATCGACGCTCGATGACCATGTGAACTCGGCGATTCAGGATGGAGTTGTCACTTGGGGACTCGGGAGAATAACGCGAGCTCGTCGGCTCGGCGAACCGCGGCGCGGCGACTGTTCACCCCGAGCTTGGTGTAAATGTTCTTGGTGTGGGTCCTCATGGTGTTCAGCGACACCATGAGCTCATTGGCGATTTCCGGGCCGCTGAAATCGGTCCCAAGCAACCGCAGCACTTCCAGCTCACGATCGCTTAGGGGCTCGACCAGGTCCCGCTGGACAGGAGTGGTCTCCTCAGTCTCCTTGAAGGCTCTCCGAAGTGCGCCGACGTAGTTGGCGGAGATACCCTGTTTGGCCGCCTTTTCCAGCAACTTCTCCATCGCGGGACCTTCATCCACAAAGATACGCACATAGCCTTCCGGCTCGCCCAACGTGAGTGCCCGTTCCAGCGGAATGAGCGCGGCAGTGATGTCGCCTTCGATAAAGTGAGCGAGGGATTGCAGCACCAGAACCTCAATCACGTTTCGAATCCGCCCTCCTGCTTCCGCTGCCTGGAGCAAACGCTCGAGGAGTCCCATCGCCACTTGGTTAGAGCGAGGAGTGCCATCGGCGAGGAGCGTCCTCGCGAGCGTCAGGTGCTCGAATTCGCGCAAGTAACTCAGGTCATCGTGCGCGGACAGTCCCTGATCCCGCGCCCAACCGAGTGCGTCACCCGTACGTCCTTGCAGAAGCCACAATCGGGCCTTCTGCGCCGCGATGGGACGCACATTGGGGAAGTAGTCACCGACATAGCGTTGCTGCGCGTCATCGAGCAGATCGAGCGCGCCGTCCAGATCCCCCTGAGCCTCCTTGATCCGCGCCATCGCCACGCACCAGCGATACGGAGTCTGTGGCAAGCCCATGTGCTCTCCCAAGTCCCTGCTTCTCTGGAGATGCACTGTGGCGGCGTCCAGCTCGTTACGCTCGCGGAGGAGGTTGCTCAGACCGACGTGCATGTCCGCCGCTCCCCGCAACACCGGCGCGCCTGGTTCGGTCGCGAGCTGCAGCCCATCCTCGCAAGTGCGCATCGCCTCGCGGAGACGACCTTGCGCCATCTTTAGGTCAGACACCGCGACGGCGCAACCGATCGCGTCGGAGACATATCCAGCCTTAAGCACTGTGTCCATGCAATCGACATAGGCGCTTTGGGCTGCCTCGAGATCTCCACCCGTCCAATATGCGAGTCCCAGGAGCCCGGCTGCCGATCCGCGCAGGAGATAATCATCCTCAGATGCGAGGTCAAGCACACGGCGCGCGTACGTCAACGTGCCGTCTACGTCGTCGAGCATCCGGGCCTGGGCGGCACGGAATAAGGCAATCGACCCAGGTAGTCGTCGAAATTCCGCCTCACTCACGACGACCATTTCGGGATCTGAGGTTTTCGGTCCATCATTTGCGGCCGCCGAATCGAGCCAGCGTTCGGCGTCTCGCAGCCGAAGCTCCACTCCTTCAAGGTCACCTCTCATCAGGAGCGCCCAGGCATAAGACGCGCCGAGCACGGGTCTGGCGCGTATCAGCTCGTCAGGGAGCTGCGTGAGCCATCCCAGAATCGCTGCCTCTTGCCGGCTCTGTCGCATGGCTGGCCACGCCAGTTCGACCAAACCCGCTGTTCTCGGAAAATCCCGCGCGGCCAGCGAATGCCGGATCGCGTCGGCGAACAGGCCCTGCTCCTCATACCAGACGCTCGCACGAGTACGCAGCATCGCGACCTGATCTGGCTGCTCCGCCAGCAAGCGCGCGAAGAGGACGTCGGCAAACAGGCGATGATAGCGATACCAGCGACGCTGCTCATCCAGCCGCACAACGAAGAAGTTGCCGCGCTCCAACGTCTCCAGACGCGCCGCGCCGTCCGTGTGACCGGTGACGGCGTCGCAAAGCGGGCCGGAAAGCCGCTCGAGGATCGAGGTCTGGAGCAAGAAAGTGCGAACCGGTTCCGGTTGCTGTCGCAAGACCTCGTCGACCAGGTAGTCCACGATGTAGCGGTGATCTCCCGCGAATGCACGGATGAAGCCCGAAACGTCCTGATGCCCCTGCAGTGACAGCGCGGCCAACTGAAGGCCAGCGACCCAACCTTCGGTGCGATCCTCGAGAGCGGAGACGTCCGACTCAGAAAGGTTCAGGCCCATGGACTGGTTCAGAAAGTCGGCCGCCTCAGCCGCGGTAAAGCGTAAATCGCTGGCGCGCAGCTCAGTCATTTGACCGCGCGTGCGCAAACGTGAGAGGGATATGGCGGGATCCTGCCGCGTGGCAATGACGAGATGCAGCTGCGAGGGCAAGTGATCGAGCAAGAAATCAACAGCCCGATCAACCGGCTCGGAGTCCGCCAGGTGGTAATCGTCGAGAACGAGCGTGATCCTGCCCTGAACCGCGCTGATCTCATTGAGCAGGGCCGTGAGCATCACTTCGGTTGACGGAGGTTGCGGGCCTTGAAGAGCTCTCTCAACTTCAACCCCAACGCCCGGAACAACCGACTGGAGTGCGGCGATTACGTGCGTCAGGAATCGGCCCGGCTCATTATCCCGTTCGTCGAGCGTGAGCCAGGCTATTGTGCGCTCATCGCTCGTCGCCCAAGCGCTCAGGAGGCTGGTCTTGCCGAATCCTGCTGGAGCCGAGATGAGCGTCAGCTTACGCTGAGCGTCCTCGTTCAGGCGCGCCAGTAATCGCGTACGCGTGACGGCGTTCGAGCGCAACGGAGGGATGAAGAGCTTGGTGACCAACAAGGATGTCGTCATGCAATGGCCTCGAGTTGTCGGTCGGATCCGGGTCTAGTGTGGTCGCGGAATAGAGTTGGCGCACGTCCATCAACGCTGTAGCCGGTGGGTACACAGGTCATTTTACTCGTTCAGTCGACCTCGAACGCGCTGCCGTTCGCTGACTATCGATTGTCGCTCGGCGCCGACTCTCTTGCCCACGCCGACGGCTTCGCTGAAGACGAATTCGGCGGTGTCCTTTACAATGCGCGTTGCGACTACTGGCTATGAAGAGATCATGAATAGCGTCGGGTGTAGAGAAAGGGGATCGATTTGGCCGAAGGTAACGTGGGTATCGTTGTCGGCGCGGCGAACGCGCGCGTTGGAATGCAAGCGGCTGTCGACGTGCTGCGCGGCGGTGGCAGCGCCATCGACGCGGCCATCGCGGCGGCTCGCAAAGTCGAGGATAACCTCCAGGATCAGGGCGTCGGCACGGGCGGAATGCCGAACATTCTGGGGCAGGTGGAGCTCGATGCCAGCATCATGGATGGTAAGACGCTGGCGACCGGTGCCGTCGGGGCCATCAAGAACTACCACAACCCCATCGAAATCGCGCGCAAGGTGATGGAGCTCACTCCGCACGTCTTCATCGTGGGCGAAGGGGCCGAGCTTTTTGCCAAGCACCACGGCTTCGAGACCTCGAACCTGCTGACATCTGAATCGGAACAAGCCTGGAAGGATCGCATCAAAGCTCCAACCAACGTTGGCGGCAACGTCTATGAGGATCAGTACCAACTCTATACTCAGGTCGTCCGCGACTGGACCAAGATGCTGCACGAGGAGATCTTCGGCACGACCAACGTCATCGCACGCGACCTCGACGGTAACATCGCTTGCGCCGTGACGACGAGCGGCTGGGGCTTCAAGTGGCCGGGGCGTATCGGTGATTCCCCGATCATCGGTGCGGGTAACTACGCCGACAACCGTTGGGGCGCGGCGGGCTGCACCGGTCGTGGCGAGATGGCCATTCGGGCCAACTCGGCTCACAGCGTCGTTTCGTTCATGCGTCATGGAATGTCGTTGGAGGAAGCGTTGCGGCAGGCGATGAATGACCTGAGCTACTTCCCCGACAAGTTCGCCGAGCGTGAAAACGTGATGAACATCGTGGCTATGGACGCGATGGGGAACATCAACGCCGCCTCGACCTCCGACAAGGCCGAGTACGTCTTCCAGACGGTCGAGATGGACGAGTACGAGCTCCGCCCGCGGATGCACGTCCCCCTGACCAGCGACTGAGACGATCCGTACAACTCCGCTCAATCAGATCGTGGCGAGCCTCAGATCATAGAATCTGGGGCTCGGTTCTCACGACCACAACTACGTACTCAACCCGACAGACCGACGCCGATGAGTCGCCCGATTCCGAAGGTGATGGCCGCCGCCGCGACGCCGAAGGAGACTTGACGCATTCCCGAAATCCAGGCGTTTCGACCGGTGATAATCGTGATACCAGCCCCGATGGCGAAGAGTGCAATGGCACTCAGACCAACGCTTACCACGATCGCCGTCAAGCCACCCCCAAAGAAGTACGGAAAGACCGGAATGATCGCCCCCACGGTAAAGAGCAGAAATGACGTGATCGCGGCCACCCAGGCCGAGCCACCCAGTTCTCCTGGTTCAATACCGAGCTCTTCGCGCGCGAGTGTGTCGAGTGCGGTCGACTGATCGCCGACGATTCGTGTCGCGAGGGATCTGGCTTCATCCTCGGCCACCCCCTTTGCCCGGTAGATCAAAGACAACTCTTCAAGTTCCTCGTCGGGAAACGCCGCGAGCTCCTCCCGCTCGATCGCGATCTGATGCGAGTAGAGCTCACGAGCGCTTTGCACTGAGAGCCACTCACCCAGCGCCATCGAAAGGGAACCGGCCAGCAGTCCGGCCAGACCAGTTACGAGGATGCTGCGGGCGGCAAGGTCGGCCCCAGCCACCCCCATCACCAGGCTGACGTTCGAGACCAACCCATCGTTCGCACCGAGCACCGCGGCCCGCAACGCATTCCCACCCGCGGAGGGATGCCGCCCCTCCAACTGCACGAGCGCGCTACCGACGAGGCCGGTCGACGACTGCTGTCCGATCGTACGAAACAACCTGGCGTGCGATCGTTCGTCGGTGGGTAACCCTGCTTCCACGGCTTCGGGCTGCTCGTCATATTTGGCGCTATCCGCTTGCTCGCGCGCGATAACGGTCGGAACGATCACGCCAGGGCCAAGTCGGCGTGCCAAAGAGATCAGCGCGCGGGTTCGCCAGCTCGCTCGAAGCTTGGACAGCGCTACGTCGACGCCTGCCTCTTGCAGTCGCTCTTTCCAGACGAGCGCGTGTCCCTCTTCAGACTCTGCAAATCGTCGATAGACTTCGGCGAGCTCCGGAGATTCTTCAAGCTCCTGCAGGGCGCGATAGAGCGCCGCACCATCGATCTCAGCTTGCAGATTGGTCCGATAACGTTCCACATCGGTCGTTGGCATCAGAGCACCGCCCACGAGAGCCCGGATCCTCACATGTGATGACGCGCACTCCGAATTCCGGCGTGCGCGTGCCACAGTCATATCCTAGTAGAGAATTGGGCTTCGACCGTTACACGAGCGAAACGATTCCCTCAGGAATCAAACAAAATCGTGCAAGCGAAGGATTGATGACCGATCAACGCGGCTCATCGATGAGATCGCATCCCTTCGTGCGGCATACGGGTTCCAGCTACTCCACCGGCAGGCCGTGGGCGATGAGGTAAGCGCGTAGGCGTTCCGGCGTGCGGACCTCAAAATTCAGCACGGCGTCGTAGATCTCAAAGCCGCCCACCTCGTACGGGTAGCTGGGTGATCGGCGCCAGATATCCTTGAGCCACAGGATAGCCAGGCGCGTCTCCTCGGTGAGCTGCTCCCGAATCTGATGCGGATGCATGATCTCTCCGCGGCCCTCCATGGTGAACCAGAAGGAGAAATCCAGCTTCCACACGTGTCCGGCGGCCGTCTCGTACCGCAATACGAAGTAAAGACGCTCATCCTCCGGGTGCCCTGACGGCTCATGCATCCCGGTCTCATTCAAATACTCGATCTTGATGACGTGCTCGTCGCTCAGGATCGGGAGCATGGCGCTAAAGACGTCCATTCCCGAACGTTGGCGGCAGACGATGGTGAAATCGACGTCGCGCCAGACCATCAATCCTGAGACGAGGCTGCCGATCTGATAGACCTCGCCAACGGCAGCCAGCCGTGAGACGATATCAAGCTCGTGGATAATCTCTTGCGCTTCGACCTGCAGGTCCTGCTGGCGCTGATAGAGCTCGGCCACGTACTCATAATCAAGTTCACGGTATTCCACCAGACGTACTCCTACTGCTCGATGACGATTCAAGGTCGTCCAACTCCACATCATTGTTCATGGGATGCGCTCAGTCCTCGATCAACGGAAGACGCTCCTCCGAACCTTCTCGCGACTTAGGAGTACCCCATCCGCCACCACCGGGAGAGCGGATCGAGAGTCGGTCACCCGGCTGCGCCGAGAATCGGGTCTTGCCTGGCAGCCGTGTCTCTTCGCCATCCCGAATCAGCACGTTTTCGCCCGACTTGCCGTGCTCACCACCTTGAAGACCGTAGGGCGCCAGTCGACGCCGCTCGGTCAAGAGCGTCACCTCGGTCGGAACCTCGAAG
Source organism: uncultured Chloroflexia bacterium (assembly GCA_963815715.1). Taxonomy (GTDB): domain Bacteria; phylum Chloroflexota; class Chloroflexia; order Thermomicrobiales; family Thermomicrobiaceae; genus CALAGB01. The sequence goes on along the minus strand of CAWFHU010000004.1, from coordinate 200,707 downwards.
CCGATCTCGCGTATCAGGCCATCGCCGCCACGCGCCTCACCGTCGCCGCCGGAGCCGTCGCGCAGCCGGTAGGCCACGATGCGCATTGGATAGGCAAACTCGAACGCCTCCACCGGCGTGTTGAGTGTGTTGCTCATGTGCACATGCACGCCCGAAAGCCCATCCAGATGCGGCCGTGCACCCATCCCGCCGCCCATCGTCTCGTAGTAGGCGAACGGCTGATTCGTGCGCGGATCGTGACCGCCTGCGGTGACGTTGTTCATCGTTCCCTGGCTGGCGGCTGGGATGACGTCCGGCAGGGCCTTCGAAAGCGCTCCCAGCACCACATCGGTCACCCGTTGCGAGGTCTCGACGTTGCCCCCCGCCACCGGCCGCGGCGGTCGAGCGTTCACAACTGTTCCCTCCGGTGCGATCACTTCCACCGGAACAAAGGTGCCGTGGTTGGCAGGAGCGTCCTCCGGCATGAGACAGCGGACCACGTAGTAGACGGCGGATTTGACCACCGACGCCACCGCGTTGATGCTGCCGTGCGCTTCTGGGGCGCTACCAGTGAAATCGACGGTCAGCGCGCTGCCCCGCACCGTCACGGTCGCCTTGATGGCGATCGGCTCCTCGCTGAAGCCGTCGTCGTCCAGCCAGTCGGTGAAATCGTAGATTCCAGGTGGAATGGCGGCGATCGTCGCTCTCGTAATCCGCTCGGCATAGGCGATGAGCGCGTTGATGTGGGCTTCAACCGTGTCCAGGCCGGAACGCTCAACGACTTCCTGCAGTCGACGCGCGGCCGTGCGGTTGGCCGCCACCTGCGCAGCCAGGTCACCACGACGCTCGTCAGGCGTGCGCACGTTGCGCAGCAGCAACGAGAGGGCCGCTTGATTTGGCTTGCCGGCCTCCCACAGCTTGATGGGCGGGATGATCAAACCTTCCTGGTAAATCTCGGTTGCCACCGGCATCGAACCCGCCGACATACCGCCCACATCGGCGTGATGCGCGCGATTGGCCGCAAATCCGGCGAGCCGCTCCTCACCGCTATCGGTCACGTAGATCGGTGAGATGAGGGTGATATCGGGCAGGTGCGTCCCACCCTTGAATGGATCGTTGAGGGCGATCACGTCGCCAGGAGCGAAGTCTTCGAACTCCGCCAACGCCGTCGCCACGGAGTCAGGCATAGCGCCCAGATGAACGGGAATGTGCGCGGCCTGCGCCACCATGCGGCCAAAACGATCGAACAGAGCGCAGGAAAAATCGCGTCGTTCCTTGATGTTGGGCGAGTAGGCGCTACGTGTCAGTACCGCCCCCATCTCCTCGGCAATAGCGGTCAACGCGCTGCGGAAGATCTCCAGGCTGACGGGGTCGACCGAGACGTGCGTTCGATCAGTCATTGGTCGCGCTCTCTTCCCGTTCGGCGATCAGGCTCCGCGTGGCACCGACCATGAGACGCCAACCGGGAGGCAGCACCGTGGTGGTGTCGTATTGCGTCACGATGGCCGGACCGCTGATAGCCACGCCCGGATTCAACGTTGTCCGGTCGTAGATCGGCGTCTGAATCTCGACAGCGCGTCCGTCCGCTCCGAACACGACCGGCCGAACGGCGATCGGCTCGGCGACGACGTTCGGCTCGATCGACTCGCGCTCGATACGCGGCCGATCTGTCACGCCGCGGGCCTTGAGACGCACGTTGACGACCTGGACTCGCTCGTTCGGATCGCTGTAGCCAAAGCGTCGGTCATGCGCGCTGTGGAATTCACTGACCGCGGCCGCGAGGTCCCCCTCGTACGGAACCTGCAACTCATATGACTGACCCACGTAGCGAAGATCGAGGTAGCGTTCGATCGAGGTCTGATCCGTGCCAACCCCTTCGTGCCTCAGGTCGTCACGACCGCGCTTCTCGAGCTCAGCGAAGACCGGCTCCACTCGTCCGGCTGCTTGATCGGCTCCGATCATGACCGTCCGCACGTAGTCTTTAAGAATGTCAGCCGCCAGCATTCCGAGGGCGGAGAGCACACCGGGAGTGGAGGGGACCAGCACGCGAGGAATGCGCAGCGCGTTCGCCAGCTCACAGGCGTGGAGCGGACCGGCCCCGCCGAAAGCAACGAGCGTGAAGAGCCGTGGGTCGTGGCCGCGTTCCACGGAGATGACGCGTATGGCCGCTTCCATATTGGCATTGGCGACACGCACCATGCCCAGCGCCGCCTCTTCGACGGTCGAGTCCAGTCGCTCGGCAATCTCCGTCACCGCCGTGAGCGCCGCCTCCTGATCGAGCCGCATGCCGCCGCCGAGAAATGCGTCCGGAATCAGGCGTCCCAGGACGACGTTGGCGTCGGTCACGGTCGGCTCGGTCCCGTTTCGACCGTAGGCTGCCGGCCCCGGGTCGGCACCGGATGACCGCGGACCAACTCTCAGCGCACCGCCGCTGTCGAACCAGGCGATGCTGCCGCCGCCCGCTCCAACCGTATGGATGTCGATCATGGGTAGCTTGGTCGGATGCCCGCCGATGCTGCCATCTGTCGTCTCGGTCACGTCGCCTTCGATCAACGCCACGTCGGTCGAAGTTCCACCCATATCAAAGGAGATTGATCGATCGAAGCCGGCGGCGCTAGCCACGTAGGCCGCGCCGACAACCCCCGCCGCCGGACCAGAAAGAAGCGTGCGCGCTGCTTCCTGTCGCGCCGTAGCGGCCGAGATCGAGCCGCCGTTCGATTGCATGATGCGCAACGTGGCTTCGCCGGGCAGCGACTGCTCGAGCCGGCCAAGGTATCTGTCCATAATCGGCGCCACGTAGGCGTTCAGCACGACGGTGCTGGTCCGCTCGTATTCACGAAACTCGGGCAGCACCTCGAATGAAGCGGAGACGTGGAATCCGGCACCGCGCGCGGCGAGCGCCACACGACGCTCGTGGTCGGGATTGGCGAAGCTGAAGAGGAGACAGACGGCGACCGATTCGACACCCGCTCTGGAGAGGGCAGAGATGGCTTCATCCACGGTATCGTCGTCGAGCGGGATCAATACGTCCCCGAGCTCATCAAGTCGCTCGGTGACCTCAACACGTAAATCACGCGGTACGAGCGTCGGCTCGCGCTCCACGCGAATCGCGTAGAGCTTGGGGCGCGTTTGCCGCCCGATCTCGAGGACGTCGCGGAATCCTTCGGTCGTGATCAGCCCCGTCTTGACGCCTTTGCGCTCGAGCACCGCGTTGGTAGCGACCGTTGAACCGTGCACCAGCGCCGCGAGGTCCGCACCGACTCCCAAGTCCGACAGACCCTGCAAAATCGCGTTGTCCGGATCAGACGGCGTCGACAGCACCTTGTGCACGCGTAGTTCACCGTCCTCAAGGAGGACGAAATCGGTAAAAGTTCCGCCGGTATCAACGCCGACTACAACGTTCGCCATCTTTTCCCAATCGGATTGAGCCTATTGCTCCGTTTCGAAGTCCCCACGCGATCGAAGCGCCCGACGAGAACGCGCACCAACCGTCTGAATTCAACTCAGCACGTGCGAATTGCGCAACAGCCAACGTCCGAGACGCGGCACGACTGTCGAAAGCAGCCTCAGTCGGGAGTCGAAGATCGTCTCTGCTCTGCGAGCACGGAACCGATGTCGCAATTCAACCTTATGAGCCGTCGCATCACCATCGGATCCATCCTTGACAGTCAGGAACTCCCTCCCTACAGTAGGTCTGACCTTTTAGCCACGTGCTTGGTTATTATTGAACAACCTGGGAGTCGGCGAGTACCGAAATGCGCATAGACGGGCGATCCAACGATCGAATCGCCCAGCTGAGTATGGCAATCGGCCACATGCGGGCAGGTATGCCAGCCGTAGATGCGGAGTCCAACTTTAGCGACTCGGCCGGCACGATGTTCAGAAGAGAGGTGATTCGGAGCCGCACATTCTCTGGTGAATTCGATATCAATCCGCATCGAACACGGTGATGCATTTCCATGTTTGTTCATTTGGAGGAGATCATGAGTAACAAGAACGATCGAGGACCGACGAATAGTCCATCACCCGAGCATCGCGGTAACAGTTCGAGTTTCTTCGTTGTGGGGCGTCAGGTTTCACGCCGCGACTTTTTGAAATTCAGCGGCGGGGTCGCGGGGTTTGCTGCGGTCCAGGCACTTCTTGCTGCCTGTGGCGGAAGCTCGAACAACGCCACGTCCGCCAGCACGTCCGCGTCGAACGGCACGGGATCAACGGCCACGACAGCCTCGACTGCCGCGTCGACGGCTGCCTCGACCACATCCTCGGCTGGAACGCCATCCACGGGTGGAACGGCCAACACGGGCAATACCGCCAAGCTCGTCAATGGCGGAGGGACGGCTCCGTCGTCTGCTTCGGGTGAGCTCAAGATTGCACTGGCGTTCGACCCAACCAGCCTCGATCCGATCGACACCTATTCGCTGAACAACGGCCGCTGGGAAACCAACGTGTTCAGCCCGTTGGTTTGGCGTGACACCAACCTGGTCCTATACGACGGCCAGAATGGCAACCCAGCCCCGGCAGACGGTTTCGGGTTGGCGGAATCGTGGAATTACAAGGACGACAAGACGCTCGAAATGAAGCTGCGCACCGGTATCACCTTCCACAACGGCGAGAAGTTCAGCGCGGACGCGGTCAAGTCGACCTTCGATCGGATGCTCGATAAAGCCAACAAGTCCCCGCAGGCCTTTAACTACACGGCCATCGAGTCGGTCGAAGTCGTGGATGACTCCACGGTCAACTTCCACTTCAACTCGGTCGACCCGGTCATGATCACCAAGCTCGCCGGTTACGGGGCGTTCATCACCCCGGTCGAAGCGGTCAAGGACGATACCAAGTTCAGCACAGTCGACGCACCGGGCAACGGCCCCTACAAGACAACCGAGTACGTCAAGGACGACCACCTGACGCTTGAAGCCTGGGATGGTTACTGGGGAGCGCAAAAGCCGCTCATCCAGAAACTGACCTACCGCGTTATCCCCGACGACAACACGCGCTTGTCGGAATTCCTGGCGGGGTCGGTCGACGTCCTGACGCTGAACGTGAGTCAGGCAGACGCGGCCAAGGGCAATCCCAACGTGTCGGTCGTCGACATCGGTGTACCGACCGTCTCGGGCCTGCGCCTCGATGCCTCGAAGGCGCCAACCGACAAGAAAGAGGTTCGCATGGCGATCGCGCACGCCATTGACCTCGACACGATCATCAAGACGATTCTCGGTGGCTACGCCAAGGCCGTAGGCGTGTGGCAGAGCCCCTTCTCGTTCGGTTATGAGGACATCGCGCCATACGAATACAACGTCGACAAGGCCAAGCAAGCGCTACAGTCGTCCGGGCTGCCGACTCCCGTGAAGGTCACCTACGACGTCATCGGCTCCGACACCCAGGCCAAGGAAATGGCCAACGCCATCAAAGACATGCTCGATGCGGTCGGCTTCGACACGACGATTCAACTGCACGACTCGGCCACCTACTACAATGACTATGTGGCTGGAAAGCTCAACAATATCGTGCCGTTCGGCTGGGGCGGTTGGACGCTCGATTATGACAATACCTACTACTCGATGTACTACACCAAGCAGTCATACAACCCGAGCTACTCCAATCCGGATCTGGACAAACTGCTCGACGAGGAGCGCGCCACGCTCGATCAATCCAAGCGTCTCGACATCGGCAAGCAGTGCAACAAGCTGATCTATGACGACTACCCGGACGTCGCCCTGTATCAGAACACCTACGTCTGGGGAGTCAGCAACAAGGTCCAGAATTTCTCGATTCCGCCCGATGAGCGGCTCTGGTGGGTGGGTGCCTGGGTTAAGGGCTAGTCGACGCTCAGAAGACCCGCTGCACCGGCAGTTCCAGGAGAGGGCGAAACCGATTCGCCCTCTCCAACAAGGAGGGTAGTCCGCCAGGATGACGCGGTACATCATCCGCCGTTTGCTCTATTCGATTCTCGTCCTCTGGGGCGTCACACTCATCGTGTTCATTGCATTACGTCTCTCAGGCGATCCAGTGCAGCTCTTGCTGAGTCAGGGGAATCCGACCAAGGACGACATCGCCAACCTTCGTCACGCCATGCACCTGGATCTACCGATCTATCAGCAGTATTTCAGCTTTGTGATTCACGCGGTCCGCGGAGATTTCGGCAACTCACTGGTGTACAAGACGCCGGCCTTCAACGAAGTTATGTCCAGGATGCCGGCCACCCTTGAGCTCTCCGCGGCGGCCTATCTCTTCGCTCTGGTGGTCGCTATCCCGACCGGCATCATCTCTGCGGCGAACCGTGGCGGCATCTCGGACTTCTTCAGTCGGTTCGCCAGCCTGCTCGGCGTCTCCATGCCGAATTTCTGGCTGGGCTTGATGCTGATTCTACTTTTCGGCGTGCGACTCAAGTGGCTGCCGGTTTCCGGCCGTGGCGAGGGGTTGCGGCAGCAGACTGAATCCCTAGTCATGCCGGCCATTACGCTCGGAGCGATCTACGCCGGGACGTTGACGCGCCTGCTGCGGTCGAGCATGTTGGACGTCCTGCACGCGGACTACGTCCGAACCGCACGAGCGAAAGGGCTGACCGAATCGAAGATCTTGATGCGCCATGCCTTGAAGAACGCGCTCATTCCGGTGACGACGCTGGCTGGTCTGCAGATCGGCTTTCTGCTCGGTGGCGCGGTCATCGTAGAAGTCGTCTTTTCGTGGCCCGGCGTCGGGCGGCTCGTGGTCGATTCCATCAATCATCGCGACTATCCAATGGTCCAGGCGGCCGTTACATTGCTGGCGACAATCTTGATTCTGGCCAATCTCGCGGTCGACCTTCTCTATGCCTTCCTCGATCCTCGAATTCAGTACTCATGATTCGGACACGACTGGGAAGGAACCAGCGTTGACAGCTTCGCAGGTCGACAACTCCCTGCTCGAAGTCCGACAGGGCTCACGATACTGGCGCTATCAGTGGTGGGGCCGGTTCCTCACTGATCCTGGCGCGGTCTTCGGCGGCACGATCATCCTCGTGATCATCATTGCCGCGATCGGAGCGCCCATTCTGGCGCCTTACGATCCGAACAAGACCGCCCTGATCCTGCGCAACACGCCGCCGTTCTGGGAGGCACACGGCTCTACCGCGCATCTGCTCGGAACAGATCCGGTGGGACGCGATCTACTGAGCCGTTTGATCTACGGCGCGCGCATCTCACTCTTCATCGGTCTGACCGTGACGATCCTTGCCTCCGTCTTCGGGATCCTCCTTGGTCTGATCGCGGGATACTACGAATCCTGGATCGAAGAACTGATCATGCGCGTCGCCGATCTCTTCCTCGCCTTTCCGTTCATCCTGCTTGCCATCACCATCATTTCGGTCCTCGGCGCCGGACTCTTCAACTTGATTCTGGTGCTGGTAGTCACCGGCTGGGTGCAATACGCCCGACTGGTGCGCGGGCAAGTCCTCTCCGTCAAACAGAATCAGTACGTCGACGCGGCCAGGGTCGCCGGTGCCCCGAGCTGGCGCATCTTGTTGCGACACATACTGCCCAACGTCGCCGCGTCGGTGATCGTACTGGCCACGCTGCAGGTCGCCTTCGTCCTGCTGACCGAGGCTGCTCTGAGCTTTCTCGGACTCGGCGTGAATCCGTCGATTCCGACCTGGGGATCGATGGTGAGCGATGGACGTCTCTACATTTACAATGCCTGGTGGGTGATCACCTTCCCCGGCATTGCGATCATGGTCGCCGTGCTGGGCATTAATATGGTCGGCGACTGGCTGCGTGACATCCTCGATCCGACGCTGCGGACGATCTGAACCGCCAGCGAACGCGGTTTGAGCTCGTCGCCAAAGACAAGTGGGTTTGGAGATATCAAGATGCCAAGAATTGCCGTCGTCGGAGCCGGAGTGGTGGGGTCGTCGATCGCGTTTCGCCTGGCTGAAGCAGGGGCGGACGTCATCCTGATCGATCGTGGTCGTCCGGCAGGCGGCACAACCGGAGCGACGTTCGCCTGGGCGAACGCCAACCAGAAGACGCCGCGCCCCTACTTCGAACTCAACTTCGAGGGCCTGCGCGAGCACAAACGCTTGACCGAAGACTTTGGCGCATCGCCCTGGCTGCACTGCAGCGGCAACCTGATTTGGACGAGCGATTCGGCCGAGATCGAGTCGCGCGTGCAACGCCTGCTCGATTGGGGTTATGTCGTCGAATGGCGTGAAGCAGGCGAAGTCATGCGGTCGCTCGAGCCCAATCTGCGCATCGACGACCCGTCACGTCAGATCGCGTTCTTCCCCGAGGAATGCTGGGTGGACGCTCCAGCACTGGCGAAAGCGCTCATCGAGCGTGGCACGCAGCACGGCATCCAGACCCGGTTCGATTCGGAAGTGACCGGCATAAACGTCGGTGACTCAGGGATCGAGAGCGTTCAGATCGCTGGCGGCGAACAGATCGAGGTCGACGCGGTGGTGAACGCGGCCGGACCGTCGTCCGACAAGGTCGCGGCACTGGTCGGACGCACGCTGGCCCTCGCGCCAACGAGCGGACTCCTGGTGCGGGTCGGAGCGACTCCGACGCCGATCGGCCGTCTCGCTCACACGCCGCACGTCAACATCCGGCCCGATGGCGACGGCGTGGTCCTGCTGCACCACGACTCGATCGACCATCAGCTTGGCGATCGCACGTCGATTGAGAATGACGATCCGCTCGTGCGCGAACTGCTCAGCCGCGCGCGCCAGGTCCTGAATGGACTCGACCAGGCGCCGGTGATTGATACACGCGTCGGGATCCGCCCCTATCCACAGGACGGTCTAACATGCGCCGGCGCGGTACCAGGGATCGACGGCTACTACGAGACGGTCACACACAGCGGCGTCACGCTTGGCCCTCTGCTTGGGCGACTGATGACTGGCGTCGTGCTGCGAGGTGAAGTAGACCCGCTCCTCAGCGAATTCAGTCCGGCGCGATTCCGTTAAATCTTCGGGCGGCCACGTCACTTTCCAACACACCCATCCTGCCGCTGGTCTGGCGGCAGGGCTTTTCGTTGCTCTCACGCCAAATCATCACAGGTGTTGATGCGCCGATCGAGCCCGAAAACAAGGCGGCCAATTGGTCCCGTCCCGTCCGATCTAACCGGGCTACCTTGACTGAGAGCCACATAGTACTCCCATGAATCGATGCCCCATCCGAATCGCCCCGCTACAAACTTTTGCGATCTCATCGCGATAACGACGGTCTAGTTAGATCTGCGCCGAATCCTCCGCTGAAGCACCGGCACGGCCAGGTCAAATCACTGTGCCTTCATGTCACTATGACAGATTGGCAAAGTTTGACCACGGTAAGACCTGTAAGTACACTCCGAACGTACTCGTCGTACGGACGACTACGTCCAAGCGGGTTGGTTGAAACTCTAGGAGATCTACAATGTTCTTGTCGATACGAGGTTGGCGGAGCGCTTCCACCATCCTTGCGACAACTGCACTCATCTGGACCGCGACCCTCTTACCGGCGGCCGCGGATTCGTCTCACGTTATCCAACCGGGCGAGACTCTCAGCGGCATCGCGGATGCCTACGGCGTGCCGCTCGACGTGCTTGCGGCGCAGAACCACATCGTCAACGTCAATCTCATCTACGCCGGTGAATCGCTAACCCTACCCGGTCAGGCGCCACCGGCAGGACCGCCGTCGTCGATCGCCGGGACACACACCGTGAAGAGTGGCGAGACGCTGACCTCCATCGCTTCCATGCAACGAACGACAATTCAGCAGCTGATCGCCGCGAATCCCGAGATCGTCGACCCGAATCAGATCTACGTCGGAGAGTCACTGGTCATCCCAGGCGGCAGCGCGGCGACGGGTGAATCGAGTCAGACGAGCGGTGGAGTGACCGCGTCATCGTCGAATACCTCGTCGGCAACTGTTCAGCAGCTGTTAGCCGAGTACGCACAGCAATACGGGCTCGAACCGACTCTGGTCGAGGCACTTGCCTGGCAAGAGAGTGGTTGGCGCCCGAATGTGGTGAGCTCGGCGGGCGCGGTCGGCGTGATGCAGATCATGCCGGGCACGGCCGATTGGCTGGCGACTGACGTCGTTGGCCGGCCACTCGACGTCAACTCCAACGTGGCTGACAACGTCGAGGCGGGCGTGGCCTATCTCCGCTTCCTGATCGACCGTACGGGAACCGTCGAGCTCGGTGTCGCGGCCTATTATCAAGGTCCAGGCAGCCTGCAGCGCGACGGGATGCTCGCGCAAACTCAGCAGTACGTCAACAACGTCATGGCGATTCGTTCGTATTTACTGGTGTACGGCGTGCCACCTACGTCGTAGCACGCCAACTCAATATGAGTCCCCCAGCCTCATCGCGCCACGCCGGAGTCCCCCCGGTCAAGCGCGAACAGCGAGCAGGATCGCCACTCGGGCGGTCCTGTTCTTCTTTGAAAAGTTCCCAGACGACAGTTGAGGCTTCGTACAGACTTCCAACGGTGATCGCACTCACACCGTCCGCGCCGGAATTGCCCATGGTATTCTGCCGTTCATGGGGGCCATGCGAACACGTTTCGGACAGCTCTCCAACGGGCTGACCGCGCTGCGCGAGAACGAGACGCTGCTGACGCTCTGCATCATGATGGTCTTCGTCATGATCGGCTTCGGCATGATCTCGCCGGTCCTGCCCCTCTACGGAGCAACGTTTGGCGTCTCCTCCACACTCGTCGGAATGCTGGTCACCTCGTTTGGCCTAGCACGCCTCTTCGCCAACCTGCCTGCCGGCCGTTTGGCCGATCGCATTGGGCGGCGACCGTTAATCGTGATCGCGCCGTTGATCACCACGGCTGGCGCGATCTTCGCCGGACTGGCATCGAGCTTCTGGCTTCTGGTCGCCGCACGCTTCGTCCAGGGCGCGGGTTCCGCCATTTTCGCCACTGCTGCGATGACCTCGTTGGTGGATATCTCCACTCCCGCGACCAGAGGACGGCTGATGACCGTCTTCCAGGGATCGCTGTTGCTCGGTGCCAGCATCGGACCATCGGTTGGAGGATTTGCTGCCGCAATCGTTGGTCTGCGCGGGGTCTTCTACATCTACGCCGTTATCTCCTTTGCCGCGTCTGCATGGGCATACTTCCATGTTAAAGAGACGCTGGCGACCAAAGCCTTCGAAACGCCTCCGCCGGACCAGCCCGCCGAGCGAACCGACACAGGCATCGGGCATGATCGAACGTGGGGCATGCTGCTCAACCCGGGATTCCTGGCGGTCTCGCTTGTCTCCTTGTCGATCTTTTTCATGCGCACTGGCAGCCGATCGACCATCATCCCACTGCTGGGCGCCGAGCGACTCAACATGTCGGAGTCGACCATCGGACTGGTCCTGACCGTTGCCGCGGTTTTCAATGTCATTACACTGCCGATCGCCGGGTGGGGTATCGACCGTTTCGGGCGCAAACCAGTGATCATACCGAGCCTGCTGGTTAGCGCCGTTTCGCTACTCCTATTCGCCATCGCGCCAGGGGCGGGAATGTTCTATTTCGCCGCCGCGGTCATGGGCATTGGGACTGGCATCGCCGGACCTGCACCCGCAGCATATGTCGCTGACCTGGCGAAAGGTGAGAACTACGGCGCCACGCTCGGACTCTTTCGCACCATCAGCGACTTCGGGTTCGTCGTTGGCCCTGTCCTGCTTGGGTGGCTCGCGGATCGATCCGGCTTCTCGTTTTCTCTTTATGTCAATTTCGTCTTGCTGTTGGTCGCGGCATTGGTCTTCGCGTTGGTGGCCAAAGAGACGAGAGCGCCGCAGATGGTAACGGAGACTCCCCCTCAGACGCCAGCGACGAAAGCTGCGACCCCGGAGTGATTTACCGTAGCTCAATCTATTATGGTGAGGAGGTCGGTCAATTCTCGAATTACGGCGACGTCCCGGTCACTTGGCACGGGCTTCGAGCCAGTTCGATCAAGCAACACAGCGCCCATGCCAACTCCCCGAGCGCCGGCCACGTCGGTTTCCAGGTCGTCTCCAACGTGGACGGCTCGCCCAGAAGTTGTCGCGCCGATGTCGAGCGCTCGTTCAAAGATCTCGGCGGCGGGTTTCTCCACCCCAACGAATTCGGACATCACCCAATAGCCAAGGTAGCGATCGAACCCGAAGCTTTGCAGGATTTTAGGCATCGAGGGCCAGGTGTTGGAGATGGCCGCCAGCTTCAAGCCACGCATCCAGAGCTCATGCAGCGTCGGCAACGAATCTTCAAATACCACATACATGCGCGGCGAATCGAAGGCCGCTTTCACAGTTTCGGTCGCGTCATTGAGTCGCGCGACCGGAACTCCCGCATCGAGCAGGACGTTGTGGATGAACTGCCGCCGACGGGCCTCTCCCGATCCGAGACTGACGCGATGGTCGGGCGGAACCGAGGCGAGTCGGCGTTCGCGTGCGCTGGGACGCTCCCGCGCGATCCCCTCCTCGATGCGCTCCCGCGCGACCTGCACGCCGACTTCCTCGAGCACCTTCACCCACTCCGCCGTTTGGTCGGGTCGAAAAGTCAGCAGCGTGCCGCCGATATCGAACGTGACCAGGTCGACGGCAAAGCAGGTGGATGACACGGAGTCCCAATCTCTCACGTCGGCGCGACAGACCGCGCCCGGCTCTGCCATGATAGTGCCGCCCTGGCGCCAGCGCACGGAGATTGAACGAGGGCGCCATTAACGAGAAAGGATGCCCGTCCATGAGCTCTGTCCGCATCACCGTGGGAGGCTTGAGCTTCGTCGCTCGCTGGGAAGAGGAAGCGGCCCCGATTACCTGCGCCGCGTTTCGCTCGCGTCTGCCGTTCCGCAACAAGCTCATCCAGGCGCGCTGGAGCGGTGAGTCGGCCTGGATCCCGCTCGGCGATCTCGACCTCGGCGTCGGTTTCGAGAACCAGACCAGCTACCCATCGCGCGGCGACCTGCTCCTGTATCCCGGCGGCTTTAGCGAGACCGAGATCCTCTTCCCCTATGGTTCGACCTGCTTTGCCAGCAAGATGGGCCAACTGGCGGGCAACCACTTCCTGACCATCGTCGAGGGACAGGAACACCTCAAAGAGCTCGGCCGGCTCGTCGTCTGGGAGGGCGCCCAGGACATTTTGTTTGAGGAGGAGTGAGCGGCCCCACCCGGCGCTGCGGCGCCACTCTCCTCCACTAACTCCTCCTACCCCGGAGGAGGAGAACCAACTCCCGAAATTGGGAGTTGGGTTTTGTGTTCGCGCGCTATTCCCCTTCCCCCAGAATTGGGAGAAGGGGTTAGGGGATGAGGGCCGTACCCTACACCCCGATCGCCGTGGCGGGAGTGAATGGGAAGACGCCGGCGTGCAGCTCGCCCGAATCCGGATCGATCTTGATGCCGTTCGGTCGGGCAAAGAAGCTGCTGGAGAGTGACTCCTCACGCCGCACGATTTCGTGACCCATCTTCTCGAGCTCGTCGATGACCTCAGCCGGGAAACGCGTCGAGATCTCCGTGGCGCGCCCCTCGGAGTGGACGCGTGGCGCTGAGACAGCCTCCTGCATGCCCAACCCGAAATCAATCAGGTTGACGATGATCTGGTAGACCGCCGACATGACACGGCGTCCGCCCGGTGATCCAACCGCCGCGAACGGCTTGCCGTCACGCATCACGATGACCGGCGTGGCGGCCGACATGACCCGCTTGCCGGGTCCGATCGACGTCACGGCGCCCGGCCGTGGATCGAACCAGGTGACCGCGTTGTTGAGCGTGATGCCGGTCTCCTTGATGACCACACCGCAACCAAAGGCCGCGCCCAGGGTCGACGTCAGCGAGACGACGTTACGGTCCTTGTCGATCACCGAGATGTGCGTGGTCTGGCCCTGTCCCGGTGACGCCGCTCCGCTCGGGATAGACCGGGTTGCGGCTCGGATCGAACGGCCACGGATCACCCGGTCCTTCCTCCGGCGTCGCCTTCTGAGTATCGATAGTCGCACGGCGGGCCTCGGCGTAGCCGCGTGAGATGGCGCCCTTCAGCGGCACCGGCGCCAGATCCGGATCGCCCAGGAATGAGAGGCGATCGACCAACGCACGCCGCAGCGCCTCAACGATCAGATGCGTGGCCTCGGCCGATTGGAAGCCCATGCGGCCCAGTTCGTAACCCTCCAGGATCTGGAGCGCCTCGGCGATGGTCGGATAGCCGCTGCAGATCAACTGGCCAAGGACCTGATAGCCGCGATAGTCGATCGAATCCGGCTCGAAGATGCGCGTCTTATGAGCGGCCAAGTCTTCTTCCGTGATCAGTCCGCCGTTACGCTGCATGTCCTCGGCGATCAGCTTGGCGATCTCGCCGTTATAGACCGTGTCCGGCCCGTGCTCGGCGATCAAATTGAGCGTGCGGGCCAGATCGGCCTGCACGAGCTTGTCGCCGAAGCCGCCGACTCCCGGTGCCGGTGGCGCGCCGCTCGGACGGAAGAAGGTGCGCTTCGATTCAGGAAAACGATGCAGGTTCTCGTAGGCGGCCGTGATCGACATCGAGACGTAATGGTTGACCTCGAACCCTTCGGTCGCCAGCTTGATGGCGGGTTCGAGCACCTCTTTCCAGGGGAGTCGCCCGTAGCGCTTGTGAGCCTCGCCGAGCAAGTGGGGCGTGCCAGGAACGCCGGGCGCCAGCCAGCCAGTATTGTTCGAATCTCCTTTGGTCGCCGGCCAGCCATACATGCCTGAGGGTGGCGAGTCCGGATCCAGCTCGAACATTTCAGGACGAATCGCACGTGGCAGCACGGTACTGCCGTCGAAACAGATAGCACGGCCCGTCGCGGCATCGCGATAGACCATGAAGGCGATTCCACCAACGCCACTCATGAACGGTTCGACCACCCCTACGGCAAAGGCCGTGGCCACGGCCGCGTCGATGGCGTTCCCGCCGCGGCGCAACATCTCGGCGCCCGCTTCGGCCGCGAGCGGCTGCATGGCCGCCACCATACCGTCCTGTGAGACGGCTTCCGTCTTGTCGATGATCCACTGGCTGCGCGTGCCCAACGTCGACCCTCCAGTCAATTGTCGGTTCCCATGATGGGTCCATAGTAACCGCGTGAAGCAGCGCTGCAAATGGCATCCGGAGCCAAAGGTCAATTCACATGTGAGACAATGACGCCGTCACAACAGGCCGTTTCGGACGGCGACAATCAGGGAGGAAGACCAATGGAAGGTGAGGCCAATCGCCCCGGATTCTCGACCCGCGCGATCCACGCGGGAGAACATGCCGATCCAGCGACACGCGCCCACAACACGCCGATCTATCAGACGTCGACCTATCAGTTCGGGTCGCTCGAGGACAAGGCGGCCGTGATGGCGGGCGAGGTCGAGGGCTGGGTCTACACGCGTGGCGGCAACCCAACCACGTCGGCAATCGAGAAGAAGATCGCCGATCTGGAGGGCGCCGAGGCCGCAGTGGCCGGAGCCTCGGGCATGGCGGTCATCGCGGCCGCGCTCCATTCGCTTGGCTCGTTCCGGCGACCACATCGTCGCCTCCGACGACATCTATTTCTGGGCCGATATCTTCATGAACGAAGAGGCACCAGCCGACAATGTCGGGGTTACCCGCGTCGATATCACCGATCTGGATGCCGTGCGTGCCGCCATCAAGCCCAACACGAAGGTCCTCTACACGGAGTTTCTGGCCAACCCGTCCATCCGCGTGGCCGACATTCCGGCGCTGGCTCGAGATCGCGCGGGACAACGGCATTATCTTGATCGTCGACAACACCTTCTGCAGCCCCTACCTCTTCCGGCCGCTGGAGCATGGCGCGCACCTCTCGCTCCATTCGGCCACCAAGTACATATCGGGCCACGGCGACGCGCTGGCCGGAGTCATCGCGGGGGACAAAGCGCTCATCGACCCGATCCTGCGGCAGATTGAGGTGCTCGGCTCCTGCATCAGCCCTTTCAACTCCTGGCTGCTGCTGCGCGGCGTCAAAACGCTCGAGCTGCGCATGGAGCGGCACTGCCAGAACGCCATGGATCTGGCGCGCTTCCTGGAACGACAGCCAGACGTGAAGGCGGTGAAGTATGCCGGGCTGGAGAGCAACCCGGGCCATGCCGTGGCCAGACGGCTGTTGAACGGCAAATACGGCGGCATGTTGTCGTTCGAGATCGAGGGCGGCTCCGTGGCAGGTAGCCAGTTCGCCAACGCACTGAAGATGTGCGCTCATGCAGTCAGCCTGGGAGACGTCTCGACTCTCGTCTGGCCGCACAGGGACGATCTGGTGCGCGTCTCGGTGGGCTGCGAAAACTCGGCCGACATCATCGGCGATTTCGAGCAGGCACTCGAGTCGATCAAAGCGGTGGTGTAGCTCGATAAGGTCGTGCGGCGGCGTGGGACCAGTGGCGTCCTATGAGGCAAAGCTCGATCGCACGCCGTGGTTCGCGACCTCGAGGAGCATGGCCTGATCCTCCGGAGTGAAGCTGGACTGCCTGATCTGAGAGACCGTTCGGGTAATTTGCTCCCAGACAGGCTCGGCGCGTGAAGCCTGCACGTGGGCGGCGACCACTCGCATCATCTTGAGCAGATGCAGGGTCACGTCCACGTCGTTCCGGGCAGCCCGACGGATCTGCGCGTAGGCGGAGTCGACGAAACGGGCAAAGTCCGGCTGGTCCATCCAAATGATAGACGTCTCGCCGCCTTCGCCCTCCGACCCACGCGTGACGTGCGGCGGGAATGGTCGATCTCCCAGCCGGATCAAGGCGTCGGTCAGACAGGAGATCGCATGCTCCGCCGTCGTCGGATCGTTGATCCCCGGCGACAGCGCGCGCACGGCGATGTCGACCAGCTGACGGACTCCAAAGAGTGTGTCTTGCGGCAGCGAACGCTGCCGATCAAGGATGAATGCGTTCCTGATGCGTCGTATGCACTCGGGATCATCGATCTGCGTGCTCGATTCGAGAAGTACCGCGTCCGAAAGCACGTACTGACCGAGCGCAAGCTCGGTGATCGCCAATGAACCATCCGGTACGGCTTGCAAGATGGTCTTCTCGTCGACAGCTCGCAAGAACCCCGACCCCTCCGCACATATTCGAAATCCGCCCGACTGCCGTGCCATCTGCCGGATCTCCTCGAGGGTGCGGTCTTCGTTCCGTCCTTCCTCTCGCTCAGCGGAATAGTTGTGGTCGATGGCCTGGATCAGTCCATCGTGTACGCGCTCGACCACCGTCGCCGCCTGCAGCATGGTGGCAATCAGGTGAACGTAGTAGACCAGCAGCGCGACGCAGATAACCGCCAACAGAATCGACAACGTGATACTCAGCGTGGGAACGAAGTTGCTCGTCTGGTCTGTCGAGCTCCGCACCTGCCGCAACACCAGGACGCAGTACATAAAGGTCGCGATGTAGACCCCGAGTACCCACTGGACGCCCCGGTGGTTGGTGAAGTTTCTCAGTATTCGTGATGTGTACTGGGATGACGCCTGCTGCATGGTCAGCATTGTGATCGAAAAGAGGAGCGAGATGACGGTGATCAGTGAACCGGCCAACGTCGAGAGAAGCGTGCGTGCCGCATCAGGTGACCCGTAGAAGAGCCAGCCGCGGTGCAGTGCGATCTGTCGTGGCAGATGGTGGTCGAGATCCGATATCAACCAGGAAAGAAGGATCGCCAGAATCCCGAGCGACGCCGGGAGAAACCAGAGACTGGACCTGGCGTTCTGCCAGAGTGTTTGCAGACGATCGATTGAAAGATTGGGCACAGTCTCTCATCCAGGCTAGCGACGTGAGAGCAGCGCAGCAGACGGCAGACACGACCACAGCCCGCTATTGTCTTGGCCGCGGTTCGCATCTCTCGACTGGTTTACATCACCGTCGTTCGCAGGTTTGTCGCCAGCAGTCTGGAGCCGGTCGCGCGACGTCGACTTGCTGACGAGCGACGCGGTTACTTCGCGAACAATTCGAACGTCGCGCTCTCTCCCAGTGTGAGCGGCTCGTCACCTTGCGATTGCTGCACGTTCGACTGGTACTTGCTCTTCGCCAGAGCCGAGACGTGACGCGCGAGCTCGCGATCGGTCACGTGCTCGCCGACAACCGGCACGTCCTTGCCAGCCACGTGTAGGATGGCCTCGCCGCGCGCCATGAAATTTTGTGGCCAATCGCGTTCCAGTCCGCCGCCCGAGCGGATGAAGATGCGGTCGCCCTCGCCAAAGACCCACAGGATGACGCGGGACGGGTTACCGCTCTTGCGACCCCAGGTCGTCAGCTCAATCTCTCGCTCAGTCGCTACGGCCTTCAACACGTCCTGATCGAAACTCGCCATTCAGTTTTCACCCTCCTTGAATCGACTCTCGTGGGCCATTTCGCCGCTGCGTCGTGCTGAATAGACCCAGTCGACGTACGACGAGCCCGTCATCACTGTAGAAAGGGCGAAGCGAAAAACTATTTCCGATTGCGTTCGGAGATCGGATTAAATCCGCAGTCGTGGGTCGAGTACATCCCTTAACCCGTCACCGAAGAGATTGACGGCCAATACCGTTACCAGAATGGCGACACCCGGCGCGGTCGTAACCCAGGGATCGCTCTGCAAGAACTGGCGGCCATTCGAGAGCATCGAGCCCCACTCCGCAGTAGGCGGTTGCGCGCCGAGGCCAAGAAACGAGAGTCCGGCCGTCGCGAGAATCGCATAACCAACCGAGAGGGTGGAGTAGATGATGGACGGCCCGATCACATTCGGCAAGATGTGTCGGAACAAGATCGAGCGCGTCGGCGCACCCACGACGCGGGCAGCTTCGACGTAGTCCAGCTCGCGCGCCGAAAGGACGGAGCTACGAACCAGTCGGGAATACCCGGGAATACCGCCGATACCAACGGCGATCATTACGTTTTGAAGGTTGGGACCGAGGATCGCGACCACGACCAATGCGAGGAGGATTCCGGGGAAGGCGAGCATGATGTCGATGATACGCATGATGAGTCCATCGAGGAACTTGCCGTAATAGCCGGCGATCAGCCCCAAGAAGACCCCGGCGACCGCCGATATCGCCACCGCTATGAGCCCGATCGGGAGTGACACTCGGGTGCCGTATACGACGCGCGTGAAGTTATCGCGGCCGAACCCGTCAGTGCCCATCCAGTGTGTGCGACTTGGTGGTTGCAACTGTGCAGGTGGATCGATCCTGATCGGGTCATATTGAGTGATCAGCGGTGCCGAGATCGCGGCGAGCGAGATGATCACGAGGATCACCAACCCGATCAGCGCGCCCTTGTTCGCTACAAAACTGCGGACCGTTCTTTTCCAACGGCTGGTTGCACTGCGCGATTGTGTCAAGAACGCCGACCGTGCCACTAGACCTGCGTCGGGCACATCTCACCCCTTAATTATATTTGATGCGCGGATCGAACCATGCATAGGAAATATCAACCAGTAGATTGATGAGTACATACCCTACTGCAGCGACAAGGATTGTCCCTTGGATAACTGGGTAATCGCGACTGAGTACGGCATCAACTGCAAGCCGCCCCAATCCTTGACGCGCGAAAACCGTCTCGATGATCACCGCGCCGGAGAGAAGTCCTCCAAACTGCAGGCCAACGACGGTAATAACCGGGATCAGGGCGTTGCGCAGCGCGTGGATCAAAATCACGTGCCGTTCGCGGAGGCCTTTCGAGCGCGCAGTGACGACATAGTCTTGCTGCAAAACATCAAGCATGGTCGACCGCACGAGTCGCGCGATCACGCCAGCCGCGACGAGTCCGAGGGTTGTCGCGGGTAAGATAAGGGTTTTTATACCAATGCTTCCGGCGGCCGGAAACCAGCCTAAGCGAAAAGCGAATAGTTCGATCAAAAGAAAGCCCAGCCAAAAGCTGGGCATCGCGAGACCAATCATCGAAAAGGCCATGGTGACGCTGTCGACCCACGTGTTGCGATAGAGCGCGGCCGTGATACCGAAGATCAAACCGAGAAGAATCGCCATGCCGAGGCCGGCAACCGTAAGTTGCAACGTGTAGGGTAACGCCGTCACGATAGACGATCGCACCGTACGACTTGTCTGATACGAGCGGCCAAAATTCCCCTGTGCTGCGTTGGCGGTATAATCTATGTATTGAACAATGAACGGTTTGTCGAGACCCAATTCCTTGCGAAGATTGATATATGCCTGTTGAGAATCACCTCCAGATGCCGACGCACCTCCCATATCCCCCAGAAGCACGCGTGCCGGATCGCCCGGGATAAGGTGAATAATTGAGAACGACAAGAACGATACGCCCAAAAGCACAGGAATCGTAAGCAGCAGGCGACGCTGGATGTACTGCCACAAGGTTTACTCCTCGTACGCGTTCCGCGATGAGTAGGACGAACGCGTCCGCGCGGCCAGTGGCCGCGCGGACCGGACCCTGGCTACTGTTGCATCCAGACGTCGTAGAACCAGATGCCTCCCATCGGCTGAAGATGAATCCCTTTCACCTTCGCGGCCGCGCCCCAGAACCATGAGTCTTCCCACAGCGGGACGACCAGGGCATTGTCCATGATGTACTCCTGGATCTTGACATAGTCTTGTTTGCGCTTGTTGGGATCAATCTCCGCGGAGGCGTCATCCAGCATCTTGTCAAGGTCCGCATCAGGCTTCATCGTTCGATTGAAGTTGGTTCCTTTAATGTTCTCTGACTTGTACATGAGATCGAGAATATCGGGATCGGTCGCGTCGTTACCGATGCGTGCGATGTTGTGCTTGCCGGCGAGATAGTCTGCGGCGGTTGCCGCGTACTCAAGCTCCTGAAGGTCGACCTTGAAGCCAGCATCCGTAAGATAGGCCTGGATGAGTTCGCCGGCCTTCCCCGCAGCCCCGCTGTTGGTCGTGATATAGACAACCGTCAAGGTCTCGCCGTTTTTTTCGCGGGTGCTGCCGGAGCCCTTTTTCCAGCCGGCGTCATCGAGCAGCGTCCCAGCCGCCTTGACGTCGAATGGGTAATAACTCTCGACCTTCGGATCGTAGGACCAGGTCGTCGACGCCAACGGGCCATGGGCAACTTTGACACTGCCGAACCAAATCGTGTCCACTACCGTTTTCATGTCTATTGCCTGAATGATGGCTTGCCGCACCTTCAGGTCGTCGGTCGGCGACTTGACGCCATTCATCGGCAGAATCTGTGGTGATCCCGGAACCGAGGGAATAAAGAGCTGATATTTCGGGTCCGCTTTCAGTCGTTTGACGTCTTGGGGTAGCACACCAAAGATGACGTCCGATTCGCCGTTTTCCAGGGTTCCTGCAAGAACGGTCGGCTCGGAGATGAACTTGAGCGTTATCTGATCGAGATAGGCTGGTCCCTTATGTTTGTAGATCCCGAGCGGCCAGTTGTAGTCGGAGTTCTTGACCAATGTCATCGAGATCTTCTGTTTCCACTCCTTGAACATGAATGGACCAGTTCCTACCGGCTTTTGCCCGAACCCATCTGGACCCGCCGCCTTAGCGGCAGTCGGCGACACCGGCGACATCACGCTCTGGGTGAGATTGTTTAGGAACGGAGCGTACGCCGCCTTGAAGGAGACCTTCACCGTGTGATCGTCGATGACCGTCGTACTGTCGTATGGGCCGAGGAAACCAATTGCCGTTAGCGACTTCAGCGCCGGGTCCAGAATGCTGTCGAAGGTGTACTTCACCGCATCGGCATTGAAGGCGGTGCCGTCATGGAATTTGACGTCGGGAAGCAGCGTAAAAGTATATGACGTCCCATCCGTGGCAATGTCCCATTTTGTCGCCAGGCCGGGAACGTAGCTGTTCTGATCTTCGCTTTGCTCCACGAGCTGATCGAACAGGTTGTAAAAGAGAAGCCAGGCGGTGGTTGACCCGGAGACGCGGGGATCCATCGTCGGCGGCTCGGGGTATCCGAGTGTCAGCGTTCCCCCCGAAACCGGGTTGCCCTCGTCCTGGGGTGCCGCGGTCGAACCACTTGCTGACGTCGTCGTGGCACTACTCGCAGGCGAGGCGGCAGCCCCATTGGAACTCGCCGTCGATCCAGCTGATGTTCCCGTCGTCGGCGTCTTACTCGATCCACCACAGGCTGCCAGAAGCGGCATCAACGCGCCGGACGCGAGGACGCCACCCCCACCGAGCAATACAGCGCGTCGCGAGTAACGTCGTCGATCAGTCTGACCAAGTTCGCATTCCTGCAAACCCATAGTACTCCCCCTTCGTCAGCGATGCCCCAAGGTCACCGCGTAAGCATTCAGCCTCACCATGTCACCAGGTCGCGGCCACGCCACAACCAATGAAAATCTCCTGCGTCAACCAGGCGCGGTAGATCCCGATCTGTCCGAGCTCCTACGTGCGAAAGTCCTTCACCGCAAAAGTTTCCCCACTAGGCCTCGATTTCTCTCCGCGCAGGGACGTCAACACCTGGCTCATGATTGTTTCTGGATCACGATGTACTCGTGCATGCGTTCTGTTCCACCGCTAGAACCGTCTTGGAGTCGTCAAGCTCCGCGAGAGTTTAGGGCGTAACCGCATATCGCCCGTTTGGATACCCGAGTTGAAGTGAGATGGTTGCGGCGGCTTCTACAACCTGGTGGCTCAACTCTTCGATCCGCATCTCGCTAAACCTCTGCCTATGACCCGCGATTGCCAGACCTGCGGAGCAACGGCCAAGACGGTCAAAGATTGGGGATCCGACGGCATAGACCTCCGGATTAAACTCGCCGCGATTGACAGCGAAGCCCTGCAGTCTAATACGCTCGATCTCGCACCAATACTCGTCTGGATTGAGCGCCGCGCCTTCAGCATTGGCGCTAACCAAATAAACCTCCATCTCCGAGCGCTCCAAGTGCGCCAGCAGTGCTCTCGCGAGTGCTCCTCGGTGTAGCGGCGACGATTCTCCGATCCAGTCGTAACTCCGCAGGTCGTTCGAGCCGGGAATCTGTCCGACATTGACTACTTCGTTGCCGAACCGAACACCAAGATTGACTGTCTCTTGCGTCGCCTCAGCCAGACGTCGCAGCACCGGCTCCGAGATTCTGAGTACTTCAAGGCGACTCAGGATGCTGCCAGCGAGCGTGACGATCTGTAGTCCGAGGTGAAATCGATTGGTAAGCGGATCTCGCACCACCATCCCCGCGTTTTCGAGCGACGCGAGCAAGCGTGAGGCCGTGCTCTTATGTACTCCAAAATGCCGTCCTATTTCACTTGTGGTGCTACCAATTGTTGGTTCGCGCGAGAATCTGAAGTATCGCGCACGCGCGATCAACCGATTGAATCGTGCGACGGTTCTCTCCGTTTGAAGACAACGATCCTTCGTTCGCGACGGACATTCTGTCTCCCCTTCCGAGCCACAACGGAACAGAACACGCGTCTTGGGCTGGCCGTAGGTACGTCGCTATTCACACCTGCGCGTGCCCATCGTAGAACCAAGATGGTGCATTGTCAACGGCGTTGCTCAATTCGCAACGCATTATGTAGTGCTGCGCGCACGATAAAATTGCTATGCTGACGTGAAACGGAGAATTGGAGGTATCGAATGACAACCATCGGCCTCATTAGTCCCGGCGAGATGGGTCACGCCATCGGTAACGTCCTGAACCACCACGGCGCTCGCGTCATCACCAACCTGACGGGGCGCGGCGAACGCACCGCGCAACGAGCCGAACGGGCGGGCATCGTCGACGTGCGCGACGACACCACGCTCGTTTCGGAGTCGGACGTCCTCCTCAGCGTGCTCGCGCCCGCTCTCGCCACCAGCATCGCCGAGCGGGTGGTGTCAGCCTTGAAATCGAGCGGGTCGATCACTCCTCTACGTCGACTGCAACGCCATCGCACCCCACACCGTGCGACCCGATCGAGACGCTGCTCACCAATGCGGGCTCGCGTTTCGCCGACGTCGGCATCGTCGGAGGTCCGCCCACGATCGAGGGACCTGGTCCGCGCCTCTACGCGTCCGGTCCGGGCGCCGACGAACTGGCAACGTTGCGCGACCTCGGCCTCGACATCCGTGTCATCGGTCCAGCCTCGGGTCAGGCTTCCGGGTTGAAGATGTGCTATGGAGGACTGACCAAAGGCCTCAACGCGCTCGCGACCGAGATCCGCGTTGCGGGACAAGCACTCGGGCTCGAAGACGCGCTGCTTGCCGAGCTCGGCGACAGCCAGGGTGCGTTGCTCGCCTGGATGGAACGGCAGATCCCGACCATGCCCGCCAAATCGGAGCGCTGGGTCGGCGAGATGCTCGAAGTCGCGTCAACTTTCGACGCCCTTGGTCTGCCGCCACAGATTCATGAGGGGGCGGCCGCCCTGTTCGAATGGATCGCCGACGTCAAACCGAGTGGGGACCTCGGCCCGAAGTTCGAGACGTGGCGCACGGCGGGAGATGTCACGAGCGACCTTGCAAATAAGCTCTCGAGCTAGCCACCAGTGCGCGTCGGATTGTTTGCCACGCATTCCGCATCGTACAATTCGAAAGGTCAGACCATCAGATAGGATCGATATTCGATGCATGGAGAATACAAGACTCCCGGTGGCAAGCTCGTCGTCTCAGACCTGACTGTTCGAGATGGCAAGCTTCGAGACGTCGTCATCAGCGGTGATTTTTTTCTCGAGCCACCGGAAGCCCTCTCGTTGATCGTGGAATCACTTGAGAACCTCTCGGCGGACTCAACTGAGGACGAAATCGCCGATCACGTTCGAAACGCGGTCTCGGGTGACGTTGCCATGATCGGCTTTTCGCCGGAAGCGGTGGCCAAAGCGATCAGGCGGGCCGTGGGATGAGCGATACATCCCGCTGGACAGACTACAACTGGAGACTGATTCGCGGCGAGCCGGTCGCGGCTCCGGTCAACCACGCCATCGACGAGGTCCTAACCCGGCGCGTTGGCGCCGGTGAACGCGAGCCGACGTTACGCTTCTGGGAACGGCTCGAGCCGGAGATCGTCATCGGCCGCTTTCAATCGGTGCGCAATGAGGTGGTTGAACCGGCTGCTCGCGAGATGGGCATCCCCGTCACGCGGCGCATCACCGGTGGCGGCGCCATGTACGTCGAGGTGCCCAACGTCATCACCTACTCGATCTACGCGCCGCCGGAGTTGGTCTCGGGCATGTCCTTCGTCGAGTCATATGCCTTCCTCGACGATTGGGTGCTGCGCGCGCTGAGGGCGCTCGGCATCGACGCCTGGTACGAGCCGATCAACGACATTACGTCGAGCGGCGGCAAGATCGGTGGCGCGGCGCAGGCTCGTCGCTTCGGTGCCGTGCTGCACCACACCACCATGTCGTACGATCTAAATTCGGACCGCATGCTGCGGGTGCTGCGCATCGGCAAAGAGAAGTTGAGCGACAAGGGGATCACCAGCGCCGCCAAGCGAGTCGGTCCACTGCGCCTGCAGACACAGATGCCGCGACAGACCATCATCGACGCCATGATCGACGAGTTCGCCAATTCGTACGGTGTGGTTGAAGACGTCGTGTCAGAGGCCGAGGTTACGGCCGCCGATGAGCTCGTGCGCTCCAAGTACGGCACCGATGAATGGACCTACGCCATTCCGTAGCAGCGCCCGGTGCCTGTCGAGCGCTGAGCAACGTGAGAGGGCCTCGCGGCCCTTCCACAATTCGATCCAAATTCAGTCAAACTTATTGGACTGCTGGACTCGGCCTCAACGTTCTTGTCGACCAGCTAATTAAGCGCGCCGACTTGCATAGCGATGAGTGACGTCTCAAACGCGGCCCCATTAAACGTGGAGCACGAAAGGTCCACCGTGGTAGATGAGCCAAATGTAGCCCAACCAATAACCGTGACCACCTGTACGGCGCCACCTCCTCCCCCTGGGATGATTGGCTTTTCTTGGAATC
Organism: uncultured Chloroflexia bacterium; assembly: GCA_963815715.1. Classification (GTDB taxonomy): domain Bacteria; phylum Chloroflexota; class Chloroflexia; order Thermomicrobiales; family Thermomicrobiaceae; genus CALAGB01. The sequence continues at coordinate 174,995 of CAWFHU010000004.1, read as the reverse complement.
CAAGCGAGCCGAGTTCACACTGGGCCTCTTGAGAGTCGCCGTCAAGGTTTTCTATGGTAGTGGTGCCTTCGATGATATAAGTCCCTGCGGGAACGTTCAGCGAGACAACCGTACCTCCTGGATTATCGATCGAGACAGCGCCTTCCTGGCGCACGGAATACGCGTGTGAAACACCGGCGGTACCTTGTGCCCCGGTCGCACCTTGCGACCCGGTCGGACCCTGTATTCCTTGCCCGCCGGTCGGCCCAGTCAAACCGGTCGCTCCCGTTGCACCAGTTTCACCGGTTGGACCTTGTGGTCCTGTTGGCCCGATCTGATTCCAACTGATGAGCGTGTCGCCAGACGCGCAGGTCGGAGTACCGTTGCTGGTGACGTTGTACAGACCACCATTGAGAGTCATGCTGGCGATACTCGCCGGAAGTCCGATAGGTCGTTTGGCACACGCCGAATATGTGACCGTCGACGGGCTGCTGAGGGCCGTGAGGAACGAGCCGGCCGCGAACACCACTGCCAAAGCCGATGCGACGCCGGCCACCAACATGAAATGTCGAGCGCGTGACCTAGGTTGATCGAACAAGACAATACCCCCATTTGCGACTGACTCTACCGGCTTGGCACACCGGAACGATCCAAAAAAAATCGGCGCCATGTAGTCGCCGAGTCCACCGCTGAACAGTGATTGACCAATACAGTAGGTGGAGTCTACTTGGTTGTCAATATCATAGGCAGTCAGTTCACATTTTCGCAGGATATATAGCTATTGGTGCTGATACGGCACGTTCTCGGAGAAATGATTTGACTACCGATTGGTGTCAATTCACGGCATTTCACATCCAGCCGAATAGGTTCACGGCGATCGGCAACGCGGAAGGGCGCCTGCGCCCTTCCGCGTTACTGAGGTCCGTCGTTTTACCCTCTCAGCATGCAGGTCATGCCGAACGGCTGACTACGGGTTGTTGGTGAGAGTCGTAACCTTCGTCGCGGTGAGCGAGACGTCTTTGGCAGAGCCCTTAAAGGTCGAGCAGTGCATCGTAATCGCTCCCGGTGCTCCGAGAGACGCAACTGACACCACGCTGATACTGCTTATGTAGCCGTTGGTGTCGACGTCCGTCTGATCAAGCCGTACGCTGTTTGCGCCTCCGACGTTCAGCTGGCAGGTTGCGTCCTGTGCAGCACCGTCATCGTTCTGCAACGCGGCTGAGAAGTTGATCAGATAGTTGCCCGCCGGAACGTTCACCGTGGCAACGTCGGCTCCCGGATTGTTGATGGTGATGCCGCCACTGAAACCTTTTTGTTGCCAGTACACGTCACTCGTACCCGCGGCACCGGCGGACCCCGTCGCTCCGGTTGCTCCAGTCGCTCCCGTTGCACCAGTGGCACCCGTCGATCCAGTTGCGCCAGTCGCGCCCGTGGCTCCGGTCGCGCCGGTTGGACCCGTCGGTCCGATAGGACCAATCTGGTTCCAGCTGACGAGCGTGTCACCAGGGGCGCAGGTTGGCGTCCCATTGCTGGTGACGCTGTACAAACCGCCGTTGAGCGTCATCGCGCTGAGGCTGGGCGAGAGAACGCCGATCGGCCGTTTCGCGCAGGCTGAATAGGTTACCGGTGTGGGGCTGCCGAGGGCCGTGAAGACCGAACCGGCAGTGAACGCCAGCGCGAGTATCGCGGCGGTGCTCACCAGCGTCACCGCCCGTCGCCTGGCGCGAAGCGCGCTTCGAAGACGTCGCATCAGATTCCCCCTTTGTGGCTGACCCAGCCACTCCTCACCACGTCAGTGAGTACTTGACGGAGACGTGCGCCCTCGCCTCGAACGATCGGCAGCAGCCCAACCTCACTCCGCGAGACCACGACGCCGGTGAACTCGGATATGGAGCCGCCTGCGTAACGAGAACGCAATACCAACACTGTGAAATTTGGAGCCGGTTATGTCCACACACGATCCACACGATTAACTCACACGTTTCCTCGAACGCTCGTGTATCATGTGTCGAGGTTTGTTTCCCGGAATGGGATGGTGATGACTCGCGCGACGTCATCGTTTGCTCGACTCCTGCGCTACTATCGTCTCGCAGCCGGCTTGACCCAGGAGGAGCTGGCGGAGCGGGCGCGCCTGAGCGCCCGTGCTATCAGCGATCTCGAACGCGGTCTCAAGGCGATGCCGCACCGCCACACGGTCGAGTTGCTTGCGGAGGCATTGGAGCTTCCGATTGAGGATCTTGAGCGTGCAGTTCCCAGGCGTCGTGGGCCGCGCTCAAGTCGAGACAGAGCGCCACTGCCCGTTCCACCAACGTCGTTTGTCGGACGTGATGCCGAAATCCGCGCCGTGACGACACTCCTGCGCCAACCAGAGACCAGGTTCGTGACGGTGATCGGACCGCCAGGTATCGGCAAGACACGCTTGGTCTTAGCAGTGGCCGAGACGATGGCCGAGGAGTTCGCTGACGGAGTCGACGTTCGTTCCGCTGGCTCCGATCCGCGACACTTCCTTCGTGCCTGCATCAATTGCTCAAGCGCTCGGCGTTCACGGATCCGACGACAGTTTTGTCGAACAACGACTGCTCGATCACCTCAGGACAAAACAGGCGCTTTTGGTCGTCGACAACTTCGAGCATGTGCTGGACGCCGCATCAGTTTTGGCGCACATCCTGGCTACGTGCCCGAGAGCGACGTTGCTGGTTAGCAGCCGCGCCGCGCTCAACATTCAGGGAGAGCATCGGTTCGAGCTTGGTCCGTTGGACCTCCCATCGCCGGGATACCACCCAGTCCCCGATGAGCTTCCACACTTCTCCGCAATTCATTTGTTCTCAGAGCGGGCGAAAGCGGTCAACCCCAATTTCCAGGTCACCGCAACCAACGTCGCCACGATCGTGGAAATCTGCCGGAGGCTCAATGGCGTGCCGCTCGCCATCGAGCTCGCGAGCGCTCGCGCGAATGTGTTGTCGCCCCCAGAGCTGGTTCAGCGACTCGAGAGCCAGCTGCATGTGCTCACCGGCGGACCAAGCGACCTTCCTGAGCGGCACCAAACTATGCGCGGGGCAATCACCTGGAGCTACGAGCTTCTCAAAGAGCGAGAGAGACGCCTCTTTCGACGGCTCGCCTACTGCGCCGGGGGGTTCACGCTTGAAACGGCCGAGGCCATCGCCAGTCATCGTGACGGAGTGACGTGCAGCGTGCTCGATGATCTCAGCGCACTCGTCGATAAGAGCCTCGTGATGCTCGCACCGGGAGAGATGGACGAGGCGCGCTTCACCATGCTGGAAGCAATTCGGGAATTTGGGCTCGAGCAGCTTGTCGAGAGCGGTGAATTTGAGACGACCGCGGACCTACACTGCGAATTCTTCGTGGACTTTGTGGAACGTAGCTATCTCGAGCAGGTTGGTGAACAGCAATCACAGTGGTTTCGCCGCCTGGAACAGAGGCAAAGCAATTTCCGTCTCGCGGGCCGACGAATCATTGCGACGGCGAATGGAAGCCTGGCCGCTCGTTTCGGGCTGGGTCTCTGGCGCTTTTGGGATCGAGGTCACATTCAGGAAGGGCGTGACTGGCTGGAAGTCTTTCTGGGCATGCCCGATCTGGCCCCTCCAAACGCCGCTCGAATCCCATTGCTTTTCGCGGCTGGACGTCTCGCCTACCGTCAGGCCGACTACGCATCGTCGATGAAATTTCTTGAAGAGTGCCTCGCAAACGCGCGGCGGCTGAAGGACGAAGACTTCATCGGCGCGGCACAAACGCAACTCGGTCACATCTTCTACGCCCTGGGAGATCTCGATGGCGCCGAGCGACACTATTCTGAGAGCCTGGCGATGCGCCGAGAGGAGGGCGATTCGAGGACCATTGGCATCGTTTTGCACGGCCTGGCGCGCATCCAACGGGCGCGAGGTGATTACGGTGGCGCGCGCGCCCTGTTGCAGGAGCGTCTGTCCTATTCGCGGAAAGCTCAGGACGAGGTGAATATTTCGATGGCGCTGGCAGGGCTTGGATTGATCGCGTTGCTCGAGGGCGAGTCTGACGACGCTGAACGGCTCTACCGGGAAAGCCTGACTCGTTCGATGGAAGTAGATGATCAGCCAGCCGTCGCCACCGCGCTGCTTGGGATCGCGTTCTCGATGATTTCGCGCAATGAGGCGGGACATGCCCAGCCGCTGCTCGAGGAATCCCTCCTGGTTGCGCTCAACATCGGAGCGCGAAATCTGATCGCCGAATGCGTGGAAGGCTTCGTCAGCATGCTGGTTGTCGCCGGACAGCCACGACAGTCCTGGCGCTTGGCCGCAGCCGTCTCGGCTTATCGCGACCGCGTCAATGTGCCTGGCGACCCCAGCGAACAGGCGTTGGTCAAGACATTCCTTGACCGCGCCGCACAATCACTCACCGCCGAAGAGCGTAATGTGCTCTTTGATGCTGGCCGAACGCTGTACCTGAACGCGGCCTTAGCCGAGATCGGCGTGACCAACCCGGCCGGTTCCCGAGGGAAGCCCATGCTCAAGCTCGTCGACCAACAGGCGCTCGAGCTCGAGGCCTGATAACGATCGGGCCACCACAGCACTTCGGCTGTTCCAGAGGGCGATCTGCAATGCTTCGTCCACGTCTCCAAACGTATTCTTGTTGATTCTCATCATCGATTGTTGCCAGATCGCCATTCCATCGGGCACTTGTCACGCCACTGTAGCGCCGCGCTCGCATCTGTCACTCCGATGTCGCATCAGGAGACTATGCTGAGTGTGTGAGCGAACCGATTCCCCGGCGTGGTGCAGCTGGCGGCGGTTGTATGCTGCCGCTGGTTCGGTCCCCCACCGCGCCGGGGTGCGGTCCGCTGAGATGATCGGAGTCTCAGCATGGATGAGGATCGATCTCGACGACTACCTCGGCAACACCCCCTCCTCTGCTATTTCCTGATCGCCTACGCGTTTACCTGGTTGTTGGTCATGCCGATCGTACTCGAGACCCACCACGTCGCCGATTTTCACATGCCTCGAGCCATCCATTATCTGGCTGTCATGGGGCCTGCCTTCTCGGCGCTCGTCCTCACCTGGTTGATCGGCGGCCACGCCGGACTGCGGGAGCTTCGGAGCCGCATAATCCGCTGGCGCGTTGGACGAAAGTGGCTGCTCATCTCGATCGGATCGCCAATCGCTATGTTCGCCGCGGCGGCCGTCGTCTCACGGGGCGTTGACGGCGCCTGGGTGAATCTCTGGGATCTGGGCAAGGTGAACTTCCTGCCCGGGTTAGGTCCCGCAGCACTCCTGCTTTGGTTCATCTCCAATGGGATCGGCGAGGAAGTCGGCTGGCGCGGATTCGCCTTGCCACGCCTGCAGGAACGGCATCACGCGCTCGTGGCAACGGTCATCCTGGCCGTCTTTTGGTCGGCATGGCACCTCCCATTCTTCTTCTATCTCCCGACGTACCGAGAGATGGGTGTGGCTGGGGCTCCTGGGTTCTTCTTTAGTCTGGTTGCAGGCGCGATTCTTCTGACCTGGCTCTACAACAGCAGCGGCGGCAGCCTCCTGATGGTTGCTATCTGGCACGCGATGTTCAACTTCTTCACGGCATCAACCGCCACCACCGCGACCATCGCCACCGTCTTCAGCATCGAGGTGATGATTCTGGCCGTCTTGCTGATTGTTGTGGACAGGCCGGCCAATCTCTCGATTCGCCCACGTCAGGTCATCCACACCCGGGGCGCCGAACCGGCCTGAGTAAATCAACTTCTTTCCCTGACGTGCCTCGGATGGGATTGCTCCACTACGTGGTGAGTAAGGCTGTCGCTCTCTCATCCTGTGGTCGAATTGACAATGGATTACTACGTATCGTTGACATTTGACCATGTGGTTGCTAACGTACGATCGTTCTGCCAGCCGTCCGCCGCTCTCATGGACTGGAGCAATGTGTGTCCGACGAATACGAGTTGGACGAACTGGACCTGAAGATCATCGCCCAGCTACAGGATGATGGGCGCAAGGCGTCATCCGAAATTGCGCGGGTGCTCAACGTTCCTCGCACCACCGTTGCCCGTCGAATCGACCGCATGGTACGCGAAGAGGTGATCACCATCGCGGCCTATGCGCATGGTGACCGTATCGGTCTGCCGGTCCAGGTCATGATCGAGATCTGGACCGATCAGCAACGGCACGACGAGGTGGTCGAGGCGCTCAAGACGCTAGATGAGATCCGCTGGATGGGTGTCGCGTCTGGCACGTTCGACATCCTGGCCGAGGCGATGGTCAGGTCGCATCGCCACCTTCGCGATCTCCTGTTGGGGAAGATCGGAAAGATCGAGGGGATCTCGCAGATTCGCACCGCGCACATTCTGGAGGTCCCGAAGTTCGCGTTCGATTGGGAACGAATGCTCCTGGCCGGTGAAGAGGCCGAACAGATCGAGAGCGACGGGGGCAGCGTTCGGAGCCAATCAATCCCGCGCTAACCGAGTAGACATCGGCGCTCGACCTGTCGGTGGGGCAGATCGGGCCTGCGATTCAGACCCGTTCGCCGGAATCCCTCAATTCATGCGCAAAGGGGGACGCCATTTGGCGTCCCTCAGTCGTTTGCAATCGGGCTGCGGGCTGATAGGCGCCCGCACCTTAATGTGCTCTACCGGAACAGGAACGAGCCGGTGCCGCGCTTCTTCTTGGACGCCTCTTCGATCCGCTTCAAATCGTCGGCCGAGAAGACGTGCTCGACCATCTCCTTAGCCGTGAACAGTTGTTCGACCAGCTCATTACTCGTCTTGTTTGAGGATGGCTGCAACCCACGGAGGAGGATGCCCGACTCAAGCTGCAGAAGCACCACGTCCTGGACACCGTTGTCGTCGATATAACGACCGATTGCACGGAGGATGTCCTCATAGCGGAAGAGGTATTCCGGCGATCCGTTCACGGGCTTGTTACTCGCTGACATTGACTCATTCTCCGGTTCAAGCCATCCCAAGCCCATCGTGGCATGGCGTGCTATTGATAGACGTGCCGGCGTTTATTGGCTACATAGTCAACCAATATGTACTCGCCAAGATGATCCGGTTCGGCGAAGAACGCCCTCCCCTTATTGATCTTGGCCATCTCGCTGACGAAGCCCGCCATATACGGACTTCGTTCGAGCATGAACGTATTGATTGTAATCCGCTCTCGAGTACAGCGCACCACCTCTTTAAGGGTTTCCTGTAACGTCTGATACGTCGGCGGATAGGAGAATCGTACTTGGGACCCATCAAAGTGGGCGGTTGGCTCTCCGTCGGTGATGACGATCACCTGCTTATTGCCCCCTTTGTGACGGGCCAACAGCTGACGCGAAAGCATGAAGCCGTGCTGCATGTTGGTGCCGTAGTTGTATTCATCCCAGGTGATGTTAGGGAGCTGTGACGGCTTCAGCTCGCTCGCAATATAAGAGAAACCAATAATGTAGAGATTGTCGCGCGGGAATTGCGAGCGGATCAGGCTGTCGAGTGCGAGCGCCACCTTTTTAGCGGCCGTGAAGCAGCCGTTGTAGAGCATGGAACGCGACATGTCGACCATCAGGACCGTCGATGACTGCGACATCATCTCAGTCCGATAGACCTCGAAATCGTTTGGCTGGATCCGCACCGGGCTGCCAATGCCGTCGCGATGGACCGCATTCATCACCGTCTTGGGGAGATCGAGCAGGAACGCGTCACCGAACTCGTACGGCTTGCTGTCATCAGTCCGCTCGCCACCGGCGCCGGAGCGGTCGAGCTTGTGCTCGCCGAAGCGGTCACGCTTCAAATGCTGGAAGATGTCCCGCAGCGCCTTCTGGCCGATCTTGCGCACGCCGAGTGGCGTGAGCTCGTAGCCGCGGCGCGTGCGCTGGATGTATCCAGCATCCTCGAGCATCTTGGTCAATTGCCGTAACTGCTCCAGGTCCTGACCGACGTCGTCACCCAGTAGCTCGCGAATCTTCTCGTCATCGACGTGCTCGAGGTCGCGCCAATCGCGCACACCCTTGAGCTGATCCTCGACCTCTTCCATCTCACGCAGTCGCTCCATCAGGCGCATCGCCTCGCCGAGCGTCAGGTCCTCGCTACCGCCGACGTCGAATTGACTGCGATACGGGTTGTTCGGCATCATCTGGCCGAGGTTCTGGGCCAGCTGGCTCATCTGCTCCTGGATCTCCGGGTCGCTCATCACCGCGTCGAGCGATTCCTGGAGCTGCTGACGCATCTCGGGCGTCATCGAATCGAGCAGGTTCTGCATGGCCGCCATCTGTTGTGCCATATGATCGAGCAGCTCATCGAGACTATTGATGTCCGGCCCGAAAAAATGACCATGCTTGTGCATGAAGCGCTCGAAGTCCGGCTCACCGCCGCGCTGACGCTCTTCGAGCATCTCGTTGAGGTCACGCAGCATGTTGCGCATGCCCTGCATGTCTTCCGGCGACATGTTTTGTAGCGACTGCTGCATGCCTTGAAACGTCTGCTGCAGCATCTGCTGCTGCAATGAGGCGAGCAGATCCTGGAACTTCTGCCGGGCTGTCGGGTCCATGAAATCGTAGTCGTTCAGCTCTTTGATACGCCCGGCTGGATCGCCCGGCAGACCTTCGAGCTTCTCCTGGTTGCGGGCGGCCATGCGTTCGAGAAGTTTGTGGATGTTCTCGTCGTATTCGCCGGAGTCATCGTCTCCAGCCTCACCAGTCTCAACCGACTCAGACTGTGAGCCCTGTTGGCCGTCTTGCTGCGAGCCTTGTTGCTGCTGACCCTGGCGCATCTGCTCAAGGCGCTCGCGACCCTTGTCGAGGCGGTCCTCGATGCCTGAGCGCTCCGTCTCGATGACGTCATCGAGCTTCTGGTTGAGGTCGTCGAGAATCGAGCCGAGATCGTAGCGGTTCATCTCCTGCTGACGCATGCGTCTGATGCGCTCCATCAGATCGCGCATGCCCGGCATCTGCGTGCCGTCCTGCTGTTGCGCACCCCAGCGGAAGAGCCGCTGCAGTGCCCGATTCAGGTCGCCATCGGAGAGAACGTCGTCGGAGATGGCGTCCATGATCGCCTCGGCGTCGAACGCACTGATCTCTTGCGTGCCATCCCAGCGTGAGTATCGCGAGTCGAATACTGGCCAACGTGGCATGGTGCTACCCCCGATAGAGCGTTCCGCCGATACCCGAGGAACGATCCTTATTGAGACGTCGATTGAGATGCAATCCTTCAAGCACGAACTCGACTGAGCCCGCGATGGCGGCTGGGTTACCGCTGGCACCCAGGCTGGAGGCCGCCTCGCGCATGCCGTCCATATGAGACACCTGATGCACGTATTCCATCGACGGCATCATGTCGGACGTCTCGACGGTCAGTCCGTTCTCGAACCCGAGAACCAGGTCGTCGAAATCACGCGGCGAGAAATGCCGGTTGAAGGTGGTCAGGATTCCTCCCTGGATGAGCTTCTCGACCACGCGATCCTCTTGCGTGTCCCCCATCGCTTCCAGCTCGATCTTGCCGGTCGTCGACGCAATCGCGGCATGCAAGTCGGTCACGCGCGGCACGGCCTGCTTCTCGTTCAGCCGGATGGCGCGCTTGACGGCGTTGCTCACCACGTTCTCGTAGTTGGCGATCGACATTCGCACGCTGACTCCAGAGCGCTGGCTAACGTCGTGGCTGCGCCGCGCCAGATGAGTGACCTCGGCGATGATCTCGCGGATGTAGTCAGGCACGACCACTTCGACACCGTCGGTTTCGAAGTGGGTCCGCTCCTGCTCCATGATGTCGACTTCGAGATCGATCGAGGTCGGGTAGTGGGTGCGTATCTGCGAACCGTAGCGGTCCTTGAGCGGAGTGATGATGCGACCGCGGTTGGTGTAGTCCTCTGGGTTGGCGCTGGCCACCACGTAGACGTCGAGCGGCAGCTGAATGCGGTAGCCGCGCACCTGAACGTCGCGCTCTTCCATGATGTTCAGCAGACCGACCTGGATGCGCTCGGCCAGATCCGGCAGCTCGTTGATGGCGAAGATGCCACGGTTCGTCCGCGGGATGAGTCCATAATGGATGGTCAGTTCGTCCGAGAGGTAGCGGCCTTCAGCCACCTTGATCGGGTCGACCTCGCCGATCAGGTCGGCGATGGTGGTGTCCGGCGTGGCCAGCTTCTCGGCGTACCTCCGATTGCGGGGCAACCAATCGATGGGGGTTTTGTCCCCTTCTTCTTCGACGCGCTCGCGCGCGAATTTGCTGACCGGATCGAAGGGATTGTCGTTGATCTCGCTGTCAGCGACGATCGGCACTTCCTCGTCGAGCAAGTTGACCAGACCGCGCGCCATGCGCGTCTTCGCCTGGCCGCGCTCTCCAAGGAAGATCACGTCCTGCCCGGACAGAATAGCGTTTTCGAGCTGCGGGATAACCGTTTCCTCATATCCAATGACGTTTGGGAAAATGGGCTCACCAGATCTCAGCTTATCGATCAGGTTCTTTCGTAGCTCTTCACGGACGGACGTAACGTGGTAACCGCTCTCGCGGAGTTCGCCGAGCGTACGCGGCTTACTCATGTACAACCTGCTCCTTCATTCGCCGTTGGGGGTCCAGTGGGGTCGGGATCCAGCGGGAAAGAACAATCTTAAATTCTCAACGGACGGAGTCGACGATGCCCCTAATCGTACTACCGGGTGCCCATATGTCAATTGAGTTCTGCAGCGTGGATTGCCCATTGGAAGGGCGAATGAGCTGCCAAGAAATGCAGGTCTGATGCCGATGGAAACGTGAAGGTCAGCGGCGCGCGAACTCGAGAAGCGCGTCGCGCACGGTGCCACTACGATCCAGCTCGTCGCGCTGCAACTGTTCGAGGAATTGTTCGCGCCGCGCGAACTCGCTCGTAGCATAGTCGCGATCGATACCGAACCGCTCGGTAAGGACGCCGATCATACGACCGGTGCGGGATACCATCGGGCTAAGCATCACGTCACGCTCGGAGATCGTCTCGATGACGACATCCTCGTGATCGGCGCGGAGCGTCTCGACTCGCATCAGCCTGCGCAGGTACTTCGACGAGCGGATGCCGCCGCTCAATGAGAGGACGAAGTCGATATTGCCCAGGAGACGACGCGGAACTTCCAGCGGGAAGGAGGAGAGCGCGTCGATCATCTCACCCGCGGTGTCGACGTGGATCGTCGTCGCCAGCGAAAAGCCTCGCTCCGCCGATTCGAAGAGGCGTAGCACGCCGTTTCCCCAGAGATACGTCGGGAGGTTGTCGCTGATCTCGTTGCACAGCAGATACGTGGTTGCGGGGTCGCGCGAGTCCAGGAAGTCGAAGCGTTCATACCAGCCGCGCAGGTAGATCGTCTCGACCTCAGCCGGGAGAAAATCGAGCAGCGCGGTCAATAGCGTAGTTTTTCCGGCATCCTCGATGGTGGAGGCCACCACGATCGACGCACGCGCTTCGACCGCCATCCAGAGGAAGGCCGCAACGCGAGCGTCGAGGTTGCCCTCCTGGAGCAGGTCAACGATCGAGAGCCGCTGTTCCGGGCTCGACCTGTGCCCCCACCAACCGAAGGGCAACGCACGGTCTTGCTCGGTGCGGTTCAATCGATACTCCATGTACCCGGTTCTCCCAATGTAGCTCCTGCGATGGAGAAGATTGATGCAGGGTCGAGATCGCTCAGTCGATTACCGGCCGGTTGGGGATGCCTCAGGTTTAGACGAACCGGTCGACTCCAGGTTGCACCTGCACCAACGTAGAGTACACCAGACTCAAGCGACGGCGAGGGCTTGGTTGACGTGATCCGGGACTATCGGCTGATCGTCATTCGCTTCGTCGAGTACGCCAAGCTCGTCGAGGACGAGCGCCCGATGTTTGCAATACGGGTGGAAGCTGCTCCCTCGGCAGGAGCAGAGAAGATCACCATCGAGAATCGTCACCTCGTACGCGACCCCGTCCTGACTATGGCTCGTCACCACCCAGGAGCGCACGTCGTCGTTGATGCGGAACGCCTTCAAGCCCTCCCGCTCGGCCTTTTCGGACATGCGGACCCAGGTTGTGATCGGAACGACTTGTTCAAATGTGATTGACATGATGGCTCTACCTATTCCACATTCGGTTTCGATCTTACGTTCTAATTATGCCATTTTTGTGCCTCGGCGGCACAAAATCGTGAGCCCTGCGCTCCCACTTAATAGTCGTTCGGAAGCCCTGAGAATTCGACATCAGCTACGTATTCAGGACGTGATCCGAGCGAGCGGAAACGACCCTCGGTTCCTTGGCTTCCGTGTCACTGAGGCACCATGTAGCAGGTATTCGCAACGGCGATCGGGCGAAATTGCCACGCTCGCGTCGGCTGCTCGACAGATGCCGTCACTCGCGCCACAATGTCCACATATCTCGGTCGACAATCAGGCGGTCGCGGAAAACGTGTGATCTGTTCGGACTCATTCCGTCCATTCGACGAGGCGACCAATGTCGTACTCCTCCCGCCTTCAGGATGAATCGCCTTCACCAGAGCGCGATCCGGCCTCGGATGGGCTCCCTGTCCAGCTGACAAGCTTCATCGGCCGCGAGCGCGCCATGGAGGAGATCGCGCGGCTCTTCGGCGTCGCGCGCCTGGTGACACTGATCGGGCCGGGCGGGTGCGGCAAGACACGCCTCGCGCTGCAGATCGCTCCGCTGCTCAGTCGACGGATGCAACGTGACGCCGTCTGGGTCGATCTCGCCAGCATCAACGACGACGACTTGATCCCGCAGACTATTGCGCGTGCCATAAACGTGGCCGAAGCGACCGAAGGCGTCATCATGGACGCCGTGATTGCGAAGCTGCGGCGCCAAAATGCGCTCCTCATGATCGACAACGCCGAACACGTGATTGGCATGCTGGCGGAGGCGGCTCAGCTGCTCCTGATGCATTGTCCGGATCTTCATATCCTGGTCACGAGTAGAGAAGCGCTGAACATCCCAGGTGAGACTGCCTGGAGCGTGCCACCCCTCAGCGTCCCAGACGCCAACCACATTGGCGAAGCGGATGTCGAATCAAGCGAAGCCGTGCGACTGTTCGTCGAACGCGCTCACACGGTCGACCCAACCTTCGAGATAACCCTCGCCAACACACCGCAGGTAGTGGAGATCTGCCGCAGGCTGGACGGAATGCCCCTGGCGATCGAGCTCGCGGCGTCGCGAGTCAACGTCCTCGACGTGGCCGAGATCGCCAGCCGACTCGAGCAGTCTTTCCATCTATTGACGGCGGGCCGCCGTACCGCTCTGCCACGACACCGAACGCTGCAGGCGACGATCGATTGGAGCTTTGCTCTCCTCTCCGAGCCCGAACGACAGCTCTTCGCGCGATTGTCGGTCTTTAACGGCGGGTTCAAGCTTGACGCGGTCGAAAAGGTTTGCTCCGGCGACGGATTGCCACCTAAAGGTCTCCTCGACCTCTCGGCTCAGCTCGCGGCCAAGTCCCTCATCGTCGTTGATCGTCGGGGCTCGTCCACCAGATTCCGCATGCTGCAAACGATTCAACAGTACGCCCACGAGAAGCTCTCAGAGAGCGGCGAGCTTGACCAGATGCGCCGGCGGCACGCGCGTTGGTGCGTCGAACTGGCCCAGTCTGGCGCCGAGCTGGAATCGGCCGGGCAGGCGGAAGTAGTCGAGCGCTTCGAGGCAGAGCACGACAATTTGCGCATGGCAATGAGCTGGGCATTGGAGTGCGACGAACCAGACACGTTGGCTCGCATCGCTGGTGCGCTGTGGCGCTTCTGGCTGATGCGCGGCTACCTCAAAGAAGGAACGCGCTGGCTTGCGGCGGCTGGCGAAGGTTTGCCAGACGATTGCCCGGTCCGCGCCGACGCCCTGTTAGGGCGGGCAGTCCTTACGTGTCACCAGGCTGATTACTCCGCCGCACGCGAATACTTCAGCGATGCCCTGGCGATCTGGCAGTCGACTGGCGATCGCAACGGGCAAGGAGAAGCTCTCTACGGGCTGGCCACGACCGACCAGTTTCAGGGCCGTTATGCCGACGCGGCACATCACTTCGAGGAAGCTCTTGGAGTCTTTCAGCATCCGCGTGGCCGCGCGCTCTCTCTGATGGGGCTCGCAATGACGCTGGTCTATTCGGGTGAGACCGAACGGGCGGCGCAATTGTGTGAGGAGAGCTTGGCCATCTGCCGGTCACTCAGCGACGACCGCAGTATCGCCAGCGCGCTGACGAGTCTCGGCATCATCGCCTTGACTGGCGGCGATCTCGACCGAGCAGCGGAGATCTGCACGCAGAGCCTCGAATTACGCCAGGAACTCGGCGACCGTGGTGGCGTCGCCCACACTCTGACCATCCAGGGATACATCGCGCTTGAACGTCGCGACCTCAATGCGGCCGAGCACGAGTTCCGCGATGCCTTGCAGCTACGGCAGGACATGGGGGACACCGCCGCGATGACCGGGCCGATCGAAGGGCTGGCCGCCGTCTCAGTCGCGCGTGGCGATTTCCAATCAGGTGTCCGCACCATGGCACTCGCGGAGACGCTGCGAGACAGACATGAGACTCCCCGCTCGCCGGTCGAGCAATCCATCCGGGATCGGTATCTCGAGGTGGCGCGCGATCAGATCAATGAGGCGGAGTTCGATCGCGCCTGGACAGACGGCGGGACGGACGACATTATGTCGCTTGACCGGCTGGTGCATAACGTCGAGCACAACGTCGACGAACCCGCCGTGGAGACTGCCGAAGCTCCGGCACGAGCGGAGCCGTTAACCTCAGTCGAGCTGGTCATCGAGGCACTGGGTCATTCGCGCGTGTCGCGGCACGGTCGCGAGATTGCCGCGTCGGATTGGACCTACTCCAAAGCGCGTGAGCTTCTTTTCTTCCTGCTTCAGGCTGGTGCCAGTACCAAGGAACAGATCGGGTTGGCGCTCTGGCCCGACGCCACCGACGCGCAACTGCGTAGCGCGTTCCACACGACGCTGCATCATCTGCGGCGCGCACTCGGTGATCCAGGCTGGATCCTGTTTCGCAATGGGACCTACCAGTTCAACCGCGCTCGTTCCTTTGGCTACGACGTCGGCGAGTTCGAGCAGCAGCTTTCTCGCGCACGGGGGCTGACGACCACGGACCGGGGAGCGGCCGTCAAACAGCTCGAACGAGCCGTGTCCGTTTACCAGGGCCGGTATTTGGACGACCTGCTCGACGCTGAATGGCGACTACCTCGTCAGAAGGAGCTCGAACGTCAGTACGTGAACGCCCTGCTTCTGCTCGGCGATCTGCTGATATCAGAACAGCGGTTCGATGGAGCCGCCGAGGTCTATCGGCGCGCGATCGCCGCCGACGAGTTTCTCGAATCTGCCCATCGTGGACTAATGCAGGCACTGGCGGCTCAAGGCGAACGCGGTCAGGCACTGCGTCATTTTCAGTCCCTCACGACTCTCCTGAGAGACGAACTCTCCACCGAGCCCGATATCACCACTTGCCAGCTCGCCGAGCAGATCCGCGCCGATTCAACATACCTCTGAACCGGAGATCCGCTTCCCCTTCGCTTGTATTCCGCTGTTAAATCCGTCTGGAATGTTCCTCCGCACATTCCGCATCGTGGTGCACGCATCCTTTGAGCACCGCCCGCTACGCTGGTCACATTCGAGTTGTTGACTGTTGTCAGTTCAAGAAGGAGCGCACCATGCCGTTTGTGTTAGTTCGCCACAAGGTCAGTGACTACGACACCTGGAAGCCGGTCTATGACGAGGATGCCGGAAACCGCAAAGCACACGGATGCAAGGGCGCACGGGTCTTGCGCAACGCGAACAACCCGAATGAAGTCATCGTCATTACCGAGTTCTCCGATCACGAGGATGCGCACGGTTTCACTGAGTCCCCTGAGCTTCGCGAGCGCATGCAGCGTGGCGGCATCGCCGATCACCCGGACATCTTCTTCCTGGACGAGGTCGAGCGGTCGGCTCACTAAAGGGTGTCGGCTGCCTCGGCAGAGCCAAAGCGGGCGGGTACGCGATCGAGTGCCCGCTCGCTCAGCGCGACTACCGCTCCCACCACGTCTGTTTCCGAACCCCACGCCCCAAAACTCTCCGCAAATCGACAAAGGAGTGCGGGCACGTCTCGCTCTCTCGCAACAGAGACGCCCATTTTTCTCAGCGGCTCCAACAAAATCAGCGGAGAAGCGGCCACAAAACGGGCCTCAGAATTGCGTAACGTTGCGGTGGATTTAGGACCTGCGCTATTTCGTCCACTGCTATACTAGCTCTAGAGACGCCGTTCGTTCGGCGCCGAGATCATGGCATAGAAGGTGCAGCCGTCACCGGCGGGACAATCGCTCGCATGTAGTACGAACGGCCGCCACGATCGCTCGATCGGGCGACGAGAGTGTGGACGAAGCGGGCTAGCCTCGCCCCACGACCGCAGGTGCGCGGACCTACGATGATGTAGAGGGGAGAAGGCATGCCAGAGGATGCCTATGACGTAGTCCTGCTTGGCGGTGGGACTGGTGGTTATGTCGCCGCGATTCGCGGCGCTCAGCTCGGACTCCGAGTTGCCGTTGTCGAGAAAGATAAGCTCGGTGGAACCTGTCTCCATCGTGGCTGCATCCCGACAAAAGCCCTACTCAAGAGCGGCTCCGTCGTCCATTTGATCCAGAACGCCGCCGAATACGGAGTCAATGTAACTGGATACGACACCAACTATCCGCAGGCAATCAAGCGCTCAGGCGAGATCGTCGAGAAGAATTTCAACGGAGTCAAGTTCCTCTTCCGCAAGCACGGCATCACCGTCTACGACGGCGTCGGCTACCTGAAGAACAACAAGACCGTCACTGTGACCGCACCCGACGGCTCGACCAAGGATGTGACCGGCAACGCGGTCATCATCGATACGGGCTCGCGACCGCGGCCGATCCCCGGCATCCCCTTTGACGGGAAGCGGGTCGTCAACAGCGACCATACGACCTGGATGGACTGGGTGCCACAGCGCGTGATCGTGCGTGGCGCGGGCGCCACCGGTGTCGAGTTCTCGACCGTTTGGAACGATTTCGGATCCGAGGTGACGCTGGTCGGCAACGTCGTCCCGAACGAGGACGAAGAAGTCTCGAAGCAGCTCACACGATCGTTCACGAAAGCCGGAATCAAGATCATCCCCGGCTATCGCCCAACCTCCGATGACTTCGACATCACTGAGGGCGGCGTGAAGATGCGCGTCAAACAGAACGGTAAGGAAGAGGTCGTCGAGGCGGATACGCTGATGGTCGCGACCGGCCGTCAGGGCAACATCGAAGACATGGGCTTCGAGGAGCTCGGCATCAAGACTGATCGTAGCTATATCGTCACTGACGATCAGTTCCGTACCGGCGTCGACAACGTCTTCGCTATCGGCGACGTGATCGGGAAGCAGATGCTGGCACACACCGCCATGCACCAGGGCATGTTCATCATGGGAATGCTGGCGGGTGAGAATCCGTTGCCGATCGACTACAACCGCATTCCGAACGTCACCTTTTGCCACCCTGAGATCGGCAGCATCGGGCTGACCGAGAAGCAGGCTCGCGATCTGGGTCACGAGATCAAGGTCGGTAAGTTCCCACTGCGCGCCAACGGCAAAGCCCTCATCGAAGGCGCCGAGGACGGGTTCGCCAAAGTGATCGCCGACAAAGACACCGACGACTTGCTCGGTGTCCACATGATCGGCGGTAATGCCACCGAGCTCATCGGTGAAGCGGCCATGGCCAAGCTCTTTGAAGCCACGGCTTGGGAGATTGGTGAGAGCGTACATCCACATCCGACGATTTCAGAAGTCATCGGAGAGGCCGCTCTCGCAGTAGATAACCGCCAGATTCACAGTTAGCCCATGGGGTTAAGCCCTATCAACGTACAGGAGGCTGCGTCATGACGAGCTTTGCGTCCGGTCCCATCGGGGTCAAGCAAAGGCAGGAAGGTGCCGCCCAACTTCCCGCCGAGACGCTCAAGAAAATGTACGAAGAGATGGTCATGGCGCGCCTGCTTGACGAGCGGATGTGGCTCCTGAACCGAGCCGGGCAGGCCGCGTTCGTGATCTCCTGCCAGGGTCATGAGGCAGCTCAGGTCGGCGCGGGATTCGCACTGCAACCGGGCAAAGACTTCCTCCTTCCCTATTATCGCGACCTGGCTCTTTCGCTGCATTTCGGTCTGACGCCACGCGACGTCATGCTCAGCCTGCTGGGCAAACATGGCGATCCCACCAGCGAAGGTCGACAGATGCCGGCCCACTACAGCTCGCGCAAATTGAAGATCATCACCGGATCGAGCCCGGTCGCCAACCACTTGCCGCATGCGGTGGGCGTGGCACTCGCCTCGAAGTTGCGCGGCGAAGATTCGGTGGCGCTCACCTGCACCGGTGAAGGCGGCAGCAGCCAGGGTGACTTCCACGAATCGCTCAACTTCGCGGCCATCCACAAACTTCCCGTCATCTTCATGATCGAGAACAACGGCTGGGCCATCTCGGTACCACAGAACAAGCAGATGGCAGTCGAGCACGTTTCCGATCGTGCGGCAGGCTACGGCATGCCGGGCGTCACAGTTGACGGCATTGATCCGCTCGCCGTTTATGCAGCCATCGGCGAAGCAGCCGACCGTGCACGGCGCGGCGATGGCCCGACGCTGGTTGAGGCGTTGGTTCATCGGTTCACCTCGCACTCAAGCGACGACGACGACCGCACCTACCGTCCGCTCGACGAATTGAAGGAAGAGCGGACCCACGATCCAGTTGTCGGGTTCCGCCGCAAACTGATCGATGACGGCGTTGTGTCCGAGTCGGACGCGACCGAGATCGAGAAACGCGTCAAAGCGCAAGTCGACGACGCGACCGATTTCGCCGAAAAGGCTCCTTATCCGGACGTTGCTGAGCTGACGCTCCACGTCTACGGCAGCTAGGGGAGGCAGCCATGGCGACCAAAATGCTGATTCAGGCCATTCATGACACGTTAGCCGAAGAGATGCGCGACGACGATCGCGTCATTCTGATGGGTGAGGACGTGGGCAAGCGCGGTGGCGTTTTTCGCGTCAGCGCCGGTCTCATCGACGAGTTCGGTGAGAATCGCGTGATCGACACTCCGCTGGCCGAGTCTTCGATCATCGGCGCCGCCATTGGCGCCTCGATGAACGGACTCATCCCCATCGCCGAGATCCAGTTCCTCGATTTCATCCACCCGGCGATGAACCAGATCATGAACGAGGCGGCCAAAATCCGCTATCGCTCCAACGGTGACTTTCACTGCCCGATCGTGATTCGCACGCCCTATGGCGGGGGCGTTCACGGCGCCCTGTATCACTCGCAGAGCATCGAATCGGTCTTCACGCGCGAGCCCGGACTGAAAGTCGTGGCACCGATCAATCCAGACGACGCGGCAGGACTGCTGCGCAGCGCCATTCGGGATGAAGACCCGGTCCTGTTCCTGGAGCACAAGAAGGGCTACCGGCTGATCAAGGGCGACGTGCCGGAAAACGGCCACATCGTACCGATCGGCAAGGCGCGGGTCGTCCAGGAGGGCTCGGACGCCACCATCATCACCTACGGCATGATGCTGCCTGAGTCGCAAGCCGCGGCCAAGGCGATGGCAGATGCCAATGGTGCCAGCATCGAGATCATTGATTTGCGTTCGCTGCGCCCGCTCGACACCGAGGCGATTCTCCAGTCGGCAATGAAGACCGGCAAGGTGTTGATCGTGCACGAGGCCAACCGCTTCGGCGGCGTTGGCGCGGAGGTCTCCGCGCTCATTGCCGAAGAGGCCTTTGCCTGGCTTGACGCCCCAGTCATGCGGGTTGGCGGGCCGGAAGTGCCGGCCATGCCGTACAGCAAGCCGCTCGAGGCGGCCTACCTCCCCAACCAGGAGAAGATCGGCGCCGCGTTGGAGCGTCTGTCAGCGTTCTGACGGAACCGCGACGGCACCGGCTTCTCAGCACGCAATTCGCCTCGAACGGAAGGAGGCCCGGCTCAATGTCAAGCCCGAAGACCGCGAAGACTGGCACACACGTTCAGCTACCCAAGCTCGGTGAGAGCGTCACCGAGGGGACGATCGGTGCCTGGCTCAGGCAGGTCGGCGACCGCGTCGAACGCTACGATCCACTGGTAGAGATCACCACTGACAAAGTCAACGCGGAGGTTCCCTCTCCCGTGGCGGGTGTGATCGTCGAGATCACCGCCCAGGAGGGGGAGACCCTGCCGGTGGGTGCCGAGATCTGCGTCATCGATGCCGGAGGTGATTCGGCCGAATCAGCGAGCGTCGCTCCGACCACTGAACCTTCGTCCGATAACGGCACGGAGCCGAGCGCGGAAGCCGCTGCCTCACCGCCTCGCACGGCGGAATCGCGAGACGAGCGTCCAACTGGTCCCGAAGGCGAGATCGAGCTATTGCGCAAGCGCTCGTCACCCGCGGTGCGTCGCATCGCCGAAGAGCACGGCATCAACATCAGCGAGATAAGCGGTACCGGCATCAGCGGACGAGTCAGCAAGAGCGACATCCTGCGCTTCATCGACGAGCGTCGCTCCGCCACCGTACGCGCTCCGTCTATGCCAGCCCAACCCGAAGCGCCGTCTCGTCCAGAGGCGCCAGTCGCGCCGATCACCTACACGGAACCATCCGCGCAACCGACTCCGGCGGCCGCTCAAGCCGAAGTCTTCTCAGGCGACACGGTCGTGCCACTCACCGCGTTGCGACGTCAGGTCGCCGAGCACATGGTCCGCAGCGAGCGGACCGCCCCGCACGTGACGCTCTGGATGGAGGTCGACATGACGCGCGTCGTGCAGGCGCGTCAGGCGGCCAAGGAGCGCTTTGCCAAAGACGAGGGCTTCGACCTCACTTATCTTCCGTTCGTCATCAAAGCCGTCGTGCATGCTCTGCGCGAGCATCCCAACGTCAACGCGGTGTGGGACGAATCACGCGTCATCCGGCGCAAGGCGATCAACATCGGCGTCGCCGTCGGCATGGACGAAGGTCTGATCGTTCCGGTGATCCGCAACGCCGACGAGAAGAGCATCGTCGGGATCGCTCGAGCCGGGCGGGACCTGACCACGCGCGCCAAAGAGAACCGGCTGAACGTGGATGACGTGCAGGGCGGGACCTTCACGGTCAACAATCCCGGCACCTTCGGAACAATTATGTCGACGCCAATCATCGTGCAGCCGCAGTCGGCCATCCTGAGCACCGAGGCAATCGTCAAACGACCGGTGGTCATCGACGACACGATCGCGATTCGCTCGATGATGAACCTCTCGATGTCGATCGACCATCGAGTGCTCGATGGTCTGGCCGCGGCCCGCTTCCTGAGCGACGTCAAGCGCTGGCTCGAACGCTTCGATCCGGAGACATCCCTCTACTGATCGCGCGTTCGAGCGCGTTGTCGACATCGAGGGCAAACTGGGGCACCGGTTGACGAATTGGGTGGCTCGGGCGACATTTGTGCGGAGATTCCACACATCCAACTTGCCCGCTTCGCGGTTCGAGCGAGAGGTTGCGCTCGGTGTCACGGCACGATTCACAAACGCGGGTGCTGTCGTCAGCGCTCTTCAACGGAACCACCCCGAACGAGATGGCGGAGCTGCTGAAGCTCTTCCACCGGCTCGAGGTTCCCGCCGGATCGACCATCATCGCCGCGTCGCAGCCGGGTGAGCTTCTCTATCTGATCGAACGCGGGAGTGTGAAAGTCTCGCTCGATCACGACGACGGCACCGAGATCATCCTGGCCATTCTCGGCGCGGGCGAGATCGTCGGCGAGATGAGCGTCATGGATAGCAATGAGCGATCGGCGTCAGTCACCGCCATGGAGCGGTGTGTCTTGCTCTGGATGGACAGCGCCTCCTTCTGGGTAAGCGTCCGCGCGGTGCCGCAGATCACCTACAACATGCTGACGCTGCTCACACGCCGGCTTCGACTGGCGAATACGCGCCTCCAGCTCGTCGCGAAGCAGGACGTCGCCGGCCGCCTCGCTCAGCAACTCCTGGCGTTCGCGCAAGAGTATGGCGAGCGCGCACAAGACGGCTCAATTCGCATTCCACTCCGGTTGACCCAATCGGACCTGGCCGGACTTACAGGGGCGTCTCGTATCCGCATCAATCAGGTTATGGTCGATTTCAAACGCCAGGAACTTCTGTCGGTTGACCGCAACCACCGAATCACGCTTCTTCAGGTCGACGCGCTCACCGATTTCGTTCAATAACTTGACTCGGGCAGACTGCCGCGGCAGAACGTTGACCGCACGACCGTGCATTGCTTCCCGCACCCTTGGAAACCTCGCCCGCCAGTTGCTCAAAGCGAGGCTCTCCCCAGTTCACAATATCGGAATGCAGCGACTCACTGTATCAGAATTTACACGGCTGGTGTTTCAGCGTTGTCTTCCCACCGTCTGAATGACGAACTAGCGTATAGATGAGAGGGTCACCAACCGTATGAATATAAAGCCTATTCAGGCACTCGAGGCTGGAAAAGATTTCTGTGGTTCTTGACGCGGATTCAGTATCCGTGTATTGTATGCGCAACTTCGACTGAGCCCAATTTGCGTTGCTAGCCTTGAACGTGCGCGACAGCCATTGGCGATCAGGCGGCGATCGGAATGATCGTGCAACAGTCGTGCTCAGTGCGCGAACGCAACACCAATGTATGAATTTCATTTCCGGCCCAGAGCCGGGTTGGTCGTGTTATAAGTCGTGAATCCAGTGAGATCGACTGTTCGGTAACTGGAGTCTGTCACGATGAAATTACGCTCGATTGGCACGACTCACCAACCATCGGTCGCGATTGTCGGCGTCTTTGACCCGATCCTTCCGGCACATCTGGATCTGTTCGCTGAGGTTCGGGCGTACGCGCGACTGCAGCGGACTCCAACCGCTTGTCATCCTTATCGATCCCGGACCCTGGCTCGGTGATGTTTCAGCCGGCTGATTGGCCCGTCTTCCACGACCGGGAGACCCGCATTCGATTGATCCGCGAAAATCGCATTGATGCGGTCCTGCTGCTCAGATTCTTTCGAAAGGACCTCTTTGCGATCGCGGCCGACTTCTTCGAAGCGATCGTCCCCGTAACCAACGTCGTTGAGCTCTGGCTTGGAGAGCGCCAGAACATCGGATCAGGCTCCGACAGCTCATCGACGATCGTGCAGCAGCTGGCACTTGCCAATGGGATCACCATCAAGCGCCTCCCGTCGGTGGATTTGAAGAAGACGTCTCGTGACGTTCGCCGCTCGCTGTGGTCCGGCAGCGTGCAAGACGCGTTCGCCGTCGCCGGGCAGTTTCCACAACGGGTGCGACCCCGCACTGGATCGCTCCGGTTAGCCTGGCATCCCGGACGCTATCTCGCACTTGCCACCACCGCGATCGGTGAATCTGCTGAGGGACAGCGGATTGAGCTCGATTTGGTCGAGGACGGCCAGCGAATTCCGCGCATGGCGTGGCCAGACGCGCGAATCAATCGACTTACCTTTATCGCTGGACCGGCGGACAGTTGGACAACAAATCTCTCGGAAGTTCCGCCAGTCCAACACCCTGACCATGGTATTCCAGCTGCCGCGACCATCTCTTCCCAGGAAGGAGGTATCGATCGCGAGGTCGACGGTGAGAAGCGATTAATCTGACGGCACTGGCCCTGCTCGAAGACTCTGTTTCGTCATATGGCTGATGCACAGACGCGAAAGGAAAAACACAATGTCAGGCTCAGCGGAAAATTCAACGACGCACGCGCGAAGGTCCTGGCGGTCGGCGATAAGGCGAAAAAGAATAAAGAGTATGCCAGCGAGGTGCGGCAGGATCCGATTGGGAAGCTGCGTGAAGCCGGCGTGCCCGATCCCGCCATCGCCGACTTCCTTCGGGAAGAGGATCTGATCGATGATGTCGGGGGCTATGCCTTCGTCTCACCGCTGATGAACAGGTCCATCCAACCACCCAGCATCAACAACCCGACGATGAGACGTGGTCCTGGAATGCCGAGTGCCGAGGATTGCAGCTTGTTTCATACGTGTCTCCTAACGGAGCAGTGTGGTGTATCGAACGTGTAGTACGTAGAGCAACGGTCGACGTGGATCCGCGCCGATTCCGGCTTCGAACACACTGTCCCATGAGCGGCATACGCCGAGTCAGGACGTGGATCGGCCGAATCGGAAGCGACGAGCCAAGAGTTAGGCGGAGCAGGTGAACACGTCCGAACTGGAAACCGCACGCGCGAAAGTCCGGGCCTTTGCGGCTCGCATCAAATCCGATAAAGAGTACGCCCGCACAGCGCAAGAAGATCCGGTGTCAGCGCGTTGCATGACGCGGGGGTTTCGGACGCGGCTATCCTTGACTTCCTGCGTGAAGAGGATCTCACCGACGACGTGAGCGGTTTCGCCATGACAAGGCACGCTATGACAACTGTGGGCTGTCACCTAACCTGCGGCATAACCTGCTTGGAGACAAAAAGCTGCAGCGTAACGGATGATTGCTGGTTCACGGGAATCTAGCCCGCAGATTCGCTACCAGAGAACAGCGCTCACCGCGTGCGGGACGCCCTCAGCGAGGAGTTGACCCGCACGCGGTGTATTGTCGCATCAACTCAGCAATCATGGGCTCCTAATAGCTCGTCATACAGAAACGGAGCACGTCAATGCTGTCGATCGTGCGGTCAGGTGGAAGACTGACGATGTCGAGCCTATCCTTCCTGTCCTCGATTCAGCAGGCATGTGCACTGAGCGATGATCGCCGAGCCGGGTCATCATGGCGTGTCGAAGAGCGGGTCAACCCTGATGAACCGTGGATCGTGGCCAGACCCTCTGGACTCCGTCCTCCCGGCGCAAGGGTGGAAGCTCCATGTCTCGGCCACCCTCAGCTCGGCGCTCGACGTCTTGACACAGGCTCTGCCGGTACTCGTTGCGGAAAATGTGCCCTTCAAAGTTGCGAAATCGCTCGAAACGCTCTCAAACCTCAATTACGGCGCGGCGGGTTCCAGCCAGATCGGGAAGTTCATCACCGTCTATCCACGAGATGATGAGCAGGCAGTTGACATCGCCATGAAGCTCGATCAGGCGACGGCTGGGCTCACCGGCCCGGCGGTGCCCGAGCGACCGTCCGCTTCGGCCCGGCAGCCGGGTCTTCTACCGCTACGGTGGATTTGCGACCCAGGAGATCGTTGCAGCTCCCGTCCGGAGCTCTTTGTGCCGGTCATTCGAACGTCCGATGGCGATCTCGCGCTTGACTGGCGCGGCGATCGCTATCAGGCACCTCCCTGGGTCACTGGACCCCTTCCGCGCAGCCGGATTCACGGCCAATATGCCGCCGCGCAGCCCGCTGGTCGGCGATCGTTATCTCATCGCCGAAACCATCTTCCGCTCTCCTCGAGGACGTGTACATTTGGCGGCGGATACGGTAGGATGGCCGAGTCTGTGTACTCAAGCACGCAACACGACATGCGGCCGAAGATCGAAATGGTCGCGACACGCAGTATCGCCTTCGACACGAATACGACGTACTGAACCATTGGGACCGAGTCCATACTGGCCCGCCGTCTATGATCTCATTGAAGTCGGAGACGATCTCTATCTCGTGATGGAAGACGTGACCAGTCAAACGCTCGAACAGTGGATTGCCAGGCGACGTCACGCATGCTCAATTCATTCCTGAGCGACAAGTCATTCGCTGGGGCAGCGAGCTTGCCGCAATCCTCGAAAGGTTCATGACGCAGGTTATGTCTTTCGTGACCTCAAATCACCAAATGTTCTCATTGACCAGGACGAGACACCTCCGCCTGATCGATTTCGAACTGGCTCAGGCAATCGGGAGTCCCGAGCCGGTACTTGGAGGCGGGACCAGAGGCTATGTCAGCCCGCAACAGTCAGCGGATCTGCCTCCCGCAATCGCCGATGATATCTACGGTCTTGGCGCGCTCCTCTATTTCATGGCAACCGCGGCTGAGCCGTCCTGGGCGCCCGATCCGCGCAACCTCCTGGCTCGACCGGTACGAATCCTGAACCCCGCGATCAGCCCGGCGTTGGAGCGTATCATCGAACGCTGCTTGAACCCGGAGCCCGGCGAACGCTTCCCGCATATGGCGTCCCTGCACGCAGCGCTCGAGGCACTCACGACAGACCGGGAAATCGACGTAGCGGTGGCAGAACCGGTTCATAGTTCGGACCCACAGTCGAATCGAGATCAGTTCCTGGGCTTGGCACGACGCCTCGCCGACTCACTCGCAGAAGACGCAAAAAGTTCGTCCGAAGAACCAGGATGGGTAAGCCGTCACGCGGTCTCGCACGGCCAACGTGCGCACGATGTCAATACGGGGGCGAGCGGAGCGATCCTGGCGCTGGCTGAAGCGGTCGACGTTTTCGACGATCCAGTACATCGAGAGGTGCTCGGACAAACCGCTCACTGGCTCGCGCATGCCGAACGTCATGCCCTGCAGACGATGCCCGGCCTGTACGTCGGCGATTCCGGCGTCGCTCTCGCCTTGCTCAGAGCCGGTCAGATCCTCGATGATCAATCGCTCATCGACGAAGCGCGCAAGACTGAACGAACCGTCGCATCCATGACGCATTCGTCACCCGATCTCTTTAATGGCACGGCTGGACGTCTCCGAATGCACGTGGCGTGCTGGGACGCAACCGGCGACCAGGATTCTCTTGATCACGCCAAGCGCTGTGGGGACTACATACTTGAATCTGCCGAGCGGGACGGAAACGACGGGATCCAGTGGACCATTCCACCTGGATTCGACGGGCTGAGCGGAATTGCATATCTGGGGTACGCTCACGGGACCGCTGGCATCGCCGACGGTCTGCTCGATCTTTTCGATGTCACGCGTGAGTACCGTTACCTCGAGCCGGTTCTCGCCGCCGCAAGATTACTCGAAAAACACGCTATTCCTGTCCTAGAGGACGACAGCGGGATCAACTGGCCCGACGTGTTGGACGGCGAATTGGGCCGTGCGTTTTGGTGTCATGGGGCAACGGGAGTGGGTCGTTTCTTCTTGCGGGCGGCGGAGCTCAACGTTTACTTCCCCGGATGGAACCTGGCCAGATGCGCGGCTCGAACCATTGCGCACGGACCTCTCGGCGTCGGTCCATCCCAGTGTCACGGACTAGCGGGGAATCTCGAGTTCTTGATCGATCTTTACCAGGCAACCAGTGAGAACGCATTCCTTGATGATGCGATGAAGCTCGCTCATCTCCTCCTAACATTCAAGACAGAGCAAGATGGAAGGCTGTTCTGGTTTGGAGACTCCTTCTCCACCGTTTCGCCCGATTACATGGTCGGTTACGCGGGCGTGCTTCCGACGCTGCTCCGCTTGAGCGATCCGGACCATCGCCCCCATCAACTGAGCCGAGCCGGTTTCCGGTATCGGGAGTCCGCTGCGCAACCTGCGTGAATTCTGGACCGTTCATTTCGCTACCCCGCCGGTTTGACGATCGTCGGTTGCAGTTCACCCGTGGCGTGCCCGTTCGCTGCTGGGCGATCGGCTTCATCGAGACCATCGCGAGACGTTCGCGAGAAGATGCCCCGCACGCCCGGCCGAGACTACGAAACCGCAGGGCCGACGCGGACCACTCGGGCGACTACTAGGCAGGCTGAACTACATGACGTCTCACACTCCGGCTGATTGGCGGAAGTCGATCAGCGCAACGGGACGAAGCTGAGATGGCGACGTTCGAAGCTGGCGAGCCGCGTGAACCCCGCGTTCAGCGCCCACTGACGCGCGCGATCGAAGGCGTAGGCGATGTGCGCCGGACGATGGCCGTCGGATCCAAAGGTGAAGATCTCGCCACCAAGCTCCCGATACCATTCGAGAACCACCGGTGACGGAGACGGGTCTTCACCAGTGCGCCGCATGCTGCCGGTGTTGATCTCAATACCGATGGCGTTCTCGACGCAGGCACGCAGCACCGCGCGAATCTGCTCGGCGTAGTCAAACGAGTCAAACGCTCCGAGCGCCTCCCGGTCGTACCGCTTGGGCACGTCGAGATGTCCGACGACGTCGAAACCGCCGTGCTTCACCAGAGCCAGCATCTCGGTGAAGTAAGCATCATATGCGTCGTCGCGCGACCAACCCTCGAAGAACTTCGGCTCCATCACTAGCCGCTGGCCAACCCAGTGGAGCGACCCAATCACGAAATCGAACGGATATGAAGCCGTCAGCCGCGTCGCCTCGGCTGGGAATCGATGCAGCTCGCCGATCTCGGCGCCAGCACGAACGATGAGCTCGTTGCCGAAGAGCTCCCGACAGCGCTGAATTTCAGCGAAGTAGGCATCTGGATCGAAGAATCCGACGCCGTCATCCTCCGGAACATAGTCGACGTGCTCGGTGAAACAGACCTGGGGCAACCCAAGTCGAATCGCCTCGCGACAGGCATCCTCCATCGGCACCTGACTATCCATCGAAAACGTGGTGTGGAGGTGGTAGTCAGGCGGCATGGATTGCTCGGACATTGAGATCCCCTCGAGAAGCGCGATTCTTGCTGGACCGGCGGAATTATGCCCGATTCGACGTTCAGTCGGAGTTGCAACCTCGTTAAGAAAACGAGACGAGGGCGATCATCTCGCCCCCGTCCTCCCTGCCCATTCCCTTGACTGCGGGTATATCAATCCCCGCAGCACCATATGCTATCGACGCCACTGGTGCAACACCCCACTCCGCAAAATCAACGAATTGGGGGGACTCGATCCTTCAAACCGGAAATGCGAAGCGTGATTTGTTCGTTGTAGGGACGTCGAAGACACTGCGCGGCAAACCCGCTTCACGCGTCCAACCGCTCGATTGCCTCCAAATTCGAACGGCCAAGGACGAACCATTTTCGCCTCGCCGTTCGTTAATGAGAGTAGCGGGTGGTGCGCCGCCCAATGCCAAGTGCGCAACCCAATCGCAACCATTGGTCTCGGCAGCGGGTCGCTGCTGAAAATGCCGAGCAATCCCTCTAGCGCAAACGGTGCGGAGAGAGGAGAATAGCGGGAGGGCGCGTACGAACGCCCTGTCGAGTTCTGGTGACTGGTGGAGATGAGCAGACTCGATCGTCATCGCAGCGGTGAATCACCGTTTCCATGCGTCGCGGACTGTCCAGTCGTACAGCCCATATCTGTCTCTTTGGAGAAGTAACAGAATCCTGTTTCGCGCGCTTATATAAGTGTGGAACAGGGGACGCTCCTGAGCGCCTGATCCATTGATAGTCAATTGAGTTCGTCTAAGGGGGAAACTGGACATGCGAGCCGCTGCCTTCGCGTCGTTGCTTGTGGCGGTCATGATGATGGTCTTTTCGATCGGCGCTTCAAGCGGGCTGATCTTCGATCAGCCGGCGGCGGCTGACAACGGTCAACCGACGGTGACAACCACGCCGGAATCGACCCAGGTTGCCGTCGCTACCGAAGTGCCCGGAACACCGACGGCCACCCCCGTGACGCCGACTCCAACACCGGTGACACCAACCCCGACGCCGTCGCCGAGTCCGACACCTTCACCAACACCTTCGCCAACTCCGTCACCGACGCCGGAGCCTGCCACGCCGACGCCGTCACCGACGCCCTCCGTTCAGATGCCGGACGGTTGGGACCAGGCCATGCGACTTCAGGACGGCAGCATCGTGGGTAAGGTCTCGAGTGGATCACTCAACATTCGATCCACCCCGTCGCTGAGCGCGTCGGTGGTGGGTGTCACCTACTACAAGCATCCGGTGACGATTTTCGAATCGGTGGTGGGTGATGCGGTCAATGGCGACACCACCTGGTTCCGCATTGGCGACGGTCAATACGTCACAGCGACGCTCGTCGAGCCGTTCGTCTACGACACACCGAAGACGACTTATGATGGACACTGGCTCGACATCAACCTGACGCAATTCTACGCGGTCGCATACGACGGCACGACTCCGGTGCACGTGGCGATCATCATCACCGGCACCGAGGGCCACGGCACTCCAGCCGGTAGCTTTCAGATCCTCCGCCGTGTGGCAAACGAGACGATGGACTCGGCGACCGTCGGCGTTCCGAAGGGGAGCCCGGGCTACTACCTCCTTCCCAACGTCAAGTGGACGCAGTATTTCGCCGATGGCGGCTACGCCATCCATACGAACTACTGGAGCTCTCCAGCGGCATATGGAACCTACGGCAGCCATGGCTGCGTCAACATGATGGAGGCCGATGCCTACTTCATGTGGAACTTCCTGAACATCGGCGATCACGTCGACAGCCACTTCTAGGCAGCACCCATTGGTAACCGTTCGAGCGGGCGAGACCAGTCTCGCCCGCTCATTGCATCAGGTTCCAGCATGCCGAGTACGTGGTGTAAAGTACTTGGCTATCCATAACCCCACTTCCACGCTATAATCGACCCAGAATTTTCAAAAACAGTTCAGCTATTCGCAAGATGCGCGGCGACTCTGTCGCGCATACGGTCTCAACAAGCAGGAGCATGTGCGATCCGAGTGGATGCCTCTGTTGCATCGCCATACGAGGAGACCAGCGTCATTTCTGTCCTGACGAGACACCTTAGCGTGCGGCACCGACTCTAAATCGATTGTTTCGTCAGCGTCCGAACAAGGGGGAAAGCATGAACGGCGCAACTGGGGCGATCTTCGTCGTCCTGTATCTGGCCATCGTGGTGCTGGAAATCGCGGCCATCTGGAAGGTCTACACCAAGGCCGGCGAGCCGGGATGGGCGTGTATCGTTCCGATCTACAACTGGATCGTGATGTTGAAGATCGCGGGACGCCCCGCGTGGTGGTTCCTGCTCTTCTTCGTTCCGGTGGTGAACTTCGTGGTCGCCATCATCGTGCTGATGGATCTCGCGAGAGCGTTCGGCAAGGGCGCGGGGTTTGCCATCGGCATGCTCCTCCTGAGCTTCATCTTCTTCCCGATCCTGGGATTCGGCAGTGCCCAGTACCTCGGCCCCGCGGCGCCGGTAAGCACCGACGGACCACGAATCCAGCCGGCCATCTAGGCCCCAAACAGCAGACCACAATTGAACGACTGAACGATGGGGAGTCGCGCGACTCCCCATCGCTTTTCCGGACAACCTTGATCGCGCGATGTTTTTCAGCTACACTTACGCATCAACACATCAGCAAGGGCTGATTGATGAATGCAGATGGAGGTATCGATGAATGCGAACCAACGCGCCGCGCAGCTGGCTCAAGCGCTGGCCGACCCCGTGCGGCTCACCTTGCTGCAGCACCTGATGGGAGGCGAGTCAACCGTCGCCGAACTGACCTCGATCGCAGGAACGAGTCAGTCCAACGTCTCGAACCACCTGGCCGTGCTCCGTTCGCAAAACCTCGTCAGCAACCGGCGGGACGGACGGCAGTCGGTCTATCGCATTGCCGATCCTACGGCTGCGCAGCTAGTCGAATCGCTCACCTCCCTCGCCGGAATTCCCGCGCAGCTGGCGTCACCAGTCGCGCCGCTGGCCGCCGCTCGCACCTGTTACGACCACCTGGCCGGCACGTTGGGAGTGGCACTGTTCGACGCGCTGGTCTCCGCCGAGGCGATTGTCCCGCCAGACTATGACGGACCGGCTATTCTTGGGCCATCCGGCGAAGTGACGCTGGGATCGAACGCTGAAGAAATCTTCGGGCGACTCGGAGTCGATCTCGAGGTGGCGTCAACGGCGCGACGCCAGTTTGCCTTTGCCTGCCGCGACTGGACTGAGCGACGCTTTCATCTGGGCGGAGCGCTGGGAGCCGAGATCTACCGGCGCTTTATCGACGCGGGCTGGGTTGCGCCGGGCGAACAGCGCCGCCAGCTAAATGTGACCGATCGAGGTCGA
This sequence comes from uncultured Chloroflexia bacterium, assembly GCA_963815715.1. Classification (GTDB taxonomy): domain Bacteria; phylum Chloroflexota; class Chloroflexia; order Thermomicrobiales; family Thermomicrobiaceae; genus CALAGB01. The sequence continues at coordinate 143,356 of CAWFHU010000004.1, read as the reverse complement.
TCGGCGCTGAAAGAGCACCTGCGGATCGAACTGCCGGTCGGCGTTACGGCGCGCTAATTCAGACCTGGACCAGGCTGCCGGCCCATGTGAAGATAGCGCGTCAGTGGGTGTATCAGAAACGTGGGAAGGGATGTGCGGTCGTGAGCCAGTCGAGTCCAGTGCGTCACATCGTTGCCGTCGGGGGAGCCGGATTCTCGTTGGAAGGCGACAATCTCGCGCTCGAGAAGTACGCCATCAATCTGACCGGCAAGGCGAATCCGCGCGTCTGCTTCGTCCCAACCGCCAGCGGCGACTCGCAAGACTACATCGATCGCTACAACGCCGCGAGCGAGCATCTCACCTGGCAGCCGAGCCTCCTCTCCCTCTTCCGTGGTGAGACGCCCGATATCGCGTCGGTTCTGCTCAATCAGGACATCATCTACGTGGGTGGTGGCAACACCCGCAACCTACTGGTGCTCTGGCGTGACTGGGGCGTCGATAGACTGATGCGCGAAGCATGGGAGCGAGGGATCGTGCTGACCGGCGTCAGCGCCGGGTCGATCTGCTGGTTCCAGCAAGGAACGACCGATTCGGTTCCAGGCGAGCTGACGGCGCTCGATTGTCTCGGCTTCCTACCGGGAAGCAATTGCCCGCATTACGACAGCGAGGAGAAGCGCCAGCCCACCTACACGCGCATGGTTGCCAACGGCGAGATGCTCCCTGGTTATGCCACCGACGACGGAGTCGCGCTCCATTACGTCGGCACCGAGCTGAATAAGGTCATCTCGTCTCGTCCGAATGCCCGCGCTTTCCATGTCGAACGCGACGGCGACCGTGCCGTTGAGACCTTCATTCAACCCGAGTTCTTGAACGACCTCGTCAACGCTTGATGATCTGAGCGAACAACCAGCATGTTTGTCTCTCGTCGCTCACTGGGCGATGATAGACGCAACGTAGCCGCGCCAGTCGATCGGCCTCCAACTTCGGGCTGACACGCATGGTCGAACGGGTGAACGGCTCATCTTGCGTGAAGGGACGGAACAAGATGCAGACTCAACAGCGGTATCAAAACTACATCAACGGCGAGTGGGTCGACGCGTCGGGTGACGACACTAACGAGAACAGCAATCCGGCCAACACGTCGGAGACGCTCGGGCGATTTCCACGCTCGACACGAGAAGATGCGCGCAAGGCGATCGACGCCGCCAATCAAGCCTTCCCAGGCTGGCGCCGCATCTCGGCCGCGGAGCGCTCCAACATCCTCGATCGTGCCGGGCAGGTCATGGAGCGCCGAGCCGAGGAGATCGGTCGCGCCCTGACGCTCGAAGAAGGAAAGACACTTCCCGAAGGGATCGGCGAAGCCAAGCGCGGCGCCGCGATTCTGAAGTTCTTCGCGGGCGAGCCCTGGCGGCCAACCGGTGAGACGTATAACTCGGCCAACCCGACCACATTCCTCTATTCGGAACGTGTGCCGCTGGGAGTCGTCGGCATCATCACGCCTTGGAACTTCCCGGTCGCAATCCCCATCTGGAAGCTGGCCCCCTGTCTGGCCTACGGCAACGTGGCCATCTTCAAACCAGCCGAACTGACGCCCCTCACGGCGCATCTGATTACGGAAGTCTTCGCCGAGGCCGGTCTGCCCGCGGGTGTGCTCAACCTGGTGCACGGGCCTGGCAGTGAAGTCGGTGATGAATTGGCACGCAATCCGGGCGTGAACGGCGTGAGCTTCACCGGCTCGGGCGAGGTCGGACACGGCATCTACGCCGTCGCGACGGCCCACGGTGCGCGAGTCCAGCTCGAGCTCGGCGGCAAGAATCCGGTCGTGGTGGCCGCCGATGCGCGACTCGATCAGGCGGTCGACATCGTCCTTTCCGGCGCCATGCGTTCGACCGGTCAGAAGTGCACCGCCACGAGCCGCGTGATCGTGGAGCAGCCCATCGAAGGCGCGTTTACCGAGGCGCTGGTCGAGCGGGTCAAAGGCATCAAAGTCGGTCCCGGTATCGACAGCGGCTCCTACATGGGACCGCTCGTTTCGGCCGCCGCGCGGAAGACGGTTCTCGACTACGTCGACGTGGGCAAGCAGGAGGGCGCACGTCTACTGGCCGGTGGCGAGCAGCTTGGCGGAGACCTCGGGAACGGTTTCTTCGTGGCGCCGACCGTCTTCGACAACGTGACGCCCAACATGCGCATCGCCCAGGAGGAGATTTTTGGACCGGTGGTTGGCGTCATACGAGCAGGCGACCTTGATGAAGCCATCCGCATCGCCAACGGCGTCAAATACGGACTGAGCGCGGCAATCATCACCAGCAACATCGCCACGGCATTCCAGTTCGTTCGCTCGATCGAAGCGGGCGTGGTCCACGTCAATTCGGAGACGGCCGGAGCCGAGCCGCACGTCCCATTCGGCGGCATGAAGCAGTCGAGCTCCTTCTCGCGCGAGCAGGGCCGCGCCGCGATGGACTTCTACACCCAGACGCGCACGGTCTATCTCGACATGCCGATGTAGATGCGGAATCAGCGCGCTTGACGAGGATTCCAAGGGCACGCATCATCTGCGCGTTGCAGAGAGCGAACGACCGGGTCAGGAGGGCCAATGAGTCTCGCGGAGCAGATCGCGAGCTGGATACGAGAACAGATCGACGGAGCAGGGCTCAACGGCGCGATCGTCGGCCTCTCCGGAGGTATCGACTCCGCCACGGTAGCCGGGCTTGCTGCTCGCGGTCTCGGGAGTGACCGTGTATTGGGCGTCATCATGCCTGCGCACAGCCACGCTGATGACATCGAGCACGCGAAATTGGTCGCAGAGACATTCAATCTGGAGACCCTGACCATCGACCTGGCGCAACCGTTCGATTTGCTTATGTCAATCCTTCCATCCGGCACGCAACTGGCGACCGCCAATCTCAAGCCGCGCCTGCGCATGCTGACCCTCTATCACGTGGCCAACACGCGCGGGCTGATGGTCGTCGGTACCGGGAATCGCACCGAGCTGATGGTCGGCTACTTCACCAAGTACGGCGACGGCGGGGTCGACCTGCTGCCGCTGGGGAGCGCTCTACAAACGGGACGTTCGAGCGGTGGCGGCGGAAATCGGCGTTCCAGACGTAATCATCGCGCGTCCTCCGAGCGCCGGCCTCTGGGCGGGGCAGACCGACGAAGGCGAACTCGGTATGACCTACGAAGAGCTCGACGGCATCCTGGATGCGCTCGATCGAGGGGACGTCAGCGGATTCCCAGACGAGCGCGTGGCGAAAGTGCAGCGGTTGATCGCGGGCTCCGCTCACAAGCGACGTCCGGCGCCGATCTTTGAGCCGAACGCCTAGATCGAGACGGAGTAATCAGCATGCAGGACTTCATCGACACGAGTGACGAAGGGCAGCGCGGGGCGGTCGCCGGGGCCATCGGGGCCGTCGGCTTCATGTTCGCCATGGCGGTCGACCTCGCGATAACCGGCCAAAAGACGAACGACTTGCGGCTGCTGTCTGGCATGGTTCCAGGCGGTCGGCGACTCTGGCCGTTTGTCGGCAGCGTCTCGCACGTCGCCAACGGCGTAGCGCTCGGCGCCCTCTTCTCGCGCGTGCATCAGGGTCTGCCAGGTCCGACCTGGGTGCGCGGGTTGATCTTTGCGCAGGTGGAGAACCTGCTCCTCTGGCCGATCATCATCGTGCTCGATCGCATACACCCCGGCATGAAGCGTGGCGACCTCGAAAAATACAACCGACCTGGTCCATTCTTCATCGAAGTGCTCCGCCACGCCGTCTTCGGCGCGGTCATGGGTGCGGCATACGAATTCCTCACGCCGAAATCTAAGTAGCCCTCACCGCCCCAACAACCGCTTCCGCCATCCACCGGAACGCGGAAGCTTGGTGATGAAGGTGCGCGCTTCGTCGTCGAACTCCCGAACCTCGAGCTCGATGTGGCTACCGGATGGGGCACGGTGCGCTGACGCGATGACGTAGCCGCCTCCGCCAGCGAATACGGTGCGATACAGTCCTTCTTCGGTCACCGTTAGCCCACACGCACCGTTCGGACCGAAATACTCCATTGCTCGAGCCATCATCTCTTTGACGGTTAGGCTCGACTCCGCGCTGTAACGCATGGTTATGTCCTGTTCACTGCCTGGAGGAGAGGTCTCCGGTGTCACCGGCCAGAGACGCGATCTCGGCACGGGTGTGTCCGGCAAGAAGAAGCCGCTGAATGACGTCGGCATCTAAATCAGGGACGTAGCTGCACAGGAGCGTGGCGTCGCCCCGGAGCACGACCTCCAGCAGATCGGCTGGCAGCAACGCTGTCCGGCCCGTGGCCAGCTCCACCGGCTCCACATCCGGAGCGTGGATGAGGATCGCCCCCCGGATGCAGGAGATCAGACAGAAACCCTTTGAGGAGTTCAGCAGACCGCGCTCGCCATCGATCGACCAGCGCTCCAACGCGAAATAGCGGCAGGCGGCCAGCATCTCGCGCCAATCGTCGATGCGCAGCGGCGCCATCGGACGCGCGTGGCGTTCGGGCCGCAGCGCCGTCAGTGCATCCTCGAGATGCAACTCGCGTGCGTTGCCCCGATCGTCAACCCGTCCCCAGTCGTACAGGCGGTAGGTCAAATCGCAATTCTGCTGCACTTCATAGAGGAGGACGCCCGCACCTATGGCGTGCACCGTGCCTGCCGCAACGACCAGGCACTCGCCGCCTGACACCGTGTGACGTTCGAGCAACTCCTCGAAGGAGCCGTCCTCGATGCTGGAACGCACTTCATCGGGCATCGCTATGCGCGACATGCCGGTGATGAGGGAGGAATCCGGCTCCGCCTGCACGATGTACCAGGCTTCGGTTTTACCGCGCTTGCCGCGCTCTCGCGCGCCCTCGTCATCGGGGTGGACCTGCAGTGAGAGGACCCCGGAGGCGTCGATGAACTTCACCAGAAGCGGGAAATCGCCGAACGGTTGGCTGGCGGCAAGACCGTGCTCGCCGAGCAATCCGCAGCCGTCGAGATCGACCAACTCCCTGAGCGTTCGACCGGCCAACGAGCCGTTACTGACGACCGCGTCGTCGCCACTCTCGAGCGACTCGCCGATCGGCTGCGGTCCGGGGAGTGCTTTCCCAAGAACTGTATCCAGACGGCGCCCGCCCCAAATTTTCGGGTCGTATTGCGGTTCAAGCAGCAGTGGATATGCGATCAAGCCAGTCCACCTCATCCAACCACACGAGACAGCACCGGTCGGCACTCGCACGCATTGCGCCAAATCCTACCGTGCGTCACTCGTTGATATCGTGACGGCGTTGGTGACTACTCGTCGGTTCCAGCCAGGTCGGCGACTGACATCAGCCGCGCCGGTGGTCGGGCCGTCATCGGCTCGATCTCTTCGAGCGGCACTCCGGCATGTGCGTGAATCATTTCGGCGATCGCTCCCGTGCAGAAGATCCCCTGGCAGATGCCCATCCCGGCCCGGGTGCGGCGCTTGACGTCGTTGATCGTGATCGCGCCCTCGCTGATTGCCTGACGGACCGTGGCCGCGTCGACCTCTTCACAACGGCAGACGCAGACGTTTGCTTCGTTCCCCTGGGCCATGGCCCGTCCCTTCCAATCGTGTTTCTACGGGATGGTCGCGGCCGTGAGCCGCAAGTCGTCAACGATCTTCTGCCGAGTGCCATCTCGCAACGACGACAATTCGCTCCACGCCGCGCTGATGGCATCCTCACCGGCACCCGCGGCCGCCAGATCCAGCCAGCCAACCCTCTGCCATTGCCTCGCCAACACTGACAATCCCGGCAGCGTCTCCGACGACGTAGACTCCCGGAGTTGACGTCTCGCAGACCTCATTGCGCCGCGGAACGATGCCACCCGCTCCGGCCGCAAAGACGTTCTGAGCCAACGACTGCAGCGCTAGCTCAGGGTCGGGCCGTCTTCCCATCGCCACGACAACCGAATCGACGTCGAAAGAGCGTTCCGGCAGCTGGATCACCGCCACCTCGCGCTCGCCAGCGACCTTCACGCCTTCGAGGTCCCGCACACGACAGACGACCTCCGCGCCAGCAGCCTCTAGGGCGCCGTTCACCTCGTCCGAGTCGTCGCCCGCGCCGATGATCGCGAAACGTTGACCGGGCAGTACGCGATGAATGTGCAAGAAGATCAGCAGCGCCCGAGCCGTCATCACGCCGGGAAGCGTCGATCCAGGAAATGGCCGCATGATGTCGGTCGAGCCGCTGGCCACGACGATCGACTTCGCCTTCAACTCGTACGACTCGCCCGGTGCGACGACGCCCAGCGTGTTTGGCTCGAACCAACCCCAGGCAGTTCCGTTGACAACGACGTCGACGCTCGTCGTTTTCAGCATGTCACTGAGTGCGGCAGCCACCTGAAAACCGCGATCACCGATCTGATCGTCGAATCGGCTGGGAAGTCCGTTGATCAGTCCAATGGTCCAGCGGAGATGCCCTCCGACATTCGGCTGCTCGTCGATCAGTGTTACCTTCGCTCCAGCGCTGGCGGCGGCAAGTGCCGCGGCAGCTCCAGCCGGTCCGGCGCCGACGACCGCAACGTCCGTCGTCTTCATGCATTGCCCTTCCAGGTGCCGAGACCCTGTTGCGTTTCGATGCGCATGCCGTCACGGACCGAAGTGACGCACGTCCGCACGTTGAGTACGCCATCGACCGTCATCATGCAGTCCGGACAGCGTCCCACGGCGCAGAACGGGCCACGCGGCTCGCCGGAATGAGCTGAAGTACGAAAGACGCGGATGCCGTTGGCAAGCAGCGCCGCGGCGATCATTTCGCCTTCTAGGGCCTCGATCTCTCGGTCGTCGATCGTGATGTGGATCGACTTCGCGTCCGGCAGATCGCCCAGCGCCGGATGGCGTCTCAACCGCAAATCGGGCGATGGACTGGCCGTCTCGGACCGTGACATCTTCTCCCCTAACTCCTGATCTCCATGAGCATCAACGGCCCGATCATCGCAGGGTGGTGGAGTGCCGTCAACGCTGGCAGGTTCTGAGCGTCATGCGACTCACTTGACTTCAGGCGGAGCCGAGGCAATGCCGTCGATCGCTCGTTCGAGCCAGGCGTGATCGGCCCGCAGAAGATGCAGCATGTGATCGATTGAAAGGTCAACGCCAAACCCGTGCCCATGTGGCGGCGCCTTTTGATAGACCGCGATGCGCTGCTCAAGCCGTGCGAGTCGTTCCCGCATCGAGGTCAGCACCTCGTCCCGAGGCAGCTCATCGAGAAACATCAGGCCGATATCTCCGGATAGCGCCGGCGTGTCGGCGGCTTGAAGATTCTCGCGCAGGAGACTCAGGAAGAGCTCCTCTCCCGAGTCCGTGATCGTATAGACCTTTCGTGTCGGCCGATTCCCCACCTGCTCGGACTGCACCGACACAAAGCCGCCACGACTCAAGCGATCGAGAATGGCGTAGGCGGTCGCCCTCTTCATATCGGTCACACGGCTGAGATTGCGCTCGATGAATTCGTTGATCTGATAGCCGTGCAGGCTCTGAGCTTTGAGGATGCCCAGAAGCAACAGTGCTCGCGCGTCCATACGGTCTCTCCGTCACAGATGGTTAATACTCACATCTGACTAATCACGCTTGATTATAACGCACGGTCCCATCTATACTTTGCCGAGCGCGACGCTCTCCAGTTCGACGGAGATACGGCGCGAGTAGTTGGTGATTGAGAAAGGCCGCGGTGTGTTCTTAGCTCTACGAGAGTTCCGTCATTCGCGGCTGCGCTATCTCCTCATCGGGGCAATCATCACCATGATCGCGTGGCTCGTCTTCCTATTGTCCGGGCTTGCCAACGGCCTGTCGACCGACAATGGAGCCGCGTTGATCCACATGAATGCGGATCATCTGGTTTTCCAATCGAACGTCAAGCTCTATCTCCACCGCTCCATCCTGCCGATGAGCGACGTCGCAACGATACAGCGCATTCAGGGTGTCAAGGATGCGGCTCCACTCGGGCATCTCACCGTGACGGTGCAGCGGAACAACAGCGCGACGCAGATCGACGCCACCATCCTGGCCATCGATCCAACCAGCTTTCTCGAGCCTCGGATCACGAGCGGCAAGTCATTCTCAGGAGGTCAGCCCAACGACGTAGTCGTTGATGATAGCTTCAAGCGCTATGGCGTGAAGATCGGGGACCAGCTATTGATCACCCCCTCGAATCAACCGCTCGTGGTGACCGGCTTCACGACCGGCCAGAAATACAACCACCTGCCAGTGATCTTCACCAATATTCCACTCTGGCAATCGCTCAAATTCGGCGCGCCAGGTTCGGCTGGCGACGTCACCAATCCGATCAGCGCGATCGCCATTCAAGCCGACAACGCCGCCGCGAGCCGTGTGGAAAGTCAAATCGCGGGAGTTGACGTGGCAACCCGGCAGATGGCGCTGCAGAGCCTCCCTGGTTACAAAGAGGAGAATGGCACCATCACCTTGATGCTCGTCTTCCTCTTCGTGATTGCGGCTTTCGTGCTCGCCGTCTTCTTCTATGTGATCACGCTGCAGAAATCAAATCAGTTCGGCGTGTTGAAGGCGCTTGGCGCAGGCACGCGCTTCCTGGCGCAAGATCTCATCGGCCAGGTGATGGTCCTGACGGTCGCCGGAGTGGCGATCGGAGCCGTATTGACATTCGCGGTGGCGGCCGTCATCCCACCCGAGCTGCCGTTCGCGCTCAGCTACCGTCTCATCGTGATCTACGGCGTGATACTGCTGCTCGTCGGGCTGGCAGGAACGCTCTTATCCTTACGGCGCATCGCCCAGATCGATCCCCTGGTCGCTATCGGGAGAGCCGACTGATCATGAGCAAACTCGTTCTCGAACACGTCAGCAAAGTTTACGGGCAAGGGACGATCGCCGTCCGAGCGCTGGACGACGTCTCGCTCAGCGTTGATGCTGGTGAGCTGGTGGCGGTAGTCGGTCCATCAGGATCTGGCAAGACCACACTATTGGCGGTCGCCGGAGGGCTGCTTCATCCAACGGATGGTCGGGTGTTGCTTGATGAAAACGACTTGACGGGACTGAAACCGGCGGCACTCGGCCGATTGCGACTCGAGCACGTAGGGTTCGTGCTGCAGTCGGCTAACCTCATTCCGTACCTGACCGCGCGCGATCAGCTGTTGCTGGTGGCAAAGCTGAATGGCCGGCTCGATCGTGCCGCCAAAGACCGAGCGCAAGAACTCCTCAGTGAGCTTGGCATCTCCAACCGCTCCCGCCATTACCCGGAGGAACTCTCCGGAGGCGAGCGCCAACGTGTCGCCATCGCACGGGCGTTGATGAACGATCCCGACATCCTGCTGGCGGACGAGCCGACCGCCAACCTCGATTCCTCACGTGGCCGTGAGGTCGTTGAGATGTTGGCAAGGGAGGCACACGCTCGAAACAAGGCCACGATCATGGTGACCCATGACGAGCGGATGCTCGACCTGTGCGACCGCATCGTCCGTATTTCGGACGGTCGCATTTTGACGAGCGCCCCGGCGGAATCTTCTCCGGCCCACTAGCTCTCGTGCCCGAACCTACAGCTCGAACTAGGCTGCGGCCGCCTCCTGCGGCAGAATTGTCGCGATATCGCGACTCCGTATCGAGGTGGGAGAGAGATGGTTGCAGACGCAAGCGAGGCAGTTCGCCAGTTGGCGCAAGCCCTGAGTGATCCAGTACGCATTCGCATCACCGCGGTCCTCATTGAGCAGGAACTGACGATCGAACAGATCGCGGCCGAGCTTGGGCTGCGTCCGGCGATATCGCGCGGAACCTGAAATGCTGCACATCACGGGCATCGTCGCCGAAACGTCGAACGAAAACCTGGCCCACTATCGCGTCGACCTGGAAACTCTCAATCGGATCAGCAGAGCGGCGTTCGCCACGCCGCGCCCGAGCAGTCCGGAGATCGACGGCGATGAGTGGGAGCAGAAGGTGTTGCGCGACTTCGTCAAGGACGACCGCCTCACCTCGATTCCGGCCAGCCACAAAAAGAAGCTGGTTATTCTACGTTGGCTCATGACCAAGATCCCGCCCGACCCACAATTCACCGAGCGCGAGATCAGCCAGCTCTTGAAGCACTACCACCCTGATTTCGCCACGCTGCGCCGCGAGCTCGTCGACAACAAGTTCATGACTCGAGAGCAGGGTGTTTACCAGCGAATCCACACGGACAACGAAATCGATCCCCACATCGTCTTGACGCGCATCGCATCCGCGCTTAGTCTGTACGTACGCGGCTTTGATTGGGAGAACAATAGGGGGTGATGATGGACGACGATGCGATGGGTGCGGTCATGAGCCGGGAGCAGATCGCCGCGCTGCTCGATGCCGATCCTCCGCTGATCGAGCACATGGTCGATCGAGACGCACAGCTCCAGCCGAACGGCATCGATCTGACGCTGGCCACCGTTTCACGTTTCGCCGGACCGGGCACACTGGCGCGTGACAACCACGATCGTCGCCTGCCGGATGTTGACGCTGTCCCCTTCGACGATGCCGGCGGCGTCGATCTCACGCCAGGCCCGTATCTCGTCCGCTTCAACGAAACGGTCAACCTGCCCTCCGACTGCATGGCCTACGCCCGACCTCGCTCGAGCCTGCTCCGCTCCGGGGTTGCGCTCCACACGGCCGTATGGGACGCCGGCTATTCGGGACAGGGAGTCGCGCTCCTGGTGATCTACAACATCGAAGGGTTCCGCGTGGAGCGAGACGCACGTATCGTCCAGCTCGTCTTCCACCGTCTGGAGCACGCAACATCGTCAGGCTACGCCGGACACTTCCAGGGTGAGCGCGCCTGAACGTCCTGCTTGGGCGACACCCAGGACCGTTCGACACCTGAGACTTCCCCCAAGTCTCCTATTCGGTTCGCTCCCCAATCGGTCGACAATAGAACTGGGAACGCTCCGCGCAAATGGTGCGCCCTGTCTGTCTTCGTTGACTGATTCATCTTTGCCGACCGGAGAAGCATGCGAACGCACGAGCCGACCGCCCCGACACCTACGACATCAGCCGTCGCTGACTTAGAGCCAGTTGCGAGCTGGTCCAGCAATATTCTTGGGGCCGTCAATCCGACAAGCGCCGCGAAAGAGGCACTCGCCACATTCGCGCAAGAAGTGGACGCGCCGTTTACGGTCGTCTATCGCGCGCTGCGCGGCGTGGACGGGCAGCTTGGTCTGCGGTTCGACCAATCCATCGCGCCCGACCGGGAGTTGGATGTCGATCTCGACAGGCTCGGGGACGTGGTCATTCAGTCGTGGGGTACCGAGCTCTCCAAACTGGATCGCATCGTTGCCACGCTTGCCGATCTGCCCGGCGACATCGCGGATCTCATAGCCCCGACCGGCGCTCAGGTCGTGATCGCGCAGCCGGTCCGCATCGGATCGCGGTTCGTGGCACTGCTCGTTATCGCCAGCCAGTTAGAGATCAGTGACTGGGATTCGGCGAAAGAGAGGCGCTGCGATCAGGCGGCCGAGGCAATCTCCAGCGCCATCCTGCGCGAGCGTTCCAGCGATCACGCCCGCCTCAAGGCGGTGCTGGCCTACGCCTTCGACATCATCGCAGTCGTCGGTCCGGCCGGAAACATCTTGTATCACACACCGACCTTCGCCCGCGTTCTGGGAGACTCGACTGTGAGTTTCGTGGGGCAGAGCGCGTTCCACTCGATCCATCCGGACGACCAGGCGAGGGTCGCGACGGCGTTCGAACAGCTGCTGAAGGAGCCTGGTGGACAGCGTCGCATCGAGGTCCGTCTGAAGCATCACAACGGATCCTGGCGCCATTTCGAAGCGTTAGGCACCAACCAGATCGACAACCCGTTCATCGGGGGCATCGTGGTCACGGCCTACGATGTGACCGATCGCAAACGGCTGGAGCGCAAGCTCAATTGGCAGGCGCTCCATGATCCGCTGACCAAGCTGGCCAACCGCTCGCTCCTGCTCAACGATCTGCGGCGTGCCCTGGCGCGGGCGCAACGATCGGGCAACGTCGTCGGAGTCCTGTTCCTCGATCTCGATGGGTTCAAAGAGGTCAATGACCATTTCGGGCACCCGGCCGGAGATCAGCTTCTGATTCAGATCGCTGACCGCCTGCTGGCTTGCGTTCGCGCGGGAGAGACCGTGGCTCGGATGGGTGGCGATGAATTCGTCGTCCTCCTCGAAGGACTGGCCTCCGACGCCGACGCCGAACGCGCTGCCACGAGAATCCTGGATGCCGTGCGCATGCCGGTTCGGCTGAGCCATGGAAACGTCGATATCACCGCGAGCATGGGCATCTCACTAGCGTCCGGCGAATCGATCGATCCCGACGACCTGCTGATTCGGGCTGACACCGCCCTGTATCAGGCAAAAAGATCCGGTCGCGCCCGCTATGAATTCTACGTTCCCGTCTGACCGATCTTCTGCTCTCGGACGCTCACCGACCCTCCCAACCAGCACAATAGAATCTTCACAACTGATGCTATACTCGCCGCAGCTTGTGGTTGCGCCTAGGGTTCCGCCCGCTGCCCGCGGAGAAACCGACAATCAGGGCAGTGCGGGGACTGGTCCGAGCGGCGCCACGGCCGGGCTCTCCGGTCGCACAACTGACGGCAGAAAAGGCTTGAGGTAGCCGGTTCACCGTGCCTGCGACGGTTTCGTCGACGGGCAAAGGGAAACAGGAGCCTCATCGGTGTCTTTTCTGGCGTTGATCCTCGTCCTCGCCGCGGCCTTCATCCATGCCTCGTGGAATCTTCTGGTCAAGCGGGTTGGTGGTGGGCCGACCTTCATCTGGTTCTTCGGCACGCTCTCGATCATCTTCTACGCCCCATTTGTCGCGTTGATCATCCTGATCCAGCAGCCGCACTTCGGACCGATGGAGATCCTGTTCATTGTCGGAAGCGGCATCATCCACATCGGCTATTTCCTGATCCTGCAGCAAGGCTATCGGGTAGGCGATCTCTCGCTCGTCTATCCGCTGGCGCGCGGGACGGGCCCGACGCTGGCCACCATCGGAGCCATTCTGATTTTGGGAGAACGCCCTTCGGCGCTCGGACTGGCCGGTGCGGCGCTGGTCATCGTCAGCCTCTTCATCTTCACCGGCGGACCGAGCGCATTGCGCCAGAGCGGCAATCACACCGCGGCTCTGTTCGGAATGCTGACCGGCGTCTTCATCGCCACGTACACGCTATGGGACAAGCACGCGGTCAGTGTGCTGCTGATTCCGCCCCTCATTCAGGATCTCGGTTCGTCGGCTGTACGCAGCGTCTTCCTCGCGCCGTTCGCCATTCGCCGTCCCGCCGAAGTACGTGCCCTCTGGACGAAATATCGCTGGGAGTCGATCGGCGTCGCGGTCCTGAGTCCGCTCGCCTACGTTCTGGTTCTAACGGCCATGCGCTTCACGCCGGTCAGCTACGTTGCTCCAGCCCGCGAGGTCAGCATCGTCATCGGGACGTTGTTCGGGGCCAGGCTCCTTTCCGAAGGGCATGCCAAACGACGGCTCGTTGCAGCGGGTGCCATGGTGGTCGGAATCGTGGCTCTCGCACTCGGCTGATCCCACGGTGTTTGTACTCTGGCATGGCTCGTGCTCTTGACTCGGAGAACACCAGGTTTCGAAATGATCTCAGTCCAGTTTCACGCCGGTGGCGAGACAAAGGAGTGAAGTCGAATTCGCGTGGATACCGTAGAGAAGCTCAAACAACGGATCGAGCGTGAGCGTTGGCAGCCACTCACGATCGACAGCGACGGATATACGCTCGAGCTTCACGAAGTGCACGCATTGACCGAGGTCGGGTTCGTCCTCTGGCGCAAACGAGATGACGGACAGCTCGATCTGATCACCAGCGGGCACACGTTTCAGGGCAGACTGCTCGGTTCGCAGGAAGAGCCGTTGGAGCTGACGAGTGGAACGGAAGAGACGATCGTGGAGTTGTTGGGGCGCTGATCGATTCACAAAGTAAGGAGCCGGCTTCGACCTCCGGCTCCTCCCGGCCCGTTTTGGGAGCCGGTTGCCGAGCAGCCAGCACAACCCCCGGGAAAGCGGCCACTCGAGTTGTAGCTACGTCGTGCGACGCCTGGCGCTGCGTCACATAACGCGTACACTTCCAGTGTACGCAGCATTCGCCCTCACGACAAGGCCCGATGCGTAACCTTTGGGCCTGGCGTTGCTGCGTGGACATCGCTGGAACGTCGGGATTTCAATGATTCCGGCGCATTCGAGGAGGTACGCGTGAGTCAGACGGTTCATCGGTTTTCAGTCGGTAGCCTTGAGTGTCTGGCGGTGACGGACGGCACGTCCGCCTTCCCGGCTGCCGTCGTGTTTGGCAACGCTCCCGACGATGAACGCGATGAAGTCCTCAGTCGCTCGCGATATGCCCACCGACATGGTCTCTTCCTCACTCACATCGATCGTCGTCAACACGGGTAACCACCGTGTCCTGATCGACGCGGGCATCGGCCCGTTCGCCCCCTCGACCGGCCATCTTCTCGAGAACCTTCGCGCCGCGGGGGTCGAGCCCGAAAGCATCGACGTTCTCATTCTGACGCACGCACATCCCGACCACATCGGCACGACCATCGATGCCGAAGGCAACCTGGCCTTCCCCAACGCGCGGGTCGTGATGCGCCAGGGAGAGTGGGATTTCTGGACCGATGAGACCACGCTGAACAAGGCTGCCGCCGGGACGCTGCACAACCTCGGCGAACTCGACCAGTTCATGGGGACCTGGGCGCGAACCTATCTCCCACCGATCAAACCGCAACTCGACCTGATCGAAGGGAAAGAGGAAGAGGAGATCGTTCCGGGCATCCACGTACTTCCTGCGCCCGGACACACACGAGATCACATGGCGCTGATCATCTCATCGGGCAACGAGCAACTCCTCAACCTCGTCGACGTCGCCATCAACCCGGTCCATCTGGCCGAGCCTTCCTGGCACCCCGCGTTCGACGCACAGCCGGAAGTGGCCGTCGAGACGCGGCGACGCATCTACGATCGAGCCGCGGCCGACAACGCACGCATCCTCGTCTACCACTTCCCCTTCCCCGGCATCGGCCACGTGAGCCTTGACGGCAAGGGCTGGCGCTGGGAGCCCGAAAAGAGCGAGTAGCCGCAAACCGTTCGGCCCGTAGGGGAGCACCTCGTGTGCTCCCGGCGTCGACAGTCCGCCCATCATTCCGGGAGCACACAAGATGCTCCCCAACCTTCAGCGTGGCCGCCGCTCTTACCAGAGCGAGCGGATCATGCCGCCATCGATCTGGACCGTGGCGCCTGTGATGTAGGACGAGCGGGTTGACGCCAGAAAGACGACCATGTCCGCGAACTCTTCGACCTCTCCATAACGCCCCATCGGGATCTGCGCCAGCGATCGATCGCGCACCGTCGCGACGTCGACACCCTGCTTCTCGGCATTGGCTTGATCGAGCTGGGCGATACGCGGAGTGGCGATTCGCCCAGGCACAACGGTGTTGACCCGAATGTTGTCGCCCGCAACCTCATCGGCCAGCGTCTTGATCATGGCAGCCACGCCCGAACGCATCACGTTCGACAGAAGCAGGTTCGGGATCGGCTGCTTGATGGAGGACGAGGTCATCGCCACGATCGAGCCACCGCCGCCGGAGCGCATCAACGGCAGCACGCCACGGATCAGTCGCACGGCTGCTCATCAATGTCAGGTTGAAGGCCGCCTGCCAATCGTCGTCGTTGAAACGGTCGAACGTTCCAGCCGGAGGTCCGCCCGCGTTGGTCACCAGGATGTCGACGCCGCCAAAGCGCCCGACAGCCGCGCTGATGAGCGCCTCGATTGCGTCGGGCTTCGTCACGTCGGTCGTCATGGCCAGCACCTCGGCACCGGTGGCGCGCACGTCGGCCGCCGCCTCTTCGATGGCCGCTTCGTCCCGGCTACACATCACGACTCTGGCCCCTTCGCGGCCGAATGACCGCGCGACCGCTCTTCCCAGACCGCTGCTGGAGGCCGGCACGATCGCGACTTTGTCTTTGAGCTGCAAGTCCATCGGCGCTTCCCATCTCGTTGAGTTCGGTGACTCCAGCTCGTCGGAGCCCCAAATCGGCAATCCATCGCTCGATTATCTTCCACTTCGCCGAATCGGGGAAAGTCGTGGCGAACCTGCGGTAGAGTAGGCTGCGGAATCCATGAGCAATCAAAGGCTTTGAACGGGAGGGCAGATCGGGTGGCGGGACGATTAGTTGGACAGGTTGCAATCATCACCGGTGCGGCGTCGGGGATCGGTCTGGCGTCGGCCAAACTCTTCATCGAGGAGGGAGCGCGTGTCTCGCTCGCCGACATCAACGCTGACCTGCTGAAGCAGGCTGTCACGTCGATCGACGGCTCTGGCGAACGAGCCTTCGGCGTAGTGGCCGACGTCAGCAAGAATGACGATGTCGTCAGGATGGTCGCGGAGACGGTCGAGCGATTCGGTCGGCTCGACGTGATGTTCTCCAATGCCGGGATCTCCTCCCGACACACGGTCGTCGACATGCCGGAAGAGGACTTCGACCGCGTGATCGCGGTCAACCTGCGCGGCGGGTTTCTGTGCGCCAAGCACGCCATCCCGCGCATGCTTGAAACGGGCGGCGGCTCGCTCATCTTCACGGCATCGGAACTCGCGCTGGTGGGAACCGACAACGCAGCTGCCTATTGCGCCGCCAAAACGGGGCTGGTAGGCATGATGCGCGCGATCGCGGTGGATCATGCGGCGCAGGGCATTCGGGCCAACTGCCTCTGCCCGGGACCGGTCGATACGCCTCTGCTGCATGGCAACCGCACCGACCCGGAAGCGCACGCCCAGAGCATCATCGAGCGCATGCCGGTCAAACGCATTGGAACCGTCGATGAATTGGCGCGCGCCGCGCTCTTCCTGGCATGCGACGACTCTTCGTTCATGACGGGCACATCGCTGGTCGTGGATGGCGGCGTCACGGCCCAATGGTGATGCGGCGCTAGCATCTCCCAACATCCCAGGAAAATTGTCCAGGTAATCCCCACGACGAATGCAGGGAAGGTCTTCCCCTACCCGAATTTCCGGCACTGAACCTGCGCTTCGTATCAATCGGATCAGCGGCCAGCCGTCGCCGAACCACGGCCAGTGCCAGCAGCAGGACGACACGATCGATTTGCATCATAGGCATGAATTGTGCGGCTCGCTGATTCGGCAAACGGGGATCACAAATCTTGACTGAGCAGATCATCACGGGGACCCACGCACACTCGTACGACATGTCGTGCCATCCCAATCTGGCACGATCGACCGGAACGAACTCCGCGACTGAGTGGGCGATCACCTCCTGACTTGAGCGACCTCGAGGAGCAGCATGAACCGAACGAGAACTGGACGCACGCGCGGTCCTCGACGTCACCGCCTTGTGTCGCTCATCGCCTTGGCAGGACTCATTCTGTCAACTGGGTGCGGTTCGGTCTTTCCGACGCTACGGCCTGTCAGCTCTCAGGGCACGATCATCTATCACCAGTACATCGTCGTGATGATCCTTTCGACCATCGTCTTCTTGATCGTCTTCGGGCTGCTCGGCTGGATTCTCCTCCACTATCGCGGCAACGAAGGAGACGACGAACCGAATCAGACGTCCGGCAACAAGGCCCTTGAGATCACCTGGATCACCATCCCGGTCGTGATGCTCATCGGCCTCTTCATCTACTCCGCCGTCAACATGCGCTCGGTGGAGGCAAACGACAGTAGCGCGCTGCAGATCAACGTCATCGGTCACCAGTGGTGGTGGGAGTATCAGTACCCCAGCCTCGGCATCGACACCGCCAGTGAGTTGCATCTCCCAGTCGGTACACCGGTGCGTCTCAACATCACCGGCGCCGACGTGATTCACAGTTTCTGGGTTCCCGATCTCGGCTGGAAGATGGACGCCATCCCGGGGAAGAGCAACCCGATGAACCTCAACCTGACCAAGACTGGGACATTCGACGGCTCGTGCGCCGAGTTCTGCGGGTCCGAGCACGCCTGGATGCGGATTCGAGTCATCTCACAGAACCAATCCGATTTCAACAGTTGGGTGAGCATGATGCGGTCTCCATCGCCGCAACCGACGTCCGCGCTCGAAAAGCAAGGCGAGCAGATCTTCAACAGCAGCACGTGCGTCAGCTGCCACGTCTTCAGCCGCGTTGGGCCGAGCCTGACGCATCTGGGAAGTCGCCAATGGCTCGGATCTGGAGTGATCGATAACACTCCACAGAACCTTGCCGACTGGATCATGAATGTCCAGAACATCAAACCAGGCGCCTTGATGCCCGATTTTCACTACTCACCGGATCAGCTAAAGGCCCTCGTGGCATATCTTGAAGGGCAGAAATAGGGATGGCGACGGCCGAACAGGCACGGGAACTGCCACAAGTACGGCGATACGACAGGATCCTCGAGTGGGTGACCACAACCGATCACAAGAAGATCGGCATCCTGTATCTCGGCGCCACCTTCGTCTTCTTCATCATCGGTGGGCTGGAAGCCATGGTCATGCGCATCCAGCTCTCCGTCCCACAATCAAAGATCATCAGCCCGGAGGCCTACAACGGCCTCTTCACCTTGCACGGCACGACGATGATCTTCCTGGTCGTCATGCCGATGTTGATTGGGTTCATCAACTATTTCATGCCCCTCCAGATCGGCGCGCGCGACATGGCGTTTCCACGCCTCAATGCGCTCACCTTCTGGCTGCTGGTTTTCGGCGGAATCCTGGTCTACTACAGTATCGCCAACGACGCTCCGCCCGACGCCGGTTGGTTTGCCTACGCGCCATTGACCGAGGTCCCCTACACCTTGCGACACAACGTCGACTGGTGGATCCTGGGTCTCCTGGTGACTGGATTCGGCACGATCGCCACTGGTATCAACATTGTGGTGACCGTCATTACCGAACGTGCGCCGGGGATGACCATGCGGCGCATGCCGGTCTTCACCTGGATGTCGTTCATCAATGGCTTTCTCATCCTCTATGCCATCCCGAGCCTGACCGCCGCGCAGATCATGCTCCTCTTCGACCGCAACCTGGGCAGCAAATTCTTCGCGCCAGCCGATGGCGGCGACGCCGTCCTCTGGCAGCACCTCTTCTGGTGGTTTGGCCACCCGGAGGTCTACATCATGGTGCTGCCCGCCTTCGGCATGATCTCGGAGATCATCCCAGTCTTCTCGCGCAAACCGCTCTTCGGCAGGGTCATCGTGATCGCATCGGGCTGGATGATCGCGCTCCTCTCCTTCGGCGTCTGGGCGCACCACATGTTTACCGTCGGCCTTGGCTTCCCTGCCAACCTCGCCTTTGGCGCGGCCAGCATGGCGATCGCCGTCCCCACCGGAATCAAGATCTTCAACTGGATCGGGACCATGTGGGGCGGCAACCTGCGCATGACCACGTCGATGCTCTTTGCCACCGCTTTCATCGCGCAGTTCACCATCGGCGGCATCACCGGCGTCCAGTTCGCCAACGTTCCGATCGATTGGCAACTGACCGACTCCTACTACGTGGTCGGGCACTTCCATTACGTCCTCTTCGGCGGAACCGCCTTCGCTCTCCTCGCCGGAACCTACTACTGGTTCCCCAAGATGACCGGTCGCATGTTGAGCGAGAAGCTTGGCCGCTGGAACTTCTGGCTCATGGTCCTGGGCTTCAACATCACTTTCTTCCCGATGCACATCCTCGGGCTGATGGGGATGCCCCGGCGCGTCCACACCTATCCCAACCTGCCCTGGTGGGGAACGCTGAACATGATCGAAACCGTCGGCGCGTTCATGATGATGATCGCGACGCTGTTCCTCATCATCAACATCTACCAGAGCCTCAAGTCGGGAGCGATCGCGGGCGACAACCCCTGGAACGCCTGGACCCTGGAATGGGCGACGTCTTCGCCGCCGCCGGAGTACAACTTCGCCACTCTTCCGCCGGTGCCGGTCATGGATTCGCGTCCCCTCTACCGGCCACAGGCCCAGGAACACCAGGTCGCTCAGGAGCAGGCACGCGTCTATCCGGGCGCGACCGTTGCCCACGACCTCGCGCATGAGACCGCGCCGGTCGTCAAACCACGAGCCGTCGCAGCTCGCGACTTCTTCTCCCGGGCGGGAACGCCCGCTCTCGGCATGCTCGTGCTGATTTCATCCGAGCTGATCTTTTTCGGTTCACTCATCGCCGCCTACATCGAGTTCCACAATCGTCCTGCCGGTGGGCCTAGCCCCAAGGATCTGGACGTGTTGCGAACGGGCCTCTTCAGCATCGCGTTGTGGGCCAGCAGCATCACCCTGATCGTCGGCGAACGCTTCATGGAGCGGGGCAAAGCACTCCTCTTCCGGATCTTCCTGGGCGGGACCATCGTGCTGGGCCTCATCTTCCTCTATGGCCAGGTCACCGAGTTCCTCACCATGTACTCCGAGCACATCACCATCAGCACCAACGTCTTCTCATCGGCCTTCTATACGCTTACCGGTTTCCACGGAGCGCACGTCACCGTCGGGCTGCTGATGCTGGTGGTCATGTTTGGGCTTGCAGTCAAGGGGAAGATCGGCCAGGGGAAGCACGAATCGGCGATGAAGTCGGTCGCCTATTACTGGCATTTTGTCGACTTGGTGTGGGTCGTGATCTTCTCAATCGTCTATTTGAACAGCGTGCTGCATTGATCGAGACCACGTTGCGATGAAGAGGTGGATGTGATGAGCGGCCAGAACAACGACCGTCGGCCAGCAAACGATGATGAGAGTGGAAACCAGCCGTCGTCAACAAAACGGCGCTTCTCCGCCGGCGGGGCGGTCGGCGGCGCGGTGATGTTCGCCATCCTCTACGTCGTCGACAAGCTGCGTCCAAGCCGACGACGCAAGGATCAAGAGGATGAGACGAAACAGATTCCGGCATCGGAGACACCGGCCGCGGGGACGCTCGAAGCGATTACTGGTGTCCGTCCGGCGCCTCCTGGCGTTCACATGTCGGTCTCGTCGCCCTGGCCGATGGTGCTGGCTGGGGCCATTGCCTTCACCGCCTTCGGCGTCGTGACCAGCTACGCGTTTTCGATCTTCGGAATCATCGTCATGGTCGTCGCGATCGTTGGATGGGTTGGAGAGATGCTGAGTGAATGAACGGATAGGGCGCCGCGAGGCCCTTCGCAAAATTCTGAATCTGTTCAGTCTTGGTATGGGTGCGTTAGCGGCCGCCGTCGTCAGCGTCCCGATCTTCGCCTATCTGTTGAGCCCACTCATTCACCCGACCAAGAACGCCTGGCGCACCGTCGGCACGCTCGACAAATTCGTCGTGGGCAAGACGGTGCAGGTGTCGATCGAGGATCCGTCGCCGCTGAAGTGGTCGGGAGAGACCGCGCTGACCGCGGCCTGGGTGCGTCGCAACGCACAGACCGACTTCACCATCTTTGCCATCAACTGCACGCATCTCGGCTGTCCGGTGAGCTGGGTCGATGGAGCGCAGCTCTTCTTCTGCCCGTGTCACGGTGGCGTCTACTACGCCGACGGAACCGTTGCGGCAGGTCCGCCACCGAAATCACTCTTCAAGTATGAGTGGCGCATCCTCAACGGCAACGTTCAGGTCAAGACTCGGAAGCTGCCAATTGGCTAGCGTTATGGATAGTAAATGGGAGCTCTAAAGCGGTCCTGGAACTGGCTCGACAAACGCCTCGGATGGTCGAAGTACATCATCAAGGTGATCGAGCATCCGGTGCCGGCAAACGTCAATTGGTGGTACGTCCTGGGGAGCGCAACGCTGGTTGCGTTCATCGTGCAGGTCGTCACCGGTGTAGCGCTTGCCTTCAGCTATGTCCCGGCTCCCAACAGCGCCTACGACAGCCTCGAGTTCATCACACATACGGCCGATCTGGGAAGCGTGGTCCGCGGCATCCACTATTGGGGGGCCTCGGCCATGGTGGTGCTGATCACGTTGCACATGATTCGCGTATTCCTGATGGGGAGCTATAAGTACCCGCGTGAGATGAACTGGCTGGTCGGCGTGGGACTCTTCCTGCTGACACTGGGCATGGCGTTCACCGGTCAGCTCCTGCGTTGGGATCAGGATGCCTACTGGGCCATCGTCGTCGGTGCGGAGCAGGCCGGCCGCGTTCCGTTCATCGGGGACTTTTTGGCTCACGTCCTCGTGGCCGGGAACACCGTCGGTGGAGCCACGCTAACACGCTTTTACGCGACGCACGTCTTCCTCATTCCTGCACTGATGTTCCTTCTCATCGGAGCACACCTCTATCTCGTCGTCATCCACGGCATCTCCGAGCCACCCGAGCCGGGGCACATCGTCGATCCCGAGACCTATGAAGAAGAGTACGAGGAGTTGATCGAAAAAGAAGGGATTCCATTCTGGCCGGATGCTGCCTGGCGTGACGTGGTTTTCGCGCTGGCCGTCGGGACCGTGGTGCTGATATTAGCGGTGACGATTGGACCCAAGGAGCTCGCGGCTCGCGCCGACCCGACTTTGATCAAGGTCTATCCACGGCCCGACTGGGAGTTCCTCTGGTATTTCGCGATTCTGGCATTGATGCCGAAGTGGGCCGAGCCGTTCGTCATCGTTGGGGCACCGTTGCTGGGCATGATCGGATTGATAGCGGTGCCGTTCATCTCGAACAGCGGCGAGCGAAGTCCGGGCCGGCGACCGTGGACCATCGCCATCGTCGGGTTATCGCTCATCCTGATCGTGGTGCTGGTACAGGAAGGAGAACGGGCGCCATGGTCGCCCAAACTTTCGCCTCAACCCGTGCCTGCGCAGATCATCGAGCCGCTCCATGGAAATGAGCTGGCGGGAGCCTACATCTTCCAGAACTCGGGCTGCATCATGTGCCATCTGATGGGCGATGCGGGCGGCAACCGCGGGCCTGATCTGACGCACATCGGATCCAAGCTGAGCTCGGATCAACTCACCTGGCGCATCCTGAACGGCGGCCACAACATGCCCGCCTACAACAGCATTTTGAATCCGAACGAAGTAACTCAGCTCGTCCTGTTCCTTCAGTCACAGAAGTGACGTCGAGGTCGAATCAGCGTCGTTACGACCCGGTCATCATGGCACGAATCGCCAGCCCCATGATGAAGATGGCGCCCAGGCCATAGATGAGCGGTCCCTGGTGCTTTGGACGCACTCGGACGTAGCTCATCAGGAGTGGCAGGACGAAGACGGACAGACCACCGTAAACGAAGTGCAGCGAGTCGGCCGGTCGATAGCCGGAGAAGACGAGTGAAATCCCCAACGCTCCCTGCGTCAGGAGCATGAGCTCCGCCGATGACCAGCGTTCCGCGATAGCTCCCGGTCACACCTACTTTGCGAAAATAGCTGATGATCCCCCAGACTCCCAGCACGAACATGTAGAGAATGACCGAGACGGCGAAACGATCGTGGAACAGCAGCAATGGTGATTCAGTCTCCTTTGAGATAGGTGCTACGGACGACGTTCGACGTGATCAGCGAGACATGATGGTGATTGTCGAATTAGATCGGTAGCTGAGGAGCGCGCGTCTCGTCTGGGCAGACGGCGGCCGCAGGTGCCGCCGCTACGCTACACTCCGCGCTCTCAGCCCGTTTAGGGGCTTCGTCTTGGCTCAGCCTTGGGTTTTCAACCCAGGGCGAGCGTCGGCCGGCAACCGGATTATTTCCTCAATCACCATAATGCCGCTCGCTACCCCCCGTGGCGGAAGCTTGAGTAGAGCGTCATCCCGCCGTCGGCGAAGACGGTCGTCCCTGTGACGTAGGACGAATCGTCCGACGCCAGCAACGCGACCAGTCGTCCAATCTCCTCAGGCGTCCCCATGCGACCCATGGGGATCTTCTCGAGCAGATCCTTGAGCCCCACTGGGTCGTCCCAGACATTGCGATTGATCGGCGTTTGAATCGCTCCTGGGCCGACCGCCAGCACGCGCACCCCAAACTCGGCCGCCTCTTGTGCAAGCGTTTTGGTCATCATGCTGAGGCCGGCTTTGCTCGCGGTGTAGGCGCTGAATCCAGCCCACGGGATGACCTCATGCACCGAGCTGATGTTGATGATGACGCCGGAACGACGTTCGACCATCTGAGCCAACGCCTGGCGTGCGCACAGATAGGAGCCGAAGAGATTGATCTTGATGACGCCCATCCAGTGCTCGGGGTCGCCTTCCCAGCCGAGTGCCGGGTGGCCATCGATTCCGGCGCTGCAGACGAGAATGTCGAGCGGCGACCAATCGGCGGAGAGAGTCGCGAAGATCTTGTCGACGTCTGCTGGTTCGGAGACGTCACCCTGGACGCTGAGACCCTTGACCCCTATCCCCTCAATCTGCTTGACGACAGCCTCCGCTGCCGCGGTGTTGCTGTGAAAAACGATGGCGACATCCGCTCCCGCCGCCGCCAACGCCAGCGAGATGGCCGCCCCGATACCGGAATCGCCGCCGGTAACCAACGCCTTCCTGCCGCTCAAGGTCCCTGCCATAAATCATCCTCCTCAAGTGATTAGCCGTGATCAACGAGAACCGTGAAGTCGCTCCCCTCCCACCGCTCGCTGTCGAGCCAGTAGAAGGTGAAGACAACCGCCATTCCAGGAGCGAGCCCTGCTGTGGGGAGATCGACGAGATGAATACCGAGACCGGTGTAGCGCGTTTCGCTGTCGATCCAATCTGGTTGGCCGTCACGCGTCCAGTGCACGCGCGCCGCGGTACGCGTTTCGATTCGTAGCCGCTTGCCCTGTGGCATCGTGCGAATCTGCTGGTTGAAGCGCCAGGAAAACCAGGGAACCTCTGGACGCTCGCCGTGGTAGCGCTCCCAGACCGGCTTCGGACGATCGATCGGCACGCCGTCGGTCATGCTCGCCAGCAGCTTGAGATACTCGCCGTGCGCCCAGACCAAGGGCATGGCGGAGCCGCTGGGCTGTCCGCGATAGAGGTGCATCTCCGGGATGTCATCGGTATCCCACACCTGCTCCGGAATCATGCCGCCCATGCTCGACATGCGACACATGGTCTCCAGATAAGGTTCGACCGGTTCACCTGCTTGGAGCGCGTAGTGGCCACGTTCACCGACCAGCAGCGGCCAACCGCGTCCGATGCCGGTTCCGTCGAACGGCGACCCGTCGGCATTCTCACCGTAGCCGTCGTCGTTGTAGCGATGCCAGACCGGTCCGTTGGGTGTATCAACCTTGAGGATCGCATCCGCCAGCATGACACTGTCTCGGATTCCCGGGTCGTCCGCCTTGCGCAGTCCCAGCCGGACCAGTCCAAGGAAGTCGAGCCCGACAATTTGCTCGGCGGGCTGATCGGTCTCCATCGGTGGCCGATTCTTGATCGGCACGTAACCGCTCATGGGATCGGACGTCTCGGCGACCTCCGGCGGTGCGATGCGCACGTAATAGCCGGGGATGTTGAAGCGTCGAGCCAGATCCGTGTCCCGCACGAACATCCAATCTTCGATGCGGCTGTTCCAGGTGTCGGCCAGCTCGAGCGCATAGTCTCGCGCCGCACCTTCCAGGAAATTGGCGGCGCAAACCAGAGCCGCGATTTCGACCGCCAGTGTGAAGGGGCTCAGACCAGCGTCTTCCTCCCAGCGATCCTGTCCCGTGACCGGACCATTGATCGCCAAATAGGTCGCCGCGCGCTCGATCATAGAGCGCACCTCGAGACCATCCAGCGCGTTGCGAGTTAAGAGGGCGTGCGCCAGGATGATCGGGAGACCCGTCTCGTCGAGCTGAATGCCTGTCCAGAACGAGCGTCCATCGAGCCACTGATTCTGCGACCAGTGGCCGTCCGCCCGTTGCGTGCTCAGGAGATAGGCCATGACCCGGCGCGCGTCATCGACCGCGCCGAAAGCGAGCAGCCCGCCGGCCGCCTCGACCAGATCGCGCGACCAGACCAGGTGATAGCCTCCATCATCGTCGTGGCTCTGCCCCCAGGGGACGCTGAGGCTGGCGACGAGCGCGCCTGGAGCGGTTTCGTCCTCATGGATCTTGAGCACCGCGGCAGAGATGCGCGCCTCTCGCAGCAGCTCTTCTGACGTCACGTCCGGGAGGCGGCAGGTGCTGAGCCACTGGCCCCAGGCCAGCGTATGCCGGTGCCAGACGTCGGCGAAGTCGAACTGCAAGCTCGAGAGCGCCAGCGTCTCGGCGAGGTCTGGAAGCTCGCCAAATCCAAGCGCGAGCGTGACGTCGTGCTCCACAATCTCGCCCATCAACGCCACGTTGCCGCTCTCCGCCCGCTCGTACGTCCAGAGCATGCGACCGTTGCGATCGAAATCGCTCCAACCGTCCGAGATCCCGACGTATCCAACGCCACCGCGAACGAAGGCGTCCTGCTTTTCGCTACCGGACGCGCACAATGCCACGCTGCAACCAGCGTTGGACGCCGTCAACGCAATGCGCCCAGCAACCTCGCCCACCCAGGCGGCATTCTCATAGCCGGTATTCGACAGGTGCGGCGCCAGAAGCGGATACAGTCGGAAACCCTCTGGCGCCGTGAGCCGAGCTCGAATCAGGACAACGTCTCGATCTGGATCGGGCGCGAAATCGAGCCGCAACGCATAGCGCTCGTGCGTGTGGACCGCGCTGTATGCCGGCACTCCCGGCTGCGGCGTAATCAACTCGTAGTTAGCGTCGCGCTTCACCTCACTCCAGAACCCAGCGTCGTCGGCGACGATGAACCCCAGATCGCGGACCTGCGGACTGTCTACCCGTGGCCAATAGACTTCATTCAAGATGCCACGACCGATCGTGATCCAGATGCGCGATCCGCCCATCGAGGCGCTGACCGCGTCCTTGGCACTACTTGACCAGGTTGGGTTGATTCCAGGCTTTCCAGGAGCATCCACGGCCATACCTCCATGGTGACGGTGAAATCGATCGGAAGAACCTCGAAGCGACGATCACCTCATCCGTGAAGAGTGAAGTCGAATGGACCGCGTCGAACACCGTACGTCACGTCATCTGGAGTGGGGTCGTGCTGCCGTGACCGTGCGATGATAACGAACGACGAATCGAGAGGATGACGTCAACCGTCAGATGTACGTTACCACCAACTCCACGCTGAGAATATGGAGGATGCGGAAATGACTGCGCAAACCCACTTCTTCTCGGAATCGGACGCCGAACTCACCCGACAGATCGGCATCGTCGACACGCACAATGATTTCGCCATCGGCATCCTGAAAGAGCGATTCAACGGCAATCACGACTCGCTTGGGGAGTTCTGGATTCCAAGGTTCCGCTCAGGTGGAGTGAGCGTCACGACGTGCCCCATCTTCATCCCTGACACCTACTTACCCGACGGCGCGCTACGCTTCACCATCCAGGTCATCGACGCGCTCTATCAGGAGATCGAAGAGAACTCCGACGAGATAGAGCTGGCCCGCAGCTACGCAGATATCGTGCGCATTCGCGAAGCAGGCAAGATCGCCGCGCTGTTGTCTTTCGAAGGCGCCGAGATGCTCGGACAGGACCTGGCCACACTGCGACTCTTCTATCAGGTTGGACTGCGCATGCTCTCCTTCACCTGGATGCGCCGCACCCTCTTCGGCGATGGAACGTGGGAGAACGAGTCACGTGGTGGGCTGACGCGGCTCGGTCGCGCCGCCGTGAAGGAGATGAACCGTCTCGGGATCATCGTCGACATCTCGCACGCATCCGATCAGACAACGTGGGACATCCTCGAGACGTCGACGTCGCCGGTCATCGCCAGCCACTCCAACGCACGCGCGATCTGCAATCATCTGCGCAACGTGACCGACGACATGATCAAGGCAATCGCCGATTCCGGCGGCGTGGTTGGGGTCGTGGCGGTCTCCGGTTTCATCACCGAGGGTGAACCCAGCATTGCCAAATGGGTCGATCACATCGAGCACATTGCCAATCTCGTCGGCATCGAGCATGTGGGCATCGGCGCCGACTTCTACGAACACCTGAGTCAGATCAACGCCGCGCCAATGATCAAAGATTGGAGCATCGAGCCGCTGATGCATGAGCCGCATCCGTTTACCGGCATGTTGGGGCCAGAGGATCTGCCCGGATTGACGGCAGAGCTGCGGCGCCGAGGCGTCAGCGAAGCGGACATGCGCAAGATCTACCACGAGAATTACTTCCGTGTGATGGAGCAGGTGCTGCGGTGAGACAGGTGGCACAGCCTTCACACCGTTCGACAGAGAGGCATAATTCTGAGAAATACTGAAGCCAATCGGCAGGAGTCAGACACCATCGTTGACGCGTTCTACATCGTGGTCTGGGCAACCAATGAGTCGAGCAACCGCTCATCTCCCTCGAGGCGAGGCTCGATGCACCAGCGATTGCGGCAGGAGGCTTACGCAGAGACATCATCGTCGATGCTTGATCGGGGTCTGGGTGACCACGTTCATATGCGTCTCCGTTCCGCAGACGAACTCCGTGCGATGTCCTCGATGAATGGCATTGCGCTCGGCGATCTCTCGCGCCATCATCGCCTTCGCCGAGGTTCCACTGGCAACCAACTGCAACGTCGAATCGGTCGCCGAGCGCCCTCTTATCGGCCCCTATGAGCTACGTTCGCAACCAACGCCGGCATCATGACGGTTGTCTGTGGGTTCAACGGACCGTATTCCGGTCCAACTGATCGGCCATTCATGCGCCGGTGTCCGTCTGCCAGACGACGAACCGCCACTCAGCACTTCAGGCGATTCATTTAGGCAGCCTCTCTGCTGGCCCGGATGCGAATCAGGCTGGCGATCACACGCATGGAGATTGGGAAAGTCTCTCTCCAGCATCGCCTCCTCCGCGTCGCTATCCGCCACGCCCCTGCTTGACGCCTCACCCTGCGCGGTGAAACACTCCGGTGCGCGGCCGAATGATCCCAGCGAGAGATGAGCGACGCCGTCCATGATGAGGTCGATCAGCGCGACGATCCGGCGAGATCTGACACGCGACGTGGCAGAGCTCTGCGCGGTGATCTTCATCGCCGACGTCGTCTCGGGCGTCCTCTCGCCGACCTTCTCCATCTTTGCTGAAGGACTCGGCGTCTCGCTGGCGCTCCTCGGCATCATCACCACCATCGGTGGACTGACCCAACTGGTCCTCGGATTGCCGATCGGCATCTACTCGGACCGCATCGGTCGACCACGCGTCCTCCTGATCGGGCTAACCGCGTTCATCTTCTGCATGCTCAGCACCGCCGCCGCGACGGGTCCCGTCATGCTCTTCTTCTCACGAGTCCTCTATGGCATCGCCGGTGTCGCGACCTTTTCCATCGGCGCGGCGCATCTCGGCGACATCACGACCAGGGAGCAGCGCCCGTTCGCCTTCGGCCTCTACACCAGCTGCATGGGACTCGGCTTCACCATCGGGCCACTCCTCGGCGCGCAGCTCGCCGATCGCTTCAGTGCACCGACCGCCTACGTAGTCGGTGCGATCATCGGCGTCGCAGGACTGGCACTCGGCGTCCACATCATGCTGAAGTCGACGCCGCGATCGCACTCGGGCGCGACTCGCGCAGCTGGAATGACCAACGTGCGCGGCATCATGCGTAACCGGCGGCTGATGCTGGTCACCTTCGGTAACATGCTCATGAGTCTCACATTCGCCGGAGGAGTCTCGACGTTCTTCCCGATCTACGCCAACGAGTTGCTCATCTCGCAGGCCGCCATCGGCGTCATGTTCGCGGTTCGCGCGCTCGTCTCGACGCTCGGCCGTCTGCCGAACGGCATCATTTCGCGTGCGCTCGGAAGTCAATCGGTGATGCTTAGCGCGTTGCTGCTCGATACCATCGTGATGCTCGCCATCGCTCACACCAGCAGCATCGTCTTCCTGACGATTCTCCTTGCGGTCGAGGGACTCGCCTTCGGCGCCTATCTTGTCTCAGGGCAGACCTTCGTGGCTGACAACACCGAGATTCAGAACCGGGGCGCGGCCATTGGAGTCTACTCCACCGCCTCGAGCATCGGCAGCAGTGTTGCCCCATTGGTCCTCGGCCTGGTCGCCAACGCGTACGGTGTACGCCTGGTCTTCACCGTCACTGGTGCGGTCCTCGGCGTTGGTTTGATCATCTCGATCGCCGCTTCGATCCTCCTCGCGCGACTCAACGCGTCCAATCTCAGTGCCGAGACTGCCGAGTCTTAACCCCAGCCTCTCCTCTTCTCGACGAACAGGCGCTTATCCATCCTGCCCGCGAAACAGTGTGATGTCGTGTTAGCCCATCATTCCTACGGCCGGGGTCTGATTTCCTATCTGTCACGGTACGAATGTCCCTATGACCACAGTGGGGACTGATCTAGATTCAAAAGTGACATGAATAGGTTTCACTTCGCCGGCTGGATCGCGGCGTGGCCCGCGATGGGTTTCGCTGTCCAACGACGAGTGAGGAGATGGAGCCAAGCGTGAAGCATCACGTTCCCAGCCAAATACGAGCGGTTGGAACCAGAATCAATAACGCCTTCCGTCCGTTGTTACTTATCGTTATTCCTCTTTCACTTCTGGCTGCCATCGTGATGGTCGATTCGACCGGCGCGGCGAGCAGTGGGTCCAACAGCAATCCCGTTTCGCAGGAGAACAAGCAATCCGGCTCTTCGGGCTGGATGCCTGCTAACCCTGGCTCGACTCTCCAAACACTCGAGCAGGATGATGACCAGCCCGCTCCACCAGTCAAGAGAGGGGCCGCCCAGACCTCGGCGCTCTCGACGTATTCCGCGCCGGCCATCAGTGGTTACGCCGATCAAATCAGTCTGAATAAAGGCAGTGTCGTCACCCTCTTTGTCAGCACCAGCTTGCCGACCTATTCAGTCGATCTCTACCGCATGGGCTGGTACGGCGGTGCGGGCGCGCGACTGATCAACAGCTATCCGGGCTTGACTGGTCAGAACCAGCCAATTCCCGCGCCAGACCCGACGACCGGTATGGTCGACTGCAACTGGCAGCAATCACTGCAAGTCCAGACCGGTTCAAGCTGGGTGAGCGGCATCTATCTCGCCAAGCTCACCGCCAGCGATGGCTCAGTCGGCTACATCCCGTTCGTCGTGCGTGACGACAGCTCCAACGCCGACATCCTCTACCAGGTTCCCGTCACCACCTGGGAGGCGTACAACGGCTTCGGTGGCAAGAGTCTCTACGACTACAACTCGCCAGGCGGGCGCGCCTCCAAGGTCTCCTTCAACCGGCCGTTCGACGGAACTGGAGCCGATGCCTTCTTCAATGGCGATCTGAACATGGTCGAGTTTCTCGAGGAGCAGGGCTACAGCGTCACCTACGCCACCAGCGTCGACACGCAGTCCAATGCAAGCCTCATGTCGAATCACAAGGTCTTCCTCTCCAACTTCCACGACGAGTACTGGTCGATGCAGATGCGTAACCACATCACGACGTGGCGCGACCAGGGGAAGAGCCTCGCATTCTTCGACTCGAACAACGTCTACTGGCAGATCCGCTTCGAAGCATCGGCGGCGGGCGTCGCCAACCGCACCATCGTCTGCTACAAAGACGCCTCGCTCGATCCTCTTGCGGCCTCGAATCCGTCGCAAACGACCGTGCGCTGGCGAGATGCACCCGTGAATCAGCCGGAGAACGGCGTACTCGGCGTGATGTACGAGAACAACTGGAACGACTGGGGAACTGCCTTCCCCTGGGTGGTGCAGAACTCATCCTTCTGGATCTATAACGGCACCGGACTGAAGGACGGAGACTCGATCCCGGCCGTGGTTGGCTATGAATACGACAAGACCTGGAATAACGGCCAGACCGTACCGAACCAGACCATCCTGTCCAACTCGCCCGTCACCGTCAACGGGGTGAACTCGGTCTCCAATGGCTCGATCTATCAGGCCGCGAGCGGCGGCTGGGTCTTCGACGCCGGGACGAACTTCTGGCCCTGGAAGCTGGTCGATACTGACTTCACCTCGTTGGGTGCGGACAGTCGCATTCAGAAAATGACCACCAACTTGCTCAATACCATGATTGGCGGAGCGCCGCCGACACCAACCCCAACTCCGACGCAGACAGGCGGGCAGAGTCTCACTATCTACGACGACGCGCTCAACTTCGCCTGGTATGACGGGTCGTGGGACGCCACGCTCAACATGAACAACTCGAATCCGGTCTATGACGGTACCTACTCCGTCAGCTACACCGCGACCGCCGCATGGTCTGGCTTCCAGATGCGAACCGACGGTGGACCGAGCACCGCACCGTACACATCGCTCCAGTTCGCCATGCGCTCCACGCAGGACAACGAGCCGTTCGCGGTCTACCTGCGCGATTCGACGCTGAAAAACCTAACCCCTGCGCTTGCACTCACCAGCTATGGGGGCTATCCGATCTCCAGTGGCTGGAAGCTCTACACCATCCCGCTTGCGGACCTGAAGGCAACCAACATCGCGCTCGGTGCAATCGTCATTCAGGACTTCAGCAGCAAGGCGCAGCAGCCGGTCTTCATCGATGACATCAAGCTGATTGGCTCCGGTGGAGGTTCACCAACGCCGACTCCGAGTCCAACCGGCACCGCCACGCCTTCACCGACGGCGACCGGCACGCCATCTCCGACGCCAACCGGAACGCCGTCACCAACTCCGACCACGACACCATCGCCGACGCCGACAGGAACACCCACGTCGTCACTCGGAATCTACAGTGACTCTCTCGCCTCTGGCTGGTACACGAGCCTGTCGTGGGATGCGACGCTTAACCTGAGCAACACGAATCCTGTGCACTCGGGGTCCGATTCGATTAGTTACGTCGCGACCGCGGGCTGGGCCGGATTCCAGCTGCGCACTGACAACAACGTGAGCACCGCCGGATACACCGCGCTGCAGTTCGCGGTGCGCGCGACCAACAATGGCGAGCCGTTCGCGGTCTATGCGCGTGACTCGAACTACACCACGCTCGGAAGCCCCGTTTCGCTTGCGAACTACGGTGGCTATCCAACCTCGACCGGCTGGACGGTCTACACCATCCCGCTGGCCGATCTGAAGGCCACCAATGTGTCGCTCGGGAGCATCGTCTTCCATAACTGGTCAGGATCGGCACAAGCCGCGATCTACATCGACGACATCCAACTTGTTGGCTTCGGTGGCGGAACGCCAACCCCGACTCCGACCCCGAGCCCAACGCCGTCGCCGACGCCAAGTCCGACGCCGTCACCGACACCGACGCGAACGCCGTCTCCGACGCCGACGGGCACACCATCGCCCACGCCGTCTCCGACGCCGTCACCGACCCCGAGCCCAACACCCAGCCCGACGCCGTCACCGACGCCGAGCCCAACTCCGAGTCCGACACCAAGTCCGACGCAAACACCGTCGCCGACACCGACCGGAACGCCGACGTCGTCGCTCTCGATCTACAACGACTCGCTGGCGTCCGGCTGGTACACGAGTCTCTCGTGGGACGCGACGATCAACCTGAGCAACACGAATCCAGTGCACTCAGGGGCTGACTCGATCGCCTATACGGCAACCGCGGGCTGGGCCGGGTTCCAGCTGCGAACCGACGGAAACGTCAGCACGGCGGGTTACACGGCGCTGCAGTTCGCCGTCCGGTCGACTACTGACGGCGAGCGGTTCGCTATCTACCTGCGTGATTCGAACTACACCAGCTTGAATTCGCCGCTGCCGCTCTCGAGCTACGGCGGGTATCCGACCTCGACCGGCTGGACCGTCTACACCATCCCGCTGGCCGATCTGAAAGCGACCAATGTGTCGCTGGGAAGCATCGTCTTCCACAACTGGACAGGGTCGGCGCAGGGCGCAATCTACATCGACGACATCCAGTTGATCAGCACGCCATGACGCGTTAGTCGTCAGGCGTCGCACAAACCGAATTCTTCCCCATCCCGCCGGGTGGCCTTCCCTCAGGCCACCCGGTCCCCTTTTCGCACATGATCGCGATGATGACCGAGCCGCTTTATACTCGCCACGAACGTGCTGCGACCAACACCGAAGGACGAAAGAGAGCTCATGTTGAATAGCTATCGCTACGTCTGCGAATCGTGTGGGCATATCGAATCGCTTGAGACCGAACTCTGGCGCTGCCCGAATTGCGGAGGTGCCTTTGCGCTGGAAGGGCCAAATACGCTCGACCCTATGGCGATCGATCCATCAGCCCCTGGCCTTTGGCGCTACGGCCATCTCCTGCCCGTCGATTGTGCTGATGCCGTCTCGCTCGGCGAAGGGATGACGCCGCTGGTGCCCGGCACGTTGGCTGGACGTCCCGTGCGATTCAAGCTGGATGCGCTCTTGCCTACCGGCTCATTCAAGGATCGCGGAGCCGCGCTTCTGGCGGCGCATCTCAAACGCATCGGACGACGACGGATTATCGTTGATTCTTCCGGGAACGCGGCGGCGGCCATGTCCGGGTACAGCGCGGCGGCTGGACTCGAGTGCTCGGTCTTCGCTCCGGCGGCGACGTCACCCGGCAAGCTGGTGCAGTCGCGCGCCTTTGGCGCATCGGTCACGCTGGTGGAAGGGACCCGTGATGATGTCGCGCACAGCCGCTCAGGAAGCCGCCGCCAACGACCCGACCGCTTTCTACGCCAGCCACAATTGGCACCCGATCTTCGCTGAGGGGGTCAAGACCTGGATGCTGGAGGTCTGGGAGCAGCTTGGCGGCAATCAGCCGGCCGCATGCTTCGTCCCGACCGGTGGAGGCAGCGCGTTAGTCGGCGCCTGGCGCGGCATCCAGGCGCTTCCCGGCTCGCCCGCACGCCTGATCGCGGCACAGCCGAGCGCCTGCGCGCCGATCGTGTCGGCAGTCCAGGAACATCGCGAGATCAGGCCTGTGACGCCCGGCGCATCGATCGCCGAAGGGACGCGCATCGGCGCTCCCTCACGACGCGAACAGATCATGCGGGCAATCAGCGAGACGAACGGAACGGCTCGCGCCGTCTCGGAAGCAGAAATCGTCGACGCGCTGCGCGAACTGTGGGGGCAGGGACTCTACGTCGAGCCGACCGCGGCGGTCGGCGCGGCCGCCTTCCGGCAGATGGCGATGCGAGGCGATGATCTACCGGATGGGGATATCGTCGTTCTACTGACCGGCTCCGGCCTCAAAGCGACCGAGACGATCGGGAAATTGGTGGACTGAACGAGTCTAAGCCTACCCATGGGTCATTTGGATTGACGGGCGCCATGAATGTCGCCCCTACGGGACGCCGGTCGTAGGGGCGACATTCATGGCGCCCAATGCATCATTCAGCCGATTCGCTCACCCTCGCGCACCGACCGTATTGCGCAGGACGCCGATGCCTTCAAGCTCCACTTCGATGACGTCGCCAGGCTGCATCGAGCCGACGCCCTCGGGCGTGCCGGTCATCACCACATCTCCGGGAAGCAGCGTCATAACGTTGGAGATGAAGCTGATCAGAAAGGCCGGCTTGAAGATCATGGTGTCGACGGTCGTATTCTGACGCACTTCACCGTTGAGCCGCGATTGGATGTGCAGGTGGTTGGGGTCCAGATCGGTTTCGATGACCGGTCCCATCGGGCAGAAGGTGTCGTAACCCTTGCCACGCGTCCATTGACCACTCTGGCCGGTGAAGCCGCGATTGCTCACGTCGTTGCCGCAGGTGTAGCCCAGCACGTAGTCGAGCGCGTCTGACTCGGCGACGCGACGCGCCTCTCGGCCGATCACCATGCAGAGCTCGGCTTCGAAGTCGGTGCGCGTGCCCGGAATCATCTTGATCTCACCACCGTTCGCCAACAATCCCGTGGGTGGCTTCAGGAACAGGACCGGCTCTTCGGGGATCGACGCGTCACCAGATTGCGCCATCTCGGCGATGTGGTCGCTGTAGTTCTTGCCGACCGCGACGATCTTGCGCGGCGTGACAGGCACCAGGACCTCAACCGAATCAATCGACCCAACCGCGTCACCTTTGGTTAGACTGCCAGCATAGAGATCTCCGTTGGCCCGATAAACCGTGCCACCCTCCAGGATTCCGAAGCCCGGAGTCTGACCGTCCATGAACCGTAAGATCTTCATCGCTCCCCCTCACAAGGCATCTACGCGGCCATGCATCCAGCGCACGCCACAGACGTCCTCATATTGTCATCGATCTCGACGGACCATACTGCCGAGCGAAGGGCCGGTCAAGCGCTCAGAGTGTGGCCAGCACCGGTCGCAGCTTGAAAATGATCAGCACCGAACTGGCCGTCAGCAGGCCGCAGCCGACGATCGTTGCCGGTGCCCCGAAGAGGCTGGCAATGGCGCTGGCCGGGAGCGCGCTCAGTCCGCTGATGCCGTAGGACATCTGGTACAGGCTCATCACACGCCCGCGCATCTCGTTGGGAATGATGGTTTGGACGACGCTGCTGACCGTCGCTGAATAGGTCACTCCCATAGCTCCGGCCACAGCCAGGAAGATGACGGCCACCGGGATGTTGGGCGATAGAGCGAAGAGGGAGAGCGCCAGCCCGTACACCAGCGAACCGATCAGAATGATGCGGCCCTTCTGCCTGGCGTGCGAAAAAGAAGCCACTCCCAACGCCCCGATAAGGCCTCCAACACCCGGCGCGGCCGAGAGAACGCCGTAGCCCATGGCGCCACTGTGCCAGATCGACTCGGCGAAGATCGGTAGCAACGGAATGTAGGGCATGGCAAAGAAGAGTGGCACCGACGCGATCAGCAACAGACCGAAGACTGCAGGATCGCGAAAGCTGTAGGAGAGCCCATCGGAGAGGTCACCGACCACATTGCGTGGCTTTGTGTTCGGCTCCAGGGGCTGTCGCGGAACCGGCAGGAGCGCCACGATCACCCCAATGTAGCAGATCAGCAGGATGGCATAGATCCCCTGCACCCCAGTTATCCCGATGAGGAAGCCGGCCGCTGCCGGGCCCAAGATACGCATCAGATTCATGCCGCCCGACGTCAGCGAGACGGCGTTCATCAAGAGGTCCTTGCCCACGATCTGCGCCAGGAGTGCCTGCCGCGCGGGTCCGTTCAAACCAAACGCAATGCCGAAGAAGGCGGCGGCAATGATGAGATCGAGGATGGTTATCCGATTCGTCGCGACGAGCGCCAGCACAACGGCGGCCGTCACCACCGTGATGAGGCGGACAATGAGGATGTAATTGCGGCGCTCGACGCGATCGGCAATCACGCCGCCGATCGGCGACGCCACGAACTGGCTGATCGACTCCATGGTGGTGATGGCACCGAGGTAGACGGCGGAGTGGGTCAGAACGTAGACCAGCCAGCCAAGCGCGACGCCCTGCATCTGGTAGCCCAGGGTGCCGACATTGCCGCTGATGAAGAGCCACTTGAAGGCGCTGACCCGAAAGGCGCTGAAGGTGGTGAGGGTGAAGCGCCGGTCGACCGGTGGTAACGGTTTGATGTCTGACGGAGGTTCATCGAGCTCAGCCGAGGAGGGGAGCGAGGTGCCCTTGCGCGGTTGTGTCATCACGCTTCCAGAACAGTGTCGAACCGGACTGTGACAGCGAACGGCCCGGGCTCAGCCGGACCGATCCTTGGTCCGCCACCTTAGCCGGGCCGTTGTGAAAAGACAAGGGGACAATCGCTCGCGTTGGTGACAAATCCTTTGGCTGTCGCGAGCTACAACAGGGAACCGACTTGGTGCGCGGCCAGATCCTCAAGATGCGCCAAGAGTGCGGAATGGTCCAGATCGCCGCGTCCAGCGTTGACCATGGCGGTGAACATCTGGTTCACCAGCGCGGTAACTGGCAGCGCCACGTCGTAGCTCTTGCCCGCATCCAATGCGATCCCCAGGTCTTTGCGGTGCAGGTTGACGCGAAACCCGGGCTGGAAGTTGTGGTCCAGCATCGATTCGCCACGAAGCTCGAGCACTTTGTTTCCGGCGAGACCGCCAACCAGCACCTGCACGATCTTGTGCGGATCGACGCCCGCCTTGCTCCCCAGCACCAGCGCCTCGCTGACCGCCTCGAACGTCAGCGCCACCACGATCTGGTTGCATGCTTTGACCGTTTGGCCGGCACTCGACGCCCCAACGTGCACGATTGTCTTGCCCATCACTTCGAAGAGGGGTTTGGCACGCTCGAAATCCTTGGCTCTCCCACCAACCATGATGCTGAGCGTCCCGGCGATCGCGCCCTTGTCGCCGCCGCTTACCGGCGCGTCCAGCGCGTGCGCGCCTCTGGCGCTCAAGGCATCCTCAACTTCGATGGCAGTTACCGGCGAGATGGTGCTCATGTCGACGAGCAGGCTGCCTTCACCCATAGCTTCGAGCAGTCCGTCGTCGCCGAAGACCACAGCGCGCACGTCGGGCGAATCGGGCAGCATGGTGATCACCGTCTTGACCTGGCTGGCGACCTCGCGCGGACTCGACGCCGCGGTCGCTCCTTCGCCAGTGAGCTCGTCGACCGCCGCCAGACTCCGGTTGTGAATGACCAGCTCGTAGCCCGCGTTCATCAGGTTGCGCGCCATCGGTTTGCCCATGATTCCCAGGCCGATGAATCCGATCTTCTCCGCCATCGTTCGCTCCTTTCCCTTTGACTTCCCTGAACCGTTCCAGGCTACGACCAGTATCCCCAGTCACGCAGCCACGCAAGAGATTCCTCTGTACTCGGCAGCGGTTTGTATTCGCAGCCGATCGATCCCTCGTAGCCGGTCTCGTCGAGCGTCTGAAAAATGAAGGGGTAGTTGATCTCCCCAGTCCCTGGCTGATTGCGGGCCGGCGCATCCGCCACCTGGATGTGGCCGATGCGATCGAGGTGCTCACGCAGCGTGGCCGTCAGGTTCCCCTCCATACGCTGCATGTGATAGACGTCGTACTGGATGCGCAGGTTGTCGCTGCCGACGTCGTCGAGCAGGCGCAACGCGTCGCGCGTCGTCACCAGCAGGAAGCCAGGCGTATCGATACTGTTGAGCGGCTCGACGACCTGGCGTACACCGGCCGATTCTGCTTGCTCAGACGCAAACCGCAGATTCTCGACCATCGTCTGCCACTGCGTGTCCCGCGGCACACCGCTCAGCTCGAGCCCGACCAGGCAGTTGAGCTGACGGCACTCAAGCGTTGCGGCAATCTCAAGCGCCCGCCCGACGCCATCTCGGAACTCTCCAACTCTGCTCGGGTCATTGGCGATGCCCCGCTCACCCGCCGCGAAATCACCGGCCGGGAGGTTGAAGAGCACCTGCGTCAAGCCATTCCGGTGCAGTGCATCGCGCACCGCAGCGATGTCCTCGTCATAAGGGAAGAGGAACTCGACGGCGTCGAAGCCCGCTTGGGCGGCGCGGTCGAATCGTTCCAGAAACGGATATTCAGTGAACAGCATCGTCAGATTCGCGGCGAAGCGAGGCATTCATCTCCCCCATCCCTGAGCTGGCGTGATGTGCGCGCGATTGAACGGCGCAGAGTCAGTATCGCAACCTCTCGCCGCACGTCGCAACGTTGATGAGATGCACGAAGCGTCAGACATGGTTTATCATCGTTCATACGGACTTAATGTGCGCATGAGCGACGGCGCGTGCGTTGGAGCTTGCGAGCGTCTCTGGAGGATCTGGATGGCGAAGGCGCCACTCCGCGCGGCGATGATCGGGCTCGGCACCATCGGGCAGAACACCGTTCGGTTGTTACAAGCCGACGGCTCGTCCACTGTCGAGATCATCGGCGCGCTTGTGCGTGACCCCGCGAGAACACGGACTGTCGACACGCCGGTGGTCTCAACGCTCCACGATTTGCTGGCACTGCGGCCGGACGTGGTCGTCGAGGTGGCCGGTCATGACGGTTTGCGCCAGCACGGCCCGGCGGTGTTGCGGGCAGGGTTCAACCTCATCGCCGTCAGCGTCGGCGTGCTGGCGCATCCCGAGGTGTATGACGAGCTTCTCGCGGCAGCTGAAGAGGGCGGTACTCAGATGAAGGTCGCGTCCGGTGCGGTCGGCGCGCTGGACGCCATCGCCGCGGCCAGACGAGGCGGACTGGAACGCGTGACCCATACCGTGCGCAAGCCACCCAGCACGCTCTTCGGGCCAGACTCCGAGCCGCTGACTGAACCGAAGACGGTCTTCGCGGGCATGGCCCGTGATGCAGCCATCAAGTACCCCGAGAGCGTCAATGTGACCGCCGCCGTCAGCCTGGCCGGGCTGGGGCTCGACCGAACTGAAGTGCGCATCATCGCCGACCCGGGCGTCGATCGGAATCAGCACGAGATCGCCGCCGAAGGAACCTTCGGGCGCTTGCGCTTCGAGGTGCAGGGGATTCCAACCGACGAGAATCCGCGCACGGGGCGTCTGGTTGCGATGAGCATCGTCAATACGTTGCTGGCGTATCGCTCGCCGATCGTCGTCGGCTGAGCCAACCACAAAAGGTGCAGGGGTGAAAATGGGCGATATTCAAGGCGTGCTGATCGACGTAGATGGTGTGCTGCGAATCGACTACGACCCAATCCCCGGAGCGGTAGACGCGTTGCGCGATCTGCGGCAGCGAGGCATCCCCTTCCGGCTCCTCACCAACACCACTGTGCGCACGCGCCATTCACTCGGGGCCCTGCTGCGCCGCATGGGCTTTCACGTGGATGATGAGGAGATCATCACCGCTGGCGCCGCGACCGCAGGCTACCTTCGGCGCCACTTTCCGGATCAACCCTGCTTCCTCATCGCCACAGGGGATGTTTCCGGTGATTTCACGGGTGTGCCGCTGACGGACGGCAACGACGCCAAGGTCGTGGTGATCGGAGGTGCCGAGCATAATTTCACCTATGCCGCCATGAACCATGCGTTCCGGCTGTTGCGCAACGGCGCCAGCCTGATCGCCATGCACCGAGAGAAATACTGGATCACCTCTGCCGGACCGACGCTCGATGCAGGCGCCTTTATCCGTGGACTTGAGTACGTGACCGGCAAGCGAGCGCGCGTGGTCGGTAAGCCTGCCGCTCCCTTCTTCCGTTCCGGGTTCCATTCACTCGGACTCGCTCCCTCGCAGGTGGCTGTGGTCGGAGACGATCTCATGCAGGACGTGCTGCCCGCGATCAAGCTCGGAGCCACAGGCGTTTTGGTGCGAACGGGCAAGTTCGATCCAGATCAGTTGGTGGACGGCGATCCCGACCACCTGATCAACTCGATTGCGTCGATCATCGACATACTCTAGCCCGACCGCGTTTGCGCGCTATCTGCCGCTCAGACGATCGACGATCGGCGCAAACTGCTCGGTGATCTTGTCGGAGACGATGTAGTAAGAGAATCCCAGGTCGGCACGTCGTGCGTACATCGTCTCGACGATCTCGTCGATGGTGCCGATGAGCATGGAGGGCATCCGCAGCACGTCCTCCGGGCAAATCCCAGTCCAGCCATGCTCCTGGATGATCCGCTCAGCCGCTCGATGCCGGTCGTCGCTGACGACGAGATTCGGGATGATGCTGAGTTCGATCTGCTCGAAACGCGCACCCGCGCCGGCCCGAACCCAACCCAGCTTCTCACGAATCCCGTCAACGGTCCGCTCATTTGGGTCGTCGACGACAGTTCCAGTCGCGACCGAGGTCGTCAGGATACCGACGATATCTGCCTCCTGGCCTGCCAGCGTCAGCACCCGGCGCTTACCGCCCCCGATCAGGATCGGCGGATGCGGGCTGTGAGCCGGTTTGGGGAACATGTCTAGATCGTCGATCTGGTAATGCTCGCCACTGAAGCTGAAGGTGCCCTCGCCGAACAGGCCCTTGAGCACTTGAATCGATTCGGCCATCCGATCGACGCGGACACCATTCCGGTCGAACGTCATCCCGGCAACGTCGTATTCGCGTCGTAACCAACCGGCGCCAATGCCCAGCTCAAAGCGACCACCGGAGAGGAGATCGAGCGTCGCAGCCTCTTTGGCCAGCATGGCCGGATGTCGATAGTCGTTGTCGATGACGATGGTGCCGACGCGCAAGCGCGTCGTGGCGGTCGCCGCGGCCGTGAGCGCGATCAGGGGCGCGAACTGATCGCCAAAGAAATCGGGCAGGATGTGATCCCGAATCAGAAAGGTTGAATAACCGAGCGCCTCAACGTGTTGGACGTGTTTGAACCACTGATCCGCCGGGAACGGGCTCTCGTTGATGACACCGAAGCGAAACGGTCGTGGTTTCGACATGATCGACTGCCTCCGTCGCTGAACCATTCAACTCACGGATTCGATCCTAACGGTCGCGCGCTAGCGGAACTATCCGGAACTTGCGCTCAAAGCCCGAATGTTGTCGGAGTTGGTGAACCTGGGCAGCCCTTTGTGGCTGCCCTTACAAAAGCCTGCGTCCGCGTTTGGCGCCATGAATGTCGCCCCTACGAGACCATTTGCACATTTCGCCGTAGGGGCACGATCCACCGCGCCCGGCCACCCGGACCACTACACTTGTGTTGCCGACCCGCCCTTGCAATCTCCTGGGATATGTCTTGTTGGGTTCCCTGGATCAGCCCGGTACCTGCCTCTCTTCCGTCCATTGACTGGCAGGACTAAGATAGTCTCAACTCGTTTGTTCCAGCCGAAGCGGCGCGGTATGCGACTTTTGGCGTATTTTGCTCGACCCGTCGCGACCCCATACTGTGGCGTGGGTCTCCATATCGACCAACGTGGCAGGCACGGTCGCATCCGGATCGCGCAGGAAGGGCAGGTGATCGGGCCGCGGTAATGCTTCGGCGCGTCAAGCACGTCGTCCTATGGAAGATCCTGTTCGCACGAAGCTGCATGCCAGAACTCTGGCGAAAGGACGGTTTCAGCAGATGGCTGGTTTCCGTAATGTCATCTCGACCTTGCTGCCTGA
The DNA here is from genome assembly GCA_963815715.1 of uncultured Chloroflexia bacterium. Classification (GTDB taxonomy): domain Bacteria; phylum Chloroflexota; class Chloroflexia; order Thermomicrobiales; family Thermomicrobiaceae; genus CALAGB01. Next base: position 100,808 of record CAWFHU010000004.1, on the reverse strand, counting down.
CGGGCAGGAGGTCATGGGGCCGAATATACTTCTCTGGCACTATCCGAATAACGACATCATGAATGGTTCTCTCTTAACGGTCGAAAGCAACCACTTCTGCGTGCTCAAGTCGCGTGGTGCGATCCTGAACATCTATGAAACCGGGCAGTATCCGGTCGAGACACCGCAGCGCGTCCTCTTCGGCTCGTTGCAGCAGGCCTTCTACGGCGGACAGAGCCCGTGGCAATACGAGGCGCTCTACGTCAACCGAGCGAAACTGGTGCTGAAGGCGTCCGGCACAGCCCTGTCTCGCGAGCTGGCCCTGATGACCTACGACGTCGATTACTACATCCACGTCACCAACACGGATGACGCGGCCAAGCTCGTGCAGCACATGCCCTATCGCGGGCACGCGCTGACGACCGAGGATGTCAATATCTACGCGGGCCCGGTGGTTGAGCAGGCCATCAACCAGGTTGTCCAGGTGACGCCGTTGGAGCAGGTCAATGAGCGTATCCACGACCTGACGACCATCGTGCACGAGCACCTGCAGGACTTCCTGGCCGGTTACGGCATTACCCTCGACATGGTCAAGGTGCTTGTCTTCCCGGGCGATGAGCGCATGCGACAACTGATCGCTCTCAAAGCCTTCGGCATGAGCGAGCTGGAGGCCGTGCGCTACTACACCGCCATCATCATGGCCGAGCATGGAGTCATCTCTGCGCCGAATATGGCGGTCGGCGAACCGTTCAATCTGGGTGGCGTGCTGCCGAACGTGCCCATTAACATTGCGGCGACGAACCCTGTGCGCGCACCGCAGCCGCCACCGGCCGCGCGACCGCCACAGGCCATTCCGTCGAACCCGATGCAGCGACCAACTGGAGAGCGTCAGCCGTGAGTAATCCCATCCGGCGGCAGCTCGATCTACTCATGAACGCCTATGGCTACAACCTGTATGAGAAGAAGAATCGGGCGCGGGCCGACGACCTCATCGTGCGTCAGACGGCGGCGGGCGCGTTGGGCACCGCCGTCAACTCGCTGCGCACGCTGCGAACCGAGTATCGCCGTCGCTTCGTCCCGCCCCCGACGCGGGACAACCCGGAGCCGCCACGAGCTCGACTCGACGACCTCTCCGAGATGACCCGTCTGCAGGAACAGGTCGGCGACCTCGAGACGCGCATCCGCAGCATGGCGGTTCCCGTGCAGGACCGGGCCTGGGAGAAATTCCGTAAGGAGGATCGGCTGCTCAACGAGCTCCTTGTGCAGGATTTCAACCTGATCTCGCCCTGCCAGGCTCTGCAAGAGCAGCTCCGCACTATCAGCGTCGAAGCGTGGGACGCCGATACGGTGGCACAAGTTCAGACCGCGATCAATCAGATCGACGACGCGATCCGCTCGCGACAAAATCTGCTGCAGTTCACGGGGTAGCTCGTCTCGAGCGGTGCGACAGATCAATCAGGGCGCTGGCGAATCACCAGCGCCCTGTCTCTTTAATCATCGGGGCCAGGACCACCCGATGACCGATCGAACCTCATTTGACAGTTACATTTATCGTCAATAGACTTGATCGACGAAGGGACCTGATTAATGCCGAGCGACCAACTCGTCGAAGACCTGTTCGATCTCTGGCGCTGGCTGCGCCGCATGTCGAACGAGATCCGGCAGGGTGAGATCACCCGAGAACAGTTCTGGTTGCTGCATCAATTGCGGATGCGAAACGCTATGTCGATTGGCGACGTGGCTGGCGCGCTCGGCGTCGCCCAGAGCACCGCGACGACCGCCTGTAAGCGGCTCGAATCGAACCGACTGATCACACGGACCAGGCGTTCCGACGACGAGCGGGTGGTCGAGGTCAGTCTGACGGAACTGGGTCGGACGACGGTCGAAGGCTGGCGACGCCGTCGACGCGAGGCGGTGACCGAACTGCTCGCCCCGCTCAGTGAGGCGGAGCGCGCCAAATTTCAGCAATTGATCGAAAAATTACTCGTGAATACCGGCGCAACCGCACGGGTTTCCGACAATTGAGGCCGTCGACTTGGTCGATCCCATTTCCGACTTCCGCGCCGTTGAATAGCTGAGTTTCAAGTTCAATAGGTGTGATCTCGGCGGCGCCGCTGCTCAACCGACGTGACGATCGCATGCTGCCGGACAGTGCGCACCCTTCGGCGGATCATGATGTAATGGAACGCTCGGGCATGAATCGCGCTATACAACTGTCACGCATGGTCCACGTCTGAACCAGGTCATTCCATGAACGCGAAGAGGTTTTCTATCTCTATGGCACGAACCGCAGACCAAGGACAGGAGCCAGAGACGACGCGGCAGAGGCCGTCAGGAATACTGGCAATCCGGCGCACATTCTCCTCGTTCAGCAATCGCAACTACCGACTCTACTTCACCGGACAGCTGCTTTCGACCATCGGTACGTGGGTCTCGCGCGTGGCGCAGGCCTGGCTGGTGCTGAAGCTCACGAACTCCTCTTTCGATCTCGGTCTGGTGGGCACCTTCCAATTCCTGCCGATGTCGCTGCTGGCCCTCTTTGGCGGCGTGCTGGCCGATCGCTTCCCCAAGCGACGCCTCTTGGTCGTGACGCAATCGACGATGGCGCTGCAGTCTTTAACGTTGGCGATCCTCGTGTCGACCGGCAGGGTGCAGATCTGGCACATCTATGTGCTGGCGGCGATTCTGGGTCTGGCGACGGCGTTCGACAATCCAACCCGCCAGGCCTTCGTCAGTGAGATGGTCGGCCGCGAGAACCTCCCCAACGCCGTGGCACTGAACTCCAGCCTTTTCAACACGGCTCGCATCATTGGGCCTGCCATCGGCGGCGCGTTGATCGCGGCCTTCACCATCGGCGTGCCGTTCTACGTCGACGCGGTCAGCTACTTGGCCGTCATCGCCTGCCTGCTGCTGATGCGACTCAACGAGCTCCACGACGTCCCCGCGCCGGTGCGTGGAGCGGTCCTACCGCGCATCGCGGAAGGAGTCCGCTACGCGGCACGCACACCGGACGCGGCGCTGATCCTGATTCTGATGGGATTCATCGGCACGTTTGGCTACAACTTCACCACGATACTGCCGCTCATCGCAAAATTTGTCGTCAACACTGGAGCGCTTGGCTTCGGCAGCCTGCTGACCGCCATGGGGTTTGGCTCGCTCATCGCCGCGCTCAGCATGGCCTATCTGGCACGACCGAGCGAGCGGGTACTGGTCGCCGCGGCGACGGCCTTTTGCGTCCTGCTGGCCGCGCTGGCGATGTCGTCTGTCTACGTGCTGACGCTCGGGATACTGGTGGTCATGGGATTCATCGGCATCTCGTTCACGGCGACGGCAAACTCGCGCCTGCAGCTTTCGGCTCCGCCCGAGCTCCGCGGACGCGTGATGAGCCTCTACATCTTCCTCAACATGGGAACCGCGCCATTGGGGACGTTCATGATCGGCTATTTGGCGTCCCGCTTCAGCGTCGAGGTATCGATCCTCTCGATGGCAGGAATCTGCGCGGCAGGCGTGGCACTGGGCTGGATCTATCGTGCGCGACACCCGCGGCAGACACTTCCAACTGCAAGCGCCGCCTCGTCACGAGTCTGATCACGTTAGTTCTTCGGCGCGCCCTCGGCAATCCAACCTTTGATCGCGTCGATCTGATTTTGCGTGAGCGGCAGAGCGTTCAGCGGCATCTGTGGCGTGACCTGCCCGGTGATGCGCTGGTAGAGGAGACTCTGGTCGGGCTTGCCCGGCACAATTTCCGCTCCGGACGCTCCCCCCACCATGACCTGCTCGTAGGTGGTCAACCAGAGCCCACCTTGTCCGCCGTGACAACTTCCGCACTGGCTGGTAAGGATCGGAAGAACGTCACGGTTGAAGCTGACCGGCGCTGAACTGCTAAGCGGAACGGTCGGAGCGATCGTGACGGTGGGCGGCGGCGAACCCGAGCCACGGCCCATCATGCGTGGTGCGCCGCCGGTCGCCATCATGCCCGGACCCATGCCGGTACTTGAGGTGGGACCAGCCGTCGTCACTGAAGAAGACGTGTTGGACGACGACGAGCCCCCACCAGATCCGCAGTTGACAAGAAGCCCAACACCGAGCAAAACCAGCAGCGCGCGGGCAAACCAAATCACAGCGTACTTCCCGCGCGCTCTTGAAGATCGAGTCACCCCGGCATCAGCATGCCGCGCCGGTCCGTTTTCAATCAACCGTCACCGACGAACTGTCACTTGCCCATCTCTCGCAGACGCGGCAGTACCTCTTCGCCATAGAGTCGCACGAAGCGCTCCTGATCCGTGCCCGGTCCGTGGAAGACCAGGTGGGTGAACCCGAGATCGAGGTACGGCTTGATGCGCGAGATGTGCTCCTCCGGATCGGTCGAGACGATCCAGCGACTGGCAGCCTGTTCGACCGGCAACGCATCCGCCAGACGCTCCATCTCGATGGGATCTTCAACGTCCGACTTCTGCTCGGCCGGGAGCGCCAGTGCCGCCCAGTTCTTGGTATCGGCCATGGCCCGCTCGTGATCGTGATCGTAGGAGACCTTCATCTCGATCATGAGCTCGATGTCGCTCATATTGCGCTTGGCTTTGCTGGCCCCTTCTTCGACCGCCGGGATGAGCTTCTCGCTGTAGAGATCGGGCGCTTTACCGCTGGTGCAGATGAATCCGGCCGCGCTGCGACCCGCCAAGCGCGCCGCGGACGGTCCCGAACCGGCTATGTAGAGTGGAATCGGCTGCTCCGGCTTGTCGTAGATGGTGGCGTTGACGGTGTGGAAATATTCGCCGTCAAAGGTGACGCGGTCCTCACGCCAGAGCCGCTCCATCAGCTCGACCGACTCCTTCAGTCGACCGAAACGCTCCTTGAAGCCCGGCCATTCGATGCCGATAGCCGGGACCTCGTTCATCGATTCGCCCGTGCCGATGCCCAGGAAGACGCGGCCGGGGTACATGGCTCCGAGGGTCCCCATGGCCTGGGCCACGATGCTCGGGTGATAGCGAAACGTGGGCGTCACCACGCTGGTGCCAAGCTTGACGCGGGTGGTTCGCTCCCCGACCGCGGCCAGCCAGGCGAATGAAAACGGTGAGTGCCCGCCATGATGTCGCCATGGCTGAAAATGATCGCTCACGACGACCGAGTCGAAGCCAACCTCTTCTGCAACGACCGCGAAATCAAGCAAATCACGCGGCCCGAACTGCTCCGCCGAGGCCTTATATCCCAATGTCAGCAAATGGTGCTCCTTTCAGGAGAGCGTTGTTCCGACTGGTCGATGTTGCTGTCGATAGCACGTTCTGTTGCGGCGACGTTCGCCTGCGATTCAAATTACGGCTGAGGAATTACATCAGTCGTCGTCCCACGTTCGCCCGCGGTTAATGGTGATCGACGAATTCGTTCGGTCGTCGTCCCACGTTCGCCCGCGGTTAAAACCACGGGCTAATCTAGACGAAGCCCACTGAAGGGGCTAGGCGCGAACGTTCGCACCTCGTCAGCTTGCATCGTAATATCAACTGATAAACGTTCGACTTCGTGACGCTGAGACCGTCATTTCCTCCAACGACCGTATCCAATCGTGAATTCCCCGTTCGTCTCCCGCTTCTCATCGGCATCCAACCGGCGTTCGCCGCATGAATCAAATCCAGCCCCTTCAGTGGGCTTCGTCAAGACGAGCGCTGCGGCTTTAGCCCCGCGCGATCGACGGGCGAGAACGAATTCAATTCTTCGCCCACCACCCTAAAACACGAACTTGGCCCGCTCCGTCTCGCCGGAGGAAAAGCGCTCGATGGCGAACGCGGAGACATCCAGGTTCTCCGGCGCTGTGCCGTTCAGCAGCCATTCGGCGATGATGCGTCCCGCGGCGGGCGCGTGCATGAACCCGTGCCCGGAGAATCCTCCCGCACACCACATACCCCGCACATCGCCGACCGGGCCGAGGATGGCGTGATCGTCCGGCGTCATTTCGCGCGTGCCGCACCAGCCGGAGAGGCTGCGCGCCTCCTCCAGCGCCGGGACGCGTTTGGTGGCGCTCTCGATCACGTACTCGAAGCGTGACCAATCGATGGTCTGATCGAAGCCGTAGGGCCGCTCGCGATCGCCGCCACCGAGGATGATGCTGCTTGGATCCTGATGGATGTAGACGCCGGTGCTCAGGTCGATGGTGAATGGAAAAAGGTCTCCAAGCTCATCAACAGGTGTCACCGAAAACGCCTGCCGCGGGTGTGGGAAGACCGGGATCTGGAGGCCCGCCAGTTTGCCGACCTCACCGGTCCATGGTCCGGCCGCGATCACGACCTTCTCGCAGGCGATTGACCCGCCCGACGTTTCGACGCCCGTGACGCGATCGCCGTCGATGCTGAACCCGGTCAGATCGACCCCTTCGAGCACTTTCGCGCCCATGTCACGAGCGCGGCGCGCGAAGGCGTAAGCGACGTCGGCCGGCGCGCCTGAGCCGTCGGTGCCGCAGAAGGTGGCGCCAACAACGTCATCGACCGCGATCAGCGGCCAACGCGCCTGCACTTCAGCGGTGGTCAGCACCTCGGCCGGCACGCCAAGACGCTGCTGCATTTCGGCCGACTGGCGCATCGACGCAAACTGCTCTGCGTCGCCGCTCAAGAAGAGGTAGCCCATCTGGCGGAAGAGGAAGGGCAATCCGACCCGCTCCTCGAAATGCTCGTAGAAGTCGACCGACTCGAGCGAGAGGCGCACGTCCGGCTCAGTAGCGAATTGCTGGCGGATGCCGCCGGTAGCGTAGCGCGTGGCGCCGGAGGCGATCTCGTTTCGCTCCAACACCACCACGTCGGTCATGCCGCGTTGCGTCAAATGCCAGGCAATGCTCGTCCCGATGACGCCGCCACCGACTATGACGATCCCGGCCGACGTGGGCAGTCCGGATGACCCGCTCATCATTTGACCAGGCCGAGCGCCTGCTGCCAGGCGTGCACCGGCGGCGTCTCGGTCAGCTCCGACTCGGTCGGCACGTCGATGAAGACCGGACCGTCGGCCCGCAGACCCTCGCCGATGGCATCCTCAAGTTGATCGGAATGCTCGACACGGATGGAGGGCACGCCCAGCGCGGTCGCCGCACCGGCGTAATCGATGCTCTGGAAATCGACGTTGTGGAAGCGATCGTCGTAATACAGCTTCTGCAGCATCTTGATCCAGCCGTAGGCGCCGTTGTTGAAGTGGATCACCGTGATCGGCAGCTTCAGCCGCGAGATCGTCTCCAGCTCGGTGCCCGACATGCCGAAGGAGCCGTCACCGGTCATGCAGACGACGCGCTCCCCCTTGCGGGCAAACGCGGCGCCAATCGAGGCCGGGATGGCGTAGCCGAGCCCGCCGTGAGCGCGCGGGATGACCGTGGTGCGGCCGGTCCGATGCAGCCGGTACTGCGCCGCGGTGAAGGGGGTCATGGTGCCGGGATCGGCCACGATCGGCGAGCTCTCCGGCAGGCGCTCCTCCAGCGCGGCGATGATGCGCTGCGGCTTGACCGGGAAGGAGCGGTCCGCCACCTTGGCATGCACGCCAGACCAGTACTCGTCCGCCCAGGCGCGGATCTGCTCGGCCCCTACGTCACGCGTGAAATTGCGGTCTGAATCGGATTCCGCCAAGGCCACCAGATCGCGCAGCGCCTCGCGGGCGTCGCCCAGCGCGGCGTGGTCAGTCCTGATGTTGTTCCCCAGGTTCATGGGGTCGGCGTCGATGTGGCAGACCGTCACCGGCTTGGAGCGGTTCGGCACGGTGTCGCCCAGCGTCACCAGATAGTTGACTTTGGTACCGATGAAGAGGATGGCGTCCGCCTCGCGCAGGTAGTCGTTGGCGTAGGGCCGACCGCCGTTGCCGCCGATGCCGCCCAGGCTCATCGGGTGGTATTCCGAGATGCTCCCCTTGCCGTTGATGGTGGTCCCGACCGGCACCTGCAGCAGATCGGCCAGCCGCGCCAGCTCGTCGCCACCCTGGGAGATGACCACGCCGCCACCGGCCACGATCGCTGGTCGCTTGGCCGCCTTCAACGCCGCATAGATGGCCGCGACGGTGTCGGCGTCCGGCCGCGCCCGGTAAGAGGGATAGACGGTGCATTGCTTCTCGCCGTAGATATTGGCGCTGGCGACCTCACCCTCCAGGATGTCCTCCGGCAGCGAGATGTGGACGGCGCCGGGTCGGCCGCTGGTGGCGATGCGGAAGGCGCGACGGATGGTGTCGGGCAATAGCTCGGCGCGTTTGACGGTCGTGTTCCATTTTGTGGCCGGACGCAGCAGCGCCTCCTGATCGATCTCGGTCAGCGCGCCGGTATCCTCCCAGCGCAGCGGGTTGTCGGACGTGAAGACGATCGACCGGAATCGACGAGCCGTTGGCCTCGGCCACGCCCGGCACGATGTAGGTCGCGCCGCCGCCGCTTGGCCCCTCGCACAGCCCCGGCTTGTTGGAGAGTCGCGCGTACGCGTCGGCCATGAAGGAGGCGGACCGCTCATCGCGCGCCAGCACGTGCGTGATCTGGTCGCGCGCGTCGAAGAAGGCGTCGTAGAGGGGCATGGTGGTGTCGCCCGGCACGCCGAAGACCACCTCGACGTCGTAGGCCTTCAGCATCTCGACGATGACGTCGGCACCTCGCATCAGTCCCGCTCCCCTCGTTGTTGACGAATCTCAAAGTGCATCGAACGCGCCGTGAAGGACACAAAACGAGCCACGCAAATGCTTCAGCGGCGTGGCCCTAGTGTCGATGGGGAGAGAAGGATTGGCAAGGGTAGAGGGGAGGAGGCCCTCATCCGGCGCTGCGGCGCCACCTTCTCCCGTACGAACGGGAGAAGGCTGGAAATCCGCGAACGCGTAGGGTCTCCTCCCTTCTCCTGCTCGGCGGTAGAAGGGTCGGGGATGAGGGTGGTCAGGGTATGAGGGCTCTCTACCTCTCCAGCGCCTTGCTTCGTGCCACGATCTGCGCGCGGTTGCCGGCCGGGTCGGTGAAGTAGCCGATCTTGTCGTCGAACTCGTTCATATATGGCTCGTCGAGCGTGCCGCCCGCCTCTTCGACCCGCTTGAAGACGGCGTCGAACTCCTCCAGCGGAACGCTGAACGCCAGGTGGGTCGGATTCGAGCGAATGGTCGAACTGCTCGGAAAGATCTCGAAGCGACCGCCCTGGCCGTCCCCCAGGAAGGTCAACTCGCCCTCCAGTTCACGGATGCGATGCCAGCCGAAGACCGTCTCGTAGAACTTGACGGTCGGCTCGTAGGTCTCCTGGCTGGTGCCCAGCCCAACGTGCTCCAGAATGTAGGCCATCTGGCCCTCCTCTACTTCTTGTTGGATAGATTCGCGATTGTCGATCGTTGGGTTGCCATCAACGCTTTCGCGGCCTTCGGCCCGAGGGCAACCACGGGGGATTGCCCCTACGTTTCCCCGAGGTACGTTCAGCCCGTTTAGGGGCTTCGTCTAGGTCAGCCTGGGTTTTCAACCCAGGTGAACACCGGGCACCTACCGACACAATTCGCGACTCGCGTGCGGTCACCGTGCGCCTATCATCTGCGGATTCGGCCGCTCTGACAAGCGTCGCATTCCCGTCCACCTCGCCCTTCGCGGTACAATCAGAGGTGCTCGATCATCCGGTTGGATGCGTTGCGCTCGCGAGAATCGCGGGCGCGCTGTTTGCTCACAACCATGTCTCATGAAGTTTGGACCGTTCATGCTCTTTGGCCACAATGACGAATCGCCCGCGTCCATCGCCTTACCACCGTTGGTCGACCTCCACTGCCACCTGATCGCCGGGGTCGACGACGGCGCCCACGACGACAACGAATCGATCAAGATGATGCAGATCGCCGTCGCGGACGGCGTTCGCACCATCGCCGCGACGCCGCATGCCCACCGCTGTCCGGCTGACCGCGTTCCGGCAAAGGTGGAGCACCTCAACACGCTGGCGCGCGAAAACGACATCGACGTCGAGATCGTGACGGGCATCGAAGTGCGTTACGATCGGGCCCTCTTCAAACGCTTCGAGGCGGGCGAGTTCCTGACGCTGAACGGCACCAAATATATGCTGCTGGAGATCTATCTCTCAGGAAGCTGGCCACCGTCCTTCATGGACACCGTCGCCGAGCTGCATGAGGCGGGCATCTGGCCGATACTGGCCCACGCCGAACGCTATGAGGACGTGCAAAGGGACCCGACCATCCTGCTCGATGTCGTCGCTGCCGGTGTGCCGGTTCAGATCAACGCCGATTCGCTGGCCGGTCGAGCCGAGCGGGGCGCACGCCCGGCGGCTGAGTTCCTCATCTCGAACCGCATGGCCCACGTAGTCGCCTCAGACGGACACAACTCCCGCTGGCGTCCGCCGCGGCTGCGGCCAGCGCTGGAGCGGGTGGCGGAACTGGCCGGCGACGACTACGCCCGCTGGGTGGCCGGAAACTCGCAGGCGATCGTCAGCGGGCAAGAACTGACGCTGCCGCAGCCGCAGGTCGTCTATCGACTCTAACTCAGTCGGCGGGCACGGCTCGCTTGTCACTGGACGCCCGTTGCGCGCCAAACGTCTGCGCGATTCCCTCGACCCTTGCAATGATCGGAGGGGGGAGCGCCGCGCGCAGTACCTCCGGCAGTGCATACGCGAGGAGACGCGACGGCCCAGCCACCGAGAGCACAGCCCTGACGAGCTCAATCGATTCCGGAGACGGATCCTGCATCTGGGTGAAACCGAGCGTGAACCGATAGATCGGCATCATGGCCTGATCGCGCTGTTGCTGGAAAGCACCAAGGCGCGACTCCCAATCGGCGCCCGTGAGACACTCGTCAAGGGCTTCCGCCAGCCAGATCGATTGCTGCAGGGCATCACCAATTCCAGTGCCGGTGCTCGGATCTTTGAGGTAGGCCGCGTCGCCCGTGAGCGCCCAGCCGGGACCGTATGGCTTGCGGAAGTAGTTGTCGACACCTTTCGCACCAACGACCTTGCCGTCGGGAACGGCATCGCGCATACGCGCGCTCATGCCGTAACGTGTCCCAAACAAGCGCGTTAAGGCGCCGATCGGGTCCGACCGGAAAGCGTCGAATTGCTCCGGCTGTAATTCGAGCGCGAGACAATCCTCCCCGGGGCGCATGGGGAAGATGAATGCGATGCTATCTCCGCCGAAGAAGAGCTCGACAGCGGGCTCGGGCAACGGCTCGATGCCGTGAAAGTGCGCGTAGTAGATCGGTCTCATGGCGGGAACCGCTTCGTACGTCTCGGCATCTACCCATTTGGCAACCGACGAGTACTTGCCATCCGCTCCCACCACGACCCGCGCCTGGACCTCGCGGCGTTCCCCATCCGCGTCGCGCAGCTCGGCGCCGACCACCCGGCCCTCGTCCCAGATCAAGCGTTCGGCCCGGGTACGCTCGGAGAACTCGGCCCCGTACTCCATCGCCCGGCGGATTAACAGGCTGTCGAGCACATCGCGCCGCGGTGCTAGCGCATAGCCGTAGCCGGCGGGATCCATCGGTCCTTCGAAGATACAGTCGTCCAGGTAGATGCGCGTGCGCGTCAGTCGACGGAAGCCGAGCGTATCGACCAGCTCGGTGAGCACGCCGAAGTGATCCAGCAGAGGCACAACGGCCGCGGTCATGAAGTGGGTCGACATGGTGTCGCTGGGGAATCGATCTCGATCGACCACCAGCACGCGATAGCCACGCTGGGCCAAGAGAACGGCCAGGCTGCCACCGGCGGCGCGTCCACCGATGATCAGGGCGTCATAGGTCATGCTCTGCTCCATGGTTCGCCCCCTTCAATTGACTCAAAATCCGCCAATGAGGTTAGGTCGCGGGCGTGGCTGGTCGATCTACCACGGCTTCCATACTTGATTTGTGCATGCGGATGTGACCAATCAGGACGTGTTCAATCCATTTCTCGACGCTCATCGGTGGCACCCAGTCGATGTAGGCGCCTACCCGTTGCAACTGCTCGTCGCTGAGCGAGCGGACGAACTCCGCGGCGGTGGCACCGTCGTGTCGCAGCTTTTCGACGGCCACCGACCGGTCGGCTTCGGCGAACTTCTCCCCACCCTCAGCGTTCATGCGATCGAGCGTCTCTTTGGCAAGGACCGGCAAATCCTGTCCCTCAGCGATGCTGCGAAAGGCGCTGATTTCGAAGAGATAGCCACCCGCGACGTGGACTGCCAGCGCGGCCATCGTGCGTTCCTCGTTCGGACAGACTCGCAGCCATGCGTCGTCCGACAGCCCACTGATGAACGTGATGAAATCGTCATTTGCCTGCGCGAATTGGCTGGCCAGCTGTTCGGCTCGCGTGGACATCTCCACTCCTCGCTCCAACTATCTTGAGGCTGAATGGGCTGATGCTACGTGTCGGATGACCCGCGGTCAAGCTGTTCCGGCAGTTCACTTGTATACTGGTGGATACCGCCGCGACTGCTGCGCGCTGCCAACCAATCATTGGCCACATCCGTGCGATACGACTATCGAGAATATGTGACCTTCGCGGCGACTGACGAAAGACTCAGCTGATGATCACAACAACCTCCGCAGACCACGTCCTGCATCTGCGCGACGGGCGCTGCCTCGGCTATCGAGAATACGGAGATCCTGACGGATTCCCCGTTTTTCTATTTCATGGGATTCCCGGCTCGCGACGCGGTGCCAGCGTGATCGACCACGAGGCCATACGTGGCGGTGTGCGTGTGATCGGTGTTGATCGACCCGGCATCGGCCTCTCCACGTTCCAACCTGGACGGTCGTTCCTGAATTGGCCCGCCGACGTGGCGTCGGTCGCGGACGCGCTCGAGCTCGGTCGGTTTGGCGTCGTGGGAAACTCAGGCGGATCAGCCTACGTTGCGGCGTGTGCCCTCTGCATTCCTGAGCGGCTCGCCTTTGCCGGAATCATCAGTGGTATGGGGCCGATCGACGTTCCCCGTTGGCAGGAGGAGCTGAAACTTCCACGCGTTCGTCGCATTCTCATCGCCATCGGCCGTCGCTCCCCATATTTAGCCTGTCGCGTCGCGGGTCCAGTGTTGCAGCGAGAGATCGACCCCGCACGCCCTGGAACACTGGAACGCATGAAAAGCATCATGGCTCCCGCCGATCAATTCTTGCTTGACCAGCCGGAAGTCGCGCGGACGGTCCTGGAGGACGCAGCCGAAGCGCTCGTTCAGGGATCGCTTGGCGTTGCCTGGGATCTCCTCCTCTACACCCGACCGTGGGGATTCCAACTGCGCGACGTCGCGGTGCCAATTCACCTCTGGCACGGCGAAGCGGACATCACGGTTCCGCCAATTTTTGGACGTGCCATGGCACGGCGACTGCCCCACTGCTTGGCCACATTCTGGCCCGGTGAGGGACATCTCATGGCCATTTCTCGCGCTGGCGAGATCATCAATGCGATTGTGGCGACCGTTTCCTCGGGAGCTATCATGGAGCCTGCAACTCGAGTCGTCTCACAGCATACTTGAACGAGGCCGTCGCGCCGCCTATCCTGTGAGCCGAATCGCTCCTCGGCCCGCAGAGAAAGGCGCAGGCATGCAATCGGACGAACTTCGCGCGCTTCAGGCACCCATCAAGGCTCGTTACCGCGCTGAACCCGAAGCGGCTCTGATCACGATGATCGCTCGCGGCACGCTCGACGTCGAGCGCATCGCTTGCCGCATCGAGACGCGCGACGACCGGGTCGATTCCGGCTTGCACCCTGCCGCGGGCGGAGATGGGACGATGCTCTGCTCCGGCGATATGCTGCTGGAGGCGTTGGTCGCCTGCGCCGGAGTGACGCTGGCATCGGTTGCCACGGCCATGAGCCTGCCGGTGGCGGGCGGCACGGTCACCGCCGAGGGGGACCTCGATTTCCGCGGGACGTTGGCGGTCGATCGAGCGGTGCCGGTCGGCTTCCGTGATATCCGGCTGCATTTCGAGCTGGATACCACCGCAACTGACGAGCAGGTCGGCAAGCTGATCGCCCTCACCGAACGCTATTGTGTCGTCTTCCAGACCATCAACAGCCGACCAAACATGAACGTCAGCTATGCGATCGCAAGCTGAGCCACCTGAGACGGATTATGGACCCACCATCGGGTCGACGGACTTAAACCAGTTCACGAACGACGCCAGTCCTTCGATCGAGTTCTCGACGATGCGGCGCCCACGCTCCTGCGATGCCAGGTGCGGATCGGACAGGCTCCCGGACGGCGGCGTGACCTCTTCCATATTGATGGCGAGGTTCACCACTCGGCCGTCAAAGACAACGCCATTCAAGCCGCTGGTAGGCAGCCCAAGATAGTCCTTCGATTCCCAGTCCTCAGCGCGATCCAGATTGATGAGGTCCGGTCTGAGATAGCTCACCATCGAGCCGATCGGTTCTCCACCATGGCCGGTGGGATTGTCCCCATAGATTTCGCGCTGCACTGGCGGAGTCAGTCCGAATCCGATCGGCGCCACAATTGGGACCAGCACGCCACGCTCGCGCCGGATCTGGCGGATCAGCGTCATCAGAATTGGTTCATTCCCTTTATGTCCGTTGAAGAGGATGACGTGTCGGAAGCCCTCGTCGAGCAAGCAATTCACGGTGTCCTGCACGAGCATCGACAGCGTCTCAGGGCGGACCGTGATCGTGCCTGGGAAGTGGCGGAAGTACTCCGAGTAGCTAAACGGGATCGTCGGCGTCATGACGTCGCCGGTTAACTGCGCCACCCGCTCGGTGATAGCTTCGGCGATCATGTAGTCGCCGGTCGGCGCGTGCGGACCATGCTCTTCAGTCGATCCCATCGAGACCAACGCCGCGGCCCCGTTCTTGATCGCCTCTTCCACTTCGCGCCAGGACATCTCCGCGGTTCGTACTTTCTGGGCCATGTTCACCTTTCCCCTACGTTGCTTCGAGAATTCATATCGCGAACCGCTCAACGAAAAGCGACCGCGCGTCGATACCTTCAGGTTCGATCACAGACTTACGACATCAGTCTCGGATCGAGCGTGTCACGCAGCCCGTCACCGAACAGATTGAACGCGATCGTCACGAACAGAATCGCCAACCCCGGGATGATCGTGAGCAGTGGATGGCTGGTCAGATAGGTTCGCCCTGAGTTGAGCATTGCGCCCCACTCAGGGGTCGGCGGCTGCGGCCCTAACCCGAGGAAGCTGAGACCGGACGCCGTCAGGATGGCGGTCGCCAGTCGCAACGTCGTCTGCACCAGCAACGGCGGGAAGATATTCGGAAGCATGTGTCGCAACATGATGTGCCAGTCACGCGCACCGAGCGCTCGGGCTGACAAAACGTAGACCTCCTCCTTCACCGACAGCGCCGCACCGTGGGCGATCCGAGCAAAGGCCGAGACCGATGCGACTCCAACGGCGATGATCACGTTCGTCGTTCCGGGGCCAAGGGCTGCGACGATCGCGATGGCCAGCAGGAACGTCGGCATCGCCAGAAGCATGTCGATGCCGCGCATGATGACGATGTCGGTCCAACCACCACGGAACCCGGCCACGACACCGAGCGACGTCCCGACCACCAGCGCGATCATCACGGCGCCGACCGTGATCAGCAGCGTGAGCCGCGAGCCGAGCAGGAGTCTGCTGAGCATGTCGCGTCCAAGCTCGTCGGTTCCTAAGGGATGCTTCAACGATGGGGACTGTAGCGAGTCAGCAAGCGAGATCTTGGTCGCGTTGTAGGGTGCGATAAGTGGCGAAAGCAGCGCCATAAGCAGGAACAGCGAGATGATGACCAGCCCGACCACCCCCGTCTTGCTGCGACGAAAACGACGAACCAGACGATCGCGAGGCTTGACGGCGGCCAGGCTCGCACCCGATCGTGCTTCCGACTGAACCGCGGTC
This sequence comes from uncultured Chloroflexia bacterium, assembly GCA_963815715.1. Lineage (GTDB taxonomy): Bacteria > Chloroflexota > Chloroflexia > Thermomicrobiales > Thermomicrobiaceae > CALAGB01. The sequence continues at coordinate 85,060 of CAWFHU010000004.1, read as the reverse complement.
GCTCCTCGAGGGCTCGCCTGAATCTCTTCCTGATTCAAATCCCCGGCCTCACGCATCATTTCCCCTCATCCCCGTTCATCCGCGAACCTCATTAGTAGCGGATTCGAGGGTCCAACACGGCATAGAGCAGATCGACCATCAGATTCACCACCAGGAAGGCGACCGCCAGCATCATGATGGTCGCCTGCACGACTGGGATGTCTCGCGCTTGAATGGAATTGACCAGGAACGAGCCAACACCGGGGCGAGCGAAGACCGTCTCGGTCAAGACCGAGCCGCCCAGTAGATAGCCGAACTGCAGACCGACCACAGTCACGGTCGGGATGAGCGCGTTTCGCACGGCGTGCCGTGAGATGACCGCCCACTCCATCAAGCCCTTGGCCCGAGCGGTGCGCACGTAGTCCTGGCGCAGCACTTCGAGTAATCCCGAGCGCATCTGCCGGGCAATGATGGCGGTCGACGCCGAACCGAGCGTGAGCGCAGGCATGATCAATCGAGAGAACGACCCGGAGCCAGTTGCCGGCAGCCAGCCGAGCCAGACGGAAAACAGCAGCATCAACATCAGACCGAACCAGAAGATCGGCACCGATACCCCGATCAAGGAGACGAGCGTCACCATGTAGTCCCAGACACTGTATTGCAGGACGGCGGAGACGATGCCGGTGAGCATTCCGAACACGATGGCGAGGAGCAATGCTGCTCCGGCAAGCTCCGCCGTGGGGCGCACCCGGCTGGCGAATTCTTTCAGGGCCGGGCGGCCTGTCTGGGTCGAGTCGCCAAAGTTGCCTTCCGCGGCTCGCGAGACGAAATACCAGTATTGGACGTAGATCGGCTTATTCAGCCCCAACACTTCGCGCATGTTGGCGACGTCGGCAGCCGTGCCACTCGTCCCGACGATCACCTGGGCGGCATCTCCCGGAATCAGCTTCATGATGCCGAAGATGATGAGGGACACACCGAGCAGGACTGGGAAGAGTGCAAGCAGCCGTTTGACGATATAGACGGTCATGATTCCCTCATCGTGCCGCCGCTGGCGCAGCTCGACGTTGAGCGGCGGTCAACATGTGACTTCACTATCCAGGCTTACCCTTCGGGACCGTCGTGCCCGGTCAGAGTAACGCGTGGCTTGCCCCAAGCGGCGCGAGTTCCGGCACGCGCTCGTGAAGCCGCTACGCTTCACGGCACACTGAACTACATCGAACGCGGTCCGCGGCTGTGCCGATTTGGTCGGCTCCTACCCAACCGACGGACCACGTTCGAGTCCTTGCGAGCGATTAGCCTTTGGTGAGCTCGCCCGGTGTCATATCTCCAGACGGCAAGACGACAAACCCTGAAGCCTTGACGCTCTGTCCGTAAACGTTATTGCGGCTGAAGAGATACAGGAACGGCGTATCGTCCCAGATCAGCTTCTCCACCTGCTGGAAGATCTGCAGCCGCTTGTCTGGATCGAACTCACTCTCTTCCTGGGCCAGCAGTGTATCGACTTGATCGTTGTGATAGCCGGAGCGCTGCGCTGCGTTCGCGTTGGCCGCGTCGCTCTGATAGAGGCGATAGAGTTGGTAGTCGGAGTAATAGCTAGTGCGCTGTGGCATCACCATGAGCGTTGGGTTCTCGGCCGGATCTTTGGTGAGATCGGCGACGAACGTTGCCTGATCCCCCTTCTTGATGGTTGCCTTGATACCCACCTGACCCAGGTAGCCCTGGACAGCCTCGACCGTTTGATCATCTCCCGGCCAGCGGCCGCTGGTGTACGAGATCGTCACCTCGAAGCCGTTCGGGTATCCGGCATCAGCAAGGAGCGACTTTGCTTTTTCCGGGTCATACGGCAGCGGGTCAAACTCGAACGCACCCCACAACCCCGGGTTGTCCGGCGTCTTGAGCGGCTGCGCCAAACCCAGCATGACGTTCTTGATGATCGACTCTTTGTCCACGGCCATATTAACCGCCTGCCGAACTCCGAGCTCGCTGAACGGCTTGACCGCCTGCTTGAGCTGCATCTGCACGATGGTGATGCCTGGATCGTTGACGATCTTCAGGTTCGACTGTTTCTGCAAGTCCGGGAATATCGGCGGGCGGCAGACCAAAGACGACGTCAGCCTGACCGCTCTTGAGCACGATGACGCGCGTGGCGGCATCCGGGACCGGCTTGTAGACGAAGCGCTTCACCAGGGGTTTAGGCCCCCAGTAGTCCGGATTAGCCGTCGCCGAAATGTGGTCGTTGGGGACCCACTCCTCAAAGACGAAGGGGCCTGTACCGACCGGGTGCCGGCCGAACTCGGTTGACCCGTACTTCTGCAGCGCCGTGGGACTGATGATGTTGGCCGAACCGTCGGCCATCAGAAACGGGAAGTCGGGGTTAGGAGGATCAGTCACGAAAACGGCCGTCAGGTCGTCCGGAGTCTGGACATCCTTGATGAGTGTGTAGTTGGCACGCCGATTCGACTTGGTATCGGGATCCAGAATGTGATCGATCGTCGCCTTCACAGCCGCCGAGTTGAACGGCGTCCCGTCGTGGAATTTCACGTTCGGCCGTAGCTTGAACGTCCACTGCGTGTGGTCGTCACTCACGCTCCAGGACGTGGCCAGCGACGGCTCGACGTTCATCTGGGCGTTCCAGACGACCAGTTTGTTGAAGATGGCGTTGACTGCGTATTGGTATGCGGTTCCAACACACGGGTCGAGGCTGCTCGTCTCCGTCCCATCGACGACGATGAAATCGACGTCCGCCACCGTTCCGCTGCTCGCCTCCGTCGCGGTCGGCGACGCGGACTCAGTCGACTTCGACGGCGCGACACCCGACGATTGAATTGGCGTTGGGGTGGCCGCTGTCGACCCACTCGATCCCGATGTGCTGGTGCTCGCCGCCGGAGCGGTGGTCGGCGTCGACGACGACCCGCCTCCGCACGCGTCCAACAAACCGGCGACCGGAATCGCCATGGACGCAAGGATTAATCTCCGGCGCGACAGCGAAAAAGACATCTCCCACCTCCGTGGTTACCGCACTCGCCCTCAACGCCCAATGGTGACGCGTTTGTCAAACCAAGGCATCGCGCAACGAAGGCGAATGGCGGAAATGCTCATCTACACCACGCTTCACCACCGCGCGGCAGTAGGAGTAAACGCAGACATACACGAGCTCCTGTGACTCGGATCAGGCTAGCAAGCACCTGCAGAGGTGTCAACACGATATATCACTCATCTACGGACAGCTCGGAAACCGTGAGCATCGGCACCGCCGGGCTCGAATTGACAGGCCCAGATTCCAAATCTAGACTGGGATTCCAGACACACGTCGGCATCAGATTGCCATAGAGCGGCGAACGGTCCGGCGTCTGGTCGGCCGGCTCAACGCGCGAAGGAGTCGAGAAGAACACCAGATCACGCGTGGGCGGGGAAAGGGTACGTGATCGCTTTATCATCTTCGAAGCAGACCGAGCACATGCGGGTTTTCACGCGCACGAACCCGACTGTCTCTTCTCGCCCAGACATGATGACGGGCGTAGCTCCAGTCGCCTCTAAGCGACCGACATCGTAGTCGGGCATCTCAGATTGACACCGGACAGGAAGGAAGCGCGACATGTCCATCCATCACGGCGAACAAATCATCGATTGCGACATCCACCAGCGAACGCGCAATCCCGAGGACCTCTTTCCGTACCTGCCCCGCGTATATCAGGAGCGCATCAAGCTATATACAACCGGGTTGAGCCAGCGTGCCGGATACCCGAACGGCGGCGATCGCGGCTATCGCGCCGATTCCTGGCCGGATGGCGGCGGACCTGCTGGCTCCGACCTCGACCTGATGCGCATCCAGCATCTCGACCCGAACAACGTCGAGTACGGCATCCTCCTCGGCCAGGAATATCGTCCCATCCCCGCGCTGCCTGACGTGGACTATGCATTGGCACTCTCCAGCGCCTACAACGACTGGATGATCGAGCACTGGTTGGAGAAGGAGCCGCGTCTGCGCGGTGCCGCGATCGTGCCGAGTCAGGAGCCGAAGCTCGCGGCCAAAGAGATCGACCGCATCGGCGACCGTTCAGACATCGTCGGCGTGCTCGTCCCGAACGGCACCAAAGTGCTCTACGGCAAGCGCTTCTATGATCCGATATACGACGCATGCGTGGCGCACAATCTGCCGCTCGTCATCCACACCGGCAACGAAGGCGCAGGTATGAATGGCGCCGCCTCCTACTACATCGAGAAGCGACAGGGACGCCCGCTCGGCTATATGGAGCATCTGGCCAGCATGATCTTCGAGGGGCTCTTCGAACGTTATCCGACGCTCAACGTCGTCTTCGTCGAGGGCGGCTATATCTGGTTGCCGACCTTCTTGTGGCACCTGGACGCCGACTGGAAAGCGCTGGGGAACGAGACGCCCTGGGTCAAGCGTGCTCCGAGCGAATACATCTTCGAGCACTGCCGCTTCACGACGCAGCCGATGGAATCGCCGGAGCCGCAGCGACGCCTGCTCACGATCTTTGAATGGGCCAAGGCCGAGCAGACGTTGATGTTCGCGTCCGATTACCCGCACTTCGATTACGACTCACCGGAACAGTCGCTGCCGCCATTGCCGGAAAAGATGCACCGGCGCGTCTACTCCGAGAATGCGCGTGAGATCTTCCAGCTTGCCGGAGCGACAGCCATCGCAACCAGAATTGGTGCGAACGTCGTAGCCGCCGCGCCCTTGAGCGACTCGAACTTCAGGCGGCACGTTTGACGTGTCGCCTTCGCTTCGCGGCGCCGGTCGGAGTGGCTACACACGGAGATACGCAGAAACAGACGGGACGGGAGAATGAGATTGGCTGAAGAGGACAAGCGCGTCGTCGTCGGCCGGGTGCGCGACTTTCCACCTGACACGCGGCGACTGGTGGAAGTCGACGGCACCGAGATTGGCGTTTTCAATGTCAAGGGGACGTATTTCGCGCTCCGCAGCAGCTGTCCACATCAGGGCGCGCCCCTTTGTCGTGGGCGGGTCGTGGGGACCAACGTCTCAACGAAAACCTACGAGCGTGAGTACGCCCGCGAGGGGGAGATCATCAAGTGTCCCTGGCACGGCTGGGAGTTTGAGATCTCCTCAGGCCGGTCGATCTTCAATCCGCACAAGGTCCGCGCCAGATCCTACGACGTGTCGGTTGAACCGGACGACGAGGAAGAGGATCCGTCGATCCCGACCTACACCGTCACCGTCGAGCGTGGCGTCGTCGTGGTCCACGTGCCGGTTGCGTCGACATAGCGACGGTCAACCCCCCTGCGGAATGGAGTGATCCGCATGCGATTCAGCCAGGCTATCGAGCCTGGCGGCGACGCGGTGGATGTGCCCATGCGCGGCCCAGGCGTGTGCGGCGGCGCGTGGGATGAGCCGGTCACGGTAGTGCTGTGCCGCCACGCGGCAATGCGCCGCCGCTCGTTCCAACTCCTCGGCCAACGCGTCCAGCGTCTCAGCCGCCTCGTCGCGCGGATCGCTCATGCTACCCTCCCCAACATCTCTCAGGCGTAATCGACCATGGCCGCGTGGACCGTACCGCCCCGAACTACTGCATGGGGGATCAACCGCTGCTCGGCCGTCTCGTGCTGATCGAGTGCATCGACGAAGTCGAACTCGCCATGCCGTAGCTCGAACAGGCTGACGTCGGCCAGAGCGCCGTCTTGCAGCGTACCGATGCCATCCGGCATACCCATGCAACGCGCCGGATCGACGCTCGACATGCGCACCACGTCGTCGATCGAGAAGCCGAGGTGCAGAAACTTGGACATGGTGGTGGCCATGTCGAAGACCGGACCATGGATGTTGTGCGAGTGGATGTCGCTGCTGATCGTGTTGGGATTCAGATCCTGATTCAAAGCCTTGCGACAGACCTCAAAAGAGAAGCCACCGCGGCCATGGCCGACGTCCATCATCACGCCGCGCTGCGTCGCCACGCGTACCTCCGGTACCACTTCACCATCATCATCCAGCACACCATAGGTCTTGGCGTGGAAGCAGTGGGTCATCACGTCGCCGGAGCGCAGCAGCGGCAGGAAATCGGTCAGCGGATTCACGGTTCCGCCGATGTGGACCATGATCGGGACCGAGGCTGAGTCGGCCACCTCGCGCGCCATCTTCAGCGCCGCGATGGCGTTCTCACCGGCCATACGCTTCTCGAGCCGCACCTTGACGCCCATCACCACGTCCCGATGGCGCTCCAGCATCTTGAGCGTCTCAACTGGGTCGGCCCAGCGCAGGTCCTCCAGCTCGCCGACGATGTCGCTGATCATGCCGGAGGCGGAGATGTTCATCAGGGCGAAGACGCGCGTGCGCACCCGATCGATGACGTATTCGCGAAAGCCCGGGAACGTCTGCGCGCCTGAGGATCCGGCATCGAGCACCGTCGTCACGCCCTTGTGGATGCAGTTCTGGTCCGCGTCGACGCCGTAATGCGAGACGCCCTCGTAGACGTGGACGTGCATGTCGACGATGCCGGGCGTCACGATCAGCCCGCGCGCATCCAGCACAGCCGCGCCCATCTCAGGCTCGAAGGCGCCCACGCCGACGATGCGGCCGTCCTTGATGGCGATGTCATGCAGACCATGCAGACCCTGACTGGGGTCGATCACCGTTCCGCCGCTGACGATCAAATCGAAGTCCGCCGCCATGGCTGCATCCTCTCGCTGATGGGCTGAAGTTGATCGTGCTGGCCTCAAAGCTGATCGCGGGTGAGGTCCGGGCCGGGACCCGATTGTCGCACGCCGCCCGGCTCGAGACCACAATCCGATCGATCGAGACCGTCCCGGTTCAAAGCGGCGCTATACTGGCCAGCGACTCCAATCGATCTGAATGTAGAACAGAGGTGAATGATGGGAAAACGCGTCGTCATCGTGGGCCAGTACATGGAAGGGATCGAGATCGAGCGGGGCGTCCTCGAGCCGATCGGGGCCGAGATCGTCGACACGCGCGATTTCAGCGAGGAGGAGACGAACGAGGCGATGCGTACCGCCGACGCCGTCCTCTTCCGCAAACTGGGCGTCACGCGCGAACTGATCAATTCACTCGACAACTGCAAGATTATCTGCACCTACGCTGCGGGCTACGACGCCATTGACGTCGAGGCGGCCACCGAACGCAAGATTATGGTGGCGAATACGCCGGGCTATGGCAATGACGAGGTGGCCGACCATACCCTGATGCTCCTCTTCGCGCTCGACCCGCAGGCTGATCCCGCAGGTCGATGCCATGCGTGCCGCGGCGAAGAACGGCGACGTGCGGGCCGCCTGGACGCACCGGCCCTACATGCCGATCCGGCGCATTCGCGGCCAGACGCTCGGCATCATCGGATTGGGGCGTATCGGCAAGACGGTCGCGCGGAAGGCGCAGGGACTGGGGCTCAACGTCATCGCCAACGATCCGTACGTGCCGAACGAGGTCGCTGCAGAGCTTGGCGTCCCGCTCGTCGGACTCGATGAGCTTCTGAGACTTCTGATTATGTCACGCTGCACACGCCCCTCACCCACGAGACCTTCAAGATGATCAAGTACGCCGCAGCTGGCGCTGATGCAGTCCAGCGCCTACCTCATCAACTGCGCCCGTGGCGGCTGCGTCGACGTGGCCTCGGTCGTCACGGCTCTGCGGGAGGAGCGCATCGCCGGTGCGGCCCTCGACGTCATCGAGGTCGAGCCGCCGCCCGCCGAGATGCTGGCCGAGCTGATCGCCTTCCCCAACGTCATCGTGACGCCACACAACGCCTGGTATTCGGAGCAGTCAGTCGACGACCGACAACGCATCGCCGCCGAGACGGTGCGCGCGGCGCTGCTCGGAGAGGTTCCGGAGGCCGTGGTCAACCGCGGGGCCTTCGTCTGAGAGCTGGAGTCCAATGCACTGTGCCTTCTGGCGCGGGTGCTGTGGCAGTGCTATGGTGCGGCCATGTGACGACAACAAGTCCAAACGGCTCATCGAGGGAGGATGAATATGGCGGAGCGTGAAGAGCTGCGACAGCGCATCATCGACGCGATCGACGCCAATCGCGACCGGATTATCGAGATCGCCGAGACGATCCGCACAAACCCGGAGCTCGGCTACGAAGAGGTGATGGCCTCACAGCTGTTGGCCTCGAATATCCGTGACCAGGGCTATGAGGTCGAGAAGCCGCTGGGCGGCATCGAGACCGCCTTCCGCGCGTCGATGCACGGCCGCAAGGACGGCCCGGTGGTGGCCGTGCTGGCCGAATACGACGCGCTGGCGGGCATCGGACACGGCTGCGGCCACAACCTGATCGGCGCCTCGGGCCTGGCGGCGGCCATCGGCATGGCGTCGGTGATGGACGAACTTCCCGGCATCTTCGAGGTGATCGGCACTCCGGCTGAAGAGGGCGGCGCGGGCAAGATCCTGCTCGAGCGAGAAGGGATCTTCGACGACGTCGACGCGGCCCTCATGATCCACCACGCGGGCAACCAGAGCGGATCCGACACCGGATATCCCGGCGGCACCTGTCTGGCCGTGAACGGCATGGCGATCGAGTACTTTGGCAAACCGGCCCACGCCGGAGCCGACCCCTATAACGGAGTCAATGCGCTAAACGCCGTGATCGAGTTCTTCAAGGGCGTCGATGCCCTGCGCCAGCACGTGATCATGGAGACGCGCATGCACGGCATCATCACCCACGGCGGCGAGGCCACCAACGTGGTGCCGAAGTACACCCGCGCGCAGATGTCCGTGCGCGCCCCAGCGGTCGCCTACCTCAACGAGGTGATCGAGAAGGTCAAGAACGTCGCCAAAGGCGCGGCGCTGATGACCGGCTGCGAAGTGAAGATCACCGACGGCGAGCTCCACTATGACATGCGTCCGAGCTATGCCATCGGCACGCGCTACGCCCAGAACATGCAGGATATGGGCATGGAGCTGAATGCGGAGCGCGAGCGCGGCATGTACTCGACCGATTTCGGCAACATCAGCTACAAGCTGCCGTCGGTGACGGGGCACTTCGCCATCAGCCATGAGCCGATTCCGGGGCACTCCCAGCAGGTGGTGGACGCATCCGGGTCCGAGTTCGGCTACGACCAGCTCATCAAGGTCTCCAAGGCCATGGCACTCACCGCGCTCGATCTGCTGAGCGAGCCGGAGCTGCTGGCCAAGGCGAAGGACGAGCACGAGCACTGGGCCGAGCTGTATCACGACTGAGTGGTGAATATCGAATGCTTGCTCACCGGGTCGTCCGCTCCAAGCGTCAGCGGCCCGGATTCGCTCAAGGTGTAGACTACTCCCAAGTAGCTGCGAAAGTTCCCGCTCGTCACGGATCACTCGCTCGTAGTAGTTGCGATGCCAGAACGTTGCGTCTGACCCGTTCCCCTGATCTGATGTCGATACGCCGCGAGCTCGCTGACTTGAATTGCTGCCGACGATCGATTCCCGATAGACGCTTCGCTTCGGCCCGCGAGCACCTTCCGTTTGTGCGGGCGACGCATGCGTCGCCCACCGCGTGCTCGACCCTCGCCTGAGACATGACCGTGGTTCGGCATGACGATGAACGCGTCCAACTCGACCGATACGTAATGGGCGGAGATTTCCTCCCAGCATTCCGCGACGATCATCCCGAATTCGTTCAGTCTCACGCCATCGGGAGCCGACCTCACCGAATATGTGCTGATGCTCGTGCGTGTTTATCGTGACGAAATAGGCTCCAGCCTGTGTGTAGTCGTATTCCTTGAGTCTGATGGAGCGGCGATGGTGGATGGACGGATCGAAGGACGACATCTCTTACTCCTTGTCACGGCCGATGGGTGAGGGATCGGCGCGTGGACGAGGTGGGCGACGCATGCGTCGCCCGTATCGAACGATGTTGATCACGATCCGACCGCAATCGATTTCACGAGCGATATCCGAACACCTCGTCGAGCACTCATACCGCGTCGACAAATCAGTGCGAACCCGCACGCTGGCTGTCGCGCCGTAGCAGAACTGACATTCAATCGGAGACCTGGGTCTAGCCCTGCTCCTCGGCCCAGAAGGCCCAGGCATCCATCCAGGGGATCTCGTGCCCATTGGCGCCCAATACGCCGCAGATGTGCGTGCGATGGTCGTTGCCGTGATGCAACGCCTGCGTCAGGAGCAGGTTGCGCGCATGTGCGATGCGCGGAAAGTCGTCGTGCGCTTCGATGGCAGGATCGTAACTCCCGAGGTCATCAAGGACCGCCTGCCAGCCCTTGCTCTTCTCGATGAAGATCTCGCGCAGCTCTGACAGCGTGAGGCTGTCCGGGTCCGCGATGCGTCGCGAAGGATCCATGTGCATGCGTGACTGATAGCCCGCGTCCGCGGCAATCAGGTGTATGAAAGTCTCTCGAATGGTCCCCATGGTTCCCGCCGTGGTCTTGTCCAACTCGTCGTCCGGCAGACCGAGGCAGAAATCGAGCAATGTCAGCGTCGCCCAGGTGTGATAGCGAAAGAGATCGTGGATGGGGTCGTTCATGTCGCTTCCTCTCTGAAAGGACCGGCTCAATGCTGGTCGGAGAACCAATAGGTCCATTCGTCGATTTCCGGCACCTCCTGTCCCATCGCACCGAGGATGGTGCAGATATGCGTGCGGTGGTCGTTACCGTGATGGATCGCCTGCGTGATCAAGAGGTCACGCGCGTGCGGGAAATCGCCCTCTTCGTTGTGAAGCGTTGGATCGTAGTCGTCGACGTGATCGAGGATCTCTTCCCAGCGCTTGGTCTGCGCCTCGAACTGGTCTCGCAGCTCCTGCAACGTGTAGGTCCGTTCATCGCGAGGCGGTCGGGGCTGGTCATCAATCAACAGCTGATACAGCCGGTCGGCCCGCACGAGATGTTTCATCGTGTCGATGATCGGACCCGCCGTGCCCGGCACGCTGTCGTTCAAGCGCTCCGGCGGGAGCGTAGCCAGGTGATCCATGATGGTGAATGTCGCCCAGTAGTGATACTTGAAGATCTCGCGGATGGGCTCAGGCACAGTTCCCCCTTGTATCGCGGCCGGCACTCCGGCCACATCAGACACCACACCGGCACGCTTACTCGCGCGCCTAGAACGTATGATCTATTCTAGCGGCTCTGTTCACTCTGTCCAGAGGTTAGTTGAAGCTTTCCTCGCCAGTTCAGCTCGCCACAAAGAGCATCGGAAGATCGGCCACGCTCGGCAACAGATGCGTGTGCGGCGTCGCTCCCAGCGTCTCGACGTCGTGCGCGCCGCTCAACACCCCGATCACCCAGCCTGCCTGCGCGTTCATGCCCGACTGCAGATCGAGCGGCGTATCCCCTACCACCGCCACCTGCCGCACGTCGGCGACGCCGAGGGCGATCATGGCACGGTAGATCATGAATGGGGCAGGACGACCAAGCGGAACGTCGTCACTCGCGAGCGTCACCTCGAACAGGTCCCACCAGTTCAGGCGGCCGACCAGTAGATCGAGGAGATCGCGATTGAACCCGGTCGTCAGAACCAGACTGACACCGGCGCGCTTGAGTGTGCTCAGTGCACCGCGAGCGCCTTCGATCTCCTGCACGTCGCCGGTCTCGTATTCGTGCCGCAGAGCCGCCCCGAAACGATCGAGCGCTTGCGAGGCAATGGTGTCCACATCGTCGGCCGGATGTGCGCGAGCGGCAAGCTCACGGAAGACAGCCCGCTTGCTGGCACCACGCCGCGTGGCTAAGTCCGACTCGGTGAAGGGGATGTGATGCTCGCTCAATGCCGTCCGATAGGCCGCTAACACCGTCCCATCGTCGCGCATGGTCGTCCCCGCGAAATCAAGCACCACCAGATCGGGCAGCATTCGTCCCCCTTACCCAACATCCAGACGCTCATCGATACGCAGCAACGTCACAAGCAGTGCCCTGGCACCGGCCAGGCAATGTTCCGGCGAGGTGTACTCGTCGGGCGAATGCGAAACGCCGCCGCGACTCGGTACGAAGATCATGGCCTCGCGCGTGATCGACTCCATGCACATGGCGTCATGCCCCGCCCCACTGCTCATGCGCAGATAGCGCAGCCCGATATCACGGCAGGCTGCTTCGATCTCCTGCACCAGCCAGGGATCGGACTCCACTGCGGCCTTTGTCCCTGAGGGCGAAGCACCGCTCTTACTGGAGATGCGCTCGAATTCGCCGCCGCTGCTCTGGGCTAATTTGCGCAGGTCGTTCTCCGCGTCATCCAGCACGCCGGTATCCATGCCGCGGATCTCGACCGAAAGCTCGACCTTGCCTGGAATGACGTTGGAAGCTCCTGGTTCGACCCGTACCGTGCCAACGGTTCCAACGATGTGGTTGAGGATGGCCGTCGAGCGGACCGCCAGGATGAAGGGCGCAGCCGCCACCAGTGCGTCGCGCCGCTGCTCCATGGGCGTCGTGCCTGCGTGGTTCGCGTAACCGTGGAACGTGGCGACGTAACGTCGAATTGCGACGATGCCGTCGACCACGCCGATTGGGATTCCGGCTTCTTCCAGCCGACCACCCTGCTCCGGATGCAGCTCGAGATAGGCGGCCAGCTCTCCCGGCTGCCGCGCCGCCTCGACGATGTGCTCCGGATCGATGCCGGCCGCGCGCACGATATCGGCGATGAGACGCCCATCCGGCGCGGTTTGGCGAAGGATGGATGGATCGAACATGCCAGCCATGGCGCGGCTGCCGAAGGTGCCGCCCGCGACGGCTGCCTCTTCCGAGCAGAAATTGATCACCTCAACCGGATGACGCAAGCGCACATTGGCAGACGCAAGAGCACGTACACAGGCCAGCGATGCCAGCACGCCGAGAGCGCCGTCGTACTTGCCGCCGTCCGGCACGGTGTCGGTATGGGAGCCGAGCGCGATCGGTTTGAGCCCGCTCTCGCGACCAGGATAGAGGCCGATGGTGTTGCCAGCCTGGTCGATGCGTACCTCCATTAACGGACGCATGGCGTCGGCCACCCAGGCTCGACCCTCGCCGTCCACTTCGCTGAAGGCCACACGCATCAAGCCTCCACGCGGGCTGAGCCCGATCTGGCCCAGCTCTTCGAGGTCAGCCATAAGCCGCGATTGGTCGATCTCAACGCTCATCGCATCTCGCCTCATCTATGGATCGTGCCGGTCTATCCTGTGTCGCCAGTCTAGGGGGCTACCCGCATGTGTCAAGTCTCAGGCTGGTGATGCCATAGCGCTCCTGCCGATGGAAGCCTCGACGGTCCCACCAGGAGCGCTCCAGTCGGAAGACCTGCTGCACGTCCGGCCAATCGAGGTAGTCATTGAGATCGGTGGACGCGATCAGGTGACGGGTATCGGCGCAGCGGCCATGTCCGTGGTCGATGGTCCGGACCTCCCGTTGATCCAGCAACGGCGGGCCGGGATGGGGCGGATCGAAGAGGTGCCGCAGATCGTCATGGAGGTCCGGTTGGTTGGCTTTGACCAGCAAGAGGTAGTCCCCGTGTGCATCGACGACCTGCTGACAGAGTGGACGTTGGCAGAAGAGCGCGTCGCCGGTGAAGACGCGGCCGGACCAATCGATCTGGCCGATCAGGCGCGGTGCGACGGTCAATTCGGCCTCGGCTTTGGTGCCATCGTGGGTAATCGGTTCCTGGGCGAGGACGAGGCCCGTGTCGTGGCAGACGGCAGCGAGGCTCTGCACGACCCCGGTGGCCGGATCCGCGAGACCTTGACGGTAGGCATACGCGGCCGCTTGCGTGCGCGATTGGCAGTCGATCTTGTTGAAGATGTTGGTGAGGTGGCGCGCGACGGTCTTCTCGCTGATGAAGAGGGTGTCGGCGATGTCCCGGTTGGTCTTGCCGGCTGCGACCAATCGCAACACTTCGATCTCGCGCCGGGTGAGTGCGCTCGGCAGGATGGCGTCGGGCGGCGATTCAGCCAGGCCCGGCCACGCCCGATGAGCCTCGGCCGCCTCGTGGATGGCGCGATGAAGCGCCACATCGTCGAGATACCCACGACGCAGCGAGGCGTCGCGAATCCAGCTCGCGACGCGGCTCAATTCACCGGCCGCACTCTTCAGTTCGTCCAACGCTTCTTCCTGGTGACCAGCCGCTTCCAGCGCACGAAAGCGGGCAAAGGGGACGGCTACCTTCAACCGGCGCAACGAGATCTCCCGCTGCTGCATGCGGCTCGATGCCGCCGTGGCCGCCGCCACCGCTGAGGGCACGTCTCCGTGGCGCAGCGAGATTTCGGAGAGGACCACCAGCGCTTCAACCGCCCACGGGATACTCCCCGGTAATCCATCGGCCAAATCGATCGCCTGACCAAGAATGGCCTGCGCCTCCGTATCACCCTCCTCAGTGGCGCGATGCGCTAGAAAGGTCCCCAGCGTGGAGGCTGTCTCAGCAATTTCGGTCGCCAGGCCGCGCGCTTCGGCCGTCGAGAGGAGGGCACGCAGATGGCGTTCGGCGCGATCGAGGTTCCCGACCGCCGCGCAGGCGACGCCTAACCACTTCTGAGCACGGTGGGCCGGCACATGCGCCTCACCACTGGTGGCGATGGAAACGGCCCGCTCGGCGTACTCCAGCGCACGAGTCGGACGGCCAAGCTCCAGCTCAGTTTCACTCAGCCCACCCAGGCAGTAGAACTCGATGCGCGGGTCGTGAGCACGACCGGCCCAGGCCAGCGCCTCCAATCCACGCTCCAGGGCGATCTCGTAGATCCCAAACTCGCGACAGTGGACGTGCACCGAAAGAAGGGCCAGCGCCTGCGTGCGCGGTTTGAGACTCTCGCGAATGAGCTGTCGCTCCTCGGTGCGCAGGCGCCGGATCTCTTCGAGAAAGCCGACGAACCCGCGCTCAACCGGCGGTAGTCCGGTCGCCTCGCGCTCGTATTTGCGGCGATAGGCAAGCGCAATCAGGGCGGTAATCTCCCCACGAGCATCGCCAACCTGACGCCAGCGCTCGAGCGCATCCAGGAGCCAGACGCGCGCGGATGCCCTGGCTTCGAGATCATCGTCTCCTGCCATCGCCCACTCGACGACGCCGATCTCCTGCGTCAATCGCGCCTGCCAACCCTCGGCGTCCAGCATCTGAGCGAGCTCCAGCGCCTGACGATAAGCCCGCGTTGCTTCGGCGAGTGCTTCCGGGGATCCCTCCAGACGCGACGGTTCGCCGATGAGCCGCCCAGCCTGCGCCTCCCCAACGCGAACGAGCGCGGCGATCCGGTCTTGCTGTGTATCGGATTCGCGCGCCAACCCATACGCGTCACGCGCATGACGACGCGCCTCGGCCAGGTTGCCCATCAACACGTCGAAGCGTGACTCGCGCATGGCCATCTCGAAACGCGACGCACGATCGCCAAGTCGATCGGCGATTTCGCGCATACGGCGCAGCGCCGCTTCCTGCGATTGACGGTCACTCAACTCGTCGAAGGCGCGTTCGCGCAAGGAGAGCAAATCGAAGATAGGAACGGAGCAGCTCGGAATCGCTCTCCGCCAGATCGATGCGTGTTTCGAAGATGTCGATCGCCTCACCGAAGTGCCTCGCCGCCTCCTCGAAGGCATGCAACTCGACGGCTCGCTCGCCCGCCAATCGAGAGTAGTGAGCGGCCTTGGTTAAATCCTCACCCGCGCCAAAGTGATGTGCCAGAGCGGCGAACCGGCTGGGGTCTCGCTCAGCGCCGGTCGACTCCAGTGACTCCGCCACAGCCTGATGCAGGATGCGCCGCCGGATCTGACTCAGGTTCCAGTAGAGGACGTCCCGAATCTGATCGTGCGCGAAGGCGTAGGGAGCATCCCGCTGTCCCGACTGCCGGACGTCTCCCTCGCGAATCAGACGCCGATCTAGCGCGGATTCGACGTCACGCTGAACACGAGCTGCGTCAGCGCCGGACCTGCGCCGCATCACGTCGCACAACAGATCGAACGAGAACTCTGTACCGATCACCGCTGCGACGCCCAGCGTCTCGAGCGCTTCCGGGTCGAGCCGCGACAGACGATGGCCGACGACGCTGCGGATACTCTGCGGGATCATGACAACGGCGTGCTCATCCAGCGTCCAACCGGACCCGCCATGCCGTAGCAACCCCTCTTCGCGCAGATGCAGGGTCAGCTCCTCGGCAAAGAATGGGACGCCTTCCGCTTCGGATTGGATTGATTGGGTCAGGAGTAGGTCGACGTCGTTCGCCGGTACCTCCAGCACCCCTGCAATCAGGTCGGTCATGTCGGAGAGAGTCAGACGCCGCATCGAGACGCGCGTCGCAAGCCGTTCGCGGTAGAGATCGACGATGGCTGCCTCCAGCGCGTGCTGTGGATCGAGATCGGTATCGCGATAGGCACCGATGAGCAGCAGGGGCGCATGGCGTAACGCACGCACGAGATAACGTAGAAGTTGGACGGTCGGTTCGCTGGCAAGCTGCAGATCGTCGAGCGTCAAGACGACGGGCCTGCTCTTCGGACAACCGCAACAAGAGGCGCACCACGGCATCAAAGAAGCGGGAGCGCTCCTCGGCGCCGGAAAGGGTGACACGTGGTGCCAGCAGAGCGTCCGAGCCATCCGAATCGAGCGACAGCAGACGTGGCAGCTCGGAACTCGAGGATTCCGTAAGCGCCGCCCGCAACAGATCCGGTTTGTCGCGCGCCAGTCCACGCAAGGCCAGAACGAATGGTGCATACGGCGGATCAGCTTCGTCGCAACGTGCGCTCAAGACCGTCAGGCCCTCACGGCTCTGCTCGCGTGCAAAACGCTCGATCAATCGCGACTTACCGATGCCTGGCTCGCCGCTGATGAGAACCAGCGTCGAATGACCAGCTTTCGCCGCTTGCAGGGCCGACCGCAGCAGCTCGAGCTCTCGCGCGCGCCCAACCAGGCGCGGCAGCGCGGCATCAGGCTGGAATGACATGCAACGATCCGGAAATGAGCGCGAGACGCATCACGGAAATACCTGATTTCCGTCGGCGTCTTCAAGGATGATCGCTTCGGTGGGACAGATCTCGGCGACCAATAGGAGTGCTTCGACATCGACGGTAGCCGGATCCAGCAGCACCGCCTTCCCCTCGCTATCGAGCCGGAAGACGGAGGGCGTGCTGGCGACGCAGTTCTCCGAACCGATGCAGCGCTCGCGGTCGATCCGGATTCTGAGCGCGATCGCACCGCTGCGCGAACCGGCCATCAACTTTGCTCCTCTTCACTGTCGCCGAACGCGCGTCAGGGCACGCTTGCCATTATAGGGAGAAGAGCGCGTGAACGCCGTGGAGGACGTAGATTAGCCGTCGCGGAGCAACAGCCTCGAAGTGAATGGCAATTGATGAAGTGTCTGGGCAACCGCGACCGTGTTCGCTCAGGACTAAAGATCCTGGGCTACTACAGACGAAGTCCACTAAAGGGACTGAACGTACGCAGTGAAACGTAGAGTGCGATCCGGGTACCCTCTGGGTGTTGGTTGCCCTTCTACCGCAGGCCGGAAAACGTGATCGATCATCCAACCATTTCGCCAACGACCATGAACGGACCGAGCGCCCGCGGCGTCTCGTAGGGGCAGATCCCTGTGTCTGCCCTTCGGCCGCAGGCCGACCACCGCTACCGGCCACCCGACCACTTGGATAGCCGCAACTACTCCCCGCTCCATTTCTCCTCGGAGCGCACGCCCGCCTCAACAGGCGGTGAGCCGTAACCATCGGAGGAGATCGCGTCCTGCCCACTGGCAGTCACGTAGCTCTGGCGTGGATCGTTCATCACCACCACCGGCTGCAGCTTCAGGTTGTGCTCCGTCTCACGGATGAAGTAGACCGCGACGAACGTCACGGCCACCAGCACCGCGCCTCCGGCCAGGAAGGGGACGACCGGCGCGATGCCGTACAGGACCGAGCCAAGCAGCGCACTGATGGCGGCACCGGCCATCCCCACGGTGACAAACGCTCCCTGAACTCGTCCCTGGATGCGCGGATCGGCGATCGAAGCGAGGTATGCGTCAGTGGCCGGCTGGGTGAAGGAGACGATACAACCCTCGATCAGCCCCAGGATCAAAATGAAGGGCACGAGCTCAATCAGCGCCATACAGCGCGATCACCAGCCCGTACAAGAGGTTCGCGATCAGAATTCGGCGCCAGCGCTCCGGATCGATCCGCCAGTCGACCGCTGAATGGCGAGAGAAGCATGAACGTGACCGAAAACGTGCTGAAAGAGAGACCGATCTGAAAGTCGCTCGCCCCAAGGTCTTTCAGATAGATGCTCCAGATGCCGGAAAAGAGTCCGAACTGAAATTGTCCGGCGAAGCCGAGGATGAAGGCGCCGGCCAACGGACGGGAGATCAGTTCGCGAAAAGGGACGCTGATCTTCTCCGGAGCTTCGCGTGGTGGTGGGATCAAGCGGATCATGTAGGCGAGCGTGCCGATGGCGACGACCACTTCGATCAGTCCGGCGGCTGTATAGAGCCAGTTGATTCCCACGAACGTCGCCATGACGCCACCGATCGGTGGGCCGAGCAGCATGCCACCGCTGAAGGCCGCTCCGACCACCGCGTAGGCCTGGCCGCGCCGGTTGGTCGGTGTGACGTCGGCGATCAACGCGCGGAAGGCGGGATACAGAATGGCAACGCCGATTCCTTGACCCGACCGTAACAAGATGAAGGAGGGAGCGCTGTGCGCGAAGGTGAAACCGACCGTCGCCACGGCCTCGACGAAGAGACCAATAGCGAGCGGGAAAACGCGTCCGATCCGATCGGATAGAGCACCCATCGGCAGCTGCAGGATCATCTGCGCCACTAGGTAGCTGGATGCCATGACGCCGATGGCCGCCAGCGACACGCCCCGTTCCTGAGCCGTGAGCGTGAGGAACGGGATGACCAGACCGGCCGACACACCCGCAAAAATGGCCACGATCAGGACTGAGCGGAGCACTCGATTGTGTAGATACCACGGGAGCGTCACGGACCACGCCTTCCGATCCGCGCCAGGCGGACGGGTGGTCGCGACCCGGAGTGGATCGCGGGGAAGATACCAGCCAGCGAAGAATAGCACGCCGACCCATTGGGTGTTGTTGCGGCTATTTCAAGGCGATCAGCCCCGAGGTTGGCGGTTGAATCTGCGATGGACGACGACCCAAGGGCTATCTGGCCGAGGCGCACAGGTGACCGAAACAGGACGATTGACTGATGCCGTCTTTGGACGAGACAGTTTACGATGCAAGCGATATTGCGGAATCGATCCAGCAGTACATGCGATGTCGCTGGAGCCGCCGAAACTGTCCGCCAGCGAAGCCCGAAAGAGCGTCCCGTGCTACGGCTTATCTTCTTACTCAGATTTGCGCCTCGACGTGGAAACCGCGTCTTTTCCGTCCTGAGCCTGATCGTTCTGCTGGCCAGTGGCTTGCTCGCCTGCACGCCGACACCGTCCGGCGACGGAACGACTTCGGCCGTCGGTGTCTACGTGACGTCGGTTGCGACAGATACCGCAGTACCTACAGCACCGTCGCCAGACCCAAGCGCCACGGCGGAAAACGCGGCCGCGTCACCCACGACGCCAACTCCACCTGCCGCGACGTCAGCTGCGGCGGCGCCAACGCCGTCTTCGGTACCACCGACGCCGACTCCAGTTCCGCCAGCGCCCACACCGATGCCGCCAACACCAACGCCGATGCCGCCAACTCCCAGCCCCGTCCCTCCGACGCCGACACCGATACCATCAACACCAACGCCGCTGCCGCCAACGCCCACCTCGGTGCCTGTCGTCCCGGCTGCCAGCGTGGTCGTGACCGCCTCAGTTTCGAACGCATCTCCGCTTCAGAAGACCGAGGTGACCGTCACCGCCACCATGACCAATAACGGACAACCCGTCTCGGGCGCCCCGATGACCGCGACATGGTTCTACAAAACGACGTCGCCCTCCTGCACCGGCAAAACCAATTCAGCTGGGGTCGCGTCGTGCACTCGCTACATCGCAGGCGCGACGAAGGGCTACCAAGTGCGCATCAACGTGGCGATCTCCTGGAACGGCCAGACCTACACTGCCAGCACCAGCTTCACCCCGAAATAGCGCGACGCGCCCGACCCTCGGCTCTGCCAGCCAGTAATCTTGCGGACCAGTTCCGCATCCACTCGCAACGAACCGCCCCCACGTTTCACGAACTTGGTACACCGCGGTCCAAGGCATGACGATTTTTGCATCCCCACGGTCCTAAGCTGTCGATGGGAGGATGCGAGACCAGGGTCTTCTGCGTGTCCACTCGCCGCTTCCTCCACATAGTGAGAGGAATTCCGCATGAACGCCGCACGGAAATTTGGAGCCCTTTTCGGCATCTCGCTCGGCATCTATGGGCTGGTGGTGCGACCCCGTCTGCTCCGTTGGGGCGCCACCGACGAAGAGTTCGCTCGGCCGTATCCCGGCGCGGAGTTGATCCCGGACGGAACGCGCAGCGCCACCTTTGCGGTGACCATCGATGCGCCTCCGGAGCGTGTTTGGCCGTGGCTCGTGCAGATGGGGACCGATCGCGGCGGTTGGTACAGCTGGGATCGTCTCGACAACTGGGGCCGCAAGAGCGCTGACCGCGTCCACCCGGAATGGCAATCGATCAAGGTCGGCGACCGCTTCATTGGTATGCCGGATGGCAGCCAGTGGTGGGAGGTCGCCGCCGTCGAGCCGGAGCGCTTCCTGGCCTTACGCGCGTCGATCGACCTGCGCGGGCATCCCTTCGATCCACATGGTCCGCGCCCACGCTACTTCACTGATTCGACCTGGTGCTGGGTACTGGAGCCGCTGCCGGGTGGCCGCACGCGCGTCATTGAGAGCGGCTACTGGGCGTTCGAGCCGCGCTGGCTACAGGGGTTGGTGAGTGCTCTCTTCATCGAGCCGGAACACTGGGTCATGCAGACGCGCCAGTTCGCCAATTTGAAGAGGTTGGCTGAAGGCAGCACTCCAACCACAATGCTCCAGCGGAGACGCACACCGACACCGTCATTGCCGAGACCGCGCTTCGCACGGAAGAGGTTCCGGCCAACTAGCTCGGACGTTCGATGGGAGGTCCACATGTTGATCTCACGTCAAATTTCACGCTTGCTCCGATCGGCGGAACGAACATGCCGTCAAGGCACTGCTGGCGTGCGGAATCGCCTCCTCCATCGTCTACGTCGCGGCAGACGTCGTCGGCTCGCTCCGCTACTCCGGCTACAGCTATCGGGACCAGGCCTTCAGCGAGCTCACGGCGCAGGGATCGCCCGTGAGGACATTGATGATCGCGACGAACGCCATCCCGTACACAGTGCTGGTGCTCGGATTCGCGGCGGGAGTCTGGCTTTCGTCACATCAGACTCGCGTCGCCCACGTCACGGGCGGGCTGATCGGCGGTTACGCCTCGTCGGACTGATCGGCGCGGTCCTCTTTCCGATGAACACGCGCGGAACGGACGGCACGCTGCGCAACACCTTGCACATTCCCGCCACGGCGCTGATGTCGCTGTGCATCCTGGCGGCCATATCGTCGGAGCGCGACTCTTCGGGATGCGTTTCCGCTGGTACTCGTACGCCACGGTCGTCACGCTCCTCCTGTTCGGGATCCTGACCTCACTGCACGGAAATCGAGTCGCGAACAACGAGTCGACACCCTGGATGGGGATTGAGGAGCGGGTCAACATCTACGCCACCATGCTCTGGTTCGCGATCCTCTCGATCGGCTTGCTGCGTGCCCAGGGCGTCGAACTCGGGCGTCGCGCCGAAGTGAAGATCGTGGAATTCGGCCGCGCTGGCAAAGGCCGACCGAAGCTACCGGCGTGAAGGGTCGGACCTCGGCGGTGGCGAGCCGTCCACCCGCTCGAGCTCCAGTCCGATCACACGACGGCCTTACACAATCAAGCCGCGCGTCCTCAGGAGGTCCATCATGATCGGTCGAACACATACATCCGCACGTCTCTCATGGATCACGGCGATTATTCTGGTCACGTCACTGCTGGTCGGCGCCTGCGGCACCCCAAGCTCGGGGCCGTCCGGGAACGCTCCCACTTATTGGCCGACGACCGCCTGGCAAACGTCGACGCCCGAAGAGCAAGGCATGGACTCGGCGCAACTCCTTGCCGCGCTTCAATATACGGACCAGGCGCAGCTCAATCTGCGCACGCTGACCGTCATCCGCAATGGCTACATTGTGTTGGACGTCAATACTCAGCCCTTCAACACGGACGAGAGCGCCCCAGTCTTCTCGGTGACCAAGAGCGTCATCAGCCTGCTGATCGGAATCGCGCTCCATGACGGGTCGCTCAAGAATGTCGATCAGAAGGTCGTCAGCTTCTTCCCGAATCAGACCTCTGCCAATCCGAGTCCAGACAAAGACGCTATCACAATCGAGGATCTGCTCACGATGCAGTCAGGTCTGGACTGCGCCGATGACACGCTTGGACCGACGATTCAGGACAGTCAGGACTGGGTGCAGAGCATCCTGGACCTGCCGATGACGAGCAGACCGGGGACGACGTTCGCGTATTGCTCCCGGAACGCTCACCTCCTGTCCGCCATCTTGACGCAGGCGACCGGCATGAGCGCCGCGCAATACGCCCAGACGAAGCTGTTTGGCCCACTGGGAATCAACGCGTCCGACGTCTCATGGGCAACCGACCCACAGGGCATCGCCATCGGCGGATACGGCATCTCGATGCGACCGCACGACATGGCCAAGCTCGGACTGCTGCTCCAGTCCAACGGCAAGTGGGACGGCAATCAAGTCGTTCCGAGCGACTGGGTCCCAACCGCCACTCGCGAGCAGGTCCGCGTCGAAGGCGACAAGGACTACGGCTATCTCTTCTGGGTTTACCCGACGGCCTTTGCCGCCGAGGGAACGGCTCAGCAACGTATCACCGTCGTGCCGATGAAGAACCTGATCGTCGTGATGACGGCGGCCAAGTCGGACAGTGAAGGAGCGGCTGTCCAGGCGTTGGTCACCGACTACATCGTTCCGGCAGTCATGTCGGATCAAGCTCTGGATCCGAACTCGGCAGCCAAGGCGATACTCCAGGCCAGGGTTGATGAGCTGGCCAACCCGTTCAAGCCCGTCTCGCTTCTGCCGGTGATCGCGACTTCAGTATCTGGAAAGACCTATCAATTCACCGAGAACCCAGTGGGCTGGAGCAATCTGGCGGTCGTCTTCACGCCTGGGGACAAAACGGCGATGGCCACGATCGACACCGTGAACGGTACCGAGCAGGTGCCGATCGGCCTGGACAACGTCTATCGCCTCAGTCAGGACGTCACCGGCAGCGAGATCGCGCTGAAGGGTGATTGGTCTGACGCTCAGACGTTCGTCGTGCATGAGATCGTCATCGGAGACATCAACGAATACGACATTCACATGGAGTTCGTTGGCAACCAGGTCAGCGTGCACGTGGAGGAGACGGTGAATCATCAGATGGACGTCACGATCACCGGCGCGAGTTCGTGAGGGGAGTGACTGAGCCTACTCCGTCACGATTATTGTCAGTGAAGAAATAAACCGGTAGGCGCTCACCGTTCACCCTGGGTTGAAAACCCTGGCAGCGTGTTGAAAAACGATGAACGGGTAACACTACAATAGGCCCTTCGATCTCGTGGGAGGGTCTTTCCATGATGGGGATCAAAGAACGCTGCTTTCAGCCCGTCGAGCACGGGACGCTCGAGGATCTCGTGCCCGCCGACCACTTCTACCGGCACCTGGACCGCACCTTCGACCTCTCGTTCGTCTGCCACCTCGTGCAGGAGTACTACGCGACCGGCGGCCGCCCCTCGATCGATCCGGTGGTCTTCTTCAAGCTGCACTTGGTCATGTTCTTTGAAGGGCTTCGTTCGGAGCGGCAGTTGATGGCGGTGGCGGCCGATCGCTTGAGTGTCCGCTGGTATCTGGGCTACGACCTGGGTGAACCGCTGCCGGACCATTCCAGCCTGACCCGCATTCGGCACCGGTTTGGCCTGCGGGTCTTTCGCCAGTTTTTCGAGCACGTGCTCGATCGGTGTGATGAGGTGGGACTGATCTGGGGGCGTGAAGTGCTGGTCGACGCCACCCAAGTGCCCGGCAACGCGGACATCGATTCGTTGGTACCACGGCTGAAGGACGTGGTGGATGACCATCTGGTTGAGTTGTTCGGGAAGCAGACCGCGTCGTCGACGGGCGAGCGTTGGGATGTACTGGAGACCTGTCAATTACGCCCCGATCGACCGCTCTCTCCCAGTTATGAGCGCGTCTCGTCCCGCATGGTGAGCCGCACCGATCCTGATGCTACGCTGATGAAACTGTCGACCGGGCCCAGAGTCCTGGGCTATCAAGATCACTATCTGGTCGATGGCGGCCGAGCCCGCATCATCCTCAGCTGCCTCGTGATGTCGGGTGATGTCATGGAGAACCAGCCCTTCCTCGATCAGTTCCGGCGCACGCTCTTTCGCCGCAAACTTCGTCCTGAGCGGGTCATCGCCGACACCAAGTACAGCACCTTCGAGAACGTCGCCGCCCTCGACGCCATGGGGATCACCGCCTCCATGCCGGTGCGAGACATGGAGCACAAGACCGCGTATTTTGGCTCGGGTTGTTTCACCTATGAGGCCGAGCAGGATGTCTACCGCTGCCCGGCGGACCAGTTCCTCCGACCGTCGCGGATCGAGGCGAAAGCGGAGCAAACCGAGTATCAGGCCGACGCCGCGACCTGCAACGCCTGCCCCCTGAAAGCCTGCTGCACGCCGAGCGACCAGGGGCGACAAGTGCATCGCTCGTTCCATGCGGCGGCCATGGAGCGGGTCAAAGGCGCGGCCGGAACACCAGCCTTCGAGAAGGCCATGCGCAAACGGCGGGTCTGGGTGGAACCGCTCTTCGCCGAGGCCAAGCAGTGGCATGGGTTGCGTCGCTTCCGACTCCGCGGGGTGCACAATGTGAACATCGAGGGCGTGCTGATTGCGGCTGGGCAGAACCTGAAGCGCTACCTCGCCAAGCAGGGTTGGGGCAAACATTGGGGACCGAATGGGTCCCTGCTGAGCCCATCACCCGCCCAAACCGGCCTTCCGTCGCTGATGTAGCTCGTTCCAGCTGTTGGACGTGCCGTCATAAGCTCAGCCTGCCGGCCACCGCAACGACCGCCTTTTTCAACACGCTGCCAGGCTGAGAAGACGAAGCCCCTAAACGGGCTAGGCTTACGCTGGCAAACGTAGGGGAGGGACCTGTGCCCTCCCTTCGACCGAAGGTCGAGAGACGGCAACCGATTGCCCATCCATTACGTCAATGACGATCGGCAGGTTTCGCCTAGATCCGCGCGGGCTGATGGTCTGTGACGATGTAGTTCGGTATCAGGTGACGTCCGTCGGCCTGCCCCTACGTTTGACCGCCTCCGTTCAGCCCGCTTGAGCGGGCTTCGCCTAGATCAGTACGGCGGCTTCAGTCCCGTGCGCAAGCGAGACGACTACCGATGTATTGCCTCAATCACCATGATCGGGAAGGTCGTAAGATGATCGCGGTTGACGTGTGTGCCGTGGTCATCGGGCTAAGCGGCAGTCGCGCGAACGCCGGAGTCAAGAACAGGGATAAACCATGCCGCTGATCCTATCGCTCATTGTCGCCATCCCGCTCATCGGCTTCTGGGCGTGGATGGCACGAGATCTAACCCAGAACGGGGAATTGCGCGCTGACGAGCGCCGGTTCTGGACAATGATGCTGCTCTTCTTCAACGTCCTGGGCGCTGGCGCGTATTACTGGTACGTCTACCAGCAGCGCGTCCGCCCCTGACCAGACTCATCACAAGACTCAGCACGCACCGAATTCCGGACCGGACACGCCGATCCGGTTTTTCTTGCTGGATTGAATGCTGAAATTACGCCCCGATGCTGTGCACATGCACCGGCATGTCCCGCTTTTCGGCGTGCTCGATGAGGTTCTTGTCGAGCGAATCAGGCTCGTCGGTCACAATGATCACCGCGTCGGCGTACTTGGCCATGCGCTTGTTCGTCTGCTGCTGGCCCTTGAGGTCGTCCCCCTTGGGTGGGAACTGACTCACCTCGCAGTTGTGCGTCTTGCCCCAATAGGCACCGAGCGCTGATGCTCCGGGTCTGCCAGCCGTGACGATCTCCGACACGTCGAAGCCGCTCTCCTGAATAGCCTCCTCGATCGCTTTCTGATTCCGTACCTTTTCGCTCCCGTCGATGATGGTCCGCATTACGTTCCTTTCTGTCATATGGGCTTGCGGGTCGAACTGCCGCGCCTTTGACCCTAACAAAGTGACACCGGGCCCTGCAAACTCCGCACGGTCACACAGTCCCTGAAGGTGAACCTCAAGTTTCGTTCCAGACGGCGGAGAATGGCTGACTCGAGGAGCGGAAATGCGCGGTCCCGCGCTAGATGTCGGCGGTTGTGGGAACCGCGAAGGATGCGCTGGCGCCTCGCAGTGATGGGAACTTCACGGCGGTCAGCAGAATCAGGGCGAGGCCGACGGACACCATCGTGAAGATGGCGGTCGGCGCGCCGAATCGACTGGCAATCGCCCCCGCGGGCAGTACTCCGAGTGGGAGCAGTCCCCAGGTGAAGAGATACACGCTGAGAACACGGCCGCGAACGCTGTCATCCACGCTCAGCTGAATCTGCGTGTTGTTGACCGCCATGTAGATCGAACTGATCAGCCCAGCCATGAAGATCAGGACGATGGCTGGTGCCGGGGCGGGAGTTATCGCAAAAGCCAAAACCGACAGACCGAAGCCCACCGAAGTCCAGATCAGGACGCCGGGCCGGCTGTTGATCCAGCGCGATCCCGCAACCAGCAATGCCCCCAGGACGCCTCCGAGCCCGTTGGCGGCCATCATAAACCCGAGCCCGAGCGATCCGATTCCAAAGACGTCACGAGCGAAGACCGGCAATAAGTTCGTGTAGGGCATCACGAACATGGTTGGGACCACCGCCAGAATGAACACCCCGGTCAAGAAGCGATTGCGCCGTATGACCAGGAGCCCGTCGCCGATGCTGCCGAGCATCGTGCGTCTCACGCGAGCGACCACCGGCAACGTCGCTGGAAGCCGGGTGGTGACGGCGATTGCGACGAACTGGATGATCAGACAGACCAGAAAGGTGATCGGGAGACCAAGAGCGGCGATCAAAGGACCGGCCAGGGCAGGACCGACCACCCGGGGCGCATTCTGGCCCGCCGAGTTCAACGCCACCGCGTTTGCCAGGTCCTTTGAGGGCACCAGATTGGCCACCAACGCGTTGCGAGACGGGAAGACGAACGACATGGCGGTGCCAGTGCCAAAGGAAGCCACCAGCAGGTGCCACGGATGCATGAGATCGAGGAACAGGAGCAGCACCATCGAGGTCATGATCAGCGCGACGACCGCTTGCGCAATCACCAGGATTCGACGTCGTTCATATCGATCGATCATGACGCCCGCCGGCAACGTGAAGAGGAGCATCGGTATGCCACTGAGAAACCCGGTCAGGCCGACGAAGAAGGCGGAATCGGTCATGTCGAGCGCGAGCCAGCCGCTCGCCATCATCCACATCCAAAAAGCGCCGTTGGTCGCCAACGTGCTGTGGAATAGCGTCCGGAATCCAGGATAGCGGCGCAACGAGTAGAGCAGCGATCCCTCGTCGGAATCGGATCGGACCGTTGACGAGTCGAGCGATCCGCTCATCGACACGTGCCCTTCGAAGTCATGACGCCAGTCCACGCAGGTCCGTAGCGTGCCGACATCCTAGCACGTCATCGGCCCGTAAGGCGGCGACGAGCGACACAGTGAGCGAAATCCGGCGCGTCAGGCGCTTGCAGCTTCCCGCTGAATCGACGCTCGCCGAACGTAGCCGTCGATCATGGCGCGGATCTCTTGCATTACTTCGTCGAGGTCAGCCTTCTCGTCGATTAACGTCCCCAGTCCAATTCGCCGGATGGTGCGACCAAGCGACTCAAGCTGTGCGTCGGTCAGATGAGGCGCGACGTGGCGAAGCGTCTGGGTGAGTTCCTCGATGTTGCGACTGAACCCCTGGTCGAGCCCGTCTTGCAGTTCTGCGAGACCAAGTTCGAACGCTGCTCGCGCGGACGGACGCACGAACGCGAGCATCTCCCGTGAATGCCTCAGGTAGGCATCGATCGCGTCATCAGGTCGCCAGCTCGCGAAGGTCGCGACCGCTTCACGAAACTCGACGCAGAGTCGGTCACGCGCGTCGGTATCAAGACCATAGAGGAGCAGATCTCGTTTGGTCGGAAAATAGTGGTACAGGCCACCGATGCTGATGCAGGCGGTCCGGGCCGCTTCGCGCATCGAGAATCCTTTCGCGCCATAGCGCAGAATCAATGGCGCCACCGCCTGATAGATCTCGATGCGTCGCGCGACTCGATCTTCCGGCGGGCGGCCAGGTTTTCCGAACGTCACCGTCAATCTCTCCAAACAATATCCGAACAGTCGCCACTAACGTTGCCTCGACGAGGGTCTTTCGTCAACATTTCAACAGCGATCCAGAAGAGAATGCGCTCGCCGGTACGGCAGCGAAATTGTTCGAACGGGTCCGCCGAGCAATTGTGAAGGCGTTCGCGATAGCGGGCGAGCTTACGTCAAGCAGAGGAGCGAAAACGGATGCAGACGAAACTCGGCAGCGTCATTCTTGGGGCGGGAGCGGGACGCGTGCTCCAAGCCATCGGCAACACCGTGACGATCAAGGTCGGCACAAAGGAGACGGGCGGAGCGTCGGCCGTTATCGACTACGTCGCCGCTCCGGGCTTTCCCGGGCCTCCGCCCCATCTCCACAACGCCATGGATGAGTCCTTCTACGTCCTGGAAGGGCGCATCCGCTTCCACGTCGACGGCAAAGATGTCGATGCGGAACCGGGCGGGTTCGTCTACATCCCGCGCGGCACACGTCACACCTTCAGCAATCCGCATGGTGAACCGGCTCATTTCCTCTCGTTGGTGACACCGGGCGGCTTCGAGCGCTACTTCGAAGAGTTGGTTGAGGCGATCAATACTGGCGGCTGGCCTCCGTCTCATGAGCGCATGGCAGAGCTGGGCCGGAA
The DNA here is from genome assembly GCA_963815715.1 of uncultured Chloroflexia bacterium. Taxonomy (GTDB): domain Bacteria; phylum Chloroflexota; class Chloroflexia; order Thermomicrobiales; family Thermomicrobiaceae; genus CALAGB01. The sequence continues at coordinate 56,199 of CAWFHU010000004.1, read as the reverse complement.
GTACGACATCGTACCGACCGACGGTGCCGGAAACTGAACGCGGTTGGTACGTACGAGCGGAAGTTAATCGTCAAAGGGGAGCGCCAAATGTTCGCTCCCCTTCTCGTTTCGGCGAGCAAGTCAGGCCCTCATTGCCCCCTCCCCTTGTTCGCGGTATTGTGCGGGGAACGGACAGGTTGGAAGGGAGCGCGCCGCGCATGGACACGATCGAGAAATACCAGAAATACGTCACCACGAGCTTCGTCGCCGCCGTCGAGCCAATCGTCTTCGATCACGCCAGCGGTGCAACGGTGGTCGATGCGAACGGCAAGGAGTTCATCGACTGCTTTGCCGGGATCGCCGTCTCCAACGCCGGGCATCGCCACCCGAAGGTGATCGAGGCGGCCAAGGCGCAGATGGACAAATTGGTCCACGCGGGCACCTACATCTATCACGTGCCGGTGGTGGCGGATCTGGCCGAGCGGTTGGCGCAGATCACGCCGGGCTCATTGCAAAAGACCTTCTTTGGCAACAGCGGCGCCGAGGCCATCGAGACCGCAATGCGTCTGGCCAAGGCCTACACCGGCAAGTCGGAGTTCATCTCGCTGACCCACTCCTTCCACGGCCGCACCGTCGGAACCCTCTCGATCACCGGCAACGTGCAGCGCAAGACGCGCGGCGGCCCCTACCTGCCGGGCATCGCCTTCGCTCCGGCACCCTACGTCTATCGCAACCCGTTCGGCACCGACGATCCGGACGTGGTCGCCGACCGCTGCGCCGAGATGGTTGAGTGGGCGGTGAAGTACCAGTCGGCCGGATCGGTGGCGGCTTTCATCGCCGAGCCGGTCATGGGTGAAGGGGGCATCATCGTGCCTCCCTCCAGCTACTTCCGCAAAGTCAAAGAGGTGCTCGATCGCTACGGCATCCTCTTCATCGCCGATGAGGTGCAGAGCGGCTTTGGCCGCACGGGAAAACTCTTCGCGGTGGAGCATTTTGGCGTGGAGCCGGACATCCTGGTGATGGCCAAGGGCATCGCCGACGGATTCCCCCTCTCGGCCACCATCGCGCGCGCCGAGATTGCCGATTCGCTGCAGCCCGGCGAGCATCTCTCCACGTTCGGCGGCAATCCGGTCTGCTGCGCGGCGGCGCTGGCCAACGTCGACGTGATGCTCGACGAGAATCTGCCCGGCCAGGCAGCGGCCAAAGGCAATCAGGTCATGGCACAACTCAAGGAAATGGCGAGCGAGCACGAGCTGATCGGCGACGTGCGCGGGCTGGGGCTGATGATCGGTATCGAGCTCGTGACCGATCGAAACAAGCGGACTCCGGCCAAACAACAGGCGGGCGCGATCCGTGCGTTCAGCCGTGAAGCGGGCGTCCTGATCGGCGTCGGTGGTCAAGAGGGGAACGTGCTGCGCATCCAGCCCCCGCTGACCATCTCCGAAGCGGCGCTGGAACGGACACTGGACGTCATCGGCCAGGGACTGGCGCAGCAGGGGTAGACGAGGAGACGCGACTCGAGTCGTTGACCATTCACGCTGCTCGGCGCCACACGTCCGCCCTGGACTAAAGATCCCGGGCTACTCTAGACGAAGCCCGACCCGCAAGCGGGTGCTCCGGGGGCTGGATTGTTACGGTATGCGCAATAGTGGGGGGAAAGATGACCACTATCGCGATTGAATCTAAGTCCCTTCAGTGGACTTCGTATCTGTAGCGCTGCGGCTTTAGCCCCGCGCGATCGACGGGATGGCAGCCGGGCCATGTCATCCGTCAGCTTCTGACCCCGAGTTGACGCCAGCGAACACTTCGCCGCCATCGACCAGGAGGTGGGCTTGCTCCCGTATGCCGACGATCCCCAGGTTCGCTCCCGGCGCTTTCCCTTCATCAACGTCCTCATCATCCTGCTCAATATCCTGGTCTTCATCTATGAGCTGACCCTCACTGATGCGCAGCTCAATCGCTTCGTCGACCGCTGGGGATTCACGCCCAACCAGTTCTGGCACGGACATCACCCGCTATCCCTGATTACCGCCATCTTCATTCACGCCGGGCTGCTCCACATCGCCGGCAACATGCTCTTTCTCTGGATCTTTGGCGACAACGTCGAGGATCAGCTGGGCCACTTCACCTATCTGATCTTCTATCTGGTTGGCGGCATCGTCGCGAGCCTCTTCTATGCGCTGATCTTCGCCGGAAGCTCGGACCCGTTGGTTGGCGCAAGCGGCGCCATCGCCGCGGTTTTAGGCGGCTACATCCTCCTCTATCCGCGCTCTATCGTGCGCTCGATCCTGATCTTCGGACCGTTCTTGGCGACTGGTGGAGTGGCGGCAGTCATCATGATCGGCATCTGGTTTCTGATGCAGGTCTTCTACTCACTGATCTCGATCAACATCCTCACCTCCACGTCACAATCAGACGTCGCCTTCGTTGCTCATGTCGGCGGATTCGCCTTCGGCCTGATCGTCACCTGGTTCATTCGCCGCGAACGGGGTCAGGAGGTGGTGCACTGGGAACGACGTCAGTGGTGGAACCGCGCCTTTCGCAACTGGGTTCTGCTGATCATCGTGCTGAGCGCGCTCGGCGCCGCTGGGCAGATCGCCGTGAACGACGGATCGGTCTCCTCCGGCGCATTTCACTCTGGCGCTTGGGGTGCTGATCGTCGTGGTCGCGGCCGTCGACGGATTCGAGCGGATCAAGGGCCGCAGCGGTCTGCTGGGAGGCACTGGTTCGAGCCGCTTTCTCGCGATCCTTCAGATCATCGCCGCCATCTCGGTGGTGGGTACGCTGGTGGCGATTTGACTTGACCTTCTCACGAATAACGGCAAGCCCTGCCGTGATGGTCATTGACGAAGTAGATGGGCAATGTGGATGCAGTCTCTCGACCTTCAGTCGAAGGGAGGGCACAGGTCCCTCCCCTACGTTTGACCGCGTACGTTCAGCCCCCGGGGCACCCACGAAGTGGGTCGGGCTTCGTTTGGGCTAGCCCGGGATGGTTCTCTCCCTCCGGTGAAGGGAGAGTCAGTGAGGGTAGGGTTAGTCCCCGGTGAATGTGGGCTGAGTGCCGGTGTATTTCGTCAACGACCATTACGGCGGGCGAATCGGTTGAGTATCATGCCGATATGGCGCGGTTCTTGCCGCTAAGCAGTGGGATCACGGATCAGACGCGCTGACAAGATTGACGAGGTACGATGACGAGCGACTATCTCTGGTGGCAACGAGGCATCATCTATCAGATCTACCCACGTTCATTCATGGACAGCAGTGGAGACGGCATTGGCGACCTGAAGGGGATCACCAGTCGTCTCGACTATTTGAGCTGGCTGGGAATCGACGCCATCTGGATGTCGCCTATCAACCCGTCCCCGATGGTCGATTTCGGCTATGACGTCTCCAATTATCGGGATATCGATCCGATCTTCGGGACGCTCGCCGACTTCGATGAACTCCTGGCTGAAGCCCACAAGCGAGACATCAAGATCATCTTCGACTTCGTCCCCAATCACACGTCAGACCAGCATCCGTGGTTCGTCGAATCTCGTAAGTCGCGCGACAATCCCAAACGGGATTGGTACATCTGGCGCGATCCAGCACCGGATGGCGGTACGCCCAACAACTGGCTCAGCTCTTTCGGCGGCAGCGGCTGGGAATGGGAAGAATCGACCAGTCAGTACTACTTCCACCAGTATTTCAAGGAGCAGCCGGATCTGAACTGGGCCAATCCGGACGTGCGTCAGGCCATGCTCGACAACATGCGCTTCTGGCTCGATCGCGGGGTCGACGGCTTCCGGCTCGATGCCGTCTGGCATCTGGCCAAGGATCCGATGCTGCGTGACAACCCGCCCAATCCGCAGTGGACGACGGACATGTCTCCCTATCGATCGCTCATCCCAGCCTTCAACTCCGATCAACACGAAATGTTCGATCTGCTACGTCAGATGCGTGTCGTGTCTGACGAATACGACGATCGCTTGCTGATTGGCGAGATCTATCTGCCGGTGGACCGCCTTGTCCAGTATTACGGGCAAAACGGCGAGATCCTGCAGATGCCACACAACTTCCACCTGCTGCTGCAGCCCTGGGACGCGGCTCACATCGCGGCGCTGGTCGACTTCTATGAGGGCCGCATCCCACCCTTCGCCTGGCCGGATTGGGTGTTGAGCAACCACGACAACCATCGCATCGCCAGCCGTATCGGCCCGGATCAGGCACGCATCGCCGCCATGCTGCTGCTGACGTTGCGCGGCACGCCCACCCTCTACTATGGCGACGAACTGGGAATGCCGGACGTCCATATTCCCTCGGAGCTTATCCAGGATCCTGAAGAGCATCGCGTCCCAGGCCTCGGGCTCGGCCGCGATCCAGAGCGCACGCCGATGCAATGGGACGCCAGCGTAAACGCGGGGTTCACCACCGGCACACCCTGGCTCCCGGTCAGCGACGATTACCAATCGCGCAACGTCGAGGCGCAACGCGTTGATTCAAGCTCCATGCTGACGCTGCAGCACCGGCTCATCGGCATGCGTCGCGACGAGCGTGCCCTTTCGGTCGGGTCGTACCGGCCGGTGAGGACAGGCGGGACCGTCTACGCGTACATCCGCGAACACGAGGGTACGCGCTTCCTGATCGCGCTCAACTTCGGCGAGGAACCGCAAGAGCTGGAGCTGCGTAAAGGGCATGACCGCGGACAGATCGTGATCTCGACCAAGCTCGACCGCGAGAAGGACGCCGTCTCTGGAAAGCTCAGCTTGCGCAGCGATGAGGGAGTCGTCGTGCGGCTGGAGGGGTAGCTACTATCCGACTGCACCCAGGCTTACGAACGTTCACAGGGCCACTTGGGGCCAGATTGTGTCTAGTCGCCCTCCGCACGGCATGCCGCGATGAGTTTGTGCACATCTCCCGCCTCTGAAAGCGATTGCACTGCATCGTAGATCCGCTCGGCGGCGCCTACGCCCAGCTTCCAATCGGCGAAGGCGCGCATCTTGTCGAGCAGGTCCTCGCGGCTTAGTGGGTTGTCAGGATGTCCGCGCTGCTGCCGCACTGTCTCCTCAAATCGGCGACCATCGAGCATTTCGACGACCAGGCGACAGCCAAACTCGCCACGCTCGTCGAAGGCGCGTTGGAACTCGGGATCGATCACCAGATCGACACGCCGCATTAGGTCGAGCAGCGTTTCGTCCTGCCAGGGCTCCCCCTGATAGCTGGCCGGAGTCAGATCGCCGTCACGAAGAGCCACGGCAACCACGAAGGGCGTGCTATGGTCGGCGGCGCCGCGCGTCGTGGGCACGTACGCGCCCGCCGAGCCCTGTACACCCGCGGCGACATTTTGGTGGCCATAAACCGTTGCCACCGCGATCTGTTCGACATCGTCGATGTGCGGATGGATCGCCACCGCCGCCTGCACCGCGGCCTGCGTGTATATCTGGGCCGGATAGCGCTTGAGCATGTTCCGCGTTGTTGTGAATCGATACGGCTGCACCAGGTTCTGGAAGACCTTCGTGTCTGACTCAGAGGGCAACCGCTCGAACAGTGTCTCCAGCGCGTCGGATGGCGCCGTGAATCCCATGTGTGCGAGATCCGTCGCCTCCAGCGCCTGCTTCGCGGCGAATCCAGGCGCGCCACCCTTAATCAGCGGCAGCGAAGGGGACGGCCGCAGCCACGATTGCAATATGAGCCCGCCCGTCGTGCCGGCCAGTCCGATCGCCGAGACGATCTGATCGCGGTCAAGCCCGAGTAAACGACCAGCGGCTGCCGGAAGCGCCCAGGTCACTTCACTCACTGAGTGCAGGCCACGTTTCATCCAGAGATACGACTCGGCCAGCACTGCCTGGACCTCATAGGCGATAACCACCGCGGTTATCAGCTCGCGCCCGCTGGCTCCGGTCGACTCAGCCACGGCCAGCAGCGCTGGGATTGCGTCCGAAAAATGTCCGGTGTCTCGACCTGGCGTTCCGGCGTAGAGGTCGTTGGCGTCGAGATCCCGCGCCAGACTGCAGTTGACCAGAGCGGCCAACCCTGTCGCGACCTTGGTCGCTTCGCCCAGCAGCGTCGCGCTGGCGCTTCCATTGTGTACGATGGCGTAGTCTACGCAGAATACGCGGTCCAGGCTCGTCGATAGCCGCCACCGCACAGGCGAGCGTGTCGGCGATGGCGGTCAACGCCGCCGCGACCACTTCATCCGGCAAATCCTCGAAGCTCAGCTGGCAGTGCGAAGTCGGCGACAATTTCGCTGAAGTACATGGACGTCCTCTCCCCGGCGCCTGAACACGACGCCGTCGCGGCGCCCCGACCGCAATTGTAGCCATGCTGTGATTCGTGGTGGGCGGTCACAGAGAAGGAACGATCAGTCGAGTGACGTCGTGAGATGTACGGCGTCGATCAGGGCGAGATCGTCCGTTTCGAGGAGTTGCAGGAAGACGTCGACGATGTTGGGGTCAAACTGCGTCCCAGCACAGCGCCGCAGTTCGTCGCGCGCAGTTTCGGACGATCGCCCCTTACGGTATGGCCGATCACTCGTCATGGCGCCGTAGGCGTCAACCACCGCCACCATACGCGCACCCATGGGAATGTCATCGCCGCGAAGGCCGTCAGGATAGCCGGAACCGTCCCATTGCTCGTGGTGAGCACGGATGATCGGCGCCAGTGGGCGAAGCGCGGGCACACGACTGACGACGTCCGCTCCGACAGCGGCATGCGTGCGCAGCATCTCCCATTCCTGCGGCGAGAGGCGTCCCGGTTTCTGGAGGATCGCGTCGGGAACTCCGACTTTACCGATGTCGTGCAGCAGTCCGGCGATCCCCAGCATGTGGCATTCAGGCTCGCTCAGGCCGAACTCGCGAGCCAGCCGCGCAACCCGCTTCCCCACCTGAGCCATGTGCGCACCGGTGTACCGATCTCGCACTTCCACCAGCGTGGCCAGGGCCTCGATGACGCCGACCAGCTCGGAATCTTCACGAACGCTCGATCCCATGGTCGAGCGCACCAGTGCGCTGATCGCAGCCTCCCCAGATGTTCTCACCTGGTTACGACCCAAACGTTTGGCCGCATACATGGCCTGATCAGCCAGCTCGATCAACTGACCGCGCTCGGTGCCATTCTCTGGGAAGGTCGCCACGCCGAGTGAACAGGTGATGTGAATGCCGCCGCCGACCGGGAACCGGTGACTTGCGATGCTCGCACGTATACGGTCAGCACACTCGACTGCCCCTGCGCAGCCTATTTCCGGGAGTACAACGATGAATTCCTCACCACCCCAGCGGGCCATCACGTCCACGCCGCGCAGACTGCTGCGAACCACCGTCGCGAACTCCTGCAAGGTGGTGTCACCGGCCCCGTGGCCATACGTATCGTTGATCGTCTTGAAGTGATCGAGGTCGATGAAGAGGAGTGAGAATTGGCGTCGATAGCGGAACGCCCGCTCGACTTCGCGATCAATGGTGTCGTTGATGGCGCGGTGGTTGAGCAAGTTGGTGAGCGGGTCCGTGGTCGCCAGCGACTCGAGTCGCAGGTTGGCATCCGCCAACTCCTCGTTGGCCACCACGAGCTCCTCGTTGAAGTCGGCCAGACGACGAGCGTCGTCACGCACCGCGCGATGAAGCCGCTGATTTTCGCGAATGGCGATCGCCTGCCGCGTGATGACCAAACCGACGAGGATGACGCAGCCGATCAGCGCACCAGGCTCGAGATAGTCATCTCCGTCGCCCGGAGTGTTCCACAAACTCAAAAAGAAGCCCAGCACGATGGGTAAGGAGACGTAGGGCAGATATTCGAACCAGAGTGGAAGGTGATCCCTGAACGCCACCTGTCGATCGCGCGACGTCGTGACGCCCGTCAGGCGATTTCGACGCAGATCGATCGCAAGCGTCAGCGCGGCGAGACCGCAGAGCATGTCCGCCGCAAGCCACGACGCGTCCAGCGCCGAGCCGGACAGATAGGTTCCCGACAGCTCTTGATACTGGAATATCGAGTCCGCCACCACCACGATCGCGATCGACATGGTCAGAAGTCCGACCACCCGCCGCAGTTTTGGGTCATCTGTTCGAACCAGTGCGATAACCAGACAGATGAACAGAATGAGATCAAAGACCGGGTAGAGTGAGGCGACGACGACCGACAGTCGTGAGGAGGTGTCGTCGTACAATGTGGGGCCGATGAGGTAATACCAGCTGAAGACCCCGACCGCGACGGTTACGGCGAGACCATCAATCACCATTTGGAGTCGAGTAATCGGCGTTCCGCGCCAGCCAGGCAGCGACAAGATCGCCGCGAAGACAAACACGTAAAAGGCCAGGTAAAAGCCATCGGTCCAGGCGGGGAAAGGCGAGACGTGGAGTATTTCTTCGTTGATCGCCCAACCGAGCTGAGCGATGATGTCGCACAGCAAAGCCAGGCCGAGCATAAGCTGGGCCCAGAACAACCGACTGCGCCTGATGTCGCGTCGCTTCAGAAGCGCATAGAGTTGAATCGCCCAGAGACCGAGGATCACCGATGGCCCAGCGACGTTCGCGACATCGGAAATCCGGTTGAGCACAAACTCGGACGCCGGCCTGAATGTGAGGATCGCCGCATCGACCGCCACCAGGTAGGCAGCGAAAATCGCGGCTCGCGAGAAGATCGACGTCCAGACGAATCTTGGTGCCGCGGCGTTCCGTACTTCCATAGCGTGGACCTCAATGTCGTAACAATTCGCCCGACTGACGCGGCATCGCCACCGACGTCGGACGAAGTAGATCGGTACATGAATCGCGGCACCGACCTTTGCCCGGTTCCATTTTGCCCGCTGTATTGCTGGCTCGGGGGTACCGAATGGTCCTATACCAGAAGTACCGACAGTCCTGCATGATGTGACGCGCACTTCCGTCACACGCCATGTGCAGTACACGCTAGCGCGCGGGACCAAGCTGACCTATTCTCTCGGTGGATCGCCGAAATAAGCCTGGGTGGGCGCGGCTCTGCAGCGACTTGATGACGTCTACGGCCTGCCGCGAAACAATGCCTCGAGCTCCGCGCCGGACGAAGCGCGATTGGCGTGATCCAGCAGTCTTGTGTTTGGAGCCAGAGAAGGGATTTCACAACGGACGCCGTCATTGAAGCTGACAATGTCACGCGCCGCTTCGGAAGCGTATTGGCGGTGGATCGTGTTTCTCTGTCGATTCCACGCGGCATTATATTCGGCTTGCTCGGGCCGAGCGGCTCCGGAAAGACGACGCTGATCCGCATGACTGCCGGAGCACTCCAACCCGACAGCGGCACGCTCACCGTGCTCGGACATACCATGCCGGATCGTAGGGTCACGGCACATATCGGATACATGACGCAGGCCGCCGCGCTCTATCCGGATCTCTCGTTGCGCGAAAATCTGGACTTCTTCGGTGCGCTGTATGGTGTGCCACAGAAGCAGCTGCCCGAACGCATCAAGGAGATTGCCGTTGAAGTCGAGCTTGATGCACGGCTCGACAGCCCGCTGACCACGTTCAGCGGTGGCATGTTGCAGCGCGCCTCGCTCGCCTGTGCACTGCTGCACGAGCCGGAGCTCCTCATCCTTGACGAGCCGACGGTGGGCCTCGACCCAGTCCTGCGGCGCACCTTCTGGGCACGATTTCGCGAGCTAGCTGACAGCGGCCGCACGCTGCTCGTCACCAGCCACATCATGGATGAGGCCGAGCGTTGCGATCAGCTCGCCTTCGTGCGCGAAGGACGCGTGCTCGCGACCGGCAGCCCAGCGGCACTCCGGGAGCAGACTGGCTGTGACAACCTCGAAGACGCGTTTTTGTCGTTGGCAGGAGCCCTTCCGGCCGGGACTTCTGGGGGTGCACGATGAGTCGTCGACGCATTCTGGCGCTGGCCACTCGCATCGTGCGGCAATTCCGGCGCGACCGGCGAACGCTGTTCCTGATGCTGGTCGCTCCGATTCTGGTCCTCTCCCTTCTGGCCTACATCTATCGAGGTGCCACCCATCACGTGTCGATCGCCGTCGTCAATGAAGGATCGAGTCCATTGGCCACTCAGATCATTCAGGGACTGGAAGCCGACAAGTCACTGATCGTCAAACAGATGGACGCGACCGAGGCTCGTTCCGCGGTCGATCACGGCCACATCGACGCAGTGCTGACGCTCCCAGCCGATCTGACAATCACTCCCGGATCGAAACAGACGATTCAGGTGACCTTGGAGGGATCGCAACCCAACACCTCCGGTTCGGTTCTCGGCGCGCTCAACCGCACGTTGCCGAACACCATCGTCGACGCACTGACACCTACCGGCCTGCCGATCACGATCCAGCCAGTCTATTTGCATGGCGGACCACAGTTCGATCAGCTCGACTACTTCGCGCCAACCTTCATCGGGTTCTTCGCCTTCTTCTTCGTCTTTCTGCTCACGTCGGTTTCGTTCCTGCGCGAACGCATCCAGGGGAGCATCGAACGTCTGATGGTCTCGCCCCTGAGTCGCGCCGAAATCGTGGTCGGCTACATGCTCGGCTTCATCGTCTTTGCCGCCATTCAATCAGTGGTCATGGTCGCCTTTAGCCTCTACGTGATCCGCATCCACTATGCAGGTCATGTCCTGTTGGTCTTCTTCTTCACCCTACTCCTCACGCTGGGCGCGGTGAATTTGGGTATCTTCCTCTCGACCTTCGCACGCACCGAGCTGCAAGTGGTGCAGTTCATCCCGATCGTGATCACGCCGCAAGGGCTCCTCTCCGGCATTATCTGGCCGCTCTCCTCGCTGCCCGGTCCGCTGCGCATCCTGGCGCACATCATGCCGCTGACCTACGCAAACAAGGCGTTGCGCGATGTCATGATCCGTGGCGATCGGATCGGGGCGCTCTGGACGGAGACCGCCGTCCTGATCGGCTTCGCGCTCCTGATGGTGCTGTTGGCCGCCTCGACGCTGCGACGGGAGATCGCATGAGCGTGACGCGCGTGCATATCGCGGCCGGCACCAGCAACCCAGCCAAGCTGGAGGCAATTCGCCGCGCCGCCGAGGAGATCCTGGGCGACGTACCGGTCGAGTCGGTCGAGGTCGATCCCGACGTGCCGGTTCAGCCCTGGGGTGATGAGGAGACGGCGCATGGCGCGTTGATGCGTGCACGGAACGCGCTGGCGGCATCCCCCGACGCGACGTTTGGTGTTGGCGTCGAATCTGGTCTAACAGATGGACCGGGCGACCGCATCTACGTCCTCTCATGGGCGGCAGCGATCGATCGATCAGGAGCGGTCGGTTATGGCGCCAGCGAGCGCTTCCCGGTTCCCGCCGGTCTCGAGGCGGAGCTTCGCTGCGGTGCTGAGCTGGGACCACTGCTCGATAGGCTGCTCGACAACCCCGGTCTCGCACGGCGAGAGGGAGTCGTCAGCGTGATCACAGAAGGACGTCGCCAGCGTGCCGACATCCTGACCGTCGCGGTCCTTCACAGCCTAATCGCGCTGCTCAAAGGTTGGGAGCCGAGCTCGCTTGCATGATTCCGCGGATTCCGCGGTACACTCGGGTCCGATTTAATTTGGCCCAACATGGGGAGCACGACCATCGTGACCGACAGCGAGAACACCAATCCATCCGGCTGGAACGCCGGACTTTACGACGACAAGTTCTCTTTCATCTGGGAGTACGGCTCGAATCTGATCGACCTGCTCGATCCCAAGCCGGGCGAGCGTATCCTCGATATCGGTTGCGGCACTGGTCACTTGACGCAGGCTATCGCTCAGCGCGGCGCCGACGTCGTCGGAACCGACTACTCGGCGTCGATGATCGAGCAGGCGCGGGCGAACTATCCCGGCATCCGCTTCGAAGTGGAAGATGCCTCGAATTTCACGGTCGACGAGCCATTCGACGCCGTCTTCTCCAACGCGGTGCTGCATTGGGTGCGCAACGCCGAGGGCGCAGTCGTCTCGATGTCCGGCGCACTCAAACCCAGAGGTCGGCTGGTGGCTGAATTCGGCGGAAAAGGAAACGTCCGGCAGATCGTCGACGCCACGCTCGCCGTTCTGAACGAAGCGGGCTATCCAGATCGCGACGTGCGCAATCCCTGGTATTTCCCCAGCATCGGTGAATACACGGGCTTGCTCGAGCGTCACGGCTTCGAGACGCGTTCCGCCGTCCTGTTCGACCGGCCCACACTCCTCGACGGTGGGGAGGATGGGCTGGCACTTTGGCTCGAAATGTTCGGCGACAGCTTCTTCTCCGGGATCTCGGCTGAAGAGCGCGAACGAATCGTGACGGCAGTCGTCGACCGACTGCGTCCTTCACTCTTCCGGGATGGCGCCTGGTACGCCGACTACGTGCGACTACGCGTGCTCGCCCTCAAGGGCTGACGGGGAGTCGACGGGCTTCGCCTCCCGTTTGAGCCCCCCAGCGTCTGCCAACTCGTACCCTTCCGGAAGGTGAGCGCGCATCTCCCCTATGACGCGTCTGCGAGTCTCCACCCGGTGGCACGGTCAGGATCAGCATGACTCGCCCTGGCTCAGGCGCTGCCTCACGCTCCTCCCGGTGCACCAGGTCCTGTCGCAGTACGCTGACGTGATACAGAAGGAGGAGCCCCGTCACGATCACCACCCCGGCCGGCATGCTTATCCCGGAAACCAAGCCCTCTCCACCGGTGACACCCAGCACACGCGAGATGACGCGATAGATGACGACGGCCAGGCTTGTCAGGACCGCGACAACCGATCCCGCCAATGCAAGATAGAGATAGACGCGGCGGATGGTCGCACCACGCCCGACACCATCGTCGGCCCGTGCCTCCTGCTCAGCGGAGTTCCAGTGCCACAGCCAGACGGCGGCGCCAATGATGGCGATTGCACCGAACGTAGCAACGTCATCACGCCAGAAGGTGCTGGAGATACTCACCGTCCGACTGCCACCGAGCACCAGGTCGATCAGCGTGCCCAGTACCCGGGAGGCCCCCACCGCGGTGATAGCCAGACCAATGGCGGCAACCAGATACGTGTAGAGCCGACGCAGTGATGGGAAGAATGGTGAGAGATCGCTCGACTCGGCGGAGTTCAAAATCGCGAGCCGGTGATACGCCCAGAAGACCGCGAACGGGATCGCGAAGGCCAGCGGCTGCAGCAAAGCGTGCCCCCAACTCATGCTGGCGTCATCACGCGGCAGCCCGAGGATCAAACGCAGTAAGACATGCAGACTTTGAATGACGCCGGTCAGCGTCGACAGGATACTGATGAAGACGATGGCGTAGACGTAAAACCAACGGAGGGACGAGCGTCGTTCGCTGACGCCGAGCTCGTCCGAGCGCTGCGCGAGCCTCAACGACAGCCACCAGTGGACCGACCAGACGGCCAGACCAACCAACGTCCGCGCGATGGCGCTGCTCAGGCGAAGCGACCACCAATGGGCAGGTGAAAAGGCCGGTTCATGTCCGAACCAGACGTCATCAACGACGCGCATGAGATCCCCGACACCGACGAGGAGGACCATCCCGCCGGCGAACGCCGCGCCGTACAGGTAAAGGCGCGGCAGCCAGAGAGCGTCGCCCTCCAGATCCACCAGTCGAGCGTCCGTGCGCCGCGTCCAACCGTGATAGGCCATGATCGCGCCGGTCACGATGATGGCGGCGACCGAGGTCCAGAGGGTGTTCCAGTCCCCAGGGATCGTTGAATTGCCAAAGGCCGAGTGCAGTAACAGCTCGATGACCTCGAGGGACGCGATCATGAAAAAGAAGAGCGGGATTGCCAAGCCAAGCGTGAGGTAGAGCGCCCGAATCGCCGACAATCGCTCCGATTCACCGGCTGGTGACGGTCTGTGCACCGCGCGTTCGGCCAACCACCAGTGGAGGAGCCAGACCGGAAGGGCGACCACGACCAGGGCGGCGTACAGGCTCAGCTGTCGCCGGAACCACTCTGGAGACTCCAGCAGCACCTGATGATTCAACCCCTCCAGCCCACGTGCCAGCGCCAGGCCCATGAGGTTGGCCAGTCCGACGGCCGTCATGGCCAGGCTGACCGCGGAGATGAAGTAGACGTAGAGACGTCGTGCGATCACCATCGGATGCACCTTCCGCCACGAACGCGGCGCGCCGTCTCCATCACGGCGCTGATGGTTTGACCGGAGCGGGCGTCGTGCCCAGCAGCAGTTGATCGATCTTCCAACTCCCGGACTCCATCACCATCGGAACCGACACGTCGTACGACCAGCGATTGATCTCCAGGCCGCTGCCCGATTGGCTCTCAACGGTCACTTGCAACGTCTTGCTCGTCCCATCCCCGTCGACCCTATGGACCACGATGCGGGTGTTCTCGGAGACTGTACCGCTGAAGTCTGACCTCGCGTAGGTGAGATAGTCGTCAATCGCCAGCTCCTGCTGCGCTTGTGCCGAAAAGAACCCGTATGCGGTCGTGAAATCCCGATTGGTGTAAGTCGTGAGATAGCGTTGGAAGACGTCCTCGGGCGAACCGGGCGTGAAGTGGGATTCGGTGGGCGAGACGACCAGCACGACTACAATCGCGCGTCAATACGAGCGCGACCACCGAGCCGCCAATAATCAGGATCGAGCGCCCGGGTCTCGCCATGTTGACGAACCTCCGACTGTGGCAGTGGAGCGAGGATTACTCACCATCTATGTACCGTTTGCATGGGGGGAGTTCAAGGGGTATTCGTGCCGGAGAAGAGAGACTTCCGTGGATTCAACTTGCCGGATGCGGACAGCAGCGCGAACTGGATCAGCGTGACCGCGAACATGTCGGAGCGCATCGGCACAATTGGCTCAGGACGTTCGCCATCAATCGTCGGAGCTGACCGTCGGAGTGAGCCGGCCACGGGTGTGCGGCAGTCGCCAACCGCAGATTCGTGCGAATTCGGAGACGTGGTCCTCTGCACCACTGATCGCCATGACCCGCAAGAGGTCGGCCCGCTCGTCCGGCCACGCCAGCAAGAACCGCGACCACGTCTCTGGTGTCGACTCGACCGTCACGCTGACGCGATCTGACGTGTCGTCGTTCCCGTCTTCATCCATCGTCTGCACGCACCAATGACTGCCATCGAACCTGATCATGTGTGGCCGCAATCCTCCCAGCCGGATCAACCAGTTCGCGGGTTCGGACATCACGACGCCACGACGGTTGAGAAAGGTGACGAGTCCGACTGACGACTGAGCTGGGACCGAGTCTTCGGCCGGAAGTTCGACCGGCAGCACATGCTCGACGCCCCAGTCAGCAAGCGCGTCGACGACCGGGGCGAGCGTACGACCCTTCCCGGTCAGGCCGTACCACACTTCACGGCGTCCAGGCTCCTGTTGGCGCTCGACGATCCCGGCAGCCTGCAGGTCGCGCAGCCGCTGGGTCAGCCACTTTGGGGTGATGCCGCCGAGCGAGTTCCGCAGGTCGGTGAAACGCTGCGGACCGACCAGCAGGTCACGAACGATCAGAAGCGACCACTTCTCACCGACCACCTCGAGCGTCCGCGCGACTGGACATCGCTGACCATATTCGTTCGTGCGTGGCATAGCTGACACCTCGGCTCTTCCAAGTATCCTCGAGAATGATGCAACACGTGAATTGTGCCGGCCCGTACTTCTGCGAACGCGTCATCAAAATCAAGGGACCGATTGACTTATTAGTACCTTCAGTATACTATCTTTTAGAAATGAGGGCAGGGGGGATCGCTCAGACCGTCAACGCGCACATCAGCACCACGGTCACGAATGATCGTACGGTCGATACGACCGCGCCACTTCAGCAAACAACACGGAGAGGAGAGACACGATGGTGATGATGCTGGTCGAACACTTCTTCACGGAAGACGGGAGGGACCGGTTTCCCACGTGGGTCCGCGAGATCGGAGGCGTCGTGAGCCGCTTCCCCGGCTTCGTTGACATCCGGCAGATGACGCGAGTAGACGCGCAGGAGCGCTGCTTCTTCATGCTTGAGTTCTCATCGCCTCAGTACGCTCAGGGTTGGATCGAAAGTCAGGAACGCCAGGAGTTGCTTGATCGGATGAGACCATATCGCCTCAAGGATCAGGAAGGCACTCGCTGGATCGCAGGGGATTCGTGGACGTCAAACGGCGAGAACGAATAGTGGATTGGAACAGGTCAACATGGCACTTCCAGTGAATGGTCTTGGACACATCGCGCTGCGCGTCACCGATCTCCCGCGTGCGAAGCGCTTTTACACGGACGCGCTCGGCTTCACGCTGGTTGGGGAATCGGAACATGCGTGCTTTGTGAGAACCGAAGGAGCGTTCTTCGCACTGATTGCCGCATCGGATCAGACACCAGCGGACGATCGATTCGATCCATTCCGTGTCGGACTGGATCACCTGGCGCTCGCGGTCGCGGCGTCCTCCCTGCCAGAACTTCTACAGCGCCTCGACGCGGCAGGAGTACGCAACAACGGCATCGAGCACGATGACCGATCGGGCGCCGATTCCATTACGTTCTATGACCCGGACGGCATCGCCTGGGAGTTCTACGCCAGCGCCCGATGATGAACGGCGCGGCGATGACGAGAGGGGCACCGACATGACGGTCATCGATACGCTGCAGCAACGAAACGCTGCATTCGCCGCGGCCCGATTCGAGCCGCTGCCCCTCAGGGCAACGCTGAATACGACGATCGTCACCTGCGTCGATCCACGTGTTGACCCGGCGCACATCCTTGGAATCGAGCTGGGAGAAGCCGGAATAATCAGGAACGTGGGAGGGCGCATCACCCCGGCGACACTGCAGCAGCTTGCGTTGCTCCGGCGGCTTCCGCGGCAGGAACCGGCCGGCAACGTGGAAAACCACCTGGTTCTGCTGCATCACACCGACTGCGGCATAGTACGCCTGCAACAGTTCCCTGATCAGCTCGCGGAATACTTTGGCATCGCGGCGGATCAGCTCGAGACGAAATCGATCGCCGATCCGCATGCCTCCGTGAAAGCTGATGTGACGCTACTGGCTGCAACGCCGGACATCCCGGGTGCGCTGGTCGTCTCGGGCCTTGTCTACGACGTTGCAACCGGACTGATCGAAACGGTCATACCACCAGCTCCGCTTCATACTCTCCGCCCGACGGCGTAGCGTCGCGACTCGCCGGCGAACCTGCTCTCGACGTTCGCTAGCTGCCAGGCGCTACGAACTGATTCGTGTAGCAGGTCGCCGGGTCGACATCCTGATTGAGCACGCCGACCGACTTGAGAAAGTATTCCGTCAACGTCCAGGCCTGTGGATCGAGCCACCCGATTGGCTCACCTTCGATGGGCTGCTGGTATTTCTGCGTATCGGTGAGGATGTCGCGCTGCGTCTGCTTGTCCTGATCGGTCGTCAACGTCGTCATGCGCGTGACGGTGGCAAGATAGGCAACGTCCGGGTTCTGTAGCGCGTCATTCATGGCCTGGGCCGTGGCTGCGACCAACTTCTGCACGACTTCAGGATGGTCTTTGATCATCGAGTCACTTGTGACCAGGCCGGACGACACAAGGTTGACGTAGTTGCCGACGAGCAACCCGCTGGTCTGGATGCCCATGCTCTTAGCAATGGCCGGCTCATCGCTCATGAGCGTCATGACCGCATCGACTCGCTTCTGGCTCAGCGCCTCGAGCTCGTTGGAGCCGACGGTCGTGATGTGCACGTCGTCAGTCGTGAGATTGGCCGCCTGCAACAGCGCAAGCAAACCGAAATAGGTCGAGCCGCTGAGCTGCGACACGCCAATGTTGAGACCCTTGATTTCGGACGGATCGGTGAGTTGAGTGCTGCCATCGGCCAGCGTCACGAGTCCTACTGGGTAGGACGTGAAGAACTGCATCACGCTTTCCACAGGGGTTCCCGCAGCGCGCGCGGAGATGACCGAGTCGCCGCCACTCACGCCGAAATCGATATCTCCGCTTCCGACCTGGCTCAGCAAGTCAGGATTCGAGCCGTCCTTGACGGTCACATCGAGCCCCGCCTGGGCATAGTAGCCCTTCTCGGCGGCCAAATAGATCGCGGCCAGGTCCATGCTCGGATTGGAACCGGTCGCGATCGTGACCTTTACTGGTCCACTCGGGCTCGCAACCGGTGAGCCGAATGGGCTCCCCGACGGAATCGAGCCACTGGCCGTGGGTGAGCTGTTGGCCGATGATGTTGACGTAGGTTTCGACGAGGTTGATCCGCAGGCTGCCACGATGAGGCTGATAAACAACAACAGTGCTAGATAGACTGGTCGACGCATTTTCCCTGATCTTCCCGGTGAGTCTGTCCCAAATGTCACGAGCCCTATGACTGACGGACCATATCACATCCAATTTAGCGGTCGGCGGCTTCGTCCTTGACGGTTCGGCAACCCTCCTCGACACTTTAGTGTCCATCGGGTTCAAACGTCAGCAGCGATCAACGCAGAGGGGTACACATGCGAGTCCTCATCATGTCCGACATGGAAGGGGTCAGCGGCATCGTTACGTGGAGCCAGGTCAATGGCGGCGCGCCGATGTATGAAGAGGGGCGGCGCCTCTATACCGAGGAAATCAACGCCGCGGTACGTGGCGCCAAGGCCGCGGGCGCGACCGAGATTGTCGCCGTCGATTGCCACGGCGCCGGTGGCGATTGGTCCTTCAATTCATACATCCCGGAACTACTCGATCCTGACGTCGAGTGGGTGGCGCATCACTCCTGGTCCCGCTACACCGACTTTCTCGAGCAGGGTTGCGATGCCTGTCTGCTGGTCGGCATGCACGCGCGTGCCAACACGCCGGACGGCGTCCTCTGTCATACCATCTCGACCACCACGTGGCGCAACCTCTGGTTCAACGACGACCTCGTGGGCGAGTCGGGCATCAACGCCGCACTCTGCGGACACTACGACACGCCGATTCTGCTCGTCACCGGCGACACCGCCACCTGCCGAGAAGTGACCGATCTCCTTGGCTCGGGCCTGACGACCGTGGCGGTCAAACGCGGACTTTCTCGCTACTCTGCTCAGCCAGATCGCGCCGGTCAAGGCTCGCGCGATGATTGAGGAAGGCGCCAAGCAGGCGCTCAAGGATCTCAAGGCAGTGGAGCCATATGTTCCGTCGAGTCCGACCACCATCACCATCGACCTCTCGACGGCCGACACGGCACAGCCATTCCGCAATCGCCCCAACGTAGAGATCACCAACAACGACATGAAGGTGATCAGCCGCGGCAAGGATTGGATGGAGGCCTGGAACAATATCTGGGCTCCGTAGCGGGACGGTCTCGAGCGCCCAAGTTGCAGTCACCACCGCGTCATGGCATGGCGAACTCAGGAAACGGTGAAGACATCCACGTGGCCGCCCTCGTCCGAGGAGCGGCCACGTGGAAATTGATCAACTGAGAATCCAGCTGTTCCATTTTTCAAGCACGGCGTCGCGATTATCGGCCCACCATTGTGAATCGTGAATCAGGAGCTTCGATTTGATATCTGGGGCGGTCGGTAGAATCTTCAGCCGCTCAGGTGGGATGGAGTCGGTCGACTTGTTGTTCACGAAGCCGTATGGGATGAGCATGGAGAGTCGCGCCTGTGAAATCGGCAGCGTGATGAAGGCGATGAATTTCATCGCGTTCTCTTTGTTCTTGGCGCCCTTCGGCACGGCCCAGGCATCCTTGAGGAGCTGACCCTGATCCCAGGCGATCTCGACCGGAGCGCCGGTATCCTGAATCGCGGCAATGCGACCATTCCAGGCAGTCGCCATAACCGCCTCTTTGTCGTTCAGCATCTGCGCCGGAATCGCTCCGGCATCCCACCATTTCACGACATCCTTCTTGACCTTCGACAAACTATCATAGGCCTTATTGATGTCGATTGGATAGATCTTGGCGGGGTCGGCCGGAACGCCAGTCGCCATGATTGCCGATTCCAGATCCGGCGTCAGGCCACCGGATCCTCCCGGCATGCTACGTGGACCTGGGAACTTCGACGTATCCCAATAGTCGGCCCAGCCGCTCGGCTTGGCGTCGGTGAAGACGTCGGTACGATACGCGTAGATCTGGGCGTATGGCAGCATGTCGAGCGAGTACTTGTACTGGAAGGACTGATCGATATTGGCGGTATCAACGAGGCTGTAGTCGATCTCCTCCCAATAATCCCCTTTTTTCGCCAGATTGATGACGTCGCCACGGTCGAACTCGCCGATGTCCCACTGCACGTTCTTGGTGTCGACCATTGCCTTGACCTTGGCGGTGTCTGGCCCTTCCGAGTCGATCACCTTGATACCCGAAAGTTGCTCGAATGGCTTGAAGTACGCCTGGCGCTGCGCATCCTGAAACGCGCCACCGTACGAGACGACCCGCACCTCACCGCTCCCCTTCAAATTGTTGGGGATCGACGTGATTTCAGGGAGATTGACCTCCGCGGGGCTCGCGCTCGAACCGCCGCTCGATGTTGCCGTCGAGCCGCTCCCACCGCCAGCTACCGTCGGTGTGGCACTCGAGCTTCCGCAGGCCGCCAGGAATGCGATCGCGCTGGCGCCAATTCCGAGCTGAAAAGCGCGACGGAGAAATTGGCGACGATTGTAGGCCGCGGCATGCGGTGACGCGAACTGCTGGGACAACAGATAGCGTGCGAAAAGCTCATCACGATCCATCCGGAACACCTCCACCTCGACCGCCGGATCATGCGATCCGCCGGTTCTCGCGCGTCGACTCGGCTCGGCGACAGTAACCGCCCCGACCAAGACCTCTGCTTCGCCTCGTGTACCTCCTCACCTGTGCGTTCCAATCGGACGCATGTCATCGCATGGATTTATTGCTGCTGGCCTCCCTCGGTGAGCGCGGCCGAGGGTCTACTCCACCTCGGTGACCACGACCGTCCGCAGGCGTTCCGAACGACGCCTCAACATCTCGGCTGACAGAAACAAAGTGCCGGTGAAGACGATCAGAATGGTCGACACCGCGGCGATGGTCGGATCGATCTCGAACCGAATGCTGTCCCACATTTTTCTTGGAAGTGTCACCGCGCCGGTTCCCGACACAAACAATGCGACGATCAGTTCGTCGAACGATGTGATGAAGGCGAAGAGGGCGCCAGCCAGAACTCCGGGCCGAATAATCGGCAAGGTCACCCGCCAGAAGGTCTGCCAACGATTCGCGCCGAGGTTCATGGCGGCATACTCCAGGCGCTCATCGAAGCCGTACAACGTCGCCGAGACGTTGACCACCACGAACGGCACCGCCAGCGCCGTGTGGGCAATGATCAGGGCGATCGGGTGACCGACTAATCCAATTCTGGAGTAGAAAAAATAAACTCCGATGGCAACGATGATCGACGGCACTACCATCGGCGACACCAGGAATGTGTTGATCGACTGGCGGCCGCGAAATCGGCCACGCACCAGCCCGAGCGATGCGGCGGTGCCGAGGACAGTGGCCAGCACCATCACCGACAGGCCGATCCAGATGCTCAGAAACGCGGCGTTCAACCAATCCGAGCGGCTAAAGAACTTGTGATACCACTGCAGGCTGAATCCCGGCGGCGGAAAGCTGAGATACCTGGCGGACGAGAAAGACAGCGGGATGATAACCAGGATTGGGAAGATCAGGTAAAGAATGACGATCCCGACCACCACATACAGGACGTACCGCGCAAAAGACGTTCTTGGTTGGCGTACTGGACGGCGTGATCCAACCTTTTCGTTCGTGCTCACGTGCGCGCTCCCCCGAATATCTTCTCGACCCCCAGGATGCGGTTGAAGATCACGAAGATCAGGAGCGCTCCAATGAGCAGGACCGTGGCAAGCGCCGATGCAAACGGCCAGTTGAAAAGATCGACCTGCTGGGCGATCAACACCGAGATCATCAGATCCTTGGGGCCTCCGACCAGCGCGGGCGTGATATAGAACCCAAGCGAGAGGATGAAGACCAGCAAACAGCCAGCCGCAACTCCCGGCAACGAGAGCGGCAGAAGTACGTGCCGAAAAACGGACCTCGGCCGGGCACCAAGTCCTTCAGCGGCCCGCAGCAGGCTGCGATCGATCCCACGCATCACGCTGTAGAGGGGCAAGACCATAAACGGTAACAGGATGTGGACCATGGCCACGTAGACGGCGAAGCGCGTGTTCAGCAGCCGCATGGGTTCGTTGATCAACCCAATCCACTGGAGAAACTCGTTGATGATTCCCTGTCGACCCAGCAGCACCATCCATGCATATGTCCGCACAAGGATGCTGGTCCAGAAAGGGACCAGCACCAGAATGATCAACAGATTCGACTTGGCGGGACTCACGCTCGAAAGAAGATAGGCGACCGGATAGCCAAGCAACAGCGTGCAGACCGTCACGACGATACTGATCCATGTCGTGATCCACAGAACGTGAAAATAGACGTTCGTGTTGACCATCGTCCTGAAATTAGTCAGTGACCATGTCGGTTCACTAACGCTTCGCAGGAGCATCGCGGCAACGGGATAGGCGTAGAAGATGAGCAGATACGCCAGCAAGGGCAGCACGATGACGATAGAGCGGAGCTGGACCATTCGGCGCAGGCGTGCCAACGCCACCCTGTTGCGAGCAAACCTCTCTGAATGTGGGATCTGAGGTTGAGCGATGGGTGAGCCGGACATCTCACCTCCCGTAACGTCAGTAATCGCCAATCGAGACGATACGCGTGTCCTCAACGTGCCATATCAGCTCGACACGATCGTTCGGTTCGTAATGGGAGATCCCATACCGCAGCGGTTGTTTGAGCGTCATGGTAAGCGCGTCGTCGATCCGTACGACGTAACGTCGCATTTCACCAATGAAGGTGGCCTCACTCACCTGGGCTGATAGTCGATTCAGGCGCGAATCCAAAAGATCGGCGTTCCCGTCCTGAAACCTGACCTTTTCGGGACGCACGGCCAGAGTCACCTTCGTTCCCAGGCCAAGTTCGTCTACGGCGACCGCTTTGATCGATTGACCATTGACCTGCACCTCCGCCACACCCGATTCCGAGCTTGCTACCGTTCCGTCCAGAAAGTTCGATTCACCAATGAACGAGGCGACGAATCGACTGTTCGGCCGTTCGTAGAGATCGACCGGGGTTCCCAGTTGCATGATCGTGCCTTGATTCATCACAGCAATACGGTCGGACATCACCAGGGCCTCTTCCTGATCGTGCGTCACGTAGATGAAGGTGATTCCAAGTTCCTGGTGCAGTCGCCTAATTTCAAGCTGCAGGTTTTCTCGCAGTTTTTTGTCGAGTGCGCCGAGCGGTTCATCCATCAGCAGCACCCGCGGGTTGAAGACGATCGCGCGCGCCAGAGCGATACGCTGCTGCTGGCCACCGGATAGCTGACGCGGATACCGTCCCTCGTACCCTGGAAGTGACACGACGTCGAGCACTTCAGCCACCCGACGCGCGATCGTGCCTTTATCGACCTTGCGCTGCTTAAGTGGAAACGCGATGTTCTCTGCCACCGTCATGTGCGGGAAGAGCGCGTAATTCTGAAAGACCATGCCGATGTTGCGCCGAAATGGGGGAGTGGTCACGATCGGTACGTCGTCGATATAAATCTCGCCGCCCGTCGGGATCTCAAATCCGGCGATCATCATGAGCGTCGTGGTCTTACCCGAGCCGCTTGGGCCAAGAAACGTGATGAACTCGCCTGGTTCGATCGACAGTATCACGTCGTCGACAGCCACCACGGCGTTGAAACGCTTCTCGAGATGCTCAAGCGTCACCGATGCTCCGGCAAGTTCGCGTTCAGTATGGGGTGATGTTTGTGTCAACGGCTCGTTGACCATCCTTCGGCATTGCCTTTCTGCTCCGCCCTGAGTCCGATATGGATGACGTCGAATCAGCGTGCTCTGTCGCATCCAGCGTTGTAATAGATGTGACCAATTGAGACGGGTTGAGTGCTACGGTTCGAGGCAATGAAGATGGTCAATTCGTGTGCCGGAATGCTCATGTTGTCGAGAGGATCGACGACCGGCTGATGCTTGCCAGTTGGCTGACACCTCCGAGTTCCGAAACTCTGCCAACAGGAATGAGAGGTGACGAGAAGCTTCAAAATTGTCCAGTGTAGTAGTGCGGCGACCGTAACAGAGCGTCAACGCGTTGTCAAGAATGACGTCTTTTGGCATTCCGACGCACGTTCACTCTTGACAGTCGCTGGCTCCTCTCCTAGCGTGAGCGTAGCTTCGAACAATCGGTCGTCAGCCTCATACGGACTTTCGTCCCCTGGCCGCGAGCCGGGACACTGCGCTCTCGTGAGCGTCCGGCGGTGGTGGTTGTGGTGACATCAAGGAGGTGTCGGTTCCCATGGCAAACCAGTATGACGAGAAAAAGTTCGCTCACGATTGGATCGACGACAACAGCGGGCGCATCTCCGCCTTCAACAAAGAGATCTGGGATTACGCCGAGCCGGCCTGGCGCGAGTATCGCTCGGCCAAAGCCTACGTCGATCTGCTGCGCGCCGAAGGCTTCACCGTCGAGGAAGGCAGCGGCGACATGCCGACCGCCTTCCTGGCGACCTGGGGCGAAGGAAAGCCGGTGCTCGGCACCTACGCCGAATATGACGCGGTGCCGGGCAACTGCCAGCAGGTCACGTCCCGCACCAGGCGCCGCGCGAGGGCATGCACCCCTGGACAGCTGGCCACACCGACCCCCATTCGATGCTCGGCACAGCCGCGTTGACCGGCGTGCTGGCGACGAAGGCCGCCATGGAGAAGTTCGGGCTCAAGGGAACGCTCAAGCTCTTCGGCGAGCCGGCCGAGAAGGTCTGCGGCTCGAAGCCGGTGCATGCCGCCAAGGGCTACTACGACGGCGCCGACGCCTTCATCGCCTACCACCCACACGGCACCAACACGACCGTCTGGGATACACAATGTGGCTCCTACTGGAGCGCGGTCTTCAGCTTCGAGACATTGCACCCGGAGGATTGGATCGACAAGAGCCTGATCCCGACCCAGGGCAGCTCCCATGCGGCAGCCCGCTGCCCCGGCGCGATCGACGCCCTGTGCCTGATGTACACCATGACCAAATACACCAAGGAGGCCATGTTCCCGCACACCGGCACCTGGACGCTGAACGAGTTCATCATGGTAGCGGGCGACGCCACCTCCGACAACCTGCCGCCCCGCTTCAGCCAGATCCAGTATTCGTGGCGCGGCCCAACGCTCGGCATCCAGCAGCAGATCTACAACGTGCTGGAGAACAACGCGCGCCAGGCCGCGGCGACGACCGGCTGCCAGGCGTCGGTCCGCTGGGTGACCAAGACGCGCGTCGGGCTCACCAACCACGTCATGGCCGACCTGACCTACCAGAATCTGGAACTGGCCGGGCCGCCCAAACTGAGCGAGGAGGCTCGCGCTTTCGGCCGCAAGATTCAGGAGAATCTGGGCATCACCCCAATGGAGAACCCGTTCCACGAGGGCTGCGAGCGGCTCATCTCACCGCAGGAGTACGAGGCCAACCTGCGTCATTCACTCCCCGCCTGGCAGCTCAACTTCACGTCGGATGATTATGTCGATTACACCTGGCACGCGCCGTCGGTACGGCTCTTCACCGGCCGTCCACGCCTGCAACCGCCGAGCGCCGGTTACGAGTACCCCGCCTGGACCTACAACGCCATCGGCGGGCTACCGGCCGCGGTCGATCCCGGACTCTTCACGGCGGGCAAGACCATCGCCGGAACGTTCCTGGACCTGATCACGCAGCCAGAGGTGCTCAAGCAAGCGCAGGACGAGTTCAACGAGCGGACGGGCGGCGGCGTGGGTGGCTCCAAGTGGGTCGCGCCCCTCTTGCCGAAGGATTTCGCCCCGCCGGTCGATCTGCGCTGGCCCGAGTACGTCCAGACCGTGCGCGGCGAAGAGTGGTGGATCCCGACACCCTCAGAAGGCTCAGGAGTTGGAGAGAAGCTGTAAGGGGCGATCATCAGAGAACGGTCCGAACAGCCCTCACTCGTCCCGCAAGCTCACACCCTCTCCTAATTCTGGGAGAGGGTTCCCCTTTCTGGGATGGACTGGGCGTTTGCTTCCGTGTCTGTTTGACTGCATGGCGGTGACTTCTGAGCATCTTACCGATGGACGCCACCACACCTTTCATCATCCCACCCCAGAGAAATGTAATCGCACCATCGTTACGTCAATAGGGCGCTCAAACGTGTGCATCAGTTGTGTGGATCATGTATGGACATAATCGAAGCTTACGCCCACCATATATCAATACGGGCTTCATCGTCAGATCCGTCGCCAACGGCGTGCCGATCAACGAACGTCGTTTGCTTTGGTCCATCCAGGATCCTGCCGCCGGTTAGGCGCGCTGACGATTCTCGACACTGTTGCGGACTGGCTCGCTTGGAAGCCGGTGCTCCGGCAGGAGCAAACAAGCCAGGACGGAGGCACACAGTTTCGACCGCCGCGGTTCAACCGACATCTCGTCAGCACCCAGAAACGATTGAGCGACAGCAGGCGCGGGAGAAGGGATACGACAATGCCTCGTGGGATTAGGGTATGGCTGGTAGGTGTGGTACTGGCATCGACACTCGCAGTGATGACCGCGTCCACATCTGTGGCCGCGGCAAATCCGGTCACGGTGCGGGTAACGGTTGAGGAGGTTCGCGCGGTCGATTGCTTCGAAGGCACCGCTTTCGGTGCGTGTCTCGGCTCCGCCGATTTCTATAGCATCGTGACGCTAAACGGGGCTGAGCAACCGAAGAGCCCTACCGCTGACGACGACAACGATCCTCACCCAAACTGGCAGTTCCAGACTACGGTCGATTACAACAGCGTGTCTACGTTACCGATTTCCATTGAGATCCGAGACGAAGACGGTGGATTCCGTCTCGGTGATGATCTCGCCGATGTCAACGGAGTGAGTGGGATCGATAAATCGGTGCTCGATTTGACGCTGCATCTCGGTCAGGTCCCATGCTCAATCACCGGAGACGCTAACGGCACCTGCGGCATCGATATCACTACGCAAGGAAACGGTGATGGCGACGGCACCGCGGCACTCACCTTCAAGGTGGACGTGCTTAACACCCTCCCTGACACGGACGGAGATGGCATCCCCGATCTGTGGGAAAGCAACGGGGTCACGCTCAATGGCCAGTTCATAGACCTGCCAAGCATGGGCGCTGATCCGAACAAGCCTGACGTCTTCCTCCAGATCGACTGGATGCAGGATGCGACACACAACCAGAGCCTGAGCAGCGCCGCGATCCAGCAGGTGGTGACTGCCTTCGCCAACTCTCCCTACGTCAGCCCGACTGGCTCTATTGGGATCAACATGCACGTGGATGAGGGCGCGGGCAGCACGCTCAACTTTGCGACGGGGACGACCTGGGGTGCGCTCGGCAAAGCCCAGTCCATCCCATGGCAGAACAACCTCGGCACGCTGACCGGTGGACAATACGATTGGACGCAGTTCCAGGCGATCAAGTCAGCCAACTTCGATCCTACCGGCCGCTCGCCGATCTTCCACTACATCATCGCTGGGAACTTCCAGGAGCCGCCGCCAACCGGCGGCAGCCAGAATACGTCCAGCGGAATCTCTCGCGGTATCGGCACCAGCGACCTGCTGATCACGCTCGGTGGCTTTACCGGAGGAGTCGGCTCCCAGCAGCAGCAGGCCGGCACGCTGATGCATGAATTGGGACACAACCTTGGCCTGAAGCATGGAGGCAATGAGAACACCAACTACAAGCCAAACTACTTCAGCATCATGAACTATCTCTACCAGCTTCGCGGCCTCGACGTCGGTGCAACGGCCGGAGTCGTCGATTACGACGGCGGGCAGTTGCCAGTGCTCGGCGGGCTCAATGAGGGCTCGCTCAACGAAAGCAATGCGCTCGGCCTCAGCGGATTTGGCGTCGGTTCGCGCTGCCCGGCGACCGGAGGCGGCGTTACGAACCAGTACACCGTCAACGCCAATGGTCCATTCGACTGGAACTGCAACGGGAGTACTGCGGACGGCGTCGTCAGCTTCGATGCGAATAGCAGCGGAGGGGTTGATTCGAACTTGACGAGCTACAACGACTGGGCCAACATCCAACTGCGTGTTGGCGCAATTGGTGATCTCGGCGCATCGTTCCTGCCCATGTTGTCCGACCCCGAGCCGGAGATTCCGTGGGACTTGACGCCGCCGACGACGACCGCGAGCGCCGCTCCCGCTCCGAATGGTTCGGGCTGGAACCGTCAGTCGGTGACCGTCTCGCTGCAGGCGCAAGACAACTCTGGAGGGTTCGGCGTTCGCGATATCACCTACAGCGCCACAGGCGGAAAGACGATACCGAGCACGACCGTGATCGGAGACAGCACCAGCTTTGTCATCGACAAGGAGGGCACCACGACCATCACCTACTTTGCCCACGACCAGGCCCTCAATGCCGAGACAGCCAAATCGCTGACGGTGAGTATTGACACCACTCCACCGACGATCACCTACAGTGGGAATCAGGGTACCTATAGCATCCTGGACACCGTCAATATCACCTGCACCGCGAGCGACGCACTGTCAGGCGTGCAGTCCTCGACGTGCGCGAACATTACGGGCTTGGCCTACAACTTCGCGCTCGGCACAAACGGATTCAGCGCCACGGCGACTGACTTCGCCGGCAATGTCGGCACTGGTTCGACCAGCTTCGAGCTGATCGTGACTTATGACGATCTATGCACGCTCACCAAGCAGTTCGTCACCAACGGGGGTCTGGCACAATCCAACGGAATGTGCGCGCAGCTCTTCGCGGCGCAGAACTCCGAATCGAAGGGCAATTTGAAGGCGAAGGCGAACAATATCGGAGCGTACCTGAACCACGTGGATGCGGCGGTGAAGGGCCACAATTTGTCGCAGGCCAACGCTGACATCCTGAAAAAGCTGGCAGGAGGGCTATGAGATAGCCGACAACGACGCATTCCGCATATTTCAAGAAGATTGACCAGCAGCCCTCACCCGGCGCTGAAGAGAAACCCTCTCCCAAATTGGGCGAGGGTTTTGAGACTGGGATCCGCGCGCTGACTGCCAGTCACGTTTCATCTCCCCTTCTCGCGTTCGAACGCGAGAAGGGAGACGAACAGGAATAGCGCCGCCGTACCCGTTGGTCCCCCTTCTCTGTGCAACCGGGGAGATTGGTAACACTTCAGACCGGGAACATGGGTTACACATTACGGTGTCGTCTTCCGAGTCGTCGTTGTTGTTGTGTCCTCGTGACGGTGGAGTTTGTGCGCCGGGATCAGCAGCTTGGTCCCTTCGCGCCAGACGCCCAACACGAGCGGTCCGAAGCTTACCTGCCACTGGCCTTCTGCCACCTGTGTTACTCCGACCGACTCGCCGATGAGCGCCTTTGAGATATAGATCTCGCGGTTCTTCCAGCGGATCCGGGCACTCGGTCGCACCCGTCGTACCCCGTCTGCGTCGGGATAGGTCAGCTCCGGCAGCCGATCAGGAAACGGCCGTGGCGATGGCCGATAGACCGACGCCGGGGTCCGTTGGCCCAACGCTTCGTGGGGACGTTCCTCATTGTAGACCTGCCGGAAGTCGTCGAAGTGCTGCTGTTGACTGCGCAGCGAGTGGGCCGACTCCCGGCAGGCCTCCGTCTTCAAGGTCAAGTGCAGGCGTTCGTGCCGGCCATTCTGATTCGGTTTGCCGGGGTCGATCCGCTCCGGGATGATCCCCAGCTTGACCCACCAGACGCTGAGCGGGGTCAACCCACTGAGTGCGACCGACGCGAACGGCGGACCATTGTCGGTGCGCACCCGATCCGGCAGCCCATATTCGCGGAAGGCGGCTTCCATGATCGGTTGAACGCGGTCGCGCGCCGTGGTGGGCAACGCTTGGCAGCGCAGCAGGGAGCGGCTGTCGGCATCGCTGAGCGTGAACGGGTAACAGCGCTGCCCGTCTCTGAGCGCGAAGTCCCCTTTGAAGTCCGCACACCAGACCACGTTCGGCGCGGTGGCATGGGCCAACGGTTCGGTCCGCGGCGGGACGTGGCGCCGCCGCCGTCGCCGTCCCACCAGTCCCGCCGCGGCCAGCAGGTCCCCGATGGTACTCGGCGCCGGGATGACAAGGTCGCGGTGCTGCTCAGCCAGTTTGACCGCCAGCTTCTTCGGCCCCCAGGTCGGATACCGGCTTCGCAGGGCCAGAATGACCTCCCGCACCTCCGGACTCACGGCATGCGGGCACTGGTGGGGGGCGCGTGATCGGTCCCGCAGTCCATCGATGCCCTCGGTCCCGAAGCGCATCAGCCATTTGTAGCCCGTCTTGCGGCTGATCCCGAACTGGCGACACCACGCCGCCAGGGTCTGCTCACCCGATTCCACTGCCAGGATAAAGCGCATTCGTTCCGTCATGGGTTCCGTCTCCAGCCACGGCATGGCAGCACCTCCATGCCGTCTTTATCGCCAAGGCTGTTACCCATGTTCCCGGTTTCTTCTGTTACCTATGTACCCGGTTTGGACCCAGCCCCGGGGCACCCACAAAGTGGGTGCGGAGAAGGGGTCAGGGGATCAGGGCGCTCAGTGGACGGCCGTCATACCCCGCCACTCTCATCCAAACCATCATCCGTCCGGGATCGCGGTTGGCCCAGGCGAAATAGGGGATCAGCGTCAGGGACGCGTTACGCGCGAGCGTGGGATCGGGTCTTTGTCGAGTGCGGTAGAGCAGCCCGTTCCAGCCAGCATCGGGCGTCTCGACCATCGCCTCGGCGCGTAGGGTTGGCAGACCATCGAGTGGGCCGCTGCCAGTTTGCACCCGGATCTCCGTGTCCGCGACTAAACGGGCGTCGCGCAGGTCGAAGCCGGGATTGTCGGCCTGCTCCGCGCAGTAGAGGATTGGTCCACGCATCACCGCGACGCGGCCGCTGGCGGCATCGACGTGCGGGTGCGCCTCGATCAGCCGCATCGGTATGGGGAACGTGAGACGGACGACGTCACCGGGCTGCCAGGATCGGTCGATGCGCGCGTAGCTGCCGGGACGGGATTCGGTCAGAACCTGCTCGCCGTTGACCGCGATCTTCGCGCCCGTCTCACACCACGCCGGAACGCGCATCTGAAACGCGAATTCGCCACCGGTCCCCACCACAATCTCGACTTTCTCGTCCCACGGGTAATTGCCGCGCTGTTCGAGCCGGATCGCTTTCCCGTCGAATTCGATCTCGGCGGTGTTGGCGCCGTACAGATGAACCCAGATACCATCTTCGGAGGTGCTGTAGACATAGCCGGGGAGTGAGGCCAGCGTGCGGGCCACGTTTGGCGGGCAGCAAGCGCATTCAAACCAGGGCTCGCGCCGATAGCTTCGGTCGCTTTCGAGCGGATTCATGTAGAAGTAGGCGCTTCCATCCAGTGAAACGCCCGGGATCACGGCATTGTAGAGGGTGTGCTCGATCAGGTCGGCGTAACGTGCTTCCCCGCTGAGCAGCAACATACGCCAGCCCCACATGACGCTCCCGATCGCGGCGCACGTCTCGGCGTAGGCACGCGAATTCGGCAATTCGAAGTCGGCACCGAAGGCTTCCCCCTCATGCCGTGCACCGATGCCGCCCGTTACGTACATGCGCCGCTCGACCATGTTCGCCCAGAGCCGTTCGAGGGTCTCGAGTATGGCTGGCTCACCCGACTCGGCGTAGATGTCCGCCGCACCCGCGCTCAAATAGACGGCGCGGACGGCGTGGCCGACCATGGCGTCCATCTGCCGGAACGGCGCGTGGTCCTGATGATACTCGTCACCGCCCACCAGACCGTGACCACGAGCGTCGAGGAAGTACCGGGCCTGGTCCAGATAGCGTCGGTTTCCGGTCTCGCGACTCAGTTCGACCAGCGCCAGCTCGACCTCTTCGTGCCCGTCGGTACCCGGCCGTTTGCCGTCTTCGTCCGGACCAAAGACGTCGCAGATCAGATCGGCGAAGCGAGTAGCGATCTCCAGCAAGCTCGTCTTGCCGGTGGCACGATGATGCGCGACGGCCGCCTGGAACAGATGTCCGGCGCAGTAGAGCTCGTGGGTGCGGGTCAGCTCGGTCCAACGCAATTCGTTGCGATCACCGAAATAGAAGTTGTCGAGATAGCCATCCGGAAGCTGTGCCGCTCCGACCTCCTCGATGATCCGATCAATCAGACCGTCGAGCTCGGCATCCGTCTGAGATGCCAGCACCCAGGAGGCAGCTTCAAGCCACTTGTAGACGTCGGAATCGTTGAAGTAGAAGCCCTCGAACTCCCCAGTCTCCTTACCGGCACCACGTCGGAAGTTGGCGAGACGCCCCGTCTCCTCGAGCGAGGTGTACTGGGACGGAAGCATCACCTGGCGCACTTGTGCGATCTTGGGAGCCCAGAGGTCGTCGTCGAAGCGCACCGCGTCGACCGGAACGGGACGCAACCGTGCGTGCGGACTCCGAGACGCGTCGACTACTACCCGACCCGTGCGTTGCACCGTTGCCATCGACTACTAACACTCCCTCTCAAGGTGAACGCGATCCGTTCGTATCGATGCGGACGCCAACCGTGCCCACCTAACGCCGTGATGCAGTCCGCGCCGATCAACCCTCGTCGTCGGCCGCGCTCAATTCCGACGTGTCGCTCTGCGCCTCGCCTTCACCTGGCCGTTCGTCGTAGACGATCACCTTACTGACGCGGTTCCCCTTCATCTCCTTCACCTGGAAGCGGAGCGGGCCTGCCGTCACGACGTCGTCAGCCGCCGGAATACGGCCAAGGAAATAGCTGATCAGACCGCCGACCGATTCGGCCTCGACCTCCAGCCCCAACGCGTCCCGCTCGAAGTCGAGACGGTCGAGCAGATCGGCGATCGGCACTCGTCCGTCGACTTCCATCACGCCCGGCTCGACGCTGTGGAACGGCTCGTAGCCGGGATCGAACTCGTCGGCGATCTCACCGACCAGCTCTTCGATGACGTCCTCGAGGGTGACAAGTCCAGCCACGCCGCCAAACTCGTCGATGACGATGGCGAGCTGAGTCCGGCGCGCCTGCAGTTCCGCCATGAGCTCGTCGATCGGCTTCGACTCCGGCACGAAATAGGCCGGCCGCATCACGTCCGACGCGCGCAACTCCGTCTGTGGTTCGTCCGACAGGAGCATGCGGAAGACGTCCTTGACGTGCAGAACGCCGATGACGTCATCCAGCGAATCGCGATAGACGGGCAGACGGGAGTAGCCAGTTTCGAAGAAGCGCTCAACGATGTCACGCAATGGCGTCGTGCCTTCCACAGCCGATACGTAGACTCGCGGAACCATCACGCTGCGGGCCGCGGTGTCGCCAAAGCCGAACGCCTCCTCGATCAGGTCGGCGTCAGTCGCTTCAACGATCCCCTCGTCTTCCGCAGCCTCCAACATCGCAAGTAGCTCCCCGCGCGTCACGCTGGGAAGCGCTACCCGTGCGCCACTGCCGGCCAACCGCAAGAGTAGGTTGGTCGCACCCGTGACGAAAAAAGCGATCGGCTGGGTAATCTTGGCCACGATTTCGAGCGGGCGGGCGATGCGAACGGCCACCGCTTCAGCGCTCTGGACGGCGATCGTCTTCGGTACGTTTTCTCCAAAGACGGTGGTCAGAAATGCAAGGGCCGCTGTCTCAACGATAAGAGCGATCGCCGTCGCATTGTCCGAAATCGCACCGAGCGGGACGGCGCGAAATCCCTTGATGAAAATGCCAATCAGGCTGACCGCGCCGACGGCGGACGCGAAGAACGCAGAGAGCGAAATGCCGACCTGAATCGTTGCAAGAAACCGGCTCGGATGCTTGGCGAAGTCGAGCGTGCGCTGCGCACCGACGTTGCCTTCGTCAGCCATCAACTGCAATCGGGTCTTGCGCGATGCGATGATCGAGGCTTCCGACGCAGAGAGAAAGGCATTGAAAAGAATCAGTACGACGATAATGATGATCTGGATCGTTAGCACGTCACCCTCTCTTCATCGGCCGGGTGTGGAATCGGGGGCATTCGACCACTCGCGTCAGGTCGATTCAGACTGATCGTGTGTGCGAACCTCAGTTCCGGCAACCCGCTCGAGCGGCTTGACCAAAGCGGCAATGTCTTCGTCACCTAACCCGAGCGCGACCGCCTCGCGATAGACCTCCCGGGCCTCGGACGCCAGCAGCAATCGCACGTTCAAGTCCCGCCCCATCTCCGAGATCAGCTCGAGATCCTTCAGCATGATGCGGATGGGCGCTCCCTCGTCGAAACGACGCTCGATCTGCAGCGGCACGAGCCGGTTGAACATCGTGCTCGCACCAAAGCTGGTCTTGATGACGTCGAACAGAATCTGCGGATCGGCTCCGGCCTTGGCGCCCAGCACCATGGCCTCGGCAACGGTCGCAGTGTTGATGGCGGTCAGATGCTGGTTGATCAATTTGACGACGCTGCCGGTGCCAGGTGGACCAACGTGGTGCACGTTCGTACCAAGCGCCTGAAAGATGGGCAGCACGCGCTCGAACGCGTCCGCGTCTCCTCCAGCCATAATCGTCAGCGTGGCGGCTTTGGCGCCGGCCGGTCCGCCGCTGATCGGAGCGTCGATGAAAGCCGCGCCAGCTTCACGCGCTTCTTCATAGAGTGCTCGGCTCAGCGCGGGAGCGACCGTGGAGCAATCGACCAGCGTCAGTCCGTCGCGCGCCGCGGCCAGGAGTCCGCGATCGTCACGATAGACCTGCTCCACGGTGGCGGGTGTCGGCAGACAGGTGATGACCACGTCCGATCGTGCCGCCACTTCGTCTGGCGTCTCGGCCGGATGCGCTCCCTCTACCGTCAGGCGGCGTATGGCCTCGCGGCTACGGTTGTGAACCGTCACGTCGAATCCAGCGCGCAGCAGATTGAGCGTCATCGGGAAACCCATGTTCCCGAGTCCGATGAATCCCAGCTTCATGACGTTTGCTCCTCAACCTGTCAACGAGTGGCGTCTCGACGTGACTCGCGGTCGGATAGATCGTTGCGACGATCCTGCGGGATCGCACCGCCGTCGCGCAATGGTCGTCGTCTCATCAGAGCACGCAGAGCAGATGCCCCACCTGAACGACATCCATTCCGATCGCCGATCAAGTCGATGTGATCCACCAAACGCGGATTAAGGGAGGTATTTCAACGGATTGTCCCAGACGCCGTTCTTGAGGACGCCAAAGTGGGTGTGATTCCCGGACGACGCGCCAGTGCTGCCCATCGGCCCGAGGTATTGTCCCTGACTGACCTGCTCGCCGACCCAGACGGCCGGTTGCTCGGCCATATGCCCGTACCAGGTCACCAGACCGTTGCCATGGTTGATCGAGACTGCGTAGCCGTAACCGGACGTGTTCCAACCGGCAAAGACGACAGTTCCGGCGGCGGCCGCGACGATCGGCGTGTAGGCGGCGTTGGCGATGTCGATTCCCTGGTGGAAGTGGGCGTAACCGGCGTAGGCCGGTTCCATCCAGAAGCTGGTCGGACCGAAGTACTGCGTAAGGGTGCCGCTGGTCGGCCAGATGAATCCGGTCGAAGCAACCGGTGCTGGAGGAGGCGGCGCCGCGGCTTGAGACGATGATGCCGACGACGACGAAGATGACGACGCTTGCTGCACTGGGGCTGGAGTCGGTGTCGGCGGCGGAGCGGGCGGAGCGCCACCCGGGATCATCACCTGTTGGCCGGTTCGAAGCTTGCCGCCACTTCCCAGGCCGTTGAGCGGATAATCGAGGATGTCCTTAGCCTCGACACCATACTTGGTCGCCAGACTGTCAACGGAGTCGCCGTCCTTGACGGTCACCATAACGCCGTCAGTCGGAAGAATCGCCAGGTTTTGCCCGGGGAAGATGAGGTCGCCGTTGGGCAGACTATTTGCCCACACGACAGTGTCCGGCTGCAGCCCGAAATATTGTGCGATGGTCGCCAGCGAGTCTCCCTCGCGCACGACGTAGGTGACGACCTGATCGCGCGTCGGCATCTTGCCGCCTGGAACCATGATCAAGCGATACGGCACCAGATCTGACGTCGACTGCACGTTGTTCGGGGCATAGTCAGTGATGGCCGAAACGTCGACCTGATAACGCGCGGCAATGCTGTCGAGCGTGTCTCCATCATGAATGACGTGGAGCATGCCGTCGACCGGCGGGACGCGTACGTCGGTGCCCGGAGCCAGAGGTTTGGCCGGATCGGTCAGACTGTTGGACCACAGCAGCGTGTCAATCGAACGCCCAGTCTGTTTGGCGATGTCGGCGATGGATTGGCCGTTCGTGGCTTGCACGGTCTGGATATTCAGTCGCTCTGGGATGATGGCCGTCGAGAATTGCGAGATGTAGCCGTCCTGGGTCGATCCCCCTGCCGAGGGGAGGGTGTACGAGACGGTCGATGCGCCATTCAGCCCAAGGGTTGGTAGCTCGCCCAGCCGCAAATTGCGTGTGGAATCGGTTGGATGTGGGGCAGATTGCGGAATCTCATGCCAGTAGCCGTGACCCGCCACGACCAGTGCAATAGTCAGGACCACCAATGTGTGCAGGATGATCTTGGGAGCTCCAGCTCGGCGGCGCGAGGAGCGATTGCGGGCGCGCTCATCGATCTTCGGTTCCGCGGGTCGATAGGGCTGCAACTCCTGAATGCGAGGTGCATCGAGCGGCGGAGCGTCCAGCAGCATCGACCTCGTTCGGACGCCGAATGCGTGAACGTCGTTATCTACTCCGCGGCGCCCGTTGGTGTGGCCGTTGGAGTGGCCGTTTTGATGTCCATTTGAATGACCATTTGTGTACGGAGGCGATGAAGGCGCCACATCACGAGGCGGCGAAGACCGCACACGCAATTCGTCGCCGGTCGCGACGTCATCTGCGTCCGGACGCCAGCCAAATCGAACTGAAGATGGGTCGTTCGCCGGCCCCCCGTTGCCGTTATGCGATTCCCTTCCCATGTCGGCCACTATACCACAGCCTCACGGCGTGCGCCTGTATGTACGTTGATGTGATTGGTGGCGTACGTACATATGTTCGCACGCGCTGTTTGTGACTCTTTGTCCACCATACCGCGTCGTCGCAGCCCTCCGTTCACCGTCGACCCTTGGCGTTTTCAGCGGTTTTTCCCGTCGACGCGGACCAGCGCCGAGCGTGTCGCAACGCTCCGCGATCGTTCGCGAATATTTCGATCTGGATCACGGTGACGGTGTGGCAGTGGGTGGAGGAGGCGGAGGCAAATCCAGGAGTGTACGCGCGTCGGAATAGCGATCCTGACTGCCGAGAATCACGGCGATGACGTTCTCCGACGCCGTGCGATAAGCCACGATGAGGCACTCCCCAGCATTCTGGGTGGTTCCGGTCTTGACGCCGTAGACGCCGTCAGTCAGGAGCAGTTCGTTGGTGTTAGTCAGGTGCATCACACGCGCATTCGGGCCACCGATCCGAACGTCGGCATCCGGCAGGGCCACGATCGGACGAAGCGCCGGATCAGCCAGGAGCGTACGCGCGGCGATGGAGAGGTCGTGCGCCGTGACGACCTGTCCGTCCACGTCATCCCCCGACGGGTTGACGAAGTGACTTCCACTCATGCCGAGCGTGGCGGCCGTGGCGTTCATCTCGTCGACGAAGCGCTGCACCGGCGGCTTGGACGTATCGGGAAGCCGCTCGCCGACGAAGCGGGCCAGCGCGTTGGCCGCGTCGTTGCCCGACGGGAGAAAGAGTCCCACGAACAGGTCGTGCACCGTGACGGTATCGCCGACCTGCAACCCCATGTTCGATTCCTGGACGGGATCGACCACGTCTGACTGCGCGATCGTGACGACCTCTTCCGGTCGCGCATATTTGAGCGCGGTCAGTGCGGTGATGAGCTTGGCCGTGCTGGCCGGCGCCCTGGCGGCGTCCGCCTGACGCTCGAACCGAACGGCGCCACTGTTGGCGTCGATGACGTAGATCGACTCTGCCGAAAGGTTCATCGAGGTGTAGTCGGGGGTCGCCTGCGCGGAGACGGGCGAAGCTGGCCGGGCGGTAGGTGTGGCGCTCGAGGCGGCGTTGCCATCGAAGATTCGAGGTATGACGTGGTGGCTTGAGCCGTAGACGACGGTGAGGATCGTCCAGAGCGCGACAATCAGGCTAATGACCAGAAGGGAGACGCCGAGCACCGTCGACCGCGTTTGTCGTTGTGGTCGCACGATGCGATCGTACCCCTCACTCCTCGCCGACTCAAAACCGAGCAATTGTACCGCTGGCAGCGTTCACGATGTCAGCGAGGGGTCGGGCGGGGTGCGTCAGTCAGGTTCGAGTTCGTTGTGGAGGGCGCGATCGAGCGGAATGTGGAGATTGACAGAAGTTCCACCACCCGGACGGGTCTCGATCTCTAGATGGCCACCGATCTGGCTCACTCGCTCGTACATCGAAGAGAGGCCGAATCGATCCGGCGTGCGGCGTGCTTCCTCGATGTCGAATCCCCGGCCATTGTCGGTCACGCGGAGCGTCAGAACGTCATCGCTTAGGCCGATGTCCAGCGCAATCGCCGAGCATTGCGCGTGCTTGCGGCAGTTGGAGATCGCTTCCTGCACCACGCGGAAGAGCGCGGTCTCCACTCGAGCCGCGAACAGCGGCAAGGACATTGGCGCACGCAGGTCAACCGAGAACATCCCCTCACCACGGAGATCGTCAGTCAAATGAAAGAGCGCCTCGAGCAGGGTGCGTCCCTCAAGCGGCGCGGCGCGCAGATCGTGAACCGATCGTCGCGCTTCCTCCAAGTTCTCGCGCGCCAGTGAGAGCGCTCGCTCCAGCAGGTCGCGCATGGAATCGTCCGACTCCATCAGCTTCAAGTCGAGGCGTTCAAGCTGCAGGATGATGCCAATCAAGCCCTGCGCCAGCGTGTCGTGGATCTCGCGCGCCAGTCGGTTGCGCTCTTCGGCGATCGCCAGGTTTTGCGCCTGGCGATAGAGCCGCGCATGCTCGATAGCCGCTACCGCGTGATTGGCAATAGTCATCAGCAGCTGCGCGTCGTTCTCTCGGTAGTTGGCTTGCTGATAGCTCTGCGCGCTCAGCAGCCCAACCACTTCGGACCCCTTCAGGAGAGGGGCGGTTACGACGCTGCGCACGCGCGTCTGGGGATGGCCAACCGTGTGGACCGGCGGGATCCCTTCGCCACGCACATCGTCGATGATGACCGCACGTCGTTCAGTCTTGGCGCGATTCATGGCGGGGCTGAGCTCGAATGCGTGGCGCGGCGCATATCGCTGTCCGCCGTCGACGATGAAGTCGAGATCGACCAGCCCATCCGGACGCGACAGACCGATGAGGAACGCGTCGGCCGTCATAACCTGACGAATCTCGTGATAGATCGCCCAGAAGACCTCCTCGATCTCGAGACTGGAGGAGATGACGTTCGAGATGCGGTGCAGCGCGGCGAGCTCGGCGATCTGATGCTGCGCCTGTTGATGTAGCTGCGCGTGTTCGATAGCAGCCGCCGCCTGATCCGCAAAGAGGCTGAGCAGTCGCTGGTCCTCGGCGGTGAAGGAGCCGGTCGTCCGGTCGGTCACCAAGAGAACGCCAATCGAAGATTCGCGCACCACGAGTGGCACGATCAACAAGGAATGGAGCACGCTCGCGCTGCGAATTTCGTCAGCCAATCTCGGGTCGGTCTCGACGTTGTTGCTGATCACCGGCTCGCCCGTGCGGAACGCGTAGCCGGTGAGCGATCCGTGGATTGGCATCGCCTCCTGGTGGAACAGGGATTCGCGCCGTCCCACGCTCGCGATGACCCGCAGCGTCTGCGATTCTTCATCTACCAGCCGAATGGCGGCGGCTTGAGCGCCAATCAGCTGCAAGGCCTCTTCGACTATCGTCTGCAGCATGCTGTCGAGATCGACCTCGCTCAGCACGATGGCGCTTACGCGCTGCAGGCTGAAGAGGCGCTCTTCGATGAGACGATGTCGCGCCAGCTCGTCGGCAAGCTTGTGGTTGATGGCGGAAACTGAGCGCTCGGTCACCAATCGGGTAGCATCGCGCATCCAGCGATCGACCCGCGCAACGTCATCGCTGGGGCACTCGACCATCTGGCGCGACGTATCATTGATCAGATCGAGACCCCGCATGACATGTGACACCCCGAGCCCGCTGGGAGCCCAGTATTGCTCGGTTCGATCCAGGAAAGCGTCGAATGGATCGAACGAATCGGCGTTCATGGAATCGGCCAGCGAGGAGACGTAGTCCTCCACGATTCGAGCAAGGACGTCCTGCGGCACGTCACGATAGGGGTGTGCCATCTCACACAAGCGCGGAACGGTGCGATCGACCACATCGGGCACGCGAACCCGCAGCCGGGAGGCAAACCCGACGGCTGCTACGTCGCCGCGTTGTGATTCTGAGTTCGCAGCCGGAGACATGCCGATGCCTTTCATCGCTCGCTCGGTCAGCTCTTGAACTGGGAATCGTTGCCCATCAGGACGTCATTAGG
Organism: uncultured Chloroflexia bacterium; assembly: GCA_963815715.1. Taxonomy (GTDB): domain Bacteria; phylum Chloroflexota; class Chloroflexia; order Thermomicrobiales; family Thermomicrobiaceae; genus CALAGB01. Next base: position 16,013 of record CAWFHU010000004.1, on the reverse strand, counting down.
CAAGGTTTTGTGATTCCGTAGAACGTTTGCTCAAAGTCTATCATCTGGCCTTCTTGTCATTCGTATGCCGGGATCCTGAGGCTGTCCATTGCGCGACAAGCAAGATCAGTCGTTTATGGGATTGGCTGGACGCGGTAACTTGGTAATCTTGACGCGGAGTCGGTCGACCACCATGCGCGAGCCGTACGTTGGAGAAAAGAGTTTGACTTGGCGCGCGAGCCCAGCGATCAGGAACTGATCGAGCTCATCCGTGACAATCAAGACCGGCGAGCCATGGAAGCGCTCTACGACCGATATGCGCGGCCAGTCTACTCGCTCGCGTATCGCGTTCTCCGAGAGCAGCGCGCCGCCGAGGACGTGGTTCAGGACGTCTTCCTCGGCTTCTGGCAACGTCCATACAGTTATGTCGACGAGCGCGGAACGTTTGGTCCATGGATCTTACGAGTGACACGCAATCGTGCCATCGACGTGCTGCGCAAGCGATCGCGTGAGCTATCGCCGGGGCCTGACGAGCACGCCACCCTCTTCGAGGAGCGCATCGTTGATCAGGAGCCGGAACCGGGAGAGCAGGTTTGGGCGCACGCGGTCGCCAAGGAAGTGCGGTTGGCGCTACAACAGCTCACTGACGCACAGAAACAGGTGATCGAACTGGCATACTTTCACGGCTTAACGCAGAGCGAGATGTCCGAGAAGCTCGACATCCCGCTCGGCACTATCAAAACCCGCGTTCGCACGGCACTGCGCCGATTGAACGAGATCATGTCCGAGGCGGAAGCATGGACCGACGCGAACTGACTCACGACGAGGTGCTGCTCGATCTCCCCGCCTTCGTCCTCGGGGCGTTGGATGATGACGACGCGCAGGCGGTCAGCGCACATATTGACGCGTGCTCGATGTGCAAGGCCGAACAAGCGCGACTCGAGGAAACGCTCGGCATGCTCGGAACGGCGGTCCCCTCAATGGCGCCTCCGCCAGAGCTGCGTGCACGTGTGCTCGACCGTCTCGATGCACCTCAGGTGCGATCCCTGGAGGACGCGCGCGCGGCACGCTCGGAGCGGCCGTCGCGCGTACAACGCATCTCCGCCTTTGGGATGGCAGCCGCGGCCGTGTTGTTCGTTGGGGCTTTGGCCTGGGCTATGCTGCTGCGGCACGATCTGAATACGACGCAGGGGAATCTGCAGTCTGCACAGACGCAGCAGACCGTTGATACCGAACTGCTGGCGAGTGTCTCACACATGATCCCGCTGGTGGCCGACAACGCGCCGAGTGCCTACGGAACGCTCTACATCGGCTCGCAAACCAACCAGGCGTTGCTTGTGGTGAAGGATTTGCCGCCAACTCCGGCAATGAGATGTATCAGATCTGGCTGGTGAATGGCAGCACGCGCGTCACGGCGGGTCTGTTCAAGGTCGACAGCTCCGGCAGCGCCACAGTGATGATCGCGGCGCCCGACGCCCTAACGTCCTATCAGACGCTCGGCATCACCACCGAACCGGGACCAACCGGCAGCGACACACCGACCGGCGAGCGCGTCATCGGCTGCTCGCTTCAGTAGGGCATTTATCAGCGCGGTCGCCCATGAGCGAGGGCCGGGGAGCGTTTTTCTGCAGACGTTATCCGAAGGGCGTCATGAATGTCGCCCCTACGGAGAATCGTCGTAGGGGCGACATTCATGACGTCCGGCTCTCGTTCCAATGGGCAATCCATCTGCAATTTGATTTAGAGCCGAAGCTCAGGCGGCGACCTTCCCCACGCGCAAAAATCGGGCAAATGGTGGTAGCAGAGCCGCCAGTCATTCGCCCGATAACGAGGAGGAAAGATGCGGGCAGGCCGCACCCTGCACTGCCCGACAGACATTTATCGTGTGTCAATCTCCCTGTAACCCCACTTGGTGCCGGCCCGCGTGACTCGTTGCGCCACGCGGGCCGATGAACTCGATCGCTATGCGACCTAGTGCTTCGCGATCTTCAGATGATCCTCCATACGCGCGTAAACGTTCCAGTTCGGCACGAGTTGCCATCCTTGTCCTTCGGCATGTCAAGCACGTACGGCTTGAGCAGCAGGTAATTCCACGGGTTGTAGATGAAGATATCCGCGCCGTTCTCGATGAGGATCTTGTCAGCATCCCAGTACATCTGGAAGCGCTTGGTCTGGTCCGGCTCGCCCGCGGCATCCGATACCAGCTTGTCGAACGTCGGATCTGAGAACGTGTTACGCTCGCCGGTTGGGAACTGCGAGTAGAAGACCAGATACTCCTCGTCGTTCGGGTCCGGATAGTCGATGTACCAGCGCCACCACATAAGCTGGATGCGTCCCGCGTACGCCCGGTTGTAGACGTCCTTTGGGTCGCCAAGCTCGTGCTGGATGTTCATGCCCAGGTTCTGCTTGAGCATGGCGATGATGGCGTCGCCGGCCGCGACCGGAGCGTCACCTTCATTATTGCGCTGGGTCATCGTGATCGCCGGCCAGTTCTTGCCGCCCTCGTATGGGGTTCCGGCAAGCAGCGACTTGGCCTTTTCAGGATCGTAGGTGGTGAAGTCCTCGTATTTGCTCGGGTTGAAGCCCGGCATTCCAGGAGGCGTCAGATTGTACGCCGTTGTCGCCAGTCCATGCAGCACGTTGTTGACGATCGTGTCGCGATCGACGGCATGCGCCATGGCCAGGCGGACTTCCTTGGTATCGAACGGCGCCATCTTGATGTTCGGCTCCAGATACCAGGTCCCGAACAGATTGTACTTGTGGTACTCGTTCTTCAACGTCGAGTCGCCCTGAACCTTGTTCAAGTTGCCGAGTGCGCCATGCAGCGCGAGGTCGGTTTCACCGTTCTGATAGGCGGTGAACTCGGCAGTGGAGTCGATGATCGGGCAATTGAGCTGCGTCAGCGTGATCGTGCTGGCGTTCCAGTAATTGTCATTTCGCTTGAGCGTGAAGCTCTCATTGTGCTTCCAATCGGTCAGCATGAACGGGCCGTTGCAGACGATGTTTGCCGCCTCGGTCCACTTATCGCCGAACTGCTCGACCGCCTTCTGGTAGGAAGGGGCTGCAGCCGTGTACGCCGCGAGGACCGGGAAGTAGGCGCGTCCACCTTCGCAGGTGATGACCAGCGTCTTGTCGTCCGTGGCCTTGACACCGACCTGATCAATCGTGACACCATTCTTGCCGAGGTTGAAATCCTGGCCGTTCTTGATGTCGTAGAGGAAGCCAGCGTACGGGGCTGCCGTGGCCGGGTCGAGCTGTCGTTTGTACGAATACTCGTAGTCATGCGCGGTGACCGGATCGCCATTGCTCCACTTGGAATCGCGCAGGTGGAAAGTCCACTCGGACGCGTCGGCGTTGGATTCCCATTTCTCAGCGATGTCCGGTTGCACCGCGTAGTTCTCATCGAACTGCGTCAACTGAGCAAAGCAATTGGCAGCGCCCTGGCAGTACAGGTCTTTGTTGAAGTCAAAGCTGTTCGGCTCCTGCGGGTAGTTCCACGTGAAGATCTGATCTGCGGCAAGGTCCGCCGAACCGCTCGACGTCGCCGTCGAGGCAGTCGTCGCTGTCGACGCGCTCGTCGCGGCCGGTGTGCCCGAGGCCGTGGTCGGTGCCGTCGTCGCGGCCGAAGTCGCCGTGGTCCCGCCGCTACTCGACGTGGCGGTTGAGGCCGCGGCCGTTGTCGGCGTCGACTTGGAGCTACCGCAGGCCGCGAGAGCGAGCGCAATGGCCGAACTTCCACCCACCGCACCGACGTACTTCAGGAAATCGCGTCGGTCGACGTTGATAGCATCGAACCGATCGGCCAGCAACCTCAGCTGCTCTTTATCTTCCCACCATTTTTTATTCGCCATTTAATCTCCTCCTCGCGCCACTCACAACGAATGACGCTCATCCAACGGATGTCGACCAATTCCACGACGGAACCTGCCCACCTCCCCTCACGGAGCCCTGCTCGTCTGCATTGACGCCGTCTTATCGCCGTTGCATCCGGGGATCGAGTGCGTCGCGCAAACCGTCACCGAAGAAGGTGAAGGTCAGCATCACGACCGCGATAGCGATCGCCGGAATAACGGCCATGAACCAGTAGGACTGAATGTTCGCGAAGTACTGACCGACCATCTGACCCCAGCTGGGTCGCGGCGGGCGAATGCCGACGCCGATGAAGCTGAGGCTGGCCTCGGTGAAGATGGCCTGCGGCACCCCGAACGTGAGCGCCACGATAATCGGTGTGAGGGCATTCGGAAGCATGTGGCGCGTGATCAGCCGCCAAGGACCGGTTCCCGCGGCACGCGCCGCAAGAATATAGTCCCGCTCACGCATGGAGAGGAACTCTGCACGCGTGAGGCGGGCCAGCGTGACCCAGCCGGTAATACCAATGGCGATGAAGATATTCGTCAATCCCGGGCCACGCCAGGCCATGATCAGGATGACGAAAAGCAACTGTGGGAACGCATACATCACGTCCACGAAGCGCATCAAGATCGAGTCGACCCTGCCGGCCGCGTAGCCGGAGACGGCTCCGATCGGTACGCCGATGATGAAGACGATGAACTGAGCGCCAAGACCGACGAGCATCGAAACCTGCGCCCCGTAGATCAGGCGACTCAGGAAGTCGCGCCCGATCTCGTCAGTGCCAAGCAGGTGGCCAGAGGCGCCGGGAAACTGATTGATTGCAGCGAAGTCCGGCTGGTCGTATGGGTAGGGGGAGATGATCGGCGCGAAGATGGCTGTCAGCGCGATCAACAGGACGATGATTCCGCCAGCCAGCGCCAACCTATTCTGAATCAAGCGCGCGAAGGCGTCACGCCACAGGGTTCGGTGTCGCCGGGCGGCAGCTCCGCCAAGGATCGATGCCCGATTTGCCGTCGCGGTCTCAGTGCTCGTGGCTGCATCCGTCGGCTGGGAGTTATCGAGTGCGTCCATCAGGTGCTCCTAGCTCAGTCGAATGCGCGGATCGACCACGCCGTATGCGACGTCCACCGCCAGATTCATAAACGATAGGAAGACGCCATACAGGAGGATCACCGCCATGATCATCGGGTAGTCGCGTGCGGTCATGCTGTCGACGAAGTAGCGGCCCATGCCCGGCACACGGAAGATGGTTTCGACGAAGAATGATCCGGTTCCGATGGCGGCGAACATCGGTCCAATGATGGTCAGCGGCGGGATGAGGCCGTTCTTGAGCGCGTGGCGAATCACCACCCGACTTTCAGCCAGGCCCTTCGCCTGCGCGGTGCGTATATAGTCTTGCCGCAGCACTTCGACCATGCTGGAGCGGGTGTAACGCGCCAGAATGCCGAGCGGACCAAGCCCAAGCGCGAAGGCGGGCATCACCCAGTCTTTCGGACCGTTCCAACCTCCCGTATCAGGAAGGATGTGCAGGCCGATGACGAAAATCACGATGAAGAAGATGGAGAGGACGAAGTTCGGAACGGCCACACCCAACGTGGCGAGGAAGCTGGACAGGTAGTCGATCGGGCCGTTCTGGTTCACCGCGGCCAGGATACCCAGCGGAATCCCGATGATGATGGCGATAGCCATCGCCATGCCGCCGAGCTCCATCGAGACAGGGAACGCGCCGCGAAGGATATCAGTCACCTGACGCGTGCGATAGATGTACGAGGTGCCGAAGTCGAGGTGCAGTGCTTTCCAGACGTAGATCACGAACTGCTGCCAGAGCGGTTTGTCCAGGCCCCAGAAGTGCGCAAGATTCTTTTGTGTTTCGGGCGGGAGTGGATTGGCGTTGGCCGCAAGTGGCTGTAGTGGGCTGCCCGGCGTTAAGTGCATGAGCGCGAACGTCAGTAGCGACATCACAAGGATCGTCGGAATTAGCCAGATGAGCCGTCTGGCGATGAACTGGCCCATTACTTAACCCTCCTCCTCGTTACTGGACGGTTCACTCGAATGGGTGCATCGAGTATTAAATTTGTGTTGCCACTCAACATCAGAAGCGCCGGGTACGGTACCGCTGACGAAGGTATGCATCGGTGAATGGGTGCTGGCGTAGACTAACACAGCCATGAAACGTATGTCAATATTCCCTTATCAGGCTGTGGCTATCGTAGCTAAGTTCAGTGATATTACGATATCAGCATATGCTGGTTTGGGTGAGGGGGTCAGACGGCAGGACGCGGCTCGCGCCGCGCCCTCCATGCTGCTTCTCATAAGGGGGTTAGGATCCGGCGGCTCGCGCCCGCTTCTCCATGATGTTGGTGGAATGCCCCGGATCGAGCCGGGCCGAAGGATCGATGTGGGTCACGGCATTGTTCACGGCGATCACCGCCTCCGCCGCCCCGGTGGCGATCAGCTTGAACTTGGCGGGGTGCGTGATGATGTCGCCGGCCGCGTAGACTCCGGGCAGCCCGGTCTCCATCGTGAGAGGGTCGACGACGATGGTGTTGCGCTCGATGGTGAAGCCCCACTCCTTCAGCTCACCGAGCTTTCCCGAGAACCCGATGGCGACGATCAGTTCGTGTGCCGGCACGATGTGCTCTTCACCGGTTCGAGATTGGTGGAAATGGACCTCCTCGAGCCGCGAATTGCCCCGCACTTCCTTCACTTCGTAAAAGGGGTAGAAGAGCTTGGCGTTCGAGCTCTCGAGATCCTGAATTGAACGCTCATGTGCCCGGAACTTGCTGCGGTGGATCACCGTCACATCGTTGGCGATCGGCTCGAGCATGAGCGCCCAGTCGACCGCGGAATCGCCTCCGCCGACGATGACCACGTTCCGATCGCGGAACTGCTCGAGGTTGCGCACGAAATAATGGACGCCGTTGCCCAGGAAATCCTCGACGCCGGGTGCCTCCAGACGCTTCGGTTCGAAGGCCCCGACTCCGGCACAGATGAGGACGGTGCGCGTCCAGTGCTCGGCTCGGTTGGTCGCCAATCGAATCAGATTGTCCGCTTCGAAATGGTCGAGCTCGCGGACCTCTTCGTTGAGCGCTGCGACCGCGCCGGTCGAGAGTCCCTGTTGGACCGCCTCCCGCACGTAATCCTTGGCCAGAATCTTCGGGAATCCAGCCACATCGTAGATGTATTTCTCAGGATAGACGGCGATGAGCTGTCCACCGAGCTCCTCGAGACTGTCGATGATCTTGGTGCGCAGCCCACGCATCCCGGCGTAAAAGGCGGCGAAGAGCCCCACGGGACCGCCGCCGATGATGGTCATGTCGAATATGTCGCGCGACTCGTCCAAACTCTGTCTCTCTTCTCGAATGCCTGTGCGCATCGGCGTGAAACGGGCGCGAGGACCGATTCAATGTGGGCCGTCTGACCTCCGGTACGCGCCAGACTCGATTATACAAACCCTCTTTAACCGAAGAGACAGACGCAATTTGCAGCCCGAGAGGCGGTACAATAGCGCGCCATAGTCCACTTAGCACCCATCACGTCGCGAACCGCTCGAAGGGAGCCCACGTGTCCGAGTCACTCAGTCACTCCGTTGAAGAACTGTTCAGTGCCCGCGTCAAGCGGACCGGACCGGCTCGCATGGGCGATCCGCGACGATCTGCCTCGTATATCTCGTTTCTTGCCGGCTTTCCGGATCCCGCCAGCTTGCCGAAAGGGGATGTGATCGAGGCGACCCGCCTGGCGCTGGAGCGTGACGGGGAGTGGGTGCTGCAATACGGCGCCTCGCGCGGCTATGGTCGACTGGTCGACGAGCTGCTCATCAAGCTGCGCCGCGATCAGGGAATCGAAGCCTCGGTTGAGAATCTGCTGATCACCAATGGCGCATCGCAGGGACTCGATCTCCTGGTTCAGGCGCTGTGCGACCCCGGCGACGTGATCATCAGCGAAGAGCCAACCTGGTCCGGCGCGGTGCAGACATTTCGCGCGGCCGGGGCCGAGGTCGTGACCGTGCCGCTGGATGCGCAGGGGACCGACGTCGATGCGCTGGAGAGCGCGCTGAAGCGGCTGTCCGATGCGGGCCGCCAGGCCAAGATCTTCTACACGATCCCCAATTTCCAGAATCCGACCGGCGTCACCACGCCACTCGATCGCCGACGCCGCATCGTCGAGCTCGCTCACCAGTACGGCTTCGTGGTGGTCGAGGACGATGCCTACTCCGACCTGCGTTACCGCGGCGAACGTGTCCCTACCATCTACAGCCTCGACGACCGCGGACTTGTCACGTACTTGAGCACCTTTTCGAAGATCATGGCGGCAGGCGTTCGGCTCGGGTGGGTGGTCGCGTCGCCACAGCTGATCGAGACCATCGCGGCGCTCAAGTCCGAAGGCGGCACCAGTCCCTTCGCGGGCGCGGTGGCGGCGGAGTTCTGCGCCAGCGGCACGCTGGTCGAGCATGTCACCGAGCTGACGGCCATCTACGCCAGTCGCCACGACGCCATGATCAAGGCGCTCATCGCCAACATGCCGGAGGGCGTCAACTGGACCGATCCGGACGGCGGATTCTTCATCTGGGTCGACCTACCGCAGGGCATGAGTGCGACCAGTCTCGGAGCGGCAGCGCGCGAGCAGGGCGTCGAGTTCCTGCCCGGAACGGCCTGCCACTTCCACGGTGGCGGCGACGGGACGCTGCGTCTCTCCTATTCGTTTGCCGATGAAGCGCAGATCGAGAAGGGCATCGCCGTTCTGGCCGATCTCATCCGCGCGGCATGCTAGGGCACATTTCACACACGGTTCGTAGGGGAGCACCTCGTGTGCTCCCGCTGTTGATACAGTGCCGCAGAACGCGGATGTGCGTCTAACCGACCCCTGACACGTGAGAAAGAACGCATGTAGGAGTTGGCCGTTTCGGGAGCACAACACCCGCTTCGCGGATACCCGGCTCCCCTACGCGAAACGTGGGCGCAACTGCCATCCTGCCAGAATCACCACGGCGAGAAACGAGTGTGACGCCGCCGCACACGGAATAGAGCGCGCTCCAGCCGACGCGTTCGGCAAACCAACCCGAGGCCGGGAAGGCAAAGATCATCGTCAGTGAGAAGAGCCACGATTCGACCGAGAGGATCGTGGCCCTCCTGGCCGATGTCAGACGCTCGTTGAACCAGTTCGAAATGAGCGGCTCGATGAGCCCCGAGGCCAAATTGGCAACCAGATATGCCGCGATGGCGATGCCGAGACCGCTTAGCCCGGTGCCGATCAACCCCACTCCGCTCACCGCGACCAGCAAGGTCATGTGCAACGCGAACGAACCGCGACCCGCCACACGACCCGCCAACGAGGCACCAGCCGCGTTCACAAGTCCGGTTGCCGCGATCACCAGTCCGATACGGCTGTTCGACAGCCCGCGATCGGCGAAGGCCGCCTGCAGATACAGATGGCTGACCGTGGCCGCGACCCAATAGACGGCCGAGAAGGCCAGCATGAGCGACAGGATGGTGCTGCCACGCAGCGTATCGCGCGTTTCGACGATGTGAGCACGGATCGATTCGTGACGTGTCCGCTCGACGGCGGATTCACGCGTTCGCGGCGCCTCGAGTAGACCGACCGCCAGCCAGGCGCCACCAAGGCCGACCGCCATGGCCAATCCGAAGGTGATGCCATAGTTGATCTCCGAGACCGCCGCGCCGATCCAGGCCGCTCCCGCCCCAACCAGATACATGACCCCGAGCAAGCGACCCAACAGGCTCGGATAGCTGCGTTGTCCATCGACCTGCAGGCTGAGCGTGTCGAAGAGGTAGGCCTGATCGGCCCCCGAGCGAAAGCTGAACGACGCACCTTGAAGGAAGAGGGCGATCATGGCGATCGGTAACGAATGGGCCGACCAGAGGAGCGCCGACGAAACGGCGACGAGCACCGACCCGGTGGCCAGCGACCAGCGCCGACCGATCAGGTCCGCAAACGAGCCCGACGGGAGCTCGATCAGCAGCGGCGCCATATGAAAGGCCGCTTCAGCCAGACCGACCTGCGCCAGACTGAGTCCACGGCTCTGCAGGTAGATGATCCAGATCGCGCTATCAAAGCGCATCTCGGTCGAGATCTGAAAGAGGAAGAAGCGCCGCACGCTACGGCGGATATTGGCACTGCTCATGCCGTCTCGGGAATGCACTAATCAGCCTCCACTGGAAGTGCGTGGAGGGGCTCCGTCAGGCGGCGCCCGCTCCCACTGTCCGTCCGCGCCGAAAGATCTCAGGACAGTGGTGCGGTGTGTGTCTCTGCGTGCTGTGTGGCTCGCCACCGGAAGATCCGGTCGGCGGTGATGACGTGCATTCCGTCGGTACTTTCATCGTGAGGTCGTGCTGATCTTCGTGTCCAGAGAATAGCGAAGTAGCGAACGGAATGCCAGTGATGAGCAACGAACTGGAGATTGGGAGCTCACGCCATGACGCGCTGCCCCGGCCGGAACGAGGCAAGCGTCTCAGTCAATCCGGGCCATGCACGTATGACCGGATATCGGGGTACGGCTCCTCGGTCTGCGGACGAAGGGCAGCCACAGGGGGTCTGCCCACCCAAGGATGCGGGTAGGTTCAGAGCGTTGATGGCGTTTGATGAAATAGTTGGGACATGTGTCCACGCTCACGCTGGGCTAAAGCCGCAGCGCTGAACTTAGCGAAACCTGCTGAAGCAGGTTAGGATGTTACCAAATGAGTTCATCGAACACAGCGAATGTACTCAAACAGTAGAATATCAGCCCGCTTGAGCGGGCTTCGCAAAGGTCAGCACGGCGGCTTCAGCCCCGTGCGCAGGCGGAACGATTACCGATCCAATTCGTCAATCACCATCACCGGGCTTCGCAAAGATCAGCGCGCGGCTTGAGCCCAGCGCGAACGTCGGATGGGTACCAGGAAATTTCGTGTACAACCATATAGAGGGAGGTTTAGAGAGGAAGTGGTTAGTCCCGGGTAGTCGACGAGCGAGCCGACGTCATTTTTGGAACGCGGGCGCATCTTCCTTTTACATACGCATCGCCTCGATCCCGTCCAGCTGGTTGTTCGGGATGCTCAGAACGTCGACGGCCAGGTTTGAGACACCAGTGATCGATTCTGTCGAGCGTCGCGTGATCTGCATTGCCACACCGTCCTATGTCCTCCCACTCCAGCGATCTCTGCTACGATACCTCGAGCCGGTCGGATAAGGGCGCGATCGAAACAAACCTCCAGACAAGAAGGGTGGGAAGGCACGATGAAGATTTGTCGTTTTGTCGATAACGGTTCGCCTGCATTTGGCATCGTTGAGGATGGCACCGTCTACCGGGCCGAAGGTGATCTGTTCGAGGGCCTGACGAAGGGTGAACGCGCAGGCGCGATGGACTCTCTCACCATCCTTCCGCCGGTCGAGCCGAGCAAGATCGTGGCGGTCGGTCTCAACTACGCGCTGCACGTCACCGAGAACGATCCCACGCGACAGATTCCGACTGAGCCGGTCCTCTTCATGAAGCCGCAGACCGCCCTGCTCGGGCACGGCGGCGCCATCGAGCTTCCGGAAGGCGATCGCATCGATCACGAGGCCGAGCTTTGCATCGTCATGGGCAAGAAGGCCTCACGCGTCGCGGAGGATGAAGCGCTCGATTATGTGCTGGGCTACACCTGTGGCAACGACGTGAGCCATCGCGTCTTCCAGCGTAAGGACGGCCAGTGGGTCCGCGCCAAGGGTTTCGACACCTTCTGTCCGCTTGGTCCCGTGATCGAGACCGACCTCGACACCAGCAACATTTCGATCCAGGGGCGGCTCAACGGTGAGGTGAAGCAGAGCAGCAACACCAGCAATTTGATCTTCAAGCCCGCGTTCCTGGTCAGCTTCATCTCCGAGGTCATGACGCTCCTGCCTGGCGACGTCATCATGACTGGCACCCCCGAAGGCGTCAGCCCAATGAAGCCTGGTGACACGATCGAGGTCGAAGTCGAAGGAATCGGAACGTTGCGCAATACGACCAAGGCGCGAGACTGAGGTTCGTCAATCTCAAGTGGTTGGTCTGGGTAGGTGAATGATGTCCGGCACTGACGGAGCGTTGCTGCGGCTCGTGCATGTGGCCGGAGCGCTCAAACGTCTACCCAGACAAGGTTGGCTGCACCTGGATGTGCCTGAGCCCGAATCGGTCGCCGGGCACAGTTTTCGCGTCGCGCTGATGGTCATGCTGCTCGGCCACGACGAACCGAACATCGACGTGCAACGCGCGCTGATTATCGCCCTCTGCCATGACCTGCCCGAGGCGATCGTCGGCGACATTACGCCGTTCGACGAGACATTGGCGGACGAATCAGTCGATCGGGATCGGCTCTTCCGCAGTCGACCCACCTATTCCGAATCGGCCGACCGCGCCAAGCGCGAAGCTGAGGAGCAGGCGCTCGGCAATATGACCGCCGGACTCGACGAAGCGACACGTCGCCTGATCGTCGACGCCTGGGAAGAATACGAGCGAGGCTGCACACCGGAAGCACGTCTCGTGCGACAAATCGACAAGCTCGAGGCGCTGCTGCAAGCGCATGAATACGCACGCGACATCCCCGATTTGCGCATCGAATCGTTCGAGCTCGGTGCGCGCGACCGGGTTCAGGACGAACGGCTGCGACGACTGCTCGATCTCATCGTTAACGGATTCGTCGGTGTCGATGAGGCCGAGCAGCGTGATGCAGATCACTGAACGAGACGCACAACCCAAGGGAATCCATGAAATCCGAGTCTGACGAGCTCCAGCGCTCCGCCGTCCATCGCCCGATGACTCACCGGGCCGTGGGCGTCTGGCGCACCTTGAACCGGACCGCCGCCGCCATCTCGCTCCCACGCGGCGTGCGCCTGCGCCCAAACGGCGGCGCACTGGCGGTCCAAGACTTCCGCCGCTTCTGGTACGGCAGCATCATCTCCAACGTCGGAAGCTGGATGCAGATGGTGGCGCAGGGCTGGCTCATCCTGCAGCTGACCGACTCCGCCTTCTATCTCGGTCTGGTTGGGCTGGTGCGCGCGATTCCGGCTCTTTCGATCACCCTCTTTGGTGGCGTCCTGGCGGACCGGCTCGACCGGCGCAGGCTCCTCTTCTTCACGCAGTCGACGGCCGCGTTCCTGGCCATCATCCTGGGTGTGCTCGATCTGACCGGCATCGTCACCGTTTGGCAGATCCTACTTCTCGCGTTTCTCAGTTCGGTGGTGATGGCGATCGACAACCCAGCGCGCCAGGCGTTGGTGCCCGATCTGGTCGGCAAGGAGAACATCGCCAGCGCAGTCGGCCTCAATTCGGCGGCCTGGAACTCGGCGGCCATCATCGGTCCGTCGGTGGCCGGCGTGCTGGTCGCCGTCATCTCGACTTCGGGAGCGTTCTTCATCAATGGGTTGAGCTATTTCGCGGTGGTCTATGCGCTGTGGCGCATCAGTCCGCGCCCCCAGATTCCGCGAGCGCCGCAGTCGATCTTGCAGAACCTGACCAGCGGCCTCCGCTTCATGCTGGCCGATCGACGTATTTGGGGTCTGATGGCCGTCCTGAGCATTCCGACGTTTCTGGGCCGTCCCTACATGCAGCTCATGCCGATCTTCGCCAGCAACGTGCTGCACCGTGGGGCGGGCGGCTACGGCTTCCTGATGGCGGCGACCGGCGTCGGCGCACTGGGTGGTGCGCGTGACCGTGGGGCGCTTCGGCCGCTCGCGACGCAAGGGCACTCTCGCTCCTAATCATCACGCTCGTCTTCGCGGTGACGCTCTTCTTCTTCGCACTCTCCCGCTGGTTCGTTCCGTCGATCGCGCTGCTGCTGGTGATCGGCGCCACGCAGACCCTCTTCATGGCGATCACCAACACGCTGTTACAGCTGAACGTGCCGGAGGAGATGCGCGGGCCGCGTCATGAGCGTCTACACGCTCATCCCGATGGGGCTCATGCCGCTTGGGGCCATGGTCATGGGAAGCGTCGGCTCGGCCATCGGCGTGCCGCTGACCATCGCGATTGGGGTCAGTCCTCGTGCTGGCCTTCGCGATCATGGCCTTCCGGCTCTTCCCGTCAGTGCGGACCATGCCATGAGCCAAGTGGTGGCGCTCGTAGAGTGGGCGCAACTATCCATCGACGGCCTACCCAGCATATGCTGCAGTGAGGCGGTTCGCACATGGATCTTGGGGATCAATAGACTCTGTGGTTTGGATCGACCCAAATGACATGAAAAACAGAGTCTTTGCGATAACCGACGAAGCGCGCAGCCTTACCGAAATGGCACGACAAGAGCTTCACTTCATCTGTAACAAAGCCTGGGACGCTAACCCTGAAACTGGACCGATTAATCTTTTCCGTTCCAAGGCCCTTTCGGCTTGTGCTCTGAATTTGACCCCAACTCAGCTGACACAGCTCCTGTAATCGCTCAGCAAAGTCGGCCTTGTCAGTTGGTTGACAGTCGGAGATCCTGAACCCGGCGACGAGATGATGAAAGCAGAAGATAGGGGTCTCTTGATTCGTTGAGACCCTGGGCAACTGCGGAGGCTCAATGCGTCCGCTGCCCCTTGATTGCGGACGCTTTATCCGCTTATCAGGCATCACTCAACTGTGTTGAAAAGTAGGCCTTCATCTTGTCTAGATCGATCGTGTCGCCGGTCTTCGTTTCGTTCCAGGGCGGCTCATCATGGGTCAGGTTTCTAAGTCCCCAAGCAGAGTATTGACCGTAAACGTCGTAAACCTCGTCAAGTAGGGCCTGAGTTTCAGCATCTATGGAGTCAAGGTCGAAATCCACGGGAGTGTCAATCGGGCTTGCGCCACGATCGCGGAAACGATAATAAAGTCCGGGCACTACTGGACGATGCGCCCACGCCTTGATGGACTCATTGAAAAGAGGATAGTCATTTAGCGCGAGGCTGAACCCCTGAGCATAGTAAACCAGCTTCTGAAGCTTCAAATTCGTGATGTTTTCACCGAACTCCGCCTCGCTATTTGCACGCCAAACGAAGTAATCAGCGATTTGATTTACCGAATATGTCACAGTTCGCCCTCCAGCCATCTAGAACATTCGTTCTAGTCCTAGCTTGACTAGAATACCCCATCAGCGCCAAAGCCGCAAGACGTTCGTTCACAGAGCCCATATCACGCAGCAACCGACAGAAGGGCCAACCCACAGGCAGATCGAGGCGGTTACCACATCCAGCACCGTCAAATCCTCAAATGTCGCTGGCTGAAGGACTTTCAGGTAGTGCCAGTTGCTTCCGGTCAGCATCGTGGCGATCTCGCACCATAGGCGTGTCCCCCACACCTTGCTGGAACCCGAAAAATCTAGCTCACTGGGTCCTCTGACCCATTCAGCCACCTTGACTTTATACCCCAGAACCCGAGCGCAAGGCCAAGGAACGCACCTGCTGCCGTGAGAGCAATCGGTGGAAGCAATTCCTGTATCTGCACGAACCACCCCACATTACGCCACACCGCAACACCCTTGAGATTACCTACAGACGTAACCTCGACGTTCACCGGGCCAAATGAACGTGTTTCGCCCCACTCCATACAGGTACCAGGTGGCTGGCCAGTTATTTCTAGTGACAAGATCGGCGCTGCGAGATCCCCGAAATCAGGCCCAGGGTCCGAGATGGTTTCGATTTTATATCCAAACTCACAGCCACGTTTCA
The DNA here is from genome assembly GCA_963815715.1 of uncultured Chloroflexia bacterium. Lineage (GTDB taxonomy): Bacteria > Chloroflexota > Chloroflexia > Thermomicrobiales > Thermomicrobiaceae > CALAGB01. The sequence continues at coordinate 548 of CAWFHU010000004.1, read as the reverse complement.
CCTCGTCCAACCGGGTGGCGATGTCAAACTGGCTTGCCTGTTCGTCAAATCGAACAGGATTCCAATTGTCAACGGGTTTCACACTGATCCCTTCAAGTTCGACGGAACTGCCCCCAGCAAGAAATGAACTCGTCTTAGGATTCGCAGCATCCCACCCAACGTAATACAGATGAAATAACTGGAATACAAGGGCCATCAGCACGAACGCGAAGAAGACGCCAAAGGAAAGCCGGAACGGGTGTCGCTGCGCGACTGATGCAGTCGCCGGAAACGACCCACTTGGGAGAACTGCACCATTCTCGGAGGGACCCTGATGGACCGACAGGTTGTCATGTTCTGTCATCTCTTCCTCACCACCCGCCCAACACGGTCAAATCCTCAAAGGCCCCAGGCTGAAGGCGATTGTATTCTGTCTGGGGCACCTTCAAATAGTTCCACGCCGTGCCCGTCAGCATCGTGGCGTTCTCACACCAAAGGCGCGCCGCGAGGTCCTTGTGCGCTACTTCTACGGTCTCCGCACCTTTGGTTTCGATCAGCCAGCGCTCTCC
>CAWFHU010000003.1:0-1545541 GCA_963815715.1 uncultured Chloroflexia bacterium | reverse complement strand
CGTAGACGAAGCGGCGAAAAGGAACTTGATAAGAAAGCCGTGCAGCCTTATATCTGCACGGCTTTTTTTGATCACATGAGTCTACCGATCTGGAGCGAGGACTGCGTGTTCTTTGACGAGGCTTCCGGGAAGAATTACACCGAGTTGGTGCGAGCTCTCAAAGACAAGAATTCGTCCGCCTTTATTGGGGCGGGATTATCTGCTGGCCATAGCCCACTTTGGAGAGAGCTGCACAGTATTGTACAGGAGGAGGTCGTCAAGGTATTTCCCGAGTTTCACAGGCGTCCATTCGATGCTGAATACGCTCCTATCGACTTCATGAAGTTCCGAGAAATCCTGGGAGGAAGATCGTTTCTGTCCATTTTCAAGCAAGAACTTGGAGCGATCGGCACTGACATTCCTCGCCTGTACCGGGTGATTGATGATATCTCCGGCTTTCGGTGCCTAATAACGACAAATTTTGATGGATACCTCATGGCCGTCGCGAAGAAGCGCTCTTCGAACGCAGATATTGCAGTTTACCCAAACCTCGCGCCTTTGAATGCTCGGTATGTTTACATCCATGGCTGCGCTCGTACTGCCAGCAATTGCAGCGACCTGATTGTCTGTGAAGATGACTATGCCCGCGGATATGCAGATAACGGACACGCCAAGCTTGAACTTTCCTACCAATTTACGGGGGACTTGGTTTTCATTGGCTGTTCGCTCTCTGATCCAGACTTAGTAGCGATTTTGAACGCGTTTGGGCGGTTGAGGCACACGGCTGTCAATCCAATGTTGACGTCGCCGTTTGCGTTCCTCGCCGTGAATGGGAACAGAGGCAAATTCGCCCAGATGACCGAGAGCGGTGTCACCCTTGAGGAAGCCGTCTCGATTGAGTCCGAACGGCTGCGATCGAAATGGAACCTCCGCCCAATTTGGTACGAGTGGGATCCATCACACACCAAACTTGAAGCGATCCTTGACCAGCTACGACTTGATGCTCAACCACGCGAATCTGAAGCCACATTCCTCGATAGGGCTGACGAGTTAGACAAACTCGGTGCACTTGAGCGCCCCACCACAGAGGAATGTGAACGAGCGTTATCGCTTATGAGAGATGATCCCGATTTGGCGCGTCACTTCCTTGGCATTGTAGTCTCTCAAGAGTGGTATGAGCCGTTGCGAGACGCGGGATTATTGACCGCAGTGTCAGAACCAAAGGAAGCGGCAAATCGAACCCGCCGAATCACTTCGTGGGCTGCAGCCCCATATGTGAAGCGTATCGCTCCATCACGGCCAGACGCAGTAGTAGAAATCGCGTCACGGTTGCAATCCACAAATAACTGGCATGTACATCATATTCTGTCGGATCTTGGTGCTGCACTGCCTGCGAATTATCTTCAACAAGTTGTTCCTATTGCTCTGAACTGGTTTGAGCGTACTCCTTCCCCGCAAATCTTTGTCGGGCACAACCTGGTGACCATGGCACTGCGATTCCCCAATAGCCTTTCCACAGCTAATACGGTCGCCATAGTCCGCCATCTCACAAGCTTCCGGGAAATTCCGACAACTGACGACATTCGACTGGCTTTGGATGACTATGAATTGGACCGACTTAGACCGGTCATCCACCGTCTCTCGAAACGGAGTTCCCGGAAAACATACGAGGTGTTTTCCGCCCTAATTGGATCGGCAATTGAGGGTTCTACGCTACTTCGGAACCACACCTCATACTTCTTCAGCTCAATTGACGGACGCGACGAAAGCGATATCCGTAGGAACGGCGCACTCAACTTCTTAGTTGAGGGACTGCGAAACAGCTTGTCTGAGTGGCTCCGTAAACAGCCAATCAGCGCTTCGCGTGAAGTCAAGCATGTTCTGCTCAGTGGCGCGGAACTAGAGCGTCGAGTAGCGCTCTATGCTCTGAGCCAGAACCCAGCATCGATGAAACTCATCGGAACCCCCATTCTGACGGAGAGCATTTTACAGGATGCCGACTATTTCCAGGAAATTATTGCAATATTACAGACATGTTTCGAATCAATGCCCATAGCCGATCAAGATCGATTCCATCAGTATATAGAATGCCCCCTTTCGTTAGCTGCCGAGAATTTCACAGCCGAGGAAGTGCGACGGGAGACACAAAGAATTCGGTGGAGGTTTCTTGCCATTCTTCCGAAGAGCCACCAAACACCTGAGGAAATGAATTGGTGGTCTGAGGCGTGTCAGGAGTGGGGCAGACCTGAGCCATTAACAACTTCCGATCGTTTGAGAGTACTCGTTTCTTGGGGTGATGAGGAAGAAGCAGTCGAAGACTTAGAGCGCTGTCTTGGCGTCGGATTGCAGTACTTGCTATCCGAACTTCGAGAATCCCGAAAATGGGGTGGGCTGCAGGGAATTGTGCAAAGATACCCAGAACGCCTCAGCGAACTTGCCAATATGTTTGGCGAGGAAGACATTCCTCACACGTATGCCTATTTTAGCGGCTACCGAGAAGCACTCAAATCGAACGTACGTTTCCCATGGAGTCCGCTTCTGTCATTGATCCAGCGAGCGCTCGAGTCCCGAGTTACCAGGAGACTCATCTCAGAAGACTCCCACCTACAAATGATAGCCTGGCTTCTTGCTGATGCATTTGAAAACGATGAATACGGCATCCCCACGGATCTCCTTGATCGTGGATTTGACTTAGTAGTTGCACTGTTGGATGAGTTTTTCACGCCCTTTGCTGACTCCGCCGACATATCCGATCTAACAAGCCACCAACTGAACTCCGTGGCTGGATGCGCCGCCATGGCCTTCGTCGGATACATTCGTCGATGGGTAATCAAGACAGATTCGGCGCAAATTCCGGCAGCCACCCAACCTTGGATATTAAAGGCCCTGAACGAGGGGTGGGGCGGGGTAGAGATGCGCTATTCGTTCGGAGAATCCGCCAGTCTGCTTGATTACTGCCAACCAAATTGGGTTTTGGCGAACGTGACTAAGCTTATGCCTAGTGGAGACTCTCCAGTGGGTGTCGCCACTCGCAGAGCATTCCTAAGCGGATATCTATTTAGCCGTAAATTTGTAATTCGAAACATGCGTGCATTGGCAACGGCACTTAGAGGCGTAACTGACGATTTCACAACGGAACATCCACCTCACCTCACCGAGCGGGTTCTAGCTGAGTTGTTTCTGAATCACACCGCCGTGGGTTGGATTTGGGACGTTGAAGGTTACGGTATGAACGATTTAATGGGTTTGGTTATCTCCAAGTCAAGCGAGGCTGATCGCGATCATATCGTTCGCTGGTTTGGGTGGGAATACCAACGCAATGAGGATCTTCGAACTCGGATATGGAATAAAATGAACATGTACTGGGCAAATCGAGTAATCGAAATTGGATCGCTCCCAGTTGGGGTTGATCGTCACGAAATGTCTACGTTCTCCTAGTGGATTAAGCATATTGAAATTCCGCTGTCAGAAATTAAGGAACGGCTGATCCTGACAATTGACTATCTTCGTCCCGAGAACGATGGCCACGAATTATTGGACGCACTTGCTTTCCGTGCTGAAAAAGAACCTGTCATCGTTGCTGAGATGCTTGAGCGAGTCGTGTGGTTGTACGCAGATACTCAATCCATTAGGTATCTCGCAATCGGACTGGGGGAAGTAATTCGTTGCCTCTCAGTTTCATCGCTCTCGGCGGTAATTCATCTGCTTAGAAAGATTGTTGCGCGATTGCTCGAAGCCGGGGTTGGAGACTATCGTCATCTTCTGTCCAATGGCTCTCGGGAATAGTCAACGCCGCTCTTTAGCTTCGGGCTGTACCTGGCAGCTACTATCAGCCGCAGAGGCTCATCTCAACTGCGGCAATAGCCTGGGGTGCTCGTAGCGTCGCTCGCGACGTCACCAGCAACGTACGAAACGGGGTCCGAGATGAACTCGGACCCCGCTTCAGTTCTCGCTGCTGCTACACTCTAAACGTGACTATCAAACGGAGACGACCAATGCAGCGAGACGACGTACTTACCATCCTGGCCAGCCACCAAGAAGAACTCCGTCATACCTACGGAGTCAAGTCGCTTGCCCTCTTTGGCTCGGTCGCAAGGGGTGAAGCTGGACCGGACAGTGATGTGGACATCCTGGTTGAATTTGATCGGCGACCGGTGGGTTTGTTCGAATTCATTGATCTGCAGTTATTTCTTGAACAGATCCTAGCGACTAACGTTGATCTGGCCACGCCAAACTCGTTGAGTGATTGGATGAAGCAGGGCGTCCAGCGAGATCTCGTCAATGTCCACTAGAGATTGGCGAGCGCGGGTCGCAGATATTCTCCAGAGAATCGATGAGACCCAGCAGTTCATCCAGGGGATGACGCCAGAACAATTTGCTCACGATACTCGGACCATTTTTGCCGTCAGTTTCGCTCTCGGTGTGATTGGGGAAGCAGCACGCGCCATTCCAATTGAAGTCAAACAACAGCATTCGAGCATCCCTTGGGAGAAAATGCAGGCGATGCGGAACGTGCTGCTTCACGAGTATTTTCGCATGGATGTCACAATCGTTTGGGATACGGCAACCACCAATCTTCCTCCACTCGTTGAATCACTTCAACGAATGTTGGATGAGAACGAGAGAAACTGAATACCAATGCGGCGAGACGACGTACTTGCCATCCTTGCCAGCCACCAAGAAGAACTCCGGCATACCTACGGAGTCAAGTCGCTTGCCCTGTTCGGCTCCGTCGCGAGGGACGACGCACGTCCCGATAGTGATGTCGACATTCTGGTCGAGTTTGAACATCCGGTTGGGTATTTCACCGTCGCTCGGCTTCAGGAACATCTTTGCATGCTGCTTGGCCACAACGTCGATCTCGTAATCCAGGACGCGATCAAGCCACAACTCCGCGAGAGCATCCTCAAGGACGCTGTCCGTGCCGCCTAGGACGTTCCATCTGCCTCTTGGGTCACGCCTTGACCTCTCAATGCCTCCGGCAATGTAGTGGCGGGCGTCCCTGCCCGCCTTCGTCGAGCGAACGAGCGCATATCGATTCGGCACCACCGACGGACGGCACCGCGGTCAATTGCGAATGTGGGTCGGTCGCAGAGACCAGTGTTTGTCTGCCAATCCCGCTCACACAACATGTCTGGCGCGCACGATCCTCATTGCAGATCCGGACATTCGAACGCGCACAGGATCGCATGACGAAGGCGGGCAGGGACGCCCGCCACTACGGTCCTGGGTGTGGTTGTGGCCTGCCGGTGTGGAATCCGTACGGGCGATCGAGGCGGGCAGGGACGCCCGCCACTACGACTTGCCCTTCTTATTCCGTTTTCTCGACCTCATAGTGCGTCAGGACGACGCCGGAGCCGAGCGGCTTGGCGTCGACCAGCTTCAGGTTGATGCGATCACCTTCCGGAAAGACTTTCTTGCCGCCGCCTAGCACGACCGGGTAGACGAGCAGGTAGTACTCGTCGATCAGTCCATGCTGCGCCAGGGTGTGGATGAGAACGCTGCTGCCGTCGATAGCGATGTTCTTCCCCGGCTGCTCTTTCAGGCGTCGCACCTGTTCCACCACGTCGCCGCTGATCAGCGTCGAGTTACGCCAGGCATCGGCTGAGTCGAGCGTGTTGGAGACGACGAATTTCGGCATACGATTAAACTGACCCATCATTGGGTCATCATCCGGCAGCGGCTCGAATGCCCCGCCGTGGGTCTGCCAGGTCTTGCGCCCCAGAAGAAAGGTGTCGCACTCACTCATCAACTGGCCAAAATGGGCACCGATCGCATCATCCCAGTACGGCCAGGTCCAGCCGCCGTGTTCAAAGCCGCCATCGGTATCCTCATCCTTGCCGCCCGGCGCCTGCATCACGCCATCCAGCGTGACGAACTCCGATACGATGATCTTTCGCATTGCTTCTCTCCTTTGATCTTGCTGAGGAGGGTTGCCCTTCCTTCAATACCGTCGTCGTATGGTAGTCGCTCGAGGCAACGCCAAATCGACAAAGGGACATTGAATCGTTGTCATCAGTGCGGTCAAGGTTAAATCGACGGCGGAGTCGAAACAACCTGTACATCCGGTCACTCCATTGCGATCATCCCAGCAGTTGGATTGATCAACGGATTGGGACGAGGACGCCATGCCGAGCGAGCCGGATCGAGACCGCACGCTGGAGCAGAAGGTCGGGCAGCTATGCTACGCCCTGCACTATCAGCAGCCCGACCTCGTCGAGCGCATGGTCAAGAATGGGCACATTGGCGGCATCTATCTCAACGCGCCAGATTTCGACGACCCGAGACAGACAGCACAGCTGGTCAATCGCCTGCAGCGACAATCGCCGCTTCCGCTGTTGGTGAGCGCCGACTTCGAGGCTGGTGCCGGACGGTTCCTCCCGGGAGCGACCAACCTGCCGACGCTGATGGCCCTCGGTGCGACGCGCTCGACGGACTTGGCACGTGAGCACGGACGGGTGACGGCCATCGAGGCACGCGCTGTCGGAGTCAACCACGTTTTCGGACCGGTCGCGGATGTCAATGTCAATCCGAAAAACCCGATCATCAACATCCGCGCCTTTGGCGGCGACCCCGAACTGGTCAGCGACCTGGCACGCGCCTGGATCGACGGTTGCCAGAGCGAGGGGGTGCTCGCCTGCGCCAAACACTTCCCCGGCCACGGTGACACCTCGATCGACACCCATCTCGATCTGCCACAGGTGACGCACGATCTCGAGCGCATGCGTCGAGTCGAGCTGGCGCCGTTCCGCGCGGCGATCGCACAGGATATCGCCAGCATCATGACGGCCCACATCGGATTCCCCGCGCTCGATCCATCAGGCGTACCCGCCACGCTCAGCCAGCCGGTTCTGACCGGGCTGCTGCGCGACCAGATGGGATTTGTCGGGCTGATCGTGACCGACGCCATGGACATGTACGCCATCGCGCGGAACTACGATCCGGGCGAGGCTTCGGTGCGCGCGGTGTTGGCCGGAGCCGATCTCGTCCTGACGACACAGCCGGAGATCTGCTTCGCCGCGTTGCTCAGCGCGGCGCGTTCGGGGCGGCTCACTTCAGAACGGCTGACCGCGTCGGTTGAACGTATCCTGGCCGCGAAGGAGGGTCTCGAACTCTTCGATTCGCGCGTTGTCGACGAGGAATTGGCTGACGGGGTTTGCGCCGACCCAGCGCACCGCGAACTGGCCCAGCGGATCGCGGACGCGGCCTTCACCTTGATCCGCGGCGAGCTCGCCCGGCCAGACGGAGCTCCGTGGCTGATCCTGGCGCCCGATTTCCGACGGCCGACCGGCTCCGGCATCTTTCAGGATGTCGCTCGTCTGCTTCGATCCGGAGCGCTGCCCGGCGCGAAACTATTGCGAATCAGCGACGACCCATCCGACTCAGAGATCGACAGTGTGCTGAGCGAACGTGGAGATGCGCGCGGGGCGACGTTGCTCAGCGTCTCCCTGGCTCGCCCGTACGACCCGGCGAGCAGCGGCGCGAGCGCCGGCCAGGTGGCGTTGGTGCGACGATTGAGCGAGCAGATTCCCGTATCGGTCATCGGCCTGGGTAGTCCGTACCCGCTCGGAGCATTTTCGTCAGCCTCGGCGATTGGCTGCACCTACGGTGCCGAGACGGCTGCCGTGCAGGCCGCCATCGACGCCCTGGCGGGACGGCTCACCCCTCGCGGGCAACTCCCGGTCGACGTGCCGGAACTCTGACACCACACACCCAACGGCCCGCCCAATTGGGCGGGCCGTTTGTGGTTCTCATTCGGAGCTTGCGCTCGAACTATCTCCCTGCCGGTCGCAACAGGTCGGAAAGCCCGTCGCCGACGAAGCTGAGACCGATGCCCGTGACGATGATGGCGAATCCGGGGAGCGCGCTCATCCACCAGGCGGTGGTGATGTAGCTCTGCCCCTCGGTGATCATCGCGCCCCATTCCGGTGAGGGTGGTTTGGCACCGAGGCCGAGGAAGCTGAGTGAGGCGGCCAGCAAGATGTAGAGGGCGATGTCGGCCATCGAGTAGATGATGCAGGTGGTGATCGTGTTCGGCATCAGGTGCCGGACGATCACGCGCCAATTCGATCCGCCCATTGCTTGAGCGGCGATGACATACTCCTGCTGTTTCTGCACCAGAATTTCGCTGCGTATCAACCTGGCATAGACGATCCAGGCCGTGGCTGCCACCGCGATGAACATGTTGTTCAGGCCAGGGCCGAGGATCGCGACGATCGCGATGACCAACACGATGAAGGGGAAGGCCTGCACGACGTCGACCAGACGCATCACGATGGAGTCGACCCAGCCACCGAAATAGGCGGCCAACGAGCCAAGCAAGATGCCGATGATGAACGGCGAGATCACGCTGATGACGCCGACCTTGAGGTCGATCCGCGTGCCATACATGACGCGCGTCAGGATGTCACGACCAAACTCGTCGGTGCCGAAGGGATGGGCCAACTGTGGCGACAGCAGCGTGATGCTGTAGTCCTGGTGCTGAGGATTATAGGGCGAAAGGATCGGAGCCAGGAATGCGACCAGGACCAATATCAGCAGTATCCCCAGGCCGAGCATGAGATTGCGGGATCGGACGATCCGGCGCCAGCGGGGCGGCCGACGCGACTCGTAGGCCATCGAGGCGAGCGTGGCGCTCGTCGGCGCGGCTGCTGCCATGCGCTCGGTTCCCCGAGCATCTGCCTCACCCTTACTAATCATAGCTAACCCTCGGGTCAATGAATGAGTAGACGATGTCAGTCGCGAGATTGACCAGGATCACCAACAATGCGAAGACCAGCGTTGCCGCCTGCACCGTCGGGTAGTCTCTTGCCGAGACGGAGTCGATCAGCAGCGCACCTGCACCGGGGAGCGCGAATACCTTCTCCATGATCACCGTGCCACCCATCAGCCCACCCATGGTGATGCCGAGGAGCGTGACTGACGGCATCAAGGCGTTGCGCAGCACGTGCCCTACGACCACGTTGCGCTCGTGCAGCCCCTTGGAACGGGCGGTCTTGATGTAATCCGTGTTGAACGACTCCAGGATGCTGTTGCGCAGCGTCCGAATCAGAATCGGCGCCACGCCGAGACTGATCGTAAGACCGGGCAGGAAGATGTGCCAGACGTGCTGACCGAATCCGTGGCCCCAACCAGCCACTGGGAAGATGTGCAGACGAATAGCGAACAGGATGATCAGCATGATGCCGACCCAGAAGGAGGGCATCACCATCGTGACCATCAGGCCCGAGCGCACGACGTTGTCAAGAATCGAGTCCTTCTTCAGCGCCGAGAGGATCCCGAGCGGCAGCGAGATGACGGTAGTCAGGAAAATCGTCATCACCGCGACCGACATCGAAACCTGCAGCCGGGGCCAGAGGAGTGACGAGACCGGCACGCTGTACTTGATCGACTGCCCCAGATTCAGCTCCGCGAGATTGCGCATGAAGTAGCCGTACTGCACGTAAAGCGGCTTATCAAGCCCGAGACGGTGGGTCGCTGCTGCAACCATTTGATCTGTGGCGCGGTCACCAAGCATGACAGCATACGGGTTGCCGGGAATGAGATGGACCATAAAGAAGACGATGAGTGTGATGCCGAAGAGCACCGGGATCATCTGCACCAGGCGGCGGAGAATGTACTTGCCGCGGTTCAACGCTCGATCTCCCCTCCTGTTGAAGCGAGTCAAGGGAGCGGTTGGGCGATGCCCAACCGCTCTCCAACGAACTTAGCTCGATACCGACATGCGCGTGAAGTCGTATTGACCCATCGGGTGGTGGAAGTAGCCTTGAATCTTCTTGTTCAACACGTCGATGTACGGCAGCACGTAGAGGTAAACGAATGGCGCGTCATCCATGTGGATCTGCTGGATCTGATAATAGATATCCTGGCGCTTCGTTGGATCCAGCTCCGCCTCACCCTGGTGCGCCAGATCGACCGCCTTCTGGTTGACCCAGCCAGTGTGGTAGTTCTGGTTAACCTCCGGCGTGATGGCGTAGGAGACCAGCTCGTCCGGGTCGATGATGTCGTTGGTCCAGCCCGAGAGCCGCAGCTGGAACAGGTTGTTGCGGTAACGGTCGGTTGCCACCGCCTGCTCGTACTGCTGGATGTCGAGCTTGATGCCGGCGGGCTCCCACATCGACTTGAGCGCCGTCGCGATCTGCTGCGCCAGCTGGCTGCCCGAACCGATGTCGATCGAGATGCTGACCCCGCCGGGCGAATTCGACTGAGAGATCAGGGTCTTGGCCATGTCGATGTCGTACGGGTAGCCCTTCTGGTCCTTGTTCCAGAAAAGTGCACCGTTCGGCATGAAGCTGTTGGAGACGTCCGCCTGGCCGTAGAGGATCGTCTTGATCAGCGATTCCTTGTCGGTGGCGTAGTTCATCGCCTGGCGCACCTTGACGTCGTCGAGCGGCGCAGTGCGGCAATTGATGATGACGAAGTTGACGTAGGTCGAGGTGAAGTTGATCACCTGCAAGTCGGCCTGCGCCTTCAGGTCGGCCACTGAGCTGAGTGGCACGTCGTTCTGACCGATGTCGCCGTCAACCTGACCGCCTTTGACCTGAAGCAGGCGGCTGTTGCTGTCGGGCACGACGTTGAGGGTAATCTGGTCGACCAACGGCAGGCCGTCCTGCCAGTAATGCTCGTTCTTGACCAGGATGATGTTCTGAGCCTTGTTCCACGCCTTGAGCGCGAACGGCCCGGTTCCCATGCACTGCTGGGTCAGGTTGGCTTCACCGACTTTATCGGCAAAGGCCTTCGAGATGATGCTCGAGTTGAACATCGAGATGTCAGCCAAGAACGGCGCCCATGCTTGGCTCAAGGTGATCACGATGGTGTTAGCGTCCGGCGCGGTGATGTCCTTGACCTGTGCCAGCGTGAACGTCCAGTCGCCATCACCCGTCTGGGTTTGAGCGCGTTTGAGCGAGTAGATGATGTCGTCGGTCGTCATGTCGGAGCCGTCGGAGAACTTGACGCCCGAGCGCAGGTGGAACGTGAACGTCATGCCGTCAGCCGACGTGTCCCATTTCTCGGCCAGGCTCGGTGCGAGGTCGAGGCCATTGTTGGCGACCCGGATCAACTGGTCGTAGATGCTCATGAAGACCCAGATGTTGATGTTGCCGTCGTTGGTCACCGGATCGAGGTTGTCTGAGTCCGCGCCGCGCACCAGTGTGACCGAGCCGCCTGCCTTGCCGAGCGGAGCCGTCGTGCCCTGCGCAGCCGGGCTGGATGAGGGCGAGGCATTCTGGTTGACCGTAATGGCTGTGGTTGGAGTCGTCGCTCCAGCTCCGCCGCCGGAAGCCGTCGTTGGGGTCGATTTGTTGCTGCTCCCGCATGCGGCCAGGATGCCGGTAATCGCCGTTGCACCGACGCCGAGCGCCGCGGTGCGCTTGACGAAGTCACGACGGCTGATATTTCCCGCCATCAGACGTTGCCGAAGATGTTCCAAGCGGTCGTTATCACTCATTCGAACAATCACCTTCCTCATCAAGACGTGGTCGCGACATACCTATCCGCGATCCCACTTCTAGGTCCCCAAGAACAAACCACGTTTGCGTTGAGCTCTCGCCACCTGACGCGAGTGCACTCCTCCTCGTCAACCGGCCGATCCACCATGAGCGTTCACCATTGCTCGTGGCCGGTAGCGATCCGTCGGTGATCGCATCTTTGCCGAACATCCAATCACCGCAGGCACGGCGTCTTCATCTACCTCCGATTCGGCATCAAAGATGCGGGCACGGCAGAACTGACGCACCGGCACACCAACTTCTGCCAGGGCAAATGATCGTCGGCACGCAATGACGACGAACAATCGCTCGCACACTACTGATCTCGCCCACCGTCGCACGACCAAGTGAGGTCAGCGTCGACCCTATTGTTAGTACGCGGACTCCGTAGATAAGGATGCGAGCAATCGGGTCATTCCCCAGTATTGACACTCTGCGCCCGGGCATTGGTTGACCGGTCTCTGTGCAGGATGCGAAACTAGCAGATTTCGACTCTGCCGTCAATGGGGATGGTTATCGAATTGCGCATTCGAATGGCTGAGGGGATCAATTTCACCATGATTAGCACACACGGTGGTCAATGTGCTCATGGCATGCGGCCCGGACGAGCGCCCGGGCCGTCGTCTCTATTCGTGTTGCTCCGTCCGTGCCGAAGACGACTGGGGAGTAGCTCCGGCCGTGACGAGCCAGCTACCCGATCGCGCCGACCGGATGTGGGCCGAGCAACACGAACGCCAGCGTGAGGAGTACCGTCGCCGCAAGTAACACCTGCAAAATGTGCTCGGCGACGATCCGTTTGGTGTCCTGCATTTGTGGTTCCCCCTCCCGTTCAAGTGATCGATGAGCAAAGATCAAAAGACCTGAATAACTAGAGATCGAGTTTCCCCGTGCTTCTAGTGTATGAGTAGCGAGGCTCGGCCACTATCGACCAGCGGTCCAAAATACTCTCGGGACCAATGGGAGTGCCAATCGGTTCGGTCTTCCCAGTACCTTCGATTAATTCGGGAAGGAAAGAAGGGGAAATCCGGCCGCGCTCAGCGCCAGAGAGCGCGCATCTGCGTGGTGATCTCGAAGGGGTCCTCACCATGTTGAGCGGCCAGGATCGCCTGCGCTTCAGGATCTTTCCAGTAGAGCGGATCACCGGCGCTGACGAAGCGGTTCCAGGATTTCCCAAACGCCGTTGCCCGCTCCTTGTTGGCCGCCAACCAGGCCGGCACGGCATGATAGACGACCGACGAGCCGCGACGCTTCCCCATCGAGAGTCGCGCGGCCAGCAGGGCGCTGTGCAGCAGAGACTTGGGGGGCGCCATCACGTAGCGCGGGATGATGTAACGAGGCGCCGCAAGCGGGGAGAGGAGTTCGTCCATCGATTCAGCAAAGAGCGCACTCTCGTCAGCGCTGGCGCCGTCGAGCAGGCAACGATAGTAGCCGTCGGACTGCACCACCAGGCGAACCGAATCGGGACCGAGCTTGTCCGAGATACCGCCGGTCGCGGCCAGCGCTTGCGCAACGGCCGACGCCAGATCCTCGAGTGCATCCGATGGCGCCACCCGGCTCACAGCGCTCTGGAACGACCGACTCACCCAGAGACCGCCGCCACCGGCCACCGCAAGCCCTCCAGCCGCGCCGAGTAGGTCTGGACCGGCGAGCCCGACTCCCACGCCCGCGATTCCTGCCGCCGCCAGCACGCCATAGACGCGCCATCGCAGTCCTTGACCAGCGCCCGATTCATGGCGCAGCAGACGCCGGTTTGGCAGACCGAGCGAGTGTCCGACTTTGATGCGCACGGTGTGGAGCTCGGCGTTCTCGTACGGCTGACCGATCCGCCACAGCTGATACGCGGTCTCCCGGTCCGTTGCCCGGCCAAGCATGGCGACGTTCAGACCGCCAAATTCAGCGGACGCGGGCGGACCGTACGGTGAGAGGGACGGATGCACGTGGGAGACGCCTGATTCGATCTCGCCGGTCGGCGTCGGCGCGAAGTAGTTGCGGTGCTTGCGCACGAAACGGTCGTAGTCGGCTGTCCCCTTTGGATGCTCCGGATCGACGCAGACCACGTCCCAATTGTTGGCCACTTTTCGTGGCAGATTTGGGTCGAGCCGCAGTGAGCGGCCACGCATCTGATGCACCGACGTGCTCGTGCTGGCGGCAGTCAGATCGAGAAGCACGTTGATGCGCTTGGCGTCCCAGCCCTCCCCGAGCAACCCGCGCGTGCCCACCAGCACGTTCGACTGCCCCTCCTCGAAGTAGCGCGTCAGGAGCGGGACGTAATTGCGCGGTCTCCACCAGGAGTGCTGCGGTCGAACGACAACCACGTCCTCCCATTGCTGATCATCCTCGTTGCCGGCCGGCTCAAAGAGGGATGAGGTCGTCAGCGACCCCGACAGATCGGATACCTGTTGTTCGATCCAGGGGAGCAAATTCGCTGCGGTGGCTCGCGAGCAAGCCACGGTACGACCAGTGACGAGCAACGGATCGAGACGCGCCACGCTCTGGCTGGAAATGAGCTGCCGCAGCAGGAGGCTCGCGCTTCCCGCTTGCGGATCGAGCACTCCGCGCAGCTTGGCCAGCACGTCGCTGCCCGCCCGCTCGTAATCGCAGAGGATCAGCGCTCGCAATTGAGTGCCGAGCGTGGCCTGCTCCTCCTCCAGAATCGACATGGCCGCGACCGCCTTGCTGCCCGACAAGGAGAGGACTCGATCGACCGGCGAGACGTAGGAGCGGATGCCGCGACGCGACAGGACGTAGCCAAGGGACGGCAACGCATGCCGGATCTCCTGCCAGGCACGCGCGTCCCGCTCGTCGCCGCTGTTGCGCAAGTAACCGGTGCAGTAATCGCCGATCAACGCCACCCAATCATCCGCCGTTGGAGACTGTCGCTGGCGCTCTCCGAGACGCGCCCCTTCCGGTAGCTCGATCTGTTTCTCCCAGAAGAAACGGAGCGCCGCCTGCGCCAGATCGGGCTCGTCCCGCTCGAAGCGAGCCCAGCTGACCTGCGCGCCGTTGCGTCCCCTTGCGCTCGACCACGCGGGTACGCAGCCAATCGATGAATGCTACGGCGGCGAAATCAGGATCCATCAGCCGGGTCAGCAGTTCCTCAAAACGTTCGTGTTGCGCGGCGATGTACGCCGCCTCATGCTCGAGTGGTTGAGTCAGGAAGACCAACTCCTGGTACGGCGCCAGGTCTCCCTCCTTGACCACCGCCGGTGTCGGCACCTCGAAATCGGTCTGGCCAAAGATGTCGCGATAAAGCGCCGCCTCGCGCGCATCCATATCGCCGGGCGGAGTGGCGGTCAGACCGACGACGAATGTCTCGTCGCCAATCTCCTGCACGATCGCGCGCACCAGCGTTCCCCACATCTGCAGCAGGTGATGGCATTCGTCGAGAACCAGCGTCCACGGGCCCGATTGCTTCATGCGCTCGATAATGGCGCGGCCGTTGGGGTGAAGCAGACCAAGGAGGTCGTCCGCGTCGCCCGACTTGACGACCTCGGTGCGTAGCTGGCGCCGGAAGCCCGACATGGCATCTTCATATTGCCGTGTCCGAGCCGAGGCCAGCTGGTCGATCTTGCGCTCAGCCTCGTCGGTAGTCATGCCTGATTCGCGCTGTAATTCGTCGCGCCACAGCGCGCGGGCCTGCTCCTCCAGATCCTGGTCGTCGCTATTGATGTTGCAGATCGATTGATACGTGAGGATGGTCAGCGGCGAGGAGAGGTCGACTTCGGCGCTGGCATCGACGGTGTGCGGCTGGAAATCTTCCCACTGCCGCAGCCACTGCGCCTGGACTGCCGTGTTCGGCGCCAGAACCAACGTGCGGCAAGCGCGTCGCCGCGCAATCTCCAGACCCACCGCCGTCTTTCCGGCACCGGGTGGCATGACGATGTACGAGCGGTGGGAGTCGGTGACACGACCGCGTTCGTAGCCGTCCAGCGCCAGCTTCTGGTAGTGGCGAAACGGCCAACGAAATGCCGTGCTATCGAACGAAATCGCGAGATCGCCGGACTGCGGACTGTTGGCGTTCATCGCGCGGCTGCCTCGATGCATCGCTATAAGCGGCGAACGGTCGATCCAAGAGAGGATCGCGCTCAAGCCTAGCGGCTAGGACGCCACGACGCAACGAATGAGGCACTAGTCTGAGGCGGCAGGTGACGGAACAGGCTTCTCTCGTCGTCTGATCTCCGGGCTGAAGATGGTGATCCCGGTCACAAAAGCCGCCAACATCAATCCAGCGATGCCGACCGTGATCGGCGCGCCGACCCGATCGACCATGAGCCCCATCGGCACAAGGGAGATCGGCATGAGTGACCAGGTCATCATGTAGATGCTCATGACCCGTCCGTAGAACGCCTTGTCGGTCTCGATCATCACCAGAATGCGGTTGATGGTGAAATACCCGTCGGTCATAAAGCCGACGACCACCAGGAAGAGGAGCGCCATCACCAGGCTGGTCGAGAAGGCGAAGAGCGCCAGGCTCACGCCGATGGCAACTCCGGCTCCAAGCTGGATCATGCGTTTGTTCGGCGATTCCGCCGCCCAGACCGCGGCCAGAGAGCCAAAGACGGCACCAACGCCAACGGCGGTGTACATCACGCCCAGCGCGGTAGGCCCGACATGCAAGACGTCCATCTGGAAGACCGGCAAGAGCTGCTGGAATGGACGTCCCAGCAAGATCAGCACGAAGGCCATCCCGATCAGGAGCATCAAGGTCGAGTTATCGCGCAGATAACGGAACCCGACCATCATGTCGTTCATGATGCCGCGGGAGCGTGCCTGCACCGACTTCGCCGAAGGCAGACGCAGCAGGGTCAGGCCGGCTAACGCATAGAAGATGGCGATGGCGTAGAAGGCCAGTGTCGGACTCACCGCGATGAGCAGTCCGCCCAGCGACGGCGCCACCACCCGATTGAGATTGCGCCCCGTCGAATCGAGCGCCAATGCGTTCGAGAAGCGATCTTCTTCCACAATGTCGGAGATGTAGGCGGTGCGCGTCGGCATGGTGAACGGGAAGATGATCCCCTGTACGAATCCGATCACCACCAGCTGCCAGATCTGGATCACGTGTAGCTGCACCAGAAGGGCATTGACCAGGGAGAGGACGACCAGGGAGAACTGCGAGATGATGAGCAGCTTGCGCTTGTCGAATCGGTCGGCGGCGGCGCCACCGATCGGTGCCAGGATGAGTTGCGGGGCGCCACGACCAAGCGCGACGAGCCCCAGCGCCAAGCCAGAACCGGAGATGTGATAGGCCAGCCACGAACGCGAGATGATGTTCATCTGCATGGCGCCCATCGAGAAGAGCATGCCCAGCCAGAGGATGCGGAAATTCGGGATGGCGAGTGAATTGAATGAACTCAGCCGGCCATTGAAAAGGCGGGCAAACCTGCCCGAGTCGCTCGACGATCCATCCTGCTCCGACTCGTCGTTGGCCGCGCTCCCCGTCGCGCCCTCCGAACGCCCTGATTGAATCTTCATGATGCCTGTCGGTACTCCTCCCAAGGGATTTCTTCCTAAGAACTTAATCCTACAACACGAGTAAATGGTTAAGTGTTCCTGCAGCATTTGAACCCGGTGTACGAGTACAATTGCGACATGAGCGTTGAAGACGACAACTTGATGCAAGAGACGATCACTCGCTATTCGCGCGCGGCACGCCTGCTCGACCCGATGCGCCTCCAGGTGTGGGAGGAGATGGGGATCAACTTCCCACAGTTGCGGATCCTCTTTCGGGTACGCGCGAAGCCGGGGATCGATCTGCGCACGCTGGCGGAGCAGATGGGCATCAGTGCATCGGCCGCCAGTCAGCAGGTCGACAAGCTCGTCGATCAGGACCTGTTGCTGCGTAAGGATGACCCGGGCGACCGGCGCAGGCTTAGCCTGGAACTGACCGAGCGCGGGCGTCAGGCGACCGGCGAGATCTCGCGCGCCTCCCGCTCCTATCTCGAAGCGGCCCTGTCGTCGCTGTCAAACGCCGAGCTGTCCGACCTGCACCGCATTCTGGGCCACATTCTGGAAAACGCACCCAGCCCAGCCAGCGCGCCACGCCGCTAAGCATTCACCCCACTTCAGGCCAGGAACGACCAACGGCCGCCAAACTGGCGACCGTTTCAGTATTTCTCATGCTGTTGTGACGAGCTAATCGCCTATGACAGGCACCGCCACCGGTTCGTCGCGCCGCCGCACGTAGGGACTGAAAGCGGTCACGCCAGTGATGAACGCCGCCAGAATCAGCCCAGCGATGCCGACCGTGATCGGCGCGCCGACGTGGTCGACCATAATCCCCATCGGCACCAACGAGAGGGGCATCAAGGACCAGGTCATCATGTAGACGCTCATCACGCGACCGTAGAAGGCTTTTTCGGTTTCGTACATGACCAGGATGCGGTTGATGGTGAAGTAGCCGTCGGTCATGAAGCCGACGATGACCAGGAAGACGAGAGCCAGCGCGTAGGACGTCGAGAAGGCAAAAAGCGTGAGGAAGACCCCCACCGAGATACCTGCTCCGAGCTGGATTTTGCGCTTGTTGGGAGACTCCGCGGCATAAACGGCGGCCAGGGAACCAAAGACAGCGCCCAGCCCGACGGCTGTGTACATCACACCCAGCTCCGTCGGCCCGACGTGCAGTACGTCAAGCTGGAAGACCGGCAGAAGCTGCTGGAAGGAGCCACCCAGCAACACCAACGCGAAGGCCATGCCGATCAGGAGCATCAGGGCGCTGCTGTTACGGAGATAACGGAACCCGAGCATCATGTCGCCGACGATGCTGCGCGAACGCGCCTGCACCGATTTGGCTGATGGCAGACGGATCAGTGTCAGCGCGGCAAGGAGATAGAAGACGGCGATGGCGTAGAACGCGATCGTCGGACTGATGGCGATCATGATGCCGCCCAGAGACGGGCGCGATAACGCGGTTGAGATTGCGGCCGGTCGAGTCGAGGGCCAGCGCGTTGGCGAAGCGGCTCTCGTCGACCACATCGGCGATATAGGCCGTCCGAGTCGGCATGGTGAAGGGGAAGATGATGCCCTGAACCACGCCCAGAACGATCAGCTGCCAGATCTGAATCACGTGAAGCTGGACTAAAACCGCGTTGGCCAGTGAGAGAACGACCAGCGAGAACTGAGAGAAGATCAACAGCTTACGCTTGTCGAAACGGTCGGCCGCCGCGCCGCCGATTGGCGCCAACAGGAATTGCGGAAGACCTCGACCAAGGGCAACCAGACCGATCGCCAGACCCGACCCGGAGATGTGATAGGCCAGCCACGAACGGGAGATGATGTTCATCTGCATGGCGCCCATCGAAAAGAGCATGCCCAGCCAGAGGAGCCGATAGTGGGGGATGGCGAACGCGTTGAAGGTCTTCAGCCGACCGTCGAAGATACTCGATTCGCCAGTCTCTTCCGCATTGGTTGCGTCCGAGCCACCATCACCATCGCGTCGGGCGCGAGAGCGCCCCGTCAAAATCTTCATGCGTCCGGTAAACACCCTTCGTGGGCCGTTCATTCTCAGGGTCCAAATAATACTTCAGTTTCCAATGATTAAGGAGTGTTACAGCATCTCGGTTTCTTCGAGACGAACAAGGCACCCGCAACGGTCAGGAGCCTCGGCGCGTATTTGTGCGGGGGTGGCGATTGGGCGGCGTTATGGTGATTGAACATTTAGCCCGGTAATGGCTCCGCGCTCGCGCCGGGCTAAAGCCGCAGCACTGAACGTAGAACGTACGCGGTCAAACGTAGGGGAGGGACCTGTGCTCTCCCTTCGACCGAAGGTCGAAAGACCGCAACCAAATTGCCCATCTATGTCGTCACTGACCATCAACCCAGCGTTCACGCCGGGTGAGCACTCAATCAATTCGTCAATAACCGCCACGCCGCCCCTATCGGAAAACTGATGTTTCCCCTATTGAATCCGCTCGGCGATGCGGCGCTGAGCCTGACGCAGCGCCCAGACCAGTCGGTTCTGGCCGCGCGTCAAATGGGTGCGCAGCACGTGATAGCGATCGCTGCCCTCCTCAACCTGGCCAAGCTCCGTGGCAGGCGACAGATCCGGTATAGGCGGGATCGAGCGGGCCGGATCCTGCCGAAAGCGTCCGTCGCGACTGTAGCCAACGGTGACCAGCGAGCGCGCCAGCAGCCGCTGCGAAGCGTTGATCTGCCGCACGGTCGGATCCTCGACCGAGCGATCCATTAGCGAATCGGCTTCGTCGTAATAACGTCCCAGCGTGTTGGCCAGATCCGCGCACGCCTGCAGCGACGGACTGAAATCGAACGCGCTTCCGGCCGCCTCCTGATAGCGCATCACATCGCGCTCGAGGTCCTGCACCGTGGCGCGGTAGTCCAGTGGCGAGATGGGCGAATTGAGGGCGCGCAGCAGTGCCACCGCATAGACGCGCATGTCGCGCAGCAGATTGTCGGCGTCGGCGATCTCCATGGTGTCGTCTTCGGTGTGCCAGGCGATGTTGCCGCCACATCCACCCACTGCGTAGTAACCCTTCTCTTTAGCCAGCTCGACCGGCATGGTGGACGAGAGCATGAAGAAGGTGCTGATACCCAGATTATTGAAGGAGCAGTCACCAGCGCGTAGCGGCCGACCACCGGAGGCATCCTGACCGGTCACGTCCTTAACCGTCGCCTGCACAATCGCTTCCGCCTCCGGCATGAAGAAGACGTCTCGATACTCGGTCGCCCAGCGGCAGCCTGGAGAATCGCAGTTGACGTGGGCAACGCAGTTGGCCGTGAGATCTTGAGCGAACGAGTCGGCGAACCAGGTCGAACCGGCGTAGCGGCCATGCGAGTGACCCGACCACCAGGCGATGCGAATCGTGCGCGCGAGCTGATCGCGATGCTTGTGGAAGACCCGAGCCATCTCCAGGAGCGTGGCGTCGCCGGTAGCATTGTCGCCGATCCCGATGTGCCACGAATCGAGGTGGCCATGGAAGAGGACGAACTCGTCGGCCGCCTGATTGCCGGCGATCTCGGCCACGATGACTGGAATCTGTCTCCAGCCGGTATCGACCATGTTCGAGACCGCCACCGTCACCGGCCCCTTGGCCAGCATCGCTTTGAGCGCCTCACCGTCCGGCTTATTGATGCCGAAGACCGGCACGGGTGGGGTGCGGCCGAGCGACTCGAGGTCGGGCGAGCCCCAGGAGGTGGTGGTGATGCCTTCGTGAATGCGCTGGCCCGGATTGATGAAGACGGCCCCGACCGCGCCGCTGCCTGCCAGGTCGATGCCGCGCGCCGCGATGCCGAGCCCCTCGGTCATCACGATCTTGCCCCGCAGATCGCCGTGCGAGACCGTGCGTCCGGCGCCGAAAAGGTCGTTGATGCCGCTGGCCTGGCTGCCCGGCACGTAGACCAGCTCCGCGGTCACTTCCTCGCCATTGGTCGACGGAGAGAAGGAAGAGGTCTTTACCGTGAAGCTCTGCCCGTCGGGCCCGACCGTGCGCAGCGTCGCCGGTCCGGGTATCGAGATCAGACAGGTCGGCTTGTGGATGAGGTACGGGACACCCCAGGAGGAGAGTTTACCGGCGATGTAGTTGACCGCTTCCTGCTCGTCGGCGCTGCCGGAGAGGCGCACCAACTGGCTGAAACGCTCCAGCAGTGCCCAGGGTTCGTCGATCGAGATGTCGTCCAGCACGATGCGTTCGGTCTCGGCGTCTCGCCAGCTCAATACCATATCGTTCCGTTCCCTTTCGCGGCCCTTCAATAGACGCAGTGTTCGTGGCGCAGCATGGTCGACGGCCCATCCTGGAATGATGGTGATGGCCGCGATCGGTCTCTCAACCCTCAGCGCGCACAGGCTACTATAGCGCAACGTCTGGCGGTGTCGAGGCGGCGATTCTGGCGCGGTGACGTGGTCTGGGAGCCGGATTCATGGCGAGCTTTCGGGCATCAAAGCGAGCATGGCGCCGCTCAGTTTCCCGCCTGATGTGCGCGATGGCGCAGCATCATGCTCGTGCCCGGCTGCATGCCGAAGCGGCGGTAGAAGGGCTGTAACTCTGGATCGCAGACGAGGTCGACGGCATAAATGTGTTCCAGTCGCTCCAGCATGCGACGCATCAGCTCGGAGCCGATGCCACGCCCCTTCCAACCGGGCAGCACCTCGAGCAGCGGGACATACGCGCTGAGGACGCCGTCACTGATCGCCGTCACGAACCCCACCACGTTGCCGCTCTCGTCGTCGATCGCCAGCCCGATGTAGTCGCTTCCCTGCAATACGCGCAGATGTGTTTCCGGCGTGGGCGGGTTCGGCCAGCCGACAAAGAACCCGTTGAGGCGGTCGGCCGTCACGCCATCCAAAATGTCCCGGTAGACGATCATGCTCCCATGTTCCCTCCCGATGTCTGGTATGCTGCCCCTCCATTAATCATCAACGATCGACGGAATTGGAGCATAGTGTGACGAACACGACTGGATTAATGCGCTTCTATCAAGGTTGGGACCGCTATCAGGATCTACTGGTCGAATCGATCGGATCGCTCAGCGAGGAGCAGCTGGCGCTCGGTGCCTCGCCCACGCTGCGACCGATCTGGACGCTGGCCGCCCACATTCTCGGCGCGCGCATCGGATGGTTTCGCGACGTGATGGGCGAGATGACGGATCACCCCGAGTTCGAGGCGATGAACCATTGGGATGAGGAGGATCAGCCCCAACGGACTGCCGCGGAGCTCGTCCATGGTCTGAAGGAATCCTGGCGGATGATCGCCGATTGTCTGGAGCGCTGGACGCCCGAGGATCTCGATCAACAGTTCACCACCGCGCGCGGCAACACCTTCACGCGCCAGTGGATCATCTGGCACGTCATCGAGCACGACCTGCATCACGGCGGCGAGCTCTTCTTCTCGCTGGGTATGCACGGAATAGCAACGCCGGAGCTGTAGCCAACATTCGCGAGGCCGCTCCGGTGATGGAGCGGCCTCGATTCGGCAATAGGCGTATGCGGTGGTGAATCAGTCGGACGCGGCTCGGTGCTTCGCCGATCCCACGCCTGTCCCTGCCAGATCCCGCCTTACGTGCGGCAGCACTTCGCGACTCATAAACTCGAAAAAGCCATCCTGATCGTGGCCAATCTGGTGTAGGAAGATGTGGTCGAACCCGGTGTCGATGTACTCCTGAATGCGCGAGACGTACATCTCCGCGTCTGGGCCCATCGGGACCTTCCCGACAAGCGACTCTTCATTGGCAAGCTTGCTGATCTGGTCGAAGTCGCTGGGCAGTCGCAGGTTCGGATGCAGCGGTCCGGGGACGACCGACGTCCGCCAATACCGGAATGCGGTCTTGCGTGCCGTGGCCATATCGTTCGCCCAGCACAGCGTCATCTGGCCATAACGCGGTTTGCCCTTGCCACCGGCATTGTCGAACTCCTGGAGAAGATTGGGGTTCGGAGAAATGGTGATAAGTCCGTCGCCAATTCGCCCAGCCAGTTCGGCCGAGTGCGACCCCGCGGCGGCGATGAACAGCGGCGGCGGATCAATTGGTAAAGTGTAGATGCGGGCGTCTTCGACGGTGAAGTACTTGCCATGATGATTCGTGAACTCGCCGCTCCAGAGCGAGCGGATGATCTCGATGGATTCCTCCAGCATCTCGCGCCGTTGCGGCACGCGCGGCCAATGCTCGCCGGTGACGTGCTCGTTCAGATTCTCGCCAGTCCCCAGTCCCAGGAAGAAGCGACCCGGCATCATGCTCGCCATGGTAGCCGCTGCCTGCGCCACCATCTCCGGACGATAACGCATGATGGGACAGGTCACCGCGGTGCCGACTTCCAGGTTGGTGGTCGCCTGTGCCACCGCCCCGAGGACGCTCCAGGCAAAGGGACTCTGCCCCTGCGAATCGAGCCAGGGGTGAAAGTGATCCGACATGGTGGCGAAGTCGAATCCTGACGCCTCGCCCTGCTGCGCATAGCGCACGAGATCGACGGGTCCATGCTCTTCGGTCGATAGGTGAAAGCCGAATTTGATATCGGTCACGCGTGCCTCCCTGTTATCAGTCGGTAGCTGAATCGACGACGCGGGCGAGCTCTTACCGGCGTAATGCGCCCAGAAGTTGGCCGGAGGACGTGGTCACCAGCACCGTAGTGAGGTCGTCCTTCTTCATGGCGTCGAGGATTGCCTTTGGTTTGGCGTAGGCCCTGAACGTCCGCGTGTCGGCCTGCATGAACTGCTGAACGTCTCCCGTTCTGGCGGCGTTCTGCTCAAAATCGACCATGCCCTGCACCACGCGACCTTGAACGACGGCGGGTTGATCGAGCGGCGTGTGCGCTGCAGCTTGCTCGCCCAGAACCGCCAGGGGATGCTGATGGCACCAGCGATGTGCGTTTGTTGTACCGCGCCTTGGGTAGCACATCGATGAGCACGACTGGCCAGCGTTGAGCCAACCCGACCGGCGTCCGGCCTTGTTTCACCATTGCGCAGATGAAGTGCCATGAAGGTGGAGGGATGGGGAATTAGTTAGCGAGAGAGAGATCGGTTAGCGAGAGGCCTTGCGTAGCGTTTTCAAGGTGAAAAGAACCTTGGCAATCAATCTAGTTGGATTGGCGGCCGTGATCCTCGGGCGCCATGAATGTCGCCCCTACGAAGTTCACCCAGACGGGTACACATAGGGTGCGATTCATCGCGCCCGACGAATGGGACCGGTATCAGGTGACGATCGTCGGTCCGCAGCCGTCGGCGGGCGCAGGTCCCGCCGCTACGATTCTCCATACGCTCTTAGCCCGTTCAGGGGCTTCGTCTAGGTCAGCCTTGGGTTTTCAACCCAGGGCGGACGCGACGCGAGTACCGGTTTATTTCGTCAACCACCATTCAACCCAGGTTGAACGCCGAACGTCTACCGGTACATTTCTGCACCGATAGATCCCTCTACTACCCTTCACCCATCCACTGGTCGAACCAGGCGATGATGCGTTTGAGCAGGTCCAGGTGGTAGGCGCGCTCGTGGAAGCCGTGCTTCTGGCGCGGATAGGTGATCATGTCGGTTGGCACACCGGCAGCTCGCAATCCCAAATAGAACTCGACTCCCTGCGTGGGTGGCACGCGTGGGTCGGCCTGACCGTGCACCACCAGTGTGGGCGTCTTGGCGTTGCCGACGAAGCGGATCGGCGAGCGCTCCCAGAAGGCGTCCGGCTCTTCGTGCAATTTACCCGGGAAACGCGCCTCGTTCATCGGGCGGATGTCGGTCGTGCCGACCTTGCTGGGCCAGTTGGTCACCGCCGCGCCCGCCACCGCCGCCTTGAAGCGATCGGTGTGCGTCACCGTCCAGGCCGTCATGAAGCCACCGTAGCTCCAGCCGAGCATACCGATGCGCTCCGGGTCGGCCACGCCGGAGTCGATCAGCCAATCGACCCCCTGCATGATGTCGTCGAAATCCATGCCGCCCAGGTCGTTGCGATTGGAGGCGGTGAACTCGGCGCCGCGTCCCGTGCTGCCGCGCGGATTGGGGCGGAAGACGACGTAGCCCGCCGCGGCCAGGTTCTGCCACCAGTCGTGCCAGCTCCCGCGGAAGTTAGCGCCCCACCGGGCGGTGGGTCCGCCGTGCACGTGGACGATGAGCGGCAAACGCTGTGACGGATCAGCCTCATAGGGGCGGGCCAGCCAGCCCTCGATCATGATGCCGTCGCTGGCGGGCCATTCGACCGCCTCCATCGTCGCCAGGTTCAGCCCATCCAGCTCCGGATTGAGGTGCGTCAAGCAGCGCAGCTCGCCGTCGAGCGGACCGGCCCAGACTTCCGGAGTGGTCTGTGGATCCTGCCAGATTAAGGAGAGCGTCTTGCCATCCGCGCTGAGACTGAACGCGCCGGCGACGTTGCCGCCCTCGGGCAGTAGCTCGAGGCGCCGCGTGTGGTGCGTGCTCATGTCGACGAGCTCGAGCGGCGTCCAGTATCCCTCGGCGGTCAGGACCAGCAGCCGTGAGCCGTCTCCCACCCAGGATGTCCATGACGGGGTCGTGTCGCCCGGCTCGAGTGTGCGGACGTCGCCAGTGTCGACCTCGACCAATATGACACGCGTGTCGTCCGGATGCTCGCCGGTCTCATTGAGCAGGAGGAGCTGCGAGCCGTCGGGCGACCACTGCAACACGCCCGGCACGAACGGCAACGTGCCGATCGTGCGCTCGGCATGCGTGGCGACGTCGATGACGCACAGCCGAACATTGCCAATGGTGTCGTCGAGCCGATTCGAGCCGGTGGTGACGGCCGCGACGTATTTGCCGTCGCTGCTCACAGCGTAGAGCCAGACGTGTCCGGTGGCGGGACCAACGACGCGCGGCTCGCCCCCCTCGAGCGGGATGCGTACGATGACGCGCGGTCGATCGGCCTGGCTGGCAACGTAGATGTCGCCCGGGGGATCCTGCTGCCCGGCCAATGTCAGGCGATCGGCGGTGAAGGTGAGGGATTGCCCATCTGGCGCCCAGGCGATCGCGTCGGCGCCGCGCTTGATCTCGGTCAGGCGTCGCGCCTCGCCGCCGGCCGCGTCGATCACGTGCACCTGCACCGTGCCACGCTCGGCTCGATCCGACAGAAAGGCGATCTGCTTGCCGTCTGGCGACCAGCGCGGCATGCGGTCTTCGGCGTTGGAGAAGGTGAAGCGACGCGCGTCGCCCGCACCCGAAACGTCGGCCAGCCACAGGTCCGATTTGGGCCGGGTCTCTTCATGGGCGATGGGGGCCACGACGAAGGCCACACGACTGCCATCGGGCGAGGTTTGGACGTCTGACGGGATCCGCAGATTGACCGCCATTTCGGGCGTGTAGGTCGAGTTTGGATCAGTTCCCATGAGTCACAATCTCTCTCTTCAAATTGGGCATGCGGGACGGCTTCATCTGGTCGCGAGGGACCATCATACGAGAGGTCGCCGAACTCCGGAAGCCCCTGGTCTGGCTGTTTCGCGATTGTGACGTTTTGCGCATTGCGACCGTCTGTACACCAGTGGTAGGCTGCGACTGATCGTGAGATGACCGCTCCGGCCCAGACGTGCGACCAGTGTCCGAAAGCGGCGACACATGATCGAGGGGACCACCGACGTGAAGCCACAGCTCATTCGCGGATCGCTGGCCGCGCTCGAAGCGCGTCTGGCCGACGACGTACACGCCTATCGCCAATCAGCCCCATTCGCGCCTCTCACCATCCTGATCGGCAGCACCCTCCTGCGTCCCTATCTGCGCAGGCGACTCACAGAACTGCACGGCGGGCTGATCAACGTCCAGTTCCGCACGATGCGCGAACTGGCTCGGTCCCTTGCGTACTCCACCGCGCACAACAACGGCACCGAACGGCTGCCAGCCTTCGGCGATCGCATCATTGCGGAAGAGGTCGCGGCCCAGGCGAGCGGCTATTTCGAGCGGGTCAAGGAATCGCCGGGCTTCGCTGACGTCCTCTCCCGGCTCTTCCAGGAACTGCGACAGGCCGACCTGGACGCCGAGCGCTTTACCTCCGCCGTGGCCAAGCTGACCGCAACGAACCCGCCGAATGCCGCCAAGCTCTCGTCGTTGGCGGATCTCTTCGCCGCCGCTCAGGAAAAACGCGACAACTTCCACGGCGCGGACGACGACCTGCGCCTGGCGGATGCCAATCGCTTCAGGGGCGACCACCTCTTCGTCTATGGCTTGTGGAGCCTGACCACGCTGCAGCAGAAGCTGCTCGATCGGCTGATGGAATCCGTCGAAGTCAGCGTCTATCTGCCGCAAGGCAACGGCAACGCCGACGAAGCGCATCAGTCGCTGTGCGACTGGCTCGTGAGCAAGGGTGCCGAGGAGATCGTCCTGAGCGATCAGGAGCGATCCGGTTCGACGCTCGAGCGCTTGCGGGATGGTCTTTTCGGTCCGCATGCTGATGGCGAGGCGACATTCGACGGCACCGTGCGGCTCCTCTCGGCTCCCGATCCGCCGCGTGAAGTGCGCGAGGCGGCCCGCACCTGTCTGCGCTGGGCGGAAGAGGGGATCGCCTTCCATGAAATGGCGGTGGTCTATCGTCGCCCAGAGTCTTATCGCGCGCTGATCGACGAGGTCTTCAGCTTAACGGGCATCCCCATCTACCTGCATGACGGCCGCCCCCTGGTCGAGCGACCTGCCGGACGCAGCCTGGCGGGGCTGCTCAATCTCATCGGCTCACGCCTGACGCGTGCGTCGGTGATGGAGTTTCTCACCGAGACACGTCTGCCAGCGACGGCGCGCAAGCGCTACGGCGGCTTCGAGCCCTCCGCCTGGGACCAGATCTCGCGTCAGGCGGCCATCATCGAGGGGGGCGATCGCTGGATAACACAGCTCGAACATTACCGCCGGCGGCTCATGACCACCGACGTGCAGGAGGGGGAGCCGAGCGAACGAGTCGCCAATCTGATCGCTGAAGTCGATCGCTTTGAACGGTTCATTGGCGACTTCTTCCCGCGGCTCGACGATTGGCCTCAACGGGCAGGCTGGGAATCCTATTTAGACCGGCTCGACGCGCTGGCCGGCGACTACGTCGAGGGCGTCGGACCGATCATCGAGCATCTTCGCGCGCTCGACGATCTGAAATCGGTTGCGGAGGAAGTCCCGTTCGGTCGCTTCATGCGCACCGTCGGCGGCGTGTTGCAACGGAGCGACAGCGAAAAGGTCTTCGACGAGTGGTCGGGCGCTTTTGGCCGCGACGGCGTCAGCGTGCTCGACGTCAATTCCCTGCGGCACATCCGCTTCCGCGCGGTGGCGGTGCTCGGGCTGACCGAGCGTGCCTTCCCACCGCCGCCACGGCAGGATGCTCTGCTGCTCGACGACGAGCGTTGTGCCCTGAGCCAGGTGATCGACGGGGACATCCCAGCGCGCGAGAAGGGCCCTGATCCGGAGCCGCTGCAGTTCACGCTGGCCGTCGCTGCCGCGCGCGACCGGCTGCAGCTGAGCTATGCACGGGGCGAGTCCGGTGGCACGCGCGCCCATCTTCCGTCCTATTTCTTCCGCGCCGCCGCCGAGGCGCTGACCGGTCGGCCGGTTCCGATCGCGACCATCGACTCCCTGCCGCCGGAGCTCTTCGAGCGTGTGCCCGCCAACCGTTTCGGCGCGGCCACGCCCGACGGGGCGCTCACCGACGGAGAGTTCGACCGCACGCTGTTCGACAACTGTCTGGCGTTGGGCACAGCGTGCTTGACCCGCCGCTACCAAACCTTCGCTCGCGCTCGCCGTGCCTGGGACGCTCGCTGGCGCTCGGACCAGCTCACCGTGTGGGACGGCGTTCTCGACTCCGACGAGCAGGTCGCTATCTCGCGCCCCGATAGGTCGATCTCGCCGACACGCCTGGAGACCTATGCTACCTGCCCCTATCGCTATTTCCTGCAATCAGTCTTGCGCCTGGAAGAAGTGGAGGAACCGGAGACGATCGAGCGGCTCAGCGCTCTCGATCGCGGCTCGTTGATCCACGACATCCTCGATCAGTTCCTCACCCAATTCAGCGAAGCGCTGATCGGTGACGTGGATCGCGCTCACCTCAACGCAGAGCTCCGATCTATCGCCGAACAGTGCTGCAAAGCGGCGGAGCAGCGCGGCGAAGGGGGCTATCCCCTCGTCTGGGAATTCGACAAGGCGGCCATCTTCGAGGATCTGGAGCAGTGGCTGGAGCTTGAGCTAGCGCAACAGTCTGGTTCCGACCTGCACCCGCACGCCTTCGAGGTGCGCTTCGGCCCCAACTGGTACGGCGACGACAGCCCAGCCGACGGTTATTCGGTCGACGAGCCGCTGGAGGTGCATTTCGATGGCGGCACGCTCCGCTTCCATGGACGCATCGACCGCATCGACTGGAATGCCGACGTCAGCGCCTTTCGCGTGGTCGATTACAAGACCGGCCGCTCCAGCAAAGAGGGCGAAGACCAGTTCACGCAGGGGCAGACGCTTCAGCTGCCGATTTATTTGCTGGCCGCGTCCCACGCGCTACGACAGCATGGCGTCGAGGTCTCAACCGAGGCCGGCCAGGCAGAGTACTTTTACGCCACGCGTCGCGGCGAGTTTCGTCAGGTCCAGTTCTCGGGCAAGACGCTGGAACGCCGAAAGGCCGATTTCGAGCAGCTCTTGAGCGACATGACCGGGCAGATCGCGCGCGGCGATTTCCACGCCGAGCCGGGCAAGAACGGCGACAACTGCCGCTACTGTCTCGGCCGTGAGGTCTGCGATCGGCGCATCCTGCACCTGTCCGAGCGCAAGGCGGGCTCGCGCGACCCACGTTTCCTGCGCATTCAGGACGTCGATTGAAATGGCCGTGACGCTGATCGACCAGGAAATTCGCGACCGGATCAAGACCGATCTGACGTCCAATCTATGCGTCGAGGCCAGCGCCGGAACCGGCAAGACGACCGTGCTGGTGGCCCGCATCGTCGAGATCTTGCGACGTGGTCACGCCAGCATCGAGAAACTGGCGGTCATCACGTTCACCGAGAAGGCCGCGGCCGAGCTCTCAGCTCGCGTGCGTGAGGGTCTGGAAGAGGCGCTCGCCTGCACCAAGGGATTTGACGAGAAGGAGCGCATCGAGACCGCGCTGCGCCAGCTGAACCGCGCACGCATCGAAACGATCCACGCCTTCGCCAGCAGCCTATTAAAGGAACGTCCGGTCGAGGCCGGTCTAGATCCTAACTTCGAGGTGCTCGACGATCTGGGATCCTCTCTCAGCTTCGACGAGGCCTATCGCAGCTGGCTGAGCCAGACGCTCTCCCAGAAGTCCCCCGAGCTCTGGCGCGCCTTCAATCGCGGGTTCGAGCTCAGCCGCATGCGCGAGATTGCCGAGCTGCTTCATTCACATCGTTCTCTCTTTCCGCTGTCCCATGAGGAAGCAGTGTGCCCCTCGTCCACCCAATTCCTGGCTGATTCAGCGGACTCCGTCGACGATCTACGTAGACTGCTCGGTGACTGCACAGATCCGTCTGACAAAGGCGCTCAGCAGATTGAGCGAATCCTGGCCAAGTTCGCGAACTATCGAGAGCTAGCCGACCGGCCCGAAGCACTCGATCGTGAGTTGCTGAAACCGTTCAAGATCAGCGCGGCGGGAAACAAGAAGAATTGGAAGCCGGCCGAATCTTGCACCCAGCAGAAAGAGATCTGCACCGACCTCAAGGAGCGTTTCCAGGCGATGCAGGACGCATTGCGGAGCGAGGCGCTGGTCGGCATCCTGCCGCTGGTCGAAGCCTTCGTGCTCGATTACGCCGAACGTCGCCGCCAGGCCGGGACGGCCGAATTCGACGACCTCCTCATCTGGTCGCGCGATCTGCTGCGCGATCAGGTTGAAGTGCGGGCTTATTTCCAGCAACGTTTCACCTGCGTGCTGGTCGATGAGTTTCAAGACACCGATCCGCTGCAGGTCGAGATCGTCCTCTATCTCACCAGCGGTGATCATGGAGACGAGCGATTGGCGTGAACTCCAGCCCCTGCCAGGCCGACTCTTCGTGGTCGGTGATCCCAAGCAATCGATCTATCGCTTCCGACGTGCCGACATCGCCATCTACGAGTGGGTCACGAGTCACGTCCTGGCCGAAGGTCTCTTGAGGATCAAGCAAAACTTTCGCTCGGTCCCTGGCGTCATCGATTGGGTCAACGACGTCTTTGGTCGTTTGATTCTGGAGATCGAAGGGATTCAGCCCGAATACAGCGAACTCGTCTCGGCGCGCGCCGACCACACGCCCGGACATCCCTCGGTTGTGCTCATTCAGGGTGAAGCCAAGCTCGCCGACGAGCAGCGCGAAGAGGAAGCCCGCCTGCTGGCCGGCGCCATCGAGCGCCTGGTTAGGGAAGAGCGCTGGATCGTTGAAGAGAACAAGGTCGAGCGTCCCGCACTCTGGCGCGACGTGGCCATCCTGCTCCCATCCCGTACCGGCATCGAGCATTATGAGCGCGCGCTGTCAGCGCGCGACATCCCCTTCCGGCACGAAGGAGGGCGCTCCTTCTTCGACCGCCAGGAAGTGCGCGAGCTGATCAGTTGTCTGCGTGCTATCGACGACCCCACCGACCGGCTCTCGCTCGTCGCCGCGCTCCGTTCGGGTGCCTTCGGCTGCTCAGATGACGACCTCTACCGCTTCGTCCGCTTCGGCGGCAAGCTCGATATTCGCATTGCCGTCTGACGCTCACGTGGCCGAAGTTTGACCGATGCGCTGGCGACGTTGCGTCGCTTGCACGACCAGCGGGGAAGAATCACGCTGCCCCGATTCATCGGTGAAGTCCTGGACGAGACGCGTCTGGTCGAGTACGCCCTCACCCTACCGCAGGGGCAGCAGGCAGCCGCCAACCTGCTCAAGATGGCGGATCAGGCGCGCGCCTTCAGCGGCGTGCGAGGCGGCGGTCTGCGTGCCTTCGTCCGTTGGCTGGCGACTAGCAGCGGCGGTCGTGCGGACGAAGCGGACGCCGCCGTGGCGGAATCGCTCGACGACGTAGTGCGCATCCTGACGATCCATGGAGCCAAGGGGTTGGAGTTCCCAATCGTGGCGCTGGCCAACCTCAATACTGATAGGGCCAGTCGTAGCCCGTTCGCCATCCCCGATCCGAATAGCGGTCGCCTGGCATTGAGCGTCGGCACGAAAGGAAGCGAATTCAAGACACCCAACTTCGACGAGGACCTCGAACGAGAAAAGCTGCATGACGAGGCGGAGCAGGGACGTCTCCTCTACGTGGCCGCCACGCGGGCGCGCGATTATCTGATTATTCCGGCCGTGCGCAACGGCGATAAATCCAAGGGGATGCTGGCGGCGCTGCTTGGCTGCCTCTCGCCTGACGGCGGCGCGACCATTGAAGCGCGCAGTATGCGCGTCTACGACACGTCTCTCATCTCGAGCGAACCGCCAGCGCCAGCGCAGCCCGATCCAGTTCAGCCCGAAGAGGTCGATCACTGGGAGGCAGCGCGTGAGCAATGGATTGAGGACCGGCAAGCGTTGATCCGGCAGTCGTCGCGGGGACTCCCGCTCACGTTGCTGGATGAGCTCGAAGTCACCGAAGGCGATGCCGAAGAGGACGAAGATGGGCTTGAACTACGCCCATCCGATAAAGAGCACGCGCTCGAGCGGGCCATGCGCTGGGTGCTGTCGCGAGTCGACCTAGACGGCGTCAACCTGGAGCGCCTCTGCGAGCGGATTCCGCAGCGCGTCTGGCCGGACGGCGATACGGATGAATTGGCGTTACTGGCTCGTCGCTGCCTGGAGAGTCCGGTCATAGAGCGCGCGCGAGCGGTGACCGAGGTGCATCGCGGGGTGGAGTTCTCTGCGCCCGCACCCAACGGCGGGTTCGTCGAGGGCCGCGTCGACCTCCTCTTTGTCGAGAACGGTGAACTGGTGCTGGCCGATTTCCACGTCGACGAACTGAGCGCCGCCGAGAGCAGGCGCCGAGCCGATAGTCTGGCCACATCGATCGCCGCCGCGACGGGCATGCAGGTCAAGGAAGTCTGCCTCGTCTTAGCCCGCGCCGGAATCGAACGCCCCATCAAGACCGCCAACACAGACCCGGCTTAGCTGCCACGACCGTCCAAAGGTGCCCCAATGTCCATCTTGGAGCCGCGATTCGTTGAGATTCGCCCATACCGAGTTTTACTCGCCGCGCCGCTTCCCGTAGTACGGGCGACGCATGCGTCGCCCTCCGCGTCTTCGCGCCGTCAACGCCGTTCGAGGCCAACCGACACCCCGCCTGTAGGGGCGAAGCTTGCCTTCGCCCACGTACGTCCTCGCGCCCGAATCGCCTCTGCAATATCCGCATTCCCGTCTGTACGGGCGACGCATGCGTCGCCCAAAACGCGGGACGGCAACCAATCAGATTGGAAGCAAACGGCTGGAGCCGATAAACATTTGCCTCTTCCGAGGGAGTTTGGGGGTGCGAGCGAGTGGAGGGCGACGCATGCGTCGCCCGTACAGGCGAAGAGGTGCCGTCAATTGAAGATTTGCGGACGATAACGCAGCGGGCGAAGGCAAGCTTCGCCCCTACCGACGCGGAACTGTGGCTCTTCCTCTAGATCGGGCCGTCGCGGCCGACGTTCTGCAACTCATCGACGATAGTTCGCAGCTCGCCTGAGCGGGCGTGCATGCGCACGATCGGCTCACCGTTGTTGTCCAGGAAGAGGATGTCGACGTGGTCCTCGGCATCCACCATCTCGGAGCCGCCATAGTCGAGCTCAACCGTCAGCACCGGCGTGATGCGCTCTCCCGGTGGCTGGGCCGCTTCCCCTGGCGGCGTGTTGGCCGCGGCATAGCCCCAGTGATCGACTAAATCGACCAATGCGCCACGCTCGTTCGGCTCACTTCCCAGGTAGAGGGAGAGGTCGATGCGCCCATCACTCAGATGGAGGTAGAACCCGTCCTGTGCCTGCTCGATGGCCACGTCCTGCGGAAACCAGAGATCGTAGATCACCAGCGGGCGAGCCGTCTCCGAGTCTTCCTCGTCCGACGCTTCGTCATCGTCGTCTCCGGTCGATTGCTGGAGCAGAGAGTAGTGTGCCAGGCCGTAAATGTAGAGCGTCTCTGCGAGTCGTGAGCGAAGTGGCGCGCTGAACGTGCCGGGAAACTCGTCCTCGAGCACACGCTCCAACGTGCGGACCATGCGGCTGTACTCCTCCATGTCGCGCAGCTCGCGGTTCACGAAGCCGCGCGCGCCCTGGAACGCCGCACGAAAATCTTCATAAATGTCGTCACCCGACTGCTCGCTCAGAAAGCGCCGGATATCCTCGAACAGATCTGGTTCTTCGTTGGCTTGGCCTTCGTGCTCTGGCTGCTCGGACACCGTTGTATCTCCCCCGGGAATCAAAGTTGGTGCCGTTTGTGGCGGGGACTAAACCGCGCTCAGGTCCGAGTGCGGCTTCGCCTGATGCGGTGAACAATACCAGACTACCGATAGAGGGGCTAGATGCCCCAGAAATGCGTTCAGGTACTGGCCAGCTGACCCGTCGCGCCCTTAGTGGACGCACCTGCTCTTAATGATTCTCGCTTGACACCGACCGAGTGTGTATATACACTCATGTGTATGTACAGAACGTTTGATCTAACTGACACCAGGAATTGCTACTGCCTGGCCGCCCGACGCACGGCGCGTGAGCTCACTCGGCTCTACGAGGAGAAGCTTCGCCCACACGGCCTGCGAGCGACGCAGTTCTCCGTGCTGGCAGCGCTCTCCCAGATGGGTCCGTCCACCATTAGCGATCTGGCCGAGGCATTGGGCCTCGAGCGCACCAGTCTCAGCCGTAGCGCGGCGCTGCTTACG
Source organism: uncultured Chloroflexia bacterium (assembly GCA_963815715.1). Classification (GTDB taxonomy): domain Bacteria; phylum Chloroflexota; class Chloroflexia; order Thermomicrobiales; family Thermomicrobiaceae; genus CALAGB01. The sequence continues at coordinate 1,510,910 of CAWFHU010000003.1, read as the reverse complement.
CGTAATGGCTGGGTCGGCGATGACGAGTCGGACCGAGATGCGCGTGAGCATCTGCTAAGCCTGACGCTCTCCGGCATCGCCAAGCTCGAAACGGCGTTCCCTGACTGGCAAGAAGCTCAGCACATGGTCGAAGAGACCTGGACGCGTGAAGCACCGGAACAATGATGTCGATTTCGCGCCGCCCCATTCGACGAATAAGTAGAACAGCCGTTTCATTCTCTTGGTTGCATCAATTTGATGAAGAGGTCGACGTTGTGGGACAGGTGGTGCCTTGCATGACGCACGCAGCCAGTAGATCAACCGACGATCGGACTGACGCGGTGCCCACGTTTCAACCAGAATTCGATGCGAAGCGCAGAGCCGAATTCCTTCAGCATGTGGCGTCCCGCTCGGGGGCCGTGGTGATGAGTCGAAGTGCCTTCGATCGGGCCGGCGGCGATCTCAGCGGCCATGCGTTTCAAATGCCGATCTTCGTCCTGACGCGCCGCATTCCCATTGAGCCGGTCAAGGGACAGAACGATCGGCTACGGGTCAGCTTCGTTGGCGAGGGCATCGAATGCGCCGTTGCCCGTGCACGCGCAGCCGCTGATGGCAAGGATATAGCCGTCATTGGCGACGCCGAAACCGCTCAGCAGCTCATCCGCGCTGGGCTGGTGGACGAGCTCAATCTGGACGTCGTGCCGGTCCTGCTTGGGCAGGGACTACGCTTCTTTCAGTATGAGGACTCTTCAAACCCGCTACTGGATTCTCCTGACGAATGCGCCGCTATCGAGCAGATCGATCGACATTTCCGCGTGATCAAGCCGACCGTCCGCCTGCAGCCTGCCCGATTCGCCGCGTGGGTCTGAACCCATCACACTGGAGCGGATTTCGCCTATGTGTCGCAACATCCGGACGCTCTTCAATTTCGATCCACCCGCCACCGAGGATGAGATCCGGGCTGCATCGCTTCAGTTCGTGCGCAAGATCAGCGGGTTTCGCACTCCGTCGCGCGCGAACGAAGCCGCGTTCGAAGCGGCGGTTGACGACGTGGCCGCCGCATCGGCTCGACTCCTCTCGTTGCTCGAATCGAATGCCGAGCCCAAGAACCGGGAGGAGGAGGCCGCACGAGCGCGGGCCCGCTCCGCCCAACGATTCGGAACGTCGCGGTGATCGCCTCGCGGATCTCCCGCGCATATGCCGACACCAACGAGAGTCACGATCCCAACCGTCAACGCGTCCCAGCAGCCACGTCGACCGCACCGACTTCAGTGGAAAGCACGTTTCGCATGCCCGACAAGCATCAGGATGCCAGTCGTATCGTCGCCGACATCTATCAAGCCGAGTCGCGTCGCGTCTTCGCAACGCTCGTCCGCTTGCTTGGCGACTTCGACATCGCAGAGGACGCGCTGCACGATGCCTTCGCCGCGGCTGTCGAGCAATGGCCGCGAGAGGGCGTGCCGGCCAATCCACGCGCCTGGCTCGTCTCGACTGGCCGCTTCAAGGCGATCGACCGCATCCGGCGCCGCACCCGCTTCGACGCTTCGCTGGCGACGCTGGCGGAACAGCTCGACAACGACACGGGCGACGAATTCGACATCGACGACGAGGGAGTCGAGGATGACCGGCTACGACTGGTCTTCACCTGCTGCCACCCGGCACTGGCCGCCGACGCTCGCGTGTCACTGACCTTGCGGGAAGTCTGCGGGCTGACGACCGAGGAGATCGCGCGGGCCTTTCTGATCCCACCCGCGACGTTGGCGCAGCGGATCGTGCGCGCCAAACGCAAGATTCGAGACGCGGGAATCCCCTATCAGGTGCCGTCGCGCGCTGATCTGCCCGATCGTCTCGATACCGTCCTGCGCGTCATCTACCTGGTGTTCAACGAGGGTTATTCCGCGTCATACGGCGATTCATTGACCCGCGCCGACCTCTCCGGTGAAGCGATCCGTCTGGCGCGACTCCTTTTGCAGCTTCTGCCGGAGCCCGAGGTCGGCGGTCTGCTCGCTCTGATGCTGTTGCACGAGTCTCGCCGTACGGCGCGGAGTTCACCTGAAGGCGATCTGATCCTGCTGGAAGATCAGGATCGGACTCTCTGGAATCGTGCGCAGATCAACGAAGGCGTAGCGCTCGTGGAGCAGGCGCTGGCGACACGACAGTTCGGCCCATACACGCTGCAAGCCGCCATCGTCGCGGTGCACGCCGAGGCGTCCGACCCGGCCGAAACCGACTGGACCGAGATCGTCGGTCTGTATGACGTGCTTTTCCGAGTGGCTCCGTCACCCGTCATCGAGTTGAACCGCGCGGTCGCCATAGCGATGCGAGACGGTCCAGCTGCCGGGTTAGCCCTCATGGATGCCATCCTGTCGCGCGGCGATCTTCAGGACTACTACCTGATCCATTCGGCTCGGGCTGATCTTTGCCGCCGTCTGGGCCGGAGCGACGAAGCACGCGCCGCCTATCAACGGGCGCTGGAGCTCACCGAGCAGGAGCCGGAACGACGGTTTCTGTCCCGGAGAATAGACGAACTGGCGTCCTAATGTGTCTCCCGATTCGCTCCGGAACCCACGTCAAAATTGTTGTCGATTTGGAGCTGTGTCGAACGACTATGAAGCAGAACAGCTGATTCACGGTTCGGCGGAGCGAACGTTGTCTGATGTCAGTCGTCTATTCAAGCATCACGCTCAAGTCCGGGATCGTCATCCTGTCGTAAGAGTTCGAACACGACGACGCCTGATTGGAGACTCGACTCCCCTCGGAGCGGCTTCGACCAGTTAGCCATAGCGTGAGAGGAAGACCGATGAAATTCACGGCCAACATCGATCTCAACGGCAAGACCGCCACCGGCATCGAAGTACCGCCGGAGGTGGTCGATGCACTGGGATCGAGCAAGAAGCCCGCGGTGGCCGTCACGATCAATGGCTACACCTACCGCAGCACCGTCGCGACGATGGGCGGCCGCTTCCTGATCCCGGTGAGCGGCGATGTACGCAACAACGCGGGAGTCGCCGCGGGAGATCGCGTGGAGGTCGCTCTCGAACTCGACAGCGCGCCGCGCGAAGTGGTCGTTCCAGACGATCTCCGACAGGCGCTCGACGCCGAGCCCGACGCCAGGGCGTTCTTCGAGGGACTCTCCTACAGCAATAAACGGCGCGTCGTCATGCCGATTGACGAGGCCAAGACCGCCGAAACGCGCCAGCGCCGCATCGAGAAATCGGTCAGCAAGCTGCGCGAGGGCAAGCTCTAACCACCCAACGGACCACCGAACACATCGTGAAAGCAGGAGCACGAAATATGTCGAGCAAGGTCGATCGAGAGGAAACGTCCGATCAGGATCGCGTGATCAGCGAGGCGCCGGTCGCGGCTCGTTCGGCACGGTTCGCCGCTCAGTTCGAGGCGGTCAACGACGACATGATCGCGCTCGTCGAGAGATGCAGCGACGAGGAATGGCGACGCACTTGTCCGAGCGAGGGTTGGTCAGTGGGCGTCGTCGCGCATCACGTCGCGTCGGTCTTGCCCGCCTTCCACGATTTTGTGGAGAAAGTCGCCATCGGTAACCGACTGGCGCCAAGGGTCTCGCTCGACTCCGTCAACGAGAACAACGTCAAGCACGCGCACGACTACGCCGACGTCGGCAAGGTCGACGTGCTTGACCTCCTCAATACGCACGGGCCTCGCATCACTCGGCTCCTCCAGGTATTGAGCGAGGAGCAACTCGAACGGACCACCAGCGCGTTCGGCGGACAGGAGCGCAGCCTCGCGCAGCTCGTCGAGATGGTCGTCATCGGTCATTCGCGTATGCACTTGGCCAGCATGCGGGCCGCATTGGGCGACTAGTTCGGTATCGATTGTAAGGACGCCAATGAGCACGAAGACCGTTGCCTCAAAACTCCAGATCAAGCCGGGAACGACGATCTGGTCGTCGCACCCAGATCGCCTGGGACTGGTCGAGCCGCTTCCGGACGGCGTGACCGTGGCGGATGACTTGAGCCACGTTGGCATCGCGCTGGTTTTCGCCGACGACTCTGCCGGGTTGCGCCATATTCTCGAGGCACAGCAGGCGCATTTGGCGAGATTGAGCATCCTGTGGGTCCTCTATCCCAAGGCAAACCGAACTGATGTCAACCGCGACAGTCTCTGGCCGATCCTCGCCGAGTTCGGCATGCGGCCCAACAGTCAGGTAGCAATCGACGATGTCTGGTCGGCGCTGCGGTTTCGTCCGCTGAAGGAAGGAGAAGCGCCGTTCAAGGGTGGTGGGTCTTAGCAAGCCCTCGATTTTTCAACATTCGTGTTCCGGGCTGTCGATTTCGGTCACGCCCATTCGACAAGTCAATAGTGAGCGACAAATCGCGAGACTGATTGCAGGGACGAGTACCCCTGGCGAGATACGGCCTGGCGAATCATTGGAGAGGAAAAGCAATGATCACCTATATCCACTCCGCAACGGTGAAGGTCGCCGATCAGAACGTGGCACTCGACTTCTACGTCAACACGCTCGGCTGGGAGAAGGCGATCGACCAGGCCATGGGCGAGGAAGATCGATTCATCACCGTGGTCCCATCCGGCTCGAAGACCGAGCTGGCCCTGGCGCCTGCCCATTGGTTCGGTCCGGAGGCCAAGCCGGGCGGTCAATCGGGTATCTCAATGGTGTGCAACGACATCGACGGCACCTACAAAGCGTTGACCGAGCGAGGCGTGAAGTTCAAGGAGCCTCCGTCCGTCATGCCCTGGGGACAGAAGGCAACATTTTTCTACGACGTCGACGACAATGAGTTCTTCTTGGTCGAGGAGTAGCATCGCATCAGACCGGCGAGGACTGCCCTCGCCGGTCGTCGAGCATGATGAGGACCGATGACTCCTGTATTGCGCGAACGTACGCGGTATAATGTGGACTCATTCCAGCACGGACAGGTGTCCTGAGCACGTCGCGAGTTGACGTTGATATGGGCGCACAGCGATCTCACACATTGGAGCACAGCTCCGAACGCAAAGGAAGGAAACGGATGAGCGGGGTACGAGTTCTGGTAGGCACCCGTAAAGGAGCTTTCATCCTCACGTCGGATGAGAAGCGCGAGGACTGGGAAGTCTCCGGGCCCCATTTCGCGGGTTGGGAGATCTACCACATCAAAGGTTCGAAGGTAAATCCAAACCGCATCTACGCCTCGCAGTCGAGCGCCTGGTTCGGGCAGGTGATTCAGCGCTCCGATGACGCCGGACAGACGTGGGAGACCGTTGGAAACCAGTTCAACTATGAAGGCGACCTCGGCACGCACAAGTGGTATGACGGCACACCGCATCCCTGGTCGTTTTCGCGTGTCTGGCACCTCGAACCCTCACTCACCGACCCGGAGACGGTATATGCCGGAGTCGAAGATGCCGCGCTCTTCCGCTCGACGGATGGCGGCAATTCATGGCAGGAGCTTTCGGGGCTACGCTCCGTCAAGGGGGATCTCTGGCAGCCGGGCGCGGGCGGCATGTGCCTGCACACGATCCTCATCGACCCGAACAACGCCGACCGTATGTTCGTCGCGATCTCCGCGGCCGGTTGCTTCCGCACCGACGACGGCGGCCAGACGTGGAAGACGGCGACTGGCGGACTGCCGATGATGTTCGAACTGCCGGATCCCGAATCGGAAGTTGGTCATTGCGTCCACAACATCGCCATGCATCCGACCCGGCCAAATACGCTCTTCATGCAGAAGCACTGGGACGTGATGCGCAGCGACGACAGCGGCGACACCTGGTACGAGGTCAGCGGCAATCTGCCGAGCGACTTCGGCTTCCCGATCTCGGTGCATGCACACGAGCCCGAGACGATCTACGTGATTCCGATCAAGAGCGACACCGAGCACTTCCCGCCCGACGGCAAGCTGCGCGTCTACCGCAGCCGCTCAGGCGGAAATGAGTGGGAAGCGCTGACCAATGGATTGCCGCAGCAAGATTGTTACGTCAACATCCTGCGCGACGCGATGTCGGTCGATACGCTCGATTCGTGCGGTATCTACTTCGGCACGACGGGCGGTCAGGTCTACGCCTCGGCGGACTCTGGCGACACCTGGAACGCGATCGTGCGCGATCTCCCGGCTGTCACGTCGGTCGAAGTTCAGACGTTGCCATGATCCGCGTCAAGCTTCCACCGCACCTGCGGACCATCGCCAAGGTCGGCACGGAGATCGAGCTGCAGATCGAGGGGCCAGCAACCCAGCGCGCCGTCTTCGACGCGCTGGAGTCCAACTATCCCATGCTGCGCGGCACCATCCGGGATTACGATACCCAGCGTCGTCGGTCCCATCTGCGACTCTATGCCTGTAAGATGGACCTCTCGCATGAGTCGCCCGATAGCCCATTGCCGGAGGCAGTGGCCACCGGAGATGAGCCGCTCCTCATCGTGGGAGCCATTTCCGGTGGTTGAGAATAGAAAGTGAGCGTGTCGCGATGAAATACATGCTACTGATCTACGAGAATGAGCAGGCGCTGGACGACGAGATCCGAGATCACTGCTACGACGAATCGCTGCAACTCGTCGACCGCCTACAGTCGAACGGTCAGTTCTTGGCCACCGCGCCGCTCCAGCCAACCGAAGCCGCCACCAGCGTTCGCGTTCGGGATGGCAAACCGCTCGTGACTGACGGGCCGTTTGCCGAGACCCGCGAACAGCTTGGTGGCTACTATCTCATCGACGTGAACGACCTCGACGAGGCGATCGAAATCGCCAGCCGCATCCCTGGCGCGCGGCGCGGCACTGTCGAGATTCGTCCGGTTGTCGAGCTCACCGGGCTACGCGGCCGCTAGCGATTCACGTCGCACGCCGTTCACAACCCCCGTTCGTCTGCGTGAGCATCGCTGGCTTCGAGTCTGGCGATGCTCGCTCTTTTGCTCGGTTGTCAGGGATCCGACAGTCGTCTCAAGTGATTTGACGCGGCATCTGTCGATTCTGAGCGCAGCTGCTCGACAATTGCATGAAGCCGGTCGATCGCCTGCCACGTGGAGGGCCTCATGAAATATCTCTGCATGATCTTTCAAGACGAAGAGAAAGTGAAAGCGATGCCCCAGAGTGAATACGACGCGATCATGAACGAGGTCCACGCCTATCGCGAGGAGCTTCGTCAGAGCGGTCACTACGTCACCTCTTCGCCGCTCCAGCCTTTGGCGGAGGCCATGACCGTGCAGGTTCGCAACGGCAACGTGACCGTCACCGATGGGCCGTTTCTCGAAACACGGGAACAGATCGGCGGCTTTTACCTCATTGAGGCGCGTGACCTGAACGAGGCGCTACGTCTGGTCGAGAACATGCCGCCCGCACGCATCGGCACCATCGAAGTGCGCGCGCTGAGTGAATCTGGTCCGAGATAGCGGCTGGGTGATGTTTGGCGACCTTTCATCGGGATACAGGGAGAACGAGTCGTGGTTGTGGGGAAGACATCAGCGAACGAATCGGAGTTTCTGTTCGAAAGCATCACCTCGCTTTCAGGCGCCATCCGCCAACGTGAAGTCTCGGCAACCGAGGTCGTGCAAGCGCAACTCGCACGCATCGAGAGGGTCAATCCGGCCCTGAACGCTATCGTGGTGCGCGACGACGAGCGAGCGCGGCAGCGGGCACATGAAGCGGACGATGCCCTCGCACGTGGTGAGGTCTGGGGACCATTGCATGGCGTCCCCTTCACCCTCAAGGACGCACACGCGACGGCAGGTCTGCGTACGACGTCCGGCTACCCACAGCTGGCCGACTACGTGGCAGATGCGGACGGCACCGTCGCGGCGCGGCTCAAAGCAGCGGGTGGCATCCTCCTCGGCAAGACCAACGTCCCCATGATGCTCGGCGACTATCAGTGCAACAGCCCGATTTTCGGCCGCACCAACAACCCGTGGGACGTCACACGAACTCCGGGCGGTTCGAGCGGTGGTGCCGCCGCGGCCGTGGCGGCGGGCATGTCGCCGTTCGACGTGGGGACCGATCTGGCGGGATCGATCCGCGTTCCGGCCCATTTCTGCGGAGTCTTTGGTCTGAAACCGACCGAGCATCGCGTCTCGCTGCACGGACTGGTTCCCGGACTCCCGCCCCCGCGTCCGATTCGCATTATGTCTTGCCTCGGTCCCATCGCGCGCTCGGTCGAAGATTTGGTGCTGATCGATTCGATCATCGCCGGACCGGACGGGCTCGATACCGACGTGCCGCCGTTGGCGAAGACGGAAGTTGGTGATATTCGGCTGGCCGAACTGAAGATCGCGGTGGCGCCAACGTTTCCCGGTATGCCGGTAGCAACCGACATTCGACAGGCTTTGACGGATTTAGCGCGGCGTTTGAGTGACGAAGGGGCGACGGTCGACGAGCCCAAATTGCCGGAGATCGATTTCAGCGCCGATTTAGCCAGCATGACCGAACTGATCATGATGCTGACTGGCGCCAATCGTCCGAGTGCTCAACCAACTTCACTCGGGCAGTATCTGGCCGCGCTGCACCGGCGCGATCAGTCGATCATCGCCTGGGAGCATTTCTTTGACGAGTGGGATGCGCTCCTCTGTCCTACCGCGATGACGACCGCGTTCCCGCATTGCGACACCGGCTCGCCGCTCCTCGTCAATGGTGAAGAGGTGAGCTACTGGACGATCAGCGCGCATACTGCCCTGTTCAATTACACCGGCCATCCGGCCGTTGCCATCCCGTGCGGATTGGACCGTGCGGGCTTACCCATCGGGATGCAGCTGGTCGGGCGACGCTGGCGAGACGCGCGACTGCTCGCCGTCGCGCAAACCGTAGCCAAGATCTCCGGTCCATACCAGCGTCCGCCTGAGATCTAAGCAGGCACCCCGTCCGAGAATCCGACTCGAATATCCAGGAGAGGACAGGATTGACATCGACCGCGCCTCATTTATACTGTATTTAACCGAGAGGTTTAGTACGGGACTGGTTCAGGACAAAATGCCAACCGATCAGCTCAGTCAAATCTTCGCGGCGCTCGCTGACCCTACTCGGCGGGCGATTCTGGAGCGCCTGTCGCGCGGCGAGGCGAATGTCACCGAACTGGCCGAGCCGTTCGACATGAGCCTTCCGGCTGTCTCAAAGCACCTCAAAGTGCTGGAGCGTGCAGGTCTGATTACCCGAGGACGAGACGCGCAATGGCGCCCCTGCCGTCTGGAGGCGGCGCCGCTCAAGGAGGTATCCGACTGGGCCGAACGCTATCGGCGCTACTGGGATCAGAGCTTCGACCGTCTCGACGTCCTGCTGAAGGAGTTGAAGGAGAAGAGAGATAGCGATGACGCAGGGTAATGGGCCGATTGTGCGCAGCCTGTTCCAGCAGCAATCCAAACCTCGACATCCGTTTTGACCGAAACCAGACGACAAGGAGCGCAGACCGTGACGACCGAAAACGACAACAGCAATCTTGAGGATCGCGAGATCGTGTTGACCCGCGACTTCGACGCGTCTCGCGAGCTGGTGTGGGAAGCATGGACACGGCCCGAGCACTTAGCCAGGTGGTGGGGACCCGACGGTTGCACCACCACGATTCACCAGATGGACGTGCGCCCCGGAGGAACGCTTCGCTTCAACATGCACGTGCCTGAAGTAGGGGACTTCCCCAACAACATCGTCTACACCGAAGTCGTGCGCCCCGAGCGACTGGTCTATGACCACAGCGGTGATGAGCCGGACCTGCATCGCTTCCAGGTCACGGCCACGTTTGATGTCCTAGACGGCGACCGCACCCGACTCACCATGCGTATGCTCTTCCCAACGACCGAAGCCCGCGATGCGACCGTGGCCTTTGGGGCGGTCGAACTCGGCAACCAGACGCTCCGGCACCTGGCCGAGTTCCTCGAGACACAGGTACGAGCCTAGCGACGACCATGGAGAATCGTGCGGTGCGGCGTTGCATCCCACGAGAATCGAGATTCACCTGTGCAATTTGTCGAAACTGCGTGCGCCCAGTCGACAACCTGGTGAATGGGGTACGTCGTCAGCGCGCGGGTGGTCCGGCGCGACATCCCACTCGTCTGGAGGTATGTCAATGAGATTCATGATGTTCATCTATCCGAACGCGGAGGCGGAGGCTGGCCGCCTTCCAACCGCCGACGAAGTCAGTGTCATGATGAAGTTCAACAAGGAGATGATCGACGCGGGGGTCATGCTGACGGGCGAAGGGCTTCACCCATCATCCAAAGGCGCGCGCGTCCGTTTCAAGAACGGCAAGCCAAAGGTGACCGACGGTCCGTTCACCGAGACCAAAGAGGTCATCGGCGGTTACTGGATGATCCAGGTGAATTCCCGGGACGAAGCGATCGACTGGGCCAAACGGGTGCCCATTGAGGACGAAACTGTCATCATCGAGCTGCGACAAGTCTTCGACATGGAGGATTTCCCAGCCGACGTGCAAGCGGCAGCCACCCTCTCCTGAGGCAAACTGCTCTTCACACGAACATCCGCGTCGCGGCGGTCACGCATTCCAACACAACCGGACCGCCGCAAACCTCCACTACGGTTCAGCGTAGCCGGACGCAAGCTCAGGCGCGTGCGCGGCCACGAGCGATCCTGCCGCGGGCTTATGGCTCTCGGGAAATCATAGGGGTTAGTCAGACTCGTCACCTATGACGCCGTCGACGGATTCGTGGCTCAGACGGCTGTCCGACGCATTCTGTCGCTGGGCGTTCGCTCTGTCCCTGGATTCGGTCGACTGAGCGATGTCCAACCAGGAGTTCGTAGCGACCATGAGCTGATCGAGGTCCGAACGTTGCATCGGCTTGGCCAGGAAGAAGCCCTGAGCGAAGTCGCAGCCAAGCGTGCGCAGCCGTTCGAGCTGATCGCTGAGCTCCACTCCTTCGGCAATCACGCTCAGCTTCAACGCGTGCGCGAGGCCGATGATGCCCGACGTGATGACGGTGTCGTTCGCTTCGCGGCCCAGGCCATCGATGAAGGAGTGGTCGATCTTGACGAAATCGACCGGTAAGCGCTGGAGATAGGCGAGCGACGAGTAGCCGGTGCCGAAGTCGTCGATGCCCAACCGCACTCCCAACTGCCGCAAACTCTGAATGACTCCGAGTGCTTCGGTGTCCATCAATGCGCTTTCGGTAATCTCGAGTGCCAGGCTGGCGGGGTCGATGCCGGTCATCTCGAGAATGTTCGCCACCGTCTGAACCAGATTCGGGTCCTGCATCTGTCGCACCGAAAGGTTGACGCTTATGATCCTCGGCGCGCGATCGTGCAGCGTGTCCTGCCACTGCCGCATCTGACGACAGGCGGTCTCCAGCACCCATTGTCCGAGGGGGAGGATCAGGCCCGTCTCCTCAGCCAGCGGGATGAAATTCACGGGAGATATGAGCCCTTGCTCCGGGTGCTGCCAGCGGACCAGTGCCTCCACCGCGAAGAGGTACTCTTCCGACAGCCGCATGATGGGCTGGTAGACCAGCAGGAACTCTTCCCGATCGAGTGCTCGTCGAAGATCTTGCTCCAGACGGAGTCGAGTCCAGGCCTGAGCCTCGAGCTCGGGCTCATATTGATCTACCCGATTCTTGCCTTGATGCTTGGCGTGGTACATGGCCACGTCGGCATGCCGCAGCAGGTCATCCGGAGTCGTGTTGTCGTCTGTTGCGATGGCGATGCCGATACTGGCTGACACGAGCAGTTCTTGATCGTCAACAGCGATCGGCGACTGCAACGCCCGCAAGAGCCGTTGCGCGACCTCGACTGCCTCTTGCGGATGCTTCAGATCCTCCAGCAGATAGGTGAACTCGTCCCCTCCCAGCCGGGCGGCGGTATCACCCGGACGCAGATACTTCGTCAACCGGTGAGATACCCCTACCAACAACCGGTCGCCCGCTTCGTGGCCCATGCTGTCGTTGATCACCTTGAAATTGTCGAGGTCCATGAAGAGGACGGCCAGCATGCGTCCCTGGCGCGCGTTGCGGGTCACTGCATGCGCGAGTCGATCGTTGAAGAGTGCGCGGTTGGCGAGCCCGGTGAGGCTGTCGTGGAAAGCCTGGTGCGTCAGCTCGGCTTCGAGAATCTTGCGTTCGCGAATATCGCGCGCGATGGCCGAGATGCCGATCAGCTTGCCGAGATCATCGAGCAGCGGTGAGAGCGTGAGCGAGACGTCGACTCGCTCATTGGAATTCGTGATGCCGACCGTCTCCAGGTCGGTGATCGACTCACCCTGTCGCAATCGCCGGATCATGATAGGAAAGTTGTCCAGATGCTCCGGAGGGATGACGCTTACGATCGGGTTGCCAACCATCTCCGCAGCCTGATAGCCGAGCAGAACCTCGGCGCCATGGTTCCAGCTCGTGATCGTGCCGTCGACCGCCGTGCCGATGATGGCGTCATGCGACGAGGTAACGATCGTTGCGAGCTGGCGCTGCAGAGACTCGGCCTGGATGCGCTCCGTGACCTCTCGGCTCGTCACGACGAGCCCTTTGATGGCGGGGTTCGCCATCTGATTGTTTCCGATCATCTCCATGACACGCTCGCTGCCGTCACTGTGCTGATAGCGAAACTCCACCGTCGGAAGCTCGTTAGTGACTTCGGCTGTACGCCGCAAAAAGTCGAGATAGCGATCGCGATCGTCTGGATGGATCCAATCGATCTGTCGCGTGTGCTCGATCTCGTCCGGGCTGTACCCAGAAAGCTCCTCGACGGTCGTGCTGATATAGCGAAGCGTCCCATCCGCTTCATGAATCGCGATGGTGTCCGAGACGTTCTGAATGAGGGCGCGGAAGCGTTCTTCACTGCGATGGACCGCCGCTTCGGCTTCCTTTCGCGCGGTGGCGTCGAGGAGCACGCCATGCCAATAGCGCGGTACGCCGTCAACATCCCGAACCAACGTCGCGATGTTTTCCACCCACACGACACGTCCATCTCGAGCGAGCGTTCGATATTCCAGGCTGTAGTGCTGGGAATCCATGGCGTCTCGCACGGCGGCGACGACGCGCTCCTTGTCATCCGGATGTAGCCGCTCAATCCAGAGAGACGGCGTGCTCACCCACTCGTCGGCGGGGAAACCAAGCATCTGTTCGATCTGCGGGCTGACGTAATTGGGCGTGCCCGATCCATCATGGGCCGAGACGTAGGTCACGGCTGGGAGTTGCTCGACCAGCGTACGATAGCGTTCCTCGGCTGCATGCGTGTCCGCTTCAGCTTGTTTGCGGTCGGTAACATCCTCGATGGTACCTTGCCAGTAGTCCGGACTTCCGTTGACGCCGCGCACCAGAGTCGACCGCACCCGCACCCAACGCTGCTCGTTGCGTGCGTCCATCATGCGAAACTCGATGTCCGTTTGTCCGGCACCATCGGCAATGCGATCGCGGGCCGCTGTCACACTCTCACGATCGTCGGGATGAATCAGCGTGTGGATGGTCCAGTCGACGTCATCGCGAACGGAATTCTCGTCGAACCCGAAGATGGATCGCGCGCGCGGACTCACGTATGTGATTCGACCATCGAGCTGGGCTTGGTAAACGCCGACAGGAAGCTGCTCGATGAGTGCCCTGAACTGCTGATCCGCAGCCCCGAGCTGGCTCGTCGTCTCATGATGCGTCGTCAACGTTTGGCCGATGACGTACATCACGGTTCCGGTCAATACGAATCCGGGTATCTGCGTCAGAGTCACTGACGACAGCAGCGACGAGGTGGCGTCGAAATGCAGTGCCACGCCGACGAAGAAGGACGCGGTGAAGGTGGCGACACCGAGAACCGCCTGCCGGCGATTCCCAAAGAGGGAACGATAATAGAGTCCGACGTAAAAGACGCCAAGCCCAATGGTCGGGTTCGAGAGCGCCCACGTCAGTGAGGTCAACGCGACGACCTCGATGACAGGATCGTAGCCTTCGACTTTGCCCTGGGTGAACCAGCTGAACCAACGCCAGCAGAGAAGAGCGAGGAGCACCAGCGCGAGCAGATGCGGTGCGATCTTGTCAGGGCGAATGAACATGAGCGGTGGCACGACCATGACCGCCGTCAGCAACCCGAGCACGAGGAAGAGACTTCGGGTGCGTCCGACAAGGTCAGTGGGTAATCGGTTGGTTAGTCGGTCAATATTCGTCGCGATCGCGCTCATGCTATGCTCACGGCCTGCCGGCCTGAAAATCCGCCAATTCCTTCAATGAAGTGTTTGCCTGGAACGAACATTCAAGAATAGGATATTGGTATCGCTTCGACTTCCTGAACCAACGATAAGGTACGGGCACTAGCCCGGTCGCCGAGCTCCACCTGCGCCTGCGCGACGCCGCAAAGATGCACGAATTGGGATGCTGCTTCGACAATGGACGACATGGGGCCAAACAAAGTGCTCCTGACGCGCCAAGGCAGAGCGGTCCACGTCCTTTCGCTACGCGTCATGCACGAGTTCGCCCAGAGGCGACGACCGCGTCATCGATTGGTACGCCACTGAAGCGGGGTCGTAGCCCGTCTCGGTGACCAGTTCCAGGCCGCGGCCCGCCGGATCGACGCGACGACGCGCGTTGCCAGGCCCAGGAACTACCGTTGAATCACCGCTGACTACGCTGACGGCTCAAACAGCTCTATGCTGTTGCCTTCCGGGTCGAGTATGTGGACGAATTTTCCGTATTCAGAGTCCGTAATGTCGTCGAGCACCGTGACGTTGGCATCCTTCAGTGCTCTAACCAGATCTTCAATATTTGCGACGCGATAGTTGATCATGAAGTCTTTCCCTGATGGACCAAATTGTTCGGCGTCAGCCGGAAACGTGCTCCAGACGGTATAGCCGGTCTGTTCAGGGTTCTCGAGCTCGCGCCATTCAAACATGGCGCCCCAGTCCGTCACCGGCATGCCAAGATGTTCTTCGTACCATGCATTCATCTTTTTAGGATCAGCACACTTAAAGAAGACACTTCCAATCGCGGTTACTGTCTTCATCTTTTCTCCATTTCCGTCCGTTGCGACGTCCATTCGATCCGGTCAACAAGCTGGCCGCTCGTTCATGACCAGGTAAGAAACGCGGTATTCGGACTTATGACTCGAGCTCGTTCTCGAACGACAGCGGTATAGTGCACGGATTCACGGTGTCGCAACATGATACGTCACGACCGGCACAGCGCTCTGTTCCTCCAACTGACGCTCTCGACTCGCCGGCCATTACCTGCCACGGCATCGATCGTCTGACCACCCCGTTCCCACTAGTTGACGCCCCTGCTTGCCGCGCCTACCCTACGCGCATATCCATGTGACAGGACGACCCGCCGGCCGCGTGCAATTCACGTGGCCGACTGAATGATGAGAAGGCCCATGAAGGACTACGCCAAATACAGCTTCTGGCTCGAAAACTCCGGCGACGACCTGACGCCGCGTCCAGCGCTGGACGGTTCGATTCAGGCCGACGTGGCCATTCTCGGCGCGGGGTTCACCGGCCTCTGGACCGCCTATCATCTGCTGCAACGCGAGCCGTCGTTGAAGGTCGTCGTGGTCGAGAAGGAGATCGCTGGGTTCGGCGCCTCGGGGCGCAACGGCGGCTGGTGCTTCGCCGGTTTCCCCTACCCGCCGGAAAAGCTCACAGCCCGCTACGGGCGAGACGCCGCTAAAGCGGTCTCGCTGGCGATGTATGACACGGTCGACGACGTTGGCCGCGTCTGCGAACTCGAAGGGATCGACGCACACTACGCCAAGGGGGGCGAGCTCGAGCTCGCCCGCGCCGACTACGACCTTTCCATGCTGGAGGAGATGTACGAGGAGTATCGTGCCATCGGTCTCGAGGACCACTATCAGTTGCTCGATGCCGGCCAAACTGAAGAACGCATGCGCGTCGCCGGAGCGGTTGGATCATTCTGGAACAAAGAAGGGGCGGCCATCCAGCCGGCGCGATTGGCTCGCGGGCTGGCGCGGGCGGTCGAGCGGCATGGCGGAACGATTTACGAGCAGACTGAAGTCACCGATTACGTTCTCGGCCCACTGCCACGACTCGACACGCCGCTCGGCAACATCTCGGCCAAAACGATTGTGCTCGCGGGTGAAGCCTATCTGTCGACGCTGCCAAAGCTGAGGCGCCGCATCATCCCGGTCACCTCGCACATCGTCATCACGGAGCCACTCTCAGACGACCTGTGGGGCGAGATCGGCTGGGAGCGGCGTGAGGTGGTCGGTGGGTTTGGCACCGCCGGTGCCTATCTGAATCATACGGCCGACGGACGCATCGCCTTCGGGCCGTATCGAGGCAGATACCCGTTCAACTCCCACATCACCGACGCCATCAACCTGCGCGAAGACGTCTTCGCACATGGGCGGCAATCGGCGCTGGAGTGGTTCCCGATGCTGCAGAAGGCCGGTGTGAAATTTACCCATTCCTGGGGCGGTGTCTTCGGTATCCCGCGCGACCATATGCCGATCATGCGTTACGACCGGAGCACGGGCGTGGCCATGGCCTACGGTTATTCCGGCGAGGGAGTCGCGACCGCCAACCTCTCGGGCCGGGTATTGGCCGACCTGATCACCGAACGGGACACGGAGCTCACACGTCTGCCGATGACTCGGCACGAGCCGGTCGATTGGGAGCCGGAACCGGTCCGCTGGATGGGTTTTTCAATGGTGCGGCGCGGGCGCTACAAGGCGAACGAGGAGGTCGAGAAGACCGGCAAGTACCCAGAGAAGCGGACGCTCGCCCAGCGATTGTGGAGCTTCGAGCCGCCCCGTCCATGGAAGTCGCTCTGGCGCATGGGCGCGGGAGACTGATCGTCTCTGTTTCACGCGCGGCTGTTTGAACCTGGAAGGTTGCGGTGGTGATTCGAGCAGCGGTTGAGGTCGGTGGAACCTTTACCGACCTGATCTGGGTCGACCAGCAAGGCGACATTCGCGCCTGGAAAGTGCCGTCGACGCCGGGCGATCCGTCGGGCGGCGTGATTGCCGGGCTGGAAGAGGGACTCGGCACGGAACTCTCCGGACTCACGGCGCTGGTCCACGGCTCAACGGTCGCCACCAATGCCGTGATCGAGCGCACCGGCTGCCGCGCCGGGCTGCTCACCACACGTGGCTTTCGCGACGTCCTGGTCACGCAACGTCAGCTGCGCGAGAACGTCTACGCCATCGTCTCGAAGACGCCCGCGCCGATCATCCCGCTTTCACGAACGATCGAGGCGACCGAGCGCATGACGGTCAGCGGTGACGTTCAGACGCCGCTGGACGAGGCATCCCTGATCGACGCCATCGAGCAACTTGTGCGCGACCGCCGGATCGAGGCGCTGGCCGTCTGCCTGCTCCACTCCTACCAGAACCCAATCCACGAGCAGCGTGCGCGTGAGGTGATCGCCACGCGCTTTCCGGACCTGCCGGTCGTCCTCTCGAGCGAGGTCCTGCCGGCCATCCGCGAGTACGAGCGGGCCAGCACCACCGCTATGGCCGCCTATCTTTCGCCCCTGGTGAGCCGCTATCTGGCGCATCTGGAGGAGTATCTGGCCGAGCGGACGCAGGACGCGCCCCTCTTCGTGATGCAGTCCTCCGGCGGGGTGCTGCCGAGTACCGGCATCCGCGACAGGCCGGTCGAGATGTTGCAATCGGGCCCCGCGGCGGGCGTTATCGCCGCCATGCGCGTGGCCGAACGACTGCACCACCCGGATCTGATCACCCTCGACATGGGCGGCACCAGCACCGATGTCTGTCTGGTGCGGGGTGGAGTCGCGGAAATCAGCGCCGAGCGGGAGTTGGACGGGCTGCCGGTGGGGCTGCCGAGCATCGACATCGCCAACGTCGGCGCGGGTGGCGGCAGCATTGCCTGGATCGACCGCGGCGGAATGCTGCAGGTGGGCCCGCACAGTGCGGGCGCGCGTCCCGGACCCGCCTGCTATGGCTTTGGCGGCACTGATGCCGCCGTCACCGACGCTCTGGTTCAGCTGGGTTGGCTGCGACCGGCCCACTTCCTTGGCGGCCGCATGCCCCTCTACCCCGAACGCTCGACGGCGTCGCTCGAGCCAACCGCCACCAGCCTGGGTCAGGACACAACCACATTCGCCGAGTCGATGATGGCCATTGCCGTCGCCAACATCACACGGGCGGTGCGTCTGGTCTCCGTTCAGCGCGGCCACGATCCGAAGCAATACGCCCTCTACGCCTACGGTGGCATGGGGCCGATGGTCGGCGCGCTGGTCGCGGACGAGATGCGCATCGAGCGGGTGGTCGTACCACCGCACCCCGGGCTCTTCTCGGCCCTCGGCTTGCTGGTCGCCGATCTGGAACGCTCCTACCGGCAGACTCGCGTCGCGCCGCTGACAGCCGAGACGTTGCCCGAAATCAGCGCGATCTTCGGCCGCTTGCGGGCCGACGCGATGGCCGAGTACGCCGGATACGGCTATCGCCCGGAGCAGGTCGAGATCGTGACGCAGCTGGAGATGCGCTATCGCGGGCAGGGGTTCGAGCTGGTGGTGCCGGTCGACCTCGAACGACTCAGCACTGACGGTTCAGCGGGACTGACGCAGGCCTTCCATCACGCGCACCTCCAGCGCTACGGCACTCGCGCGCCGGTCGACGCCATCGAGGTGGTCACCTATCGCCTCATCGCTCGCGTGCCGGGGAGTCGCGCCGTGCTAGACCGGCTGCAGCAGCAGGCGCCGCTTGAGCAGCCCGGGCCGGAGCACGGAAGCGTGCGCTTCGCGGGCAAGAACCAACTCTGCCGCTTTTACCAGCGCGCCAGCCTGCCGGTTGGATTTGAGATCCGCGGGCTGGCGATCATCGAAGAGCCGACCGCGACGACGCTGGTCCCGCCGGGATGGCGACTGACAGTCGACGCGACGGGCGCCCTCGTGTTGGGAAGAGGAACGGACGCATGACGCTGGACGCCGCCGAGTTCACCATCATCAGCCAGGGGCTGGCCGCCATCGCACAGGAGATGGGCGAGCAACTGGTCCGCTCGGCCTATTCCACCATCATCCGCGAAGCGCGCGACTGCTCGACCTCCCTGCTGGATGCCGACGGCCGGGTCATTGCCCAGGCGCAGTTCTGCCCCATCCACATGAACTCCTTCTCGACGGTCTTCCAGGCGTTTTCCGGTCGCTACGACGTGCGCTCATTGCGCCCCGGCGAGGCCCTGCTGACCAACGACCCCTACAGCGGCGGGCAGCACCTCAACGACTTCGTCCTCTTCACGCCGATCTTCGCGCGCGACGAATTGGTGGCCTTCGGTGCCAGCATCGGTCATCATCTGGACGTTGGTGGCGGCGCGGCCGGACCGAACGCCGCGGCCGGGGACATCTTCTCCGAGGGACTGCGTATCCCGCTGCTGCGCTTTAACCTGGCGTCCGATCTCGGCACCGGCATCCTGGAACAGATGATTCGCGCCAACGTGCGCCCGCCCGATCTCGTCATGGGGGACGTCTATGCCCAGATCGCGGCCAACCGCACCGGTGAGACGCGTCTGCTGGAAATGATCGAGCGCTTCGGGCTGGAGAGCGTGCTGCGGGCAGCCAGTGCGGTGCAGGACTATTCGGAACGGCTGGCGCATGAAGCCATCTCCGCAATTCCCGACGGCGTTTACGAAGCCGAGGACTGGGTCGACGACAACGGCTTCAGTGAGGACCCCTTGCGGGTAGCTCTTAGAATCACCGTCCATGGCGACCGCATGTCGCTCGATTTCAGCGGCAGCGCGCCGCAGACACGCGGCATCATCAACTCGCCCCTCACCTCGACCATCTCGGCGGCGCTGGGAGCGGTCGCTCTGCTCCTGGGCGGCGGCGACATCCCAGTCAACGACGGCATCTATCGGCCCATCGACATCCACGTGCCGCGCGGAACCTTCCTCAATCCCAGCCGCCCGGTGGCTGTGCGCGCTCGCAACAACCCTTGCAACCGCGTCTACAACGTGGTGATGCGCGCGTTGGCGCCCGTCATGCCGGACATGGTCATGAGCGCGGGCAACGACACGACCAACGCCATCGGCATGGGTCACCTCAGCGAAGATGCCTACCGCGTCTATATGGAGGTGGTCGGCGGCGGCTGGGGAGCCTGCAGTGAGGCCGACGGCGCGGATGTGGTCGATGCGCCCATCTCCAACTGCAGCAACATCCCGGTCGAGTCGCTGGAAGCGGAGTATCCCTTCATGCAGATCGAGGAGTACGGCCAGCGTCACGGATCGGCCGGCGCCGGACGACGTCGCGGCGGCATGGGCGTACGGCGCGTCTACCGCATCCTGGACGACGGCGTCACCTTCAACTGCTATTCCGACCGCCACCGCATCGCGCCCTGGGGTCTGTTCGGCGGCCAGGCGGCTCTCCCGTCCCGTTTTCTGATCGAACGCGACGGCGAGTTTTTGACGGTGCCTTCGAAGACCAACATTCCGCTGCTGACAGGGGATCGCTTGATTATCGAGACATCTGGAGGCGGCGGCTTTGGCGATCCACGCGAGCGCGAGCGTGAGGCGGTCTTGCGCGATGTCGAGGATGGAGTCATCAGCGAGGACGAAGCGCGGCGGGTCTATGGGCTGGATCCCGAAGCGATCGTGACGACGTCCGTGAATGACTGAACCACCACCATAAACCGTTATAGATGCCAGGCGTCGACGCAGAGAGGAAGCCAATTCCCATGGCACAGATGCACCCGGACATGGAGGCGTTGCTCCAGGCGCGCGAGCAGACGAACGCCAGTCTCGGCCCTCGTGGAGACGATCCCGTCGAGGCGCGCCGCTGGTGGAACACCTACGCCGACATCCTGGGACAGCCGCATCCGGACGACATGCACGTTCTACGACCGAACCATCCCGACCGCCCACCTGGACGTGCCGGTGCGCGTCTACCAACCTGCTGGCAAGAGCGGGGCGCGGCCGTGCGTCCTCTACATGCATGGCGGCGGCTTCATGCTTGGTGACCTCGATAGCTCCGACAGCAACGCCTGGGGCTACGCCCAAGAGACCGGCGCGACCGTCGTCAGCGTCGATTACCGCCTGACTCCGGAGCATCCGTATCCGGCCGCCTTCGAGGACTGCTACGGCGTCCTCTGCTGGCTGTCGGACAATCCGGACGAGCTTGGCATCGACGCTTCGCGCATCGCCGTGGCGGGAGACAGCGCGGGCGGCCTGTTGGGAGCCGCGCTGTCGCTGGCATCACGCGACCGCGGCGGTCCGCACATCGTGGCGCAGGCGTTGGTCTACCCCTGGTTCGGACGGGAGAAGGTGGGCGGATCGTACGTCGAGTTCGCCGAGGGACTTGGGCTCACGGCGGCGAGCATGATCAAGTTCGATAAGCACTATCTGCCGCTTGATCCTGAGACCACCGATCCATACGCCCGTCCCATCATGGCTTCCGATTTCTCGAACCTGCCACCGGCGCTGGTTCACTCCGCCGAGATGGATCCCATCCGCGACGACGGCCGCGCCTTCGCCGCCAGTCTGGCCATGGCCGGAAGCACGGTGACCTATCGGGAGGCGAAAGGCATGGTGCACGGCTTCCTGCGCGCCCGCTTCAGCGGCGCCACCGCCCGCGCCGAATTCGACATTGCCTGCGCATTCCTGAGCGGCTATTTGGGGGAGTAGGGCGATCCATTTGGAGGGCTCCAATGCACTGGTGAGTATGCGACCAATATGAAATTGTCATCCTGAACCGCAGTGAAGGATCTCCCTGTACTTGAGGCGGCCGCCGATTGCGGTTGGAGAGAGATTCTTCGGCTGCGGCCTCAGAATGACAGGGAAAATTGGGAAGTGTCCCGGGTGACAAATCTCTTGTGGCCCGCTCCGAATGGTGCGGCCAAACGCACGACTGACCGCGCCTTCGGACGTTCCGGACAGGCTAACCCAGCACCTCCACGTACCCGTCAGTGCCGTTGACGCGGATGCGTTGCCCGTCCCGGATCAGCTGAGTAGCATGCTCCACCCCCACGACGGCCGGCAAGCCATACTCCCGTGCGATCACCGCGCCATGGGTCATCAGGCCCCCACCTCCGTCACCAGCCCCTTGATCGCGACGAACAGGGGCGTCCAGCTGGGATCCGTATGGGCCGTAACCAGGATGTCGCCCGGTTCCGAGATCGGCCTCCGCCATGTTCAGGATGACGCGAGCCCGTCCCTCAATGGTCCCGGCCGACACCGCCAGGCCGACCAGCGCACCGTCCGGCAGATCGTCGCGTCGATACGCACCGGTGACGGCCTCGCCATCCGACGTGAGCACCCGCGGCGGCGTGAGCGCTTGATGCGACCTGAACTCCTCCCTGCGCCGGCGAATGAGGTCGTCATCTGCCTGCATGCTGCGCGCGACATCGTGCAGTTCCTGGAACGTGAGGTAGAAGATGTCTTCCTTCTCGCGTATGACGTTGGCTCGCACGAGGCGCTCGGCCTCTCGCATCAGGGCCTGCTTGTAGACGAAGTAGCGGCTGATGATGGCGTACTTCGGATACTCACGGTAGCCAATGAAGGTCCGCACGCGGTCGATCGTCCGCTTGGTCTCTTCGGCCCTCTGCTCTCCGTCCGGCAGCGCCCGCAAGCGATCCAGGACCTCTTGCTCCTTCTCGCGAGCCGCCTGCAATCCCTGCTCGAAGCGCCGTTCGCCTTCTCCCGGCCTGAAATTCCTGACGTTGCTGAGGATGGTTGGCACTAACGTCGAGGGGCGTTCGCTCCAGCGAGGCCGCGTGATGTCGATCTCGCCGACGCAGCGCATGCCGTACTTGTCGAGCCAGACGAGGATGGCGTCACGCGCCTCCTGACCACCCGCTAACCGGGGCAGCTCGTCCAGAAAGTCATCATCCTGGACGCCCTGCAGGCACGCCACCACCTCGGGATGCGGGCGAATCACGTCTGCAACCCCCAGGAGCTCTAGACCCATCTCCGACGTGACGTTGTGCGGGGCCGACTGCGTGAGCGTGTCAGCCACATTCTTCTCGCCCAGCCACTCTTGCAGATGGTCGTTGAGCCACCAGGTGGCCTCCATCCCGGCCATGATCGCCTGATGGCTCTGCGGCGTGAACACGCTGCGCTTGTGCTCCTGGAACGACTCCAGCAAGAACTCGAACAGTTCCGGTCCGGACTTCGTCTGGAGGTCGCGCTTCAAGTCAGCGATGGAGACCTGGATACGCTCGATGAGCTCATCGACGATGGCCGGATCGGTCTCGATGAGGGCGGGTGGCGTGCCTGCGGAGGCCCCCGACGGGCCTTCGTCCGGAACCGTACGGATGAAGTTATCACGTTCGAGGACGGTCCGCAGCGCGTCCCCGGTCAGCGGATCTCCTCTGCCGATCATCTCCAGGAGACCAGCCCGGCTCGCAGGCGACGACAGCGGACGGGTGGCGTCGACGAACAGCCTGCCGCCGGCCACGTGCATCGGCGCCATGGCCGTCAACTGCCAGATCGAGAGCCCCAACGGCTTCATGGCGTCGGTCATCATCTGCTGATGGCCGACCGAGAGGTAGACGTGGTTCTCCAGATCGGCCACCTCCGGGATGGGGAAGAGCGTGGTGATCGGTCGACTCTGGACGATCTGGACGTCGTCGTCGATGAGACACCATTCGATGTCTTGCGGGCAGCCAAAGTGCGCTTCGATCTTCCGGCCAAGCCGCGCCAGTCGCCCCACCTGCGCGTCCGTCAGGACCGGTTGCGCCTGCCGCTCCGGCTCGATCGCCTGCTGCTGCGTCCCGCCTTCCGGTGAGGCGAAGATGGCAAGCTCCTTGGTGGCGATCGCCTTGTCAACCACTTCACCGTCCCGCACCTTGTAAACGTCCGCGTTGGTCAACCCGGAGACCAGCGCCTCGCCGAGGCCGAAGACGGCTTCGATGGAGACAACTTTCCGGTTGCCATTGACCGGATCGGCCGTGAACAGGATGCCGGATGCCTGCGGGAAGACCATCTGCTGCACCACGACCGCCATCCGCACCTTGCGCTGGTCATAGCCGTTCCGCAGCCGATAGGTAACAGCCCGCTCGGTGAAGAGGGAAGCCCAGCAGCGCCGAACGTGCTGGAGGATCGCTGCCCGTCCCACGACGTTCAGGTAGGTGTCCTGCTGGCCCGCAAAGGAGGCACCCGGCAAATCCTCCGCCGTCGCGCTGGATCGCACGGCGCAGGGGACCTGCTCGCCGAGCCGGGAGAGCGCGTCGTCGATCTCCGCCGTCACGTCGTCGGGGATCGGGGTCTCTTCAATGGTCCGGCGGATCTCCGCGCTGAGTCTGCGGATCGCCTCCCGGTCGTCCGCCGTCAGGCGCGAGAGCCGATCCAGCAGTTCGCCGGTCGACGGTGCTTGCGCCATGATCCTTTGGAAGGCATCCGTCGTCACGCAAAAGCCGGTCGGAACGCGGACGCCTTCGATGCGCGAGAGCTCGCTTAAGTGCGCGCCTTTGCCGCCGACGATCGCGACCTGCAACTGGTCAATCTCGCTGAATTCCCACACGTAGCAACTCATTCGATTCTCCCCGGTCTGTTCTCGAAAGAATGTCGCTGCGTTTTGCCTCCAATCCCTGGGTGTCTAGCGTTCGAGTGGACGGAACCGAAAATATATCGAGAGTGTCAAGGTAACCGATGACGTCGACTCGTCCGGCCAGACCCAAACGTCAATCAGTTCATCGCCCCAGCGAACAAGCCAGGCTCGTAGGAGCCTCCCCGCATTGCACCATGACGCTGAGCCGGTTGGCCGCATTGAACTTACCGTGACTTATGTGTTCATGTTCTGCCACGTGCAGGAGTGAGCGACCGGCAGCACCCGCCGTCGCTCACTCCGGCAGCGGTCCAATTTCCGTACCAGGCTCGGGGAGAACGGTCGTCCAGAGATCATGCGCGATACGTGACGAGTCGTGCGAAATTCCGTAACGGTCGAAATACTGGCACATTCTCTCCACATCGCGGGTGAAGAGCGCGTAGGCGTTCGGGTTGTTCCACGGGTCGAAAGCCTGGGGCACGTCGATGATCGAGATCCGGCCCTCCCAATACAGGACGTTGTAGGCCGAGAGATCCCCATGAACGCGTCCAACCCGCAGCATGACCTCAACGTCACCCATGAGCTGATCAAAGAGTCGGTTGGCCTCGTCCTGTTCTAACCGGACCTGGCCCAGGGTCGGAGCACCACGCATCTCGTCGCCCTGGTAGTCCATCAAGATGACGTTCTCCCCCATAGCGTGAGGCTTGGGGACATCGCAACCTGCAGCGTGAAGCAGTTCGAGCGTGTGGTATTCGTGGTTGAGCCAGGATGCATGCACGACCTGTTTGCCGTAGCCGGTTCCTCGCTTGACCGCGGCCAGGCTGCGCCGGTCTCGTACAGGCTGACCTCCGTGGCCCATCAGCTCACGACCCTGACGGTAGGCTCCGTCGTTTCGGAGATTGCGGAACATGCGTGGGCGGTACAGCTTGGCGGCCAGAAAGTCGACGCCTTGCGATGGGTGGGCACGGCAACAGTAGACGTTGGCCTCTTTTCCGCCCCGCACCTGATACAGCACATCGACGATGTGGCCGCTCTCCTGGAACGGACCTAAGTAGGTCAGGATCCAGTGTTGTTCATGGCGCGAGCCACGATAGGTCGGAGTGAACGAATCCGTCGGCAAATCGCGCGGGTCGATGAGCTTATCGGCGTATCGCTTGGAGCGGCGACGTAGCTTTCGGGTGGTAGAACGACGGGTAAACGTAGCCTCTTCGTCGAGGTACTGATCAATCTCGTCGAAACGCGACAAGGGCAGTCTCCAGTTCGTGGATGGAGACGCACTTCACGGCTTCGTACGCACCTTCGTTACTGGAGAAGGACCAGCTCAGCACGGTTTGGATAGCGCGGACCAGTGGTTTGCGTGGATCGACGAACTACGAGGGGTTGGTACCGGTCATCCAAACGCGTTCAATGCGCGAAGGCCGTAAAGTGCGCCAACACAATAGTCAGATGATGTTCGTCCTGCGAAATGCTCTGACATTGGGCACCTCCTAGCCTTCGAAAATGTGACCGGCTAGCGATCAGCCTAACGGAAACAGTCGTTGGGGTCAAGCCGGTCGCACGTTGCCAATCGCCTCCCACTCCCGATCCCGCTATACTCCCTGCAACGTCGAACAATCGTCATTCCGCCTCCCACCGGCGGTCGCAATCTGGAGAAGAGCGGCGATGGACCTGCGCTACACGGCTGAGGACGAAGCATTTCGCGCCCGGGCGCGCGCCTGGCTGGCGCAGAATGCGCCGCGCGAGCCACTTGAAACCGTTGTGGAGAAGAAAGCCTGGCACCGCAAGCTGTATGAGGCCGGCTATCTCGGCATGGGCTGGCCCAAGGCCTACGGCGGTCAGGATGCACGGCCCATCGAACAGGCGATCGTGGTCGAGGAGATGGCACGCGCCAGCGCGCCAGGATCGATCAACTGGGCGGGACTGGGGCTGGTCGGCCCGACCCTCATCCATCACGGCACCGACGCCCAGCGCGAGCGCTATCTGCGGAACATCCTGCTGGGCAACGAGGTCTGGTGCCAGCTCTACTCCGAGCCGAACGCGGGCTCCGATCTGGCCGCGCTCCAGTGTCGCGCCGAAGTCGATGGCGATGAGTTCGTCGTCAACGGCCAGAAGATCTGGACCAGCACCGCGCCCGAGGCGGACATGGGCATCCTGCTCGTTCGCACCGACCGGCAGGCGCCCAAACACCAGGGCATCTCCTACTTGATCGTCGACATGCACCAACCAGGCATCGAGGTACGTCCGCTGCGACAGATCACCGGCATCGCCGACGAGTTCGCCGAGGTCTTCTTCACCAACGTGCGCGTACCCGCCGACAACCTGATCGGCGAGATGAACACCGGCTGGCGTATCGCCCAGACGACCCTCTCCTACGAGCGTGGCGGCGATACCATGGGGATCGTGGCGCGGCTGCAGCAATCCTTCGATCGCCTGCTGGAGATCGTCAGCACCCCGGGGCAGAATGGCGTCAAGCGCATCGATGACCCACTCATCCGCCAGAAGTTGGGCCAGATGATGGCCGAGATCGAGGTACTGCGCTATTCGTCGCTGCGCGTCATCTCGACCCTCGAGAAAGGCGGTCAACCCGGACCGGAATCCTCCATCTCCAAGCTGCATTACTCCGAGCTGGACAAGCGGCTCAATATCTTGATACTCGAGATACTCGGCCCCTACGGTCAGCTCATGGAGGACGTGCCAGCCAGCTATCAGTACAGCAGTGACGACCGTGATGAGCATGGAAGCTGGCCATATTTGTTCATGCTTCCGTTTGCCGAGACGATCTACGCCGGTTCATCGCAGATCCAGAAGAACATCATCGGCGAGCGCGTCCTCGGCCTGCCGAAAGAGGTGCGCGCCGACCGCATTGCCAACGACGCGCGTGCCTCGCGAAGCTAGCCCTCAGGGATGGTGAATTGATGGAGATGGATCGACCCGCTCCGGCCGTCGATTGGGCGAGTCTGGCTGGGATGGACGTCACGTCCCATCCGCTCTATCCACTCTTCTACGCTCGCTCGGTAGCCGTGGTCGGCGCATCGCCCAAGGGCGGCTACGGCCTGCGCGTCCTCAGCGCCCTGACCTCCACCGGCTTCAGCGGCTCGATCTATCCGGTCAACCCCAACTACGAGAGCATCGCCGACTTCAAGGCCTATCCAGAGATCGGCGCCATCCCCGAACCGGTCGACGCCGTGGCCATCGCCGTCCCCTCGCGGGCCGTGCCCGGAGTGGTGCGGCAGGCGATCGAGGCGGGCGCCAAGAGCGGCATTTCGTTTGGCAGCGGCTTTGCCGAGGCGGGTGAGGATGGGGAACTGCTGCAGGCCGAGCTGCGCGCACTCTGCGGCGAGCGCTTCCCGCTGATCGGACCCAACTGCCTGGGCGTGATGAGCTATCTCGGGAATGCCGCTCTGTGGGCCATCCCGCTGGCGGTGCCGCGCCGTCCGGGGACGGTCGGTCTGGTGGCGCAGAGCGGCAACATGGCCCTGACGTTGATGGCCTCCAGTCGCGGGCTGGGGCTGGCGCACGTCGTCTCGGCCGGCAATCAGGCGGTGGTCGACGCGGTCGACGTGATGAGCTTCTATCTGGCCGAGCCCGACGTGCGCGTCATCGCGGCCGTGATCGAGGGGCTCTCCGACGTGGCCAAGTTCCGCCGAATCGCCGCTCAGGCCGCCGAGCGCAACGTGCCGATCGTGGCGTTGAAGCTGGGGCGCTCGGAGAAGGCCAGCCGCGCGGCGGTTGCCCACACCGGCTCCCTCACCGGATCAGATCAGCTCTACGACGCCCTCTTCAAGCAGTACGGCGTGATTCGCGTCGACGACTCCGAGGAGCTGATGGAAACCGCCAAGCTCCTCTCGGCCGTCCGGCGGCCGGCCGGTCCGGGACTGGGCGTCTTTGCCAGCTCCGGCGGCGAATGTGGCCTGTTCTCCGATCTGGCGGCCTCCAGCGGCGTGGCGCTACCCGATTTGCAGGCGGAGACGCGCGAAAAACTGCTTGAGATCCTGCCGCCCTTCGCCAACCCCCTCAACCCGCTCGACATCACCGCCTCCGGCTGGGGCAATCGGGAGATCTACGGCAACGTGGCGACGCTGCTGGCCGCGACCGCCGGGCGTCGACATCGTCGCCTGTATCGGCGACACCACGCGCAATTCCGGTCCGCTGAACGCCACCGGCTGGGACAAGATGATCGCCGGGATGGCCGACGCCCAGGTAAAGACCGACAAGCCGATGGCCGTCATCAATACCATCACCGACGTCTCCTACGAGATGACCGACGCGTTGGCCGAACTCGGCGTGATCCACCTCTCCGGCGCCCGCAACGCCGCTCTGGCCATCGGCCACGCTGGCCGCTACGCCCAGTGGCGCGGGCGCTACCGAGGCGCGAGCGCACATGAGGTCGACGCCGACCGGCGGGCACGCGCGCTCGCCCTGCTGCCCAAAGAAGGCAGCGGCGGTGTCTCGGAGTCGGCCGGCAAGGAACTGCTGCGGCTCTACGGCATCCCGGTCCCGGCAGGCGGTCTGGCGAAAAACATCGACGAGGCACTGGCGCTGGCCAACGAGGTCGGCTATCCGGTGGTGCTGAAGATCGAAGCCGACGACGTGCACCACAAGACGGAGGTCGGTGGCGTGGCGTTGCACATCACCTCCGATGAGGAACTGCGTGCCGAGTACGACGCGCTTGCTGGAGCGGGTCTCTTCACATGCTCCGCGGGCACGCGTGCGAGGTGTGCGGGTAGAGCGCATGGAGTCAGGGTTGGTCGAGCTGATCGTCGGCGGGCGCAACGACCCGTTGTTCGGTCCAGTGGTGGTGGTGGGACTCGGCGGGGTGCTGGCTGAGGCGCTGCAGGACGTCTCCAACCGTCTGGCGCCGGTTGACGTCCACGAAGCACGATCTATGCTGACCGAACTGCGCGGCTCAGCGCTGCTGGACGCATTCCGCGGTCGCGCCGCGGTCGATGTGAGCGCCGTGTCCGACGTGATCGCGCGCGTCTCCCAGATGCTGATCGAATTGCCC
The DNA here is from genome assembly GCA_963815715.1 of uncultured Chloroflexia bacterium. Taxonomy (GTDB): domain Bacteria; phylum Chloroflexota; class Chloroflexia; order Thermomicrobiales; family Thermomicrobiaceae; genus CALAGB01. The sequence goes on along the minus strand of CAWFHU010000003.1, from coordinate 1,481,617 downwards.
GAGATCCAAGAACTGGACCTCAACCCGGTCCTCGTCGGCGCCGACGGTGAAGGCTGCATTGCCGTCGACGCGCTGGTGGTCGTCTAGCGCGAGTTCGCCACGCTGCACATCATCGCACCGACCTGAGATACGTTCGAACCGCGCTCGGTACACTTGAGGGCCTGCGGTTCGTATTTGCGTGACCTGAACGGAGTGGCAATGCCGACGAGGATAATTCTGGTTCGGCATGGCGACTCGCATCATCGTGCGGGGCGACTCGTCGGCGGTCCGCGCGGCTGTCGCGGATTGACCCTGTCTGGGCAGGTACAGTCGGCCGCTCTTGGACGTCGCCTCTCTCTGGAGTTGTCAGTGCCGCCAACGTCAATCTATTGCTCGACGCTGCCCCGAGCCATTGAAACGGTCGAAATTCTGGCTGACACCCTCGGACTGCTCGAGGTCGTGCAGGACTGCGACCTCTGTACCTGGCATACGCCACCGGAAGCGGACGGCAGACTGTGGGCGGAGTTCCGCCAAGAGCATGGTCTGGAGGGCGGTGGCATCTTTCGCCCGTTCGAGGCAGGCAATGAATCCTGGAGCGAACTCGTCAGCCGCACAGGTCGCGCACTCGAGAAAATCGCCGCACAGCACCACGGAGAGACCACGCTAATCGTTGGTCATGCTGAAACCGTGCGCGCCTCGCTGATCGTCTTTGGCGGGTTGCCGCTTGCACTTCCGCTCGACGTCAACATCGCTCCCGCATCGATCACGGAGTGGCGCACCGATGGCGATCCGGCGGCCTGGCCCCGTCCTCGCTGGATGCTCGCCCGCCTAAACGATCACGCCCACTTACCACAGCCGTTAGCCACACCTGGTGATTGATTCCGGGCGCGCCGCTGAGACACGGGTTGTCTCGCGTCGAGCTTCGCCCGAGTCAAACGTTGTTCATCAGCCTCCCACCGCTCCCGATACCGTAGTGGCGGGCGTCTCTGCCCGCCTTCGTCGAGCGCGGGAGTGCCGATTAAATGGCAATTCCAGTTTCGTTGTCATCCTGAACCGCAGTGAAGGATCTCTCAATCCACGCAGTTGGCTTTCGTTTCGAGTACAAAGAGATTCTTCGCAGCGGATCAGAATGACGCAGCCACTACGTTGTCCTTTCTGGGAAACATGGCTCGCGTGACCGCTCCGCAAACGCGATTAGTCGGCCCTCTGGGGAGATGTTTGTACCATTCGAGTTGCTATGCGCTCGACGAAGGCGGGCAGGGACGCCCGCCACTACGTCTTTGCGCTGGGCTTAGGGGTGATCATCGCCTTCAGCTTCGGATTGGCGTCCGCGCTGATCTACCTGGGAGTACTGCTGGTGTGCTCGCGCTCGCTGGTGGGGGCACCGTCAAATGGCTGGCCATTGTTCGACAGATGGCCAGCCAACATTCGGCGTGTATGCGCGCGAGTCAGTCCTACGCTTCTTGCCGTTCTTCCGGCGGGCCGATCTTCTCGTCGACCAGCGACAGGAGCGCATCGAGATCGAATGGCTTCTCGAGAATGTCGCAGCCCTGATGACGAAGCATCCCGTCCTTCGCCCGCAGCGCGATCGTATCCGCCGAACAAACGATGACCGGCAGATGGCTTGTCGCTGGATCGAGCCGCAGGAGCTCGAGGACCATCCAACCGGTATCCGGATGCTCCATGCGAATGTCCAGGATGACGAGATCGGGCTGCTCTTCTCTTACCCGCGGATGGGCCTGTGCTCCCTCGCGGTGCAAGGAAACCTCGTATCCCGCGTCCTCCAGCACGTCATGCATCAATGCCAGAAACGCGGTGTCGTCGTTGATCACCGTAACCCGTGCCATGGTTTGCCCTTCCCCCACGACAGCAACTGCGGATGTCACTCTGCGGTCGTCGCGTAGCGCCGGTAGCCTATCATCTTTTCGGCCGAAGGGAAGGCCGCCAAATCGGTCCCGATCTTGCCCAATCCAACGCGATCAGCGAGACAGGGCGTAGCAGCACGCTTTGCTCAAGCCTCAAAAACCTGCACCGGTGCGCAAACGAGGTCGCGGCAGGAGTCTTGCCAATGAGGCTCATGATAGGTGCGCTCTCGAGCAGCCGAGTATCGGGCTGCTGCGTATGGAACAGGATCACGCATGAACGCGAACGAGCGCCCACGCAATCTACACGACATCCGAACGCATCTCACGGTGATCAAGGGCTACACCCAACTGGTACGACGTGAAATGGACAGGACTGATCCAACTCCACGTTGCCGGAATTATCTCGAAACGCTGGAGGAGCAAATCGAACGAATGCGGCGCATGATCGTTGAATGGGAGAAGAGCCCGAACGGTTAGAACATCATCGGACATGCAATGGCATGACTCGTTTGGGTAGCAAGGATCGGAGCGTACGCCAAGGCCACCGGGACGGCCGATGTATCGGGCAGACTGCGTCGGTCTCGGCATCGTCGGTCCGTCAACCGTAACGGCTGACGGCTGCGGTATCATTACGTATGATGAATTTGGGGTACGGTCGATCGTACTCTGACACGACTCCAGCGTTAAAGCGCCGTCTGGGGTCGGCAATAGTGTTTGTGAGCGGTTTGCTGTGGGGAGCAAGCCGTGTATCTGTGTACCGCAATTCGGCCATGATGCATACAATGCACATGGCATAAGCCGTCAACAGAATGCCTGGGAGGATTTGATGGCTCGTGATGCACAACATTTAGAACCGGGGAACAAACACGTGTTCGTGGTCAACGGTTCGGTGATGGTGCTTGATTTCATCCGCGAGCTGCTCCAAGCCGAGCACTACAACGTCACCACCACAAACTACGTTCCCCGTACCTGGGATCAAATTGCCGCGTTGCAACCGAATTTGCTTATGGTCGACCTGGTGGTTGGCCAGGAGGTTGGTTGGGATCTGCTGGAGCACCTGCAGCAAGAGGCGAACACGCGGGATATCCCGGTGATCGTCTTCTCGACCGATCAAGCATTGCTCGAGCGGGCTGAAGAACAGAAACTTCAATACGGCGGTCAGCGATTCCTGGCGAAACCGTTTGACATCCAAGATCTGTTGACGATGGTCTGGGAATTGATCGGACCGGCCGATTCGCCGGACGGAATCGTCCGAGTCCCGATTGAGTCGCAGGTTCACAGGCATGCAGCGGTATCCCGTGATGACTAGTCGCGCGTAGCTATCCTCCATGCGACTCGCTCGAATAAGACAGAAATGATGCGGCCGGGGCGATATTGGCCCCGGCCGTGTGTGGTCGTTCTTAGATCACGCCTAACAGCCAGAGGAGCAGGATGATGAGCAAGATGGCGCCCAAGCCTCCTCCTGGATAGTAGCCCCAACGATTGCTGTACGGCCAGACTGGGATGACCGCCAAGACCAGAATCACAAGAATGATGACCAATATCAGTGGCATGTTCGTCTCTTCCTTTCCGAATAGTCCCGCATTCCGCGAATGCACAACTGCTGCCTTAACGCAGGAGATGTTCCACATCCCTGAGGAATCGATGCTCGCGTCAAACAGGGGACTTTCGGGATTGAGATGGAAAGGATCCGCCACACCGAATTTTCGCGGTCACATGACCAGTCAACATCCGCTCCTCGAGGGTGCGAGCGGGTCACACGAGAGTGGTCGAGTTTTCACGCGGCTCGACACTCCGGCTACGCGTCGCGTCCGAAGCAGGCGACTACGACCTCCGTGCTCGGCTCGTCATCGGAGCCGATGGTCGACAGTCCGCGGCACGACGGTGGGTTGGAGCCAGCACCGTGCGTGAGCCGGTCCACCATCAGGTGGGCGGCTGTCTGCTGGACGGCGTATCGCTGGCCGATGACACCTTTCACACGGGTGGGTTCGAGGGCGGCCATGTCCTCATCTTTCCGCAGGGTGGCAGGCGCGTGCGGAGCTACGTCGTCGGGAACGATGCCGTCGTCGCGCCGTTGCGCGGACGGGAGCACATCGCCGACTACATCACCTGTTGCGCCTCGGTCTTCCCCGAGGGGAGCTTTGCGGGCGCGTATGCGGTCGGGCCACTGGCCTTCTTTCCCAACGCCGAAGTCTGGTCGGACCGTCTGTACCATGACGGTGTGGTCTTGATCGGCGACGCGGCCGGAGCCAACGACCCGAGCGGCGGCCATGGCCTCTCCCTCTGCTTCCGTGACGTGCGCGTGATCCGGGACCGGCTCACTGACGGAGCCGACTGGGGTGAAGCGCTGCGCGGCTATGAAGCAGAGCGTTCGGCCTACTACGGCGTGCTACGGACCGTCTTGCAGTGGCTGGGCATCATCTTCACGGAGGTTGGTCCGGAGGCGGACGCGCGCCGCGAACGGGTGGGCCGAGCGCGGCAAGCCGATCCCAGCCGGGGCGGCTTCGCCCGCCTGGACGTCACCGGACCGGACGGGTTGGTCGTCGACGAAGCGGCCCGGCGCCATTACTTCGGCGAGGATCTGGACGAGCCGTAGGCGGCCAGAAAGACGTCGACCGAGTCATCGGCCATGCGATCAAGATCGAGCCGTCGATGTGTCTCGTCAGGACCGAAGAACATGGCCCGATCGAGCGGTTCGCCCAGAAGAAGCCAGACAAAGTGGTGCGCCGCCGCGCGAGGATCCTTCACATGAAGCTGACATGGCAATCACTGCCGAAGCTGAGCCAACGCCTTCCGGCCTTCCTTGTCACGCCGCACGCTTGACGTGGCCGTCGGTGCAGTTCTATAGTTCAATCAATGCATTGAATTAACTGGGATTGCCCGGCAGGATGAAGAGGACGACATGACCACCATCACGACAAGACCGTGGAAAACCTGCCGCGACTCGCCCAATCACTCAAAACCCTGGGGGATGTAACCCGACTGCGCATCGTCAGCCTGCTCATGGACGGCGAGTACTGCAACTGCGAGCTTGGCGACGAGCTCGGACTAGCCCCCAATCTGATTTCGCACCATCTGGGCGTGCTGCGGCGCGCCGACCTGATCATGGCCCGGCGGGATCCCGTCGATGCCCGCTGGGTCTATTACTCGCTCAACGCCGAGATGCTGCGAGATCTCCACAGCGTGCTTGGCTCGACCTTCGATCCTGCGCGCATCCAGCATCGCGAACCACGCTGCGGTATCCCGACGGGCCGATAGTCTCGACTCGCGCGAACGTGGCGTTTGTTTGGGCAAATAGTTCAACGGTGGCTGAAGTACCTGGACCACCGCTTGGGAGACGAACAATGACCGCTGGCCAGTCACATAAACGAGATACGAGTGACGCGCGTTGCCGCGCTGCCGCTACTCAACTGGCACGATTGGACGACCCCGTTCCTCTTCTTCACCGGCAAAGGCGGCGTCGGCAAGACGACCATCGCGAGTACGGTCGCTGTTTGTCTTGCGGATGCGGGACAACGCGTTCTTCTCGTCAGCACCGACCCGGCATCGAATCTGGACGACGTCTTTGGCGTGTCGGTCGCGGATGGTCTGACCGACGTTCCCGGCGTTCCTGGTCTCCACTTGCTGAACATCGATCCGCATCAGGCTGCCGACGAATACCGCGAGCGGGTCGTTGGACCCTATCGGGGAGTCGTGCCACTGGAAGAGCTCCGCTCCATGGAAGAGCAACTCTCTGGGGCATGCACCGTGGAGATCGCCTCCTTCGACGCGTTCACACGTCTGGTGGCGGATCCGTCCGGTTCACCTACGTTCGATCGCATCATCTTCGACACTGCGCCGACCGGTCACACACTCCGCCTGCTCAGCCTGCCACGAGCCTGGAGCAGCTTCATCGATTCGAACCGCAACGGCGCGAGCTGCCTCGGCCCACTCGCCGGTCTATCAGCGCAGCGTGAGCGATACGTGGCGACGGTCGACGCTCTGGCCAATCCGGAGCGCACGTCACTCGTATTGGTGAGCCGGCCAGAGGTCAGCGCACTCCGTGAGGCGGCACGCGCCGGAGCGGAACTGGACGCACTAGGCATGCGAAACCAGAGACTGGTCGTCAACGGTGTCTTGAACGTGCCGGCCGGTACCGATCGGATTGCGGCCGAGCTCATCCGCTTGCAGCAGCACGCGCTCGATACCTTGCCTGACCGATTACGCGATCTGCCCATTTCGGCCGTTTCGCTGGTGTCGAACGACCTCACCGGCGTTGACGCGCTCCGGGCATTGGCTCAACCGGAAACCTCCGCGCCAAAGTCACCACCACCGGCGTACACGGCCCCATTCGCGCACGACGCGGGCATCGATGAACTGGTGGACGCGCTCGAGGCCGAAGGGCCCGGCGTGATCATGACCATGGGAAAGGGCGGCGTTGGGAAGACCACCGTGGCCGCCGCCGTGGCCGTGGCTCTGGCGGAACGGGGTCACCGGGTGCATCTCACCACCACCGACCCGGCCGCGCATTTAATCGACGCTCTGGGCGATCTGTCGCTCGAGACGCTCACCGTCACCCGCATCGATCCATCGATCGAAGTCGAGCACTACACCCATGACGTCATCAAGGCGGCTGGAGACGTTACCCCTGAAGAACGGGCGTTGCTGGAAGAGGATCTCCGTTCTCCTTGCACCGAGGAGATCGCGGTCTTCCGCGCGTTTTCACGCACGCTTGGTCTGGCACGTCGCGGCTTCGTGGTGCTCGACACCGCGCCCACCGGCCACACCTTGCTCCTGCTCGACACGACGGGCGCCTATCACCGCGAGATTCTGCGGAACTCCGCTGGCACGTCAGGACGTTTGACCACACCGCTGATGCGTCTGCAAGATCCATCGTTCGCGCGCCTGCTCATCGTGACGTTGCCCGACAGCACGCCGATCCTCGAAGCCGCACGTTTGCAAGAGGATTTGCGCCGCGCCGGCATCGAGCCCTTCGGCTGGGTGGTCAACCAGTCGCTGAGCATGACTGGCACTCAACATCCGGTCCTCTCCGGCCGCATCGAGCGTGAACGGGCGCACATCCAGCATGTCGACGACGCGCTGTCGCGCCGCATGTGGCTCATCCCGTGGCAACCCGAGCTGGGTGCGGACCGTCGCGGACTCGTCGCTCTGCTGCACACGCCCGTAACCGGCGCATGACGGCTCGCGCGATTGGCACACGAATGCAATCTGGCATGTCGGTCTGCGACACCGATGATATGTCAAGTGGATTATTGTGCACATGCGGACGTCTCGCCGTCGCCAGCTAGGAGCCCAGAATGAGCCAGCCAATATTGTCGTACCACGTCGAAGCCCACACGGTGGGAACGGGTATCTCGTCAACCACGATCAAGACATCCGAGGTCCTGTTCGATACCTCCGACGGTCAGAGCACGGAGCTCCCGGGCCCGGCTGACCTGCTGACGCTTGCGTTTGCGGCGTGCGTGCTCAAGAACGTCGAGCGCTTCTCCCATCTGCTTCCTTTCCGCTATGAAGGAGCGTCGATCGAGGTGATCTCGGAGCGGCAGGCGTCACCGCCGCGTATCACGCGCGTCCGTTACACGCTGCGTCTCCAGACGGATGAGCCAGCGCAGCGAGTCGATCTCCTGCATCGCAACATCAAGAAATTCGGCACGATCTACAACACCCTGGCGGCAAGCTGTGAGGTCGAGGGTGAGATCGTCGTGGATGCTCCAGAGCGCGCTCATTCGGGAGTAGCCGGTGGATCGTCCGCGCGAGCGTGAGGAGTAGCGTTCGATGGCACAGGCGCAATCGACACCGTTGCTGGCGACCGAATCGGTGAGCCATCGACTGTCGACGTTGGATCGTTTTCTGCCGATCTGGATCTTCGCCGCCATGGCGATCGGAGTGGCGCTGGGCAAGCTCTTCCCGGGGCTTCCCGGAGCGCTCGATTCCCTGCAGGTCGAATCGGTTTCGCTCCCCATCGCCATCGGGCTCCTCTGGATGATGTATCCCGTGCTGGCCAGGGTGAAGTACGAGCGCGTTCCCGCGGCCATGAGCAACGTGAAGCTCCTCGGCACGTCACTCTTCCTTAACTGGATCCTCGGACCAGCCTTGATGTTTGGCCTGGCCTGGATGCTCCTCCCCGACAAGCCGGAGTACCGCACCGGTCTGATTCTGGTCGGCCTGGCCCGTTGCATCGCCATGGTTCTCATCTGGAATATGCTGGCTTGCGGCGACAACGAGTACGCCGCAGTGCTGGTGGCCCTGAACTCCGTCTTCCAGATCCTGATGTACACGGTGTTGGGCTACTTCTATCTGACCACAGTTCCCGGATGGTTCGGCGCCGAGAGCGCGGCAGCCGACATCTCGATGTGGCGCATCGCGCGCAGCGTCCTGATCTTCCTCGGCATCCCATTGGCGGCCGGCTTCCTGACGCGCCTGTTCCTGGGTCGATCCAAGGGCCAGGAGTGGTATGACACCAAGTTCATCCCGCGACTCGGTCCGACGGCCATCATCGGACTCCTCTTCACCATCGTCATGATGTTCTCGCTCAAGGGCGACGTGATCCTTTCGCTGCCGCTGGATGTGCTGCGGATCGCGTTGCCGCTGCTGGTCTACTTCGCCGTGATGTTCGCCATCGCCTTCGGCGGCTCATACTTGCTCGGCTTCCGCTATGCCGAAACCGCGACCCTCTCGTTCACCGCCGCCAGCAACAACTTCGAGCTGGCGATCGCGGTGGCGATCGGCGTCTTCGGGATCGGCTCGGGCCAGGCGCTCGCGGCGGTGGTCGGGCCGCTGGTCGAGGTGCCCGTGTTGATCGGGCTGGTCTACGTCTCGCTCTGGTTGCAGAAACGACTCTTCATGCGCGAACTTCCGCCAGCCAACGTATCGAGGTCGGTCGTTCCGGGCGACTGATCCCGGATTGTCCGTGAGCCGATGAGGGCTCTGTTCAGCGATTCGGATCGACGAGTGACTTGACCGTAAGGAGGGTGTCAGTTGAACCAACGACGGCTTCGTGTCCTCTTCCTTTGCACGCACAATTCCGCCCGCTCGCAGATGGCTGAAGGTCTGCTGCGCGAGTACGCCGGAGACCAGATCGAGGTCTTTTCCGCTGGAACCGAGCCGGGCGGCGTCAACCCACTTGCGGTGCGCGCCATGCAGGAGATTGGCATCGACATTTCGGGTGCACGGTCGAAGTCGCTCGACGAGTATGTCGATCAGCACTTCGACTACGTCATCACGGTCTGCGATCGGGCCAATGAGACCTGCCCGCTCTTCCCGGGTGATCCTGAGCGCATCCACTGGTCATTCCCCGATCCCAGCGCGGTCGAGGGAGACGAAGCGCGACGCCTGCGTGCCTTCGTTGAGGTACGCACCCAGCTCGCGCTGCGGCTGCGAACATGGCTGCAATTGCCGTTGTCTCTGCGACCGGCGCCAGATGCCATGCCACAAGGGAATTTGGAATAGCCGCAGGCTTTCGACCGATCATCGCTGACACCGCGACTGTGCGAATGATTGTTTGTCTCCGTATACTCATTTGTGTCTGACGAGTTGTCGCCAGCTTGGACAAGGCTGGCGAGGGCGGCGAGTTCGTCAGACCCACGCCGAACGCGATAGCGCCCCGATCAACAGCCGTTCAACCGCATACAACCCGCTCGACCCGCCCCGACCCAACCCAGAGTGAGCGCGATGGTGAACCGATGGCGATGACCAAGACACGATGGCGGATGGAACGTCGTCGAATCGAGGAAACCAATCGCTGGCTGCGTGCGCGCCCGCTCGCGATGGACGGTCTGCTTGCGTTGGCCGTTGGCCTTCTCTTTAGCGTGTGGTCGCTCTATTCAATCATCGACGCCACCCGTCCACCGAACGACCTGGCGATCTGGGCCGCCGTGGTGCTGGCGCTGAGCGTCGTGGGACAGCCCATCGCCCTCGTGTTCCGGCGCGCCGCGCCAACGTGGTCGTTCGTCGTCGTGAGCGCTCTATCGCTGATTCAGGCGGCACTGCCGGGAGCCCCGCGGGCGTTGCCATCCCTGACGATCTTCCTCTTCTCCCTCTACGCCTATTGCGCCTACGGCAAGCGAGCGGCGGCGGTTGCCGGGATCGCGGTCGGGGCGGTTGGCGCGGCCGTGGTGACGGCGCAGGTGGCGCTCAATAGTCCGTCGACGAATGGACAGGTGCCGGTCATCGAGCTCTTCGGCACATTCTTCGGCGTGGCGCTGGCGGCCTGGAGCCTGGCGTTGGTCCGGCGCGCCCAGATGGTCTACGTCAGCACCCTGGAGGAGCGCGCCGCTCGCGCTGAGGCGGAACGCGCGGAAGAGGCCCGGCGCGCCGTGCTGGACGAGCGAGCCCGCATCGCACGCGAGATGCACGACGTCATCGCCCATTCGCTGGCGGTGATCGTCAGCCAGGCGCAGGGCGGTCAGTACGCAGCGCGCTCCGATCCCGCGCGGGCGGTTGAAGTGCTGGAAACCATCGCCCGGGCTGGCCGCGAAGCGTTGGCCGACACGCGCGGACTGCTCGACGTGCTGAGGCCAGACGCCCCGTCCACCACCACACAGAGCTGGGATCCGCAACCCACGCTGCGCGAATTGCCGGAGATGCTCGACCGCGTGCGCTCCACCGGATTGTCGGTGAAGTACTCAGAGCATGGCCGCAGGTTCCCGCTTGGCCCGTCCGCCGAATTGGTCCTCTACCGCATGGTCCAGGAGGCGCTGACCAACACGCTGAAGCACGCTGGGACCCGACGCCGAGGCCACGGTCCGCTTCGATTGGTCCGCGGACGGGCTGACGCTCACGGTGAGCGACACGGGGCGAGGTCCGTCACTGAGCGACGGTCATGGACACGGGTTGATCGGGATGCGAGAGCGCCTCGCCTTCATCGGCGGGTCGGTCGAGGCGGGAGCGGGACCAGCAGGCGGCTTCACCGTACGTGCCTGGGTGCCGCATCGCGTGAACGTCGTTGGAGCGTCCGCATGAGCATTCGCGTCTTTCTTGTCGACGACCAGGCCATGGTACGCGCCGGTTTCGCCATGGTCATCTCCGCGCAGAAGGACATGCAGGTCGTCGGCGAGGCGAGCGACGGTGCTGAGGCGCTCGCGCTGCTGGCCGGCACGCCCGCTGACGTGGTCGTGATGGACATTCGCATGCCCAGAATGGACGGCGTGGAGGCCACACGGCAATTGCTGGCTCGTCCGGGAACACCGCCCAAAATCATCGTGCTCACCACGTTCGATCTGGACGAATACGCCTTCGCCGCCCTACGCGCCGGAGCCAGCGGCTTCCTGCTCAAGGACGCACCGCCGGAAGATCTGCTGGCCGCTATCCGCACCGTGCAGCAGGGTGACGCCGTGATCGCCCCATCGACGACGCGTCGACTGCTCGATCAGGTGGCGACGTCTCTGCCCGCACCGGACGACGATGACGATCCACTGGCAGAGCTCACCGATCGAGAACGAGACGTGTTGTGCGAGGTCGCCCGCGGCTCCTCCAACGCCGAGATCGCCGAACGCCTCTTCCTGGCGGAGGGGACGGTCAAGACGCACGTCGGCCGCATCCTCAGCAAGCTCGGACTGCGTGACCGCGTCCAGGCCGTTGTCTGGGCTTACGAACACCACCTGGTTCGCCCCGGCGACTAACACTCACCTCTCGAACCATCCGCAGCGCCATCACGTTCTCCGCCATCGCCCAGATAAGAACCGGGCGCCGATGACCGCTGCACCGCACTCTACCTCTCCCTGAAGTCACACCCTCACCCCGGAGAAATACGCCTCAAGTCCTACTCCGGCGCGACCTCCGCCAGACGCGGCATTACCCCCTTGACTGACATCATCGTGAGCGAGGACAGGACGAGGTTTCGCTCATGAGGAGTCAACATGAACCCGGCGATCCGGACGAACAGTCAAATAGCGGTGAGCATCATTCAGGAAAGCGTGCTGGTCGGGCGGGGCGTCATCGAAAAGCTCGGCCGGCGGTCGTGGGAGCGAGATCCCACAAACACGCACAGCCCGCTCAGTCGGCAAGCGGCGCTGCGGCTTGCCGGAACGCTGCACCGCGCACTGTATCTGCGCACTGACGGGAGGATCGGCGGCAGGCTCCGCGGTGGCTCCGTCTTACTCCTGACGACGACGGGGCGCAAGACGGGGCAAGCCAGAACGCGCCCGGTCTCCTATCTCCACGACGGCGACGACATCGTGCTGGTGGCCTCCGCCGCCGGTGCACCCTACCACCCGGCCTGGTACCTGAACCTGCTTGCCAACCCACGAGTGCGCATCCAGCAGGGCGGCGTGACCAGGACCATGGTGGCCCGCAGCGTGGATGGAAGCGAACGGGCGCGACTCTGGGAGCGCATCGTCCAGCGATATCCAGTGGCCGCCGAGTATCAGCGCCGAACCGGTCGAGAGTTTCCCGTTGTGATCCTCCGGCCGGTCCGCGCCGCCGAACCACGCACCACGGCGAACCCAACGCTGACGGCGAACGAAGTTTCACAGCTACCCACCCGCTTGAGCGCAGCGGCATGAGAAAGGAACACGACATGGTTCACACGACCGCGCATGCGATGAAAACGACTGGTTGGCTTCCGAGAAGATCCAGCTGGACGGCTTACGCCGCCTTTGTGTGGACGCTCCTCTTCATACTCTTCCACGTCTACTGGTTTGCGGGAGGCCGATTTGGCCTTGGAGATGCACCCAACCCGATCCCTGGTCCACCGTCGAGCGTGATCGGCTGGATCTTCGACGTCGTAACAACGGCGATGTTTGTCGCTGGTCTGGCGGTTCCGCTTGCGCTCGTTCGGCCATGGGGACGCGACGTGCCGCGATGGATACTGCTCACCCTAACCTGGCTCGGCTTCGGAGTGCTGGCAGTGCGAGGCGCGGCAGGCATCGTTGACGATCTGCTCCGGGCGACGAGCGTTCTCCCGGGCGGTCTGACCGGCCTGTCAAACGAACAGCTCCTGGGTCAGGCGCATCCATCGGCTTACATACTCTGGTCAAGCAGCGCAACCGACGCGTACTTCCTTTTAGGAGGAATCCTGTTCGCCCTTGCAGCCTCGACGTTCAAGTCAGCACTGCGCAAAGGAGCAATGAGATGAGATCAATGACATCAATCGCGCATCGCGACCGGACGGCGAATGCGCAACGGTCCAAAGCCTGGCCAGCATACATGGCAACCGCCTGGGCGCTCCCCTACGCCGCCTACCGCGCCTACTATGCATTCGGCGGCACGATCGGCATGTTCGGCACCCCGGTTTCGATGCACCAGTGGCGCGTGATCAACGGCGTGGGAGCGGCCATCATCCTGCTCGGCGCCCTGCTGCCGATGGCGTTCATCCCGCTCTGGCGTCGCCCGCGCGCGCGGCAGGCATTGCTGGCCTTCTGCTGGATTGTGGCCGTTGGCTGCGTGATGCACGCGACGGTCGACGAAGCCCAGCGTCTGCTCAGCATGGCCGGCCTCCTGAAGATGGAGTTCCCGCACTGGGTGTCGCGAAACATCCGCGAGTCAGACTTGCAGGACGTGCTGTTCAATGAGCCCTGGTTCCTGGTGGAAGGTCTGTTGTGGGGCGCATTGGGCTGGCTCCAACTGAGATCTCCTCGGAGCCGCCGTTTGTGGGTAGTAAGCGGTCTTGTGGCGGTCGCCGTCATGACGGCCACCGGGCTGCTGAGCGCGTTCGGCGTAATCGGCACGTTCATCGTTGGCTAGGGGTATGCGACAGCGGGTTTGCTCGCCGACGGCAGTGGGGCGTCAAGAATGTGGGTTATGGAGAGGACGTTTCGCCCTCCCCATGACAGGACCCGCTTTCTCGACGGGAAAACCTGTGTTCGGTACTATTCACATTTCGAGTCTGTTTCATTTGCCAAGCGAGTGACCGCTGGATGACCTCGAGAGCCGCTCCCGCGAATCAGTATGCCGAAGGTTCCGAGGCCGCCCTCGAGGCGCCGCTGCTTCGGATCACTCTGCTCGGCGGTTTTCACCTCTCGGCTGGAGAGCAGTCACCGCCGCTCACACTCCGTCGCAGTCGCAGGACAGCCCAGCTCCTCAAGCTGCTTGCGCTGGAGCCCGGACACGTGCTGAATCGCGAACAGATCTGTGCAACCCTGTGGCCCGAGTTCCCCGCGGAATCGGCCTCGAACAACCTGCGTCAGACACTCCACTTGGCACGGCGCCAGCTCCGCGCGCTCGATCTCGATGCAAGCCTGCTGCTCAGCAGCCAGGGCGATCGTGTGTACCTCTATCCGGTGGACCACCTCTGCATAGACGTGGAGGCATTCGAAGTGGCAGTGCGGGATGCCCGGCGTTCCAGGGAGCCCGCCGATTATCAGGCGGCGATAAACCTCTACGGCGGCCAGCTTCTCCCTGAGGACATCTACGAAGACTGGACGACCGCGCGCCGTGAGTCGCTGGCGTCAACCTACCTGACGCTGCTCTATGAATTCGCGGGCCTCGCTGAAGCGCGGGACGATGATGCCTCGGCGCTATTGGTCCTGCGGCGTATCACCGAGTTCGAGCCGGGTGAGGAACGGGCTCACGTCCGGCTCATGCAGCTGTATGCCCGCACCGGCCGACGTCCCCTGGCACTGCGCCAGTATGGCCAACTCGCGCAGGCGCTACAGCGCGAACTTGACGCGACGCCGGAGCCAGAGACGCGGCAGCTCTTCGATGCCATCAAGAACGGATCCTATCCGCCGCAAACGGGGAATCAGAGAGATCCGGACCTCCCTGCGCTATCAACCGGCATTCGTGATGCTCGCGAGGTGAAGACCAATCTGCCGCACTCTCTGACGAGCTTTGTCGGACGTGATCGAGATGTGGCTGGCGTGGTGAACCTGATCAGCGCCAACCGGCTGGTCACGCTGACGGGAACGGGCGGCTGCGGTAAGACCAGATTGGCCCAGGAGGTCGGCTGGCACATACTCAGCGAAGAATCCCTCCCGGTCTGGTTCGTCGAACTGGCCGCCCTGACCGATCCATCACTGATCGCCGACACGATCGCCGGTGTGTTGGCCGTGTGGCGCGAACCCGGACAGGATCCCCTCTCGGCGCTGGCGTCTCAGATCGACGATCGCTCGCTCCTCCTGATCCTCGACAACTGCGAGCATCTCGTCGCCGCCTGCGCCGGAGTCGTCCAGACGCTCCTGTCGCGCTGCCCAAATCTGCGTATATTAGCCACCAGCAGAGAAGTATTGCGCGTCCCGGGAGAGCATCGCTGGCTCGTGCGGCCGTTGCCGCTACCGAAACTGAACCTGAGTCTGGCGAAGCTGGCAGAGAACGAATCGGTGAGGCTCTTCTTCGATCGCGCACGTGGTCATCGTTCCGATCAGTCCCTGACCGCCGAAAACGCCGCCGCGGCCACCGCGATCTGCCACCGACTGGACGGTCTGCCCCTGGCCCTCGAGCTGGCGGCAGCGCGCACCAACATCCTCTCCATGGCACAGCTCGCGGCGCGTCTCGATGATGCGCTTGGTCTCCTCTCGGACGGACAGCGCGGCTCTGATCGCCAGCGCACCCTCGCCGCAACCCTGGATTGGAGCTTCGCGCTCCTCAAACCCGAGGAGCGTTGTTTCCTCGAACGCCTGGCAGTCTTTCATGGCGGCTGGACGCTGGATGCGGCCGAGTCGATCACGATCGATCATCCGGAGTGGTCGGCGCTCGATTTCCTGAGCATGGTCGTGGAGAAATCACTGGCCCAGGTCGACCTGAACGGCGAGGAGGCACGGTATCGCCTGCTCGAACCGATCCGCCAGTATGTCGCGCGACGCTTCGAGGCCAGTGCCGACATGGAACCGACGCTCGAACGCCATGCCTATCATTATCTCGCGCTGGCCGACATGGCCGAATCTCGACTCGAAGGAGCCGAACAGCCGGAATGGCTCGCGCGGCTCGACCGCGAAAACGACAACCTGCGCGCCTCGGTCGACTGGCTGCTGGCACACGAGCCGGAAGCGGCTCTGCGCCTGGTCGCATCTCTTGCCCGCTATTGGGAGTTACGGACGCATCTTCACGAACCTCGGGTCTGGATGGAGCGGGCGCTGAGCGCCGATCGAGCCCGAACGCCGGTACGCGCACGAGTCCTCGCCGCGGCCGGAACGCTCGCCTGGCGTACCGGGAACTACGCGGCGGCGGCGGCGCTGCATCTGGAGAGTCTCGAGATCTTTCGCGAACAAGGGGATGTATCGGGGATGGCGCTGGAGTTGGTAAACCTCGGCGCGCAGGAGCTGAACCAACACCAGCTTGGCCGCGCCGCGGAGCTCTTCCTTGACGGGTTGCGGCTCGCCGAGCAGTTGGGCGACGACAACATTCAGGCCATGGCACAAATCAACCTCGGACTCACGACGCTCCTGCAGGAGGATCTGGAACAGTCGGAGTCCTACTTCACCGCCGGGCTGGAAACGTCGCGACGCCTGCAGAACAAACACTACATCTCGGTCGCGGTGCAGAATCTGGGAGAGATCGCGCATCATCGAGGTGACGACGATCGAGCGCTCGAGCTGCTCCGCCAGAGCTTGCGGCTCTCGGTTGAGCTCGAAGCTCCGGTGAGCACCGCCTTCTGTCTGGAGGAAATCGCGGCCATCCTGACGAGCCGGGGCGAAGGCAGGCTCGCCGCACGGTTGCTTGGCCGTGGCTCCACGATTCGCTCCGAGGCACGGTCGCCGCTGCCGGACGGCTACCGCGCGCAGCTCTATGACCCGACGCTCGCCGCGCTACACGACATCCTGGATGAGCGCGACTTCACCGCCGAGTGGGAAGCGGGGGCCGCGCTGCCGATCGAGGAACTCGTCGCTCAGGCGCTGGGCGTGGAAGCCTCTCAGGGCGGAACTCCGACGACCAATGATTCTTACCCTGAGTCGCTTGCTCAGGGAACCACGACACCTTGATTGCCACCTATCACGAAGGAGTGTGATCGACATGGCCTACGACGAACTGCTGGCTGCACGCATTCGCACCATCCTTGAGAGCGCACCGGATCTCACCGAGAAGAAGATGTTCGGTGGGCTTGCCTTTTTGGTTGGTGGCAACATGGCCGTCGCCGCCAGCGGTCAGGGCGGCCTGATGGTCCGCGTCGATCCAAACGAATCGGACGCCCTCGTAGCTGGTTCGACCGCACAGTTTATGGAGATGCGCGGCCGGGCCATGCCAGGTTGGCTGCGTGTCGACGATGAGGCGGTCGAGTCAGATCACGATCTGCAGTACTGGGTCACACTCGGCACGACCTACGCGAGATCACTGCCCGTGAAGTGACGGCCTGCGTCACGCCAACACAACAGCTACTTCCGCGGCAAATCCAGGAATCGCACCGAGGGAGCTACAACTCCTTCACGGTTCGCTAGTGGAGACGAGGCTCCTGACTTCGAGGACGCCATCACCGGTGCCCAACTCCGGCGCGTGGACCGTGATGATGGCACCGGCGAACCAGCGTCATATGTGACCAGCAAGACCGCCTCGATCACTCTCGAACGCTCAATCCCCGAACAAACGCGAGTCCAGTGACGGGGACTTTTGCCCCTCAATTGGCCCTGTCCGCCGAAATAACGATTTGTGAGACTGGTCCTCGGTGAGGAGGAATGCAACGGACAGGAGGAGAGATGACGACCACATTTCCAGCCCGTCCTCTCGCTGAGGAATACACGCCGTACTACGGGGGATACATCGCGCTCGTGCCGAATGGCGACCTCGTCTCAATGCTTGCCCAGCAAGGAGAGGAGACAACGGCGCTCCTCGCGTCCTGTTCGCCTGCGCAGGCACGGTTTCGACCCGCGCCCGATGAATGGAACACGGTTGAGATCGTGGGACACCTCGCCGACACCGAGCGCGTCCTCGTCTACCGCGCGCTGCGCATCGCTCGTGCGGACCTGACGCCGCTGGCGGGGGTGGAAGATTTTGGGCCATATGTGCCGATAGCCGGATTCGACCAACGACCGCTCGCGGATGTCGAGGCGGAGTTTGCGGCAGTGCGGCAGGCAACCCTGTCCCTCTTTCGGAGCTTCGATCCCGCGGCGTGGGAGCGGGTTGGGATTGCCGACGGCGCCTCGGTCAGTGTGCGCGCGCTGGGGTACATCGTCGCGGGGCACGAACTCCACCACCTGGAGGACATCCGCCGCTACCGCGACATGGCTTCGTGATTCTGGCACGGAGCCATCACAGGTCCATCCGCTTTGATCTCGGTTGGAATGAGGAATAGACATGACCCGCAGCGTTCTCTACCAGATCGCCGGCGTGATGCTCGTCATCGGCGGGGTGCTGACCGCGGTCGCCAGCGGCATCGTCTCGGTCGGGGGTATCCTCTTCGGAGTCGCCACCATCCGCGCGAAGGTCTTCTCACGCCCACTCGGTATCGGCATGATCGTCCTGGCGGCCTCCAGCTTCGTGCTCGGCTTCCTGAGCCTTCCAGGCGGGGGCGGCATCCATATGTCCTGGTGGTGGGCGACCACCGGGACGTTCGGCGTGCTGGCCTACATGGTGGCCCTGGCCTGGTATGGAACCGAGTTATTCCAACGCGTCGGCAGCGACGTGAGCAGCGTGTGAGCCCGGAGATCAATTGATTCCGCGCGGTGCGATCGGCGTCAAACATCGGCGCGTGGCTGGATGCTGCCGGTTTCATCGGCGAAGGCCACGGCCGGGCCGTGGTCTCACGGTAGTACGTTGCATACCGGCAATCTGAGAAGCGCGTCTACCCGCCGTGACGCAGTCCGTCCTCGATCGCGGTGATGTGCTCGTTGGCATGTCCCGCGCGCCCGGCAAATAAGTCTCCGGCGGATTGTTCGCCGATGACAAGGGGCACCGGAGCGGCCAGTTGCTCGTCGGTGAACTGCTGTGTGAGGTCCAGAGTGTCTTGCCGGGCCGCCAGGTAATCCGCGGTCAGCGTCTCCAGACTGTCGTCCTGATGCGCAAGTAGGTAGGTCTGGTTAATGTTGGCAACGGCCGACACCAGTTGCTCCTGCTCCTCCGGGGTCAGCGCATCCCAATCGCCCAGAGTGCTGGGCAGCGGCAGTCCCTCTGGGTATTGCAGGCGCAAGAGTGCTTCTCGTGAATCGCCCGCGAGGACGCGGCGCAGCAAGCGCTGGATGTTGCGCTCGCTTTGCGCCAGATGCGCCAGATGATCCTTGGCGCGCCACGGCGCCGCTCCGGCAAGCTCATTCGGCGTTGCCGGGCGCTCCAGATCCTGCGGGCTCAGCCCTTCAAAGAACGCCATGACCTGCGCCTGTGATGCCGCAAGGGTGTCCAGAATCTCCGCGCGACTTGGCATCACTCCTCCTCGAAAACCCAGTGAGAAGCCCAACGCGTGACAAGACGGTTCGGCCGGACCGAGAGACGAACGGCAATGTGTACGGCCCGCGTCCAGGAGAACACACGTCTCCCGGAATAGTACATCAGGACTCTTCGGCGTCCGCCCAGCCGTGCCATGCTGGCACTCTGGTCAACGTAGTTCTAACGGCTCTTCTCGCGCTCGCGCAGCAGTCCCAGGACGATGGCCTCATCCAGGTTCAGACCGTCTGCCGCGTCTTTCGGGGTGCTGTGCTCAAACGCGGACAGGAGTGTTCCATCGATGTAAGCGTCGAGCACCTGGGGATGCACGTAGGACTTGCGGCAGATGGCGGGCGTGTTGCCCAGGTGCTCGGCCGCGGCTTTGATGGCCTCGGTAATGTTGTGCTTGGCCTGGCTGTCTGAGGTGAACTCGCCGACATCGGCCAGCGCCTGAGCGGCGCGGACCGTGCCATGCCATGTGCGGAAATCCTTGGCGGTGAAATCCTCCTCGCTGATCTCATGCAGATACTGGTTCACGTCGGTCGACGTGATGGTGCGACACTCATCGTCCTCATCGACATACTGGAAGAGCTCCTGTCCCGGCAGATCTTCCATCCGCTTCACCACCCGGGCCACGCGCCGATCCCGGACGTCCACCTGGAATTCCTTACCGCCCTTGCCGACGAATTGGAAGTGGAGGGTGTCGCCGCTGACATCCACATGGTCGCGCTCAAGGGTCGTCAGACCGTAGTGGTGATTCATCCGGGCATATTCCTGATTGCCAACCCGGATGCACGTCTCGTCCATCAGCTTCACGACCGTCGCCAGGACACGTTCGCGCCGAAGTCCAGTTCGCCTGAGGTCGCGACTGATATGGTCCCGAATCGTCGGCAAGGTAGCCCCGAAGGCGACCATCCGGTGATACTTCGTCTCATCTCGCACTTTAGTCCATCGTGAGTGGTAGCGGTACTGTTTACGCCCCTTGGCATCCCGCCCAGTTGCCTGAAGATGGCCGTTTGGAAATGGCGAGATCCAGACGTCCGTCCAGGCCGGTGGGACGCTCAGCTTCTTGATCCGCTCCAGCTTATCCTCGTCAGTGATCGGTGTCCCATCAACGCCGATATAACGAAACCCCTTGCCGGCCCGTTTTCTGCGGATGCCCGGTCGTCGATCCATCACATAGCGCAACCGGGCTTGCTTCGCAATACGAGCCGGGTCGACGACGTCGACATCCTCCATCCTGCCCTCTTTCCATCTTCGGTCGGGACTTCCACCTCACGTGATGATTCGGGAGCCACGAGGAGCGCCGCGAGAACCTTCGTCCGGGTGAGAAAGGCCCGAATGAGACATCCCGGGTAGCGGGCTGTGATTGCCGTGGCGTGAACAAGACTGTCGGGACCGAGATGGCCTGACTCGACCGGTAACACATGTCCTCCTCGTGACGACAGTCGCCTGGCCGGAAGGCCCAGGGCTATCCACCCCGTGGGACCAATACCCACGGGGAGCGCACAGAGGACAAAATGCAAACTTGATGCCGTTGCCCATGGTCAGGTGTCGAGCAACGCATTAGAGCGAAGTCCAGCGCGCAAGACGGGACCAATCAGGCCAAGAGTCATCTGGGGAGTTGATGAGCCCTCAACCGAACCACTTGTTGGTGGGTCTGGAGAACGGCCCTTTGCGTCAGGGCTCGCACCCGCCATCACTCCTCTGCTCGCGGCAGGATAATGCCCGCTTCATAGTCGAAGACGGGCGCCTGGACGCGATCCCGCAAATCTAGCCTCGGAGAGGAAGCGAGCCACATGCGTCTTGACCCAAGAGCGCGCTCGCCGCCAGGGCACGTTGACCGCCCGACTCTGTCCGAAACCGGGGGCGGGCGACGCACGCGGTCATCCTGGTATGCTGCCTCGCGTGCGGACGCACCCGAGAAAGGGACTGGCCATGCAGGTCTTCCTGACAACCGAGCGATTGCTGCTTCGCCCCTTCACCCCGGCCGATCTGGACAACCTGTGCGCGCTCGACAGCGACCCCGCCGTCATGCTCTACATCAACGGCGGCACCCCTACCCCCCGCGACGTGATCCGCGACCAGACGCTGCCGAGGTTTCTCCGCCCCGACGAGCGGTTCGCGGGATACGACTTTTGGGCGGCGATCGAGCGGTCCACCGGTGAGTTTCTCGGCTGGTTTGAGTTCCGGCCACCGGAAGCAGGACCGACCGATGAGGTCGAGCTCGGCTACCGGCTGCGCCAGGAGGCGTGGGGTAAGGGGTACGGCACCGAAGGGGCGCGTGCTCTGATTCGCAAGGGATTTACCGAGCTTGGCGTGCGACGCGTCGTCGCCTCGACTTACCAAGACAATATCGGCTCCCAGCGGGTCATGCAGAAGGCGGGCATGACGCTCGTGCGGACGTTCCGCATGACCCCCACCGAACTCGAAGCCCATGGCCTCGATCCCGATGTCATCTGGGATGGTGACGATGTCGAGTACGCGCTGGAGAAGGCCGACTGGGAGCGGCAGGAAGCGGGGGAGTAAGTGAGGGTGAGCAGTGAAGGATCTCTCCGACAGTGACATCGACGCGACGTCAGCCAGATGAGAGATTCTTCGCCTGCGGGCTCAGAATGACAAATGATGTTGGCGGCCTTTTCCGTGGCAAATTCTCTGTGGTCGCCTACTGAGCGTTCCTCGCCCCCACCATCACTCCTCGGAGCGGGGCAGGATGACGCCCGCTTCATAGGCGAAGACCACCGCCTGGACGCGGTCTCGCAGGTCGAGCTTGGAGAGGATACGGGCCACGTGCGTCTTGACCGTGGCGCCGCTCAGGATCAGGGCGTCCGCGATCTCGGCATTGCTCAGACCGCGCCCAATCAGCTCGAACACCTCACGCTCGCGCGGCGTGAGCGACTCCAGCGCCCGATGCGAGGTCTGAACGCGAGCTTCCGGCCGGGCAAAACGCTCGATCAGTCGCCGTGTGATCGATGGCGCCAGCATGGCGTCCCCCGCCGCGACGGTGCGCACCGCCATCGTCAATTGCTCCGGTGTGACGTCCTTGAGCAGGAAACCGCTGGCGCCAGTCTGCAGCGCCGCATAGACGTATTCATCGATGTCAAAGGTGGTGAGCATGATGACCCGGCCGTCGCCACCCTCAGCCAGAATCCGTCCGGCCGCCTCCAGGCCATCCATCTCCGGCATGCGAATGTCCATCAGCAGCACGTCGGGGTTAGCGCGACGCCACAACGCGACCGCTTCCGCTCCGTTCGCCGCCTCGCCGATGACTTCGATGCCCTCCTGCGCGTTGAGGATCATGCGAAATCCCGCCCGCACCAGCGCCTGATCGTCGGCGATCGCCACCCGTATTGGATGGATCACGCGTCGGCCCCGATCGGCAGCCAGGCGCGCACGGCGTAGCCGCCGCCGGGTCGTGGACCAGCCTCGAGCAATCCTCCAAAGACGGCGATGCGCTCCTTCATTCCACTGAGGCCGTGTCCGGATTGGCCGGATTGGCCGTTGTAGGACCGCACCGCCACCGGCCCGTCGTCCAGTATCTCCAGCTTCAGCTCGTCCGTGCTGTAGGTGAGGATGACGTCAGTAGCCGCCTGTCCGGCGTACTTCAGCGCGTTGGTCAGCGCCTCCTGCACGATGCGATAGGCGGTCAGGCTGACGCCGGGCGAAAGCGGGGACGGCGTCCCATTGATCTCGAGCTGTACGGGAAGTCCGGCGGCCTGTACGCGCTCGATCAGATGGTTTAACTGCCCAATATCCGGTTGCGGGGCGCGATCGATAGGGTCGCTCTCTTCACTGAGCACATCCAGCAGCCGGCGCAACTCGCCCAACGTTTCGCGGCCGGTCTCCTCGATGGCCAGCAGGGCCTTTGTCGAGTCGTCGGGCGTCGTCTGGAGCACGCTGCGGGCGGCTCCCGCCTGCACCACCATCACGCTCACGCTGTGCGCGATGACGTCGTGGATCTCACGGGCGATGCGACGCCGTTCCTCGGCGCGGGCCGCCTGCGTCGCCTGTTCCTGCTCCGCCTCGAGCGCCATGGCTCGGCTCTGAAAAGCGTCCGCGACCACGCGCTGCTGGCGAACCGCCCGCGCGGCCAGCCAGGCTATGACCAGGACGAGGTAGGGAAAGAGTTTGCGCGGCATCAGCGGGGCCGGGTCTTCGTAGGTAATGCTGATCAAGGATGAGAGACCCAGCAGAAGCCCCAGTGCTGTTACATCATGTGAACAGTAGAGTCCCACCGCGTACATCGCCACCAGGATAGCGGCCACGGTGGCATACGGCGTCTGAGTGATGAACGCGCTCATGCCAACGAGCAGAAAGACCGGTATCGGCCAGCGACGCCGCCACAAGAGCGGCAGCGTCAGCAGGATGACGACGAACGTCAGGCCGCCAGCGTCAGACGCCTGGCTCTCCGCGAGAATCCCGACGACGAGCAGGAGGACCGGCACCCACTCGAGCGGAGTGAGCCGCAGCATGTTCCACGTTCCGGTCGAATCGCCAGACTCCATACCTGGATTGTAGTGAGCGAGACGCCATCGCGCATCATCCGCTCGGCGGCTCACGCGTACATCTCAGGGATGATGTGACCGCCAAATTCATCCGCCGGAACGACAACGTTTACCTGTTCAGACGGACGATCTCGGCAGGGCTCTCTCCGTATGGTGCATGAGTCAAAACAGGGCGCCGCCGGTCACCTTTCCGGCGCCACCCAGGACTCAACCATCGGAGGAATTATGAGTGGATTGGTCGAGCTCAACGGAGTCAGCAAGATCTATGACCGCACAAATCCCCAACCGGCACTCGACCGCGTCTCGATCTCGATCGAGCACGGGCGGGATCACGGCAGTCATGGGGCCGTCCGGCAGCGGCAAATCGACACTCCTCAACATCATCGCCGGTCTCGATCGCGTGTCGAACGGGACGGTGAGCGTCAACGGCGTCCAGCTCAACCGGCTGAGTGAAGCGGCGCTGGCCAAATACCGGCGCACCCAGATCGGGCTCATCTTCCAGTTCTTCAACCTGTTCAACAACCTGACCGTGCTCGAGAACGTGCTGATCCCCGCGCAACTGACCGGCGTGAATCGCGCGGATGCGAAGCAGCGAGCGGACGATCTGCTGCAGGTGCTCGGTATCTCGCAGCAGCGTAGCGCCTACCCGGCCACGTTGAGCGGCGGACAGCGCCAACGCGTGGCCATCGCGCGGGCGCTCATCAACCAGCCGCCGTTGCTCCTGGCCGATGAGCCGACCGGCGCGTTGGATCGCCGCAGCGGCGAGCAGGTGATCGACATCTTCCGCGATCTCACCCGGACCGGCCAGACGATCGTGCTGGTGACGCACGATCCGCGATTGGCCGAACGCTGCGCGGACCGCACCATCACGCTGGTCGACGGGGCCGTGGCGCAGGACTCAGCGAAGGTGACGGTGAGCCGATGAGCGCGGTCATCTCCATCGCCTGGGCGGATCTGCGGCGTCGCAAGCTGCAGAGCGCCGTCATCTTCATCGTGATCCTCCTCTCCAGCCTCTCGGCGACGCTCGCGCTCAGCCTGCTGGTCGAGACCGACGCCCCGTTCGATCACGCCTTCGCGGCGGCGCACGGCGCCCATCTGGCACTGACGTTCGACGGCAACAAGGTCAGCACCAGCCAGCTTGCCTCGACGACGACGGCGCATGGAGTGACGGCGGCTTTGGGTCCGCTACCGGTCACCATCACGCAGGCCGCCATCCCTGTTGGGTCGTTTGGGAAAGCGTTGTCAGGCAACGGAGTCCGCCGAGTCAATGCCGGAAGCGGTCCGCCGTCACTCAACGTGCCGTTTGAAATCGTCGGTCGCGACCAGTGGAATACCCCGGTCGACCGTCTGACCATCGAGAGCGGCCGGTGGGTACGGTCGGATGGGGAGATCGTCCTGAGCCGCCAATCGGCCGATCGTTTCCGTCTCGGCGTCGGCGGTACGCTGACCGTCCAGGGAGCCAGTGGTCCGGTGGATCTCAAGGTCGTCGGCATCGCCGCGGCCATCAGCCCTGACACGGACGACGCCTGGGTTCTTCCCAATCAAATACCCGCATTGGTCCGTCCTCAGGGAACGATCGATCAGGAGATGCTCTATCGCGTCACGCCCAGCAGCACGGATCAGGAGCTGCGCAACGCCAGCCAATCGATCACCGCGGGTCTGCCTACGGATGCGGTCAGCGGCTCGGCCAACTACCTGCAAGCCAAGCAAAACGCTGACCTCACCACGACAGTGATGATCCCATTCCTGGTCGCCTTCAGCATTGTCGGATTGGTCATCTCGGTCCTGATCATCGGCAACGTGGTCTCTGGCGCCGTCATCTCCAGCTACCGTGATCTGGGGATCATGAAGACGCTGGGCATGACGCCGTCCCAGGTCATCACGGTGATGGCGCTGCAGATCGTGGCTGTCGCCCTGGTTGGCTGCCTGGCTGGCATCCCGCTGGGGACGCTCGCCAGTCAGCCCTTCCTGCAGAAGACCGCCCACGCCCTGGGCCTGCCCGCCCCCTTCACGGCGGCCATCCCTTCCATGGTTGCTGTGCTGTTGACGATCCTGATCATCGCGACTCTGGCCTCGATCCTGGCATCCTGGCGCGCCGGACGGCAGAGTGCCGTCACCGCCATCACCATGGGCAGCACCCCATCACGCTCCGGCTCACGACTGGGAGGATGGCTCTCACGCGCTCCGCTGCCACGCGCGCTTGGCCTGGGGATTGGCGATACCTTCGCCAGCCCGTTCCGCTCGATCACCACCACCGGCGCCATCGTGCTGGGTGTGGCCACTGTCGTCTTCGCGCTCGGATTGCACCTGTCGCTCGGGCGCATCGCCGAGGATCTGATTCGGGACAGGTCGGTGCAGGTGACGATAGGCCGACCGAAAGGCATCGCAGAGCTCGCTTGACGACCAGCACGTCACCAGCGCCATCCAGCAGAACCCTGATACCGCTCGCTACACGGCGGAGGCGTCCGAGGATGTGACGGTTCCGGGGATCGCCGAGCCCATCACGTATGACGCCTATCGCGGCGATTCCAGTTGGCTCGGTTACGGCATCATCGCCGGGCGCTGGTTTGCCGCACCGGGCGAGGTCGTGGCTCCCTCGGCGCTGATCGATCAAGCGCATCTCCACATTGGCGATCAATTCACCGCACAGATCAACGGCCAACCGGTGCAGCTCACACTCGTCGGAGAAATCCTCGAGGGACCAGACAACAACCTGCTGCTGCGTGGTGATTGGTCGACGGTTGCCGCGGTCGATCCAGGCCTGCAGGCGACCGACTACGAGATCCAGCTGCACCCGGGCGTCGATCCAGAACAATATGCGGCCAGCATGCAGCAGACGCTCGGCAATGCCGGTGTGGGAATAACTCACAACGCGGAATCGGACACCACATTCCGGTTGCTGAACTCGGTCATCGCCGGGCTGGCGGTGGTCCTCACCATCATCTCGGTTACCGGCGTGCTCAACACCGTGGTGCTGAGCACCCGCGAGCGGGCGCGCGAGATCGCCATCCTGAAGGCGGTCGGCATGGCGCCCATGCAAGTTGTTGCCATGGTGATCGGCTCGGTGGTGCTGCTGGGCGCGATCGGCGGCGGGCTCGGCATCCCCATCGGACTGCTCCTGCAGCATCAAGTGCTGTCGATCATGGGGCAGGAGGCGGGCGGAACCCGGATTCCTCCGAGTGCGCTGAACGTCTTCGGCTCGCTGGTTCTGCCGGGTCTCGCCATCATTGGGCTGGTGATTTCCGCCGTGGGCGCGTTCCTACCGGCACGCTGGGCGGCTTACAACCCAACCGCCGAGGTGCTGCAGGCGGAGTGAGAGCCCAGAGTTCGGGGCTCGGACCCGTGGCCGGATGGTGGTGACGTGCACCACTGCCCGGCCATCCGAGTGCCGCACGCCACTCCTCGGAACGCTCAGCTCCCCAATGCGCAGTGAACAGGCGGACAGTCCGCGGATTCCTGAAGAAGCTCGGCATCCGCGGACTATCGCGATGGCCCACCCGCTCCATGAGGCTGGCCGCTGGCCTGATGGCCATGCACCCGACCATGGAATCGAATCGTCCGGAGCCGTGGCTACGACCCGGAGGCGATGTCCCGTCGCCGGAAAACGACGAAGGTGACCACCAGCAACACCGCCGAGTAGACCACGAGCACCAGGAAAGCGTGCCACGCTCCTGGCGTATTGGGATCGACCGTGTGGTGCCCGAACCCGTTGCGCGTGGTGAGCGCATTCGTGTTGGTCGAGATCAGCCACTTGTGAATCTCGTCGCCGATGTTGCCGATGAGTCCGATGAGTGCCGCCAGAATCTGCTCCAGGAACGGCCAGCCGATGCCGACCGCGATACCCGCCGCAACCGAACGGGTGAGGCTGGCGATCGAGAAGGCCAGCACGACCATCACCCAGAGAGCAAACCAGGAACGCAGGATCATCAACGCGAGATCGCCCCACCAGGCACCATTCACCGTTCCCAGCGTCAGCGTGTGACCGCCGGCAACGGTGTTGATCAGCGCTGCCAGCGATCCGGCTGCCACAGCTCCGAGTAGAAATATGAGCGGGGCTACCGTGAGCGTGATCAGCTTCGCCAGGAGAAGCTTGGTCCGCGATGCGCCGGTACCAACCATGACGCGGATCGTGCCCCAGCTGTACTCTGAGCCGACCAGCGAAGCCGCCACGACGACGAGCACGATCTGCCCGAGAAAGCCCCCGATATCGAAGCTACGCGTAATACCCGTCGGCCAGGTGAAGTTGGTG
Source organism: uncultured Chloroflexia bacterium (assembly GCA_963815715.1). Taxonomy (GTDB): domain Bacteria; phylum Chloroflexota; class Chloroflexia; order Thermomicrobiales; family Thermomicrobiaceae; genus CALAGB01. The sequence goes on along the minus strand of CAWFHU010000003.1, from coordinate 1,453,796 downwards.
ATTCGGGTTGCCTTCTCATCAGGTCGCACATTCGAGGCGTGAATCGTCAGATAGGCGATGAAGACGATCGCCGCCGTCCCCAGCACGATGATCAGGAACGTGATCCAGGTCATCGGGCGCTTGACGATCTTCATCCGCTCCATCGAAACGAGCGCCCCCAGACTCGCCTGGTGTCGACTGAAGGAGCGTCGTTGCGGCTCGTCAGGAACCGCCTCGGAATCGATCGCAGTCGCCATGATCGCCGTCCCTTTCTCAGCTCACCAACAGCTCATCGGCACGCCGCTCATCGGGCGTTCCGGTCACTTCAAGGAAGACTTGCTCCAGCGAATTGCCCGAGGGCCGAAGCTCGAGGACCGGAATGCCCGCCTGGACGAGCGCGACATTGATATCGGGCGTACGAGCGGGGGGCACCGTGACGATCAATTGATCACCGTCCGCCTTGACGTTGGTCACACCGTCGAAACCCTGCAACAGGCTTACCGCGCGATCGGGCTCGGCCACCCGCACGATGATCCCCTGTCCACGCATCGAGAGCTCGTCGATGGAGCCCTCCGCCATGATCTCACCCTTGCGAAGAATGGCGACGCGGTTACAAACCTGCTCGACCTCGCCGAGCAGATGGCTCGAGATGAAGATCGTCTTGCCGTTGGCGGCCAGACGCTTGATTAAGTGCCGCACTTCGAGCATACCGGCCGGATCGAGCCCGTTGGTTGGCTCGTCGAGCACCAACAGCTCCGGATCATGCAGGAGCGTCGCGCCGATCGCCAGTCGCTGTTTCATCCCAAGCGAATAGTGGTTGAAATGCTTGCCTTGGGCTTCATCCAGGCCGATGATCTCCAGCACGTCGCTAATCCGCTGATCGTTTACCCCGCCGCGCAGCCGCGCCAGGATCTTCAGATTGTCCCGGCCGGAAAGATAGGGGTAGAAGGTCGGGCTCTCGATAATGGCTCCGACCTGGGTCAATGCATCGGAACGACGATCGGCACCCAAACCGAAAAGGTCGATTTGGCCCGATGTCGGTTGTACCAACCCAAGCATCATCGCGATAGTCGTGCTCTTGCCCGAGCCGTTCGGTCCGAGAAACCCATAGACGTCACGCCGTTGGACGGTGAAGGAGACGTCGCGAACGGCTGGCACCGTGTCATAGTGCTTACTGAGATGGGTCGCTCGGATTACCGCCGCGGACGCCAGATTCGTCTGAAATGAGGGCAACGTTGAGGTGACTGCGCCGTCGAAGGCGGAGCCGATCGATTGGGCTGGATCCGAGCCAGTCAACTTGTGATCTCCGATGTCTGATTCCGACGGAACCCATGCCGCGATCGGTTGACCGATTCCATCCTCCACTAACCCTTCGAACGTTCTCCGGTCGTGCGCCGGCCCGGACACAAATCACGCGAAGACGCGGGCATGCGAATGCGCGCATCGTTATGATGCTCCCATCGTCGCAGCCCAGCATTAAAGTCAGATGAAGTCACACCGACAATTGATCGGCCGTGGCACAAGCGACACTCGAAGCAAGCATCACCAGGCGATATCGCCTCTTCGGTTATACCCGTGCCGTCTCCAGATCGTCGGAGATATCACCCGCTATGGCTTCAGTGAGACGCTCCGCATTGTTACGCGCCAGCGTCAGATAGGCGACACAGCCGACGATCAGCAGCGTGAGCACCAGTGAGACTGTGGCGTCACCGAACCCTAATCCACCCAGCGACGACTTGCCGAACCAATCCGCGAAGGACGCGCCCAGCGGGCGGGTGACGACGTAGGCAAACCAAAAGGCGGCGATTGGGTTGAGTCGCAGGCGCCAAAGGGCCACCGCCGGGATAGTGAAGAGCAGCGCAAACAGGACGCCCGAGGCGAGGTAGCCCAACCCGAGCGTTGCCGCGGTGAGGTCGCCGGCGGCGGTACCCAAAGCAAAGGTTGCCATGACGGTGGCCCAATAGAAGAGCTCTCGCCGCGGGCTCGTGATGCTGTGGATCGACAGCGTTTGCTCGGTCCGATACCACAGCACGAAGATCACGACCAGGGCCAGCCCGAAGAACGCGGTCGAAGCCACATAGGGGATACCCAATACGACGTGGAGAACGTCGGCCGCCATGGTTCCGAAGACGGCGACCATGGTCACGGCCAGCCAGTAGATCCATGGGACGTAGCGCCGCGCGCGGAGCTGCAGTGCGAGCGAGACGACCAGTCCGACGCCCCCAACGACGACGGCGACGTACGGATTGATGTGAAAGACGAGATAGTCGGACGTTGACTCTCCCATGGCGGTGCTCAAGAGCTTTATGATCCAGAAGATGAGGGTGATCGACGGCACCTTGCGCAGCAAAGGCATCGGCAACCAGCGCAGGAGCGGGAGGTTAACGCGGGGTTCCGGCGGGTGGACCACAGGGCTCTCCTCGAGACCATCGCGGTGGTGGCGGTGGTTCTCCATGACGACCAATCGAACTCGCCGTCGGTTGTATCACCGAAGCACGCGCGTACCGGGTCCACTGAAAGTACCGAATGGCATGCAATCTGTTCGTACCGTCCACCATCTTCCCGGCTGACTCCAGATGTTCAGGTGTCTCACGGGTGCGGACCCAGCGGTTCAAGAACGCGAACTGAGGTTTGAGGGAACTAGTGACCGCAGCGCGGGAGCGGCAGTCGAACCCGTTTGAGGTGCGCTGTCTCTCCAGGAGATTTGGGGCAGAAGCGGATCAGATCGCCATCGCGTCCGTATCCCTTTTGCAGCAATCCGCGATGCTACAATCCTGTCTCACAACGCGCGAACATATGTCAGGCACCGTGGGCGAGGTTTCCACGAACGGAGATTGACGGTGATCTGCTCCGGAGGGTTCGAACCTGACCTGACGAAATGGGATGCCTGGCATCCGGCTGAGGTGGCACAGACGTTTGCCGGGATTCAGGCGCCTTGGTACGTCGCGGCCGGCTGGTCCATCGACCTCTTTCTCGGTGAACAGCGACGTGAACACGAGGATCTCGAAATCGCGGTCCCGCACAACCGCGTCGGTGAGGTCGTCGCCGCGCTCGCCGGATTCGAACTTTTCGTCCCCATGGAGGGACCAGACGGCAACGGCCTGGCCTGTCCATTTGATGCGGACGCCGATTACGATGAAGAGCTTCATCAGACCTGGGTGAGAGAGCCCGCCACCGGCCTGTGGCGCCTGGACATCTTCCGGGACCCCTCCGACGGCGACACCTGGATCTGTCGTCGAGATCCGCGGGTTCGGCGCCCATACCGCGACGTGTTTGAATTTACCCCGGACGGCATTCCCTACCTGTGCCCGGAGGTGGCACTGCTCTTCAAGGCCAAACATTCGCATCTGCCAAAGAACCAGGGCGACTTTGCCGCCGCGCTCCCTCGCCTCGATGCCGCACGTCGTTGCTGGCTGGCCGAGTCGCTCGCACTCGTCCACCCCGGGCATTCGTGGATTGGCATGCTGACCGAGTGATGGGGAGGCTCGAATGCCGACGAAGTCTCGAAGACATTCGTTCAGGGCTGCGAACTAAGTTGCAAGGGCACCCATGACCACGGCGCGGGAGCGGCGGCAGCGGCGCGAGCAGGATGTCACGGCGCAGATCGAGGGACGCTATGCGGCGCAGGCGTCACAGCTCTTACGTGAGCACAACGTGCGCGTCTGCCACTGGCGCTCCAACATGACCGGCATCGCCTGGATCGGCCTGCCGGATCGCATCATCGAGGCGCCACACCCTCGTTCGCCCCTCAGCTTCGCCATCCTGGCGCATGAGGTCGGGCATCAAGCGCTGGGCAAGCTGCGGCCACGCTGGCGCGAGGAGCACCTCGCCTGGGAGTTCGCGCTTGAACAGATGGAACGTTTGGGCGTGCCCGTTTCGGACGGGGTGCAAAAACGCTATGCCGGATCGATGCGCTACGCCCTGGCCAAGGCGCTCCGACGTGGCATGAAGGAGATCCCGCCCGAGTTGGCGCGCTTCGTGCCGCGCGCTCCGTTCGGCACGTAGCTCCCCCTGCACCGATCGGACGACCAATGCGGCCAACCAGCAGCGTATGGTTCGTTGTTCATCGCGACTACCTGAGCATGATCCAAGGCTTCTTTACGTCGGCAGCACTCGTGTTACACTGTGCTGCAGTGTGTGACATGGGTAACAACAAACGGGAAGCGCGTCATGAGTAGCCGTCATCTCTCAGTTCGACTTGATGCTGACACCTTTGCGGGGCTGGACATGGAAAGCCGACGGACTGGTGAGAGCCGTTCCCAGTTGGCGAAGCGCCTCTTAGAGGAGGGCCTGCGCATGGCAGCTCACCCGGGCATCGTGTTTCGCTCCGGACCAGCAGGGCGCCGGCCGGGGTTGGCGGACGGGCCGGATGTTTGGGAAGTGATCCGCCTCTTTCTGGGGCTCTCTCCAACTGAGGATCGGATCCAACAGACCGCCGAGCTGAGCGGCCTCACCCCAGTCCAGGTACGTGCCGCCGTCGGTTATTATGCGGAGTACGCTGACGAGATCAATGCCTGGCTCCGCCGCGTCGACGAGGAAGCGACACGAGCTGAAACCCGTTGGCGACGCGAGCGATCTCTCCTCGGCTCGTGAAGCTCCTCCTCGACGAGATGTGGCCGCTGGCGATCGCCGTTGAGCTGCGCCGTCGCGGCCACGATGTGACCGGAGTGGCAGAGCGCACCGATCTCCGCGGACAGCCGGACGAGGTCATCTTCGCAACTGCGCAGACCGAAGGATGGACGGTGCTGACGGAGAACGTCGCTGACTACCTGCCACTGGCTGCGGCACACCATGAACGCGGCGATACTCATACCGGACTGATCCTCACGAGCCATCGACGACACCCATGCTCCGATGCTCGCACTGTCGGACGCCTCGTCACCGCGTTGGATACGCTCTTGTCGGCCAGTCCAGACGCGATCGATCTCGAGCATTGGCTCGAGTGACGACGCGACTCATGAATCCAAGCAGGCGCGCTTCGTGAACGTGAACTGAGGTCTCTGCCGACTCACGCGTGCACGCCCGGCAGGAAAATGGTCGGATCATCGACCACCAGCGGGCTGTGGGCCCGAAAAATCTCGGCGTAGCGCACCCCGGCCAGTCGCCCCATGTGTGCGTCCTCCGCCTCATACAGCTGCAGCAGCCGATCTCCTTCGTCCACCTTGAAGATGGAGCTGATACTCCGCCAACGCGCGCTGCTTGAGATCGTAGGTCTCCGAGACGTCGACCGCGAAGGCGAAATCACCCCATACGGGTTCCAGCTTGCAGTGCGGGAAGAAGAGGCGATCCACCTCCCACGGCTCGGTGTCGGCCAGCGCCTCGCCGCCCGGCACGCGATCCCAATGCTTCAGCCGAGCGTAGAAGACGGCGGCCCGGGCGATCGGCTCCATAGCCTCGTGGTCCGGATGCACGCAGGCCGCCGCAGTCGAGAAGACGGTACGCGGACGCAAACGGCGGATCTCGCGTGCCACGGCCAGGCGGATCTCGATGGTGTCCTGGATCATGCGGTCCTGGAACGGCAGCAGAATGCGCTCGACGCCCAGTATCTCGGCGGCGCGCTCTGCTTGCAGCACGCGCTCGCCGGGCGCATCGAAATCCGAAGGCTCGCCGTCGCACAGGTCGATCAGCACGCCCCGCATCCCCTTGCGCACCAGCTTCACGATGGTGCCGCCCATCTGCACTTCAGCATCGTCCGGATGCGCCGAAACAACCATGAAATCGACCTGAGATTCGCTCATTCGCTTGTCCCTTGTTTGGAAACGGTTGGTCAACGATGACATGCAACGAAGTGCGGGCAGGGGTTCGCTTGCCATTGGATGTGTGAGGGACCGATGCGCAGAGCAACTCCCCACCCGCATCTCTGATGCTAGGCGGGGAGTCGTCACAAAGTCGTCGCAGAACAAGTCAACTTGTTGCGAAAGGGCGCGAACTCTAGCGTTTGGCCAACGCCGCGTCTTCTTCAGCATAGTCGAAGCGCGCCGGGTCGTGCGGCGGCGGGCTCTCTCGCTCCCAGACGATGGTCTGATCGAGCGCCTCATCCCGCTCGACATCCTCTCGGAAGCCCAGTTCTTCACGGATGCGGGTCGAGTCGGCCACCATCTCCTGCTCGATTTCACCCGATTCCCGCAGGTGCTCGGGCATCTCCTCGTCCGGCAGCGTCACGACTTGGCCGTCCCAGCCCACACGTTTCGCGACCAGCGCGATCCAATCCGCCTCGGTGAGGGACTCCGGCTCGGAGACGTTGTAGATCCGACCGGCAGCGCGATCATCGGCGACCGTCAGCGCCACGGCTGCGGCGACGTTGTCGACGAAAGAGCGCGCGAACCGGCGCTTGGCCGCGCGTTCGCCCAGTAGAATGGTGGACCGTCCATCGTCCATGCGTTTCAGATAGGGCCAGAGCCGATGCTGGCCGTCACCGGGGCCATAAACTACCGGCAGGCGCAGCACCGTGCCGGGCATATCCTCGTTGCTTAACACCACGCGTTCGACCATGAGCTTGTCATAGTTGTCGACGTCGGGCAGTCGCGAATTCTGGGTGCCTCTATAAAGGAAGAGCTTCGAACGCACAGGCGAATCTTCGGTAAGGGGCATCGGCTGCACCGGCCCCTCTTCGAAGCCGGTCAAGATGCCGTAGGCGTGATAGACGTCCATGCTGCTGATGGCGACCAAACGCCGCGCGATACCGCGCACCGCGTCGACGGTGTGGCGGATGTCCGACTCGGTCAGCGCGCGCATATCGACCACGACCTCTGGCGCGAACGCACGAAACTCCTCGACGAACTCGGCCATCTGCGCGCGATCGCCATGGATGTGCCGCACGTCGCGCGGCAGCTTCGCCTCGGTCTGTCCCCGATGAAAGACCGCGACTTCGTGCCCATCGCGGCTCAGGTGCCGCACCACATAGGGACCGATGAATTGAGTCCCGCCGATAACCAGCACGCGCATGCGTCGACCTCCAATGCTGCCAATTCCATTCGGCACAGGATAGCAGCGAACCAGCCGCCGCGCCGGGTCAAACTGGACAGGTGCGGTACAATTTGTCAGATGTAGTGATTATGTCAGTTCATTCCCGGCATTCTGGGTTAATGGATGCGCTCGTCACGGTTCGACGTCGTCGTCATTCACTTCAACCGTGAGATGGGAGCAGCGTTATGTACGATCAATCGACCTGGAGTCGCCTGGCCCGTCTTAAGGCGCGCAAAATCTACCAGGAGATGCGCGACGAGGGGCTCGATCGCGAGGATCTGCCGCGCAAGCTGCGTGAAGTAGCCGAGCGAGAGGAAGCCGCCGTTCAGCGTCTGGCGACGACGTACGGCTGCGAGCCGCTGGAAGCGCGACTCATGCTGCAGATGTCGCTGGGTGACGAACGCGTGGCCGAGGTGGCCTGCGCGCAGCTCGCCAGGGGCCGACTCTGCAGCACGCCATCGCCGTCATCACCATGCTGACCGGTGAGGAGTTCGAAGCCGGCAAAGGCGACGACAGCGAATCCACGCTCTCGTAGGCGCAAGCCCCTGTGCTTGCCCTCGTCTTTAGGTCGAAGACCACCGCCAAACCGCCCCTGCCTGACCAACCTCCACCCTCATGGCATCATCCGTGTTACGTCAGCGTCGGCCTGCTCGCACAGTCGACAGCGCCGTGATTCGCGTTGAACGAATTGGGAGAGATGTTTTCAGTGTCAGTCACTCCGGAATTTCAGGACGCCAACGCCCGCTACGCCGCCAAATTCGACAAGGGCGATCTCACCGCACCGCCGCGCCGCCGGGTGGCCGTCCTGACCTGCATGGACGCGCAGGCTCGATCCTGCCCGCTTCCTCGGACTGGAGGAGGGCGACGCCCACGTCATCCGCAACGCCGGTGGCCGCGCCGACGAGGATGCCCTGCGCTCGTTGATCATCTCCCAGCAGATGCTGGGGACCAACGAAGTGGTCGTCATCCACCACACCGACTGCGGCATGTCGAGCTTCCGCAACGAGGACCTGCACACGAAGCTCTCGGATCAGTTCGGGCAGGCAGCCGACCACATCGACTTCCTGCCGTTCGCCGACCTCGCCCAGAGCGTGCGAGACGACGTCGCCACAATCCGCAACCACCCCTTCATCGCGATGACGTCACGGTCAGCGGCTTCATCTATGACGTGAAGACGGGCCGTATCGAGCCGGTGGACTGAAGCGCGGCTACACGCCCAACTCCCAGATGTGCCGGTGCGATTCGGGATCGGTCAGGTACTCGGCGCCGTTCTCGTTGATCAGGATCAGATCCTCGACGTGAAAGCTGTCCTCGGGATATTCGTTGTAGCCGATCTCGATCATCATGGCCATGCCTGGCAGCACCGGCTCTTCGACCCAGCTATAGATCTGGGGTGATTCGTGCAGCCCCATGCCGATGCTATGGCCGATGATGCTCCATTTGAACTCGAGCCCCAGGTCAGCATAGGCCTGCATTCCCAGCTTGGCGATGGCTGAGGCCGGCATCTCCGGCCGGATGCCGAAGATGACCCGATCCTTGATCTCGGTCAGCTTGGCATGCATCTCCTTCTGGGCGTCGCTGGCCTTGCCCATCACGGCCGTGCGGGCGATATCGGAGTAGTAGCCGTCCAGCGTGCCGCCGAAATCGGTCTTGAGGATCATGCCGTTCTCGACCGGCAGGTCGGCAGCCGTCGCGTGCCACATGCCGCTGCGCGACCCGGCCGCGAGGAGCGGCGCGGTGACCATGTCGGCGCCCCGATTCATGAGCTCGAACTGCATGCGGGCCATGATGGCGCGCTCAGTCTCCCCCGGTGTGGCGGCCTTCCAGGCGGCATCGATGGCGGCCGTCGTCATCAGGTTGACTTTCGTGATCGTCTCGATCTCGGCGGACGTCTTGATGAGTCGCACGCTCTCCAGGAAGTAGTAGGCGTCCTCGAAGCTGACGTTGGGCAGGCGTCGCTGCAATTCCATCAGATGGCCGCCGGGGAAATTGCGCCCCTCGATGCCGACTTTGCCGCTGGTGATGCCGTGCCCCTGCAGCACCTCGGCCACCACGCGCATGGAGTCGAGCCCCTCGCCCTCATAGCCATGCACGTCGGTGATGAAGGTCTCCTCCGGCCGTACCGTGTCGGCGCGGCGCTGCACCACCACGAAGGCGGGCTCGGCCTCTCGCGGCCAGATGACAAAGTGGAAGCGCTCCGGTAGGGTGCGCAGGTCCATGTTGTAGAAGCCGCTGTAGTAGGGGACGTTCTCCGGCGACATGGCGATGACGGCCTCATAGGGCCCGCCGTCCACCGTCTTGCGCAGGTTCTCCACGTTGACGTACTTGCCGCGAAGCGTCTGGCTCAGATCACGCATGGTTGTCTTCCCTCGTTTCCCTCAATGGCTCGGTTGTGTTGGCATGGTCATGCTAACGAGGGAACGGCGCGGGGGCAAGCGGCACGACGTCTTCGCCTGTAATCAGGTGATCTGGGAGAGGACCAGTGAGCGAACTTCTGGATTTTTCCGAGCGGTTGCCCGCGGGCAGAAGCCATCGAAGTCCGAAGGGCGTCATAAATGTCGCCCCTACGATGTCGTGGGGCGACATTATGACGCCCAGTTGACGCTCTCTGGGCAATTCTTCCGCAAATTGCGCTAAGCAATTGAGCGCTTGCTCCGGAAGCGCGTCGCTGCTCGAAACGTCGGCTGATAACGATCCGAATAGGCCCCGTTCCGTAGGCGATCGTAACAGGCACCAATCGACGACAGCGCTGCAAATCGATGAACAGCGCGCGTTCGGTCCTCGTGACTCTGGGGGGCGAAACTGTAGGTTTCCCAAAGATAAGCGTTGATCGAATGGACCGAACTGTAGAACGCGCCGACGATGGCCCAGTCGCGCCATGCATCATAGCCTGACGACAGGTGTTGGGAATTCGCGAAGTCTCGATGCCTTTCTGCGGCATCAAGATGCTGCTTCGACTGAAGCTTCATTCGCCGTGCGTACGAATGACGATACGCGACAAACCCTTCGGGAGGATTGTGGAGAGGTCGAACGGCGCATAGTGGGACGGATTGATGACGTGGAAATCGATCGGTACCTCAGGAAACTGGTCGTAGAGCAACTGACTTGCTCCATAGAACTCCATCTGAGTTTGAACGTCGATTGGTGACGTGACGAGCCAGAATTCAGCCACGCCACGGTACTGTTGATAGTAGAGATCGAGCGCGGCCGGCATCTCCCGAACAGCGTCGGCGAAGCGTTGCGCCATCAGCTTGGTGTCGATTGTCTGGTCAATGGCCATGAGACGCGCTCCCTCGTCGTCGTCGGTGCAAGCGAAATGCCGGGCGGAAGTTCACCAGTATCGTCAGATTATACCGTTCCCTAATCACCCGCCTTGCCGCAGGTCGCCGATCTGGAACAGATAAACGCCGATGGCGATGAAGAGGATGGCCAGTCCCAGCATGGTGCCGGAGGCTGTCCACCTGACGCCGTCCAGCATCGGCTGTCCGTAGGCGTTGAAGATCGAGAGGTTGTCCACCCAGCTAGGGAAGTTGAGGAGCGAGCGCAGCAGATCCATGAAGAAGGCCAGCACCAGATAGCTGCCGACGATCCCTAGCACCGTGCCGGAGCGCAGACGTGCGCCGAGCGCGTAGACCGCACCCGCGATGAGGGCCATCGGCGGAATGAACGCTAGCGAAGCGCCATAGACCCGCCCGGCGTCGATCGTCAGGTGCGTCGCCCATGACGCCGCCATGACGCCCGTTCCAGTCGCCACCGCCAGCACGAGAAAGGCAACAAACGCCGCCAGGTAGGACTGCAACGCCACCTTCCAGCGCGCATGCGGTGTGCTCAGCACCATGTCGAGCCGCCCGTTGTCCTGATCGCTCGGCCATTGGTTGGCCCGGATCAACGCATAGAGCATGGCGATGATGGCCGCGAAGAGGAAGACGATCAGGGAAAGAAAGCCGTTGTTCGACTGGAGCAGTGCATCCCCGAACATCTTGCTGACCAACGGCGAGCCCTTGAGCGCCTCGCGCAGCTGATCCTCCGAGGATTTGGCGATGCCGGAGCCATAGGCGGCGTAGATGAAGATGCCCAGCGTCCACCAGCCCAACGCTGGTGCCGCGGCGCGGAGTGCACGCATCAGCACCGAGGTCAGCCAGCGATCGTGGGCGGACCGATCGAGCACCCGCTCCGCCGCCTGTTGATGATCCGCCCGAAGTCGCCCGCCGATGAACGGTAGTTCGGCGACCGACCCCACATCTCGTCGCAAGAAGACGACGGCGCTGAGCGCCAGCAGGAGCAGCCCCAGAATCAGCAACAAGAGGAGCGCGGCGGCGTTGGTGCCATAGCTGGAGATGAGTGGTTTGCTCAGGTCGTAGTAGTAGTTGGGCGACACGCGACGCACCCAGGACGCTGACGGATAGACCCGACCGGTCCCATCCAGAATGAAGGCCAGCGCGTAGATGCCCCCTGCCATGCCAGCCGCGGAGCTCGGCGTCTGGGTGTACTGGGAGATAAACAGGGCCAGCATGGCGTAGAAGAAGAGGAGGACGCTGACGTTGGCTCCGGCCATCAGCGCGCCGTTCACGGAAACCGTGAGATGGAGTCGATCCTCTCCGATCAGGGCTCCGATCGAAAAGGCCAATCCAAGCATCAAGATCGAGACGACGATGGCCAGAACCTTCTCGATGAAGAGTCGCCCTCGTGAGAGGGGCCGGGCCAGCAGTAGATCGAGCGATCCGCGCGACTCCTCGCCTCGCAACAGTCGCCCCCCGAGGATCACCACAAAGATGCACAGGACCAGCGAGAAGAAGAAGCCATAGCGGAAGGTGACGAACCCGGAGGCGGTTCCCACCTCGACCGGGTCGTTGAAGAAGACGAACGCCTTGTTGTTGGCCAGGCTAGCGATCTGCGTTGGATTGACCTGCTTGAAGGCCTCGTACCCCGCCACCGTCACCAGCGTGATGATCACGCTCCAGATGAGGACCGGCCAGCGCTGGTCTCGCAGCGTCTTGAGGAAGACCGAACGGAACATCATGTCGTCCGACTTCCTGCCGCATCCGGCTCGTAGTAGCGCAAGAACACCTCTTCCAGGCTCGGCTGGCGTGCCGTTATCGAGATGGCTCCATGCCGCGCCGCCACCTGAATGACGTCCGCCATTTCCTCCTGCGCGGTCAGCTGAACGGTGTTGCCGTCGTTCAGCAGCTTGACGTCACTGACATTGGGAAGCCCAGCAAACCACTCCGCCTCAACCGCGCTCGGGAAGACGATCTCGATGACGTGGCGCCGCATCTCCTTGAGCGTCGAGACGTGGTCGATCTTGACAAGCTCGCCTTGCCGGATGATCCCTACCCGGTCACAGGTATGCTCGACTTCCGGCAAGATATGGGACGAGAGGAAGATACTGCTCCCATCCTCACGTGCCTCCCGTACCAGGGCGTAGAACTCCTGCTGGTTGAGTGGGTCGAGTCCGGCGGTCGGCTCATCGAGGATCAGCAGGCGCGGACGACGCATGAACGCCTGGACCAACCCCACCTTCTGCTTGTTGCCGCGTGAGTAATCGCGGAACCGCTTGCTCGGGTCGAGCCCGAAGCGCTGCACCAGTCGCTTCACAAGCTCCTGATTGACCCCGCCCGAGAGGTGTCCGAGGTATTCGATGACCTGCGCGCCGGTGAGAGCCGGATCGACGTTGAACTCGCCCGGCAGATAGCCGATGAGTCGCTTGACCTCCGTCGATTGCGACCAGCAATCCAGTCCCGCGATGCGCGCGGAACCTCCGCTTGGACGCAGCAGGCCCATCAGAAGCCGAATGGTGGTCGTCTTCCCGGCGCCGTTCGGGCCAAGAAATCCGAAGACCTCCCCCTCGTCGACCGAGAACGTAAGCGCTGTTGATTCCCAGGCTGGCTCCGTAGAACTTGGTCAGCGATTCCGTCTCGATGATGGCACTCATGGTTTAGATGCTCCCAGATTTTCACCACTGACGAGCCGCTGCATGCAACCGTGGCAGACCCGTCGTCGAATGGTATAGCGGGTCAGCTTGTTTCAGCCATATCGAAACCGTGTGATTCGCTCTCGCGGCACGATTCTCGCGTGGTGCCCTGGCCGTATATCGTGCGGATTTGGGACCTTGGCGCTCGCTGACACGATCGCACCCGGCTCGGCGTCAGCAAGTCCGAGGTGTAACACGCCGTTAACATAGCCAGGTTACGGTGCAGTGCAGCACAAACGAGAGGATCGATTGATCTCCTGGTGTTTGAACGAAGAGACTACATAACGAGATTTCTCTCACCTGATACGGCCTGGGCAGAGGCATCGGCAATGATGCGCTTTGACAGGCTCGTTCCATCTTCTTCTGAAGTCTCGCATTCGGAGTAGAAAGGAACGGGGTATGCGCGCCCCATCGATTACCGAGCGTTTGGATCATTGGGCTCACAATCAACCGGATTCGACGTTCCTGACCGATCTCGAAACCGGACATTCACTGACCTATCTGCAAACCCTCAAAGCGGTTCGTGGACTGCAGCAGCATCTCGGTCCCGACACGCGCAGCATTGCGCTCGGGCTGCCAGGTGGCATGAGCGCCGCCGTCGTGTGGCTGGCTGCTCTCACCGGCGGACATCAGTTGGTCCCCTGCTCTCCCGACGCCACCGACAGCGAAAAAGCGCGTCTGGCTAAATCCTTTACGCCCGATCTGGCGATCGTCGAGGAAGCGAGCACTGCCGACGGCTTTGGATCCGTCGTCGATCGCGTGATTACACGCGTGGAGCTCGATCAGCAGGTTCTCGGCTGGGCCGATCAACCAGGCCCGCTCCTCTCGCCACGAGCCTATGGCCCGGTCGATCGGGGCACCGTGCGGCTGACGACTTCCGGCACGACTGGATCGCCCAAAGGTGTCTGCCTACGCGCCGACCAATTCGCCTGGACCGCCGATCAGATCCGCATCAGCCACCGCCTGACGCCGGACGACCGAGGACTCTCGGTTCTCCCCTTCTTCCATATAAATGCCCCGGTGGTCAGTCTCTGCACGACGGTCATGGCGGGCGGCACGTTAGTGGTCGCACCCCGTTTCAGTCGCAGCCGTTTCTGGAGCTGGATCGAGGACTATCAGATCACCTGGGCCAGCATCGTCCCGACCATCCTGGCCGTTCTGCTGCAGACCGAGCGGCCTGACTGGCTGCCGGGCACCTTGCGCTTCGTACGAACCGCCTCGGCACCCTTGCCGCTTGTACAGCTGATGGCCTTCGAGAAGCGGTTCGGTATCCCGGTCATCGAGACCTACGGACTGTCTGAAGCCGCGGCGACGGTGGCAGCCAATCCGGCGCCACCGGAACGCTACAAGCCGGGCTCGGTCGGCTCGACCAATCGGCGTCTCTCTGCGCGTCTGTCGTCCGCTCGACGAGCAGCCAATCGGCGGCTCTGCAGAATGTCAAGGCGGGCGAAGAGGGCGAGATCTGCATCTCCGGGCCAAACGTGATCGACGGCTACGACGGTGGCGCGAGTGCCTCATCCTTCCAGGACGGTTGGTTCCGCACCGGTGACCTGGGCTATCTGGACTCGGATGGGTTCCTCTTCATCACGGGGCGGATCAAGGACGTCATCAACCGTGGCGGCGAGAAGATCTCGCCGCGCGAGGTCGAAGAGATCATGCTGGGGCACCCCGATGTGCGGGACGCCGCCGTGATCGCGGCGCCAGACCCGATCTATGGACAGCACCCGGTCGCCTACGTGGTGTTGGAGCAGAATGCCAAACCGGGCGCGCTCGTCGGCATCCGGGAGCATTGCGCTTCACAGCTCAGCGCCTACAAGGTTCCCGCGCGTTTCGAGCCGGTGGCCGAGCTTCCACGCACCCGAACCGGCAAAATCCGGCGGCACCTGGTTGGCATCTCTCCCGATGGCCAACGCGACCGGAACGTCCGTTATGGAGTCGCGTGACGCCCGATTCGACGGTCGTCATGCTGACCGGGACGTTCCAGGAGGGTTAGTCACGGATGACAGCCAAGGTCACGCGCCAGTCTCGCAATTTCCTGCACGAGCTCGATATGGTGCGGGTGGTGACCGCGCTCTCCGTGGTGGCGGTGCATGTCACCGCGTTCACCGTCGTCTTCAACACGACCCAGCTCGGCGCCGAGGTGCAGAACGCGGCCGTCTCGGCGCTTCACTTCACGCGAGAGGTCTTCCTCTCCCTCACCGCGCTGGTGATGGTCCACAACTACACCAAACGCCCGCTCAAGCTCCGCACGTTCTGGCGCAAGCGCGGACTTGGCGTGGTCGTGCCATACATTATCTGGAGTCTCATCTACGTCTACGTCAACGTCCCGCATGACCCGGTCGGGCACTGGGTCCACACCGCGCTGGCCGATATCCTCTCCGGCAACGCGTCATATCAGCTCTACTACATCTTGCTGACGATCGAGTTTTACCTCGCGCTGCCGTTGCTCTTGTGGTTTGTCACCCGTTACCGTCACCGACCCTGGCGCGTCCTGGGCATCAGCGCCGCGCTACAGCTCGCGTTGATGTACTTCGATTTCAACTACATCGCGGCTGGCCCATTGGCATCGACTCATTTCGGCCAGTGGATGAGCGACTATCAATGGCGCATGCTGCCGGAGTATCAGTTCTACGTGATGATCGGCGCCTTCGCGGCCCTCTATCTCGACGAGCTCCGCGCCTTCGTGACGCGCCATAGTCTGCTCGTCGTGCTCGGACTGGGCGCCGGCCTGGCCGCTCTCTGGGTGCGCTACGCCCTCGCGCTCAAGGTGCAACACGCGTCGATGGGCTACGCCACCCACGTCTTCCAGCCCGTGATGGTCTTCTACAGCCTAACAGCCATCCTCTTCCTCTACTGGTTGGGCTGTGAATGGGCCAACCATCGATCGGCGGATGGGCTTCCCTACGGACGTCGCTTTGTCACGCTCCTGTCCGATAGTTCGTTCGGTATCTACTTGATTCACGCCTTCGTGCTGAACAACGTGCTCACCCATGTGGTGCCGCACCTGCTCCTCGGTTGGCCGGCGGGCATCCGCGTCTTCAGCGTCTGGTTCATCGTCGCGTCGATCACCACGGCGATCTGCGCCATCCTCCTCTACACTCCGGGCTTCAGTCGTCTCATCGGCCGCCCGTCGCTTCTGCCAGCCGATTTCGGACCCTGGCAATGGACGCGAACCCGTGCCCAGCATATGTTTGCCATGAGCGGTTCCGGCTCCAACCGCAACCACTCGTCCCGCAAGACACAGACGGTTGAAGAGATCGTCCGGGCGGAAGATTGAAGGACGCCGCGAATTGTCGCCGCATCTTATCGCTCGACCTCGGGCTCTCAATGGACGCTCGTCGCGCCAGTGATCCGAGCGAATCTGACATAATGCAGAGACACGGCGACATCACGCCCCAACTCACGTCGGGCCGATCTCGCGCACGTCGAACCGCTGAAGTGCGCCGATTCGACAAACGATTTACGGGGAAGAGTTTGAGACGTTCCATTATTGGGTCGCTGATTGCGGTCGCTGCCATCATCCTCGTCGTCATTCTGATCTCTTCTCAGGTGCCGATTCCCAGGCGAGTGCTGAACCAGCGAACCAGCCTCGCCAAAACGGCCGAAACCGAAACGCCCTCGCCAACGCCAACCCCGTTGAGTACCAGCGGCGCGCCGACGCCGAGTCCGCGAGCCATTCCAACGCAAGCGGCTACGCCAACCGCGACAGCCACCGAAAACCACGCCACATCACCCACGCCTTCGATCGCTGCGTCGCCATCCGCGACGCCGGAGGTCAGCCCAAAACTCGTCACCGAGTCAAACGGCATCAGCATGGGGTGCGACCCAGGCTCGGCTGACGACTATCTGACCTGCGAGGCGAAGGAGCCCGGCGGCTTCTCGATGATCTTCTATCTCTTCCTGCCGCGGAAATTCTCGGCGAAGAAGTCCTACCCGCTCGTCCTCCTTCTGGCGGGGGGCGGTGAACGCGCCGTACCGACGAAAACGGCACAGCAGAACCGAGACACGATCCTCAACGATCCCTACTCGGAGATCTGGGGGCCTGGGTTCCCCGAGCCAGACAGTGAGGATGTCCAGGCCAATTGGCCCAGCTTCATCGTCATTCCACAGCTTGCAATCCCGAACCGATTCGTCGACGTTCCGGCCAATTACGGCACGTACTCAATGACGCCGCAGCCGAACGACTCACTACGCCTGTCGAAAGAGATCGTCGACACACTACAGCTCGTCTACAGCAACATCGACACGAACCGGATCTATCTGACCGGCCTCTCAATGGGAGGTTATGGCGTCTGGGAAGCGGCCGAACGCTGGCCGAACTACTGGGCAGCGGTGGCCCCGATCGCCGGAGCGGGCGATCCGACCTACGCCAGCCGTCTGGTCAACATCCCCATCTGGGCGTTCCACAGCGTCGACGACACGACGGTACCGGTCTCTGGGTCGCGCGACATGATCAACGCGATCCACGCCGCGGGTGGTGACCCGAGGTACACCGAGTTCACCAACATGGGGCACGGTGTCTGGGTCGCGCCATACACGATTATGGGGACGCCGAGCCCCACGCCCGGGTTCTTCTCCTGGCTCTTTTCACAGCACAAATGACGGCCAGAATCGGCGTACGAGTCAGCAAACTCGCATGTGGAACGTGGATTGCGTGCTCCAGGCACGCCCGCGGGGTCGGCACGGCAATCCGGGTCATCGAGACGGGACAATCTCCACCGATGACATGCGCCGATCTCCAACCGGAGGCTCGCATTGGGGAGCCAGTTAACGCAGGTGTTACAGACCGTTGCTACGCTCTCCCTCACTGCCTCTCTCGCGACATGAGAGGGGACCATCCATGAACGACGCTTCACCGCGTTGTAGAGACGGAGCTTCCCACGTCCAAATGGATTGGGAAGTGAACGGAGGCCTTTAGATGGATTGGACCGAGATCACGCTCGATCGCCTGCTGCGCCAGGACGTACGCCTCGTGAGCTACGTTCCTGATCAGGCGCTCGCCAAGCTGATCGATGGGTTCGAAGCGCACCCGGAGACGCGATGCTTCACGGCGACGCGCGAAGACGAGGCCGTAGCGATCGCCTGTGGCGGCGCAATGGGCGGCGTTCGCTCGGTGACACTGATGCAGAGTAGCGGGTTCGGCAACATCGCCAACGTGCTCGCCTCGCTCGCGGCTCCCTACCAGATTCCAGTCCTGATGATCATTACTGAACGGGGTATTCTCGGCGAATTCAACCCGGTGCAGACGCCGATCACGCGCGTGCTGCGCTCGACGCTCGATGGATTGAGCATTCCGCACGTCACCCTCGACGACCCCAATCGCGTCGAATTTCTGGTCGACCGAATGGCGTCGCAATGCTTCAACACGCAGCTTCCGGCCGCGATCATCGTTTCGCCGATCCTGACGGGCGGCAAGACCGCGCCAGGTTCGGCTCCGAACAAACGAGCGGCCTGATCCGGCTCCGTCAGCGAAAGGAATCAACCTCATGCAGACTATCGAGCGGATCGACGTTCGATCCAACGTGCTAGATCGCATGACACTGACCGAGCGCCTGGTCGGTCTCCTGCATCATGGCGAAGTGGTCGTCGGCGGTATCGGCAACAGCAACTTCGATCTCTTCGGCGCGGGTGACCGACCACAGAACTTCTACATGCTCGGCAGCATGGGTATGGCCGTGCCGATTGGGCTGGGCGTCGCCACGGCGCAGCCACGACGTCAGGTGATCGTCCTCGAAGGGGACGGCTCTCTGTTGATGAATCTGGGCAGCCTGGCGACCGTCGGCATGATTACACCGCCGAATCTGACCATCGTGGTCTGGGACAACGGCTGCTATCAGATGACCGGCGGGCAGCAGACGCCCAGCGGGTCGACGACCGATCTCGTTCAGGTCGCGAGCGCCTCGGGTATCGCCAACAGCCACTGGGCGCATGACGAGTCGCAGTTTGAGCGGCTGATGCAAGAGGCGTTATGGGCGCCACAGCCGTCGTTCATCGCGGCGCGCATCGAAGCCAAGCCGAGTCAGTCGCATCCGGAGTTCGACCCAGTGGTTCTGAAAGACCGCTTCATGCGCGGCATCGGCGCCAAGCCGCCCTACGGCTGCTAAGTCCGCACCCGCAGATTCAAACTCATGACAAATGCCCGGGAGATGATCCCGGGCATCTTGCTTGTCAGCTGTTGGTTGTTGACGGCCCTACCGCGTCGCTTCAGGCTCCAGCTCGACCTTGATCTATCCCGGCTCGCGCACACCGGACTTCCACACTTCGCGGTCGATGTGTCATCAACGAACTGACGACTACCAAGCATGCGTAGAGGCGGGACCTGTGCCCGCCGTTGTCGAGCGCATCAGTGTCCCTCGATCGGCACCAATTGTTCGATGAAACGCTCACCAATGTGCGATCGGGCATAAGGGCTCGACCAAGGCGGGCACCACCCAGAGGGTACCCGCCGCCTCTACGTTGGATTCCTCGCTAAGCCAACCCACGCTCCGCCATCACCGCCCCGTGAAGGCCGGTGCCCGCTTCTCGACGGTGGCGCGCAGGCCCTCCTTGTGGTCCTCGGTGTCGCCGCAGATCTGCCCGGCCCGACGCTCGTTGCGCAACGCGTCCTCGAAGGCCAGTTCGGCGTTCTGGCGAATCAGCTCCTTGGCCAGACCAATCGCCACCGTCGGCCCCGAGGCGAGTCGCGTGGCCCACTCCATCGCCGTCGACATCAGGTCGTCTGGCTCGACCAGCGCGTTGACTAGCCCGATGCGATCCGCCTCCTGCGCGTCGATGATGCGTCCGGTGTAGATCAGCTCGGCGGCGCGCGACGGGCCGATCAGGCGTGGCAGCAAGAAGGTGCCGCCCGCGTCGGGCGAGAAGCCAACCCGAATGTAGACCTCGCCGAAGCGGGCCGACGTCGAGGCGATACGGAAATCGCAGACCAAGGTGAGGTCGCAGCCGCCGCCGACCGCGACGCCATTGACGGCGGCGATGACCGGCTTGGGGATGCGGTAGAGGCGCGACATGAGCCGGTGCATGTGGAGCGCCCAGCCGTCCCTGTCCTCGTCGGCTTCACCGCTCCCGCTGCTCCACTCCTTGACATCGGCGCCTGCTGAGAAACCGCGGCCCGAACCGGTAATGATCAGCGCGCGCACCGATTCCCGGTTCCAGCTCCGCTCGACCAGATAGTCGATCTCCACGATCGTCTGCAGATCGATCGCGTTGAGGCGCTCGGGACGGTTGAGGGTGATGATGCCGACCCCATCCCGCTCTTCCCACAAAACTCGTGTCAGCTCCATGGCCTGCTCCATCCCGTCATAAATGGCGTCGTATTTCACGACGTCGCGTCGCGGCACACCGAAATCGCTCCAGTTGATCCCACATGGTGCTCACGGTAGCAGCCGCCAAATTGAGCGTCAATCCGCCACGACAGGCTCATCGATCTCCAGGGGCTCCGGTTGATGCTGGAGATGTCGCAACGGCGAGAAGTAGACCCACAGAGCCGCCAGCATGAAGCCCACGATCCCTACCACCAACGTCGCCTTGAGCCCGATCAGCTCTCCCAACGCGCCGCCGATCAGCGAGCCGATCGGAACACTGCCACCCACCACGAACTTGCTGGTGGCGTTGATGCGCCCCAGATAGCGGTCCGGCGTGATCGCCTGGCGCAGGCTCATCGAGTTGACGTCGGCGATGAGCAGCGTCAGCCATTGGCTGAACTCAGCTGCCAGCACCATCGGCAAGGCCACCGACGGGAAGAGGACCGCTAACGGAACCGGTGCGCCACACAGCCCAAACAGGACGCGTCCCACGATGATGGCTGGCCCGACGCCGATGCGACGGGCAATGGGCGCCGCGATCATGGCGCCGATCAAGGCCCCCAACCCGCCCAGAGCGAAGACCAACCCGACCGCGGTAGAGCTCAAACCCAGCACGTTGACCATGTAGAGGACGTAGACGGCCATAAAGACGTAGCCGAAGAGGGACGTCATGGCCGAACTCAGCAGCATGGCCCGCAGCGTCGCATTTCCGACCGCCAGCCCGAATCCCTGCCGGATGGCTGGTATCAATGCGGGACGCTTGATGGAGCGATCGGGCTCCGATTCCGGCGCACGAATCTGGCGCAGGAAGAGCGCCGAGACCAGGAAGCTCATCGCATCGATCAGGACGGCGTAGGCCGCCCCAAACACGCCGACCAGAATACCGGCCATACCCGGCCCCACCACCTGTGCGAATGAGGCCGACGACTGTAGCTTGCTGTTGCCCTCGAGCAGGTTCTCTCGTCCCACTAGTTCCGGCAGGTAGGACATGTAGGCGATGTCGGCGAAGACCTTCAACGTTCCATTGAGGAAGGTGACGACGTAGAGCAGACTGATGCGCATGTCGCCGAAGAACCAGACGGCCGGAATGCTGAGCAGCAAGAGTGTGCGGGCGAAATCGGCCGCGATCATCAGTCGCCGCCGCCGCACCCGATCGATCCAGACGCCGGCAAGCAGCCCAAAAATGAGATTGGGCGCGGTGCCAGCCGCCGTGAGAAAGCCCATCTGCGCCGCGGAGGCGTGCAGCGAGAGGGCCGCCAGCAATGGCAGCGCCAGCAGCGTGACCTGCGAGCCGATCTCGGAAACGCTATCGCCCGCCCAGAAGCGCATGAAGTCGCCGTGCCGCCAGAGCCCGGTCAAGCGGACGTATGGCCAGCGGCGACGGTTCAACCGCTCAGACGGTGGTGATTCTTTGTTTCGAGGAGATCGGCCGCGAGATCGCACGGCGTCTACGACCGCGGCGCGGAGCCGAATGAGTTTGAACATGAACGTAGAACCCCCAACAATGTTGGGAGGAGGTCACCCGTTGCGCCCCCTCCGCTGTCCTCTGCGCGTTTCCTCAGGACAGCGGAAGATCTTGCATTCGGATGAAGGGTTCTTTGGTTGGCCATACCAGCCGGGTGGCTGGCAAATCCACGTTCATGAACTTCAGCACTCCTGCATGCGACATTGGCGTCGCACGATTTGGGAGTCTACCGAACGTCGCGATATGAGACAACTGGACGCTCGGGCTATTTCAGGATCAGGTTGCGTAGCAGGAAGAGGCTGTTCGCCGGGCGCTCGGCCAGGCGACGCATCAAATAGAAATACCACTCGTGCCCAAATGGGGTCGCCACCAGCACCTTGTAGCCCTTGCGCACGAGATCGAGCTGCAGCTGCGAGCGAATCCCGTAGAGCATCTGAAACTCGAAGCGGTCGTTGCCAATTCCCATGTCACGGGTGTAGTTGATGACGTGGTTGATGATCGACTCGTCGTGCGTGGCGATGGCGGTGTAGCCGCCGCCGGTCAGCATGCGCTCGGCCAGGGTCACGTAGTTGTGATCGACGTCCGCCTTTTCGGGATAGGCGACATTGCTCGGCTCGAGGTAGGCGCCTTTCACCAGACGCAGGTTCGGGTTCAAGGGGAGCAGATCGCCCAGATCGCGCTGCGTCCGATAGAGGTAGGCCTGCAGCACGGTGCCGACATTCTCGTGCCCATCGGCGCGCAGGCGTTGGTAGATGCGCATGGTTGGATCGACTCGAGCCGACTCCTCCATGTCGATGCGGATGAAATTGTTCTTGGTCGCGGCGTGCGCCACCAACTTCACGAGGTTGCGATAGGCCAGTTCCTCGTCGATGTCGAGGCCGAGGTGGGTGAGCTTCAGCGCGATGTTCGTGCGCAACTTCTCCTCGGCAATGCGATCCAGCACGCGCTCGTACTCATCAACCACCGCCGCGGCCATCCGCTCGTCCCGCACGCCCTCACCGAGGAGCGTGGTGTTCGTGTGCAAGCCCTGCTCATTCAGGCGACGCAGAACGACGACGCACTCGTCGAGCGTTTCGCCCGCGACAAAGCGAGCCGCGCCCATGCGCATGCCGTAGCGACGCACGAAGCGAGAGACGCCTGGGTTGGTCGTTGCCACCAAAATTCCGCGACGGAACATGAGATCAGGCGTCCTTCCCGTTGCTTTGACTGTCTATGCGTGCGTTCACGTCGGAGGCGGATACGACCGCGTCACCACAATCGGCCGTTTCGCCATTGCAACATGGCACCACGACCTGACCGCACGTTGCGCACTGATAATGCGCCCGTACCCAGATCATCTGGCTTACCCGTCCGCAAAACGGACACCGTTCCGTCACGATGGCCTCCAACCCGTTCCAACGTCGATTCTAACCTGAAACGCTGCTCCCGGACGGCCAACCACGCATCCTCCGACCGCACGTAAGCGTGTTTCGGTCCTGTTTCGTAAACGTTCATGCTCCCTTCAGTCTCGTAAGACCTCCGTAAGACCTGAAGCGCAGATTGCGAAGCATCGACGTCCACCTCACCACGACATCGGAAGGGAGATAGACCACACATTCTGGCCAGCATCGACTCCAGCGTTTCACGGCTTAGGGAGGAAAGAATGCATCGGTTCCATTTCACTTTTGCGCTTCGAGCGCTCTTCGTCGTTGGGTTGCTCGCCAGCGCCTTCGCCGCTCTCGTCGGGAGCGCGGGCGCGCACGGTTGGGACGGGCAGGTCTACACCATCACCAACGAAGCCGGTGGCAACCGGATCGCCATCTTCAATCGTGCCGCCGACGGCGACCTAGCATTTGATAGTTACGTCAACTCTGGCGGGAACGGTACCGGGGCCAAGCTCGGCTCACAGGGTGCGGTCATCTTGAGCGACAACGGTCGCTGGCTCTTCGCAGTCAACGCCGGAAGCAACAGCATCTCCAGCTTCCGTGTAACGCCCTGGGGTCTCGACCTGGCGGACACCATCGGCTCCGGCGGTACGACTCCGGTCAGCCTGACCCTGCACGATAGAGTCCTCTATGTCCTCAACGAAGGCGGATCTCCGAACATCTCCGGTTTCTTCGTGGGTCCGCGGGGCAACTTGTTCCATATCCCCGGTTCGACCCAGCCCGCGACCAGCGCCACGTCGGTTCAGATCGGCTTCTCGCCCGACGGACACGTGCTGATCGTCGCCGGCAAGCTCTCCAACACGCTCGACAGCTACGTGGTCAATCGCTTCGGCATCGCCGGGCCGCCACAGACCTTCGCCTCGAATGCCGCCGTCCCGTATGGCTTCGGCTTCGACAATCGTGGGCACCTGCTCGTGTCGGAAGCCTCCGGCTTCGTGACCCCGTACTCGGTCAGCGATGACGGTACGATCAGCGCGATCACGGCAGCGGCGCCGACCTATCAGAACGCCGCCTGCTGGGTCGTGATCACCAAGAACGGCCGCTACGTCTACACCACCAACGCCGGTTCGAGCTCGATCACCGGATTCTCCATCGCCCATAACGGCGCGCTCACCATCCTGAACTCCGACGGTGTGACCGCCAGCACTGGAGCCGGGACGAGTCCGATCGACATGGCGTTGAGCAACAATAGCCACTTCCTGTACGTCAACAATGGCGACGGCACCATCGGCGCCTTCCAGGTTCACGCCAATGGCAGCCTCAGCTCCATCACGCTGGTCAACGGTCTTCCGACGTCGAGCACGGGGCTGGCCAGCAACTAAGCCTTCACCATTCCCCGTCCCTCTTTCCCTCGGCCGCCGGTGCATGCACCGGCGGCCACATGTTTTGACAACCCATCGGGCGCACTGACGTGCGCCCGCGTGTCGCGGCGATTACGTTCAATGTCGTCACCAGTCGGCGCACGCACGGCCACGATGTGCCGAGGGGCGGGAGAGACACCGTCGGGAAGATGGTGTATAGTCCTGCCACGAAAACTTCGAATCAGGCGAATGCGAGCAAAGCGAGTGACAATCCTCTAATTCATCGTCTCCACTGTTCATGGAGCGATACGCCACCCGACCGGATGGGCGTCTGCTGGCACATGCCACACAGAGCGTTCAACCGGCCCGTTTCCGCATGGTGTGAAAACGAACGTCGCATGGCCGCTTCGTCACGGCACGCCGCCTGACGTTGGGCCACTCGTACGATGGTGGTAGAGGATGTTCTCGCACGCGATCTCTCCAACGCGCGTCTACTTGCTCATGGTGGGGATCTTCTCCCTCCTCTTTTCCATGTTCGCCACCTACACGACCGTCTATCGCTTCGTGGTGGTCGGGCTTAACCCGTTCGAGCTTCTGCTCGTCGGCACGGTCCTCGAGGCGTCGACCTTCCTCTTCGAGATCCCAACCGGCGTGGTGGCCGACGTCCGCAGTCGCCGCACGTCGGTCATCATCGGATTCAGCATGATCGGAATTGGGTTCGCCTTCGAAGGGGCGATCGCCCTCTTCGCCACGGTGCTGATCGCCCAGGTGATCTGGGGCGTGGGCTACACCTTCATCAGCGGCGCGCGCGAAGCGTGGATCGCCGATGAACTGGACGATGAGGCGCGGGTCGGACGCCTCTACTTGCGGGCGGCGCAGCTTGGCCAGGTCACCTCGATGGTGGGGATGCTCATCAGCGTCGGGCTGGCCAGTATCCGCGTCAACGTGCCTATCATTGTCTCCGGCATCGGCGTCGTGGGGCTGGCTGTGCTGCTGCTCCTCATCATGCCGGAGCGCAACTTCCACCCAGCTCCGCATCCGGAGCGTCTCCCGTTCGCTGAGATGAAGCGCACGTTTCTGCACGGACTCGAGGTGGTGCGCGGTCGGCCGATTCTGATCACGCTCCTGTTCATTGGGCTCTTCTATGGCATGTCGTCGGAAGCGTTCGATCGACTCTGGGAAGCGCACTTTCTGGCGAACCTCGGCTTCCCGTCGCTCGGCCATCTCAGCGCGATCGTCTGGTTCGGCATCATCAACGCCGGTGCCATGGCGCTCAGCCTGGTGGTGACCGAGGTCGCGATACGCCGGGTCGACACCACCAGCCACCAGCGGGTGACGCGCATGCTCCTGCTGATCAATGGGGTGCTCGCGCTCAGCGTCGTCGGGTTCGGGGTTGCCGGAGGATTTACCTTGGGGTTGGCTGCCTACTGGGTGGCCTACTCAATGCGCACCGCCAATCAGCCTCTGTATACCGCCTGGATGAACCAGAGCCTGCAGCCACGCATCCGCGCGACCGTCTTCTCGATGAGCAGTCAGTTCGACGCCCTGGGTCAGGTGGTGGGTGGTCCGCTGATCGGCCTGATCGGAACCGCAGTCTCGATCGGAGCAGCCATGATCGCCTCCGGGGCCACACTCATCCCCGCACTGCTCCTCTATCTACGCACCAGCTTGCGCGGCGAGCCTGAGCCGAGTGGCAGCGGTGGTCGAAGTGCATGGGGAGTGAAGAAAAGCCCTCATCCCCTGACCCCTTCTCCCGTCCGAACGGGAGAAGGGGAAAAGCGATCGAGGTGGACTGGACTGAACCCCTCTCCTGCTCGGCGGGAGAGGGTGGCGCCGCAGCGCCGGATGAGGGCCACCCGCCATCTCACCGCGCCACATCCGGTGCGAACACCTTGCCGAGCACTGGGCTCTCGAATTCGGTGGAGATGCAGTCCATCAGGATGAGGTCCCAGTAGCGGCCCAGGAGCAGATCGGCTTCGCGGCGCCGGCCGATCTCGCGGAAGCCGGCCTTTTCGTAGGCGCGACGACCGGCGAAGTTGTACTCGGAGACTTCGAGCATGACGTTGTGCAAGCCGAGCGCGGTGAACGCATAGTCGAGCGTCAGGCGCGTCGTTTCGGTGCCGTAACCCTTACCGCGACAGTCAGCCTCGCCAATCATCAGACCGAAGACCGCCGAGCGAAAGCGTAGATCGATCTCGAACAGATTGGTGAGGCCGATCGGCCGCCAGGTGGCGATCTCATAGATGGTGAACTTGTAAGTGTCGGGAGACGTGGTTGCTCGCTCGTACCACGCCACGCGCTCCTCTCGCGTTACCGGCCGCGGCACGTCGCCGGTGTTGCGCTGAATGTAGAAGTCGTTACGCCAGCGTTCATACGACGGCAGGTGATCGCGCCGCAGCGGCCCCAGCGCAATGCGCTCACCGGTGATGTTGACGATCGGCTGCTCGTACTGACTATCCATCCTTTACCTTTCTCAGCCCGCGTCGTACGCCTCTTGCAGTTTGTCGATCTCGATCTTGCTCATCTGCAGCATGCAGCTCATGACCCGGTTGGCGCGCTCGGGATCTGGATCGCTCAGCATGCGGGGCAACGCCGACGGAACGACCTGCCATGAGAGACCAAACTGGTCCTTCAACCATCCACAGGGTCCCGGCTCGCCGCCGTCGGTCAGCTTCTCCCAGAGGTGATCGACCTCCTCCTGCGAATCGCAATCGATCGAGAGAGAGATGGCTTCATTGAATTTGAAGTGCGGCCCGCCGTTGAGCGCGATGTACTCCACTCCATCAAGATTGAACTCCATCGTCATGACGCTTCCCTCGGGTCCAGGGCCAGCCGGACCGTAGCGGTTGACGTTGGTGATCTTGGAGTTCTCGAAGAGGGAGGTATAGAAATTCGCTGCATCTTCAGCCTGGCTGTCGAACCACAGGAACGTCTTGATCTTCTGCGCCACGGTCAGTTCCTCCTTGCCCCTCACGGAGCATTTACACGGGTCGCGAAATGCCTTCTAGGTATAGTCGATGGAGATACGCGGGATTCGACATTGCCGTACGACGGTCACGCCTCGCTCCGGACTCGTTTCGGCCGGCGGGCGGAGAGGAGCGCGATGATGGCGTTGGTCAGGAAGAGGTTGGCCGGGAACGCATAGGTGGCGAAGTTCCAGGTGCTGATGGTGAGCAGCGTCAGCAGTCCAGCGGAAGCGCCCAGCGCGTAGGCGCGCGGGTGCTCAGTCTCCGGGTACTGATAGGCCTTCGCGATC
This sequence comes from uncultured Chloroflexia bacterium, assembly GCA_963815715.1. Classification (GTDB taxonomy): domain Bacteria; phylum Chloroflexota; class Chloroflexia; order Thermomicrobiales; family Thermomicrobiaceae; genus CALAGB01. The sequence goes on along the minus strand of CAWFHU010000003.1, from coordinate 1,426,133 downwards.
GTCGGGACGCTAGCCAGCACGCTTGCCGCGATGTTGGCGGCGATGGCGACGTTCCCGGTTCTGGTCAGCAGCCAAATGACGAGCCCGGCGACCGCCAGGATACCCGCGGCGACGTCCCTTCGCTGGACGCTCCAATAGGCGCGCCTGTTGACGAACGAGGCGAGGAAGACCAGCAGCGGGATCATCCCGGCGCTGAAGGTGAGCCAGGACTGAATGCCGACGCCTTGTTGAACTTCCGCCGCGAAGGTGACGAGCGTCGTCAACGCCCAGAGAAACCAGGTCACCTTATTGGGCTGGACGACTCCCCGCAGCGTCGCCACCAGATAGGCGATCCCACCGACCGAGCTGAGTATCAGACCGAGATAGACGAAGTTCTCATTCAGCATTGCACCCGAGAACGGATCCTTCTCACGCGTCGTCGAAGCCGGATCTACTCCGACAGCCTCATCTGCTCCTCGCGCAGCGGCACGACCGGCTCGGTGAGGCCGAAGCGGGCGAATCCCGCCACGCCGACGATCAGCATCGAGACGGCACAGCAGCCAATCACCAGCGGAATGCTGACGTGCGCGAAGAGGGGCACCGCCAGCAGCAGACCCAGCGAGCCACCGACCATGCCGATGGTGGAGCGAAAACTGTAGACCTTGCCGATCTGATCGGGCGGGAAATCGGTCTGAATCATGGTCAATTGCACCAGATCCCCCATCGGACCGCCAAACGCGGCGACACCCGACCCGATGACGGCGACCAGCACGCTGTGCGCGGCAGCCAGGATCAGAAAACCGCCCCCCATAATCAGTCGGCCGGCGAAGAGGACGGCGACACGCCGGTGGATGGTGAGGCTGCCGATGATCAAGTTGCCGATGACGTTGGTGGCGCCATAGGCTCCCACGATCAGGCCGAAGGCACCAATCGAGCCGGAGAGGACGCGCTGGGCCAGCAGCGGAACGCCGACGATGAAGGCCATGCTCCAGGCCAGATTAGCAATGCCGGAACCGGCCAGCGCCCAGGTGAGCGGCTTGTGCGCATAGACCTGCCGCGCACTCTGCCGGATCTCATGCAAGATGCCGGTGGCGGCGCGTGCCGCCTGCTCGTCTCGCGTCGGCTGCCAGCGGAAGCGACGGCTGAGCGAGCCGATGGCTACCGCCGAAATGACGAAGCTGATCGCATCCAATGTGAAGAACTGCGAGACCGGCAGGAGGGCCGCGACCAGCCCGACCAGGCTGGGCGCGATGGCCCGGGCCAATCGGCGCGTCATGTCCATCAGCCCGTTGGCCGCCTGGAGCACCTGCACGTCGCCCGCCAGAGCGGGAAGACTGGCCTGCAGGGCCGGATCGAAGAGGGCGCCCAGACCACCGATGACGATCCCGGCCGCCGCCATGTGCCACAGCTGCAAGCGACCCAGCATCGAGAGGATCGGCAGCACGCCGACCGCCACCGCGCGGATGAGATCGACCACGATCATGGTCGTGCGACGGTTCCAGCGATCGGCGTAGACGCCACCTAGCAAACCGAAGACCAGGCCCGCCACCGACTGCGCCGCGACGACCAACCCGGCGCCACTCCCGGCGACGTTGACGGCCATCCAGACGATGGCGATGGCGTAGAAGTTGTCGCCGATGGCCGAGAGGACCTGGCTCAGCCAGAGGATCGCAAGATGTCGCTGGCGTAAAGCGCGGAGAAATGCCATTCGTCAGAATCCCGGAACGACGTCGCGGCTGGCAAGGCCGCCAGGTGAGCCTGACGACGAGCGAGCCGCGAACGGGACGAGGCGCACATCGTTGCCTCGATCCCCAACGTCAGATTGCTTCGCCTCGACTAGATGTACTTGAAAACCTCCACCCGATTGCCGTCCGGGTCGTAGTAGAAGGCGGCCAGAGCGAACGGCTTGCCATCGGAGCCCGGAATTTCGGACAGAGGGCGATCGACCTTGACGCCCATCGAATCCAGGTGCTGGCAGAGCTCCTCGACGTTGTCGATCCCTAGCGCGACGTGATCGAGGGTGTCGGACGGATTCAGCCCGCTCTGGCCCTTTGACCAGCTGCACACCGGGCAGCCACACGTCGCTTGGATCGCCTTCCGGCCCACGGGTACGGGTCACAGGCAGTCCGATGACCTCGCTGTAGAAATGAATCGGCGCGGCTCATATCGGTCACCTTGAGCGCGACGTGGTTGAGCTCCTGTTTGGTCTTCAGCTGAAACGATCCGGACATTTCGGAACCTTCCTATTGCGACGGCATCGCTCGTCTCTCACGTAGTCTCGGGACAGTGTAGCGTACGACGGGCGCCGCACGAAGATGGCGCGAGATGCGCAGAACAAAGCGGCTCCCTCTCCTTGTTAGCGGCCGAGGCGCCATTTCGCTGAATCTCTGGGAATGCGTTGCCGTCCGATTGTCGATCAAATGCTTCCGATGGGCGAGGCTGGGGGAGTGAGGAGTGGGAGCGCGCGACTTTCCACGCGCTCCCGTGCCGCGAGCTGCTACTGATCCAGCGCGTCGGCTGTCAGGCGGCCGAGCAGGATCGTGTAGGGTTCGGCGTTTTCCGGGTGATATTCGAAGCGTGCACGCTCGAAATACTGCACCGTATACCCGGTATCTGGGTCGGTGAACTCCTCACTGATCGGATAGCCGAACAGAGCCAGCGACTCCCGCTCCGAGACACCCTCGTCTCCCAGGTTGAGCCCATGGGCATGCCAGTAGTCCTTGAATCCGCCGCCCAGCCTGTGTCCGGTGGCAGCGAAGAACTCGGTCTGGCTGTCGCTCTGGGTGGTAGCCGGAAGCGGATTGAAGGGCGACGTACCCGAAAGGCCGCGTCGCTGCGCATCCTCGACGCCCGTGAGCCCGAGCTCCACGACGTAGGGCGTCCCTTCCAGCTCCGGGTGATATTCAAAGCGTTGCCGCTCGAAGTACTGAACGGTAAAGCCGTTCTCGCTCATCTCGTCGGTCAACGGATAACCGAAGACCGCCAAACCGCCGTCGTTCTGCCAGAAGGTGAGGAAGCGACCCGAGATGGCGTGCCCGGTCTCGGGAAAGAAGATCGACGGCGTCGTCTGCGCGATTGGCTCGGTGTAGACGACTGGGTCGCTGGCCAGGGTGTCGTGGTGCTCCCAGACCAGTACCCCGTTGCGCGCTTCCGGGGCGACGTTGTAGCCGCCGTCGACCACCACCGGGAACTCACTGCCGGATAGCAGATCGTAGCCCATGATCTTCGATTGCAACGTGGACGCCTGCAGCTCATCGACCAGGTTGGCCGTCGAGCCGGTGGCGCGGTAGTCCTGCCAATAGACGTAGCGACCGTCGGTCGTCGGATTCTGCGACGGCTTGTAGTTGCCGTCCGTCACCGACGCGATGGTCGAGCCGTGACCGTTGGAAAGATTCAGCTGATACAGGCTGAGATCGTAGGCGTAGACCAGTGTGTCACCGGAAACGTCGTAGGACGGCTCGTTGAGCGCGCCCAACGGCGTGCCGATATCCAGATCTGCTTCTGCCACCAGCGCTGCCGAAGCATCCGAGAGTCGCTGCGTTTTGAGCTGCCAGTGCACCTCACGATCGCCGGTCTGCTCGAGTCGAGCCCAGACCACGCGATCGCCGCTGATAGCGGGCTGCAGAAACCCGCCTGACCCGTTACCCACGGGAGCTGAATCAAGTGGCGTCACGCTTCCGTCGGTGAGATCGACGACCTGAAGCGTCATGACGGAACCCGGCGTCACCTCCTCCGGCGCGCTCACAAACACCACGTGCGAGTCGGAGATCGCGGGTAGGAGCTCGTTGCCTGCGCCGGTCACGACCGGAAAGTTGACCTCGGTCTCGATGTTTCGACCGCGAATGTCGAGGTTGCCTTCCGGACTCTGTTGGACCCAGACGGCGATACCGGAATCGATATCCGGGGTCAACGCCTGTCCATCTCCGGCCACGATCGGGAATTGCTGGCGCGTGGCCAGGTCAACCGCCACAACGTCCGAGTCACCGGGTCCCGCCAACGTCTGATAGACGACCGTCGTACCATCGGTGCGCGGACTCAGCCCGGGGAAGAGGGGCTGTGCCCCGCTCCCGGCTTGCGCGCTTCCGAGTAGCGCGCCACTCATGGTCAGTGTCATTCCAAACGCCAACGCGACCCGCGCCAGCCTGGTTGCTCGATTCGTCGTATACATGCTGCTTCGTTACCCTCCGAACTGCGGATTGTCGTCGCCGGGCCCGGTTAGCCCGCGACGTACCCAACCAATGCGCCTTCCTGGCGCCCGATACCGGTTATCGCTCTTCATGTCGCGCATTCCCTCGCTACTCAATCGTCGACGACTCGAGATGTGTCGACCTCAAGCACCGGATCGAGCGTACCGTCGCTCAATACGTACGAATACTGGCCGAAGTGCTGGGAACGGCTGGCTTTCAGAACAGTGCAACCTGTCCATCTTGGGGGGCGGTATGAGGTTAGGCTTCTCGGAGTGAGTCCGACAACTATTCATTAACAAACCCCCTTACAAAGATTTGCGTATATCAATTCTGTCGTGATGACCGTAATATGTGGACTGAATCTCTCGGGCATACCTGTGCCAGTAACTCGGGCGAATAGTGGTGCGGGCGGAAATCGCGTTCAGGTCGAATCGTGCGGCCCAATCTCGATAACCGCTCCGGTCCACGTGCGCGGTGCACCAACGCCGAGTCGTTTGGTGGTATGTCGGGAAGAGAAGGGATGAGTTTGGTAACGTCGCCGAAGCTGCAACGCAGCCTCGACGCCAAGTGGGAGGTAGCATATGCGCAGAGCGATCATCGCGCTGCTAAGCACACTCATGGGGATCGGTCCGCTGTTGATCGGCGGAGCCGCATTCGGTGGCACGGCCCTGGCCGCCAGCTGCCTCGATGCCGGAACGTCCGGCATGACGGCCGCTGTCATTGCCAGCTCCGGTGACACGATCACGGGAGCCATCGACGCCACCGGTTGTGATATCGGTGTCTATGTCGGACCAGGCGTGACCTGGGTGACCGTCGACGGGGCCACGATCAGCGGGGCCACGTTGCACGGAGTCTTCGCTCAGGACACATCTCACGTGATCGTCCAGAACAGCAACGTGTCGAACAACGTGCCGGAAGAGATCTTCCCCGAGACCAAAGCCATTCAGCTGACCGGTACGTCGTTCGGTCTGATTCAAAACAACGTGGTCAACAATAACGGCGGCGGCGGAATCGCCGTTACCGATGACGGTGCATTGGTCTTGCCGGATCCCAATGACAGCACGCAGACCGTCAGTATCAGTCCGGGCGGTCCCGTGCCTGGAATGGCGAGCCCCGGCAACAGCAACCGCATTCTCAACAATTGGATTCAGGACAACACGAACGGCTGCGGGATCGTCGTGTCGTCGTACATCTCCGGCGAGGGTGTCAGCTTCAACTACATCTCCGGTAACACGGTTATCAATAACCCAGCTGGCATCGTCATCGCGGCGGACATGCCAGACACCACGGTCCATGAGAATACGGCCAGCTTCAACACCAGCTACGGCAGCGGGTTTGCGGACATGATCGTCCACAGCAATGCGCCTGGTGACGTCGTAACCAACACCCACATCCTGTTCAACTGGCTGGGCAGCGATATGTCGTCGCATCCGGGAATCGGAACCATCATCGGCGCCGAGGCCCCAGGAGCGACCCTGACTGGCACCACGCTCGTCGGTAATCACGTGACCAACGAGCAGATCGGTCTGGCGCTCAACGGCGTCAACGGGCTCCATTCGCTTGGCAACAAGTACACCAACGTGGGTGTGATTGTTGCCCCGGAGCCGTCCGAGTAGTAGGGCGGAGCATCAACGCAATCGGAACCGGGGAGGCAGCACTGCCTCCCCGGTTTTGTTCGAGCGTTCATGATCGATCTCGTCACGCACCGCATGGATGAAGAAGCGCGCTTCGTTCGCCGTGGTGTGGCATAGCCCGCAGTCATTCGACTCACAGACCCCGATACCCCGGCAAACAGCAACGCGAAATACTTGGATTCACGCCGCTGTGGTCCCCGCCACGCGGTACGAACCTTGCGTTATGCATCCTCACTCGAGGATCGTCCGGGCTCCATCCTCACCATCCAAGACAAGACAATTCACTCCCGTTGAACGTTGGGTTTGAGTCGGATATCGACTGCCCATCGATCACGACGTGTGCGGGTTGCCTGTCATGTCGGTTGGGCTCGGCGAAGCAGTGACGATGTTCGACGTTTCGGCTGAGGCTCCGATGCGAGCGCGCGATCGGCCGGATCAGTTTCAGAAGCGAGTTAGTCTGGGATAGTGGGACACCGCTATGGTGGACAAGGGGTGAGTGATGCGTCGACTTATTGTTCTCTGCCTGACACTTCTGCTGGTTACCGCGTGCGGAGGCGGCGGAAACGGGACGTCTACGACCGAATCCGGGGTCACCGCCCCGACCAGCACCAGCGCGGTCAACACGACCACGACCGCGGCAACGAGCACCGTTGCCATCACCGCGACCAGCGCCTCTCCCGTCACACACATGACGACCACGCCGAACGCCTCGCCCTCGACCGGCGGCACCGCGGCCGGACTTCCAACGGCCGACCAGCTCAAGCCGGCGATGCTAGTGTTGGCAGACTTTCCCGCGGGTTGGAGCGTCAGTACCAGCAATGAAAGCTCCGCGGACAACACGACCGGCTCCTCCTGCGGAGTTACGGCCACTCCGACACCGAGTGACGAGGTCAAGGCCAGCGTCGACTTTCAGCAGACGGATCTCGGCCCATTCGTTTCCGAAGAGATTACGGTCCTGCCCGAGGGAGAGATGCAGGCAGCCTGGGACCAGCTCAAGCAGTCGTTGAGCTGTCCACAATATACCGACACGGACAGTGAGGGGACGCCGACCACGTACCAATTGACGCAGCTCTCCATCCCCAAGATGGGCGACGACAGCATCGCGGTTCACCTGACCGGAACGACCAGCGGGTATGCGTTCCAGGTCGACACCGTCTTCGTGCGCATCGGGAATTACGTCGTCAGCATCGCCAATTTGTCGCTCGATCAGGTCGACAGCGACTTGACCACGACGATCACCCAGAAGGCGGTCGACCGACTGCAGACCTTCACGAAGTAGGACAGCGTTCCCTCTCGGCTGTTGGGATTTGTCGAATTGTTTGGGTAATTGCGTTCGCGCCCGCGCCGGGCTAAAGCCACAGCGCTACAAAAGCGAAGTCCACTGAAGGGACTGAACCTGCGGCAAGAATGGCACGGGCGCACGGCAATGCGCCCGTCGGCCCTCGGACCGATGGCTGTAAGTCGATTCCTAATGAATTCATCAATCTCCATTGAGAAGCGATCTACGGCCCTCGTCACGGCGTGACGCGCTCTGTGTCGTTGCCTCACATCCGCTATTCGTAAAACTCGGGCGCCTTCCGTAGGACGCGCCACTGCGCGCCATCGTGTCCGAAGACGGTTAGCGCAACTTGCTCTCGCGCGACCAGATCGAGCAGCTTCTGCGTGCTGGCACGCAGATCATCGGCGTTGTCGTCTGTCGGCCAGGGGGTGCGCTCAGGCGTGAAGAGTCGCTGCAGCACCACGGCGTCGATGGCCAGCAGCACCGGACCGGTCTCAGGCAGGCGCACCAGGACCGATTGATGCGCCGGAGCATGCCCGGGTGTCTTGATCAGCAAGAGACCGGGTTGCAGATCGACGTCTCCATCGACAAACCGGTAGCGCAGCCGCGGATCATCCCAATAGGCGCGGCCGCGGCGAAGCGCTGATGGCCGTCCCGCGCCAGCTCGTAGTGCTCGCGCTGCACCACGAACTCGGCATTGGGGAAGGACGGGTGGTACCCGACGTGATCGATGTCGAAGTGGGTGCAGATAACGGTGTGGACGTCCTCCGGCCCGAGCCCCAGATCGGCCAGGTGCTCCAGCACGTTCTTCTCGTTCTCGGAGGGAGGTGAACCGGGTGGTGGTGCGTAATCCGGTGGCAGGCCGGAATCGATGAGGATGTTCTGGCTGGCTGATGTCTGTATCAGATAGCAGCCCGACGACATCGAGAGCGAGCCGTTCGGCAGTGGGATGGTCGAGGTCGCCAGCTGAAACAGGTAGAGCCGCCGCGGCGTTCCCTGGAGATCCAAGGTGTCTTCCCCTTCACGCAAATGAACCAGGGTTAACGCATGAGAGGAAGAGGCGGGGCAAGGTGAAGGCCTCTGGCATTGCTTGAACTGAACATTAATGAGTCCCATCAGACAGGTCATAGGTGAAAGACCCTGAATACGGATACTGGTCCCAGGCCTCCGCAAGTCCTGCATGAACCGGATTCATGAGGATGTATGTCAGATACTCGGTCTCCTCTTCGCTGTCACGCAGTAGACGGTCGTGAAAGCTTCGTTGCCAGAGACGACCGGACTCGCCGTTCTGCCACCATCGACGTGTCGTGGCGCTCTTGAAGATGCGAATGAAGTCAACGATGCCAGTCGCCCCATCCACGCGCAGCAATAGATGCATATGGTCGGGCATCAGGCAGTAGGCAAGAACGGCGATTGAGTGATGCATGGCATACGAGCGCAACAGGTCCACGCAATCCTTCGCCAGATTCGCGTCGGCGAAAGCAGGTTGTCGATCAACCGTCGCGATGGTGACGAGAGCGCGCAGACCCGGCTCGTTGTATGTTGAGGCAGGGAGCCGGATCGTCTTGCGATGCATACGTTTTTGTCTTTGGCTGTCAGTTGGGTCCATTGCCTCTCCTCGAGGATTGATTGAACGATGGCGCCGATCATCACTCACCATCGGAGTCAATGGCAACGGGGCTGCGTGCTCAGTACCAGGAGGCGCTCCACACAGGCGGGCAGGGACGCCCGCCACTACGTTGGTTTGGCGGCCACCACCGGTCCCCGCAGCGTAGGGGAGGGCGTCTCTGCCCTCCCGTTGCTGAGCGCCACATTGGTTTGGCGGCCACCACCGTTCCCCGCAACGTAGGGGAGGGCGTCTCTGCCCTCCCGATGCCTGACGCCGCACTACATTGGTTTGGCGGCCACCACCGTTCCCAGCAACGTAGGGGAGGGCGTCTCTGCCCTCCCGATGCCTGACGCGCGTCACATCGATTTGGCGGCCAGCACCGTTCCTAGCAACTACCCCCCAAACACCCTGGCCACGGCCGTCATTTCGGTGCGGAAGTCGCGCGTGATGACGTCGGCGTTGACGTGGTGGCCGTCGCGCACCACCCAGCGGCCACCGGCCACGACGTTGCGTACTGCGCCGGACGGGCCGCTGAAGACCCAGGCGTCCAGAATCGTTTCGGGTGAATGGCCCACCAGCGCCGGGTGATCCGGGTCAAGCTCGATGAAATCGGCGCGCATCCCCGGCTGGATGACGCCGACCGGCTGGGCCAGCGACTGCACGCCACCCGCCAGCGCTAAATCGAAGAGGCGTCGACCGGCATGCGCCGTGGTCTCACGTTCGGGCGAGACGAGGATGGCGCGATGCTGGTGAATCAGCCGCTGGCCGAACTCCAGCAGTCTCAGCTCCTGCGCCGGATCGATGACGGTGTTGCCGTCCGAGCCGATGCCCCAGCGACCTCCGGCACGCTGATACTCGATCAGCGGGAAGATGCCGTCACCCAGGTCGGCCTCGGTGATGGGGCAGAGCCCGACCGTAGCGCCGCGCCGGGCAACCTCCTCGAGCTCGTCTGATTCGCAATGGGTGGCATGGATGAAGGTCCAGCGGTCGTCGACTTCAAAGCGGTCCAGTAGCCAGCGGCCAGGCGTCGCTCCCAATCCGGCGACGCATTCCTGCACCTCGCCGGTCTGCTCGGCCACGTGGATGTGGATCGGGCCATCCGGCAGCACGTCGGCAAGTCCGTCGAAGAGTCGCGCAAAATTCTCGGCGCTGACCGCGCGCACGCTGTGGGGCGCGACGCCGAGTCGCAGCTGCGGGAACTTGTCCAGGTGCCGCCGAAGATCGGCAAGCAGGCGCAGAAAATCGTCCACGTCGCTGAAGATGAAGCGGCGCTGGCCCTCGGTCGGCGCTTTGCCGACGCCACCGTGTGTGTAGAGGACCGGCAGCAGGGTCAGGCCGATGCCGGTCTGATCGGCCGCGGCGATGACCCGCTCCGACATCTCGGTCACGTCGGGATAGTGATGGCCGTTGACGTCGTGATGCAGATAGTGGAACTCGCCGACGCTGGTGTAGCCCGCCTCCAGCATTTCCAGATAGGCCCGCGCGGCGATGGCCTGGAACTGGTCGGGGTCGAGCACGCCAGCAAGCGCGTACATGCGGCTGCGCCAGGCCCAGAAGTCGTCGGCATTGGCGGCGGAATGCGCACCAATGAACTCGGTGCGGCCGGCCAGCGCCCGCTGATGGGCGTGCGAGTGCAGATTGACCATGCCCGGCAGCACGTAACCATTGAGGCGCTCGAAGTCGTCCCAGTGCTCCGGCTGCTCCGCGTCAACCGAGGCGATCATGCCGTCGTAGCCGACCTCGACGTAGGCGGGCGAGAGCCAACCCTCCGGCTGGTGCAGGTGCGCCATGCGATAGCGACGGGCAACTCGTCCGGGCTGGACATCACGCCTCCCGCTCCACCACGATTTCGCCCCGCTTGATGACGGTCTCGACCGCATTGCGCCCCAACCGGTAAGCCAGGTCTTCGTAGCGGCCCACGTCCAGGATGATGACGTCGGCCAGCTTGCCCGGCTCCAGCGAGCCGATCGAATCCTGCCGGTCGATGGCCTGCGCGGCGCCCAGTGTGGCGGCGCGAATGGCTTCCTCCACCGGCATGCCTTGCAGGCGGCAGGCGAGCTGGATGACGAACTGCATGCTGGTGAGCCAGCAGCCGGGGCAGAGATCGGTGCCGATACCGATGGTCAGCCCCTGCGCCAGCAGATCGCGCGCGGCGATGGGACGTGGATGGGCCACGGCGAAATCGATGGCGGCCATGATCACGCCGACCACGCCCGCCTCGGCCAGCAAACGCACCTCGTCCGGCGGCGTGAAGTTGAGGTGGTCGACCGAGACGCACTTCAGTTCGGCGGCCAATCTTGCCGCGCCGCTGTAGTGGTACTGGTCCAGATGCAGCTTCGGCTTGAGCCCGTGCGCCAGCCCTGCCTCCAGCACTTCACGGGTCTCCTCGAGCGTGAAATAGCCCTCCTCGCAGAAGGCGTCGCAGAACTCGGCCAGCCCCTCTTGGGCCACTTGCGGGATCATCTCCTCGATGATGCTGCGTACGTAGTGCTCGCGCGGCTGATCGGGCGGTAAAGCGTGCGCACCGAGAAAGGTGCTGGCGATGTCGATCGGCTGAAGGCGCGCCAGCTCCCGGTTCGCCCGCAGCATGCGCAGCTCCGATTCGACCGACAGCCCATAGCCGCTCTTGCTCTCGACGGTGGTCGTCCCCATCCGCAGCATCTCGGCCATGCGCGGCAGCGCCTGCTCGACCAGTTGCTCCACGCTCAAGGCCCGCGTCGCCGCCATGGTGCCGGTGATGCCGACCGGCACGCCCGCCTTCGCCAGCTCGGCCACATCCCGCCCGGCGACTTTGGCGGCGTATTCCTCGACGCGCGAGCCACCGAAGATGAGGTGCGTATGGCAATCGACGAACCCAGGCATGACCACCTTGCCGCGCGCGTCGATGACGCGGCAGTTGGCGCGATCGACCTGCTTCTCAATTTCACCCGCCTCACCAGCCGCGACGATGCGGTCGCCCGCGATCAGGACGCTGCCATCCACGACGCGCCCGACGCGGTCCGTCGCATCCGGCGCGACGGTCAACAGCTCGGCAGCGTGCTCGATCAATAGGTGTTGGGGACTGGTTCGGCTCAAGTCACTCTCCGTAATGGCATTGGACGGACATTGAGGGCCCTCATCCCCTGCCCTTCTCCCGTCCGAACGGGAGAAGGGAGACGAACAGGAAGCTGAACCTCTGTACCCCGTGGACACCCCTCTCCTGATCGTCGGGAGAGGGGTCGGGGGTGAGGGCCGCTTGGTGAGGGCCGCCCCGTTCTCACATCCCCTCGTCCTGCTTCAGCATCGGGACGTTGACCCCCAGGCGTTTGGCCGCGTCGATGGCTTCCGGATAGCCCGCGTCGGCATGTCGCGCCACGCCGCTGCCCGGATCGGTCAGCAGCACGCGCGACAGCTTCTCTTCGGCGCGCTCGCTGCCGTCTGCCACCACCACCATGCCCGCGTGAATCGAGAGCCCGATACCGACGCCACCACCGTGATGGACCGAGATCCAGGAGGCACCCGCCGAGGTGTTGACCAGGGCGTTGAGGATGGGCCAGTCGGCGATGGCGTCGGAACCGTCCCGCATCCCCTCCGTCTCGCGGTAGGGAGAGGCGACCGAGCCGGTATCGAGATGGTCGCGCCCAATGACGATGGGGGCCGAGATCTCGCCGTCCCGCACCATGCGGTTGAATTCCAGCCCGGCTCTGTCTCGCTCGCCATAGCCGAGCCAGCAGATGCGAGTCGGCAGACCCTGGAAGGGGACGCGCTCGCGCGCCAGCCGGATCCAGCGCTGCAACGGCTCGTTCTCCGGGAAGAGTCGCCCGATCGCCTCGTCAGTGCGGTAGATGTCCTCCGGGTCTCCGGAGAGGGCTGCCCAGCGGAAGGGACCCTTTCCCTCGCAGAAGAGCGGGCGAATGAAGGCGGGCACGAAGCCGGGGTAATCGAAGGCGTCCTGTACGCCAGCCACCAGCGCCTGACCACGCAAATTGTTGCCGTAGTCGAAGACGACCGAGCCGCGCCGCTGGAACTCGAGCATCGCCCGACAGTGGGTCGCCATGCTGGCCATGCTGCGCTCGGTGTAGATCTCCGGCGCCGATTGACGCAGCGCGATGGCGTCCTCCAGCGAGATTTCGGCCGGGATGTAGCCGCCCAGGGCGTCATGGGCCGAGGTCTGGTCGGTCACCACGTCGACCGGTAAATCCCGCTTGATCAGTTCCGGCAGCACCTCGGCCGCGTTACCGAGCAGTGCCACCGAGAGAGGCCGCTGCTCTTTACGCGCCGACTCGACTCGACGGAGCGCGTCGTCCAGGTCGTCGGTCCACTCGTCGCAATAGCCGTTGTCGACGCGCCGCTTGATGCGCTCCGGATCGGCCTCGACGACCAGCGCCGCGCCGCCATTCATGGTGACGGCCAGTGGCTGAGCGCCTCCCATGCCACCCAGACCGGCGGTCACGGTCAGCGTGCCGTTCAGCGAGCCGCCGAAATGTTGGCGGGCGCATTCGGCAAAGGTCTCGTAGGTTCCCTGCAAAATACCTTGAGTCCCAATGTAAATCCAGCTGCCGGCCGTCATTTGCCCATACATGGTCAGGCCAAGGCTCTCGAGACGGCGGAATTCGTCCCAGGTGGCCCACTGCGGCACCAGCATGGAGTTGCTGATGAGGACGCGCGGCGCCATCTCGTGCGTGCGGAAGACGCCGACCGGCTTGCCGGACTGCACCAGCAGCGTCTCGTCATTCTTCAGCGCCTTGAGCTCGCGCACGATGGCGTCGAAGCACTCCCAATTGCGGGCGGCCTTACCGGTGCCGCCGTAGACGATCAGCTCGTCCGGCTTCTCTGCCACGGCGGGGTCGAGATTGTTCATCAGCATGCGCATGGCGGCCTCTTGCTCCCAGCCCTGACAGCTCAGTTTCGTGCCGCGCGGCGCGTGGATCTCTCGATGTTGTTCAGCCGTCATGCTCGCCTCCTCAAATCGCTCACGCCTGCGGCGCGAAATCCGGCAAGGTGAACTCGCCCGCCTGAATCATCCCGGCCACCCGCTCGATGTCGCCCGACAACACCCGGTCGTGCGTCACGCGCGGCACGTCAGCTCTCAGACGCTCGATGGCCGCCACCACGCCGCGACCTGGCTTCAGCGGCTTGTGCTGCTCGACTCCCTGTGCCGCGCAGAGCAGCTCGATCGCCACCACCCGCGTGGCGTTGGTGATGATCTCGGCCGCGCCACGGGCCGCGATGGGCCCCATGCTGACGTAGTCCTCCATGCCGGCCGAGGTGGGGATCGAGTCGGCGCTGGCCGGATGGGCCAGCACCTTGTTCTCCGAGACCAGCGCCGCGGCGGTGTACTGGGCCACCATGAAGCCGGATTCGACGCCCGGCGAGGGCGAGAGGAACGCCGGCAGGCCGCTGCGAGACGGGTCGAGCATCAGATAGGTGCGCCGCTCGGAGATGCTGGCTAGTTCCGTCACCGCCAGCTTCAGGAAGTCCATGGCCAGCGCCACCGGCTGGCCGTGAAAGTTGCCGCCAGAGAGGACACGACCCCGACCGGAATCGGACGGGAAGCAGAGCGGGTTGTCGGTGGCGCTGTTGATCTCGATCTCGAGGACTTTTCGAACGTACTCGATCGCATCCCAGGAGGCGCCCAGCACCTGCGGCGTGCAGCGGACCGAATAGGGATCCTGCACGCGAGGATCATCCTCGTGGCTCTTGTGCGAGGGGAGGATCTGGCTGCCCTCCAGCATCTCCCGCATGCGGGTCGCGACGCGCATCTGGCCGGGATGAGGTCGCACCGCCTGAATGGCCTCGTCCAGCGGCGTGTCGGTGCCGCGAAGGGCTTCGAGACTGGCGGTGGCCGCCACTTCGGCCGTCTGGAGCAGCACTTCGGCATCGTGCAACGCCAGCACGCCCACCGCCGTCATCAGCTGGGTGCCGTTGATCAACGCCAGACCCTCTTTGGCCGAGAGCTCGATCGGCTCGATCCCCGCCCGTTTGAGGGCTTCGGCACCGGAAAGGACCTCATCGCTTCCATTAACTGTGGCTTCGCCCTCACCCAGCAGCACCAGCGAGAGATGCGCAAGTGGCGCCAGATCGCCGCTGGCGCCGACCGAGCCCTGCGCGGGCACCACCGGCGTGACCCCGTGATTGAGCAGGTCGATCAAACGCTCGACCACCACCTCACGCACGCCGGAAAAACCCTTGGCCAGGGCGTTGGCGCGCAGCAGCAGCATGGCGCGCACGACGTCGCGCGGCAGAGCCGCGCCGACGCCGGCCGAATGGGAGCGGATCAGATTGTGTTGCAGGTCGGAGAGCTGATCGGTAGGGATCGAGACAGTGCTGAGGTCGCCAAATCCGGTGTTGATGCCGTAGGCGGTTTCGCCGCTGGCAACAATCGATTCGACCAGCGCGCGGGAGCGGGCAATGGCATCCCGGGCGGACTGCGCCAGCGTCACCGGCACGTTGAGCCGCGCCACTTCAACGACCTGCGCCAGCGTCAGGTTCTGGCCATCCACCTCAGCCGGATATGGGCTCCATCCGCCCGCATGATCACCGGGAGCAGCGCGCTCCCCGCGTCCGACATCATCGTTCACGTGCGTCACTCCCTGCTGCTGCGAATCCGAACTCTCGTCGTCGCGAGCCGCCAATGCCTGCGCGTCTCAGCGCGACGTCATCGAGTCTCCAGCATGGCACGTGCGACCTGCTTAATCAAAACCACATCCTGACGCGCAGGCAAAGAGGGTCAGCGATATCGACCGTCGAGACAGATTCTCGGAGCAAGAGGACGAAAGAAAGCCCGGGTGGAGAAATCTCCACCCGGGCTCTACCATGCCAAGCTGCGGAACGTCAGTGGCTGATCTTGTCCTTGACGTCGTCGATCTTGTCCTTCACATCGCCTTTGACCTGCTGGGCCTTGCCTTTGATCTGGTCGTTTTGGCCTTCAGCAACGGTATCAGGATCGTTGGTCTGCTCGCCCCACTCTTCCTTGGCCTTGCCTTTGAACTCGTTGCCTTTACCTTTGATCTTGTCGCCTGTACCACTCATGTGGATCTCCCTCCAAAGCTGATAAGTTCAACGTCTACGAACGAGTTAATGCAATCGGCGTGCCCCGCGATCAGAAGCACGCCGGGAAAAGGCTCAAGCGTTGCGGAGAGAGACCGATTGGGGCTGCTATTCGTAATACTCGGGCGACTTCTTCAGCTGCGGCCACTGCTTTGAGTCGTGACCGCGGATCACGAGCGCCACTTGCTCTCGCTCCCACAAATCGACTAGCTTGCGCGTGCTCTTGCGCGTCCCCTCAACGTCGTTGTCATAGGTTCCGGTTGGACGCGTCTCCGGCGTGAAGCCGCTGAAATCGGTCGGGATGGCGTCGACCGCCAGCAGCACCGGACCGGTCTTTGGCAGACGGACCAGAATGGCCTGATGCCCAGGCACGTGACCACTCGTCTCGATCAGCTCGATGCCAGGGAAGAGCTCGACATCGCCGTCGACCTCACGGTAGTTCAGCCGTGGGTCGTCCCAGTGATCGCGAATCCCTTGAAAGCGCGGCATTTCTTTGGCTGCCGCCAGATGCTCGCGCTGGACCACGAACTCGGCGTCGGGGAACTCGTCGTGGCTCCCGGCGTGATCCACGTCCAGATGCGAGCAGATGACGACGTTGATGTCGCTGGGACGCAGGCCAATCTCTGCCAGGCGATTGACGACCCAGTCCGATTCGGGCCGGTTGGCGGTTGGGCCGCGATAATCAGACTCGGGATAGCCGCTGTCGATCAAAACGTTCTTGCCGTCATCGGTCTGGATGAGATATCCGGGAACAGGCGATCCGGTATCGCCAAGGCCAAGCTGCATCACGTACAGCCGCATAAGACACCTCCTTGAGGATGGAGTAACTGTCAAGCGACGTTGCGGCTCGACCCGGCAACGCCTGAGGACGAATGTCACATTTAGGGCGACATTCGGCTGCGCGGTGCAGCATGTTCCATATTACTCTGGTGCTGGTATGTGCGCGATAAATCGAGACGGTCAACTCGGAGCAGGGTCGTTCGACACCTGCCCGACCGACATTGATTGATGAGGACGATCAGCGCACGGTCGCCCTGGCCGACACATCGTGCCGCATGGCGTCTTCCAATTCCTGTCGCAGCGCGGAAAGCTCACCCTCTTGTTCCCATTGCGTCAGTGGGTGTGATTCGGCCCATCGCAGCAGCGCATCGACCGATCGGGTTAGGAGATCGAGCCGTTCGCTCTGGTTGTTATCCATCTGTCTTCCAAAATTCATAGAGGCGATGATGTCGGTCAGCGCGACCGGGCTTGCCGGCACGGCGACCAGGTCAGACACGGAGTCTAGACGACCGCGTGTTGAGCTCTCATCATGCCGGCCTGCGTAACGACGTATCTCGGTCGACCCGGGCTCCGCACGATTGTGGTGAACTCCTCGATCAAGCCGTTCGCGCGCAACACGAGAATCGCGTTCGCGTCGTCTGTCTCGATGGGAGGATTTCCGGCGGCAAAGTCGACCGCCGTACGCTCCGGGCCGATCGACAAACTGAAGGAAAGCTGTTCGCCGCTCAGACCCTCTTGCTCTCCGCTGCGACGAATTTGAACGAGTTGTGCCAGGAGAACCTGGGCGTTGCGGCTAAGTCCTATGGACATCGCGAAATACCTCTCAGAGTGCTTCTACTGAGGAAGCAACCAAACACGTGGAAACGATCAAGATTCTTGAACGATGGACGCGCTCATCGATGATTCGACACCGGCGACGGCATACCGCGGCGATGGCGCGAGCGCGAGCGAAAGTTCGACAGGAGCGGAAAGCGGTGAGCCGCTTCAGCCAATGGATCGTCGACCAGCTCATCCGGCTCTGTCGCTCTTACGCTGGATAGCAATCGATTATCGCCTCGCCTCAGCAGAGTAAGCAAGGCCATCCTACCGTGCTCGAGGCGATCGCTGACGCGATGGCTCGCGATAGCACGCTGGGATTGATCGGTCGTCATTGAACGCTCCTTCAAGAGATTGTCCTGGACTCGAATCTCCGGAAAGGGAGCAGTCCGCGGACTGGCGACGGTGCATGAACCGGTCGCCGGTTGAGTCGAGGTTGTGGATCGGGTCGTCAGTTCGGCGCTAATCACGGAAGCCGTTTGAAAGCGGCCGGAGACAGGTCGAGGATGACCGAATCTGAGTTGACCCATTTCACTCTGGTGCCCGGTACCGTGGTCAGTTTGTTGTTGAACATGCCGTGTCGGATGACGAGAGACGATAGCTGACCAGAGTTGATGTCTTGATCGATCGCCTCGATCTTCCCGAGTTGCTTTCCCTGTGCACCAAGGACTCGCATTTGCGGCCGGAGATGCGCGTTCGGATCAATCTTGTTCATTGGCTGGTTGGGCGTCGAGCTCAGCATCTGCTCCGTCATTTCTTCTGCCATGTGAAGATCCTTTCGCGGAACCATCGGGACGCGCACTCGGCGCCGATGGAGAGCTACAACGTCATTGCCACAGGTGAACGTCATGCGCCACCGGTGGAAGGAGGATCCCACGAAGCGCGTCACGCCCCCTATGGCAGGTCTCAAAATGGAGAACCTGACATGTGCGGTGTTCGAGCCAGTCCGACCTGGCGTACGAGACTCGGTCACCGACCATTACGAGATGCAATGAGCGCTGGTAACACCGGCCCAGGTAGTTGTCAGCAGGCCCGGGAGCGAATGTCGAGTCGTGGTGACGACTTCATTTCCAGTAGGTTGGCCACGTACGGCCACGGGAACGAAGTCACACAGGAAGGCTGGGTAGATCCAGTCATTACAGCGTACATCAATGTGAAGCTAGATACAAGAGGACGAAGCAACGAATATTTGCGGTATTTCGCATGTACAATTTTGCGTTACGCGAAAAGCGGTGTCGAGGCGCGAATCGGTGGTGTGGGTATTTACGCCGATCTGAACTGCCAAGATGCGCTCAACGCGCTCATCTCGGCGGGCAACCCACACCACGATACCGAGACCGTTAGCTGGCGCCGCATGGTGACCTGCGGCACAGGCCAGCCGTGCCGCTAACCCATCTCCTCGGCTGACTTGGCCAAGTTGTACGTCGGGTGCTGATAGTCGCAGGCGGCATCGATGACGAAGATCGTCGAACTGGCAAAGCCACGCTCCAGCGCATCACGCATCTGCTCCGGTCGATCGACCCGCATGCCGTCGCCCCCGAACGAGCGGGCATAGGCCACGAAATCGGGTCCGTCCAGCGCCGTCTCGCTCTTGCGTCCGTAGTAACCCTGCTGCATGCCGACGATCATGCCGTACTGCCGATCGTTCAGGATGACGATCACCGGGTTGAGATCGTTCTCGACTGAAGTGGAGAAGTCAGCGCTCGACATCAGGAAGCAACCGTCACCCGTCACTGCGACCACTTTCTTGTCGGGGAAGGCCAACTTGGCGGCCATCGAGGCGGGCAGGCCGAAGCCCATGGCGCCCCAGTAGCCTTCCGGAGTGAAGGTGGTGCGGTTCAGCGTCTCGACCAGCATGCGCGTCCACTGGTTGTGGCTGCCGATGTCCCCCAGCACGATGGTGTCGGCATCGACCAGGTCAGAGAGGGCGTCGAGCGCCACGCCGTAATGCATAGGAGAGTCCAGACCGTAGTCTCGCTTGATCTGCTGACGGATGTGATTGCGCAGACCGGTCTTGCCACGCTCGATGCGCTCGCGTAGCGGCACGTCGACTGGCCGCTGTTGATCGCCGATGGCCTCCAGCAGTTGATCGAGCCCCACCTTGATGTCGGCAACGGCCCCAGCCTGCGAGCGTGGATCGGGCTTTTCGCCCTCGTTGCCTAACCAGATGCCGACCACTGGAGCCTCGCTCAGCGTGAAGATGACGTCGCCATGCCCGGTGCCGCCTCGCTCGCCGACGGCCACGATCAGGTCGGCTTCAGCCGCCAGTTGCTTCTGCAGCGGCGTGCGATCGTAGAGGGCCAGTTGGCCGGTCGAGAGCGGATGCGTGTCGGGGATGCCGCCCGAGGCGTCGCCCGAGAGGATCACCGGCGCTTCGAGCAATTCGGCCAGCTCTGCCAGCTCCTGATGTGCGAAGCGTGCCTTGACGCCCTTACCGGCCCAGATGACCGGCCGTTTGCTCTCCCGAATGCGAGTGGTCAGCGCGTTCAGATCGTCGTCGCTCAGCCGTTCCGGCTCGATCTCAGTCTTCTCGTAGACGTCCATCTCGACGGCGTCGGAGAGTAGTACGTCTTGTGGGATCTCGACATGGACCGGTCCAGGACGCCCGCTCTGGGCGATAGCGAAGGCACGCGAGAGGACGTGCGGGATGTCTTCCGGACGCTGGATCGAGACGCTCCACTTGGTCACCTCGGCGAAGATCGGCACGAGGAAATTCTCTTTGTCCACGCCGTGAAAGGACTCGTAGGAGGCGCCGCGCGGCACCGCGCCGGAGATGTGGACCATGGGCGAAGCGGCCATGTAGGCCTGCGCCACGCCGGTCAGAGAGTTGGTCGCGCCTGGGCCAGCCGTCACCAGGACCACACCCGGCTTGCCGGTCAGGCGTCCGTAGGCGTCGGCCATGCCGCTGGCGGTCGTCTCGTGCTTGACGGTGATGTGGCGGATAGATGGCTCGTCGGTCAGTGCGTCGTAGATCTCCAGGACGTGCGAGCCGACCAGCCCGAAGACGTGCTCGACTCCCTCCGCCTTCAATGCCTCGATGATCGCTTTGCCACTGCGCTGCGTGATTCGTCCGCTGGTTTCGGTCTGCATCACTACCCCCACTCGTCTGTTGCTGGCCATGATGGTCGAGTATCGCCGTGCGCTTCAGTCGACGCAAGCGGGCGGGTGGGGTGAGCGGCGGCACCGAACATGTGATGAATGTCGGCATCTTATGGGCTGATGATCGACGAGACGGAGGTTCCGACCATGCCCGCTCCACACTGGCTCGCCCGCTTCAATCGGCACGCCACCAACCGCGTCACCGGCCCTCTCGCTCCGCATCTGCCGGGATTCGGCGTCGTCATCCACACGGGCCGCAAGAGCGGGAAGACCTATCGCACGCCAGTCAACGTCTTTCAGCAGCCGGGAAAGTTCGTCTTCGCCCTCACCTACGGGCGCGACTCGCAGTGGGTGCGCAACGTGCGGGCAGCCGGTGGCTGCAAGCTCGAGACGCGCGGCCGCACCTGGCAGCTGATCGAGCCCCGCCTCATCCACGACCCCCAGCACCGCACCGTCCCCAAGCCGGTGGGTCTCATCCTCGGCGTCATGCACGTTGACGATTTCCTGGAGGCGAGCGTGGAGGGGATGTGATGTGGCCATCCGAATATGGCATTCACTCTGGTCGTTGATGTTGCCACTCTTCAACGAGGAACGACGCCATACTTCCCGCGAGGTTCACTGCCAGCCTTGCGGTCCGTATACTTGGCCTGTCACTGTGACGTCCTTTGCCATGAGCATCACCATCAACGTTTCGGATTGCCGCAAGCTGACTCACAATTGACTGACAATTGCCGAGGACAACCTTCAAATTCTTGTCCTGTTGCTGTCTCGGAGAGAGGTTAAGACGTTCGGCGGTCTGGTGCCACAGGTTCGGCAGATCAGCACTTTCAGAATATTCGACGCTCTCGTCGTCCAAAATGTGCTTGCACACGGATTCCACGAGTGTTCGGGCCGCCGTAATCGCGCCGTCAGGATCATTCGTTACCCGGTCAACCGCCTTCTGCCATACTGAAACCACGGACTCAGAATCGAGATGCGTGAGGGCATCACCACCAGGAATGACCAATCGGCTTTCATCGAGATCCTCAAGGTAATCTATGACTGGAGCAAAGGTCTCGCTTAGGTGCTGACGTCTTTCGCGATAAGTATCAAAACTCGCCTTGATGTAGCTCCAGAACTCTGAAAGATTCGTGCATTGTCCAACAAAATCGGGCAGCTTCTTTCTAACGGTGCTGTCCTGCCGCAGTTCTCTACGCAGAGCAAAATACGTTTCGTCGCCGCCACCAAACTTGCCACCAGTGGCGTGAACGATCAGGCCATTCTTCAACCTCATGACCTGCTCGACACGAGAAAGTGATGTGATGTCTACAGTTTCTTCATCCATCGGTGAACTCCGGCCATGATGGTCTTCATCGGATACCATACGTACGTACGACTGCGGCGATGAATTTTGCCACAAAGTGGCTTCGTTCTCCGTCAAATTTCTTACTCTCAGACCAAATTCCTGGTGAACGATGCCGCACACAGGATTTTTGGAGGTTTCTTCATGACCATTTCGTTTGACTTTACAAATCGTGTCGTGATCGTGACTGGGGCGGCGCGCGGTATTGGCCGCGTGATGGTGCAGCGTTTCGCCGCGGCCGGAGCCTCGGTGCTGGCGGCGGATCGGGATGAAGCGGGCTTGACCGAGACCTGTGCCTCGCTCGATCAGGGGCGCGTGGCGTCGTTGATTGCCGACGTCAGCAGCGAGACCGGCGCACAGCGCATCGTGGATACAGCGTTGGAGCGCTTCGGCAGGCTGGACGTCTGCGTCAACAACGCCGCTGTCGCGCCGCACGCCTCCCTCTTGGACGAGCGGCAAGAGGTGTGGGACACCATCTACGCCGTCAACACGCGTGGCACCTTCCTGATGACGCGCGCCGCGGCAAAGGCCATGATCGCGGGGAAGCATGGCGGGCGCATCATCAACTTCTCATCGGGCGTGACGGTCAAGGGCTCGCCTGGCTCGGCGGCCTACGCCTCCAGTCGCGCCGCCACCGAATCCTTCTCGCGCGTGGCCGCCATCGAGCTCGCGCCGCACAACATCCTGGTCAACGTGGTCAGCCCCGGGTTGATCGACACTCAGCCCAAGCCGCTGCCGCCCACTATGGCCAGGAGCCTTGGCGCGCGCATCCCGACTTTACCCCTGGCGCGCCCCGGGGAGCCGGAGGAGGTGGCCTCGGTCGTCCTCTTCCTGGCGTCGGACGCCGCCAGCTACATGACCGGCGCGGTCATCAGCGTCGACGGCGGCGAGACGCTCGGTCGACGTCCCACCGCACCCGTCAGTTTCTCTCCACCTATACGCGGCGGAGTCGGCGGCGGGCGCGCGGCGCGCCGCGGGCGGCGCGCCCGGGGCGCCCCGCGCCCCCGGCCCCCCCCCCGCGGCGCGCCGCCCCCGCCCGGCGCGCCGTCTCCCGCGCGCCCCCCTCGTGCCCTCGCCTCCCTCCCCCCGCGCTCCCTCCTTCTCTCTCTCTCTCCCCTCGCGCTCTCGCCCCCCGCCGTCCCTCCCTCTCCTTCCTCTTCGCTCTCCCTCTCCCTTTTCCCCCTCTCTCTCTCCCCCTTCTCCTCGTCCTCTCCCGTCGTCTCTCTCTCCCCTCTCCCGCCCCTTCGTCGCTCGTGCGCTCTCGCCCGCCGTGTGCGCTCCGTGCGCCTCGCCCCTCTTCTCTCCCTCTTGTGTCCCTTTTCGCCTTTCTCTCTGCCGTCTCGCCTTCCCTCTCTTCCTCTTCTCTCTCTCCGTCTGCCCCCCTGCTGTCCCTGGTCTTCCCTCTCTCTCGCTTCTCGTCCCCCCCTTCCGTGTTGCCGCCCTGCGCCTTCCCTGCTGCCTCTCCCCCGGTCGCGCGTTGTGGTCTCTCGTGGCGCCGCCCCGCGCGCCCGCGTCCCTGTGCTCTGGTCGGTCTCGGTGCCGCCCCGTCTGTGCGCTGTCTTGCTCCCGCGCGCGCGCGCTCTCTTGGCGGCCCTCCCCCCTCCCGCACCGCGAGCGCGCACGATCAGGGCGGGCCGGTGATCGATCATGGCGTTCCAGACAGTACGAGCGGCGTCATAGCCAGCATCTTCCGGTCGCAGGACCGGACCGCGGGCTGCTCTCGAAAGGATCGCAGCTCCGCGTCGTCCAGCATCTCGATGCCTTGAACCCCTGATGTCGTTGCCATCGTGGGACTCCATTCCATGTGCTCCCCGACGAGGGAGCCGGCTATCGTGAGGATGGGGATCGCTGGTCACGACTCTAGCCCGGTCAGTCTGTATCGACTTCCGTAGCCCTACCCAAATTCAAATTTGACGTCAGGCTGTGGACTGGCGGGAACTACCCAACCAGGAATCAAGCAGGAGATTGGCGGAGTGCGTGGCGATCGCTTCTGCTCGGGTGTGGACGTCGAGCTTGCGGTAGAGGTTTTCGACGTGGCGTTCGACCGTGCGCGTGCTGAGGAAGAGCTCATCAGCGATCTCGCGATTGGATTTCCCAGTCGAAACCAGCCGGAGCACTTCGGCCTCACGAGGCGTGAGACTGAGACCAATGGATGTCACTACGGTCGCTAGGGGGGCTCTGGGTTCAGTGGACACGAGGCACGCCGACAAGCTTGCGGCCATGCGCTGAGCCGCGTCATGCCAATCTCGCGTGCCGCGTCCAGCGCCTGGTCATTGAGATCCCGAGCCCGAGTCAAATCGGCTGGATCGCCACGCTTGAGCAGCATCTTGGCCCACTCATGACAGGTATGCGCGGCGAAGGCCGCAAGCGCAGCCGCTCGTTGATCTCCAGCGCGGTCGTGAAGTGGATCTCCGCTTCATCCCAGCGAGAAAGCTCCGCGGCGAGCATGCCGAGAAATCGAGCAACCGCGCCGTAATACGTGAAAACCATCAGTATAGACGCGACCCGATCTCGATACGGAAGCAATAGGTCATAGAGCGACTGCGCCCGCCGCTCATCCTTGAGAATAAGACAGGATTCGGTCAGGAGGATCAGCACGTCCAGGCGGCGCTCGGTGCAAGGAATATCGGAGAAGTCTACTGCTGCCATCTTGTCGAATCGTTCATCCGCATCGTCCTGGCCAAGCTCAACAGCCAGTAAAATCTGGATGGCTCCGCGAGTTCTCCAGACGTCCTGGGGCCAGGCGATCTGCTCAATGTCCGTTTCGATCTCGCGCAGGCGATCTTGTTCTCGTCGCAGGTGGAAATGAAGCCATGGCGAGAGGACAACGGGAAGATCGCCAAGCGACTGCTGCGCAAAGTGCTCCGCAGCCGCGTAGTCTCCGTCTCTCAGGGCAAACAGTGCGCGATGGCCATGGAGACCCCACTCTTTGAAGGGGGTCGGCACCTGCCGCTCGTGCTCCACATGTCGTTCGAAGGCACGCATCTCTGCAGCTAAGTCGCCAAGTTCGGAGCAGTCCCAGAAGAAAAGCAGCGAAGTAAACCAACCGAGGTCGATGTTTCCAGAAGCATCGGTGAGCGTCGCCGCTTCGCCGGAGAGCGCGATGCGTTCATCGAGGTTGTCGTGTGTCGCGCAGGCGACGCGCTTGGCGAGCAACGTAAAGGCTAGCGTCTCTGGATCATCAACACGCCGGGCGACACTGATCGCCTCGTCACTCAATTTATGGATCCGGCTCGACCGATCAACTCGCGCCAGAGGATCGCGTGGGAGATCTGTCACGTTACGATCAATCGCCAAACGTGCAAGGACTCGAGCGCGGAGTTTTGAGTCCACAGTTCCGAGCCTGGCAAGAGCCTCCTCGAGCAGTGCGACCTGCTCTTCTCCACTCGGCGTCGCCATGACGTTTCGTCCGGCAAAGCCAAGCGCGGCTCGCGCCAACTGCTCCGGTGTGCCCACGTTTCGGGCCAGATCGGCAGCCCTCAGGAATGTGTCGCGCGCCACGGGTGATCCCCAGTTGCTCCGTTCACCGAGCATCTGTGCATCGCCCAGGCGAGCAGCAACCCGCACTTCGATCCGAGATCCTGATTCGCGGTCAGATCAAAGGCCTGCAGTGCTCGTTCGTAGTTATCGACGGCGCTCTCCCAGGCGAACTGCGCGAGGGATCGTTCCGCGCCCCTCGTCACGTAGTCGAGCGCCCGATCGGGATCACCAATCGGAAGGGCATGGAAAAAATGGTGAGCAAGTTCGTCCAGGAGCAGCTCGAGGTTGTGCGCATGGAGATCCTCGAGCGACTCTCCCACCCGCCGGTGCAGCTGCATGCGGCGGCTCGGCGCCAAGCTGGCATACAGCACGTCTTGCACGAGGGCATGATGGAACCTATAGCTTCCGACGGTCGCAGCCAGGTCAAGCAGCCGAGCCTGGACAGCTTCATCAAGCAAGGTCAGAACGCCGTCCAGCGATCGCTCGCTTACAAGCGTGAGGAGACGCGTCGAGAACTCACGGCCGATGACCGACGCGCTTGCGAGGAGCTCCTGGCAGTCGTTAGATAGTCGACGCAGGCGTCGCTCGAGCACGTCGCGGACGCCCTCTGGGACCTGGAAGTGGACGCTTCCGTAGATTGAACTTGTTGCGAGGTCGGCCTGGGCAAGCAGGAAACTGCTCACTTCCGACGCGAAAAGAGGATTCCCTTCTACCCGGTGCCGTACTGCGTCGAGCGTCCGTTCCGGCAAGGGACGGCCGACAATTGACTCGATCAAAACGCCGGTTTCATCAAGCGCCAATCCCTGGAGAGAGATACGCTCCACTCCCGGGATGCGAGCGAGACCACCGACGACCTCCGTAAGCGGGTGTTTGGGACTGATCTCCTCGCTGCGATACGTACCCAGCAGCATGAGCGGAACGTCACGCGTGTGCTGTGCGACGAACTGAAGCAGAAGGAGCGTTGGAGTATCAGCCCAGTGCAGGTCATCCAGGATCACGACGAGCGGCGTTTCACTCGCGACCAGTGTTAGCAGTGCGGCGGCACTATCGAAGAGGCGGAATCGACCTGCGCCTCCACTGAGCGAAAGCGGATCAATCGGAATTGTCGGCGACGCGCCGGTCTCCGGTAGGAGCTGGACAAGATTCACGAATCGCGGTCCAAGCTCTCGTTCAACCGCCGACATGTCCTGCTCACGAGCGATTGAACGGATCACCTGAATCCAGGGCCAGAAGGGCGGGGCGCCCTCCCACTCATTGCAGCTGCCCCAGGCAACGTGAAGGCCACGGTCCGCGGCTTCGAGCGCGAAGGCTTCAGATAGGCGCGTCTTACCAATCCCTGGCTCACCTGAAAGGAGAACGATGCGCCGCTGACCGGATCGTACGTCTTCCAACGCCTGGCGCAGTATGGCTAGCTCGCGTGTCCGACCGACGAACGGTATGGCACCGTCGGATCGATCTTCCCGAGCCGATCGCTGCTTCGGGTCGTCCACGTTGAATGCCTCGCGACTATGGTTGATGTAGGTTGGTGAATGCTACGTGTTAACAATGATTGCTAGCCACGATGGAAACGTCAAGTTGTGATATGGCACGATGTGAAGATCGCGCAGCAGTAACTCGACCTTTCGCAGCGGCCCCGTCATCGACGACGACCCGCGCTACGACTGGGTGACGGGACGGGAGCGTGGCTGAGTGCTGATGCTCGATAGCAACAGAGCCACGCATGATCGATCCGAAACGGGAGGGTAGGTGCTCCTGAAGCCGGATCTGCCAGACGAGCAGATCATCGATTGCATGAGGCGCGACTACGGGCTGACGGTCGACTCGATCGAATTCCTGCCGATCGGCGCGGACGCCGACACAGCTGTTTATCGGGCGATTGCCGACCGAGACGCCCTACGTTGTGAAGCTGCGCGGCGGTGATTTCGACGAGATGACGATCGTCGTGCCACACTTCCTTGGGTCTCAAGGTATCTCGCAGATCATCCCGATAATCCCGGCCAGAGATGGTCGAATCTGGGCCTCTCTGGACCGCTTTGCCGTCACGCTCTCGCCGTTCGTCAACGGCCGGGACGGCTTCAGCGTCGAACTGAGTGACGAGCAATGGGCCGAGCTCGGCGAGACGCTCAAGCGCATCCACCACGTAAAGCTACCGTACAGCATCGAGGACTACCTGCGTAACGAGACCTTCTCTGACTACTGGCGTAAACGCGTGCGGGATTACCAGCAGATACTCGGCGGCACCTTCTCGGACGTTGTCTCTGCCCACCTTGCAGATCTGATGCGGGTCCAGCGTACGGTCGTCGACGAACTGCTGCGTCGCGCCGAGGTGCTCGCCGACGAGATGCGCTTGCGTTCCTCCGCGTTCGTCCTCTGTCACGCGGATCTGCACGGCGGCAACATCCTGATCGATTCGCAGGAAAGACTCTTCATCGTCGACTGGGACACGCTGATCCTGGCTCCAAGAGAGCGGGACCTGATGTTCATCGGCGCCGGGATCGGCAAAGGCTGGGACGTTCCGCGCGGCGTCGAGCGCTTCTATCAGGGCTACGGCGACGACGAGGTCGATCCCATCGGCATCGCCTACTACCGCTACGAACGGATCGTGGAGGATGTCGCCGCCTACTGCCAGGAGATCCTGGAGTCCGACCCTTCCAGCCCGGACCGCCAGGCGGGGCTCACCCGTCTTTCAGATCAATTTCTCCCCAACGAGGTCATCGACATCGCCTTCCGCACCGACCAGACAAACCTCTTCAACTGACGATCGCCCCCTAACGTCCGACACAACTCGCTCTTCCGCGTTCCTGCGCCAGTTCTCAAGATTATTTGAATTCTCTTACCTCCTTCTTATGGTGCTTTCATGCCGCGCAGGTAGCCTCTGAAGTAACGAGCAGTTCGGTCTGCCGTGGCTGTCGCCCCGAAGCGTATGGGCACCAGATCATGAGAGAGACAAAGAGATGCCTCGATTCGAGGGAGACAAGACAGCTGACCCACGGGGTGGGGCAACAGTCCTATGACTGCTCAAACATCAGCGCTGGAAACGAGAACCATGAGACATACGACCCGGGCGCGTCCTCTTCGGCACGTCCTCGAATTCCTCGCCCGGCCGCTCCGCTTCGGCGTGGTTGGGCTCACCTGCAGCGCCGTGCAACTCGGGCTACTGGCGGCATTCGTTCATCTGGGGCTGCGGCACGACCCGGCCAACCTGATCGCGCTCGCATTCTCGACCCAGTTCAACTTCCTGCTCAGCTCGCTTATTATCTGGCCCGACCGACGCGTCACGAGCGACCGCGCCAAAACCACCGTGCAACGCCTGATCGCCTTCAACACCATTTCGATCACCACGCTGCTGATCAACGAGGGTGTCTTCGCCGTCGCCGATCAATTCATGCCCTATCTCCTGGCCGGAGTCTGCGGCATCGCCGTCGCGGCACCGATCAACTACTTAATCGAACACTTCCTGATCTTTCGCACACACGAAGGGACACCCGAGCATGAAACGCCAAGTCAGCGTCTCCATCGTCTTCCCGGCCTTCAATGAGGCGGAGAATCTGGAGCGCGTCGTCAACGACGCACGGAACTTCCTCGCTGACACCGTCGCCGACTACCGCATCGTGGTGGTCAACGACGGCAGCACCGATCGCACAGGCGACGTCGCCCTGCTCCTTGCACGCGAGGACCCGGCACACGTGCTGATCGTGACCCACGAGGTCAACCGGGGCTACGGCGCGGCGGTGCGAAACGGACTGACCGCCGCCGCCCAGACCGGCTCCGAATGGGTCGTACTGATGGACGCCGACGGGCAATTCGACATCCGCGAGCTCGGTCTGCTGCTCGACGTCGCCGGTGACCGGGGCGTCGACATGGTAGCCGGGCACCGCATCCATCGGGCCGACTCGTCGGTGCGCAAGCTGAACGCCTGGCTCTGGAGCACGACCTCGCGCTTGCTCCTCGGCATTCGGGTGCATGACGTGGATTGCGCTTTCAAGCTGATCAACCGGCGCGTGCTGGAGACGATTACGTTGCAGGGTGAGGCAGCGGTCGTCTCGCCAGAACTGCTCGCTAAAACGGCTCGCGCGGGGTTCACCATCGCCGAAGCGCCGGTGAGCCACTTCCCGCGTCAGGCAGGCGAGCAGTCGGGCGCCAATTTGCGCGTCATCGCCCGCTCGCTGATCGGCCTGATGCGCCTCCGCCTGCAACTGATCCAGCCGCAAATGAGCCACAAGCCCGAACGGCGGGTGGAGGGTGCGGGGTGATCGGCGGGCCTATGGCGCATGAGACGTTGGCTATCCGCATGGAAACCAGACGTCGTGCAAGTCGGCGGCCGCAGGTGCCGCCGCTACGGTTCCGCGAGTGAACTCAGCCGTCGCTGGGCTCACGACGCCTGGAGTGACTGCCGACATTCACTCCACCCAGCGCCGCGATCAGGCCGAGCGTGGCCGCCGGAACCAAGAAGAGACCGATGGTCATCGCGCCAGCGAGCGATCCCATGAATGCCACCGCCACCCCACACCAGCGAAGCCAGCTCCCCATTCGAAGCTGCCATCGCACACGCAGGACCGTTCCGACCCCGATCGCAACGTAGGCGAGCGCAATGGCCAGCAAGAACGGCATCGCGCCGTCGTGAATGCCGTTTGACCACAGGTTGCTGTGGCTATGGGTGACGGTGACTGGGCCACCAGAGCTACTTGAAGCCGTGCTGCTTGAAGAGCTGTAGAGGGGCGCGAAGAGTACGATGACCAACGTCGCCAGCCCCAGAAACTCGGAGGCTAACCCAAAGACGAGCTCGCCCCTCGATCCTCGTATTGACCAATCTTTCACGAAATTCCACCTCGGCTTATTCGGGCGCTCGCCTTCGGTGATCAACACCAGCGCTCCCATAGCAGGACTCTTCTCGCAATCCCAGATTACGACATATTTCGCGAATACGTGAGCTGAAGGTCCAACTCCCAGGAGCCGCCGTCTCGACTCATCTCACCCTGGCTGTGCATGGTCTTGCCGTCATCCGAGATCGTGAGCACCATGCGTTGCGATAAATCGGGCGAGTCGCGCCACCAACGCACGACGTTGCCCTCGATCGCGACGTCGTACTTGCGCGAGACGTCCCGCTCGTCGAAGTAGGACATGAACAACTCGCCGGTGCCATTATCACTGCCGAAAACCGCGATGCCGCTGGGAATTTCAGGCTCATCAATCTCGGAGCGTATCAGCAGAAATGCGCCTCCCTCGATCCACTGGAACGACGTCTTGCCATGAAACGTCTTGCCCGGGACAAGCGGGTGCGTCCCGACGGTGTTCCAGACACCGATGAGTGGTTCCAATTCCTTGAGCGCGGGGTTGGGTTTACGTGCTTCGTTTCCAATCATTCCCGACATCATCCAATCACGCACAAATCCAGGCGGGCTTGCCGCTCAGTATGGAACAAACAGTCGTCTCCGACTCGCCGGATGAACGTCATCCAGCATCGAAGCCAGGCCACGGAACATACTGCTCGTTAATCTCAATCAACCCACTTGGGGGAGACCATCTTCGTAATATCTGTGTTATACCGAACTGTACGGACATCCCGACGTTCTCCTCATCCATTGCGGCCATGACGCCGTCTCGTCGAGCGTTGCCCAAGCGACGTCATTTGCGGCGCGAATCAATGTCGATCGCGCGAATCTGGGCGATCGGGGGTACAACAAAGCCAGATTCTCCTCGTAGCTGAGATGAGAGTTATCGATGCCTGCAATATCGACGTTGTGCGCAGGGGACCTCTTAACCGCACAGTGGCTGATTGCAGGATCATTTGGGGGAAACGGATGAAACGCAAGTCCATCGTCACCACAAAGCGGTGGGGACAGGCTGTCTCACGCATCGCCAAACGACGTATCGTACGTTCCGGAATTGTGGCAGCCATTTTGATTGTCGCGCTCGCCACAAACGTCTTCGCCGACATCCCGGATCAGCCCAACACCTTCAATGGCTGCGTCCAGAACGGTTCCAATTTCTTCAATGGCTGGTTCTTGTTCGGCAGCTCCAAAGGTAATCTGCGCCTGATCGATACCGACCAGGGTCAAACGTGCAATAGCAACGAGACCGCCGTCTCCTGGAGTGCCAATGGCGCCACGGGGCCGGTGGGGGACACCGGACCTGCTGGTGCCACGGGCGCTACGGGCGCTACGGGAGCAATGGGTGCATCCGGACCAACTGGCCCAACCGGATTGGTAGGCCCGCAGGGCCTGACTGGTCCGACCGGGGCAGTGGGTCTGGCAGGCGCAATGGGACCAACTGGCCCAACCGGATTGGTAGGCCCGGCTGGAGCGACCGGCGCGTCTGGTCCATCTGGTCCGTCTGGCGCCGGGCTGAGCTCCTTCGGCTACGCCTATGAATTGGCAACCATTGCTGACGCAACCGTAGTCGGTGGAGCGGACGTTCCGCTCAGCAACAACGGTCCGTTGGTCTAACACCGTCGCATATCCCCGGTACGACGCCGATCACTGTGATTTTGGCCGGTACCTACCAGATAACGTGGGACGTCAACATCACCGCCGGTATTGGGTCCGCCTTCGCTGTGGCGGTCAACGGCACGGTGGATGCATCGACAATAGTCCCCACGTTAGTTGCGACAGGGGAAGTTAGCGGAAGCTCGATGCTGACGCTCGCCGCGGGCGACGTGGTGACGCTGCGCAACAATTCGGCTGTCGCGGCCACGATGACGTTGGCTCCAGGCGTCGGCGCGCAATTCAACATCACGAAGCTTGACTAGCGTGAGTCATCGATATCGTCGGGCAGAGAAAAGCTGAGCGTACGCGGTTCAGCAGGCTTAACTCGATAACGGACACCCGGTCGATCAGGACGATCAGACCGGGTGTCGTTTTGCCCCATATCTTCAAACGTGAATTCCGTTGGCCGTGTCGCGATCCGCTCAGGACACGCGTCCGGCATCGCCGCCTCACCCTTCGCCCCTGACCATCTCTGACGCGAAATGGGCATAGACCGCCGCGCAACGCCGCATGGCTTCTTCGTCGATGTACTCGTTAGGACCGTGCGAGACGTCGAGTCGCCCGCCACCATAAGCGAACGCCGGGATGCCCAGCTGCGCGTACCAGCGCGTCTCGAGCACGCCGGGACAGAGCAGGAATCGCGGCGGTTCACCCTCGACGTCGGCGACACAACGCGCCAACGTCTTGGCCGCCGGGTGATTCACGTCGGTCGAAGCGGAGGGCTGGCGTTGCAGGACCTCCACCGAAACGTCGGCGCCCATCCCATTGGCCGCCTCGGAGATAGTCTCGTTGATCTGCGCAAGGACGTCGTCGAGACTCTCCTCAGGATTGAAGCGGCAGTCGACCGAGAACCAGACCGCATCGGGAACGACGTTGAAATTGGCGCCGCTGCCGGACGCGCCACCCACCACTAGCATCGATCCGCGAGCTGCATCCTCTTCCAGCGGGAAGGAGGTGCGCTGTTGCTGCATCTCTTTGCCAAGCTCGACTAGCGGTTGCGCCACCGCGAGCATGTGCTCGAAGGCGTTGACGCCCAGATAGGCCTGTCCGACGTGGGCTGATTTGCCACGCAGGCTGACGCGCAGCGTGAGCGCACCACGATTGGCGTGCCAGACCGCACCAGCCGTCGGCTCGGTCGTTACCATCGCCAGCGCGCTGGGGTCGATCATGTCGTGCTGGCGAAGGTAGCCCGAACCGGCAACACTCCCGGTCTCTTCATCGCACACGATATGGAAGATGATCCGGCCGTTCTGGAGCAGCCCGAGATCGCGCGCCGCCGCTGCACCATAGAGCATGCTGACCAACCCGCCCTTCATGTCGGCGGTGCCGCGCCCAATGATGCGGCCGTTCTCGCGGCGCGGTTCGAACTGTGTTGGGCTCTGCGCCGGAACGACGTCGTAGTGCCCGTGGAAGTAGACGGTTTCGGGCCCGTCCCCAACCTCGCTGCGCAGAATGCAGGGGTCCTCCAGCGTCCCACTGGGCGGGATCTGGATCAGGTCGGTGGCGATGTCTAACCGTTCCATGGCGTCATGCAACGCCCGCGCGCAAGCGCCCAGCCCGCGCCCAGGCGGATTCTCGGTGTTCAGCGCCACCAGATCCATCAGCAGCGCGGCCATCTCATTGGCTCGCTCGTCGATCCAGGCGCGCAGTGCTTGAGTTTGAGACATTCGGTGCTCCTTGGTAGGCCCTCGGCCATAAGCCCTCACCCGGTGCTACGGCACCACCATCTCCCAATTCTGGCTCACAGGGGGAGGTATTGTCCGTACGGGTTTGGCGTCCGGCACTCGGGGTATGCGCCAAAATGCCGTCTCCCTGCGGATACGGAAGCCGATTGATGGTACGGGCGACTGGGGTTCTGCGGCCAGATGGGAGTCGCCACAGCCTGCTGCTGCGATCGAATCGCTCGTCGAGTTCCGCGTCCCGGTGCGCATTTTTGAGTCGAACGGCCACCGATGTACGTTCGTTACCTCCCCTTGTCAGCCAATTCTGGGAGAGGGTCTGCTTTCACGTGTTGTCCCCCTTCTCCTAGAATTGGGAGAAGGGGTCAGGGGATGAGGGCTCTGTTCACCCCGCTCCCGGCATCGAAATCGTCGCCGTGGTTCCGTGGCCCGGCTCGCTGCTGATGCTCAACGTGCCACGATGTGCGGCGGCGATCCCCTGCGCGATCGAGAGCCCCAGTCCGGCGCCACCGGTCTCGCGACTGCGCGCTTTGTCGACCCGGTAAAAGCGCGTCATCAGATGCGGCAGATGCTCCGGCGCGATGCCCTCCCCAGTATCTTCAACCGCCAATCTGGCCGTGCCATCGTTCACCGACGTCCGCAGCCGCACCGTTCCGCCGGTCGGCGTGTGCTTCAGCGCATTGTCGACCAGAATGAGCGCCGCGCGCTCGATCTCCAGCCGGTCGCCGATGACGCGCGCCGCACCTTCCGGACGCGCTTGGACGTCGATGCCCTTCTGCTCGGAGAAGGCGGCCACCCGCCGTGCGATGTTGGTCGCCACGTCGGCCAGGTCGACCACATCCTGCTCGAGGTGCAGATGTCCGGCATCAAGACGCGCCAGCAAGAGCAGGTCGTTGGAGAGGTGATCGATGTGCTCGGTCTCCTCGACGATCTCCTCCACCACTTCAGCGTCATCTTCGGTGAGGCGCTCCCGATGGCGCAACAGCATCTCGGCGTTGGCACGCAGTAGTGTCAACGGTGTGCGCAGCTCATGGGAGGCGTCGCCGACGAACTCCTGCTGCCGGGCGAAGGCAAGACGTGCCGGATCGAGCGCTCGCTGCGACAGGAACAGACCGCCCGCCGTGGCGATGATCAACGCCACCAGGCCAAGCCCGAAGAGCAAGTCGCGCAGCAGCGTCAACGCCGACACCTGCTCCTGAATCGAGCGACCAACCTGCACCACGCCCAATATCGCGCCACTCCCCGGCTCGCGCACCACGCGTGCGGAGCGATAGATCGTGCCAACCCCCGTGCCGCCGTCGACCTGGTCGGACGCCGAGCTCTGCTCGAGCGCGCGCAAGGCCAGAGCGTTGTTGAGGAAGGAATCCGGAGCGTTGCTTTCATCGCTGTTGAGCGAGAAGGGGCTGCTGATCAAGGGCTGACCCTGGGGGTCGTAGCAAGCGACGTAGACCGGGATGGGGGACGACGGGGGGTTGGCTCCGAAGCGGGGCTGATTGGGCGGTGACGAGCAGGCGTGCTCCGGATTGCGCATCCATTGCTCGGCGATCAGATTGATCTGATGTGAGGTGTCGCTGGTGATCGGCTGCAGCAGTAAATATTGCAGGATGAGATAGAGGCCGACGCCAGCGAGGATGAGCGAGGCCGCCAGCACGCCGCTGTACCACAAGGTCAGTCGCAGGCGTAAACCGCGAAAGAGGCGCGCCTCGGCCTCGGCCCGGCGCTCGGCGCTATGAGAGCGATGCAGCCGCTGGGTCAACCAGCCGGCCATTCGACTCATCGGCCGCTCGAAGGCGCTCACCCTTCGACCTTATAGCCGACCCCGCGCACGGTCTTGATGAGCGGGCGGCCAAAGCCACGATCGATCTTGTCCCGCAGATAGTGGATGTACATATCGACCACATTGGAGAGAGTCTCCAGATCGTAACGCCAGACGTGATCGATGATCTGCGTGCGGGAGAGGGCGCGACCAGCGTTCTGCATAAGGTACTCAAGGAGGGCGAATTCCTTGGGTGTCAAGTCAATGACGTGTCCATCTCGCTGCACCTCATGCCGCATCAGGTCGAGCGTCAGATCACCCACCTGCAGCACCGTGTTGATCTCCGTTGCGCGACTGCCGCGCCTTAGCAGCGCGTTGACGCGCGCCAGCAGCTCCTCCATGGCGAAGGGTTTGCCCAGGTAGTCGTCGGCCCCTGCGTTCAGCCCGGCGACGCGATCCTCCACCGCGCCGCGAGCAGTCAGCATCAGAATCGGCGTCATGATCTTGGCCGAGCGCAGCTCCTTGCAGATCGAGATACCGTCGAGATCGGGCAGCATCAGATCGAGGATGATGAGATCAAACGTGTCGCTCAGCCCCATTTCGAGCGCGCTCGCGCCGTCATGGACGAGATCGACGGTCTGCCGCTCCTCCATCAGGACGCGGCGCAGCAGTCGCGCCAGCCGCTGTTCGTCCTCCACCACCAGAATGTGCATCGTCAACGTTCTTTCGCGCGGATCCCACCAAGTTGTGGCCACGATATCACCCAAAGATTGGGATTTGATAAGAGATGGGGAAGAGGGCTTGGCCGCTGTATGGCCTGTTTCGACGTTGACACGGCGGATGAGCGAATGGCAACACGTTTGACATAAGCATCACTGTATGTTGGTGGTAGTACTTTTGGCCTTCCGCGTTTTGGATGCTGGGGGAAGGAGTATTTCCCATGGCAACTGCACCACAAACGCTGCGCAGGACCGCCGAGATTCACCACTGGCAGGCTCAGCTCATCTGGATTGTTGCTGCTGGCGTCATCGGCTTCGCGGACTCCTGGCTGTTCAGCGGCGTGCTGGAAATGTCGCGCAACTGGTGGCTCGTGATCCACGTTTCGGTCGTCGCGGCCGTGGTCTATTCCTACGCCCGCTGGGCCGGTATCGACGTCCTATCGGTGGCTCGTCGTCACTGGGTTGCTGGTGTCGTCGTCGGAGCCGTCGTGGTAGCGCTCATCACCTTTCTCATCGTGCGGACGCAGACGGCGTCGCCGCGCGATCAAGGGTTGACCTTCGTCTGGGATATCGTGTGGCTCGGAGTCGTCTACGGCACCGCTGACGCGTTGCTGCTGAACGTGCTGCCGGTCTATGCCGTCTGGCAGGCATCGAAGGAGCTGGGCCACGCGGATAGTTGGACCGGGAAGATCGGCACGCTAGCAGTCGCGATGGTAGCCAGCATGCTGGTCACCGTCATGTACCACGCCGGATTCTCGGAATTCCAGAGCACGCAGATAATCGAACCCATCAAAGGGAACGCGATCGTGACGATCGGCTATCTGCTCAGCGGGAACCCGATCACGGCGATCTTCGGACATATCGCGCTGCACGTCTCGTCGGTCGTTCATGGCATCACGTCGACCGTAAGCCTGCCGCCTCACTACTAAGGCGCGGCTGAATTCGAAGGGAGATCGGTCAGATGATGGATGTCGAGAAGTACGTCGCCCACGAAAAGGAGCTCGAGCACCGGGGAGCCGTCCGCGCCTTCTACATCGTGCTGGCGGTCTACGTCATCGTGAATGTCGGGCTGTTCACGATCGACACGCTGACCTCGGGCGGTCCCTGGTTCTTCTGGCCGTTGGGTGGCTGGGGCATCGGGATGATCGCCTTCGGCCTCGCGGTCTTCGTGTTCAGCAACCCAAAGGAGCGCGACTACGCTGAGGAGCAGCGCATCCGCGACTATCTGGGAAAGCCCCCGGAAGCAACCGCGTAGCATCTGAAAAAGCCAGTTTCGGGCGGCCGATCGGCCGCCCACTCGCATGCTCGTTGATCCATCAATCGGTTCGCCTCACGCCATCAGTCCTGGCGGATAGAGCTACGAATACCTCACGAATTCGAACTGAAGGGTAGGTCGACAACGCCTGTCGGAACACCCACCATTGCCCTCAACATCATCCGTCTCGGAGCGGATCCCGGTCATCCAAGGATCAGCGCGTCCGAATCAAGAGAGTGAGAACGTATCCATTATGAGTATGAATGTGCCGGTCTCTGTCGCGATTTCCTGGGAAGGACAATCAAAGGTCAGAAAGATCGAATGGATCAAGGCGATCAGGGCTCAAACGGATTGGGGGTTGACCGAAGCCAAACAGTATGTTGATCGGGTGGCAAATGGTGAGACGGTTGTCATTCCGGTCAAAACCGCAGCGGCTGGAGAACGATTGGTTTCCGCCGCGCGATCGCTCGGTTTGACTGTGCGCATGGCCGACGCGAACCAGGCGGCCTGGTTCCCGAGCTGAGTTGCATCCTCCGCGCTCATCCGAGCGCGGGGGATTGACTGATCCGAGGACCAAGCACGGACTAATTTCGCTCAGGTTTGCTTCTTTGCACCCAGAACTCAGCCCGTTTAGGGACCTCGTCCAGGTTAGCCCTGGGTGGAATGGTGGTTGAAGAAATAGTCCGGCAATCATCCCACACCCGCGCGGGGCTGAAGCCGCAGCGCTGAACATAGCGAAACCTGCTGAAGCAGGTTGTCAAATTACGAATAGAGCAAGATCCTAAATAAAAATGCACGCTATTGGTAAGACCCTAGCCCGTTTCAACGGGCTTCGCATAGGTCAGTACGACGGCTTCAGCCCCGTGCGCAGGTGGAGCGAACCCTCTCGCCCCTGCCAACATTCTCCTCTTTCCACTCCCCAAACTCATCCTCGATTCATCTTTCCCTCAGCATTTTCACAGCTTTGGTTGTTACCTTTAACAGTAGGTCGCGTCGGGCTACCCGGCTCCGCTTCGTTGTCACGGCGTCGCTGGCGCGGCATTCGTAAACTCTTACTACTCGTGGATCGCACCGATCGACGAGCGACCGTAAACGTGGGACCAGGCACCAGATGATTCGAACGAGCGCGGCCATGCTCGCCAACTTGACTTCGCGCGAGCGTCGAGGCACCGAGACTGCGTTCGGCACGGCATGCCCGCCGTCCCCATTCGACGGGCATGCGCAATGCCTTCTCTACCTTTAAAGGAGTTTCCCCATGGCTTCGGAACGTCTACGTCACTTTGGACGGCGATTGTCGGCGCTCGTCGTCGTCCTGACGCTCGCGACCGCCTGCACCATCGGCGGTGGGTCGAGCGCTACCAACACGCCAACGTCGTCGGCACAGACGACGTCGCAATCGACCAGCTCCAGCGCCCTGGCAACCAGCACGAGCTCGAGCCAGACGATCAAGACGTCGCAGGAGAACACCAGTTCGTCCACATCCGGAAGCACAAGTCCGGCAACGTCGGCCGCGGACTTCTCCAATGCGATCATCAACGTGGTCAACCAGGCCAAACCGGCCGTGGTCGAGATCACCAACGAGCAGACTTCTGTCTCGCAGCTTTCCGAGCCCGTTCCGGTCGGAACTGGTTCTGGTTTCATTTATGATAATCAGGGGCACATTCTGACCAACAACCACGTGGTTCAAGGAGCCCAAAGCCTCGTCGTGACCCTGCCGGACGGCCGCACCTTTAAAGGGAACGACGTCAAGCTGGTCGGCACCGACCCACTCACTGACCTCGCCGTACTGCAGGTCACCGGCGATAACCTGCCGGTCATCCAGGTGGGCGACTCCTCACAGCTGCAGGTCGGCCAGTGGGTCGTGGCAGTCGGCTATGCGCTCGGACTCGAAGGCCAGCCGACGGTGACTCAGGGCGTGGTGAGCGCGCTGAACCGCTCCGTCCAGGAGCCGAGTGACAGCTCCAACTCCAACCCGTTCTCGCAGAGCCAAACGGCGGGCCCGTACCTGTTCGACGTCATCCAGACCGACGCCGCCATCAACCCCGGCAACTCGGGTGGACCGCTCGTAACGCTCGACGGAACCGTGGTCGGCATCAACACGCTGGAGGCCGGTTCGGCTGAGCCAGGCGTGCAATCGCAGGGCATCGGATTTGCCATCGGCATCAATACCGCCAAGAAGATCGCCAACGAAATTGTGCTGACCGGCAAGGCCACGCACCCGTACGTCGGTGTCGAGTACGTGCCACTGAGCGCCGCGATCGCGGCACAGCTCAATATCACCTACACCCAGGGCGACTATATCCAGAGCGTCGTCTCCGGCTCACCGGCCGAGACCGCTGGACTACAGAAGGGTGACATCGTCACGCAGATCGACGGCCAGGATTTGAAGACCGATTCCTCATTCGCGGAGATGGTCGACAACCACAAGCCGGGCGACGTCGTGACGCTCTCCGTGGTCCGTGAAGGGCAGACGCAGCAGATCAAGGTGACGCTGGGCACGCGACCGGAGTCGCAGTCCTAGCACACGCCATCAGCATCGATCGAACGACGAAGAGGCGCGGAGCGATTCCGCGCCTCTTTTGTTTCGCGGCACGCGTGGTGAACTGGTGGTTGAGGGATTGGTTAGGTCGTGGGGCGAGCGTGCATCCGCGTAGTGGCCGGACCTGTGCCGGCCAGCGGGGACGCAGTCCTCGTAAACCGCAATAGATCATGGACGCGCCGGCCTGCTACCGGAGGCGGGCACAGGTCCCGCCTCTACGTTTGGACGCGGACGTTCAGTCCCTTCAGGGACTTCGTCTAGATCAGCGCTGGGTTTTCAACCCAGGGCGAGACATCGCGCACCGACCGATCTCATTCGTCAACTCATCCAAACCCCCGATCACAAACGCCGAGCACCTACCGGTTTCATTCCGCACGCGTCACAATGAGCGCATTGGACGGGTCCGGTGTCGTACCAGGAAGGATGGTTAAGTGAAGGTCGGCGTCAATCTGCTCAACTTCGGGCCGGGTGCCAGTCCCGATTCGCTCCTGCGCTGGACCCAATTCGCCGAGGCACTGGGCTACCACTTCGTGATGATCTCCGACCACGTCACGATCACCCCCGACGTGGCCCAGATCTACCCAGCCCCCTTCTACGACCCCTTCCTGACGCTGGCCTGGTTGGCGGGCCAGACGCGGTCCATCGAGATCGGGACGACCGTCATCATCCTGCCCTATCGTCATCCGCTGCAGGTCGCGCGCCTGGTCAACAACCTCGATCAGCTCAGCGGCGGCCGCTTCATCTTCGGGGTGGGGGTTGGCTGGGCCAAGCAGGAGTTCGCGGCGTTGGGAGTCGATTTCGCACGGCGCGGTGCCATGACCGACGAGTATCTCGAGCTGATCCATCGCACCTGGGAGGGCGAGACCACCAGCTTCCACGGGTCGTTCGTCGACGTAGACGAGGTGTCGAACAGCCCGCCACCGCTGCAGCGCCCGCATCCGCCGGTCTGGATCGGCGGCAATGGGCGATCTGGCCGACGTCGCGCCGTGCGCTTCGGCGCTGCCTGGCACCCCATCAGCATCCGCATGGGTTGGCTGGTCGATGAAGGTCTGCCGGACCTCCGCGCGCTGGCCAAGCAACTCGATCGGCCGGTGCCGCCATTCTGTCCACGCATCAAGCTGCATCTCACGGACGACCCACTTCCCGATAGAGAGCGGCGCGTAGGCGAGGGGACCATCGACCAGGTGCATGCCGATTTGGCGGCGTTGGAGGAACTGGGAGCGGAATACGTGCTGCTTGATACCTACGATGGCAATCCGGAGACGACCGGAGAGCACGAGCGCGCCTGGTCGATGTTCGCCACGCTCGCCGAACAGGTGTTGGATCTCCCAGGCGCTGCGGTGCGCTGAGCTCGGCCGCGGCCTTGACATGGCCCACCGGCCAACCTACGCTTCCGATCGCAGACTCAGCCTCGCTCAAGAACGGTTCGATCCGCGGTCGCCCATACGCTGGGCTGGGCTATGACCTGAAATTTCGCGACCGTCACACCACGCCAACGGAGTGTGCCCCCGATGCCCGTCTCGGTGAAAAGCTCGCAGATCATCTACGACGCCCTCAAGGCCTGCGACGTTCAGCTGGTTTCGGCGCTGCCGGAGACCTGGCTTGTCCACTTGATCCGCATGGCTGAGGACGACCCGGAAATGACCCTCGTGCGCCTGGCCAAGGAGGAGGAAGGGGTCGGCATCTCCGCCGGAGCGCATCTAGCCGGGGTGAAGTCCGCCATGCTGATGCAGAACCACGGCTTCCTGGCCAGCATCAACGGCATCGTCTCG
Source organism: uncultured Chloroflexia bacterium (assembly GCA_963815715.1). Lineage (GTDB taxonomy): Bacteria > Chloroflexota > Chloroflexia > Thermomicrobiales > Thermomicrobiaceae > CALAGB01. The sequence continues at coordinate 1,384,694 of CAWFHU010000003.1, read as the reverse complement.
CTGGCGCACCTCTACCACATCCCGCTCCTGATGCTGATCAGCTATCGCGGCGAGTTCGGCGAGCGCGATCCCTGGCAGACGCAGGGAGGCATGTCGACTTTACCGCTGCTGCGCAGCCTGAACATCCCCTACGAGCGACTCGACGATCCGTCGCACGTGGCGGCGCGAATCAAGAAGGCGCAGACGCTGGCGGAATCGGCGTTGGTGCCGGTGGCGCTGTTGCTGGGTCGCGACCTGATGTGGGAGGAGTGACCAGCATGCTGCGCATCGAGGCGCTTCAAGCCATCTACCCGCAACTCGAAGAGTGCGTCGTGGTCACCATCATGGGCGCGGTCTCAGCGGAGCTGCAGTCGCTCGGACACCGTCCCAACTTCTTCTATCTGCAGCACGCCATGGGACTGGCCTCATCGATGGGGCTCGGCATCGCCCTCAGCCGTCCAGAGCTGCAAGTGGTGGTGCTCGATGGCGACGGATCCATCCTGATGAACCTCGGCAGCCTCACTACGTTGGCGCGTTACCGGCCCAGGAACTTGATCCACGTCGTCTTCGACAACGAGAGCCTCCTCTCAGTCGGCGGCTTCCCGACCGCGACCGCCACCGGCAGCGACATCACCGGTATGGCGAGGTCGGCCGGCGTGCCGCACGCGGTGACGGTGAACACGCTTGATGCCTTCAAAGAGGCGTTTTCGGGCGCGCTGGCCACCGAAGACCTGTCGACCATCGTGGCCAAGGTGGAGGCCAAAGGACCGCCGGTCTTCTTGACCGATCTGCCACTGCTGGAGAACCGCTTTCAGTTCCAGCGACATTTGCGGGACATTCGCGTCCGCGCCGATTCGTAGTCGACTTATTTCGCAAAGGAGCGTCCGGTGTCTGACGTGTTGACCGATCTCGTCGCCGCGCTGGCGGATGGGCGGCTCAAGGTGGTGGATCTGACCCAGCCGCTTGAGCCGAGCACACCCGTCATCGAATTGCCGTCGTTCTTCGCCCCGTCTCCCGGATTCTCGATGGAGCAGATCTCACGGTATGACGATGCCGGGCCAGGCTGGTACTGGAACACGATCCACCTCGGCGAGCACACCGGCACCCACTTCGACGCGCCCATCCACTGGGTGACCGGCAAGGACCTGCCCAACAACGCCTGCGACACCATTCCAGCGGCACGCTTCGTCGGGCCCGCCTGCGTGATCGACGTCTCACACGAGAGCGCTGAAGATCCTGACTACCTGCTCACAGTGGATGAACTCCACGCCTGGGAGGACCGGCACGGACGCATTCCGGCCAACTCCTGGGTGCTGCTGCGGACCGACTGGAGCAAGCGGACCGACCCCAAGGACTTCTTCAACGTGGACGACGAGGGTTCGCACACGCCCGGCTTCCATCAGGAGACCTCGCTGCTGCTGGCGACCGAGCGGGACGTGCTGGGAGTGGGCGTCGAGACGGTCGGCACGGACGCCGGGCAGGCCGGCACGTTCAATCCGCCCTTCCCCAATCACGCCACCATGCACGGGAACGGCAAGTTCGGGCTGGCCAGCCTGTGCAATCTGGATCAGCTGCCAGCCACCGGTGCGGTGGTGATCGCCGCGCCGCTCAAGATCGTAGAGGGCAGCGGCAGTCCGGTGCGCGTCCTGGCGATCGTGCCGGGCCACTAACTACAGTCGTACGGGCGACGCATGCGTCGCCCGCAGGGCCTGACCGACCGCGGGCGCCATGAATGTCGCCCCTACGGACGCACGCAGACATTTGTAGGGGTGCACGGCCGTGCGTCAGTCACCCTCTCAGGCCACCTGCGACCAGGCTCCAACCAGGTCTGCCGCCTTGACGATGCCGCCACTCGCGACCGTGTCAGCGCGAAGGCGATCCGCCAGCGTATCGATATCCACCTCATCAGCGGTGGCAAGACCCAGCTTCAGCGTGAGCGGCAGTAGGCTGCGCAACGTCTCCGCCGCGTATTCGTAGCCGCCCCAATCGGGACCGCCACCAATGGCCGCAGAGAGATCGAGCCGCGGGGCCGGTAAGCCCGCTTCCTGGAAGATGAGGTAGAGGTCGTAGCCAGCGTGAGACGAGATGCCGCCCCCGCGAAGCGTTTCCGTAAGCCAGGTCCAGACCTGACCCCACAACGGCGTTGCGGGATACTGAAGCAGCGACTCCGGCGCGAAATTGTATTCCTGAAACGCGACGATGCCCCTTGGATGAAGTCGCGTGGTCAGCGCGCGCACGAACGCGGCGGGGTCTGGCTGGTGCACGAGAACGAGACGCCCGACAACGGCATCGAACGGTCCATCTAACTCGACCTGGCGGCAATCACCCTCCAGGAAGGAGACCCAGGTGTGCCCAGAGGCGTCCGCACGGGCGCGGGCCACGTCGAGCACGTTGGCGTTGACGTCGACGCCGACGACCGATCCGGTTGGACCGACCAGTTCACCGGCGATGAGCGCCACGTCACCGGCGCCACTCCCGACGTCCAACACGCGCATGCCAGGCTCAATTCCGGCCGTTGCCAGAAAGCGCTGGGTGAATAGTCGTTGAAATGCGCCCTGTTGAATGAGGCGTCGAGTCTCGGCGTCACTGCGTCCAAGCACATATGCGTCGCCAGTGGTCTGCTCCTGCAGCATGACCGGTCCTTCCTCCCCGATCGGGAAGTACATTCAGCACCGGGAACACGTCTGCACCCGGCAGGCGGAGAGCATAGCACTCAGGTGCGAGCGTGGTGTGGACAGCCGAATAGACCGAGGGCGGACGCAGTCCACCCCTACGACCGCATGGGTCTACGGGAACCCTTTGTAGGGGCGGACTGCGTCCGCCCAGACCGCGTCCGCCCCCTCAAGGATCGACCTCGGTCTCAGGTTGAGCGCGCTGCTCTTGCATGAGCAGGTAAGCCCGGTCATGATCGTCGTCACCGGCGCGAAGCGCCTCGCCGCAACACGCGACCGCGTCGGTGACGTCCGCAGCGCGACTCCGCTCTGCGATACGCGGCTTGATACATTGTTCGCGTGGTCTGCCCCGCCTGCGGCGAGTGGCGACCACAGAGGAGCGGTTACCGCTCGTGCCACCGGAAGGACCGTGATGGACGCCGTCACCGAAGCGAGGCAAATGACTGGAGCGGCAGGCACTGTGACGGGCATATACATCGCGAACACGGCCGGTGCGCCGATGGAGGCGCTGGAGCGCGCGCGGGTCGTCGCGGGCCGGGGGATCGAGGGAGACCGCTACTTCGACGGGCGCGGCTATTATTCGCAGGTGCAACCCCTCACCGGGCGACGCCTGACGCTGATCGAAGAGGAGTCGCTCGACGCGTTGCAGCGCGAGACCGGGATTTTCCTCGGCCCCGACGAGTGCCGCCGCAATCTCATCACGCGGGGCATCGGTCTGGAGTATCTGATCGGCAGGCGCTTTCGCGTCGGGGAGATCGAGTGTTACGGCGAACGCCTCTGCCCTCCGTGCGGCTATCTCGAGAAGGTGACCGGCAAGCGTGGCGTCAACCGCGGCCTCACCGATCGCGGCGGCATCCGCGCCGAGATCCTGCTCGACGGCGAGATCGCGATCGGCGATGTGGTGACCCTCAGCACGATCGCTCCCGCCGCAAGCGCCGGCACGTGCATGACCGCGCCGGGCATCGGGAACGCCGCGCAGTTGATCTTGGATTCGAGCGCCCACCTCACGTGAGCAGGAGCCATGGATGTATCTCCCTGAGCACTTCACCGAACACGATACCGCGACGCTGCACGATCTCATTGCGGCGTTTCCCCTCGGCACGCTGGTGACCGCCGGCGCCGACGGATTGAACGCCAACCACCTCCCATTCCTGCTGACCGCCGATACGGGCGAGCATGGGGCGTTGCTTGGGCACGTCGCCAGGGCGAACCGCGTCTGGCAGGACTTCTCCACCGAGCATGAGGCGCTGGTGATCTTCCAGGGGCCGAGCGCCTACGTCTCCCCGAACTGGTATCCGACCAAGGCGGAGACGCACCGCCATGTGCCGACCTACAACTACGCGGTGGTCCACGCCTACGGCCCCCTCGTGATCCACGACGATGAGAAGTGGCTGCGCGGCTTTGTGGGCCGCCTCACCAAACGGATGGAGGCGGCGCAGCCGCGACCCTGGAAGATGGGCGACGCGCCGCAGGACTTTCTGCGGCAGATGCTCGGCGAGATCGTGGGGATCGAGATCCCGATTAGCCGGATGGTCGGCAAATGGAAGGTGAGCCAGAATCGCCTCCCCATCGACCGTGAAGGCGCCGCCGATGGCCTGCGCGCCACCGGAGAGCCCGAGGCCGTGGCCATGGCCGATCTCATCGCCAGCACCGTGAAGCGCGCGGACTGACGAACAGCCCGTGCGGGCGGACGCAGTCCACCCCTACAAATGGGTACCCGTAGGCGCGTGCGGTCGTAGGGGCGGACTGCGTCCGCCCGCGTCCGCCCATTCAACCGTCGTACCGCTCCAGCAGCGCATCGCCTGCGCGCGCATGGCGGCGATCAGCTCCGGCGGCGACTCCACGGTCACGTCCAGACCCACCGGCAGGAGCTGCGAGGCGAACCAGCCGATCTCGGACCGCGGCACGATCCCTTCGATCAGGCCACCCTCAGTCGTCTCGCGCACATCCCGAAACAGGGACCGCAGGTCGAAGTTCTTCATCCCGGTTTGAGTCACCAGAATCCGCAGCGGCAGCCCACTCCCGTCGTCTCGCTCGATCGTGTCGAACCAATGATCGAGATCGACCGGCTCCAGCGGTTCTCGACCCTCGACCCGCTCGACACTGAGGATGCGGTCGGCCCGCAACGTCAGGTGGCGTCCACGGCGATCGTCGTGACAGGCGCAATACCAGAAGCCATGCCGCGCGAAGAGGCCGAAGGGGAAGATGACTCTCGCAGCGAACGTCCTGAGCGTCCGTCGTAGTCGATGCGCAGATGAACCTCGTCCAGTGAAGCGCGCAAGAGCTCGGGCAGGAGCGGCGCGCGGTAGTCCGGCGGCTGGCTGATGATGGCGACGTGGCGCCGGATGCGGTCCAGCTCCTGGATCGTCTGGCCCGGCAGCGCCGCCCGCAGCTTGGTGATGGCCGAGAGGTTCTCATCGGCGAATGGGGATTCGGCGTACTTCAGCAGATTCTCATACGAGAGGAGCATTCCCAGCGCCTCATCCACCGTCAGGCGCAGCGGTAGAACGCGACGATCCCGAATCAACCAGTAGCCGCCACCGGGTCCGGGACTGGATGCCAGCGGCACGCCCATCTCCGAGAGGGCCTGTAAGTCGCGCAGCATCGTCCGGCGCGAGACGCCGAACTCACCGGCCAGCTCGCTCACCGAGAAGCGGGGTCTGGCCTCCAGGCGGATCATCAGTTCGAGCAATCGCGCGGCTCGTGACATGTCTCTTTATCTCACGAAATAGTGCCGTTTTCTGTCATCATCTTACGCTAGGGTGAGAGTAGGACCGAACGATGTCTGAGACATTCACCAGCGGAGATTGCATATGCTCGATAAAAACCGACTGGAATCCGCCCGGCAGTTCATCTGGCGTGCCGCGCGCGTCATCGATCGGCGCCGATTCGAGTTCCTCTTCGAGGGAGGCTCGGCGCAAGCAGTGCTCGATGCGCTGCGCGCCTACCGCAACGACTGACGGCGGCTTCGGGCATGGCTTGGAGCCGGACATTCGCGGCCCGGAGAGCCAGCCGCTCCAGGTCTACGCCGCGCTGCTCATCCTGGACGAGATGGGCGCGTTCGACGACCCAATGATGGGAACCGCGCTGGACTACCTGGCGACGGTCACCGCACCGGACGGCGGCGTGCCTGCGCTCGTCCCAACAGGCCATGACGTGCCGCATGCCCCCTGGATGTCCCCGCCGAACGCTCCGAGACCCGGCTCGCTGCTGCCGACCGGAGGCATCGCCGGGCTGCTGCACAAGCATGGCGTCCAGCATCCGTGGCTCGCATCCGCCAGCGCGTTCTGTTGGGAGGCGATCGGCGCCGTCCAGACGACGCATCCCTATGAGGTGAAGTTCGCGCTCGCGTTCCTGGATCATGCGCCGGAGCGAGAGCGGGCGGAACGTGAGGCCGAACGCCTGGGCAAACTGGTACGCGAGCAGAATTTGGTGATCGTCGATCGAGCGACGGCCACCGACGACATGTCGCCCCCTGGCTACGCGCCAGGCGAGTTTCACTACCCGTTGGACTACGCGCAGCGCCCCTCGAGCCTGACACGACGCTGGTTCACGGACCGTGAGATCGAGCAGAATCTACACGACCTCCAGCAGGAACAAAGCGAAGACGGCGGCTGGATGTTCAACTGGGGCAAGTGGAACGAAGCCAGCACCATCGAATCGCGCGGCGCATACACCATTCAGGTCCTGCAGACGCTTCGGGCTTACGGATTGGATGACGCATGATCGCAGATCGAGCCATGACCGAGATCGACGAGACGATGACCAAACGCAGGCTTGCCAACTGGCGTCAGACTGAAGCAACCAAGCTGGCCGGATCGGATGACGCTCCTGATCTCATCGATCACCTGGGCGTCGTCACCCACTACCCGACCTCGCCGGAACTGCCCAACCTCTACCACGCCTACATGGGAGATCCCGAGGCGGCCGTCGATTCCGGACACGACTCCCCATCCGGCCACGTCTATAGCTGGCGCTGGACGCTCGGCGGCAAAGAGGTCGCTTTCTACGGCACCATCGTGCGCAACCGGCCCACCTGGGTCCGCTGGAGTCTCCTCCCCGCTGTGCTGCGCCTGCGCGGCGAAGTGCGCTCGGCGAGCGAGCTCTATCGGGCCGGTGAGCTCTCCAACGGCGCATTGCGCATCGCCGAGGCGCTGGAAGCGGCTGACGGCGCGCTCTCCACCGGCGAACTGCGACTGGAGGCGGGTTTCCCGACCGGCAAAGAGAGCCGCAAAGACTACCTCAAGGCGCTCGACGAGCTCGACCGTCGCCTCATGGTGGCCAAGGTGTTTTCCCCTGACTCGACCGACATGAGCCACGCACTCGTCAGCACACGCTACCCCGATGCGCGAGCGGCCGCTGAGAAGCTCACGCGCGAAGCTGCGCTAGACGATCTTCTCAGCGCCTACCTACCGCCGGCTGTCTACGTCGTGCCCAACACGCTGGCGAAGCACCTCGGCCTGCCCGAGCCGGAACTGCACGAGACGCTGGAGCGCCTAGCGGCGCAGGGAAAACTGATCGCCGCCACATTGCCAGGTACCAAAGGCGTCTGCTACGTCTGGCAAGAGGATTGATCCTTCACGCTGTCACAATACCTTGACCAACGCATAACCCTCCCCATCGACTGAAATCGAAGCCGGCCAGAAGAACTGGAGTGACGTCGCGGCGGTTGTGCCGATGGTCGCGGGCGCGATGATCCTGTTCGGCTTCGTCCTCTGGGAGCGACATCTGACGCGACGCCCCGGCGGTCAGCCGCTGGTCGATCTGGCGCTCTTCCGCTCAGCCGCCTTCACCTGGGGCGTCATCCTCTCCTCGACTGTAGACGACGGGATCCCCTCTCGGCACGTTCACCCTGTGTTCAAAACCCAGGCTGACAAGGCGAAGCCCCTAAACGGGCTGAGCCGCAGGTAAACGTAGCGGCGGCACCTGCGGCCGCCAGCGAAACCCAAGTCCCGACGCGCTCGTCAAAACGCACACGGATATTGATGGAAAGCGATAACAAAAGAGCGCCTGCCCGCTCGGTTGGGAGAGCGGACAGGCACTCACGAGGGAGGAAAAGGATTGGGAGTTAGCTCTGCTTGGACTGAAGGTACTCGTCGCCCAGCAGACCCAGCAGCACGTCGAAGCGCTCCGGCCAGACGCCCGGATGCCACTCGAAGCGCTGGCGCTGGAAGTACTGCACTGTCAGGCCCGTTGACTTGTCGACGTACGGCTCGCTGATCGGGTAGCCGTAGACCGCCAGGTCGCCGAACGCTTTCCAGTACTGCAGGAATCCGCCCGAGACGTTGTGGCCGGTCTCCTTGAAGTAGACGCCGCTGCCGTTGTCCCCGACCGCCTTGAACGGATCGGTGCTCATCAACCCCTCCTGCTGCGCCTTCCAGCTACCGAGGAGCGTGAGCAGGACGTCGTAGTGAGATGCGAACGTGCCCGGGTGCCACTCGAAGCGGACGCGCTCGAAGTACTGCACCGTCAGGCCGTTCTCTTGCATCTCTTCGGTGATCGGGTAGCCGAAGATCGGCAGGCCACCAAACTTCTCCCAGTAGGCGCGGAAGCCGCCACCCAGGTTGTGACCGGTGACGTCGAAGTAGGTGCTCCCCGGCGCGTTGCTCTTGGGAGCCATCGGCAGGAAGACCGCTCCTGGCGACGTCGTGCCTGAGCCACTACCGAAGAAGGGGGCCACGATTGACTGGACTTCGGCCGGCGTGCGCGGCTTGGCGAAGGCATCCGGCGCGAAGAGGTCAGTGCCCGGCGCCACAATGTCAGCCAGTGCCGAGGCGTGCTCCGCTTCAACCGCGTGAATGCTCAGGGCCGCGTTGAGAACGTCGGTGTTCTTGATCGAGGCGGCGGCTCCCAGGTAGGCGCTGGCACCGACCGACTCCACCGTCTGGAAGAACTTCACGATACCGGCCTGATCGGTCGGAACGCTGGAGAAGTCGTACTTCTGCGCCTGCACCGGCGTGCCACCCAGCTGCTTGATGGTGGAGGTGATCGCGTCGACGTGCGCCTTCTCGTGGCTGCCGAACGCCTGGAAATAGGTCAACGCGCGGCCTGTCAGGACGTTGGCGTCGAGAATGGCCTGATAGGCGGCCGCTTCGAGGTGCTCCAGCGTCAGGGCGTAGTTCAGGATGTCGAGGTCGCTGTCGAGCGGGGCAGCCGCCGCAGCGGCGGCGTTCCCAAATCCCGGCAGCTTGAGCGTTGCGCCTCCGCGCGAGAAATTCATCGGAATCGCGCTGACGGCGATCGCTCCGGCGCCCATGGCCAGGGTTCTCTTCAGCAAGCTACGGCGCGAGACCTGTCCACTGAATATCGCATCTTTATACGCGGTCATCATTCATCCCTTCGTTTGCGTGCGCATGCGTGTCGGTCGAATGTCACATTCGGGCGATTACTGCTCCGGGCCGAGGATTGGGGCCACCGTGTCGAGCACCTGCTGCGGGGTGAGGGTGCCCTCGAAGGCATTCGGCACCGGATTCGCGTTCGGATCCATCCGTGCCCGAATGACCGCCGCGTGACGCGCCTCGACCTGGACGATCGATCCCGCGGTGGTTAGGTAGTCCTTGTTCTGGATGTCCGGCGCCGCGCCGTCATACGCCATGACGCCGACCGGCTCCAGCGTTCCGGCGATCTTCAACAGTCCATCCTGGGTGCTCATGTCGCCCAGGACGCTGAAGTCGTAGGACGCGCGCGCCTTGACGGGCGTGCCACCGGCATTGGTGATGGCCTGGGTCAGCCCGGTGACGTGCGCTTCTTCGTGACTCTTGATGGTGTTGAAATCGTTCAGGACGTCTCCCTGGAGCTTGCCGGAGGCCACCGCCTGCCGGTAGAACTCCGCCTCCAGATGCTCAAGCGTGAGCGCGTAGTTCAAGACGTCGATGTCATTGTTGAAGTACTGAGCCATTGCACACTCCCTTTTCCGTTTGTCCTGCTGCGTGATGTCCTTGGGTGGACTAACGTCGTTGCCGCCTAAATCGCTGACCACGACGCGCTTGCCGGCGTTCCTCCATCCTGTCGCCACAACGCGAGCGTTCTTCATTCAGGATTTGAAGCCTTGATGCCAATCTGGAGAGGGCCCTTCCACAGAATCGGCACTGACGCCGCGTGCGGCATCGTTGACAGTGGGTACGGAGTCAATGCGAAGGTTGGATTAATGGAGGGTGAAAACAGAGGATTATTTGCCGAGCAACGAGAAAGGCGCCGGAACGTTCCGGCGCCTTTCGTTCAAGTTCGGGTTTGGTTCGGGAAGAGCCGCTCAGTCGTGATCGGCTGAACCGACCGGAACCGGCTCCGGTTCGCGCGCACCGACACGTTCTCGTTCGGCACTCGCGGATGACGAGGCTGGAGCCGGAGCTCGCCGCATAGATGCCGCCGCATCCTCGTCCCGAATCAGGAAGGCCACCCCGATGCCGACGAACGCCAGCAGTGCGGTCGCCAGGAAGGCGTCGTGGTAACCGAGCAGGGCCGCACGTTGCGTCGCCGCCTGAATGGCCGCCTGCCCGGTGACCCCTTGCACGGCCGCGTTGACATGCGACTGGATGCGGTCGACCAAGACCGTCGCCATCAATGCGACGCCGACCGAGGCCGCCACCTGACGGTTGGTGCTGAAGAGCGCCGATGCACGTCCCGTATCTTCACGGCTGATGGTGGCATACGTTGCCGCCTGCATCGGAACCATGCCGACACCCATGGCCGCGCCACGCAGCAGCATCAATCCGCGCACCCACCACAGGCTGGTATGCAGCCCAACCAGCAAGAACAGGGACGAAACGATGGTCACGCCGATCATACTCGTCATGATCATGCGCCGCGGACCGATTCGCGAATACATGCGACTCGAAACCTGCGCCACGGCCGCCATACCCATGGCCTGCGGAAAGGTGGTCAAGCCCGACTGGAAGGCCGAGAGACCCAGCAGATCCTGCAGGAACAATGGCAGCAGGAAGAGCAAGCCCATCATGGCGCCGAAGACCATGAAGACGACCAGATTGCCGTTGCGGAACATGCGGTCTTTGAAGAGCCGCAGGGCCAGCATCGGCTCGCGTGTGCGCGTCTCCACGATGACGAGCGCGAGCAGCAGCAGCAACCCGGCGATGCCGGCTATATAGACTCGTGGTGAGCTCCAACCGGCGCTCGGCCCTTGCGAGAGGGCATAGAGGAGCAAGGGTAACCCCGCACCTCCCAGCATGAATCCCGGAACGTCGAAGCGTCCAACGTTCTCCTCGGTATGCTCCTGCAGAACGAAGAGGGCGAAGAGGAATCCGGCAATACCGACCGGCGGATTGATGTAGAAGATCCAGCGCCAGCTGGCGTGATCGACGAGCCATCCACCCAGGATCGGGCCGACCGTCGGAGCGATCGCCGTCGGTATGACCAGCACCGCCGAGGCAGTGGCTCGCTCGTGCGGCGGGAAGGCGCGGAAGAGCATGGCCGTGCCGACCGGCGTCATCATGCCGCCGCCGATACCCTGCAATACCCGGAAGAAGATCAGCGAATCGATGCTCCAGGCGCGTCCGCAGAGGATCGAGCCGAGCGAGAACATGGCCAGCGCAAAGAGGAAGACCTTCTTCGTACCGAAGCGGTCCCCCACCCAGCCGGATGCGGGGATCCAGACCGCCAAACTCAGCAGGTAGGCGGTCACGACCCACTCGAGCGTGGTCGTTGGGGCATGGAACTCTCGACCTAACGTCGGCAGGGCGACGTTGACGATGGTCGAGTCCATGATGTCCATGAAGAGACCCGTCAGGAAGACGATCGCGACGAGCCACTTGTACGGAATCGATCGTATATTCACACGGCAGCTCCATCTCAATCTGCCTGCGTCGTGCCGTCGACGCTTGAGATTAGGGACTAAATGACGAAGAGTTCGCGAACGACGAAACGGAGAGCTGACTAACCGGTTAGTCAGCCTGCATAGTATATCAAGTTTTTGGGCCGATATGGTTGATTATTGGGGACACCTGACCAGTCGTACAGGGAGAAAGAGTGATGAAATCAAGGCTTCCTGGCCCGTTGTACAGCCCTGGAATCCTCCAGATTGAGATGCCAAACGTGCCAGTTTCGCTCCGGTCACCCCACGAGGTCAGAACGGGGTAACGATGACCTGCGCTCCAGACGGGGTTGGACTACCCAATGGACCCTGTTCGATCGTGATCGCGACCGCTCGATACTGACTCATGTTGGCCGCGACAGCCAATTGACCGTTCGCCGTATCAAAAACGCCAGCGGCTATCGGCGTATTCCCTTGAATCAGCCACAGCTCGTAGACCTGTCCCGACGGCAGCTGCGGAAGTCCCCGCGGCTTGACGATCATGACCTGCTTGTCCTTGAGATAGATGAGCTGGCCACCGGCCCCGTTGACGCCTGGCGCGGCCTGCAGAGCGATCACCTGCTCGTTGGTGTTGTTCGACGTTCGCAGCGAGAGATTCCAACCAAGCATCCCCAAGCCGAAGAGGAGGAAGACGGCCGCGGCCGCCCACGGCAAAATCGAACCGCCGCCGAAGCGCGTCGTTCGTGGGCGTGAAGAGGAAAGCGTCGTGACGTTTGACGGCTCCGGCTCGACGGTGCTCACGCGATCCGGGCTCGATGCTCCAGCTTCAGCCACCGCGGCGGCTCGAATGCGCTCGCGCAAGTCAGCCGAGGGCGCGCGTTCCTCGACGCTCAACGGCAGCGAATGTGCCGCGACGAGGAGCTCGACCAGCTCGGCGTTGCATTCGTCGCAGGTCAGGAGGTGCTCTTCGAGCGACTCGCGCTCGTCGTCGGTCAACGCCCCCAGCGCGTAGGCACCGAGCATCTCTTGATATTCGTGATGTTCGCGTTCAGTGACCATCCGCGCTGCCGTCTATCCTGTAATTGCCGGATACCGTCAACGTCTCGTGCAGCTTGCGCAATCCCAGGCGCAAGCGGCTCTTGATCGTTCCGAGTGGAATACCGGTCTTTTCGGCGATCTCTCGATGCGTCAGCCCCTCGAAATAGGCCAGCTCGATGGCGCTGCGCTGCTCGTCCGGTAGGTCGATGATCGCCCCGCGCACTGCTTCGGCGCGCAGCCCTCGCACGACTTCCGTCCACAGATCCTGACCGGAGAGGACCGGCTCGAGCTTTTCGAAATCGATCTCATCTCGCTGCCGCCCATAGCGGCCGCGAAGCTGATCGATCGCCCGGTTACGCACGATCGAGAGGAGCCAGGTTCGGGTATTGCCGCGCTCCGCATCGAACGATTCAGCCTTGCGCCAAACGTTCATGAATGCGTCCTGCACCACCTCTTCGGCGGTCGCGGCGTCTCCCAGGATGCGGTAGGCAAGCCCGAAGGCCAGCCGGCCGTAGCGGTCGTATAACATGACCAGTGCATCCGGATCGCTCTTGGCGATCGATTCTAGAACGGCTCCATCATCCCGTTCGACCAACCAGTTCGTTCCTCTCCCGTTAGTACGGCCTTCACGCCGCTTTGGATCAGATCACGGCAGCGTCTCGGCCATCGCTGAGTTTAGCACTCAGCAGGTTCAGCCAAGGCGTTTGCGACATTCCAGCTTGGTTTGTTGCTTCAATACCTACCAAGAATTAGTTTGTAGACATGTTACCGCATTGCGCTGATCGTCGCGCGACCTGGGCACACGCGTAGACTGGCGGACGGCTACATCTGGTTGATGCGCTCCAGCCGTTCCGCGTCGCCGGTGGCTGTGGGTACTTGAAACAAATTCGTTGCCTGACCATCTTCAATTTGGGACGGCTAGATGCTATTGTGTGGCGGTCGTTCATCATCGAAATGCCGGTTTCGACAAGATTGGAGCGGGCCATGATCCTCGTACGACAGACGTTCCAGGCGAAGTACGGAAAAGCAGGAGAAGCCGCCGCCATCATTCGCGAAGCGAGCTCCGTCGTCACCCGAGTTCTCGGTCCTGGTCATCCCTGGCGCGTGCTGACGGACCTCACTGGTTCGTTCGATACCGTCGTGCTGGAGATCCAGGTGGAGAGCATGGCCGACTGGGAGAATATCCGGTCCTCTATGTTCCAGCATGCTGAATTTCGTGAAGCCATCGCTCCGTCGATGGATCTCCTGCAATCCGGCAGCTCCCAGCTCTTCACCATCGAGGCCGAAGGCTAATCGGAGGTTCACCAGACCTGAATCGGTTCGAACGCCTCCCGGGTCACTCCGGGAGGCTTCTTTTTTGTTGGTACGGGGCGACGCCATCTGATTGGCGCTCCCGCACTGCCAAGAATTGGCCCTGGCCAGGCTGGCAGTTTCCGTGCAGCATGCGTTGGTCGTCCCGTGTTCACTACGCGGGCGGTGACGATGATTCGACCGAGTAACGTGTAAAGGAACGTAGCGCATGCCTGACGCTCTGCCGGATCGTGCCCTCTCCGGCGCGAAGGTCGATCCCCTGCCGATTGGACTCTACCCGGCGCGCACGCCTCTCGATGGCCGCTACGCCCGCATCGAGCCGCTCGACCCGCGAACGCATGCCAATGAGCTGTGGGACGCCAGCCATACCGGCCCCGAAGACGACCGGATCTGGGACTACCTCGGATACGGTCCCTTCACTGATCCCGCCGTCTTCCGCAGCTGGGTGCGGGATAACGCCGCCCTGGCCGACCCCACCTTCTATGCCATCCGTCAGGGGAAGACTGGACCAGCATGCGGCGTGGCCTCCTTCCTTAATATTCGTCCCAAGGACGGCGTCATCGAGATCGGCCACATCTGGTTCGGCCGGGCACTGCAAAACACGCGCGAATCGACCGAAGCCCTCTACCTGATGATGCGCTACGCCATGGATGACCTCGGCTATCGACGGTTGGAGTGGAAGTGCGACGCCCGCAATCAGCCATCGCGCAACGCCGCCGCCCGACTCGGCTTCGGCTTTGAGGGGATCTTTTACCAGCACATCATCGTCAAAGGCCGCAATCGGGACACGGCCTGGTTCTCGATCCTGGATTCGGAATGGCCCGCGATTCGCGCCAACTTCGAGGGCTGGCTGGCGCCTGAAAACTTCGATCAGGCAGGCAAGCAGATCCGCTCGCTGGGAGAGATGAACCGACCACTGCGCGCCACCTCCTGACGGAGCGTGGCGCACGGCCGTCCACGCAGCCTTGCAGGTGGCGCAACGGGACGATCGATCCGACACGCTGGCCGTCGTGGTCCTGCCGGACGGCGGGCACAGCTACCTCTCCAAGGTCTACGACGACGAGTGGATGTGCGAGAACGGTTTTCGCGCAGCGGTGCAGGAGTCGTCTCGCGAGCTGACCCACGCCCACTCCAACGGCCGCAGCCGCCTCATCGCCGCGATGGAGTGATGTAGGGACCAGCGCCTAATTAGCTAGAGAAGAGAATGAAACCGGATTACGGGCAACGCCTTCAAAATGCCAAGAATTTACGCCGAATTTCGGGAAGATTCCCGTCTTTCACGACAACGGCGATATCGCGGCTCTTTGATTCTCGTGCTGCAATAGAAAGGCTTCGCCACCATTCCCTATTCTGTCCCGGTCCTTATTCTAGAATAGGCAGTCGATACACGCGACCAAGAAGTCCAAGTTCGCGTAAACCGTCCCGCTCAATAGCTGTTGAATGACAGATCGGCAGGAATAGTGCTAGTTCGGCAGAAAATTCTTCTTACCCTCTTAGAAAGAGCCGACTACCCTCTTACGCCAACGGCCTTCGTCAAACTAGCTTTTCTTTTGAGGCAGGAGACGACAATCAGGCAGCATCACGCATTTTTCGATTTTGTTCCCTACAACTATGGACCGTTCTCATTCAACTTGTATAGAGAACTCAACTTGCTGCGGCGCGATGGGTACGTCCGCCCTGAAGAAAACCGTGTTGAGCTGAGTTCCTCGCTTCGCCCTCAAATTCTGTCCAAGACTCGAGACCTGAACACGGACACATCAGCTGAAGTAACTCAAATCGCGATACGGTACTGCGAACTCCCCCAGAAAGAACTTCTTCGTTATGTTTATTCCAACTATCCCTGGTATGCATCCAAGAGCCGGTTGGCAGTGGACTTCGACACAGAACAAATCCCCGCCATCCCTCCAGAGCCTGCCGTATTTACGATGGGGTATGAGGGATACTCAATTGACGGGTTCTTCGATCGGATACTCCGAATCGGCGTTCATACTATTCTAGATGTCAGATCCAATCCGCAGTCTCGAAGCTACGGTTTCTCTCAGAGCACGTTGAAGGACATTGGGGCGAAGCTCGGAGTACAATATCTGCATTTCCCAGAACTCGGAGTATCTAGCGAAACGAGAAAGCAGCTCGCAGGCAAGTCAGCACGACGCACGCTGCTCGAGAACTACGAACGAGTAACCCTCGCGTCTGCCACACAGCAGGTACAAGAGGTGGGCAACTTGATGAAGCAGTTCCCATCAATCCTGCTATGTGTGGAATCTGATCCGCATACATGTCATAGAAGCCGACTTGCGCCTGCCGTTGCGCGATGTTCTGGACTCAAGGTAGTCCATATCTGACAGGATTCGCCATGGAGCGACTCAAAATGCTCATCACTGTCAAGACCTATCCGATTCCGTCATCGAAATATGATGAACTAGTTTGCACTGCTGGCGTGCGAGAGGATGGCAGTTTTGTCCGCCTCTACCCGGTGAACTTTCGTGAGCTTCCATTTTCCCAGCAGTATCGGAAATACCAGTGGATTGAGGTAATGGCAGAGAAGCACTCGCGCGATACTCGCAAGGAGAGTTATAGGCCTGATTGCTCCACGCTCCTCAATTTGGGCGAACCAATTCCAACTAAGAACGGCGACTGGTCCGATAGAGCCCACTACGTGCTTCAGCGGCGATCTCAGTCAATGGAGGATCTTGCAGAGCAGCTGGAGAACAATAGAACGTCGTTAGGAATATTCAAGCCGAGCCAAGTGAAAGACCTCGTCGTCAGGCCGGACGATCCGAACTGGAAGCCCGGATTCCAGAAAGCCCTAATGCAGTCACGCCTATGGGATGATCGAAAAGCCACGAGGGAACCACCGCGTAAAGTGCCTTTCAACTTCTTTTATCGATTCGCTTGTAGCGATCCCCGCTGTAACGGAAACCACAGAATGTCGATTCATGATTGGGAAGTCGGCGCGCTCTACTGGCGGCTAATCGACGAAGGTGCCTCGTCTCAAGAAGCAGCAGCGGGTGTTAAGACAAAGTTTCTTGACGAGTTGTGCGGCGCCGACAAGGACACCCACTTCTTCGTCGGAACAGTTCACGGGCACCCTAGGAGTTGGGTGATCATTGGGGTCTGGTGGCCGAAGAGGCAATCACAATTGACCATGCATTTTCCCCAATTCTCTTGACGCCGACCCTCCTCAAGTTCACGCCGCGGGACACAAACGACTGTCCAGTGCGGACTCTTGGCGCGTTGTGGCCGAACTCCTCCGGGAACATTGAGGAGTAACCGAGATCTCCCGTGTGGTTTTAGCGTGGTGTCGTGGTTTGTCATTGCATCCCCTTCAATTCTTCACGTGGGTCTTGCAAATTCGCCTGGAATTCGAGACCGGGTATCGGGCTAACGTGGACTTTCCTCGGTGAGCGGACCTCTCTCCCTCTCAGACAGTTTGGAGGTGCCGAGTTTGAATAGCGAGATTCGCACGTTTGTCCAGGCCCAATTGGTTCCCCATTCCTCTTACCACACGCGAAGGAGCCTCACGAATACCTTAATCCTCGCCTCAGATGAGCCGACCAACCTCGTGCCATCTGATTTGGTGGCCTCATTCAAGGCTTCCGGAAGAGAGTGGGACGTCCTTCCGCCAACGTCGTGCCGGCCGCAATCAACTACAATCCTCGCGTCGACCTCGCCGATGAAGAGAGCTATATATGGAAGTAAGCGAGACGCTTTTACGGGGGAGTACGTTTCAATGAAGATCTTCACCATCGGCTTCACGCAGAAGTCGGCTGAGGAGTTCTTCGGCCTGCTATCCGGCGCCGGAGTCAAGAAGGTGGTCGACATCCGCCTGCACAACACCTCGCAGCTGGCAGGGTTTGCCAAGCGGGACGATCTGCGCTACTTCCTCGACGCCATCGGTCACATCGGTTACGAGCACGAGCCACTGCTGGCGCCGACCGAAGAGATCATGGACGACTATAAGAAGAAGCGCATCAAACAAGCTGAATTCGCCTCGCGCTTTTTAGCGCTGATTCAGGAGCGCGAGATCGATACGCAGCTCGACCCGGCGAGTCTCGATGGCGCCTGCCTCCTCTGCAGCGAGGTGAAGCCTGCGGAATGTCACCGCAGCCTGGTGGCGGAGTACCTAAAGGAGAAGTGGGGCGACGTCGAGATCGTGCATCTTATGTAAACAAGCTATTACGGAACCATCAATTCGACGTATCTTCTCGGCCGTCAAAATTCGCGACAGGAATCTGCGCGTCGCTCCATGGCATGATGCGGACGCTGCCAGTCAAGATTTGAGCGAAGCCGAAGCGCTGGAGCTCTCATTCGACGACATCCACAATAGCGCTCGTGATTTGTCAGGCTGGTTAACCCCCGCTCTGCCTCTACCACCACACCACCGGCGTTGCGATAGCTCGAACATTGGGCGTAAACACTAATCAACCTCTGCTGGAAGTCGCTGATGTATTGGTCGTAACGCTGCCACCGCCGCGTCTTCTCCACCCACTGTTCTTGTGGCGAATCGGAGACCATCGTCACGGTTAGCAACTCTTCCCCGACCATGACGATCGAGGTTGACGCGATTGGCGTGCTTGTTCCGCCCAGTCCCAATAGACCACCCTTGTGAGCTATCAGTTTGGTGACCTCTCCGCTGATTGGATCGACGTCGACGTCGCTGATCGTGCCCAGCAAGGTTCCGGCCTGGTCGACAATCTTCAGTCTCTTCAGCGCGTGTAGATCGAGAAGGGCATCAGTGGCTCCGCCGCTGCTTGGAGTCTGGGTCACCTGGCTACTCGCGACTGTAATGGCATCTGTTCCGATGTGCTGGATCTCAGCAAACGGGAGGATAAACGTGCCACCCTCACCCTTCACCTGCAGCGCCCCGAGCTGACGAGCCGCAAGGTCGAAAAGGGGTTGGTCGACGCGACCCAATTTCGTGCCCTCCTGCAGCGAGACAATGGTCATATTCTTGATGTCGCTCGCGTTCATAGTACGTTCCTTCTTTTCAAGGCTGGTCGTCGGGTCAGACACAGATTAGCGGGCACTCAATTGCGGCAACATCTTGAAGTCCGCTCTGCTCATCTGAATCTGAACCGAGCGTGGGGTGACTGCCGTCACCAAACTCACGGGAATCTGCCGTCGCTGACTCACGATTTCGCGCCGAACGATGAATCCGCTCACGTGACCAGTCGCCGGATCACGCTGGAGCTCGTCAAGGGTGCCCAGTGATTTGTCGTGCTCTCCAAGAACCCACATCTCTGGCTGCAGGCGATCGTTGCGCTCGGTGGTCTCTTCTGGCGATTTCAATCCGAGACCGATCAGTTGCGATGCTTGTTCTGTATTCATCATTGGAAGCTCCGTTTCATGGAATTGGTGTTGAGCATTGACGTATGTGACTCGGAAGACTCGCACGCGTTGCGCCGGTTCGGATGGCATCGGACTAACGATCACGTCGGTCCTGATGAACTGCGCGGTCCTTCCCGAACGATCGTTCGGCAGGCACATACTCCACGCAGGCTCGCTCCATCCAAATCACCGAAGTCTCGCCATGTTTGAAATGTGCCACGGATTGAACATTTGGCTGTAGGCGCGTTGTCGTCATGGGGCGCTCAGTTCGTCGAGCTGGAAATCGTGAATACTGGACTGGCACGTGAACTCCGGCGGATATGGATATAGACCGAGGTCACAACCAGCCGACGCTTGGTGACGCGGGTTCCGACGATTTCTGATACTCGCGGCGGGGCATGACGTCGTGCCTAACATGATTGGGCGGGTTCGATGAACCCGCCCGAGAATCGGATCTACGCTCTATGAGCGTGCGTCAACTTCGTAAATCTCGAGATGGGTCGGCCCATCCAGATAGGACTCGATCATCGCGACGCGCTCCTTGAGGCCCGTCTGACCACCAGCCTGGGCGTCGGCTTCCGTCGCAAAGTGACTGACGGACGCCATTCTCCCGGTCTTGTGGTTGACGAGGAGTTCCGAACTCTTGAAACCGGGCTGGTTCTT
The DNA here is from genome assembly GCA_963815715.1 of uncultured Chloroflexia bacterium. Classification (GTDB taxonomy): domain Bacteria; phylum Chloroflexota; class Chloroflexia; order Thermomicrobiales; family Thermomicrobiaceae; genus CALAGB01. The sequence goes on along the minus strand of CAWFHU010000003.1, from coordinate 1,364,939 downwards.
GAGGTTCGGGGTTACCTTCTCATTGAAGACGCGGACGCCCTCATCGAGGGTTGCAGGCTTGAGCTGACCGGTGACGATGCGTGCAAAAGTTGTCATGGTACACCTCCGATACGGGTAGCAAGATAGCGAGATGAGCGACTTGCTCGAGTCTGAGTGCTATCCCCGGCCAGAGGGCGATGAGACAACCCGGCTGGCGTTTGTTCGTACTTTTCAATGATACACGGTGATGAGGAAAATTACAATGATACCGATCAGTAAGATTTTCAATGATTATCTATACGCAATTACTTGCAATGCGTAATTCTTGCTCAACCATATCAGAGATCGAGGCGCGCCCAGCCGATCTGGTTGGCGCACTCGTGTTATGTGGACTGATCATTCATGCTGTTTCGCGTTACGCGCGTCCATAGACCATCGGTGCAAGCTCAGTCCGACAAACAGTACGCGTCTACAGAGACCCGCCAACTGGCCGATCCACTTTAGCGGAGGTGACTCATGAGCCATGGTGAACAGCATCTGTTGCGTAAGCAACTCTCGGAGCTCGCACGGCTACGCCCGCGCGTTGTCCCCAAACCACTCCCTATTCGCAACATCAATGATGAGATGGAAAAGCGCCTAACCGTTGGGCAGCGTACTGCTGATACCGTCGCGAACAGCATGGGCAGCTGGCGGTTCATCCTCATCCAATCCGGTCTGCTCGCGTTGTGGATCTTCCTCAACGTGGTCGCCTGGATCAGCCATTGGGATGCCTATCCATTTATCTTGCTGAACCTCGTGATGAGTTTTCAGGCGGCCTATGCCGCGCCGATCATTATGATGAGTCAGAACCGGCAGTCGCAGAAAGATCGTCTCGCGGCCGATCACGATTACCAGATCAACCTCAAAGCCGAGGAGGAGATCAAAGGCATTTTGCGCCATCTCGAGTATCAAGATGACCTGATTTTGCAGGTGCTCGAGCGCCTCGAGCATCGTGTGGACGTGCCGGGATGAGGATGCGCGGGATCAGGCAACGGGCAAATGACCTATGACCACGATCGGAACTGGATTCGCCCCGACGTAGTCTGCGCCATCCAGCGGCATACCTGCACGCCACGGCAGCTATCAAGCTGCGATACTCGCGCTGACATCAACCTGTTTGGGTGGCTGGGAGCATGCGTAGTAGACTGTATTGCGAATAAGATGAACTTCGTTCACCTCAGTGGAGTACCCGGGCCGATCTGTTCGCAGAACTGGCCCCAAGGTTCGCTCGCGTCATGACTCGTGACCTAGCCTGCCGGTGACGTATCTGACTGGGGTGGAGCACAAGCGTAAAGAGAGCATCGATGTCCAGCACGTTGCGTAGCCCGGCCCGCGTCCTTCTCGTGGTCGATCAGCCAATCCTCGCCGAGGTCATCAAGCTGGCCCTCAACCATGGCGTCTTCCGCGTCCAGGTCACCCAGGCGCCGGACGACGTTTTGATCGCGCTGCGGGACTGGCATCCCCACCTACTGATCATCGACATGGATCTCGCCGCGGCACAGGTCCTGGACCAGCTCAACTTTTCCGAACCCGCTGCTGAACGCATCCCGGTCGTCGCGCTCACCCGGCGAGGCGACCTCAAGACGAAGCTGGCGGCCTTTGAGCGTGGCGTCGATGACATCCTGGTGATGCCCTTTTCTCCCGAGGAGCTTGTCGCCCGGGTTCTGGCGATTATGCGACGGACCTATCGCGAACCGGCGGCATTCACGCCCGCGTTGCAGGTGGGGGAACTGGAGATCGATATCCTCAGCCGCTCGGTGCGCGTCGCGGGGCACGAATTGCACCTGACCTCGCTCGAGCAGAGCCTGCTCTACCTGATGGCGGCCAATACCGGACGCGTGATCACGCGTGACGAGATCCTGGATTACCTGTGGGGGGCGGACTTCATCTCGGAAAGCAACGTGGTCGACCGGCACATCCGGAATTTGCGGGCGAAGTTGCGGGACGACTGGAAGCGGCCTCGCTACATCGCGACCGTCCCCGGCAAGGGCTATCGCTTTCTTCCAATGGCGGCGGACTAGCCGTCACTCAGCCCGCCATCTGCGCTCCTGTTGCCGACATTCGCATAATCGCGCTTCTTCAACTCTTTGGTTGATGAAGAAACTTCATGACGCCATTTAACGGGTCCGCTATTATGGATGATATCTCTCCAGCGTCACGGCATCCGCATCTGGTATCGGCTCCGACCGTGCTCAGAGCATTGCGGACGCCGCATCGGTCACTCACTCCGTGAGGCCCGATCGATGGCGGCGCGACCCTTCCCTTAATGAGGCGGGCCCCACCCCCCGGTCCGTCTCATCCTCTGCCTGAGACGAGCGTCGTCATCGTGCGGTCGGGGAATGAACCACGATGAGAGGGGTCTAAGAGCCTTCACGACCGCGCTGGACGCGATGCGCGCCACCAACTCGGTCTTACGACAGGAACGCAGCATGCAGCCGACCGATCAACCTGAACACATCCAGACCATTGACAGCACGTATGTGGACGCAGCCGAGCTGTCTGCGATCTGTGCGTGGACACACCCTCCTCAAGGCGTTCGACAGCCCGGACACCATCGTTCCGTGTCCATCCGGGACACGCGGTTCCCTTCTGGCCGGGTGTACGTCGTGGCCTGGGACGTTATTTGTCAGGGGAACAGCGATCTGTCCACGATGCTCTGCCGCAGTGATCGGTGGTGACTACTTCCTTCGCTCTCGAATAGGGGATGAGCCCGATGTTGAGGCCGGCCTCGTGCCGCTGTCGGATGTCCAGGCCGCGGTGTGGTTCGACCAGCATCCGGTTCACTTTGCTCCTCGGGATGCTCGGTGGTAGCGGAAAATCGGCTCTATCGCCGCTGAGATCCGTGCGGAACGCACTTGAGCCGCGTATTCGCTGCCGTGATCGCAAGTCTTCCAACCCGCCCCTGCACGTGGGTGACGAGAGGAGTTCAATATGGACCTTGGACTTGGTAAGCGCGTCATTAGTCATGACACTCAGCATGTAGGCCACGTCGATGGTCTCGTGTTGGACTACAACACCCGTGACATCGAGAGCTTTGTGGTTCGGTCCGGCGTGTTCCTGGAACACGACCGGTTCGTTTCCCTCCAGTTGATTGATCAGATCGATCCGGATGGCACCGTCACGCTGACGATTTCAGCCGCGGACGTCAAGAAACTGCCGGAATTCGCTGAGCGCGATTTTGTCCACGCAACCCCCGACGACCTTAAAAACATGCCGCGGATGTGGTCCGGTATAGGCCCGGGCGCGTTACCGGTCTATTTTGGTACCGGATCTGACGCGCTCGGATTTCGAAGTTCCGGGATGTCCCGCGAGGCAGCCCAACGGGATTCTCCGGGGTTTGAATCCGAATCGAACCTGCCGGCTCAAGACATCGTGATCGACCGGGGCACCGACGTCATCGCGAGCGATGGCAAGAAGCTTGGGACCATCGACGATGTTACATATGGACCGGGCGGCAAAGTCACTGGGTACATCGTGCGGGCTGGGTTCCTGTTTCATCATGACGTCACCGTACCGGCGGAGATGATTGAATCGATTGGCGAAGATCACGTTCGGCTGCGCGTGACCGCGGAGCAGTTCCGCCAGGAGCCGGGCCCCTCGTAGTCCCCGGAGATGCACGATCAACGTCTGGACCCAACTGACCTGCTTCGCGACCAAACGACCCTTCAATGGCCGAGGCTTCCAGATAACTGATGAATAGGGACACAGACGGTGATCGTGCCGGGAGCAACGTGAACGGAAGCCTGGTACCGGAAGCCGCGAGCCAGCAGCCGACTGGGAGATTCGTCTATGTCGCGGCCATCTTTGCGGCCCTCGGTGGTTTGCTCTTTGGCTACGATACTGGGTGTCATCTCCGGCGCGATCCTCTTTATCAAAGACCAGTTCGCGCTCTCTTCCAGTACGGAGTCAGAGGTCGTCAGCAGCGTCCTCTGGGGTGCCGTCGTTGGTGCGCTGTTTGGCGGCTGGCTCGCGGATCGATTCGGCCGCCGGCCCGTCATCCTCGGCGCGGCGGTCACCTTCGTCATCGGGGCCATTGGCACCGCGGTCACCCCCACCGTCTCCTGGCTCATTGCTGGCCGAGTCGTTGTCGGGCTCGCCATCGGTGTCGCGTCGCTCATTGCCCCGATGTACATCGCCGAGATTGCGCCGCCGGCTATCCGCGGAACGCTCGTCTCCATCAATCAGCTTGCGTTGGTCAGCGGGATACTCGTGGCCTACCTCGTCGACTACGCACTCGCTGGGGCTGAAGCCTGGCGCTGGATGTTCGCCTTAGCGGCGTTTCCAGCGGCCGTGCTTGCCATCGGGATGCTCTTCCTGCCAGAGAGCCCGCGCTGGCTTATCGCCCACGACCATCTCGATCAAGGACGCCGGGTTCTCACCCGGATCCGTGCCGGGAAAACCGCCGAGACCGAACGAGAGATTGCCGACATCCGCTCCGGGCTTGCGCTGCAGTCTCGCGGCTGGGACGAACTCCGCCATCCCGGAGTCCGTCCAGCGCTCCTGGTAGGGGTTCTCCTCGCCCTCTTTCAGCAACTGACCGGCATCAACACGGTGATCTACTACGCCCCGACCATCTTTCAGTACGCGGGAATCACCTCATCGTCCGCCGCGATTCTGGCCACCGTTGGTGTCGGCGTGATCAACGTGCTCACGACGATCGTCGCCGTGCGCCTCATCGATCGCATCGGTCGTCGCCCGCTATTGCTCGTGAGCCTGGTCGGGATGACGGTGAGTCTGGTGGCGCTGGGATTGGCGTTCAGATCGCCAAGCACGGGCGGAGCCATCGGCTGGTTCGCGGCAGTCAGCCTCGCGGTGTACATCGCCTCGTTCGCGGTCGGGCTGGGTCCGGTCTTCTGGCTGCTGATCTCCGAGATTTATCCACTGAGCGTGCGGGGAGTGGGTATGAGCCTGGCGACAGTGGTGAACTGGGTGACGAATCTTCTCGTCGCGCTCACCTTCCTGACGTTGATCGACCGTCTGGGGAAGCCTGGAACCTTCTGGTTGTATGCATCGATCAGTGTGATTGCGGTGGTCTTCTCGATCTTGTTCATTCCGGAGACCAAAGGAAAGACTTTGGAAGAGATCGAAGCCCACTGGCATGCCGGAGGACGGTTGCAGGCGTTAAGGCACCACAAGGCATCACGTTAAGCGTTCAGCCGCTCGTGATCTGCCCGTATGATGCGGTCGACCGAGAATCACATCAGCGACGACACATCTCGGACGACCATTCTCCTTCACACATCGCCATAACCCGCTCGCTCTCGTTATCGCATCGAGAACAGCATGCACCAAGAGCGAGCGGATGCGTGTCAAGCGAGCGTACCCGGACGAGTGCGCTTGAAGTTGCCGTTGACGTACCAAATAGTCAGAAACAACACGCCCCAGATCAGCGCATTCGCGATGGCAAACGGACCACCGCCATTGATGGCAGAGAATGCGTACCCAATTGCCGCCACGACCACGACGATGCCCATCACTGGCCGCGCCCATGACATCCTGACGGCGAAGGCGATGGCAATGACCATGATCCCAAGGGTGGCCACGAATACCCACGCCTGCGAACTGACCAGCAGATCAATGACTGAGAGTCCTACGACTACCACGGCGAGGACGATCCGCAGCGGAACCCGATCTGGTATCGCGGGCTGGCTGGTTGGTTGGTGTGTCCATGCTGTACCCCGTTTTTCTGTTCGGCCAGGTTGCGGGCGGCGCGTGCCACCCGCACTGATCATGCAGCGACGTCAGTCTTGGTTGGGGAACTGTGGCGTCTTCCCATTCGTGGCGTTTTCCTGTTGCAGTTGCATCGTCAACGCCGCCATTCCGGCCATACCCCCAAGTTCCATGGATTCAACGGCCGTACTCGGGACGATGACGATTGTGGAATTCTGCTTCAGCCCCTCATACAGCATGTTCATGGCTCGCAGGTGCAGCGCGACCGGATTGTTGGCGTAGGTCTTGGCCGCTTCGCCAAACTTCTCGGCCACTTGCCGCTCTGAATCCCCGAGAATCACACGGGCCTGCCGCTCTCGTTCCGCTTGCGCCTGCATCGACATCGCATCCTCTAACGCGGCGGGGATCAGCACATCCTTGACTTCCACGGAGATGACATTCACCCCCCAGGGCTCGGTGCGCTCATCGATGATCTTTTGCAGCTCGGCACTGATCTTCTCGCGACCTTCCAACATGTCCGAGAGCATGGTCTTGCCAATGACGTCGCGCAGCGCGGTTTGCGACGCCCAACTGATCGCGCTTCGGTAATCGGCGACATCCAGCGCGGCCTTCTGCGGATCCAAGACTTTCCAGAAGAGGACCGCGTCGACGTCAACCGGCACCGTGTCTTTGGTCAGGGTCTTCTCGGCCTTGAACGAGGCCGTGATGACGCGCATGTCGATCCAATACGGAATGGTGTCGATGATCGGGATAATGAAGAACAGGCCCGGTCCTTCCAGTCGCCCGAAATGTGCCCAGTCGCAGGATCACCACCCGCTCCCACTGATCTGCCACCTTGATCGAAAGCGAGACCCCGAGGGCGATGACAAAGGCGATGATCGCAATCGAGACACTGACTCCGTTGACTGCGCCACCAGACAGGGCATAGGCGAGTCCTGCGCCAATGGCAAGGATCACGACGAAGAGCAATCCGGCGAACGAGCTACTCTTGCCCATTTGACTACCTCCATGCTTTCGGTGCTCGAGTGTGTTGACGGTGACGTGTTCCACATGCTGGAGTTCGTGAATCAGAATCCGATTGCGAGATGCCTGGTTCGCAATCGGTCTGGGTGCCACGACATGCCCGGCTGACCAGTGTTCGACGCCGTCATTCTGCTGGTGGATGTCGTGACGGGTCGTGTTCCTGGCGCTGTGCGCCTAGCTATCGCCGCGACCGTGCGCATATATCCACCGTAGCACCGGATCTCCTTATCACGCGTTACATCTCGTTACAGAATCGTGTCAACATGACAGTGCGACCTGCATTTGGAGGCGCGCCATTTCGCACAAATCAACTTAAGGCGTATCGTGGGATTCAAGGAACCGAATCCGATACGCCCCTCTGCCATCACAGAGCACGCCGCTGCATCGATCGCATGGATCTAGACTGGTAGGTGGGACGACCGACGAATCACGATGCAGCGACTAGCCCAGCAGACGCTGACCTATTGGAGAAACGAGGCCCGTGTGACACAGACCGGAACCGACGAATCACCTGCGGCCGATCTGCGGACGTTACCCCTCCCAGATGTGATGAGTCCGCCTCGGGTCGACCCCGGCAGGTCTCAGCCAGGCCGAAGCCCAGCGCCGGATCGCCGAGTACGGTCCTAATGCGTTGCCCGAGAAGCGTCCCAATTTGCTGCTGCAGGTATTCACCTATTTTTGGGGGCCGATCCCCTGGATGATCGAGGTCGCCGCGATCCTCTCCTTGCTGGTGCGGCACTGGGCGGATTTCGGCATTATCTTGACGTTGCTTATCGCCAATGCGGTGGTCGGTTTCTGGGAGGAGTACCAGGCCGGGAACGCCATCAGCGCCTTACGAGCGACGCTGGCGCTCCAAGCCCGCGTGTTGCGTGATGGCGTCTCGCTCCAGCTTCCAGTTCAAGAGCTCGTGCCGGGCGACGTGATACGCCTGCGCACCGGCGACATCGTTCCGGCCGACGCGCGGCTGCTGGACGGCGACCCGGTTGATATCGATCAATCCGCCCTCACCGGCGAATCGCTCCCGGTCACGCGAAGCTCCACTGAAGCCGTTTACTCGAGTTCCATCGTCAAACGCGGCGAGATCGACGCGCTCGTCTACGCGACCGGAACGCAAACCTATTTCGGCAAGACCGCCGAGCTGGTCGAGAGCGCTCACACGGTTAGCCACTTCCAGCGCGCGGTTCTGAAAATCGGGAACTACCTCATCATTATCGCCATCGCCCTGGCGATCGTCATTCTCACGGTCGCGCTCGTTCGGGGCGATCGGTTGGTCACCACGCTCCAGTTCACTCTGATTCTGACGGTCGCGGCGATTCCGGTCGCCATGCCGACGGTCCTCTCGGTGACCATGGCGGTTGGTGCTCGATTGCTCGCGCAGCGGGAGGCGATCGTCAGCCGGCTGGCGGCGATCGAGGAACTCGCCGGAATGGACGTCCTCTGCTCGGACAAGACCGGTACGCTGACGCAGAACCGCCTCACCCTCGGACCACCATTCTGCGTCGATGGCGTTACGCCGGAAGAGATCATCCACGCCGCCGCACTGGCGTCACGAGCGGAGAATCAGGATCCGATTGACCTCGCGGTGCTGAGCGGACTTCCGGCTGATCAGAAAACGATTGGCGAGCAGATTGTCCACTTTCAGCCATTCGACTCGGTCGTCAAGCGGACGGAGGCAACCGTGCGCGAGACGAATGGCAGCACGTTCAAGGTGAGCAAAGGCGCTCCCCAGGTCATCCAGGCACTGGCGATGAACGCCGCAGAGGTGCAGGGAGCGGTCGATCAGGCCGTGAATGCGTTCGCGGTACGGGGATTTCGGTCGCTCGGCGTGGCCCGCACCGATGCCCAGGGAGATTGGCGCTTCCTCGGTGTGCTCCCCTTGTCCGATCCACCACGAACCGATTCGCGAGCGACGATTGCGAGCGCGAACCAAATGGGCGTCGCCGTGAAGATGCTTACCGGAGACCAACTGGCCATTGCTCGAGAGATTGCGGGGCAGCTCGGTCTGGGATCGAACATTCTGGACGCCGATCGTCTGGATGCGCACCATGGCGAGTCGGCCGAGCAGCTTGCCGACGTGATCGAGCAGGCGGACGGCTTTGCCCAGGTCTTCCCCGAGCATAAATTCCGTATCGTCGAGTCGCTGCAGCGCCACGGCCATATCGTTGGCATGACTGGGGATGGCGTCAACGATGCCCCGCCGCTCAAGCAGGCCGACGCCGGCATCGCCGTTTCCGGCGCCACCGATGCGGCGCGAGCCGCCGCCGACATCGTCTTGTTAGCACCGGGGCTGGCTGTGGTCATCGACGCCATCAAAGCGAGTCGCCAGATCTTCCAGCGCATGACGAGCTACGCCATTTACCGCATCGCCGAGACGATCCGCGTGTTGCTGTTCCTCACGCTCTCGATCACCCTCTTCAACTTCTATCCGATTACCGCGGTGATGATCGTGCTGCTTGCGCTCCTCAACGATGGAGCGATTCTCAGCATTGCCTATGACAACGTCCACTACTCCGACCAACCTGAACGGTGGAACATGCCGGAGGTGCTTACGGTCGCCACGGTGCTCGGCGTGGCCGGCGTGATCGCCTCGTTTACCTTGTTCGCACTCGCTGAGCGCCAGTTTCATCTCGACCGGAGCACGACCCAGACGTTGATGTACCTGAAGCTGTCGGTAGCCGGACATTTGACGATCTTCGCGACGCGCACGCGCGGACCGTTCTGGTCTATTCGGCCTGCTCGAATCCTCGTCGGGGCCGTCATCGGTACCCAGCTGCTGGCGACGGCGATCGCGATGTCAGGTCTCCTCATGGCTCCGCTCGGATTGGCTTGGGTGGCCTTCGTGTGGGCCTATGCGCTGGCCTGGTTCCTGGTCAACGATCGGGTGAAACTCCTCACCTATCGCGTGCTGGATGCACGACGACAGAAGAGAAATTCCGCGGTCACGATAACTCGCGGCATTTAGATGAACCATTCTCCTGGAACCGGCGCGAATTGGAGGGCCGATCAGGCCAAAAGCTGTTGCGCCACCAGTTCACGCCGACGTGAACTACCCGCGCACCGCATCCACCACGGCCCGGACGTTGGCCTCCGGCGTGTTGATCGGCATGACGCATCCCGGGGCGATCATGACGTGACGGCCGTTGAGCGCGTCTACCGCGTCGCGCGCCTGCGCGGCGGCCTGCTGCGTCGTCATGCTGGCGATGTCCTTCTCGTGGATGCCGCCGATGACACAACGCCCGCTGGAGGCTTCGCCCTCGGCCAGCGTCGGTGGCGTGCGCCGGTCATGCCAGTTGAGCGCGTTGCAGGGATAGGTTTTGAGCATGTCGAACATGATGTTGCTGCCGTGGATGTGGACCATGGTGAAGCGTGAGGCGGTGGCGGCTTCCAGCACCTGGATGTCGTAGGTTGCGCCAAACTCGGTGTACTCCTGGCGCGACATCAGGTCGGTGGTGGCGCACTGGGTGGCGAAGAAGATGCCGTAGGAGCCTCGCTCCAGTGTGGCGGCCGTCAGCTGGCGGGTCACGGCGGTGATGGCATGCAGCGCTTCGTGCACCGTCGCCGCATCCTCGCGCAGATGCGCCAGCACTTTACCGTCGGAGAGCTTCATGGCGATGGTCAGCGGGCTAAAGATGGTCTGTAGCACCGGGATCTCGCCCTTCAGCCGCTCGTCGACCAGACGGGCCGCCTCGACTACCTCACGGTTGCGCCCCTGATCGACCGGCACCGGCTTGATGTTGGCCCAGTCGCCGAGCGACATGATGGGAAAGGTCGTCGTCTGGCGTGTCCCGCCGACGGCTCCCTGGTATTCGCTCACGGCGCCCCAGTCGATGGTGGCATAGTCACCGGGCGGCATCAGCTTGATGAAGTCGAAGCCGAATTTCCCCTGCCACTCGAGCGTCACGTCGGCTAGCGCCTCGGCCGTCTGGTCCCGCTCCGGAAAGTGTCTCCAGAGGCTCACCGGCGGCTGATCGACCTCATGTGCCGGCCAGTGCGGCATCGACCCGCTCTCGTGCTGTCATCCCCGCCATGTGCACTCCCTCTCTGCTTCATCTTCACGTCTGCTTCACCATTCTGCCCGCGTGGGCCGCTCCTGTCGAGCAACCACCGCGCACCGCGTGGCGCGCCGAATGGGAGACGTCTCCTGCCTCGATCAGGACGAACGGGCGTGTCCGCCTCACGCGTTGGCGCATATCCTGAAGCTGAGAGCTCCGCGTTACGCAGATTGGACCTGCCAAGCGTGTATTCCGACGAGAATCCAGCGGGTTGGTGGTCGCAGATCCCGCGCGGGTATCGCCTGCTGGCGCTGGTCGGCAGCTTACTCCTCTTGAGCGCCCTGACCATCACCGGCGCCGACTCAAAATTCAGTAACTGGGGGATCGAATCCAACAGCGGCTGGCAGCTGATCAGTAACGGCCATTACTCGACCAAGGTCTACGCCGGTGGCAGAACCGACATCTCAAGCGGCACCGCCTACGTCAAGAGTGGGCATACGATCGTGCTCGACTACACGGTCACGGTTGACGGCGGATCAACACTCATCAACGTCTACAACAACCTGAACCTGAGTGAAGACCCGCTCTACTACGAATCTATTGAGCAAGACCGGCAGCGACACGTCGAGATTCCGGTCAGCCACACCGGCCTGTATTCCATCGATATGGCCTATTACACGTTCCGCGGTGCGTTCGACGTCCGCTGGCACGTGGACTAGCCGAGTCGCTGTTCGTCAGTTCCCGCAGGCTCCAGGTGCGTACTGATCGACCTCGAAGGCCAGCGTCTGGTCGTTGCTCGCGTCAAGCGTCTGAAGCAGCGAGCCGTTTTGGTCGAATAACTGAATCGAACAAAGCGTCTTGGCTTTGGCGATAACGCCAAATGGGGCCGTTGCGCCATCCTTGCTGACGACGAGCTGCTGTTGAATCGTCTGGCCTGTGTCGTAGCGCAGTTCAATTGACCACGTTGATGGAGTCAATGACTGGCCGACCGTCAGGATATAGCCCTGCCTGATGCCGTACCGAAAGCTGAGCGATGAAGCGGGGATCGGTTGGCTGGTGTAGTTCAACAAGGATCCGTTTGACGCGGACTCGGGCGCCAGCGATCCCCCACCGCCACCGAGGTCGAACCACTTCCCACCAGACTCCGCGACGACATCCCACATATAGCTGGTTGGGAATGGCGCACTCGTTTGGTCGCTCGTGGGAAAGACCAGGATGGCGCTCTCTGTCGCGCCCCAGAACCATCCTGACGGCGGGCAAAGGTGAATGCAGCCGAACATCCCATCCGGCGCATGTATCAGCTGCACCTGTCCTGAGACGGCACCAGACTGACTCGCGAATTGAAAAGGATCGGTCACTCCGCCGCTGGGACGTCCCGATTGAAACGCGCTGAAGATCAGCAGCACGATGATGAGCGTTCCGAGAATGGCCGTGTTCCGTCGGTTCCGCACGTTATCTCCGCACAATCCAGCGCGATGGCTCAATGAGCAAAAATGTCACGATCTTCATGAGCACAGCGTAGCGCCGATATCTCGTATGTGCAACGTCTCGTGCGCGCGCCGAGGAAGTGCCAAAAAGGTCGGCGGGTAACGTTGCCGAACGTCTGGGGGGCGACGCATGCGTCGCCCGTACAAACGTGGAGTCGCCGTCAAATAGTCTTCACATACCAGCAGGCGTTGTACGGGATGCGATAGCCGAGCGATTCATACAGCCGGTGCGCCGGTACGTTGTCCGATTCGGTGGTGAGGAGCGCCTGATCCATCCCGCGCGCCTTCAGCAGATTCAGCCCGCTCAGAACCATGGCCCGCCCCAGACCGCGCCGCTGGTACGGGGCCGCGACGGCGATCGGCTCGGTGCGCCCCTCCTTCACCTCAGAGCGGGTCGTCTCGAATGACGGGATCGAGCAATAGCACATGGCCGCCAGCTTGCCGGCCTGATCGACCGCCACCAGATCCAGCGAGGGGTCGTAGTCTTGGTCGTCCCGGGTGCGCCGCCAACGTTCCAGAATCGCGGGCCGGTCGCCGATCTCGTTGCTGTAGAGCCGCAGCCAGTCTTTCAGCTCGGTAGCGGGGTCGAGCGTGCGCAGGGTAAAGCCCTCGGGGAAGTCGGGCTCCGGGATGGGCTCGTGCAGGTCACGGACCATGCGCAGTTCGAGATCCCGCAACGAGAAGCCGAGACGCTCATATATCTCGCGGCTCAAGGCATCGTCGTCACGGCACAGCGCCGTCAGGCTGGGCTGCACGCCGCTTCGGCCAATCCGAGGCGCGTGCACTGCTCTGCCGCCCACTCGATTATTCGCTCCTCCAGCTCGCCGCGCTGATCGGGACGCACCAGCATGGCGAGGAAGCGTCCTTGCCACAGGAGCGCGAAGGCGGCCGGTAGCGCCTCGCCGTCCTCGAAGAGGAGGGTCAGCCGATCGACGTCGAACGCGGGGTTGTTGAACAGAACGCGAAGCTCGATCGAGCGAAGCTCGGCGTCGGCATAGCCGTGAGACTGACAGGCAAAGAGGAGCTCGAAGATGCCGGGCAGATCGGCAGGTCCCGTGCAGGGCCGCGTACGCAGGCTCATGATTCGATTCCCTTCTGGAATCGGACAGGATTCACGCGACGCGGCTCAGCTGCGAGGTGGCGTCGAGGGTGGGCGGTGCTAGTCCGCTCGCACCGGCAGATCGTAGCGACGACGGATGCTCGAACCGAGCTTGCCGATGTCGGCGCCGTAGATGTGCAGCGAAATCGCCAGGTCCTGTCCGTTATTGACGACTTTATGGATATCGCCGGGCGGCGTCAGCGCGGCGGTCGAACCGGGCGGATTGACCGACTGACCGTCCTCGATCAGCCAGCTCTCGCCCTTGTCATTCCTCTCGACCTGATAGTGCGTCTCGTACTCTTGCCCTTCATGCACGCCGACCACGCACCAGGAGACGTGATCGTGGATGGGAGTCTCCTGGCCGGGAAGCCAAACGAGGGCGACGATCGAGAAGCTGCCGTCATCCTCCACGTGGAGAACGTGCTGGCGGTAGTGGTCGGGATCCGGCTCGCGCTGCGCCTCGGTCAGGAAGGAATGTCCGCCGAGACAGGGCTCGAGCAGGTCCGCCACGCGCTGAGCCACCTGTGCGTCATCGACGCCCGATCGCACCACATCACGGATCGATTCGATCAGCGAGGTGAGAACCGGGCTCGTCACGGTCGGTGTCATTGCCATCGCGGACTCCCTTCATACAGGCGCTGAGCGCCCAACATTCGCGGATCTGCGGCTTAATCGGCCGCCAGATTCATCATCAAGATGCTATCGCTCGAGAGGAGCGCGTCGGTCACCATGCGGCGCGCGGCTTCGATCTGCTCCACCACCACACGCGCGGCGCGCTCACCGTCACCCGCCATCAGGGCTTCAACCAGATCATGGTGTTCGTGGTACATCTCGTCGTTGCGGTCACGCAGCATCAAGCCCAGGTGGAAGAGACGCTCCATCTCGTCGAGCAGGCTGGCAATGATGCCGGCCAGACGCTCGTTGCCAGAGGCGCGGGCGATGCCGACGTGAAACGCGGTGTTCAGCCGCAAGAACTCCTCGGCGCTGGCCGAATCACCCAGCTGATAGCGGGCCGCATCGCATAGCCCCGCCAGTCGTTCGAGCTCGGCGGGACCAGCCTGGGCAGCGGCCAATCGGGCGGCCTCCGGCTCCAGCAGAACGCGCACGGCAAAGAGATCGCGCACCGTCTTGAGCGTGATCGGCGCGATCAGGTAACCCTGGCGCGGCACCGGCTGCACCAGTCCCTTCCTGGAAGAGGCGGTTCAAGGCAGAGCGCACGGCGGCTCTCCCAACGTCATAGCGTCCGGCCAGACCGGTTTCGGTCACCAGATTGCCGGGTTTGAGCTCACAACGGACGATGTCCCGCTTGATGGCGGCGTAGGCAGTCGCGTTCAAGGGCTGGTTCGGCGTATTGCCAGCTTGAGATGTCAATCTATTCCTCCTGAAATGTCACGAGACTACCCTATCAGGCGAGAGTTGTCATGTCAACATGTGTTTATGGGAGTGGAAGGATGCTCAGCGTTCGGTTTCGTCGTGCATCGCGGCAAGATCGCGTCGGATGGCCGCACGCAGATGTCGCCGAGTGTCCTCCCCGGTAGGTGCGCCTTTCGCGATGCTGCGCGCCAGTGACCGCAGGCCGATGAGCAGACTCCAGGTGCGCAGCTGTTGCTGGAAATCGTCTGGCAGCGCTGTGATCGAGGCGTAGCCCCGCAGCAGCCAGGGGAAGACCGGCGGCATCTGCTCGCCGTCATGCATGCGGAACTGAGCCAGGTCATACCAGGGGTTGGCTCCACGGATCTCGCCGAAGTCGATGATGCCGCAGTACCTTCCGTCAGCCACATAGATGTGGGAACAGTCAAAGTCGCCATGCGCCAGCCAGGCTGTGGCGTCGGGATCGCCGAGCGATTGGTGCAGCAGATCCTGCGCCGCACGCGACTCGTCAGCAGGCAGGTCGAGGCGATCGTGCCAGGACAGGATCTCCTCCTGAATTTCGGCGACAAAGGCGCGTTCGTTGGGATGCTCGCCTCGGAGACCCACTCGCGCAGCTCCGTAACGCTGAATCCAGCCGAACCCGTCGACCGGAACGCGGTTGATTCGTGCCAGATCGCGTCCTGCCTCGAACATGACGGCGCACGAGTCTTCCGGCCCGAGTGTCCTCTCGGTCACCGGCCCTCCCAAGACGGCGCTGGTGATCATCACCGAGCGTCCCAGCAGCGCGTTATGGTCCTCGACATAGTGGATTTCCGGCACGCGTGCACCGCGTTCGCGCATCAGCCGGTGCGCTTCCGCCTCCGGGCTGAAGCGTTCACCGACCTCCGGCAGCACGCGCAGGTAAGAGACGTCGTCGCCCCGTCGTAGCCGGTAGACGTGAGTCGAGACCCCATCGGCGATCGGCTCGAACGAGGGCGGAGCTCCGGCAAAGTGGTCGGCGATGAACGCGCGCATGGCGTGATCCGGCAGACGGCTATGCGGCAAGAACACTCCTCATGAATCGCGATACACATCGAATCGGGGAATGGTATCTCGCCATGGCCCGATCGCATCACGTCGATCGCGCGAAACGAAAAGGGCGGAGGGCTGCAATGCCTACCGCCCTAGACCGTCGATGTTCTAGCTGGACATGGTCCAGTTCTCGATATTCCAGAGCTGCGATACCCACGGGGAGAGCTTCGTATTCTGGAGTTTGCTGTTCACGCCCTGGACGTTGTTGCGCAGAACCAGTGGGATCTCGACGACCTGACTGATGACCAGGTCGTTCATCTTAATGAAGAGATCGGGCTGCTTCGAGGTATCCAGCTGCGTCTGCGCGTCGGTATACGCCTTGTCGTAGTCGGCATTTTGCCAACGCTCGTAGTTGTTGCCAGACCAGCTATTCTCCTTCTGCGGGATGTTCGACGGATCGCCCCACCAAGAGACCATGTAGTCCAGCGGATACGGAATCGTCGGACCATTGGTAAACATCTCAATGTCGGTGTAGAAGTGGCCCGCCGTATCGCTGTTGCCCGCATCCGAGGAGAAGAAGATGCTCGCATCGACCGTCTTCAGCGTCACGTTCAACCCGATCTGCGAGAGACCCTGCTTGACGATCTCCTGCTCTTTCTGACGCAACGAGTTGACCGACGTCGAGTACGTGATCTTCATCTGCACGCCATTCTTGGCGCGAACATCGCCGTTCTTGGTCCATCCGGCGTCATCCAGCAGCTTGTTGGCGGCGTCCGTGTCGAACTTCCAACTGGTGTTTTGTGAGACGAACTTCGGCGGCGCGGCCAGGACGTTCGGGGTGACCTTGCCGGTCGGGCCATAGAGCTGATTGACGATCACGTCGCGTTGGATCGCCAGCGCATAGGCCTGACGCACCTTCTGATCCGCCTGGAAGGGGTGCGGTGTACCCAGGTGCGACTTCTGGCCGTCGACCTCTGTGTTCGGATCGGTTAAGTTGATCAGGATGCGCTCGACGCCGGTGCCATCCGACACATCCAGTTGGCCTGGACCGGAGAGGGTCTTGAGCACGTTGGCTTCCACCTGAAGGTTCCAGGCATAGTCGACCTCGCCTGTCTGAATCGCCGCTCGTGCCGCGCTGGCAGCATCGCCGCCACCCTTCATGGAGACCTTCTGGAAAAAGGGCTTGTTTGGGTCCCGAAATTTGTCGTTGATGGCGTAGTAGACATGGTCGCCCGGCTGAAAATCAGTCACGACATACGGACCGGTGCCGACCGGTTTGAGGTTGAATGGCGCGTTGCGCGCCGCCGTACCGACGGCATCCTTCAGAAGATGCTGCGGCAGGATACGGCCGTAATCGCCACAGAAGACACCGTACCAGCCCGGCGTCGGATTCTTGAAGTTGATCTTGACCGTGTTCTGGTCAACCGCCTCGACCGAATCGACCACGGCGTAGTTGCCGGCCGTCGTTGCCGAGGTTTGCGGGTTGGAGACGTAGTCATAGGTGAACTTGACGTCCTCCGCGGTGAAGGGCTGACCGTCCGACCAGGTGACGTTCTGCTTGAGCTTCCAGGTAACGCTCAGACCGTCTTTTGACACGCCGCTATTGCCCAGACTTGGGATCTCAGCCGCCAGAATCGGCACGGGGTTGCCGTCCTTGTCGAAGTCGGCCAGCGGCTCGAGGATCGGGCGAGTGGCGTCGAAGTCTTTGGTGCCGGACGAGAGATGCGAGTTCAGAATCGTCGGTGCCTGCCACCAGAGAAGCTTGAGCTCGCCCCCCTTGCCACGTCCGGCTCCAGCGGTGGAGCCGCTCGATCCGCTTCCCGGCGTGGACGATCCTGGACTCGACGACGGGGAGCCGATGCCGCCCGTGCCTGACGAGGTCGTTGAGGTGGAGGACGTGGTCGTCGAATTCCCTCCGCCTCCACCACAAGCACCCAGGAGCGCCACGATGGCTGGCGCGCTCAGTCCCAATGCCGCGGCGCGCTTCAGCACCTGCCGTCGGCTGAGCGCACCGCCAAGTGCGTCATCGTAGAGTTTTTGAATCCGTTGAGCATCCATGAAGAGAATCTCCTCTTGCATTCACTCTCGATGGCCGGTGCCACCGATACCGTTGTCGATGGTCTGCCACTGACCCAGTCAGCCGCGAGACCATCTCCTCCTCACTTCATCGGTCAGCGCGAGCAGAGCTTTTGGCCTCCTTCAGAACATCGAGGCGCATCGCAACTAACCCGCGGAACGGCGCCGGGGCATGGCACGAAGATTGAACTGTGTCATGGAACTCCGGCCGGCCGGAACGAAATCAACGAGGTCGGGGCTGAAGGTCGCGGGCGATGATGCTGAAGACAGGATCGAAGTACCTCCATACCTATGACAATTCGATGCTCCACTACGCCGCCGGATGCGCGCGATGAAGGGCTCCGTATGACGGCTCTTGGCGCTCACGACGTACCGATATGAACGCGGATATGTGGGCCTGATCCGTGAACCACCGTCATCGGCTTGAACCCGCGCGTTGGTCTTGACATTGCGTCGAGCCGGCCCGGAGGAGCCGTTGCTCACGGATTCGATGAAAGCGGACTCTCGCGTTCGCTGGCAGCACGTCGATCCAAACCGTGAACAAGCCTGAATCGGCACGCAATCGTCTCACTGAATTCCGCATCATCCGTACCTTGACGGAGAATACGCCGATTCGGCGGGCCCGACTCCATGTTCCTACACGTAAACTCGAGAATTGGCGTCGCGCAAGAAGCGAAGAGAGCATGGCAAATGTCGCGGCCTGCAGACTCTTTTCAGGATGATGGGCACGAAAAGAGGCCCCACCGCGATTGGTGGGGCCATTGCCGTTTCGGCATTGTTCTCCTGCCTCAGGAGACGTGGATGATCCAGCTCTCGAGGCGACCATTCATTCGCGGATCCTGCTATACTTTACTCCTTACGTGCCCCATGCAGGTTATAATGGGGTGCAGGAATCTGGTCGAACGTGTGGACTCGGGTCGTTACGAGAGAGAACAGCCAAATGAGCGAGAACGTCCTGACCGCCGGCAACATGAAACTCCTCGCCGGGTCGCTCTGTCTCGATTTCGCCAATACCGCCAACTGGCACAAGAGCGAGCAGCCGGTTGAGCTCCTCACCAGCTACGACGAACTGATCGATTGGAGCCGCCACGCTGGCGTGCTGAACGAGCAGGAATCGGATCATCTGCTGAGCCAGGCCAGCGCCAACCCGACGATGCGGAAGCGGTGCGCGCTCAAGCGGTGGAGCTGCGTGAGGCGATCTACCGCATCTTCGCCAGCATCGCCAGCGACGATCGCCCGGACGTGGAGGATCTAGAGCTGCTGAACGGTGCGCTCGGGCCGGCACTGGCCAACGCCCGCATCGTCGAGGGGCAGGATGGCTTCACCTGGGATTGGGCCGGTGACGAGCTGAGCCTCGATCGCATGCTCTGGCCGGTGGCGCGTTCGGCCGCCGAGCTGCTGTCTTCCGCGCAGCTCAACCGGGCGCGGCAGTGCGCCGACGAGAAGTGTGGCTGGCTCTTCCTGGATATGAGCCGCAATCGCAGTCGTCGCTGGTGCTCGATGGAGTACTGCGGCAACCGCAACAAAGCCCGCAACTACTACCACCGGCATCAGGTCGCGAGCTGATTACCGCCCGTAGAGCCAACCGCCGTTGACGTGGAGCACCTCACCATTGACGTAGGAGGCTCCCGGTGACGCCAGATAGTGGACTGCCTCGGCAATGTCCGCTGGACGTCCCGGACGGCCGACCGGCACTTGCGCCACGGTGCGCTCGCGCCGCGCGTCGGTCATGCGATCGCCGAAGAACTCCGTCCCCAGAATGACGCCCGGCGAGATGGCATTGACCGTGATCCCTTCCGGACCCAGCGATCCGGCCAGCGAATAGGTCAGCCCGACCACGCCCGCTTTGGCCGCCGAGTACATGTCACCACCACCCCGGAAGGCGGCGATCGAGCTTAAGTTCACGATGCGTCCACCGGGTCGTTGCAGCCGCGGACCCAGCGCATGCACCATCAGGAAGGTACCGACCAGATTGCCGGACAACGTCTCGTTGGCGTAGCGCTCCATCTCGAGCGTGCTGGCGTCGTCGCCGATATGCAGCACGCCACCGGCGTTGTTGACCAGCACGTCGACCGTCTCCGCTACGTCGGTCGCGATCCAGGAAACCAGGGCGTCGACCTGCTCGCCGTCCCCCACGTCGCAGACGTGCCAGAGAATCTCCCCGTGCGCGGAGTCCCGCAGCTCATCCGCCGTTTCCCGCAGCACCTGCTCTCGCCGCCCCGTAATCACGACCCGCTCACCATCGGCCAGGAACCGCGCCGCGATCGCCTTGCCGATACCGGTCCCACCGCCTGTCACGACTACCACTCGTTGTGTACTATTCACACGCCACTCCTTATCTTGATATTCAAGATATAATATCACAAACGTGGATGGCGCGGGTCATCAGTGGTGTTGTTGTTGGAAGAATTGGATGGGTCGGTGCCTCAATCGGGCGTCATAAATGTCGCCCCCTACGACTCACTCGTCATTGGTCGCCGTAGGGGCGGCATTTATGACGCCCAGAGGTAGACCCTCGATGCGCTGCACCCGCTACGGAAGGGGGATCAGCCCAAAACGCCGGCCGCGATCAGCTTGGCTGACGTGCGGACAGCGCCCGTGAAACCGAAGAACGGACCGAAATCCTGGCTGGCCGCCAGGCTCGTGATAAAGAGGCCCGGCACCGATGTCTGGAAATGCTCGTCGAGGACCGGGTAGCCGTTGGAGGTCTCGACCTCACCGAGCATGTTCCCCTCCGCCAGCAGCGGGATGCGGCTCAAGTCCACTTTGTAGCCCGTGGCAAAGATGACGTGGTCGACGACAGCCGACTGGCCATTATCCAGACGAACCTCGATTCCCCCATCGACTCCATCGACGATCTCAGCCAGTTGCGTGCGTGGCCAGACGCGCACGTCGTCACCGCGCAGACGGTCCTCGAGCCACGGCTCGACCTTCAAGCGGCCTTCGACCCACATGCGGTGTTTGATCGCCTCCTGCTCGTCCAGCGGAAGGCGCCGGAACCAGGTGGGATCGGCGACCATGGACGCGACCAGCGGATTGACCCAGGACCAGTCAGCCACCGCGAAGGCCGGAGAATCGTGCCGGTGTGAGAGGTAGACGTCCGTCGCGCCCTCTTCCAGCAGCAGCGCCGCCCATTCGAAGGCGCTCTGACGTCCGCCGACGATCATGACGCGCTGTCCGGCGAATTCTGTTAAGTCCACCGCATCGCACGTGTGGCTGAAACGCCCAGGCGGGAGCATCCTCGCGAGGTCCTCCGGAATGTGCTGGAAGTATTCGAATCCCAGCGCCAGCACCACGTTGTCCGCCCGCATCGTCTGCCCGTCATCGAGCTCGGCGACGAACACGCCGTTCTGCCGATCGAGGCGCCGCACACGCACGTCGACGGGCGCGATCTCCTTCTGCTTCTGGAACCAACGCGCATACTCGAGGTAGAAGTCGAGGGAGATCGGCAGCACCTCGGCCGGGGTCTTCCCCACTTCGGCGAGATACGCCTCGATAGTGTCGATCCCCAGCGGGTCGAGATGCCAGTCACATTCGGAGCGCAGATACATGCCGGCTGGCATGTTCGACTGCCAGAACTCCATCGATCGGCCGACCACTTCATATTCGGTCCCATCGCCTCGCAGCTGTGCCGCGAGCGAGAGTCCGAATGGCCCGGCGCCGATCACGAGGACGTTGGTATCGGAGGTCATCTCCGCTGCTCCTGTTTACACGCGACCGATCATCCAGTGTTGCCGAGATTAGTCCATGCGCTCCACGGCGAGCGCGACCGCTTCACCTCCGCCAAGACAGAGCCCCGCGATACCGCGCCGCAGTCCGCGCGCGTCGAGCGCGTACAGCAGCGTGGTCAGGAGGCGAGCACCGGTTGCGCCGAGTGGATGTCCGAGCGCGATGGCACCCCCGTTGACGTTCACCTTCGCCCAGTCCCAACCGCTATCCGCCAGCGCGCGGCCGTTGGCCAGCACCTGCGCCGCGAAGGCCTCGTTGAGCTCGATCAGGTCCACGTCGTCGAGTGTCCAGCCGACGCGCTCGAGCAAGCGCGGAATCGCCACCGCGGGAGCAGCGAAGATGCGCTTTGGCTCCACGGCGGCTTGCGCATACCCAGCGATGCGGGCCAGGGGCACGGCGCCGAGCTCGCGTGCCTTCGCTTCGCTGGCGACCACGACTGCCGCGGCCGCGTCGTTCAGCCCGGGAGCGTTCCCAGCCGTTACCCTGCCCCCCTCAGAGAAGGCCGGCTTGAGCGCGGCCAGCGCCTCCAGTGAGGTATCGCGGCGCGGAGATTCGTCCACGCTGACGCTGGTCTCTCGGCCTTTGCGATCTCGCACCGTCACCGGGGCGATCTCACGCGTGAATCGTCCTTCGTCGACGGCCGCGATCGCCTTGCGCTGGCTTTCGAACGCGTAGCGGTCCATCTCCTCCCGACTGATCCCGAACTCGTCGGCGATGTACTCAGCGGCGTTGCCCATGGCCCAGTCCTCGAAGGCGCACCAGAGGCCGTCGACGACCAATGCGTCCTTCATCTCGACATTGCCATAGCGCAGCTGATTCAGACGCCCATGGACGAGGTGCGGCGCCTGGCTCATGCTCTCGACGCCACCGGCCACGAAGAGGTCGCCGTCTCCGGCTCGAATGGCCTGTGCCGCCAGCATCACGCTCTTGAGGCTGGCCCCGCAGACTTTGTTGACGGTCATGGCACCGACGCTGGAAGGGAGTCCGGCGCCGATCGCGCACTGACGGGCGATGTTCTGGCCGAGTCCGGCCGAGACGACGTTTCCCAGAATAACCTCGTCGATTTGGCTGAGGTCAGGCAGGCCTGCGCGCTCGACGGCGCTCCGAATGGCAGTGGCGCCGAGCTGAGCGGCGGATACCGAGCTCAGCGCGCCCTGAAGCTTGCCGACCGGAGTTCTGGCGGCGCTCAAGATGACCGCCGAATCGGGTGTCGGTGCACGCATGGCTCGCGTCTCCCTTACGTCGGCTGCGTTCAAATGATGGAACGGCTGGCTCGCATCAGAGCAGCTTCAAGAACCCGTCGTCCGCCCATCTTACACGAGGCGCGTGGCCACTGATCTCTCCGATCGTTCCAGTAGTGCGCCCGCAATTGTCGATCGTCTACTATCATGACTCTCAAGGTAGCGAGAAGCTGGGGAAGGGATAGCTTGCACATGATCGACGAGCATGTCCAGCAGGATTCGGTCGACCGGGACGCCGCTCGTTGGCTGGCGGAGCTGCCGGGAGTCGACGCGGGGATCGAGATGATCCACATGCGGTTGAAACGGCTGGGGCAGCAGACGGCTCGTATGCTGGCCACCATCGCCCAGCATCATGGACTGTCGGTGGGGGACTGGGAGACCCTGTCGGTGCTGCGTCGCTCGGGCGAGCCCTACGTTCGGACTCCCTCCGAGCTGATGCAGGCTCTGGGGGTGACCTCCGGCACGATCAGCGTGCGCATCGAGCGCCTGATTCAGGCCGGGTTGCTCGAGCCCGCCAGCACCGGAGAGGACGGCCGGTCGCGCCCCGTCCGTTTGACCGATGAAGGCTCGCGTCGCTGGAGCGCGGCGACGGCTGAGCGGACTGAGTTCGAGGCGAGACTCCTCAACCGGGCGCTCAACCCGGAGGAGATCCCCTATCTCAACCTGCTGCTCGGCGCCCTCCTGGTTGAGATGGAAACCGAAATAGGCGACGCAGGTGGCGGGCCGAGCGTATAAGGACACTGCGCGGCGGCAGCCACGTTCGACCACAGCCCCAACGTAATGCTAGCCGCTTGATTTGACAATGATTCACCGGCGCATGCGGCACGTCGTGAGAATCCGCTATACTGGCCGTACCCCGACAACGAGTAGAACGGCACGACGCAGTGCCTACATCGCTTATGGGGACACGGCCATGGCCACGCCGTTTGATCAACCCATTCTCTGTCCCACCGTCGTTGGGCGTGAGATCCAGCTGTCGGCGCTACGACGTGCCCTCGATCAGGTCGCGTCCGAACGAGTTCAGACCGTTCTCATCACGGGCGAGGCCGGCATCGGCAAGTCGCGCTTGGTGGCCGAAGCCAAGACGATGGCCCGGGAGCGACGCTGGCGCATTGTCGAGGGCCATTGCTTTGAGCCTGACCGCGTCCTCCCCTATGGTCCGCTGCTGGATCTGCTGCGCGGGCTGCTCGGGCCGCTGACGCCGTCCGACATCTCGGATCTCCTTGGCGATGAGGCACGCGATCTGGTCAAGGTCCTCCCCGAACTCCGGCGCTGGCTACCCGGCCTGACACCCTCCCCCGTGCTCGATCCCGCTCAGGAGCGCCGCCTGGCTATTCAGGCTTTCTCCACCGTCATCACTCGCCTGGCCCAACGTCAGCCTGTCCTTGCGGTGATCGAGGACCTCCATTGGAGCGACGACTCCGGTCTCGACGCACTGCTGCACCTGGCCCGGCGTGTCCGCGATGTGCCCGTGCTCCTCCTCATGACCTTCCGCAATGACGAGGTCGGATCCGAGCTCGGTCACGTCCTCGCGACGATCGACCGTGAGCGCCTCGCCTCCGAAATCACGCTCGCTCGGCTAAATCGGGACGAGGTCGGAGCGATGGTTGACGCCATCTTCGACGGCTCTCACCCGGTCAGCTCCGGATTGCGTGATACGCTCTGCGCGCTCACTGACGGCAATCCATTCTTCATTGAGGAAGTGCTCAAAGGGCTGGTAAGCAGCGGCGACATCTCCATTTCGGATCAGAATTGGGATCGTCTGTCGCTCGACGAGCTCCCGATTCCTCGCAGTGTCCAGGACGCCGTCCAGCGCCGCGCTGATCGACTCAGGCCAGACACCCGCCATCTTCTGCAACTCGCGTCAGTGGTCGGCCATCACTGCGATTTCGCCCTGCTACAGACGCTGACCGGCCACAGCGACCCGGAGCTCCTCTCGCAACTCAAGGAGCTGATTCAGGCCCAACTGCTTGTCGAGGAAGCTCCTGATCGCTTCGCGTTTCGTCACGCATTGACGCGCCAGGCGATCTACACGTCGTTGCTCGGACGCGAGCGCCGCGAGCTGCACGGCACGATTCTGGACGCGTTGGAGCGGATCCACGACAAGCAGGACGACGCGCACGTCGCCGAGCTCGCCCATCACGCCTATGAGGCGGGCGAGTGGCAGCACGCTCTCGACTACGCCACTCGCGCCGGTGAGCGAGCCCAGGCCCTCTACGCTTCGCATGCCGCCGTCGAACAGTTCTCACGGGCGCTGGACGCGGCAAAGCGGTTATCTCGCACACCGTCGCCTCAGGTCTACCGGGCTCGCGGTCTGGCCTACGACACGCTGGGCGACTTCGAGCGTGCACGAGCGGATTACGAATCCTCGCTCGCTATCGCGCGTCAGATCAACGACCAACGTGCCGCATGGCAGGCGTTGATCGACCTCGGGCTCCTCTGGGCTTCACGAGACTACGAGCAGTGCGGCGCCTATTGCCAGCAAGCCCTTTCCCTTTCCCGGGCGTTGGACGATCCGTCGGCACTGGCTCAGAGTCTTAATCGTGTCGGCAACTGGTACACAAACGTGGCAAGACCGAGTGAGGGCCTCCCCTATCACCAGGAGGCGCTCGAGATCGTAGACGAGATCGACGACAAAAACGATGTTGCCAACACCCTATGCCTTCTCGGCGCCGACTATGTCATGGCCGGTGACCATCCGCGAGGCGCCGAATTTTTCCGGCGCGCGATGGGCCTGTATCGAGAGACCGACAATCGCAAGGGGTTGGCCGAAACTGCTTTTTCTCAGACGGTTACGGGCGGTAGCTTTCTGACCGATGCGGCAATGACCCCTCCGCTTGATGTCGATGAGACGCTCCAATATGGCGAGCTTGCCATCAGAATCGCGCGCGCGATCGACTGGCGTGCGGGTGAGGCCTTCGCTCACCAGGCACTCGGCAACTACGTTGGAGCACTGGGGCACTACGATCGCGCCATCGACTACTACCAGGTCAGCATCCCGATTGCGCAGGAGATCGGCCATCGGCAATGGAAGGTCGGTGCCACATGCGGGCTCGGTGCACTCTACGTCGATCTCCTCGCAGCTGAGCGGGCCAAGCAGTGCCTGGAACCAAACCTCGTCGAGACGCGAGATATTGGCACTCGCTGGTTTGAACTGGTGTCCATCCATGTGCTCGGCAACGCTTACCTCCTTGACCAGGACCTGGATGCTGCCATCGCCCTGATCGACTCCGCCAATCTGCGACCAATTGCGATGTCCAGCATGAGCGAGCGCAATTGCTGGATGGTCTTTGCAGAGGTTCTTCTGGCACGCGGCGACGCCTCCGACTCGCTACGTATCGTCGATGAGCTCATCGCGACCGCACCAGGCGTCACCGAAGAACGGCAGGTGCCACGGCTGGCCAGGATCCGCGGCCAGGCCCTCACGCAACTCGAACAGTTCGACGAGGCGGAGGCAGCACTCCTCGCAAGTAGATCTGGCGCCGAAGTAACTGGACGCCGTCCCTTTCTCTGGCGCGCCCTGGTCGCGCTCGGCCATCTCTATCGCAAACAGCGCCGCTACGATGAGGCCGATATCGCCTTCTCCGACGCTCGGGCCGTCATCGCCGAGCTGGCCTCGCGCGTTCCCGACCCCGACCTGCGCTGCGCGTTTCTGTGCAAGACGGCTGCGCTCATGCCGGCGCCACGCAAGGCGACCCAGCGTCGCGCCGCCAAGCAAGCGTTCGGAGGTTTGACGGCGCGCGAACGCCAGGTTGCCGCCCTCGTCGCCGAGGGACTGTCCAACCGCGACATCGCCGACAGGCTCTTCGTCAGCGAGCGGACCGCCGCCACCCATGTCGGCCACATCCTCGACAAGCTTCAATTCACCTCACGCACCCAGATCGCCACCTGGGCCATCGAGGTCGGCCTAGAACGGCAGGAGTAAGCAGAAACCAAGCCCGGTGTTCCGTATCGACGCGGCCGAATATCGTCAATCCTAACGATGTTCTGTGTCCCCCGCGCACCTAGAGTAGACGTAGTCTCAGAGATTGAAAGACAGCCCATCGCCCCGAAAGGAGGGGAAGCTCATGGTCACCATCGACAAAACGCCCATCTCGAGCCCGGCGTTCGATGACGCCGCAGTCCGGGCCTTCCAGGACACGTTGCGTGGCCAGTTGATTCGTCCCGGCGATCCAGACTACGAGACTGCACGGAAAGTCCACAACGGCATGATCGACAAGCGCCCTGCGCTGATCGCCCGCTGTGTCGACGTGGCCGACGTCGTCGCCTCGGTCAACTTCGCGCGCGAGCACGACGTTCTGCTCGCTATCCGCGGTGGCGGGCACAACGGACCCGGCCTCGGCACCTGCGATGACGGGCTCGTCATCGACCTGTCCCGTATGCGCTCGGTTCGCGTCGATCCAGCGGCTCGAACCGCACGCGTTGAAGGTGGCTGCACTTTGGGGGACGTGGACCACGCCACCCACGCCTACGGTCTGGCCGTCCCGCTAGGGATTGCCTCCACGACGGGCGTCGGCGGCTTGACACTCGGCGGTGGGATGGGGCATCTGACGCGACCGTACGGCCTCTCGATCGACAACCTGCTCGAGGTCGACATGGTGCTCGCCGACGGCCGCATAGTGACCGCCAACTCCGAGCAGCATCCGGACCTCTTCTGGGCCATTCGCGGTGGCGGTGGCAACTTCGGCGTTGTGACATCGTTCCTCTTCCGCGCCCATCCGGTCAGCACGGTCTACGCTGGTCCGATGCTCTGGCACGTTGACCAGATGGAGGATGTGCTGCGCTGGTACAACGAGTTCCAGCCAGCTTCGCCCGATCACCTCAACGGAACCCTGATGGCGATAACGGTGCCGCCGGGACCGCCCTTCCCCGACGCCCTGCACAACCAGACGATGTGCGCCATCGTCTGGTGCTGGAGTGGTCCATTGGAGCAGGCGGACGAGGTCTTCGCCCCGATTCGGACGCAGTTCGGTCCACCGGCGCTCGACTGGGTTGGCCCGATGCCGTTTCCAGTCCTCCAAAGCATGTTCGATTCAGTCTACCCGCCGGGTCTTCAGACGTACTGGAAGGCCGACTTCGTCAACGATCTTAACGATGAGGCGCTCGCGCTCTATCGTGCGTCTGCCGACCGCAAGCCGGTCGGGCCCTCAAACATTGGATTCCACCCCATCGACGGAGCCGCGAGCCGGGTCGCACTGGATGCGACGGCATGGAGCTATCGGGACGCCCACTGGACCCAGGTGACCGCGGGATTTACTCCGGACCCAGCAGAAAATGACGAGATCATCGGCTGGGCACGTGAGACCTGGGAAGCCTTGCATCCCTATTCGGCCGGCGGTGGCTACGTCAACATGATGATGGACGAGGGCGGCGACCGCGTGCGGGCGGCGTATCGTGGCCACTACGACCGTCTCGCCCAGATCAAGGCCAAGTATGACCCGGGAAACCTCTTCCGCGTCAACCAGAACATTAAGCCGAGTGGCTCCTAGCGCAACCACGATAACGAGACGCTTGCTGGTAGCCGGGTGTCGGAACGAAGCCGCACTCGGCTATCGTGATTGCATTCTTGCGTCAGCGGATAGGGCTTCAACGGTGGGATGTCGCGTGTCGGGGAGTAACCAACAAATTGACACCACATCCGTCAGCTACTATCGTGAGCCTGACGACGAACAGAGAATCCACACGAGGAGTGCCCGAGCATGGCTATCGTTTCGGTCCGCTATATCGTCCGCGATGTGGACGCCGCCATCGATTTCTACTCCACGCAGCTCGGATTTCGCGTGGAGATGCATCCGGCTCCCAATTTCGCCATGCTCTTTCGAGGCGATCTGCGCCTGCTTCTGAGCGCCCCCGGCGGTCAGGGCGGCGGCTCCCAGTCGATGCCGGACGGCCGCGTGCCGGAGCCGGGAGGCTGGAATCGCTTCGAAATAGAAGTCGACGACCTGGACGCCACCGTCGAGTCGCTACGCCAGGCCGGAGTCACGTTCCGCAACGAGATCGTCAACGGCATCGGCGGCCGCCAGATCCTGGTTGAGGATCCCTCCGGCAATCCGGTGGAGCTCTTCCAGCCGCATCGGTGATCCCCACGACCTCAACGCCGTGAGCTCGCGCCGCGTCCTCTTCGCGGCGGCATCCATCGCATATGCCCAGACGACAGTCCACGTCGCCTGCTGTAGACTGCCGGCAAACAAGCAATCAGCACATGCAGCAAAGGCTGGGGGTAGAGGTGGTCTGGAGTCAGCCTGACTGGCGCGGCAGCGGTACGATCACGCCTGAAGAGCCGGTGGTATCCGCACAGCATGGAACGTGGATCGTCGAGTATACGGTTGGCGTCTCCGGCATCGACGATGGCGGGCGCATCCGCCTCGCCTTTCGCAGCGTCACCGACTGGGCCACGCCGCAGTTTAGCGACCCGCAAGCCGAGAACTACGTCACGGCACACGCCTCGCGCCCGGTCACGCTCACGCCCAACTACGCGCTCGGTGGCATCCGCCCCTGGACCAAGACGATCACCGTCGGCGTCACCAGCGGCGCGCTGGCACGCGGAGACCGCGTCAGGATCGTCCTCGGCGACACGCTCTCCGGCGGACCCGGCATGCGTGCCCAGACCTACCCGCAGACCTTCTTCCACTTCAAGCTGCAGATCGATCCGTTCGGCACCGGACTCTACGAGCATGTGGCCGACCTCGGCTTCCCGATCATCGGCGGCCGCGCCACGCAGCTCGTAAGCGTCGCACCGAGCGACGTGGTCGCGGGCGAGCAAAGCTGGCTGCAGGTACGTGCGCTGGACGCCTGGGGCAATCCCGATCCCAATTACTCGCGGCACGATCCGCTTCTCCGGCGACGTACCCGATGGCGCCCCCTCCAGCTTCACCTTCAGCGAGCAGGACGCCGGGGTGCATCGCTTCGAGAACCTGCGCTATCAGGGATCCGGAGTGCTGCGCGTCACGGTGACGGATGACGCCGGGCTGAGCGCGACCAGCAACCCGATCCGCTGCCATGATGAGGCGCCGTCGCACCGCAGTTACTGGGCCGATCTGCACGGACAGACCGAGGAAACGGTCGGAACTGGCTCGATTGACGAGTATTTCCGCTACGCGCGAGATGTCGCCGCGGTCGACGCCACCGCCCACTCCGGCAACGACTTCCAGATCACGGCCGAGGTCTACCAGCAGCTACGCGAGAACGCCGAGCAATTCTATGAGCCGGGGCGCTTCGTCACCTTTCATGGCTACGAATGGTCGGGCAATACGCCAGCCGGCGGCGACCACAACGTCTACTACCTCGGCGACGGCCCGATCCGCCGCTCCAGCCACACCGAAGTCGACGACAAGAGCGACGTCGAAACCGACTGCTACCCCATCGACCGGCTCTACACCGCCAATGCCGGTCGCGACGACGTGATCATCACGCCCCACATCGGTGGTCGACGCGCCAGTCTGGACTATCACGACGCGACGCTCGAGCCAGCCATCGAGATCGCTTCGCAGTGGGGCCGTTTCGAGTGGTTCGCTCGTGAGGCACTGGAGCGAAGCATGCGCGTCGCCTTCATCGGCGGCTCCGACGATCACAGTGGCCGACCCGGCTGGAGCGCGTCGACGCTGGCGCATCATGGTGTGCGTGGCGGCCTCACCGCCTACCTGGCCGGTGAGCTCACGCGTGAGGGCATCTGGGAGGCGCTCAAAGCCCGGCGCTGCTACGGCACCAGCGGCCCGCGCATCATCCTGGATGTGACGGTTGACGGTCATCCCATGGGCTCCGAGCCGAAGCTGAGCGGCACACCCGAGATCGCGGTCCGCGCGCTCGGCACGGCACCGATCGACACCATCGAGCTGCGGCGCGGACAGGAGACGGTCTACACCCACTCGTCGATGCCCGAGCCACAGCCGGGCGAGCCCTGGCGCGTGCGCTTCGCCTGGCGCGGCGCCCGCAACCGGGATCGCACGCGTGATCTGGATTGGACCGGCGGATTGACGGTCTGGAACGGTCGGATCACCTCGGTCGAGAACTACGCCATCGACAACCCGCGCGACGGCGTGATCGATTGGGATGCTGACGCGCGTCAGATGGCGCAGCCACACCTGCGGCGACTGGGACGGCGTGATCGTCGAGCTCGATGGCGATGACGCGACGCGGCTTGAGTTCGACTCACCCACCATGCGCTTCAGCTGCACGCTCTCCGACCTGACCGACGGACCGAACGAGCATCCTGGTCCGGGCCTGGAGCAGCAGGTGGTCGTGCGACGGCTGGCGCACCGTTCCGGCCCGAACGACGTCTCATTCACCTGGCGCGACGTTTCGCCGGTCGACGGACTCAACCCGTATTGGATCTGGCTGACTCAATCCGATGGAGAGCTCGCCTGGAGCACACCTGTCTACGCGACCTGGTCGCCCGCGATCAGCTGACCAGAGTACAGGTGGCGCGAATGCTCGAGGCTCACTAGAGTTCACACCTGACGCGCTCCACCCGAACGCGGGCGGAGCAGATCTCCGGAGAGTTGGGGAGAGAACCGCATGACGTCTCGACGCTGGGTCCGCTGGGCTGGGGTGAGCTCGGCCATCGCGGCGATCCCGCTGGCGATGAAGCGGCTTCACCTGCACCACCCTTCGATCCTGGCGGAACCCGAGCGCACCACCAGCTACTGGATGGCCACCATTCCCGATCCGCCCCACTTCGCGCCCTTGCATGACGACGTCGAGGTCGACGTAGCGGTGGTCGGCGGCGGCTTTACCGGGCTGGCGATCGCCTATTACCTCAAGACCGGCGATCCATCGCTGCGCGTGGCCCTGCTCGAGTCGCAACGTCTCGGCTCCGGCTCCAGCTCGCGCAATTCCGGCGCGGTGGCGCCCCGCTTCCGCGGACAGGACCCGAGTGCCGAGTCGCGTGCGGCGTACGACCTGCTCAAGCGCTTCGCCGCCAAAGAGGAGATCGACTTCGATCTGCGCGAGTCGGAGCCGGCCATCTATCTGCACCACCGGCCGCCGCGAGGGACGAATCCCGATCTCGTGGGCGAGAAACTGGTGCGCGAGATCGGCTCACGCTTCTACGTCGCGGCTGACATCACCACCACCAACTCGGTCCATCCTGGCAAGCTGGTGGCCGGGCTCATTCAAGCCTGCGCACGAGCCGGGGTGGAGCTCTACGAGCATTCGGCGGTCCTCTCCATCGATCGCACAGCGCCGCTGACGCTGACCACGCCGCACGGCCGGGTTCGGGCACGTGACGTCGCACTGGCGACCAACGCCTACACGCAGCAGCTCGGCATCGCCCAGGACCTGCTCCTCACCATGCACCATCGAGTCATGGTGACGCGTCCGCTGACGCCGAGCGAATGGGAGATGAGCGGGCTTGAGCGCTGGCCGCTCCGCTTCGAGGTGGGCGGCTACGCCACCAACACCGTGCGCTCCACGCCGGACCGGCGCTTCTTCTTCCGCCACATCCTGGGACACCGAGCCTATGAAGCGCCCGACTGGGAGATCGACAACCATTCACGCAAGGCGGGCATGGACACCATGCTGCGTCGCTATCCCTGGCTGGAGGGTGTGCCGATCGAGTTCGAGTGGCACGGATTGACGGCACGCACGCGCGACTGGTGGCCGGTGAGCGGTCAGATCGACGAGCACCTCTATATCGCCGCGGGCTACAACGGCTCCGGCGTCATGCCGACACACTTCTTCGGCTATTTACTGGCCCAACGCATGCTGGGCATCGAGGATCGTCGCTTCGCCCTCTTTCGGCCGCCGGAGACGCACCGGCGCATCCCCGGCAGGCTGTTGCGACACGTCGCTTTCCAGGGCTGGATCAACTTCCGGAGGCTTCGCGATGGCTGAACGCGATACGACACGTGACGTCACCGCCATCATCTTCGATATGGACGGCGTCTTGATCGACAGCGAGCCAGTCCATCAGGTGGCGACCGATGTGGTCGCACGGCGCTACGGACTGCCACCGGTCACTCCAGACGTCTTCGCCCGCTACTTCTATGGCCGCACCGACTACAGCGGCTTTCTCGATTACCTGACCGCGGTGGGACGAACCGATGTGTCGATCACGGACCTGGTCGACGCCAACGCGGCGGAGTATGCGCACCGCTTTCCTACCGACGTACGCCCGTTTCGCGACGCCATCGACGCCGTGCACGCGGCCTACGAGCATGGCTACCGGCTGGCGATCGTCTCCGGCGGACGGAATAGTGAGGTGGACGCGGTGGTGGAACGCTTCGCACTCGGCCCTCTGCTCGACGTCACCGTCGGCGGCGACGACGTTCCGATCGGCAAGCCCGATCCCGCGCCCTATCTGTTGGGTGCCCAGCGTCTGGGACTGCTGCCCGAGCAATGTCTGGTGATCGAGGACGCCCCGGCTGGGGTCGCGTCAGCGGTCGCCGCCGGTATGCGCTGTCTTGCCGTCGATCGTGGCGGCCATCCGGAGCTCCTGGCTCAGGCGGACCGGGTGGTCAAGGCCGTCACCCTCGAGGCGATCGAGGAACTGGCACACAGCATTCGATGACTGAGATGGACGATCGCAGCCAGCCTGACGCTATCAGCGGCTGATCACTGCTCCCCTTGCGGAATGAATTGCTTCGCCAAAACAGGGCTCTCAAACTCCTCAGCCACACAGTCCATGTAAACGAGATCCCAAAGCCGTGTGCCGAGACGGCTACAGTGACGGCGCCGCCCGATGTCTTTGAATCCGGCGCGGTGATACGCCGCGATCCCGGCGCGATTGAATTCGTAGACCGTCAGCATCACGTTCGCCAACCCCAGGGCGTTGAACGCGTAGTCCAGTGTCAGCGACGTCGCCTCGGTCCCATACCCTTTGCCACGCGCGTTCGCCTCGCCGATGATGATGCCGAAATCAGCCCGGCTGTGTCGCTCATCGACGCCAAGCAGCGAGGTCATGCCGATCGGTCGCATCGAAGCAACCTCATAGACCGTGAAGTCGATGCGCTGACTCGCCGATTGCGACCGCTCGAAGCTGTCTTCTTCCTGTTGCATCGTCATCGGCCATGAGAGGCCGAGGGTGCGACTCGTCGAGAGATCGTTGCGCCAGCGGCAGTAGGTCGGAATGAGATCCCGCCGCAGCGGCCCCAGGGCCACCTTCTGCCCAACGATATTGACGAGGGGCTGCTCGCCGTCGTGGCTCTGGCTGTCAGTCACGGTCTCTCCGCTCACTGATGAGCTTCCTCAGATCCCCTCGGTGTTCATCAGCACGATGCGCCAGCCGTCCGGGTCCGCCACCGTCACGCCGCGTCCCTGCCCAATACGGATTCTCAGGCGGCAGCTTCAGGAAAGCCCAATCTCAGCCAGACGCGTCGCGATGGCGTCGATGGCAGGTCGATCTGGAACGTAGAAGACGAGCAGGTTGTCCTCGGTCGGCGCCGGGCAGGGACTGCCATGCTCGTGCTGGGTGAACTCCAGGTGGTAGTCATGATTGGGCAGACCGAGCATCACGCCGGTGTAGCCCTCGTGGCCCTCTCCTCCGAATGATCCGATGATCGGCAGGCCAACTCCTTCGTGATAGAAGCGCACTACCGCGTCGAGCTGGTCGGTCGGCCGGGCGATGCGCATCTGCACCGCTGGAGGTCCCGCACTCCATGGTTCAGTCATACTGATCTCGTCTCACTTCTAGGCTGGCGGCGTCAGCACGTTCCACGTAGCACACGAGATGATCGCACGTTTCAACCCGTTGAAGGACTGCTACGCGACCGAATCCATCAGCTTGACCCGGCCACTCTCATTACCCTACAACGGATGAAGTAGCTGTTCCCACTTCGAGAGCTTATCGGACATGTGTGTCGAGGTAGATGTGCATGCGGGTGAGCTGTACAGCGTCTGTTGCGCAATCGGTCCGTTTCGCCAACGTCGTTACGCGGCGCTCATGAGGGGTTACGCGAATCCTCGACGGCGCGGGCGAACACCACATCCTTGTCGCTGATGCCGCCCTCATCGTGGGTCGTCAACGTGATCCGCACCTGGTTGTAGCTGTTCCAGATCTCCGGATGATGACGCTGCGAACGCGCTATGTCGGCCACCTGATTGATGAACTTCATGGCCCCGGCGAAGGTTTTGAAGCGAAATTCTTTGTGCAGGGCATCATTTTCCACCTGCCAGCCTTGAAGCTGCGCGAGCTCTCGGGCAATATCCGTCTCCGTCAGACGCGTCATTCTCTCCCCTCCCGAGTTTTGGTTCAGTATTTCCGTCACCGCTCTTCTCCGCATCTGCCAGCAGAATACACGCCGCGGCACCTAAGTTGCGCATGTATTGCCTCACGCGTGGCGAAACGCGTCGCGACGCACACAAAAACGTCGCCGTTGCGCGGCGATGCGGCACTTCGTGGCGTTGTAGGATAGCGAAATTCTCGCGGGTGGATTCTCATCTGCTCGTGGCAGAGCGCGCAAGTCTGATACGAAATTGGCCCTATGGACTAGCGCAAGACGAGCAGAGAATCCATTAACGAACTGTCATCCACACGACCATGCGCAAAGGTGACCATCAGTCACTTACGCTTCAGCGTTCGTACGCCGCATTTCAGAGCCGTTTTCGGTGTCACTCCGTCACAGAACCTGCCAATTCCTTCATTTCCTTGTAATTCGTGAAATACACCTGTAGGATATGCGCGGCCCGCCGCTGGGCTTGGTTACGCGAATGCAGACCATACCGGTTCGCAACTGAACCGGACGCATGTTGTGGAAATGCGGGGATTTCCCTACAGGCGTTGTCTCGCGCGTACCCGTGGTAGCACTGCGTTTCGCATACGCCTACGGAGCGGCACGTGGCGAGGGAGGGAATCATTGAAGAGGTGGATTCTGCTCGGCGGGATCGTCGCCATAATGACGATGCTCGTCGCACCAGCCACCGTCCTCGGGAACGAACTCAGTCTTGATCCACAATCGGCACCAACAGCCGTCGCAGAGCTGTGGGCCCACGCTGATGGTCCGGCGGTGAGAACCGGCCAGAGCGGGGCGTGGCTGTGGGGTCCGGCGATGCGCGCCATGACTCGTGAGCCATATCAAGACTCGCCCAATGGATATCGATCCGTCTTTTACTTCGATAAGGCCCGTATGGAGATCACCGATCCGAATCGGGATCCCCAGTCAAACTGGTATGTCACCGCCGGGCTCTTGGTGCGCGATCTGATCGCGGGCCAGATTCAGGTCGGCAATAACTCGTTCGTCAAGTCGGAGCCAGCCTACATCCCCGTCGTTGGCGACATCACGAACAACTCCGTCGCGCCGACGTTCGCGGCACTCGCGTCCGTCGCTTCCGTCGGGACAAATATCGACGCGAATCGAAGCGCTAATCTATCCGGGCAGAACGTCACGTCACTGCTCGGCGCCGATGGCACCGTCCAGGCGGGCGCCGTCAGCAACAGCAACGTGGCCCTGTCGAGTTATGACGACCAAACGGGTCACAACATCCCCAAAATCTTTGTCGACTGGCTCTCGAGTCAGACAGTGTCTCAGCAGTACCTGGTGGGACATCCGCTGACGGAGCCTTTCTGGGTCGATTCGATGGTCGGTGGCAAGCAGAAGCGCATCTTGATGCAAGCCTTCGAACGCCGCGTCCTTACCTATACGCCGGACAACCCGGCGAACTGGCAGGTTGAGTCGGGCAACGTCGGTCTGCAGTACCGTGCCTGGCACGGGTTGACCGAGCCGACTGACGCGAATCTCGACGCTCTGGCGAGTCAGGTCCCGTGGGGCGAGATCATCACCAATAAAGCCGCGCAGTACGGTATCGATCCGTATTTGCTGGCTGCCGTCGCCAAAGTGTCGAGCGGTTACAACCCGCTCTTCCAGTCGAACGACGGTCGCGAGGGATACTTCGGTGTGCGGAGCGACTACATGGGGGACGAAGCCTATCCGCTCGATCCTCTGGTGAACGCCAACTACGCCGCCAAGAAGCTTTCCGAGCTTCATCAGGGCAACAGCGACTGGCGCGCCGTTCTGGCGGTCTACTTCACCGGTTCGGCCAATCCGAACTGGCAGGATCCCGCGCTTAACGACTTCGTCAATGGCGTGCTGGGAACCCAGGGAACGTTGATCTCCGATCTCAAGCAGCCACTGGTGACGCTCGCCGCCCAGAAGCTCAGTCTGCTCGGAACAGGCCATGCGGCGTTCTACTCACCAAGCTACACGACCGGGTGGTGGGACAACACGCTCAGAAAGTACTCCAGCTGGGGTCAGGCCGCGGCAGGTTGGTCGCTCGATCCGAACGGCTACTACTGCGTCCATCCGGGATATATCCCCGGGCAGCGCATCCAGCTCACCGCCAACGGAGTGACGCTCTGGTGCACGGTGGGTGACACGGTCGCCAGCCAGGACCTGGCAAGCTGGCAAGCGCACTGGGTCATCGAGCTTTCCTACAACACCTTCCAGGCGTTGAAGCTCAATCAGAACAACTGGGTCGAGGTGCGCTCGCCGTAGCGGCAATGCGCCCAGCGACCCATCTTAAGAGGACAGTCGAGGCGATCGGCTCACTGCGAGCCGGTCGCCTCTTTCATTCCCGGCCGTCTTGTCCTTGATCTTTACAATCGGTAGCCTGTTCGGAGACCAAGTCCATTTATCGCGATCCACTCGGGCGTCCCCAATCACCAGGAAGAGGGTGAATTGTCCGCGTCAGCCACGCGCCGTCTGCCACTCTGGACATTGCTCGTCGCCAATGCCGTCTCCAATATCGGCGACGTGGTCGCTCTGGTCGCGGTTCCCTGGTTCGTGTTGCAGACCACGGGCAGCGCCTCGAAGACCGGATTGGTGGCGGCCATTTCGACTGTTTCGACGATCATCGCCGGGATCTTCGGCGGCACCATCGTCGACCGCGTTGGCTTCAAGCGCATGAGCATCCTTTCCGACATCGCCAGTGGCGCGGCGATCGCCATGATACCGATCCTCAACCGGACCATCGGCATCCAGTTCTGGGAGCTCCTTCTCATCGTCTTCCTGACGATGCTCTTCAATTCCCCAGGCAGCACCGCCCGGCAGAGCTTGCTGCCCGACCTGGTGGAGCTGGCCGGCATGCCGCTCGAGCGCGCCAATGCCGCCTATAACGGCATCCAGCGCTCGTCGATGCTCTTCGGTCCACCGGTGGCCGGACTGCTGATCGCGCTTCTCTCAGCCGCCAACGTTCTCTGGGTGGATGCCGGGAGCTTCATCTTCTCGGCCATCGTGCTGGCGCTCGCCATCCCAAAACCGGCCCCGCGAGCAGCTCCCACGGAAGGAAACGAGAGCTATTTCGGCCAGCTACGCGAGTCGTTGCGCTTTATCCGACGCGATCAGCTGGTCCTCGCCCTGTTGGTCGTCCTGGCGGTGAGTAATTTCATCACCGCGCCTCTCTTCGACGTGGTCTTTCCGGTTTACGCTCGCGACATCTTCGGAAACGCGGTCTCCCTGGGCATCATGCTGGCAGGCTTTGGCGGTGGATCACTGGTGAGCATCCTGCTCTACGGCGCGATCGGCCATCGCGTCTCACGCCGGCTGATTTTCGTCGGCGCGTTCATCCTCTCGATGATCCCGTTCTGGATCCTGACGATGACACCCAGTCTCGTCATCACCACGGCGATCATGGTCGCCATCGGCATCTCCTCGGGGCCACTCAATCCGATGCTGATGACGATCTTTCAGGAACGGACGCCGCCGGCGATGCGCGGGCGACTCTTCGGCATCATCATGGCCACCGCCTGGATCGCCATGCCACTTGGGATGCTGACCGCTGGCTTCGTGATCCAGGCGGCCGGTCTGCGGACGATGCTGATCGTCATCGCCGTGGGGCTGACAGTCACGACGATCTGGGTGGCGCTGAGCCCGACGCTGCGCACCCTCGACCCGTCCGCGTCGGAGGCAGAGCGGTCGACGATGACCAGCGTCGATGCGTCAGGTTAAATGAAACCGCCGGACGAATTCTATCCGGCGGTTATGTCAATGCGTGGATCCGACTGGTTGCGCGTTAGGCGCTGCGGCCGACGACGACTTCCGCCACTGTCTGCAACGCCTGATCGATCTCATCACGCGAGACGTCGAGGTGCGTGACGGCGCGGATGCGATGCTTGCCGACGGCGCCCATGCGCACGCCCTTCTCCTTCATCGCTGAAGTGATCTCGGCCGCCGTCTTGCCGGTCTCGCCGACGTCGAAATAGACCAGGTTGGTCTCGATGTCGTTCGGGTCAATGCCGATACCTGGAATCTCGGCCAGGCCGCGAGCCAGGCGCTTGGCGTTCTCATGATCTTCAGCCAGGCGGTCGACGTTGTGCTCCAGAGCGTAGACGCCGCCCGCGGCGATGATGCCCGCCTGGCGCATGGCGCCGCCGAACATGTGCTTGTAGCGACGCGCCCGCTCCATCGTCTCGTGATCGCCTGCCAGCACGCCGCCGACGGGCGCGCCGAGCCCCTTGGAGAGGTCGATCCAGACGGTATCCATCTTCTCGGCCCATTTGCTGGCCGGGATCCCGCTGGCCACGGCGGCATTCATGAGCCGAGCGCCGTCCATGTGCGTCTTTGCGCCGAGCCGATGCGCGGTGTCAGCTACCGAGTTGACCCCCTCCAGGGGCCAGATCTTGCCGCTGCCACGATTGTGGGTGTTCTCGATGAGCACCAACGTGGTGGGCGCCGAGTGGTACGAGTAGGACGGCATCGCTTCTTCGAGCTGCTCGGCCGTGTAGACGCCGCGGTCTCCCTCGATCAGCATGGTCATGACGCCGGCCAGCAAGCCGGGGCCACCCGCCTCAGAGGTGAAGGGATGGGCGTAGCGCTCGAGCACGATGCGATCACCGGGCTGCGTGTGCACCTTAATGCCGATGGCGTTGCACATGGTTCCCGAGGGCAGGAAGAGGGCCTCTTCTTTGCCGGTGATCTCGGCCACCATCTCTTGCAGGCGGTTGACGCTCGGGTCCTCCCGAATCTGCTCGTCGCCGACCGGAGCGTCGGCCATGTAGCGGCGCATTTCGGCCGACGGACGGGTCGCGGTATCACTCACAAGGTCGATCATCAGGCTTCCTCATTCCCCTTATGCACGGTTTCGAACGCAGAGCCATTATGACCCCTCGGGCACTTCACAGCCAGACCCTGGAGTCTGGCTGTGCCCAGAAATCACACCCTGCGGAAAATCGCGGCATCGCGATCGAACAGCCGCTATACTATCGCGTCTGGTCGGCGCGTGGTGAAGGCAACGTGGGTGAAAAAGCCAAGTTTGGGGCTCAGTCGGGACAATACCCGAATCTTCGTCGCCATGTCATTCAACGAGGGGGCCTTCGGCGTTTATCAGACGCTCTGGCCCCTCTATATCGCGGCGCTCGGCGCCAACCCGGCACAGATCGGCGTGGTTCTGGGGCTGATGGGCGTGCTGCGCCTCTTCGCTCTCATGCCGAGCGGCATCGCCAGCGACCGCATCCCGCCGCGCCGTCTCATCGTCGGCGCCCGCATGATGACGGCCTTCAGCATGTTCCTCTACGGCGTGGCGCAAAGCTGGTGGCAGCTGATCCCCATGGGAATGATCATGGCGGTCGGCAACATCGCCTTCCCCAGTATCTCGAGCACCATCGCTGAAGCCGCCGGATCGGGACGGCAGCGCACGCGCGCCTTCACCCTGATCTACACCGTGGGACCGGCCATAGCCTTGCTCGCGACTCCGGCTATCGGCGGGATCGTCGCCGATCTCTTCGGGCTGCGCGCCATCCTGTTCGTAGCAGCGGGCTTCACGGCAGTGGCGGTCAGCGTCTTCTCGACCATCACGCCACGGCCGATCCAACAGCATTCGGGACCGCCACTCACCTATCGCTCGACGATCTCTCAGCGGCCGATCCTGCTTCTGTGCCTGCTGGAGATGGCAACCATCTTCACCCTCACATTGGGCGTGACGCTGGTCCCGAACTTCCTGCAAGATGTGCGTGGGATCGACACCGGTACGATCGGCATCCTTGGCTCAGCCTCGGCCGTCGGAAGCATCGGCATCTGGCTCATGATCAGCCGGGTACGCCCCTTCGATCAGCCACTGCTGGCCATCGGTCTGGCCATCGTTTCGGTGGGCGTGATGCTGGGTCTGCTGATCGTGGGGAACTCGATCTTCCTGTTGGCCATCGCCTACGTCCTACGCGGCGGCTACCCAGTCGCCTGGTCCCTCTTCTCAGCGGCCTTCGGCGAGATCGTCGACGAGCGCTACCGGCAGCGCGCCTTCGCTCTGGCCGAGATCATGGGTGGGACCGGCTTCGCCCTGGCGCCGTTCGTGGCGGGTTGGCTGTATGAGATCAAGCCGGTGACCCCGTTGATCGCCGGCTTTCTCCTGGTCATTCCGCTCAGCCTGGGACTACAGCTTGTCCATCGCTCAGTACGCATGCATCAACATGCCCTCATCGAAGAGCCGGTCTGACCCCGAATTGCAAGCGCGCTCAATGATGCACTTCGTGCGAGACGATCTGCGCCGCTTCGATCTCGCACGTGTTTCCGGTGCCCGTCATCGACGGCACGTCGCGGCATCGGTGGGGCTGGTCTGTTATCGTTATGCGGCAACGTCAGAGATGATCGCGTGAAGTGCGCGATCCGAGGAGAGCAGGACGTCGACTGTGCCGATTTTCGGCCGGCCGCGGCAGGAAAAATCCGCCGAGCTTCCCACGACCGCGGAGCTACGCGACGAGCGCGCGCGGCAGTGGACCACGTATTTCAGCGGTCCGTCTGAAGAAACAGACTATCGTCGCGCCTTCCTGCGCTACTCTCCCCTCTTCTGGGACGTCGTGCGTTTGGATCAACGCGAGCTGCTGCGTCTCCTGGTCGGCCGAGTGCCCGCCGACATCGGCGTGCCGGCCATCTTCGGCCTCTCAGTGACCTTCATCGGACATCCCAAATCGGATGAGGCCGCCAGGGCCACATTGGCCATGCTCGTAAACGAACTGACGCCCCAGCACGCGCGCACACTCCTCGTGTGCCTGGCCGATGCCTGGCACAACGTCTCCAACGCGCCCTACCATCAGCGAGGAGAGATCGTCGCCCAGGAG
Source organism: uncultured Chloroflexia bacterium (assembly GCA_963815715.1). Lineage (GTDB taxonomy): Bacteria > Chloroflexota > Chloroflexia > Thermomicrobiales > Thermomicrobiaceae > CALAGB01. The sequence continues at coordinate 1,323,243 of CAWFHU010000003.1, read as the reverse complement.
TTCTTGCGCGCGATCGCGCGCCTGGAAGCCACGCCCGCCAATGAGCAGGGCGTCATCACGTCGATTCGACTGCTGGTGGAACGTTGTGAGGAAGAAGAGGAACCTGAAGAGCCTCAGGAGGACGCAACGAGCGTCGACTCTCCAATCGCTGCCCCGTTAGAAGCGGAGCCCGTGAGCGACCGAGAGGAATCGCTCGAGTAGCGCACCCGACTCCTCACCGGCGCCGGCGAAGAGGGCTCGCTCTTGCATCAGGTCGATGTCGCCCGGGTCTTCCATGCGGGCGCGCTCCGACACACTGAACCCCAGCATCGAGAGGCCCAATGGCGCGGCGATCTGCCAGATCAGATCTTTGATCTGCGCGTAGTTGACCGCATCTGATTCGGGCACACTCCACTCGTCGATGATGTGACGGACAGTGGGCATGCGCTCTCGCAGGATCTCCGCGAGGATTTCGGCCCGATCTCGGTCGTCCATACTCCGGCCTCCTCTGCAATTCGCGCGCTCGCGTCCGCCGATCTGACGCCGATTCAAGCATACTGTGACAGAGAGTCCGCGCCCGACCGTTGTCATGCGGTCACGAAGGCGCGACGATCGATACAATTGACGTTATACTGCCCTTCACCGGCAGGAAGGGAGAAAGGCATGAGCGGGCACACAGTGCTGACCATCTTCATATTCCTGGGTGTCATCGTTTGGGCCGGCGAGCTCGTCTGGCTCTATCGTCGTGCTCAGCTTGAAGAGATCGATCCGCTTGGCTACGTCTCGGGTGCTGCCTTCTTCTTCGTCCTGGCGGTTCCGGTCGCCCTTTACGCTCCCGACGTCGTCGACGTGATGGACGGCTTCTGGGAGCGGCTCGTACGCTTCGATTTCATCCCCAAAGGGGAAGACAACGCGCCACGGCTGATCGTGGCCGGCAAGAGCGTGGCGCTGAACCAGCCACGGGTGCGCATCGGACGCTACCCCAACAACGACGTGGTGCTGGATCACCCCACCGTCTCCGCCTACCACGCCGAGATCACGCAACGCCCCGACGGTCGACACGAGCTGGTCGATCGCGAGAGCCGCAACGGCACGCGCATCAACGGCAGCCCGGTCCGGTCGGCCATCCTGCGCGACGGCGATCAGATCACGCTCGGCGCCATCACGCTTCACTACCTGGTGCGGCCCACCTCCGAACGGCAGATTCAGGCCGGACTCCCCTATTCCACCCGCCACTGACGCCGCCATTCTCCGACAATCGCCCTCCGATCCCCGAGTCCAACCAGCGGACCCCTACAGCCAGCGGCGCACTTGTGCGCTGTACTCCCGATAGCTCTCGCCGAAGCGGCGCATCAGATACTCCTCTTCGCGTCGCACCACGCCCCACTGCATGACCGACAGGAGCCCCGGCAGCAAGATCAGGTGCCAGAGCGTACCCAACAGCAAAGTCATGCCGAGATAGCAGATGGTCAGCGCGAGGTAGATCGGATTGCGGCTAAAGCGGAAGGGGCCTGCTTGCACCAGTGAGACGACGGGGTGGCTCGGTTCCGGGTTGTTCCCTGACTTGAACATGGTCAAGGCTGCCCAGAGCGCCTGCAGCAGGCCAGCCGCGATCAACACTATCCCCAGCACGTGCCGTAGCGATCCCGATCGCCTGGGAAGCAGGTGGATGGGCATGAAACGATGCAGAACATAGCCGAGCGCCAGCGCACCGCTATAGATCACGGGTGGCGGCGCAATGACGCCCGCCGTTTCACTGGACTGATCCTTCATGATGTCTGTCCTCTCTGACTCACCGGCGACAATGCCGGTACTGCGAGTATGGACCCTGGAACGACCGACGTGTAGCTGATCCCTTTCTCGGAGGGTCTCGAGCGCATGGTATAGTGCGGCGGACCGCGACTGGTGGAGTTCGGTTCGCACGTCGATTCACCGGGTTTGGGGAAATCGTCTACATGGCAGGCTTGCGCGCGGCGGCGTTGAAGGCGGCGGACCGGAGCAGAGAGATTCGGCTGCGAGACGTGCGCCGTTGGGACGTTGCCACCTGGCTGAATCTTTCCGCCCGCCTCATCATCCTGATCTCCGGCCTCTTCTTCTTCGCCTGCGCGGTGGTTCTGACCCTGCAGAGCAACCTCGGAGCCAACTCCTGGACTGTCCTCAGCGACGGCATCTCGCGTCAGACCCCTATCACCATCGGACAGGCGACCCAGATCACCGGCCTCATCATGCTGCTGGTCAGCTGGGCAGCCGGGATCGCTCCCGGCATCGGCACCGTCCTCAACATGATTCTGGTGGGCTTTTTCGTCGACTTAATCCTTGGGACGGGGATGATCGACAAAGCCGGTCCCTATCCCCTGCGCATTCTGATGCTGGTGGCCGCGGTCGTCGTGATCGGTCTGGCGTCTGGCATGTATATTAGTAGCGGACTGGGAGCCGGGCCGCGCGATTCGTTCATGCTGGCACTCACCGAGATCACCGGTCTGCCGGTCCACGTGAACCGCTGGATGATCGAAGTGGTCGTCGTCATCATCGGGATTATCCTGGGTGGGGATTTTGGGATCGGGACCGATCATTTTCGCCCTGGTGGTTGGACCCGCGGTGGGGATCGGTTTCCGCATCTTTGGGCTCTCGACGCGTAGCGGGAAGAGTGCCATTCCGCGCTCCCGCAGGCGAATGCGGCGAGACGTTGGGAATTAGAGCGGGCTCGTGAGTGAATGGTCCGGCCGAGCCATGAGCCGGACAGGAGAGAAGATCTGGAATGAGCGCTGAGTCGACTGAGATGCGTGGAATCGCCGACCTTGAGCAGCTGCGAGTTCGGGTCATGCCGATGCTGCGTGAGGTGGCCAAGACGTACGAGACGCGGACTGAGCCGGGCTATCCGGTCATCATGGACAACGTCGAGTTCGGCGGCTATTTCGGCATCATGCTTTCTCCGGCGTACGGGCTCTACTTCCTCACCGACGGGCAGCAGCTCTTCGCGCAGATCAATATGGTTGGATGGCGCAACGACGTCCGCTCCAGCGCCAATAAAGAGAAGTTCGCCGGGCTGCCGTTCGGCGGGGTGCGTCCGGTGCCGGCAGCATTGACCGACCAGCAGTTGCGCAACCTGATCGCCGAGCTCCTCTCCCACTGGAACATGCAGCCGCTCTTCATCCACCACACCGACAGCTAGCGGCTCCTCCGCACACTCCGGTCGTGAGCGGGGCGAACCGTGCGATGTGATGAATCGCGCCTCGTGAACCGATCGGAGCGTCACCCATGCGGATCGAGATCCTGGGTTCCGGCGGGGCCATTACCACGCCCCGGCCGGGGTGTGACTGCCGGATGTGTGTTGAAGCACGCTCCAGGGGCATCCCCTACAGCCGTTCCGGCCCGAGCGTCTTCATTCACGGCCCGGACGTGCTGATCGACACACCCGAAGAGAGCAAGGATCAGCTCAATCGCGCGCGGATCACCAACATCGACGCCTGCTTCTACTCCCACTGGCATCCGGACCACGTCATGGGTCGCCGGGTATTTGAGACGCGGAATCTGGACTGGCGCCACTGGCCGCCGCATCCGCAGCGGACCGACGTCTATCTGCCTGAACAGGTCGCCATCGACTTCCGGCGGTTTCTCGGGAGCTGGGATCATTTTGCCTTCCTACAAGAGCAGGGAGCGGTACGCCTGATCGAGCTCGTCGATGGCGATGAAGTCCAGGTCGACGACACGCACATCATTCCCTTTCGCCTGGCTGAGGACTACGTCTACGCCTTTCTCATTCAGACGTCAGACCGTCGCGTTCTGCTCGTGCCGGACGAAACGCTTGGCTGGAACCCGCCCGAATGGGTGCGAGGTGTCGATCTCGCCATCCTCCCGATGGGCGTGGTCGAGTTCGATCCGTTCACCGGTGAGCGGCGTATTGCGGCCGAGCATCCGGTCCTGCAACACGAGGCCACATTCGCGCAGACTCTCGCGATCGTCGAGGTTCTTGGCGCCAAACGAACGGTTCTCTCGCACATTGAGGAGCCGGATGGGCTCTCGTTTGACGATCTAGCTGCGCCTGCAACAGCTGTTGGCGGCCGAGGGCCGGGCGATCGAGTTCGCCTTCGACGGAATGCTGATCGACATCGATTGAGGTTGCCATTCCACATGGGCGCTTTAGATGTCGCCCCGACGGAAATTTCACCCGTCCTCATCTACGTGCTGTTCGTACGCAAATGGGGTGCGAAATGGGCTTCGATGTCCGCGAGCACGCCCATTAGATCGCGCGAACCATCCACCTCGTAGACCGTGAATCCGTGCTTCTCCGCGCTGCGCCGCATGTGCTTCTCCCATGATCGAGATCGCGTCGATCAGGTTGCGCTGGGCGCGTTCGGGATCCGATGTCTCGAAGCGGGTCCCGGGCTTGTTGCGACGAATCGCTGACGCCACCTTGAACTCGTCACTGGGGATGAGCCAGACGGCCTGCCGAGAGTCTTTGAGGATCGGCGCGAGGCAGTCTGGAAAGAATCCCGGACCTTCCGCCACGATGCTCTGGTCCTTGGGCATTGCCAGGATCTCTTCGATCGCCATGGGGAAACGCTCGCCCCAACTTGCGATGGTGTCGGCAGCCATCTCGTCGGGTAGCGAGCCGAGCCAGCGCATCTCGGTGGTCATGCGATCGGGATGCGCGCGATAGAGAGCTGGAGTGCGCTCGGGATCAGCGCGGGCGAAGTGAGCCGGCTCATGCCGATCGAAGTGGTAGACCTGCAGGCCGTGCCGCTCCGCCAGCAGATCGGCGATAGAGGTCTTGCCGCAGTCGGGCGGTCCGCCGATCCAGAGGACGTGCGCGAGTCGTTCCCGGAGTTGCCCACTTTCCAGCACAGGGACGCTCCTATCGTGGATGTGGAGGCTGCTCGCGTGAGGGGACGCGAACGGCGCCTTGCGGCGCCGTGTTCATTCTCTCGGGTGTTTCGATGTTTCACGTGAAACGTAGTGCGAGATCCGAAGTCACCTATGTTTCACGTGAAACATGTCAATCCTCGATCAACCAGCGATCGACTGCCCGCTCGTAGCTCACCAACTCGTCGGCGTTGAAGAAGAGGTCGATCTCGTTCTTGGCCGTATCGGCGCCGTCGGAGGCATGAATCAGATTGCGGCCGATCGTCAATCCGAAGTCGGCGCGAATAGTCCCTGGCCCCGCGCTGCCTGGATTGGTGGCGCCCACCGTAGCCCGCGTGATCTCGATGACGTTCGGACCCTCGAGCACCCCGACCACCACCGGTGACGAGGTGATGAAATCGACCAGGCCGGCGAAGAAGGGTTTGCCTTTGTGGACGCCGTAGTGGCGCTCGGCCAGATCACGCGACACCTGAATCATCTTCAGGCCCACGATCTTCACGCCACGACGCTCGAATCGGCCCAGCACTTCGCCGACCAATCCGCGCTGCACACCATCCGGCTTGACAATGATGAGCGTCCGCTCCACACCGACTCCTTCACGATCAATCACGTTAACAAGAAGACCGCCGGCCAAATGACCAGCGGTCCGAAGCCTACCACAGCCTTACGGCCGAGCTATCCCCCGCTACCTGCGAGCTGTGAATCGAGTCTCGCGACCGATTCGATCATCACGTTCGCCAGCGGATCCTGCGGCACCGAGACTTCAGCCAACACCACCAGCATCAGCTCCTCGCCTCGGGTCAGAAAGAGCGATCCGCCATCAAGATCGATTGCCAATGCAGGATCACTCCCACCAGCTCCGCTCACCAATGCCGAGCCCGCCGCCGCGACCGTCTCCGCATCGAAGCTCTCGAGCCCAGCGGACGCCACCACCAGACCATCGTGCGTGCTGGCAACCGCGCCGAGAACGTCCTGATAATTCATCAGCGACAGCAGTTCCCGCTCCATCTACGCCTCTTTCCCGGCATCAGCACGCTGGTCGGCCAGCGAGAACTGGTAGTGCCGCGCCGACATGCCGAAGTTGCCCGCGCGGCGGTAGACCGCGCCCAGCAAGCGATGTCCGGCTCTCTCGTGTGCGCCACCACTCTCCGCGACGCGACTCAGATTGCTCAAATCATTCTCGTCCAGATCCAAGCGCTGGCGGAACATCCAGCGATATTCGTTGAAGGCTTGCTCGAACGCTTCGGCTTCGAGTAACGCCTCAGCATATTGGCGTCGCACAGCCTGGTCGTCCGGACTCTCCTGAACCATCTGCTGCAGGTCCTCCAGCGTCGGTCCTGGCGGCTCAACGCCCGGAAGGAGCAGATTACCTTCGAGCTGACCGGAACGTACGAGCTCCGCCTTGGCCTCACGCGCACGGTCAAACAGGCTCGAGTCGAGCCCTAGATTACTGATGGACGAAAGGACTGATACATCCGACTGGCCGATCGGTGACGTCCCAAGGTTCTGAGCCTGCTCAACGACCGTGTCCTCGGCGACTGGCTCCAACAGCGAGGCCGCCAACGACTCTTCGACCGGTGCTGGCTCATCAGCCAGGGCAGCGCCCCAGGCGAGAACTTGATCCGTTTCTGGTTCGACCGGTGCAACGACCGCATCTTCTTGCGTGTCAGCATCGGCAAAGTCGAAGAGATCGGCATCGGTGACCGTTTCCGCCGCGACCTCCGGCTCGATCACCGGTTCGGCCTCAGGCTCGACGACCTCAAAGGCCTCATTCGTGGTCGCGGTCACTTCCGGCGGTCCACCTTCGATCGACCAAAGGTCGAGTCCGGCGGTCAGATCGTCCGGCACGTATTCCTCAGTCTCCGCCGAGACCTCCTCGGCCGAAGAATCGGACTCGCCAGCGTCGACGAAGAAGGGCTCTACCCCACTCTCGGTCAGCTCATTCAGCTCATCGGTATAGCCTGGAGGGGTCTCAGTTGGGATCGCGTTCTGAATCTCTTCGTCAATAGTGGCCCAACCGTCAGTCAGATCGATGTTTACCGAGTCCGCAATAACCGTCTCCGGAGCGGCAGCTTCGCTCGCCGGCGCGCTATCCAGGAAGGAGAGATCCTCACCGAACGCGGCATCGAGCTCGACATCGTCGGCAAATTCATGTTCAGCCGACCCGCTCATCTCGACACTGTCGATAGAGAATGGCTCCACGCCGATGTCGTCCAGATCGCGCAAATCACCGGTGTAGCCCGACATGGACGAATCATCCGTCGGAGTGGCTCGCTCGATCTCCGCATCGATGTCGTCCCATCCGGCGGTCAGATCCGTACTGTAATCGACCGGCTCGACGCTCGCGGCAGGGGGCTCCGGCACGGCTGACGCCGAGGTCGCGTCCGAGCTATCTTCTGGCTCGGTCGGATACCCTGGCTCACCATCGACTTCGAATGGAGAAAGACCACTCTCGCCCAATGAGTTGAGGAGCGAGGTGTAGCCATGTGGTCGCTCTGTCGGCGGCCGGGCGGCAGCGATCTCCTCATCGCTCACCAGGCTGAAGACGTCGTCCGTAGCGCCCTCTTCGGTCGCCGCCGACGCTGCCTGCGCTTCCTCAAACTCAGCTCCCTCATCGCCTTCGAGACGGAAGGGCTTCAGGCCCTCACCCTCCAGAGATTGCAGCATCGAGGTGTAACCATGCTGCGTCGCGGCCGGTGGGCGGGCGGCCTCGATCTCGGCGTCGTCCGGAAGACCAACCTCGAAGACGCTCTCTTCCGCTTCCGCGGAGGCCTGCTGCGGCGCAGGGCTTTCCGATACCATGCGATCTGCTTCGGGCTCAGCATGCGCTTCCGGCTGCGCCGGCTCTGTCCAGCTGAAATCGGGGGCCGGAGCGATGCGTGGACGCTCGACTTCGGCCGTCAGTTCGGCGCTGTCGTCAAATTCCGGAATACCGGAGGGCAAGATGAACTCAGCGAACTCGGTCTCACCAACCGTCACCAGATCAGCCGCACGCACGCCGTCCGGATCGATCGCGCGGGCTCGCTCGAGCAGCTGCGTAGCCGCTTCCTGATTACCCTGACGTCGCTCGACATCGGCCAGCATCAGCAGCGCCAATACGGCGGACGGAGCCGACTCCAGCACCGCACGGCAGGAATTCGCCGCGGCGGGCAGACTCCCGCGTCGCCAGAGCGCCTCGGCCATGCGCAGATGAACGTCGACTCGCGTCGGGTGCTCAGCCAGTACGGCGGCGGCCTCCGCGGCGGCACGTGACCAGCGTCCTGCCCGGAAATGAAGCGAGGTCAGCGCGGCACGGGTGAGATGCAATCGGCCACCCTTGCCGTAGACCCGCTCCGAGAGTCCAGCCACACGATCACGCAGATCGGCACGCTGCGGTGCGATCTCCCAGGCGACTTGCGCATAAGCAAGCGCGGTATTGGCATCGCCTCGCCCTTCGGCGATCGTTGCCAATCCGGCATAGGCAGCCGAGCTCTGTGGATCGCGCTGCACAGTCTCGTTGAAGGCTCGCTCCGCCGCGGCGACGTCCCCTTCTTCAAGATGCGCCTCCGCCAGCAGCCGGTGGGCTGTCGCGAACTCGGGAAATTGCCCCAGCACCCGGCGGCAGGTTTCCACAGCGAGCCGGTAGTTTCCACCGCTGATCGCTTCTTCTGCCTGCTGGACTGCCTCACTCAGTGGACGGGCGGCCATTGCAACCTCGCTTCTCTCGACATCACGTGCGGCATGGATGTGTCACGTCGCAGTTCGAACTCTCAGGGAGCCATCGATACCGCCTGGTGGAACACCGTCGACCGCCAGGCACAATGAACGTAGCGTACAGTATAGGAATCTCTAATTGACCCACTCAAGCTGCCCCGGTAGCCTAATACTCCCAATTCCGACGACCGTATTCAAGGCGTTCGTGACATCCTACTGCGGTGTAAGTTCAAGGGTGCCAGATATACTATGAGAACGGCAGACCGAAACTGCTCATACGAGCGCGCAAATTGCCCTGAAAGCTTGATAAGCCCCGTTGGTCTGCGGCAGTGCCAGATCTCCATTTTGCGACGAAACGGGCTGGATGTATGAATGTTCCCGAGCCACAGGTTCGGCGGAGCAGGTGGCCAATCCTTGCACTGATGAGCGCTAGAGCGGTTTCTTCTACTGGGAATCAGCTGGCCCTGGTGACCCTCCCCTGGTATGTGTTGCAAACGACCGGCAGTCCGGCGCGTGTCGGCGCGGCCGGCGCCATCGAAGCGGTCGGCATGATCCTCTCCTCCTTCTTCGGCGGTGCGATCGTCGACCGAGTCGGCTTTCGTCGATCCAGCATCCTGGCCGATTCCGCCGCGGGAGTCGCCATCGCACTCATTCCCCTGCTCGATCGGCTGGTCGGCCTGGCTTTTTGGCAGCTACTCCTTCTCATTCTGTGCACGGCCGTCTTCAATACGCCGGGGATATCGGCGCGACGGGGGATGCTGCCCGATCTCGCTGAAATGGCACGAATGCCGCTCGAACGAGTCAACTCGTTCGACGAGGGAATCGGAAACTTCGCCTCGCTCGGTGGCCCGCTCATGGCCGGGTTCCTGATCGCGCTGGTCAGCGCACGAAACGTGCTCTGGCTCGATGCCGCCAGCTTCGTCTTCTCGGCCGTGGTCGTCCTGCTGCTGGTGCCAACGATCGCGACCCATGTGGTTCAGGAACGAGTCCGCTATCTAACGGCGCTGCGTGGGGGTATCGAGTTCCTCAAGAGCGAGCGAGTCGTCCTCTCCGTCGCCGCGATAGGTTCTTATGTCAACTTTGTAGGAGCGGCGTTAATGGCGGTGGTGCTTCCGGTCTTCGCCAGCCGTGTCTTTGATAGCTCGGTGGCGCTCGGTGTGTTGGTGGGGGCCGACGGTGGTGGCGCACTGCTCGGAACCATCCTGTTCGGATTCACTGGTCACCGATGGCCACGTCGCGGCACCATGATCGCGGCCTTCGTGGTTTCGTTCCTGGCACTCGCGGCACTGGTCACGACGCCAAGTCTCCTGATCAGTACCGGCGTGTTGCTGATCGACGGTGTGGCATTTGGAGTCATCAGTCCGTTGATCTGGACCGTCTATCAGGAGCGCGTGCCCAGCGAGCTCCGCGGACGTGTCTTCGGAACAATCACGGCTGTCCATCAATCGGCGACCCCGCTCGGCGTGCTGATGGCTGGTTATCTGATCCAATTCGTCAGTCTGAAGGGAGCGCTCGGCACCGTCGCGATCCTCTCACTGGTGATGCCGTTGATGGTTGTGGCTGCACCAGCCTTGCGCTCGATGGAACGTCCGACCCAAACCAAAACCGGAACCGCCGTCGCTGGCACCGACGTCTACTGAGCCGCAGGCAACTGCAGCTCCTGCCGCAGCCGCGCGTACTCGGCACGGAACTCTGACGCCATGCGCCGCTTCTCGGCATCCGGCAGAAACGCCGCGGTAAGTCCCTGCAGATTCACTTTTTCGATATCGTCGATCGTGAACCCGAATTCGTTGGCCAGCAGAAGCTGCTCGTCGAGCAATGTGGTGCCGAACATGGGCGGGTCGTCGCTATTGACCGTGATCGGGACGCCCGCGTCGTAGAGGCGACGGATAGGATGCTCCTCAAGTGAGGTCACGGCACGCGTGCAGACGTTGCTGGTGGGGCAGACTTCGAGCGTGATCTGGCGCTCGCGCAGCTCGTCGATCAGGAGTGGGTCGTCGATCGAGCGGATACCATGGCCGATGCGCTCGGCTTTGAGGGCGCGGATCGCGCCCCAAACGCTCTCGGGCCCGACCGTCTCGCCAGCGTGGGGCGTACTGCGCAGGCCATTCGCCAGTGCGAAGTCGAAAACGTCGACGTGCGCCTCAGGCGGATACCCAACCTCGGTGCCACCCAAACCGATACCAACGATGCCGTCTCCCGCCTTGCTCGCGGCGTAACGTGCCGCGGACCAGCGATTATCCACGTCGTTGACGCGCACGATGTCAACCACGAAGCGCATCTCGACGCCCCATTCCTCGCGTGCCTGACGCGCTCCCTCGGTGATCCCTTCGTGGAACTCCTCGTAGCTGAGCCTGCCCCGGCGTACCGGGCCGCCTGGGCTGATGGTGACCTCGAGATAGCGCGTGTTCTGTCGCGCCGCTTCCTCGCCGAGCTCGCGCGTGATCAGGGCGAAGTCCTCTGAGGTGCGCAGGCACTGATTGACCTCGATGTAGACCTCGATGAAGTGGTCGAAATCGCGGAAGGCGTAATAACGCTGCAACTCATCCTCGTTGCGGACTGGGAGGTTGACCCCGTGCCGCTCAGCCAGTTCGAGTAGGGTCTTGGGCCGAACTGACCCTTCCAGATGGACGTGGAGCTCCGTCTTCGGCATGCGCCGAATGAACTCCGCCACCTCACCCGTCACGACCACGAGGCCTCCCTATTGTCTGAATACCGTTTCAGTGCCGTGATGCCAGTCGTATCTCTCTCCGGAGCGCAGCGATGTCTCTGTCGCTTGGCAGGTACAAGCCACAGGCAGCTCACGGGTGCAGCAGAAGCAGCAGAGTTCCGAGCCCACATAGCAGAGCCGACATCGAAGCTACCAGCAGATACGCGCTGGCTCGGGATCGTCCGCCGCGTTTGCGCATGCGATGGAGCAATATCGGCGTCATGGGAGCCTCCTCATCCACGTCACACAGTACGCCTGAGCCAGATCATAGCAAACGGCCGCGGCCGTCCCGCGAGCAAGGCGAGGAACGGAACCACAGACGTCATCTGCTATGCTCGGCGCGTGTCTGTCCCGCTCGTCTCCCGGAGAAGTTTTCGTGCTCAGTCTGCTGGACAACCCGGATCCGCTCGGCGTCCTCCGCAGCACATTGCCGGTGGTCGAGCGGGCCGGTTCGGTGCGCATCGATCTCGCCGGCGTCGAGGACCTCGCCCGGCGCATCACCAACCGCGAGTTCAGCCCGCCTGAATGGGAGAGCGGTCTGCATTGGAGTGGCAAACCGGAGGAGACCGCCAACTTCATTCTGGTCCTCGACGCACTCAACTTCTGTTTCTGGGGCGAGCCACGCTGGGTGGTCACGTTCGAGGGACAGCGTTACAACGGCTATTGGGCCCTCGCGGCCGCCCTCACCCGCGCCATGCGCCAGGGCATACCCCTCATCGACGCTGAGTACCTGGCCCAGATCAGCGAACAACAAGTCGCGACGATCCTGGCGGGGGAAGGAACGATTCCACTCTTGCCGGAGCGAGTCGCCAACCTACGCGAGGTCGGGCGTATCCTCCTCAGCTCACATCAGGGCCAATTCGCTCGACTCATCACCGACTGCGCCGGCAATGCCATCGAGCTCGTGCGACGCGTCGTCGCGGATTTCCCGTCTTTCAATGACGTGGCAACATTCGACGGCCGAGAGGTCCGCTTCTACAAACGAGCTCAGATCCTGGCCAGCGACCTCGCCGGCGCGTTCGGCGGTCAAGGGCTGGGATCGTTCGACGATCTCGATCGCCTCACTGCCTTTGCCGATTACAAAGTCCCCCAGGTCCTCCACCAGCTCGGCGTCCTGCATTACGACGTGACCCTCACCAACACCCTGGTGCAGCGTCAGCGAGATTCCCGCCGGCAACGCCCATGAGCTCGAGATCCGCGCCGCAACGCTCTGGAGCGTGGAAGCCCTGCGGCAAGCCCTCCATCGCCTCGGACACAAAATTCCGCCCTATCAGCTCGACTGGATGCTCTGGCAGCTTGGCCAGGAGCTGCCAGACGATGTGCTGCCATACCATCGAACACGGACCATCTTCTATTGAGTCATCCCCATCCCCGTTCCTGGGGATTAACGGAGTTATTCTTTTAAAGAATCTCGTAGAGATTAGTAGAGCCTGTGGAGACGGGGAAAACTGGGTGCGCACCGTGATTGGACGCGAAAAGTGCGGCATCGGTTCTGTGGGTGAATCGTCCACACAGACACACGTCGAGTGTGGAATGATGCGTGCCTGAATTGTCACATGCCGATCTGTCCGCACATGACCCACGTAGCGACCGAGGTTATCCAAATCCCAGCAGTGGCTTTACACAGGTCTTTCCACAGCCGCCTGATGTTATCCACACCTGGTCTGAAGTTATCCACAGAAACGGCGGATTAGAACCGGTGTTCGGCGATGCGGTGACGTGTGGTCAAGAAATTATGAATCCGAAGGGAAGAGGACAAACTCGATGTTGGAGCAACGACCCTATTCGCCGAACGAGTTGCTGGCCTGGTGCCGCCTACTGACGCTGTCGCTGGCTGGGTCCGCGCTGTCGTATGCGAAAGAACGGGACGGGAACGTGGATGGGCTCGTCGACTGGTGGAGCGAGCGCCTGTCGGGCTTCTCGATGGGTGTGCCCGGCGGTGGTGTGGAGAGCGCGCTTCTGGGTCTGCTGCTCAATGTGGAGGCGATCGGCGGCGACATTACGTCACGATCCGTGAATCCGGAAGGTGCCGAGGTGGTGGTCAAGAGTCTGCCCGGCGAGCATGTTCCGGAGGAGCTCGACTATCGTTTCGAGGTGGCGCTGAGCGAAGAGGATCTCCTGTCGATCATCGGTGTGACGCGCGACGAGCTCAACCGCCTGCTGGACGTCTTTGGAGCCGCCGCGGCGGGGACCGGTTTCGAATATGGACGCTCGAGCGAGGGGGATGCAGAACACCTGACATTACGGGTGTGGTGACTGACGACAGTTGTATGGACATAAATGATGATTCAGAAACCTGGGCCCGACCGCGGAAGGGCAGACGCAGTCTGCCCCTACAAACAATCGCGACCAGTCAGTCCGTTTAGGGACTTCGTCATCCTAGACCTGGGTTTTCAACCCGGAGCGGACGTGGGGCGAGTGCCAACGTATTTCAACAATGACCCAAAGGTGAACAAGCAGAGCAGTGTAAGCCGCATGAAGGGAGCAACCATGGCGTCGGTGAAGTGGGGAGAGAACACGGCCGAGGAATTGGGCGCGGCGGTAAAGGCGAATCCGCTCGTGCTCCTGCCGCTTGGCTGCACCGAACAGCATGCCGGACACCTGCCGGTCGATACCGACACCTACCAGGTGGAGCGCCTGACGGTTGAAGGAGCTGTTAAAGCGTCCGAGCGCTTCGATTCGCGCGTGCTGGTGCTGCCCGCCCTCCCATTCGGACCTGCTTCGGAGCATTTCGGGCTTCCCGGCACCATCAGCATGCCGAACGAGGTCTATGTCCCTCTGCTCAAGCATCTCATCTGGAGCGTGATCGACCTCGGCTTCCAGCGCATCGGGCTGGTGCGCGGCTGCGGCGGACACTGGGTCGTGCCTGGTGTGGTATGGGATGTGAAAGCCGAAGCGGCCCGAGCCGGCAAAGAAGTCACGCTGCGCATCCTGAGCGTCGACGACAACTGGCGGGTGCTGCAGGAGAAGTATTTTCCCGGGACGGACGGGGGCCACGCGGCCGTGATGGAGACTGCCCTGTGCCTGGCAGAGCGGGCCGACCTGGTGAAGCAGGAGCGCATGAAGGCGCCAGAGCTGACCATGCTCGAATGAGCGCTACCGGGTGGGCGGCGAAGCGTTTCTCTTTCAGGAGATGTCGAGCACCGGCGCGTTGGGCGATCCTCGTCCGGCCACGGTCGAGGGTGGTCGCGCCGTCTGGCAGGAGATCACCGACGCCTTCGCCGAACGGCTGCGCGATCTCGAGGAGCAGGACCGTCAGCTCGGGCGGCTCTGAGAAGGGGGTGATGAATGGCTGAGAGGTGACACGTTCGCTTTGCGTGGCGGGATGGTCATCGACGGTACGGGTGCGGACCCGATCCCGGACGGGACGGTGCTGGTCGCGAACGGCCGCATCGCCGCGGTCGGGCCTTCCACTGCCATCGACCTCCCCAGCGATCTGCCCGTCCACGACGTCTCCGGCAAGACGGTCATGCCCGGACTGATCGATGGGCACGTCCATCTGCGCTCCTTTGCCGGCCGCGGCCATCAGGACGTCCACCTCTGGAACGTCCTCACCTTCATCGAGGAGCAGACCGTCCATTGTGCGGCCAATGCCATCACCGCGCTGGAGTCGGGCGTCACCACCGTGCGGGATATGGCCGGTGGACGGCCGGAGATCGCCGTCCGCCACGTGATGGAGCAGGGAATTTTGCCCGGCGCCCGCATCGTGGTCTGTGGCTTCGTCGGCATGACCGCCGGGCACGGCGACATGTTCGTCCCGGCCGCCATCGAGCAGCGTATGTGGCCGCCCGCTGACGGCATCGACGCCTGCCGCAAGCTCATTCGCGAATACGCCCGAGACGGCGCCGACTTCATCAAGCTCTGCACCAGCGGCGGAGTCCTCTCGATCGGGGACAAGTCGGAGTGGCGCAACTACACCATGGAGGAGACGCGGGCCATCGTGGATGAGGCCCACGCGCTGGGCAAGCCGGTGGCGGCGCACGCCCACACGCGCGACGGCATCTTCCAGGCGCTGGTGGCGGGAGTCGACACGCTGGAGCACGGCACGCACCTGGACGACGAACTGATCGAGATGATGCTGGAGCGGAACACCTGGCTCTGCCCGACACTGGCCATCGGCGATTTCATCCTGACGCATGGTGAGGAGCGGGGGGTTCCGGCGGAGTCGCTGGCCAAATCACGTGAGACGGACGGCTACCGCCAGGAATCGATGCAGAAGGCCTACAAAGCGGGCGTGCGCATCTTCATGGGAACCGACTCCTGCAACACGATGGCCTTTGGTGGGCACGCTGGCGAGCTTCAGCTGATGCACGAGCGCATCGGCATGACGGCCATGGAGACGATCGTGGCAGCCACCTCAGCCGCGGCGGAAGCCATCGGGCTAGGTGACATAACTGGAAGTATCGTGCCCGGCAAAATGGCCGACATGCTGGTCGTCGATGGCGACCCGTTGAGCGATCTACGCATCTTGCAGGACCGCTCCAAGCTCCTGGGCGTGATCAAGGAGGGTGCGGTATTGGTGGACCGCGGAATGCCGCGTCCGGTCGCTTCATTAGTCTGATTTCCGCGTCTAATCCGACAAAATTAGTCAACATTAATGTTTCGAATTCCATTGACAGAGGGGCGCACGTTCAGTAAGCTGCCATGGAAATAGGACTCATTCTCAAAACGTTGGAAGCAACGAACAACCCGCTGGCAACGAATCTATGGTGAGGCAGCATGCGCGAACGAACCATTCCCATCTCTCTTGAAGACGACGACGAAGCGCGCTGTGCCGAGGTGCTGCTCCAGACGCTCACCTCGCACAAAGGCATCGGCGCGGTAGAGCTTGACCCGGTCAACAGCGCCATTAGAGTGAGCTACGACCCCAATCTCGTTTCGCTCTCGGCCGTAGAGCGAGTAGCCGAACGCGTCGGCGCTCAGCTCGGCGAGCGCTATCATCGCTGCTCGTTGCGTATGGATGGCGTCTCCTGCCGCTCCTGCGGTCTTGCCATCGAGCGACGCCTCAAAGGACGGGATGACATCGTCTGGGCCAGTGCCAACGCGCCCAGCGGAAGCCTGAGCCTGGAGTACGTCGGCACACGCGAGCACTTGCCGCAAATCTCGAAGGAGATCGGCGAGTCGGGCGTGCCGGTTCGGCCCACCGAGCAGCCACCTCACCCCCGTCGTGAGATGGAGGAGGAAGAAGGCTGGTGGGAAGAGCACAAGCTGATGGTCCTTGCCGCGACCACCGCCATCTTCCTGATCAGTGGCTGGGGACT
The DNA here is from genome assembly GCA_963815715.1 of uncultured Chloroflexia bacterium. Taxonomy (GTDB): domain Bacteria; phylum Chloroflexota; class Chloroflexia; order Thermomicrobiales; family Thermomicrobiaceae; genus CALAGB01. Next base: position 1,306,737 of record CAWFHU010000003.1, on the reverse strand, counting down.
CGGCGCGCTGGGTCTCATCTCCCACAACGTGCAGCTTGCCTTCTATGTAGTGACCTATCTGGCCGGCGGCACCTTCGCCACGCATTGATGCGATCAAGGCTCTGCGCGAGGGGAGTGTCGAGGTCGACCTGCTCATGGTGGTGGCCGCCATCGGCGCCGCGACCATCGGCGGCTGGGTCGAGGGTGGCATCCTGCTCTTCCTCTTCTCACTCGGCAACGCGCTCGAGCATTTCGCGCTGGGCCGAACCCATCGGGCCATCCGCTCCCTGATGGAGCTGAGCCCGGAGGACGCCCTGGTCGTGCGCGACGGCGAAGAGCGCCGTATTCCGGTGGAAGAGCTAGTCGTCGGCGACGTGGTGATCGTGCGCCCAAGCGAGCGCATCCCGGCCGACGCCGAGGTCGTCTGCTGGCGAATCCTCAGTCGACCAATCGCCCATCACCGGTGAGTCGATCCCGGTCGGCAAGATGCCGGGGGACAACGTCTTCGCCGGAACGATCAACGGGCATGGGCTGCTGCGTCTGCGCGTCGATCGCGTGGCGCATGAGAGCACGCTGTCCAAGATCATCCGCATCGTCGAGGAGGCGCGCGGCCAGAAGTCGGTTACTCAGCGCTTCACCGATCGCTTCGAAGGCGCCTACGCCATCGCCATCATGTGCGCGTCGGTCGTTACCTTCACCGTCCCGATGCTGATCTTCGGTACCCACGAGTTCCACACCTGGTTCTATCGCGCCATGACGTTGCTGGTCGTCGCCTCTCCGTGCTCGCTGGTCATCTCGACACCGGCCTCGATCCTGTCGGCACTGGCCAACGGCGCGCGTCAGGGCATCCTCTTCAAGGGAGCTGTCCATCTCGAGAACGCCGGTGTCATTACGGCTATGGCCTTCGACAAGACCGGCACCTTGACGCTCGGACGCCCTCGTGTGACCGACGTCATGCCTTCGACCGGAGTGGATGAGCGCGAAATGCTCTCGATCGCCGCGGCGGTGGAGCGTCTCTCGGAGCATCCGCTCGGCAATGCCGTAGTCCAGTACGCCGAGAGCAATGGCTACGGCGGCCTGATCGACGAAGGTGACATCACGGGATTGCAGTCAGTGCCGGGCCGCGGCGTGCGCGCCAGCGTGCAGGGGCGCGTGATCCGCATCGGCAATGACGCCCTCTTCGAGAGCGAAGGCGTGTCGCTGCCGGATGAACTGCGGGATCAGGCCGACATCTATCGCGAGAACGGCAAGACGACGATGTACGTCATGGCGGACGACACGCCGCTCGGCGTCATCGGCGTGGCCGATGTCATCCGGGCGGTCGCCCCAGCAGTGATCGCAGAGCTGCATCGCATCGGTGTGAAAAAGACGATCCTGCTGACCGGAGACAACGAGCGCGCGGCCCGCGCCATCGCCAAACAGGTCGGCATCGACGAGTGGCGCGCCGGACTGCTGCCGGAGGAGAAGCTGGACGTCATCCGCGAACTGCAGGAGGCGGGCGTCAAAGTCGCCATGGTCGGCGACGGCGTGAACGACGCCCCGGCGCTGGCGACGGCCACGCTCGGCATCGCCATGGGTGCGGCCGGCACCGACGTGGCGCTGGAGACGGCCGACGTAGTCCTTATGTCGGACGATCTGACCAAGCTCCCCTATGCGGTCGAGCTGAGCCGCCGGGCACGACGCATCATCACCCAGAACATGACCTTCGCCCTCAGCGTCATCTTCTTCTTCTCGGTCGGGGCGGTGGTGGGTCTGGTGCCGCTGCCGGTCGGCGTCATCGCGCACGAAGGCGGCACGATCCTGGTGGTGACCAACGGCCTGCGGCTGCTGCGCTTCGCCAAACCGTCCATCAGCAAGGCAACCAGAACCCCCGCGCTCGCCGATGGAGTGAGACCGCCACAACGAATGACGTAAACGGGTGGATGGGATCGCATAATTAGCGATCCCATCTGCGTCAGGTTGACAGCGCTTCTCTCCCACTCCAGAATCACGACTACGCATCTGAAACGATTCATCGTCGATACGTTTCCTTGTTGGCCAATCACCGGTGACGGGACGATCCGCTTCGTCCACTCTTCCCGTGTGACGGCTCGCGCGATTCGAGGAAGCCATGTCGTCTCAACCTTCGTCTCCGGCGAGACCGCTCCTACCGCTGACCCGCGCGGTCTTCGCTCTCTCGGTGCTGCTGGCCGGTATTGCCGGTGTACAGCTCTACGTCTTGGCGAACCATACCGATCGCTACTTTGCCTGGACGATCGGCAACCCGCTTTCGGCTGCCTTCATCGGCACGGGGTTCTGGGCGGGAACGCTCCTCCTCCTTTTCGCCATTCGCGAGGAGGCCTGGGCCAATGTGCGTGTGGCCGTGGCAGCGGTCGTGACCTTCGTGCCGTTGATGGTTCTGGCGACACTCAGGCATCTCGATCCCTTCCACTTTCACAGCCATCTCCTGGGAGCTCGAGTTGCCGCCTGGGCCTGGCTCATCGTCTACGTCACCGTTCCGTTCATCCTGGCGGCGGTCCTTGTGCTTCAACTCCGTGTTCCCGGTGGCGATCCTCCGGCTGGCTCTGTAGTGCCGGGGTGGGTGCGGGCCTTCCTCGGGCTGAACGGCGTCATCTCGCTGGTCGTTGGCTTGTGGCTGACGCTGACCCCGCATCGTGCCTTCGCTTACTGGCCCTGGGGGCTGACCGAGTTCACTGCCCAGACAATCGGCGCCGGTTTCTTGACCATCGCCGTTGCATCCCTCTGGTTCGTGCGTGAGAAAGGCTGGTCGCGTGGTCGGGTCGGGACCGTCTCCTATCTGCTGATCGGCGCGCTGCAGCTCCTCGCGCTGCTCCGCTTTCATGGAAGGGTGGAGTGGAGTCGCGTGGGAGCCTGGCTCTATCTGCTCTACGTTGTGGGGATTCTGCTCGGCGGCCTCTACAGCACGCTGATGGTCTGGCGGCTTGGGCCGGAGGAGGGAGAGGCGGTGCCCATCGTCCCGCGTGAGGCGTGATTGACGGAGATGGTATGAGCCAGATCGAACACCAAGAGGGGACATTCGAAGGGCATGATGGCCTGGATCTCTTCGAGCAATCCTGGATTGCAGAGGATCAGCTTCTGCGCGGTGTGGTCATTATCGTCCATGGGCTCGGCGAGCACAGCGGTGAATACGAGCATGTGGTGGAGCGCCTCGTCCCGGCCGGGTTCGCCATCTCTGGCTTTGATCTGCGCGGACATGGCCGCTCGCCGGGGAAGCGAGCCTTCATCCACTCGTGGGACGACTATCGCCAGGACCTGCGCGCCTTCCTGAACCTCATCAACGCTGAGCGCCCCGATCTTCCCCGCTTCCTGCTGGGGCACAGCCTGGGTGGCATCATCGTGCTCGATTACGCCCTGCGTTCTCCCGACGACCTGCAAGGCGTCGTCGCCATCGCTCCGGCGATTGGCAATCTCGGCATCTCGCCCGCAAAGCGTGCGTTGGCTCGCGTGATCTCGCGCGTCAGACCCTCCTTCTCGCTCGGCACCGGGCTCGACGCGAGCGCCATCTCGCGCGATCCGGCAGTGGTCTCGGCCTACCGGTCCGATCCGCTGGTGCACGATCGTGGCACGGCACGGCTGGGCGTCGAGGCCGCGCGAACCGTCGACTTCATCCAATCCCACGCCGCCGAGCTGCGCGTGCCGCTGCTGATCCAGCATGGCGATGCCGACCGCATAGCTGGGATTGACGGCAGTCGTCGCTTCGTCGCGAACGTCACCGAGCGCGACAAGACCTTGATCGAATACCCCCGCGCGTACCATCAGGTGCACAACGACCTGGGCCACGAGACGGTGACCGCCGACCTGCTCGCTTGGCTGGAGCAGCACGTTGAGTGACGCATGTGCCATCACACACGACGACGCCCGGCGGTTGTCCGTCCGGGCGTGGCGTCATCAATGTCGGCTGCCTCAGCGTTTGTGCTCGTAGATCTCGTAAAGACGTGAATCGATCGAGCCCTCGATGTAATCCCCGAACGCCTGTTGGAACTGCGGCGTCAGGATCTCGTCTGCCTTCTCGGCCGCCTCACGTGAATCCCAGACGCTGATGGCGCCATAGACGTTGCGTCCCTCATCCAGGAAGAAGGTCACGCTCTCGTATCCCGGAACTTGCGCCACACCCGGCGCGCCCTGATCGGCGATCTGCTCGGCGACTGCGCGGTGACCCGGCTTCATGGTGAGCAGCCCAATCGTGAGGTAACGTGGCATGCCGTAAGCCCTTTCTTGAGATTCCAGTCAAGTCATCGGTCTCAACGCTGCTGTGTCTCACTCGACGTAATCGCCGTGCCCCACTCCTTCCCCATATCGAACCGTCGATCCGATGAGACGAGCGTAGAGCGAAGGGATATTCACCCAACAGTTCATTTCCTGCTCAGTTTTCGACCAGTGGCGTTGGGACTGTTGGAAGCTCGGCATGTGGGCGAGTTTTTACACAACCTGTGCCGGTTGACGTGGTTTTGTCACACCCTTGACATACCGCGACGCAGATGTCGGCACGGTTGTCACGGGGGCGATGCTAGGCTCACGGTAGGCCGCTTGGCCGATACAACCCGCCCATGCCGACCTGCTCCACCTGACGTGGGTGGGGCGGCACCACAACAGCGACCGGTCCTCCGGCCGCCGCAGCTCCGCCGAAAGGAGCACGAGATGGCACTTCCAGTTGTTGAGAAGATTGGCGAAGAGGTCGAATCCAAGGAGACGACGAGTAAATTCTCGATCGTCATGTTCAGTGGAACAGCCGACAAGTTCATCCCGCTCGGTGTCATGAGCCAGGCCGCCGCCGCCATGGGCATGGAAGTCAGCATCTTCATCACCGGCTTCGCCCTCCCGGCTTTCACCAAGAATCCGCCCGCCGAGCTTCCCTTCCCGACCGAGTTCGCCGCCATGGCCCCCATGCTGATGCAGGGGATGAAGGCCCACAACGTCGCGCCATGGGACGTCATGTTGCGCCAGGCCAAGGAGATGGGTGCCAAGATCTACGCCTGCTCGATGATGAGCGAGGTCATGGGCCTCAAGCGTGAGGACTTCAACGATCTCGTCGATGACGTCGTCGGTGCGGCCAGCTTCGTCCTGATGTCGGAGCATGGCGAGACCTTCTTCATCTAAGCCCGACATCTACACACCAGGGAGGTGGATCGATGAACGAAGTGACGACACCCCACACCGTGATTGATTCGCGAGGCTCGTCCTGCCCCGGCCCGATCACGGACCTGGCGATGGCCTATCGCCGCTCGAAGGTCGGTGACGTTCTCGAGCTGTGGGCAACCGACCCCGGCGTCAAGCCCGACGTTCAAGCCTGGGCCACCAAGACCGGCAACCGCATCGTGTCGCTCGACGATGATCCCGACAAGATCGTCGTCGTGCTCGAGATTGTGAGGCGGTAACGTGGCGCGCAGAGTCCTGATCATCGGTGGCGGGACCGGCGCCACTATGCTGGCCAATACGCTCAACAAACGAAAGTTCGAGGTGACCGTTTTGACGGCGTCGCTGGAGCACATGTTCCAGCCCGCGCTCCTCTATGTCGCCTTCAAGGATTCCCGGTTCAACACCACGCGGGATGAGCGCTCGCTCCTCGGTCGTCATGTCAAGCTGGTGCATGACCGGGTGACGCACATCGATCTGCGCAAGCAGGAAGTGACGACGGCAAGCGGCGCGCAGTATAGCTACGACGACCTGGTCGTCGGCACCGGCGTGCGCACCGATCCGGGGCAAATACCGGGCCTGACGGAGATCAATGCGCAGTATGGCGACTATCATTCGACGCTCGCCTGGGCACACAAACTGTGGGCCAATCTGGAGAGCTTCAAGGGTGGCACCATCGTTTTGGGCCAGGCCTCACCGATCTGCAAGTGTCCGCCCTCACCGGTCGAGGGGATCTTGCTGATCGATGAGTTGCTGACGAAGCGCGGTATTCGCGACAAGACGCGACTCGTCTTCTTCTCGCCCTATCCGCGGCCTTATCCGGCCGCGCCGATGAACGAGATCGTCGAGCCGATCATGCGCGAGCGGGGCGTCGAGATCATGACCTTCTTCGATCTCGACCGCATTGATCCGGAGACCAAAACGATCTACTCCATCGAAGGGGATGAGATCCAGTACGATCTGCCGATCATCATCCCGCCTTTCATGGGGGCGGATATCAGCTACGAGCCGGGTGACGTGCTCGATCAGAGCCGGTTGTTGAAGACCGACAAGCTGACGCTGCGAGTCATGGGCTTCGACAACGTCTACGCCATCGGTGACGGCACCAACCTGCCGACCTCGAAGTCGGGAGTCGGCGCGCATCTGGAAGCGAAAGTCGTGGCCAGCATGCTGGCCGGTAAGCCGGCGGCCTTCGGCGGGCGCACACACTGCCCCGTTGACCTGGCCTATGGCAAGGGGACGTTCGTTATCGGGTCGTACGACGCGCCCGTGGTCAAGCTGCAGCCAAGCCGTCTGAACCACCTGATGAAGATGATGTTTGGACGCATCTACTGGCTCAGCCTGCGGGGCTTACTCGAGCCGATGTTCGACGTCTATTTCAAGCTGACCGCGCCGAAACCGCCGAAGCCCGAGAAACGGCCGACGGCGGGAGGCGAGACCCTGCGGCCGTGAGGGAGTAACGACGCTTCCAGATCCGCAGCTTCACGTGAGGGCCGTCATCTCGACGGCCCTCGTCGTTTTCTGGCAACGGCTGGCGCTTGCCACCGCGGAACGCCGCGACGACCGTCACCTCGTTGCGATTGTGAAAGAGCTGGCGCGCGAAGCGCACCTCGAAGCTGCGACGGAGTAGCTCAAGCGCGCTCCGCACAGCCTGCAACGGCTGCCTTGGTGAAATCTTGAGCGTCAAGATGATCAGTGCTCCGGAATTGAGGCAGCGGGTGGCGTTCAGCATCACGCCGCAGGAGCGGTTTGGCGTCATGCGCATGTCGTTCACGACCAAATCGAAGCGTTGGCTTGTCTCCTGGAGAAACGCTCCGGCGGTGGTGCGCACGTGATGAACGTGGCGGTCGGCGGCGATGCGCGGATCCAAGTCGGCCGGATCCACCGCCCAAACGTCGAGCCCGCGACGCCGCAGGATGCGCGTCCAACCGCCGGGGCTGGCCCCCAAATCGAGCGCGTCACCCTTATCGGGGAAGGAGACGTCCGACACCTTGAAGAGCTCCTCTAGCTTGAACTCGGAGCGTGAGACCTGCTCGGATCGCTTTGCCAGGCTCAATCGCCCGCCCGGCCAGTCGACCAGAGCGTCCTCACGACGATTGAGACCGATGTAGAGCAAATCGTTCGTGAGCAGGACGGAGAGGATCCACTCCCGATTCCCACGCGCGACCGAAAACCCCCGGCTGGCAAGCGATTCAGCGAGCTCGCGCCACAGATCGTCGGTACGAGGTCCGGCATGGGCGTCTTCCGCGCGCCAGACTTGCAGCGCGACCTCGTGCCCCGCGTCGTGACGACGCAACGTCTCGATGATGGTCGAGTCGAGCAGGCCTGGGTCGGTGTCGATCGTGTCCAGCGGCAGATCGGCTGCTTGCCGCATCAGGTGCCGCACGAAGAAGATGGGCCGCTCGCGGCAGGCGCGGGCCACGTCGGCGATGTCGATCCCTTCAGCATACAGACGCCCAATATCGACCCCGATGCGTTCAAGCTTGGCATCCGGGAAGGCTTCGTGCAGCTCCTGAATCGCGGCTGGCAGATAGGCTTCATGCGCGGAGAAGAGAATCATCGGTTCAGGCAAACAAACCCCTCAACACTGTTCGCTCGGTCAGGGCTTCCATCCCAATCACGGCGGCCAATCGGCCCCAACATGTGATATCACGTTTCACCACCGCGTCACCCGTTGGACGATCACTCCCATCCAGCGGCGATGGCGCCAGTATCGTGGCGAGCGCAATATCAAGGGAACTGCCACCAATGAGCAACAACACGACCAGACACCTCAAGCACATCAAAGCACCGCGGCAGCGCGTCTACTTAACGCTGCTCGACGCCGACGCGATCGTGAAGTGGAAGGTGCCGGACGGGATGACGTGTGAGGTGCACGCCTTCGAGGCGCGTGAAGGGGGCACATTCCGCATCTCGCTCACCTACAAGGATCCGTCCAGCGCTGGTAAGACGACAACGCACACCGACACCTATCACGGCCGATTCGCGAAATTGGTTCCGAACGAGCAGATCATCGAGGTCGATGAGTTTGAGTCGGACGACCCCGCGCTGCAAGGCGAGATGACCATCACCTACACGCTCGCCGACGCCGCTGGCGGCACCGACCTCTTCGCTGTACATGAGGGGCTGCCGGCCGTGGTCGCACCCGCCGACAACGAGCTCGGCTGGCAGATGTCGCTCAGGAAGCTGGCCGCGCTGCTGGAGGCGGGTGAAGGGTAGCGAGGCAAGCCCCACTGTGTACTAAGTAGCCGCTCAGGATTCTCCGCACGTGGAGAGATTTCACGGTGGGACGTCCGGTGGCGGATACCGCCGCGTCGGATCATAGCGCGTCCAACCACCCTCATCATTCCATTCGTAGAGCTCGTTCCGAAGCGGGTAATCGCCCATCAGGAAGTTGCCAACTTCTTGGGCTATCCGAATCGTGTCCCATCGTTGATTCTGAGGGATCGTGATGACGCCGTAATGTATGAGTGGTAGCTGCCACACCAGTGCCCAACGGCGCCAAGCGTACTGGAGCAGTCGAAAGTCCTTGGCGTTGAACGTGAGAAGAATCTCTTTGTGAGTTGCCGCCCGGACGAAATACTCTGCGTCCGCGGCTTCTGCTAGTCCAACGTCCCTCGCGGTCACCGCGCGATGGCCGCGCTCGCTCAATAGCGACGCCGCTCGATGAACGAAATTGTGGTCAAGGAGGAAGTTGGCCATTCCGCCTAAACAGAACTCAAGTTGGCGGCGATGCGCTCATCAATAGCTTCCCGATTCTCACCGTAATAGGCGATTGCCGCCAAAACAGCCTCGACCGGGATGTCGAAATCACGTGCGGCTTGAGCGACGTCACCGTGAACCGCGGGAAGATATCCGATCACCGCCCACACCGAAACACCGTAGTTGATGATACGGACATCGTCAGGACCCGAGTGGTACGGATCAGCAGCGACCCATCTATGTATGAGCTTGTTGGCTTCGGAGACGAACACTTCGAGAACAAGTCCTTTGAGAAACCGGGAAACCGGCGACACAATGCTGAAGGCTAATCGAGTGTATCACGCGATATGTGTTGGCACAGTGTGACGAATCCGTGGATTTCCGACGTAAAGTACTCAGCTTCGGAACTCCCTCTGTGGTCAACGCATGGTCGACATAACTGCAGTGAACCCTCAACTGTGCCATGCTACGCTACGGCTCGACCGGATTGAGCGGAAGGGTAATCAGATATGGGTGAGCGCGCGGTCAGTATCGCGTTTCAGACGAATAAGCCGCTGTCGGCCTACGGACCGCTGGCTGCCGCGGCCGAGCGCTATGGCTTCGAAGGCGTCAGCGTCTTCAACGACATGCTCTATCAACCCGCCTGGCTGCCGCTGCTGGAGATCGCTCGTGCCACCAATCGCGTGCGCATCGGTCCCGCCGCGGTCAACCCGTTCACCTGCCATCCGATCAACATCGCTGCCAACATCGCGTTGATCGACGAAGCCTCTCAGGGGCGTGCCTACGTTGGATTCGCCCGAGGCGCCTGGCTCGATTACGCGGGCATCCATCCGCAGCGTCCGGTAACGGCCGTGACCGAGGCCATGCGCTGCGTGCGACACCTGCTGCAGCGCTCGACGGAGCCTCTGCAGGGAGAATTCTTCAGCGTGGCGGGTGGTGACGCGCTGCGTTGGGACGCGATCCGCCCCGACATCCCCTTCCTGCTCGGCAGCTGGGGACCGCGCCTGCTGCGGGAGGGCTCTGCCGTTGGTTGAGGAGGTCAAGCTGGGCGGCAGCGCCAATCCGCAGGTCGGCCCCTGGTTCCGCGCGCTGGCCGGCGACGCACCGGTCAAACTGGTCGTCGGCGCGGTAACGGTCGTCGATGAAGATGGCGCGCGGGCGCGTGCACTGGCACGCCGCGAAGTGGCGCTCTATCTGCCGGTGGTGGCGGAGCTTGGCCCCAAGCTGGAGATCGATCCAGAAATCTTGAGTGGCGTGAGAAAAGCGGCTGAGACCTACGATTTCGAGACCGCTGGGCGCTACATCTCGGATGATCTGCTGCGCCGCATCGCCTTCGCGGGCACGCCGGATGATGTGGCCAGGCAGGCGCTGGAGCTGTTCGAGGCGGGCGTCGATCGCGTCGAGTTCGGCACGCCGCACGGCTTGAACGAGGATGACGGCGTGCGCCTCCTCGGCGAGCGGGTCTTGCCGGCATTGCGGTGATGCGGTTGATCGCAAGCGAGAGTGGGGAGATGGAATGAACCAGGATTCCGACCGGCGCGAGGACGAGTTCACCCTCTACGACCTTGATGTGGTGGTAGAGCAGATCAACGGCACCTGCACCTGCGCCATGTCGCTTGGCGATCGCTTCCACCTGCGCGGCGGCAAGCTCTCACTGCCGGACGGAGCCGACTTCTGCCTCTACGCCCTCAACTCGGTCCTGCCGCTTCTTCCAACGAAACAGCGCCAGAACCATCCCGCCGATTGGATGGAGACCGACTCCCGCGTCACCTGCCCCGACCCCGCCTGTGGCCTGATCATGCGCATCGACCGCGTTGCCCCGCGCATCTTGCGCCACGACGACGTCAGTGCCACGAAGTGGGAGTCAGTGCCCAAAACTCACAAAGGTTGACCGTTTCCCGAAGCCCGGTTGGCACCATCCGGCATCATGCTGTTAGAATCTGGAACTGTCTCGTTCCCAGGTGCGATGAGCGCTTTTCGAGACGGTTCGATATTGACACCGTTGCACGACGCAATAAGGAGAGTCTCATGCGGCACACGTTGAAGAGCTTTGCAGACGGAATGTTCTTCAACGAGAGAGCCATGCATGGAGATTGTCAATATCGGAATTCTGGCGCATGTAGACGCCGGTAAAACCACCCTCACAGAACGCATCCTCTTCGAGACCGGAGTCATCCGATCGGTCGGGAGTGTCGACAAAGGGACGACACAGACCGACACGATGGCGCTCGAGCGTGCCCGCGGTATCACCATCAAGTCCGCGGTCGTCTCGTTTCAGCTGAACGACCTCAAGGTCAACCTGATCGACACGCCTGGACATAGCGACTTCATCGCCGAGGTGGAGCGCTCGCTTGGTGTGCTGGATGGCGTGGTGCTGGTCGTCTCCGCCGTCGAAGGCGTGCAGCCCCAGACGCGCCGACTGTGCGCGTGCCATCCGAGCGGCGCGAGCTACCCCTGATCATCTTCGTCAACAAGATCGACCGGATCGGGGCACGCGGTGACGACCTTCTGGAGGACATCCGTGCAAAGCTGAACCTGCGCATCGTTCCCATCACTGCCGCCGGCGGGCTCGGCGACCGATCGGCGACCGTTCAGGCACTGCGACCGAGAGAGCGTTGAGTGGCGCGACCCGCTGATCGACCTGCTGGCCGAGCAGGATGAACGCGTCATCGAGGAGTTCGAGCGGACCGACGGTGTGCTCAGCACCGCCTTCCTGACCGAACGGCTGCGGGCGCAGGTGGCCTCGGGCGTGGTGACGCCCGTCTACTTCGGCTCGGCTATCACGGGCGCAGGCGTCACTGAGCTGCTCGACGGCATCGAGGAGTGGCTTCCGCGCGCACGTCGCGCGAGCGATGCACCTGCCATTGGCACTGTCTTCAAGATCATGCGTCGCGAATCGGGCGAGAAGTTGGTCTACGTGCGGCTCTTCGAGGGCAGTCTCTCCGTACGACAACGCGTGCTCCTGCGCCGTCGCGATCAGTTCGGCGAATTGCTGGAGATCGAGGAGCGCATCACCGGCATCGATGGGTTCAGTTCGGGAAGCGCTAAAACGGTCGATGAAGTGCGGGCGGGCGAGATCGCCGCGCTGCATGGACTGCGTTCGGCTCGCATCGGCGATCGCATCGGTTCCGATGGCGCCGACGTGGGTGATGTCGAGCGTGTCTTCCCCACCCCAGCGCTGGAGAGCGTGGTACGCCCCGTCGATCCGAGTCAGATCACGCAGTTGCGGGAGGCGCTGGAGCAGCTGGCGGAGCAGGACCCGCTCATCACGTTGCGCCAGCGCAACGACTCGGGGGAGATCTCGGTGCGCCTCTTCGGTGAGGTGCAGAAGGAGGTCTTGACCGAGACGCTGGCGCAGGAGTATGGCGTCGGTGTCCACTTCGGGCCCAGCCGCACTATCTGCATCGAGCGCCCTATCGGCGTCGGCGAGGCGGTCGAGATCATCTTCGAGGAGCCCAATCCCTTCTACGCTACCATCGGGTTCCGCATCGAGCCGGCCGCGCAACGCAGCGGCATCCGCTACGTGCGTGAGCTCGGCTCGTTGCCGCTCGCCTTCTACCGGGCCATCGAGGAGACGGTCTACGAGACGCTCGCCCAGGGTTTGAGTGGCTGGGAGGTGACCGACTGCTTAATCACCCTCACCCACGCCGGGTTCAACTCGATCCTCAGCACCGGGACCGATTTCCGCAAGCTGACGCCTCTGGTGCTGATGCAGGCGCTGGAGCGGGCCGGCACCGAGACGTGCGAGCCGATCGAGCAGCTGGAGATCGAGATTCCGGAGGACACTTTTGGGGCGGTCTGCGGCGTCCTGGTGAACGCGCGCGCTACCATCCGCAACGCCTTTCTTAGCGGCGAGTCCTACCGCATCGTCTGCGAGATCCCCACCGTCGAACTGCGCGGAGTCGAGCAGCAGCTACCCGGCCTGACGCGAGGGGACGGAAGCTGGGAATCCAGCTTCACTGGGTACATTCCGGTGACCGGCGATCCCCCGATCAGGACGCGCGTTGGGCCGAATCCGCTCAATCGCGCGCATTATTTGGCCGACGTGGCGCGGATGTAGGGGAGGAGAGACGATGCATCCAATCAAGACAACTCGCCGCTACTGGCACCTACTCGCACGCTATCTGCGCCCGCACCGGCTGCGGCTGGTGCAGCTGTTCCTGATCTTGAGCGTGATGATCGGGGTGCAGGTCGTTTCGCCTTTGATCGCCAGCCGCTTCATCGATCGAGCCAGTTCGGGCGGCGCCATGCGCGGGCTGATCGCGCTGGCGCTCCTGACCATGGCGCTGGCATTGATCGGGCAGGCGGTTACGGTCGCCGAGACCTACGTGGCCGAGAACGTGAGCTGGTCCGCCACCAACGAGCTGCGGGCCGACCTGGTCGCCCATCTGCTGCGGCTGGACGCCTCGTTCCACACCGCCCGCACGCCGGGTGAGCTGATCGAGCGAGTCGATGGCGACGTCGCCATGCTGGCCCGCTTCTTCTCCCGCTTCGTGGTCTACATCCTGGGAAACAGCATCCTGATCCTGTCGGTGCTGGCGCTCCTTTTCCACGTCGACTGGCGTATTGGTCTGGGGCTGAGCGTGTTGGTGTTCCTGGGCCTGATCGCCATGCTGCGCATCCGTCAGGCGGCCATTCCGACCTGGGCGGCCGAGCGGCAATCGAGCGCCGAGTTCTACGGCTTCCTGAGTGAATACCTGTCGGGAACCGAGGATGTGCGCTCCAGCGGGGCCGGGCCTTTCGTGCTGCGCCGCTGTGCTGAGGTGATGCGCTCCTGGCTGGCAATGTACACGAGGGCCGAGATGTACGGCTACGCGCTGGTCTCGACCAGCCAGGGACTCTTCGCGCTGGGCACCGCCATCGCGTTTGGGCTGAGCGCCATGCTCTACCGCTCGGGCTCGCTGACGATTGGCACGGTCTATTTGGTCTTCCAATACACCACCGTGCTGCGACAGCCGACCGAGCAGATCCGCACTGAGGTGCAGGATCTGCAGCAGGCGGACGCCAGCATGGGACGCATCGAGGCGCTACTGCGCATTGCACCGCGCCTGCACGACGGCCCCGGCTCGGCACTGCCGCCGGGTCCGCTCGTAGTCGAGCTCGACCACGTTGCCTTCGCCTACGGAGAGGGCGCGCCGGTGCTGCGCGACGTCAGTCTGTGCCTGGACGCTGGCAACGTGCTGGGCATCGTGGGGCGCACCGGCAGCGGCAAGACGACGCTGACGCGACTCCTGCCCCGCTTCTTCGATCCAGCCGACGGCGTCGTGCGACTGGGCGGTGTCGATCTGCGGGACGTTAGCCTGCAGGCGGTTCGCTCTCGCGTCGGACTGGTGACGCAGGAGGTGCACCTCTTCAGCGCCAGCGTGCGGGATAACCTGACCCTCTTCGACGACTCAGTTCCTGAGGAGCGTATCCGCGACGTGCTGGAGTCGATGGGTCTGGGGAAATGGCTCAGCGGACTGCCGCAGGGACTGGAGACGCTGCTCGGCCCGAGCGGGGTCGGCCTCTCGGCCGGACAGACGCAGGTGCTGGCCTGCGCTCGCGTCATGCTGCGTGATCCGGACTTGGTGATTCTGGATGAGCCATCGTCGCGACTCGATCCAGCCACGGAGCGACTGGTGCACGACGCACTGGGGAGACTGCTCGAAGGTCGCACCAGCATCATCGTGGCGCACCGGCTCAGCACCATCGCTTACGCCGACGACATCCTGGTGCTGGAAGAGGGGCGAGTGCGCGAGCACGGACCGCGGGCCGAGCTGGCAGCAAACCACAATTCGCGCTTCGCCGAGCTGCTGCGGATCGCTAAAGAGGAGATCGTCACATGAACACATCGCAGCTGCCGACCTGGCGCTATCTAGCAAAAATGGCCCGCTCGAAGCCCTGGCTCTACGTGGCCCATGCGTTGTTGTGGACCATCCTGGCCACGATGCCGCTGATCCCCGGCCTGATCGCGACGCGCCTTCTTCGACACACTCACGGGAAACGCGCACCCGCGGATCGGCACGAACGGGTTGATCCTCCTCTTCGTGCTGGTCTCGCTGCTGCGCGCCGCGATCTGGCTGCTGGGCGGCTACGTCGAGACCGTCATGCGCTTCATGATGAATGGCCTGCTACGGCGGAACTTGCTCCGTCACATCCTGAGCCAGCCGGGCGCCGCCGCGCTCCCCTTCTCGATCGGCGAGGCCATCAGCCGCTTCCGGGACGACGCGCACGAGGCCGAAGACAACCTCGACTGGTCCAACGACGTCCTCGGAACCGGCCTCTTCGCCATCGGAGCCCTCCTCATCATGCTGTTCATCAACGTGAGGGTGACTCTGATCATCTTCTTGCCGGTACTGGCAGTGGCCATCATCGCGCGACGTGCCAGCGGCACGTTGGGGCGCTATCGGGAAGCCAGCAGTCAGGCTGGCAGTCAGGTGACCGGTGCCATCGGCGACATCTTCACGTCGGTCGAGACGCTGCAGGCGGCTGGGGCCGAGGAGCGGACCGTAGCCTACTTCCGCAGACTCAACGAGCGCCGCCGTCAGCGCGGTCCTCTCCGATCGCCTGATGACCCAGGCCATCGACGCCATCACGTCGAATACCGTCAGCGTCGGCATCGGGCTCATCATGCTCCTGGCCGCGGGTGCGCTGCGCGGCGGCAGCATGACAGTCGGCGACTTCGTCCTCTTCGTGGCCTATTTGGGGTTCATCGCCGAGTTCGCCGACGGGCTGGGACAGTTCCTGGCGCACTACCAGCAGACTGGGGTGGCCTTCACACGCATGGGAGCGCTACTGGGCGGTGCGCCGCTGACGGCCGTGACGGCACCGACGCCTCTTTACCTGCGTGGACCGCTGCCGGAGGTGCCAGCAGCAACGCGAAGTCCTGCCGACCGGCTGGAGCTACTTGAGGCGCATGGCCTGAGCTATCGCTATCCGGACTCACGACTGGGAGTCGGTGATGTCGACCTGCGGCTGTCGCGCGGCACGCTGACGGTGGTGACGGGGCGAGTCGGCGCAGGCAAGACCACGCTGCTGCGCGCGCTGCTTGGCCTGCTCCCTAGCGGGGCCGGTGAAGTTCGCTGGAATGGTGAGCTCGTCCAGGATTCCGCCAGCTTCTTCACTCCGCCTCGCGCTGCCTACACCGGGCAGGTGCCTCGGCTCTTCAGCGAGACGCTGAGGCAGAACATCCTGCTCGGCCTGCCGGACGATCCCGCGGCGGTGGCCGACGCCATACGCGGCGCCGTGATGGAGCAGGACGTGGCGACGCTCGAGGACGGACTCGAGACGCCCATCGGCACGCGTGGGGTCAAGCTCTCGGGTGGTCAGGTGCAGCGTACGGCGGCGGCCCGTATGCTCGTGCGCCGTCCGGAACTGCTGGTGATCGATGATCTCTCCAGCGCGCTGGACGTGGAGACCGAGCGCCTGCTTTGGGAGCGTCTCTTCGAGCGAGGCGACGTCACCTGCCTGGCAGTCTCGCACCGCCGTGCGGCCCTCGTGCGGGCCGATCACATCATCGTGCTCAAGGACGGTGAAGTGGAGGCGGAAGGGTCGCTCGACGATCTGCTGGCCGATTGCGCCGAGATGCGCTCCCTCTGGCAGCACGCCGACGACCCGGAGGATGTGGATGGGCTGGAGTGAGGGGCGAGTGATGGGCGTATCAAGGTAATCCTCCCGTAATCCTGTTGCAATCCGCGGCGGCGCTCGCTAGGCTGGCGGTCTGCGATGTCAGGCGGATCGTTTCAACGCGATCTATCGCATTCGGTCCCATCGCGGCCGTGCGTTCGGGGTTTCCCGAACCGAGAAGGAGATCTCTCGTGAAGCTGAATCGACCAGCCCCTGATGAATGCGCGCGCTACTACGACGACTACATCGATCTGGTTCCGAACGCTGATCTGATCGCCACGCTGGAGGAGCAGATCGACTCCACCGTGGCTGAGCTTTCATCCTTTTCCGATGAGCAGGCGCAATGGCGTCCGGCGCCCGGCGAGTGGAACGTGATCGAGATCATCGGCCACGTCTCGGATGTCGAGCGCTCCTTCGCCTATCGCGCTCTCTGCTTCGCGCGCAACGACCCGACGCCATTGCCGGGCGTCGACCAGGATGTCTTCATGCGCGAGGCGGGCTTTGCCAACCGCCCACTCGCCGATGTGCTCGAGGAATTGGCGACGGTGCGACGCGCGTCGATCACGCTCCTTCAGAGCTTCGATGACGCGGCCTGGGACCGGCGCGGCACGGCGGATGGGAAGATCATCAGCGTGCGGGCGCTGGCCTACATCATCGCGGGACACGCCATCCATCACGCGCTCGACTTCCCGCGCCACCGGGCCATGGGGGACTGACGGCCGCCTGAGCATACGCCGGTGGTCAATTACCAGATGCTACTGGCCCTGCTTACCACCGCCCGCGCTCATCAGGAAGACGTCGGCCCAGTAAGGCGCCAGCTGCGCCTGCTCGGCCTTGGCACCCAGGGCGAGTTCGTCTGAAGTGGAGACGGATGATACCCCGGTCGGGCCATAATTCACGTCCGAGTGACTCGTGTCCACATCCGCATTGAGTCGACCGCCGCGCGCACCCCGCGTCGCCAGACCGATGTCGACGAAGTGGTTGCGCAGGATGGTCATCTCGAGAACCGGCCCGGTAGACCAGAAGCCTTCTTCACCCGTGTTCTGTTTGGCGATCCATGGGATCCAGATGTCCTGCTCGCAGCGCTGATCGGTTGGTGCCTGCTTGCCCATATATGCCGCACGCAGCGTGTCGAACTTCAACTCCACCTGCTTGAGGGCCTCGTCCAGTTTGGCGCTCTCGCCGTCGAAGACCAGTAGATCGGTGTAAGTTCTTCTGGATGTCGTCGTCCGAGAGTTGCCGCTGCCCGCCAGCCGCCGAGACGCGCAGCTCGGCTTTGATGCGCTCGATCTGCACCAGGGGATTGCTGTAGACGAGCGTGCCTGGAACCGCCAGCGAGAGCACTTCGGTGTTGAGCTTGTCCAGTTGCTGGAGAGCCTGCAACTGCTTAAACGCCGGATTCAGTTCGATCGGCGGCGCAAGCGCTGGAGCATCGGTCTTGGTGACTGTTCCAATCACGCCTGACGCCGACCCAGATCCCATCTCAGACAGCGCCTTGTAGATCCCCTGTGCCGCTTCGAGGGCAGGGATGGCATCGAAAATGAGCCCGACGGCCAATCCAGTCACCAGTCCGCTGACGAAATCCATCCAGGCCTGCTGCGTATCCGCCTGTTTCTTCGCCTGCTTCAGCACCAGGTCGTAGTGCTCGTAGCATCGCACGTAAACGTCGTTCACCCATTTGAAGTAGCCGCGAATGTTGCTGATGTCGCCATTGGCTTGAGTCAAGAAGTTCCCGAGGTGCGTCTGCCGTGCTTGCAGGCGAATCCCGAGCTGCTCTACGTCGGCGGCTTTCACGGCGATCGGACCCATCATCCCCTGCTTGCTCGGATCATTGTTGAGCTGGGAAAAGGAGGGGATGAACGAGCCACCGGGCGAAGCGGTCGTCGTTCCCGTCGGCGCAGCGGTCTGAGGGGGTGAATCAGGTGCGCGTTGGATCGCCCGTTTCACCTGAAATGCCTCTGACGAATCACGCTCGCGCCGCACGTCGTGCGTCTCATCGGCGACGGCCTCTGCTGTGCGCTCGGCCTCGACTTCTGCGTTGTCGTCCACTGCACCCACCGTCAGCGGGGCACCAGGTGTTGGTGCGAACCCTTCCTGCTGCACGACGTGGGTCAATTCATGGGCAATCAGCTGCTGCCCGCTCTGGCTGGATGGGCTATAGGCACCGGAACGAAAAAAGATGTCGTTGCCGGTGGTGAAGGCGGTCGCTCCCAGCTTGCGGCTGAGCTGGTCGGCTTCAGAGTCGTGGTAGATGCGCACGTTGCTGAAGTCGTGCGAGAAGAGGGGTTCCATGGATGATCGCGTGGATCCATCGAGCGCTTCGCCGCCGCTGGCCGCGTTGATGCGCTCGCCGAGCGCCGTGTCGAGTGCGCCGCCCTCGGGCCCAACCGCGGGCCGTTTTTGATCGGAGTCCGGCTGACGCTGTAGGTCGCCGGTGCTGTCTGATCCAGCTTCCTGGGTCGGAGGGTTGATCGATATCTGACGTAGGCTGAAGCTGGGGACCCGGTTGGTCTGCTGAGCGGGCGCCAGTTGGGTGGCCGAGGTCGGGCCAAGGGGGGACGTTTCCGGTTTGTGTGGTGTGCTGGCGATCTCGAGCGACTGCTCCTCCACAGTCGGCGGTCGGCGGCGCAGAGGAACGGATCGGTCCATCGAGACATCCTCTCCCGAGAACGAATGCAGCAACGAAGGCGTGTCAGATCACGTGTTTCTGCCGTGTGTGCTTCTCGAGTATCGATTCCCATTTGGGTGTTCACGGGATCGGCCGGCGTGGAGCCCAGCTCCACCAGAACTGCCGTGATCGCCGCATCCGTGAGACTCTTGGCCTCGACCGTGACACCCAAATCGCGCTGCGGAATACGAGGGACATGCTCGCCAGTGATTTTCGTTGGCACAATCTAGCACAACCGATGATGGCGCAACAGCTGTACCCAATCTCACTCTTTTAGCCAGTGACCGCGTGCTCTCGATCATCACAGGCGCTCGCCTATGAACGTGAGTATCGGATCGTGTTGCCAAAGCCCGTTGTGCGCTGGGTCGTCGATGTGCGAAGGTTTTGCCTGGCATACGAAAGGGGAACTACTTGGCGGACACGCACAGCCTATTACCGACCAAAGAGGAGATCGCTCGACGAGTCCAGACCGTGGCGGCGCTCGCGGCGGAGCAGGGGATCGACAGCATCGTCGCGCTGGAGCCGGCCCACATCTTCTACCTCTCCGGCTTCCGCACCACGCTCTACACCCGTTTCATGGGGGTGGCCCTGCGCACGTCAGCTCCTGCGGAGGCCATGCTCATCGCCACGGCGGTTGACCAGCGTCTGGCGAAAGAGCCGGTCTGGTATCCGTCGCATGCTGGAGCGGACCGAGATCTATCACCGTGGCGCGCCGCCGGAGAGCGGACTGATCGCCGATCCCGGCGACCTGCTCGATCAGGTGCTGCAGGAGGGCGACACGGTCGGGATCGACCTGCACGGCGCCAGCTACGGCAACGTCGAGATGGTGCTCGGCCGCAAATCGGGGCTTAAGCTGGTCGATGCCACGCCGGTGCTGCACGCGGCCCGCGCGGTCAAGTCGCAGGTCGAGATCGCCGCCATGACGCGCGCCAACCAGATCGCGGTCGACGTGCTCGGCACCGTCCCGTCGCTGTTGCGCGAGGGGATGACCGAGCTCGATCTGGCCAATGCGTTGGAGGGTGCGGCCCGCCAGGCGGGGTCCGATGGCTGGGCCTATCCGACCTTGATCGGCTTCGGTCCCAAGTCGATGGCGCCCCATGCGCCGCCGACGTCGCTCGAAGCTGCAGCCCAACGAGATCGTCACCATCGCCTTCGGGCCCATGGCGGGCGGCTACTGCGCCGACATCGTGCGCACCTTCTACTATGGTGACCCACCGGAGCAGGCGGTGCAGAGTGGGCAGCGCACGGTCGAGATGCAGGCGGCGGCGCTGGCCCAGATTCGGAGCGGCGCCCGGGCGGGTGATCTGGCGGATGCGGCAAATGAGGTGGCGCACGGCTACTACCCGAACGCGGCCCGCACCGTCAGCGCCGGTCACAGTCTTGGTCTGACGGTGCATGAGGAGCC
This sequence comes from uncultured Chloroflexia bacterium, assembly GCA_963815715.1. GTDB lineage: Bacteria > Chloroflexota > Chloroflexia > Thermomicrobiales > Thermomicrobiaceae > CALAGB01. The sequence goes on along the minus strand of CAWFHU010000003.1, from coordinate 1,286,224 downwards.
TTCCCTCCTCTCTAGCAGCAACGAGCCGTTGAAGCGAGACATGGTGATTGCGATCGAGCCGAGCACCGCCGCCCAGTACATGCAAGGGATCGGGTTCTACCGCCATTGCGACGTGGTGCGTGTGACCGACGAGGGCTACGACCTGCTCACGCCGTTGCAGCGTGGCTTGATCGTGACGCCTTTGAAGGACTGAGCGCTTAGCTCGCGACGACGGCGGCCGGAGTCGAACTGAGCGCAGCCTGTGTGTCAGCCGGTCGCCAGACGATGCGTCGCTCACCCTGGCCGGAGACGTCTCCCAGCTCGATCCGTTGCGGGATGAGCCGCAGCACGCCGAATCGGGATCGATCGACCGAGCCGAAGATCGGCGCGGGGTCGTACCCGACGGGTGGTGGTGCCTCCAGGAACAGGTTCCAGACGTGCTCTTTCGTCGACTGATCGTCCGCCCACTCAGCCAGACAATCGACGTAGACCGGATGCACGGCGTCGGAGACGTAGGCGAGCGAAACGTACGGTGAATGGGCGATGTCGCGCGCCTTGGGCGAGTGCCGCCGGGTCGCGATGTACCCGGTCTGACCGTCCCAGATGGTATGGAGCAGGCGCGAGCGTGGACGTCCGCGCTCGTCGACGGTCGCTAAATTGCCCCAGACGGCGGCGTGGACGCGTGAGATGAACGTTTCCCGGATCTGCTCGAACGAGGTGGTCTGCATGAGATCTTCCTTACTTATGAATCGGTGAGGCGCTCCAGACTACGAATAGTGTTCAACCATAGTTGCGCAACTATGGTTGAGTATAATAGCATGTGCCTATGACGTCAATCAGTCCAGAGGAAGACCTCACGCTTCTCGTAACTGCGCTGAACGCCGCGTTCGACGCGAAGACTCTCGTGCGTCTGGCCGAGGAAGGCTTCGGCGATCTGCGGCAAGTTCACGGCTACGTCTTTCAGCATCTCGTTCCTGGGCCGATACGAGTGAGCGATCTGGCGCACAAACTCGGCATGACGCCGCAGGGAGCTTCGAAATTCGTCATCGAGCTTGAGGGACTCGGTTACGTGCGTCGGCGCGTCGACCCGGACGACCACCGCAACCGTAAAGTTGAGCTGACTGAACTTGGCTGGGCCGGAATCAACGCGGCACGAAAGATCCGGACTGAGATCAATGCCGACGTGCGCGCGCAGCTGGGTGATGAGGAGACCACGCGACTGATCGACGCGCTACGCCGCCTGGCTGAAGAGACCGGCGGTCTACAAGAATTGCTCGGCCGTCGCCTACGTCCGAGCCGTCAATGACCGGTGCGGCCGGTTGTCTCCGGAACTCCAATAGAAGGGAATTGGGCATGGAGCTGCGCAACGTCACGGTTGACGACCTCGACCTCTTCGTGCGGACGCATTGCGATCCGGTCATGATGGCGGAGCTCGGCGGCCCGTTGCCGGAAGAGCGCATGCCGGAGAAGGTCCGCACGGTCGCCGCTGACGTGGCGGCTGACGTCTCCTGGTACTTCGTGATCGTCCCGGATGACGACCCAACGGCGAAAGCGGGCACGGTCTGTCTCTGGGAGGGCGAGCATGAGGGTGAGCCGCGGAACGAGATCGGCTGGATGGTGCTGCCGGAGTATCAGGGGGGCGGGCTCGGCAGTCGGGCGGTGCGTGAGGTGCTGGAACGGGCGCGAACTGCGGGACGTTGGGACGTCATTCACGCCTTCCCGGGCGTCAGCAACGCCCCCTCCAATGGGATCTGCCGCTCATGCGGCTTCACGCAATTGGGCGAATGTGAAGTCGATTTCGCCGATCGCAAGCTCCACTGCAACCACTGGATGATCGACCTGCGCGAGTCTGCTGCTTCTTGACGGTGGGCATCTCTTAATGTACAGTAAACCTGTACATATTTGTTTATCGGAGCCACAGATGGTCACAAAGAGCTACACCGAAGCACGCGAGAATCTCGCCAGCCTCCTGGATCGCGTCACGGACGATCGCGAGACCGTGGTCATCACGCGTCGAGGGCATGATCCGGTGGCGATGATCGCCGCCGATGAGCTGGAGTCGTTGCAGGAGACGGTCTATCTGCTGCGTTCGCGCACCAATGCCGAACGCTTGCTGACGTCGTTAGCGCGCGCCAAGGCACGCGTGAACGAGCCGGTGAGCTTCGATGCGCTCAAGCCAGAGCTCGGGCTTGACGAAGGGTAAGGGTCACTTGGGAACGCGGGATTGCGTTCTCGACGGCCACTTTCGCGAAGATCTCGAATATTGGATCCAGACGGAACGCAAGACGGCCCTTCGGGTGCTCAGACTGATGGAGGCCGCTCTGCGCGACCCCTTTCGCGGTGTCGGGAAACCAGAACCGCTGAAATACCTCGACTCAGGTGCATGGTCCAGGCGCATCACCCAGGAGCATCGGCTGGTCTATCTCGTCGACGATGACCGGATCACATTTCTCCAGGCGCGCTATCACTACGATAGTTGAAACCATGCCCTGGGCATACGACCCACCTCAGTCCGCTGGGCTGAATCCTTACACCACTAATATAGGGGAGCCGCGTACCCACGAAGTCGGTGTTCTGCTCCTGCCGCCGAATGGCTCGCAACCACCATAGAACAGACTGCATCCATCGAGGCTTGCTCGATTCCGAGCAGCATGATTGGCGTATCATCACCGGGAACACACGAGGTGCTCCTATACAAATCGCTCAAAAATGCGCCTTTTACGATGGAATTACGAGCCAGGTGTCGTTGGGTTGCCTTGATCGTCAAGCTGGATCCAGTAGCGAAGCTTGCGCGGGCTGCCGTCATCGAGGTCGACGGCGTTCTCGAACACACCGCCGTTGGCTTCGATGATCTTCCGGGAGCCGATGTTGGTCTCGTCGCAGGTGACCAACATGCGCGTCAGTCCAAGGTCGTGCGCCTTTGGCAACGCCAACGCCAGGATCTGCGTGCCATAGCCGCGCCGCCGTTTCGACGGGCGGATCTGATAGCCGATGTGGCCGCCGATCCGTCGCAGCCCCTCGGTCAGCTCATGGCGGATCGAGACGCGGCCGATGAACTCGTCCTCGTCGATCAACCAGTAGTCGGTCGATGGAATGAATCCGTCCGGCAGCCCCTCGCCGCGGCTGTAGCCGATGATTAAGTGGACGAATGCGGGGAAGTCACGACGCAATTCGGTCAGGTCGTAGTTGAGCAGCACGCCTTCGGCGTGGAACTCGGCCAGCGCGCCCAGAAAACTCGCCTGCCATTCCACCGATGGTTTCTCGAGGTGCGCCACTCGCGTCGCTCCAATCAGTCGGAAGATGATGACGTGTGCAGCCCGCGGATCAATGTGACCACGAGGTCGTGAAGGTGCTCGAGATCGTTCTCTGGGGCTCGATGTTGTATCAATCCCGCCAACGCGAGCATGGCCGTCGCTCCGGACAACAGCGTCGTAGCTGCCTCGACGTTCACGTCGGAGATACGCCCAAGACGCTGCTCCTCCGCAAGATAGGTGACGATGTGCTGGCGATAGAGCTGCGCCTGCAGTGGTGGCTGGTGGATCTCGAACAGGAACTTGTGCAGCAAGGGTGGATCGGCGATGAGCCCCGCGGCTATGGGCAGGGCGCTCGCGTTCAGATCGAACATGGCGCGGGCGAAGACGTCCAGGTTCTCGGCCACGGTGGCGGTGCCGGGCTCCGGCAGACTGTCAAGGAATCGCTGCACGTCGCGGGCGAAGCGGCGCACCAACGCCGTCACCAGCAGGTCGTTCTTGCTGGCGAAATAGTTGTAGAGGACGCCATCGGAGACTTCAGCCTCGCGGGCGATGTCGCGCGTGGTGATCTCGGTGATCTGCCGCTCCTCGAGCAGCCGTTCAGCCGTGGCGACCAGGTGCTCGCGCAGCGCTTCGCCCGGGTCTTCGTTCTTCCCCGCTTGGTTGCGAATCGCCTTGGCTCGTCTAGGTGACATCGCGCCTCGTCGTTACGACGATTGCCAGGACAGCGAACAAGCCCGCATAAGCCACGAGCATGAGCGCCGCGCCCCATTGCGGGAGGGACGAGGAGCTGGAGCGCATCCCGACCACCGTGCTGCCACTGGCGACTGGCAGCCAGCGACTGAAGCTTCCGATCAGCTGACCCACCACTCCTTCGATCAATGCGGACCAGGCCAGCGCGGCCGCGATGGCACCTGCCATATTACGCACTAGTGCGCCGAGACCGACGCCCAGAGCGGCGAAGGTCGCGTTCCAGATGACGCTGCCAATCAGCGTGCGCCACAGTTCGCCACTAGAGAGATCCAGCGACGTTCCCTTGGCAGTCAGCCAGATAGCCGCCGCGATGACGGCGACCACGGCGCTAATCAGCCCGAAAAGAAGTCCGACCAGCGAGTAGACGACCAGCTTGGAGCCGATCACCTGTCCACGGCGCGGGGTGGCGAGAAAAGCGTCGGTGATCGTCTTATGCCGGTATTCGAGGGCCACCGCCATAATGCCCAGGATCAGACTGAAGAGGGAGACCAGCCCGGCGTGACGCACGGCCGCGGCCTGCGTCGATGCCAGATGGACGTCACCACCATTCACCATCAGCCCGCTGACTCCAGCGATGACGACCAACTGTGCCGCCAGGAGCAACAGCCATGGGCTGCGAATTGTGCGAAGCTTGAGAAACTCTGCCGAGATAAGCGCAGTCACCTTCACCCCTCATCCAATTGTAGCGGAGACCGGATCGGCGGATGTCGCCCTTGCGCTGTCGTTTTCCGTGAGCCGCAGAAAGGCCGCCTCGAGCGAGAGGCCGCTGTCGCTCAGACCGGCGAGCGCGATCTTTTCGTCGGCCGCCAATCGACCAATCTCTTCAGCGGTCGCTCCATGCACGTCGAGCACGCCGTCGCCGGCCCGCACGCTGTAGCCACGTCGCAGCATGGCCGCCTGCAAGCGCTCCGTCTCGTGCGTGCGGACCGTGACAGTCTGCTCGCTCAATTCCTGCAGCATTCCGGAGAAGCGCACCCGCCCCTGGCTGACGATCACCACGCGGTCGACCGTCTGTGCCACCTCGCTCAGGACGTGGCTCGAGATCAGCACGGTGCGTCCTTCGCGGGCGAACCCACGCAGGATGGAGCGTAGCCAGGCGATGCCGCCCGGATCCAGACCGTTGGCGGGCTCGTCCAGAATCAGGATCGAAGGGTCGCTGAGCAAGGCTGCCGCCAACCCAAGGCGTTGGCGCATGCCCAGGGAGTAGTCGCCGACGCGCCGTGAAGCGTCGCCGGATAGACCAACTTGATCCAGCACGTCCTCCACGCGCGTATCCGGCGCACCAGAGACGCGAGCTAGAACGCGCAGATGCTCGCGGCCGGAGCGGTCCGGATGAAAGCCGGTCGCCTCCAGCACGGCTCCGACAACACGTCGCGGGTGCTCGAGCTCGTTGTAGCGACGGCCATCGATCAGGGCTTCGCCGGAGGTCGGTCGGATCAGGCCCAGCAACATGCGGAACGTGGTCGTTTTTCCGGCGCCGTTCGGACCGAGAAAGCCGGTCACCTGACCGGCGGAGATGTCGAAGGTCATGTCGTCGACCGCTCGTACGCGACCGAACTGCTTCGCGAGACCTCGAACCGATATCTCAGACACGAGCTGCTCCTTGTGAGACGATCGACCATGAGCGCATGTTCATGAACATTCGCTCATTATGTGCCGTTCAGGTCCTATTGTCAACGTCCGGCGCATCTGAAGCGGTCCGTGTATGCTGGCCGTATTTCCACTCGTCATGAACCGATCGTGATCAGTTGCTCGGTAGTGACCTGGAGGAGGTCGTGAGGGAGATGAGTCATGACAACCTACGTATTGGTCCACGGTGCGATGGTTGGCGGCTGGTGCTGGCGCTGGGTGACGCCCGAATTGCGCGCTGACGGCCACGACGTCTACACGCCGACCCTCACGGGGCTGGGCGAACGCGTCCACCTGGCCAGTCCAAGCGTCGATCTCGACACGCACATCCGGGACGTCGTCAACGTGCTCCACTTCGAGGACCTCGCTGACGTCGTGCTCGTCGGTTGGAGTTATGGTGGGATGGTGGTGGCGGGCGTGGCGGACCAAATGCCCGAGCGCATCGCGCAGTTGGTCTATCTGGATGCCGACGTGCCGCGCGACGGCGAGATCAGCTCACCGGCAGGCCGGGTTGCGGCGCGGCAGGAATTGGCTCGCCTGCATGGCGACGGCTGGCTGCTACCGGTGCCCCCGGTGATGACAAATGTGGAGAATCGGATCCTCTCGACGCTGCCGCGGGAGGATGCGCGCTGGATCGCGGAGCGCTATACGCCGCAACCGCTCAAGACCTGGCTCCAGCCGATCCGTCTCACGGGCAAAGCCGACGCGATTCCGACGACCTACATCCGCTGCCTGGATGGCTATGATCCGACCGACGAGGATACGCAGCGTCAGGATGCGCGCATTCGAGCGAGCCCGAGCTGGACCTATTGGGAGATGCAGGCGCCCCACGCCGTGCCATTCACCGACCCGCGAGGATTGGCACAGCTGCTCCTGAAGTTCGTGTGATGACGTGGGAACGCATCGGGCGGACAGCTGTGCGCCCCTATCCAATCCGCAGACATCTGTAGGGGCGGACTGCGGTCCGCCCGGGCGAGTTCACACACCCCGCGCCAGACCGTTGGCTCCGGCCGCGATCAATTCATCGCTGTGGGGCAGGGAGACGACATAGGCCGTCTCGATGCCGTCGATGCGCAGGATCTCGTCGGTCGCTTCAGCCGGGATGGCGTCGTCGACGTTCAGCACCATGATCGCCTCGCCGCCCCGCTCGTGCCGCGCCACCTGCATCCCCGCGATGTTGACGGCGTAGTCGCCCAGAATCATGCCGATGCGGCCGACGATGCCGGGCCGGTCGCGATGATGCGTGATCAGCAGATCGCCGATCAATGGACGCTCCAGCGAGAAGCGGTCGACCTCCAGGATGCCCGCATCGACGCGATCCCAGCGAACCGTCACGCGGTGCGGATCGCCGCCGTTCACCTCGAAAGTGAACTCGGGCGTGCGTTCGGCGTGGGTATCGGCCCCAACGTTGGTGATGGTGATGGCGCTCTCGCTTGCTACCAGCCGCGCGTTGACCGGCGTCACGCGTCGATCGGTCCAGTGGGCCAGCGCGTCGCTCAGGGCCGCACCGGTGACGTGCTCGACCACGTCGGTCGCCACCAGGCCACGCGTGATGACGCGCACGTAGCCGGGGCGCTCCGGATGGAGCACGGCCAGCAGGTGTCCGGCGGCGCTCGCCACACGCGTCAGCCGCTGCAGATCGGGCGCGTTGAGGGATGCCGGTGGCAGGTTGACCGCGTTCGGCACCGCCTCGCCACGTAGAGCCGCCAGGGTGGTCGTGCTGATCATCTGGCCGACGGTTGCCAGCGCCTCCTTGCTCGAGCCGCCGATGTGAGGCGTCAGGACGGCATTGGGTAGGCCGAAGAGCGGACTCTCGCGGGCTGGCTCGTGTGGGTAGACGTCGACCCCCGCCGCGGCGACTCGTCCGTCCCGCAGCGCGTCGGCCAGCGCATCGGCGTCCACGATCTCGCCGCGAGCGCAGTTGAGGACGAGCGCGCCAGGCTTGAGCCGCTCGATGGCGGCGGCATCCAGCATGTGCACGGTCTCCGGCGTGGCTGGAACGTGGAAAGTAACGATGTCGGCTGTCTCGAGCAGCGTCTCGTAGGAGACCGGCTCGACGCCCAGTTGCTGGAAGCGCTCGCGGGTGATGTAGGGGTCGTGACCGATCAGAGCGCGGCTCGAAGCCGCACAGCCGCTGCGCCAGCGCCGAGCCGACGTGACCGAGCCCAACGATTCCAATTACCTTGCCTTTCAAGTCAAATGGCTTGAAGCGCTTGCGCTCCCATTTGCCAGCGTGGGTGGAGTTGTTGGCGTCCGGAATCGAGCGAGTGAGCGCCAGTAGCAGGGCTATCGTGTGCTCGGCCGCCGAGATCGCGTTGGCTCCCGGCGCGTTCAGCACCAGGATGCCGGCTGAAGTGGCGCTGGGGACGTCGATGTTGTCGATGCCGACTCCGGCCCGCGCGACGACCCGCAGTTTGTGTCCCGCGGCCAGCACCTCGGCGGTGACCTGCGTCTCGCTGCGTACGATGAGGGCGTCGGCCTGCGGCAGCACGGCAAGAAGCGCGTCCAGATCGGTGCCGTCGACGTCGATGATCTCTGCCTCGGCCGCTAACGTGGCGCGAGCCTGGGCGTCGATGATGTCGCTGACGACGATGCGAGAGCGGCTGGTCTTGGTCGTCATAATGTCATGTTCCTGTTCCAGTGCGGTATTGGCTGCCTGCGTCAACGCGCGAAGCTCGGTTTCCACGGCTATAAGGTTTGGAACGCGCACGATGGCGGCAGATTCCCCAGTTTCAGCAGTATCGGGCGAGATGAGCAGGCAGTTAATGTCGTTGGCCGCGTAGGCAGTGGCGTGGCGCCGGCTGTCCTCGACCGCATGGGTGATACCCAGATCGCGTGCCACCGCCACTTTGTCGTCGGCAAAGCGCACGTTGCAGGTGGGGAAGCCGTGTCGCCGCAGCCAGTCGAGCGTCAGTGTGCCGCAGCGGCCGGGCCGGGCGGTGACGATCGAGACGTTTTCGGCGCCGAAGAGGTCGATCAACGCCGCGACGAACTGTTGCGCGCCTTCCGCGGGCAGAAGCTCGCGCGCCGGTCCGTCCGGGCTATAGACCCATTCGCGGATCTCGAGGGGAACGTTCAGCCCGGCCGAATCGACGAAGGTGTGATCCGGCAGGTCGAGTCCGTATTGCGGTATTGGCGGCGTGAGCTAGTGGGCGCGGGTGTTCGGTCAGGACGCCGTCAAGATCGAGCGCGATGCGGATTGTGGTGTTCATGTCGTAGTACCCCCAAAGTCGTCACAAAGCCAAAAGAAGTGGAGCGTGACCAACTACTGTGGGTACTACTACTGGAGGAGGAACTGGCGGAACTGGAGGACGCGACGCCGAACGTGCCCATGAAGACGGCAACAGTGGCGCAGCGGGTGATGGTATCCATCAGTCCTCCAGAGGTGAACCTTAACCGAATCGACGTGCCCGGAGTACGGACACGTTTCCAAAAGCGACATAACGCATCATATCAGAGCGGTGGGGGGATTGGGAAGGGGGTGGAGATTGATGAATCGACTTGCCACGTGCGTCTCGTCCGCACTGGATTGAAAAACCCAGTGCTAAGAATGCGAAGTCCCTAAACGGACTGAGTCTAGGCGGGCTCACGTAGGGGCGGTTCCTCTGTGACCGCCCTCGGGCCACAGCCATATCGGGGATTTTTCCGTGACAACCGGGTGAACTCATTGTCCGCGAGTCAGACCAGTCGGCACGTCGTGCCCGTCCTCGAATTTGCAAACAAGCGGCGGGAAGTAGAATTGAGGCGAGTCATCTCACTGTGATTTATGATGGACCGTTGTAGGAACATGCCTGTCACCAAATAGTGTGCCAACTAGCCCATATTTCAGAGTCAAGAAGGTCTGATTCACATGGGACGGGCAACTCCTACGCCGGCCTGGGTGTGAGTCGACAATCTTGAACTCCACCCGCTCAAGAGCCACAGGCAGACAAGGTGATTCTGGTCGACTGTCACGACGCAGCAGACTCTGTGACGAGTGGTGTCAGGACCTCGAATGCGAAGACTTAACGTACGCTACGCTCAAATTGATGAATGCATCCAACGATCCATGTTTGCCATCAGCTTTCGACCACGACAGCCTGAACTACAGCCTGGCGACCTGTTGCTACTCCAGCTGGTGAAACAAGAAGCCAGAGGGCTGAATAAGCTTCATAGTCGAATCGATTTCGCTCTCGTTTTCGACCATCTTGAGCGTGACTACGATGGGTCCATCAGCCAGTTGCACTGGCCACATGAAGGTCGAACCTGGCCGTGGATCATATATGGATCCGCGACAGTGCCGACCATCCCGTTCAGCCTTGAAGACTTGCATCTATCCAGAGCTTACGAGGGCCAGGATAACGCTCGCACGATTGAACCCACGGATGAACAAGTAGTTCTTCCACTCGTCCAGTGGGGTCTCGCGGAACAGCCACGTCCGGACCTGCAGCTTGTTCCGGCGGGCGGTCTCGCACAACAATTTGGCCGCGTAGCCACATTATCAGCCATCTACAATCACGACCGGATTCTTCAGCTTCGGGAAGAACCCGGTTCCTACATCATCACTTCGGAAAGTGCCCAAAGGAACCCATTGTTAGCTGACGGACTCAAGTCGTATTACGAGTTCAAATGCCAGGTCTGCGGCCAGGATTTCAGACCTCGATATGACGTCAGTGTTGCCGACACCCACCACATCAAATATCTCAGTGAGGGTGGCCGAGACCTAAGCACCAACATCATCGTGGTATGTCCAAATCACCACCGCGTAATTCACGCTACTAACGCGCAGTTCGATGCTGTTTCATTTGAATATGAATATCCCAATGGGTTGCGAGAGAGGCTCGTCCATCCAGATCATCTAATTCATGCGCCGCGATTCGGGACCTGAGATCATCACACGGATGCCGCACAGTAGTCAATTGCTTCGAGTGAGGTGGTCTTGGTAAGGTATTCAGTAGATACGCGAAAGCTGCGGCGAGTCCAGCATCTCCGCTCCGGCCAGCGGACGTTCCCGGCAATCATGTCATGTCACACGTTCGTGTCAACGGCTGCCCTCATTAGCCGGACGCTCACCGCGCAGCTCATCCACCAGATCATCGACGGAACTATCCGACTGCTTCCCGCACAGATATCCCTGCCAGCGAGCAAGCTTCGGTTCCGACGTCTTCTTAAGCAGGAAGACTTGCCCGTCTCTGATTTCGAACTCGACCTCCGAGCCCGGTATCAGCCCTAGCTCATCCCGTATCCGCTTGGGCAACGTTACCTGTCCCCTGTTCGTCACTCTCGCCACGAATTGTCCGATCCCATTGTGTGATGCCGAATCAGTAGTCTGCAGGTGATTAGGCCGACGCAGGTCCCCGGTGAAAGTTATCGGCGACGCATCGACTCACGTTGGCGGTGAATTGAACTATGGCCCGTAGCATATTGAAAGCTTGTGCATTTGGGTATTCGTGCCTGATGGCCCGCTGGCGGGCAGAGACGCCCGCCACTACGTAAGTCGCCCATGCTCAGTCCGTTTAGGGACTTCGTCTACTTAGCCTGTGGTTTTCAACCGCGGGCGATCGACGGGCAATTACTAATGTATTTCGTCAAAATTCATTCGACCAGGGTGGGTGCGGCTCATCTCTCGTTATCCCTTGGCGCAACCGCTACAACACCGACAGCGGCGTAGGCTGTGACGCCGCGCTGGGTTCGGGGACGGTCTCGGCCTCGCCCACCCCAACCACCTCCTCCACCAGCAGGAGCATCTTTTCCACTTCAGCCAGTGGCACGTTGATGATCCAGGATTGGCGGTCTTCAAAGGAGCAGGTCATCAGCAGTGAATCGCCGGAATGGCTCAGGCAGATGCCGCAGTTGTACTCGACCCCCAGGTGCCAGACCCGAAAGAGCCGCGACACCCGCGTGATGCGGAAGTCGCGGTCCATCTCGACGAACCGATGCAGGTAGACGCGCTTGCCGTCGACGAAGGGCACTTCATGGATGGTGAAGAGGTAGCGATCGCCGAAGGGAATCGGCGACGCTGAACCGCGATAGCGATCGAAGCACGCTTCGGGTGTCGAGCGGTGCAGCGTCTGGCAGTGTCCGGTCCCAACGTCGGGCTCCAGGATAATGGTGGGGTCACATGAATAGAGGAGGAGTAGGCGGTCGTCATGCACGAACGGGAGCCAGTTCTTCTCGGCGTCGTTGCGTTCATCGAACTCAAGCGGAACGAGATGATCGACGGCGTCGGCGGACGAGTTCAGCCGCCCCAGAACGACGCGCGGATAGCCAACCGGATCGAACATGCACGAGGTCGCGGTGAACCACCAGGCGTTGCGCCAACGGGTGAGGCGAAGATCCTCGATGCCCTGAACGTAGACATTCTCGGCGTAGCTGGGCTGGATCCGCTTCAGCAGCGTTTCATCGATCTCCATGGAAGACAGGATCTGGAAGTCGCGATCCAGCACCAGGTGCGCGTTCTTGGAGCGAAACCGTCCGTCCGCATCACGCGCCACGAACCAGACCGCCCCCTGCTGATCGTAGTTGACCAGCCGCGCCACGATGAGGTAGCCATCATCGGTCCGACCGATGGTGGTGTTGCCAGGTGAATAGTCCGGCTCGTCGAATTCTGACGCGATCTCAATCGGAATCGACCAGGCTACCGGCAACGGCTGCGCGTAGAAGGTGGAGTTGTATCCGGCGAAGAGCCGTTTATCGATTGGCACGTCACGACGATGCAACAACGTGTCAGTGGCAGCCATGCCGCTCCGCGAATCTCCGGCGTAATAGGCGGAGATCGAGATCTCTTCCAGAGGCCCAAGGCCATAGGCGTGCGTCTCGACGAAGAGTCGCTCCTCCTCGGGGAACGGGATGCGCTGAGCCCGTTCCGCCGCCAGCATGGCCAGGTGCGATTCGCCCCGTTGCCGTGCGGCATATGCCAGCTGATAGAGCGGCTCAGCGCGTTGCGGCCGTCGTTCCCAGGCGCTCAGCAGCTCGAAGACGGCCCGCTGCCAGTTACCCAGCTGAATCGAACAGAGCCCCATGCGGTAGGCGGCATACCAAGCCTCCTCCTCCCAGCCTCCGGCCGACGCGCGGCGCTCGTAGTGGCGATAAGCTTCCTCGAATCGCCCAACGTCCTCGTAGGAGCGAGCCAGATAGAAGATGGCACGCAGGTTCTGCCCGGAGTTGACCTCCGCCTCCAATAGGGCGATGTCGCGGGTGAACTTATCCGCCTTCGCGCCGCCGTCTCCGACGTGGGTGATGGTGAGCGAAGAGAGGAGCGGTAGATCTCCCGTGCCGTCGGCCGTCCAGTATTCATGGGTCACGCCGACGCTGCGCCAATCGAACGACAACCTGGCCAGCCGGACGTTCGAATAGTGCGTCGTGCCGTCTCGCTGCTGGAGGAGATAGCCGTCCGCCGAGAGGGACGCCGCGTCAAAGTCCTGATCGATCTCGAGCAGCATGTCGGCGTCCAGGAACAATGCGTAGGAGCGATCGAGGTCCCAGCCGAGCTCGCGCGCGAAGCCCTGCGCGGCGGCGAACGCCTGGGTGCGACTGACCCCGAAGTTGACCCATTTGTGAAGCGGTACTGCGTGCGGGATGCCTGCAGCCGACAAGACCTCAGTCGCGATCGATCGCGTCTCATCGCTCGAGCCCGTATCGCAGATGCACGCGGCCGAAATGAACGGCAGCGCCGATTCCAGGCAACGCCGCAGAACGGCAGCCTCATTCTTGACGATCATGCAAAGGATGATGCGCGTCGCATCAGATGTAACCACGGGTGTCGATCTCTCCTCGTCGCGACCGATTGGTGACCGGATCAACCTGAAGCGAAGCCGCCCATCATAACGAATAGGCGGCTTATCTTCCACATGAAGCGCGGTGGTTTGGGAAGGTCTCGGACCTACCTCGGACTACACTGCTCCAATTGTGCCGGTCTGGCCGGTTGCCCCGGTCGTACCCGTATCTCCCGTTGGTCCCGTCGGCCCGGTGGGACCGGTCGGACCGGTGAAACCGATTGGCCCCGTCGGGCCGGTTGTCCCGGTGACGCCTGTCGGCCCGGTGTCGCCGGTAATGCCGACGAATCCGAGTGGCCCAGTTGGGCCGGTTGGCCCGGTTGCCCCAGCGAAGCCAGCCGAGCCGGTCCACCCAGTGGATCCAAGCGGGCCTGTGGCGCCGACGCCTCCGGTTGGTCCGGCCAGGAGTGATTCACCCGGCAAGACGACGAGGTAGCTGAAATGGGCGGCACGTGGTGCGATCGTCCCCAGATTGACAAAGAATCCATATCCGGGTCGGATTTGCACGCTCAACGTCGGCCCGACAAAGTTACCGGGGTCGTCCTGCAGCATGACCGTGACGAAGCTATCCTGAGTGATCGTGGGTACCTCCACCCAGGTTCCGAAGCGGAACGCTGGCAGAACGCCAGTTCCCGAGACGATATCGGAAACCGTGCCATCCACGACAGTGGTCGACACGGGAGCCGCGCCAACGGTCGACGCGCCGCCGATTCCGAGCACTCCGGCGGCTACCGCGCCGAGCGTCAGCGCACGACGACGGGTGAGGCGCGGTGTGCCCGTATCTTCTTCGGCGTTCGTCCCACCGGCTGGAACTGGATCGATGTCAGATTGATCCCCGTTTGCCATTGAATACTCTCTTCTTCCACGACCTGAACCGTCATTGAAGCCCTGTCCCGGCAGACGCGGTTACGAGGTCGCGCATGCCGGCTGGTCGGTTCTCCGTTATCCAACAGCTCCGGTCGGCCCGGTGGCTCCGGTCGACCCAGTTGCTCCAGTTGCGCCGGTTGCTCCGGTCGGCCCCGTCGGGCCGGTGTATCCCGTGAAGCCAGTCATTCCAGTTGGTCCGGTGGGGCCGAGGTCTCCGGTCGGTCCGGTTACACCCGGTGCTCCCACGTCTCCCTGCGGTCCGGTTGGCCCGGTCGGACCCAACGCTCCAACTGAGCCGGTGTATCCGGTGGGACCCACGTCACCCGTCGGACCGGTTGGCCCAGCGGGACCAGTCGGTCCAGTCGGAACGACGGCACCTGGGAAGACGATGAGATAGCTGAAGGGGGTGTTCCGCATCACCGGGAAGCGCAGGTTGACGCTGAAGCCCTGGCCCGGCGTGATCTTCACCCAGAAGTTGGGACCGATGAAGGAGCCAGGATCTCCCAGCAAGGTGATCAAGACGATGGCATCCGAGGTGATGGCCGGTTCGCTGACCCAGGCCGTGATTCGGAGTGGGGGGAACGAACTCGTACCGGTAATGACCTCAGCGACGAGGGTACTGCCGTCCTGAATGGTGACGGGAGCGGCACCAGCCACCTGGGTCGAGCTGAGGCCCAAGACACCCGCGGCCGCGGCCCCGAGCGCGAGTGCTCGTCGTCGACTGATGAGGCGTGGATTGGCATCTTCCGGCGAGTTCGATGAAGTCGCCGTGTCACGTCGTTCGATGGAGCCGTCGTCTTGTCCCATAACGAGCTCTCTTCTCTTGCTATGCAAGCAACGGCATGGCGCTCGAAGACTGCGATACAGACTGTTCGGCAGTCATCGAGATTGCCGTGTGTTCCCATGAGTCAACACATGACCAATCGCAGCATAGGCGCCGTACGTTCACCTGTCAATCGCCAGGATGGGTGAGTACGCTGAGAGGTTCGAGCGTTTATTAGAAGATGCCCGCATTTCCCGATTTGCATCAGTTGAGCCAGGACTTGAGCGAATCGTAGTGCCCATCCCACAGAATGGGCCGCGATAGCTCTGCGCCGTGATGAGGACGCCGCCGCCAGTGATGTCAGGCGGGGTGCGTTTGTGATCGCGACTGACGAAGTTCTTGGCGGTGCGAGCGTGAGTTCGTCGGGCGGCGGGTGCACCCGCGGCTCATCTCTTCGTCCTCCACCGCCATTCAGCGGACATGAAAGCGCTGGTGTGGGGTTGGATCGAATCGCACATGTTCCTAAGGCCCCGCCGTCCCGCCAGTCCCACCGGCTCCCCCATTTCCTCCAACACCACCGGTGCCGCCCGTGCCGCCAGTGCCGCCAGCTCCACCGTTTCCACCAACGCCTCCGGTGCCGCCCGTGCCGCCAGTGCCGCCACTGCCCCCAGCGCCACCGTTCCCGAAGATGAGTCCCCCGTCCCCGCCGTTCCCACCGTTCCCACCAACTCCTCCGGTGCCGCCGGTGCCGCCGGTCCCGCCACTGCCTCCGGCGCCCCCATCTCCGAAAAGCCCGCCCGTTCCACCGGTTGGCCCGGTTGGTCCAGTTGCCCCTGGCACGCCTGATGGCCCAGTCGGTCCCGTGGGACCGTTCATTCCGATGGGGCCT
Organism: uncultured Chloroflexia bacterium; assembly: GCA_963815715.1. Taxonomy (GTDB): domain Bacteria; phylum Chloroflexota; class Chloroflexia; order Thermomicrobiales; family Thermomicrobiaceae; genus CALAGB01. The sequence continues at coordinate 1,270,339 of CAWFHU010000003.1, read as the reverse complement.
GTCGAACCAGTCGGCCCAAACGCCCCAGCCGAGCCGGTGTATCCAGTGGGACCCACGTCTCCCGTCGGTCCGGTTGGTCCAGCGGGACCGGTCGGTCCAGTCGGAACGACGGCACCTGGGAAGACGATGAGATAGCTGAAGGGGGTGCTCCGCATCACTGGGAAGCGCAGGTTGACGCTGAAGCCCTGGCCTGGCGTGATCTTCACCCAGAAGTTGGGACCGATGAAGGAGCCGGGGTCACCCAGCAACGTGATCAAGACGATGGCATCCGAGGTGATAGCGGGTTCGCTGACCCAGGCCGTGATTCGGAGTGGGGGGAACGCGCTCGTGCCGGTAATGACCTCAGCGACGAGGGTACTGCCGTCCTGAATGGTGGCGGGAGCGGCAGCAGCCATCGGCGTGGTACTGAGTCCGAGCACCCCGGCTGCGGCCGCACCCAATGCCAGAGCTCGTCGACGGCTGATGAGGCGTGGACCGGCATCTTCCGGCGAGTTCGGATCGTTCTCTGGTATAGGCCGGCTGTTGGAGATCGCGTCCTGTCCCATTACGAACTCTCTTTTCTCTCAGTCTTGCAGCGTACCGCGGCCGGGCGGTCGCTGCCGGATTTGGAACGGCCAGCAGTCGTCGAACGTACCGCTTGCTCTCATGAGTCAGCGTCTGATTTAGGCGCAGGGTAAAAAGCGTACAGGCGCCTGTCAATCGCCGAATAGGGTGAGATCGCAGGCCCGTTTTGGCCAGGTAGTATTCCCTGTCCCTATCGGACAACCAGGATCAGTGGAACCGAAATTGAGGTGACCAGCCACGGTTTCGAATGGCATGGCGGGCCAGTCGCCGGAATTGGGCGCTCTTCAGTGACGTGAGGCGCGCACCGCATCGGGTTATGCGAGGATCAACCAGGGCTCGTAACACGTCACGGAATTGATCCCACTGAGCCGGAATGAACCGCCTCGCCGATTGATCTGGCCGTCCGCTCGCCACGTGCAACGTAAAGAGTGAAGGGAGAGCGACATGCGGCAACGACCGGATGCCTTGATCTTGATCGCCGTCTATGAGTTCGTCATGGCCGCCATGCTGCTGATTGCGTCCTGCATCGTTCTTCCGATCGCCCTGGTGATCACGCCCTTCACGGCGGACACCTTCGGCCAGTTCGCCGACGCGCTTCGCGCTGGTCGGGATCTCCCTCACGGTCGTCTTCGGCTTCGCCGTGGCGTCGGGCATCGTGGGCGTTCGGCCTGCTGATGTTGAAGGAGTGGGCGCGGATCGGCGCGATCCTGCTGGCGATCCCTGCTCTGGTCGTCTTCCCCATCTGGACAGTGCTGGCCTTGCTCATCATCGTCTATCTGGTAGGGGAAGAGGGCCGTGCCCTGTTCCGACACAGTCGTCGTGCCGGTTTGATCGCGGCGCGCGAGTTTCAGCGTGAGGCTCACCAGGAAGAGACGATTGAAGTCGAGACGGTTGTCAGTCCTCCGGACTGGAAATCGTCGGAACCGGTCAGCAATGCGGATAGCGCTTACAACGGACGATCCGAAAAGAAGATCGCGCCGGACATGCCCGGCGCGAATGACCTCTTGCAAGATTCGGAAGGCGACGAATCCCTCGAGCCGCCGCTCGGCTGAGCCGATCAGGCGTTGTCGTCGTTGCCGCCCACTTCACCCTTCGGCTTGATCATCATCACCGGCGTGGTGCCGACTTTCAGGATGCGCTCAGCCACGCTACCGAAGACCAATCGACCTATCCCGCTGCGGCCGTGCGTCGCCATCACGATCAGGTCGACTGACATCTCGCGCTCCAGCGCCAGAAGCTGGTCGGCGGCAAAGCCTTCCAAGGTCTCGGTGCGCACCTTCACGCCGTCTTTGCGCAACGGTTCTTCGACGCCTGCCAGGTACTCCTGCGCCTCTTCCACCAGCCGCTGGCCAATCTCGTTGAAGGTGTCGGCCGAAGCGGGCGCCATCGGCTCACTTCCCAGCATGCCGTAGAGCTGCGTCGTCTCTGCCACACGTACCAGCACCAGTTCGGCGTCGAATGCCAGGGCGATCTCTTTCCCATAGGGGAGGGCCGCCTCGGAATGAACCGAGCCGTCCAGCGACACGACCACGGTCGAGACCGTCTCTGCGCGGCGATCTTTGGTGCCGGAACGAATCAGCAGCACTGGCGCGCCACTGCCGCGGACCACCCGGTCGGCGACGCTGCCATACAGCCAGCGCCCAATCCCGCTCCGACCGTGAGTTGTCATGACGATCACGGGATCAGTCATTTCGTCGGCCCCGTCGACGATCTGGTCGGCCGGTTGGCCCATGCGCACGCTGATCTGGACGCGATCGCCGTAACTCTTGGCTTGCTCACGTAAATAGTCGCGCGCTTCGGTTTCGGCGGATGCCTGAGCGTCGGGCGGGACGACGCGCATCAAATGCAGAGGGGCGTTGGCTTTGCGCGCGATCGCCTCGGCGTAGGGGAGGGCTTGTTCAGCCAGATCCGAGCCGTCCAGCGGAACGATGACAGTGCCGATCATCTCTTCTCCTTCATCTTTCTGGTGGTGGCTGGGGCCGAACCTCGAAATGTAGCGTCCTGGCCGACGCCGCAGCCATCAACGTCGCGCCCATTCATCGACTCCGCGCGTCGTCACCGCTTAGTCTATCCGAGGACGCATGACGGAGAAACAGCACAACAGCCGAAAACGTGACAACCGCGTGGCAAAGCGACGTCAGTGCGCGACGCGCGCATAACTGAGCCATTGCCTGAGACTGCCCGAGCCAACCCGGCTGCGCTATGATCGCATCTCAGAGAGTGATCAAACGGTGCGTGAAATTAGGCTGACGTCGGGAGGACGGAATGACCGAGCAGGCGAACCGAGTCGATGCGGAGATGCTCGAGGACTATACGCGAGACGTGCTGATCGGCTTCGGACTAACACCGGAAGATGCACGCATCTCCGCCGAAGTGCTGGTGGCCTCGGACGTTCGCGGCATAGACTCCCATGGCGTCCCGCGCATGACCTACTACGCTGAACGCCTGCGCAAGGGGCCTGATCAACGAGAAGGCCGAGCTGACGGTCGTGACCGAGACTCCGGCGACGATTGCCTTCGATGCCAACAACGGCATGGGCCACCCCGCCTCCTACCGCGCTATGCAACGCTGCATCGAGAAGGCGAAGGAGACCGGCCTCTGCATGGCCACGGTGCGACACAGCAACCACTTCGGCATCGCCGGATATTACGCCATGATGGCCCTGAAGGAAGGGCTGTGCGGCGTGGCCATGACCAACGCCACCCCGTTGGTGGTGCCAACCTTCGCCTCCGAGCCGGTCCTCAGCACCGCGCCGATCGCCGTGGCCATTCCGGCGCGCGACCAGCGCCCGATCGTGATCGACATGGCCACCAGCACCGTGGCCTGGGGCAAGGTCGAGATCGCCCGACGCGAGGGGAAGCCGATCCCGGCCGGTTGGGCCTACGACGCCGATGGAAACGACACGACCGATCCATGGGCCGCCGTCTCACTCACGCCACTCGGTTGGACGCGCGAGCTCGGCAGCCATAAGGGATACGGGCTTTCGCTCTTCGTCGAAGTCCTCTGCGGTCAGCTGGCGGGCTCTTCCTGGAGCCGCTACGTCGGTGGGTCCCGTTCCACTCCGCCGCGTCCGTCCGACACCGGTCATGCCTTCATGGCCTGGCGCATCGACGCCTTCCGTCCTGAGGAGGAGTTCTACGCCGACATCGACAGCATGCTTGAGGAGCTGCGCACGCTGCAGCCTTCAGCGGGTCACGATCGCGTCTACGTACCGGGTGACCCGGAGGATATCGCCGAGGCCGACCGCCGCGAGCGGGGCATTCCGGTCCACTCGAGCGTGCTTGACGAGCTGCGCACGCTGGGCCAGGAGGTAGGCGTCACCGCCCCGTTCTAGGGGGAGCGACACCTCTGTGCGGGAGTCGTAGAGGCGGGACCTGTGCCCGCCTCTACGTTTCAGATACTGGAGCGACATCGCGATGACGGAGAGGATCAACTCCAATCAAAGGTATCCGCTGCGCAAGCACTTGCGCCTTCCGCTGGAAATCTACTCAGTGCGTGGCCTGTGTGCATTAGTCACGATCACGACAATTGACCGCGACCGCTCGTTCGAGCACCTTGGTTTCGCTGAGGAATGCCGCGACCAATTGCGCGCTCAATCCACCGAGCAGTCAGTCGCTGTGTTGGCATACTGCTTCATGCCAGATCATGTTCACTTGTTGCTACGGGTAGATGGTGATGTCGGCATCATCGATTTCGTTGGGAAGTTCAAGAGCGTGACGACGCGTCTTTGGTGGTCCCACGGAAACCACGGTCGTCTCTGGCAGCGAACCTTTCACGACCATCTTTTGCGAGACTCCGAAGACGAAGGAGATTACCTTACCTACGTTCTTGCCAATCCAGTGCGTGCCGGACTGGTGGATGAATGGCCCGAATACCGGTTCTCCGGTTCCTTCGCCTACGATTTGTCCGACGGGGTGCTGTGAACGTGGCTGGAGTATTTTCGAAGGGGACTAACTTCTGCTTATAGACGTAGAGGCGGGACCTGTGCCCGCCTTCCTCATTGTGCAACGAAATGGGCTTGGCCCACGTATCCGCGCCCCGCTGATTGCCCCACACGTTTCTTCTCAACGTTTTTAGGCGGGCACAGGTGCCCGCCTCTACGTTGTGAGGAATTGTCGTTTACGGCCGCTTCGCCAACCAGGCGTCGAAGCCGAGCCGCTCAGAGAAACGCCCCTCCGGGTTGATGGCGCTCAGCGTCTGACGCAGATCCGCCTCGAACGGCTCCCGCTTGTCACCGAGGACGTGGCGCGAGCAGAAGGAGGTGGAGTAGAGGTAGCCGACGATATCGTCGATCGTGGGGAACCGCTCGACGGTGATGCTGTAAATCTCGACGACTGAAAAGGCCGAGGCTTCCAGCGTCTCCGTGAACGGCGCGTGCCGCACGTTGTAGGTACCGCTCCCGGCGCGCCGCACGTCACCCAGCCAGCGGCGGATCACCTCCTGGGTGGCGCGCTGCCAACCACCGGACTGCCAGCCACCGGAGAAGTGCCAGATGCGCTCCGCGTCGGAGCAGATCACAACGCCGCCTCCCGGCTCGATGATCTGGTCGAGCGCACGTAGGGTGGCATCCTGCTCCATCCAGTGGAAGGCGCGACCGAACGTCGCCAGCCGCACCGGTCCAATCTCTCCAGACAGGCGAGCCAGATCGCGATCGCTCCCCTGAACCCAGCGGGCGTTATAGACACTGGCATCCTTGGCCACCTTCGCCCCCTCCGCCAGCATGGAAGGGTCCGGATCGAGCCCGACGACCTCGGCGAAATACGGCGCGAATGGGATGGCGATCTGGCCGGTGCCGCAGCCGATGTCCAGGAGCCGGCCCGTTCCATCCAGGTCGAAGCGCTCGACGACGTGTTGGAAGAAGACGTCGGGATAGGGTGGGCGGTAGCGCGCGTAATAGGGTGCGGCGCTGGCGAAGAGGTCGGGCGAATGATCGTTCATGTGCCGGCCTCATTCGTAGAACGAAGCTCCTCTGCCGCGGCCTGCTCCATCTCGCTCAGCATGGCGACCCGCCTCCGGAAATGCGCTTCAGTGCTCCATTCGGCCGCCAGATAGGTCCGGATGAGGTCCAGCGCCAGCCGGTCACCGACGATCTGCGCGCCCAGGCAGAGGACGTTGGCGTTGTCATGCTCGACCGACTGATGTGCCGAGTAGACGTCGTGGCAGAGGGCGGCGCGGATGCCCGGGATTTTGTTTGCGGCGATGCAGGCGCCGATGCCGGTGCCGCAGACGAGCAGCCCGCGGTCGAACGCTCCAGCACGCAGCGGATCGCAGACCCGGCGCGTGACGATGGGGAAATCGATCGGCTCGATGCTGTCGGTCCCGACGTCCTCGACCTCATGTCCCCATGCGCGCAGTGCCGCCACGATCGTGGCCTTGAGCGGGAATCCGGCATGGTCGGCACCAATGATGACGCGCATCGAGCAACCTCCAGGACGTGGCGTTAAGTCGCAAATCGTATGGCCCCGATTGAACCACGGCGAGGCGAGGCGCGCCGCAGTCTTGCCGACAACTGAGAGGGAGCGAAACGGGACGCTCAACTGAGCGCCCCGTTCTGCATTCCGATGAAACTCGCGAGCTAGATCGGCGCGGTGATGTTGAAGTCGGCGTTGTAGTCCGAAATGATGATATCGACTTTGCCACCAGTGTCGTCGGTGGTCTCGATCTTGTAGAGCAGGTGATCCTTTTTCCCAACGTAGAAGGTCGAGTTTGTGCCGTCCGCCTCAACGATCTCATACACGTTGCAATCCACGCCGTTTACCGTGTCGGATCCTTTGCTGGTGAACTTTGTTTCGTCCGGAATTGGAGTCGAGAGCTCATCGGCGATGTCCTGGCTGCTCATGCCCGGTATCGACGTCGTATCCGCGACCGGCGATTGCGTCCAGGTGCCACCAACATTGAGGTAGCTGTTCGTGCCGATAGTGATCGTCTCGATCTTCTGACCACCTTCATCGATCACCCAATGCGATTTGTCAGGGTTCTCGTTCTCCACGGTGGCGGTGCCGGTCGGCGTGGTGGAGCCGCTGTCATAGGAGGTGATGGTCATCTTGTACGATTTGACGTTTCTCCAGGCGTCGGCGACCTGGAGCAAGACCGCGCTGCCGGAGCCCGATCCGCCACCGGAGGCGGCCTGCGTGGCGGTCGCGACTTCAGTGGCAACCTCGGTGGCGATGGTGGTCGCGGTGTTGATGGCGGCTTGCGTCGCGGTCGCCGTGCTGGCGGCGGTGGCGGTGGACGCGGTCGTAGCGGCCGTGGTCGCGGCCTCGGTCGCTGTTGCGGCGGTCGTGGTGGTCGCCGCCGAGGTGGTGGACGTGGCGGCGGTGGTCGACTGGCTGGTGCCGGCAGACGCGGCCGTTGTGCTGGTGGACTTGTTCGACGACCCACCGCAGGCGGCGAGCGCCAGCGTCAGCAGGACGATGGCCGCCGAAAAGAGCCGTTTACCCCGAAATTTCTGTGGTCGCGCGAAGCGTGATAACTGCACTGGACCCCCTTATTGTTCGAGCGGAACGTCGCGGCGTCGTGGTCACGAAATGATAGAGAGTGGCTCTGTCAATGTCTAGGTTCATTTGGATCAGTAATCTGTCGTGATGATTAACGTCCGCTGGCACACCACTCGCGATCTTGGGTGCAGGAGAGGGCCGCATGACACATGCGAAACGGAGGGGCTTTTGACGGCAATCGATCTCGCGAGAACCTACATTCAGAAGGTCAACGGACAAGATGGAGCCGGGGCCGCCGAGCTCTTCTCCGAGGAAGGGGTCATCATCGATCCGACGGGACGCGAGCACCGCGGCTGGTGGGAGATCGCGGCCTTCGTCACGTCGGCCGCGCCCGGCACCGTGGCGCACGTCGCCGACCGCCAGATGCAGGCGAAGCGAGCCATCATCCATGGCACCGTCATGACGGTCAATCTGCCTCCTGCGGAGATCGAGTGGGATTTCGAAACTGACGATGCGCGGATCACGCGCCTGACGATCCGCAACCGCTATGGGGAACCGGGTGACGAAATGATCTCCACTACGAACAGCGACAGGCAATAAACTCGAGCCATCCCGGCACCTCGCTGGCGGCCAGCATCTCGTGCGCGTCGTTGGCGACCGAGGCCTCGAAGACGATGCCGTAGCGATCGACCAGGAAGATGGCCGCGCGTGGCCGCCCATCGGCGTCGATCAGACCGTAGCGCCGGTGAATGTCCGCATCTGGATCGAGCGCGATCGGGAACGGGAACGCCGCCATGTCCGCGTCGTGATCAGCGATGACCGCCAGAATCTCGGCGGCCTCGGCGTGAATGGCAGCGCGGAGTTCGTTCATCTCGGTGAGGAACTCGCGGCACGTGGCGCAATCCGCGCCATGAGTGAAGACCAGGGCCAGATTACGCCGCAGGTAGAAATCGCGCAGGCGAATCGGATCTCCGGAAGGAGTAATGCCGGTGATGCTCGGCAGCCGATCGCCGCGTGCCGGAACGGCTGTGATGGCGCCAGCAGATTCGATCGTCATGTTCCTCCCTCTCTCTCGCAAACTTAGAACGATGCGCTCAGCCCGATGAGTGGCGACTCCGGCACATCACGGCCGAGGATGAGGACCCCGAAGCGGCCCATAGCGCCCGGATCGATCATGCGAATGACGGCGGAACGCACGCCGACGTACTCCTGATAGGACATGCCCGGATCCTGCTGCGTGCGCACCAACAGCTCACCGATGCCCACGCCGCCCAGGAAATCGGCCTGAGTGGTGAATCCCAACACCTGCAATCCGTGCTCCCGTGCCGCCCGCTCCAGCGCGCTGAAATCGACGTGCGCCGTCAGATCCTGGCTGCCGACGGCACTGAACGGATCGTCCCCCACGGTGTGCTGGGCGTAAGTTCGCAATGTCCCGTGCGGAAAGTCAGGTCCGTAGAGTTTCGTGGCGGGATAGCCGTAGTCGATGGCGAGCACGTAGCCGCGTCGCACGTGGCACGCCACCTCCACCACCCAGTCAGAAAGTCTCAGATTAATTTCGGCCAGCTGACCGTCCGCCAGTTCGATGTCCCCCTCAAGCAGGTAGCGGGCGATGGCGTCGTTCGAGAGGGGTCCGAGCTCTTCGACGAACCAGCCGTCACGCCAGACGACGTAGCGCTCGCGGATTTCAGCTCCGTGGCGTTCGATGCGGTGCACCGGTAACGCGTCCAGAAACTCGTTGGCCAGCACGCAGCCATCGATCGGTTCGTCGCTTGTCTCCAACAGATGCTCCGCATAGCCCGACTGTTCCAGTCGCGATCGCAACTCGGCCGCGCGGGCCGGATTCACCTCCACGGCCTGATAGCGGAAACGTTGCAGCAGCGCCGGATGATCCAGACTCAGCGCGTCAAGAATGGCCAGGGCCAGCGTGCCGGACCCGGCACCATATTCGACCACCGTGAACGGATCGGGATGGCCCAATATCTCGTCGAATTGCGCGATCTGGCGGGCCAACGCTTGCCCGAAGATGGGGTCGGCCTCCGGCGCGGTGAGGAAATCGCCGCTGGGACCGGGCCGCGCCTCCGTATTCAGGTAGTAGCCGTGCTCGGGATGGTAGAGGGCGGTCTGCATGAAGCGTGCGAAGGTGATGCGGCCCTCCCGCTCGATGCTGGCGCGAAGCTCGTCGACCAATGCCGGGTTGCTGCTGGAGCGCGGATCCTGCTGGCTCATGCGTGCGATTGTACCCCGCTCCCGGCGACATCCCGGCCACGTCCCGATTGTTGCAGGACGTGCCAGATCCGTAGAATCAGGGTATGAAGCGCGAGAAACCGCCACTGCGTCCCATCACCGAGCGCCGCCGCCGCCGCATGGTCGAAGTGCTGGAGCGGCGCCAGCCGGACCTGACCGTGGTTCTCGAGAACGTGCATGACCCGCACAACGTCAGCGCGGTGCTGCGCAGCTGTGACGCGGTCGGCATCGCGACGGTTCATCTGGTCTACACCGTGGAAGAACGTCCGGAGCTGAGCCGCGGCGTCTCCGGCAGCGCCCTGCGTTGGCTCGACATCGTCGATCACGAGAGCGTGGCGGCGTGCTATGGGGCACTGCGCGAGCAGGGGTTCACCATTCTGGCCACCCATCTGGATGAGAACAGGGTGGAGCTCTTCGATCTCGATCTCACCGCCCCCACCGCGCTGGTCTTCGGCAACGAGCAGCGGGGCGTCTCGGAAGAGGCAATCGAGGGGGCCGACGGCACCGTGATCATCCCGATGATGGGGATGGTGCAGAGCCTCAACATCTCGGTGGCCTGCGCGGTGACCCTCTACGAGGCGCTGCGCCAGCGGCGCGCAGCCAACCTGTACGAGCATCCACGCCTGTCGCGCAACGAGATTAGCAGTCGACTGGACCGCTGGCTGCGCCGCGAACGCCGCATCATTGGTTCGTAGGCGGTGAAGAATCGTCTCGATCGCTGTGGTGGAAGTGGTAGCGGTCCGTGTCCGATCGCCCCAGCCACCGCTCTGGAAACGTGAGGCCCGCAAGCGTCACCACGGCGATGACCACCCCACCGGTCGCCACGATGTAATATCCTGCGCCGGCGAGGAGACCGATCGCCGCCGCCACCCAGATGTCGGCGGCGGTGGTGATGCCCTTGACCCGATCGTGCGATTGAAGGATGGCGCCACCGCCAAGAAAGCCGATGCCGGTGACGATGCCCGCGGCGATGCGGGTGGGATCGAGCGAGATCGCGTTCGGCCCGCCGCCGAATTTCTGCGTCAGGAGCAGTGAGGCGACCATGAAGAGGGCCGCTCCCTCGGTGACGAGCATGTGGGTGCGAAGCCCGGCCGGTTTCGCGCTGAGCTCGCGTTCGAGCCCCAGCGCCGAACCGAGCAGCGCCGCGATGAGGACACGGATGAGGGCGTCAGTCTCGGAGATCGTCGTACTCCTTTGCCGTGTTGATACGTCCTAGGGTTACGGCCATTATCGCATCCCCGACGGGGCACGTGCCGGGCGAAGAGAAGCGCAAAAAAGCCTGTGGCACGTATGTTGAAAAGAGAGAGGACGAAAGGGCCGGCTACGACACCGGCATGGCAGCGTACATTCAACTCAATGTCGTGATCGACCTACCGTCAGATAGAGGAGATGATTCGCATGTTAACTGCCCGAGTGCAGGTGTCGCTCGCGGCGACTCGAGCCGGAGCGCATCAGGATGCGTGAGAGTGCGGTGAACGACGCGGGCGACTGGGTGCGCGCCATGCGCCGAACGCATGGTGGGCGCTTCATCCGTTTCGCGCTCGTCGGAACAGGCGGAGTGCTGGTGAACTTTGCCGTCCTGATCTTCCTGGTGGAGGTGTTCGGCCTCAACCGGCTCATCGCGGTGGCGCTGGCGAACGAGACGGCCATTCTGAGCAATTTCTTCTTCAACAACCTGTGGACGTTCGGCGATGCCGGACGGCACCGGCCGGTGCTGATCCGCGCCGCACGCTACAACCTCTTCGGCCTGGGCGGCCTGCTAGTCTCGGTCACCGTCCTGGGCCTACTCACCTATGGGCTGGGTCTGCAGTACCTGATCGCCAACGCGTTCGCCATCGGTATGGCCATGACGTGGAATTACCTGTCGAACGCGCGCTGGACGTTCGCCATCACTGCGAAGCATGCGCACTTGGAGCAGCACCCCGCGCGCATCAACCGGGTGCAATCCCCCGATGCGTCCGACTGAGAGCGACCTGAATCCGCATCCAACGCGCGGTTGGCATTGAGCTCGCTCGGGCGTTCATTGTTGTCCGGCGCGATGTGGCGACGATTCCCGTTCGGCTACAACGCGGCGGGCCAGCAGACCAGCATGACCCTGCCGGGGAGTCGTGCCGTCGATTATGGCTACGATCCGGCCGGCAACCTGACCAGCCTGACCGACTGGCTGAGCCAGACGATCTCCTTCGGCTATAACGCCGCCGGTCAGCAGACGAGTGTCGATCGCCCCAATGGCGTCTCGACGACCACCACCTATGACGCTGCCGGGCAGATCTCGAGCATCGACCATCACGATGCCAGCGGGACGCTGCAAAGCTTCAGCTACACCTATGACGATGCCGGTAATCGCATCTCGTCCCTGACCGCAGCGGGCACGGAAAGCTACACCTTTGACCTGCTCAACCGGCTGACCGAAGTCGACTACGCCAACGGAGACGTCGTCACCTACAGCTACGACGCCAATGGGAATCGACTGACCCAGACGGTGAACGGCGTCGCCACCAATTACACCTATGACCACGCTGATGAACTGACCGACGTGAATGGCACCAGTTATACCTACGACGCCAACGGCAATCTGACGGCCGCTGGGTCGGACAGCTATAGCTGGGACGCGAACAACCAGCTCAGCAGCGCCACCGTCAATGGCACCACCACCGATTACCGCTATGACGGGGAAGGCAACCAGGTCTCCAACACCACCAACGGAACCACGACCACCAACCTGTGGGACACCAATACTGGACTGTCGCAACTGGTGGACGACGGCAGCAGCAGCTACGTCCAGGCAGACGGCGCGCAGGAGGCGGTCGACAGTAGTAATACGGCCAGCTATCCGCTGCCCGACGCCCTAGGCTCGATCCGTGGCATCACCGATAGCTCCGGCGCACTCACCGGGACGACGAGCTACGACGCCTTTGGCGCAGTGCGGTCGCAGACCGGCACCTCGCTCTCCCTGGGCTTCACGGGTGAGCTGACCGATCCCAGCACCGGCTTCGTCGATCTCCGTGCCCGAGAGCTCGATCCGACGCTCGGTCGCTTCCTCTCGGCCGACACGGTGCAACCCAATGCCCCCGGTTCACAGGGGTATAACCTGTACGCCTACGTCGCCAACAACCCCACGACGTGGACCGATCCGAGCGGTTATGCCACGACGGGGAATGCCGCCGGAGCGGCCGGTACCGCCGCGGCGGTGAGCATCTTCAGTCTGCTCCTCTTCACGTCGCTGGCGGCGGCCTGTTTTGCCTTTATCGGCTGTGGCCCGTTCCTGGTAGCGGGAGCGTTGTTGTCGTCCACCGGTGGACTCCTGGTCCTCACGGGACTGCTTCTCGCGGTGTTCGCGGAAGTCGCCTGCTCGCTCAATGCGGCGTGCTATGCCGCGACCCAGCAGATCGGGCAGACCATCACGACCTATGGGTCCGCGGCGGCGGCTGGCGCCTGGAGTGGAGGGCCGGGAGACGCACGGAACGCGGCGTGGGTATTTCCGGTCATTCCGGTGGTGCAATCGGTCATCAACGAGTATCGATACTTCACGCAGCGGGACAACCAGAATTCCAATGGAGATACGACGTCCTCCGCAGGCGTAGGCGACTTCGTTTACCAAGCCGAGTGGCGTGAGACAGACACCGGCGAGCGGGTGAGAGTGCGCAAGCTATCACCGAAGGAAGTTAAGAACCGCGGATTGGAGAAAGAAAAGGAAGCCATCGGCGGTTCCGCAACAGACGACATTTACGAAGAGGTCAGTCCACGACAAGGATCCCAGGAACGCCGGCTGTGGCTGGGGCGTGGCAACGGTCCCTTACAATCGTTCGACATCCCGTAACGGCTGGTGGTCGAATATTCTTAGAGGAGAGACAGAAATGAGTCACAGCGGCGAACGGACCAAGAGGCCGGGAACTGGATCGCTGGGATCACCACGGACGATGAATATGCTCGTCCGACGGCAGGTTTTCTCCGTTTGGCGCGGGCCACGAGCCATTGAGGCCAGCATTGATGCCACGACTCAGTTTTGGGGATGGCAGACGCTATCGCTTGACCGGCGCACTGACCACGGATTGGATCCTGAACTGGAGTCTCGCTCAGTCTACGGCGTTGTCCACAATGAGAGTGAGGATCTGGCGATTCTCCGCGCGGTGTACTGGAACCATGCTACAGCGCGGGAGTTGATGAAGCAGGGCGGTTTCAATTACACGTTTGGCATGCCCGCCCGCTTTGTTAGAGTCGCCGCCGATCAACTCCGCGATTGGATAAGCCGATTCTCTGGTGTAGTCGTCCCCATAAGTCCGACCTGGGGGCGAAATGTCCCGGAGTCAGTTCGCAGGCTCCGCATCGAGTCTGACTATTACTCATCTGTGCTCGAGGTAACCTGGGAGGATGGCGCCGCAGCATTCGAGGAATTGGGACGGCGTTGGGAGACGGTGTGGGCCGAGATGACCGAGGCGCTGCAGGCGACGCCGGTCGTGACGGAGATTTCTGAGGAGTTCGCACATCCAGAAGGAACACCGCGCTACGACCTTAAGGCATATCGGCCCGATGCGTTTGGCAGCCAACCGGACTAGCTCTCGTCACGCGCAATTCGGCTGACCGATGCGCTCGGCTCCGTCGCGGGCACTACCGACGGCAGCGGCACGCTCACCGGTACGCACCAGCTATGATGCCTTCGGGGCCGTGCGTTCGCAGACCGGCACCTCGCTCTCCCTGGGCTTCACCGGTGAGCTCACCGACCCCAGCACCGGCTTCGTCGATCTCCGTGCCCGTGAGCTCGATCCGACGCTCGGTCGCTTCCTCTCGGCCGACACGGTGCAACCCAATGCCCCCGGTTCACAGGGGTATAACCTCTACGCCTACGTCGCCAACAACCCCACGACGTGGACCGATCCGAGCGGTTATGCCACGACGGGGAATGCCGCCGGAGCGGCCGGTACCGCCGCGGCGGTGAGCATCTTCAGTCTGCTCCTCTTCACGTCGCTGGCGGCGGCCTGTTTTGCCTTTATCGGCTGTGGCCCGTTCCTGGTGGCGGGAGCGTTGTTGTCGTCCACTGGTGGGCTATTGGTCCTCACGGGATTGATCATCGCGGTGTTCGCGGAGGTCGCCTGCTCCCTCAACGCCGCCTGTTATGCCGCGACGCAGCAGATCGGGCAGACCATCACGACCTATGGGTCCGCGGCGGTAGCGGGCGCCTGGAGTGGAGGTCCAGGCGACGCACGGAACGCGGCCTGGGCGTTACCGGTCATCCCGGTGGTGCAATCGGTCATCAACGAGTATCGATACTTCACGAAGCGGAGCAAGCAAGGCGCGCAGAGGCAGGAAGCGGGAGCGGCAGATCAAGGAGCAGCGGGAAGTGCCGCGTCGCTGTATCAAGTTCCGTGGCCAGCAAACTTGCCCAAAGGAGGAGAATTTCCCTACGTGCCGCCGAAATCCTGTCCGCCAGGAACTGTTGAGAAGAATCGGCAGGGCAACTACGTGGATAGAAAGGGCAACGAATGGGTATGGGACCCGGTGAAGGAAGAATGGGACGTTCAACTCAAAGGGCGCGGGCATCGGGTCAAGGACTACAGGAATGTCGCCCCAGACGGACATATCACTCATCCGAAGCAGAAAACGCCAACGCCATAATCTCACGCTGAGGAGCACGTAAGTGGATGACGATTGTCGGAGACTGATCAGGGAACTGGGACATCCGAACCCGCGACATCAGCGCGCGGCCGAGCAACAGCTCGAGGACAAAAGATACTTGCCGTGTTTGGAGCTAGCGTTAGACGATCACGATGTACCTGAAACAACAAAAACGGCGATAAGTCGCATGCTGTACCTTAGTAGATGGCCAGAGGTTGGGCCCATTGCGCTGCGTCATTTGAACTCTTCGAACCCCGAAATACGCGCGGAATCAGCGAACACGCTTGCTGTGCTGAGATATGACGCTGCGGGTCCAGCGCTGCACAAGCTACTCGATGAGGAGATGGAATCCACAGACGTTCAGGGAAGGGCAGCCATTGCTCTCGGTGCCCTACATTATCAGGCGGCCTGGGAGAGTCTCGTCCATCACTTACATAGTACGGATGAGACGGTGCGTGCGTTATCAGCTAAGGGCCTTCGTTTCGTGGCCGTTCCAGAATCTATTCCTGACTTGGAGGAAGCTGAGCGGAACGAGACAAGCGAATGGGTCCGTAATGAGATCATCGCGGCGCTACAGGCCATCCGCTTGTCGTCTCAAACCGATGACTGAGCAGCGCCACCGTCAATGGCACCACCACCGATTACCGCTATGACGGCTCAGGCAATCAGGTCTCCAACACCACCAACGGAACCACGACCACCAATCTGTGGGACACCAATACTGGACTGTCGCAACTGGTGGACGACGGCAGCCGCAGCTACGTCCAGGCGGATGGCGCGCAGGAGGCGGTCGACAGCAGCAACACGGCCAGCTACCCGCTGACCGACGCCCTAGGCTCCGTCACATGGCATCACCGATAGCTCCGGCACACTCACCGGCACGACGAGCTACGACGCCTTCGGGGCCGTGCGGTCGCAGACCGGCACCTCGCTCTCCCTGGGCTTCACGGGTGAACTGACCGACCCCACCACTGGCTTCGTCGATCTGCGTGCCCGCGAGCTCGATCCGACGTTCGGTCGCTTCCTCTCGGCCGACACGGTACAGCCCAACGCCCCCGGCTCACAGGGCTACAACCTCTATGCCTATGTCGCCAACAACCCTACGACGTGGACCGATCCGAGTGGCTCTTCCACGACAGGGAATGCCGCCGGAGCGGCCGGTACCGCCGCGGCGGTGAGCATCTTCAGTCTTCTGCTCTTCACCTCGCTGGCGGCGGCCTGTTTTGCCTTTATCGGGTGTGGTCCGTTCCTGGTGGCGGGAGCGTTGTTGTCGTCCACCGGTGGGCTATTGGTCCTCACGGGGTTGATCATCGCGGTGTTCGCGGAGGTTGCCTGCTCCCTCAATGCCGCCTGTTATGCGGCGACCCAGCAGATTGGGCAGACCATCAAGGCCTACGGATCCGCGGCAGCCGCCGGGGCCTGGAGTGGAGGACCGGGCGATGCGCGCAATGCCATCGGGGCGCTCCCGGTCATCCCCGCTGTGCAATCGGTCATCAACGAGTATCGGTACCTTACTGAGCGGAGCAATCAGAAGGGGCAAAATTCTAACGGTGGAGCAGGGAATCAGCAGGCAACTAGCCCACGCCCGGGCCTTAGTTTTCCAGCAAGCGAGTTGCCGACGAGCGGTCAGCGGCGTTACGTTCCAAAGCAGCAGAAGGGAAATCCTGAGGTTGTTCCGTACCCGGGAGGCGGGTACGAAGACGTAGACGGTAATATCTGGGAATGGGCAAAAGATCAGCACGGCGGACCACACTGGGATGTTCAGCATCCGAAGACTGGCGAGCACACGAACGTTGACTCACAAGGAAAAGTGGTTGGTAAGGACAACTTCCCAAACCGACCAAGATGAGGCGAGGTACAGAGGGATGCAAGAACTGACTCCGGATCGGATCATTTCCTTGCTTGAAGAGCCAACGGATAATCGGATTCCTGTTTACCGGGACATACGGCGCCGCGCGTCTATTCGATACCTGATTGTTGCCCTGCAGCAGGCCTTGACGCCTCTGACGCGCGTGAACCTCATCGATATCCTCGGCGAACGTCATGCCGCGCGTGCCGTTCCGACGATCATCGATGCGTTGAGGGATCCATGCTCAGGAGTACGAAGCTCCGCTGCCGACGCGCTGGCGAAAATCGGAAAGGTGAGCGCCGGTCCCGCGCTGTTAGACACACTTCGGATCGAAGAGAACGATGGCACACGGCAGATGCTGGTGCTGGCGCTTGGCGCGGTTGGATACGTCCCGGCTGTTCCGAGCTTAATTGGCTTGTTGAAAGATCCGTCTGGTATGGTGCGTGGCTGCGCTGCCTGGTCGTTGGGAGCCCTTGAGGCGATGGAGTCAACCGACGTGCTTCAACAGGCGCTTGCTACGGAAACTCACCCGTATGCGCAGGAACGAATGCAAGTCGCACTTAGGTCGCTTCCTCGAACATAGTGCTGGATTGACTAGCAGTATCAAGAACGGACGTCAACGGCACCACATTCGCCTACGATGCCAACGGACGTCCTTCAGAAGCCAGTCTTCCAATACACTGTTCCTTGGCCTGCCAGCCTGCCAAAAGCAGGAGCCTATCCGACAACTGACTTTCCGTACGTACCGCCGCCAAAGACAGCAAATGGGATGGCGGTGAAAAACAAGAATGGAGAATATGTGGATCGGGATGACAACCGGTGGAAGTGGAATGAACAGCAAAAGGAATGGGATGTCCAGCACGATGTTCGCGGTGGGAAGTCAACGCACACGAACGTGAATGCTCGGGGAGAAAAGACACACAAGAAAGACAACTTCCCGAGAAATCCAGCGCGACCGTAACCGTAGAGGATAAAGGTGTTGCCTGTGGATGATTATTGTCAGCAGCTTATCGATGACTTCGATGGTAAAGATCTTCGCAAAATGCGACGAGCCGTACGGGCTCTCAAAGAGCGGGCACGGTTCCCGTGTTTGGAGGCTGCGCTTCGTGATCCGCGTGTCTCTTGGACGGCCAAGCGGGATATCACCGAGATCCTTTACAACGCGTGTTGGCCGGAAGCCGCCCCGGTGCTGATCGAGCAGTTGCGAAGTGAGGATCCAGATGTCCGCGCGAATGCGGCCGAGGCGCTCGGTGCGATTGGCGATGCGTCGGCTGGTCCAGCGCTCTTGGAGTTGCTTGAAGATCGGGGCGAGCCAACGTTTGTTCGGGACACGGCCGCAATGTCGCTCGGGCTCGTTGGCTACCATCCGGCGTGGAAGGCCCTCTGCAAGCATTTGGGCGATCCTGAGAGGACGGTGCGCTATTGCTCAGCGAAGGCTCTCTCGTTCCTCAAGGAGCCGCTATCTCGTGAGTACCTGAAAGAGGCGCTCGGGCGAGAGAATGAGGAGATGGTGGTCATCCAAATTCAAGAAGCGCTTTTAGAACTGGACTCGCCACAAACGCCGAACGGTGTATCAAGCGATTAGGTCCTGATTTAGATGGCCTTCAGCCTATAATAGTTACACCGGTGCGCTGACCGATCCCAGCACCGGCTTCGTCGATCTCCGGGCTCGTGAGCTGGACCCGACGCTGGGTCGCTTCCTTTCGGCCGATAGCGTGCAACCCAACGCGCCCGGCTCGCAGGGCTACAACCTGTATGCCTACGTTGCCAACAACCCTACGACGTGGACCGATCCGAGTGGGCACTTTGCGAGCGCAGTCCAGCAGTTCGCGTCGCCAACCATTATCGCGGTGACGCAAGCTTGTGCACGGCTTGGCTGGTGTGCCGCCTTTCTCGCAGAAGGCTTCCTCCGGATGAACGGGGGGTGGCTGCCCGCCATTGGTGGTGCGGTCATTGTCCTCTTGACCCTGGTCGTGTGCACGCTGGACGATGCGTGTCGCGGCATGGCGCAGGGGTTTCATGACACTATCAAGCAGTACGGCTCAGCAGCGGCGGCTGGCGCCTGGGCCCTGGGCGGCGAAGCCACCCGGACCGCTTGGCAGAACTTCCCCAAGCTGCCGCAGCAGGTGTTCTGTGCCCTGGGTGCCGCCGAGAGCATGGCAGTGACGTCGGTCCAGAATGCGGCCAGTTGGAGCCGAGGCTCAACAAGCGACTACTCGCTGGCGGCGGCGTGGGGCTGTGCCACAAGCGGGGGTGGTAGTGGTGGTGGCGGGGGATCTTCCTCAGGCACGGCTCGTGGTCGAGCACCTGAATTTCCCGGCGGCAAGCTCACTGAGTCACAGTTCCTCGATGCGGCCCAGGATTATCTTGGCCCAGGCTATAAGGAATTGTCACCTGGACGTTACGTTTCATCGGATGGACTGCGTCAGGTACGATACGGTGTTCACGAGACATCGTCTGCAGTGGAGCACGCGCATTTCGAGGCATATGACAAGTCGTATCTCAATGGCGGGCGCGTGATTGAGAACACAGTCGTTGAAGTCATCAAGGATTCGGGACCATGAACAATTACACAGTCATTCAGCAAGTCATACTCGGTGAGCAGAATAAGTCGACTGGGAAGACGCGCCACGTAGTCTCTGGAAGCGACATGCCATTACCAGCCATGTTGCGGATTGTTCGCTTTCCCAATGATCAAGGCTACTATTTGCTGTATCTTGACAAAGCTGGCCGTGAGCTCACCGACACGTACCATGACACTTTGGCAGATGCCGTTGATCAAGCTCGCTGGGAGTATGAAGTTCAGCCTGAGCAGTGGGAAACAGTCGAGCAATAGTACCTTCCTGCTGTGCATCAATCGATCAAAGACAGGCGCCTTACCGCAGGGTTTCGAGGCCCTTTGATGTAGTGATCTGCGCTGATACTCCAAGCGTCGTCCCGAAAGTTGTCGGCGAAGGTTCATTGCTGGTTATTCGCTGACCGACGCCCTCGGCTCCGTCACGGGCATTACCGACGGTAGCGGCACGCTCACGGGGACGACCAGCTATGATGCCTTCGGGGCCGTGCGTTCTCACACCGGCACCTCGCTCTCCCTCGGCTTCGCCGGAGAGCTGACGGACTCCACCACCGGCTTCGTCGATCTGCGGACCCGTGAGCTCGATCCGACGCTGGGTCGCGCTTGGTTGCCGCCTCTCTGAGAGGTGAGGGAACACCTGGCAAAAGGCGCTGACCCGGTGGAGGTAGGACTGCCGGGCGAGCATGCCGGATTTGCCTGTTAGCTTATTGGTGAATCTGCAGGTCCGGGATGCGCTGGAAGTGGCGTGTGTTGCGAGTCACCAGCGTGAGTTGGTGGGTCAGCGCGGTCGCGGCAATCAGCAAATCGAAGTCGGGGATCATCAGCCCCTGACGACGTAACTCCGCCCGCTCATGTGCAAAGCGCGCCATTGTCGGCCGGTCGAGCTCGACAAGGCGATAGCCCTGCAGGAACCGATCGACGTCGTGTCGGTGCGCCTCAGGATCGGGTGTGTGATATGCGCCTTCGTAGAGCTCGCCGAGACTCAAGATGCTCAGGGCTAATCCGGACGGCGCCAGTTCCTCGAGGAGCGCAAGAGCGGAGGCAGCTCCGTGGAGCCCATCGATGATCAGATCCGTATCAATCAGATAGCTCACGGGCGGTCGGACGGGCGCGAGCCCTCGTCCCGGGCTCGATAGATCTCCGCCTTGAGACGTTCGGGGTCGACGTCGCTCCAGGTTCCGGCCGCGGTGCGCATGCCGGCCAGCGCCAACTCAGGGTCGTACCCCTCCCAGAGTTCCTCTGCTGGACTTTCCGGAAGACGCTCCAGCCGATAGCGGACGCCATCTCGTTCGATCTCAACGGTGGTGTCTCCGGCATCTTGCAAGGCACGGTCGAGCGCGCTGCCCGGTTCCACGTGAACGACCTTTGGCATCGACGTCATGGCAGGACCACCTTTCACGTAGATAATGATGCCATGAGGTGATGCGCTTCCGGGACGAAGTCCATACCGGTTATCACGATGGCTCGGCGGCCGTAGCGGGAGCCTGGAGTGGAGGTCCAGGCGATGCGCGGAATGCGGCCTGGGCGTTCCCCGTCATCCCCGTGGTGCAATCGGTGATCAACGAGTATCGGTACTTTACGCGGCGGAACAGTCAGCCGGGGCCGGGTGCGAGCACAATCAAGTCCAACAGCTACGAGCCCACGACCCCTCCAGCCTTAATGAATTGCCATTGTTTTGCCTGCAACCGCGGAGTACCATCCCGTCCGCTTGTCTTTGCGTGGTGTGACGTGACGGGACGCAGTGAGGGCCAATGGCTCGCCGGGATCAGACAGTCGGGTCGCTCTACGTCCTCCTCTCCACCTTCGGGTTCGGCACGCTCGCCATCCTGACGCGCTACGCCTACAGCGCCGGGCTGAACGTCACCACCACCCTCGCCATCCGCTTCGTCCTGGCCGCCCTCTTCGCCTGGCCGGTCCTCATCGCACGTCGTCAGTGGCACATCTCCTGGCGTCGCGTGCTCGTCCTGGCCCTGATCGGCTGCTGCTATATCGTCAATGCCGTCACCTACTTCGTCGCCCTGCGCTACGCACCGGTCTCGGCCGTCACCGTCATCTTCTACACCTACCCGGTCATGGTGATGCTCCTCTCGATCGCCTTCCTCAACGAGCGTCTGACCCTGTTGCGCGCGCTGGCGATGGGTCTGGCACTCCTCGGTGGCGTGGTCATGCTCGGCCTGCACCTCTCCGGACTGAGCGCCACCGGCCTCATCCTCTCCGGCATCTCCGGCGCCTTCTACGCCCTCTACATCGTGCTGAACTCTCGCCTGACGCGTGACATCCCGGTCGGCGTCACCAGCACCTGGGTCATGAGCGGCATGGCCGTCGCCTTCCTCCTCTTCGGCCTGGGGAGCGGGCGACTCGATTTCAGCTTCCGGCCGAGCGGCTGGCTCATCATGGTCTGCATGGTGGTCTTTGCCACCGTGCTGCCGGTGCAACTCTTCCTGGCCGGCATGTTCCGCATCGGCCCAACGTTCGCCGCCGTCTTCGGCACGTTCGAGCCGGTCGTCACCATGGTCCTCTCGGCGCTCCTCCTGGGGGAGCACATCGGCGTCTACCGGGTCGTCGGCGGGGCCTTCGTGCTGACCTCCATCTTCCTGCTGCGACTCCCGGTCGCCGGTCACGCGGTCGAACCGAACCCCGCTGTCAGCGGCGAACCCTCTCCGCGTCTGACGCATCTCCGGCGCATTGTGCCCCGGTTCAACCCCGTGTAGGATCGACAGGCTGGCGTCGAACAATTAATCGCTCACGCGCGTGGGAAACGACGACGCAATGGGAGGGGCAGATCCATGGCGATCTCATGGGAGAGCGTCCGTGACGAGGTCACCGGACACCTGCAGAAGCTGATCCAGTTCAATACCGTCAATCCGCCGGGGAACGAGAGCCTGGCCGCCAACTACCTGCGCGAGGTGGTCGAGCGGGAAGGCATCCAGGCGCAGGTGCTGGAGAGCACGCCCGGCCGTGGCAATTTCGTGGCCCGCATCCCTGGTAGCGGCAATGGTCGCCCGCTGATGCTGATGGCGCACAGCGACGTCGTCAGCGTCGAGCCGGAGAAGTGGACCCACGATCCCTTCAGCGGCGAGATCGTCAACGGGCAGATCTGGGGCCGTGGCGCGGTCGATACCAAGGACCTGGTCGCCTGCGAGCTGATGGTCATGCTGATGATCAAACGCAACGGGCTGACGCTGGACCGCGATCTGATCATGGCCACCTTCGCCGATGAAGAGGCGGGCGGACGCTACGGCGCCGATTGGATGTGGGAGAACCACCGCGATTTGATCGATGCCGAAGTCGCGATCAATGAGGGCGGCGGCCTGGCCATCGATGTCGGCGGCAAGCGCTTCTACCTCTGTCAGACCGGCGAGAAGGGTGGCGCCCGCATGCGCCTGATCGGCCGCGGCGCGCCGGGGCACGCCTCGGTTCCGCTGCCGGATACGGCCATGCGCCGCGCCGGTCGCGCCGTGGCCAAGCTGACCGAGCACACCTTCCCCACCATCATGACGCCGACGGTCAAGCAGATGCTGGCGGCCATGGGCCAGACGCTGGGTGGCGACGCGAACGAGCAGATTCAGCAGATTCTGACCAACCCAACCTGGGAGAACCTGTCCAAACTGCCGATCGGTGAAGCCGAGCTGCGCTCCCTCTACGCCACCACCCGCAACACGGCCGTGCCGACCATCATCCATGGCGGCCACCGCATCAACGTCATCCCGTCTGAAGTGATCGTGGATGTGGATGGTCGCGTGCTGCCGGGTCAGGATCCGGAAGCGTTCGTCGCTGAGGTGCGCGAGCTGCTGAAGGAGGATGTCGACGTGGAATCGATGCACGGCTCGACCGGCCTGGAAGCGGAGCCGAATTCAGCCCTCTTCGAGGCGATCGCCAGCACCATTTCGGACCTCGATCCAGGTGCCGCGGTCGTGCCGTTCCTGGTCTCCGGTGGCACCGACGCCAAGAGCATCCCCGGCGTCAAGGTCTACGGCTTCATGCCGACCCGCGACAATCCGGAGGAGTTCGGCCTGGCTCACTCGCACGACGAGCGCATCACCATCTCCAATCTGGAGTTCGGCACCCAGGTGCTCTACGAGATCGTCTGCGACTACTGCCACGCGCAGGAGAGCTGAACCCGGGAGGGAACGTGCGCGGTCTGATTCTGTTCGACATCGATGGAACGCTGCTCCAGGCGGGCGATCGCGACCACCAACGCGCGTTCGTCTCCGCCATGAAGCAGGTCTACAACCGGCCGGCCACACTGGATGGCGTGCCGCTGGCCGGCATGCTGGATAGCCAGATCGCGCGCCTGGCCCTCAGTCGGCAGGGGCTCACCGACGACGAGATCGACGCCGACCTGGAGAAGATGATCGAGACGATGGGGGAGCACTACGCCGAGGCCATCGCCGAGCAGAGTCGCATCGAGCGCGTCTTGCCGGGTGTGGTGCAGGTCGCCGAGCGGCTACGTGATGCCGGCTATGCGCTGGGCGTGCTGACCGGCAACGCGCGTGAAGTGGCGCGCGTCAAGCTGACGGCGTCCGGCATTCAGCAGTATTTCCCCTTCGGCGCCTTCGGTGATTCAGCTCGGGAGCGCGGGCATCTGGTCGAGATCGCCTGGCACGAAGCGGAGTCGCGCTACGGCGTCCGCTTCGCGGCAACGCAGACGCTCTTGCTCGGCGACACGCCGCGCGACATCGAGGCGGCCAAAGCGAATCAGGCGCGCGTCATCGCCGTCGCCACCGGCCGCTACAGCGTGGATGACCTGCGCGAGCACGATCCGGACGCCGTCTTCGCCGACCTGAGCGACGTGGATGAGGTGGTCAGCACCATCGAGCGGTTGACGGGGTAGAGTCGGGTGCGGTTGAGTGTGCCAGGTAATGTAGTGGCGGGCGTCCCTGCCCGCCTTCGTCGAGCGAGTGAGAGCCTCTCGATCGGCCCCGTTCGACGAGTGGAGCCCCATAGAGTGACGTTCGTGGGTCGGCTTCGCAGGCGGGCAGAGACGCCCGCCACTACGTTCCACAGAGGAAATCTAACCCCTTCTACGGGCTTCGTCTGCATAGCACAGAATCTTTCAGTCCTGGTCGGCGGTGTCCGTTCGTTGACATTCGTCCGGATCTGCCCTTAACTTCATCACGACGCAGATCTCCACAGTTCACAATCGAATTCCGGTGAATCTCCACGTCGTCGATGCCGTTCAGGTCGGAGTGGTCAAGTGCAGAGACTGGCGCTGCCAAGCCGAGAATCCGGTCTACGCCTGGCCGATGTGGTCGGCGCGCTGTCGCTGGCGACTGACTTCGGCCTGGGCCAGCCATTCGAGCACGCGCTGCAATCGGCCATCGTCGCCATGAGGCTGGGAGAGTTGCGCGCCCTGTCGGACGAGGATCTGCACACTCTCTACTATGCCGCGCTGCTCCGCTCAGTCGGCTGCACCGCGTCGGCCCACGAAACGGCGGCCGCGCTGGGGGACGAGATCGCCTTCGGCGAGCGCTTCTCTTCAGTCAACTTCCCCAATCCACGAGATACGCTCGCGGTCGTGCTGCAGCACGTCTGGAGCGCGCCGTCATTGACCGAACGTGCGGCCGGGCTGGCGCGCCTGGCCGCGGCCATGCCCCGGATGAACCCGCAAGGATCGCTCCACGGCCCATTGTGAGGTGGCCCAAAACCTGGCCACGCGGTTGGGGCTGGATGAGGACGTGCAGGCGGCACTGGGTCAGGTCTTCGAGCGTTGGGACGGTCGCGGCATGCCCCACGGCTTGAAGGGCGAGGCCATCCTGAAGACGGTGCGCATCATGCAGATCGCCGAGGACGCCGTGGGCGCCTTCCGTCTGGGCGGTCAGGATGCCACGCTGGCCCTACTGCGGGAGCGGGCGGAGAAGGCGCACGACCCGGCGCTGGTCGAGACCTTCTGCCGTGAAGCCGATACCCTGCTGGCGGACCTGGACGACATGTCCCCCTGGCCCCTGATTCTGGATTGCGAGCCCAAGCCCTGGCGGCGACTGGCCGGCGCCATGGTCGATGAAGCCTTCGCCGCGGTGGCCGATTTCGCCGACCTGAAATCTCCCTTCACCGTCGGGCACTCGCGTGGGGTCGCGTCGCTGGCCGGTTCAGCGGCGGAGCGCTGCCGTCTGGATGACGATGACCAGTGCGGCATCGCCTGGGCCGGCTTCCTGCACGATTTCGGGCGTGCCGGCGTGCCCAACACTATCTGGGACAAGCCTGGCCCGCTGAATTCAGCGGAGTGGGAAAAGGTGCGCCTGCACTCCTACATCACGGAGCGCATCCTGGCACGCTCGGACGAGCTTTCGGGATTGGGGAACGTCGCCTCGCAGCATCACGAACGGCTGGACGGCTCCGGCTATCATCGCGGTCTGGCCGGCCCCATGCTCTCGCCAATGGTGCGCATCCTGGCCGCGTCGGACGCCTATCACGCCATGGTCGAGGAGCGCCCGCATCGTCCGGCCATGTCGCCAGACGTCGCCGCCGAAGAATTGCGCTCGGGTGTCAAGCGAGGGGTGTTCGACGGCGAGGTCGTCAATGCCGTGCTCGCCGCGGCTGGGCATCGCGTCACGGCACGCACGCGCGTCCAACCCGCCGGGCTGAGTGAGCGAGAGGTCGACGTGCTGCGCCTCATCGCCCGCGGGCTCTCCAACCGCGAGATGGCCCAGGAGCTCTCCATCTCCAAAGCCACCGTCGGTCACCACATCCAGCACATCTACGACAAGTTAAGCATCTCCACCCGCGCCGCCGCGACCATGTTCGCGCTGCAACATGGGCTGGTCGTCGACCGTCTCGGCGAGCCATCCTGACCAACCCCTCACGAAAAATAGTGTGAACGCACGATGTTGCCCTATCCGCAATCTCCCTATGCTGCTCGTATCGGTTGACGGGACGAGCGAATATGAAGGGAGTCACACATGTCGGCAGAAGCAAACAAGAACCTCATCCGCAGCTGGATGACCGAGGTCCTAACGGGGCACGACATCGACGCGATCGAGAAGTATTTCGCGCCAAATTGCGTGCATCATGACCTGGAGATGGGTGATTCCCAGGGTGTCGAGGCCGAAAAGCAGCTGACCTCCACCTTCGTCACCGCCTTTCCGGATCTGGCCTTCACCCTCCAGAACGTGCTGGCCGAAGACGATCTCGTTTCCGGGATCGCCCGCATCACCGGGACGCACAACGGTGATCTGATGGGCGTGCCGCCCACCGGCAAGCCGTTCGAAGCCTCCATCATGGCCATCTTCCGTATCGTGGATGGCAAGATCGTCGAGCACTGGTCGCACACGAACGTGATGAGCCAGCTCGTGCGGCTCGGCATCCTGCCGCAACCTGCCGGGACGTCCGCCTAGCTCATTCGCTTCCGATCCCACTCGCCGCCTCGTCCCGGCGGGTGGGATCTCGTCTGCTCGCCGATATCTCACCACGCTCCCTCCAAACTCCGTTCACACATTGCGCGTAGAGTTAGTGCGAGGGTCGATTCGCGGCCGTCGCCATGGAGGAGCGCTGCATGACGGGTTGGAATGGGATGTCGAGGCGCTACAGTCGCCGGGCGTTTCTCGGTGGACTGGCGGGACTGACCGGCCTCCTGGCTGCATGCGGTGGGGGTAGTTCCAAATCGGGCGGCACGGGGTCGAAATCCACGTCGGTTGGATCCCTACAGCCAGCCGCGACCACAGCCGTGACCGTCGCCGGAACTCGTTATGCCCACGAGACCATGCTGGCCGATGCCGCCATGCTGCGCGGCGCGACGAGCGGCGTCAAGATCGTGGCTCTCACACCCCAGGCCGACTTCGCCAAGGGACATGTCGACGGCGCCACGCAGATCGACTGGCCTGATCTGGCACTGAACGATTCCTCCAGCGATGCCGCCATCCAGAGCTGGCAGAAACAGGTTGAGCAGAAGCTCGGAGCGCTCGGCATTACGCCATCGGACCACGTCGTCGCGTATGACGGCGGAACCCTCTTCGCCACGCGGCTCTGGTGGGTCCTCGCCTATTTAAGCCAACAGAATCAGCAGGTCCTCAATGGTGGTCTGTCTGCCTGGCAGAACGACGGTGGTCAGGTATCGACCAGCCCCCCGAACGCCGCTGCGGCAACCTATTCCGACACGGCCACGCCCTCAGTGCTAGCCGCGCTGCCTGAAGTCAAGGATTCGCTCAACAAATCAGGCATCCTCTTCGTCGACGCCCGCAGTCCGGAAGAGTACGCCGCTGGCCACTTGCCCGGCGCGGTCAACCTGCAATACACCGAGAACGCTATCGCCGGTACACCACCCTTCTTCAAACCGCAGAGCGACCTGATCAGGATGTATGAGCAGATCGGCGCATCGACCGACAAGCTGATCATCCCCTACTGCAACACCGGCGTGCGCTCGGCCGTCACCTATTTCACGTTGCGGCTCATCGGCTACGACCGGGTCAAACTCTTCAGCGGCTCCTGGACCGAGTGGACCTCGCATCCCGATCTCCCGGTCGAAAAGGGCTCCGCGTGAGCCGGGGACGTCGTGGCAACACTCGTCTTCGGTCTCATTAGACGTTTGCCGTAGGTCGGCAACTATCGTAGTGGGTAGAGGGTCAACGTACCCTTGTCATCCTGAGCCGCGCGAAGGATCTCTCCATAACTGGATTCGCCCTTCCTTCGAATGACGGAGATCCGTTGAGAACGAGAACATTCTGGGTCTATATCATGGCCAACACCGGAGGGCGGGCAGCGACGATCTACACCGGGGTGACTAAAGCAATTTGCGGAAGAATTGCCCAGAGCAGCGTCAACTGGGCGTCATAAATGTCGCCCCTACGACGTTTCTCCGTAGGGGCGACATTTATGACGCCCTTCGGACGACGACCGAGGACACGTACTCCCGCGGCTTCTGCCCGCGGGCAACCGCTCTGAATAATGCTCTAACGACCTGGAGCGGCGCGTCTATCGAGCATGCAACATCCGAACGACGAGGATGAACACCGGCGGTTCACCACTCGGTACCGGATCACGCGACTCGTCTATTGTGAAGATTTCGGTGACGTTCGCGACGCGATTGACCGCGAGAAAGAGATCAAGGGGTGGCGACGGAAGCGAAAGATCAAGCCAATCGAATCGGTCAACCCTGAGTGGCGCGATCTCATGGGGATCTGAGCTAGTCCATCGTGAGCGCTCGGAGGCTGGAGAGACAGGATGACAAATGCTCATTGGGTGCCTTTCAGGTGGCCAATCCTCTGATGTCGCCTACCCGGGATGACGGGGAAGCCGGGCTGCATTTCGAGCGCGTTCGCTGAGTGTTGTCACCTCGCCACCTGCGATCAACGCCTCTCGTGACAAATGTCACCGAAAAGCGCCAACAAGGCCCACTACCATCCCTCCGCATTCAATCCTAGGATTGTTTGCATGAGTGGACGGCCCCTTCAGGGCTCCGAGCGCTACGGCGGCCACCACTGCATCGATAGAAACGGCCACGAACGCCGAGCGCGAACCGTGCTGACATGACGTTGCTGGATGGATGAGAGGAGCGCGACATCATCACGCGAACATCGCGCGTCGGGACCACCACGATCCTCGACGCGCAGGATCTCCACAAGGAATTCAACGGCCGCGAGGCCGTCGCCGGAGTGAGCTTTCAGATCAAGGAGGGGGAGATCTTCGGTCTGCTCGGCCCAAACGGAGCCGGCAAGAGCACGACCATCAACATGCTGGCCACCTACCTCGCTCCCACCAGCGGCACCGCGACCATCGCCGGTGTCTCTATCTCCGATACGCAACGGGCCAAGCGACAGATCGGCCTAGTCCCGCAGGAGATCGCCCTCTACGACGACATGTCGGCCGATCGCAACATGCGCTTCTTCGGCGAGCTCTTCGGTGTGAGCGGCAACGAGCTGACAGCCCGCATCGACGATCTGCTTGACAAGGTCGGACTATTGGATCGCAAGAAGGACCTGGTCTCCACCTTCTCGGGCGGCATGAAGCGCCGCCTCAATCTGGCGGTCGGGCTCATCCACCAGCCACCGCTGCTGATGCTCGACGAGCCGACGGTCGGCGTCGATCCGCAAACGCGCGAGGCTATCTTCGAGCTAGTCGAGCAGCTGGCGAGCTCCGGCACGGCGACGCTCTATACCACCCACTATATGGAGGAGGCGGAGCGCCTCTGCGACCGCATTGCCATCATCGACGAGGGGCGGATCGTGGCCAGCGGGACCCTCGACGAGCTGCTCGAGCTTCGCACTGAGGCGCCCGTGCGCGTCGAGCGGCCACATGGTCTGGCCGAAGTCTTCCTTGAACTCACCGGCAAACAGTACCGAGATTGAGAGGCTGATTCGTGCGTGCTGCACTCGCCATCATGCAGAAAGACCTGACGCGGTTCGTCAGCGACCGCCGCGCGCTGGTCATGAGTATCGTCGTGCCCTTCTTCCTGATCCTGATCATCGGCGCCGTCTTCGGTTCGTTCGGCAGCAGCACCGGGACGTCGGTCGTCGACACCCCGATCTATGTGGGAGATCAGGGAGCGGTTGGCCAGCAGATCCTGCAGTCCTTGAAGCAGGTGCCGAACCTGAATCTGGAGATCAAGACGAGCGCTGACAAAGCCCGCTCGCCGGTCGACAACGGTGATCGCTCGGCGGCGATCATCATCCCGGATGGACTATCCGCGGCAGTGGCGCAGGGACAGGCGGTCAATGTAACCGTCGTGAAGACGCCCAGCAGCCAGGACTATCGGGCGCTGGTGGTGCAATCAATCGTCGAGAACGTGACCCAGAACTACACCGCCGCCAACATCGCGGCGAACGTCGCGGTTAGCGCGGTGCAGTCGTCCGGCGCGACGGCCAACCCGACGGCGGTCGCCGACCAGGCGCGCCAGCAGGCCGCGCAGCAGCTCTCGCAGACGCCGCTCGTCGGCGTGTCGACCGAGACGGCCAACCAGAAGGTGAATGACAGCAGCTACAACCAGGTCGTCCCCGGCTATGCGCTGATGTTCGCCATGTTCGCGGTGGCGGGCGGCGTCGGTTCGATCCTGGAGGAGAAAGAGGCCGGCGTCTGGAAGCGCGTGCTTATCTCCCCCATCTCACGCTGGTCGCTATTGGGTGGCAAGCTGCTGGCGCAGTTCGTCATCGCGGTGGCGCAGATCAGTCTTCTCTTTATCATTGGCCGAATCCTGTTCGGCATCAACCTGGGCTCGATTCCGGGCGTCTTCCTGGTGATCGTGACGACGTCACTGGCGACGACCGCCTTCAGCATGTTGCTGGTCTCGTTCGTCAAGACGCGCGCGCAGCTACAGCCGGTGACGACCATCTCCGTCCTGACCTTCTCGGCCCTGGGCGGCGCCTGGTGGCCGCTCTACTTGATGCCGGGTTGGCTGCAGAACGTGGGGAAGGTGACGCTGAGCGCCTGGGCCATGACCGGGTTCAACAATTTGATGATCTTCAACAAGGGGTTCGCCAGCGCGGTCCCCGCGATCCTGGTCTTGCTCGCCTACAGCGCCGCGTGCTTCCTCCTGGCTGCCCGCTTCTTCCGCTTCCAGGAGGCAGCGTAGGAGGACGCGAGAGGAAGGGGTACAGGGCAGACACAGGGGTCTGCCCCTACGAACGAGAGGCGACGTGCATGACCTACGATCCAGTGGTCCATCATCGACGATCGATCCGTCTCAAGAATTATGAATACACGACGCCTGGTTGGTACTTCGTCACCATCGTCGTTCAAGATCGAATCAGCCTCTTCGGTGAGGTCGTTGATGCGGAGATGCGCCTCAATGATGCCGGTGAAATGGTGGCGAGAATTTGGTCAGAGATCCCGGAGTTCTATCCCGGTGTCGGCATCGACTCGTTCGCGGTGATGCCCAACCACCTGCATGGAATCATCGTCTTGCACGGGGAAGAGCACAATCCTTCCCTCGCGTCCGTAGGGGCAGACCCCCTGTGTCTGCCCTCGTCAGAACCCCCAGCGAAGCCGTTGTCTCTTGGTGACGTTGTTCGTCGATTCAAATCATTGACGACCAGAGAGTATGGGGAAGGTGTCAAGCACTCAAGCTGGCCGCCGTTCAATCAACGCCTTTGGCAACGGAATTACTTCGAGCACGTGGTGCGGGACGATCGAGATGCCGACCGCCTGCATGGCTACGTCATCGATAACCCGGCGAATTGGGACTTCGACGTCGAGAATCTGCAGCCATTACCGATCTAGCGCCCATCACCCCCTCAGTCAGCTGCCGTCTCGAGACGGCAGAAGCAGGATGATTCGATCGGCACATCGGCCCGGGCGGACGCGATTTCCAGGCGTTGACTGATCAGTCCGCAGAGGTGATGTTTACCCTGACGCATGACGCACTCGTGATAGCCATGCAGCGCCCACACGTTCTCCGGATGCTGGTAGGCTCGTGCCAGAGTGCCATCCACTCCGAGATCGGCCGCGTAGACGGCTTCGGCCTCCTCCAGTCGGCCCTGCTCCAGGAGCAAGGCACCCAGTGCGTGCCGGACTGGCTGCATCCAGGACCAGGGCTCCGTATATTTCAGCCCATCGTAGAGCGTCACAGATTCACGCAGATGCGCGAACGCGTCGTCGTGGTTGCCCTTGCGGTACTCCAATTCACCAGCCAGCATCTCGCGCGCGATTGCCAGGACATCGATGCTGCGGTTCTTTTGTCCATTGAAACGCGTGTCCGGGACGCGGCTGACGGCGGACTCGAACAGACGCTGCTGCTCCTCGGCCTCGAGAATGTGCCCGGTCGCCGCGAACGCCACGCCCTTGGCGTAGTGGATCACGGCGGTGGTCACACAGTAGAGCTCCTGGTCGTCTGGCAGTGGTGTGTCGATGATCTCCTGCCACATGCCAAACCGGATCATAGCGTGCAGCTTCATAGACACATACCACTCCTGTCGATCGGCGCGTTTGAAGGGAACGTCCAGTTCCAGCACCTCTCGGGGAAGAGCGGCGACAAGCTCGTCGGCGGCCTGCAGCGCAACCTCCTTCTGCCCCAGGAACATGGCGCCATAGACCTTGAAGTGGAGGTTATGCAGCAGCGAGCCGACGTAGAGGCTCAACGGCCCGACCTCCGCCAAGTACTTTCGATCCGCCGCGACCGCCAGAGTATTCTGATCGACCACATCATGGTATTGGCCGCAGAGTACATCGATATGCGTTGCCATGTGTCTGAGATGGCCCGAATCGGGCACCAGGTTGCGCAGCCAATCTCCGGCTTTGAGTGCCCGCTCGGGGTACGGCGACATCTCCATCAGGTGGATATACATGTGCAGCACGCCGGGATGTCGATGGCTCGCCGGATTCTCGAAAGCGCGCTCTAACACCTGCACCGCCTCAGCCGTGCCGGCGCCTTTTGCCGGTGCCGCCTGGTTGAGATCCCACAATTGCCAGGGCGTGCGGTTCATCAAGGCTTCGGCGAAGAGTGCCGCCACGTCCAGATCATCGCCGAAGTCCCGATAGACCGCGCGCATGGCGCTGGCGTAGTCGTCGTTCCAGACCGAACAGTCCGCGATCGGCGTCGCTGAGGGGTAGCGAGTCTGGATCGCCCCGATCAGAGCGCTCTCGATGGGAGTGGCGTGATCGATCCGTGAGAGCGCCTGTTGGGCCGCCGCGTGGCAGGTTGCGACCATTCTGGCGAGCGCCGTCGGTGTGTAGCGGTCCCATTGCAGGTTGTAATAGGGTCCAGCGGCGTAGGCGATGCCCCAGTAGGCCATGGGGCAATCGGGATCGGCCTCGGCGGCTCGTTCAAAACAGCGGACACCCTCTTCATGGTTGAAGCCGTAGGTCCAGACCAGACCTCGGTCGAACCAGCGCTGGGCGTCGGGTGACGACGTCGAGATCGTCCGATGGTGATCCCCGAGGCTGTAGTGATAAGACATTCGGCTACTCCCTGACGAGTCGACGGTCATTGGGCCGCCGGTGAGTTCAGTCTGCTTGGAACCGGCCATCATTTCACGCTGCCGGCTCCATGCGACAGAAGCAAGACGATTCGATCGGCACGTCGGCCCGGGCTGACGCGATCGAGAGCCGCTGGTTGATGATGCCGCAGAAGTCATGTTTTCCCTGGCGCATCAAGGCTTCATGGTATCCATGCAGCGCCCAGACGTTCTCGGGGTGCTGGTAGGCCCTCGCCAAGGTGCCGTCGAGTCCCAGATCGGCTCGATAGACCTCCTCAGCCTCCTCGAGGCGACCCTGCTCCAGGAGCAAGGCACCCAATGCGTGCCGGACCGGCTGCATCCAGCCCCACGGTTCGGCATAGGCCAGGCTGTCGTAACGTCTGATCGACTCCCGCAAGTGCGCAAAGGCGTCGTCGTAATTCCCCTTGCGATACTCCAGCTCGCCGGCCAGCATCTCCCGCGCGACGCCCAGCACGTCGACGCATTTGTTCTGGATGCCGTGATAGCGACTTTCGGGCACGCGGGCGGCGGCGGCCTCGAACCGTCTTTGCTCTTCTTCCGCCTCAGCGACGCGTCCCATTGCCGAAAACGCGACTCCTTTGGCGTAGTGCGTCATCGTCGTGGTGACGCGGAAGAGGTCTGGATCGTCCGGTAACGCAAGGTCGATGATCTCCTGCCACATGCCAAAGCGGACCATCACGTGCAGCTTCATTGAGAGGAACCACTCGATACGGTCCGCCATGTTGACCGGCTCGACCATCTCCAATGTTTCGCGGGGAACGCTGGCGATCACCTCGTCCGCCGCCTTGAGCGCGATCTCCTTCTGCCCCAGGAACATCGCTCCGTACACCTTGAAGTGATAGTTGTGCAGCCGGTAGAAGGTGTAGTACGGCAGGATGCCGGTTCGCGCCTCGAAGTCGTCGTCGGCGCGGGTGGCCAGCTCGTTGTAGGTGACCACGTCATGATAGTTGCCGCAGAGGACGTCGATGTGCGTTGCCATGTGGATGAGATGGCCCGCGTCGGGAACCAGATTTCGCAGCCAGTCCGCGGCCTTGAGCGCCCGTTCCGGAAACGGCGACATCTCCAACAGGTGGATGTACATGTGCAGTACACCAGGATGCCGCTGGCTCGTCGGATTCTCGAAGGCGGACTCCAGCACGTTCAGCGCCTCGATCGTATCCGCCCCCTCCGCCGCTTCACCGGTCGATAGGTTCCACAGCTGCCAGGGTGTGCGGTTCATCAACGACTCGGCGAAGAGGGCGGCTACGTCCAGGTCATCGCCGAAGTCCCGGTAGACTTCACGCATCGCATTGGCATAGGCGTCACTCCAGACCGAGCAGTCTTCGATCGGGGCGGGTGAGGGATAGCGTGCTTGAATGGCCTCGATCAGGGCACGCTCGGCGGGTGTGGCGCGATCGATCAGAGACAGAGCTTTCTGCGTGGCTCCGTGCGCCTTCGCCACCATCTTGACCAGCGCCCGTGGCCCAAACATGTCCCATTCCAGGTTGTAGTTCGGGCCGATGGCATAGGCCACGCCCCAGTAGGCCATGGGGCAGTCGGGGTCAGCTTCGATGGCTCGCTCGAAGCACTTGACCGCTTCGCCGTGGTTGAAGCCATAGGTCCAGTTGAGGCCGCGGTCGAACCAGAGTTGGGCGTCCGGCGACGACGTCGTGATCGTGCGGTGATGTTCACCGAGGTCATAGTAGTCCGACATCAGGTTCCTCCTTGATGAGCCCGCCACGCGTCGTAACGGAACGCTGGGTTCGATTCTCGCCGCCAATTTCGGACGTTCTCCTCAGTCGGCGGCTGTTTCCATGCGGCAGAAGCAGGATGATTCGATCGGCACGTCGGCGCGGGCGGCGGCGATTTCGAGCCGTTGCTTGATGATCCCGCAAAAGTGGTGCTTGCCCAATCGCATCAAACATTCGTGATAGCCGTGCAGGCTCCAGATGTTGTCCGGGTGCTGGAAGGCGCGCGCTAGGCTGCCGTCTAGGCCAAGGTCGGCGCGGTAGACCGCCTCCGCCTCCTCAATGCGTCCCTGCTCCAGCAGCAGCGCGCCGTAGGCGTGGCGCGTCGGCTGCATCCAGCCCCAGGGCTCGTCGTAGGTCAGGCTGTCATCCAGTTCGATCGAGCGGCGCAGATGGGCGAAGGCGTCCTCGAAGTTCCCCTTGCGATACTCGAACTCTCCGGCCAGCATCTCACGGGCGATCGCCAGGATATCGATGCAGCGGTTGTTGAAGAGGAAGCGGCTCTCCGGCACGCGCGCGACGGCCTCATCGAACAACCGCTGCTGCTGCTCCGCTTCCTGCACGCGACCGGTCGCCGAGAAGGCCACGCCCTTGGCGTAATGGATCATGGCGGTGGTGACGCAGTAGAGCTCTTTGTCCTCCGGCAGTGGCGTATCGATGATCTCTTGCCACCTCCCGAAGCGGATCAGGACGTGCATCTTCACCCCGAGGAAGCCCTCGATCCAGTCGGCCATGCGTGGCACCTGCTGCGCCACCAATGCCTTGGGGATGGTGGCGACGACTTCGTCCGCCGTTTGGAGTGCGATCTCCGACTGCCCCAGGAACATGGCGCCATAGAGCTTGAAGTGGAAGTTGTGCACGCGGTAGAGGGTGTAGTAGTTCATGGCGCCCTCGCGCGCCAGAAACTTGTTGTCGGCGACGATGGCGTCGGAGTTAGAGGCCACCACGGTGTGGTACTGGCCACAGAGGACGTCGATGTGCGTCGGCATGTGCTCCAGATGCCCGGCGTCCGGAACCAGTCCGCGCAGCCAGTCCGCCGCGCGTAACGCTCGCTCCGGGAAGGGGGACATCTCCATCAGATGGATGTACATGTGGAGCACGCCGGGGTGCTTGCGGCTGGCGCGATCCTCGAAGGCGCGCTCCAGCACGTGCATGGCCTCGGCGGTGTCGGCCCCTTCGGCCGGTTCGCCTTTGTTCAGATCCCAGAGTTGCCAGGGCGTGCGGTTCATCAAGGCTTCGGCGAAGAGTGCCGCCACGTCCAGGTCGTCGCCGAAGTCCCGGTAGACTTCACGCATGGCATCGGCGTAGGCGTCGTTCCAGACGGAACAATCCTCGATAGGGGTGGGTGAGGGATAGCGAGCCTGCAGGGCGGCGATGAGCGCCCGCTCTTCGGGGTTCGCCTTGTCCAGCAGCGACATGGCCAGATGTGCCGCGCCGTGAGCCCTGGTTACGGTCTGCGCCAGATCAACCTCATCGAACATCTCCCAGGTCTTGTTGTAGTTCGGTCCGGCGGCATAGGCGACGCCCCAGTAGGCCATGGCGCAGTCTGGGTCGCAGTCGATGGCCCGCTCGAAGCACTTGATCGCCTCAACGTGGTTGAAGCCGTAGGTCCAGTTGAGACCTCGATCGAACCAGACCTGTGCCTCGGGCGACGAGGTCGAGATCCGGCGACCATAACTGCCGAGATCGTAGTAACTGGACATCGGGCTGCTCCTTGGCTGGTCGTCGTCGTCGACGAAATGGGAAGGAGAATCAGGCAAAAGGTGTAATGACAATAGTACCGTGGAAATTGGTGGGGCGTAACTGACCCAACGACCGGGTTCATGGCTTTGCAGGGCAGCTATCATCGGGGGAATCGGATTTTTCGATCAAAGAGGCGCTCATATCCACAACAGGAGTGAGGTGTGAATCTGAAGGTCTTCTTCGCCACCCGGGCGGTAGCGCCGGACATCGATCCTGATGACGAGCCTCTGCGCGATGCGCTGGGTGCACGAGGCGTCGAGGTGTGCGCGGCTGTTTGGTCCGACCCGGACGTCGATTGGTCCAGCGCCGATCTCTGCCTGATCCGCTCGACCTGGGACTATCATCGCCATCTTCGGAAATTCACCGCCTGGGCGGAACGGGTCGATGCCGTGACGCGTCTGTGGAATGGCGTCGATCTGGTGCGTTGGAACACCGACAAGCGCTATCTGCGCGACCTGGAGCGGGCTGGAGTGCCGGTGGTGCCGACGATCTGGCTGCCACGTGGCGAGCCAGCCAATTTCTCCGCGATCCTGGACGAGCACGGCTGGGATGAAGTGGTGATCAAGCCGACGGTCTCGGCCGACTCCTTCGGCACCATGCGACTCGATCGAGCAAACCTGAGTGAGTCGCAATTGAGGCTGGAAGCCTTGCTGCGGACCGACGACATCATGTTGCAACCCTTTTTGCCGTCGGTGGCCGAGAGTGGTGAACGGTCGCTGATCTTCGTCAGCGGAGAGCTGACGCATGCCTTGCGTCGTGGTGACGTCTTTGGCCGGATAGAGCGAGCGCCGGAGTGGATTGAGCCCACGCCGGATGAGGTGGCGTTGGCGCGGAGCGCGCTGGCTGAGGTGATTCGGCCCTACCTCTACGCCCGCGTCGATCTGGTCTCGCCTGGGGACGAGCCGCCGATCCTGATGGAGCTCGAGCTGGTCGAGCCGTCCCTGTTTCTGCCCCTGGCACCAGAAGCGGCCGACCGTCTGGCCGACCGCATCATGGAGATTATCGGCTGATCGCTCGATGCTTACGCCTTGCCGTTCTTGACCGGGTAGCCGGTCTTGATGATCACTCGCTCGAGATAGTCCCGGTCGATCATATCCGTCTCGTAGTCGATCGAGACGACATGTCGTTTGACGTCGGCATCGACGCGTTCGATGCCGGTCACTCCGGTCAATGCGGTCTCGATGTCGATCGCGTCCCGCTCCTCGGAGAGGGACGGAACCTCGATATCTGCGCGTTCGATCATTGGCTGTCTCCCTGAACGGATCGACGGATCAGCGGCGTTCGAGTGCGTTGGGGCTGCGCCAGTCCGACGGCATCTCCGACTTGCGTATGTCGAGGATCAGCCGGTCCATGGCGATGGAGCGAATGGCGTCGAACGGAATGTAGAGTGGGCGGGCGAGCGGATTCCTGCGTCCGGGCCGGACCACGACGCCGGTGACGTTCTCTACAGCGCCGCCATGGCGCGTCCCGTAGCTCCGTGCCTTCGACTGGCTATCCGGGCCGGTATTGCCCACGGCGATCGTTGGAAACGGCCCAAGCTCTTCGCCGAAAACGTGTCCGTTTTTCGACGACGCCGCAGGCGGTGGGGCAGTGTTGGCGCCAATTGCCTGTCGATCACCCGAAACGACCTCGATCACGCTGCCGATGTATTCGGTCTGATCGGTATCGTAGACATCCATGCCTCGCCGAATCGTCACGCGCGGCACACTCCGATCGATATCACTCATCGTGGCTGCCTCGCTCCGTTCGGATGGCGGGTGTATTCGAAGTAGTACTTGGGGTTGTTGGCCGATTCCTTACCCGCGAAGACCACCACCGCGCGGAACAGAAAGCCGCCCACCAACGCCAGCGTGGCCCCGAAGAGGCGTCGCCCGACTGAGCTCTGGTGATGCGTGCGACTGGCGCCTAGATGGAGTCCGAGCGGCAGGAACATGCCTGCTCCCATGACTCCGGGCCAGAAGAGCCGGCCCCAGCGCCCACTGGTGAGCGGCTCACGCAGCTTGCCCAGCCGCATCAAGCTGGCCGCGATCAGGCCGATCTCGGCCATGAGCGAGACCGTCTCGGCTCGTCGTAGCGCATCGGCCGTCTCGCGTTGCTCGCTACGGGTAATGCGCAGCAGGACGGTCAACGCTGCCAGGCTGGTCGAGAAGGCGGAGCTGACGAAGGCCGGTCCCCAGAGCATGTAGTTGCGAGCCCACAGCGGCACGTTGGTGGCCGAGACCAACACACCCGTGTACCCCGAGACGAAGAGGGAGACCGGTAGACCGATGACGCCGAGCACGCGTCGTGAGGTGGCGAAGACGTTGCGGCGGGTGACGTCGGCGATGAGCTGCAGCATGGCCAACGGCCCGGCGATCAGGCTCAACAGGAGCAATGCCCAGGAGCCCTGACTCATCGGTGAGCGCAGCTTGATAATGCGGAACATGTGGTGCGCACGATCCGGCCGGCCCAGATCCAGCACCAGTAGGATCGGCGAAACGACGAGCATCGCCAGTGAGAAGTAACGTCCGGCACGTGCCACCGATTTATCTTTCGAGAAGAGGTCAGCCAGCGCCGCGATGGCGAATGAAGCTCCAGCCAACCCACCGGTGAAAAAGTAGCTGATGATGAGCCAACCCCAATGGGGCGCCTTGACCGGCGGGACGCCGTAATAGCTCTCCCGCACCTCGCTGCTGGCGGTCTTCATCGTCGATCGTCGCGTCTGTTCCATAGTGTTCCTTACTTGCGCCAGAGCGAAAGAGCTGTCGCCGCGCCGAGGGCCACGGCCGTGGCGGCCATCGAGAGGATGCCGGGGAGCACGTTCTTCTGCGGCAAGTACGGGTGCTCCGGCAGGTTGTACTTGGCCGGCTCATCCAGCAGGATGAAGAAGGCGTTGAGATCGCCGATGCCACCTGTCCCACCGACCTCGTCGTTACCGTAGATGTAGGCGGGCGCGCCCTGGGCCTTGAGCTGCTGTACACGGGAATTGGCCCGCTGGCGCAGCTCGGTGACTTTGCCGAACTGGATCGAATCGGTCGGGCAGGACTTGGCGCAGGCCGGTTCAAGGCCATCGGAGAGTCGGTCGTAGCAGAGCGTACACTTGTGGGCTTTGCCGTCGTGCGCCATCGAGACCGTCTCGTTGCCGGTCGGCATGTCGAGGTCGATCACCCCGAAAGGACAGGCCGGAACGCAGTAGCCGCAGCCGTTGCAGACGTCCTGCTGCACCACCACCGTGCCGAACTCGGTGCGGATCAGCGCGCCGGTCGGACAGGCTTCGAGACAGCCGGCGTGCGTGCAGTGCTTGCAAACGTCGCTCATCATCAGCCAGTTTGACTGCGTGCCGGGGCTCCCGGCGCCAGGCATCTCGGAGAAGGTGACGTGTCGCCAGGTGGAGGCGCCCAGGCTGAGGGTGTTGTCGTAGCTGGTCCCGCGCCAGCTCAGGCCGTCCATCGGCAGCTGATTCCACTGCTTGCAGGCCACCTCGCAGGCTTTGCAGCCGATGCAGACCGAGGTGTCGGTCAGGAAGCCGACGGCGTCCTGAT
Organism: uncultured Chloroflexia bacterium; assembly: GCA_963815715.1. Taxonomy (GTDB): domain Bacteria; phylum Chloroflexota; class Chloroflexia; order Thermomicrobiales; family Thermomicrobiaceae; genus CALAGB01. Next base: position 1,230,204 of record CAWFHU010000003.1, on the reverse strand, counting down.
TGGCGACCATGTCTCTGATATCGACGCTCATCGATGTAACCTCCCCGGCCGCAAGTTGCAGGTGAATGCTTTCGCCTCCTCGATACTGACGTTGGGATCGCCCACCAGCGAGACCAGATCGTTGGCGACGTCCCCTGTGACGATGCCTGAGTAGCCCCAGTGATAGGGGAGGCCGATCATCTCGACGACGTGGCCGTCCATCTTGAGCGGCTGGACGCGCTCGGTCACCAGCGTGCGTGCCTCGATCTGCCCGCGCGGCGACGAGATGACGACCCAATCGCCGTTGCTGAGATGGTGTTTGTGGGCCAGCGAGGGGCTGATCTCGGCGAAGAGCTCCGGCTGAAGCTCGGCCAGCCAGGGGATCCAACGGCTCATGCCACCTGCCGTGTGATGCTCGGTGAGGCGATAGGTCGTGGCGGCGTAGGGATACTTCACGTTCTCTTCTCCGGCCAGCTTGTTTTCGTCTCGTGGCCAGTATTTGGCGGTCGGGTTGTTCTGCTGCGGGTAGAGCAGGTTCTGGACGGGTGAATCGAGCGGCTCGTAATGGACCGGCAACGGTCCGTCGCGTAAACCGTCCGGCACGTAGAGCCAGCCTTTGCCGTCGGCGGTGATGATGAAGGGATCGGATCCGGAGTGAGCGTCGGTGCCGGTTCCATCTGATTTAGCCGGAGTGTCCGGCGCCTTGTTGGTTGGGAAGTCGGGCGTGTCGTAACCGGTCCATTCCTGCTTCGTCTCATCCCACCAGACGAGCTTCTTGCGCTCCGACCAGGGCTTGCCGCTCGGGTCGGCCGAGGCGCGGTTGTAGAGGATGCGGTGATTGGCCGGCCAGGCGAAACCCCAGCCGAGCGAGTACTTGTCGTCGCTGGTGCGGCCTTTGGCTAGATTCTTTCCTTCTTCGGGGTAAACGCCGGAGTAGATCCAGCAGCCGCAGGCCGTCGAGCCATCATCCTTGAGCGCCTTGTAGTCGGAGACCAACTTGCCGTCTTTGGTGGTCCAGCCGTTGATCTCTTTAAGGAAGACCTCGACCTCGGGCTCCTCGTTCGGCCCCTCGACCGGATAGTTCCAGGTGAGCGTCTCGAGCTGACGTGCCTGCGGCGTATCCTCGCCCGCGTACATCTCCTTCAGCCGCCGACCCAGGTGATAGAGGAACCAGGGCTCCGTGGTGGCGTCTCCCGGCGGCTCGACTGCCTTGTCGTGCCACTGAATCAGTCGCTGGGTGTTGGTGAAGGTGCCGTTCTTCTCGGTGACGATGGCGGCCGGCATCAGGAAGACCTCGGTTTTGATCGACTTCGTGTTCAGCTTGCCCTGCTTGACCTCGGGTGCGGCGTACCAGAAGTTGGCCGACTCGATCTCGAACAGATCGCGCACCACCAGCCAGTCGAGACTGGCCAGCGCCTCACGCATCAATCCGGAGTTCATGTTCCCGACGGCGGGGTTCTCGCCCATCAGGAACATCCCCTTGACGTCACCGGCTTTGGCGGCCAGGAACATGGGCAGGGCTGAGTAGTCGCCGCTGATCTTGGGAAGCAGATCGAAGCAGTAGTCGTTCTCCTTGGTCGCCTTGTCGCCGTAGTAGGCCTTCAGGAGGGAGATCATGTATTTGGGCAGGTTGTGCCAGTAGCCCGTCTTGGGCGTCTCGGTCTTCAGATACTGCTGCAGAGAGCCGTGATCGTCGAAGGTGTTGGGCATGGCCAGATATCCGGGCAGGATGTCGTAGAGCGTTGGGATGTCGGTCGAGCCCTGGATCGAGGCGTGTCCACGTAATGCCAGGATGCCGCCGCCGGGACGGCCGATGTTCCCCATCAGGAGCTGCAGCAGGGTGGCCGTGCCGATGAGCTGAGGACCAGTGGTGTGCTGCGTCCAGCCGACGGCGTAGCAGAACGCCGACGTTCGCTCGCGCCCGGAATTCTCGGAGATGGTTTGCGCGACCTTGAGGAACGCTTCTTCGGAGACCCCGCAGATCTTGGAGACCATCTCAGGTGTGTAGCGTGAGAAGTGACGCTTGACGATCTGGAAGACGCAGTTCGGGTCTTGCATGGTTGGGTCGCTCGGCGGGGGCCAGGCGGTGGCGGAGTTCCCGATGCGCTCGCTGTAGGGCATGCTGCTGAACTGTTTGTGCTCGTCCGGAGGCGTCGGACTTCTCGAACCCCTGGTATTGCCAGGTCGCCGGTGTTATAGGAGTGGCTGCTCTCATCGAAGCCGGAGAAGAGGCCGTCCAGATCCTCGGTGTCCTTGAATTCCTCGTTGATCAAGCGTGGTGGCGTTGGTGTAGGACTGCACGTATTCCTTGAAGTAGGTCTCGTGCTGGATAACGTAGTTGATGATCCCACCCAGGAAGGCGATATCGGTTCCCGGGCGAATGCGCACGTGCTGCGTCGCCACGGCTGAAGTGCGGGAGAAGCGCGGATCGATGTGGATGACCTGCGCCCCCTGCTCCCGCGCCTTCATCACGAAGCGGAAGGCGACGGGGTGATTCTCCGCCATGTTGGAGCCCATGATGATGATGCAGTCGCTATTGGCGAGGTCGTTCTCGGCGGTTGTCGCTCCGCCGCGTCCGAGTCGGGAGCCCAGACCGGGCACCGTGGCGCTGTGTCATATACGGGCCTGGTTTTCGACGTAGACCATCCCCAATCCGGCGGTGAAGAGCTTCTTGATGGCGTAGTTCTCTTCGTTATCGAGGGTGGCGCCACCGAGGTGAGCGATGGCGGTGGTGCGATTGACCGTCTCGCCGTCCGGTGTCTTGTGGACGAAGGTCTCATCGCGCGTCTGCTTGACGCGCTGGGCGATGCGCTCCATGGCCCAATCGAGGGGCTTGTCCTCCCAATGGTCGCTATATGGGGCGCGGTATTTGACGGTGGTCACACGGCGCGGGTTCTCCACCAGGCCATAAGTCGCGGCGCCCTTGGGGCAGAGCGTCCCGCCGTTGATGAAGCTCTCGTAGTTGCCCTCGATGCTGAGCAGCTTGCCGTCGCGATGGTAGGCGAGCTGCGAGCAGCCGACGGCGCAGTAGGGACAGACGCTCACGGCGACTTCGGCGCCGTCCAGCCTTGAGCGAATCGACTTCGTCTCCCGGCTGATCGACTTATCCGGCACGAGGCCAACGTAGTCCTGGATACGAGAGAGGGAAAACCGCTTCGCCATGAGCACCACCATTATTCTGTTCGAACGGATGATCAGTGAGTCGCCGCCCGGAGAAGGACGACCGTATGACCAGGAGACAAGCAAATTTCAGGCCGGGGAGGGCAAACGGGCATAACAGATGTGTCAGGGAAGGGGGAGGATGAGCGAGCGCATAACTGCTTGACACGGTATTGTACAATTTGTACGTAATGTACGGTAAGGCGCTAGCCTGGGCAAGGAATTCCATATGACGTTTGCCACTATTACCGACGCTCGAAACCGGTTTTCTGATTTGATCAACCGGGCGCAATATGCGCATGAGCGTGTCGTACTCACCTCTCACGGCAAGCCCGCTGCGGCCATCATCTCGATTGAAGATCTCGAGTTGTTACGTGCGATCGAAGACATCATCGACGTCGCGGCGGCCCGCGAAGCGATCGCTGAGATGGAGGCTGAGGGAACGATCTCCTGGTCTCAATTGAAGTCTGACGCACGCGGCTCGTAGAGCGGATGTCGTACGAGATTGAGGTCGCCCCTCAGGCTGCTCGACAGTTCAAGAAGCTTCCCCGCGATGCCCAGCAGCGAGTAGGTCGTTGTATCGAGGGGCTGGGTGCCGACCCACGCCCACCCGGATGCGAGAAGATCTCAGGCCATCCGAACCTCTATCGTGTGCGCACTGGTGACTTCCGGGTGATCTATCAGATCCATGATGACAAGCTTGTTGTGATGGTGATTCTGGTCGGAGATCGTCGCGACATCTATCGGTTGCTCAGAGACCTTTGATCGAATAATGCGGAAAAATTTGGGTCGAGATGGAAATTGTGGCCTGAACGCGCTGAGCGAAGGCAATTTGGCGTGCTCACGGATTACTCGGCCCTGAACCGGAGGTATTCCGCGTACGCCGTCTGCAGTTCCTCATTTGGCCCGTCTGAATTCAGCAGCGAATCAACGAACGTGAGCGACCCGCGCACCGTCAGCTCCACCAGGTCACGACGCCTTCCGGCTACTTCTCCTTACGGACGCCCTTGAACGGCTTGGGGTCAGCCTTGCCGTCGACGAACTTGCCGGTGTCGGCGTCTCGCTTCGTCCAGGTCTCGGACTTCGGATTGAAGACCTGCGAACGATCGCGGACAGCGCCGCGCCGGAAGTTCTGACCGGTGTTTCTAGCCATCTTTCACACACCTCCTTTCCCAGACCTGATTTGAGAACATAGTCCCATGGTCTGACGGTTGCGATTATAACGTACCGTTACTATGATTGTACTCAAAGAAGGTAGACGGGGATGAGGTTAACGAAATGTTAACTCGATCGGAGGAGAAATCGTGGACTACGAGCGACTCGGCAGGCGGCTGCGATTGGCGCGAGAGCGTGCTCAAATGACTCAGACCGAGGTGGCTCGGATCCTTGGTGTGGCTCCGCCAACACTGAGTCATTATGAGTCAGGGAAGAGACGCATGGAGGCGCTAACGCTCGAGCGACTTGCTCGACTGTATGCAGTACCTCTCCGATGGCTGTTCACGCAAGAGGAGTCTGAGCCCGATTGGGAGGAATCACTGCGCCTTCGAGGCGAGGATCTTTCACATGAAGGAAGACTCGGTGTCAGCAGATTGATCGAGAAAGTCCATTGTCTCGAGGAACTCTACACAAGAACAGAGACGCCAATCCTCGACACACATTCACCGTTCGCAACACTCCCGGACCGCCACCTGACTCCGGACGTCGTGATTGAACGAGCAGATGAGGCCCGCAGGCATTTTGACGTTGGGCTGGCACCGCTGGCGGATCTGCGGTCATTTCTTGAAGCAGAGGGATACAAGATCTTCACGTTGCCGTTAGGGAAAGGGCCACAGGATCTTTCGGGTCTGTATTTTCAACATCCTGTGCTCGGGCCCATCATCTGTACCAATGAGGATCAAGCCTACTCTCGGCGTCCATTCACCATGGCGCACGAATTTGCGCATGCCCTCTTCCACTATGATCGTCCAGCAGTACTGTGCCGCAGCGACGAAAATCTCCCAATCGAGCAGTTTGCGAACGACTTCGCTTCGTACTTTCTGATCCCGACGTCAGCCCTATTCCAGTGGCTACGTGACATGGGTATCAGCGAAGTGACTCGTGCGGAAGAGGTCGTACACGCCGCTCGCTACTTCGGCGTGAGTTTTGGCGCGATGCGTCGCAGATTGGTCGACGAAGAGCGCCTTGCAGCAAACGCTGATCTGTTCTCGGATGATGTCCGCCCAATCACGATCGCTCGACGTCTCGGGTATTGGCCGCTGCCATACGAATTCGGAGAACGACCGCTGCCCGCGGAAGAACGCCTTCCGCGGGTCTACCTGGAACTCGCCGACCGTGCGGTCGTTGAACGACGGATTTCGGTACGCCGTGCCGCAGAAATGTTGGGAATCACGGACATCGAGATGGATGAGCGGATCAGTGACCTGACCGGCGTATCTGAGCGCGCCGAATCGACTATTGAAGCGAATGCCTGAGTACGTTCTCGACACGGTCGCACTCAGAGCAATGGCGTACTGTCACCCTGATGGGGTAGACATTCTCCTTGACGGCCTCGGTGTTCATTCAGCTCGAATGCCCGCGGAAGTCTACAACTGTGACGAGGACCACGTTCCGCTTGGCGACGACGATACTCATCTAAGTGAACTCGCGAGAGGGCTGCGACTTGCGAGGCGTCGCGTGGCCACCCACCCTGTGCACGCGGCAAAATATCGGCAGTGCTTAGGCAACGCAAAGCAGCTCCCCCACCATTTTGCGCGGGGGAGTTTGTTTGTGGATCCACTTGATGTGGCCGAACTTAGCCACAGGGAGGCTCTGACAGAGCAGTTCGGCATTGGACGTGGAGAAGCAGCATGTCTTGTGTTATGCCAGCGGCTCCACGCTGATGCGGTCGTGCTGACGTCGGATGATGAGGCCTGTCAAGTAGCAGAGCAGCTTGGAATTGGCTATCTGACGCTTCCAGATATGATCTGGAACTGGGTCAGAAACACGCGTCCAACACTGACGGAACTGGATCTTGTGGTTGAAGGCCTCCGCAACGCGAATTTTGGATTACGTGAAGCATATTTGGAACTTCTCCGCCAACATTGCGGCCCATGACTGGCGTATTTTCACAAATCTCGACGCAGCCGCGAAAAGCGTATAGATCTATGTCTTCAATTACCACTCAAAATGTGGATTGGCGGGCTTTCCGAGGCGCTGTCTCTGTCCCGGCGCGAAGAGGTGTTGTTCGACGTTTGACGCGCAAGTCGTCTTCATCCCCGACTCAGAACTATTCGCGCGGATTCCACCTCGACAGATCGGGTTTGGGGATCTCGACGTTCACGCCGAGCCGTTTGGCAAGGTTTGCGGCCGCTTCTGGCGCGACTATGCCATTGCCATAGCTGGGAGGGTTGGCGGCGATCGCGATGAGCCGATCAAGCGCCGCGCGGTCACCGACTATCGCTAACGAGTGCATTGAGTGTGACTAGACCAATCCGTATTCGTCCTCAATTCCCTTCATCAGGGCGGCGATCGAATCTGCGCTACTCGGGAGACGTCCGAGAGAAATGGCGGCATCCACACGATGGAAACGGTTCGCTCCGCTCAGCAAGACTTGACATAGCAACGGCACCGCTTCTGCCCGCCCAGTGCAACCGAGTCCAATCAGAACCCCGTAGTGCTCAGCCCAGCGCGAGCTATTGAAGGTCGCGAGGAAGACTTCAGGAAAGCGGCTTGCAAGCACGCATGACGTTTCAGTCCAGTTGTCCATGAATGGTCGAGGATCACCAACTTTGGGGAACTCCACGCGCAACTCACCGGCAAGCCAGGCCCTGAAACACTCCACTGCAATCGGCCCTTGATCGACCAGAGCTTCCAAGCTGGTGTCGTCTCCGACGATGAGGGCATCGCTCAAGAATTGGTCAAGAGAATGGGTTTCTCGCTCCGACAACGTCTGCGCCCTACGTTGCGGTCGTCTGCCCCACCATCCCCCTCAAAATCCGCCCCTCACCGCTGTAGATGTTGAAGCTGTCGGGGCGGACGAAGCCGAGCAGGGTGACGTTGAAGGTGTCGGCCACCTGCACCGCCAGGCTGGAGGGGGCGCCGACCGCCGCCACGATGGGGACGCGTGCCACCAGCGCCTTCTGCAGCAGCTCGAAGCTGGCGCGGCCGCTGAGCATGACGATGCGCCCGGCGAGGTCTTTCTCGTTCTGCAGGAGCTGATGCCCGATGAGCTTGTCGAGCGCGTTGTGACGCCCGACGTCCTCACGCAGATCGAGTAGGTTCCCCTGCAGATCGAACAACCCTGAGGCGTGCAGTCCGCCGGTCGAGCGGAAGACCTCCTGCTTGCGGCGCAGCGTCTCCGGCAACCCACAGATGACGCTGGCGTCGACTTCAGGTCCGTCCGGTAGCGCCTGATAGCCCTGCAGATCGAGCGCGTCCAATGCCGCTTTGCCACAGACGCCGCAGCTCGAGGTGGTGTAGAAGTTCCGCTCCAGCTTGGAGAGATCGAACGTCAGACCTGCACGGAGCGTGACCGTGACGATGTTGAGCCGCTGATCTTCAGCCTCGTCCAGGCAGTAGTTGACGTCCAGAACGTCTTCGCGGCTGTCGATGATCCCCTCGCCATGCAGAAAACCGAGCGCCAGCTCGAAATCGTCGCCGGGTGTGCGCATGGTGATCGCGACGCTCTTGCGCTCGGTCCAGCCGTCCGCCTCCCAGAGGAGACGGATCTCCATCGGCTCTTCGGCGGCCAGGACGTCGTCGCCGCGATCCCAGGCATGGTTGTGAACCCGGATGACGGGATGCGCTACCTGAACGGCAGGCTCATCCACCGGCACCGTTGCGCTCCGCCCTCGCACCGTCTTCACGGTTCTGGACGAACTGGAAGCCGAAGCGGCCTTTGATGCAGAGATGCCCTGAAGTGACGTCGTGATCGAGAGGCGACGTGACCTTGACGATGCTGTTGTCCTGCACGTGGAGCTGTAACGTGCAGCCGACGCCGCAATAGGGGCAGATGGTGTCGGTAACGGTCTGCTGCTCTTCGTGCCAATCGTTTGCCTGGCGCAGGTCGTACTCGCTCTTGAACATCAGCGCGCCGGTAGGGCAGACCCCAATGCAGTTGCCGCAGTAGACGCAGGCAGAATCGGGCAGTGGCAGCGCGAGCTCGGTCGAGATGCGGGCGTCAAAGCCACGACCAGCCACCGAGATGGCGAAGGTGTTCTGGGCATCGACCCCACAGGCCTCGACGCACTTGTAGCAGAGGATGCAGCGGGAGTAATCGCGCACGTAGAGATCGTTGTCGATCTTGACCGGCTGAGCCACGGTCGCGGCTCGACCCTCCTCACCCAGGTGATGATGGCCGGTATGCGCGTGATCCGCCTCTTCTTCAGTCGAAGGCGCGGCCGACTCACCGAAGCGGGAGGGCGCGGCATCGTAGCGCTCGAAGTAGCCCTGCGCCTCATCCGACGCGTAGCTCATATCGACCGACGACCCCAGCAGCTCCAGCACCAGCTTGCGACTGTGGCGCACGCGTTCGCTGTCGGTATGCATCACCATGCCCGGCTCGGCTTTGCGCGCGCAGGCGGGAACCAGCACGCGTGAGCCCTCCAGCTCGACGACGCAGACGCGGCAGGCGTTCACCGGCGTCAGCGTCTCCAGATAGCAGAGGGTGGGCGTGTCGATGTCGACCGTGTTACAGGCTTCGAGGATGGTGCTTCCTTCCGGAACAGTGGCCGTCTTGCCGTCGATCGTCAACGTCACCGTTCGCACGGCCCGTTCCTGTGCAGTGGCGGTCATGAGCGCTTCCCATTCTCGAAGAGTTTTAATTTGTGTACGCCTGAGAGGACGGCGCCAGCGGCGGTCTGTCCCAGTCCGCAGATGGAGGCGTCCCGCATCACCTGACCCACATCGTTGAGCAGCTTTACCTCGTCCGCCGCCGACCCAATGGTCTTGCCGCTGATCAGACGCCGCAGCGCCTCTTCCTGGCGCACTGTGCCGACGCGGCAGGGGACGCACTGGCCGCACGATTCATCCCGGAAGAAGGCGGCGATGCGCAGCAGCGTGTCGGTCAGATCGACCGTATCGTCGAAGACCATGATCACGCCCGAGCCGAGCGACGCCCCGATGGCACGCGTCCCTTCGAAGGTGAGGGGCACGTCGAGCTCGTCCGCCGTGACGAAGCTGCCGGCCGCGCCGCCAAGAAGTATGGCCTTGATCGGCCGTCCCTGCGGCACACCGCCCGCCAGGTCGATCAGATCGCGCAGCGTGGTGCCGAATGGCACCTCGTAGACGCCTGGCTTCGCCACCCGACCCGAAAGGCAGAAGAGCTTGGGGCCGGTCGAGCCCTCGGTCCCGATGGCCGCGTAGGCCGGACCGCCGAAGCGGATAATGTCGGGGACGTTGACGAAGGTTTCGACGTTGTTGACCAGCGTCGGCTTGCGGAAGAGGCCGGCCTGGGTGGGGAACGGCGGCTTGTTGCGCGGCTCCCCTCGCATTCCCTCGATTGAGTTGAAGAGGGAGGTCTCCTCACCACAGATGTAGGCACCCGCGCCGCGACGGATCTCGATGTCGAACTTGACGCCTTCGCCCATGATGTCGTCGCCGAGGAGCCCGCGCCGCCGCGCGCTGTCGATGGCGCTCTGCAAGCGAGCGGTCGCTAAAGGATATTCGTTGCGGATGTAGATGTAGCCCTTCTCGCAGCCGGTGGCGTAGCCGCCAATCGTCATGGCCTCGATCAGGGCGAAGGGGTCCTCTTCCATCAGGACGCGGTCCTTGAAGGTGCCCGGCTCCGACTCGTCGGCGTTGCAGATCAGGTAATGGGGCCGAACCGGAGCGTGGGCCACGTCGTTCCACTTGCGGCCGGTGGGGAAGGCTGCGCCGCCGCGGCCCATGAGCCGGGAATCGATCACCTCGCGGATGACGCCGTCCGGCCCGAGATCCAGCGCCTGACGCAATGCCTCATAGCCGCCAGTGGCGCGGTAGTCGTCCAGACTCTCGGGGTCGATGCGTCCCGACCCGGCGCAGAAGCCGCAGATCGGACGCGTTCGGCCCCTGTGATTGCGGCACGGAATCGGCCGCCGCCACTGCGAGCCGTCAGGAAGTCGACGCGATTGGTCAATGCCCTCAGCATCTCGGTTGCCTCAACCGGCGCCACGGCGATCTCGGCAGCGGACTCGCCCGCCTGCTGCAAGAGCACGGCCGGAGCCCGTTCGCACAGACCCAGGCAGGGGCTGCGGTGCCAGGTGGCCCGGCCGTCATGAGCGGGCGTCCCCTCGGGCCCGATCTCCCGCTCGAGCGCCTCGCACAGCTCCAGGCCGCCACGAATGCGGCAGGCGATGTCGTCACAGACGTGCGCCACCACTGGCGGCTGCGCTTCGAGGGCGAGCAGCGCGTAGAAGCTGGCCACGCCCCAGGCTTCGGCGGGTGGTACGCCCAAACGCTGACAGATGTAGTTCAGCCCGCCTGGGCTCAAGTAGCCGACGCGCGACTGCACCGCCTGCAGCGCGGGTAGCAGCATCTGCCGCTGGTCGCGCAGGTGGTGACCGCCGCGCCCGACGTGCCCCTCGAAGGGAGACCGCTCGGTGGCGCCCTCCCACAGAGTGGCTGGCGCGCCGATCAGCGCATCGACCGCTTCACGTTCGGCGTCGGTCGGTGACGCGTTGGGGATGAGATGCTGGTCCACTCAAATCTCCCGAGCGGTGGCACCAGCCGGAACCGCCGCGCGATGTGCCATTGATGCGCTCGATCCGTATGGCGGCCGCCTTGAACTCGGCGGTGCCCGACTTCGGATCGGTCGCGTCGATCGTCAGGATGTTGGTCACGACGTCGTCCTGAAAGTGGAAGGTCATGAAAGCCAGGCCCGGCCGCAGCGTCGGGTCGAAGCGTACCGGCACCTCGATGCCGCCGCGCCGCGAGACGGCACGCACGCTCTCGCCATCTTCCACGCCCAGCCGGATTCCGTCCTCCGGATGGATGTCGAGCGTCTCGCCACGCCGCAGCGGCGAGGTGTAGCCGCCGGTCTGAACCCCCGTATTAAAGGAATCGAGCCGTCGCCCGGTCGTCAGGCGCATCGGGAAGTCATCCGAGAGGGACTCCACCGGCGGATCGTGCTGCGTGACGTGGAAGGGTGCCAGTGGCCCCTCGACGGGGTCGGCCCAGAGCCGTCCATGCAGGAACGGGCTGCCGGGATGGTCCTCGGTCGGGCAAGGCCAGTGCAATCCGTCCAGTTCTTCGAGCCGCTTATAGCTCATGCCGCCGTGCCAGGACGAGAGGCCGCGCAGCTCGTCCCAAATCTGCTCCGCGGTTGGCTGTCCCCAGTCGTAACCGAGGCGGCAGGCCAGCTCCCCGATGATCTCGACGTCGTCCCGGGCTCCGGCCGGTGGCTCGAGCGCCTTGCGCACGCGCTGCACGCGACGCTCGGAGCTGGTGACGGTCCCTTCCGATTCGCACCAGGAGGCAGCGGCCGGCAGCACCACGTCCGCCATCTCGGCCGTCTTGGTCAGGAAGATGTCCTGCACCACCACGTGGTCGAGCCCGGACATCAGGCGCATGATGCGCTCGGTGTCCGCCTCCGACTGTGCCGGATTCTCGCCGACGACGTACAGGGCGGTCATCTCGCCATGCTCCATGGCATCGAACATCTGCGACAGGTGCATGCCCGGCTTGTCCGAGAGGGGCTTGCCGTAAACGCGTTCGAACGGCGCGCGCTGCGCCGGATCCGCGACGTCGGCTCCGCCCGGCAGCTTGTTCGGCAGCGCACCCATGTCGCCGCCGCCCTGTACGTTGTTCTGTCCACGCAAGGGTACGAGGCCGGAGCCGTAGCGTCCGACGTGGCCGGTCAGCAGAGCGAGGTTGATCAGAGAGAGGACGTTGTCGACCGCGTTGTGATGCTCGGTGATGCCCAGCGTCCAGCAGAGCTGGGCTCGCCCGGCACGCGCATAGGTGTGAGCCAGCGTGCGGATGGCGTCGGCCGGAACGCCGGTGATGCGCTCCGCGTATTCGAGCGTGTAGGGATCAACCGCCCTGCGATACTCGTCGAATCCGGTCGTCGAGCGTTCGATGAAGGTGGTATTGCATAGTCCGGAGGCGATGATCTCGCGCCCGACCGCGTTGGCCAGCGCCACGTCCGACCCGACGTCGAGCCCTAGCCACAGATCGGCCCACTGCGCTGAAGTCGTCCGGCGCGGATCGACCACGACGAGCTTCGCACCGTTGCGGATCCCTTTCAGGACATGGTGGAAGTAGATCGGATGCGTCTCACGCGCATTCGAGCCCCACAGAATGATGAGGTCGGTCTCCTCCGCTTCACGGTAGGAGCTCGTCCCGCCCCCAGCTCCGAGTACTGCCGTCAGACCGACGACACTGGGAGCGTGTCAGGTACGGTTGCAGGAGTCGACGTTGTTCGTGCCGAGCACCTGCCGGGCGAACTTCTGGACGCTGTAGTTGACCTCGTTGGTGGCCTTCGAGCATGAGAAGAGACCGATGGTGTCGGGGCCTTTCGTCTCGATGGCGGCTCGAAAACCCTGCGCGGCGCGATCGAGCGCTTCGTCCCAGGTGGCGGGACGGAGCGCGCCGTTCTCGCGCACCAACGGCTGGGTAAGACGCGTGTACTTCTTCGGCATCAGCGAACCTCCCCGCCGCGCGTCTTGAACCTGGGGTCGTGTCGGTTTTGTGTGAGGGGATACCCAATGTGCAACCGGCGCGCGGACAAGCTGATTATCAACTGATGTGTAGGATAACCCCGCACGAAATGGAGCGCAACGCGGGAGGACGGCAAGGCTCAATAACCGGAATCCAAGTTGCACTTATAGCACTTACATGTTAATATGGCGTGACGCTCTACAGGACGGTCCATTCTCGCTATGCAACTTGAGAACGAGTAGAAGTCGATCGACGTGCCGGTAGCATCAAAGGAGAGACAGAATGCTCCCCGAAATAGGTGAACGGGAGCCAGTTATGGCCGGCGACGAAGAACAGTCGGAAATCGAGCGCATTGAAGAAGCGCTCCTCGAAGGAAATGCAACTGACGGCGACGGTCAATCCGTGACGATAACATTGTCCCGCCCTGGTCACGAGTCGACGTTAGAACTTCCTGCCACGGTTGCCCAACTTCTGTTTCGTGTCGTCCATTTACTGGCGCACGGCGAAGCGGTTTCGGTCGTGCCCGTTCATAAGGAGCTCACGACACGACAAGCAGCCGAATTGCTGAACGTTTCGCGGCAGTATCTGGTTCGGCTTCTTGATGCGGGCGACATCCCCTTCCATTACACGGGAACGCATCGAAGAATCCGGTTTGGCGATCTGATGGACTACAAGCAGATCAGGGATCAGAAGCGCCGAAAGGGACTGGCTCAACTCACGCGGATGAGCCAGGAATTGGGCCTGTATCAATAGACGGTGGTGGAGGCCTTCGTTCGTGGAAGTGCTCGACGCCTGTGTATTGATACCTGCCGCGCTTCGAGACACGTTGCTTCGATGCGCAGCAGAGGGAATGTACCGGCCGGTTTGGAGCGAAGAGATTCTCGCTGAAGTGGCACGCAATCTCGTCGCGCATGCGATGACGACTCAAGCTCAAGCAGATGGTCTCGTGTCGACGCTACGGTCTGAGTTTGAGGATGCCGAGGTCACGGGACATCAATTGTTGATTGCCAGTATGACCAATCATCCGAAGGATCGTCATGTCGTGGCCGCCGCGATCGAGGCCGGTGCGGACGTGATCGTGACGTACAACCTGAGGGACTTTCCACCGAAGTCTGTTGAACCTCACGGCATCGAGGTTCAACATCCCGATGCATTCCTGGTTGATGGCCTCTTCGACTTGGACCCGGCAGGAATGTGTGACGTTATCCGTGGTCAATCCGCGGATCTGAAGAATCCGCCGCTATCCCCATGGCAGCTTCTCGATATTCTTGAGCGGCAGGCACCACGTTTTGCAGCCCGAGTGAGGAGTTCATTGCTCGAAATGACGAGCGAATCATCCTGAACAAGTGACAGTCACAGTGTTCTCGATGGGATGGCGCAGCGTTTACGGTTCATTCGATCGGAACTGATGGTAGACGTTGGACAGTAGCCCGCCTATCGGCCACCCCGCTGCGGACGGTTGACCCTACTCCAACGCGAAACGCCGCAGGCCCTTCTCGGGATTCCAGGCGAGGGCGTAGTGCTCGTCGGCGAAGGTGGCAAACGCGGCCGAATCGATGTCGATGGCAAAGAGGTGATAGTTGGGCTCTTCAGGCGCCCAGTCGATGCGCTCCTTGATCGTCTCGCGATAGCGTTGGCGCCGGGACGGATCTTTTACCTCGACCATCCGACCATAGAGTTTGAACTCCCCTTCGCTCCCCATGCGATCAGAGACGCAACTGTGCAGGACGCAGCGCGGATCGCGCAGCAGGTCGAGCGCCTTCTTGGACTGCCACATCATTCCCATCATCAGCTCGCCGTCGACGAAGTCCGGCTCGCAGGGGCTGATGCGCGGTGAACCGTCCTTGCGTACGGAGCCGACCAGCAGACAGCTCGTTGCGCTTCAGTCGTCTCCTCACCCTTCTCGGCGATCTCCGGACACTTCGCCATGAACTCATCCCAGCGCATGTGCACGGTCCTTCCTGACCCTGCTCTCGACGTTGTCATTGACGACATTTGCCGCCAGATCTCGATCTTACCGAAGATATAAGACATCCTCTGTCATGTTCAGGACGAGCGAGGAGGTGCGGTGGCCTCAACGACGATAGGAACAAGAAACACGCGATCAGCGGTCGCGCTCAATCTCCCACTGAAGGAACCACGCGGAAAACCTGTGTAGGGGCGTCATTTATGGCGCCCAATGTGAGCATTAGGATCCTCGTTAAATGGCGAGGACCCCGCCCGGAGGCGAGGTCCAGATACTTGGCAACGAGCTGGGGCTTATTTCCAGCCGGTGATGTCGAGCAGCACGCCGTAACCAGTCTCGTTGTGCTGCACACTCACGTAGAAATGGTTGCCGGTAGCGTCGAACATGCCTCCGGTCCATTCAGCGCTGTCGTCGTTGAGCGTGGCGAAACGAATGCAGCCGTCGCTCAATTGATCTTCATCGGCACCATCCGGCAGACAGATCCACATGTCGTCGTTTTTGCCGGAGAAGCTGATGTCGGCGTCCTCGTGCAACACCCAGTTGCCGCGGCCCGGCTGATAGGCGATGTTGTCGACCATCTGTCGCTCCGACGTGCCGAGCTGGAAGTACTGCACTTCCGGCATGGCGGCGTTGGCGCCGGCCTCGTCGATGGTGCCATCGGTGAGGCAGATGGTGTCGCCCCAGGAGCGATCGTCCTCTTCGTTGCCGGTGTTGTTGCCGCAGATGCGGACGTTGCCAGCGGCCAGTTGGCTCTCATCGATCGAGATGTCCTCCGGGCGGTAGTAGCCGGTCAGGCTGAGGTCGGCCGCCTCGGCGCGCAGGTCAGACGAGGAGGTTTCGACCCAGGTGCCGAGACCCGTCTGGGTGCCCTGGCCGTAGTCGGTGCCGTCACTGCGTAGCCCGAGGCGCAGCCCGAAGACTGTCCCGGAGGTGAGCGGCGACTGATCGAGCGAGGTGATCGGTCCGGCGTTCATGTCCCGCAGCGTGTCGGGTACGAACTTGAAGTACGCGCCGCCGGGCGTGCCTTTGGAGGGGCGGTTCTCGTCGCCGTAGTAGAGGACACCGTTGGCGTAAATCCCGATGCCCTCAAAGGAGAGGTTGCCCAATGCAGGGCGCTCGACGATGTTCTCGGCTCCAACGCCTCCGGAGAAGGTTCCGGTGTCACGGTCGAGCGTCACACCGGTGGTGTTGATCGGATCCATCAACTCGTAGACGTGCCCGCTCGAGCCCGCCTCTTCACCGAACAGGATCGTGCCCCAGGGAGTCAAATGTGCCGGGTCACACTCATCGGTTCCGCTGACGATGGTCTCAACCTCGCCGGTGGAGATATTGATACGCTGCAGACCGGGGTCGGTCGGGCCCTGCTCGTTGCACTCGATGATCCACTCAGGGTTGCTCGCGCTCGGCCAGAGGGCCATCATGTCCAGATTGGGCGCGGCCACGCCACTGGTGATGACGCGGACGTGGAGACCCTTGGCCACGGTGGCGAGTCGCTCCGGGTGCTGCATGGCCGTATTGAGATCGATCGATCCGGTTGCTGAAGCGTCCAGACCCTTACCAACGCCGAACTCCTGCACCGATTTGGCGCCGAGGATGTGCTCGACTTGCTGTCCGAAATCCATGTTGGCGCTGGCGAGTAATCCGCCGAAGATCAGAAACAGCGTGCAGACGGCGCTCACCAGGGCGAGTACTCTCCCCTTGTGTCTCATGTTACCCCTTCACTTCCACAAGAACGACGTGAGGTGATGCAGAGTGGGTCAGGCAGAAGTCTCTCCGCTCCTTTCTTGCGAGACGCCTGATGTGTGAGTCATGTCAGCGCCATGTCGCGCGGGAATTACCCCAGGACGCTGAACCGCCCGATTGAGAGGAATCTAGCGTTCATGGCGCCAGAGGTTCTTGTGTTGCTATGAAGGTGGTGTTAATTCGGTGTTGAGGCGAATGCGTATGTGCGAAACACAATGAGAGGCGTGGGTAGTGTGATGAAGATTCTTTTGACCGGGGCGACGGGGTTCGTCCCTTCCAATCTTGTGCTGCACTTTGCTCAGCAAGGGGACGAGGTGATCGCCTTCGATCGCAATCCACCGCAGGAGCGTCTGCTGAGAGAGCTTGGTTCGGATAAGGAGCGGGTAACGTTTGTGCAAGGGGATGTGCGCGACGCGGACGGGCT
The DNA here is from genome assembly GCA_963815715.1 of uncultured Chloroflexia bacterium. Taxonomy (GTDB): domain Bacteria; phylum Chloroflexota; class Chloroflexia; order Thermomicrobiales; family Thermomicrobiaceae; genus CALAGB01. The sequence continues at coordinate 1,213,318 of CAWFHU010000003.1, read as the reverse complement.
CAACCGGCTGGTCGAAGAGCATCGGCCGACCCATGTGGTGCACGCGTCGGCCATCACGCCGGGCCTGGAGATGGAGCGAGCCGATCCGCGTCTGGTGCTCGACGTGAACGCTGCCAGCACCATCTCGCTCCTTCAGATCGCGGCGCAACACGACGTCGAGCGCTTCCTCTATTTCAGCTCGGTCTCGGTCTACGAGCGGCGCGACGCCACCACGTACACCCTCGACGAGGATGGCCCGCTCCATCGTGGCGATCGCATGTATCCCCTCTCGAAGATCACGGCCGAGCGTCTATGTCACTGGGCCGTCGAGCACTACGGAATCGACGTGCGCATCGTACGGCCTGGCACCGTCTACGGTCCCTACGAGCGGCCGACCGGCGCCCGGATCAACATGTCGACTCCGCATCAGGCCGCCCATCTGGCTCTGGCGGGCGAAACGCTCAAGCCGAACGCGCCGCACATCAGCCAAAGCTTCATTCACGCCGGAGATGTCGCCCGAGGCGCCAGACACGTTCTTACCGCGACCGACCTGAAGCACGACACCTTCAATCTGACCGGCGAGCCGGTCTCACAGGAGCGCATGATCAAGGCAGTCGTGGCCGCCGTACCGGAGACGCAGGTCGAGTGGGTCGAGCGAGAGGCGGATGCCAACGTCCCGCTCTCGGCCGATTCGGGCCGGATCGCCTTCGACAACAGTCGCATCTGGCGCGAGACCGGCTTTCAGCCCGCTCTACCGCATCGAGACCGGCATCGAGCAGTATATGGGCTGGTTAAAGGAAGGGGAGTGAGGGGCGCCTGAGTCGAGGATGTGTCGGCGTTGGGACGGTGGGAGCCGCTCCACGGTCAGCCTGGGTTTTCAACCCAGGGTGAGCGCGGATGGGGCGGTCGCACCGGGCGTACGTGGCAAGAGATTGCGGCACCCCGAATAAAACCTCACCTCTCCCGACAAAAACAATCCACCATGTGGTCGTTGACCATGCCGACGCTCTGCATGAACGCGTAGACGATAGTGGTGCCGACGAAGGTGAAGCCGCGCTTCTTCAGGTCTTTGGAGAGGATGTCCGATTCACGGGTGCTGGAGGGGACGTCGCCGAGGCCCTGCGGCGCGGGTCGATCCAGCGGCGCACCGCCGACGAAGGACCAGACGTAGGTGGAGAAGCCGCCTTCCTTCTGCTGCACCTCCAGAAACGCGCGCGCGTTCTTGACCGCGCCGTTCACCTTGAGGCGGTTGCGCACGATGCCCGGATCGGCCATCAGCCGCGCGATCTCCTCGTCGCCGTAGGTGGCGATCTTTCGAGCATCCCAGCCGTCGAAGGCCTGAAAGAAGTTGTCCCACTTCTTGAGGATGGTTGACCAGGAGAGTCCCGCTTGAAAACCCTCCAGCATCAGACGTTCGAAGAGCTCATCGTCGTCGTAGCAGGGAACGCCCCACTCCTCGTCGTGGTAGGCGATCATCAGCGGGTCGTCACCGACCCAGGAACAGCGGCTCACGGTCTGTCGTCACGGTCACGTCCTCTTGCATCATGCGAACGAGTCCACCAGCACCATCGTGTTCGGCGCTCGTCTCTATTAAAGAAAGAAGGTCGGCTTCGTCTCGATATAACACGCGAAGCGGCCGAAGGGTGAATCGCTCATCAAGTAGGAGAAGAAGGGGTCCAGGCGGAAGCCCCGCTCGAGCAGGTAGCGGACGGCAGTTCTCGTTGATCATCGGCACGACCACGGTGAAGGAGTCGCGTCCTTCAGTTGCTGCGAGCGTCTCGGCATGTGCCAGCACCGCCGGGAAATCGGCTGGGTCGAGGAGCGCGAATGGCCCGTTGTTTTCACCGACGTAGCCGTAGCCGACCACCTCACCATTGCGGCGATAGAGGAAGCCCTGCCGGTCCGACAGCAGCCATCGATGGTCGACCTCCCGCCGATGGCCGAGCACGTCGTCGTCGATGCGTCCAAGTTCGGCAAGCACGTCTGGGCTTGCCGTTACCGTCTCGAACGCGAGGTCGGTCGGCACCATGACCGGTTCCGGAGCTCGCTGGAAGCCGTAGTTGGGGAAGCGGATCGAGACGCCGGTCTTGAGGTACATGGCCAGCGCGGCCAGATCGGGCGTCGCCAGAATGCAGCGGTTACGGGCGCCTTCAATCGTGAACGCGAGCCGCAAGAGTTCGGCACCGATACCGGCCGACTGCGCTTCGGGCGCAACAAAGAGCTCGGTCAGCTGGCGCAATCCATCTCGCAGTGTGGAGCGGGCCACGCCGACGATCTCTCCGTCCCGCTCCGCCACCCAGAACTGCTCGGCGGTCTCGGTCAAATGGACGTAGAGCGTGCGCTGGGCTTGGAATTCTTGCTCCAGCCCCGCCTCGTCGATTGGCTCAGCATCGCTCCAGCCGTTGCGGCGGGATAAGTCGTCGAAGGAGCCCTCGGCCACGGCGTTGGTGGCGCGCATATCGTCCAGCGTCCCGCGCCGGTAGTGGATGTTCCCCAGCGCGCCAGGAGCGGGCTTCATTGTGCGCATGTGATCTGTTGTAGGGGAGTACCTTGTGTACTCCCGTTATGCCAAGAGCCGAATGACGCCGGGAGCACAACACCCACAGGGTACCCGGCTCCCCTACAAACGCGGAGTCGAACGTCAAGCATTCGCTCTATGCCACGATCTCGCGTCCGGCTTCGAGCTGCTGGTACTCGCCCGAGTTGATGATCTCGCGTAGCTGCTGCACCACCTGCCACAGCTCGTGATAGGAGGTGTAGAGGGCGATCGGCGCCAGACGCACGATGTTCGGCGGCCGGAAATCGGGGATGACGTTGCGCGCCTTCAGCGCCCGCGCGATCTGTGTCCCATACTCGTGCTCGACCGCCACATGTCCGCCGCGTCGCTCCGGCTCGTCGCGGCGTGCCGATGTGATAGCCGTAGGCGGGTCCGGTCAGGCCGGAGCGCTCGATCAGCTCCATCAGGTATTCGGTCTGCGCCAGCGATTTCTCCCGAATGCGGTCGATGCCCGCCTCGCTCGCGATGCGCAGCGAGCCGATCAGTGGCGCCGAAGAGAGGACCGGGATGGTGCTGATCTGCCAGGCACCGGCGCCCGCGGCACTCTCCCAGGTGTGCAGCATGTCGAACTGGCGCTGCTTTTCATAGCCCCACCAGCCGGTCAGGCCGGGCAGCTTGTCGAAGTGTTTGCGATTGACGTAGAGGCTGCCGACGCTGCCGGGACCGGAGTTGAGGTACTTGTAGTTGCACCAGAAGGCGAAATCGACACCCCACTCGTCGAATTTGTGCGGGATGACCCCGGCCGAATGGGCGCAGTCGTAGCCGATCGGGATGCCGTGCGCGTTGGCGGCGGCGGTCAGCTTCTCGATGTCGAAGAGTTGACCGGAGCGATAGAAGACCGAGGGCATGAGGACCAGCGCGACATCATCGGTCATGGCGGCGATGACGTCCTCCTCGTCGATGGTGCGTCCGTCGCGGCTCTCGACCAGCACCAGATCCTCATCCGGGTCGCCGCCCCGCAGCGCGATTTGGCTGCCCAATGCGTAGACGTCGGAGGGGAAGTCGAGCGAGGTTGCCACGATCTTGCGGCGTTCACCCTCGGGTCGGTAGAAGGTGGCCACCAGATTGTGCAGGTTGACTGTTGTCGTGCCGGTGACGATCACCTCGTCCGCTTCGGCGCCGACCAGTGACGCGCTCTGCGCCCCCAGTTCCTCGCCCATGTAGAACCAGGCCGGATCGGCCTTCAACCAGCCGTCGATGCCCAGGTTCTTCCAGTCTCCCAACGTCTTGATCACTGCCGCCTCGGCATCCTTCGAGAGGAGACCGAGCGAATTGCCATCCATATAGATCGTTCCCGGCTGGACGTAGAAGCGCTCGCGGAAGCGCGCCAGGGGATCGCGCTCGTCGAGCTCGCGGGCATGGGCTTCGCTGGTGAAATGAAGATCGGCGGGAGATTCAGGCATGAACGCCTCCGTCTCGTCTGTCGTTTTCGTCGGGTCAGCATACGTCGAAATCGCGATTATCAGTATGGTCCGTGCGTGGCGCGATCAGCCTATCATACCGATCCGGGAGCGGAATCTGAACGCTTCCAGAGATACCCGCGCTCTCGAAACTGGAGTAGGATGTCAGGGTGCCGGAACGCGGCTCGAGGCTGACGTGATAGCGCATAACGTGCTGCACGATGGAGATGGTGTAACCAGGCATGAGCAGTCCCTTGCGATCAAACCTTCCACTCGCCCACATCAGACGCGAGCACGACGATCGCTCGCTTGATGAGTCGGATGTGCACGCGAATCCGTTCGAGCAATTCACGCTCTGGATGGAGGAGGTCATGGATTCGGGCGAGGGAGGCATCGAGGTCAATGCCATGACGTTGGCGACCGCCACGCCGGATGGCGTCCCATCGGCTCGCACGGTGCTGCTGAAGGGCTTCGACGAGCGCGGCTTCGTCTTCTACTCCAACTACGAGAGCCAGAAGGGTCGCGAGCTGAGCGAGAACCCTCATGCCGCGTTGCTCTTCCATTGGGCTAGGCTTGGCCGCCAGATTCGCATCAACGGTGAAGTTCAGCATACGTCGCCGGAAGAGTCGGAAGCTTATTTCCACAGTCGCCCGCAGGGGAGCCAGCTCGGCGCCGCCGTGTCGCGTCAGAGTCAGGTCATTCCCAACCGTGAATGGCTCGAGGAGCGTCTGAAGGAGCTGCAAGAGGAATACGGCGACGACGAGATACCGCTCCCCACCTGCTGGGGAGGGTTCCGCGTCGTGCCGACCTCGATAGAGTTCTGGCAGGGGCGTCCGAACCGCCTGCACGACCGCCTGCGCTATAACTTGCAGTCCGACGGATCTTGGACCATCGAGCGCCTCTCGCCGTAAGCAGACGCTCATTCGCCGACACTCAGTCGACCTGCACCGTAACCTCATACGTCTGGAGTGGCGCGACGCCGGTCTCCCACGATCGGTGATAGACGAGCTGCAACGTCGTCTCTCCTGAGCCAACCGCCTCGAAGCGTAGGACCACCTGTCCAGACGCACCAATCGCGGTGCTGGCGGGCGTGAACCGAATCCGCGAGCTACGCGCGTGAGTGGCGGATCATCTCGAGCATGGCCACCAGTTGGCGTTGCGATACTGAATCAGTGGTGACGAAGCACAAAAAAAGAACCGGGAGCGCTCGAAAGCGACTCCCAGTCCAGTTCAGCGGTATCTGACGCTGTTTGAACGAGATTCTTAGAGACCGCCGAACCAGTAGTAGAAGTTGCACCACATCTGGCGGATAAACTCAAAGGCATACTCCCACGGCAAAGATGTCAGCTCCTTCCTCAGGGTGCAGATGCTCTGGCGCAAACAAACGCACGGCACGACAGAACCGATTGCACAATGACAATCCGATTCATCGAATTAGATCGATGACGAGTGTTCGCGCCGATTACCGTTGAAACGAAGTTGCCATTTGGGCGGAAGCGTGGATGACGCCCGCACCTCGATCTGTTAGAACCGGATCACATTTCTCGCCATCGAGGCACCGCGGCACGAACGGACCGTTCAACGCAGTCGGCCATCACGCTTCGCTCTCGCGTCACAGCTGGCACCCGCAGGAAAGTGATCTATGGGGATCCTATTCGCGCTTCTCACGGCCATCTTCTATGGAACCTGCGATTTCTCAGGCGGAATTGCCAGCCGTCGCGTGAGCTATTGGCTGGTGACGGTGGCGGTGCAGGCGTTCGGATTGCTGGCCGCAGGCATCGGCGTACTCTTCTTTCCTGGGGCGGGTCCCACTGGAGCGGTCGTAATCTGGGGAGCGGTGAGTGGCGTTGGCAGCGCGCTCGGGACATCCGCGCTCTATCGTGGTTTCGCCGTAGGACGCATGAGCGTCGTTGCTCCCCTATCGGCGGTGTTGACTGCCGTTCTGCCGGTCGTGGCGGGCGTCCTCTTTGGAGAAAGCCTTTCGATCGTCGCGGTGGTGGGGATCGTACTGGCTATTCCGGCGATCGGATTGGTCTCCTGGCATCATGACGCTGACGAGTCAAGCCATGGGCGAGCGGGATTCCTGGAGGGGATCGTGGCAGGGTTCGGTTTCGCGCTCCTCTTCGTCGGGCTTGATCGCGCCGGGACTCATGCCGGTGCCTGGCCGCTTATTCCGGGCCAGATCGTCTCGCTGCTGCTGGTACTCCCCTTCGCTCGAGGTCTGAGTACCTCTTCAAGCGCCTGGCGTTCGGCGGTTCCGGCCATGGTCGTCGCCGGATTGCTCAGCGGGGCCGCGAATCTGGCTTTCCTGACGGCGACAGGCCACGGTGATCTGGCCATCGTTGCTGTGTTGGCTTCCCTCTATCCGGCGGTCACGGTGCTGCTGGCGCGCGTCTTCCTGAGTGAGCGCTGGACGCGACTGCAGGCGGTGGGATTGATGGCGGCGACAGTAGCCGTCGTGCTCGTCAGCTTCGGATGAGGACACCGGGGCTGGCCAGCAATCGTGACCAGTCCCGGCGACTTGTGAGCCCATGGTGCTAGACGATCTTGGTCAGGACGACCTCCATGGAGGAGACCCACTGACCATCTTCTGTCTGCATCACGTGGTGTGCCGTCTGCACCTTGCCGTCCTCGGTGAAGATGGCCGTGCAGCCGGTTCCGTGGCCACGCCATGTCCAGGCATCGCCGTCGACCGTGAGTTCCGCCTCATGGATGCCGCCACGGCTGTCGTAGAAGCGGGAGAAGTAGACGCCGCGCTCTTGATCGAATCCAAGGATTTCGGTGCCTCCCACGTCCATGCTGCCGATGCAGCCGTAGGCCGTGTGCAGCACGAAGAATCCGCCCGGCATCCATTCGTAGACGTCGCTGGTCAGGATGTCGAGCGATGGGGACGATGGCGACTCGACCGTGTAGCCCTTGTTGATCCACTTGCCAATGAAGACGTCCAGTTTCTTGAGCTCGCTGCTCTGCTCGACGATCGGTTGCTGCGATTGAATTGAGTCATCCTGCACCACGTCCTCCTCCTCCGCGTTCCAGATCGCATAGAGTGGTTCGACCTCACCGTAGCGTCCACCGAAATCGGGCAGGTCTTCACCGTTCAGATAGGCCTCGAGCGAATCGAGGACGACGTGCGTGCCGGGAGCGAACCCGGCGGTGCTTTTGAGACCGTGCTGCGTGAACGTCAGTCGCGTGCCGCCCTCGATCTCCACAAGCTCCCAACGCACCGATGTTTGTTCGCCGGTCGGCATCTCCTCGCAAGGGGCGTGGTTGTGCTGATAGGCAAAGACGTGCGGTGGATTGATCTCCGTGATCGCCCCGCTCCAGTGGAACGGACCGGAGTACACCTCGAACATGCCGCCCACTCGCGCATCAATGGCGGCCCGCGCGTTGTACCAAACCTCGAACTTAGCCGGATCGGTCAGCGCATCCCATACCTCGCGCGTCGATTGGCGCAGGTGGCGATTGAACATGAGCGTTGCGCGATTTCCCTCGATCTTCACTTCTCCGACGCCATTCTGGCCCTGCATTTCGTCACTCCTTTGTTGATCATGTGTCGCTGATTCGTAGGGGCGAAGCTTGCCTTCGCCCGACGTGATTCTCGTGATGTGCTCTACGTACCGTTCCTCTTACCCCTCGCGTAATTAACCGATCGGTTAAGTATCGCTCAAAAAGAAGCGCTTTCGCGCTCCGCTGCTCGAGAAACGTCCGCCGCCCGCGGCGGCGTGGCCGGTCGCGAACGACCGTAGGCCACTGAAGCCGCGAGCAGAGCAATGACGAAGGGGATAATCGCCGCGAAGACTGACATCTCGATAACCGTGACCGTCGTGGCTCCGACCATGATGATGACCAGACCGACGGCCGCCAACGGCGTGAGTCCCGGTCGAATGCGCAGCAGTCCTGGCAGGATCAGTCCAATCGCGCCCAGCACCTCGCAGATGCCAATGAAGCGCATGAAATCAACCGGCAACGGAAATTGACTCGCCATGTCAGCCGCCGATGTGAACAGCTTCGCGCTTCCCGCGAAGAGGAAGGCGACGGCGAGCAACCCTTGCACGCCCCACAGAACCTTGGATCGCTTCGATGATGGCGCGTTCGCCTTACGCGCTCGACCGACGGAAACGACTGCTTCAGCACTTCGTGCGACCATGTGACTGCTCCGATCGTTTGTCGTTGCTCGCGGCCATTCACCGCGGCTTCTCGTATCCGAATGGGACGTCCCAGGGTCTTGACCGGTCTTCTGTATAGTGGTCGACCGGGCACGGGCCAAATCGACACACATCGACGACGAATTTGAAAATTGCTCGGGCATCGGTGTGGTGGACCGAGTTTTCGCGATGTACGTGCGGTAGATGCAGTGGATTGTCATACTGGACGGCGACTCGTGCGACCTGTCATCTTGAAGCCGCAACCGAAGGGTAGCTGCGCCCGCTTGCAGGTTCGGGGGTTGCTCCTATGCTTCTCTGGCTACATTCAGTCCGTTTAGAGCATTTTTCAGAGCGGTTGCCCGCGGGAGTGCGTGTCCTCGGTCGTAGTCCGAAGGGCGTCATAAATGTCGCCCCTACGACGTTTCTCCGTAGGGGCGACATTTATGACGCCCAGTTGACGCTGCTCTGGGCAATCCTTCCGCAATTGCTTTAGGGAATTCGTTTAGAGTAGCCGTGGGTTTTCAACCCCCGGGGCGGACGCGAGGCGAGTACCCAACGAATCGAGTCGTTGATCACCACAAGCGGGAAAACGGCCGGCGTCTGGGTCTGGTCAGGCCCAAGAGCGCCGGCCGTATATACGACGTGGGTGTGGTGCTAGGAGGTTGGGGTTGCCTGACCTGAACCGAACAAGCCGTCTGTGATCTTCTCTGCGAAGAGTTGGACGATATCCTTCCCGGCCTGATCGGCATCCGCTTGAGACAGCGTGCCGCTCTGAACCGCCTGATCGAGCGCGGCCTGTCCCGCGGCGATCATGGCGTCCTTCACCTGCTGTTCAGTGACGTTCTGCGCCGATGGATAGCTACTCAAGCCATTGTCCGAGCCCAGCGACTCCTTGAGCTGGTCATTGGTGACGCCAAGCGTCTGCGCGGCCGCCGAGAGCTCAACCATGGTGACCGTGTCCGCCACTTGCTCATTCTGGCCCGCCGCACTTTTCTTTGCGGTGGCGTCCTTGATTTGGTCGGAGGTAGGGCCAGGCGTTCCGTCGGCTGACGTGTTCGCGCGCGTCACCTTGTCGGCAATCGCTAGGACGAGACCCTGATTGAGGCGGTCGGCGTCAGCCTGGGTAATCGTTCCCGCCCGAACCGCGTCGGCGACCTCCGACTGTCCGGCAGCGATCATGGCGTCCTTGATCTGTAGCGCGGTCACGCCCTTCGCCGAGCCCAGTTCGTCAACTGAGTGACCGTCCTTGAGCTGGGAATTGAGATCGTCAACCGTTATCCCGAGCGTTGTCGCGGCCGCGTTCCATTCCGTGTCCGAGACGGGCTGCAGCATACGTTGCTCGAGGTCACTTTTCGCGATGCTGCGGGACGGGGTACCCGTCGCCGCGGACTGCTTGTCGGGAGTCGCGGTGCTCACCGCCGTCGAGGCGGCCGGTGTTCCACCTCGAGCGCTGGTGGCCAGTTGCCCCAATCCCAGCAGAAGCGCTCCCGTGATCAGGAGTGCCAGGACGGCTCCGCTGGTCATACCGATGAGGAATTTCGTCGGTCTCATGTATCTAACGTTCCTTTCACGAAGGCTTTCTCGATGGCGACGATAATTAGAGTGCAACTGCGATCGCCGAAATGACCGACCGTACGATCCGTCTCCTACTCTGCGCGTTCGAGATGACAGGCACATGACGCCCAACGTCGCCGTCTGTCATCAGGTCGTCATCTCGCTGTCATGTGGATATGCGGTACTCTCAGCGGCGGATCTGTATGTGAGAGATTGCCGCTCGGACCATTTGGCGGGAGTGCCACGTGCGAATCCTGGTGGTTGAGGACAACCGGCGATTGAGCTCTGCCCTGAAGTCGTGTCTCGAGGACGAATCCTATGCCGTCGACTCGGCCTATGACGGTGAAGCTGGCATCGACTTCGCCCGCGTCACGTCCTACGACGCCATCATCCTCGACGTCATGCTGCCGATCATTGACGGCGTCGAGGTCTGCCGCCGCCTGCGCTCTTCACGGATAAACGTTCCCATCATCATGCTGACCGCGCGCGACACGGTGGAGGATCGGGTGCGTGGGCTCGATAGTGGCGCCGACGACTATCTCGTCAAGCCATTTGCACTGGCCGAGCTGACCGCGCGGCTGCGAGCCCTGCTGCGACGGCAATCGACACAGCGCGGCGGATCGATCGAGGTCGGCGATCTGCGCATCGATCCAGCCAGCCACGAAGTCTCTCGTTCGGGACGCGCGATCGAGCTCACCTCGCGCGAATACGCCCTTCTCGAATACTTCGCGCGCCATCCAGGCCAGATCATCACGCGCGAGATGGCTGAAGAGCATATCTGGAGCTACGACTACGTTGGCGCCTCCAATGTCGTCGACGTCTACGTACGGCGATTGCGGCGCAAGATCGACGACCCATTTCCGACCAAGTTGATCGTTACCGTCCGGGGTGCGGGGTATCGGCTCAGAGCAGCGGGTTCCGCGAGGATGGATCGACCATGAACATCCTGAGAAACAGCATGACGACTCAACGCTGGCGCCCCAACCTGAGCGTTCGCTGGCGTCTGACCCTCTGGTATCTGCTCATCTTGTCCGTGGTCATGCTGGCGTTCGGCGGAGTCGTCTACGAGACGCAAGCCGCGGACATCCGGTCTCAGCTCAATGACGAGCTGCGGCGTCAGACGGACGACCTGGCCGCTTCGTACGATCCATCGACCGGGCAGTTCTACCTCACCAAAGGGGCCGCGACGACGACCTTGTCGACTCCAGCACCGACGAAGGCCGCGCCGCTCACCGACCAGCAGCTCGCCGACCTGAAGAAAGCTGGACTGCTGAACGGCGTGCCGCGCGCTGATTCGGGAAGTCAGGGTACGCCCCTGGACGTCGCGGCGGAAAGCTCTCCGACGCTGGACGCGCTCGGTGCTGGTGGGGTTGCGTTGCTGATCAACTCGGACGGGAAGCTGCTCAGCCACTACGGACCGCTGAGCAATTCGGAGATGAGCCAACTGGCATCGCAGGTGGTGACTGTTGGTCCGCCGCGGACCGGTACGACGAGCTTCACCGAGACCATCACCAGAGAGAAGAGTGCGAGCCGCTCGTCCGAGCATTACCGCTTCTACACTTCACCGGTGCTGATCAAGGACACGATCGTCGGCACTCTGGTGACCGGTGTACCGGACCGGGCACCGGCTCAGCTGCATCGTCTGCTCGCTACGTTGCTCATCGCGGCGCCGATCACGCTCCTGATCGCCGCGGCCGGTGGATACTGGCTGGCCACACGCGCTATGCGACCTGTACGCGCGATCACCGCCACGGCGCGTTCGATCGGTGCGACTGATCTTGGCCGGCGAATCAATCCGTCAACTCGAGATGAAATCGGGGATCTGGCCGCCACGTTCGATCAGATGCTCGACCGCCTCGAGGCCGCTTTCGAGCGTCAACGCCAGTTCACCAGCGACGCCAGCCACGAGCTGCGAACGCCGCTGACGATCGTGCAGCTGGAGCTGGAGCATGCGCGCGCGGGGAAGACTCTGTCGCCGGAAATCGCCCGTGTGCTCGACACCATCCAGAGCGAGAACGAGCACATGTCGCAGCTGGTCAACGATCTGCTGACGCTGGCGCGGGCCGATAGCGGGCCCGTCGTGCTCAGACGCGAGCGAGTCGATCTGAGTGACGTGACCCTCGCGACCGTCGAGCGACTGGCGCCACTGGCGAGGGCAGAAGGGATCACCTTGGCGGTTGGCGATCTCCCGGCGCTCGATGTGGATGGAGACCCAGCCTACGTGTCGCAGATGCTGACGAACGTCATCGCCAATGCCATCCGCTACACCAGTGGAGTGGGGCAGTCGGTGCTGATCGAGACTGAGGAGCGTGAAATTGACGGCCGTCCGCACGGCGTCGTGCGGGTGAAAGACGACGGACCGGGCATCGCTCCGGAACATCTCTCACGCATCTTCGAACGCTTCTATCGAGTCGATCAGGCACGTGAACGGATGCCAACTGCGGGTGACCGGCCGCCGGGGATAACGGCAGCAGCGGGCTCGGCCTCTCGATCGTGCAATGGGTTGCCCAAAGCCACGGTGGCGACGTGCGAGCCGAGAGCGAGCTTGGCAAGGGGACGACGTTCGAGATGTGGCTGCCCCTCGCGAGTGAGCGGCAGCCTCAGCACGCCGAGGAGGAAGATGCTACGGTGCTGACCGCTGTGGGGTGAGGGTGAGTGCTCGGTCCGTTCAGGGAGTCCATTATCTCCGTCTACTGTGCCAACTCCTGGGCGCCATGAATGTCGCCCCTACGACACATTCTCTGATTGGCAATTGTAGGGGCGACATTCATGGCGCCCATTTGACGGGCTGCCGAAATGAAAATCCTGTTCCGCGCTAAAACGCGGTCAGCTTCGTCGGGGTGACGGGGATGGCCATCTCCATTACCGTCCAACGCTCCCGAAATGCCTTCAAGCGATTCGACTCTTCACGTGAACAACTGTGTTGCTCACGATCGCTATGGCACAATTCTTTGGGATTTTCCCACCACACAGAATGTGAGGAACACGATGGAGATCGTGAAGGTCGATGAAAAGGGGCGCATCCTCCTGCCTAAGAAGGACCGAGTTGCGCACGGAATCGAACCAGGCTCCCAACTTGCCATTGAATGGGAAGGGGACGTCATGCGGATCGTTCCGATTCCGAATCCATTCGATGCCTTGGCTGAGGAAGCTGCGGCGGATTATCGTACTGGGAGAACGCGTTCGCTTCGCCGTCAAACCAACTAAATGCCGGATTCCCGATACGATGTTCAACTCACTAGGGCCGCTGACAGAGATCTGCGAAAGCTACGCCAGTGGACTGACGAAATCGAAGAGATCCTGCTTGGTCTTGGCGACGATCCGTATCGAGGCGATCTTCTCGCAGGAAGTTTGCGCGGCGTTCGATCGCTCCACTTCTCTTTGCGGGGAAGTGGAGCGTATCGTGCCGCCTATCTGGTGCTGGACGACGATTCTATAGTTGTCGTCTTTATGATTGCCAGTCGTGAGAACTTCTATTCGGAAGCGACGCGTCGCTTTGAGGCACTCCGCATCGAGTGATCCCGCCGCGCACGACAAGCTCCAACCAATCGATGTGAAGAGTCAATGATTAAAACGCGGTCAGCTTCGTCGGGGTGACACGGATGGCGACCGAATAGCCCTGGGCAAACTGCTCTGGCGTGTAGCCGATCCGCTCGATTGCCGCCGCGTATTTCTCGATCATCGCCGAAACGTTTGTCGCCAACCCAACGGTCTGGTCAATCTCAGCCCGGCCCTGCATACGCACCACGTGGCCGCCACTCTCGTCGGAGTTGAGGTTGAGCGCCACCTTGGGATTGCTCTTGATGTTGCGGATCTTGGCCTGGTCTGGCTGTGAGTAGATCAGGACCGTCTCGCCATCCCAGAGAAACCAGACTGGAACTGACTGCGGCTGCCCAGCCGGAGTAACCGTCGTCAGCCAGATAATGTGATCGTTGCGCAGTCGCTCATCAGCGGCCTTGCCGGACTGCGTGCTCGTATCAACCATATGTGTCGCGCTCCTTTGTTGTTCCATACCACTCTGGAATGCATCAACGCGCGGGCACTCGATTCTATTCTGTGGATCACGTATGTGGCGGCGTATCGGCGGAAACACAAACGGGGAGCGCTGCGCTCCCCGCCTGTGTGGGATCCGGAATGTTCAAAGAGTTAGGTGATCAATAGATCTCGAGATAGCGCTCGATCTCCCAGGCGCTGACATGCTTGCGGAACGCATCCCACTCCTGCTTGCGTGCCTCGAGCAGCCGCTCGAAGAGGTGCTCGCCGAGCGCGTCACGCACCACATCGTCCTGCTCCAGTTCGGTGATCGCCTCTCCCAAGGTCGCGGGTAATGTCGCCACGTTTCGGCGGCGCAGATCCTCTTCGGTGAAGTGGTACAGGTTCTCTTCGACCGGCTCGGGCAACGGAAGTTCGTTCTGAATGCCGTCGATACCGGCTGCCAGCATCACCGCGTAGACCAGATAGGGGTTGGAGGATGGGTCGGGGCAGCGCAGCTCGATGCGTGTCGCGCTGGTGCGTCCGGTCCGAATGGATGGCACGCGGATGAGGGCCGAGCGATTCTGACGCGCCCAGCTCACGTAGACCGGCGCTTCGAACCCTGGGACGAGCCTCCGGTAGGAGTTGACCAGCGGAGCCAGCACCGCGGACATGCCGCGCGCGTGTTTGAGCTGACCGGCAATGAAATGCTTGGCGATCTTCGAGAGCCCATATGGGTCGTCGGTGTCGACAAACGCGTTCTCGCCCGATTCCAGGAAGGACAGGCTCTGATGCGTGTGCATGCCCGATCCAGCGATCCCCTCGATCGGCTTGGGCATGAAGGTGGCGTGTAAGCCATGCTGCTGCGCGATGGCCTTGAGCGTGATCTTGAAGGTGACGGCCTGATCGGCGGTGAGCATGGCGTCGGCATATTCGAAGTCGATCTCGTGCTGGCCGATGGCGATCTCGTGGTGACCTGCTTCCACCTTGATCCCCAGCTCACCCAGAGCGCGAATCATGTCCTTGCGCACCTCACCCGCCAGGTCGGTCGAGAGGTCGAAGTAGCTGCCGCGGTCATGCGGCAGCGTGTCGACTTTGCCGTCGGAGGTGCGGAAGAGGAAGAACTCGAGCTCAGGGCCAGTCTGATAGGCGTAGCCGAGCTTGGCGGAGCGCTCCAGCTGGCGCAGTAGGACGGCGCGTGGGTCGCCGGGGAAGAGATCACCGTTGGGCTTGAATACCCAGCAGATGACGCGGGCGGTGGTGTTGCGACCACGGTTCCAGGGGAGGACGGCGAAGGTGGTGAGATCCGGCATCAAGAACATGTCGCTCTCGGCGATGCGGGCGAACCCGGCGATTGCCGAGCCGTCGAACCACTGGCCGTGCTCGATCACGTTCGGAAAGATCTCGATCGGGATGGTGACCATCTTGACCAGGCCCATGACGTCGGTGAATTGCAGATTGACGAACTGCACCCCCTCTTCGCGGGCCCGTCGCAATATCTCCTCGGGTCCGGGAGAGACAGTCTGTCTGCCTGCGGGAACGATTTCGAGAACCACGCGCGGCGCTCCTTTAGAGTCTCGTCAAGTCAGTGAAGAAACAGGGGGCGAACCCTGTGACCACAAACTCTAACGGTTGCGCTGGGCCCGGAACAGGGTCTGTAACCCCAATCCAGCACGGCTCATTTGTGCCGCGTGCACAAGTCACTACGCGTCGAGAGGTGGGGCTTTCGGTATGCTGAAGGTAACGGTGATATCGAGACCACCACCCGGGAGTGCTCGTGCCGAAAGCGCCGCGCCATGCGCGTGTGCGATGGCCTGAACGATGGCGAGCCCGAGTCCGTGTCCACCGCTCCATCGGACACGTTCGTCCCGGAGTCGTTGGAATGGCTGAAAGAGACGGTCGATCTCGTGTGAGGGGATGACTGATCCGCTGTTACGGATGGAGATGCTGGCTTTCTCACACTCGGTTGCGGTCACGATCTCGACCCATCCTCCGCTGACGTTGTGATGAATCGCGTTGTCGACCAGATTCGTTACCAGGCTTTCCACCAGAAGCGGGTCGCCGGTGGTCCGTGCCTCGCCCAACCGGGCGTTGACGTGGATTCCGCGACGTTCGGCCTCGGCGGCACGTGCCACGACCACATCGTTGGTGAGGTCGGCTAAGTCGACGGAATCCCAAACCTCGATGCCCCGTTCGCTGCTCGCCAGTGTCAACAGCGCTGCGATCAGCTGTTCTTGCTGCTGACCCAAAAGCAGCACGTCCTCACAGGCTGCACGCAATGTCCCGATGTCGGTATCAGGGTCGGCGAGCGCCACCTGCAGCAGGGTGCGCTCCGCCGTGAGCGGCGTGCGCAACTCATGCGCGGCGTTGGAAATGAAGCGCCGTTGCGACGCAAAGGCCGTCTCCAGCCGTGCGAAGAGGTCGTCCAGCGTCTGACCAAGCTCGGTCAGTTCGTCACCGGGATCCACCGAGATCGAGGCGACGGTTCAGGTTGGTGACCGAGATCTCGCGAGCTAAAGCGTTCATGACCCGCAGTGGTCGCAGGAACCGACCTGCCACGAACCATCCCAGCACCAGCGAGAGCAGGACCGTGATCCCGAGCGCAATCATCGCGCCGACAACGAGTGTGTGGGAACCGACTCCCATTTGAGTCGAGGAGTGAGAGTCAGTCGCGGGAGAGGATCCGGCCGCGACCGAACTGCTCGATTTAACTGCGCTGAATCCGGTTGAGATAGCGAGGACCACAACGCCCAGGACGAAGAAGAGACCGGCGTAGAGCAGAGCTAACTGGAAACGTAACGTTCGCCTGAACGTGGGTACACCCAGCGTCATGCCGTGAAAAACGCGCATCACACGTCGCCGATCCGATATCCGCCCTCGCGCACCGTTTCGATAACCGGCGGATCACCCAGCTTAGCGCGCAGTCGACGGATCGTCGTCTTCACCGTGGTGGTGAAGGGATCCGTTGCTTCGTCCCACACACGCTCGAGTAACTCCTCGGTCGAGACGACTCGACCACCTGAAGCCAGCAGGCATTCGAGCAGCGCGAATTCTTTTGGACTGAGCTGAAGTCGACGTCCGCCGCGCGACGCGACGCGGTTGTTCGGATCCAGCGTGATGTCGTCAAACCCCAAGATTGGGGGAAGTGCCACGGCTGAGCGGCGCCCCAGCGCCCGAATGCGCGCCACGAGCTCGGCGAAATCGAAGGGCTTGGGGAGATAGTCGTCGGCGCCCAGTCCAAGGCCGTCCACCCGATCGCGCACGGTACTGGCTGCCGTGAGCATGAGTATGCGACTCTCGGGATGCTCGGCCACCAGCTGGCGGCAGACGTCGTCGCCATGGACCAGCGGCAGGTCTCGATCGAGCACCACTACGTCGTAACCGGTCGCGGCCAGATGTTCGAGGGCGTCGCTGCCGTCCAGCACCACGTCGACCGCCATCCCCTCGCGCCGGAGTCCCGTTCCAATGGCTCGGGCCAGTACCTCAAAGTCTTCCACCACCAGCACGCGCATGACCTGCTCCGATCCCTGGCCAAGGTATTGACTCCGACCACCCGCGAAACGGCGTGGTGCCGCCCCAAGGATGCCAAAACGCGGGTGTCAGTCTGGTGTCAACGACTGACACCGCGTTGTCACCGGAAGAGGCGTACACCAGGGGAGAGCGATGTCGAGTCACTTCGGAGAGGCAACGGTATGGATCAAGAACATGAGGCTGACGTCACGATACGAGGTGTGAGCAAGCGGTTTGGGAAGACCGTGGCGCTGGATGATATCTCCTTCACGGTCCGCCCCGGAGAGGTCACCGGTTTCGTCGGTCCAAACGGGGCGGGTAAGTCGACCACGTTACGCGTGATTCTCGGTTTGGATAGGCCCGATACCGGTACCGCGTTGATCGGCGGCGTGCGCTATCAGGACCTCCGCACCCCCTTGCGCCACGTCGGCGCGTTGCTGGACGCGTCGGCACTTGAGCCGGGACGGAGTGGACGCAACCATCTGCTATGGCTGGCGCACTCGCAGGGCTTGGATGGCAGAGCGCGTCGATGCCGTGATCGAGCAGGTTGGCCTGCAATCGGCGGCCAAGCGAAAAGCGCGCGGCTACTCACTGGGGATGCGGCAGCGTCTCGGGATCGCCGCGGCGCTTCTGGGCGATCCTCCCATCCTCATCCTGGACGAGCCATTCAACGGTATGGATCCCGACGGATTCATCTGGGTGCGCCGCCTGCTGCGGTCGTTCGCCGCGGAGGGGCGGGCAATCCTGGTCTCCAGCCATCTCATGAGTGAGCTTGAAGACATTGCCGACCACGTGGTGGTGATTGGGCGAGGAAAGGTGCTGGCCGACGCCAGCGTCGCCGAGCTCATCGCTGGGGATTCGGCCAGCCACGTGGAGCTGCGCACAAGGGCGTTAGCAGCGGCCTCGCAGCTGCTGCGGGAAGCGGGTGCCGGTGTGGTGGAGCTCAATCGCGACAGGCTTCGCGTAACGGGGATTGGATCTGAACGGGTTGTCGCTCTCCTTGGGCGGCAAGCTGTGCCCTTTTCCGAAGTGTCCACGCATCAAGCGTCGCTCGAGGATGTCTATCTGCGACTTACGGGCGGAGCGGTCGAGTACCGCGCAGATGCTGAGGAGGTCGCGGCACGATGACGACCATGCTGCACGAGCGTTCCTCAGCCCCTCGGCAGACCCGCGACCGCTTCAGCAACGTCGTGCGCGCAGAATGGACCAAGTTCCGCACGGTGCGGGGCTGGAGTATCGGCTTCGTCGTCGCCGTCTTGCTTGTGGTGCTGTTCACCTACCTGGTGAGCAACGGTACGACCCAGGGAATCTGTAGGGGAGAGAGTCCGTCGTCGATGATCTGCAGCGATGGCCATCCCTTCGTGCCGATCGGCCCCGGCGGTGAGGCGGTCGCGGACGCGTACTATTTCGTCAACCAGCCGCTCGCTGGCGACGGCACCATCACTGCGCGAATTACCTCGCTCAACGGCGAGATATCGACCAACCCCGGAAACGTTGCATCGTCCCTCTCGAACACTCGTCCCGGACTGGCTGACTGGGCCAAGGCAGGAATCCTCGTCACTCCCAGTACCAAACAGGGCTCTGCATACGCGGCGGTGATGGTGACCGGCAGCCACGGCGTCCGCTTCCAATACGACTACACCCACGACAGCGCCGGTATGCCGGGGCAGGTTTCGGCGACGTCGCCACGTTGGCTGCGGCTCGTCCGTTCCGGCGACACGATCTCCGGCTACGATTCGGCGGACGGAGTTAGCTGGACCAAGATCGACAGCGTGCGTCTGGCCGGGCTCCCGTCGACCGTCAATGTCGGTCTGTTCGTGACCTCGCCCGTCGTGTTTGAGCCGTCAAACTACCAAGGAACCCGCCGTTGCCACGGCCGTGCCCGTCAATCGGGGCCAACCCAGCCTCGCCACTGCCGGCTTCGACCAGGTGAGAGTCCAGTCCTCTCAGGCTCAGGGCACCTGGCAGGGCACGAGCATCGGGACCGCGTTGCCGAGTTCGTCGGGGTTCGGAGACTACTATCCCACCCTGGCTCCCGGAAGCTTCCAGCAGTCCGGAGAAACGTACGTCGTGAGCGGATCCGGTGATATTGCCCCCGGAGTCGTCGCTGGGGGCGGGGCAAGTACGACGTCCAACATTCTGCCGTTTGGCCTCTCAGTCGGGTCGATCGCGGTTATTGTGGTGGCCGCATTGTTCATTACGTCAGAGTTTCGCCGCGACCTGATTCATACGACGTTGACGGCCACACCGCGGCGCGGCCGGGTGTTGGCCGCCAAGGCGATCGTCATCGGCGTGGTCAGCTTCGTGGCTGCCCTCGTGGCGATTGTGGTTGCTCTTCCGCTCAGCGCGCACCTGCTGCGAGCCAAGGGCAACTACGTCTTTCCAGTCAACGGCCTCACCGAGATGCGCATCGTCGTCGGCGCCGCGGCGCTTGTCGCACTCGTGGCCATCACCGCATTGGCGCTCGGCACGATCCTCCGAAGCAGTGCCGGTGCGGTTAGTCTGGGAATCGTCGTTCTCGCCCTCCCATTCATATTCATATCGGCGGTGTCCGGGAGCGCGGTGGAGTGGTTGCTCAAGTGGACACCGGCCGCGGCCCTCGCAGTATTCGAAGATCTCCCGCGTTCGGCTGTAGTCAGCTATCCGTATACCGTCGGCAAAGGCTATTACCCGCTCGCGCCCTGGGCCGGGCTCGCCGTCCTGTGCGCCTACGCGGCGGTAAGTCTGGCTATCGCCACGGTTCTACTTCGAAGGAGAGATGCATGATCGACGTTCTGCATGCCCAGTGGACCAAGCATCGCTCAGTACTCGGCCCGGTGCTCGCTATCGTCATGGTCGTGGCTCTGGTGGTCGGCGCAGGTGCCTTTGCCGCTGGTCTGGGAGTTGGCGCCGTCGCATTCCCGCTCCATGAGCACATGCTGCGCGCGACCGATACCGCGTTTTACCCGATCAGCACCGAGCGCGGCCCGAGCGTCGATGCGGGCACGATGGCGCTGCTCACCGCCGCCTCGATCACCTTTGTGTTGGGGCTGCTCTTCCTGTGTATCTGGACGGCCTTCACGTTCGTACTGGCGAGCGTGCTGTTGCGGCGGCGGGCAGCGTGACTCGAGCAGTGCATGCGGAGTGGACCAAGTTGCGCACGTTGGCCAGCACCTGCTGGCTGCTCGTTGGCGCGGTCCTGCTGAGTGTGGCAGTCAGCGCGGCAGTTGCCGTCACGACTCATACCTCCAGTATCGATCGTCAGGACCCGACCAGTCTCAGTCTGACCGGCATCGATCTCGGGCAGGCGGTCATTGCCGTGCTCGCAGTTCTGGCCATTTCCGAGGAATACGGCACCGGTATGATCCGCGTATCCATGGCTGCGATGTCGCGACGACTCGTCCTCTTGGCGGCGAAGGCGGTCACCGTGGCGGGGATGGCGCTTGTGGCCGGGGTCGTAGCGGTCGGTGGGTGCCTGCTTGTGGGACGTTTCATGCTCCCGGAGCCGGTCTCGACGCGGCACACGGGTATGCGCTGATTTCGCTCAGTCATGAGGCGACTCTGCGTGCTGCTGTTGGAAGCGTGATCTATCTCACTCTGATCGCGCTTCTCAGCCTGGGCATTGCCACCGCGGTGCGCGATACGGCTGTATCCATCGGCACGATGCTCGCACTGCTCTACGTATTGCCCGTTCTTGCTCAGCTGGTCTCGAATTCGACCTGGCATCGACATCTGGAACAGATCGCGCCGATGATCGCGGGACTCGCGATCCAGAACACGACCAATCCCGACAGCTTACCGATTGGTCCCTGGGCTGGGTTAGGTGTGGTGGCCGTCTGGGCGACGATGGCACTCCTGATTGGTGGCGTCTTGCTGCACGTCCGCGATGCGTGAGGGGGATCCGGTTGTCTGGGTCACGTCACATATTATGTAGGGGAGGACCTTGTGTCCTCCCGGCGTGGATAGGCCATCAGAGCTGTCTGAAATCTCCCCATTTCATGAGAGGCGGGAGCAGACAAGCTGCTCCCCTACATTCGCTGACTGCTGGGACCAAAGAACCCGCCCGCCAGTGTGTCCCGCATCAACGTGGCAAGCTCGTCCGGGCGTTGGACGTGGATGTCGTGGTCGGTTTGCTCGTACCAGTAGGTGCGGCAATGAGGGATACGCTGCTCGAACGTTAATAGCCCTTGACGCTTCTGCTCGGCCCGCTCGGCGTCCTGCGGACCGGCCGCCACGGCCAGCACGGGTGTGGTGACCTGTGAATAAAGGCGATCCGGATCCTGCTGCCACATGGCGTGCAGGATCTCGCGATGATGGTCGAGCGAGAGCCATGGGCGGATGGTGCCGTCGACCAGTGTCTCGAAATTGGCCAGCGTGTGCTCGATGCCCTCAACGCTCCAGTCGGGGTGGCCGCGCCGCATGCGCTCCTTGAGCTCGGAGCGCTTGCGCCCCGCCAGTGGTGGCGGCTTGAGGCGATCCCATAGCTCTTCCCAGGTCATCTCTGCCCCGCGCGAGCGCATGCTCATGAAACCGCCGTCGACCAGGACGATCCCACGGGCCGAGGCGGGATATCTTGCAGCGAACTGCAGCACGACGCTGCCACCCCAGGACTGACCAGCTACGACCGGCTTCTCATCCCACTTGAGCGCCTCGATCACGGCCTGCAGATCGGCCGTCACGTCATCAAAGCCATATCCGGTTTCGGGTTTGTCGCTCAACCCATGGCCGCGTTGATCGAGGGTGACGACGGCGTGTCCGGCGGCATGCAGACGTTGGGCGACCGCCTCCCAGGTCATGCAGTTCGAGGAGAGGCCGTGCAATAACAAGAACGGCGTAGCGCCGCCATCCCATTCACGGACGTGCAGCTTGATTCCGCGTACGTGGAGCCAGTGGTCGCGTCCAGCCTGCATGCCGCATCTCCGTCCTCGATCGTCCGTTGGATTCGCTCGCTGGGAGCGTATCTCAGTGAAGAGTTCTGCAGGAGAGTAGCGCGTGCCGCGCCTCGGCACAACTCAGCGGCTGGGGATGAGCACAGGAGTTGAAGGAGCATTCCTCTACTCACCATTGATTCGTCATAACATCGATGTTATTATCGTCCAATGCAGGTTGAATTCATACCTGATGCGGAATTCGAGCTCAACCAGCTAGACACGCGAGAGCGAGTCGCGATGCTCAACGTGGTCGAAAAGCTCGAGCTGCTTTGAGAAAGGCTTCCGTATCCTCACAGCAGTGCCGTGAAAAACACGAAGCTGCGCGAACTGCGCCCGCGTGCTGGCCGAAGCCGATGGAGAGCGTTCTATCGGCGGGTCGGCGATTTATTGGTTATTGGCGCGATTGGCCCGGAAGCGAACGTTGATTCCCGAGAGTTTGCGCGTGCAGTCGTAGCCGCCGAACAACGGATCACCGAATTCGAACGGCAAGAAACCAAAGAGGATTAGATCATGGCGAAGATTCAGCTGCGGAAAGCATCAGAGGTTCTGTCAGATCAACTGAAGAACCCAGAGATACGGTCGGAGTGGGACCGCACCGCACCAGCGCGGGCGGTCGCTCATCGCGTTCTCGTTTACCGTGCGGAGCATGGTCTGTCCCAGACTGCTCTCGGGAAGATACTCGGCATGCCTCAGCCGGCTATTGCTCGCATTGAATCCGGTGAGCACGTTCCCACCATCGACACGCTCGTTCGCTTGTCAGACGGACTGGGAATCGAGTTTGCCCTTAATATCATCCCAGCGTCGAAGGATGCAGAGCTCGTTTGCGACGAAGTGGAGCGATCGCAGGTGATTGAGGAAGCAACTACGAATCATGGAGGCCGTCTGCTTCTCGCCGCCCGTTAATGTGATTCGTCGCGGCACAACTCAGCGGCTGGAGGAACCCTCGTTGACGGTTCTCGGATGGTAGCTGCTTGGTTCGCTCGGGTGCCGCGAGCGGTAGAATCGCGCCACAACCACACCCACGGCGCAGATCGCCGCCATGGTGCCGACCGCAACCCGCACGTTGACGTCCTGTGCGAGTGCACCCAGCAGCAGGCTGCCGAGTGGCGCGGTTCCGGCGCGCAGGAAGATGTAGAGGCTCATGACTCTCCCCCGGAGCTCATTCGGTGCGGTGAGCTGAAGCCGGGCGTTGGCGGTGGTGGTGAAGGCGATGCTGGCGACTCCGAGTATCACCAGAATCGCGATCGTCAGCGGGAAGACGCTGGAGACGGCCAGCAGCCCCAGCAAGATACTGAAGGCGGTGGCACCGGCCAGCAGCAGGCGCTCGGTGGGGTGGCTCAAATAGGCGGCTCCGATCGCGGCCACCAATGAGCCGATGCCAAGCGCAGTCATCAATCCGCCGAAGCCCAGCGCTCCGGTCCCCAGGATGTACTTCGCCACTAGCGGCAGCATGACCGTGAAGTTGTAGCCGAAGGTGCCGATGAACCCCATAAGGATGAGAGGTAGCAGCACCGCCGGGGTTTTGACCGCGTAGTCGATCCCCTCGCGCAGCCGGTTCAGGACACGTCCTCGCACCGGCGCGGGCACGTCGTAAAACTCGGACGGGCGCATCAACATCAACCCGCCGATCACCGCCAAATAGCTGACGGCATTGATGTAGAAGGGGATGTCGATGGTGAAGGCGGCGATCAAAGCACCACCAATGGCCGGCCCCAGAATGCGCGCGGTGTTGAAGAGGCCTGAGTTGAGCGCCACAGCGTTGGACAGATTGTCCGGTCCCACCATCTCACTGATGAAGGCTTGCCGGGTCGGATTCCCAAATGCCGAAGCCAACCCCAGCACCATCGCCAGAATGTAGATGTGCCAGACCCGGATCTCGCCGGTGCTGATGAGGATCGCCAGGATGAGCGACTGCACACCCATCAGCGCCTGCGTGATGATGATGACCTCTCGCTTGGGAAAGCGGTCGGCCAGCACGCCACCGAAGAGGGCAAAGGCCGTGATCGGGAGGAACTGCAACGCTCCCACCAGGCCTAAAGCGAAGGAGGAGTTGGTGAGCTCCAGCACCAGCCAGGCCTGGGCGACGCGCGCGATCCAGGTTCCGGTAATCGAAAGCAGCTGTCCGAACCAGTAGAGACGATAGTTGTAGTTGCGCAGCGAGCTGACGATGCGGCTGGCTGAGCGGTCCGTCATTGACTCGGCTGATTTCGGCGCGGTTGACGATCTCGACGCGTGGGCGTGTCGTGCTTTCTGGTGTTCGGTTTCCATCCCTCATTCCCGTGGCTCGGTGTGACTACCGCAACCAATGGGCCGTCAGGGATGAGTCGAGGGTTGGTGCTGGGATTAGTCGACGGCGGGAGTCGTGACCGGAGTGGTGGGTGTCGCGGTGTCGATGCGCGAATGGCGCGCGTGATAAAGCCAGGCGACGACGACGCCGACGCCACAGAGGGCGGTCATGATGGCGAGCGCCACGCGTACGTTGAAGTCCTGTGCCAGCGTACCGATCAGGAGGCTGCCGATCGGCGTCATGCCCGCATTCAGCAGGATATAGAAGCTCATTACGCGTCCGCGCATCTGGCCGGGCGCCGAGATCTGTAGGCGCGTGTTGGTCGTGGCGGTGTAGGTGATGCTGGCGAAACCGAGGACGACCAGGATGAGCAATGTCAGCGGCAGTTTGGTGGAGACTGCCAGCAGACCGAGCAGGATGGTGAAGACGGTGCCGCCAACCAGCAGCAAACGCTCACTGGGCCGGTTGAGATAGGCCATGGTGAGGGCCGAGATGAGCGCGCCGACGCCCAACGCGGTCGTCAGTCCGCCGAACCCGAGCGCGCCGGTGTTCAGCACATATTTGGCGACCAGCGGCAGGATGACGGTGAAGTTGTAGCCAAAGGTGCCGATGAAGGCGAGCAGGATCAGAGGCAGCAGCACCGATGGCGTTTGGGTGGCGTAGCTGATCCCCTCACGCATACGGCTGAAGAGACGGCCGCGTACCGGTGCGGGCACGTCGTGAAACTCGGCGGGACGCATAAGCAGGAGTCCGCCGATGACGGCCATGAAGCTGACCGCGTTGACGTAGAAGGGGACGGCGATCGAGAAGGCGGCGATCAGCGCGGCGCCGATGGCCGGTCCGAGGATACGAGCGGTATTGAAGAGACTCGAGTTGAGCGCCACCGCATTCGGCAAGTTCTCAGGTCCCACCATCTCGCTGACGAATGCCTGACGCGTGGGGTTGTCGATGGAGGTGGCCAGCCCCAGGATCAGGGCCATGATGTAGATGTGCCAGACCTGAATGTGGTGCGTCGTGATCAACAGCGCCAGGATCAGCGCTTGCCCGGCCATAATCGATTGCGTAACCACGATCACCGGCCGCTTGGGGAAGCGATCGGCGAGCACGCCACCGAAGAGGGCGAAGATGGTGATGGGCAAGGACGCCAACGCGGTGACGAGTCCCAGCGCAAAGGAGGAGTTGGTGAGTTGCAAGACGAGCCAGGCCTGCGCGATGCGCTGGATCCAGGTGCCGATGACCGAGAGGAGTTGCCCGAACCAATAGAGTCGATAGTTGTAGTTGTGCAGCGACGTGAACATGCGACCCAGGGAACGGAGACCCGTTGCTGCCACCGGAGCAGAGGGTGGCAGAGCGGAAAGCGATTGCTGGCTGGCACGCGGGCGAATCTTCATCCGCGTATCATACGCGGTCGCGCACGATAACGCAATGTCGCTAAATTAACAGCCTCAGGCGAACAAATTTGACGTCTCGGCCCATGCCCGAGTCACGATCAGTGATCGTTGACTATTGTCGATCAAACCGCCAGCGTGTCGGTGTTTTGAGAAAGTTGTGCTCCGTCCAGGCGAGGACCTCGTCTGGCCGCAGTACGTAGGTGACGCCGTCCGAATCCGCGTCCTGATCGGTCTCCGGGACGATGGCGTATTTGGCGTCGTAGGCGTCGGCGTACTTCTGTAGCAGGCCGCGGTCGGTCAATTCCTCGACGATTCCTTCCAGGATCACCACGTCGTCGCCACTCTCGGCATGCACCACCACGGCTGGATTGGCTACCAGGTTCTTCCCCTTGCGTGATTTACGGCTGGTGCCGAAGCAGAAGAGATCGTCCTCGAGCCAGATGCCCCAGACCGGGCAGGCATGCGGACGTCCGTCGGGTTGGGTGCTGGTGATCCAGTAATTGCGCGACTTCTCGAGCTGCTCCCGCACCCAATCGAGCGAGAGCATCCCCTCGTCGTCCAGATTGACGCCGTAGCCCTTCGCCAGCGCCGGCCGACTCCGCCGCGCGCCCCGCTCCTCGAACCTGGTCGGTGACCCTGTCATCATTCGTCCTCCTTCGCCGTTTCTCGGCCCCGAAGACACGCACGCGAACGAGGATAGCGGTGAAACAAGACATCAACTGTCATGTATCTTGCTCAAAGGCGGATTGTGGTCAATATCCGTGACAAGGCGCTTCAACATGGCAATCGTCCACCCTGATCGTTTCAGGAGTCGTCATCGGCGGGCCGCCCATGTTCCCCCTGTCATCCTGAGCTCGCAAGCGAAGGATCTCCCCGTTCACTGGAATCCTGCTTCAGCGAACGGAGAGATCCTTCGACTCCGCTGCCACCCTCTCTCTGACTCTCTCCGGGTACCCTCTGGGTGCGGGAGCGAGGACCATCGCTCAGGATGACAATGAAAACGGGACGGCTGACCGGGCGCTCTGTCTGCCCGTCGTGCCGCTCCGGGCATAGTACGATAGCGACACGGACCATTCACCCGCTGATATGAGGGGGCCGCATGCGCGCAGACCGCCTGCTCTCGATTCTGCTCCTGCTGCAGGTCAATCGCCGCATGACGGCGGGAGATCTCGCCAAGCGGCTGGAGGTCTCGACGCGCACCATCCATCGGGACATGGAGGCGCTTTCCTCGGCCGGCATTCCGCTCTATGCCGAACGCGGCCGCGATGGTGGCTGGGTGCTGCCGGAGCCGTTCCGCACCAATCTGACAGGCCTGACCCAATCCGAAATCCAGGCCCTCTTCATGAGTACGCCACCCTCATTGTTGGCCGATCTTGGTCTGCGCCAGGCATCGGAGGCGGCGCTGGTGAAACTCCTTGCGACGTTGCCGTCGGGCCAGCGGCGCGGGGCCGAGTTCGCTCAGCAGCGCATCCACGTCGATCCGAGTGGCTGGAATCGTCCGGAAGAGAGCGTTCCAGCGCTGGCGGCGCTGCAAGAGGCGGTCTGGCAGGACCGGCGTGTCTACATCGTCTATGAGCGGAGCGACGGCAGCGAAGTCGATCGATTGGTAGAGCCGCTCGGGTTAGTGGCGAAAGGGAGTCTCTGGTACCTGGTAGCGCGGGTCGATGGTAAGCCGCGCACCTATCGTGTCTCCCGAGTGCGCTCGGCTCGCATCTCTGAAGAGTCCTTCACGCGACCGGCCGATTTCGACCTCGCCCGATTCTGGATCCAGGCGAGTGCCGACTTCGTTGCCAACCTGCCGCGCTATCCGGTGACGGTCCGTCTGCCGGAGGAGGAGGCGCGCAACGTCTACGGCACGGTCGGTCGGGCGCGCGTCGAGCAGGTGTCGGATGCGGGCGGTGACGGGTGGGCCGAACTGCGTCTGCGCTTCGACACGGAGCGGGAGGCGACCGGGTTCGTGCTGAGCTTCGGCCACAACGCTGAAGTCGTCGAGCCGGATGAGCTTCGTTTGCGGATCGTGCGCCTGGCGCAACGCCTGTTAGAGACGTACAGCGACATGGCTGCCCAGCAGACAGCACCAACGTTCACGTCGTCGGGAACGAGCAGTGCGTCGAAGGCTGCTCCAGCACCACAGGTGGGATGAACACCATGCTCGATGCGAACTTCTTCCGCGACGATCCAACGAACGTGCGCGAGCGCCTGGCGTCCATGGACGGTCACGAGCGTCACACAGGCGACTGGTATGTCTTCGAGACGATCAGCGCCGATGGCTCGCTGGCGGTTGGCATCTGGCAGGGACCGCCCGATCCCAGCCGGGTCATGATCGTCTACGAGAAGCTGACTCAACGCTCCGCCACACTGGCAGCGCAGGGTCTGGTCGATTGGTATCGCGAGCGCGGGCGCACGGTTGGGGACGCAATTTGATGAGGTGGTGTGCATGGGGACATTGAAATAGCAATTGCGTGTCGTGTCACATCCGCGCGGGGTTGATGGTCATTGACGAAATACACCGGTACTCGTTCCGCGTCCGCCGTGGGTTGAAAACCCAAGGCTAGCCTCAACGAAGCCCCTAAACGGGCTGAGAGCGCGGGTAAACGTAGGGGCGGTCCGGGTACCCACGAAGTGGGTGTTGGCCGCCCTTCGGCCGTAGGCCGACAACCTTCACTCGATACCGAACTGATTCGTCAAAGACCATCAGCCCAGCGTGATCGTTAGGTCAGCACCGATCATCTCGTCAACCACGTCTATTCCCAGGCTGAACGTCGAGCGGAACTGGGCGACGCATGCGTCGCCCGTACGGACGGAAGACACCTATCCCCTCAACGGCTCGGCGGGGGAGACGCGGGCGGCCTGCCAGACGGCGACCGTTACCGAGAGGATCGTGCCGAGTACCGCGATCGCAGCCGTCAGCGTCCCCTGGAGTCCAGGAGGCCGTGTAACGCACTTTCGGATGCTGCAGCGCGATGATCCGCACCAGTGTGTGCGCCATGATCAGGCCAAGGCCGATCCCCACGCCGATCCCAACGCCGCCGTGATGGCCGCCTCGAATGCCAGCGTGGCTCGCGTCTGCCAGCGCGTGAAGCCGAGCGCGCGCAGTGTGCCGGGATGCACCCGGCGTTCGAACACTGATTGCACGCCGAGCATCCCCAACGCCGCGTCCAGAATCTCGCGTGCTCGGCGGCGTGCTTCGCCGCCCCTGGTGCCGCTGATGAGGAGCGGCATCTCGACGTTCTCGATCACGTTGAGGGCCGACAGTAAGTTGAAAGGATTGGAAGATGAAGCCGGTCATGCGCGAGCGCAAGCGGGCGCTCTTTCGATCCGACAATGTGCGTAGCGAGATTCCGTCGATCCAAACGTCGCCCGAGAAATTGCCTTCGAGCCCGGCCAGGCAGTTGAGGTGCTCGTCTTGCCGCAGCCGGACGGACCCATGATGGCGACCAAACCGCCGCGTTCTACTTGCACGTCGATATCGCTGAGCGTCTCGACCG
This sequence comes from uncultured Chloroflexia bacterium, assembly GCA_963815715.1. Taxonomy (GTDB): domain Bacteria; phylum Chloroflexota; class Chloroflexia; order Thermomicrobiales; family Thermomicrobiaceae; genus CALAGB01. Next base: position 1,184,125 of record CAWFHU010000003.1, on the reverse strand, counting down.
TGACCGAACCGGTCCGGTAGGACTTCCCCAGACCACGGGTCCGCACCACCGCGACGCCAGAATCAGGGGTGGGAACGGACCGAGGCTTGACGCTGGGTGGATTACGGCGAAGGTTGAACATGGGCGTGCACCGTTTTCAATACGAGATCGGCGATGCGCTGGTATCCGGCAGTGGACGGGTGGAAGCCGTCGCTGCTGACGTCTTCGGGATGTCCGTTGACGATCTCGGAGTTGCTATAGAGATCGACCAATATGGCGTTGTGGGACTCGGCGGCCTGTGCGATGACGGCATTCCATTGCCGCACAGTCTTGTCGAGCGCGTTCGGATCGATCGAGGCGAAGGCGGGCACATCACGCAGATCCGGAATGTTGAGCAGGATGACGCGCGCTTGCGTCTCGTGATCGATACGGTCGAGCAGCGCATTCAGTTGCGTGCTGAAGGCCTGTAGGCTGATCTGATGGCGCAGGTCGTTGACGCCCGGCCAGAGGCTGACCCAGCTGGGATGGACGTCGAGCGCGACCGGAAGCTCCTGCTGGATCACGTCACTAACCGCCGCACCGTGATGCCCAAATTGAGCAGTTCCGGAGTTCCTGGCAGATCCCTGGCGACTAATGGCACCCAACCTTCGCTAGGTGGGTTGTCGGCCCCCACGCCGACCGCGTCTGCCGCCCCAAGCGCCGCATAGACAGGCCGTTCCGCCGCGACGCCCTGATCTCGTGAGGACCGCCAGAAGAACCCGGCGCTGACGAGAAGGGCCAGCACGACGACGAGTATGACTCCACGACGTCCCACGAATTTCGTCACGAGCGAGCACCAGCTAGCAGGTCGATCCCCGCGGGGATCGACCAATCGACGATCATTTGATCCAACATAATCGTTTGTCGAGCCTGAAGTATCGCAGTGTTATGACGAGTTTCGTCTGATTCGGATATAGATGAAACGAGTCAGTCGCCGGTCGGGCTCGCCTGTTAAGATAGCCGTGACAACGTACCCCGGCGTCGGCGAATTGGAGGAGAGATGAGCGATCTGGACGAAATGCGCACGGCGGTCGCGGAAGCGCGTGACCGGTTCCTGGCAGTGGTGGACGAATTCCCCGAGATGGTGCTGGAGACGGAGCCGTCCGTGGGAGCCTGGTCGACGCGCGACGTCACCGGTCATCTTGCCGATTGGCAATCGGAGATGCTCGCAGCGGCCAAAGCCATTCTGGGCGATCCCAAGCCACGCTGGCACCCGATCAAGAATGGGCAAGGCTACAACGCCGCACAGGCGGCGCTACGCGGCACCGATTCCTGGCAGGCGACGCGTGGGGACTTCGAGCAGATTTTCGTCGAGACCGATGCCTTCCTGACGACCCTCGACGATCAAAAGCTCAACGCCATCGGCCCCTATCCATGGGGCGAAGTGGGCAAGGTGCGCGGACTGTTGCTCGATATGGCCGCGCACGTCAACGAACATGCTGAGCAGCTCGAGACCTGGCGTTTGCAGCGCACCGGTGTGCGAGTCGACCGCGGGCATGAGTAAACCAGCGCTGGAAGGCGCAACATGTTGATTGAGTGGGAACGGGACTTCGCGCTAGCAGAGACGGGCGCGCTGTTAGCGCAAGCTTCTTCTCATCGACGTGATGAAGGTTCCTTGCCGCGGCTGCGACAAGCTGGATGCCGTGACGTATCCAAACCGAGCCGTCATCGACGCCGTGAACGCCCGCTTCGTGCCCGTCAAACTCGATCTATTCAAGTGTCCGCGTGAGGTGATTCGTCCGCTCAACGTCCTCTGGACGCCGACGATCCTCTTTGCCGACCAGGCGCGCGACCGTTCATACCGATCTGGAACCGCCTGCCGCCGGACCTTCTGACGCTGCCGAATCGGTGAGGCCCACGTTGACCTGCATTGGTCGCGCACCGACCACGCCATCTCGCTGTTGCGGGAGACGTTCGAGCGCGATCCAGAGGGTTTGTTAGCTCCGGAAGCCCTCTACTGGTGGGGCATCGCCGTCTATCTGAAGACGCATTCCAACGACGAGATGTATCAGGTGTGGGATGTGCTGCGCGAGCGCTTCCCTGTCGGTCGCACTCAGTGGGTCCTGACCCCGCTCAGCGTCTGGTGCTGTCCATAGCGGCGAGCCTCTTCCAGAGCAGTTGTTTTGTCGCCGTGCTCGAGAGTTCCATCCAGAACCATGTCTCGCAGGTGATCCTTGAGGTCGCCGATCCAACGACCTGGTGGTCGGATCGACCCCGGCAAACCGAATCAGAATGGCCGGCACGAACGCCTGCACTTGACCTTGAAGACGGAGGCCTGCCGGGAGTCGGCCCACTCGCTGCGCAGTCAACAGCAGCACTTCGACGACTTCCGGCAGGTCTACAATGAGGAACGTCCCCACGAAGCGTTGGGCCAACGGACCCCGGCGTCGGTCTATCGGCCATCGCCACGGCCGTTTCCTGATCGGCTGCCGGAGCTGACCTATCCCGACGCAGACGGGGTACGACGGGTGCGACCGAGTGCCCGGATCCGCTGGAAGAACCGCGAGATCTATATCTCAAAGGCGCTCATCGGCGAGTCGGTCGGAGTAACACAGGTGGCAGAAGGCCAGTGGCAGGTAAGCTTCGGACCGCTCGTGTTGGGCGTCTGGCGCGAAGGGACCAAGCTGCTGATCCCGGCGCACAAACTCCACCGTCACGAGGACACAACAACAACGACGACTCGGAAGACGACACCGTAATGTGTAACCCATGTTCCCGGTCTGAAGTGTTACCAATCTCCCCGGTTGCACAGGCGGTCCGGGTACCCACGAAGTGGGTGTTGGCCGCCCTTCGGCCGTAGGCCGACAACCTTCACTCGATACCGAACTGATTCGTCAAAGACCATCAGCCCAGCGTGATCGTTAGGTCAGCACCGATCATCTCGTCAACCACGTCTATTCCCAGGGTGAACGCCGAGCGGAACTGGGCGACGCATGCGTCGCCCGTACGGACGGAAGACACCTATCCCCTCAACGGCTCGGCGGGGGAGACGCGGCCGGCTTGCCAGACGGCGACCGTTACCGAGAGGATCGTGCCGGGTACCGCGATGGCAGCCGTCAACGTCCCCTGACTCCAGGGGACCGAGTAGCGCACTTCCGGGTGCTGCAGCGCGATGATCCGCACCAGTGTGTGCGCCATGATCAGGCCAAGGCCGATCCCCACGCCGATCCCAACGCCGCCGTGATGGCCGCCTCGAATGCCAGCGTGGCCCGCGTCTGCCAGCGCGTGAATCCGAGCGCGCGCAGTGTGCCGAGATGCACCCGGCGTTCGAACACTGATTGCACGCCGAGCATCCCTAACGCCGCGTCCAGAATCTCGCGCGCTCGGCGTCGTGCTTCGCCGCCCCTGGTGCCGCTGATGAGGAGCGGCATCTCGACGTTCTCGATCACGTTGAGGGCCGGCAGTAAGTTGAACTATTGAAAGATGAAGCCGGTCATGCGCGAGCGCAAGCGGGCGCTCTTTCGATCCGACAATGTGCGTAGCGAGATTCCGTCGATCCAAACGTCGCCCGAGAAATTGCCTTCGAGCCCGGCCAGGTAGTTGAGGAGCGTCGTCTTGCCGCAGCCGGATGGCCCCATGATGGCGACCAAACCGCCGCGTTCTACTTGCACGTCGATATCGCTGAGCGCCTCGACCGTGACCGAACCGGTCCGGTAGGACTTCCCCAGACCACGGGTCCGCACCACCGCGACGCCAGAATCAGGGGTGGGAACGGACCGAGGCTTGACGCTGGGTGGATTACGGCGAAGGTTGAACATGGGCGTGCACCGTTTTCAATACGAGATCGGCGATGCGCTGGTATCCGGCGGTGGACGGGTGGAAGCCGTCGCTGCTGACGTCTTCGGGATGTCCGTTGACGATCTCGGAGTTGCTATAGAGATCGACCAATATGGCGTTGTGGGACTCGGCGGCCTGTGCGATGACGGCATTCCATTGCCGCACAGTCTTGTCGAGCGCGTTCGGATCGATCGAGGCGAAGGCCGGTACATCCCGCAGGTCCGGGATGTTAAGCAGGATGACGCGCGCCTGCGTCTAGTGATTGATACGGTCGAGCAGCGCATTCAGTTGCGTGCCGAAGGCCTGTAGGCTGATCTGATGGCGCAGGTCGTTGACGCCCGGCCAGAGGCTGACTCAGCTGGGATGGACGTCGAGCGCGACCGGAAGCTCCTGCTGGATCACGTCACTAACCGCCGCACCGTTGATGCCCAAATTGAGCAGTTCCGGATTTCCTGGCAGATCCCTGGCGACTAATGGCACCAAACCTTCGCTTGGTGGGTTGTCGGCCCCCACGCCGACCGCGTCTGACGCCCCAAGCGCCGCATAGACAGGCCGTTCCGCCGCGACGCCCTGATCTCGTGAGGACCGCCAGAAGAACCCTGCGCTGACGAGAAGGACCAGCACGACGACGAGTATGACTCCACGACGCCCTAAGAAATTCGTCACGAGCGAGCACCAGCTAGCAGGTCGATCCTCGCGGGGATCGACCAATCGACGATCATTTGATCCAACATAATCGTTTGTCGAGCCTGAAGTATCGCAGGGTTATGACGAGTACCCTCTGTTTCGAATACAGATGAAACGAGTCAGTCGCCGGTCGGGCTCGCCTGTTAAGATAGCCGTGACAACGTACCCCGGCGTCGGCGAATTGGAGGAGAGATGAGCGATCTGGACGAAGTGCGCACGGCGGTCGCGGAAGCGCGTGACCGGTTCCTGGCAGTGGTGGACGAATTCCCCGAGATGGTGCTGGAGACGGAGCCGTCCGTGGGAGCCTGGTCGACGCGCGACGTCACCGGTCATCTTGCCGATTGGCAATCGGAGATGCTCGCAGCGGCCAAAGCCATTCTGGGCGATCCCAAGCCACGCTGGCACCCGATCAAGAATGGGCAGGGCTACAACGCCGCACAGGCGGCGCTACGCGGCACCGATTCCTGGCAGGCGACGCGTGGGGACTTCGAGCAGATTTTCGTCGAGACCGATGCCTTCCTGACGACCCTCGACGATCAAAAGCTCAACGCCATCGGCCCCTATCCATGGGGCGAAGTGGGCAAGGTGCGCGGACTGTTGCTCGATATGGCCGCGCACGTCAATGAACACGCTGAGCAGCTCGAGACCTGGCGTTTGCAGCGCACCGGTGTGCGAGTCGACCGCGGTCATGAGTAGACCAGCGCTGGAAGGCGCAACATGTTGATTGAGTGGGAACGGGATTTCGAGCGAGCCAGAGAGCGGGCGCGGCGTGAGCGCAAGCTTCTTCTCATCGACGTGATGAAGGTTCCTTGACGCGGCTGCGACAAGCTGGATGCCGTGACGTATCCAAACCGAGCCGTCATCGACGCCGTGAACGCCCGCTTCGTGCCCGTCAAACTCGATCTATTCAAGAGTCCGCGAGAGATGATTCGTCCCCTCAACGTCCTCTGGACGCCGACGATCCTCTTTGCCGACCGGCGCGGCGACGTCCACTACCGCAACGTCAACTTCCTGCCGCCGGAGCTCTTTCTGACGCTGCTCGACATCGGTGAGGCCCACGTTGACCTGCATTGGTCGCGCACCGACCACGCCATCTCGCTGTTGCGGGAGACGTTCGAGCGCGATCCGGAGGGTTTGTTAGCTCCGGAAGCCCTCTACTGGTGGGGCATCGCCGTCTATCTGAAGACGCATTCCAACGACGAGATGTATCAGGTGTGGGATGTGCTGCGCGAGCGCTTCCCTGACTCGATCTGGACTCAGCGCGTACCCTGACGACCGCTAGGCGCTGGGATGCTTGTCCATCCAGCGGCGCGCCTCTTCCAGGGCAGTTGTTTTGTCTCCGTGGTCGAGAGTGCCATCGAGAACCATGTCTCGCAGGTGATCCTTGAGGTCCTCCCAAACCGTGATTGCGGTCCTCAATGCTCCGTTTGACAAGTTAGGCGAAGAGGTACTTTGTGCCCATGGAGATACCGGGTACCTCGGCTACGATTGGCGCGTTCGGCACTCGCACCAGCCGATTCCGCCTGGCTCCGGGCGTGGCTCGATCAGCATGGCTTTGCCCGATCTTCGTGTAATACATGTGGGCGAACTCGCTATCTGATGAATCAGCCCTATGGTAGTCACGTATTTGTACGAGGAATTGCATTCTTGTTTCGCGGTGGCTTGCCACGCGCGATTAGCCACTCAAGGTGACCAAATTGAATTCAGTAACTGTATCAACCGGCGGTGCCCGCAAATCAGTGATTGCCGCCGGCCTGGGCCGCCGAGCCCGTCTCCTGTTATCTACATTTGATCGTCCATTGTTCAGTGGGCTGGTGCACTATTGGTTTACGCTCTTTACGCGCCTGCTCCGTGGTGGATTCCTTGCATGCATCCAGTAATGCCTATTACAACTACCTCGCGGATGCATTCCTCCATGAACAACTGCATCTTCGTGTCATCCCACCAAGCACGCACGATCTGACGTTATTCCACGGGCAGTATTTCCTCTATTGGGCACCAATGCCGTCGATCCTGATGCTTCCGTTTGTCGCCCTCTTCGGCCCCACAGTAACTGACAGCATCATTTCGATCGGTATCGGCGCCGCCAATGTGGCGCTTATGGCGGCGTTGCTCCGTGCCGCCAATCGCAGGAACATCATTCGCCTGTCCCAACCGAGGCGCGCGCTCCTTGTGTTGTTCTTCGCGTTCGGGACCGTTCATTTCACACTGGCGCCCTACGCGAATGTGTGGTCCAGCGACGAACTGGTTGGATGCTTCTTCGTATTACTTGCCTATCTTGCGGCCATCGAGCTTTCCGGTCCGCGAGCCTTTGCGCTCACGGGCTTAGCTCTCGCCGCCGCGATGCTCACGCGCAATCATCTGGTCCTGGCCGGGGTATGGCCCGCGCTGCTCCTTGTGACCAATCATCGTGAGATGGGTCTTCGCCGGATTGCGGAAAATCTTCTGCTTGCCGCCACGCCGATCATAGCGGCCGTCGGCTTCATCGGCTGGTACGACTTCGCTCGGTTCGGTAGCGTCTTTGACAACGGCATTGCCTATCATCTGATGGACAAAGCATTCATCAATGACTTTCATCAGTATGGCTACTTCAGCGTTCACTACATCCCGGTGAATCTCTACTATCAATACATCTTCTACCCATTTCCGATTCGGCCCTCCACCCCCATGGGCGGTAGCCTCTTCCTGCTCAGCCCTGTCTTCTTTGGTGTCTTCTGGGGAGTCGTCAAAGGCTATCCACGCTGGTCGACGGCAGGATTGCTCGCTTCAGTTCTTTTGGTGTCAGTCCCTATCCTGCTCTTGATGGGCACCGGGTGGGTGCAGTTCGGACCGCGGTACACCCTCGACTTCACGGTGCCGCTGATGCTGCTTACCGCGTCTGGCGTTCGAAAGTGGCCAGGCTGGCTCCTCACGGCCTTGACCGCCGTTTCCATCCTTCAATTCGCCGTAGGAACCCTATGGTTCGGCACAATCTGACCGTGGCAGGGTACTGACGGGTTTCCAGACTCCAAATTGCACATAACTGGAATCCCTGCATGCCAAATGGGCGGAGCTGAACCGCCAGATTGGGCGCAACACGATCCCTACCTTGCAGGGGACCCTTACGATCGCGGAACAGTGAGGGGCCAGAGCAATTGTCGCCGATGACTGCTGTCGCCATTGCGTGAGTGAACCTTCATCTATGGTCGAACGCCAGAGCACCGCGCAATGGTTCAACCGTGGTGTCGAACTACTCGGTTGAAGCGCCTGACAGCACACCAGAAGTTCACAACGAATGCTCAGGATGCTGCTCGAGACCGGCGTGTAACGACCGCGGATCGACGAAACGCCACCCAACTCGTCGAATATCAAAGTGAGCGGGCAAACAACAGGGCAGGTCGCGTTGACCTGCCCTACTCCGCTCCGATTCGCGAGATTGTTTCTAGAGCTGGCTACTGTGACAGCTGTGATGTCGCGGGAATGGCGGCTGGTGTGCGCCACCGATGGATTGCAGCAAACGACAATGCTTCATGAATGCAATGAGCGGCGTACGGGATGCCGTTCACGTAGCACACCTCGTCGCCATAGAAGGTCGGAATCGGAACTTCAGTGATCTTAAAGCCGTGTTTGATGCACTCAAACAGAATCTGAGTATCGAAGTGCCAATTAGTCGTCATGGAGTCGAGCGGAAGCTCACGGAGTGCGGCTACTGAGTAGGCGCGATACCCGGAGTGAAATTCACTGAAGCTCGTGCCGGCCAGGTTGTTCTGGATCAATGTAAGGATCCGGTTTCCAACTTGCTTGTAGAGCGGCATGCCGCCGGTTCTGGCTGCTCCAGGAACCATCATGCGCGATCCCATGACGACGTCTGCGCTGCCAGACTCGATTGGTGAGAGGAGGTCTTGCATGACCTCGGGCGCGTACTGTCCGTCGCCATGCAACATTACAACGATATCAAGGCCGCGAGAGATGGCGTACTGGTACCCTGCCCGCTGATTGCCGCCGTACATTAGATTCTCTTGATTGCGAAATACGGAGAGTTTGGAACCATAGGGCTCGTCTTGCTGACATTCGAGTCCCACTTGATAGGTGTTATCCTGACTCGCATCGTCGAAGACAAAGATTTCTTCGACTTTGGCCACGGTACTAGACGGAATTCGCTGGAGGACGTGCCGCAGCGTGGACTCCGCGTTATATGCCACCACCAGAATTCCGATACGCGCCATTTCCTACCCTCGTCTCTGTCGATGCCATGCTGATGACTGAGTGCATGTTCACGAACGAGGATAGGGCTTGTGCGAATTGAGAGTAATGCGCCAATTGTCCTGACCGGGTTAGTGGATGGTACTTCGATCATGAGGACACTTTGACTTGAGGACCGGTACGTGGATCACGAACAGACGACCGCCAATTGCGGGCCATCGCCATCTATCTGAAGACCCACTCCAACGATGATATGTTTGCAGTGTGGGATGTATTGTGAGAGTGCTTCCAGGACTCCATCTGGTCCCAGTGCGTGCTGCAGCGGTCCCTACGCTTCGGGCCGCTCGTCCATCCAGCGGCGCGCCTCTTCCAGGGCAGTTGTTTTGTCGCCATGGTCGAGAGTGCCGTCCAGAACCATGTCTCGCAGGTGATCCTTGAGGTCGCCGATCCAACGCCCTGGTGGTCGTTGGAAGATCTGCATCAGCTCGTTGCCATCGAGCGGGCTTTGCAGCTGATCGAGTTCGTGCTGCTCGCGCAGTCGATCGATGTGCTCGCGCAGCGCCTGAATGCGTTGCGCGGCTTCGCGTTGCCGGTCGGCCCGCGCGCTGGTGACGTCCGCCGCCACCAGATCAAGCAGGTCGTCGAGGAGATCGCCTGACTCGAAGACGAGGCGCCGCACGGCGCTGTCGGTCCAGCTCTCGTCGTAGCCAGCCGGTCGCAGATGGAGCTCGACCAGCTGCGAGACGCGGTCGATGAGCGCGCGTTCCTGCTTGAGTCGGCGCAACGTGCGGCGCGCCAGACCGGCACCGACCCGTTCGTGACCGAAGAAGTGGACCTCGCCGGTCTCGTCCAGCGAACGGGTCATCGGTTTGGCGGCGTCGTGCAGCAGGGCGGCCCAGCGTAGCGGGAGTCGGGCAGGCGACTGATCTACCACCATTAACGTGTGCAGCCAGATATTTTTGTGGCGCCCTTCGCCGGTATCCTCGGCCATCGGCACGATCTCTGGGAGGACGTACGGCAGTACGCCAGCCTCATGTGTGATTGCCAGGGCGCGCGGCGCGGCTGGCGCGATGAGAAGCCGGTTCAGCTCGGAGGCGATGCGTTCCCGGCTGATGCGCTCCAGCTCTGGCGCCATATCCCGCATGGCTACCAGCGTGTCATGGTCGAGCTCGAAGTCGAGCTGAGCGATGAAACGGAGCGCGCGCAGGATACGAAGCGGATCCTCGCGAAAGCGATCGGCGCCGTTCCCCACCGCGCGAATGACCCGCTGTTCAAGGTCTTCCTGACCGTGGAAGGGATCGACCACGTTGCCGGTATGCGCGTCGATGGCCATGGCATTGACGGTGAAGTCGCGCCGCGACAAATCGCCCGTGATGTCGGTGGTGTGACTCACGGTGGGGCGTCGATCCGGCGTTGGGTAGAACTCCTCGCGGTAGGTCGTGATCTCGACCAGATGCTCGCCGAAGACAAATCCGACCGTGCCGAACTTCTCCCCGACCGTGTAGATACTGTCGGGGGCTGCCTCCTGCCCGGCGATCTTGGTTGCGGCCGGTTCGGCATCGGTGGCGAAATCGAGATCGGCGACGGACTGCCCCAGCAGGAGTCCGCGCACGCTGCCGCCGACGAGGTAGAGCTCGTGTTCATGGCTGGCGAAAGCCTCAGCGAGGCGCTCGGTGACCTCACGCATCGAATCTGGCAGGAGCCCGAGCAGCGTATCTCGCCCGGCCGTTTCCTTCTTCTGTCCGCCCGGCCGATTCACGTCACCCCCAGCAATCGAATCCTGCGGCGGCCCCTCACCGCTGACGCATGACCCTCGATTGTAGCGTAGGCAGTGGAAGTAGGGGCGAATCCGAGCGGATCACCGAACAATCCGGATCGCGGAACAGGAGTTTGGGATTTCGGTCTGGTCAGGAGATCGCTGATTCCTGGAGCTGCAAGGTGCGGGATTGGCCCGAGCGTGACTCCTGACCAACAGAGCGGGCTCTAAGAAATGTGACGGCGAACGTAGCGACCAAGAGCATAAGCACGATCTGCGATTCGATTATCCACCAATCCCAATTTCTCACGCTCGACAGTACATATATCGCAGGGGGCAGAATCAGCCCGGCAACGAGCAGCGTCCGCATGCTGGTTGTCCAGGGTCGATAACGTCGAATCGCGAGGCATGGCACTACGAGGAGCGCCGCACCGTGGACGTAACTGTGGTTGCTGATGAGAAGTGTAACGATCATGGTCGCGAGCAAGCGGTAGCTGAGTACCTCTGGATCATCGACCCATGAGCCTCGCCAGATAAGTGGAGGAAGATGATACAGACGAAATGAGTACGCCCGCCAGGATCATCCGCATAGAGAACGTCATTGTTGGGAAGATGTTGATCAAGAATGCCTGCCAGTTCATCATGAGGTTGAACGAGATTCCCGGAAGACCACCCGACTCATTCGCAACTGCGCGCAGCAGATGGATGTAACTGAGAACCCCAGAGAACCCGAGCAGCGCGAACGATCCAACTCCCAAAACAAACCCCACCAGAGCGACCCCTCGCATGAATCCCCAACGGCGCTTCAAGAACATGATCATGATCAGCGGGAGTCGTACTGTGGCTTGAGCAAGAAGAGTCCGGCCCAGAGTCCGGCTTGGAAATCCCTCTTCTGAACCATCAAGTTCCAGCACCGGTACAAAAACCAGGAGCAGAAAGCCGATCGGCTGCCCAAGGATGATTCCCATCATTACTGGAAACGTAACTAACGTGCCCAGAGCAACCTGTCCTCGTCGGCCAGGAGATCCAACCGTCAGACGTATCGCCACCCAAACGGTCACAGCAACGTTGCACACCGTCCAGATAAGAAAATCGAGAACCGGACCTGCTTTGGTAAATGGTGCGATTAGCAGAAAGAAGGGCGGAGGATGGAGAAACACCAGTGGTGTAGGTCTCCGGGTTATGAAGACCGGCAAGGCTCGCCATCTTCGTTCCATATTGGTGAACAACCTCCACGTCATAGGCTGAAGCCGGCCCGGCTGCAAGAAAGGCTTTAGTCGCTGACCAAAAGCAACCGAAGTCGAAACCGATGCGGCCGAACCAGCCTGATGTTTGCCGGAAATGAAGGATTAGAAAGAGCCAGAAAAGAGCAATAAGCAGCAGCGCCGTCGTCAGTGCCCAGTTCCCTACCCGGTGGAAGCATGAGCGGCATCGCTCTTTTGCATGAATAGGTCTCATAACGAGCTTAATTTTCCCCATCACACTCAAGAAATAGCCGTTGGTCCCTCAATCATCGCGTGGGATCTGACAGGTGCTGCCGGCAGCCTAACCGAGCCGGACATGAATACATATGGGAGAAAAGCAGGAATTCATTGTCAGTGAGGCAATCTGAATCGTTCAGCGCATTCGAGGAGAGTTGAAGTTTAACTGACATGTTCCACGTGATCGTGGATCTGAGGTGACGAGCGAGTCGAGTTTACGATCAGCCCTTCAATCGGGCCCGATCGTATGGACCAACGGAAGACTGTGAATTAGTGAAATTCTCCTAGTCCTGCGTCCCTCTTGCGCGCTATGTGTTTGCTAACCTGAACTGGCTGAAGCTTTGCGTTCGTGGGATTTGGAGACCTTGCTTTGAGCCGGCGTCATCGTCTCATCATCGCGATCGTTATTGGGCTGCTGAGCACGGTCATGTCATTTCTGTTGCTCCACTGGCGCGGCTATGGAGACGGAGACTTCACCTGGCCGCTCGGCGGTGCGTCCGCGTTGCTCCATCACATCGATCCATACACCAACCCGGTGTTCGGGCCGGGCAAGCCATACCCGTACGGTGACTTTCTCTTTTATCCGTTGCCCGCGGTGCTTGTTGCGTTGCCCTTTACCGCCTTGCCCCCGTATTTCGCGGGAGCGCTCTTCTTCGGCATTGGCTCGGCAGCTCTAGGGTACGCGGTCACCCGGGATGGGTATGACCGCCTGCTGATCTTTCTCTCGTCACCGTTTTTCGTCGCAGCTTATGTGGCACAGTGGTCGCCGCTCATCGTGGCGGCGGCGTTCCTACCCTGGCTGCTGCCGTTGGCATTTGCGAAGCCGAACCTTGGTCTGGCCATCGGAGTGGCCTATCCTAGCCGGCGCGGATTCGTCATCACCGCGGTGGTGTATGCCCTCTCGCTCTTCATCATGCCGTCCTGGCCCATCGAGTGGCTGAAGAATCTGCGCGGGACGCCCCATCCATTGCCGGTCGTGATCATCCCTGGGTTTGTACTGCTGCTCGCCGCCGTCGCCTGGCGACGACCAGCCGGACGGCTCTTGCTGGTCATGGCGCTGGTGCCGCAGCTCATGTTTTTCTATGACCAACTTCCGCTTTGGCTCATCCCCAAGACCTGGCGTCAGAGTCTGTTCCTTTCACTGTCGAGCTGGGTGGCGTACGGCGGCTGGGCCTATTTCAACCTGCACGGTCAAAGGATGACGCAGCAGAGTCATCAGGGCGGAGCCCTGGATCATCGCCTGCATCTATCTTCCGGCACTTGCGATCCTTTTATGGCAGCAGCGACAGCTTGCAGACGAGACGCGGTCGGTCAATAAGCCCGTCCCCGCTGCCGCTGGCGGTGCTGCGAAGTTCAATCAAGGCTTGATTTCCGCATTCCATTCGATCAAAGAGGGTCCCGACCGCCTGTTGAAGGGGGGACGAAACTGAACAAGCCGATTGCGAGCTTGCAGGATGCTGCCGCGATCCCGGTCGAAGGGGCGTCCTGGGAGACGCGGAACCAGTCAGCCCGCACGATCTTGCATGCGCTGATGAATCTCGGCCGCGGCATTTTGGTGCTCCTGGCCATCTATGTCTTTCTGCTGAATCGCCAGGCGATGACCACGCCGAACGGTCTCATTCATGGCGTGCTGTCGATGGCCGTCTTCTTCCTGGTGCTTCCGAGATCGCAAGGGTGGAAGCTGTGGGCACTCTATATTCTCGGGTTGGTGGGGTTCGATCAGTTCAAGAATCTGGCAAACGAGACGGGCAACCCTATCCAGTATCATTACCCAATTGCGTTCGACCACTCTGTTCTTTCACGGGTCTGAAGCCAACGTATGGCTGCAGCAGCATCTACATCAGCCGTATCGCGTGCAGTGGTTCGAGATCGGGCTCGTCGGTGTCTATCTCTCCTTCTTCGTCTTGCCGCATATTCTGGCAATCGTCTTCGCTCGTCTCGATATTCGACTCTTCCGCAGCTACGTCATCGGTCTGCTGGCGACGTGGTACATCGGACTGATTGGCTATTTCCTGGTCCCCACCGCGCCGCCGTGGATGACGAGCGTGAAGGGCTACATGCCGCCGATCGACCATATCGTTCCACAGGTGATCGATCACTTCAGCAACGGCACATACCAACGAGGCTATACGGTTTTCGGGCCGAACGACGTGGCGGCCATGCCCTCACTGCACCTGGCTATCACCACCATCGTGGCCCTGGCATTCTGGCGCCGCGGGCGGATCACGGGCGTGATCGGGACGTTCTACTTTCTGGCGATGGCGTTCGCGCTCCTCTATCTTGGCGAGCACTACCTCATCGATGAAATCGCCGGGGTCATGGTGGGATCGTTCTGCTGGTTTGTCGTGACGCCGAGACTCGAGCGGCTGACGATGCCGGAAGGGATCGCTCGGCAGCTTGCGGCCCCACGCGCCTGGTTGGCGGCGCCGTTGGCGAGACTGAAGCGGACCTGATCCGCTCAGCGTCTCCATCCGCTCGCTCAGACAGCCGAATGGCTGAGACATCGACCCCATGAGGGGTCGATTCTCGTTGCCGCGAAAACACGGCAGGCCCCTGATCTCTGACACGCGTGATGGTGTGATGACGGTCCGTGGGCAGCCCCGGCGATTCGGCGTGTAGGTTTCTCGCGGGGCTGCGACCGGTATGCGGAGCTTGGTCAGTGGCGATTATCTGCGAAGAGGAGCCGTTGGGAATGACGGCGGCCACAGGTGCCGCCGCGACGTTTATCTGGGTGTCTGTTCTGGATCGTCGTCTGTGTCAGCCTGGGGTTTGCCACGAGGACTGAACGCGAGTCGATTACCGGCCCAAGGGGAAAGCGCGTGTAGGCGCTAGCGCGTCGCGACGGTACTCGGTGCGTCTGCCACTGTGAGAGACGTCTGCAGGTGGAAGATTGAGACGTCGTCGTTCTGATACGACCAGTGATAGTCCGGGTCACGCGTCAATGCATCCACCAGCGCCGAACAGCAGGGGATGTGAGCGTCGCTGATCCCTCGTGTCTCGTTTCGCCACATACAGGTAGTCAAAGCTCACGTGCTCGTCAGCGCTCCAGTCCGCGATGCAAGATGGCGCCTCAGTCGTACAGTCTTGCAGCTCTCCGTAGGCGATTCTGTCGCGCCTTAAACATTCCGCGAGGCATCCATTCGTATCCCTGTACCGTCGAGTTGCTGACGCGGTCCGCGAGGACCGGGAACCACTCTCCGGAGCGGTCGTGTCCCCATGGATCGCCGGTCAGCATGATGAACGTGCTGCTGGAGTCGGTGGAGGTTCGAACCCACGCCATCGCCGCGCGCTCGTCGGAGACAGATTGACGATCTCGGAGGTCGTCGACAGAAATGATGCGGCCCAGCCATACAAGACGAGCACGTCCCACCATGCGCAGGAATCAACCATTCGGTGGCCCGACCGAGCCAGCCGTCGCGTCGCCGGAGGATCGTTGGAAGATCGGGCTTGTCTCCGCGAAGCGTTGAATGTTGGGGATCAGGAACTCCACCACACAGATCCCGATCAACAATGAAAGCGGAACCATGGCCTCGGTGACGAACTTCCGCGGGTCGGCAATAAGCTGCAAGACCGACCCAGGCCGGAAGGAAGTACTGGCGGCGCGCAAGGCTGATGATGATGCCGAGCGCCGGCGAGCGCACCGAAGATCGGGAATGCCACTCTCGCCGCTCCAGTTGTAACTGTGCCAGGAACGAGATGATGACCAGGACCGATCGCCCGCTTGTACCACCCGCGCTCAGGAACGGATCCAGTCCGTGGCGCGCCACGACCACCCCCCACCAGGGGCTGGTCATCAGCAGGACGCCTCCGGCCACCAGCGCCGCGTCGAATACCCCTCGCTTTGTTCGTGCCCAGGAAGAGGATCATCACATCCGCGCTGACGGCGACGAAGAGGGCCATCTCCAGATGGCTCATGCAGACGAGCGAGGCGAAGACGATAGTCAGGAGAAGATGCGTGCGTGATCGTTCGGTGAAGAGGAGGTACATCTGCCACAGGGCGAGGACGGCGAAGAAGAAGCCGATTGATCGCGTCAGCCCGCCGCCCATGATCTCCCACTCATGGCCGTTCGGTACAAGCGCGAAGGCCAGAGTCGCAGCGATCACCATTGCTCGGTTCTTAAGGAATGCATTAGCGAACAGAATAAACGCCACGATCGTCGCGACGCTGAACGTCAATGGGATGAAGCGCAGCGTGTTCAACACGCTCATATGGGTGACGGAAGAGAGAATTCCCGCAAGGTAGAAGCCGATCGGTGGATAGGCATAGGGCAGCGTCAAGCCGTTGTAATGAAGGTACATCGGGAGAACGAAGTGGTTGGCTTTCAACTGCACGATGGCCTGCATGAACATGCCGCCGTCGTTTGCCGGAAAGCTGCTGTTCATAATGACGGGGATTCGGACGGTTGCCCCAAGGAAGACGATCCAGGATAGGATCATGACGTACGCGCGAGTGCTACTGAGGACGTCAGTTCGCTCTCGATCGGAAGATCCGGCGCCAGCGAGCGGAGATTCTCTCGCCCGAGGCGTGTCCCAGGTCAACGGCTCTCAACATAACCTCCAGGTCGGTCGGATCACGGATCGATCTGAACGGTCATGATGTTAAAAGCTGAGCCGTCGGTGTGAATTGCCCCGAAGGTCCCAATTGCTACGAATAGCCGTGACCTGCTGGCATATTGCGCGACAAGCAGCCGCGTTGAAGGTGCTTTTCGCGTCGTGCTTCGTGTCAAAATGCTCGTCAGCGTCGTCGCTATTCTGAACGATGGGACAGCGAAACCACGCACGTTTTAAGGTAGGCTGGCGACAGTTCGTTCCAATCAATCCGGGCCGCTTTCGTGAAGACTGACGTCATACGTTGGGAAGGAGTGGCGTTCGTGAGCCAACCAGAACCTGCCTACACTGTCCGCTCGGCGAGTAGTGGAACGCTCAAACGGACCATCACCTCGGTTCGCAATCACAACATCATCATTGATAGCCCGTCCATCGGCGAGGAGATCACCTCGGGCGAGGCCTTCTTCTCCGGCGTCGCCTCCTGCGGCGTGACGCTCATCGAGGGAGCGGCGCAAGAGATGGGCATCCCGCTCAAACGAATGTCGGTCGAGATGCAGGCGTTCCGCCCGACCAAGCCGAACACGGTCATATACGACCACGTCGACATGAACTTCGTGCTGCACGGCGTCACCCAGGAACAGGGAGAAGCGTTGCTCGATCGCTATAAGGGTGGCTGACCCCTCTACCAGATCGTCGCGGTCGCGACGACGGTGAACTTTCACCTCGACGTCGAGGCGGACTAGAGCGTCCAGGAGCCAACGCCCATTGGGCCCGAGAAACAGGGAGCGCCATGACTGCAACGCACGCGTCCGAACAGCGTGATGACGTTCCCGTCTACGATTACGTCATCGTGGGAGCCGGATCGTCCGGTGCCGTGATGGCCGCGCGGCTGTCGGAGAATCCAGCGACATCCGTGCTCCTGCTCGAAACTGGGCCCGACTATCGTGCCGCCGACGCGCCTCTCGAGATGCACAGCGCCAATCCACTGGGTATCACCAATCCCGAGCGTTTCCCGGACTTCCAATGGCCGCAGTTGATGGCGCGCCGCGCCGCCGGTCAAAAGCCCTACCTCTACGATCGCGGCCGCGGACTCGGTGGCAGCTCGGCCATCAACTGGCAGGTCGCGTACCGTGGCTTGCTCGACGACTACGATCTGTGGGCGGAGCAAGGCTGCGAGGGCTGGTCGGGCGAAGAGCTTCTGCCGGTGATGAACCGCATCGAGGATGACCTCGATTTCGGCGACTCCCCCTTTCATGGCAAAGGTGGACCGATCCCGGTCTGGCGCGTACCGGTCTCTCAATGGGGCAAGGTCGATCTGGCCTTGCTGCAGGCGGCGTTGGAGCTCGGCTATCCCTGGTCGCCCGATCACAACGCACCGGAAGAGGGGGGCGTCGGACCCTATGCCGTCAACCGGCGCGAGAGCAAACGCGTCTCGGTCAATGACGCCTATCTCGAACCGTCTCGCCGGCGCTCGAACCTGACCATTCGCGGCAACGTTCACGTGGATCGGGTGCTGTTCGAGGGCCATCGCGCCGTCGGCGTGCGCGCGCATACCCCGAATGGTTGGGTTGACTTCCATGGTCGCGAGATCATCCTCTCGGCCGGTTCGGTCTTCTCGCCGCCAATCCTGATGCGCTCTGGGATCGGCCCGGCGGACGATCTGCAAGCGCTGGGCATCGAGCCTCTGCGAGATCTTCCCGTTGGCAAGAACCTGTGCGATCACTCCTCCGTCTCGATCGCGCTGGAGCTCAAACCGGAAGCCCGCGCCGCTGGATCGCGACGACCGCATCACCAGCGCCTGCATCCGTTACAGCTCCGGGCTGGCCGGTGCCGGTCGCAACGACATGTTGGTCGTCCCGATCAATTTGAGTGGCTACGACGATGCTGGACTCGAAGCAGCCCGCATCTCCGTCATCACCTGGCAGAATTTTTCGCGCGGTGAATTGCGCTTGACGAGCGCCGACCCGTTTGTCTTACCCGAAATCGATGAGAACATGCTCTCCGATTCACGAGACCTGGTTCGCCTGCGAGACGGTGCCCGGCGGCTCTTCGAGATCGGCCGCCACCCAGCGGTAAAGTCGATCAGCCAATCGATTACGCTGATGCGCTCGGACGGCCTGACGCCGGATGACGTAAGAAGTGATCGCGAGCTGGATGCGTGGCTCTTCTCGACCGTCAAAGACACCTGGCATCTGGTCGGCACCTGTCGTATGGGAGCGGTCGACGATCCGCGCACAGTGGTCGATTCCGACTGTCGCGTGTTGGGCGTCGAGAACCTGCGTGTGATCGACGGATCGGTCATGCCGGAGGTGACGCGCGCCAACACCAACTTAACCTGCATCCTGATCGCGGAGCGTATGGCCGACCGCATGCTCGGCCGCGTTCCGAATCTGACTATCTAGCGGGGAATCAAGACCGGAGGAGAATCAAGTGGTGGAGATTCAGGGAGTCTGCGATCCGAAATTCGCCGAGGTTCGTGAGGAATTCGAGCGGAATTTCTCCGAGCGGGGTGACGTCGGGGCCTCGGTCAGCGTGGTGGTCGAGGGGGAGAAGGTTGTCGATCTATGGGGCGGAACGGCCGTCCCAGAGACCGGCGCCCCCTGGCAAGAAGACACCATCACCGTCGTCATGTCGATGACCAAGGCCGCGACGGCCCTCTGCGCCCACATTCTGGCTGATCGAGGCGAGCTCGACATCGACAAACCGGTGGCCCACTACTGGCCGGAGTTCGCCGCCAACGGCAAAGAGCACATCCCGGTGCGTATGCTGCTCAACCATCAGGCCGGCTTGCCTGGCTTCCGCCACGAGATACCGGCTGGAAAGCCGTACGACTGGGAGTACATGACCAACGCCATCGCCGCCGAACAACCCTTCTGGGAGCCGGGGCGTAACTATGCCTACCACTCCCTGACATTCGGCTGGCTGGTGGGCGAGGTTGTGCATCGAGTCAGTGGCAAATCGGTAGGCACCTTCTTCCGAGATGAGGTGGCAACGCCGCTCGGACTCGACTTCTGGATCGGGTTACCCGAAAGCGAAGAAGGGCGGACCGCGCCACTATTGCCGCTCCCGGTTGATGATGAGGGAGATGACACGCCGAAGACGGGTATCGCCGCGGCCGTCGTCAGCAGTGGCGTGAATGAAGGCAGCGGCTGGTGGAACACGCGCGAAGCGCACGCGGCGGAACTGCCGGCCAGCGGCGGAGTCACCAATGCCCGCTCCGCTGCCCGCATGTACGCGGCGCTCTCGCTGGGCGGCGCCATCGACGGCGTGAGGCTGGTCAGCCCGGCGACGGTCGATCGCATGGGACGAACACAGTCTCGACTGGCGAAGGGGGCCGTTTACGACATTCTGGCGCCATTCTCTCTCGGCTTCATGAAGGCGCGCGAAGACTACGGCCTTCCGGAAAGCGTCTTCGGCCACAGCGGCGCGGGAGGTTCCATGGGTATGACCGACCCGCATGAGCGCCTGGCCTTCGCCTACGTGATGAATCAGATGAATGAGACCGAGCGCTGGAAGCCGCTCGCCTGGGCGACCTATCGCAGCCTCGGCTATCGCCAGGGACAATATGGGATCATGATGCGACCATAGGCGCTGGGAAAGTCACGCGAGAAAGATAGGCGACGGGAATCTCATGGCATTCTCTGAGGCCCTGATGCGTGACCTCCGTGCGGCGGTTTCGCCGGATGGCCTGGTCAGCGATCTCGACGAGCGGGTCGAAGCCGGACGCGACTTCTGGACGCAACGCGGTGTGCCAGGCGTTGTGCTACGGGCCGTCACCGCCGACGATGTGGCGGCCACGCTTCGGATTGCTCAGGTGCATGGAATCCAGGTTGTGCCGCGCGGCGCGGGGACCAACGTCGGGGGTGGTTTCTTGCCCTCCGAAGAGCGGATCCTGCTCGATTTGCGCGGCATGAACCGGGTGCTGGAGATCGATCCAGAACGACGAGTCGCGCTGGTTGAGCCGGGCGTCCTGAACGGCGACCTGCAGGATCGTCTGGCACCACTCGGGCTCTGCTACTCACCCGATCCAGCCTCGGCTCCACTTTCGTCGATCGGCGGCAACATCGCCGAGAACTCTGGCGGACCGCATTGTCTCAAGCATGGCGTCACCGTCCATCACGTTGACGGCATTGATTGCGTCCTGATGGGCGGCGATGAAGTTCCACTTGAGCGCGGATGACTTAGGCCCCGACCTCCTCGGTGTCCTGATCGGCTCCGAGGGGACGCTAGCAGTCACGACACAGGCCCGGTTGCGCTTGCGTCCGCTCCCGGTCATGACCAGCTCACTGTTGGCGGTCTTCAACGATCTGGACGCGGCCATCGACTCGGTGTCGGCCATCTTGCGCGCGGGCGTCATCCCTGCCGCGCTCGAGTTCATGGACCGCCACTCGGTCCAGGTTGCGGAAGCCATGGCGCCCACCGGCTACCCAACTGATGCCGAAGCCATCCTGCTGATCGACATCGAGGGGAATCTTGATGAGGTGGCAGCGCAGATGGCAGCTATCGAGGCCAATCTGCGACAGCGTGCCCGCGAAGTTCGTCGGGCCGACGATCCAGACGAGCGCGCCACGCTCTGGCGCGGGCGTCTGCAGATTGGACAGGCGACGCTGGCCAGTGGCCGCGCCTTCTACATCGGCGACACCACCGTGCCGCGGGAGCGCATCCCGTTGATGCAGCGGTCAGTGCGATCCCTGGCTGAGCGCTATCAGCTCGACGTCTTCACCACCGGACACGCAGGCGACGGCAACATCCACCCGATCGTCCTCTTCGATGGGGACGACCCGGCAGAAGTGGAACGGGTTCAGCGCATGGTGACCGAGTGGACCGCGCATGGCACTGGAGTTTGGGGGCACGCTCACGGGCGAGCATGGCGTCGGCAGCGAGAAGCGTCCGCTGATGCGGCAACGTTTCAATGCCGCGGAGATCGCCGCCATGCGGTGCGTCAAGCGTGTCTTTGATCCGGACGGGCTGCTGAATCCGGGCGTGCTGCTGCCAGATCGATCGGACGACGAACCGGAGCTTCCGCGATTCAGCCAGGCAATCGAGCAGGCGGTTTCTCATTTGCACGATGGTCGGGTCACTCCGTCAAACACAACCCAGTCTTCCGCCAGCAAGGGGACGGCATCGTCGATCGAGATCGACCCCGAGAATCTGACGGTCGCGGCGCCGGGAACTACGTCGCTTCGAGAGCTTGAGGGTCACCTGGCGGAGCGAGGATTTCGCACGCGAGTCTGTGATGGTGAGCGCGATCCGTCCAGCACCCTGAGATCGGTTCTCTCCGACACGAATGCTCGTGCCGACGTACGTGCCAGTCTGCTGGCCATCGACGCGATCTTGCCGGATGGGCAGCCCGTTCGATTTGGCAGCAAGGCGCTCAAGGACGTCGCGGGGTACGACCTCAAGCGACTCTACGTCGGCAGTGGCGATGCGCTTGGTGTGGTGCGAGAGGTCACCCTCCAGATCCGGCCGTCGTAGTTCAGTGCTTGACAGGCCGGGTGGAGGGTGACGCTGTGACGGCCCTCACCCGGCGCTGCGGCGCCACCCTCTCCCAATTCTGGGAGAGGGTTTTCCGTCTCCCCTCTCCTGATCGTCGGGAGAGGGGACGGGGGTGAGGGCCATTGACAGACTGCTTACTCCTCGTCGGTCTCGGTTCGTACGACCTCGATCTTGAGGTGGGCCAACATCGCGCCGAGGGCGCCGAGTGCCGTCAGGACCGGGTTGAAGATCGTCACGACACCCCCGATGGCGACGCCAGCAGTGAGCGGAATCTCCATCAAGATGTCGCCGTGCTCGTTGCGTACGATCAGCCTGCGGACATTCCCTTCTTCCACGAGCTCTTCGACGCGCTTCTTGAGCTCATCGCCGGTGACCTCGATATGCTCGTTCCAGGTTCGCTTCTGTTTCGGTTCCTGCGTTGCGGTCATTTCATACCTCCAGAATTGTCACGATCGCCCGAGTTTCAACGTGGATCATCCCGCCTTACATCGCGGGTTCAGCCTTGCGTGCTTCAACCGGCTCGCCCTTCTCCGGTCCACGCCAGGCGTGCCAGGCTAGCAGAACCAGTGCGCCGACTCCCAAGATGCCAGCCACCAGGCCGACCGCACCGCCCAGGAAGGGGATCAGTCCGATCGCCTGCAGCAGAACCAGGCCAACCACGGATGCCAGGTAGGGGTGATTGCTGGCTTCCTGACGCAGGATGGCCGCACCGAGCTTGGTTCCGGCCACCAGGTAGCCGAAGAACCAGAGCGCCGGAATCAGGAAGAGGAGCAGGCCAAGCCCCAGCGGAATGCCAAGCACCGTGGCGAAAGCCAACACTGCCAGCAGCGGTACGCCGATGCCGGCGATCACGGCGCTGAGGATCGTGGCACCCGGCTTTCGGCTGATCAGGTTGCCGGCACCAGTAAGCTGCCGTCCGCCGACTGCCGCGAAGACCAGGCCGGCCACGACGATCGCGATGGTTCCGGCTATCCAGAGATAGACGGAGAAGGCGAAGAACTCCCATGCGGACCAGTCAAAGGAGCTATGGTTGACCGCGCCTTCGACGGTCGTTCCAGTGGCGCGGGTGAGCGTGCTGTTGACCAGATTCACGTCGCCAGCGACGCGAGAAGCGCCACGCAGGTCCAGCGTGCCGCGATAGATCGTGACACTGCCCTCGATGGTGCCGGTGACCGTCGCGTCACCATTGATTACGATCAGATCCTGTCTGACGATTCCGTTGATCACCGCATTGTCGCTGATGACCACGACCGTGCCGACCTCTTCGGTGGCGTTGACCGTGACAGGCCCATTGACGCGCAGCAAGAGATCGTCGGTTGAGCCCGAGCCCTGTGCCAGGGCTACGCCCGGGAACATCAACAAGGTGATAACCAGGAGCGAAAGGAGAAGTCGCCAGCGCATGATGTGGCTCCTTTCCGTTGGCGTGATCGAGCATCTGGCAACAGATCAGGACGGAGCATCAATCTCCGACCAAGTCGCAACCCGCGACCGCCGATGCGGCGATCAAACGCCATTACCTGGATTCAGCCTGACACGTTTGCGGTCACAAATTCGATGCGCTTCGTGTCGAGACATAACAATTGCGTGCCAATCGACATAGCCAATTGGTCCTGGTCGGCCCGTGCGCGGACGCAGGTTGACAGCCGGTCGTGGGCTGTCTGAGACTGAGCGTTATCAGCGATCGATCCAGGCTCGATTTGTGAGTTGCGGGCGAGTCATCCGCGAGGTACGCGAGCGCTTCCGCGGCTGGCTGACAGGTGAAGGAGTCGGTTCATGAGCGTCACGGTCGGAAGTGGTCGCTTTACCTACGAAGCTCTCGGTCAATGGGAGAGCCTGCCGGAAGGGCTTCGCGTGATCGAGTGTCCTGGCGTCGCGGTGGACGCCGACGATCAGGTCTACGTCATCACGCGCAACCCCGAGAACCCTGTCCTTGTCTTCAATCGCGAAGGGGATCTGCTTCGTGTCTGGGGGCAGGGGACGTTCAGTTCACGGACGCACGGCATTCACGTCGCGCCGGACGGGTCCATCTTTTGTGTTGACGACGGAACCCACACGGTGACCAAGTTCACGCCCGAAGGCGAGCTCTTGCTGACCCTCGGCACGCCGAATCAGGCATCGACCAAATGGGGCGGCGAACCCTTCAACCGGCCGACGCACGTGGCGGTCTCGCCCACGACAGGTGACATCTACGTCACCGATGGCTATGGCAACGCGCGCGTCCACAAGTTCACCGCCAAGGGAGAGTGGATCAAATCGTGGGGCGAGCCGGGGATCGACCCGGGGCAGTTCAACCTGCCACACAACGTGGTCATCGATGCCAACGACATGATCTACGTGGCGGAACGAGAGAACCATCGCGTGCAGATCTTCGACGCGGATGGGAACTCGGTCGGCATGTGGAACAACATTTTTCGGCCGGACGGCATGGCCATCGGCCCGGACGGCAACTTCTATATCTGTGAGCTCAACCTTGGTGGTGCGGAAGACCCGCCCGGCATGGGACATCGCGTGACGGTCCTCAGCTCGGAGGGGGAGATGCTGGCGCACATCGGTGATCCGCTCGAAGGAGAAGATCCGGGCAAATTCGTCGCGCCCCACGGCATGGCCGTCGATTCACGCGGCGACCTCTACGTCGGGGAAGTCTCCTTTACCATTCGCGGCCGTCATATGGACCCGCCGCGCGAGATGAAGAGCCTGAAGAAGCTACGTCGCGCCGGATAGCATCCGGTGTTCTCCACCGCACCGGTTGGGTGACAGCGCCGTTGCCCAGCCGGGCGCTTCTCCGGTCCATCAACTCCCGTTCCTCCTGATTCTCCGAACGACGAAATGTCGCTTCCACCAGCCAATTACCCTCGTCGAATCGTATCCCGCTTCGGGTGGCACCGATTTTGACAAGAGGGCAAGGACAAATGGTCTATGTGGGTGGAGGATCGATGAAGGAAGGCTCAGGGTTTTCGTGGCATGTTGCACGGGTACTGACTGGTCCCGTGCGCTATCTGATCATCGTTATCTGGATTGCCGCCGCAGTGGCCGCCTACCTTTACCTGCCGGGGATCAGCGCCACTGAGAGTGGCCCCATTGGAGTCCTGGCTCCTGACAATTCCAAAGCGGTGCAGGTTGAGCGGGATTCGGCCAATCTCTTTGCCGTGCCCGCCACCAGCCGGACGATCATCGTGCAACGCGATCCCAACGGCCTGTCGTCCGATGCGCAGCAACGAGTCGTCCAGCGAGCGACCGATCTCACCGAGCATAACTATCCCGACTATCAGAGCATCGCGGGTGCGTTGCCGATCATCAACGCCAAGCAAGTCGTCCCCTTTGCCAGAGAATCTGGGACGACGGCGCTCACCTATCTCTTCTTCGATCCGGGCAAGGGTATCTACGATCGTTACATCACTGCCGAAAACTTCGAGCGCACCCAGATCAATCAACCAGGCGACTCCTTAATCGGCATGACCGGCGTGGTGCCTGTGCGCGCCCAGCAAGGGGACATCATCTCCCAGCATCTTCGGTGGGTGGAGCTCGCCACAGTCGCGCTGACGGCGGTTATCGTCGGGGTGGCATTTCGCTCGATCGGCGCGCCGGCGCTGACGCTGTTCGCCGCCGGAACTGCCTATATCCTCTCGGAACGCGCGGTCGCATTTATTGGCGTGCACTACGA
This sequence comes from uncultured Chloroflexia bacterium, assembly GCA_963815715.1. GTDB lineage: Bacteria > Chloroflexota > Chloroflexia > Thermomicrobiales > Thermomicrobiaceae > CALAGB01. Next base: position 1,158,519 of record CAWFHU010000003.1, on the reverse strand, counting down.
CGTCGTGGTGCCGGTCGAGCTGCGTCCGTTGCTGGTCGTCCTGGTGCTAGCCATTTGCACGGACTACTCTGTCTTCTTCCTATCCGGCACGCGCAATCAGTATCGGCGTGGATCTGATCGGGTCGAAGCCTCCCGTATGGCGACGGCCGGGGTGGTACCGCTCGTTGCCATCGCTGGGCTCACCGTGGCGGCCGGGGCAAGCTGCCTCATCCTGGCCAAGCTCGACTTCCTGCGGGTCCTTGGCCCTACGCTTGGCGGTGCCGTCCTCGTCTCACTAATCGTAGTCATGACGCTGGTTCCCGCGACGCTCGCCACTACGGGCAAATACGTCTACTGGCCGCACGTGCCGCAGGTCGAAGAGGAAGTGGAAAAGGGGCTGAACTGGCGGCAGCGGATTCGACGCGATCACCCAGGCGTATCAAAGCTGCTTTCCTTCGGCATCATCCTGGCCTGTATCGCACTGCTGCTGGTGGCCGCCAGTGGGCTGCGTGACATCGCCGTCGGTATGCCGGTCGTGGAGGACATGCCGTCGAACACGACCTCTCATCAGGCAGCGGCCGCCGCCGAAGCAGGGTTCGCGCCAGGCATCATCAGCCCCACGGAACTGCTGATTCAGGCGCCAGGCATCACGGCTAAACGCGACCAATTGGTGAAACTCGAGCAACTCATCGAGCAACAGCCAGGCGTGGCCGGAATCGCCGGGCCACGAGAGCAGCCGACGCAGCTCAACTTCGGCGTCGTGCTGTCGAAATCGGGATCGGCCGCCCGCTACGTGATCATCCTGGAGAACGATCCGTACGGCTCCAAGGCGATCAATCAACTCTCGGCGCTGGAGAACAACATGCCGAATCTGCTGCGGCAAGCGGGGCTGCCACAGGCTCAGGCTGGGTTCGCGGGAGATACCGCGGTCGCGGTCGAGATTCGGGACGCCGTGGTGGCAAGCATCCTTCCTGTCGCGTTAGCTACGGCGCTGCTCGACCTCATCCTCCTCGTCATTCTGCTCCGCTCCCTGATCGCGCCGATTTACCTGATGCTGACCAGTGCTCTGGCGGTAGCGGCCCCGCTCGGCCTGACCATTTACGCGTTCGAACAGTACGCTGGTCACCCTTACATGGACTTCTACGTCCTCGTGGCCGTGGCTGTGCTCCTCTTCTCGCTCGGCTCCGACTACAACCTGTTCGTGGTTGGCCGCATCTGGGAGCGAGCTCGGAATGAGCCGCTGCAGCAATCGGTCGAAACCGCGGGAGCGAGTGCCAGCCATGCGATCCGAATCGCCGCCATCACGCTGAGCCTCAGCTTCGCTACACTGGCCCTGGTGCCGATGGTCTCATTCCGTGAGTTCGCCTTTGCCATGGCTGTGGGCGTGCTGATCGACTCCTTCCTGGTGCGTTCATACCTCGTTCCGGCGCTCATTTCCTTCGTTGGGCGCGTCAGTCTGTGGCCGCGAAAGTCGGCTGGCAGCGAGCGCGAGCACGAACCGGTGGTACAGCCACAGCAGGCGCCCGGCTGAGCTCAACTGGATTTTCAGTGCAAACGTAGCTGTATGTTTCGGTGTTGAACGCGTCGCGGATGTCCGCGACGCGTTCGCCTTTTGCCCCCTTCCCGTTGTCCGCGATGTTCCGAAGACCGTCCTATGACTCTGGTATCGAAGTACTGGGTCCCTGCCCGATCCTCCCCCTTTCTTAGGGACGTAGCTCCTTTGTTTTCGGTACAGAATGCTTGGATTTAAGCCAAATCTTTGGGTACCTATAGGTCCTGTGAAGTGTAGGACCAATCGCTACACTGAGAGTGGTCGCAATTTTTGTTTGTGTCCGGAGGAACGATGAACCAGGCAACGAAACAATCGAGACGGCGATACCGCGGTCAGAACCTCGTGGAGCTGGCCCTGGTGACGCCCATTCTCTTGCTGCTCCTGATGATCTCGATTGATGTGGGCGCCGCGATGTCCGCTTACAACACCGTCGGCAGCATGGCACGACAGGGCGCCTATTACGGGTCGCATAACCCGGCAGACACCGCTGGCATCTCCAGCGCCGCCCTCGGCGAGAGTGGCGCGATTTATGGCGTCATGCCGACGGTCGGCTCGTCGGTCGTGGACGACACCTTCGACGTACCAGGAACGACCACCCCCTATCAAACGGTAATCGTCACGGTGACCTATCAATACAATCCGATCTTCTCGATTCCGCCGATGCCCTCCTCCTTGACGATCAAACGTCGGGTGGAGATGCGTGTATTGGGGTCGTCATAGCCATGAAAAAGAATCAGACTCGCCAGCACCGCTTTCGCGCGCAGAACATGGTGGAGTTCGCCATCGCCACGCCGATTCTGTTTCTGATGCTCTTCGGCATCATGGAAGGTGGCTGGCTCTACTACAACAAGAACCAGATCACCGACGCCGCGAGAGAAGGGGCACGCTATGCCGCGGTCCACGGCACCATGGCTGAGGACGTCGCCGATTCGGACGTTCCAACCTACATCGTGCCAACCGCGGACGTGAAGACAGATATCGTCAACCACCTTTCCATTCCGGATGCCAGCAATATCGTCGTGACGGTCAGCGCGCCCGACGGCGACATGGTTCCCGGTCATCACGTCAAAGTGAAGGTCACATTTCTCTATCATCCATTGATTGGGTATGCGTTCGGAAGCGCGGCAATCACACTCTCATCATCGAGTACATCGATCATCTATTACTAACTATTTCCTCAAAGGAGCGGAATATGTGGCGGGATACACGAAAGTTAATGAACCAACGGAGTCGCGGACAGATCATGATCATCGTCGCGATCATGATGGTCGTTCTGGTTGGGTTCGTGGCGGTGGCGGTCGATGTCGGCTATGCCGCGGCCGAGCATCGTCAGGTGCAGTCAGCAGTCGACTCCGCGGCGCTGGCAGCCGCGCAGGAGGCCATGGATAGCGCCAGCAGCGGCCAGATCGTCAGTGCGGCCAAAGCCTATGGCGCGGAGAATGCGTCGGTTTCGACCGACAACGTTACCGTCGATTATCCGCCGACCAGCGGCCCGCACGCCAACGACATGAACTTCATTCAAGTCACGATTACCAAAGACGTGCAGCGCTTCTTCACCGGCGTTGTCTACAACGGACCGTGGAAGGTGAGCGCCACGGCGACGGCCGGTGTGGTGGGAGCGTCGAGCGACGCGGCCCTGCTGGCGTTGAACTCCAGCTCCGGCGGCATCAAGACGGCCGGAAGCTCGCGAATTACCGTAATCGGCGGAAGCGTCACGTCGAACTACGACATCAATACAAGTGGTAGCACCTACATCACAGCCGACAAGTGGGTGAATGCCAACGACGGCTTCCACACGTCTGGCAGCACCACGATCACAGGTGGCAGCGGCACCAATCCGGCGGCACCCGAAGTTCCCGATCCGTTGAAAGATAAGATCTCGCCGCCGACCATGCCGGCTTTCCCGATCAACCCGGTTACCAACGTGAGCCCGGCAAGTCAAGCCTGCTACAACAAGCCAGGTTGGTACCCAACGCCGACGGCTCCCGATTACATCGGCACGCCCGGACTCTACAACGGCGGTGGCGGCGGTTGTATCACCATTCAGGGCGCGGGCGGCTCGACCAACGTCTATACCTTCCCCAAGGGGAACTACAAGTTCACCGGTGGTGCTGGCATCAGCCTGCCGTATGGCTGGGTGCTGATGAACGGTGGGACCTACATCTTCAGTGGCGGTCCTGGCATCAGTGTCAACGGAAGCACGCCCTATTTCGAGATGAAGGCCGGCAACTATGCCTTCCTGAACGGTGCGACCATCGATATCGGTGGAAGCGCGCCGAACAACATCCTGGGTGGCGGCGCGACCAAGGCGACCGATAGCTACTTCTACTTCAGCGGTGGCGGCGGCATCACCGGCGGTGGTAGCGACACGATCACGCTCTATCCGGGAACCTACATCTTTGATGGTGGTCCGGGTCTCCAGATGTCAGGATCCGCGAATCTGACGTTCGAGCCTGGCACCTACAAGTTCTACTTCGACAAAGGTGCAGGCGTCTCATTCAGTGGCAGCTCGAACATCGTCACCGACCCAGATGCTTACGTGCAGGCCTGGTTCCTGGGAACCAGTTCACAGTCGAGCAGCATGATTATGTCGGGGAGCACGGGCTTCAGTATCCCGTCGGGCCAGTACTATTTCGACTACGGCGATTTCGTCAACTCCGGTAGCTCGACCATCAGTGGTACGAACGTCTTCCTCTACTTCTCCCACAGCAGCGCGCTGACTTCGAGTGGGAGCGCGAAGTTCGGCTTCACGGCACCGACGACCCAGATCTATCCGGGCTACTATCCCGGCGTCTTCATGTACGCCAACGCCAATGACACGAAGACCTTCACCTGGACTGGGTCGACCTCGTCGGTCAGCGAGGGGGCGGTGTATCTGCCCAACTGCAAGCTGGTGATGACTGGCTCGAGTAATGGCAAGGTCATGATCGGCCAGCTCATTGCCGACAGCTTCAGCCTGAGCGGCAGTAACAATACGACGGTCGAGTACCACGAGTACGTCTCGACGTCGACACCAAAGGTCTACCTGGTGCAGTAGATCAACACGTCTGCTGATTCCCAGGAGGAGAATGGGTCAGGAAGGGCGGCGCAGGACAGAATGTCAGGCGCCGCCCTCTTTATGGCGGGATGGTTGTCTGAGGATCACGGCGTAGGGGACAAGTCCCGCATCGAAACACCATGCGCGAGATTGCGCGATAGAACTGACACGCATCGAGAGACGGGTCGCTAGGAATTCCGACACTTGCTCACCGCCCCAGCTCCACGTCCGCGTCGCGGCGAGAGTGCGCGCGCAGGAGTGATCCGCATCGAGTCCCTGAATCCCTCTGCTATGATGCGGAGGGAATTCTCCTGTTCACAGCTTAGCGACATCCGGGGGCAGGCTCAGCCGGAAGAAGGGGGAGTCGATGTCCGTCGAGGAGACGCGCGAGGTCATGTCCGCCTATCTGCAGGGGCACGGCGAGCGGACCATCGCCGATGACGCGGTCTTTACGGTCATGGGGACCGGTGAAGTAGCCCGCGGTCGCGCCGACATCGGCCAGATGCTCGAGGATCTCTATCAGACCGCCTTCGATGCTCGCGCCGAGCTGCGGAACATGGTGGTCGATGATGGTGTGGCTATGGCCGAATACCGCTTCATCGGCAAGCACATTGGTGAGTTCATGGGAGTCCCGGCGACCGGCGTGATGGTCGATCACCCATTCTGCGTGGCCTACGACATTGAGAATGGGAAGATTGTCGCCGCACGCATCTATTTCGAGATGGAGGCGCTGCGCAGGCAATTGGAGAAGGTGGCGGGGGCGTGAGGGTGGTTGAGCGCATGTATCGGTAGTCTCGCTCGACGCCCACGCCGGGCTAAAGCCGCAGCGCTGATCTTTGCGAAGCCCGTTGAAACGGGCTGAACGTACGCGGTCAAACGTAGGGGAGGGACCTGTGCCCTCCCTTCGACCGAAGGTCGAGAGACCGCACCATCACTACCAAGCTATCTCGTCAATCTCCATAAACGGGCTGAGCGTACGCAGGTGAACGTAGGGACAGTCCCACATGGCTGCCCTTCGGCTGCGGGCATCTTCGACGGCATCTTCCTCACCGGAATTCTGGCGCCGTTGATTGCGTGAAGCGATGACACATCTCAACGGTAGACGCCGTCGCGACGGGAATGTCGAGCAGGATGAGCGCTAAACCGAGCTCGATGCTCGCCTGACGAGCTATGTTCGCCGCGGACGCCAAACGCTGCAGCTCATGACGTGGTCAGACCTACGTTCGAGTGCTCACCCATGCCCGACGATGTGTCTCGCATCCGCGATGTCAGGAAACAAAGGCCTTGAAGGCTCCCTGGAACATGTCGCGATGATGACGCTCGCGCTCAACTGCCATTCGGAAGCTCGCGGCCGCGTCGGTGTCACCTTCGGCCTCTGCCTGCCGGATGAAGCGTGGGTACATTTCCTCGATCTCGTCGTTCTCGCCGTTGGCCGACTCATCCAGGTTCTGGCGCGTCGTGCCGACGCCTCCGGCGACGCGCAAGTGGCTGATCCCGTGGATGGTCTCAGCGCCGGCCGCTTCGAGGAAGAGCTGAGCGATTTCTGGATGGCCTTCCTGCATCGCTTGCATGGCGAAGGCGGTGTACTTCAAACGGGCACGGGCCTCTCCCGTAATCGCGGTCTGGAGATTGTCAGTGGTCATCGTCATGGATTGCTCCTCTATTGAAGCGATGTACTCGTTCACGAGCTGTTCGTCGACGTGATGGCGATCGAGGGCCATGCGGGTGACCTGGTTCAATCGCACACCGCCAACAAGGTAGCGAACGGGATGTGCCGCTGGTGTGTCAGTAGGAGCCCGAAGATTACAGTCTTGTGAATCCAGGGAAGATCGTTCTTCTGATGGCTGCTGTGAGGGTTGTTTTTTCCTCCGAACGGCCAGGTGCCCCGAATGCCCTCTCACGTGCGCCCAAGGTTCGCAGTGTAGGCTCTACTGAGCGCGCGGCTTCGCTGGAGTTCAGCGGCCGCTGCAGAGGCTTGTTGTCCATCACGAATCGTGAATGGGGTACCGACCGAATGGAGCGCGCGTGATTCTGAAACGTTGGGTGACCGAAACGCTCGCCGAGGCTCTCGGACGAGCGTTTCGCCGTGACCCAGTGTTGCCCCGAACTGGTGGCCCAGCCGGAAATGCCCAGCTAACTGCCTGGACCGGCCTTCTGTTGCTGGTCCTGTTCCTCGTCGAGTCGGGAACGGTGCTTGACCTTGGCCGGTTCCTGAACTGGCACGTGGTGGTCGGAGTACTCCTCGTGCCGCTGGCACTGGTTAAGACGGTCTCCACCGGCTGGCGCATCTGGGGCTACTATTCCAAAAGAGCACCCTATCGCCGTGCTGGGCCGCCGCCGATGCTGCTGCGTCTGCTCGGGCCATTCGTGGTGCTGGCTACCTTGGCCGCGCTTGGCTCGGGTCTGGCGCTCATCGCGCTGGGACCGTCGTCCAGCCGAACTGGATTCCTCACAGTGGTCGGGTACCACGTCGACGCGGTGGGAATCCACAAGGCCGCGGTTGTGCTGTGGGCAGGGGTAATCAGCCTGCACACGCTGGGGCGACTGATTCCAGCGTTGCGAATTCTGACTACGTCCTGGCTCGGGGGACCTCACATACCCGGAGGCATCTCACGGCTGGTTATCCTCGTTGTGACGCTCGGTGTCGCGGGCGTTGTCGCGGCGGTCGTGCTCGGGTGGGCACACCCATGGTTGAACGGTGGACTCTATCAGTATCGCCGCTAGCTCGCGTCAACGACTTGAGACTGGTCGATCGCAGCGCTTGGTTGCAAGCCGCACGGCGCGACATCTCGTCCCCTGGCCTCACCGTTCAGGCTTACATCTTTGCACCGACCTCGGTGAGCGCGACGCACAGAAATTGGCGAACTGAACGCGAACCGTTCTAACTGCTGATAGATCGCTCAATCACTGGGCGTCTAACCCCTGCCCACTCGATTGACACCGCTCCCAACTGCCGCTACAAGGACATGAGTCACGAGCCAAGCGGAACAGCATCCCCAGAGAGTAAGGAGCACCTATGAGCGGCGGCGCGGCGTCCAGCGTATTTCCACCCATCTTCGACGGACACAACGACACCATCATCAGTCTGGCCGGCCACGGATTCGACGGCCCCGGCGGGCGATCTTTCTTTGAACGAGCCGACAAAGGGCACATCGACCTGCCACGTGCCCGCGAGGGCGGCCTGGGCGGCGGGTTCTTCGCCGTGCTTGCACAAGCCAAGAAGCGCGAGGAGCCAAGCTCTTCCGGTGGGCGCTCGATTGAGAACGTTGGCAGCTACGCGCCCGATGGTGGCTGGCCGCCGCCGATCCCGCTGGAGGAGGCGCAGTCGGACGCCTTGATGCGGCTGGGAAAACTCTTCGAGCTGGAGCGCGATTCCAACGGTCAGTGCAAGATCGTGCGCACCGCTAATGAATTGCAGCACTGCCTCGACAACGGCATCTTCGCCATCGAGCTCCATTTCGAGGGAGCCGACCCGCTCGACCCGGACGGCCAGGCGCTCGAGGTCTTCCATGCCGCGGGGTTGCGCTCGGTCGGACTGACCCACTTCCGGCAAAACATCTACTGCGCGGGTGTGCCGAATATCTTCCCGGCCACGCCTGACATCGGCGACGGTCTGACCGATGCGGGTAAGGAGCTGGTTCGCCAGCTCAACCGCAAGCGGGTGCTGGTCGACCTTTCGCATGCCAATGAAAAAACATTCTGGGACGTAGCCAACATCTCCGATGCGCCGCTCGTGGCGACCCACTCCAACGCCTGGGAGGTCTCGAACGCGCCACGCAACTTGACCGACAAACAGCTAGCAGCGGTGCGCGAGAGCAACGGCCTGGTCGGGCTGAACTTCCACTGCGGCTTCACGCGTCCGGATGGCGCCATGAACGCCGACACGCCGCTCGCGATGCTGGTCGATCACGTCGATCATCTGGTCGACAAGCTGGGCATCGACTGCGTCGGGCTCGGCTCCGATTTCGATGGCTCGCTCATCCCCAACGAGCTGAAGGACGCCGCTGGGCTGCCCAAGCTGATGCAGGCCATCAAGGATCGCGGCTACGACGATGAGGCGCTGAAGAAGATCGCACATGGCAACTGGGTGCGCGTGCTGCGCGCCACCTGGGGCGAATAGGGCACAACGACGTTCGCGCTTTGGCCGGTGCAGGGTGAACATCCGCACCGGCCTCGTTCGTGGAGGAATTCAGACATGAAGATCTACATGTCGATCGATATCGAGGGCTGCGCCGGGGTGGTCGATCGCAACCACGGCAGCATCAACGCGGGCGGTGAGTGGGAGTTGGGTCGCCGTCTGATGACGCTGGAGACCAATGCCGCCATCGAAGGCGCGCTCGAGGCGGGTGCCACAGAGATCGTCATCAACGACAGTCATGCCCAGATGCGCAATCTGCTGCCGGAGCTGCTCCACCCCAAGGCGACGGTCATCCAGGGGCGGCTGAAGCCGATGTTCATGGTCGAGGGGCTCGATTCCTCGTTTGACGGCGTCTTCTTCGTCGGCTACCACGCCTCGGCAGGCGTGCGGGACGCGGTTCTCAACCATGCTTATCATCCGTACGAGGTGCGCTACAACGATGTCGTCTACAGCGAGGCAGGCATCAACGCCTCGGTGGCGGGACATTACGGCGTACCGATCGCGCTCGTGACCGGCGACGACGCGGCCGTGCGGGATGCCGAGCGAACTCTGCCGTCGCACGTGGGTGTCTCGGTCAAGCGGGGCATCACGCGTCTGTCAGGCGAGAGCCTGCATCCGGAGGTGGCGCGCGAGCGGATCAAGGCGGCAGCCAAACAGGCCATCGAGACGCTGGGGACGCGTGAACCGCTCAAGCTGAGTACACCGATTACGGTGGACGTCGACTTCTATCACAGCATCGAGGCGGACGTGTCGTCCCTGATGCCGACGGTGGAGCGGACTGGCGATCGATCGATTCGCTTTGTGGCGGCCGACGCGCTGGAGGCGTTCCGCACCTTCACCGCGTCCTATTACCTGACGCGCGCCGTGGTGCAGTAGAGGGCGGTCATCAAGTTTATAGCCGTCCCTCGTAGAGGCGGGACCTGTGCCCGCCTTTCTTGTCCCGATGAAGGACGCCGTTTGGAACGGTCAAGATCGTCATTCGGTTCCGTTGATGAGGCATTGATTCGTTAGGCGAAGGCGGGCAGCACCCAGAGGGTACCCGCCGCCTCTACGTTGTCGTTCTGGGCGGGGACGCTCTCCGGCCTCCGAATATATCTCCTCTGGTACTTTCCTCCTGGGAATTTCAGCCGCGTGCATCGGGAAGAAAGGTCCTTCCGAGATATCCGAATGGCGCCCGCATTCGACGACCAGCGGCCCTATATCCTCCATCGCCGCATACGTACGATAGACACATATCGATCGTGCATTGTCTCGAACGGGCACACCTGCTGAAAAGCGGGGCCGCAAAGCGACAGGTCTACCGCGGAATCGCCGCAACGATGGCTGCGCTGCCGAATGACTCACACGCTCTGTTGATCGCGTCACGCGCTCGACGGACAAAGGGGTTGTTGGGTATGCGCCGAGCCACTCATTCACACGCAGGTCACAACCGCGCTTCGAAATCCTGGAATGGCACGATCATGGCGGGTGGTCTCCGATCACTCGCGATTCTCGTGCTCGTCGTTGCGCTGACTGGCGCGGCCCCAGCCGCATCTTCCGCCAACCTGCTGACGAGCCTGACGAGCACCGTCTCAGGTGTCACCGGCACGGTTACCAATGTGCAGTCTTTCCTGCAAGACGAGGTGCTCAACGCCCCCCTTAGCAACTACCGCGTCATCGTCAAACGTCACAACGGAAATACCGGTGCGGACACCGCCGTGTTGAAGCTCGGTGGAATCAAGATCGAGAATCTCCCGGACGACGCGTTCGTGGCGGTGCTTCCCGGCGTGGCGGTCAGTCTGCTGGCGAAGCTACCGTCGGTCGAATACATCGAGGCCGACGCGCTGATGCAGACCAATAACGTTCCGGGACAGGAGAAGCTGACCGACACAAGCCTGCTGCAAACGATGTATCCGAAGACCGTCGGTGCCACCGATCTCTGGGGTCAAGGTATCACCGGCGCTGGAGTCGGCGTCGCGGTTATCGACACTGGCGTCATGCAGGTCAAGGATTTCTCTGACTCTGATGGCCAGGGCAGGATCGTTGCCCAGCAGAGCTTCATCGGCGGTTCGTCTACCAGCGACGGCTACGGTCACGGCACGCACATCGCCGGAATCATCGGCGGCGATTCCTGGTCGTCGGGACGAGCGGTTCAGGGCAAGTACGTCGGCGTGGCGCCCGATTCCAATCTCCTCAATCTGAAGGTGGCGGACGGAACCGGGCAGACGTATACGTCGGACGTGATCCTGGCGTTCGAGTGGGCCATCGCGCACCGAGCGCAATACAACATCCGAGTGATCAATCTCTCGATGACGTCCACGGTGCCGGAGTCGTATCACACCAGTCTGCTGGCTGCCGCGGCCGAGCACGCCTGGTTCAACGGCATCCTCGTCGTCGTCGCCGCCGGCAACTACGGTCCGAATTCGATGTACTTCGCGCCCGCGGACGATCCATTCGTGATCACGGTTGGAGCGACAGACGCGAACGGTACGGTACGGTCCGGCGATGATTGGATCGCTCCCTGGTCGAGCTCGGGCACCAATCCCGATGGCGTGACCAAGCCGGACGTCGTTGCTCCCGGCCGTCTGATCGATTCGACGCTGGCTCAGAACAGCCAATTCCAGCAGGAATACCCGGGTCGGGTGGTCGACAAGCACTACATCTGGATGTCGGGCACCTCGATGTCGACGGCCGTCGTCTCGGGCGTCGCCGCGCTCATCTTTCAGGCGCATCCGAATTGGACCAACGATCAGGTCAAGTGGGTGCTGCAGCAGACGGCGACGAACCTGAATGTTGATCAGGTGACCGAGGGCGCGGGTGAGGTCAATGCCGAGGCGGCGGTGAACTACGCGGGTACGCCGAAGTTCGCCAATCAAGGGCTCCAGATCAATCTCAACCTCGTCGGTCCGAACGGCGCGCTCGTCTACGACCTGACGACCCTGGTCGGCTCGCTCACGTCGGGTCTTGTCCCAGCCGGTTCCGCCTGGTCGGGGTCGGCCTGGTCGGGTTCAGCCTGGTCTGGGTCCGCCTGGTCGGGCTCAGCCTGGTCGAGCGGCGGCGATCTGCAGTAACCCGTTCATCCACATGCCCCCACAGCATCCGGGAATGCGCCGCTCGTATCCAGCGGCGCTTTCCGGCTTAAGTGCCGCGTGCGTGCGGACCGAGCGACCGCTGCAGGCGAGGCTGAGCGATCATGCGATCGGTCCGAGTCCACATTGCCCGCGTGGTACTTTCGGCCTGAGATTCGCGTCCTCCCAGATCAGGAAAAAGGTCCTTCGACCGTAGACGAACAGCGAAACCGCTCGATGACCTCCGACTCTATGGGCGGAATCCCCAAGTCCGTAGGATGAGATTAAATGGTTCGAAGGGACGTCTCGAACCGGCACACCCACTGAAAGGTGGGGCCGCAAAGCGACAGATCTACCGCGGACTAACCCGCAACGATGGCTGCGCTGCCGAATGACTCCCGTTCCCAGAGCGCTTGAGGGCGCTTCGCGAAGAAGGGGTCGTTGGGCAATGTCCGGCCGTAAGAATTCACATCCGCCGCTGAGTCGGAAACGAACTTCATGGACGGACGCTCTCCTGAGCGGTCATCGGCATTGGCAGGTGCTGTTCGCGACACTCCTGCTGTTGCCGGGCGTGGTGGGCGCTGTGCCGGCCGCGGCGAAGAAACAGGATGACACCCCAAAGGTTGTGCCTGCGCTTCAGTCCCAGGCGCAGCAGAACCCGAATGCTGACATTCGGGTCATCGTCAAACGTCATAAAGGTGACTCGAACGCCGACAACGTCGTTGCCAAAAAGGGCGGAACAAAAGAGAAAGACATCGCCGCGGACAGCTTCGTCGCCGATGTCAAAGGTCAGGACGTCGCGGACCTGTCTCAGGATCCATCGATCGATTACATCACGATCGACGCGCCGATGCAGACAAATGCCGTCCAGGAGGATCTGACCGATCAGAGTCTGCTCCAGACAATGTTTCCAACGACAATAGGTGCGAACAGTCTGTGGGATCAGGGGATCACGGGCGCTGGTGTGGGTGTGGCGGTGATAGATACCGGGGTCGTTGTCGTGAACGACTTCAAAGGTGGCGGCCCAAAAGGTGACAAACCTCGCGTTGTCGCGCAGCAGAGCTTCACCGATAAGAAGGACACCAAGGACAAGTACGGCCACGGAACGCATGTAGCGGGTGTGATCGGTGGCGATTCTTGGTATTCCGACAAGGAAAATCGGGGCAAGTACGTCGGCGTCGCCCCTGATACAGACCTGGCCAACTTGCGAGTCGCCAACGACAATGGCCAGGTTTATCTCTCGGATGTGATTGACGCCATTGAGTGGGTGATCGCCAACCGGGATCAATACAACATCCGGGTCATCAACCTCTCGATGACCTCGACGGTGCCGGAGTCGTACCACACGAGCCTGCTGGCGGCGGCAGCCGAACGCGCCTGGTTCAGCGGCATCCTGGTGGTCGTTTCGGCCGGGAACTACGGTCCGAACTCCAACTACTTCTCTCCAGCCGATGACCCCTTCGTGGTGACCGTGGGCGCGACCGATTCAAATGGCACGGTGCAGCCAGGTGATGACTTCATCGCCCCGTGGTCAAGCTCTGGAAGCAACCCAGACGGCGTCACGAAGCCAGACGTTGTCGCGCCGGGGCGATATATTATGTCGACTCTAGCGAACGACAGCGTGTTGGCGAAAGCCCATAAGGACCGCGTGGTCGCCAAGAAATACATCTGGATGTCCGGCACGTCGATGTCAGCAGCCGTGGTGTCCGGCGCGGCCGCGCTCATCTTCCAGGCGCATCCGGAGTGGACCAACGACCAGGTCAAATGGGCGCTGATGCAGACGGCGACGCCACTCAGCGTGGACCCGGTCACCGAGGGCGCCGGCGAGATCAACGTTTACGCCGCGGCAACGTACGTGGGAACGCCGCAGTATGCCAATCAGGGGCTGGAGATCAATCTCAACCTGATCGGACCGAACGGTGCGACCACGTATGACAACGGGATGCCGACCGGATCAGCCTGGTCCGGATCGGCGTGGTCTGGATCAGCCTGGTCTGGGTCTGCCTGGTCCGGATCGGCGTGGTCGGGCTCGGCGTGGTCTGGGTCTGCCTGGTCGAACACCGCCGATATTCAATAGCCAAATCATTCCATGACCCCTTGCGCGTTGGAGGCGCGAGACTCTCAATGAGTGTCGCGCCTCCTCTTCGTTTTCCCCGTCCAGACGGGCAGGACGCATTCTCTAGAGGTTCAAGATAGGACGTAAGAGCTACGCCGCGACGATGACGGGGTCATGCTCGGTCACGATAATCGAAGGTAAACGTTAGCGAGCAGCACGTATCCGTCGTTCATTGTGCTGTACTACGCCGCGTGACTGACTGTTTGTGCCGCCTGCTGTGATTGGGTCAGGGGTCTCGATTACGCCGATGGGGAATCTACCGCTCAATGCCCGGGTTTATCTGATTGGTTGTTACGCGCTGAGCCTCGTGGCATGCGCTGGGATGGTGTGGTTTGGCGGCGGGCTTCCCGCGCAACCAGAATGGCTCCTGGCGGCTGCGCTGGCGCTGGCGGCGGGTGCGGCGCAGCTGATGGCCGTCTCGCGTCCGGGCGCCCACTTTTCTGACCATGTCACACCCGCGCCGGTCTTCGCTGCCATCGTTCTCCTTCCCCCTCTGCTCGTCGCGCTGGTGATTGGCTTCGCATTCATACCGGAGTGGATCCGCTTCCGGCGCAGATGGTACGTCCAGACGTTCAATATTAGCTCCTGGCTGTTGGCCGCGTCGATGTCGATGTACTTAATGCGACACATGCCCAAACTGAACGTTGGCGCTACTGAAGCAGCGATCGTCATACTCCTGGCCGCCATGGTCGCCTTCGTTCTGGTACAGAGTCTGCTGCTAGGGATCACGCTCAAGCTGGCGCGTGGACAGTCGATACCGGAAACCGGGCTCTTCGCGCCGCTCAATCTCCTCTCGGAAGTGTCGCTCCTCTGCATGGGCTGGTTGTTCGCGTTCGCCTGGCAGGCAAATCCCGTCTATACCGTGCCTGCGATCATTCCGGTCCTGCTCGTTTTTCAGGCATTGAACGTCCCGACCCTGAGGCTGGAGGCAAGCACCGATCTGAAGACCGGTTTACTCAACATGCGCCAGTTGACTGCGGAGGCGAGTCGCGAGCTTGCGGCGGCCAACCGGGATGGCACCGCCCTGAGCCTGTTGGTCTGCGACCTCGATCTGCTTCGTGAGATCAGCAACACCTTCGGCCATCAGACGGGCGATGAAGTGTTGCGCCACGCCGCCGATGCCATCCGGCACAGCATCCGAGGCTGTGACCTGGCCGCGCGTTTCGGTGGTGATGAGTTCGTGGTGGCGCTCTTCGAGGTCGACGCGCCGTCGGCGATGGACGTCGCCGAACGCATCCGCGCGTCCTTTGCATGTCAGGCAATACTGTCGCAGGCGGACCATCAGCCGGTGAACGCCACGATCAGCATCGGCGTGGCGAGCTTCCCCGAGCATGGCGAAACGATCGACGATCTCTTCCGTGAGGCGGATCTTGCTCTCTTCCGGGCCAAAAGGAATGGGCGCAACGCTATTGCCGGCGCTGGGCAAGAGTCGCGACAGCTACTGAACGAATGGAAACAGCAGCGCACCACGGAATTCGCTGGGGACGAATTCAAGGCCCGGCCGTCAGGACCGTCACCTGTCATTGGGCGACGCGAGATCTTGTCGGGATCGATCGAGGCACCGATCGATTTGTTCGGCGGAATCGTCGACGATTCCGCCACGACTGAAGAGCCGGAAGAGCCGAGCGCGAATCGGCGCAAACCAACGCCAGGGATGTTGGTCGTCATTGGCAGCATCGTGGTGCTCGGGTTGGGGTCCACGGTCGCCATCGCCGGACTGGACTTGCCGCGGGCGCATCAACCATGGATCGGCCTGGCGCTCTTCGCTACGCTGGTCTTTCTGGCGCACCGCTACGCGGCGGATATCGACGGACGCGGCACCACATCGGTCGCGGTGGTGCCGATGATCGGGGTCTCACTCCTCTTCAATGGTCCGGGCATCGCCGTGGCGGCGGCCGTGTTTGCTCTGGTGGCGATGTTCAAAGCGCATAGCCCGATTCACCGCATGCTTTTCAACTTCGGCTGCATGCTCCTGGCGGATAGTGCCGCTCTCCTCGTATTCAGATCGATGGTGCATGGCCCCCTTTCGCAAACGCCGTACGTGCGGATGCTCGCCCCAGGTCTGCTGGCAGGCTTGACCTTCTATCTGGTGAATCACCTGCTGATCTGTCTGATCCGCTCCGTGGCCGAGCAGCGCAGGGCGCTCGAAATCTGGTCTGAAGACTATCGCTGGCTCTGGCCGCACTATCTGATGGCCGGACTTCTCGGGACGACGCTCGGCGTGACCTATGAAGTCCTCGGCGTGATGGTGACGATCGTTATGGCCTCGCCGGTGGCCCTGATGCACCTGGCTATCACCCAATTCATTCGGCGAACCACAGGCTACGTGAACGAGCTTCGGCGCCTGAATCGCCAGCTGAGTGACTCGTACGAATCGACGCTGCAGGCGCTCTCACGCGCGCTGGACACCCGCGATGCAGAGACCGAAGAGCACTCTCAGCGAGTTCGGCGGTACACCGAGCTGATCGGACAACGCTTTGGTCTTCCCGACGAAGAGATCGCGCACCTCAGTCGCGGTGCCCTGCTCCACGACATCGGCAAGATCGGCGTGCCGGACGCCATCCTGCTCAAGCCGGCCCAGCTGACGGCGGAAGAGGTCGAGGCGATGCGCCAGCATCCGGTCATCGGACATGCCATGATCACGCACATCCCCTTCTTGACGCGCGCCGCGGAGATCGTGCTGCATCACCACGAGTCATTTGATGGGTCCGGATATCCGAATGGGCTATCCGGCGAGCAGATACCGTTGGGGGCGCGCATCTTCGCGGTGGTTGACACGCTCGACGCTATGACGTCGGATAGGCCGTACCGTCGGGCGCTCAGTTTCGAGGAGGCGCTGGCGGAGATCAAGCGTGAACGCGGACGGCAGTTCGATCCGCACATCGTGGACACGCTTCTGGCTCTGCCGGTCGGAGAGCTCATCAGATGCCGCGACGGCGTCGTTCTCGAGCCGTCTCGCAAGGCGCGAGCGCAGTCAAACCTGTCGCCTTCAGTGGCCTCGGCCTGACGGGCGAGATCGTGGGCACCCTTACGGCGGTTTGTAGGGGAGTTGCTTGAGGTACGTCCGAGAAATTACCGGCTGTTGTCGGTCCTGTGAGCAGCCAGAGTTTCTGCTAATACCTGCTCCCAATCCTCACGACGTACTGGTACCTGAAATTCTCGAATAAGCAGGCGGATGACCTCTTCGAGCGAGACTTGTCCAGTGGGGAAATGGATCTTGTGAATGTAGCGTTCGCCGATTCGGGCAGCGTTTCCAACAGCCCCTTGCCCAATGTGGACGTGCGGCCACAGCACTTCTGTCTGGGTTAGTGGGTGCCAGTGGTAGGCAACTACTTCACCACGCTCTCGTGTGATTTCGTCTATAGCGTCGATTGCATAGACGTATCCGACAACCACGGTCTTCCATGAACGGCGGTCGAGATCGCCGTCCTGGACAATACGGTATTGTTGGATGGCTCTAAACCCCAATTCTGCCGCGCCTTTGAGGATGACCGGGCTGCCTTCGTTCAGTACGATGACATGAGGATCCTCGGATGGCATGTAACCCCCGCCAGCGCCACGTTGAATCGTGAGCTCGCCATCCGTGATACACGAAAGCGCCCGCTGAAGGGGCGCTTTGTAGTTTTCGACAGCCTCGGAGGGAGTCTTACTGGTCATCACTTTCCCGAGCGAGCGGAAGAAGCATAGCCACCAGGAGGACATCAGTTCGATCTGGATCGGGGATCTCTCCAGCAGCCCACTTTCGGGCGAATTCATCCCCGCTCATGCCAAGATATTTGCGAGCTTGACGATCCACTAGGTCGCGTCCCTCTTCGGGAGTCATTTCTTGAATTGGAGGCAGTTTCACTTTTGCGGTTGTCATTATGGGCCTCCCTGAAGACGGGGTCCGTACGCATGTCCGATTACGTTTATACCATTCTGCGCCAGTGTATACACGCACACCGTCTGCCAGAAGTCACGAAAAAGGAATGTGAGAGAGGACGGTGCGCCCGCGTGAGGGCCAGTGCCATTCGAGCGGCAATCATTCGCTCGACGAAGGCGGGCAGGGACGCCCGCCACGACATTACATGAGCGATTGTGTTCGCATTGCAGTGTTCCGGTATCAGCGCGCGGCGATTAAGGCTCCGGCAGGAAGCGCTCGGCGACGTCGTTGGCCAGGAGCAGTCCGCGGCGGGTGAGTTTAAGCCGGTCGCCGTCCCACCTCAGTAGATCAAGCTCTTGAAGCGAGGCGATCTCGCGGCCGTAGACCTCGCGCAATCGCGCGTTGTGGCGTGCCGCGAAGGCGGCTTCCGACACCCCTTCTTGTAGCAAGCGCAGACCCAGCATCATCGTCTCGGCCATCGCGGTCGGGGCGTCGATCGTCTCGCTGAAATCGATCGGCAGTCGGCCCTCGCGCACGGCAGCGATGTACTCGGCCGGTAGCCGCAGCTTGCTGGCCCGTACGTTGCCGAGGTGACCATGCGCTCCGGCGCCCAGCCCCAAATAGTGCCCGTTGCGCCAGTAGATAGCGTTGTGGCGCGATTCCAGCCCCGGCTCGCGCGCCCAATTCGAGACCTCATACTGCTGCCAGCCGGCCTCGCCCAGCAGATCGATCGCCAGCTCATACATGTCGGCGGTGGTGTCGTCGTCGACCGGCACCAGCTTTCCGGTCCGCACCGCCTCGTGGTAGGGCGTGCCCGGCTCGACGATCAAGGAATAGAGCGAGAGGTGCTCCGGCTGCCAGTCGAGCATCGTTTGCAGGTCGGTGCGCCACTCGTCCACGGTCTGTCCGGGCCAGCCAAAGATGAAATCGAGGCTCATATTGTCGAAGCCGGCCTCGCGCGCCATACGCAGCGCCTGCTGCGGCACCGTGGGCTTGTGCGCTCGACCCAAAATGCGCAGGCCGTGTGCTTGCAGCGTCTGCACACCCAGGCTGATGCGGTTGATCCCGGCGGCACGGAAACCAGCCAGCTTGGCGTCATCCAGTCGCTCCGGATTGGCCTCCAGCGTCACCTCGGCGTCCGGCTGGATCTCGAATGACTGTCGCAGTTCGTCGATGACGCGTGCCACCTGCTCCGGCTCGAGGAGTGAGGGCGTGCCGCCGCCGAAGTAGATCGTCTCGGCACGCAACGGCCCGATCTCGGATCGGGTCAGCGCGATCTCGCCGATCAGTGCGTCGACGTAGGCCGGGACGAGATGTTCCTGGTGCACGTAGCGGTTGAAATCGCAGTAGGGGCAGATGCGCCCGCAAAACGGGATGTGCAGATAGATTCCGAAGGGGGCATCAGGCGGTGATGGCGCGATCAGGCTGGACGCGATCTTCTGGGTGATGGGTGTTTTCAGCGATGAGGTCATGCTCAAGTATACGGCGCGGATCGATCAGGAGACCTTGAGGCGGCGCAGCGTCTCCCACGCCTGGTGCACGTTCGCGGCTTCGTCGGCGGTGGCGGGCACGCCGCTGTAGCGGGCCAGTGTGTAGGCCATCACGATCGTGCGAACGGCCTGCGTCGCGTCCGGGAAGCGCGTGGCCAGATCCGGCCCATATTCGAGCGCAGTGGCGCTCAGACCCTGCTCGACCCCTTGCTTTGAGCCCCAGCGTTGTAATCGTCGGTACGTCTCGCGGATCGACACTGTGTGAGCCCAGCGTGGATCGCCGCGCAGCTTGGCGAGGGAATCCTCGCGTCGTAGCGGTCGAAAGAAGCGGCGTAGATTCAACGA
This sequence comes from uncultured Chloroflexia bacterium, assembly GCA_963815715.1. Lineage (GTDB taxonomy): Bacteria > Chloroflexota > Chloroflexia > Thermomicrobiales > Thermomicrobiaceae > CALAGB01. Next base: position 1,138,953 of record CAWFHU010000003.1, on the reverse strand, counting down.
GAGGGAGCCAACCGCATCACCGATCGACATTACCGATTCTCGCCGTTCGACGGTGGTGTCTCGCCAATGACGCCGTCGTTTATAGACGAAGCGCGTCAGGGCGGTGATGAGCCCGAAGAAGATGAGCCCGACGACCACGTAGCGGAGCGGATTGGCCACGTCGAGCCGATCCAGAGTGAACTGCTGGAATCCGCCGAAGGAGCTGAAGAGCGAAGGGATTCGCATGTTGGCGGCGAACTGGCCGAAGCCCTCGCGTTCCAACAGCCAGAGCAGCGGTGCAATGATCACGAAGGCCAGCAATGCGACCAGAATAACGAGCAGCCGCAGGATGAGGCTGATGGCCCACAGGAACGGGGTCAGGACGAGCAGCATCGTGTCCAGGAAACGGCGCGAGAAGATGGCCGCCGCGAGGATCGCGATCAGCAGGATGCTGGCGATGGGCGCCGCAAAGGTCGCCAGCCAGCGCGGACCGAGCGGACTGCCGCTGCGAACTCCTTCGACGCGCAGTCGCGCGATAGCGATGGAGCTCAAGGCGGCGGCGAAGAAGATGATCACGGCGACGCTCATCTGGTCTCGAATCCTGGCCTCGCTCGGCGCCGCCATCAGCACCAGCACCAGCCCGACGCCGATCGCCAGCGTGCCCCAGCGCAGCATCTGGTAGGCGGAGTCCATCATGGGCTCGCCCCGCAAACGACCACGCCACCAGGTGTAGCTGACGACGATCACCACGGCCCAGGCTGGCCGGATGGAGGTTGTGGTGCGCAGGATCAGTCCATCGACCGCGCCGTTCAGCCAACTGGTTGAGAGGAGCGGATCGCCCGGAAAGCTGGCAACTTTCAGCGCCATCAGGAAGGAGAGGATGAGGGCGGCGATGAGGACAAGTTGATAGGTCGAGCCCCAGACGCGCCCAAGATCGAGCGCATGCGGAACGTAATAACCGGTGATGAAGAGGACGAAGATGAGCCAGGCTGGGAAGGGTTGATACGGCGATTGGAGTGCCGGAATCAGCAGCCCAAGGAAGAGGAAGGCAATGGCGCTCTCGGCCACGATCAGCGAGAAGGTGAGCATCTCGCCGCGCCAGTCGAGCTCCATGACGAGGTCGGTCAGGGTCTCTCTCGCTGCGATGAACCGGCCACTCTGCATCGTGTCAGGCTCCCGAGTGGATGATGCGTGCGTAGCGGTTCCCCTCGAACGTCTTGCCGACCAGGTCGTCGGGCAACGTGTGTACCCTCAGATTGGGCAGCACTGGAACCTCGAACTCGCCAATGCGCAGCAGGATGACGCGATGCCGTTCGCTGAGCAACTCCTCGATCGTCTGAGACAACGCTTCAGTCATTAACGACGAGATGACCACGATGGTGCTCCCCCACGGGAAGCGACTCGCCTCTTCGTGTAGTAGACGTTGGAAGTTGGTGGCCGCCAACGGCGTCAGCTTCGCCAGCCCTTCGAGCACCGTCGCCAGCTGATTCGGGCCCAGGCTGGGTCGAATGCGCAGGCTCTGGTCCGACCCGGCCATCACGCCGTTGGCATACATGCCGACCAGATAGCGCTCCTCGATACTGTGGTTGGCGAGTGAGGCCGCCGCGGTAATGGCGCTTTCGGCGCGGTTGTAGTCGATCCCCTCCCACGGTCGTTCGAACGTGTCGAGGTTGAGGAAGATGCCGAGCTGCAACGAGACGGTCGGCTCGAAGACCTTGATCTGTGGCTCCTGCAGCTTGGCGCTGGCCTTCCAGTTGATGAATCGGAAGGAGTCCTCCGGGCGATACTCGCGCACGCCGACGGTGCGGGTTGGGTCGGCGATCAATTGCTGCAGCGCGCGTGAGTCGCCCAGCGGATGACGGGGCGGCAGCCCCAGATCCTCCATGGGCAGGACGTGCGGGTAGACCAGGATCCGATCGACGTGGTCGAAGCGCTGTTGCTCGGAGAAGAAGCCAAAAAGATCGCCTGAGCGGAGCGAGAGTGGACCGACGAAGAAGGCGCCACGATGCGGACAGTCGAGCCGGAACGTCCAGCTCACGCGTTCGAACCAGCGGACCGAGGTCGTCAGGCGCAGCACGGTCGTTCCCGGGCGATTGCTCGGCAGGACTTCGTGATCGTGCAGGCGGATGCGATCCGAGACTTGATCCTCCACCTCGATCCAGGGTAGCGGCAGCCATTTGTGGTTGACCAGTTCGGAGGTCAATACGATCGATTCGCCGCGGAAGACGCGATTGTTCGAGAGGTGGCGTGTGTAGGTTACGTCGGCCAGTGCATGGCGGCTCCAGAGTTTGCTGGTACCGGCCGTCAGTAGGGTGAGAAAGGCGAGGATCGAGAGCGCCGGTTGGCGCAGGGCCATACCCAGCAGCAGGAGAGCGGCTGAACCATAGAACCAGATGGCGTTGAAGAAGTAGCTGCGGACTCGATGCTGTTCCATCGTCTGCCCACCTTGTCAGCCGCGGAGAAGAAGATCAGGCTTGCTCGACCGGGACGTTCAGCCCGGCAATGATCTCGTCGATGATCTGCCCGGCATGACGCCCACGCAATCGCGCCTCCGGACTCAGCATGATGCGGTGCGCCAGAACCGCCCGCCCGAGCGACTTGACGTCGTCCGGAATGACGAAGCCCCGGCCTCGTACCGCCGCCAAGGCTTGTGCCGCGCGGAAAAGCGCGAAGGTGCCGCGCGGACTGACGCCGAGTCGCACCGTGTCATGTGCTCTCGTCGCACGAGCGATCTCGATGATGTAGTAGCGCAGATCGTCGTCGACGAAGATCTGGCGGCAGCTCTGCACGGCGGCCATCAACTCGTCGGGCGTGGTCACCGCCTGCAACGTCTCGAGGGGATTAGCCATCTGAAAGCGGGCCAGCAACTCGAACTCCTCTTCCGGCCCGGGATAGCCGATCTCGAGTCGCAAGAAAAAGCGATCGAGCTGCGCTTCAGGCAGGGGGAAGGTCCCTTCGAGCTCGACCGGATTCTCGGTGGCCAGCACCAGGAAAGGGCGCGGCAGGGGGAGCGAATCTCCCTCGATGGTCACGGTGCGTTCTTCCATCGCTTCCAGCAGAGCCGATTGGGTGCGGGGCGTGGCCCTATTGATCTCGTCCGCCAGCAGGACGTTGCTGAAGATCGGCCCGGCGCGATGCTCGAACTCGCCCGTCTTCTGATTGTAGAAGACGATGCCGCTGACGTCGGACGGCAGCAGGTCGGGCGTGAACTGCAGACGCCGAAATTGCCCGCCGATCGAACGCGCGACTGCCCGCGCCATAGTCGTCTTGCCGACGCCCGGCACGTCTTCGACCAGCACGTGCCCCTCGCACAGGAGCGCGACCAGCACCATCTCGGTGACGCTACGTTTCCCGACGATGACACGATCGACGTTGTCGATGATTCGTTTGCTGAGTTCGGTGACGTCGCTTTCGCGCACGCATAGCCCCCTATTGAATCTCCCACTCCTACTCAATAGTACGTGACAACGGGCTAATTTGGTCGGTTTCCGGATCTGACCGATGCCAGAGGAGCCAGAATGCGGGATTTCGCCAACCTCGATGATGGCAGCGTCCGTGACAGGACCGCCAATCGGACGTGGTCACGTCCGATTGGCGCAGTGGATAAGTAATCATGCTGCTCGACGGGTGTTAGGATATGGGCGGCTCTCATATCCAGGTTGGCAATGGATTCCGAAGCGAGTCAGCCTGCCGCGTCGTGTCTCCGAGCGCGGGCGCAATCTGACGATCCAGGAAGGAATCAGTGCGGCGATGTCGTCGGTCTCACGTCTGCTCGAACGCTTCATGCAGTGGTTTCGCATGCAGACCGATGTGCGCCGTGCCGCGCTGATGGGCATCGGTTTTGGCCTCCTCCTGTGCGTGGTCGTGTTCATCTCGATCCTCCTCCTCAGCTACGTCGGAACGCTGGGTAAGTAGCGACCATACCCGGCCGGTGTCTCCCCATCAGGACCAATAGAAGCGCATCCGCATAGGAAAGTGGCGAGTTTTGGCACGTCAAGTTGCGAGCTTCGGTCCCAGCGAGCGCAAGTACCGGCGTCACGCACGCGGAGTGCTGGGGTCGATTCAAGCACAGGACTGGAGCGTCATTGCTGAGAGCGCGTACGTACGACACAATATGTTCATCAGTTGCTGCGATGTTCGGAGCAACTCAATACGGAAGCTTTGAAGCACGGGCTGTAATCTGGGCACCTCGCCCGTGCTGAGCTAGTGGTGCAACCGGCCGACGAATATGTCGTGCCGGATTTTGCCTTTTGCGGTCCGTATACGCTGAGGCACCGGCTCGTTCGAGAGGACGAGCGCTTATGACCTAACCTCCAGACATTTTCTCGCACACATCCATTCGCACTTATCCTGAATCCATCCATATTCGACATTAGATTTCACCGAAGGAGCTAACACCTTGGGTACAGTTCGCTTTCGCCGAGTAAATCTTCGACTATTGGTCGTTCTCGCTATCATCGCAATCATGGCAACGTCCGCTTACGGTTTCGCGGCCAGTAACAAGTTCGACTCCAACAAGGGCGGAACCGCTGGCGATGGCGCCGGCAAGATCTCCGGCTTCACCGTGTCCAACGTCCACTACACGATGAACACCGGTAATCCTGCCCTGATCACCAGCGTCGCCTTCGACCTGGACAGCAATGCGACATCTGCGACGGTGCGATTCGCCGACAGCACGGGCACATTCGGCAATGTGTACTCCTGCGACGCCGTCGGTGGCACCCCCGCAACGTCTTGGACCTGTGACGTCTCCGCTGACGCCATCACTGTATCTTCGGTCGAGCAGCTCGACGTGGCAGCGGTTAACTAGGCTCCATCTGTGATCAGGGATGCCGTGGACACACCAGTCGCGGCATCCCGATCCGTTTTGTGCACATGAAACTGGCAAAACGTCGCGAATCGCCATTCATTGCCGGGCTCGTCTTTGCCCTACTGGCCGTTCTCTGGTTTCTCTTCGCTCCGGTCCAGTTCGGCGGGCGCACGTCCTACGTCATCGTCAACGGCATCTCGATGGAGCCCAAGTTTCACAAAGGCGATCTCGCGTTGGTACGGACCTCGAACTCCTATAACGTCGGTGACATCGTCGTCTATCGTCATCCAACCATCGGACCGGTCATCCATCGCATCATCGGCAAAGACGGCGACACGTACACCTTTCAGGGAGACAACAACGATTTCGTCGATCCGTACCACCCAACGCAATCGGAGCTGATCGGCAAGTTCTGGTTTCACATTCCGGGTATCGGGAAGCCATTCACCAAGCTGCGTAACCGCTTCGTGGTCGCCGGAATGGTCGCACTCTCGGGAGTCATCCTCCTCTTGCCGATGGCGACAGGGCCATCGCGCAAGCGACAAAGCAGGAGGGAGCGAGCACGAGGTGAAAGGCGTGAACCGCTGATGACAGGTCAAACTGACAATGGCCAGACGATGCTTACGGTCCTCGTGGCCGTGGCGTTAGCGTCGCTCGCGCTTGGTTTCCTCGCGTTCCGGCAACCGCTGCAACACTCAGTCCCGGCCACGGCTGACTATCAGCAGGCGGGAACCTTCAGCTATAGCGCCAGCGGCCCAAGCACCATCTATGACAGCGCCACCGTGAGCACAGGCGATCCGGTCTACCCACAGGTGACCAACAACGTCGACGTCCGCTTTGAGTACCACCTGACCTCGGATCACCCGTCGAATCTGAGCGGAACCGCCGAGCTGGACGCCGAGGTGAGCGACAACACCGGCTGGAAGCGCACCATCGTGCTGCTGCCGCCGTCCTCTTTCAAGGGAAACGCCTTCATCGCACTTGGGACGCTCGATCTCTCGCAAGTGAACGCGGTCATCGATCAGTTTCAGCAGTCGACTGGCGTGGTCTGGACGCAATACACCGTCTCGATCGTGCCACACGTTCAGATCGCCGGGTCGTTGGCGGGCGAGAAGCTGGCCGGCTCCTTCGCGCCGTCGCTGCAGTTCCGCCTCGATCAGCACGAGCTGCAGATGCTGAATCCATCGAGCTCCAGCGACAGCACGAAAAACTCGGTGTTGCAGCCGACCCAAGCTGGGACTTTGCCGTACACACTAACGAAGCCAAGCAGCATGACGCTGCTCAAGTTCTCATTCGCCACCGAAACCATGCGCGTGATCTCAATCGTGGCGCTGCTTCTCTCGCTCATTGGTCTCGCGGTTGCCGGGGTCATGTCGTTGCGAGGTAAGCGGATCGGTGAGGCGGAGCGCATTCAAACGCGCTTTGGTGCCATGCTGATTCGAGTGGACGACGCCAACTTCGAGAACACGAGTCGGGTCATTGACGTGAAGACATTCGAGGATCTTATTCGGCTCGCTTCCCGGGACGAGCGCATGATCATGCACCAGTTCGCTGGAGGGGTGCATCGCTACTACCTGCAGGAGAACGCGATCGTCTATCGTTATCGGGTCGAGGAGCAAGCCGAGCAACCGGCGAAACCTGGCAATCGTTCCCGCGTGGTGACGGGAGAGCTGCGATGATGCGTATGTTACGACGCTGGCGCTACGCGTTCGCTGCCGGCCTGCTGATTCTGGTCCTGGCCTCGACCGGCTGGTCCTTCGCGGCGGAGAACATCGTCGAGCCTTCGCTCATCGGTTCTGTCAGCATTCCAGTCACGGCCGCACAGCTCAAGCCACCCGAATGCGCCGCTCTGGACCTGACGAACTACATCGTCATCAGCGGCAACGGCGCCATCCACGGGACCGACGGCAACGACCTGATCATCGGCAGCGCCGGTAAAGACAACATCCACGCTGGTGGTGGAGACGACTGCATCGTCGGCGGTGGCGGCGGCGACCAGTTCTTCGGCGACGCCGGGAACGACGTCTGCATCGGCACCGGCGACAGCAAAGACAAGTTCCACGACTGCGAAGTGGTGGTGCCGTAGACCGGTGCGGAACCCTCTATCCCCTTCGAAATCCTTCCGAAGGAAACGTCTGCGGTGAGAGCTCGTCGGCGCCGCGGCCGGCCCAGTCGCCAGGACCCATCTCCGACCACATGCGCTCACCAGCGAACTGCAGCGCCTTGTTCGCCGCCTGCTGGTCGACGTTGAGCGCCCGGTTCTCCCGCACCACCCAGTTGCCGTCGATCATCACCTCGCGCAGATCCTCCGCTTCGGCGTTGTAGACGATGTTTTTGATGGGGTCGCGCAGCGGCACCATGAAGGTCGATGCAGCATCCCAGAAGAGGAGATCGGCCTTGGCGCCTGAAGAGATGCGGCCGAGGTCGTCCCGGTGCAGCATTTGGCGCCGTTGATGGTGGCGGCGTTGAAGACATCGGCAGCCGTCGACTTCTCGCTGTCGCGCGACATGATCTTGCCGATGACGGCGGTGAAGCGCATGCCGCTGATCAACGACTGCGGCGAGGTGTCGGTGCCGAGCGTCATGTTGACGCCCGCCTCGATGTAGCGTGGGAAGGACTCCATGGCGATGCCGCGCCGGGCAAAGACCCAGACGCAGTGAGCGACCGACGCGCCGTTGCGTGCCAGGATCGAGAGATCGTCTCCGGCGAACTGTGGCCAGCTCGATCCGGCGATGATGATGACGTGACCAAGAATGTTCCACTCACTCAGGAAGTCGATCGACTCCAGCCATTCGACCGGTGTCAGTCCGTGCCGCTGCACGATGGCGTCGAACTCGAAGACCGACTGGCTGGTGTGGAGCGCCAGCGGCACCTGCATGCGATCGGACGCTTCACGACTCATGCGCAGCAGCTCTTCGGTGCAGGTATCGACCTGGGATGGCGAGAGGAAGCCCTTGATGCGGCCATTGGCTCGGCCGTCGATGCGCTCGATGAACTCGACGGCACGATGAAAGCCTTGAATGCCGGCCTCCTCGTTCCACTCATACTCCATCCGCTTGCCGTCGTTTGTGAGCCAACGACCAGAGCGGTAGCCGTTGGCGATGTAGGCGCGCAAGCCCGCTTTTTCTGCGGCGGCCGCGACGTAATCGCCTATGCCGCCGATCTCCATCACCGTGGTGGTGCCGGTACGCAGCAGCTCGCCCATGGAGTAATCGACGCAGGCCTCTGTCCCTTCCGGGTCGATGGCCTGGCTGCGGGCTGGGAGCATTTCGGAGAGGCCGGACATCGAGAACTGACGTCGTCCTCGGTCCTCGATGAAGGATTTGTCCAGCGGCGAACCGGCCAGGTGGGAATGGGTGTTGATGAAGCCGGGCGTCACGACCCGATCTCGCGCGTCGACCACGTGGTCGGTGGTGCCATCGAAGTCGCGCCCGACGTGGATGATCTCGTTGCCTTCAACGACGATGCAGCCGTTCTCGAGCAGGCGATGCTCGCCACCCTGGAACGCCACGATCATGCGCGCATCGATTCTGGTTCGCTCCGGCACTTGACGGTCCCTTCCCTCAGCCCCAATTTCGGCGTTCTCCGCGGAACGTCAGTCTACATCAGCCCGTGGCTGTCGTCCTTCGTCTCATGCGAGGGTCATCGCCGTCCCAATCCTGGTAGGGGCGAAGCTTGCCTTCGCCCATGGCAGCATCAGCGTGCCATCTTCACCGAAGGCCCATCTCCGTTGTACGGGCGACGCATGCGTCGCCCCCCGCGCGGGGCGGCTGATTGGCCTCTCCAGCTGGAACGGGAGTTGAATCGGCTCCCGCGTTTGGGCTCTCCGAGCGGATCGTTGCCCGGAGAACGAGGTGGGCGACGCATGCGTCGCCCGTACAGCGGAGAGTGAAGCGTTCGTTTGGAGGGTTTTGCCGCCTGACGCCGGGCGAAGTCAAGCTTCGCCCCTACGGGCAGGGGACGTCGGGTGCCTTAGCGGGCATCGTTGGGGTGCGAGCGAGTGCTGGGCGACGCATGCGTCGCCCGTACAAAGACGATCAGTCCGTGATAATCCGGACGTGGTCTCCACGATGGATGGTGCCGCCCTGCTCGACGACGGCGTAGACGCCGATGCTGGGCCAGGCTGCGCCGCCAAGGGTGGGGATGGGCGGACTGTTGTGCTGTGCGATGAGACGCAGCAGCCCCGGATCGCGCGCAAGTCCTGGTTGCGGCATGGTTGGGACGGCGCACCGCGGCGTCGGATCCGTCACGCGCAGTCTGACCTCATTGCCGACTGTGATGGTTCGGCCGACCCAGTCATTTTCGATGAAGCCCTCCGGTTCGTCGGGTGTGGCAATGACGAGATTCGACCGGAAGCGCTTCAGATCGATCTCGGTAGAAGGCGCGAGAAACTTCAGCCGTCGCAGCGTCGCGGTCGTGACGATATGCACAGGGGCGAAGTCGAAGAAGGTGCCCGCTGGCGCGCCGCCAGCAATCGGCGCCGAGAAGAACATCCCGCTCACCGGCAGACCCTCGACCGTGGGATACTCCCGCTCCGTCTCAGCACCTTCCGGTGGCACACTCGCGAGCGTGACGTCGCGCCCGATCATGCTGGAGAGTTCCCGGTCGATATTCGGATGACCGTTGAGGAGCCTGCGGCCATCCGGCAGCGTGATTACCATGACCGGTGGGTAGTGCTCGAGGAAAGTCGCCGTACATTCGAGCAGTCGACCCCAGCGTCGCGGGTGCTTGGCGCTACCAACTTTGCCGCTCTCCCGATCGACGAGCGCGAGCAAGCGGTCGCCGTACAGTCCACGTTCGCTGAGCGTGACGTCGTCCAGCGACTCGCCGCCCATCGATTTGACCGGATAGCGCCAGAGCGCGTCGACGAAGCCGCTGGTCACGAGCCGGTTGAGGCTGGTTCGCTCACGGCACGCTCGTCGAGCTCGTCCGTGTGAATCGAACGGAGACTGCCCGGCTCTTCCAGGTAATCGAGGAAGAGGATGCCGTCCAGATGGTCGATCTCGTGCTGGAGAATGCGCGCCCATAGCCCCTCGGCCGCCAATTCAACACGCTTCCCATGCAGGTCTTGCGCCTGAACCTCGATGCGCTCGGCTCGTTTGATCCCGATTCCGACGAAGCCTGGAAGGCTGAGGCAGCCTTCCGCGCCAGTCGTTTCACCATCCTTCGACGTGATGACCGGATTGCAGAGTGCGACGCGCTGATCTTCGTATTCAGCTACGAAGAGGCGGACGGTCTGGCCGATCTGCGGCCCAGCAAGCCCAACGCCTTCGGCGGCGTGCAGCGTGGTGAACATCGTATCAGCTAGATCGCGCAACCACTGGTCGAACTCAGTCACCGGCTCGGCCACTTTACGCAGCAGCGGATGGTCGATAGGGAGGATCGGGCGGGTGCTCACGACGTTCTCTTCAACCATGGCGTCAGGCCGCGGCGACCGAAGGCTCAGCGCCCGGCTGCCAGACGAGGAGGTCGTCGACCGAGACATCGAGCGACTGACTGAAGTAGGCGAGGAGGCGATCGATGGTGGCGAAATCGACACGCTGGCTCTGATCGCGGTTCAGCGCGATGACCGTACTGAGCGAGACGCCGCTCTCACGGGCCAGGCGTCGCAAGCTGATGGCCGGCTGACCGAGCCGAGCCCGCTCCAGGTTGAGCCTGGCGAGGAGAATCCGAAGCTGACAAAAGACTGGCATCGTCATACCTCATTCCCGCGAACTCGTGGTCTCATGGATGTGAACTCCAATGCCCGCGCTGCATCGCGCCAAGTACACCAGTGATGCGCTGTGAAGTCAATACATTGCGTTGTGATAGGTTGGCAACGCCAACCACGACATCCTCGTTTGAGCGCCAAGAGCACGCCCACGTACAGCATAGTCACTGCGACGTCACTGTATATGAGGAAATTGTCCTAATGGAAATGTGCGTCGGTGTGAGGTGCAGTGGCCCTCGAGGAACAAGGCTTCGACGAAAAGTTCTGGGGTGTTTGCAGTGTTGGTCGTCGCGTCGACGTGAAAGTGACCTTGACAGCAAGGAACTGAATCGCTATCTTAATCCCGAGTTGCTGACTCGGGATTGGCCCGCTTTCATGGGTTGCACGCACAGGAGAATGGTTTCCTTGGGGTGGAGGATACATGACTGAATCAGGCGCCGCCATCCGACGCCGGTGGTTGCTGCCGCTTCTGATCGGCCTCTCGGCGTCGGTCGTGGTTGGAACCATCATCTGGCAAGCCTTCGCGCTGCAGGGCGCGCCCGATCCCACCAAGGACGGCCTGAGCCCGACGTCGGTCATCGTCGAGAGCGGCATCCTGGTCTTCCGCGAGGGACTCGAGGCGATTCTCGTGCTGGCCGCCATCACTGCCAGCCTGATGCGCCAGCCGGGAGAGAAGTGGAAGCCGATTGCCGCAGGCTCAGGCGTCGCCTTCCTGGCGTCGATCGCCACGTGGTTCATCGTGGTCGCCATCATCTCCGCCATCAATGCACCCGCGCTCGATATTCAGGCCGCCACTGGCCTGCTGGCTATCGTCGTCCTACTCATCGTCATGAATTGGTTCTTCCACCGTATCTACTGGACCGGCTGGATCGCCCACCACAATCGACGCCGCCGCGAGATTATGCAGTCGGGCGAGAAGCGCACTCGCGCGGTGATGTTCGGCCTGGCAATGCTCGGCTTCAGCGCGGTCTACCGAGAAGGCTTCGAGATCGTCCTCTTCCTGCAGAGCTTGCGACTGCGCTCCGACACCACGACAGTGCTGGGCGGTGTGCTGATCGGCCTGGGTCTGTCGGGGATCGTCGCGGTCCTAACGTTTGCAGCGCAACGCCACCTGCCCTATAAGAAGATGTTGGTCTTGACCGGCGTGTTGCTGGCCGGCGTGTTGGTCGTCATGGTGGGCGAGAGTGTGCAGGAATTGCAGCAGGCCGGCTGGATCTCGACCACCGGCGTCGGCATCCCGATGCCGGACTGGGTCGGCGTTTGGTTCGCCACCTTCCCGAATTTGGAAGGTTTGACGGCGCAGTTGATGGCGGCGGTGCTGGTGCTCGGCTCCTACGTGGCGGCCCGCTGGCGCGTCATCCGGCCGCAACAGCAGCAGCAAAAACTGGCTGCCAGCCCGGAGAGCTAGCCGAACAAGACCAAACGGCGGACCTGCCGCCGTTCGAATTCGAAGATTTCTCGCCACCCGATTCGGGTGGCGATTGTCTTTTGGACTAATCCGGCTTGTGGCCGAAGCCGCGCAGCATGCCGCCGAGCTTGTCCATCGTTCCCTCAGGCAGCTTGTCGGCGAACTGGCTGATACCCGGCACCTGCTGGGCGAAGGATTTCAGCTGATCGTCCGACATGTGGGTGCCAAGGAACTCGGTGAAGACCTCAACCGCCTTGTGCGCCTGCTCGTCTGAGAGCCCGGCCCGCTGCTGAAGCTGCTGAAGAAGCTGATCCATGTGTCCCCCTGTCTCGTCTCGCCGCCGAAGTGATGCGGAGCGCACTCCGCCCGGCGACGTGCATCGTTGATCCGTACATCTCCACTGTAGCACGGGTGGATGGTGAGGGGAGATGTGGCGGCAGATGGTGTCGTTCTCGCCCGCCGTTCGTCCCGGGTTGAAAACCTACGGCTAAGAAGCCGAAGCCCGACCCACTTCGTGGAAACGTAGCGGCCGGACCTGTGCCGGCCGTGGGCCGTCAGGCCCGGTGTTCATTTAAGCGCAACGTTGTGTTTCGTCACCCGAGCAGCGTGGTTAGCGGCCGTCAGCACATGGGATAGTTGCCCCATGCTTTATGAGGTCGGCGGGCCGAGGCTTGCAGACGGCAGGTACATCGCGACGAATTGCGCGGTTTCCGCATTTACCACGATCTCGATGTGCGTGAGATCGCAATGCATATACGCAAACGGACACACCCAGATGGGGTTCGCGCCCTCAACCTCGACGACCCAAACGGGAGCGTCCGGCTCGGCCGGGTTCTGGGACGCACCTGTCCAACTCTTGTCGGCATCCGGCTGATTCATCGCGTCGGCAAAGGTCATCAGCCGCACCTGATCGACCTTCGGTGCGGGGCCGCCCGACGGGGCGGTGTAATCGATGGCCCACTGCGACGCTGATTCGTTTGAGGGAAGTTTGGCCGACGGCGTGAGTAGAGGTTGCAGAGCATCGTTGCTGGTTGGGGATGTCTATACCTGTGGCACCGCCGCGTTTCCCTGCCCAACCATCGCCGCGATGAGTTGCTCCATGAGCGTGTTGGTTACCTGTCCCTTTATTTGAGCGCTGACAGCGATGTAGACGCCGTTTTGCTGCCAGGTGTAGTAGAGGGCGTGTGACTCTTGCTGAACCGTATCCAGCTTCGTCATGACCACGCCACCTATCGACACGCTAGTCTGGGTCCATTGGCTCAGTTGGACCTGCGCGGTGGTGCCGTCGATCGAGGTCAAGTGGAGCGTGTTCTTCTGCACGAACGGCATGGCGGTACTCAGCTTGGTTTCGGACACCGTGACCGCATTGGTGAGATCGCTCGTTGGATAATCGAGCGTGACGATGTCGGCCTTCGTGGCTGACGTTGGCAGGATTTTGCCTGCCATGGCGTCGGAGTCGATGTGCGTCAATTCGCTCGGTAGCGAGCTGGGCTCGACGATCGTGAAATCGACCAGTTGCTGTGCCTGCGCAATGCTGATCCGGTCGTAGTAGCCCGAGGTGTTGGGGGTGACTGACGGCGTCGCTCGCATCTCCGGGGTGACCACGAAGGTCCACGGTCCGTCATACGTAGACGTGCTCGAGGGTGCGGCGACGTAGGGAAGGCTCAGTAGCGTGATCGTCAGCGTCGCGTTCTGCGGAGCAGTCGTGCTTTAGACGGCTGCAAACGAGGCCACTGGGTTCCCAGGCGAGTGTGATGCGATCTCAAACGTTGGATCTTTCGTATCTGCTGGTAGACCGTTGACGGTCAACAACTGGACTGGTCTCTGGCTCTGAACGGAAAGACCCGACTGCGCGGCGAGCTCGGATGGCAGTTTCACCGAGAAGTCGAGGATCGTGTTCGGTCCCACTTCTACCGTTCTCCAACGTCACCGCGATTCCGTTGGCGTTTACGGTCATCGGCAAACCAGACGCGGTGGGCGTACCCTGCGTCTGCGCTGGGGTCACCGGCATCATCGATTTCGCGATGCGGGTGATTTCGTCTTCGGTGATCAGCCTGTCCGGCGGCGCCTGCGGGCCCGTAAGACCGTTCTGGAATTGGATCACCACGTCACCCTGTTGCCACCAAATCCGGATCAGATCGGCGTCGTGGAAGACGTATCCAGATCGGCCATTTCCCAGGTCGATTGGCCGCGCGTTGCGAGCAACAGCTGGCGGGAGGCTCAGCGAATCCAGGTGTAATGGCCACGATTCCGAGATGGCGATGCCTTGCGTCTGACCCTTGTCGGTATATCTAAGATCGACCTGACTGTATCCACCGATGTTGATCGGTTGATCGGTCGACTGTAGCGTCCAGCCGTCCGGCAGCCAGGTTGGTGCGTAGAGCTGGAAACCCGCTTCTGCTTGCAGTGCGCTCAGTGAGGGGTCCGTGATTGACGACGGAGTCGGCGTCGCCGCGCCACCAAGACCGCCCTGGTGGCTGCCAGTCTGGTTCTGGAAGACGACGGCCAGCATGCCAGCCAGCAGCAGCACGGCGAGGATTGCCGCAGCCGTTTGCGCCACGTCGCGGAAATGGCGGTGACGCAGAAGTCGTACACGTGGTTCGCGTGCTGGATGCGTCTCGGGCAGGTGCAACGGGTGGCCGTTGGTGTATGACGTCAACGAATGTGCTGGAGCCGGGGCCGCTCCTTGGTTGGCTCTGCTTCGCAGAACGTCGGCGACGTGGCTGGAGGCTTCGGCGGGGAAGTCGGCATCGGGCCACTCCGGCTCATCAAGACGGCGGATCTCGCTCACCACGGCGATGAGGTCCTCGACGTCAGACTGGTCGTCATCCGCGACGGAAAACCCATCGATGAATCGATCGAGCGCGATGATCTCCTGTTCCGGCGTCATCCTCGGGTCCCTTCTCGAAGCTGGGTGCGAAGCATGGCAATGGCCCGGTGCTGCAGAACGCGTATCGCGCCTGGGCTGCGATTCATGATGCTGGCGACCTCGTCGGTTGGCCGTCCTTCGAGGACGCGCAGTCGAACGACCTGCTGGTGATCGGTGGGTAGCGTGGCGAGCAACGCTTCGATCCGCGTGACCCCTCCTCGCCCGCCAATGCGGCGCGTTCGGGTCCATCGGACGCTGATGGAACGGTATCGGCGGCGTCCAGGGCGGTCAGCCGCAGCCCGCGTTTGCGCCATTCGTCCCGCAACAGGTTGCGCGCGACGACGGCTAAGTAACCGGCGAAGGGGGTCGATCGCTGCTTGAAGCGATCCAGCGAGGAGAGGGCCCGGATGAAGACCTCCTGCGTCAGGTCTTCTGCCTGATGACGGTTGCCCAGCGTGCGATAGAGGAGGCGATAGACCGGCTGCCACTCACGCCGAAACAGGGACTCGACCGCGTCCCGGTCCCCTTGCTGCGCTCTGCGGATCAGGTCATCCCCCACGATCGCCGCCGCTCCTCTCTATCCCTCTCAACGGAAGTTCGGCTGAAGGTGTTACAGGCGGGGTGGGTGAGGATGTTGGAGGAGATGCATTCAGCGCTTGCTCGGGACGGCTGGTCATTACGAGGTGCGATGGCCTGCATCCGGTTCTCGCGCGGAGTTGACCTGCCAACAACTTGCGTTGGAGGTGCGACTAAGATCGCCCGGGAGAAATGGTCTTTGACGGTTTAGACCGGAGATGCGACCGCGTTCGCCCGGGAGTAAACTCGCCGGGCTACAAAAGCGAAGTCCACTGAAGGGACTCGAGGGACCATCTCACGATGAACGTCGTCACGTTGGTTGATTGCCGTGCGGTTCAATTGACAGCCACAACGAGCCATCCGCGTGGTGCTTGCGTTGGTTGGAGATGTAGGCGACCACGTCCTTCAGATGTCGCTTCGAGAATGTATCGACGCCGTATTCGGCTTGCCAACGAAACTCTTGTCCCAACGTCTCGTTGATCGCTCGGGAACTGCCACCTTTGATGCGCTGGACCGCCGTGGCAACGGCGAGGGCTGATGGAATTGAGACGGCGAGATGGATGTGGTCCTCGATGCCGCCAATGGCGTGAACGATGATGTTATGGCGTTTTGCGGCCTCTCGCAGATGGCAATGGATTAACTCTTCTCGCGCATAGTCGATGATCGGCTCTCTATCCGCCGTCGACCAGACCAGGTGATAGAACAGGCGTGACCACGGCACGGCTGCCCCCTTCTTGCAGTCCCTTCAGTGGACTTTTTCTTTGTAGCCCGGCGAGTTTACTCCCGGGCGATCGTAGACAAGATACTAAACCGTCTTGTCAGCAGCCGCCATTCACCGATGTCTGCGCGACAGACATCGGTTTCTTCGATGACGCTGCAACCGTTCCAGGCGACGCGATCTCAGGCAGCGCGCTGCTTTGCTGCTGAACGAGCGCAAACATCCAATCGGTCGGATCTAGAAAAACGGCGGGCATGATTGCACGTCCATCTCTTCCGGACGGTAGTCGCTCGCTCGGTCGCCGTTAATGCGTCGGCGGCGTCGCATGAGTGTCGACGAGACGACCGTCAGGCCAGCCCCGATCAATCCCAACACGATCAAAATGAATCCCATCGTCGCTTCCTCTCATAAACACGCCCCCTCCTATAATAGCTTGAATGGCAATATGAAATGCTTGCGAGTTTGTGCGTGAGAACATCCGGCTTCGCTGTCCTAGGCGCTTCTGAGCCTTCGAACGGACGTCAGGGCCAAACCGAACGCCAACCCGACGGCAGCGGTTATTGAGCCCCAAAGTGACAGAAAGATCATCCGATCGTGCCAGATGCGGTCCATGACGGCGGCATAGCGAGCCGGATCGTGGGAGACCTTGGGATCGGCGTAAAGAAGTTCCTCGCCGTGCATCTGCCAGAGCGAATCCGCCATGTAGCGTGCGTGATTCCATCCAAGGATGTAGTGGGCCGGTAAGAAGAGGTATGCGAACAGACCGATGTAGACCGCGAACACGACGTATGCCGCGAGGATGCAAATCGTCAGCCGATGCCGGTCTGGTATGACGCTCAGCGATGCGAGCACGCCGATCACGAGTCCGAATACGGCCGCGAACGGCACGAAGAGCACGAATGCCCAATAGAGCAGCATGAACGCGTCGAGGGTGCGATGGTCTCGTATCGTCACCACCCCTGCCACGAGAACCAGTAGCAGCGGAGCGATCCACCATCGGCGAGAGATAGCGTTCCACGTAAGCTTAAGCACTCTGCGGTCTCCCTATCCCCTTGGTTATTTCCGATAGGTAGAGAAACGCTGGCATCACACGCTCCTATCGGTGTTGCTCGTCAATTGCTCGGCTGGGTCAGCATCGAGGCGATCATGTGCTCGACGTCCTGCTCGGTCAGCGGGGTGGAGATTTGAGCTCTGATGAGGAACGTCGTGCTGTGATCCTGCCACTTGAAGATCTCAACGCTGTTGGGATTGTCCGATTTCGTTCGCGAAACGGTGTGACCGGCGAGGTTCAGCGAGGTTGTCGTGGTGGGTCCAGGGATCTGGACATCCATGCCTTCCACAAACTCATCGATCTCGAGGCTGAAATGTTGGTTCGGCTCCGTTGGTGCGTAGTACAGCGCGATGCCCTGGATCGGGATTGGAGGATGTCCCGGGTCACTGTGTGGAGCGGTGTCGCCGCCCTGCGCGATCAGATACAGCGGCAACCAGGTGGGCTGTGTGACGTAGAACAGCACTGCCTGCTTTAGCTGCTCGAAGGTCATGGGTAGTGGCGTCGCCGCGGAGGTCGCCGGAGTGGCGTTGGCACTCGCATGTTCGATGATCGACGTGACCATGTTCTGTACGAGACCCTCGGTTATCTGGGCATCGGTGGTGGCCGACATAGCAAAGTAGATTCCGCTCGTCGTCCACGTGAAATAGACGACATGGGTACCAGATGTCGTCCCCGTGATTTTGATGACGTTGTGTCGTCGATCGAGAGCGTCGATTGAGAGACGTCGCCCAGAGGCATGATGGTCGGCGTGTTCTGTGTGATTACTGATCTGATGCCTTTGCCTTGCAGCGAGGGTTGGGCGGTCTCAACAGTCGTTTCTTGCAGTTTCACGCCCCGTTCGATGTTCTGCTTCATTGTATAAATCTGCGTGATGAGGTTTGGTCCGGCGGGGCCGTTCGACGCAACGGTCGAGACGAACGTGTTGAACTCCTGACGCGACAGCATATCCGGAAGAGGAGACGGTTCGACAATCGGGAAGTCGACCAGGCGCTGCGCCTGCTCAACAGTCAGGCCGGAGTAGTCGCCCTGCGAATTGGGCGTCGGCCGCACCTGACTCGCAAGCATGCCCGGCGTGATTTTGAAGGTCCACGGTCCCTTGACAGTCTGAGTCGTACCAGATGCAGGTACCCAATCGAATTGCTTGAGCGAAATGGTCGGGTTCCCATCCAATTTGAGCGGCGATCCAAGGACAAACCAGAACGACGTTGCGGTCTCTCCTTCCTTGTGTTGCCCAATTCCCGCGTTCGTCCAACCGTGTGGCGAGACGGCCGTCCCATCGATCTCGATGTCCATCGATGGATTGAAGGCGATCACGTTGCGTCCATCAACAGTCGTGAGGTCGGCTGGTACTGGCACGCTGAAGTCGATGCGGGTGTTGTTGCCACTGATCTGGATCGATTCCAACGTCACCGCGACCCCATCCGTCGTGACGGTCATGGGCAGTTCAGAGGGCGTGGTCGAAGTCGCGCCACCGCCGAGGACGCTCTGCTGGTTCTGTCCTCGATCACGAAAGGCGAGCGTCAGCACACCCGCCAGAAGAGCGACGGCCACACAGGCGACGACTATCCCGACGAGTTCTTTGCGCCGCATGGCGGTGCTCTCCGATCTACCTGCGCTGGCTGGATCAGCCACGTGGATCTCGTGCCTGTGACCTCTCAATTGGTCACCTGACTCGGCGTATGGCGCCATCGTTCATAGAGCAGGAACGCGCCGAGCACCAACGTGGCGCCGCCGACGAGCCCCACATCGGCAATCGCCGGGCCGCTTACGATGCCGTCAATGAAGAGGAAAACGGTGAACAGGGCCACGACAGCGAAGACCGCCTTGACCCACAGCATCGTGCGTCGCATGCGATACAGGGCGACCAGGATGAAGGTCAGGATGAGTCCACGAAGTACCGCCAGTGCGGCGGTGACAGCGCTCTCAGGAACCAGCGAAGGGCTGTGGCGTTGGTCGATCATTGATCCGGCCATCTGCTGGAGCTCAGATTCGTCCACCAGTGAGTCGGTATTCTGGCCGCTCGTCGTCACCTCGATGTAGCTGCTCACGCCATGGTGGTTCCAGACGAAGTACGTCTGTCGGGCGTTTGAATCGGCGACGTCAAATCGGGTGACAATGACCCCATTTATTCCGACCGCGCCTCTGAGCCCTGAATGATCGTCGCTGTTCGCGACGTGCCATCTGGCGATACGAGGGAGACGGCGTCGCCATTGATGATGGGCACCGCTCGGTTATTCGTCGTCTCGACCAGAACAATGCCTTGCTGTGAAGCAGCAGGAGCCGCCGGATAGAACATCTCGACATAGTTGGCCCTATCGGCGCCGGAATTCCTGTCGTGGTAAGTCCGCACGCTCGATGGACTGCCGGTGAGCAGATTTGGAAGGTCCTTGGGCGCGACGATCTTGAAGCCGACCTGACTCTGCGCCTGCGCGACGGTGAGGTCGGGATATTGACCCTGAGCACTGGCTGCCGGAAGGCCGGACGCCGTCGGCGATGCCTGCGCCGGCGGTGTTGAAGTGGCGCTCACCGGCTCCAACGACCCAACAACCTGCTCCACTTCATCGGCCGAGAGGCCCTGCGCGAATACCCAGTATTGAACTACCGGCGGCTGACTGGAGGCCTCATCCCAGGTGCCGGGCTCTCTTCCACCAGAGTGAGATATGCCCCTGGACGGCGTCATTGACCTGCTCAGTCGCCTGCTGGCCGCGCACCGTGATCTGGCTCTGCGTGCAGCCGGAGCCGCAGAGTGATGGGGCCAACATCCCGACCACGATGTCGAGTCGTCTTTCCTTGACCCGAGTACTGCACGTCGAAGGAAGGCGGACCCCCGAACGACCCATCGGTCGGGGTGATGCTTTCCAATTTGATCGTGTCGAAGCCATCGGGAAGCTGGCTGGGCTTGAGTATCGGATCGATGCCGCCGTTGATTGCCTTCACGACCTGGCTCCAGATTGCGTCGGCCTGGGTCAGCGCGGCAGAACCCGAAGCGGTTGTGGCCGCGGCTGGCGGTGTTGAGGCGCCGCTATCCGGGGTGAGCATTGAGGCGATCATGTGCTCGATGTCCTGCTCTGTCAGTGGACCTGCAATCTTGGCGTCGAGCGAGAATATGGTTCCCTGGTCTTGCCACTGGTAGTTCACATATGGTCCGTTATTCGTATATTCAACGCGAGCAACCGCATGTCCAGAAACCGTCACGGTCGTAGGAGTGGGGTTACCGGGGAAACCGAAGCTCGAGGGCTGGTCGGTTTCGAATAGTTCGACAAAGTATTGCCGCGCTACCGATAGTTGTGCCGTGACGGGAGGGCCGTACCAGAGGGTAACTTGCACGACCGGCGTGGCTGGCGTCGCGCTCCCGGGACCAAAGGGAACATTGGCGTATTTTGTTTCAAGATACGACGGCATCCAGGTGGGCTGAGCGACGTAGAACGGGGCGAGTTGCTGTACTTCTTCGAAGGTGAACGAAGAGGCACCTGATGGGTTTGGCGTGGCTGGGACTGAAACGGTGGTGGACGCTGTCTCCTGCTCGTTGCTCTGCTCTAGCATCGAAGCAATCATGTGTTCGACGTCCTGCTCGGTGAGTTGACCGTCAAGGTATGCCTTCAGCTCGAAGCCCGTTCCCTGGTCTCTCCATTGGTATCCAGCAATAGGAAGATTCGAGTCGTACTCGAATTTCGTGATCGTCTGACCTACCAACATTAAAGTCGACATAACCGCGTCTTGTGGAGGGCTTCCAAACGAAACTGAATCTGGTGTTTCCTGAATCATGACCACGGCGCCGTTGTCCCTGACGCGAGGACCGAACGCGAATGAGACGGAATCAATGGCCTCTGGACTAGCTGGTTGGATGGCTGGCGTGCCATTGGGCGTTTCCAGCGTTCGGCGTACCCTTGCATCGATACCGTTACTTACCAGATAGGAGGGCACCCACGCCGGCTGCACTAGGTGGAACGGCGCAATTTGCTGTGCCTGGGCGAAGGACAGGTTATGGTACTGACCCGATGCGTCCGGAGTCGGCACGGCCACAGCATCCGTAGCCGTCGCGCCTCCACCCAATCCGCCTTGCTGGTCCCCTCCCTGGTTGCGGAACGTGACCGCAAGGACGCCTGCCAGGAGCGCGACGGCCAGAACTGCCGCCACCATGCCGAGTCCCTGGCGCAGCCAGCCGGTGCGCATTCGCGTTGGCAGGCGGGACGGACTAGATGAGTAACGTGCTGTTTCAGATGGAACCGGTTCAATGGAGGCGCCGTTCAGTGCGGGTGCTCGACGCTGGCGGACGAATCGCTCGACCGCACGATCCAGGCTGACGGGCGGCTCGATCTGCCGGTACGGAGCGGCGGCGGCGTCCAGTAGCGCGACTGCCTGCAGTTCGTCGTCGTCGAGCTCCGAGTCGAGCAGGTCGCTGTAGCGCTGGATGAGCTCGTTTCTATCGGCCATGCTGCTGCTCCTTCAGAGATGCGAGAGCGCGTTTGAGCTGCGAGCGAATCGCCGTGTCCCGTTTGCCGAGGATGCCCGCGATCTCCGCGGTCGGAAGCTCCAGCACGAAACGCAGCGTCAGGAGGTGCCGTCGCTCTTCGGAGAGTGGTTCGATGAGCTGTTGAAAGCGAAGCAGCGAGTCAGCCTCCAGCACGAGGGCCTCGGGTTCGTTGGGTGTTGAAACTGCCTCTAGGGGTGGCGGTGGATCGGGACGGCGGGCGGCATCAATAACGGCGTTGTGTGCCAGCCGGTAGAGCCAGGCGCTGAAGGGCAGGCCGCGGTTCTCATAGCGCGGGATGGCCTCGAACGCCTTGAGAAAGACCTGCTGGGCCAGATCGGCGGCGTCCTCGTCGGTGCGTGATCTGGCGCGGCAATAGCGATAGATGGGCAGGCGATAGCGCTGGTACAGACGTGCAAACGCTTCGCCATCCACCTTGGCGGCCTCAACCAGCACAGCTTCGTCGCTCGGGGAATCAATCCCCGCACGGTCTGGCTCGGTCAGTTCGCGCGACATGCCCAAGCGCCGTCCCCTCTACATCACACCCATCACCTTATACAACGAGGGAGCGACGTGAAATGTGACGCGCAGTGCAATCGATTCAAGAACGCGGAGAGTGGTGGGTGATCAGAGTGGGTTTGCCACCATGGCCGCCTAGAGCATTTTTCAGAGCGTGCGCACATGGACAAGAGCTAGGGAGTGCTGTTGAATCCGAAGGGCGTCATAAATGTCGCCCCTACGATTGTTCTCCGTAGGGGCGACATTTATGACGCCCAGCTGCTGGTCCATTGGGCAATCCTTCTGCAACCTGCTCCAATGGTGGAACTCCTCAATCGCGCGGGAGGCCGTTCGTCGCGATTTCGAGGGCGGCGTCGACGAAGACCTGCGTCCCGGCCACGACGTGTTCGAGTTCGGTCCACTCGTCACGATGGTGGCTGATGCCGTTGCGGCTCGGCACCAGGATCATCCCGGCCGGGCAGAGGCGGGCGATGTGCATGGCGTCGTGACCGGCGCCCGACATGATGCGCAGAGATGGAACCTGCCGATGCGCGCTCATGCGACTAAGCGTCTCGATGACGCGGCGGTCGAGCCGCACTGGCTCCTCGTCAGTCAAAAGCTCGACGTCGATCTCGAGATCGCGCGCCCGGGCAATCTCCTCAATGTCATCCCGAATCAGCCCCACCACTTTCGCCTTGGCCTCGCCGTCGATGGAGCGGACGTCGACCGCCAGCGTGACTCTTCCGGGCACCACGTTCATCGCGCCCGGTTCAACGGTCACCACACCCACGGTCCCGACCACGTTTCCAGCCGAACGGGCGTGTCGCTCAACTGCCAGGATGATCTCGGCGCCGCCGGTCAATGCGTCGCGGCGGAGCGTCATGGGCGTGGCGCCGGAGTGGTCCGCCTGTCCCTCGACGTGGACGCGGAAGCGGGTTGGCGCGGCGATCCCCTCGACTACCCCGACCACCGCCCCGGCCTCTTCCAGCACCCGACCCTGCTCGATGTGCATCTCCAGATAGGCCAGGTAGTCTCCAGGCGTGTGGCGCGCCTCGGCCAATTTGCTGGGATCGAGTCCAGCTCGTTGCAGCACGCGCTCCAGCCGGTTGCCGTGTGCATCGGTCAGGTTGAGTACCTCGTGCGGATCGAAGACGCCCGCCACGACCCCACTCCCCAACGTGCCGCGCCCAAAGCGGCTCGATTCCTCGCAGGCAAAGGAGACGAGCTCTACCGGATGGCGCGGGACGATGTCCTCTTCGTGCAGGACCGAGAGGACCTCGAGCGCCGCGGCGACCCCGACTGATCCGTCGAAGCGACCACCGGCCGGGACGGCGTCCAGGTGCGAACCGACCAACAGCGGCGGCAGATCGGGCGAGCTCCCTTCGATGCGCGCGAAGACGTTGCCGAAGCCGTCGATGCGTGCGGACGCTCCTAAATTGCGCAGGACGTGCAGTAAATATTGGCGGGCGCGCAGGTCGTTGCGCGAGAAGGCCAGGCGGTTCATGCCGCCGTCGCGGCTATAGCCGATGCGAGCGAAGGCGCGCAGATTCGCTTCGATGCGGCTCGGGTCGACGTCGATTCGTGGGCTGTTGGTTGGCTCGCTCATGCGTTTCAGTCGCCCGCTCGACGCAGGATCACCGCATCGCTGCCATCGGTTTCGTTGAGGAGTACGAGCACTTCGTCTCCGTCGGCGGTCTCGACGTGCTGCCCGATCAGGTCGGCGGCGATTGGCAATTCGCGTCCGCCGCGATCGATGAGGACTGCCAGTACCACGCGCGCCGGGCGGCCCAGATCGAGGATCTCGTCGAGCGCCGCTCGCACGGTCCGTCCGGTGAACAACACGTCGTCGACCAGAATCACGCTGCGTCCATCGAGCTGAAAGGGGATGTCGGATTGGCTGATGACCGGGTCGCGGCTCATGCTGTCGAAGTCGTCCCGGTAGAGGGTGATGTCCAGGCTCCCGATGGGGACGTCGGCGTTCAGCATGTGTCCGAGTCGGGTGCGCAGTCGCCCGGCCAGCACGTCTCCCCGGCGTCGTATTCCGATGAGGCAGAGGTTGTCGGCCTCGCCGAATTGAGCGGCGATCTGTTCCGCCAGAGCGTGAAGAGCCGCGTCGATGCCGGATGCGTCTAACAAGCGATGGTCTCCGCGTGCCTGTGAGGCAGGCTCGGTCACGAATTCCCTCGAGCGCTTTCTAACCGGATAACCGGCGATCGTTCACGGACGCTCCCCGCTTTGCGTCGCCCGCGAACGTACCGGTACTATACGTAACACTCACGGTCTGTCAACGCGACGCGGATATCCGAGTGTGGCGAACACGCAGCACAGGATCGTCGACCGGCATCAACGATCCTGGTTGCGGTGCCATGTGACTGTGTTTGGGTGGAGGGCGGGGAACGGTATCTAGCCTCGGTGCGCGGATGGGGTCCTTCGGACTGAGAGTGGCCAGCCGCGCCGGTACAACCTCTTGAGCGTCGTGTACTGCATGGTCAAGTTCGGCTGGACTCCCTGCTGCAGAATCAATCGACGTGTCTCCCAATGCGGATCACGTCCGGCATCTTCACTCGGTGAGGTTGCGGGTGCGAGTTGAGCGTTCATGTGATGCCTCCTGACTTCACTCTACGGCCATGAGGCGCACGAATGGTTAAGCGGAGTTTCGCGAACAGTTACGTTTGTGTTGTGCTGAATGCAGGTTGTCAGAGGGTCGTTCCGCGTCGTGTAACCGGAGATTGAAGCGCCATTCAGGCGATGATCATCCGTTTACAATCGGCGTGTAGGCTGAAAACAGCGCGATGATGGCGTCGTCAATGCCAGTTCGTGTCCATGGCTATTGACGAAGTAGTTGGGTGGCAAATCAGGCTTTCTGGTAAGAGGCCGGAGGGCAGACACAGGGGTCAGCCCTTACGTTCTCGCGCGTACGTTCAACCCGTTTCAACGGGTTTCGTCTAGACTAGCCCAGGATCTTCAGTCCTGGGCGAACGGCGAGTGACTACCGGACTACGTGTTCAATCACCATTCACGCGAGTTGGTGACGCGATTCGGAGAGATGGTCATCGATGATGGAGAATCAGGTTCTGGCGCGACGTTGGGGGCCGGGCCGCTTTGGTCCACGGCCTTTCCCACGAGGTCGCATGATGAGACGCCCATACTGGCGGCGTCCTTATGGACCCGGCCGACGCATGGGCTGCCCCTGTGGCTGTCTGACGCTGGCTATCATTGGGCTGGTGGCTACGCCCGCCTGTGCAGCGGTTTTCGTGCGGGTCAGGGGCGCGAGCCGCTAAATCGCGGCCCCGCCCCCAGCGGCCCTTGTCTCTCAACTAGCTCGACCCAAGCGCTGCCAGCACGCGATCGGGCGTGAGCGGCAGCGTGCGCAGGCGGGCGCCGGTGGCGTCGAAGACGGCGTTCCCGATGGCGGCTGGGATCACCTCAGTGACCGGCTCGCCCGCCCCCCATGGCGCTTCGTTGGGCTGGTCCAGAAGAACGACCTCGACCTCAGGCACCTCGCTGAAATGCAGGATTGGGTAAGCCTGGTCGGCGTTGGGAAAGTACTGGTTTTGCGCCCAAACCACGCTGGTCACGCCGTTGGCGTCGTACTTGACCTCCTCCTTCAAGGTGCGGCTGATCGACTGGATGACGTTCCCCTCGATCTGATTGGTGAGCCCATCCGGATTGATGATCTGCCCACAGTCGTGTGCCACCACCACGCGCGTCACCTGCACCACACCAGTAGCAGGGTCGACCTGCACTTCGGCCTCGGCCGCCACGTAGGCGAGCGTATTCTCGTACTGCAAGTACGAGATGCCGCGACCGCTCAGCAGGCCATCCGGCGCCTGCGGCTTGGCTTTGTTCAGCTCGGCCTGCTTGGCCATGGCCTGCATCACCGCACGCGCTCGTGGATCCTGCAGATAGCGCATGCGGAAGTCATACGGATCGGCACCCGCCGCCGCGGCCAGCTCATCCATAAAGGACTCGTTGGCGAAGCTGTTGGAGAATCCACCGAGGCTGCGCAGCGCCGATGTGCGTGGGAAGATATAGGTCAACGGGGATGACGTCTGCGACTTGCCATCGGTCCCCTGCGTCATGGAGAAATTGGCGACGCCGTTCTCGGTCACGCGCATATTGTTGAAGGCGTAGTTGACCGGCTGATTGCGCCCGCCGGTGCGTGCCTGCGAGCCAAGAGCGGGCGGCAGGAAGCCAACCTCTTGCCCGGCCAGCAGGTTTCCGGCGTGGCCGCCTGGTCTGGTCGAGTGGGTCGGCGTCCAGACCTCATGCTCCCAGAACGCGACGTGGTCGTTGGTGTTGAGACCGCCCTGCATTTGATGGATCATGGCCGGCCCGAGCGGCTCCCAGCCGTGCTCATCCTGGCGCATCCACTGCACCCGCACTGGCTTTCCGACTGCTTGCGACATCAACGCGGCATCCGCTGCCACGTCGTCGGCGCCGTTGTGGCCGTAACAGCCCGCCGCCTCGACGTAGATGACGTGGATTGCGTCGGCATCCAGTCCGAGCAGGTCGGCGAGCGCCCCCCGCAGTGGGTAGACCCCCTGCGTGCCGGACCAGACCGTCGCCTGCACGCCGTTGGCGTCCGGAGTGTCACGCACGTCGGCGATAGCGCAGGAAGGCCCGACCGAGGCGTGCATCTGGAACGGGGTGGAGTACGTCGCGTTCAGGATCGTGTCGGCCGAGGACTTGGCGTTGTCGACGTCGCCGACGTCAGACGTAGTCGGGCCGGATTGATAGATGTTGGACGCATCCTGCAGCGCTTGCGGGAGACTCGATTCGGCGGCCAGCGGTGCGCCCTGCTCCCAGGTAACCTTGAGCGCTTTCGCCGCTTGAATCGCGGCCCACTCGTCGGTGGCGACGACGCCGACGAAGTTTTGGTTCCGCACCACCTGCACGAAACCGGGCACGGCTTTGGCGGCGGAATCGTCGAGGCTGACGAAGGTGGCGTTGCGTCCCGCCGGGCGCACCACGCGCCCGTGCAGCATGCCGTCAACTTCGACGTCTTGCACGTAGCTGAAATTCGCCATGAATTTGTCGGGCAGATCGACACGCGCCACCGGCGTTCCGACCAGTTCATAGTCGCGTGGAGATTTGACCGCGACGCTCGGGTCGGACGCGAGCTGGATCTGTTGCTCACCGAGCAGATCGCCGTAGCTGAGCGCCCGATTGAGGTTATGGCCGATGCCGATCATTCCGTCTCGCGCCCGCAGTGCGTGTTCCGAGACGCCGATCTGCTGCGCCGCCAGTGAGCGGAGCGCCTGGAAGGCGGTTGCCGCGGCCACGCGCAGTTTCGGACCTTCTGATTGAATCGTCTGGCTGCCGGCGGTATAACCCTGGTCTCCCGGAGTGAGCGAGGTATCACCCTGAATGAACGTGATCTTATCGAAGCCGATGGAGAGCTCTTCGGCCACGATCTGCATCAGCGCCGTCTCCACACCGGTGCCGAGCTCCACCTTGCCGCTATAGATCGTGACGCTGCTGTCCGCACCGATCACCAGCCAGGAATCGACCGCCATGTCCGCGTTGGCGGGAGTGTCCGCCGCCAACGCGCCGGGAACGGAGATGCGGCCCAGCATCGGGGCGAGACTGAAGGCGACCGCCAGGGTTCCGGCTCGCGAGAGGAACTGCCGTCGTGAGATGGTGGACGTCATCAGAGCATCTCCTTCGCTGCCTGCTGAATGGCACGGACGATACGAGGGTGTGAGCCACAGCGGCAGAGATAGACGAACGTCGATCCCTCAGCTTCACCAGAGAGGAACTGCCTGATCTCCTCTTCGCTCGGGACGTCACGGTTGCCTGCGTCGATGCGCCCCTGTATGAATCCGAGAGCGCCCATGATCATGGCGTTGCCGCAGTAGGCGCATTGTCCTGCCTGCTGATCGATGAAGGACTGCTGCAGAGGATGCGGCGATCCGGAGCTCGCCAGCCCTTCGAGCGTCGTCACATTCGCACCGTCCTTCACGGTGTTCAGCTTCGTGGTGCAGGATCGCGTGATGACGCCGTCGACCAGCACGGTGCAGGCGCCGCACTGCGCCACACCGCAACCGAATTTCGGGCCTTTCAGTCCGAGCTGATTGCGCAAGACGTACAGAAGCGGCTCGGCACCGTCGGCCACGTCGATCGACTGCTGCACGCCATTTACCGACAAGTTGAGCGTTAGTGCAGTTGGCATATGGACAAAGCTCCTTAGGCTGATTACCGTCTCGACCCAATCCGCGAGGATCGTCTATTCGACGCCGTTCCCTCTCACCTCCGCTCCGCAACCGTCACGTTCGCCTGCCGTAGCTCGCAATAACTGGTCGAACCGGAAAACGGCGTCAGGCCGCGCATGGACGTAGTCTTTTTTGCCGACGGGCACACTATAGAAAGCGAGCGTTATTCGAGCGTTACTTGGGCGTTATTTGAGGGTGGTGTGGGTTGAGCCGCTGTGAACGCTGCAATGCGTACCGCCGATATGATTGCGCGGTAGCGTCTTTGCTGAGGAGAGACTAGCAGCCGGGACTTACCAACCACTTACCACGCACATAAGCGTTGGTAAGTGGCGTGAGAGCGGGCGAAATGAGCATGGATGGAATGGCTGAGGGCGAAGGAAACCGGCCTTCGAGGAGACAGCTGGATAGGCAGGCGGTGTTCTACGTCTGCCCGACCCCGGGTGTGATCATGGTCATTGACGATTAATTTGGGTTTCCGTGTACGGTCGTCGGCCTTGCGGCCGAAGGGCGGCCACGGAGGGACCGCCCCTACATTTGCGTGCGTACGCTCAGCTCGTTTCAACGTCGTGCACGGTTACGTGGCCGGCCTGTTCGGGCTAGTTGCCGATATAGCGCTTGATTGCCAGGCGGCCAAGACCGATGGCCACCGCATCCTCGGCCAGTGCGAACACAAGGTCCGGTAGGCCGGTCCGATTGGCGAGAAACGAGCGGGCGTGGTATCCGGCAAACGACCCGGCGGTGGCCGCGGCCGCACCGATCAGCAACCCCATGGGGATCGAACGATGCGCGTTCTTGAAGATGGCCGCGCCCGCCACGCCACCGATGAAGCCCCGCCCAGCCAGTGGGAGCGGCTTGATGCGGCTCGGGACGAATGGCAGCTTGTCGGCGATAAACTCGCCTACCGCCATCACGTCCGTCACCGGACCTGTCCAGGGGGAGTGAAGGTACTGCAGCGGCCCATCGGCTCGTGCGGCGAAATCACCGTTCTTGGCGGCCTTGGCGAGTGCAGAAATGGGGACCTGCGTGCGGAGACCGGCGACGAATCCGAGCGTGGCGGCGCTCATGGCGAGTCCGTCGCCCGAATCTGATCCATTGAGATGTGACATGTGTTGCTCCCGAGATTCACGAGCCGGCCAGACGCCGGCTCATTGTCCGGGTGAACGCAACACGCATGCCGCTCGCGACGTCACGGCGTCACACGACGATGTCCAGACTGGCCTCGCTCTGTTCAGCTTCCGACGCGAACTGGGCGTAGTAGAGCTCCTGGTAGAGCCCAGACTGCCGCAGCAGTTCCTCGTGCGTGCCGCGTTCGACGATCTGCCCACGCTCGACGACCAGAATCTGGTCCGCTCGCTGAATCGTCGAGAGCCGGTGTGCGATGGCGATCACGGTCCGGCCATGGATCAGTCGCTCCAGCGCGAGCTGGATGCGACGTTCCGCCTGCGAGTCGAGCGAGCTGGTTGCTTCGTCGAGCAACAGGTAGGGAGCCTGGCACAGGAGTGCTCGAGCGATGGCGACGCGCTGCTTCTCGCCTCCCGAAAGCCGATAGCCGCGCTCGCCGACGACCGTCTCGATCCCCTCGGGCAGGCGCTCGACCAGGTCGCTCAGCTGCGCCGCCTCGACCACCGCCTGCAGCTCGTCCGCCGATGCGTCCGGCGCTCCGTAGCAGATGTTGTCGCGCAGCGTTGCGTGGAAGAGGAAGACGTCCTGCGTTACGACGGCCAGGCGATCGCGTAGCTCGTTCCGCTCGATCTGTGGCAGCGGTACGCCGTCCAGCTTGATGCAGCCGCTAGTCGGGTCGTAAAAGCGTGCCGCCAGGGAGAGGATGGTCGTCTTGCCCGCGCCACTCGGTCCGACCAGCGCCACCAGTCTGCCTGGCGCGGCGCTGAAGGAGACCTCGTGCAGCACTTCAGCTCCGAGGTTTTCGTCGTCGAGCCCGGCGGGATAGCGGAAACCGACCTCCTCGAACTCGATGCCTTCACTCGGCATGGCTGGCAGCGGCTGCGGTTCAACCGGCTCCGGCACGCGCGGCGGGATGTCGATGATCTCGAAGATGCGGTCGAAGAGGGCCAACCCGCCGAGCAAGGTCGCGTTGGCACCAGCGAGAGACGAGGCGGGCGAATAGAGCTGGGCCAGATAGGTGGCGAAGGCTACGATCGTGCCGAGCTGGATCTGACCATGGATGACGAGGTAGGCGCCGTAGGTGTAGAGGGCAGCCGGACCGAGCGCCGCGAGTCCCTGCACCACCACGACCAGCCACTGTCCTTCGAGGATCTGCGTGATCTGCGCTTTGCGAGCCGCATCGTTCAGGAACGCGAAGTGTCGCGATTCCCGATCCTCGGTGCCAAAGCTCTTGACGACCACCGCGCCGGAGAGGGTGAGCGTCTCGCCAAGCATGGTCGAGAGATCGCCCATGGCGGCTTGGGCGTGCTCGACGGCGGCGTAGCGTCGTTTGCCGAAGTGGAGCACCGGAAAGGCGAAGGCAGGCAGCGCCAGCGCTGCCGCCAGCGCTAGCTGCCAGTCGATGAAGGTCATGACGACCAGCGTGCCGATGACGGTGACCAGGTTGGCAAATGTACCGAAGAAAGATTGCGTCAGGACGTTCTGCAAGCTGCCTGCGTCATTGAGGAAGCGCGATTGAATCTCGCCCGCGGGTGTCCAGGTGAAGAAATCGATTCCCAACGATTGCGTGTGGTCGTAGAGCTTCTGCCGCAGATCGGCGATGATCCCCTGCGCCACGATTGACGCCAGGAAGTTTTGTCCCAACGACAGTATTGCGCTGCTCAACGGCACGAGCAGCATCCCGGCTCCCAGGATCAGGGCCAGATGGAAATTGTGATTGGGGATGGCGTCGTCGATCAGCCGCCGGATCAGGAGGGGCGGGATGACACCGACGGCGACCCCGGCCAGCATCAGTAAGGTGCCCGCGAGGAAGCGGCGGCGATAGTTGCGGACGTATTGCCAGACGCGGGCGAACGTGCGGCGCGCGCTGCGGGGCGGGCCGGTCTTGAGGTAACGGAGTGCGCGCTGCTGCTGCCAGACGCCGCCGAGCCCCGGAGTGCGATGCATTCCACCACCGCCGTAGCCGCCGCGATTACCGGACATGGTTGTTCTCTAATTTCACGATAGTGGTTCTCCAATTCCCAATGGTCAACGAATGTGGTCGTTCGTCAGCTTGGCGAGGAGGTGAGCCAGCATCCGTTGCTCATCTTCGGTGAGTCCATTCAGCGCCCGTGCGACTCGCTCGAAATAGACTTCGTTGGCCTGCCGCAGTGCATGACGTCCGGACTCGGTCAGACCTACGAAGACCTCGCGCTGATCCCCTTCCGGTTCGCGGAAGCGACTGATGAACCCGAACTCCTCCAGCTTGCTGAGCATGCGAGTCGCCCCAGCCGAGGTGACTCCCAGTTGTTCAGCCAGATCGCTGACGCGTACCGCTGGCCGAGCCGCGCTCAGGTCGTGGAGGGTGAGGAGCGCGCGCCGCTGTCGGCGCGAGAGTGGCCCGAACTCTCGCCCGAGACTGTTGTTCCAGAGATCGAGCGCGCGACCGATGGCGGATGCGGTGCCTTGCGGCTGCGCGTCGGTCGACGCGTCGTCGGTCGCTGTCTGTTCGGTCATATCGGTCCATCCATCACGCTGATCGTTGCGACCGATGCCCATCCAACGGAGCAGGCATCGGGTAGTTAACTAACTTAGTCAAGTATATCAAATGGATTTCGAACTCGCGAGAAGCGCAGTCACGAGGCTGTCTTGATGAGTTTCTGAGAATTCATGGCCTGAGTGGAGGAAGATGCGGATGGTGCGGTTCCCCTCTCCGTTGGGAGAGGGGAACCCAATGGTCGGGATGACGACCCTACGAGCTTATTCCTCCTGGTAGTACTCCAGGCCGAGGTGCGTGATCTGCTCTTCGCCCATCATCCAGCGCAGGGTGTTCTTGAGCTTGGTCTGCTGGATGAAGATGTCGTGCTCCGGATAGACCGTGGCCGCGTGCTGTGGACTCTTGAAGTAGAAGGACAACCATTCCTGGATGCCCTTCAATCCGGCTCGCTTGGCCAGATCGAGGAAGAGAGCGAGATCAAGAAGCAGCGGCGCGGCGAGAATCGAATCGCGGCAGAGGAAGTCGATCTTGATCTGCATCGGGTAGCCGAGCCACCCGAAGATGTCGATGTTGTCCCAGCCCTCTTTGTTGTCGCCGCGGGGTGGGTAATAGTTGATTCGCACCTTGTGATAGACGTCGCCATAGAGTTCAGGGTAGAGCTGGGGCTGCAGGATGTACTCGAGCACGCCCAGCTTTGACTCTTCCTTGGTCTTGAAGCTCTCCGGGTCGTCGAGCACCTCGCCATCGCGGTTGCCGAGGATGTTGGTCGAGTACCAGCCGCTCAGGCCCAGCATGCGCGCCTTCAGCATCGGCGCGAGCACCGTCTTGATCATGGTCTGGCCGGTCTTGAAATCCTTGCCACAGATCGGAACGCCCTGCTCCATCGCCAGCCCAACCAGCGCCTGGATGTCCGCCGTGAGGTTGGGAGCACCGTTGGCGAACGGGACGCCTTCCATCAAGGCGGCATAGGCATAGAGCATTGAGGGGGCGATCGTTTCGTCATCGAGATCGAGTGCCATCTCGAAGGCGTCGAGATTGTTGTGGCTGGGACTCTCCAGCATGAAGATCTCGGTTGAAGCGCACCAGATCATGACCAGGCGATCGCAATGGTTCGCGGACTTGAACTCGCGAATCTCCGCGCGAATCTGCTCGGCCATCTCCATCTTCGTGCCATGCTTGACGTTAGGCCCATTGAGACGCTTGACGTAGTGCTGACTGAAGGCCGCCGGCATGGGCTTGATGGTCTTGAGGAAGTCGGCGATCGGCTCGATGTGTTCGTGGCGGTCGAGGACGCCGCACTTCAGAGCCGATTCGTAGGCGTCGTCGGGGAAGGGGTCCCAGGCGCCGAAGACGATGTCGTCGAGGTTGGCGAGCGGGACGAAGTCGCGGATGAGGGGCGAGCGGTTGTCCGATCGCTTGCCGAGGCGGATAGTGCCCATCTGGGTAAGCGAGCCGATGGGCTGGCCGCTGCCGCGACGGGCGTGCTCGACGCCGGCGATGAACGTTGAGGCGACGGCGCCCAGGCCGACGAGCAGGATGCCGAGACGGCCCTCGGCCGGCTCGATCGGGTTGGGCGTGAGTTCGACGAAGTCTTTGGCTTCCAAGATCACACCTCTCTGGCGAGCGAGTGACATGAGTGGCACCTGCCACTGCGCGGGCACTCGCCCTGTCTTTGCCCAATGTTCGATTGTGCTCTGCCGCTTTCCCAGCAGGGCAGCAAGTGCACTCTGGCCACCAAAACGCCGGATGATGCGCTCGGCGGCGTTCGTTCCTTCTTCCATGGCAGTCATGCTAACGAGTTTTTCGTTAGCTTGCAAGTGGCGGCGGAGGAATTCAGGATCACATATTCGGCTATACATGCACTTGGTGGCATGGGCGGGCGCTATTGCGGGGCTGAACGGCCACGCGGCGGCACGCTTTGCAGGCTGACGAGCGGCGAAAGATGACTGTCAGGATCGCTGGCGGATGACGTAGCCGCAGACGCGATCGCCGTTCAGCAGGTGGCTGGCTCGTTCGACATCGGCGTCGAGGAGTTGGCGAAACATATCCGCCTCATAGTTGCAGGCGACGGGGAAGCAGGTCGCCACGCGGTTGATGGCGCAGTTGTACTGCTTGATCATATAGGTGGTCTCGTCGCATTGCTCCCAGACGGCGTAGTAGCCGAGCTCGTCCATCCCTTCGGCCAGCGCCGCCACTCGCTCGCGCAGGTTGCGAGCGTGACTCAGGCGCTCGCGCAGGAACTCGCGGGTTCGCTCGGAGCGGCGTTCGAGGAGCAGGTTGACCTTTGGCTCACCATCGATCTGCAGCAGATCGGTGAGGAGCTCGGTGACCACCAGATCGTAGTGTTTCGGGAAGAAATCCTCGGCCAGAGGTCCAACTCGGTAGACATTGGCCGGTCGCCCGACCGAACGCCGGACCACGCTCGATTCGATCAGTTCATCGCTCTCGAGCGCCGCCAGGTGCTTGCGGACTGCCATCGAGGTGATGCCCAGCAAATGCGCAAGCTGATCGGCGGTTAGCCCGTCGCTCTTCTTCAATGTGTAAAGAATTTTGCGGCGAGTAACCCCACGCGGCGCATGCGGTTTGCTGTTCGTGGCCATTGTACCTCCGGGTCAGATCATAACATAAATCGCGATATTTCTGGCCGCATCCGCCTCCGCGACCGACACGTGCGTCATCGCGATGGGACCTGCGTACTCGCCGTCAAGAAGACTGTCCCATCCGTACAGCGACTAATAGTCTCTCTGAATCTGGCACACGAATACCTATACTCAAAGTTGCGAGGTGACGCGTCGCTCGTCGCTCCGGCGTCCTGTTCGCGAGGATGAGCGAGCCACTTCATGAAAGGTCGAGATTGCATCGCGGGAGTACATCGACGGGCATGTCGTATCAGACTCGATCGATCATCGTGAATCGACGCATCGCGACGCTCTCCTATTTCGGAGGGATCTCGTTGCTGCTGATCCCGTTCCGGCCACGCAGCCGCTACGTGGCGCGCCACGTGACCGTGGCGGGTGGACTCCAGTTGATCCGTTTCGTCTGGGCCACGCTCACCATCATCGTCTGGAGCCTGAGCACCAACGAGCAGACGTCATTCGGCATCCATCGCCTGCTCCTCGATATGTGCATGCTCCTCACCACCGGCATCCCCTGGCCTTCCGGCATCGATACTCGCTTCGCCCTGGCACTTTCACTCCCGATAGGCTGCACCTGGATTCTTGGCCTGGTGGGCTCCTATTTGGCGGCTACGGGTCGGACGGTCGATCTGGAAGCGTGTTTCAGCGCCGACTGGTCGGGCGAGATGATCTATCCGCACGAGGACTTCAACGACGGTCACCTGCATACCAACAGCAAACGGGCCGAGGACCGCTCACGAGTCAAGGAAGTGACCGAGCAGCGGTTGGATCGCATCTGGCAGGCGTCGCAGGTTGCCGCGGTCGAGCGGCGGCGCAGCGAGCGTCTGGAGCAGGTGCGGGTCGACCAGGACGCCGTGCTGAGCCGCATCGCCAACCTCAATCGGATGCTCTCATTGGGCGAGATCAGCCTGACCCGCTTCAACGCGGTCTATGCCGATCTGATCGATTATCTGAACGTCCTGCGCATCGAGCTAAACGACCTCGAGATGCGCCGGCTGGATGGCGTCGACTTCAAGGATCAGCGCCCGCGCCCACCGACGATCGATCACGTACCGGAGACGCGTGTGCTGACCCTGGCGATCGTCGACACCAGCGGCATGCCACTTCGCACCTATGGCGACTTCTCGCTCGATGAATCGATCATTACCGGTATGGTGTCGGCCTTCGAAAGCCTCTCGGAAGAGATGTTCGGATCGCAGGTGCATAAAACGCAGCTTGCCCAAGGGCAGGTCGTCCACTTCGTTCGTGGCAAGTACACCGTCGCCTACGCCGTCTTCGAGGACGAGCCCTCCCCGGAGCAGATCTTCCGATTGCGCGAGTTCCATGAGAGCTTCGAGACAATCAACGACGCGGATCTGCACCGCCTGCCGATCGATCCCAATGGCCTGACCGACGCAGAGACGCCATTCGACTTCGTCCCGAACCAGACCACGCTCAGCCAAGTGAAGCCATTGCCCAAGCCTCAGCCGATCCGTCAGATCGGCAGTCACTAGCCGCTAGCCCTCCTCAAGCGCGTCCAATTCGGCATCTTCGGTGTTTGCGTCCGCGAGCCTGTCGCTGGTTCGCCGTCTGAATACGTTGGGCTCGATCCATTGCGTCCAGCCGAAAATGAGGCCGCCCGCGAGCAATATCAACCCAAGCAGAGAGACGACCGCCCCGGCATAGTCGATCCCAGGCTCATAGTGGTAGATGACCGTGTGCTGGCCGGGATCGAGCTTGATGGCCGGCAGAACGTTGTCGATCCTCGTGATTTTGGCGTCATGCCCGTCAACTGTCGCCTTCCAGCCCGGGTAGTAGGGGTCGGCCACCACCAGATAGGTGGCGCTCGCCGACTTCACGGAGAATCGATCCTCTTCGCGGCTCAGGAGCGTCGGAGTCACTCCATTTGAGGATGGCTGCACCTTCCCCAGCGTCGGGGCGTTCCCCTGCGGATCCGGCTGAACCAGATAGGCTGGGCCGGCATCCAGTGTATTGCGGTAGATGAAGAGCTTGTCCATCTCCTGGATGAACTTGAGGTTGGGGTCATCGAGCTTTTCGTCGGAGACGACGATACCCACATGCATCAGGCCAAGGAGATACGGATTCGGCTTCCCGGGTAACGCCGGGATGGTCAGTTGATATCCCGTAAAGGTGTAGCCGCCCGCGGCCTGCATGTAGCGGACGTAGGACTCGATCATGAGCGGGTCCCAGCCGTCGGCCAAACGCATGCTCAGGTCGACCGCGCCCAGCTGCCACAGGTTGCGTTGGACGCCGTAGACACGGCTGGAGCCGGCCAGCTCTGCCACGCGCCTGGCCCTCGGCGTCGGTGTGGTCGGGAAGGTGATCGAACTGACCTGGGCTCGTCCTTGATCGGTCTTGATCAAGGTCGCCGCCACCAGCAGCAACGCAAATATCCCGACCGCCAGCTGTCCGCGTCGAACCAGCCGCTCGTCGAATCCCCGCATCAGACCCAGCAGCGCTTCCGTGCCGATGCCAGCCAGCAGGGCGATGCCGAGCAATGCCACCAGCCAGATGCGAGAGAGGCCGTGAAAGCGGTTGAAATCGGGCAGTACGTGAGCGGCCAGGTAGAAGATCGGCGAGGCGTTTCCCATCGCTAACGTTGCGATCAGAACGATCCCGCCGACGAGGGGCAGCGCGCGTCTGCCCGCGGCGATCGCGCCCAGGATTGCCAGCATCAGGACCACGCCACCTGGCTGGATAACGTTCTCCCAGGGGACGGTCGAGGCGGGCGGGTGGCCAATCAGCGCACGCAGGAATTGCAGAATCGGGTATTTGTCGGTCGCGGCAATCGAATCTTGACGCGTCGATAGGGGGGTGAATTGCGCCAATGGCAGCAAATGCACCGCCGCCAGCAGCACGCCGGTCACACCCGCAGCGATCAGTCCGGCGACGGGAGCGCGCAGCTCGCGCCAGGTCGATTGTCGGAAGCGGGTGACGAGGAGCCAGAGGGCCACCGCGCCGGTCATTAGCAGACCGTAATAGGCCATCTGAGGATGGCCGGCCAGGAGCGTTAGCCCGAGGACGAGCCCGAACGGTGCCGCCCAGCGGCGCGGCTGGCGTACCGTGGCCCACGCGCCGAGAGCCAGCCAGGGGTACCAGGCGACCGTCTGTACGACGGTGAAGTGTCCGGCCCCCAGATGGCTGATGAGCCGTGGCGTCGCCATGAAGCTGACGCCCGCGACGAGAGCCGGCCAGCGCGTCAAGTGGAGGGCGCGACGGGCCAGCAGGAACGTGCCGAAGCCGGCCAGCATCAGGTGCCCGAGCAGCAGAATCAGGTAATAGTCCCGCAGCGGGAAGAAGTTCATCAGCTGCGTCGGCGGATAGAACATGGCAGCCAGTGGATCGGCGGCCAGTGGTCGCCCGCCAGCGAAGAAGGGGTTCCAGAGCGGCAGCCGGTGCTCCAGCGAGATGGTGCGCTTGATCAGGATGGCGCTGGGCCAATGGCTGATCATCAGATCGCTGTCGGGGAAGGCGGCCGGTAACTCGTTGGAGTGGATCGGCGCGGGCCAGAGGACGCCTGCCGCCACGATCAGGAAGAGGATCGTTTCTCCGAGCAGGATGAGCCAAGGCCGCGGAGTCGCCCACGACTCCCTCTCGAGCTTGCCTGTTGACCGCGTCTGAGTTGCCAGTTGCTGAATATCCGGCGGCGATTGCACGCCTACGTCGCGTTTCATCGCCGAACGGTCGAAGCTCGCATACTGCACGATTTCGACTCTCTACTCATGGCTGGGGGTTGTTCGGTGGCCTGAGGTGCCGGACAGCAACTGAGCGGCACACGGCAATGGCCGGTAAGCCAGCCTGCTCGGTCGCGTCGTTCGGTGGGAAACGGGCTCCTCAGGTGTGGGGCGTCGATGTCGCCAAATCGAACCGGGCGCATGGATCAGCGCCCCCATCCGATGTCGGCTGGGACGTCAATTGATCGACTCACGATTTGGCGGGTGTCTCCTCAATGCACAGATGCAAGATGGACTACCTCGTGCCGGGTCGTCAAGGACGGTGGTTCGTTCGTTCGACTCGGCGATTGACCGGCTGAGAGTCATCGCTCGTCCGATCGACAATTCATGATGGTGCCACCGCGGAGATGAGAACGTCAATCCGCTCGATGGATGCCCGGATCAGGACTGGGACGTCGCCGCCTGGCCCGACGTTGCCTGATCCTCGGGTTCGAGCTCCTGACCGCGGTAGCCCCAGAGCGGTCGTGCCCACCATCGCGAAAGGAATGCCATCGCCAGGCAGGTCGCTCCACCGATTACCATGGCATTCCCCGCGCCAACGGCGCTGGCCACCATGCCGGCCTGGAAATCGCCCAGACGCGGGCCCCCGATGGCGAAGGTCGAAGCCAGGGCGCCGACACGTCCCCGCAGGCTGTCCGGTGTCGCCAGCTGGCGTGCGATGCCCCGGAGTGCCGAGCTCACGGCATCCAGGCTGCCCGAGATGGCCAGCAGAACGAGCGCGAGCGCGAATGAGTGAACCAGGCCGAAGAGGGCCAGGATGCCGCCATACGCCAGGATCGTCAGAGCAACCAGCCGACCGGGTCGCTTCGGCATCGGCATGACGGTGAAGAGGGCCGAGCCAAAGACCGCCCCGAAGCTGACGGAGGCGTAGAGGAATCCGAGACCCTGCGCTCCCACGTTCAGCACGGTCTCGGCGAAGACTGGCAAGAGCCCGAAGCGGGAAGCAAAGAGGACTGCCAGGAAGTCGATCACCATCAGCTGCCAGAGGACCGGACGCTCGCGCACGAAGGTCAATCCATCGACCAGCGCGTGGATCCCACGACGTGGCAGTGGTTCGGGGGTAACACGGGAGCGCATGGCGATCAGCGCCGCAACCACGACGAAGAAGGAGACCGCATCCAGCCAGTAGGCGGCAGCGACGCCCAGCCCGCCGATCACCAACCCGCCAACGGCCGGACCGACCACAGCCGCCACGTTGAAGGCCAGAACATTGAGGGTCAGGGCATTCGGCAACCGTTCCCGATCGACCAGCGCCGGGATGAAGGCCTGCGTGGTAGGGACGCTCACTGCCGATGCCGCGGCCGTCAGAACGGCGAAGGCGTAGAGGATGGTGATGTTCGTCAGACCGGACTGGATCGCAATCGCCAGCAAGCCACTAAAGAGCGCCAGGATCGTCTGGGAGATGAGCATCAGCATGCGACGATCGACCTGATCCGCCAGCGTGCCTCCGAACAAGGAGAGGAAGATGGTGGGGATGGCGCGTGCCAGGGCGATGCCGCCCAGAAGCGCCGCTGAGCCAGTCAGATCGTAGACCAGCCAGCCGAGCGCGACGGTCTGGATCTGCGTCCCGACATTAGAGATGAACTGGCTTATCCAGATGAGCGTGAAGTCGCGATGGACCAGGGCGGCGAGCGCCGGCGGTGGCCACCGTTTCATACGATCTCGTTCCCCCGGTGATTCCCCTGAGACGGCGTCGGTCGCGCGCGGTGATGCGAATCAATGGCGTCAAACATCGTCCGGTATCGTACCAGACCCTGCCCGATTTGCTTGCGCCGTTTTGGCCTGAATCTGGGCCGTTAGCTGACGGTGAAATCCTTGCTCACACCGTTCACGTTCACCGTGTATTTACCCGGGTCGAGCGTGCCCAGCGCAACCGAATGCTGATAGGTGGTGGCCACCTGCGCGCAGACCATGCCGGTGGGACGTTCTCCCAAGATGGTGATGGTGAAGGTCGTTCCGGCGTGACTCATCTCCGGTTGCTTCACCGTCGTGCAGGAGTCGGGAATGATGCCGGTCACACTGACCGAGATCTGGGGCGGGTAGCTCTCGGCGACGAGGACGTCGACGTTGGTGATCTGGATTGGCGACGTGGTCATGGACCCACTTCCTGTCGGTGTTGCCTGGCTGGTGGTGGTGTCTCCGCCGCTTCCGCTATGACCGCATGCGGTAAGGAGCGCGAGTCCGATGATGCTCATCAGAAGGCTCATGGTTGCCAATCGTACGCGAGACGAATTTGGTGTGCGTGGAGCGGACGGCATTGTGCTTTTCCTCTTCGAGCAATATGGTCGTGAAATTGGTTGTTGCTGGTTGCTGATTATCTTGGTAGGTCCCATGGCGTTCACGACGTTGAATATTGTTTGACAATCGAACCGGGTATCTGCGTAACGGAACGGGGCCTTGCGGTCCACAGGCGGGCGCAGGTCCCGCCTCTACCTTTCCCGGCGTACATCCAGTCCCCGGGGCATCCGCTTGCGGGTCGGACTTCGTCTAGATTAGCCCAGGATCTTTCAGTCCTGGGCGAGCGATGCGCGGCCACTGAGGTGACAGGTCAATGACTAAACGCCATAAACCGATCTCATTTATTCAGACGTTGAAAATGAACGTCAGGTTCCTGGGGCAGCCTCTGTGGGTTCGTCCGCCTCTCCCTGCAGCTCAGGGCCGGCAAGAACCCGCAAGATCTCGATTCGCGCCGCCGATTCGATCTGGCTCGTGATTGAATCGTCGGTGACGTCCAATAGCGAACGTGAAGCTGGTAGTCGCTGGCGGTCGAACCAAGCAGCAGCACCTCGGGTGCGGGAGCCGCCAGAACTCCGTCGACAGACTCCACGGCCTGTTTCAGCAAGGATGTCGCCAGCGCCAGATCGGTTCCGGTTGGCACCGTCGCCACGATCGTGCTGCGCCGCGAACCACCCTCCGTGAAATTCTGAATTGGCTGATTGAAAATGAGGGAGTTGGGGATGAGTACCTCGATGCCGTCGGCCGTGCGCAGAGACGTGCTGCGAAAATTGATCTCCCTGACCGTCCCGGCGTTCGTACCGATCTGGATCTGATCTGAAATCTCGAACGGTCGCCGCCAAAGGATGAGTATTCCGGCCACGAAGTTCTCGAGAATATCTTTCAGTGCAAAACCGACGATCAATCCCGCCACACCGAACGAGGCGATGATCGTGGCGATACTCACGCCGAGGATGCCGAACGCCACGGTAACGCCGAAGATGATGATCCCCGCCACGATCAGCTGACGAATCAGCAGCTTCAGACTTGGGTCGAGATGTGGCGAGATCCGATCGGCGCGCAGCATCAGACTCCCGATGGCCTGTGCGATCCATGCGGCGAAGAGGACGATGAGAACGGCTATTACGAAAGTAGGGATGTCCCTGGCGACCACGCCGACGTTGTGCAGCGCCTGGGTACCAGCATCCTTGAGTGCGTTGAAAACAGAATCCATTCGTCACGAACCTCACCGTGCACGAATCAGGGGTGATCGTACGCGGAACAGTCTATCGTAGTTGATGGTTATAGAGCGTCAGATCGCGGCTGAACCCTCAATCGGCAAGAATTGGGAGATGCGCGGAAGATGGTCCATGCGGCCGTCTGTCTCGCTGAAGCGTCTCCTCGGCGACATAATGACAATAATTTCGGCTGAGATAGCCCGATTTGCCCACTTCCGGTGACAGGCGAGTCACGCTATAATGTTCCCGTTGTAAAGTCAGGGTGTTTGAACATCGCGCGATCTCCCGCAAGAGCAGAATTGTAATATCCACGATACTGGAATGAATGCTTTCTTCGTCGTTCGGCATTCATTTCACAAAGAGGAGGGGCTATGTCCTCGGAAAATCGTGAGCTCGTGGCAATTCAAGACAACATAATGAATCGAGCGATTTCGCGGCGTTCAGTGCTACGTGGCTCGGTCGCGGTCGTTGGAGTGAGCGCCATAGGTGGATTGCTCGCGGCGTGTGGCGGCAGCAAGTCGACGCCGACGACGGCCAGCAGCACCACCACGACGACGGGTGGAACGACGTCAGGTTCTCCAGCAGCGGCCGGTGCGAGCCCAACCACGTCCAGCGGCGCGTCGACGGCAACGTCCACGCAGAGCTCCGGGGGAACAGCCCAAAAGGGAGGAACGCTCGTCGTCGCCTTCAGCGCCGACCCGGAATCACTCGATCCGCACATCACGACGGCTCTGCTCGCGGCGCGTGTCCTCGCGCTGATTCACGACAATCTGGTTGATCAGGACTACGATGGCTCGTTCAAGCCGGCGTTGGCGGAAAAGTGGGACGTGAGTAGCGACGGACTCACTTACACATTCACGCTCAAGACGGGCGTCAAATTCCATTCAGGCAAGGATTTCACGTCGGACGATGTCAAATACACGTACGAGCGCTGGCTCAACACAGACAAGTCGCCGACGTCGTACACCATTGAGCCGATCAGCTCGATTGACGCAGTCGACCCACAGACGGTCAAATTCACACTGAAAGAGCCGTACAACATCTTCCTCGACCAGGTCGCCGGTTCCTGGGCGATCATTCTGAACAAAGACGCGGTCGACAAGGCTGGTACGGACTACGGGGTCACCACTGCGGAGGGCACCGGTCCATTCAAGTTCGATTCCTGGACCCGCAACGACAAGCTCACGCTGAAACAGTTTACTGACTACAGCTGGGGTTCACCTGTCTTCAAGAATCAGGGTCCGGCCAATGTCGACGGCATCGAAATCCGGGTCATTCCTGAAGACAACACGAGAATTGCCGAGTTCCAGTCTGGGAACATCCATCTCGTACAGGATGTCCCCGCGGCGCAGGTGGAGCAGCTTTCGAGCACTCCGGGTGTATCGATCGTTAAGTACGATCAGCTCCAGACGACGTACCTCGGCATGAACACGGCGAAGGCCCCGGTCGATGACGTCAACGTCCGCATGGCGATCAATTACGCGTTGAACCGCGACGAGATCGTCACGGGCGCGAATTTCGGGCTCGGCACCGCCGCCAATACCATGCTCGCGGAGAAGACGCCGTATTACTGGGCGGGATCCCAGGACATCGCCCCGAAATTCGATCTGGACAAGGCGAAGAGCTTGCTCGATCAGGCTGGATGGGCGCCAGGATCGGATGGCATTCGCGAGAAGAACGGGACCAAGCTCACGCTTCCACTCTGGGTGATCAACGACAGCACGACGGTCCTGCAGGCGCAGATCATCGAACAGCAACTCAGCAAGGCCGGGATCAAGGTCGACACCAAGCAGTACGAGCAGACTGCCTGGTTCGCCGCGGCTCGCTCTGGCGATCAGGTCGGATACATTATCGGAGTGTTCTACTCCAACGCCGACGTTCTCTACTTCTACTTCTATTCGAAGCAGCAGCCCGCACCGAATCGGTTCTCGTACAGCAACCCGGACGTCGACAAATGGCTGCTGGATTCGCGATCGAACACGGATAAGAGTGCGGTTACTCAGGACTACCAGAACATCCAGAAACAGCTCATCCAAGATACTCCGGCCGCCCCGCTGATTCATCAGCTCGGGACGCTGGGCAAGGAGGACTCGGTTCAGGGAGTCAATGTCCACCCGTCGCGCTGGCTCTATCGATTCCTTGATATCTCGATCAAGAAATAGGATCGTCAAATGAGTCAGTACATCCTCCGACGGCTGCTCGTGCTGCCGATCGTGCTGCTGGGCGTTTCGGTCCTGGTCTTTATGGTCCTTCACCTGGTGCCGGGAAATCCGGCCCAGGTGATCGCGGGGCCGGACGCTCCACCGGCCACGGTCGCCGCTATCGAGAAGCAGCTCGGATTGGACAAGCCGCTTCCCGAACAGTATGCGATCTATCTCAACAGGGTTCTTCATGGTGATCTCGGCCGGTCGCTCAGGACAAAGCGACCGGTGCTTACCGACGTGATGGACGCGCTGCCGAAAACGATTGAGCTCGCGGTCGTCGCGGCGATCATCACGCCAATCATCGCCATACCCCTCGGCGTCGTTGCGGCGGCGAAACGTGGGACGCCGACTGACAGCGGTCTCATGGTCACGTCGATGCTCGGCATTACAGCCCCAGTCTTCGCGATCGCGCTCGGGCTGATGTGGGTGTTCGGATATCGCCTGCGCTGGTTTCCGATCAGCGGGTACGGCGGGCCGATCTGGACGCTCGACGGTCTTCGCAGCATAGCGCTTCCAGCGATTACATTGGCAATTGGCTCGGTCGCGACCATGGCGCGACTGACGCGCTCCGCCATGCTCGAAGTGCTCAACCAGGACTACGTCCGGGTCGCACGCGCCAAGGGGTTGCGGGAGCCGATCGTGCTGCTCAGGCACGGTTTGAAGAACGCGATGTTGCCGATCATCACCGTCCTCGGGCTGCAGGTGGCCTACTTGCTCAGTGGTGCCGTCGTGACCGAAACCGTCTTTGCCTGGCCGGGCGTCGGCCGGTTGGCCGTA
Source organism: uncultured Chloroflexia bacterium (assembly GCA_963815715.1). Taxonomy (GTDB): domain Bacteria; phylum Chloroflexota; class Chloroflexia; order Thermomicrobiales; family Thermomicrobiaceae; genus CALAGB01. The sequence continues at coordinate 1,094,247 of CAWFHU010000003.1, read as the reverse complement.
TATGCCATTCAGGCGAGAGATTTTCCGCTTGTTCAAGGAACCGTGCTGGTCATCTCCCTCTTGTTCGTGTTGGTGAATCTGGCGGTTGATGTTGTCTATGCCTTCATCGACCCACGAATTCACTACGGATGAGAGGTATCTCGGCGTGAGGAATCAGGCTGAACAATCACCACGGCTTGCCGGCTCCGCTTCGCTCACGGCGCTGGAAGCCGCTCACCGGGCCGATCCCGCGAGAGCGGGCTGGCGTAGGTTCCTACGACAATTCCTGCGAAACAAGCCCGGGGTGGTCGGACTTCTGGTCATCGTCGCACTCGTCGTTCTCGCGATTCTGTCGACGGCGATTGCCCCGTACGGCTGGAAAGAGCAGGATATCGCGAACCGTTTCGCGAGCAGCTCATCGGCACATTGGCTGGGGACCGACGAATTGGGTCGGGACATCTTCAGCCGATTGCTCTACGGAGCGCGATACTCGCTGACGATCGGCTTTGCGGCCATTATCGTCAGCTTCGCCATCGGGACGCTGCTCGGCATCGTCGCGGGGTTCTATCGTCGTCTTGATAGTGTCGTGATGCGCCTTATTGACATTTTGATGGCATTCCCCGGAATCTTGCTGGCGATCGCGATCGTGGCGGCCCTTGGGCCGGGGTTGTTCAACGTCATCGTCGCCATCGGCATCAACGAGATTCCTGGGTTTTCGAGATTGACGCGATCGATGGTGTTGAGTCTGCGTGAGAACGAATTCGTGACGGCGGCACGGCTCATGGGCGCGAGCGATGCGGCGATCGTCCGACGACACATCCTGGTGAACATGGTTTCACCGATCATCGTCTTTGCATCCCTGCGGGTCTCCACGGCGATTCTGGTTGGCGCGACGCTGAGCTTTCTCGGTCTGGGGATTCAGCCGCCGATTCCCGAGTGGGGTGCAATGGTGAGCACCGCACGACAGTACATTTCGATCGCACCACATACATTCTTCTACCCGACTCTGGCAATCTTCGTCACGGTAGTCGCCTTTAATCTGCTTGGCGACTCGCTCCGTGACACCCTCGACCCCACGATGCGCAGCTGATCGCAGCACGGGAGACTTGGCGACGCGTCTTCGGGACGCGAGCATTCCATGGGGCGCTGCTGGCAACCAAAAACTGTCGTACGGTCATGGGTAAACGAGCGTGGGCGTCAGGAACCTGCTAAGATGCAGGCACGCCGCGATGGTGGCCGTACAGGCACAGCGTCTTGGAAAGGGGAGTCGTGCCTCCGTCGCTTGTTCTCTCGCTTTTACTTTCGAGCATTTGCGGGCTGCTGTTCCACAGTATGTTCGGGCGAAAGCTGTGGCAGCTACCGTGTTTCGTGCTGGCAGCAGTGGTCGGGTTCCACCTTGGCGAGGTCCTTGCGATTCTGGCCGGGGTGGAATTCTTGCGTCTGGGAAACATCCCGATGGCGCCAGCCGTTGCCGGTGCCATGGGTGGTCTGTTCATCTGCTGGTTCTTCACCTCGTCGCCGGAACCGCGCACGCGCAGGCGTCGAGTGTCCCGGCAGCAATAGCCTGATCGTCGTTATCGGCACCAACTGCCTGCCAATCGCCGGGTCGGGCCCGGCGGAATCCGTGACACACGAAGGGGAGGGTCAATCATGAGAAAAGGATGGGTTTGGGTTTCGGTCATCTTGCTCCTCGTCGTGTTCATCGGAGGCGGCGTTGGTCTCTACTTCCTCGGTGGCTCCGACGAATCAGCCCTGCGGCGCTTGACCGACATCTCGATCATCTTCATTACCCTCTCGATGATTCTGGTCGTTCTCTTGATGGGCGTGCTCGTCGGGCTTGCCGTCTGGATCTCCATGCTCCTCAAGAATCACGCGATTCCGCTCCTCGAACAGCTCACCGGCACGGTGACGCGCGTACGCGGCACGGCCGAGTACATGAGCGAAGAGGTCGCCAGCCCAGTTATCTCCTTCTACTCGCGGGTCGCCGGGGTGCGTGCCCTGGTGAAGACGGTCACCCGCGGCAAACGTCGTTAGCGCTCTTTAGTCCTCGGCGAGGGCGAAAACAGCAAATTTCCGATGATATACTTTTCGTTGCTCTGGCGCGTCGCGCGGGCTTTGATCGTGTCTGGAAACGGGCTCGGGGAAGCCAGCCCGACCGTTGGCCTTGCCAACCATCCAGTATGAAGCTGTGAGGGATGCATGAAGGGGATCATTCTTGCCGGTGGGCTTGGCAGTCGCCTCTACCCGCTGACATACGCGACGAACAAGCACCTCCTGCCGATCTACGACCGGCCGATGATCTACTATCCAATCGCGACTCTCGTGAATGGCGGCGTCGATCACATCATGATCGTCACCGGCGGCCCGCACGCAGGCGATTTTCTGCGGGTCGTGCGCAACGGCAAGCATCTCGGCATCCGCCACCTCGAATACACCTATCAGGAGCAAGAAGGGGGCATCGCCGAAGCGCTGGGGCTGTGCGCCGACTTCGCCGACGGCGACGACATCTGCGTCATTCTGGGAGACAACACGACCGACGCGGACATTCGCCCGACGGTGGAGGGGTTTACTGAAGGCGCCGTCCTCTTCCTGGCCAAAGTGCCGGACCCAGAGCGGTTCGGCTGCCCCGTGTTCGACGAGGACGATCCAACACGCATCCTGCGGATCGAGGAGAAGCCGACCGAACCGAAGAGCAGCTATGCGGTGACCGGTCTCTATATGTATGACGGCCACGTCTTCGATTACATCGATCGACTGGAGCCGTCGGCTCGTGGCGAGCTAGAGATCACCGACGTCAACAACTTCTATCTGGCCGACAACAAGCTGCGCTGGCAGGAGCTTCAGGGCTACTGGACCGACGCGGGCACGTTCGAGAGCCTGCATCGCGCGAACCGTTTCTGGGCCGCCCAGCATGGCTGGCGCGAAGCGGACGCGGAATCTCGAGAGTCGATGAGTGCGGAGATCGGCTGAATGCCGGTCTGAGTGATTCGCCAGATCGAGCGTTTCACACAAGGTGGGGTAATGAACCAGCGAGAAGAGCAGCGGGCCGCGGATCTCATCAATGACGTGTTGGAAGAGCTTGGCTACGGCCGGCGCGAGTTCGACATGCGCGGCATCCCCTTCTCCGGCGTCTGGGGGACCGCCTCATCCGTCTGTTACCAGATCGGCAACGAGATCGAAGCGGAGCGCATCGAATTGGAGACGGCCGAGCTCTCGAAGAAGGAGGGCAAGCGCCGGGCTCAGGAGATCGTGCGGGAGACGGCCCAGCACGTCGCCGAACAGATCGCCGATCGGCTGAGTGGCCACAACGGCTTCGCCAGCGTCGAAGCGACCAACGGCTACATCAACATCGTCTTCGACACCAACCACTACACCAACGTGGTGATCCGCTCGATCCTTGACGAAGGCGAGAACTACGGACGTGGTCCGGCGCGGACCGATCAGGTGATGGTGGAGTACTCCCAGCCGAACACGCACAAGGAATTCCACATTGGGCACCTGCGCGGCACCAGCCTTGGGAATGCCCTGAGCCGCACGCTCAAGTTCGCCGGATACGACGTACTGCAGGCCAACTACATCGGCGACATCGGCATGCACGTGATCCGGACTCTTTGGTGCTACCTCAGCTTCTATAAGGGCCAGGAGCCAACGTCACCAGCCGCGCGCGGCCGCTGGCTAGGGAACATCTATGCGGAGTCGGTTCAGCGGCTCAATTACCGCAAGGACATCGTCGACTTCCTCAACGAGCTCTCGCGAGAGGACCCGGTTTTCGTCGAGATGATCGACCGGATGATGAAAGAGCTCTGGAAGACCCACAAAGTGGGAGAGGACGTCGCTTATCTCCTGGGGCAGATCGCCCATCAGCGGGAGATCAAGACCGACGCGTTCTACGAGAATGACACGATCATCAAGTTCTGGCCGATCGCCTGCAAGCAGCTTGCACACGAGGTCGAGCTCGCAGAGGCAGGCGAGCTGCCGCCGCCCCCCGAAGAGCAGGAGCCGACGCCGGTGGAGACCTACCACGAGCGGCTGGCGCGGGCAGAGCAGCTTGGGCAGCATCTCGACTGGTGGATCGACAATCCGCGCTGGCAGCGGGAAGTTCGCGACATCTTTCAGTCCTGGGATCGCAAGGATCCGGAGTTCGTGCAGCTTTGGGAAGAGACCAAAGCCTGGAGCATGGAAGGATTCCAGCGCATCTACGATCAGCTCGATATCCACTTCGACGTCTGGTTCTTCGAGAGTGAGGTGGAAGAGCCCGGTCGCGAGATGGTCAAGGAGCTACTGGAACGGGGTATCGCCGAGATCAGCGACGGCCTGCCGGTGGTGAAGATCGACGAGAAGCTGGGTCTCGAGAAGGAGACCTATCGCACGCTGCCGATCCTGCGCTCCGACGGCACCACGCTCTATTCGACTAAAGACCTGGCGCTGACGCGGGAGAAGTTCGAGACGTACGGTGTCGACCGGGCCATCTGGGCGGTCGACGTGCGCCAGAGCCTGTATTTCCAGCAGATCTTCAAGATCCTGGAGCTGTGGGGCTTCGAGCAGGCCGCCAAGTGCTTCCACTTGAGCTACGAGACGGTCATGCTCCCGAGCGGCGCCATGAGCAGCCGCTCCGGCAACGCCGTCCTGTATGACGACGTCGCCGGTGCCGTGTTGAAACGGGCGCGCGAAATCATCGACGAGAAGAACCCGGACCTGCCCGAGGAGGTCAAGCAGCAGATCGCTCTGGACGTCGGCATCGGCAGCATGAAATACGGCATGCTGGCGCGCGACAACAACCGCGTCTTCGTCTTCGACATCGAAGAGGCCCTCTCATTCGAAGGGCATGCCGCGCCTTACATTCAGTATGCCCATGCACGAGCCTGCCGCATCCTGGAGAAGGTTGACGAGATGCCCAGCGGTGACCTCGAGTTCCCCGAGGTGACTGCGGAAGAGGTCAACCTGATCGAGCAGATCGCGTCCTTCCCGACCGAAGTGGAGCGAGCCGCGGCGGAGTACAAACCGCTGGTGATCTCCTCCTACGTCTATGAGCTGGCCAAGCGCTTCAACGACTTTTATCGCGCCTGCCCGGTTCTCATCGCCGAGGAACCGCAGCGCTCCGCCCGCATCGCGCTGGTCGAGGCCGCACGGCAGACGCTGGCCAACGCGCTCAGTCTGCTGGGAATCGCCGCCCCTCGGGTGATGTAGCCATGGAGACTGATAGGTCACGTAACTGGCTCATCGGCACCGGGATTCAGCCGATCCTCGTGCCGATGGCCCTTGGCTCGCTGCGCCGCGGCGTCGAGCAGGGACCGGACGAGCTGTCACGACATCTGCGTTCGCGCTGGGCGGCGCGGCACGACCAGGATCTGCTTCGTCGCTTGCGCCAGGACGAGACGGTGCCGGTCGCTCCGCTGCCGGAGACCGACCCGGAGCGGCATCCCGGCCAGGCGCTGCACGCTCACGAGATCGCGCAGGCGAGCCTGAAGTTGGCGGAGCGCACCCGTGCCGCAATCGACCGGGGCGATCTTGCGTTGACGCTCGGTGGAGATCACGCGGTCGCCATCGGCAGCGTGGCTGGGGCCGCGCTCGCCTGCCAGCGACTGGCGGTCATCTGGATCGACGCCCACGGCGACATGAACTGGCCAGAGGTGAGCCCGTCCGGACGCGTGCACGGCATGCCGCTCGGTGCCAGTCTGGGCCGTGGACTGCAGGAGTTGACCGACATTGGCCTCAATCCGGAGCTCCGCCCCGAGGACGTCTACTTGATCGGCGTGCGCAGCCTCGATTTCGCCGAGCGAGACTGGATTCGCGAGGGCAAGCTCACCTGCATCACCATGAGCGAGATCGACGACGTGGGGCTCGACGCCTCGGTCGAACGCATCATCCAGCGGATCGGCAGATCCGGCGCCGATGCCGTGCATATTAGCTTCGACGTCGACGTGCTTGACCCGTTAGTCATGCCGGGAACGGGGAGCCTGTCCGTTGGTGGATTGACGTTTCGAGAGGCGGCTAAGCTGTTGCGGCGGCTCCGTGGCAGTAGGCTGCCGATCCACTCACTCGACTGGGTGGAGCTGAACCCCACGCTCGACCCGAGCGGAGTCAGCACTGAAACGGCCGTCAAGCTCCTCTCCATCGCTCTTGGCGAAGAGATCGTCTGAATGTGATGCGAGCGTTTCGACGAGCGGACGGTTTCGTCCTCGTGGTCCGCAGCGCCACATAACACAGCCCACCGGTATCAAGCCGGTGGGCTGTGTCTTATCACTGTTGAGGTTCGAGGCTACATGCGGGATGGGTCGGTTTGATTGGGGTCCGGTCCTGGATCGCGTCCTTCGACGACCGCGGCCAGGCGCGACAGGTAGAGTTCCCAGCCGTGACCGTGCATCTCTTGCGCTTCCGCCGGGAGGCCAGAATGCTCGAGCCGCACGAGCGTGGAATCCCCGTCGGCTATGAGCGTGATCTCGACGACGCTGGATCCTGGTGGAACGGGCTGATTCTCGCCCTCCCAACCAAAGCTGAAGCGGACCCGTTCGTTGGGAACGACCTCCAGATATTTGCCGCTGGCGATTGCCATGCCGTTGATATCAACGTGATAGACTCCACCGGCTTGTGGCTCCAATTGGACATCCTTTCCCATCCACTTCACCATCTGCGATGGATCGGTGAGGAAACGGAAGATCGTCTCGGGCCGGGCTGAGACGCGAACTTCGCGCGTAACGACGTCACTTCGTACGTTGGTCATCCTGCTCGATTCTCCGCTCTTCGGCCTCCGCTTCCTGCGCAAGAAGTGCGAGGCGCTCGTCCCAAAATTCCTCGAGGAATTGTCGTAAGTCCGCCAGACCTTCGGGCCGGACTCGATAGAACCGGCTCGTGCCTTGCTGGCGTACGGTGACTAACCCCGCCGTTGACAGAACACTTAAGTGCTGCGAGATCGCAGGGCGCGAGACGTCGAAGTGCGAGGCAATCTCGCCAGCCGACATCTCTCGAAGCCGGATGAGCTTCAAGATCGCACGTCGTCGCGGTTCAGCCAGGGCATGTAGAGCTGTGTCAACCATGCGCTTACGTTAGCAGAAACTTACGCTAGTGTCAAGAGCGGAGCGACGACGCGAGAACCTTTGTACGGGCGTGACCCACTTCGTGGGTGCCCCGCGTCGCCCGCCACGTCCTCGGGCCAGCAACGTTCCAATCGGAGGGTTCGGCGTCACGTGATGTGCGTCCACGGGAAGTCATGCGGCGGGTCCACGTCGGGAGGACCTTGTGTCCTCCCGTTTTCCCCGAATCACGAGGCGTATCGGCGGACTGCTCATCTGCGCGGTGGATTTCGTGCGATCTCGTGGGGGGCGACGCATGCGTCGCCCGTACGGACGAGAGATTTCCCCTACCGCGTCAGGGCGGCCATGACGCCGTTAGCGACGGCCGAGAGGCGGAAATACCAGCGTTCCATGTCGATGTTGGCGTGGCTGTTCGAGACGTAGGCGATCCCAACCTCATTGACCGGGTCGATTGCCAATACGCAGCCCGATGCCCCGCCGTGGCCGAACGTTGCTGGAGACCCGAGCTCCGCCAGGCCAAAACCGCCCGCGGTGAAATTGAGCTCGAAGCCGAGTCCCCACGGCTGCGGTAAGGGCAGCTCAAAGTCCACCAGATTGCCGTGCTGTCATGCCGCCCGTCTGATCGACGGTCATGGCCCTGGCCGTGGCTGGCGAGACGATCGGGTTGTCCGCGCCGGGCGCGAAGAGCAAGCCGAACTTCAGCAAGTCGGAGGCGCTAGCGACCGCGCCGAAGGATGGATGGGCGAGCTGCAAGCGCGTAGGGGGAGTTGTACATGGCGCCGTCGGTGCCGTAGCCGAGCGTCCCCACGACGTGGGCAATGCGCTCGTAGTCGCTGGGGTCGGGCGGCATGAAGGTGTTCTTCAAACCGGCCGGCTCGAGCACCATCGTCCGCACCAGGTCTGGAAACGAGAGGCCGGTGACGACGCAGGCCATGCGTGCCGCCAGGGCGATGCCGAAATCGCTGTATTCGAAGCGGGTGCCTGGTTTGGAGAGGAGCGGATGCGTGTAGGCCTCGTCGATGATCTCGTCGATCGGCGTCTGGTCGATAATCCGCTGCTCCATCTCAGGCGACTCGTAGATCAGGCCGGAGGTGTGGGTCAGCAGATGACGCAGGCGCACTTGCTCGCGGCCGTCACCGCTGAACTCCGGCAAGACCGTGTGAACCAGCGTCGAGAGGGTGAGTTCTCCCTGTTCCACCACCGCCATCACCGCCGCGGCGCTGTAGAGCTTGGAGGTCGATGCCAGCGGCCAGAGGACGTTCGGTCCGGCCGGTAGGCTGTCGGCGGCCTGCCCCGTGTACCAATCGGCGACCATCTCGCCACGCAGGCTGACCGCCAGGCCGGCCCCGGCGATCTCGCCATCCTCGACGAAACGTTCGATCCTGCGCTGCACGCTCGAGAGGTCGACCGCTGTCCCCTTGCCGCTCATCCGTTCCCATCCCTTCCATCGCCACCAGAAACACCCGCTGCATTATGCACGCGAATGATGCCGATGAGCGCCCTTTGTGTCGCTACTTGCTGGTGGCGGTCAGGTGATAGATGGTGCCGTTGTCGAGATCGCAGATGTAGAGCTCGCCGTTGCCGTCCTGCCCGAAGGAGCTGTATCCGGTGCTCCCCTGCGCCACTTCAGTCTGCGTCCACTTGCCGCTGACGTCACGCGTGAGTGCCCAGATGGTGCCGCTGCAGTAGTCGGTGAAGAAGTAGGCGCCGTCGATCGATGTGTATTGCGAACCGCGATAGACGTACCCGCCCGTCACCGAGCAGTTGCCCGGCGCGTGTGAGTATTCCGCCACCGGCATGGTCAGCGCCGATGTGTCGCAGTTCTTGGTCGGCTGGTAGCAGTGCGTGCCCTCCATGGTCTTCCAGCCGAAGTTGAGACCGGGCGTGAGATCCGCGGAGACGAAATCGATCTCTTCCCATTGTGCTCTGGCCCACGTCGCCGATGTAGAGGTCGTGCGTGCTCCGGTCAAAGCTGAAGCGCCAGGGATTGCGCAGGCCATACGCCCAGATCTCCGGCTTGCCCTTCTTACCGTCGGCAAACGGATTGTCTGGCGGGATCGAGTACGGATCGCCGTGATCGACGTCGATGCGCAGGATCTTGCCGAGGAGCGTGGAAGTCTTCTGGCCGTTTCCCTGCGGATCGCCCGCGGAGCCGCCGTCGCCGGCCCCGATCCAGAGCATGCCGTCCGGACCGAACGTGATCTGACCGCCGTTGTGGTTGGCGTAGGGCTGATTGATGCCGAGGATCTTCTTGAAGCTGTTGGGGTCGGCGCTGGTCCGGTCGGATGAGGCGGTGAAGCGCGCCACCACCGTGTTGCCGTTGGTGTCGGTGTAGTCGACGTAGAGGTAGCCATTGCTGGCGTAGTTGGGGTGGAACGCGACGCTGAAGAGACCCTGTTCGCTGCCGGAGGAGCGAATGCGAGAGGTGATGTCCAGGAAGGGTTGGCTCTGCACTTTGCCACCCTTCACCAGCAGGATCTTCCCGCCCTTCTCGACGATGAAGATGTCGCCGCTGCCGTCGCCGGAGTCGGTCAGAGAAGACGGGCTGATTCAGGTCTCCGAAGATTGGTTCGAGGCCGATCGTGACCGACGAGAGGTCGACCGGTACGGGAGTGGGCTCCGGGGCGGTCGTGCCCGATGTGGTGGACGTCGATCCAGAGCTGGAGGTTGACGGTGCTCCGCCACCGTTGCTGGTCGCGCTCGTAGCCGTCGTCGAGCTTGAGCCGCCCGACGAGGTAGCCGTCGACGAGTCTCCGGAGGAGAGGCAGCCGGGAGCGATCAACAGGAGGAGGACGATCGATATGCCTGCCAGATGGCGTTTGGCTAACACGGAATGGCACGACGACGTGGACGCTACTGGGGCGTGATGTCGCATGATCCTCAACTCATCCTCAAACGTTCACGGTGGTCAATGGGACGCAAGGCAATACGACCCGCTCGCCCGTCGACCTAGCATCGCGCTGTCGTCACGGCGTGGACGTGGCCGGTGACGTGGTGATCGCATTGCCGCAATCACCCGGCCACCGACGATTCAATCGCGGGGGTTGTTGAGCGGTTGGTCAGGCGACCACGCTCATCAGAATGCCCTTTTCTTTGACCGCCGCACTCGTGGTGCGATAGAGGACCGTGCCGTCGAAAGGCGCCTCGATTTTGTCGAGCTCCTCGCCGAGCAGGTTAAGGATGTGGCCAACCGTCTGACCGGACTTGATCTCGTCACCCGCGCGAACGTCGCAGATCCAGAAGCCATCCCGTGGAGCGAAGAGAGTTTGCGACTTTGTGGCGTGCGTGGTTCCGGGGATCTCCGGATCGCCGGGCAGGTTGCCGTTCACCTGCAACGTGCGGATTGTGCCGTCCACCAGGATGTCGACGTCGTCCAATGTGAGCTGACCAACTCCACCCGCTTCGGCCAGGAGCGCGGCCACGCCTGCCTGTGCCGCTGAGACGTAGGTCATGCCGCCCGGCTGATTCGGGTCCGCCTGGCGACCCATGGTGAAGGGGAGTCCGAAGGCTTCAGCCATCCTCTTGGAGCGCTCTGACACGCTGGGTTCGCCGTTGGCCAGGAAGCCGCAGAAGGGGAGCAGTTCCTCGACCATGTCGCCGCCGTGGAGATCGACGAACGAGTCGCTCGGGGCGATGACCGAGTTGAACATGAAGTAGGCCAGCGCGTCGCAGAAGGTGCCGTTGGCTCGGCCCGGAAAGACGCGGTTCAGATTCTTGCCGTCGTATGGGTTGAAGAAGGCGGTGCGCTCCCAGAAGGAGGGGAGATTGACGATCGGCACCACCACGATGCGGCCGTGGACCTCGTTCGGGTCGATCTCTCGCGCGAGACGAACCGCGGCGCGGATCGAGACGTATTCGCAGCCGTGGATTCCGGCGATGATCGTCGCCAGTGGGCCGTCATGTTTGCCGGTGATGCTGACGTAGGGCCAGGTCCAGCCACTCAGGATCCGCAGATCGGACTGGAGCTCGCCTTCCATCCGTTCGCCACTGCCAGGAAATTCGGGGGTTGTGCTTGCCATCGTCTCCCACCCTTTCGCGTCGAGCGATATGCAACGTGCAATGGGAGCATTGTAATGGGGATCGCCTGGCAGCGGGCGATCCGGCGGCTCAGTTGTGAATCCAGACCGTCGTGCCGAGAGGCGCCCATTGGTAGACCCAGGCCGCGCCAGGCGTCGTCATATTGACGCAGCCGTGGCTCATCTCGTGACCGAAGTTGGCATGCCAATAGGTGCCATGCAGCGCGTAGCCTCCCGCCAGGAAGTACATCACCCAGGGCACATTCTTCAGGTCGTAGTAGTCAGGGTCACCCGGTTTGCCGTTCTTCATCTCGTCAGACGGCAGCTTATAGAAAATCTTGTAGTAGCCGGGCGGAGTCACGTTGGGCGGCAGCCCGCTGGAAATGTACTCCTGATAGACGACCGTACTGCCCTGCCAGGCGCGCATGTACTGCTGCGACAGGTTGACCTCGATCCACTTCGGAAAGCCGCTCGGCGCTCCGGGCAGTGGCGTCGTCAGCGCGGCAGGATCGGACGGCTGATTCACGGTCCAGAGATCAGGGCTGTAATTCGGGCTCCCGTCAGACTCCTTCACCTGTGGGGCGTCGACGCCGTCACGCTTGGCAGCATCGGTGCCGAGCAAGCGCAGCTGCACCGTCTGCCCATTTGGATCGTTCGGATGCCACTCGAAGATCGCCCGTTCGAAGTACTGCACGGTGAAGCCGGTGGCTGGGTCGCGGAACTCTTGAGAGATCGGGTAACCAAAGACCGACACGCCTCCGTGCATCCCCCAAAAATCGTAGAAGCCGTTACTCAGGGTATGCTGGGTTGCCGCGAAGTAGACAAGACTGAAATCGTCCTCAACAGCCGGCACCGGAGCGAATGGGTTGGATTCATCGGGGAGCGGAAAGCCGAGTGAGATCGCGACATCTCGCGCCTTGATCTGACCCGCGTCCCATTTGGCCGATGCCTGGGCCGCGAGATCGGCGCCCAGTCGCCGGAGCTGCACCTGCTGCCCGTCCGGCGCGCCGGCGTTGTACTCGAAGACCGCACGCTCGAAATACTGGACGGTGATGGGGGTGCTGGTCCCAGGCTGGTTCTGCTGGATCTCCCCGGTGATCGGATAGCCGAAGGTGGTGACGCTCCCGTTGTCGAGCCAGTAGTTGAGAAAGCCGAGGCCGAGATACTGACCGGTCTGCGAGAAGTAGACGCGGTTCGGCCCGGTGTAGTTTGCGGCGGCTGCCGAGTCCGGCATGATCGTGGCAGCCGGTAGGAACATGGTCAGCGCAAGGAGGGCACTAAGCGCCAGGGTGACACTGCGCCGCATCTGCGTCTCCTTTGCAATCATCAAAGTGAAAGCGGCCTATTTTGGGCCGCCACATCGGTGCTGATCTCTTCGCATGAGGTGTACCGCGTCACACGCTTATGGTCAACCCGATGTGTCTGTCGGTTGAACGCGTGCGAATGACCGAGATTTACCCCTCGCTCAGCCGCGCGATGGTGCTGACGCGGTCGCCGGGTTCGACGCCGAGGAGCTTCGAGCCGCGTGTCGCACGGGTTTGGCGACGCATCGTCTTGGCACTGAGCTGGGCCGAGATACCATTGGAGGATGCCAGAATCAGGTCGTCTTTGATGCCGACGAGCGTGGCTACCGCCAGCGTGTCGCCGCGTGCCAATGTGATGGCGGCGATACCACCGGTGGCGCGGTGCCGCTGCGGGAACTGTGAGATGAGCGTGCGCTTGCCCATGCCCTTCTCGCTGACGACGACCAGGTCCTCGTCGGTGCCGTCGGCGGCGAAGAGAGCGCCGACGACCTTGGCGCCATCCTTGAGCGTGATGGCATTGACTCCCTGGCCGTCGCGGCCGGTGGCGCGTACTTCGTCGTCCGGGAAGCGTAGCGCCTGTCCGTCGCTCGTCACCACGAAGTAGTCGCCCTTCGAGGTCTCATCGACCAGCGCCGCCGCGACGATTTCGTCGTCGCCCAGCAGCTTGACGTCGTTGAGCCCGGCCGCGTTGATGCTGCGGTATTCGGAGAGGGCCGTCTTCTTGACCTTGCCTTTGGCGGTGAACCAGACGACGTGGCGAGTCTCATGCAGCTCGTCGGTGGTCAACAACGCCGCCAGTGATTCGTCCGGTTTGAGGCTGAAGACGCGCTGGGCCGGTTCCCCACCAGTGGTGCGGGTGCCTTCCGGCACATCGTGACCTTTGGCCATGTAGACGCGCCCGTTGCGAGTGAGGACCAGCAGGTAGTCGAGCGTCGAAGCGGGCACGATGGCGCTCATGCCGTCACCTTTCGCCATCTTGCTGCTGCGGCTGCGGCGGAAGGCATTCTCCGGTACGGCTTTGACCCGGCCCGACTCCGACACCACGATCAGCACGTCACGCTCTTCGACCAGGCTGCCGACCGCTTCGATGGTGCCGTCGGAGGTGTCGATGCGGGTCCGTCGGGCGTCGCCATGCTCTTTGAGGATCTCGGTCAGCTCTTCCTTGAGCAACGCCACCTTCTTGGCCTCGCTCTTCAGAAGCGCCTGCAGCTCACGGATCTTCCGGGTGAGCTCTTTCTTCTCTTCGGCGTATTTGGAGGCGTCCAGCTTGGTCACCTGCGCCAGCGTCATGTTGGCGATGACGTCAGCCTGGATGTCGCTCAGGCTGTACTTGACCTTGATCTGCTCCTTGGCGACGTTGCGATCGCGCGCCGCCTGGAAGATTTTGACGATCTCGTCGGCGTTGGCCGCGCCGATGATCAGTCCCTCCACGACGTGCAGTCGTTCTTCGGCCTTGCGCAGCTGATACTCGGCCCGCTTGGTGATGACGTCGATCTGATGCCGGTTCCAGTATTTCAGCAGCTCGATCATGCCGGTCTGGCGTGGTTGGCGGGCGGGCTGTCCCGGATCGCCGAAGAGGAAGACCATGTTGACCGGGACCGAGGTCTCTAGATCGCTGAACCTGTAGAGCTGGTTCAGCACCACTTCGGGCGTCGCGCCGCGCTCCAGCTCGATGACGACGCGCGTCCCCTTCTCTTCATCCGATTCGTTGCGGATGTCGGTGACGCCCTTGACCTTGCCGTCGTTGACCGCGTTGATCATCGACTTCACCAGACGCGCTCGTGAGATGGGCGGGATCTCGGTGACGACCAGATTGTTCTGGCGCAGCTCCTGCTCGAGCCGTACCTCGGCGCGAACGATGACGCGACCCTTGCCGGTCTCGAAGTAGCTCTCGACGCCGTCGATGCCGATGACGCGTCCGCCGGCCGGGAAATCCGGCCCCTTGAGGATCTTCATGAGTGCCTTGAGCGTCATCTCCGGATCATCGAGGAGCGCGATGGCCGCCTTGATCGACTCGCTCAGGTTGTGTGGTGGGATCTCGGTCGAGAGCCCGACCGCGATGCCGGAAGCCGGGTTGCAAATGGGCGGGATGCGGGCAGGCAGGTAGACCGGCTGCGTGACTTTGGGATCTTGCAGATAGGTCTCGGTAAAGGGGACCGTTTCCTGCTCGATGTCGCGCAGCAACAGCTCGCCAATGGCCGAGAGGCGCATCTCCGTGTAGCGGTAGGCCGCGGCTGAATCACCGTCGACTGAGCCGAAGTTGCCCTGGCCCTCGATCAGCGGATAGCGCATGGTGAAAGGCTGGGCCATACGCACCGCGGCGTCGTAGACCGCACCGTCACCGTGCGGGTGATACGACTTGAGCACGTCGCCGACGATCGAGGCGCTCTTGACGGTCGAACGGTTGGCGCGATAGCCGTTCTCCAGCATGCAGGCCAAAATGCGCCGCTGCACCGGCTTTAGCCCGTCGCGGGCGTCCGGCAGCGCGCGGCTGGTGACCACCGCCAGCGCATATTGCACGAAGGCGTCCTCGAAGAGGCTCGAGAACTCTTCAGTCTCGATCTCCTCGCGATGCCCGTTTCCGTTCATCACAACCGTCGTCGCCATAGGTTCCCTCGTTTAAGCCCTCACCCGGCTCGCAGGCTCGCCACCCTCTCCCAATTCTGGGAGAGGGTTTTTGTCGTCTCCCCTCTCCTGATCGTCGGGAGAGGGGTCGGGGGTGAGGGCGGTTAAGCTAAACGTCAATATCCGTATATTTCCGCGCTCGTTGCGCCAGGAAGGTGCGGCGGCCTTCGGCGTTGGTGTCCTCCATCAGGTTGAAGACCAGCTTCTCCGAGAGAGCCGCGTCCTCGATGGTCACCTGCTTCAGCAGCCGTCGCTCGGGGTCCATGGTCGTCTCGCGCAGCTCGCGCGGATTCATCTCGCCCAGGCCCTTGTAGCGCTTGATCTCGTGATTGCCCTTATGCGACTTCAACCAGACGCGCAGCGCCTCGTCGTCTCGCAGCCAGACCGGCTTGCCATTCTGCTTGACCGAATAGAGAGGCGGCGCCGAGAGGTAGATGTGCCCTCGATCGATCAGCTCCGGGAGCTCCTGATGGAAGAGCGTCAGGAGCAGCGCCTGAATGTGCATCCCGTCGACGTCGGCGTCGGTCATCACGATGATCTTGTCGAACTTCAGACGGCTCAGATCGAACGCTTGTCGCGAACCGGTGCCGATCACCTGCAGCAGCGTGCGGATCTCCTCGTTCTTGGCGATGCGCTCGATGTTGGCGCGCGCGACGTTCAATGGCTTGCCGCGCAGCTTCAGGATCGCCTGGAAGTCGGAGTAGCGCCCCTGGCTGGCGGAGCCACCGGCGCTATCCCCCTCGACCAGATAGAGCTCGGCCCGCTTCGGATCCTTGGTGTTGCACGGGATGAACTTATCCGAGATGGCCGCGTCGATGATCTGACCGTTGCGCTTACTCTTGCCGGTCATGATCAGCCGGGCAGCCGCCTTGGCCGCGTCGCGCGCCTTGCGCCGCTGCACCAGGTTCTTCACCCACTCGCGCGTCGTCGAGTCGTTCGTCTCGCACCAGCGAGTCAGGGCCTCGTTGACGATCGAGCGGACCGTGCCATCGACGCCGCTGTTGGTCAGGCGGTTCTTGGTCTGTCCTTCGAACTGCGGATTGGTCAGCTTCACCGAGATGGCGGCGACCAGCCCTTCGCGGATCAGCTCGGCGTCGAACTCGCGCTTCTTGGTGACGCCAAGTCGAATCGCCTGGTCGTTGAGGACCTTGGTCAGCGCTGCCTGGAATCCGCTCTCGTGTGTGCCGCCCTCAACGGTGCGCACGCCGTTGGCGAATGAGACCAGGCGGGTGCGCTCGCCCCGGTTGGGCTGAATGGCGACCTCCACCAGCATGCCGTCTCGCTCCTCGGTGGCCGAGACCGGATCCTTGAAGAGTGGGACGCTGTCGCGGTCGAGCGGTCGCAATTCCTCGACGTAATCGGGCAAGCCGCGCTCGGAGAAGAACGTCGCTTCGTCCATCTTCTGAGCGTCGTCGTCCCAGATCTTCAGATGGTAGGCGATTCCGCGGTTCAGATAGGCGGCGGCGCGCATGCGGCTCTCGATGACGTCCCGCTGATAGTCGACCGTCGGATCGGCAAAGATGTCGCGATCGAAGAGCCAGCGGAACTGCGTGCCATGCTTCTTCTTGTCGCACTTGGTGATGGTGTGCTTTTCCGGCACGCCGCGCGCAAACCCCTGATTGAATTCCTGTCCGTCGCGCCAGATGGTCAGCTCGAGCCGCTCCGAGAGCGCGTTGATGATGGTGGC
Organism: uncultured Chloroflexia bacterium; assembly: GCA_963815715.1. Taxonomy (GTDB): domain Bacteria; phylum Chloroflexota; class Chloroflexia; order Thermomicrobiales; family Thermomicrobiaceae; genus CALAGB01. The sequence continues at coordinate 1,077,605 of CAWFHU010000003.1, read as the reverse complement.
GCCGACGCCGTGCAGTCCACCGGCCGTCTTGTAGACGCCCTGGTCGAACTTGCCGCCGGAGTGGGGGACGGTCAGGATGACGGTCGCGGTCGGCAGGGTCTTGCCGTTGACCTTCTTGGGGTCGAACGGCATGCCGCGGGCTTCGTCACGCACGGTAACCCAGCCCAATGCGTCGACCTCGACCCAGATGTGCTTGCCATAGCCCGCGATGGCCTCGTCGGTGGCGTTGTCGAGCGCCTCCCAGATGAGGTGATGCAGGCCGGTCGCCCCGGTCGAGCCGATGTACATGCCGGGCCGCGTGCGGATCGCCTCGATCCCCTCCAGCACCCGGATGTCGGCCCCGGTATAGCGATTGGTCTTGGTCGTCGTTGCTGTTGCCATTCGGCCGTCCCCACCCTCTGGCTGATTCTGAATGCCGTCCTGAACTCGATGATTTCATCAGCCAGAACAGATGTTCTTATTATGGCCCAATTATAGCCTATCTGGCAACGCATTGCCAGTCCGTCACTGCGTACGTTCGCTTTATTCTTGCGTAAGAGAGGAGGTCAGTCAATTCCCTCGGCGCAGCGCTTTCCGCAGCCAGCGTATCAAAATCGAGCACGTGTTGACGAGGACGGCGCCAGAAGTGGGTAGACTTCGAGCTTCGGGCGGGCGAGCAGGTCGCCCGAGGGGGACGGGGATTTGATGACGGAGAGTCAACTGGAGCCGGGTTTGTGAATCGCGATTCGGGACGACGTGTCAACGGCAGAGGTCCGCGCCAGCGCTCGACTTGCCCGGCGGCGCGCTCGTTTCGCGGTCGGCTCCCTCTTCTTCATTCAGGGATTCGTCGCCGCCAACTGGTTCGTGCGCATTCCTGCCATCAAGGACCGTTTGCATCTGAGCACGAGCGCGTTGGGATTCTCGCTCCTGTCCCTTACGGTTGGCCTCTTGATCGCCATGCCGATCATCGGCTGGCTGCTGACGCGGGTCGGGAGTCGAGTCGTCTGCGTGTGCAACGGTCCTCACCTTCATCGTTGCGCCGACTCTTCCGGCGCTGGCCGTGAACCAGATCACGTTGATGCTCGGTCTGCTGGTCTTCGGCGGTGTGGCCGGAATGCTGGACGTCTCGATGAACGTGCAGGGGGTGGCGGTCGAGGAGCGCATGGGCCGCCCAGTCATGTCCTCCTTTCACGGCATGTACAGCGCGGGCGGCATCGCGGGGTCGATCATCGGTGGCGGTCTGGCCTCATTGGGGATCAGCCCTCGCCTGCATCTCTTCATCGTGGGGACGTCGCTGGCGCTCTTCGGCGCCTACATCTCTCGCTGGCTCATTCCCGAATCGCCGTCCGACCAGAAGACGGGTCCGGTCTTCGTGCGACCCACCCGAGCCCTGGCGACGTTGGGCGTGATCGCCTTCTGCGCGCTGCTCAACGAAGGGGCCATTTCCGACTGGAGCGCGGTCTACCTGAGAGACAACATCGGCACCAGCGCTGGACTGGCGGCGACCGGGTTCGCCGTCTTCTCGGTGACGATGACGGCCGGGCGTCTGCTCGGCGACCGCTGGGCCGAGCGTCTGGAGGCGCCGACGTTGATGCGCATCGGCGGGATGGTGGCGGCAGTCGGGCTGGGCGTGTCGCTCGCCTTTTCCAGTCTGCCGACCACGCTGATTGGCTTCGCCTGCGTCGGCGCGGGGATGTCCTTCGTCTTCCCGCTCACGGTGAGCGCCGCCAGCCGCGCGGGCGGCATGGCGCCCGGGCCGGCCATCGCGGCCATCTCGACGGCGGGCTATACGGGATTGCTGGCGGGACCGTCATCGATCGGACTCGGTGCCGATTTGCTGACGCTACGTTGGGCGCTCGGGATCGTGGTGGTGCTGGGCGTACTCATCGCCGTCCTGGCCGGCGCGGCGAAGCGCGGTGCGCCGGATGGGGAAGCGAGGTGAGGAGGGATCGCTTGATGAGCCACTACTGTCACCCTACTCCTCGTCAACCACCTTCGGGGTGACGAGGTGCCCACCCTGATCGCCCAGGTCCGGAATCGAGATCCCCTGCATGCCGAGCGCGAAGGCCAGCTCGCCGCCGTGATGCAGGTCGTGCGCCATGATGCGCCATAAAACCCACTGATACGGCACGACGTAGGTCTTCCCCTGATACGGGTGATTGAACGTGCGGCCTAAGTCCGCCACCGTCCACCCCGAGAGGGCGCTCTCGATCATTCCCCAGGTCGCTTCCAGACCACTGCACAGCGTCGCCGCATCCAGATCAATGCCAGGCTTGAGCCGGTGAGCCGGGCCTGGTTCGCAGGCTTCCGCGACCCATTCGTCAACTTCGGCGCTCTCGACGCCCAGGATGTCGTGGATCCAGGAGATCCGGCCCGTCGCAATGTGGCCGACCAGTTCGCCCGCGGAACGTAGGTGCTCCCCGCCGCGCCAGGCCAGGTTCTCCGGAGTGAGTCCCATCACGGCGCTCAGCAGCGCCTGCTGGTAGCCAGCCCAGCCGTCGTAAATCGTGAGGAGGGATGTCGGGGTTTCGTCCGCCATGGCTTCCTCCAGATTGAATGAGGCTCAGTGAACGACCAGTGTGATCATGCCTTCACCTTATGAGGATCAACCAACCTTGTCAGTCTGGGTAGGCGACCACAGTGAATTTGCCGGTCACGGTCCTCGGTACGGCGCGTCGTTGCCTGTGTCATTCTGAGCCCGCAGGCGAAGAATCTCTCTGTTCTCGTCGTGGGATCCCAGTGAATCTGAGGAGAGATCCTTCACTGCGGTTCAGGATGACAAGAATGCGTTGGTTGCCTTACCGATGCAGACTGCTCACCTTGGTCACCCGCTCTCTGTGAGCAGGAGACTCAATATGCCAGCCTGTGACGCAGTTCTCGGTCCGATGATACCGCTACTTCCCCTGCCACTGTGGTTTGCGCTTTTCGAGGAAGGCGTTGACCCCCTCCTTGAAATCCTCGCTCATGTAGCACTTCAGGATCAGCTCTTCCGCCTTCGGCGGGCGACGGTGCAGCAGTACGCGACGCACCGACTCTTTGGTCACCTGGATCGTCAGGGGCGCGTTGGCGGCGATCTGGTCGGCCAGCTCCTGCGCCTTGTCGAGCAGCTCTTCCGGCTCGACGATCTGATTCACTAGCCCCATCGATCTGGCCTCTTCCGCCTCGATCATCCGGGCGGTGTAGATCAGCTCCTTGGTGCGGGCAGGGCCGATCAGGTCGACCAGGCGGGCGTAGTTGTTGGTCGAGAGGCAGTTGCCGAGCGTGCGCGAAATGGGCACGCCGAAGCGGGCGTTGGGCGTGCAGACGCGTAGATCGCAGGCGAGTGCCAGGCTGGCGCCGCCGCCGACGGCGTAGCCTTGAATGGCAGCGATCGTCGGCCGCTGCACCGATTCGAGGCGGCCGATGACGCCGTCGACGCGCGCTTCGTAGTCGATGGCGTGCTGCGGATCGGTGAACGTCTGAAACTGGCTGATATCGGTTCCGGAGACGAATGAACGGTCGCCCGCGCCAGTCAGCACCAGCACGCGGATGTCGCGGTCCTGCTCGACTTCATCGCAGATCTCGGCCAGCCGGTCGTACATGGCGAAGGTCATGGCGTTGCGCTGCTTGGGCCGGTTGAAGGTGACCCAGGCGACCGCGCCGCGCCGCTCAAACACAATGTCCGGGTTGTCGTTCTGCATCTTTCCTCCGTCGCTCCTGCACTCGGTCAGTCGTACTCGATCTCCGGGCGCGGACCCACGATGCCGCTCTGCCGGAATTTGGCGATTTCGGTCCTCGTCGATGCCGATCTCCTGCAGTACTTCATCGCTCTGTTCGCCCAGGAGTGGCGGCACGCGGAAGACGTCGCCCGGCGTCTCGTTCAGCTTCACCGGCAGACCAAGCAGCCGCACGGTTCCCATGGTGGGATGTGGTTTCTCCACCACCATCTGGCGATGCAGCACCTGTGGATGATCGAGCGTCTGCCCGATATCGTAGATCGGTCCGCACGGGATGCTGTTCTGGTTGAGGATGATCTCCCACTCGTCAGATGTCTTCTCGCGCAGCTTGGTCTCGAGCACTTCGGCCAGCTCGAGGCGGTTCGCATAGCGTCCACCGTTGGTATTGAAGCGAGGATCGTTCGGCAGGTCGGGCATGCCGAGGATCTCACACAGCTTGGGCCAGCGTTTGTCACCCGTAGCGCCAATGGTGACGAAGCCGTCTTTGGTGCGGAAGACGCCGTAGGGCGCGTTGATCGGGTGGTGGTTACCGGCAGGCGGCGGCACTCCGGCGCCATTCAGATAGCGCGTCGCCTGGAAGGCAAGCGTCCCGACCATACTCTCCAGCAACGAGGTGTTGACGATCTGACCGCGGCCGGTCTCCTGCCGGGCGTAGAGGGCGGCCAGCACACCGTAGGCGCCGTAGAGGCCGGTCAGCAAGTCGGCGATCGGGATGCCGACGCGCACCGGATCGCCCCCTTCGAAGCCGGTCACGCTCATCAGGCCGGAGAAACCCTGGACGATCTGGTCCAGTCCGGGTCGGTCGGCGAACGGGCCATCGACGCCAAAGCCGGAGATCGAGCAGTAGATGATGCCGGGGTTGCGCGTCGACATCGTGTCGTAGCCGATGTTGAGCGCCTCCATCACGCCGGGACGGTAGTTCTCGACGATGACGTCGGCGGTATCGGCCAGGCGGCGAAAGATCTCCTGCCCTTCAGGTCGTTTGAAATCGAGCGTCAGCGAGCGCTTGTTGCGGTTGGCCGAGAGGAAGAAGGCGCTCTCGCCGTTGAAGAAGGGCGGGCCCGCCTCCCGCCCGTGATCGCCTCCCTCGGGACTCTCCACCTTGATCACGTCGGCACCTAAATCGCCGAGGAACATCGCGCAGGTCGGTCCCGCCAGGTGCCGGCCCAGATCGAGCACGCGAATTCCACTCAATGGTGCGTGGCCACTGGCCGCAGTCTCTGCCATCACGGCTCCCCTTGCTCTCGGTATTGCGACGTTCCCGCGTGTCTGTGTCATCGGCACGATACCGTCAGTAGAGGAGGCAGGCAAGCGGTGAATGATCGCGGCGAAGGCGAAAACCAGGCCGGGTTTCCAGCCTGGTTCTTCACAACTTGTCTGGTTTTGACGGGCTATTGCGCCGGTTCTTCCTCATATGGTGTCTGCGCGCCAGGGAACTCCTCGGGTCGCACCTGGTATGGGTAGCTGTCGACTCGTCGAGCGCCCGCGTCACGCAGCAGCGACTGCGCCTGTTCCTCCTCGTCGCCTTGGTTCGCCAGCGCCATGACCAGCCAGGCTCCTTCGGCCATCTCGGCCTCGTAGCGTTTGGCCACGTCTTCAGGCACGCCGATGCGGGTAATCGCGCCGAGCCAGCCGCCAGCAGCCGCGCCGACCCCGGCTCCTCCGGCTGCCGAAACGAGCCAGCCAGCCGCCAGGAATGGCCCAGCGCCGGGGATGGCGAGCAGCCCCGCGCCAATCAGTCCGGAGATGACGCCGCCGGTAACACCGCCAACGACCACGCCGCCGACGGTCGAATCGCCGCCGCGCTCAGAGGCGGCCTGCGAGCGCACCTCCTCGGCCGCATCGCTGTGACTGAAGACGAGCGACAGGTCGTCTTTCGAGAACCCGGCGTCGCGCAAGGCGACGAGTCCCTCTTCGGCATTGTCTGATTCCACGAAGACGCCGATCACCGTGTGTCGATCTCCCGATGCGGCGTATTCTGTCTTGTCGACTTTCTCTTGCGTGTTTCGCGCGTCGCCAGGTAGGACCATGCTTGCTCCTCCAGGTGTGGTCGGGTGGCGTCTGTATATCGGCACCACTCCAGCCGCACGCTTGGTCGTCGAGTCTGTTTTCGCCCTCCATCCACGCAAACGATGTGCCAGTTCGGCACTCGAGGCCTGGAAGCACGAAATGACGATGAAATCGCTCTGCACCGAAGGTCGTCCCGGCGAGCTGCGGATCGGTTTCCCCGGCGGCAGCGGAGACCAGCTCCAGTCGCTCGAATGGGATCGCTGGTTCGAGACGTTTGATGCCCGACGATTGGTCTTCGTCTATCAGGAGCACAAGTCGGACGGTCAACAGAGCACTTGCTTCCACTTCGACCGACCGTACGACGAGTAGGAATACCCGCGATCTCAATCGGTCATCCTCCCCTTTCCTGAGCCTTGTCCATCTGGGCAAGGCTCAGCATTTCTGTGTGGAGTTGGTGCGCTGAATCAGGAGACGGCGACCTCGCCAAACGCCTTGGCGGCGATGATCGCCTCTTTGAGCTGTCCGGCGCCGAGGGCCTCGACGGGCGAGGCGTCGTTGAGGAGAGGGTTGAGCCCGATGAACCAGGCGCGCACGGTTGATGGCTCCTCCGAGGAGAGGAGGATCTGGGCGATCTCGTAGGCGGTGCGCAGGCGCTGCTCCACCTCGAAGTTGCGGATCTCGGTGATCTCGCCACTGGCCCAACGCGTGATGGTCTTGCCGTCCTTCACCCCGGCGATGTGGGTGGTGAGTTGCCGCGTCAAGAGCTCTTGCAGTACGTTGGCCAGCTGGGTGACGTCCACCTCCATGGCCAGGCGATGAGCCTGCTGCCAGCGCTCGAGCTCATCCACTCCGGAAACCGCGCTGTTGTTCTTCTTGGATTTCTTTTTCTTTTTGGCCATCGCCACGTCCCTTGGATCGGTGGAATCACGCCCCGGCGTCATACTGCACCATGATGCCGCGTCGCGCAATTCGCATCACCACCAACGACCGATTCGCGCGAACGAGACGACCGGTTTCGATCATCGGCGAGAAGGATCGTTGTAGACTGAACAATTCTTACAGAAGTTCGGTTCACGCGGTCGGAGGATCGATGAGTGCTGGCACACGTGATCTGGTCGAACGCTACTGGGCGACGATGAATCGCAACGAGTTCCATGCGGTCGGCGATCTGCTGCATGATGATTTCGTGCTCGATTATCCGCAGTCGGGCGAGCGCATTCGCGGTCGTGAGAACAACGCCAAACTCAATGCTGAGTATCCCTCGGCTGGCCCCTGGCATTTCACCGTCGATCGCGTGCTGGTGAACGGCGATACGGCGGTGACCGACGTTGAAGTTCACGGTGCCACGGTCGAGGCGCGCGTCATCTCCTTCTTCGAGGTGCGTGACGGGTTGATCTGGCGCATGACGGAGTACTGGCCGGACCCGTTCGACCCGCCCGCGAGCCGCGCGCACCTGGTCGAGCGAATACCCTAGTTGATCGAAGCTCCAGGGTTGTGAATGAGAGGACGGGAGAGACTCGAGAAAGTCTCTCCCGCCGAAAGAGGTGGAGTGGGGAATCAGCTCACTCAGTGACCGTGGCCGTGTTCGCCGTGATTGCCGTTGGCGAAGAGCGGTGTCATCGGCTTCACGTTCGCGCTGTCGCAGGTGTTCTGCAGGCAGCCGAGCCCGAAGGCGTCTTCGACCGTCAGCAGTAGTGAATAGTGGTTGTAGGGCGTCGGATCCTGCAGTCCGCGCGGCCCGTGATTGGTGATCACGATCGTGGCGATGTGGCCGCCGCCCGGGTTGGCATCGCAGCAACCCAGATTGGTCGCTTCGAAGTCATCCTCGTCCCATGTGACGACGATCGCGTTGTTGCCCTCTTTCCAGCTCTGCGAGGCCATGATTGCGGTCACGACGCTACCGACGTAGTTGTCACCCATCTGGATCAGCCCCGTCGCATCGCTGCAATCGGAAATGCCGTGCATGTCGTGGCACTGGTCGGGAACGATGAAGCTGAAGTTCGGCGCCTGGTTGGTCGCCAGGTCAACGAAGAGCTGCGTGTCCGGCACCATCTTGGCCAGCTCGGTCGGATCATTCTGCATTGACGCGAAGTTCAAGAACGGGTTGTGCTTCGACTTGTAAAGACCGTTGCCGTAGTCGTAGCCCTTGAACCCGGCCACTGGCATCGTCTGCTGGTAGTCCTTCCAGGTCAGGCCAGCATCCTCAAGCTGCTGAGCCAGGCTCGGTTCATTGATGGTGTGATTCACGCCATTGGTCGTCTGATCGTAGGCGTTGTCGTCCTGAATCCCGAAGAAGCTGCCGCCGATGAGGGCTACGTAATTGGGCTCGCTCGGGTGGGTCACGCCGTAGGACTGGGTGGCCAATCCATATTGCTGCGCGAGCGCGTTGATCTGCGGTGCGTTCGCGTTGCCGATGATCTGCTCAGAGGCGTGGTTCTCCATGACGATTTCAAAGATATGCTGATAATGCGGCACCCCATTGCCGTCTGATTCCGACCGACCGTGCGCCATGGCGACGGCCGGGATCGCTACTACCACCAGCACAAGCATGGCGGTTAGCAGCACATGACCCTTCTTCCGCATGGACCCTCCTTCTCGGGAATCCAAGACGCTCTCGCGAGCGCCATCCAACCCTCTCAATGGGCATGACCGTCTGTCGATCACCCCGTGAGCTAGTTAGCGGCGGATCGGCTCGCGAGGGATTGAGACGCGGTTAAGGAACTGTTTTTCTTCCGTTAAGAGGGGAGGTCACTCGGTGGCGACCGGAGTTGATTCCGGTTCTGGTTCCAGTCCGTTTTCGCCACGCAAGCCGTAGACGGCGTAATAGATGGCCAGGCCGGCGCTGATGGCGATGCTGAGGGGGACGTAGGCGAAGGCGGCGACGAACGCCGCGAAATACATGAGTGGTCCGAAGCGGAAGGCGCGCGAGATGGCAGCGATCAGGTCGGGGTCGGCTGAGTCGCTGAGCAGGCGGCGGTTGTACGAGGCATAGCGCCAGAGAACGTTGAACGAGAGGGCGACGACCACGAACGAGCCACTGTAGACCAGCATGGCGGTGCGGGATTGCGATGTGGTCAGGTAGTCCGCCAGCAGCGCGGTTGGATAGTTCACGAAGGTGATCAGCATCAGCAGGATGCCGTTGATTATCAGGAAACGACGGTCGGATCGGTCGATCAGCTTGAAGACCATGTGATGGTTCACCCACATGATCAGGATGACCATGAAGCTGATGGCGTAGGCCAGGAAGGACGGCCAGCGGTCCAGCAGATCGTGCCCCAGGTGCGGACTGCCCAACGGGATGGCGATCTCCAGGATCAGCAGCGTGATGGCAATGGCGAAGACGCCGTCGCTGAATGCTTCGAGACGGCCCATCTCGCGTTTGCTCCGCTCGCCGTCAGACGGGTTCACGCGGCGTATCATGGTTCGCCTCCCCACGGGTGGATTGCGCCAGATTCTGGCGATCGGCACGAACGAGTGGCAGTCTACGCGGAGTTGCGTGCGCAAACTATAGTGAAAACAGGCAGGATCGCGCACCGCCGGAATGGGCAGGGCGGGGTAAGGTGGACTCGCGTGGGAGGAGACGCGATTTGGCGCGCATGACCGACGTGGAGATCGAGGCGTTTCTGCATGGCCCGGTGATCTGCCGTCTCGGGACGCTGGATGACGACGGCTGGCCGAGCGTCGTTCCGGTTTGGACGCAGTTCAGCGATGGAGGCTTCTATCTGGTCCCGCGTGAGCGGTCCCGCTGGGCTCGGCATCTGCAGCGTGACGGACGATGCTCCCTTTGCCTGGACGTCTTCGACGAGCATCGCCGGGTGCTGGTCAAGGGGCACGCCATCATCCGGGAGGAGCCGAACATCGGCGGCGCGTGGGTACCGATCCTCAAAGAGATGGCCGAGCGCTATTGGGGCGAACGCGGACTGCGTTATTGGGAGCGTACGCTGGAAGAGCCTCGCTGGCTCGTCTTCGTTGATCCCGTGGAGATCACCAGTTGGCATGGCACCTGGGCACAGCGCTATCGCCACTACGAATGGCAGGTCTAACGGTTCGAATCTTCGGTTCGCTTAGTCCGGCGATTCAGTTTCGTCCAACTGGTCAACGTGCTTGGCTACCACGTCCATCATCTCCATGAGTACCAGCCGAAGCTCGTTGAGGCGTGCGTCGCCGATGGCGTCACGGAACTCGGTCTCCATGTCGTTCATGATGCGAGCCGCGGTGGTGGTCACGTTCTGTCCACGTTCGGTGATTTGAATCAGCTTGGCACGGCGGTCGCTGGGGTCCGGCACGCGCCGAACGTATTTGCGCCGCTCGAGATAGTCGACGATCTGGACCATCGCCTGCGACGTCACTCCGGCCCGATGCGCCATGGTTGCGATCGTCGAACCTTCCGGTCCGATGTGCTCAAAGACCTTCCCGGCGCCAGGACGGATGTCGGGATAGCCGGCGGCGTCCATGCGCCGGTGAAACTCGCCGTTGATGATGCGCTTGGTGAGCGTGACCAACCCGCTTAGGCTGCGCTGTTCCTCTGCCCAGCCATCCTCTTCAGGTTCCGTCGAGCGCTCATATCCTTTGGTTTTCATCGCAGTTCACCCCTTGACAAGTCCACAAAGAGCTTTATTATAAAGCTACTTGTATATGTATGGTCCGTCAAGTGCTTCGGACCTCGGTTTGTGAAGCCATCTACCGATGGAGGGGTACACGCATGCTTGAAACTGAGACGACAACGAATTCGCTCGCGCACGTTCGGCCGGGAGAGGGTGATACGGTCAACGTGATTGGCGAAGGACTCCGTTTTCTCCTGTCGCCGAACGCGATGGGAACTGAGGTTCTGCTGGCGGAGATCATCAGCCCGCCAGGCGGAGGACCTCCGGCTATTCACACGCATCCTCCCTGTGAGACCTTCTACGTGCTCGAAGGGACGATCGAATTCAACCAGATGGGTCCCGACGGACCCGAGAGCTTCATCGCTGGACCGGGAAGTGTGGTCTACGTCCCGGGCGGCGCCACACATAACTACAAGAACGTCGGCGAGACACCCTCGCGCATGCTCGGCATCTTCACCTCCGGCGCGGTGGAGGATTTCTTCCGAGACATGGCCGCCGCCTCGACCGACGAGCAAGGCGAGCCGATCATCCCGCCCGACGTGCCCAAGCTCATGGCCGTGATGGCGAAGCACGACGTGGCGTTCGTCGGTGGCCCTGCCGGCCGCGGCTAGCCAGCGGATCGTTGTGTTGGATCTGTGATCATTCTAAGGAGGACCGATGATCAGCAAGGAGCAGGTCATGTCGGAAGCACAAAACACCGCTGCAGTCCGCAAACTGGCGGATGAGGGGTTCAAAGGGCGCAATATGGCGTCCGTGGACGAAATCGTCTCGGCGACCATGATCGATCACAACGCCATGCCTGGACAGAAGCCCGGTCCGGAAGGGGTGAAGGACTTCATCAACCTGTTGTATTCAGCCTTCCCGGACGTGAAGTTCACCAACGAGCACATCTTTGGCGAGGGCGATATGGTGGCGGATCACTGGCATATGGAGGGGACTCATGGCGGCCCCTTCATGGGTATCCCGCCGACCGGGCGCCGCGTGCACGTCGAAGGGATCGAGGTCTTCCGCATGTCGGGCGGCCAGATCGTCGAGCGCTGGGCTCAGGTCGATACCATGGGGCTGCTGCGCCAGCTCGGCGCCATTCCGGAGCCGGGTGGCGCGCCACCGCACGAGTAGATTTACCGCACATTCACGCGGTTCGAGGCAACCCGCTCAGCGTTGGCTGGGCGGGTTTCATCTGCTTCGACGCTGTGACAATGTTCGTGCCAACAGACTTGGCAGCTGTACTACACATTCCGCCCCCCAAAGGCCACATTTTGACGGCGCACGAGGCACCGTCCGCCGGACGCGCCTATCTGTCCCACATGCCTCCGCACCTCAAACAACCCACGCCAACAATCAACGCAACCCCCGTTCCCTGGCAGCCCCCTCAGCATCCGCCCGCAATCATTGGCTCGTCCGCTGTGACACTGCTCCAGCCAGTCAATTGACACAGGGGCTGGCGGCCACTACTATTAACGCTGCAAGACTTCGGGGCAGGGTGAGGCGTATTCGCCAATTCCCGACCGGCGGTTATAGCCCGCGAGCGACGAATGTCGCAGGAACCGGTGAGATTCCGGTGCCGACGGTACAGTCCGGATGGGAGAAGATTGCGTCCCCATACTGCTATGCTCCCCGAGGTCCGTGTCCGAAATTTTTGGGAACGCCACGCGGTTTGACCGGGTGGTGCCCCACGCGAGACGCCCTGCAAGGCGCGCTATCTCGCGATTTCGAAAGGGACGGGCCTTTAACATGGAATCGACCGACTTCGTCGATGCGCTCGGCGCGCCGCCGGGCGACCTGATCGACCGTACCAGCGAGCGGAACACACGCTCGCGAACCCGTTCGGAACGGCGTGTTTCCACGCGCTTCCGCGTGGCTTGGGCCATCCTGCCACCGATGGTCATCGGACTTGCCATGCTCGTGCTCTGGAGCGCACTCGTGCGCGCCGGGGTGGTGGCGAGATACCTCCTTCCAGCCCCTACGGAAGTGCTGCGCGTCTTCTGGCAGTCGCTGACCAATGGACTGCTCTGGGAGTATGCGCGCCCGACGCTTGTCGAGAGCGTGGAGGGATTCGTTGCCGGGAGCCTGATCGGCCTGACGACCGGGTACGCTATCTCGCGCAGTCGCCTGCTGGCCCGCATGCTCGAGCCCTATCTGGCGGCCAGCCAGGCGCTACCGGCCATCGCGTTGGCGCCGCTGCTGGTCCTCTGGCTGGGCTACGGCAAGACCCCCATCGTCGCCCTGTGTGCGCTGATCGTCTTCTTCCCGGTCCACGTCAATACCGCACTCGGGATTCGCACGTTGGATCAAGAGATCCTCGACGCGGCCCGTGTGGATGGCGCTGGCGGCTGGTCGCTGCTGCGCCATTTCGAGCTGCCGCTCGCGCTTCCGAGCATTCTGGCGGGCATGCGCAACGGGCTGACGCTCTCGATCACCGGCGCCGTCGTGGGTGAGTTCGTCATCGGTGACCGTGGGCTCGGTGGCCTGCTCACTATCGCGCGCGGCAACTTCAATACCCCGTTAGTCTTCGCCACGTTGCTGACGCTGGCGATCATGGCGTCCGTGTTTTATGGCATTGGCCGAATCATCGAGCGACGGCTTTCATATCTGGAGGGATGAGATGCGGGTAGGGATTGGTGGGCGGCGCGGGTCGTCCGCCTGGGGTCGTTTGTTCCTCGTACTGGTCGTCATTGGTGCGCTTGCAGGGTGCGGGAAGCCATCCGGCGGCAGTCCGACATCGGTAACGATTGGATTGACCTACGTTCCGAATATCCAGTTCGCGCCGTTCTATGTGGCCGACGCGCTGGGCTACTACAAGGACGCCGGTCTCAAAGTGACCTTCCGCCACCACGCGGCGGGTGAGGATGAATTTGGCGCGCTGGTCTCCGGCAACGAAGACCTGATCTTCGCCAGCGGCGACGAGATGCTCCAGGCACAGAGCAATGGAGTCTCGGTCGTCTACCTGGCGCAGGTCTTCACGCAATACCCGGTAGCGCTCATGGTTCCGGCCGATTCGTCGATCAAGTCGGCGGCCGACCTCAAGGGCCACAGCATCGGCGTGCCGGGTGCCTATGGCGCAACCTACATCGGCCTGCTCGCGTTGCTGCAGCAAGCCGGGCTGACCGCGAAGGACGTCGACATCCAATCCATCGGCTACACCCAGGTGCCCGCGTTGATGGGACATAAGGTCGACGCGGTCATGGGTTACCTGAACAACGAAGCCATACAGTTCACCAAGGCCGGGTTCGACGTGCGCACCATCCCGGTCGGCGATTCGCAGCCGCTCATCTCCAACGGTCTGGGTGCCTTGCAGAAAGAGCTGGATGCCGAGCCGGACGTAGTCAAGTCGGTGATCGCGGCGACACTCAAGGGCGTCGACTTTGTCAATACACATCCAGACGAGGCGTTGAAGCTGAGCGAGAAATACGTGCCGGACCTGAAGGACAGTACCACCGCCGCAAGCGCGCTGGATGTGCTCAAGGCGACCATTCCGCTTATGCAGACGAGCAACACGGCCGCCAAAACCGATCCGAACGACTGGACATCCATGGAGCAGTTCATGGTCACCAACGGCCAGCTGCAAAAACCGGTCGACGTGAACAAGGTCTACAGCAACGACTATCTGCCATAAGGCAACGGACGGTGGGCAGCGCTCCGGCTCATCGAGTTCGGGCCCGCCCGCGCTCTGTGTTCGCGCGACCTGCGTGACAGCGACCGGCAAGATCGCCGGACAAGATGATGCGCGCTGTCCATCGAGTGGCCGAGACGCGCATAATCATCTGCGTGCGGGGCTGCCGCGCGAGAATGTTAGGGGTTGAGCGATGCTGGTCGGACGCAAAGTAACGCTACGCGGTATCACGCGGGACGACCTGCCGGATATCTGGCGGTTCAACAATGACCTTGAAGTCGAGCTGGCTGGTGGCGGTGATCCGCCCAAACCGCAGGCATTCGAACGGCTCCTCTCTGAATTCGATCGAGACTCGTCCATGGGAGGCCGCGACCCGGCTCATTTCGCCATCGAGGCTGACGGCAAGCTCATCGGCCACTGCGGGCTGTCGAACTTCAACCACACGTCACACACCTGCGAGCTCGGCATCGGCATTGGCGACAAGGAGTATTGGGGCAAGGGCTACGGCCGCGACTCAGTCAGTCTGCTTGTCGACTACGCTTTCCGCTACCGCAACTTTCATCGCGTTTGGCTCTGGGTTCATGCCGACAACGAGCGGGCCATCCGCTCCTATCTCTCCTGCGGCTTCGTTGAGGAAGGGCGCCTGCGCCAGCATATGTGGAGCAATGGGCGCTACGTCGACGTCGTCTACATGGGCATCCTGCGAGGTGAATGGGCCGCCCGCAAAGATTGATGGAGCGTCGCAGCGCGGCCGCCGCGAATTACAGGCGCGGGTCGACCGGCTCGCTCTCGAGCGCCAGCACGCCGAAGACGCACTCGTGCACGCGATAAAGCGGCTCGCCGCGCGCAAAGCGCTCCAGCGCCTCGATACCCAGCGCGAACTCACGCAGTGCCATCGATCGTTTGCGTCCGAGTCCGCGTGAGCGTAGCCGGTTGAGGTGTTCCTCTGCCGAGTATTCGGGGCCGTAGATGATGCGCAGATACTCCGGCCCACGACATTTGATGGCAGGCTGAACGAGGCGCTCGCGATCGTGGGCGATGAAGTCGAACGGCTTGACCACGACGCCCTCACCGCCACGATTGGTTAGCTCGGTCCACCAGTCAATCGCCTCAGCCTGCTCCCGTGAATCGACCACGTCGACCGTGCGATAGTCGGTTGCCAGTAACAGCTCAGGATCATGCTGGCAGATTTCAGCGATCGTCTGCATATGCCAGGTGTGATCGTGATTCACGTGCACAGCTCCCTCCGTCGCCAGGACGTGGAAGGGCGCCAGCTTGAGATCCGCTACCGATTCAACCGGCCAGCAGTAGTGCTGATACGCATCGACATAGCGTCGTGCCATCTCGGCTCGTTCCTGGAAGCGTGACAGGAGCTCGCCCACGTCGATCCCACGCTCGGCGGTGATGCGCAGCGATTCGACCGCGGCATCCAGGCCGACACGTGCCGCCGTTCCGACGGGTGCGTACTGCCGTCGAATCAGCTCCTGCGCCTTGGCAGACCATGGCATCAGCTCGCAGTCGAGCGCCACCCAGTCGGTGTTCATGCGACTCCAGAACTCGGCTTGGTCGAGCGCTTGTCCGACTCGCGCCAGGACTTCCGACTCGATGGCATCGTCAGTGAAGAAGCGTCGACCGGTGCGTGTGTAGCAGACGCCGACCTCTCGTTGGGTGGCGCCAAATCGTTTGGCGGCAAACTCCGCGTCGCGGCAGATGACGACGATCGCTCGCGATCCCATATGTTTCTCTTCGAGCACGACCCGACTCACCCCATGGCCCCGATAGAACGCGAACGCCTCGGCGGGATGCTCCAGCAGTCCTGGCAGCGTCGACGTCTCCGAGGGGGACATCGTCGGCGGCAGATAGATCAGCCAGTGTGGATCGATGGCGAAGCGACTCATCGCCTCGATCGCGGCGGCCGCGTTCCCTTCCTGGATGGTCACGGTACCGTTCAATCGAGTCGTGATGATGCGCTTGCCGGAGACGTCTTCGATGTCTAGCAGGTCATGCGCCGGACGGTTTGCGTCGACCGGCGGCGGCTCTTGTTCTCTGAATGGCTTGATCGGCACGCTATACGTCTTGCGAGCGTCGACCGAAACCACCTCACGCTCGGGATAACGCAACGCGGTCAACGCCCCGCCAAAAACGCAGCCCGTGTCGATGTTGATGGTGTTGTTGAGCCATTCTGCTTCCGGCACCGGCGTGTGGCCGTAGACCACCATGGCACGCCCACGATAGTCGGCCGCCCAGTTGTAGCGGACCGGCAGACCGAACTCGTCCGACTCCCCCGTCGTTTCGCCGAACAGTGCAAAATCACGCACGCGCCCCGACGCTCGTCCTTGAAGGTCCGCCGTCATGCCCGCGTGGGCAACGACCAGCTTGCCGTCGTCGAGGACGTAGTGACTTACCAGCTTGTCGAGGAACTCTGTCGCCGCTGCGCGGAACTCGGTCGGCTCTTGGTCGAGCTGCTCGAGTGAGTCAGCCAGCCCATGAGTGATGCGAACATCCTTCCCCTTCAGCTTGCGAACGAGCTTGACATCGTGGTTGCCTGGGATGCAGATGGCCCCTCCGGTGGTGACCATCGCCATGACCAACCGCAGCACGACATGGAATCGCTGGTCCTCGGTCGACCAGATCGCCGAGGAAGACCGCCTTGCGTCCCTGTGGGTGCTTGAACGTGGGTGTCCCGTCTGGCGACGTCGTCGGTTCGTATCCGAGCGTTGTCAATAGCTCGCACAGCTCATCGAAGCACCCATGAACGTCGCCGATGATGTCGAACGGCCCATGGTCGAAGGATCGATTGGTCCAGAGCGGCTGGCGCTCGATCGTGGCGGCTTCGATCTGGTCGACCGACGACAGAGTGAAGATGTAGCGGAATCCTTCACGCCGCAGACCTCGGAGCGACTGCCGGAGATCGCGGGTCTGGCGGCGGATCACGTGTGCGCCGAAGTCTCGGTCGGCTCGACCACGATTCCGTTCCTGGCAGAGCGCCTCGGGCAGGTTGAACACGATCGCGACTGGCACGGCGTGATAGCGGCGTGCCAGCTCGATCAGCGGCTTTCTGGCCATCGATTGCACGTTGGTCGCATCGACCACGGTTAGACGGCCGCCCTCCAACCGTTTGGCCGCAATAAAGTGGAGGACGTCGAATGCCGGGGAGGTCGCGGTCTGATCGTTCTCATCATCGGCCACCAGTCCGCGGCAGAAGTCGGACGACAGCACCTCCGTCGCGCGGAAGTGTTTTGCCGCGAAGGTCGATTTGCCCGACCCCGACGGGCCGATCAACGCCACCAGCGAGAGATCGGGAATTTCAATCGCGGTCATGTACAGCCAAGCTCTCGATGGTTGAAACGAGAACCTTCTCGGCGTCGCTCGTCTCGCGTGAAGTAAAGATCGCCATCTGCGAAGGCGCGCCGAGCTCAAGATCCAGCGGGCCGATCGGAAGGAGGTCGACCTGATATCCGTGGCGAGATGCCACGGTGTTGGCCCACTCCTGAAACTCGGCACGGGTCCACTCGAAACGGTGATCGCGGTGCCGAAATTTCCCCGCGGGCAGGCTCTCGAACTTCACGTTGTACTCGGCGTTCGGCGTCGTGATCAGCACGGTTCGCGGACGCGCATGGGTGAAGAGGACCTGTTCGAATGCCGCCAGGCGCGGAGGATCGAGATGCTCGATCACTTCGACTACCGCCGCCGCGTCGAAGTTCGCCAACCGTCGGTCGCGGTAGGTCAGCGCGCCGTGCAGCAGCGTCACGCGGTCACGAAGTCGTGGCGGAAGGCGGCGCAAGCGGCGTTCGGCCCGCTCAAGTGACGAGAAGGAGACGTCGACTGCCACAATCTCCTCAAACGTCGTGTCGCGAGCCAGGGTCTCTAGGAGCCGACCTTCACCACATCCAAGATCAAGAACGCGATGCGCACCACACGAGCGGAGCGCCGCCAGGACCGCGCCATGTCGTTGCTGATGCAGGCTAACGCGCTCCTCCACCGCTTCCTCTTCGGCGTCATGCGCCTCTTCGGTCAGGTCGGGATCGGGATCTTCGTCCGCCGAGATCCGTGCCAGCGCCGCACCCGTTAGGCTCCGCTGGTGGCGGAGGTAACGCCGCACGATCGTCTCACGCTCCGGATGCTGCGCCAGCCATGTCTCACCATGCTTCAGCAGCTTCTCGACTTCATCGTCGCCGACCCAATAGTGCTTGGCGTCGTCGGTGACCGGGATGAGCACGTAGAGGTGCGAGAGCAGGTCGCGCAGACGAACCGCGCCACGGAGCTCGACGGTGAAGTAGGGGCTTGACCCCCAATCGGGAATGGCCGATTCGAGCGCATGGGGCGATACCGCCACAACGTAGCCGAGTGGTTCGAACAGCCGTCGAATGAGATCCTCACCGCCGCGCGCGGGGAGCGGTGTGACGGTTGCCGTCAGATCGAGAACCGCATCGACCGCTTCAGGGCGAGTCGCGCAACGTCCGGCCAGCGCCGTTCCAAAGACCTGTGCGATCGCCACGCTCATGAATGACGTGGCGGCATACGGGCGATCGTTCACGTATTGATCGAACATCGAGGGACGCCCCGCGCCTCGCTGTCCGCGCGTCAACCCTACCGGATCGACATCGAGGACCAACACAGCGGTGCAGCGCTCGTCGTTCGCTTCCGGATAGACGACGTGTGCGTTGCCAAAGCTCAGCGAAAATGTCTGGCAGCGGTCCGGGTGCTTATGGAGCAGAAAGCTGAGGTCGGTTACCGGGGCGGTTGCATTGCTGATCTTCAAGTACATCGCGTCTTCTTACATTGAACCTGATTTGACCACCATCCATCCTGCGGCGGACCGCGAAGTGTACCGAGTCTCGATCGGCGCGCCAAGGGAAATTCGTACGAGGCTCGTCGATCATGCAAAGGGCGATCGAAGAGAGGCGTTGGTAGTCTGATGGATCGGACCGCGATGACGTCATGATCAGGTTCAGTGTCGGCGACGGTGGAGATGCCGGGTTTCGCTGTTCGCTCCCTGGCTGACGGCTCACCCCATCCACAGCCGGACGCCGAGCTGCTGCAGGATTTCGATAGCGTCCCAATCGCCGGTGCGTTCGATGATCAAGCCGTTCTCGATCTTCAACGTCTCGATGCCGTGGAAGTGGACGCGATTGCCGGTCGGGTCGATGCTGAAGAAGCGACCCTTATGCGTGGCATGAGCGGTCCAGCGCACGGCCACCCGTGCTGCTTCGGTGTCGACGATCAGGAATTCGATGTCGACGTAGAAGTCAGGGAAGGCCTCGTACAGCTCGGCCAGGCTGCGGACGTTGTCCTCGCGCGTCGCACGTTTGCCCGAAGGGTGACTCAGGTCGACGAAATCCTCGGAATACATTTCGAGGACCGCATCGGTGTTCCCTTTCTGCCATCCCTCCTTGACCCAGCGTTCGGCGATCTCGATCAACTCTTCGCGCGAATGCCCGCTCATTCATTCGTCCGATCGATGGCCTCGAGCACCGGCACGAACGCCTCGACCGAAGCAGGCGTGGCGGGCGCGAGGACGACCTGTAGATGGCTGATGCCCTGGTCGCCGAAAGCACGTAGCTTGGTGGCGATCTCCTCCGGTTCTCCCCAGATCGGGTCGCAACCGAGCGGCAATGCCGGAGGTTGCGTCGGATACGGATGGACCATCACGGCGGCGGTGCGCACCAGGGTTGAAGGATCGCGTCCGACGTCGGCGCAGGCGGCATCGACCGCCTCGCGCAACGGCGGAATCACCTCATGGGGCCGGTTGCTCGATCCGACCGACCAGGTGTTCCACATCTCGGCGTGGGCCGCCATCAGCCGCAGCATGCGCGGACCCTTTGTGCCGATCATGATCGGCATGCCGCTCGTGCTCGGGCCACGCGGACGCAACACGCACTCACGCGCCTGGTAGATAGCGTGCCGTCGAAATCGATCTCACCTTCGCGCAGCAGCGTGCGGATGATGGTGAAGGCTTCTTCGAAGCGACTGGCGCGATGGTCGTAGGGGAAGCCGAAGGCACGATATTCCTTTTCGAACCAGCCTGCCCCCAGTCCCAGGATCAGGCGTCCGTCGCTGATCTCGTCGACGGTGTCGGCCATTTTGGCCAGCAGGGCCGGCTCGCGAAAGCTGGTCGCCAGCACCAGCGTGCCGAGCTGCGCGCGTTTGGTGACGGCTGCCACCGCCGAGAGCATCGACCAGCACTCCCAGGCGCCGACCATCTTGCCGTCCCACTCACCGAACATGTGGTCCGGCAGCCAGATCGAGTCGAAGCCGGCCTGGTCGGCCAGTTCCGCCATGCGACGTTGGTCCGCCCAGCGGAGCGGGGTCGGGTCGGGCAGGCTCAGCGCCTCGATGTCGAGCTCGATGCCGATCTTGAGACGTCGGTCCGACGCGGGATTCGAATGCTGATTCGCGCTCACGGATGGCCTCCTGTTGCTGGTCGCCGCTGCTTCGATGATCCGACACGCGAGAATGGATCGTTCAGCCCACGACCCCTTCGTACAGTCGTAGGAAATTCTCTCCGAGAATGCCGCGCGCAACCTCGTCCGAATGGCCTCGTCGTAAGATTTCCTCGGTAATTCGTTGGAAGTCTGCCACAGTCTGCACTTCGGCTGGCGCCGGTCGCGTTCCGTAGAAGTCGGCGCCGAGCCCGACGCCGGCTGGCCCGCAGAGATCCATCAGCCCCTCGATCTGATCGACCAGCGCCGCGACGGTCGGCACTTGATAGAAGATGGCGCAGGCCACGCCACCGCCTTCTCCGACCTTGCGTAGCATGCGCGTCGCGATGCTCGTCGCCGAGACGCGTATGCGAGACCAGAAGCGGCTTGCTGGCCATCTCCAGAACTTCGTCGACTGATGTTGGACCGAGATGGGCCAGGTCGATGAGGATACGCAGCCGTTCCATCTCAGCCAGCGCTTCCTCGCCCAACATACTGAGCCCGCCCGCACGTTTGGCAACGCTGCTGCCATCGGCCAGCGGGTTCCGGTTGCTCCAGGTGAAGGTAGCGATGGTGATGCCGAGCGTGCGGAAGAGGCGCAGCAGACGCAGATCGATCCCGATCGGGTCGAGCCCTTCGAACGCCAGGATGCCCGCCGTCACGCCGTCGACTTTGGCCTGTCGTACCTCCGCGGCGGTCGTCGCCAGGCGGAAGCGTCCAGCGTAGGTGTGGAGTGCCTCGTGGAAGACCGAGAGCATAGCCAGGGCGCGCGGCTGCGTTGCTCCGGCATATTCGGGCCGCACCGGGCGGTAGTTGAGGTCGAACGGCGCGGTGAAGATGGCGAAGACCTGCGCCGTCACGCCTCCGGCTTCGAGCAGCTTCAGCGAGACCTGACCGTCGCAGCCTTCATCGGTGGGGGAGTCTGGCGCGCCCGACTCCCAGGTGGTGGTGCCGTCGGTCAGCCCCATGAGAATGTCGGAATGAGCGTCGATCACGATGCTGCTGGCGTGCAGCGCTTCAGCGCGCCGGACGAGATCGGCGGAATCGCCTGAATTCATCTCGACTCCTTCAATCGGCAAATGATTCCCGCAGTGTCGGTCTATCCGTCATCCTGTCAATCGGGAGATGTGCATGACGGAATCGAGATGATGGGTGTGATTGGCAAATGGCGCAATAGGACTCGCGCGAATTGGGGTGAGGGCCGTCTCGCTACGGCAAATAATTCGCTGGGTTTTCCCAGGAGCCGTTCTTCTGGACGGCGAAGTGGCAGTGCGGACCGGTCGAGTTTCCTGTCGTCCCCATGTAGCCGATCAGCTGACCCTGGAAGACTTTCTGCCCGACGGTGACGGACGGTGTGGTCATCATGTGACCGTAGAGGGTCACGAGCCCGTTGCCGTGGTCGATCTCGACCATGTTGCCGTAGCCCGCGTCGGTCCAGCCAGCATAGATAACGGTTCCCGCCGCGGCGGCGGCGATGGGCGTTCCCTGCGCGTTGGCGATGTCGATCCCAAGGTGGAAGTGATCGTAACCGCCATAGGCCGGCTCGAGTGTGAGCGACGTCGGTCCGTACGGCTGGGTGATGGTTCCGCTCGTCGGCCAGATGAGGACGCCACTTCCCTGAGCGTTCGATCCCGCGCCGCTCACCACTGCTTGACCGACCCCTGAGTTGGATGTGGCGTAGACAAGCTCGCTCTTGGCGGTCGACTTAATCGTCTGCAGATCATCCGAGACGGCGGCGATGTGCGTCTGGAACGAAGACAGAGCGCTGTCGAATGCCTGGGCCGGATCGGCCGCCGTGGTCAGATCGGGCAGAGTGACGGCGGGGTAGGTCTTGGTGCCCATCCCCAGCACTTTGCGAAGCTGAGCCGCCTGATCGTCCAGCGTCTTTACCGAGCTCTGCAACTGGCTCAGCTGCGTCGTCGCGTTCTGGATGGCGGCGGTCGTTTGGTTCTGCATCTCCTGCTGCTGCGTGGTCTGCTCAGCGGAATTGGCCGCGGCCTCTGTCTGCACGCTGCCAAGGTATTGATCCTGAGATTGCAGCTGCTGGCGTAGGGCGGCATTGTCGTGCTGCGCCTGCTGGATCTGCTTTAGAAGCTCTTGCGACGAGTCATGCAGTCCGGCGATCTGCTGGTCCGGCGCTATGTCGGTCACCGGAGTCGGTCTGAACCAGCGAAGAGACGCTCGGGATACGCGGATCGGCCGGAAGCGAGTCGGCAATGATCGGCGCGCCGCCACCTTCGACGGCGGTTTGAGGAGCACGATGGAGCGACATGGTCGGGACAGCGATGCTGGCTAGAAGGATCAGCGCGGCGGTCAGCGCCAGCTGCCAGATTGGCAGCCGCGTCTCGCCTCGAAGCCACGTGCGGAGATTGGCGGTACCCGGCAGCACTGCCGTACGAGCGAGCAATCGATCCATTAGGGATCGTGGTGACCGGCTGGGGACCGGGGTGACGTTCTTGACCGTTACCGGCTTCAGAACGATTGGGCGGGCTCGTACCGGTTGAACGTGCTGCCGCGTAACCATGCGGAAAACATAACGCCCGTCACGGAATGCGACGATAACCAGCGGTACTAATTGAGAGGGGGAGTTCGGTCCTCATGCCAGTCAGGTGAAATTGGACGACGTCCTCGTTCCGTGGTCATCGCGCTCGCGCGCGAACGCGCACCACGTGGGAGGGCTCTCCATACGTCGCTTGTTCGCCAGTCCAGATCTCCTCCACCACGAAGCGATCTCCCAAACAGTCCAGCGCGAAGACTTCATCGAAGAAGTGATAGACCTTGTCGTTGATGCGGAACATGTTGGTCGCGAGCTCCTCGCCACGTCCGAAGAGCGGATCGCTCGTCGACTTGCACAGAAAGACGAAGAGTCCACCATCTACAAGGACACGCCGGATCTCGCCGAAGATGCGGTCGTCTCGTTCGTCGGTGAAGTAATGGAGGGAGAGGCGCGCGTAGACGACGTCGAATGAGCCCGTCGTCAGCGGAAGATCACGCCGCAGGTCGCATATAAGGAAGGAGAGCGAGCGTTCATTCGCGAGGGCGTGACTCCAGGCTGGCTCGACGCGCACGAAATCGGCTGCCACGACGCGATGTCCGCGGCGAGCAAAGTGGACGCTGTCGTCGCCCGGCCCGCAGCCCAGTTCAAGGATGCGAGACCGTCGATCGAGCATCCGATCGAGCTCGACGGCTAGCTCGGACGGCTCTCGATGATCGGACAACGTCCCCGGCCGGTCATACGAGCGACGCCACCACTGGCGAGAATCCACGCTTCATCGCTCCACACAGTCATGTGCCCGCGCAACGGCTCGAGACCTTGTACATACGCACGCACGTGCGAATTTCTAACCAAAGGTACTACTACCGGGATAGCAAATATTGGCGATGGCCTGAAGTACGTGACTCCCTTGAGTCATTTTTTCATCCTAGGTAGCCTGAATATAGGGCGTCTGAATCGACGACGTCTATTCGTTGAACGTGTTTGGTCGTTGTATATCGGTTTGACAGGATAGCATGCGCTCGTTCCTGCGCGTAACCGCCACCGCTTTCGGGTTGATGGTCGCTCTTGCCTTGGTGCAGGGTGCGTCGGCCCATGGTGCGCTCGGCGACCTGTCCAACGCAACGAACAACCTCGTCAACTCGGCTACCGGAGCGACCGGCAACGCTGATTCTTCTTCGAGCAACGCCAGCACCGGGACCAACGACGCGGCCGGCACTCAGTCGTCGTCCTTGATCGATAACACGGTCAGCACCGTCACGAACGTGACGAACTCCGTGGTCGACTCCGCGACGAACGCAAGCACAGCCACCACGAATAATGCCAACAACTCAACGAATCCTGAGTCGCAGCCGACGCCCGTGGCTTCGCCCGAGGCAGCTACGTCGGTGACGAGCAGCGTCGACAAGACCGTCAGTACCGTGACCGACAGCACCAACAATGTGGTGCAGGACATAGTCGGCGCGGTCGTTCCCACTGCCATCGCGAGCCCGGTGACCAACACGGTTTCGCAGACGACGCAGGCGGTGAATTCAACCGTCGACAACGTCACGAACAACCAGGTCACGCAAGACGCCACGGCCCCGGTCGATCAGACGGTCAGCACCGTCGAGAACACAGTCGCACCGGTGACCAACACCGTCACGCAGACGACGCAGCCCGTGGTGAACACGGTCACACAGACCTTGCAGCCGGTCGTCGACAGTGTTGACCAGACGGTTCAGCAGACCGCCGATACGGTCGACAATGTCGTCACTCAAACCGTTCCGCAGACACTCGACAATGTGGCGGCAACCGTTCCGGCTACTCAGCCGGTGGTCGATACGGTCGAGCAGGTTCTGCCGTCACAGCCGGTGGTGGCGCCGGTCGTCAATGACGCTACCGACACGGTTGGCGACGTGGTGAACAACGTCGTGGATCCAGTTACGGCCCCAGTCCTCGGCAACACCGTGGGCGATGTGGTCGACCCGATTGTGGATCCGGTGGGCGCGGGGAATGGTCCGGGCGGCGACGTTCCCCCGGTCAGCAGCCTGGGTCTCCCACGCCGCCGGTCGGTGTTGGACCGATCGCATTCGATCCGGGCTCGATGGTGACAGGCATCGTCAGCACGACCAACACGGGTGACTCCGCCACGATCCCGGGAATCCAACCCTCGAACAACGACTCCAGTTCATCCGCGACGACGACCGTTCCAGGGTTGCCAACCGACCTTCACGATCCGGTGGTCGGTGGCACGTCGGCGGGAACGGCACAGTTCGTAGATCTGGTTGATTCACCATCCGGCCCATCCATAGCGCGTGATGCCGCAACGACGACCATCGCTGTTGCGGATGCGAGCAGTTCGGCATCATCAACGCCCGTTCGCTCCGGCGCGCAGGGCTCATCGATGCCGGCGGGTTCGCGCTTCATCTCGATCGATCCAAGCGCCGCTCAGGCGCACGCCGACACGATTTCGGCTGGTTCGTCAACGTCTGGCACGCCGGGCGCGCCCACGCGGAACCCCTTCGAACCACTACCAGGCTCGCCAGTTCCGAGTTCGAGCTCGTCCACCTCACTGTCCCTTGGCAGCGGTGGTGGCGCACATACACTCGCCGTGGCTCTCTGGCTAGTGCTGGCGCTTATGCTGGCCGCCGGTCGCTCCTACTTCAAACGTGCCTTCCAATTCCCCAACGGAATAACGCAGAACCTCACCGCTCCTCCCGGCTAATCCGATCCTCGGGACAGCTCTGCTGCCCTCCGACGATGGATCGTTGATTAGTCACTCTGGTTGCAAAGCGACCAGGGTATCGAGGAGCTATTTCGTATGCGTATACGACTCTTGGGTCTGGGGATCTTCCTCGGCCTGATGCTCGGAGCGCTGAGCATCAGTACCGCTCTGGCGAGCGGACCCCTGGATAACAACCTGATCAACGTTGACACCAACAACGGCATCGACGTGAACGTCGGTGGTAACAATGGTGTCGACGTCAGCGTCACCGGCAACTCCGCATCGAGCTCGGATCAGGCGTCCGGACTTGACGTCAACGTGGGCGTCAACGACCCGGTGGCGCACACCAGTGATCCAACTGGAGCCACGACGGCAACTCCGACCGCGACGGACACGACGACCTCCACGCCTTCCACGGGAAATAACGTGGCTGGCGGCGCGGTGAATACCGTCGTGAATACCGCCGCTTCCGTCGTCGATGGTACGACCGCCGACCAGCAGAACACGTCCGCTGGACAGACGACGGTTTCAGCCGCCACCAACGACAGTGCGAACGTCAACGTCGACAACGCCGCTTCCGCCACCGCGACGGCGACAGCTACCGCCACCGTTTCCAGCGACGAGCCCAGCTCGACCGCAGGCGACGTGGTCGGTGACGTGACCCAAACCGTGCAGAACGTCACCGGAAACGGGACGAGCGGCGATACGACAGGTACCGTCCAGGCGGACGCGACCGCTAATGTCAACGCCGACACGACCGACAACACCAGTGCGGACGTAAACGCGAACGCCAACGTCAACGTGAATGCGCCCAGCGACAGTGCGGCGGATTCCGACACGGCCGACGTGAATGCGCAGGGGACGGTGACGGCGTCGGTTGGGCAGCCAACGGCGAGCCCGACGACAACTCCCGAGCCCTCGAATGGCGTGGTGGGCGGCGTCGTGAACACCGTCAACCAGCTTACCGGCGGCGTTGTGAGTGACCAAAACGGCGATGGTTCGGCGACTGGCAACCTCGGCAGCACGGTCGATCAGGCCGTCGCGGACGTCAACAACACCGTCGACAACGTGACCGACAGCGGTCAGACGCCGGTGGGTGTCGGCAACGTGGTCACGGCCGCGGTCGACTCCAACATCGCGACGAACTTGGCCGATCCAAGCCAGGGGCCCATCGTTGACGCGAACATCTGCGCCAACGCTGGAGTCCTCACGACCGTCGACGGCACCAACTGCGATAACGCGCAGTCGAGTGCATCAAACGGCGCGATCGTCAATGCCAACACCAACGTCACCGCTCCAGATCCGCTCGGTAACGGATCGGGCGTTGACCAGAACCTCTGCCTGAACGTGAACGCCCTGAACGATGCGGCCAACGGATGTGGCGCGTCGAACTCTGGCGCCTCCTCCGCCGGGCTGGCGGACGTCGGACTCACCTCATCGGGTAACGCATCGATCGGAACGGGTCAGGGTCAGACCCCCGACGTCGGCTTGACAGATCAGCTCTGTCTCAATGCCAACCTCTTCAGCGATGGAACGCTCAATTGCGGCGGTTCGACCGGCAACGCCGGTTCGGGCAACAACGGCACGGCGGGCGTTGGGGTCAACACCGGCGTGACGGAAACTACTGGGATCGCGAGCGACCAAGGCACGTCGGCCACTGGTGACGTCTGCCTCAACGTGGGGCTCTTCGGCACCAGCGCTGACTGCGCCACCAACACCGGCGACAACGCTGGTAGCGGCAGTGGCAACACCGGCGGTGGAAACTCTGGCAACACCAACGGTAACGGCGGTACCGGGAACACCGGCGGTGGTTCGACCGGCAACGGTGGCACTGGCAATACCGGTGGCAACAACGGCACTGGCGACACGGGAACCGGCACGGCTGGCTTCCCGTCCGGTGGAGGTACAACGGGCAACACCGGTAACGGTGGAAGCGGCGATACCGTTACTGGCACCGCCGGATTCCCGGGTGGCGGTACCACAGGTAACACCGGTAACGGTGGAACCGGCAATACCGGATCAGGCGCGAACGGCAATGGTGGAAGCACCGGAACCGGCACCACCGGCGCTGGCGATTCCGGAATCGGCTCACTGGCAACGGTGGAAGCGCTGGAACAACCGGCAGCACCGGCAACGGCGGCGCGGGCCAGGGCTCGGTCGGTAACGGCAGCGGAAATAACGGCGGCCAGATTGGCGCTGGCAGTGGCAACACCGCCAACGGCAACACCGGCGGCGAAGCGGGACTCGGCAACGCTACTGGAGATACCGGCAACGGTAACTTCGGTGGCGTCTCCGGCGCCGCTTCGGATGGCGCGAATGGATATGGCAATGGCATCGGCCATTACATCCCCTCAGCGTCCAGCGCGAATCCGCCCTCGGTCATGCCAGCGACCGGTCACCCGATCGATCAGCAGGCGGTCGCAGCCGCGGCCTCCAGCCCCAACACGAGCTTCATCTTGACGCTGATCGCGCTCTTCCTCCTGCTGGGCGGCGTGTATGCCACCCAACGCGGGCGCTTCGCCCAGGTGGAGGACTAGATGCAGTTCGATCTGGCACAGCTCCGTGCTCGATTCTCCACGACCGCTGCTTCTCCCCGAAACGGGAGAGGTGGCGGCCAGGGGCATCCGTTGAGATCAAATGGCTCGAAGGGAGTCGAGATGATTATCGCTGAAACCACCATCGCCACTTCGGTCTCCGCCACAGCTGACATGAGCATGCAGTCGCTCGCTCGTAAGACCGCGATCACCCTTGTCCTGAGCGTGGCGAAATCGATGACGCAAGCAACGCTCCTGTCTGAGATGACGCCCAAGGGCGCGCGTGCCACGGTCCACGCGCTCGCTCCGGAGCCAGCCACCGTGGCGCTTACGGTCACACCGATGGTGACTCGGCGCGACCAATCGGGCCAGCTCCGCATGCTCGCCGCGATCCACATCGAAGTAACCGCTGAATCTCCGGAGTGCGCGCGCCAGCTGATCGACGTGCTCATGGACTGCGTCCCGAATCGAGTCATCAAACCGATGGTCGTCGTTCGGTCACCCGAGTACTCGGCGCCCGTCTGCGCGGTCGAGTCGAGCGCGTGGAGAGAGCTGCACGCCTGGAGACAGGCACGAGCCTGATGCCCATCGCAACGGTGCGGCTTGGACGGACAGTCGCCCGAGCCGCACGCCCGAATACGGGGCATCTCGGTTCAATGACGGGAGGAGACCATGGCGTCAACCAAAGAACGAGGTAGACGAGCGCGCCCGCTCGACGAGCTTGTGCACACGCGGGTTCCAGCCTGGCTCACCGGGCCGCTGCTGATCTCGCTCGGATTGGCGTTCTTGGTCTTCGCCTGGCATCCAGCGGAACCGGAGTCGACCGGCAACGCGGTCGTGCTCGTCGCGACATCTACGTCGACTCCGACTCCGGTTGCATCGATTTCCTCGGCCGGTCAGCCATTTGGAGCTGATCTGGCCAGCGCCGCGCTGACGACGGTGGCAACGCCGACGTCCGAGCCGGCCATCGCTGGTTCGCCGCCCGTCCAGCTCGACATCGCAAGCGTCGGGATTCACCAGAAGATCGTCGAAGTGACCTCGCACGTGAGGAGTGTTTCCGGTCAGGCGGTTCGCGAGTGGGACGTGGCTGACTACGCGGTCGGACATCATGACGCGTCGGCTGATCCAGGCGAAGGCGGCAATGTCGTGCTGGCTGGACATGACGACTGGCACGGTGAAGTCTTTCGTGACCTGCACAACATCAAGAAAGGGGACGAGATCGTCGTCACGACGGCGGATGGCGAAACGCATCGCTATAGGGTGAGCGACGTCTTGCTGCCGCAGATTGCCGGACTTTCCATCCAGGAGCAGATCGAGATTGGCAAGTTGATCGAGCCGACGGCGGATGAACGACTGACGCTGGTGACGTGCTGGCCCTACGGGGTCGACGATCACCGTTTGATCGTGATCGCCCGGCCGGAGGGATGAGAGGAGGTGAGTCGAAAATCGTTGTGATCCCGGATTGATGGGCAACCCTGGGCGACTTTCACGGCGCCCTCACGACGAACAGTCCGACGGATCTCTCGTAGGGGCGACATTCATGGCGCCCACGTGGGACGGGTGACCGCTTGCCGAAAGTCTGGGCGCGCCGATGAAGTGGGCGACGCATGCGTCGCCCGTACGTCATGTGTCGCCTGCACGGCCCAGACGACATGTGCTACGGTAGGCTCGTGAGGGACTGTCTAGCAATCTGCAACGAAGGCTGATCGACGCATGGGTATGAAAAGCGGTCTGCTCCGCCCGCTCGGGTTTGGTTTGGGTGCCACCATCGTCGTCGTGGCGCTCGTCTCACTCGTCGGACTGGTGCTCGACTGGACCACCCAGAGCGTCGAGGCGATCAGCGCCCTGCCGCTACTGGTGATCGCGCTGGTCCTCCTCGGTTTTGCCTATCGAGGACCGAACGCGCCGCGCATCCATACCGGACCCTACACGACGGCAGCAGATGCCTACTCCTTCGAACACCAATATTACGAGCAGCAAAAGGTGCGCGATCGTCAGCCACGCCACCAGAATCGGCGCGGCGCAAGTGGTCTCAATCACCAGATGCTGGCAGCTGCTCTCCTTCCCTTACTGGCTGGTCTCATCCTCATGAGCGCGTCCCTCCACTAGAATCTCTCGATCTAAAACGGACAGCGGGCGCACGGCAGTGCACCCCTACAACCATCCCCGGACGCACCGACTTGCGCCCCCACAACGCCGCCGTACGACCGTAGGGGCGACATTCATGGCGCCCACGCGGCACGACGTCAATTGGCGCACTGCCGTGCGCCCCTACTCCACAACCGGATCGATTTCGGTGTCCCTTGCGCTCTCTTCAGGTTCTCCGTTCCTGTGAAAACCCTAAGCTGAGGCACAGGTAGCTCTAAGGCTCAGATGCTTTCATAGACAGCATGACGACGCTGTCGTCGCATTCGATTCGACTATCAGGCGGTCGTGGGCGCCACGAATCGCTGAGCTGAAAAAGAGAGACGACATGGTTACCCTCGCAGCCGAACCGAGAACAGCAGCCGCCCTCCGGCTCCTACCTGAGCGGTTGGACGACCGGGAATCGCTGGCGCAATACCAGCAATCGGGTGGCTACGCGCGAGACGACCTGGAACATGAGCTCCGAGCAGCTGATCGCCCGCGTAGAAGCCAGCGGTCTGCTCGGCCGCGGCGGCTCCTTCTTCCCCACCGCCCTCAAGCTGCGCGCGGTCGCCGCTCGACCTGGCCGGCACGTGGTGCTGGTGAACGGTGCCGAATCGGAGCCCGCCAGCCGCAAGGACCTGGCGCTGATGCTGATGCGGCCACACCTGGTACTGGAGGGCGCCATGCTGGCGGCACACGCCGTCGGCGCCGACGAGATCGTGGTCTATCTTCACGATCGCCGGGGCAAGGAATCGATCGAGCTGGCCAAGAAAGAGCTCGGGCGCGCCGGAGCAGATATGCCCAAGCTGCGCGTCGTCGTTGCCCCACCGGCCTACGTGGCGGGTGAGCAGAGTGCCGCGATCCAATGGATCAATGGGCACGATGCCAAGCCGACCATGAAGCCGCCGAGACCCGACGAAAAGGGTGTCTCGGGGCGGCCGACCCTGGTTCAGAACGTCGAGACTCTGGCGAATCTGGCGCTGATCGCGCGAGAAGGTCCGGAGTGGTACCGCTCGGCTGGCACGGCAAATCTGCCCGGCACGCTACTTGGTCACGCTGAACGGCGGCGTGCATCGACCGGGCGTCTATGAGGTTCCGGCCGGCATCACCCTCGAAGCAGTCTTGATGGAGTTCGGTGGCGGACTGACCGACGGACTGCAAGCCATCCTTCCGGGCGGTTACTTCGCCGGATGGGTCGCGCCGGAGAAGGTCTGGCGCGGGCTCCGCTTCGATCTCGAGAGCATGCGCGCCATCGGGGCCGGGATCGGTTCGGGCGCCATCACCGTCATTCCAGATGGCGTCTGCGGGCTGTGGCAAGCCGTCTATCTGCTGCGCTTCTTCGCCACCGAATCAGCACGCCAGTGTGGTCCCTGCACCTTTGGCACGGCCGCCATGGCCGGCGTCCTCGAGCGCATCGCGCGAGGCAAGCCGGAGCCACACGATCTGGAGCGCATCGAGCACTACGCCAACGTCATGCTGCCGAAGCGCGGTGCCTGCAGCCATCTCGACGGTGCCACCATCATGGCCCGCACCGCACTCGACGTTTTTCAACGAGAGATTCAAGTTCATCTGCGCTATGGCGACTGCGGTCGCCCGACCGATAGCGTGCTACCCGGATTGGAGTCCGGCTATGACCACTAAGACTGCTGCACCACGCGTTCGTGTGCGGGTCGACCCGATCCGCTGCACCGCGTTCGGCTTCTGCGCCGAGTTTTGCCCGGAGATGTTCACCCTGGATGAGTGGGGTTACGCCTGGCTGAATCATTCCGAAGCCAGTCCAAAAATGATCGAGACGATCCGTGAGACGGCACGTCTTTGCCCGCGAGGAGCGATCCTCGTCGATGAATTGGCGGACGAGTCCGCCACACGCAAACCAGACCGACTTACGTTGCGCAAGATCTAGCGCGTGTATTGAGAAGAGAGTAGAGCGATTCAGTGACGACACCAAATCGACCGCCAGAACCAAATTGGTACCGGAAGCGACGGCCGGTGCCGACCCACATTGGGCCGACGCAGCGCGAGCTGATCGCCCGGCGCATCCGATCGATGCAGCGCTTCCTCATCGGCACCAGCCTCATCGGCGTGGCGGCATTCACCACGCTGGCAGCCTGGCACACCGAAATCGAAATCCAACGCCGCGGCGCAGGTCACCACCACGCAGGTCGTGCAGCCGAGCTCGACTGCGACCGATCAGGCGACGACGACCTCGCAGCCAAGCATTGCAGTAGCCGATCAGGCAACAGCAACGTCGCAGCCGCTCTTCTCCGATGAGGAGTCGAGTGGGTTCACGTCTGAAACGCAGCGTTCCAGTGACGACTCGTCCGCCACCGAATCAAGGCATTCCGACGATGACTCGTCCGCTGTCACGGCCACAACCCCGGCAACGACGACCTCGGCGGCGACAACCACGACGAGCGCCGCCACTGCCGCGAGCACACCGGCGCCGACGACACCGACGCCGGTGCCGACGACCAGCACTTCATCGCAGACGGCCTCGGTGGGATCGCAAACCACGACCGCCCCGACGTCCTCGGGCCGGCACACCAAGACCGCGACGTCATAACGGAGATATGAGATGAGTGCCATGACGTTATCGCCATCGGTTGAGATCGAAGAAAGGCGCGCCAGCTTCCGAGCCCTCGGCACCAGTATCGAAGTGCTGGTGACCGAGCCGGAGGAGCTGGACGAGGTTGCCGAGCACGTGCGCCGCTGCGTCGACGAGATCGATCTGACCTTCAGCCGCTTCCGATCCGACAGCGAGCTGAGCCATCTCGAGCAGGGAGGCAGCAAGCCGCAGCGCGCGTCAGCCCTCTTTCTGGAGCTGGTCGATCTGGCCTACAAGGCGACCGAGTCGACCGATGGCTGGTTCGATCCGACCGTGCGCGACGCGCTTGAGGCGCTCGGCTACGACCGCAGCATCGAGGATCTCGAGGCGTTCGGTCCCGGTGCGGAGCGCCCGCATCGACAGGCCGGCGAGTGGTATCTGATCAACTACGATCGACGCCGCGGTTTGATCGAGCTGCGCGACGGCGTGCGGCTCGACTTCGGCGGCATCGGCAAGGGCTTCGCCGTCGACTACGCGCTGCGGACTTTACCGCCGGTGCGCGGAGGGGTGCTGATCAACGCTGGTGGCGACCTGGCCGTCGCGGGACCCGCCCCAGAGGGCGGCTGGATCTGCGACGTCGGCACCACGCTCGACTCCGAGGTCGAGGAGACGGTAATCCTGCACGAGGGCGCCATCGCGACTTCGGGACTGGGCCGTCGCCAATGGCAACGCAACGGCGAGCAGCTGCATCACCTCATCGACCCGCGCACGGGTGAGCCGGGCAAGAGCCCGTGGCGCATCGTCTCGGTGGGCGCGCGCACCTGCGTGGCGGCTGAGGTGGCCGCCAAAGTGGCCTGGTTGCGGGGCGAGACCGGTCCGAGCTGGCTGCGATTGATTGGGTTGAGTGGGCGATTCGCCGGTCAAAACGGCCGGATCGTGAAGGTGGGCCGCTGGCCGCACCGAACGGGCAATAGAGGGCATCGATGAGTGGGGGAACTTCTTCGTTACTCTGGTACGTCGCGCGAGGAAGCGGCATCGTTGCCTTCCTCCTGCTGACCTTCTCGGTCGGGTTGGGCATCGCCATGAACCGGCGCTGGTACTCGCGCAACTGGCCGCGCATGGTGGTCGACGCGATGCATCGCTGGTTCACCGTCACCTTCTTCACGTTCACGTTGATCCACGTGGTGACGATCCTGCTCGACCCGTTCTCGAACGTGTCGCTGATGAACGCGCTGATCCCCTTCACCGGCGGCTATCGCCCCGTCTGGGTCAGCCTGGGCGTCATCGCCATCGAGCTGGGTCTGGCCATCGGTGCCAGCGTCTGGGTGCGGCGGTTCATCGGCTATCGAGCCTGGCACATCATGCATGGGCTGGCCTACCCGATCTATGGATTGTCGTTGCTGCACGGAATCTTCGCCGGGATCCGACACCGGCACGGCGTGGACGAACCTGGTCTATGGCGGCAGCGCGGCGCTCATCGTGATGGCGATCACCTGGCGGCTCGCACCGGAGTCCAAGCTGCGCATGACGACGTCAGCGGTCGGCGGACTCTCGTTGGTGGCGCTGGCAGCTATGAATGGACACTTCATTCTCGGCTGACGAATAGATCGCGGGATCAGGCCCCGCACCCAACAATTTGCACACTTCTAACCCCATTCACCCGCCGGTGCGGGGCGGCTCTCCGGCAAACGGACTAGAGAGGTTGGGGGATTGGTATGGCTTCCCAAAATGAATTTCAGAGATTTCTCGAGTACTCCTGGGTCCTGGCGAAGAGGTGGGTCGCAATCGTTGGTTTTCTCTTGGCTGGACTCGGAAGCTGGGCTTTTCGATGGCTTGGGTGGGACATCCCTTCCTTCCTGGTCCCTGTAATAGGGGCTTGCATCATCCTCTTGGCCGGCTATCAGGTCTATTCAGAACGCGATCGACGGAATCAATCGAGCATTCGAAATCTTACCGATAGAGTTCAGAATCTAGAGAGTGAGTTGCGAGAACGCGATCAGAATAGGCCGGATGTAGTGGTTTCGATGGCATCCAACGGACAACCCGTTCATCGGACCGAAGTTTCGTATCGTGCACCGATTGCAGCCGACATAGACAAAATTGTGGCCGATCAAAACTCTGAACTTCAGGGTGAGATTCAAAGCGACTATGAGCGCAGTGTAAGCATAAACTCATCCATTATTATCATGGGCTCGACATCACCTGACGATAGACGGACTGCGAACTTGCGTAAGGCTTCTGAGTACCTCAAGGAACTGCGGGCTGCCCTGCAATTGCAGCAGTGCCAACGAGAGCTAAACAGTCGATGGGTCGACGTCAAGTTGTTGACTGCCAACAGAGGGCCTTCTGCGGCCGACTCAATCAGACTGGAACTATCAGTAGCGAAAGGTGCTCATTTGCCCAATGAACATGAACGGGAATTACACGAGCAAGACTTGATGTTCCCTGAGCGCCCGGAGCTTGCCCCGCGATTCACCCTTGACCGCATTCTCAGCTTGCCGACAAGATTCGATTACCTGTCATTGGGAACTAAACTGCCTGAGTTTGAGACCGTGTTTGACGTTGTTCGCGGCCCGCATTACGAGCGTGATCAAACAAGTGCCTCATATGAGATCAAGCGCCTGGTGCCAGGGTATACCGAGCGTGATCTGAAGCCATTGAGCTTGATCATGGATGACTTTACTGATCAGGCTGAGATAGTCCTGAATGTCCGCATTTTTGCGCACGAGGAGCCGCGAAATCCGTCCCAACAGTTGATCATCACGGCAAGTCGACGCTGAATCGGAGGCACGACACGAGATCCACTTGGGTTAGTGCGCAACGATTAGTTACCCCTCGTTAGATTGCTTTGATTTATCCCCTCAAACCTGGGAACATTCCCAGCCAAATCTCATCCCTTTATCACCTGCGGAACCTATCCTCGTATCAGTGATACCGGTGAGCCGGGAACGTTCAAGGGAACGACCACCCGTTGTCAGACAAGGAGATTCCGTACGTGGTACGCAAACGTTGGTTGATCGGAGGCGGGTTGGCGACCCTGGCGCTGGCGTCGACGGTCACCGTCGGCAGCGTCTTCGCCGCCTCGCCATCAACATCGAGCTCGACCAGCGCGCAGACGAAAGTGCAAACCTTCGTCGACCGTCTCGCCTCGAATCTGGGCCTCAGCAGCAATCAAGTGCAACAAGGGCTGCAGGCGACCGAAGACCAATACGTCGATGACGCGGTCGCGAGCGGCAAGATGACGTCGGCACAGGGAGACGCGCTCAAGCAGCAGATAGATTCCGGCCAGCTCACGCCATTCGACATCGGCATTCCCGGTATGGGCATGGGCATGAACGGTCATCACCGCATGGGCGCTGACATGGACGTCATCGCCAGCACCCTCGGCATCACGACCGATCAGCTGCAGTCCGATCTCAGCTCAGGCACGACGATCGCGGACGAGATCACCAATCACGGTAAGACCGTCGATGACGTGGTGAATGCGGTGGTCGCACAGGAAAAGACCGAGATGGGTCAAGCCGTGACCGACGGCAAGATGACGCAGGATCAGGAGACGCAGCGGCTTGACACACTGCGCCAGCAACTGACCGACGCCATCAACAACAACACGTTTGGCCAGGGCGGTCCTGGTGGATTCGGTGGTCATGGCCACATGGGCGGCCCGTCGGATCAGAATCAGACTCCGGCCAGCCAGTAAGGTTCGCAAACTCCTTTCAAGGTCCAACGTTGCACAACAACGGTCATCTTTCCTCCTCAGGCGTGCACTCGCTGTAGCGGGTGCACGTTTGTGTTTGGAAAGAACATTGGTGCGGACGATGACCGAATACAGCGTGGGCGCATGAAGTTTTCGGGAGGACACAAGGAGTCTGTCTCAGAACTGTGTCCGAAAAGTCCCGAATGGGGAAGAGGCCTCAAAAAACACGGGTTTGTGGGTCCAATCTGGCGTTTTGGAGGCCAAATCTCCCACTCAGTGGGGAGAAAATTAGGTAAAGATGAGTTCTGAGACAGACTCCAATGTCCTCCCCTACGTTGACTGTCTTGTAGGGGAGGACCTTGTGTCCTCCCGCTGTGACGAGGCATCGCGTACCAATTTATGAGGCGATCTCGTCTCGCAAGAGCTGGAAGAACCGGTCGCGGGCGCGGCGTTCGATCCAGGGGAGATGCCCGCATTCCTCGAGCAGGATGAAACGGAAATCGTTGAGTACACGGCTGAGCGGATCACGCACTCCCTCCACCGGGTGGGGATCGTAGTCGCCGTGGATGGCGACGACGGGACAGCGGATGTCGCGACCCAGGGCGAGAAAGTCCCCACTCGCGCGATATGCCGCCGCATCGTTCCAGACGCGCTCGTAGACGTCGAACCGCCCTTCGATCATCTCGGTATCGAGCGTGATTGGGTCAAGTGTGTCCGTCTTCGTGAAGATGTGGCCCATGGCGGCGAAGATCCCGTTTTTGTCGGCGTTCGGCTCGCTCATTTGCGCGGATAGGCGCTCGAGTTCCTGACGGTCGTCGGGGCTCAGACGGCGCATGCGCTCGGCGTCGATCCCCTCGGCATAGTGGGATTCAAAGACGCCACTCCCGATCAGGATCAGCTTGCGTACGATGTCTGGGTAGCGCGCCGCCACGATGAAGGAGAGCATGGCGCCCCAGGAGGAGCCGATCAGCGTCACCGGTGGGTCGGCGTGCGTCGAAATGGCGTCGCGTAGTTCGAGCACCTGTCCTTCGAGCGAATCGGCCGTCTGCAACGGCTCGACCACGCCCCATTTCAGCGACAGCTCGCGCGCCACCGGCGCCATGGTTCCCGGCGCGCCCGGACCACCGTGCACCAATACGACGACGTAGGGGGACTCGCCGTATCGTCTCGGATTCTCCATCTGCACGCTCCTTCGACGGAGCGAGCATAGCCGATCCGCACTGCCATCGCGACATCCCAAACGAGCCACGAATAGCCGGATCTGGAAGCAATTCCTGATTAAGAATGTTTGAAGAAACGGGCCATTCGCGATCGGTTCCATATGCCGGCCGGCCGTCGATTTTGGCGGCACGTGTCGGCAATTCAGTGCATAATGGCCTGCACGCATCGGCACTCTTCCCCGGAACGCACCTCGGAAGATCTGCCCCAAGCAAGTCCGGCGTTGACATTAGGCGCCCTTACCTCAGCGAAATGCTCGATAGACCGCACGCTCGCGAGGAGCCGTTTTTTTGGCCACTGGTTTCGACCCTTATAGCTCCGACACCGTCTCGGACGCGCTCATCCACCAGAAGATCGTGGTGGCCATCGTCTACATCTGCAGCATGCTGATGAACTCGATCGACTCGACCATCGTCAACGTGGCGCTGGCGACGCTGAGCCGCCAGTTCAACGTTTCGGCGGCGCAGATCGACCTGGTCGTGGTGAGCTACCTCGTCAGCTTGGCCGTCTTCATTCCCGCCTCCGGATGGTTAGGTGATCGCTTCGGCACGAAGCGCATGTTCCTGATCGCGCTCGCCATCTTCACGTTTGCGTCGGCGGCTTGCGGATTGTCCGGCACGTTCAATGAGCTGATTCTCTTCCGTGCCCTGCAGGGCGTCGGCGGTGGCATCCTGACGCCGGTCGGCATGGCCATGCTCTATCGCACATTCCCGCCGCACGAGCGGGTCAATGTGTCGCGCATCCTGATGTTCGTCACGATCCTGGGGCCGGCCTCCGGACCAGTGATCGGCGGACTGCTGGTCGAAAAGCTCTCCTGGCACTGGGCCTTCTACGTCAACCTGCCGGTGGGCGTGCTGGCCTTCATCTTCGGCTTCATCTTCCTCCACGAGAATCGCGAGAAGGCGCCCGGCGGATTCGACCTGCTCGGGTTCGTCTTGGCCGGGGTTGGCTTTGGGACCTTCATGTATGCCGTAAGTGAAGGCCCGGCCCATGGTTGGGGTTCAAGCGACATCCTGATCACGGGCGTCGTGGGCGCAGCTCTTTTGGTCGCGTTTGTGTTCAACGAGATCCGCGTGCGTGAGCCGATGGTACAGCTGCGACTGCTTGGCGATCGTCTCTTCCGCACCACCAACATCGCGTCCCTCTTCGCCTCGACCGCCTTTATGGGCATCCTCTTCATGATGCCCCTCTTCCTGCAGGAAGCTCGTGGCTTCTCGCCGTTGCAGTCGGGTCTGACGACCTTTCCGGAAGCAATCGGCGTGGTGATGTCGACGCAGATCGTGGCGCGGTTCTATCCACGCATCGGCCCACGACGCATGATGGCCGGTGGGCTGGCAGGCGTGACCGCGATGATGGCGCTCCTCTGGACGATCGATCTGAATAGCAGCGCGTGGCTGGTGCGTATCCTGATGTTCTTCATCGGCGTGGGTATGGCCTACGTCTTCCTGCCCGCTCAGGTGGCCGGCTTTGCCACCATCTCCCGCTCCGATACGGGTCAGGCATCCACCCTCTCCAGCGTGCAGCGGCGCATGGGAGGCGCGGTCGGCGTGGCGCTACTGAGCACGGTGCTGGCGTTGGTTGGCCCGACGGTCGCCACGGCGAGCGGGGTGCGGCCAAATCTGACGGCCTATCACGTGGCTTTTGCCGCCGCGGCGGTGTTGGCCGGCATCGCCGCCATCTCGTCTCTGCGCATTCCGGATGAGGATGCCGCCGAGACGATGCGGCTGTCAGTCCGCCGACCTGTCAAGACCGAGACTCAGGAAGCCATCCTGGCTATCGAGGACGACTAGCGGCCGCCTGATAGCGCGTACATCGCATGTGTCCGCGCCACCCAAGCGTTACGGAAACTGCAATTCACCGTGAGAGATGGTGAAGCGCACGTCGAGGTCGGTGCCACGGAACGGCCGATCGTGCGACCCGCGCTTGTCGTGACCTACGCCCCAAATTGCGGGCCAGGTGATTCGCTCAGCACCCCAGGGTGAGGCCGCTCTGAGCGACGTCCAGGGCGCGTCGTCATCTTCCCGCCACATGATGCCGCCGGGTCCCATACCGGTGTGGATCCCGATCTGAAGCTCGAACGGCTGATCTGGTGGAAGCGTTGGGCCATGCCAGAGATGTGGGCTACGTCCCGGCTGTGGACTGAGCAGGACCGCCAGGCGTTGTTCCGCACCGATCAACCCGATCCATACGGTCGATAGCCCCGGCCCTTCATTCCATCCGGCGATGAGCGTTTGTGGATCGCCATCGCCACTCTCTCGCGAAACACCGCGGATGCGCCACGCCAGCAAATCGGAAGCGCGAGCGTCGCGCTTCGTCGGAAACTGATGTCCAGCGCCGCCGGAGAATAGTGGCCAGCCTGTCGAGTCACTGATCGTTGGCGGCCACGCGAGCCATTCGCGCAGGTGCCCCTGACTGTCGAGGACCTGATAGCGCAGCTCAGCCTCATCCAGCGCCAGCTGGACGCAGTGGAGGTACTCGAACTCCTCCGGCATGCGGTGTGCCGTTCCGGCTCCGGCGGTCGTGATCTGCAATATCCCCTGATGCACCTGAACGTCGAAGGCGAGGATGTGGCTGCAGAGGTAGGCCGTCACGTCATGCCGTCGCAGCACCCGCCAGAAGGCGTCGGCATTATCAGACGCAAGCTCGCGCTGATATGGACCGGAAAAGCCGTTGACCGGAAAGGCCGGATGGTGTCCGCAGACGAACTTGTGGCGTGCGTCGGCATTGGCAGCCAGTGTCTCCTCGAGCCAGTCCGTCTCGACGCGCCCTTCGCCTCCGAGCCCAGACCAGAGCGTATTGACGAAGACGAGTAGCAGATCACCCCGACGCACGAAATAAGAGAGCCCCTCCTGCCCGGGAGGGCCATTGCGCGGCAGGTGCGGCAGCATCTCACGGAAAATCGCCTCACTGGCGTCGTCGTACGTCGTGTGGTTACCGGTGGTGTGATAGAGCGGTATGGCCTCGCGGTCGAGCCAGCTCATCTCCTGGTCCAGCCAGTAGCGCCATTGGGAGCGCAGCGCATCGTCGTCCGCAAGCAACCCTTGAATTTCATCGCCGGGGAAGCAGATGAACTCCGGCTGTGGATTCAGGCGCGCCACCACGCGATTGATTTCCGCGAAGGTTCGTTCATGCAGCGCACCCGGGACTCCGGAACAGGAATCGGCGTAACAGACGAACTGGTATCCGGCACCGCGAGGTCGCAGCGCCGGAATGGGAGTGTTAGAGGTTCGATTCTCCGTGAGTCATAAACAGCGTCGCCCTTCTTCTTAATGATTTTTACTATAACTCCATTATTCTCCAGCGTCAGACCCGGGAAATTCACGACTCACCGGTCGTCGCCTTTCGGTTCTGTGCGGCTCGACGATAACGAGTATGCGCCAGGTCAACGAGACGGTACCAGCGCCCGCGTGACGGCCGCTTGACAGGCCTACCTGTTCCCGCTAAGATAACGATGTACACGTTAGTTAACGCTATTCACGTCTTTGATGATCACGGTGAGCAATTCGTGACAAGTATCGAGTTCGAGAAACCGGGAACGCCCAGTGAACGTCGGGCGCGAAACCGGCGGGAGATGACCGACGCCATTCTGTCGGCTGCCCGAGTCATCATGAAGCGGGACGGCGTGGCGGCGTTGAATCTCCACGAGATCGCTCGCATGGTTGGTGTGCGCACACCGGCCCTTTACCGCTACTTTCCAAGCAAGGCTGCCATCTACGATGAGCTGTTCCGTCGTGGGATGAGTGAGGTCCACCAACTCTTCGAGGACCTCTATCGAACCTATCCGCCAAGCTGGGAGCGGTTGCGAGCGTGGGCAGAGGCGCGGCTCAGCTTCGCGCACCAGAACCCCGATCTGGATCATCTCCTCTTCGGACGCGATGTGCCGGGGTTCACTCCGTCCGACGAAAGTATGGCGGTGAGCCGCGCGCGTTACGCGGGAGCCGTCCAGGCGATGCAGGAGATGATCGACGCCGGAGTCATCGCTCCAGGGGTGCCGGTTCAACGAGCGCTGGATCTCTTTCTGACCGTGACGAGTGGGATCGCGTCACAGCACATGGCGAATGAGCCGGACCTGCCGGTAGGACACGGACGGTTCGGCAGTCTGATCCCTGATGCGCTCCGTCTGTTCCAGGCAGCCTGGACGCCCACCGACGACCTGCCACAGGGAGAGTCCGGTCGGGAAAATGACGACTTAACCGATGGATCTGAATGAGGAGATGACCATGATGCACAGTAGCCCGACGACCGAGGTTAGCGAGAATGTGCCGGCCGTGAATGCGGCCAGCGTCCCATCCGTCGCGCCCGACGAAGCGGTGAGTCTGGCCAACGCCGAGTTGGAACGCGTTCTATTTCTCCTGGAGACGTTCACTGCCGCGGACTGGGGGGCGTCGACCTATTGCACGCTCTGGAACGTCAGGCAGGTCGTTTCCCACATCGTCGGGGCGCTCTCCGCATATTCAGATTGGGATGATCTCCTGGAGCGAAGTCTTCCCTGGACTCAGGGCAAGGCAGAGGAGCCTGGCGTGACCATGCCGGTGTTCCTAGCCGATCTGGCGGGGATGCCGGAGGAGAGCCGCGAGACTTATCGCGCGGCGGGATTCAACCCGCTGGACTCCCTCAACCAGTTCGAGGTGGACCAGCGCGCCAAGTCGACTCCGGCGGATCTTCTGTCCGAGCTCCGCGTGGCCGGTCCGGCCGCCATCGCCAACCGGCGCCGTCTGCCTGATGCGGTGCGTTCTCTCCTGCTCCCGGTTGTCGGTGTCAGAGCGCCGGTGAGCTACTTGATCGACGTGATCTATCCACGGGACATCTGGATGCATCGCATCGAGCTGGCTTTGTCCACCGGCCATCAGGTTGACCGCACCGCCGATCACGACGGGCGGCTGACGGCGTTGGTGATGCGCGACCTCGCGCGACGTCTCGCCACCGTTCTAGAAACTCGGTCGGTGATCTACCACCTCACCGGTCCCGATGGGGGTGTGTTCCGATTTGGGACTGGGGACGAGCCGGACGCCGTGCTCACCATGGATACCGATCGACTTTCACCTTTTCGCATCCGGTCGTCGGTCCGCTGACGATGCGCGACGTTACTCATCGATGACCGGTGACGCGGATCTCGGCGCACGAGTGTTGAGCAACACTGTGGTGGTCTATTGAACGTTGCATGACGCCCAACGCCTGTCTCGACTGCTGCATAGCCGTCGACCCTGAGGATTCTTCGGAGGAAGTGATTGATGAAAACCGCTGATTTCACCAACCTGGACCTGATGAACGCCTGGTACGAGAACGATCCGTCCATGTCCGTCACTGTGAGCTTCCCGTTCTTCGCCGCAACCGGAAACGAGAGCTCGGCGGTCGTCTACTTCGAAATTGAGCCGGGCCGCTACCTTGGCACGCACACCGACAGCGCCGAAGAGATCCTCTTCATCATGTCAGGCACGGTCGAGGCCACGGTCGGCGAGGAGACGGGAACGCTGACCAGCGGCCAGGCGGCGCTCATTCCGGCGATGGAACCGCATGCGGTGCGTAACCTCGGTCGCGAGACGGCCCGCTGTGTCGGCTTTTTCGCCGCGGCCACGGTCGTTTCGACCTTCGATCAGCCCATGATGCCATTTGGTCAGCACGCCGTAGGGACGCCGCCGGCCGACGTCGTCGCGTAACGCAAACCAGTCGTCGGAGTGGCGACGAACGATGGCTTCGATCGAGCCGCGGAAGCGGTAGCCGTCGCAAAGGAAGTGAGTCGCGTTTAGGCGACCATCGGCTGGAAGACTTCGTAGCGGCCGGTACCGGCCGACTTGGCTTTGTACATGGCGCGGTCGGCTTCGCGCAGCAGGTCGCCCGAAAGCGATTCTCCGGTGGGGCAGTAGGAGACGCCGATACTCACTGAGATCGTATACACCATGTCGTTCATGATGAATGGTCGCGCCAGGTTGGTCGTGAGCCGGTCGGCGACCATTTGAGCGGTGTCGAGTCCCTCGATATCCTCGATCAACACCACGAACTCGTCGCCGCCGAGCCTTGCGACCGTATCACCAGCCCGTACCGTATCCTGAATGCGGCCCGAAACAGCCCTAAGCAGCAGATCGCCGGTGGCATGGCCGTGCAGATCGTTGATGCGTTTGAACCCGTCGAGATCGAGGAAGAGGACCGCGACCGAGGAGCCGCCCCGCAGTGGCTCGGGCGGTGGCGTGTTCAAGCCGATCGGAGAAGAGCGCGCGATTCGGGAGTCCGGTAAGTGAATCGTGGAAGGCTTGATGCTGCAACTCGAATGCGTATTTCTTGACTTTGCGGTCCAGGTCGCCCATGCGACCCACCACCACACCCATAACCAGGAGGGCGATGAAGCCGAAGAGCGTGCCCCGTTTCAGGATCTCGATGATGGCCGTTTCACCAATGAGGCGGAGAATCAGCAAGTTTTCGACGGCGATGAAGACACTGGTGAGCAGTCCGCCTAACGGCCCGAATCTCCAGGCTCCAACCAGAACGGTGATCGCCGCAAACGGCGCAC
The DNA here is from genome assembly GCA_963815715.1 of uncultured Chloroflexia bacterium. Lineage (GTDB taxonomy): Bacteria > Chloroflexota > Chloroflexia > Thermomicrobiales > Thermomicrobiaceae > CALAGB01. Next base: position 1,033,434 of record CAWFHU010000003.1, on the reverse strand, counting down.
CGGCGAACGCGAGGTACGGATAGAGCGCATAGAAGACCGCGCCGTAGACCAACGCGAGTCCGGCGACGACGATGAGGTTCCAGAGCCAATGTTTTGAAGGGTTGAGCATCGATTCCTCACCTATCTATACCCTATGCTCATGCAGTGTAAGCAGGCGTTCCACATGATGGGATAGGTGAGGAGTACTGATTAACCTGGCAAATTTAGCCACGATGGTGTGATGCGCGTACGGCCTGATTAGAGCGAATTTCAGATTGATTGAAGCCCGACTCGTCGTTTGTAGGGGAGCACCTCGTGTGCTCCCGGAGTCATTCGGCCCTTGGCGTAACGGGAGCACAACGCCACACCCACTTCGTAGGTACCCGGCTCCCCTACAACAGTTGGCTCAGCCACAATGAAAACCGCGCTAGATAGTTCATCTGGGGTAGGTGTGGTTCTATGTCACAGTGGGTCAGGACATGGATGGCGGGATCATGATGATTGGCAGACTGCCGGAGCGGATGACGCTCTCGGTCACGCTGCCGAAGGTCCACGAGCGCTGACCGCCGAACCCGCGCGTGGCCATGGCGATGGCGCGAGCCCCGGCGGTCTCTGCCGCGCGCAGAATCTCGCTCGCTGGGTCTCCGAAGCGGATCTCCCAGCTCACGTTGACCCCCTCCCGGCGCAGATCGGTCGCGACCTGCAGCAGTGCCGACCGCGCGTCGTCTATCGCGGTTGCAGCTTCATGGTGGTCCGTCAGTCCGAAGCTGTCGTCCACTGGGCGCACCACTCTGACTAGGCAGAGGTGCCCCGTCTCCCCGACAAGCTCGATAGCATGTGGCAGGGCCGACTTGGCCAGCTCCGACCCATCGAGCGGCACCAGAATTTCGTTCAGCTCGGTTTCTGGATCGAACTCACCCTCGTCGATCAAGATGACTGGGATCGTCGACTGGCGCATCACGCTCAATGCCACGCCTTCAGCACGGGTTCGGCGCAGTGACGTTGCGGTGCGACCATGCCTGCTGAGAAGGAGCATCCCCTTGCGGCCGTCGTTGATGAAATGGAGCAGCGCATTGACCGGTTCGCCCTGGAGCACATGGACTTCGACGGGAACACCGTCCGCGTGGCGCGCGACGAGGTCGTGCAAGTAGCGTTCGGCATTGGAGCGATCCTCAGTCGAATCTTGCTCGAGCACGTGCAACGCAGAGAGTGAAGCGTGTTGACGACTCGCCAGGCGTACGCCGTATTTGAGCGCGGCCTCCGCTGGAGGTGAGCCGTCGAGTGGAATGATCAGTCTCTGCATGCGGATGATCCCTCGATGAATCGGCTGATTCGCCTCGCGTTAATGCGCCACCGCCATACCCTGAATCAGTGTCGATAATGTTGACCATGAGCGTATGCCGTGCAGCCGTGGCACGACAACGTGGGACTGGCCCAAACGCGCTGCAATGCCGTATCAATCAAAGCGGGAACGTTACAAATACGTGACGAGGCGATTTGCATGCCATCGGCCCGGTCACGCTGCTGGTCTGTTGACCCCGATTGATCGGCTGCGTAGGATACGGCTGCGGCCTACCGGCCTCACTGCACGCCGTTCTACCCTCGCCATCATGACTGGAGCACGCCTGATGTCCAGCACGCACTCGCCGGATGGTCACGAAGAGACCGTCGATCGCCAGTTCGGCTTCGACACGCGCTCGATCCACGCCGGGCAGCGGCCCGATCCTTACACCGGGGCACGGGCCATGCCGATCTACCAGACGACCAGCTTCGTCTTCGAGGATGCCGACTCGGCGGCGGCCTATTTCAATCTGCAGGAGTACGGCAATATCTATTCGCGCATCGGCAACCCGACCGTGGCCGCATTCGAGGAGCGCGTTGCCAATTTGGAAGGTGGCGTGGGCGCGGTCTCGTTCGCCAGCGGGCTGGCGGCACAGACGGCCGCTCTCTTCACGCTTCTGGAACCGGGCGATCACGTGGTTGCATCCCGGGCCCTCTACGGCGGTACCATCGCGCAGTTCAAGAACGTGCTGGGCAAGATGTCGGTCGAATACACGCTGGTCGACCCCGACGATCTCGAGGCCTGGAAGAGCGCCGTACGCCCCAACACCAAAGCGCTCTATGGCGAGACGATCGGTAATCCAGGGGCCAACGTGCTCGACATCGAGGCGGTTGCCGAGATCGCGCATGAGGCCGGGGCGCCACTGGTGATCGACAGCACCTTCGCCTCACCCTATCTCTGCCGGCCGATCGAGTGGGGCGCCGACATCGTGGTTCATTCGGCCACGAAATTCATCGGTGGCCACGGCACCAGCATCGGCGGCATCGTCATCGATTCGGGCACGTTCAACTGGTCGAACGGCCGCTTCCCGACGGTGGCTAGTCCCTCCGCCAACTATCACGGCCTCGAGTTTCACGAGACCTTCGGCATCTACGGGTACGTGATGAAGCTGCGCGCCGAGACGTTGCGAGACCTGGGCGCGGCGCTGAGCCCGTTCAACGCCTTCATGTTCCTGATGGGACTCGAAACGCTGCCGCTGCGCATGGAGAAGCACGTCGCCAACGCGCTGGGCGTGGCTCGCTTCCTGGAGAGTCACCCGATGGTCGACCGCGTGCGCTATCCGGGTCTGGAGGCCAGTCCGTATCACGCATCTGGCCCAGAAGTATCTGCCGCGCGGCGCGGGCGCCATCTTTGCCATCGACGTCAAGGGCGGACGTGAGGCGGGTCGGCGCTTCATTGAAACACTCCAGCTTTGGAGCCATCTGGCCAACGTGGGTGACGCCAAGAGTCTGGTGATTCATCCAGCCAGCACGACCCATCGTCAGCTCACCGACGAGGAACTGCTGGCGGGCGGCATCACGGCAGGAACGATTCGGCTGTCGGTCGGGCTGGAATCGCTGGACGACCTGATCTGGGATCTCGAACGTGGGCTCGCGGCGGCGAAGACGGCTCTGCCGGTTGCTGCCGGGGCGGAAGGTGACGCATGACGGCCAGCAAGAACGGATTCGACATCAGCCAGTATCAGGATCCGAAGGTCATCCGCGACATCATGCTCAACGCCAAGACGATCGCCATCGTGGGTCTATCGTCCAACGAGCTGCGCCCGAGCCACTTCGTCGGCTTCTATCTGAAGCGACACGGCTATCGCGTCATCGCCGTCAATCCGCGGGAGACCGAGGTCCTTGGCGAGAAGAGCTATCCGACTCTCTCCGATGTGCCGGAGCCGATCGATGTGGTCGACGTCTTCCGCGCGCCGCAGTTCGTTCCGGATATTGCCCGGGAAGCGGTCAAGGTGGGTGCCAAGGCGCTCTGGCTGCAGTTCGGCGTGATCAGTCCGGAAGGAGCAGAGATCGCCAAGCAGGGTGGCCTGCAGGTGGTGATGGACCGCTGCATGAAGGTGGAGCATGCCCGCTCGGTTGGGCGCATGCATTGGTACGGCCTCAACACCGGTAACGTCAGCGCCCAGCGCGAGACGATGGAGTAGCGGGGCGCAGGTACAGTGCCAAAAAGATGTAATTTTGGATCAAGATTCCGTACCAAGGAAGGCCACGGAGGACTGCTCCTGCAACAAACGCTGTACGGTCGTAGGGGCGATCCCTCCGGCTAATTGGTTTTCGATACCGCTCATTGACGCACGATAGAGAGCGGGTTCGTGCTCAAGCTACTCGCCCGCCTGCTCCTCCGGAAGCTCTTCCGACGGATGCGGGAAGGACTTCTCTCCAGCCCGGATCGGCACCGGCAGCCAGTTCTCGAACGGCGGCAGTGGACAGCTCCAGCGTGGACCGTAGGCGCAGTACGGGCTGTAGGCGTAGTTGAAGTCGACGATCAGGGTGTCTTTCGGGGTGATCTGCGGATCCATATAGCGTCCCGCGCCGTAGGTCTCTTTCCCCGAAGTGGCGTCCCGGAACGGCAAGAAGTAACGGCCGCGACCAGGCTCGCGAAAGACGAGTAGCTGGAACGTCTGTCCCTCAACCTCGATTTCGACTTTTCCAGCCGGAATGAACGTCTTGCGCTCGGTCGTGGAGGTGTCGACCTCGACGGGCGTCTGGCTGACCTCCTCGGAATTGATGCTCGCCTCGAAGCGCAAGGCTGGATCCTCAGGATAGTAGCTCAGCCCCGCGAAGATCGCCTGCTGCTCGGGCAGGAGAGGCGAGCGGGAATCGGATTTGAAGAACTCATCGCGGTGGGCGCGAAAACGCTCCAGGCGTGTTGGTTTTCGATCAGTCGTCGTCATGATTACCCTCCGTCACGGAGTAAGCGTGCTCGCAAACGATCCCAAAGTCGCGCGGATCGTCTCAACACCGGAGTGTATACCCTTTGAAAAGTGGCCGGTCCAATTACCCTTCGATGAGCGCCTGCCCCCAATAGCCGTCCTCGTCGATGTCGGGCGGGATGGCGAAGTCCGCGCTTCCATTGTGCTGGATGGCGACGAACTCGGTAGTGCGATCGAGCAGAATCGCCGTCTGATCCTCAAGATATTGGCGATAGGTCGTCACCGCCTGGTCGAGCAGCGGCGCGGGCGTAGCCGACCCATTCAGCGAGGCTTCGCCGGTGACGTGCAGCGTCCCCCTCTCGGCCGTCGTGCCGTTCGGGCAGTAGAGGGAATACGTTCCGGTGGTCAAATTGAGTGAGATGGAGCCGCTCAGGCCGGGCGTGATGTTCTCCGTTTCGCCCAGAATGCGGTCGCCATCCAGGATCTCGAACTCGGTCACGGCATTGGCGTCGGTGTTGGTCACCTGGAACTTGGTTGGGCCGGCGGCAACCGTCACCTCAGACGGATTGCAGCCGGCGGCGGTAAGGGTGATCTCGCACCACGCTCGTGTTGTTGCTCGGGACCGGAGTTTGATGTTGCCTGGCCGCTGTCCGCGGTGCCGCACGAACTGAGGAGCAGCGTTGCAATGATCAGGACGCTCGCGGTGGTGATGCTGGGAACGTGCCGGTTGCCGGACGAGCTGCCAGTTCGGCGGCGGGCGGGCCACAATACGTAGAGGGTGAACGGAATCGCATAGAGAATCCAGATACCGACCTCGGCGATGACCGGCTTGGGTTGCAGACCGAGCATGCCGGTTAGCAATGCCGAGCGGACCGAGCCAGGCGCTACCAGCCAGGAGAGGTCGAGTGCCCTGGTCTGTAGCGCGTTAAACCAACCGGCCTCGTGGGCGGAGTGCAGCGCCGAAGCGGCCAGCCCCGCGGCGACCAGGACAAGTACGACGCCGGTCACGCGGAAGAAGCGGTTCAGGTTGATGCGCACTCCGCCGCGATAGAGGAGATAGCCGAGGATCGTCGCCAGCAGCAGACCCAGCACTACGCCGCTTCCGGCTGCCGTCGTGTTGTTGGCGCTCTGGAAGACCGCCAGGACGAAGACCGCCGTCTCAAAGCCCTCACGCAGCACCGCGAAGAAAGCCATGGCGACGAAGGCAGAGACGGTGTTGCGCGCCAGCGCAGAGGAGGCATCCTCTTCCAGCGTCTTCTTAATCCCTCGCGAGTGGCGGCGCATCCAGACCACCATGTATGTGATGAAGACGATCGCCACCACCGCCACGATGGTTTCGAGCCCTTCCTGCTGACGCTGGGGCAACGAGCGCTCGAGCGCGTGGAGGGCCACTCCAACTGCCAGGCAGACCGCCGCCGCCAGACCGACTCCGAGCCAGACCCAGCGCAGCGCGTCTCGCCGTCCTCGCTGGCGCAGGTAGGCCGCGATGATCCCCACGATCAAGGCGGCTTCGATCCCCTCACGAAGCCCAATCACGAACGTCGGCAGCATCCCTTTTCCTTTCCTCCCGGACCGTTGAATTAGCGATATGTATCGTGAATCTGAATCCCGAGTAATTCCATCGGGATTAAAGACCGGCCGGAAACCGCCTGTCAAGGGGCAGGTCAGAGGAGGAGGGCGGCTGGTGATGCCATAGCGCTCCTGCCGATGGAAGCCTCGACGGTCCCACCAGGAGCGCTCCAGTCGGAAGACCTGCTGCACGTCCGGCCAATCGAGGTACTCATTGAGATCGGTGGACGCGATCAGGTGACGGGTATCGGCGCAGCGGCCATGTCCGTGGTCGATGGTCCGGACCTCCCGTTGATCCAGCAACGGCGGGCCGCGATGCGGCGGATCGAAGAGGTGCCGCAGATCGTCATGGAGGTCCGGTTGGTTGGCTTTGACCAGCAAGAGGTAGTCCCCGTGTGCATCGACGACCTGCTGACAGAGTGGACGTTGGCAGAAGAGCGCGTCGCCGGTGAAGACGCGGCCGGACCAATCGATCTGGCCGATCAGGCGCGGTGCGACGGTCAATTCGGCCTCGGCTTTGGTGCCATCGTGGGTAATCGGTTCCTGGGCGAGGACGAGGCCCGTGTCGTGGCAGACGGCAGCGAGGCTCTGCACGACCCCGGTGGCCGATCCCGTGTTGACGTGGCTCAGCGGCGGAATGAGTGAGTGGCTGGAACGCCGTGGGAGCGAGAGAAAACGGGGCGACGTATAGTGCGGTCTGCCTCTGAAATCTGATCCAGAGTCGAGAGCGGACGACGCCCTACTCCGGCCCCAGGCCAGCCTCGCGCGCGCGAAGAATGGCCTCGGCGCGATCCGCGACCTGCAGCTTGCTGAAGATGTTCGAGACGTAGTTGCGAACTGTTTTCGGGCTCAGGTAGAGGCGTTGAGCAATCGTTGCATTGGTGACGCCTTCGGCCAGGAGCGCCAGTACCTCTCGTTCCCGTTCGGTCAGCTCTGGGAAGGAGGGCGCGGGCATGGCTGGCGGTGGCGCGGCAAAATAGCTCTGCAGCCGCATAGCGACGGACGGACTGAAGATCGCGCCTCCGTTCGCGACTGACCGGATGGCTCGGACGGTCTCTTCCGCATCGGCGTCCTTCAGCAGATAACCTCGCGCTCCCGAGCGCATGGCCTCGAAGACCGAATCATCGTCGAACATGGTCACGATCAGTACGGCGGACCCTGGAGCGGCGTCACGGATCTTTCGCGTCGCTTCGATACCGTTCATCCCCGGCAGGTTCAGATCCATCAGGACCACGTCCGGAGCGTGCATCGCGGAAAGGTCGACCGCCTCTTCTCCGGTGCTCGCCTCAGCCACCACGGAGAGATCTGGCTCGGCACTCAATCGCGCCTGCATGCCGTATCGGAACATCGGGTGATCGTCCGCGATCAGAATGGTGATCGGGTCCATGAGTGCTTCAATCCTGTAGCGGCAGACGAGCGACCACGATCGTCCCGCCTTCTGAACGACTCTCAACCGAGCAGGAGCCGCCCAGCTCCTCGGCGCGCTCCCGCATCGATGTCAGACCGACTCCCGCCCGCCGATCAGCTGGAACGCCGATGCCATTGTCGCTGATCGACAAGGTAAGACACTCGTCGACGCTGATCTCGATGGTGCAGGACGTTGCGCGCGCGTGCCGTGCGACGTTGGTTATCGCCTCTTGTGAGATGCGATACACCGCCACTTCGACCGCCGCCGAGAGGGCCGGAAGTGATGCTGGTGCCTCCAGGCTGACGATGAGCCCCGCCCCGGCGTATTGGCTGGCGAGGTCTCGCAGCGTTCCCACCAGGCCGAGATCATCCAGCGCGGGAGGCCGAAGCTCGTAAACGACGCGTCTGATTTCGCCCACTGCTGCCTGCGACTGTGCCTTGGCGTCTCGCAGCAAGGCGGCCGCGCCGCTCGGATCGCGCTCGATCAAGATGCGAGCGGCGTCGATGGTGAGCGCCTGACTGGCCAGCGTGGGTCCAAGGCCGTCGTGCAGATCGCGACGCAATCGTCGCCGTTCTTCTTCGCGTCCCGTGACAAGGCGGACGCGCGCTCGATGGAGATCCTGCGTAAGCTGCACCGAATGCACGACCATCCCAGCCTGGCTCGCCAGGTCGTGCAGCAATCGGCGGTCGGCCGGCGCGAGCGCGGCTTCGCCCAGTCGGGGAGACAGTCGAAGCTCTCCCACCTGCTCGCCTTGGTAGTTCAGCGGCACGACCTCGAGCGCGGCCGACGGCTGCACACCGCGCTCGGCAGCAACAGAGGATGAGTCGCCCTGATTGAGTGCCACCGCCACGTATGGCAGCTTCAACGCGCTGGCAACGGTTTCGACGATCATTGGCAAGACCGCGTCGGGTGCCAGAATCCCTTCGAGCCGTCGTCCGAGCCCCGCCATGACGGCATACGGCTCGTCACGCTGGCCCCAGAGCATACGGTTTGCGCCCCGTTGCAGGCGCTCTCGCAACGGCTGGAAGATGACTGCCACCAACGCGGTGGCGATGATGGAGATGAACAGGTTTCCACCTGTCCGGAACAACTCCCCGAGGTAGCCGACGACCAGGATGTAAATACCAACGACGCTGATGGTCAATCCGAGGTAGACCAGCGCGCGGTTGATGACCAGATCCAGGTCGAACAATCGATATTTCAATACCGCGATCGCCAGCGCGACCGCCATGCAGATGCTTGCCAGCGTCGAGACCGCCTCAAAGATGGGCCAGATGATGTCGGCGCTGGGCGGCGGCGCGTCCTGGAATCCGCCGGTCAGACCGAGCAGGATGTTGCCCCCCACGAAGGTGACCAGAAGTAGGCCCAACCCCGTGATGAACCATTTGACCTGCTGTTTCTGAACCGGTCCCGAAATTCGTCGGTAGCGATAGACCTGCGCGAAGACCGCCGAGGCAATGAGCAGCAATGGCATGGCCAGCGCGTACCAGCCACTTTGGGATCCAAATGCGCGCACGACAAAGAAGGTCCATCCAAGCGAGCCTGCCAGGTAGAGCGCGGGGATGATCGTCCAGCGCGGTGTGAAGCGACCATCCGGGAAGATGTAGAAGATGACCAGCAGTAGGAACGGGAAGCAGAACGTTACCAGCAAACCGAGCAGAGCACGCACCGGATGGGTCGGCATCATGTCGAACAGGTTTGGCGGGAAGTTCGCCGCCGAACTGGCCATCAGAAAGAGCGCCACGACGAACGCGATGATCTCGCGAGAGCGCCAGACGAGCAGAGACGCCACCCCAACAAAAATGACGATTTGGAGAAGCCCGATAGCTCCAAGGGCGACGTAGGTGAAGAGATCAGTGCCACCGTTGGCGACCGCAGTCTGTGCATCGGCCACGTCTCCAAACGCCGCGAGCCACTGGCCGTCGGCGCTCCGGATCGAATCGACCGAGGACATCACATTCAGCCAGACGGCCACTGCGGCGAACACAACGAACGCCAGTCTGGCTCCGATCAGCCAGTTCCCATGGAGAACCACAGCCGGGCGGGGATCTGGTCGCTCCGCCGCGACTGTGGTGCGTATGGCTTCAAGTGGGTGAACGATCCGCATGTTAGCCTGGCCCACTTTCATCCGTGTCGGGAGTCCAAGTATTCTATGCCAGTTCGCTCGTCCTGACGAACGTCGCGCAATTTTGGACGTCTGGTCCGCATGATCAGACGTAGGCTCGGCGTGAGCTTGGCAGCACGAGCAGCCCAAGGATGACGAGCCCAATGCTGATGAAGACGATCGAAGCGACGGTGTCAGCGCCACTCGGCGAGTCCGACAGCGTCAACGCGCACAGCAGCACGTCGACCAACGTCGCTGAGAATCCAACGATCATCGCCCATCTTCGGCAGCGCAAGAGTCCAATCGCTCCGGCAAGTTTGAGGCTCGCCAGCGTCGCGGCGATGGCGACGAATGCCGCGTCGAATCCATCCATCGTGAGTACGACGGCCGGAACAGTCAGTGCCACGGCTACCAGCAGGAGCGAGATGGCACCGGTGACGGTTGAGGGTCGATCTTTGTGGTCGGTCGACGCCGTAAGGGTAGACATTTCATGGCCTCTTTCTTCGCGATCTACTTGTCCGGCTCGTGATACGAATTGGTTCGGGACGGACAAGATGTGCCAATCGTGACGCGGAGTCTGTCGGATCCCGGTTATCTCGTTTGGCATCAAGTGGGCGAACGATCCGCATGCCGGCTTCGCCCACTTGTGCACGTGCCATGGGATCCCTTGTCCGGCGGCGATCAAACGTAGGCTTGCCGTGAGCTTTGCCGCATCAGCAGAACGAGCACGACTACCCCGACAATCACGTTGAACGCCATCATGATGATGGACCCCGGACCATGGGAATCGAGCACAGTGCCCGCGCTCAAAAGGGTGTCGATCGCGACCCCGCCAAACGCCAGGTAAAAGCCCCACTTGCGGCAGTTCCACAGACCGGCGACGCCGACGAGCTTGATGGTTGCCAGTACCGTGGCGATGCCCACGAAGACGGCGTCGAACTTGTCCATCGTGGCGATTACGTTTGGAACGGTGATCGCCACGAGCAAGAGGATCAACCCGATCGGCTGCGTTGACGGTGGTTGGTCGTGCGGTGTTGCCTGACGCCGCGGACATTGAAGACATTAGCGGACTCCTTTCGGACTCAAGGTTGGTTGCCATTCGTTCTGTTCACGGATCCGTGATTCCAAACTAATGGACCGGCAATCCCAACGGCTAGAGACGGGTATCACGAATCGGTTGGGACGCGCTGTCCCAATGCGGCCTCGCAGGCGCGGCTCGAAGTCCCGGTGGCATCTCTGCATTGCGTCCCGTCATGGCGCGGCGCTAGCATGGAACCTGTGCACCTCACCGACGCATTCACACACGAGTGACGGCCCCTCAGTTCTCCCGGCATTCAGGAAGGCGGGTTCTCAATGCAGCAACGACGATTGGGCCGGATAGGCCAATTGGATTCCGTGCTGATCTTTGGCGCCGCGGCGCTCAGCGATGTGACGCAGGAGGAGGCCGACTCCACCATCTCGTTCGCGCTCGAGTCCGGCATCAACCACTTCGACGTGGCTCGCAGCTATGGCGATGCGGAGCTCCGGCTCGGTCCGTGGATGCCGAAGATTCGCGATCAGATTTTCCTCTCGACCAAGACCACCAAGCGAGACAAAGAATCAGCCTGGGCCGAGATCAACGAGTCGCTGGAACGCTTGCAGACCGATCACGTCGATCTGATCCAGCATCATTCAGTCGGCGACCTGGAGCAGCTCGATTTGATCACCGCTCCCGGCGGCGCGCTCGAAGCGACCATCCAGGCCAAAGAGCAGGGCATGGTGCGGCACATCGGCATCACCGGGCATGGGCACCAAGCGCCGCGGACGCACCGGGAGGGGCTCAAGCGGTTTCCGTTCGAAACCGTCCTTACGCCGCTGAACTACGTCCTGTATCAGGACGAGGCCTACCGTCTGGATCTGGAAGCGCTCACGTCGGAAATCAAGCGGCAAGACGCCGGATTGATGGTGATCAAGGCCATTGCCCAGCGTCCGTGGCCCGAGGGTGCCCCGCGCAGCTATGACACCTGGTACGAGCCACTCGACCGGCAAGAGTTCATCAACGCAGCAGTCGCCTTCATCCTCTCCTTCCCGGAGGTGACCGGTCTGGCGACCGCGGGCGACATCCACCTGCTGCCGCTGATCGTCGAGGCTGAGAAGCGGGCCGACTCCATGACGACTGAGCAGGTCGAGCAGATCATGGCTCGCGTGCATGAGTACGCTTCGCCCTTCGCGGCGGGCGGGCCGGGCTGATCGCGGTTACGGAGCGAGCGGCAAGAATCGGAGGTCGCACGATCCTCCACCACCGAGTCACAATTTGACGGATATCGTATGGGAGGGCCTCGTGTCCTCCCGCCTTATGCCGTTGCGCTTTTTGGAAAGGACGCCCGCGAATGACGTCGGTCGAGCAGATCAAAGGGAAGCGTGCTGGAGTCGGATTACGAGCGCATGATCCGGAGCGCGCCTTCCCCGGCTTCACCCTCTTCGCGCCACTCACCGGCGGCGGCAACGTCTACCTGATCGACATGCAGGGGGAGATCGCCCACACCTGGTCACTTCCTTATTCGCCCGGTCTGTATGGCTACCTCACGCCACGCGGAACCCTGCTCTACAACGGCAAAGTGCCGGAGGAGTCGGAGCGCTTCATTGCCGATAAGGGCTGGAAGGGTGGTGCCATCGCTCGAAGCTACGTGGGACGGCGAAATCCTCTGGGAGCTACGCCAGCCGGACCATCATCACGATGGGATCCTGCTGCGCAACGGCAACGTCCTCTTCCTCTGCCTGAGGGAAGTGCCTGACGCGATGTTTGACGAGCTTCGCGAAGGCCATCCGGATCCCAAGCCCGACGGTCCGATGTTCGCCGACTATTTCGTCGAGATGACGAAGGCGGGCGACGTCGTGTGGGAGTGGCGGTCCTGGGAGCATCTCGATCCAGGAGTTGACCGGCCCATGACGCCGCGCGAGGATCTCGCGGAATGGACCCACGGCAACACCATCGCCGAGATGCCGAACGGGGACATCCTGACCAGCTTTCGCGACCTCTCGACCATCGCCATCGTCGACCGCGCCACCGGGGAGTTCAGCTGGCGCTATGGCTCTCCAAATCTGGCGCAGCAGCACGCGCCGACTCCGCTCGAGAACGGCCACATCCTGGTCTTCGACAACGGTACGCGCCGTCCGGATGCCATCATGCCCTACTCGCGCGTGCTGGAGATCGACCCGGCCACCGATGAGGTGGTCTGGAGCTATGAAGAGAAACAGAACGTCGACTTCTTCGCGCCGCACCTCTCCAGCGCGCAACGTCTGCCGAACGGCAACACGCTCATCTGCGAGGGGACCTTCGGCCGCTTCTTCGAAGTGACGGCCGAGGGGGAGACGGTATGGGAGTACGTCAACCCGTTCTTCGCCTCACCACCTGGCAAGCCAGACAAGCCTGTGCGCAATGCCGTCTTCCGCGCTTATCGTTACAGCGCCGAGGAGATTGCAAGGACGCGGTGATGTACGCCTCATGCGAGACGGCGAACGGATTAACCTGCAACGTGTCTGCTCGCGAAAGTCAGAATGTGAACGAATTCTTCTCCGCGCGCTCAAATACGATCGATCGCCGCATCTTGAGTGGCGTGCCGAGCTGATCGACGAATCCGCGTCGCGAATGATCTGCCTGACACCTCCGGGAACCGAGTGCATCCATCATGGTAGAGGCTTCACCTATGCGATGGACCATTACGCGCTCTGCGTGTTCCTGCGCGACGAGTGGTTTAATGCGATGTTCAATTTCAAACCTGATGGCGGTCCGCTGATGATCTATTGCAACGTGACCTTGCCATATTTGGTCGATTCAGAGGGGCTGTCCTGGGTTGATTTGGATCTCGACGTGGTGATGCCCGCCGGTTCGCGGGCTTCCGTGGTGGACGTGGACGAGTTCGAGGCGCATTCTTGCGTCTACGCTTACCCTGATAGCGTGGAGGAGCACGCTCGAGCGACCGCCGACATGTTGCTGGGTCGCGAAAAGCACGGAGAGTTTCCGTTCTGGCAAGGTGATCTCGACGCCGTCTTGGCCAGACTGCGATCAGGTAATCTTTGAAATCGCAACGCACACGCGACGGAACTCCTATAATGCCGCAGTCTTGTGGCATCCTCGAAAGTGGAGTGATCCTTGCCGGTGATAGCGTAGTTCCCTGTAACACCACTACCGAATCCTGATCGGAGCCGTTCACAGGAGAAACTCGTGTGAATGAGCGTTGCGATCTCACCGTGTCCTTTCCCGGATACGCGTGTTCTCTTCGCGTTGCTCCGATTCTTGGTGTTGAACATGAATCGCGGAGCTTTCACCGGCTCGCGCCTATTGATCTGGAGACAACAATGGATCTCGAACACCTTCGCTTGCTCTACCGCTACAACCGGTGGGCAAACGCACTCATCCTCGACCACGCCGATAAGCTGACGTCGGATCAGTTCCACGCACCGATCCCCGGTGGCTCCTGGAGCGTGCGTGACACGTTGGTCCATATGATGGAGACAGAGTTCTTCTGGTCGGGTCTCATCTGGCCCGGTAAAGCGGTCGACATCGACTGGGAGCCATATGAGTTCCACTTTGCTGACTTTCCGGACGTGACTGCCATCCGAACGCGTTGGGCCGAGATTGAATCGGACCTGTTCGCCTTCAACGATGGGCTCACACCGGAAGGCGAGAGGAGCACCGAGCGCATCATCGTCTGGACCAGCGAAGGCGAACTGAGACGGCGGCCACTGTGGTTGTCGATGCTGGACGTCTTCATCCACGCCATGCAGCATCGGAGCGAGATTGCCATGGCGCTGTCCCAGTTCGGGCAGTCCCCTGGCGAGCTCGATCTCTCGCTCTACGTCCGAGAGAACGAGCCGGAGACGGCCGCCTAATATTCGTCTAATCGCGCCGCCGGAGCCTCCTCCGGCGGCGCCTACTCTGCTCGACTCAGTCAGCCCCGCCAGTAAGAGGAGCGCGCCCGATGTTCAGTTCTCCGGCGAACCCAGGGCAGAGTCAGCTGTACCGCAAGCCGGAGCCGAAGCGGCTGCCGGGAATCCGGCGTGTCCTGGCCGTCGCCAGCGGCAAAGGGGGTGTCGGCAAATCAACCGTCGCCGTCAATCTCTCCCTGGCGTTGGCGCGCCTGGGATACCGCGTGGGACTGCTCGATGCCGACGTCCACGGCCCCAACGTGCCACTCATGCTGGGCGTACGCCGCAGGGCAGAGGCGCACGGCTGGGAGGCGATCCTGCCCCTCGCCAGTCGAGACCCAAGCAATGCGCCGTCAGAGCGAATCCCGGCGCTGAATCGCTACGGTCTGAACGTCATGTCGGTCGGACTGCTTGTGGGTGACGAGCAGGCGGCCATGGTCGACAACGCCGCGTTCGTCGGGAAATTGGTCTGCAACCTGATGCAGATGGTGGAGTGGGGTGATCTGGACGTCCTGCTGGTCGACCTTCCGCCGGGGACGGGAGAGCCACAGGCATCGTTGATCGCGACGATCGTCATCGATGGCGCCGCCATCGTGGTGACTCCGCAGGATCTGGCGCTCCTTGACAGCACGCGTGCGTTTCGCGCCTTTCAGGCGGGCGGGGTAACAGTCCTTGGCGTCATCGAGAACATGAGCTATCTCCTCTGTCCCTCATGCGGCGAGCGCATCCAGATCTTCCATCGCAGCCAGACGCCGCGCGCCGTCTCGAATGGCGAGGTGCCGTTGCTGGCCGAGATCCCCGTCGAGCCGTCGATCTCCGAAGCGGCCGATACCGGCCGTCCCCTGCTCATCACCGATCCCGACGGCGCGCAATCGCGGATCTTCCTCGACCTCGCCACGACCATCGCCGAGCGTTTAGGGATAGGTGCTGAGGAGATCAGTGATTCCGATTAAATGACCACAGAGTGTCTTGGCAGTCGACGTAATCGAAATTCAGTCAGGTTTCTCTCGTCATCCTGAACCGCAGTGAAGGATCTCTTTGTGCTCGACGCACCTGCTTGTTGCCAGTTAAGGAGAGATTCTTCGGCTGCGGCCTCAGAATGACAGTGTACGTTCGCCAACCTTCTCGAATGGCAATTCTCTCGTGGTCACCTACCAGAGCGAAGCTACCAAACGAAAACGACCACCTGGGACGGGGGAGTCCCAGGTGGTGTCGAGCGAACGCGTTGGGGAAGGTGAACGCGTTTTGCCGGTTGCGGCTAGGAGCCGGACGGAGTCGCGACCGAGTAACAGGTTATCGACGACGTGTCGGGTGTGCCTGGCCCAACGGTGACAGCCCCCGGCGGCGGCTTGATGCTGTCGCAGGGGACTTGCGTGGCTCCGGCAGGCGGAGTTCCGTCGTTGCTGATCATGTAGATCGAATTGCAGGTCGGGGCGGCGTCGCTGTTTTGCGAGTCGTCCGACTTCATGCAGGTCGTCAGGACACCGGCGGCTCCACCACCGGCTGAGAAGGATTGCTTGTCCAGGCCGGGAGGCGGCGGAACGCTGTCGCAGTCGACGACTTTAGCTTCTGCCGCTGGAGTTCCGTTTTCCACCATGGTCGACGTCCCGAACTCGACCTGCTTGCCATCCGGAGACGTCGGCTGGAGCCGTGGAAACGACGCAGGTGGGCCTGGCGCCGTCTCACCTTCGTTGATCCGTCGTTGGCGGCGGCCGGAGCGGCCGCGATGCCCGTGACGATCATGGTAGCCAGCAACCCGCCGGCCATGAGCGCTTTCACGAACCGTTCTCTCAAAACTGCACCTCCTTTGGTGTAAGTCGAACGTGCTGTGCACATCTCTCTTGTACGCCAGCGGTGGTTTCGACACGGTTTCGCCAATCGAAGGTGCATGTAGGGTCAGAGATGAGTGGGGAGGTGCCCGATACGCCCTAGGCTACGTGACGGCGAGGGCAAGGAATGGCCGCGAAGCGTACCGTTACGCAGAGTCCACCATTCGCGAGCGGCTTGAGATCCAGCGTGGCATGGTGGGCATCGGCGATGGCCTTCACGATCGACAGCCCCAGACCCAATCCACTTCCGTGATTGGTCCGCTCAGTGCCGAGGCGCTGGAATGGCTGCACGAGCCGCTCAACCATCTCCGGAGGCACGATCGCTCCGGTATTGAGGATCGAAACGATCGCCTGATCGTGGTCCCGCTCGACCAACAGTTCGACGCGCCCGCCGTCGACGTTATAGCGGATGGCGTTGTCGATCAAATTCGCGATGAGACGCTCGATCAGGCGCACATCCCCCAAGGTCGACGCGGGCACGAACTGTGTCTTTATCTCGAGATTCCGCTGGCGCAATTCTTCCCGCAGCGTGGCGAGCGCGGCCTCACTGACGGCGGGCAGGTCGACTAGCTCATGATGATCGATTCCGGCCTGGCCACGCGTCAACGTGAAGAGTGCTTCCAGCAGTCGCTCCTGTTGTTCTTCCGCCACCAGCACGCGTTCATGTGCCGCCCGCAGCGATTCGAGGCTGGCATCCGGGTCGGACAGGGCCACCTGAATTAGCGCGCGCTGCCGCGCCAGAGGAGTGCGCAACTCGTGCGACGCGTTGGCCACGAACTGCCGTTGCGCGTGGAAGGATGCCTCTAGCCTGCCCAGTAAACCGTCGATGGTGTCACCAAGCTCCTTGATCTCATCATTCGGTCCGCGGAGGTCGAGCCGCCGGTTCAGGTTCGAGACGGTGATGGCTTGCGTGGTCGCGGTCATCATCCGCAACGGATCGAGCACCCGACCGGCCACGATCCAGCCAAGAAGGATCGAGACGAGCGCCATAGCCCCGAGTGCCAGACCGGAGTTCATCAGAAGTTGGTGTAGCTCGGCGGTGTGCTGCTGCTCGGCCTGCGTGCGCAGCTGCTCAGCCTGCAGTTGCGCTTGTTCAGGGGTCAGCCCGGGAATTGTGGTGATTTCCGTACCGCTGATGCTCACCTGCGGCGGACCCGATGTGGAGTTCGTGAACGTTTTTCCGCCCGTGCCGATGCCCCCCTGACTGGCGATGATCGTGGTCGAGCCGTCCTGGGCGGTGCCGACGAGCGTGTCACTGGTCGCATGCTCGACCAGGACGTAGGTGAAGCCGAGCAACCCCGCGCCGGTGACGAGGAAGAGGGCACCGTAGAGGAGCGTCAAGCGTAGTCGAACCGTCCAGCGGGGCAGATGGGCACGAACGGAGGGGGAGGTGATACGGCGTAGCGTGACGGCCATCATGGTATCCGATATCCAGATTTGGCTACGGTCTCGATAACGGGTGGGTCGCCCAGCTTAGCGCGCAGGCGGCTGATGGTGATCTTCACGGCGCTGGTGAACGGATCGGCCGCTTCGTCCCAGACTCGTTCAAGGAGTTCTTCGGCCGAGACGGATCGCCCCTGAGCCGCCAGCAAGAGCTCGAGCACACCAAATTCCTTGGGTGCCAGCTCCAGCGGCCGGTCGCCGCGTGATGCGCGACGCCGCGCGGTGTCGACAAGCAGGTCGCCGCGTCGCAGCACTGGCGGCAATCCTGGGTGGGCCCGCCGCATCAGGGCACCGATGCGGGCGATGAGGACGGGGAAGTCGAACGGCTTCGCCAGGTAGTCGTCGGCGCCGAGGCCGAGTCCATGAACCAGATCGTCAGTGGAAGACGCAGCGGTCAGCATCAGCACGCGGCTACGACAGCCTTCGTCGACCAGTCCCGTGCAGATCTCGTCGCCGTGGGTGCCGGGAAGGTCGCGATCGAGAACGATGACGTCGTAGTCATTCTCCAGCGCGCGAGCAAAGCCGGACGTGCCGTCGTACGACACGTCGACTGCCATGCGTGCGCGACGCAATCCGACGGCGACCGCGTCCGCGAGCTCCGCGTCATCTTCAACGACGAGCACCCGCACCGCCGCTCCCTCCGGTTCCACGACGCCGGTACGGCCAAATGCATCCATGGAATGCGCAGCCCTCCGCCACGAACCGGCGTGGGCTCGTGGCCAGTCTAGCGGAACGGTGGTTTCAACAAGGTTTCAACGAATGAAGTGGGTGATCGGTACGGTGGGCCTCAGTGGTTCATCATGATGATGCGGTCGAAACTGTGGCAATAGAGGTACCAGTTGGGCATTGGATTTCCGAGAGCATCAGTCGGCATGCCCTTCACCCATGGCCGTTTGAGACCGTAGTGATACGGGTGGTAGACGAAAGTGGCGGCCCCATTCTCAGCGATGATCTGATCCGCCTGCTGATACATGCGCATGCGCACGTCGACGTCGTTCTGCTCCGCGGCGGTGACAAGCAGGCGATCGAGCTCCTGGTTCGAGAACGTGTTTCGCTCGTCCGTCGTCTGCCTCGAATACCACGGAAGGAAGAGGGTGCAGCTCGGGTCCGGGTAGTCGACGTACCAACGCCACCACATCAACTGAACTTTGTGGGCATAGGCGTCGGCGTAGGTCTTGTCTGGATCGCTTGTCCGCTGCTGGATCTTCATCCCCAGGTTCTCTTCGAGCATGGCGATCATCGCCTCGGCCGCGAACACCGGGGCGATCCCCTCGCCATCGCGCTGCGTCATCGTAAGAGATGGCCAGTTCTTGCCACCTTCGTAGCGCGTTCCCTTCAGTAAGGCCATCGCCTGTTCCGGATCGTAAACGGTGTATTCGGAAAAGGTGTTCTGGTCATGGCCCGGCATGCCAGGCGGCGTCATGGTGTAGGCAGGCATAGCCAGGCCGTGTAGGACCTTGTTGACGATCGTCTCCCGATCGACGGCGTGCGCCATTGCCAGACGAACTTCTTTGACGTCGAAGGGCGCCATGTTGACGTTCGGCTCCAGGTACCAGGTGCCGAATTTGTTGAACGTGAAATAGTCATCATTGAGCGGGTCGTCGATCTGAATCTGCGGGCCATTATCGAACGAACCGTTGAGCGCGATATCGAGTTGCCCTTCACGGTAGACATGGATCGCCTCGTCGGACGAGAAGATCGGTCGATAGACTTCCGTCAGTGTGATGTTCCCAGCGTTCCAGTAGTTGTCGTTCCGCTTCAGCGTGTAGCTTACGTGGTGCTTCCACTCGGTCAGCACGAACGGGCCGTTGCAGACGATGTTCTCTGGCTCAGTCCACGTATCGCCATGCTGCTCGACGGCTGGTTGATAGGCGGGTGTCGAAGCCGCGATGGCCGCAATCACAGGAAAGTAGACGTACGGATTCTCGAGGGTCACTAGCAAAGTCTTGTCGTCAGTGGCGACCACTCCGACGTCGTCCGCCGTGACGCTCCCGTTGCACTGGTTGAACGCTTCGCCGTTCTTCAACCGATACAGGAAGGCTGGGCTCGGAGACTTTGTAGCTGGATCAAGCTGGCGCTTGAACGAGTACTCGAAGTCATGCGCCGTGACCGATTCGCCGTTGCTCCACTTAGAGTCACGCAGGTAGAACGTCCAGACCGAGGCATCCCAGTTCGATTCCCATTTCTCGGCGATGTCCGGCTTCACCAGCATGTTCTCGTCGAACTGGCACAGCCGGGCAAAACACGCCTCATCGCCGCCGCAATATGGATCTTTGTTGAAGTCGAAGCTCTTGGGCTCGGACGTCACATTGATTACCAGGCGCTGCATGGTGGCCGGGCCGCTGATGTCAGCCGTCGGAGATGCCGCGATGGATGATCCCAGAAAGGCGTCGTCGTTCGGGGTCTTGGTGATGCCGAATCCATGGAAGACCGCCGTACCGGCGATACCGGCAGTCAACGCAAAGCCGCCGAGACCGGCAAGCATGGTCCGTCGACTCATCGAACGCCGTTTGAGAGAAAACTCGCCCGCGTTCGATATCGACTGCTGGTCGTCCGGCCCGTAGACGCCTGGTGTCATGACCGCCCCTTTGTTTCAGGAAAGTGTCGTTTCAATCGACATTCGGACGCGAAGTGTATGTCGCGCGGCGTGCGTCCGAAGTGCCAATTCGATTGTCGCGACCATGCGTCATTCTGACCTTGGGAGGAAGGTCACAGTCCGGCCAGCCATTCGCACCGGGACGGCGTGCCCAGCGTGCCGGGCTGTTCGACTCGGTGGCCGTTTTCACATGCGATGCGCAGACCGGGCGAGTCGTTTTCTAGTTGAACGGGATGGTCTCTGTGGCCTCAGAGTGGTCACGGTATTTAGGCGGTCCATGCTCATGAAAAGTGTTCTATGATGGATGAATCGCCAGGGCGCGTTCAGTCGAAACAGGGGAACCGCGCCCGGCGCACAGATGCGAAAAAGTGACGACAGGCACCTGGAGGATGCTCATCATGGCCAGTCAGACGACACCGGAAGAACTCATCTACGACGTGCGCCAGCCGGGAGACCCGCAGATCTCGCCGGACGGGGCGCATGTGGTCTATACGCTGAATCAGCCCGACCGAGATTCGAAAAAGACGATCATCCATCTCTGGTTGTGCGACCGGGACGGTGGCAACAGGCGGCAGCTCACTTTTGGCGGGCAGAAGAACGACACGCCGCGCTGGTCGCCAGACGGATCGTGCATCGCCTTCGTCTCCGATCGCGTCGCGTCGCCTGCCAAGTTCGGCATCTTCGTGCTGGATGCGACCCAATCGGCCGAGCCACGTCAGGTGACGGCCCACAACCAGCTAATCAGCGAGCTGGCCTGGTCGCCGGACGGCACCACCATCGCCTATACCACCAGCTTCGATCCAGAGAATCCGACCGAGGAGCCGGCCAAGGAGGACGAGCCCGCCCGGGTGCGTGTGACGCGACGGCTCGACTACAAGTGGGACGGTCGCGGCTATCTGGGTGACGCCCGTTATCACACCTGGCTGGTGGACGTCGCCTCGGGAGAGCGTCGCCGCCTGACCACGGACGCTCGTCGACCACTACCAGCCGACCTGGTCGCCCGACGGCCGCACGGTCGTCGTCGGCAAGCAGGCGGCTGATGGCTGGAACGCGTACCTCACGATTATCGACGTCGCATCGGGCGAGCAGACGCCGGTCGGCGATCCAGACGTGGGTGATGGCAGTCATCCGGCCGCCGCCTGGTCCCCCAGCGGGGACCGCATCATCTTCACCGGCGATCCCGGCCACACCTACCAGCCCGATCTCTATCTGTACACCGTCGCGGACGGCGAGACGCGCCAGCTCACGACCGACCTGCCAGTCTTACCGGTCGACGGCGTCGGGTCCAGTTCGCTGGTCTGGCTCGACGATCAGCGGGTCCTCTTCTGTGCGGCGGAGCACGCCCGGCACGGCCTCTACGTCATCGACGTCCAGAGCCGCGAGTTGAAAACCCTCTCGACCGAGGACGCGACGTTTGCTGGTATCAGTCTGGATGATGCCCATCGCTTCGCCGTCAGCGCCTACTCCGCGTTCGACGCCCCGGGCGAGATCGCGCTTCACGATCTAGACAGCAACACGAACGCGATCATCACGAGCCACAACGCCGATCTGACGGCCCGCATCGGGACACCTCAGTGGGAGCGCTTCGAGATCGAGCGCGGCGGCTTCACTATCGAGTCCTGGCTGCTCAAGCCCGCCGATTTCGATCCGAACCGCCGCTATCCGGTGGTCCTGATGATCCATGGCGGCCCGAACGGCTTCTACGGCTACAAATACATTCCGAACCAGCAGCTGCTCGTCAACCATGAGTATTTAGTCGTGCTGCCCAATCCGCGCGGCTCGACGAGCTACGGTCGCGAATTTTCCGTGCAGGTTCTGGGTGATAGAGGCGGCGAGGATTACCTCGATTTGATGGCGGTCGCGGACGAGATTGCCGGGCGGCCTTACGTGGATGCCGACCGCATCGGCATCTTCGGCTACTCGTATGGCGGCTTCATGACCTCCTGGATGATCGGCCAGACCGACCGCTTCAAGGCCTGTGTCTGCGGTGCGCCGTCGGTCGATCTCAAGTCGCAGTTCGGCACCAGCGACATCGGCTGGCACTACGACACGACGCAGTACAAGGCGCAGCCGCACGAGAACCCACAGTGGTACCAGAAGCATTCGCCGCTGACCTACGCTCACCGCGCCACCACCCCGACGCTGCTGGCAAGCGGCGAGAACGATCTGCGCTGCCCGACCAGTCAATCGGAAGAGCTCTTCGTGGCGCTGTGTAAGGCGGGCTGTGAGGTCGAGTTCGTGCGCTACCCGGGTCAAGCGCACGGCTTTACCGGCGCCGGTCCTGCCGAGTATCGCGTCGACTTCCTGACGCGCACGCTCGACTGGTTCGAGCGTCTGGTCTGAGAGCGAACCTCGGTAAGCGATCGTCGTTGACGAGTCACCTGGCGATTGATCTCGTCTCCCGGCCTTCGGCCGGAGGCCGCCACAGGTGCGGCCCCAACGTTCATCTGTCTACGTTTGTAGAGTCGGGACTTGGGAGCCAGTTTGTCTTGCGTTGCGGCACGCCGTCAGTCGCGTGAGCTTACGGATGCGGCAAGTTTGGTGGCGGGCCCAGCGTCTCGGTGCCGTACGCCTGCAGGCTGGCGACCAGTGCCTCGACGTCCGGCGGCCCCTCCATCGGCGGCGGCAGCGTCATGGCGCCGGCTGGTTCGCCCGTCTCGAAGAACCATTGGTCGAGTCCAGCCGGAGTGCCGAATCCGAACCAGCGGGCTGTTCCGGATTTGATCTGGAAGGTATGCGGCGTGTCTCGCGGAATATAGGCGAATCCGCCCGCACCGAGCGTACGCTCCTCGTCGCCGATGGTGAAAGTGATCTCCCCCTCGAGCACGTACCAGGTCTCCTCTTCGCGGCTGTGGCTGTGGAGCGGTACGGCCATGGATTTGTCTGCCAGCCCCTCGAGCGCCCAGTAGCTGCCGTCTGGTCTCCGATCCGATCGCCTTGAAGACGAGCAGCGCGCCGAGATGCCAGAGGGCGCGACCCTCGCCCTTCGCTGTCACCAACGGCTCGATCCGCGTGCTTCCGCTCATGCTGTGTCCTCTCACTTGGTCTCGCGTCGGTTTCGATGAGACCAGTTTCGTCCGTGAGCGGATGGCACACATCGGGGAGGTCACCGATAGGGACCCCTAAATTCACGGATAGGGGTGCGGTCAGTCGGGAGTCTGGATCAGGTCGCCGCGCGCAGCCAGAACGGCCGCTTCGGTGCGGCTTTGCACTCCGAGCTTGTCGAGGATGCTGCCGACGTGATGTTCTGCCGTCTTGGTGGTGATGCTGAGTCGCTCGCCGATCTGCCGGTTTGTCAATCCCTGAATCACGAGATCGAGCACTTCCGATTCGCGTGGTGTCAGTGTGCCGGAGCGACGCTTGAGCGGGTGTCCGGGACTTCCCAGTGCATGCAGCACGGCGGCCGCCTCGTCGGCGTCACTGGTGGCGCCGATACGTGTGAAGGTGGCAAGTGCAGCGCGCGCCCAGGTGACGGCGCCATGCCAATCACTTTGCTGGAGCAGATAGGCCATCTCCAGACGGGCCTGACCGGCAACGCGCGATTGGTCGAAACGGCGCGCGTGGTCGAGAGCCCTGCGATAGTGATCGCTTGCTCCAGCATCACCTACCCAGCGCCCGATACGACCCAGCGCGAGCTCAGCTTGCGCCCGGTGCATGTCGCTGCCGCTGCGTGCGGCCAGCGCATCCAGCCGTCGAGCGGCGGCCTCCGCCCCTTCGATGTCTGCGAGAGCTAATCGCACGTCGACGAGCAGCAGCTGACCGGATTCCTGTCCGGTCTGCGGGTCACCTTTGCCAAGGATCTGATCAAGAACGGCAGCTGCCAGGCGTGCGTCTCCTTGCGCCAGATGAAGCCGCGCCAGAGGAACGGCGGCTGCCTCTTGATCCTCGTACCCGCTGAGCATCAGCTCGGCCTCGCGGGTTCGCCCCTGTAACACCATCAGGTCGGCCAGCTTGATGGCGGCGTGTCGTCGCAGACCGCGGTGACCGGCGTCGAACGCGCGAATGGCCTCGGTCAGCTCCGCCTCGGCGGCGTCCCACTGGCCGGTAGCCGTGAGGATGCCGCCGTAAATGGTGCGGCAATAGGCGGCCAGGAAAGTTGAGTGATGCTTGCGAGCGAAGGCGGCGGCGGCGCGGCACCATTGCTCGGCGCGCGGTACGTCTGCCACGGATTCGCACGCGGAAAGCATGACGCAATAGATCTCGCTGATCGCGGCGTAGCTCCGTACCTCGCCGCTGGTCGCCATGGTCATGGCCTCGTCAAGGAGCGCCATCCCCTCGGCGACACGACCCTGCGACACGATAGCCGATCCTTGAAATGCACGCGCGAAGGCCTCGAGGTCGACGTCCCCATATGTACGCGCGAGCGCGAAAGTGGTCGCGCAGGCTCGCTCCTGCTCTTCAGGCGGGTCAAGAATGGAGGAGCGGTAGATCAGGTACCAAGCGTACTCGAGGCTGGATTGATCGCCATCGAGGAGGCGTTCGGCGCGCGAGAACCAGCCGAGCATGGCGTTGACGTTGGAGCTGAGAAAGATCTGCTCGCGAGCCAGCCATGCGGCGATGATCGCGGCACGTCGATCGTCACCTCGCTGACGGTAGCCGCGGAAGGCTTCCTGTCGATGCTCGTGTGAGCTCTGAATGTCGTTGAGCCACCAGAGAGCCAGGCCCAGTCCGTCATGCGCCTCGGGGCGGTCCTGCGAGCGCAGCGCCGTCTCGAAGATGCGCCGAGCGCGCTGCCACTGTCCGAGCTCGAGCGCTCCGGCGCCGCTGGCAAGCAGATCTTCGATGTCGTTCATAACGGCAGAATAGCATAGACCTGCCGGGTCTCAGTTCTGTCGCATACGCGCTCGGCCGATGCCCTTAGTGCGCGATCAGGATCTGAACCTTCGGATTGAGTGAATCGACAAAGGCGGCGATCGTCTGCGACTGCCAGTCGCCGGTCCGCTTGTCGGCGGGAATGTTTGACAGCACGTAGCGCTGCACGGCGGTGAGCGTCAATCCATCCTTATATTGCTGGATAACCTCAGGCTGGTCGTAGTAATCGGCCGGGTCAACGCCAAGCTGTTTCGCGAGTTCCTGGGTGAGCTCCTGACTACCCTGGTTCTGCGCGGCCTGCGCCTTGACCTGCTGAATATAGGACTGCACGTCGTCATTGGAGATGTTTATTCCGTAGTCGCTGGCGTGCTCCAGTAGCACCTGGTTTTGGATCAGCCAGTTCAGCGCCACATTCACCGCGTCGGCTCGGAAGGCGACGTCTTGCGGGCTATGCTGGATGACGTAGATCTGCTGCGCCAGGTTCTTGCCGGAGATAGGGTTCCCGTCGACGTAGGCCACCACCTTGGGGTACTCGTTACCGGTGACTTGGATCGCCTCTTTCAAGAGCGTCTGTTGCTGTTCGGCGGAAAGTGTCGGCGTCGCTTGGGGTGCCTGCGATGCTTGGGGCGTCGCCGCGGCCTGACTCACCGGTACGGGGGTTGGAGGCGATGGCTGCGCGGCGATCGACACCGCACCAATGACAATGCAGATAGCCAGAATCGCAAAAGCCGCGAGCCACTTTCCAATACGATTTGCCGTCATGACCTCACCATCTCGATATGGGCGTTGATCGCTCGCAACGATATCGCGAGCCGAATCGTGTGTCGAATGAAAATCGGGGCGTCCAAAGATCCATGCTCACTCGCCCCAGGTCACAACGAAGAGATCGTGAGGCGGATGCGTCTGACAACAACATGTACGCTACGGCAGCTCGATCTGGGTCTGGGTCGATCACGGTCGGAAGGCTGAGACCGAGGTTGCGCACGTGGCAACAGCCGTCGACCAAGCTGGAGATCGAGAGGACGGTCCGTTCCGTTCACGATGACGACCACGCAGTGGCCGACGTCCGAGTAGCAACGCCACGATTGTTGCCTGCCCAGATCGGCAAGACTACGCTAGTCGCGGAGATTTGGATGGCAATCTATGGGAGGGGTGTTTGGTGAAGGAACTGCCTGAGGCGTCGCGGATTCTCGTTGTCGGCGCGCATCCGGACGATCCCGATTTTGCGTGCGGCGGGACGGTGGCACGGTGGATCGCTGAGGGCGCTGCCGTGAGATATGTGGTGGTGACCTCCGGGGACAAAGGGATGCCGGATCCGTCGCTCGATCCGCACGTCTTCACTCGCACTCGGGAGGCTGAGCAAGAGTCATCGGCGCGGCTGTTGGGGGTCGAGGGTGTCACCTTCCTACGTTTGACGGACGGTGAAGTCTTCGACACGCTCGATCTGCGACGTCAGCTCGCGGCCGAGATGCGGCGCTTCCGGCCCGATCTGATCGTGACGCACGATCCACTCACCCGCATCTACCGCCAGCATCCCGACCACCGCGCCGTCGGCTTCGCCACCATCAATGCCGCGTTTCCGTCGATTCGGCTGGCGACCTTCTTCCCCGAGCAGGCGGCGCAGGGACTTGAGCCACTGGACGTCCACGAGATGCTCCTGTTTGGCTCCGACCAGCCCGATACCTTCTTCGACATCGCCCCGGTCTTCGAGCGCAAGCTCGAGGCGCTCACCTGCCATGTGTCGCAGGTGTCGGCGTTTCCAGGCGGCGTGTTCGAGCGGGTTCGAGGTCGTGCGGCGGAAGCCGGAGCCCCGGCCGGACTGGAGCTGGCCGAGGCCTTTCTATCGGTTCACATGGAGTGAGACGAACGAGCGGTCGTCGCAACCGGGCGATGACCGCTCGTTCACGTTTCCGAACGTGGTGTGAATTAGCCGAAAGCCCGAACCGCGGCGTCGAAAGCGGGCTGCGCCTTCATCAGGTCCTCCGGCAGCATGACCGGCATGAGCTCGACCGTCCCGCCGAGTGCTAGATAGAGTGGCTCACCTACCGACGGGATGTCCGACGCGGACGGGATGTCGACGATCAGATAGGCCGTGCGATAGCCGTCGGTCTCGGTGAAATAGGCCGCCTCGGGCTTGATCGATTCCAATGCAGTCTGAATGTTCTTGGCGAACGTTCCGGCTTTGATTGATGCGTTGGCGGATTCCGTTGGGACGACCGCCTTGACCATGAAGCGCATGTGTACCTCCATTTGAATACGGCCCGTACGTGAGCTAGACGGACGGGCATCGACGAATGGGAGCGCCCTTAGAAGGGCAATCCTTTCAAGCCTTGAATACCCTTGACCACCGCGATCTCTCCCATGTGCTCCGCGACGTGAGACGTGACGAAGACGAACAGCGCCCAGTTCAATGACTGTGTGCCCAGGCCGAAGGAGTTGAAATCGAGCTGGCGATCGAGATCGTCCTCGCTCAGGTTGGAGACGTACTCGTCCGTTGCCGCATACACTGCCTGCGCATATTCACGAAACGCGGGTAGGTCGATCTCGACGTCCCGCACCCAGCTGGCCCAATCGGGCGAACCATGGGCGCCGGGAGGCGCGATAGAGAGGCCAGTCTTGCCGGCCCAGGTTGTGGAAGCCAGGGTTGGTTTCCCCTGTAACATTCCCTGAACGATGTCGTCCTCGCCGATCACCGCATGCAGGTAGTTGTCGGCGACCGAGTTCGCGGTTCCGGGCGGCTGCCAGCGGAACTGTTCCGGTGTGATGTCCTCGACCGTCGATTCCATTGCCCAGCGCGCGACGCCGAGCTGTTCACGCAGCGCTGAAATAGCCTTCATGCCATCCCTCTTTCATCCACCAATGACGTTCGTCCGCGTCGGCCTCGGTCGGCGAATCCGCACCACGTTGGTGAGTTCGTGAGTCGCGTTCTGCTGGCCGCCGTAAGCCTGCGACGCTCAGGATTCCCCCTCCTCTCCCGTGCGGCGATCTGCTGAATCGGTGGCGGACGGATCGGATTTCGACTCGTACCGCATCACTTTGTTTCGAGGGGGTACGCCATCCAGATTCCACTCCCCCGCTCTTTCGTGGTCCATCAGGGGCTCGAGCAGGCTGAGGAGCTGTTCCTTCTGTTCGTTGGTCAGCGGTGAGAAGATGTGCCGCTCGATTTCATGCACCATGGGCGTCGCCTCATGTACGCCGCGACGACCTTCATCGGTAATCTCGATGAGAATCTTGCGCCGGTCAGTCGGGTGCGGGACGCGCCGTGCCAGGCCACGTCGCTCCACCGTGTCGATCAGCGACGTCATCGTGCTGGTCGCGATGTAGAGCTGCTCGGCGATCTGATGTGGCGAGAGGGGTTCGTTGGCTCCCTCGAGGATGCCGACCACATGTGCCGAGGCCGGAGACAGCCCGTATCTCTGGAAGAAGCGGCTGAGCTCCCTCAGTATCAGATCAGCTACGCGCATCAGGTTCATGGCGCACTCGCTTGCCAGTGGATCGGCCTCCGGATACTCGGACAGGAAGTGGTCGGGAACGCGGATCAATGGATCCTGAGAACTCATTCGATATCTCCTAACTCGATATCTATTTACTAGATATCTAGCGATCTGTCAAGAGGGACATCTCCAAGGTCGCTTCACCGAATTCAGAAGGCAAGGGGAAAAGACTGGCGCGGTGGAGACGCGACGAGTCCGACGCGAGGTAAGGCTGGATCTGGCAATGGCGCTAAGGCGCGGGTGGCGCACCCACCCGCAGCAGAAAGGTCGTCCAGCTGCGAAATCCGCTCCAGCGTTGGGAGATCGACTCAATCTCCGCCGCGCTTGGTGCGTGATCGAGGTCATACGCGCGCTGAATCGCTTCGACGAGTCGACGCTCACCGTGCGGCAGCAGGTCTGGGAATCCAACGCCCCGAATTAAGGTGAACTCACTGGCCCAGGGACCGATGCCGGGGCTCTGTTCGAGCCACGTTCGTGCCTCGTCTACCGTCATCGAGCGGAGCAGATCGGCATCGATATCCCCCGCAACGCCACGTTCGCCGAGTGCAGCCAGTCGCTCGACTTTCACAGTTGGCAGCCGCAACCTGTCCGCGTCTGCGTTGGGTTCGAGGCCGCTCAGCGTCTCGGGGCTCGGGAAGGCTTGCCATTCCTGGTCGTCAGCTTGAACGGCTGCACCAAACTCGCTTACCAATCGCGCTCTGGATCGCGTCGCCTGCGTTAGAGTTGACGCGCTGGGAAATGATGGCCCAGCAGAGGGCTTCGAATGGCGTGCCGAAGAGCACCGGACGGAGACCCGGATAGCGCTGCTGCAGGTCGCCGATCACCGGGTCGTCAACGCCAACGCGGTCGTAAAACGGCTCCGTGTCGATCGTCAGGCTGAATATTCGGCGAACCAGCTCGACGGCCTCAGCCAGATCCGATCCGTCAACTCCCTCACCTTCAACGCTGAGACTCAGTCGCTCCGATTCGGGCTGACGCAGTCGCACGAGAAGCGGTCGTCCCCGCACCACGTGCGCAGCGCGATACTCCTGCTCTTGCCTTGCGAGTCCGGCTGGTGGGAAGCCGCTCAGAAAGTCGAGCGCCTGCTGGAGTGAGAACGGCCCACTGACCTCTATGTCGGTCTCCATACAAGCCGTATTGTCCATGCACCAATTCCTTCTGTGCCCGTTATTCGCTCATGCCCTGATGAACGGTCGAGCTCGTTGGTGACGGTCTACCAGAAATTGGGAGACGATTAGGACGAATGCTCCCTCAACCTTCATTGAAACTGCTGCGCTCGTTCACGACACTCGATGCAACGATGGGTCAACTTCGCGATGCGAACGCACCAAACTGGCCATGTCGTTTGTCGCGAGCGGGATATGGGGATCGCGTTGAATCTCCGAAGCAGAGTGCTGAACACATCGCACACCGAGCTCCATCATCTTCCCGCCGAGACGCCGGAACGATCAACCCGGCAACGCACCATCACCGCGCTGCTCCTGTTGTGGTGCGTATCCATCATCTTCCTCTGGCTAAGCTACGTCTCCTCGTCCATCCATCTTCTACGGCTGTTCGGCAAGTCGCCGAGGATTATGGAGTCGTTCTCCGCAGCTGGTCGTGCCTTTATCCACAACGGTCCTTCTCGGTCTACAACATCACCACGATCGACCATTTCGAAGCGGCTTTTTCGCGGTTTCACGGCGTCAACGGCGGTCCTATCGAGGTCCGCCCGCTCTCTATCCGCCTCCCTACTACCTCACCGTCGTGCCGTTCGCGTTGCTCTCACCGTCGTCAGCTTCGTCGTCTCGACGTTCGTGCTATTGCTGATCTCGGCGTACGTCTTGATCCGTCTTTTCTATCGCTTCAGCAACCCGTCGCCCGTGCTGACGCTTGCGCTGCTGCTCTTCTTCCCCATCCCTTTCAGTCTCTTCTACGGTCAAGCGACGATCCTCCTGCTCTTTGCGGTCCTGCAGGCTTATGAAGCCTCGAACGAGGAGATGAGGCGAGCGGGTATGTCGCTCGCCGTCCTCTTTCTCTAGCCTCAATATGCCATCGCCTTTCCCCTCATCCTGCTCTATAAGCGTCGCTGGCGTGCCTGCCGATGACCGCCGTTTCTTCCGTTCGTGTCTCCAGTCTCGTCATGATGGTATCGTGATCGATTATCTGCAGCTGTCACACCTCTACACCGGGATGCCATTGTCCCCAATTCCTCCGTTCACCCTGAGCACATGATGAACTCGCATTCGGTGCTCATCAATCTCTTCCCCGAACCTTCCCGAGGGACCGTGGTCGTAGCACTTACCTGCTGCTGGCTTTGCTGAGCTTCTCTATCTTGCCATTCCTCTCTCGCGGTGAATGTTACCCCAGATCTGTTCGCTTCGCCTAGCAGATGCTGGTGTCGATGATCATCGTGCTGTTGTCTAGCTTCCACTCTCATCCACGGCGCGTCCTGCTGCTCGTGCCGGGCTGTGTGATCATGCCAAGTGTCCGATCCCGCACTCTTCGACTCTCTATTCAGGCGGTTCTCATCAGGATCCCACCTGCATTTCGCTTGCTCATCGCCTTTCCGCACCCCATAACGTCGTCACTCGTCCGGTTGGTTCCGCAGTGCGTGGAGGGAACGCCCGTCCTTCGATTCAACCCGGTTCGCAACGCGCAGCAACGGCGAACGGCCTCGTTGCGTCATGATCTCAATGTCTCATCGCAGGGCTCGTTGACTGCCTGATCGGCGAGATCAGCGCTCGAGCCGCGGATAGGGCGTTCCGTCCTCATCGACGCGAATGAAGGGCGCCTCGACCGCTTCGGATGTGATCGCGCCGTAGCGATGCGGACGTCGAAACGCGTTGCCCCAGGCCTCGCGCGTGCGGTAGTCACGCAATTCTTCGAGATCGAACGTCGCCAGATAGATTCCCTCCGCCTCCCCCGCCTCAACGATCAGCATGTCTCGCGGTGCGCCCTCGTTACCGAAGGCGATCGGGTGATAGGCGACCGAGTGGCCATTGAAGCGCGGAGCGGCGTAGTTGGTCATCGCCACACCTACCATGTTCTCCATGGCCCGCGTCTGAAATTGCATCAAGCGATTGGCGTGCAAGTCGCAGGCGTTCGGCGTCAAGATGATCTCGGCTCCCTTGAGCATGAGGACGCGAGCACTCTCGGGGAACTCCCGGTCATAGCAGATCATGGCGCCGATCTTGACCGGCCCTGATGCCGTATCGAGATCGACCACGTAGAAGTCGTCGCCTGGGGTAGTGGAGGCTTCGGGCTCGTCGAAGTCGCAGGTGTGGACCTTGGCGTAGGTCATCACGAGTTCGCCGTGCCGGTCGATCAAGGACATGGAGTTGCGCGGAGCGCCAGGCCAGCACTCCAGATAGGTCAGGGCGATGGCCATGTCGAGTTCACGGGCCAGATTGCGGAAATGCTCGACGAACGGGCTGTCCCGTTCGATGGCGCGCTCCTGCCAGCGTCGTCGCACGTCCGGATCGACGGCCTTGAACGGCTTTTCGCTTCGTTGCCAGACCGATGGTTCTCGCCCTCCAGTGGAGGGAGAGTTAGTGAGGGTGGGCGCGCGCCAGATGTCGCCTGAGTTTGGTGAATGTCCCTCCATCGGGGCGTAGCCGACGTTCCACATCTCCGGAAAGAGCGCGATATCGGCATCCATTGCCTTCGCCCGGCGCACGAAGTCGTCACCTTTGCGGCGGTTGGCGTCCTGGTCTGTCCCGCAGGCGTCCATCTGCAAGAGCGCGATACGCAGTTCGGACATGGTCTTCCTCCACGGCATGGGATTGGTCAGGTGATAAGGATAGCGTGCCGTGAGATTAATGACTTCAGTTGTGGGTTGAAGTGCTGATGGCGTGTCTTGAGAGACGGTGAACTACATTGAAGTCGTGGTTCGAACTCTTGGGTATTCTTGCGGCGAGCCCGGTGGTGGCAAGCAGCGCGTTCGCTGGCTGTCAGGCGCGTCACTCCGGCGATGTGGCTGCAGGCACCTCTCTGGCCACGTCTCAACATTCAGTTCGTCCCACGTCGACAGTCAGCGCTCCAGTCGCAAACACTCCGACTATCGTCCCGAACCAGCCCCAGCTCGAGCCTACTCTGCGCAACCCATTGTGATTCCAGCCAATTACCCGACTACCTTCACCCACTATGCGACCGTCGATCGCACCGACAGCAGTCGTGCCGTACGCGGAGATGTACGTCACGCCAGCCTCCGTCAATGCGTTTCAGACGACAGGCGTCTTTCCCGTGCGGCACGATCGTCGATCATGGAGGTCTATCTAGTCCAGTCAGGCGTCAGGTGGTGGCCTCGCTCATGACGCTTCTGGACATCTCGTTCCAGGTCGTCTGCAGTCCGTCTTAGTGAAGCTCTAGGTTGGCGCCAAATGCCACGCCGGTTTCCAGTGAGACTCGCTACGGTCTACCAGCGCGGATCGGTTTACGCATCCTTCGATGCCACGACTGGTGCCGTCGATGGCTTCTATCAGCCCCTCTGCCAGTCCTGCCACACACTAGCACAGCCTGGGACGATCTCTTCACTTTACCAGAGTTACTCGCTTTCGCACAGAGCGATACACCACAGTTCTTCTTGTGCCAGTTTCAGGTCATCTGCCATGCCAAGATATATTATAATAATATAATATAATATAATATAATATTATATTATATTATATTATAATATAATATCATATTATATTATATTATATTATATTATATTATATTATATTATATTATTATATTATATTATATTATATTATATTATATTATATTATATTATTTTATTTTATTATATTATATTATATTATATTATATTATATTATATTATTTTATTTTATTTTATTTTATTATATTATATTATATTATATTATATTATTTTATTTTATTTTATTTTATTTTATTTTATTATATTATATTATATTATTTTATTTTATTTTATTTTATTTTATTTTATTTTATTTTATTATATTATTTTATTTTATTTTATTTTATTTTATTTTATTTTATTTTATTTTATTTTATTTTATTTTTTTATTTTATTTTATTTTATTTTATTTTATTTTATTTTATTTTATTTTATTTTATTTTATTTTATTTTATTTTTTTTTTTTTTTTTTTTTTATTTTATTTTATTTTATTTATTTATTTATTTATTTTTTTTTTTTTATATCTTCAGTAGCGCTGTGTGTAGCTGATATCAGCATCCATACCACTGTTTCGTCCCCGTATCGTCTTGTTCCATCACGTGTTTGCATCCTCTCTTGTTTCTTCTGTAACCTTTCCTCACCCCGTCACCTCTCAAACCGCGGATCCCCCCGGTCTACCCGCCCTACCCCCCCCTCCCCCTCCCCCCCCCCCGCCCCCCCCCCACCCCCCCCCACCCCCCCCCACCACCCCCGGCTCCCCCTCCCACCTCTTCTCTCTTATTTCTGCCCCCCCCCCCCCCCCCCTACTACTACTCCCCCCCCCCCTCCCCAGCCTGCTCATGTACCACCCTATATACACCCTCCCTCTTCTCCCCCCCTGTATACCGTATACTGCTACTCACTCCCTCACTCACTTACCAACAATCACACTATAACTCATTTACACCATCCCACTACAATCCACCAACGCATAATCTAACCCAAACATCCTCATACTCAACTATACTATCATGCACTAAAACCTCATCTATCCCCAAACTCTTAAACATATTAATCGCTACCACCAAAACTCCACACCAAATTAAACTCATCATACAATAAACCATAATATTACCATTTATCATTTACTATTACTCATCTAACCGTCGTGCTGAAGCTGGCCGTGTTCTTCCCAGCCAATATTTCAACTGATAGCAAGCGTCCCAATCGTAATTTTTCGCGCCATCACTATACAAATTACCATTTACGTCGTAACTCATCGTCTTACCGTTCCAGCTATTCATCTTTGTCCGCGTTATATCTTATTACCGATAACAGTCTAAAAACAAACTATTACCATACCCAACTACCACATATCTAATATCTCTTACCTTTATCTTCTTAATCTTACTACAAATCCCCCATCTTCTTCTCTCTCATATTATAATTCATACTATTCAACTCGTCTTCTTCTTGTGCCATAAACCACAACAATACCGTTAAACAGCGTCTAAATTAATACTACTATCAACCTAATCTTAAATCTATAACCGTAACTAAACCTTTCGTGATCTCAGTCATACTATTATCATCGTCATATTTTTTAATTAATTTCTCATTTAAACTTTTATTATTTTATTTTATATTAATTTATTTTTTTCTTAATTATTTTCTTTTTCTTATATATTTTTTTTTATTACTTTTTCTTTCTTTCTTTTTTTTCTTTTATTTTTTTTCTTTTACTATAACCCAACATCTATTTTTTTTTTACTTTTTTTTTTTTTCCTTTTTTTTTCTTCTTCTTTCCTCTCTCATGCCATCCCTTCCCTCTCCCGATCTTGCTCTTGGAGCGGTTGAACGGGCTCGAGGAATTTGGTGAGAAGAGAAGTGGCGTGATCCTCATCGATTGGGATCACGCCACTCCTGGGGGAACATCCTGGCGGTTCTGGCGCCTCAACGGCCGTCGTTGGCCGTCGGCACCGTTCTTCGTGCCAGCCATCGACTAGGCCTGCAGGTGTCGACCGATTCGGACGAGCGCCGCACCAGCTGAGTGCTGAAGGGACCGGCGACTACCCTTGGCTGCCACGGAATAGCTCTCGCGTGGCGAGCTAACCTGGACTCCCTTGGTCAGATCCCGCTGTCGCTCGAGAGCCAGCTGAATCATCGTGGTGGAATCGAGAAAGTACATTTGAACCTCTCTCTCGGGTCGGAGCTCATTCCCCTACCCGCTCTTTCGACCGCCTTCCCGGTCCATCCGGGAGATTCGGTTCGATATGTATAGAATAGCCGTGGCCCCACCTGGCAGCGTCCGGCAACCGGACAGTTTTGCGAAGCCGAGGGTGCAGGTGCATTACCCGTCTGTCAGTACAGGTATCCCGGGACCTATGGCGCCGCCTTCACAATTCCTTCGTTTTCGCCGTCCAGATGGGAAAAACTAAGATTCGAAACTGGCTCGATCGGAGCGTCGTGTGAGTAGCTCAACCTCGCTGGAACTACGTCGTCATCTGGTCGATTCCCTGCGCCTGGACGACTCGCAACGAGACGCCGCTATCGCGGCCGCATTCCTGCGCGTGCCGCGCGAGGCGTTCCTGCCGGGTCATGACCTGACGGACGTCTATCGCGACCAGGCGATCATGACCAAGGAACAGGCGGGCGTACCCATAAGCTCGTCGTCACAGCCGGGCATGATGGTGGCGATGCTGAAGCAGCTTGATCTGCGACCGGGGCTACGCATCCTCGAGATCGGTGCCGGTACCGGCTACAACGCGGCGCTGCTCCAGGAAATGGTCGGAGCATCTGGACGTGTCACGTCGCTTGAGATCGATCCCGAGGTGGCCGGCTGGGCACAGACTCGCTTGGCGGACGCGGGCTACGATCAGGTCGAGGTCATCGAGACGGACGGTGGAGCAGGTTGGGCTCAAGCCGCGCCATACGACCGCATCGAGCTGACGGTCGGAACGGCCGATGTGTCGCCGGCCTGGGTCGATCAGCTGGCGTCAGGCGGAATCCTCGTCGTGCCGTTGTGGGTCAGTACCTTTCAGATTTGCATCGCCTTCGAGAAACGCGATAGTGCCCTCATCAGCCGGTCGGCGATTGCGTGCGGATTCATGCGTATTCGTGGTCAGATGGCGGGGGCTGATCAGTATCGACGACTCCAGCCGAATGTGATGATTGCGACCGGCGGCGATCCGAACGACGACCTATTGCGCGAAGCTCATTGCCGAGTCGCCACGCAGCGAGAGTCTGGAGGGCCAGGGTTGGTCCGGTTTCGTCCTCTTCATGGCTCTGCATGAGCCATCGCTGTCGATGATGGCGTCGACTGACGCCCAAAATGCCGGTTTCAGCGGCGGCGCGTTTGGATTGGCTGACGAGTCAGACGGCTCGCTCTGTCTGTTGAGCACTCCCTTCGATGCGGAGGGGATGGCAACGCTCTTCAGCTATGGCGGCGACAGGGCGCGTGAACGCCTGCTGGCGCTCCTCAAGCGCTGGCAAGCGAGCGGATCACCCGCTGTGAGTGACGTTGAGATCGAAGTGCCCTAAGCGGCCTAAGGAGATGGCGAACCCGCAATCGACTGATGCCGTGATGCGTGAGACCGCAAACTGGCGCTACGCGTTTCGGTATCGAGTGGGAGCGGATTAGACGGGGCCGGGCCGGCGGAGATTTCTCCACCGGCCCGGGGAGCAGGACGTTATTGTGCTTGCTTGACGGCCTCGACATCGAGCTGGAGCTTGATCTCCGGTCCAATTACGACGCCGCCGGCCTCGATGGCGGCATTGTAGGTGAGTCCGAACTCGTTCCGGTTGACCTTGCCGCTGGCGGCGAATCCGGCACGGGTTCCACCCCACGGATCTGGATGCGTCCCCTCGAAGGTGGCGTCCAGCGTAACCGGATTGGTGTTGCCGCGAATCGTCAGATCGCCTGTTACCTTGTATTCATTTCCCTTGAGGTGCTCGACCTTCGTGCTGACGAATTTCATGCTCGGATGGTTCTCAGTATCGAAGAAGTCGGCCGAGCGCAGGTGGTTGTCGCGTCCCTCCTGCCGGGTATCGACGCTGGCAACGCCGACCTCGACGTCGATCTTGGCCGATTCGGGATCGTTCTCATCGAAATCGATGTAACCCGAAATCTCGCTGAAGCGGCCGCGCACCGTGCTGATCATCATGTGCTTGGCCGCGAAGCCGACCTCGGAATGTGCCGGGTCGATGTTCCACCGCGTCAATGTGGCGGTTGTTTGACTCTGCTGCGTCTGGCTGTCCATTACTTTTCCTCCGGAGTTACTACGAATTCAATAGCGACTTCATGTATGGTACTATTGCAGGCGGAGGTTGTCAACTGGTTTGCTATACTGTGATCACAGCACATCCAAGGAGCGGCGACATGGCACCGACACGACAAGAGACGCACGAGACTGTGCCAGCTTGCCCCATCGCGCGAGCCGCAAGGATCTTCGGCGATCATTGGACGCTCCTGATTCTTCGCGACCTCGAAGGTGGATGCCGCAGATTTCATGCACTCGAATCGTCGATTGGCATGAGCCCAGGCGTCCTCTCCGGGCGGCTGCGCAACCTGGAGACGGCCGGGATCATCAGTCGTCGCCAGTACAATGAGATTCCGCCTCGGGTGGAATACACCCTGACGGAGAAGGGGCGGGCGGCGATCCCGATCATCGATCAGCTGCGCAAATTTGGAGAGACCTGGCTGTCCGATCTTGACGAAAAGGCATGCGATTCGGTGGAATAGCAGTCCGCCGGGAGCGTTGTGGGGTCAGGTAGCGGCGCGGTCATCGTATGAGATGTATCGGCTCGCACGGGTCGGAACCGGCTCGTGCGATTTCTGTCTCAGCTGCAATGAATTCGGCTGCAACGACGAGAACGTGCAACAATACCCATCCGTAATGAGGCAATGGTAGATTCGTCCAGATACGTGTCAGCTGGCGCAACGAGGAGCAATAGATGGCCAAGAGCTCAATTCTCGGGTACCCACGCATCGGCAAGCATCGTGAGCTGAAGAAGGCAGTCGAAGGGTTTTGGTCCGGCAAGATCGGTGAGGCGGAGCTGGCCGAGACCGCGCGCGAGATTCGTCGCGCAGCCTGGCAGGCGCAGTCCGACGCCGGAATCGATCTGATCCCCTGTAACGACTTCAGCTACTACGACCAGGTGCTCGACACCATCTGTCTGACCGGTCTGGTGCCAGCCCGCTATGGCGACGTCGGGGATACGGTATCGCTCTCGACCTATTTCGCCATGGCTCGCGGCGACGACAATGCTCCGGCGCTTGAGCTGACCAAGTGGTTCGACACCAACTACCACTACCTCGTGCCGGAGTTCGACGCCGGCACGCCACGACTCGCCAGCACCAAGATCTTCGACGAATTTGCCGAGGCCACGGCACAGCTCGGGCGACCGGCTAAGCCGGTCCTGCTCGGTCCGGTCTCCTTGTTGCTGCTTGGAAAGCACCACACCAAATCGCTTCCCGAGCATCTTAGCGAATTGTTGCCGGTCTATCGCGAAGTGCTGAGTCGACTGGGCCAGGCCGGTGCCGAGTGGGTGCAGATCGACGAGCCGACCCTGGTGCAGGACCGCAGCGCGGCGGAGCTGGCCCTCTTCAAGACCGCCTATGCCGATCTGGCCAAAGTCTCGGGTCGCCCGAAGCTGATGCTGCAGACCTATTTCGAGTCGCTCGATGGCAACTGGGAGACCGTCTCGGCGTTGCCTGTCGAGGGCATCGGCCTCGACTTCGTGCGCACACCGGAAAACCTGATGCTCCTCAACCGGCACGGGTTCCCGACCAACAAGGTACTCGGTGCTGGTGTGGTCAACGGCCGCAACGTCTGGCGCATCAACGTCGAGGAGACGTTGAACCTGCTGGAAGAGATCGCCGAACGTGCCAACTCCGAGCACCTCTGGGTGCAGTCCTCAAGTTCGTTGCTCCATCTCCCCTACGATGTCGAGCTTGAAACTGATCTGGATGAGGAGATCAAGCCGCTCCTCTCCTTTGCCGAGCAGCGCCTGAGCGAGATCGCCACGCTGACGCACGGTTTGAACGCTGGGCGAGACGCCATCCGCGCTGAGATTGAACAGAACGCCGCGATGTTCCAATCGGCGCTCGATTCGTCACGTATCCACCATCGCCCGACGCAGGAGCGGATGCGCGCGCTTACCGATAAGGACTTCCAGCGCGATCAGCCGTTCGAAATGCGCATCTCGCGCCAGCAGGACCGGCTCAATCTGCCGCCCTATCCGACCACGACCATCGGCAGCTTCCCGCAGACGCGCGAGATCCGCGCGGCACGTGCACGCTGGCGTAAAGGAAGCATGTCGGAGGCGGACTATCGCGACTTCATCGCGGATCGAACGCGAGAGGTCATCCGCCATCAGGAGGAGATCGGTCTCGACGTGCTGGTGCATGGCGAATTCGAGCGCACCGACATGGTCGAGTTCTTCGCCGATCAGCTTGGTGGCTATGCGGTGACTGAGAACGCGTGGGTGCAGTCCTACGGCAGTCGCTGCGTTCGACCGCCGATCATCTACGGCGACGTGCACCGTCCGGACCCGATGACCGTTGAGAACACCATGTTCTCCCAGTCGGTCACCGATCGACCCATCAAAGGCATGCTGACCGGGCCAGTCACCATGCTGAACTGGGCCTTCGTGCGTGAGGACATGCCGCGCAGCCAGGTGGCCAATCAGATCGCGCTGGCGTTGCGTGACGAAGTCGCCGACTTGGAGCGGGCCGGAATCGCCATCATCCAGATCGACGAACCCGCCCTCCGTGAAGGCCTTCCACTGCGCCACGAGGATTGGGACGAGTATCTCGATTGGGCGGTGCGCTCGTTCCGCCTGTCGTCGTCCGGCGTCGAGGCCAGCACGCAGATCCACAGCCATATGTGCTACAGCGAGTTCAACGACATCATCGAAGCCATCGAGGCGCTGGATGCCGACGTCATCTCAATCGAGAACAGCCGCAGCGGCTCGGAGCTGTTGCAGGCGTTCATCGATCACAGCTATGGTCGACAGATCGGTCCGGGCGTCTACGACGTCCACTCCGAGCGCGTGCCGTCGGTTACCCAGATGGAGACGCTGCTCGAGCGGGCCAGCGAGGTGCTCAAGCCTGGACAGATCTGGGTCAACCCGGACTGTGGCCTGAAGACGCGCGGCAACGACGAGGTCTGGCCGTCTCTGGAGCACATGGTCAAGGCAGCCCACGCATTGCGCCAGGAACACGCCGAGCTGGCACGGGCGGGAGGCGGTTGAACCGCGGGCTGGCTCGGTGTGGTAGATCGCATAGCGACGAGTCCGCCTCAGTAGGGGGACTGGCCAGTTCGTGAAAGTACGCGTGGTGACTCAGATCTTAGAAGAGGATGGATGGTATTTCGTACGACAGAGGGGTTCGCACCGGCACTTCAAGCATCCGAACAAGCCCGGCGTCGTAACGGTTGCTGGACACCCGAACGAAGATCTGCCAGCAGGCACACTGCAAAACATCTGGCGGCAGGCCCGGATCGACAACCCGGGGTTCCTGCGCTAAGGAGGGTTCCATGCGTTTCCTTGTCATCATCGAACCGTCGGAGACGGGATATGGAGCGTACTCGCCGGACGTGCCCGGCTGCGTCGCAGCTGGTCGCACACGTGAGGAGGTCATCGAGCGTTTTCGCGAGGCACTCGTGGATCACCTCGGACTACTCGCCGAGGACGGTCAGCCGATTCCAAAACCGGTCAGCACCTCGGTGGAGGTCGAGGTGCGTGTGGCCGTCGCGTAAATGCTCCGCCCTCGGGAGGTAGATGCGATGCAGCGAACGGCAGCTCAGCGCTTGAAGGGATTCGGCACCTCGGTCTTCACCGAGATGAGCCGGCTGGCCGTCGAGCATCGTGCTATCAACCTGGGCCAGGGGTTCCCCGATTTCCCCGGTCCCGACTTGGTCAAAGAGGCCGCCGCTCGCGCCATCCATGCCGACATGAATCAGTATGCGCCGAGCCACGGCACGCCCCGACTGCGCAACGCGATTGCCGCCACCTTCGCCCACACCTACGGGCGTGAGATCGATCCCGACACCGAGATCACGGTCACGACCGGAGCGACCGAGGCGATGCAGGCGGCCATGCTGGCCTTCG
This sequence comes from uncultured Chloroflexia bacterium, assembly GCA_963815715.1. Classification (GTDB taxonomy): domain Bacteria; phylum Chloroflexota; class Chloroflexia; order Thermomicrobiales; family Thermomicrobiaceae; genus CALAGB01. Next base: position 992,368 of record CAWFHU010000003.1, on the reverse strand, counting down.
TCGACCCGGGCGAGGAGGTCATCTTCTTCGAGCCCTTCTACGACGCCTATCCTGCTCAGGCCGTCTTCGCGGGCGGAATCCCGCGCGCTGTTCGCTTGCAACCGCCCGATTGGTCCTTCGATCCGGACGAGCTGCGATGGGCGGTGACGTCGAAAACGCGCGCGATCGTCATCAACACGCCACACAACCCGACCGGCAAGATGTTCGGCCGTGAGGAACTGGAGCTGATCGCCCAGATCGCCATCGAGCACGATCTACTGGTGATCACCGACGAGGTCTACGACCGCATCACCTATGACGGCGCGGTACACCTACCAATCGCGCTGCTCCCCGGAATGTGGGAGCGGACCGTGACGCTGAACAGCACCGGCAAAACCTTCTCGATGACCGGCTGGAAGATCGGGTACGCGATCGCCTCGGCCGAGCTGAGCCGCGCCATCCGGGGCACGCATCAGTTCATTACCTTCGCTACGGCAACACCATTCCAGGAGGCCATGGCCGTGGCGTTGGAAGATGCCGAGTCGCAAGGCTACTATCGAGATCTCGCCATGAAGTACACGGGGCTCCGCAATCAGTTGCGTGATGCGCTGGAGTCGTCCGGTCTTCCCGTCCTGCCGATCAGTGGCAGCTATTACCTGATGGCCGACATCAGCGGCCTCGGCTTCGCGGACGACGTATCCTTCTGCCGTTACTTGACGAGCGAGATCGGCGTCGCGGCCATTCCCCCATCCGCCTTCTACTTCGAACCGTCCACCGCACCGTTGCTGGCGCGCTTCTGCTTCGCCAAACGCCCCGAAACCCTGGCAGCGGCGGCAGAGCGACTCGCCGGGCTCCCCGCGGCGCGGCCTTCCTCGAACGCGTGACCGAACGCGTCGGGTGATGGATACTCTCCGCCAGTAGCGGGACTGACCCGCAGCCGACATGGAGGAGAGCAATCATCATGGCAGATTCACAGCCGCGTACCGTCGGCATCCTGATCTTTGACGACGTCGAAGTACTCGATTTCTGCGGGCCGTTCGAGGTCTTTTCTATCGCCCGTCCGCTCGATGACGCCAGCGATGACGCGCGACTCTTCCAGGCCGTCACCATCGCGGAAGAGGACCGCATCATCCACTGTCGTGGAGATCTGCTGGTCCAGCCGCATCACACCATCGACGATCACCCGGCGCTCGACATTCTGGTCGTCCCTGGCGGGCAAGGGACCAGGCGCGAGCGGCTGAACGAACGACTGCTCGACTGGATCGCCGCTCAGAACAGCGCTATTGAGCTCACCACCAGCGTCTGTACCGGCGCGTTTCTGCTGGCCGAGCGCGGCATTCTCGACGGCCGGCGCGCGACGACTCACTGGGCCAGCGTCGATTGGATGCGCGAGCAGTATCCGACGGTGACGATGCTCGCCGACCAGCGGGTCGTCGATGAAGGGCACGTCATTACGTCGGCTGGCGTCTCGGCTGGAATCGACATGGCGCTCCACGTCGTGGGTCGTCTGCACGGTTCCGACGTCGCCGCCTGGACGGCGCGGCGCATGGAATACGACCACTTCTCACCGGTGTCTTGATGCGTAGCCTATGGTGAACTTTCTCTGGTAGGATGTGCCGCACACGATCGGTGAGCGAAATTTCGCGCGGGTAGAGTCAGCGAATGGGGACGGTCCTCTCCCTTCGGTGGATGCTCCCCTTCCGTGGGAAGGGGCCGGGGGATGGACCAAGAGTCAGTGAGTGGGGGAGACCATGGGCTCAGGGATGCTGGTGATCGGCCTGATCGCGCTGGCGGTCGGTGCGGTGCTGTTGTTCTTCGGCCGGCGCGCTCAATCGAAGACGAATCTGATCAAGAACGTGGTCACATCGACCGTGAAAGACCTGCCGAGTCTCTTGCCAGGCGAGATGGTCGAGGTCAAGGGATCGATTCGCTGCGATTCACCCTTGATGAGTGAATATGCCAACAAGGCGTGCGTCTGGTATTCGTCGTCGGTCGTGCGAGAGTATGAGAAGCGGGAGCGCGACTCCGACGGGAACATGCAGACCAACCGCACCAGCGAGACGGTCTCCTCCAATTCGCAGCAGACCCCCTTCTACGTCGAAGATGCGACCGGGAAGGTGCAGGTTCAACCGGATGGCGCCGATATCGACGCCCCGACCATCCTCAACCGCTTCGAGGACAAGAACAGCTCCGGGAACGGCCCGACGATCTCTTTTGCCGGGATCTCGATCTCAGCAGGCGATAACGATCGCACGCTCGGTTATCGCTACACGGTCAAGGCGCTCGAGGTCGACAAGCCGGTCTACATCCTTGGCGCGTATCGCGAGGATGGGACCATCGGCAAGCCGGAGCATGGCGACAAGAACCGCAAATTTATCGTGAGCCACCGCTCCGAAGAAGAGCTGCAATCCTCCTGGGGCAAGCAAGCGTTCTGGCTCGGCACCAGCGCCATCGCGATCTTCGCCATCGGCGCCATTCTGGTGATTCTGGGGATCATCTTCACGATCGTGTAGTGGCGATGCGGAAGAAACGCGACAAAGGGCTTCTCAAAAACGACGATATACGTGACTTTGCGCGCTCATCGCAGCGAGGGATGCGTTTCCGCATTTCGACGCGGCTTAAGTGATTGGGCGCTCGAGCAGTTTGCGAAGGCATTGCCCAGAGGGCCTACTTCCCGCTATGGACGGGCCCCAAGAGCCAGCGGGCGGCGGCCCTCACCCCCGTGGCCTGCGAGCACCCATGACGCTCGACGGGTCCGTGGACAGTGATGTCTTCCCCGCATACGTCAGCCAGGTGCCCGTGCCCCAACTCCGCCCCGGTCAGATCGTTTTCCGAGACAACCTGAGCGTCCATAAGCGGGCCGATATTCGCCAGCAGATCGAAGACGCGGGCTGCTCGCTCAGCCTCCTGCCGACCTAGTCGTCGGACTTCAACCCCATCGAGCAGGCCTTCAGCAAGCTCAAAACCTGGTTACGCCGGGCCGAAGCTCGCACCGAGGACGCCTTATAAGGAAGCGATCGCTCGTGCGCTGGCGACGATCACCTGTTCCGACGCCCACGGTTAGTTCCACCACTGTCAGTACGATCTCAACGGGCAGGTTCTATGAAAATGCTCTAGCGTCGCCCGCGATACCAAAAGCCGCCGCCGCCGAGCAGGAAGAGCAGGATGATGACGATGATGATGAGTGTAAGGTTGGACATAATTCAATGTGTCCTTTCGTGCCGCGCCTGTCGTGGGATGTGACTCGGTCCGTGATTAAATCAACCAGAGGAGGGTCGTACGAACGCGAACTACGCAATTGGCGTGCCAGTGCGGAGCGGAATTGTGGAAAACACAGACTATACTCCAGAATGAAGCGAATATGCCTGAAGTATAGAGGAAAATATTGCTATCGCGTTTCCACATCGAGGCTTTGTTGACGTGGGCACATTCTCTATTTGGGTGAGTGCGCGCGTAGGTGAGGCCGCAGCGACGCCAGCGTTTCGGCCGTGGCAAAGCCCAAAGGCGACCGCCGTGCATGTCATTAGGGCAGCATACAACTTCAGGAGAATGACAATTCAATGGTCTAAAGCGGTCTGCAAAACCGTTGGCCAAGAAATGGAGAGCCCCCGCCATGCTGAGGCCACAGCCGAAAATCTCCTGCATCGCTCCCGATCGATACGGGGGGAAGCAGAAGCGGGGAGATCCTTCGCTGCGGTGTAACTATTCAGGTAGAGGTTGGCAGATGGTCGGTGGTGCGGTAGGCACGATTCGGACACACCGGGGGCAACGAAGGTTTTCGTTGCGAGCTTCTGGCGTGTCAACAGGGCGGGTTCGCCGCGGCGGTGACGTCCAACTCCGACTCTGGCGCGGCTGTTGTCGGCGCCGTGCTACAAGCCATCGCGCCGGCCTACGGATGGTCGGGTTCCGTGACGAGTCCGCAGCTGCAACTTGAGCCCGGTCAAGAGGCCATTGACCAGCTGACCGGCGACTATGAATTGCGACCTGGGTTTCGGCTGACCGTCCAGCGAGCTACAACCGGTCTGATGCTCACGGTCCAAGGACAACCGCCGCCAGTGTTCGTCCTCAAGCAAAACGGCGCGGATCTCCGCGCACTGCGCATTCGATCATAGTCGCGGGCACCAGACGAGCTGGCGCTCCCGCGGCGTTGATCCACCCAGCCATCCGGATTCGATGGTCTGTGTCGCCAAGCTGAAATGTCGCCCTATCTGGAACACGGAGCTCAACACGTGGAGAATCCTGGAAGGTACGGAGCGAGATTGTTCAATGAACAGGACTCCTTGACTGCACGTTTTGCGACACTGTGCGCCGAGTTCAGCCACGATCCTCTTCCGGCCGCGACTCGGCAGCGGTCGAAGCTGATCCTGCTGGACACCCTCGGTGCCATGCTTTCGGCCTCGCGCTCCAGCTTTCACGGGACCACCACGCTGGCGAGCTTTGTCGAGCAGGAGTCTGCAGACGGCGCGTGTCGAGTGGTCGGAACATCGCTGCGGACCAGTCCGACGAACGCCGCGCTGATGAATGGGTATCTCGGCTATGCGCTGGATGTCGAGAGCCATCACGGGCCCGCGGTCGCCCACGCAGCGGCGGCGGTGTTACCCGCCGTCCTGGCTGTTGGCGAGCAGACAAACGCGAGTGGACGTCAGTTGCTCGAAGCCCTCATCCTGGGCATTGAGGTGGACTGCCGGGTGTCGCTGGCCATTGGTCCGAACGATCTCTACGCACGAGGTTTTCACCCCACGTCAGTGGCCGGGAGCTTCGGCGCCGCAGCCGCGGCTGGGCATCTCCTGCATCTGGATACCGCAGGCGTTGCCAGTGCCTTCGGATTGGCGGCATCGCAGGCGGGAGGGCTCCTGGCGTGGGCCGACGATCACACGGAGGAATCCAGACCATTCAATCCCGCACTGGCGGCCCGCAATGGGGTCACGGCGTCCCAGCTGGCGAAGCTGGGATTTGGCGCGCCTCGCACAATCTTCGATGCCACGTCGAAATATCACGTCTTCCGTGCCTGGGCACTGGATGGTCTCGGACGCCCCGATGCGTTGGTTCAGGGATTTGGCGACACGTTTGCGATCGACGAGCTCATCATCAAAAGACACGCCTGCTGCGCCTTCTTGCATCCCGGTCTTGACGGCCTCCTGGCAGTCATGAGTGACGAGGGCGTTACGCACGAGGAGATCATCGGCATCACCATGCGCTATCCACGTTCCGGCGCGCCGATCATCGACCAGAACGAGCTGCGCTCGCACCGGGCGCAATACATCCTGCCCCTGGCCTGTGTGCGTGGCGAGGTGCTGTTTGAGGACGTGATCGCGGACCGGTCGAGCGAGCCCGACGTGCAGCGATTGACCGCCGTTACTACGCTCATCCACGACGATGAGCTGGATCGAACCTATCCCGAGAAGTACGCCACCATCATCGAGATTGCGACGCGTGACGGTGAAGTGCATCGCAGGCGGGTCGACTACGCATTGGGTTGTCCGCAAAATCCCATGTCAGACGCGGACATCATCGCCAAGTTCCAGCGGCTGGCCGGTCAGCGGTTTTCCGCAGAGCGAATCGCCCAGATCGAGCAGGTCGTGCTGACCCTGGATGAGCGCGGCACGGTCGACGAACTCATGCGAGCCGTCACGGAAGACTGAGATCGGGATCGCGGAGGTCACGTTCGCTTCAATCGCGAACTTGGCGCCATCCGGCACGGTTGACGATGGAGGCGATGCGATGGACGGATGTTTAGCGCTGATCGGCTGAAGAGCTCTAGTGCAGCGAGACAACTGGGCTAGTTTGGAATGTCACTTGCCCATGATAGGCTAAGCACGCGTAAGCGCGTATGGTCTCTGAGAGGAACTGACGATGGCCACCACACACCCAATAGGCGTCGCAGACATGGCCAAGCGGTTTTCTGACGTTGTTCGAGACGACCCGGCCGCAAAGCAGGTGTGCTTCAGGCAATTCGGCTTGGTTTCTGAGATTTGGCTCAGATCAACGTTCATTCAACCGCGCACGTGAGCAGGCATAGCCAACGCTCGGTCAGGCGCTACTCGGCTGGGATGGGCGCGAGGACGAAGACGGGAATCTGGCGCGTGGTCTTGGCCTGGTAGTCGGCGTAGGGCGGATAGGCGGCCACCGCCCGCTCCCACCACACGGCCTTCTCCTCCCCGGTAACCTCTCGGGCCAGGTAATCGCGTTTCTCCGGGCCGTCTTGCAGTTCGACGTGCGGGTTGGCTTTCAGGTTGTAGTACCAGACCGGATGCTTCGGTGCACCGCCGAGCGAGGCGACCACGGCGTACTCCCCCTCGTGCTCGACGCGCATGAGCGCGGTCTTGCGCAGCTTGCCGCTCCTGGCGCCAACCGAGGTCAGCACGATCACCGGCATACCGCGCAGGGTCGTACCCTCCGTGCCGCTCGATTGCTCGTAGAGTTCGGCTTGCTCGCGCGCCCAGTTAGACGTGCTCGGCGCGTACTCGCCCTTCAGTGGCATCTCTGCACTCCTTCGTTCGTCATCATTTACTCTGATCCGCATTCAGCGTGCTTCCCGATGGTCAACGCGGAGCAGCACTGACCCATTCCCAAACCCGGGCATTTCGGCGCACGCCTGTACTGGTTGACGTGTCGCAACAACAACGGCTAACGCAGCCCGGCTTCCTCGTCACGGCATGTGTTGCGTTTCCGAGTTGCTGGTCGGTTTCAGCGTTGAATGTGTCCCACATATGGTGCGCGGTCACAAGTTCTGAGACCCACGCCAAGAAACACTAAAGTTTGATCCTTAAAGCATCGTCCATCGCATAGGTGTCGTTATGCGCAAGGCAGTTTGGGCACGGTCAACTGGTACCTGCCCTGCTGGCTGAACTGGCTGCCGGACGTCCGTATCGATCATGAACCTATTGTCCCGTCTCCGGAGTCGTCCACACCAGATCTGGCGCTGCGGCAGGCTGATGAATCACCTGTGCAGCACCAGCACGGAATGCATGAGGGCTGGCTCGTGCCAGCCCCATGTGCCGGACTCGCAGTGATATAGCTTTCACAACCACGCAATTGCGGTCGGTTGGTCATCGCTCGTTCCAGGTTCCTGTCTCACTCCCCTGACAAACGATCGGACCTGTACCTCCGTGTAGCGGGATATTGGTGTCCGTCCAACACGCTATCGCCTCCCTCTTTTGGGAGATGCGCGGTTGCCGCACGACTCGATTGGCAAATCTTCCGTTCGAGTGACGCGATAGCCGCCATTCCTCCCTATCCTCAGATACATGACGGCGCCACTGCAGGAGTGGACGCGTTACGAGGCGAATGACGGTATCGATTGAAGGGAGCGACCTGCGATGTTTATTGGACACTACGCCGCTAGTTTTGCCGCCAAGAAGGTCGATCGCCGGCTTCCGCTCGGCTGGCTCTTTATTGGCGCACAGTTCCTCGACGTCCTTTGGGCACTGTTCGTCTTGCTGGGCATCGAGAAATTGCGGGTAGATCCGCAGCTCCCCTCGAGCCGCTACGTGCTCTACTATCTGCCCTTCACCCATGGGTTGATCACGGCGCTGATGTGGTCGGGTATCGCGTTCCTGGCGCTGAAATCGCTGCCGCTCCTGCCCTCGGAATGGCGTACACGTGCCGGGGTGGTCATGGCGCTGACGATCTTCTCTCACTGGGTCTTCGATCTGATCGTGCATCGTTCCGATCTGCCGCTGATCGCCAACAGCCACAAGGTCGGGTTCGGTCTCTATAACTATCCGCTCCTCTCCTGGAGCATCGAGTCCATCTTCTTGATCGGTGGGTTGTGGCTCTACCTCCGTGCCACGAGCACGACGGAGCGCACGGGACGAACGGCGGTCCTCGTCTTTGGCGGCTTCCTCTTCCTGGTCAACATCTTCACCTACTTCGGTCCGCCCCCGCCGAGCTCCCAGGCCGCGGCAGTGTTCAATGAACTGAGCTACCTCGTGCTCGCGCTCATGGCCGGCTGGGTGGATCGGAAGCGGACCGCGCGCACCACGTCGGAGACACCAGCGACGGCGATCAGTCTGACGGCGCACTGACGGAACCGCATCGCCAAGACAACGTATCGGCCGGGACGCACTATCCCGGCCGATGTGCTGCGTCTGCTCACGGACATCCCCGAGTTGCCAACACATGCGGTTTCGTGTTTCCTCTTCCACAGACGACATCGACGCGAGCGTGCTGATTGTCCCGACCGGCAATTCGAGGACGGATTCAGCGAATGCAACATGATCAGCCGAGCGAACGGCGCGGATCGAGGCCCCCGGGTGCCGTTCCAGAGAACGTTGCTGCCCGACTCGAGCGCTTGTCTGAACTGCCACTGCTGCGCACGAAGTTTCTGCCACCGCCGCCTCGTGGACAACTGGTGCCGCGCGAGCGCCTCTTCACCCGCTTGGACCAGGGAATGCACCGTCGACTGACGGTGCTGGCCGCACCGGCAGGGTCGGGGAAGTCGAGCCTGCTCAGCGCGTGGCTGGCATATGCGCACGGTGCGGTCGGCTGGCTGTCGCTCGATGCAGCGGACAACGACCCGCGGCAGTACTGGTCCTATCTCCTCGCTGCCCTCGCGTTGGCGAGCATTGAAGTTGCCGAATTGGTCCCCGACGTATTGCGTGACGCGGAGCTTCCGCACGTCGAGAACTTGCTGACCCCCGTCCTCAATGCTGTGTCGCGATCCGACGACCCAATCGTCGTGATTCTCGACGACTACCATGTCGTCACGACCCCGGCGATCCAGGACGGTATGCGCTTTCTCGTCGACCACCTGCCGCGACAACTGCACCTGGTGCTTGCGTCCCGCGCGGACCCGCCATGGCCGCTGGCCAGATTGCGCGCCCGTGACGAGGTGGTTGAGTTGCGCGCTGCCGATCTGCGATTCACCATTGAGGAAGCCAGCCAATTTCTCGACGAGGTGATGGGATTGCAGCTTCCAACCGCACTGGTGGCGCAGTTAGAGACCCGCACGGAGGGTTGGATCACCGGGCTGCAACTGGCTGGGCTCTCACTGCGCAGTCACGCGGATCCGGCAGGGTTTATCGCGTCCTTCGGCGGCAGTCATCGTTACATTGTCGATTACCTGCTGGAGGAAGTGCTGGCGCAACTCGATGAGTCGACTCGTCGGTTTCTGCTCGAGACGTCCATCCTGAATAGGCTGTGTGGAGCGCTCTGTGACGCGGTCCGCGATCGCGACGTGACGGAAGCAGGAAACAGCCAGCAGCAGTTAGAGGCACTGGAGGCAGCGAATCTCTTCCTCATCCCGCTCGACGAAGAGCGGCACTGGTATCGCTATCACCACCTCTTCGCCGACGTCTTACGCGTTCGGGCGCGACAAGCTGATCCTGACGGCGTCCGGGAGCGATACCGCCGTGCCAGTGACTGGTTTGTCCAGGCCGGTTTTCTGGCCGAGGGCATTGAGGCCTCGTTTGATGGATCGGATTGGGATCACGCCGCCTCCCTGCTTGAGATCGCCTATCGACCGCTGATCAACGCCGGTCAACAATTCACGCTTCGCCGCTGGTTCGAGCGTCTCCCAGATGCGGTGCGAGCGGCCCATCCCTGGCTGACGGTCAACTATGCCTGGATCCTGCTCTTCCTCGGAGACGTCATCGGACATTTCGCACCGCTCGCGCTGGCTGAGTCAACTTGGCGCGCGGAGGGAAACCAGCGCGGTCTCGGTGAGGTCGAGCGTGTCCGGGCGCAACTCGCACGCTTGCGAGAGGATGCCGCAGGCGCGGTGGAACACGGCCGCGCCGCCGTCTCGCTGCTTGACCGGACAGACGCACCCCTCTGGACCAGTGCGGCCGCGGCTCTGGGTAAGGGGCTCGTGCTCCAGGGTGATCTGCAGGCGGCCGAAACCATTCTATCCGAGGCCCGCGCACTGACCGAGGGCGGGACAATCACGCGACTACTGATCGACAACCTCTTCGCGGATATCGCGGTTTTACGCGGTGACCGTGACGAGGCCGCCCGGATCTATGAGCGTGTTCTCGAGCAGGGCGGCGACCGGCCACTCTGGCAGGTGGTCGAGGCGCGGATTGGACTGGCTGGGGTCTGGTTGTCGCGAGACGATCTGGTTCAGGCCGAACAGTTTGTGCGAGCTGCGATCGATCTGGCGCAACGGACCGAACGGGACATCTTCCTAGCACGAGCGTATCTCACACTGGCGCAAATACACCGGGCCAGTGGCGATGGTGACGCCGCACGCGAGACGGTGACACGAGCCAAAGCCACGGCTGAGCGACTTGGCAACCCGCGTGCCGTGGGCGAAGCTGACCAGTTGCTTCATGCGTTGAGCGATGCAGTCCGCCAGTCGGCATCCAGTCGCCGGCGCGCTTCTGCGAACCAGACCGATTTGTCGGCGCTCGCGGAGCCACTCAGTGAGCGCGAGCAGGACGTCCTCTCGCTCCTGATCGCTGGTTGCTCGAATCAGGAGATCGCCGCGCAGCTCTTCGTCAGTGTTGGCACTGTCAAGACGCACCTCAAGCACCTCTACGACAAACTCGACGTTCACAGTCGCACACAGGCGGTGGCGCGAGCACGGGAACTCGGGTTCGAGTAACGCCGCGCTGCTCGAGTGTGCGTTCCCGTTTCACCACAACACGGATGGTCACCATCTCCCGAACGGGGGATGCGTGGACACGACGGAAGCACGCTGCAAATCTTCCATTGGAGAGACGCGGAACGCCGTTCCGCTCCCTAGACTGATCTCATCGACGGTCGTGGGGCCGGCGACGGAATCGGAGGACGAGAGGAGCGGACGATGGTTGTGGCTGCGGTTGCAGGAATGGCGCTCGCCTTGGTGTTTGGTTGGCCCAACGATTGGGCTCGCCGCCGCGCTCCACGCCTGATCGGAGACTTGACGACCCTGGCCAACGTTGCCGGACTCACGCTGGGCATTGTCTGCCTGGTGCCATTCCTCCATGGAGGGATCGGGACCGTCGTCAGCCTGGTGCTCGGCACGCTGCTGGGAAGCACCATCGGCGATCGACTGGCGGACTGGCGGTTCGGGCTGGTCGCATTGACCCGCTCCGAGTGAGTGATCAAGAGAGCGAGACACGATCGATGCCACACTATCAGGTTCACGTGGAGGGTTGCTTGGGTCCGCAGTGGGCAGCATGGTTTGAACCACTTGACGTGCGGCCCCAGCCCGACGGCACAACCTTGCTGATAGGAGTGCTCGCCGACCAAGCAGCGCTCCACGGGCTCTTGGCGAAGGTGCGCGACCTCGGCATCGCACTCCTATCGGTAGTGCAGATTCACGATCCTTCACCTTCGGCAGGACGCTGCGGGACGCACTTGAAATGAGCTTTCTTACTCGGAGTACCGCGACAGGATGGCAGACACGAGATGGGTGATTTACAGATGACGTCCACTCGCAACCGGGACGAGATGCCGAGACACCGAGGGCAGCCGATTCGAGACTCAATGACTGAAGGGATTCGTGACGTGGAAACCACCAACATTCCCGCCGCCTATTTGCGGGCCGCAACGCAAATCCAGCGCTGGCGCGACTTCGGCAGCCATGCTGCCGCCTATGTCGTCATGAACGTGATCTTCGTCGTGATCTGGGTGCTGACCGGCGGAGGGTTCTTTTGGCCCATCTTTCCGTTGATCGGCTGGGGTATAGGGCTGAGTGCGCAGCATTTCAATGTCGTGCTCAGAGGCCAGATTACAGATGAGGACGTCCATCGGGCGCTCCGATAGACCTTTCGCGAGTGATGGCGCGCCCTCGGCCGAGGTCGGTCTCGCGCGGTTGGCGCGCATCCCCTTCTTGTGACCACCTGGGAACCGCACTCCCAGGTGGTATCCGAATGACATTCTCAATAACCTCCGTTTTCGAGGCACCACAGATGTCATACGCCTGGAACCTCGAATTCCGCAGAAATCCTGTCTCAAAGTCGCGTCTTGAAATCATCGTCCAAATACATGCAGCCGGCTTTGAGTTTTGAGACGCCTTCGGCAGTCCTCACCCCCGTCCCCATGTCAATTCTATGAGAGGGTTTTCCCTTCAGTAGGATGGGTGTTCTGAGCACTTGGCAGAATGATTCGACATCCGGTGCTCTCCCACAACACGTGACACAAGCACAGTGCAGGCCGCTCCGGCACACTTGGGGCGCAAACAACACCGGGAGCGTATCAGGCGCTCCCGGTGTGGCTATTCAGATGGTTGCTGCTGCCCGCTCATTGCGAGTTCGCCGAGTAGAAGGCGTCAATGACCTGGCGGGCAATGGGGGCCGCCACGTCACCTCCTTCTCCGCCATGCTCCACCATGGCAACGGCCGCCACTTTGGCTCCTTCAGCCGGGCTGAAGGCGGCAAACCACGCGTGCGGGTCCTTGGTGTCACTCTCGGCGGTCCCCGTCTTTCCGGCGACCGAGTGCGTCTCACCGGCGAATGGTTTGGCGACCGACAGTCCGGCGGCGGTTCCATTGGGCGCCGTCGTCACCTGAGCCAGCGCCGAGCGAATCGCGGCGAGCTGCTCCGCGGTCGCTGGGAGCTTGCCGCGCTCCTTTGGCTGGGCGGTGTAGACCGCCTTGCCGTCGATGCTCTTCACCTCTTGCACCAGATAGGGCTGCCAGAGCGTGCCGCCGTTGGCGATCGCCGCGTAGGCATCGGCTACCTGCAGCGGTGTGGCCAGGAAGTAACCTTGCCCGATCGAGAGGTTGATGGCGTCGCCGCGCGCCCAGTAGTCATTGATGGCCTGTAGCTTCCATGTGGGATCGGGAACCGTACCCGCCGTTTCCGGCAGCTCCGGCAGCCCTGTCTCCGAGCCGAATCCGAAGGCCTTGGCGGCATCCGGCAGGATGTTCGAGTCCTTCTTGTCGAGCTGCTCGGCGATCTGATAGAAGACCGTGTCGCACGACTGCACCAACGCGTTGTGCAGCGTCAGCGTGCCTTGTCCGTTGGCGCTCCAGTCGTGCCAGACCTGATTGTTGTTGGGCAATGAGAAGCTGGCTGGACAGTTGAACGTGCTCTGCGGAGTCAATCCAAGCGACTGCATGCCGGCCGTCATGGTGACGACCTTGAAGGTCGAGCCGATTGGATAGGCCTGCTGCGTCGCGCGATTCTCAAGCGGTCGCTTCGTCTGGTCGTTCAGGTCGGTCCACTGCTGATCCGACATGCCGAGGATGAACTGATTTGGATCGAAGGTGGGGTTGCTGACCATGGCGAGGATTCCGCCGTTGGCCGGGTCGATAACCACCACACTGCCCCATTTGTCGCCCAACGACTGCGCGGCGGAGAGCTGCACGTCGAGGTCGATCGTCGTTACGATGTCGTCGGCTGGCTCGCTTTTGATCTCCTTGATCGTCTTACGTTCAGTCCCGTCGGGACCGGTGATGACGATGCGGCCGCCCCGCTTGCCCGCCAGATATTTCTCGCCCCAGGCTTCCAGCCCCGCGCGTCCGATGCGGTCGCCCGGTCCGAAGCCGTCCTTGCCAAGCGTCTTAAGCTCATCGGCGGTCACCTCACTCAGATAGCCAACTACCTGTGCCGCGGCTGGTCCGGCGGGGTAGACGCGATCTGGCCATTTCTGAATGACGACGCCGGGAATGGCCTGGAACTGGGCGAGCAGATTGGGGTCCATGTTATCTGGATAGCTGCGGATCGGCATGAACCAATCGGGTTGTCCGCTAGAGTAGAGTGCCTTGATCTGATCTTGCGGCATGCCGAGAAGCTCGCTCAGCTTCTGCAGCATCGACGCTTCGTCTTTGATCTGGCCCGGCTGGACACCGACTTTGGTGATGGTGCCGAGGGCAGCCAGCGGACGGCCTTTGCGATCCAGAATACGTCCGCGCTGTGGCACGTCCGGGATCCAGTGCACGAACCCATCGCCGAGGTCGGCGAAGATCATCGAGGGCGTCCAGTCGACGCGCCACGCGCCGTTGTCTTGCACGAGCGTGACGACGTTGTCTTCCTGGATTTCGCCCACTTTGCCGGTCTGCCATACGACGTGGATGGGAATGCGGGAATTGTTGTCGCCGGAGCCATTCCCGGTGACGGTGGCGACCAGCGAGGTTTCGCCAACTTCGGTGTCGATGCCGTTGTAACGGTCGACGAAGTCCTTCTGGTTGATGACCTGCTGGGAGGTCGTCGAGAGAAGCTGATACATGTCGCTGAAGTCGCTGGAAGACCAGAGCTTGACGTAGGCTTCCGCCACGTCCTTCGGATTGTGCAAGGTGGAGGTGTTGATGGCGCTCGGCGAGGCCGATGCCTGGTTGGCACTGGTGGCGGTCTGGTTGCCGCTGCTCGTGCTGGTGGCGGTCGTGCCGCCTCCGTTGCTGGCAACGGGCGATCCGGAGCCGCCAATACCCAGGTTACTTGTGCGTCCGAGGTGATCGGCCACGAGGAAGAGGGCCAGGACGACGATCATGAGGCCCATCAAACTCATGAGGAGCTTCGGTACGACGCTGCGAGAAGGCGGTCGTCGTGAGTAAGGCGAACGATATCGAGGCACGATCAGGGCCTTCCTGGTCTGACGGGGCACGTTCTGGTTCTAGCGCGCACGACGAATGTGCGGCCACCGTTCATCTGTTCGCTCACCGCCGACATATGCGGGCACAACTCTGCCATTGCTGTGACTGTGCAGTCAAGGTTCACTGGGGTTAAATCCTCCAGACGCTGGGCTTTCCCATGGGGCAGACGCCGCACCAATCAACGTTGGCCCGGTTGTTTCAGCGGCTCGATCCCGCCCCGGTGACCGCCGCCATCCGGTGCGCGCTCGCTGCTCCGGATGAGGCGGGACCCACGGTACGCGGCCGTCACGGCGTGGCGGTTGATGGCAAGGCGCGCCGGGGCCAGCAAGCCTTCGCGGATCCGGCCACCGGGGTCGTGCAGAGCCTCGCTGCCGTCTGCCACGACACGGGCCTCGTCCTCGCCCAGGAACCGATTACCCACGATGGCACCAAAGCCGAGGCCGAATTGACCGTCGCACCGCGCCTGATCGGCCAGATCGATTGGTCCGGCCGCGTCTTCACCGGCGACGCGCTCTTCTGCCAACGTCCACTCTGTCAGCAGGTCGTCGATGCACACGGGGACTACCTCTTGCTGGTCAAAGCCAACCAACCGGACCTCCATGACGATCTGCGGCACCTCTTCGATCCGCCCCATATAGTTAGCGGAGACCTCTCGTATGCTGCGTGCTTCGATACGCGAGGCTGACGCTTGCCCCGGTATGGATTCGTTGGATCGACTCGCCAAGGAGCGGTGCGATCGAGAGTACGGTGATCTTATCGATACGCTTTTCCGGTGGGAGCGGGATCGTATTCGTCACCACGATCTCACGAATCGGGCTAGTCGCCAGCCGCTCAATGGCCGGACCGCTCAGCACCGGGTGCGTGGCCGCGGCGTAGACTTCCGTCGCCCCATGCTCCATGCAAACCTGCGCCGCCTGCGTGATCGATCCGGCAGTGTCAATTTCGTCGTCGACCAAGACAGCCTGGCACCCTTCGACTGACCCGATCAGGTTGAGCGTCTCGCTCTTGTCGTGGTTGCCGATGCGGCGCTTCTCAATGATCGCCAGACTGGCATCGATCTCCTCGGCGAAGTTTCTCGCACGCTTCGTGTTGCCGAGATCAGGTGAGACGACGACCGGCTTTTTGAGCTGCTTCTCCTGGAAGTAGCGCGCGATCAACCCCATGGCCGTGAGCTCGTCGACCGGAATGTTGAAGAAGCCTTGAATCTGTCCGGCATGCAGGTCGACGGTCAGCACGCGGTTGGCCCCCGCCACGCCGATCAGATCGGCGATCAAGCGGGCGGTGATCGGAACGCGCGGTTGATCCTTCTTATCGGTGCGGCCGTAACCGTAATAGGGGATGACGGCAGTGATGCGACCCGCAGACGAGCGTTTGAGTGTATCGATGATGATCAGCATCTCCATGATGCTCTTGTTTACGGGCGAGCTGAATGATTGGATGACGAACGCGTCGTTCTCCCGCACCGATTCGCCGATGCGCACGAAGATGTTCTCGTTGCTGAAGGTGAAGACGTCGATGCGGCCAGGCGGGATGTCGATATACGAACAGATCTCCGTGCTGAGATCGGGGTTCGCATTGCCAGTGAAAATGGTCAGCTCGTCATAGAGACCACTCATCGTTTCAGCTCACCCCTTCTGCCGAGAGTTTCACCAACGCCCGCCGCGCTGCCACCTGTTGAGCCATCCGCTTGCTGCTCCCGGCGCCCGCGCCGAGCGGTTCGCCATCCACCAGAACTTCGACCGTGAAGGTGCGCTCGTGCGCCGGGCCCTCAACCGACAACGTGTTATAGACCGGCGTGACGCGCTTCCATTCCTGCACCAGCTCCTGAAGACGGCCCTTGTAATTGGTCTCCTGGCCGACGGTGATGATCTCCTCGGCATCTTCTTCGAGCAGGTCGTGGAGAAAATCGCGCGTCGCCTTTAGCCCTTGGTCGAAATAGATCGCCGCGATGACCGCTTCGAAGGCTCCGGCCAGAATGCGATCCCGGATCTCGCCTTCGGCGACCGATTCTCCGCGGCTCAGATACAAGCTCGTATCGAGCTGAAAGCGACGCGCCCAATCCGCCAGCGTCTCGGTTCGAACCAGCGCGGTGCGATAGGCGGTCAGGGCTCCCTCCGGCAGATCCGGATAGCGTTGATAGAGAAACTCCGCCGTGATCATCCCGAGAATAGAATCGCCGATGAATTCGAGGCGCTCATTCGAGTGATGGACCGCCCTGAGCTGCTCGACGCCTTGCTCGTTCAAGTATGAGCGGTGTGTCAACGCGAGCCGCAGTAGATCGAGGTCGTTGAATGTGACACCTATCGATTCTTCCGCCTGTTCGGCTCGGTCGTCGCTCCAGATTGGCGGGAGGTCGTTCGTTGACGTCTCGGAGGTGTTCTGATTCACGCTAGTTACTTAATCGCGGTGCCCAGGTCGACCCGGGCGTCGCGCGCCACCGAGTTGAGCCGGGACCAATCGACCGAGACGGTGTAGATGTAGTGGAGGGGCTCGGTCTCACGCGTCGTCGAGTGCGCCAGCCCGGTACCGACCAGGAAGTGGATCATCGCGTCGGCAATGCGGTTGTCCTCAGGAACGCGGTCGTCAAGCGAGATGGCATCCCCCCCGGCACGTCGCGCATCGCTGGCCCGCTTCAAACCATCGCGAAACGCGTCGGAGAGGAGATCGGCGCGTTGCTGTACCTCACGGAGGGCACGTCGGCGGCTCGCCGCGATATCGCTGCCTTGCTCGAGTGGTGACGCGTCGAGCTCGATATCCTTGACTTCCTCACGCCACGTGTAATGTTGGACGATATATCGAAGCAAACGCTGCAAATCGTCCGACACACTCTCTCCTCCGCGCAGGTTGATCTCTTTCACAGATTATAGCCCGGTCATGCGTCGACTGGCGGAGCCGGATCACGTCAGTCGTCGCCGGCCGTGGTCTCGCCATCTGGATCGAAGAAGCGGACGGCATCCCCTTGTTGCACCTCGCCGTCACTCAACCCATGCTTGACGATGGAACGCGCTTCGTCGGCCGAGATATGGGACCAGTGTCGCGTGTCCTGGCCATAAACGCGCACTTCATCGGGATAGTGATCGTCTCGTCCGAACCAGTAGATAGCGCCGTCGCCGGTCTGAATCTTGAGCTCGCCGCTCATGTCTGCCTCCTTCATACATCGGCTTTTTCCAAGGTAAACCGCACGACGGTTGCCTCGATTTGGCCGAAGAGGCGACATTCGATGCGCGAGCTCAGATCTAGACGGCCTCGAACCTCAGCCCAAGACTAATTATTCTCGAATCGGTGGAACTGTTCCGCGTACTCCACCCCATGCTCTTCACCGGTGCGTGAAGCCCACTCCTTGACCCACTTCTCGATCTCGTCGAAGTGATCGGCCAGCTGGCTCTCGTGGGCGCGCAACGCCGCGATCTTCTTGTCGATGGACTCGCTGATGTCGACGTGGAAGTTGCTCACCGGAGCGCCAACGACGAAGACCTCACGAACCTTATGAGGTTTGAGCCCTTCAGCCAGAAGCTCCGGGAAATCCCAGGCGTTCTGCGAGGCTGGATAGATGGCGGCGAGCACCGCTTCGCCACATGCCAGATGATCGGGATGATGCCGGCCGATCGAGTAGCTCGGCGTCCAGACGCGGTCGGGACACTGGCAGATGACCCGCGTCGGTCGGTAGGCGCGCAGGAGACGCGTGATATCGCGCCGCAATTCGAGCGATGGCTCTAGGGTGCCGTCGCGGTAGTTGAGGAACAAAACGTCCTTCAGCCCGAGGATCTCACCGGCGGCACGTTGCTCCCGTTGCCGGGTCTCGGTCGTCGTGCGGCGCGCGTCGACGCTGAGCGAGGTTGCCAGATCCTCGCCGCCGCCGGAGGCGTCGGTCACGATGACGTAGTAGACGTCCCATCCTTCTCGCACCCAGGTAGCAACCGTCCCCGAGCTCCCGAACTCGGCGTCGTCGGGATGCGCGACGACCACCATCGCCACCTTTTCCATCGCTTCGTCCTGCATGAATTCTCCGTTCTCCGGTAAATCTCGTACCGCAAATTGCATAAGACCCAACCGCAAATACTACCAGGGAATCGGCGAAAAATGGATATTTTGGCATGATGCGTCAATTGATGCTTCTGGATGGCTGGCGCGCGGTCACTTGGCAACCTGAACTCCTTGTCTGATAATCGCAGCGCCTACCATGAACAGTTAGATTCCGAGAATGTGCCGAGTGGACCGACGGAGGTTCAAGCGACAAGGGAAGGTGGGGATAGGAGATGACCGCAGCAGTCGCGTGCGCGGACAACGTATCCGGAAAGCCTAGTCTCTATGACCGAATCGGCGTGCCGAGGATCATCAATGCCAGTGGTGCGACTACGGCCGTCGGCGGAACGCTCATGGTTCCGGAAGCCATGGCGGCCATGGCGGAGGCGAGCCAATCGTTCGTCGTCATCAAGGATCTGAATGCAAAGGTCGGTAAGGCGATCGCGGCAGCGACTGGGGCCGAAGCCGGGTATGTCACCTCGGGCTCGGCCGCCGGAATGCTGCTCGCCGTCGCGGCCTGCATGACGGGGACGGATCGCGCGCTGGCCAAGCGTCTACCTGTTTCGACCGGCATGCCCAATGAGGTCATCATCCATAAGTCGCACCACCTCTCGTACGAGCAGATGTTTCGGGCGCCGGGAGCGACGCTGGTTGAAATCGGCGGGCTCAACCGTACCGAAGAATGGGAGTTGGAATCCGCCATCAGTGAGCGGACCGCGGCTGTCGCCTATATCGACTCATTCAACGTTGGGGACGGCGCGCTCGATTTTCAGACGGTGGTCGATATAGCCCATCGGTTCGGAAAGCCGGTCATCGTCGATGCTGCGTCGACTTTGCCACCTGCCGGGCATCTGACGCGCTGGATCGCGCGTGGCACCGATCTCGTCATCTATAGCGGTGGCAAGGGGATTCGCGGACCGCAGGATAGCGGCCTGCTCGCCGGCCGTAAAGATCTGATCGAGGCAGCGGTGATGCACGGCAGTCCGAATGCCGGGATCGGCCGGGGAATGAAGACGAGCAAGGAAGCGATCGCCGGACTGTATGCCGCGCTCGAATGGTTCACGGCACACGACCACGAGCGCGAGTACTGGGAGCGCGTGGAACAAGCGCGTGTGATGCAGGCAAACCTGGAAGAACGCGAAGACACATATTGTGTGCTCTTTGCCGACGCCGAGCGCTACCCGGCTCCGCTCCTCGGCGTCCACCCAAAGAATGGCGCCTGGGATCCGCGGCAGGTCGTCGACGATCTGAAGCAGGGAACGCCACCCATTCATTGCAAAGCGCCGCGTGACGGAGGGATCGACATCAACATGCACTGCCTCTTTCCCGGCGAGCCTGAGCAGATCGTCAACCGCTTCCATGCAATCCTCGATCAGCACGCTGCGAACGCCCGGTAGTTCGGAAACACGGAAAGGATGCCGGTTGTGGCGACAATGACATTGCTGGCCGCTCATTTGATTGATGGAACCGGCGCGCCGGAGATTCATGATGCGTTTGCGCGGGTCGACGATGGACGAATCGTCGAGGTTGGCCGCCGTGAAGAGCTTGGCGCGCAAGCGGGTAACGCTCGTAATCTCGGTGACGTGACCCTACTCCCTGGGCTTATCAACATGCACGCCCATTTGACCTGTACTGCCGGCACGGCGGTGCTTCACGATGCGCTGCACGACACGTATGAAGTCAAGTTGATGCGCGCCGTCGAGAACGCGCGCGCCGCGATCCGCTCGGGCGTCACAACGTTGCGCGATTGCGGCACGCTCAATTCGATCGTCTTCGCGCTACGCGAGGCCGCGAAGAGCGACCTGATCGACGCACCACACATCTGGGCCAGCGGCGAAGTGCTGACCTCGTCCGGTGGACACTGCTACTTCTTCGGTGTGGAGTGTGATTCGGTTAATGAGGTGAAGAAGGCGGTGCGACGGCAGGTGAAGGCAGGCGCAGATTTCGTCAAGGTGATGGCGACCGGCGGCCGGTTGACGCCGAATTCGAACCCACGACTCAGCCAGTTCTCGACCGAAGAGCTTCGCGCGATTACCGAGGATTCGGCGCGGCTGGGGAAGTTCGTGGCGGCTCACTGCCTGGGCACGCCGGGGATCGAGGGCGCTGTTGAAGCCCGCGTACGCACGATCGAACATTGCGCATTCATGTCCTCGGCACCGACCGAGGTGGAGTATGTGCCGGCGTTGGCCGAGGCGATCGCTGAGCACGAGATCTACGTGTGCCCGACGATCGGCGCGGGTGAACGAACTCGGCAAAAGCAGGCGGCGGCTGGCCTACTGACCCCTTTACAACTGCAGATTCGCCACTTGCGGCTGGAGAGTCTCGCCGAGCTGCGCCGGGCTGGAGTGAAAATCGTCTCCGGTAACGATGCCGGCATGGCGCTGACCGGATTTGACGATTTTCAGCTCGACCTGGAACTACTGGTCGAGCATATCGGCCTCTCGCCAATCGAAGCGATCCACACCGCCACCGGACAGGCGGCGGAGGCAATCGGCAGCGACGACTTCGGCACGCTTCGTCCAGGTGCGCGTGCCGATCTCCTGGCGGTCGCTGGGAATGCCGCGGACGATATCGGCGTGTTACGCAACATCCGGCTGGTGCTCAAGACCGGACGCCCCATCGTCGACGTCACATGATTGTCCTCTCAGTTCCATCCTCGATTTTTCCGCGCAGGGGAGCATTCAACCTCGCCCACGCCCCATCAAGCGGGCCCGCCTCCTCATTGCCAAGCTCCGCACCGAGGTAAACGATATTGATTCGCGGATGGCGTTGCCGTATGATGGACCAACAAGAGTTGGCCTATTGGCATGGGGCAGTGGCAGATGAGCAAGCCAAACGAAAATGCCGCGCAAGCTCGATCGACGCTCCGTGACGCGATTCTGAACGGGATCTATCCCCGTGGAGGCCAGCTGCCTAGCACCCGCGATCTGGCATACCAGTTCAACATCAATCGCAACACCGCCACGAAGATCTATCATGAGTTGGCGCGTGAACGTCTCATAGAACTGATCCCCAACCGCCCGCCCGTGGTGATTGGCGACGGCCTGGCCGCGCCGAAGGACGTACTCTACCAACGCATGCGTGACACGCTCTGGACCCTCCTCCACGAGAGCCGGTTTGTCGGGCTCACTCCGGCTGACACCACGCGCATGCTTGCCGACGTGGCTTACGAATTCTTTGCGAGCTACCGGCCGCCGCGAATCTTTGTCGCCGAGTGCAATGAGATAGAAGCGCGTGGCTACGCGCAGGAGTTCACGCTGAAGCTCGATACGATCGTTCTCCCGCTTCTGTTGCACCAGCTTGGACGCGTTGAGCCTGGAAGTATCGTCGTCACTCCATTTTTCCATTTGCATGAGGCACGCGCGGAACTTAATGGGAGAACCGAGCATCTGATCGGTGTGGTGGTGCAAGCCGACAGCTCCGATATCACCAAGATCGCGACGATGGTGAAGAAGGGGCCACTGGGGATCGTGGCGGTCAACCAACCCGCCGCCGAGCGGCTCCGACGCTTGCTCGGTTTCCAGATTGACGTACCGATGATGACGGCCGGCGTCAATCAGCCAGAAACGCTGGAAGCGATGCGCGGGAAAGTGGAATGCGTCGTGAGTACTGAGCGTGCCGACCGGGAAACTTGGCCGCGCTTTCCTGAGGTCCCTTTCGCCGTCGTGCGATATGAGACCGACGACCGGTCGATTGAGCGCTTGAGGAGCGAGATCCAGCGTCTGGGACAGGCTGTGGAGCGTGTCGGCGCGGCTGACGAGAGCCTGACCCGTTCCCAGTCATCCCCTCGGGCACGGTAGCGACTGCTCTGCTGACGTGGCGGAAACCTGCTTGACAGCGTTCCCGCGACCCATTATTCTGTGCTTGATTCTATCCGCCTATTGGCATAGGACAGTTTGCACTACGGCATTTACATTGAGCGTGCCTTTTTGCGGTGATCGGATCGCCGAAGGGTGGACCTGTGGTGCCGTGGCCAGATGAGCGTCAACGAGTTTCGTAGACTGCAGGCGGTATGGGGAGGAGCAGCGTTCGCCTACTCATTCCTTGTATGCGGGGACTGAACGGGATTGGTACGCAAGCTTGAGGAGGAGTCGATGGGTCAGCCAGGGGATATCCAGGGTGTACTTCAACATTTGCCTCACGAGCGGATTGGGCGACGTGGCCTACTCAAGCGGGCGGGGCTACTCGGCTTCTCTGCGGCGAGCCTCCCGGCGCTTCTAGCTGCCTGTGGAGGTAATGGCAGTAGCACCGAGACCACTTCGAGCTCGGCTGCAACTATCATGTCGACCTCGAGTACGGGCGGCAACGCGACTGCCAGTACTGGCACGAGCGTGACGCCAGCCGCGAGCGGTCAGGCGAGCGGCACCAGCACCAGCAGTGAAGCGGGGAATCCACGTTCGGGTGGAACGCTGAAGTTCGGCAAACAGGGCACGAACATGAACGTCGATCCGCAGATCGATTACAACAATAACTCCGCGTCGATCCAGCTGAACATTTACGATGGCCTGGTTACGACTGACCTCAAAGGGTTTCTCGCCCCGGCACTCGCGACATCCTGGGACATCACACCCGACGGGCTGAACTATGTACTTCATCTCCGTCAGGGGGTGACGTTTCATGACGGTAGCACGTTCAGCGCAGCCGATGTGGTCTATAGCTTTCAGCGCATTCTCGACCCAGCAAACAAGGCGTCGCTCCGACCGAATCTCCAACGCTTGAAGTCGTTCGACGCACCGGATGAAGCCACCGTCAATGTCGTTCTAACGCAGCCATATGCGACGCTTTTGTCACTGTTAGGCAGTCGTTCCGCGAACATCTTGAGCAAAGATTTCACCGGTGACTATACGAAGGAAATGAACGGTACTGGCCCCTTCAAGCTTGATTCGTTCGAAGCGGGTGTCTTGTACACGTTCGTTAAGTTTCCGAACTATTGGCAAGCCGGTAAGCCGTATCTCGACAAGGTTGAGATACACGTCATCACGGATCACGAGGCGCGCTACGCGGCGCTCAAAAGCGGCCAGCTGAATTTCGCGGAGTACATCCAGTTCCAGCACATCCAGGAGTTACAGTCCGATAAGAAGTTCACCGTCTATGTCGGAAATGACATTTACAACTATGTCCGCATCAACATCAACCGCGACCCGCTGAAGGATCCCAAGGTGCGCCAGGCTCTGAACTATGCGGTCGATCGATCGGCTCACCTTAATCTCGCCTTTGGCGGCTTCGGCCTTCCGGCCACCGTCGCACTGATACCGCCGGATGATCCCGTTTGGTACAACAAAGAGTTGGACCCGCACTGGACGTACGACCCCAAGAAAGCGGTGGCGTTGCTCGCCGATGCCGGCTATCAGGATCCGAGCAAGCTCGCCTTCACGCTTGAATGTTCCACCGAATCGAATCATTTCGACAGCGCGCAGATCCTGATTGAACAGTGGAAAGCCATTGGGGTTTCCGCTGACCTGAAAGGACTTGATGGGACCATCCGTTCCCAGAAGCGCACCACCGGCGACTACACGATCATGTTTGACGGTGCCGCGAATGTATTCACCGACCCGGATTTCTACAGTCTGATCGTCGAATCAGACGGACCGGTGTATGCCACCGGGGTTAAATACAACAACCCGGATGTCGACCGTTTGCTGAAAGAGGGCCGGGAAACGATCGATCAAGCCAAACGCAAGGAAATTTACAAGCAGCTCGAAGAAGTGCTGCTGGAGGACGCTCCGTTCATCTATCTCTACTGGCGCCCACAGGCGGAGGCTTCGGCCGCGAACGTCAAGGGTTACACGCGTGTGCCCGGCGTCGGCTACATGTCGGTACAGTTCTTCGAAGATCTCTGGATCGATGGGTAAACACCCCGGAGGAGCGAACGAGTAGTTTGTCGCTGTGGACCGTACGAGCGACGGCCACGGCGGCAACTGCTCGGTACCGCCGATGAGGGAATGAGAATGATAGCGTATCTGGCGCGGCGTATGATTCACACGGTCATTCTCGTCTTCGTTATCATCACCATCGTCTTTTTGATGGTGCATCTCATACCTGGTGATCCTGCCATCATGATTCTTGGCGGCGAGGATGCCACACCGTCCGCGCAGGATATCGCGACGGTACGTTCGCAGCTTGGTCTAGACAAGCCGCTCTACCGGCAGTATGGCGAGTGGCTTGGGCACTTGTCCCAACTGGATCTGGGTACGTCGTTCACTACGCATCAAGCAGTAACGACCACCCTCGTCCATCGCCTGCCTCGAAGCCTCATGCTTGGGCTGCCCGCAGTGATACTTGCCGCGTTACTGGGGGTACCACTTGGTATCGCTGGCGCTCGTCTCCGCGAGACGCATTGGGATCCGATCATCTCAGCGATCGCGCTGCTCGGATTCTCCGTACCGGTTTTTGTCACCGGGGTCTTGCTTGTGCTGTTTTTTGCCGTGGACCTGGGCTGGTTGCCCTCGGGCGGCTACGTCAACCCATTTCACGACGGTGTCGGTTTTCTGAAGGCAGCCTTGCTCCCCATCCTGGCACTCGCCATGGGGCCGTTGGCGGTCAACATGCGCATGACGCGCTCTTCAGTTCTCGAGGAACTCGGGCTCGATTACGTGCGGACCGCGCGGGCGAAAGGACTTGCGGAACGCCCCGTTATCCTCGCCCACGTGCTGCGAAACTCGTTGTTGCCGGTGATCACGGTCATGGGCTTGCAAATCGGCGGACTCTTCTCCGGGAGCATCTTGGTCGAGTTCATCTTCAACTGGCCCGGTATCGGACAACTGTTCTTCTCCGCGATCAGCCAGCGCGATTACCCGGTCGTGCAGGGTGTAGTACTGATCGTTGCGCTGGCATTCGTGCTGGTCAATCTCCTCACCGATATTTCGTATGCGGTGCTCGACCCACGCATTCGCTTTGGCAGGTCGTGATTCGTATGACTGATGCGCTTGCCACACGTGCTTCGGATACCGATGGTCCGCGCGTCGCGGCACGAGCAGAAGGCACGCTCAGCGATTGGCTGCGCTGGGTGCGCACGTCACCGCGGGTGATCACCTGCGGCGGTTTTCTGCTCATTATTTGTTTGGCCGCGATTGCCGCACCTTTGATCACAACCAAAAGCCCCTCGGCGATCAACCCGGGCCAGCAATTCCAATCGATGAGCCTTGGCGCTCCGTTGGGGACGGACGAACTCGGACGCGACATCTATAGCCGGCTTGTCTACGGCGCGCGCGTCACACTCTTGGTAAGTTTGCTTAGTGTCGCATTGGGAACGATCTGCGGAACGACGTTCGGGATGCTCTCGGCGTATTTCGGCAGTCCGCTCGACACAATTCTCATGCGGCTGGCCGACGCGATCCTCGCCTTCCCTACGATTCTGCTGGCGCTCTTCGTGATCGCGTTTCTCGGAACGGCTGTTGGCAACGTCATTCTCGTCATCGGTCTTCTGTACATCCCGCGTTTTCAACGAATCGCCTATGCAACCGCGTTATCGGTGCAAGAGAACGAGTATATCGAAGTGTATCGGGCAATCGGAGCGGGAGTACCGCGCATTTTGCTGCGAGGAATACTGCCCAACATTATCGCGCCGCTAATCGTGCAGATCAGTCTATCGATGGGCACCGCGATCCTGCTGGTGGCAAGTCTCAGCTTTCTCGGTCTGGGGCCGGCGCCGAACGTGCCCTCTTGGGGTGGAATGATCCAACAGTCGAGCCGCTTTATGACTCTGAGCGCGACTGGCGTTATCTGGCCGGCGGCGGTAATTTCGGCCACGGTGCTCGCCTTCAACATCCTGGGTGACGCCCTGCGTGATCGCTTTGATCCTCGGCTGCGTAGCTGATGCCCGGCGCTGTCTGGCTTGCAGGCTTGTGGAAGTGGCACGCCTCTATCCAGTTAACCGTTCGCGATCGCCCGCTCGAAATCGGCGAAGACGCTGGTAGGGTCGATCGGCCGATCAATGATTCCTTGATCGAACATTTCGTCGCAGAAGGTCGTAATCGCCGCTCGGTTTGGCTCGATTCCGTGGGCTTGCCAGTGTGGGCCGAGCAGCCGCTCCATCCGCTCCAACTCGTCGAGCAGCCAGGGCGATGTATCGGCGAGCAGAAACCGGCGTTGCGCCGCGAGTTTCTGGGCGCCGTCAAAGGCAGCGAAGAGACTGCTTGCCACCCACGGATGCTCTTCCACGACGTTCGCGCGCAGCCCCACGAGGTGGAAGCAGGGCCAGAAACCAACGCGCGCCGCGTATGCTTCCTCCACACCACGAAAGTCCGGAAAGAGTCGAACGATCGGACTGTTCGCGCCATAGAAGCGACCAGGCAGCTGGGAGATGATCAGCGCATCAAGATCGCCCGCGAGCAGCAGGTCGACTTGCGCGATTCCCGCTGGAGCAGGATGGGCATAGGGAGGCAAACCAGCCGCTGCAACTTGAGCACCAGCGTCCTCAATCGGCCCAATCGACCAATAGATCCCGCGAATGTCGACCCCAGCCTCGCGCAGCAAAGCGCGGTTCCAGGTATGACCGGTAGCGCCCCAGGTATCAATGCCGATCCGTTTCCCGGACAGATCGTTCAGCGTTGCCAGCCCACTGTCGCGACGCACGAAGAAGCAACGTTGCCGAAAGCCGCGCGCGACAAACACGGGCAGTCCCACAATCTCGTGCCGGTCCTCTGTCAGCAGCCGCAGGTATTGCGCAAAAGAAAGCTCACCGGCTTGGAACGACTCATCGTTGCGAAACGCCGCCATCGGTGTTGCTCGATCGATCCGCAGATCGATCCCTTCGGCGGTCACATCGCCTGCGAGCAACGGCGTGATCGAATCGTAGTTCCGAATGACGAGCCTAATCGGCACTTTTGACACAGGTGCCGTCCCCTCCTTGCGAACAGCGAACGGAGACCGATCAATTGCGACAGTAACAGAAGAATCGGCAGGTGTATACGTTGTGTGAAGGGCATGAGGCCGTGGTCGTTCGGGGATGCAGGTCATTGAACAAAACCACTCGTAACGGACGGGCGACGTGCCCGTCCGCGTTTCGCGTAGGTTGGAGACAGAGAGGGAACACATGGTCAATCTTCATCTCAAGTATGAGCTCACCCCGGTTATCAACCTTTCCGGTCCGCTGACGACCTATGGTGCATCGAAAAGCAGCGAGGCTGTCTGCGAGGCGGTCGCTGAAAGCCTGCGTCATCAGTGGGAGATGGAGGAACTCTTCGAGCGGTCGGGCGAAGTCATCTCGCTCTGGAGTGGCGCCGAAGCTGGCACCGTGACGGCCTGCGCGGCGGCAGGCGTCACGCTGAGCGTCGCGGCCTGCATGACTGGGAAAGACGTAGGCAGGGCGTTGCAACTCCCGGATACAACCGGCATGAAGTCTGAGGTGCTCTTACAGAAAGGGCACAGTGTGAACTTCGGTGCGCCACTGGAGCAGATGATCCGTCTGTCTGGAGCGAATGTGCGCGAGGTTGGCACGGTCAACCAGACAACGGCCGCGCAGATCCATGCCGGTCTCAACGAACATACGGCTGCGGCAGTGTTTGTGATATCGCACCATACGTCGCAGTTCGGCTTCGTCCAGTTGCCGGAGTTCGTCGCACTCTGCCATGCGGTGGATGTTCCGGTGATTATCGACGCGGCGGCCCAGGATCATCAGATTAGGCGACTCGTCGCGAGCGACGCCGATCTCATCACCTTCAGTGGTCAGAAGTACCTCGCGGGACCGACCGCTGGCATCGTCTGCGGTCGCCGTGAGTTGGTTGAAGCGGTGCACCTGCAGAACAAGGGGATCGGACGGACGATGAAGATCGGCAAGGAAGCGATCTTTGGAATCATGGCCGCTCTCGAAGAGCGAATAGCGACCGATCTCGATTCCTGGGGAGCGCGGCAGCGTGAATTGGCGGTCTATCTCGCCGATCAACTTCAGAATCTCAGGGGCGTGGCGGTTTCGCTCGAACGCGACCGAGTGGGTCAGCCGGTCACGCGGGTTAGACTGGCAGTTGATTCCGATGTAGCGGGTAATGATGCCCACCAGATCTGTCAGGCGCTCATCGCGAGCAATCCGTCAATCAAGCCGCGCGCTCATCACACTGACGAGGGTTGGTTCTACTTGGAGCCGAACCATGTCTCGATCGCTGAGCTTGATTTCGTCGCGCGGCGCCTGCACGAAATACTTCCTTCTGTCGCTTGAGATGAATGTCTGCATGCCCTGTATCGTTTGCGCTCGATTCTGCCCGCCCGTGCGGAGCGAAGACCTTGGCGGCATTGGAGTTCACGTAGGTCGAAGGGTGGCCTCTGGTGGCAAACCTCTCACGAGTGGTCATAACTTTTCCGATGGATACGACGAAACTGGATTTGCTGCGGGATGATTCCCCGGATACGGAGTTCATTCTCTGCACCGAACAGCAGCAGTTGCCTGTCGCGCTGGCTGACGCGCAGGCACTGATCGGTGGACCGCTCACGCCGGAACTCCTGAATGGGGCGCCGCAGCTTCGGTGGTTGCAAAGCAACAGTGCCGGCGTGGACCGTCTCCTGACACCCGAACTGATCTTGCATGACATTATCGTGACCAACTACAGTGGTGCGCAGGCGAGCAACATTGCTGAGCATCTGATGGCGCTGATGTTTGTGTTCGCGCGTGGGCTGGCACAGTTGATACGGTGTCAACATCAGGGTGAATGGACAACACAGCCGCCCAACGAACGGCCGCGCCTGCCGCAAACGCGCTTTTATTCGCGCTATACGTTCGACCTTAAGGATCAGACACTCGCGATCGCGGGGCTTGGTGCGATCGGCTGTGAACTGGCCTGGCGTGCGAAGGGGGTCGGGATGCGTGTCATCGGCTCCAATCGGCAGCCCGGCGATCGTCCACCCGGAGTTGATCAGATTTACGGTCCGGACGATTGGCATGAGATGCTCTCTCAGGCCGACCACATCGCTATCTGTCTCCCGCTCACGCCGCGCACGCATCATCTGTTCGGTTTGGCTGAGTTCCGGAAGATGAAGCCGAACGCGTACCTCTACAACACGAGCCGGGGGGCGATAATCGACCAATCTGCGCTGATCCAAGCGTTGCAAGATGGCACGCTGGCTGGTGCCGGTCTTGATGTAACGACGCCTGAGCCGTTGCCAGCGCAATCGCCGCTCTGGTACATGCCCAATGTTCTTATCACCTGTCACACGTCTGGCGCATCACCACTCATCGAGGAACGCGGTTTCGATATCATTCGCGAGAACATCCGCCGATACCGCCAAGACCAACCGCTGATTAACCTCGTTGACAAGCACGAAGGGTACTGATTTCTGTCCCGGATTGAGATACTGAACCTGCGACCTCATCTTGCATGACTACCCTAAACGGTCCAGCCCTTTGCCTTGATCGTAAGGGGATCGTGGCCCATACTTAGATGTTCATGGCATGACTGCCGCAGTCCGAGGGAGACCGATCTTGAGCGAGAACAACCGGCGCGTCAGAGTACGCATGGCGCCAAGCCCAACAGGTGACCTTCACGTCGGTGGAGTGCGTACCGCGCTTTTCACCTGGCTGTACGCCAAGCACACCGGCGGCGATTTTATCCTGCGCATCGAGGATACCGACCGCGAGCGATTCGTGGGCGAGAGCATCCAAGGCATCATCGAGGCGCTACGCTGGCTTGGGCTCGATTGGGATGAAGGTCCGGAGATCGGCGGCGCATACGGCCCCTACATTCAGAGTGAGCGGCTGCCCTTCTACCAGGAGCACGCCAACTGGCTGGTCGAGCATGGCCACGCCTATCCCTGCTTCTGCAGCAAGGAGCGGCTCGAGCAGGTGACGGCAGAGCAGCGGAAACGGGGCGAACCGCCCGGATATGACCGCCATTGTCGCAACCTGACTCCGGAGCAGGTAGCCGAGTATCGTGCTCAGGGGATCGTGCCAGTCATCCGGCTCAAGGTGCCCGAGAGCGGCGTCACAGTCGTGCCCGATCTGATTCGCGGAAACATCGAATTCGAGAACCGCGTGCTGCAGGATGCCGTGCTGCTGAAGTCGGACGGCTTCCCGACCTACCACCTGGCGGTGGTGGTCGATGATCATCTGATGGAGATCACGCACGTCACGCGCGGTGAGGAGTGGATCCCGTCGTCGCCACTGCATGTGCTCCTGTATGACGCCTTCGAGTGGGAGGCGCCCATCTTCGCCCATCCGCCGGTCATTCTTCGTCCGGACGGCAAGGGTAAGCTGAGCAAGCGAGACGGTGACGTCGGTGTGCTCGAGTACAAGCGTAAGGGCTATCTGCCTGAGGCAATGATCAACTATCTGGCGCTGCTCGGCTGGTCCTCTGGCGACCAGGAGATGTTCAGCCGCGAGGAGTTGATTGAGAAGTTCGACCTTGCCGACGTGCATCCAAGCCCGGCCCGATTCAGCTTCGAGAAGCTCCTCTGGATGAACCAGAAGTACATCAATCACGTGCTGACACTGGACGATTTCGCCATGCGTTCGGTGCCGTTCCTGCAGGCGGCGGGTCTGGTGACCGAGGCCGCGAGTGATCCGGAGAGCCCGGAGTTTGCCTACGTGCGCGAAGTCGTCGCGCTGGTGAAGGACCGTGCACGCATTCTGACCGAAGTCGTCGAGGATACGGACTTCTTCTTCATGGATCAGCTCCCCGACTACGATCCGGACGACCTCATTCCGCGTAAGGATCATCCGGAGGAGGTCGAGGATGCCCTCAAGCTGGTTGTTGCGGTGATTGAGGGATCAGACCTCAACGACGAGGATGACGTGCAGCTCAAGCTGCGCGAGCTGGCCAAGGCGCTCGATCTGAAGGCGGGGCAGCTCTTCATGCCAATTCGCGTGGCGACTACCGGGCGGACCATCGCTCCGGGCCTCTTCGAGACGTTGCGTGTCCTCGGACGGGAGAAGGCTCTCGAACGGCTGAACCAGGCCATCGAGAAGGTGCACGCATACGTCGCTCAGGGGAACGTCGCTCGTTACGTCCCGCCGCATACGCATCCGCGTATGGCGCCGCCGGACCGCTAGAACCTCGAACAAAATCGAACGCGAGGGCCGTATTGACGGCCCTCATTTTGTATATGCACGAGCTACGCGCGGCGATCGAGGTTGGCGCCGCCGCCGTGCCAGTGTAAAGCGCTTTACTGCGCCGATCGCGGCAACCTGCTAGTCTGACTTCGAACGTTCTGGTCGCGGGATTCGCCGCTCCTCATGATCGCGCCAATCCGCGGATTTGACATAGATCACGGAACCACGTACGGTAGACGCATCTCACTGAGAACGACCGTTTGCGCCTCGCCGCCTCGCCGCATGAGATGACCACACGTCTCTCTCGCAATGCTGTGTCATCCGCCGGTGATCCGGAGTCGATGACGACGAACGACTCGCTATGGCTGGTGTCGTGCGCTGCGCTCGTCGTTCAGGCTGGCGGGCGTCGAAGCAACGTCGGGATAAGGAGCATCGATGAGCACATCTGATGAGCAAGAAAAGGTCAAAGCTCAGCAACCGTTGGTCACCATGATCGAGGTTCCGAGCGACAAAACGCAGGAGGTCCTTGACTTCATCGCCGGTCTCGATGCCGAAGAGGACGTGAGCGGTCACATGCTCCGACTGGGAGTCGCCGCGACGCGCACCGAGCTCACGAACTGCCACCACACTGGAGAGGACAACAGCGATTGGTCCTGCGCTGACGTAACCACCTGGTAATTAGCCACTGAGAACCGGCGAACCGTTTGCCGTGAAAGAGGAGCGCAACCATGAGCGGAACGAAAAAACCTACTCAAGAAATGTCCGGCGGCCAGGAAGAAGTTGCCATCCTGCCAATTCCCGCTGAGCACGCGCCCGCGGTGATCGAGTTCGTCGAGAATCTCGAACATGACGACCACGATGTGCGCGGACACATGATTCCGGTCGGCGGTGCCGTGCATCGCGAATACACGATGACCAAGTGCAGGTCGACGACGAGCAGCGTCCTCATCTCGGACTGGACTTGTGGCGACAGCGACACCAACGAACTGTGAGCCGGTACCTCGGCCACACCGCTCATACGTCCAGCAGACGTCACGAGACATCGAGAAAGGAAGCCACCACATGAACATCAACCCGCCGGTCGATTCCGAAGGCTCAGTCCAGTCCAGTCCGGATGGAATTTCTGTCGTTGTGGTAAAGCAATCGGATGTCCAGACGGTCATCGACTTTCTGTCGGAACTTCAGCGTGAAGACCACGACGTGGTTGGGCACATGATCCCGCTCAGAACGAGCACCACCTCATCAACCAGTGGGACCGGCTGCGTTCAAACCACAACCGGGAGCCTGGGAACAGATCTGAAATGTAACGACTCCGATCAAATGCCGGTCTAAGTCGTTCTGCGCGTTTGTTGCTTCGGCGGCGCCGGTGAGACGGTCGTCGACGAAAGTGGTCAGGGCCAGTGCAGTCCCTGCTCGTGCCCACCCGTCGCTCGCGGGCCGTTCCGGTGATTTGTATCCCTTTGATTGACAACTTCACGGCGCCTTTTACACTATGACCCAACGCTGATGAGAGAGGATCCCTACCTGATGGACGAACAGGACGCGAATCAGGGTGCCGAAGCCCTGACGCGCGCTCAGTCCACCATTGATGAACAACGCGCGGAGATCGAGCGGCTTCGTCGCAGGCTCGGCGAGGAGCAGCTTGCCGATGAGCTTCGCCGCGTCTTCACACTCGCCGCGTCGACCGGCATTGTGGCCGCCCCAGTCGCGCCGACGAATCTGCTGCGTATGATCGTTCAGGTCGCGGCTGACGTTATTTCAGCCCGCGCCGGTTCCCTCTTCTTGATCGACAACGAGCAGCAGGACCTCGTCTTTGCCGTCGCCATCGGCCCTAAGGCGCAAGAGGTCGAGCAGTTTCGCGTGCCGCTTGGCCATGGCGTGGCTGGGATCGTGGCACTGACCGGCCAGGCAATGGCCGTCTCCGACGTGCAGTCGGACCCGCGACACGCTTCCGACATTTCTCAAAGCGTTGGCTACCTGCCGCAGAGCCTCCTCTGTGTGCCCCTCTTCTATGGTGACGAGATCATCGGCGTCCTGGAGCTCCTTGATAAGGAAGGGGACGCCACCTTCGGTCCGAGTGATATCGATCAACTTGGGCTCTTCGCCGAGTTGGCTGCCGTCGCTATCGAGCAATCTCGCGCGCATCAGAACCTGGCATCGATGCTCAGCGAGCTCATGACTCCCGACGATCGCAGTGGCAACCATGCTGATCTGACCGCGCGTGTGCGTGCCATGATCCAGTCGCTCGAGGGAGATGCCTCGTATCAGGAGACGCTCGAGATCGCTCACCTGATTGAGGAGATCGCCCATCAGGGGGATTCAGAGCGCGCGGCGGTGCGGGCGATCCTGCGCGGCTTTGCGGACTATCTGCGGAGTCAGCGCGAACCGGCCTCGCTGTTGGGACTCTTCCCGTGACAATGTCCCAACGGCATCCGGCCTGGAGTTGGCAATTCGCCCTCGATTCCTTGACGGAGTTGGCGCGAACCGAGCTCATCGACGATGTGACGCCGGACTGGGCCTGGGGTGGCAGCACCGGTGCCGGAGTTCGTGTGGCGGTCATCGACAGCGGCATCGACGCCGGTCATCCAGCCATCGATGGGCGAGTGAGCGGTTACGTCGCGGTGACCGAAGCGAACGGCGAGCTGGTTTTCGACGAGAGTCCGCATGAGGATGTCTGCGGCCATGGCACGGCCTGCGCCGGGATCATTCGCGCGTTCGCGCCCGAGTGCGAGCTCTACAGCGTTAGGGTGCTCGGATCGGCCATGACCGGCCGTGGGACGGTCTTCGCGGCTGGACTACGCTGGGCGATCGAACATGGCATGAACGTCTGCAATCTCAGCCTGGGAACGACCAAGCGCGAGCTGTTGGCCGTCTTTCACGAGCTGGCTGATCTGGCCTATTTCAAGCGGGTGATGCTGGTGACCGCGGCCAACAATATGCCGGTGGCGAGCTATCCATCCATGTTCGCCTCGGTCCTGTCCGTCGCTTCACATAATCTTGGCGATCCGGATATCTTTTTTTACAATCCGGACCCACCGGTCGAATTCGGAGCGCATGGGATCGACGTGCGGGTTGCTTGGCAGCAGAGTCAGTGGATCACTGCCACGGGAAACAGCTTCGC
Source organism: uncultured Chloroflexia bacterium (assembly GCA_963815715.1). GTDB lineage: Bacteria > Chloroflexota > Chloroflexia > Thermomicrobiales > Thermomicrobiaceae > CALAGB01. Next base: position 957,808 of record CAWFHU010000003.1, on the reverse strand, counting down.
AGCCCCCCACATTGCGGGAATGGTGACGAAGCTGCTCGGCAAGCACCCCGAGCTCACGGCCTTTCAAGTCAAAGGGGTGATGCGGGCGCTGGCGGCCAACGTGGCTGGTTCTCCAGCACGGGTCGCGGAGACCGACGTACGAGCCCAACCATGACGGTTCGGCGGGTCAGAATGCGAATGTCGCAAACGAAGAGACCTGTGCACGCAGGTATGCGGGGATGTACCCTTCCGCTATCGTCAACTGAACAGGACATAAAAGGTGCTCCGGTCCCGGCAGAGCGTATTTGAATGGTGGATAGCAACGGTCGCATCGGCTTCGGGGGAGCCCTTCCAGCAACAATTCATTCGTCTCGGCCGACTCATCCTTTTAGAGTTGGGCTGACCAGTTCGCCGGACGATCATCGCCACGGACGCCCAGCGGACGACTAGGGCGCGCGGAGCGATCTGATCCCAGTAATCGCTGATAGTTGACTGAATTCATCACTAAGGCTGGGAGCCTTTCGATGCTCGATGGTCAGGGGTTTGAGGGTTTAGTTGGACGTTCCTTTGGGGGATTCAAGGTCACGCGGCTCATCGCGCGCGGCGGCATGGGCGTCGTCTTCGAAGGCATGCAGGAATCGCTCGATCGCCCGGTCGCCATCAAGTTCCTCTATCCGCACCTGAGTGACGACGACCGATTCCGTGACCGGTTCGAGCGTGAGGCGCGCGCGGCGGCTCGTCTGAATCACCCCAACATCGTGCGCATCCTCGATTTCGGCGTCGATGGCGGCCTCTACTACATGATTCAGGATCTGATCATTGGCGAGAGCCTGCGCGATCGTCTGACCGAGCTTCACTCGAGCGGCGGTACGCTGCGCACTGATGCCGTCATCGCGATCATCGAGCCGGTGGGCCGCGCCCTCGCATACGCCCATGAACATGGCTACGTCCATCGCGACGTCAAGCCGGGCAACGTCCTCCTTGACGGCAACGGGCAGGCATATCTGACCGACTTCGGTGTGGTGAAGATCGCGGGAGCCAACTCCCTCACCGCCGCCGGGATGATCATCGGCACGCCAGAGTACATGGCGCCCGAGCAGAGCGCCGGTGTGATCGACGTCGGGCCTGCGGCGGATCAGTATTCGCTGGCGGTCGTCACCTACGAGATGCTCGTCGGCCGAGTGCCGTTCCAGGCGCCCACACCTGCCGCGGTGATGCGCATGCATCTGACCGATCCGCCGCCACCCCCACGAAGTGTCGTGCCCTGGTTCCCCGAAGAGGTAGAGAAAGTCCTGAGTCGAGCGCTGGCCAAGGAGCCGTTCGACCGCTATCCATCCGTCGCCGATTTCGTGGCAGACCTGAAGGAATCGATAGCTAGGGCCCAGCAAGCGGCCGGCGGCACGATTTCTCACCCGCCGGTGGGCCTGATTGATCCGGTTGTGGCCGCGCCGGTCGCTGCTGAGTCGACGTCGCAGGAGGTTGCGCCGGTCACCGCGACTCCGACTGGAGCTAGTCCGCCAGATGGAGCGCCGCCGATTGATGGCGCAGCCGTGGCAGCGGCCGCGGGCGGGTCATCCGGTCGTACAGGTTCGAGCAAAGGGCCGATCCTTTTGGTGGCTGGGGCGGGCGTTGTGGGTCTCCTTGCGATCGTGCTTGCGCTCGCTGCCTTCTTCGTTATTCGCGGTCGCGGCTCGAGCGGCGATACCAGGACGCCGGTCACCAGTAGGAGCGCAACCAGCACCACGGCCATCGTGTCCGCGGCCAGCCCGACGGCAGCAGCAACGACACCACCGACGGCGACAACCGCACCGACTGCGACCGCCAGCCAGACCGCAACGCAGGTCGCGGTAGCCGGGACTCCCACCGCGGCACCGACACCGGCCAGTTCACTCTCGATGCAAACTCTCGCCACACCGCCGCCGGGATACGTTGAAGCGATTCTCTTTTCATCCCATCGTGGCGACGTTCACGACTCCGAGGTCTACGTGATGAACATGGATGGGTCAGGCGAGCGTGAGATCACCAGCAACCGTGGTCACACGTGGGGTCCGCGGTTCATGCCGGATGGAACCGGACTCGTTTATTCGTCGACCGCACCAGGAGAGCACACCATCCACGATGCGGAAGGCGGCGGCCTGACAGGAACGGGGAATCACGACGTATACGTCGCGGAATTCAAGGGTGACTCTGCCGCCAACCTGCAAACGGTCAGCGCCAACAACATCACGGCGGGATACACATCCTGGGACAACGGCTGGAGCTGGTCTCCCGACGGCAAGTGGATCGCCTTTACCTCCGATCGTGCCGGTAACTGGGAGATCTACAAGATGACTCCGGACGGAAAGACCATCGTGCGTCTAACCGAGAATCCGGCGCAGGATGGCTGGCCCTTCTGGACTCCAGATGGACAGCACATCCTCTTCTCATCGAACCGCAGCGGGCAGTCCGAGATCTTCATGATGAATGCAGATGGCTCGAACGTGGTGCAGCTTACCAACATTCCCGACCGCACAAACCTCTATCCAGCGGTGTCGCCGGACGGCACGAAGGTGGTCTTCTCTTCACAGCTCACGTCGGTCAACGAGGGGGACATCTACATCATGAACATTGATGGCACTGACCAGCGGCGCTTGACCAGCACGGTGGCGCTGAACAACATCCCGTCCTTCTGCCCGGACAACGAGCACATCGTCTACGAGTCGGATCAGGATGGAAACGCCAATATCTACGTGATGAACGAGGATGGTTCGAATCCGACCAGGCTCACCAACGATCCGGGTGAAGACACGACCGCGAGCTGCGGTTACTTCAAGCAGTCGAGTCCGTAGCGGATCTGGCTCACCGTCGCGAAGGCGCCGGCCGAATTTGGAGAGGAGTTCCAATGAACCACGAAGCCGAACTTGCGCAGCTTCTAATCCAGATGGGTGCCGACCGGGGAGTGGATATTGAGACCATCCTGGCGGAGCTGTCGTGGGCACAGTTCCCCTCGTTCGTCGATACGGAGGCTGTACGCGCATCGCTCGTCGACGCGGTCGAATCCTGGTGGCGCGCCGATCTGGAGTCTCGCATCAACCAGCTTCGCAATCAGTACGTGGCCGGAACCGGTGATGCCGGTCCGTTCGGTGCCAACCCGGTCTACGAAGTGGCTCCCAGCGATCAGCAGTCGGCTCCGGTCGAGGCGGCTCCGTATGTCGAGCAGACGCCCGAGCCCATCTTTGAGCCAGTGCCGGAGCCGATGCCTGAACCCGAGCCCGTGTTTAATTCGATGGCGCCGACCAGGCCGGCTGTGGATGCGAATCCGATAGCGGAGACTCCGTCCGCGCTCGAACCGGAGCCTGATGTCTCGATGCCGATCCCAGAGCCGGTGGAAGACGCCACCATCGAGGGGATGGCCGTCGACGCCGCGGCCGATGCCGCTGAAGCGCCCGAGCCTCCCAAGTCGATGCCATCTGACGCGACCATGATCTGGAACACGCGGGGCGGTTGATCCCGAGCGCGAGGTTAGTCGTCGACCTTCAACACTTTGTAGGTGGTGACCGGAGTCGTGCGACCCTTGACGTAGAGTGAGCCAAGCTCTTCGGCTTGTACGTGCTCGGCCACGAGCTTCAACGTGGTGTCGGTGATGAGTATCTCTCCCGCGCGCGCTTCCGTCTGGAGGCGCGCGGCCACGTTCACCACATCCCCAATGGCCGTGTAATTCATGAACTGTAGCGAGCCGATGTTGCCGATGATGGCAGGACCGGAGTTCATGCCGATCCCGAAGCCGACGCGAACTCCCGTGTCCCGACGCAGATCATCGATGTGAGATCGCATCGCCACCGCGGCCCGCAACGCGGAAAGCGCGTGGTTCGGAAGGGTCAGCGGCGCGCCGAAGATGGCCAGAACGCCGTCTCCCAGGAACTTATCCAACGTACCCAGCTGAGCGAAGATCTCGGAGGTCGCCAGCGTCAAGTATTGGTTGAGCATCGCGACCACCTCTTCGGGTTGTCGCTGTTCTGAAAACCCCGTAAACCCTCGGACGTCGGCAAACATGATCGTGACGTCCTTGCGCGCACCGCCGAGTTGCATGGCGTCCGGATCGCGCAGCAGCTGCTCGGCCACCGATGGCGCTAAATAGCGATTGAAGAGCCCTCGCATTCGCTCCTGCTCGGCGGCCTCGTTGCGTCGCATCTCCTCCATCAGAACGGTGTCAGTGCGATCGTTGACCACAAAGACGATGCCCCGGATCTGCTCGCCGTCGCCGCGGATGCGGGCGACTCGTCCAGCCAGGATCACGCGCGGACGCGCGCCGAGGGCGCCTTCCCATTCGTGGGTGGTTAGGATTGTCTGGTAGCTTACCTCGACCTGACGCGCGAGACCGGTGAGCCAGCGAGCGACACTGAGTGGCACGGCCTCCGAAAGTGGTCTGCCAGTGACCTCCGCCGCGGAACGCCCCAGAATCTCGGTCGCCTTGGGATTCCAGTCAGTGACCATTCCACGTTCGTCGATGGCGATCAGCGCGCTGCTGAGCGAGCGGATGATCGCATCCTGGCGTCGCTGGCCCATCTCGATCTGACGCGCTCGCAGGAGCAATTCGTCGTGGAGCCGCGCGTTCTGTATGGCTGTGGCGGCATGACTGGCGAACGACGCCAGGAAATCCAGGTCCGACTGGCTGAAGCGGACGGTGGCCGTGGACGAATCGACGTAGAGGACGCCGATTGCCTCGTCGGTGACGATCATCGGCGCGCAGAGGATCGAGCGGATCGCCAGGTCGACGATGCTTTCCACTCGTCCGAAGCGCGGGTCGTCCAGCGCATTCGCGACCAGAATCGCGCGCCGCTCGTTCATGGCTTCATCCGCTACCGTGTGGCTGTACATGTCGCTGAGTGGATCCATGTTGTGGACCACTTGCGCGACCAATGATCCCTCACCGTCCTTCATGAGAATTGCCGCGCGTTCGCCGCCACTCACCTGCAGGAGCTGACGCAGGACTGAGTGGAGGGTTTGGTTCAGATCCAGGCTCGCGGCCAGCTCGCGGCTGAGACGCCCGATCAGCGCCACCCGGTCGATCGTCGCCACGTCACGGATCGGCGCCGCGACGCCATTCAGCGTGACCGCGGTGACGTCGTCGGAGGCGCCGCCCCGGCTCGCCTCATCGATCAGCACGGGCGCGGCTTCGGCCGCATACTGCCCCAGAATGGTGGAGATGCGCGCGTCGTCGAAGTGGCGATAAAGACCGTCGGAACACAGGAGGATGACGTCGCCCGGGTTGATCTCCCGTTCGATGCAGTCGACCGTCACGGTCTCTCGAATGCCGAGACAGCGAGTGATGAAGTTCTGGCGTGGATGATTGATCGCCTCTTCAGGCGTCAGCAAACCCTGGCGAACCTGACGCGCCACCCAGGAATGGTCTTCCGTAAGCTGGGTAAGCCCGCCCTCTTGCAGAAGATAGGCGCGCGAGCGGCCGACGTGCGCCAGATGCAGCCGTCCATTGACGACCGCCGCCGCGAGAATGGTCGCGCCGACCTGTTCGTTGCCGTCGACGCGCTCTCGATTTTGCTCGTGAAGGAGTGTGTTGGCGTGCTCGACCGCTTCGCGCAGGCGACTCATCGTGTCAGGCACTGCTGAGGTCCAATAGGAATCGACTACCGTCTGTGCCGCTTCACGGCTGGCGCGCAGTCCGGCCTCTTCATGCCCTACGCCGTCAGCGATGGCCCAGATCCAGCCCTGCTCGACGCGCTCAAGTGCCGTCAGCGGTTCGCGCATGCCGAGCGTATCGCCGTTGACGGCCTGAGCCGCTCCGGAGGTGGTGGCCGTTGCTGCTTTGAGGACCAATGGCGTCTGCATCGCCACTCGTCGTACTCCGTTCGCGCGCCGGGTGAGCCTGGCTCTCAACTGGAGCATTGTGCACAGTGGATGTTCACCGGGCAGACACAGGGGTCTGCCCTTACCGTGGAGGCAAGCCCCATGCTTACCCTCGCCACCGGACAACCACGCTGAAGATTACTTTAGAGCGCTCGCTCACGCGGAGTCGCTACAACACCGCATGTTCGGTGGCGGACTTTATGATACTGAGCATCCTGGGTCACAGACACAGGGGTCTGCCCTACCGTGGAGGCAAGCCCCATGCTTGGCCTCGCCGCTGGACAACCACGCTGAAGACTGCTTCAGAGCGCTCGCTCACGCGGAGTCGCTACAACACCGCATGTTCGGTGGCGGACTTTATGATACTCCAGTGTGATAGGGCATCCGGTCCCGATTGTGGCGGGACGGAACGCGGTTGCGAACATGAGGCGCAGCCCGTACGCTCATCTGAACTCGAAGAATGACGTAGAAAACGAGGCAACACGTGAGTGGATCAATTGGGCGGACGGCATCGATCGACGTAGCGATCATCGGCGGCGGCATCATGGGCTGCTCGCTGGCCTATGACCTGGCCAATCGGGGCGTGAAGGTCATGCTCCTCGATCGTCATCAGCTGGCGCGGGAGGCGAGCTGGGCCTCGGCCGGCATCATCTCTCCCCCGAGCCCCGCCTATGGCGCCAAAGCCGAGATGGCGGTGCGCTCCTTCAAGCGCTACCACGGATTGGTCGAGGAGGTGGAGGCGCTGAGCGGCGTGTCGACCGGCTGGGTCAGTCGTGGCATCGTCCACGTCGCGGTGGGTGAAGAGGCTAACACGCTGCGCGATCGCGTCGCCTGGCAAAGGGAGCAGGGCTTCGAGGCTGAGTGGCTGGATTCGACCACGCTCGGCAAGCGTGAGCCAGCTCTCAGGCAGACGGCCGACGGAGTGGCGTTTACCGGCGGGCTCTACAACGCCGAAGCCTCCAGCCTGCTGCTGGGGGAGTTCTCCCGTGGGCTGGCACGTGCCGCCGCCGGCAAAGGAGCCGTCATTCGCGAGCATACGGTCGTGACCCACATCGAGACGGTTGGATCGCGTGCCGTCGGGCTCAGAACGCTCGGGGGCGACGTCAGCGCCGATCAAGTCGTCATCGCCGCGGGCGCCTGGAGTCGCCTCTTCGGCGAGGACGTCGGCGTGCCGATTCCCACCCGTCCGGTGCGCGGGCAGATGATCGCTATCAGCGACGTCCCCATCCCGATTACCGGTGTCATTCAGGGCGAGGGCGGCTACCTCGTGCCGCGCGCTGACGGCACGGTCGCGGTCGGGGCAACCGAAGAGCATGAGGCCGGGTTCGTGGCCGACGTGACGCCTGCCGGAATCGACTGGCTGGCCGCCCTCATCGATCGCCTCGCGCCCAGCCTGAATCAGGGACGCCTGGTCTCGCTGTGGGCCGGCCTGCGCCCGGCCTCCGAAGATGGGGAGCTTATCGTGGGTCGCATTCCATCGCTCGACAACGTCTGGGTCTCGACCGGCCACTTCCGCGCTGGCGCATTGCTGGCGCCGGGAACGTCCGAGCTCCTGTCCGAAAGCATCGTGACGGGGAACGTCGTGCCTGGCCTGGCTGCCTTCGACCCTGGACGCTTCGCCTGATCGCTCGCTGAAGGAGATATCCGTGGCTGGCTTTCCCCCTCCGACGACCTTTCGACCCGGCGTCACCGGGCGCCATTACGTGGCCGCATCCGGGCATTACCTGGCGACGCTTGCCGCCGTGCGCATGCTCGAGATGGGAGGCAACGCGATCGACGCAGGCGTGGCGGCTGGGCTCTGCACGAACGTGCTGCAGCCTGACATGACCAACATCGGCGGTGTGGCTCCCATCATCCTCTATCATTCGGGCAGAGATGTCATTCGCACGATCAGCGGCCTGGGAACCTGGCCCGCGAGTGCCTCGGCAGAGTACTTTCGGCGCGAGCATGGCGGGCGTATCCCTGGCGGCGTTCAACATTGCGTCATGCCCGCCGCGATCGATTCCTGGACTACTGCCTTGACGGAGTTCGGCACCCTCTCCTTCGCGGAGGTTGCCGCACCGGCCATCGAGATCGCCGAGAACGGCTTCGAGGCCTACGACTTCTTCTGCGCGAACATCGCAGCCGATGCCGCGCGTATCGGTCAGTGGCCCAGCAACGCTGAGATCTTCCTCCCTGGCGGCAGTCCGCCGCGACCCGGCTCTCGCTTCGTGCAGCGCGATCTAGCGCGGACGTTACGCATGCTGATCGAGGCGGAAGAGGGCGCCCGCCACGTCAGCCGCGAGGCGGGTATCCAGGCAGCGCGCGATCGCTTCTATGCAGGTGACATCGCGGAGCGCGTGGCGGCCTTCTTCGCCGATCAGGGCGGATTCCTCACGCTCGACGACTTGAAGACGTTTCACGTCGACGTCGAAAAGCCGGTTTCCGCTCGCTATCGCGGTCACGACGTCTATAGCTGCGGACCGTGGTGTCAGGGGCCGGTGGCGCCGCAAGCGCTGGCGATCCTGGATGGTTATGACCTGGCCGAGTCAGGACACAACTCTGCCAGGACACTGCACCTGATCATCGAGGCGCTGGATGCCGCTTTCGCCGATCGGGAGCGCTACTACGGCGATCCCAAGATGGTCAACGTGCCGATCAACGGGCTGCTGAACGCCGATTACGCGGCTGAGTGGCGCGACCGCATCAGCCTTGACCGTGCCTTCGGCGGCATGCCGGAGGCCGGTAATCCCTGGCACTTCCAGAGCGGCGGGCATGGCGGACAACATGGCGAGGTGGGAGCGCCACGCGCGTTCCGCGCCAAGGTCGACCCCGATACCAGCTATCTCTGCGTCGTCGATGAACAGGGGAATGCCTTCTCGGCCACTCCGAGTGATGGCGTCACCAACACGCCGATCATTCCCGGCCTTGGGTTCATCGTCTCCGGTCGCGGCGGTCAATCCTGGACCGAGGAGGGGCACCCGAGCGTCATCGCTCCCGGCAAGCGTCCGCGTCTCACGCCGAGCCCGGGTCTGGTGATGAAGGAGGGCAAGCTCTTCGCCCCCTACGGCACGCCGGGGAACGACGTGCAGCCGCAGGCGATGGTGCAGCTATTGGTGAACCTGATCGATTTCGGTATGGAGCCGCAGGCCGCCATCGAGGCGCCGCGCGTGGCGAGCTTCAACTATCCACGCTCGAGCTCGCCGCACCCCTATTCGCCGGGATTGGTCAACGCCGAGACGCGCATTTCGGGCGATGTGTTGACGGATCTGGGTCGCCTTGGACACCGCGTCGAACCTTGGTCCGACTGGGAGCCAAGAGCCGGATCGCTGTGCACGATCGTGGTCGATCGAGAGCGGGGTTTTCTGCGCGGCGCGGCCGACGCGCGGCGCATGGCATACGCCATCGGTTGGTAGGTGGGGCAGGTTAGCGGGGTTTGGGGCTGAAGGGCGCACGGCAGTGCGCCCCTACGGCGGCTGTCGCGAATTACTCGGTGACGTTGAGGGCGCTGCGCAGTCCTTCGCCGAAGTAGTTGAAGGCGCTCACCGTGATCAGGATGAGAACGCCCGGGTAGATCGCCAGAAGCGGTTCGGTCCAGACGTAGTTCTGCGCGCCGGTCAGCATGTTGCCCCAGCTCGCCTGCGGCGGCTGCACACCCAGCCCGAGATAGCTCAGTGCCGATTCCAGGATGATCGCCACGCCGACCAGCACGCTACTGGACACGATCACCGGCGATACCGCCTGCGGCAGCAGATGACGGAACATGATGCGCCAGTCTGACGCGCCGATGGATCGCGCGGCCAGTACGAAGTCCGAGTCCTTGTGGCGCAAGAACTCTCCGCGTACCAGGCGGGCGACGGTCATCCAGCTCGTCAGCCCGATGGCCAGCTCGATTTTGGTCAGGCTCGGAGTGAAGAGCGAGAGGACCACCAGCAGCAGCAGGAAGCTGGGGATGGCGAGCATGGCGTCGGTGATGCGCATCACTACCTGATCGGTGATCTTGCCGAAATACCCGGAAACCGCCCCCAGAAGCACACCAACTGAATCGGCGATCAGCACGGCGAACAAGCCGACCACCAGCGAGATACGGCCGCCGTAGACCAGACGGGCAAAGACGTCGCGTCCGTTGTCGTCCGTGCCCAGCAGATGATGCAGCGACGGACTGGCCAGCATGTTGGTCAGGTCGAGCTCATTGGGTGAGTAGCGCATGAAGAGCGGTCCGGCGAAGGCGACGAGATAGAGCAGGATCAGCAGGATCAGCGAGAAGAACCCGGGACGGTAGGTTCTCAGTCGGGTCAGGAAGACGCGAAACGCTCCCTGCGCATCGCGAGACGAGGTTGAGACCTGCGGGGTGAGCGTTGTTTCAGCCATCTACTGCAACCTCACTCGCGGATCGACCAGCATGTACGCCAGGTCAGTCAACAGATTGATCAAAATGACGAAGGCCGCGATCAGCACGACGATTCCCATCACCATCGGGTAGTCGCGCGTGAAGGCCGCATCGACCGCCAGGCGCCCCATACCGGGCCAGCCAAAGACGCTCTCGGTGATGGCCGCACCAGTGATGACGACCGGAAACGTCACGCCGATGATGGTGATGATCGGAACGAGCGCGTTTCGCAGCACGTGCCGGTAGACCACGTTCGACTCCGTCAAGCCCTTTGCCCGTGCCGTGCGCACGTAATCCTGTCGCAAGACCTCCAGCACGCTGGCCCGCACGTAGCGAGTGAATATGGCGATGTTGGGCGTGGCCAGCACGATCGCGGGCATGATCAGGTGTTTGCCGAGATCGGACAACGTTTTCGGGCCGTTGGTGGTGTACATGCCGGACGATGGCAGCCAGTGGAGCTTCACTGAGAAGACGATGATGAGCACGATCCCGAACCAGAAGACCGGAATCGCCAGTCCGATGAAGCTGGCGGCGCTCACCACGTTGTCAGCTGCGCTGCGTGCACGATTGGCGCTGTATATGCCTAGCGGGATCGAGATGATGAGAGACACGATGAAGGCGGTTCCCGCGAGGATGAGCGTGTTCGGTAAACGCGCGCCGATCTCGCTGATGACGGGCCGGTTGTCGGTGTAGGAGATGCCGAAATCACCCCTGGCCAGCGCCGTGACCCACTTCACGTACTGAACGGGAATTGGCTGATCGAGCCCGAGATTGGCACGCATTCGCGCGAGCTGAGCCGCGGGCAGCCTCTGGTCCGCCATCACGGCCGACGGACCGCCCGGTGCGGCGTGGATCAGCCCAAAGACGATAACGGTGACGATCAACAAGAGCACGATGGATTGAATCAGGCGGCTAAGAACGTAACGGGTCATTTTCTCTGCCGTCGTTCCTCGTCAACTATGGGAGCGCCCCCGGCACCGCGTGAGGCAGTGCCGGGAGACTCAGCGGTTCGTACTAACCGGAGATCGACATCTTGTAGGTGTAGTAGAGCGCGTCGCGGATACCGATGCTACCAAAGCCTTGAACGCGCTTGGCAACCGCCCGGAATTCCAGCGGATAGAGGATGAAGACGTCGACCTGATCATCGTACAGCTTCTGCTGAAGCTGTGCGTAGATTGGCTGGCGATCATCCTGCGTCAGCGCTTCCCGGCCCTTCAGGAAGAGCTCATCGACATCCGCGTTCTTGTACTTGTCGGTGTTGTCGTCGGAGTACCCACCGTAGAGGGAATCCGGATCTGGCGGGGTGATCCACCAGAAGACACCGAGGTCGTAGTCGCTGTTCGAGGTCATGTCGTACCACTTATTGAACTCTTGCGAGTCAATCGTGGGGTTCATGCCGAGCTTCTGAAAGTACTGCTGCGCGGCCAGCGCGAACGCCTGCCGAGTCGGGTTACCGACGTCGAGCAGGATCTTGAACTCGAACTGCTTGCCGTCCTTCATGAGCTTGTCGCCCTGAAGCTGCCAGCCCGCCTGCGACAGGAGATCCTTGGCCTTGTTGACGTCGTACGGGTAGGGCTGCTGATCCTTCGGATAGGCCCAACCCATAGGCGGCGAGATTGGTCCGTTGGCGATCGTCCCCTTCCCGCGCATGACCGTCTTGAGGATCGTCTCGCGGTCGAGCGCGTAGGCCAGCGCCTGGCGCACCTTCGCGTCGGAGAAGAGGGGATTGCTGTTGTTGACACCCAGATAGTAGTAGTTGGTCTGGTTCGCCGTATTGATGACGACGTTGTCCAGGCTCTGCAGCGCGTCGGCCTGCGAAGGCTCGATCATGACGATGTCGACTTCACCCGTGCGCAGCTGCGCCACCTGGGTGTTGACGTCCGGCAGGATCTTGTAGACCACGGTGCCGATCTTCGGCGCGCCGTCCCAATAATCCGCGTTGGCCACCATGGTGATGTGGTCGCCGGAGACGAACTCTTTCCACTTATAGGCGCCCGTGCCGACCGGATTCTGAATGAAGTCGACCGGCTTGTTCAGGTCGACACCGGTCAGGACCTTCTTCGGGATCATCATGATGTTGTACTGGAGCATGACGAGGAACGGGGCGAAGGCCTTGCTCAGGTTCAGCTTGACCGTCGTCTCGTCAACGACCTCAGCACCGGTGAACGGTCCGAGGTTGTTCAGGAACGCCGAGTTGACGTTTTTGTCCTGCATGGTGTCGAAGGTGAACTTGACGTCGTCGGCCGTGAATGGATCGCCGTTGTGCCACTTGATGTTGTTGCGCAAGTGGAACGTGTAGGTCATCCCGTCGTCTGAGATGTCCCACTTCTCGGCATGATCCGGAACCGGCTGGTCGGTGGTGGAGTCCGGGCGCACCAGCTGCCCGAACAGGTTTTTATTCAACAGAATCGACGACAGACCGCCCGGAAGCGTGATCGGGTTCGGCGTCGGATTGCTGATGAGCGGAATGGTGAGCGTGGCATTCGTGTCGGTGCCGCCGGTCGAGCCAGACGAGCTGGTGGAGGCCGACGTGGCTGCCGTCGTCGCGGCAGGGCTTCCAGCGGCGGTCGTCGACGCGCTCGTGGCCGTAGTCGAGCCGGATCCCGAGCTCGAGCCTGAGGTGCTTGCCGATGTGGCGGCCGGGGTGTTGTTGTTGCTGCTCCCGCAGGCATCCAGCAACGAGCCAACGATGCCGACCATACCGATCGCGCCACCAGCCTTGACCGCCCGGGTCAACAGACCGCGGCGGGTAACGGAGGTGCGCGTCATGAATTGATTCCCTGGTGTAATCGGGGTAGGTGAGTCCTTCTCGGAGTGATTCACGTTCAGATTACTCCTCCCTAACGCTCATTCCTCGGTCATTTTGGGGCCGAACACCGGATATAACCGACGACCCCGTTCCAATCATCCCGTTCGGCGGGCGCCGACGCGCGGCGCGATGTTGAATACCACCGATATACGGCTGCCGGAGACCGCTAGCTCTCCCAGCGCCTAGCGGCAGGATGCGCGGTTATGCGCGAACCAACGAGCGTCGTTCCTTCCTCGCCAGGACACACTGGGTTCCCCAGCAGGCAAGCGACCGGATTGGACCTTACACGTGACGCGCTGTCAAAAAGTTGAACCGTTCTTCCCGTCAGGTCCAACCTGAAACCGTCGGTTGCTTCTATCGTGACCGGCCACGCAGATTCCGTTGGTGGCACGCCAGTATACACCCTTGTCACGCGAAACAACTCCAATTGTCCGACAATCGGACATCGCGTTAATGAACGTCGGCTACGGTGACATAAAGGCATGCACATGGCAAGCCCGCGAGCTTGATATTCCGCAGCATGAATCGCAAGGGTCGGGTATAGAATGAAACTTGCGCGCCATCTGGCGGGAGGTGCGATGAATCAATCCACCATGATCGAAGTAGACGGCCTCAAGAAGCATTTCGGCGACGTGCATGCCGTCGACGGGATCAGCTTCTCGGTCTCCGAGGGGGAGATTTTTGGTCTGCTCGGCCACAACGGCGCCGGTAAGACCACCACGATACGCATGCTGACCGGACGTACACGCCCCACGGCCGGAACCGCGCTCATCGCCGGTTTTGACGTGGAACACCAGCTCGATCGGGTCAAACCCCTCATTAACCTCGTCTTCGAAGAGCCCAATCTCTACGAACGCCTGACCGGACGAGAGAACTTGCGCTTCTTCGCCGATCTCTATGGCGTGCCAAGCAAACGGGTCGAGGATCTGCTCGAACGAGTCGACCTCCTGCCCGCGGCCGACCGCAAGGTCAAGACGTATTCGAGCGGCATGAAGCAGCGACTTCTGATCGCGCGGGCGTTGGTCAACGAGCCGCGGCTCCTCTTCCTCGATGAGCCGACGCGTGGCCTCGACCCGACCTCAGCTCGCGAGCTGCGCGATCTGGTCGCCGAACTGAGTCGACACGGCACCACCGTCTTTCTGACCACGCACTACATGGAGGAAGCGGACGAGCTTTGCCACCGTGTGGCATTCCTCAGTCAGGGCAAGATCGTGGCGGTCGATCAGCCGCGCGAGCTGAAGCTGCGCTTCGGTCAGCGCACCGCGATCGTTCTGCTCAAGAACCGGGAAGAAAAGACCGTGCGCCTCGACAATACCGCCGACGCCGAGCAATTGGCCAGGTGGATGGAGGCGGGAGACGTCCTGACGGTTCACTCGCAAGAGGGAACGTTGGAGGACGTCTTCATCGAGCTCGCGGGACGTCCGCTCTAGCTATTGGGGAGTCATGCATCTCAACAAGATTCGAACGATATTCCGTAAGGATCTGCGCGACGCCATTCGCGACTCGCGCGTATTGGTGGCCGTGCTGGTGCCGATCGGGATCGGTATCCTTTACAACTTCATGTTCAGCGACACAGGCACCGTTCAGAAATCCAAGATTGGGTGGTATGCACCGGACAACACGCAACTGCTGAAAGACATCAGCGCGGTGGCCGGAAGCAACGTACAGCTCTCGTTCGTGCAGGAACAGAGCCCGGACGCGGTGCGCACCGACGTAGGGAAGAAGAACGTCGACATCGGCATCATCGTCCCAGCGGGATTCGATGCCGCGCTGCAGAATGGAGCGACGCCGAATCTGACAGTGTTGCTGCCGGAGACGTCCAACTTTGGGGGCGACTATGTCTCCGCGGCGATCGAGGCGGCTCTCAATCGCATGGCCGGCCGTCAGCAGTTGGCGCAGGTCAATGTATCGCGCGTCTCAGCCGGTGAGGTGACCAGCGAGGCGATCTTCAATCGACTGGGACTACGCAAGTACTTCGTGCTGGTCGCCATTGCCCTCGAGATTGGCATGATCAGCATGCTGGCGGTGCCGATCATCCTGACTGAAGAGGTCGAAAAGCACACGATCGACGCGTTGGTGCTGGTGACGTCGTACCTCGATATCGTGGTGGCCAAGGCGCTGGTTGGGCTGGCGTATATCGTCGTCGCGGTGGGACTGCTCCTCAGCATTACGCGGATTGCGCCGGAGCGAATCGCCCTCTTCGTTGGCGCGCTGCTGGCCCTGAGCGTGACGCTGATCGCCTTTGGCCTGCTTATTGGCGGTCTCTTCCGCAGCGCCAACCAGCTCAACACCTGGGGCGGCGTCATCCTGCTGCCGATCCTCGCACCGGCCTTCGCCGTCGGTCTGCCGATTCCCGGCTGGTTGAATACCGTCTTCGATTTCTTCCCGACCAGCCAGGCGACCAAGGTGATGATCGACAGCATGACGAGCACACAGTTCTTTGGGGACGCGTGGCTGGCATTCCTCGTGATGATCGCCTGGGCCGTTGCGGCGTATGCGCTGCTTGTCAAACGACTCGCGCAGCGCGTGACGTGATCAATGACGGCGATGCACCATATCGCTTCAACTGGTCTGCCAGCGGTCGTGCAATAGCGCGCAACGTTTCCTGAAACGACCCAAATATGCAGGAGCAGACGATGCTCGCGCGAGGTGCCAGCTCCGGAGTGCGTCTGGCCGAGCTGATGGCGGCGCTGTCGATGGCCACCGATTTGGGGATGGGCCAGCCGTTGGAATCGGCCCTCTCCTCCTGCGTGGTGGCCATGCGGCTGGGAGAGGCGCTCGGCCTCGACGACCAGACGATGCGGGACGTCTATTACCAGGCGCTGCTGCGCTACATCGGTTGCAACGCCGACACGCATGCGCTTGCCGCCATCTTCGGCGATGAGCTGGTGTTGCGGCACGACTTCGCCGCGCTCGACCCCGGTCAGCCGCTCCAGGTGGTGGAACTAGCCACCAGCTTCATTCGACTGGCGAACGCGTCCGAAGCACCCGATCGTCTGGCAGCGCTCGTCTCTCGCATCCTCATGTCGTTGCCCGAGATGATGCACGAGAGCTTTGCCGGGCACTGCGAAGTTGCCCAAATGTTGGCCGAGCGTCTGGGTCTACCCGATTCGCTCATCGTCTGTCTGGGTCAGCTCTACGAGCGGTGGGACGGCCATGGTCAGCCTAATGGGCTGAAAGGGGAGGATGTCGCGATTCCCGTCCTGGTAGTGACGCTGGCTCAGGACGCCGTTATCTGGGCGCGCATTGGCGGAGTTGACGCGGCTGTCGCCACCATTCGCAAGCGAAGCGGCGGCGCCTACCACCCGGAGATGGCGGAACTGTTCCGCTTAGAACGCCGCCAAGTCTGCTGTCCGGTCTGGACCAGGAGCCGACCTGGGAAGCGGTCCTCGCGCTGGAGCCGGGCGGGCCGCAAGCGTCTGAGCGACGCAGAAGTTCGACCGCTGCTGCGCGGCGATGGCCGATTTCGCTGATCTCAAGTCGCCGTTCACGCTCGGACACTCGCCGGGCGTCGCGGCACTGGCGGCAGGCGCAGGTCGGCGTCTCGGGCTCATCGACGCCGACGTCACGACGGTGCGGAGAGCCGGCTTGCTGCACGATATCGGACGAGTCGGCGTCTCGGCCGGGATTTGGGGAAGGCCGGGCCCGCTCTCGCAGCGAGACTGGGAGCAGGTTCGGCTGCATCCCTATTACACCGAGCGGGTGCTGGCTCGACCGGAGAAGCTCGGTCCGATCGGGTTGCTGGCGTCGCAGCATCACGAGCGACTGGACGGCTCCGGCTATCACCGTGGCAGCGCGGTGCCGGCCCTCTCGCCCGCGGCGCGCATTCTGGCCGCAGCCGACGTCTACCATGCGATGACTGAGGAGCGGCCGCATCGGCCAGCTCTTTCTCCAGAGCAGGCCGCCGACGAGCTGCGCGGTGAGGTGCGCGCCGGTCGACTCGACGGCGATGCCGTGCACGCGGTTCTGTCCGAAGCAGGACACCGAGTGTCGCAAACGCGTCGAACCCGCCCGGGCGGCTTGAGCGAGCGAGAGGTGGAGGTGCTGCGCTTGCTGGCACGCGGCCTCTCCAATCGCGACATGGCGGAGCAGCTCTTCGTCGCACCCGACACCGTCAAGCACCACATCCAGCATATCTACGACAAAATCGGTCTCTCCACGCGTGCCGGTGCCACCCTCTTCGCCGTGGAGAACGGCCTCTTCTGAAATGGCCCGTTCGGGCGATGTTTGCGCCTCCTGATCGGCGGACACTGTCATTGTCGCAGACGACAGTGACGGAGGACGTTCGCACGTACAAGGAGGTCACGGACATGAGCGCACAGGAGAACGCCGCCACCTACCGCCGCTGGTTCGACGAGGGCTGCAGCCAAGGAAACCTGGATCTGGTCGATGAGCTGTACGCGCCCGACTACGTCACGCACGCGACACCGCCGGATCTTCCACCCAACCGTCAGGGACTGAAAATGTTCATCGGCGCGCTGCGAGAGGGCATTCCGGATCTGAACTGCCCGGTCGAAGAGGTCGTGGCTGAAGGAAACAGCGTCGCCGGTCGCTTCTCGCTGGTCGGCACGCACAACGGCACGCTGCTCGGGATCCCGGCAACCGGTAAGAATGTCGATGTAGGCGTGATGGTCATTGCGCACTTCGATGACGAAGGGAAGTGGATCGAAGACTGGGCCTGCTGGGATCAGCTCGGTCTGCTGCAGCAGCTTGGTGTCATCCCCGTGCCCGCCGCGGTTTGAGCGGAGCGGCCTCATACGCCGCTTCGAACAACCATACGGATGGACAGTCAAGAATCTCCCCGATGCGAGTCACAAACTGACCCGCATCGGGGAGAATTATTGCGTTCTCGTCGAATGCCGGAACCAGAGACGTGGAAATTACCCGCGCGTTCATTCAGCAACACTCATTCGTACGGCGGTCATTAACTTCACGCAGGGATTACCCGAATATTGCAGGACAGCGAGTCGCCTCCAGTAACAAGCATGCGGAAGATTTTGTTCTCTCACTGCGCATATAACAAAGCTGACGCACATAGTTGTCTGGCGACAAATCTAAAGCGGTCTGCTAGACTCCGCGCGGTCGTTGCCACGAGCCCGCGGTGAGGGTCGCCTGGCACCGGCCTTTTGCATACAACTGGTGTAATGACCGAAAGGATTCCCGCATGCGAGAGCGGCGTGCCCTCGTTGTCGTTTCTCTTGTTGGTCTCTTGGCTCTGTGCGCCTCGCTCATGATGCCAAGCGTCGCCGTAGCGCATGTCCCGGCGACTTTCACGGTCAACTCGCTCCTCGACAACGGTCCCGGAGACTGCACATCGACGTGCACGTTGCGCGATGCCGTCGCGTCGTCGTCGTCGGGTGACACGATCAACTTCTCGGTTACCGGCACGATCACGCTCAACGGAACCTCAATCTATATCGACCACGATCTCACCATCGATGGACCTGGAGCGCGACTGCTGACCGTGAGCGCGAACGGTCAGTCGCGCGTGATCGACACGCGCGGACCTGAGGTCACCATCTCGGGTCTGACGCTGGCCGATGGGAATCCGAATTCAAACGACGAGAATTCTTTAATTGGTGGCGGGATCCTGAATTGGAATACGCTGAATCTCTCCAATGTCACGATGAAAGGCAGTTCCTCGGCAGTCGAGGGTGGGGCGGTCGAAAACTATGGTGTCTTGAACGTTGCAGACTCGACGTTTACCGGCAACGGCTCGACGTTTGGAGCCGCGATTTCTAACCATGGAACTGCCAACATCGCGGCCAGCACGTTCACTGCGAGTTCAAGCGGCTACAGTACGGTTGTAGCGGTCGCGGGTACAACATACATCACCAACAGCACGTTTTCGGGGAACGGCAATCAACCCGTCGCCGCTCAAGCCACGGTTGACATCACCAACAGCATTTTGAACGACTCATTCTGTGAGGGTTCCATGACTGGCTCCAACAACCTGGCGCCGGATTCTTGTCCTGGCAGCATCGGTACAGTGACCGGCCTGGACACGACCTTGGCGAACAATGGTGGTCCGACCGACACGTTCAATCTGGGCGGAACCAGTAACGCCGTCGGCGCCGCCGGCAGCTGCAGCTATCCGGATGCGTTCACTGCGTCGATCTTTGACGCGACCAAGGACCAGCGTGGACTGGCTCGCCCGATCGGCACCGGCTGTGACATCGGCGCTGTTGAGGCGATCACAATGAGCCCGTCGTCGCTGCCCAGTGGAACCTACAACACGCCCTACAGCCAGACTCTCAGCGTCACGGCGGGCGGCAACAGCCCGTATAGTTTCAGCGACACCGGAACGCTCCCGAATGGCCTCACTGTCTCTGGGAGCTCGCTCTCCGGGACGCCGACGCAGACGGGTCCATTCAGCTTCACCGTCAAGGCGACCGACACGGATGGCTTTGTTGGTGAGCAGACCTACTCCCTGACCATCAACGCCGCGAGCACGACGACCTCCGCGGCGAGCGCCAACGCCACTTTCAGCACGAGCGCTCAGAACGTCACCCTGTCGGCCACCGTCACATCGACCGTTGGGACGGTGAACGAAGGGAGCGTCACCTTCACGGTGCTCGACGGCGTGACGACGATTGGCACGGACACGAGCGGGCCGATTTCCGGTGGGAGCGCGAGTGTCAGTTACTCGTTGCCGGGAGGGACAACAGCCAAGGACTACACGATTCAGGCAAGCTACCATGATTCGAATGGGAACTTCGCCGATTCGAGTGACAGCACCCACACACTGACGGTCGGTTCGAGTGCCACCAGCACCAGCGCGTCTAACGCGTCAGCGTCGGACGTCGATGCCGGCGTGACGTTGAGCGCGACGGTCTCATCGTCGGCGGGAACGATTAACGGGGGCAGCGTCACGTTCACGATCACGGACTCGGGAAACAACCAAGTCGGCAGCCCGGTCAGTAGCAACGTCAGCAACGGCAGCGCGTCGGCGTCGTTCGTGCCCACCGGGATCGCACCGGGCACCTACACCATCACTGCCAGCTTCCACGATCCAGCTGGGAATCTCGCCGACAGCAGCGGCACCGGCACGCTGACGATAAACCCCGGGCCGCCCACGTCGGTCACGCTCGATCCAGGTGACACCAGCACTGAAGTAGGAACGATGGTCACCGAAACGGCGACCGTGAAAGACCAGTATGGGAATCTGGTGGCAGATGGCACGACCGTCCAATGGTCGATCACCGGCGCCACTTCGGGCACGGCTAGCGTCTCGACGCAGGACGTGACCACCACCAACGGCCAGGCGAAGATCACGTTCTCGAATACGACCACCGGGCAAGACACCGTGCAGGTGATCGCTGGTACCTCGCCAGACACCGTCAACACCAGCGCGATCGTCACCTGGACTCCTGGTCCAGCAGCGTCCATCACGCTTGACCCCGGTGACACCAGTGCTGGACTCGGCTCGACGGTCACCGAGACGGCCACGGTGAAGGATCAATACGGCAACCTGGTCGCGGGTGGAACGACCGTCGACTTCAGCGTCTCGGGGACCAATTCGAGGTCAGGGAGCTGGCAGGACCACCAACGGTCAGGTCTCCTTCGCCTACGGAAGCAGCTTCAGTGGCAGCGATACGCTCACGGCCACGGCTGAGGGCGGGAGCAATCCCAGCCAGAGCGCGAGCATCACCTGGACGGTGCCCGCCTCGACGGCCCGCTCGACGCTCACGATCCTGAACATCATGCCGACCTTCATGCGGGCAACGATCACAACAGGAGCGGCCGGAAGCACTCCACGTGGCAGTCTGACCTACCGTGACAGTCACGTGAGCCTGAGCAACGTGCAGCTGCAGAGTCTGGTCGTGAGCGGCCCGACGGCGACGCTGTATGGGACGGCGCAGGTCAACGGCACGCCGGTCAGCTTCATCTTGACAGCGAACACGTCGCAGCGGACGGTCGAACTGACACTGAGCAATGGCTATGACTCCGGTCCGCAATCGGTCTGGATCGCCTTCGTGCGCTAAGGTGCGCCACGGGCGGAGGCCGATGTTGGTGTCCGCCCGAACGCTCACCGCAATGTGAGAGCAGGCATCTCCGTCACCGGGAGATCGAACAGCTCCCAGAACGCGAGCGCGTCCTCTTCCGTGCCGCGGGTGAGCGTGACGGTGCCGTCCTCGACGGCGCGCGCCCACTCGATGCGGCCCGTCAAAAGGCCGCGCAACGTCGGCTCGGTGGTCTGAATGCCGATCGCCGCATTGGCGGGCGCGTGCTGCCAGCACCTCCGCCACCTCGGAACGGATATCGAGCCCATAGTCGACTCCGGTATCGGTGCAGTGGATGGCCACCTCCACGTGTGTCCCGGCGCTGCGGGCCGGGTTGATGCGTGTCGCGAAGGCGCGCAGCAGCAAGGGGATGGGCATGCTTGCGGCGATGTCTGGATTCCCCATGGCGCGCAGCGTGTCGAACAGCGCGTCGCGGTCCAGCGTCCCGTCGAATTCCCTGGCTCCCATCAGGTAGTTGTTGCGCCAGATCGGGTTGACCGCCTGAATAGCCAAGCTGTCGCAGAGCGTCCGCCTTGAGATCTGCGTGCGTCCTGATCGTCGGGATCCGTGCGGAGCACATGCGTGAGGATCTCCGCCGCCCAGCGGAACTCGCCGTCGGCGTGTGCTTGCCTGGCATTGTCGATGACGGCGTCGCGTCCGCCCATGGCGTCGACGTAGCGGGCGGATCGTTCGCACCGTGGCATCGGATCGATGAAGGTTGGATCCCCCTCGAACCAGCCGAAGTAGTTTGCGTAGATCTGGCGCACCGTCTGCTTCACCGTGCCGTAGAACTCACCCAGCCAGGGATGATCGCGCAGTCTGGGCGGCAGTTCCGCGACCTTCTCGACCAGCTCGTCCGGCGTGAGTCCGCGTGCCGCCAGCCGCACCGTCTGGTCGTGGACGTATTGGATCGCATCCCGATAAGATGTGAGCAGATTTCCGACTTCGTCCTGGCCGATGAGCGGACGACCGTGCCCGAAGATCAGCGCCTCGGCATTGAACCCGCGCAGCAGATCGACCGCGCGCATCCACTGCAGCGGATCGCGTACCGCGCCGCGCAACGCATACAGGTTGCAGAACGATTCACCCTGGATCACGTCGACGACGTCCAGCACGCCATGATCCGGGAACCACAGCACGAGCTCGTCGTCCGATTCGCTGGGCGCCTCATGCAGATGCACCCGGATGCCCGCGACCTCGATGTCGAGTGACCCCTGGAAGACGTTCGTTGGCGGGATGAATCCGGTCGTGCCGATGCCGAATTGCGTCCCCAGACCGGTCTCAACCCACCCCTCCGGACCGCGCTCCAGACCGAGTCCGAAGGTGTAGGCCAGACGCAACGGCGGCATGAGTCCGAGGATCGGATTGCCGCGAATGCCGGACAGTAATCGCTCGTGTGCGTAGATCTCCACCTCACCCCGCTCGACGGCCGCCTGGATCGATGACGCCGCGCACGCCGGAGATGTGGTCGGGGTGGCTATGGCTGTAGATCAGCGCCTTGATCGGTTTGTCGCTGATCGTGCGCAGGTCGGCAAGCGCGTGCCTGGCGTGTTCTTCCGTCTCCAGACAATCGATGATGAGCACGCCATCGGTCCCGACCACCATCGTCATGTTGGATTGTCCGTAGCCGACCGCGACGTAGAAGTTGCTCGGCGACCTGATAGACTCCCTGGTCCATGGTGCGCGCGTGAGCGGTGAGTCGGGCGGGGATCGTGGCGGCGTCCTCGGTGAAGGCCTGGTTCTCGCCGGTCAGGAAGAGTGGGGCTGGTATCGGCATTTCACACCTCGCTACGTCTATGGACGGGCCGTCGCCATGTGCGACCGCACATATCTCCCTGATGTCTTCCTGGATTCAGCTTGCTGCCGAACCGCGACGACTCTGCAACCAGGCGATGGCGGTCACGTCGGATCGCCGGTGCTGGTCGTCTCAAGAAGACGGCGGACGAGTTGATGCATGTTCTGCTGCTGCTCAGCGTCGAACGCGGCATCGAGCAGGTCAGCCATCTCAGACTCGTACGTCGCGCTGGCCGCTTTCAGCATGCTCCGGCCGCGTTCGGTGAGACGAACTCGGCTGGCACGGCGATCAGTCGGGTCAGGCTCGCGGCGCAGGAAGCCAGCACGTTCGATGCGATCCACGATCTTGCTCGCCCCACCGACCGTCAATCCCAGCGCTTCGGCGATTTCACCGACGCGCAGACGTTCGTCGCCCGAACAGCCGACCACGTACAGCGGCCAGAAGAACGCCAGCGGTAGTCCGTGCTCTTCACGCAAGCGCCTGTCGACACGGTTCCAGAGCGTGATCTCGAGATGAACGAGATCGCTCAGCCATTCGATTCGGTTGGGTGCCATCTGCTCACAGCCTGTGGCCCCTCACTCGTCGCGTATTGATATCGCTGCCCGGGAAGTATATTCCATGGAATCTATTCGAGCGGTTAATCACCACCGCGACCCCATTAACGGGAAACGGGACGGAGACTATCCGTCCCGTCTGACCGTTCCCGGAGTTGCTCCAAGAGCGGCTACATGTGGATCTGCACCGTCGAGCCGATGTTGAGGAAGTTCCAGAACCAGAGCGCGTCGCTGTTCTGCAGGCCGACGCAGCCGTTGCTGGTGAAGCCGCCGTAATTCGAGGGAGCGGTCCACCAGTTTCCGTGTACGGCGAAGCCGTCATCCTTGAAGTACTGCGTGTACATCACGTGCTCGAGGTAGTAGTAGCCTGGCTGGCCTTTGGGAATGCCGACCGTGGCCGAGTCCATCGTCTCGTCCTCCACCCGGTATTGAATGTGGAAGACCCCGAGCGGCGTCTTGTCGTCATGCCCAGCGGTGATGATAGCGGCGTAGACCGGCTGGTCACCGTCGTAGGCCACGGCGTAGAAATTCGTCAGGCTGACGTCGATCCAGTGACCGCTATAGGTGGCCGGTGGTTTCTCCGGCACGAATGGCTGGATCCAGGAAGCGGAAACGAACTGGCCGTCGCCGATCTGATACCAGATCGGAGCGCCATCGACGTCGTCGCCGCTGACGATGTTTTGAATCTCGACGGGGTGACGCTTGTACGTCGTCCCGACGACTGAAGCGTTCACGCTCGGTGCCGAGCGAATCGAGAGGCTGTCGGCCGTCACGATGCCCATGGGCCAGCCCTCTTGTGTCCGCAGCGCACTCGACCAGCGCGTGTCGAGGACGTCAGAGGACGCCGCGATGGCGTCGGGTGACTTATCGACTGGACTGATATCGACGCCGCGGGCCGCCGCGTAGTCCGCACCGATGCGCCCGAGGAGGACCTCGAACTGCGTCCCCTGGTTCTCCGGGTGGTACTCGAAGCGGGCGCGTTCGAAGTATTGGACGGTGTAGCCGCCCTGCTGGAACTCTTCAGAGATCGGGTAACCGTAGACGTAGAGCCCGCCGTGCGCTTCCCAATAGTCCTTGAAGCCGTATGCCAGGGAGTGGCCCGTTTCTGGGAAGAAGAGTCGGCCGGAATCGCCACCCGTACTGGTGTCGGCGGGGAACGGGGTGAACGCCGGGTCGGACTTCACGTTTTGCGCAGCCCAGGTGCCGAGGAGTGTCGCCTGGACCTCCCAGCGCGTCCCAGCAGCTTCCGGATGTTCTTCAAAGCGAGCACGCTCAAAATACTGCACGGTCATGTTGTCTTGCTGGATTGGCTCGGTAATCGGGTAGCCAAATGTCATCAGACCACCGTTGGCCTGCCACGTCTTCAAGAATACGCCACTCAAATGATGACCGGTCTCGGAAAAGTAGATGATGGGACTTGTAAGATCGGCAGCTTTGGCTGGGCTGCTCGTCATGAAAGTTCCGGCGCCGAGAGCGACGACAACAAGGAGCGCCGCCACGGCCGTCGAAAGCCGCGCTGGTAGTGCCACTGCGAATCCCTTCCCTTCCGGCCCGTCCTGCCTCGTCCCAGGCACGACGAATCGCCGGATCCTGCCTCAGTGCGGAGACGTCCCTCGACCGCGTCGTCTTGGAAACGTCCTTGGTAGTACTCCCACCCTAATACAACGTACGAGCGAGACGAATGTAACGTTTAACCCCAGAGATTGAATTGCGGTTTGTGCGGTGCCCGTACCTGGCTCGGCCTGAAGAACCACGCGAATGCCCCAAGTGCGATTCCAATCGCCACTCGCGAGATGATCCTGGCCGTCGATCCGCGCCCGCTTGTCCGTTTCATTGCGTCGCTCCCATGTTGCGTCCACGTCGAGTCGTTTATGGGCGACGTGTCGATCCTCGACCGAGGCGCCATAACCCGTCAGGGCAAGGCGCTCAGTTGGTTCGGCCAAATAGTACGTGACAACACGACATCCGACGAGGGGAGTTTATGGAAATCTGCGGAACAGGTCGCGCGGCAACATCCAACACGGGGAGTGGCTCACCGATGTGACCGATTCCATGTGCGGAATCGGTCAGTGATGCTTCGCAGCTGCCATCCGGCCGAGTTGGGTGAGCACGAAATATCTCCGGTCGCGACTGCTGCTATGGTCTTCTTCCAGGATGTACTGGCTCAGCTTCAGATCGTTGTAGATTGCCAGCGACAGCGGGCTGGCGTCATTCACATCATCCGCACATGGAATGGCGATCCAATACTTGCGAAGTTCCAGGTCGAAGCAGAATCGGACGTTCTCCAGCCCATGTTCGTCCGACACGAGCGCGCCCAACGCTTCGATTCTCTCCGTGTTGCGATTCAATTGATCTTGAGTAAGAAAAAAGATTGCCATTGCCGTAGTTCCCCCAAGGGTTCTTGCCCTCAACACGCAGTCATCATAGGTGCCTTACCGTCTCGGGCGTGTCGATTTCCGTGGGCAGGCCGTTACAGAGCCATTACCAAATCAATGTGGATTGGTCTGAATTCGGGGCCGGTTCCAACCGTGAACGCGGACGAACGCCTCTGAATTTAGAGAGAGACGGTGCCAACGTCACGAGTTTCGCCGTTCTTGTGCGTTCTCCGGCTCATCCGAACCGGTTGGTTCTTGACCGAATCTTGATCGATCACCCAGTCGATCCTTGAGGTCATCCGACTACAGTGGAAGCAGATCGAAAAGGAACCCGATCCGGCAGAGACGCGGAGCGGGGACCGGAGTCCACCAGGTGGTGGAAAGCACGATGGGAGAAGTCGATGAAACGCCTGGTTCTGATCGCAACCGTTATCGCGGCCATCGCGGTAACTCTGGTCGTTAGTGTCGCGGCGGCGTCCGGGCCCGGCATGGGTCACGGTCCGCAAGCAGGGCAGATGGGTGTCATGCCGGGTGCGGGTGACATGCTGCAGACTCAGGATCGCATCCAGCTGCACGTCGACGCCCCGGATGGCGTCGTGCTCCAGGCTCCAGCCGGCCCGTTTGCCTGGCTACCGGAAGGCGCGACCATTGATTCGGTGACGCGCAACGTTCAAGTTGAGGGCACGGTTCGGACGGTGACAGCGACCTTCTCGGTCACGCTCGCGGACGGAAGCCAGACCACCATCGAGCGAGTGCACGTCTGGGAGCAGCAGTCCGATGGAAGCTGGGAACTGACCTCGGCGCCTGATTGCCCGTATCGGTAACGGAGGTTGTCAACTGAATCTGCACAGGGTAACGGTGGCGGATTCTCCCGCCACCGTCTTCTTGCAGTTCAAGTCAGAGGTAACAGCGCAATCCGCCGCGGTCAGTGATCGGACTGACTCACACGCCAGAGTGAGAAGCCCAATACGAGGATCACGGCCAGCGGCATCAGCCACCAGTCATTGATTCCGCCATGTGCCAAGAGTGCGGTCACGATCAAGGCCAGCACGATTCCCGCGGCGACCGACCAGTCGTCGCCAACGATGAAGTCGTACCAGAAGCGAGCGAAGTTCACGACGTAGCTCATCAGGCCGTCTCTCCTTCAGGTACCAACAGCCGGGCACGCTGCCGCCGCAGCGAGGTAACCAGACCGAACGAGATGAGCAAGACGAAGGCGAGGATGCCGAGGATGGCGAGATCGCTACCAGGCCATTTGACGCCCGCCCCTTCGGCGCTCCAGAAGGTACCGAACGTGGTCAGCATCACGCCGACGGCGAACTTCATAGTGTTCTCCGGCACGCGGCTCAATGGCGCGTGGATGGCGACTCCCGCGACACCCACGATCAAAATCGCCGCAGCCGCGCCAGCCGCTGCCAGCGGGATGTTCCCCTGCGTGCTACCGAAGGTGAGGACGATGAACGCGACTTCGAGCCCTTCCAGGAAGACGCCCTTGAAGGAGAGGGTGAACGCGTACCAATCAAGGCTGGCGCGCATCACGACTCCGGCCGCTTGCGCCTCGGCCAGCTCGCGGCGGTAGATCGCATCCTCATCGTGCAGGGACTTGTAACCGCTGGCGCGCAGCACCGCCTTGCGCAACCACTGCAGTCCGAAGATCAGCAGGAGCGCGCCGACCACGACCCGCAGCCCGTTGATCGGGATGCGCGTCAGTGCCGGGCCAAGCAACGCGACCACGATCGCCAGCGCCACGATCGCCGTTCCGACGCCAACCATCGTCGATCGCCAGCCTCGCGTGATGCCAACGGCCAGAACGATGGTGAGCGCCTCGACCATCTCGACCGCCGACGCCAGGAAGGCGGCGAGGAGCAGAAATACCGTACTCATGAACCGGTCTCCTCCCTCTGTGGGTCAGGTGAACTCGTGGCGGAGCCAGCGCGCGGCACCAGCCTCGGTGCGATCGTCGATCGCAGCAGATCAGGCCCGCCACCAGGGACATCGTCTGGACTCCGCTCATAGACCTGGTGCTCGAACTCGCTCAACAGATCGGCGCAACGTTCGATCCAGACCTCGACGTCCTTTCGCCCCGATCGCGTCGAACCAATCGCGCGCCACGATACGGTCGAACCAGCGCCGGATCTTCTCCAGATCCTGACCGATCTCTTCCGCCTCTTCGAAGGTGTAATTCTCGCGGAAGTGCTCGAACTCGATCTCTTTGACGAACTTCGTCTCGCACTCCTCGACGATCTCCCGATATTCCTTGTTGCGCAGTGAACGAAATGACTCGACGATGTGCTCTTCATCGGCTGGACGCAGGTGCGGGATTTCGAAGAGCGTGTGCTCCCCCTCGAATGCGTCGATCTTCTCGACGATCCGCTCGACGTCGGCACGCAAATTGGGCTGATCCGGAAGGATGCAGACGCACTGCTGCAGATAGAGGGAACCGAGCCGTTTCAGCTCACGCCAGACGGTGACTCGCCGGCTGGCGGGCTCGGTGGGGACGCGATAGACGAGAAGCAACCAGGATCTGTTCGACATTTCACTCTCCAGAGAAACAACTGTTGCGATGTTACACCTGTACATCGCGCTATTCAAGAGTGGTTCGCCGACCAGGTCAGGTGGTTATTCGCACTCGTGACGGTAACTTTTGGCGAGCTCGATGCGTCATCAGTCTGTATGTTGCGTCATGAACTTTCACTACCGTGGATCAATATTGGCGAGATGAAGTGGGTCGTCGGATCGCATGACCAAGCGCGAGGCTCGGACGGTCGACTCGACGATACTAACGACGAGGAATGAAGAAGAGGACATGGAGAGCATTTTGATGGCAACCACAACTGCAGGGCGCGCATTGCGCCTGCTGAGCGGCGTTGTCGTGCTAACGGTGTTGGTCGCCGCCTGCGGTGGTTCCGGCTCGTCGACTAGCACCACGACCGGAGCGGCTAACTCGACCGCCACCAGCGCAACAGCCACGTCCACCGCGACGGACGAGCGGCGCCGCTACGCCGTCAGAAACCGCGGCCTCGACACCCACGAGCGCGCCCTCTCCTACCACAGTGGCCAGCAGCACGGCACAATCCACCGCGACCTCAGGCGGTACGAACCCGCGCGGAACGCCGACAGCGTCGACCGGCTATCTGGACGACCGCAGCACGGCGGAAGAGGTGATCCGCTCCTATTACAACGCCATCAACGCCAAGGAGTACGCACGTGCCTACTCCTATTGGGAGGCCAACGTCGATTCGTCGCAGCTTCCGCCGTTCGATCAGTTCCAGCAGGGTTACTCCACGACGGAGAATGTCGATTTGACCTTCGGCCCGGTTGGGGAGGGCGTTGGCGCCGGGCAGATCTACTACACGGTGCCGGTCGAGCTGGACGCCACGTCAAGCACCAACGCCAAGCAGACCTTCATTGGCTGCTACACGTTGCATCTCGGACGGCCAGCGATTCAGACCGCGCCGCCGTTCCATCCACTGGCGATCCAATCGGCCAAGATCGACCAGGTCGCCAGCATTGCCAGCCTGCAGAGCATGTTGAACACGGCGTGTAACGGCGTCGGCGATGCCAGCGGCACAGTCACGCCGGTGGCGAATCCGAACGACGTAAGCGCGAGCAACTACCTCGACAACCGCAGCGACGGGGCTGAGGTGATTCGCTCCTTCTACAACGCCATCAACCGGCAGGAATACGCCCGCGCCTACTATTACTGGGAAGGTGACGTTCCCGCCTCACAGCTGGCGCCGTTCGACCAGTTCCAGCAGGGCTATAGCGACACCAAGTCGGTGCAGCTGACGATCGGCGACGTTCAGGACGGAGCCGCGGCTGGAAACCGGTATTGGTCGGTGCCCGTCACCATCAACTCGAGCATGTCGGACGGCAGCACGCAGACGTTCGTCGGCTGCTACCTGGTTCATCTGGCCAGCCCACAGCTGCAGGCCCAGCCCCCCTTCCAGCCAGCGGGTATCCAGCAGGCCAGCGTGCAGAAGGTCGCCAGCAACGCCGACACCGCATCGTTGATGGCGCAGGCCTGCCAGGTGCAGTAGGTGTGGGCAACGAGTGAGCGTGTCTGGAGGCGTGCTCGGCATGCTGGACCCAACCGTTGTGGTAGCAGCCCTCACGCGAGCCCCGAGAAGAAATCCTTCTTGATCTGGCGGCGACCGACGCCCATCCCTCTGAGCATGCGCTCATATGAGCGCACCATCGTCGGCGGTCCTGACAGGTAGAAGATGCGGTCGCGATAGTCTGGAACCGCCTCGGCGACCATGTCGGAGTCGAGGCGGCCGATGTATCCGGCCCAGTTGCGCGGCGCCGCCCCGGCGTCGGTCAGCGTGTAGTACGTCGGGATTCCCAGTCGCCGATTGGCCTCATCCAGCACGTCGGCATAGGCGATCTCTTCCGCTCGGCGCACCGCGTAGAAGAGAACCACGTCTCGCTGCTGACGGGTGTCGATCAGATACTTCAGCATGCTGCGGAACGGCGTGATCCCGATCCCTCCGGCGATGAAGACGAGCTTGCGGTGTGGGTCGGACGGTAGCGTGAAGTCACCGGCAATCTGCCCGGCCAGCATGGTCGAGCGTCGGCTCAGCCCCAAGCAGCGCCTTCTTGAAGCTGCTGCCATCCTCATAGAACTTGACTCCCAGGTGCAGCACGGTCTCCGTCGGAGAGGATGCCAGCGTGAAATAGCGCCGGTTGCCGCGGCTGTCGGCGCCTGGATAGCCCAACGTCCACTCCATGTACTGGCCGGGCGCAAAGGCGAGTCTCTCGGGTGCGACGAAGGCGAAGTCGACCGCGTCCGGCGCGAGGCGAGTCTTGCGCTGCAGGGCCAGCACGAATTTGCGCTTGGGACTGACGAGATAGGAAAAGACGTTGCCAATCACCAGTGCCAGCTCCGGAGTCGAATAGGTCGATCCCAGATGGACCTGTGGGATGAAGAGGATGCCGGTGATCATTCCGTAGATCGACTTCAACGTTCTGGTCGGCGGCGCGGTCAGTGGCTCGGTCAGCATGATCGAGGCGAAGAAGAAAAGGGGTGACTCGATCAGGAATCGGCGCAGCTCGAGCGTGACGGGAGTGCCGTGGACCTGCGCGAAGAGTCCCTCGCCGACCGTTGCCGTCAGCAGGAAGGCGCCGACCATCGACTCTTGCCGTACTTTACGCACGATCAAAAGCCCGCCGATCAAGACGATCGGCAGCATGCGCGACGTGCCGACCCACCAGCTGGCCGGATCCTGCAGAGCGTAGCCGATGATTACGGCCGAAATAGCGGCTGGATTGAAGAGGTGTTTGTTGTGCAGTGCCAGGATGTATTTGGACGCCATAGCCAGAATCGCGGCCCAGCCCAGCACGATCAGGTCGGACGTCGTGGCAGGTGGATCGAAGATGAGGGCCAGGATCAGAGCAGTTAAGATGGCCGATTCCACGTTGGTCGGGACGTTGAAGATCGCTCCCAGGATCGTGTTCGACGTCCAGCACATCACTATCAGGAAGACGGTCGAGATGAGGAGCGCGCCCGGCGTGAAGGCTAAATTGCCGGTGAACGCGAAGACCACACCCATGAAGACTTCGACGAAGAGGATGTAAAGCAAGAGGCGGTACATCGTGATGCTGTCGATCACCGCGTCAATCGGTCGCATCATGGCCGGGCAACGAACCTCTGGAATCCCGCCGTATAGGTCGCATAACCATCGGCGTCGATCATGTAGCCCTCGAGCCCCTCGAGCCTTCCAATGAAGTTGATGCCGTCTCGCCCCATGGCGAATGCGGCTGTCGCGAAGCGATCCGCATCGAAGACGTTCGGGCCGATCACGGTGATACTCACCACTTCATCCAGCGGAACGTCGGGCTGGAACGGATCGACGATGTGCTGACCCCGGATTGCCGTGCCGGAGGTCGCCACTCCGCGATCGCTGATCGAGAGGATCTTGACGATCTCCTCGCGTTCAAACGGATTGCGGATTCCGATGCGCCACGGACGGCCCCCTTTCAAGCCGCACGTCAGCACGTCGCCACCAGCATCGATGTAGAAGTCGCGCCATCCATCGCGTCTCAACCTATCGGCCGCCTGCTGGATGGCCCAGCCCTTGACGATGCCGGATGGATCGATGTGGCCGGCGCGCGACGCATCGAAGTAGCCGTTGGTGTCACGCCGCGTCATCTCACAGAGTGTGAGCACTTCGCGGACAACGGCGCTGCAGCTGATGAGGTCGATCTCGCCACGGTTGAGCCGCGAAATCTCGCTGGTCTCCTTGTAGGTGCTGAACGTCTCGTCGATCTGAGCGAACTCATCGAAGACTGCGTCGATCACCGCGCGGGTGACGTGCGCATCGAGGATCTCGACGGTGATCGGCATACCCATCAGCAGTCGTATCTGGTTCACCCGACGACCCTTCAGCCCTGCGCCTGCGAGAGAGCGTCGGTCAGGGATTGGATGAAGGCCTCGCTCGAGTCAGTCGCGCCCGTGACGATATCGACCTGCGCACTCTGTGCCTGAATGGCTTCCCGGACCAGGACGGGATCGGCGAACTGATTGATGCGCACGGAGCGAGAGCGATCGCTCGGGTACTTCAGAAATTGCACCTGTGCGATGTGGCCCTGGGAGACATTGACCTGTACTTGGACATAACCCCACTGCGCGTCGGCCATCCGTCCGGTGTAGGAGCCGTCCTTATAGCTTCCGGCCACCGCGACTGTGGGAGTTGGTCTCGGCGTTGGCAACAGAATAGATGTCGGCGTTGGCGTCGGACTGGGCACGCTGTTTGTCGTTGCGGTTGGCTGCACATTAGCGGTCGGAGTTGGACTGGGCATTGCGGTAGGCGGCACGCTCGACGCAACCGACGTGCTGGCCGTCGTGGCCACAGCGGCGGTATCGACCGTTGGAATCGGGGCAAGCGCCGAGCTCCCCGGCGGTTGGTGGGTGAGGCTGTAGAGGGTGAAGGTGCCGATAATCAGCACCGCGACCACGAGCTTCTTCAAAAGTTGAACCCGTTCCCGCTGATCCTTCGCCAGCGTCGATCCGCAATCTACCCATCTACTACCGTACAGCGCCAACCTTTGAACAAGCTTAGAACGATGCGGAGTGTGCTCTCGCGTCATGTTCGGACTGGCTTGGGGATGGAGTGATACCATGCCGTCCACGGAAACTTGAGGAAATGAAGAGGAGGAGCAGGTGGCGGAGAGTCGTCACGATGCCAGTGACCGCGTCGAGCGCCTGGGTGGCTTTTCCACGATACGTGCCGGAGATGAAACCGATCGGTGGAGTGCTGCCCACTATCAGCTCGGCATTTCGGCCAGGACCGTTGGGTCGACCGGTCTATCGATGAACGTCGCCAGACTACCTGGCGGTGAATCGATCGAACCGCACATCCACGACGGCTATGAGGTCGGGCTCTACGTGCTGGAAGGCCGTCTGGAGCACCGCTTCGGTCCAGGATTGACGCAATCACTCGTGAACGGTCCGGGCGATTTCATCTTCGTGGAGCCGGGCGTCCCCCATAGCGCCCACAACCTGTCCGACAGCGAGCCGGTCATGGTGTTGGTTGCCCGGACGAGCGCGGAAGAGTGGGCGCGGGCGATCCCGTACGACCCTGACGAAGGCTGAGTTCGGCTCGCGTTAGTCGTCGCGTCTGATCTCCGCGGTCGTGCTCGCTACCGGGTGCGGGACGTCGGCATCCTGATAGGACCAGAGATTCGGCGCCCAGATGCGTGAGGTGGCGACCATCGCCAGACAGGCAATGCCGCCCGCAACCATGGCTCCGGGAGCGCCGATGGCACTCGCCACGAACCCAGCCTGAAACTCCCCCAGTCTTGGACCTCCGGACGAGAAGACGTCCGCCAGCGCCCCGACCCTGCCCCGCAGCTCATCTGGAGTCGCCAGCTGGCGCACGGTGTGACGCATGGCCATGCTGATGGCATCCAGCCCCCCACCCAGCCCCAGCAGCACCAGTGCGAGTCCGATCCAGGACGAAACCCCGAAGAGCGCCAGGGACGCCGCATATCCGGCGATCATGATGGCCACCATGCGGCCCGGATGACGCGGCGTGGGCGCGAAGGCCATCAGCGCGGCGCCGATGACGGCTCCAGCCGACGGCGCGGCGTACAGGATCCCCAATCCGGTCGGTCCAATCGAGAGGACGTCTTTGGCAAAAACTGGCAATAGGCCGGTCGGCGAGATGAAGAGCGTGGCGAGAAAGTCAATCACCATGAGCTGCCAGAGGATGCCGCGCTCCCGCACAAACGTCAGCCCAAGTAGCAAGGCCCGCATCGGATGCCCCTCCGCTTTGGGGGCGGCCGCCCGGGTACGCATGACCACCAGCGCCGCCACCACCGCGAAGAAGGAGAGGGCGTCGATCCAGAAGGCGGCCGAGACCCCCATCAGGCCAATGGCGATGCCGCCGAGGGCCGGCCCCACCACCGCAACAGTGTCGGTTGAGAGAACGTTGAGCGTCAGGGCGTTGGACAGATGCTCGCGAGGAACCAACTGCGGGATGAACGCCTGACTGGCCGGACCTTCGAATGCGGACGCCGCCGCGGTGAGCACCGCGAACGCGTCCAGCAACAGGATGCTCGACATGCCCGCACTGACGGCAATGGCCAGCAGCGCCGAGAGCGCCGCCAGCACCCCCTGCGAGATGATCAGCAGCTTGCGGCGATCGCGCCGGTCGGCCAGCGTGCCTCCGAAGAGGGAGAGCAGAATAGTCGGAATGGCGCGGGCCAGGCCAATACCGCCAAGCTGTGCCGCCGAGCCAGTCAGAGAGTAGACCAGCCAGGCCAGAGCCACCGTCTGGACCTGGGTCCCGAGGATCGACACCGCTTGCCCGGCCCAGAGCAGGCGGAAATCGCGGTGCCGCAGCGCCACCAGCGCGGACGAGCGATTCATGAAGACGTGGAAATCCTGGGCAAGAGCCGAGATCCGTTCAATGTGACGGGCTGTTCCACCAGACGCAGATTGTAGCCGGTCGCACCCAATCCGGCCCGTGGGCGGAGCGTTTGCATGGGCGCGTTAGTGATGTTGGGGAGCTCTTGACTGTGCTGGGAATCTGGTCAGGCGCGTGGAGGTGACGGGATCAGTCGGTACTAAGCGAGCAGCGCAACCACGAGCGGACCGGCCATGGCCAGGATCACCAGTGGAGTGAAGCCGATCAGAACCCCGATGAAGCCGACCAACGTGCAAGCCAGGAAGAGGAAGAGGACTTCGTTCGGAGAGAGTGCCGGCGCCTTTGCCTGCGCGGC
Source organism: uncultured Chloroflexia bacterium (assembly GCA_963815715.1). Classification (GTDB taxonomy): domain Bacteria; phylum Chloroflexota; class Chloroflexia; order Thermomicrobiales; family Thermomicrobiaceae; genus CALAGB01. The sequence continues at coordinate 922,855 of CAWFHU010000003.1, read as the reverse complement.
GGGCACATCCTCCTCGATGGTTGGTTCGATCAGTTCAGGTTGCTGTTCCACGATGATCACGGTCTCTTTCGTCAGACGCCTGGTCGTTGGTCGGGCCAATGCTCGGCACACCACGATTGTACCTTTAGCGGCGGTTCACAGCCCGACTCGAAACCGACCGCACGTTTGTCCACGCCATCGTGAACTTCTGACGTCACGACGATGCTCAACTGTGGTATCACCATATGTGGCGCGGATCTCACCCAGATCGGTCAAAGCCCGAGCAGGTGATGCCGCGCGGCGGCTGCGACCGCCACCCGACCTCCGACTCTCTGGGAGCTTCTTGAATGCATCCTGGTTCGACCCTGCACCGCCGGTATTCTCCGGCCTTCATCCTGCTCCTCTCCAGTATCTTTGCGGTGCTCTTCCTCCTTCCCGCATCGACGAGTGCCCATGCCGAGCTTTCCCGAAGTCAGCCGGGTCAGGGCGCCGCGCTCGGAAGTGCCCCCTCCAAGCTCGAACTCTGGTTCACCGAAGATCTGACTCCGTCCGGCTCCTCGGCCAAGGTCTACGACGCGCAGCGTCAGGAGGTCGACGAGGGCACGTATACCGTCGACCCCAACGACGCGACCCACCTCATCGTTCCGTTGAAGCCGCTTCAAGATGGCACCTACACCGTCGCCTGGACGTCCATCTCCAGTGACGACGGTCACGTCATCCGTGGCACGTTCACCTTCACGGTCGGCGTATCACGCCTGCCCGGCGCCGCTGCGTCGAGCAACGGACACCCGTCGGTCGAAGCCGTGGCGCTGCGCTGGTTGGTCTTTCTGGGGTTGATGATCCCGGCGGGCTGGTTCCTTCTGGGGCTGCTCGGCATCGGGCTGGACGTAACACGTCGCTGGGTCGTGCTGGCCGGCGCGCTGCTGGCCGTTTTGGCAGACCTGCTCCTGGTACCGGTCACCGCTTTCTGGCCCGGTCCGGGGTTGCCGACGCAATCCCTCGCCGACGCCTACTCGATCATGCCGCAAGCCTGGCTGGCTCGATTGGTCCTCGAGGGAGCCATGCTCTTGATGGTGGTGGCAATCGTATTCGGCCGTCGCAAAGACGTCTGGATCTGCGTCATCGGGATGCTGCTGAGCGGGGCAGCGCTGTTCGAGCTTGGCATGACAACCCACGCCGCGGCACGCAGCAGCGATCGATTGGCATCCGTTGCGTCGGAGATCGTGCATCTGGAGTCGGTTGCCTTCTGGATCGGCGGCCTGGCGCTGCTCGCGCTGTTGCCCAGGTCGGTCCGAGCGGCGCATCCGTCGCAAACACGGCGCTTCTCGCGGGCCGCCTTCATTCTGGCACCGCTGGCGATCGCATCGGGGATCGTGAACGCTGGGATCACGTTCCCTTCGTGGAGCAGTCTCTCGCAGAGCGGCTACGGCAAGATTCTGCTGATCAAAGTCGTCTTCGTGGTCGGGATCCTCGTCTTCGCCTGGCTCAACCGGCAAGCGGTGCATGCCGGGGTGATCCGCGTTCTCCTCTTCGTGCGTGGACTGCGCATCGAGCTGGCCTTCGGAGCGACCGCCATCTTGATGGCTTCGATCCTCTCGCTCTGGACGCCGCCACAACCCAAGCCGATCATTCCGCTTCGACTGAGCCAGTCGACAGAGAACAATCAGGTGGTGCATGTGGTCATCGACCCGGTACATGACGGGCCGAACTCGATCGATGCCTGGCTCACCGACGAAAAGGATCAGCCAGTCTCAGGCGTGATCGAGGCGCTGGCGCAATTCAGCATGCTGGAACGCGCCATCGACCTGCCCGATCGTCGCCTGCAGCCACAGCCGTCGGGACACTATAGCGATCCGAACGCTCCCCTCACGGTGCAAGGCTGGTGGAGCCTCAACCTCGTCTTCATTCAGGGCTCCGGAGCATCCACGAACGCCCGTTTCTATTTCATGGTGCCCGACCCGTTGCTGGCAGGCGGTCTGCACCATCGCAGCACCGATCCGGCTGCACAACAGGACTTCGATCAGGCCATTGCGAAAATCACGACCCTCACCTCGTTACGCACGGAGCAGCAGCTCTCGGATGGCGTCGGCAACAGCGTGGAGACCGCGACGGAGTATGAGTCACCCAACAAATTCGCCTATCAGACCAGCTCGAATTCCTCGTCGATCGCCATCGGCAACACGCAATGGTTCCAACAAAATGGCACCGCCTGGACGAGCAACCAGCGTCCACACGCGTTCCAGTTTCCGCACACGTTGACCACGTACTATAACGGCGCGACCGAGTTCACTTTAGGACAAACGGAGAAGGTCGACGGCGAGGAATGCCAGATCATCACCTTCTCGGTTCCTGGGACCGTGGGACAAGGGGCCGCCTGGTATGCCTGGTGGGTCGGGACCTCGACGCATCTGCTACGGCGCGAGGCGATGGTGGCCGACCATCACTACATGATCAACCACTACGTCGACTTCAACTCCTCGTCGATCGCGATCACGCCGCCAAACACCGCGACGCCGTAGACTGGATCGCATCAAGCGGTGCGCGAGGGGTTGGGTGCGATGAATCACGCCCCCACGGACATCGCGCGCAGTCGTAGGGCGACATTCATAGCGTCCTTTGACCAGAGTGTGCGGGCTCATCTGGGAACAATCAGCGAAACTGACCGACACGTGGTCCAAGTCACGGTCGGTTCTCCGCAGGGGAGACACCAATGGCGAAAGGGCATGTGACAAGCTATTCGGAACTGGTGCATCAAGTGCTGATCGCGTCAGAGCAGCCCATGATCGTTCCAGGAGGTGTTTGACGCGGTGAATCGCCGCCGCGCCATCGACACGCGGAATCCCAAGACAACTATCCGCCAGGTTCTGACGCAGGCGAAGCAGCTGATGAGTATCGGTGATGGTCGCTGGGGCTATCTGCCGCGGCTGATGAAGGGCAGTTTGCTGCGCTTGCAGTTCACACACGAACACCCTGCCGATCACCACCTTGTCTATCCCGAAGAGATCTTCCACGCCATCTGTCCGAGCTTCTACGAAGGTCAGATGCGCCGTGATTGGCGTCCCGTGACCATGCGGATGGCGAACGGCGAAGAAATCGCTCTCGAATTCGAGCACATCAGCGGCGCACGCTGGGGCACCTCACCTCCCCAAGGATTGCGCCAGTATCTGATCGAGTCACGGGCCAGATTGGGCGATTCGTTGTTGATTCGGGTGGCCGACGCCGAGGAGCGTCAGTATGAGGCGCGGCTTGAGCGCTTTGAAGAACGAGACGATGCCGCCATTGCCCAACGCAACCAACAGCTGGCCGATGCCACCTATCAACTCCTGCACTCGTGGCCAACCGTGGATGTCCAGATCTGGGCGTTCGTCCCTGCATTGTTGGCGCGTGGTTCGTTTGTCGCGGACGTTGCTCCGGACTCGCTGGTTGAAGTGCTCGCCACTGACTCTCGATTCGTCGACGCGGGGGCGTCGTCCTGGATGCTCGGCGAACGCATGGGTCGTCGGGAGAAAGACCTCGTTCGGCAGCGTGCGTGGCTGAATCAGAACCGCGCCGCAATCGACAGCATGCTCGAAGACGAGCCGAATGAGTCGATTGATGAAGACTTCGAATCGCTCCTCTTCTCACCGCAAATGGAGGAGATGATCCAGGACCTGGGCGCTATGCTCGGCGCGCAAGGCATCACGACTGAAGAGCAGGCCGCCGATCTATTCGAACAGCTCCTCGCAAGCGAGGAATTCGCTGAACATGACATAAGCACGCCGCTCGACGAAGCGCAGGACTTGATCTTTGAAGCCTGGGAAACGGAATCCAAGCGCAAGCGTGTTCGCCTGGCGCGCCAGGCGTTGGAGATCTCGCCAGATTGCGCCGATGCGTATGTCATTCTCGCCGAGGACACGGCGCGCCATCCGTCGCAGGCGGCGGATCTGTATCGACAGGGGGTCGCGGCTGGAGAGCGTGCCCTTGGCCCGGACGTGTTTGAGAAAAGCGCCGGACATTTCTGGGGCATGCTCGAAACTCGACCATACATGCGCGCGCGGTTCGGGCTGGCCGAGTCCCTTTGGGCGTTGGCTCAAGGATCGGAGGCCGTGCAACATCTGTCGGACATGCTCCGGCTGAATCCGCAAGACAACCAGGGAATCCGATACGTCCTCCTCAATTGGCTCCTCGAGACCGACGACGACGCGCAGGCCAGGAGGTTGGCGGATCAATACCCGCAGGACGCCGCGGCAACCTGGCTCTACGGCCGCGCGCTTCTCGCTTTCCGTGAAGAGGGTGATACGCCAAACGCCACGCGTGCGCTCGCCCAGGCGCGAGCAGGGAATCCGCACGTCCCCGCATATCTGGTCGGACGCAATCGGTTGCCGCCCACCCCACCCATGGTGATGGGTCTTGGCGGCGAAAGCGAAGCGGTCGTCTGTGCCATTGAGCAATTGACGGCGTGGCGCAATACGCCGCAGGCGCTTGAATGGCTCGATCGGCACATTCATTAGCGTATTTTTCAGAGCGGTCGCCCATGAGCGAGGAACAGGGGGTGCGGTTGAATCCGAAGGGCGTCAATAAATGTCGCCCCTACGGTGATCCGTCGTAGGGGCGACATTTATGACGCCCAGCTGTTGGTCTAATGGGCAATACTTCTGGAATTTGGTCTGGCGTTCTCACACGCAGACGCGAAAGTAGGAGGATCGTGCACGCCGCCGTAGGAAGGAAAGACCGTTGAGCGAGTATCAGTATTACGAGTTCCAGACGGTCGATCGCCCGCTCACGGCCAAAGAGATGAGCGAACTGCGCGCCATCTCTACCCGCGCCGAAATCACTCCCACCCGTTTCCAGAACTTCTACACGTATGGCGATTTCAAAGGTGACCCGCAAGAGCTGATGGGGCGCTACTTCGATGCGTTCGTCTACACCGCGAATTGGGGCACGAACTGGTTCATGCTGCGTTTGCCCCAACGCATGCTGGACGTGGAGATCGCCCGGCGCTATGCGGTCGATGGGACGCTGACGGTCCACGAGCATCAAGATCACCTGATTCTGGAGTTTCTGTCGGAGGATGAAGAAGGGGGCTACTGGATCGCGGATGAAGAGGCAGAGGGTTGGATGCCGACCTTGCTGCCACTGCGGAGCGAGCTCGAATCGGGTGATCTGCGCTGCCTCTACCTCGCGTGGCTTGCCGGTGCCGAGTTCGGCCCGCTGGACGACGATGATCTCGAGCCGCCGGTCCCAGCCGGACTCGGGGACCTCTCTCCATCTCTCGTGGCGTTCGCCCGGTTTCTGCGGGTGAGTGAGGACGTGATCGCGGTCGCGGCTGAGCTCAGCCCCGCAGTCCAGACAGGCCCAACTCCCGCCGATCTCCAACGTTGGGTTCGGTCCCTCTCGATTGAGGAAAAGGACGACATCCTGATCCGGCTCATACAGAGTGACGGTCGCCAGCTGCACGCAGAGACCTCGCGCCGTTTTCGTGAGGCGACCAAGCGTACGACGGTGAGCCCCGGACAGCGGACCGTTGCGGAGCTGCTGGCAAAGGCGGAAGCGCGAGCAGAGATCCGTCGCGAACAGGAGCGCGACCGGCTGGAGGCCGAGCGTCTGAGCCAGGAGCGGCAAGCTGCGGCTGCCCACGAGAAACACCTCGACAGGCTGGCCGGACGAGAACCCGAGTTCTGGCAGCAAGTTGAGGCACTCATCGAAACGAAACAACCGGCTAAGTACGATCGAGCGGTGAAGCTTGTCAGCGACTTGCGCGATCTTGCCGTGCGGGAAGGGGCGGTGGAATCGTTTGGCGCACGTTTGGAAGTGTTGCGGGCGCGCTGTGCCAGACGTCCGTCTCTCCTCCAACGGCTCAACGCCGCGGGTCTTTCGAACATCGGAGATGGACCGATGTTCACGGGGAATTCCTCGTCTGAACGATGATGGACTGGGATTGGGCGCGATGAATCACGCCCCTACGGAAGATTGCCCACATTCGTAGGTGCGACAATTTATGGCCACCTGATGACGGACGTTTCGTGGCATCACCGGCATCCACCAACAGGCGCATTCGTAGGGGCGCACTGCTGTGCGCCCGGTAGTCCACGACGGCCCTTATCGCCGTTTACGCCCCCTGCCCACGTCCATTGCTGACGGCGTGAACGTAGCTCGTTCGTCCATTCCGGTGGAGCACCAACGTTGGGCTGAATCCGTCCGGGTGTGCGGTTGCCGGATTGATCTCCGACATGTCCTCCTCGTCCGGTTCACCTTCGGGTCGGTTCATCAGGTCCCAGAGGACGCGCCTCCGGACCGAGCATCAGAACGACGGGATTCCCGAGATGCTCAAGGCAAAGAAGATCGCGGTCACGACCAGTCAAAGTGTTACAGGACCGCGCACGAACCGGCGAATCGTAAATCGAAGCATGACCTCACACTCGCGCTAGATCGTCCGCCCCGTCACGGATGAGTGCGGCGTGAACGCCTATGCGAGTGTTTCAAGCAGAAGCGGATGGGAGATTAAGGCGCGGTTGGCATTTCGCAAAGGAAATGTTCAGAGGTTGATATGGCGCATTGGGCTGTGCTCAACTTCCTCCGTGTTCGGTTTGACATTCGCTGGCGCAAGCTTCATAATTCCGAGTGATTTACTCAGAATTAGAAAATGGTGATAGTTGTTGCCGTCCGAAGATGAGCGTAAAGTGCGCTCGAACCCGGTCGCGGTGTCGGAATGCTTATTTCGGGATTATGAACGACCGGACCAAAGCACCGTCCGATGTGTCGTGGCAATGCGCGTCGGTGAAAGGGATGAGATAGGTTCACGGGATGGAACAGGACGATCAGGAACGTGACGACGAGGTCACTCGACAACTGAAAGAGGCCTACGAGTCCGGATTTCAGGCTGGCGTGGAAAAAGGGCGGCAATGGCTGCCGGAGTCCATCGACTTATTCGTGCATGAATGCGCCTTGGCGCTTGGGAATTGCTCGACGACAGTGCCGGGCGACGATGGGGAGCCCTGTCCGTGGCCTTCATCAGAGGATCTGCTACGGACCCTTCGGCAACCCGCGCCATGGTCGCTTGCCACGCTGATCGCAGAGCTGTGTCGCGGCATCTTCGTGGAACCGCCCCCTCTGGTGACCCAAGCGCTCGAAGAGGGCGACGAGTCGCCGTTCGCAAGCCCGACGAATGCACACACCGATTGACGGTCGCGATTTCCGCTCGCCGAGCGGGATTCACGGTTCGGTGTTGAATCAGCCGTCAATGTTCTTGAGGAGCTGACCTGCGAGCACCCGTTCGATCCACTCTTCGGCGTCGTCAAAGCTCCAACCGAAATCATCGTGTAGCGAGGACCACACCTCGAGACGTGTGAGTGTCGCGATCACCGCGGCAGATTTCATGACGTCCGTGTCTTCACGTAGGGCATCAACGTGAGATAGCCGCTCGGCTGTCGCGCGCGCGCCCTCGCGATGCCGTATCAAGCCCATTTGATACGCCCCAGCTAGCTCCGGATCGACCTGTGCCGCCGAGGCGAGCGCGGCCAGAATCTCGCCGCACCGCTCAGCGAGATATCGTGCGATGCGCACCTGCAACTGGAGCACGCGAGCCGGGTCCAATGACGTCCGCAGTTCTCCAGCCAGCGCCGGGATGTCCGCCTGTTGGTCGACCCAGTCGAGCATGCGGCGCAAGAGCTCCGGCTTTGGACCGACGCTGGTATAGACGGTTGGCACTGCCACTCCCGCCTCTGCGGCAATATCCCCAACTGACGTCGCTCCATACCCTTTGCTCGTGAAGAGTTTGAGTGCCGCTTGCAGGATCAGCTGCTGAGTCTCCGCCGCCTGCTGCGCTCGACGCGACATACCACTTGACATCGAATTAGACTCCAGCTATATTCATCATAAGAGATCTCTAATGATCATATCAATCCTATCATGAAGGAGGTTCGCATGACAACCGGACAGCTTGCGTATACCCCTGCCACCGTCAATCGGAGGACTCTCACTGCCGAGTCCGTCGCGGGCGTTGGAGGACTCACGTTCCTGGCGCTGGTCATCTTTCAGAACGTGCTCAGATTCTTCACCAGCCCGGCCAACAACGCCAGTCCGGATCAAGTGCTCCAATTTGCCCATGACCAGGCCTGGACCGTGCGCCTGTTGGTCGTCACCTACATCATCGGGTTTCCCGCACTGCTTCTCTTCGCGGCAGGCTTGGTGAGCCGTTTGGAACGAGAGAATCCGCGGGCCGCCCTCTGGGCCCAGATGGGCCGCATGTCGGTGATCGTGATCGCCGTCTTCTTCGCCTTCGTCAACCTGCTGGACGTCCTGCTGGTAGCCGGTCGCGCTCAGCTTGCCAATGATCCTTCGCTCACGTCGACGATCTGGATGCTCCACAATGCCGTCTTCACCATTAACCTGATGGCGGTCGGTGGGGCGTTGTTAGGTCTTGGCTGGGGAGCGGCGCTGACTGGGCTGATCTCGCGACGATTCGGCTGGGCATGTGTCGTCGGTGCGGTGCTGCTCGGCGTCGCCGCGTCGCCAATGGTCTCCGAGATCCACGGGTCCCCAATCCTCGGCGTCGGGCTGATCGGCTACCTCCTCTGGCTCCTCTTCCTGCTCGTGGCGAGCATGCGGCTGCTGCGACCCGGCGCGAACAGCAATTCTGGGCAGTAGCCTTCAGGATGGCGGATCGCCCGGACAAGTCAGCAGGCTCTGGTGCTCGTCTTTGGCCCGTCCAGGAAGTACTCAGATCGTTGGGCAGATGGGGCAGAGCTGGATCGACCAGAGGTGCGCTACCACGCCGGCCAACGTCAACAGCACCAGCCCGGTCACGACCACATCGCGGCGTGTGAAGGCCACCTGCACCGGCCGTCCGAGCAAGGCGTCGATGCGCGCTTCGCTGGTCGTCAGACCGGCGGCAATGATCGGAGTCGGTCGCGAGCTGGCTCGAGCCACCTTGAGCACCGCACCCGCCAGGGCGGGCATGGGCACGTTGGCCAGCGCGGCCCGATCGGCCGCCAGCTCGATGCCGATGCGCACGCGATCGCAGACCGTCTCGACGATCGGCAGCGGCGCCAACGCCAGGTGCAACAGCTGAACGAGGAACAGGCGCAGGGGGTCGCGGCGATGGAGGTGATTCGCTTCGTGTCGCAGCACGGCCTCGATTTCAGCCGAGTCCAACATCTCCAGCAGTCCGTCACTGAGATAGATTGCCGGGTTGAAAAAGCCGGAGCAAAAGGCGAAGGGCTCATCGTCCTCGATCACGATCAAGCGGTCAGCGATGCCGGCGCGCGTCGCAATGGAGAGCCATCCTGACTCGGCGACACGCCGCCGGCCATGCGCTTGACGGTGTAATCGCAGCTGCCCGATCACCTGTCGTGCCGAAAGGACGAGAGCGATGAGGATCATGGGGCTGGCCCAAAGGAGGAATGCGGCCACGACCACCGGTGGATAGCGATAGGAGATGGGTGCGGTGGTTGGATGATGAAAGCTGAACTCGACGTACGCGCGTGCGAGCGGGAAGAGGAGGTTTGGCCAGATGGCCACGGTCAGCACGACTATCAAGGCGCTCAGCGTGGCTCGGTAACGGCGAAACGCTCGGGCCGGCGCTGCCAGAACACCCATCACGATTCCTCCTGACCACGTCGCTGGGTGATCAGGCGCTCGAGCTCGGCGAGCTGCTCGACGCTCACTTCCTGAACGAAGTGCGCCAGCGTCGGACTGCCGAAGTCGGTCAACAGCCCCGTCAGCACGCGATCGGCCACCTGCTGCATGAAGGAGTCCTGATCGAGCGAGGCGCTATAGACGAAATGCCGTCCACGTCGCTGACGGTGCAGCAGATCCTTTTCGGCCATGCGGTTCATCACCGTCATCACCGTCTTGACGTGTGCGTCGGGACCGAGTGCCGCCGCCACCTCTTTGACGGTCGCCTGACCCAATTGCCAGACTGCCTGCAAGATGTGCGATTCCAGCTCGCCAAGGACTCGCGACAGCCCGCGTTCATCCAGATCGAAGCGCCGAATGGTGCCGATTCGTCTCACCATCGTCTACTCACCTGCCTAAGCTTCGCTCGACTCGACCTACCCTTGACCCGCTAGATCGAACTCATTATGCTTACACACTGTAAGTACTGAGTGCTTACCGGGTGTAAGCATAACAGTTGGGCGAATCGAAGTGAAGGAAGCAACTCAGGTATGAGCAATGAGGAGACCCGCAAATCGCGTCGTAGCCGGCGAACCGAGCGTAAAGAGGCGGCTGAGAAGGCGGTAAAGCGTCGTAAGCAGTTCACCATGTTCGGTGCGGGCGGACTCGCCATCGTGATCGCGTTGGGCCTGATCTTGATTCCACGTCTCGGCGGCGGCGGAACCAGCGCCATCACCACCGCGCCAGATCCGACCGGTAGTATCCAGGCCAAAGGAGAGACACTCGGCGATCCGAACGCTCCGGTAAAGGTGGTTGAGTGGGCCAACTATCAGTGCCCGTATTGCGATCAGTTCTGGACGCAGAATGAGTCGACCTTAATGCAGCAGTACATCTCCACCGGCAAGGTCTACTTCGAGTACAAGGATCTGACCTTCGGCTGGCAGGAGTCGATCGACGCTTCCGAGGCGGCTGCCTGTGCCAATAACCAGGGGCAGTTCTGGCAGTATCACGACACGCTCTTCAAGAATCAGCAGGCGGAGAATAGCGGCGGCTTCTCTCGCTCGCGTCTCAAGACGATGGCCAACGAAATCGGGTTAAACATGTCGAAGTTCAATACCTGCTTCGACGGTCATCAAACCGCGGATCAGGTGAAGGCGTCGGACAATGCCGCGGCCAATCAGGGGATCAACGGAACCCCGACCTTCTTCGTCAACGGCCAGGAGATCACGTATACCGGCTGGGACTCGATCAAGTCCGCCATCGACGCCGCGCTGAGCAAGTAGCGGCAGGCACATCCGGCAAGCATTGTAGGGGAGGACCTCGTGTCCTCCCGGTTCTTTGGCGCACTAACGCTGGGAGGACACGAGGTCCTCCCCTACAAAACATCCCCGTCCCGCACATCACCCAGCGGTTCGCTGTCACAATCCGCGCCGCTGTCGTGTCTTAAGGGTGTCAAAGATTCCTCGATAGCCAAGGAGACAACACCCTATGACCATCACGTCAGAACGCTTCGCCACGCTGCCTGAAGACGAGACGCTCGCGGCGACCGTTGCCGGATTGGAATCGCGCGGATTCAGCGTTGAGATCGTCGACGACCTGGACGCCGCGCGGCGTGCGGTCCTCGCCCGCATCCCAGCCGGTTCTTCCGTCGTGACCAATTCGTCGATGACGTTGCAGGAGACCGGGATCGTGGAGGCGATCGACAACGGTGGACCGTACGATTCGGCGCGTACCAGAGTGCTGGCGCTCGATCGGGCGACCCAAATGCCGCAGATCAGGGCGATCATGTGCCAGCCCGAGTTTTCTCTGGGCAGCGTCCACGCCATAACGCGCGACGGAACGCTCGTCATCGCATCCGGGACAGGCAGCCAGCTCGCCTCATACGCCTTTGGCGCCACCAATGTCATCTTCGTCGTCGGAGCGCAGAAGCTGGTGCCCGACCTCGATGCCGCGCACGAACGGATCCACGAGCATTGCCTCAAATTGGAAGATGCCCGTGTCCTCGAGGCGTACGGTATGCACAGTCAGGTCGGCAAGGTCCTGGAGATTCATCAGGAGAGTCCGGGCCGCATCCACGTCGTCCTGATCCGACAACGGGTTGGATTCTGAGCCAAAGAGATGAGCGGCGATATGAACGATCGCGATCAACTCCTCGACGGACTGCGGCCGGTCGCGTTTCAGGTCGCCTATCGCATGCTAGGCAGCGTATCTGACGCCGAAGACGTCGTGCAGGAAGCGCTGCTGCGAGTACACCAGACGGAGGAGGCGGGCGAGCGGATCGCATCGCCGCGCGCATTCGTCACCACCGTGACCGCCCGGCTGGCAATCAACGAGCTGCGTTCCGCGCGTGCCCGCCGCGAACACTATGTCGGTGCGTGGCTGCCGGAGCCGATCCTCACCGACAGCAGCGACGATCCAGCACGGCAGGCGGAGCTGGCCGACTCGCTGTCGCTGGCGATGCTGGTGCTGCTGGAGAGCCTCTCTCCAGAGCAGCGGGCCGTGCTGCTGCTTCACGACGTGTTCGGCTACGCCTATCCGGAGATCACGTCGATCGTCGGCAAGAGCGAGGAGAACGTGCGTCAGCTTGCGACCCGCGCCAGGAAGTATGTCGAGCAGCGCCGGCCGCGCTTCCAACCGACGCGCAAGCAGCGCGAAGAGTTGGCACGACGGTTCTACGCCGCCACTGAGCAAGGCGATCTCGCCGGCCTCGAGACCCTGCTCAGCCTCAGATCGCGGAGCTGACCGTGGACGGTGGCGGCAAGGTTCCGGCGCTGGCGCAGTCACTACTGCATGGACGCAGTCCTGTCGCGCCGGCGGCTCGTCGACTGGCTTCGATCTCCTACCCGCGTTCCGGCTATGTCGATGCGCCGCAGTCGAAGTCAACGGTGGCCCAGGGGCACTCTTCTTCGATGATCAGCAACGTCTCATCGGCGTGTGGGCGCTCGATATCCTGGATGGTCAGATCAGGAGCATCAGCTTGGTCACCAACCCCGACAAGTTGAGACACCTTGGCCCAGTCGGCGACCTCACGTCGCTCGTGAGCAAGCAGAGACAAGCCCCGCGCACATGCGGCGCTCACTGAAACGCCGCCACACGTCGATCCGAGGAGAAACAACATGTCAACAGACCAGATAGCAAGCAACAAAGCCACATTCACACGCTTTCAGGCGTCCATGAGCAGCGGCGATTGGGAGGTCATTTCGAAAACCATCGATGACCTCGTCGACTCGGATGCGATTGTCCGCACGCCATTACCGATTGAAGCTACCGGACCGGATCTGTTGAAGGAGGTCTTTCGGAGGCTGCATCAGGCGTTCCCTGACCTCCACGTCGCGGTCGAAGATTTGATCGCTGAAGGGGACAAAGTCGTTTCCCGAAACAGAGTCACCGGAACCCATCAGGGCGAGTACATGGGAATCACGCCCACCGGCAAATCCATCGCATACAACGAGATCTTCATCTTCCGCTTCGTTGATGGCCGCATTGTCGAGACCTGGGGAGTCGTCGACGTCCTCTCGCAACTGCGACAGCTCGGTGCGCTTCCCGGAGGACCCTCATAAACACGGCAACAACAACCTTGTCCGCTGTTGTAGGGGAGGACCTTGTGTCCTCCCGTCGCAGACGAGGCGAACGTATGCGGGAGCACACATGGTGCTCCCCTGCAAACCCGTTTGACACACTCATCCCAGATCTATTGCTTGACATGTGACCATATGGTCACGTATTATGCGACCATGGATGATGACGATCGCGTGTTCAAGGCGCTGGCGGACCCAACGAGACGTTTCTTGCTCGACCTGCTCTTCACGCGTGACGGCCGCACGCTGAGTGAGCTGGATGCCGAGCTGGAGATGTCCCGCTTCGGAGTCATGAAGCACCTGCGCATCCTCGAAGATGCCGGGCTCGTCGTTACTCGCCGCTCGGGCCGGGAGAAGCTGCACTACCTCAACCCGGTCCCGATCCGTCTCATTCACGACCGCTGGATCGACAAGTACAACGAGCGCCGGGTGTCGGCGCTGTCGGAGCTCAAGCATGACCTCGAGAAGGGAACGGACCATCGACATGGCTGACCGCGAATCGACGACGCAGGTTTATCGGGTCTACATCAAAGCCACGCCGCAGGCGATTTGGGATGCGATCACCCAACCGGAATGGACCGAGCGCTATGGCTACGGCGGGCGTGCCGACTACGAGCTTCGTGCGGGAGGTGCCTACCGCGCGATGAGCTCACCGGAGATGCAGCAAGCTGGCGCGGCCATGGGCTTTGAGGTACCGGACGTGATGGTGGATGGCGAGGTGCTTGAGGCCGACGCGCCGCACAAGCTGGTGCAGACCTGGCGCATGTGCATGGATCCTCGCGTTGCCGCGGAAGGGTTCACCCGCGTGACCTACGAGATTTCGGAGAGCCAGGGCGGCGTCTCACGGCTCACGGTGACGCACGAGCTCTCCGGCGCTCCGATGCTCGCCGAACTGGTCTCCGGTGCGAACGAGGAGCAGGGGGCCGGTGGCGGTTGGAGCTTCGTACTGAGTGGGCTCAAGACGCTGCTGGAGACCGGCGAGCCGATGCTCCACGGCTGATCTGAAACAGACAAACGGGCGGAGATCGCATGATCTCCGCCCGTTTTGTTGTCCGTCAGCGCCTATGAGAAGGCGCGGATGATCTCCGGCGTCGACGTGTCGAACCCAACGACGTCCAGCAAACCGGCATCGTTTGGGTCGGCGATGGAGAAGCCGTTGCTGGTCACGCCGACCACTTGGGCAGGGATTTTCCCGGCGTGATTGCCAGGATTTCGCGTGATTTGCGCGTGCTTCTCCCTGAATGATCACTGCCCAGCCTGAGGATCGCTGTGATTCAATACGCGTCGGGGTGGCTGACGATGCCACGGGGAATCACTCTGACCGGGAATTGAGGTCCGTCTAGCGATGTTCGTTCCGCTCCTGCATGCGTCGATCGAGAACCGTCCGTTCCTTCTCTCGTGGGCTGTCGATCCGCCTGTCTTCATCGGGTTGGTGCTGGCCAGCCTGGGCTATTGGCTCGCCTGGCGTCGGGTTCAGCTCCTGGGACGACGCCAACCGCCGATCAGTCACGCCGTCTGGTATTACGGCGGCATCCTCTCGATCGCCATCGCGCTCCTTGGACCCTTCGACGTCTACAACGAAAACTCGCTCTTCATGCACATGGCGCAGCACCTGCTGCTGCTGCAGATCGCCGGTCCCATGATCTGGCTGGGACGCCCGGTGCAGCTCGTGCTGCAGGCGATCTCGCCACGACGCAGCGGACCGGTCATCAAGACCGTGCTTCGTCGGACCTGGGTGCGTTCAGTGCTCACCTTCATCAGCCATCCGCTGGTCGTCTTCCTGATCTTCAACGTCACGATGATCTTCTGGCACGTCCCCACCATGTACGACGCCGCGCTTTCGCACCCATTGATTCATGACCTTGAACACCTGGCCTTCTTGAGCGCCGCGTTGATCTACTGGTGGCCGATCATCGAGCCGGTGCCGCGCCACCATAAGCTGCGAATGGGCTTTGCCCTGGGCTCGATCTTTCTCACCGGCCTGGTGGCCGAGGCGTTGGGGGCGATCCTCTCCCTCGACGGCTCGCTGCTCTATCCCTTCTACGCCAATGCCCAGTCCCTCTGGGGACTTTCGCCGCTGGCGGATCAGGAGTACGCCGGACTGCTGATGTGGGTCGGTGGCGGCATGCTTTATCTGACGATCATCTTCGCCATCATGATCCGTTCGCTCGGCGGTGACGACTATCACGCCGCCATGCCGTCCACGGCCGCTCCGCCAATCAGCTGAGCGAGATGGATTGGCCTATTCGGCCGTCCGTGGCTGATCTGGTCATTTGGTTCCGACCCTTGACCCATTGGGCGCCATGAATGTCGCCCCTACGGCGCAGAACCACACGTATTTTCGTAGGGGCGACATTCATGGCGCCCGGGATTCTCCCCATACCCCATCTTGCGGCGCGCTCCAGCCCGGTTTATCGTCAGCCTGCGATTCGGCGGTGTATTTGCGAGCGGAGGGGCTGGGCATGACCGGTTTCAGTGGCTTGGGTATGGGGCTCGGGAATCTGGCGCGACTCTCGTGGCCCGCACGCGCTCGATCAGTCCCGAGAACTTCAACGGCGAAAAGGGCCAGGGGGGCATGGCGACTACAGGAACCGGCGCCGATGCGGCACGGGATCTTGGCAAGGGCTGGAAAGTCTCGCCCAGCATCCACATCGCACCCGGTGAGACGGCGACGCTGGCGGAGATCAACGGGCAGGGCGCGATTCAGCACATCTGGCTGACGACGCATCCACGCAACTGGCGCACCCACCTGCTGCGCTTCTTCTGGGAGGGCGACGAACGCCCGGCGGTGGAAGTTCCGGTAGGCGACTTCTTCTGCAACGGCTGGGGCGAGTTCAGCCAGGTTTCGTCCCTGCCGGTCGCGGTCAACCCGCATGGCGGCTGCAACTCCTACTGGGAGATGCCGTTCCGATCTGCCGCCCGCGTCACGCTTGAAAACCTCTCGGATCAGGAATCGACCGTCTACTACCAGGTCACCTATGCGCTGACCGATGTCCCCGACGACCTCGCCTACTTCCATGCCCAGTGGCGGCGCAGCAACCCGCTCGACGAGAAGACCGACCACACGATTCTCGATGGTGTCGCGGGGAGCGGGCACTACGTCGGGACCTACCTGGCCTGGGGCAGCAACAGCATCGGATGGTGGGGTGAAGGAGAAATGAAATTCTTTCTCGATGGTGATGTGGAGTTCCCGACCATCTGCGGCACGGGAACCGAGGACTACTTCGGTGGCGCCTGGAATTTCGACGTGCCTGGCCAGGGCTACACCGTCGTTCAGCACGCCGTTCCTGGGTCTGCACCAGATCTTGCGGCCGGATGGGCTCTATCGCAGTCAGCAGCGCTTCGGGATGTATCGCTGGCACATCATGGATCCGATCCGCTTCGAGTCCGATCTGCGCGTTACGATCCAGGCGCTCGGTTGGCGCTCGGGACGACGCTATCTGCCGCTGCGGGACGACATAGCCTCGACCGCCTTCTGGTATCAGCAGGAGACGTCGTCGCCGCTGCCTCCGACGCCCAACCTGGACGCGCTCGAGATCTTGTAGCCAGGGCGCCGTGGTCGCGATGCTGCTTGGGATGGCGACCGGCAACTGCCGGGCGTCTCCCATCTCAGCGAACCAGTCTCCGACGAGGAACTAGGTGGATCTTCACCGGTTGGCGCACGAAGTGGCCGGATTCCACCTCAGGTGACGAATCGGTCTCGATGTCTCGCTTAGCACTGGATCTCGTCATGGGTGTGAGGAGACTGTCGCCGTTTGACGACGGGACGTCGGTGGTGTCCATCGGAGGACTCTGGAATCGCATCTCGAAGCGACGATAGCGGTGGTGCACTGCCGTAGTCATAGGAGATTGGCTGCCTTTCGTGGTGCCGCCTGGCGATTCATTCACGGAGCCGTCCATCCGTCAGTCGGGCGGAACCGCGGCGGCTCGATTGGCGTGTCATTCTGAGTCTCAGACTGGCGTCCGACCGCTGCTCGGCGCCAGCCCTCTGTTAAGAACCCGAAGAGGCTCCAATAGTTACTTGTGGAGCGACTCGATTTTGATAGGTCAAACCCGGCGGGCGTGATGGGCGTTTCTAACGGCTCGCGACCAGCTTCCTCGATGCGTTTGCGCTGACTCGTCTGTTCGATCTCCTGAACCACCATTACCGCCTACTTCCACCGCCGTCCAAGGGCTGCTATAATTTTGGTGTGAGATGCTTTCGTATTCATGAAAGACCATCGACTAAGTATCTCATGAACTAAGATAAATCATGGAGGAGACCATGTCAAGTGACAGTTCCGATCGCGACGCCCTAATTCGTACCCTCGATCGGGAAATGCGACGCATCAGCGCACAGTCGGTCATGTTCAGCCAGGCGGTGGCCGAGCGGTTGGACCTCAATCCGACTGATCTGGAGTGTCTCGGCATCATCGGGGAGACCGGCGCGTTGACGGCGGGTCAGCTCGCCGAGCTGACCGGTTTGACCACCGGGGCCATCACCGGCGTCATCGATCGCCTGGAACGGGCGGGCTACGTGCGGCGTGAACAGGACGCGAGCGATCGCCGTCGCGTCATCGTGCAGCCGGTGCCGGAGACGGCCCGGGAGCGGATCACCCCACTCTTCGAGTCGATCTCGCGCGAGACTACCCGTCTGATCTCTCGCTACACCGATAAAGAGCTCGCGCTCATTACCGAGTTCGCCAGCCGCATGAATCAGCTCGGGCTGGAGGAGACGGCGAAGCTGCGGTCGTCCGACGATGGATTGGGGGACGGCGAATTCGCTGCGCCCCTCAACGATCTGAAGGACGCCCGGCTCGTTTTCGCCTCGGGAGCTTCGAACGTCGCCATTCGCGGCGACACGACGCTTGCGGATCTGTATCGCGCACGCTTCGAGGGGACGGCACCCAATGTCAACGTGCAGGGGAACACCGTCACCATCAAGCACCGCAACCGGCCGCACTTCGAGTGGAGCATGCACTCCATCGGCGAGATTCGCGTCAACGTCTCGCTCCCCTGGCAGCTTGGCTGGCTGATGCGCACGGCGGGTGAGGTGCGGCTCAACACGACCATCCCCTGGCAGGTGGAGATCCGCGCGGGCGCGTCGCACGTCGGTGTCGATCTGAGCACGGTCAAGATCGAGTCACTGAGCGTCAAGGGTGGCGCCAGTCAGGTCGTGGTGACGTTGCCGCGCCCTTCTGGCACGGTTCCGGTACGCGTCGGCGCGGGCGCGAGTCAGGTGACGATTCACCGTCCCGAAGGCGTTCCGGCCCGCATCCACGTACACAACGGAGCCAGTCAGGTGCGGCTCGACGCTCAACAGTTTGGCGCTCTTGGCGGCGACATGCGCTGGGAAGGTCCCGACTACGAAGGGGCGACCGACCGCTATGACATCGAGATCTCAGGCGGTGCCAGTCAGCTCACCATTGACACGGCGGTAGCTACGACGCTGTAGATCTCCGTCTCATGGCAATCAATGCGTTCTCGGCGCTGAAGTTGACCGACTTCAGCGCCGATTCTCTTTCGGGTTCGCCTTCGCTCAGAAGAACATTTCCGCGAGACATGACAGCTTGCTAGTTCTCGTCCAGATGGGCGCAATCGTTGAAACGGATCAAGGTCGCGGCGAGGCCTTCCGGTCCAATCTGGACCAGCAGCTCGCTGATGGCGCAGTTGCTATGGCGCCATTGCTGATAGGTGGCTTCGTCGCCGCTGGCCAGCATGGTAACGATCCATGCGAGGGGTCCACCGTGGGCCACCGCCACGACCGTCCTGCCGGGATGGTCTTTCGTGATCGTCTCGACGGCCTGCAGAGCTCGCTCGCGAAGCTGGGCGTGACTCTCACCTTCGGGCCACGGGATGTGCAAGCTGTTTCCCTCGACCTGATCCTGCAGCTGAGGAAACAGCGAGCGCAGACCGGCCAGCGGCGCCCCGACAGCCGACCCAACGTTAATCTCGCGCAGGTCGTCGACCGCGACCGGAGCCATCCCGATCGCCTCGCCAATGATGGTCGCCGTCTCCCAGGCACGCGGCAGTGGGCTGGCGAAGAGGGCGTCGATTGACTCGACGTCGGCTGAGCGCCTCTCCGGTGCGGGCTGCCTGTTGGCGTCCCAGCTCGGTCAACACGACGTCGGTCGACCAGCCTGAGATGACCTTCTGACGATTCGATGTCGACTCGCCATGCCGCACTAGCAGCAGGCGTGTCGGCCTATTTGATGCATCTGTCACGCGCTGATTTCCGTTCCCGTTATCAGTCGCAACGATGGCGCGCTCGACACGCGATTCGCCGTGATCTTGGCGATCACGTCCAACGCCCAGCCATGATGCGCGACGTCCTTCCGCTCCGGCAACTGGCCCAGCGAGAACCACTGAAGTGACGAGACGCCCGCGCCCGCCTGGATGTCGCCCGGATCGCTAACCTCGGCGACGAAGTGGAAGACCAGATGCCAGCTCCGGTCGTTGCCCTGGAACGACTCGATGTGATCGAGGCGGAGCGCGAGACTGGTCACGCCCAACTGCTCATGCAGAATTCGTTTTGCCGCGTCTTCCGGATGCTCGAGGAATTTCAATTCGTCGTCCGGCAGAAACCAGCCGGTCTGATCCGTCATAATCACCCGAGCGAGCATAGCGGACCAGCGCGATGCGGTCCCCAGATAGGAGCGCCACGTCGGCGATGAGCTTGTGGACATTGCAGGTCGACTCAGGCATCGGTGGTCACATCCCTTCAGCTCGATGGAGTAAACGAGCCACAGGCTTTCCAGGGCTGTCGTGGAGCATGGTAACAGTCTAACCGGTGTGCGGAAATTGTTGTTGCGAGGGGAAAAATATCGCCGGCGACGCAGAAGAATAGTCAGTCGCCGGCGATCGATGTCTTAGGCCGCGGCAGTCGAACGACGACGCCACTCGACCCGCGCCAGGATGGCGAAGGTGACGGTGACGGCGATCGCGACCAGCACGATTGACATTTCGAGCGATCCGCTGTGCTGGTCCGGATCGACACGGAAGACGATCTCGATCCAGTCCTTCCACACCAGCGTCAGCACGGCAAACAGAAAGCTTGCCGACGCCAGCACGGACTCAACCCAAAAACGTGGTCGTAGACTGTCCCGCATGGGTGCTCCTTTCCCGGTTTCCCCGGAGTTTCCTCGTCCTCGTCGGATGGGGACTCGTGAGCATTCTTCATACCAAACCCACTCTACCACGTCAATTCCTGCAGGGGTGACCGTTCGGGAAATCTGCCTGCCTCTCTTCGCGTCGTCACCGAATCAGACACTCACGACAAACGTGAATCTCGCCACATCAGCTGTCTCGACCGAACTGATGACCGTATTGTCATGCCGGTGCCACGGAAAGGGGCGGCCCAACCAACTCCATCTCATCGCGATGCCAGAACGCCTGGGCTTGAGGAGCCATAGCGCCCAACTGGCTCAGCGCCAGCAGGAAAGCCTCTATCTGTATTGCGGGTGACACCGTGAAGACGATGCGGCCCGGCGACGGATTGACGTTCCGACCTGGGCGATTCATTGTTCTCAAACGAGAGTCTCGAGCAACGTATCCGCCAGCTAAAGGAGACGACGACCATGACGTTCACCAGATCACGCTGGGTGATGGACAAGACCGGAGCGAGCTCGGATGGCGGGATGATCGTCGCCAAACAGGACGAAGCCGCCCTGGCAGGGGCGCGCATGCTGGCCGAAGGAGGCAATGCCGTCGATGCGGCGGTGGCGGCCGCCTGGGTGATGAACGTCATGGAGCCCTACAACACCAGCATCGGCGGTAGTGGCTACCTCGTCTATCACGGCGCAGACGGACGGGCCACGTTCGTCGATTTCAGCAATCGGGCGGCCGCAAAGGCCACGCCGGAGGCGTTGAAGTCTCGCACGTCAATCGCGTTCAAGGGTGGTCTGGCGGCCATGGTGCCAGGGACGGTCGGCGGTTTGACGACCGCGCTCGAACGCTTCGGCAGCTTGCCGCTGGAGCAGGTAATGGCGCCGGCCATCGACATCGCTGAGAACGGCATGCCGCTCAACTGGGTCCTCGCGCTTCGTCTTCTACAAGAGCTGGAAGGTCTACGCGCCAATCCGAAATCCGCCGAAATCTTTCTGGTCGATGGGGATCCCGGCATGGCTCATGGTGTCGACGTCCTACGTCAGACTGATCTGGCGCAGACGCTCCGCCTCATTGCCAGAAACGGAGCGGAGGCGTTTTACACGGGTCCGGTAGCACGTGAGATCGTCGACTTTGTCGCGGCACACGGCGGGTTGCTGGAGATGGAGGACATGGCGTCCTATCAGGCGACGGTCGTCCCCGCGCTCAGCGCGCGCTTCGGGGACTACGACCTGCTGACCGGACCTCTTCCCTGTCCCGGCTTGATGACCGTCCAGGGGCTGAAGCTGCTTGAGGGATTTGGTCTGAAGTCCATGGGACATAACTCAATCGAATCGCTGCACGTCATGGCGGAAGCGTTCAAGCTGGCCTTCGCCGACCGTGACGCGTATTTCGGAGATCCAGACTTCGTCGACGTGCCGGTCGAGACGCTCCTCTCGGACGCCTATCTCGAACATCGGCGCGCCCAAATCGACCCATCACGTGCCATGACGAAGGCTCTGCCGGGTGAGGTCGGAGTTGCGCCGTTCGGTCGTCAGTCCGGTGGCGGCGGCACAACGCACATTTCGGTGGTCGACGCCGCGGGCAACACCGTCTCGATGACGCACACACTGATCGGTGGCTGGTCGGGATTGGGCGTGGCCGGCAACACCGGCGTGGTGATGAACTGCGCCGCGCAGTGGTTCGATCCCGGCAGTGGTGCACCGAACAGCGTCGCGCCGGGCAAGCGGCCGGTGGCCAACATGACGCCGATCATCGCGCGCAAGGATGGCCGCACCGTGCTGGCTGTGGGAGCGCCCGGCTCACGCAAGATCAGCAACGCGGTCAGTCAGGCGACGCTCAACTCGCTCGTCTTCGGGATGCCGGTGCAGGCAGCGGTCTCAGCGCCGCGCATCGACGCGTCGCAGAACTCCATCCTGGCAGACGACCGCATCGACGCCAACGTGCTTGCAGGACTCCGCGATCTGGGGCACCGCGTCGATGCCGTCCACGAATTCATCAACGCCGGTGGACCCGGGTCCGGCTATCGGGGCTACTTCGCGCGACCTGCGGCGGTCTTCGTCGATGACGACGGCATCCGCCACGGCGGTGACTATCCCTTCCTCGAAGGTATGGCGGTGGGCGTGCCGCGGTAGGTGGATTGATTGCTGCGATTGAGCTTGTGCCTTTCGTGAGCGCTCAAGAGATGCGTAGCGCGACCGATACTCTACTTTGCCTGCTCCGATCCTCACCGCGGTGGACGTCGGCGTGAATGGTCATCCCGATGCGGACTCATACAAGCAGAACCCGAACCTTTGACCTATTCAGGCAAGAAAGGTCGTCACGGTAGCGTGATATTCTAAGAGCAACAGAACTGGCATAGCTTTCGGTGCGCTATGAGATACGCACCAAGCTGAGCTTCTGGAGACTCAAACATGGCCGCATGGTACGACCGCTATATCACTATGGAGTCTGGCGTTCAGGGCGGCGCACCGATCATTCGGGGCACCCGCACCCCGGTGCGCAGCGTGGTCGAGCTGCTTCGCATCCACGACAACAATATTGGGGAAGTGCGGCGAGCGCTTTCGTACCTCGACCCTGTGGAGATCGACGCTGCGGTAGCGTATTACAACGACAACCCCACGTTGGTTGACGCTGACATTCGGCGCCACCAAAAAGCCCTCGAGCAATTCCTCGCACACGCATGACGGGACTCGGGATCAAGGTCTACACCGATGAGGACGTCGACGTAGACCTCGCATCGGCGCTCCTCGTGTTGGGCTACGATACGATCAGCACTCGCGATGCTGGCAATGCTCACAAGAGCCACAACGACGAGCGGCAGCTCGCATATGCCGCGTCAGTAGGAAGGGCAATGTTTACTCACAACATCGCTGACTACATGAGGCTTGAACGAGAGTGGAAGGCACGCCACCGGGAGCATTGCGGGATCATCATCTCGGACCGCGTGCATGTCGGGGAGTTGATCCGCAGAATGACGAATCACCTCAACACGGTCAGCCCCGATGTCCAGCACAACACGCTGCTGTTTCTGTTGTCGTAGCTACGAGACCACCTCAATCGTAACCAACACGAGCAGCCGCGACGTGTCAACACATTCGAACGGATCTCGCATTACCAGGACAGTACGCAGTCCCTACATGCGTTGCCTACACCAGCCACGCCTCCTGGCGCCAAGCGGCGTCCCAGAAGGCGTATTCGTAGCGACTCGAAGCGAGGAAGATCTCGGCCATGCGGGCCATCTCATCGCTCGACGCGCGTGCAGCCACGCCGTCGAACGTCTCTCGCAGCCGCTCGGCCAGTTCGCCGTATTCGGCCGTGCTGTACATCTCGATCCACTCAGCGTAGAGCGGCTGGTCGGAGGGCAACCCCGCATCCGCCAGTTCACGCCCGATCTCCCAATAACCCCACTGGCAGGGGAGCAGGGCGGCCATTAGTTCGGCCGTGGTGCCGCCATAGGCGACCGAGAGGAGATGGCGCGTGTAGGCGTGGGTCGTGGGGGACGCTGGCGTCGTCTCCAGATCGGTGCGCGTGACGCCAAAACGCTCGCAATAGCCCCGGTGTAGCTCCATCTCGACGTGCAGCGTGGCGTGTACCAGCTCGGCGAAGAGTTCCATGATTTCGAGGTCGTGCGCGCCAGCAACGCCGAGTGCCAGGACGCGGCTGTATTCGAGCAGATAGATGTAATCCTGACGGACGTAATACGCGAACGGCTCGATTGGCAGCGTGCCCTCGCCTATGCCGCGCACGAACGGGTGTGTCAGGATCCGCTGCCGGATCTCTTGCGTACTGGCGAGCAAGCGTGATGACGGCGTGTCGGACATCGTATCTCTTCTCGTCCTAATTCAGAGTCAGCGTCGTGGCCGATTTCAGCTGGGCCGCGAAACCGTTCGAGAACCACTGCATCGTCCCGATCTTGGGGGCGAACCAGGTGGTCATCGATATTTGGTCCGGATGCGTGGCGTCGGTTCCGGTCCATTCCACAACATACATCTTCCAGGCGTACGCCAATCCGGCCGGCGTGCTGACCTGTTGCCAGGCGACCACCTGAATCGACACGGTCATCAATCGTGGCGGACCGGTACTCGAGATCGCCGTCGTTTCGGTCGACCAGGATTGGCCGATATACGGATCGTGATTGGGAAAATAGTGAACCGGAGGCCAGTAGACGGTCGTGTTGGTGAGGTTGCCGTCCGTATCCCGCGTGTCGATCCCGTATAGGTCGAGCCCAGCCTGGGTGACGCTCCAATAGGTGGTCTGGCTGCCATCCCTGGTCTGCTCTTGCCGTGCAATCAGCTGAGCGCCGGCCGTGAAACCGTCGGTCACGCCGTTGATCTTCCAAGTTCGATCGATGTTGTCTGACGTGCCGAAGACCCATTCGTCTCCCGGCTGCATGGCAAGGTACGCCGCATCGCCATTGAGGCTCACCTGCGGTGTGTTGGCGTAGCGCCAGCGAAAATAGTGAAGTCCAATGTTGCCCATCTCGACCTGCCAGGCCGTCGGATTCGACGGCGTATAGGTGAGAACGCGACGCTCGAACGGCTGAACCAGTACCCACTGGTCGACGCCCTGCAGTTTGACATTCACCCAGACCGGGTCCGAGATCGGGTAGCCCAGCACGAAGAGCCAGTCGAAGAGCGGGTCGGAATTGACGAGGCTACCGTCCTGTTGAACGGATGCCCGCCTGCGTCATGAAATCCCAGAAGGCTTGCGGAATGTTGTAACCGACGGTGGCGTCTCCCGCTCCAGAGTAGGTGACGTAGTGTGCGTATTGCGCATTTGGATCGGTGGAGGCATCCGGCTTGGTGGTCGTTCCGTCTGGCAGCAGGACCGTCGTCGCGTACTTCCCGGTCTTGTCCGTCTGGCTCACATCGATGATGGGCTGGAAATCGTTGTAGGTCGGGAAGACGTTGTCCGGATCGCCTGCGATCGGAACGTTGGCGCCCGATCCGGTGTCGAGGTACGTGTTGGAGCCGATCTGGATGCGGCCGCTGATCAGCTCGCGATCGATGAGTCCGCTGGTGACGTACCAGGGGCTGGAGGGGTCCCCGTTCGGGTCGATGATCTCCATGCGCCCCTTATCGTAGTACTGCACCAGGCGTTGTTGTCCGGGCGATTCGAGATAGCGTTCATACAACGGGCCACTGTTGGCTTCCGGTCCCCAGAACCAGGTACGCGAAGCACTGCCACTCAGGACCGGTGCATCGGTGTGCGTCCAGACCTGTTCGAAGGCGCTGTCGGCGAAGTCGGGCGATGCCGCGGCGACGCTGGGGAGTGTCGCGCCCACCAGGAGGAGGACCACGGACAGGACGAGACACCGGCGCAACGGCAGTTCCTTCTGGATTGGCCGGCACTGATCCGTACGCCCCCAGGCCAAAGCTGCCTGGCTCGATTGGATTGTGTCCGGCGTCAACTGATGCCCCCTGGTGGCATGATGGGGACAGTCTAGCAAGCTGCGCTCAACTGTGGCGACCAAAGCCGGCGGATCGACCGCTTCAGGTACTCGCCTGAACCGCGAATCGTCTCGGATGTGGCGGGTAGGTCGATAATCCGAAACGCCGGGACGCGTGCTTGGTGCGGCGGCGTCAGATTGTCGATTAGCCGGGCTGGCGACGACGCGACGTCAGGAGAACGCAGCTCCCCGTTGAGGTCGTGTGAGTGACTGGTTTGAGTGTGCGCTCAATCGGGTTGCATCTACACAACGACTGAACTCTGCTCGGGCTTCGTCCATCCACGTCAATTCTGTAGAGATGTCATCCAAAGTCGTTCACGAATCGCGCCACCTCTTATTTCGGCGCCCCTTCATCGACTCCACAAGCCCTTGCGACGGCACCCGCAGCGCGCGGTTGAACTTGCTCGACGCGTTCTCCCAGGCGATGGTGGCGGTCAGTTCGATGAGGGCATCCTCGTCGAACCAGTCGCGTAGACGATCGAAGAGGGCGTCGTCGACGTCGAGGTCACTAATGGTGATGTGGTCGGCGTATTGCAGGGCGGCACGTTCGCGTTCGTCGAACAAGTCGCTCGTCGCGTACATCGACAGTGACGCGAACTTCTCATCGGGAACGCCTAGTTCACCGCCTACGGCGGCGTTGATGTCCTGTCAGAAGACGCAGCCATTGAGTGCCGCCACACGGACGTTGACCAGCGACGCCAGCGTGCCGTCGATCAGCCCGGAGCGATCGAGTCCGCCCCACATGGCGCGTACGCCGCGGAAGATTGGCGGGCGACGGGCGTAGAGGGTGTGGTTGAGGAGTGGTGCGCCCCATTTGGCCGTCTGAGCGTCGAAGACGGCTCGAATCGCATCCTCAACGTCGTCACGTTCGGCGCCATTGACTCGCATGACCTGCCCTTTCTCGCGCACGGAATATCACTCAGTCGAGTGTGAGCCGTAGAGAGCTGACGGTCGAGAGCCACTCTGGGACGATGCGCAACGCAAGAAACAGCCAGTCGAACCACACCGCGGGTGGACGTTCGAGATCTGGCTCAACCGTGTTTTAGAAGAGGGCGTAGTGGGTGATCAGGAGGATGGCGATCGACCCAGTTCCAATGACCAGCGCCAGCCAGATGGCGGTCGTCGCTAGCTCAGCGGCCGCTTCATTGTTCGCCGGCTGATTCCAATCGCGACGTCGGTAGGTGATGCGCAAGTCGTTGAAAGAGAGAGCCAAAAGCGCCAGCGCGGCGGCCCCGAGCCCGATGACCCAGGTCGTCAGAACCGTGTGCTGCACTACCTCGACTCCCTGCACGAGGAGCTCGCCGTGCAGGATCACCGTCCGCACCAGAATCACGAATGCGGCCGAGGCGATCAGGATGCCGATCGCCGAGCGACCGCGGCGAAGCTGACTCCAGCGCGTATGACCTCGGCGCACCCACCACATCGCGACGGCGGCCAGGCTGAGCGTCGGCAGAATCATGAAGATCAGGTGAGAGATCGTAGCGTATTCAACGGCAAACCGCTGTACGTCGGCGTGCAAGTAGTAGCCCAGCACGATCGGCGTTCCGACCCAAATCATCGCTCCCGGAACGGCGCCAATCACGAAATCGCGAAACTGAATGCGAAGGAGCCCGGCGCCGATCGAGAAATACATGCGGACGAGCGGGAGACTGCGCCCAACGCCAACCACGAGCAAATCATGCCCACCCATGCGCGCGCGCCAGCGATCGACCGTCGCTTCACTGCGTCTGCCGAACCGCTGCATCACCTTGTTGAGAAGGCGTGAGCCACCCGTTCTCGCTACGAGATGGAGTGTGATGGTGCCGAGCATGTCAGCCGCCACGACAAGCGCGACCGCCGCAACCAATCCGGTGAAGGAATGGACGCCGTAGCTGCCGGCGACCAGTAGGGCGATCTCGGCGGGAATTCCGGTGGGTATACCAAGCTCCCCCACGAAAATGAGGAGGGCGACGATATACACCCCGTATTGTGTGACTAGCTGTTCGATGGTCCCGCTCCGAATCGGAATCCCTCCGCGAGACGACTCGCGGCGCGCATCTGTTTCAGCGTAAATATAGCCTTTTTGGCCCTATCAGGCCAATGATCAAGCAGGCGGTATCTCGCCTGTTCTTTCGGACAGTACCGGGCGGTGTGACGCTATCATGCACCGTACGGACGCCACCTGTCCACCCCCTACTCGGTAGTCGCCGCGACGATCTCTCGCAGCCACCTCTTCACGTCAGTGCAATACTTGGTCCGCCTTGGAACCGGAGCTCCGGAAACCGAGCGCCGGTACGGTCGACAATGGAGAAGCGTGTTACACGATGTCGTTGTGTCGAATGGAGTCAGCATCCGTGCGGTTCAGGTTGGTAGTCCTTCCCGCCCTCCTCATGCTTGCGTTCGTGCCGATTCTTGCAGCGTGTGGTGGAGGTTCGGCGGCGCTCGAGAGCGGAGTGGCGACGCCAGGGGAGAATGGACATTTTCTTGTCGGCGTGCCCGCGCCGATCGGCAGCTACATCCTCTCGGTCGATCGAGTGCTCTATCCCGCCGATCTCAATGGCATCAAACCGTCGGATGGTATGAAGTTCCTCGTCCTCGACCTGACCATCAAGACGACCGACTCCAGCAACGACCGCATTTCGGCCGCCGCGCAGCTCGTGGTGAAGGATGGTCAGGGAACGAGCTATCCGCTCGATGCGGACGTGACGCCATCGACTGACTTCAGCACGACGCAGCTTCCGGACACGATTCCGGCACTGGGCTCGATTCATGGAGAGGTCGCCTACCTGGTGCCGGTCGATGCCACGGATCTTCGACTGGTCTTCAATCCGAGCTTTCTTGAAAGTCTGCTTGGACACGGCAAAGAGCTGACGATCGATCTGCAGTAGCGTGTCGGCTCAGGAAGAGCGGAGAGGAGCAGGTTGTGGAGATCGACTATCGGGTTGATCCGCCGCTGACGAACGAGGTCCTTAGCCCGCTCTATTCGGCCGCCTGGCCCCATCACAACCCGGCGTACGATTTCACATCCGAGCTGAGTCATGCGCTGACCGTCCTCGGTGCCTATCACCAAGACAGTCTTATCGGTTTCGTGCGGGTTGCCTGGGATGGGGGCATCCATGCGTTCCTGCTCGAGCCGACCGTGCATCCCGATTTCCAGCATCGCGGCATCGGACGGAACCTGGTCGAGCGGGCGGCCGACGTTTCGCGCGAGCGTGGCTGCTCGTGGATGCACGTCGACTTCGAGCCCCGCGTCCGGCCTTTCTACGACGCCTGCGGATTCAGCCCCACTCCGGCCGGACTCATCAGCCTCCGGTGAATGCCCCAGCAATGCGAGATCGGGCCCGGACGAACTGCGTCCAGGCCCGATGTTCTCCGCGATGCGTTTGAAGAGACCGCCTATGATCCGCTGTTGTCCTTCAAGTATTGGATCGCGCGCAACAACTGCGCATCCTGACTCTTCTGCAGCTGATCGGCCGTCATGTTGGTCTCTTGCTCCGGCGTCAGCGGTGTGGCCCCATCCGGCAGCGAGACTTGAATGTCGGGTGTGATCCCGTTGTGCCAGATCTGTCGACCGTCGGGCGTCAACCACTCCTCGGTGCCAAGCAGGATGGCCGAGCCGT
The DNA here is from genome assembly GCA_963815715.1 of uncultured Chloroflexia bacterium. GTDB lineage: Bacteria > Chloroflexota > Chloroflexia > Thermomicrobiales > Thermomicrobiaceae > CALAGB01. The sequence goes on along the minus strand of CAWFHU010000003.1, from coordinate 893,570 downwards.
CGCTCAGGTGGTAGGTCGATAGGACGGTGCCAGTGCCGAAGGTCGTGTCGCCGATCATCTTCGAGCGATCGTGATCCTGCAGCGCCCCGGCGACGATCTCGGACGAGCTCGCTGTTCCCGCGTTGATCAGCGTGATCATCGGAATGTTGTACGCCTTACCGCCGCCCCGCACCGTCATGGGGGTCTTATTCCCTTTGGCGTCCTGAACCAGCAGCACGTTCCCCTCTTTGACGAACTGTGTGGTCACTCCGATCGCTTCGTCGAGGAGTCCGCCCGGGTCGTTGCGCAGGTCGAGCACGATGGCGGTGGCGCCAGCCTGCTGCGCGTCATTGATGGCTGAGACCAACTGAGCCGTCGCATTGCTGGCGAATTGGCTGATCAGAATATGGGCGTAGGTGGTGCCGGGCAGCATCGACCAGGTCACACTCGGTACCGTGATCTTGGCCCGTTCGATGGTGATGTCGGTCGGCGCGTTGGCGTCCGGGTGCATGAGGGTGAGCGTGACCTTTGTGCCGGCCGGCCCACGAACCAGCTTGACCACCTCGTCGAGCGTCATGTTCGACACGTCCTTGCCATCCACCTTCAGAATGACATCGCCGGGCAGGATACCGGCCTTTTGCGCGGGAGCGCCAGGAATTGGCGCCACGATGGTTGGCTGACCATTACGTGTCGTGATCTCCGCCCCGATTCCTTCGAGCTGTCCGGAGAGGGATTGCTGCTCATCGTTGAGCTGGTCCGGTGTCAGGAATCGCGTGTGGCCTTCGTCGCCGAGCGCGCTGAGCATGCCCGAAATGGCGCCGTAGGTCATCTTCTTGGAATCGACCGCTTGTCGGTCGACGTAGTTCTGCTGAACCAGGTTCCAGGCTTCCCAGAAGACGCTGAAATTATCGGGAACGCTGGTCGGCTGCGTCGAGACCGTGGTAGGGGTTTCGTTCGTGTGGCCCACGACGAATCCAGCCGTGAATGCCGCACTCGAGAGGGCGAGCGTGAGGATGAGTGCGATGAAGACGATCGCCCAGATTCGCCGCCGTCGGTTCATGATCGGTTGCCTCCAGCCTAACGCTGATGTGTGAGCTTTGATGCGATGTGTCATTGCCGGGAGCCACTCAATGCGGATCGATCACGTGGCTACCGGTCCGAAATCGGCCATGGATGCCTGATATGTCGTCGCACGTTCGAGTTCATCACTCCGACTGACGATAGAGTGTGCTGCTTTCTGACGCGAACGTCGAGTCAAACGGCATCCTCCCACGAACATGTTGCCTGAAGCTCTTCGTTCTTAGCCATTTTTGACTATCCAGATACAGGTCGCACATCTCTATGGAGATCGTCACTGCACGAATGATGCGGGGGCATTGTCTCCTCGAGGACGGTCGCAGAGCCCGGTGTTTTGATACGCTCTGAGATTGCAGGCGGCCGATGCACGAACGTCGGGCAGAACCACCCCCATTATGTCGGGAAGTTTGCGGTTCGTTTCGGCCGAAAAACATCGTATCATCGTTTGGGTTGCGCACCGCACGTGCGGGGCATCGGCCACGATGCTCGGAAGCGTCCGCCGGGAGAGGGGGCGAATCTCCGAGCGTGGCAGCTACGTTTTGCTGAGAGGAGACTGAATGGTTCACAAGCGGGGATTGGCGCGACTGATCGCGATCTGTGCCCTGGCCGCGTCGGTCGTGCTGGTGTTAGCGGCGTGCGGCGCGTCGACGGGTGGTGGCTACGAAGCTGGGAGCACACCGAAGGAAAGCTCCGGCGGGTCCGGTTCGTCAGGCGGCAGTGGGAATATCACCGTCACCGAGAAGGAATTCTCGATCACCCCGAATCAAGTGAGCGCGCCGACCGGCAAGATCACCTTCACGATCAAGAACACCGGTTCCGTCGCGCACGATATCGCGATCAATGTCAATGGAACCGAGCAGGCTTCGCCGCTGGTTCAGCCTGGAAAGACCGAGACCTGGAGCGTGACGATCGACACAGCGGGCACGTACGACATGTATTGCTCGGTCCCAGGTCACAAAGAGGCTGGCATGGACGGAAGTCTGAAGGTCGGGTCCTAGACACGACGCGTGATTTGGATGTGCATCACTCGCCGGGAGTATTCGCGTTCCGCGGACCCCGGCGAGTTTGTCTCTTGCGCTCGCCGCGACGGAATGACTCAGCGCCGCTTCTGGCGTGCCTGACCACCCCACCAAACAGCCAGTGCCACCACCGGTACGCCGATGAGGTAGAAGAGGAGCAGGTCGATGGCGGCCCGTCCGTCGTAGACCATCCAGGCGACCAGCGCCACGGTGTAGACCGTCATGATGATGAGGAAGCCGATGACGCTGTGGTTCTTCATGGAGATGCTCGTCTCTGACATCGCTCAAAGCTCGTGGTCAACATGCGCAATGCTCCGCACGTCTCCACAACGTGCATGGTACTGTTCGGTCGCTCACAGGTGCAACATAAATCGCGCAACTGTAAAGTAGATCATTAAACCCGTTCCGTCCACCAATGTCGAAATGAACGGCGCGGAGACCACAGCCGGGTCGACCTTCACCTTGTTCAGCACCAACGGCAAGACGGCCCCAACCACCGCCGCCCATAACACGATCGTCGAGACCGAAATCGCCACCGTCAGGCCAACGTCGATCCCGACGCTCAAGGTCATGGCGCGGATGAAGGTGGCTGCCGCCATCACCGCCCCAACCCGATGGCCGTCACGAACTCCTTACGCACGATGCGCAGCATATCGCCGAAGCGGACGTCACCGACCGCCATGGCACGCACGATGGTCGTGACGACCTGGGAGCCGACGTTCCCGCCTGTGCCGATCAGAAGCGGGATGAAGAACGAGAGGGCGACGACTGCCTCGACCTCGGACTGATAGTGACGCAGCACTGTACCGGTGTATGCCTCGGCCAGGAAGAGGGCCAGAAGCCAGCCGACGCGCTTACGCCAGAGCAGAATCGGTTTCGCGCGCAGGTACGGCTCCTCCAACGGTTCGGAACCACCAAGGCGCTCGATGTCTTCGGTCGTTTCCTGCTGCAGAATGTCGGCAACGTCCTCGACCGTGATGATCCCTAGCAGATGGTTGTCATCGTCGACGACCGGCACTGCCAGCAGTCCGCGCTCGGTCAGCACGCGTGCGGCCACCTCCTGGTCGGCCATCACCGGCACCTGCACCACGTGCGGATCGAGCAGGTTGGCGATCGGGGTATCCGGTGGACTCAGCACGAGCCTGCGCAGGGCGAGGACGCCCAGCAGGTGATCTTCGGCGTCGGTGACGTAAACGTAGGAGATGGTTTCAGCCTGCTCCGAGAGACGCTGCAACGCCAGAATCGTTTGCCTGGCGGTGAGCTCTGGGGCGACCGAAACGAACGCTGGAGTCATGCGGCCACCAGCGGTGTCGGGCGGGTAGAGGAGCAGGCCACGAAGCTCTTCCGCTTCGATGGGCTCCATCTCGAACATGATCTGGTCGGCTCGGTCAGGGTCGATCTCGCCGAAGACGTCGGCCGCCTCGTCCGGGTCCATCGATTCCAGCACGTCCGCGGCATCGACGTTGGCCAGCTGGCTCAAGATGGACGCGGCGTCGGTGGGATCGAGCTCGCCAAGGAGTTCGCCAAGCGCTTCGTCACCCAGGATGGCGGCAAGGCTGCGTGCCTCAGCCAGCGTCAAGCTGGCCATGCGGTCGTGGAGCTCGCCCGTCTCGGTGAGCTGATGCAGCGCCAGCTTGACCGCGTCTTCATCCCTCTGTTGAAGTGCCGTCTCGAGTGTGACCGGCGATTGCTGATTGATCGTCACGCCCTGTCTCCAGACCAATCGTTCAATGTGGAGACCGGCACGGTCGCGGCGCCGGTCATCGACGTCTCGGCCAGATCAGCCTCCTCCGGTGAAGACGCGGCATCGGTTGAGGGCGCCTCCACGGGCTTGACCGGACCGCGCCCATTATCGTGCGTGACGTGGCTTGTCGGAACCCCAGCAGGCCCGAGACCGGTGATGAGCTGACGCACGTCGCGGCCACTCAAGGTCGGGAGGTAGGCGCGCAGCAACGCGTAGCCGATGCGCGGCAGGCTGGCATTTCCGGCGTAGGCCAGATAGATCGGCTCCCAGTTTGGCTGAAACTTGGACTTGAAATCGTTGAGCGACGCGAAGTGATAAAAGGAATCGAGCCGCTCTGCAGCGTGAGTCAGGGCGCGTTCCATGGCGCTGCTGGGACCTTGCTCGCGAGCGACGTGCCCGAGGGGCGCGGCGGAGAGACTGGCGAAGCGGAAGCCTTCGGACTGGAAAACGAGGAGCGACTCAGCAATGAGGAACTCCATCACGCCTGGGAATGCGTCGTCACGCCGCCGCATCAGGTCGACTACCCAGCCACGGCGTGCATAGACCGGCAGCCAGGTCAAGAAACCCTGTACGCGGCCCCGCTCGTCGATGGCGACGGCGGTACGGACCTCAGGATCGGGAGGATCAGTGAGGTGTCCGAGCGTGAAGTTCATCTCGGGCAGTCCACGTCGCGCAGTCCACTCGGCCGAGATACCCCAGAGCTGGCGCACGATCTCCGGGTCGGCTGTAGTCTGATCGATCATCTCGAAGCGCACGCCCTCACGCTTGGCACGGTTGCGCGCGGTGCGCACATCCTGCCAGGACTTCCCGCGAAAAGAGAGATCGGTCACGTTGATGGTGGCATCTTCACCGACCTTGATCCAGCCCAATCCATGCCGGCTGAATTCCAAGACGTAACGTGCGGACGCGCCATAGAAGCAGGGCGTCCAGCCATTCACGACCGCCAGATCGAGAAACTCGTCGATTGCGCGGCGACAGCCGTCCGGACTGCCAATCGGATCACCCAACACGATGGCGACGTTGCCGATGAGCCGATAGGCGACATAAGCGTCGCGCTCACCGTTGAGGAGCGCCGTATTCCCCGGCCAGGTCGTCATGAAGGATGTCGTCAGATCGCCGTACTCGTTTAGAAGCTCGATCGCACGGCGGCGGTCGCGAACGGTCTCGAACGTCGGCTGCAGCACCGGCCTCAGCACCACCACCACGGCGTACACCAACACCGCCCCCCAGGCGATGCTTATTGACGAGAGGAACGATCTGGAGCTGAAACGCGCGCCGTGAAGCGGGCCACCGGTGCTGAAGGACATGCGCACCATGGCCTCTTTCAGCATGGCGCCAAGGCTCACCGGTTCCACGAACCAATGACGCATCAAGGTGAAGCCGAGCACGGCGTAGAGCGGCACGAGAATCAGTGCGAACAGTGCCGCGCGGATGCCGCGGCGCAAGGTCGGCACGTCCGGCCGGGCGCGAAAATCCTGCTGACGCCAGAGCAGGATGGCGATGAGACCGCTCTTCACTACCAGCGCATCGAGATCGATTCCCTGGACGATGGACGAGATGAGCGAAGCCGACAACAGCACCAGGGCGGTGTACCAGGCGGTGCGGCGACCATGCAGCAAACCACGACCGAGCAGGATGAGGAAGATGCCAGCCAGCACCACAAAGGTGCGTGTGCCGTGCGCCACGGTAAATGGAAGTGCCGTGTCCCACGAAACGACGCGGGCCAACGCGCGGTTGCCGAGCACCGAGACGACATCGAAGATGCCGACGAGCACGACGAGCGCGGCGGCGACTCGCCTGGGCGTCGAGCTGAATGCATGGAACGAACGTCGTCGAAATTTCATCGGTTCGTCATTTGCTCCGTGACAGTCGGTGACATCGATCCTCAAGACGCTGCTCGGGTCATTCCCAGCGTCCGATCAAGCCTACCCAGGAAGCGGGCGGATGTCAGATTTGAGCCCGCGATTGCCTCCCTCGGCCGACGCGAAGTTTCATCGGCCGAAGTGTCCAGGACGCGGGTCGGGAAGCGAATACGCCAAAGAGAGTATCGACCCCGACGGCCCTGTGCGCATTACTTCAACCAGACGATTCGCTCCGTCCAGCATTCTCGCCGCTGCCGGAAACCGGCGTTCAGGCGGGACGTATACTTGGATGGCGACGGCCGGACTACGACGATGATTGCAATGGAACAAACGGCGCGGCGCCCTCCGCGCGACGAAGTCGACAATCTGCGTCAACCAGTAGGTATCGTCCATCTTTGGTGGATGATCCTGGGATGCTTCACCCTGCTCATCGTGCTGGTGCCGGGCCTGCGGGTCACCTTCCACCACGAGGCGCTCAGCTTCACTCTGGAAACGTTCAACGCTCTGGTCGCGACGATGGTCAGCTTCGTTGGACTGGCCCGCTACGTATTCGATCGTCGTCCATTCGACCTGGCCATATCGGTCGCCTTTGGCGCCATCGCCGTCACGGCCCTTTGGTTCGGGCTGATCCTCCCTTTCACCGGTTACACCTATCAGACCGTTGCCGATGCGCCGCTCTGGGGCTGGATCCTCACGCGACTGATCGTCGGCGTCCTCCTCTTGCTCGGTCTGCGCACCTGGGAGCGAGGGCGACAACGACTTGCCGCCATCGGCGGTCGAGTGGCGTTCGTCGTTTTGGGAGTAGCACTCGTCGATGTGGGGCTCTGGTACTGGAGCGCGTCGTTGCCGAGCTTGCTGGGCTCTGAGGCGTCGGAGATCTTCGAGCTTCACGGCCGGATCACGACGTCGGTGCTTGCGGGCCAGACGGCGCTCGGCATGCTCATCGAGTCGCTCCTCGCCATCCTCTATTTCTGGCTGGCGTACCGTCTGACCTTGGCCGTGCGGCACGGCGAGGATGCCTGGCTGGCACTCTCCATCATCACGGCGGCGATCGCGCAGTTCCAGTTCATCTTCTATCCCGCGCCATTCCACCCGGCCATCACTACGTCGGATCTGCTGTGGATGATCTCGTACGTGATGCTGCTGGCCTATCTCGGCCATCAGTACATCGTGGCGTCGAGCGGCATGCGCCGCCAGCAAGCGCGCACCCGAGCACTGCTGGCCCTGAGCCAGACGCCGGTTATCAATCGCGACCCGTCATTGATCGTCTCGGCCGCTCGTGAGGCCGTCAGCGTGGTGAAAGCGGAGGCGGACGTCAGTGTGCATCTGGATGAATTCACCGCTTCGAATCAACGTGGCGGGGATCTGTCACTGCCTGTGGCGCTCGACGGCGTTCGTTACGGTTCGCTAGAGGTCCATCTTGTCGAGGGGCAGGAGCTCAATCAGGACACGACTGAGTACCTGCACGTCGTCGCTAATCAAACCGCCAACCTGCTGCGCGCCATCGAGCTGTATCACGAGCTTTCGCGTGGCGCCGTGCGGGATGAGCGGGCCCAGCTCGCGCGCGAGCTTCACGACGGGCTGGCGCAAGATCTGGCCGTACTTCGCCTGCAGCTGAGTGGTGATCACGAGGGGACGTACGAGCGCGGACTCGCCGATCGTGCCCTCTCCGAAGCTCGCTATGCGATCACGATCTTGCGCGGTCAAACCGCCGCGCCAGACGATTTCTTTGCTGCTCTCCGTCGCCAGTCGGACGATCTTTCGGATCGTTTCGATTGCTCAGTGATCATCGAGCAGCAGGATCCGATACTCGGCATCTCGGGCGCGGCGCAGGTAGCCCTGCTGCGTATCTGCCGCGAGGCCGTGGCAAATGCGGGCAAGCATGGTAAACCATCTCGGGTCGTTTTGACGGTACGCCAGGTTTCTGGCGCGGTCGAGGTCGAGATTAGCGACGACGGATGTGGGTTCGATCCCGAAGCGCCAATGCGGCCCGGTGCCTACGGCCTGAAAGGGATGGCAGAGCGCGTCGCGATGCTGGGGGGTGAGATGAATCTGCAAACCCAGCCAGGGAACGGAACGACGCTCACGGTGCGGCTGCCGAGCAGCGGCGAAGAGGTGGCTTCATGATTCGGGTCATGCTGGTCGAGGACCATTCACTGATGCGCCGCACTCTTGCGCGAGATCATCAGCGCCGAAGACGACCTCTTGCTGGTGGCTGAAGCGGCGGATGGACAGATGGCGATCGACCGTGCCCTCTCGTCCAAACCGGACGTCATCTTGATGGACATCGACCTTCCGGAATCGTCCGGCATCGAGGCGACCAGAGAGATCGTGCGCTGGCTGCCCCAGACCCGAGTCATCATGTTGACCGTCTCCTCCGCGGAGGAAGACCTGTTCGAGTCGCTGCGCGTTGGCGCCACCGGCTATATCACCAAGGACGCCAGTCGGGGCGAGATCGTCGAGGCTATTCGCGCCGGAAGCCAGGGTGAGCTACCGCTGACCCCGGCCATGGCGACGCGCGTGCTGGCACATTTCCGCAACTTGCGACCGCGTGACGGGTCGGAGTCGATGGCGGTGCTCAGCGAGCGAGAGCGGGAAGTCGTCTCGTTGCTGGCGACCGGGCTGCGTGATAAGGAGATCGCACATCAGCTGCTTATTTCGCCCGCGACGGTCAAGAAGCACGTCGAACACATCTTGAGAAAGCTGCAAGTACGGACGAGAGCGGAGGCCACCGCGAAGCTCAGCGCCGAGCTCGGTGATGGTCGCTCGACTCCAGACGTCGATTGGTAAGTTTGGTATTGTGTCACGGCGAAATTGGAATTGATCGTCGTGAACGCATTGTTCGAGGAGGCAAGAGATGCCTGACATCGGTGCACCAGAACTGATCATCATTCTGGTCGCGGTCTTGATCATTTTTGGGCCAGGAAAGCTGCCGGATCTCGGCCGAACCCTGGGTAAGTCGATCCGTGAGTTCCGTCACTCAGTTCAAGAAGTGACCGACGATTCGGACGACACGGCAACCGTGGCCGCCGCTGTTCCGGCAGCGAATCCGAACGATCCGCCGGCCGCCTAGTACGTCCGCTCCAACACCAGCCGACGACCGCGGTTTGCCGGCGCTGGCAAGCCGGCTGGTCGGAGCAGCGGGGATGCAGCGATCCACGTCCTTCAAAGAACGGCGTGAATCGTGCGGCGGAGAGGCTTGGGCTGAGACCCACGGACACGACCCGGCCTGCTCGGTTGAAGGAATCATCAATTCATGACGTATGACGCCATCGTCGTTGGGGCTCGCATCGCTGGTGCGACAACGGCGCTTTTGCTTGCCCAGAAGGGCTATTCTGTTCTGCTGCTCGATCAGGACCGCTTTCCGAGCGGCACGCTCTCGACCCACCTCTTCTTCACCGACACCATGGAGATCTTCGATCGCATCGGTGTGCTGGAACGTGTGCTGGCGGTCGATGCCCCACGTCTCAAGCGGCTGAAGTTCCCGTACGTCGACGCGCCGTTCCCGGAGCGGGGCGGTCGTGACTTCGCCCTCTGCATCCGGCGTGAGGTCCTCGACGAAATTCTTGTGGTCGCGGTGCGGGCGGAAGAACGCATCGACTTGCACACGTCGACCCGTGTGATCGGCCTCGTCCGAGACGGTGAGCGTGTGGTCGGCGTTCGCTTCCGGCCGGTTGGCGAGAGTGAGGAGACCGAGGCGGCCGCACGCATCGTCATCGGGGCCGACGGGCGCAACTCCTTTGTGGCGCGTGAGGTCGGAGCGGCCTCCTACAACGACGTTCCGGCGCTTTTTGCCTGGTACTACGCCTATTTCTCCAACGTGCCGGTCGACGAGCCTCCAAGCGCCCTGGCCGAGCGGCTTGGCGGGTATCCGGAAGTGGGCGCGGAGTATGGAGCATCGTTCGTCTTCCCCGCCGACAGCGGGCTAACCCTCGTCGGGTTCGGCGTGCAACGGAGCGCCTTCGACGCCTTCCGGCACGACTATCGTCACCACTTCATGGAGGGGATCAGCCGCGTTCCCGGTGTGGCGGCGCGGGTCGGCGAAGACCACCCGGAGGGCCAGATCTTCGGCACGGGCGACCTGCCCAACTTTTTCCGCACGCCGGTCGGTCCGGGCTGGGCGCTGGTCGGTGACGCCGGTTCGCACAAAGACCCACATACAGTGCAAGGGATGGGAGACGCCGCACGCTCGGCAGTGCTATTGGCGGACGCGCTCGATTGCTGCTGGAGCGGTGGATCGTCCGAGGAAGATGCACTGGCCCGTTATCATACGAAGCGCGACGACGATCTGCTGCCGATGTATGACTTCACCACCTTCCGCCTCGAGGCGCAGTTCACCGAAGAAGAGTGGCAAGAGTACAGCCGCCTTACCTGGGAGGACGAACGATTGGCGCGCGCGCGCGTCGCGGCCACCGCGCACGCTATCCCACCGAAGCAGGTTTATTCGGTCGACGCCATCCGCGCGGCACTCAAGGGCGACGTGCCGGAGGTGGGGTGATCACGCACGGCCGTTCTGGAGGCTCGCAGCGCGTTGACCGTCAGCCGTGGCCAGATGATCGACGCGGTATCGCTAGCGCCACTTTCAGGACAAACTTCGTTGATTCAGAGCGCCAATTTGGGAGACTTGTTGTACCATTAACAGAGCGATGGAGATTGCCCTATCTCTCGGGGGTAAAGTTGTCTTCCGAATTCTTTGGACGGTGACTCCCGGACATGGGACATCGCTGCGAGGGATCGGGAATCCGTGCGCATCGCACGTTTTGCGCGTCAGCGATCTCCCCGCGGTGCAGAAGTGAACGATCGAGATCCGCGCCGTGAGAGCCGAGTCATCGGGGACGACGGCTTTTGCAGTTACTCACCGATCGCGGGCTGCGCACAGCTAGGGTGGTAGCGAATCATGAGCATCTACACGCGTTTTCATGGGCCGAATGCCGGGTACGTCATGGAGCTCTACGAGCGGTATCTGGAGGACCCCGATTCGGTCGATCCGGCAACCCGCGCGTATTTCGAGCAATGGAGGCCGGAGCTCCCAACGACTTCAGCCGCCGGCGCCACCGCCGCGGCGGACGTCGGCAAGATCGTCGGCGTCGCCAATCTGGCTCAGAGCATTCGAAAGCATGGACATTTTGCCGCCCGGCTTGACCCGCTCGGCAGCGATCCTGTCGACGATCCGACGCTCGACCCGGCCGCACATGGGCTGACCGAGGCTGACCTTGCCGGAATGCCGGCCAGCGTGGCCGGAGGACCGGTCGCCGTCTCTGCCAGCAGCGCAGCCGACGCGATCGCCGCTCTCCGCGCCATCTATTGCGGTACCACCGGCTACGACTTCGATCACGTGCAAGTCACCAGGGAGCGAGACTGGCTGGTCGATGCGGTGGAGTCACGCCGCTTCAGCCAGCCCATGCCGCCCGAGCAGAAGCGCGCATTGCTGAAGCGCCTTTCAGAGGTCGAGGGATTCGAGCGGTTCCTGCACCGCACCTTCGTTGGCCAGAAGCGGTTCTCCATTGAGGGGACCGATATGCTGGTGCCGATGCTCGATCAGCTGATCAGCTCGGCCGCCGGTATCGGCGCCGAGGACGTGATCATCGGCATGGCTCACCGCGGCCGTCTCAACGTGATGACTCAGGTCCTCGGAAAGCCCGCTGAAAAACTCATCGCCGAGTTCATGCACCTCGATCATGGAGATCCGACATCGGCGAGCGATGCCGGGACAAGCGGCTACACCGGTGACGTCAAGTATCACCTTGGCGCGCGCAGGCCCTCGGGCGAGATCAAAGCGCGGTTGACGGTCCCGTCCAACCCCAGCCACCTCGAGTTCGTCAATCCGGTGGCTCAGGGTATGACCCGCGCCGCCCAGGAACGCCGAGACCAACCGGGAGTGCCGCCGCAAAACGTTGATGGTGCCTTCCCGATCATCATTCACGGGGACTCCGCCTTCCCGGGCGAAGGGATCGTGGCTGAAACGCTTAACCTCTCACACCTCGAGGGATACGAAATCGGCGGAAGCGTCCACATCATCTCCAACAACCAGATCGGATACACCACCAACCCGCGTGACGCCCGCTCGACCTTCTACGCCAGTGACGTGGCTCGCGGCTTTGAGATTCCGGTCATTCACGTCAACGGCGATGAGCCGGAAGCCTGCCTCGCGGCCGTTCGGCTTGCCTTCGCCTACCGGCAGGAATTCCACAAAGACTTCCTGATCGATCTCATCGGCTACCGCCGTTGGGGACACAACGAGGGGGACGAGCCCTCCTTCACGCAGCCGCGCATGTACGCCATCATCACCGAGCACCCGACGGTGCGCGCCGTCTTCGCCGAGCGTTTGGTCGCGGAGGGTGTGGTCACCGTCGAGCAGGCCGAGGAGATGGTGCAGTCCTCGATTGAACGCCTGCAGGAACTGCGCTCCGTACTGCAAAAAGAGGGTGAGATTTCTCCGCCGGTTGCGCCGACTTCCTTTCCCGGCCTGGTCCGGGTGGTCGACAGCGCCGTGCCGCTCGATCGTCTCAAGGAGCTGAACCGGCAGGTCTACTCCGTGCCGGATGGCTTCACCCTCAATCCCAAGCTGAAGCGAAACATCTCGCGTCGCTTGGAAGCGGTCGAAGAGGGTGGCGATCTGGATTGGGCGCATGCCGAGGCGTTGGCCTTTGCCAGCATTCTGGCGGACGGCACGCCGATCCGTCTCTCTGGCCAGGACACCGAGCGCGGCACGTTCAGCCAGCGACATCTCGTCTTCCATGACTATGAGACGGGCGACACGATCACTCCGCTGCAACGCCTGCAGGACGCGAAAGCCTCGTTCGCCGTCTACAACAGTCCGCTCTCCGAATCCGCGGCCATCGGCTTCGAGTACGGCTACAGCGTCTTTGCGCCGGAAGCCATGGTCCTCTGGGAGGGCCAGTTCGGCGACTTCGCCAATGCCGCCCAGGTGATGATCGATCAGTTCATCTCCTCGGCTCGCGCCAAGTGGGGCGAGACGCCCTCGCTGGTCCTGCTGCTGCCGCACGGTTACGAAGGTCAGGGGCCGGAGCACTCCAGCGCGCGGCTGGAGCGCTATTTGCAGCTGGCGGCCAACGACAGCATGCGCATTGCCAACTGCACCACGTCAGCCCAGTACTTCCACCTGTTGCGAACTCAGGCGGCGTTGCTCAGCACCGCGCCACGTCCGCTTATCTTGATGACGCCCAAGAGTCTGCTGCGCCATCCGATGGCGTCGTCCCCGGTCGATGCGCTGGCACGCGGGCGATTCCAGCCGGTGATCGACGATGAAGTTGCGTCGGATCGCCGTGAAGCGGTCGGACGGGTCGTCCTCTGCTCCGGCAAGGTCTTCGTGGATCTGATGTCGAGCGATCTGCGCGAGTCGAGCGAGCACGTCGCGGTCGTTCGGGTCGAGCAGCTCTATCCGTTCCCGGAAGAGGATCTGCGGCAGGTCATTGGCTCGTATCCGAATGCGCGGGAGATCGTCTGGCTGCAGGAAGAGCCGCGCAACATGGGCGCCTGGAGCTACATCAGCCCGCGATTGCGGGAGATTGCCGGGAGCGAGCTCGAGCTTCGATATGTCGGACGGCCGGAACGCGCGAGCCCTGCTGAGGGACTGGCGGAGCTCCACACGATGGAGCAGAACCGGATCGTGACGGAAGCATATGAAGGTGCGCCGGTTCCGGAACTGAAGACATATGGAGTGAAGCATGCCGATTGAGGTTCGCGTTCCGACACTGGGTGAGTCGGTCGTCGACGCCGTGGTTGGAACCTGGCTCAAGAAGGAGGGAGATCCGGTTTCGACCGGTGAGACTCTGGTTGAGCTCGAGACGGACAAAGTCAACATTGAGGTCATCGCTCAAAATGACGGCGTCCTCGAGAAGATCATGAGCGGAGAGGGCGATACGGTCAACGTTGGTGACGTGATCGCCTCTATCAAAGAGGGAGCCGTCGCCGCGGCGCCCGCCGCCAAGGCCGAGCCGAAAGCCGAGGCTGCTGCACCGGCCCCGGCCGCGCAGCCTGCCGAAGCTGCGGCCACACCGGCGGCGGCCGAGACTGCCGGAGCCGCGCGGGCCACACCGGCCGTGCGACGCCTGGCTGCTGAATACGACCTCGACCTGGACAAGGTTCCGGCGAGCGGCGACAACGGACGTGTCACGCGCGAGGATGTGGTCCGCTACGCGATCAGTCGGCAGGCGCCACAGCCGGCTGCCGCACCGGCAACCAACGGATCGACTCAGGCGCCAATTCCGCCCGCGACGCCGACACAGGCGCCTGCATCCGGACCGATGCCGGAGTTCGCTGAATCGTCGACGGGCCGCCGCGAAGAGCGCGTGCGCATGAGCCGTCGGCGCCAAACGATCGCCGCTCGCCTGGTCGAGGCGCAGCAGACCGCTGCCATGCTGACGACCTTCAACGAGGTCGACATGAGCGCCGTGATGGATCTGCGTAAGCGACGTCGCGACGCCTTCAAGGAGCAACACGGCGTCAGTCTCGGCTACATGTCCTTCTTCACCAAAGCTTGTATTGGGGCATTGAAAGCGTTCCCGCGCGTGAACGCCGAGATTCAGGGCAACGAGTTCGTCCTCAAGCACTATTACGACATCGGGATCGCTGTCGGAGCGCCCGAAGGGCTGGTCGTCCCGGTGGTGCGTGATGCCGACCGCAAGACATTCGCCGAAATCGAGCAGGAGATCGTCGAGCTCGCCACCAAGGCGCGCGACAACAAGCTCTCGCTCGACGAGCTGCTGGGCGGCACGTTCACCATCACCAATGGGGGCATCTACGGCTCGCTCCTTTCGACGCCGATCCTGAATCCGCCGCAGGTGGCCATCCTCGGCATGCACAAGATCGAGCAGCGGCCGGTCGTGGTCGATGGCGCGGTCGTGGTGAGGCCGATGATGTATCTGGCCCTCTCCTATGACCATCGCATCGTCGATGGGCAGGAGGCGGTGCAGTTCCTGGTGCGGGTTAAGGAGCTAATCGAGGACCCGGAGAGCCTGCTGCTCGAAGGGTGACGTGTCACCTTCAATGAATGTCAGACGGCGGCCGGGAACGGCCGCCGCTTTCATATGCGTCCGTCGGCGAACGGTCGTAGAGGCGGCACCTGTGGCCGCCTGCGTCGAGCGAATGCGACTGTTCTCCGTGAGGTCTCAGTCGTCCCATCAATGTAGTGGCGGGCGTCTCTGCCCGCCTCTGCTGGTCGCGTCCGGCCGGTCTTCGTAAGGTCTCGGACCGTCTATGGGACGCGCTGACGCTGGCGGGCAGGGACGCCCGCCACTACGTTGCTTGATCGGCTGTGTAGAAGGCGGCCGCAGGTGCCGCCACTACGGACGGGTGGTGTAGCGCACGAAGACCTTGACCGGGTGTTCGGGGCCGTGGGCCAGGCGCTGGAAGGTGTCGATGAGTTCGTCGGACGTGACGTGCCATTGGAAGAGCTGTGTGAGCGGCGCGAGCGACTCGGTCGGCAGACGAAAGAACCATTGAGCGTGCTGATGGTAGTCCCAACCGTCGCTGGAACCGACGACGTGCAGCTCTTTCCGGTGGAAATCGGGTGTGAGGGTGAGTGGCTCGAGATTGCCGTCTGCCAGGATGCAGATGAGCCGTCAGCGTGCACCGAGCGCTGCAACAGCGCGAAGGCGTCGTCGCGGCTGGAGCATTCGAACCCGAACGCATAATCTGACGCGATCCGATTCAGGTCGGTGCTTGCGAACACCTCGCTCGCCCCGAGCATCCGCCCCAGTTCGCGCCGTCTCGGATCGCGGCTCGACCAGATCGACTACCTCGACACCGTATTGCCTCAGCGTCCAGACGGTCAGCAGGCCGATAGTTCCGCCGCCAGTGACGAGGACGCGGTCGTGAGGCCGCGGCATTAGCTTGCGCACTCCTTTGGCGACGTCGCAGCTCAGAATCGAGAGGATCGCGATGTCGTCACTGATCCCGTCCGGCACCGGAATCGCCTTGCGTGCGTCAACCAGCGCGTGGGTGCGGTGTCCATAGGTGGCGACGATGCGGTCTCCCGGTGCGAAGTCCGTCACACCCGCACCACATGACCGCACGAGAGCAACGTTCTCGTAGCCGGTCATGGCAGGGTAGTGTGGTCCGAGCCCGCGCGATGTTCCCAGGTAATGAGGCAGCTCAGTGCCGATGCTGATCGCGCCGGCCAGCGTCTCGACGAGCAAGTTGGCCGTCTCCCGGTTCCGGCAGTTCTTCCGCAATCCAGGCGAGCTCCTCCGGAGCGGTCAGAAGGAGCGAGCGGGCCTGCATCGTCGACCTCCAAACAGCATCTTGAGAGCGAATCGAGGTGCCGATTCGAACCGGAACGCCGTCATCCTACCCGAGTATCGGCGAGGTGCCCGATCAGAGGCTCTTCGCCGACGGTCGTCGCACCTGCCTGACTTTCACGAAAATGCCACGTACACGCTTGCTTACTGGGTCTATATGCCGCAAAGTGGACGTGCTACCATTTCGTCGCACCGACCCGGTAGGGAGATTGTTGCATGGACAGCGCGTTGACGATGTCCCGTCTCCAGTTTGCGTTCACGGCCTCATATCACTATCTCTTCCCACAGTTCACCATGGGTGTGGCGCTGCTGATCCTCATACTCAAGACGCTTGCGGTGCGCCGAGGCGACGAGAAATACCACCACGCCACACGCTTCTGGACCAAGATCTTCGCCGTCAGCTTCATCGTTGGGGTCGTTACCGGTATCCCGATGGAGTTCCAGTTCGGCACGAACTGGGCGCTCTTCTCCACGTTTGCGGGCAACATCATTGCTCAGCTGCTGGCCATGGAAGGGGCGTTCGCCTTCTTCCTTGAATCGGCCTTCCTGGGCCTGCTCCTCTTTGGTGAGCGTCGCTTTGGTCAACGCGTCCACTGGTTCGCGGCCCTGATGGTCTTCCTCGGCACGTGGGCCTCCGGCTTCTTCATCATCGCCGCTGACGCCTGGATCCAGCATCCGGTCGGTTACACGACTCTTCCTGATGGTGGAATCAAGATCTCCGACTACTGGGCGGTGGTCTTCAATTCCTGGACGCTCCCCATGTATTTCCACACCATGAGCGGCGCGGTCATCACGGCCTCATTTGTCATGGCAGGGCTGGGCGCCTATTACGTGCTCCTCAACCGGCACGTTGAATACGGACGCCTCTTTCTGAAGATCGGCATCATCGTCGGCGTCATCGCCACCATCTTCCAGCTCTATCCGAGCGGCGATTTCGAAGGGCAGCAGGTCGCGGATCATCAGCCGACCAAGCTGGCGGCGATGGAGGGTCTCTACAACACGTCGAGCGGCGCGGGCGTGGTGATCCTGGGGCAGCCGGACACGCAAACGCAAACGCTCGACAACAAGATCGAGATTCCGCACGCGCTCAGCTTCCTGACCTACCGTCGTTGGTCAGCCAAGGTGCTTGGCTTGAATTCCTTCCCGCGTACCGACTGGCCCGACAACATCCCGCTCCTGTACTACAGCTATCACATCATGGTTGGGCTGGGGACGATCTTCATCGCCATCATGGTGCTCGCGGCGCTCCTCCTCTGGCGACAGAAGCTGTGGCGGTCGCGCTGGATGCTCTGGATACTCATGTTAGCCACGCCTTTCCCGTTCATTGCCAACACAGCCGGCTGGCTGACGACGGAGCTTGGGCGCCAGCCCTGGCTGATCTACAGTCTGATGCGTACGACCGACGGCGTCTCCACAACCGTCTCCTCTGGCAACGTCCTCTTCACGCTGATCGGATTCGCCGGGATGTATCTGGTCATGGGTCTCCTCTACGTCGTCCTCATCGTGCAGGACGTGGCACATGGTCCGGAATCGTCCGAACCGGATGATTCCGATGCGTTGCCGAGCCTGGCGGATTAGCGAAGGAGGAGGAAGACAATGGCGACTCTTTGGTTCATGCTGGTTGCGTTCATGGTGGCGATGTACGTCCTCCTCGACGGGTTCGATCTTGGCGCGGGAGCGATTCACCCGTTCGTCGCCAAGGACGGGAACGAACGGCGCTCGATCTTCGCGGCCATCGGCCCGATTTGGGACGGTAATGAGGTCTGGCTGTTGGCGGCTGGAGGCGCGCTCTTCTTCACCTTCCCGCTCCTGTATTCATCCAGCTTCAGTGGCTTCTACTTGCCGCTGATGATCGTCCTGTGGCTGCTGATGATGCGAGGATTGGCGATCGAACTTCGCTCTCACATCGAAAATCCGCTCTGGGAGACCTTCTGGGACGCCCTCTTCTTCCTGGGGAGCGCGTTGCTGGCGATCTTCTTCGGCGCGGCCATCGCCAACGTGGTGCGCGGAGTGCCATTGAGCGCCGAGGGCTATTTCTTCGAGCCGTTGTGGACGAACTTCGATCCGAAGAGTTCCACTCCAGGGATCCTCGACTGGTACACCATCCTGATTGGGGTGCTGGCGCTGGCGGTGCTCGTGCTGCACGGCGCCAACTTCATCAGCCTCAAGACGGAGGGGCCGGTCAACGAGCGCTCGCGCCGTGTGGCACTTGGTGCCCTCGTCGCAACCGTGGCGCTCTCAGTCGTGGCCACGCCGGTCACCTTCTGGATTCGACGCTCGATGCTGACCCGCTTCAACGATCATCCCTATGGCTACATCTTGCCGATCCTGGCGATCGCCGGGGTCGTCGTGGCTGGCTACGGAATTCTCAACCAGCGTGACGGCTGGAGCCTGGTCGGCTCGGGTGCGTTCATCCTCGGAATGCTCACTAGCACCGCGTTCGGTCTCTACCCGACTGTCCTACCGGCAGTCGATTCGGCCAACAGCCTGACGATCCACAACGCTTCCGCGCCTCATTACGGGCTCGTCGTAGGGCTCGATCTGGTGGTGTATCGGCATGGTGCTGGCCGCCGTCTACTTCGTGCTGATCTACCGCATGTTCCGAGGAAAGGTGAACGTCTCGGAGGGGGGCTATTGACGGCCTCGATCGAATTCAGGGCGCACACCGGCGCCTCGCGAAGCACTTTCTCGTGACGGCGGTTCATGGATAGAAGACTCTACCGGGAGATCCGGCCGTTTCGCCGCTTCCTGATCGTCACCGTCGGGCTGGGTACGCTCGGAACGGCGGTGACGATTGCGCAGATGGCGCTGCTCGCACGTATCGTCGAGCGGGTCTTCCTGGAGCGTGAGTCGCTGTCGCGGGTGGAGACCCTGGTGGCGCTTCTGCTGGGCGCCATCGTGGTGCGCGCCGCGCTCCTCTGGTTGCGTGCGCTGACGGCCGAAGAAGGGGCCATCCGCGTCAAGAGTGATCTTCGTGATCGGCTGCTGACGCAAGCTCGCTCGGCTTGGACCGAGCTACACGCGGGCGGAGCGAACCGGCGAAATCGTTGGCACGGCCACCGAAGGCATCGAGCGGCTCGATCCATACTTCACCCGCTTCCTGCCGCAGGCGGCGCTGAGCCTGATCACGCCGCTGATGATCCTCGCCTACGTCTTCCCGCTCGATCTCACCAGCGCTGTCATCCTCCTCTTCACGGCGCCGATCATCCCGATTCTGATGATCGTCGTTGGCACCTACGCCGAAGGGCATATCCAGCGTCAATGGCTGGCGCTGACGCGCATGAGCGCCTATTTCCTGGACGTGTTGCAAGGGTTGCCGACCCTCAAGCTGCTCGGTCGAGGAATCACTGAGGCCGAGCGGGTCGAACGAGTGAGCGAGGACTTCCGCACGCGCACCATGAAGGTGCTGCGCTATGCGTTTCTCTCGGGACTGGTGCTTGAGTTCATGACGACGGCCGCCATCGCGTTGGTCGCGGTGTCGCTTGGCGTGCGGCTGGTCGACGGCCATGTCCAATTTCAGCCCGCGTTTCTGGTCCTGCTGCTGACGCCCGAGTTCTACCGGCCGCTGCGCGATTTGGGAGCCGATCGACACGCGGCGATGGAGGGGAAGGCGGCGGCCGAGCGCATCTTCGAGATTCTGGATACGCCGCTCGCGAATCGCGACGTGGCGACGTCCGCGCAGGAATTGCCGATGGGGCACTCGCTCGAGTTGCGCGACGTCGGGTTCACCTATCCCGACGCTGTCGAGCCCGCGCTGCAGGGCGTCAATCTGACCTTGACGGCTGGTTCACGCACGGCGCTGGTCGGCGCCAGCGGGTCGGGCAAGAGCACGCTGATCAACCTGCTGATGCGCTTCATCGAACCGGACGAGGGGGCCATCCTCTCTGGAGGAGAGCAAATCGCCGACCTCGCTGCGGAAGACTGGCGGCGGCAGGTCTCACTCGTCTCGCAGCACCCCTACCTCTTCTTCGGCACTGTGCTGGAGAACATCCGCATGGCCCGACCTGAGGCGTCGCTCGACGAGGTGCGTGAGGCGGCGGTCCTGGCAGGAGCGGATGGGTTCATCGAAAGCCTGCCCGACGGCTACGACACGGCTTTGGGCGAGCGGGGCAGCCGCCTGAGTCAGGGGCAATCGCAGCGCATCGCGTTGGCGCGCGCCTTCCTCAAGGATGCCCCCATCGTGCTGCTGGACGAGCCAACGTCGAGTCTCGACCCGGAGAGCGAGGAACTGATTCGCCAGTCGCTGGAGCGTCTGGCTCAGGGACGCACCGTCCTGATCGTGGCGCACCGGCTCAAGTCGGTCTATTCCGCAGACCAGATCGCCGTCCTCGACCGCGGGCGACTGGTCGAGGTCGGCACGCACGCCGAGCTTCTCGAAGCACGGCGGCGCGTACGCGCGGCTCTTCGGCTCCGGGATCAAGGTGACAGCGGCATGAAGACCGTGACGCGACTGCTGAAGCTGCTCGTGCCGTACCGCTGGCGTATCGCGGGCGCTGTCTTCCTTGGCATGCTCACCGTGGCGACCAACACCGGGCTGTTGGCAGTCGCCGCCTATCTGATCTCGGCCGCGGCCAAGCATCCACTGCTGATCGAGCTAACCGGTGCGATCTACCTGGTGCGCGTATGCGGCATCTCGCGGGCCTTCGTACGTTACGCCGAGCGTCTGACGTCGCACAACGTCACCTTCCGGCTGATCGGCTCGCTGCGTGTCCATCTCTACCGGCGGCTCGAGCCGTTGGCGCCTGCTGAGCTGAGCGGATTCCGCAGCGGCGATTTGCTCGCACGCATGATGCGCGACGTGGACGAGCTTCAGAACCTCTTCCAGCAGATCGCCGGACCGACGTTAGTTGCGCTCGCAAGCGCGCTCGTCACCGTGGCCGTCTTCCATGTCTTCAGCGACCTGCTGGCCCTCGTCGCGCTGGCGTTCATGCTGCTGGTTGGCGTGGGAGTGCCGCTGACCGCACGAGCGCTCGGCACGTCGCGCCGGTCGACGCGAACCAGTGCTGCGCGCCGAGCTACAAGCGCAACTCGTCGACGGCGTGCAGGGGATGCAGGATCTGCTGGCGCTCGGCCGGGAAAAAGATCACCAGAAGCGCGTCGCTGAGCTCAGCGACGCGTTGGCTCGTATGCAGCGGCGCATGGCGCGCATCTCCGGCTTCGAGCAGGCCATGAGCGATCTGGGAACCAACCTGGCTGTCTGGACGATTCTGCTTCTGGCTATCCCGCTGGTGCACGACACCACGTATTAAGGGTGTCTATCTGGCGACGCTGGCGCTCATCATGTTGGGAAGCTTCGAAGCAATTCGGCCCTTGGGGCGCTCATTCCAGTTTCTGGAGCGGACCAGCGCCGCGGGTGAGCGCATCTTCGAGATCGTCGAGCGACGGCCTGCTGTGCTCGATCCAGAGACTGCCCAGCGAGCTGACCGAGCATCGACGCTGCTGGAGTTCGACGACGTAACGTTTGGTTACGGACCGTCAGAACCTCTCGCGCTGGCTTGCGTGAGTCTGCGTCTCGAGCCCGGGTCGCGGATCGCGGTAGTCGGCCCGAGCGGCGCCGGAAAGAGCACCATCGCCAATCTGGCCGTCCGCTTCTGGGACCCGAGTTCTGGCGTGATCCGGCTGGGCGGAGTTGACCTACGCGATCTGGCGCAGACGGACCTCCGTCGGGAGATTGCCGTGGTGGGTCAGGAGACGCGGCTCTTCAACACGACGCTGCGGGGCAACTTGCGTCTGGCCAAACCGGATGCGACCGACGAGGAGCTGTTTGAGGTGTTGCGACAGGCACATCTTGACGAGCTGGTTGACCGACTCCCAAAGAAGCTCGATACGTGGATGGGCGAGGAAGGCATGCGTTTCTCGGGTGGCGAGCGACAGCGACTGGCGATCGCACGCGCGCTCCTCAAGAATGCGCCGATCCTGATTCTGGACGAACCGACCGCCAATCTCGACCCGGCTACCGAGGATGAAGTGCTGGATTCCATCTTCGAGCTGTTCGAGGGACGTTCGATCCTGCTCATCACGCACCGATTGGTGCACATGGAGGATGTGAACGAGATTCTTGTGCTGGACGCCGGGCACGTCGTCGAACGGGGGACGCACCTCGAACTCAAACGCGGCAACGGACTCTATCGCCGCATGCTCGACGTGCAGGATGAGGTGTTTGCCGTTGCCTGATCTCCGAGGTGTCGCCGTATGAACCTCGCTCGTTCGACCTGCTTTGCCAGCGGACGCAACCGGCATTGCCCGGGTTGCGCTGGAGGTCTGGCCTGACGAAACGCTGGATGAGGCGCACGTCGGGCGCCTGATTGGCGAAGGCCGGCGTGCGACGCAGGTGGCGGAATTGGATGGCGAGGTCGTCGGATTCGTCGACGGCTTCCTGACTGAGACGGCGAATGGCGAGCCACGCTGGGAGGTCGACCTGCTGGCCGTCAGCCCACGAGCGCAGGGACGTGGGGTCGGCAAGCTGCTGGTGCGCGCCAGCCTCGATGCGGCTCGTGGTTTTGGCGCTCGCATGGCGCGCGGCCTGATTCGCGTCGATAACGTCGCCAGTGAGCGTGTCTTCGCCGTCCAACGGTTTCGAACCGGACGAGACGCCGAGCCAGCTCTGGGTTGGAAGCGGCCTCGAATTCGCGAGCGAGCGCATGGAATGCACGTCGTTCCAGTCAGCACCTTTCGCTACCATGGCATCTGGCTGAAGCACGTAATGCGCGCCGGACCTCCGCATGCTCCCGCCGAGCGGGTCAACCGGCGTCGTCGGCGCCGTGATCCCCGTACCGCGAAGATTCCTCGGCGCCGCAGCGGACGCTGGGCTCTCCCACGCGGCCGACTACCGCTTCTGGACGCGCGACTGCCTTGACCTGACCCGCAGCTGCCACGCATTTTCGCTCGCAATCGTCCCTGGCGAAGTCCGCGATCTGCCTCTTCATCCCTGGGACACCCCGGCGTAGAATGGCCGATTGGGGCATGAGAACCGTGGACGTAGCAGGATTGGGGCAGGATGGCCGTCACCGAAGAACGCATGATCGACGTGGAGGATGGGGCGCATATCGCCTACGAGGTGCGGTCCGACCATCCATCAGGCCTGCCGATCCTGGCTCTGCACGGGGTGCTGGTCGGCACTTCTAACTGGATCCACCAGATGCTGCGGCTGCCTCAGTTCAACTGGATCGCTCCGGCTATCCGTGGGCACGGCGACAGTTCTCCCGCCGGTGATTCACCCAGCATCGAGCGCGCCGCTCTCGACGCGCTGGCGGTGCTGGATGCCGAAGGGATCGATCGCGCCGTGGTCGTTGGTAATTCGCTCGGAGCGACCGTCGGTCTGGCGCTGGCGCTGCTGCGTCCGGAGCGGGTGATCGCCCTGGTGCTGGCCGAGCCCTCGGTGCCGCAGCTGCTGCGCGACCGTGGGGGCGATCGGCTCAGTTCGGCGGCCGAGCATGGCGCGTCCGCTGCTGGACGCTGGTCGAATCGACGACGCACTCGACATCTTTCTGACGCCCCGGGTCGGAGCCGATTGGCGCAACAAGGTCGGGCGACGGCGCCTGGCGGAATGGCGCAAGAACGTCCTTTCCACCCCTGCTTGGTTCACGGCAGTCGAGGCGTTTAATCCGGGTCCTGGCCCGTTAGCCGCGCTCGACGTACCAGTCCTCATCGTCTATGGCGCCGACACGCAGCCGGAATATCGCGAGCTGACCATGGCGGTGGCCGACGCTGTCCCCTCGGCTGAGATCGAGGTGGTGCCGAACGCGGGTCATGGTTCCCCAGCCGACAACCCGGAAGCCTTCAACTCGCTGCTGGTCGAGTTCCTGACGGAACTTGGGGTGGTCGCCTCTGGGTTGAGCTCCTGAGGCGACGAGTCCGCGCCGCCCCCAGTGCTCACGGTTCGATGTTGATGTTTCCCCTGAACACGTTCGTGGGATCGTAACGTCGCTTGATCTCCTTGAGTCGATCGTAGTTGCGTCCGTAGCCAGCGTGTGCCAGCATCTCGTTGTCTTCGCCCAGACCCGCGAAGTTGAGGTACACACCACCGCCTGTCTGCGTTCGCAATTCGGACCAGACCTTGCGAGTCCATTCGACGTTAGTCTGTGTCATTGTCGGATCCTGCCAGGTCGAATCGATGCTCAGGTTGAATCTGGCGCTCCGATTTGCGTAGGCTGTGGCGTTCTCAGGAACTCTTCCGATTGCGCCACCCAGCCCGCGTAACGCGAGAAGCGTCCGAGGCGAAGGTCGATCGCGGGCCAGATCCGCGATCGATTGAACGACATCATCACCCAGCTCATCGATGAACATAGACTTCCAGTAATACATTTGACCGCTTGGGAAGAGTGCGTCCAATTCGGCCTGCATGCCGACATACGGGCGCGGACCGCTCATGTCAGCTATCGGATCAGAGAACTCACGGATCGGTTGCAGGATCTTCTCGCCCGCTTCAGTCGGACCGGCGTAGACCGCGACGAGAATGACTACGGGCGCCCAATGAATCTCCTCCGGTACCATCGGCAAAGGTGGCATGCCCCAAACAAGTGCGTCGCAGGTGACTTCGTCCGGGGCCTGAGCGAGATAGTCACGCCAGCGTCGCAGAATGACGGCGGTCTGCTCTCCAGGATAGACCACGGCCGCACCAAAGATCTCGGGACCGAGTGGGTAAAGCTGGAACTCGAATGAGCTGACGACACCAAAGTTGCCACCACCGCCGCGAATTGCCCAGAAGAGATCGGGGTGGTCAGATTCACTGGCGGTAAGAACTTCTCCCGCTGCCGTGACGACTTCTACCGATTTCAGATTGTCGCAGGCGAGCCCCCATTTCCGCCGAAGAAATCCCATCCCTCCAGCGAGCGTGAAGCCGGAGATTCCGGTGGTGGACACTTGGCCACCCGGTGTCGCCAGTCCGACGCGTTGGGTTTCGCGATCCAGGTCGCCCCAATTGGCGCCGGGTTGCACCCGGGCAGATCGATCCTTCGGGTCAACGTGAATCCCTTTCATAAGTGACAAGTCGATCACGAGCCCGTCGTCGCACAGCGCGTTGCCCGCCACGTTGTGCCCGGCGCCTCGCACGGCGACCCTGAGATCGTGCTTTCGGGCGAACTGGAGCGCAGCAACGACATCGGCGGTTCCCAGGCAGCGCGCGATTAGTGCTGGATGCTTGTCGATCATGCCATTCCAGACCTGGCACACCTCGGCGTAATTGCGGTCAGTCGGTTGGACCAGAGGGCCACGGAGCGTGGTATCGAGCGACTGTATCTCGCTGTCGCTGATGATCGTCCGCTGCGGTGCGTTGCTTAGCATGAGAAGCTCCCTCGTTTTGAACGTGAGATCGCCAGAGGTCGCCACCGAATGACGCCAGGGTCATTGGGACGCGACGGCCCTTCGAATTGGATGTCGAGTGAGCAGGAACGGCTGGTATATACTATGAGGTATGAAGGACCACGCAGTGAGCTCCGCTCCTGCTTCCTCTGGCCCCGAAGTCGTTGCATCGACTTCGGGGTCTTTTTTGAGCTATGGTGGAGAACGTGTGCTTGTTGAACGCATTTTTCGCGCGCTCCTAACAGAATCCGTGTTTCGGTTTACGCGAGCAACTGCGCGATTCGCGCTGCCGCCTCTCTGGCGCCGCCCGCTTTCACTGGTCGAAACTGCATCGGCTTCTCCAGCGCACGCTTGATACGCTGAGCGATAGCCTCCGAACCCTGGTCGTATGACAGCCGAGCCCACTCCGGCACCCCATGGCGTTCAAGACGGAAGGCCACATGCCGCTGTTGTTCGAAATGCTGCTTGAGCGGGAAGAAGAGGAATGGACGTTGGAGCATGATCAGTTCCATCGTGGTTGACAGTCCGCCCTGCACCAGCGCAAGGTCGGCGGCGGCGAACATCTCGTGGAGACGATCGACGTAGCCGAGATACTCGACACCTTGACAGCGCGGCAGAGACGACGGGTCGATGCGTGGTCCGCAGACCACGATGAGCCGTAGCTCTGGTATGAGATCGCGCGCGAGCGGATACGCTTCGACGATTCGCTGCAGCAGTCTCGAACCAGTCTTGGTGCCTCCAACCGTCGCGATCACGACCCGCTCGCCGTTTCCAAAGCCATATCGTTGGCGCAGGGCGGATTGAGTATCGACCTCTTCCGGATCGAAGTGACAGACATAGCCCGTGAAATCGAAGTGCTCTGCTGTCCATTCGCGGATCGACGGCAGGTCCGCCCCAAAGCAATCGGGGATAGCGTCCTCTGGTTCTCCAATAAAGAGTGCTCGGTCGCGCACGGTGGGGAAGCGTTCCACCTGCTCGATCATCTCGGCGTTGTAATCCGCGGTGAGGAACGCTTCACGTCGGTCATGAGATGTGGGGACGAACCCGACAAAGTCGGTCAGGAAGACGTATGGCGCGGTCTTCAGTTCGGGGTTCTCATGCAGATAATAGTCCACATCCCATGCTTCATCACCGTACCAGAGATCGTACGTCGTCTCGCGAACGGCATCATGAAAAACGGTGAAATTCGCGCACAGGATCTCATCCATGTTGCGAAAGGCATAGAAGGCGTGAAGCTGGTGCCCCTCCGTCATTTCCGACTCGAAATGCCGAGATTCGCTGGCGAGCCGGCAACTGTGTGGATGGATACGCTCGCCACGCGATTCCAGCACGGCGCTGACCGGGGGCTGCGCTAGCCAGTCGATCTCGAGTCCCGGAATGAGCGTACGTAGCTCGTCGGCGATGGCCAGGTCGCGGAGCACGTGTCCCAGACCGATCGGGCTGCTGACGAAGAGCGCGCGTTTCGGACGGCTCTGCGCTCTTTGCCATGTGCGCGTTCGTGGCGTGTCGATGGCCGATGAACTCATGTATCAGGTGATTTGTCTTGATGGGGTCACGAGCATCGGGCGAGTGACCGCTCCCGTCCATCAACACAAGCTTCGATCCAGTGATCGCGTCGCGAAGATCGTAGCTCTGTTGAAGAGGTACCAGCCGATCGTCGGTTCCGTGAATGATGAGGGTTGGGCATTTCACCGCACTGGCGAAGTCGGACAGGTGTGGTACCGGTCGCTCGACAATGGTCGAGATAAGGACGTCTGGTGACGTCTCGAGCGCCCATCCAACCGCGTCATCAATGGCCTTGGTGGAATGGGGTTCTGAGCAAACCAGGCTGGCAAACCATTCGGCGAAGCCGCGAAGATCGCGCTTCCAGAAGTTGGCGTTGTACTTGTTCCAACCATCATCATTCGGTGGTTCAGAGAAGAACTTGTCGAGGTCGTAGCGGATCGATCCGTTCGGTTTGAATGACGTCCCGATGAGTACCAGGTGGGTTACCCGTTCGGGATATTCGGAGGCGAACTGCATGCCCCACCGACCTCCCGCTGACACACCAACGACGGCCGCCTGTTCGATACCGATCGTGTCGAAGACCGCCACCGTGTCGTGGGTGTAGTCATCACTCGAGTAACCGTGTGCTGGACGATCAGACTTGCCGTTTCCGCGACCATCGAAGGTCACCACGCGAAATCCCTTGAGGGCAAAGTAAGGGACCTGCATCTTCCAATGACGACTATGCACGAGGCTCCACGTAGGCAGGAAGACGACTGTCCGCGCTGCCGCATCATCCCCGAAGACTTCATATGCGATCCTCACGTTGTCATTCGGATTGACGGCGATCCCGGATGATGTGGGCTCAAGTGCACGCATTGAAATCTCTCCCGCGCTGTTCAGTCTTGGCGTAAGTCCTTTGCGTTGACGGATTTTCCTGATTGACGGAATTCCTCGCCGCCGCTTGCCATGCGCCGTTCGCGCTCTTCGAGCCAGTCGCCCACGAAGTCGAGCACCTCGAAGAAATGCCCATCCTGTTCAGCGGCCCCGGCCAGAATCTGTGCGCTGATACCAATCCAGAAGCTGACAATCGCACTTGCGATCAACTCTGGCGACACCGTGATGCCGAGATCGGGGAAGTACGCCTTGGCGACCTCCATGAGGAGACTTCGCCATCGATTCAGATGGTCCCGGTTGCGGTCAGCCACGCTGGCATTGACCGAGCCAAGCGCGAACAGCTCCTGAGTCATCCGGACGAATCCGTCGTCCAGATCGTCCCTGTAGAAGTTGACTGCCTGACGCCATTTTCGGCTCAGCGGCACATCGGCTTCGTGATACATACTCCATTGGCGACCGTATTTTCCGCTCTCGAGCGCCACCATCATCTCCAGGAGGAGCTTGTCCTTGGTTCCGAAGTGATAGTTGATCAGCGCTTGATTGACTCCGGCCTCCTGCGCGATCGCACGCGTGGTGAGGTTGGAGAATCCATCTCGCCCAAGAACCCCCATTGCCGATTCGATGATGGCGTCCCTGGTTGAGATGTCGTGGGGTGGTGGTTGACCGTCAGATCCAGGTGTTCTTTTGACCACGGGGACTCAATCTTCCCTTCGCTCGTTAGTCCAGCTCAATCTGAGTTAATCGCTCGTTTTATTCAAGTGTTTTAGTCATGTGATTAAAATAGAAGAACGCCCGCTGATTGTCAACCCTTGGAGACGCACTGTGTTGTTGCCGCATGTCAGTGGCGTGAGTGCGGAGGAGACGGCCCCATCATTCAAACAGATCGCAACGACACCCATAACCCGATAACCGCGCTAAAAAAAATGACCGGCGTCGCCACGATTCCGAGCCGTAGGAACCGACCGGCCGTGATCGAGACGCCCCGCCGCTGCATCATGTTGAGCCAGATGAGCGTCGCCAACGACCCGGTGATGGTGAGGTTGGCCCGATATTCGTCCCGATCAGGGCGGCGTAGCCCCGACCTGACCGAGTCCAGGCGTCGCATCATCTCTGGCGACGGATCATGTCAGTCCGCGGCGATCCGCTCCTTAAATGAGGACGGCCCGGAAGCCCGGGCCGAGGAAGAGGGATGGTTGAGGATGTGTTGCCGATCAGAGACTGTGCCGTCAGTTATGGGACCCGACGTGGCCCCCGATCAAATCTCAACACGAGAGGTACCGTGTACTACCGGGGCCAAGGTTACTGGGCAAACGACGACGGGTTCATAACAGGCGCTGACGAATTGCGACAAATTCGTGTCAATTCGAGCGGACACGCCAGGTCGACCTGTTCCTGAGCCAGGTTCATCCGCTTTCAGCCATGCGCATATGGTGAACTCGAGGGGCTGCACATTGCCCGATCTTTGTCTACAATGCGGGATAACGAAGAGCATTGGCAGCGCCATCGTCGTCGCCTGCCGCATACAGAGATGGTCGCCCGAACGAGCCGGTGGACTCGGTTGAGTCGCGTCGGTACGGGTGGCAGTCGCGCCGCGCGAAGCGTGGTCGAGGAGCGAGAGGGCGAACGGCCCGCCACTGGCTGGTAGCCGGTCGCGGAAATGGAAAGGATTTTCTGTGGCAGAGATGACTGGGGGGCAGGCCCTCGTCCAATCGGTACTCAAACACGGGGTGGACGTGATTTTCGGTCTCCCCGGTGTTCAGCTCGACTGGGCGTTTGACGCCCTCTACGACGCCAAGGATCAGGTCAAGGTCTATCACACGCGACATGAGCAAGCGACGTCGTACATGGCTGATGGCTATGCTCGGACCACGGGCCGCGTCGGCACCTGTCTCGTCGTTCCGGGCCCCGGTCTGCTAAACGCCATGGCTGGTCTCTCAACCGCGTACGCGACCTGCTCGCCCGTGCTCTGCATCTCGGGCCAGATCCAATCCGATCTGATCGAGGTCGGGCGTGGCGTGTTGCACGAGATCCCGAATCAGCTCGAGATGGTCCGCTCGGTCACCAAGTGGTCTGGCCGTGCCATGAAGCCAGAAGACGTACCTGGTATCGTCACGGAAGCCTTCCGCCAGCTGCGCACCGGACGAACGCGCCCAGTCGAAATCGAGGTTCCGCCGGACGTGCTGCAGGCAGTCGGGAATGTCGAGCTGATGGAGCCGATCACGCCATCTCGCCCATCCGGAGATCCGGACGCGTTGGAGTCGGCCGCCAAGGCGCTGGGCGAGGCCAAGAGCCCCGTCATCTTCGTGGGCGGCGGTATTCTCCAGGCCGAGGCGTGGGACGAATTGCGCGAATTGGCCGAGATGCTGCAGGCGCCGGTCATCATGTCGAGCAGCGGCAAGGGCGCTATATCGTCGCGTCACTACCTGGCCCAGAACTACCACGCCAGCATGGAGCTGCTGCCGAAGTCGGACGCCATCTTTGTCGTCGGCACGCGCTTCGCCCAGCCGGTGCGCTCGAACTGGAGCCCGGAAGAGCATCACACCATCATTCAGATGGACGTCGACGCCGACGAGGTGGGACGCAACTATCGGCCGGAGATCGGCATCGTCTCGGACGCCAAAATGGGTCTGACCGATTTGATCAACCGGGTGCCGAAGCACAATCTCAAGCGCGAGTCACGCAAGCAGGAGATGGAAGATCTGAAGGAGCGCATCGAGGACAGCTTCTTCGAGGTTCAGCCTCAGGCCGCCTTCGCCTCGGTCATTCGCGAGGAGCTTCCGGACGACGGCATTGTGGTGAGCGAGAGCACCCAGGTCGGCTATTGGATGCACAACGCCTTCCCGGTCTACAAGCCACGCACCTATCTGACATCAGGCTATCAGGGCACGTTGGGCTACGGCTTCGCCACGGCGCTCGGCGCCCAGGTCGGCAACCCGGACAAGAAGGTCGTCTCGGTGAACGGCGACGGCGGCTTCATGTACAACGTGCAGGAGCTGTCGACCATGGCGATGCACAAGATCAACATGGTGGGCATCGTCTTCACCGACAACGCCTACGGCAACGTCAAGCGCATCCAGCAGCAGACGTTCCATGGCCGCACGATCGCGTCGAATCTGAAGAATCCAGACTTTGCCAAGCTGGCCGAGCTCTTCGGCGTGGTCGGCATGCGGGCCAACAGCCCAGACGATCTGCGCTCGGTGCTGCGCAGCGCGTTGAAGATGGACGCGCCGGTCCTCATCGAGGTTCCGGTAGGCGAGATGCCGAGCATCTGGCCGATCGTGCGACCCACCGAGCGGTAATAGGGACCACACAGCCTTCACCCGGTTCGCAAGCTCGCCACCCTCTCCCGCCAAGCAGGAGAGGGTTTTTCGTCTACTTCGTCTTCCCCGGGAGATAGGGGAACTGCACTCGACGTTTGTACTTTGTCTCCCTTCTCCCGTTCGGACGGGAGAAGGGCCGGGGATGAGGGCGATTTCCCCTACTTCAAGCTCTCGATATAGGCCACCATGGCGGCGACGTGGTCGTCTTGCTGGATTTGCTGTGTGAAGGGGTCGAGCGCGGCGCTCATGACACTTGGGCCATATCCCTGCACGATCTTGGCGTCCGGATCCAGAATGCTCTCCCGCAGATAATTGGTGTCCGCCACCGCAACTGTGCCGTCGTTGAACTTGACCTGGCTCCCGGCGAGCCCCTTCATGGTGGGGCCGGCCGCGTTCCCGCCGCTAGTCGTGTGGCAGACGTTGCAGCGATATTGCAGGAAGAGGACTCTTCCCTGTTCCACCAGATCGGCCTGCGACTGTGGGCTGGCGGTGCCGCTGGTGGTGGTCGGCGTTGTCGTGCTGCTGGGTGTCTCGGCTGACTTGAAGGCGACGTATGAAAACAGCACGACCGCGATCAAAATCACGACGATGACGATCAGGCCGTTGCGAGAGAACACGACGTGGCGCACCTTCCACCAGACGAGATTGCCTGGAGCTGAGCATTGATTCGGCGGTTCACCGGCACGACGGCTTGGCCTGAGGCAGCCAGGATGTCGGTCGCGTCAAGGATATCCCACGTGCAATCGCGAGACGCCAGGAGATGTGACGCTGTCTAGGTGGGAAAGGTTTGACTCGTTCAGCAGACAGGCGGCAGAACGTTGGCAGAATCCCTACGACGGGTTGCGCCAGCCCCGCACGCCCGCTTGAGCTAAACGGAACGAGAAGCCTGCTCCGGCGGTGATCACCCGAGCGGCGCCGTTGAACCCGGTCTTCACGATGCGCTTCGCTGACCGGCGGCAATTGGCGATATCGTCGTCGACGTCGGCACGGATGAGCCCCACTGACATCAAATGCTCGTTGGCGACGTCGTCCGGAATGCGGTTGAGCGTAAAACGGATGGCGCCGAGCATCACGGCCATGTCGTCGAGCTGTCCGAATACGGGAACGATGCCGGGCACGAGGTCAATGGGCGAGATTCCATAGCCGATCGCGCCAACCAATGGTGCTTTGTCGAGTGCTGAGAGTCGCTCATCGGCCAGCAGTCGCTTCATGAGCCGGACGTAGCGCGGCGAATGTCGCACCAATGTCCCCAACATGTCGCGCAGTCTGGGTTCAGTCGCTGTGCTCATGTTCTGCTGTCCAATCAATAGCGACGATGAAGTAACTGGGCTGAGTAACGGAGATCAGGATTGATTGCGCTGATCGTCAGGCCGCTGCGCCGAGCGAGCTTGCCAATTTCGAAATGAACGGATGCCCTTGCCCGTGAGTCGTCCCGCGACGCGGGCGCCACTCTCCAATGCGCGTGACCCATTCTCGAGCGCCTTGGAAGCTTCGCGCGAGCCGATCTGTCCGGCGCGTTTGGCCAGGTCGCGCGTCGTATCGAAATCCCGCTCGACCTGCTCGCGACTGAGTCCCACCGATTCGAGCAACTCGTTGGCGGCTTCGGTGTCCATCTGCGTGAGGACGAATCGAATCGTCCCGACCATCGAGAGGATGCGGCTGATCTGATTGAGGAGCGGTACGAAGCGGGTGAATCGCGAGGCCGGTCCATAGCCGAGCGGACCAAGGATTTGACTCTGCTGTGCCGCCGACATCTTGCCGGCCGAAACCAGGTTGAAGGAGAGCTTGGCATAGCTCGGTAAGCGCTCGCCGACGTCCTTCAAGGTCGCCAGCGTCGTCTCCTGGTTTTCGAGTGGCTGTTGTTCAACCGGCTGGATCTCGTTGTCGCTCACGATTGTCCGCGTCTATCTCTGAATCAAGGGCGTATCTCGTGAAACAATCCTACCACCGGGGGAGGGACGCGCCGTTGGGGTGGCTCCGATCAGATGGCCAGGCCGCGGCTACTCCGCCGATCAATCCTTTGAGTACCTGAGGACGCGAGGTCGCTTTCCCCAACGCATGCGTCGGGTCGTCAAAGCGCCAGATTTGCATGTTCTCCCCCGGAATTGGTCGTATTCGTCGCCCGATCGTGGAGAGGCGCAGAGTGGAATGCGTGGCAGATGGCTCCAATATCCCCAGTCTGGCGTGGGGGTGTTGTTCCAGCATTATTTGGCGTGGCGCATTTGATTGGAACCTCACGAGTCGTCGAATTTTACGGTGTGGTCACGGCTCGTATGGCACTTCAGGGCGCTGTGATGGACAAAACGTTTCGGTTGGGTTGTCCGCATGCCGACTTATTCTCGTGTGAGAGCCAGGGCCATGAATGCCCGTGCCGGAATTCGGCGAAGATGATCTTGCTGCGGTCTGGCGCGCGCCGGTGTTCGAGGGGTGAGAACGTGGAGGCGTTCTGAGAACCGCACTCTCAGGCGGCGTTTCCGAAAGGGACGGCCGACGTATCGGACCCGGCCGTTATGCGACATGGGCGAAACCTTCGTGATCGCGCATGCTTGATGCATCCGGCTCCGCGTCGGAGGATGTCCGAATGGATCGACCGGCTTCGACGTCTCTGGTGAACGGCACCACGGAGGTGCCAGCAGAGAGGAGCATCGTATGAAGTACATGATCCTGGTTTATGCGTCGCAGCTCGACTACGACGCCATGGCGGGCAATCCGAGCAGTACGCCGGCATGGTCTCCGGAGGATTTCGAAGCGATGGGCGCTTTCATGGAGACGTTCAATCGGGAGTTGGAAGAATCCGGTGAACTGGTGGAGACGCGCGGGCTGGCCGCTCCGGTCCACACTCGTCGACTCCAATTGCAGAACGGGGTTCCGGTCGTGACCGACGGACCGTATGCAGAGACGCAAGAGGTGCTCGCAGGTTACTGGATCGTGGAGTGTTCGAGCTTCGACCGCGCGACGGCTATTGCGGCGCGACTCTCGCAGTGTCCCGGGCCGGTTGATGCCGCCGCAGCGGTCGCGGACGTGCGCCCAATCGTCGACTCTCGTGCCGAGCTCGAGCTCTAATCGTCCCATGACTGACGGGGTCGTCGAGGACCAGCTACAACAACTTGCACCGCAGGTCCTCGGCGCCCTGGTGCGACGCTACGGACACTTCGACCTCGCCGAGGACGCGGTGCAAGAGGCCTTGATTGCCGCGGCCGCCCAATGGCCAAACGAGGGCGTGCCGAGCAACCCGCGAGCCTGGCTCATCACCGTCGCCGCACGACGGCTTATCGACCTGCTGCGCCGCGAACAAGCCCGCCGGCGGCGGGAGGAGACCCTCGCCCAGCACACCCTGCCCGAGGATTGGCTGGCACCTTCCGCCGATCAGTCCGCTTCAGACGCGGACGACACGCTCATTCTGCTTTTCATGTGCTGCCATCCCGCGTTATCACCAGCGTCCCAGATTGCCCTGACCTTGCGGGCAGTCGGCGGATTAGCCACCGCCGATGTGGCCCGGGCATTTCTCGTGCCCGAGGCGACGATGACGCGCCGGATCACGCGAGCCAAGCAGACCATCAAAGACAGCAACATCCCTTTCGCCATGCCAGTTGGCCGCCAGGCCACCGAACGGCTCCGCGTGGTCCTTCATGTGCTCTACTTGGTCTTTAATGAGGGCTACACCAGCACGGCTGGACCGACTCTCCTTCGCGGCGAGCTCGCGTCCGAGGCGATTCGCATGGCCCGTATGGTCCACCAGTTGTTACCGAACGACAGCGAGGTGGCAGGACTGCTCGCGCTCATGCTGCTCACCGACGCTAGGCGCCCGGCGCGAACCGGTCCGTCCGGCGAGTTGATCCCGATGGACGAGCAGGATCGCACCCGCTGGAACAGCGAGTACATCACGAAAGGCGTCGCCCTCATTACTGAGGCGCTTCCGCGGGGGCCGGTCGGCCCGTATCAGCTCCAGGCAGCCATCGCGGCGCTTCACGACGAGGCGCCGAGTGTCGAGGCCACCGACTGGCCTCAGATCGTCGAGCTTTACCAACTGCTACTGCGCATCTCCGACAACCCGATCGTCGCGCTCAACCACGCGGTCGCGGTTGCCATGGCCCGTGGTGCGCCGGCCGGACTGGCCCTCCTCGATGTCTTGCAATCCGATCAACGAATCGCGAACGATCACCGGCTTCACGGCGTCCGGGCCCACTTACTGGAGATGAGTGGCGACCACGTGGCGGCCCGCGATGCCTACATGGTCGCTGCCCAGAGCACCCTCAACCTTCGTCAGAAGCGTTATCTCTACGCACTCGCTGCTCGCCTCGCCAACCTAACGTGACCCCGCAACGAGCTGGACATCCCGACTAGCTCAGACGTAACGGACGATGTAGCCAGCACGGCTGCGTTTAGTTTGTGATTTTCCGGTCAGTGGGGAGGTTGTCCACGAAGTCATATGCCTCTTTGATGGCCGCTTCCATTGAGAGTCCCTTGCCTGCTGACCAGACTGCGGCAAATTGCGCATCCTCGAGTCCAACTCGCGCAGCCGCCACCGCAGCTTGCGTCTGAGTCCGATCAGCCGAGTCCTCGACGACTCCCGTACTCTCGGAGATCGCCTCCGCCGCGCCAAGGAATCGCGATGCCACTTCGAGTTTGTCCAACTCAACTGCGACTCCGGCGAGACCCCGCAAGCAGAGGGCAACACCGTTGTTGATGTGCAGGTTGTGAAAGCGCGTCAGACTTTCCAGGAGCAATGATGCCGCCCGCCGGAAATCTCCCTGATGCGCGGCAACCCGGCCTAGATTGTGCAGCACCGTGCTGATGTACTGTTCATCTCCAAGGCTCTGCCACAGCGAGAGGCTTTCCTCATAGAGTTGTGAGGCGACGTCATCGTCTCCCTGAGCCCGTTTGAGCTCCCCCAGCATATTGAGCACCTCGGCGGTTCCGCGAGAATCGCCGACTTCGCGGAAGATCTCTAAACTCCGCTCTAACAGGGCTTGCTGATCGCCGCTGGTCTCCGCCGCGACCATCCCGAGCTGAGTCAGCGCCCAGCCCACGCCGGCCCGGTCGTTGTGCTGCTGGGCCAGTATTAGACACTCCTGCGCAAGCGATCGTGCTACAGCATATTCGCCGCGGCGGTGCGCCATGGTGAAGGCCGCATTCACCGCCTTCATCCGTTCCGCTCCATGCTCGCCTTTGGTTGCTTCCAGCGTCCGTGACAGCAAGCGCAGCCCCTCGGCAATGTAGCCCTGTGTCCACCAGAAGCGTCCGAGGGCTCCGGCGAGGCGAAGCGCTGAACCGCGGTCCCCGGAGGCATCGAAAAAGACGAGTGCCGCCCGCAAGTTGTCCTGTTCGCGGGCGATTCGGTTCAGCCAAAAGGCCTGGTTCGGGCCAGTCAGGTTCGGTTCTGCCTCCTCGGCCAGGGCAAGATAGCGATGCGCATGCCGCTCCCGCACGATCTCAACCTCGCCACTCGTGTGCAGTCGCTCGCTGGCGAACTGGCGAACCGGCTCGAGCAGTCGATAGCGTGCTTCGGCGTCTGAGAGGTCCACTTGCAGGAGCGATTTCTCGCTCAGCGAGGCCAGGAGCCGAACCACGTCCTCGGAGAGCGATGACACCTCCGCTACAGATCGACTCAGCCATCTCCAACGTCCAGCCTCCAGAGAAGACCGCTAGTCGCCGGAAGAGGAGCTGTTCCTCGTCGCCCAGCAGCTGATAGCTCCAGTCGAGTGCGCCGCGCAATGTCTGCTGGCGTGGCGCGGTCCCACGATATCCACCGCTGAGCAGGTCCAGTGCGTGCTCGAGCCGCGTCGTGATCTGCTCAGGCGTCAGCACGTCGGCCCGCGCCGCGGCCAACTCGAGCGCCAACGGAATGCCCTCGAGTCGATTGCAGATATCACAGATGGAGGGCGCATTCTCCTCGGCGACATTGAAGTCCGTCTGATGCCAGCGCACTCGATCGACGAAGAGGCGAACGGCGTCGTTTTCTGCGATATGCGGAAGGCTGTCCATGGGTGAAGGGACCGGCAGCGGCGCGACCGGCCAGCGACGCTCACCCCTGACGCGTAACGCTTCACGGCTCGTCGCGACGATCGACAATCCCGAACAGGTGTGCAGGAGCCGCTGGACCAATGCGGCACAGACGTCGATGAGATGTTCGCAGTTGTCGAGGACCAGCAGGAGCTTCCGGTTACGCAGCGCATCAGCGAGCGCGTCACTTGGTTCTGCGCGCTCGTCGAGCTCAATTCCCAACAGCGCGGCGACCGTCTGCGGCACAAGTTCGGCGTCGTCCAGTCCTGAAAGATCGACCAACCAGACGCCGTCGACATAGCGGCCGATCAGCCCGCGCGCGGCCTCGAACGCCAGACGCGTCTTGCCGATGCCGCCGGGGCCAACCAGCGTCACTAATCGATGCTCGCTAATCGCCTTAAGGAGACGTGCCAGCTCTTGCCTGCGTCCAAGGAACGACGTGACCGGAATCGGTAAGTTTGTCGCGGGCGTCGCAGAGGTCGCCTTAAGACTCGATCTGGATACGGTGGACGGCGGAGCGAGGTTCTTTCCCTGCTTGATGTCCAGATAGAGCTGCTGGGTCTCCGGCTCGGGTTCGATGTCGACCGTGGTGGCCAGGATGCTGGTCAGGTGCTGATACTGTAACAGCGCCTGAGATCGCTTGCCCTGGGCGGCGTATAGCCGCATCAGCCGTACGTGCGTGGCTTCATTGGTCGGCTCCGCGGCGACAAGCTTGCGCAAGGCGTCGATCGCACGTGGAAGCTCGTTGAGCGCTTCGTGGAGGCCGGCGACCTCCGCCAGAATGGCACGGTAGCTGGCAGCGAGTTCCTCTCGGCACTGGATCGTCCACTCTTCATAGAGATCATTCGGTAGGAACAAACCGGAGTAGCGCTCGGCTGCCGCCCAATAGCGGTCAGGGTCACGGGAGCCGAACGCTGAGTGCGCGGCCAACTCGAAATCGTGCACGTCAGTCGAGACGCTGCTCCGGAGGGTAGAGATGGACGCGCTCGTTGATGGACCGCAGTACCAGCGTTTGATCGAGGGGGAGCTGCCGGAGATAACGACGGGCGACGTGCAACCCCTGTCGCAGGTTGTTGGCGGCGGACGCCGCATCCGTTTCCGGCCAGAGGAGGTCGGCCAGCTGATCTCGGTGCAACATGTAGTTAGGGGCAACCGCGAGACGCTTGACGATCTGCGCCGCGTTGCCACTACGCCAGGCCGGGGCGAGAATCTCGGCTTCGCCCACCGCGAGTCGGAATCCCCCGAGAAGCTCGACGCGTAACGTCCCGCTCTCGACTGGAGGTACATTGTAGGAATCGTCTACGGTGTGTTTTGGTGACCAGGTGCTGCTGGACATGAGGTTTGTTTGTCTTCCCGCTGTCGCGTGCTGGGCGCATCGAGAGCCAGGCCTGGGATAACAGTGGAATCAGCGGGCGTGATCTACCCATTCCATTGATCGGACCTATTCCTGACGGCCGCGCTGCATACAGATCTCTGCCGGTCATGCAGTTGTATCGCGGGCAGGAATCCCAATCACTCCTGAATTTTGGACGAAACGAAAACGAGCCTGTGCCCACTAAATTATAGGACAACAGTGAGTGCCCGTGCGAAAATCTCCGCACGGGCGCTTGCCATTTGGCGAATTGATCGTGTGTTTTATGCGCGAGTGGGTTTCGGCGGCTCGGCCGGATTGCTGGCCAGCGCCAGCACCGCCTGGGCACCCACGGCCACCTCCGAGCCAATCGTGCCGTCCTCCTGCACCAGAATGGCCGAGGGCGTGCCCGTCGCGCCGAAGGCTCGTCCCGTGGTGAACCCTTGATCCAGCACCACCGTGGAGCGCAGTCCCAGCTGCTGGTTGGCCTCCACCGTCCCCGTGCTCACGACCAGCAGCTTCGGTGCGTCCGTGGGTCGACGCGTCTCCCAGTCCTTCAGATCGCCCAGCATGCGCTGACAGAAGCCACACCCCGGATTCCAGAAGAGGAGCAGCGTCCGCTGGTCGGTGACCTCGTGGAGATTGACGGTCTTCCCACTGAGGTCTGGTAAGGAGACGGCGGGGGCTCGCGTCCCGATACGACTGGCCGGTGCTGGCGCGCTGCCATTCCCGTTGCTTGCCGGTCGGGGGGTGAGCGGCAACACCGGCGCTCCGGTGGCGGTCCGCACCAACTGCCGGATCTGCTCGGCCCCCATGGCCAACGGACTCTGAATGCGGCCATCGGTCCCGATCAGGACGGCACCT
The DNA here is from genome assembly GCA_963815715.1 of uncultured Chloroflexia bacterium. Taxonomy (GTDB): domain Bacteria; phylum Chloroflexota; class Chloroflexia; order Thermomicrobiales; family Thermomicrobiaceae; genus CALAGB01. The sequence goes on along the minus strand of CAWFHU010000003.1, from coordinate 854,407 downwards.
GGCGTCCCATGCGACTGATAGGACTCGGCGACTTCGCGGTCCTCCTGCAACAAGATCTGGGTCACGCCATGCTCGGTCCCCTTGGCGCGGTTCTCCTCCACCGATCCGCGACTGATGAGGGCCAGGGTCAGGCGCTGGGTCTCGTCTCGTTGCCAGCGTCCAATCTCCGGCAGCAAGGCATTACAGGGTCCACAGTGGGGATCGCTGAAGAGGAGCAGGGTTGGCTTACCCGAGGCGCGCAAGGCATCCAGCGTGAGCGTTTCGCCATGCAACCCGGAAAGGGAGAAGGACGGCGCCACCGAGCCAACGGGCAGTCCCGCCGCCGGTGCGGCCGGTTGTGCCGCGGGACGAGGCGCGACCCCATCCACGCCCGCACCTGCTTCCAGCGTCTCGACGCGGGCCAAGAGTCGACCGTTCTGCTGCAAGAGATGCAACAAGAGCCAGCCTTCGCCAATGATGGCCAGGGTGAGGAGCACCCCCACCACGATCCCGAGGTCTTCCATGGTCGAACGATCTCCCATCCAGGCCACCGCACTGCTGCCCGCATCGGTGTGTCCGGTTGCCACGATCAGTCCAGCGATCAGGGCCAGCACGACGTTGCGCACGACCGTCGACCAACCGACTGGCTCGGAATGCAGCTGGCCGAAGCAGTGGCAATCGGGCGCTTGACCGCGCGCCATGGTGACCGCGATGCCGACCACAAAGAGGAGCAGCAACGTCAACGCCGCGAGGCCACCCCACCAGGCGGTGGCGAGCGGAATCAACAGGATGGCGGTGGCCAGCTCAGCAAGCGGCAAGAGGGTGCCAAACACCCCGGCCAGCGATGCCGGAACGCCAAAGCCGATCATGGCCTGCCGCGAGCCAGCCAGATCAGCGAGCTTGGCCAGCCCGGCCACCACGAAGACGGCCGCCAACACCAGCCGCGCCGCCAGCAATACCAAATCCACGTCAACCTCCAGCTCGTCAGCCGATTCACCCTGGACGAATGAGTGAACTCACGAATACCACGTGCGACGAGCGAATTCTAGCACTGCCCTCAACTGGACGTAAATCGAGGATCTGCGGTCGGGCCGGCCTTGCAACCACTGCTCGGTCTCACATCGCGGTTCACCATATCGCCGTCAGGACGGCCATTCCGCCGATGGTAAGTGAATGGTAAGTGGCGGGTGCTATGGTGGAAGTGCGAACAAGATTCGGACGCCGTTGCGTGGCGTTTTTTGGTTTCGACTTCTCGAGGCCTCTCCCGACCAAGTGAATTGCGTGCGACCGCAGAAATTGCGACGAGCGTGGACGCGCGGGACCCGTCGGTGGGACGGCGACCGAAGACGCTCGGTAGGTCTGGGAGTACCGCAGCGCGACGGCGACTCCGATGAACTGTGATTCCGTCAGTTATCGACAACCCAAGGGGAAGGGTAGGGCATGCAAGACTGGCGCTTCGATGAGCTGACCCGTTCGCTGGGTACGGCGACCTCGCGTCGACAGGTGTTGAAAGGGCTGATCGGTGGTGTTGCGGCAATCTTGGTGGGTCGAGCCGCGCCGCCAACCTCTGCCGCACCATTCTCGTTTCCCTGGTTCGGAGGCATTTGGGGTGGCGGCGGCGGAGCAGACGGAGTATGCAACCGGCAACAATGTGTGGGGAAAGCCTTCGGTCTTTGGAAGATCTGCGAAGGCAACTGCAGCAGCTTCAATGGTCGACATGGCTACGGCCATTATGAAGATTTTGCCTGCACGGCTGCCTGCTTCACCGCGTTTGAGCAAGAACGCTACGACTGCCTTACCAACGCGACAGGGTGCTTCGGGGGCGACGCCTGCTGCGATCAGCAGTGCGTCAATACCGAAAGCAATTCCCAGAACTGCGGAGCCTGCGGTCATGCCTGTCCGGAAGGAGCCGATTGCAGCAACGGCGAATGTCAGTGCCTGGATGACCTCACCAAATGTGGCGAAGACTGCGTCGACACGCAGTTCAACCACGACAATTGTGGGGCGTGCGGCCAGGCATGCACCGGCTGCGAGACGTGTGTGAATGGCCAATGCTCGTCGATCTGTGGCGAAACCGCGGTCTGCTGCAACGATCAATGCGTGCCGTTGTGTACCGGTGGTTCAGCGCCGAATCCACAGACGTGCGAATGCGACGCCTGCAGCGGGCAGCTCAATGGGGTCGAATGCGGACAGGGTCAGGTCTGCTGTCAGGAGCAGTGCGCGAATAGCGACTGTGGGTCAAACAAGGACTTCAGCTACGACACCTGCAGCTGCGAATGCACGGCGACGTGCCCGGACGGCCAACTGCAGGATCCCGAGACGTGCGAATGCCAGGATCTGTGTGCAAATGTCACCTGCGACGAATGCCAAAGCTGCGATCCGACATCAGGTGACTGCGTCCAGGCAGAGGACGGATCGGTCTGCAGCAGCGGGACCTGCTGTACCGGCGTGTGTACTGAAGATGGCGGTAGCTGCTGTCCAGAAGATGCGCACCGTTGCTATGACCAGACCGGCGCCGTCGGTCCGTGCTGCACATCTGGCCAGGGGTGCGTAGCCAAGGCGAGTGATGCCGCGACCTGGGACGACTATACGTGCTGTCCGATTATCACCAACTCAACATCTGGAGATAATGGCCGGCCGTATCCCGCGCTGCCGAACGGCACGTGCTGCGCCGGGGCCAACTACTGGGTCGTCAACTGCCTTGAAGGTGGTTGGACGTGCTGTGATTCGAACAACGGTGGCCTGTGTTGCTGACGGTCCCGGCAACCGAGTTGGCGGAGAGGAAACCTATCAAACGACTAATCGATCGTGAGGTCGGCTGACGTTCGTCGCGATCACTGCACCGTCAGGTGACGATAGACATCGGCCAGCTTGATCGAGAGGGCGCGGATATCCTCGACGACGACGTAATGGCTGCGGCCGAACATGTAGGGCAGGTAGTCTCGCCCTTCAGCGTCGATGGTGAGGGCGAAGGTGGCGACCCCTTTCTGCCGGGCATCGAGGAGCGCCTTGCGCGTGTCCTCGATGCCGTAGCGGCCACCGTAGCCGTCGAAGTCGTTGGGTCTCCCGTCCGAAATCATCAAGAGCAGGCGGATGCGGGCCGGCTGCTGGAGGAGCGCCTGGGTGACGTGACGCACTGCTGGCCCGATACGGGTATAGGAGCCGGGCGCGATTCCGGCGATCCGCCCTTTCACCGTCTGCGTGTACTGCTCGTCAAATGCCTTGAGGATCGAGACATCGATACGTTTGCGCGTGCTGCTGGTGAAACCGAAGATGGCATAGCGGTCATCCAGCATCGTGAGAGCCTCACATAGGAAGACGATGGCACGACGGGTCACCTCGATCACCTGGTCGTTGCGCGGATCGTCGTCGATCCAGGCGCCGGTTGAGCCGCTGAGATCGATCAGCACGCCGAGGGCAATGTTTCGTTCCCGCTCCAAAATCCGGCTATAGAGTTTGTCGCTGGGTGAAAAACCGGCGTAGCGATCGGCATGCGCGTCGACGATGGCGTCCAGGTCGAGCTCGTCCCCATCCAGCTGACGCGTGAGTCGCGTCCGCTCTGGTCGCAGCGCCTCGAACTGCTGCTTGATGCGGGCGATGAGCGGAGCGTTCTGGCGCAGGATGCGCTCGACCGCCTCGGTGCTGCCTCCTTTGGGATGCCGCAGGCGAACCGCGCACCACTCCTTTTGATAGGCGTTGAGGCGGTGATCCCACTCATCATAGAGGCTGGCGCCCGCCTTTTCGGCGTCGCTCAGCGGCACTTGCTGGAAGGTCATAGTTGGTTCGCGGTCCCCCATGCTGAGCTGCACCGATTGGCGCCCGCCTCGGGTGGCTGGCCGATCGCGCGCATTAAGCTGTTCTGGCGAACGCACATCGACGACGAGCGGATCATGGCGCGACCTGGTCCGCGGGGGCGTGACCGCTGATCGGTGGTGGTCCTCCTCGTCGAAGTCCATGGGAGTTGCTATGCGGATCTGGTCATAGCGGATGCGCCCTCGATAGTGAACCGGCGTAAATTGACCCTCGCCGCCGGACGGAAGCGCTTCCGACCTCTCCAGCACCCATTGGCGAACCGTGGCGACGTCATTGGTCGACAGTGCCGCCTCGATGTCAGGGAGCGTCGTGCCCACCTGTTCCTCTAGCCACTGCCGCTGCGGGAGCGCATCTAGCGAATGAGCCAGTAGATGACGCAGCAGCGATTCGTGCACGTGCCCGTTCGTTGGCCCAAGCGCTATGCGCCGCTGGAGCGCATCGGCACGTAGCATGAGCAGATCGTTCGTCAATCCGGGCCAGCGTTGGATCAGCTGACGGTCGAGCCACTCGCCGTGCAGCACTTCATAGAGTCCCAGAGACTGACCGGCCTGCTCGCTGTTCACGAGCGCCTCGACGTCGAGCGCGCCACTGCGGACCTGCAATACCTTCCATGCGGCCATGACTCGGTAGAGGCGCCGCGCCCCGGCTCGATCGTCGAACCCCGTGACGACGGCAGGGAAGAAGATCGTGCGGCCGTCGGAGTAACTGCCGCCGTTCGCCCCGGCGGTGCCGCTGACGCGTAATGTGCCGTCCGAGAGGGCCGTGACGTACAGGGCTAGCGTGCCCTCAACCTCCGAAAAAGGGAGGCGCACCTCTTGGTCGCTCGGCGAACCATGTTCCTCGGCGTCCGGTCTCGTTGGTCGGAGCCGGTCGATCCAGCGGCGCATTGGCTACGACGGGAAGACGGTGGAGACCAGGTCGAGCACCGCGGCTTGCACGGTCTGGTCGTCGGTAATCGGCGCGGCGATGGCCAGCTCGCAGGCGCGACGCGGCGTCACGCCGGAGCTGATCAGCAAGCCTGCATAGATCAGCAGGCGCGTGCTGGCTGGCTCGTCGAGTCCCGAGTCGCTCAGATTGCGGATCAGCCCACCAAGCTGCACCAGTCGCTCAGCCGTTTCGCCGGCCACACCACTTTCGTGCTCGACGATGCGCGACTCGAGCGCGGAGGGCGGGAAATCGAAGTCGAGCGCCACGAAACGTTGCCGGGTGCTCGGTTTGAGGTTCTTCATCAAGCTCTGGTAGCCGGGGTTATAGGAGATGACCAGCAGGAACTCAGGCGGGGCGACCAAAAGCTCGCCCGTCTTCTCCAGCCGCAATCGGCGCCGATCGTCGGTCAGTGGGTGGATGACGACGGTGGTGTCCTTGCGGGCCTCGACGATCTCGTCCAGATAGCAGATGGCGCCGATGCGCACCGCGTGCGTCAGCGGGCCATCGATCCAGATCGTCTCGTCCCCTTTGATCAGGTAGCGACCCAGCAGATCGCTGGCGGTCAGGTCGTCGTGACAGGCGACGCTCACCAATGGCCGGTTCAGGCGGTGTGCCATGTAGCGCAGGAAGCGCGTCTTGCCGACCCCGGTGGGTCCCTTCAGCATGACCGGCAGCTTCTGGGCATAGGCTGCCTCGAAGATCGAGACTTCGTCACCAACGGGCAGATAATAGGGTTGCTCGACAATCTCGGCGACCTGTGCGTCGGCCCAGCGGCCGTTTTCCGGTTGCTCCATGCTGAATCGAATCCTTCTCGCTCTGGTTGAGTTTCGCGCGCAGTACGTCAGACTCTAATCGTACCGCGCCCGAACGTGGACGAAACGGCTTTGACCTGGAATGAGCCCTCTGTTAGCGTTGTGTCCATTGATAAGCGCGAGCTACTTAGCAAAGCTACGGATTGGGCGATGCGATGGATGTTGGTCGCGCGTTCACCTTTGCCTTCGAGGACCCCGATTGGCTCAAAAAGCTCCTGATCGGTGGGGCGCTCCTCTTCATCCCCATTTTCGGATGGCTGGTCGTTGGTGGCTACTGGATGCGAGTCATCCGCAACGCCTACGTCGGCAACGATCTGCCGCTGCCGGAGTGGGACGAGTTCGGGGAAGATTTCATTCTCGGCCTGAAGGGGGCGGTCGCGCTGATGGTCTGGTGGCTACCCGTCTACGCCGTCATCGGCACGATGGTCTGCCTCACCATTCCCTTCTGGCTGACCGCAGGGACAAGCAGTTCCAACATCTACGTACCGATCGCCATCTTCGGCAGCTTTGGTTGGATCGGACTGAGCATGATGAGCATGGTGCTGCAACTCTTGATGCTGGTGGTGCCACCGATGGTGCTGGGACGCATCGCGATCAATGGTGATTTCGCGGCGGGCTTTCAGTTTCGCGATATTTTCCAGGAGATGCGCCGCGTTCCAATGCCCCTCTTTATGGTGGTGGCACTCGAGTATGGCATCCGCAGCGTCAGCGGGTTCGGTATTTTCTTCTGCTTTGTCGGGCTGGCCTTCACCACCTTCGTCGGCTATCTGATGCTCAGCCAACTGTATGGGCAGCTTCGTCGGGTCGTCGAGGAGAGTGGCGAAGCGCCTTCGCCGGTGGTTACGCTCTGAGGTGATACCTCATTCACCGCGGTCGCGCGAGAAGAGATAGAGCGCTGGCAGCGCGGCAGCCAGCGTGAAGAGGACGAGAATGCCAAGCTCACCCCAATTCCAACCCCAGCCAAACCACGGGTCCTGAATCGCAATCAGCGCGTGCGTCAGAGGGATCGCGTCTGAGAGCGTCTGAACGCTACTCGGCAGAACGGCGCGTGGCGGTGCTGTGCCAGAAACCATCCAGAATAGGAAAAAGAGGATCAGGCTGATCCCTTGCATCGCACGGGCCGTCGGCACCAGCGCTGCCATCAAGAATCCGATTGCGGCGAAGCAGAGCGTCGAGACGAAAATGGCGACTAACACCCCAGCAGCTGAATCGGGAAACCGTGTGCTGTAAACGGTCATCGCCACCGCGATAATGATGACGCTGCCCGCCGCTCCGATTGCCAAGGCGACGCCGATCTGCGAGCCAAAGAGACTCCAGCCAGGAATTGACGAAGCGCGAAATCGACGCAGGATACCCGCCTCACGATACCCGGCCAAATGAATCGGGATGGTGAGGAGGCCAATTGCCGCTATCACCAGGGCGACTGATGCGGTCATATAGTAGTCGGCGCCTGCAATGCCGCGAAAGACAAGCCGTCCCCTGTTCGTCTCGCTCTCCGGCCGCCGAGCCGCCGAAGACGGCAGCCAGCAGCAAGAGCATGATCAGCGGCAACACCAGCGCGAAGACAGTGGCGAACGGATCGCGCAGGAACAGGCTCAGCTCGATCCTGGTCAGCTTTGAGTAACCGCGACCCCGCTCCATCATCAGCCTCCGATTGCCCGACCGGTCAGGGCGAGAAACGCGTCTTCGAGGGTTGGTCGATCGACACGTAGATCGGGTCGGCACGACGCCGTGCTCGACCAGCGATGCTGCCGCCACGAGCGCCAGGACCGCGCCGGTCCCTTCGATCTCGATGTGGTTGCCATGCCGGGAGAGCGTGTGCACTTCAGAGATGCTGCCTCAGCCAATCGAGATCCGGGCAATCACTGGTGAAGCGGACGATGAGTGGCACCTCCAGACTCTCGACGATCGATTGCGGGGTTCCAAGGGAGATGACACGACCCGTGATCGATGATGGCGACGCGCTCACACAGAAACTCCGCCTCGTCCATGAAGTGGGTCACGAGGACGATGGTCGTGCCGCGCTCTGCGAATCTCTCGGATTAGCTCCCAGGTGAGACGGCGCGCCTGCGGGTCGAGTCCCTGGGTAAGCTCGTCAAGAAATACGAGTTTGGGATCGTTGACAAAGGCGAGGGCCAGAAACAGCCGTTGTTTCTGCCCGCCGGAGAGATTGCCAAACGCGCGTTCTTGGAGTTCGGTCAGGCTCCACTCGTCCATCAGGTGTATCCAGTCGACATGGTGTGGCGCGTAAGCGGCAAACAGGCTGAGGGCTTCGCCGACCCGCATCCGATCAGGCAGCGAAGATGCCTGCAATTGCGAGCCGATCTGGAGCCTCAGCTGCTCGACCTGACGAGCCGGATTGAGTCCCAGGACCTGGATCTGGCCTCCGTCGGCCGATCGCAAGCCCTGAAGGCACTCGACCGTGGTGGTCTTTCCGGCGCCGTTCGGGCCGATGATGCCGAAGATCTCGTCGTCGAGGACTTCGAACGAGACGTCTTCGACCGCGACGGTCTCGCCATAGCGCTTGTGCAGATGTTCGACGGTGATGACGGGATCAGGAGAGGTTGACATTCAACGTGCTCTGTCCGCGTTCCGCTTCAATGATCGCAGTGCGTAGCTAGCAGGAAAAACGTCGGACGCCAGCTTCACGTTAGCCGATTGATAGGTGTCTCGTCAATCTAGTCGTGATGCACTCCTGGCGACAACTACCTCGCTCCGTTACTATGACTGAACGAAGCGTCACAATAGGATTATGTTTGACTGATCGGCTCTCAGTCTCAGACTCTCGCGACGCAATCGCGGGCACAAGGTTAAGGGAGCGTATGAATCGCCCCGAGACGCCAGGTGATCAGCTTCGCTCCATTGATCTCCTCTTCGCATTCTCGCTCGCCGCCGACCTCGCCATGGGTCTGGCCGCGGGTCACGGGGTGCGCGCTACCTACATTGGGATGCGCCTGGCCGATCGCCTGCAGCTAGATCTGGAAACGCGAACCGATCTGTTCTACGCCGAACTGCTGATGGATGCCGGTTGCACCGCCTGGGCGAGTCAGATGGCGGCGACGATCCTGAGCAACGAAATCACTGCCAGACGAGAATTGTTCTTCTTCACCGACCCGCGTGACCCACGCGACATGATCAGGTGGTTGGCTCGCCATCTGGCGACTGGACAAGGGATCGGAACGCGGGCCCGGCGGGCGGCCGATTTCGGTGTTCACGGTAAGGAATTCATGCAGGAGGGGCTGCGTAACACGTCTGAGGTGGCGGCGCGCATCGCCGGTCGTCTGGGCAGATCCACTGAAGTCCAAGACGCGTTACGGCTCGCCTTCGAAAACTGGGCCGCTTCTGGATCGCGGGATGATTCAGCCGCGTCCACGCCGCTCATCGCCCGAATTCTCTTCGCGACCATCTTTCTCGAGGTCTTTCATCAGGTTGAGGGCCGCGACGCAGCCGTTAGACTTGCGCGTTCCAAACGTGGAAAGACGCTGGATTCAAATGTTGTCGACGCGTTTTTGGAGCTGGCGAGCGATGAGGCATTTTGGCGCGGGCTCGAATCGGAATCGGTATGGGATGAGGTTCGAGGGATGGAGCCGGAGTCCCCCTACCGCTACTTGAGCGAGCCGCGGCTGGACGACGTCGCGAGCGCGTTCGCGGATTTTGCGGACCTCAAGAGTTTCTATTCAGCGGGTCATTCGCGCAGAGTGGCGGCACTGGTGGAAGCCATGGCAAAACGCCTCGGGCAAGATCCCTTGAACGTCAAGCAAATACGTCGCGCAGCTTTGATGCATGACGTCGGGCTGGTGGCGGTGCCGTCATTCGTGCTTCACAAGTCGGAAAGCGCATTGACTCCATCCGAGTGGGAGTTGCTACGTTTGCACCCCTATTACGCTGAACGCATTCTGGGGCGCGTGCCCGCGTTCGCGCCACTCATCCCGCTGGTAGTGGCTCACCATGAGCGGCCGGATGGACGGGGCTTCCATCGGGGCATCAGCCTGGGTCAGATTCCGCCTGGCGCCTGCATCATCGCGGTGGCGGACGCGTTCGACGAGCTGACTCACGCCGCGCCAGGCCGACCGGCGCTCGACCTGGACTCCGCGTTGCGCGAGCTGGCCCAGGGGATTGGCACGCGGTTCACCCCCGCATGTTTCGACGCCCTGATATGGGCGGTTGGGAAGGAATCGGCGCCTGAGATCGAGCAGGTGGAAGAACGTGATTCCTCGGCTGACCCGCTGAGGGCCGCATGGCCAGCCGGTCTCACGGATCGCGAGGTCGACGTGCTTCGGCTCTTGTCGACCGGCGCGAGCCGTCGCGACATGGCGGAGGAGCTGGCGGTCAGCGAGCACACGATTCGCCACCACCTCGAGCATATCTACGGCAAGATTGATGTCCATACGCGCGTAGCGGCAACCCTCTTCGCCATCGAGCACGACCTCCTCAACTAGATCTCACATTGGACCAATAACTCTCTTCGTCGACGCTATGGGACGTTCGTCCGATGTGGCCCATTGGTTGTACGCCTAGCATCGAGATCAAGAAAGGAGGCGCACCGATGCCACTGTTCATCGATATTCATCGGCACCTGGAGGGTCTGACGCCTGGAGCGGTTGCCAACGCACACCAGATCGATCTGGTGACACAGGAGAAACACGGCGTGCGGTACCTGCGCTACTGGTTCAACGAGCAGGACGGCACGGTCTTCTGCCTGTGCGAGACCCCGAGTAAGGAACACGCCGATCGCGTGCATCGCGAAGGACACGGCATGGCGGCGGACGAGATCATCGAGGTCCGTGAGGGTAGCTGATACCTGGCGGATGACGCGAAAGGTGACGCAATGGACATCAATTCGAGTGACTTGGCCGCGTCGAATGCGGTTGGGGATCAGTTTCTTTCTGCGCTGACGGTACTCGACTTCATGTCGATGTCCGCCTGCTTCAGTGAGGACGCGGCATTCCGCGCACTGCTTCCGCGAGGTCTGCAGCACGCGTTCGGTCGCGAGGACTCCATCAGCCATTTTCAGCAATGGTTCGGGGCGGCGGACCGCATCGAATTCCTGAAGCGCGAGTCGGATGCCGTTGCCGGCCGCCAGCATCTATCGTGGCGCATGCGAGTTCACGGTCAGCTCGGTCCGCGACTCATCGAGCAGCAGGCGTACGCCACGGTTGAGGACGGTCGCTTCACCAGGTTCGACCTTCTTTGCACCGGCTTCATGCCGGAGGAAGACGCCGCTTTCCCAGACACGCCGCAGCTCGCGATGGGCGACGTTGAAGGCGCAGCGGTGCTCGATGGTGGGGACTCCAATTGCGCCACGCTGACACCGCTGATCAAGGCTCGACTGCGTGACATGTCGAGTGGCGACGTGCTGGAGGTGATCAGCAGCGAGCCGACGGCCGAACGGGACATCGACTCCTGGAGTCGCCTCACGGGCAACACACTCGTTGGAAAACGCCTTGCCGGCGACGCAATGCATTTCTACGTTCGCAAGAAGTGATGAGAGAGGGAGTCAAATGGCAGCGAAGATTCTGGTAAACGCGACGTGCGGCAAAGACGACCCCGAGCGCGCCACCCTGGCATTCATCATGGGCAACGTCTCGGCCGGTGCCGATCAGGAAACCGTCGTGCTCCTGACGGTCGAGGGCGTATGGTTGGGTACCAAAGGCTACGCGGACGACGTCGTCAAAGAAGGGTTCCCGCCGCTGAGCGGGGTAATCACGTCGTTCGTGGAAAACGGCGGTGAGATCTGGGCGTGTGGCACCTGTACCAAGCCGCGCGGGATTGGCGAGTCCGATCTGATCGATGGAGCGAAGTTGGTGACGGCGGCGAACGTGGTCGAGTACCTCGCTTCTGGAGCGATGACGCTCGGATTCTGACACCACCTCGCTCCGGTTCCACGACGCGTCCGGTCGGAATTGGGATCTCTTCCCGATTCCGGCCGAATTCTATGCGGCGATAGAGCCGTGATGGTTTCATCCAGCGCGGAAATCGGTGATGATTTCGACATCGAAGATTCCGCCTTCGCACGCATCCATAGTATGAGGATGACCACCATGAATCGCCGCGACGAGACGCATCAAGCAGTTGCAGCCGTACATCGAGCGCGCGCGTGACTTCTCCGGTTGGAACTTCGATGATGTCGACGCCACGCCACTGGAGCCGGCCCGCCATGGGACTACGAGGCGGATCGCGCGGGAGCACGCGAGAACGGCGCAACGCATCCTCGATCTCGGCACCGGTGGCGGCGAAGTGCTGGAGCGGATCGTTGCTGGGATGGATCGCCCGGTCTGTCGCCACCGAAGAGTGGGCAAGTCAACGCGCCAGTGGCTCGCGAACGTCTGGCGCCGCTTGGCGGTGAAGTGGTGCGCTGCTCGAGTCTGGCGCTGCCGTTCTTGGATGCGAGCGGTTCGACCTGGTGCTCGATCGCCACGAGGAGCTCGAACCGGCCGAGGTGGTTGCGGGTGCTCTCGCCGGGCGGGCGGCTCCTCACGCAGCAGGTTGTTCCAGACCACTGGCCGGAGCTGACCGAATTCTTCCCACACCGTCAGGTCTTCCCCGACCATTACACGGGCTACTCTGCTGCCTTCGAAGCAGCCGGGATGCGCGTTCGGCGCGCGCAGCATAAACACCGTGTCGCTTACCGCTCGCTGGGCGACGTGGTCTTCATGCTGCTGGCCACTCCCTGGACCATCCCCGGCTTCGATCCGGTGCAGGAGATCGACGCACTCCTGGCGCTCAAAGACGCACATGGCACCGACGACGGCATCGTCCTGACCGAGGGCTACTACTTGATTGAAGGGCACCGGTCTCCGCACATGTGATCCAGACTCCGTCTATTCCGGCATTGCATCTCGACACCGTTATGGCATCATCTTTCCCACTCAAGACATCCTATCCGTTTCCTCTGCGTTCCTGACGGCGTGACCGATGGGGGACTTCGATGGAGATGCAAGGATCGCTTTCAGAAACGTCCAGCGTTCGACTGGCAGAGGTGATCGGCGCACTATCGGTCGCCACCGACCTCGGCATGGGGCATCCGCTCGAGTTCGCCCTCTCCTCCTGCATCCTGGCGGTGCGGCTGAGCGAGGAGTTGGGTTTTAGCGCGGAGGATCAACGCGGCGTCTTTTATCAGGCATTGCTGCGCTACGTCGGCTGCAACGTCGAGACGCATTTGCAGGCTGCACTGATCGGTGATGAGATCGCGCTGCGACATGACTTCGCCACGGTCAACAACGGTCGCCAATCGGACGTCATCAAGCTCATCTCACGCTATTTACGACAGGCCAATGCCGGCTCCTCGCCGCTGCAGCTAGCACGTGCCATGACCCTGGGACTGATGGAGATGTCTCGAGTCTCAAGTGAGATCTTCGTCGGGCACTGTGAGGTGGCGCAACGGCTGGCGGAGCGACTGGAACTGCCAGCAGGGGTCGTCGAGAGCCTCGGTCAGCTCTACGAGCGTTGGGACGGCAAGGGGCTGCCGCGCGGAATCAAGGGTGAGGCCATCACCCAAGCGGTGCGCGTGGTGACCCTGGCGCAGGATGTCGTCACCTTCTACCGTCTGGGTGGGATCGATGACGCGATCGCCACTGTTCGCGAACGGCGAGGGTCGGCGTACGACCCGGCGGTTGCCGATCGCTTTCTAGAGCGCTCTCGGCCCTTGCTCGATGGCCTCGACGACGAACCGGCCTGGGAGACCGTGTTGGAATTGGAGCCGGGCGAGCGCGTGCGCCTCTCCGGAGAGCGCTTCCAACGAGCCTGCGAGGCGATGGCCGACTTCGCCGATCTCAAGTCGCCGTATACGCTGGGACATTCGCATGGCGTGGCCCGTTTAGCCTCTGATGCCGCGCGACGCTGCAATTTACCCCAGGCGGATTGCGAGTCCATTCGTCAGGCGGGGTTGTTGCACGATCTCGGACGCTCCGGCATATCGGCGGGTATCTGGATGAAGTCGAGTCCCTTGACATCGCGCGATTGGGACAAGATCCGGCTCTATCCGTACTACACCTCGCGCGTGCTAGCGCGCCCGGGACCGCTCGGCAGACTGGCGTCGTTGGCGGGGAGTCTGCAGGAGCGGCTTGATGGGTCCGGCTATCATCGTGCACTCTCGGCTGACGCTATCCCGCCAGGTCCACGTATTCTGGCCGCAGCCGACGTCTATCAGTCGCTGAGGGAAGATCGGCCGTATCGTCCGGCGCGTGATGCCGAGGACGCGGCCAATGTGATGCGGCGTGAGGCGCGCGATGGACGACTCGATGTGGACGCCGCCGACGCCGTGCTGGCGAGTGCCGGTCATCGCGTGCCCCGGCGGCCCAACGAGATAGTGGGCGGGCTGAGCCAGCGCGAGATCGAGGTACTGCGACTGGTGGCGCGCGGCCACTCGATGAAGGAGATCGCCGACCGCATCTTCATCTCCCGCAAGACCGTCGACAACCATATCCAGCACATCTACGCCAAGACCGGCGTGACCACCCGCGCCGGTGCCACTCTGTTTGCCATCGAGCAGCACCTCCTTGAACCCTTGAGCGATTGATCGATTAGGGTGAACTCCCTATGTGGCCAACTCCCGATCCTTCTAGGCTGAAAGTGGGTCTCGCGGATGGGTCGAGACCGGAAGACGGCGAATCAGCCGCATGGAGGTGTCAGATGGCCGTGGCGATCAAGAGCGCGAACGTGAAGACAGCGATGACGTTCATCGAGGCGTTCAATTCACGCGATTTCTCCAACTGGCACGGAAATCTCGATTCCGGCTTCAGCGCCGATTACCCGGGCGGTTCGTCACTGTCGGCCGAGTATGCACGTGGATTCAACGAGTCGTTTCTGCCGGCCTTTCCGGATCTGCGCTTTGAAGTGCAGAGCGTCCTGGAAGTTGGCGATCGCGTGGTGATGGAGTGGGTCGCCAGCGGCACGCACGACGGTCCGTTGATGACGCCAGCCGGCCAGACCATTCCGCCGACGCATCGCTCCGGTGAAGTCCATGGCGTGCTGATCACCATGGTGCGGGACGGCAAGATCGTACGCGAGCGAACCTACTGGGATCAGCTCGAGCTTCTGGGTCAGCTTGGATTGCTGCCGTAGCACACGAATCGAAACTCGCTTGAGGGCCCGTATCCCGCGCGGGCCCTCATTCCGTCTCCACGCCTTCAGTCCTCACGCCTCCCGGCACTCAGTCAGGCGCCATGTGCCAAGATAGAGAGACGACGCAGTTTTGCGTATGTGCGCCAGAGCTGTCTCGCCCGCAGACTGTTGAAGATCCGTCGACCAGCTTTTGTCGATTTCAACTGCCGGAGATGGGCGCCAGCCCCGTCTATCCGCATTTTCCAAGGAGCGAGTTTTATGGGGACGCTGCGTTTCGACCATGTCGGTGTGGTCGTCGATGACCTGGATGCAGCTGGAGCGTTCTTCCTCGACCTGGGATTCGAGAGCGATGGCCCGATGATGGTCGAGGGCGAGGTCGTGGACAGGATCAACGGGCTCGAGGGCGTCCGCGCAGAGATCATGATGGTGCGCACTCCGGACGGCAGCGGCACGCTGGAGCTCGTCAAGTACCATGCACCAGTTGAAAACCAGACCCCTCAGGCTCTGCCGCCGAACCGATTGGGCTTCCGCCACATCTGCATCGAGGTCGATGACCTCAACGGGACCGTCGAGAGGTTGCGGGAGAAGGGCCTCGACCTGGTCGGCCAGGCCCAGGATTACGAGGATTTCTATCGGCTGTGCTACGTGCGCGGTCCCGAAGGGCTCATCGTCGAGCTCGCCGAGAAGCTCTGATCCGGGGGAGCGTAATTCTCAACATGCAGGCCGTTGAGGTTTGCTTCCTCTCGGAGCTGTAGAAGACGAGGTGACGCATTTTCGTTCACGAAGGATATGGACGCTGCATTTTCAGGGCGGCTCTGCTCTGGCTCGTGGCCGTGTCGGTTGCCGTTGGGCTCTGGTCGGCGATGGCGATCGCCACCGAGCGTGATCCAGGACATTATGCGGAGGCGCGTTCCTACTATCAGTTTGAAGCCGGTTGGAATCACTGGCCAAAGGCACGTCTCGACGAGAAGATGTCGGAGATTCGCCGTCAGCTGATTGACTGGATTGTGGTGCAAGTTCGCCTGCCGGTGTTGCTCTCGGTGTTCTCGATACCGCTCTTAGCTTGGCTCTTTTTCCATGCTGGCCGCGACCGCTGGGCGGTCACCTGGCTGACCATCGCATTCGCGCTGCTCTTGCCGGCGATCATCCTTCCGGTTGTCAGCCTGGTCACGAGCGCGTTGGGCCTTCATCTTGGACAGCTAGCGATGTTGGTCTGGTGAGGTTGGACCCCCGTGAAGCACCACATGCCGTTTTCGCATTGGCTCGAATCGACCCCATTTCGTAGTGGCGGGCGTCCCTGCCCGCCTTTGTCGAGCGATCGTGTGCTTCTAAATCGACACCAATTATCCAGCGGAGACCTAACGAATCGCAATGGTGGACATGTCACGAAGGCGGGCAGGGACGCCCGCCACTACATTATCGGGCTTAGTTTCCGCAGCACGATGATAATTGAGAATCAGGAGGATGTTGTTCCGTTCCTCTAATACGCCTGCTCGTGCCAGGAGTTGGTGATGAGGTCGTGGTAGACGGTGCGTAGCGTGCCGTCCTCCAGCACGAGTTGGTAGTAGCGGCGGCTGATCGGGTTGCGCCACCACTCGTCGTCGATGCGCCAGACGTCCTGCACCTGCGCCACCTTCGAACGGCGTTTCCCCTCGATCAGCATGGCTGGGACGTCCCCTGCGGTCTGCACGTCGATCGGCTTGGGCAGATTCAGGGGTCGTAGCTGATCAGTGCCCTTCTTCGCTCCGGGATGCGGGACCATGGTTCGACCTCCACGATGTGATAGATGGGCGACGTGCCGTAGCGCTGCTTGAGCTGGCGGATGGCGTCGACGATCTGACGCGTGCGGCGTGGCCGGGCTCCGAGCAGCGCCTCCTGATGAGCCGCCTCGACCGTCAGACCCGAGAGCTCCAGCGTCAGCGCCTCGAGCGGACCGGGCAGCTCGACGGTATGCAGCCGGTGTCCCATTGCCTTGATCAGCCGGGGAGCGTCCAGCGGCTCGCGCAAGGTGGCCACGTGCTCCCAGGAGCCGCCCCCTTCGATCAGTCCGAGCAGCCGTGCCTGCCGCGCTGCGCGGTGTCGCATCATTGGGCGACTGAAGGCGCGGGTGATTAATTGGCGCATGCCGATCAGGAGCGTCTCGTGGCTGACGGCTGGAGCGGGCAGGTTGAGATGCTCGACGACCGTCTCCTCATACCGGCGTGGTTCGACGCGGCTGTCGTCCTCACCGCGTGCCAGCTTCCAGGCGTCCCGTCCGGCTGGGCCGAAGCGCGCCTGCACGGCTGAGATGGGTAAAGCCCGCAGATCGGCGAAGCTGCGGATGCCAAGCTGCTCCAGTCGACGAATTGTCTCGATCTTCAAGGGAAGTCGCTCGACCGGCTGCCCGGCCAGAAATTGGTCGAGCTCGGAATCGTGCAGTACCAGAGTGGTACCGGGCGTGGCCTCTTGCGCCGCCAGCCAGGCGCTGAATTTACCCGTCGCGATGCCGATGCGTGGACGAAGGATCGGCGGTGAAGTGCGCAGCAGACGTTCGGCGGCCCGTTCCGGCGAGCCGTAGTGACGCTCCAGCCCGTAGAGGTCGATATAGCAGACGCCCGGCCGCTCCGGTTCCACCAGTGGGCTGAGCGCCTCCAGCCGGCCGATGATGCGCTCGAAGACTTCAGCGTCTCGCACCGGATCGGGGTGGATGATGACTGCCGAAGGGCAGAGTGCCGTTGCCTCTTTGAGGGACATGCCGGTACGGATGCCGCGGGCAGCGGCCTCGGGCGTGCGATCTTCGACGAGGGAACGGCCGCCCGGCGGTGTGCTGAGGACCAGCGGCGTTCCATCCAGCTCAGGTTGACTGAGGAGCGCCACGCGCAGGGCGAAATGCGGAATGCTGAGACAGGCGATCGGCATTGCCAGATGCTCCTTCCCCGTACGGCGGCCGGTGCGGTTGGCTACCGTGGCTCCAGAATAGAACATATGTTCTCATCTGACAAGAGTACTCTGGTCTAGGTCAGGGCGATTCTGCTAAGGTAACTGATCGGATGATGTGGTGGTCCGACTTCCTCGGTGAGGGAGCACACGAAAGAGCGAGGCCGTGGCCGACGAGAACGAGAAACCTGAAGAAGAACGACCTGACGAGGAGATCGCGGGGGAAACCAACCCCCAGGCGGCTAAGCTCCGTCGCGGTGGCAAGCACCCGCAACCCGCGCGCGGCACCATGGCTGGCACGAAGGTGAGCTGGGAAGAGCAGCGCAAAGGGATGGAGCCGCAGACGCCCGAGGGGCTCGATGCCACCTTCTACGACGAGCGCTTCACCAGCGAACGACAGCGCATCGATCGCGCCTCGGACGGCTGGAAGGTCCTCGATCGTGAAGGCGCGTCGGATGACGCGCCAAACTGGCCGCCGCCGCTCCGTCCCTGATCTGTTTCGTCACAACGCTCGGTTGCGCTGAAAATCCTCCGGCTGTGAAACCGGTGAGGTTGACCTTGTCGCCCGGCGGCGAGCGAGCTCGGCACGCGCCAGCGGAGCGAGCATCCCAGCAACGAGGTAATACGAGAGCTCGCGCGCCTCGACGAGGACCTGCACCAGCTGTGCGTCGCTGAGCGAGGGCAAATCCTGCGCGAAGATCTGACGCCGCATCTTCGAGGGACACGTACGCCGGAACGCGATAATCGTTGTCGAAGCTCATCACTATCCCCAATGCCCGAAGAGAACGGATCCTAATCGGCGTCGACCTCAAGCATCAGGAGGTCGATCAGATGAGCTATTTTGGTGTGATCTCTGTGCCCGTATCTTCCACCATCGGTGCAGGAAACACCACTGTTCAACCGGACATCGCCGAGTGGCCAACTTGGGAGGCGATGCCCCGAAGATGTCGATTCCGCCGACCGGCCGTTCGTTATGCCGGTCGGTTGAACGCGGCCTGGTTCATTCCAAGCCTGTCAGCCCATCCAGTTCCAGGTCGATCGACTGCTCCGGCTGGCCGTCCCATCGATTACTTGAGTATCAAGTGAGTGATGGCTGGGAGCCCCTCTGCCGCTTCCTGAATGTGCCGGTTCCCGCCGATACGCCGTTCCCACGGCTGAACGACACGGCGTCGTTCCAGCAGCGGTTCCAGGCGCGTCAGAGGAGACGACGCAGGCGAGTTGATCTCCAGTAGCCCTCGCCTACCACCCTCATCCCCTACCGCGAAATCGTCCGATTCCGATAGCCGTAGTTGGTCTCATCCTGCCAGGGCTTGCCCTCGGCGAAACGGGAGGCTCTGAACGGCGTCAGGTCGGCCGTGACCGGTTCACCACCCGTAATCCACTCACTCATGCACTTGCCGATGGCGGGCGACGTCTTGAAGGACGTGCCGCTGTCCCCGGCCATGATGAAGAGCCCTGGCACGGACGGCGGCTGGTCGATGATCGGGTGGTGGTCCGGACTGAGCATATACATGCCCGCCCAACCGCCACGCATGGTGGCCTCACGTGTCGACGGGAAGCGGGTGGCCAGCTTGGCCCGTGCCATCTCCACCTGATCGCCGTCGACCGTCTCGCTGAAACTGTCAGGATCGACGCCCGTGCCGCCCGACTCCGCACCGATCAGGATGCCGCTCTCTCCTTCCGGCCGGAACCAGCTGTTGGCGACGGTGTCGATGAAGACGTTGCGCGGCCCGCTGCTGCCGTAGGGTCGGCGGAAGATGACGACCTGGCTGCGGTAGGAGATCAGGCCGAGATCGAGTCCCGAGCGGCTTGAGCAGTCGGTCGGCCCAGGCGCCACCCGCCAGCACGACGGTGGGTGCGTCGATCGGTCCGGCGGTGGTGTCGACTCCGACGACGCGGTCCGTCTCGGTGCGGATGGCCGTGACCGTGGTGTGCGTCATGACGCGTACACCAAGCTCTTGCGCACGCTTGGCGAAGGCATATGTAGTGGCGTTGGGGTCGGCGAAGCCGCTGTCTGGCTCGTAGGCGACGTAGGTGAGCCCCTCGATGTTGGCTTCCGGCTCGATCTGCTTCATCTCGTCGGCGCTGATGACCTGCGTCTTGATGCCGATGCGCTGCTGATCTTGCCACGTTGGCGCGCAATTGCTCTTCATACTCCGGCGCCACGACCTGGAAAAAGCCGATCGGCTGGAAACCGCAGTCTCCGCCGACGATCTCACTCCAGTTGCTGAAGATCTTCAGACTTTCGTGGGCCAGCTTCGATTCGTAGGGGTTGGTGTAGTGCATGCGCACGAGAGCGCCCGATTTGCCGCTGGCGCCGGAGCCCAGGTGGGCGCGCTCGACCAGGGTGACGTTCTTCACTCCGGCCTTGGCCAGGTGGTAGGCGATGCTGCTCCCGTTGACTCCACCGCCGATGACGACGACGTCGGCTGTTGCCATCTCATCTCTCCCGGTTTCTCTTGACGTTCGTTGCAGATCGGTCTCTGGCTGATTACCCCATCGTGACTTGAGACTGTCAAGGCGCGACAGCGTCGTCTGGCGGTTGTACGGTGACGCCGTAGCCGACGCGTAGCTCCTCGACGATGCGGGCCCAGGAGCGGTGGATGGTGCGGGTGTGGAGTCCGAGGATGCGGGCGATCTCACGCACGCGCAGGTTGTAGCCGATGCGCAGCTCAAGGACGGTGCGTTCGCGCGGCTCCAGGTTGGCGCCGATCTCGGTCAGCAGCAGCGCGTCGACCGGATCCGGTGGTGGCGGCGGTTCGGCGATCTCGTCGAGCGGCACCATGCGCGTGGCCGACCAACCCCGCTCCAGGACGTCGACCGCACGGGCCAGCCGCCAGGGGAAGCGGCTGAAGAAGTAGCCGAGGAAGCTCTCCTGCCCCGGCCAGCGATCGACGATGTCGCAAAAGACGAGGAAGGCCTCCTGCTCCACGTCGGCCACCTCACAGACCGCAAGCTGCCGCACGCGATAGCGGTAGCGGCGCACGAAACGTTCGATCTTGAAGCTGAGAGCGCGATAGAGGTCGTTGCGGATCTGGGTATCGGTTCGGGCGCGCAGTGCCATGGCACCGAGGCGCGCGTCGAGCTCAGGAGACGCCTCGAAATCACCAAGCGACTCAATGATGTTCGGTACTGCGGACATGACGAAATTCCCCTCCGCCGGCAACAACCGGCCGCCACCTCCGGGACGATCCCGGTTGGCATGAGGTGTGGGCGCTTCGGCGCTCAGCTACATTGGATGGCTCTCTGGAGCTCGGGTGTCGCGATCGGCCGTTCCCGGCAACCGATCGACTGGCCGGCCGGAGGCTACGATTCCGGCGGCCGCTGGATGTTCAGCACGTGACGCGTGCCGCATTTGGGGCATGTCGCCTGCAGCTGATCGTGGGCGATGTAATAGCGGTCGCGCACTTTGATCTCGATCCGCCCCGATTGATCGTAGATCGCCAGCAAGACCGGCGGGTTCGAGCAGTCGCAGACCCAGCGGATGCTTAAGTCCTCGTGCTCGTGTTGATCCACCTCATACCTCCTCTCTCATCACTGACTCTCCCTTTACGTGGAGACTGACGAAATAGACAGGTACTCGGCCCACGTTCACCCGGGACTAAAGATCCCGGGCTACTCTAGACGAAGCCCACTAAAGGGGCTGAACGTACGCGACCAAACGTAGGGGAGGGACCTGTGCCGTCTCTCGACCTTCGGTCGACGGGAGGGCAACCAAATTACCCATCTATTTCGTCAATCACCATCAACGGGCTGGGCTTGCCTCTTCTCACAACAGAAATTTCATTCTGTTCGCATGAACCGCCAAAACCTAACCTGCTTCAGCAGGTTTCGGCAGATTCAGCGCTGTGGCTTCAGCCCCGCGCGGGCGTGGTTTCGGTTACCGAATTACCTCGTCCATGACCATTCAACCCGGGGTGGATGCCGTGCGAGTACCGATGTATTTCCTCAAGCACCATCGGTGGAGAGAAACCCCTCTCCCTCAGTTCTCATAGGCCGACAAGAACGGCTGAACCGGCTGCTGCTGCTCGCCGCGCGGCTGAAGCCAACCCGGCTGAATGACCCCCTGGCCGTGACGCTCCACCAGCCGATCCAGCGCGGTGTTCAGTCGCCGCTGACGTAACGGATCGACGTCGAAGAGGGGGAGCTGAATCGCCAGTGGACTGAGGGTTGCCACCCGCACGCCGAGTAGGCGGATCGGCGCCCGCCGCTGCTCGAGGATCTGCTGCGTCAGCTCCATGGCGACGGTGGCGATCTCCCGATGGGAGTCAGTCGGACGCAGCAGTCGTCGCTGTTTCCCGACCGTCTCGAAATCGCTGTAGCGCAGCTTGACGGCGACCACCCCGGCCAGGAGTTCCTTACGGCGCAGATCACGGCCGGTGTATTCAGCCAGCTGGTAGAGAGAGCGCTCGATCTCGACCGGCGCGCTCAGATCGCGGCTGTAGGTCCGCTCGTGCCCGACCGAGCGACGCGGCCCGCCCTCCGGCTCGACTGGACGCTCGTCGATGCCGCGAGCCCGCGCCTGAACGTTGGCGGCGCGCTTGCCGAAGATCGGTTCGAGAAGCGCGATCGGCAGCTGAGCCAGCCCGCCCAACGTCGTGACGCCGTTCTGGTTCAGTCGTGCGGTCGCTTTGGGACCGATGCCCGGCATGCGCTCCACCGGTAAAGCTGCCAGGAATCGCTCTTCGCTGCCCAGCTCGACCACTCGCAGGCCGTCCGGCTTGTCCAGATCGGAGGCGATCTTGGCTACCATGCGACTGGAGGCGACGCCCAGCGAGACGACCAATTGCAGCTCGTCGTGCACCTGCTGCTTGATCGCCTCGGCCGCGACGCGCGGCGTGGAAAAGGAGCGGCCGGCATGGCTCAGATCGAGATAGGCTTCGTCGATGCTGACCATCTCGACCAGCGGACTGAAGCTCTCCAGGATCTCCTGGAAGCGCCGCGAGAGATCGCGGTAATAGTCGCCATCCCCCGGCAGGAAGACGGCGTCCGGGCAGAGTCGCACCGCCTGAGCGGCGGGCATGGCTGAGTGGACGCCGAAGGCACGCGCTTCGTAGCTCGCGGCCGCGACGACGCCTCGCCCGCCCGGACGACCGCCAACGATGACCGGCTTGCCGCGCAGCTCCGGATGTCGCAGGATTTCGGCGGCGGCAAAGAAGGCGTCGAGATCGGCATGGATGATCACGCGCTGCCACTGATCCACTACGCCCTCCCTCACTGACCGAAACAGAAGTCGAACAGAATTCAGAACATTTGTTCTCATTCTAGGAGCGCGTCCGAACAGTGTCAAGGGGACTGAAGTACCTGGAGGAGAAAAGGCGGGCGATGCCAGAGTACAAAATGTATGCTACATCGGCGTCAGAATCATGGACTGAGTGAGGGCAGACATGTCGAACGAGATGATCCGAATCCGCGTCGTTATGCCAAAATCCGTCGTCGATGAGGTCAACAGACTGATTGAGCCACGCCATCGCAGCGCGTTCGTGACCGCCGCGGTCGCAGAGAAGCTGTCGCGCGAACGACTGCGTCGAGCGGCGTTGAGACTGGGCGGTTCACTCACCGATAAGGACATCCCTGGTTGGGAATCGACGGAGTCGGCCGCGCAATGGGTACGATCACTGCGCCACGGGAGCAACAAGTTTCCGAACGAGACTTACGAGCGACCTCCGAGCTAAACTCACCCACCCTGCGTCAAGAAAGTCTCGATGGCATCGGTGATGGCGCCTGCAATGATATTCTGCACGCTCGGCTCGGTCGCCGCGGTCGCCTCGCTGGGGTTGGAGAGAAAGAACATCTCACACAGTGCGCCCGGCATATTGCTGGGTGTCAGTTCGCCTGGCACCGCCGGTCCGAGCATCACCAGGTGGTTGTAGCTATCCGGAAGCGTGCCCATGCTCTCGCCGCCGACGTCACCATCCGCCGAGATTCCCCGATCGGGAGTGGTGTAGCCCAGCGAATGCAGCGCATTGATGATGTCGTTCTGCACCATCTGCGCGAACTGCTGGTTCTTGCTGGAGAAGGTGCGGGCGGTATCGTAGAAAGTTTCGGTACCGCTCACCGAGGGATCTGAGTAGGCATTCATGTGCAGGCTCAGCAGCACCTGGGCGTTGCTGGCATTGGCTTTGTCGATGCGGCATTGCAGATCGTCCAGCACGCCACCCACCACAATCGTCTGCCCGTCCGCCGAGAGGTCGGACGGCTTAATGCAAGGGTCGTCGTCAGACGTGCGCGACATCACCACCGTCAGCCCATCGGCACGCAGTTGGGCGGCAACCTTCAGCGCGATCTGCAGCACGACCGTCTTTTCGTCGACGAGCGTGCCGTCACCGGTGTATCCGCTCGTCCCGGAGTCGACGCCGCCATGACCGGGATCGAGGAAGACCGTGCCACTGAGTTCCTTGTTGCTGGTCAACGCCAACTGCGAATTGGCATCGACGATTGCCATAGGGGAAGGCGCGCTGGGATCTTTCGTCGCCTTTTTGGAACTGGAGCCGCAGGCCGCGAGGGGCAGAATCAGGATCAACGCGGAGAGCAGGACGAACTGAAGACGTCCCGACACGTGCCCCTTCAACGATCTCCGCACGTAAACGACTCCCAACGCTGTGATGCCTGCCGCGCCAGAGTACACGACGCGCGCGTACGACACCAATGGTTCGGTGACATTGAGGCGACGAATCGACGCGGAGATGCTCGTTGATTGACCAGTCTTATACGCGGAATGGCCCGTCACGAGTGCCGTTTTCGTCAGCTCGCACCGGCTTAGAACGCTGACCTGGGAAATTGCTGTGAATGCCAGTCACAGCCCGTGAGGTGATGTGCAGGCGGTCAGTTCCTGATGGCGGCGTCCAGGCTGTCAGCGTTCGCGATGACCCACGCTTGATCGCGAAGGATGTCCGTGGTGATGCCGGCTGCCACCATGCGTTGAAAGGCCGGATGGCCCTCCCTGGCGAGGCCCTCGACGCCGCTCGCCGTGATCTCCATGCGTTCCGCCACACGTGCGGCGAAGCTGGAGCGCGCTTCAGTCTCGAGTCCGTACGCGTCGAGCAGCAGTCGAAGTCGGTGTCCGCGGTCCGGGAGGGGTGACCATCTCAGTCGTAAACAGGCATCATCGGACGCAAGCGGCACGAATTGCCAGGCGGCATGGACCACGTCGTGGATCGGAGCCTCCGGCGTGGCCAGATCCCAATCAATAAAGGCGACCGCGCGGCCGTCCCGGAAGACGGTGTTCTTGGGCGAGAGGTCATGATGGCAGACCACGTGTGGCGCGGGTCCGCCAAGTGACTCGAAGTGCCAGCTCACAGCTTCGGGAAGCTCGAATCCCTCCATAGCCCGATGCTGTTGACGCATCAGGCGTCCAACGTCCGCGATCGCGTCGTCCGTCACGACCTCCGGCACCGCACCAACCGGTACCACCCCGTCGATGAACTCGAGGATCTCGCGCCCTGACTTGTCGATGCCGAGCAGGCGTGGAGCGCCCGTGAATCCCACCGCTTCGAGGTGTCGCAGCAGTGCATGGACCGCCTGGGACCATGGGCCAAGCGGTCGCCGCACGGTATCGCCAACACGCACCACATGTGAAACGAATCCACCCGCCAGTGGCGTCTCCTCGGGCGGCATCGTCAGTCGTTGCCGAACGCGGCGGCCGAGAAGCGCGCGCTGCTGGAGATGGCCATTCCCAGGAGCCAGATGGCGACGATCGAGATGATCAACGCGACGAGTGGCCCTGCGAACTCGGCGAAGAGGAGCGTGATGCCGAAGCTCAATCCGGTGAAGAGGAGCGAGGCCACGTTGGGGTCGCCGCCCGGAGCGCGCACCAGTGCCGCTCCCTGACTCAACACCATCATGATGCTGAACGTGATCGTGAGGGGCAAGGTGAATGGGCTGGCACTGGCAAATTCGACCAGCAATCCCCAACTGATGAGCCCAATGGCACAGAGGCTGATGAATGGCAGGCTGGCATCGATCACCAGCAGCGTCAGGTTGTCGAACGCCAGAAACTGGCGCAGAAAGGCGTTACTCTGATCCGAGGAATAGACGCCAAGGACGTCCCGCGGCGGCAGGACCATAACGAAGCTGAGCCAGAAGAGCCACGCGAGCGCCGAGGCGCCGGTCGCCGCCAGGATGACTCCGATAGCGATCAGTCCCGTTGCCCGCAATACCGCCCAGATAAAACGAAACGGTTGACGCAAGAAGATGAGCCAGGCGCGTGCGATAAGCATCTTTACGCCGGACGTGTTTGGCAGCGCGAACCGGGGGATGCGCCGCGATAGCGACTCTCGATCGCGCATTTGGCGCGCGAGATCGCGCCACGTGAAGCGCCCCAATACTCCGAGCGACTTGAGCTGCGAGGCCGTGCCGAGCTCCGACGCGACGGTGATCAGATTGATGCGACGGCCGGTCCAGACCACGCCCGCCGCCGCGATGAGCGCCAGTGCGAGCATGCCGAGAGTTTGACTGACGAGCGGTTTCGCCACGACCGCCTGCGCCAGTAGCTGACCGGGCCAGCCGATCACACCGGGAAACGCCATGCCGAGTCCGCCGATGAGCAACGGCCAGATCCAGAGGAATCGGGCTGGTTTGGGCCGGCCAAGACGCCAGAAACCAAAGCACCAGGCGATCCCGGCGAACAGCAGAACCAGGGGAATGCTCGTGAGGATGGCCGGATACGCCGAGTAGCCGAGCTCGTCGCGGCTGGTCGGATGCGCCAGCATCATCGAGGCAAGCGTCATGATCGGCACGGTGGCCGCCCAGCCGATCAGTACGTAGCCGGTGAAACCGACAGCGCCGATGACGTCGCGGCGCATCGGGGAGGCGGCGATGTAGGTCAGATCCTCGACCGAGAGCTTGAGCGGCGTCTTGCGCACGGCTAAGAAGAGGACGACAACGCCGGCAGCGATCACCACCCAGGGAAAGTAGTGCACGAAGTTGGCGCGCACATTGGCCCGGTCAGAGACCGGGATGTGCTTGCCCGCGTTGAGTGCTTCATAGACGGCCAGGCTCCACATCAGTATCAGCCATCCACCGAAGATGAGGATGAGGTAGAGCCCATAGAGCCGGTTGGACGTGGTCTCCTCCAACGGATCGAAGCCGACCACGCGCAGCCAATAGGCGGTCGTCTGTTTCAACTGTTTCCAGTTAAGCCAGAGCAGCAGACGGAGGTCAGGGAGCAACGTGGAACCGCTCTTCGCGCTCCACGGCAGCACGCAGCAGCCGGTCGAGGGTTGGTTCGCCAATCAGGTCCATCTGTGCGGCCAGCAGGTCCGGCGGTCCATCGCCGAGAATCTCGCCGTCCTCCATCAGCAGATAGCGGTCCGGCTTGGCTTCACTCGGGAGCTGATGGCTGCTAAGGAGGACCGAAATCCCGGCCTCTCGATACGTTTGGAGATCGCTCCAAAGCTGGCTGGCGGAGAGGGCGTCGAGCGGACCGAATGGCTCGTCGAGTAACAGCAATTCCGGCTCGACCAGCAACGCCAGGCTCAAGCCCAGCTTGTATTGCATGCCGCGCGAGTAGGTGAAGGGGTAAGCGTTGCGTTGGCTCGCGAGCCCGTAGTGATGCAGCAGCTGCGATGCCTGCGCTTCCCAATCCTCCAGCCGGTAGGCGCGCGCGAGGAAGGTTAGGTGCTCCCAGGCGGTTAGCTGGTCGTAGAAGACCGGCGTATCCGGAACCAGCATCATCCAGTTGCGGGCGTTCCGTTCGGCCTGTTCGAGCCGCGTGCCGGAGATCTCGATCGTTCCGCTTGAGGGCTTGCTCCACCCCGCGATGCAACGCAGCAAGGTCGACTTTCCGGCGCCGTTACGGCCAGCCAGGATCACCAGCTCGCCCGGCTCCACGTCGAACGAGACGTCGTAGAGAACCTGTGCCGGGCCATAGGTGTAGCCCAAATTCCGAACGCGTAACAGCGGAGACTCGGTCGTCTCATCCTCGATGTGGTTATCGCTCACTGACGACCGTCCTCAACCAGCGCTCTCCAGCGCGGAAATGGCATGCTCCCGATGCAATCACAGTGTTGGAGTATACATCCGCCGAGTCCGGGTTCCGGCGTTACGTCAGCTTGTGCCGCTTTGAGGACCCGCGTATCCTGCCAGGACGGGTATCACGCAAAGCTCTTATCATGAACCAAGGGGGATCCATGGAATTTGCCGAGCTCGTGCGTAAACGCCGCATCGTGCGCCACTTCAAGCCGGACCCGGTCGACCCTGAAGTCGTCGAGCGCATGCTCGATCTCGCGCGCCGCATTCCGACCGCCGGGTTCTCGCAAGGGCAGGACTTCATCGTGGTGACCGACCCCGAGATCAAACGCGCGGTCGGGCAGTTGTGCGGTGAGGCGGAGCATTACGAGAAGGGCTTCGGGCACCCCTGGATCTCGGAGGCGCCGGTGCAGGTGATTCCTTGTGCCAACGAGGGAGCCTATCACCGCCGCTATCAGGAGGCGGATAAGGTTCGTGAGGACGGGAGCGAGATCGAGTGGCCCGTGCCCTATTGGATCATGGATACCGGCTGCGCGGTGATGGTGCTGCTGCTGGCCGTGGTTGACGAGGGGTTGGCGGCAGGTTATGCCGGATTCCAGGATCTACCCGGTGCCCGTGCGCTGCTGGGCATTCCCGAGGATGTGATCCCGGTGGGAGTCATCCCGATCGGTTACCGTGACCAGGACGTGCCGTCGCCGTCCCTCAAGCGCGGTCGCAAGTCGATGGGCGCGGTGGTTCACAAGGATGGGTGGTAGAGTCTCGGCAAGATTCGGGAGCACACAAGGTACTCCTCTACGGGATTTTTGACGATGTTGTAGGGGAGGACCTTGTGTCCTCCTGTCGTTGAATCCTCACAATGACGTCACGCCAGATGCAATCTGCGCGCGAGCCGCAATGGGGGATTGAGCACCGGCATGACTAGCGGCCGTGCCCAATCGATCGCGATCGCAACCCCACCGCCAATCAACGCACCAGCCAGCACATCGCTCACATAATGCTCGCCGACGTAGACACGCGCGAAGGCGATGAGCGCCGCCAGGAGGAGAGCCACCACGCCGATCCGCCGCAGCGAGAGGTAGAGCGCAACCGCGATGCCGAAGGCGAAGGTCGCATGATCGCTCGGGAACGAGGGATCGTGCGATGGCGAGAGGAGCAGAATGGCATGCGGGACGGCCGCGAAGGGCCGCGGTCGCTCCCAGATGCGGATGATGATCTGATTCACACCGAGAGCCACCGCCGCCGCGATGGTGGCATTGATCACCGCCCACTGGCGTGCGTTGCGTACTGACCGCGATCCCGGCCAGAACCAGATGGCCACCAACAACCCCACCAGCAGATACGGTCCGTAATGCGCCAGAAACTCAAAGAGGTCATTGGGCCGATCGCTGTATTGTGCCAGGCCGTTGATGGCCGAGAAGAGATGCGCGTCCAAATCGTCGCTCCAGTCGATGCACGGCGATCAAATTCACTCGACAAATGAGTGTGCTCCCGAAATATGAGGAAAAGATTAAGAACGCGTTGACGGCCTCAACGCTCGGCGTATACTTATTTCGGTATTCGCCGAAATAAGGCGGGGCATGGGTGCGTGGATGAAGTATTTCGAGCGTTGAGCGATCCGAAGCGGCGCGAGATTCTGCGGCTCCTTCGGTCGGGCGATATGAGCGCGGGGCAGATCTCCGATCTATTTCCCGTGGCTCGATCCACCCTCTCGGGGCACCTCAACGTCCTCAAAGATGCTGGGTTGGTGGTCACTGAGCGGCAAGGAACGACCATCATGTACAGCCTCAACGTGGCGGTTTATGAGGAGTTGCTGGCGACGGTGATGGATCTCCTTGGCGTCGGTACCCACGAGATGAGCGCGAAGATCGAGGATGGCAACTGATGCGCGTGAATTGGCGAGTTGAAATTCCACAGTGGCTGATTGTCGCGGGAATGTTCGTGGCGGCGGCAATCCTCTGGCCGACGATTCCGTCGCGCGTCCCGGTTCATTGGGACGCGTCGGGTAACGTCAATGGCTATGGCGGCAAGTTCGAGGCGCTGCTGCTCATGCCGATCATCACCATCGGCATCTACCTGCTGCTCCTCTTCATCCCGAGGATCGACCCGGGCAAAGCCAACTATGCGCAGTTTGCGTCGATGTACGTCGTCATCCGCTACGTGGTGCTCCTCGTCATGGCGGCGATCTACGTCTTCACCATTCTGGCGGTGAAGGGTGCTGGGTTCGACATGACGCGCGTCATCATCGGCGTCATCGCGGTCATGTTCATTGTGCTGGGGAATGTTCTGGGGAAGGTGCGTCCGAACTGGTTCGTCGGCGTGCGCACGCCCTGGACGCTGTCGAGCAAACGCTCCTGGGTGCGGACGCATCGTTTGGCAGGCTGGCTCTTTGCCCTGTGCGGCATCATCTTGCTGGCACTGGCGATCGTCGGCATCGGCGCGGCGCTCATCTGGGTCATGTTAGGCCTGCTTGGGGTGATGGTCGCGGTCCTGGTCGTCTACTCCTATGTTGAATGGCGCAACGATCCGGAGAAGACGCCGCCGAGCGGCACATTGCCGGGTTAGCCTTCGGGTACGTCGAATACGTCGCCCCACTCCGCCTTGCGCGCGCGGTTGAATCGCTCCTTCTCCCGCTTGGAGACCACGATCGTCTTGACTCCATCCGGTGTGCAGAGCTGCAGGTAGATGTGCCCCTTGCGGATCTGCGGGTGACGTAGGATGCGGGAATAGGGCTGAGTGACCGGCTCGCGCGATACGGCGAGATACGAGAACTTCTCGTCCTCGTAGTTGAGTTCGGCGCCTTTTGCCAACCGATGGATGCGGTTGCGTGGCAGGCGCACCGAGAAGTGCATCCAATCGTCGGGGGTAATCTCGCACGGTGGCTCGTGCGGGCAGGGAGCGATGGCGTGCGCTCCGAGACTGCGCAACGTCTCGTCGGCTGCGTGCACGCGCCGAAATCCGGATGGGGTGCCTGGCTCGACGATCACTAGCATCTCCGCGGCCTTCCAGGCGTGCTCCAGCAGCGACGTGGTGGCGTCCGAATCCAGTTCGCCGAGAACGTAGCCGATCAGCACCAAATCGTGCGGCTCGAGTTGCTCGGTGCGTGAGAGATCCGCGCGCGTCCAGTGAGCCGACCGCACGGCGCCATTCTTGGCAGTGCGACCGATCTCGCGCCCCGCCTCGATCATGCGCGACTCGGAGTCCAGAGCGGTGAGGCGTTCCAGACCGGGCCAGACGCGCGTGGCTGCCCACAGTCCCGCGCCCATTCCGGCACCCAGATCAAGAACCGACTGCGGCGCCCAATCCGAGCGTTGTTCCGCTACTGCTCGCAGCGCGGCCGTGATCGCGGCGTAGGTGGCCGGGAAGCGCGTCGCGGCGTAGGCGGCGATGTCTGCGCTCGTGGTGGCTACCGGACCGGTGCTCGAATTGTCGTCGCGATAGCGGGATGAAAGATCGGCGGAGGCGTAGCTCAGCTCCTGAGGCGAGAAGCCGTGGCAGAGTCGTTCGAGCGACTCGCTGAGGTCGCGTGGCAGGTCTATGAGCATGCGACCCTGTTTCGGTGTGAGTCGATCAAGAGCGGCTGGCGCTCATGGCATCGGGATCGCCGACCTTGTTGCGAAAGCGCTGCTTCATGGCCTCGGTCGTCTCTGCCTCAGCCTGGTCTCGAGCCTTGCGCCCTTCGTCGATGCGCTCCCGAATCTTGACCTTGAGCTCGCCACCGCTTTGCGGCGCGAGCATGGAGGCGACCACTGCTCCGGCGGCGGCGCCGACGGCTGCTCCAATGAGGAAGTAGACGAGAGTTCCCAGCAGACGCATGATCGCTATCCTCTCCGAAACGCGACGCGCAACAATGCCACAACGAGAGCCGCTCCGGCTCCGAAAGCCGCGCCCAGTGCGGCGGCCGTAGGGACGGTCAGCACCGTGCTCACGTCTCCCTGCGACCTTCCGGCAAAGAGGAAGACCCGTGACCCTTCAATTCGCGCCTCGCGTGCCATGACGACTCCTGCCTGGCTGCGGACCATGCGCAACTCATGGGCCGAAATCTGGCTCGAGGATGAGCCCTGCAAGACGACGTGCTCGCTGTTGACGCGTGCCGCGGCGCTGCGATTCATCTGCAAGCTCTTGGCATCGATCGAGCGGGCCGCCGCCTGTTCCAGGCTAACGCGCTCCGCGTTGATCGACTGCGCGCTGCCGCGCTTCATGATCACGGTCTGCGCCTCGACGTTCTGCACCGAGGTTCGCTCGATTTCAGTGGCCGGAGTCGGCTCGCGGCTGCCGGGCTGTTTGTAGGTCGTCTCTCGGATTCCTGGCTGGGATTCCTCGGCCATGCGGCGATCCTCACCGGTGCTGATGAACGTCGGGACGATGGGCGACCGAACTCGGCCCGCCCGGCTGACAGAATGGTTGAGGCGCCATCCACGAAGAAAGGGCGCCCACATTGATCGTACGGGCGCCCGTATTCACTGTCAAATCCCGTCCTTGCTTCGTGTCGCTACTTTGGTTTGCACGATGATTGGATCACGACGTGTCGTGTAGAGGAGGACCTTGTGTCCTCCCGAAATTGCAGGCGACACGTCTACGCCGGGAGGACACAAGGAGTCTGTCTCAGAACTCATCTTTACCTAGTTTTCTCCCCACTGAGTGGGAGATTTGGCCTCCAAAACGTCAGATTGGACCCACAAACCCGTGTTTTTTGAGGCCTCTTCCCCATTCGGGGCTTTTCGGACACAGTTCTGAGACTGACTCCAAGGTCCTCCCCTACGGTTGATCCGCGATTCGCGCTATACGGTCTGCTTCGCGAAGGCGTGCTGCAAGATTTCGGCGACTTCGTCCAGGAAATAACGTGCGAACCGATCCTGCTGTCCACGCCGCCACTGTTGCGAATTTTCCTTGACGGCGGCTTTGGTCTCCTCGGGCATGCGGTCGTAGTTGCGGGTGACCCCCTCGAGCTCCGGATGAGCCTGCTGGAAACGGCGCGTCTCCGCCGCCATCTCCTCGCTCACCTTCACCGGCCGCTCGATCAGGAAATCGAGCTCATGCATGTTCTCGTCGAAGAAGATGAAGACCGGGATGGCCTGATAGTCGTCTTTGCGACGATAGTTGGTGGCCAGATCCTTGTTTTCGTCACGACGCAAGACGCGGATTTGCAGATCCGGAACTTCACGAGAGAGCTTTGTCAGGACCGGGACGAATTGGGTCGAGTCGATGCACCATTCCTCGGTCAGGATGAGCACGCGCAGCGGATGCGCGCTGAAGAAGGCGCGATCCTCGTCGGTGATGACCGTGCGGTCAATGTTCTCCAGCACGATCTCGCGATTTTGCGACATCTGGGCCAGATAATCGTCGATCGGAATAGCTTGTTCGTAACGTTCGGCTGCCAGCATGGCGGTCTCCTATTTCATATGCAGTGGGATCGAATCAGGCGCGTTGGGCGACTCAGCGCCGTCACGTCACACAACACACCGTGCCCCAAATTATTCCGCAACCAGCGTCAGTCGACATCGGTCAGAGCGTCTTGCGCAGCTCGGGGAGCACGTTGCGCGCGCAGCGCTCCATCATGGCGCGCTGCTCTTCAGGCGGCATCGGGAAGACGAGCTCACTGAATCCCAGCTTGACGTAGGCCTCGATGGTCTCCTGAAATTTCTCCTCCGACTCGAAGGGAGCCTCCCAGGTGTAGACCGACATGCGCACGTCGTCGGGGTTGCGCCCGACTTCGTGCGCCGCCGCGCGGAACTGCTCCGCCAGCGGTGCCACCACGTCCGGCGTGCCGCGCGTGTTCCAGGTGTCGGCGTAGCGGGCGGCGAGCTTGATCATCTTCGGCTTGAAAGCCCCGATGATGATGGGGATGCGCGGCTGTTGCAGCGGCTTGGGCTCGAATGGCGCGTCGTCGAACTGGTAGTACTTGCCCTTGAAGGTGGTGCGGTGCTCAGTCATCAGACTGTCGATGATCTGGACGGCCTCATCCAGCATCTCGATTCGCGTCCCTGCCGAAGGATATTCGTAGGAATAAGCGTGGTGCTCCCGTTCCATCCAACCAGCGCCGATGCCGATCTCGACGCGCCCGTTGCTGGCGTGGTCGATGGTGACCGCTTCCTTGGCCAGCAAGCCGGGATTGCGGTAGGTGTTGCCGCTCACCAGGATGCCGAAACGGATGCGCTTGGTCAGTACGCCGAGGGAAGCGATGAGCGACCAGGCTTCCAGGTAAGGGATCGATTCGTCGTTCCCAGCCAGAAAATGGTCCACCACCCAGGCCGAATCGAATCCGAGATCCTCGATCTGCTGCCATTGTCTGGCCAACTCTGGAAACGGTAGCCGATTACCTGTGCCAATACCGACGCGTAACGGAAAGCCCATCTCGCCCCCTTCAATCAAATCAATGGCCGATCGGTTATCGCGTGCCGACCGGTCTCGCCAGCATAACCGAACTTTGCCGATTCGCCGTGACCTCTGCCTGAATCCAGCCTGCTTGAGTGTCGTGAATCATCCGGCAATTCGCATGCCGTTTTCTCCGTGAAGCAGCCGTTGCCGAAGCCCATCGGTCGTGCTACGATGAGCAGCGTCGGTTCGGGTGGTCATCGGATCGACGGCGTTACGTTCTGAGTGGAGCGAACCGTGCTGGCGATTGATCGTCACAAATGGGCAAACGTGAGACGGAAGTCAGGCATCTCGGGGCCTGCTATGTCGTACTGTGCCCATTTTTCGGTGGCGATTCAGTGTGACGGCGGGCTCGCGGAACGAAGCGATTTCGAGCGCACCGAGCCGTAACGCAGTCACACAACAGCAACGAGAGCCGAACGTCGTGGGCCAGGAAGATGGCCGCGGCGTTTTTTGTTGCTCCTGTTCCGACGCCTACGGTCATCCGGCCCCAACTCATTCAACAGGCGTGACAGGAGCGGACATGGAGCCAGCATGCTGCTGACCAGATTGGAATCGATCGAGCTGAGCTTCGGCACCCGTAAGGTGCTGAACGGCGTCAGTCTCAGCCTCAACGACGGTGAAAAGATCGGGCTGGTGGGACCCAACGGGGCCGGCAAATCGAGCCTGCTCAAGGTCCTGGCTGGCCTCGATACTCCGCAAGGCGGCGAACGGACCCTGCGCCGTGGAGCGATCTGCGCCTATCTCCCTCAGGAATATGACGGAGAGGGTCTCATCAGCGCGTTCGACGAGGTTCTGCGCGGCCGTGCCGATTTGCAGGAAATCGAGTCGGAGCTCGACGCGATCGAGGCGGACCTGGCGGACCCGGAGCTGAGTGGCGACCTGGATGCCTTCGGTCGTCTGCTCGATCAGCAAGCCAGGTTGCTCCAGCGCTACGATGAGGCAGGTGGATCCCGTTTTCGCAGCGATGCCGAGACGCTGTTGATCGACCTCGGCTTGCCGATCGAGTCGCATGAACGTCCCGTCACGGAGCTGAGCGGTGGACAGAAGAAGCTGGTCGGGTTGGCCCGTTGCCTGATTGCCAAACCCGACCTCCTCCTGCTCGACGAGCCGGACAACCATCTCGATATTAGTGGTAAGGCGGAGCTCGAACAGGTGCTCAAACGCTTCACAGGCGCGTTCGTGCTCGTGTCGCACGATCGCTATCTGCTGGACGACACGGTCTCGCAGATCGTCGAATTGGCCGACGGTAACTTGACCATTTATCAGGGTAACTACTCGAGCTACGTGACCCAGCGCGAGATGGCGATGTTGAAGCAGCAGCAAGACTACGTCTCGCAGCAAAAGGAGATCAAGCGCCTGGAGGAGGCGATCGCCCGCTTCGAGCAGTGGGCGCGTATTGTGGTCGACGAGCGCCACATCAAGC
This sequence comes from uncultured Chloroflexia bacterium, assembly GCA_963815715.1. GTDB lineage: Bacteria > Chloroflexota > Chloroflexia > Thermomicrobiales > Thermomicrobiaceae > CALAGB01. The sequence continues at coordinate 819,130 of CAWFHU010000003.1, read as the reverse complement.
AGGCGCGCAATAAGCAGCGGCAGATCGACCAGATGGATAAGGTCGAACGACCAGTGTTGGAGCGGCGCAAGATGGCGCTGGCGTTCAACGCAGAACAGCGCGGGGGGCAAAAGGTTATCGAGGCGCGGCATCTGACCAAGGAGTTCGCCGACGATCTGATCTTCCTCGACGTCAGCTTTACCATTCGCCGTGGTGAGCGCGTCGGCTTGATCGGCCCGAACGGCACCGGGAAGTCGGTTCTCTTCCGGCTCCTGCTGGGCCTGGACGAACCGACCGACGGGGAAGTCTGGGTTGGCCCGTCGATCCGGCTTGGCTACTACGCGCAGGGTCACGAAACGCTGGATCTGGAGACCACGCCCATCGAGTTCATCCGCCGCAGGCACGCGCTTGCGTGAGGAGCAGGTGGTGGCTGTGCTCGGACGCTTCCTGTTCAACTACCGCCAGGCGCGCAGCCCGATCTCGATTCTCAGCGGTGGCGAGAAGAGCAAGCTGCAACTGCTCGATCTGACCCTGAGTGGCGTCAACTGTTTGCTCCTGGACGAGCCGACTAACCACCTCGACATCGAGTCGGCCGAAGTGTTGGAGGCGGCGCTCGACGAGTTCGATGGAACGGTGCTGACCATCTCGCACGACCGCTATTTTCTGGACCGTACGTGCAGCCGAACGTTCGAGTTGCAGGACGCGGAATTGCACGAATATCCTGGCGGATACAGTGAGTATTTCGAGAAGAAGAAAGCGCAGAGTGTCACGGCATGATCGCGATTCGCGCACGGTTTCGATGTCGAATCGGCGCATGAGGACGGTCGATGAAGGACGATGATGAGAATTCTGTCAGGACGTCCGTACCTTGCTATTAGCGGCGTTCGGCGCTAATATGGAGGTAGCGGGGGACGGCCCTCGCGGCAACGATACCGATCTGATAGCGTCGAAGTTGTGGTGCAGAACTGCTGGTTCGATGCGTAAGGAGAGGCGCTGGAGTTGGAATTTCCGCCGGACTCACAGCGTGTCGGTGCCGGTACGAATCGTGAGGCTCCTCAAAGCTGATCCGAAACGTGGCGAGGGCCTGATCGTCATCCTACGAAGCAGGAATTTCCGGGCGCCGACCGAAGTGATGACGACAAAAGAGTGCGTTTGATCGACACCCAGGGCTCGTCCTGGGTGTCGTTTTTGTGTCCGCTGACCGACTGCGTCCCAGCGGCGAGACGTCCTTGAGGGTCGAACGCCAACATATCGAGGAGAATGCGTGCTGTCGAAGGGAATGCGCTGGGCGCGCGAGATTCAGGCGATCGCGCAGACCGGATTGAGCTACGCTCCCGATCACTTCGACGTCGAGCGTTACGAGCGCCTCAGCGAGATCGCGGCCGAAATGATGGCGGCGGGAGACGAATTTTTGATCGCTCCGCTCCAATCCCTCTTCGCCGCGGAAGTAGGTCATGCTACTCCGAAAATTGACGTTCGAGCGACGGTCTTTCGCGACGACACGATCTTGCTGGTGCGGGAAGTGGAGGATGGGCTCTGGACGCTTCCAGGCGGCTGGGTCGATCCGGGTGAGTCGCCGAGCGAGGCGGCTGCCCGAGAGACGCTGGAGGAGTCGGGCTACCACGTCACTGCCCGGCGCCTGCTAGCTCTCTACGACCGCGACCGCCACGCGCATCCGCCCATGGCCTTTCACGTCTACAAGCTCTACTTCGATTGCGAGATCGTGGCAGGGGACGCGAAGCCCAGCTCCGAGACGAACGACGTCGCCTTCTTCCGGCTCGACATGCTGCCGCCCCTCTCGATCGATCGCGTTCTGCCCACGCAGATCGTGCGTCTCTACGCGCTGCACCTTGACCCGGCTTTGCCGACCGAATTTGACTGAAGTGGTGCGCGACGCTCGTTTGCCAACGGGCGCCGAACGTTTTGTAGGGGAGTAGCTTGTCTGCTACCGCTGTAGACGACCCTCAATGTTGCAGATCAGGCACTGCGGCCCGGAATGAGATTCGCCAACCATCAATATTCGGGAGCGCTAGAAATTTCGGGAGCACACGAGGTGCTCCCCTACGAAACTCCGAACAGAGTGGACTGATCCCGCCGCGACCTACTTCGCCCCGGCCTGCTCCAGCTGTGCCTGAATGCCGCCGATGGACGAGAAGGTCACCTTGGGGTGGTCCTGAATGGCGAAATCGAGGTCCCACTGGTTGCGGAAGAGGAGGACGACGTTGCCGTCACGATCCTCGGCGCGCGAGCGGCCTCGTCGGCCACCCATCTCGCGAATCTCCTCGGGATCGCCCAGGGCCCAGCGGACCAGCTCGTAGCCCAGCGGCTCAAGGATCGTCTCGACGCCGTACTCGTTCTCGAGCCGGTAACGCACCACGTCGAACTGTAGCGCGCCGACCGCGGCCAGGATCGGCTCGCGACTGCCTGAGTCGAGTGGGTAGAGCAACTGGATGCCGCCCTCTTCTTCAATCTGCTCGAGTCCGCGCTGAAACTGCTTGTAGCGATCGGTCTTGGCATTGCGCAGTCGAGCGAAATGCTCCGGCTGGAAGCGGGGCATGGCCGCGAAGGCGCCGTGGTCACCGTTGGTGACTGAGTCCCCAACGGTGAACGTGCCGGGATTGATGAGCCCGATGACGTCACCGGCATATCCCTCTTCGACCACCTCGCGGTCCTGCCCGAAGAGCTTCATCGGGCGGCTCAAGCGGATTTCCCGACCGAGTCGTACGTGCTTGACCGGCATGTCCTTCTCGAAGCGTCCCGAGCAGACGCGCAGGAACGCCACGCGGTCTCGATGGCGCGGGTCCATGTTCGCTTGAATCTTGAAGACGAAGCCGGAGAACTCTTCGTCCTCGGCATGCACTTCGCCGTCCGATGTCTCGCGCGGCAGAGGGGCCGGGGCGATCTCGACGAAGGCGTCGAGAAAGAGCTGCACGCCAAAGTTGGTGAGCGCGCTGCCGAAATAGACCGGCGTCAGCTCACCTGCCAGAATCCGCTCCCGATCGAATTCATAGCCGGCCACTTCAACCAACTCCACCGATTCGCGCAGCTTGGCCGCTGGAGCAGGGCCAAGAATCTCGTCCAACTTTGGGTCGTCGATACCCGCTGTCTGCACTGGCGCACGCCGGGAACCATGCTCGGTGCGCACAAAGCGATATACCTGCTCGGTCCCGCGATCGTAGACACCCTGAAATTCGGTGCCGTCGCCGATCGGCCAGTTCATGGGGCAGACGTCGAGTCCGAGCGTCTGCTCGATCTCGTCGAGCAATGCGAGCGGGTCGAGCGCCGGGCGGTCGAGCTTGTTGATGAACGTGAAGATGGGAATGTGGCGCATGCGACAGACTTCGAAGAGCTTGAGCGTCTGCGGCTCGATGCCACGCGCGGCATCCAGCACCATCACGGCGCTGTCGGCGGCGGTCAACGTCCGGTAAGTGTCCTCGGAGAAGTCCTGGTGGCCGGGCGTGTCGAGCAGGTTGACCCGATAGCCGTGATAGTCGAATTGCAGCACCGTCGACGAGACCGAGATGCCGCGTTCTTTCTCCAGCGCCATCCAGTCAGAGGCGGTCTGCCGCTGCTGGCGCCGCGCCGTCACCGATCCGGCCAGGTTGACCGCGCCGCCGTAGAGGAGCAACTTTTCGGTGAGCGTCGTCTTACCGGCGTCCGGGTGAGAGATGATGGCGAACGTCCGTCTGCGACGAACCTCGCGTTCCAATTGCGTTGACCCCACCCGTTGCGCTCCTTTGTATCTGGCATTTGACTGCTCCGCCCCGCTCACGTCGCAAGCGCGCTCCGTGAGGCGAGCCGGCATTCTGCTCGCGACCCAAGACCTCGAAGTATATCAATCGGTGGGAGCGCTCTGGGGAAGCCGAAACGACGCGGGCGCCGGCAATGTTTGCCACCTGGCGCCCGAAACACCTGGAACACCCGGAACGTTCCGGGCGTGGAATAGCCGCGATTGGGGCTGTCTACCTTCTTTCGGCGACGCCGCTCGCATGCATCTCGACTGGATGCATTGAGGCGTCAGGATGGATGAGCAGGAGCGGTAAGTTCGATTCGTGGGCGATGCGTTCGGTAACTGAACCGAAGAGCACGCGTCCAATGCCGCGTCGCCCATGAGTCGTCATGGCGATGACGTCGGCGTCGATCTCTCGTGCCACCTCCGTGATCTCGTCGGGCACCTCCCCGAGCTTCACTGACCAGGTCACCAGATAGCCCTCTTTGGCCAGCCGCTCGGCGACGGTCTGCAGATAGTCCGAGGCCCATTCCTCCTTTGGGCCGATGAAGGCAGCGATGGGCGTGCCCTCCACGTCGGTCACGGGCGTAACGACGAACAGGAGATGCAAGGCATAATCGGGTTCTCCGAGCACTTGTAGTGGCCTGCGCAGCACGTTCTCCGACGAGAAAGAGCCATCCAGCGGAATCAGGATGGTTCCACGTTCGGGCATGACCGATATCGGCGTCTCACGGCTCGACGTCGGCAAGATCAGCACTGGGCAGTGGACGCGATGGACGATGCTGAAAGCGACGCTGCCGAGAATCGCGCGACCGGCACCAGAGCGGGCGTGGCTGGCCAGAACCAGCATCGGATTGGTCTGCTCTTCCACCAGATTTATCACCTGTTCGGCGGGATCACCGATTCTGACTTCGGTGCGAACAGGAATTCCTTCGAATTTCTCAGCCAGGCGCAGAAGATATTGCTGTCGTTCTGCGATTGGGCCGGATTCTCGCTCATGATCCATGGCAGGGAGTGAATAGTAGGCAGCGAGTTCGGGAGGAAGATCAACGACAGAGATCAGGATGACCGATGACTTGGTGCGGCGCGCGAGTGACCGGGCATAGGGGATGGCGCGCTCGGACAATCGCGAGCGATCACTTGGCGAGCCCGACAGGGGCACGACGATTGTGCTTTTCATGGTCCGGCCTTTCGACGATCAGGCGCCCGGTCACGGACCGGGCGATCCGCCAATTACCGACTCCCTCGCCTAACAGTAGTCCCAAGCGGATGACGGGAGCGTTACATTCCGTTGAGGTGACGCTACAGCAGCCTCACAATTTGACGCGCTGAGGTGACGACAAGTGGAATGTCGATGGACTGCACGAGTTACAACACTCAGGCGCCATAACTGCCGTGCGCCATGGTCCGTCACCAGCTCAAGACACGACGTTGGAGGGCAACGTGGAACGTCCGCAGCCACTCTTTGGAGTCAATATCGATCCGGGCACTGCTGATCCGGATGACGCCTTTGCGCGAGCCGAATTAGCCGACCGCGAAGGGATCGATCTGGCATTGATTCAGGATCATCCCTATATCGATCGGTTCTTCGACACCTGGATGCTTCTGGCGACGGTCGCCGCTCGCACCGAACGGGTGCATGTGGGAACCAACGTGTCGCCGCTGGCCTTGCGTCCTCCCACCATGATCGCCAAGGCGGCAGCCTCGCTCGATGTGCTCAGTGGCGGCCGCGTCGAGTTGGGGATCGGCACAGGCGGTTTCGCTCAGGGTATTGCCTCGTTCGGCGGCAAGTTGCCCGAGAAGGCCGACATCGTCCCCGCGTTCGACGAGGCGGTGCGGATCATTCGCGGTCTCTGGCAGAGCGAGAACGGGTTCCGATTTGAAGGCAGCTACTACAACCTCAGGGGGACGCGCTTCGGTCCCGCAACCGGCGCATCCGATCCGTATCTGGATCGGCGCGACCAAGCCGCGCATGCTGCGACTGACCGGCCGACTCGGCGACGGCGTCTCGGTTTCAAATTCCTACGTGCCGGAGAGCGAGCTCGCGGAGGTGAACCGGCACATCGATGAAGGAGCGACGCAGGCTGGACGGCAGCCAGAGGAGATCCGGCGCCTCTACAACCTGATGGGAATTATCGACTTACCGGGCAGTCCGAACTCCATCCGAGAGCCTGCGACCGAACACGCCACTGCTGAATGCCGATGGCTGGATCGAGCATCTGCTCCATCTCTACCGCGACTGCCGCATGGATACCTTCGTCTTCTGGCCGTTGGGAGAGCAGCAGATGGAGCAGCTGCGCGTCTTCGCTCGCCAGGTGGTTCCGGCTGTGCGCCAGGAGTTGGGCGCGACGATCTGAGTCTCATCGACAGGCACGTGTAGGGGAGGACCTTGTGTCCTCCTGGCGCTATCTTGTAGACAGTTGTGATCGAGGATACGCAATTGGGCCTGTCAGCGGCTGATATTTTGCGCGTCTCGACGCGTCGGGTTTCGGGAGCACACAAGGTACTCCCCTACCGAATCGATACAGATTCACGCCCCTCTGAAACGTGGAATCACTTCCCGACCGATGGCGCGGACGGCGTCGATCGGGTCCGGGCCGAGTGGCGGCCCGAAGCTGAGATGTTTGACTCCGAGTTCGACCAAGTTTTCGAGGCGCGCGATCAGATCGTCCGGCGTTCCGACGATGCCGATGCGCAGCATGCGCTCGTTCACCAGACCCCCGCGCTTTGACGGGGTCCCGCTCCGTCATCAGCGCGTGCTCGATCGGCCGAAACTCCTCCTGCGTCACCCCGAGCCGTTCGCGAATGAGCGGGCTGAGGGCGTGCCCGTAGTAGGCGATCTTGTCCCTGAGTGCATCCTCCGCTGCCTGCCGATCCTGCGATACCGAACACCAGACGCAGGCTGCCAGGTCGATCTCGTCGATCGATCGCCCAGCGAACTCGGCACCCTGTGCGACCAGAGGCTGCACTGTGGCGTAGTGCTCGGGCGGGAAGAGGAGCGGCAGCACGCCGTCGGCGACTTCACCGGCCAGTCGCAGCATCCTGGGGCTCATGGCCGCCAGGTAGATCGGGATCCGCCGCGACGGAAAGCGCAGATAGGCTTCCGGCTCCCAATCGGGCGCTTCCTCCCCGGCCAGCACCGCGGCAATCTGCAGGATAGCGCGTCTCGTGTCGTGCAGTGGACGCTCTTGTGGGATGCCGACCCACTTCAGAAACTCGCCCGCACCGGCGCCGATGCCGAGGTTGAAGCGTCCGCCACTCAGCTCGTCCAGCGTGGCCGCCATCATAGCGATCTCGGATGGATGTTGTGTGTAGGGATTGACGATGCACGTGCCGATTTCGATGCGCTCGGTTGCCTGCGCCACTGCCGCCAGAATGACCGGAGCGCTGCGCACGAACAGGTCGTGGCTCACCCAGAACTGCTCGAAACCGGCCTCTTCGGCGACTTGCGCCATCTCAACGTAGTCGGCGACCGGCAGATCATTGTTCAAGCGCAGGCTGAAGCGCAAGGTCATCTCCTCCCGAACGCCACCTACCACCCCATGGCGTAGCCGTCGCGGCGTGGGTCGGCACCACCGCTGTACGCGCCCGTCTCGGGATCGACCAGGATCCCCTGTCCACCACCGACCGCGGCCGACCAGCCGTCGACCGGCATGACCTCATGCCCCAGGGCGCGCAATTCATCGAGCGTGGACGCAGGCACGCGATTCTCGATGACGAGCTGATTGCCGGCCACCGTCTTGAAGCGCGGTGCTTCGATGGCCGCCTGCACGCCGAACCCGTGATCGACCACGTTGGAGATCATCTGCACGGTCGTTTGGGTGATGGCGAAACCACCGGGCGTGCCAATCGAGAGGAAGAGTTGCCCATCGCTGAAGAGCATGGTCGGCGAGAGCGGACCCAGCATCGGGCCGTTCGAGCGAACGGCGTTGGGGCTGTCGAGGTCGATATCCAGGAAGTAAAGGAAGTTGTTCATCATGATGCCGGTGTCACCCGCCATGAACCCGGAGCCGAAGATGGCGCCGATGCTTTGCGTGATCGAGACGGCGTTGCCCTCCTGATCGATGACGTCCAGGTGCGTGGTGCATTCGCGCGTGAAATCGCCCGGGTTGCCGGGAAGGACGGAGCCCTGCGGACGTGGACGCGTGAAGCGATCTCCTTCCACCGGATGCGCGCTGCTCGCATCGATCAGCTTGCGACGTGCGTCGGCGTATGCTCGCGAGAGAATCCCATCTGGAGGCGGCTGATGTGCTCCAGCGTAGGCGATGCGGTCGGCGACCGACAGCTTCATCGCTTCGGCGATCGTGTGGATGGTCTGGGTCATGTTGTGGCCGCTGGCCCGCAGATCGAAACCCTCCAACACGTTCAACGTCAGCTGCATCTCATACGAAGTCATCGGCCATGAAGTCGTGCGCAGCTCGTAGCCGCGATATTGCGAGACCGACGGCGCGCGCCAGTCGAGCTTCACGTTGGCCAGATCCTGCTCGGTCATTACTCCACCGGCCGCCTGAATGGCCGCGACCAGTCGTTTGCCGATCTCACCGTGGTAGAGCGCGTCCAGGCCCCGACTTCGACAGCGTCCGATAGGTCTCGGCCAACGCGGGCTGACGCACGATCTGGCCCGGTTGTGGCGCACCACTCGCGAAGAAGGTGTCGCGCGCTGGACCTTGCAGTCGATCGTTGGCGCTGCCGTAAAACATGGCGTTCTTCACGGTGAGCGGCACGCCCTGCTCGGCGTACTCGATGGCCGGCGCGAACAGCTCGGCCGGGGACATCGAGCCATAACGCTCCAATGCCGCCATCCAGCCCGCCAACGCGGTGGGTACGGTGATCGACTTCGGTCCGACGTCCGCAGATTGCGCATCCAACTTGGAGGCGTCAATTCCTTCGGGCGCGTGACCGGAGTAGTCGAGCATGATCGTCTCGCCGTTTGCCCGATGGAGCAGCATGGCGCCCCCACCACCCAGACCTGACATATACGGCTCGACCACGTTGAGCGCCGCCATGATCGCCACCGCTGCATCCACGGCGTTGCCGCCGGACGCCAGCACGCGAATGCCGGCCAACGACGCCAACGGATGCGCCGCCGCGACCATGCCTCTGCGTCCCATCACTGTCGAGCGATGCGTCATCCCACCATTCGACCAGACCATGGCAGATCTCCTCGTTCATTTCTTCGGGCCGCGCGTCTGCGCGACCGGTCATCGATACATTGATGCGGCCAAGTGGCGCCACTATAGCCTGACAGTCGAGGGGGCGAAAGGTGCGACGGAGACGGTTGATGGCGTTCAAGGTGGGACATTGACCATACGCTGGTTGCCAATCGTGGCGGGCGAAGACAAGCTTCGCCCCTACGAACCGCGGGAGGGCGAAGATAAGCTGCGTCCCTATGGGCTAGGGGAGTGGGCGAGCCGCATGTGTGGAGGACGACGTATGTGTCGCCCGTGCAACTCACGGGATGGGGACGTCGATCTCACTGACGCGGCGTGTGAGGTAGGCCCGTTCGAGGTCGTTGCCGACCAGGGCGAGTGCGTCACGGTAGGCCTCAACCGCTTCGTCATGGCGGTTCATGCGACGCAGCAGATCGGCACGAGCCGAGTGGAAGAGGTAATAGCCGCGCACGGTCTCGTTCTCGCCGAGCTCGTCGATCAGCCGCAATCCCTCGGCCAGATCGCGCGCCATGGCGACGGCGACCGCGTGATTCAGCGCGACGACGGGTGTGGGCGTCAGGCGGAAGAGGGAGGCGTAGAGGATCGCGATTTGCTCCCAATCCGTCTCCTCCGGCGTCACCGCCTCGGAATGAAGCGCCGCGATGGCTGCCTGAATCTGATACGGCCCGGCGTGCCGCATGCGGAGTGCACGTTCGACGAGCTCGATGCCTTCTTCGATTTCTGATCGATTCCAACGCCCGCGATCCTGGTCCTCCAGCGTCACCATCATGCCGCCCTCGCCGATGCGGGCATCACGCCGGGAATCGTGCAGAAGCATCAGCGAGAGGAGTCCAAGTACTTCTGGTTCGTCGGGCATCAGCCGCACCAGCACGCGCCCGAGCCGGATCGCTTCGTCGCAGAGGAAGCTACGAATCAACTCGTCGCCGCTAGCCGCCAGATAGCCCTCGTTGAAGATGAGATAGAGGACCACCAGCACGGCCTTGATGCGGCCTGGTAGTTCCTCGTCGGGCGGTACCCGATAGGGGATGGCGGCGTCGCGGATCTTGCGTTTGGCCCGCACCAGGCGTTGCGCCATGGTCGCTTCCGGCACGAGAAACGCCTTGGCGATCTCGCCGGTAGTGAGCCCGCCAAGCGTGCGCAACGTCAACGCCACCTGCGCGTCCAGATTGAGCGTCGGGTGACAGCAGGTGAAGATCAAACGCAGACGATCGTCCTGCAGCGAGGATTGGTCGAATTGATCAAGCACTTCTTCGCCGCCAGATGAAAATCCAGGATCGGTGGCCAGCATTTGATACTTGTCACGACCGACCCGCTCGCGACGCAACCTGTCGACCGCCTTGCGTCTTGCAGCCGTCAGGATCCAGGCGGCCGGTTTGCGTGGCAGCCCGTCCGAAGGCCAGCGCTCGAGCGCGATGATGAGCGCATCCTGGATTGCCTCTTCCGCCAGACTGAAATCGCCCAGATCGCGAATCAGCGTGGCGATGATCAGCCCATATTCTTCGCGGAAGACCGTCTCGATCGCGGTCGGTGTCGTGCTCATAGTCTCTCGCGCGGTCCGCGACGGATTCCGCCACGGACCGCGATGATTCGATGCTAGCCGAAGTTCAGAACTGGCCGGATCTCGACCGCCATATTCCCATAGACCGGAATCATTGCCGCCCAGTTGACTGCCTCATCCAGGTCGTCGGCCTCGATCTCGTAGAATCCGCCGAGCTGCTCTTTCGTCTCGGCATAGGGACCATCAAAGGTCAGCGTCTCGCCGTTGCGCACGCGTACGACCGTGGCCGTCGCGGTCGGCTGAAGTGCATCGCTGCCGAGAAGCTTACCGAGTGATTTCAGCTCCTGCGTCAGCTTGCCATACCCAGTCATGACCGCGTTACGTTCGTCGACGGCCATTGCATCGTACGAGTTCTCGTCACAGTAGATCATGAGAAGATAGCGCACGCCATCGTTCCTTTCGTGTCATCGTTCCGGACCGGCTACGACGCCGAGGTCACGTGTTCCATGACGATTTGGATTGGAGTGTCGTCCGGATCGGCCAGCCAGGCTGCGCGCAGGCGGCCGATGAAGTCGTGTGGCGGAGTGATTGATTTGACGCCTTGCGCCACGAGATCCGCGTAGACTGCGTCGACGTCGTCGGTCCAGAGGGCGATCTCCGCCCGTGACGGTCCGGTGCCAGCGTCGACGCCGTGATGATTCCTGGCTGCATCAAACGAGGCGATACCAAGAGTGAAGCTGCCGAGCCGCACCTCAACGTGCGAAGGTGTTCCTGACGCAGGCGTGCGAAAGGTTTCGGTGAATCCGAACAGCTCGGTGTAGAAGCGGACCGATGCCTCAACGTCCGAGACGTAGAGATTGATTTGGGGATCGCGAAACATGGCAGAACCTTTCGAAGCGCAGCGGTAGAGAGGCCTCTTTTTGCGGCGCCACCGGACACGCAGATGAACGCATCCTCGGAGATCCCGAGAGACCTCCGAGGCAGAACTTTGTGTCAATGCTGAACGACTGGCCGAACCTCGATGGTAGTAGTGGCCGACGCCGGGATTTTGGCAGCCCATTTCACCGCCTCGTCCATGTCGTCCGCCTCGATGATGTAGAAGCCGCCCAATTGTTCTTTAGTCTCGATATATGGACCGTCGCTGGTCAAAACCTCTCCGCCATCGTGACGGACCAGCTTGCCCATTGATGCGCTATGAAGCTCTTCACCGCCCTGAATCTTGCCGAGTGCCCCGAGCTCGCGCCCGAAGGCGTCGTGGCCGCGGTACATCTCGGCGCGTTGCTCGTCGGTCATCGTCTCGCCCGCGCCTTCGTCCGAGTGAATCAGCAGAACGTAACGCATCTGTTCGGACCTCCTTGGTGGCTTCTTGCCGATCTGGAGCGGTCCATTTCCGCTCTCACCATGACGACGAATGAGATTCGCGAATTTCGACAGGTCAGCGGGCAATACCGGTGCGATTTGACCGGATCACTCCCCGCTGTCCTCTTCTAACTTATTGATGTTCCCAATCCACGACCGACGAAGGCCGCTCAGTCATCGTCGTCCTCGTTTCGGCTGGTTGCGCCGGTACTTGCTCATCGTTGAGTCGCCCATCAAGATGCTTCTAGCATGGAACTGCGGGAGTGGTCGCGTCGTCGACAACGTCAACGCGAAGTTTGAATTTTGAGGGAGTATACGCATGAGCAAACGACAGCGCGTCTCGAGCGGCACGATCTGGGAAGAACGGGTCGGCTACTCACGCGCGGTGCGGGTCAACGACTTCGTCTTCGTATCCGGCACCACGGCGACCGACGACGACGGCAACCTGGTGGGGCCGAATGACCCTGAAGAGCAAGCGCGCTTCATCTTGAAGAAGATCGGTGCGGCGTTGGAAGAGGCCGGATCATCACTGCGAGATGTGGTGCGTTATCGCTGCTACCTGACCAACGCCGACGACTGGGAGCGTATGGCTCCGGCGCTGCACGAGGTCTTTGCCGACGTGCGGCCGGCCAACACGCTCTACGAGGTTAGCCGTCTGGTGGGTTCAGGCTATCTGGTCGAGATGGACGCCGACGCCATCGTTGGAAGCGGAGACTGAACCGTCGTCTGGTCGTGTGTTCGATGGCCCATCACGATAGAATGCGAGAATCGCAGTCGTTGTCCGTGCTGAGTTGCGTTTGACGCCGGGCGCGATGAATCGCTCCCCTACGCGAACCGGCGAAAGTCCGCCGGTAGGCGTGACATTCATGGCACCGATGGCCGGTTACCACTTCCGATCTTGTGATCGAACGTCGTGAATTCGGTTTCGACGCCGGACTGAGTGGAGCCAATGCTGCTTCATTTCTCCGACAGCCCGCTCATCGGCCGCACTCCTGAGTACGCCGTGCTGTCGGGAGAGTTCGAGCGCGCGTCATCGGGGCAGCTTCGCGTGGTACTCGTGAGCGGCGAGCCAGGTATCGGCAAGACGCGTCTGCTCAGGTCGGTCGCGGATGCGGCTTCCGAGCGCGGCGCCATCGTGCTGCGTGGCGGGGCGTCCGATGCCGAGGGCATGCCGCCCTACCTCCCCTTTTTGGAAGCTGTTGGACGCTTCATCCGCTCGACTGACGGTGCTGAGCTCGCCGCGCTGACGGGCGAACTCGTGCCGGTGCTAGCCACGATCTTCCCGGAGCTGAGCCTCAAGCTCGATGTGGATCCCTACGGCTTTGCCCTGCCGCCGGAGCAAGCACGGCTGCGTCTGTTCGAGGCCGTGGCAACGCTACTTGCCAACATCGCACGTCGGCAGCCGGTCATACTCCTCCTCGACGATCTGCAGTGGGCCGACTCCGCCAGCCTGGATCTCCTCTGCGCCGTCGCTCGCTATCAGCCGGACGCTAGACTCTTGATCGTTGGCGCGTTTCGCTCCGGCGAGCTCGAGCAGAATGGGGCGCTGGTTCGCTCCATCCGAGAGCTGAACCGTCAACGTGTGTTGCATTCGATGTCGCTCGAGCCAATCACACGTGACCAGACGGCGACACTTGCTGCCAGCTTCCTCGGAGGGCCGCTCGATTCGAACGGCGTCGACCTCCTCTTTGCGCAGAGCGAGGGCAATCCATTCTTTGCGGAGGAGCTGCTGCGGGTTTGGCAGGCTGGGCAGTCTCTGATGCCCGTGCAGGACACGAAGGTACAGCCGATCTTTCGGCTTCATGCTTCGGATGCACCCACGTTGCCTGCCAGCATCCAGGCCGCCGTCCAGGAACGGCTCGACCGGCTCAATTCCGACGTCGTCGAGGTGCTACGCGTGGCAGCCATCGTCGGACGGGAGTTCGACGTCACGTTGCTCGCGCAAGCGGCGGGGGCGCCGCGCGGCGACGTCGAGGAGCGTTTGAAGCTGGCGGCGCGAGCGGCCCTGATAGAGCAGCTTGACGAAACTCGCTACGCGTTCAAGCACGACAAGATTCGGGAGTGCCTCTACAACCAGGTCACACCGCTTCGACGAGAACGGTTGCACGGGTTCATCGGCCATGCGCTCGAGTCGCTCGGTGTGGACGATGACGCACGAGTTTTGGCAGAGTTGGCCTTTCATTTCTCGCGAAGCGGCGACCGAGGGAAGGGTGCCAACTACTCTGGTCGCGCTGCGGAGCAGGCCATGGGAACGTATGCCGCCGAGGAGGCGTTGACCCACTTCAAGACTGCGCTGGCGTTGATGCGCGCCGACGACGAGCAGCGCGGGGAGTTGCTGCTTCGGCTGGGAGAGGCGGCATCTCTGACGGGTGACGAACCTGGCGCGGTGGCCGCGTTCACCGACGCCTGGGAGTTCTTCGATCGAAGCGGAGATCGTCCGCGCGCGGCGCGAGCGGCGCTCCTGTTGGGCCGTGCCTGGTGGCGTCAGGAAGCCATTCCGGAGGCCCGTGCCGCCTTTGAGACCGCTCATCGGTTGCTTCGAGACCAACCCGGCCCCGCGCTCGTCGAGGTGTTGGTCGACCTGGCGAGCCTCATGGCTGTCAGCCAGCATGAGCTTGAGGCCGGAATCGCTCTGGCACGTGAAGCGCTGCGGCTGGCAGAACTGCTCGAAGAGGATCAATCGATTGCGGCGGCGAATCGCAGCCTTGGCAATCTCCTCGTGCGGGTCGAACCAACTGCCAGACGGCATCGCTTTGCTCGAACAGGCGCTCGACCTTGCCGTCGGTTCCGACGATCTGGTTGAAGCCGCCGAGTGCTGTGGTGCGCTTGCACAAGCGTATTTCTGGTCAGGACTGATTGAACGCTCACGAACGGTCACGCAACGACGGCTCGAGCTCGCTCTCCAGATCCACGATCCATACCAGGTTCGTCACATTTTTCCCTGGATGGCTGTCGTCTCCGCCTTTCAAGGAAGGACTTCCGAGTCGAGGGAATATCTAGATCGAGCCGAGACCGAGATTCGCGATCTGATCAGCCCCGAGCCGCACGCGTTTATCAGTTTCTGCCGTGCGGCACTTGCCCATTTCATGAGTGATTACGTGGAGGCCGAACGACACATGTCCACCGCCATCGAGCTCTTTCGGCAGATCGGACCGAACGCGCTCGTGTGGTATGCGGGGCTCTCGGCCATGATCGATGCTGCTCTGGGTAAGAGGGACGAAGCGCGCGCCTCGCTGGATGAGTTCGATCTGTTGCTTGACTCGATGCCGCTTGGAAGCATGCCGACCTCCGAACCGCTCGCGCACATCACGGAGGCGGCCCTGACTCTCGGTGATCGCGAGCGGCTCGACCGCAACTACCTCAGACTGAAGGCATTCGAGGGCCAGTTCCACGATTTGTCGATTGACCGCCAGCTGGGTCGGATCGAGACGCTACGCGGCGACTACGTGTCTGCCGAGGCGCATCTACGTTCCGCCGAAGAGATGGCAAGGCGAGAGGACATCGTCTGGGAGATCGCGAAGGTTCTCGAGGCGCGTGCCGATCTGGTGCTGGTGCGCGACGGGCCCGGTGCCAAGAAGATCGTAGTGGCACTATTGTCTGAAGCGGTCGACGCTATCGATCATGCCATTAGCCCGACCGAGCACGGCCGCTTGCGGCGGCGCCTCGAAGCGCTGACAGAAAACGCTCCGGCGAAACCCTCCTTCCCTGCCGGGCTCAGCGGGCGTGAAGCCGAGGTCCTGTCCCTGGTTGCTACCGGGATGAGCAACCGCGACATCGCAGCACGCCTCTTCATCAGCGAGAAGACCGTCATCAACCATCTGACTCACATCTACACCAAGATCGGCGTCGACAACCGCGTGGCCGCTGCTGCCTTCGCGTTGCGCAACGATCTGGCCTGAGCGTCGCTCCAACCTCCGCAAAGCCATAGGAAGATCCCCCTATAGCCGCGCCACGTGACTCGACTCGGCACATGTTTCGAATTGGGAAGTGCCCCCGATGTGTGTTGCCCTGCGCAAATCTAGACTCGACTCATCGTCAAGTTGATCGTCGTCGCGAGTAACACCTCTCGGTCGCGACGCGGGAGTCACAGGAGGCACCATGCACAGTTCCAAGAACGATCTGCCGTTGGCCGGTGAGTTCGACACCCCGGTGGGGCACGTCACGCTGCGCGAGGTCGAGTGGGGCGCCATGAACGTAGCGATGGAGACCTTCCCGGCTGGAACCGACACCCGCCCCCTTTTCGTGGGCCTGCCCGACGACCGCTGCCAGTGCCCGCACTGGGGCTACGTCGTCAAGGGCCGCTTCCGCGTCATTTTCGCGGATCACGAGGAGACGTTGCAGACCGGCGACATCTATTACCTGGAGCCCGGTCACGTCCTCGTCTATGAGGAGACGACCGACCTCATCGAATTCAGCCCGCGCGGCGAGTACCAGGAGACGATGGAAGTTGCCGCTCAGAACATCGCCGCGATGCTGGCAGGCGCCAGCTAACGGGACATTTGCAGAGCAGGATCGAGTGAACCTCTTTCGCTTGGAGGAGCGTGACGTGGATCAGATTGGCTTCGCATTACCGGTCATCCATGGGAAGACTGACGCCGCCCGCGACTTCTTCGCGGAGCTCGAAGGCCCACGTAAGCCATCGTACGCGACGTCGGAGCGACGGATTGGCGTCACCGAGGAGCTGTGGTACCTGCAGCACACGCCGATGGGGGATTTGCTCGTCGCCTACATCGAAAGTCCAGACGCCGCCACAGCGCTGCGTCTCTTCTCCCAATCGGACGATGAGTTCGATCGATGGTTCAAGCGCAGGTTGGCTGAGATCACCGGAGTCGATCTCAACAACCCGCCCCCGTGGCCGCTCAGCGAGCTCGTGTCCAGCTATGCCGTGGAGTGGTAGCGCAACGAGATGGCTGAAAAGCCCAGCACTGATTCTGAAAGGACAGGTAGCGACGTGACGACTGACCAAGCCACAGATCTCGCCACGAAGTTCGTACAGTTCATGGAAACCGGTGAAATCCCAGAAGGGCTGTTGACGCCGGACGTCTTCTGCGACTTCACGTCGCCGCGTTGGCGCATGCAGGCCGACGGCCGGGAAGAGACGCTCGCGCTGCGCCTACACGGCCATCCTGGTCCCGGCACGGTCCCGCGTTGGCGTTGCGATGCGACGGAGACGGGATTCGTGATCGAGTGGGAGGAAACCTGGCACTGGGACGGTGAAGACTGGTACTGCCGCGAGATGGCACGTGCCGACGTCGAAGACGGCTCGATCAAGTCGATTTCGGTCTACTGTACTGGCGACTGGGATGCCGAGCGCCAGGCAGAGCATCGTCGAGCGGTCACACTCGTACGCCCGTGACCCTGGCCGGTGCAAATGCCGTGCAGTAGAGCGGGAGAAGAACAGGGTCGCGCGTTCGGTGAGCGCGCGACCCTGTTGCTATGGCTTCAGAGGCACCCAGGACTCGTTGCCGTCGAACGTCGGATTGTTTGTCAGACGTGTCATGCCCGAGCCGTCAGTCTTGACCACGAAGATCTCGCGCTGGTTGTCGATGTTGCCGGAGAACGCCAGATAGGTTCCGTCAGGCGACCATCGCAGCCACGAGTCGTAGTTGGCGCCGTTCGTCAGCGTCTTGGTCTGGGTACCGTCGACGTGAATCGTCGTTATCTCATTGTTGACGGCGTAGCCGAGGACCTGGTCATCCGGCGACCAGACTGGATCGACCTCGTTGTCCGGCGTGTGTGTCAGGCGGATCTGATTCGAGCCGTCGGCATTCATGATGTAGATCTCGTTGTTGCCGTCGCGGTTCGAGATGAAGGCGACGTGACCCCCGTCATGCGAGAACCAGGGCGTGATGTTGTCGCCCGTGAAGGTGAGCTGTCGCACGCCCGAACCATCGACGTTGACCGCAAAGAGTTGGTTCTTGCCCGTTCGGTTGCTCGCGAAGATGATGGTCTTCCCATCGGGCGACCAGGTCTGGGTCCAGCTGGAGCCGTTTGCCGTTGGCGCCAGTTCGGTCAGGCCGCTGCCGTCGGCGTTTATGACGAACAGGCTCGTCTTGCCGTTGACGGTGCGAGAGAACGTGATCTTGTTTTCGGTCGGCGACCAGTTCGGATATTCGTCCGAACCAGGATCGTTGGTCAGACGCAGCTGGTTTTTCCCGTCCGCGTCCATCACGTAGATCTCGTTGTTGCCGTCCCGGGTACTGACGAAGGCGATGCGCGAGCCGTCGCTCGAGATCGTCGGCTCCCAATCATCCTGGTCGTTCTGTGTGATCGGCGAGAGGGCCGTGCCGTCTGGATTGACGGCGTAGATTTCCAGAATGCCAGGTGGCTTGCCCAGGCCGGTCGTGATGAGCAGATGCGTTGCGGCCAGTGCCGCTGGTGGTTCCGTTGGCTGCGGCGACGCCACCACTACGGGGACTGTCGGCGCCACCGTTGCCGCGGTCGTCGGCGTGGGAAGGATCGGCGTCGGTGAAGGGGACGGAGCCACGACCACAACTGGCACAGTTGGTGAAGGCTGCGGGGCTGAGGTCGGTGTGCCTCCCTTGGCTGATCCTCCCTGGTTCAGCAGCACGAACGCGCCGGCCGCGATCGCAAGCAGCGCAAGGACGGCGATGGGTGCTACTAATGGAAGCAGCGCGCGCTGCGTGAAGTTCGCGATGGCCGAGCGAGGCATGGCGCCCGAGGCGCGTGCCTCGACCGTCAACGCTCCGGATCTGCCGCCGGTCCAGCGACTCCCCGCGCGAACGCGAACCTGAGTTCGCTGCGCCTCTCCCGGATCCAGATCGACGGTCGGCGTCTTCATCTCGAGCGAGAAGCTCGGCTCGGAGATCGAGCTCGCCAGCTCGACGCGCGTCGCGGTGTTCCCCAGGTTGCGCAACGCCACCGTGAAATTGGCGCCCGTCCAGCCCCCTGCCTTGACCGGCAAGAGTCCGAACGTCAGCTCTTCGAACGGCGCGACTGACCAGATTGAGACCGCTGACTGAACCGTGTTGGGCGCGCTTCGCAGGCGACCCTTCAACGTCGCACGGTAGTCACCAGCCGGAAAATCAGGAGTGCGTGGGATAAGGATCGGCAGCGTGACTGACTGCTGCGTTCCGGGAGCCAGCGAAACGGACGCGAGCGGCGAGGAGAGCCACTTGGGCGAAATGTCCTCGAGCGTCAGGTCGACGTCGATCGGTGAGCTGTCCTGGCTGATGACTCGAGCCATAACGACCGATGGCTGTCCAGGGACCAGTGTCGCTCGATCTTGATCGAACACGACGCTGAACCCACCGGGCAACGACGGCTGAACACTGTGCGTCTGGATCGTTGCGCCCGGTATCACGGTCTGCGTCGATTGCGAGCCGCCTCGAAGACTCTGCACGATGATCTGCAGCTGCAGCGACAGCTCCTCTGCCGTGCTGTAACGCTCGTCGGGAGGCTTCTTGAGGCACTTCAAAATGACCTGCTCCAGCTGCGGAGGCAGGTTTGGTTTCACCTGACTGGGCGGCGGCGGCTCGGTATAGACATGCTTGTAGACGGCGTCGGTCAGGCTACGCGTCTCGAATGGCAGCAGACCGGTCGCAACCTCGTAGAGGACGACGCCGAGTGAATAGATGTCGCTGCGTCCATCGAGTGGAATGGCCTGACACTGTTCCGGCGACATGTAGGCCGGCGTGCCGACCGTCAATCCCTGAGTGGTGTTCATCCCCCCTTCGGCCAGCTTGGCGAGGCCGAAGTCCGAGATCTTGACCTGGTAGGGGATTTCGGGATCGGTTGGAGCGGCCATGCGCACGATCAGCAGGTTGTCCGGTTTGATGTCGCGATGGATCATCTCGTTTTTGTGCGCGTATCCCAGTCCGTCCGCCGATTGTCGCACCAGGTCGACCCCGAGCCAGAGTGGCAAGACGCTCTCGCCCGATGCCTGCTGCTGCAGTAACGTGCGCAGCGAGCCATCCGAGGCAAGCTCCATTACCAGGTAGTACCAGTCGTCCTGCTGCCCAAAATCGATGATCTCGATGATGTTGGGGTGGACGAGGGCCGCGGCCGCACGTGCTTCTTGTAGGAAGCGGGCCTGGAAGGTGGGTTCGTTGGCGTACTGTTGGTGGAGCACCTTGAACGCGACAACACGCCCGGTTTGAGTCTGCCTGGCTCGAAACACCTGACCCATGCCACCAGAACCGAGCAACGCCTCGATCTGATATCCACCCACCGACTGGCCGATGAATTCCATCTTCTGATCCCACTCGTCACGCCGGAACCGGCACATGCCAATGTGCGGCTCCCCGGCTCATCCCAATGTAGGCGTCGATGTGTGCGCTGAACCTCACGCGTCTGTCGGCATCGGACGTCTCGCCGAAAGACGTGGGAACTATCGTGTTATGTATGAAAGAGACTCGCTGGGTAGAGTCTAGCATGTGGTTTACGCGTTGTAGAGAAAAGCCCCGGCCATACTCGGCCGGGGCTTTTCCTGTCAGTTCACGTTTGGGAAGCGTTTAGGTGGTGCGGCGACCGGCCACAAGCCCCCAGATGAACAGAAGTACGACCGCGCCGACGATGCTGATGAGGAGCGTCCCAAGACTGAACGTCGCCACGAATCCGCTGCCGGTAAACAGTGCCCAGATCAGACCACCGACAATTGCGCCGACGATCCCGACGATGATGTTCGCGATCCAACCCATGCTCTGGTTGCGACCCATGATCAGACTCGCGAGCCATCCCGCGAGCGCTCCAATAATGACCCATCCGATGATACTCATGAAGAGTCTCCTTTCCCGATACCAAGTGAGATCGATTAACCGCCGCACGATCCCTTGCGCTTGGGATTGTCCCGATTTAATGACTCTTCAACGCAACCGTTATGCCAACCTCCGCTTCGCTCGTAAAATCGAGTATTCTTGGAGATGAACTCAGGTATCACAACGGAGAATCGGTAGCGAACGTAAAGACTCGGCGCGGTCGTCGGTCAGGCGGCCGCGTATCAACCTTGGCTCGACCGTCGGTGAGGAACTCGTGGAGGGCGACGCGTCACACGACGGGACGGCTCGATCGCAGCACGCTGGGAAGGCAACGACGTAATTCGGGTAAATATCGCGTCGCGACGATTGATCGGACGCGCAAACCGGAGGTTGTTGACAGTGGCCGAACGGGATTCCACGCTTGAACAGATGAGCGCGATCACCATCTCGCGAGAGTACGGTAGCGGAGGGGGCGAAATCGCCGCTCGTCTCGCGACGCAGTTGGGCTGGACCCTTGTCGATCATCAGATTGTTGCCGACGTCGCGCGACGAATTGGCATGACTCAAGAGGAGGCGCGTGCTCGCGACGAGCGTGGGGCGGGACTCGTCGCTCGTGTGCTCGAAGCGTTGCTGACCGCGGCACCAGAAGGAACGATTCCGTCCGAAGATTTTCCGATCAATTCGAGTGATCTCTATCACCAGGCCGTACGCGGCGTGATTGAGAAGTCTTTCCACACGCGCCACGTCGTGATTGTTGGACGCGGCGCTCAGGCACTGTTGCAGCAGTGCGAGGACGTGCTCCATCTGCGATTCATCGCGCCGCTCGAGATGAGAATCGCCTACGTTTCTCAACGTGAAGGGTTGACCGAGTCGGAGGCGCGCAACCGCATCCACAGTAAGGAACTGGGACGAGAGCGCTACCTCCAATCCCACTACCACCGCCGGCCGCAAGATCCAACGCTTTACGATCTCACGGTGAATACACGTGGGATCAGTCTGGACGACGCAGTCGATATCGTGCTGGATGCGCTGCGACGCAAGGCCCGACGGATCGGGCTGCAGCCCTCCGAGCGTGGACCTGGAGTCGATGTTGGTCGCTATGCGGAACGCCCGGGTGATCTCAACCCAAGCCCGTAACGTTGTGCGGCACTGCAATATCTGTTCAGGTCACTCACTCTAATGATGCCAGCGCTCGATGAGTCACCCGGCACGAAAAAGCGGTGATCGTGGCGAAGCTATCCCTGGATAGATTCTTAGTAGACATAAGTGGCCCATGCCCCTCCGGAGCGATGCCTGCAGCAGAGGCAGCTCAAATCCCCGGCTGGTTTGTGCACCGTTACGGCCATAGCCGACACGCGACTTGTATGCGATCCTGACTGCCGCGTGCAAGGAGGCGATGACGTCATGTCTGGGTTAGTCCGTGATATGCTTGCTCGCAAGGACTTGTTGCCGACTTGCATCTCGGCGATCTTGACGTTGCAGCCGGTCTCACGCGCGGAGTTTAGGGGAGAGGATTCGCGACTCGCTCATGGGAATCACGACATCGTCAAGGTCAGCGACCGAAGATTCGCCTGCTGAAGACGCGCCGATCTTCGCGGACACGGCGGTCGCATCGCTTTCCAGCGTCTACCGTTTCATGCTGGCGCTTGGAATCGCGCTCATCGTCCTCGGCTCCGCGGTCGGCCTCATTCGACACCACATTCTGCCCACACCGGTCATCGGCATTTCTCATCTTCCGTCGCAACTCGTGCACCTTGACTCGGCCGCGATCCTGACTCTCGGTGTGCTCGTTTTCTTGATCACACCTGCTTCGGCGATCGCCTTCATGGCGTACTCCTATTTCAAGGCACAGGATCGTCTCTACACGCTCATCTCGAGCGTCGTGTTCGGAATCATCGTCGCCAGTATCGTGGTCGCCTGGCTGTCCGGTGGAAGCGCCGCGGAAGGGTCAAAGCCAGCCATATCGGTTTTGAGCGAGATTGGCATTGTGGCCGTGGCCGCCGTGGCCGGCATTCTGGGCTCTATGGTGGGGCTCGGTGGCGGTGTCTTCATCGTCCCGATCCTCTCCGCCTTCTTCGGAATCCCTTTGAAAACGGCGATTGCCGCCAGCGCCGTGAGTGTGATCGTCAATTCTCTTGGCGGGAGCTCCGTCTACCTCAGACATCGAATGACCAACGTGCGCCTTGGTCTCTTCATGGAGCTGACGACCGCGGTTGGGGCCATCGTCGGCGGGTTGATCGTCGTGTTGGTCGCGCCAAACATCCTGCGGGTGATCTTTGGACTGTCGTTGTTGGCTATGGGTGCGGCGATGTTCAAGCGTCAACATGAGAGCGCCCCGGTCACTGAAGGGTCGGACCCGCTGAAATTATCACAGGTCTTTCACGACCCAGCCGCCGACGAGCAGGTGCGATACATCCCGCAGCGGCTACGAGTCGGAGCCGCGGCGAGCTCGCTGGCTGGGGTGATCTCGGGAATGCTGGGCATCGGTGGTGGCGCGGTCAAGGTGCCGATCATGAACGCCATCATGCGCGTGCCGGTCAAGGCGTCGGCCGCGACCAGCGTCTTCATGGTGGGGATCACCGTTTCGGCAAGCGCGTTCATCTATTACATCCACAACATCATCGATCTCTCGGTCACTGCCCCAGCAGTGATCGGCGTGCTGCTCGGTTCGCAAGCAGGCGCGCACGTCTCCCGTCACTTGCGCAGCGTGGTGCTGGTGCGAATCCTCGTGCTGATCCTGGCCTACCTGGCGATCACGTTGCTGCTGCAAGCTGTCGGGATCAACATGCCTGGCACGTCGGGCTGACCGATTTCCCACCCTTCCCAATGAATATAGAAACGACGGGCGAAGAGGTCACATCCCTTCGCTCATTCGTTAATTGCCGAGACTGACGTGTCACCCCGATTTCGACCAACGAACCACCGTAATCCCGGCATGATGGCTGCGTTGATCGCCCGCCCGGTTGGCGAATGTCACACATATCCTCGTGAATACTGGTCAGAATGTCTCTTTGCTGGCAACACATATCCAGTTCGCGCAGAAAGATGCGCGGCATTTGAGTCCTTGACAGTCCTCGGCACCACTCATATTATCGAACTACACGTCAGGTGGTCAGGCCAATGAAGAAATCGGTCAAGCCGATCCAACGGGATCGCGTGCCCAAGCAGATCGAGCAGCAGATTCTCGCGATGATTCGTGAGGGATCTCTGTCCGTGGGCGACCGTCTGCCATCCGAACGAGAGCTTGCGGAGATGTTCGGTGTGTCGCGCGCCTCGGTCCGCGAGGCGATGCGAAGTCTCGAGCACCTTGGGGCCATCGACGTCCGTCAGGGCGGCGGGACGTTCGTGCGGGAAGCTCGCTGGGAAGACCTGGGGTCTCGTATCACGGCGGTGTTCGCGGTCCAGCCGCAGCTACTCTGGCAGATCTACGAAGCACGTTGCGTGATTGAACCCGCTTTGGGCCGCAGCGCGGCGCAGAATGCCACCGACGAAGACATCGTCCAGCTCAACGAGATCCTGGACCGCCAGGCCGAAAAGCTTCTTCGCGGTGAATCGACCGTGGAAGAGGACAATGCCTTTCATCTGATCATCATGCGGGCGGCTGGCAATCCGATCTTGCAGGCCATGGCTGAAGCCTGTCTCAGTCTGCTGGAGACCTCTCGCGAGAGCTACCTGCAAACGCGAAAACGTCAGACCACGTCGCTGCGCACGCACCGGATGATCCTGGACGCGATCAAACGCCACGATCCAGAGGCGACCTACGCCGCGAGTTTGCATCACATTCAAGCCACGATCGGCAAATACGTGAGTGATCAAGTGGCGGACCAGACAAAGGAGGGAGATATCGTTTCATAGACGGTGATCTTTACCGAGAGCGCTGACCCGGATTGTCGGAGGTGCTTCATTATTCGGTATCACCAGCGCGCTCTCGTCAAACAGATCTCCGCGGATCGGTAAACCGAGCAGGCATTGCACGCTACGGAACCGGAGGTAGCTCGTGATCAAACGGGTGGAGATCAATTATCGGGGGATCTTCCAAAAGACCCTCGCCAAACGCATCGGCAGCGACCTCGTGCTGATCGCGGCCCGCATGGGCCAGGTCGCATTCTCCAATGGTCGCTACAGTGACTCTCCTGAGCGGAACGGAATCCCCTGCAAGTATTTCACCTTCATCTCGCCTGACCTGGAAGAAGAAGAGCTCGAGGCCGAGTGCGGCGCCAAGATGGATATTGACGAGGCGAACATCTCGGTCGTGCTGGACGACACCATGGTCAAGGGCGTCGAGCCCTGGGGCTGGAGCGGCATACGCCCGATCAACGAAAAGATGATCGAGGGCGGCGCGATGCTGGTCGTGACCCGCAAGAGCCCGGACGAACTGCTGAAGTTCATCCCCTCCCGACCGTTCTCCTACAACGTGGTGACACTTGCTGGCGATGCTAGTCTGGCCGGGCTGTGGGTCTTCAAAGACGACTTGACGCACGAGCGGGTGCTCGGCGCCATCGCTGGAATCGACCCCAGCATCATCAGCATCGACGCGGTCGAGGCGCATCTCCGTTCGAAGTCGAACGACGAGCGCCGCGTAGCCGCCGCACGTGAGGCTCACGACTCGGTAAAAGGCCATACCCGCGTCGTCAAGTCCGGCGAGGGCGCAGACTGGGAACACGAAATTCCCAAGCTACCGGGGTGGGATCACTTTCGCGAGGGGACCGTCATTCCGGCGGTACCGCGACACTTCGAGATGGGTCCGCGTGGGCAATCGCGTAACCCGAGCTTCAAGCGTGGTACGACCAAGACGCAGCGGC
Source organism: uncultured Chloroflexia bacterium (assembly GCA_963815715.1). Taxonomy (GTDB): domain Bacteria; phylum Chloroflexota; class Chloroflexia; order Thermomicrobiales; family Thermomicrobiaceae; genus CALAGB01. The sequence goes on along the minus strand of CAWFHU010000003.1, from coordinate 793,874 downwards.
CGGTCGTGCGCTTCGATCTCTGCACCAAATGCACCCTGTGCTGGGTGGAATGTCCCGACGAGTGCTTCGACCCGACCGACGACGGTTATTACGATATCGACTACGAATACTGCGTCGGATGTGGCAAATGCGCCGAGGTTTGTCCGGTCCAGGAATGCATCATCATGGTTGACGAGTTGGCCTTTGACAACTACGACAGTCCCTGGGAGCACTGGACGCGTGACGCCGACGATTACTTCGGCTGGGCCGAGAAGAAGAAGGGCTCGGAGCGGGTCAGCTACCCGTTCGTGACCGGGACCGGGCGCATCGCGACTCAAGTGACCGACGTGCCGGGCGTGGGCGAGATCAAGCCGCGCAAAGAGACGCCGCAGCCAGTTTAGGAGGGAAGAGACGTGACTACTGCCACGAAGCAACAGTCTGACGTCTGGGAGCGTCAGGACCTCTTGACCGGCTGCCAGGCCGTCGCCGAAGGGGTTCGACTCGCCGACGTCGACGTGATTCCGGCCTATCCCATTCGCCCATACACGGAGGTGATGGACCAGATCTCGAAGATCATCGCCGACGGTGGTCTCGACGCTGAGTATATGATCGCCGACAGTGAGCATTCGCAGTTTGAGATTGCCAAGCATGCCAGTGCGGTCAATGCACGCGCCTTTACCGGCAGCAGCGGTACCGGCTGGTGCTACGGGTTCGAAGCGCTGGTCGTCACCGCGACCGACCGTTTGCCGGTCCTCTTTCTGGTCGGCAACCGCGCGCTCGACGATCCCGGCGCTTTCGGCGTGGAGCACAACGACGCCATGTCGGTGCGCGATATGGGCTTTCTGCTCAACTGGGTCACTAGTCCACAAGAGGCGCTCGAGCACGTCCTGATCGGCTATCGCATTGCCGAGGATAGCGACGTGCGCATGCCTATGGCTCTGGCCATGGACGGTGCGTTCCTGACCCACTCGCAGCACATCGTTCAGATCCCAACCATCGAATCGGTTCAGAGGTTTCTGCCCGCTTACGATCTGGGCGACCGGCGCCTTCACCCGGACAACCCGATCTCGATCGCGCCGCAGGTGAACGAGGACTGGGTCATGGAGATGCGGCGCCAGAACTGGGACGCGGCACGACGCTCCCGCGACGTCATCGTCAAAGCCTACGAAGAGTTCAACGCGGTCTATGGCCAGCGCTACGAGGCGCCCTATTTCTTCACCGAGTACATGACCGACGATGCGGATGTCGTGCTTGTCGGGCTGGGCACCGTGGCGGCGCCAGGTCGCACGGCAGTCAAGCGACTGCGCGAGCAGGGCCACAAGGTCGGCTACGTGAATCTGCGCTGGTTCCGGCCATTCCCGACCGTCGAGCTGCGCGAATGCTTGCGCCGCTTCAAGGCAGTGGGGGTCATCGACCGTGACTTCGCCCACGGATCGCCCGATGACGGCGGAATCCTGTTGCACGAGATTCGCTCGTGCCTCTATCCGGCTAAGGAGCGACCCGCGGTCGTCAACTTCCTGAGTGGCCTGGGAGGTCGCGACATCTCCATTCAGGACTGCGAAAAAATGTTCGAACTGACGCAGCAGGCGGCCAGGGACGAGACAATGGATGGCTACGTCACCTGGATCGGCGTTCGGAGTGGGCCGGGTAGTTCGGACTACCTGTCGACGCGTTCGCACTGAGAGGGGCATCGGAACATGACCACCGCACCAGAGCGACCCAAGATCGAATACGAGCGAATTCGCGGCGTACACCGGATTCCGCTGGAGGAGCTCTACACGTCGGGACACCGCACCTGTCAGGGCTGCGAGTCGGCCACCGTCATGCGCGGCTTCATCAAGGCGTCCGGACCACGCACGGTCGTGACCGGTTCAACCGGCTGCATGTACGTAGCCAACACGTCCTACATGACGACTCCCTGGATCGTGCCGTGGATGCACACGCAGCTGGGCGCGGGCGGCTCGTCGGCGATCGGAACGGCGGCCGGACTGCGCGCGCTGAAGCGCAAGGGGAAGATCAAGGATGAGCCGATCAACGTCATCTCCTTCTGTGGCGATATCGGCGGCGGCGACATGGGTCTCTCGGGCATCTCCGGCGCCATGCAGACCGACCTCGATCTGCTGATCGTCCTCTACGACAATGAGTCAGCGGCCAACACCGACATCCAGGCCACCGGCCTGACGACTTATGGTGCGCAGACGACCTTCACCCCGACCGGCAAGAAGCACCGCATCATGCAGCGACGCTGGAAGAAGAATGTGGCCGGCATGATGGCGGTGGGCCACCCCAAGGTTCGCTACGTGGCGACCGCCTGCGCGTCGTTCCCGCCCACCGACTACCTGAACAAAGTGCGCAAGGCCCTGGCAGTCGGCGGACCGACCTTCCTCCACACCTTCGATCCCTGTCCCAAGGGTTGGGATTATCATCCGCGATTCTCGAGCGACGTTGGGGAGTTCGGCATCAAGTCGGGCATCTTCCCGCTCTACGAGATCATCGACGGCGAAGTGATCTATACCTGGGACTGCCGCAAGACCGCGAAAGGCCGCATTCCGGTCAAGGAATATCTGATGCGGCAAGGTCGCTTCGCGCATCTCATCGACGAAGACATCGACTATATCCAGAAAGGCGTCGATGAGATGTGGGAGGAGTGGGAGATTCCCGGCGTCATCCCGGTGAAAGGCATCCTCAAGACGCGCATCTGACGGGGCGGATCGCGTTCGGGCAGGGGACAGAGGGCTGGCGACTGCCGGCCCTTTGTTGTTTGCTCGCCATGGTCAAGAAACGATCCTCGGCACACACAGATCACAGTGGGGAATGCATGGTGGGAAGCAATGGGTCTCCTCGTATCCTCGCGGCAGTTTATCAATTCGGATACACTGAAGCTGTATTCTGAGATCGGCGGCACTCTCGTGTCGTTTGCCAATGCACCTTGTATTGCGCAATGGTCAGCGGATTGATGAGCCATTTCAGTGGAGTTCAGGATGACGCGTGACGAACTCATCAAGGCCCTTGGGGAACACCGCGCCGAGCTCGATTCCCTCGGCGTGAAGTCACTCGCGCTCTTTGGTTCGATGGCGCGTGGCGAGGCAGGTCCGCAAAGCGACGTCGACCTCCTGGTGGAGTTCGACGACCTACCGACGTTTGATCGCTATATGGGCTTGAAGTTTCTCCTCGAGGACATGCTGGACCGACGGGTGGATCTCGTGCTCCGCGAGGATCTCAAGCCGCGGCTACGAGCGACCGTAGAACGCGGGGCCATGCGTGTCGCGTGATGAGTGGCTCTACCTGGACGATATTCAAGCATGCTGCCAAAAGGTGTTGCGTTTCACTGAGGACATGACTTTCGATGCGTTTCGGACAGACGAGAAGACCTTTGACGCGGTGGTGCGCAACCTAGAGATCATCGGTGAGGCGGCAAAGCACGTTTCCCGGGACATCCGAGACCGTTATCCGGACGTTTCCTGGCGAGGAATGGCAGGGTTTCGCGATGTCGTGACTCACGCTTATTTTAGCGTGAATGCGTATATTGTGTGGGACATTATACAGACCAAGATCCCCCAGCTTCTCGAGCAGGCGAACCTCATCCTGGCCGCTGCACCTGCTGACGATGAGCTTCCACAGATTTAGCGTCAAAGTTTTCAACGACAAGAGCCCATGAGCCGAGATCGTCGGACGCGCAGATACGATCGGAAGGCACGCTGCGTCAGTAACCGGTTTCGTGAGTTGAACGTCACGGCGTCCATCAAGCCCCGCCACACCCGCTAGACATTGCCACCCCCAGATGTCAGGATATGGACACCGGCGCGCAGCCGGATATCCCGCCGTTACCCCCAGGAGGAGATCCGTGGCACAATCGGCCCCACAGTCAGATGATGGTCCCATTAGTGGCATAGACCCTGAGACGATTGCCTCGCTCGACGCGATTCAACGCCGCGTACTTTGGCTCGCAACCAACATCATTCATCACGCTAATCACTTGCGACCCAACCCAGACAAGACCAAAGTCGGCGGTCATCAGGCGTCATCGGCTTCGGTCGTCTCGATCCTAACGGCCCTCTACTTTCACTATTTGCGAGCCGGTGATCGGGTTTCAATCAAGCCGCACGCCTCGCCCGCCTATCACTCCGTCCAATATCTCCTGGGCAATCTCGATCGTGAATACCTGCCGACCTTGCGTGCCTACAAGGGATTGCAGGCGTATCCAAGCCGTACCAAGGACCCGGACCCCGTCGACTTCTCGACCGGCTCGGTCGGTCTGGGCGCCGTCGCTCCGGCGTTCGCGGCGCTGGCGCACCGGTATAGCCTGGCCCATTTCGGTGAGGCGGCCTCCGGTCGGTTCATCTCGTTGATCGGCGACGCCGAATTGGACGAGGGGAACGTCTGGGAGGCTGTGGCTGAAGAGGCGTTGAGCGGGCTGGGCAACGTTCTCTGGATCGTCGACTTGAATCGCCAAAGCCTCGATCGAGTCATACCCGGCGTGCGCGCTGGGCGACTCAAGGCCCTCTTCCACGCCGCTGGTTGGCATGTCATCGAGGCCAAATACGGCGATCGCCTGCAGGAGGTCTACGCTCGGCCAGGCGGATCCGCCTTGCGTCAGCGCATCGACGACATGAGCAACGAGGAATACCAGGCGCTCATTCGCAACGACGGACCGACGATGCGCGAACGCCTGATCGAAGGGACGCTCAGCGGTCGCGACGAGCTCAGCAAAGTGGTCTCCGGCATCAGCGACGAGGAGCTGCCTGGGATCATTTCCGATCTTGGTGGACATAACCTGGTGGAGCTTCTGCGCTGCTTCCAGGCGGTGGATGCGGTCAAGGATCGCCCCAGCGTCCTCTTTGCCTATACCATCAAGGGTTGGGGGCTGCCGATCGCCGGTGACCCAATGAACCATTCGGCGCTGCTCACCAACGCTCAGATGGACCAGCTACGCGCCGATCTGAACATTCCTGATGACGACGAGTGGGCGACTTTCGCGAGCGACTCTCCGGCAGGGAAGCTCGTCGACGAAGCGTCCGCGCGGCTATCACAGCCGTCCGGACTCGGCACCGCCGCGATCTCCGCGAGTCAGATTCCGGATGCGATCGGCGTGCGTCATCCCAACGAAACGTCGACCCAGGAGGCACTTGGGCGCGTTCTGCCGCGTCTGGCTGAGCTCGAAGGGGTCGGCAATCGCATCGTCACGGTGGCTCCCGACGTGGCTACGTCGACCCACCTGGGTGGCTGGATCAACCGCGTCGGCATCTTTTCGCCGACCGAGCAGCACGACTATGAGGGCGAAGGCCCCCGCCTGCTGCGTTGGCGCGAGAGCCCGGCCGGGCGACACATCGAGCTCGGCATCTCCGAGATGAACCTGTTCATGGCGATCGGCCAGCTCGGGCTCAGCTATGAGGTGGTCGGACAGCACCTCATCCCGATCGGCACGGTCTACGACCCGTTCGTCTGCCGCGGCCTCGATTCGCTCATCTACAGCCTCTATGTCGGGAGCAAGATGATCTTCGCCGGGACGCCGTCTGGCGTAAGCCTCTCGCCAGAGGGCGGCGCGCACCAGTCGAGCGTGACCGTCTCCCTTGGCGTCGAGCTGCCTGGACTGATCAGTTTCGAGCCCTGCTTCGCCAACGAGACCGAATGGGTGATGCTCGAGGCGATGCGGCGTTGCTGCGATCGAGAGTACGGCCTTTCCAGCTATCTGCGTCTCTCCACGAAGCCGATCAATCAGAAGCTGATCGAACCGGCTCTGGCTCGTTTGGGTGAAGAGGAGCTGCGGCGACAGGTGCTGGCGGGCGGCTATCGTCTGGTCGATCGGCGCGAAACTGCGCCGAATCTTCCGGTTGCTAATACAGTGCAGATCGTGGCGGCCGGAACGATGATCCCCGAGGCGGTCGAGGCGGCTGAACGTCTGGCCGAGGAGGAGATCGCCGCCAACGTCATCAACATCACCAGTCCGAGCGAGATCTACCGGCTCTTCCGCGACCGTCGTCGATACGGCGTGGACGTCGGATCGCCCAACGGCTCAGGCTCATTTGACTGGCTGATCCTGCCGGAAGAGCGTCGTGCGCCGATCGTCACCGTGCAAGATGCGGCGTCGCATGCCCTCTCGTTCCTGGGTGGAATATTCGGGGTGCCGGTCATCTCGCTCGGCGTTGACGAGTTTGGGCAGTCAGGCACGCGCGGCGACCTGTATCACGCCACCGGCATCGACGTCGACGCCATCGTCGGCGCGGGTCTGCACGCCATCGAGTTGGTGGATTTGCAGAGGTAACTCGGCCTTCACCCAATGGCCCTCATCCCCCGCCCTCATCCCCTAACCCCTTGTCCCAATTCTGGGAGAAGGGGAACAGCGCTCGGACATAAAAAGCCCTCTCCCAGAATTGGGAGAGGGTGGCGAGCTTGCGAGCCGGGTGAGGGCCGTTCCCGCTCAACTCCCCCGCAGGATCGACCAGGTCGAGGGCATTTCACCCACTGGGACCTCAATCAGGGTCGGCATGTCCTTCTTCAGGGCGTGGCGCAGCGCCTCGCGCAGTCCCTCCGGACCGTTGGCGCGGATGCCCTCCATACCGAAGGAGTCGGCCAGCTTCACGAAATCCGGATTCAGCAGGTCGGATCCGATCGTGCGGCCGTTGAAGCGCTCCTTCTGGATGCGCCGCACGTTGCCGAACGCGCTGTCGTTGAAAACGATCAGCACGGCCGGAATCTTGTGGCGCATTGCGGTCGACAGCTCCTGGATCTGATAGAGGAAGCCGCCGTCGCCGCAGGCCGCCACCACGCGCTTGTCGGGGTTGCCGACCTGCACGCCCAGAGCCGTTCCGATCTCGTAGCCGAGCGTTCCCTGATAACCCGCACCGATGAACGTTCTTGGGTTGTAGACCGGGAAGCCCAGGTTGCTCCAGTAGCCGACCTGAGTCATGCCGGCGATCAGGATGTCGTCGTCCCCCATCTCCTCGCGCAGCGTCATACCGTACGACGCCTGCGGCTGGACCTCGAAGACGATGTCGTTGGCTTGCTCCTTGATCGCGCTCAGCTCTTCTTCGCGCGACTCTCGTTTGCGGTTGTGCTTGCCGACGCGATCGACGAGTTCGCGCAGACCCACGTTGGCGTCCGCGACGATGCCGATGTCTGGCTTACGGTTGCGGCCGACCTCGGTCGGGTCGATATCGATCTGAATGACCGTCTGCTGATCGTTGGGGCCCCATGGCGAGGTCGTGGGCTGCAAGAAGCGCGTACCTACCGCCAGAATGACGTCGGCCTTCGGCGTAAGTCGCCGGCCACCGACGACGGTCTGGGCCAGGTAGCTGCGGTCGGAGATCGCACCCTTGCCTTCGGAGCTCATCACGACCGGAGCCTGCAGCATTTCGGCAAGCTCGTTCAACGCCTCGGATGCGTTGGCCAGCAAGATGCCACCACCGGCAAAGATGATCGGGCTCTTGGCCTCTCCCAGCGCTTTGGCGGCTTGTTCGATCAGATCGGCATTCGGCTCGGCTTTATCGATCGGCGCGGGATCGAGGAGCGTCACGTCGCCGGTCGCCGCCAGGACGTCGGGCGGAATCTCGATCTCGACGGGACGTGGACGTCCGCTACGCAGCTGGCGGAAAGCTTCCTGGACGATGCCGGGAACCTCGGCGGGCGACATGGCACAGGCGGCCCATTTGGTCGCTGATCCGATCATCTGCAACTGGTTGGGCACCTCGTGGAGCATTCCGCGACCGACGTTGATCTGCTCCGATTCGATCTGCCCGGCAATGCAGAGGACAGGTGAGGAGCAGGCATAGGCGGTCGAGAGTCCGGCCATGGCATTCATCAGCCCGGGACCAGGCACGACCAGACAGGCTCCAACCTTTCCGGTCGAGCGAGCATAGCCGTCCGCCATGTAAGACGTCGCCTGCTCATGGCGCGTGTGATAGACGTGAATCGAATCTTGTGCGTCGTACAGCGCGTCGAAGGCCCAGTCGAGCTGGACACCAGGCAGGCCGAAGATCACCTCGAGGCCGTGCCGCTTCAACGATTCGACGAGGGCCTGGCCCCCGGTCATCTGTGGCATGTGCGTCTCCCTTGTAACCGGAACCACCCAATTCAGCGTCCTCATCTCGAACCGCTCGGGTGCTCGGTTTCGTTACCCGCGATCATCGCTCGACTTGAACGGGCTGAACGGTTGGCGCGCATGAGCCCCTCTGCTCTAGAACGCGCTGCAATCCGTCGCGCGGACCCACCAGTCGTGAGCGTCAAATCATCGTTCGGGCGTGCGGTGATCGTCGTTGATCCAGCTCACCAGAAAGCGTACAGGCGCCTTTCACCCATGAATGGTGAAGATCGGCGCCGTTCGTCGCGACGCGATGCGTCGTCGCGGCGTGCCAGGCGCGGCTCGGGACAACCATTCCGCAAACTCTGGCCTCGTAATCATTGCACAACGACAGATCACGTCAATTGACTCCGACGAGATCCACCTGGGGTCTGATTCATGTCAGCCGGAGCGTCCCCCGACCTATTTGCTCAGCGTTTTCAGATCGGCGGCGATCGATTTGTAATCAACGCTCGAGCGGAGCAGCACGCGCTCGTTGCCGTCTTTGTCGATCAAGAAGATGGCGTCGGTGTGGGCCGGCGGTGCATTGCCGGGGGTCGATTCGGGCGTCGGAGTTGCTCCCGGTTCTGGCGTGGCGTCTTCTTCAATCATGCCGCTCGCGTCGATGTAGTAGTCGGACCAAATCTTGGCCAGCGCGTTCGGTTCTCCCGTCAATGCGTGCCAGTTGGCCGTGTCGGCCAACGAATGCTTCTCGGAGAATTTCTGCAGCGCGGCCTGGTCGTCACGGGTTGGATCGACGGTGACCGCGAGAAGGTCAACGTTTTGCTGCTGACTCGGCGAGAGCATTTCGTAGGCCGCGTGCAGCTTCTCCGCGATCAACGGGCAGATGTCGGTGCAGTTGGTATAGATGAAGGTAAGGGCGACGGCATGGCCGCGTAGCGAGCTCAGCTGCACAGTTTGGCCACGTTGGTCGGTCAGCGTGAAGTCGGGCGCGGGCGCCTTGTCCAGGGAGGTGCCAGTCAGCTTGTTACTTGAGCTTCCGCAGGCGGAGGTCGCGGCGACCAGCAGCAGCGCGAGGGGCAGGAGAAGGAAGAACCGGTTTCGGCGCATCGGTATTCGTGTCCATTTCGTTGCGGCGCCAGGAATTACCCGATGACGCGGTCAGACTGTTCGGCAACGTCTGCAATGCTACCACCGGAGATTGGGGATCTTGGTCGGGAGAAACTCGATCTCCTGACGCGGGATCAGACGCAATTTTCTGGTGACTCTCAGGCACGTAAATTGCGATTTCATGATAAGATTAGTCTGAGCCTGACAAACAACGAAGATTGACTGCTGTTCGAAGTTGACCTGCCCGAGCAGTCCTACGGCGAACCGCGAATGATGAACGTCAGGCGGACCAAGATTGGTCAGTCAGGGATGGAGTTTCGGGCCCCGAAGGTTCGAAGAAGGGCACATGGCGTACGCATGAGCTCGAGCGGCAACATCTCGAAAGAACGGTGGATCGGGCGGGTCAAGCGCGGTGTCCAGGGAGAGGTCGTGACGTCGCGCGGGATTCTGCATGGAAGCGGTCGGTCAATCGAGTATTACACCTCCCAACCCTCCTCATCACAGTGGATCGCGCTGGGCGTCATCCCACTGACGGCGGATCTGAGCGAGGAAGGAACGCATCGCGTCCTGGTTGGAACGGGTGAGACGGAGCAGGCAGCGGTCGATTCCTTGCGAGGAAGATTAGAGAGCTTGTTCGCACCGATTCCGAGCGCCGCTGCTGCGATTCCGATTGTCGACCTCGCGGGCGCCGAGATCGAACCGAGTAACTGGTTCGGCTAGACGTCCATATGACGCCGTCGTTGAACGCTATTTTCTGAGCAACGAGAGGTTCGTGGCCAACCGCCCGATACCTCTCGTCCCACTTCGAGCCTCATTTCATCGGAACAGCAATCACCACTGCGAGCCCGCTGGGTCGTGCACTATAATCACTTTTCGCGAGCGAGCCGGTGCATTTCGACGTGCGGTAGGCTGGAGCCAACTGAGCCGTCAGCACGGCTGACGCTCCGAGAGTCTGGTCGTGGACCGCGCAACACTGGTGGAACAGGCGCGATACGCCACGAACGCTGCGATCCAATGGAGGAGACACATGCTGGAGACCGAGTACACGGAAGTCGAGATGCGCTGCGTGGGCTGTCAGGCGATCTGGAGCCCGCCGGTGGCGCGCCAGGTCAACGTCGGCACCCACCCCGATGCGCGTCTTGGCATTCTGCTGGGAACGATGCATCGCACGCGATGCCCGGTCTGCAAGCGTCCGCGCGACATTGATTTCATCTTCGACTATTACGATCCGGACCGGAACCTGATCATTCAGGTGCGGCCCGAATGGGAGTTCCACGCGGGTGGTGGAGAAGATTGGTACTGGACCCAGTACGAGTACGTGGTGAACAAGTACGCCGAAAAAGAGGTAAAGGTCGACGTAGTCTTCGGATTCAAGGAATTGATCGAGAAATACCTCGGTGGTGATGAGGCGGTCGCGGCGGCAAAAGTGGAATGGGAAGAGCGCGTGGCGCGTGAAATAGCCGAGCGCGAGGCCAAGCAGGCACAGTCGGAGGAAGTCGAATCCGAAACAACAAGTTGAACGGACACGTTGGAGCGACTAAGATCACGTGAGCACGCAGTCAAATTCGAACAACGTCATAGAGATGGAGTGCGGGATGGGTAGACAGCTTCCGGCGGTACCAGTGCAGGTCGATCTTGAATCGGACCGCCGCCCAGCGGTCGCCCGACAGCGTGGCAGTCGCCACTGGCTGCGCTCCCCGTTGGCCGACGCGCTCATCGACATCGTGCCCGACGTGCTGCGCCTGACGGGCCGCTCGTTGCGCTCGTCCGATCGATCGCCAGACATCTTGCCGCAGTCGGGCGCCAACGGCATGACGGTACAAGAGGTCGAGATCGAGGTCACATCCCCCTTGGTGCGACGCATCGTCGTTCGCACCAGTAGTTCCTGGTCGCTCTCTCCGGAAGTGGCATTGGGTGGCAGAAGAAAACGCGGCGGGCGAATTGGAATCGGCGCGTTGAGCGTGGCCAGTATGGTGCTGCTCGGCGCCGCGGCTGCCCGCCGCGTATCGTTTTCGCTCCCAGCTCGACTACGCGGCAATCCGTAGTCGCGCGGTCGCTACTCCTCTTCGGGCTCGGCGCCCTCGTCAACCTCAGCTGGGAAGTCACCAGTCGCCTCGGCGGCCAGTTCTTCAGCCGTTTCAGGCTGTGCAGCGCGCTGCTGAGCTGACAGACGTACGACCATCTCTTCGGCAGGCGTGAGAATTTCGACGCCGGCCGGAGGTATGAGGTCACCAACCGTCAAGATGTCGTCGATCTCCTTCAGCTTGGAGAGGTCGACCTCGAGGTGCTGCGGGATGTTGGCCGGTAGGCCGCGCACCTGGACGTCGGCACGACCGTGATTCAACACACCGTCCGTATTCGCGGCTGGATGACCAACGGTCGTGATCGGGACCGTCACTTCAGTCACCTTGTTGAGATTTGGCGCGTAGAACTCCGCATGAATGAACGAGTTGCGCACCGGATGACGCTGCACCCCTCGGATGAAGACGGTGTGCATGGTGTCGCCGATCGAAAGCTCGATCAGCGATGTCGATCCGGTCGTCTGAAAGACGCGGTCGAATTCGCGCACCCCGATGCCGATCTTCTGAGGCTCGTCGATCGCCGGACCGTAGACGATGCCGGGCAGGATGCCGACGCGCCGCAGGCGTTTGACCTCTTTGCCGGTGGTCGAGCGGGGCTCGGCGGTCAGTTTCTCGTACTCGGGCATACGTTCCTTACCTTGACGCTAGGCGGGGCTCACACAATTACGCCACGCGTAATCTTCGCGCGACTACGTCACTGAACCGGAGTGTCGACAGGACTGGTGGCGAGCGCCCGCGACAATCGCGAATTTACGTCCTCAACGACTCCAACCGCTATTATCTCACGTCGTACGCTTCCGTGTTGACATCTGCTTGCGCACTTTTCGCCCATAATCTGTTGTCAGTGAAGCATTGCGCATTGTGCTATGGTGATTATTAGGGCTATACTCTATGCGCGGGATTGGGGTTGAAGAGATTTCCGCTCCGGCAAGGCGCCTGTCTTCCGGCGCGTCCGGGGAAGAGATGGTGGCGCTTCAGGTCATCGTGGGACCGGTTGGCCTGGAGAGAGGAAGGGGATACGTCTGCCTATGATTTCCACAGTCGCGACTGATGGCGCGGCTGACGTCGCGGATGCCGACGGCTTGGTGGATTTGCTTCGTCGTGCGTTCGTTCAGTTTCAGCCCGGTGTCGAGTCGCTTGCCGAACATTGGCCTCAGCTCACCCTCCAACAGCTTCGTGTGATGCACATTCTCTATTGCGATGGCCCGACGCGGGTTTCGACGCTCGCGCAGCGTCTCAAGGTTTCCACTCCGACGGTGACGGGAATACTCGATCGTCTGGTGCATCGTGGGATGACCAGTCGGGATGACGATCCCAGTGACCGGCGCGTCGTGCTCAACCTGCTCACGCCCGACGGGGTCAAGGTCATCGAGCATTTACACCCAGTTAAGGCCGATCACCTCAACGGACTCATCGAACGCTTTAGCTCACATGACCGCCAGAAAATCTATGACGGACTGAATCTGCTTCTTTCCGCATCATCAAGTTCGTCCTGAGCGGGCCGGCGGGTCGGTTGGACAGTCCAGTGGGCGGCGTTATCTGCGCCGCCCATTTGCGTGCCGGGCATTCACCGTCGTGCCGGTCGAATACTCATTAGCTTGGCTACGCAAAGCGTACGATCTTGAGCGCCTCGGCAAAGGCCAGACCCATCGCGGATCCGAGCTCGCCGGCGCGAGCGCGGAACGACTGGCGCAATGCCGACGCGTCGGAATGCTGACTCGCATGTTTGAGCCGGGCGTCGATCTTCTGATCGATGGTCGGCTCGATGTCGATGAACAGGTCGGGGATGCGCGACATGATCAGCCAGGCTTCCGGCGTCACGTGGGGCTCGAGGCCATCTTGCGTGATCTGCTCTGGGAAGAAGAGATGGTCGCGCGCATCGGGATAGAGCGCGTCGAGCGTCACGCGACCGACGGCTCGGTGGTCGCGATGCGCCGTGTATGCGGGCCAGGGGAACTCCGGATCGTGTGTCACGACCAGGTCGGGGCGCTGGACGCGAATCTGGCGCACGATCTGACCACGAAGTGTCGAATCGTTGCAAACCTCGCCGTCCGGGTACCTCAGGAAGATTGTCGACGTGATTCCGAGGACTTGAGCCGCATCCAGCTGTTCGGCCTCTCGTCGTTCGGCCAACCGCTCTGGGCTCATCCCACGATCGGACGTCCCTTTTTCGCCTGACGTGCAGACGATCAAGCGCACGTCACATCCACCTGCCGCGAGGCGGGCGACCGTTCCGCCGCAGTGTGCTTCGACGTCGTCCGGATGAGCCACCACGATCAATGCGCGACGGATTGCGCGAATCCGTGGGCTCTCGGCGCCGATCACGTCGGGGGGCGTGTTCGAGATGGAGCGGTCGGGACTCGACATGGGCTCTCCATATTGATGCGATCGTCGATCGATCGGCACCGGTTTGGTTGGGGCGCGCCACAGCGAGCATACGCGGGTCTGGCGATCATTCCAACGAGGTATCGCGCGATAACCGAGATGCACATGGTTAAATACGAATTCGTGAGCGTCAAACGTTGACAACCTAACGGATGTTCGGTAGAGTTCCCTAACGAAAGGTAGGTTGGCTCTATGGCCGGAGAGGAGAGCAGTGCGGCACGTGAGCGAGTTTTGTTCGTAGCTGAGCGACTCTTCAGCGAACGCGGATATTCATCCGTGACGTTGCGAGACATCGCCAATGAGCTCGGTATTCGCCAGGCATCCCTCTACCACCACGTTCCAGGTGGGAAAGAACAGCTCTTCGTAGAGGTAACCGAGCGCAGCCTGGAGCGAGCCCGTGTCGAGCTCGAGCGTGTGATTGCTGCCGCTGGCGACGACCTGCGTCAGCAGCTCAGAAGTGCCGCCAACCTTCTTCTGGCACAACCGCCGTTCGATCTGGCGCGCATGATTCGCTCGGACATGCCAGCTATCTCGGAGGTACATGCGCGGCGCCTTACGCAAATCGCGCTTCGCTCGCTGGTGATGCCGATTGAGATCGCGTTCGCCGCGGCACGCGATCGCGGCATGCACGGCATGCCACACCAGCGGCTCCTGGCGGGTTCGTTTCTAGCGATCATCGAGACGGTGCAAGTGTCGCAGCGCTTCACGCCGCTGTCGGGCCAGGAGATGGCCGACATGATGATCGACGTCATGATCGACGGGTTGCGACCTCGCGAGGGCTGAGCCTCGATCTGATCCAATCGCTTCAGACGCGGCGAGTTAGGAAGCTGTTTGATGTCGACGAAACCGGCGCTCCCATCCATGCTCAGATCCGTCAGTGCCGACCCCGACGCTTCCATCCAGCAGTCGATGTCGGTCCATGCCCGCACATTCAGTTTCGCTGCTCGCTTTCTTCCCCCGGAGAAACGGGCGGCGACGACCGTCCTCTACGCGTTCTGTCGCGAAGTCGACGACCTCGTCGACGAGCCGGTCCCAGGGCGATCCAAGATGGATGTTGTCAAGGAGCTCGATGCCTGGCAGAGCTGGCTCGAGGGCGGACGGGCGTGGGCCGGTCCACGAGAACCGCTAGCTGGGGAGCTTTCAGCGGTGATCGCTGAGTATGGGGTCCCGATTCAGCACTTGATCGATCTGCTCGACGGACTGCGTATGGATCTCGAGCCGGTGGCGTTTGAAGAGGAAGTCGAGCTTCACCGTTACTGCTATCACGTCGCGTCGACTGTCGGCTTGGGAATGGCGCACGTTCTTGGGGCGACGTCCGATGCCGCGCTCAAGGCGGCCGCCGATCTTGGGGCCGCGATGCAACGCACCAATATCCTCCGCGACGTGGGTGAAGACCTTTCTTTTGGCCGTCTTTACCTACCAAAAAATACTTTGGGTCAGTTCGATCTGACGCACGCGGACCTCTTGAAGCTGCGGGAATCGGGGTCTGGACCTGACGAGCGATTCCGCGCGCTGATGCGCGAAGAAGTGGCACGCACCCGGGCGCTCTACCATCAGGCAATGCCCGGTATCTGGCTGCTGCCGTCCGACTGCCGCTTGCCAATCCTCCTGGCGACGCGCCTCTATCGCCGTATCCTGACGGTCATAGAACGACGCGGATACGACACGTTGCGCCGACGCGCCTCCACCTCACGACGAGAGAAGATCGAGGAGGCGGCCATCGCCCTCCTCGTCGACCGCCTCTGGCGTCGGGGCGAGGTCGCTCCGCGTCGACGAATGCCAGTCCCGCTCGCCTCCCTGAGAGAAACCTGATGACGCGTCCAGGTTTTAGACGTGCATCCGTCGCTGCCGCGATCATCGCCGTGCCTCAAGCGGCACTCGGGATTCGCGTGCTCTGGCGGCTGCTGCGTACCGGCATGCGAGCAGCAGTCATTCCCGAGAGCGGCTGTGCGGGGAACGCGCGGGTTGCCGTGATCGTCCCGGTGCTGAATGAGACTGATCGTTTGTCGCCCTGTCTCGAAGGCCTGACCGCGCAGGACTCCGAAGTCGTCACAGATCCTGGTGGTCGATGGTGGTTCGGTCGATGGGACGCAGGAACTGGTTCGCACCTTCACGTCATGCGACTCCCGCATCCGGCTCATTGACGCGTCACCCCTTCCCGACGACTGGAACGGCAAAGCCTGGGGCCTTCAATGCGGTCTGCAAGCGACGGACGCTTCCATCTCGTGGATCCTGACCATCGATGCCGATGTGCGGCCACGTCAAGCGCTGACTCGCTCGCTCCTCGACTTCGCGCGCATGCGACGTTTGGCGATGTTGAGCGTCGCAACTCGGCAAGAGATCGAGACTCCGGGTGAGGGGCTCGTTCATCCCGCGTTCTTGACGACCCTCGTCTACCGCTTCGGGATTCCCGGCAACGTCACGTACGACCCGTCCAGCGTCCAGGCCAACGGACAGTGCTTCCTCATCCGCCGCGAGTTGCTCGAACAGGTTGGTGGGTTCGCGTCCGTCAAAGGCTCGATCTGTGAAGACGTCACGCTGGCTCGCATCGTGGCGGCATCCGGTGAGCCGGTCGGATTCTTCGAGGCGGGCGATCTCGTCTCGGCGCGCATGTATCAGGATGGCTGGAGCACGGTGCGCGAGTGGCCCCGTTCGTTGCCGATGCGCGACCAGTTCTTTGGTTGGCGCGACCTGCTTCACCTGCTCGAAATTGCGACAGTTCAGTCAGCTCCCTTACCGCTGCTGGCGCTCGCGCGAGGACTCGGGTTGCCAGGCTGGTTCAGCCAATTGCAGGCCATTCTGATGATCATACGCGTCGGTGTGTTGGCTGGAATTCGTCGCGCCTATCCTCGGCGTCCGTGGACTTTCTGGGCGTCACCGCTGTTCGACATTCCCGCGACGGTGCTGGTAGTGGCAAGCACGATGCGCCGTCGCTTTATCTGGCGGGGCCGTGCGCTGGCCCGCGGAGGAACTCCATGACCACGATCCGCTCTCTCTTCGGCGGGCATCTAATTGCCCTCGCCTTTGGACTCGGTGGCCTGCTGATCGCCTTACCCCATCCTGAGCTTTGGGCCGGCAGCCGATTTGCCGCGCAGGTTTTCAGCTTCGGCATGACCTACGCCGGGTCGCTTCACATCATCCTGGGGGCCGCGACCATGCTGGCCTTCGGATTCGTCTTCCTGGGGTTCCGGCGCACCGCAATTTTCCTCGTCGTGACCGTGACGTGCTCTCTGAGTGCTGAGCTGATCGGCACTGGCACGGGCTGGCCGTTCGGCAACTACGCCTACACCAACGGACTCGGCGCAAAGGTTCTCGGCCGAGTCCCGTTCACCATTCCACTCTCCTGGTTCTTGATCGGGTTTTCGGCGTTTCTGCTCGGCAACGTGCTGGCAGCGACGCGCGTCAAGCGACATCAGGCCGTCTGGGCGGTGGCCATTGGCGCGTATCTACTCACGGTGTGGGACCTAGTCCTCGATCCAGCCATGGCGAGCTCATCGATGCCGATCCGCTTCTGGACCTGGTTCGAGAGCGGTCCCTACTTTGGCATGCCGATCCAGAACTTCGCGGGATGGACGCTGACCGGCATCCTCTTCATGACGATCAGCAGACTGCTCTGGCGGCAGCCCGCCAGGATCGACGAGTTTCCAGCCTGGGTGCCGCTCGGCATTTACCTGGCCAACATGGGTTTCGCGATGGCCCTGAGTCTGAGCGTGGGACTCTGGCAGCCCACGATCGTGGCCATCCTCTTCGGTTGCGTGCCGGCCCTCTATGCCTGGTGGTCGCAGTGGACGGCTGCGGTCGCGGTTTCAGAGCAGCCCATTGATCCACCACGAACCGTCTCGGAGACGATGATGCAGCTCGGCGCTCGACTCATCGCGACGACCAAGCTCGATCTGGCCGTCGAAGGACTGGCAAACGTTCCAGTGAACGGGCCAGTCGTGCTCGTCTGCCGCCACTACCACCATCTATACGACGGAGCCGCACTCGTGGCGCAGTCACGGCGGCATCTCCATATCCTGGTCGGCCTCGACTGGATCGAGCGGCGACCATTGCGACGCCTGATGGAGGGCCTGTGCCGGTTGGTCGGCTGGCCCGTGGTGCTGCGACCGGAGGTTGCCGATCGATCGTCACGATCCGCGTATCGTCCGACCGAACGTCGTGCCTATCTGCGGCGGGCTGTAGCGGAAGTCGATGACCTCCTTCGATCGGGCGCGGCGCTCGTCGTCTTTCCGGAGGGCTATCCCACCATCGATCCGACGTTCACGCCCAAGCAAAACGTCGAAGAGTTCCTTCCGTTTCACGCTGGCTTTCTTCGTTTCGTCGAACGCGCGCAACGTGATGGCCAACTCGTGCCGATCATCCCGGTCGGACTGGCCTATGAGACTCGCGATCGCACACGACTCACCATGCGCTTTGGTTCGCCAGTCTATCTGCGTCAAGAAAGCGATCGAGCTCGTGTGCTGAGCGAGGTCGAGCACCACGTGCGGGCGCTGTCGGTTCCGGCCACGTCACGTGAGACATCGCTTGTTCAGGAGGTTGTTCAATCTTGAGCCACTACCATATCGCCACAATCTCAAGCTCGGGCGATCCGTCCGGCGAACCCGAACCCAACGGCGCCATCGTCATTGGCGCCGGACTTGGCGGCTTGGCCACCGCCATCCGTCTCCAGGCGACCAGTCATGACGTCACATTGATCGAGGCGCGCGAGCGAGTTGGCGGGCGTGCCTATCAGCTGCAGGACGCAGGCTTCACCTTCGACATGGGTCCCACGCTCATCACCGCGCCGAACCTCTTGCGAGATCTTTGGGCGCTGGCCGGCCGTCGATTCGACGACGATGTTCATCTGACGACGCTTTCTCCAGCCTATCGCATCTATTTCTCCGATGGACGCCATTTCGATTACGGTCTTGGGACAGAGCAGGACGAACAAGAGGTAGCCAAATTCGATCCGCGTGACGTGCAAGGACTGCGCGATTTCCTGGCGGCAACAGAGCAGATCTACCAACGGGCATTCGACGATCTGGCCGGCAAACCGTTCAATAAGCTCTCGACCTTTCTCGGCGCCGTCCCACAGCTCGCTCGTTTGCGCGCGGATCGCAGTGTCTACCAGCTTGTGTCACGCTATTTTCACGATCCCAACCTACGTATGGTCTTTTCTTTTCACCCACTCTTCATCGGCGGAAACCCGCTACGCGCCAGCGCGATCTACAGCATGGTCCCCTATCTGGAGCGCGAGCATGGCGTTCATTTCGCCATGGGCGGGATGTATAGCGTGGTGCAGGCCATGGAGCGACTCTTCAAGGACCTTGGCGGGCGGGTTATCGTCAATGCGCCGGTCGACGAGATTCTGGTAAACAAGGGACGTGTGGCGGGAGTCAAGACGCGCAACGGCGGCGAACTTCTGGCTGGAACCGTCGTGGCGAACAGTGACGTGGTCCGAGCCCAGCTCGAGCTGCTGCCGCCCCGCTATCTGCGCCGCGGAACGAAACGGCGGCTGGGCCGATACCGGCACTCGATGAGCTGTTTTCTGCTCTATTTGGGACTGGACCGGCAATACGCGCAGCTCAAGCACCACACCATCATCATGCCGCCCGACTACAAGAAGCTGCTACGCCAGCTCTTCGACGAGGACGGACTCCCGACTGATCTCGCCTTCTACCTGCACGCACCGTCCAAGACCGACCCCAGCATGGCACCAGAAGGAGGCGAGAGCCTCTACGTGCTGGTGCCTGTGCCACACCTGGGTCACGGGATCGACTGGGAGCGGGAAGCTGATCCGTTCCGCGATCGCATTATCCATTCGTTGGAGCACGATTTCGGGCTCAGCGGACTGGAGGAGAGTATCGTCTGCGAACATCGGTTCACGCCGCGCGACTTTGCCCATGATCTCGGTAGCTGGCTCGGCTCTGCCTTCTCGGTCGAGCCGACGCTGTTTCAGTCCGCTTATTTCCGGCAGCACAATCGCTCGGACGACGTTGACGGGCTCTATTTTGTTGGAGCGGGAACGCATCCTGGCGCCGGGATTCCGGGCGTGCTTCTCTCGGCCCAGGTGACCAGTGATATGGTCAATCAGGAGCGTCCCCCAATGAGGCCGAGCGCGCCAATGATCATGAGCGCCCATGCGGAGGAGGATAAGGGCGACCTGCCGCGTGTGGAGACGGTCTGGCGCTCCTGACCGCCGAGTCGGAAGAGGAGCGCCTGGTCCGGCTCATGGCTACATGTTCGACTGCACCAGCACGAACTCGTTGCCGTCGGGGTCTTTGAAGAGGGCCATCTTCATGCCCCAAGGCTGTACTTCCGGTGGCTGGGAGAACTCGACCCCGCGGCTGTGCATTTGCTCGTAGGTGGCATCCATATCGTCGCAATCGAAGACGATGTTGGCGAAGGTGCCGATGCGGTCCTCGAATCCTGGTGGCGTGAAAAGGACGAACACGGATTCAGCCCCAGGTGGCGAAACCTCGATCCAGCGCGCATCGGGCCCGTTTGGCTCGTCGCGCAGTTTGTCGAAGCCGAGTTTGTTGACGTAAAAGTCGACTGCCCGCTCCTGGTCCCCGACGTAGACGTTGATCGCGCGTGCTTTGGTGATCATGCTGCGTACATTCCCTTCACGAACTCCGATTATCGCGCCCAACTGGCATTCGAACGCTACTTGCTCCTGTCGTTCGGCGATGGTTTGCGGACTCCTGGCTTGCGTCCAAAGACCTGTATGACTCGAGAGGTCAGCCACATGCTCGCGCGCATGCGCTTCGTCTGAGCCGCCCTCCTCAATCGGTTCACGCGTCCGACTTCGGCGGCAGCCCGGCGCCGATGCGATCGAGCACCTGGGGCAGGCCCTCGCGGGACATGCGTCGCCAGCCCTGGCCGAGCATCCATCCGACCGTGCGCGCCGTGACTCCGGCAAATCCCACTTGTTCGAACTTCAGCCGGGTACCGTCGGGCACCGGCTCCAGGGTGAATGTGACCGTGGTGTCGAGCGGCCCACCACGCCAGCTGTATGAGAGGCGACGGTGTGGCTCGACCTGGAGCACTTCGCAGTGGACGACGCCGTCGAATCCGGGAGCGGGCGACGTGCGGAAGTTGAATTTATGACCGACGATTGGCTCGAAGTCGTTGGGCATCAGCCAGGCTTCCAGGGCCTCACGCTCGGTCAACGCCGCCCAGACACGTTCCGGCGGGTGCGGATAGGTGACGACAAAACGAACGCTGCCGCTCATTGCTGATCCAGATAGGCGCCCAGCGCATCTAGCTTGCCGTGCCAGAATCGCTGGTAGTGACCCACCCAGTCGTAGACCTCGCGCAACCGCACGGCGTTGAGACGGTAGCGCCGCTCACGACCGGCCGACTGCCACGTCACCAGTCCCGCCTGGCGCAGTACCTTCAGATGCTGCGAGATGGCGGGTTGGGTCACGTCAAACTGCTCCACTAGCTGCCCGACCGAGCGCTCGCCGCCACTAAGTTCGTCGAGGATCGCCCGACGCGTGGGGGCCGCTATGGCGTGATAGACGTCTTCGTGACTTATCAGGTTTTGCATGAGAATATATAAGCAGATACTTATGTGATTGTCAAGACATCACGTGGTGATGAGCCCGATGCCGAGCAAGACCAAGCCCAGCGCAAATGAGGCGACTCCCGCAATGCGCTCACGCAAGAAAACGGGCGAAGCTCGGCTTCGCCCTGATACATGCGATTCAGGATTTGGCTGGGGACTCGAACCTTCTACACAGCCACGGTCTGGCGCTGGTAGGCATTCGGACGGCGATTGGCCAGCGACGGTACTTGTGCGCGCACCTGTTTCAGGTAATCGAAGTCGATGTCGGCGATGACGACTCCTTCGTGGTTCGGCGCGTCAGCGATAACCGTACCCCACGGATCGGCCACCAAGAGCGTGCCCATAGCATTGCGCGTTGGGATCGTGCGGACCGATCTGCGCGGGAGCCAGCACGTAGCATTGGTTCTCGATGGCACGGGCACGTAGCAGCGTGTGCCAGTGGTCTTTACCGGTGTAGAGGGTAAAGGCAGCCGGTACGAAGAGGACCTCGGCCCCGTCCAGCGCCAGCATCCGATAGAGCTCCGGGAAGCGCAGGTCGTAACAGATCGAGAGCCCGAGCGTGTGGCCATCCATCTCGACCGTCACCACCCGGTCGCCGGGGAGGATCGTCGCTGATTCGTTGGCGCTGACGTTGCCGGTGATGTCGATGTCGAACAGGTGGATCTTGCGGTAGGTGGCCAGCAATTCGCCGTCTGGGTTGAAGAACGTGCTGGTGTTGTAGTACATGCCCGGCGTATCGGATCGCTCGAGAATCGAACCGCCCAGCAGATAGATGCCGTGCTGGCGAGCCTTGGCAGCGAAGCGCTCGGTCGTCGGACCTGGAATCGGCTCAGCGTTCTCCTCATGCAGCTCTTTTGGTCCGAGGTACGAGACGTACTCCGGCAGCCCGACTAAGCGCGCACCCTTGGCTGCCGCCTCGTCGATCAGCCGCTCAGCGGTCGCAAGATTGGCTTCCTTGTCCGACCGGGAGTTCATCTGCACGAGCCCGACTCGAAGCTGGTCGCTTGCCATGTTTGCATCCTTTCGAGGAGAGGGGCTGAGATCTTGGATCCATCGTGTTCGTATTGTAACGTCGATCGCCGAAACCGACGTTAGATGGCGCCATCCTCGCGAAACGCCGCGATCTGCTCGGCGCTGTAGCCCAGATCGCTGAGCACTTCATCGTTGTGCTGTCCGAGCAGCGGCGGTGCCAGCCGAATCTCGCACGGCGTGCCGCTCATGGCATAGGGGAATCCGACCTGGTCGACCTCGCCGAGCGTGGGATGCGGTACCCGCTGGCTCAGCTTGTAGTGCTCCGCCTGCGGATCGGCGAAGACCTGGTCGACGGTGTAAATCGGCCCACACGGCACGGCCGCGCTATCGAGCTTCTGCACGATCTCATCGGTGGTGAACTGGCTGAAGGAGGTCTCGATCTCTGCGACCAACGCTGGGAGGTTGGTGATGCGCCCGACGTTGTCCTTGAAGCGTGCGTCGTCGAGCAGTCGCTCCAGGCCCATGGCGTTGCACAGACGCGTAAAGATGCCGTCGTTGCCTGAAGCCAGGTTTACATACCCGTCCTTGCTGCGGAACGTTTGATATGGCGCCACGATCGGGTGCGCATTGCCGGTGCGCTGGGGCGCCTGATGCGTGGCGAAGTAGATGCCGGCCTGATAGGTGAGGAGCGCTACCTGTCCGCCCAGCATCGAGTTGTCGATGTATTGACCTTCACCGGTCCGCTCGCGATGGAAGAGAGCATTGACGATGGCGTAGGCGCCGAACATCCCAGCCGCGATGTCGGCGATCGGTACTCCGAACCGTGTCGGGCCACCGTCCGCCTCGCCGGTCACGCTCATCAACCCCGACATGCCCTGGACGATCAGGTCGTATGCCGTGCGGTCTTTCGACGGCCCTTCCTGGCCGAAGCCGGAGATCGAGCAATAGACGATGTCCGGCTTGCGCGCTTTGACGGCTTCGTAGCCGAATCCCAGTCGACCAACCGTGCCAGGGCTGAAGTTCTCCACCACCACGTCGGCCGATTCGATCAGCTTCCAGAGGACGTCCCGCCCGCCGTCGCTTTTCAGGTTGAGGGTGATGCTCCGTTTGTTGCGGTTGACGCTGAGGTAGTAGGCGCTGATGTCTTCAATAAAAGGAGGACCCCAGGCGCGCGTGTCGTCCCCCTTACCTGGCTGCTCGATCTTGATCACGTCGGCGCCCATGTCGCCCAGCAGCATCGTGCAATACGGCCCCGTCATGACCCGCGTCAAATCGACGACCCGAATACCCTCCAACGCTTGCCTGATCATTAACTATCCCCTCACTGCCCTGAATCTCGCGTCGTTTCAACACAAATTGGGCGTGCCCACTCCGGTTCTGGCCAGTCTACACGACCAGTTGCGGAGTGGGCACGCCCATGAGGCGGGCCAAATTGAGCGTGGTTAGATCGCGTCTGCCGGCTTGGAACCGTATCCCTGCGAGATGGCGTAGAGGGCCGCTTGCGTGCGGTCTCGAACGCCGATCTTCTGGAACAGCGACGACAGGTTGTTCTTGACCGTGCTCTCGGCGAGATCGAGCTGATCGGCAATCTGGCGGTTGTTGTAACCGCTGGCGAGCAGCCGCAGCAGTGTCGATTCCCGATCGCTCAGGTGACGCTGGTTGTTCGTCGGCGTCTTGGTCAGCAAGCGGTGATACTCGCGCATCAACGCGGGCGCCAGGGCGGCGTCGATGGTCGATCCGCCGTTGGCCGCCACGTGAATCGCCTCGATCACCTCGTCCGAGCGGCTGTTCTTGAGCAGGTAGCTCTTGGCTCCTGCGCGAATCGCGTGGATCGCGTACTCGTCGTCCTGATACATGGTCAGCACGATCACGTTCGTTTCCGGATAGTGCTTGACGATGTATTCGGTCGCGCGCAATCCATCGACGCGCGGCATATTGATGTCCATCAGAATGACGTCAGGCTGTGAATCGGCCACAAGCCGAATCGCTTCCTGCCCATCCGATGCCTCGCCCACAATCTGAACGGAGGGGATCGTCTCCAGCAACTGCCGAAGGCCCTCTCGAAACAGATCATGGTCGTCAGCGACTACGACTCGAATGGATTGTTCGCCCACCCCAGTAACCTCCTACCGATCCGACTGAGCTTCGACGAGCGGGATACGCGCGTGGACGCGGGTGCCGCTGCCTGGTACTGATTCGACCAGCAGTGATCCGCCCATGTCCTCGGCGAGCTCCCGCATTTGCTCCATGCCGAAATGACCTTCTCGCGCCACCGGCATGCCGGATTCAAATCCGACGCCGTCGTCAGCGACGGTCACGAGTAATTCGTCGTCCTCGAGTTGTACCTGTACTCGCACGTCCGACGCGACGGCGTGCTTACGGATGTTTTGAATCGACTCACGCACGATTCCGATCACCGCTCGTTCGATCTCGGGCGCGAGCTCCATTCCCTGTCGATCCTGGTCTATATCCCGCGGGATGTAATCCGGAATGTGCAAGGCGATATCGCGCAGCTGCGCGGTGATGCCCGGCGCCGGATGCTGGCGCCGTCGCAGGTCTGAGATCATCGAGCGCATGTCTGTGATTGACCTATTGACCTGGCTCTGGATCTGACTGGCGGATTCGGCCATTTCCGGTGCTTGCGGCTCGAGCTGGCGCACCAGCAGCTCAAGCTTCAGGTTCATGTAGGCCAGATCCTGAACGATGCCGTCGTGCAGGGCGCGGCCGATCTCGCGACGAAGATGGTCGACGTCGGCGAGCTCTTCCTGCTCCATCAGGCGTGCCCGCAGCACCAGAATCTGCAGGCTCTGCGCGGTCATCGCGGCAACCGTCGCGATGGCGCCGATGTCGGCTATCTCATATGGATAGATCTCTCCGTCCCGTCGCTCGACCGCGATCGCGCCGATCATCTCTCCGGCCAGCAGCATCGGGGTGATCGTGTGACTCGAGTAACCGGGCGGTACGAACGGATAGCCGAAGTCCTCCGACGAGTGGTCCGCGCCGTGCGCCGCGATCCAGCGCTGGTGTAGGTGCTGGCTCAGTTCTTCGTCCGGAATCGGCTCGCTGCCGTTTGTCGGAGCCAACCAGGAATGGACGATGCTGAACGTGCCACGCTCGTCTCGTTGGTAGATCCAGGCCGCGATCGTGCCGGGAACCCGCCGCAGTTGCTCGACGGTTTCCTCCATGAGGTCTGAAATGGTCGGCGCCCCGCAGAGTGCAGTCTGAATCCCGACCAGGAAATTCACGGCCTTGTCGACGGGATGGAGATTTGGCGTCCGTTGGTTCATTGCGCGCTCCGGTAAGGCAAAATGATCTGCAACGTCGATCCGCCGGTCGGGAGACTCGCCGTCTTCACCTGACCGCCCGCGAGCTCGACGCGCTCGCGCAACGCGATGATCGAGAATTCCGACTCAGAGACCTGCAATGCTCGCGATTCGTCGTCAACCTCGTTCTCGGCGGCCCCTACTCGGCCGTCGTCGGCGATGGTCACAATGATCGCGGAGCCCTTTTGGCGAATTCGAACGACGATGTGCTCGACACCGCGACGCCCTCGTACCAGGTGGATCGTCTCCTGCACGATCCGGTAGATGGCCGTCTCCATGTCGTTCGACGGTCGCTCTGGGAGATTCACCGCCAGCGAGATATCGATGCCGGAGTCTTGCTGCACGTATTTGGCGTGCTCGCGCAGGGCCGGCTCCAATCCAAGGATGTCCAGCGTTGAGGGACGGATCTGGAAAATGATGTGGCGCAGACGGTCGATGTTCTCGGCCAGGTTGTCCCGCACGCCGCACAGCTCATCCTGTGTCTGTTCCGGCGAAAGCTGCGTTGCTCGACGGCTGATGAGATCGATGTTGTAGAGACAGCTGGCCAGGGTCTGCAGCGTGTCGTTGTGGATGTCGTCGGCGATGGTTTTGCGCTCGGCCTCCTGTCGCGTGATCATCTGATCCAGCAAGTAGGCGCGGCGCTCACCGCGTGCCTCCGCCATGGAATAGACCCGAGCGTTTTCGATGGCGACGCCTGTTTGCATGCCGATCGTGCTCAGCAGATCCAGGTCGTGCCGCGAATAGGAACCACGTGCGTCACTTTGCGCCGAGATGACGCCAATGGCCCGCTGGCCGACGACGATCGGAGCGGCGAGGATCGATTCCGACGGCGTGATCTTCTTGGCTGGCGGGAACCAGTCGCGCGTGTCGTGTGGCTCGCGACCGTTCATCAGAATCGGCCGTTTCTCACGGATGCAGAGCCCGAGCGGCCCGTCATCGAGCTGAAGCGTGACTGGCAGATCGGAGATTTGATCCTCTACCGCGTAGTGGTATTCGATCGACCGTCCGTCCGGAAGCAACAGCCCCAGGCAGAAGCGATTCGCCGAGAGGACCGACGCGACGTGCAGGTGGACCTGCCGGAACAGACTATTCAGGCTGGTCAACGAGGCCAGCTCGATGCCGATGTCGTTGACGAGCGCCAGCCGGTCGGACCCGCGTCGCACTTCTTCATAGAGGAGCGCGTTCTCGATCATCAAGGCCGAGTGCGGGGCGATCGTCGACACCACTGCGATGTCGCGGTTGCTGAATTGGCTCTCGGTGCCCGATCGATCGAGCATGACTGCGCCGACGAGTTCTTGCTGTCGAGCGCGCAGCGGCACGATGACGGTCGAATTCAGATTGAGAGCGCTGGTCACCTGAGCCGGAAGCAGCTCGGTTTTGTTGGCGTTGGGAATGATCAGCGGCTCTTCGCTGTGCAGGATCTGATCGAGCGCCGGGATGGCGCTGGGCACGAAGGAGAGCTGCTTGAGTCGATCGACCGTACCGCGTTCGGCACCGCTCACCGCGACCGGCGAGAACTCGCGCCGCGAGTCATTCCAGAGCAGGCCGTAGCAGCGATCGCACGCCACGATTTGGCGCAGCGTCTCGACTACGTTCTGGAACATCTCACCGACGTTGGCCAGCGGCTCGATCGATCGTTGGAAGGCGAAGCTGGCTTCGATGATGCTGTTGTAGCGCTCGCCGTTGTCGTCCTGCGTCAAACCGTAGATCGCGCCAGCGATTGAAGTTCCGAGGATGTTGGCCAGCGACCCGTCCTCCACCGTGAACGGATCGTCACGCGTGCGCAACAGGTCGAGCCGGCCGAGCAGGCGGCCATGATGGAAGAGGGGCAGCACCAGAATGTGCTGTGCCCCCAGCAGATGCATTTCCTGGAACTCCTGCGACACAAGGTCCGATGCGTGCTGGAGCACCAGTGGGCGATCCGGAGTGAAGGTGATCAACGACCCGGGCCGCAAGCCCTGAAAGAGCTCGGTGGCGGCCGTGCGTTCGCCCAGGATGCTTCCCACTCGGTGTGGCGGGACACCGTGGAGCCCTTGCACGGAGAGATTCTTCTGCTCTGGATCGAAGACGCGTACCAGCGCTACCTCGGTGTCAATCGCCTCACACGTGGACGCGGCCAGCACCGAAAGGAGGTCGGTGAGGGATGTGTCGGAGCGAATGCGCGCCGCCATGTGCTGCAAGATCGGGAAGATTGAATGCACCGCGTTTCCGCTCTCGTCTAGTTCGTCATTGTGGGAAAGGTGCCGTGAAAGGTTGTCGATCCAACCCGTCCGGCGATCCGTTTGTTCGTTCATTTCAACTCGCTGTCGTCCTACACTCTCGAGTCATCGACCTGCCCCACTTCTGGAGTGGATACGTGGGTCGCCGAAGTGCGAACCGTGCTGACTCTGATAATAGCGAACGCCGGGCGCGCGGTACCTGTGAACAATCGGCCCATTAGTACCGTCTTTGATGCCCCGTAAATCCTCGGTCATCCGGACCGGCGGGTATACTTGCCGAGATGAAGGTTTCAAGGACTGATTGCTGATGGTTGATCTCACTTTTCTGGGAACTGGTACGTCGAACGGCATTCCGATGATCGGCTGTACCTGCCCCGTATGTACGTCTGAAGACCCGCGCGATCGTCGTGGCCGTACCTCCGCCGTCGTCCGATTCGACGACAAATCGATCCTCATCGATACGTCACCGGAGCTGCGCATTCAGGCCGTAGTCGGCTGGCATCCGCGAGATCGATGCCGTCCTTTTCACACACGCCCACGCCGACCACGTCGCCGGAATCGACGACCTACGGCGCTTCAACGAGTTGAATCAAGCTCATTTGCCCGTCTTCGCCGACGAACGTACGGCGCAGCTGCTGCGCGATCGCTACGGTTACACCTTTCAGGACATGTTTCCGTTCTATGGCGGCAAGCCGGACCTGCTCCTCAACGTTTTCGACGGACCGTTCGACCTCTTTGGCCGTGAGATTCAGCCGATCGAGGTAACGCACGGACGCTGGATCGTGCGGGGCTTTCGTTTCGGCCCGCTCGTCTACGTGACCGATGCCAAGGGGATATCAGAGGAATCGATCGACCTGATGCGCGATGCCGACGTGCTGGTCATCAACGCGTTGAGAGCGCGCCCGCATCCGACTCACCTCAGTCTGGGAGAGGCGCTCGACGTGATCGCGGAAGTCCGTCCCAGGCAGAGCTATATCGTCCACGTCAGCCACGAGGTGTCGCACGCCGCCGTCAGTCGAACGCTTCCAACGGGGGTCGAGCTCGCGTACGACGGGCTCACTGTGCGCACCGAGCGCGACTGGTAGCCAGCAGGGCCTCGAGTCGTTCAGTCGATCTGCTACGATAGGCGTGCAGGCCGGTTTTGCGCGTTTGCATGCGGATCGCGGCCAGATTCACGTGATGACCTCAACGGAACCTTGGAGATATGGATGGCAGACACCAACGTAACCCAGCTCGAACCGGGACTCTTCATCATCGATCACCATTTCCAGGGCGTTCCGGGCGTCATCGCGTCCTATCTCCTGTCCGGTGAAGACGGTCTCACTCTCATCGAGACCGGACCGACCACGACGATTGATGCGATTGCTCGGCGGCGTACGCGCCGCGGGGTTCGATCCACAGGACATAACTCAGCTTGCGGTGACCCACATCCACCTCGATCATGCCGGATCGGCCGGGGTGCTGATGCGCCAGCTGCCGAAGGCACGTCTGCTCGTTCATCCGGTCGGCGCGCCGCATATGATCGACCCGACCAAGCTGATGGCCAGCGCCACGCGCATCTACGGGGATCGCATGGAGGACTTGTGGGGCGAGGTGGCCCCGATTCCGGCCGACCGCGTCGACGTGCTGGAGGACGGGGCGGTCATCAAGGCTGGCGATCGAGAACTGATCGCGCGACACACGCCGGGACATGCCATGCACCACATCGCCTATCAGCATGCCGACACGGGCGCGATCTTCACCGGCGACGTTGGCGGCGTGCGTTTGGAGTCGGCCGCCTACGTTCGACCGCCGACCGTGCCACCTGAGCTCGATCTGATCCTGTGGCGCGAGAGCATCCTGACGCTGCGTGCGTTGAATCCGACCCGCTTCTATCTGACGCACTTTGGCGGATTCGACGACATCAGCTGGCATCTGGACGATTTGCTGGCGCGCCTCTTCTTCTGGTCAGGTTGGGCCGATGCTCGGCTGGCCGAGGAGAGCGATACGACCGTGATCACGGCGGAGCTCACCGAACGAGGCGACGCGGAAATCGTGGCGGCGACGGGCGACGACCAGCTGGTTCGGCCCTATGAGGTCGCCACGGCCTATCAGATGACCGTCGACGGCATGGCGCGCTACCTTCGCAAACGACGACAGATGGAACAACCGGCTCGACTGTATTGATGCGCGCGCGTACACGCATGACGCTGGAAGGGGGGATCGAACGTGCCTGACAAAACCGACGCGACGATGGATGGCGACGGGGCCAAACGCTCGGACGCGAAGCCGTTCGACCCGCGTGCTCACTTGCGGCGCATCCGCGTGCGTGGCAGTGAGGTCGAATACCTTGACGTCAAATGGCGGCTCGTCTGGCTGCGCAGCGAGCATCGAGACGCCGCCGTCATCACCGATCTGGTTTCAAATGAGAACAACATCGCCGTCTTCCGGGCTGAGGTGGTTCTCGAGAGTGGTGGACGTGCCAGCGGCTACGGCAGCGAGTCCAAGGCGGATTTCAACGACTACATCGAGAAGGCGGAGACCAAGGCGATTGGTCGCGCGCTGGCGGCGCTGGGCTATGGGACACAATTCGCACTCGATTTCGACGTTACAACTGATGAAGTTGGGGATGATATGGACCGGGCGCCTCGTCCGTCCGCGGCCGAGCCGGTTCGCGCTCCAGAGTCGACCAAAGTGCGCGTCGTTGCGCCACCCGAAATAGACTTTGACGAGCCGCTTGAGACGATCGAGCCTCCCACCAATCTGCGGCCGATTCGTGAAGAGATCCAGACTCAGGAGCGTGATTCGTTCGACGCGGCCGACTATAGCTGGACCGAGTTCTGGAAGTGGGCGCGAGGGTTGGGCTACACCAGTCGTTCGGCACTCGGCGAGCTACTCGGGCGTGAGTTGGACGAAATGACGCCCCTTGACGTGCGACAGAAGCTCATCGAGTATCGTCGCTCCCACGGGATTGAGGACTGAACCAGCTCCCTGGAACCGGCAGATGAACGGTCGCGGCATTTCCGCCAAAGACGACGTTCACTGGTGCATGCGGCCCAACCCGGAAGCGTATGCCGCGACCTAGCGTGACGGTGTCCAGCACATGAGACGACGCGCGCCCTTCGCTACTGAGCCCCATGCTTTATCTCCAGGAACGCTAACGTGAGCGAAGGCAACACCGTCGTCTCAAAAGCCATTGACGATCCCACCGAGCCATACTCTGATTTCGAGACGCGATTCTGAGACGGAGTTTGTGCGGGAATCGCGGTGTTTCAAGCGTGCCACAGGAGCGCCTCGGAATCGGAGGTTTGTGAGATAAAACGGCGACTTCCGCTTGGTGGTCCAACATTTGTTCGTCATCGGGTACATGTCTCCGTTGAATATTCACACACCCTGAAGCTGACACGTCTACTCGTACAGTGAGGAGTTGACCATGATCAACCGGTCGACGCACACGGTCGCCGTGGTTCAACATCCATCGGTTTGGCTTGATCGAGTGGCCACCATCGCGCGAGCGGCGGACCTCGTTCGTGAAGCGGTAAACCGAGGCGCGTCGCTGGTCACGTTCCCGGAAGCGTTCGTTCCTGGCTTCCCAGCATGGGTGTGGCGGATGTCCCCAAATCATCGGGATCTCCGAGGACTTTTCGCGCTCGATGTCGAAGCCTTGCCTCAGGCACGTTGCTCCAGCCCTGCGACACCTCATCTAGGGCGGAGGCGATCCTGACGGTGTCGGCATCAACGATCGCAATCGCGCCTTTAGCGGCACGACCCTCTACAACACGGTCGTGATCATCGGGCCGGATGGTCAGCTCCGCAACCGGCATCGCAAACTGGTTCCGACCAACGCCGAGCTTCTCGTCTGGGCGTGGGCGATGGCGCCGGCTTACGCGTCATCGAAACCCCAGCAGGGCGAATCGGCGCCTTGATCTGCTGGGAGAACTACATGCCGCTTGCGCGGTTTACCCTCTATGCGGCTGGGGTCGAGATCTATGTCGCACCTACCTGGGCGCGCACCGACCGTTGGATCGCTACAATGCGCCACATCGCCTTTGAAGGTCGGTGTTGGGTTCTGGGCAACGGCAACATACTCTCGGTGGACGACATTCCGGCTGGTCTACCCGGTCGTGATCAAATCGTTGGTGGGGTAGATCACTGGATCAATGATGGTTACTCCGTCATCGTCGATCCGGAAGGACAGATTGTTGCGGGT
Organism: uncultured Chloroflexia bacterium; assembly: GCA_963815715.1. GTDB lineage: Bacteria > Chloroflexota > Chloroflexia > Thermomicrobiales > Thermomicrobiaceae > CALAGB01. Next base: position 762,050 of record CAWFHU010000003.1, on the reverse strand, counting down.
CCCCTCGTCGGCGAGTGCGGCATCCTGTACGGGGTGTGATCCGGCGGTCGTGGGGCGCAAACGGTTCGATTAGATGTTGCGGGTCACTATGGACGTCCGGATGTGTTTCAGCTTCAGGTTCGCCGCGATGTTGGACACCCGCTCGAGATCGCGGCCGATCATCTGCCGATGGTCAACCCTGGAACAATTCCGGCTCGTCAAGGAGATGAGCAAGCAGAGGCGTTTCCGTCGGTTGAGGAATCAGAACTCGAATCGGTCTAACTCTGTCTTTTGTTTGAATCTTAAATGTGACGAGGTCTGAGCGCGATTCAAACAATTCATTCGGTGCGCTACGCGAGCCGTCGTACGAGGTGGCGGATGAATGCCACCTCGATGAGTGCCTGGCTCATCTGTACGCAGCGTTCGTATCAGCATGTTTCCGAAACGTCGTCTCTCAGGAGAGTTCCTTCCGATGTCTGCCCGTCTGACCTCGATGTTGGAATGTTGTTTCCAATTCCTGCCATTGCGGCACCCGTCATTTCCATGCCGTGTTCGATAATCCTCTTCAGCGGTGCACGATTCACGTGCAGTTGAAAGATATCTGGTCGGGAGTAATGTCCCCCCATATCTCGGCTCATCTTGCTGCGACGGATCACTTCGCGCGACGCCGTCGCGGTCGAGATCGTTTCACCTTCAACCGGACCAGCAATGATCTCGCCGAAGGGATCGATAATACAACTCAGACCCGGATGGTCGACGAGTTCAAGAGCGCGATATCTCTCTGGAATACTTGACGCGGTCCGAACCGCACCAGCTGCGACGACATAGCACGCGCCTTGAATAGCGAACGCTTGTGACAGTGGAATGTGCCAGGATGTGGTGCTTCCGCGCCAAGCGCTCACGTGCACTTGGGTCCCCTGAGCCATCAACGCGTAGCCCGGCAGCACCATCGCGTGTTCCCAACAATTCAGTGCACTGATACGCGCATATGGACGCTCATGAACGGTCAGCCCAACCGCGTCGCCTTCTCCCCAGACCAGTCCTTCGGTGGCTGTCGGTGTCAGCTTTCTGTGCCGGCCGGGAATGTTGACCGTCGCGCTGATGAAGAGCAAGGCTCGATAGACCGTGCCGAACGCTTGCCGATCCCGCTCGACGATCCGATCTCGACGTCGATCGCAGCGCGCTGGGCAGTCTGGCCCAGGGGCTCGGTGTGGGACTGGGAACGTTGCCAGCATTGTCAAGAGATTCAGCGGCAGCTTGCCGATACAGTGGTGAACTGGCGCATCGCGAACGAAGGGATACCCAAACAGCCCGGTTTCACTGAAAGCCCGCCAGCGCTGCACCCGTGAGAGCTGCTTCTTCAATCAGCTGACACGCTTTAGTGGTCGACGCATCACGATCTAAGAGAACTGGAGACGCTTGAATAGCCGCAACGGTGAACTCGTCTCGAGATTTCATCCCCGTGCTCCTCGGTCAGAATTGTGTGAATGGAATTGGCTACTAGATATTACCATATGCGGGGACAGCCAGGTGTCCCACGCTTGGGGATGTCCCTCACTTTTTTGCATCGCCGCCTTCAACGCGGATAAATGGCCAAAACTGCAACCGGATGACGAGCCTCATGGACCTCAGAACTTGGGCAAATCTGTGCAACCGGCCCCGTTCGACGAGCGTTTTTCGCGGCCGCAATCGGTCGACGCAAAACTTTGTGGGACACCCCACGCTTGGAGCACGGAACTCGTGATGCCTGTGAACCAGCCGCGATTTGACCGACTGCCGTGGCGCTCAACGCCAGCTCGCCAGCCGTGGCGTGCCACGCCGTGACTCGATTGCCGCACGATGTTTGTAGAAGCAACGGAAAACAACGAGGCGCTGCTCGAACGCGGGTGATGGAGCGAAAGTACGGCGGGTGCCGCGTCTCAAATCTGAGGAGTTCTGAAACACCGCTTGAGCAGTTGGACGAACAGCGTTTGCTCGTCCGTGAGAACGAGGAAGCGTGGGCGCAGGACGATGGTCCAGCGAATCCTGGCGGCGACAGCTTCGCGCATGTACCCATCTCCCTGCTGCGAGGACAGTGGAGGCGGTGCGCGTTGTACGCTCAAAGCAACCGAACTGGCCATCGCCGTCCGTGACCGCGAGTTCCGGACGGCGCATGTCGCGGTGTGCCGTGGGCGTCGCGATCCCGATGACGCATGGGGACAGGTACTGGCTGCACTGCCGGGTGGTCCGGAGGCAGAACCCGGTACCCAGATACTCGAATCGGCACTCGTAATGCAGCAATTGGCGGTTGGGCTCGCGCTGGATGCGGGCGATCTGCAGTTGGCGGCGAACTGGCTGGCGGCCAATGAGCGCTGGCTCGACTGGAGCGGGGCCGTGCTCATGCGCAGCGAGTACCACACGCTGCTTGGCCGCTATCACCGCTCGCCCGCGAACTGCTCCCGGGCAGCATCAACTGCAGCTCCACATCTCTGATGCGCACTCTGATAGCGCTGGCCGGGCTCGCTTTTTGAGTCGCCTTGACACCACGGAATCGACATTCGGGTATGGCAGACGGAGCACTTTCACGATCGGTGCGGGTGGCGTCTGAGTGAGGTGCTGCAGTGCGAGCGACGCAGGGACGCCAGAGAACGGGAGTACGACCGGTCAACAGTTCGAACATCACCACGCCGAGACTATAATTGTCAGAGCGCGTGTCGATCTCGGCTGTGCCTGCTCTGAGCGAGACGACTAGAGCGCGGAGCTCGAGACAGATCAGTCAGGCAGCGACAAAATCTCCGATCTTTCCGGCGGGGCCGAGTCCACGTGAGGTCGACATGGCCAGTGGTGACCGACGGATTGCCCCCGTCGCCGAGGGCTCTTCCTTAGCCGCCGCACGTCAGCGCCCATCTCCGCTCGGTCTACAACAAGATCGGCATGCTCCCGAGCCGCAGCATCGGTTGGCCAAGACACCGCGTGATCTGACCCGTCCCGTCCACCGTCAGTCCCCAATGCACCGCAGGACCCATCGCGACTCCCCTATGAGGAGATACGTAGTGGCACTCAATGGATGGGTGCCAACTAGGTACCTATGCCTACCCGATTGCCGTCAGACTCGCCGGTCACAAAGCGGTATTCCTGTCGATGTCGACACTCCCACTTCTCTCCATACTGCAAACATCGGTCGGGCCCGACCAATGACGAACAGGATGTGAGAGATCGCTGTTGCGGGAAGGACGTTCTCATGAACCCGATGACGCGCATTACCCCACGCATTGACCTGACCATGCTGACGGCGGTCTCGCTGGTCTGCTGCTCGGAGTCGCCTTGACATTCGGCATCGTGCTGGGCACCCACTGGTTCGAACAGGTGCGCACGGTTCAGGTTCTGGTCGATAACCCGCGCGATCCCGAAGTCCGTGACGCACACCGGCCGTCGTGGTCGTAGGAGAATGTTGTGCGGTTTGATCGTCGCGATGCACGATGCCCCTGCGCTGCGCCGCGGCCAACGCCGCGCGTGCCGACCTGGCGAGCGATCCCCAGCGACTTCGAGGCAACCAGGCACGCGTCGATTCTCCCTGGCAGCCCTGGTGTTTCTCGCTGTGCTCGTGGCTGCGCCTCAGCAGACCTCCGCCCAAAGTTTGGTCCCATTCCACGCGGTAGTGGGGGGAAACGTTCGCGGTATCCCTCTGTGGCTCACCGCCTGACCTCTGCGTCGCGAGCACAGGCAATGGTCACGCCACGCATCTGTTGAAGATCAGCGAATCCCCGTTCGTCGTGTCGTTCCAGACGAGCCCGAACAGTGCCTGTGCGTACTGTGTGAACGAGATGCGCACGACAACTCTCACAGCCGCCACGGACCAAGCACCTGTTTGAGGCTATCGCCATCGATGTAGACCATACGACGTACGATGTCGTCGTCAGTCACGTATACGGTGACGGGTGGCACCGGTAGGTTCGACGGGGCGAGTGGTTACGGCAGCATTCACGTTACCGTGAACCTGGATAATTTGACTGCGCTCGTCACGTTCGAGGGCGTCGTGTCTCCGCCCGGCGCAATCGTAGGTATCGATATCGATGAGTCGGGCGCGCATCCGCAACGCAGAAACCTTAAAGACGTCCCGACATCAAAGCACAGAACAGGAGACCGACAATGCACCTTCGTTGGACAAGATCCATGGACATGCGCTCATCATGGTGGATAACAGTTATGGTGGGGCTGATCGTCGGCATACTACTGATGCTGGCCGTAGGTCTCGCGACTGGTGTGACCCAGTTCAAGAGGTACGGCGTACCGGTAGTAGTGGTCCATCAGCCCGCGGTGAGTCGCTAGCAAAGCCTGGCAGTCCCTGACGCCAACCTCGCGCTCCGGTGAAGCGTCCGACCGTCGATCGTCTGCGCCATGGGTGGATGACAGCGACCTTCACGGCCACCTGGCGGCCCAGCCGGGTGTCGTGGGCCAGGAAGACCGTCACGCCATCCCACCGGAGCCAATCCGGCAGGATCAATTGGTAACGCTCAGGCTGTACAACCTGGCGTCACTGCGCAGATGACTTACCAGGTTCTCGTTGTGTTTATCCGGTTCCATGCATGTCTATCCTGGTGCTCACGTTCAAAACGCACTGGTCGAGGAACTCCGCGCCTTTGTTCGCCAACAGCCCTCATCCTTCAAGTCCCATGTGCAATTGAGTTTGTGCGCGAGTTGTCGCGGGACCTCAGTGGCAAGATCCGCCGCGTCGATTTGCGCGAGCGGGAGGCGGCATCGCACGGTACTGTTTCCTCCGGTCGACGCCAGCACACGTTTGTCCGTCTCGCTCGTATCGGCTGGCCATGCCGGCTCTTGGCGCAGGGCGCAGTTCAGGACGACTCACGCCTGCCATCGCCCGCATCGCGCTCGGCAAGCGACGACGCCTAGATAATCGTGCCGTTGGGTAGATAATCTTCACGAAGAAGGTGATTGGTTGAGTCCCAGCTCGATAGCGGCGATGCGCGCGAGTGCTGGCTGAGCGCCGAGCCGCTCGCACGTTGATCGCGCATCGGTCAGCAGGCAGTCTGCGTCAGCGTTGCGCCCTTGGGCGGCGCGCAACTCAGCTAATGCGATCCATGTGAGTGCAATCTCGTGGGGCGTTTCGCACGCCTTGGCAAGTTGCAACGACGCAGCGAGGTGCTGCTCTGCCGAACCCAATTCGTTCGCTGCCGTCTCGATCTGACCGAGGAAGCGCTGTGCGGCGATCAGGGCGAGCGGTTGGCGAGGTGTGCTGGCAAGAGCGAGTGCATGCCGGGCGTGTTGCGCCGCGATCGCCGGTGCACCGGAAAGCCAGTGCCAGCGCGCCTGTACGAGTATTGATTCCGCGTGGCCAAAGACCAGCGCGTTGTACTCGCTGAACATGCGATCGAGAGCGTTAAGCCATGTACGTGCCGCGACGAGATCACCTTGATCGAGCGCCGTTTCCGCGGCGAGCGTTTGCAGTCGGATCACCGTCCATGGCACCCGCCTGCCCATTGGCGTCGCCGGCCCCTCAGGCAGCAACTCATTGATCACACCCCACACCTGATCGGGAGCGCCACACTGGCGCTCGAGCCAGGCGAGGATGGACGAATATTCACCCTGCATGAACTCCGTAGCAAGACCATGCTGCGCCGCGATCGCGCGCCGCAGCGTTTCCCAGTCACCGTTCAGCATCAACGTCGATAGGGGAGTGCTCGCGTCCTCGTTATCTGCAAGCGCTGGACTCACGGCGCGCAGCAGCGTTACCGTCGCATGCGCCGATGCCGTGCTGAGCTGCGCTCGTTCCGCGATATGGTCAGTGAGGTAAGGCAGGTACAGATCGCGCAAGGTGAAGCGCATCAGATCTTGCACCATGACGGTGTCATCGACGGCTTGATATGCCTGAAGGGCGCGCTCGTAGCTTATCAAGGCTCCGGGAACATCACCACGCAGAATCTGATGCAGCATCAGGCCATAGATGCCATCGATCCAGCGCGTACGTGTCGGCACTAATCCAGCAGATGGATCCGCTGGAAGACTGGCAACGTACTGTTGCAGTGCTTCCAAGCCTCGCTGTAACTGACCGTCCCACGTCAGAAACAGCAACATCCCTCGGTTGTCATTCACCGGACGCGTGTCAACCGGTACGCCGGGACGGCCGATGACAGATATCTGCTCGGCAGGCGTTAAGCTCTCGAAGAGCGTGTCGGCAGCGCGCATCTCAGCGAGCCCGCCGTCCCAATCGCCAAGAAAGAATCGATGGACCCCGTGGTCGAAGCGCGCGACTGCCTCGACGGCGTGATTGCCGGACTCGATCGCGAGCCGCACTGCCGTCTCGATGTATCCCTGCGACCGTGTACGCTCGGCGTAACGCAGCAGAAAGCCGATACGATACAGCAGCAACGCCCGTTGAGGCGCCGATTCGGGTGTTTCGCCCAACAGTGTGAGTGCAGCCTCGTAGCGTTGTGCCGCGCCAATCCAGGCGAATGAATGTTCTGCGCGCTCGGCGGCGCGGATCAGCCAGTCGTACGCACGTGGGTCCCCAGCTTGCTGATAGTGATGGGCAACAGCGTCCGGATCAGGATTGTGCTGGCCATCGAGCGCCTCGCCGATCCGCCGGTGGATGCCACGGCGCCGGAGCACCACCATCCCCTCATAGAGCGTTTCGCGCACCAGCGCATGCGTGAATCGCACCGCGTTGCTGCCGCGCAGCTCCTCGACCAGCAGGGCGTCGGACGCGCGCTCCAGCGCGTCAGCAAGCATTGCGTCGTCGCCACCACTCACCTCGACCCACACGTCGATCGGCACCTCGTAGCCAATCGCGGCAGCGATCTCCAGCAGGCGCCGCGCGGCATCTCCCAGCCGCTCCAACCGGCCGTCGATGACCTGACGGATGAGCACAGGCACCTGCGCGCCGTCCAGCTGTTGCAGCCGCCAGCTGCCGAGGTCATCGCGCACGATGGCGCCGGACTCCTGCAACGCGCGCAACAGCTCGCCGGCGAAGAATGGGTTGCCATCACTCAATCGGGCGACGTGAGCGGTCAGTAGTTCGGCATCAGCGGGAGTTAATTGATAGCGAGCTGCGATCAGCTCACGCACTGCAGCGACCCCCAGATGCCGCAGGTCGAGACGCACCGCGTACGGCTCACGTGCCAGCGATGGCAGCACCGCGTGTAGCGGGTGTTTGCGGGTGACCTCATCGTCACGCCAGGTCACGACGAGCATGATGCGCTGGCCGGCGAGCCGACGCGCGAGAAAGCGCAGCAAGTCCAGCGAGGCCTGGTCGGCCCAGTGCAAGTCTTCCAGCAGGAGTACCAGCGGTCGGACCTTGGCTGCGTCACTGAAAAACGTCGCCGCGACATTGAACAAGGCGGCTTGTGTCTGGATACGCCCGAGCGCATCCCCGCCTTGCAACTCCGCTGGGACTGACGGCAGTGCGGAGTCCGCGGGCCACTGACGCAGGATGTCAACCCACGGTCCGTATGGCGGCGTCATCGCGAGGTCGTCACATCCGCCGGCAAGCGCGAGTGCCCCGCTTTCGTCGGCTACGGCTACGAGCCAGGTCGTCAGCGTCGTCTTGCCAATGCCAGCTTCTCCGCCGACCAGCACGAGTGAGCCGTTGCCCTCCTGCAGCTCAGCCAGGGCAGCGTGAAGGAGAGCCTGCTCCCCCTCCCGACCCACGACAAGTGGCTTGAGCAGGCGTGTTTGTCGGCGACTCGAGCTGTGATGTATCGATTGCGTCTCCTGATCGGCGTGGTCCAAGCTTGTTGCGGGCGTCTGAGCGACACCAAGTGCACGAGATAGCTCGGCGAACGTTTGTGATGGATCGTCCGCCCTCGCGTCGATGAAGTTGATCGAGACATAGCGATGCGGCACGACGCATGGATTGACCTGCAAGAGCAGCAGTCGTTTGTCGTTCTGGATGGCCCAGTCCCATTCGTTCTTGACGTTGCGCGACCCCACTGCATCTGGCGAGAGGATGCCGACGACCGTATCCGACGCGGCCAGCCCTTTGTCGATCTCGTCAGGCCAGTACGCCCCGACCGGGATGTCGTTCTGATCCATCCAGGTCTTCACGCCGCGCGCAACCAGGTGTTCGCGGACACGACGCGCGAACTCGCCGTCACTGCGGTGGTAGGAAATGAAGATCTGCGGGGCGGGTGCTGACATGCTCAGACTATGCCCATATCGTGAGCGCGATCCGCTGTGCCGCGATGGTGCCAGAGTACGTTGCCCGAGGATATACCAACATCGCACCAGGAACAACTGGTTGCACATGCCCTCGATGAGTCATCTGAAAAAGGAAAGTGGCGCGGTGAAAAAGTGGGCCGAAAGGGTATGCTGAGGACCGTGTTGTGCCAATATGTCATCTTCCCGAGGTTGGCCACCATGCTCGGTCCGCCCAAACGCCGTATCCTCGACCGACCCGTTTCCGTTTCCGTTTCCCTCGAGGATCTGGACCCAGCCAACCACTTCAATCGACATCGTGATGCGATCCTGGATCTCTCGGTCATGCGCGATTGGGTCGTGGAGCGATACGCCGATCGCGGCCGTCCCTCCATCGATCCGGTCGTCTTCATTCGCTTCCACTTAATCATCTTTCTTGAAGGGATTCGCTCCGAGCGGCAGTTGGTCGAGACCGCGAGCCTCAATGTCGCCCATCGCTGGTATCTGGGCGATCACTTCGACGAACCGTTGCCCGACCGCTCCAGTCTGATCAAGATCCGTCAGCGACTCGGGATCGCGATCTACCGAAGCAGTGGCCCTCGAGGACGAGAAAGCCGTCCTCGTCCGCCGTGGTCACGGTCGCCTCGGCCAGCGTCGTCTTGCCGATACCTGCTTCGCCGCTGATCAGCACCAAGCTGCCCTGACCATCCCGCGCGCACGAACCGCGTGATCGGCGGTTACGCCCCAAGTGAATACGTCTCACGCATTCAAAACTCTGCGGCCATAAACGCGGACCAACTCGACGATCATCTGAGAACACACCTGATTGATCCTTCTTTGCTACGGACCGACAACTTCACCGCCTTCATTGAGAGCCGACAGACGCAGCTACTGCAACGAATTAGCGCAGCCATGGGCAAAATGATCGAAACGCCAGTGGAACCGGAATCCAATGAACTCGTAACTGAATACGAATTGGACGATAACGGGCTCAGTGACGATCATGTCCCCTGAGAGGGCTCGTGCCGCATAGCGTTGGTCACGAATCTAACGAAATCTGAGACTCCAATTTAGACGTTTAGACAACCAGCGCTTCTGAGAATCTCTCCACGTTTGGGCCAAACCGGGGCGCCAAAATGAGTATTGTTCCGGGCTCAGGGCCCGACACTCTCTCCTTGGAGCAACGATGACACGCAGACGAAGAAATGCAAAAGGCAAGCAAACAAGGCCAACATGACGATCGATCGGCTGCGAACTGACAACGTGCCGAACTGTCAGCAGGATGGAGCTTGTGTAGTCCGCACACTACACAGGGTTGTTCCGCTGCCCCCTGCTCTCACTCCCCGTGGGCGCTGTGCTGTCAGGGATCGGGTGCCGTCTGACTAATTGCGCGGCGCGCTACGCGGACTGACGCCGTCAGCCCTCTCGAGCGCCAGTGATTGTGATGGCCGTAACGCCGCGCCGAGCCAGAGGGTGAAGGCGAGCATCACCCCGCCGCTGACCAGGAAGACCAGACGCAGGTCAGTCGTGGCCGCCAGCAGCGAGCCCTCGAAAGGGCCGATGAAGCCGCCCAGCGAGGCGACGCCCGTGGCCGCACCGAAGACCGCACCGCGTCTCTCTCCCGGAGTCAAATTCGTCACGATCGCCAGCGCGCTGGGGTTGATGCCGCCGGTCGCGAACCCCAGAAGCCCGTAGCACGCCACGAGTTCCCAGGGAACGCGCACCAACGCCAGCGGAACGAAGAGCGCGGCCACCAGCAGGCCGGCGACCATCAGTACGAGCCGATGCCCCAGCCGGTCGGCCCCGCGCCCAAGGGTCAACGAGGCGATCGCACTGCCGACGCCGGAGACACCGAACGTGAGCCCAGTCAGCGAGGCGATCGGCGCGCCAACCGGGGCGATCCGCTCGACGAAGAGGGGCAGCACCGGGGTGACGGCCCCGATCGCCAGTCGTAGAGCGAACATGACGCCGAGCGCGGCCGGCATGGCGCCGGCGAGAAGGATAAGGCGCAGCTGACCGAGCCGTGACCCCTGAGTGCCTTCCGAAGGTCCCGGCGACGGCCGAGCGAACGTCTCGCGCGTCAGCACCAGCGCCAGCACGGCGGCACTGATCAGCAGCAGACTGCCGAGACCGAAGACCGGGCGGTAGCCGACGCGGTCGGCCAGCACACCGCCGAGCAGCGGGCCGAGCGAGAAGCCGGTGAAGATCGCCGTCTGCAGCAGCCCCATAGCGTAGCCGAGGCGTTCCTTGGGCGTCGAGACGGCGACCAGCGTCATCGCGGCCGAGACGGTGCCGGAGAGCGCTCCATCGAGGATGAAGAGGATCAGGAGCTGCCAGGGAGCTATGACCAGGCCCATCAGTCCGGTGGTGATCGCGCCGCAGACCATGGCGCGTACCAGCATCGGCTTACGGCCGTAGCGATCTGCCGCCATCCCCCAGAGCGGCGCGGCGAGCGCCATACAGCCGGCGCTGCTGGCCTGCATGGCACCGGTCCAGAGCGCCTGGCTGCCGGTCGTGCTCGCGCCGAGCTTCCCCAGATAGAAGGGCAGGAAGGGATAACACATGGTGAAGCCGAGGATCGTCAGCGTCTCGGCGATCCACAGCACATAGAGGTTGCGCCGCCAGTAGCCGGTCGCCCCGCCTGCACCCTCACCCTGCACGTCGCGCAGCTCCTCGATCAAGGTACATGTGCCGGTCGGCCACATGCTGACACAGCCGACGGAGCCGGTCCAGTGCCGACCACACGCACCACGTTCGGCGAGGCGGGTGCCATGGAGCAGAGCGGGGAGTCGAGCGGCCCCCGGCGACGAAGGTGAAACTACGTGGTTGGCAGTGCTTGGGTGGGAGAGAAAGCCGCTCGGTGCGACTATGTGCTGGCGCGCTCTGTAAACGATGTCAGCTCAGCGCAAGTGCTCACTTGATGCCGGCGTCGCTCGGCCATGCACCCGATGCCTCGCACGATCCGTCCGGTCAGTGCACCTGAACCGACATCACCCGTTGTCGGCCATCGACGTTCGCGTTGAACCAGACCTCCGATGGGCTCACCCATACCGGCGACGATTGTTCGTCCAGTCCGGTCACGGTTCCCAGCAGGTCCCCAACTGACGAATAGAAACGAATCTGCCCAGAGACCGGCGTCGCCAGCACGTTGCCATCCGGTGACCAGCTCAGCCCTGAACCCGTGCCCTGACGTGAGACTTCGATCGGGCTCCCGGGATGATCCAGTGTGATGATGTCGACGCTATCGAAGGCGCCGTTCGTCGTCGATGATTGCGTGAAGTGGCGCAACCGGTACGCGATTCGGCCGCTTGTGGAGCTCAGGGCGAGCTGTTCGAGATCGACACCTGTTCATTCCCGTGCGTATCGAGCGTCGTGAGCGTCTCCACGTTTGTGGAGCCATCTGGTTCGATGGTCAGACGTTGCAGCAAAACTCGTCCCGGCAAGCCGTCATGCCAGTTTGCGGGCTCGGCGAAGATCAACGTGTTGGTGTCTACCCAGGCTGCAACCGGATCGGAGCTTACCTTGCTGTCAGAAGGAACCGACCACGTGTAGACCGACTTTGCCGACACATCGTAGGTCGTCAGCCACAGCGAAACCGAACCTGATCGCGAATCGACCGTGAAGCAGGCCAGTGTGTTCTCGTCGGGAGCAAACGTGGGGCTGGCGTAGTTAATGGTGGTTGACGTGCCGATACCTGCCGGATCGTAGGCTCGAAAATCGTATTGAGGTACGGACGTGCCGAACGATGGGGCAAACGTCATCAGCCGACTAAGCCCACCAGGTTGACCAGCCTCAAGCTTCCCGACCGCGATCAGCTGATTCCCCTGCGGCAGCCAGCTAAGCTCCGACTTCCCCTCTCCCAACCGGCGACCTTTGCCGGACGTGCGATCCCAGATTACCGGTGATGCCGTCCGTCGCATCGCGCAGAACGACGTACTGGCCCCCAAGGCTTGACTGGCTCGACGAAACAGTTTCGAGCCGTCCCTGTGAGAGCTGATCGATCTCGGAAACGGCGCCAGCATGCCCGCCCGACGCCGCCGTCGTGGCGTCCGAGATTGCATCCGCTGGGAGCCAGCCAAAGTAGCTCGACGCGTTGCTCGTGTCGAGCTGCGTGCGCACGCTGACGGTCCGTCCATCAGGGAAGACGGCCATCGTCGAATAACTCCAGACCGTGCCCAGGACGATGTTGTCCGTCGACGGCCCGATCAGGAACGGTCGGATGTATTGGAGCATCAAGGTTCCATCGCTTGGCGACCAGATGCCGGTCTGCGTCGAGTTTGGGGAAGCGCCGGCCAACGGCACCGCATCATCGCCGTCGCGGTTGGTGCGCCAGATCTGATAGCGGCTCGTCCCGGCCGCGGTGTTGAAGGAGCCGGTCACTGAGATGAGGTACTGACCGTCAGGTGAGACGGCGATTGGGTAGCTGAACACTCCTGAGGGAAGCGGGCTCAACAATGTCATGTGACCAGTCCGGTCGAGCGAGGCGATTGCTTCTCGCTGCGTGGTCGACGTAGCCTCGGTGGTCGACTGATCGAGAGCCACCGTCGGCGTGACGGATTGGTCGCGTACCGGAGAGATGTAGACGCGGCTGCTATCGGGCGCCCAGACCGGGTCTCTGCCGAACTCAACCGTCGTGCGGCTGATGGCGTCCCCGATCGCGCCATTCTGCATGGGACGCAGCTCGATGGTTGCCGGGCCTCCATTGGCGTTCGACCAGGTGGACATCACCACGAGCGAACGATCCGGTGAGGGGTAGATTGACTGTACCGACCCGCGAAACATAGTGCGCTGTTCGCCCGTGGCGACGTTCACCGCCACCACCATCGAATTGGTTTGCAGACCCGAGACGTAGGGATCGAGCGGCTCATTTTGATCCTGCGACGGCTGGGTCACTTCGAGCACCGTGTCGTTTGTGAGCCAGCCGGAGAGGAGATAGAGAGCTTGATCGTGCAAGTCGACCGTGTGTTTCACACTTCCGTCGAGCGAGAAGACGGTGAGCTCGACGTGAGATTGCGGCTGCGCGACCGGCTCCTGGCGCGCGATCAACTGGTTGTTCGGTGAGAGCGAGACCTGGGTGATACCTTGCGCCAGATCCGGAGGCTGCGTTTGGGCGGGACCGACATTCTGTGGTCGCCCGCTCGCCAGATTCACCGCGATCACCTGACCGTCGCTCGATAGCGACAGCAGCCACCCTGAGAGCGCCGTCTCGTCCTGACTTTCGGGTGGCTGATTCGATGAGTTAGATCGCAGCTGCGATGTCAGAATGCCAACTCCGACGGTTGCCAACAGCACGACCACGACCGCTCCGGCTGCCCAGCGCCAGATGTGGACCTGCGCCTTCCGAAAAGCCTCGCGGTCGATAGCCGGTTCAAGGCTGAGAGCATCTCGCTCCACCCGGTCGATCAGCTGCGTGTCCACCGTCTGGATGCGCTCAAGTGCCGTGCGGCAGGACGAGCAACGTTGGATGTGATGCAGCATCGCGGCGCGCTCGGATAGATCGAGCGACGCGTCACGATAGCGCCCGATTGACGAAGTGAATTCTCGGCACGCGGCCACGTCGCCCAGGGACAAGCGCTGGCGAGCAGCGTAGAGATCTTCACCGATCTTCTCGGCAGGGGTTCCGGTTGCCTGGGCAATCCGCTCCACGCTCGTGCCAAGCCCAAGCTGGAACGCGAGTGCGACCGCTCCGTTGCAGATGCGCCTAACAGAGGCGAGAGGGGCGGTGTGGTCTGATCCGGTGACCGTCGGGCAAGCCGACCAAGCCACCGGTCGAGCGTCCAGCGCCGGATCGATGCGCGGATCAGGTGCGCCTCATCGACCGACTCGTGTGCGGCAAGGCGATCGGCGGTTTGAGCGTCGAACAGGAGCCGCAGGACCGCGCGAGCACGCTCCAGGTCTCCGGATGTGGGTGGCGCTCCGTCCATCGTCGCACCTCTATCGGTAGCCCGGTCATCCATTGCTGCTCGGATCACCAATGTTCGATCATCTGCACGGTCGGACCGGTCTGTCTCTGATACTAACCTACCTACGTGTCAGGATCGACCGAAGATCACACCAGTCGAGCGTCGGCGCGACATAGATCCGAGTCACGTCTACAATGCGGGCATACATAAGGTTTTGGGGACGGGTGGACCTCACCCGTTAGAAGGAGCGATCCATGCCCAAGGACACGAGCCCCGGCGAGTGGCTCGAAGAGCGCCAGCAGCGCTTCATTGCTATGTCGGACGACATCTGGGCCCATCCGCAAGTCGCGTTGGACGAGACCTACGCCTGCGATCTGCAATCGAAGTTCCTCGAGGGCGAGGGCTTCGCGATCACGAGCAACGTCGGCGGATTACCGACCGCCTTCATGGCCGAGTGGGGCAACGGTAAGCCGGTCATCGGCTTCCTCGGCGAATACGATGCCCTGCCGAACCTTTCTCAGACGGCAAGCACCGCGCAAGAGCAGGTGGTCAAAGGCGGACCGGGGCACGGTTGTGGCCACAACATGCTGGGCACCGCCGCGCTGGCCGCCGCGGTTGCCTTCAAGGCGTGGTTGGAAGAGAACGGAAAGACTGGCACGGTCCGCTATTACGGCTGTCCGGCCGAAGAGACTGGGGCCGGTAAGGTCTTCATGGCGCGTGACGGCGTCTTCCACGATCTGGACGTCGCCATCACCTGGCACCCGGCCGCAAAGAACACCGTCTCAACGTCGTCCAGCCTGGCGATCGACCATATTACCTTCCACTTCCACGGTCAGACCGCTCATGCAGCCGCCGCGCCGGAGCATGGCCGCTCAGCGCTGGACGCAGTGGAGTTGATGAACGTCGGCGTCAACTACATGCGTGAGCACGTGATCCAGGAAGCGCGCATCCACTACGTCATCACCGACGGCGGTGGTCAGCCGAACGTGGTTCCGGACGAAGCCGAAGTTTGGTATTACATCCGCGCGCCGAAGCGGGATCAGGTCGATGAGCTGACTGAGCGTGTGATCCGTATCGCTCGTGGCGCTGAGATGATGACCGACACAACGCTGACGATCCACGACCACTACGGCATCCACAACCTCTTGCCGAATCACACGCTGGTTGAAGTGATGAACGATGTCTTCAACGCGCTCGGACCGATCGACTTCAACGAGCAGGAGCGGGCCTTCGGCAACGCCGTGGCACAGGGCTATCCGGAGCGCATCCGCAAGGCGAGCATCCAGCGGGATGGGTTGCCGGAAAGCGCCCTCACGGACACGTTGATGTCGGACGTGTACCAACCAGAGGAGTTTGGCCGGGTCATGTCCGGCTCGACCGACGTCTCGGAGGTCAGCTGGATCGTCCCGACCGTCGAGGCACGCACCACCTGCCACCCGGCTGGGATAACGGGTCATAGCTGGGGCATCACGGCCACCGGCGGCATGTCGATCGGCCACAAGGGGATGTTGCATGCGGCCAAGGTGATGGCCATCACCGCGGTCGAGCTGGCGCTCGACCCAGCGCTCATTGAAAAGGCCAAGGCAGATTTCGTCGAGATAACCGGTGGCGAGCCATATACGGCGCCGCTGCCGGAAGGCGCCGTTCCGCCGAAGCCGGTCAAGGGGAAAGCCGCGTGACGCTCCCTTGATCGGTTAAATCGTGATCTGTCGCCCGAGGCGAGTTCGTTCACTCACTCTACGGCGGCGAACTGGTTGTTCCGGCAAATACGGCCGGAAACATGACGATGCGAGGGGATTTATCTCCAGCAACTTGAAGGAGAAAAAATGCCGCAAGACATGAGTCCTGGGGAGTGGCTTGAAGAGCGTCAGCAGCGCTTCATCGCCATGTCTGACGACATCTGGGCACATCCGCAAGTCGCGCTGGATGAGACCTATGCCTGCGCGCTGCAGACCGACTTCCTCGCCAACGAGGGATTCAACATCACGTCGAACATCGGCGACATGCCGACCGCCTTCATGGCGGAGTGGGGTAGTGGCAAGCCAATCATCGGGTTCCTGGGTGAATACGACGCGCTGCCGAACCTGTCGCAGACGGCAAGCACCGCGCAGGAGCAGGTGGTCAAGGGCGGACCAGGGCACGGCTGCGGCCACAACATGCTCGGTACGGCGGCACTGGCGGCGGCGGTCGCGTTGAAGGCCTGGCTCGAAGAGAACGGCAAACCCGGCACCGTTCGCTACTATGGCTGCCCGGCGGAAGAGACGGGCGCGGGCAAGGTCTTCATGGCCAACGCAGGCGTTTTCCACGAGCTGGACGCCGCTCTGACCTGGCATCCGTGGGCCAACAGTACGGTTTGGACCGGCAGCAGCCTGGCAGTCGACCACATCAAGTTCCATTTCCACGGCCAGACTGCCCACGCGGCCGGTGCGCCGGAGCATGGCCGCTCGGCGCTGGATGCCGTTGAGTTGATGAACGTTGGCGTGAACTACATGCGTGAGCACTCTATTCAAGAAGCGCGTATTCACTACGTCATCACCAACGGTGGCGGACAGCCAAACGTCGTGCCGGATGAGGCCGAGGTCTGGTATTACATCCGCGCTCCCAAGCGGGATCAGGTCGATGAGCTCACCGAACGCATCATCCGCATTGCCAAGGGCGCCGAGATGATGACCGACACCACGCTCTCAATCCGCGATCATTTCGGAATTCACAATCTGCTGCCGAATCAGGTCATCACCGACGTGATGTACGAGGCGCTCAAGGAGCTTGGACCAATCGACTTCAACGACGAGGAACGCGCGTTCGCCAAGGCCGTGGCGTCAGGCTACCCGGAGCGCATTCGGGTGGCGGGTATTCGCGCCTTCAATCTCCCGGAGAGCGCACTCAAGCAACCACTGCTGGCCGAAGCGTTCGAACCGGGTGACCGAGGCAAGGTGCTGTCGGGATCGACCGACGTCTCAGAGGTCAGCTGGATCGCCCCGACCGCCCAGGTGCTGACCGCCTGCCATCCGGCCGGCGTGACTGGGCACAGTTGGGGCATCACCGCCACAGGCGGCATGTCGATCGGGCATAAGGGGATGATGCTCGCGGCCAAGGTGATGGCCATCACCGCCGCGGAGCTGCATCTCGATCCGTTGATCTTGCAGAAAGCGCACGACGAGTTCATGGAATCAACGGGCGGCAAGCCGTACAAGGCACCACTGCCGGAGGGCGCCATTCCTCCACAGCCGGTCAAGTAGCACCGCGTTCGTTGGGGGAGGACCTTGTGTCCTCCCGCATACGTACGGGCACTTCACGTTTCGGGAGGACACAAGGTCCTCCCCTACGCTAGTTACGCCGTTCACTCACCGCATGTTCGCGATCGAGCACCTCATAGCGCACCGTACCGCCAAGCAGCGCTGGGATGCGCTCGCTCAGCTCCGCAAGCACCCCCTCAACCGCGTCACGGCCCGACGCATGCACCGCCTCAGTCGTGATCAGCAGGTTCGTCGTCGAGAGAGAAATCTTGCCCTTGTCCGACTGGCGCCAATTCCAGCGTCGCGATAGGACCGACGACGAGTCGTCGCTGTAGATGACCTCGCCTTCGGGGATGGCATCCGGCGTCTCGGCGTTGATCGCCAAATATTCTTCAGTTCCGGTCGCCAGCCGCACGATGACGTCTCCCTGTGCGTTGACCAGATCGAACGGCGCGACAGGTATCGCGTATCGTAACGATGCCGCATTGCAAACATCGACCAGTGCCGAGATACGTGGCAGCGATCCAGTCTCAACGACGCGGCGGATCAGACTCTCCGCGGCGCACGGATAGCGATTGGGCTTGACGCCGAACCGCGAATAGACCTGCCGCCACGCCGCGATCGATTCAAACTTGGCGATGTCCGGCGGAGTTGGGAAGCGGTCCGTCGTCAACGCCTCGGCGTCGGCCAGATGCTCATCGACCTGATCTAATCCGGTCCGGTTGGCCGCGCCGCTCACCCAGATCACGCCAGCGACGAGCTCCGGACAACGCGACAGCAGTTCAGCGTCATAGCCGAAACGCAACTCGGACCTCCCTGTCTGATCCAGCGCGCACGTGTGTGGAGACAGACTAGCGATGGTCCGTGGATCTCGTCAAGCTGCTTCAATCGTTGGCTCGCAGACGCTCGGGCCAAGACTGAAATTCTTGCACTCGACGTTACGCACGAGCGGCCCATCCTTGAGAACATGCGCTGGGTGGTTGGTGAGTTTTCGCGGAAGTGAAGGCTGAGCAGACAAGCGAACACTGAATTGAAGTCGCGGCTCGTCACATCTCGCGCGATGATGCTACCCTTGAGCGTTGCGATTGGACGAATTCGACGCGACCCGCACGTAATGAGCTCCAGCGTTGTCTTTACTGGAGGAGGCGTCCATCGATGGAAGAACCGATTGACCAGCATCGCGGTGCTGGAGGCGCGACGACCGACATCATCATCGAAGCTCGTGGGGTGCTCAAGACCTACGACACCGGCAAAGTGCGCGTGCCCGCATTGCGAGGCATCGATCTGATCATCGACCGCGGTGAGATGTCGGCGGTGATGGGTCCCTCCGGCTCAGGCAAGACGACGTTGCTGAACTGCCTCTCGGGACTCGACACGATTGACGAAGGCGAGATCCTGATCGCAGGCACAGACCTCTCCAAACTACCAGACAATGCCCGAACGTCGTTCCGAGCCAAGGAGATGGGATTCATCTTCCAGTTCTACAATCTGCTTCCGGTCCTTACGGCCGTGGAGAATGTCGAGCTTCCACTCCTGGTGAGCGGCATTCGGCCGCGCGAGTCGCGTGAGCGGTCCATGCAGATGCTGGAACAGGTGCATTTGGCCGATCGCGCCAGCCATCGCCCGGCGGAACTCTCCGGCGGACAGCGGCAACGCGTCACCATCGCACGTGCGTTGGTCAATCAACCGGCCATCGTTTGGGCCGACGAGCCGACAGGCGACCTCGACACACAGACCGCGGATGAGGTCATGGACCTTATGCGCGAGCTCAATCGCTCGAACAAGCAGACCTTCGTGGTGGTCACGCACGACCCGCGCATCGGCGATATGTGCGACCGCATCATCCGCATGCAGGACGGCATGATCGTCGACGACGGCCGCTGAACGCCTGTCTCCAACTATTTCGACGAGCTGGCTGGGGAAGGGGATTCCGCGTCTGAGCGCACCGGACTGTGCCCGGATTCGGCACGGCTCGGACTCGCGTCCTCGGCGAACTGCAAACGTTCGAAGCGTCTGGGCGTCATCAAGATGACTGCCAGACTGACGATCGAGATGATGAAGAGGGTGAAGAAAACCTGGTGCGTCGCCTGATAGAGGGCGTCGCGCAGGTAGGATTCGGCCGCGACGCTCAGGTTGGCGCTGTTGCTGGTGAGCGCGTCACTGGCGTCGTTCAACGTCTTGGGGAGTTGTCCCGCCAGGCTACTCGGTGCGTCGTTGAGCTTCGAGAGCAAAACGGCGTTGGCGATGCTGCCATAGACAGCCGCCCCCAATGCCTGACCGAGCTGACGGCTGAAGAGATTGGCGCCCGTCACTACTCCGCGACGATTCCAATCGATCAGCGATTGCACCCCGACGATCAGCGACGTCGAGAGGAAGCCGAATCCCGCGCCGATGATCAGACTAGTGGCCACGATCACCCAGATTGGGACTGATTCCGGGAAAAGGAAGAACCCAAGCGCCGCGCCGACGCATAGGATCATGCCGACCAGAGCGGTGTCGCGGAAACCGATGCGCAGGTAGACGCGCCCTGAGAGTGCCGATGCGAGCGGCCAGCCGATCGACATCGACGAGAGAACAAATCCGGCCAGGAGCGCGCTGACGCCGAGCACACCCTCCGCGAAGGTGGGCAGGAACGTCGTCAGACCGATCGAGAGAAATCCGAGCGAGGCGGTCGCCAGGTTCGCGCCCAGCAGTACCCTGCGGCCGAAGACCCACAGCGGCACCGTCGGCTCGACGGCGCGTCGCTCCTGCACCACGAATCCGCCCAGGATGACCACTGCCCCGACAAAGATGGCTACGCTCGTCCCTGAAAGCCAGGCCCAGCGCACGCCTCCTTCGAGGACGCCGAAGATGAAGAGCCCAAGTCCACTGGCCAGAAGGGCGGATCCGACGTAGTCGATCTTGTGACGTTTGCGAACGACGCTCTCGTTCAGATAGCGCAAGATCATGAAGACGGCCAACGCGCCGAGCGGCAGGTTGATGTAGAAGATCCAGCGCCAGGTCAGATACTCGGCGAAGAAACCGCCGATGGCCGGCCCAACAACCGCCGAAATACCCCAGACGCTCGAAAGCCAACCTTGAATGCGAGCGCGCTCCTCAACCGTGTATATGTCTCCGGCGATCGTCGTCACCACCGGTTGAATCGCGCCAGCGCCAATTCCTTGCAGTGCTCGGAAAGCGATCAGCGCGAACATGCTCCAGGCGACGCCGGATAGGATCGACCCCAGAATGAAGACCCCGATCCCAAACAGCAGAATCGGCTTGCGACCATATAGATCGGCCAGCTTGCCATAGATCGGAATGGTCACGGCTTGCACCAGGACGTAGATCGAGAAGACCCAGGTGAACTGCGAAAATCCGCCCAGATCGTGGACGATCGAGGGGACCGCCGTAGCGACCACGGTCGTGTCCATGGCCACCAGCGCCATCGTCAGCATCAGTCCCAGGAGGATGTTACGACGTGCTCGATCGGAGAGCTGCTGCTCGGTGCTCTGACTTGTCGGCTGAGATCGCGCGCTCATAGCGCAAGAGTGTAACAGCCAAACCGTCCGGCGAACATCGTCAGGTGTCGGGGATTTCTGCTGCTAGAATGCCCTCAGACCTTCTGAGAGGAGCATTGAATGGACAAGCCGAAGATGACCGGTTCCGTGGACGATCTGGATGCCATCATCGCCCGTGACGTGTGGGTGCCGATGCGAGACGGCGTGCGCCTGGCGACTGATATTTACCGACCGGCGCGCGGTGTTGATCCGCTTGCAGGCAGCTATCCGACCCTACTGGTACGCACCCCGTACAACAAGAGCAGCGCAAACACTGTTGACAAAGGCCTCTATTTCGCCCGGCGTGGCTATGCGGTCGTCATTCAGGACTGCCGTGGCCGCTACGCGTCCGAAGGGGAGTTCTACTTCTTGGCGCAGGAGGCCGAGGACGGCTACGACACGATGGTCTGGCTGGAAAAGCAGCCGTGGTGCAACGGGCGCGTCGGAACCTTCGGCACATCGTATCTCGCCTGGGTGCAGAACGCGCTGGCTGCGCTCAACCCTCCGGGACTGGCCGCGATGTACGTCAACGAGGGTGGAGCCAATGCACACACCAGTTCGGTACGGCACAACGGCGCCTTCGAAATGCGCTTCATGGCCTGGGGCTTCCGCGCGCTGGTGACTGGCACACAGGTCGACGACCCGACCGTTGCCCGTTCCTTGGGTGAGGTGCAATTCCGAGATTGGCTGAAGCGCTTGCCCCTCAAGCCGGGCATGTCGCCGCTGGCGTTGGTCCCGATGCACGAGCGCTGGGTCTTCGACATCTGGACGCATGGCGATTACGACGAATACTGGAAGCAGCCCGGCTTCGACTTCGAGGAGCACTTCGAGAAGCACTCCGACGTGCCGATCCTCTTCTCCGGCGCCTGGTACGACTCGTATACGCGCTCGACGCTGGAGAACTTCGTCCGCTTCACGCAAGGGCAAGCGAGGACCGATCCGCCTGATGATGGGCCCATGGACGCACGGCGGCGACAAGCCCGATCTGACCTGGTCTGGTGACGTCGAGTTCGGAGCGGAAGCCTCGATCGCGGGCAATCTGGCCGACGACGTCAACGACCATCATCTGCGTTATTTCGATCACTGGCTCAAGGGGTACGACAACGAGATCGCGGACGAGCCGCCGGTGCGCATCTTCGTCATGGGTGGCGGCGACGGACACAAGACTTCGGAAGGACGCCTGTATCACGGCGGACACTGGCGTCAAGAGCAGGAGTGGCCGCTGGCGCGCACCAGCTACACACCCTTCTATCTGGGCGATCGCGGGGAATTGACGATCAGCGAGCCGACGCTGGCGACCCGCGGGACCTCGTTCCGTTTCGATCCGAACGACCCAGTCCCGACGATCGGCGGCAACATCTCGTCCCTGACCGACGTGCTCGACGTCGATCCGAACATCGCCGATCGTGTTGCCATGGAGGAGCGCATCGGCAACATCACCTCGGTCGGCCCGCAGAACCAGCGGCCGGATGCGTCGACGTTTGGTGCTTCAACGCCCTATCTGCCCCTCTCCAGCCGCCAGGACGTGCTCGTCTTCCAGACCGAGCCCCTGGCTGAACCAGTCGAAGTGACTGGGCCGCTGACCGCGGTGCTGTGGGTCTCGTCCGATGCTCCTGACACCGACATCACCGTCAAGTTGGTCGACGTCTATCCACCCAATTCCGACTATCCGTACGGCTACGACATGAACGTCTCCGACTCCATCCTGCGTCTGCGCTATCGCAACAGCCGCGAGCGAGCCGAGCTCATGCAGCCGGGGGAGGTCTATCGCGTCGAGATCCCGATGTATGGCACGAGTAACGTCTTCAACACCGGACATCGCATCCGCCTGGATATCTCGAGCAGCAACTTCCCGCGCTTCGACGTCAACCCGAACACCGGCGAGCCGCTGGGACGCAACACGCACACGCAGGTCGCCATCAACACGATCCATCACGACCAGGAGCATCCGTCCCACATCCTGCTGCCGATCATCCCGGCGAGCTGACTGACGGAGACTCAGTTGAAGGGAGCATGATGATCCAGGAGGAGCAGCCCCAGCAGCCATTGGCTGGGGTGAGGGTGCTGGAGTTCGGGCAGGCCGTCTCCAGTCCCATGTGCACCATGCTGCTGGGTGATATGGGTGCCGACGTCATCAAGGTCGAGCCGCCGCACGGCGACGCTGCTCGCGGTTACGGACCACCTTTCGTGGCCGGCGAGAGCCCCTACTTCCTTTCGGTCAACCGCAACAAACGCAGCGCGGTCATCAACCTGAAGCACGAGGAAGGGGCACGTATCGTCCGGCGCATGGCGGAAGAGGCCGACGTCATCGTCACCAACTTCCGTCCCGGCGTGATGGACCGGCTCGGCCTCGGCTACGAGTCGTTGCGTGAGGTCAATCCTGGCCTCGTCTTCTGCCAGGTTTCCGGCTACGGTCCGCGCGGGCAAATACGCCACGCAGGCGTCCTACGATCAGGTCGCGCAAGGCATGAGTGGCCTGATGAGCGTCACCGGCCATCCCAAGACCGGTCCGGCGCGGGTCGGCGTGGCCATCGGCGACGTGCTGGCCTCCATGTTCGCCGCGTATGGCGTCCTCGGCGCCTACATCGGCCGTTTGCAGACCGGCGTCGGACAGCGTGTCGATACCTCACTGCTCGGTGGGCTGATCGGCATCCTGACCTACCAGACCGGGCGTTATCTGGCCGGTGGCGACGACCCGGGGCTGGAGGGGAACGATCATCCAGTGGCATCGCCCTACGGGGCGTTCAAGACGGCCGACGGCATGATTAACATCTCGGTCGCCAGCGAGCCGGTCTGGCAGCGACTGGCTACCGTCCTCGGCCATCCGGAATGGATCGATGAGCCGCGCTTCAAGACCAACGCCGACCGCGTCGCCAACCGGCCAGCGATCAATGAACTGGTGACCGAGGCGCTCGCACCAGCCACGACCGACGAATGGGTGACGCGTCTGAACGAGGCGGGCATTCCCTGCGGGCCGATCTGGTCGATCGGGCAAGCGCTGCAGAGCGATGTGGTGCGGGAGCTGGGCATCGTCAAACAGGTGCAGCACGACCTGGCCGGCAGTATCCCGCTGATCGGTCCCGCCATCGATATGTCGGCCACGCCACCGGTCATCCGCCGCCCGCCGCCGCTGCTGGCCCAGCACACGGCCGAGATCCTCGGCGAGATGGGCTTCGAGGATGCCGAGATCGAACGTCTGGCAAACGACGGGGCTGTGCTGCTCGGACCGATCACGCGCGAGGATCGATAGGCGCCCTCACCGAGTGGATGTGGCCACACGGCCGATCAACGTTGTTGTCGACACTGATTCTCCACAACCAACAGCCGTACAGCTAAACTGTGCTGATGACGAGCACGGATCCTCTATCACAGACCTCCCCCACGAACCGAGAGATATGAGCGGGTGTCGTACAGCGGTTCGTCCCGGATGTAACTCGAACGTCGGGCCCTGAACGAATGGAGATGAGCGCGATGAGTAACGATCAGACGGTCCACGAGACTAAAGGTGTCACGGTCGAGTTACTATCAGCGATTGACCTTGGCAATGAGATCGAGGGCATGGCAGGGCGCCAACTTCGCATGCGTAGAGTGACGTTCGAGCCGGGAGGCGTTTTCGGCCCGCTCCACGACCATGTAGACCGACCAGGCATCGTCTACATACTGCAGGGAACGATCACTGACTTTCGTGATGGGGTCGCGACCGAATATGGGCCGGGAGTGGGATGGCCCGAGGATCGGAACACCTTACACTGGCTTGAGAACAGAGGAACGGTTCCGGCGGTGGAGATCTCAGTCGACATAGTCAGACAAGAGTGAACTCCGGCCCGTTGGTCTATCAGCCAGCTCCAATCATCGACAAGTCGCACATCCAGTATGAGACGTGTGCAGCGTCAGACCCCAGGAACCTCGTTGGTTGCCGGGGTCTGCGCTGCGGATGAGTGTCACCAGCGTCGGGTGGAGACGAGCCGCTCGCGCCGGGGGGCGCTCAGCCTAGGCAGAAGCCGCTGGCGGTGTTGTTGGCCTCGTTGCTCTCGGTCACCTCATTCTTGGAATCCACCGTGATGGTGAATCCGCAATCCGGATCGAAACAGCCAGCAGGGATGTCGAAGAGCAGGTCGGTCGACATGTTTGGCGTCAGCGCTGGGGTCGCCTGCGAGAACGTCCCGTGCTGCCCGAAGTCGACCTGCGTCGTCGACGGACCGGCCGGTCCAGCACCCTGATTCTTGACAGTGACGAGTAGTTTGCCGTCTTTTCCGCGACAGAAGGATCCGGACGCATCCGGAACCGGTACGAGATCAGGAAGCGCCTGTGCGGCTCCGAAGCGTCGTTCTTTGATCTGCACGACGTCGATGCTGCTGTGCGTCGTCGGCTTTCCGTCGGCGTTGAGTGCGGCGGTGGTGTAGACGGCGGTGACGTCCAGGCTCGAGTCACTCTGGATGACGACGAAGCCCTCGATGTACGGCGTGGGCAAGCCATTCGGGAAGAGCCGCCGCTTGATGTCGATGCAATCGACCGACAACGCTTCGTCCGGTCCAAGCACGTCCGTGCTGATCGGGAAAATCTTGCCTGGCCGCTGCTCTTCCGGTGGGAAGGTGAGCGCGAGCTTCTTGAAGAAGGTCGCCTTCTCATGATTCGGGTTGTGAATGTTGATCGTCGTGGCATAGAGGCCGCGCGCCAGACGCATATCCTCGGGGTCTTTGGAGATGCCGCAGATCAGCTTAGCCGCGTACTCATAGCGCGGATCCTTGGCCGGCGGCTCGAACTTGAAGAAGAAGGGGTCGATGGAAACCGGCACCGGTTTCCCTGTGTTGTCGAGGAGCGTGTGTGAGCTGAAGTCGGCATTCCGCTGGTACTTCACGCCACTGGGGAAATTGGCCATGTCCGGCGTGTTGTTGGCGGAGAAGATCCCGTAGAAGTCGTTGCCAACCGCCATCACATGGTCGTAATCGCCGATGTAGGGCAGGAACTTTGGGGCCGGCGCCGACGCAGGCACGTTGGCGAGAACGTGATCTTGCACGCTCGTGAACGCGTCTTCGGTCGTCTCGAAGTGCGTGACCCAGCGCTGCGCCGCGCCTCGAACAGAGACCACCTGCTGGTAGAGGAAGCCGATCATCCCGGTGGCGTTGATCGCCAGCGCTGGGTTGGTTGCGTTGGTGATCGTGCGCAGGTCGCTGGGTGACCAGGTCTTGCCCCGGTCGAGTGATCGGCGTACGTGAAGCGTGTAGTCGCTGCTCCCAACCCGGTCGGCCCAGGCGATATAGACAGTCGAGCTCGTGTTCGGATCGACCGCGATAGTGACGTTCGATCCGACGAAGCGTTCCTGGCCGAAGGTTGGCTGAGAAAAGTTGGCCCAGGGGATGACGCGCTTCTGAACGACGCGCATGCCGGAGAGGCTGTCGCTGTCGGTCAACGCCGTGAAGGGGGTGGCACCCGAGCCCCAGTTGTCATCGCGCACGACGACCACGTCGGCGATGGCTGTGGACCCATTGAAGGAGCGCCAGCCGTAGAAGACGCCGTAGATCGTTCCGTCCGGGTGAATGGCTGGACGGATGGGCGGTCCGTCCTGTCCCGACGTTCCGCGCGACTCGATCCGCACCGACGTGAAGGCGGGCGCCACGACTCCCGCGTTCAACGATTCGTCGATCGTGGCGGTGCGACCGGATGGGGCGCCGAAGTCGTTGAGGCCGACGTAGACGCGGTCGGCGGCTCCCACGGTGGTGGCCTGCACGTATGGCTGATCGACGCGCTCGCGATCTTCCAGCACTGTCATCACGGTCGGACTCAGGAAGTTGTTCGTCCGTAAGACGTTCAGCCGCAGATTGCCGGGAATGCGCAGAATGCCCGCGTAGAGCGTGTTAGTGGTTCCACTGAAGCGCACGGTGATATCGCCTGTGCCGCTCAGCGCCCCGGTCTGACTCGGCAGGATCGAATTGTGATTCCAGGTGTTGCCGCCGTCGGAGGAGACGTAGATCGGAGCGTTGGGTCCGCCAAACGCATCGGGGGTGAATGCCGAACCAGCGATCTGCATGGGGTTGGCTGGGTTGACGGCCAGATTCGGCTCGCTGTCCTGATTCGATTCGCCGCTCAGTAGTTTCGGGACCATGTTGACGACCAGAATCATCTCTCCACCGCCCTTCCACGCAGTGACGCTTGGCGCATCCTGGTAGGTGTCTGATTCGAGTTCCCCGAAACCCCGTATTCCTCTATTCGCTTGAGGGCATGAGGCTCCTGATGCGCTCCTCAGCCGATTTCGGGTGCGCGTCGAGTGCGTCCACGACGGCGAACGTCATGGCGCCGATCTCGGCGACATGTCGTCTCTGGAGGAGCCAGATCCCCTCTTGCCCGACCGCCAGTTTTGGCGCGCCGTACCACAGCACGTCCATGCTGTGGGGGAAAAGAACCTGCACCGAGGTGGTCGCGACGTCCCCCTTGATAAGGGTGTCGACCGAGATGCTCGCTTCCCACCAATCGGGATCGTGTTCGGTAATGGGTGGCGGTCCGGACTTCTCGAGCGGCTTCACGTTGTGCACTCGGCCGCTCACGATCGCCTCGGCGTCCGCCAGACGCTGGCGAAGTCCATCGTCGTCCTGTTGACTCGTCATCGTGTCGATCTGCTCCCGTAATTGGTCCGAGGCCGTTCGACGTGTGCTGCGACCAACCTCGAGAGCGGCCATGCTTTCACCGTAGAGCCAGGGATTGACGAAGAAGACCGCCTCGTCCCCCTCCTTGGTCGCCGTGCCTTCTTGAAGCTGGACCGTAATCTCCTGTCCGGAGAGATCCCCGACGACGTCCGGCACGCGGATGGGCTCGTCGATGCGCACGATGGCCGTGTTCGCGGCCAGCGGCACTTCGGACATTGTGGCGGCGTTGAGACGGACCACGGTGCCTCTGAAGACCATGCGAGCCTGTGTGGCCAGGTTCTGTACATCTGCCATGCGATCAATTCCCTCCGTTCCCAGTGTGCCGCTGCGGCGTCAGCCAATCAGAGATCGTGCCGGGCTGACTTGCCGAGTTGACGCAACAACGTGCCAGTTCAGGAATGCCAGGTCGCCGTTCATCTCCATACTGGGGAGTCTGGAATGTCTGGTCCGTGCTTTGCGTTCGTTCATAGGCTGACAAGCAACACATAGATGTCGAACGAATCGTCGTGAGTAGTCAGGGTGAGGTTTGCGGACAGCCAGCCGGTGAAGGGTTGGTCATAGGGCCGCGCGAAACACTATCCCGGGCTCAGCGACCCGCTTGGGCAACGACCAACAATATCGAGTGGTTCCTTCGATCTGAGTGTGTTATTTAGCGTATGACCACATTGTCTGAGCGTCAATGCGTCGAAAGTACCACGTGGAGTCCCATGACATCAGCGGTTGGCACCTGCAGCTCTGATGTCCAGTCATGCGCAGAATCGCACGGGGCAATTTCACCTACCTCTTCATGATTAACGTAGGCTTGGGTAGTATTCACGGAGACAAGACACGTAAGGAGGGTAAAAAATGACGGCTACCTACACCATCGACACGTTCATCGGTGAAGTGAAGGAGATTCTGGCGAGCGACGGCTCCAGTGACGTGGGTCTGACCAAGATCGCCGAGCGCATGAAGGTGCTGGCACGGCATCCTGAGCTGGCGGGGGATGAGCCGATGGGGAACATCCACACCGGCAGTCAATCGAAGCCACTCTACACCGACGACAGCGGCTTGATCCTCGTGAGGGCGATGTTCGGACCGGAAGCCATGACCCCAATTCACAGTCACGGCAGCTGGGGTGTCATAGGAGTGTATCAAGGACGCGACCAGTATCAGGTCTGGCGTCGGAACGATGACGGCACCGGCGCGGGAGACGCCAGCGTCGAGATGGTAGAAGAGCGCATCCTGGAATTCGGCGACGCGGTTGTGCTGCCGCCTCCGCCGCAGGACATTCACGCGCAGCGTGGTTACGATGGCGAGCCGACCTTCGAGTACGTCCTCTTCGGCGCCAACACCATGATCTTGCCGCGTCTCTATTTCGACCCGCAGCAGAACTCGGCCAAAGAGGTACTGCCCGGTCAACGCTAGAGAAAACGCGTGAGAAGAAGGCGGAGGGGGAGATGCCACCTGGTGACGTCTGGAGCACGTATCGTGTAGCCGCGGTGCAGTCGACCCCGGTTTTTCTCGATCGGGACGCAACGGTCGAGAAGACCTGCCGTCTCATCGCGCACGCTGCCAGCGAGGGAGCCCGGCTGATCGCCTTTCCCGAGGTCTGGATTCCGGGCTACCCGGTCTGGCTCTCCGAGGCGCCAGGCGCCGCCCTCTGGGGTCACGAACCGGCGCGACAGGTCTTTCGGCGACTCGTCGCGAACGCCATCTCGATTCCGAGCCCTCAGGTCGAGCGCATCGGCAATGCCGCTCGTGAGGCGAACGCCTACGTCGTCGTTGGCGTGCACGAGCTTTCGGGTGGCACGCTCTATTGCTCGCAACTCTTCTTTGGTCCGATGGGCGATCTCATCGGCGTGCACCGCAAGCTCAAGCCGACCTATGACGAGCGTATGATCTGGGGGCAGGGCGACGGCAACGGCTTGATCGTTCTGGACACCGAGCTCGGGAAGCTGGGCGGACTCCTCTGCTGGGAGCACTGGATGCCGCTCACGCGTCAGGCGATGCACGAGCAGACCGAGCTGTTGCACGTCGCCTGCTGGCCCGACGTCAAGGAGATGCATCAGGTCGCGTCGCGCCACTATGCCTTCGAAGGCCGCGCGTTCGTCCTCGCCGTGGGCACTGTGCTGCGCATGCGCGATTTACCCGCCGATCTCGAGTTGCTGCATGAGATCCCAGGTGAGCCGGACGAGCTTATTCAGCGGGGCGGAACGGCGATCATCGGGCCCGATGGCGAGTACCTTGCTGGTCCCGTCTGGGGCGAGGAGGCGATCGTCACAGCTGAGGTTGATCCCGGCCGGGCGGTGGAAGAGCGTCTGACCTTCGATGCGGCCGGTCACTACAACCGACCAGACGTCTTCACCTTCCGGGTAAATCGTAACCCGCGTCATGTCGAGGAGATCCAGATACCGGGCGATCGTCCGTCCGAAATGCGAGGCAAGTCGGTTTCTGGTGAATAACGTCTCGGTCGAGCTTCACCCCACTTCGCCCTATTCGTTTCCGCTCGCGCTCAGCTATTTGGCGACCTCGCCCTCATCGGTGCTGGAGGAGGTCGATCTGGACCAGGGCGTCTGCCGTCGTGCCTTGAATATCGACGGTGTCGACATCCTCCTGACGCTGCGGGACGCCGGAAGTGTAGAAGCGCCCGGAATCACACTCGACATTTCCGGCGATTCCGTCACACCCACGGTGATCGATGCAGCCGTCGCGCACGTGAAGCGCATCTTCCTGCTGGATGTTGACCCGTATCCCTTCTTCGCCGTTGCCAAACGTGACCCCGTCCTTGACACATTGGTGCGTGAGCTGCCGGGGATTCGTCCACTGCTGGTGGCCGACCCGTACGAGGCACTGATCTTCGCCATTGTGGGTCAGCAGGTGAACATCGCCTTCGCCCGCCGCATGAAGCTGGCGCTGCTGGAGCAGTTCGGCCGAAGCGTGCGCTTCGGGGTGCGAGAGATGCTGCTGCTGCCCGCGCCGCAGCGCATCGCCGAGCTTGATGCCGCCGATCTCCTGGCGTTGCAGTTCAGCCGCCAGAAGGCGTCTTATCTGATCGAGCTCTCGAGACTCATCTCGAATGGCGATCTCGATCTTTGGGCCATCGGCGAGCTGCCGTTCGAAGAGGGTGCCAAGGAGCTCGTGCGGCACCGTGGCATCGGACGTTGGACCGCCGAGTACGTTCTGATGCGTGGACTTGGGGCGCGTGACAGCATCCCTGCCGGAGATCTGGGATTGCGCAAGATCATCGGGTTCGCCTATGGGCTCGACCACACCGCCAGTGAGGCGGAAGTGCGCGAGATCGCTGAATCGTGGGCAGGATGGCGTGGATGGGCCGCTTTCCTCTGGTGGCTTGAGCTGCAGACTAACGGCTTCAGTCGCTACGCGTCATGAGCAGATCGCTGTAGCTTCCCGCGATCGTGCGGGCAGCTTCCAGACCAAGGTGCGCTGTGAGAAACGCGTGTTCTGTTTCCGCCTCTTCTCGGTGCTGATTGCATCAGCACCGTCTCAAGCTCGACGAATGCGCCGAGATCATCGACCTCGTCGAGATGGATGCGCGTGGCGCCGTAGATGAGCAGATGACGCCGCTTGCGAACTTCGACCAGCACTCCAAGCGTTTCATGCAACGCTTCACAGAGCGCGGCGGGATCGGGAATGGCGACGAGTCGGTAGTCGGAGTCACGACTTCCGCTCAAGTCGGGCCGTTGATAGGCGATCAACGTTCCCCCGTGAACACCCTCGCTCACGCGGAGCTTCAGGCGCCCGTTCGCGACGCGGAAGTAGGTGTCGGTGTCGCGCTGAGCCCCGTGGTCCTCGGCGCCAATCGACAGCGCACGGTCGAGGATGTGCTGCAGATCCTCGACCTGCGCCTTCGTCTCGATATTTCGCACTTCACGTCCCCTGCCGATTTCGAGCCTACTGTTACGACCCGCCGACCAGATTCATGCGCTGGAATCGACGCATTGCCAGGATCGCGATGAGCAGCGACCAACCCACGACGCTGGCGATGATCCAGATCCAGTCAGACGCAAGATACGACGGTGGATCCGCGGAGTCGAGTGAGATGATCGCATCGAGCGCCCGATTTGGAATGACGCGTGCCGCCCATCGGCCGACGTCACCGATCTGCGCGATGAGCCCCGCGATCGAAGAGCCGAGCAACGAAACGGCGAGCGTCACTCCGAGCCCGGCCGCAAGCGAGCCGGTAATCACAGTGACGGCAGTGGCGATCAGCGTCCAGACCGCGATGACAATTAGCGAGTGGAAGAGGACGAGCCCAACGTCAGACGCGAACGATCCACTCGTCAAGTAGTCGGTGGGGATTGCGTGGTTGGTGGCGGCAGACGTGATCAGCTCACCGGCGAACGCTATCACGTTGGCGATTATCAGCCAGACGAAGCCTACGAGCACCAGTGCCAGGAATTTTCCGGCCAGGAAGCGCATGCGTGTCGCACCCATCAGCAGGCTCGTGCGGACCGTTGCCCAGCTGAACTCGCTGCCGATCGAACCTGCCGCCAGGATGATGATTAGGATCGTCACGAACGATCCAGCCAGCGAGGCTCCAAAGTAGAGACCGTCCGGCAGCAGGATCTCCTTTTCGAGCGATGCCCTGTCGACGTTGGCCGATTCCGGGGCCAGCAGCGCGATCACCAGCGACATGTAGATGAAGGCCGTGAACCCGACGAGGATCGCCGAAAGGATCCAGGTCATCGGGCGGCGCAACAGCTTGGTTATTTCAACGCTTAGGAGGGTTCGAATCGACGTCATGTCAGGCCTCCTTCTCGAACTGGTTGGTCAGATCCAGGAAGCGCTCTTCAAGCTTGCTTTCGCGCGGGTTGAGCCCGCTCACGTCGAATCCAGCCACGATCAGCGCTCGGTTGATGGCGGCGCATTGGTCGGCCGGCACTTTGACGATCAGGCGGCCATCGACAACGTCGACATCGGTGACTCCGGGTACTGTGCGAAGGAAGTCAGCCGCGTCAGCCTCTCGCTCGACGACTCGTACCTCAACCACGCTTTCGCTTGTGAGTAGCTGCTCCAGCGTCCCGGTCTGCACCAGCTTGCCTTTGTCGATGATGGCGACGTGCGTGCAGACCTGTTGAACTTCGTTCAGCAGATGGCTCGAGAGGAGGATGGTTCGCCCTTCTTCTGCCAGCTCGCGCACCAGGTTGCGGATCTCCAGCTGGCCGGCGGGGTCCAATCCGCTGGTCGGCTCATCGAGGACGATGAGCTCCGGCTGGCGGATCAAGGCCGTGGCAATCCCCAGACGTTGCTTCATTCCGGTGGAGTACCCGCCGAATTTGGCGTCGGCGCGGCTCAGAAGATCAACCTCCTCCAGCGCGCGCTCGACCTGTGACTGATCGGTGATGCCGGCTATCCGCGCGAAGAGCGACAAATTGCGCCGCCCGCTCAGGTAGGGGTAGAAGGCAGGCCGTTCGATCAACGCGCCAGTGCGCGTCAGCACCTCCGAAAGGTGGACCCCGATGTCATATCCAAGCACGTTAGCCGCGCCTGCATCGTATGGGACGAGTCCGAGCAGCATCCCGAGCGTCGTGGTTTTCCCGGCACCATTGGGTCCCAGGAAACCGAAGATCGATCCTGCTGGTACATCGAACGTGAGGGAGTCGACCGCCGTGAACGGTCCGAATCGTTTGGTCAGCCCACGGATCTCGATGGCATTCTCGACCGTTCGATTCGGGGGTGTTCTCCCGTTGTGCGATTGAATTTGGTTGGGGATGAGTATTGGACGTTCGATCGTGGTGGTCATCGTTTGGCTCACTTTCAGACGCAAACGCATCGGCGGACGATGCGCACGGTCCTCGATGATCCAATCGTAGACTGACTGCCGTTACAATCGGATTACACGGCGCATCAGTTCGCGCCAGCAGCGTTAAGACGATCGGTTGGAGAGTCAGTGCCCGCTCGAGTTGAGTTCGTCGGTGCTATCATCGGGCACGTCACGACGCCCGACGATCATGACGTTTGTTGGTGTAGGGAATACGATGCAGCAGAGTCCGCCAGCGGAGGATGAGGGGGAACGTGGGCGCCGGCGCTCATGGATCCGCGGAGTCGTCATGATAGTCCTGATCCTCGTGCTTTTTGCCGTTGTCATCATCGGCGGGATTGGCTGGTACGCGTCCAGCAAGGCCATTCATCCGAAGCAGAACGTCTACGATTGGTCCCTCAGCGACTATCCCAACCTCAAGCCGGACGCCGTGACGTTCAAGACCGGCGACGGCGTGACGCTGGCCGGTCGCTTCTTTCCCGGTACGAGCAAGACGACCATTATCCTCTCGCATGGCTATGGAGACGACCAGGATCAGATGATCCCCTGGGCCGACTTCCTGAATCGCGCAGGGTTCAGCGTCTTCACCTATGACATGCGCGAGCGCGGGCAGAGTGGCGGTGACGCCGTCACCCTCGGGGCCAAGGAGCAGACCGATCTGGTCTCGGCCGTCGATTATCTGGTGACGCGATCGGACGTCGATCCCGACCGAATCGGTGCGCTCGGCGTTTCGCTGGGGGGCTCTGTCACAATTCTGGCCGCCGCTCGTGACAAGCGCATCGGTGCGGTCGTCGACGACAGTGGCTTCAGCGCCGCGTCGAACGTCATCTCGACCAGCTTCCAGAAATTCCTTCACATCCCGGCCTTCCCGTTCGCGCCGGTGACCGTCAAACTTGCGGAGTGGCGGACCGACAGCGACGTCAATCAGGTGCAACCGGTAAAGGTCATCGGGAGCATCAGTCCACGGCCGATCTTCATCATCCACGGTACGGCCGACACAGTCGTTCCGCCCCAGAACAGCGAGCGGAACTTCGACGCCGCCAATCAGCCGAAGGAGATCTGGTGGGTTCCTGGAGCCGGTCACGTCGAGGCGCGAACGCTCGATCCCAACGATTACGAGCTCCGCGTGATCCAGTTTTTCCATGAGTCGCTTGACGTATCGATCGCCAAAATGGATGCGGGAGCGGCCTCCACGTCCTGACCCGGCGACCGTTTGTCTAATCCCTACTCCTGCTTGCTGAAGGAACTGACCGCGAGCACGATCATCACCGCACTGCATGCCAGCGCCAGCAGAATGTCGACACCGTGATTAGGTGCACGCGACGCCAGGACTCGAACTCGGTCGTGAACGACATCGCCTCCAAATCGCGGATTCATTGCGCCGGGAAGGGATCAGCATGCGCTCCGAAACTGGACGTTATCTGGAGGTGAACGGAGCCACGCTCTTCTGCGAGGAATTTGGCAACGGCGCTCCGCTCGTACTGCTGCATGGCGGGCTTGGAACTGGGCGAGATTGGGAACCACTGATTCCAGCACTCGCAGACGGCTTTCACGTCGTCACACTTGACGTTCGTGGACATGGTCGGTCGAGCAACCCGGCCGGCCGGCTCACCTATCCGTTGGTTGCCGACGACATCGCTCAAGTGGTTAACGCGCTGGGGTTGGGTCGGCCATTCGTAGCGGGTTGGAGTGACGGTGGTCAGCATGCGTTGCAACTGGCTAGCCGCTATCCCGCACCTGGCTCGTGGCCTGCTCGTCGGCGCCGCGGACTTTCGTGTCACGCCTGAATCGCGCGAGTGGGTACGGTCCTTCTTCGGCGTCGACGACGAGGAACAGGTCGACCTGGACGTGCTCGACGAATGTCTGGGGGACTCGGCGCCGCGCTATCGCGCCAAGCACCCCGGAGGAGATGCGCAGTGGCGGTCTGTGGCGGAGCTGACCGCGCATCTCTGGCTCGACTACGAAGGCATGAGCGACGAAGAGTTTCATCGCATCCAGGCACCGACGTTGGTTATGGTCGGTGATCGGGACGAGGATGTTCCGGTCGAAGTCGCGGTTGGGATGTACCGCGCGATCCCGAACGCCGAGCTGGCAGTCTGCCCGAACGCGGACCATTTCATCCCCTGGCGACATCCCGAATGGCTCGTCACCACCATGCGTGCGTTTCTTCTCCGCCAGTCGTAGCTCTCGACCGTCACCCGCAGTGTCGTTCGCTATCGGCGCGCCGTCTCTCCGTCTCTGGCTAGGGCGCCGCGGCGCACGTCACGTGAATGCGGAACTGAACCGGGCCGCGGAAGCTGGAGTTGACGACCGTCAGCACCCACGATTGTCCCGACGGATAGCTCGACAACACCTGCGGACTGGTCAGCATCGGACCACTCTGATTCACAAGCTCGAACCCACCGGCGATGGCCACGTCACCGTTCGGGCAGCTCGCGCTGGTTGTGACCTGCTTAAACATGGCGACTGTGATGGGATCGCTGGTGATCTGCTCGTATCGGCTGATTCCGGCCGGACCCTGGGGACCAGTCGAACCCGTCGGGCCGGTCGATCCTGTAGGCCCAGACGGTCCCGCGTCACCGATTGGGCCGCTCGGTCCGGTTGCGCCGATATCACCTTGTGTGCCAGTTGCTCCGGTTGGACCAGTTGGGCCGGATGGATACACCGGATGCGCCAGTCTCGCCTGCGGGACCCGGCGCGCCGATGTCGCCTTGTGGACCAGTCGCCCCGGAAGGTCCAGTCGTCCCAGCGGGCCCCTGTGGCCCTTGCGGTCCTGCGGGCCCAGTAGCTCCGGTCGGACCTTCCGGGCCTGCAGGACCTGGCACGCCGTACGTCGAGCAGTAGTTGTTCGGGTCGTTGGTGGCGGTGACGGTGAAACCGTCCAGGTTCCAGGTGGTCGAGGAAGAATTGCCAAGATAAATCGTTGTCTGAAAGACATTGTGGAACGTACCGGGGTCGAAGTCGACTGGTTGGCCTTGAATGCCGGGCGGCGGACTGAAATAGTTCTGAAGTCCCAGTTGGATCGACACAGTGGTATCGCCCGTGTTCACATATCCCCAGGTCGAGGTGAGCAGGTTGTCTGCCTGGTCAAAGTTGACGCAGTCCAGCAACGGGGCGACACCCAGCGTCGTGGAACTGGCGGAGCCGGCAAACACGGCTACCCCTGCGATGACCAGAAGCGTGATCGCAGACAACCGGAGCCACAACGAGCGTTTCAGCACGGCCGTGATCCTTTCGTCACACGGCGCACGCCGTGCAATGTCCAACGCAAGAGATACTCTACTCAAATCATAGACGGTGAACGATTTTCTGAGAATAGCGATGCCGTGACGTCGCAGTCGGCGTACGACTCAGATGCAAGGGCTTGTGGCCATGCCCCGAATTGCAAAATGCGGGTTCGTCATTCCACGTTCGGGTTCTCTGTGCGCGTCGGATGTGTACGTTCACCCGCCAACGCGGTAGACTCTTGAGCGCCGATCGTTCACACTCCCTTGCACGGACGTGCACGAATGTAGTTGGGGATCTGATGGCGACCGCTTCTGCCAGCCCGATCGAAGAGACCGAGTCTCTGGACGCGACACCGGCCACGTTCGTGATGCGACAACGGGTGATCGCCTTCGTCGTGCTCTTCATCGCCGTGGCCTTCACGTTCGTGACGCTCCTGCCGGAAGCAACGATCCACATTCCACCGCTCAACGACAACGTCTTGCACATTTTGGCGGCCAAACAGACTGCCGAGGCGTGGTCGGCAGGCAAGAACCCCACCGATCCGTGGCTTGCGGGCGTTGGCCTGGGCTATCCACTGGCGCACCACTATCAGCACCTCGAGTACGTGCCGGTCGCCGCCATCTACATCCTTGTGCGCCACGCCATCTCGATTCAATCGATTATCGAGTGGTCGACGGTATTGCTGCTGGCCCTCTTCCCACTCTCCATCTACTACTCGATGCGGCGCTTCGGCTTCGACTATCTCGCCGCCGCGTTTGGCGGTATGGCAGCGCCGCTGATCGCCACCCACGCGCTCTACGGATTCGATTTCTCCAGCTACGTCTGGCGAGGCTACGGTCTCTACACTCAGCTGTGGGGGATGTTTCTGCTGCCGCTGGCGTTGGCGGCAGGGTATCGGCTGCTGCGTGAAGGTCGTGGTTACGCGCTATCGGCGGTGCTGCTGACCGTCACCATGCTGTGTCACACAGTCTATGGCTATATCGCGGTCGTCTCGCTGGCGATCCTCGCGTTGGTAGTCTCTTTCGATGACGGCACCGCGGA
Source organism: uncultured Chloroflexia bacterium (assembly GCA_963815715.1). Classification (GTDB taxonomy): domain Bacteria; phylum Chloroflexota; class Chloroflexia; order Thermomicrobiales; family Thermomicrobiaceae; genus CALAGB01. Next base: position 724,589 of record CAWFHU010000003.1, on the reverse strand, counting down.
ATTCTGGCCGTCACTTTGGCAATCCGGACGACGACTGGTCATCTTGATCGGTCTGACGGCGCTGACCGGATCCTACTTCTTCGTCCCTTTCCTCCTCGACGGCGCCTACATGAACCGGAGCATCTGGGAGCTTTCGAGCAAATACGATTCGTATGGCGCCTCCTGGGTGTTGAAGACCACCGCAAAAGGGGAGATGTTCGACTATCACCGGCTGCCGATTTTGACCGCGCTAGTGGCCGTGGGATTGATTGTCTGCTTGTGGCGTTGGCGAGAGCCGCGCTTTCGAGTTCCGGTGGTCCTCTTCGGTGCCTGGACGGCGCTCTATTTCGGTCGTCCAACCTGGGGCGTGCTGCTCAAAGTGCTTCCGCTCAGCTCCGAGCTCCACTTTCATCGCCTGATCGGTGGAGAGCACCTTGGCGGTCTGCTTCTCATTGGCGTGGCGCTGGCTGCTCCCTGGCCGTGGCTGCTGCGGCAGAAGAGCGTCTTGCCCGCAATCGGTGCAGGGCTCGTCTGTGCGTTGGTCCTCTTTCCAGCCTTCCATGACCGGGCCAACTTCCTTTCGTACAACGCGACGTTGATGCGTCAGAACCAGGACGCGGAAAGTGTGGAACAGCCGCAGCTCACGGCGTTGTATGCGGCGCTGCGCGGCCTGCCGCCGGGACGCGTCTATGCCGGTCTGGCGGGAAACTGGGGCAAGGACTATCGCGTTGGTGACATCCCCATGTACGGGTTGCTCCAAAACCAGGGATTCGACATGGTCGGTTTCCTCTACCATGCCCTGTCGTTGAACTCTGACGTCGAGGTCCTCTTCAATGACCAGAACCAGAGTGAATACAACCTGTTCAATGTGCGCTATGTGGTCGCCCCGGCGAACCATCAATTCCCCAGCTTCGTGAAACCGATCGCGACCTTCGGCACCAACATCCTCTTTCAGGTCGACACGACCGGCTATTTCGACCTGGTTCAATCTCCGATCGCATTGACCGGTGACAAAGGGGATTTCTATCCAGCGGCATCGAGCTGGATCAACGGACCGGAACCGGGCCTGAAGCAGGAGCCGCGGGTGATCCTCGACGGCGGTCATCCGTCAACTCCGTCCATACCATTGACGCTGGCGTCCCCGGTCGTCTCGCGGCCGTTGGCGGATGTCACTGAACCGTCAGGAACGATCACCGATGAACAGGTGGGTAAGCTCGGCTCATATGCCGCCACGGTCGACGTCAGCGCGCCGGCCATGGTCATGGCCAAGGTGACCTATCATCCCGGCTGGCGCGTCACGGTCGACGGTAAGACGGTCAAACCGGTCATGCTGATGCCGAGCTTCGTGGGGATTCCGGTCCCCGCGGGAACGCACCGTGTACAGCTCACCTATCAGTCGGGCAGCCTGCGCGATCTGCTCGGGATCTTCGGGATCGTCGTCCTGGGCATAACCGCGGTGGCCGAGCGACGGCGTGGATTCATTGAGAGTCAGATTTCGCAGCTGCTGAGCTCTGATCCGGCGATCTCGATCAAAGGATGGTTCGATCAGGATCGGGAGTCCTCGGAGCCGATCCCCTGGCTGCAAACATTGCGCGACCATGCACCCTATCTCGCGATCGTGGCGGGTCTGGTGTTCCTGGCGGGACTGCCACTGCTGCAATTCAAGCTGATGGGAGGACACGACTCGCTTGAGTATCTGCCGCGCAGCGAGGAGTTCTACAAGCTTCTCTCCTTCGGCCATTGGTTCCCGCGTTGGGCGCCCGATCTGAGCGGCGGTCGCGGCCAGCCCTTCTTCAACTTCAATCCGCCACTCATCTACTATCTGATTGCCGTGTTTCATTTCGTCGGGTTCAGCTTCATCGCGTCTCAGGATCTGGCGATCGGTCTCTTGCTCCTCCTCTCTTCTGCCGGAATGTATCTGCTGGCCAGTTCATTCTTCGGCCCGCGCGGTGGGGTGGTCTCAACGGCCGCCTACCTGTTCGCGCCCTACTTCCTGGTGGCGCTTTACGTCCGTCATGCGCTGGCAGACTATGCGGCCTTTGCTTTCCTGCCGTTTCTCGTTTGGGGCGTTGCCTGGTTCGCGGAACGGGGTGGATGGCATCGGCTGACTATCGGCGCGCTGGCGCTGGCGTTGCTCACGCTGAGCAGCAACCCGGTGGCGCTCATCGCCTTCCCTGGGCTCCTTCTGCTCGTGTGCAGTCTCGCCTATCTGCGGCGCGACGTCGTCGTGCTGGCGCGTGGCGCCTGGTGTCTCGGCCTCGGATTGGGGCTCTCCGCCTTCTTCTGGTTGCCTGCTCTGACGGAGCGCAAGTATGTCCACCTTGCACGATTGCTGGAAGGTCCCCTCCGTTACGAGAATCATTTCGTCTATTTCCGTCAGCTGATCTATTCGAAGTGGGGTTACGGACTGTCCGTTCCGGGAACCGGTGACGGCATGAGCTTCGAAGTTGGCCCCATCCACGTCATCGTGCTGTTGGTGATCGCGGTGACTCTCTTCTGGGAGCTTCGTGCAGCCAAGCATGTAAAGCTGATGCTTGGCGTCATGGGGCTCATAACGCTCGCCGCGGCCTTCTTCAGCACCAACCTCTCTAAGGTCTTCTGGGACCATCTTAGCCTGTTGCAGTACCTCGAATTCCCCTGGCGCTTCCTGTCGCTGGTCGCGTTCGCCAGCGCCTTCGTAGTCGGCGGCGTGATGCTCCTGATCCAGGATCGACCGAGAATGGCAACCCCGGCAATGGTCGTTCTGGTGCTCCTCTTCGTGGGGACCGGAATCGCGCACGCCCATCCGCCGAAGTACCAGAGTGTGACGGACGCGCAGTACAGCCCAAACGTGATCGCGCAGCGTAACATGGCGGTGACGACAGCTCAGGAATATCAGCCGGTCTGGGTACGCCAGCAGTTGACGACGCCCGTGACCGAGCCGGTCAGTTTCGCCGCGGGAAGCGGACAAGCGATCCCGATTCCGGGATCAACCTCGACCGATCAGCGCTTCCTCGTCAACGTGACCGAACCGTCGTCGCTGCGTCTCAACACCGACTACTTCCCTGGTTGGCACCTCAAGGTGAATGGAGCGGCGACGCCGATCAACACCAGCGACCCAAGCGGCGTGATTGCTCTGGTGCTGCAGCCTGGCCAATATGTGATCGAGCTTGCCTTTCACAACACGCGGGTACGAACTTGGAGCTCGATCGTCTCCTGGCTGACGCTATTGATCCTTATCTTGAGCATCATCGGTTCGGTTGAAGGTCCGTGGTCCACGTGGCGCGGTTCGAGAAAGGCTTTCGGCTGGATGGCCGAGACTCCGGATGTGCGTGACGAGGAACCGGACGAGGAACCATGGGTGGACGACGAGACGCAGACGACGACAGCCGCTTCCGATGCGTTGGCTACGATTGGGAATCGACCCAGCCACTCCCGGTGCTCGCTCCTGAAGGGACTATGCTGGCTTCGGCTCCGGCGATCGAGACGGGCGACGTTGCGTCAACCACGTCCGAGTTCGAGATCCTAACGATTCGCCCAGGATTGGCACATCGATTCAACATCTTGCGTCCAATCGCTCGCGGGTCAGGACCCGGCGAGATTTCGGTCTCGAGGTCGATGTTGGTTGGCATTTACCTCTGCTTTCTGGCCGTCTATCTTGCATTTGCGCCGGGACATTTCTTCTCGACTGATGAGGTTGCTGTCTATCTCACGACGCAGAGTCTGGCGACGCATCATTCGCTGGCGATCAAACCGATCTTCAATACGGTCGCGGGCGACATGGCGATTACTACGGCCACTACGGTCTTCTGCAGTCGGTCGTCTCGATCCCGCTCTATGCTGTTGGGAGCGACTGTGAATCAGTTCGCGTCGCCGTCCACTCGGAGCCTTCTCGCTGGTCCGAATCTGGCCGATTGGGGCGGGACCGTTCCAATCTTCTTCGTCTCCCTCTTCAACGCCTTCGTCACACCGCTCTCCTGCTTGCTCGTTTTTCTCTTTTCACTCAGACTCGGCTATCAACGGCGAGTCGCGCTGGCGGTGATGGTTCTGTTTGGGATTTCGACGCTTGCGTTCACCTACGCAACCAACTACTTTCAGCATCCGTTGGAGTCCTTTTTCTTACTGCTATGCGTCTATCTTCTGTTTACTGCACCGAGATCGACTCTCGCTTCAGACGGCGATGCTGGCAGGGGTGCCGCTTGGCCTGGCGAGTCCTCACGCGGCTTCATCGTGGCCATTACGATCCCCGTCTTCGCTATGTACGTCTTCTTCGTTTCCAGTCGCTGGGATGGCCACTCGACGAGCTGTCAGACGCCGCGGATGAATCGTCATGAGGCGTCTGATTCATCGCCTGCGGCGGCCGTTTGAAGGCATACCGGTGGGAGATTGGTGGTCGATCACCGTCGCGCGCTGCGTCGTCGGCTTCCTGATCGCCCCGTCTCGGCCACGGTGCTCTTTCTGGCGCTCAACGAATATCGCTTCGGCACGATGCGAGATCCGGGCGTGCGCAAGTTTTCTCGCGGATCCTCGGCAGTCCTGGTCGGTCTGTATGGGAACCTCGTCAGCCCGGGACGCAGTATCTTCTTGTATTCACCACCCTTGATCCTGGCACTCTTGGCCTGCCACGCTTTTGCCAGAGGTTTCGCGCAGAAACGCTGCTCCTCGCGGGGTTGCTCGCCGTCTACCTGCTGCTCTACTCGATCCCGTACCGACTGGGATGGCGGTTGGTCCTTCGGACCACGCTACCTGTGGCTCTGATGCCGCTTCCTCATCTTGCCGCTTGGAGAGTTCTTGAGCGGTCCTTGGCGCTGGCGCATCGCGATAGTCACCGGCGTTGTCGGGCGCGGCGATTCAGGTTCGTCGGCGTGACGGTCAATGTGAGCTACGTCTATTGGGACTGGGTCAACATGCACCTGTGCCGGCCAATGCGTATCTCTTCTCGCCCAGCCTCTCCGCCATCCCGACGCATGCGCGCGATCTGCTCGCAGGCAAGAACGTCGATGTCTGGATCATCTGGGTTGCCCGCACTACGGAGTGAGTGCGACGGTCGGCATCGCGGGGATGTTCCTGGCGATTTTCTCCATCGGGCTGATTCTTGTGAGCGGGTAGTGGATGGGGCCAGTCGACGCCGTACTAACCGCGACGACGCGCACGGAGCAGGCTGCCGGTTCGCTCGGCTCGGGCGCATCTGCTTGCGCGATGGGGACGAATCCACTGAAGCCGCCCGTTGAATGAGAAATACCGGCGGCTGAACATGAGAAGAGGCTGGCCGAGCATCCGGCCAACCTCTCTTGTCGACTGACTTGAACGCGATTGCGGTTATGGCGGAGGAAGCTGTCCCCCGTCATGCTCGCAGACCGCGTAGACCGTGAACGGCGAGTAGGCAGAACCGGTCCAGCCGATCGGCTGATCCCCGTCCATCGCCGGCATGCTGGTCTTCAGCGCGCCAGGATAGAAAGTCGTATTGATCGACACACCGCCACCGGTAGCGACGTCACCAGAGTCGCAGTATGCGGTCTGGTTGACCAGGCCGAAGCCTGTTCCCTGAGCGCTCACCACGTAGTGGGTGATGTCAGGAGTGCCGAGCGGGCCGGACGGGCCGCTCGGTCCGGTGTCGCCAGTTGGGCCGGATGGGCCGGTATCACCTTGGATACCCTGCGAACCGGTGGCTCCGGTCAAACCTGTCGCGCCGGTGTCGCCGGTGGGCCGGACGGGCCGGTGTCACCCTGAATACCGTCGGACCAGTATCACCGGTCAAGCCGGTCGCTCCAGTGTCGCCGGTGGGTCCGGACGGGCCGGTGTCACCTTGGATGCCGGACGGGCCGGTATCACCGGTCAAACCTGTCGCGCCGGTGTCGCCGGTGGGTCCGGACGGGCCTGACTGGACCGGAGATCACTGTGAACCTGCCGGTGGCTGCGCCGGTCAAGCCGGTCGCTACCAGTGTCGCCGGTGGGCCGGACGGGCCGGTGTCACCTTGGATACCCTGGGTTCCGGTCGGTCCTTGAAGACCGGACGGGCCGCTCGGACCAGTGTCACCAGCCGGTCCCGTGGCGCCAGTCGGTCCCATTGGACCGCTCGGACCACCACTGGTGTTCCACCACAGTGGCGTCTCGTATGACACACACTGAGACGTCGACTGGACGATTCGAATCGTGCCTACGTAATTCACGCACGCGTACACCGTCGGAGGATTCGACGGTGTGGCCTCGGCGATCAAAATACCGCCGCCCAACGCGAGAAGGGCAGCAACCGGAATTGCCACCAACATTCTCGTTTTGGTGATGAATCGCTTGAATTTCATCCACTCGTCTCCTTGCAGAGGCAGAAGTGTTGCCGTTGATCTCCGTGGATCAGGTGCGGAGCTGTTATCGCGAGCACCTCCCTTTCCCCCTTTTCCCTGTGTTTCCACCAGATGAAAAGAAGAAATGCGGACACGAAACTTAGGGATGAGTGCAGGATGACCCGTTGTCAATATGTCTCCAGTTTATTACAGATTCGTCGTACGGACAATAGCCAGATAGGATGACTCAGGTGGAAAATCTGGCTAGACAATGGGCCGCTCGCATAACCGAGCGGCCCAATCGTTCTCGTTTGCCCTGGTTGATCCCTGTTACGAGGCATCCTCCGGCTTTGCGGGTTCATCTGGCACGATCGCAGTCGTCGCTTTGAGACGCCCATTCTTTGCCGGAACTTCGGCCTGATCGATGCCCTGCAATCGGCTCATGATCTCGCTCACCTTCATGCCGGTGAGTGTCTCGAAGAGCTCCGGGACCTGAGCCACCATCTTGGCGATCTCGCCTGTCAGGTTGCTGGCTCCGCCACCCCCGTCACCGGTCGACACGATCGTGATCTTGTCGACGTTGGCCAGTGACTCGGAGAGGGCACGAGCCATCTCCGGCATCGCGGAAAGCAGCTTGTCGAGCATGGCTGCCTGGTTGTAATGCTGGTACGCTTCGGCGCGTAGTTCCATGGCGTTCGCCTCCGCCTGGCCCTTGGCTCGCACCACATCGGCTTCGGCCTGACCGGTGATGCGCTTGACCTCGGCATCTGCCTGCCCTTGCAAACGGACGCTCTCGGACTGGCCCGTAGCCTCGCGAACCATGCGCTCTCGTTGCGCATCGGCCATCACTTCGATCTTCGAGCGTTCCGCCTCGGCCTGCTTGATGACCGTCGCCTGCAGCTCACGTTCGCGTCGCTGGATCTCCAGATCCTGAATCTGAATCTGGCCCTGCCGATTGACCTGCTCGATCTTGATCTGCTCGGCAACCACCTGCTGTTGCGCCTGATTCGACGAAATATCGTAGGCCTTCTCGGCGACGGCGCGTTGACGTCGAATCCCGGCGTCATATTCGGCTCTCTTGATCTCCAGGTCTCGCTGCGCTTCCGCCTGACGCGTCTCCGATGCCGTCTGCGCGATGACTCGCTCCTGGTCGGCCTGGGCCTGGGCCACGGACGCCTCACGTGAGGCCATGGCTCGCTTGATCGCGGTGTCACGCTCGGCCTCGGCCTGTGCGATGTCGGCCTCTCGCTTGATGCGCGCCACATCCGGGCGCCCCATGTTGCTGATGTAGTCCTTCTCGTCCATCACCTTCTTGATGGTGAAGGAGACGACTTCGAGCCCCATCTTGCTCAGGTCGTCGGCAACCGTCTGGCGCACGCGCCCGGCGACCATCTCGGGCTCCTTGACAAGCTGCTCGACGGTCAGCAATCCAACGATGCCTCGCAGGTGGCCCTCCATCACCAATCGAATGAGCGCTTCACGCTCGTCCTGCGGTTTGGTGAGGAACTGCTCGGCGGAGGTGCGGATGCTCTCCGGGTCAGACTTCACCTTGATCTGAGCGACGGCCTCGACCGTCACTGCTACGCCTTGCGACGTGAACAGGTCCTGCGACGGTGCCACGTCGAAGGACATCAGCTCGAGCGAGAGCTCACGTGCGCTTTGGAAAAGCGGCCAGACGAGCTTGCCGCCTCCGGTGATGATGGTCGTGCCGCCGGAACCGTAAACAATCAACGCTCGGTTCGGGCTGACGCGCCGGTACATGCTTCCAAGTATTCCGGCGAGAACGATGACCACCAGTACCGCCACAACCGCGATGATGATGGGAGTCAACACTAATGTGTTCCCTTCTAATCGGCGACGGCGTCAATCAGAGAATGTCGCTGCGCTCACGTTCGACTTCTTCACGATGAGAAGTCGAGTCAATCTGTGCCGGCCGCTCGTGCTCGTAATGATGAACGAACTCTTCATATGGTTGCACGAGCGCGATGCCGTGTTGATATTCGACGATAACGACTTCCGTGTCATATGGAATAGCCCGATCGTTCAAACTCCTGGCCGCCTCGCCGCGGCGCGTCCCGCCCTTGGAGTAGATCACCTCGCCGGTTCCACCGGCTGGAATACTGACCGTGATCCGTCCGATGGTCCCTTCGAGCTCGTAGTCGACGGGATGCATCACCGTCTCACCAGCCAGGATCTTCCCCAGCACGAGCGCCAGGAGAACGTCAGCGGCCACGCCAGGAACGATGGCGACCGGCGTGGCCCAGAGTGGCGACCAACCCGCAAATCGCATCAGAATGAAGCCCGCGGCGCCGAATACGGTCAGGAACGCCAGTAAGGACGAGACGTTCAGCAGCGGTAGATGCGAAAAGAAGCCGGTGGACGTCGCCTGCTCGCCATGATCGCCGTGAATCGCCGCATGGTCCTGCGGGCCAAAGTCGTGTTGCGGGTGCAGCGCACCGTTCGCGTGTACCTGGCCGTGAGCCAGGTGAATGTGTCCGTGGCTGGCGTGCGCGACGGGAAGCTCGTGGCCTTCACCGGCGTGAATCTGAGATCCTGGCAAGTGGGAAAAGACTGACCCGGCAAAACCGAGAACAGCTGATAACGCGGTAAAAACCGCGCCGAAGACGAAGCAGAAGAGGAATACGGTTTCCATGGTTGGTTTCCCGCGCCATCCGTTCGCCGTTCAAACGCATCTAGGTCAAGTTTTCCACAAATACGCGTTGAACCACAAACGAGAACTACACCTATAGCATACGCTTCCCTGATTCCATGGTCAAGATCCGGCGGATCGGTCGTCCGAGTGGCCTTCAGGGTGTGATACGAACGTACTGGTAGCCATTTACGCCTGGTTTACATTCGCTCGATAGAGTGGTCTCAGAAGGTTCTTCGTTCGTGAAGAACAGGTAGTTCATCTATGGAGGAACGGATGACCCGCAAACGTATGGTTGTTTTGGCCGGGAGCATGGCCGTGGTTTCCATTCTCGCCATCGGAGGATTCGCCACCGTTTTTGCGGCAGGGAATCCTACAAGCAGCAGTTCGGATCCATCGGGCCGCGCGCAGACATTCCTGCAGCGGCTGGCGAGTAACCTGGGGATCTCGACAGACAAGTTGCAGCAAGGCTTGAAGGACACTGCTGATCAGTACGTCGATGACGCAGCGAAGAACGGGAAGATCACCCCGGATCAGGCGAACGCCGCGAAGCAGCGCATCGCTAGCAGCAATGGACTTGGTCCCTTCATGCGCTTCTTCCGACAGCGTGATCGGATGATTGACCATCTAAAGATGGCGTCCTGGCAGGATATTGCCAGCGCGCTCAACACGACGCCGCAAGATCTGCGAAACCAGATCGAGTCGGGACAGACGCTGAAGCAGATCATCGAGAGCAAGAATATGACGGTCGATCAGGTCGTCTCGTCTGTTGTCGCGCAGGTCCAAACGCAGTTGGACGCCAAAGTCGCCGCCGGAACCATCACCTCCGATCAGGAGACGACGATTCTGAATAACCTGCGCAACCGACTGACGACCATCATCAACAACGGTGGACCGACGTTCGATCAGCACGCCGCACCAAGTGGAACCCCAGACAGCGCACCGAGCGCCTGATCGACTCGACGGCGTCAATCATCTCAACGACACGGGCGATGGATTTCCATCGCCCGTTTGCATGTCTCACGATCTGAATGACGAGGTTCGGTGAGTTCCGCGTTATGCCTCTGGTTTGCGTGCTCGCACGAATGCGGAGATCACGCGGCCGCTGGCGTCCTGCATTGATTGCAGCGCACTGACGTCGAGCGAGCCTTCGCAGCAGCCGGATCCTTCAGTCGGATTGCAGCAGCCATCAGTCATCAGGTCGGCGAGCTCATGGACGCTCGTCACCTCGATGCCAATGTCGGAGAACCCCGCCGCGCTGAGCTTCTGCTCGTACTCGGTCTCCGTCAGGGCTCCAGCGACGCACGCGGACCAGGCGTCGAGACTGTGGCGCACGGCCGGGAGCAGTCTCCCCTGCAAGACGATGTCGGACACCGCGAACCGTCCGCCCGGTTTCAGCACCCGATGAGCTTCTTGCAGCACCGCATCCTTGTCGCCGGAGAGGTTGATGACGCAATTGGAGATGATCACGTCGACCGAGTTGTCCGGCAGCGGGATTTCCTCAATCGTCCCTTTGAGGAAACGGACGTTGTCGATACCTGCTTCCTGCCGGTTACGCTCGGCCAGTTCGAGCATTTCGTCGGTCATGTCGAGACCGTAAACGAACCCGCTCGGACCAACCCGCTTGGCCGAGAGGAGTACGTCGATGCCACCGCCCGAACCGAGATCGAGGACGGTCTCGCCAGGAGTCATTTCCGCGAGCGCGGTTGGGTTTCCGCAACCCAGCGACGCCAGCACGGCATCGCGTGGCAGGTCACTGATCGCGGTCGGGTCGTAGTCGGCGATGGCGCGAGGATCACCCGTCTCGCCGCAACAGCTCGCGCCGCCAGAATTGACGACGTTGAGCGCGGCCGCGGCATAGTGGGCGCGGACTGTCTCCTGCACGTCAACACGATTTCGTTTGGTCTCGATCTCCATCGATCGTCCTCCATTGAATCCGGCCGGAGCCTTCCGGGCCACCGGCAATCGGAAGTGGTGTCGACTCGTTAAGCCCATCGTATTTTTACGAAGTACGCGGCCAACGAATCGCCGCTCATTGCGGCATCGTAAAAATACGATAAACCACGGCGCTTGTCAATACCTTCAGTCACGTTCAAATGATTGTTACGTGACCCCTCCGAAATTGATTCTCGAATTCATCGAACCAAAGGGATAGCTTACTCGTTGTAAGTATGAGAGAATTCTCGCGGCTCGGTGGTAGCATTACTCACCACGTGAACAAATCAGTCTAAGTCTGGAGGGACTCAGCCCAAGCATGAGCAAACAATCGGAGGAGAACCGGTCTCGAAGCCGCCGTTCCGAGCGTAAGGCCGCGGTCGAGAAGCAGGCCAGGCGAAAACGACAATTTACGATCGGTGGCGTTGCAGGGGTCGCCATTTTGGCGGCGCTGGCGTTGATCATCGTCCCACAATTGGGAAGCAGCAACGACTTGGGCGGCATCAAGGTCGCCTCGGCGCATCCTGCATCTATCCCGTCGAACGGGAAGGTCCTGGGCGATCCGAACGCGCCAGTCAAGATCGTGGAATATGGAAACTATCAGTGACCATTCTGTGGATCATTCACCCGTGAGGTGGAACCGCAGTTGATCACCGATTACATCCAGACTGGCAAGGCATCGATCGAGTATCGGGACTTCGCGTTCGGCGGCGCGGAATCGACCGACGCGGCGCAGGCGTCCGACTGCGCGTTGGATCAGGGCAAGTTCTGGCAGTATCATGACACGCTTTTCAAGAATCAGAAGGCGGAGAACAGCGGTGGCTTCTCGCGCGACCGCCTCAAGCTAATCGCCAAGGACATCGGCTTGGACACTGCCAAGTTCAATCAGTGTCTCGATTCCAATCAACACGCTCAAGACGTGACGAACCAGACCAATCAGGCCGTCGCCGATGGTTTCCCTGGCACGCCTGGCTTCCTGGTGAACGGTCAAAAGGTGAGCTACACCGGCTATGACTCGATCAAGAAGGCGATCGACGCGGCATTGGCAGGACAGTAATGGTCGCAGTTCGCGCGTTGAACTGGCGTTTGATCACCGCCATCTTGGCCGTATGTGGTCTCGCCGACGCGATCTATCTCACGATCATTCACTATGACACGGGAGCGCTGATCTGCACGGTGGGGAACTGCCACACCGTGCAGACCAGCAAATACAGCACGATCGGCCCGATTCCGGTGGCAGTCCTCGGGCTCGCCATGTACGTGACGGTGGCCGCCATCAGCGTCATCCGCTGGCGCCGTCCCGACCTCTCCTCGACCTTGACCATGGCGTCGTTTGCCATTGTTCTGGCGGGCACGATCTACGCGGCGTATCTGACCTACCTGGAGTTGAACGTCATCAACGCGATTTGCCAGTGGTGCGTCCTGTCGGCGCTCCTGACGCTGGGGTTGCTCTTGTCGGAGGGCTTCGGCTTTTTCACTCAGCTCGACTGATTTCTGCACACACCCTCCAGAGCCACGCAGTCAACGTCTCGGTGGGTCCCGATTGGGCCCACGAGACGTTTCGTATTGCAATCACGCCACACTCTCTCGACGATTCTCGATGGCTCGGTCAGCAAAACGCGTACTCCAGGAGCACTCTGTCGAACTTGCTGTTCTGACTGACCTGCAATATCCTGCTGGTGGGATAGAGTTGGCTGGCGTTCGTACATACCTCGGCGCGTGAATTGCGCCACTGAAATAGACAAATGCTGACGAACTGTCCCGGAAACTGGTGAGGATGCGCCGCTACCCCAGCCAACGAAGAAGACGTCATCGCTACACTCCGCGACCGATGCGCGGCGAGAACGCCTCGACCGAAACCTCAGACGTTCCATCGACGCTGCGCCTGCAACCGATCACGCAGAGCGAGGAGACCGTTCCCCTCGATGATGACTCGCGGGGCGAGCGCCGCCGCTGGCCATTCAAGAAGATGGCTTTCATTGGCGGTCCGTTGCTGTTATTGGCAGTCATCGCCATTTTTGTCGTGCCGACCCTCCTCGCGGCTCATCGCGCCTACAACAAGATCTTCGTGCCGCGTATGCCCCACTATCAGGTGGTTCTCAATGGCCAGGGAACGCCGGTCATTCAGCAAGGAGAACCGACCGTCACCCCGACGACGGCCGTGGCTATCAGTGCACCGACAGCGACAGCCGCGGCGACGCCCGTCGGTCTCACGCCAACGCCGTCTGATCAGCTTCCGACCTGGAATGGGACGAGCCGAGTCAATATCTTGCTGCTTGGCTCCGATACACGCGGAACGGGTGAGGTGGCGCGATCCGACACTATGATTCTAGTGACCATCAATCCGGTGACCAAGCAGGTGAGTATGCTCTCGATTCCGCGCGATCTGCTGGTGACGATTCCCAACTATGGCAAGGATAGGATCAACGCGGCATACGCCTATGGCTCGATGACCGATCTAACGGGACCGGGGCTGGCCGCCGCGACGGTCGAATACAATTTTGGTGTGACGATCGACTATTTTGCCGAGGTCGACACGACCGGTCTCGCACGCATCATCGACACGATGGGAGGCGTCACCCTCGACGTCCCCGCGATGATCAAGGATGACGAGTACCCAGGCAGTGGGAACAACTATCTGCGCGTCCTGTTTCACACCGGGCTGCAGCACATGAACGGTGTCCAGGCAGTTCACTATGCTCGCACGCGCCACGACGACAACGACTTCGCCAGAGGCGATCGGCAGCAGCAGCTCTTGCGCGCGCTGCGTGCGCAAGGAGTCGGTCTCGATCTGCTGCCCAAGGCGCCACAGCTGCTGAATCAGATGGGCGACACGTTCCGCACCGACTTGTCGCCATCGCAAGTGCTGGCGCTTGCCAAGCTGGGATCGACGGTCAGTTCGAACGACATCCACTCCTACAACTTGCTGGATGCCACCACGGTCTCATATTCACCGGGACAGCCCTACTATTTGCTCCCCGATTGGACCGCGATCCACAAGATTCTGGACGAAATGATGTCGCGCTGATCGGCGCCAACCGGCGATTGAAAATGCCGCGAATGATCAGTTCTGTGGATAGCCGCGCAGACCTTGCAACCCCTTGACGCATGAGATTTCGCCGCAATGTAGATAGATATTGCCCATGAGGCGTGAGAAGAGGTGGCCGATGCTGCGCTGCCCCTCGCCGACCGGCGACATGTCCAGCGGCCGGGCCAGCGTTTCGTCCGTCATTGACGCGAGAAGCCGGTCGGTGTGGCTGTAGACGGCAGCCGAGTAGATCCGCGCCGCGTCCAGATCAACGTTCAGGTTCCTGGCCCAGTCGTCCCAGGGTTCGCCCTCCGGCGGCATGGCGCTGAATCCCGTCTTTCCGGCCCAGGAGGAGGCAAAGAGGGGCGGAGAGCCGGTGAGAAAGAGGCTGAGCAAGGCATCTTCGCCGATCACCACGTGACCGTAGTGACCGCTGATGGGTAAGGCGTTCCCCTCCGGAGAATAGTGCAGGCCTGCGCGAGGCAGATCGTCGATCGTAGCCTCGAGATACGCATGCGCCTCCCGGAACTGTTCACGGAGCAGATCAATAGCTCGCATCACTACCCCCTCGTCCGACGAAACACATTCGTCACTCTCAGGGCGAAAACCGATCATGATCGGCATTCACCCACGAAAAGATCAGGACGGCGGAAGGATGAAACATCATTTAGCGTTGTACATCGCACTATACGCCCGTACGCAATTTTTGAATAGTCCTACCACGTGACGCCGCGGGTACCACCATTCAGTCGTGACGTTGTGAGTCTGCGGATTTGGGTGCCACACCAGAGTTTCGCCTGGTGAGCATTGGCCGTATCATGCCGGTGTGGAGCAACTACATAGGGAAGGGTGGCAGCATGCCAAGTGAGACGGTCAACTGGGACGACGTCGCAAGCGTCACGCGTCAGGCGGAAGAGGCTGGGGGAACCATCGGCGTCGCCATCGTGGCACCCTCCGGAGATCGGTTCAGCTACAACGGCGAGCGGAAATTCGGCGCCGCGAGTACCGTCAAGATCCCGCTGATGATCGAGATTTTCCGTCAGATCGATCGAGGCGAGCGATCCCTCGACGATGAATACGTGTTGAAGGCTGAGGATATCGCCATCGGCAGCGGCGTTATGCTCCATCTGCATCACGGCATGACGTTCACGCTCAACGACCTGATCTACTTGATGATCTCGATCTCCGACAATACCGCGACCAACATTCTTATTGACATGGCGGGTATGGACGCCGTCAACGCCACTATGCGCTCGCTGGGCATGAACGACTCCAACCTGGGTCGCAAGATGAAAGGGCGCCCGGCGCAAGGGGACGAGCAGGAAAACTGGTCCACGCCCGAGGACTACGTCAAAGCGGTCCAGGCGCTCCTCGCGGGCACGGCGGCATCCGCCGGCTCTTGCCAGAAGATGCTGAGCGATGCTCGAGAAGCAGCAGAACTCTCGGCGCATTGCTCGCTATTTGCCGGAAGGCAAAGACATTCGCTGGGGCTCGAAGACCGGCAGCGTCAAAGGTGTTACCAACGATGTGGGTTTCATCACGACCGCGGCCGGAACGCTCGTCCTGGCGGTCTACTGTGAGGCACTGCCCGACCAGCATCTGGGCGAGAAGGCGATTGGCGATATCAGCCGCGCCGCGATGGATGCAACCGGCGTCGTAGAGCCGCTGCGGACGTCGTAGCCTATTGCTGACAAAGTCCGGTAAACCTGTGCGAAGATGCCGGATGGCGATGGAACAGGGCCGCCGGGGAGCGGCCTTCAACGTGCCAAAGGTTTCAATCAGATAAGGTCTGGAAGGGAAACGAGATGAACGTCTACATGTCAGTCGATATGGAAGGCATCACCGGCATCGTCCACCGCGACATGCTCGGTTCGGACCAGCGCGAGTACGATCGTGGACGACGTCTGATGACGGCCGACGCCAATGCCGCCGTCGAGGGGCTGGTACAGGCAGGGGCCGAGTACGTTCTGGTGAACGACGGCCACGGGCCGATGCGCAACCTGATCTTCGAGGAGATGCACCCCAAGGCTCATCTCCTTACCGGCAGCGGCAACGCCAAGGATCACTGCCAGGTCGAGGCCGCCAACAGCCGCAAATTCGACGCGGCGGTGCTGGTCGGCTATCACGCCATGGCCAAGACACCCAAGGCTATCGCGCCGCACACCATCGCGGGATCAGCGGTCGCTGAGCTGCGCATCGATGGACGGCCGCACGGTGAGACCGGCCTGAACGCCGCCGTGCTGGGATCCATGGGTATTCCAGTCGTGATGGTGACGGGCGATACGACCACCATCTCTGAAGCGTGGAATTTCTTGGGCGGTCAGGTCGAGTTCGTGGCGGTGAAGGAGGCGGTCGGCACCAGCGCGGCCATCTGTCGCCCGCCGTCGGCGACTGTCCCGGAGATCACGGCCGCGGCCAAACGCGCGCTGGAGAACATCGGAAACGCCAAGGTCTATCAGGTGGCCAACTTCCGGCTCGAGGTCGACTTCTTCACCGTGCCGCAATGCGACCGCGCGTCACGAACGGCCAACGTAGAACGGCTTGGTCCGGTGACGATCCTGATCGAGGGTGACTCGCCGTGGGACAAATACCAGACGCTATGGGCGGCGTTGCGTGCAGCACTGACCGAGCCCGCGTCCTGGCTCGCGTAGGCGGACCGCACTCCTTTTCGACGTGCATTCATGAGGGCAGACACGCGCGGTCTGCCCTCAAATTGTCACGCCGTTGAGCTGACGTGCGAAACCGGCTTCTCGCTCGGTGGTTGAGAGTTCTTCAGCAGCAGATCGCGGTACCGATCCCGCAGTGCCGACTTGAGGAACTTGCCGGTGGAGGTCTTGGGGATCTCGGGCAAAACGACGAAAGCGTCGGGCAGCCACCAACGGGCAAATCGCGGAGCGATGAACTCACGCAGCTCGGTAGGCGTGGCGCTCATGCCTAGTTTGAACGCGACCACGGCTACCGGACGTTCCACCCAGGTCGGATGTGCCGCGGCGACCACTGCCGCCTCGGCCACAGCCGGATGCGCCATCAGCGCGTTCTCCAGCGCAATCGAGCTGATCCATTCGCCGCCCGACTTCACCGCGTCTTTGGCGCGATCGTGGATGGTGAGATGTCCGTGTGCGTCGATGCTGGCGATGTCGCCGGTGCGCAGCCAGCCGTCGGCGCTGAACTTCTCGGTCGAGTCGACGTCGTTGAAGTAGCTCGACGCCACGGTCGCCCCGCGCACCTCGAGCTCGCCGTTCGTCACGCCGTCCCACGGCGCGATCTCATCTCCGACACGTATGCGCAGTTCGGTCAGCGGTACCTGCCTCCCGCATGTCTGGACGTAGTGCGGCGTCACGCATTCCGTTGCCGTCGTCCACCGACTCGATCAAGGCACCCTGGGTCGACACGGGCCCGGTCTCGGTCATGCCCCAGCCGCTGACCATCGCGATACCGAACTCCTCGTTGAAGCGCCGCACGGCCCCTTCCGGCATGGATTGGCCGCCGGTTCCGAGGACGCGCATGGAAGTCAGATCGCACATGCCAGGATGCTGATCCATGAACTGCAGCAGATTGAGCCAGACGGTCGGCACGGCGGAGCATTGGGTAACGCGCTCGTTGGTCAGAAGATCAGCCAGGCCCTGAGTATCGAGATGCTGACCGGGCAAGACCTGCTTGGCACCGACGAACGTGCAGGTATACGGGAGCCCCCAGGCGTTGGCGTGGAACATCGGCACCAGGATCAACACAGTGTCCTGGTCCGACGGACCCATCGTGCAACTGAGACCGCTTACGAGAGAATGGAGCAGGATGGCGCGATGTGAGTAGACCACGCCCTTGGGTCGCCCGGTCGTGCCCGACGTGTAGCAGAGGACGGCAGCTTCGAGTTCGTTCAACTCGATGTCGACCCATAATTCTGGCCGCTCCGTGTCGAGCAGTTCGTCGTAGTCGAGCATCCCTTGGGGTGGTGGCTCCCCGTCGCCGATCACGATGACTCGTTCGACGTCGATCGAAGGACGCACCTGCTCGAAGAGAGGTAGCAGCGAGGCATCCACGATGACGAACCGGTCCTGCGCGTGGTTGATGGTGTAGGCGACGTCATCCGGGCTGAGTCGCAAATTGAGTGTGTGTAGCACTCCGCCCGCGATTGGGATTCCGAAATAGGCTTCGAGATGGCGCTCGTGGTTCCAGCAGAGGGTAGCTACGCGGTCTCCGCGCCGCAGTCCCAGTCGCTGCAGCGCCAGCGCCAGCTGGCGTGCGCGGCGGGCCATGTCGCCGTAGCTGTAGCGGTGGAGCGAGCCGTCGGGGCGACGCGAGACGATCTCGCGGTCGAAGAAGAGAGATTCAGCGCGCCTGAGCATCACGGGAACCGTCAGCGGGTAGTCCATCATCAGACCGTCCACGGCCGCGACCCTTTCATCAGCACCACAGCGATGACGTGACGACGAATTGTGGGCGCTATTGTGCCGCGCAGGCGTTGATGGAGCAAATGGGTCCTCAGCCACCTTCATCGCACGTTCGGTAGTCCCGAACTGTTAGGAATTAAGCAGCTTCCAGTGGCCTTCGGAGATGACGTCAACTGCGCCGTCGACGACTTTGATTGCCGTCAGATCGTCGATCGCATACGCAGGACCCGCGATCTGGGCGGCCCATTTCTCCGCGTTGGCCATGGTGTTCTCCGGCAGATCTTCGTTGTCCAGGTGCGGGAATATCGAGAAATCCACGAAGCCGAGCGTTTCATCGCCACCGGTGGGAGGTGTCCACTGTACGAAGTCGGACCCAATTCTGGGTGTCATTACCATGCTCCCGGCACTCAATCCCACCCAAACCAGGTTCAGCGACGGTAGAAGATCGGCCAAGCCGGATTGCCGCATCCAGTAGGCCAGATAGAGGGCATCGCCGCCGTTCACCAGCAGCACATCAGCCCCCTGGACCCAGGAGACCCAACGCTCTCTGTCGATGCTCGGGAGCGCGGTGAGCTCTAGCACGCCCAACGACTTCCAACCCAATTCGCACATCGGGCATCTGGGCTCTTTCCCGGCGACGAAATCCCATGCCCGGCCGGGACCGGCGTAAGGGTGCCCGTACGACGCCGTGGGAATGCAAAGGGCGTCGCATTCGGCAATCGGTTTGTCGAGGAGGTCGAGCAGCGCGTCGTGGATGCTTGGGTTCGTGATGCCAGCAGACGCGAGGAGAAGCTTCATGATGCCATTCCTTCAACATATCGGTGCCCAGTTTGTCGAGCCGATATCATAGCCTGAAACTGACTCACGACCACCTCATAGCTCAACCTTCGTCGTCCCGACAGGTCATCATGCCGTCAGAGCATCTCGATCACTCGATCAGCCACCTGATCAGTGTTGGCGTTGCCGCCGAGATCGCCAGTCAGAATCTTCCCTTCCGCGGTGGTCTTCTCGATTGCCTGCATAACGCGCTCGGCGGCCTCTTTCTCTCCGAGGTGCTCCAGCATCATCGCGCCCGCCCAGATCGCCCCGACCGGATTGGCCAGGCCCTGGCCAGCGATATCGGGCGCGCTGCCGTGCACCGGCTCAAAGAGGGATGGGAAGGCTGGATCGGCCGCCAGATTGGCGCTTGGAGGCAGCCCAAGGCTTCCCATGATCGCGCCGCCTAGATCGGTCAAGATGTCGGCGAAGAGGTTGCTTCCGACCACCACGTCGAAGCGCTCGGGTGCTCGCACCATCAACGCCGCTGCGGCGTCGACCAACAACGAGGTCACCTTCACGTCGGGATAGTCTTGCGCCACCTCGTTGATAACCTCGTCCCAGAACGGAAAGGCGTATTGCATGGCGTTGCTTTTGGTCACGCTGGTCAGGTGATGGCGACGCGTCTGAGCCAGCTCGAAGGAGAAGCGCGCGACGCGCTCCACGTTGAAGCGGGAAAAGACGGACGTTTGGATGGCGACCTCGTGGGACGTGTGCGTGTGGACGCGCCCGCCGACCCCGGCGTATTCCCCTTCGGTGTTCTCACGCACCCAGAGCATGTCGATGTCGCTGGAGGTCTTGCCGCTCAGCGGCCCCGTGACTCCAGGCAACAGCTTGATCGGCCGCACGTTGACGTAGAGATCGAACGTTTTGCGGATGGGAAGGAGCAGCCCCCAGAGCGTCACGTGGTCAGGAATCGCGGGGGGGTCGCCGACGGCGCCGAGGTAGATGGAGTCGTGCTGCTTGAGGGTCTCAAGTCCGTTCGCCGGCATCATCGCACCCGTGCGGCGATAGTGATCGGATCCCCAATCCAGATCGTCCCATATCAGCTTCGCGCGTTCGCCGAGCGCCGCTTCGAGGACGCGTTTGCCGGCCGGAATGACCTCTTTGCCGATCCCGTCTCCGGCGATGACCGCGATTCGATATTCCTTCATGCGTTCCTCCGTCGTGTCGATCTCAAAGGTGTGAATAAGCCGCTCAAATCCCACGTGTCGGTCAACCTCGTTTGTACCATGACCTGCTTCACCGCGGCACTCAGGCGATGACAGATCCGGGGTGGTCGCCTACGATGCACAGACCGGCGCCGACAGCTTCAGATACGTGCGCCTGGCGATACGACGCGAATATAGGTGGACAGGACGGTCGAGCGTGGCAGACGCGATTCGAATCGACGCCTCGGAGGTCGAGCGCTACATCACCGAGCTCTCGCGGTTCGGCGCCTATGGCGAGACCGGCGTCTGGCGCACCGTCTACTCGCCGGAGTGGGTAGCAGCACAGGATCAGATCGCCGCCTGGTGCGGAGATGCCGGACTCGAGGTGACGCGCGACGCGGCGGGCAACGTCTGGGGCAAATTAGCTGGGCGCGACCAGGGCAAGTCGATCGTTTCAGGCTCCCACATCGACTCGCAACGTCCGGGTGGACGCTTCGACGGCGCGCTCGGCGTCATTTCCGCCCTGCTGGCGGTGCGTGCGCTGAAGGAGCAGTTTGGCATCCCACGTCGTACGCTCGAAGTCCTCTCGCTCTGTGAAGAAGAGGCCAGCCGCTTCCCGGCGTCCAACTTCCTCGGCTCTCGCGCCATCACCGGCACGCTGACTCTGCAAGACGCCGAGGAGATGCGCAGTTACGACGATGAGACGTTGGCTGACGTGATGCGTGGCGTCGGGCTCGATCCCGCAAGCCTGCCGGACGCGCAGCGCGACGACATCGACGTCTTCATCGAGCTTCATATCGAGCAGGGGCCAATTCTCGAACAGGCCGGCGTCCCGGTCGGTGTCGTTCCGGCGATCAACGGGATTCGCCATTACGTAGTGGAGCTGACCGGGCGAGCCGACCACGCCGGGGCCAGGCCGATGGACCTTCGGCGCGACCCGATGGCCGGTGCGGCCGAGATCGCGCTCGGCGTCATTGACACGGCACTGCGCATGGGACGCCCGGCCGTCACCACTGTGGGTCGTATGGAGGTCGAGCCGAACGGCCCGGCCATCGTGCCAGAGCGGGTCACGTTCACGATCGACGCGCGCCATTCGGATCCGGAGATGCGTCGCCGACTCTACGACTCGCATGAAGCCTGGATGTGCGCGGTGGCGGCGAGGCGCGGTCTCGACGTGAGCTGGACGATCACCACCGATCTCGATCCGCTCATCTGCGATGCCGGAATCGTCGAGACGATCCAAACCGCGGCGAATGAGCAGGACGTTCCGGTTCTGACGATGCCGAGCGGCGCGGTGCACGACACGCAACGCATGGCCAACATCGCCCGGGTCGCCATGATCTTCGTTCAAAGCAAGGGTGGCCGGAGCCATACCCCGGCCGAGTTCACCACAACCGACGACGCGGTGGCGGGGGTGAAGGTCCTCGCCGCTGCGTTGCACAAGCTGGCTTATTGAGAGTTAGAGGGGAGCGGAACATGGTATTGCCGTCATTTCGTCTGGATGGTCAGGTCGCCGTCGTCACCGGCACCGGCACCGGGTTGGGACAGGCGATCGCGACCGGACTGGCCGAGGCGGGCGCCGACGTCGTGATGTCGGAGTTGCCAGATCGAACGGATCTGGCCGAAGGAACGGCGCGCACCATCTCCGATGTCGGTAGACAGTCGTTGGTGCTGCCGCTTGATGTGCGCGATCTGGACGGGCCCAACGGCATCTTCGCGTTTGCCCGATCCGCGATTGGCTGGAAGGGACATGTCGATATCCTGGTCAACAACGCGGGGGTGAATCTGCCACAGGACGCGCTTGACGTCGATGAGGAGTCCTGGGACGCGGTGATCGACGTCGACCTCAAGGGAACGTTCTTCTGCGCGCAAGCGTTTGGGCGTCACATGCTGGACCGGGGCCGTGGTTCGATCGTCAACATCGCGTCGCAGAACGGACTGGTTGGCTACTACAAGCGGGCCGCTTATTGCTCAGCCAAGGCCGGCGTGGTGAATCTGACGCGGGTATTGACGCTCGAGTGGGCGCCACGGGGGATACGAGTCAACGCGATAGCGCCGACGTTCGTGCGGACGCCATTGACGGCATCGACGTTCGCGGACCCACAGCTCGGGCCGGACCTCGTAGGGCGCATTCCGCTGGGTCGAATCGGCGAGCCGGAGGACGTTGCCGCGGCGGTCGTCTTCCTTTCCAGCCCGGCCGCGTCAATGATCACCGGCCACACACTGACGGTCGACGGTGGCTGGACCGCCATCTGACAACGTGACGAGCGTACTCGATGAATCAGGCCCAGAATCAGCGTGGAACTGGGCAAAACCGTTTGACTTCGCGCGGCTCTGGTGCTAGAGTTAACAGGCTCGGCTGGGAAGCCGCGCTCATGTTGTGCGGTGTTGTGTGAATTTCGCCGCCGCACTTCGACCTCGTGAAAGGGTCCACGTTGGAACCTGATAGTTCCGGCAAAAATATAGGGAAACCTGCCGGCTAACCGGGCCAACGTGCACATGTTGCACCTCAGCCCCCGGCGTTAGCCGGGGGTTAATTGTGTCCGCCAGGACACTCCGGAGGTGCAATATGCAGACCGTCGTTCGCTACAGTGTCGTGAATCAGGATGGCAAGCCGGTGATCCGCGCGGTTCCGGTCCGCCGCTGGTCGGAGGATCGCTCCGTCAAGAGCGAGCAGCCGGTAAACGATGTGCGTGAAGAGACCGTGCTGCGCAAGATTCGTCGCTTCCGCGTTCTCGACATCCGCTGATCGGCTCCCGTCGCGTCGGGTTCGACGATTAGCTTCCGGTTAGGTGACCGGAACACCAGAGTGAAACGAAAACAGCCGCCGAATTGCATCAGCAATCGAGCGGCTGTTTTGTCGTAGTTGGGAGACCGGATTTGTTGGCCGCGACGCTCGAACTAGATCGTGCGCTGGTAAGCGCGGAACGCGTTGACGGAGAGCCAGAGGCAGGCCAGGGTCAGAATCGTCAGATAGGCCAGGTGCATCCCCACGAAGGTCCAGTCGACGTTCGAGCTGAGCGTCTGGCGGCCGATATCGACGGCCCAGTTGACGGGGTTGAAGCGCTCCACGATCTGAATCCAATGGGGCGTGAGTTGCTTGGCCATGAACGCGGTCGACATAAATGTGAGCGGCAGCTGCAGGAACGTAACGAGCGCGATGACCGACTCACCCTGCCGGACGTTGAGCGCCACGGCGTTCGAGAATGAAGCGAAGGTGGCCCCAAGGAGTACGGTACCGATCAGCATGGCGATCAGGCTGCCGATGCCGCCGTCGAAGCGAGCGCCGAGCGCGTAGCCAAGACCGATGATGATCAGCGCCTGAATCAGCGTGACGATCGCCTCGTACATGAGGATGCCGACCAGCAGGGCGGAACGCCGCACCGGAGCGACCAGGAAGCGGTCCATGATGCCCCGATCCATGTCGTCGACCAGAGCCATTCCGGACCAGCCGCAGGTGAAGAGGGCAGTCATCACCACCACGCCGGGCGTGAGATAGGTGATGTAGGAGCCGGTCGCGAATCCCGGCAGCTCGGTCACGCGTTTGAAGAGCTGTCCGAAGAGAAGCAGCCACATCAAGGGTTGCACCAGCGTGACGGCGATGAAGAAGGGCTGCCGCAGCAGGAAGCGCAGTCCACGCAAGCAAATGTATAGCGATGCGGAGATGGTGTCGGTCATCGAGTTCCCTCCTCGTGCGCGGCGGCGAAGGTGCGCCCGGCGTAGCGCAGATAGACGTCATCGAGCGACGGCCGCGCGACGGTGATGGACGCCACGCCCAGACCGGCGGCATCAAGCCGGGTCATGACAATGGGAAGCATGGTTGCGCCGTTTCCGACGCGGGCGCGGATCTCACGACCATCGACCGTGACCTCGCGGACTTCATCACCCAGATCGTGCAGTGCGATACGCACGTCGATCTCTGGTTCGGCCTCGAGCCCGATCTGGATGGTGTCGCCGTGCAACTCCTGTTTGAGCTGCTCGGGCGTTCCCTCGACGACGACATTGCCGTGGTCGATGATGGCGACTCTGTTTGCGAGTTGATCCGCCTCCTCGAGGTAGTGGGTGGTCAAGAGGATGGTGATCCTTTGCTCGGCGGCCAGGCGTCGAATCTCCTGCCACATGTCGGCACGCGCCTCTGGATCGAGCCCGGTGGTGGGCTCGTCCAGAAACAGGACGCGCGGCTGATGCACCAGCCCCATCGCCACGTCCAGCTTGCGCTTCATGCCGCCCGAATACGTCTTGACCAGGCGGTTTGCGGCCTCGTTCAGGTTGAAG
This sequence comes from uncultured Chloroflexia bacterium, assembly GCA_963815715.1. Classification (GTDB taxonomy): domain Bacteria; phylum Chloroflexota; class Chloroflexia; order Thermomicrobiales; family Thermomicrobiaceae; genus CALAGB01. The sequence continues at coordinate 700,107 of CAWFHU010000003.1, read as the reverse complement.
CCGGTCAGCAACGTGTCGACGCGCTGCTTCAACGCGGTGCCTTTGAGTCCGTAGAGGTGCCCTTGTAAGAAGAGGTTTTCGCGACCGGTGGCGTCGGGATCGACGGCTGACTGCTGCGAGACGTAGCCGACGAGACGGCGCACCTCTTGAGGCCGCTTGTCGACGTTGACGTCGCAGACGAGTGCCTGGCCGGAGTCGGGTCGCGAGAGGGTGGTGAGGATCTTGACGATGGTCGACTTTCCGGCGCCATTCGGCCCTAACAGACCGAAGATAGTGCCGGGCGAGACCTTGAAGCTGAGCCCTTGCAGCGCTTTGACGTCGCCGGGGTAAGTCTTGACCAGATCGACCACGTCGATGGTCGAGTCGGTGCTCTGGGCGAATGTCGACGCCGCGCGTGCGGGCGCACGAGAAACCATGATCGTATTCCTCCAATGAACAGTCGAGACGAACGGTGCTGTCCATCGGAGTCGAACCTGGCTTACAATGAGGGTGGACCTTCGGGGCCAAGTTCGGTCTGACTGGACAGCCTCGAGGAAGCTGATCCCTGACGGGGTGGGGCAAACACTCCGCTCAGGGATCGTGCGTTAGAACGATCCTCTTAGGCATCACCTTATCCCTTCACTAAGCTCCGGAACCGCGCCATCGACGGCCCACTCCCTCACCCACTCATACATGCGGGCGATCTGATCGGCATCCATGTCCTTGGTGAACTCACTCATGCGCTGCACCTGCGCCTCGCTGAGGAGGATCGACCCGTTCTCGATCGACTCGATGAGCGACTTGACCCAGTTGAGCTCTGCCTCGCGCATGGCCAGCCAATACTCAGTTTCGATGAGGAAGAGCCGCGGAACGGCGACATCGGAAATGGCGTCACCGTAGTATTTGGCCTGATCGAGTTCTTCCTGGAGGAGTTCGGCGCGATTGCGTAGTAGTTCGAGCGCTTCATCACGCGACACCGACGGCATGAAGGAGAGTCCCGCTTCGAACTGCGTGTACTCCTTGACCGGTACCGCGATCAGCTCGCTAAGCCAGTCAAAGTACTGCTCGCGGCCGGTGTCAGTCAGCGCATAGACGGTTCGCTCGGGACGCCTCCCCTCCCGCTCCGTCTCCTGCGGCACGATCCATTCGTGGCGCTGCAGCGACTCCACCACGCTGTAGAGGGAGCCGTAGTTGAGCTTGATGCTCTCGTGCTTGCCCCGATTGCGCAGCGTGGTCGCCATCTCATAGGGATGCATCGGCTTCTCGTAGAGGCAGGCGAGGACCGCGAGCGCGAGCGGATTGGAGACTTTACGTTTGGCCATCAATACTCCTGATCAAATACTCGATACCGAGTATACGGCTTCGGTTAATGTTGTCAAGAGGGGTGACCGCTTCATTTGATCGGGCAAAGGTGGTCAACGAGTGGTACAGAGACGTTCAGAGTGAGAGAAGGATGCTCGAAGATAAGAAATACAAGCGCCTAAGTATCTTATTTGCTAAGCTAAATCAGGACGCAATTGGTGTCAAGAGGGCGCGAACCGGACATTGGAGTGCGGTGGGGTTGCTGGCGGTTGCTTTTTCAGAGCGGGTACGGCAATGGTCGCGGTCGTCGGCCTGCGGCCGAAGGGCGACCACGGCGGAGCCGCCCCTACGTTTCCTCGCGGACGTTCAGCCCCGCGCGAACGCGTCGATGAACGCTGGCTGAATCTTCGTCCTTAGTCGGTGTCGCCACCAGTCGCGGCGGCTGGTTCGTGATAGCGCACGTCGTCGGTAACCGAAGGATGTGATTCCGGCGCGGCGATCCCATGCAGCACGACGGAGGCGACGAGTCTGGCCGCGGATTCCGGATCACTTGGCGCCGTTAGCTGCGGATCGCGTATCGAGTTGATCAGGTACCCAACCAACGTATGGAAGAAGAGGAAGGCAGCCATGCGCGGCTGGATGTCGCGGATTTCGTGGCGTTCGGCGGCGCGATCGAACAGCGTCGTGATCGAATTGACGAAGTTTTCCAGCTCAGCGTGAACCTCTTCGTGGCGGCTCTCCGGAACGTGGGATTTGAAATCAGTCATCATGCGCAGGCTGTCAGGGCTGAGCTGGTCGAAGTAGAGTCGCGCGATGCGTTCGACGGTCCGATCCAGGGTGTCGCCCCGTTTGATCTCTTGCTCGATGCTCTCGCGCTGTCGCGTCATCTCGCGCACGACAACGGACGCGAAGAGGTCGTCTTTGTCGCGAAAGTGATAGTAGAGCGCGGCTTTGGTCATGCCGACCGCATCGGCGATCTGCTGCATTGAAACTTCGGAGTAGCCGCGATCCAGGAAGAGTCGACGTGCCTCGATCAGTACACGCTCTCGTCCACCAGTTTCCGCTTTCATTGGGTCTCTACCGTTCCTTGACTGTGAACAGGCTCGACGTAAACCAGTACGTCAACTCCCTGGGGTTGACAAACGGGTGTCTGAGCGATACATTACTTACCGACCGGTTAGTAGGCGGCGCGCTCCCCCGAGAGCACCTACCGTGACTAGTGTACTTACCGGACGGTCAGTTGGTCAAGTATCGCCGTTAGGCATGTGAGCTTCCGGAGGTAGCATCGTGAGTTCTGAATATGGAGTGATTGCAGAAGGACTGCAAAAGCACTTCGGATCGACGCACGCGTTACGCGGCGTCGACCTCGAGGTGAAGGAGGGGAGCATCCTCGCGGTGCTCGGTCCGAATGGTGCGGGCAAGACCACCGCCGTGCGTATCCTCTCCACCTTGCTCAAGCCGGACTCCGGCCGAGCCATCGTAGCTGGATTTGACGCGCTCAAGCATCCAGACGAAGTGCGCCGCCGCATTGGTCTTACTGGCCAGTACGCCGCGCTCGACGACATCCTCACCGGGCGCGAGAACCTGGAAATGATCGGCCGCCTCTACCACCTGCCCAAAGCTCACGTTCGTCGACGCGCGGTAGAGCTGCTGGAGCGTTTCAACCTGACCGACGCGGGTGATCGTATGGTCAAGACCTATTCAGGCGGCATGCGTCGCAGACTCGATCTGGCCGCCAGCCTGGTCACCTCGCCGCCGGTCCTCTTCCTGGATGAGCCGACCACCGGTCTCGATCCGCGCAGCCGGCTCGGCATGTGGGACCTGATCGAAGAGCTCGTTGCCGGAGGCACGACGTTGCTGCTGACGACGCAGTACCTGGACGAGGCCGACCGCCTCGCGGACGAGATCGCCGTGATCGACGAGGGCCGCGTCATCGCTCGTGGTACGTCGGCGGAGCTCAAAGCTCAGGTCGGCGGCGAGCGACTTATGGTTCAGCTTTCAGCGGGCAGCGACGTCGGTGCCGCGATGCAGGTCCTCAACCGCTTCGGCTCTGGCATGGTGCAGGTGGGCGACGACCGGCGACGCATCACGATGCCGGTGGCGGTCGAGGAGGGGCTCATCACGCGGGTCGTGCTGGAGCTCGACGACGCCGGAGTGCATCTCGACGACGTCGGCCTATATCGGCCGACACTGGACGACGTCTTCCTCTCGTTGACCGGGCATGGCCTCGACGACATGGGAACGTCCCGGCTGCCAAACAGTGATCGCGACAAGTCTCAGATCGGAGAAGAAGCAGCATGAGCGCCTCGATGGTGCGCGAACACGTTCCAGCCAGCGTCAGCGTCTGGGAGCGTTTCTCCTGGGCGGTAGCCGATGCCTGGATCATGGCCAAGCGCAATTTGAAACACATTCCACGCAATCCGGAACTGCTGCTCGACGTTACGGTGCAGCCGGTCCTCTTCGTGCTCCTCTTCCGCTACGTGTTTGGCGGTGCCATCAACGTGCCGGGTGGGAGCTACGTGAACTATCTGATGGCCGGCATCTTCGTTCAGACGATCGTCTTCTCGTCACTCAGCACCGGCATCGGCCTGTCGAACGACCTCAAGCTTGGGCTGATCGATCGGTTCCGCTCGTTGCCAATGTCTCGTTCGGCGGTTGTCGCAGGCAGAACGTTGACCGATCTGCTGCGCGGCGTCCTAGCGGTCGTCATCATGCTGATCGTCGGGCTGGCGGTGGGCTTCCGTCCACATGGCAGCATCGCCGGCTGGTTCGCGGGACTCGGGCTGCTCCTCCTCTTCGGATTCGCGCTTTCCTGGGTGGGTGTGACCGCCGGCGTGCTGCTGCGGACTCCGGAAGCGGTCCAGGCCGGCATGTTCATCGCCGTTTTCCCGCTCACGTTCGCCTCGAGCGCGTTCGTGCCGACCAGCACGATGCCGAGCTGGTTGCAGTCGTTCGCCGTGAATCAGCCGATGACCCAGGTCGTGAACGCCATTCGTGCCTACATTCTGGGTCAACCGGTCGGTTCGTATGCCTGGCACTCGCTGATCTGGGGCCTCGGCATACTCGTCATCTTCGTGCCACTTTCGGTCATGCTGTACGAACGAAAGGCCGGCAACTAGTTTGGCCTGAACCAGCACGGATTCGCTGGGTAACGTCTGATATCGTCCCTGATTCCCATTTCTGTCGCGAATCGCGACGTGGGGGTCGGGGACTTCGTTGTTTCGCGATCGATACGGGAAAAACGGCGAATGTTGGCCGGAATGGAACGCTCTTTGCGCCTCTCTTGAGTGGACCTTTCAGCTTGAAAGGAGCGAAATTATGGCCAACCAACGAAACGTTTACGGCGAAATCGACAGCGTTACCGATCTTCGTGAGGTCTTCCTCGATATCCGCAAGGACGTCGATCGAGCTGATTCGAGGCCGGCTCTGACCGAGCTTCACCGGCGAGCAGGGTATCTGATCACGCTCTCGCATGCACCCTCATGGGAGGAGAAGTTCGGCAAGGACGTCTCCAAGATCCGCTCGGCTGCTGAGGAGGAGTTCGGAAAGACTGCCCGAAAGATCAACAATCAGGCGGAGGAGATCGGGACCGAGGCCAACTACGATGAATCGTGGGGAAGCTAACCATGAGCGACACTCGCTATCGTTCAACCGAGTCGAAGTATAAGGGCACGGCCGACGAGTATTACGTCACCTATGAGCTGAAGCAACAGACGCGTGGCGGCGGCACGGCCATGTATCCGAAGGTACATCGTGTCTATGTCGCGGGTGAGGTGCGTGACTGGAAAGTCGGCGACTTCGAGAAGCGTTCGGGTCGTAAGGCACGTGGCGTGAAGGTCGACTACGAGCAGACTCGTGCCGGGTATCACCGGCGAGGCTATACGGCTCATCGTGGCAACACCACCTACGACGTCGAGCCGACCGACGTGGAGCCGTCGACAAATAGCTTCACACAGATCGTGGAGATCCCGGAGGACGCGCGCAACGTGGAATTTCGGGAAGGGCCTCTGCCGGAGCGCTACGCAGGTGCGTTGCAATCGATTCGCTGACGACTGACTAACTGAAGTCAACCGACTATGATGACTTCCCGAGTATCGACACTCGGGAAGTCTTTTTTCATCCCTTTACCGACGAGACTCACTGCAATCCTGCCGTCGTTCGAGCGGCGACCGATCGCGAAATCTGCGATGATAGCGGCATGATTCGTCGTCCAGAACTACCGCATGAAAAGAGAACCGAGCAGCCCGTTCGACGGCGCGTCAATCCGTTTGGGTTCTACGGGCTGGTATTCGGCGCGGTGGCAGTCGTCCTCTTCGTCGCGCTCGTCTGGCTGCCGTTCCTGCCGCTCATTGCCTGCTGGCTGATCGCAACGAACTTAACGGCGTTCATTGCCTTCGCCTACGACAAGTCGGTGGCGGGACGTCGCTGGGCGCGCGTCCCTGAGAGCGTGCTGCTGGGCATCGCGCTCATCGGGGGAAGTCCAGGGGCGTTGATTTCCATGCGGCTTGTGCACCACAAGACCGCCAAACGGAGTTTTTTACTGAAGATGGCGATCGTGCTGGTGTTGCAGGTCGTGCTGATCGCGGTCTACTTCCTCGTGATCCGCTAGACGTCCCAACAGATGATCAGACATAGATATCAAGACAAGGGAAAGCCGCCCAGCAAGGGGCGGCGTGTCGTGCGCAGTCGGATGGGAAAGTGTGACTGTTCTAAACTACTCCCTGGCTCGGGTTGGGCAGCATCAAGATGATGGCCAGGATCCAGACCGCCAGCAGCAGCATCATGAAGATCGTGACGCCGATGACGACCTTGCGCTCTTTGCTGGTCAACCGGTGTTGTTCGATTCCACGCATATTCTGCCCCTGCTCCTTCTCAACAACCTCAGGCAGTCTACAGCATGCCGCCCGCAGAGCGGAATCGCAAGTGCTTCAGTCGATTCGTCAGGATAGTCCCGACAAATGTGTTGGACCGACCGCCTCGTATACTTGTGAAGCTGCGCGTCGCGCGGCTTTTCTCGAACGCCGATGCCAGATTGCCGAGCAGGGAGTCGTAGATGCCATCTTCGCCGAGCAAGACGCTCGAGACCTTTCCGAATCCCAACCCCGAGCGGGACTACGAGATCAACATCTCGACGCCCGAGTTCACCTGCGTCTGCCCGATGACGGGTCAGCCTGATTTCGCCACCATCACCGTCAACTACGTGCCGGATCAGCTCTGCGTCGAACTCAAGTCGCTCAAGCTCTACTTCTGGTCATATCGCAACGAGGGCGCGTTCCACGAAAAGGTGACCAACACCATCCTGGATGATCTGGTCAGCGCCATCTCACCGCGCCGAGCTACCGTGACCGGCGACTTCAACGTGCGGGGCGGTCTACACACCGTCGTCACGGCCAGCTACGAGCAAAAGACTTAGCCGTCGATCCCTCCGCGATTTTTGCCGTAGGTTTATAGTAATCCGGTGGGTGAGGGCGGCATTCATGACGCCCCAGTCCATCAACGATCTCACATGAAAAGAGGACAGGGTAGTGGTCGAGACCAAACAGCTCCATGACGAGCTGCGGAAGGCGGTACGTGAGCTCTGCTCACGTTACCCCAACGAGTATTGGCGCGAGCTCGATCGCGAGCGGGCCTATCCTGATAAATTCGTCAAGGCCATGACCGACGCCAGCTTCCTGGGCGCCCTGATACCTGAGGAATATGGCGGGCTGGGATTCGGCGTGACCGAGGCGTCGATTATTCTGGAAGAGGTCAATCGCTCGGGTGGCAACGCGGGCGCCTGTCACGCGCAGATGTACACCATGGGGACGCTGCTGCGGCATGGATCTGAAGAACAGAAGCAGCGCTACCTTCCCAAAATCGCCACCGGCGAGCTACGTCTGCAAGCCTTCGGTGTGACCGAGCCGGACGCCGGCACCGACACCACCAAGATCAAGACCACCGCCACACGTAAAGGCGATCGCTACGTGATCCGCGGCCAGAAGGTCTTCATCTCCCGCGTACCACACTCCGACCTGATGATCCTGCTGGCCCGTACCACGCCGCTCGATCAGGTCCAGCGCAAATCCGAGGGGCTCTCGGTTTTCCTGGTGGATTTGCGGGAGGCGGTCGGTAACGGGCTCGAGGTGCAACCTCTCCAGACCATGATGAATCACGACACCAACGCCCTCTTCTTCGACGATCTGGAGATCCCAGCCGAAAACCTGATCGGCGAGGAAGGGCGCGGATTCCGCTACATCCTGGACGGCATGAATGCCGAACGCATCCTCATCGCCGCCGAGTGTATCGGCGACGGCGACTGGTTCATCGAGCGAGCGTCCCGATACGCCAACGGGCGCGTCATCTTCGACCGCCCGATCGGTCAGAACCAGGGCATCCAGTTCCCGATCGCCCGCGCTTACGTCAACGTGCGTGCCGCCGACCTGATGCGCTTCAAGGCGGCCGAGATGTTCGACCGGGGCGAGCCCTGTGGCGCCGAGGCCAACATGTCGAAGATGCTAGCGGCCGATGCCTCCTGGGAGGCGGCCAACGTGGCCATCCAGACGCACGGTGGCTACGGCTTTACCGCCGAATACGACATCGAGCGCAAATTCCGTGAGACGCGCCTCTATCAGGTGGCGCCGATCTCGACCAACCTGATCCTCTCCTACATCGGCGAGCACGTACTCGGAATGCCGAGGTCTTTCTGATGAGGCCGCTGGATGGGATCACCGTCATCGCGCTGGAGCAGGCGGTCGCCGCGCCCTTCGCAACCCGCCAATTGGCCGACCTGGGTGCCCGGGTCATCAAGATTGAACGCATTGGGAGTGGCGACTTCGCCCGTGGCTACGACAACAAGGTCAATGGATTGGCCAGCTACTTCGTCTGGCTCAACCGCGGCAAGGAATCGCTGACGCTCGATCTCAAGCAGCCAGAGGCCAAGGAGATATTGCGCAAGCTGCTCGAGACGGCCGACGTCTTCTTGCACAATCTGGCGCCGGGCGCGGTCGATCGGCTGGGTTTCGACTCCGAGACGGTGCGAGCGGCCAATCCTCGTCTGATCACCTGCGCCATGTCGGGCTATGGCTCGACCGGTCCGTACCGCGACAAGAAGGCCTACGACCTGCTGATCCAGTGCGAGACGGGGCTGGTCTCGGTCACGGGCACGCCCGAGACGCCGGCCAAGGTCGGCATCTCGGTGGCCGACATCTCAGGCGGAATGTACGCCTACTCGGGCGTGCTGACAGCCCTGTACCAGCGTGAGCGGACCGGTGAGGGCGCGGCGCTGGAGGTGGCGCTCTTCGACACGCTCGGGGAATGGATGAGTCATCCAATGTACTTGACCGCCTACGGCGGCGCGCAGCCCGGCCGCTACGGTGCCAGCCATGCGTCGATTGCGCCCTACGGCCCGTTCACGGCCGGCGACGGCGCCGCGGTCAATCTGGCGGTGCAGAATGAGCGAGAATGGATCAAGTTCTGCGAGATCGTGCTGCAGCGGCCCGAAGTGGCGGCGGATGCGCGGTTCTCGTCCGCGGGCACGCGCGTGGAGCATCGCGAAGAGCTCCACGCCGAAATCGACCAGGTCTTTGCCGGACTGACCGCCACACGAGGTGGTCGCGCGTTTGGATGAGGCGCAGATTGCCAACGCGCGCATGAACTCTGTGCAGGAGTTCATCGACCACCCGCAATTGGCGGCGCGCGACCGCTGGCGCGAGATCGAGTCGCCGGTTGGCACCCTGCGCGCTCTATTGCCGCCGGTGGAGATGAGCGGCATGGACTACGCTATGGGTGCGATTCCGGCGCTGGGAGCGCACACCAACACCATTCTGTCCGAGCTTGGCTACGACGATGGTGAGATCGCAGAACTTGCGCGAGACTGGAGCAATTTGAGCCGAGCAGACTGCAAGAGCGGACGTCGCGTGTAGGGGCAGACCCCCGTGTCTGCCCTCCGTGCGGATCACGAAAGATCACCATGTCTACCGGCCTTCGGCTGAGGGCGACCACGGAGGATTGCCCCTACGTTTGCGGGGAGCCCATGACCGAGAAACAGGGTTGGATCGGCCGCTTCTTCGAGGATTTCGAGGTCGGCGACGTCTATCGACATCCGCTTGGTCGCACCGTCACCACTACCGACAACATCTGGTTCACCTTGTTGACCCAGAACACGGCACCGATCCACTTCGATCATCACTACGCGGCGCAGACCGAGTTCGGCAAACCGCTGGTCGATTCGACCTTCACCATTGCGCTCGTCACTGGTCAGAGCGTCACTGACATCTCGCAGAACGTCATGGCCAACCTGGGGTGGGATGAGGTGCGCCTGCCCAACCCTGTCTTCGAGGGAGACACGATCTACTCGCAGTCGGAAGTGCTGAGCAAGCGCGAGTCGAAGTCTCGCCCGAACGTCGGCATCGTGACGGTCAAGACGACCGGCTACAACCAGGACGGCACCGTCGTGATCACCTTCAATCGCACCATCATGGTCTACAAGCGCGGAATGGCGCCGGCGATCCCGCGGCTAGGCCCGCAGGAGGAATAGTCCTCAGTTGGCCATTTGGCAGGCAGCACAAAACCCAACAAAGCGCGTCAAATTCGGATATGTAGGGGAGCAGTCTGCTCCAGCGGGACCCAGACGCCATCCGTGACGCTGAATGTCCACCGCAATATTGAGTGCTACACTAAGTGTTGATGTCGTCCGGTAAGTGGAGCGACTGGTTGGGCGCGCCATGCTCGGATCGCTACGGTTAACTTCCCCAGAACCGGCCGCCAGCGGTCACCACCAACTGTTGGCGACGAAGCTCTATGCGCCCTGCTCTCTGGAAAGCTTCATACCTCGTTCTCGTCTGATTCAAAAGCTCAACGAAGGGCTCTCGAGCCGGCTCATCCTGGTCAGTGCCCCGGCGGGTTCAGGGAAGACCAGCCTCCTCGCTGATTGGGCGCGGCAACGCCCCGTCGCCTGGCTGTCGCTCGACCCAGGCGACAACGACCCGATGCGGTTTTGGCGCTACGTGCTGGCAGCTCTGGACGGCTTTCGTCCGGGAACGATCGAACGCATCGCGTCGGCCACGGATCAGACCGCGTCCCCCTCCGTTGACGGGCTCGTGACGGGCCTGATCAACGATTTTGCGGTCAATCCGGATGCCGGTGCGCTCGCACTCGTGCTGGACGACTACCACGTGATTGACTCACTCGCGATCCACGAATCTCTCACCATGCTGGTCGAACACCGGCCGCCGCATCTCGATCTTGTCCTGGCGAGCCGTGTCGATCCGCCGCTGCGACTGGCGCGCGTGCGGGCCGGCGGTCAGCTCATCGAGCTGCGAGCCGACGATTTGCGTTTCACCAAAGAGGAAACGGTCGCCTTGGTGGGTCGATTACTCGGACGAGACATCCCGCTTGCCGATGCCTCGATGGACACACTGGTGGAGCGCACGGAGGGATGGGCGGCCGGTCTGCGGCTCGCCGCGCTGGCGCTCGAAGGACGAACTGACGCCACCGCGTTCGTTGAGAACTTCTCCGGTCGCCATCGCTATGTTCTTGACTACCTGACCGAAGAGGTTTTGGAGCACCAGTCCGATGCGATACGAACGTTTCTTACGGAGACGTCGGTCTTGGAACGCTTGTCGGGCGAACTCTGCGATGCCGTAACCGCTCGCAACGACAGCAAGGCCATGCTCGAGGTAATCGATAGGGCCAACCTGTTCATCGAGCCGCTCGACGAGTTCCGCAGCTGGTGGCGCTACCATCAGCTGTTCGCCGATCTGCTCCAGGCGCGACTCCAGCGACTCCGTCCCGAATGTATACGGGATCTGCACCGCCGCGCGGCCGGCTGGTACGAGCGAAACGGCATGACGGACGACGCGATCCATCACGCGCTGGCGGCCGGGGAGCCGAAATGGGCAGCCAGGATAATCGAGCGCGAAGTAGATGATCTTCTTCTGCGAAACGAGGAGGTCACGCTCGATCGTTGGCTCGCGGCGCTACCGCTAGACGTGGCTGCCTCTCGGCCAGGGCTAATGCTCGCCAAAGCGGACCTCGAACTTTCGCGCGGCCGGCTTGACGGGGTTGAACGGGCGTTGGACGCCGCGGAACAGGCCGTCGCTGAAACCCCGGCTGAGTTCGCCAAGACGTCAGGCGACGGGTCCGCAAGTTTCGTCGCCAACATGCCTGCGGCAGTCGCGTACTGGCGTGCCTATATCGCTGAGCTTCGCGGCGATGCCGAAGGCGCGATCGCGTTCGATCGTCAGGCCCTGGCAGCGCTCGGTGAGACAGAATCCGTGCTGACGTCAATCGTCCGCGTACATCTGTGTACGATTGAGCTCCTCAGCGGTGAAGTGCGTCAGGTCGAGCAGGCCTTTGAGGCTCAATTCCATTATCTTCAGTCGTTGGGCGAAATCTACCCAGCCACGCGGGCGATGGAGCTGATCGGCCACGTGCAGCGCGCCCGTGGTCGACTGGACCTGGCGTTCGAAACCTACCGTCAGGGGCTTGAAATCTCAACCACTCCCGAACGTGCGCCTGTGGCGGCCGCCGGCATCGCTCACGTTGGATTGGCTGAATTGGCGTATCAATGGGGCGACCTCGATGCTGCGCTGGAACATGCCACCGAGGGCATCGCGCTCTGTCAGCAGCTGTCGTACCGCAGACCGTTGACCGCCGGTCTAGCCACGCTCGCGCGGATCCGGCTGGCCGAGAGGGATCGTTCTGGTGCATTCGAAGCGATTGAGAAGGCTCCTCAGATCGCGGAGAGCGTCGGAGTGACAAGCTTGCTCAATCCGCTTCCAGAACTGAGAGCGCGATTCCTCCTGGAACAGGGTGACCTTGGACGAGTTATCCGCTGGACGAAGGATCGCGGGCTGAAACCGGATGATAGCCCGAGCTATCCACGCGAGCCGGAGTATCTCATCCTGGCGCGTGTGCTCCTGGCGCAGGGCCGGCTCAACCAGGCTCTCGATCTGCTGAACCGGATGCACGAGCGTGCAGTTGCGCAGGGTCGATTCGGCACTGTCATCGAGAACCGGGCGCTCTATTCCGTCACGGCAGCCGCGGCGAGCGACGAGACGTCGGCATTGGCGAGCTTGACCGAGGCGCTCACGCTGGCTCAGCCCCAGGGTTACATTCGGGTCTTCGCCGACGAGGGACAGCCAATGGGCGATCTGCTTCGCAGGTTTGTTTCATTGCAACGGACCCAGCCAACGGCGGTTGGGGATGTTCCGTTGAGCTACCTTGGCCGACTGATGCGCGCCTTCGAACCGGAAGCTGGCCCTGCTGGCGCGACCGGGAGGCGTCGGGGAGTCGGTATTCCAGGGCTGGTCGAAACACTGACTGAGCGAGAGCTCGAAGTTCTGCACCACGTGGCGGCAGGTAAACCGAACCGCGACATCGCCGACGCACTCTACGTCACCGTCGATACCGTCAAAAAGCACGTCTCTCACATCTTCGAAAAGCTTGGTGCAACCAACCGGACCGAGGCAACAGCCCGTGCGCGTGACCTCGGGTTGTTGGATGACCCATCCAGTCCGCCTGTCGTGTTGTAGGCCAGGCTTCGAGGATCTCCCTCTCGACATTTAGTAGCGAGCGGATTCCCTATTTCTGAATTCCACGTGATCCATGGTGGAAAGAAATTCCACCCTGCCTTCCACCTTCGAGTGATTCCTCATATCAACGAGACGCCTACCTTGAGATGCAGTGACCGCTTCGCCCGGTGAATGCCGGGCACAGCGACATCCTGATGAAAGGAAGGCGTCATGCAGAATACCCAAGCTGTCGTGAATAACCCGCTTGATTCAACGCAACTCTCAGCCGCACTGGACGATGTGCACCGCGCCGGAATGCCGGGCGTGTTCGCCGAGGTTCGTGATGGCGTCAGTGTGTGGCGCGGCGCGGCCGGGCTCGCCGATGTCACGACGGGCCGTCCGGTCACTCCCGACATGCGACATCGTGTCGGCAGCATCACCAAGACTTTCACGGCCGCCGCGGTCATGCAGCAGGTCGAGCGAGGCCAGATCCGCCTCGATGCGCCGGTTGGCCATTATCTACCAACGCTGGTCCCCGGTGAACGCGGGGACGCCATTACGGTCCGGATGTTGCTCAACCACACCAGCGGCCTCGCGGACTACCTACCCTATGCGTACTCCTCACTTAGGGCATTTCCCACAATTGCGAGCACAACACCGGAAAGCATGGACGCGAACCGGTTCACGCAATTTCAGCGTGTCGATCTCATCAATTTAGGGGTCGCGGCGCGTGCCGTCGGCACGCCTGGTAGTACACCGGGAGTCTACTCCAACACAAACTATCTGATCCTTTGTCAGCTGCTGGAGCAGGTGACCGGAATCACCGCCGAGGAGTACATCACTCAAAACGTCATCGAGCGTGCTGGACTCAAACACACCGAACTCCCGACCGGGACGCACATCAACGGGCCGCATTCACTGATCTACGAGTCATGGTTCGGCATGATCGATCCGCCTCGGGATTACAGCATCTATGACATGTCGTGGGTCGGTCCGGCAGCGTCTTTGACCTCGACAGTCTCCGATCTCAACCGCTTCTTCGGACTGTTGCTGTCCGGCGAGATCGTCGACCGATCGTCACTGATGCAGATGCAGCGCACGGTCCCAGTTATCTCCTTTGAGGGAAAGAAGATCGATTACGGACTCGGCTTACACAGGCTCGAGATTCCTGGCTGCGGTACCTTCTGGGGCCATGACGGATCGGTATGGGGTGCCGGAGCGATGAGCATGACCCGCGCCGACGGCGAGCGACAGATGTCGGTCGCGTTCAACCTTCAGCGCTGGAACAAGCTGGATTCGTCGGGGAAGCCGCAGCACAACCCTATCGACGCCGCACTGGAAACCTTCTACCAACTGGCGTTGCGCGGTAGCAAAGACACCCCGACAAGGAACGTTTCACTCGACCAGCTATGACGACTGTTGATCTCGCCGAGGAATAGTCAGTCCACGCCAACCACAGTTCACCACGAAAGTAGGTTAGAAACATGCAACACGTACTTTCTGAAGTCGACACTCACGTCGCGCAGCGCAAACGCACGAGCGACGCGGAATCCACCAAGATCGCAGTCCAGACGCTGCGCGCCTCCCTCAAGGGTCAGGTGATCATACCCAGCGATCTCGAATACGACCGGGCGCGTACCGTCTTTGTGGGCGGAATCGACCGGCGACCATTGGCGATCGCCCGGGTCGCTGATGCGAGCGACGTAACTCGGGTCGTTGCATTGGCTCGTGAGACTGGGCTAGATCTGGCGATCCGCGGTGGTGGGCACAGCTCGGCCGGTCACGGCGTCTCAGACGGCGGCATCGTCCTCGATCTCAGGGAGATGCGGGAGTTGAAGATCGACCCCGAGCGCCGGACCGCCTGGACCGAGGCCGGGCTGACCACTGGCGAATACACCGCCGCTGCCGGGGCATATGGCCTCGCGACCGGGTTCGGCGACACCGGCTCGGTTGGCATCGGCGGGATCACGCTGGGTGGCGGCATCGGCTACCTGGTGCGCAAGCACGGCCTTACCATCGACGATCTTCTGGCCGCCGATGTGGTGACCGCCGATGGACAACTCCGGAGGGTCGATGCCGAGACGTATCCGGACCTGTTCTGGGCAATCCGTGGCGGCGGCGGGAATTTCGGGGTCGTGACCCGGTTCCAGTACCGTCTGCATCCGGTTGATACCGTGGTCGGCGGCCTGTTGATACTGCCGGCGACGCCGGACGTCATCGCTGAGTTCGTCGCCGCCGCGGAAGCCGCGCCGGAGGAATTGTCGACCATCGCCAATGTCATGAAGGCGCCGCCCTTGCCCATCATCCCCGCCCAGATGCATGGCCAGCTCATCGTGATGGCGATGCTGGTCTATGCTGGCGAGGTCGAAGCCGGCCAGCGCGCCGTCGCGCCGTTCCGGGCGCTGGTCGTGCCGCTTGCCGACATGACTGGACCGAAGCCCTATCCGGCAATCTTCCCATCCGAGCAGGGAGAGTTCCATCCGGTCTCCTCGGGGCGCACGATATTCATTGACGACATAGATCAGCGCGCGGCCGAGACGATCCTCGACTACCTTCGGGCATCGACCGCCCAGATGGCCGCGACTCAGATCCGGGTGCTCGGCGGGGCGATGGCCCGAGTACCGGCCGACGCCACCGCCTTCGCTCATCGCGACGCGCGTCTCATGGTCAGCGTCACCGCTGTTTACGGGCACCCCGACGAGGCGGCGCCGCAGGAGTCTTGGGTCAGCGAGTTCGCGAAGGCGCTCTCCCGGGGTGAAGGGACGACCGACCGGGCCTACGCCAACTTCCTCGCAGACGAGGGCGTGGCGCGGATTCGTGCGGCCTACCCTGGAGCGACCTGGGACCGGCTCGCGGCGATCAAGGGGCGTTACGACCCGGCAAACCTCTTTCGACTCAATCAGAACATCCCGCCGATGACCAACGGCATCGCTCGCCCGTGACTTGTCTTGCGGCCACCCAGGATGTCAAAGATTCCACCGTGGCTTCCACCTCTGAGTGATGAAGCGAAATCGTCGGTTTTCTAGCATGGACGATAGAGAAACTTAGCCACGGGTGAAAAGCGCAGCTGCGCCGCCGCCCAAAATCCCAAGGAGTGCACACAATGAACGCGACAGTACGTCCAAACCTCGACACGTCATCAATCGCTGGCGGATCGCGATTGAGTTGGACCGTTGGCCGAATCCTATCCGTCGTGACGGGAACCGTGTTCGTCTTGATCTCGCTTGCTCTCATCACAGGCGGCGGATATTTGGCCAGTGAAGCGGCCGGCGATGGCGGCTGGCTGGCCCTGGGCCACGGGGAGTTTCAGACCGAAACGTATGCCGTCGTCTCCGAACCCAATGACTGGAGCACGCAGACCTATGTGCTCGAGAACGTGAAGAAGGTACGAATTCGCGTTACTCCAAGCGATGTATCGACCCCGATCTTCGTGGGTATGGCTCGGCCCGAAGACGTGCAGCGTTACCTGAACGATGTCAAGTTCGCGACAGTCCACGGAGGGTCCAACTACCACGTTACCTACACGCAACATGACGGACATGCGCCAGCCACGCCACCGGCACAGGCCATACCGTGGACGGTCCAGACCACGGGCACGGGCACGCAGACGCTCGAGTTCAAGGCGCAGGAGCAGAAGGGGGGCCAGGTTCTGGTCGTGATGAATGCCGACGGATCACCGTCGGTCAGTGGTAAGGCGGAATCGGCTGCGACCCAACCCTCCGTACCCTGGATCGCCGGCGGCCTTCTACCAATCGGAATCGTCATCGCTGTCGGTTCAGTCCTCCTCATTGTCATGCCGATCCGACGTGTCAGAGGGCGTAGCTGAGGGCAGCGGTAACACTGGATCGAGAACGTATGGCGCGGTCGGTTGCCGGAGTGGCGGCCGCCCGCGCGTACTTCAACTCGACGTTATTGGGTCATCACGGTAGCAATGAAATGCACAACAGAAGCAGGTTAGAAATATGAAGCACGTCATATCGAAAGATGGCACCCGTATCGCCTATGAGCGCAGCGGGACGGGTCCGCCGCTTGTGCTGGTTCATGGCACCGGGATAGATCACTCGTACTGGGATCTTCTCGTTCCGATACTCGCAACAGACTTCACCGTCTACGCGGTCGATCGGCGCGGACGCGGTCAGAGTGGCGACACACTACCCTACGCTCTGCAACGCGAGTTTGAAGACGTCGTTGCGCTGGTCAATTCCATTCGTGAGCCAGTTACAGTATTCGGGCACTCCTACGGGGCGCTGTGTGCCCTCGAAGCCGTCACCTTCAGGTCTCATATCCGCAAGTTGATCCTGTACGAACCACCGATGTACACCACGATCGAAGTGTCGTATCCGCCCGACATTCTGGCGAAGTATGAATCGCTCCTCCGTGATGGCAAGGCTGAAGAAGCGCTGCTCATGCTCTATCAAGTGGGTCAAACGCCAGCCGCCGACGTGAACCGGTTCAAATCTCTCCCAAGCTGGCAAGCTCGGGTCCTTGCTGCAAACACGATTCCGAGAGAGGTGCTTTCGGTCAGGAGCTATTGCTTCGATCCCGCTCGATTTCGCGGCTTGACCACGCCGATCCTCTTTCTGATCGGCAGCGAGACGCTGCCGGTCTACAACGCGGCGACGCAGGTGTTGCACGGATCGTTGCCGCACAGTCGGGTGGTCATCCTCCCTAACCAAAGCCACGACGCCGCGGTCACTGCGCCAAAGCTCGTGCTGCGAGAGGTGAGCGGCTACTTCGGAGATCTGTCTCCCGAAGATGCCTTATTGTGAACGGTCCGGCACGACCAGCGACTGAATCGCTGACGACGACGTCACTGACGTGCCCAACCTCGATTCTGGAGAATTGAAAATGTCTACAGTAACGACCAACGGCGCCCGCAAACCGCGGATCCTTATCCTCGGGGGTGGCTTTGCCGGAACGTACACAGCGCTCGAACTGCGGCGGCGGCTTGGGAGCACGCGAGCCGAGATCGCCGTCGTCAATCGCGACAATTTCTTCGTCTTCTATCCACTCTTGCCGGAGATCCTCTCTGGAGAGATAGACACCGAACACGTTCTTACCCCGATTCGGCTTCTGGTGCCGGATATTTCGCTCTACGTCGGGGAGGTCAACGAAATCGATCTGGAGCGGCGACGAGTGACCATCCGCCACGGTCTTTTTCACGACCGTCAGGGGTTGCGTACCCTGGAATACGACTATCTCGTCCTCGCGCTTGGCGGCGTTCCGAATACGCATGGAATCCCCGGCCTGGCTGAGCATTCCTTCGACGTGATGCGCCTCTCCCATGCGTTTGGACTGCGCAACCACCTCATTGACGTACTCGAGCAGGCGGATATCGAGACTGATCCCGATGCACGGCGACGCCTGCTCACGGTCGTGGTCGCGGGAGGTGGTACCAATGGGGTGGAAATCGCCGCACAAGTGCGCGACCTCATGATGCGCGCCAGCCGTCGCTATCACACATTGTCGAGTACGGAGATGCGGCTGGTCATCGTACATAGCGGAGAGCGGCTCATTCCGGAACTGCCGGCGAGTCTGGCGAGGTACACAGCTAAGCTTCTCACCCGTCGTGGGGTCGAGATTCGGCTCGGCCGGCGCGTCACCAGTGTTGAGCCGAACCGAGTGCACCTTGATGACGGCGCCATGATTGAGGCGCGGACGATCATCAGTTCGATTGGAATTCAGCCCAATCCGCTCTTGCACACGTTGACCGTGCCGCACGATCGACAGGGGCGCATCGAAGCCGATGAGTTTCTCCGTATCCCATCGCATCCCGAGGTCTGGGTTGTTGGTGACAATGCCCGGGCGATCGATCCACACAATCGTGAGCCATATCCGCAAACAGCTCAGCATGCGATTCGTGAGGCGCGACTCGTGGGCCGCAACATCGCGGCACATCTCGAAGGTAAGCGTTTGAATCGCATGCGTTACCGAACCCGTGGCCAGATGGTCGACCTGGGGCATCGCACGGCGGCAGTCGACCTCAATCTTCCCGGTCGAAGTCTTGACTTTGCCGGTCCTATCGCCTGGTTTCTCTGGCGTTCATACTATCTCTTGCAGCTGCCTCGCTGGGAAAAGCGGCTCCGCGTCACCTTTGACTGGACACTCGACCTGCTTTTCCCGCCGTCGCTGGTGCAGCTCAAGGTCGAGGTGCCAATGCAACCGAACGAGCACGTGACGCCGGTGTCGTCCGACGAGCGTCATCTCGTCGAGGCAACTGCCGCCGGAATGTCGAGCGTTGCCAGCGCTCACGCTGGAAATGATTGGTCATGACGGAAACTTTATGCGCGTCCGTGTGATCACACGTTCAGACGGTCAACCTGGGGCCGATCCATAACTCACGCTGCGAATTCCGGCCTGCGCTTTCGCGGATAAGCAGAGATCTCAAGCGATCTCTGCCCACCCGCAAGCATGGACCCTGGCGGCAACGACGATGTTCGCGGGAGGAAAACGCCGCCAGGACTTTTGCTCTCACCACGGTCCATTCCAGGAACTGGCCGCGTCGATCCGCCTTTTGCCTGATGGCCAGACACTGCCCGTTTATGTGGCCGCGATGCAGGTGTCGTCGCAGGTTCATTCGGGACTCGATTTTGGTTCTACGCCTCCGCATATTCATTCAACGCGTCCTGGTAGGCGTCGCCACCGTAGCGGTCGTTGACCACGATGGCAGGGAAATCGACCACGGTGAGCCGGTGGATGGCTTCCGTCCCCTGGTCCTCGTAGGCGATGACATCGGCTGAGGTGATGCGCTTGGCCAGCAGCGCTCCGGTCCCGCCCAGCGCGGCGAAATAGACCGCGCCATACCGAGCTATTGCTTCGCGCGTCTCTGGGCTGCGGTAACCCTTGCCGATCATCCCGCGCATGCCCGCTTCGAGAAGCGCGGGCGTGTAGGGGTCGAGCCGACCGCTCGTCGTCGGACCGGCCGAGCCGATCGGCTGTCCCGGCTTAGCCGGCGCCGGTCCGACGTAATAGACGACCTGACCCGTCAGATCAACCGGCAGCGGTTCTCCCCGTTCGAGCGCTTCGACCAGGCGCTTGTGGGCAGCGTCTCGTGCCGTCAGCAACGTGCCGCTGATGAGGACGTGATCACCTGAGTGCAGATCGTCGATCGTCGCCTGATCGAGCGGAGCGGTGATGCGTTTCGGTTCCAATTGTTCCCCCATGCCGCTCGTCAAAGGTCGATGACGCGGTGTCGCGCGGCCGGACCGCACTGGAGATTGACCGCGACGGGCAGACTAGCGATGTGGCAGGGGAAGGACTCGACGTGTACCGCGAGCGCGGTGACGCGTCCGCCGAAGCCGTGCGGACCGATGCCCAGCTTGTTGATCTCGGTCAGTAGTTCCTCTTCGAGCGCTGCTTCCTCGGGATCGGGGTTCGTGGTGCCGATGTCCCGCAACAGCGCGTGCTTGGCGTGGATCGCGACCGATTCGAACGTCCCGCCGATGCCCAGCCCGACGATGACAGGTGGGCAGGCGTTTGGCCCGGCAATCTTCACCGTCTCGAGCACGAACTGCTTGATCGCCTCCCGTCCCTGCGCCGGAGTCAGCATGGTCAGTCGACTCATATTCTCGGCACCGCCACCTTTAGCCAGCACTGCCAGGCGAATCTTCTCGCCGGGGATCACGCGCGTGTGGATCACGGCTGGGGTGTTGTCGCGCGTGTTGGTGCGTGAGGTGAAGGGGTGCGCCACCATCGACTTGCGTAGGTAGCCGACATCGTAGGCTTCATGCACGCCCCGGTTGATGGCATCCTCGAAGCCGCCCCCGACGATGTGCACGTCCTGCCCCACGGCGCTATAGACCACGACCGTGCCGGTATCCTGACACATCGGCACGCGATCCTCTGCGGCGATGGCCATGTTCTCCAAAATCTGACCGAGCACCTCTGTACCGAGCGGGGAGACATCGCGTGTCTGCGCCACCGAGAGCGCCTGTCGCACGTCGTCGCCCATCACATAGTTGGCTTCAAGACAGAGGTTCTTCACCGCTTCGGTTATCTCGCTGATGTGGATTTCGCGCATGAGTGGTCCTGTTCCCTGTCCATATTCACACATTATCGTCGACACGCAGCGGTGCGCGTTGCGAACGGTCAATCGAGCGCAACTCCAAGCCATTCGAAGTATGGCTTCAGCTCCAGTGCATCCTTGCTCAGCATCTCCGGCAGATTCTCATGGTGGAGAGCAGACGAACTTGGATACGACTTGACAATGGTTATCTCGGGTGCAGCTTCATCGTCGAGTGGTTTCACTGCATTCTCGACGAATTGCTGCAGGAACGGCGTCTCCCACGAACTCATGACGGTTAGCGTCACGTCGGTGCCCGACCAATAGTGGTATTTTCGTGGTGCTAGCGGGACACGATGGATGACGTTGAATCGCCAAGGGATGTCGTTTGTGTCTCGAACAGCGGCGCCTCCAAGTTTTAGGATGAACTCGATCAGTCCATCAGGGTACTTCGTCCAACATCGTATGAACTGTTGGTACGACCACTGAAGTTCCACGTTGGCGAAGAGATTGATTCCGCTTGCGTCGATTCCAATCGTAAGATGCGGTTCGTTGTTGTTGCCGATCGGTCGTAGCAGTACTCCCCCGCTAGTAGTGCCTTTGGTGATGTTCAGGACATGTACTTCCCAGTCGGATTCAAGATCGGTCTTGACCCGACTGCCGAGTTCACCAAGCGCGCGGCGAATACCATCCTTCACCAGTGGATCTCGTGCCGTGTCCGGTTGAGCGAAGAATGCGAAGTGATCTCCTGAGAGCGCGCCATATCCACTCATATTCAAGTACTCCTCGAATTGTGCGAGCACGAAATGCGTGACTGGTTCACGGACATATTGCCGAGCCAGAGCCTTCAGCGTTTTAGAAATCGTAGTCCACGCAATTTGCCCAGGTGGACTCTGGGAGATCGATAGGGTCTTGATGTGTCGATCGAGTTGAGCCTGAGTGACCTCGTTGCCCAGCTTGCTTTCGATCGCTAAAACGAAGTCGCCAAACGCGATGGTTGCATCGGCACGACCCGCGACCGTCTGACTCTCTGATTGTCGAATCTTCAGGTCAGGACCTCCATGGATCACCAGCAAACGGCGCCGGCTCACTGGCGGCCAATCCGCGTCCTCATTGCTGACCTGCAATCGGCAGCGATACGGCTTTTCCACGCTCGTCTCCGGAACTCCGAGTACTCTCAACAAATCTCGACGTGCGTGGGAGTGCCGGATCGTGTTGAGGGTGACGATCAGCGCTCGAGTGAGGTTGTCCTCAAGCTGACGTTCGCTCGTTTCTTGAGAAGTACTCGCTCCACGAAATGCGTAGAAAATGTTGAAATGTGGGTCAGACCCCAACGTGCAGTCCATTCAAGTCAGTAGCGTCTGCTCGGTCTAAAGCAATTTGCGGAAGGATTGCCCAGAGCAGCGTCAACTGGGCGTCATAAATGTCGCCCCTACGACGTTTCTCCGTAGGGGCGACATTTATGACGCCCTTCGGACGACGACCGAGGACACGTACTCCCGCGGCTTCTGCCCGCGGGCAACCGCTCTGAAAAATGCTTTAGGCGCAGCATGCAAGCCCGCGCGATAGATTTAGCACGTTTCGTCTCATCCCGAGCCAATTCGGTGAACCTGAGGTCGGTTCGCTTATCTGGATCCAATGCGTGTCCCCCGCACCGCCCAGGCGCGGGCGATCAGGTGGATGGAACCGTCAGGTTGCACCGGTAATGTCTCGCGAATGCGCTCTCGCAGCGTGACGCGTCGCTCTTCGTTCAGCGACATGGCGTAGGCCGGTGCCGGTCCTTGCCCGCCCAGAAACGGCGTCCAGAAGTCATCGAAGTCTGCGAAAACGGTAGGGACGTCGATGGCGCGCACCGCAGCGTCAGCAAGTGCCGCGTCGCGAAAGAGTCGTTCGAGCGCGTTGGGTTGACAAAGCGGGAAGACTCGTCCTTCGTCGAGATCCGCCGCGGCGGGATCGAGGGCTGCGGCCGCGTCCCAAAAGTGCCGCATCAACTGCATCTCGCCAGCGTAGTCCCAAACGTAGACCGCGACGACGCCACCGGATCGCGTGACTCTCATCATCTCGGCCAATCCCCGTTTCGGATCGGGCAGGAAGTTCAGCACCAGACCCGAGACGACCGCGTCGAACTCTGTATCGGCAAACGGAAGCGCCTGCGCGTCGCCCTGTCGGAACTCGGCCCGTGCATCGCTGATCCGTTCGCTGGTGCTCAGCACGTAGGCATCCGAGGCGTCGATTCCGATTACCTTCCTCGGCTCGACGAATTCGAGGATAGTCGAGCTGAGCGCTCCCGTACCGCAGCCCACGTCGAGCCAACGCCCGCCGGATGGCATGCCAAGCCAGTCCACGAACTCGCGAGCAATGAGTCGGCTCCAGCGACCAATGTACGGTTCATAGGCGTCGCCCTGTGCCCACATGCTCATGGCAGCCTCCAGGATGTTGAACGTGATGCGCCATCTCCATAGAGAGTGAGAACGGTGTGTTGCGGCCCAACGATTATAGTCGTGGACCGAATCAACGGCGGCGAGCGACAGGTGAGCACATTCCTGTTGTCACGCTTATGTTACGGCGTGCCCTCGTTCGTCACCTCCCTTTGACGCTTCGCTCGTTACATTTGGCTGTGACGTGGCAGCAACGGACAGCGAGGAAGCAGGAGACGGTCATTGCGGCACCACACCGACCCGTGGGCAGGATGGCAAGGCGCGACATTACGCCTGGTGGTCTTTCTGACAGTCACGATCATCGGCGCCATCGTCTTTATCCCGCTCGCGGTCCCTATCGGCCCGTTGATCTGGGCGGCGCTGGTCATCGGCGGGCTCGTCTACCTCGTGCACTGGCATACCGAGAGCTTCGATTACCGCTGCAGCAATCTTGATTGCCAGCAGATGTTTCAGATTCCGTGGTGGCTGAACCTGATCAGCCCGCAGGGCATCGGCCGGCGCGGCGGTCACAAATATCTCCGCTGTCCGCATTGCCGTCGTTTCGGTTGGGACGAGATCGTGGCACATGCCGCCGGCAAGCGACCCTGATACAGGCGGCGCGAACGCCCGAGGCGTTTAGAAGGAGATTGATCATGATCGGCGAGATGACCAAAGAGGAAATGGAACGATTACTCCAGGCCGAGATGATTGGTCACCTTGGCTGCTACGCGCACGGTAAGGTCTATGTTGTGCCGGTAACCTACGCGTACTCTCACGGCTGCGTTTACGCTCATTCGAGCGAGGGCAGCAAGATACAGATGATGCGCCAGAATCCCGAGGTCTGCTTCGAGGTCGAGCACGTCGAGAACATGTCGACGTGGCAAAGCGTCATCATCCATGGCACTTTCGAGGAGTTGATCGGCGAAGAAGCATCCCGAGCCATGGAGTTGCTCATGGAACGCTTCCTCCCCTATCTCGGCTCGACGAGTGAGACGATGCCGACCCCGCATCCGGATCGTCCTGCGCCGGGAAGCGTGGGGCACGCAGGGAACCACCAGGCGGTCGTCTACCGCATCTGCGTCAGAGAGCGAAGCGGCCGGTACGAGATGAGGTAATCGGCCGTCAAGCAGATCTCGATTCTCGAAAGTAGAACCTTAACGCAGGTAGCTGAAATGTCCTCGCCGCCCGCTTGCGCTGCTATGATCAGGTCAGCTTCCGCACCGTGGTCGCTCGAAGGCGCGAGTCCGCACCTCCACTCGCTCCACGGCGCCGTTAAATTGGTGAATTCTGGAAAGCTGACAGATGTCCTGCATCGCAATTCATACGCTTGGGCTGTCCCGCTCCTTTGGTGACGTTCACGCCGTCGACGACGTCTCGCTCGAAGTCCCCACCGGCACGATCTTCGGTTTCCTCGGTCCAAACGGGTCTGGCAAGACGACCACCATCCGCTTACTGCTTGGCCTACTCGAGCCGGATCGCGGCAGCGCGACGGTTCTCGGATTCGACACCCGCTCGGACCCTGACTCGATTCGTGCGCGCACCGGGGCCTTACTCGAGCAGTCAGGACTCTACGAACGTCTGAGCGCAGAAGACAATCTGGAGTTCTACGCTCGCGTCTGGGGAATGACGCCGACTACGCGCAGGGAACGGGTCAAGGAGCTCCTGACGCATCTTGGGCTGTGGGAGCGCCGCGCCGAGCAGGTTGGCACCTGGAGCCGCGGCATGAAGCAGAAGCTGGCTATCGCGCGCACGCTGCTCCATCGGCCCGATCTCATCTTTCTGGACGAGCCGACCGCCGGGCTGGACCCGGTCGCTTCGGCGGCGTTGCGGCAGGACCTCAGCACGCTGGCGGACCGTGAGGGCGTGACGGTCTTTCTGACGACGCACAATCTGCCGGAGGCCGAGGCGCTTTGCGATCAAGTGGGCGTGATCCGGCAAGGCCGGCTGCTGGCCGTCGACACCCCCTCCGGATTGCGCAGCCACGCCGGAGGGCGGCAGGTCGAAGTGGCCGGAAGCGGGTTCAGTCCGGGAATTCTCGAGGAGCTGCGGCTGCGGCCTGAAGTGGCAAACGTCGACGCGCAAAACGGTAATTTGCACATCTCGCTGCGAGGCGACGATCCGGTCGCGCCGCTGGTGCGCCTGCTGGTCGAATCCGGCTGCGATATCGAGGAAGTACGCAAAGGGGCGGCCAGCCTGGAGGCGGCCTTCCTGGCGTTGATGGAGCGCGAAGCATGATTCGAGACGTGAGCGCCGTCGTCTGGAAGGAAGCGCACGAGTTGCTGGCGGGCGCAGGCCGCGGCAAGTATGCGCCGTTGATTCTTCTCGCGATCTACGGCGTCTTCATACCACTGCAGGCGGGCAAGAACTGGGTTGATTCCTACACGATGATCTTTCTCGGGATGATAATCTCGGTCTTCATGGTACTCAGCATCGTGGCCGATACCTTCGCCGGCGAGCGTGAACGACACACATTGGAGACGCTCCTGGCCAGCCGCCTCTCGGATCGCGCCATTCTGGTCGGCAAGATGACGACGGTGGTCATCTACTCATGGGGATTGACCATAGCGAGCTTGTTGATTGGCCTCATTGCGGTGAATCTCACCGCCGGTGGGGGCAAGCTCCTCCTCTATCCCGCCAACCGGGCGGTTGCCGTGGTGGTGATCAGCCTGTTGATGGCGATCCTGGCGTCCGGCGTTGGAGTGCTCGTTTCCCTGAGGGCGTCAACGGTCCGGCAGGCGCAACAGCAGCTGACTATTGGTTGGGTCGCCATTACGTTTGCCGTCGCTTTCGGTTTCAAGGGACTCTCTTCGCAATCTCGTAGCCACTTGCTCCATTGGTTCAACTCGTTGAGTCTGGTGCGGATCACGGTGGGGGCGGTCGTCGTCCTCATCCTGATCGATCTGCTCGTACTGGCGATCGACGCCGCTAAGTTTCAGCGATCACGCTTGATCCTCGATTGACAGGTCGCATCCTTCAACGCGGGTCGCGTTATCCTTGCGCTGAGAAGAGGTGATTGTCGGTGAGGATGTCGCAACGATGAGCACGGTTTCGATCTGGCAGGATACGTCGATCTGGGACGGGCGGCCACACAGATACGAGGAAGCCGACGTCTGCATCGTGGGCGCTGGGATCGTCGGCAGCTCGCTGGCGACCTTCCTGACGCGGGCTGGTAAGTCGGTCGTCGTGCTGGACGCGCGGGACGTGGCGTTGGGCGCCTCGGGACGCAACGCCGGATTCATCGCCACCCTGCTCGAGCCGACCTATCACGAGCAGATCGAGCAACTGGGCGCCGGAGCCGCGCGCGAGATACGCGATCTGGGGCTGCGCAACCGCGCCATCATCAAGCAGTTCCTCGACGACTATGGCGTCTGGTACGAGCAGAACGGCAGCATGATCTTCGCGGTGAGCGAAGAGGAGCAGCGGGAGTTCGTCGAAGAGGCTGAAGCGCTGCAGCGAGATGGCTACGCCGTCGAATTCTTCGATCACGACCCGACCAACCACGGCTTCTACGGCGCCATGTACGAGCCGAACGATATGGCCACTCAGCCCTACTGGCTGGTCACGGAGATCATGGCGAACAGCGGCGCGACCGTCATGCCGAACTGCGCCGTCTGGAAGCTGGAGCCGTCCACCCACGGCGTGATCGTACGTGGGCAGCGCGCCACGGTACGGGCCGCGCAGGTCTGCCTCTGCACCAACGCCTTCTCGCAGGGACTGCACCCCTTCTTCAAAGAGCTGGTTGCGCCGAAGCGGGCGCAGATGCTGGCGACGGCACCGGTCCCGCGATTCCTGGACGTGCCGGTCAGTGCCGAGTGGGGCTATCAATATTTCCGGCAACTTCCCGACGGGCGCTTCCTGATGGGCGGCATGCGCAACAAGTTTCTCGAAACCGAAGTCGGATACAACGACGTCCAGACCAACCCCGCACTGCAGGCAGAGCTGGAACGCTTCATCTCGGAGCACTTTCCGGAGCTGAAGGGCGTGCCGGTGGAGCGCCGCTGGAGCGGCATTCTGGGGTTCACGCCCGACCATCTGCCGCTAGTCGGTTCGCTCCCGGATATGCCCGACGTCTTCTTCGCGGTCGGCTTCTCTGGAGAAGGGATGGGCATGGGCGCCGGAACGGCGGAGCGCGCGGCCAACTTGATGCTGCACGGCACGGATCCGGGTGTCGTCAGCGCCGAGCGTTTGATCGCGTCGCGCGACGGCGAGCGCCTCATGAGTGACGCGAACGAGGCGCGCGAGATCCTGACCGAGACGCTCGACGACGGCGCCATCGCATTGATCACCTTGAATCGTCCGGCGCGGCATAACGCGCTCACGTTCTCAATGTGGCAGCAGGTAGCCGCCAGCGTGCGCGAGTTCGGCGCTCGTCGTGAGACGCGCGTCATCCTGATTCGAGGCGCTGGAGAGCGTGCTTTTGCGTCCGGTGCCGATCTGCATGAGATGGCGAGCCATCGCGAGACGCCTGAAGGCGCGGCAGCCTACCACTCGGCCGTCGAGGATGCCTTTGCAGCGCTCGCGACCGTCGAGCAGCCGGTCATCGCCATGATTCATGGCTACTGCATCGGCGGCGGCTGCGAACTGGCCGTGGCCTGCGACCTCCGCATTGCCGACGAGCACGCGCGCTTCGGCATTCCGGCCGCCAAGCTGGGCATCGTTCTGGGCGTCGACGAACTGCGCCGTCTGGCGAATTTGGTGGGCGTGGCCGGTGCCAAGGAGATCCTCTTCACTGGTCGACAATTTGATGCTACTGAAGCCCTGCGCATGGGGCTGATCAACCGGGTCGTGCCTGCCGGAGGATCTGTAGTAGATCGGTGTCTGGAAGAGGCTCGTCAAATCATCGCCAACGTGCCAACTGCCGTCGGAGCGGCCAAGACGCTGCTCGATGCCATTGGCCGAGAGATGGCTCCTGACGAAATTGACGCTTTGCAACGGGAGTTCGTCGAACGCGCGGGGACTTCCGGCGAATCTCAGGAACGCATCGGCGCCTTCGTCAACCGTCGCCAGCGCTCCAGCACCTGAGGCGGCGCGAGGGTGAGTTCGATCTGGTCCAGGTTGCGCTCCAGTCGCAACTCCCGCGCGACCGCAAAAACGCCGCTCATCCTCTTCTTCAATCCGGACTGGGTGTCGTTGCCACCTGAGGGTCCGATCGGCGGGGGCTGCCAGCTCACGTTCGACCGGGATAGATACGACGAAGCCGACGTCGTCGTCTTCCACATCCCCTCACTGCCCAAGCCGATGTACGCGGTCAAACGACCAGGGCAACGCTGGGTAGCTATGTCGATGGAGAGCGACGTCAATTACCCGCAGCTGCAGGACGAATCCTTCATGGCGTGGTTCGACCTGACCATGACCTACCGGCTCGATTCCGACGTGCCTTCCCCCTATCTCAATCTGGCAGTCGCGGAGGCGATGAAAACGCCAGCGAAACCCAAGACCGAGCCGGCTCCAGCGGTCTACATCGCTTCCAACTGGCGCGATCACAGCGGTCGAACGGACTACGTGCGCGAGCTGATGCGCCATTTACCGGTCGATTCATACGGCGCGTGCATGCAGAACCGCACGTTTGTCGACGATCGCGGGCAGCCAACCAAGCTGGAGACGATCTCTGCCTATCGCTTCACCCTGGCGTTCGAAAACTCGATCAGCCAGGACTATGTCACCGAAAAATTCTTCGAGCCCTTGATGGTCGGTTCGGTTCCCGTCTACCTCGGCGCACCGAACGTCGCCGATTTCGCACCGTCGCTGGATTGCTATATCGACGTGACGAACTTTGCCGGTCCGTCGGAACTCGCCGCGTATCTGCAGCGGCTCGCGGCAGACGACGAAGCCTACAACTGCTACCTCGACTGGCGAACTCGGCCATTCCGACCCGAATTCGACGATCTTCGTCGAGCGTCTGCGCGTCTCGACGTTCGACCGACTGGGTCGAGTCGTCGCGGGTGTGGATTGACCACCGGCGAGTCGCACTCATCGGCCAGCCGTACATGTTGACACCGACCCCGCGACTGTCGAAGATCGCTCTATTGGCTAATGCACTCGGTAATGGTGTGGAGAGGGAATCATGTCTAACCCACTGAGCCCACATACACTCGTCTACGGCTTCAAGAGCGCAGGGGATCCGCAGATCTCTCCGGCGGGAGATCGCATCATCTACACGCTCTCTAGCGCGGACCCGGAGACGGCGAAGGTCAAGAGCGATCTGTGGATCTGTAACGTCGATGGCAGCGATGCCCGTCAGCTCACTCAGACGGGTGAACGGAACAGTGGCGGCCGCTGGTCGCCAGACGGAAAGTCGATTGCCTTCGTTTCCGACCGCGCTGGCAAGGGGGGAGTCTTCCTCCTCGATGCCGCCCAGCCCGGTGACGCGCGCGAGCTGACTCATCACGGTCAGCCGGTACACGATCTCGCCTGGTCGGCGGATGGATCCTCGATCGCCTATTCGACGACGGTCGACCCGGAGAACCCCGACGAAAAAGAACCCGACCCGGACGACCCGCCGCGTGTTCGCGTGACTCGTCGCATCGATTACAAGCAGGACGGCCGCGGCTATCTCAATGACAAGCGCACTCAGGTCTTCGTCGTCGACGTGGCGTCCGGCGAACGTCGACGCGTGACTGAGGATGCGGTCGACCACTACTTCCCGCAATGGTCGCCGGACGGCAAGGTGATCGCAGCACAGATTCCGAGCAACAACGGCATGTGCTCTCAGCTTGGGTTGATCTCGGTCGATTCGGGCGGGATGAAGATTGTCGGACCTGAAGAAGGCGTCGTCGGCGCGTGGTCCTGGTCGCCCAGTGGTGATCGGATCATCATTGCCGGAGCGGACGCTCCGGCACCGGTGCGTGTCACCCGACGCCTCGACTACAAGCAGGACGGCCGTGGCTATCTCAATGACAAGCGCACTCAGGTCTTCGTCGTCGACGTGGACTCAGGCGAGCGTCGCCGTGTGACCAAAGAGGCTGTTGATCACTACTTCCCGCAGTGGTCGCCGGACGGCAAGACGATAGCGGTACAGATCCCAAACAGCAACGGCATGTGCTCCCAGCTTGGTCTGGTCTCGGTTGATTCCGGCGACATGAAGATGGTCGGACCTGAAGAAGGCGTCGTCGGCGCCTGGTCCTTCTCGCCGAGCGGAGATCGGATCATCATTGCCGGAGACACGCAACAGACGCACCAGCTCGATTTCTTTGTCTACGACGTCGGCAGTGGCGACATGCGTCGACTGACCGACGACCTGCCCTCATTGCCGGTCGGCGGCGCGGCAGGTTCGTCGGCTCCCGTCTCAGCCGGTCTGGCTGGATGATCGTCAAGTCCTGTTCCACGCCATGCGTGCCGGTGCCAGCGGCCTGAGCGTGATCGATGCGGAGTCCGGATCGGTCGAGCCGATTCATGGCTGGCAAGCGGTACTCTCTGGGTTGAGCACCGACGACGCGCACCGCTACGTGGTGCAGGGCTATTCGAGCCTGGAGGCGACGGGCGAGATCTCGGTCTTCGACACCAACGACAACACCGCCCGCGTCATCACCAGCTACAGCCAGGAGGTTCTTGCCGATTCCCCCGCTGCGAAATGGGAGCGATTCGACGTCGAGCGAGGCGGCCTCACCATCGAGGCCTGGATTGCTGAAGCCCGCCGACTTCGACCCGAACAAGAAGCTATCCGGCAGTCCTCGAGATTCATGGAGGCCCCAACGGCTTTTATGGCTATGGCTTCTCCCCGACGACATCAGTCTCTGGCGACCAATGGGTTCGTGGTGATCTACTCGAATCCACGTGGCTCGAGCTCCTACGGGCGTGACTTTACGATGCGTGTGACCGAGGACTGGGGCGGTGAAGATTATCTCGATCTGATGGCCGTGGTGGACAAGGCGCAGGACACTGCCCTATGTCGATTCGAGTCGCGGACCGGCATTGCTGGCTACAGCTACGGCGGCTACATGACGTCCTGGATCATCGGGCAGACCAATCGCTTCCAGGCGTGCGTCTGCGGCGCTCCGTGCTTCGACCTGGAATCGATGTACGGCACCAGTGACATCAGCCACACCTTCGGAGAGCAGCAGTGGGGCGGCGCGCCGCACGTCTCGAAGGAGTGGTACGCCACTCACTCGCCCGTCGACGTATCGCCCATCGCGCCACCACGCCGACGCTGATCGTCCACGGAGAAGCGGACGAGCGCTGCCCGATCGGGCAAGGTGAGCAGATGTTCGTGGCGCTGAAGAAGGCTGGCTGCGAGGTAGAGTTCGCTCGCTATCCCGGCGGTTCGCACTGCTTCACGCCGCGCTGGGTCCCCTCGCCCACCGTGAAGACGTGCTTGACGCGCATGCCTGGCCTGGTTCAAGGACCATCTGGGCGAACCAGCCTAACGATCACCATCGTTCGATCTCGTCGGTGGGGCTCTCTCGGAGAGTCCCACTGACACCCTCCAAGACTCGATCAGAAAAGGGGTACGCGATGACGTCGCCGTTGACGCCTGAAACGCTGGTTTATGGATTCGCGACGGTTGATGACCCACAGGTGTCACCTGACGGCACGTCAATCATCTACGTACTGACCGAGTTCGACCAGGAATCGAAGAAGCCACAGAGTCAAATCTGGCAATGCGACATGGACGGCGGAAATCGTCGCCAGGTGACTCAGTCTGGCCAACGCAACGGCAGCCCACGCTGGTCGCCAGACGGCAGCCGGATTGCGTTCGTCTCTGATCGCTCCGGCAAGCCAGGGCTCTACATAATGTCCACGGGAGCTCCTGGCGAAGCACGTCAGGTGACTGAGTACCATGGCGGAATCACCGGCCCGAGCTGGTCGGCGGACGGCTCCCGCATCGCCTTCATGTCCCAGTGGGATCCGGAGAACCCGGAGGGCGAAGAACCGGCGAAAGATGAACCCGCGCGGGTTCGCGTCACGCGACGTATCGATTACAAGAGTGACGGAGACGGCTACGTCGGCGACAAGCGCTCTCAGATCTTCGTCGTCGACGTCGAATCCGGCGAACGGCGCATGCTTACGTCGGAGCCGATCGATCACGTCGTTCCGCGATGGTCTCCCGACGGTCGCTCACTTGCTGTCGGGACGATCTTCGACAGTGGCATGCATTCGCGGCTCGCTCTGGTCGACGTCGAGTCGGGCGAGACGACCTTCATCACACCACGAGACGGCATGGTCGATGGCTGGGCGTGGTCTCCAAATGGCCGCCGCATCCTCTTTACCGGCGATACCACCTCCTCGGCACAGACCGACTTCTTTGTGTATGACCTCGGTGCCGGAAGCACGAAACGCATCACTGATGATCTCAGCGTTCTGCCTGGAGGTGGGCACATCGCCTCATCAGCACTGGCCCAGCCGGTTTGGCTCGACGACAACCAGGCAATCTTCAGCGCGGTTCATGGGGGAGCGAGCGGGCTTCTCGTCATTGCGGTCGATGGTGGCGAAATTGAAACCGTTCACACGACCGAAGCGACGCTGAGCGGCCTGAGCGTCGATAAGGCTGGACGGTTCGCGGTGCAGGGGCACACGAGCTTCGACAGCAACGGCGAGGTGTTCGTCTACGACGTGCAGGCGGATTCTGCCAATGTGATCACCGACTACGGCCAAGCGGTCTTCGCGCAACACCCAGCCGTTGGTTGGGAGCGTTTTGAAGTGCAGCGCGGCGATTACACCGTTGAGGGCTGGCTGCTGAAACCGGCGGATTTCGATCCGTCGAAGAAGTACCCGGTCGTCATGGATATCCACGGCGGCCCGCAATGGCAGTATGGCTACGATTTCTTTCCAACTCAGCAGGTGCTCGCTTCCAACGGTTTCCTGACCATCATCTGCAATCCGCGTGGATCGACGTCGTATGGGCGGGAGTTCGCTCAGCAGGTGATTGAGGACTGGGGCGGCGAGGATTTCGAAGACCTCATGGCCGTCTATGACTACGTCCTGGAGCGGCCGTACGCCAATTCAGAAAAGACCGGCATCTTCGGCTACTCCTACGGTGGCTACATGACCTCCTGGATCATCGGTCAGACTGATCGGTTCCAGGCCTGCGTCTGTGGCGCGCCCTGCTTCGACCTGGAGTCGATGTACGGCACCAGCGATATTGGTTACTCGTTTGGTGAACGGCAGTGGGGCGCTGATCCACAACAGGGCAGAGCCTGGTACGACGCGCACTCCCCATCGAGCTTCGCCCATCGTGCCACCACGCCGACGCTGATCGTCCATGGGGAAGCCGACGAGCGCTGCCCGCTTGGACAGGGTGAGCAGATGTTCGTGGCATTGAAGAAGGCCGGTTGCGAGGTGGAGTTCGCCCGCTATCCTGGAGGCGCCCACCTCTTCCCGTTCCTGGGCGAGCCGGCGCATCGGGTGGACCTGCTCGCGCGCATGCTCGACTGGTTCAAGGAGCATCTTGGGGAGCCGATTTAGACCGATCTACGCACCTGGACACGGCGCCGAGGGCCTCTGATATGGCGCGGCCATAGCCGAAAGCTGGTCAAGAAAGTCGGCTCTCCACGTCACCGGCTCGATCAGTTCTGCGCCCGGGCCGAGCCAGCGTAGCAGTTCGAAGACGTGCTCCTGCCGGTCTTCGCCGAACGTCATCATGACAGCGCCGTCGCCAACCGGCTCAAACGTGGCGTGGCTGTAATACCAGTCGTGCTCAAGGCGCTCGACAAGCGCCGGAGTGAGCCGCACCCGTACCGGTGATTCACTCATCCACTGACGCATCGCTTGCCGAAGCCAGGTGCGCCCCAGCAATTGTCGAACGTCGAACTCGCCGTCGCTTGCGACCGGTTCGCTGGTCGACTCAATGGACAGCACGCGATCCGCCCGCCAGAGCCGGGTTTCTCCTTCATTGCCTGCCCTCTCTCCGACCAGATACCAGCGTTGCCGGTCGCTGAAAATCGCCAACGGATTAGCGGGGATGTCGCTGGTGCGATCGCGATACGGGGATCGATACGTCATGTTCACCTGTGTGCCGCTGAGGATGCCTTTAAGAAAGGTATCGATGGCGCTCCGTTCGAGCTCACTCGGAGGGTTGTGAAGTTCCGAATTTCCCAGGTCGGACTGCAGCACACCTTCGAGGCCTGGTTCCACACCGATGATGCGCCCGGCATTTGAGAGGAGATCGGCCAGGTGCTCTGGCATGGCCGCGATCAACTTGTGCTCGGCACTCTCGAGGGCTTTCGCATACGGCCGCACGCGCATGGCACGCAGCAGCGTGATTCCAAGCGTCAGCGAGACCGCTTCTTCGACTGTGAAACCGAGAGCCGGGAGAAAGTAGCCCTGAAGCAGCTTGAACCCGCCGGTTCGTCCGCGCTCGGCGTAGATGGGGATGCCCAGCGCGCTCAACGCATCCACGTCTCGATAGATCGTACGTGGTGAGACTTCGAAGACGGCGGCCAGTTCGGTCGCGCTGACCGCCTGGCCGCCTCGCAAGCGCAGCAGGATCCCGAATAGGCGATCGTTGCGTTTCATGGTGGTGTTCCCGACCTCCACAAGGCAATCCAAATACCTGACACGCTGCTGTCATCCCGCTGTCATACATTCAACGCGTGAAGCGAGTTTTGGTGAAACGGCCGGGAGTATTCATGTCAGGCGGGTTCGCTCAGCGCTACGGAGACGTCTTTCGCAACGCTCCATTCCGCACCTTCTGGATGGGATTCGCACTCTCGTCGCTGGGTGATTCGATGACGCGCGTGGCACTCATCTGGTTCGTTTATCAGCAGACTGGCTCGGCTCGGGCGTTGGGGCTGCTGTCGGTCTGTTACGTTGGGCCGATTCTGGTCGGCGGACTGATGGCGGGCTCACTTCTCGATCGCTATGAGCGGCGTAAGGTCATGTTCGTGGACAACGTCATTCGTGGAGCCGCTGTGGCGTTGGTGCCGCTGCTTTACGCGTTGGGCAGGCTCGAGCTCTGGCATGTGTATGCCGTGGCGGTCGTCTACGGCCTTCTGATGATGATCTCGCTGGCCGGAGGGCCGTCGCTGATCCCGTCCCTCGTCAGTGAGGACCAGTTGATCACCGTCAACGCGATGGAGATGCTCGGGTTCACGGTCGGCGGTGTGCTCGGACCCGTTCTGGCGGGCATCCTCATCCCGGTCATCAACGCGCCAAACGTGCTGATTCTGGACGCGATCACGTACCTGATCTTCGCCCTGGCGTTGAGTCAGGTCCGTCCGATCGCTCCAATCGAGTCGGTTGTTATCGCGAATCCCAGTCCCTACCGGCTGAAGGATGCTTTCGCGTTGCTCCTTTCGAACAATATTCTGCTATCGACCACGCTGATGTTCATGACCTACAACGTCGGACAGGGATTCCTCTTCGTTTGGCTGCCGATCTATGCGAGCAAGACGCTCGGCCAGGGCGCCGCCGCGTATGGTCTGCTCCTCGGCGTGCTGGCCGTGGGGGAGCTGAGTTCTTCGTTGTTGGCAGGCAGTGTCAAGCTGCCGCTTTCGCTCGGATCGTCAATTTGCCTGTTCCAATTCTCGGCCGGACTGGCGCTCATCCCCTTGGTCATGGGTCACCTCTGGATCGCGCTCATCGCTGTGGCACTGAACGGCTTTTTCAGCGCGCCACTCACGATCTGGGCGCAGACGTTGCGTATGGCCATCATCCCCGAGCGTCTGCGCGGGCGAACCTTCGCCCTGCTACGCATGCTCATGCAGGGCACCGGGCCGCTTGGTGGCGCGTCCGCGGGCTTCCTGCTACCGTTGCTCGGCGTGCGCATGATGATTGGCGCGACTGGACTGATCACCGGATTCCCTGGCCTGGTTGGCTCGCAGGTGAGTAAGCTCCGGGACGGCGGTCGTGCGTTACCTGACGTTCGCGACGACGAGCCGCCACTGCAGATGCCTGCCTAGCGGTGTTTCCCCGGCGAGTCACCAGAAATACCATGCGCTTCACGCCGACTGTTCTGAATGGAGAGGAAATCTATGGTTCATCCGCTAGTCTCGCAATTGCGGTTCGCACGTGGCGAGTTCCGGCGCTCATTGGAAGGGATCACTGACGAAGAGGCGCGCAAGCGATTCATGCCGATGAACTGCGTCAGCTGGATGGTTGGGCATCTGGCTGCGCAGGAGCAGCGCTACTGGTGCGATGTGGCGCAGGGGGAAGTCGTTTCTCAGCGAGCCTATGACCTGACTGCCTACGGCAAGCCAGGGACGACCCCGCCACTCGACGACATGTGGGCTGACTGGACGGCGATCACGGCTAAAGCCGACGTCTTCTTCGAGACGCTGAGCTTTGACCGCCTCCGCGATTTCCTGCTGCATCGAGGTAAGCCGGTCGACGAGAGCATCGGCACGATGCTGCAGCGAAACATCTACCACTACTGGTACCACATCGGTGAGTCGCAGGCCGTGCGTCAGATGCTCGGGCATACGAACCTGCCGGAGTTTGTCGGAGATTTCGGCCAAGACGCCGCCTATCGCCCTGAGCGCTAACTGAGGTAGCGGGAATGCTGAAATGATGATGCTGGACGCCGAGAAGAT
This sequence comes from uncultured Chloroflexia bacterium, assembly GCA_963815715.1. Classification (GTDB taxonomy): domain Bacteria; phylum Chloroflexota; class Chloroflexia; order Thermomicrobiales; family Thermomicrobiaceae; genus CALAGB01. Next base: position 663,449 of record CAWFHU010000003.1, on the reverse strand, counting down.
CCGCATTGCGCCCTTGACCGGCGAGAACTGGCCCGACCTCGAAGCACTGTTCGGTCCGCGCGGCGCCGTCGGGGGCTGCTGGTGCATGTATTGGCGTCAGACGCAGAGCCGAATACGATCGGTTCAAAGGCGAGGCTAATCGTGTCGCGTTCCATGATATCGTCGCCTCGGGTCGAGCCTGTTGGGCTGCTCGCGTATGACGGGGACGAGCCAGTGGGTTGGTGCGCCGTGGCGCCAAGAGACGAATTCTCGTCACTCAACCGTTCCCGCGTACTCAAGCGCGTCGATGACCAGCCGGTCTGGTCCGTCGTCTGCTTCTTCGTCAAGCGCTCGCATCGCCATCAGGGACTCACCGTCAGGCTCTTGAAGACCGCCATCGACTTTGCGGCTGAGCATGGTGCGAGCATCGTCGAAGGCTATCCGATCGAACCGCGCAAACCGGAAATGCCGCCCGTCTTTGCCTTCACCGGGCTGGCGTCGGCGTTTCTGGAAGCAGGCTTCGTCGAAGTCGCGCGTCGATCCGAGACGCGCCCGATCATGAGATACGCGATCGGATCTGATTCCGTCACCCGCTCCTGAATCCGTTGACACGCTTACGCTTGCTCAGTTAATTGAGAAGCCGATCTGCTCCGGCCCGAGATACGGCTGATGCTTGAAGACCATGCTCAGATACTGGAGCAGGTCCTCCATGTCGTCGGCGATGAGCACGCCGTTTTCACGCAAGAGCTCGATCTTGCTGGATGGTCGGCCCGTATCCCGCTCGATCATGGCCGCCGCGTGGCCAAAGGCGGTCCCTTCCGGCAAGACGCTCGGTGAAGCGCCCGGCGATCATGGCGATCAGCGGTTTGGTGAAGCGTCGATCACGCACGACTCTGGCCACGTTCTCTTCGAAATTGGTACCCGGCTCGCCGAAGAGGACAACGCCGTCCGTCTCGTCATCTCGCTCGAAGAGGGGGAGCAGTGTGGCGGGTGGGGTACCGATCAGCGCGTCGCCCCCCACACTGACGGCCGTGCTGACGCCCAGTCCCACGCGGCGCGTCATCAACCCGATCTCGGACGTCATCCCGCCGCTGCGCGAGATGATGCCGATGCGACCTGCGGGAAACGCGCGGCCCGGGTTGTCGCCACCGATGGCGCCAACTTTGACGCGCGCGGCCGGATTGATGACACCGACGGAGTTGGGCCCGACGACTCGTGCGGCGGAATCAACTGCCTTCTCCAGTATCAACATGGCATCGTGCTGCGGCACGCCCTCGGTAGCGATCACGAGCAGCCGGATGTTGTGGCTGAGCGCCTCGAGACAGGCGTCCAGTACCGCGGCCGGTGGCACCGAGATGAGCGACGCGTTGGGTGCATGGCGATCGATCGCCTCTTCCAGCGTGTCGTAGACCGGCACACCGGCGACGTCCGTTGCTCCTCGGCCCGGAGTCACGCCCGCGACGACATTGGTTCCGTAGCCCAGCATGTGCTCGGTCACCATGCGCGCCTCGCGGCCGGTGATACCTTGAACCACCAATCTCGTAGACGCGTCAATGAGAACGCTCACTGATCCAGCTCTCCAGACATTTGTTTCATGGCGTCGACCATGGCGCGCGCCGCGTCGGTCAACGTGCTCTCTTCACCGAAGTATTGAATGCTCGCCGCTTCGAAAATGGCTTTGCCCTCGACGTCGTTGACGCCAATCTCGCGCGCCACGACTGGAAGGGCATTCGATCTGCCGCAATCCCTCAACGCCTGCACCACTCCACGCGCCACCACATCCACCTGCGTGTTGTTGGTGATGTTGTGAGCCACGAAGAGCCCGCGCACGCCCGGCTTGCTCAAGACCACGCGCGCTAATCCGGCCACTTTGGTCTCGGTCGGGTTGCCGCCGAATTCGGCGTAGTTGGCCGGCTGACCTCCTGCCGCTACCAGGCTATCGAACAGGACCAGGCTGGCACCACCGCCGCCGCAGAGGAAGCCGATGTCACCACCATCCAGCTCCAGATAGCGCGCCGAACCGCGATAGGGCTCGGCCGCGTTGATCGCGTTGACGGCTTCTTCGCGCTCGGTCAAGGGCCGCCAGATCTTCTCACTCCCGGCTTGAACGATGCCACGAAGGGTTGGTTGTCGAAAGAGGGCTGCGTCGTCGATCGCCAGCATGGCGCCTACGGCGACGAGGTCTCCGTAGTCGGTGACGGCCAGCGGGTTGATCTCCAGCAGTACGCGTCCAGGTCGCGAAAGACTCGAAAGAGTTTCGCGGTCAGTGCACCGAGACGCGGCAGCAGCGATCCAGTTATGCCTGCGCGTCGCCAGAGCTGGCGTGCCTGGAACTCGGGCAGTCCGACCGAGGGAAGCACGTCGGTGGAGATCCAGCGCTTGCGGGTCTTCCCGCGCGGTCTCCTCGATCTCGATTCCACCCAACGAGCTGACCAGAATGCGCGGTCGAGCGCTATCTCGGTCGATGGTGAGCGAGAGGTAGAGCTCGCGCTCAATAGTGATGCGCTGCTCGATCAGCAGCTGATTGATGGGATATGCACCGACGCGACGGCCTAGAAGTGACTCCGCGGCGTGATATGCCTTGTCGGGCGAATCGACAAGCTTCACGGCACCCGCTTTGCCTCGACGACCGATTGGCACCAGCGCCTTCACCGCGACGCTGCCACCGAGATGCTCCGCAGCGTGCTTCGCTTCCTCCGGCGTAGACGCCGTTTCGCCGGTTGGAACGCCGATCCCAGCGTCGGCAAGCAGCGACTTCGCGAAATGTTCGAGGACGCGTCCCATCGGCTACTCGTCGACCCCGCTCATGGCGAGCCGACGCGTCCAGTTGAGATGTTGGCGGACCTGTGCGGCGATATTGGGAATGTCGACGTCGTCGAAGTCGGTCGTATCGACGGTGATGACGTCGCCGCCGAGATCGAGCGGCGGCAGTTCGCCGCGCAAAAGACCAGAGCGGAAGGCGTCCGCCTGAGACCGGGGACGATCGACATGGATCGGGTGGCGCTCGCCCGATTCCTCTCGTTCTCTATAGCGCTTGACCAGCAGTTCACCGTCTGCACGCACGTTGACCTGAATCGTGCACGCACCAGATTTCTCGATGATGGTTTGGAAGCGCGAAGTGGGTTGGGCGCCATTGAAGTTGCCTTCGAGGAGGACGGAACACCCGGCGGCAAGTTGTCGCTCGGCGATCAGATACAGCAGATCGAAGCTTGCGCCACCCAGCGTCTTCGACCAGGTCAGCCCGGTGACGTGCAGGTCGTCGGCCAGCAGTTCCTTGAAGGAATCCTTGTCGAAGAACGGCAGACCGAGCTCGTCTGCCAGACGTCGGGCGATGGTCGTCTTTCCCGATGCGGGCGGACCACTCACGATGATGAGCGCCGGACCGTCGTGCGACGTCATTCAGCCGACCCTGGCGCAGCGGCCGCTGCTGAACGTGTTCCGACAGCGACGATGAGGTCCGCGGCGTTGGCACCGTGTTGAAGCTGGGCAACGGTAGCGACGAGGTCGTCGGCTGTTGAGCGACCGACTACCGGGTCGACCAGTTCGTGGAACTTCTGCTCGATTTCAGTATCACTCATCGGATTAGCCGGCATTCCCTTCGGATGGCTGACGGTTGCTTCACGAGTGTCCCCACTCGCACTCGTCAGACGCACGCGCGATGCCCAGGCGCCAGGGTATCCGGACGTGAACGAGCTATCTTCGCGCGCCGTGGTGCGCGCCAGCAATTGCTGCATGGCTCGGTCTTCGATGTGCTCCTCGGTGAATTCCTCCAGCCCGGCACGACCATCGAGGAGTCCCGCCGCCACCGCATATTGGATGCTGAACTTGGCCTCGTAAGGAGTGTGTGGCTCGGCTCGATCCGTGATGTCGAGCGCGACGCGGTAGGTGTCGATCTCGATTCGCTCAACATGATGCAGGTCCGACTGATCGCGAAGCTCGAGCGCGGCGTCGATGGCGGTGTGCGTATGGCCGCAGCACGCGTGTCGCTTGAACCCGTTCTCGACGATCTTGAAGTGCGTTCCGAGGCGGTCGGTGATGCGAGTTTCATCGGACGAAGCAGCCGTGGCCGCGAAGAATCCGCGTGGACCTTCCAGAATCTCGCGCGCAGCCGTGAAGCCTGCCGCGGCCAAATCGGCTGAAACGATACCGGCATGGGCGGCGTGTGCCGTGTGCAGCGCTTTCGACATGGCGCCGTCGGCCAGGAACTGCCACAGCCCGGCCGACTGTGTCCCGGCGCTCCCCAGTGCCTGCATGAGTTGCTCGCTGTCCAGCCCGATCAACACGCCGGTCGCTGTCGCCGCGCCGAAGACGCCGCACGTGCCGGTCGGATGCCAGTAGCGGTAATGGGACGGGTTGACCGCCTCGGCGATGCGGATGGCTACGTCGTAGCCCAGCGTGATGGCGCGCAGTAGCTCGCGTCCGCTGGCCCCTTCGCGCTCGGCGACGGCCAGCGCGGCAGGGATGATCGGTGCCGCGGGGTGAAAGGTCGATCCCTGGTGCAGAGTCGTCGAGCTCGATGACATGGCTGGCGGCGCCATTGGCGAAGGCGGCGCCCAATGTCGAGAGACGCTCGCCGGTCGTCAAATCCGTAGCGTCGTCTCCGGCCATGTTGCGGCGGGCGACAGTCAACGCGATACGCGCTGGTTCCACCGTGCCGCCGCGTATCGCGGAGCCGACCCAATCCAGCAGCGACCGTCGCGCCATGGTCACGGCATCATCAGGGATGTCTTCGAAGGAGGTGGAGGTGACGAAATCCGCGAGCACGTCCGTCAATGACATGGATGTCTCCCTTTGGCTCTCGTGGGACCGACCGCAACCGCGATGGTAGCACAGGGCCGAAGCCGTTATGAAGCAGGCAATGCGTGGCGGTCACCTGCAATTTCTATCGTATTACGATAGATTTAGACCATGAGTGAGAAGCGCACGCCCATAACTGATGAAGACTACCGACGACTGGCCGAGTTTCGTTATCAGATCAGACGGTTCCTGGGATTCAGCACGCAGGCGGCACGCGACGCCGGCCTCGAGCCACGCCAGCATCAATTGCTCCTCGCCCTGAAGGGTCTGCCGCTCGACGTCCAGCCGAGCATCGGCGAGCTGTCTGAGCGCCTTCAACTTCATCACAACACGACCGTCGAGTTGCTCAATCGGCTGGAGGCGCATGGATTCGTGCAGCGGCGACAGTCTTCTGAGGATCGTCGCAAGGTGCTCATCGACATGACGCCGGTCGGAGACACGGTGCTCTTGGAGTTGTCGCGTCATCATCTCCGAGAGTTGCGCTCGATTGGCCCGGAATTGGTTCGCGCGCTCGAACGACTGATCGACGATTGACGTCTTGGGAGAAGTGGAGACACCAGGTGGATACGGAGAGTGACGCACCGGGTTCAATCGAGCTCAGTGATTCGCGTCTGGGAGGCACCGATTCGATCGAGGGCGTGCTGGCATCTCGGACCGAACGGCTCGGTGATTTCACCGTCACCAAGCGGGTCATCTTCATCTCCGTGGTGGCACTCGGGATCGGGCTATTCGCCTCGGTCGTCGCGCTCGCCCTGCTCAGATTGATCGGGTTCTTCACCAACCTGGTCTACTACGGGCGTGTCAGTACGACGCTTTCACCCCCTTCAACGGCAAAGTTCGGCATTTGGACCATCTTCATCCCCATCATCGGCGGATTGATCGTCGGCGTGATGGCCCGCTACGGATCGGAAAAGATCCGCGGGCACGGCATTCCGGAAGCGACCGAAGCGATCTTGCTGAACGGCAGCCGCATCGCTCCGCGAGTCGCGATCCTCAAGCCGGTCGCCTCCGCCATCGCCATCGGAACGGGCGGTCCGTTCGGGGCCGAGGGGCCGATCATCGTGACCGGTGGGGCGTTCGGATCGCTGCTGGCACAGTTCATCCACTTAACCAGCTCGGAGCGCAAGACGCTGCTCGTGGCGGGTGCGGCGGCGGGAATGGCGGCGACCTTTGCCTCGCCGGTGGCGGCCGTCATCCTGGCGGCGGAACTGTTGTTGTTCGAGTGGAAACCGCGAAGCCTGATTCCTGTTGGGGTCGCCTGTGCCGCCGCGGCCGGGATGCGTCCGTTTCTGATCGGCACCGGACCGCTCTTCCCAACCACTGGAATCCCCAGCACGCTCAGCATTCCCGCGCTGCTCGGCTGCGTGCTGGTTGGCCTGCTGGCCGGCGTCATGGGCGTGATCCTGACGCAGGGGATCTATCGCACCGAGGACCTGTTCGAACGGCTCCCGATTCACTGGATGTGGTGGCCCGCGATCGGTGGCTTGGCGGTCGGGATCGGTGGGCTGATCTTTCCGCAGGCGCTTGGTGTTGGCTATTCAACCATTGGTGCGCTCGTCAAAGGTGATGTTACCGGTCGAGTGATCATCGGCGTTCTGATCGTCAAATCGATCATCTGGACGATCTCACTCAGTTCGGGAACGTCAGGCGGCACCCTGGCGCCGCTTATGATGATGGGCGGAGCGCTCGGTGGCGTGGAGGCCATGTTCCTGCCCCACGTCGCGAACGGCTTTTGGTCCGCGATCAGCATGGGGGCCGTGTTCGGCGCGACGTTGGGATCTCCGTTCGCGGCGATCGTCTTCATGCTCGAAGTGACGCACGACTCCAACATTCTGCTGCCGATGTTGATTGCCGTCATGGTCGGCCACGCGGTGCTGGTGCTGACGCTGCGCCGGTCGATCCTAACCGAACGGATCAGCCGTCGTGGCTATCATCTCAGCCGTGAGTACGCGGTCGACCCGCTCGAGATTCTGTTCGTTCGGGAAGTGATGTCCACCAACATCGTCGTGCTGCGGCAAGGAATGAACCCGGAGGAAATCAAGGAGCGAATCCAGTCCGATTCACGGCTGTCGCAGGGTCTTTATCCGGTGGTAGACGACGATGAGCAACTGGTCGGAGTCGTCACCGCGACGCAGCTGCAGCTCCTTAGTACGAACAGCTCAGATGATGGTGAAGCCACGACGCGGCTCGAGACTATCGAGGAACCAGCCACGGCCTATCCAGACGAGCCGCTCCGTGTGGTCGTCCATCGTATGGCCGAGATGGGGTTGACCCGTTTCCCGGTCATCAGCCGCGAGGATAGACCGCGTTTGGTCGGGATGGTCTCATTGTCTGCCGTGCTGAGCGCGCGTGGACGCAACCTCGAGGCAGAGCGGCGGCGTGAGCGTGTCATATCACTGCGCCTGCCGTCACCGTTCATGTCGGCGGCGCAAGGAAGCGAGCAGCAGAGTTCAGGAAGTGACGCACTTCTCGCCTCGGATTGACGCATCACGAACACTAGTCTCCGAGAGACTCGATTGAAGTGACCTCGCGGACGAGTCAGGAACTCCAGATGCCGTCGACGTAGAGAGCGGCAACCGCGCCACACGCCAGGCAACGCGCCTCGTAACCGTCGCTCGCGCGTCGTACCCGCACGTTGGTGCTGTCTGGAAGTTCAGCGCCGCACTCCGGGCACACGGTCGATTCCCACTCGCTTCTCACGCTACTGGTGTTCGGAATGGGATCTGCCTTTCGGCGAGCGCTTCGCGGCTCCGGATCGTCAAATTCGTCGACGTCTCTCGGCCGCCCGCGTTCTCCCCGCATTGTCGTCCTCCACGAACATGCACCGAAGGAATGGACAATTCTCCGACGTCGCGCGATCGATTCCGTGAATTCCACGGACTCCGATCTGCCGGAGGTCGATCACCCGTACTGTTCGGGTGTCACGTTACCGGTTCTATATACCTTTTTGCGCGTGAAATCAAGACGTTTGCTCCTTTATTGTCGCTCGCTGGAGAGGGAACAGGACTTCGGTAGAATCGGAGTGGAGGATGCAGACGTGTACGACGACGTCGAGGCAACAATCAAAGCGATCCTGGGAACCACGGAGGCCGAAACGGGTGAGCTTCGGGCTCGAGTACTTTCATCTCCCCCAGCAACGCGCTCCGAGATCGTCGATCGACTGCGGCACGATCCAGTCGGCCGTCGCTGGTTGCGTCGATTGCTGCCCCACCTGGACGAAGCTGAGCGCGGGACGTTAGCTCGTGATCTCCTTGAGTATGACGACGATTTCGCGCCTTCCCATCGGGACTCGACCACGTCATTGGTAGTCGACGCGGTAGCGGTCGACGACCTCCTGCGATCGGCACCGTGGCTCGCCGGAAGCAACGCGGCCGGCGCGCTCTGGCGACGGCTGGCAGATGCGGCTCCCGAGATCGTGGCGGTGGTGGCACTCGACGTCCTGCGGCGCGGAGACGCCTATGCCCGAGCCACCATGCTGTCGATCCTGGTGCTGGATCCGTACAGCGAGGTCAAGCTCGGTGGTCCAGACCGGGTCAACGTGCTGTTGACGGCGCTGCAAGACGAAGACGATGAGGTGCGCGGTATCGCGGCGGAGGTGCTTGCCGACGAAGCGACCGAGCAGCTTGCTGCCGAGCTCGATCGGCTGCTGGATGACCCGAGCGAACGAGTGCGCATGGCGGCCTGGGATGCCGCGTTCGTGGTCGATTTTGCGGCCGCGCGGGAATTCGCGAGTGAGACGGCGTTGAACGAGTCAGAGCCAATTGACGCGCGGCGTACGGCCCTTTCCGCTCTGTCCGCGGTCCTCAGCACGACCGACGTCGCCCCCCTGCTGGAGGTGCTGGTGGCTCATCCAAACCAGGCTTCTGGCCGAGGACGCGGTCAACCTTCTGTGGACCTATCACCGGAATCCGGTTATCGCCAGCGCGGCGGCCGAGAGTCCACACCAATCGGTGCGCGAGGTCGCGCAACGCCTGCTCCACCCTGAAATGGGCTCGCCAGCCGCGGGCGGATCGCGCCCCGGCGCGCCCGACGGCTCGCGCGACATCTATCAGGAGATGCTCAAGGGGTACGAGAAGCGGGGGGAGTGAACGAGCGAGAGCGGTCCGATTTGTCACAAGGCCTGCTATTGCAGTGTGACAGGTACATCGGCAGTCACGCTCAGCGAGTTTCGCATCGCGAGTAAAACCGAAGAGTTCGCGATCAATTCAGATCGGGCGCAGAAGGGAACTGGGAGCTGCGTGCCCGTAGCGGACACACGGCCCCCAGTTGCCAACCGGCTACTGCGGACCAGCGAACTGGGGATCAAACAGCGGCGGTACAGCGTGGTCGAAGGACACCGCCGGTGGGATGTTCAAGCCCTCACTAGGTCCGACGATGCGCGAGGAGGCGCCGGTCGGGGCGGCTATGTCGCGTTGGCCCAGCGTCCCCTCTCGGGCTGGCGCGGTAAGCGTCGTCGCGACCGGGTTGAACTCGCGTCGTAAATACCAGTCGGCGGCGGTGTCAGAGCTGGCGATGCCCCCGAGTCGGCCCCCGATCGGTGCGATTGCTGCCACTGGAGCCTGCGCGAGGGCTACCGTCGCGGTCGTGTCCTGTTTCGTGTGGTGCAGAGCACCGATCCCCACCATCAACAGGACGCCACAGAGCGCTCCTGCCAGCCAGAAGCCAATCCAGCCCACTTCAACACGCCGCAGATAGGGTCGCATCGTTGCCATGGTATAGGGTCCTCTCTTATTTGGCGCGGATACAGCTTGTAGCGGATGACGCCTACTCAACGTAGATGTTTTCGCGTCGAGCCCGGAATCCCGGTTACCCCTCGGCAGTCGTCGGGTCGATGATGGTCGTGACCTCCGCGACATGGTTCGCCGGGAGGCCGCCCTGCCGTGCGTGCTCGCGCACGGTGGCCTCATCCGGTGCGATGTAGATGCAGTAGATCTTGTCTCCGGTCACATAGCTCTGGACCCACTGAATCTGAGGTCCCATCGCCGCGATGACGCCACAGGAGCCCTGAGCCGCTCCGCGCAACTGTTCCGCCGACAGGTCACCGACTCCCGGCATCTCGCGCTCGATCACGTACTTCGGCATACCGCGCCTCCTTGTCGAGCAAACTCCCGCGCTGGACGTTTGCTTTGCTACTCGGCCACACGAACCTTCATGCACCGTAGTTACAGGATAGGGAAGGTGGGGATGGTTGCCTTCGACTGAATGGATGATTCGTTGGGCGGAACGTTGAATCCTTCACTCATCACAATTGATGAGCTGGGTGATGGCGTGTTGGGGGTTAGCCGAGGTGGTGCTCGCGGGCGAAGCGAGCGGCGCCGGTGCGGTTGTCGGTGCCGGTCTTGGTGAGGATGCTGCGGACGTGCGAGCGTACGGTGTGTTCGCTGAGGAAGAGGATGTCGGCGATGTCTCGGTTGGTGCGTCCCTCGGCCACCAACCGCAAGACCTCGACCTCACGTGCCGAGAGACCTGCCGGATGGATCGGCACGGCGTCTGGCCGCGTGGCGAGACGTGCGGCGAGGGCATCGGCTCGGGCGAGGGCGGGTATCGCGCCGAGTGGCGTGCAGATGGTGCGGACCTCGTCGAGGAGCGACTCGGCCTCGGCATAGTGGCTCTGGGCAAGCCGAAGTTCGGCCAGGGCGAGCAGGGTCAAGGCGCGTTCGTGAGGTGCGGCGCAGGCGTCGGCGAGGCCCAGCGATTCGTCCAGGTGGTGTGAGGCCTCAACAAACCGGCCGCCGTCGGTCTCGAGTTCGCCGAGCAGGCGCTGAGCCGCCAGCAGGGCGAGCGGCTGGCGCGGCTCGCTCGCCTGGGCGTTGGCGCGTTGGGCGTATCTGAAAGCTTCCTCAGGGTTGTGCGCCTGGCGGTAGTACTGCGCCCACAGCAGTTGCGCGCCGGACCGGCCAAGCATCGCCTCGCTCCAGGCGAGCCACGCTTCGTACGCCATTATCCACTCCCGCGCGGCAACCAGATCGCCCGCGTCGAGCGCGAGAATCGCGGCGATGTATTGCGTCCGGTTCAATTGCACGAAGTCACTATCTCCCGGCTGCGTTTTCGGCCCATCTGGAAATGCCTCGCGCACCAGTTGCCAGGCAAGCTCAGCGTCGCCCTGCTGCATCGCGAGGGTCGCCCGGAGCACATTCGGAAACGGCCCGACTGGTCGCGGCATCGCGTCGAGCACCTGTCGAGCCGCGGCCCAGTCTCCCTCTAGCATGACCAGCGGAACTCGCGCGATTCGCGCTGGCTGCTCAGGTGCGACGGAATTGGCCTTGGCATAAGCCGTCTCCGCTTCATCGGCGACTCGACGGCGCTCGCTGATTCGGTCGGCGTAGTAGGGAATCAGGACTAGATCTAATTCCGTCAGAAGCGTGACGCCGTGGGCCATGTGATGGCCGGTGGCGACATACAGCTCTCCGGAGCGCTCAAACGCGCCCCGCGCCTGCTCCGCCAGTCCAAGCATGGCATAGGCGCGCGCCACACCGACGTATGCCTCACCGAAGATATCGCCCAGTTCTGCGTCCGGTAAGGAAGTAAAGGGCACGGCGTTGACGAGATCCTCCCCACGCCTTCGTGCCTCAATGAAGCGCCCGGCGACGCCCAAGAATGATATGACGTTCCCCTCGGCTACGATCTCATCCGCAACCTCAAGGATGGACGGAAGGTCCCGAAGCCTCAGTTGTTCGGCGGACGTCAACATCTGGAGGGTTGCAACACCAGTCTCCATATCGCTCAGACCGAGCCGCACGCGACCAAGCTCGGGGAGGATCATGCCGCGGTCGAGGAGAACGTTACCGATGAGGACGTGATCACTCGCCTGTCTCGCGCATGCCAGCGCCTCATCGAGATACGCAATACTCTGGAGTCGATTGCTGAAGCGGCGCATGCGGCCGAGGCGCCAAAGCAGCCAACCGCGCTCCTCAACCGTGGTATCGGAGCGGTCAAGGATCGCGAGCGCCGCCTCGAACCGGTCATCCGCAGTGACAAAGGCGTAGGCGCGCTGCGCCTGATTTCCGGCTCGGATCAGCCATGGGTATGCCCGAGCGTCGGACGCTGCCTGGAAATGGTGCGCAACCGAGTCGAAATTGGGGTTGAGCCGTGCCGCCAGGTTCTCTCCAACGACCCGATGAAGGCGACGCCTGCGCGACGGCAGGATGCCGCCGTAGAGAGCCTCACGAATGAGCGCGTGGACGAAGCGCGCTCGCGTTCTATCCGCGAGTTCCTCCAGCAGGCGGGCACCCGCGGCCCGTTCCAGTGCGTCGAGCAGTGCCGCTTCGTTGGCCCCGGAAACGTCGGCCCAGAGGTCAAGCGGCACCTCCTGCCCGATCACGGCCGCGACCACGAGCAAATCGTTCGCCTCCTCGCCGAGCCGCGCCAGCCTTGCGTCGATCACCTGCCGCAGAAGCGATGGTACGCGGACATCGGTCAGATCGGCCAATGTGTCACCATCATCACTGGCATGGAGGAGACGCTCCTCTGCAAGGGTGCGCAGCAGTTCACCGAGGAACAGGGGATTACCGCCCGCCCGTCGTTCAAGATAGGCTCCGAGGCGGACGACATCCGAGGCGGGCAGTCGGTAGCGCAGTTCAACCAACGTGTGCACGTCGTGAGGTTGCAGTCGTCGGAGATCAATACGCGTCGCACTGGCTTCGGACACGAGGAGCGGGAGCAGGACATGGAGCGGAGTCTGACGGGTCAGCTCATCGGCGCGATACGTCACGACCAGCAGGATCGCCAGTGCTGCGAGGTTGCGGGCCAGATCACGAATCAAGTCAAGGCTCGCGGGATCGCCCCAATGCAGATCCTCGAGCACCAGTACCAGTGGACGGTCCGCCGCCGCCGCGGCAAAGACGTCGGAGACTCGCTGAAAGAGCGTCTCCTTACTGGCGATCGCGCCGAGGGCGCCGCGTTGCGCGAACGCCGGTGGCGGAGGTGGCTGGAGATCCGCGCGCAGATACTGTCCGAAGAGCCCGATCCACGGGCCGTATGGCGGCGTTTGGGTCAGGTCGTAGCAACGACCAGTCAGCACGACCGCGCCAAGGGATTCAGCTTCCTGGCAGATCACCTCGGCCAGAGAGGTTTTGCCGATCCCTGCCTCGCCACCGATCAGGACCAGGCCGCCGCTCCCGGCGATAGCGGTGGCGAGTCTGTCGCGTAAGGTGGCAAGTTCACGATCGCGCCCGACGAACGGGAACGATGGATCACCCGGCAAAAGCGATGACGACATTGCGCACCTCGCGTCAGGTATGGCGCTTTCAAGGGTCGCGGTTATACGACGGCTGCCGGCACGAAATCAGTCTTGGCGGGCCTGCGATCGCAGTGGGATTGAGATGGTCGTATCTCATTATAGGACACAATGGCCACCCCGCACGGCCCCAGACGCACCTCGAATTGGAGCCGCGGGCGGATCGCGCCCCGGCGCGCTCCGGACGGCTCGCGCGACATCTATCAAGAGATGCTCAAGGGGTACGAGAAGCGGGAGGAGTGAAAGAACGTGAGCAGCCCGATTCGGGCTGCTCACGTGTCCGTTTCTTCTGTCGAATTCGATCCGAATCTTCACCCTCCAGCAGGGTCGATATTCTGGTTGAGTCGGAAGAGATTGGTCGGATCGTAGCGACGCTTGAGCGTGAGGAGGCGATCGTAGTACGGTCCAAAACCAGAGCGCATCATGTCCTCCCCTTCCTCCAGCAGACCAGCGAAGTTCAGATAGCGGCTCCCGTCCGAGTAGGGCGCCATTGCGTCAACGAAGTCACGAGCCCACTGGATATTGCGCTCATCGTCCGCTCGGTCGACCCAATTCGACTCGAGCCCCAGAAGGACGGCCGACTCCCGGCCATAGAACGCACTCGTATCGGAACTCGGCTGGCGGCTCATTCCGGACACGAACCAGAGATCGGTTGTGCTCTTGGGCGACGGTTGTTGGCATGCGTGTTCGGCAATGTGATCGATAACCTCGTCGTCGAGACGCGTCAGGTTGAGTGACTTCCAGTAATAGCGCATGCCGTCCGGATAATCAGCGTCCCAGAGTTGTTGCACGTTGACGTACGGCATCACCCCGCTGAAGTCCACGAGCGGTTCAGCAACCTCGATTAGGGGTCGGAGGATACGCTGCCCTTCATCGATGGGACCAACGTAGAGGGCGCCCAGGATGACGAAACGGCGGCCGTGCGTCTTGATGGGGAACATCGCTGGGTCAGACGGAACGATGCCGCAAACCGCTAGCGGATTCACGCTCGATGGGGCACTCTCGCAGAAGTCGCGGAAGAATTTGAGGTTCCGTGCAGTGGATTCACCTTCTCCATCGTGGACCACGAAGACGAAGTAGACCTCTGGACCAACAGGGTGCAGCCGAAAGGTGAAGCGGGTGACGATCCCAAAGTTGCCACCGCCGCCGCGCAGTCCCCAGAGCAATTCGGCGTCCTGCCCCTCACCGTCGCCGGCGATCACCACCCGACCGTCGGCCGTCACGACTTCCGCTTCCACCAAATTGTCGCACGACAAACCATAGGTGGAACGCAACCAGCCATACCCTCCCCCCAGCGTGAGACCGGCAATGCCGGTGCGGGAGAAGACTCCGCCGGGAGTCGCCAACCCGTGCGCCTGGGTGGCTGCATCGAGCTCGCCCCAGGTGACGCCACCTCCGGCATGCGCGAGGCCGGCGTCTGAATCGACATCAATCGATTTCATTGTCGATAGATCAATGACGATGCCGTCGTCACAGGTTGAATGGCCCGCGACGCTGTGCCCACCGCCGCGTACCGAAATGGACAACTTCTCTGCACGCGCAAGCTCGATCGCCGCGATAACGTCGGATGTAGACGTGCAGGAGACGATGACTGCTGGGTGCCGATCGATCATGCCGTTCCACACAGCGCGGCGTCGATCGTAGTCGGGGTCGTCTGGTGTGGTAACACGGTCCGGCATTGCGGCGCGCAATCGGCTGATGCTGGCCGAATCGAGGCGGCGCGTTGTGGCGGCGTTCTTGAGCATGAGGATCTCCTGTCAGCGAAGCGCCTGCTGGTTGTGGTCTCTCTGCTGCAAGGGTAGTCACGCTCAGTGAGCGGCGCATCGCGGGAAATCCCCATTTCCCCGCTGATATTCCAGTTGGGGAATTCTCCCCATTGTTCACGTACCGGGATCAATCGGTCTGCGTTCGGTCCAGCAGCCCATGCGCGTAGGCGAATGCGGAGGCCGCCGTTCGCGACCCAACCCCGAGCTTGCTGTAGATCGACTCTAAGTGATGTCCCACCGTCCGATGCGAAATAGAGAGTCTTAGTCCGACCTCAGCATCGGTGAGGCCCGAGGCGACGAGCTGCAGCACCTCGACCTCGCGCGGACTGAGACCGTCGTTCCTCGCGCCGGGCGAAGCATTCGATGCGGGCGTTGGGACGTGCATCGCCGCCAGATACGCTGCTCGCCGCGGCCCGGGAGGCAACGTCGTGGCGATGTCGTTTACGACGTTCACGACCTCATCCAACGTCGCGCGTGCCTCAGCTTCTCGGCCCGAATCGCGAACCAGCTGCCTGAGTGCGAGATCTGCCCGCACGAGGAGATGACGGTACCCGAGATCCAGCGCGCCAAGGCGCGCCGAGCGAAGGTCTGCCTCCGCCTCGACCGTCCGGCCGAGCGCCGCGAGCGCCTTGCCGCGTGTCAGCGCGAGCCAGGGGAGCGAGCGAGAGCCTGAGGCGTTTGGCGCGGTGTCTATCAAGTCGTCGACCACGCGCAGTGCCCGCTCCGGTTCGTTGCAAGCGGTCAGGAGTTGTGCCCAGGCCATATGGCAGAGTCGCTGCATGGTTGAGACTGCCGGACGCGACTCGATACGCGTGCGGTCGATGAGTTCGGCCGCGGTCTCCCGTTCTCCCACGTCGATCAGGAATAAGACGAGGGCAGCAGTCGAAAAATCGACCCACAGGGGTGAGGCAATTGCCCGCGCTTGCCCGAGAGCTGATGTCAGGTGCCTCCGCGCGGGGCTAATCTCACCGAGATCGCCGTGAATTCGGCCGAGTGCGATGTGGCCGCAGACCATCCACTGCTTATGGCCGATCTCTTCGGCCATGCGCATGCCTGCCGTGGCACGGTCCGTCGCTTGACCCATCTCGCCGCGCGTACCAAGTATCGCTCCGGCTTGTATCTGGGCATATGCCTCCCCCGCGGCCCAGCCGATCTGCCTGGCGATCGAGAGCGCCCGCGCGTTGATGGTGAGCCAATGCTGCAGCGTGCCTTCGACGACAGCGGTTGCGTCTGACTCAAAGTAGCCACCGGTCGTCGCCCAATTCGCCAATGCTGATGAGAGAAGTTGCCGGTCGTCGAGGGCCTCCAGCAGCCCGACCGCACGTTCGTACTGGATGGCGGCTCCGCGCACATCGCCCGCGATATACTGCGCCAATGCCAGAACGTCGAGCGTCGCCGCGATGCCGTGCCGATTGTTGCTCTGGCTGAAGATGGCCAGGGCTTGCTGATGATAGCTGATCGCCGGTTGGGGCTCCTCGTGGTTGACGTGCCAGTTCCCAACCGCGTTCAGGCTATGCGCGACTTCGTCGTCGCTGAGATCCTGGCGTGCCAACGCGAGAGCGTCTTGCAGCGCCTCACCCGCGCGTTCATAGTCGCGCTCGGCCCACAACGTGCCAAGGTCGAGCAGCGCATGCCACTCGACTCGCCGATCGCCGTCGGTGCGTGCACGGCTTAGCGTCATCTCATAGTCAGATCGGGCAAAATCGAAATTTCCAACCATCTCCCAGGCACGACCGCGCGAACGGATAGCCTCCGTCGGGAGCAAAGTGCCGAAGCTCTGAGCAGATTTGTCGGCCTGCGTGAGATTGGTAATGGCGTCGTGGGGCGCGTAGACCTTGAGGCTCTGCTCCCCTGCCCGAACCAGCCACTCCACACAACGAGGATCGTGCGCTGCCTGAAAGTGATAGGCCAGTCGAACGGGAGCAGGATCAGGACGGACGAGCAGGAGCTCAGCCACTCGTCGATGGCGCGCGCGGCGCCGCACAGCGCTCTGGCGCACGTAGAGTGTCTCGCGCACGAGGGCGTGCCGAAAGCGGAGCGATACATCGCTTGTGGTTACCGCGGTAACGATGTGATTCGCAACGGCCTCATCTAGTGACGCATCGAATTTATCATCGGTCACGTCGGCTGCACGTTGCAAGAATTCGACGGACACGTCCTGACCGATGATCGCGGCAAACTCCAGCACGTGCTGAGTCGCTCGACTGAGACGGCTGAGGCGCTGTTCGATCACCTGCTGCACGACACGCGGGACTCCGGGGTCGTTTGGCGGGGTGAAGCGCCAGACATCCCCATCAAAACGAAGGGCCTCCTGCTGTTCCAACGCAAGGAGCACTTCGCCCGCGAAGAATGGGTTACCTTCTCCTCGACGCTGGACCCACTCGCCGAGCAATTCAGCGTCGTCATCAGTAAGACGGTAGCGACGAGTGACAAGCTCCCGCGTGTCCTGGTCGTTGAGGCGCGGTAGTGCGATTCGCAACGGTTTGGCTTCACGGATGAGCGTCGGCACAACGCTGCTCTGCTCAGATATCGCCTCATCGTCGCGCCAGGTGACGACCAGCAATAGCCTCAAGCTGTCGAGTTGACGTGACACACGGCGAAGGAGGTCAAGACTGGCCGCGTCTGCCCAGTGCAGGTCTTCCAGTAGCAGCAATACGGGCGCCTGTGCCGCGAGTTCAGCAAGGGCGAACCGGATGCGGTCGAGTACTTCCTGGTGCGTCGTGCCTGTAAGTGAGGCGACATCCCGAAGCGTGCCAATGACAGTCGACAGTCCATCGAGATGCTGGAATGTACTCAGGCCTTCGATCCAGGGACCGTAGGGCGGCGTGATCGTGAGGTCGTAGCAACTCCCGGCGAGCACCGTCACGCCAAGTTCACGTGCGGATGCAGCGAACCAATCGACCAGTGCGGTTTTGCCGACGCCCGCCTCACCGCTGATCAGGACGAGCCGGCCATGCCCATCGACCGTCCGCACGAGTTGCTGACGGAGCAGTTCCTGCTCGCGCTCGCGACCTACCAGCGGCGGCTGCACGTAGGGATCAGCAGGTGCGCCGGCATCCGGTGTCCCGCTCTTCGTTCCCATGACTCGCCCTTTCAGATGTGCTTTCGTTTGCAGATCGTACGGCGAATCGTTTGGCTGGGCAAGCCTGGACGACGAAAGTTCGATGCGAATTGAGATTCGGGGCAGCGCGCTACGTCGCCACCGCGTCGGCGTAGATGAAGTAGCGGTCGGTGAAGTGAGCCACTGATCGTCCCTCCGCTCGAACAGAAATGCTCAATGCAGTTCCGTTGCCCCGTCACTTGTAAGTCGTGTTTGTCCTGGTATGCTGGACATCTACCATGCTCACAATGTGGAAGGCGGACCGGATGGTCCCTGGGCGGCAGGTCTTCATCTCCTACGAGCGCAACGATGGTGACGTCGCACGCCAGGTGCGTGCCCACCTCGCCGCCGCCGGCGTGCGGACCTGGATGGACGAATACGACATCCAGGTCGGCGCCTACTGGCCGGACGAGGTCGACAAGGGGTTGGCAGCATCTGACATCGTGGTTGGAATCCTAAGCCCCGAGGCGATGGCGAGCCGGAACGTCAAGAACGAGTGGGATTGGGCCATCCAGAACGACAAACGTCTTGTGCTGGTTCGGGTGGCGCCGACCGTCATCCCTCATCGCTATGTCTCGATCAACTTCATCGACGCCATGGATTCCGATCACAAGTCCGCGCTGGCCACGCTGCTAACGTCGCTTGGGATCGAGCCGCAGGCGGACGCGGCCACGCCGCCGCGCACGCAATACGCGCGGAGTGGCGACGTCAACATCGCCTATCAGGTGTTTGGGGAGGGGCCATTCGACCTGGTGGTGACCCCAGGGTTCGTCTCGAACGTCGATATGATGTGGGACGATGCATTGATCGCTCAGTTCTGGCGACACCTGGCGACGTTCTCACGGGTCCTCACCTTCGATAAACGCGGAACGGGTCTTTCTGACCGCGTCACCGACATCCCGTCACTCGAGGAACGCGTTGACGACCTCCGGGCGGTCATGGACGCGGCGGGAGTGGAACGCGCGGCCATGATGGGGGTGTCGGAAGGGGGTCCCCTCAGTATTCAATTTGCTGCGAGCCACCCTGATCGCACGCGTGCGCTGGTGCTCTATGGCGCCGATGTTCGGAATTTGTGGGCGCCGGACTTTCCGTGGGCTCCGACCGACGAGGAACAAGACGCAAATGATTTAGAGACGCTGCGAACGTGGGGGACTGCGGACGCAGATGACATTGCCCTCTTCGCACCCAGCATGGCGACTAACCGTACATATATCGAGTGGTTTGTGCGGCTTTGTCGTGCCTCAGCCAGTCCGGGTGCGGCCGTGGCCTTGAGTCGCATGAACCGCTTGATCGATGTTCGGCCGTTGCTGGGAAAGCTCGATGTTCCGACAATCGTCGTCCATCGAACGGGAGATCGAGCGACCCCAATTGAGGTTGGCAGGTTTCTGGCTGCCTCGATTCCCGGCGCCGTTCTCGCCGAACTGACGGGCGACGACCATCTCCCTTGGCTAGGTGACGTGGATTCTGTCGTCGATTCCGTCCGCTCGTTCCTGACGGAACGACTTGGAACAGACGACCGTCACTAGATGTGTCCCGAAATCGTGTTTTGGTGAAGACTCGACCGCAATGGCGGGGAATTTCAACGGCGCTATCTTGCCACCGCATCCGCGTAGATGAAGTAGCGGTCGGTGAAGCGCGCCTCGGCGTCGAACCCGGCTTTGCCCAGACTCTCCCGCAGTGATTCCGGCTCGTAGTAGATCTTGACGATGGTGTACTCGCTGCCGTCGTTCAGGATACGCGTGCGGAAGACCTCTTCGTCTTCGAACAGCGGGTTGTTTCTGGCCGCTCCGGTCTGCTCGAAACGCGAGTCAATCATGAAGAGGTGCCCGCCTTTGCGCACGGCCCGCCGCACCTTTGCCAGGAACGCGTCCAGATCTTCCGGCGGAACGTGCGAGAGCCAGAAGGAGAAGAAGACCAGATCGTACTCGCGCTCCGGCTCCCAGGCGAAAAGGTCCGCTTCCTGATAGGTGACGTTGGCGTCCGGAAGTTTGCTCCGGTTGATGGCAAGCATTTCGGGTGATGCATCCAGTACGGTGAGGTGTTTGGCGATCTTCGCCAGTCGATCGGTCCAGATGCCGGTGCCTCCCGCCAGTTCGAGCGCCTCATCAACCGGCTCGAGCCGCTCGAATGCCTCAACCAGTTGAACGACGTCGTCGAACCAGAGCTGATTGATTTCAGGGCCGCGATCGTAGCGCTTCAGCCGGTAGAACCACTCGTCGTATTCCGAGGCGCGCGCCCGGTAGTACGCGATCTGATCCTGAATGACGCGCGCGGAATCCGCAGTCATGAATTGTCCGTTCTAGTTCAGTATGTCCGCCATCAGATCCGCGACCTGCGCCGGGCGCTCGGCCACCCGTACACCGGCCGCTTCGAGCGCGGCCATCTTCTCGACCGCCGTGCCGCGACCGCCAGAGATGATCGCTCCGGCGTGCCCCATCTGCTTGCCAGGAGGCGCGGTGCGTCCGGCGATGAACCCGACGACCGGCTTGGTGACGTGCTCCTTGATGAACTGCGCGGCGACCTCTTCGTCTGTGCCGCCGATCTCCCCGATCATCACGATCGCTTCGGTGGCCGGATCCTCCTGGAAGAGGGAGAGGACGTCGACGAACGACGTGCCGATGATCGGGTCGCCACCGATTCCGACCGCGGTCGTCTGGCCGATGCCAGCCTCGGTCAGCGCGTTAACGACTTCGTAGGTCAGCGTGCCACTGCGAGAGACCAGCCCGACCGGCCCGCCCGGCTTGCAAATATAGCCCGGCATGATGCCCACCTTGGCCTCACCGGGCGTGATCAGTCCCGGGCAATTGGGTCCGATCAGCCGGACGCCTTTCTGATTGACGTAGTGATAGACCTTGACCATCTCGAGCGTCGGAATCAGCTCGGAGATGCAGATGACGAGTGGAATTCCGGCGTCGACCGCCTCATAAATGGCGTCAGGTGCGAACGGGGCGGGGACGTAGATAATCGAGGCGTTCGCCTGGGTCGCGTCCACTGCGTCCTTGACGGTGTTGAAGACCGGGACGCCATGCTCGGTCGTGCCACCCTTGCCGGGCGATGTGCCGCCGACGACGTTGGTGCCATACTCCACCATCTGACCGGTGTGGAAGGACCCCTCGCGGCCGGTAATGCCCTGCACAATCAGGCGTGTATCGCTATTGACCAGAATGCTCATACGATTACTCCCAACCGGCGCTACGCCGCGTCACGCGCCGCCGCGACTACGCGCTCGGCTGCCTCGTTCATCGTGTCCACCGTGGTGATTCCGGCGCCAGCCAGAATCTCCCGGCCCTCTTTTTGATTCGTGCCGACAAGTCGCACGACCAGTGGAACGTTCAGTTTGATGGTGTTGAGCGCCTCCAGGAGCCCGCGCGCGACCACGTCGCCGCGTGTGATTCCGCCGAAGATATTGATCAGGATGGCGTTCACACTGGGATCGCTCAGGACGAGCTCGAGCGCTTTGGTCACCTGTTGGGCGCTGGCGCCGCCGCCGACGTCGAGGAAGTTGGCCGGCTCGCCACCGTAGAGCTTGATGGCGTCCATCGTGGCCATAGAGAGACCGGCGCCGTTGACGACGCAGCCGATGTTGCCGTCCAGCTTGACGAAGCTGATGCCCGCGGCACGTGCCTCGACCTCGGTCGCGACCTCTTCTTGCAAATCGCGCATCGACTTCGAAATCCTTGTGGCGGTAGAGCGCGTTGTTGTCGATCACCATCTTGGAGTCGATCGCCTGCCAGGTGTTGTCAGTGGTGATGATGAGTGGGTTGATCTCAGCCAGCGAGCCATCGGATTGGATGAATGCCTGATAAAGCTGCTGAGTGATGCGCGCGAAACCGGAAATCATCTTCGGATCGATCCCGAGGGCGAAACCGAGGCGACGCGCCTGGTAGCCATGCAAACCGAGCATCGGGTCGGCGACTTCTCGATGGATCTTCTCGGGCGTGTTCGCGGCGACCTCTTCGATGTCGATGCCACCCTCGCTGCTGGCCATGATCGTCACGCCGCGCGCGGCGCGATCGATGACGACGCCGAGGTAGAACTCGCTTTGAATGCCAACGGCTGGAGCGACGAGCACCTTGTGGACTACATGCCCACGAATATCGAGCCCAAAGATCTTCTCACTGGTTTCACGGGCTTCGGAAGCAGATTTGGCGACCTTGACGCCGCCCGCTTTGCCGCGTCCGCCGCTATGCACCTGAGCCTTGATGACGACCGTGCCGCCGAGCTTGTTGGCGGCCGATTCGACCTCGCTTGGGGGAAGTACAGACAATGCCCTGATTGATCGGAATCCCATGCCGCGCGAAGATCTCCGCGGCCTGGTATTCATGTATATTCATCCATCACCTCTGACGTCGTGGGGAGACGACCGAGCTGGTCGTCGCTTCGGATCCAAACCGCATTCGATCATAGCACAGCGCTTTCCACGGCCAATTTTCGATGTGCATGACATCCTCCAACGATCTTCATTCGAGGACGTGGCACGCCCCTTGATAAACCGCCAGCATAGGCAAACGCGTCCGAACTGCGGTAGTCTGGAATGAATCAGCCGCCGGAGCGGTCAAACCGCTCCATCCGCACAAGGGGGAAGAACATGGAATCAGATGGACATCAGGGCGCGTTCTTCTTTGGCGTCATCCTCGGCGCGATCGCCGGTGCTCTGGCGGCGCTGCTTGTGACGCCGAAATCAGGTCCCGAGCTTCGAGAGGAGCTGATGGGACAGGCAGGGGACATGCAGCAGCGCGTCAATGACATGACGGCGACGGCGCGGGAGCGATCTGGAGGGATTGTCGGCAGCTACGTCGATAAGGTTTCTCAGATCGCGCATCGCGAGAGTGACAACGACGTGCAGGTGGGCGAGACGACACGCACTGTCGCACCGGCCACTGCAGAAGTCGCGCCGAATCCCGCCACCGGCGCGGGCGACGTGCCGAAGTCCGAATAGATCCCGGACGAGCTCTCGACCTGAAACGAAAGGATGTGACGAAATGCTGAGCAGGATGCGCGTTGCGCTGAAGTTCATGACCTATGGAATCCTCATTGGTGTCTTCTTCGCGCCGCGGAGTGGTGCCGAAACCCGCGGTGAGATTATGAGCAAGATCGGCTCGATGACCGGAGGACTCTTCGGCGGTTCCCGACAGTAATCCGACCAACGTTGGTAGGGGCGAAGCTTGCCTTCGCCGCGTTCGTTGGAAGGACCCGTCAAGAAATCCGGTCCCCACGTAGCACGAATCAATTCTTGAAAACGGAACAGCGCCCACGGATATTTCCGTGGGCGCTGTGATTTCGGGCGGTTATGCTGCTAGTACAGCTCGGCGCCGTATTTCATGGCAAGAACCTGCGACCCGAGTCGACCAAGCAGCACGTTGAGGTGAGCCGGCCATGCGCCCGGCTGTAGCTCGAAGCGTGCTCGTTCGAAGTACTGAACGGTGTAGACCTCTCCGGTGTCCGGATTCTTCTCCTGGAACGCCTCAGAGATCGGGAAGCCATAGCTTGGCAGGTCGCCAAACTGTTCCCAGTACTGCTTGAACGTACCGCAGAGGTTGTGACCCGTCTGCGCGAAGTAGGTGCAGTCGGAGCTGGTGTTGGCGGTGGTCGCCTGGAATGGCGCATCGGTTCGACCAGCGGTTACCTCATCACCGAGGAGACCAAGCAGAACGTCGAAGTGGGCCGGCCACGCGCCGGGATGCCACTCAAAGCGCGCCCGCTCGAAGTACTGAACCGTTACGCCGTTCTCCTGGAACTCTTCCGTCACCGGCATGCCGAAGATGTTCTCTCCGCCGAACTGCTGATCAGTAGGCCTCGAAGCCGGCACACAGGTTGTGCTGCGTCGCCGGGAAGTACATGCAGCCGGACTTCTGCGTCGTCGGCTGGGCCGGCGCGAAGCTGGTTGGTGGAGGCGTGGTGCCGCCACCCGACGCGGAGCCGCCCCAGGTGATGGTCACCGAAGCGGTCGGCTCACCGGTATCCTGCGACCCGTTGTTGTTCATGTCGGCGTATGCGGTCAGCGTGTCGGCTCCGCTGTTGGTGCCGTTGTATGAGATGACCGTGTTGCCGTTCCCGTCGGTGGTCATCGTGCCACTGGCGGAGTTAGCACCCGAGACGCTGTAGCGAGTCGGGACGCCCGGCACGCCGCCACTCGACGTCGTGAGCGCGACGGCGGTATACGACGTCGATCCGACGCCCGGTGTCGTCGTGGTCGGCGAGAGGCTCAATGACGCGGTCAGCGTCCAGGTGACCGAGGCGGTCACGGACGGTTCCCCGCCGTCCTGCGAGCCATTGTTGTTGTAGTCGGCATAGGCGGTGACGGTGTCGGTGCCCGCGTTGGTGCCGGTGTAGCTGATGGTGGCGTTGCCGTTCGAGTCGGTCGTGGCCGTGCCGCTGGTGCTGTTCGCGCCAGTGACCGAGTAGCGGATCACCACGCCTTCAACGCTGACGTTCGTATTCGATAGAGAAGCCGTCAGCGAGGCCGACGTGTTCGTCGTCACGGTCTGCGACGACGGAGTCAGGTTCAGGCTGGCAGTGCTCCAGTCGATCGTCGCCGTATCGGACGGTTCGCCTGAGTCCTGCACGTTGCTGGTGTTCAGGTCGATATAGGCCGTGACAGTGTCGGTTCCGGAGTGCGTCCCGGTGTAGCTGATGGTGGCGTCACCCGAGGCATCCGTGTAGACGGTGCCCGTCTTTGGGTTCGCGCCGGTCACCTTGTAGCGAATACGCAGGTTGTCGATCGAGCCGGATGCGCCTGTGACGGTGGCGTCGATCGTAGCCTGGTCGCCAAGGATCGCGCCCTGGCTCGAGGGCGAGAGCGTGAAGGTGATATCGATCCACTGGATGGTCGTCGTGTCGGTTGGTTCACCCGAGTTGTAGGCGGTATTCGCGTTCAGATCGACGAAAGCCCGCACGGTGTCCGTGCCGACGGTGTCACCTGAGTAGGTGAACGTGGCTTCGCCATTGGAGTCGGTGGTCGCGACACCGCTGGTTGGGTTCGCACCCGTAACGAGGAAGCGAACGTTGGCCCCTTCGACCGGGTTGCTGTCCTGATCGGTCACGGTCGCGACGACTGAGGCGTTGTTGTTGATGACGGCGCGAGTCGGTGCTGACGTGATGTCGACGTTGAAGGTACCCCAGTGCACGGTCACGCTGTTGCCGGTGGGATCAGGATCAGCCTGTGTGCTGCCAGAGTTGTCCACGTCTGCCCATGAGGTGATCGTGTCGGTCGTTCCGGATGCTGAATACAATCGTGGATACACGATGTTCGCCACGCCGCTGCCGTCGGTATTGACCGTACCAGTGAGCGTGGGAATGCCGCTGTCTGAGTTCGTGATTGTGTAGTAGATCGTCTTGGAGGCGACGGGATCAGCCCCAGAGTTGGTAAGCGTGAACGAGATTTCGGCTTTTTGGGCCGTCGATATCGTCTGGGTTGAAGGCGCGACGGTCAGGGTATAGGTAGTTGCCGCACTTACCCCTAGCGGCGTCACGAGGATCGAGAAGAGTCCCGTCAGGGAGAGGATCGCCAGCCATCTGAGGATGCGACTCCCCGCTTTCGGTCTCTTCGAATTTCCATCGGTTGATGTCATAACCCGTCCTATTTCATTGCGAAGCGCGGAACCCCATCCCAGGTCCCCTTGTCGCTTCGGCCGAAAAACAATCGACGCACTTCACGCCGTTGAAAAGAGTTGGTGGAGCACGAGGTACTCGTTCGAGTTGGTCGAACACCGCGACCGGAGGGCGATGCGCGCCTTCACCAATCCATGTATGCCCGCAGGGATCACTCCGGTTCCGAGGATCGTCTGCCGGATCGAGCGGAGCGGGACTGCTACTGAGATTAGCCCCAGGTTGCAATTCCTTCCCGTTGTCGTAGTCGGCCGTGCTCGATCCAATCACGAACCGCACGGACTGGCCGAACGTTGGAGTCCGCGCCACTGCGTGAAGGACCTGGTCCCATATCGCTCGGTGTGTACGTCGCGGTGCGTGCATCGCGCCTCCTGCGTGCAACGCGTGGGACCAGAGAAGATCAATCTGGGTTGAGGCGACAGGTGAGGATGTGAATCTGTTCGCACTCGCCTGGTCGTGAATGACCCCGAATCCGGCAGTCAACATCGTTTGAGCGACACTGATCGACCGTTCATGACGTTCCCAATGCACAGCCCAAGAAGGGTAACGTCATCAACATCGCGTCATGGCCTCTTAAACGTTAACGTCAACGAGGCACACGAGTTACAGCATGACTCGACCGACGTAAAGCGGGGCACACGCCGATCAGATCGTAAGCGACCAATGTTAACCACGTATGAACCGGTTGTACGAACGATTTTCGCTGACCGTGTACCGTCCCATCACGTACGAGGTTATCAGCAAATTTCACTCGAAGGTGTGCCGCGACCGCGTTCCTTCCACGAGTCGCCGCGGGCTCACACGCGCTCGCTTGAACGCCGTTCGAGGAAGTCCAGAATTACTTCATCAATTTCGGTGCCGTCGAAGGTGCGCTCTTCGAGATTCTCGCGCCCGATGAAGCCTTCGAGCGCTTCGCATGTGGCCCCGTCAAGACCGTGGTGATCCCCTTGAAGGAGCCCGATTCGTTGAAGCTGAGCCTGAATGTTGGTGATCGTTTCGGCGTCCAACGATCGAAGTTTGGTCTCCGCGGTGCCGAAATAAACCTCGTGCAACAGGAGCAGGCGACGCAGTTCGTCAAACGGCTCGGGATGGTCGTCGACCCGCACGTCGATGTGACGGTCGTTGTTGCCGCCATAGCCGCCACCCTCACGCACGACCAACAGGGCAGCCGATTGTCGCCCACGGCTGTCACCGCCGGCCGCTTGACCGGCGTCGAGGGCGTTGACGAGACGATGTGCAAAGGGTGCACTGCTGTGCCGATAGGCGTGCGCCATGGCGTCGACCACGTCGGGACCGACCAGAATGTTCCCCTGGCAGCAGAATCCGTCCCCTTCGACTCCTCCCGCCCAGTACATGCAGTCTGGTCCGGTGAAACTGGCGGCGTTGCCATTGGAATCGACTATCCCGCATTGCCGTTCGTGCGAGCCGTCGTCGGCAGACGTCAATGTATCCATCGCCTGTCGAGCGTTCATGCCACTCGCTAGCAGATCGAGCGCTTGCGGGCCCCACGCGACGTTGGCGCGAGCCTGTGTAGCCACCGCACCAACTCCGGCCCGCGCCCAGGGGACGACCGCGCCAACAGCCAGGAATTTGGATTGCACGGCGATGCCGAGGTCGCCTGTTTCCGGATCGCGCGCCACGATCGAAAAGGTGGAAACCAGCGGCTCCGCAAGTCTTCTCGTCATCCGCGCGTCCCCATTCCAACGTTATCCGGTGATTCGTTGAGACATTATCAGTCAGCGGAGCAGCAGAGGCAAAGAGACGAGAGGGCGACCACCATACGGTGATCGCCCTTGAAGACGGCGTCGATTTGTTTAGCCATTGCGACCGCCCAGGCGCGCTCATGCATGACGTCGCCCGGCACCGCCATTCCGGGCTACGCGTCCTCGAAGATCTCGATGCGTGGATGTCCGACCACACC
Organism: uncultured Chloroflexia bacterium; assembly: GCA_963815715.1. Lineage (GTDB taxonomy): Bacteria > Chloroflexota > Chloroflexia > Thermomicrobiales > Thermomicrobiaceae > CALAGB01. The sequence continues at coordinate 636,042 of CAWFHU010000003.1, read as the reverse complement.
GGCGCGTCCCATCGATTCGCGGAGCTCAGGGCTGTTCACGAAGGCCTCTGCCTTGGCCACGCTAGCGAAACGATGGAGCACCAGGACATCGTTGTGGTTTCCGGGATCCTGATAGGCGCTCTCTTCCAAGACTCCATACTTCGTCTGCAACGGCTTCACCGAGTCATAGACCTCACGCCAGGCGCTATAGTCATTGACGGTATGCCGAACCACTGTGAGTGCCATGGTCGTTTCCCTTCTGTATCTATCGACAATAGACCGAGCGTTGCCGATCAGCTGCCTGACCCCACTGCATCGTGGAAGGCCGCCTCGGCGTTCGGCGCTAGATCAGCGTGGTGATGGACGATCTTCCAGCCGCCTGTTTCGCGACGATAGACGTTGGTGCAGCGTGCCGAGAACGAGACCGGCTTCCCCTCGACGATGGTCGTCGCGGTTTCCGTCCCGACGGTGTATGCGCCGTCATCGCCCAACATCGTGATATGGAGGTCAGTCACCTCGACGTTCCCGCCAGTCATCGCGTGGGCCGCCATGTCCCAGATGTTGCGAACCTGAGACCAGCCGACCTGCCGTCCACCAATGGGATGCATGGTGGTGACGTCATCGCCGTGGGAACAGATCTCGAACATTGCGCTGGGATCGCCGCCGATGCCTTGTCTGAGCGCGGCATAGAACTGATCGGACGCCTGACGTACTTCGTCAACAGACATGAATACCTCCCTGACTACGAAATTCGCGTGAACGCGATCTTTCGTCCGGACGGCAAACGAGCGACTTCCTAGCTGTAGATCTCGATTTGAGGCTCTCCCTTGACCCCGGCTCGCTGCATGGCGGCGTGCAGTTCGCGGTTGGTCAGGAACGCCTGCGCCTGCGCGGTTGTGGCGAACTCATGCTGAATCAGAACCGTGTTCGGCGCTCCGTCCAACTGGTGGACTGACTCCGTGGTCACCCCCCACTGCTGCTGCACGTCGCTCATCGAGTCGTAGACCGCGCGGAACTCGTCGTAATCCTGAACGTCGTGCCGGATCACCAGCAGTGCCATCAGGTGCCCTCCTTCACTGAGTGCCAACAAGGACGCATCAGAACACCCCGCACGTCCGGTCTCAGCCCTTGAGCCTCGAACGAGGACCCTGTTTCGTTCTGATGCGTTGTCAATACTGTAGTGAGAATCGGCGCTGAGCACATCGGAGGAAGCGCTTAATTTTTCGGCGGCAGTTACGGCGGAGCCGACTACGTAGATCTACAGGGGGGTACGCGGCGAGTGGAGCGGTCGGCCCGGCTTCAGTGATATTCGGAGGCGTGGTTGGACGGTGTCAGCGGCAGGTCCCGCCACGACTCAACAAGCGAGGCGGTCACCGTCAAAGGTAACCGCCTCGTGTCTCTGCCTCGATTGACGGAGCTACGTTATTGGTCTGACCTACCTCAATGGTCGCCGTGCCCGTGCCCGTGTTGGTTATCCCTGATGACGAACGTGAGCGAGTACACCGTTTGGTCGCTGCCGATCGTCAGGTGCAGCGTGTGCGTTCCTGGCCGCAACCCGTCCGTGTTGAGGTTCAGGATATAGCCCCGCAGCGAGCGGTCATAGCGGAAGACGTTCCGCGGGTTGGCATGACCGTCGGTGTGGAGCAGGTGCGAATTGCCATCGACATCCACGGCGGTGACTGTCAGGTTTGTGGATGAGACATTGTGGCCATGGGCGTCCAGCACCTGCAGCTTGACGGGAATGGTGCTCCCTTCCTCAGCGGCTTTGCGCTGATCGAAGAGCGGCTTGATCGTATAGGCGGTCGTGACCGGCTGGGTAACGGTCAGCTGCGCGTCGTTTGACACGGGAGCGTTGACGCCGTCGTTCGCCGTCAGTGTGAGCGTGTAGCTGCCCTGGTCGGAGCAGGTGACGGTCGTGACCGGACTGGACGCATCGCCGAAGGCACAGGTGCCCGTGGTTCCGGCGTTGGCGACATAGGTCCACTGAGTCGTCACGTTCGTACCGGTGACCATGCCGTTCAAGCTGACTGCCACGCCTTCCGTTCCGCTATATGGCCCCGCAGCATTGACGGTCGGAGGCGACTGGAGGCAGGAAGACTGCCCCGTCAAGGGTTGGTACGTCCCGGCCGGGCAGGGGGTCGGCGCCGTGGCGCCCGTCGTGTCAACGAAGGTGTTCACCGGAGCGGGGAGACAGGATGATTGCCCCGAGTTTGGCTGGTACGTGCCAACCGGACATGCGGTTTCCGAAGGCGAGCCCATGGAGTCGACGAAGTTACCTGGCTCGGCCAGCACGCAGAGTGTAGACGCAGAATTTGGCTGATAGGTACCTAGCGCACACTGCGTCACTGACGTCGCGCCTACTGTGGCGACGTATGTGCCAGGGGGAGCAGGCTTGCAAGTGGTCTGCCCTGCCAGATCCTGGTAATAGCCCGTTGAACATGACGCTGCCGAGGCCGAGCCAGTGACGCCAACGTACGAGCCCGCGGGAGCGTCGAGACAGGAGGCCTGACCCGAGTTCGGCTGATAGGTGCCGAGCGCACACGGCGTCGACGCGATCGACCCTGTCTGACCGACGTACGACCCAGCGGGTGCTGCGATGCAAGAGATCTGCCCGGAGTTCGGCTGGTAATACCCAACGGGGCATGGGGTCTCCGCGATTGCGCCCGCGGCATCGACGAAGTTGCCTGGATCAGCTAGCAGACAGGCAGTCTGCCCCGTGTTCGGTTGGTAGGTGCCGAGTGGGCATGGCGTCGCCGAGGTCGCGCCTGGGCTGTCGACGAACGAGCCAGCCGGGGCGGGCGTACACGGTGCGTAGCCGGTGGCCGAGTACGAGCCCGCGACGCAGGCGTAGGCGCCGGTGATCGTGTAGCTGCCGATCGAACCGTAATTCGAATAGCCCGGGCCGCCGGCCCCCTGAACCCGGAGGTAGTAGGTGCTGCCGGGCGAGAGGCTCACGTTCGTGAACGGCGCATCCAGGCCCGACGCCGCACTCGGGCTGACGAACGTGGCCGTGGGGTTGCTGTCGATCAGCTGAGTGCCCGAGCTGTCGAACAGCGTCGCGTCGATGTCGAGCATCGAGGTGTACTGCGACGGCGCCACGTCGAGGGTCAGCGGGCCTGCCCCCTGCGGCACCGTGAAACTGAACCAATCGGTCTCCGTGTCACCCGCAATCGTCCCGCTGACGTCGAAGCTCGATCCGGTCAGTGGGGTTGCCTCCGCGAAGCTCTGGCCGTACCCGTCGGACCTGGGAGCGAGCGTCTGCTCGATGGTCGACAGCTCGTCCCCGCCGGACAGGCCCGACGGCGCCGTCGACGTCCACTGCTCGAGCGGGGTGTCCTGATAGGCCGGAGCCATAACGGCGCCCCAGAGGCTGGTGGCCGACGAGGTCGTGTCGTGTCCCAGGCCGAGGGTGTGGCCGACCTCGTGCGTCGCCACTTCCGCGATCAGCTCCGGGTTGCCGGCGTTGCCGGCCTCGGTGCTTTGCGGGAGGACTACTGCTGCAGGGTCGACGTATCCCCACGTACCGACGAAGGCCAGGCCGACGCACGGCGCTGCACAGTCGTTCGCCAGCGGGGTGGTGCCCCCGTTCGTGATGTCGACCCGGACGCCGCCCCCCGACGTGAACACTGAAACGTCCGGGCTCTCGGTGGTCACGTCGACGTGGAACGCGGTGAAGTTCTCGCTCACCCGCGCCCAGACGTTCTGGATCACGTCCATCTCGGCGTCGCTGAAACTCGACGGATCACCGTCGAGGCTGTAGGGCGTGTCGGTCCCGGCGTCCCCCCCGGACTGCACCGAGGAGCCGACGAAGTCGAGGTAGATGACCTGAGGCGCGCCGGGATCCGAGTGCAGCGAGAACGTCTGGTCGTAGGGGTGCGGCGCCGGCGCGGCGACGAGTGCCGACCCCGAGGCCGAATCCGGCACGGCTACGGTATCTGCCAGCGCGGATGTTGCCGGTATCAGGCTCAGTCCACACATGGCGAGAATCATCGCGGTGACGATACTGATTGGTGTCGTCAGCACGTCACGGACGAGCCTGATCGGGCTCGTGGTTTCCCGATTGTTCCATCGCGTTGAGTAACCCACCTTCCCCTCCTCCTCGTGTCTCGATGCGTTCGGCAAATTTTGGCCGAATTTGCCCTTACCCGGGTGCGTGGCATGGAACGCAGAGTCTCAGGGACCGTGCGGCCCACCCGAGTGAACGAAACGGCGGCCTGACGATCGATTGGACAGCGCTCCAGTGCACCTGAAATCGGCTCGCGAGCGCACGTTGCGCAACGCGTCAGTCGACTCGATGCGTCAGTCAGACTGTAGAGAGGGATGACGGGGCACACATCGGAGGAAGTGCTTAATTCCACGAGGCGACGAAGTAAGTTGTCACTTAAGTAGTTCTACAGGGGTGATTGATCAGCGCAGGTCATGATCGAGCGCGAAGCGAATAGCGGCGCCGCGCGTGGTGACGCCGAGCTTGGAGTAGATGGTCGTCAGATGGGCGTTGACGGTGCGGGGGCTCAGGCTGAGCTGCTCGGCGATTTCGGCATTTGCCAGGCCCGCCGCGAGCAGGCGCAATACCTCCGCTTCTCTTGGAGTCAGGTTCGCAGGCAGCGGAACGGCCGTGCTGGCTCTGGATGCGTTGAGAAGCATTTCGAGCTTGTCGATGCGTTCCAGCGTGCGCGCTGCACCCATTGGTCCACAGAGTTTGCGCGCGTCAGCAACGTGCCTACGCGCCGAGAGGAGATCACCACGAACCCGATGCAGATCGGCAAGCGCCAGAAGGGTGAGTGCCTCCTCGTGCTTCGCCTGACACGCTCCGGCGAGTGACAGCGCCGCGCTGAGATGCTGGTGCGCTTCATCGAGACGGCCGTCTCTCACTTCGAACTCACCCAGCAGGCGATGAGCGGCGAGCAGCATCAGCGGTTGACGAGGCTCTTGTGCTGCCTGCAACGCTTGCTTGGCTCGCTCTCTGGCCAAGGCATGTTCTCCCACGTTGTGGAAGTACTGCGCCCAGCAGAGGAATGCGTCGGCTCGACCGAGGACGGCGCCACTCCAGGCGATCCAAGCGTCGAACGAGTCCAACCAACGTCGCGCCAGATCCAGGTCACCGGAGTCGAGCGCAAGCTCAACCGAGAGTCTGCGTAGCGGCACGATATGTCCGGCCGATTCCGATGGTGACGTGTCTGGCCCGTCCGGAAGTCCCTCCCCCACCAGCGACCAGGCCAGTTCAGCCTTTCCCTGGTGGAACGCAATCGGTGCGATCACAGTGACGGCGACCAATCGGATGTAGCGCGGGCTGCTCTGCTGCACCGTGTTCACGGCGTCGTTCCAGCGGCCGTGCAGCATGGCAGAGACGACGTTCGCCATGTGCGCCGCCGCCGGTTGAAAGATGTCTTCGAATGCGACGAAGGCGTCGCGCAGATCGGATTCCAGGCGCTCACGTTCGAGTGGCTGATCTGTCTGATATGGGAGCACCGCAAGTACCCGTTCGTCGAAGAGTGCGGCCAGCACCATGCTCCGATGATCGTCGGCTCGGAAGATGTCACGCGCGTGCCTGAACGCGGCACGAGCCGCCTCTGGTTGGCCTAACGCGGAGTAAGCGTAGCCCAGTCCATAGAAGGCATCACCGCGCGATCCAAATGTTTCCTCGAGCGGGAGGCCAACAATGCGTTCCCCAAGCTCAACGGCACGGGAGAATGGTCCAATCTCGCCCAGCACCAACGCCAGGTCGCCGCGGCCGTTCTGCGAATCCAGTGGGTCACTCGTGGTGTCAAGCTTCGCCAGCCGTGAGTGGTCTTCGGGGGTCAGCGCATCGAGCAGCGCAATTCCTTCCTCGGCGGACATCACCCATTCTTGAAAATTGCCGGCCATGCGACGCAGCATCGCGCGAAAATACCGCGCGTAGGCGACCAACGCTGCATCGCTGGTTTCTCTTCCGAGTCGCTCGGCCATTGCCAACCGAGCCTCTCCCGAGACGGGATCCTGAAAACGGCGCAGGAGAGCGAGGCGGAAGTTGAGCCAGCCGCGCTCATTGGGAGCTTCGTCGTCGCGTTCCAGTTGGATCAGCGCCGCCTCGAAGCGTTCTCCCGCGGCACGATATGCGAAGGCTCGCTGGGCACGGTCCCCTGCCAGTGTCAGCCAGTGGACCGCCCGTGCGTCGCGCGCCTGGCTGAAGTGGTAGGCGACCTCATCCACGTCGATCGTTCGCGTTTGTCGCTCCAGGGCTTCACCGATCTGCCGGTGAATGGCACGACGCCGGGGCGGCAAGATGCGTTGATAGAGTGCTTCTCGTACCAGCGCGTGGGAGAAGCGCAAGGCCATCCCGTCCGCCGACGCAACAAATACACGCGCTTCAATCGCACGTTCCATCAGCGGGTAAAGGTCTTCTTCGGCCATCTGGCAGACAGTGGCCCAGAGCTCCAGCGGCACGATCTCGCCGATGACTGCGGCCACGGCAAGTGCGTGGTCGGCGTCGCCGTCCAGCCGCGCCAGTCGCGCGTCGATCACCTGCTGCAACAGCAGAGGGATTTCGATCCTGGCGAGCTCTCCGAGCGACCAGACGCCTTCGGTCGTTGGGATCAGAGCCGATCCCTCCAGTGAGCGAAGCAACTCGCTTACGAAGAACGGATTGCCCTCGGCATGCTCCTGTACGTAGCTCGCGAGCCGCTCCGCGTCCTGGGCCGGCAACTGGTAGTCGTGTTCGATCAGAGCCTGGACGTCGTCATCAGTGAGTGGGGAGAGATCGATGCGGACGGCAAGGGCCTCGCGTACCAGCAGCGGGACCAGATGGTAGAGAGGGTGCTTTCGCGTCACTTCCTCGGGTCGATAGGTCATGAGCAGCATGATGGGGACGGTTGCGCTGTGCCGCGCTACGATGCGGAGCAGGTCGAAGCTAGCGGAGTCCGCCCAGTGCATGTCCTCGAACAGCATGACCAGTGGCCGTTCCGCGGCGATGGCGTTCAAGAAACTGTGCATCTCACTGAAGATGGCAGCCTGACTGGTGCCGCCGCTCAGGTTCGGTTCGCGGATGCTGCGTAAGGCCGGAGGGCAGTCCGGCATCGCGCCGAACTGCTCGAGGAGCTCGATCCACGGGCCATACGGCGGCGTGTTCGTGCCGTCGTAACAATGGCCGGTGAGCACGACTGCTCCGCGGTGTGCTGCTGCGCGGCAGGCGTCCAGTGAGAGCGTGGTCTTCCCAATGCCGGCCTCACCGCTCAAAATGACGATGCTGCCGTGACCGGTAAGGGCCGCATTGATCTGATTCTGGACGAGATCCCGTTCGCGCGATCTGCCGACGACAATTGCCGGACCGCTATCACCCACGGGAATGTTCAACTTCCAACGTCAAGCGACGGTACCCAGCGACCGAACGGGAGCCGAGGGTCGCTCCGGCGAGATTATACGTAGTCGTGACCCAAATCCCTCGCGCCGGTGGATGGCACGGAATGGCCTGTGCCACCCGCGTTGCCTACTTCGCGGTCCAGCGGGACTCATTCACCTCGAGCTTGCCCAGAATCGGCTGCCACCAGGCTTCGTTCGTCCGATACCAGTCGACCGTCTCCTTCATCCCGTCTTCGAACGGGACGTTCGGCGACCAGCCAAGCTCGCGCCGGATTTTGGACGAGTCGAGCAAGTAACGTCGATCATGACCTGGCCGGTCTGGCACGTAGGTCTTGTAGGACTGATCCAGCCCGAGATGGGCCAGGACGGTGTCGGCGATCGTCTCGATGTCCGCCTCGACTCCGCTGCCGACGTTGTAGGTCTCACCGATTCGGCCATCGGTCAAAATCAGATCGAGCGCGCGGCAGTGATCGAGGACATGCAGCCACTCTCGACGATGACTCGAGTTGCGGTAGAGGGTGAGCGGCACGCGCCGTAGTCCGCTGACCGTGAAGTGCGGGACGACCTTCTCTGGCGTCTGATATGGGCCGTAATTGTTGCAGCAAACCGAGACGGTGACCGGAAGCTTGAACGTCTCGGAATAGGCGCGCACGGCAAGGTCCGCCCCCGCCTTGGACGCGTTGTAGGGCGTTCTGGGGCGCAGCGGCGACTCTTCGGTGAAGCTGTCGGGTGAGTCGAGATCGAGATCGCCGAAGACTTCACAGGTGGAGACGTGGTGGAAGCGTTCGATGTTCGCGCGGGTCGCGGCTTCCAGGAGCGTCTGGGTGCCGACCACGTTGGTCTGAAAGAAGAGTCCGGGGTGTGTGATGGCGCGGCTGTTATGGGATTCTGCGGCGAAATTGACGATCATCGAGGGACGTTCTGATTTCAGCAGGTGCGTGACGAGATCGAAGTTGCCGATGTCCCCGTAGACGAACTGGTAACGGTCCCCAAAATCACGCTCGACATCCGCCAGACTGGCGAGATTGCCGGCGTAGGTGAGCAAATCGAGGTTGATGATCTCGTCGTTTGGGTGGCTGTCCAGCCAGTAGCGAATGAAATTCGAACCTATGAATCCGGCCCCACCGGTGACGATCAGCTTCATGCCATCTCCCAGATCTCACGTCCTGTTCCGTTCGGATTGCCATTGTGCCAGAACGTTGCGCAAATTGGCGACGCGCCAAGGCTTGCCCCCGTCGTCAAGCACATGAAACGGCGGTCGCGAGCAATCGCGACCGCCGGTCCAGAGAGGGGATTGTGGGTGCGCTACTCGTAACGCAGCGCTTCAGCGATCGGTACTCGGGCCGCCTGCCGTGAGGGGATGTAGGCCATCAAGAGAGAGGCGCCAACCGAGATGATGATGAACGCGGAGATCAGCAGCCACGGCACGACGAAGGAGGTTCCACTCGTCGTCCCGGCGAAGTCTGAACTGGTCATCAGCTGGTATGCCAGGATCAACCCGAGCGACGCGCCGGATGCGACGCCGAGCAGGGTGATCATGGAGGATTCGATCAGGAAGCTAGCCGAGACCATATTGCGCTGATAGCCGATGGCTCGCAGCATCCCAATCTGCTGGCGCCGCTCCACCACCGAGCGGAAGGAGACGACCCCAAGCGCGGCGATGCCGACGAGCAGTCCCAGACCCATGAAGCCTTCGATCAGGTAGAGGAAGCCTTGAGACTGACTGGCGGCCTTCTTTAGCTGTTCTTTGATCGAGTCCGCCTGAACGCCGTAGGTGATCAGGCTCGATTCGATCGACTGGGCATAGGTCTTGGAATTCACACCTGAGGCCACCTTGACGTAGTAGTTGATCGCACTCGGGTCCTTGAAGACCTGATTGAAGGTCTGCTGATCGACGAAGACGCCTTGGAACGTCGATACTTTGGAATCCAGCACACCAATGACCGTGAGCGTTTGCGTCGTCCCTGTGCCGGGATCGCCGATCTCGATCTTGGTCGGCTGCATCGTCTTGTCCCCCTGCTTGACGCCGGTCAGGCTGAAGTTGTTGTCCGTACCTCCAAAACCACCCTGCTGTGGCAGTGCGGCGGCGTCGACGATGGCTAGGTTCGGATTGTCACGAACCGCGTTCCAGACGTCCTGATCGGACGCGTAGCCGTTGGCTCGGATCTGCAGCGGCGCGTCAGAGTTGTTGATGAAGTCGGTGTTGACACCGTCGATCGGATAGGTCTTCCACTCAGAGGCGCCTGAGAGGCGCACTTCCGACTTCGCTGAGGTCACCGACGTGAGCTGTCCGACCGCGGTGATCTTGCTGGTATCGACGCCGTTTTGCTGCAGCGTCTGCTTGAAGTTGTCGATCGGGTTGTTGGGCGCCTGCGTTGCCTTGATATCCCACCCGGCACCAGCCTTATCGGTCGTGAAGATCTGGACGAAGTTGGCGTTGATCGTCGCCATCATGACCAGCGAAAAGATGATCAGGCTGAACATGGCGATGGTCATACCGGTGCGGCCTTTGCTGGCCGTCGGATAGGCCACGGCCGTCTTGACCGCTGGTAGCCAGCGACTGAAGGACTGGCCCAGGAAGCTGACGAGTCGAGTCAAGAGCTCCGCGTTCCAGATGATCGCCAGCGTCGCGGCGGCCACCATCATGATGCCGGAGAGGAAGAACATCTCCATGCCGCCGTTGAGGTCTCCACCACTCAGCCAGTAGAACCAGGAACCGGGAGACAGCCAGTAGAAGAGAACCAGCAACGAGGACACCGTATAGAGGAGTCGCGCCGGCAGGCCGAAGCGCCGAAGCGCTACCGCCAGGCTGAGCGGTACGAGGGAGACGCCCATGGTGAATGGGAACGCCTGTCCCGAATTGCGACCGACCCAGGTGAGCAGTGCGCCCAGGATGATCCCCAGGATTCCGAAGATCAGCCAGCGACGTCCGGCCTTGGCCATGGTCACTTCCGGGATGTCGCGGATGGCTGCCACGATGTTGAGCCGACTCACGCGCCAGGACGAGATGGTGATGGTGATGAAGGTGACGATGACGCCCAATGTGTAGGCGATCACCAGACTGCGCCACGTGATCGTCGGCTTGATGTTCAGCACGTCGCCGATGATCTGTCCCATCAGCTCGACGATCAGGAAGGCCACGCCGACCCCCAGCGCCGCGCCAACCGCGGCGGCTGCCAGGTCGTAGGCAATGCCCTCGGCCAGGAACATCTGGGTCAGCTGCCGTCGCTTCATGCCGACCGCGCGCGCCATGCCCATCTCCGGCTTTCGCTCGGCGGCGAGGAGGACGAAGATGAGGAAGATCAAGAGGACGCCGGCCGCAATCGAGAAGAGTCCCAGCACCAGGAAGATGCTGGTGAACGCGTTGCCGGCCGTCTCGGCCGCTTTGACCGCGTCATGCTTCACCGGCACGGCGCGGTACGGCATGCCGGCCAGGGCGTTGTCGACCGCGGTCACGGCCTGATCGGAGTAGGTCGTGCTGTCCTTGACGCCGCCAGTGTTCGAGATAGCGACGAGGCTGATCTGCCCTGTGTGATTGGTGATCTGCTGCGCCTCACTCAGCGGCATGGCGAATCCACCCGACGCGCCGATGTCGGTCATGCCGGTAATGATGGAATCGTCCGAGATCGCGTTGACGGTCAGTTTGTACGGATTGTTATTGACGTAGACGGTGATCTGATCGCCCGGCTTTGCGTCGAGCTTATCCGCGGCCGTCTTGCTCATAACCACGCTGTTGGCCGGCAGTTTGTTTAGATCGATTTCGTTGCCGCTGGAGTCCTTCAAACCGCCGAAGGCAGCCAGATCGGTCGTGTCGACGCCCGTCAGCGTGAGTGCCGGTTCGTGAAGATTGTTGCTGTTGTTGACCGTCGGCACAGTGTCGAAGAGCATCGGCATCATGCCGTCAATCGGCGCATTCTTATCGATGTTGCTTCTCAGCTGGGCGGCCACGTCCTGATTGAAGAACGTCGCACCCACCTGAGTATTGTTCGAGTTCTGGTTGTTAGCCGACAGGACCACAAGCTCATCGGTGTGCCCCATGAGATCGTAGACCGCGCCGGTAATGGTGTTGTCGAGCGTGTCGCCGGTGGTCAATGCTGCCGACATGATCAAGGTGCTGAGCATCAATCCGATGACGATCAGCGTGGTCTGCGCCGGTCGCCGCGGGACGTTGCGCATACCCATCTTGAAGATCACGCGATGCCGCAGTAGTACCCACAGCCCCGCACTCAAACAGAGCGCGAACACGATCAGCAACGCGACCATGATGTCGCTCATTGGAATGCCGAACATCTTTTGCACGTTAGCGGTTACCTTTCCTCAGACATCGCGGGTACTAAATCTGGACTCCATCGTGAATAACGCGACCATCCTGCATGCGGATGATGCGGTCGCACATCTCGCCGATGCGGGGATCGTGGGTCACGACCACGAATGTTTGCTGGTTGCGCTGGTTCAGCTCGCGCATCACCCGCATCACGTCGTCGGCGGTCTCCGTGTCGAGATCCCCGGTCGGCTCATCCGCCCAGACGATCGACGGCTGGTTCACCAGCGCACGGGCAATGGTGACGCGCTGCCGCTGGCCACCCGAGAGCTCTCCAGGCTTGTGCCCGGCCCAATTCTCGAGCCCAACCTGTTTGAGTGCCTGCATGCCTTGCTCGCGCGCCGTCTTGGGTTTGACGCCACTGACGAGCAAGGGAAGCTCAACGTTCTCCACCGCACTCAGGACCGGCAGGAGGTTATAGAACTGGAAGACGAAACCCATCTCCTTGGCCCGGAAGGTGGTCCGCGCGTTGTCCGACATGCGCGCCATGTCGGTCCCAGCGATCAAAATCTGACCGTCATTGATGGTGTCGAGTCCGGAGAGGCAGTTGAGGAGAGTGGTCTTGCCACAGCCGGACGGTCCCATGATGGCGACCATCTCGCCACGCGAGACGGTGAAGTCGACTCCCCGCAGCGCGGGAACCTCCATCTTGCCGGTGTTGTACGTCTTCTGGACGTTGTTCGCTTCGATTATGGTCGACGCGTCGCGCTCGGACTCCTGAACGTCCGTCTTCGCTCGCTTTCCCCCTAGGGTCAATATCATTTCACGTCCTCTGTTGCTCCAACGTTCGCACTGCGTCACGTTTCATGGCGTGTGCGATCCTTCGAAATCTGGAACCAGATTGCACAAGCCCAATCGTACGTTCCAGATCGATCGTTATCTTCCAGCTTCGGTGTAGACACCGGGTGTAACTCTGGCCAGTGGGACCCTGTCCATTCGGACAGTCTGAGATCCTCGCTGACCGGAATAGGCTGTAACGATCGAGGCCGGACCTTCCTTGCGCATGCCGACCGATTGCAACACGATCGGCATCACGCACTTCACGTTACAGGAACGTGAGGGGTTACCGTAGTGAATCGTGTCTCTATCGGCGTGTGACATTTGTCACATTCGCGACCAGGCACGAAACCACCTACACATTGGTCCCATGATCGATCGAAACCGCCGGCCGGTGGATGGGTGCTTGCGTTAATTGATGGCAGGGATCGCCAAGAATTGGCGCCCCAGCAAGGCGAAGCCCGGCGATGAAATCCGCCGGTTCGGCTGTGCGTTATAGGTGAGGCGCGGGCAATCGCGACCAAACCATCAGTAGCTACGACGGAAGGACCTGGGCGAAACTTTGGGATCAACGGGTGGTACGCTGCCCGAACTTTCTGTCGTGAACTATCGGCGTGAGACGTCAACTTGGAATGATTGGACATCAGACACGGAGTAAATTCCTGACAATGCACACGAGCCATCAATACTCGACAACCATGAAGATGCAACGACAGGCCGGGACCCAGCCATGGGACCCATTCGCGGTCAACCCGGTACGGCGCTCGCTGATTGCGTTCATCATTTGTTCAGCCGCCTTCATCGTGCCGATGGCGTTTTTCCCGCAGAATCTCGAGGCGATGTCGATGGTCCTGTTTGGTTGGCTTGCCGCTATCGGAATGGTGTTGTGTTTTCCGGTCTTCCTTATGAGTGTGGCAGAGCTTGCCTGGAAACAAATCGCACGTCGCCTGTATCCCTCGGTGGATCTGCTCGACCTCAACCCGCGCGTGCGCAACCTGCTGAACCGCTACGGATTCCGCACCATCGATAGCGTCGACCGGTGCAGCGATGACGGGTTCCTCATGCTGACAAACTTCGATCCTAAGGCGCTGCACGAGCTGCGACGAGCCGTCAGCGTATGGAAGTATCGACGCTGGCAGGACGCGGGATTCCCGGCCGATTGGGTCTGATTCCTGGCGCCAACCTAGGATCGCTGGTGAACCCCCGTTGGTAGTCAGCGGGGGTTTTGTTTTCCCTGGCCCAGTACCGCGCACAATCGAATTCTGGCGGTATGATGGGCCCCGACCGGGTTGCCGGTCGCCACATCGCAACTCAGACGACCATTTCACCTGTCCTGGCCGACGCGGCCAACGTTGAACAGGCTCGAACGAGAGGGAATTACTGGTGAACGATTCCTTGAACGAATTGGAACAGCGCGCGCGGGGGATGGTTTCAGCGGAAGAGCTCCAGCTGCACCTGAACAAGTTCAGCACGTTATTTCGTGATACCGGCAGCGAAGATGAACGCAAGGCGGCCCAATACATCGTCGATACGCTCCACGACTATGGGGTCGACGCGGAAGTTCTCGAATTCAATTCCCTCATCTCTTGGCCGCTCGAAGGAAAGCTGACCACAATGGGAGCGAACGGGAACGGGTCGGCGTCCTACGAGGTGCGCACCCGTGCTTTCGGGGCTCAGACTCCCGACGGAGGCATCACCGGTGAGCTGGTATTTGTTCCGTTCGCGCAGCCGAAACAAGGCGAGATGATCTTCTCCCACCGTGCCGTTTCGGGCGACTACGGCGGTCTGGACGTGGCGGGCAAGATTGTGTTGACGCAGGATGGCGGTCCGGACGGCGTGCTGCGCGCTCAGGAGCGGGGCGCGATCGGGCACATCCACATCTGGCCGTCGGACGAGCCGGTCACGCACGAAATGATCTCAACCAGCATTTGGGGCACGCCAACGCCTGATTCGGCTGGACGTATGCCCAAGATTCCTTCGATGGGCGTCAAGAACGCGGTTGGTAACGAGATCCTGTCGCTCCTCGAGCAGGGGAGCGTCAACGCTCGCATCGAATCGAACGTCAAGACGGAATGGATGAGCGTGCCGCTGGCCACCGGAATCATCCCCGGCTCCGGCAGCGACGATTATCTGCTCGTTGGAGCCCACATCGACTCCTGGTACGAGGGCGTGACCGACAACGCCACGGGAGACGCCGCACTCATCGAGATGGCTCGCGTATTTTCCGGCCTGCGCGATCAGCTGCGTTGTGGGGTGCGCTTCTGTTGGTGGCCGGGGCATTCGACCGGGCGCTATTCCGGCAGTACCTGGTTCGCGGACAACTTCTTTGACGAGCTCCGTAGTCGCGCGCTCGGCTATCTGAACATCGATTCTCCCGGCGTGCGGGACACCGAGATCTGGGATTGCCGTTACAACATGGGTGAGATCGAGCATCTCACGGCCGACGTGGTCAAGGAACTATCGGGCCAGGAGCCGAACATTCGCCGTCCACTGCGGGCCGGCGATCAGTCCTTCCTGGGCGTTGGACTGCCGTCGATGGGTGCGTTTCGCATGTTGCCGGTCAACCACCCCGATCGCAAAGCGGTTGGCGGATCGGGTGGCGCCTGGTGGTGGCATTCGCCAGAGGACACGCTCGAGAAGGCCGACGCCGAGATTCTGGCGCGCGACGTCGAGGTCTACGTCACTATGACGCTCCGCATGTGCCATCCTCAGGTAATCCCATACAACTTTGAAGCCAGCGCGCAGGATTTCATCGATCAGCTCACGACGTATCAGGAAGGCGCTGGAGATCATCTGGAGCTGAGCTCCGCACTGGAAGCCGCGACCACGTTCAAAGAAGCAGCGCAGCAACTGACGTCGTCACCGACCACCGACACCGTCCGACTGAACGACGGTCTGAAATGGCTCACGCGGATCGTCAATCCGGTCCTCTTTACCGTGAACGGGCCTTATGACATGGATCCGGCGCTGCAGATGGGGGTGTTGCCCGGTCTCTCGGGGATTCAGCAATTGGTGAATCTCGATCCAGAGTCAAGCGACTATCGCTTTCTCAAAACGAAGCTGGTGCGGCAGCGCAATCGCGTCGAGGACGCGTTGGTTCAGGCCACGATGTTGGCACGTTCGATCACTGCCTGATCGACCAGCGTCAAGGCATCGCTGGAGAGGAAATCGAAAGGGAGCGGATGAGCCAATCTCAGTTTCAATCTGTCGGGCAGAGCATCCGGCGGCCGGATGGGCGTCCACGCGTGACCGGCGCTGAGCGATACACCGACGATCTGTCGTTGCCCGGCATGCTTCACGCCCATCTCGTTCTGAGCCCGTACGCACACGCTGAGATTGGCGCAGTTGATGCACGCGCCGCGTTGGAATCGCCGCAGGTGGTGGCGGTCGTCACTTCGACCGATCTGCCGGAGTTCGCTCGGGACGAGGAACCGGTCGATCGAAGCCGCTTCTTCCTGGCGCATGGCCGTGTTGCCTACGTCGGACAACCGGTCGCGGTGGTCCTGGCACGCAGTGCTGCCGCGGCTGAGCTTGCCGCCGATCTGGTGTCGGTCGATTATCAGCCACTTCCGGTCGTGCCGGACATTACGACCAGTCGATCGTCGGACGCGCAACCGGTGCGGCGACGGGGACGCACCGTCTCGAGCGAGGCGGCAGAGCATGGTGCGGCGCCTGTCGAGAAGTGGGGTAACGTCAGCGGGGTGAACGTCAATGGTTCGCTGCGCTACCAGCGGGGCGACGTCGACGGCGCGTTTCGTGACGCCGCGGTGACCGTGGAGCGCACCTTTCACTCGTATGCCGTCTATCAGAGCTACATGGAGCCGCGTTCGGTCGTGGCCAGCGCGGACCCGGGCGGACGGATTACCATCTACACACCGACGCAGGGGCAGTTCATGGTCCGCTCAGCGCTCGCTCGTGCGCTCGATCTGCCGGAAACCGAGATTCGCGTCGAGCCCATCACCGTCGGCGGCGGCTTCGGCGGCAAGATGGTGCTTCTCGAGCCCCTAGCTTGCCTGCTGGCCCAGCGCTTCTCTCGTCCCGTAAAGCTGACCCTGACGCGCCAGCAAGACTTCATGTCGACCACCCCGGCACCCGAATCGCTCCTCACGATCGCGCTTGCCGCTGATTCCAGTGCATGCCTGACCGCGTTGAAGGCTGACCTGTGGTTCGACACCGGGTTCTTCTCCAACTCTCCCTATCAGCTGGTGGCTCAGATGATCGGCTCCTACTATCGCTTCCCGAATCTCGACATCCGCTCGGCGGAAGTTCTGACCAACCGCACCGGCACCGGTGCCTATCGCGCGCCTGGCCTCACGCCGATGATGTTCGCCCTCGAGTCATTGATCGATGAGATGGCGGCACGATTCGACATTTCGCCGCTCGAATTCCGCCTGCGCAACGCGGCCGAGAGTGGCGATCCAATGTCGGACGGCGGCAGCTGGCCGCCATTCGACCTCAAGGCGCTGCTGAATGAGGCATGTAGCTCACCACTCTGCACTGCATCCAAAAAACGCGGTGAGGGAGTTGGGGTCGCGATCGGTGGGTTGCGTGGCGGCGCTGAAGCGGCGTCCGCCTCGCTACGGCTCAATCCCGACGGTACGTTGGGCGTCATGGTCGGATCGGTCGATCTGACCGGCACGACAACTGGTCTCACACAGATCGCCGCTGAGGCGTTCGGGATCGCGACGGACCGTGTTCGCGTGGTAACCGCACACAGCGACAGCGCGCCACAATTTGGGCTGACTGGTGGTAGCAAGGTCCTCTACAGCGTCGGAAATGCCGTAATGGCGGCGGCGCAGGACGCGCGTGAGCAGGTTCTTGCGGTCGCCTCAGAGCGTCTCGAAGCGCCGATCGACGACCTCCAGATCATCGAGGACCGCGTGCAGGTCAAAGGAGCGCCGGACCGAGCGCTGCCGCTGACGCACGTCTATGCCGCGACGATCGAACAGGGTGGTCATTTCGCGCCGATCTTCGGACGTGGCAACGTCGCCAATCCGGAGAAGTCGCCCGCCATGGCCGTTCATCTGGCAAAGGTGCGCGTGGACTCTGAGACCGGCGAGGTCGATCTGATTGGGTACCACGCCATTCATGACATTGGACGAGCCATCAACCCGGCTGAAGTAGAGGCGCAGATTCATGGCGGCGTGGTGCAAGGGGTCGGATGGGGCCTTTTCGAGGCGTTGATCTATGACGAGCATGGGCAGCCGGTGACGGCAAGTTTCCTGGACTACGCCATCCCCAGGGCCGCCGATTTGCCAGAAATCTTCGCCCAACTCGTCGAGAACCCGTCCCCATTCGGGCCGTTTGGGGCCAAGGGGATCGGCGAAGCGCCAGTGGTGGCCCCAGCGGCCGCGATCGCCAACGCTATCGCGGATGCCACGGGCGTACGCTTGACGGATCTCCCGATCCGCTCGGAGCACGTCTGGAAGGCGCTGAACGCGCGCGATCAGTGAACTGGTGTCGCCTCCAGCGTCTCGACCTTGGGCAATGCGGATTCGTCCTCAGGGAGTCCGATGACATGGTACTGATGCTCACATGGCGCTCCCACGGCGACGTGCATCTCGCGCTTCCCCAGATCGATCACGATGGATGCGATGCTCATCGACTGACGTGATTCCTTCAGAGCGGGATCGGGGTGACGGCAGATCGACTGTGGCCAGCCCATGTGATCGCGCAGCGCCTCTTTGACGTCTTCAACCCTAATGGCGCCAATCTTTGGCTCGAGCAGATCCCGCGCTCGCTGCATGCGATAGAGCGTATCTGGAGAGGTGAGGCGTCCAATCCCGTGCACCTGAGCCGCCAGGTGTGTGAAATGGTTCGAATGCGTCAGCAGTCCGCGCTCCGGATAGACCGGATAGACCTGCTCAGGCGACGCCTCGAAGTTAGCTATCATGCCCGCCTCGTGCGCCACGATGTAGTTGGTCGACGCCGCGCGTTCAGCGTTCAAGATCTCGCCGTAGGCGTGGTCGAGCCGGTCGCTATTCAGCACGCGTCGCCGAATGAATGGGACTGGCACTCCCGCTTTGCTGCCGTCGAGTGATGAGCGCAACAGATTGCCGCAGATTGCGATTCCCGCCGCGTTGAACCCATCACGACCGACCATCCCAGCTTCGACCAGCATCACGAAATCGGGAGCCTCCTCCTGTCGCGCCTGCAGCACAATGACGGAGTCGCGGCATGGCGCCCGCCAATCCCAATTCTTGGCCAGCAGGGTGGTGCCATCGGCGCTTGCGGCGGGCGTCACGGCGATGGTGGTGCATTCGGCTTCCGGGACGCTTGCCGTCGATCGACCGCGATTGCCGAAGAGGATTTCGGTGCGGCAATTGATAGCCACGATCTCTTCGAGCTGGAATCCGGACCCGTCGGCGATACCGTCCATTTCAGCCAGGATGTTCTCATCGAATGACTCGATGAGTCGCGCGAACCCAGATGCGCGTCCCAGAACGGCGGGCCAATCGAGCCCCGCACTCTCGGCAAACGCCTGGCGATAGGTGCTCACGCTATGAGCGACGCGTGCGGCAGCCTGCGCTCCGTGCTGACGGCCACGTTCGTATGCGGAGCCGTTGACTTGAACGATAGGGAATGTCGTGGTCATCGTCGTCTCCCGATCTGGCTCTCTATGGGCGTCCAGACGAAGTCACACTGAGCTGAATCTGAATTATTCAGTCGATCATAGAACGGGCGGGGCGATCGGTGAAGCGTGTGCCAAACATTTTTCGCTCAATTTGGCAGGTGACCGGCTACCTCATGACTGGCTGAATCGCGCGGTATTTTCCCTGGATGTCGCCGCGGAAGACGCACGGCGCGATGACGTCGAGCGGGGAGGGTCGGTGGCGTGCGATCCACCGGCGTCTCGCTCTCTTCCGTCTCCTCGGACGAAACGCGCAGCGGTCCGACGATCAGGTACGGATAGCGGGCGAAAAGAACAAGGACCCCGAGAAACGTGCGGAAGATGAGGTTGATGGTGCGGTATGCCAGGGCGATAAACGTGGCACGGGCGAGACCGATTCCGATGAAGTTGAGCACACCGGCCAGGCTCGCGTCGCTGATGCCGATGCCGCCCGGAATCGGGATGATTTGCCGCGCTACCAGGCTGAAGGTATGCGCGTAGACGCCATCACCGTAGCTGATGTTGCGCTCGATCATCGCGTTCGCAATCAGCCACAGAATGCTGGCCGAGAACATCGTCGACACGATACTGAAGGCGACGGCGCCCATCATCACCTTGCGGCGCATCAGTAGGGCGCTGTGCACCCAGAAATCCTCTTCCTGCGGCACGAATCGGCGCGTCAAACGCCACCGCCTCAGGAAGCGTGACAGCCACATGGCGATGCGGACGCTGCGAAAGATGGCAATTCCGGCGAACCCCATCGAGATCGTAAAGATCGGCATGACGATCTGCAGCGGGCGTTGACCCGTCAGGAAGATCATGACAATGGCGATTGCACCAGGGGCGAAGAAATCGGACACACCGAGCGCGACAAAACTCGATACGGCCTGCCGCATGCGGATTTTGCCGTGTTCCTCGGCGAGACGCGCTCCAAGCATCGAGCCGCCTGGCAACGCCGAGGCGGCTTGCGAGGCGAGGTATGTCGTCGCGCCGTCGAGCAAGCTGATCGGAAGATTGCTGGATCGCAGCAGATAGCCCCAGCGCAGACTTTTCACGATTTCATTGGCGGCGAGAAAGGCGAGGAGGAGGAGAAGCGAACTGACGGGCATCGAAAAGATAGCGCTGCTGAGAGATTCGAGGTTGGCGACGTAGACGAACGCGATCGCCGAGGCGACGGTGAGCAGGATGATGATCAGGCGCTTCATGAACGCGGTGCCGATCTGCCACTGGGGTCGAGCAGTGTCGTCCAACGCCCGTCACGTCGACCGATGAGACTTTCAACTGCCAATCTTCGGCAGCCGCGTATACGAGCACCAGATACCGGCACAAAGGAGGCAGGAATGCAGGTTCTCGAGCAGACAGTGATTCTGTCGGCCGGCAGAAGGTTGATCATGTCCAGTCCGAGCTCCGCGCGTGACTCCCGGAGCTACAAGGTCGATGACGTTCGTGTGCTACCCCGAAGCCACGATTTCGTCATCTCGTCGAACGTCGATCGGCCGATTGCGCGCAACGTTCGAACCTTTCCCCACGTATATGGATCAACTTTACCGTTTATACGCATCGGGCTGCCACAACATCCCGCGCGCATCGCAGGTATTTCAATGCGGCCACGCGCCTGCTTCCAGGGTGGCAGCAATCGTGCCGCGAATATCTAACGAACCGGATACAGGATGAATTCGCGGAAATACCACTTCAGCGTGTGGTCGCGTGTTCGCCGGAAACTGCTTGAACGAGGTCAGGAAGTGCGATCTCGTCACCCATCGTCAGCAGGGCCGACACTGAGAATTGATGCATGCGTCTAGATTGCGCAGACGATTCTATGGGGTAGGGGAATACGTGTCGTGATCCAATTGTGAGTGAGCACGTGGCGTGGATGTGATGATACGAGCAAAACGCGAGTCGAATTGAACGCGGAGCGTAGTTGTTCTACATAATGTTGTAAACTTGAGATGGTAAACGCACAGGTTTTAGCGCCGATAGGGGAATCGTTGCGAGAAGCAGCTGGTCTTGACCGAATCCCCGCGGATATCGGTCTACGCATCACTCTCCTCGGTGGTTTTCGCGTCTGGGTCCTACGGAACTGAAATTCCAGCGAGCGCCTGGCGATTGCAGAAGGCGCGCAGCATCATCAAGCTCCTGGCGCTCATGCCGGACCTCAGCATGCATCGGGATGAGCTGATCGAGCATCTCTGGCCCGAGTTTGACCCCGTTGCCGGAAACAACAACTTGCATCGAACGTTGCACGCGGCGCGGCGCGCGCTTGATTCACCTGGCATGTCTGGTGGAGCAGCGCCGACGCTTCGACTGCGTGGTCCAAAGGTGGTGCTCGAACCAGCAGAGTTGGT
Organism: uncultured Chloroflexia bacterium; assembly: GCA_963815715.1. GTDB lineage: Bacteria > Chloroflexota > Chloroflexia > Thermomicrobiales > Thermomicrobiaceae > CALAGB01. The sequence goes on along the minus strand of CAWFHU010000003.1, from coordinate 614,675 downwards.
CTGGATCGATGTGAACGCGTTTGTGCAATCCGCGCGCGAAGCGCGGTCGAACAACAGCGTGCGAGGCTATCTCGATGCGTTGTCTCTCTACACCGGAGAATTGCTACCGGAGGACCGCTACGACGACTGGGCCGCGGGGATGCGCGAAACACTGCGCCAGGAACGCGTCTCACTCCTTTCTGGGCTGGCGGATCTGTATCAATCGCGTAATGACCTGGCTGCAGCTACCGATATCCGCGTCGAAATCGTGCGCGAGGACCCGTTCGATGAAGTAGCGCAAAGACTGCTGATGCGGGATCTGGCGTTGATCGGTCAGCGAGGCCGTGCGTTGGCCCAATTCCACGATCTGCGATTGGCGCTCAAGGAGATCGACGAACTCCCAAGTGTCGAGAGTGAAGAGCTCTATCGCGAGATCCTGGCTCGCCGGTTCCCATCTGGTGTGGATGGCGATGTGCGCGTTGATCGCCCGGTGAGTCCGATATCGAACCTGCCCGCTCCGCTCACGAGTTTCATTGGTCGCGACTCGGAGCGTTCAGAATTGGTCGAGCTGCTCGATCCAGTGCACGAAACGCCTCGACTGGTGACACTGACCGGCCCTGGTGGGTCTGGGAAGACGCGCCTTGCATTGGCCGTCGCGTCCCAACTGGCTGAGTTCTATGGGGACGGGGTCTGGTTTGTGGACCTCTCGTTGATCTCCGATAGCGACGCTCTTCCAGGAACGATTCTCTCAACTCTAGGGATTCCCGAATCAAGCGGTGAACTGGTTGTCGACGTTCTCGTCGAGGCGCTGCAGCAGAAATCGGTTCTGCTGATCTGGGACAACTGCGAGCACCTCATGGATGGCTGCGCGAAACTGGCCCGTTTCGTTCTTCAACGGGCGCCAAATGTGCGAATCCTGGCCACCAGCCGACATCCGGTCGGGATGCATGGCGAGGCAGTTTGGCGCGTTCCACCGCTGCCGGTTCCCAACGAGATGGATCAGCGTGGAGGAGTTCGCTCAGACGACGACGTAGCCAATCTGTCGCACAACCCCTGCGTACAGCTCTTCTGCGAGCGTGCAGGTCTGGTCCGTTCCGGATTCGCGTTGACCCGGGAAAACGCGGCCGAGGTGGCACAAATCTGCCGCTACCTGGATGGCATTCCGCTGGCGATCGAGTTGGCTGCGGCGCGAATGGGGATGATGTCTGCACGGTCACTGGCCGAACGACTCGATCGCTCACTTCACGTTCTCGCGAGCAGCGGCGTGGCGGTCAACGAGCGACAGCGAACGTTGAGTGGCACTCTCGACTGGAGCTACGGTCTCCTCTCCAAGTCGGAACGGGCCCTCTTTCGTCGGCTGTCGATCTTTTCCGGTGGTTGGACGCTTGAGACGGCCGAAGCCATTTGCGCGGGCGATCAGCTCCACGGCCCTGAAATACTCGGTCTGCTCGCTGAACTCATCGACAAATCTCTGGTGCAGTTTCAAGCCACGTGGTTCGGCGGACGGTATCAGCTCCTTGAGGTCGTGCGTCAATACGCCGCTGAGCGCTTGGATGAGAGCGGAGAGACGGACTGGCTGCAACATCGCCACGCAACGTATTTCCTGGGTTTGGCCGAGACGGCGGAGCCCGAGCTCCGAGGGCCAGATCAAACCCGGTGGCTCGAACAGCTGGAGCGCGAATACGGCAACATTCGCACGGCCATTGCCTGGTACGTCTCTCAACAGGAATTGACTGCGGCTTTACGCCTGGCCGGGGCGATCTGGTGGTTCTGCTTCACGCGCGGCTACTACGCCGAGCAATGTGAACGCCTGGTTCGCACGATCGAGTTGGCAGATGCTAGCGGAGTTGAAATCGAGCCAGAAGTGCGGGCCAAAGCTCTGCTCGCGGCTGGGGCGCTCGCCTGGAAACGCGAGCAGCTCGCGCTCGCGCGCAGGCTGCTCGAAGAGAGCGTCGCGATCAGTCGCGAAATCGACGACAAGGTTGGGACAGCGTGGTCGCTGACCTTTCTCGGCCACGTGGCCGGCTCTCAAGGTCACTTTTCTGTGGGCGTTGACTGTGCCATCGAAGCCATGGAGCTCTTCCGGAGCGCGAATATCAGAGTCGGTCTGGCGCGCGCACTCAATGCTTTGGGCGAGGATGCTCGTCGCAAGGGTAATGTCGACGAGGCCGAGACCTATTATCGCGAGAGCCTGCAGATCGATCGCGAAATAGGAAATCGTGCGGGCATGTCTCTGAGGCTGCACAACCTGGGCTATGTGGCGCTTCACCGGGGAGAACCCGAGCGCGCCGCCGAGATGTTTGTCGAAAGCCTGAGCCTGGCAGAAGAATTGAAGGATCTCGATGGCGTCGCAGCGTGTCTGGAAGGAATCGCGGCGGTGGAGTCGGTTGCAGGGCCGGCCGAGCGGTCGATGCAGCTCTTTGGAGCGGCCGAGTCATTGCGTGAGGAGCTGCACGTGCCAATCGACGTTGCGGACTTGCCCGAGCACGATCAGTACGTCGCCTGCGCTCGCAGGCGTCTGACGCGTGAGACCGCGGAGCGGGCTTGGGACGTTGGGCTCAACCTCGGCCCAGAGGAAGCTGTGCGCATCGCGATCGGTGCCGCTGAGTCCGCCATGGCGCGTGGCAACCAGACCGACGACACATAAGAGAAAGGAGCCCGAAGGCCCCCTGAGTCGATTCAAATTGATGAGTTGCTATTTTAGCCAGCCTTGAGCTTGCAGCATCTCGTCGACGAGTAGCCCCTGAGTGATGTCGCCAGGCTGTCCGGCTTTGTCGGGCCACCATTCAAGCCTGGCGCGTTCGAACATCTGTGCCACGTACTTCCGACCATCCGGCGTCACGCCCGAATACTCCTGCGTGATCGGGAAGCCGAAGGTCTCCACGCCTCCAAACTTTTGCCAATATGCCAGGAAGCCATTAGCCAGAGAGTGCTGCGTCTGCGGGAAGTAGATGGATGTGTCTGAGTTGTCGAATGGCGCCACCGTTTTGAGCGCCGATTGCGGTGCGTAGGCATCGTAGCCGATCAGACCGGACGTCACCAACGGCTTATCGCCGTTGTTCGGCAGATTCAATTCCAGAATCTGGCGTTCGAAGTACTGCACGATCTTGACTGAGCCGTCGAACGACACCTCCCTGAAGACCTCGCTGATCGGCAACCCGATATTGCGCCAGCTTCCGTGCGCCCACCAGTAATCCATGATCGGGGTGGGCACGTTGTGCTGCGTCTCCGTGATGTAGCTATACAGAGACGAATCTTTCGGGGCGACGGGATCAAGCGGCGGTTGCTCGACCGTAGTAGACCGTGGGGATATCTTCGTAGCCCGTTGGCAACGCGGGCAGCGATTCAAGCGTGGGATGCGCGGGTTGCATCCACATGAAGGTGACGGTGACCCAGTCGGAGTCGGTCATGCCCAGGTCCGCGAACGTGCCGTCAGCGATGTCGATTCCGGCCGGAATCTGCACTGTGCGTCCGTGGCCGTCCAGCCCGTCGTTGTAGTTGTCATAGTAGGCGGCCGTGGCTTCCGGCGTTCCCTGTGGCAGATTCTTGTACTTGCGCTGCGATGGCAGATCCCAATAGTTGTCGTCGATGTTCCACGGGCCAACGTCCCAAACCGGGGCGGTCACCGTCTGATTGCCATGTTGAATACGAACCTCGAACTCGTTGCCGTCCTTGCTCGAAAGGACGCAGACGCAGGGCAGCGCGACGAAATGATCGTTCGGCTGGATCACGTGACCGTTACTGGTGCCGTTCCCAACCAGGCCTTCCCGAGTCGCATAGACGCGAAAGGTGGCGGCGGTCGGAGTGGTGTCAGAAGCAGCAGCGACGTTGGTTGTTGGAATCGCGAGGAGCGAAAAGCCGGTACTGACAGTCAGGAAGAAAGCCAGAACGAGATGCGTGGGGACCCGTAGTCCCTTCCCCATTCGTACCTCCTTGAGGCGTGGATTCGTCGATTCGCTTTATATCATGAGCCGTCAGAGGGTGACAAACGCAGGGACGCGACGGCTCTGCACAACTAACGGGCGTCGCCTGACACGGTTACGCACTTGCGGCACATCGCAAACCCGTGGATGATCGGACGTGAGCGCAAAGTGATGCGACTGTGCGCTCCCCTGTCATCGGGGCAACAGATGTGCGACATCAATCCAGGTATCGCATCACAGCGACGTAGGAGGATGCTCAGCATGGGAGACCAACAATCCACGAATCGCGCCGGAACAACGACATTTGACGTGGACCGCCTCACGAATCTGGCGCGTCGGCTGCGGCGTGAGGTACTCGAAATGACGACCGAGGCAGGCTCGGGCCATCCGAGTAGCTCCTTCTCGGCCGTCGAGATACTCTCCGCCCTCTACTTTGGCGGAGTCCTGCAATACGATCCCCAAAATCCGCATTGGCCGGAGCGAGATCGATTCATCCTGTCGAAGGGACACGCCGCGCCGATTCTCTACTCGGTACTCGCGGAAGCGGGCTACTTCCCCAAGTCAGAACTGGACACGCTGCGCAAACTCGGAAGCCCGCTCGAAGGGCACCCGAATATGCGACGGCTGGCTGGAGTCGAAGCATCGACCGGTAGCCTCGGCCAGGGCCTTTCGATCGGCCTGGGTCACGCACTCGCCGCGCGCTCGGCATCTCGCCGCTACAACGTGTACGTCATGATGGGGGACGGCGAGATCGAGGAAGGGCAGGTTTGGGAGGCGGCCATGGCGGCGGCCAATCTCAAGGCCGGGAATCTGATCGCGATCGTCGACAACAACGGCTACCAGCAGACGACCGCCGTTTCGCACCTGACCGACCCGTCGCTCTATGCTGAGAAGTGGCGCGCGTTTGGGTGGAAGACGGTAGAGATCAACGGGCATGACCTGACCGCCGCGCACGACGCGTTGGTTCAGGCCACGAATTACGCGGACGGCCCATTCGCTATCGTGGCGCACACCATCAAGGGTAAAGGGCTGCATTTCATGGAGACCGATTTCACCTGGCATGGACGCGCCGTTCCGAAAAAGCAGCTTCAAGAGGCATTGGAGGAGATCGGATGAATCTTGGTACGACCGTAGGTCTCTCCATGGGCAAGGCCACCCGCGACGCGTTCGGAGAAGCATTGCGCGCCGTCGGCGCCGACCGCCCTGATATCTTCGTGGTCGACGGCGACGTGGGCAACTCGACTCGCACCGAGTGGTTCGCCAAGGATCATCCCGATCGCTTCTTCAACGTCGGCATCGCCGAATCGAACCTGGTGAGCGTGGCATCAGGGTTGGCTGCCAGCGGCAAGACGGTCGTGGCGGCCAGTTTCGCCGCGTTCCTGCTCTGCAACGCGTTCGATCAGATTCGCATGGGCGTTGCTTTCCCGCATCTGAACGTGAAACTGGTTGGGAGCCACGCTGGAATCAGCATTGGTGAAGATGGTCCGTCGCAGATGGGGATCGAAGACGTCGCTCTCGCCTGTACGCTTCCCGGTTTCACCGTCGTCGTCCCGTCTGACGAGCATCAGACCCGTGCTGCGGTGCATGCTCTGCTCGATTTCGATGGCCCGGCTTACCTGCGTGTTGGTCGACCGGCCGTACCCAAGATCTACGATGAAAACGTGCAATTCGAGCTGGGTAAGGCCGTCATGGTGCGAGAAGGATCCGACGTGACGTTGATCGCTAACGGCATCATGGTCGCCGCGGCACTGGATGCCGCAGAACAGCTTTCTGGTCAAGGGATCAGCGCGCGCGTCCTCGACATGCCAACAGTCAAGCCAATCGATGAAGATGCCATCGTCGCAGCGGCCCGTGAAACGTCAGGTATCGTCGTGGCGGAAGAGCATCTGCATCATGGCGGGCTCGGGAGCGCCGTGGCCATGGTGGCTGGTCAGAAACAACCGTGCCCCATGCGCTTCGTCGACCTCAAGGACGCCTATGCTACCTCCGGCGACGCCGACGCACTGCTCGAGCACTTCGGGCTGACTGGCGATCACGTGGCCAGGGCCGCTCACGACCTTCTCGGGCGCTGAACGGCTCGAGGCGGCGGTGACGGACGTGAACGGCGCATCACAGGACCTCGCGAGAGATCAGATCGATAGTGAAAAGCGGGCGGCGGCGGAAGCGGCCGCCCAGTTGGTCCATTCAGGCATGGTCATCGGGCTCGGTACAGGCTCGACGGCTGAGTTCGCTATTCGCGCGCTAGCCGAGCGAGTGGCGACGGGTCTGAAGATCGTGGGTGTCCCCACATCACGACAATCGGAGATGCTTGCGCGTTCCGGGGGATTACCGCTGACCGACCTGCAATCGGTCGATCGTGTCGATTTGACCATCGACGGGGCAGACGAGATCGATCCGCGAACATTGGCGGTTCTCAAAGGTCGTGGGGGCGCGTTGGTGCGTGAAAAGCTGGTCGCCAGCGCGTCTGAGAGTCTGCTCATCATCGCCGACTCGACCAAAGTCGTTGAGCGGCTGGGGAGTGAGCATCCCGTTCCGGTGGAAGTCCTCCCGTTTGGCTGGCGCATCCCCGCCAAGCGGCTCACGGAACTGGGCGGGACCGTCAGGCTGCGCACGATTTCCCCTGGCACGTCGCCATTTGTCACGGACAATGGCAACCTCATTCTGGACGTCGAATTCGCACCGATTGACGACCCCGAGCGGCTTGCTTCATCGATCAAGGCCATCACAGGAGTCGTCGATCACGGACTCTTCATCCACCTCGCCGACCGGGCACTGGTCGGCACCAGCACCGGTGTGAACCTACTCACCTTGCCCTAATAATCCCCTTCGCGTTCTTGTCTGACTGTCAACGCCGTGCTAAGATCTATGTACGTACAGCATGTACGTGCAAGTGACCCACTTCAACAGACGGGAGGTTGCCATGTCGCAAGGGCGAGCGGGCGCCGGGGACGGCCTCGTCGGGCTCTACGCCGAGCGCCTTCGCTACCGCAACGAAGTTCACGCTGGCAATGCATTCACCCCACGACGTTCCTCCGGTCTGCAGCAGTTCGGACGTCGGACGCCGCTTCGGTGGCGATTTCCGATGCGGCGGAGCGCCGCGGTATCGGCGGTTCTGGCGAGTGCGTTGATGGTAGGGACACAGGCCGCCTCGGCGGCGACCTACCACCAGGTTCAGCCAGGTGAGACGCTGAGTAAGATTGCGGACCAATACGACGTTCCGGTCGACACGCTCATTCAGCTCAATAATCTCTCCAATCCCAACCTGATCGTGTCCGGGAGCACGCTGACGATCGCTGCTGATGCGACCGCTGGAACGGACACGGCTACATCATCGGACGTCCGGCAGCACGTGATCGTTCCTGGCGAAACGTTGATGCAGATCGCCAATCAGTACGGCATGACGGTCGATTCGCTGGCCCAGTTGAACAACCTGGCCAATCCGAACCTGATTCTTCCAGGCACGTCGCTGAAGATTCCGGCCATTTCGTCGACCTCGACGACGTCCGCCACGGTTTCGAATACGTCGGACAACGTGACGCTTCATCTGGTGGCTAGCGGTGAGACGCTGACTCAGATAGCCAAGCAGTACAACATCAGTCTGGCCGCACTCGCCAATGCCAATGGCATCACCAATCCCAACCTGATTGAAGTTGGCGATCTGTTGCGTATCCCTGGCGGCGCACCTGCCGCGCAGGATGGCTCGACGATGCTGCGTGCCATGCCGATCAAGCAGCAAGCACTGCCGCTGAGCTGCGAGGCGGCGGCGGTCAGTATCGCGACCGCCTACTGGGGCAATCAGGTCTCGGAGTGGGTCTTCATCGAAAACATCCCACAGAATCCGAATCCACATCTCGGATTCCGTGGAGACATTACGGGCGCCTTTGGCGGCACCGACAACTACGGTGTCTATGCCGAGCCGTTTCAATCGGTCCTGAGCAACTACGGTTTTGGGAGCGACGTCTTCTACGCCAACGGCAACGCGAACTTCCTCAAAGCTCAGCTCGATCAAGGTCGTCCGGTCGTCGTCTGGATGACCAACCTGGCGTCGGTGCAGACGCGCTCGTACGAGACCGTCGATGGAAATCGCTTTGCCCTGGTGCCACAGGAGCACGCGGTGGTGGTGTATGGCTACGACCAGTCGGGTGTCTCGGTAGCTGATCCGGGTGATGGACAGTACCGAACCTTCACCTGGGACGACTTCATGCGTTCCTGGGGTTACTTCGACGGCATGTCGCTGGTCGTCTATCCGCAGCAGCAACAGTAGACACGGACTCACAGCGGCGTCCGGTGGGAGATTAGCTCCTTCCGGACGCTGATTTGCTGCCCATTGCCGCAGGTTGACGGCCCCATTCCATAGCGATCCACCCTCTACTGCGCTGCGACAATCCATCCGCCCACGCAATTCGTAAACAGTTCACAAGGGGTTAGGGCGTCACTGTGGTTCTGGAACTCGAGGTCGTCAAGCGTGGAGAGGGTATCGGCAGAATCTGAGTCCGAGCGCGACTGGACATGTGACACGGTTCGTCCACTGCTCCCGGCTGCAGCGATTGGCGCGCTCGACCGTGAAGATGGCGACGCCGTGGCTCGTCATCTGCTCAATATGTCGAGCCTGCCGTCTCGATCTCGATCGCTTCGCCGACACGGTCGACCTGATTGGGTTTGCCGCACCGCAGCTTCAACCTCGTCCTTCGCTCAAAGCGACTATCTTCCGAAAGTTTGACCAGAGGGAGCCGCGTCGTCTTCCACCTCGCGTGGCATGGGTTGCGTCCATGGCCGCGGCGTTGCTCGCCGTGCTTCTGGCGGGGAATCTGGCGCTCGAGCTGCACCTCTTCGGCGGTAGCTCAACGTCACCAACGCCAACCACGCAAGCCGTTGCCGCATCGCAACCTCCGTTGGTCTGGTTTGACCTGACGTCCGCCTCGACCGGAAGTACGGCGCGAGGCACGCTCTGCGCTCAGGACGGAGGCGGTTTGGCATGGCTGATCGTCGAAAACCTGCCGCAGCCACCGGCCGGAATGACCTATCAGGCGTGGCTCACCGGCGACGATCAGCGCGTCAGCGCCGGAACCTTCAGCGTCGACTCACAGGGCCGAGGCTTCCTCACGATTCACCTGTCACAGCCAATTGACCGTTACTCACTCATCGGCGTCACTGATGAGCCGATGGGCGGAAGCCCAGAGCCCACTGGACCACGCATCCTCGGCGTATCCCTCTGATCGTTGCGGACGAAGTGTTCCGATGAGTTCCGGGGCGCGGAGTGTGGGCGGGCGTGGTCGCAACCGCCAACCGGTTCGCCCCATCTCGCGGACGCCATGAATGTCGCCCCTACGACGAACAGTCACCGGATTCCCGTAGGGGCGACATTCATGGCGTCCAACACCCAACACGCATCGTGCTAACTCGGCCACTCCTTCAAACCCAGTTTCCTCGCCCGGTTAACCACAAGTGATACGATTTCAAGCAATGTTGTCAGCACGTCAGCACGGCACCCCAAATGATCACGCGGAAAACCCTCGGCGCGTTTCCGTTACGGGAATATGCGGTCGGATGGTGTGCGTCGCTGTGCGATCGTCTCCAGCGGGCAAGGGTCAATGGACGTCGCCCTCAAATTAGTCGTCGTCGTCGTGTTGGTCGTCATCAACGGATTCTTCGTTGCCACCGAGTTCGCTCTGGTCTCGGTTCGTCGCAGCCGTATTGAATCCCTGGTTGCCGAAGGGAACCTGCGTGCGCGCAACGTCTGGAACGCGCTGCAGGATCTCGACGGCTTTATCGCGGCGACGCAGCTTGGCATCACCATCGCCAGTATCGGCCTAGGGTGGGTGGGCGAGCCGGCGGTGGCCCGGCTTCTGGATCCATTCTTCGAGACGGTCTTACCCAACAACGTGGCGGAGGCTAGCGCCCACACGATCTCCTTCATCATCGCGTTCACAGTCATCACGTTCCTGCACGTCGTATTTGGTGAGCTCGCCCCAAAATCCTTCGCGCTGCAACACCCGGAATCGACCGCCTTCGTGGTGGCTTCGCCGGTCCGCTTCTTCCTGGGGATCTTCCGGCCGATCATCTTCTCGATGAATTGGGTTGGACAATCATTTCTGCGTCTGGTCGGCGTGCAACCAGTTCTCAGCCACAATTTGATCTACACCGAAGAGGAACTGCGCCTGATCGTGGCCGCCAGCACCGAAAGCGGCGAGCTGTTCGAGACCGAAGAAGAGATCATCCGGCGAGCGTTTGTCTTTCACGATTTTGCCGCCGACGACATCATGGTCCCACGCACGGAGCTCGTCGCCATCGCATCTGATTTGCCGTTGGAGCGCATCGCGGAGGTCATTCGCGAGCACAAGTTCGCCCGCTATCCGGTCTACGGGAGGGACCTGGACGAGATTCTGGGCGTGCTGTACGTCAAGGACCTCATCGACGTGGTATTCGCGGCTGACGGATCCTCTCCACCCGACATTCACTCCCTGATCCGACCGGTGATGACCGTACCGGGTTCGATCGCCATTGACTCGCTCCTCGACGAGATGAAGAAGCATCGCACGCACGTGGTGATCGCCGTCGACGAGTATGGCGGCACGGCCGGAATGGTGACATTGGACGACATCATGGAACGGGTGGTTGGTGACGTACCGGACGAGTTCGAGCTGACCAGCGAAGAGATCCACATCGAGTCGGATGGCAGCTGGAGGATCAACGGCCTCACACACTTGTCCGACATCCGCAACCATTTCGGCCTCGATCTGCACGCGGAGGACAGCAGCACGATCGGCGGGTTCGTCTTTTCGGCGCTCGGACATCGGCCCGAGATCGGCGATCGCGTCGAGCTTCCGCCGTACGCTATCGAGGTGACCGATCTCGACGGTTTGCGCATCGCCGAAGTTCGCCTCGTGACGACTGAGCCGGTCGAAGGCTCGACCTCGAATTAGCCGCTTCCTTCCTCTTGATCACTCAGCTTCTGAACTAGCGTTCGATCTTTTCAGGATGTGGCGCGGTGTTGCGTAGTCGCATGCCGCTGAATTCGACGGTCGATGCGATCACCCGCCGCCAGAATGGCCAGATCGACGGCGTGATGCGTAGCTCGATTCCGGCTGCCGCGTGCCTTCCGATCAGATCGTCGATCTGCACGCATTCGATCGTCTCGACCGCCTCGTCGGAGACCCAATAACCGCCGACGTCGTGCGGTCGAAATGTCTCCGTCGCGAATCGATAGGCGTAGAGACGGCAGGCGCGAATCCGATTCAGCCAGACGCTCTCGACCACGTGGATACGCCGGACGCCGCTCTGTCCGAAGAAGCGTTCAACATCTTCGTCAGTCGTGCTTGAGACGGGCCAGATACAGCCACGGGGACAATCGCGCGGAAACCAAAACATCGGTGAATGGCGCGTGTCGACGGCCCACACCAACGGCGGCGCGTCCGGATTCGTGGCGGGCACGTGGGGCTTGAAGACCTTTAACGAGTCGTCCTCGCTGAAGTGCCACAACGCGAACGTGCCTTCACCCTCATACGGCGGCGCGGGTTCTCGTGAGAGCAGGTATTCAGGGTAGGAATCGGTCATCCTCGAATCCTGACCTGCATGCCGGTCCCTCCGCTTGGAGGTAAACGTCGCTTAGGATGCGGCTCGCGAAAAGCGCCGCATCACGCCCCGCTGGATCGCGTGTATCTCATCGACTCCCAGCAGCCGCAGGGCGACGAGATAGACCGCGGCACCGACCGCGACGGGAATCCCCACTCCAAGCACCTCGCCGGCCAATGCCGACAGGTTCGAGGCGCCGCCTGATGGCACGAGGGACGTCGTTTGCAGCAGACGCGCCACGAGGTAGACGATGATCGCCATCACGCCACCGGCCAGCATCGAGCGCCAGAAGGTGCGTTTCACCGTTGCATCTCCCACGTGCCCGATGGAGCGATGTAGCAGGAACCACATCGCAAGCGCGTGGAAGGTGAACTGCGCCGAGTTGGCCAGCACCAATCCCGTCATTCCGAGGGGGCTGACGAGCGTCAGCGCGAAGATGAAGTAGACACCCACCGCCAGGACCCCGACGACCACCGGCGTGCGCGTGTTCTGACGCGAGTAGTAGGTGAAGATCAACACCTGATCGAAGGCGGCGAAGAAGGTTCCGGGGAGATACGCGAGCAAGGCAACGAAGATGGCGTGCGCTCCAGAAAAGTCCGTGGCGCCGTGATAGAAGAGGAGTTGTACCGTCGGCCACGCGATGGCTGTCAGACCGAGCGTAGCCGGGACCACCATGATCGTCACCATCTTGATGCCGTTTGAGAGCGTCCGCTGAAAGCCAACGTCGTCTCCGGTGGAAAAGTGCCGCGAGAGGGTTGGCAGTGCCGCGATCGACGTCGCCGTTGCCACCAGACCCAGGATCATCTGGTTCAGCGTCGTGGCGTAGCGCATGGCACCGAGCGCGTTCTCGCCGACTCCCCAGGCCAGGTTGCGGTCGATCACCAGCGCCACGGTATTGCTCAGCAGTCCGATCGAGATGGGGATGTAGAGCGCCAGAATGCGCCGGATGGCGGGGTGCTTGAAGTCGAAGTTGAGCTGGGGCATGGCGTCGCGCAGGCCTGGCGCCTGGATAAGGACCAGGCAAAAGGCGCCAATCAGGATCCCGACTGGCAGGCTGCGAATGCCGAATGCGGTGCGTCCCAACGTCAGCGCGACGGCAACTACGGCTGCATTGCGTGCGGCCAGTGAGATCGCCGGACGGGCGAAGCGGTGCATCGAATAGAGCGTCGACATCAAAATCGTCGAGAGTGCCAGCAGCAGGACGGCCGGCAGGATGATGCGCACCATCTCGTTGGCCAGATCGACCGTGCTGATGCCGCGGGCGCCAGCGCCACCACCGAAGACGGTCATCACCTTGACCACATAGGGCGCGAAGAGCTCCATGACGATGACGGCGCCGCCTACCAGGATCAACGCCAGCACCATCAAAGCTCCGGTGATACGACGCAACTCTTCACGATGCTCCGGCGCGCTGTAGGCGCTCAGGACCGGCACGAGGGCGGCTTCCATCATTCCGCTGATGACCAGGTTGAAGAGCATGGTGTGGATGTTGTCGGCGATGGTGAAGGCGGCCACGGCGTCACCGGTGCCGAAGAGCCAGGAGGTGATCTGCTCGCGGCCAAGACCCAGGACTCGGCTCAGGAGCGTCCCGGCCATGATGATGGCCGCCCCTTGCGCGATCCGCGCGCGGTCCGACATCTCACTGGTATCGTCCGGTTTGACCTCGGTGGTGGTGGTCTCCATCAAGACCTCGCGGCGCAGACGCGCTCGATGATCCGCTGTTCCAGATTGGTCGTCGACTGGCCCGGGATCAGCGGCACCGTGCGCACTTCTCCGCCGTAGGCATGAACGACGCTCGCTTCAGGTAACGGCAGCTTTCCTTCGTCAATTTCACGCTGATTGACGGCATAATCGCCGCCCTTGACGTAGACGTCCGGCTCGAGCGCGCGGATGGCGGCCTCAGCCGTCTCGTCGTGAAAGATGACCACGTAGTCGACACATCCCAGTCCCGCCACCAGTTCGGCCCGCTCCGCTTCCGGCACGATCGGTCTGGACGCCCCCTTACGGCGCGTCGTGATCGCGTCGTCATTCACGCCGACGACGAGCACGTCTCCGAAGTCGCGCGCCGCCTGGAGATAGCGTAGGTGACCGACGTGGAGTAGATCGAAATGGCCGTTGGTGAAGACGATACGTTGCCCGGTGACGCGCAGTTGACGTCCGAGCGACTCGAGCTGATCGAATGAGATTCGTTGCCCCATCGTTCCTCTTCGTGGCGGTCGAGCCTGGGCGGCCGTCGTGTGGCGAATCCTAGCACGCGACGCGCGGTCGGGCCGTCACAGAATGTGCGTTTCGGCGCTGGCGCATGGTGGCCGGCGATGCACTTAATGAGGATCGTTCCATCCGGATGCGTTGCCGGAGAGCGTGATGAACGGCGGAGTGTCGGGAGTCTGTTCAGGTGGAGTTTGCCTTGAGAAACCGCACACTGCCTCACAAGCGACGACCTCACCGAGTTGTCGCTGCCTGATGAGTGTTCGGGTCACCATTTGCTCGCTACGTCAACTGAGCTCACAGATGTAGGAGATGGCTGGCTTGCCATTGAGCGTGAGCTCACCGACGGCGACGAAGCTGTTGCGTTCAAGCACTTTGCGCGAGGCCGGATTGTCCAGCGTGACCCTCGCGCTCAGCGTGCTAAGTCCATACTCCGTGGCGGCAAGCTCGCGCACCTTGCGCACCGCCGCTGTAGCCAGTCCCCGCCCTGCGGCCTTCTGCGCGATCCGGTACCCGAGTTCTGCCGACCCACCTGCCACATTGAACAAGTTCACCCGCCCGACCACCTCGCCAACATCGGTAACGAGCAGGTGAAAGTAGTCCGTCCCGTCGGCCTGCCACGCGAGCAGTTGCGCAAACTGCGTGTCGAACTCGGTGAAGAATTCGTCCCCCCGATCCGGTATCGCCGCCGCAAAGTAGGCCCGATTCTCCTGCTCGAATGCGAGCAACGCGGACGCGTGGTCGGGGCGGAGCAACTGAAGGTCTGGCCCGGGGAGGTTGGAGTGCGGGGTCGATTCCGGCTCGATTGCGGTTCTGCTCCGTTGATTCTGTGCGCACGGGTTCCCGGTCCACGGCCTGCCTCTCGTGCACTTGACTCTTCCTGACTTCTGATTCGTCCGCTATTGGGCAGTTGCTTTGTCTGCTGGCATGTGGCGCTCGTGAGTAACCGGATCCAGCCAGCCCAGATCGATGAGGTCGTCGATGGTATCGACGTCGAACGCGGTGCCCGGCGACTTGAAGGTGCTGGCGTTCAAACCCAACTGTTCAACCTCGTATTGGTGCTTGAGGAGGCTGTCGACCCCGAATGAGGGCTCGATGGCGTCAGGTGGGCGCAAAATCATGGCGTTGGTGCCTCGCCCATGGCGATCAGGAGCCATCGTGACCGACATCGCCAGCGACCGATTGACCATGAGGTCGACATCGTCTGACGTCAGGCGAGGCAAATCGGCAAGGACGATCAAGATCGACTCGGCGCCCAGACTCACAGCGTGATCGCGCCCAAGCCGAATGGCGGCGTTTAGGCCTCGTCCCGACTGCTCCACACGCTCGGCCTGCCAACGACGTGAGACGTCGAGCACCTGGGGATCCGGGCTCACCACAACGATACGACGGACGGCCGACGAACCGGTCAGTGAGGTCATGACGTTGTCGAAGAGTGTGAGGACCAGTTCGCTCCGCTCCTGTGGCGAGAGGACCGACGCCAGGCGACTCTTGGCGGTCTCGAGGCGCTGGACCGGCACCACGGCAGAGAGGGACATCAGCCAATCCGTCCGGCGAAGTCGAGCGTCTCTTCCGCAAGTCGTCTACGGTCAGCCTCGCTGCGCATGATCGTGCCGGTCACCAGCGTCGCGATGCCGAGCGCCTCGATGCGTGGTACGAGCTCGCGATCTTGCTCGTCGATCACCATACCCTTCAAGAAATCGCGGTAGATCTCGGCGACGCCAACCGAGGAGACCTCATGTCCCAACGTCGCGAGCATGCGATCGGCCGGACCTTTGAGTGCCTGCCCACCGATGATTGGGCTGACCGCGACGACGGGTGCGGTTGTCTTTCTCAGTTGGTCGCGCATCCCGGGTACGCTCAAGATCGGTCCGATGCTGACGATGGGGTTCGATGGGCACAGGATGATGGCGTCGGCCGTGGATAGCGCAGCGGAAACGTTCGTCGGGATGGTGGCGTCCAGGATCCCCTCGAACTCGACGCTCTGGACGAGGCTCTGATGCTGCCGCTGCACGAAATAATCCTGAAAATCGAGACGGCCCTCGGGAGTCGCGACGATTGTCGCGACTGGCTGGTCGCACATCGGGAGAATCTTGGTTCGCACGCCGAGCGCGCTCGCCAGGTCGGCGGTCACCTGGCTAATGGACTGGCCTGAACGCAAACGGTCGGTACGTAAGATGTGGGTGGCGAAGTCTCGATCGCCGAGCCAGAACCAGCTCGGTCCGCCATAGCGCTTGATGGCTTCGAGCGTGTTGAAACGTGTCGCCCGCGATCCCCCAGCCCGTTTCAGGGTTGGCCAGTCCTGAGAGCGTATAGAGGACGGTGTCGAGGTCGGGTGAGATGTGCAGACCGAGCAGCTCGAAGTCGTCCGCCGTGTTGACCACGACTGCCAGGCGATCCTCGAGGCCCGTCAGTGCCAGGCCGTGGGCCAGTTTGGCGCCGCCAACTCCCCCTGCAAGTGCGACGATCCGTTTCTTGGTTGCGCTCATGCTTCTCCTGCCGACGACGGCGTACTGGCTGGGCGGTTCATCTCGTCACGCGACTTAAACGCGATGATCGCATCTAATCTTCCATGTCGTGGGTAAGTGATGAGGACACGACACGTCAGTCTTCTCGGATGGCGGCGGCGATCTCCTCGGCGCTCGCCTGGGCGTTGCCCCATTTCCCGATCACGATGCCCGCCGCGACCTGCGAGAGCTGCAACGCTTGCAACGCCTCGGCGCTGGCCGCCAGGGCTCCCGTCATGACCGCGATGACCGTGTCGCCCGCGCCAGTGACGTCGAAGACCTGTCGTCGAACCACCGATGGAACTTCTCGGTATTCGCCGTCGATCGCCAGTGCCGCGCCGTCTGGACCAAGCGTGACGACCAGTCGATCGCATCCGAGACGCTCCCGCAGCGACGTAAGCGCTGCTCTACGCTCTTCCGGGGTTCCGAGCGAGGCGCCCAAATAAGCCTCCGCCTCGGCCTGATTACACTTTACGAGATCCAGTCCCGCGAAGCTGTTGAGCGCTCCTTGCGAATCGACGGTCGAGAGCCGCGCGACCTCTTTTGACGCGGCGATCACCTCGGGCACCACGACGCCGCTGCGGTAGTCGGACAGGAGGATGGCGTCCATGGTCGGACCCACCTCGCGAATAAAGTTGACGAGCTTGGCTGTGGTCGCGGAGTCGAGCGGATCGCGCGTTTGCCGGTCGCTGCGGGCGACCTGTTGGGGAAAGACGTTGAACGGTCCTTCGGCGACAAGGCGCGTCTTGGTCGTGGTCGGACGGGAGTTGTCGACGAAGATGCCGGATGTATCGACCTGCTGCGCTTGCAGAAGTTCTACGAGGCGACGACCTTCGGCGTCATCTCCCACGACTCCTGCTTGCCAGACGCGTGTGCCTAATTCTCGCAGCGCCAGGGCCGGCGCGGTGCCGCCCCCAAGACGGTCCTCGCGCCGCGTCTCCTCGAGCACCATGATCGGCGCTTCACGCGACACCCTGGCTGGGCGACCGAAGATATAGGCGTCGAGATAGAGGTCGCCAACAACCAGCACGCGCTGGTCGCGGATTCGATCGAGAACCGGGAGCAGTTCGAGGAGTTCGTCCACTTCGCCTACCTGAAGCGGATGAATGGAATCGCGACTGCCAGTGCCGCGAAGAGCATGTCTGGCAACAATCGCAGCTGGAAGTAGGAGGAGACAACCGGATTGGTGGCATGGTTCAGCAGGTCGTTGAGTGTGAAGAAGTGGCTGTGCTCCGCCATGACCACGCGGGAGAGGATGAGGCCGCCGACGACACAAGCAATCGCGGCGATCTGCAGATCGGAGCCACGCTTGTAATTCGCGCCCCAGGCCATGCCTTCCGCCACGCCGAACCCCAGGATGAGGGACAGGTAGAACTCCCACTGCGGGAAATAACCCCAGAGGACGCCGACCGCAATCGCGACGAGAACGCCGATGCCGACGCTCTTGACCAACGCACTTCCGCTCGTCTGGTAGGTCGGCAAGCCGCGCACCGCGGCACAGTCAGGACAGCGAAATCCCACCGGCGTCTCGACCGCGCAGCGCGGGCAAATAGGAGTGCCGCACTTGCTGCAGCGCAGGCGCGTCAGGACGTTCGGATGATAGGTACAACGCTTCTCGTCGATATCGGAAATCACCATACACGTTCCCCGGTGCCATGCCACGTCGCCCGCAGCCGTTCACCGATGATCAAGAGAGCAAACAACGGCAGCGCAAGCTGCCGCCGCCAGCGCCACGGCTGTCGGATGAGGCGGAAGAGCCATTCAAAACCGAATCGGCGTACCCAATGAGGAGCACGTGGCACTGCCCCGGCCAGGTAATCCAATGTACCGCCGATACCGATCGCTATCACTATGCCACATGCCGCAAGCTCATTCCGGTGTTCGTCGATCCAGATATCTTGCCGCGGCGCGCCATATGCCACCAGCAAAATCGTGGGTCTCGATTCCTCGATTTGCTCAAGAATAACGCCGAAATCTTGCTTCCGCGGTGATCCCTCCCATACCCCGACGATGACGACTCCTGGGAAGCGTTGTTGCAGCCGGTCGGCGGCTTGCTCGGCGATTCCCGGCGCGGCACCCAGCAGAAAGAGCTTCAGTTCGCTCATCGCCTTGGGCGGCCAACCCTTCGACGAGATCGACGCCCGTCACCCGATGCTGAATTGGACGTCCGAGAATGCGCGAGCCGATCAGCACGCCGACACCGTCCGGCGTGGCCAGGTCCGCTCCCTGCAGGACTCCTCGGAAGCGTGTGTCCCGCCGAGCGGCGACCAGGAACTCCGGGTTGGCTGTCACGACCTGATGTAGCCGGTCGGGTTCGTCGGCGACCCAGCGCGTCATCAGCGAGATCGCCTCGTCAACCGACAGGTCGTCGAAAGGGACGCCAAGGATCGGGATGCGAACGCGTCGTTCCGGCATCCTTCGATCAACGGCCTCGCTCATGGTTGTATCTGTCGCAGCTGTTTTGACGAATGCACAATGTCGTGCACCTTACGCCAGGTCCGCGGGTTTCGACAAGCTACGAGCCCACCCTCTGTGAAAGAGGGCGGGCTCGTTTTCACGTTTCGCGGCCGTTCAGCCGTTCTTGCTGGTGCTGGCCACCGCCGGCACGTTGGATTCGCGCAGGCGGTTGTTGAATCTGAGCAGATCGCCCGATTCGAACTCGTGCAGCGTGTCGAGCTGCCCTTCGATGAGTTCCGAGAGGTAGTCGTACGCCTCGTAGCTCTGGCGTGTCGGCGCGAAGTCTGCGTTGTCGACGAAGGCTGACAACGTCGCGATCTTGGAGTTGAGGCGGCTCGGCGGCTGCAGCGGGCTGCCCGCCTTCACCTGGATCAGCTCATTCTCGATAGCGGTCAGTCGCTCGTTCAACGACTTGGCCGACTCGAGCAGGCTGTCGGCGTTGTCATACGTCTCCTTGCCCGCCTCGATGCGCTTCTCCCAACCGGAGACCTGGTCGCGAAGATCACGCAGCTTGAGGATGGCTCGGTGCGTATCCGAGAGCCGGTTCTGGATCTTGACCAGCAGATCGAACTGCTGCTTCAGATCACTCTCGGTCGCCGCGATGCGCGGATCACGCAGAATCGAGAAGGACTGCGTCTGCGACTGTCCGCCTACCGTCAGACGCACCTGGTAGTTGCCGGGCACGACCGTCGGTCCGTGAAGATAGCCTTCGGCGCTCTTGTCGCCCGGAATCTTGACCGCATCCGGCAGTCGCATGTCCCAGGTGAAGCGGTTCATGCCGGCCGACTTGGTCAGGCGTGGCTCGGTCTGCTCCTCTTCGCCTTCGACCTTTGGTGGTTCGGCGCTCGAGAAGGTGCGGATTTCGTTGCCGTCCCCATCCAGGATGGTGAGGCTGATGTCTTCCTTCGGCTCCTCGCCCAGGCGATAGCTGACGATCACCCCGTTGGGAGGATTCTGCCCGGCGTCGAGGAATTTCTGACCGTTGGTGCCGTCCGCCAGCTTGATCTTGCGATAGGCGACGGTCAGCGGTCCGGCGTTGATATACGAGAGCCCTCCATCCATCTCGGAGCCGTAGCCGGAGTAGACCTTGATGCGGGTCGTGTCGCGCGGCTTGAAGAGATGGGCGTCCTGCTGACGGACCTCGTCGGTCAGCTGATGCAACGGCGTCAGGTCGTCCAGGATCCAGAAGCGAGCGGCCATGCGTCGCCGCGATCAGATCGGTCCCCTTCACCACCAGGTCATACAGCGGGGTGATCGGCAGGTTCAGCTGCCACTTCTCCCACTTGGCCCCATCATCCAGTGACAGGTAGAGTCCGGTCTCCGTCCCACAGTAGAGCAGTCCTTGACGATTGGGATCTTCCCGGATGGTGCGGGTGAAGGCGTTCTCCGGGATGCCGGTCACGATCTTGGTCCAGCTCTGGCCATAGTCGCTCGTCTTGTAGAGATAGGGTCTGAAGTCGTCCGACTTGTAGCAGGTGGCCGCCACATAGGCCGTGCCCGCGTCGTGCGGTGAGAGCTCGATGATCGAGATCATGGCGTTCTTGGGGAGATCCTTGGGGGTGATCTCCTGCCAGCTTGCGCCGTTGTCGCGGGAGATATGGACCAACCCATCATCGGAGCCGGTCCAGAAGAGTCCCTGCTGATGGGGGGACTCGACGAAGGCGAAGATGGTGGCGTAGACCTCGGCCCCGGTGTTGTCCTTGGTGATCGGTCCACCCGAGGCTTCCAGGGTGGCGGGATCGTTGCGGGTCAGATCGGGGGAGATGACCTCCCAGGACATGCCCTCGTTGGTGGAGCGATGGACGTGGTTGGAGGTGACGTAGAGGGTATCCGGATCGTGCGGCGAATACTGGATCGGGAAGGTCCACTGGAAGCGGTAGCGCATCTTGTCCGCGCCCTCGCCCATTCCCGTTTCGACCGGCCAGGCCGTGATGTTCTGATGCTGTCCGGTGCGGTGGTCGTAACGGATGAGTCGTCCGTCTCCCTCGCCACTACCGATACCGCCACCGACGATGATGTTGTGGTCGGTCGGCTTGACGGCGATGTAACCGCTTTCGCCGCCGCCCGGCTCCATCCATTCGGTCATGTTGATGGCGCCCGTGACTGACATGCTCGGCACCGAGATGGCCGAGTTGTCCTGCTGAGAACCATAGAGTCGGTACGGGAGCTGGTTGTCGGTCGTCACGTGGTAGAGCTGCGCGGTCGGCTGATTCAGCACGCTCGACCAGGAGAGCCCACCGTTGTAGGTGACGATCGCACCGCCGTCATCGCCCTTCGATCATGCGCTGGGTATTGTTGGGATCGATCCATAGGTCGTGGTTGTCGCCGTGGGGAACCGCGATGTTAGAGAACGATTTCCCGCCATCGATCGACTTCCACAGGTTCCCGTTCATGATCCAAACGGTATCCGCGTCCTTTGGGTCTGCCACGATGTGCTGGTAGTACCAGGCTCGCCAGCGCAGGTCGTTCTGCTCGGACAGCCGCTGCCAGGTGCTTCCACCGTCGTCACTGCGGAAGAGCGCGCCATCCTCGGCTTCCACGATGGCATAGACCCGATCGGTCTGGGCTGGAGACGCCGCGATCCCGATCTTGCCCAGCACGCCGGTCGGCAGTCCCTCGTTGCGGGTGATCTCGGTCCAGCTGTCGCCCCCATCGGTCGACTTGAAGATGCCACTTCCCGGTCCGCCACTGTTCAGCTTGTAGGGGTAGCGCTGCGCTTCCCAGGTGGTGGCGTACAGGATCCGGGGATTGTGCGGATCCATGCTGAGGTCGATGGCTCCGGCTTTCTCGGAGCGGAAGAGGACCTGCTCCCAGGTCTGTGCCGCCATCCTTGGAGCGATAGACGCCCCGCTCCTTGTTCGGTCCCCAGACGTGGCCCAATGCCGCCACGTAGACCAGGTCGGGGTTGTGGGGATGGATGCGGACCTTGGCGATGGCCTGGGTGTCGGACAAGACCCATGTTGGTCCAGGTCTGTCCGCCATCGGTCGACTTGTAGACGCCGTCCCCATGCGAGACGTTGCCCCGGATGGCGGTCTCGCCGGTCCCGACGTAGAGGACGTTGGGATCGGACTGGTGGAGATGGCGATGGCACCGACGGCCGAGGTCTGGAAGAAGCCATCGGAGATGTTCTCCCAATAGGCTCCCCCATCGGTGGTCTTCCAGACGCCTCCGGCACAGGCGCCGAAGTAGAAGGTGGCGACCTCGGTCGGATGTCCGGTCACGGCGACGACGCGGCCACCACGATGTGGCCCGACCAGCCGCCATTCCATTCCTGATCGAGCTGATTTCGAGTCAGCCATCAAACTGCCTCCCTGATGTCTGTTTCACGCATTCACGCATGCGAGAGCGAACGGCACACGTGCCGTTGCTCACTTTCCCACTAATGAGGGTGACTGTAAACCAGGTAGGACGGTCGGAACACCGACGAGCCGATTGTGTTGGAGAGAAAGGCGATTCTCGCCGTCGTCAGGATTGGGTCGCCGGTTTGTCCAATTCCAACGTTGTCAGGGGGAGTTGCACGATGAAGGAAGTTCCGCGACCGGGATCGCTTTTGACGAAGATCGTGCCACGGTGATTGGTGACGATGCGATTGGTGATGTAGAGACCCAACCCGGTGCCGGATATCTTCGGCCGAACGTTGTGCCCGCGCGCGAAGGGCTGGAAGAGCGTTGCCCGCTCGTCAGGGCTGATCCCGATGCCGTTGTCTCGCACCGTGATCTGGGCGTTCTCACCCGCCCGGCGCACCCGCACCAGAATTTGACCCCCATCTGGAGAGTACTTCAGCGCGTTGGAGATGAGGTTGGTGAGCACCTGGTCGATCCGTCCGCGGTCCCACGTCCCAATCACCGGTTCGGACGCACTCAGGGTCAGTTCATGCGCTTCGTTGCGTTCGGGTGCATGCTCGAATCTGGAGAGGACCGCGGACGCAAGCTGGACGAGGTCGAACTCTTCCAGCCGCAGCTCGAGTCGTCCCTGTTGGATGCGTGATACGTCGAGCAGGTCCGAGACCAGATCCTCGAGTCGCTTGACCTGGTCGTCCAGCTCGCGCGTGAAGTGCGTGACCCGTTCCAGGTCAACGTCCTGGCGCCGGATCTGTCGATTGAGGAGCTGAAGATAGCCCTTGACTGTCGTCAGCGGCGTTTTGAGCTCGTGCGACGCGGTCGAGATGAATTCCTCACGCTGCTGCATAACGCTCTGCGCGCGATCGTAGAGGAGCGAGTTGTCGATCGCCAGGGATACGCGATGGCCCAGGTCGATCGCCATCGGGAGATCCTCGTCGGCGAACGGCTCCGAGTCCCCCGACCGTGCCAGAAGCATCAGCCCGAGCGTGCGACTGCGGGAGAAAAGAGGCACGACGATGAGTGCATGTCGTTTGGAGCCGGTCAAGCTGAATCAGATGTTCCGGCGTCGAGGCACTGTCGAACCAGAACCCTTCAGCAACGTTGTTGATCAGGGTTGGCTCTCGGTAGCGCAAGATGTGCCGCGGTGGCAATTCCGGAATCGTCGCCGGTAGGTATTCACCGCGAATGCGTTCCAGAATCTCCAAACCGTCCGGATCGACATGGGACACCGCGGCCAGCGACGAGGTGCCGCTGTCGTCGAAGAGCTCGATGGTGCACCAATTCGCGACGCGCGCGACGATCAGTCGCGACAGGCTCTTCAGATTGGTGGCGGAATCGAGCGACGACGAAAGGATGCTGCTTGCCTCGGAGAGGAACGCCTCTCGCTGCTGTGCCGCTTCTGCTCTGGCTCGGGCCTGGCGCTCGAGGAGGATCGTCTCCTCGCGGAAGCGGAGGAGCTCTTCCCGTTCATCGATCGCGCGTTGCGACGCGCGTAACAGTCGCGCGTTCTCCACGGCCAACGCGGCACGATGAGCCAACTCCTCGATGAAGCCGACCTCGTCCGGTGTATAGCGGCGGTCGGTACTGGTGAGGGCCAGCGAAAGCGCACCGATGGTCGAATCGTGACCGTTGAGCGGCACGATCACCATCGAGTGCATGCCGATGCGTCGAAGAAGATCAAGATGCTCGGAATCGCTGGTGGACTCTTCGAAGTATTGGTCGGACAGTGTTGGATAAAACTCCGTCCGGCCAGTGTCGAGTACGCGACGCACAGTGCTTGGAGAATCGAACCGCAGTGAATAGCGCGACTGCACCTCACGCACGATGCGCGTGATTTCGGGATCAACACCCTCGACCGTCACCTGGCTGACGGCGTCGTCCTCATCGATCAGTACGATGGCGCAGATGTCGGCCAATCGCGGCACCAGCATGCTGGTGATCTGGGCGAGCGTCGTCTCGTAATCGAGGGACGACGAGAGAAGGCCACTGGCAACGGTGAGGAATCTCAACCGCTCGTGCGCTCGCTCGCTGGCGGCGTGCTCCGAGGCCTCAGCACGGCGAAGCTCGAGCGTCTCGATCTCGGCAGAGACCGTTCTGGCCGCGAGCTCGAGCAGCCGCGCGTCGTCGGGCATGAGTGCCACCTCGCATCGCACCGAGATGCAGCAGCCCGCGCAATGTGCCATCGACTCTGAGCGGCAGTATCGTGACCGTTCCTATTTCAGGTAGCTGGCACAGTGGGCTTAGCGATTCATGCCCGCGCGGATCATCGAGCACCGTCGGCGTGAAGGCCCTCCCGCTAGAGTTCGGGTCGTCGAATTCGACTTCGATCGCAACGTCTTCCAGGCTGTCGAGCGGAATACCGGCCGACGCAACCGTGGAAAACTGCCGTCCAACCACGTCTTGAGGAACCAGCAATGCAAGGACGTCGATGTCAAGAAGATTCCGGAGATCAGACAGAACGGAATTGAAGCTTTCGATGTCGTGATGGTGTTCGGGGACGCGGTCGACGAGTGACGGCTGCGTCTTGAACTCGCGGTCGAGACCCGCGCGAATGCTGTGGCCCATGAAGTACTCCGCGCACTTCAACCACGCGGCTCGAATCAGACCACGTCCAATTCGGGTTCGAGGAGTCCAGTGATGAACACCACGCGGTCGAAAATGCTGATCCAGACTGCCGATTTCGCGGCGTGCAATTGGTCGATGCGATTTGCTCGGCAGGTCTGGCTGCGTCGCGCTCCGCCACCGTTCCGGCAGGAGCCGACCAAGATCTAGTTTCCGATCTTAGCACTTGAGTCTGGCGACCGCTAACGGGTCAGACCTCAATCCGAGCTTGCTCTACCGGTACTTAACTTGCCGTGCAGGATTGGACGCACCATGCGTGCCGAGGAAACCGCGTCAACGCCGCTTTGTCGACTGTTGCCGTTCGGTGAGCTGGATCAATGCGAGGACGATGGCCGGGAGAGAGGTTTCGGAGTCGTAAACAAGGTAGCGCGGTTCCCAGATCGGCATGAACTTCGCCTTGTAATCATGCAGACCTTTGTACGAGAAGATCCGACTGACGTGGTCGTAGAGCAGTCGAATCGCTCGCTCCTTCACCGGGGCGTTGGACTCTTCGCCGACGTTGAAGAAGGGAGCCATCCCAAGTGAATAGCGGGCGTAACCGGCGTCGCGAAAGTGTTCGATGAGTCGCACCTGCAACAGATCCATGATCCCGTTGGGGAGGTCGCTCTTGCGCCGCATCAGATCGATCGTTGCCTCGCCTTTGACGCCGTCCGGGATGACGTTGGCAAAGGCGAGGATCGCTCCATCGGCGCTCTGAACGATCATCACCGGGTGGTCGCGAACGTAATCGTCTCGAAAGCCTCCCAATGTGAACCCACGCTCGCGTCGACCCGACAGGCTCAGCCATTCGTCGGAGATCTCTCGAAGCTGAGCAACGACGTCGTCGCTCAGCGGTGACGTGAGATAGGTCGTGCGGTAGCCCTCCCGTTCGAGGCGGTTGATGCTTGACCGAAGCGCCTTCATCGGTCTGCCCTGCAGGGAGAAGGCGCCGACCTCGACGATCGCCTCTTCGCCGATTTTGACCGACGAGAGCCCGGCGGCGGCGTATTCAGCCAGGTGTGTCGTCGAGACCTGATGGAACGCGACGCCCCAGTCGTTCGCATCGCAGAATTCGAGATATTCGTTCAGCACGCGATTGAAGGCCTCCGGACTTCCGGCCACCGGGTCGCCGAGCGCGATGGCGGAAGAGGCCGTTTGGCCAAACGAGACGACTCCTCGTCGATCTGACGAGAAGAAGAAGACTTTGTCGTCCCACGTCTTGAAGAAGTCGAGCGACGAGTCCCCCCAGCGATCGATCAAACGCGCCGCGTCGTGGCGGTCGCTCGGCAGGGTGCGCCGTCGCCAGACGACTGGTCGTACCAGCGAAAATGTGGCGTAGGCCACCGAGACGAGACCGACGAACGTGAGCGAGTCTTCGAACCAGCTTCCGTAACGCGTGCGTGGCGTGATGCCGTGCGTACCGAGGCTGAAAAAGAGTCGCAGCGTCTCTTTGATTGCCTGAGCCAGGCTGAAATCGGTGCCGAATGCACGCTCGTCGATGAGGAAGAACCCGAGCGTTCCGTAGATCACTGCAAAAAGAATGCTCGCTAGGAAGCGAATGACGCCCTGTCGCATGGTTGGGACGTCGCTCCTGACCCTGAAATGATCGCGGTGCAGCAGCAACAATCCGGCGTTGACCGCCGACAGAACGAAGAGGATGAGATCGTGCCCCTTGAGAAAAGGTCCGATCGAGCTGCCAGCCAGAATCGCCAGTGAGGCAATCCACGCCACGCGCTTGCGCCGCCACAGGCTCCACGAAAGGAAAATGAGGAAGAACCCGGCGACGACGGCAAAGGTGCGCGAGAATTCATGCGGGCCGACCACTGAGTATTGCTGGATTTCGTCGAATCGACGAGGGAACGGATGGCTGATCGCGGCCAGAATAGTCACCAACCCGGTGATCCCGGTGATGACGGCCGGAACGTGCGCGGATGCCCGGCGTACCTCCTTATTGTCGCTGACCTGCACCGAGAGCCCGACGAGAAGGGGCATCCAAACCTCAGCGACGCGGTAGAGGAGGACGGCGGCCAGTGCCGCTCCGCTTGGGATGCCGAAGTTCTTCAGAACGACCGTCATCGAGAGCTCGACCGTGCCAAGACCCTGAAAGACGGGCGTCACCAGGAGGAAGAGGGTGCCGATCACGTATCCGGAGAGGACGACTCGCATAGACGGTTCTTGATGCACCGCTTCCAGACAGGCATACAGCATCACCACGCCGAGCAGATCGATCGCCAGATGGACAAGAAGCGGCGAGACGAGATCTCCAACACTGATTTGGTGTTCGCGAACGCTCTCGATGAAGCTCGCAACGCGGCTGGGCAGGCGACGTTGAAGCGCCGATGTCGCGGCCGAGCCTCGCCGATGCAGAATCAGTGTGCCAACCATGATCGACACAATGACGCATAGGGCGATCGCGGCGACGACGATCAGCGTCGATGCTCCGCCTCCGATGATCAGATACGCGAGAACCGGGAGCAGAAAGACGACGAATGAAACGTAGCCGAGAACACCGTTCAATACCGATGCATACACGGCATCGTCGGTTGAAACACCCTGCCGATTGAGCGCGCGAACGGCGGCGAACGTTGATGCAGGTCCGCCAAGAGGGATGATGGTTGCGAGGACGTGCCGCTGCAGCTGAATCCGCACCAGTGACATTCGCGAAACGGACTTGCCCATGCGCCGTATGATGGGCTGGAGGACGGTGCCCATCAACGTCTGGATCAGCAATCCGACCGCCAGGGCGCCAGTCAACCAGAGGGGATTCGTGTTACGCAGTACGTGGAAAATGCGGACGACGTCGCGCCGTTCGCGCAGCAGGAAAGCGACGAACAGGATGGTGACCAGCGCCACCCACAACGGGCCTGTCCGCTGTCTGAAGTACCGCGTGAGTCGTCGCACTCGGGGCAATCGCTTTGATGTCGCGGTCAACGGGACGAACCCACTCCAACTCTCACGCCGGTCGCTCAGAGAGCATATCGCGCACTGAGAGCGAACGTCCACCCGAGCCGTTCAATCCGCATCCCGTTCACGCGTTGCTCACAGTAGCGGAGCGGATCCCGTGGGCACTCCTTTCAGTCACGGTCATTGTCATCGCATCCGCCGCAGCAGGATTGTTTGAGCATTACCCATCGGACTCTATCTTGCGCCACTGGGGAATCGGCATCCGCGGGCTGTTGCACGGCAAGATTTGGACGATCATCACCTCGAACTTCCTGATCGATCATCCAGTCGCCATCATCTCCACGGTTGTCCTGTCGATCTTGGCAACTGGCGCCTGTGAGCTTCGCTTCGGCACCTGGCGAACGATTTTGATCTGGTTCACGGGTACCTGGGCTCCCCTGGTCGTGGCCGCACTGGGGCTCATTCCCGCTCACCTCTTGCATGCGCAGGGAACGGTCGATCGTCTGATGATCTCGGAAGTGGGCTCGTCAACGGCGACGTGGTGCTGCGTTGGTGCGATCGCCGGAGTGCCGTTCTTCGTCAAAGGCTGGCGGCTCTTTGCGGGCCTGTCAGCGCTGCTCCTGCTGCTGGCGATCCTCGTGCTCACGCGGACATTCACCGACATCGAGCACATCACGGCGTTGCTGAGCGGAATGGCGTTGAGCAAGGTCTGGGATCAGCAGCCGTCACACCTGAACATTCTCACGCGCGAGCCGACCGGTCGCCTGTTGGCGATCACCTGCGGGGCCGTCTTCCTCATCCAGGTGCCGCTGGCGTCCGCGAGCGTGCTGAACGCAGCGCTGGCGATCATTGGCGCCACGCTAATTCTCGCCGCGCTCCTTTTGACACGAAGAGTTGACGTCACCCTCGCCGTCTTGCTGGCTGTCGGTGGTGTGTTTGCCAACGTGCTGGAACTGAACGCCGCGACGATCCTGGCGGTCGGCGCGGCGCTCTGGCTGTTTCTCTACCGCGGCCCCTGGACGCTGCCGGAGACTGTTAGCCAGCCTGACCGGTTCAGTCGTCGGCGGTGACGGCGTAGGCGTCCTCTTCGACCAGATCACGTTGTGCCGCGGGCCGAATCTCGACCAGATTGCTGTGGTACGTGCTCTGACCGGCCAGATCGGCGACGGCGTCGCTGGTCGTCCAGTTGACGTTGCGTCCGTCGGGCGAGTTGCGCGCCCATTGGCCCTTTGGGGCGATGGCGACGCCGGGTGGCGCGTCGTCCGTCACGATGGCGCGCAAACGGCACCAGCCTCGCGCGTTGGAGACGATCACGTCGCTGCCATCCTCGATCCCTCGTGCTCGGGCGTCATCCGGGTTGATCTCGACCGAGGGACTGCCTTCTTTCGACTTGCAGCGTTACTGATGTTCGCCAGGCTGCTCGAGACGAAGTGGTGCGCCGCCGCGGAGATCAGGACAAAGCGTCCGTCTTCGCCCGGTTGGCGTCCGACGAACTCGGCGGGCGGGGTGTACTCCGGCAGCGGATCGAGCCCACGCCGGGCCATCTCGTCGCACTTGAGTTCCAGCTTGCCGGAGGGAGTCGGGAACACGCCGTCAGCGAACGGTACGGTACCCCGCACGTCGAAGTTGAGCGGCACGGTTCCTTCGGCCTTCAATCGCTCCAGGGTGATGCCCTGGATGAACGGATTCATCGCGCGTGAGCCTTCGAGGAGATCATCAATCGCCTGGTCGACGCTCTGATGCAGCCATGGCTCATCAAATCCCATGGCTGTGGCGAGCATTTGCATCACGTCCCAGTTGCTCTTGGATTCACCAAGCGGTGCGATGGCAGGCGTGTTGTACTGCAAGAACCGGTGACCGTAGCCGCGATGGAAATCGGCCTGCTCCAGCTGCGTGGTTGCCGGCAAGACGATGTCGGCGTACAGAGCTGTGTCGGTCATGAACAGCTCGTGCACAACCGTGAAGAGATCCTCACGCAGCATCCCCTTGATGATCATGGGAGCGTTCGACGTCGACGTGACCGGATTCGCATTGAAGACGTACAGCGATTTCACCGGCGGATCGACCGCTTCTCCCGTGAGCGCCGCTCCCAGCCTGTTCATGTTGATGATGCGCGGCACCGGAGGACACTCAGATGCGTGTCCGACGGTCTCCTCGTCCCAGGCGCTGAAGCCGCTGGTGCTGTACATCAAGCCGCCGCCGAGCTTGCCCACGTGCCCTGCCACCGCGGGCAGCGACGCGATGGCTCGCACGGTCTGACCGCCGTTGCCGTGGCGCTGGATTCCGTCGGCGAATTTGATCAAACCAGGTGTGGCAGTGGCGAAACGGCGCGCGAGCGAGACGATAGTCTCGGCGTCGACTCCCGTGATCGCGGCCACGCGCTCGACAGGATACTCGGCCGCCCGATCGCGTAGCTCGCGCCAGCCGATCGTGTTCGCTTCGAGCCACGCTTCGTCGTGCAGGCCGTCGGAAAAGATGACGTTGATCATTCCCAGCGCCAGTGCGCCGTCGGTCGCCGGATTCGGGCGAACGTGTTCGTCGGCGGAGCGTGCGGTGATGGTGCGGCGTGGGTCGATAACGACCACGTGCGTGCCGCTCTTTTGTGCCTGTCGCAGAAATGGAACGAAGTGTGGGCCGGTGCTGGCCGGATTATGGCCCCAGATGATGACGAACTTGGAGTGGACGACGTCGCGCGGATCAGGCGCCCAGCGCGAGCCATATGTCAGCGTGACGGCCGTCTCGGCGGCGGCGCCACAAATGGAGCGCTCCAGACCGCTCGCTCCCAGGCGATTCCAGAATCGGGAGGCGGAGACCGCGTTCTGCACGATGCCGAGTGTGCCGCTGAACGAGTACGGAAGGATCGACGCGGCGCCATAATCCGCGATCAACGACTTCCAGCGACTCGAGATCTCCTGAATCGCCTCGTCCCAGGAGATCTGCTCCCACTGATTGCTCCCCTTGGGACCGACCCGTCGCAGTGGGTGGAGCAGACGATCGGGATGATAGACACGGTCGAGATACGGGCGAACTTTAGCGCAGAGCCAGCCGTGCGTGTAGGGATGGTCCTTGTCGCCATAGAAGGCAACCGCCTGGCCGTCGTCGCACCTCGGTGATCGTGGCGCAGGTGTCGGGGCAGTCATGCGGACACGCGCCGCGCACGAGCCTTACGTTGTTGTTTTGCATCTCGATCGCTCCTGCCACTGACGTGTGATTCGTCTGCTGAGTCTACACCGGATCGTGGCAATGGAGGAACCGGGCAGAACGCGAACTCAACGGAGATGGCGCGGCCGCGCCGCGCCATGTGCCGAACGATGGTTAAATCGAAGATGGTCTGATTCTAGGCCTTGCCTTCGGTTTCGAACTCTCGCAGGAAACCCTCAAACAGATCGGCGGTGGCCCTGCTCATCGTGGAGGATATCGATCACCATGTCCTGCGTCACCCAGTCGACTCCATCGGTCTCCTCGATGATCTTCAAGTAGTGCTCGATGGCGCCAGACTCAGCCTGAATTACGCCCTTGATGACATGAACCACGTCGGTCTGTTTGGCTGGAGGCTGGAGAAAGACCTGTTCGGCCTTGAATTCCATTGAGCCCGGAACGACGCCGTACAGCTCTTTGATGCGATTGGCGAACATCTGTGCGTGCCCGAGCTCTTCCTGCACGTCTGTCTGCAGCGATTCCGAGACTTCCCGTGCTCGCACGCCATCCAGATTGACAGAGTTGGCGACGTAGCTCATCACCGTCTCCATCTCCATCCAGTAACCTTTTTCGAGGAGCTCGGTGATGCGTTGTCGCGCCTGCTGCTGGTCGGGAGCGAAGATATCCGTTGCTGTTTTGGTGCCTGGCATAGACGTCCCTTTCTGATCAATTCGGCGTGTCGCCACTTGCTATGGATGCAAGCGGTATACCAGGAGAAGCGGCTTCCTCGGCTCCCCGGGAGGCCGGATTGTCGCCCACGAGACAGTGTTGTGTTTTGGTATCGTCAGAGTGACGTTCTGGGGCCGGAACATGCTTCGGCCCATGATTCGTCATTCGGGAGCATCTTCATTGGTTTACTCGTCACGCGGCTCGATCGAGCGACTACTTCGGTCGAAACTGCCCCTCTTTTTTGCCATGGTGCTTGCGTCCGTGCTGTTGCCGGCCTGCAGCACCTTTTCGCACGGTGCGGGAACAGACGCTCCAGACTTCAAATTCGTCAGCTACAACACGGATGGCGTACTCTCCGGTGGCCAGCAATCGCTCTCCGATGTGCTGGATCTCGGCAAACCGGTGGTGCTCAACTTTTGGGGTGGCGATTGCCCGCCGTGCCGAGCGGAGATGCCCGATTTTCAAACGGTCGCCGATCAGTTCAAGGGCCAGGTCATCTTCCTGGGTATCGACGTCGGGCCCTTCACGTCGCTCGGCAGCCATGAATCGGCGCGCGCGCTTCTCAACGACCTGAACATCACCTACCCGACCGCCTACGCCGTCGATGAGAAACCGCTGCTCGACTACAATTTGCAGGGGGTGCCCACGACGGTGCTGATCACGAAGGACCACACCATCAAGACGACGAAGTCCGGTCTGATCTCGAAGTCGGAATTGATCTCCGACGTCGAGTCGTTGGTGAAGTAGCCGCATGAGGACCGACCTGACCGTTCGAAGTCATGGGATTGGTTCGAGTGGACCGGACGGATCTGCCGGTCGGCGACTCGCTGCCACCGCGGCGGTTGTCGTCGTGCTGGCGGTGGCGGCGATCGCGGCACTGATGACCGGCAGCGATCTCAGCCCGATTACCGGCGGAGTTGAGCACGCGTCGTCGAACGGCAGCACCTGGTTGCGCGACGTCTCGATCGCTTTGCCACTCGGTTACGCGTTCGGCGCGGGCATGGTTGCCGCCGTCAATCCGTGCGGATTCGCCCTCCTCCCCGCCTATCTCGGCCTCTATCTTGGCGACGTCAATGACGCGGAGCGCGGATCGCGCGCGTCTCGCATGGGACGAGCGCTGCTGATCAGCGTATCGGTCACGTTGGGATTTGTGGTCCTCTTTGGGATCACCGGCCTTATCTTGAGCAGCGTGACTTCATCCTTGTCAACAGTGTTTCCATGGTTGGGGCTCGTCGTGGGAGTGGCGCTGGTCGTCGTTGCCGGACGAATGATGACGGCCAAGACGCTCTACTCGTCATTCGGCGAACGCATGTCGGCGCGCGTCACCGGCATGGCGCAGGGGCGCAATGTGGCTGGGTATTTTGCCTATGGCGTGGGCTATGGGTTGGCCTCGCTCAGTTGCACGTTGCCCATCTTTCTGGCATTGGCGGGTGGCACGCTCACGACGACGCGCCTCGTATCGTCGCTGTCCGAATTCGTGCTGTACGCGCTCGGCATGGGGTTCGTCATCACGATCCTGACGATGGTGGTGGCGTCTGTTCAAGATGGCGGCCGTGCAACGCATGCGGAATCTAGGCCGTCTAGTGCACCCGGTCAGCGCCGCGATGCTCCTTCTGGCAGGGGGCTACATCGTCTATTACTGGCTGACGCTCGGCGGGCTGCTCGACAAAATCCGTTGAGACCCCCGCGTTCGAGCATTTTTCATCAAAATGGCCCTGGGCGTCATAAATGTCGCCCCTACGGAGAAGCATCGCAGCGGCGACATTGGTGACGCCCAGTTCACGCTTCTCTGGGCAATCCTCTCCCAAATTGCGCTAATCCCGGCCCCGCTGCTTGCTGAGTGACCCCAGGTGTTCGCCTCGTGCCCAACGTCGTTTGGCGTCTCGAAACTCGGTGACCGCGCGGGGGCCGTTGAACTTGAGCCCTTCGGCGAATCCCCGGATATCCTCCCAGCGATAGCCGCGCAATTCAACGTAAAACGGCTCAATAGCGGTGCCTTCACGCTCGCGGCGCTCGACGTCGAGGAGATACTCAACCGCGAAACGAACCGTATCGGCGTCGGTCCAATCGGCCCGGAACTGCACGCGTCCATCTGTACCGACGATGTAGGTCATGTTCGGCATGCGCCCGAACGCGTCGTGCGCCGTCCCCTCGAGATCGTCGACGAGAATGGGGCGTCGACACTTCCAACGCTCTTTGAAGACGCGCGCCTGCTCAAGCTTCTGTTCGAATGACGTGTGATGCGGATAGTTCTCGCCGGGATGCGCCTCACGCGTATAGACGAAGACGGACTGAACGCCGCGTTCGGCATAGTCGACCGCCATCGCGTCCATGGATGGGCACGCCATCCCGCAGTAGGGTCAGGTGAGCGATCCGAATTCGAAGACGGTGAGTCCGCGACTGGTGAACGAGCTCAGCCGCACCGGTTCACCGCTGTCGAGGTTGATTAGCTCGAAATCGGGCACGCGCTGGCCCACTTTGAGATGCTCACCGAACCGAGCGAAGACCTCGACGTCGTCTTCCGCGGGAAAGACTGCATAGTTGTACGTTTCCGCATCCATGTCGCTATACGTCCTTCGTCAGTCGCGCGCAACCGGCGCCGCGGTGTCGTCGATGATCTCTCCGTCACGAAGTTCGATGATGCGATCGGCCAGGTCGATCAAGAGCGGGTCGTGCGTGGCAACGATAGCCGTGACCCCCTCGCTCTTCACCAGCGCCCGGATGAGCGTCATGATGGTGCGCCCGGTGCCGGAGTCGAGCTGTCCGGTCGGCTCGTCGGCGATCAGGAGCCGTGGACTGTTGGCCAGCGCTCGAGCAATTGCCACGCGTTGCTGTTCGCCACCCGAGAGCTCATGTGGCCGGTGACGGGCTCGTTCGCCCAGTCCCACCAGCTCGAGGAGCACGCGCACGCGCTCTTCACGGTCGTTCACGTCGACGTTGGCCAGACGCAGCGGCACCTCGACGTTCTCCGCCGCGCTCAAGATTGGGATGAGCCCAAACGTCTGGAAGATGAAGCCGATCTTGTAGCGTCGCAGTCCGACCAGCTCCGACTCAGGAAGTGACGTCACCTCCACGCCGTCGATCCAGACACGACCGTCGCTCGGCCGATCGAGGCCGCCGATCAGGTTGAGCAGGGTCGTCTTTCCCGACCCGGATCGACCGTGCACGGCCACGAGCTGGCCGCGATCGACCTGCAGCGTGGTCGCCTTGAGTGCGTGGACGATCGACTCGCCGACCGGGTAGTCGCGCGATAGCGCGTCGGTCGACACGATCGGGTCGAGGACCGTAGTCGATGGTCGCGCGCGATCAACCCAATGTGCTGGTTGATCGACCGGTGACTCGTAGAGCTTCGCTCTCGCTTCGACAGGCCGTTCCTCTCGAGCGGGTGGTCGCCAATGCTCACGATCGACGCCTTGTTTGCTGGGGCGATCCGCGGGATCTTCGGATTCGCGCTCACGCGGAGCAGGCTGAACGCGGCGCTCTGGCGGCCGCCAGCGGAGTTCGTCCGATTCGTTCTCCTCAGGATCGGCGTCGGCGTCAGGCACTTGCGGTGTCTCGGGCTCGGCTTCCACGTCTTCCTGTCGCTTCCGCGGCCTCCACCGAGCATCGTCGTCGGCCGGCGGTTTCAACTCCGGGTTGAAGGGATCGTCGTCCGAGCCGTCGCGCCCTTGAGGCGGTCGCCAGCGAGATTGCTCGTCGCTCATTCGTCATCCTCTCGGCGCGGCGCGCTCGGCTGTGGGCGATCCGGCCAGACACCAATGTGGTCCGGCTCGAGTTCGAGCCGCACTCGTCGTTCGAGCTGCAGCGTATCGACGTAGTTGACCGGCAGCTGCAGACGGCCGGCGCGATCGAGGACCGCGAATTCCTCAGCGATGATCTGATGCTCCCCTTCGTCACCCATCTCAGTGCGACGCAGCGTCTCGGTGCTGGTCCGTCCGTCGCGGATGGCGATGGTGCGATTCGCCTGTTCGGAGACCAGCGGATCGTGCGTCACCACCACCACGGTGACGTCAAGATCGGTACTGATCGAGCGCAGAAGCGAGAAGATTTCGTGCGACGTATTGGTGTCGAGCTCTCCGGTCGGTTCGTCGGCCAACAGGACGCGTGGGCCGTTCGCCAAAGCCACCGCGATGGCTACGCGTTGCTGCTCACCACCGGAGAGCCGGTCCGGTCGGTGCGACGCACGGTCGCTCAGCCCGACAATCTCGAGAAGCTCTGACGCTCGCTGACGACGTTGCCCGCGTGGCGCGCCGTCCAGAATCATCGGCATCTCGACGTTCTCGAAAGCGGTCAAGTAGGGCAGGAGGTTGCGCGCGGTCTGCTGCCAGACGAATCCGACGACCGATCGCCGGTATTGCACGCGGTCGTCGGCCGTCATGTTGAGCAGGTCGTATCCGGCGACGACGGCTTTCCCGGCCGACGGGACGTCGAGCCCGCCCAGGATATTGAGCAATGTCGACTTGCCGGAGCCCGACGCGCCGATGATGGCGATGAGCTCGCCGGTGTTGACGATCAGGTCGAGCCCCTGGAGTGCCACCACCTCCAGGTCGGCCACCTTGTAGATCTTGACGAGGTTGTCGCAGATGATCTGCGCACCGGCACCGTACTGAACTCGCTCAGCATGAGCAGCGCGATCTCGTAACGTCTTGAAATCAAGTGTGTCGGTCATTCATCTCCCATCCTCAATACTCCGCTGACGTTCGCACGTTGCGCGGAGGCGCTGACGATCGCGATGGCGACCACTACAGCCAGAATAATCGCACCGATCAGCAAGAAAATCGCGAGCCAATCAGTTACCAATGGCACGGGAATGTCTGGACCAGTGAACGCCGTCAAATCCAGTCCTGGTTCGATCAGATGCGCGACGCCAATCCCCAGTCCAGTCCCGAGTATCAACGCCAGCACCACGGGTGGCGCTTGTTCCGTGATGGTCAGCAGCAGAACCTGACGGCCCGACAGTCCTAAAGTGCGCAGGTACGTCAGGTCACGGATACGGGAGCGACTGCTCAGCGCCAGCGCGATGACGACCGCGAGGGCCGAGTAAGCCGCCGATAGGGCTATACCGATCTCGAAACCGCGCGCCGAGCCGGAGATCAACGGCGAGTCATGCACGCGAGCGTATTGATCAGCGCGCGACGTCAGTGTGACCGGTGCGTACTGCGCGTCGATCGCGTCCTTGATGGCTTGCTTCGAGCTATCAGGTGCGCGCACGAAAAGTGAAGTCGGTTGCACGTTTCTCGCGCTGAGGATCGATTGCAGGCTCGGCAGCGAGACGATCGCAAACGAAGAGTTCGAAGAGACGCCAACGAAACGATCGCGAACATCACTAATCACAAAGGCGACGGGCTGCTTGCCGAACAGCACGGAGAAATGATCTCCTGGTTTCGGTACCGCGTTCGTGACCCAGCGTGTCGACACGACGACCGGAATCGGTGACTTCGGTGTCCCGACGTCTGGACCTGTCGGCTGGCTGAGGAGGTCGGCGTTGAAATGCGGATCGACCGGCGTTCCGGCGACCACGTTTTCGTACGCGGTGGTGTCGATCGCAAGTAAGTTGAACGTTCCGTACAGGGGTTGATCCGCAACCAGAATCAAGTTCTGCTGTAGGCTGGCTGCCGCGGTCGCCTTGATCCCCGGTACCTTGTCGAGTGTGAAGTCACTCGGAATCGATGAGGGGCCGACGGTGTCAAGACGGTAATCGGCACCAACAGTTTGCCAGGATGTGTTGACCTGTCCGACGTCGATGCTGTGCATCATCACCGACGAGAAGACGCTGATGGCGATCGAGAGCAGGATGATGAGGAGTGGAACCGCGGCGGCACTGGACTGCCGCGCTACGCGCCGGAAGCCGAGGAAGGGTACGAGATCGGACCGGTACGATGCGTTCCAGGCCAGCAGCCGGATCGGGAGCGAGTAAAGCCGCAGGACGACCAGCCCCGTCGCCAGTCCGAGCAGGACGGGAACGGCTGCCAGATACGGATCGAAGCCTCCCAGTGCGGCGCTGGAGCTATCTCCCGCGAGCCCTCGACGTCGCAGCAGATAGATACCCAGAACGGCGACCACGACGACGAAGATTTCGATCGCGATGCGACGTGGTGATGTTTGACGGATCGGGACGTCGTCTCGCTCGAGCGTTCCCAGTCCGCGACGGGCAAGCGGCCAGAGTGCGGCGACCAGCAGGATGATGGTAAGGACGACGATACCCGCCGAGACATAGATCGACAACAGGCTCGTACGAGAGTGCACGAAGAACGTGGCGAGCCCCACTCCAACGATCGCGGCTGGGATCCCCAGGAGCAGCCCCTCCACCGCTTGCGTGCTGATGATCTGCCAGGCAGACGCACCGCGCCCACGCAACAGGCGAATATTGTCGCGACGATTCTCGGCGATGAAAGCCGCGACCAATCCAATGGTCGCCATGGCAATGACGAGCAAGCCGATGACGCCAAGCGACAGGATCGAGATCGTCAACCGCCGCTGCAGCGCGAACTGATTCAGGATCTTGCTCAGTTGCGAGGCGACGGAGATCGACGTTGGCGGTCCCGAGAAGAGCGATCCGTATTGGGCGTCGAGGCGACGCATGTCAGCCGCGAGCGTGTCGAAGATCCCGGCGTTGAATTTGCTTGGGTTGACGTAATAGCGATACGCGTATCCCATCAATCCCGGCGAGGTGTCTTTCAGGATGTCTCCGTACTCGCTCGGAGAGAAGATCGCAGTCGCATAGACGCGCGTGTTGTTGCCGTCATCCTCGATGGCGGCTTCGTCGATCTCCGGCAGCGCGTACCAATAGTCCTCGTTGGGACTGGGTACGCTGATGACTCCGACGACACGTAGGGCGAGTAAGGGAAGGCCCTCTCCGTTCGGAACACGCGTCATACGGTCGTCGGTGTCCGGTAGCATCGGTATCGTGTCGCCCAGCTTGACGTGCAACGAGTCGATCGTCGCCTGCGACATGGCAATCTCGACGACCTTCAGCTGTTGGGGCGAGTTGCCGGACGTGGTGAAGGTGTCAGCGGTGTGATCGGGCATGCGGCCCTGGACCAGCTTGATGTGGTCGGTCAGATTCTGCTGATAGCGCATGGTGATGTAGCGCGTGAAGGACGTCCCCGCACCATCGACGAACTCGTAGCGCGAAGCATCGACGACGTAGACGTGATGATCGATTACCGACTGAATGGACGGAGCCAGGCTCTGTTGGAACTGCACCGCCTGCTGATCGACTGGAGCGAAGACGTCGTTGGCTGGACCTGGTTGTATCCGCCCACCTTGCGACATGACCAGATTGCGCTCGTAAACCGCCGCGTTTCTCACGGAATACTGGAGTCCGCGATCGGAAACCCGGTTCAAGAGGCGCGGAACCGCGGCGAAGATCAGCGTCGTCACCAATATCATCGCCATCATGGCGCCGGCCTGGGGACGCTCGACTCGCAGCCGTCGCAGGACAGCCGTTACGAGACTCGGCGCTCCCTTGAGCTGGCTGTTATGCGGTCTGGCCGTCGCGCGTGCCATCGCTATTCCTCCCCCAGCCGCAGCGACGACCCAAGGCCGATGCGCCGCAGCATGCTCGCGAGGATGATCACCACGAGCGCCAACGCAACCAAGCTGGTCGCTTCGAGGAGCACGATGGAGCGCCAAGGGATGACCACGGTGATGGTTGGCACGGTTTGCACCGCGGCTTGCGTTAGGGAAACGAGTGGCAGGATGAAGAAGGCCAGCAGAAGACCGAGCACTGTTCCACTCGCCATGCTGAAGAAGACGAGCAATCCATTCTCGAGCGTAAGCCAACTGGAGAGCTGGCGGGTAGAGAGGCCGAGCGCCCGCAATAGCGCGAACTCAGTCAGACGCTCGCGTGCCGAAACGGCGGAGCTGACGGCGAATCCGATGGCCGCGAAGAGGGCAGCCGCCACGAACCCGAGCGACAGGGCGCCGATGATTCCGAGCGCGACTGGGTCGGTGCGCAGCGTCAGATTTCGGTCGGATCTCGTTTGCGCCTTGGGGCTCGAATAGGGCGGCTTCTGCAGCGCGGTGGCCACGTCGTCACTCTTGCCCGGCGCGGTTTCAATCCACCATTCCTCGGGATCGAGAATCCGTCCGTTGTACTCATATTGCTGGATCACGAGCGTCGGGAAATCGACGACCACTGCGGGTTTGTCCGGGTCGAGCGTCGGGAAGGTCGATACCACGCCAGCGATCGTCACCTGGCGGCGGCTATCGGCCAGGTCGAGAGAGATAGTGTCGCCGACTTTGGACTCGGTCGCCTTCAGAAACTCGCTGTTGACGATGGCAGTCATCGCGGTAGATGGGCGGTCACCGTTCGGCCGGAAGGCGAAGGTCAACGGGAAGAAGTCCGTTGCCGCGAGAGGCGCCCGTATTGAACTTGGCCGCGAATCCTCCACTCGGCGCGTTCCCGTCCGGCTGGATCGACGGAACGATTGAGAGTCCCACCTCCGAGCTTGACCAGCCAAATCCGGACCAATCGATCGGCACCGAGGTCCAGATGTCGCCGGTCAGCTGATCGTTCGCCATCACATCCGATACGAGAAAGGTTCCGGTGCGGGCCACACCTCGTAGGGGGACGACGCCAAAATTGAAGCTGACCAGCTTGAGCGGGTAGCTCGGCAGCGCTACGTCGCCGTTCGTCATTCGATAGGCGAGTGGGACGGTCAGTCGCTGGGGCGAGCCGGTTTGGCTGATGTGTCCGACGGTGGCGCGGAATAGCAGCCCATTTGCGTCTTGCAGCACAAGTTCGAGGGAGGGCGAGACGTCGGTGTTGCGCGGGATGTTTTGCGTTCCGCTCGTCAACGGGTCAAGCGTCACGGTGACGTCGAATGCGAGCTGTTGTGGCGTGCCCGGGATGTCCACTTCAGGGACATTCGGCCGCTTGGAGGTGAGCGGCTGCATCAAATCGGCCAGCGATCGGTTCGAAAGATCTGGTCGGAAGGCGACGATCGACGGAGCTTGTGCGGCGTCGAGCGCCAGAATCTGTCCAGATCCGGCCGTGCGCGACACCTCGAAGGTGTCGGAGTTGGTCGGCATCGTGGCGCTGACGCCGTCAACCTGTCGTTGAGCCTGCGCCAGATTCATCTCCGGAATCGACGAACCAATGCGGATGTCTGGGCTCAAGCGGACGTCCGCGCCGACTTGATAATTGGCCTGATCCTTTTGCGACAGTTCCCAGGTGGAGCCGTAAGAAAGCGCGAACAGGCCGATGGCCATGGCGATCATCAACAAGAGGGCTGAACGCGCGTAGCGAAGTGGTCGCCGCGACACCTGCCAGGCTCCCAACGCCGCCACCAGACCACGCTGGCGTGCGGCGGCTCGGTCGATGATACGTGCCAGAAGCGGCACGACGCGCAAGGCGATGATAGCTCCGGCGACGAGTCCGATGGCTGGCGCAGCGACAAGGAATGGATCGATACCCAGTCGTCCCTGGACGGTCTGGGTGATCGCACCGCGATAGCGGCTCAGCTGCCAATAGGCGAGACCGGCGACGGCCAGGAGCAGCACGTCGATTCCGGCTCGCTGGGCCAGGCCCTGCGACGCTTCGCGGCCACGCGACGCGCGCGCCTGCACGAACGTGCGTGCCGATTGCAGCATCGGGATTCCCAGGGCCAAGACGCAGCCAAATGCCGAGACGAATGCCAGGGCGTAGGCATCCCGTGTCACTTCTGGATTAACCGGCAACGAAATGGACGCAAGGGGGCCAATGTGGTTGAAGACTCG
Source organism: uncultured Chloroflexia bacterium (assembly GCA_963815715.1). Classification (GTDB taxonomy): domain Bacteria; phylum Chloroflexota; class Chloroflexia; order Thermomicrobiales; family Thermomicrobiaceae; genus CALAGB01. The sequence continues at coordinate 573,592 of CAWFHU010000003.1, read as the reverse complement.
AAGCGAAAGAGCGGCCAGCCAGGGTCCGGCAATGGCCGCGGGCAGCGCGAGGATCAGCGCCTCCATCAGCGCCATCATAACGATCTGCGCCGTGCTGGCGCCGCGCGAGTGGAGCAGACCGGTCTCGATTCGTCGCTGCTCGACCAAAAGGTTCGAGGTCAGCAGCAGCGCGTAGCCCGCCAGAATGGCCAATTGGACCGTCACGATCAGGACGCCCGAGCGGGTTACCAGTAGCGACTTCTGCGCCGTGCGCAGGATTTGATTCAGCGACGTGCTGACCTGGAATTGATCGTTCGATCCGCGGTGGAAATTCAACCGAGGCTGGAGCGTTTCGACTCCGCCGATCAGCGCCGAGACCTCTGAGACCGTCAGATTGTCGAAATTCGGGTAGACACGCCAGGCAACCTGGGCCGCCAACCCACCCTGATGACTGAAGAAATCGTCTGTAGTGGTGATGAACGGGCCGTAGGTGACGAACGAGGCTCCGTTCTGGACACCCTTCGTATCGAGCTCGTCGTCCCACCAGAAAGGATCGGTCGGGTCGTTGACGTGATAAATGCCGACGATTTTGACGTCTATGGTGTAGGTCTCGATGCGACGGCTGACCAATCTAAACGTGCTTCCCACGTTGAGGTTGAGCAGCTTGGCGGTCGAATCCGGAATCGCGGTGTTGACCGGGCCGTCGCCGGAGGTCTGGGGCCAATCGCCATCAACGATCGTCGCGTGATCTTGAATGCTCTGGAAGAAGCCGAGAACCGCCAGGTTTTTGACGCTATCAGCCGGTTGATCGGGCAGGGCGAAGGACTCAGAGCGTCCCGAGCGATACACCGCGCCGCCCGTGGTCGCGAACGCCCCCGGAATGGCGTCGCTGGCAATCTTGTCGACCGAAGGGTATTCACCAGTCGCGGAAAAGATCGAAATTTCGACGTCAGCCTTGGTGGTCGGAGAGTCGTGGAGGGTGCGTCGAAGCCCGCTAAGCGTCACTGCTCCCGCGTAGATCGGTCCGGCTGAAAGGAGGGTCGTCGCCAGCAGGATCGTGAGCATCGCCGCGCCGAGAATCGGCCAGTTTGCCTGAGCGCGTCGCAGAACGACTCTCCAGGCCGCGGCAACGATCGCCGTCATTCAGTTTCTCCATCAACCGGCCCCTCATCCATGCGCTGTGAGGATCGCCGGTACCACGAACGGTTCCCATTGATTATCGATGTAAGTCACGTACCCGCAGATAGTACCAGATGTGGAAATGGGAAGGGGAAGCGTTTTACTTGAGGCACAAACAGGCGTCGCCGCTGGTCTCCAGTGACGACGCCTCGTGTCGTTGAATTGTGTCTCCTGGTTACTGACTGTGCGTCTCGGGCGACAGACCGGCATAGGAGCCCAGCATAAACCCCACCCCGCTCCCAATCAGTGCGGCGATGACCGCCACGAGCAGCCTATCCTGCCCGGGCGCGAGGGCTCCCGCCGCCGCTTCGCCGATGAATCCTCCAGCCATGAGGCCAAAAGCGACACCGAGCGCTGAGGCTCGTTGCGACCGATCCAGCGCCCGGCGCTCTTCGTCGCCGTCCGGCACACCACTCTCAGTCTGCCAGCGCTCAACGGCATAGACACCGCCCAGCGTAACGCCGTAGATCACGTGCAGGACGAGATTGCCGATGATCGGCAATGGCCCTGCGTGGAGCGAGAGCCCGAGGAACCCGCCACCAATGGCCGGGAAAAAGACGATCAGCGACAGCAGCCACGGGACGAGCGCGAAGATAGTTCCGTTGCGCCAGCCGGCGCCGCGCAGGCGAGGTTCGATGTACCCGGCATAGAAGGCGCCGAGCAGGATGCCGGCTCCAAAGTGAAGGATCAACGCCACAGCCAGGTTGACACGTGCGGTCTCAGTCACGGGGTTATGAGTCAACGACCAGAGCCAGCGGTCGAAGAAGGTGGCCGACGCTCCATTTGACCCGGCGATTCTGGCTACCTCGTAGGAGAACATGAGCCCGGCCGTCAAGAGGGTCGTGGCGACAAATCCAGCCACGATACCAAGCGGCAGCCAGTCGGCTCTACGAGCCGTCACATCTTCAGATTGCGGCTTGTCCGCCACCGTCTGTTCACCTACCGCGATCAACGCCACGATGCCGACGACCATCAACCCAACGGTAAACGCGATCTCGGTTGGGCGATCGTCGATGAAGTTCGTCGCCATCAGTGCCAGACCCGCCAGGAAGAGCGGTATGGATGCGATGGTCCAGAATCCCAGATGCGTGCGATGCATGTGATCCTCCTTCGGTGCGGACGCGGTAGCAAGACGCTTATCGTCACTACGAACCGAGAGGCTGATCGGACGGTTCCGATAGGGAGCCAGATCCGCCGAGCGCGAAACGCGCATATGCCAGAAACAGATGGAAAAATCACCGCAGAGCGCATGCCCTCGATGATTTGTATCGTTTTGCGTACGTCAGTGAGTTGATTGCGAGGTCTATGAGATCAGATTCGACCGCGGACGGGTTAGGTCACCGAGATAGTGAAGGTGGTGGTGCGAGTGACGTCGCCATTGTGAATCTCAACGGTGATCTGCCACTGGCCCGCTGAATCGAATTGCACCGGCGCGCTGAACCCGTCGGTTTTGGAGGTGTCCGGCGAGGTCGTCACGGTCAATGGTGCTCCGGCGCCCGGTCCAGTTAAGTAAAGGACGACACTGTCGAGCGGTGTGGCCGTGCCGATGGTACTGGTGACCTGCGTGGTGACCCGGTTAGACCCAACGTGTGCCGGTGACGATCCCAGCCACAGGTTGACGAGGTACAGTGTCGGTTCCGCGCATGCTCGGCATCGAGACCTGGTTCTGGAATTGAGGGTCGTTCGAGGCAGCCATTCCCCACCAAATCACTCCAGCCAGGAAGACGAGAACGATCCCCAGCACAATGCCAGTGCCCCATACTCGACGACTTACACGGCGGCGCAACGTCTGCTCCTTTGTGCCCATCTACGCATGCTGAATCTCGGAGCGACGGCCTGAAGCGGTTCGCCCCGATCGCTATTACACTACTCGGGCGTGCAACGGACCAGTGGCGACGAGCGTCATCGTTGCTCGCGACACCGGAAAGACATGATACTGATAGAGCGCGGAGAGATCGCGCAAGGCCGACGCGAAAGGGGCGAGAATGACGTTCGTTCATGCAGCCGTGGTTCAGGCGGCGCCCGTCGCCTTCGACGTGGAGGCGACGCTCGATAAAGCCGAGCGCCTGATCGTGGGCGCGTCAGCTTCGGGGGCCGAGCTCATCGTCTTTCCAGAAGCCTTCGTCTCCTGTTATCCGCGCGGCCTGACGTTCGGCAGCGCGGTTGGCTCTCGCAGCGCCGAAGGACGCGACGACTTTCGGCGCTACTGGGAATCAGCCATCGATGTTCCTGGCCCCGCGGTCGATCGACTGTCCGCCATGGCGCGTGAGAACGGCGTCTTCCTAGTGATGGGCGTCATCGAACGGGATGGCGGGACGCTCTACTGCACTGTCCTTTTCTTTGGCAACGATGGGCAGTACCTGGGTAAGCATCGCAAGCTGATGCCGACTGCCGCCGAGCGGCTCGTCTGGGGCTACGGCGACGGCTCGACGCTGCCGGTGTTCGACACGTCGATCGGCAAGCTCGGCGCGGTGATCTGCTGGGAAAACTACATGCCGCTGCTGCGCATGACGATGTACGCCAAGGGCATCCAGATCTACTGCGCGCCGACGGCCGACGCTCGTGACGGCTGGACGGCCAGCATGCGGCACATTGCGCTCGAAGGGCGCTGCTTCGTCCTCTCCTGTAACCAATTCGCGCGGCGACGAGACTACCCACTCGACTATGACGCCATCCAGGGAGACGACCCTGATCAGATCCTTTCGCGGGGTGGGTCGATGATCATCTCGCCGCTTGGTGAAGTGTTGGCCGGGCCGAATTTCGAGGAAGAAGCCATCCTCACCGCCGATCTGGATCTGGACGAGATCGCGCGCGGCAAGTTCGACCTGGATGTCGTGGGCCATTACGCTCGGCCCGATGTCTTCCAGCTTCGCGTGAACGAAAAGCCCACGCCTCCGGTCGTCTTGAGTGATGAGTCGACGCCGCGTGCGATCGAGGTCGAGCAACAGCAAGGGGTGTTCATTGACGTCTAACGCAAAAACCAGAAAGCGCGTGCTGGTGACCGGCGCCGCTGGAACGATCGGCACCGCTGTTCGGACGCATCTCGCCGACCGTTATGAGCTGCACGCGCTTACGCTGGAACCGTCGGATTTCCCCAGCACAGTCGCCAACATCACCGACCTCGATGCCATTCAACCGGCATTTGAAGGGATGGATGCCGTCGTGCATCTGGCGGCGTCGGTGTCGGTCGAGTCGCCCTGGGAGGACGTGCTACCGAACAACCTGATCGGCACCTACAACGTTTACGAGGCGGCCCACCGGGCCGGAGTCGAGCGCGTCGTGTTTGCCTCGTCCAACCACTCGATCGGCATGTATGAGTTCGACAACCAGCCGAGCTTGTACGGGCTCGATGATCAGCGGGTCTGGGACCACACGGTCGAAGTACGGCCCGATTCTCTCTACGGCGTTTCCAAGGTCTACGGTGAAGCGTTGGGCCGCTACTATCTCGATCGTTTCGGTTTGAAAGTCTTCTGCCTGCGCATCGGCACCGTGACGAAGGAGGACGATCCGCGCGCCGAATCGGTCCGCGCCAAGTCTCCGGCCCTGCTCAACCTGCCTCCGGAGGAGCGTTTCAAGCGCATGCGGTGCACCTGGCTCAGCCAGCGGGATTGCGCGCAGTTGATCCAGCGCTGTCTGGATGTCGAGGATCTGAGCTGGGCGGTCGTCTACGGCATCTCCAACAACCCGCGCCAGTTCTGGGATTTGCAGCACGCCCGCGAAGCGCTCGGCTACGAGCCACAGGACAGCGCACCGGTCGGGGACGAGTGATCATCTGCCGCCATCAAGCAACGGAGGTGACTGGTGGCCGAAATTCGGATCTCAGAGGAAGGGCTGGTCGAGCGCATCTTTGCACCCCCATGCTCCGTCGCATCTACGTCGACGAGCTGGGCCGTTTAGCGCAATTTGCGGAAGGATTCCCCAGTGCAGCGTCAACTGGGCGTCATAAATGTCGCCCCTACGACGCATCTCCGTAGGGGCGACATTTATGACGCCCTACGGACGACGACCGAGGATACGTACTCCCACGGCTTCTGCCCAGGGGCAGCCGCTCTGAAAAATGCTCTAGCGCGCTACGGCCGTGAAGAGCTGGGGAAGGCGTAGAGGCTGCCGACCAATTGCGTGCATCTCCGCGCAACCGCGAAGAGATCCTTCGACTGCTTAGCACTCTCTGACTCCCCCTTCACTGGAGGGGGAGAACCACAGGATGACAAGAAAATGACGCACATTTCCAATTTGTCATTCCGAGCGAAGCGAAGAATCTCTCCGGGCATAACCCGCTATCGAATTCAGACGTTAGGGGAGACCCGTCGCCCGCGGCATCAGATTTACTCCAGCGCGGTGACCGTGATCTCCACCTGCGCACCAGCCGGAAGAGCCGTGACGCCAACCGTCGTGCGGCCCGGAGGCGTGACGGTGAAGTACTCAGCGTAGACCTTGTTCATCTCGGCGAAGTCCCCGATGTTAGTCATGTAGACGGCAGTCGACACGGCCTTGGAAAGGGACGAACCGGCCGACTCGAGGATGTTCTTCACGTTCTCGAGTGTCTGGCGTGTCTCGGCGGCGATGCCCCCCTCGACCATCTTATTGGTCTTGGGATCGATCCCTTTCTCGCCGGCGACGAAGATGAATCCGTTGGCACGAATGGCCTGCGAATAGGGGCCAATCGGGGCGGCGGCTTTCTCAGTCTGGATCACCTCAACGTGATTTTGAGTGGACGTCATCGTGTTCCCTCGTCTCTCAAATACATCGATCGCATTTCCCGGCATCATAGCAGGTCGCGTCTGCGGTGCTTCAGCGGCAACTACAACTTGATCAGAATTTGGTCCAGCGGCTTTTTCTCCAACGCGTGCACTGGGATTGTCGCGTCCTCTGCCGGATAGCCAACCGGCAGCACCACGAAGGGGCGCTCGTTGCGTGGCCGCTGGAGGAGTGTGCGCAGGAAGTTCATCGGGCTCGGCGTATGCGTCAGCGCGCACAGTCCAGCCTCGGTGATGCTGGCCAGAAAGAGTCCTACGGCGATCCCGACCGACTCTTGCGCGTAGTAGTGCTTCACCCGCTGCTCGTTGCCGTCCGCATCCGTCTCGAGGCCGAAAGGTTGCTCGAAGACGACCACCACGTAGGGGGCGTCGGTGAGATGCGTCTTCACTTCGTCGGTGCCAAGTGGAACGAGCGCGGCACGCCACTCATCGGAGATGCGATGCTCGTAGAAGGAGCGCTCTTCCGCCTCGGCGGCCTCGCGCATCTGCCGCTTGAGCTCGGGATCGGATACGACCACGAAGGTCCAGGGCTGCTGATTGGCACCGGATGGAGCCGAACCGGCCGTCGCAATCGCGTTCTCGATCAGTTCGAACGGCACCGGATCAGTCGAGAAGCGGCGAATGCTGCGTCGCTTGCGCATCGTCGCCAGGAACTCGCGTGAGCGCTTCAAGCTCTCCTCGACGGATAGGCGCTCGAATTCGAGCGGTATTGGTTCATATGGCTTGGGAGAAGTCACAGTTGCATTGCCCTCCTTCTCAACCGATTCACCCATCATCACATCCTCTCGGGCCTGTTCGCTCGTGAATTCGCAGACGGGCACGGGTCCCGCCTCAACGAGGAGACGCGCGCCCATCGATTACCCCAGTTCCTCCAACGTGTCGCGCAGCACCTCGTTGGCGCGCTCGAGCGCATCGGTCACACGATTGCGCGCTCTCGCCATGGCCACCCACCAGGTCTGGAACTCCTCCGAACTGCGATCGTAGCCAGCAACGTCGGGATAGGCCACCAGCGACGGGATCATCTGCGTCTGCCAGGCGTGACCGTAGCGGTCCTGCCCATACGGCCCGACGTTGGTCGATGCGATCGGCACCAACGTGCGCGAGAGCTCCAGCTTGGCGTGGTTCAGCAGGTCAGCCGCTCGCTCACCATCTGCAGGATTTCCAGCCAGACGTTGCCGCCAGGCGTCGGACTGCTCGTCGAGCCGTTCAGCGAGCGACCGGAACTCGCGTGCTTGCTCCGCGGTCGCCCGCATGTCGATATCAGGCATGTCGAACTCAGCAAGCTGGCCCAAGCGCTCGACGAATCGATCTGCCAGCGGACTGTACTCGTTTGGCAAAATTGGCGCGGTCAGCAATCCCCACATCCAGTTGGCGTAGACGCGCAAGTGCAGAGCGAGCCGGTCCTTGTCGACTTTGTCGATCGTGTTCTCGATCGAATGGTGCCACCAGCCCAACGACGCCAGTGCAGTCCGTTGTATCTCCTCGTCGGTATAGGACATCTCGCCCGCGATACAGGCCAGTCCGACTCCGAAGAAGGACGAGTCGCCATTCTTCTGCTGTCGGTGCCAGCGCATCGGCATGTCTCCGAGCACACCACGCGCGACCTGCATCGCGTAGGACTGGATGTCGTCGGTCGAATGCACATCCCAGACGGAGGAGTCGATGATGGCGGGCTGGTCGATCTGCAGATAGGCGACGCAGGAACGTCGCAGACGATCCCAATTGATATCGGCGAAACGGGAAGAGGAGATCATGGTGCCCGTTTCGTGACCCATCCAGAGCCCGGCAACCAGCCCGCGACGCAGCTCGTCGTCATGCTGGCGGAAGACGCGCGCCAGTTCCATGATGCAGGCGTCACCGGCCGCGTTGTCGGTGGCTTGTGGACCGAACCAGGAGTCCATGTGGCCGCCCATCAACAGGAACTGCCGGTCACGCGTGGCGCCGAATTCGGCGGTCGTCATGGTGAGCGGCTTCCAGCCATTGTCGGCTTTAGCGTTCAGCCAGACGCGGACCGTCCCCTGCTGGCAGAGTTCTTTGAGCCGCAATCCCTCGGTGCGTGCGATGCCGACGCACGGAAGATCGGGCATCTCGGTCTCGAGCGTCTCCGGCGTCGGGTTGCCCCAAGCGGATTTCATCGAACCAAAAGGCACCGCCTCGTTCTGCTCGTCGCCCCAGTTCATCATGATCTGCGCGATCGATCCCTTCTTCCAGGCGATGAACGCTTTCTCGTGGCGGGCGGGTGAATAGGAGAGCTCTGAGAGCGTGATCTTGCCGCGCACATCCTTACCCTCATAGTCCGACTCCGCGCCCGACCCGACGTAGATCAATTCGGCCTCGATGCCGTCGGTCGACGCCGAATGCCCCAGCGTGTTGGCCACGATCTCATACTGGTCGGGCGCTAACACTCGCACTGTGGCGGGCTCGGGAATCGAGACGAGGCCAGGGAAGCTATGCATCTCACTGGAGAGTCCGGCCCTGCCGAACGTTTCGTGGGCGTACTCGGCCATGTGGCGTGAGTTCTCGGTGCCGGCCAGGCGCGATGGGATCTGCTCGGTGATGTGGATAATGTGATTCCAGGCGTTGTCGACCGAGAGGTCGCGCAGAATGTCATCGAGCGGCATGGTCAGTCTCCTTCCCCGAACCGTGTTAACTAGCGTCCAAAAATTGGCATGTTCATTCCGTGATTGCCCGCGTAATTGGCGGGTCGCGGAGATCGCCACCCTTCGAGCAGGGTTGAATCAGGCTGGTAGACCTCGACTCCGAGCGGTTTGCAGGTCGGCAGAGGATCCCCGGCGTCCGGTCCCCAGAGCGGCACCGAAAGGTCACCGCCCGGGCAGGTGGAAATGGCGCAGAGAAGGTCGATCTCCGCGAAGAACTCGAAGAAGTCCCCTTGCTTCGCCGGACTCGGCTTCATGAAGTAGTGGCCGTCCTCATCGAGCCCGGTCACCTGAAAGATATTGAGCACGTCGTGCACGTCCTGCTCGGTCAGGCGATAGGGGAGGATGGCGCGCGTCAGATTCGAGTGGCAGTGAAAGTCGAACTCCTCACCGGTCAGGATCTTGTTGACGTAGGGGTCGCAGCGTGAGCCCAACAGATCGTGGCAGCGTGCGCCGTCTTCGTCCACGCCGTAGTTGATCGTTTCATTGGTGATCGTGAGCATTGGCCGCAAATAGGGGAGCGTCGACCAGAGCCGATCGTATGTCGTGACGTGGGCGCTTTGAAGCTGGCGCGTGCGTGCCGCCCAGAAGCGCTCGCGCGGGTTGTGCAGATTCCAGGCGTTGAAGTCGGCGACCTGCGGTCCATCGATGGCCACGATGCGGCAGATCTGCCCGGCCAGCACTGGCCAGGCTTTGCCGGAACGTATCGGCACCGTGATCGATTCGATCAGGCGTCTCGACTCGGTCTCTCGCGCCAGGCGATCGTAAAACGGACGATCCACATCCAGCGAGACGCCCTCTGATGGCAGATAGGTCCATTTGGAGTCGGGCATCACGCGTCTCCCTCGCTAGCTGCGCGGCTCGTATCCGAGCTGATCCTTGAAGGAATCGCGCAGTCGCTGTCGCACCTCAGGCCGCAGCAGCACGTCTGCCGCCGTCCAGGCCAATACCGTCGCGCCGGTGGCAGTCAGTTCATCGGCTCGCTCGGTGGCCGCCGCCTCGGCGAACTCGGGAGTGTGACCGCCTACGCCTGGATCGCAGATCTGCAGGTATGGGTGAATGGTTGGCACGATGCGACTCACGTTGCCGATGTCGCTGGACCCAACTCCGCCGTCAGCCGGTGGAACGTCTGCCGTGATCCCGAGCGCGGCCAAATTCTCGCCGAACGTTTCGACCAGAGCCGAGTTGCAGACGCGCGCCTGGTAGCTGAGACCCTCGTGGATCTCGGTGCGGCAACCAGTCGCCAGTGCGGCGGCTTCGACGATAGCGCGGAAGCGCTGCCGAAGCTGCTCCAAATGCTCTTGCTCCTTGGCGCGTACCAGGAAGCGAGCAGCGGTGTAATCAGGGATCACGTTCGGCGCCTCACCCCCGTGGCTGATGACGCCATGGATACGGCTGTTGGGCGGCATCTGCTGGCGGAAGGCGTTGATGCTGAAGAAGACCTGCAGCATGGCATCGAGCGCATTGATGCCCCGCTCTGGCGATGAAGAGGCGTGCGCGCTCTTGCCGAAGAATTCGATGTCGAAGACGGTGCGAGCCAGCGAGCCGCGGTCGAGATACGTGGTGTCGCGCGGATGCATCATGATCGCCGCGCTCAGCCCATCGAAGACGTCGGCATTGGCCAGAATCACCTTGCCTCCGCCGCCTTCCTCACCGGGCGTCCCGATCACCTTGATCGTCCCTTCGAACTCTGGCAACGCGCGACGCATGGCGATGGCGGCGCCGACGCTCCAGGTCGCGATCAGATTGTGACCACAGGCATGCCCGATCTTCGGTAGCGCGTCGTACTCCGCCAGGAAGCCGACGACCGGCTCACCTTTGCCGTAGGTGGCGACGAAGGCGGTGTCGAGCCCGGCCACTCCTCGCTCGACCTCGAACCCCTGCTCGTCAAGCTCGTTGGTCAGTAATTCAGAAGCGATGTGCTCCTGAAACAGAATTTCAGGGTTGTCATGCAGGGTGTGTGACATTGAGACAAGTCGCGGATGAAGTCGTTTCACCTCGTCTGCGATCCGCTGCTTGATCTCATCGACGTTCAAGTCGCCCATGGTCCTACCTCTCAGCCCTGAGGTGATGCTTCCCGATTCTCCCCGGAACATCGCAGATGTGGTGAGTGAGCGCAAGCGGAGTCGTGAGTAACGGTCGGTACGTTCTGCCCGGTGCGACTGACATCTGGCGCCCGGGATGCGGGTCTAAGGTATGGCTTAATTTAGACCAATTGGTGATGCCCGTGAACGGCCCTGGTTTCCTATACTCAAGGCGAGGATAGAAGAATTCGTCGTCGTGCGACATGCGATCTAAAATGGACGACTGCAACGAATGTCGAAGGTGTCGTTTTGTACGCTGTATGCTTTTCGCTCAGCCGGATCGTAGAGATAGCTCTCCTTCGGCGCTATGAGCGGCGCCTTGGATCACGTCCATTGGCCGTCGCATGACATCGAGTGAGCTCAATACTGCCAGGCTCAGTGACGATCAATTTGAATCGGTCCACGGGAGCGGGCGGTTCACCGTTCCGTCGACCGAACAGCTGCTCCTGTACCATGGGCCGGAGCTCTTCACCAGCGTCGTCTCCTACTCGCCGGTCGCTCACCTCGTCGTGTCGGTCGACGGCCGAATTCTGCGTGTCAACGACGTCTTTCAGCATCTGACACGAAGCAACGATCTCTCGCTGGCCGGTCTTCCGCTTACCTCAATCATGTCCGAGCAGAGCCGCGACTTGACCGAGCGCATGCTCGACCGGCTTCGCTCAAAACGTGAGACCAACATCGAGTGGGTGGCCTCATTTCTACGCGATCGGGGAGATCCGATTTCCCTTTCGCTCAATGGAGTGGTCGTCTGGCTCGGTGGAAAGCCACGTTACATCACCATATTGGCTCGTAGTCTCCCGTCGGCTCCCAAACACTCCGTGCCTGAGCTCGTCGAAGGAGATACGTTTCGCTCGCTCGTCGAGCGTATCCCCGCCGTCATCTACATCACGGATCTGGATCCAAACGTCGGCACGACGTATATCTCGCCACAGCTGGAGTCGATGCTGGGATACTCTCAAGATGAGTGGCTCAGCAATCCCGGTATCTGGTTCGACGTGCTCTATCCCGACGACCGCGAGGTCGTACTCGCGGAGATCGAACGCGGGCGAACTGAGCGCAGCGGGTACCTGCTTGAGCATCGGGTCATCACTCGCGACGGCCGCATGCTGTGGGTGCGCAATGAGGCGGCGCTGGTGCAGACGCCGAAAGACGGCACGCTCTGCTGGCACGGCGTAATCTACGACGTATCCGATCGCAAGCGCCTCGAGGAAGAGTTGGGGCATAGCGAAGCACGTTTTCGCTCGTTGGTACAGAACACCTCCGGCGTCGTGCTGGTCGTCGAACGTGACGGATCGATCCTCTATTCGAGCCCATCGCTTGGGGAATGGATCGGCGAACCACATCCCCTCGTCCTGAGCTGTCACAACTGCCTCGACCTTTTGCACGCCGACGACGTTGCACGGTTTCGTCAGTTTCTGATCGAGTCGGCGGCTGTGAGCGGTATCTCTCCAGACATCGAAGTGCGCATGCGCAACGGCGGCGGAGGTTGGAGGCACGTCGACGTCGTTGCCACCAACCTGACCGAGGACCAGGAGGTGCAGGGAATTGTCCTCAACGCGCGCGACATCACTGAGCGGCGCGATCTTCAGGATCTTCTCTCGCATCAAGCGTTTCACGATCCTCTGACTGACCTTGCCAATCGTGCGCTCTTTCTGGATCGATTAGGTCACGCCCTGGATCGAGCCTCGCGATTGGACCAGGTCGTCGGACTCCTCTTTCTCGATATCGACAATTTCAAGCTGATCAACGACACACAGGGGCACGAGACGGGCGATCAACTTCTGATCGCGGTTGCCAAGCGGCTCTGCGATGCCGTGCGTAACGTAGACACCGTTGCCCGCTTGGGTGGCGACGAGTTCACGGTGCTTCTGGAAGATCTCACTGGTATCGGCGACGCCATCCAAACAGCCGATCGGATTGTGAAATCGCTCTCCGAGCCGTTCATCTTGCCGGCCGACGTGTTCGAAATCAGCGCCAGCATCGGAATTGCCCATAGTGGTTCGCGCAAGACGAACCCGGAAGACCTGATGCGTGCCGCCGACATTGCGCTCTATCGAGCCAAGAATCTCGGCAAGGCGCGCTATGCCGTCTTCGAGCGCGGCATGACGGCACCGATCCACGAGCGCCTCGCTCTGGAGCACGATCTCAAGGGAGCGATCGAACGAGACGAGATCGAAGTTCACTTTCAGCCATTCGTCGATCTCACCAATGGTTTCGTGCACGGCGTTGAGGCGCTCATGCGCTGGCGCCACGCGGAGCGCGGCCTGCTCATGCCAGAAGATTTCGTCGGTATTTCCGAATCGAGTGGTTTGATCGTCGAGCTAGGCCAGAAGATCCTGTACGAGAGCTGCCGCCAGGTTCGTGAGTGGCAGGAACGGGACAAGGTAATCCCGCCTCTTTCGCTCGCCGTCAATCTCTCGACGTTCCAGTTCCGACATCCATCGATCGTCGACGATGTTGCGAGCATTCTGCACGAGACCGGCTTCCCTGCAGAATTCCTCGTCCTCGAGATCACCGAGTCGCTCTTCATGGGCAACTCGGGTCAGGCCGTCGACGTGCTGCAAGAGCTCAAGCGGCTCGGCCTGCGCCTGTTTGTCGACGACTTTGGCACTGGCTATTCGTCCCTCTCGTTCCTCAAGCGTTTCCCCCTCGATGGCCTCAAGATCGACCGCTCGTTCGTCGCGGGTCTCGAACGCGATTCCCAGAACCAACGTCTCGTGGCCGCGATCATCGCGGCCGGCCAGGCGCTCGATCTGGACGTGGTCGCGGAGGGCATCGAGACGATCGGGCAGCTGGGCGAGCTGCGCGGGCTCGGCTGCTCCGATGGACAGGGACATCTGTTTGCCAGTCCCGGTCCCGCTGACGAGATCGCGCCACTCGTCCACTCGCGCGTCTTGCTGCCGCAGGTTCGCGTGCTGCGCGACCAATCGCGTCGCCTGACGCAGCGCCCGGACTAAACGCTCTCCCTCTCCTCATCAGCTCTCAACGAATCCAAATAACGCGTCCGGGTGGACGGTCATGACTCTCTGCGGCAAGATGGCAGCAGCCTTGACATGCCCTGGCCAGGAGCCCGCGCCGTCGCGTCGTGCTTGACTCATCGGCGCAGGAACGTAGTGGAGGAACGAGATGCTACCAGCAGAAGCGGACGTCGTCGTCATCGGTGGTGGAATCGTCGGTTCTTCGATTGCCTGGGAGATCGCCAAACGCCATGGGAACGTGCTGCTGCTCGAGAAGGGTCGGATCGGGTCGGAGCAATCGAGCCGCGCCTGGGGATTCGTGCGGCAGCAGGGACGAGATCCGTCCGAGGTCCCCATGATGATGGCCGGAAACAAGATTTGGCAAGAACTTGAGGCCGAGCTGGGCGAAGACATTGAGTGGGTTCAAGCGGGCAACCTCAAGATTGCCTATGACGAAGAACGTCTCGAGGAGCTGCGGGATTGGCTTCCCGTCGCTCGTGAATTCAACCTCGATACCAGCATCCTGACGGCACAGCAGATCCGAGATCTCATTCCTGGCATTCAGGGACCAATCGCGGGCGGCATGTTCACCCCGAGCGACGGGCATGCCGAGCCGACCAAGGTCGCTCCGGCGATTGGCCGTGCTGCCGAGCGTGCTGGGGCGATGGTCGCCACGTATTGCGCGGCTGAATACATCGAGGTGAGTGGCGGTCACGTCAGCGCGGTGGTGACCGATCAGGGGACCGTTCACACCCCGGTTGTCGTCTGCGCGGCTGGCGGCTGGTCGAAGAAGCTGGCGCGGACGGTGGGTCTCTCATTGCCGCAGATTCAAGTTCGCAACACGGTTGCTGAGACAACGAGCGCGCGATCGGTCACCCAGGTCGGCGTCTGGGCGCCTGACGTTGCCTTTCGCCAGCGTCCCAGCGGCAATTTCTACATCGCACGCGGCGGCCGCTCCGACTACGACATCACCACCGAGAGCTTCCGCGGTACGCGATTGTTCGCCGCCAACTACATCAAGAACCGGAATATGTTCAATCTTCGTGTCGGTGGCGAGCTGGTGAAGGACGTACTGCGCACGTTGCCCGGATCGTCAGCGCGCGAGCACCCGTTCGCTCACACCGTGGACGTCGAACCGCAACCGAACCTTGAGACAGCCTGGAGCAGTCTTGAGGCTCTGCGGGCGATGTTCCCTTCGTTGGAGGACGTCGGATTGAAGCGGGTCTTTGCCGGATTGATTGACTCGACACCAGACGCCGTGCCGGTGATGGGCGAGGTCGACGAACCTCGAGGCTTCTTCTTCGCCACTGGTTTCAGCGGTCACGGGTTTGCGTTGGGACCGATCGTTGGGCGTGTGATGGCTGAGCTGATTGTGGACGGCTCGACGCCGTTCGATCTTCATCACATGCGCTTCAGCCGTTTCAGTGAGGGTGAGCTGGCAGACCCGCACAAGATGGTCTGATTCGGCGCTTGAGCGCGGAATCCAATAGAGCGGAAAACGGTGTCAAATGGCTCACGCGGGCGCCACGACAAGTGATTGCGCGCCCGCACCAACAAATTCGCGTCCCAACATCGCTCGTGACCGATCCTGAACCCGAACGATTCACGCTAGTGCACGGGCCGCCGTCCGCGATGGCCGGTCGGGCTCAAGTGATGCGCCGGTACCGAATAGAACCTGGACTGCTTCATCGAACGCAATAGTCGGTCTTGACGACCTTTGGCGACTGCCTCGTTGATCGACTTGGCGAAGAAGTAAACCGCGACCATCAACACGCCAAGCCATAGAATTACAAAGATCTCGAACAGCATTGCCGTGCCCCGCTTCCTTTCGATACGACCCGCCGGCCACAATGATTTCAGAGCGGGCCCGACCGGCTACACGTAGTTGCGCGCCAGCTGATTCTCATACATCCATCGTACGGTCGAGGTCGTCAAAAGTTCGTGATAATCAGTGGGACACCCGTGCCAATCCTGTGTCATTCGCGGCAGAGCGCGGGTCTGGTATCTGCGGCAGCGAACGCGTATCTTGGTGCTGCTGGACGCGGATTTGTCCGTGACGGTGCCGAGAAATGAGATGCAACGAATGCTACTGAAATCGAGGAGCCGGCTATGAGTGGAGCGACGAACGAGCAGCAATATCGCATCGAACGAGATAGCATGGGCGAGATGCAGGTTCCCGCGAACGCACTTTACGGAGCGTCGACGGCCCGCGCCGTCGAGAACTTTCCAATCAGTTCGTTGCGCCTGCCACGCTCCTTTATCCGCGCTCTGGGGCTGATCAAATACGCTGCGGCACGGGTCAATCAAGACCTCGGACTCTTGAGTGGGGAGAAGTCAGAGCTCATCCAGCAAGCCGCGCAAGAGGTTATCGACGGTAAATGGGATGCGGATTTTCCGATCGACGTCTTTCAGACCGGCTCCGGCACCTCGACCAACATGAACGCCAACGAAGTGATTGCCAGCCGCTCGGCTCAGATCGTCGGCAGCGGTCGACCGATCCACCCCAACGACGACGTCAACATGTGCCAGAGCAGCAACGACGTCATTCCCTCAACCATCCACGTCGCGGCCTATCTCGAGATCACCGAGCATCTGCTTCCCGCATTGGCGACGCTGCAGAGAACATTTGAGAAGAAGGCGGCCGAGACGGACGACGTGGTGAAGATGGGCCGCACGCATCTGATGGACGCCATGCCGGTGCGCATGAGCCAGGAGATCGGTGGTTGGGCCGCGCAAGTGAAGCTGGCGCGCGAGCGAATGGAGTCGTCGCTGCCGCGGCTGGCCCAGCTGGCCATCGGCGGTACGGCCGTCGGGACCGGGATCAACGCGCATCCGGAGTTTGGGGCTCGCATGGCGGCCGAGCTGAGCAAACTGACCGGACAGCCCTTCGTCGAGGCGGAGGACCACTTCGCGGCCCAGGCGGCCCAGGACACGTCGGTCGAGATCAGCGGCCAGCTCAAAGCCTATGCCGCCGGATTGATGAAGATTGCCAACGACATGCGCTGGATGAACAGCGGACCGCAGGGAGGGCTAGGCGAGATCGTGCTGCCCGCGTTGCAGCCTGGGTCCTCGATCATGCCGGGCAAGATCAACCCCGTCATCGCCGAAGCGACCATGATGGTGGCGGCGCAGGTGACCGGCAACGACGCGGCCATCACCATCAGCGCCCAGATGGGCAACTTCGAGCTGAACGTGATGCTGCCGATCATCGCGTACAACCTGCTCGAGTCGATCGATCTGCTGGCGAGTACGTCCGTTGTGCTGGCGGAGAAGGCGATCGCGGGGATCACGGTCAACCGCGAGTGGATGGCGGACGTGGTGGAGCGCAACCCGATCATGGTGACCGCGCTCAATCCGATCATTGGCTACGACATCGCCGCTAAGATCGCCAAGCGCGCGTACGCTGAGAACCGCAAGGTGAAGGAAGTTGCGCTGGAGATGACCGACCTTTCCGCCGAAGAGCTGGACCGGCTTCTCGACGCCGACGACCTCACGCGTGGTGGCATCAAGGAGTAGTCGGCGGTTCAGAAAAGCGGGAGGACGTAGTGTCCTCCCGGCGTGGGCATTGGGCGAATCTCGGTGATTGCCAGTTACTCCACCCGTCGCCCGTCGAAATGAACGCTCCCCTGCGCCGGTCGCACGTCGTCGTCGTTCACCCCCATCGACACGATGTAGGTGGGCGTGATGCGAATGATCGGTTTCGGAAACGATGGACTGATGGCCTCCCCGCCCGTTTCGAACGCTTCGGCCGTACCTCGCACCTCGACCATGCGCGGTCTGCCCGGGCCCGCCGAGTCGTCCACCACGATCGCCACCTGCCCATGACGCAACGCGTCGCGATACTTCTTGCTCCCAGTGAAGCCATGACCGCCGATGTCGATCGTGTCATGCACCGGGTTGTAGTGGTAGGCGGTTGGGACGACGTGAAGCTCGCCCTGGCTGTTGATCGTCGCGACGCGCGCCAGGCGCTGACTCTGCAGGTAGGCGATCTCTTGCGGTGTGAATCGACTCATCCTGTTGCCGTTTCTCCTTCGAATTGCGCGAAAACCGGGACCGAATCCCGAAAATCGATTCCTAGCCGACCGGCTGGCCCCCAGCGTGGCCCGATTCGAGCTGTGCCAACCCGGCTTCTACTTCGGTGCGCGGTAGATTGCCATGAACCAGGTCGAAATCGGATTGATCGAGAAGCCGATGATAGAAGGCGATGCCACGCTGTGACATATCGGCTGGCGCGCTGTCGTCCTCCATCGCCTCATACATCCAGTCCTCGGCGCGCGCGAAGTCCCCATACTGTTCGAAGTGGCGCCAGAGGAGGATCTTCGTGCGAATCGTCAGCTCGTACTCCTCCAGATGGTTCAAGAGCGTGCGGACGGCGTCGGCAGCACGAGTGGAGGACGGGTCCTCGCCGGTAAGGATGGCGAGCTGAATGTCGAGTGCCTTCAATCGCCGCGTGGCTGAATCATCAGTCTTCCCGAGCCCCTGATAGATGTCACCCTCAGCCTGGAGCAGGTTGGCCAGCACGGTCAGGCGCTCGGAGACGGCTTGCTGACCCTGGTAGCCCGCTCCAGAAGAGCGAATGAGCGAGAGGAGTGCCTCGGCAGGCAGACTGGCGATGGTATTGGCGTCGAGCCCGAGGAGTTGCTGGTAGGTGCTGTCGATGACGCGTAGCGCCTCGAGGTAATCGCCACCCCGTTCCAGACGAAAGATGATTGCCAGCGCCTCAGTCATCTGCTTGATCAAGCGGAGGATGTAATCGCGTTCAACCACGAAAGAGTGTGCCTTTCAAGTGAATTGGGTCAGCCGATAAAGATCATGGGGTTAAGTGTAACGCGGATTGGCCCTCATCCCCGGCCCTTCTCCCGTTCGAACGGGAGAAGGGAGACGAAAACCCCTCTGCTGATCGTCGGGAAATGGTTCTCTTCCTCTCCCGGACGAGGAGTTGGTGGAGGAGGGTGGCGAGCTTGCGAGCCGGGTGAGGGCCACTGGCTGAGGGCCGCTCACTCCCCCTTGAGGAACCGCATGGCCGTGACGATGGCGTCGGCGTCGCCGAAACCTCCTGCTTTGGTAACGACCGGCATCATGTCGGCTCCCCCGCCCCGCAACGTGCCGTAGGGGATGCCCGCCTGTACTTCGCCGAAGAGATCGATAGCGCGGGTGCCCAGTTCGCGGCAGGTCGCCGATGCCACGTCGCCACCGGTCAGCACCAGCCCACCAGCCTTTACCCGACGCAGCAATCGATCAGCCAGTCGCGCCAATCGGTCCGAGACGGCCAGATCGCTCGGAGCCGAGTCGTCGACCAGATGTGAGGCGATCAGCACGTCCTGGCCCCCGTCGATCAGCATGACGGCTTGGTCGACGATGGAACCGATGGCCCGAGTGGCGAAGTTGACTGGCTCAATGACGGCGATACCGGCCGCGCGCGTCGCCTCGACTTGATTGATGGTAGCGGTGTGCAGGCTCCCGGCGATTGCGACAATCGGGCCCTGCGCTTTCAGCGGTGGGTTGGCGGATATATCACGTCCGATCTGGATCTGCTGAGCCAGAGGATGACACAGACCGGCCGATCCACAAATCAGGCGCAAGCCACTGCTCAAAACGGCGCGTGCGATCGTGGCGAGATCAATGTCGGTCTCGGCGTCGGCAATCATGATTCCCGACGCTCTCGCAGTGAGGAGTTCGTTGACACGTGACGCGCCGCGTCGCACGTCCGACAGCAGGATCAACCCGACCGGTCGAGCATCATGCGCGCGCAGGAAGATCTCGCGAAGGTTGGACGTGGGAACCTGCGCGCGGAAGTCGGTCTGCTCCAGTGGTTCTCCATCGATCAGCTGCCGGCCACGCACGGTCGTTCGCCCCTGTGCCGGAAACGCCGGGGCGACCAGCGCTCGCTGCACTTCGAAGGCTTCCATTAGCGCGAAGAGCTCGGCTGTCAGATTGCCGCGCAACGTGGAGTCGATCTTCTTGTAGAGGAGGGGAGTGCCATAGAGATGGTGCGCCATGGCACGTACGCGTTCCGCGGCCATGCTCGGCGGCAGGTGACGGCTCTCCGTGGTCACGGCGATGACGTCGACACCCGCGGTGAAACCGGGATCGAGGAGGACTCGGCTCGAATGGCCTCGATTGGCGAACGCGACCGCCGCGTCGGCGGCACCCGTGAGGTCGTCGGCGATGATCGCGAGTCGTGTCATGCCCGTCAACTCTGCAAGATGGGGAGCATCTCGGGCGCATGCGTCATGACGGTGACGCTGGCGTCCGAACCATGCCGTTTCAGCGCCTCGGCCAGTGCGTCCTCGACGCTGGAGTGTTTGGCAAAGCCAAGCGCGCCGCTGTCCCCCGCATTGATGCCATCGCTGACCAGGCTGATCCTGGCGCGCTCACGCATTTTGGCCCACGCGAGCGCCAGACCTCCAGAGACGACGTCCGATATTCGCCCCCGTTCAATCATGGCCTCGATCGTGGTCGAATCGAGCGGTGTGATGTTGAGCATTTCCTGGTGCGTGACCGCCACTCCCTCTGGACAGGGCGTCACGACGATGATGGTCCCGCCCTCTTTGACGGCGATGTCGGCCGGATAGAGGGATTTGTGAGCCTGCCAGAACTCGATGTCGCACGGGTGAGAACCCGCGATGACGATGTCCGCCTGACCGGCCAATGGCGCGCCATAGACCGTTCGTGCCAGCGCCGCGCCCATGCGAAAGGCGGCACGTGAATCGCCGAAGAAGGCGCGCACGAGACGACCTTCCGTGTCGAGGACGGTATTGAAGATCGTCTTCAGCCCGACCATGTCGCCGATCAGATCGATCTCCTCGCGCAGCGGATTATCGAGCAAGCCGAGGTACGACCGACGGGTGCGCGTGCTCAAGAAATGCGTGTGGCCGGTCGTCTCCGGTCCCGAAATTCCCGGTTGAATAATCTTCGCTCCGCCCGAGTAACCCGGGATGTGGTGCGGCACGATGCTGCCGACGCCGATGACGAAGTCCGCCTCGTAGGCTTCGCGGTTGAGCCAGATCGGCGTCCCATTACTGGTCGGCCCGAGGTTGACCAGCTGCGAGCGATCCTGCCACGGATTGTTGATCACGCGCACGCGAGCTGTCAGTTCCTGGCCGAAGCGCGTGTCGATTTCCTCCTGTGTCATGGGGCGGTGTGTGCCGAGCGCGATCACGACCGTCACCTGGTCGTCGCTCACACCGGCGCCATGAAGCTCTTCCAGCAGCATCGGAATGATGAGGTGAACCGGCGTCTGGCGTGTCAGGTCGTCAGCCGCGATGACGACGCGCGAGGAGCCACGCGCCGCCTCTGAGAGCCGCGCCATACCGATGGGACGATTGAGCGCGCGGCGAATTTCGGCTTCAGCGCTTTCGGCGTGATCGACAGGATTCGGTCGCAGCACCGCGAAGAGGTTCCGCTCTGGTATGCGCAAAGGTAGCGAGTCGTCGCCATACGGCAGAGCGATCTCAATGGTCTCCTCGGTGGTCGCCACGAATTCCATCTCCCCACTAACGGCCGCGCCCGCTCGAGACTATGTGCGCGCTCGCACCATTTGTATAGCCACGTCGATCGCGGCGATCAGGCTCTCTTCGCGCGCTTTACCGGTCCCCGCGATGTCGAAGGCCGTGCCGTGATCGACCGACGTACGGATGATCGGCAACCCGATGCTGACGTTGACTCCGCTGTCGAAGGCCAGCAGTTTCATCGGGATGTGCCCCTGGTCGTGATACATGGCCACCACCACGTCGTAGGCGCCGTTCACCGCGCGCAGGAAGACGGTGTCGGGCGGCTGCGGATCGGATACGTCTAGTCCACGCTCGCGAGCCGCGTTGATGGCCGGCACGACATCACGCGCTTCTTCATCGCCGAAGAGCCCGCCCTCACCCGCGTGCGGGTTGAGCCCAGCGATGGCGATGCGCGGCTGCTCGATCCCTAGGGCGCGACAGGACTCATCGGCCAGGGCAATTGCTTCGCCCACGCGCTCTTTCGTGACGCGGCGAATGGCCTCTTGAAGCGAGACGTGCGTGCTGACGTGGATCACCCGTAGCTTCGGACCGACCAACAGCATCTTGACGTTCGGCGTGTTGGTCCGTTCGGCCAGCAGTTCCGTATGTCCGGCGTAGTTGAACCCCGCTCGGTTCATGGCCGCCTTATTAAGTGGGGCGGTCACCATCGCGTCGACTGAGCCATCCACGGCGAGGTCGCAGGCGCGAAAGACGTATTCGACGGCCGCTCGACCAGCTGCGGCGCTCACTTCGCCAGGCGGACAGTCGGCTGGGTCGACGTTCTGCAGATCGAGCAGCGTGACGCGACCTGGTGTATAGCTGCCGTCTGCCGGATCCTCGATGACGTCGAAGTCAAGCTTGGCTGGATCTGAGCCCACGAAGGTCGCCGCACGTTCGAGGATGCGTCGGTCGCCGATCACCAGCGGTCGGCATCGCGCGTAGACGTCCTCGTGTGCCAGCGTCTTGAGCACGATTTCAGGGCCGATTCCGGCCGGATCTCCTGAAGTGATGGCCAGCAGTGGTCGTTCACCATGGCGATTCAAGGTGTTGTGCGCCTCACGTCTCGTCGCGGCAAGTCCCCGAAATCAGTGTACCGCAGGCAATCACCGCGCGGGTCCATCTGTCTGTGTGACCCGTCATGTGGACCCGTTCGTTGTGCCAGCCAACGCCTGTACGGGCGACGCATGCGTCGCCCAACCACGTCGGACGATCGAACCCTTGGTCGTAAGGAGATGGACTTCCGGTGTTCGGTAGGGGCGAAGCTTGTCTTCGCCCAGAGCGGTGAGCGCTGCTCATTGACATCGAAAACGATCGCCATGCGCCGTGGTTTGGTCGGCGATTCTCAGATTAGCTGTGCGCCATGTCGAGGAGGACGAAGGCAAGTTTCGCCCCTACGGGCGGCGTGCGGACGCGACGAACTGGTTCATTGGGATGCGCGGGTTCACCAAGGGCGACGCATGCGTCGCCCGTACAGACGAGATGGGAACGGGCGGCTATGAGGCCGCCCGTTGGTACGATCGGTCGTATGAGTATGCCTACTTCGGTGGGAAGCGGCCTGACTGCTGCTGGCGTTCCAGGATGCCCGCGTCGTCGAGCTGCTGGCTAACTTCGTCGACCGAACGCTTGCGACCCGGGAAGCTGTCGTCCTGCGCCATGCGCGCGGCCAGACGTGCCACCAGGATGGCCGACATCTGCAGGCCACGCAGTGAGATCTTATCCAGCGTGTCGGCTTCGGTATGGCCCCAGCCACGGCCGATCATGCCGGCCGTCGAGTCCTTGGCGTTGAGCGTGCCGTTGGGAATGCCACGCACCGCGAACGGAAAGTGGTCGGAATGGGAGTTCAGTTCGTCCCGCACGTCGAATTTATAGGCGAGATCGCCAGTCAATCCGCGGAAATAGTCGGCCATTTCTGGCAACGACGAGACGGTCACTTGCTCCATACCGCCCGAGCCACGGCCGGCGCCGTCGAGGTTCATGACGAAGCGGAAGTTCTCGCCCTTGTTGGTGTTGGCGTGGTGCCAGGCGCCGAGAAGCCCAACTTCCTCGGACCCGAAGCAGATCACGCGTGTGGTCCGCTTGAGCTTGCCCTTCAGTCCGGCGAGTGCGCGGGCTGCTTCGAGGCCCGTGATCGTGCCTGCGCCGTCGTCGCCAGCGCCCTGGGCGATGTCGTGCCCGTCGTAATGGCCACCGAAGAGGATGATCTCCTCCGGGTGCTCGGTGCCCACGACCTCGCCGACGACGTTGAAGGACTTCGAATCGTAGGTCTCGTTTTGGGTCGAGATCTTCATCTTGAGCGGGCCGCGCGACGCCAGACGGCGGATGGTCATGCCGCCTTCGTAGCTGATGCCGATGCCCGGAATAGCCGCTTCACGCTCGGCCGCCGATGAGCCGCCCGGAACTCGCCCGGTGATGCTGCCGGTGATGTGGAGCATGCCGGGGTTCTGATTGATGTAGACACAGGCCAGCGCGCCACGCTCGATCGCCCAGGCGAACTTGTCGTTGCGATGACTCTTGCGCTGTCCCGGGCTGTTCGTCTCGGCGTCGGTTAGCACGATCTTGCCGGAAATCTTATCGGCCAGCCGCTCGAAATCGGGCAGCTCGCCCTCGCCCACGTCGATGACGTCCGCCTCGATTTCAGCGGTAGGGCAGTACGGCATGGCGATAGCCGAGAACTCCCGCTCCAGCGGCGAGGTGAGCCACACCTTGCAGCTTCCGCGCGTCCAGCTGGCCATGGGGAACTCTTCGATGCGGACGTTTTGAAGACCGTACTCTTCCATTTTGGCTTTAAGATACTCGCCTGCCTTGTGCTCTCGGTCGCTTCCAGCGAAGCGGTGACCCAGGTCGTCGCACAGGTAGGTCAGATTTTTCATGGCCTCGTCGGAGGTCCAGATCGTTCCAAGAATGTGTTGGTCGATCGCTTTCATTTGGTCGTCGGTCATTTCGTCTCCCTCGATTGTGTCGTTCGAACGGTTTCTGGCGGCATCATAGCACCACGTTTTTCAGTGCGGGCCGCGCCGAAAATGGCAAGAGGTGGGCTGTGAGTCCCACCTCTTGTCTCATTTCTGAGCTGTGTCGATCTCAGTCGTTCTGGTGGATGGCTGCCCAAACCTTCTCCGGTCGGAACGGCATGTCGAGATGCTCGACACCGAACGCCTTGAGCGCGTCGTTGACGGCATTGGCGATGGCCGGCGTGGAGCCGATCGTCGCCGCCTCGCCGATCCCCTTGGCACCCAGAGGGTTGAGGGGCGTCTTGGTCTCGGTATGACTGGTCTCGAACATAGGGAACCGGTCCGCCTTGGGAATGGCGTAGTCCATCAGTGTGCCGGTCAAAACCTGGCCGTTGTCGTCGTAACACACCTCTTCGAGCAGCGCCTGAGCGATGCCCTGCGCCAGTCCTCCATGCACCTGACCTTCGACCAGCATCGGGCTGACGATATAGCCACAGTCGTCGACCGATACGTAGCGCAGGATCTTGACTTCTCCCGTCTCCGGCATGACCTCGACTACCGCGATGTGCGTGCCGAATGGGAAGGTCTCGTCCTCAGGTCGGAAGAAATCGGTGGTCTCCATACCGGGATCGACGTCAGATGGGAGTTTGCCGATCTCGTTGTAGGCCACGTTGGCGATGGCGGCTAGATCCATGCCTCGATCCGGTGTGCCTTTCACCTGGAACTGCCCGTTGGCGAACTCGATATCGTCGGCTGAGACCTCCAGCACGTTGGCCGCGATGCGCCTGGCCTTTTCCTGGATCTTGTCGACAGAGATCATGACCGCGCCGCCGCCGACCGCCAGTCCGCGGCTTCCCATCGTGCCGTTCCCTTGCGGGGCAGTGGCCGTGTCGCCGAACTGGACCGTGATCTGATCGAACGGTACACCCAGTCGATCGGCGACGATCTGGGCGAAGGTGGTCTCCTGTCCCTGTCCTTGCGGCATGATGCCGCTGTAGACCGTCACCGCGCCGCTCGGCTCGACGCGAATCGTCGAGCTCTCCCACGGACCGAAGCCGCAGATTTCGACGTAGGACGCCAGACCGACGCCGAGGTAGCGTCCGTCTTTGCGCGCCTCTTCCTGTTCTTTGCGCAGATCCTGGTATCCCGACACTTCCAACGCGCGGTTGAGCGCTTTTTCGTAGTCACCGGTGTCGTAACGCTCGCCGGTCGCGGTGGTGAAGGGGAACTTATCAGGCGACGTGAAGTTGATACGCCGCACTTCGGCCGGGTCGAGCCCAGCCGCGTTGGCGACCAGATCGACGGTGCGCTCGATGTAGAAGGCAGCTTCAGGCCGTCCAGCGCCGCGGTAAGCTCCGATGTCCATCGTGTTGGTCAGTACGCCGATCGCGTGCAGATCGATCGCCGGAATGTCGTAGCAGCCCGCCGCCATGGTGACGGTAAGTGCGGAGAGGGACGTGTCCTTGGGATAGGAGCCCTGATCCTGAATGACGGTGAAGCGATAAGCGAGGATCTTACCGCTCTTGTCGGCTCCCACCTCGATATCGGCAACCTGCGCCCGGCCCTGATGCGTCGCAACGAAGTTCTCGCTACGTGTCTCGATCCACTTGACCGGCTTACCCAGTTTATACGCTACGGCCGAGACGATGTAATCCTCGGGGTAGGAACCAATCTTGACGCCAAAGCCACCACCGACCTGTGGCGCGATGGTTCGCACCTGTGCTTGCGATAAGCCCATCGAACTGGCGACGTCGTTCCGGTTCCAGTGCGGTGCTTGTGTCGACGTCCAGAAGGTGAGTCCGTTCATCATGGCGTCGGGAGTTGCCAGAACGCCGCGCGGCTCCATCGGGATGCCTGCCACGCGATGATTGATCAATCGTTTTTTTACGACCACGTCCGCACGTTGCAGGGCAGCGTCGACGTCACCTTGCGCGTGATCAAGATTGAAGCAGACGTTCTTCTCATATTGTGAGTAGAGTTGCGGCGCGCCGTCCTCCATGGCCTTCAACGGATCGGCCACGGCGGGCAGCGTTTCGTAGTCGACTCGCACGGCATCGGCGCCGTCGCGAGCGGCATAATCGGTCACGGCCACGACCGCGACGATTGCCTCGCCGACGTGGCGCACGCGGTCTGACGCCAAATGGAAGCGCTCCGGCACCTCGCCAGGTTCGGCGTCGCGATCGGGCACTTCGCCTTCTCCGGCCGCGGAGTCGGTTGCGCCGATTAACTTCTTGAGGTCGTCGGCTGTGTAGACCGCAACCACGCCCGGAACCTGCATGGCGCCAGACGTGTCGACGCTGGTGATGTTGGCATGTGGATGCGGGCTGCGCACAAACGCCAGATGCAGCGTCCCAGGGAGATGCACGTCGTCCACGTACGTGGCCGTGCCGGTGATTAATCGGGGATCTTCCTTGCGACGGACGCGAGCGCCCATCATCCTACTCAGAACCATGCGCATTCCCTTCGCGTTGCGCAGCGTCACGCATCGCCGCGTACCCATATGCTCCTACGGATGGCTGATTCTCATTCTAGGTCGATCAACGCGTTTCGTCGACTTCCTGAAAGCTCGACTGCGTGCATCAGAACAATTGATGAGGCAGGCAACGTCGATTGTCGATGGTCGGGCCAGACTATCCTGATCCGATGCTGCACCAGCCGTGCCAGCGACGCCGGACCCGGAGCGTTGGACAGCGACCGTCAGTGCACGTAGATTGTGGAGGCGAACCGAACATCAACATAAGGAGACGGCCCTTGGTACTGCTACCACTCAACCCAGACGAGCTTCTCACGACCACACGTTCCGTACGCAAGCGACTGGACCTCACGCGACGCGTCGAACGTGACGTGATTGAAGACTGCCTGGCCATCGCCCAGCAGGCTCCGACGGCATCCAACAGCCAGAGTTGGCACTTCGTGATCGTGACCGATGCGGAAAAACGCCGGAAGCTGGCGGATCTCTATCGTCAAGGCTGGAATGCGTACCGCGCGAGCTCCGGCTTTGCGGGTCGAGTTCAGACGCAGGACGTCGATCGGAGCAAAGTGCAGGCACGCGTGGCGACGTCGTCAGAGTATTTGGCAGACCATCTGCATGAGGTGCCGGTCCACGTCATCCCATGCTTCTCCGGAAGAACGGACGGGCGGCCTGGCTATGCGCAGGCGGCCTCATGGGGATCGATCATTCAGGCGGGCTGGAGCTTCATGCTGGCGGCGCGCGCTCGTGGACTTGGCACGGTCTGGACGACGCTGCATTTGCCGCACGAGAAGGAAGCGGCTGAGGTACTCGGCATCCCGTACGAAACGGTTACGCAGGCCGCACTGATCCCGCTGGCCTACACCAAGGGGACCGATTTCAAACCTGCTCCGCGAGCGCCACTCGACACCATCGTGCACTGGGAAGAGTGGTAGTCAGACCGATCATGATTGAGAAGCCAGTCTGATCGCGGGCAGAGCGCTACGTACAACCCAGTGCGCTCTTGATGTCGGTCGCTGTCTGGATCAGTGCCTGCGCCTGTGCGGTGGTGAGATGCCCGATCCAAACCTGTACCTTTACGGTCAGCATGAACGCACTAAGGTCGTAGCACGCGACGACGTCATTCCTCACGTTGCCATCGGTGAGAACCTTCAGCGCGATCCACAAAGGGGTATTCAAACTTACCTTGCCTGTCCAGGTAAGCGTTGGTAAAGCGTTCACCGAATTGATTAGCGCTTGTATCGCCTGAGCCGGGGACAAGATCGTCCAACTGTAGGTCGCTGGAGACGCGTCCACGTTACTGTTCTCATCGGTCGCCCGAACTTCGAACGTGTGTCCGCCGAACCCCAACCCCGCGTAGTTCTGCGGACTAGAGCAGGTCTCGAACGCTGCACTGTCTAGAGAGCACTCAAACGTCAAGCTCTCGGGCGGAGTAATGTCATCAGTGCCGCTGAAGGAGAAGCTGGCTGAATTGCTCACAGTTGAGGCTGGTGGGCTGCTGTCAATGTAGGTATCCGGCGGGGTGACGTCACCGACCGTGATGCTCAGGATGTGGGTGACTGAGTCGTAGCTGAACCGGACCGTGACACCGTTGGATGGAACGCTGAACGGCATGTTTGCGCCCCCGGCAACGCCTCCCTGACCGTAGTTTTCGTCCCACGACTCGTTGATCGCGACTTTGGCTTCATACAACCCTTGTGGAATCGCGGTCGTCTCGAAGGTATAGATCCCGTCACCGTCCGGATCTTCAAGCCACGATCGCAAGCAACCCGGATCAAAGTCGCCTCCGCAGCCAATTTCGCTTTGAAAATCACCAGCTACCGTGGCAATCACGGAGTTTTCGGATGAGGTGACCCAGTGGCTCTTATTGTCGTAATAGAACTTGACCGGGGTTGACGCAGACAAGGTGAAGGAAAGGCTGTCGCCGTTCAGCGTCGCATTCGCTCCATAGTTTTCGTCCCAACTGTCATTGAGCGCTGCCTTATAGTCATACGTTCCAGTAGGAATAGTCAACGTGCCTTGCCACACGTCGTCAGTCGCATCGTACGTTAGGTGGGTTGTCGCGCAATCAGGTTGATAATCACCAGGGCATCCAACCTCATTTTGCAGGCTGCCAGCGATGGTTACGCTGGTTGGGCTACCGGCTGCCAGAGCGAACGAACTCGTTGCGAGAAATGCCAGCGGCATCACCGACAGCACAAGGAAGAAACGAAGAAAGCGACTACCAACGATATCGACCATAAAGACATTCCTCCAGGTCACTCGGCGATAACGGCCGGTGCCCGACATCCCCTTTGGGAGAGAGTCCCCTCTATTCACTTGTGGGAAGATTTTGGCTTCATGCCGCTTTGGACAGCCGTATCCCGCGACGTTTGGGAAATGCTCCGCCCCCACCATGGCTGACGTATCCAGGATCCTACCGGTAATTAGGGCGGCTTACAAGATGCCTTGCCCGTTCATTCAGTCCGATACGCAAAGCCGTGTAATGGTTGCTCACGTGCTGGCTCGGGCGGACTCCATGCGGTCCAGCTCCGCTTACATCAGCTCAACGGGAGTCACCCGATCGGCCATCCTGGGAAGACGGCCGTTGGGATTTGACGTGTGGGTATCTCGACGAGGACTTGAATCGTGAGCACGCCAACGAAGTAATAGTTAGTGAACCCTCGTCTGTACATTGTGGAGACAAGCACCGGGCGGGATTCGTTCCCGCCCGGTGTTGTTGTTCTGTCGTCGGTCGAGGTTGGTCGGCTACTTCGCGCCGTGAATCGCGTTCCAAACTTTCTGCGACGTGAGCGGAACGTCGAGATGGGTGATCCCGAACGGCTCCAGCGCGTCGATCACCGCGTTGGCCATCGCCGGTGTCGAACCGATCGTAGCTGCCTCGCCGATTCCCTTGGCTCCCAAGGGATTGAGAGGGGTACGCGTTTCGGTGTGATCGGTCTCGAACATCACGAACCGGTCGGCCTTGGGTATGGAGTAGTCCATCAACGTTCCGGTCAGAATCTGGCCGGAATCGTCGTAGTGGATCTCCTCCAAGAGCGCCTGCGCGATGCCCTGCGCCAGTCCGCCATGTACCTGTCCGTCGACCAGCATCGGACTCACGATGAAGCCGCAGTCGTCGATCGAGATGTAGCGCAGCATCTTCACCTCGCCGGTCTCCGGGATGACCTCGACCATGGCGATATGCGTGCCGAAGGGGAAGGTCTCGTCCTCCGGACGGAAGAAGTCGGTCGTTTCGAGGCCCGGATCGAGGTCGGCTGGAACGCGGCCGCTGTAGGCGTTGGCCGCGATCTGATCGAGCGTGACGGCCCGGTCCGGCGAGCCCTTGACCTGATACTTGCCGTTGGACAGCTCGATATCGTCGAGCGAGGCTTCGAGGAGGTGGGCCGCGATACGGCGCGCTTTCTCACGCAGCTTGTCGGCTGACATCACCACGGCGCTCCCGCCGATGGCCAGACCGCGACTCCCCATCGTGCCGCGACCTTGTGGCGTGTTGTTGGTGTCGCCGTGATAGACGACGACGCGGTCGAAGTCGACCCCAAGCCGGTCCGACACGATCTGAGCGAAGGAGGTCTCCTGGCCCTGGCCGTGTGGCGATATGCCGGTGAAGATCGAGACGTCACCGCTCGGCTCGACCCGTACCGTCGAGCTTTCCCACGGACCGAAGCCGCAGATCTCGACGTACGATGCCATGCCGATGCCGATGTAGCGGCCCTGCTTGCGCTGCTCCGCCTGGAACTGGCGCATCTCCTGGTACTTGGCCACGTCGAGCGCCTTGGTCAGCGCCTTGGCGTAGTCGCCGGTGTCGTAGCGCTCGCCGGTGGGAGTGTCGTACGGGAATTTGTCAGGCGAAACAAAGTTGATGCGACGTACCTCTGCCGGGTCGAGCCCGGCCTTGTCGGCTAGCAGATCGATGCCGCGCTCAATGTAGTAGGCGGCTTCGGGCCGGCCCGCGCCACGGTAGGCACCGACGGCCATGGTGTTGGTGTAGACGCCCGACGTATGCAGCTCGACGGCCGGGATGTCGTAGCATCCAACGGCCATGCTGCCGGTCGTGGCCGGGAGGAACGTGCCCTTCGGGTATCCGCCGAGGTCCTGAACCACTGTCAGCTTGTAGGCGAGGAGTTTGCCGCTCTTGTCGGCTGCCAGCTCGATGTCGGCGATCTGGGCACGGCCGTGATTGGTCGCCTGAAAGTTCTCGGTGCGTGTCTCAATCCATTTGATCGGTCGCTGCATCTTGAGCGCCATGGCTGAGACGACGTAGTCCTCCTGGTAGGCGCCGATCTTGACACCGAACGCTCCGCCGACCTCGGGCGCGATAGCCCGAACCTGCGACTCATGGAGTCCGAGTTTCTTGGCGATCGCCGTGCGAACGCCATGCGCGGCCTGCGTCGACGTCCAGACGGTGAGCCCGCGAGTCATGGCGTCGGTCGTGGCCAGGACGGCGCGCCCTTCCATCGGAACTCCGGCCAGCTTCTGGCTGATGATGCGTTCCTTGACCACTACGTCGGCCTTGGCGAAGGCACCTTCAACGTCGCCATTGGTGTGATCCCAGCGTACCCCGACGTTTCCTTCGGTCGCTTCCCAAATTCGCGGGGCACCCTCTTTGGACGCCGCTTCGATCGTCGTGAGGGTCGGCAACGGCTCGTAATCGACGACAACTTCGTCGGCAGCGTCGCGGGCCTGATACTGAGTCTTGGCGATGACCGCCACCAGCGGCTGTCCGAGGTAGCGAACCGTATCGACCGCGAGTACCTCGGCGCGCGGCGTTCCCGGATCAGGAGCAGGCGTGCCAGTGAGGTGCTCGAAATACTCTTCCAGCTCTTTGCCGACAACGACGGCAACTACGCCCGGCATTTCTTTGGCCTTTGAGACGTCGATGCCTTTGATCCGTGCATGGGCGTAAATGCTTCGGACGAAGACGAGTTGAAGAGTGCCAGGAATCCGGACGTCGTCAACGTACGTCGACGAGCCGGTTATGAGCCGCGGGTCCTCTTTGCGACGAATACGTGACCCAACGAGCTCGCTCGGAACCACTGCCGACATGGAAGCTCCTCCCTCACCATCCCAAAGTGCCGTAATCGCATCAGGATTCGCGTTTTGCGAGATTGATCTTCGATGGCCGTTCGGGATTGTATCCGCGCCCTTCCGGCCCGTCGACACATTGCCACCCCGCACGATGCCCGTCAATAGCGGGAAAACGATGCGAATGAGCAAAATCATGGCCGAAACCATGACGCGTTAACCTTCTTTTCTCAGCCTGGGTTAAAACTGCAGGTGTAAGGTCGATGTGGTTCGCGCCGCGAGCCAGGTCGATCGTCGAGGGGAGATGGCAAATTCAATCGCTCATAATGCAGTACGGCGTTTTTATCGTCGCGCTGATGGTCTTTGTCGGCGAGCTGGGAGTACCGACCGGTATGCCGGTCGAAGTCGCGCTCATGATTGCCGGTGCATATGCCATTCACTCTCTCTTTGGGCTGGGCGTTGGGCTCGCGGTGGTGATGCTGGCCGACATCGGGGGGACGACCACCCTGCACCTCGTTGCTCGCACCGGTGGAATCAATCTGCTCACTCGCCTGCTGCGCAAGCATGAGGAGCGCAGCCGCGAATTCTTGCAGCATTGGCGCGAAAAATTTGGAGGCCACGACGTCGGCATCGTTTTCGTCGGCCGCCTGCTCCCGATCGCCCGCATGTATGTCGCGATTGGCACCGGGCTTATCCAGATACCGCTGCGGGACTACGTGATCGGGGCCGCGCCAGCGTCTCTTTTGTGGGCGGCCGCACCGCTCATTCTCGGCTACTTCTTGAGTTCCGACGTCAATCGCATCGCGACGCAGTACACTCGAGCAGAGCATCTGGCCATGATCGTTATTCCGACGCTCGTAGCCGCGGCGCTCGTCGGTTGGTGGGTTCACCGGGGTGGCTCGCTGCGTGGGCGAGTGCTTCGCGTGCGGTCGGCGGTCGCTCTCATCGTCGCGCTGGGCATCGTGGCCTACATGGTTCAGTCAGTCTGGATCAACGATGAAACCGTGGAGCACGGCCTAGCGGGACTTCCGACGCTGGTCCTCTGGTCGTGGCTGGTGATTCTGGCCGCGCTCGCTCTCGGTCTTCTCCTGGTGGCTGTGAGCGATTTCCGACTCGCTCGTCGCGCACTGCGACATCGGCATGTGGCGCTGCCACAGCTTGTGCGCGCGGAGCTGACTACAACGCTCGTCTGGCTCACCCTGATCGTGTCGGCTGGCGCGGTGATGGTTGCGATCGAGTTGCGCTACCCGGTTCTCTGATCCTGCTCAACAACGTGTCGCCGCTTCGCCCTGGAGCTTGCCCCGGGCGATTGTCGACGCGCGCTCGATGACGCCAGCGCTTTGCGCCGAGCCGTCATCAGAAGGCGCTGACGCGTTCGCTCCACGCTTGGGATGCGGCGGAATGGGAGCAGCCAGCTGTAGACCGATTGCAGCGCGTAGACCGAGACCGGTGGACGGCATGAAATTGGTCGGACCACGCCCTCCGTCGTGCGGGACCGGATGGCTTGAACGAGATCGCCAACCGTCTCGCCCGCGAACAGCGTGACGTGCTTGCCAAGCTGGTCGGGGAGGAGATGCGCGTCAGTTCCGCCAATCTTGGCCAGCCCATATCGATCCGCCGCCCGCTCGATGGCGCTCGTGCGCCAGAAAACCAGCGGGAAACTGGTCTCGATGGCGTCGGGTAACAGGCCAGCGCGCGCGAGGCGCCGCAGTTGGATGCGCCAAAGACCAGGTAGCGGATGGACCAGCACAATCAGGCTGCCGTCGATGGAGCGTGCCCAGCGCACGACGTCGAAGAGGGGCGTGCCCGGTTTCGGCAGCGTCGTCGGGATCTCACGCGAAAAGAGGATGCCGATGTGAACGATGCGACCGCGCGCGGTGATCTCGACGCCAGGTAAGACATTGGTGTCGGTGCCACGGTGGACTTCATGCCAGCGGCGAACCGTTGAGATGTGGTCGTGGTCGGTAATAGCGACGAGCGAGAGAGACGTTTCGGCGGCACGCGTCGACCAATCGTCAACCGTGCACAATCCATCGCTCCCGATCGTGTGCGTGTGCAGATCGGCATAACTATATCCCTGGGGCGCCGGGCCAGGTTCGGTTTCGGCCCAAATGGGTGTGAGCATGCTCCACTGATCTAGATGCTGCGAGATGAGACCTTCAAGTGAGCTGCTTACCTCGCCGAGAGTGGCGTCGATCTTGGCGGTTGGCTCGATCGGTTTGGCGATTTGGAGCGTTACCTTTCGACCACGGCCATAGGTCGCTATGCCCGGAATGATGACGCTTCCGGTCGCCTTCGCCAAGCGAACCGGCCCGGCTGGGAGCAGGATGGATGAGTCGAAGAAGGGGACGACCATCGACGGCGTCGGCGTCGGTTCGTCAACAAAAAGGACGACGATGCCGCGGTCGTCGAGAACAGAACGCAAGCGTCGGCCGAGTACGCGTGGCGGCGAGTCAGCATCGATTACGGTGACTCCGGCACCAAGAAAGCAGCGAGAGAACCATTCCATCAACGCGCGAGAGCGCATCGGCTCGAAAAGCCGTACAACCACCGCGAATTCGCCGCTGAACGATCGCGCCCGCAGCCATTGGCTGGCCATCAGGCCCAATGTCGGATAGGGGCCAGCATGGGGGGCGACGATGATAATGCCGCGCTGACCGAGGTGCGGCTCGAGATTCTCGAGTCCCTCGACCTGCAAGGCGTCGGCGAGATCCTCGGTGCTGATGCTCATCTGCAGAATGCCGATGACGGTCTTGACGTGACTGGCGATCTGCTGCATGCCGATGAACCAGGCAGCCAGGAAATTGGGGCGCCGATCGTGACGCACGTGACGCACGTTGGCGAGGACTACACGTCGCCATCCGGCGAACATGGCCACCAAGCCAACGCACGAGGCGAAAACGTGCCAGATGGGCCAAGGAATCCAGGTTGCGATGTGCGACGACGCAACGAGCACTTTGGTGACAAACGCGTCGACAAACGTCGAACGGGGTATTTCGGTGATTGGATCCGGAGAAGGTTGCGGGGTCTCGAGCGCCACCGGAACGCGGTCAGCCGGAAGTTGATGAAGATCCAACAGAACTCCCTATGCGGCAACGGGTCGTTGAAGAAGGCATACCTGGAGCGGCGCGTCATGTCTATACGCTATTTCGGTTATCTTTGCCCCATCGCGCTCCGGGAATTCGAGGAAATCATTAATTTCTCGACGGCGCTGCCGGATTGAACCAGATGCGCGCTCGCGTTGGTTCGCCGCCCGGACGTCGCAGTCTCGGAACACCTTCTAGAGGTGCTCCCATTCGTCGAGCCACTTGAGCAGGTCGTCCCGCTTGATGCTGATGATGTGATGATCGACGATCTCCGCCTTGAGAGCACCGTCCCAGCAGGCGCGCCGGATGACATACGTGTCAATCTCAAGCAAGTCCGACACTTCTTCAGGGGTGTAGTGATCCTTGACCATCAATTCAGCGATTGTCTCGCGTCGTGGATGCGGCACTCGAGTCTCCTTTCGCTCCATCGACAACCGTTCATATCGAGTTCTGGGCGACGCTCGCCATTCGCTACGATCTCGTTTCGCGCCAACGTTGGCTGCGAAAGCGAGCAACAGCGGACGCAGTCAGGGATGCAATTGGCATGGCGCATGGGCGAGCATTCGTCTTTCGTGCCGTCTCTGGAAACCCGATGATTCCTGTGTGTACCTGCCTCGACAAGCGTCAAAATAGCGATTTACACAGGCAATCCTATCACTTTGGTGGTGATAGAGGACGCCGTCTCTTTCCTCGAAACCGGTTGAATCAGTCGTTCAGTGATGGTGCCGAATTTGCCGATTCGCGATGGTTTTGTTCGATCTGGGAGGAGGGAGAAATCAGTCGTAACACCGGCGGGAACCAGCGTGTGTAAGACTCGTCCTTCGTGAGTATGATGACCTGACGCAGTTGGGCGATCTCTTGAAGCAATCTGACGGTGGCCTCAAGACGTTCGTCGTCGAAATGCACGCACGGGTCATCGAGGATGATCGGCAATTGCCTGCCACCGGACAGCGCGTCGACCAATCCCACTCGCAGCGCCAGATAAACCTGATCTCGTGTGCCACGACTGAGGTCGTCGAGTTCAAGCGCACCTGGTCCGACGCCATGGAGTGTCGGCGTCATGCTTTCCTGATCCATTTCTAGCTCGCGATAGCGTCCATCGGTGATCCGAGCGATAAAGCCGCCTGCTTGCTGTGCTACGGGGTCGAGCGCGTGTTCCTGAAACTCCTCGACGCTCGAACGCATCGTCGCGATGGCGAGTTCCAGCGCACTTGCCAACCGACGCTTGCGCTCCAGCTCGGACCGCTTCTCGCGAATCTGAACGTTGACGGCCGCGGCGTCGTCCGGCGAGCCCGCCTGCAGCACTCGGCGGCGCACGTCGACGTCGCTTAGCTCGTTGGTCAAGCGTTCTTCTTCGGTGGATAGGCGTTCGAGTATCAATCGCAGCTCGGCTGCTCGCTCTGGGTCAATGGAGTTAAGCTCCGGCATCTCCTCGTCGAGCTGTTCGAGTCGGCGTTGCGTGATCGCGACGGCCGTTAGCGCGTCCTGTTTTTCAACCTCTGTAGTCTCGATATCCAGCTCGTTCTGACCATGCTCTGCCAGCCGTACGGTCGCTTCGCGGTGACGCTCCATGCGACTCAGGAGCGCATCAATGTCCGGCTCTCCCGAACGCGTGAGCCACTCCTGGCAGCGCGCGTCGATGCTGTCGCGGCACTCCTGCGCCTGTGCAAGATCGTGTTGCAGCTCGGAGCGACGTTGCTTGAGCAGATCGAGGCGTACCGTCTCCGCATCGGATTGCTGGTGGTGGGAACGAGTCGCCGGTGCCAGCGCGACAACCAGCAATATCACAGCGATCAAGAGACCGGCAAAGGCGATTGGACTCACCACGACTCCAAGGAGAGCGGACCCGACGGCCAGCAACAGTGTGGCGACGAGGAGCGACTGGCGAGGCTGATGCGTCGTTTGCTGAGTTGGGCTCACATGCCGGTCGATCTGACTGCGTTCGATCTCTGCGCTGATACCGTCGATCTGCTGCGAGAGCTTCACGCATGCGCTGGTCGCGTTTTCGAGCGCCGTGCGATCCTCACGCAAAAGGCGAGGGTCGGGGTTTCCTGGCACGTGAAGTCGATCGATCTCCTCCTGCAGCTTCTGAGTGTGCTCGGTGACCTTGCGCGCTCGCTCAGCGTCGCGCCCAACGCGGGTCAGCAGTTGATTGTTGCGGTTCAACTCTTCATTGAGACGTTGTCGCTGCGTGAGGCCCGTGAAGAGCGCGTTCAGCTGACCGCGGCGTTGGCGCCCTTCTTCGAGCTTCCGTCGAGCGGTGAGTTCCAAATCGTCGAGCGTGACTGCTTCCCCTTCGGCTTCGGCTGCCGCAATCGAGCGTCGCTCGAGCTCGGACACCTCCGATTCGAGCAGTTCAATTTCTCTATCGTTTCTCTGTCTCCCCCGCCTTCTGAGCAGATCGAGGCGTCCATCAAGGTCCTTTATCGCGGTCTCGTAGCTGGCCTCGCGGGATCCGCTGATGATGCGTTTGATCTCGCCGGATCGTTTGGCGAGTCGCTCGTCGGCCAGCTGATCCTGCTCGACGAAGACGACGTCGCGGAAGACGTTGACGTCGGTGAAGCCGATCCATTCGCCGATCAGCCGCTGGTACCGTTCGTCATCAAACGAGCGCCGGTCGGCACGACCGCGACCGGTGTAGATCATCTCGCCGTCGAGGTGCACGTCGACGCGATCTTCGGCAAAGACACGTTCGATCCGCACGTCGTGGCCGTCGACATTGAGCCGTAATTGACCGATCAGGTCCGATTCGCCGCTCCAGGGACGGTGCCGAGCCCAATCCGGTAATCCGAAGATGGTGCCGATGAGGCCGGTGAGGAGCTGGCTTTTGCCCGACTCGTTCGGTCCCACGATGAGATTTGGCGTGCCGTCGACAAACCGGATTCGCGTGTCGACGTGTTGGGCGAACCCCTTGAGCCGGAAATCGACGAACCTCACTGAACGCTCCGCTTCGCCAGAACCAGCAACCCCTGTTTGAGAGCGAGCTCGATCGTGGCTCGTTCTTCGTCACTGGCTGCCAAGCGGGACCGCTCGCGCAGAGCGCGCACGAACCGCCCTCGAATGGTCTGCTCGTGTTCAATGGCGCGTGCGAATGCGGAATCGACTACATCAGTGCGGTCGCTGACGGACAAATAGCAGAAGTTCGCCGCGGCCTCGCGCTGAATGGAGTCAGCGTCTAGCGGTTCGTCTGGCGACCCGGTCAGGACCACCTCCAGGATGGAGCTCGCGTCCGCCAGTTCATTGAGCCGTGCCAGCACCTGATTGCTCGACAGCAGGCTGCAGTCGATCTGCTCCCGGCGCGCCTGACGCACGCCGACAGGTATGCGCTCGATCCGTGTGGCGCCGTCGTCGAACGTGATCATGTTCAGCGAGCGCGGCCCGGTCTCGTCCAGCGCCAACGGCTCCGGCGAACCGGGCATGGATGCGTAGACGCCAACTGGGCCGTTGAAATCGCGCGCTCGATGGATGTGTCCCAGGGCGACGTAGTCAAGTCTCATCGCGAGAAGCTGAGCGCTACTGAGTGGAAGGTAACGATCCGCGACTGGAAACCCGGCGGGCGGATCGACGGTCGCATGTAGCATGCCGATGTGGATGCCATCGTCGTCACGACGCGCCAGGGATCGCAGTGGGTCGCCGCCCTGCGTGTGGTCATAGGCGATGCCGTAGATATAGGCGGTCTGCCCGCCGACCTGCATTGGAAACGGTTCAGAACACGCCGACTGCTGTGAAGACCGTGGTGTTCGACGGAAACCGATGGTCGCGATAGACCGAGCGCTCGTACCAGTAGCTGTCGTGGTTCCCCG
Source organism: uncultured Chloroflexia bacterium (assembly GCA_963815715.1). Lineage (GTDB taxonomy): Bacteria > Chloroflexota > Chloroflexia > Thermomicrobiales > Thermomicrobiaceae > CALAGB01. The sequence continues at coordinate 535,154 of CAWFHU010000003.1, read as the reverse complement.
GAATGATGGCGACCTGAATGCGCTGTTGCATGAGGTTGCCGAGCCAGCCACGTACCGTCGTCACGAACGTCGAGTCTGGATTGTGGGTGTCGAAGAGATCGCCCGCGATGAGGACCAGGGAGACGGAGCGGTCGACGGCAACGCGACCCATCTGCTCCAACGTGTGCAACAGATCTTGTCGATGGATCTGGGCGATCTGATCGCCCCAGCTGGAGAATGAACGGCCAAGATGGAGGTCGGCCGTGTGCAGCACTCGGATCATGCCTGCGACTCCGGTTCTTGCGTACGAACGCAGTGTATTGCCGCAATAGTCTCACGTTTCGGTGCTGAGCGCCAACGTGACGTACGATCGGTTCACCGTACAATTGACCGGTAGCGGCAGCGGATTGGCTGCAGGAATGCCGGGACGAAGCTCATTTCATGTCACAGACTCGAAAATTCGATCCAAGCATCAACTATTACGAGATCCTCGATGTGCCTTATACGGCTTCGAAGAGCGACATCACACGCTCATACCGGCGGTTGATGCGAGCGACTCACCCTGATCGCTTCACCGACGAGATGCAGCGCGGCAAGGCCGAAGAGCGTGCCAAGCTCATCAATGCGGCGTATTCAGTCCTCAGTCACGCGGACGTACGACGCGACTACGATTCAACCGTTCGGAACCGTCTGGTCAACGACGCGATCTTTCAGCGTTATACCGGCAATTCTCCCGGCCAGGGGGCCTCATACGCTCCGCAACGGCGCCCGCTGAGCCCCGAAATGGCACGAGAGCAGCGCCGGGCGCACCGCTCAGCGTTGACACACTTCCTCCTCTTCATCGTCCTGTTCGTCGGCGCGCTGATACTCATCCTGGTGGCGGGAAGCGCTCTCTTCGAGCTCGGCAGCGCACTGCTGAGCTGAATCCGCGCTTGTCGCGAGAACCGATACGTGTTGCTATGATGGACCATCGGCGTGAGCGCGACGGTCATCGTGGCATTGCAAACGATATTCGGTTTCGTTATTCACGCTTGCTCGTGCTCGCTGCGTTACGGCGTTGGAGTGGGACAATTCTCTGCCGCGAATGAGCGTATTGGGAGAGGGAGTTTCCGTGTCGGAGGAGCAGCGTTCGATCCCCAAGGATGCCGAGGTGGTCGTGGTCGGCGCCGGCTTGCTCGGATGCTCGATTGCCTATCAGCTCGCCAAGCGGGGCAAGCGCGTGGTGGTGGTCGAGAAACGTGGCATCTGCTCCGGCGCGTCAGGACGCAACGGCGGAATGACGGGTGCGGGATCGGCCATGCACACGGAGACGGGACGGGCGGTCTACGCGCTCACCACGGAAAACCTGCGCATGATCCGCGAAGAGCTGCCGCGTGAGCTAGAAGACGACTTCTCCCTGCGCCTTCCTGGCACGCTCGATATCGCCACGAATGAGGAACAGTTCGAGCACTTGCAGGAGAGTACCAGGGCTCAGCGAGAGCTCGGGTCGGAGGTCGAGATGCTCGATCTCTCGACACTCAAGTCGATGGTGCCGGTCATTTCTGATCGCGTTTTGGGAGCGAAATTTGCGCGCAGCAGCGGTCATCTCTGGCCATTCCAGCTGGTACACGCGTTGGCCAACGGAGCTCGTCGCTTTGGCGCGGAATTCTCGGTTTGGAATGCGGCCATCGATATCGAGATGTCGAACGGCGAAGTACAGGGCGTGAAGACCGAGCGAGGCACCATTTCCGCTGGGACGGTGGTCGTGGCCGCGAACTCCTGGACGCCGATGCTGCTCCCGGATCTCCCGCCTGGCGCGCTCGTCCCGGCACGAGGACAGATTCTGGCGACCGAGGCGGTCGGCGAAGTCGTTCGTCACCCGTTCGGCACGAATTTCGACAAAGAGTATGGGCGGCAGACGGCGACCGGCCAGATTCTGTGTGGCGGCTATCGCAGGCTCGACATCAACGAGGGACTTGGTTCGTACGAAGAGCGGGTCACGCCGCCAGTTCTCAAGGGAATCGGCTCGTGTATCGCCACGCTCTTCCCACCACTCGGTTCGCTCAAGGTCGTGCGCAATTGGGCCGGGATCATGGGATTCACCGCCGACGGTCTGCCGATGATCGGTTCGTACGGCGGAGTCAAGAACCTCTACGTCGCGGCGGGGTTCAACGGCGGCGGCTTCTCATGGGGGGCGGCGACCGGCAAGGCGCTGGCCCAGCTCATTCTGCATGGGCGCGCCGCCTTCGATCTGGATCCGTTCGATCCCAACCGCTTCGCCCGTGGCGGCGTCGAATGGGATAACCCGTTCACCGCAGGCGAAAAGAACAACCCGCGCAAACGACACGTCGGAACGGGCGCCAAATAGTCGTTGAACTATCCGTCATTCATACGGAGCCGCATCTCAGCAAATTGGAAGGCAGAGTACGTCTCGACTGGAGGTTTCCATATGATCACACTCTTCGCCGCAACCGGAAACGACGTCGTGCGCCTGCACCGAGATAACGGCGGCAATTGGACCGTAAAGGCGGTCTTGACCGGTGTGGGTGTTCAATGTCTCACCGTTGACCCGTTCGATGCCAAGCACATGTATGCCGGCACGTTCGATAACGGTCTCTTTCGCAGTAGCGACGGTGGGCAGCGTTGGCAACCGGTTGGAGAGGGCATCCCGCACGATCGCATCCTGTCGGTCGCGGTGAGCCCCGCCGATCGAAGCGACGGGCTCGGCGCGGTCTTCGCCGGCACTGAACCAAGCTCCATATACCGCAGTCGGGACGGCGGCGAATCGTGGCAAGATTTGCCCACGCTTCGAGAACTTCCGAGCGCGCCGACCTGGTCGTTTCCACCACGGCCATGGACGTCCCACGTGAGATGGATCGCGCCGCACTGGACCGACGCGAACATACTCTTCGCGGGTATCGAGCTCGGTGGCGTGATGCGCAGCGTCGATGGTGGAGAAACCTGGGAAGACCGCAAACCGGGCTCATATCATGATTCGCACGCCATTGTCACGCATCACTCAGCAACCAATCGCGTCTACGAGGCGGCTGGCGGCGGGGTTTCGAGCAGCCAGGACACCGGCGAGACATGGTCGGAATTCGATGATGGCATGGATCGACACTACGTATGGGGACTTGCGGTCGATCCGGCAGATCCTGATCTCTGGTACGTCTCCGCCACGCACAGCGCCCGCTTCGCCCATGGTGATCGCGAGAGCGCCGACGCGGTCATCTATCGCAAACAGGGAGAACGCCCGTGGGAAGCACTCGGCGGCGGTCTCGAAACACCGTTTCCGGTAATGCCGTATGCCTTGCTCGCACCGCTCGACCGACCAGGTGAGCTCTTTGCCGGTATGCGCACCGGTGAACTCTGGCACTCGTCGGATCGAGGAGAATCCTGGTCTCGCGTCGATGCGACGCTTCCGGGCATCCTCGCGCTGGTGGCTCGACCGGCATAACCCTCATCTCGGACATCTTCCGCGTATTTGCGGTACCAACGTACAACTTTTGCTCCGGGTATCGGGTGCCCTTTCAGGACCAATAACTCAGGAGGGATCTGCGACGGTCGGCTATCCTACAGTACGTAGCGCTATCTGGCGTTGGTCAGCGTTCGTGTGCACAACGTGTCGCAACTAAGCGCGCTCGCCGGAGGTCGTGATACAGCGTGATCGGGGAAGCCGGGATGGTATCCGCCTCGCAGGAGAACAGCTCTATGGCGCAGATTGCGGGAGACATCCAGCAGCATGTGGATGTCGTCTGCCTGGGCGCCATGGAGATGCAACGTGAGTCTCCCGACCGCGATACCGTCGAATCAATTCTGAGCACGCTTGTTACCGTCCGCGAGATCGCCATTGCCTCTGGTGCGCATCCAGTCATTGAGGCAGCCACCGTCGTCGAGGAAGCCGTCGCTCTGGCGCTGACCGAGACCTCCGCTCCCGCTCCCTATCTCGGACATTTTGTTACCTCCGCTGCCGCCGATCTCTCCCGCGTCGTGCATGCACTCGCCACGGGCGAGGACCCCACGCCGATCATCAACCATGCGCGATCGATCCTGACGTCGATGCCACGACGCGGCACCGACTACCTGGTCGAGGTCGATCTCAACAACGCGAATGAAGTGGCCCGCATCTTCGAGGCGATGGGTGATTCGGTCGGTTTTGACGGAGGACCCGGAGGAACGGTCGATCAGCCGTACGTTGTCGAGGCACATTCGGCGACGCAACAGCTCGGGCGCATGCGTGAGATACGCCAGCTTCTTGCCTCGTATGTGGCCCAGACCGAGACGCTTCGCAATAATCCGGACCGGCTTGAGTCGATCAACGATCTGCTTGTGGGGGCCAAGGCGCTGCGCGCGTCGGCCGCTGCGTCGGGACTTCGACCTGTCGAGCGCCTCTCGGCCCGACTATCCCACCTCTTTCAAACGCTACGCTCCGCCAGTGTCCCGCCAAGTCGTGACGTGGTCGAGTTTTGCGTCAGCTGTGGGCACGGCATCGCGTCAGTTGTTGACGGACCTGAACCTGGTCCTGAGGCTCTGAAACGTATTGACGAGCTCATCGAAGACGCGAATCGAATCCTCAAGCGGTTCAACGTGCAAACGGCGCAGCTGCAGACCGGAACGCTGTCGCCGGATCACCTCGGTGTACGTGTCCCGAACGGCCGCACTACCACCAACGGTCATCACAGCCCTGCCGTCCCGGCGATCTATGAAGCGCTGCGTGTGCTCGAGCGCGACCGGGGTGGGGACGTTTCCTCCGCCAGGCCTGGTCCAGGCCGAAGCCGCGGTGACCCGGACCGATTCCTGGCCGATATCATCGACGTCTCTCAGCGACTCCCGGCCATGATCCGCGGTCTCGAGCGCGATCGTTCGTCGATCAGCAATCGAGCTGGACTGTGGGACATCCTGCTCAAGTTGAAAGAATCTGCCGCACTTGCGGGCGCATCGGTCATCGTCGATCAGTGCTGGCGCATCGAGTCATCCGTCACCAGCCTTGGTGAAGAGCCACTGAGCGACGATGTGCTGGCCGAGCTGCGTGGCCTCGATGCCGATCTGCACTGGCTTGTCTCGCAGGTTCGGCCGGAGACGAAGCAAGAGAAATCGGTCGACACGTCGGACAAGCTGATCGTCGAGGTCGAAGCGTTCGATCGGCTGGCCAGGCATGTCAACGAGCTCCTGGTTCGATCAGGTGGATATCAGCAACGCTCGCGCAGACTGACCCAGACCGTTCAGGACATCACGGTGGTTGGTGATCGACTCGGCGCCCTCTCTGAGCGATTGAATTCGGCGGACGACCATGCCGCCATCACCAGTGAGCTGGCCGAGATCGTGTCCGATCTGTCGATTTCGATGTCCGATCTCGATCATCTTCGGATCGAGTCAGATGCCGCACAGGCACGCCTGGGGTCCGTGGTGACATCGTTGAACGAGAGTGCACGCAACTTGCAGCTCACGCCGGTCGCGGCGCTTGGGCCGAATCTGCAGCGTGCGGTGCGTGGATTGACGCACCGGATGGGCAAAGACGCCAGCTTCGTGCTCGAAGGTGGCGGACTCATGGTCAACAGTGTGCTGCACGAACGGCTTAACACTGCATTGCTGCACCTGATTCGCAACGCTATCGATCACGGGATTGAGCCGCCGTCGACGCGTCGAGCCGTCGGCAAGCCGGAGCGTGGCACCGTTCGATTGAGCGCCCGCCGCGACGGAACCCAGATCGTCATCGACGTCTCGGACGATGGGAACGGCATCGACGATCGATTGGTGCTGCGCCGCGCGGCGGAGAGCGGCTATCCCGTGCCGTCCAACGGCATGACGCGAGAGCGGGCGCTGCAGCTGATCTTCTTGCCAGGACTGACGGCGCGCACGGATGGCGCCGGCCGCGTCGCCAACGGACATGGGCTCGACATTGTCGGGCAGCTCGTGGCCGAGATGAAGGGCACGGTCTCGATCGATTCCGAGCTGCGCCGCGGCACAACGGTCACCGTTCGGCTGCCATTGGCGGTTCCGACCATCAGCGCCATCGTCGTCTCGGTCTCGGGTGAGCACTTCGTCATGCCGTTCGTCAAGACCCAGGTCGTGCCGACATCCGTGGTGCGTTCAATCGAGAAGGAAGGGACGACGTTCCTGGCGGACCTGGGCGCCGTGCGAGTGCCGATCGTCGACTTGGGGTCGTTGCTGGGGATGCGCGCTCCGCACCACGTCCGGGACGATGGGGGCACCGTGCTGCGCGTGGAGCAGCTCGGGAGCCATTGGCTGATCAAAGTTGACGAGGTGGTGGGCGTACAGGAGGTGGAGTTGCAGCCGATTTCCAACCCGGGCTTGCAGCTCTCGGGCGTGGTGGCTTCCGCGTCGCTCGCGTCCGGGGCACATGCCTCAGTAATTGACCTTGACCAGCTCCTCGACGCTCGTCGTACCGCGCGGCAGCGCAAGGGGCGCAATACGGCCACACTGACACGCGTTCCTTTCGCCCTCATCGCGGATAAGTCGGTGACGGTGCGGCGCGGCTTGACTCAGCTGCTGGAGCAGGCAGGCTGGCGTGCGGTTGAGGCACGTGATGGACTGGAAGCCTGGGAGATGCTCGACTCGATCTCGCCTGAGTTGCTGGTGATCGATCTCGATCTGCCGCTCCTGGATCCGTTTCAGGTGATTCGCGCGGCGAAATCGCAGAGCGACATCCCAGTCGTCGCCATCATGGCCAATGACGACTCGAACCTGCGCGCCCTGGCTATTACGGCGGGTGTCAACGCGTTGCTGCAAAAGCCGGTCAACCCCGAAGACCTGCTCGCCAGCCTCAAGGCCCTCGGCGGCAAATTCGACGAAAACCCCTAGAACGGGTCTCACTATGGTTGTGCGAACTGTTGTAGGGGAGCATCTTGTGTGCTCCCGAGTTGTCACGAGTTACACGGCGCCGGGAGCACACAAGGTGCTCCCCTACAGACGGCATACCGGACGTCAAACATTCTGAAATTCTCTTTAGCGGTCACAGCTCCCAATAGGGCTTCAGGTGCTCGATCGTCACGTCGATGGCGGCCGCTTGATCGGCTGAAACCGACTGTGAAGCAGGCCAAGCAGCCACTCGCACCGGATCGGTTGGCTCCTCGATGCCGGTTCGATGTCCGGTCAATGCCTCGAAGATCGCCAGCGTACAATATGGCCCGTAGGTCTCGCTGTAGCCGCCTTCTTGCGCCAGCACGAGTCGGCCGTTGGCGGTTCGCTCGGCAACGCGCTGCATAATGGCGGTTAGCTCGCGGTAGTGGTCGGTCGCCAGCAGCATGCGTCCAAGCGGATCGCTGGCGCTGGCGTCCTGTCCGGCCGAGACGAAGACCAGTTCGGGCTTGAACTGTTCGGCCATCGGCTCGATGACCCGTTCGAAAGCCGAGCGATAAGCCGCGCCGCCCGACCCGGCTGGGAGCGCCAGATTAGCGGTGTACCCGGCTCCCTGCCCCATTGCCGATCTCGTCCGGCATGCCTGAGTCGATCGGGAAGAGCCGATCCTGCTGCAGCGAGACGAAGAGGACGCTGGGATCGTCGTAGAACGCCGCCTGAGTGCCGTTGCCGTGATGTACGTCCCAATCGACGATCAGCACCCGTTCGACGCCATAGCGTCGCTGAGCGTGGCGCGCGGCGACCGCCACATTACCGAAGATGCAGAATCCGCGTCCTTTGCTCGCTTCAGCATGGTGGCCGGGTGGGCGAACAAGCGCGAAACATTGCTGGACTTGATCGTTCATCACCGCATCGACCGCCGCCATCACTCCTCCGGCCGAGAGCAGCGCGATCTCGTACGAGTCAGCGCCGACCGGGGCGCCCTGACCGGCGTCGCCACCGCCGGATTCACTGATCTCGCGAATCCTGTCGACATAATCCGTTGGATGGAACGGCGCCAGATCAACGGGAGTAGCGAGGTAGGGATCGACCCGCACCAGTTCTTTCGCCAGCCCGGTATAGTCGAGCAGCTTCTTGGTGCGCTCCACCAGGCGTGGATTCGAGGGATGGTCGACCGGTTCGACGAACGGCAGCGTGGCGCCCGAGACGAGCCGGTAAAGGTTGGTGTTGTGCTGTAGATAGCGATCGCTGAAGACCAGTCCGGTCGAGCGCTCAGTGGCCATAACGTGCGTTCTCCTGCCTAATCGTTTCTCGTATTCCCACGGCGACCGGTGCTAGCTCGGATCGCGTACCAGCGGCAGCGTGGAGCAATGGATGCCTCCGCCGTTCTTGTGGATCTCATCGTAGGGAATCTCGACCGTCTCGATGCCCGCCTGATTGAGCCGTTCGACGGTGCGCGGACAACCCTCCGCGATCACCACCTTACCGGGACGCAGCGCCAGACAATTCACGGCGCTCTCTTCGGTCGGCCAGACGTAGATCGGCTGGATCTCGAGTTCTTTAAGTGTGTCGAGGAACCAATAGGGGAGATGCGGCACGTTGACGATGGCTTTGTGGTGATTGACCATAACGATGCAGCCGTCGATGTGCAGTGAATGTCCGGTCAATGGGACGCGGATCAAATGCACGTCCTGCTCGGCGAGCACCTGCTCCATCTGACGTGCTCCGGATTCGTTTTGGCGGAAGGACATGCCGATAGCGGCCGTGTGCTCGTTGAGGAAGACGAAGGAGCCGCCTTCGAGCAGTCCGGTGCCATGAATCGTGTGGATGATCGGCATGCCCAGGTTGGCGATGGCGCGTGTGACGAACGCTTCCTCGCCGCGACGGCCATACCCGTATTCACGTCCGACTGGGCCCATACGGCAGATGACGGCGCCGCCGTGCACCGAGATGGCCTGATCCCGCGTGAAGACTGCCTTGACGTCGCCCGGTGCGCTATCGACCCAAACGATCTCGACACCCTCATTTTCGAGAACCTTGACCAGACCGTCGTGCTGCGTCTGCATCCTGGCCAGGTCCGGGCCGGTGCGATCACGCCAGTACCACTGCTCGTCGTCGTCGATCAGCGCGGCGATGGACGGGTCGTATTTGTCGGGATCGATCTTCTTGATCTCGTCGCCGGGCCGATGCATGGCGCAGAGGCGCAAGCGGCCAACGTCGTTGTGCACGCCCCATTCACGACCCCAGACCCGCTTTTGCATGTCGGCGTCTTCGAACGGTGGTGATGCGCGCGGCGGGATGCGCTCGAGCACCACGTGGTAGTAGGCTGAGCTGTTACGTAGTTCATCATCCGGCGTTGAAGCCATTTCACCCCTCCTGACTTGCGTCTCCCCGTGCCGCCGATTGTCGCACGGGATGAGAGGCATGTCAGCGGCGCAGAAGCATCGCGACTACAGGTTTTTGAGATGATGCAGGTGAAACGAGTTGTGGGTGGTCGAAGTCCCGGTTGGCTTTTATCTCGGCGTTGTTGCGACGGAGCTCCTTGGATCGTAGTCGACGTCACGCCGTGCTGCCTGACACGCCAACATCGCCGTGGGCTATGGGATTCTTGGAGAGAATCTGCACCGCATGCGGGCGAAGTCATACTTCGGAGACGAGTCGGGGTGCTACGCTACCAACGCCATACTGAGTACAAGTACACCAACGGCAACGTTTGACGGACGAGGCCGTCAAGAGTAAGGTGCGCGCATCGACGTGACCGCAACTCTCGCACGAAGGCCCGCAACATCATCAACTGCGTTGTCCGCCCGTCAGCTTCTGAACACATGCTGCCGACGGACCTGATCAGAGCGGGATAAGCCGCCGCTCACGCCCGGATGTGCGGATGGCGAGACCCAGGAGAAGACGACAATGACCTTCACCAATGTCAAAGCCGACGCCGTCGTCACGACCGAATGGCTTTCGACCGGAGACACGACCCTCGTCGTCCCTGTCTACCAGCGGCAGTACCGCTGGGAGATTGAAGGGTGTGACCGTCTCCTGAGGGACCTTCGTGCTGTCGCGAGGGTGGAAACCGGGCACACCCACTTCCTCGGCTCGATTCTCTACACGACTACGAGCAGTGGTCGAGGGCACCGAGCGGATGCTGGTCGACGGTCAGCAGCGGGTCACCACACTGATGCTTCTCCTCGCCGCCATCCGTGACACGCTCACCGGCACCGACGAGGCGATCTCGGGAGTGCTGAATCGGATGTTGCTGCATCCGACGGGTGCGGAACAGACGCGGCTAAGGCTCCGGGGTGAGGGTCACAGCGATCTGACTGACATTGTCTTCGGTCGCCAGGTACCAGCCGAGGATGAACTGTTCTCCCACCTACGGGTCAACTACGAGTTCTTTCTCCAAGAGCTCCGCGACGACGCCCGCGAGGTCTGGAGCGGCCTGCAGAGGTTGGAACACGTGGCTATTTCGCTCGGAGAGCACGCCAACCCACAGCAGGTCTTCGAGAGCCTCAACTCCACCGGCACACCGTTGCGGAACCACGAGCTGGTCCACAACTACGTGCTGATGGGGCTGAACGAGCAGCAGCAGAGCGAGATCGAAGACTCGTATTGGATTCCCATCGAGGAGAACACTGGCGACGCCATCGACAGCTTCCTACGAGACTACCTGATTCTCAAGATCGGACGGGACAGCGACTTCACCGGTGATCGCGGCGTGTATGAGGTGTTCAAGAAAGAGTTCCCGGCACCGAAGTACTCGTCGCTGACGACGCACGCTGCGGAGTGGAAAGCGTATTCCGACGTGTACGGCGTCCTCCTTGATCCCTCACAGTGTGCTGATGCGGAGATCGCTCGACAGCTCGGGCACTGCATTACGTTCGGTACGGCGATGTACCCGCTGCTGCTCGGGGTCTACCGCGACTTCCAGCTTGACCTGATTGACAAGAACGCCCTGCTCGAGATCCTGGAGCAGCTTCAGTCGCTGTACCTGCGCAAGATGGTGGTCGGCGCCAGCCGGGACCACCTTGCCGCGCAGTTGTGCCGAAAGCGGACGCAGTACGGCTATCCCATCCGCGAGATCGCTCGACGGATGCCCGCAGATGATCGCATCCGCGAGGCGCTGAAGCACAACCGCTGCCGAATGCAGGATACGTTCTGCGCCGGATCGAAGAGCCACACGACCCGGGTCACCCGGACGCCCTCCAGATCGAGCACATCTTTCCACAGTTCGCGGGCAATACCTGGAGCGGCGACGGAGTACGCGAATGGGGAGACTTCAGCGAGGAGGAGCGTGCTGCCTATCGGGAAGCACTGCCAACCATCGGCAACCTTGCGCTCTTGGAGCCAAAGTTGAACGCGGCGGCCAGCAACAAGCCGTTCCTGGAGAAGACCAAGTACTACGAGAAGAGCAAGGTTCCCTCAACAAAGCAGTTAACAGGCACGCCTGTCTGGGATCTGGACGGGATCGCGGATCGGACCCAAGCACTGACCAGGAGGTTCCTCGAGATCTGGCGACGTCCGAGCGTTGCCGGTACCGATGACCCCGACTACCTCGTGCCGATCCTCGACGTCCAGCGGAAGCCCGGGTATTACCCGGGATGGCAGTCCGAGTTCGAGTACGTCATGTTCCACGGCGAAACCTGGGAAGTCCGAAACACGAAGAGCCTATTTCAACGCACCTTCGAGCGACTCTGGGAGACCAATCAACGTGAGGTCCTCGACTACAGCGCGGCACATAAATACCCCGTTTTCAAGACACAAGAGTGGCCCGGCCGATGGGATAAACTGGGTGATCACTACCTGTTTATGGGTATGTTCCCGCAGTACATGCTGGCAGAGGTGCAGGGCGTCCTTGACGAACTCGACTTGGCCGACGATGTGTTCGTGAAGTACTCCACGAACGACGACTAGTCCTCAGCGACAGCAACTACGGTTGGTGGGCCGTCCTTCGCTCGAGTCTGATCAGGTGCCAAACAGGTACCGAAGGAGATTTTGATGGCAGAAAATCGACGCGAACTCGTTGTCACCGCGCTCCAGGTCTCGGAGCCGGAGATTGGTCGCTTGCTCTGGATGTTTCAAGACACCCGAACCAGGACACTGCAGTCGCTCGAAGGTTTTGATCCAGCGCACGTCAACCTCGTGCCCGACCAATTCGAGAACAGCATTGGTTCGCTCCTCTATCACATTGCCGTGATCGAGGCGGACTGGCTCTACTCCGAGGTTCTGGAGCGAGAGGTGCCGGACGATGTTCAGGCACTCTTCCCGGAGGGAGTCCGCGACGATTCGGGGACGCTGGCCGATCCACGAGCGCGCGGGCTCGACGGCCACCTGAAGGTTCTCGGCCAGATCCGAGCCCTCGTGCTCGAGACCTACCAACCCATGACGCTCGACGAATTCCGACGCCCTCGGAGCCTCCCACAGTACGACGTGACCCCTGAATGGGTGCTGCATCACCTAACGCAGCACGAAGCCGAGCACCGTGGCCACATTCAGGGGTTAAGGGAGATCATCGAGGCGATGTCCGACAACCAGATCGCGAGTGTCTGACGCCGATTTGTACTCCTAGCGAAGGACGTGAGTGGAACTGTTTGGCAGTTCACCAGCCGGAGTTAAAGCCACTTCATCCCTGCTGGCTGGAATCTCCCCGTGGCTCCGTTTGTCGCACAAGACTGGGGACATATCAGGAGTGGCGAAAGCAACACGGGTCAACACCATATGTGGAACATAACGGTATCGAGCCTTTTGCCTAAAGCCGACGGGAGCGATTATTGATGCCTCGAAGTGAATGAAGTCGGAGACGATTACCGGCGATGTCAGAAGAGATGCCGCTATTTTCACTATCCGAACACGCCGAGATCGCAGTTCGTGAACGCGAGATCACATTGGAATGGGTGTCGAGAGCGATGCTTCGCCCTCAAAGAACTGACCCGCACGCCAATGATCCCGAACTACGTCACGCGTTGATTCGCATTCCCGAGCATGGAAACAGAGTGTTGCGTGTGGTTTACAATTTCACCGTATCGCCTCCGAGGGTAGTGACTGCATATTTTGATCGTTCAATGAAAGACCGATTATGAGACTCCACTTTGATCAGAAGGCCAATGCACTCTATTTCCGCCTCACCGATGACAAGATCGTCGAGTCTGAAGAGGTTCGCGACGGCATCGTATTCGATTTCGATGAGCGCGGTGAAGTCGTTGCGATCGAAATCTTGAACCTCAAGGAACGAGTTCCGGACCTCAACGTGCACGACATCAAGGTTGAAGTAGCCTGACCTGCATGTCTTGATCCTCTCCCGTCTATCCCATATGCGATACTCGGGGAGAGAGCCGCGTGACCGCAGAACGTCGGAGCAATCCTCATGAGCGGCTCAGATCACGAGGGAGGACACATGCGCGAAATCGAAATCGTCGGTATCGCCGAGACCAAATTTGGCAAGGCCGAGGGGAGCTATCGCCAGCTTGCCGTGCAGGCCGCACAAGCCGCGCTGGAAGATGCCGGGGCGTCGACCGATCAGATCGAAGCCCTCTTTCTCGGTACCTTCTCGCCCGGCACGTTCATTCATCAGGAGCACGTCGCGCCGTTGGTGGCGTCGGAGCTTGGCCTCGCTAACGTGCCGAGCACCCGTCTCGAGAACGCCTGCGCTTCAGGCTCGACCGCTTTCGCCAGCGGTATGATGGCGATCGCGTCCGGCGTCTATGACGTGGTCCTGATCGTGGGCGCCGAGAAGATGACTTCGACGCCGATTGGTGAGGCGACGTCCATCCTGGCCGAGGCGGCTGACTGGGAGACCGAGAGCAAGCAAGGCCTCACCTTTCCGGGCGCCTATGCACTCATGGCCCGAGCGTATTTTGAGAAGTACGGCAAAGATCGCTTGATCCTGGACGCGGTCGCCATCAAGAATCACCACAACGCCATGGGCAATCCGTTCGCCCAGTTCCATCGCGAGATCACGCATGAGGACATCGCCAAGTCGGCCATGATCGCCGACCCACTCACCCTCTACGATTGCTCGCCGATCTCCGACGGCGCCGCCGCGGTTGTTCTGGTTGCCAAGGATGTCGCCGACAAGTTCGCCAAGCCCGGTATCCGTGTGATGGGATTCGGTCAGGCGTCCGATTCGCTGGCTCTCTATAAGCGGGAGGATCTCACGACGCTCCCCGCGGCCAAACGGGCCGCCGAGCGCGCCTACAAGATGGCCGGGGTCGATGCCAGCGACATCAGCTTCGCCGAGGTACACGACTGCTTCACCATCGCCGAAATCATCGCCACCGAAGATCTCGGCTTTTTCGGTGCGGGCGAAGGCGGCGACGCCGCGGTGGCCGGTGCAACCGGTCGCGACGGCAAGATTCCGGTGAACCCCAGCGGTGGTTTGAAGGCCAAGGGACATCCGGTTGGCGCAACGGGCGTGAGTCAAATCGTCGAATCGTCGTTCCAGCTGCGTGGCGAGGCAGGAGAGCGGCAGCTTGACGGCGTCGATGTGGCGTTGACGCACAACGTCGGCGGCTCGGGCGCCACCTGCGTCGTCACCATTCTCGGGAAGGCGGAGTGATGGCCGAGGCTCGCACCCTCGCCGATGCGGTCGGCAAGATCGTCAGCTACAGCGTGATCTACGTCCCCACCCCGCAATTCGCCGGGGAGGCTCCATACGGCCTGGCCGTCATCGAGACGTCCGATGGCGAACGGCTGCTCGCCCGTTTGCCCGCCGACGACAACGACAAGCTCGCGGTGGGCGCAGGGGTCGTCTACGACCATGACGACGAGCATGGAGCCGTCTTTCGCGTCAGGTGACCAAGCCGAACGAACTTGAGCGCGCACGAATGGGCCGGACATTGCCGGCCCATTGTCATCTCATGCACGTGGTTATCGCACCGGTTCTTCTTTGCCTTTGACGAACTTCTGACCCGGTTTGATGTGGAGTGTCAGATCAACCTCTTCGGCTTTGGCGTAGCGTTTGCCGTTCTTGTAATCGTGACGCATGAAGCGCGGCGGCTCGACTCGAACGTGCACGCGATAGTCGCCCTCCGCGGGGACTTTCCAGTCGATACCGTAGTGATAGAGCATCGGATGCCACAGGAATGGCATCTGATGCGTGCCGACCTCGTCGCCGCCTGAGTCATACAGGGTCGCTTGCACGTCCAGGCCGGGGATGAATCGACCATCCGCGGCATCCCGCACGACGATTTCAAGGTGCGCGTTCTCACCAGTCGGCGAGATCCACTTCAACTCTCCATCCTCCAGCCGATAGAGCCCTTCTGCCTCCTCGACAGTCGCCGCGATCTCATAATCGCCGGCTCGCTTCATTGCCAGCTGTCCGGTCTCTTTGTGCATATTCTCTAGAGCCTTGCCGTAGACGTCGCCCTGTTCTTTGGCCAGATGGAGCTGTTCCTTGGTCGCTTCCATGCTCGGCGCCATCGGCGGCAGGTTGGTGTCGTGTGACTGCTGTTCGCTCGTCAATATGCTCTCCTTCAATTCATTGGGGTGGGTTTGGCGAAAAGGGGAGTATTGCCCCCTCTACCGTTTGATATGCAACACACATTCCAATGGCAGTGAGCGCAACCCACCTCGACATCGATGTTGATGGCGCTTGGTCGCAGTCGCGATCTCGGCTTGAAGCTTGCGTACATGCGTCGAGGACGGCGTCACTGGCGCGTCCACGTCTCGTTTTGGAGGTGACCATGGAGCTCAAACAGGCAACGAATGCAATTCAGCGAGAGGCGATCGTCGATCAAACCGCCAAGTCGATCAAAGACGTCGCCATGAATATTTTCGGCGGCGGTGGGGAGGGCAAGCGCACGCTGCGCAACGCCCTGTATGGCACCTGGCTCGGGCATCCACTTCATCCACTCATCGTCGTCGTCCCGGCGGGTGCCTGGGTCGTCAGCGAGATGCTCGATCTCGTGGGTGCTGGCTCGAAAGACGCCGGCTACGACCGCGCGGCCGACGTCACGGCCGCCGTGGGTATGGCGGGAGCCGTGTTGGCAGTGGCGACTGGTGTCAATGATTGGCGCTTCGTCCACGGCAAATCCAGCCGCCTTGGCTTAATCCACGGTCTCGCCAACACGGCCGGGATTGGAGCCATGGGCCTCTCGTTGCTGATGCGGGTAAAGGGGTCGCGCAACGTAGCGCGCGCGCTGGCGACGGTCGGCATCACGATCACCGCGGCGGCGGCGTATATCGGAGGCGAGCTCGTCTACGGCGAAAAAGTCGGCGTCAGCCACGTCAGTGCGGAGAATCTGCCGAAAGAGTTCAAGGCGGTGATGGCGGATTCCGAGCTCCAGGACGGCAAACTCACCAAAACGACGGTGGACGACGTCCCGATCGTATTGTTACGTCGTGGTCAGCGCGTCTATGCGCTGGCGGATGCGTGCTCTCACATGGGCGGGCCGCTAAGCGAAGGGGAACTCGACGAAACCTGTGTCGTCTGTCCGTGGCACGGCTCGAAGTTTTCGATGGATAGCGGGCGGGTGATCGACGGCCCTGCAACATTCCCGCAGCCCGTGTTGGAGACACGAGTGCGAGACGGTCAGATCGAGGTCCGTTTGTCACCTGATTCTGCCTGACGGCTCAAAACGTGACGATAGCTCATCTCCAAAACGCCACGACGACGCACATTCGGCGGATCGGGCAGCAGCACCGGGCCGCCGTTGTGTTTGTCTGCGCACCAAAGAATTTCATAGGCAATCCACGCCCCGCGCTTGACGCACTAGTCTCCCCTAACTTATGGTAGGGAAGCGACGACATTCGCCGTCCATGATCTTGATTGCACCGGGAGATCATTCCACATGCCATCTGGACCAATTGCCTTGTTCGGCTCCGGCGAGACTTCGCGGCGTGGCCGCCAGGTCCATAGCCAGCTGATGAGCAGGCTTCCCGTTCCCGTCAAGATCGCCATCCTCGAGACTCCGGCTGGGTTCCAACCGAACGTGAGCGTCGTATCGGGAAAACTGCGCGCCTTTTTCGAGACCAGCCTCAAGGAATTTCAACCGATCATTTCCACGATCCCAGCCAGGCAGCGAGGCGGCATCTTCGACCCAGATTCTCCACAGATCATCGCTCCGTTGAACGATGCGGACTATATCTTTGCCGGTCCCGGTAGTCCGACCTACACGGTGCGCCAGCTACTCGGAACGCGCACGCTGCAGACGATCTGCGACAGACACGCCGCGGGAGCGACCCTGGCGTTTGCCAGCGCCGCCGCCATCTCGATGGGTCGCTTCGCGCTGCCGGTCTATGAGATTTACAAGGTCGGCGAAGATCTCCACTGGCAGCCGGGGCTGGACATATTCAAGCCCCTCGGACTCGATTTGGCGATCCTGCCCCACTGGAACAACAACGAAGGAGGATCTGAGCTCGACACCAGCCACTGCTTCATGGGTGCTGAGCGCTTTCGATTTCTGCGGCGATTACTGCCGCGAGAGACGGTCATCCTTGCGATCGATGAGCACACCGCGTGCGTTTTGGAACCAGAGAAAGGAACCGGTTTCGTCATGGGTGCCGGGAAGGCGCTCATCATGCGAGCCGATTTGGAGAAACAGATCGACGACGGCGAAAGCTTCAGCCTCGACCTGCTGCGGAGCTGCAGCCTAGTCTGACGCGGGGTCCTCAGCGGCACCGACCGGCCGCGCCAGACGATGCGGTTCCGGCGCGATCAGCGCGAATCCGGTTCCTACAACCAGCAACATCCCCGCGGTGAAGATGAGGGCTGAACCAGTCCCTGCGAACCCAGCGATCGCGCCGAGCAGGAAGGGCCCGAAGACGTAGCCTGAGTCAGACAGCGTTCTGAACGTTCCCATCGCGGCCGCGTTCATGCCGGGCGGAGCGACGTCCGCGGCATAGGCGGTCGGAGCCGCGCCAGCAAGCCCCACTGACATGCCCCAGACCAGACAGCTGAGAACAAAGGGAATGAAGCTGCCCGAGCCGGCGAACGCCACCATCGCGATGGCTCCGAAGAGGAGCGCGGGTACGATGACCGCCTTGCGACCGAATCGGTCGATCACGACCCCTGCCGGGTAGGCAACCGCCAGACTCACGACGCTGATCGCCGAAAGTCCGAGTCCGATCTGACTGGCCGATAGTCCCATGGCGCCGTCGGCTCGTTCCGGGACGATGGTGAAGACGCCACCGGTGCGCGCGAAGAAGCTGGCGAACGAGGCGATGCTGACCAGCAGGAATGGTGGCTGGCGCAACAACTCCAGGATTTGCCCGCCGAACTGCGGCCGCGTGTCACTCGACGTCCGTGCGTCCAGCGGACCAGCCGCCCGCGTCTCGGGTATACGCGTGAGTGCCAGTCCGGTGACACCCACACCGAGAACCGCATAGACGAAGAAGGGCACGTCGAGGCCAAAATGCTGCGCCATCCAACCGCCGGGTAGGGGCGCGATGCCGACGGCGAACATGAATACGGTCATGTAGAGGGCGATGACTCGTCCGCGGTTCTCGGGTGTCGAGATGTCGGTCAGGATGATCTGGGTGCCGGTCAGGACCATGGCGGCGCCGAGTCCACCGATGAAGCGCCCGGCCAGGAAGACCGAGTAGGTTCCTGACAAGCCGCATATCAGGTTGCCGCCCGCGGTCACGATGCCGCCAATGGCGATGGCCCAGTTGCGCCCGAGCAGATCTGAGATGCGACCGGCCGGCATGTTGGCGGCGAAGCGGGCCAGTCCGTAGACGGCGACGGTGAGCCCGATCAGGAACTGAGAGACGCCGAACGATTTGGCGAAGAGGGGGACGACCGGAACGATGTTGCCAAACCCGAGCTGATTCACCGCGATCAGGATGCAGACCCACGCCAGCACCCGATTGCCGCGATACCAGTCCGGCAGCCTTCCCAGTCGTTGCACCCATTCCTCCCACCGATAGACGATTGGCCGCCGGGGACCGTTGAGACGCGTCGACCTACATGACGTTGCCGCCGTTAGGCCCGAGCATCTGGCCGGTCAAGTAGCTGGACGCGTCGGAGGCAAGGAAGAGTGCACACTCACCCACGTCGCGTGGTGATCCAAGTCGGCGCAACGGAAGCTCCTGCGCACGGCGTTCCGCCGCTTCGGGGGATGGATAGATGCCGCGATTCATGTCGGTCACGATCGAGCCCGGACCAATCGCGTTGACGTTGATGTTGTATTGCCCGAGCTCGCGCGCTAGCGACTTGGTCCAGGTCAGTATGAATCCCTTGGTTCCGGCGTAGACTGACGCGCGATCCCAGCCGATTAACGCGAGCTGCGACGAAAGGTTGATGATCTTGCCGTAGCGCTGCTCGATCATGTGAGGCACGACAGCCCGCGTCACGAAAAGTGGACCGAAGATGTTGACGTCGATCTCGGCACGCCACGATTCCTCGGTCGTCTCGGCGAACGGCTGCACGTGCATGATGCCCGCGTTGTTGACCAGTATGTCGATATGGCCGAGCTCAGCGATGACTTCGTCTACCATCCGTGCGACGGAAGCTGAGTCGGTCACGTCGGCTTGCACGACCAAAGATCGCTGACCTCGAGACGCCGCCACGGCCGCCACTGCGTCGCAGCCGTCGCGGCTTTCCCGATAGTTGAGGGCGATGTCGGCCCCTGCCTCAACGAAGACCTCGGCAATGGCCCGGCCGAAGCCTCGTCCAGCGCCGGTGATCAGGGCAACCTTCCCGCTCAATGCGCCCACTATTTCGCCTCTGCGTCGTGGATCAAGCGCCACAGCCGCTGCGACGTGAGTGGCATGTCAACGTGTTCGATGCCGAGCGGCGCAAGTGCATCCAGCACCGCGTTGACCAACGCTGGCGGCGACCCGGTGGTGCCGGCCTCCCCGACTCCCTTGACACCCAAGGGATTGACGGGACTCGGGGTAAACGTGTGCGCCGTTTCGATGGTCGGCATGAGACCGGCCTTGGGCACGAAGTAGTCCATCATCGAACCGGTCAGGAGTTGCCCGTTGTCGTCGTAAACGATCTCTTCGCCGAGTGCTTGCCCGAATCCCTGCGCCAGCCCGCCGACGACCTGCCCCTCGACCAGTTGCGGATTGATGAGCGGCCCGCAGTCATCCACCGCCAGATAGCGCAGCACGTGAAGCTCGCCGCTGTCGCGATCGATCTCGACCAGCGCGATGTGCGCTCCAAAGGGGAAGGTGCGGCCGGTTGGCGCGAAGTAGCTGGTCGCGTCCAGTCCCGGTTCCATGCCGCCAGGCAGCCCGCCCATGCCGTAGGCCATCTGTGCCACCTGCTTGAAGGACATGCCGCGGTCCGGGGTGCCTCGAACGTGGAGACGTCCGTCTTCGAAGACGATATCTTCTTCGCTCACTTCGAGCCGGGCCGCCGCGATTCTGGCCGCCTTCTGTTTCACCTGTCGCACCGCCAGGAGCACGGCCGAGCCACCGATCGACGTGCCGCGGCTGCCGAAGGTGCCGATCCCTTGCGGAGTGATGGCCGTGTCGCTGGCCTTCAGGACCACGTCTTCCATGGGAATGCCGAGCTCGTCCGCCACGATCTGCGCGAAGGTCGTTTCTTCCCCCTGGCCGTGCGGTGAGATGCCGGTGGTGACGACCACGGTTCCAGATGGCTGCACTCTGGCGGCGAACCACTGTCCCATCCGGGTCCGGCAAGCTCGCAATAGACGGCCATGCCCAGGCCGACCAGCCGTCCCTCGGCGCGCGCTCGAGCCTGCTCGGCGCGAACCTGGTCGTAGTCGATGCGCTTCAGTGCTTCGTTGAACGCGAGCTCGTAGTTGCCACTGTCGTATTCGATGCCGGTGGCGGACATGTAGGGAAAGGCGTCCGACGGAATGAAGTTGCGCCGACGCACCTCAACGGGATCGAGCTTGAGCTCGCGCGCGATGGCGTCCATCATCCGCTCGACCATATAGGCGGCTTCGGGTCGTCCGGCGCCGCGGTATGCGCCGGTCGGGGTGGTATTGGTCATGACACCAAGGACGGTGCTGCGCAGGTTCTCGATGCGGTAGGCGCCGGAGGCCATCACGCCGCTTCGCGTGGCCACCGTCGCGGCCCCGTATGCGCCGACGTTGGAGATCAGCTCAACCTTGAGACCCAAGATTTTGCCGTCGTCGTCGACTCGCCGCCGACAGCTTCTGCACCTGGTCTCGGCCATGGTTCGTGCCCACGAATGTCTCACGACGCGTCTCGGTCCACTTCACCGGCTTCTGAAATTTGTAGGCAAGCGCCGCAGCCACCAGATATTCCGGATAGACCGGCCCTTTGGCTCCAAACGCGCCGCCGACGTCGGGCGCGATGACACGCACGTGATGCTCAGGAATGCCCACCGTGGCCGCGATACCGCCTCGCAGCCGATGCGGCGTCTGCGTCGTGGCCCAGGCCGTCATCTCCTCGGTCGAGGGGTCGTAATCGATGGTGATGGCCCTCGGTTCGATGAAGGTGGCGTGGATGCGCTGATTCCGCAGGCGAATCGAGACGGTGCGACTCGCCTCGGCGAAGGCGCGGTCGACGTCGCCACCTTCGACTTGCCAGCGGAAGGCGAGGTTGTCTCCCCATTCCGGGTGAAGGAGGGGTGCATCGTCGGCAAGGGCGGCTTCGGCATCGACGACCGGGTCGAGCGGCTCATATTCGACGTTCACGAGTTCGGCCGCGTCGGTCGCGCGGTAGAAGTCGGCACCGAGAACCACGGCCACGGCATCGCCCACATGCATAGCCTTGCCGACAGCCAGGGGATAGCGCTCGAGCTGCCGATCGGGCGCCTGTTCGGGTGAGCCCTGGGGGCGCGTGATTGCCGCGATCTCTTCTCCCGTCAGCACCGCCACGACACCTGGAACCTTGAGGGCTTCGCTCGCGTCGATGCTGAGGATCCTTGCGTGTGCATATGGGCTGCGGACCATGACGGCGTCGAGCGCGCCCGTGATGTGCACATCGTCGACGAATCGACCATGCCCGGTGACCAGGCGCCGGTCGCCGACACGGCGCACCGATTGACCGACGTAGCGTTTCTTCCCGCTGGCTGTCTCACTCATGTAAATTCCTCACCTCGATGAATCGGTTGATGCGCGAAGCGGTGACGAGCGAGCGTGGATGATCCATCGCTCAATAGCGAATTGGCGCACTCGTTGATCTTCGCGTTTCAGACGGGGTTGTTCAAGCCTTGGGTCTGTTCCACAGCATGATTTGACTCGCTGGAATCACGCCAGGAGTCGCTCGCCGGACTGCAGAATCGTGTCGACATCGGCGAGATTCAGCCCCGAGCGACGCACGAACCCGATCGGATCAGGATCGCCCATGTCGAACGGAAAATCGGTACCGAGGACGATCTGATCGATTCCGGCGAGCTCGATCAGGTGGCGCAAAATGGTCGAATCGAAGACGATCGTGTCGAAGTAGAGTCGACGCAGCTGCTCGATGGGGTGAGAAGCTCGCTCGCGGCACTCGGGACGAACCTCGTAACCGTGGCGCAGGCGCCCGATGAGGTGCGGCAGGGCACCGCCACCATGCGACAGGATGATCTTGAGACCAGGATAGCGCTCCAGCACGCCCGCGAAGAGGATGCGTGCTCCAGCCTGGGCGGTCTCAGTCGGGTTGCCGATTAGATTGCGCAGGTAGAATTCGCCCATGCGTTCGCCGCCCGCTACGTTGTGCGGGTGCACCAGAATGGGCACGTCGAGTTGCTCAGCCGCCTCCCAGAATGGCTCGAGTGACGGATCGTCCAGCCCCATGCCATCCACGTTGCTGAGGATCTCGACTCCGCGCAGCGCGAGCATCTGAATGGCCCGATTCGAGCTCCGCCACTGCCGCGGTCGGTGATTGCAGTGGTACCGTGGCGAAGCCGACGAATCGGTCGGGATCCTGCCGGGCGACCTCGCTGATTCCATCATTCAGCGCCACGGACCAGGCCAACCCGTCCTCACCTGGTAGCTCATACAGAATCGTGTAGGGCGGCGGCATCAAGGCGCGCTGGTCGAGTCCTTGTCGCTCAATCGCCGTACGTTGAGCGTCGACGTCGATCAATTCACGCGACAGATGGAGCCGATGACCCGCGACCTCGAGAACGTAGCCGTCCTCTACCATTTCCGGCACGGGTGAAACCGGCGCGGCGGATGAGAGTGCCGCGTCGAGCGGAAAGAAGTGGCTGTGTAGGTCGATGACCACGGAGACTCCTCAGGCTCGCATCAGTTTCTCAGCTTCGTGTTTCGGCAAAAACGGGATGAACGGGAGCGCCGCGAGCGACATTGCCGAAATGATCCAGAAGGCATGGTTCAGGCCGATGCTGTCGCCGAGCGCGCCGAACAGGGGAGCGACGATGCTCTGGGCGACAAAGCCGATAGCCAGCATCAGCCCAGCCGTGGCGCCTCGGGCCTCGGGCATCAGATCTTGCGCCACCGCCAGCACGACCGGGCGAATGCCGATGGCAACGAAACCGGCCGCCATCAGAATGCCAAGAACGGGCCAGGAGCCATTTTCGAGGACGAGATAGAGATAGAAGAGTGGCGTCGCCGCGAGCGAAGTGATCGCCAGGACCGTCTTGCGTCCGATCGAGTCGGATAGATTTCCAGCGAGCAATCCACCGGCGATGCCCGCTCCGGAAATGAGCGAGAGGGCTATGCCCGCGTACCAGTGGCTGCGGCCGTTCGCTTCGAGGTACTTCACCAGAAAATATTGGAAGGGAGACGTTGCCAACCCGTTGATGACTGAGACCGCGAGCAGCGCGCCGAGCGGTTTCCGGCGGGCGCGCAGCAATGGTCGGAACTCGACCTTTTTGGCCGTCTTGCGTTGGGCGTCGGACTCGCGCGTGTCGAGCGTGAAGTAGAGGATGACCGAGGCCACGATGCCGAAGACCATGACGACGGCCGAACCTTCGAGCGTGAACAGGGCGATCGCCGCGGTGAGGAGGAGCGGGCCGATCGTTCTGGCCGATTCGCCAAAGGCCATGAAGATCGACATGGCGCGGCCGGTCTTCTTGCCACCAAGCTCGCCCATCAGGGCCACGGCCGGTGCGTGGAAACACGCGGATGAAAATCCAGCAGCCATCATCAGCAGAAGTACGACGGCCACGTTCGGCGCCAGCGCGACGCTTGAGAGCGTAATGGCAGTGACTGTCGGCGCGAGGACGACGAACCACTTGCGAGTCGTCCTGTCAGCGAGATAGCCCACGAACGGCTGCGCCACGCCCGGAACCTGCGTCGCCGGAATCATCAGGCTGACAACTGCCAGCGAGAGTCCGAGCTTGTCTTGAACGGCCGGAATCAAGATGCCAAGGAACGATGAATAAAGATCGTGGGCCAGGTGCCCGCCCGCCACCATGAAGGTTCGACCGGCGTCGAACGTATCGTCTCCGGTGGCGGCTTCTTCCAGCTCGGCTGTCGTTTGCACGGCGGTCGCGCTTTGTGACAATGAACCTACCCCTTATTCAGTAACACCCGGTTGATATGAACGCATGTCAACTTACGAAGCCACAGGATATACCAGATGGAGGGCTCGCGCACGGTGATTCAACGTCTTGTGGCCGATCTATCTTCCCCAGATGGGCGGATTCAGGGATGCCGTTGTTCTGACGTCATCCCGACGGTGGGCGGCTCCACGGTCAAATCTGGCTGCCGCGCGGTCATTTCCTCGCGTCCAGGAGCCCGTAGACTCAGGAACGACCAGGCGAGCGACACGAGGTTTAGCGCGATCGCCAGTGCGAGGCCAGCGTAGATCCAGGGATAGATCCAGCTCATGACGGTGCGCCGCCCGACGAGGAATCCGTCGATCGTCGTGGTGCTGCTGCCGTTCGCGATGATCTCCGCGGTGTGGGGGCCGTCCGATAGGCCGCTGGCGACGGTCGCGCGCGTCGCTGGGGTCGATCCAAACGTGCTCGTGCCATCAACCTTGAGGGACACCGAATGCCCATCGACTCGCGCGCTGACCCCCTGTATGTCGTTGGAGAGGAAGAGATCGAGTCGTGTGCCGAAGAAGTTGATGGTGGCGGTCCCACCGTCGCGGGACGAGGCGAGCGCAGTCTGGCTGCCGGACAACTCGACTGACCAGCCGTCGTCGTGCTTGATGAGCGGGCTCGACCCGTCGTAGGCGCCGGTGTAGGCCAGGTTCAACTGTGCGCTGCGTTGCTGAAGCAGGGTGTATGCGGGGGTGGGCGTAAAGTCGTAATCGACGATTGAGAACCCTCTCGTCGGATTGTTGGCCTGATCGGGAGCGGTCGGCGGATCGGGCTCGCGGAAATTCCAGACACACATCACTCCCATCCAGGGCCACTCTTGCTGCGCTCGAAGATACCCTTGATAGAGATAATCGGCTTGCTTCTGCTGGCTGACCGGCTTGCCCCATGGTGATGGATCGCCGCTCCAGTCGGACGGCAGCGACACCCAACCGTATTCGGCGGCCCAGACCGCCTTATTCGCATCACCGTTCTTCACCATGATCTCGTGCGTCTGTATAGGGCGCGAAAAATTGTCCCGTGCGAACTCGACCCGACGGTCAGCCGGGCTGTAGCCGTAGCCATAGACCATCACCGTCGCGATGTCGAAGTAGTTCCTGGCTCCGGCGTCGTACATGCCTTGCAAGGAAGAGGAGATCGCTCAAATTGGTTGGGCCGGTTTGGTCGGTCGGCGCGAGGCCCGGCATGAGGACCGTGATGCTGGGGTCGGCCGATTTGGCCGCGGTGTAGGCAACTTTAAGGAGCTCGGTGAATTTGGCGGGGTCGATCGGTTGTCCGCCCCATTCCCCTTGCAGGTTCGGCTCGTTCCAAATCTGAATGTAGTGGACGCGCCCTCGATAACGGTTGACGAATGTCGCCACGAAGCTGGCGTAGTCGGCGTAGTTGTCGGGCGGGCCGTCGGGAAACTGGTCTAGATTCGGGGCGTTTGCGCGTGCCCAGCGTGGTGGCTTGTCGAGCCGAGCGATGATCTGAATGCCGAGTGCGTCGGCCTGATCGACGATCTGGTCGTACTTCGTCCAGGAGCTGACGTTGTTCTTGGCGTCCCAATAGGTTCCCGGCTCCGGCTCGATGTCGTACCAGGGGAACATTTGACGGATGTAGCCATAGCCGCCCGCTTTGATCATCTCCAGCTCGCGGGTGACCTTGGCCGGATCCGCCTCTTCATCGAGGAACGTGTTGACGCCCATCGGGTTGACGTCGGTGTTGGGAATGACGTGCGGTGAAGCGCCGGTGGCGACTCCCCGATTGAAATAGCCGTCGGCGAATGTGGCGACGAAGATTCCGCCGGTGAGCCCCACGACGACCAGAATATGCAGGCTGACCAGAAACCAGCGGTGAGTCAGGAGTCGACTCAGTCGTGCCATGCCGACCTTATCCGAGGCGAACGCCGCCGTAACGCGGCAAATCGAACGTGTCGCGCCCCGTGGATGCTGCGAGTCTGAACGGCGCGTCGAACCACCTGAGTATAGAAGAGGAACCAATTGCTCGGTTTTCCGGGGTCATTCGTCATGAGGATCACACCGCCCGTGTGGGTGAAGCCGAGGTATTCCGCCCCGGCGCATCCGGTGTACAATGCTCGCGGCCGATAAACGAACAGGCAGAGATCTGGTCGCCCAAATGAGAGGAGAGAGGTCAACGGTGGAGAAGAGCCAGCCACAATCGGACCTGATGATCTATGTGGAGGGGCTCAACGTTGCCCTGGCGATCTGGCTGATCGCGTCGCCCTACATCCTCTCCTACACCGCATGGTCGTCCGCGCGCCTCAATGCCGAATTCTTCGGCGCGCTCATCCTTGGCATGGCCATCACGCGCATGTCGATGCCACAGAAACGCTACTGGTGGCTCTCTTTCGGGGACTTGCTGCTCGGAATCTGGGTGGCCATCTCTCCGTGGGTGCTCGCGTATCACTATGATTCACGTCCGGAGATCAACGCGGTCGTGGTCGGAGTGCTAGTCGCGCTCATCGCCGCCACCGGTTTTCTGCGGCCGCGCGCGTAGACTTCATCCCATTCGCATGCATCGGCCCCGGCCTTGGCCGGGGCCACAGTCTTGCAGGAATTGCTTCAAGGGGACGTCCATCCATTTCTCAGATTCGTGCAACCACATCAAGACGAGCCCGTTAAAGTGACAGAAGCCAATGGGGCAGCCGTGGCTGCGGAATGCGCGATTCCTGGAAACGCGACTGCAAGAGATGGCTCAGCGCTTCGAACGGTAGCGCTATCTCAATCAACTCGACACGTTGTCATGAAAATGTCAGGTCGGAACGTGCGACCGCTGGGCGTTTCGTGCGTTTGTACAGAGTAGGGGATGCGTTTCTACGCTAACCCGTGTTGTCGCTATACGGCCACCGCGATTCCGAGATGGGATGATCGCATTCAATCGCGGCATCGGGGTGCCCGTAAGGGCATCATCCGTTGACAGTGGTAGGGAAGGCTTCCTATACTGCTGAACGGGAAACTTTGCTAGTACGAACATGGGGAAGTGGAAAGGAGGTTGTGGGGGATCTATCTCCTTCGGAACTGGATACGTAGTGTCTTCGTGTGACGTTTAGTGGTTCGTGTGCTCGCGTAGTCAAATTGCGGCCGCGAAAGGAGTTTGCGAGTTGAGAAAAGTCAAGTTTCTCAACGTAACGTTCGCCCTCGCGTTGGTGGCAGGATTGTTTGCTGCTAGCGTGGCGAGCGTGGGGGCCATTTCTCCGGTCTACGGACCTGAGATTGCCGGCACCCCGACCATCTTCTTCCCGTTTGTCTATAACGGGACGATGATGGACGGAATGGGGCCGTTCGACGGTTCCATCACGATTCAGAATCAGAACGCACTTCCGATTTCCGTTGATGTCATGAATGCTGGCGGTTCGACCCTGGCTTCAGGCATCAACATCAACCCGCGTGGCTCAAAGACCTGGAGCGCTTCGCAGCTGGGTCTTGCTGACGGCGGCGAGGGTGTGATCGCGACGGCTTCGTGGCCGTCCAGCTCGATCAACACTCTGCTCGACCTTGGCATGTGCGCGCCGGTGAATCAGTACACCGAGACGGTCACCAAGGGTGACCCGAACGCGCACTGATTCCCTGCAGCACTCGCCGGTCGCGACGGTGATCTCGGTCACGCAGACGACTCGATCGCGCACGGGTAACCCCAATACGACCCGATTACGATCCAGGGCACGGATTACACCGTTGACTATGCCAACGGTGGAATCAAGTGGAGCCCGGCTGGCGCACGAGCCGCCGACGGGTGCGCAGTACGTCGTCGATTACTTCACGGCTGACTGCGGTACTCCGACCATCGGTGGCGTCGAGAAGCACGTTGCTCCGACGCAGAACGCCGTTCCGGTCAAGACCAGCTCAGATCAGACCAGTGTCGATGGCTACAGCGCCGTTGGTTACTGCGACATGGCTGTTGCCATGGACGAAGTCGTCAGCGGTTGCGATCTGGGCCAGGGCATCTCGGTTCCTGAGCTCGACCTCGAGAACCAGTCCCGCTGGATTCTGCCGATCGCGCAGACCAACACGGGTTGGGACTCCATCATTCGCGTAACCAACGTCTCCGGTAAGCGACGGCGTTGGCGTGAGTGCTCTGTTCTACGCCGCGAACGGCCAGGGCGTGAATGGCCCGAGCGAGCAGCTGTTCAGCACGACTCTCAACAGTGGCGAAACCATCAGCTGGGATCTGATGAACGACGGCAACTTCCCGGTTGGGACCGTCGGCTCCGTCTGGATCGATGCTGACGCTGGTGTTGTGGCGAGTGTTGACCGCGTGAAGCCATCGACCGACATGGCGATGGTCAACGTGGCGCAGCCGCGCAACGACAACGCGCTCAACTACTTCCGCATCTTCGGGCAGAACCCGACGACGAAGTACGCGCCGTTGATCTTCAAG
Organism: uncultured Chloroflexia bacterium; assembly: GCA_963815715.1. Classification (GTDB taxonomy): domain Bacteria; phylum Chloroflexota; class Chloroflexia; order Thermomicrobiales; family Thermomicrobiaceae; genus CALAGB01. The sequence goes on along the minus strand of CAWFHU010000003.1, from coordinate 506,626 downwards.
GCGTACAACAACTGGAATACCGGTATCAACGTTGCCAACCTGTCGTCGAAGCGACAACACGGTGACGGTAACCTTCTACAACTACCTCGACAACTCGACGTCGTCTGATACCAAGAGATCCCGCCGCGGGCCATGGAGTACTTCTACTGGCCAGGCACAGGCACCGACATCAACCTCGGCGCCAGTGGTATCAGCGCGGCCGTCGTGTCCGGCTCAGAGCCGATCGCGGCAGAGGTTGACGAGGTCAAGTACGTCGGCGGCCAGGGTATGGGCCACGCAATGTCCTACCCGGCGCAGTACGGCGCATACGCAGGCTTTGCGTGGGATACCTCACAGTTCCCATTCTTGGCTGACCTCTTCCAGAACGACACTGGCTTCGGCGCGGGCCGCGTCTTCTACAACTGGGAGCTCGATCTCCCGCTGTTGCAGAAGGGCAGCACCGTCACTGGCTTGGGCGACTTCTCAGGTATCAACCTGTTCAACGCCGACCCGAGTGAGGGCGTGACCGCGTGGGTCCAGTTCGTTGACACGGCCGGTATCCCGGTTGCGCCGACGACTGGCTCCAACGAGTCTGAGAAGCCGATCCAGGTTCCGATCGGGGCGCTTTCGTCCCACACGATCTACACCGCGGACTACTCGGAGCTTCCGGGTGGGTTCGTCGGGTCGGCGGTCGTCGGTGTTGTTTACCCGACGCTCGCTGAGGCAGCTGCCAAGTTCGCGGTCGGTCCGCTGGTCGGTGTCTCGAACAACGTCAACTACGACGTTAGTGGCGATGGATCCTCGGCGTTCAGCATGAACACCAGCTTCCATTTCCTCCCCAACGTCCCTGAGGGCTGTCTGTATCCGGGCTTCAGCTTCCAAGTTGGTGGCCCGCTTACTTGCGTGCCGTAGGACCATCTAATCATCGCTCGGGTACTGCTCGAGCGATGAACTGGGCGGTCTAACCAAGCTCGCGAGTAGCTAACCCAAACGCACACGAAGAACGAGCACCCCTGGCGGCAACGCCGGGGGTGCTCTCTTTATTTGACCTCCGGTATCCACCGATCCATCGGGAATACGACGATTCTCTGTAGGGGCGACATTTATGACGCCCAGCCGACGCTTCTCCGGGCAATCCGTCCGCCAATTGCCCTGACTGTTGGAACCCATCGTGCATCGTCGACACGTGACGCAGCACGACACGTTTCGACGATTTGTTATCAGCGATTGGATTACACTCTGAAAGTGAGTGCGACGTTCACCGGGCGAGATTGGCGCGTCCGACGCTGCGGTCATTCGTTCAGTATGTAGGGGATACAGCAGCCAGAAGGAGGGTGCGCAATTATGGAGCGTGGGGGACAGACCGGATATCGCTCGATTTGGGCGAACGCGAGCCTGATCCGCCTGATCGCAGGCGCGTCAATGGTCATAGCACTGTTGCTGCCGGCTATGTCGGCCGGTGCCACAGCCGTGAATGGAGATGGCTGGGAATTCCAGACGACCGCATGTAGCGACAATATTGGCGTCGCAACGGGTAACTACGAGATTGGTCCAGGCGTCCCGCCGTTGGGGTCGGGATCATTCGAGCTGTCGTTGCCGGCCAGCCAATCGTATCCACAGTTGCAGAACGCCGACTTCGATGGAACGCCGCTGAGCCAGCTGAGCTCACTCAGCTATTCCACGTACGTCAATGCGAATGGCAATCAAGAAGCGGCGCCGTTCATCCTGTTTGAGGTCGATCAGAACGGCGACGGGACAGTCGACGACCAGCTCGTTTATCAGCCGGCCGCTCAGGGTTCGGCAATTCCGGGCAAGACCTGGCAGACGTGGGACGCGCTCACGGGCAAGTGGTGGTCAATTCAAGGAATGGCCGGCATGGGTGTCGGTACAGCCGGTAAGTCGCTGAGCGATTATCTGGCTGCTTACCCAGGCGCAACCATCACCAACGCCGGGCTCCGTGTCGCGGCCGGATGTGTCGGCAGCGGTTGGTCGGGGTTCGTCGGCAACTTCGATGCGCTCGTCATCGGCGTCAACAGTTCGAACACGATCTATGACTTCGAGCCGGACGGCGTGCACATCACATCACCGTCAACCGGGGACAATCATCCGGGGCTTCCGACGTTCAATGGCCTGAGCCCGGCACCTTTCAGCACGGTTGCTCCGGGAAGCGTCACCATCTCTTCCCTGGTCTCGTCGGATGACCCGATCAGTAGCGTCGCGGTGACCGTCAACGGGCAGGACGTCACACCGACGTTCACCGGCACGCTGGCGACGGACAAGACCGTCACCGCCTCAGTGTCTCAATCGCTCGGCGCAGGCACGTATACCGTCATCATGACCGCAACTGACAGCAACGGCGACACGTTCTCGTCGCAGTGGGACTTCGTCGTCTCCAGTAACCAGGGGGACAACGAGTGGTTCTATGCGGATGGAACGCCGAAGACCGATCAGATCAACGCGACCATGACCTCGTTGGTGCAGGCGTTCCGCTGGCATCTCTTTGGACAGACGTGGGACGGACAGGATCACCCAGAGATCCCGACCCACGCCAGCACGGTGACCAACGCGGCGGCGTTGTCCAACTGGGTGAACGGTACGACGTTCGACGAGAACGCGACCAACGCGACGTTGACCAGCCTGGTGCAGGCATTCCGCTGGCACTTCTGGGGCGTTTCGTGGGACGGGAGCGCCCACCCCGAGATGCCGACGCACGCCAGCGTCGTGTTGCCGCCGCAGAGTATCTCCGCATGGTTCAACGCGGATGGCACGCCGATTCCAGACAACATCAGCGCCACGCTGCAGAGTCTGGTTCAGGCGTTCCGCTGGCACTTCTGGGGCAACTCTTGGGATGGTCAGCATCACTTCACGGACATGCCGACGCACGCCTATTAGGTTCATTTGATCCTGGTAGAAGTCGGACGTCCGAACTCGTAAACGAATCGTAGGCGTCGAGGGAGGCCGCCGTTGGTCTCCCTTCGACGTGAGCGCGGGTCGAGCTGGGGGAATCGTAGGGGTGTAACAATGTACGTTGGTCGGAAATGGCGGAGGTCGTCGATCGACTGAGACGACATGCCGACACGGTCGTATTAATGGTTGAACGGACCAGCTCGAAAGGAAGCCTTTTTGTTCACGTCGCTACGTACGAAGATCCCAGTTTTTCTGGCGGGTGTCATGCTCCTTACGGCATGCTCTTTGTCTGGTTCGTCGGATAAAACGCCGACGACCGCGCTGAACGGCAGCGGCCCTTCGACCGGTACGCCCGCCACTGGCTCCGGAACGCCTTCTGGCACTCCGGACGTGATAGAGCTGTCGCCGCCGGTGTTGGTCGCGCACTCCGGCACGGAAACTCAGCAGAGCAATTTCGGTTCGTACTACTGGATGATTTCGAGTGGCTTGGCCGACCAGGCGAATGCACGCGGAATCGAGATCCAAAAGACAGCACTGGATGTCGCCAAGGGGAGCACTGTTCAGTTCTCCTGGGATCAGCAGAACTCGGGGAGTGACACCACGCTGACGGGCCTCAGCATAGAAATCTATCCTGAGGAGTCGAGCATCGAAACGGTCACCGTCGCCCAAGGCACTATGAAGGGCTTCAAGGCGTCTGGTACGCCGGTGGCAACCACGTCGATTCCGGTGACGAACTCCAGCTGGGCGGCAAATGTCCCAGCGGGAAACTACTTCGTCCTGATCAAGGCGAACTGGTCGAATCCGATCGTCTCGTCCAAGCCCCGAAATTGTGAATACGGTTTCCTGTTCAAGGTAAGCTGAGACAGAACCTGAACCTGAGAGGGCCGTCGCGACATGCGGCGGCCCTTTCTCGTTGGTCGTCTCCACGGTCGCTCGGCTGCCTGGCATCCATCGACGCTGACTTCTTGCGATTCGCATCCGTTTGGTTTCTGCTTCGTTACGGTTAACCGAAAAGCACTAATTCCGGCCAAGTACCCGCTTCAACTCGACAAAACGTGTTGACAGTGGTTCGTGTCGATCCGTAGAGTGGTGGCGTTCGATGAGTTCCAGTGCCGTCAGCCGCGGGAAACGGAGTCCCGCGGGCCGGTTGGTGCTGGCTGACATGGGAGACACAATGAATCGCGCAGTTCGTACTGTTGTCGTTCTTCTGTTGGCGTTGACCGCGCTTGGAATCCCACTTGGGGCGCTCGCGCAGGAAACCCAACAAAATACGCCGCAACGTTACATCGTGACCTTTGCCTCGAATGTGCCGAGCGCTGGAGGACTGGCCGCGCTGCTGGCAAACTCCGATGGCTTTCGCGTCACCCACAGCTACGACAACGTCTTCAAGGGGTTCTCCGCCGAGCTTTCACCGGCTCAGGTAACGTGGCTCCGCGCGTTTTCAAGCGTCACGTCCATCGAGCCTGACTCTATCGCCCATGTGACCGACCAGACGACGCCCACCGGAATCCAACGCATCGGGGATCTGCTCAACGGCACCGCCAATATCGGTGGCCATACGTCGGTCAACATTAGCGTGGCCACGCTCGATACCGGTGTCGACATCAACAACTCCGACCTCAACGTAGGGGGCGGCTTCAACGCCATCAACGCATCGACCTGCACCGGCTCAGCCAACAATGGCTCGTATCAGGATGACAACGGACACGGAACCCACGTAGCCGGCACGATCGCGGCCAAGGATGACGGGTCCGGCGTGGTCGGAGTCGCTCCGGGTGCCAAGGTCTATGCCGTGAAGGTCTTTGATTCCGGCGGCAACGGCTACGTCTCCTCGATCATCTGCGGCATCAACTGGATCGTGTCGAATGCGAGCCAGGACAACATCAAGGTCGTCAACTTCAGTGGTGCCTGGGGCGGTTCGAACTCCGCCAACTGCGGGCAATTCCCGCTCGTTCTTCAGCTGGGATCGCGGACACCGCACATCAGGCGGTCTGCAGCCTGGTGAACACGGCCGGCATCCCGTTTGTGGTTGCCGCCGGGAACGATGGTCAGAACGCCAGCAATACGCTGCCGGCCGCATACCCCGAGACGATCGCGGTGGGCGCCCTCGCCGACTCCGACGGTAAGTCGGGCGCGCAAGGCCAGAGCACGCAGTACGGCGCGGATGATACCCGCGCGACGTTCAGCAACTATGGTTCGGTCGTCACCGTCTACGCCCCGGGCGTCAACATCCTTTCCGACTGGCCGGGTGGTGGACTGGCGACCGCTGAGTGGCACCAGCATGGCGACGCCGCACGTCACTGGAGCCGTGGCGCTCTACCTGTTCAACCATCCGGGATCGAGCCCAGCAACCGTGGCCAACGCGCTCGTCGCGAATGGGGAAGCAGGGAGCTGGGGCAGCCCGTATGGCAGTCAGCCGCTGCTGAACGTCGGCAACGCGGCGTTTGGCCCGGTCGCTCCACCCACTCCAGTGCATAACGTCGTGGTCAGCTCGATCACGCCGACATCACCGGTTATCGACACCGTCGCCAACAACGTGACGGTCCACATCTCCAACACGGGCAACCAGTCGGAGTCCGGTCTTCAGGTGATCCTGACCGATCAGACGACGTCGACGACGATCGGTACTCAAAACGTGGGCTCGGCGCTGTCAGCTGGCGCAGGAACCGATGTCAGCTTCAGCTGGACACCGAGCGGTTCGGGATCTCACACCCTGAAAGCCGAAGTGAAGAATGGCAACACCGACAACACCTTGACCCAGGGTGTCTCGGTCACTGCTGTCTCGCACAACATCACGGTCAGCAACGTCAACGTCGTGACGCAGCCTGCCTACACGAACTCGTCGAACTCGGTTTCGGCGCACATCACCAACGCGGGCAACGTGGCTGAATCGATCACGGTGTCGCTGTCCGATAACAACTCATCGACCAACGGTTCATCGCAGGTGATCAACCTGAGCCCCAACGGGTCGCAGGATGTGACGATTTCCTGGACTCCGACCGCGAACGGCACGCACAACCTGACGGTGACCGCCGCGATCACCAATCACAATTACACGGGAAACACGTCGATCAGTGTCGGCACCCAGGTGCATGACGTACACGTGACGAATGTGAGCGTGCCGAGCCAGGTGACGCAGGGCCAACCAGCAACGGTCAGCGTGGCGGTAAAGAACGACGGATCGTTCAGCGAAACGTTCAGTCTGTCGCTGTCGAGCACGCCGTCCGGTGCGGTCGGCCTGCCTGGCGCGCAGAATGTGACGCTGGGCTCAGGCGCGTCGACGACGGTCAACTTCACCTGGAACACGACCACGTCGACGGTGCCGCAGGGTTACACCGTCACGGCCACGGCCACGCTCGGCAATTCCGAGACCGACGCGACACCTGGCAACAATGCCGCCACGTCGGGCACCATCACGGTGCAGCCGAAGCCGGCCAACCAGAACATCTGGGTGACGGGCCTGACGGCCACAAACCCGCAGAGCCATTACATCAAGGGAACGGTTTCCGATTGGTGGTGACTCTGGCGCAGTCTCTGGCGCAATCGTTTCGTCTGCAGATCTCCTTCTACTACGAGTTCTACACGTTGAACGTGACGACGAACTCGAGTGGCGTGGCGCAATATTCTCAGTACATTCAGTGGGGATGAGCTACACGGTCTCAGTCACTAACGTCACGCACGGCTCTGACGTGTATGATCCCGGCCAGAACGCGATCTCATCAGTCACGCTCTCCGCGAGATGATGAGTTCCTCATCCTGAGTTCGGTCAAAGCACATCTGAGGCGATAGCAGAAGCGGGTCCGGCAACGGACCCGCTTCTACTGCTTTTGGCGGAGGATGGTCTACAGTTTTTTGCTGGACAACTGTGTGGGCGTATTGCGTTCATTGTCGTCTGGCAGTGGCTGATGATTCAGGTCATCCGGCGTCCGATGCACGCGCGGGGCTAAAGCCTCAGCGCTCATCTAAGAGAAGCCCACTAAAGGGGCTGAGTCACGACGGAATCGGCAGTCGTTTCGCCGCCGTGAACCAAAATGACAACTTTAACCTAGCCCCTTCAGTGGGCTTCGTCTAGAGTAGCCCGGGATCTTCAGTCCCGGGTGAACGGCGGCCGACTACCGACGAAATTCGTCAGTTTCAAACCAAGGAGAACCTAGCGCAGGATCCATCGTCCATTGGACCTGTCGACAATTTCAGTGCGAGCAGCAGTTGCGACGCTGTCATCGATTGAGTCAGCACTGGCCGGAAGAATACTCACGTGCGCCACCACCGGACGGTGATCGGACGTCCAGATCTGAGGAACCTGGATGCTCTCGAGCAGAACGTCACGCGTGCCGAAGATGTAGTCGATGCGCCGGTTGTCCTCTGAGGTTGCACCACCTGTGGCGAGCGAGCGCCCGAAATCGACAAAACCGGCAGATTGAAACGCGGTCACGACGTCGTCGGTTGGGTCCGAATTCATGTCCCCCATCAGCAACGCTGGGATCTGATGATTCCAGGCCGTGATGAGCTCGTCAGCCTGTTCCAGACGAATCTGATCGGCGTCGCTGGGATCGTCGAGGTGCGTGGCGAGGACCCACACACTGCCATTCTGTGTCGTCACCTCAACTTGCAGCACACTCCGTTTGAGGTTCTCCGTGACATCGTATTGAACCTTCTCCACCGAATTGATCGGCGCACGACTCAGGACGACATTGCCCCACATGCCGTCATCCGAGTTGGCGCCAAATGCATAGTTCATGTTGAGTTGCTGACTCAGCCACAGAACCTCGTCGACGCCGGAAGTCACCATCCAACCACGGCTCACCTCCTGCAGCACGACGATGTCGGGTTGCTGCGCGGCGATTACCTGCGCTGTTTGTTCGAGGTCGAAGTGATTGTCGACCGAAAAGCCGCTCTGGATGTTGTACGTCATTATCGTGAGATCCGGACCGATCGTGGTCGTCGCCGCGGCGTCGGTCCAGGACCAGACCTGCCAGCCCGCGATGAGGATGAGCAGTCCACCGATGACGCCCGCCACCACGACGACGGGAACGCCGCGCTCGCGAGGACGGGTTACGGAGCGTGGGGTTCCAATGACGACCGCGAGGAGGAAAACGCCAATCGCGCCGGCCATGAACGCAGGGCTGCCGGAATAGGTGTAGTAGCCGAAGAGCAGCCCGACCTCGAGCAGCAGACCACCGGCAAAGCAGACCGCCGACCAGACGGTGCTTCCTTCAGCCTCTCCGTCGCGTCCGTCGAGCATTACCTCGGCGAAGAGGATGATGCTGGATGCGGTTGCCAGGATCAGTCCAAGCGTGCCGAAGTGTGGACCGCTCCAGAACAACCAGAATCCTCCGACCGTCACCGCGATCAGCATGGCCCGCCAAGCCAGCCACCAGCGCACAATAGAGAGGATCGCAATCTCCCCGGAACAGCGAATGGCCGCGCCAAGGATGCCGATAGCCATGCCAAACGAGAGGACGACCGATGCGCCGGGGAAGTCGAGTCCCAAATGTGACTGCGCGAGTCCAAGGTTTCCGGTCATGAGATTGAATATGACGAACGCGGGGCCGATGGCCAGCAACGCGATGGCGGAGCTGCGCGTGGCGCCATGCTGCATGCGTGGAATCTGAAACTGAAAGAGAGCGGCAAGCATGCATGCCACGAGGGACCAGGTCACCAGATAGGCCGCAAACCCAGGCATCCAGGGGGTATCCACGGTGCGGAACGCCACGCGCACACCCAGGTCCATCGCGAGCCCCAGCCCGATGCCAAGAGCCACCAGTTCGCGGCGGGTCACCAACAGGGTGAACGCCAGCCAACCCCAGCAGACGATGATCGCCGCTCCGAGCCAGAGTCTCGCCTCGGGCGCCTCCCAATACTGAAGTGCGATCCGTGTGATCGCGAGCAGGATAGTCGAGCCGACCAGGATCTCACGCAGCCCCGTGAGACGGATGGCGACCCAGGCGACGCCGCTGAGCAGGAACACGCCGACGGCGATGCCGCCAAGCGACGTCCGATTGCTTTGATCCACGACGAAGACGAGATAGGAAACGAAGACCCGCATCGACTGCAGCATGAGGACCGTCGCGGTGGCGATCAGCGCGATACCGGCCAGCGTCATGACCGACGCCGACTGACTCACGAGGCTCTGTTCATCGCCGAGGCGTGCAGCCGACTGGGCGGACATATGAGTCGCTCGTTTCGTGCGGCCGGTTCATTCTGGAATTGAAACGGGTAGGAAGACGCGCGCCTCAATTATCCCCGTTTGAAACGTCTGTGCAACCCAGTTTCGGGATTGCTTACGTTCATTAACTGTGAAATCTGTGTAGCGCTGCCGACCGGTTGGCGGGGAAGCCTAACGCCGATCGAAGTTAGCTGAGTGCTGCGGAGGTCTCGACGGGTGCGTCAGCCGGGAGTTTGAGCGAGAGAACGCGCGACATACCGTCGTCTCCCATGGTGATGCCGTAGAGTGTGTCCGCTCCCTCGATAGTGGCTCTATTGTGCGTCACGACTACGAACTGGGTTTTGAGGGCCAGGCGTTGGAGCTCGTCCCGCATGCGCACGACGTTGGATTCGTCGAGTGCGGCGTCGACTTCGTCGAGCAAGCAGAATGGGCTCGGGTTCACTTTCAAAATCGAAAAGAGGAGCGCCACGGCAGTTAAGGCGCGCTCTCCACCGGATAAGAGCCCGAGGTTTTGCAGGCGCTTTCCAGGAGGCTGTGCCTCGATATCGATGCCTGTTGGACCTGTCCCCATCGTCGCAACGGATCAAACGAGCTCTACCGCCACCGAACAGCGACGTAAACGTCGATTCAAAGGCGCGCGCCACCTCGGCGAATGTGCGATCGAACTCCAGCGCCATGGTGCGATCGAGCTCGGTCATCAGCGCTCGCAGAGCGTCAGTGGCCGAGCGCACGTCGTCGAGCTGCTGGCGCAGGAATCCGTATCGCTCCGCTTCGCGCTCATATTGTTCGATGGCGTCGTCACCAGCTACGCCGATGCGACGTAGTCGCTCGCGAAGTCTATTGATGTCGCGCTCGATCCGCGGAAGGTCTTCCACCCCAGCCGCATCAGCGCGGCTCAAAATCTCCTCGACGCGATCGGTTTCGAGATCGCGGACGGCACGTTCGATGGTGAGGTCGAGCTCGTCTCGGCGTCGGGCCGCCTCGAGCGACAGGTGATCCTGGCGCCGCTCCAGCTCGCGATGGGCAGCGTCGGCCGCCTCAAGTGCGTCGCGTGCGGCGCGCTCTCGTTGAATGGCCTGTCGGTGACGCTCCTGCGCATCAGTGAGGCGGCCCCGCAGCCCGCTCAGCTGCTCGGATAGCTCGATCGCGCTGGATGACGGTCGACTCGTGCTCGACGTCGAGTGCCTGTATGGCCGCATCCAATTCGGCCAGACGCCGTCCACTTCCGGCGAGGTCAGTTTCGAGCTGCCGCTTGCGTGCCTCGAGCCGCTGTCGTTGTTCGTCGATGCCGCGCACGCGCTCGTTGATTCCTGATAGCTCCGCGCGGGCCGTTTGCAGCGCCCCGTCGTCGATGGATGCCGCGGTCGTCTCGATCTCATCGCGGAGCGCATCGCGCGTGGCGATTATGGTCGCGAGTGCTCGCTGTCGATCGGACGTTGTGTGCGACAGCTCGTCGAGCTCTCGTTCCCGAGCAGCCCGTTCAGCATCGAGACTGGACAAGCGATGCTCGGCGGCAGATGCGGTCTTCTCCAGGTCGCTGAGGTCACGGAAATATCGCTCGCGTGTCGCGGTCAGATCACGGATCTCGCCATGGATAGATGCCAGATCCTGCTCGATGGACGTCTTATCCTGATTGTGGGTAAGAAGTGACGTGTCGAGGCGTTCGATCTGATCTGATAGCTCGTCCCGTTCGACCTCGAGCTTCGCGCGCAGCTTGGGAAGCTCGCGCAGCTCTCGCTCGCGCGCCAGTGCGCCACTCTCTTTGACGCGCGATCCACCAGTGACGGTGCCACTCGATCTCGCGATCTCGCCTCCGACCGTCACGACGCTCCAGCCAGGCGAGAGACCGCGCAGCGCGATCCGTGCCGCGTTCAGGTCGTCGGCCACGAGTACGCGTCCGAGCAGTCCATCGACGACCGTCGCGCACGCGCTCGTCCATGCCGATGAGCTCGCTCGCCAGCCCTCTGCACTCCTGCCGTCAGCGGTGGAGCGTTGGGCGGGCGTCGAGTCGGTACTGTGTCGAGCGGGTGGAACGTGGCGCGACCGCTCTGCGTCCGTTTCAGAAATTCGATTGCCGCTTCGGCATCTTCCCATCGGTCCACCACGAGATCTTGAAGGTGGCCGCCGAGAGCCGCTTCGATGGCGGCTTCGAGCTCGGCGGGGACGACCAACAGGCTCGCCAGAGTGCCAAGCACCCCCTCGAGCTTGTTGGATCGGGCGGCGGTCAATACCTCTTTGACGCCTGAATACAGTCCGACACCACTCTCTTCAAGCCGCTTTAACGTCTCAAAGCGTGTGCCCGTCTCGAGTAGGCGCCGCTCGACCTGCGATCGACATTTCGCGATTTCGTCTCGAGCGCTCGTGACGGAAGAAATCTCGGCCAGAAGCTCATTGAGCCGCTTAGTGCGCACGTCGTGTTGAGCGTTGGCACTGTCGAGCGCTTCGATCGTGCAGGTTCGCCGTGAGTCGAGTTCCGCACGAGCGTGATCACGGTCGCGAGCCGCCTCTTGCTGCCTGTCCTGCTCGGACTGTAGCTGATCGATCTGGCCACGCAGAAGCGCCTCACGCGATTCTGCCAACATGGACGCGCGTTCGATCACGGCGCGCTGCTGCTCTTCAGCGCGAAGCCGCGCCTCGAGTTCGGCCATTCGCCGTCGGGTCTCGTTGGAGGCTTCCTCAAGCACGCGTAGGGATGCCTCACGCTCGGACTTGAGGCCAAGAAGGTCGGTCGACGACGCAGCGATTTGGTCGATCTCGCTCGCGAGCGCTTCGATGGACGCTTCGATGCCCTGGAGCGACTCCACAGCGTCCCCGCGACGATTATGAGCCGCGTTGCGTCGCTCATCGATGAGTGCGAGATCGTGGACTGCCCGTTGATGCTCGTCTCTCGACCGTTGAATCTGTTCGCGTAGCGTTTCCAGATCCGCCGCGAGGCGGCTGACCGTTTCGGCCGCGCATATCCAGCGCGTCGCTGCTCTTCCGCTCGATCTCTCCAGCCGACTCAAGCTCGTCGACCAGCGATGTCGACCGCATTGGTCGACTCCGTCAGTCGCGCATGAGCCAATCTCCAGTGATGAGCGTAATAAGCGCTCGAGCGCTTCGCGCAGTTGACGTTTGACTTCGTCATATTCACGTGCCTGGCGGGCCGCACGTTCCAACGAGCGCAATCGAGGCTCAAGATCGGCCAGCAAGTCTTCAAGTCGGACGCAATTCGCCTGGCTCTCCTCGAGGTTGCGACCCGCAGAGGCGTGCTTGATGCGCAATCCGGTGATCCCGGCCGCGTGCTCGAAGAGACTGCGACGTTCGTCAACGCGCTGGCTGAGGACCGCGTCAACCAAGCCCTGACCGATCACGGTGTGAGACTGCCCAAGCGACGCCGTGACTTGCAAGACGTCCTTGAGTCGCACTCTGGCGCCATTGATTAGGTAGTGGTTTTCGCCGCTGCGGTAGGCTCGACGGGTGACGCTCACCTCGCTGAAATCGACGGGCAGGCTGCCGTCTTCGTTGTCGAGTGTGACGGTTACCTCGGCCATGCCGAGTGGCGCACGCGCCGCGCTACCGGCGAAGATGATGTCCTCGGTTCGTTTGCCACGCAGGTTGGCGTAGCTCTGCTCGCCGAGCACCCAACGGAGCCCATCGGAGATGTTCGACTTCCCGGAGCCGTTTGGGCCAATGACCGCGGTGATGCCGGAGTCGAAGACGAATGTCGTCGGCGTGGCGAAGCTCTTGAAGCCATGCAGATCTAGCCGTTTCAGACGAGTCGCCATCGAATTCCTGTCATCGCTTCGTCGGCACGCTGCACGCGCGATCTACGGTCGACATTCGATCGTGTGAGGACAATCTCCGGAAGAGGGGCGGAATGGGCACCGTCAGATGCTACCACCGGCCGTTCGCTCGTCGCAACGCGATGCCGCGATGCCAACGGCGAAATTCAGCTAGCGGTAGCTGGCGGCTTGCAGGCTGAAGAGCTCGGCGTAGAGGCCGTCGAGGGCCATCAGATCCTCGTGTGAGCCTTGCTCGACCAATCGCCCGTCCTCCAACACCAATATGCGATCGGCAAGCCGTACAGTCGAGAATCGGTGCGAGATGAAGACGGCGGTCTTCCCCTCGGTCAGCTCGCGCATGCGCACGAAGAGGTCATATTCGGCACGCGCGTCGAGTGCCGCCGTGGGCTCGTCCAGAATGAGAATCTGGGCGTCGCGCATGAAGGCACGTGCCAGGGCGACCTTCTGCCATTCGCCACCGGAGAGCTGATGCCCCTGGTCGAACCAACGCCCCAGCAGCGTCTCGTATCCAGCCGGAAGATCCGTGATGACGGGATGGGCGCCACTCTTCTCCGCGGCGTCGGTGATCAACGGCATGTCTTCGATGCGTTCAGTACGAGCCAACCCGATGTTCTCGCGCGCCGAAAGCTGATAGGTGACGTAGTCCTGGAAGATGACGCCGATCTCGTTGCGGAGATCGTCCGGGTCGTACTCACGCACGTCGTGACCGTCGATTAGCACCTGACCCTCCGCGGGATCGTAGAGGCGAGCGATTAGCTTGACGAGTGTGGTTTTGCCTGCGCCATTTCGTCCGACGATAGCCACGGTCTCGCCGGGATCGATGGTGAAGCTGACGTCACGGAGCGCCGGCTGACCGGTCCCCTCGTAGGTATGCGAGACGTTGCGGAACTCGATTCCCTGTTGGAATGGTCGCCGCATCGGAATCGGATGTTCCGGCGTGTTAACCAGCGGCTCGGACTCGAGCAGATCGAAAAGTGTCTTGAGATAGAGCTGGTGCTCGTAAATTGAGGAGAGTCCGGTCAGAACGCCCTGAAAGTTGTTCTGGATCGAAACTGCTGCCTGGGTAAAGAGGGTCAGACCACCGAGTGATATGGCCCCAGCGACAGTTCTCAGCGCCACGTAGAGATACGTCGCGCTGGAGACGAGCGTCGAGAGCGCACCCCAGGCGTATCCAGCCAGATAGCGCCGTACGATCAGCGAGCGATTCTCGGCGTAATACTCATCAAAGATGCCGCGGTAGCGATCGGTGAAGAAGGAGCCCAGCCCAAAGAGCTTGACCTCTTTGTGGTAGGTGTCGGTCGTCATCAGCGTCGTGAGATAGGACATCATGCGTCGTGCCGGTGACTGTCGGCGCATCATCTGATAGCCCCACCAGCCGTAGCGCGTGCTCGAAATGAAGGCTGGAATGGGAGCCAGTAGGGCGACTACCGCCAGGAACCATTGGAGCTGCACGATCAGCGAAACCATCGAGGCGAAGGTCAATGTCGTGCGGATCAAGCCGAAGGTTTGTGAGACCATCATGGCCGGTCGCATGGCCGCCTCACGTTGCACCTGTTGAATGAGGTCGTAGGACTCGGAGCGCTCGAAGAACGCCAGATCCAGGCGGTCGGCGTGCTCCATCAGCGACATCTGTATGCGGTTCGATACCTGTTCTTGCAGGAGTTGCTGCGAGATGTTGGAAAGGGTACTGAACAGGCTACCCAGCGCGGAGATTGCGAACTGCAGCATAGCGATGATGATGATGCGGCGCACATCCGCGCGCGCGCCATCCGATTTGATGGCCGCCACAACCGCGTCGATGATGAGCTTGGAGAGCCAAACTTGACTGGCGGGGATAGCCGCCTGCAGGACGGAGAGGGAGCCCATCGCCAGACTCAGGCGCGGGCTTGTGTCCCACACCAGGCGCAAGACGCGCGGAATGCCGCTGAGGGCCGCTTCGACATTTTGTCTCAGCACCTCACGCGTGGTCGTCCGTTCTTCGCCTTGTTGCCCGTTGGATCCATTCGGGGAGTGTCCGTTGCGACCGATCCGCCGCCCGCCCTGACCGTTGCTACCCCCGTGCCAACCGTTCCATGCCATCAACACCTCCGTGTGCCCACAATCTCATCGATGCAATGCTAATCGAGTTGTGATGTTCGTGGATGAGAAGAATCGGCGGTTGCTCACCTAGCTGAACGGGCAGGCGGGTTGGGGAATAGGTGAAAAGAGGCTAACTCTTGGAGTCCAGGTCTTTGCGGACTTTGTCGGGCTCGTCACAGACGACGAAAACTTCCTGCACAGAGGAGCCTCGCCGGGCTATGAGTTTGACGCCCGTGGCGGTTAGCGTGCTGACCTTGACGCGGAGCGATCCGCCAGGCCGTCCTCGGGTGACGTAGATGCGGCCTGGAACAATTGAATGCACCGTCTCGTCATGGGCTAGATCCTCAAGCACTTCGCGAAGCCCTGGCAGGATGCCGTGCTCTACTTTGAGAATGCCGTCGCGATAGCGCATCGTTTCTCCCCGAAGTTCAGCGTGCGGTCACGGTCGCAGCGGCAAACCGACGAGCGACCACCACGGAAACGCGATCCCGAACATCACCAGCACCGTCACCGCAAAGACAATCAGCCCGGCGCGCAGCAGATCGAATGGGGCAAAGTGCCGCGTCTGATAAACCAACAGCGTCGCCGCGTTCTGGACCGGGTAAAACGTCGTCGTCTGGACCGTTAACGTTGCCATCAGACCTACCGGAATCGGATTGATGCCGACCTTCAGAGAGATCGATGTCAACAATGGGATCAATATGCCGAGCGCTCCGGATCGATTTGGCAGCATCAAGCTGACCGGGACCACCACCAACAATAACGTTGGTAGCAAGAGCATGACCGGCAAATCACCGAGCGGCACGTGTCCGAGTAGACCAGTCGCCAACCAGGTGGCCGCCCCGCTCGACTCCATGGCGTTGGCGATTGAGAGGGCGCTGCCGGTAACGAAGAAGAGCCGCCAGGGTGATGCCCCTTCGAAATCCTTCCACGTGATGACGCCGACGCCCGGAGTCATCAACGCTACTGAACCTAATAACGCCGGAATCAGTGGATCCCATCCCGTTAGGAAATCTCCCAGCCACAGGGCCGTCATGATCACGATCGTAACGCCGGTGCGGATCTCTGCAGACGTCCAGGCCGTGCTTCCGTCTTGAGTAGGTTCTACGGTAGCGAATCTTGATTCGCGCAGCGTCGGCCTCTGCCAGGCGTACAGGATGACCGATGAGCCAAATATCACGGCGTAACATGGGATCGCCATGTAGCTGAACCACTGTCCCCAGCTCATTCCGCCCAGGAGGAATGATGCGGTGATCGGCAGCACCCCGCCGGTGAGGACCGCGGTCGAGCCGACCATCTGCAGTACGCCCATAGCCAGGCTGATGAGGGTCGAGAGTCGGTCACCTCGTTCGACGCCGTACTGCTCGTAGACGTGCTCGTAGGCTGGCAACAGGATCGCATTGCGCGTGGTGGCGGAGGGGATGATCATGGCGAACGGCGGCATGAAAAGGATGAGCTGCACATACATGCGTCGCGCGCTGCCACGCGCTCCCGCGATGAGTAGACGTGCCAAGCGCGCGGCCAGGCCACTCTTCACCGTGGCTGTTGCAACGGCCAGCGTGCAGAGGACGAAATAGCCCGCCGGAAGCTGAAATCCATAGAGGGCGGCGCGCGTCGATTTGGACGATTCGCCGGGACCGAAGATGGCCAGCAAGGCGATCACGGCCAACGACGTCACCGCGATGTCGAGCCCCTCGCCGATCCACAGGACCAGCGCCGTCGAGACGATGGCCAGAACGCGATGAGCCCAGGGAGAAATGCCGTTCAGCGGGATGGCCAGGACGATCAACCCAAACGCGATCGCCAGCGCAATGACGACGAGAGATCGGCGCGATCGGTCCCTCGACCGTGAAATCGACGCAGTCGAAGCGCGGGATGACTCCCTCATTCCGCGCGGTCATACCTTGCCGCGAGCATCCGAGTTCGATCGTCGAAGACCTGCACGATCATGGCGTCGACGTACCGACCGGCGATGGCAGCGGTTCAGTCGGCAGTGCCGCGTCGGTGCTCCATTGCGCCCATGATCCGTCGTAGAGAAGGACTGATGGGTACCCGAGCAGTTTGAGCACGAAGTAGGTCTGCGCAGCGGTGACGCCGTCCAACCCATACACGATGACGGTTTTATCGGGTGTCACTCCCGCGTTGTGAAAGATGGTGAGGAGTGAGTCTGGACTCTCGTAATAGGGCACCGCACCGCTCATCGTCATGCCCGTCCAGGGGACGCTTTTCGATCCAGGAATTCGCCCGAGAGGCAGCTTGTCGTACCAGGCCTGCTGCAGCTCGGATGCGGTCCGGTTGTCGACAAGAACGTACCCGGGGTCATTCAAATGTGACTGCACACCATCGGCGCTGACCAGCACGTCGTAATCGAGCGTCAGGTCGAGATGACCACGCGGTAGGTTCGGCGACGACGTCGAAAGGGCGAATTTGGCAGCTATCCACGCCTGGCGCCCGCCGTTGAGGATCGAGACGTTTGCGAAGCCATTGGCATTCAGCACCCAGAGGAAGCGCGCGGCGTAACGGCCGCCGGATGCATCGTAGAGGACCACCTTGCTGGACGGGGTGATGCCAGCATCCTCCACCATCTGCTCAACTCCGGAATTCCCTACCATCATCCCATAGACGTCGTTATGTACTTCAATCGTATCCTGCCACCAGAGATGTACCGCGCCGGGAACGTGCCCGCTCCGGTAATCGCCTATCGAGCTCAGATCGATCACACGCAATGAGGAGTCGTTCAGATGATCGTGCAACCAACCTGCGCTGACCAGGAGCGTTCCGTTCGGGTAGTTCCCAGGATCACTCGGCGTCCCGACCGGCCCGTTCGAGGACGTGGAATGTTGGCAGGCTCCAGCAATGAGGAGGAGCAGCGTGAGAATCATCGCGCGCGCGCGTTTCATTATGGGGGGTCGGGTAAACGTCTCCACAGCGACCGAACAATAGCGATTGTGGAGGGGAGCCGTCAAGCGAATCGGAATTCAGGTTGCTTTCAGGTTGAGTTAACGGCGACTTCAGAGACAAGGCACAGTATTGAAAACTGTCAGGGGGAACACCCCGGGCCGGCTGGAGAGGTGAGCATTTAGATGCAGAGCCGATTCAGTCTCGGAATTCTCGTCACGGTTGCCGTGGCGGCGCTCGCACTCGGAACGATGGCTGGCGCGATCTCGGGCGGACTCATCGCGTACTACATCTCACCCAGTTCGTCTCCAACGCCAGTTAGTGTGGCCAGCAATATCAACGCCGTTCCCGGTACGGCCACGGCGACGAGCGTCACAACGACGTCTACGGCAACCGCGACGAAGACCGCAGAGGTAACGCCTCTGCCGTCGGACCCAAACGATGCGGCATCGGTTGCCGACATCGTGGACCGCGTCAGCAACGCGGTGGTGACGGTCGTCAATGAGCAGCAGGCACAAGGCTTCTTGGGAGGCGGAGACCTGCAACCGGCCGGAACCGGAACTGGGTTCATCATCGATGATCAGGGTCACGTGGTGACGAACAATCACGTGGTCGAGGGGAGTCAGGAGATCCAGGTGATCTTCGCGGATGGAACAGAACAGAAGGCGACGCTCGTCGGCACCGATTCTTTTGCCGACCTGGCGGTTGTCAAGTTCGACGGGCCGGTGCCCGCGACCATTCCGCTTGGCGACTCCGACAATTTACGCCCAGGCGATCGCGTGATCGCTATTGGGAGTGCCCTGGGAGATTTCACCAACACCGTGACCGAGGGCATCGTGAGCGCATTGAATCGCACGCTGCAGACCGAAAGTGGTCACAACATGGAAAACATGTTGCAGCATGATGCGCCGATCAACCCGGGGAATTCAGGCGGTCCACTCCTCAATCTGCTCGGTCAGGTGGTCGGAGTAAATACGGCGGCGGTACGCGAGGCAGAGCCTGGCGTGACTGCTGAGGGCCTGGGATTTGCTATCCCGAGCAACACGGTCAAGGACATCACGACGCAGATCATTCAGAACGGTAAAGTCGTTCGCCCGTATATGGGTATCACGTATGAATCGCTGACGCCGAGAGCGGCGAAGGCCAGCAATCTCTCTATTGATCACGGCGTGGTCGTCACCGATGTGTCGGCGGGATCGCCGGCCGAACAGGCTGGCATTCAAAAGAACGATGTGATTACGAAGATTGACGATCAAGCGATTGACAGCGATCACCCACTCGAAAACGTGCTGTTCCATCACAAAGTGGGTGACCAAGTGACCCTGGAGGTCTATCGGGCGAGCAACGGCAACACCATGTCGGTGACCGTGACGCTCGCCGCATCACCAGATAACACCTAACCCCCGGGCAGCGAGTCGCGCCGCTGCCCACCCCCTACTCTCCCCCTTATCCCGCGAGAGGCCTGGCCCACCAGACAGGCCTCTCGTCTTTTTAACGTTGCGCTAAGGTTTCGGATGCGCGGGAGAGTGATCCTGCGCAATTCTCGACGAGGTTTGTAGGGGAGCAGCTTGTCTGCTCCCGAAATTTTGGGCGCTTACTGACGTCGGTGATTGACACAATGCGTGGGGTAACGTGGTGCCTTCGACGCTTAAATGCGGCACCCCTACGCCGGGAGCACACGAGGTGCTCCCCTACGAAACGACCGCGCGGATATCTCCAATCAAGATCTTCTCTGAGGTTCGGAGCTGAGGAAGTCGAGCTTTAGCTCTACGGCCACTCCACGTCGTCGAGCGGCCAGATGGGGCGGCGCACTTCCTCGAAATGAAGGCGCGAGAGGTCCGAGCCGGTGATTCCCGGTCCTTCAACCAGGACCACCCGTTCGGCGATTGGCTCGAATGAGGCGCGGAAGTGCCCCTTCCCCTTGAGCGCGATGACGCGTTTGCGCGTCGGCTCGATGCCGTGCGAGCGGAAGATATTGAGATCGATCGGCGTCTCGGCATGCTCCGTGATCAGGACGTCGATGCCGTTGCAGACGGCCACCACCGTGCGTCCGAGATTGACGCGCACGCCCGCGTGCATCGGACCGGCGTTGACGTAACTGCCGTCCGAGAGCATGCGGACGTAGACGTCCACCAGAATCGGATCGCCGTGCAGCCGGTCGGTCTTGCCACCCAGCCGCAGCGTGACCTCGGATCCAACACCAGCCTCGATGCACTGCGCCACTGACTCCGGGTCTTTGATCAGTGCGAGGGCGGCGTCGCGGACGTTCTGTGCGAGCAGGAAACGAAGCAGCTCGGAGCTATCGCCGGGCCCACCGGTCCAGGGATTGTCACCGATATCGACCAGCACCAGCGGCCCTGAATCGATCGACTGAAGGGCCACGATGGCGTCGTCGAAGCTCGTCACGCCACCGAGGAACTCTTCACGTCGGTTCCAGGCGAACTCGGCCAGTTCGTCCGCCAGCGATCGCGCCAAAGTGGGATCGCCGTTGGTGGTGACGATTACGCTGAACCCCGCCTCGGCTACGTCGGCGGGCGGAAATCCTCCCGCGACGGTAACGTTGAGCACCTCGGGTCGATCCTCGAGCTCGTGAGCGCGAGCGATTATCGACTTCATCGGCTCGCGTGCGGTCGGCATATTCTGCGAGGTTGGCAACATAGGTGGCTTGGTCAGCGCTGCGGTCGGTTTGGTCTCGCCTCGAATCATCGCGACGAGAAGATCGGCGGCTTCACGTCCGCGCTCACGCTGATCGATGTGTGGGTAGGTGTCGAATCCAACCAGGACGTCCGCGCCATCGACCATGCGCTGGCTGATGTTTGCGTGCAGATCGAGCGTCGCCACGACCGGGACTTCCGGACCGACCGCGTGCCGTACGCGCTCTAGAATGTAGCCGTCGCCGTCTGGGTCGAGCTCCGAGACCATGGCCCCGTGCAGACCGAGCAGCACGCCGTCGACCGGCAGATGGCTCTGGATACCGGCGATGATCTCATCGAGCAGCGTGCCGAGCGCGTCCCCTGTCACCATTCCAGATGGCGTCGCCCAGACGGCGATCAGCGGAATCAGCTCAAATTCGTGTGCCCGCGCGCCGTCGATGAATCCAGCAAAGGGCGTGGCGGTTTCGGCCAGATAGCGCGTGATGTGCTCGCCGCGATGGATTCCGGCGCGCTCGAACGCGGCGAGATCCGTCGGGACGCTGCTGAACGTGTTGGTCTCGTGCGAGAGCTCCGCCGCGATGATGCGCATCAGGCCGCCCCGTGCTTCGGCAGTCCCAGCATCTCACGCGCTTCATCGGGAGTCGCCAGTTCGCGGTCGGACTCGCGAGCGATGCGCGCCACACGCGCCACGAGCTGCGGGTTGCCTTCAGCCAACTTCCGATACGAGTAATAGATGTTGTCCTCCAGCCCCGTGCGTGCGTGTCCGCCCATGGCGATGGCCATGACGTTCATCGGCAGCTGGTAGCGACCGATGGCGCAGACCGACCAGTGCGAATCGGGCGGCAGCTGATTGACCATGTGGACCAGCTGATCCGGCGTGGCTGGAGCCCCACCGCGCACGCCGAGCACGAATTGAAACCAGAAGGGCGGAGTCAGCAACCCGCGCGCGATGAGCTGCTTGGCGTTCTCGATCATCCCACTGTCGAAGCACTCAATCTCCGGCTTGACCCGGTACTCGTTCATGCGATCGGCCAGCGTATCGAGAAAGGATGGGGAATTGATGAAGACGCCCTCGCCGAAATTGACCGAGCCGCAATCGAATGAGGCAATTTCGGGACTCAAACGCACGGGGTTCATACGCTCTTCGTCCGAGACGATGCCCGCTCCGCCGCCGGTCGACATGTTGACGATGATCGGGCAGCCTCGCGCTTCGATGATCTCGGCTACGCGGGCGTAGCGCGCAGGATCGCACGTGACCTTGCCATCGTCGTCCCGCACGTGAATGTGGACGATGGCGGCGCCTTCCTCATAGCAGGCGATGGCCTGCTCGGCGATCTCCTCCGGGGTGATCGGAACGTACGGCGTTTGCTTGCGGGAGGTGCGGCTGCCGGTGGTGGCGACGGAGAGGATGAGCTTGTCCATTTACAGGGGCTCCTGCCTGACGATACCAAGGGTCATGGATCGCATCATAGTCAGGTAATGACGTGGTCGCAAGGCCGGAAAACGATGTTCGTACGACCACTTGACAGTATCGCGATATGGTGATATTATAATCTCAGTGTTGGGGCGATATGCGAATTGCCCAGCTATGCAGGAGGAATCACACAATGTCGGCAATCTCAAAGTTCATGCACTTCCTGACCGCGAACCAGGCCCGCGACAATGCGTTCGAGAGCTATTACGGAACGATCGCGCGCAGCCGCTACCAGGGTGGCCCGAGCGCTTCCGAGGCGCGACGAGACTTCGAAGTCATCCGTCGCACGGTCGATAAGGCAGTCATCTTCTAATCTTCTTTCATCGATTCTCGCGGGCGAGCCCGCCGATCACGAAAGATCCGTCAGCCTAGTGCTGACAAAGGCAACGAGGCCGGAATCATTTCCGGCCTCGTTCCTTCTTAACTAACAGAGTGATTGATGCGCTTCATGTACCTCGGCGATAATCAGGGCGCGCACCATGCGGGAGTAAAGACTCGCAGGAAAGGGGACATCGATGCCAGACATCGAGCACAACATCGACGCGAGCCAGCTCGTGAGCGAGATCAAGCGCGGTTTGCCGTCCGCACCCGGCCAGATGAGCGAGCAGGAATTTAATCGCTTCTGCCAGAATGTGGCCGGCGCCATTGTCAAGGCAATCGACATGTACGACAGCCGCATGAAGTCGCCGGAGCCGGATTACGGTGAGGAAGAGCGCGTTTCCTAAATCCGGTCCACCAGTTCAGTGCGACACTCCGAGGCGTCTCATCTCATGACGAGACGCCTCGTTGCGTATCTCGACGACTGGGTCAGCCGGCCTGAAGATCGCGAAGGTACTGCAGCAGCAGCTCACTAAAACGTTCTGGCTGTTCCATCGAGAGCATGTGCGCGGCGTTCTCGAACGTCACCAAGCGGGCCTTGGCAATCTCCGCAACCAGCCGATCGGCTATCCGAATGATATCCGGCTGATCCTCGGCACCGACGATGATCAGGGTCGGAACGGTAATCTCGCCCAGCCGCTCGACGGCCGGTGGAGACAGCGCCTGGCGTCCCTCCGCGCTCGATTCCAGCTCGTAGACTCGTGCGTTCATCTCGTCCACGGCTCGTCGCAGTTCCGGGTCTACACGATCTGACGAGCGTGTCGGGCCGTCTACCCACATGCTCAGCTCGATCTCGCGCATTCTCTCGGGCTTTCCGGCTTCGAATGCCTCCCCCATCTCGCTCCAGCTGGCGGTGATTGATGCGGAGCGCGCCTCGTCCGGAAAGAAGATTCCCGGAGCAACCAGCACAAGGCCGCGCACGAGATCCGGTCGTTGCAGCGCGAACTCCACCGCGACGCGTGCGCCCATGGACGCACCCACCACGACCATCTCCGAAAGCGACAGCTCACCACATACCGCGGCGACGTCCTCCCAGTCGAAGAACTCCTCCGGACCGGTCGATGTCTCTCCAAATCCACGCAGGTCGAGGCGTGCCACGCGATGATCGGCCGCGATCGCGTCGAGCTGCGGCGTCCACATGCGGCTGTCGGCGATGCCGGCATGAATCAGTAGCACGGGTGAGCCCGATCCACGCACGTCATAGTGGATCCGGCCGGTGCCGGCCTGAACGAATCCGGACGAAGGTGTATCGCGATTGGTCAATACGCGCTCCCGTCAATGTCCAACTTGTCGACGCTGTCTCTTGCGATTCGACTCATTCTACCCTGCAGGACTGTGGCAAACTTTACCGAGTGGCTGGGCATCGTCGTCCGGCCTGAATGCGAGAGAGCATGTTCCTGTTTCTGTTGGCCGTTCTGGCCTTCTTCTTTGTCCTCCTCCTCGTCATCGTGTCCACGATTGGGTTCACGCTCGCGTCACTGGTCACGTTGTTCACCGCACCGGCACAGTTCCGCGTCCTGTTGCGTGACTCGCGCCTAAGGAAGAATCACGCCCTCGAGCACGCCACGATCAACGTCATCGAAGAGCGGCTTGGACCGTCGCGGCTGGCCGGTCTGGCCGAATCGGGCGGCTTCACCATCCAGGGTGGCGCTCCGCCGGATCTGGTCGCCTCGGCATCGCAGGAAGGCTTGCGTCGGCTCCAGGCGGGCGAGCGGCGTCTGGCGATTCATCCGCGCTGCGGCACCAGTTTGATCGCGTCACAGCTCGTCATGGCGATCGTTTTCATCGTGGCATTGGTGGTGCTGCGGGAACTAACCTGGTTTCCATTCGTCATCGGTCTGCTGGCGGCCATCATCCTCGGCCCACGTCTGAGCACGTTGCTGCAGCGCTTTGTGACGACCGACGCACGTGTCGGTAACCTGCGGATCACCGGAGTCGAGATCAAGCGACCTGACGGGCGATTCGGATTGGTTTCGATGTTCGTGCTGGGACCGGTCTTCGTGCATACGGAAGAAACGGACGGTTCCGTCAACGCTCCACGTCACGACGAACGCAACGATGAATCGGGTAATGTAACGGTGATCACTGGGGATCGAGACGAGATCTCGGCCGGCGGATATCGTGTGCGCTGAACGTCGGCGGTTCTCGGGTCGTTCGCTCGTGACTTTCGCGGCGGTCTAGACATGGTAAGGATGGGAATTGGGCGTAGCGGGTAATCTGCTGATCGCGCAGTCGGGCGGCGCGACGGCGGTCATCAACGGGAGCCTGGTCGGAGCGATCGAAGCCGCGCAGCGCTCGGGCCGCTTTGACGCCATTATTGGCGCGCGCAACGGCATCGAGGGGGTGCTTCAACAATCCTTCCTCGATCTCGGCCGCCAGTCCTCCTCCGTCCTCGCGCGCGTCAAGCGAACTCCGTCGGCGGCGCTGGGCACCTCGCGTCGCAAGCTCGACGACGAGGATGCTGTACGCGTGCTCGAGATCTTTCGTGCCCACGACATCCGCGCCTTCGCCTACATTGGCGGGAATGACTCGGCTGACACGGCCTTACGACTGAGTCGTTTGGCTGCCGACGCTGGATACGATCTCCAGGTCGTAAGTATCCCCAAGACGATCGACAACGATCTTCCAGGCACCGATCACTGTCCCGGCTACGGCTCGATCGCCCGCTTTTTGGCGCTTGCGACACGCGACGCCGGGCTGGATACCGAGGCCACGGCCGGACTTTACCCAGTCAAGTTGATCGAGGTGATGGGTCGTAATGCTGGTTGGGTGGCCGCGTCCTGCGCGCTCGGACAAGAACAGGCCAATCAGGCGCCGCAGCTGATCTACTTTCCCGAGCGCCCGCCGCGTGATCTGGACCACTTTCTCGATGACGTTCAGCGTGTCTGGGAGCAGCACCGCATGGTGGTAGCGATCGTCCCTGAAACGCTGCGGGACGTCACCGGCCAACCGATCGGTGGGGGCGACGTGAACTGGGTCGATGCCTTCGGGCATCCGTACGTTCCCGGTCCCGGCCCAGCGCTCGCCCGGGCCATCGAGGATAGACTGGGGCTGAAGGCTCGATTTGATAAGCCCGGAACTATTTCGCGCATGTTCATCGACAGTGTTGCCGAAACGGATTTGTCGGAAGCGGTGATGGTCGGCACCGAGGCCGTTGAACTGTTGTTGCGCGGTGGATCTGGCGTCATGATCAGCCTCGAGCGAATCAGCGAGCGTCCATACCGCGCGCGAGTCGGCTCGGTGCCGCTCGAGCAGGTCGCCAATCGAGAGCGTCTGTTGCCCGACGAGTTCATCGGGCCCGAGCGGACATTCGGTGACCGACGCATTCCGTCGCTACGCCTTGCCGTTAATCGACGGTCCGTTGCCGCCCGTTGGTCGTTTCGAAGAGGTCGCGTATCCAGGGTGAGTCGCGGCCAGCCCTACGAGTCACCGTTCCATACACATCGCTGGCATCATTGACGCGAATGCAATTCTTGGGCGGCGTACAGGTGGTCGTCGAGCGCCGAGAAGATGCACCTCACACGACGACGTAACCTTTGGCATCCCGCTCGACGAGTCGCGACGCATACCGTCCAATGTCTGGGAGTTCAGGCAGGAGCTGGCCAAAGAGGATTTCGTTGAAATTGTTGTGCTCCTCACGCGTCTCCCAGCGCTCGACCCAGGCGTAGTGAAAGTCCTCATCCATGCGGATGAGCTCCGACGTAATGCAGCCGACTGTTTCACCTGCGTGCTTGACGATAGTTCCGAAATCTCGTTCGAAGGATCGCTGGTGACCCTCTTCAACCTCAAAGAAGCTCAAATCGACAAACATAATGCGCCCGCCTCTCGTCAACTCCGCCGTTCGTGGAGCATCCATCGCTGGGCGGCGATTAGCCCGCTGGTGGAGTCCGTCGACGTCTGTCACGTTCGATTGTACCGAGGGCGCTAGGAGATGTCTGACCACAACCTCGCAAATCGCTCCGAGAGTGTCGACTCCAGTGAGAGCGAACTGGCGACGATGCGCATATCGTCGCGTCTGTATCAGGTGATGATCGATCATCTTCGCGCTGAGCTGCCACTCGAAGGTTGCGGGATGATCGCGTTTCACAATGGAGAAGCGGTCAGGGTCTATCCGGGAACGAACACGGACGCGAGCGGAACCCGCTACAATATGGACCTGGCGGAAGTTGTCGAGGCTTTGAACGATATCGATCGGAACGAATGGTGGCTGGGGGCGCTGTTCCATTCGCATCCGCGAAGCAAGCCAACGCCGTCAGAGACTGACCTGAATAACGCGAACTATCCAGAACAGCTCATGGTGATTGTCTCGTTTGCCACCGAGCCACCAGAAGCACGGGCATTTTGTGTGGATGGTGACGTTCGGGAAGTGCCCATCGAGATCACCTAGGAGAGGGCGAGTCCGTTGGAACAACGTATGATCGTCGGCGTGCTAGGTGGCATGGGGCCGCTCGCGACCGTCGACCTTTATCGCAAGATAATTGAGGCCACGCCGGCACGGCGAGATCAAGACCATCTCCACGTCGTCATCGAGTCGAATCCTGCTGTACCGGATCGGAGTGACGCGCTTCTTCATGGGGGTGCCGATCCAACTCCGCTCCTCGTCGCGGGTTCGCAGCGACTCGAGCGCGCCGGAGCTGACTTCATCGTCGTTCCATGCAATACGGCGCATGCGTTCCTCCCTCGCGTCGCCCCACACGTTTCGGTGCCGCTTGTGAGTATGATCGAGGAGACGGCGACAACGATCGCCACTCGATGGCCCGGCTGCACGGTCGGGATCCTGGCGACGGCAGGGACTGTCGCTGCCAATCTGTACCAGGAGCAGTTCAAGCGGCATGGGCTTGGATCGATCGCTCCGGATGAAGCGGGTCAGCACCGCGTTTCCCGAGCTATCGCCGACGTCAAGTCGGGTCTCGTCGGACGAGCCCAAACCGAGCTGCTGGTCGATGCGGCCCTCGGACTCATCGCCCGTGGCGCGGACGTCCTCATCGCGGCCTGCACCGAGCTTCCGCTGATTGTGACGGAGGCGGATGTGCCGGTGCCGTTGGTTGATCCAACGCGCGTGCTGGCCGAGGCCGCGGTTGCCTACGGAATGGGCCGTCGCGTTCTGCCAGCTGCCAGCGAGCCGAAAGGAGCGCTTGCCGATGCCAGCCGATCATAAGCAGATGCTCGAACGCATGGGACGGCTGCCGGAGCGCATTCAACGCCTCATCGACGAAGAGCCGGATGAGAATCTGAAACGAGCCGGAATTGGCGGCGCCTGGGGGGCTGTGGAGCACATCGCGCACTTGAAAGATTTAGACGAGGTCTCGCTCGATCGAGTAGCGTTGATGCTGCAGGAAGAGGACCCGGAGCTCGACATCTTCGACACCGACGTACGCGCGATCGAACGCGATTATCACGCCGAGGATCCGCACAAGGCTGCGCAGGAGTTCGAGAACGTGCGCGAGACGCTGGTCAATCGGCTTGACGCACTCGAAGACGCCGAGTGGGAGCGAACGGCTCGTCACCCTGAGCTTGGCTCCATCACACTCGAGTCGCTCATCGAGCGCCTTGACGAGCATGACGCACAACATTTTCGCGCGCTCAAAGACGTCCTCGTCTAACACGCCTCCCCCTTCGCACCGTCCGAAGTCCGCCATCACTCGGTCGTCGCGCTCCCCACTTCGCTCCAGAGTGACGCTGGTCGCGGAACCGACGACCTCCGCATATCGGGCCAATTGATGCGGCAGCGCTTCTGAATCGCTCGATAAGTTGTGTTTTCGCTAGCTGAATGACACACAGTTGCGTATTCCGCAGCACACCCATATACTGGTGAACAAGAATTCCGGCTTACTGCGTTCGATTGTCAGCGGCTGCTTGGTGGGCGAGTTATCGACTACCACCTGGCTCTGTCGTACGGATCAGAATGTTCGGAGTTTCCGGGTTACAACGTACGAGCTAAGGAGTAGCGACTCATGTCTGTCGGGGACAAGACGCTTGTTTGCAGGGACTGTGGTGAGAACTTCGTTTTCACCGCCGGCGAGCAGGCGTTCTATCTGGAACGCGGGTTTGTCGAGCCCGCGCGTTGTCCAACCTGTCGAGCATCCAGGCGGCAATCGCGCCAAAACGGGGATCTCGGGGGTGTCGGTGCACCGCGTGCGGAGCGTCGACTTTACCCAGCCGTCTGCGCCGAGTGTGGCCAGGAGACGATGGTGCCGTTCGAGCCACGCAACGGGCGGCCGGTTTATTGTCGGGACTGCTACCAGCGACAGCGCCTCCAATAGGAATCCGCCGCTACCAACCCAAGCCGGATAATCGCTGCGAGACCCTTCGCGCCGATTCCGTCGATCCTGTCAGTCAGCGGAGTTTGAAACGTCGGTCGCGCAATGGCGCGCGTCCACATACTCACGCCACGTCTGGCGCCAGCTTTAAGTCGTAATGTCGTGCGACCGATTCGGCCCGCGAGAGCAATTGACGTGCTTCCGGCTCGATCACCGGTACCGTATAGTCGTCCCCCGCAAAGGCACGCACGGCGTCGATCGACTCGAACGTCGTCATCACCATGAACTCGACCTCGTCATCTAAAGGCATACGCAAGATGTAGCCGCCGCGAAATCCCTCGATGTGCTCCAGCTCGGGCAGCACCGAGCCGCGCACGAAACGCTCGTAGGCGTCGGCATTCTCTGGCGTGGTCCAACCCTTCCACACTCGTGCGATCATCGCGGCCCCCAAACGTAAGTCGTCATCGGATCATCGCAGGTTCCGCACCGGGAGACGCCGAACGGAGCCACTGTGGCTCCGTTCGGACGATCAACAATTCCGATGTATGGACTGAAACGCTACTTCCCGAGCTCCGACTCGTACTCCGCTTCGGTCTCACTGAGGCTCTCGTCGATGATCTGGACGATGCGATCGAGTTCCTCTTTGGTCGTCGTGAGCGGCGGGGCGACGTGGAGGACATCCCAGGTGCGGGTAAGCATGCCCTTCGCGTTGATGCGCTCATCGACCTTCTTGGTGAATTCAGATTCCTTGGACCACTTCGACTTGGTTTCCTTGTTTTGGACGATCTCAACAGCGCAGAAGAGTCCGAGGCCACGAACGTCGCCGACGCTCGGGTGGCTGCGCAGCCCTTCGAGTCGCTCGTAGATGTAGTCGCCTTTCTCGGCGCTCTGCTGCACGAGCCCCTCGCGCTCGAAGATCTCCAGGTTCTTGAGCGCGGCCGCGCAGGCAACCGCCTGGCCGCCGAAGGTGAGGAGGTGGCCGAGGGCTACGTCTTTCTTGTCTTTGAAGGTGTCGAACACTCGGTCGCTGACCGCCACGGCAGCGATTGGTGCGTAGCCAGATGAGAGGCCTTTCGCCATCGTCATCAGGTCCGCCTGCATGCCGAAGTGCTCGGTCGCGAACATCTTGCCGGTGCGGCCGAAGCCGTTGATGACCTCGTCCATGATCAGCAGCACGCCGTGCTTGTCGCAGATCTCGCGCAGCCGCTGCCAGTATTTCGGCGACGGGACGTGCAAACCATTCGAGGAAGAAATCGGCTCACCGATGACGGCCGCGACCGTCTCAGGTCCCTGATTGATGATTTCCTGCTCGACATAATTGGCGCACATGATGTCGCCCGCTTCGCCCTCAAGACCGAAGTCGTTCCGATAGTGGTTCGGCGACGGAGTGTGATAGACACCGTACATGAACGGGCCGAAGTAGGTCTCGTTGCGCATGGCGGTGAGGCTCAACGCGCCCATCGTCATGCCGTGGTAGCTGCCACGGCGCGCGATGATCTTGTAGCGCTTCGGGAAGCCACGCATGGCCTGGACCTGCTTGGCGATCTTGACCGCGCTCTCAACCGCCTCGGAGCCACCGGAGCAGAAGTAGATGCGATTCAAATCGCCGGGTGTGAGCGACGCGAGCTTATTCGCTAGCTCGACGGCCGGCACGGTCGTGTATGACGCGCTCGACGCATACGCGAGCTTGCCCGCCTGCTCGGCCATTGCGTCACCGATCTCTTGTCGACCGTGGCCGGCGTTGACCACCCACAGGCCGGAGATGCCATCGATATACTCGTTGCCGTGGACGTCTACGAGAATGCTGCCGTGCGCATGATCGAATACGCGCAGTCCGTCCTGCTCGGCCAGTCGCACCCATTCCGTAGTGTGAATCCAAACGTGTTCCAGAGCGTCTTTTTCGAGTGTGGGAGCATTGACGCTGGTACCGGCGACGTCGCCCATTAAGCCCCTCCTTGTACAAGCGACCATAAGTCGCAATTCCTCGACCTCAGCGACGATTCCGTGAGACCCTCGCTGGTCCTGACGTGTGGCTGCTGCCAACATCGTAGCACGTCGCTGCCGCGTGGCGATCATTCCTGGCGCCGAATTTGACGCCACCAGGAACGACGTTGCCGTCGGTTCGCATCGAAGGTGAGCGCGAGTACTGTCGTCCCGACCTCCCTCTTGCACCATGCCAACCCGATGCTGCGAACAATAAAGCATGCCGCGGCGTTAATCTAGCCCCTCTGATGACGTCTATTGTGAATCTGGGAACATCAGGGCGATAGGACTGCCGAGTTGGCAAGTTTGGCAGTTGACACGACTCAAATCTTTTCATCGATTCGTTTCTCGCCAACTGATACGCATACACGAACATGGTGAAGCAATTGACACATTGCGCCCCAGTTCTCCGCCGGTCGGCGGATCGTGCCCGATGGCTAGAATGCTCATTCCGCATACCGTAGCGTTCTTGACATTCACCACTGGTATCAGTAATGTATGGCGACATCGATCACAAACAAGCCAAGGATATTGATTCAATTTGCGCGCACATGTCCGCAACGATGAGTCGTAACCGCAAAAGGAGGAGAAGAAGAGCGCCCAGTTTGCCCCTGTTCACTGCATGACGCTGACATTTCTGGTGGTGGTCGACCACATCTGAAGAGGGGACAGCAAAGTGGAGAATGATCAATCGAGATTGAATTCCAGAGTTGACGCTCCCGAGGCTCACGACTTGTATCTCCCCATCATGAACGCACTGCACCGCTCTCGAATCAACCGGCGCTCGTTCGTGTATGGCGGCGCGGCTACGGCGATGGCTCTGCTGGCCGCCTGCGGCGGTAAGTCGTCGGCAAGTCCAACTCCCACTGTGAACCTCGCGGCACCCGCGCCGTCCGCAGCGCCGAACACCGGCGTCGGGACACCCGCTGCGACATCCGCTGCGACATCCGCGTCAAGTGCGTCTAGCGCCGCTACACCATCGACAGCAACGACCACCGGGCAGGTTTCGCTCGGAAAGCTGAAGCTGATTACTGATCCGTATCCGAAGTACACCGGCACTCCAACCGACTCCGATACGCTCACGATCATTCGCTCTGAAGATTTGAGTGATCTGAACCCCACAGCGTTGAATTCGTACACGCCGTACACGCTGGTCTACGACCCACTCGCCTGGATCGATGAGTACACACTTGACCCGAAGCCGTGGCTGGCGACCAGTTGGGAGATCACGCCCGACGGCAAGACCTACACCTACAAGCTGCGGTCGGATGTCACCTGGCACGACGGCACGCCGCTGACTGCCGACGATGTCGCCTTCTCGATGATTACCTACCGCGACGATCCCGAGAGTGGCGTGGCGCGGTTTTTCGTGCTGATGAAGGACGACCCGGTTGTCGTCGATGCCCAGACAGTTAAGTTTCCGCTTTCCGATCCTTCCGGCGACTGGGTACTGAACGCGGCCAACCAGTTCATCCTGCAAAAGAAGCAGCTGGGACCGTATTGGGATTCCGGCAAGGGGGAGAACGGCGCCAAGACGCTGAAGGGATTCGACTATCAGAATCAGATGCTGATCGGGACCGGCCAGTGGAAGCAGGTGAAGTACGAGCCTGGGTCGAGCCCGCCCAACTTGCAGTACGAGCGGAACGACAAATACTTCCAGAATCCGCCGCACTTCAGCAAGCTGATTTTCAAGGAGATCGATCAGTCACAGGATCGCCTGACGGCCTGGCTCAATAACGAAACCGACCTTCTCTGGCCGGTGACCGCGACCGATGTGGATCAGGTCAAGAATCAGGATGGCTTGCTCTACAGCGCCTACGCCGTGGCCTTCATGTGCGCCTGGATCAACTTCAAGAATCCGAAGGCGGCCAGCCCCGGTTTCCTGAATAACAAGGCTGTACGCCAGGCGCTCTCGACCGGCATCGATCGCAAGGGCTATGCGGACGCGATCTTCCACGGGTTTGTCGACGAAACAAAGATCGGCACGATCGCGTTTCCCTGGGCCTACGACACTGATCTGAAGAGTCCCGACTATGACCAGGATAAGGCGCAGCAGATGCTCGCCGCCGCTGGGTACAAGAAGGATGGCAGCGGCAATTTGGTCGGCAGCGACGGGAAGCAGATTTCGCTCAACGCGATCGTCCTGAACACCAATCAGTATCCGGTAGACAAGATCGCCGTCTCGGTGCAGGAAGACTTCCGCAAGCTCGGCATCAACATGCAGATCGATACCCTCGAGTCGGCGGCGTTGAAGCAACGCTGGCAGAAGACGTTCGACTGGGACCTCAACTTCTACAGTCGCATCCTCTTCGCGGGATTCAGCGACTATAGCTACTACCACAGTGCCTGGTCACCGCAAACGAATCCCCAGGGACAAAATCGTGGGTCGTGGAGCAACGCTGATGCGGACAAATTGCTCGATCAGATCATCCGCGAGCCTGACCTCAAGAAGCAAAAGGACCTTCTGTGGCAGTTCCAGGCCATTATCGCTGATGACATGAACGCATTCTGGTTTGGCTTCCCGCGTGACCTGATTCTGGTGAAGCCCAACCTTTCGGGGTACCAGCCAAACGCCATGTGGCAGTACTGGGATACCTGGAAGCTGTGGCGCACGGCATAGATGCGCGGTTGGTCGGAGCGAGACGAATTCAGGCCGGGCGCCCCCAAGGCGCCTGGCTTCTGTCAGGAATGAACCATGGGTCGATACGTCGTCAGGCGCCTTCTCCAAGCCATTCCGTTGCTGGTCGGGATCTCAATCGTCGTTTTTCTCATGATCTATCTCGCGCCAGGAGATGCCTCGCAGTTCGCGATCAGCGAGCGGGCCAACGAGCAGCAGGTTCAGCAGTACCGGCACTATCTCGGACTGGATCTCCCGTGGTACCGTCAGTATCTCCGCATCGTCGGGAACTGGACACACGGTGATCTTGGCACGTCGGTCATTCAGCGACGGCCAGTCAGCACGATCATCGTCGAACGCCTACCGCGCACCGTTGAACTGGTTGGGCTGGCAACGCTCTTTTCACTCCTCTTAGCCATTCCCATCGGGGTGATCTCGGCGGTCAAGCAGTATTCGTTGATCGATCACGTGGTGACCCTCCTGAGCTTCATCGGCATCGCATTACCTACCTTCTGGCTCGGCATCATGTTGATACTGCTCTTTTCAGTCGATCTCCACTGGCTACCGACCGGCGGCACCCAGACGATTGGCCAACCGATCAACATATTCGACCATCTCAAGCATTTGGCGATGCCGGTCACCGTCCTGACCGTGGTAAACACCGCGGGATGGTCGCGCTACATGCGTTCCTCGATGCTCGAAGTGCTGCGTCAGGATTACGTGCGGACCGCACACGCCAAGGGGCTGGCGAATCGCGCGGTGCTGCTCAGGCATGCGTGTCGTAACGCCATGATGCCGATCATCACGCTGCTGGGCCTCAGTCTTCCCACTCTGGTGGGGGGCGCGATCATCACCGAACAGATCTTCGCCTGGAATGGGCTCGGCAAGCTCATTGTCGATTCGGCCAGCAAGCGCGACACGCCGGTCGTGCTCGATATGGTGATGTTCTCGGCAGTGTTGATTGTGGCCGGCAATCTGTTCGCCGATCTTTGCTATCGTTTCGTGGACCCGAGAATCGAGCTGTAAATGAGATTTGCGGCATGAGCGATTTGATTGCCGAAGATGCCGTTAGTCCGCAAGTCGAGGGCGTCAATGTCCTGGTCGAGGTGCGTAGAGGCGCAACCGTCTGGCAACGGTTCATCCGCAACCCATTGGCGCTGATCGCGCTGGCTGTGCTCGTGGCGCTGACGGTCGTTTCCTTCTCGGCGCCACTCTGGATGCCGTATAGCGACGCGCTAAATCAGGTGCGTGACGCGACGTTCGCCAAGCCTTCGTTCGGCCTTTGGTTCGGACGGGATGAGTTTGGCCGCGATGCGTTCGCTCGGGCCGTCTATGGCGGTCGAATCTCGCTCTGGGTCGCCTTCTCTTCGGCCATCCTCTCGACTGCCATCGGAACGGTGCTTGGCATGTTGGCCGGCTATCTCGGCGGTTGGGTTGACGTCGTCATTGACCGCCTGATCGAGCTCATCCTCACCATCCCTTTCTTGCTGTTGCTGATCCTGGCTGCCGCCGTGGCGCGGCCGTCGGCAACCAGCATCTTGCTGATACTCGGGCTTTTCGATTGGCCGGTTCTCGCACGTCTGGTTCGTGGTGAATTCCTCGCCTTGAAGAGTCGAGACTACATAGAGGCTGCACGGGCAAGCGGTTGCTCAGTGCCTCGGATCGTCTTGCGCCACATCCTCCCAAACGCCATGGCTCCCATCATCGTCACCGGAACACTCATCGTTGCCATCCATCTGACGTCTGAAGCCGCAATCAGCTTCCTCGGCCTCGGTATCCAACCGCCTACGCCCAGTTGGGGCAACTTGCTCACCAACGCCCAGAACTACGTCATCAGTGCCCCGTTCCTCGCCTTTTTCCCGGGGTTGCTTATCCTGATCACGGTTCTCGCCGTCAATCTTCTCGGTGACGGACTGCGCGACGCGCTTGACCCTCGCTTGCGCTAACCAGCGGTAAGCTCGGCCCCAGGAGTCGTTGCCGGATGAATATTGACCACAGTCAGCGCATTCCGCTCTCGGGTCGACCGGCCGCGGCGGACCTGTTGTGTGCGGTGAATTTGAATACGTCGAGCTCGTTCCCTTGACAACGTCGTCGTATGACAAGTAACGTATTGGCCACAAAGAAACCCAGGCAATTCAACAGTCGGTTGTGGATATCTAGGTCAGTGATCTGACGGGCTGCCAAATCGGCAGGAGGAGGAGATCATCCATGCCGGATAATGATATCCGTGCTGTTCACCTGATTGCCGCAGCGTCGGAGCTGCGTATGTCTCGTCGGGAGATCATCAAGCGTGGTCTCGCCATGGGGCTGTCTGTTTCCACGATTGGTTGGGTGCTCGCCGCGTGTGGCAGCTCCAACAAATCCACCGCAACCAGTGGCGGCGGAGGGGGATCAAACTCGACCTCCACCAGTTCGTCAGCCGCGACGTCTGCGGCGACGAGCGGCACATCGGGCGGGGCATCCGCCTCACCCGGGAGTGGCGGTGGACTCACCGGTGGTACGCCGATCAACGGGGGGACGTTCACCGTCCTGTTCGACGGGAACATATCGGACTTCGATCCACAGTCGGCCTACGACAGCCTGGCGAGCTGCGCCTTCTTCGGCACGTACGAGATGCTCATCCGCCTCAAGGGCAACAGCACCTTCGACTATCAGCCGATGTTGGCCAAGGAATGGGGACCGAACAGCGACGGTTCGGAATGGACTTTCACCCTGTACGACAACATTAAATTCCACGACGGTAGCGTCTGCGACGCGAACGCCGTGGTATTCGCGTTCCAGCGTCTAGTCAAGATGGGGCTCGGCCCGCACGACGTTGTCGGCCGTTTTATCGACAATCCGGACACCGACATCACCGCGCCGGACGCCAAGACCGTAAAGTTCAAGCTAAAGACGCCCAACCCGATCTTCGAAGCGGCCATCGCT
Source organism: uncultured Chloroflexia bacterium (assembly GCA_963815715.1). GTDB lineage: Bacteria > Chloroflexota > Chloroflexia > Thermomicrobiales > Thermomicrobiaceae > CALAGB01. The sequence goes on along the minus strand of CAWFHU010000003.1, from coordinate 470,521 downwards.
TCGCAGTACGGTCCGTTCATCGTCAGCATGGACGCCGTCAACAAGAACAAGACGTCTGACGACGAGTGGGCGCACAAGTGGTTCGTCCAGAACATGGTTGGAACGGGACCTTACAAGGTCTCGAGCATCGATCCGAATCAGCAGATCATCCTCGAGAAGTTCACCGACTACTATCGAGGCTGGGACGGCAATCACTTCGACAAGATCGTCATGCGTATCGTCGAGGATACGGCGACGCGGCGACAGCTGGTCGAAGGTGGATCGGCTGATGCGTTGACAAACAGCCTCAACCCGCAGTCCTACTCCGATATCAAGAAGGCCGGGAAGCTGCAGGCCATCGACTATCCGACGACCAACGCCAACTGGACTATCATGAATTTCGGCGACCGACTCGCGGATGTGGATGTGCGGACGGGTTTCTGCTATGCGTTCCCCTATAACGATGTTCGTCAAGGCGTTTACCAAGGTCTGCTCGACAAAGCGGGCGGTCCGTTGACACCAACCACGGCAGGCTACGACAAGAACATCTTCATCTACGACACGGACCTGAACAAAGCTAAGGACCTCATCGGCAAGAAATTCAATGCGGGTGAGAAGTTCTCCTGGATGATCTCCAGCGGTAGCGACATCACCAAGCAGATCGCACAGCTGATGCAGGCAAACCTACAGAAGATTGGCTTCGACCTCGACATTCGTGAGGTCGAGCGCGCCACCGAGAACAGTTTAGCCTACGGTGACTCGCCACCGAACCAGCGCCCAGACTTCATCGGCGACTGGGGCTGGTGGCCGGACTACAATGACGGCTACAACGAGATCTACCCCAACTTCTACTCGCAGTCGGCGGGAAGCGCCGGCTCGAACGCGGGCTTTTACAAGAACGACCGCGTTGATCAGATCCTCGACACGCTGGCGCCAGGCGTCGCGGAGTCGGACTATAACAACCTGTTGGCAGAGTGCCAGAACATCCTGGTGCAGAAGGATCCGGCGGCGATCTTCTGGGGCTCAGTTCGCTGGTACACGGTCCTGGGAGCTGATATTCGTGGATTCGAATATAACCCTATTTATCTCAACACCTACTACTACTACGATATGTACCGTGTGAAGATGTAGGGACCGCTCGTCTGCGTCAATCGTGCCGCGCTCGGTTCATCCGGGCGCGGCGGGAATAACAGGTTGAATAGCAGGCGGGATGTTTCGTCCCGCTTGCGCCTTTGCCGAGGAAAAGAGTAGCCGTTATGTTCGCTCAACTCGTGCTCCGGCGCCTGATCTCGGTCATCTTCGTGCTCATCGGCCTTTCGGTCATCACGTTCGCCCTGTCCCACATTGTGCCTGCCGATCCGGCGCGCCTCATTGCCGGACCACGTGCCAGCAAGAGCACGGTTCAATTGATCCGTCACGAATACGGACTCGATCGTCCCCTGTACCAGCAGTACTTCACCTACGTCAAAGGGGTCACCACGCTCGATTTCGGCACGTCGCTCTCGACGCTGCGACCGGTTCGGAGCGATCTCGGTCGCTACTTACCCGCCACCGGTGAGCTCGCACTGACGGCCATCGTGCTGGCGGTGGTTGTGGGGATACCGCTCGGAATCATCTCCGCCATCAAACCGAATACGATCATCGATTATCTCGGGAGGGTCATCTCCGTCGCGGGGCAGGCCATACCCGTCTTTTGGCTGGCGCTGATGCTCCAGTTTGTATTCTTCGCGAGGTTAGGTTGGCTCCCAGACGGTCAAAGGCTTCCCGTGAGCGTCAGTCCGCCGAAGTCGATCACCCACCTATATACGGTCGATGCATTGTTGACTGGCAACTTTTCACTCTTCTGGATCGCGCTGAAGCATCTCGCGTTGCCCGCTTTTGTGCTGGCGTTCAGTACATTGCCAGTCATTACGCGCATGGTCCGAGCGGGGATGCTCGAGGTCCTGGGTCTCGATTACATTCGGACCGCCCGAGCAAAGGGTTTGCGCGAACGGACAACCGTGACGAAGCACGCGCTCAAGAACGCCTTGCTTCCGGTCATCACCGTGATTGGAATGCAGATAGGCATCCTCTTCTCCGGCGACATTCTGGTGGAGATCATCTTCTCCTGGCCAGGGATCGGACGGTACGCCATCACAGGCGTCACGAGCTTCGATTACAACGCGATTATGGCCGTGACGCTGATCATCGGGTTCGTCTACGTCCTGATGAACATGTTTGTGGACATTCTCTATCTGTTCCTTGATCCGAGGATTTCGTACGCATGACAACACGCACTGGCGACACCGCCGTCAACGCGGCCGACGGACGAGCCCGGCTCGAATCCGGCCGCCTGTTCCTTCCCAGCAGCCGCAAAGATCGCATTCGGCGTGGACTCAATCAATTCTTCAAGGGCAAGTGGCTGAACGTTCTTGCGGTCTTCCTGATCGTGCTGTTTCTGCTAACCAGCATCTTCGGCCGCGCGCTCGCGCCGTATGATCCGAACGCCCCGGCAATTTACATTCAGCTGCAGGCGCCGTCCTGGTCACACATCTTTGGGACGGACGATCTCGGGCGCGACATCTTCAGCCGCGTCTTGACCGGCGCGCGCATCTCGCTGGGCGTGGCGGCCATCGTCCTGTCGATCGCGGTGACGCTCGGCTGTGTCATCGGCGGTCTCTCCGGGTTCATCGGTGGCCTGTATGACGACGTTCTGATGCGGGTCACCGACCTCTTTTTGGCGTTCCCGTTCTTGATCCTGGCCATCGCCATCTCCGCGTCGCTCGGACCAAGCCTGCGGAATACCGTCATCGCACTTTCGGTCGTCTACTGGCCCTGGTATGCCCGTTTGGTGCGTGGCCAGGTGCTGATGGTCAAGAATCGGGAATACGTCGAAGCAGCGCGATCAGCGGGAGCGTCGAACCCTCGTCTCCTGATTCGTCACGTCTTCCCGAACGCGATGTCGCCGGTCGTCGTTCAGCTCACTCTCGACATTGGCTACGCCATTCTGGCGACATCGAGCCTCTCGTTCATCGGGCTGGGGGCGCAGCCGCCGTCGCCGGAGTGGGGTTCCATGATCAACACGGCCCGCTCCCACTTCCAGGATGCGTGGTGGTTCATCACCTTCCCGGGAATCGCGCTGGCGCTCACCGTGTTGGGCTTCAACCTGCTCGGTGACGGACTGCGCGACTACCTCGATCCGCGCACCCGCGGGGCGTAACGCACACCGCGAATTTAATCTGAACAACCTGCCGAGCGTGTTGCCTTCGTGCGCACGCTCGTGCCATGCTGCCTGGGTCCGAAAATCGGTCGACAACCGGGTGAAACCAGAATCGAGAACGGGAGGCGTGCAGAGATGAGCGACGACAAATCGGTGATGGAACGAATCCAGGCGCTAGCAGACGGATTCGAGGGTGTGGTTGGGGTGGCGGCCAAAGATTTCGCGACGGGACGCGAGATTCGCTTGAACGACGAGGTCATCTTTCCCACGGCGAGCACATTCAAGACGGTACTCCTCTACGAGCTCTACCGGCAAGTCGATCAAGGGAAGGTCGATCCAACCAGTCGTATGGTTCTGACGGACGAAATGCGCGTTCCCGGATCCGGCGTTTTGCAAGATCTCGATGCGGGCGCCTCCCTGACAATCAAGGACTTCGCGACGTTGATGATCGTCGTCTCGGACAATGCGGCGACCGATCAGATATACAAGCTCGTGGGTCTCGACCCAGTAGCAGAGACGCTGGAGCGCCTTGGGATGCACCAGACGCACCTGCCGATGGGTTGCTGGGGAATCCTGTCCAAACTGCACGATCTCGATTCGGACGACCCGAATCTCACGTATGAAGAGCTCAAGCGGCTACTCGACGAGAAGGAGTCGGGCCCTGATAGCTTCGCTCTCAAGGAGACGCCCGAAAACGACATCTCGACCCCGAGCGACATGCTCATCCTGCTTGAGGCCATCGAGCGAGGTGAGGGACTCAGTTCGTCCTCGCGCGACGCGGTCATCGACATTATGCTGCGACAAAAGTTCGCCGAGCGCATCCCAGGGATGCTCCCATTTGGGACGCGCGTCGCACACAAGACCGGCTCGATTCATGGCGTGCGCAACGACGTAGGCATCGTCACCTACGGCGACAAGAAGTACGCAATCGCCCTGATGAGCAAGCGTGGCGAGAACGGCATGGAGGCCACGCGCATGCTAGCTGAGGTATCCAAGGCCGTGTTCGACGAGTTCGTCGGTCCGGTCTGATCGCGATCGAGCTTGGGCGCTGTTACAATCGAGCGTTGTGACTGACGCGAACACTGCGCCGAGACCAACCGAATCGATGACTGTCACGGAGGAGCTGTCGACGTCACAGCTCCTTCCGTTCTACTTCGGTGCCATGAGCGGCCCAATGGGCGGCGGCATCATCCCGGTCCTCTTCGCCGTGCTGATGGGCGCCTTCGGCGTCGATCGATCCGTCCTCTCGCTGGCGATCCCGGCCTACATGCTCCCCTATGCCGTCGTGCAGCTCTTTTCCGGCGGCGTCTCAGACCTAACTTCGCGTCGCGTTTCGCTGTTGATCGGGTTCGGCGGATTTGGTGCAGCCACTGTCTTTGCCGGGCTGGCTCCGAATTTCGGGCTCTTCCTCCTCGCGCAGGTCCTGCAGGGAGCCACCAACGCGTTCACCTCCCCATTGCTGATGGCGACGTTGGGGGACGTCGTTCCGCAGCGACGAACGGGCCGCGTAATCGGGTTTTTCAACACGGCCAGCCTCGCGGGAACGATGATGGTGCCTCTCATCTCCGGCTTCCTGGGGGGCGTGAGTTGGCGATTGCCGTTCGTCGTGATCGGTGTGCTCAATTGGATCCTGACGATCTGGATTGTGATGTGGTTTCGTCGATATCAACATCAGAGTGCCCGTGCGAGAGCGAGCAAGCAGTCTTCGCGATGACTTGCGCGAGATGTCAGCCGCGCTTGGCATGCGCATCATCTGGCTGGCAGCGCTCTCGTTTCTGGCCAGCAACGCCATTCGCGGGGCCGTCTATCTCTTCGCCGACTATCTCGGAGAGTCCTGGAATATCAGCGTGTCCACCGCGGGATTGATCCTGTCGACCTATGGGCTGGCCGGATTGCTCATCGGACCATTCTCGGGCTTCGTCATGGAACGTTTCGGTATGTTTCGGGCGATCGCGGCCAGCATGGTTGGCGTTGCGCTCTCGTTGGTGCTGATGGGCGCGTCTCCCAACGCGGCCGGGTTCGTAGCCGGTAACTTCTTGCTTGGAGCGTCAAGCATCATGGCCTGGACCGGCTTAAGCACACTGGCTGTAAATCTCGCGCCGCGGCATCGGGGTACCGCTTCTTCCCTTTTCGGCAGCGCGCGCTTTCTGGCCATGGCGGTCTCCCCGCTCTGGTTCACGCCGCTGTATCAATCCGTCGCCAACGCGTCCATCTTCTTCGTCGCGGCTAGCTCCGCTATCCTGCTGTTGTTGCCTCTCGTCCTGTTACGCATGCGCTACGCTGCACCTTTGTCGGCCTGAGACGCCGTCCTCCCACTTCGTCGCTCCGTTTCAGCGGTTCACAACGGAGAAATCCCGCGTTCGAACCCCAATTCCGCGATATCGTCACGAATTTGTAACGACGCCGCTGCATTCGTCACGCCTCCTTGCCGTCATTCAGCTTAGTCTGTCCGACAAAGCACGTTCTCGTCCGAGCCGAATCGTACCTGCGCGGCGCACGAGACGCGGCGCAGATGCGCGTGGAGGCGTGTTCTGTGGACAGGCTCGGGAAAGGCGGATTGCGATGCATCATCTCGATACCGATCTTCCCACCGCACTGGAAAGACGCGGCATCACCAGACGAGCGTTTCTCGCCTTCTGTGCCAGCATGGTCGCCACACTGGCGCTCCCACCTCAGTACGTGGGGCAGGTCAGCAAGGCGTTGCAGAAGGTCGACAAACCGGTTCTCGTTTGGCTCGAGTTCCAGGATTGTGCGGGCAACTCGGAATCGATGATTCGCTCGAGTCATCCGCCGGTTGCGGACGTCGTCCTCGATCTCCTGTCCTGGGAATACCACGAGCTGATCATGGCCGGAGCCGGCAAACAAGCCGAGGACGTGCTAACCCGGGTCGTCCAGGAGCAAAAGGGGAAATACCTCGTCATCGTTGAAGGCGCGATTCCGCTGGCGGACGACGGCGTTTACTGCACCATTGGCGGCCGCACGGCGCTCGACATTGCCACCGAGGTTTGCACCAACGCGGCGGCGACGATCGCTGTCGGAGCCTGCGCCTGGGATGGCGGTCTGGTCGCGTCTGGCCCAACGGGAGCGGTCGGCATCGAGCGAGCGGTTCCAGGGCTCAAGCACATCAACCTGGGTGGCTGCCCACACAACGTCGCCAATACCGCCGCCGTGCTCGTTCATTACCTGACGTTTGGCGAGCTTCCGGCGACCGATCAATATCATCGCCCACTCTTCGCCTACGGAGCCCTCATCCACGACCAGTGCGAACGCCGCGCCCACTACGACGCCGGCCGCTTCGTGCAGGAATGGGGCGACGAGGGCAGCCGCAAGGGTTGGTGCCTCTACAAGATGGGCTGCAAGGGCCCCGAGACGCATTACAACTGTCCAGTAGTCCGCTGGAACGATGGGACCAGCTGGCCGGTGAAGGCCGGACACGGCTGCATCGGCTGTGCATCTCCGCTCTTCTGGCAACACATGTCCCCCTTCTACGACCGACTGCCAAAACCGCCCGGATTCGGTGCCGACGTGACGGCAGGCGAGATCGGCGTCGGACTCACGGCTGTGACCGCGGCGGCTTTCGCCGCGCACGGTGTCGCGAGCGTCGTGCGATCCAAAATCAGACCGGATGAAGAGCCGACGCCCGAGATCGCGACTCCGAGCGTCAACAGCGAGGAGGCCGCGGATGACGCGCATCGCGATTGACCCAGTCACTCGAATTGAAGGACACCTCAGGATCGAGGCTGAGGTCGACGGGGGCAAGGTCAGCCAGGCCTGGAGCTCCGGCACGATGTTCCGCGGGATCGAGCTGATCCTGGGCGGACGCGACCCGCGCGAGGCCTGGATCTGGGCTCAGCGCATCTGCGGAGTCTGCACCACTGTCCACGCCATCGCCTCAGTTCGAGCCGTCGAGGACGCGCTCGGTCTGGAAGTTCCAGACAACGCCCGTTTGGTGCGCAACCTGATGGCGGGCATCCAGATGGTGCAAGACCACGTCATTCACTTCTATCACCTGCATGCTCTCGACTGGGTCGACGTCACCTCGGCGCTCAAGGCTGATCCAGCCAAGACCGCGACGCTGGCACAGTCAATCTCCAACTGGCCGAAATCGAGCGCGACGTATTTCAAGGGCGTGCTCGATCGCATTACGGGCCTGGCCGACAGCGGGCAACTGAGTCTCTTCACGAGCGGCTATTGGGGCCATCCGGCGTATCAATTGCCGCCGGAAGCCAATCTGATGGCTGTCGCACACTACATCGAGGCGCTCGATTGGCAGCGCGACGTGATTCGCATGCATGCGGTCCTCGGTGGCAAGAACCCGCATCCGCAGACCTATCTCGTCGGTGGCATGGCCACCGGTATCGACCCGAACTCACCCGATGCCGCCATCAACCCGGAGCGGATCGATTTCATGCGCCAGCTGATTGTCACGGCCAAGACGTTTGTCGAGCAGGTCTACGTTCCCGACGTCCTGGCTGTGGCGAGCTTCTATCCCGAGTGGTTCTCGATTGGCGAGGGTCTCGGCAACTTCATGGCCTATGGCGGCTATCCGAAGGCGGGCGTTCACGATTCAGCCTCCTTCCTGGTCCCACGCGGCATTATCATGAACCGGGACCTGTCGCAGGTCCACGACTTCTCGCCGGACAATATCGCCGAGTTCGTGACTCACTCCTGGTATGAGTACTCAGCGGGCGACGCAACCGGTCTCAATCCTGCCAATGGGCAGACCAAGCCAAAGTACAGTGGCCCCAAGCCGCCCTACGATTTCCTCAACACCGACCAGAAATACTCTTGGTTGAAGTCACCACGCTACGACGGCAACGCGATGGAGGTCGGGCCGCTGGCGCGCACACTCATCGCATATGCCGCCGGGGTTTCCGAGATCAAGACCGCGGTCGATGGCGTGTTGCAGAAGCTGAACGCACAGCCGACAGCCCTCTTCTCAACGCTGGGACGCGTCGCGGCGCGAGCTATCGAGACGCAGTTCATGGTCGGTCAGCTCGAGGGCTGGCTGGACGAGCTCTCCACCAATATGAACAGTGGCAATCTGGAGATGCACAATGGATCGATGTGGGATCCGAACTCCTGGCCGAAGTCGGCGCAAGGAATGGGGACGCACGAAGCTCCGCGCGGAGCTTTGGGGCATTGGGTCGAGATCGAGAACAAGAAGGTGAAGAACTATCAGGCGGTCGTCCCGAGCACCTGGAACGCTGGTCCGCGCGACGCGAGCGGAACCCCGGGCGCCTATGAGGCCAGCCTACTGAACACCCCGATCGCCGATCCCGAGCGACCAGTCGAGATCCTGCGCACCATCCACTCCTTCGATCCGTGCCTGGCCTGTGCCGTTCACGTGGTTGACCCGCGTGGCCGTCAGCTGGTTCAGGTGAAGGTGCGATAGGAGGCCAGCGATGGAGCGTGCAAAAGATCGATCTACGGCGCCTAGAGTTGCCGTGAAACCCGCATCGGCACGGGAGTCATCGCCGCTACGCAAAATCTACGTTTGGGAAGTGCCGGTGCGCGCCGTTCACTGGACGATCTTCCTTTCGGTCGTGATCCTTTCTTTCACCGGCTATTATCTGCACAACCCGTTCATCGTCGTTCGCGGCCAGGGTGGGTACTTCCTGGCGACGATGCGATTCATCCACGAGGTGACGGCGTTCGTCTTCACCATGGCGTTCCTGATTCGAATCTACTGGGCGTTCGTGGGAAACAAGTACGCTCGTTGGAGCGCATTTATCCCAACCACGCGCCGCCAGCTTCGCAGCATCGTTGAGATGTTGAAGTACTACCTCTTCCTGCGTTGGCGAGCGCCATCGGAAGTCGGCCACAACTCGTTGGCGGCGCTCGCCTACGTTGGGATCTACGTCCTGCTACTGATCCAGATTCTGACCGGATTCGCGCTCTACTCGAACGACGTTGGAACTGGAATCTGGCACACGCTCTTCAGCTGGCTTCCAGGCGTGGTAAATATCCAAACGCAACGAGAGATCCACTTCTTCATCATGTTCATGCTGATCGGCTTCACCATTCACCACATTTACAGCGCCTGGCTGGTCTCGCGTGAGAAGCAGAACGGCACGCTGGACAGCATCTTCTCTGGCTACAAGTACGTGACTGACGACGAGCTAGCTGAGACTGATGTGACTCGCCAGGTGGTTCCAGTCACGGTCCCGCAGCCTACCGAGCCAGCCGATCCCGCGGTCACCACAGTCACCGCGAGCGAAAGCGGTGACGACTAGATGGACGGTATCGTCGTCATCGGGTTGGGGAACGTCATCCTCTCTGATGAGGGGGTAGGAGTACACGCTCTGCGAGTGCTGCAGGAGTCGCTCGATGACGAACGGGGCCTGATCTTTGTCGACGGCGGCACGCTTGGGCTCGAACTCTTGAGCGTCGCGTCTGGTGCATCCCGCCTGCTCCTGCTAGACGCGATCGACGTCGGCGCTCCGGCCGGCTCGCTGAAGCGATTCGATCGCCAGCAGCTTGCCAGTCTGATTGCAGGATCCTCAGCGCACGAGCTCGGAGTAGCGGATCTCCTCTCAGCGCTGCGGATGCTCGATGCCGAACCGCGAGACATCGTGCTGTTGGGTCTCCAGCCCGAGAGAACGTCGCTTGGGACCGATCTGACGCAAGCCGTGGCCGAGGCGCTTCCCACGCTCGTGTCGGCCGCGGTTCGAGAAATACGCAGTTGGCAATTTGATTCGTACGTTGATGGAAAGTGGGAAGCGGCATCGTGCACGAAGTTGGATTGATGTCTTCGGCGTTGAATCAGGCCATCGTCGCGGCGAATAACGCCGGGGCGACGCATATTGACGGGCTGACATTTCGCTATTCACCGACCGGTCATGTAACACCTGAGATCATTGAGACATTGTTTCTTTCCATGAGTTCTGGGACGATCGCAGAAGGGGCTCATCTTATGGTCGAGCCGCAAGCGCAGATAGCTCATTGTCTGCGATGCGATCACAACTTCCCGGTGACCGATCGGGATGACACCTGCCCCGTGTGTCACGGGCCGGGAATGCCGACGAGTGACGCACCAGAGCTCATCCTGGAGAGCATCGATGTTAACGATTGAGGGGGTGCAGATGTGTCAAGCGATCCCGGCACGTGTAGTGCGAGTGGAATCTGAAGTCGCCTGGATAGATCAGGAAGGCCAGGAGGTTCCGATATCGCTCATCGGGCTGGGCGAGGTGGACGTTGGTGATTATGTGTATCACCACGCGGGTCTCGGGCTTGAGCGACTCGAACCAGAGATGGCCAAGGAGATTCTATCCGTGCTTGAGGAACTCAATTCCATCTTGAATTGGACGGATGAAACGTGAGCCTACTCTCGACGGACGCGCTCCTTGCCGGACAGCTCCGCTTCATTCGATACGGCTTCATGCCGAATCGCTTGCGTTACTGCGGCGGCGATGACAACCGCACGCTGTTCGAGTACGGCATCGAGAACGTCGTCGACGGCGGGCTGCAACCGCTCCTCAAAACCTTTACCGGCGCGCTTCCGTACCTCAAGCTGATCGCACGCGAAAACGGCATTGCCGATCCGTTCGATGCTCGTGTGGTCGACGCATATTGGATCGGCAACGATCTGCTGCAGCGTGTCGAAGTGCGCCAGCTATATGACGCGCTGAAGGAGCGCTTCGGCAAACAGCTGCAGGGGAAGGCGCTCGATCTGGTCCTCTCCAAGGCACCGGCAGGTGCTCGTCCGCATCACAACTTCCACGTCTTCGACGTCCACAGCCGCGCCGGTCAGCTGGAGCACTCACTCGAAACTATGGATCAGTGCCGCATCAGCTGGGGTGAAGTGACCGAAGTGAATGGCCCAGAGCTGATCGTGCGACGGAAACCGTTGCTGTTGGAGCAGGGAAAGCTCGTGCTGGGAAACGAGTCTCGAACCACAGTGGTACGGCAGATCGAGGGACACGGATTCGCCGACGACGCCAAGGTCGGCGATTGGGTCTCGCTGCATTGGGGCTGGGTCTGCGAAGTGCTGAGCGAGCGACAGCACGCCAACCTGGTGCGCTATACCGACTACCACTTGAAGCTCGCCAATGAGACCATCTGACCGAACTCCTGACTTCTCCCTCGAGCCCCATTCGAATGTCCTGCAACAACTGACGAGACGTCGTCTGCTGGGTGCCATTTCCGGAATTGCTGGGAGCGTGCTCGTATCGTCGCTCTTGGCGTGCCTGCGGCGGCACGCAGGCGAAGAGTGAGGCTCCGACGAGTTCGGCATCAGCGGCGCCCGCCTCCAGTCCCAGCACGTCGTCGAGTGACACTGTGGACAAAATCCGCTTTGCCTGGTGGACCGACGTCGGGAGCCTCTCACCGTTTCAATTCTCGACCACCGGTCCAGGTGGCGTGGTGCTGCTGAGCTTCGTCTTCGACACGCTCACCTGGAAAGACGACCAGCAGATCATCCCGTGGCTGGGAACGCGCTGGGAAGCTGCGGCCGATGGCATGAGTTACACCTTTGCCATCACCGGTGACGCGACCTGGCATGACGGGCAGCCACTGACGGCGGACGACGTGGCCTTTTCGTTCGGCTACTATAAGGACCACCCATTCAAATGGATGTCGTCCGACGTGGTCAAATCGGCCGACGTAGCCGCCGACGGAACCGTCAGATTTGCCCTGGTACATCCCGCCGCCAACTTCCTGGAAGAAATTGCCGGGATCGTGCCGGTCATCCCGAAGCACGTCTGGAGCGCAGTCACCGACCCGATCAAATTCACGGACGCGAGCGCCCTGGTCGGCAGCGGACCTTTTCGAGTGACGGAGCATGATGCCACAGCGGGAGCCTATCGCCTGACGGCTGTTGACACGTATTTTCGGGGCACTCCGCGCGCAGCCGAACTGCAGCAGATCACCATTCCCACGCAAACCGAGCTGCAGGCGGTGCAGAAGGGGGACGCCGACGTCTCGCAGAGCACCGACGCGTCGATCGTCGACCTTCTCGCAGGCGACTCCCATTTGAAAGTGGATGTGACCAAGCCGTTGTCGGTGGTGCGCATGGCGGTGAACACGGAGCAGGCGCCGCTCGATCGCAAGGAGGTGCGCCAGGCGATCATGTATGCGCTCGATCGCGAGCAGATCGCCAAAACGATCACCAAGGGACCGGCCATCGTCACGGGCGTGGCCATCGTGCCGCCTGGAACGCCCTGGTTCAACCCTGACGTCGCGCAATACCCGTACGATCCCGAGAAGGCGAAGTCGCTGCTCAATGGCCAGACGTTGTCGCTCGATCTGCTGGCCGATCCGTCCGCTCGAGAGCCGGAGCTGATGGCGCCGATGCTTGCGGCGGTTGGGATCACGCTGAACGTCAAGCAGGTCGACGTCGCCACTCGGCTACAGCTGCTCAGCGACGGCAACTTCCAGCTTGCCCTCACAGGACACATTGGGATCGGCGGCGATCCAGACTATCTGCGTCGCTGGTATGCCGGTGTGGAGGCCAATGCCTTCGCCAAGGGATCGATCTTCAAAAACGCCGAGTATGCGCAGTTGGGTGATCAGGAGTTGGCCGAGCTCGACCCGGAGAAGCGCAAGACCATCGTCTTTCAGATGCAGACGATCCTGGCGGATGAGCTTCCAACGCTGGTCCTCTACCACCGCAATTTCTACTGGATCTACAACGCCGATGTCTTCACGCCAATGGAGACCTGGGGCGGGCTGATGAATGGCATTCCCTTCCCGAACAATAAGCTGACGCTGCTTCGCCCATGAACGGCCAGGCGCGTCGCTCCATCCCCGTGTTGTTGGCGCGCTACGCGATTCTGGCTTGCCTGGTCGTGCTGCTCAACTTTCTGATCCCACGATTGCTGCCGGGCGATCCACTCTCCGCCAGCCTGAACGGCGGTCTGGACGCCGCGGCGCCGATCACGTCCGCTGACCGCGCGCGATTGCAGGACTATTACCATCTCAACCAGCCGATCAGTCACCAGTTTCGCGACTATGTGAGCGATCTGGCGCATGGCAACCTCGGTTGGTCGATCTCCCACGCGCATCCAGTTGGCGCCTTGATCCTGCAACGACTTCCCTGGACGCTGGGGTTGATGACCTCATCCCTGATTCTGGCCGCGATCATCGGCACGGCGATGGGAGTCGCGGCTACGTGGTTCAGAGCAGGGCGTTTTGAGCGCGGAGCGGTATCACTGGCGGCGATCCTGGCGGCCATGCCCGAGTTTCTGGTTGCCATCATGCTCCTATTGATCTTCGCCATCGGCCTGAATTGGCTACCGCTTGGTGGAGGCAAGACCGTCTTTCAGGAGTACGGGTCGGGCCTGGGCGGCGGGTTGGCGCGAGCGGCCGATATCGTGAATCACATGATCCTGCCGGTACTGTCGCTCTCGCTGGCCGGTGCCGCTGGGTTCCTGCTGATCTCGCGCGACGCGATCGTTGGTATGCGCCACGCTGAGTGGCTGTCGCTGGCCCGTGCCAAGGGACTGCGCGAACGCCAGGTTGTCCTCCGCCATCTTCTTCCCAACGTCGCCATGCCGCTGCTGACATTCTTCGGGCTGCGGCTCGGAGCGATCTTTGGCGGCGCACTGGTGATCGAGCGGGTGTTCAACCTGCCGGGTCTCGGGCAGCTTGCGTTTCAAGCGGTGCAGGCGCGCGACTATCCGGTGCTGCAGGCGGTCTTCTTGCTCTCGGGTCTTGGCGTGCTGGCCGCCAATCTGTGCCTGGAACTGATCTACCTGAGGGTCGATCGGCGCGATCGGCCAGCCCATGCTTGATCGTCGCCGGCCGATCACCTTCTATCTCGGAATCACCATAATCGTGGCAGCATGTGGCGTCGCGCTTCTGGCGCCTCAACTGGCGCCCTACGATCCACGCCTGCCGACTGGCGATCCACTGAGCTCGCCTTCCTGGGCACACTGGCTCGGTACCAACGATCTCGGCCAAGACCAACTCTCACAGCTCATCTATGGGGCTCGCACGTCCCTCTACGTTGCCGCTATCGTGGTTGCCATCTCCACCGTGATGAGCTGGCTCGTCGGACTGACCGCGGGATTCTTTCGCAGGTCGGAGGCGGTCTTGCTGGGGGTCGTGGACCTGCTCCTGGCGCTGCCAAGCATCCCGCTCTACCTGTTGATCATCGCGTTGACGGGCGCCAGCAGACTCACGCTCGCGCTGATGCTCGGGTTCCTCTCGTGGCCCGCCTACGCCCGCATCGTGCGCAGCCTGGTGATTCAGACTCGATCGAGCGACTACATCGAGGCCGCACGCGCCAGCGGAGCTTCGGAGTTGCGCATCGTTCTGCGTCACGTGCTTCCAGCCACGCTGGACATCCTGCCGACGAAACTCACGCTGACGCTGCGTTACGCCATCTTCGCCGAGGCAACGCTGGCATTTCTTGGTCTCGGAGCGAGTGGATCGATCAGCTGGGGGACGATGCTGAGCTGGGCCTTCAACGACCCATTCCTCTTTAGCCGTTCAGTCTGGCCCTGGCTGGTACTGCCGCCTTCGATCGCCGTCATGCTGCTGATCCTGGCGGCGGTATGGGTGACTGGTGGTTTCGACACGGCGGAGTTCTCCCATCAGGCTGTGTCGCGCCCCGGCTCGGCGACAGGACGCGCGTTTCGACCGAGGGAGAGTGGCCAGAGCACTCAGGAGCGATCGGAAGCCGCTGAACGTCCCGCCGTCGTCACCGGGCGCTGACATTGGTGTCTTCTACTTCACGCCGATGCCACGCATGAAGCGATCTTTCAGGATGACGGGATCGCGCTCTGGGCGAGCCGTTCCCGGCGAGCGATCGATGCGTGCGCCGATGAAGTGCGGACCGTCCAGCTCCAGTGCCTGATCGACAAGCATCTCGAAGTGTGATTCCGCACGCGCCCAATCCGCGTTGACGATCCCGGCTCCGCGCGCCACGGCGACTACGTCAGTTCGCTCGGAGGTCGGCGAATCCTGCATCCCGGTGATCTGGTAGGAGGCGTTGTCCCAGACGATGATCGTCAGATTCTTCGGCGCCACCTGAGCCACCGTCGCGAGGCACCCCAGGTTCATCAGCAGGGACCCGTCACCTTCGAGCACGAAGACGCGACGGTTAGGCTGAGCCAGCGCGATCCCGAGCCCGATCGGAACGGCCATTCCCATGCTCCCCAGCATGTAGAAGTTCTCGGCACGCGCACCGGCACCGACCAGATCGAAGTTGGAATTACCAATGCCGCCGACCACCACTTCGCCGTGCTCGAGCCGGGCAACAAGTCGTTTGGTCAGGTCGAGCCGGTTCATCACCTCGCCGCCAAAACGAGCCTGGACTGTCATGCGTATGTCACTCCATTCATGCGGGGAATGCTCTCGTTGCGTTCGATCATTGGACATGAACCGTCGTCAGCGGTCTTGCTTGCCGCCGGTCAGCAGCGGGGACAGGATGATGGCGGAAGAAATTTGCGTGTTGAAGCACTGTGCCGCCATGCGTGACACGACGAACCCGACCTCATCCTCGCGGGTCAGCGTGTAGTGGGGGATGCCGAGGGCGTCGAGCGTGGGACGAATGACGCGCGTGATTGGCACCTGCACGGAGTTGTATTCGCCCAGCGAGCCACGCTCCGAAATGATCATCAGAACCGGGATCTGATAGGGCGTGGCCAGCGATGCAAGCGCGTTCGGAATGTTGCCGAACCCACTGCTCTGCATCATGACCAGGGCGCGCGATCCACCCAGGTACGCTCCGCAGGCTATACCGATGGCCTCTTCCTCACGCGTGGCGGAGAAGACGGTTAGTCGATCGTCTGCCTTGAATCCGGAGATCAACGGAATCAGCACGTTGTCCGGCACGTAGGTGACGACGCGGACGTCATTCTCGATCAGCGATTGAACCGCCGTTTCCGCCCAGCCCACTCAGCAACCCTCCCAGCCACGGTCTGTCACCACATCGATCCTCGCCAGTATAGCCGCCGTCGATCGTTGGGTCGCCCTAGCCGTGCTTTCACGCTCTGGCGTGCAGCGCGGCGACGACGGTCTCCATCTCCATGCCACGGGCGCCTTTGACCAGAACGTAGTCGCGTGCTCCGAGCATTGGCGCCAATGCGTCGACGGCCGCCTGTTTGTCCTCCAGCGTCACGATCTCGCCGGTCATACCCGCCTCACGCGCCTCGTCTGCGATCCAACGCGCTCGAGGCCCTACCGTATAGAGGACCTCAACAATGTTTGCGGCATGCCGCCCCACGATACGATGGGCCTCCTCTTCGACCGGCCCTAGCTCATACATGTCGCCAAAGACGGCGATGTGGCGTCCCTCGAGTTCGTGCAGCAGGTCGAGGGCGGCGTTGCACGAGACCGGGCTGGCGTTGTACGTGTCATCCAGGATGGTCGAGCCGTTGGGCCCGGGAACGGTAACGAAGCGCAATCGCTCGCCACACGTCTCCAGACCGGCGACGATCTCATCCCAGCTCATGCCCAGGGTCGAGGCCAGCGGCGGCGGCGGCCAGCGCAGTGTAGGCGTGGTGCTTCCCCAGGAGCGGAATACGTAGATCGACGACCTCGCCGTCGTAATGAGCTCGCAGCGACACGCCTTGAATGCCGTGGCTCTCGACCTGGTCGGCCCAGACGTCGGCTTCCGAATTCAAGCCGAAGAAGAATGGACGGGCTTTTGTGCGCGATGTCATGGCACGCACCAGGTCGTCGTCATAGTTGAGGATGGCGACGCCGTCGTCTGGCAGCGAGTCGATGAGCTCTCCTTCGGCCTTGGCGATGTTCTCGATGGTCAGCATGCGTTCCATGTGAGATGGACCGACGTTAGTCACGATGCCGATGTTGGGCCGGGCGATCGAGGCCAGCAAGGCGATCTCTCCCGGTCCGTACGTTCCCATCTCGATGACGGCCGTCTGATGCTCAGCCGACATCTGCAGGATGGTGAGCGGCATGGTGCTCTCGCTGTTGTAGGAACGTGGCGTCTTCAAGTTGTTGAAGCGCTGCTGCAGCACTGAGGCGGTCGCCTCTTTGGTGGAGGTCTTGCCCACGCTGCCGCTGATGCCGATCACCTGCGGGTCGAACTTGGCGCGGTGGTTCGACGCCAGTCGATGCAGCGCCTTGAGCGGATCGTCGGTCGGGACGAGCAGTTTGGATGGCGAAGATGACGTTTGGTTGGGCGTGTCGCCGAGGACGGAGACCGAGCGATTTGCACTCAGCTTGAGCGTTCCGAGCGATTCGCGCCGCACTAACGCGGCGGATGCCCCCTGCTCGAAGGCGGCGTCGATGTAGTCGTGGGCGTCGCTACGCTCGCCGATCAGCGCAACGAACAGCTCACCCGGCTGGACGAGTCGCGAATCGATGGCCGCGCCGCTGAATGTGAGCTCCGCCAAGGTTGCATCGAGCGAGTCGATCTGGTCCTCGGAACCAGCGGCCACCAGAAGATCAACTAGCGTGAACATGCATTCCCCTTCCGGCGCCGCGGCCCGCATCATTAGCTCGATTGAGCGCCATTGGTCGCTTTGCGTTGTAGCTCGAACAGCGCCGTAAGCGCTTCGAGCGGCGAGAGTCCCTCGACGTCGAGCTGTTTCAAATCCTCAACCACCGGATCGGGCGCACCGAAGAAGGTCATCTGAAGCGGCGCTTCGGCAGCTTGACCGATCGTCTTGCGGCGACGCGTGCGCTCCGCTTTGCCGGGGGCGCCTTCCTCGAGATCCTGTAAGATCTCGCGCGCCCTACGAACGACTGACTTGGGCATTCCCGCGAGCTGCGCCACATGGATTCCGTAGCTGCGGTCGGCACCGCCCCGCACGACGCGGTGCAGGAAGATGACCGAGTCCCCCTCTTCGAGCACGTCGACGCGATAATTGCGCACGCGTGGCAGCACCTTCTCGAGCTCAGTCAGCTCGTGGTAATGGGTCGCAAAAAGTGTGCGACAGCCGAGTCGACTGCTGTTGTGGAGCTGTTCGACCACGGCACGAGCGATCGCCAGGCCGTCGTACGTGCTGGTGCCGCGTCCGATCTCATCCAGCACCACCAGCGAGCGTTCGGTGGCGTGGTGCAGGATCGACGCGGTCTCGACCATCTCGACCATGAACGTGCTCTGACCCGATGTGATGTCGTCCTGAGCGCCGATCCGCGTGAAGATGCGGTCGACCAGCCCAATCCGCGCGCTATCGGCAGGCACGAATGATCCGATCTGAGCCAGCAGTACGATCAGCGCGACCTGCCGCAAATAGGTCGATTTACCGGCCATGTTGGGGCCGGTGAGGATAGCGATCTGATCTTCGCGGGTGTCGAGAGTGACGTCGTTGGAGACGAACTGACCGGGCTCGAGCGATGTCTCGACGACCGGATGCCGCCCCTCGACGATCTGGAGCGCCGTGCCGTCATCAATCTCGGGCCGCACATAGCCTTGACGTACCGCGACCTCTGCCAACGAGGCGAAGACGTCGAGTCGCCCCAGTTCGGCGGCGCCGTCACGAATCGGCTGTGCACCCGACGCGACCTGAATCAGGAGCTGGCGATAGACCTGACTCTCCAGCTCGGCGATGCGTTCTTCAGCGTTGAGGACCTTGCTCTCGTACTCCTTCAGCTCCGGTGTGATGTAACGCTCGGCATTGACCAACGTCTGTTTGCGCTGATAGTGGTCCGGAATCGCGCCGGAATTGGCGTGGCTGATCTCCAGGTAGTAGCCGAAGACCTTGTTGTAGCCGACTTTGAGTGACTTGATACCGGTGCGATCGCGTTCGGAGTGCTCCAAACTGGCGATCCACTCGCGCGCTTCGTGCGACGAGCGTCGCAAGGCGTCCAGTTCCGCACTGTATCCCGCGCGAATCGACTGCCCTGCGCCGAGCACGGCCGGTGGATCATCCATCAACGCGTCGGCGATGAGCCGCGCCGCCTGACCGCAGTCTGGCAGCCGGGAGAGTCCCGACAGACCCCCTCCAGATTCGAGGATCTGGTTGATCGTCGGAAGCTGCTGCAGTGACGTGCCGAGGGAGCGCAGCTCGCGCGGACCCGATGCGCCGGTCACGACGCGGTTGATCAGCCGCTCCACATCGGAGACCGCCCCCAACGCCTCACGCAGCCTGGCGCGGATCAACGTTTGCTCCACGAAGAAGGCCACGGCATCCAACCGACTGTTGATTTCCGCCGCGTCGAGAAGCGGCTGTCCGACCCAGCGTCGCAGCAGTCGAGCTCCCATTGACGTGCGTGTGCAATCCAATACGCTCAAGAGGGAGTGGCTGCGATCGCCCCGACTGGTCTCGATCAGTTCCAGGTTTCGCAGCGTCTGGGAGTCGAGCGTCATGTGGCGTTCGAGGCTGTAGGTAATCAAGTCGACGATCTGACCAACGCTGCCAAGTTGCGTTTCGGCGAGATATTGGAGCAGCGCACCGGCGGCACGAATGGCGAAGGGCTTTCCCGCGCAGCCATAGGCGTCGAGCGCTTCGACCTCGAAGTGGCGCATCAGTTCGTCGCTGGCCGTCTTCAGCCGCCAGCACCGGCCGTGGAGTGGACTGACGAACGCGTGAGCCGGCAGATGTGGCGTCAATAGATCCGGCACGGCTCCGTCTCGTTCCGGCACGACGATCTCCGCTGGGCCGAGACGAAGAAATTCACGGCCGACGCTTGCGTAGGCTGCCTCGCCGTCCGTGGCATTGATCTCGGTAGTGGCAAACTCGCCGGTCGAGAGGTCGGCGACCGCAAGTCCCGCCCGGCTGCCTTCGACGAGTACCGCTGCAATGTAGCGGTTGTTGGAGCCATCGAGCATGGATGGATCGGTGACGGTTCCCGGGGTTACGACACGTGTCACCTTGCGCTCGACCAGGTCGCGGCCGTTGGGAGAGCCGACCTGCTCGACGACCGCAACCTTGTGCCCCGCGGCGATCAGTCGCCCGATATAGCCGTCCGCGGCATGATAGGGGATGCCGGCCATCGGCACCCGATTCTCCTTGCCCATGCCGCTGCGGGAAGTCAAGGTGATATCGAGGACCTGCGATGCGATTTTGGCGTCGTCGTCGAACGTTTCGTAGAAATCGCCAAGTCGGAAGAAGACGATGACGTCCGGATATTGACGCTTGATTGAGAGGTACTGCCGTCGAATCGGCGTACTCATCGCTGTCAGCGCTCCTGCTCATGTGGGTGTCGACGCGCGGCCGCCGCTACAGCTTACCAACAAGTGAGGGAGTTGGTGGAGATGAAACAGCCCTCATCCCCGGCCCGGTCCATCCCACTAACTCCCTTCCCTAAGGGAGAACCACCTCCCGTTCGAGCGGGAGAATACGCGGTCGGGTATCGACGAGGCGAGGCGGCCTTCACGGGAGGATGGGGGGCTGGGGGAGGGATCGGAACTCGAACGCTTGTGTGGGCACTGGCATTGGAGAACGCGGCCCTAAAAAAGGGGCTCAAACGCGGTCCCTGGGGGAGCGGCACGCGATGATGGCGGAGGTGCATGCCGCCGAACCGCGGCTCTCGATCCGGCGCTTGTGCCAGCTCACGGAGACCGGGCGGACCTGGTACTATACCCATCCCACGGCAGCAGAGACGGCGGCGCGGGACGTGGAGTTGCGCGAGGCCATCGAGCAGATCGTGCTGGAATGCCCGGGCTACGGCTATCGCCGGGTCACCGCGGAACTCCACCGGGGTCCCTGGCGCGTCAATCACAAGCGGGTCCTGCGCATCATGCGCGAGGAATCCTTGCTCTGTCAGCTCACACGGCACTTCGTCGTGACCACCGACTCGGCCCACGGCTTCCGCCACGCGCCCAACCTGATCACGGATCTGCCCATCACGCGGCTCGACCAGGTCTGGGTGGCGGATCTGACCTACATCCAGCTCCCGACCACCTTCGTCTACCTGGCGGCCATCCTGGATGCCTCTTCCCTAAACCCTCTCCTGCTCGGCGGGAGAGGGTGGCGCCGACCCTACACAAGCGCTCGGGTGAGGGCCGCTACGTGAGGACCACTGCCTCTTCAGCTCGCCATCGCCAGCAAATCGCGCATGAGCAAGCCGATGGGGATCTTGGGATAGAAGTAGGTCGACTTTTGCGGCATGCGGCCACCGGCGCGCGCCACGGTCAAGACGGTCGAGAGGCTGGTTGGGCGGACCAACCCGGCGAAGACCGCACTGCCAGAGCGGACCTGTTCGAATGCAACGCCGACGTCTTTCGTGAATTCAACGTTGTTTTCAACTTGCTCGTTGCTGAACCCAAGAACGTCGCGCAGAACGACGCAGTCGAACACGGTGACGTCCAGATGGCTCGCGGAGGCGCCCGCGGTGTCCGGAATCAGGTCGCAGACGGCATCCCAGTCACGCAGGTGGAGTCGCAGTAGGCTCTCGCCGCCCGGCTCGAGGATCAGATAGCTGAGTGGCTCTTCGTCACGGTTGAGGTCCTCGATCGCCTTCTCGAGCTCTGCTTCCGCGTTTTCAACCGAGAGCTTAATGCTGCTCGTGTCGTAGTAACGAACAAGTCGCGCCCGGACGCTCTCCCACTCTTCCCCGTCGAGCGATTGGACGACGCGGTGAATTGGCAGAACGAGTACGCCAGGGTCGTCGACGTAGGTGATGTATGCCAGCGTCCAGTCGGCTTGCGGGTAGTCGAGTCCAGCGCGACGCAGCTCATCGCGGTAGCGGAGCGCGGCGACGTACCGGTGATGTCCGTCCGCGATAAAGAGCTGATGTTTGGCGACGGCATCCCGCAGATTTCGCACCGATGAAGGGTTGGTCACCGCCCAGATGCGGTGGTAGCCGCCGACGCTGTCGTCCCCCTCCTGATCGGGCGGTCCACTCACGACCGTGCCGATCATCGCCTCCAGCTTGCCCCGATCTTCGATCAGCGTGTAGACGGAGCTCAGGTTGGACCGCACCGCGCGCAACAGCTCCGTACGGATCTCGACGTTGTGCGCCATGGTGTTCTCGTGCGGCAGCACCACACGCTCCGAATACTCGGCAAGTTGGAGCGCCGCAAAGACACCGCGTCGCACGCGCCGTTCGCCGTCGAAGCTGAACTCGTGTTCATGGACGTAGAAGCCTGGCGTCTCGCTCTGCTGAAGTACTCCCTGCTCGAGCCAGGAGCGAAAGAGGTTCGACGCGCAGACGAAGCATTCGCCAGGGCCGGGATCGCTCATCTCGAGCCGAACCGCATGATGCGGATGCCCCTCCACGATGACGGCGGCTTGTTCCGGTGAGGGCACATCTTCGGGTGGACCGACGACTTTGCGCAAGCCGCCGACGACCTGAGTGTCGTATGTGATTCCGCGAAAGGGCCGGATTTCGGCCACGTCATATTCCCTTTCAGCCAGAGCCAGGCAAATCGATCCCTAGAGACAACGTCGCTCGGGATCGGATTATGCCCGGCAGTCGATGCAATTGAGTGGAGTTACCAGCCTGCCGCGTAGGCTTCGGCGCGCGCGTCGGCGCCGCCTGTGAGCGTCTGCCGCTCGTGATCGACCGTGATCGCGCAGACGTTCCCGACGATGCGTGTCCATTCCGGCCACAGGTCAACCTGATGCCCCCGAGATCGCAGATCGTCGACCACGCTTGCGGGGATGCGCGCCTCGAGCTTGAGCGACCCGGGCCGGTACGTGTGCGGCCAGAAGGACTCAGGATAGCTGAACGTGCCGAAGCGCGGCTGCTCAATAGCCTCCTGCGGATCCATACCGAATTCAACGATGTTCAGGAAGACCTGAATCATCGACTGTGGTTGCATATCCGCACCCGGCGTGCCGAACGGCATGAAGAGCTGCCCGTCCTTGAATGCCATGGCTGGGTTCGGCGTGAGCCGCGGTCGCTTGCCACCTTGCAGCGACGACGCATGCTCCGGCTCGAGCCAGCTCTGCGAGCCGCGGCCGGAGCAGATGAGTCCCAGCCCGGGAACGATCGGAGTGCTGCCGATGCCGTCACTCGGGGTCGCCGAGAAGGCGTTCCCTTCCTCGTCCACCACGCAAACGTAGCTCGTATCTGGCTGCAGCGGCGTCGCGTAGTCTCCAGTTCGCAAAGTCGTCGTTCGCGCGCCAAGTCCAGGTTCGGGCATTTCCGGGAACGCCACATGAGCTCGGATGCGCCCTCGTTGTCGCGACGCATACTGCTCAGAGAGGAGCGTTTCGAGCGGAACGTCGACGAACTTCGGATCGCCGTAATAGGCTTCGCGATCCGCGAACGAGAGGTTCAGCGCCTGGCTGATAAGGTGGATGTAATCCGCGCTGTTGTGTCCGATGTCGACCAGGTTGTAGCCATCGAGAATGTTGAGGGTTTGAGGGATGACCGGTCCCTGGCTCCACGGACCGGTGGCATAGACGTCGATCCCCCCGTACTGACTGTGAATCGGCTCTTCGACGTCGACGTGGAAATCGGCAAGATCCGCTTCGGTCATAAAGCCGCCCTCGGCGCTGATGAACTCAGCGATCTGCTTGCCGATGTCGCCTGAATAGAATTCGTCGCGGGCTGCCTCGATGGCGGCCGCGCGTCCACGACCGCTGGCGGCCTGCTCGGCTGCGATCATGCGCCGGAATGTGTTGGCCAGATCGCGTTGCACCAGGACGTCGCCAACCTTTGGCGCCTCGTTCTCGTGCAGGAAGATCGCGGACGTCGATTGCCACTGACGGATCGCGTCGACCTCTTTGCCGATGTTGCGGTGGAGGGAAGGGTAGACCTGGAAGCCCTGCTCGCACAGTTCGATTGCCGGCGTGACGACCTCTTCGAAGGTGAGGCGACCGTAGCGCGCCAGCGTGGTCAGCCAGGAGTCGGCGGCACCTGGGACGATCGAACGTCGCGCGCCGATCGGGATCTCGCCCCCCTCTTCGCGCTGATACACGTCGATGTTGGCGTCTCTACCCCAGCAACCGAGCCCGCTTATCGAGCGTAATTCACCGGTCGGCTTGTGATAGACGATGATCGGTGCCACTCCGCCGAAGCTAGTCAGGTCGGGCAAGAGGATGTTGATGCAGATACCGGCGGCGACTCCAGCATCGATGGCGTTACCGCCTTTCGCCAAAATGCGCATGGCGGCGGCGGTGGCCAGATAGTGACCGGAAGACGCGATGTAGTGGCGCGCCTGAATAGGTGGCCGATGACTGGTGCGGCGTGGTGGCTCCGGGATCACGATCACGAGGGGCTCCTTCCCGAGAAGCATGCGATGGTGGTCGGTTCGGGCGGGCACTGGTATGGGCGATGGGGCAGTGCGATCAGCAATCCTGCAAACAGGACACCGGCGGCACGGTCAGGAGCGCGAGCTCAGACTTGACAGCTGCTCGACGACGTTCTGCGAATCCCCCTCGGCGCCGGTCAGCACGAGAACCACCGCGCTCGGTGCCGGTTCTGTCGCGTGAATCTCTTCTTCCGGGTTGGGGATGTAGCGGTCATCGCCCCAGGCGTCAGAGCCGTCAGGATGATAGGTCTGGCAGAGCCAGGTGCGACTGCTGATGGCGTTGCTGCCGAGCCTTCGCCGTGTCCGTTCCTCGTAGCGATCGACGCGTCCGTCAGGGTGCATCACGAAGACCTCGACGACGCGCCGGCCTTCATGCCTACCGCGGTCGAGGATCGTCTCACCCTCGGATGCATCGATCTCCGGAGCATGGACGCCCCGATCTGCCTTCAAGAAATAGCTCACTCGTTGCCCTCCAGTGCCGCCAATTCGCGATTCACCCCAGCGCCTACCGCCCGTGGCGCAACCCCTAGTGTACTACGGCCTCTGATCGATTTTGCTGGGTGCTGGAGGTTCTGCTCAGCAGAGCAAACACCTACGGAGGGATGTCTAATGCCAAGTTTGAGAGCTACGGCGGATCGAGCGACGGAGGAGGGAGGCACATCTGCTCGGGTTCCGACTACAAATGACGTTCCTAGATCACCTGCTCACACCTTGACGTGTTCTCGTGGTCGTGATAGATTGACCGTATTGATGACTCTTTATATGAGCAATCATCCGCTTCGTCCCTAGTATCTCTAGGGGTGGACCTGCGTGCGCAGGCGATCTCTGCGCAAAGCGCATCCTGTCCTCAATAATTTGGGGGTGGGCGGTTGCTTGCGGACCACCCGCAGGCAAATCGCCCGCAGGCCTCTCCACACTCGATTGCATCAACACCCGTCGTCGAGCGCAGATGGACCTGCCGTATCAGATCAACGGTCAATGCGCCGAGGAGGGGTCCACTATGCCCGACATCCTGCGTCTCTGGGGCAAGACTGCCGCGAACGATCGATTCCATCCGGCGGTCTTCCACATGCTCGATGTTGGTCATGTGGCGACGGAGCTTTTGAGCGAACGCGCTGCGACGCGATTGCGTCGCGCGCTCATGAGGGTGATCGCGACGACGTCCGAGCAGGGTGTCACTTGGCTGCCGTTGGTGATCGCGCTGCACGACCTGGGCAAAATCAGTTCGCCATTTCAGCGGCAGGTCGACGCCCAACGACTGCGCCTGCAGACCGAAGGATTCGTCTTCGAGACATCGCCGCACATGTATCGTCATCAGCTCATCACGGGCGCTGACGCGGACGCGATCACGCGCATCGTTCCGCAACTCGAACCGCTCAAGCGCTTGCTGCGCGACGCCTGGGCCGGCCACCACGGTGCCTTCGCCACGCTCTCTGAACTCAAACCCGTGCGTGATTTCCTCGCGGTCGACGAGCCGCCGATGTGGGCCTCGTTGCGGGCCAACGCCATCGAGACCTTGCTTGCGGCATTCCCATTCGACAGTGCTCCCAGCCTGCCACCGAGCAACCTGCGCGGCGCAACCGCCGCGTTGACCGGATTCCTGATTCTCTGTGATTGGCTTGGCTCGGACGAATCCGCCTTCCCTCCCGAGCCGGACATGACGCTCGACGACTACGTTCCGTTGAGTCGCCAGCGAGCGCGAGCGGCGGCGGAGCGTGCCGGATTCGTAGCTGCGGATCGTCCGACTCGATGGCGTGGCTTCCACTCCATCTTTCCCGGCATTGTCCGCCCGCGTCCGTTGCAGGATGCGATTGACGCGTTGCCGGAGTCCGCCATCGCGTGGCCGGCCCTCTTCGTCATCGAAGCGCCGACCGGCGAGGGTAAAACCGAGGCGGCACTGGCGCTGGCGCGACGAATGGCTGCAGAAGGGCCGTCGGATGAGTTTTACTTCGCCCTCCCGACCACTGCGACCAGCAATCAGATGTTCGTGCGCGTTCTTCGTTTTCTCGAATCGATCACGGGCGAGCGGACCTCGGCGCAACTGGTTCACGGTCAGGCGATGCTCACCCGAGATGCCCTCGAAGAGCGCGCCTATGGCGACGCTCAGGACATCGAATCGCCCGCCTTCGCCGTGCCGAATTGGTTCGCCCCGAAGAAGCGGGCCTTGCTGGCTCCATTCGGCGTCGGCACCGTCGATCAAGCCGAACTCGCCGTTCTGAACGCTCGGCATTACATGCTGCGTCTCTTCGGACTGGCGGGGAAGGTCGTCATCGTCGACGAGGTCCACGCCTACGACACCTACATGAGCACGATCATCGACCACGCGCTCTGGTGGTTTGGCGTGCTGGGGACATCCGTCATTCTGCTCTCCGCGACGCTACCACAGCGGCGACACCGCGAGATGGCGCAGTCCTTCCAGCGTGGATTGGCTGGAATGCCGCTTGAGAGCGGCGCGGTGCTGCCCGATCCTCTGCCGTATCCGGTGCTGGCCGCCTATCCTGCGCACGGCGACTCTGTTTTGCTGTCACCACTCGCCAGCCAACCGGAACGACAACTCACACTCCGCTTCGTCGCGCCGCTCGCGCCGGATGAGGAAGCGAAGCGGCTCATCGATCTCGTCGCGCATGGTGGGGCTGTCTGTCGACTCACGTAACACCGTTGCCGCAGCGCAGGAGATCCATGCGAGCCTGTTACGGACTCGCGACCTCGCTGGCTTTGAACTCCACCTATTGCATGCCCGGCTGCCAGGCGACGACCGCCTCGCCCGGGAGCAATCTATCGCGGCTCGGCTGGGGCCAGAGTCGGGTCGCACATCCGCTGATCGAATCATCGTGGTCGGGACGCAGGTGTTGGAGCAGAGCCTCGATCTCGACTTCGACGCCATGATCAGCGACCACGCTCCAGTCGATCTTCTGCTGCAACGGGCCGGGCGTCTCCACCGTCACCAAGGACGCAAGCGTCCCCTCGACCTGGAACGAACCGTACTGCGGGTAGCGCTTGAGATCGACCTGGAGGGCCTGCCGCAATTCGGTCCCAGCGAGTTCGTGTACGAGTCTTTCGTCCTCTGGAAGTCCTGGTTGACGCTACGGTCACGACTCGACGCCGATGGTGAAATCCGCCTCGTCTTACCCGCTGACTACCGGCCTCTGATCGAAGCAACCTACGACGACCGAGTTGATGTGCTACCCGGGTCGGACCCCGGATATCGCTTATTTCAGGCAGCCTGGACGCGGTATGAGGCCAACCGAATCAAGCTGACGGATGAGGCGAAGCTGCGCCTCATTCCGGACCCGGTGCCGAGGAAGTCCATCACCGAAGGAACGCAGCTCACCTTCCGGGAAGACGACGATGGCGGCCAACAGGGTTGGGGATTTGCCGCGACGCGGACCGGGCGCGCGAGCATCTCGGTGATCCCGCTCCACCTGCGCGACGACGGGAACGTGGCGATCCAACCTGATGGTGAATCGATCACCGCCGCAAATTGCGATTTCGACACGCAGCTCAATCTCTTGCGCCGCGCCATGCGGGTCAGCAACCCAACCGTCGTGCACGAGCTTCCCGTGCTCGCGGCCATGGAGCTTCCCTGGTTTGGGAAGCGACCGCTGCTGCGCAATCACGTACCGCTCATTCTGAATGACCAAAGAAAGGAGGTTGGCCGTGTGACGCTGATACTCGACGACGATCTCGGACTGGTCATTCAACGAGAGGAACGCGCATGATCGCAACTGGTACTACTGGACCGCCCGCGATGAAATCCAACTCGCCGACCTTCAATCTCTGGACTGAACCCTGGATCGTCGTCCTCTGGCGTGAGGGGAGAACCGATCGACTGGGGCTACGTGATTGTCTCCGCGACGCGCACCGACTCGACTCGCTCGCCGATTCGTCGCCACTGGTCGTCGCCAGCGTGCAGCGCCTGCTGGCGTCGATCGCGCAAGACATCTTCCGCCCGTCGGATCTGGAGGAACTGGCCGACCTCATCAAACAAGGGGAGTTTGACACCGAGGCCATCGACACCTTTGGCGCGACCTATGGCCACCGCTTCGATCTCTTCTCGGACACGGAGCCGTTTCTGCAGACGAGTGACGTGCCGCCCGAGCTACCCAAGCGGAAATCCGAGACGAAGACGGTCGCCTATCTCTTTCCAGAGGAGCCAGCGGCTACCAACATCAACCATTTCTCGCATCGCTACGACGACGACTACCAGTACGCCCCGGCCAGTGCCGCCGCCGGGCTGATCACGATTCCGGCCTTCGCCACATCGGGCGGTGCGGGCATCAGGCCGTCGATCAATGGCGTGCCGCCGCTCTATGTGCTCCCGGCAGGCGAGACCCTGTTCCAGACCATCGCGCTCTCGATCGTCACGCACGATTACCAGCCGCGCGTGGCAAACGCGGACGACCGACCAGCCTGGCGTGGGCCGACAGTCGTCGGAAAGCAGGAGACCGTGAATCAGGTCGGCTTCCTCGAAAGCCTGACCTTTCCAGCGCGGCGCGTCCGACTCTTCCCCGAAGTGGCGCGCGGTCGCTGCAGCCGAACGGGCGACACATGCGACATCCTCGTGCGGCGCATGGCGTTCGAGATGGGGCGTTCGCGTCCCAAGGACGCGGCGCCGTGGTTCGATCCCTTTGCTGCCTACCGCATCCGTGAAAAGCAGGTGCCCGTGCCTGTTCGCCCGCAAGCGGGGAAAGCCCTGTGGCGCGAGTTCGGCACCCTCTTTCACACCGCCTCGCCAACCTCTTCCGGAATCGGCGACACCGTCCCGCCCGGCGTTGTCCGCCAACTGGCCGACCTGGAGGACTACGGTGTCGTTAGCGGCGACGCCTGGCGCTTTCGCTGCATCGGCATGCGCACCGACATGAAGGCCAAGGTCTTCGAGTGGGTCGATGACACCCTCGATGTGCCGGTGGGGCTACTGGCCGACCGGGCCGGGCAAATTGACGTACGCGAGGCGATCACGCGATCGGAGGACTGGGCGCGGGAAGTCCTCAGCATTCACCGTCGCGTCTACGGCCGCGATCGCAACGACTTAGACGAGGTGCGGCAGCGGCTGCGTGCGACCTATTGGCAGGAGTTGGCGCAGCCATTTCGCTCGTTCGTCACCACGACCATCGAACCGCGCGATCGTGCCGAGACGGCGCGTGGCTGGGTGGAGATGCTGTTCCGAGTCGGTGAGCAGGTGCTGACTGAGGCGACCGACGCGGCCGGAGATCGTGGCGACGCGCTGCGCCAACGTGCCGAGGCGCTCCGCCGTTTCCACCTGGCGCGCGGCCGTCGACGTAAGGAGTGGATTGGATGAGCGTAGAGACCAGAATCGAGCAACGGCGGCTACGTGAGTCAGGCTTTATCGAGCACCTGCGACACCTCGACGCGGGCGATCTGGCGCGGCTCAGACGCCATGCCGGAAGAACCCTGGCGGAGTCGACCGGCGTGCTTGGACTCTTCTACCGGCTGCTGCCGTACGGCGTTCCCGAGCGCCAGCACGAACACTACTTTCTTGTGGCGACCCTGTTTCCCCTCACCTCCGCGAGCCAGGAGCGGGACTTCGGTGCGACGCTCAGTCGGATGCGAGGTGACCACAATCGGGCTGGCCTTGACCGGCGCGTCGAGGCGCTGCTCGATGCCGACGAAGCGCAGCTTCGCTTTCGTCTTCGCCAGATGGTGCGCCTGACGCACGCCAACAGAGTCGGCGTCAACTGGGAGCCGTTGCTCCACGATGTGCTCGACTGGACGAGGGTTGACCGGCGGGTCCAGAAACTCTGGGCCATGTCCTACTTCCGGGTCGATCAGCCAGACCACGACGATACGCCCGAGCCCGACACCATCGAGGACCAACAACCCGAACCGGACGAGTAGAACCGGCTGAAACACAAGCCCGTGAGACGTCGATCACGAGGCTGGCTATGACATGGAAGGACAACCACCATGCTGATTGATATCCATATGCTGCAGAACTATGCCCCATCGAACCTGAACCGAGACGACACCGGTGCCCCCAAAGACGCCATCTTCGGCAACGCCCTGCGCGGGCGCATCTCAAGCCAGGCGATCAAGCGGGCAATCCGCCGCTCCGAGATCTTCGCCGGGGCCTTTCGCGGTCAAGACTTGCTGGCCAATCGGACGCGCCAGTTGCCGCACCTCATTCGGGAGCATCTCAAGGGGAGCGATCTCAACCAGCAGGCAATCGACCTGATCGTGATGCGCTCTCGCGAGATTGGGCGCGAGTCGGGTCGCGAGATCGCGGCGGCTGAGGCGACGGGGGACCCTGAGACGGCCCAGCTCATCTTTCTGGGCGATGACGAAGTGCAAACGTTGGCCGGGAAACTGGCTGATCTTTACCGCGATCGCGGCCACGACGGTTTTGCCAAGCTCAAGATCGACGAACTGACGAATGCGCTTGGTGCTAGCACGCCCCGCTCGGTCGACATCGCCATGTTCGGGCGCATGACCACCTCGGCGGCCTTCGAGAACGTCAACGCCGCCGTGCAAGTCGCGCACGCCATCTCAACCCACAAGATCGAGTCGGAGTTCGACTATTACACCGCTGTCGACGACATCTCCGGTGAGTCGGGCGCCGGGTTCATCGGCGACACCGCATTCAACAGCGCGACGTACTACAAGTACCTCAGCGTCCACTGGGAAGGTCTGGTCAAGAACCTGGGCGGCGACACGGCCGCTGCCGGTCTGGGCGTCTCGGCACTGCTGCGGGCGGCGGCACTGGTCAACCCGACTGGCAAGCAGAACAGTTTTGCCGCCCACAACCTGCCCGATCTGATACTGATCGAGGCGCGGGAGGCCAATCTGCCGATCAGCTACGCCAACGCCTTCCTCAAGCCGGTCTGGGCCGGTGGTCAGACCTCACTCATGGACGCGTCGGTCGCGGCGCTGGCCGACTACATGGGCCGCGTGCAGACGCTCTACGCTATTCCCGGTGCTCGTGCCTGGGCGGGAACCGGCGAGGACTGGTCGCTGCCGGAGACCGCCCGCCTGCGCGATCTCGACGCGCTCGTCTCCTGGCTACCACTGAACGGTGAGGCACCCTCATGAAGACACTGTTCCTGCGGCTCGATGGACCGCTCCAATCGTGGGGAACCCGGTCACGTTGGGTCGACCGCGACACCTCGCTTGAACCGACCAAGTCGGGCGTGATCGGGTTGCTCGCCTGCGCGCTTGGCTGGGGCCGCGATCAGGACGACGCCATTCGCGACCTGTCGCGGGCGCTCACATTCGGCGTGCGCGTCGATCGGCCTGGGCGTATCGTGCGGGATTACCAAACGGTCTTTGGCGGCGCCATGTCGGCCGACGGGAAGATCAAGATCAACGCAGCCACCAAAGAGCCAGAAACAATCGTTTCGCCCCGGCTCTACCTCTCCGACGCCAGCTTCCTGGTCGCGCTACACGGTGAGGACACGCTCATCGAGCGGCTGGCTACGGCCGTTCAGGCACCGGTCTGGCCTCCCTTCCTGGGTCGCAAATCGTGCCCACCGGCGGCGCCTCTCTTCGCCGGGCTTGGCGAGTCCGCCACGCTGGAGGATGCCCTCGCGAGTCAGCCCCGGTTGCCCGGTGCCCATGCGGGGCCATTGCGTGTTTCCGTCGAGGTGCCGCCGGGACAGGGCGTGCGACGCCACGACCAGATCGATACGTTGTCGCTGCGAACCTACCTGCCGCGCTTTAGCCGCGAGCTGCACGTCGACCCGCCATCTGACGAACGAACGGAGAAGTCGTGATGTATCTCTCACGCCTGATGCTGAACCCGACCCATCGGCAGGTGCAGCACGACCTGGCCGATTGCCACGAACTGCACCGGACGGTCATGTCCGCCTTTCCGAACATCGAGAGCGACAAGAACGACGCCCGCGCGGCGCTCGGCGTTCTCTACCGCGTCGATACAAGCGACCGGACCGGCCGGATCAACCTGCTCGTGCAGTCCGGTGAACGGCCAGACTGGAGCCACTTACCACGCGCGTACCTGATCGACAGCGGCTCTCGCCCGGAGAACCCGGCGATCAAGGACATTTCGGTGTCCTATCAACAGATCGGACCCGGCACGCCGCTCGTTTTCCGGCTGCGCGCCAATCCGACGAAGCGGGTAAGCGCTCGATCGACCACGGAGCGCGGCGGCGGCCACGGCAAGCGAGTCGACCTGCGGTCCGAAGCGGACCAGCTCGCCTGGCTGGCACGCAAGGGTGATGAGGGCGGCTTCAACGTGATCGCGGTGCAGGCGCATCCGGACGTGCCGAATGCGCGCGTGATAGCGGGTGGGCAGGTACACGGGCGGCATCAGCACGGCAGACTGACGTTTGGCTCGGTTATCTTCGAGGGAAGCCTCCGCGTCACTGACCCTGATCGATTCCTTCGAACGCTGGCAACGGGTATCGGATCAGGCAAAGCCTATGGCTTTGGGCTCCTCTCGATCGCCTCGCCGCGCGCATTGGAGGAGTGAGATGGCGACGCTCAAAGATCTCCGCATACTGCCGAAGATCCGGGATAGCCTGAGCTATCTCTACGTCGAGCACGCGCGCGTCGATCAGGAGGCGAAGGCAATTGCGCTGCACGATGTGAATGGAAAGGTTCCGATTCCCTGTGCCAGCCTCACCACGCTGATGCTCGGGCCAGGCACGACGATCACCCATGCCGCCATCAGGGCTTTGGCCGACAATGGCTGTCTGGTGCTCTGGATGGGTGAGGAAGGCGTGCGGTTCTACGCGCAAGGAGAAGGGGAGACACGTTCCGCGCGGAACGTGATGCGGCAGGCTCAGCTGTGGGCCGATCAGACGTTGCATCTGGAAGTCGTCAAACGCATGTACCGCATGCGGTTCGCCGAAGCTTTGGACGGCGACTTGACGTTGCAGCAGATTCGCGGGCATGAAGGGGTTCGGGTGCGCGACGCGTATGCGGCGGCGAGCCGCGAGACCGGGGTGGCGTGGAGCGGCAGATCATACCGGCGCGAGGAGTGGGCCAAGGCCGATCCGATCAACCGAGCGTTGTCGGCAGCCAACAGCTGTTTGTATGGCGTTTGTCACGCCGCGATCGTGTCGGCGGGGTACTCGCCCGCGCTGGGATTCATCCACCGGGGCAAGGGGCTATCGTTCGTTTACGATGTGGCGGATCTCTATAAGACCGAGGTCACGATCCCAATCGCCTTTCGCACGGTGGCTGAAGACGCTGAGCACGTCGAACGCAGAGTGCGCTATCGCATGCGAGACTCGTTTCGTGCGGCACGTATGCTTCCTCGCTTGATCACCGATCTCGACAGTCTGTTCGCGCTGAGCGGCGAGCCGATCCGCACGGCGACCAACGACTTCGACGTCGATGAAGCGCTGCCAGGGGGCTTGTGGGATCCGGGCTCAGAGGAGGTCGAAGGCGGCGTGAACTATGCCGGCGAGATGGAGGTCGGCGATGGTCGTTCTGGTGCTTGAACGAGTGCCAACCAGCCTTCGCGGAGAGCTGACGCGATGGATGTTGGAGCCGAAGGCCGGAGTCTTCGTCGGCACGATGTCCGCGCTCGTGCGCGAACAGCTGTGGGAGAAGGTGTCACATGACAGAGGCGTCGGAGCCGGAATGCTGGCGTATAGTAGCGACGTGGAGCAGGGATTCCGATTGGAGGTGTGCGGCGAGACCACACGAAAGGTCGAAGACTTCGACGGGCTTTCGCTGATCCGAATCCCATGAAATCAACGAAAAGGGAAGTGTTGTCCCCACGCACGTGGGGGTGAACCGATCGGCGAGCATCGACCGCTGCAGCGTCAGCAGTTGTCCCCACGCACGTGGGGGTGAACCGACGTCGAGCGTGCATGACGAGCGCGACGACTGACGTTGTCCCCACGCACGTGGGGGTGAACCGCAGACGGCAGCCGTCGCACGGCATGCGAGCATGTTGTCCCCACGCACGTGGGGGTGAACCGACATGGCTCGACGATTCGATCAACGTCAGACAGTTGTCCCCACGCACGTGGGGGTGAACCGGGCGATGTCGATGTCGCTGGACGCTGGCAGTAGTTGTCCCCACGCACGTGGGGGTGAACCGAGTCGTCGACCGCTCGCGATCGACATCGGCATCGTTGTCCCCACGCACGTGGGGGTGAACCGCGATCGACGCCGCGTCGAGCCGTCGATCAACGACGTTGTCCCCACGCACGTGGGGGTGAACCGGCGATCGAATGCGCCAGTCGACAGCGATGCCGACGTTGTCCCCACGCACGTGGGGGTGAACCGAGTCGACGCAGCGATCGATCGACATGGCGAGCGATTGTCCCCACGCACGTGGGGGTGAACCGAGCGATCATGCCAGCTGTCGACGCCGTGACCGATTGTCCCCACGCACGTGGGGGTGAACCGGTCGACGCAGGACGCAGTCGGCAGCGTACGATCAGTTGTCCCCACGCACGTGGGGGTGAACCGTGCAGACGCATCGCTCGACGTGACCGCACGCGTTGTCCCCACGCACGTGGGGGTGAACCGTCAGATTGCCGCTGCAACGCTGGCATGACGCAGTTGTCCCCACGCACGTGGGGGTGAACCGACGGCGATCAGCGATCGACTGCACGTATACCAAGTTGTCCCCACGCACGTGGGGGTGAACCGGATGCATGCGCATGCGAGCTGACTGGCAACGATCAGTTGTCCCCACGCACGTGGGGGTGAACCGCGACGTCAGTCGCATGGCGTCGCAAGCGTCGATGTTGTCCCCACGCACGTGGGGGTGAACCGAGTGACGCGGTCGGACGATCGTACGCGATGACAGTTGTCCCCACGCACGTGGGGGTGAACCGGATCGGCCGATGTGCATGCGGCTGACGCATCGATTGTCCCCACGCACGTGGGGGTGAACCGGCGATCGGCAGCCTAGCCTGGCTGACGCTGGCATTGTCCCCACGCACGTGGGGGTGAACCGACGGATGCCTGCCGGATCGCAGTCGGACAGCGATTGTCCCCACGCACGTGGGGGTGAACCGCGTGCAGTCGACCGTGCTACCGATGTGCACAGTTGTCCCCACGCACGTGGGGGTGAACCGATGACGTTCAGCGATAGTCGACCGATGGTGTCAGTTGTCCCCACGCACGTGGGGGTGAACCGATCGCGATGCCGTACGGTCGAATGCGAGTCGTCAGTTGTCCCCACGCACGTGGGGGTGAACCGGATCGTCGATCGGCCAGCTGTCGAGTCGGCGTCAGTTGTCCCCACGCACGTGGGGGTGAACCGGATCGCGGCATCGTCGGCCAGTACCGAGCATCGTTGTCCCCACGCACGTGGGGGTGAACCGCTGACGCGATCGCAGTCGACGGACGATGCTGACGTTGTCCCCACGCACGTGGGGGTGAACCGGCATCGGACGATCGATGCGCATCAGCGTGCATGACGTTGTCCCCACGCACGTGGGGGTGAACCGACGTGACGATCGAGCCATGCCGGCGACGTCGAGTTGTCCCCACGCACGTGGGGGTGAACCGGATGAGCACGACGACGCGATGATCGGCAACGTAGTTGTCCCCACGCACGTGGGGGTGAACCGATGTCAGCGATCGCCGAGCAGCTTGCGAGTCAGTTGTCCCCACGCACGTGGGGGTGAACCGGCAGCGGCATCGAGCCCGATCGGCCGAGCATCAGTTGTCCCCACGCACGTGGGGGTGAACCGAATCGCGGATCGCGGCATGGCCGATGCATCAGTTGTCCCCACGCACGTGGGGGTGAACCGCTGTAGCGGTATCGTCGAAGCTCGATCGATGACGTTGTCCCCACGCACGTGGGGGTGAACCGTTGATCGCCGATCGACGCTCGAGCGCTGATCGTCGTTGTCCCCACGCACGTGGGGGTGAACCGTCAGGACGTCAGATGCGGCCGATGGCATGTCAGATTGTCCCCACGCACGTGGGGGTGAACCGTGCAGTGCGACTGCCGGCTGCACGTCGACTGCAGTTGTCCCCACGCACGTGGGGGTGAACCGGTGACGCGATGCTGACGACGTGCAACGGTCGATCGTTGTCCCCACGCACGTGGGGGTGAACCGATGCATGCATGGACGCGTGACATGGCCGACGTCAGTTGTCCCCACGCACGTGGGGGTGAACCGGAGCACGATCTGACGCAGGTTACCGACTCGACAGTTGTCCCCACGCACGTGGGGGTGAACCGGCGACCGCGTCAGGTCGCCATCGAGTGCATCGTTGTCCCCACGCACGTGGGGGTGAACCGATAGTCAGTTCGATGACGCAGGCATGCGATGCAGTTGTCCCCACGCACGTGGGGGTGAACCGAACGGTCGACGCCTGAGCGACGCAGTCGGTACGATTGTCCCCACGCACGTGGGGGTGAACCGCGCTCGACGCATCGACGTCGCCAGCGATGCAGCATTGTCCCCACGCACGTGGGGGTGAACCGATCGATGCACGCTGGCAGCTGCACGTGCCAGCAGTTGTCCCCACGCACGTGGGGGTGAACCGGACGGTCGACGGATGCCGATGCCGTGCGATGCAGTTGTCCCCACGCACGTGGGGGTGAACCGCGCGCATGAGCGGTCGCGACAGCATCGACGACAGTTGTCCCCACGCACGTGGGGGTGAACCGCCATGTCACGGCGTCGATGCACGCGATGGCAGTCGTTGTCCCCACGCACGTGGGGGTGAACCGCGACGCTGACGCTGCGATGTTCGAGCGACTGCAGTTGTCCCCACGCACGTGGGGGTGAACCGAGCGCGTCAGACATCGCTCGACTGAGCAGTCAGTTGTCCCCACGCACGTGGGGGTGAACCGGCGACAGCGTCATCGCGGCATGCCGGACAGCAGTTGTCCCCACGCACGTGGGGGTGAACCGGTTGCAGGACTGGCAGCTCGACTGCATGCGCAGTTGTCCCCACGCACGTGGGGGTGAACCGGCTGACGTGGCTTGCAGACGTCTGCGCTCGCGATTGTCCCCACGCACGTGGGGGTGAACTGCGTGCAGCGGCAGCGTGCCATCTACGGCGGATCGAGCGACGGAGGCGGCAGATTGTAGAGGGCCACGTCGACGCCGTTGAAGACCTGGTGGTACTGCGGCGGCCAGCCTCACGCCGTTGAAGACCTGGTGGTACTGCGGCGGTCCGGCACTCTCCAGCCACTTCTGCAATGCGTGGTTGGGATCGTCCCCTGGCACCCGATCCGGATTCTGGATCAGCCAGATGCGCTGCCCCGGCGTTTCGCGGCGCACCCAGCCCGCCATCTGATGCGCGTCGAACCCTTCGACGTAGAAGCCGGGGATGGTTCCTGCTTTGAGTTTGGCCAGCGCCGGATCGAGCTCAGCGTAGTAGTCGTAGGTGGTGATGAGGTAGCCCGGGTGAATCAGCAACAGATCGTCCGGTTGGGCGCGCTGCACGACGTAAGCATACGCCGGGCGCCAATCCTCCTTCTGGGAAAGGTTGGAGCGGTTGATGTCTCGCAGCGGCATCCAGGCGTAGCCGATCAATGCGGCGCTGAGGACTAGGGCCAGTGGCCAGAGCCGCGCTTCCAGCCCGCGCACTCCGGCGGCAATGAGGAGTAAATAGAAGGGCAGCGCCATGATTAGGTAGCGGTCGTTGAAGAGGGGCTGCTTGAAGCTGACGACGTAGAACATGACCACCGGCAGCACGATCAGCGTCACGAAAAGGAGCATCCAGCGCCGCTGCTTCTGGACGTTCACCTTGTTCGCTCCCCAACCGAGCAATCCCATCGTAACGACGCCTAGCGCCGCCGCACCTCCGTAGATGCGCGTACCGCGTGATTCGGTCAGCAGGTCCTTGGCCCGATTGACCGCGAACTTGGTCGCCTCGATCTGCGTCATCTGCCACAACGTGACTTTGGACTGCCAGGTGTTGGCCCCGCCCAGCGCGACACGACCGGCCCACAGCGCGATTGGGACGTAGGGCAGCGTCAGCACCGCCACCGAGATCAGCCAAGCCCTGTGGTGGTCTTTCCATCGACGCCAGGTCATCACAAAGAAGGCCGATTGCGCCACGAAGATCAGCACGGTGGTGACGTGGAAGTAGAACCCGAGCGACGTGACGATGACGTAGCCGATCCACCAACGTCGTTCATTCTGGCGCAACGCTTCGATGAAGAGGGCCGTCGAGAGGAGCGTCAAGAATACGGCGATGGTGTACATCTTGGCCTCTTGCGAGTACCAGACGTGATAAGGGGAGATCGCCAGCAACCCCGCCGCGAAGAGCCCGGCACGTCGTCCAAGCGTGCGCCAGCCAACCACGTAGATGACGGGGATGGTCAGAAACCCAGCGATGGCCGAGGGCAGCCGCACGCTCGTCTCTGACGGCCCGAATATCTGGATCCAGAAGTGGAGCAGCAGATTGTAGAGGGGACCGTTCTCGCCGGGCGTGACGAACGTGCGCAGCACGGTGCCGAGACTTCGCTGCGCCCTGACCACTACGTCCGCTTCATCGAACCAGAGGCTCTGACTGCTGAGCAACGTGAAGCGCAGCCACGCAGCCACCAGGAGGATTCCGGATAAGATGACATAATGTACAAGATCGACGCGTCCGGCCCAGGCGCAGAGACGCAGCAGACGGTCGATGGGATCCGCTCGCTGGGTCGCCCGGCGCGCCTCAGCTCGCGCCATCGTGTCCTCGCACGCGACTGAGCAGGTTCTCGTAGATCTCGATGTGACGCTGCGCGATGGCGTTCCAATCGAAGTCGATGCCGCGAGTCTGTGCGTTGAATGCCAGCTGACGCCGCAGCGCCGGATCGTCGATCAGCGTTCTCAGGCCCTCTCGCAGCGCCACGGCGTCGCTGGGAGGGACCAGCCACATCGTTTCACCGCCGACCAGCGGCGCCAGCGTTTCGTCCGATTCGGGGTCTGTCGTCAAGACGGTGGCACCGGCACGAATAGCGGCGATGAGCGTTCCTCGTCGCAGACTGGCTCCGCGCCGGAAGGGGAGGGCGACGACGTCCATCGAGCGGAGCGCGGCGGCGGCCTCCGCGGCGGGCAGATAGCCGGTCTCGATGACCTGAACGGGACAGGCTTTCAGCCGTTCCTCGATCCACGTGAGATAGGGCCGGTTGCTCACGTCGGTGGCCGAGAGTCCGCCTCCGATGATGACCAACGCGGTCGGCTGCTTCCAAGACCGTTGACTGAGTGCTTCGAGGAGCACGTCGACGCCCTTGTCTTCGCTCAAAAACCCGAAGAATCCAACGGCGATCTGATCCGGATCCTCGATTCCGATTTTGGACCGCATGGCGTTCCGGTCGACGGAGCTGATGTCGGGCAGGTTGCTTCCGATTGGGATCATGCTGACGCGGCGAGCAAGTCGGTGCTCGATGGTGAGCCGCTCCAAATCGCGTTCGTTGGTCGCGATACTGACGTCGCTGTTGTTCGCCAGCACACGCGTAATTCGTTCGCGCAGCGGACCGGCCTTGGGGAAGAGGTACGGCGGCAGCAGGTCATGAAACGTCGTGACCCAACGGACCTGCGGATTTTTCTTGCGTAGCCTTCCAGGCAAAAAGTTGATCGCCGGGTGCATTTTGTATGCACCGGTCTGGTACTGAATGTGAATGATCCTTGCACCGGTCTCGTTCAACGCCTGCTGAGTGACCTTCGCCACGTCCCAGTTCCAGCGGCGGACTCGTGTGAGGACACGCTTGTCGCCTGGCTGCACCGTGCTGCTGGTAAGGACATGAACGTCCCAGTCGTGCGCGGTCAGCGCCTCGACCAGTCGCGCGGTGTAGTCACCGATGCCGCCGTGCATGGGGGGGTATTCGGCAGACAGGAAGAGGACAGGCCCGTTCAACGCGACTCACTCCGCGAGTTGTTCCGGTCACGAAGTCCACTCTTGAAGGCACGGAGATAGAGGCGGACTCGCTCTTTTCGCAATGGGCGCTTGTGCCCGAGCAAACCCTTTCCGGCTTCGATCGACGCGCGGACCAGATAGCTGCCCAGCAGAAATCCACGCAGCGCACGCGCGGAGCGTTTGCCGTGAAGTTCCTCGTACAGAAGCACCTTGCTCGTGTCGAAGTTGATCTGGCGAACCGGAAGATCCAGTTTGCTACTGCTCCCCTCGCGATGCACGATCGACGCGGAGGGAAAGTAGACCACTCGCCAGCCCATCTCTCGCACGCGATGACACCACTCGACCTCCTCAGAGTACATGAAGAAGCGCTCATCGAAGAGTCCAGCGGCCACCAATCGTCTCTCGCCGTGTGACGAGGCAAGCACCGACCAGCCAGTCGACGTCCTGCGTTTCGTCGTTTGGGCGGTCCGAGACGTAGTAGCGGCGCAATATGGAGTTGTCGTGCCAATATTGCTGGACGATGGTGCTCTCGACAAATCCGGTGCGTCGCGTCGGGAAGCGCCGACGTGTGGATTGGACGCTGCCGTCGGGGTACTGAATGCGCGGACCGATCACTCCGACTTCGGGATTATCGCGCAGATGACGAAGCATCAGCCCGAAGGCATTGCCGACGACGGTCGTGTCTGGATTCAGAAATGCGATGAATCGTCCCCGTGCCGACTCGACGCCGCGGTTGTTGGCGGCCGCGAAACCGGCATTGACGTCGAGCTCGATGATGCGCGAATCCGGGAATCGTCGTCGGACCGAATCTGGCGAGCCATCGTGGGAGGCATTGTCGACCACGATAACCTCGACGGTGTTGTTTGTCTCGGCGAGCCAGGCTTCGATCGATGCCAGGCAGTTGAGCAGATCGTGTCTCACGTTGTAGCTGACGATGATGATGCTCAGATCCAAGTCGGGCGGTGTTGAATTCACAAACGATGGCGGCGAAGTTTCAGTCGCCACTTGCTCCTGCGTCGATTGTTCGTCCGACGTCGACGGCTCGCGGTTGAGCTGCTCCAGAACTTCAAGCTCGTACCGGGCCATGGCCAGCGCCAATCGCAACCCAACCAAACCGTCGCGATAGCCGTGAAGCGTGACGAAGCGCCGCCAGAGCTCGCGTGCCGGTCGCCCAACGTAGCTGCGTCGCCGGGGGTTCTCGCCCTGCTGCGAAAGTTCGGCGGCCCGCAAGTGGCTGTAGCTCGTCTGTTTGCGATGGAATTCGTCGAATGAGTCGTAATTCAGGTGCAGTAGCGTCGAATTCAGGGTTCCAATCTCTCCATCTAGCTCGACGATCTCGTGCACTTCACGCTCGGGTACATAGCGGGCGCGAGCGCGTCGCAGCAGCCGCAGCTGATAATCGGGATACCAGCCGCCGCCACGTAGCTCACGTCCAAACATGATGTTGCGGCGCGGGATGCGGTATCCGGCGACCTCATCAGGGGCGTCTCTCGATCGTCTCGGCGAGCTCCCGTCTCAGCTCTGGAGTCAACCGCTCGTCCGCGTCCAGGAAGAGGACCCATTCCTCTGAAACCATTTCGAGTGCGGCATTACGCTGACTGGCATAGCCGCGGAACTCGTTGAAGACGATCTCCGTGCCGATTTGTCGGGCGATGGCGACCGTGTCGTCTTTGCTCCCCGAGTCGACAATGAGGGTGCGTTCCGCCAGTCCGGCAGCGCTGGCGAGACACTCCGGAAGGTGGCGCTCCTCATTGAGCGTCAGCACGATGACGGCGAGCGGCAAACGTTGCCGCGTCACCTCATCCATGGGCATCTCGTGCGCGCGCATACACGTCGGCCGCTCGACGCAGGAGGGCAGATCGTTCGTGATCGCGTCGCGATGCCGCGCGCGCCATCAACTCGACCAGGCGAAGGAATCGATCCGATTGGTAGCGCTTGAAGTAGCGCGCTCGACTGCGGTGCAGCTCCAGGAACATCTCGGTGTGTACCTGACTCGTGCTCTGTCCGCCGTAGTGCACGATCCTCGCTTCGGGTGCGATCAAAATTGACCAGCCAGCGGCTCGAATACGCTGGCACCAGTCGATCTCTTCGCTGTACATAAAGTATTGCTCATCGAGAAGTCCGACGCGTTCGATCACCGCGCGCTTGACCAGCATGCAGGCGCCGAGCGGATGGTCCACGGCGT
The DNA here is from genome assembly GCA_963815715.1 of uncultured Chloroflexia bacterium. Taxonomy (GTDB): domain Bacteria; phylum Chloroflexota; class Chloroflexia; order Thermomicrobiales; family Thermomicrobiaceae; genus CALAGB01. Next base: position 428,347 of record CAWFHU010000003.1, on the reverse strand, counting down.
ATGGCGACCGCGCGTTTCCGCACGGCACGCGACCGTTCAGGCGACTCTCGATGATCCGAGGATGGAGCGGAAAGAAGTCGAGAAACGATTGTGCCAGGCCTGGGAATCGATAGCCGGTCGACTGTATCGAGCGGTCAGGATTGAGCAGGAGTCCGCTCACCAGACCGACGTGCGGCATCGATTCGAGAGTCATGATGAGGGTCTTTAGTGCCCCTGGCTGGATCTCAGTATCTGGGTTGAGGAGCAGGACCGAAGCGCCAGTCGTCTCGCACACGCCCCGATTGGTAGCTGCCGCGAATCCAACGTTCTCATCGAGCGCCAGCACACGGACGACGGGGTGGCGCTCACGCAACATACCGACGGTGCCATCAGTCGACCCGTTGTCGACCACCACGATCTGCGTGGAGAGATGACTGCGCTCCGCATCTTCGCGTAGGGAGCATAAGCACCTGTCGAGGAGTTCGCGCGTGTTCCACGAGACGATCACGACCGACAAGGTGCTGGTTTGATTGTCGGGCGTCATCACGTGAACGGTACCCTTCGAACGGCACACCGGTGAAACGATCGTCAACGCGTGGGCTCGCTTGCGTCATCGAGCCTATTTCGCCGAAAGCTTACTCAACCGGCGCACGATTGGTCTCGAACGCACTGTCGCTCGAGTCGCAGGTTCAATGGTTAAACTGATGAAGATGCTGAGTGGATGCACGTCGATTTGCGCGCGTGGACTCGTGTATGGCGACGTGCTAGACTCGCCCTATCCGGCCGTTCGACGTCGTGTTGGATGACCCGGCGCAACCTCCGACCGGCCAGACTCTTCAGCGGAATGGAAACCGGGCAATATGCGCCTCGTGCGAAACAATGCCTACGTCAAGACTCGACGCCGTCTTTCTCGCGTACTGGCCGTCGGTGGATTCATGTTGATGATGGCAGCCATCGCTGGCGGCTTTCTCATGCCGGCACTGCTGATTCCGAGTTACATCATCCTCTTCATCGGGTTCATCTCGTTCAACGTTGGTATGCCACAGACGACCAAGTGGGGCCGCCATCCCCGACCCGACGAGATTCTCGATGACACGCTGCGGCGCCTCAATGACCGCTACACATTGATCCACTTTTCGACGGCAGGAAAAGGAAATCCGGAGCACGTCCTGGTTTATCCGGGCGGGCTGGTCGTGATCACGACGCGCGAGGTTCAAGGGCGAATCACCGTAGACGGCAACAAATGGCGCAAACCAGGCGGGCGCATCCTCGCCTTCATCGGTATGGCTGGTCCGCAGCTTGGGAATCCCACGACGGAGAATGAGCGGGATCAGGATCTGTTGCGCTCGATTCTGACCGAGCGAAGTCTGCCTGGCGAGGACGCCATCGACGGCATCATCGTCTTCCTCAACCCCAAAGCTGAGCTTCAAGTAGGCTCGACCGACCTCTCGGTGGTCGCCACGAGCGAATTGCTGCAGGCGGTTCGCGATCTCAGCTCGGAGACGGTTCTGACGTCCAAGGATCGCGACGCCATCGTGTCGGCCCTCTCCGAAGGTGACAACGTGGAAGGACCGGTATCATTGTCGAGTCGTCCTTCGGGCACGAAACGAGCGACCGCCGCCTGACTCTCCATTTGATTTCAGCACCGGTGTCGATGCGAGGTATCTGCACGTCATGATCGAACGAGACACGGACTGGCCGATCATCGGTCATCGCGCGGCCGTCGACATGCTGCGCCGGTCGATCGAGCGTGGCCAGGTGGCTCATGCGTATCTCTTTGCGGGACCAGAGGGCGTCGGAAAGCGCACGCTCGCACGCACCTTTGCCCAGGCGCTCGTCTGCACAGACGGTACGAGTCCGCGCCCCTGTGGCGTCTGCTCCGCATGTCGCCGCGCCGTGCGTGACATCCACCCGGACATTGTGACAGTCAGCCTCGAACAGCAGGCGGCCGGTGAGACGCGGGACAGCAAGAACACCCGCATCTCGATCGAGACGATTCGCGAGCTACGGTCCAATTTGTCGCTGCGCCCGCTCGAAGCGGATTGGCGTGTGGCTATCCTCGAGGACGTGGACGTCTTTTCATTCTCGGCGTATGACGCGCTCCTCAAGACGTTGGAGGAGCCACCGCCGTTCGTAGTGTTGCTCCTCATCGCCACCGAGCTGGATGCCATCCCAGAGACGATTCGCTCCCGTTGCCGTCCTGTTCAGCTCGAACCATTGAGCCGCGCCGAGGTGGCGGCCGCGCTTGTGGGCCGGGGAGTCGATGACGAACTCGCAACGATGATTGCGGGGATCACGCGCGGACGCATCGGAAACGCTATCGAGCTGGCGTCGGATGACGCCGCGCTGGCTGCCCGGCGCGCCACCATCGAATCCGGCATCGAGATGGTCGAGAATCCGATCGTAGCCATCGGTGAAGTGCGTCGCATGGCAGACGGTTATCGTCGCGGGCAACGGGCTCGGGTTGAAAGAGAGCTCGATGCCTTGCTCGGCATTTGGCGCGATCTGCTCCTTGTTGCTGCCGGATGCTCGGATCAGGTCGTCAACGTCGATTTTGCGGATCGTCTGGTCGCCTGGCACAGCAATGGCCGCTCGACCGTATCAGCGCTGGTGTCCAGGCGACGAATCAGGCGCTTTCGGACCTCTCGATCAACGTGCAGCCGCGTCTCGCGCTCGATCGCATGGTGACGCAGTGGCCGCGTCCGACCCGTTGACCGCTCAGACGATCGTGGCTGTCAGCGTTCCGGGAGACGGAATGCTGCGATTCTGCTGGGCGCGGGAAGGCGACCTAAGGACCGGTGATTGGGTCGTGGTAGGTGGACCGCTCGGTGACGAATCAGGACGTGTGCTGTTCGGCGCCGACGACGTTGACGCTCCGGCCCAGATCGAGCTCAGCTGCATGATCGAGCGTCGCTTGTCCGACGCAGAGTTGAGCGAGGTGGAGTCGCGCCTTGAACGTGCGCGGGCGTTGACCGGCGAGGTCGAGCGTCAGGGCAAATCAGTGGATTCGTCCTTTGAAATGGCCAGCCTGCGTTTGAGCCTGGACGGCACGACCATCCTCTGCAGTTTGTTCGGCCAACTTGAGGTCGGTCGTTCATCTCTCGAACAGGTCCTTGAAGAACGGATGGGTCAACCGGTCCGCCTCGAGTTGATGGACCGTCCGCCGGTAACGTACGGAAGCGTTGGTAGGCTCAGGACCGGCACGCCAGTCGACGAGCAGGCTCTGCACCAACGGATGGGCGTGGGACGGCTCTCAGGGAATCCTCGCCCGAATGGGTGGCCGCGGCTCGGGTGTCGCGTGCGTGCTGGTGAAACGACCGGAACGTTCAGCGGGATCTCGATGCGGCACGGAACCGCGACCATCAGGCTCGAGTCAGGTGAAGATATTGCCGTGCCTGAAGACGAGCTCGAGGTGGTCGAACCGTAGTGCCGAGTTGATCGCCACGCAAGCTTCGAGGTTCACAGGCAAACAAAACGGCCGGTACTTGGATGTACCGGCCGTTGCGCGTCCTGGCTAGTTTGACGTGCTTGGTGAACCTGGAAGGCGGACCGTCATGAACGCCTTGTCCGTCAGGATGTATGCGGTGCTCGTGCCGTCGTCCACCACCATGTCCTGAATGCCGTTGAGCGAGGCTTCACCATCTTTGGACTCGAACTGCTGCACCATCTGGCCGTTGTGATCGAGCCGGATGATGCGGCCCTGACTGTCTGCCACGTAGTAGTAGGGGCGATCAGGCTGCTCGGAAAGGGCTACCGCATCCGAGATCGCCGGTGTGACCGATGGCGCGACCGTTGAATCGATCGAGCTGCGGTAAAGGTCGAGCACTCGGCCATCCTTCAGCAGTACGTAGATGTGCCCATCGATAGCCATGTCAACCGCGTTGCCAAGATCCGACGTATCCATGCCCGACGTCCAGTCTTCCGGAGCCGACGCGAAGGAGCCGGCCGTGAATTTGAGGATCTGCGCAGTGTCGGGCTTCAGCAGGTAGAGGTTACCGGCGTAGCCGTTTGTGGAGACGATGCCGGTGTGTGGCGACCCGAAGGTGCCGACCGGTTGATTCGACCACGTTGCCGTTGTCGGATCGAAGACGTAGGCCGCACTGCCGTCGAATACGATCGGTGCACCGTCACCCCAGGCCGCGCCCTCGAGCGTACCTATGGTTGAATCGCCGACCTGGTCGCCGCTGCCAATCAAACGAACGAGCTGAGAGCCGTTCGAATCCAAGTCGGTACAGCGCGTCCGTGAAGACGTAGACCTGGCCGTTGCCCATGAAAACGCTCGGCTTGACGCCGGCTGGCGCGGCGGGAACAGCGCCGAGAACCTGAATATTGGAGAGGCGTTCGATCTTGAGCGCCTGATCCATGTCGGTAGAGATTGCTTGCTGCTGTTGGGCGGCCCGCACCGGATCGAGTCCTACCGCGGTCGCCTCACGCAAGCTCTGCTGAGCGGCGAGGAAGAACGCTTGCGCGGTGGCCGGGTCCGTCGCCTGCTCGCCTTGCTGACGCTGCGAAACGACTGTGTTGAAGGCCGTCTCGATCTTGGCCTTATGAGCTCGCACGTGGCTGTTGTGAATCGAAATAGTCATAGCGGCCGCGAGAATGGCGACGAGCAACACCGCGACGATGGCGGTGATGCGATTGAAGGGCGTGCGTGGTAGACGGCGGCTGATCGAGGTGAAGTCCGGCATGTGCATTGAATCGTCGTAGCGATTCAGCTTGGGCAGCCCAAGCGTACCGTCATCGCGTGGGCCGTCGATAGGACGGTCACGATTGACGGTCAATTGCCAGACGCCAACGACCGCGGCCGAAAACGCCAGTATGACTCCGGCCAGAAGGTCGGTCAGGGTTCGACCCCTCTCGCGCGGTGCTTCTTCGAAATCAAGGTCAGGCGCGGACTCCGTGGCTATCTCCGGATACCAGTACTCGTTGTCCCCCGTACTGGTATCGGACGCGATCTCACGAGGAGTATCGATGACGGCCGACGCTCGTCGCCCTTGTGTTGGCCTCGTCGCGACGGGCTCATCGAATTCTTCCCACGTGTGGGCCGTTGAGATCGAATCAGTCGCCGGTGCATCCGCTGAATACTCGAAATTGTGCACGTCCTGCGACTGTAGGTCAACCTTTTTGTCCGTGTTTCTCATGCGGCGGAGACGTTCGGCCGTCTCCTCCGGTAAGAGATGATAACACCAGGAGCTCAGGCGCTTGGTGATGTCGGGACGCTCGCGCGAACGCTGGCGCCGATGGTGGGGCACGACGATGGCTGCGGCATGGGCGTCCTCAACGGAATACATGCGGGTTATTTCATCGATATGGGCAAGGATATCGTCTGCTTCGCCACGAAGAAAGACGTCTTGAGGGCCGCGCGACAGGACGCGCGCAACCGACGTCGAGCAGAGTACCATGACGTCACCGGACGCGATTTTGGTGTAGTACATGTCGGGTTGAGACGTCTCCCGAACTCCAAGCGGTGACGTGGCGTCATCTCGTTCCTGGTCGTTGCTCCAGTGCCAGCTGTCAAGCTCGGGGAAGGCGTAGAGCTCGCCCTCTTGGGCGATCAATATCTGACTGGGAGCGGACTGGGCGATATAGACGTCGTCGCCGCGCGCCATGACGCAGCTGAATCCGAACGACACCCGTCGATCAGGTGTGCGCACGGCATTGGCTTGTACCAGCCAGTGGTTGACGTCTTCGATGGCGCCAAGGAGAAGCGACGTCGCGCTCTGGGATCCACCCTTGTCAATCGCGGTGCGGAGGCGCTGGATCACTTCTTCCGCGACGTTCCCGGCCAGCGGCGACTCGTCCAAGGGCTCGAGAGCAACGTAGAGCCGCTGTGAATGTTCCTTGCCCAGATCGTCGACTGGGTCAATCGACAAGAACGCGGTTCCCTCGGTCAGTCGTCCTGCCCGGATGACGAGTTCATGTGTGCGTGTTTCAACGAGAGGCATGGAAATCCCGTCTTTCATCGAAGGTCGACCGTCCCCACTACGGCTGAAAGCGGGCAAAGGGATCCCCGGCGGCGAGCCTATGCGCTTGCCGCACAATCGAGTGCGCTCGTTGCAAAGGGGGTCCGAGTCGTTGACCGCCTGGCAACGCTTAGTCTAGCACAAGGGTGTACGTACGTCTAGGGGCGGACTTGTGAGGAGTGTCGAATACTGACGCGTACGAACGCTAGGAACGAGAGGTGTCGCGCCAGCGATCGCTGTCATTTTCGACGGCAAACTCGTTGAGGAGCAAATCTTCGGTCCAGCCATGATCATCGCTGTCTGACGCCGAAGTGGTGAACCAGCGGAGGAGTTCCCGCGCCGCGTCAGCGGTTTCGTAGTCGCTGACAGCCATGGCCGTCTCGAGCGAACGGTTGAGACTGGTACGCGCGCCTTCGAGGTCACCCCGTTCGTAGAGGATGGCGCCAAGGTTGTAGCGCAGGGCGGCTGACGTGCGCAGGTCGCCAATCTGATCGGCCAGCTCGAGCGCACGTGAATAGTTGTCGAACGCCGACGCGGTGTCGCCACGCGAATCCTGAATCATCGCCAGTCCACGCAACGCGCGAGCGGCCAGCGTTGGCTGCCCGGATTCCTCCGCCGCGTGATAGGCGGAGACGTAATGCTCTTCCGATTCGTCCAGCTGGTTCAGTGACGCGTGCAGCCGGGCGAGCTGACCGTGCAGGCGCACCCGCGACTCGGATCCCGCGTAGAGCGTGGCAATGTCCAGCGCCTGTCGCAGGTAGCGAATCGCCATCTGCGGCTGTCCGGACTTGCGCCCGATCTGTGCTAACAGCTGCAAGTAACCGAGCTGATCGCTTGGGTCACCGTAATGGCTGGAGACCGAGACCGCACGCAGCAGGTGCTCTTCCGCGTCCCGATAGAGCCCACGGGCCAAACTGATCGACCCCATGAGACCGGTCGACTGAGCTTCCAGTCGCGCGTTTCCAGTTTCGCGTGCGATCTCGAAGCCACGCTTGGCAATCGCCAGAGCGTCGTCGAGCTCGCCGAAGTCGAGCAGCACGTCGCCGATCCCCAGCAACCAGCGTCCTTCTTGCTCAGAGTCACCCGCGCGTCGTGCCTGCTGCACCGCGTTCATCAGTGACTCGACGGCATCGTTGCGGCGATTGAGCGCGCCGTAGACCAACCCGAGCGATCCGAGAACCTGCTGGTGAATAGCGGGGTCTTCGAGTTCGTTGGCCAGCGGTTGCGCCTGCTGCAGGGCCACGAGCGCGCGATTGGGATCGCGCTGGCCCAGATAGATCTCCGCCGCGTCGAGTCGAGACCGCACCGCCGCGGAGCGGTTGCCGAGTCTCAGTTCGAGGTCGGCCAACTCTTCAAAGTGGGTGGCTGCTTCGGACGCGCGACCCGAGCGCTGCTCCACCCGCGCCAAACCAGTCAGCGCCCGGCTCTCGATGGCGATGTCAGACATCGACCGTGCGCGGTCCAATGCGGTCATCAAATAGCCGCGTGCCTGCTGGTTCTGATGCTGTTCTGCGAGGATGGCACCGGTCTGAATCGCGATCTCTGCCTGAGACCGGACGTCAATGGTGCGGTCGGCAGCGTCCTGTGCCTGCTGCAGGATGAGAACGGCGTCATCCATCTCACCCAGTTCCCGAAGGATCACGATTTGGCGCAACAGCGCATCGACGACACCGGCAAAGTGCCCAACCCGTCGGGCACTGCGCGCGGCTCGCTGGTAATACTCCTGAGCGCCGATCGGATCGTTGTCGGTTCGTGCCAGGTCGCCAAGCAGAATGGCCGTCTCGACGTCTTCGAGCGTGTCGGAGTCCTCACGTCCGGATTCGAGCTGGCGATTGAGGAGCTCGCGAGCTCGCTCGGTGTCGCCGCGATCGAAGGCGACGCGCGCCAGGCGCGCCAGCGCCCGACGCTTGCCAGCGGTGTTGGCAATGCGCTCAGAGGCATGCAGCGCTTCTCGCAGGTGAAGTTCCTGTTCCTTGTCATTGCCCAACGTCGCCAACAGATCGGCCGCGCGCAGGTTGCAATCGACAAGCAGCCGGTCGAATCCCTTGTAACGAGCGGCCAGGATGGTGAGTCGGATGAGGAAGAGGGCACGTTCAGAGTCATCAGCAGCGATCAGCTCCGCTTCTCGGTCGAGCTGCCACATGTCGCCGTCGGCGAGCCGGTTGAGAAGCGAGCTTCGTTCAACCGACCGATACGCGGCATCCGGCGACATCCGCCCTTCGCTGACGTCCATCGCCAGTCGATAAATGGGGTTCCGCTCGATGCCCTGACGGCGCCGTAGCCACCGGCCGACCTGATCAACCATTCACGTGCTCCCACCGGCAGATTCGCCGGTTGTTCCCCGTCAAACCCTTTACGCTCCTGTCCCCGTCGAGATTGCCCAGCGCAACATGTCAAGCGTAATGTTCCCGCCGCTCACGATCAAGGCGACCTTCTGGCCGGCAAGCTCCTCGCGAAGCTGCACGGCAGCCGCCAGCGAGGCGGCGCCGGCCCCTTCGGCAACGAGATGGGCGTCTTCAAGAAGCATCACGATGGCGCGGCAAAGATCCTCGTCGGTCACCAGGCGAATGTCGTCGATGGCTTCACTGATAATTCTCAACGGAAGCTCAAACGCCACTCGAGTCGCCAACCCGTCGGCGAACGTCGTGCCGCTCTCAAGCTCGACGAGACGGCCTTCTTTCCACGAGCGATAGACCGCGTCCATGTGCGTCGTCTGCACGCCAATGACGCGAATGCTGGGATTGATGGTCTTTATCACAGTCAGTGTGCCGCAGACGCCGCTGCCAGCCCCGATCGGCACGATGACGGTGTCGAGATCGGGCACGGCTTCGATCACTTCGAGCGCGTAGGTGCCAACACCGGCGATCAGATCCGGCTCGTTGGCTGAATGGATGAAGCGCATCCCGTCGTCAGTCGATCGCTTCTCGGCGGCGACGCGTGCCTCGTCGAAGTCACGTCCAGACAGCACCACTTCGGCGCCGAGACGTTTCATGGCCGCGACTTTGTCGGGGTTGGCTCCGTCTGGCGCATACACGACGGCGCGGACGCCGAACTCTCGAGCGGCATAGGCGATCGACTGTCCGTGATTTCCGGTGGACGCCGTCACCACGCCACGTTCGCGCTCGGCCTGCGAGAGACGGCTCATAAGGAAGAGACCACCGCGGATCTTGAAGGCCCCAATAGGCTGTAAGTTTTCGCACTTCAGGTAGGCGGAAAAGCCGAGCCGCTCATCGAGCGCCGGTCGCGACATCAACGGTGTCGGTTCAAGATACCGGCGAACCACCGAGCGCGCTCGCAAAACGTCTTGAAACGTAGGGGCTTCAAGCGCCGTCATAGCCGTCCTTCCCGTTGAAGTGTACCGCTTGCAGATCTGTCTCGGAGTGTCGTCTGAATCGACCGTTCTGTCCATCCCTAATTCCCTCGCTGTGCTATCCTTGCGCCTCGGGTCATTCAACGCGACGCCCCCGCCCAACCAGGCGGCGAATTGGTGTGCAACGCGTCCGGTTCGCGTGTGACCGGCGGTAAGGAGGTGGAGCGTGCGCTTCGCGGAACGTCTAGAGGCTGCGGCGAAACGTAACGACTCGTTGCTCTGCGTCGGGCTCGATCCAGATATTCGACGATTTCCCACGCATTTGCGTTCGGACCCGTCCTCGATTGTCGAGTTCAACAAGGCGATCATCCAGGCAACGTCCGACCTGGTCTGTGCCTACAAGCCCAACCTTGGCTTCTACATGGCGTACGGGCCCGCGGGTATCGAAGCGCTGGTGGAGACTCGTCGCATGATCGATCCCGTCGATTCCGGTCATACTGGATGCGAAGGTGGGGGACTTCAACGTCACATCAGAGGCCTACGCGCGGGGCTATTACGGCACGATGGGATTTGACGCGGTAACCGTTCATCCGTACATGGGCCTCGACGGCATCGAACCGTTCCTGTGCCATGAGGATCGCGCCGCGTTCATTCTCGTGCGAACGTCGAACCCTGGCAGCAAAGCGATTCAGGACCTGCGGGTTGGGGACGGCGACGAACGGTCGCCACTCTATCAGCAGATCGCCCAGTGGGTGGCGGACTGGCAGGAGTCGTACGGCACCTGTGGCGCTGTGGTCGGGGCTACCTGGCCGAATGATCTGACCGAAGTGCGCCGGATTTGTCCCGACGTGCCGATCTTGATCCCGGGAGTTGGCCCACAAGGGGGCGACCTCGAGGCATCGGTCACTGCGGGGATCGACGCCACCGGTGGCGGTGTGCTGATTAGCTCGTCGCGCGGGATCACCTACGCGGGAAGCGGACCCGACTTCGCGCGTGCCGCGCGGATGGCGGCTCAGGCATTGCGAGACAACATCAACCAGATCCGCGCGTCGATCTGACGCCGATCTCGGTCGGACGGCTCGTTGACACCCGCTTCGTAGTGGTGCTAGAGTCCGGCTTAACAAATCAATAAGCACGTCAGTACGACGGGGGCTTGGGGAGCCAGGCTGAGAGGGTGGCCACGAATCCGCCACCGACCGGTGAACCTGACCTGGGTAATTCCAGCGTAGGGAGTGAATTCGACGGTTGTCCACGGACGCTGGCCCCACAGGCAGTGTCCGTTTTGTTTTACCCCGCACAGCCCCTCGTGCTGACACCGAGAGTGGATGACAACAGAGATTTCGCTACCTATTCAGGATGACAAGAACGCGCAACTGCGCGCCGAGAACGGTGACCGCCAGAATTGTTGTGCACACCTGTTGAGAGACCTTCATGATTTCACTGGACCTTGTCGGACAAATCGGAAATGAGATTGAGGGTCGACGAGATGAGCTCGTTGAGCTGGCTGCCACGCTCATTTCTTTTCCGACTGTGAGTCCGCCAGGTAGAAACACGGCTGACGCCCAGCAGTTCGTCGCCGACTACTTGAGTGGCCTTGGCTTCGAGGTGGATCGCTTCGAAGTCTATCCTGGCGATCCCGACGTCGTGGCTCGCTTGCCGGGTTCGACTCCCAACGGATTCCGCCTCGCTCCTCGTCAACGGCCACGTCGACGTGGCTGAGACTGGTCCGCTCGAGCGCTGGACGCGAGAGCCCTTTGTGGCGTCGGTCGAACGCGGTCGGCTCTATGGACGCGGAGCTACCGACATGAAAGGCCCTATGGCGTCCGCGCTCTTTGCCGTCCGTGTCGTGCGTGACCTTGGCATCGATCTGGGTGGCGATCTGCTGGTCGAATCGGTGATCGGCGAGGAGCAGGGCGAAGCGGGAACGTTGAGCTGCATCGAACGAGGCTATTCGGCCGACTTCGCCATCGTGCCCGAGCCGACCGGTCTTGCCATCTCCGGTCAGGGTGGGGTGATCACTGGTTGGATCGAGATCCAGAGCCCTGAAACGCTGCATGACGGCATGCGAGCCCGCACGATCCACGCTGGTGGCGGTGTGGGCGGCGCCAACGCCATCGAGAAAATGATGCTCCTCATCCAGGGACTGCAAAGCCTGGAACGGGAGTGGGCATTGATGAAGTCGTACCCGGGGTTCGCGCCCGGAGCGACGACCATCAACCCAGCGGTGATCGAAGGAGGCCGCCACCCGGCCTTCATGGCTGACCGCTGTGCGCTGTGGGTCACCGTTCATTTCTATCCGGACGAGACCTGGCAGCAAGTAACGTCCGAGATCGAAGATCAATTGATGCGTGTCGCGGCAACCGATTTCTGGCTGCGCGACCATCCGCCCAACTTTCGTTGGGGCGGCCGCTCGATGATTGAAGATCGGGGCGAAATCTTCCCTGCTTCGCGGATCGACCGTGAGCACCCGGCCGTGCTGGCCCTTTCGGGAATTCACCACCGTGTGCGAAATTCACCGGCCGAATACGTCATGTGGCCCTCGGTCAGCGACGCGGGCTGGCTGGCGTCCGCCGGAATCCCCACAGTCATTTACGGCCCTGGCGAGTTGACTCAGGCGCACGTCATCGACGAGTGGGTGGAAATCGACGACCTGGTGGCCGCCGCGCGGATCTATGCCGAGATGATCGTCGAGTGGTGCAACAGTCCCAAGCCTGGAGCCATCCGATGACCGCAGCGAGACCTGCGCGTCCCGCTCGAACTGCGCGACGTGACCAAGACGTTCGCAACTCGACAGGGAGAGGTTCGCGCGCTCGATCGCATCGACCTGACGGTCACTGCTGGCGAGTTCGTCAGCATCGTCGGCCCAAGCGGCTGCGGCAAGAGCACGCTCCTCAATATCGTGGCGGGGCTCGAGCAGCCGACCAAGGGGGCCGTCCTGCTCGATGGACAGTCTGTGGCGAATCGGCTGGGGCGCACGGCCTACATGCATCAGAAGGATCTGCTCCTCCCCTGGCGCACGGTGCTGGACAACGCCGCGCTGGGACTGGAAGTGGCCGGGGTCGCCAGGCGTGAAGCACGTCAACGTGCGCTGGAGCTGATCGATCGCTTTGGCCTACGCGGATTCGAGGAGAGCTACCCATCCCTGTTGTCGGGCGGGATGCGGCAGCGCGCGGCCTTTCTGCGTACGGTCCTGACCGAGCAGCCCTTGATGCTCCTCGATGAACCGTTCGGGGCGCTCGATGCCCTCACGCGCGCCGACATGCAGGAATGGCTGATGAGCTTGTGGGAGGAGTTGGGCCGCACCATCGTTTTCATCACGCACGACGTCGAAGAAGCCGTGCTCCTCTCCGATCGCGTGCTCGTCATGAGCCCACGCCCTGGTCGCATTCTGATCGATCAGGCGATCGATCTTCCGCGACCCCGTCGTTACCAGGTCGTCACGGACGAGCGGTTCACCGCGCTGAAAGCGTCGCTCCTCTCCACGCTACGCTCGCATGATCAGGTCGTGGTGTCGTGACGCCGGAATCACAACCGCGTTGGCCGGACTGGCTCTCGTGGCTCATCCCGATCCTCCTCATCGTGCTGGCGATCGCTAGTTGGGAGATTGCGGTACGCCTGCGGGATACACCGCGCTGGTTCCTGCCGCCCCCTTCTGCCGTGTTGACCGCGCTGATCGACAGTCGTCGTACATTGCTGCATCACACAGTCGTCACGCTGGAAGAGGTCGCGTTGGGCTTCGGTCTCTCGTTCGTATTGGGAGTCGCATTCGCTCTGGCGATCGCCTCGTCCCGCGTCGTCGAGCGGGCCTTCTATCCCTTCGTGGTCGCCTCGCAGGCCATCCCGATCATCGCCCTGGCCCCCATCCTCTTGATCTGGTTCGGCTATGGGATGACGCCCAAGGTCATCGTGGTGGCGCTCATCTGCTTCTTCCCTATCGTGGTCAACACCGTCGATGGACTTCGTTCAGTCGATCCCGAACTGATCGATCTATTGCGCAGCATGGGTGCGAGTAGCTTGGACGACCTATCGCGTCGTGCGCCTCCCGTCTTCGCTCCCATATCTCTTTTCAGGAACGCGTATCGCCGCGGCGGTGAGCGTCATCGGGGCACTCATCGGTGAATGGGTTGGGTCGTCGGCTGGGCTGGGCTACTACATGATTCGCTCGGCCGGTCAGTTCGCCACCGACAAAGTCTTTGCCGCCGTCCTGATCTCCGCGCTACTTGGGCTGGTCCTCTTCGGCATCGTCTCATTGCTGGAGCGGCTGCTTCTTCCATGGCAGCGCGTGGGAGCCCCAGGTGGATAGGTGCGTCGTGTGCCAGGTTGAATTTCGTGACAGGGAGAGCATCGTTCGATGATCATGAAGCGCGTCGTGATGTTTGCCGTGATGTTGGTGCCGCTCCTGTCAGCCTGCGGTCCGGGTGGGGGATCGTCGAGCGATACCGCCAGCGTCGTGCTCGATTGGTATCCATGGTCGAACCACGCCGGGCTCTTCATGGCGCAGGAGAAGGGCTATTTCAAAGACCAGAACCTCGACGTCAAGATCAACGTCCCCTCCAGCACTGACGACGTCCTCAAGCTGGTCGGCACCGACCACGACACCTTCGGCATCAGCTACGAGACCGACGTACTGCTGGCACGCGAGCAGGGCATCCCGGTGCGCTCGATCGCGGCGCTGGTGCAGCAACCACTGAATACGGTCATGACGTTGAAGTCGTCCGGCATTACGCACCCGGCCCAGCTCGAGGGTAAAAAGGTTGGCTATCCGGGCATTCCCAGCGACGAAGCGCTATTGAAGACGATGATGGCCACCGACGGTGCCGACAGCAGCAAGGTGCAATTGGTCAACGTGGGTTTCGACATCGTTCCCGCTCTCATCAGCGGTAAAGTCGACGCCATCATTGGTGGCTACGACGTTCACGAGTCGATCCTGGCGGAACAGCAAGGCTACCCAGTCAACGTCATGCCCGTTCAGGATTGGGGTGTACCCAGCTATTACGAGCTGGTGCTTGTGGCGAGTGAGAAGACCATCCAGAACAATCCCAGAGATTGGTCGACAAATTCATCCACGCCGTGATTCAGGGCTACGATGCCGCCGCCAGCGATCACAAGGCGGCGCTGGACGCCATCTCATCGAAGTATCCGGACACGGACCTGAAGATGGAGACGGTCGGCATCGAACGCCTGGCGCCCTTGTGGACCAAAGGCGCTCCGATGTTTGGCTGGCAGACACAGGAGCGTTGGCAACAGTATGCGGATTGGATGACGCAGAACGGCTTGCTCTCCGGCCCGATCGACGCCAGCAAAGCGTTCACCAACCAGTTCGTGGCGGACCAGCAGGGGAAGTAGGGTGGGAACCGCTCGGCCCTAAACCACCATCTCCGGATTGCGTCGCACGACGATCAGCCAGTAGGGGAGCAGGGCGATCACGTTGAGGATGCAGAGCGTGAGGAGCCAGACGATGCGTGCCTCCTCGGTCATCTGCGTCTTGGGGCGCTTACTGGCGTCCAGCAGCGCAACCACCATCGCGATCCAGGTGATTCCAACGGCCGGGAAGCTGCCGATCAACAGCAGCCAGATGGGCCAGCCGAGCTGCGTTCCGCCGACGATGGCGAGCGTGAGATAGATGGCAAAGACGCCGACAGCGGCCGGCAAAAGCCAGGTGAAACGATTGAGTGACTGCACCGTGCGCTACTACTCCGTGACTCGCGAGACTGTCGGGTCCATGGTCGATCGCGAATCCTGCTAAACAAGGAAGAATCGCGGGCAGTTTTGGCCCGTAGGGCCGCTACCACCAGCGATTCGTCAACGTTATCAATCAGAATGACTGTCGCTCAGCATCAGCGCGTCGTTGTCTTGGCTTCCTTGCGCCTTCGCTTGTGCTCGGCCTTACGCGCTTTGGCACGACGCTGCTCGCTTTTGCTCACAAAACGGCGCTTGCTTCGAAAGTCGCGCAACAAGCCTGACTTTTGAACTTCCTTCGTGAAACGCTTCAGGAGGGAATCAAAACTCTCACTATCGCGTAGTTCAACACGCATTGACGAAATCACCTCCCTCCGATTGCGCTAATTTCGAACGAAAACGCCTCGCAACTTGTGACGCCACGGAATCTTTCCGCGACGCACGCGCGAGACGTGCTCACTCGATAACCAATTGTAGCACATAATGCCGGGCTGATCGGGCGGCGAATCCGCCCGATCGAACCATACGTTGCTCGTTACTTACTTGCGCTCGCTGATCGGCACGTAGGTCTGCGACTCCGGACCGACGTACTTGGCTGACGGGCGAATCAGCCGGTTGTCTTCGAGCTGCTCGAGTACGGATGCGCTCCAGCCACCGATGCGGCTGACGGCGAAGGCGCCCGGCATGACATCGGTCTTCAGTCCCAGCATGTAGAGGAGTGGGCCAGAATAAAAGTCGACGTTCGGGTAGATCTTGCGCTCGATGAAGTACGGGTTCGTCGACGTGATCTCCTCGACGCGATGCGCCAAATCGTGCCAGGTCGAGTCGCCGGTCTCCTTGGCGAGCTTCTCGGAGTGCCCCATGAGGCGGTCGACGCGCGGGTCGCGCGTCTTGTAGACGCGGTGACCGAGGCCCATCAGACGGCGGTGAATGCGTAGCGATTCCTCAACGTAGTTCTGCGCGTTGTCGACGGAGCCGATATCAAGCAGCATCTCCATCGACCGCTGGTTGGCCGCGCCGTGCGCGTCACCCTTCAGGGTTCCAAGCGCCGAAGAGATGGCCGAGTAGATGTCGGATTGGGCCGAAATCGTCACGCGCGCTGAGAAGGTCGAGGCGTTCATGCTGTGCTCGGCCAGACAGACCAGATAGGCGTTGAAGGCCTTCTCCGCAGTCTCCGACTGACGCTTGCCGTGATACATGTAGAGGAAGTTGGACGCGTCATTGAGAGACGGATCAGGGTCGACCGGCTGCTTGCCGTCACGCAGGCGCGAGTAGTTGGCGAGCATCGATGGCATGGCACCGGCCAGCCGAATCGATTTCTCCAGCACGCCTTCGTGAGACAGATCGTGCCAGGTGGGGTCTTCCATGGCCATCGCGGTGACGCCTGCGCGCATGGCGTCGATCGGAGCGCCCGTCTTGGGGAGAGCAGCCAGCACCTTGCTGACCGTCGGGGAAAGCGTGCGGGCGGCGACCAGTTTGCCTTTCATCTCTTTCAGCTGCGCCGCGGTGGGGAGTTTGCCGTACCAGAGGAGGTAGAGCACTTCTTCAAACTCGGCGTGCTCCGCCAGATCCGCGATGCTGTACCCCATGTAGGTAAGCCTGCCGTTTGTGCCGTCGACCAGACTCAGCCGCGACTCGGCGATGACGAGCCCAGCAAGGCCGCGGTCCACCATTTGTGGCTCAGCACTGGTGGTCCCAGAATCAGCCATCGATACATCCTCCCTATGAGTAAGGTCATTGAAACATCTCAGTTCGGTCGCGTTAACGGCGGCTTGGCGTCGCATCGCGCGATCGCTGTATCTATGGTAGCACGCGGTTTCGGAAGCGTATACAGACCAAGATGAACATTGATTTGTATTGATTTTTTTTGACTCAGGGTGGGCGGCTCACTATACTGACTACAATGTAGGGGTGTTGTGAATGATTAACATTGAGGGCGTCGAGTACCTCACGGCGGCAGAAGCCGCATCCATGTTGGGTGTAAAAGTCACGACACTGTACTCGTACGCCAGCCGTGGCCGTATTCAGAGCTACCGGCGCGGCATTAAGCGCGAGCGATTTTACCGGCGCGACGACATCGAGGCATTGCTCAAGATGCGTCCTGCCGATGGACTGCCGGATGAGCGTCAGCGCCCGTCCGGGCCTTGGACACCCCCTTCGTGACAACCGACGCCGTCGTCGTAACTCATGTGGTGGTGAACGCGTCCAATCCCCACAGGTTCGATATCTAATGGCGTGCGTCTTGCTCAGTTTCGGCTTCGAAGGAGGAGCCCTGTTGTCGTGCGTCTTGATCGTGGACGACGATCCGGCAATTCGAAGCATGTTGGTCGAGCTGTTGACGGACGAAGGGTACGAGACGCTGGTAGCAGGTGACGGTCGGACGGCCGTTGAGATTGCCCAGCAGCGGTTCCCTGACGTCATCCTCATGGACCTCATGCTTCCCGTTCTCGACGGCGGGTCGGCTATGCGCGTCCTCAAAGACAATCCACTTACCAACCCGATTCGCATCATCGCTATGTCGGCGGGCGCGAACCTGCGGCAACAGGTAAATGAGCTCCCAGCCGACGGCGTGGTGAGCAAACCGTTTGACCTCGATGCGCTGCTGGCCGACGTTTCAATCCAGCTGCGACGCCGCCCGGCCACGCCGCCCGGCCACGGCGAACCTTGTGAGTGACTCCGACGAGCAATCGGTTCCGATACTCTATATCTGGCTGCACGGGGACCCGCGCGTTTCAGATCCCGACATGCAAATCGAAGATCTTCCCGGCGTCTCCGACCTGGAGCTCCTGGCCGAAGCCATCGCTGCCGGCCGCTTGGGGCGATATCTGCCTAATAGGGTGGCGACGTCGCCCCATCGTTCCCCGGGGCCGACCGGCTTTCGTTCGGTTGATGTCTCGCGACTCATGCGCGATCATCAGATTCCACATCGTCGCTGCTACGAAGTCATGCTGGAGCAGATCGAGGCAAAGATCGACGGCCAATGAGCGCGACGACCAGTGACGCGCAGATTGGCTCACGCTGTCACAACTCGCGAGGACGAACGTGCAACTCACTCCCAAGGAACTGGATCGGCTGACAGTCTTCACATTGGCGGAACTAGCGCGTAAGCGCCTGGCGCGCGGCATAAAGCTCAACCACCCGGAAGCATCCGCCATCATCTGTGACGAGATCTTCGAAGAAGCACGAGCCGGACGCGACTACGCCCAGGTTGTGGAGCATGCCTGCTCCGTGCTCGACAGAGACGACGTCATGGATGGCGTCCCTGAGATGCTGGGCGTGTTGCAGGTCGACGCCATGTTTGCGGATGGGACGCGACTGGTGACGGTGCGCAACCCGATTCGAGCGAGACGAGCCGATGAAGCTGAATGATCTCGCACCGGGTGCGGTCATCGCGGGAGGCGGCCCGATCGAGATCAACGCCGGGCTGTCCCCGACTAATCTGCGCATAACCAACGAGGGCGCTGTGCCGGTGCATCTGACCGCGCATATGCACGTCTTTGAAGCCAATCCCGAGCTGGTCTTCGACCGACGCCGTGCCTTCGGCATGCGGCCGGACGTGCCGGTCGGGATGGCGATCCGTCTCGAACCGGCCGAAGCCAAGTCCGTTCCTCTGGTGCCGATCGGCGGTGAGCCGCGTGGTGCGTGGCTTCGCTGGGCTGGTCGACGGTCCGCTCGACGATATCGACGTGGATGAGGCGTTGGCAAAAGCCATCGAACTCGGCTACCGCCATCAGCCGGAAGAATAGGGATCCTCACGTGCCGAGCTCCATGGACCGCGATCAGTACAATCGGTTGTATGGACCGACGACCGGCGACCGTGTGCGCCTGGCCGACACGAATCTATTCATTCGCATCGAACGCGATGACTCCCTGCCTGGCAGCGAGCTTCTCACCGGATTTGGCCGCCCAGTGCGCGACGGGATGCTGATCGGACGGCAGCCGGGGCCGAGCAAGCTCGATCTGCTCATCACCAACGTGGTTGTGCTCGATCCAGTACTCGGCGTCATCAAGAGCAACATCGGCATCAAGGACGGCCGCATCGTCGGTGTCGGACGAGCTGGAAACCCGGACGTCATGGAGAACGTCGATCTCGTCCTGAGTGCCAGCACCGGTATCGTGAACGGCGACGGGCTCATCGCCACAGCGGGTGGAGTCGATTCGCACGTCCACCTCTCATCGACCAGCCTGATCGGCGCCGCGCTGACATCGGGGCTGACGACATTGGTCGCGCAGGGATCGGGCGGTGTCTGGGATCTGGGCGTCAACCCGGCGGCTAACCTGCGGCACATCTTCGAAGCGTTCGAGAGCATTCCGCATGAACCTCGCGTTGCTCGGTCGCGGCTCCTCCAGCCGCGAGCACCTGGAAGAACATATCGAGGCGGGAAACGCTGGGCTGAAGGTGCATGAGGATGTCGGCGCCTTTCCGGCGGTGATCGACGCCTGCCTCACCGTTGCCGATCAGACCGGTGTACAGGTAGCCATCCACACGGACGGACTCAACGAGGCCGGCTCGCTGCGGGAAACGGTCTCGGCCATCGCCGGGCGTTCGATTCACGCCTACCACGTCGAGGGCTCAGGCGGTGGCCACGCGCCCAACCTGCTCGAAATCGTGGGTGAAGCGAACGTGATCGGCTCGTCGACCAACCCGACGATCCCCTACAGCAAGAACAGTCTGGCGGAACAGCTCGACATGATCATGGCCGTCCATCGACTCAGCCCCCAGATCGAGACCGACATGGCCGCGACGCGCGACCGGATTCGCGCCTCCACCATCGCCGCTGAGGACGTGCTGCACGATTTGGGCGCCATCGCCATCATGTCCTCAGATTCGCAGGGGATGGGGCGCATCGGCGAGGTGATCAGCCGTACCTGGCAGCTGGCACATCGCATGAAGGAGCTGAGAGGCGGCGGGTTCGACGTTGAGATCCGGTCAGGGCGACGACAACCCTCGTGTGCTGCAGTATCTGGCCAAGTACACGCTCAATCCGGCCATCGCGCATGGGTTGGCGCATCAGGTCGGCAGTCTGGAACCTGGCAGGCTGGCCGACATCGTCCTGTGGCATCCGGCCTATTTTGGCGCCAAGCCGCAGGCCGTGATCAAAGGCGGCTTCGTGGCCTGGGCGGCCGTCGGGGATGGCGTCGGGTCAACTCGCTCCAGCCAGCCGCTCATCTATCGTCCGATGTTCGGCGGGCTCGGCTTGACTCCATCCTCGATCTCGCTCAATTTCGTGTCGCAACAGGCGCTCTACAGTGGATTCGCCGGTCGATATGGACTTCGGCGGCAGGCGGTTGCGGTAGAGAACACGCGCCAGACATTCAAGGCCGCCATGCGCTTCAACACCGCATCGCCGCAGGTTCGACGTCGATCCCGACACGCTCGACGTCTCGATCGACGGAGACGTCGTCGACTCCCCGCCGGCCGAAAGCCTGCCCCTCACCCAGCGCTACTTCGTGGCGTGAACGCGTCTCGTCAGTCGGGCGTTGTTCCCGTCACGCGAACCGCATTTCGGCAAGATCCGCGAGTGTATCAGTCATCCTATTCTTCAGCAGCGGAGGTCGCTCGTCGTGGGTAACCGACGGATCGGCTTCAAGAAGAACGTGTGAAGCATTCAACGGTACGACGAGCAGAAGCTCAATCCGAACACGCCACGGATTTCGCTCGCAAAAAGTGCAGTGTCGCTGGCGCAATTGGTCTCGGGTGGTGTGCGATTGTGAACCTCCCGCGAGATTTCGGCGTTGACGATGTTTCGCCACAATCGCCAACCTATTCGAGTGTGGTCGACTTCGCGATAGGAACTCGCCGCGACAACCGGGGAATCACGTCGTCGAGGAAGCGGTTGAGTTGTCCGGATTGGTCGAGAGCCGTGAAGCGCACCACGACAGTGGTACACCCAGCCTCTACAAACGACGCAATCTTGTCTGCAACAGCACCGGGCGGACCGAACGCAAGCCACGAATCAAGTTTCTCCGCGGAAATGACGCCTTCGCCATAGTATCGGGTCAGGAATGCCACCGAATCCGCATATGCGCGCGCATTGTCGTCGTTGATATTGACCATCAGATGCAGGCTCGCATCCACGACTTCGTCATCTCGTCCGTATTCACGAGCGTATTCGCGGATCCGCGACCAGCGCGAACGAAACACCTCCGGTGGTGTCCCATCGGTTTGCCATCCGTCTGCCAGGCGCGCGACACGACGCAGGGCTCGCTCCTCGACGACCGGATTACCCCCTTCCGATGGATTGACGGCTATAATGATGGGGATCCGCGATTGTACCGGCTTTGGATATAGTTCCACATCGTCGAGCGTATAGAATTGGCCCCGATAGTTGACTGGCTCGGGTCCCCAGAGTAGTCGGAGGATCTCGATTCCTTCCTCCAGTCGAGGTGCTCGATCCGCGGAACGTACGCCCATCGCAGCCAATTCCGTGGCAAATTTCGACCCCATGCGTGATGATCCCCCGATGCAGACGGCTAAGATCGTACGCCCACCGGACAGGACGTCCAGACTCGCCCACTGCAGCGCCAACGGGAGCGGATGACGCAGCGGAAAACTGGCCAGGCAAATCGTGCCGAGTTTCAAGTGTTGGGTACGTGCCGCAAGTGCCGAGAGCGTAACAATGGCCTCAAGTCGCGGCTTGGAGAGAAAGTTGTCCCCGACCCAGACCGACTCGAAATAGCCGGAACGGTCAGCTTGCTCGGCGGTTACCAGCAGCGTCTCGACAGGCAGGCCGAAGAGCACCGCCCGATTCGGTAAGCTGATTCCCAAATGAACTGGTTGCTCAACCAACGCACACATGGCCACGCTCCCCTTCAGCCGAGGTAACTGAGTATCAAATGCGCCAGCACTCGGGCTTCCGTCTCCACCGCGGAGATTGGCACGAAGTCGGTGTCTGTCAACGCTGAGTTGCCGCTGGCACCGTACATTACGGCGGGAATCCCAAATGCACAGAGGCCACCAGCGTCGAATGTGCCGAGACCGTGGAATTCTTCGGCCTCAGTCCCTCGGATTGCGAAATTCGCCTCCTGGAGTGCGCGTACTCCTGGGTGAGAACTCTCTACCAATGCCGGGAGCATGTACACGCTTTGATTGACAGAGACCTTGTAGGGAGACAGATCGCCAATGACCTGGCGGATTTCCTCTGTAGCCTGATGTGGGTCATCTCCCGGTAACATGCGGCGATCGACCGTCAGATACGCGTCCGAAGGAAGGGTATGGGGAGCAACCGGGTCATACCGGATCTTGTACACAATTGCGTGGCGTCCGCCGAGCAGTTGATGGGAATCCGTCCAGGCGAGCGTCTTCAGACGACTCATCACTTCATGGGCGCCGTCGATCGCGCTTAGTCCCTTTTCAGGCTCACTTGAATGAATTGCGGTTCCCTGCACGTGGATGTCGACGTCGACCCTACCTCGATTGCCCAGCGAGATGCCAAGGTTTGTTCCGATCTGCACGACGCCGAATGTGGGACGCTCGTCGAGGGCGGAAATTATCGCTTCCGTGCAGGCGTGACTGCTCCGCCCCTCGTTGTTGATCGCCCAGTAGAGTCGTCCGCGCAGCTCAACGCCGCTTTGCAACAAAAGTCTCATGACCGCCAGCATGACCGCCTGATGCGCCTTGTTCTGACTGACTCCCTGGCCAAAAATGGCAGGCTCGTCGCAGCCAAAGTCACGGGCGTTAGCTACCACTCCGGCACGCGCTGGATCCATGAGATTGTGATGCTGGCTGGGCGTATAATTTTGGATCAACAGTGAACGCGGCACGCTGCCTGTACCGGAACGAACCACGACGTTGTTCCGAGGGACATCAATAAGATCGTACGCCCCTAGGCGAACTAACTCCGGGCGCAGGATCTCCTGAACGTACCTGACGAGCTTGGGATCATCTGGTTCCATCAGCGTGTTGAATCCAAGTGGAACCTCGGTTGGAATCTTGGCAAGGGCGCTGAGCGAATCGATTAAATACGCACGGTCGAGCAGTCGATCAATTACCTCGATTAACGCGTCCGTGCCGTGCGATGAAGGGTCCATTCTTGCTCCGTTTCGTCCGCTTCGGCCAACTCACTGCGTGTCGACGGCGCCAATCTACTTCATGTCGACCAGTCATAACTAGTTGGCGATCTTCATCTCACCCCTCAAGGACCCCGATATCCAGTGAGGTGACAGTGATTCGTGTACCAGAAACGCCACCAAGCAGGAAACGCGTTGCACCAGATCAACCTGAAAAGCCACTCTGATTGGTCAGTGGTTGCAACGAGACGGGAAGATCAAGATTGCCTATTTGATCCTACGTCGAACGGGTACTGCCTTATCACTGACCCAGTTTGGAAAGCTACCTGCTGAATGCGAATGCCGTCAGAGCGCGATTCCCTCGGAGCCACAGTCGCTGCGGCCGCTCATGGAGCATTCCGAGATCACCTCGCAGTGCACCTCACCGGCATCAGCGGACAAAGCCAATTTCGTCGAGGTCCGGTCTCCTTATCGAGTACGGTACCATCGAATGTCGATGCTTCGGGGTATTACTTTCGCGTCTATCGCGGCGGCAGTCCAGGGTTTGAGACCGGGTCGCCCCGAAGCAAATCGCGCACCCGCCGATGGCACGAGATCACGCGACTTGGTTAGGTGTCGGACCGACGTACCGCGCACGCGGCCGGATGAGAGAGCCGGTCTGGTACTGCTCGAGGGCGTGCGCGACCCAGCCCGCGACGCGTCCCAGTGCCATCAGCTTCAGCGCCGAACCGTTCGGCATGTCGAGCACCCGAGCGAGCGTCACCAGCCCAAGATCGACGTTGGGCCGCTCCTGAATCACCTCGGCGGCCGCGTCGAGGAGCGCGTCCGTCAACGCCAGTGACGGGTGCTCCGGCATGAATTTGTGACATAAATCGTTCAAGAGCACCGCTCGCGGATCGCCCGCGGGATACAGGTTGTGTCCGAAGCCCGGGATCGGCTCGCCTCGTCGCAATCGATCTTCAAGCACGAGCGCGGCGCGGTCGGGCGTCTCGATCTCAGCCAGCAACGCCTCGATGCGATAGCTGGAGGCCCCATGTCGCGTTCCGCGCAAAGCGGCGATCCCGGCACCAATCGCGTCGTAGAGAGGCGCTCCTGTAGCCGCCACGCAGCGCACGGTGAAGGATGAGGGATTGAGTTCGTGGTCGGCTGAAATGATGAGGGTGGCGTCGATGAGTCGTTCCGCGTTCGTGACGTTCGGCCGACCAACGCGCTGCCAACGCCGAGGCGATCGTGCCAGTAACCGTCGTCTCGGCAACCTGATGTGCCATCGACGCCAAAATGCGGGTTCCGGCACGCTTCAACGCGGGCTCTCGCAAGTCGTAGGCGGCCTGATCGGTCGACGCCAGCAGCGGGAGATGTACTTGCACGCGCTCGAGTGCCTCGAGCGTGCAGGGAAAGTCCGAGGGGAGCGGAGGGAGCTCTGCGACTGGCGCGAGTTCTATCGGATCTCCCATGCGACTGCTCCACAGTAGCCCGACGACCTCTTCGAATCGTCTCGCCTGAGCCAATTCGACCGCGTCGTATCCACGATAGTAGAGCCTGCCATTCTCTATCAGGGTGATGGCCGATTCCAGCACGGGAGTGCCCCAGCTCAGCGCGGTCTCGGCCGTGCGTGCTGGGTCGCGTCGCTGCGCCTGTCGTTCCTTGAGTGCCCAGACGTCAGTCGCGGAATATCGTTTTTCGCGTGATCCCGATGGACCGGGCCGGGAGTGGATCATCCCCCGGCTGACGTATGCATAGAGGGTGGAGAGGCTGATGCCAAGCTGCTCGGCCGCCTCACGCGCGCTCAGATCACGATTCAAGGCCAACTCCATCTCCGCTCCGTCACCTGCACACCGACGAGGGAAGCGTGCCACACATTGATTTGTAAATCAATCTTGATCAAGGTATACAGATGTCGCTAGACTCCGGTAGGAGCGTCTGCTCCGTTGCGTCCCAGGTCGTCTATGCCGACAAAGGAGTCAGCCATGTCAAGCAAGGTCGAAGTCAAGTCGGGACTGGAGGGGGTCGTCGCGGCGGATACGTTGCTGAGCAGCGTGGACGGTGAAGCAGGCGAGTTGATCATCGCGGGCTACCCGCTGGAGGAATTCGCCGGAAAAGCCACGTACGAGGAGACGATCCACCTCCTCTGGTATGGCTCCTTTCCTACCTCGGAGCAGCTCAAGGAGTTGAAAGCTACGCTCGTGAGCAGCCGGTCGTTGCCGGATGCCACCAAGCAGCTGCTCGTCGCTGCCGCGAACGATCAGGTTTCGAGCATGGACGCGCTGCGCATGGGGATCGACACGCTGAGCTTGGATGGTTCGTCCAGCGCCACCGCGCTCGACGACAAGTCTCGCGCGCTCAGCCTGATCGCTCGCATCCCGACCATCATCGCTTTCTATCACCGGTCGCGTGTTGGCCAGCCACCCATGGAACCCACCCAGAGCCTCGGTGAAGCTGCCAATTACCTCTACATGCTGACTGGAGAGCAACCTGATGAGGAGCACGTGCGCGCGCTGGATACATACCTGAACACCGTCATCGACCATGGGCTGAACGCCTCGACCTTCACCGCACGAGTCATCGCCTCGACCGGATCGGACCTCGTCTCTACCCTGGTCGGAGCGGTCGGCGCGTTGAAGGGTCCGCTCCATGGTGGAGCGCCAGGACCGGCGCTCGATATGGTCTTCGAGATCGGCACCCCTGAGCGCGCCGAGCCCTACATCCGCGAGAAGCTGGAACGGGGCGAGCGACTGATGGGGTTCGGCCATCGCGTCTACAAAGTGCGCGATCCACGTGCCGACGTGCTGGCGGACGCCGCCACGCGTTTGCTCGAACGCGGAGCGGCCGACGCGAAGCTCTACGATCTGGTACGACATGTGGAGGTAACCGCGCTGCGCCTCCTCGAGGAGTACAAGCCGGGGCGACGCCTGCAGACCAACGTCGAGTTCTACACGGCACTCGTCCTGCACACGATCGGCCTCGAGACCGAGCTCTTCACGCCGACCTTCGCCATGAGTCGTGCAGCGGGATGGACCGCGCACTGCTTCGAGCAGCGATCGACCGGCCGGCTAATTCGTCCGCAGTCGATTTACAGTGGCACCCGCAACGGCACGTGGGTTCCACTAGCAGAGCGGTGAGGGGTTCTGGGCCAGCACCATTCGCCCGTGGATAGCGTGTGGGTCGAAACGATTGGGCGCCGTTCACGGCGCTCTTGCGCGATCCGTCCGGTAGGGGCGCGATCATAATGATTGCCCCTACGAACGTACGCGGTCAAATGTAGGGGAGGGACCTGTGCCCTCCCTTCGACCGAAGGTCGAGAGATCGCAACCAAATTGCCCGTCTATTTGGTCAACGACCATTTTCGCGTCCAACCCCGATGGACGACTCGTGTGCTGGTCAGACCTCAGACATAGACGCGGATGAGGATGTCGGTGGGGTTGTACCCAGTGGCCGGGCTCTGCTCCTGCGGACAGGCGGAGACACCGACTACCATGTCCATCAGTGCACGCAAGATGACGTAGTCGTTGCGTTCCGAGAGTGGCTCTCGTACCTCGAACTCGCCGCGTGCCCGCAAGCCGACGTTCATGAAGAAGTTGACCGGATCGGGAATGCGGTCGTATTCGACGTTCCAGGGCTTGAGCTCGCGGAAAAAGTTGTCGCGGCAGCCCGGATGGTTCACCAATCCATAGTCGTCGAGATAGCGACGCCGGTCGCATGAAGGCAACAGCAGGTCATGACGGCCAACCGTGTCCTCGATCAGCGCGAACATGGCATTGCGCCGATTGCTGTAGATGGTCATCCCCTTGACCAGCATCAGGGAGTTATTGATGCCGCGCGTGTGCGAGGTGGAGAGCATCTCGCGCATGTCGTCCTTGTTGAACGCGACCATCTCCGAGACCTGCTTGCCTTCGACGTCGTTGATCTGCAGGTATTGCCCCTCGCGGATCTCGAACACGTCGGGCATTGTCGGTCGCACTTGCGCCGCGCGCCGCGGCATGCGTCCGCTCAAAATATCTGTCGAGCTAACCATCTTCGTTCCACTCTCCGCCTGTGATGTTCGTGAAGCTCAATTGTGTGCCTGCGTCGCGTCGAAGCGCGAGAAGACGAGGCATGCGTTCTGTCCGCCAAGCCCGAAGGAGTTCGAAATGGCGACGTCGACTTTGGTCCGGCGCGCCGTGTTTGGGACGTAATCGAGGTCGCAGTCCGGATCTTCGTTGCAGTAGTTGATCGTTGGATGGATCACCTGATCGCGAATCGTCAGCACGGTCGCCATGGCTTCGACTGCGCCGGCCGCGCCCATCAGATGGCCGATCATTGACTTTGCTGAGCTGATCGGCACCTCGGCGGCATGTGCGCCAAGTGACCGTTTGATGGCGAGTGTCTCGGCCTTGTCGCCAAGGGGCGTCGAGGCGGCGTGGGCGTTGACATAGTCGACGGCACTGGGTTCCACGCCTGCATCGGCAAGGGCGTTGGTGATCGCGATGGATGCGCCGCGACCTTCCGGCTCCGGAGCGATGGGATGATAGCCGTCGTTGCTGCTGGCGTACCCCAGCAGTTCGGCGTAGATCGTCGCGCCGCGCGCCTGCGCATGCTCCAGCGATTCGAGCACCAGCACCCCGGCGCCTTCTCCGATGACGAAGCCGTCTCGAGTTGCGTCGAATGGACGGCTGGCCCGCTCTGGATGATCGTTGCAGGTCGACGCGGCACGCTGCACGGCAAAGCTGGCCACGAAGAGCGGGAACACCGAATGCTCGGAGCCGCCAGCCAGCATGACGTCCGCCTGACCGCGTCGAATGACTTCGGCCGCCTCGCCGATTGCTTGCGCGCCGGTCGCGCAAGCGGTGGAGACGGTCAGGCTCGGGCCGACGAAGCGAAAGGTGTTCGCAACGTGAAATGAACCCAAATTGTGCGGGAACGTCGTCATGAAAAAGGGAGACGTGCGCATCAGACCGCGGCGTGTGGCCGTGTCATGGGCTTCGATGATGGTTGCCATGCCGCCCGCGCCGGTGCCGATGATCGCTCCGGCTCGATCCTGATTGACGTTCGCGCCGCTCAGTCCGGAGTCGTTGACGGCCATACCGGCGGCGGCGACCGCGAATTGAGCAAAGACGGCCATTTGCCGGGCTGTTTTGGCGTCGACCCAGTCACTGACACTGAAGCCACGCACTTCGCCCGCAATATGCACTGGCATTTCGTTCGGATCGAAGCGCTCGATCTGCCCGATGCCAGACTTGCCCGCGACCAGTCCCGGCCCAGGTCTCCTCGGCGGTGAGTCCGAGTGGCGAGACCGCACCGACTCCGGTGACGACCACGCGGCGACGGTAGCGGCGTGCCTCAGGCGTCAGTTCAAGACCGCAGCGCGGGCAGAAGTTGGCGTCGGACGGCGTCGCCGCGCTGCAATGTGGGCAGTTCAACGATCTCCTCCAGCATGATCGTGCTCCGCGCCAGAGGCGCGGCAAGGCTCTCTCCCGGTATCCCAGCCACGAGTCGCACGGCGATGCCAGACCACAATGCGAATCTCGCGCGGGCGCTGATGATCGTACCAGATTCGAGGAAATGGGATGAAAACGGCTCCCGTTTTGTACGGGCGACGCATGCGTCGCCCGCGTTGAACTTTGCATTTGTCACGTTGCGACAGAGCAGAGGTCATGACGTGTCACGCCAACAGGGATTATCTTCCCATGTGAGCGAGTCAGTAGCCGGACTAATATCGGCTATGAGAGGATAGCTCCGGTGACCGAATCCAACATTTCAACAATTGGACGTCCACTTCGAACACGGTTGGCAATTTGGTTTGGTGTGGCGATGGGGTAATTGTCGCTTGCTTCTGATCTGCATCTTGGCCGGTGTGATTTCGGGCCGCATTAGCAGACCAACGGAATGGGATGTCACCGGCCGGGTTTCAAGGTCGGATAGTCGTACAGTGGGCTAATCATACTGTCCGCCAGCTGAACGAGATGGACTGTTCGCGTCTTCAAGGTTCCAGTCGTCAGGCTACTGGCTCGCCTTAGCTCGCGGCAAACCGGGTTCGCCCTGTTCGCTACGAGAGATTCTTCTTGTCAACCAAGACGGTGGGAAGACGAGAATCCGCCGCGGACTACTCGAGCAGCAACAAGGTACTAAGAGCATGGGAGATTGGCTACGACCCAGTCATCACACCTCGTGGTATATACATCGGAATCGCACGTTCGTCTAACAATTCTCGACCAGAGCCGCCGTATCAGGCGACTCCATAATCGTAAGTCACTGGTCTCATGTTTGGCCGGCGCGGAAATCTGCGGTTGGCGAGTGCGCTCAACGCATAGGACCGGAATGCTCACAGAGCTCATCTGGAGGCCAAACCTGACGACCGAGAGGCAGGCATTTCACAAACGCAATCACGAGGGAGATCGGCAGGAGCTCGTCCCCTGAACCGAAGGGCGCTGATCCTGGCTCACCCTGGCTACGCGACCTCTAGACGGCTTTGCACCAATTCGTCAGGAGGCGATCGATCGAGGCTTCAGCTCGGAGGAAATCGTTCTGCGGCGATCGATTCAGCCGTTGCGTGCTCGTGCGATAGAGCCGCGAAACGCTCATAGTTTGGTTTCCCGCGATTTTGTCAGTCCTTCGCCGCCTACCCAAAGAACCCCGCATCCTCCTCGCTCAGATAGCGCTTCGCCTCGTCGGGGATCAGATTGACGCCCATGCCCGGGCGATCCCACACCTCGATGAAGCTGTCCGTGACGATCGGATTTGGCAGACCCTCAACGATGTCGTGCCACCAGGCTGGATCTCCGATCGGGTACTCGAACGCGATGTAGTTGTCCGGCAACGTGGCGCAGACCTGCACCAACGCGGCCAACCCGAGCAAACCGTTGCCGGTGCCGTGTGGTGCGATCATGATGCCGTGCAAGTCGGCGTACTCCGCGACCCACTTCAGTTCGGCGATGCCGCCGATGTCACACGGATCCGGGCCGAGGATGCGCACGGCATTGGTCTCGATGAGGTCCTTGAAGTTGTTGCGCAGATAGACCTGCTCGCCGGTGTGGATCGACGTTGTCGTGGCGTGCGTTACCTCGCGATAGAGCTCCGCCGACGTGTAAGGGACGTAGTCGCCGGTGATCATGTCCTCCAGCCACAGGACGTTATACGGTTCCAGCGCTCGCGCCAGCTTGATGGCGTCCGGAACGGTGAAGCCGGGTCCGCAATCGAGCGCCAGCCCGACCTCATCCCCGAGGACCTCTTTCATGGCCGCGACGCAATCGACGATGTGGTTCAGTCCGCGCTCGGTAAGCAGACCGCGGTCGCGATTGCCGTGGAAGCTGCGCGGCTGGGCCTCACCGTAGAAGAAGTCAGGGACGCGGCTCGGCATTGGACTGTGAAACGCGATCCCTTGCTTGATGATGCTGAAATTCTCCGGCGACGCCTTCATTTGCCGCATGTTCGCCGCGAAGCCGTCCGGCGTGTAGTCAGGCATCTGGAAGCGCACCGCGCCATTGTAGACGCGTACTCGATCGCGGATCTTGCCGCCGAGGAGCTTATAGACCGGAACGCCGGCTGCTTTGCCCGCCACGTCCCACAGCGCCATCTCGATCGCGCTCACCGCGCTGCCCCACGGTTTGAACGCCCCGAAACGCCGGATCTTCAGCATCACCCGTTCGACGTTGGTCGGGTCCTCGCCAAGCAGCGCGTCTCGATAGAAGAGGACGTGAGGCTTGAGGTAGGGCTTGTAGAACTCCACCTGTCCAAAGCCGTCGATTCCCTCGTCGGTGACGACCCGGACGATCGGATGTCGACCGAGCAGCGCACATTTCAGATCTGTGATCTTCACGATCCCTCCTCATCCGGTTGAACGTCGGCAAAGAACCGTTCGGCGTCGTCCTGGGGCCGATAGCCGAGGACGTTGACCGTGTCGGTGATGTCCCAGCGTCGTCCGCTGTTGGCCGAGATGGCGTAGAAGACGCCGTACCCGATGTCGGCTTCGATGGAGCGCCAGACGACCTGTGCGCAGTCGCGCGGACTCAGCCACATCCAGCGGGCGATCTCATCGTGCGGATGCTCAAGAAACCAGCCGATCCGGAGCGAGACGACCGAAATGCCGTATTCATCGGCAAAGTGGCGCCCCAGGCTCTCGCCGAACGCTTTAGAGACGCCGTAGAGCGAATCTGGCCGCACCGGCTGATCGGCATAGACCGGCCACTGCCGATCCCGGTCGTACATGCCCATCACGTGGTTGGTCGAGGCGAAGACGATCTTACGCACCCCAGCTAGCCGGGCTGATTCGAAGACGTTGTACGTGCCAACGATGTTGGTGCGATGCACGGCTTCCCACGGAGACGTCACCTGTGGTGAACCGGCCAAATGCACGACAGCGTCGATGCCTTCCATGGCGGGCGCGATCTGGTCGTACTCGGCGATGTCTGCCACCACGTGATCCTCTTCAGGTGCCCGATCGGGTTGACGGTGAAAGTGCAGACGGAGATCGTAGCGCTCGTTGAGGCTCTGGCTGAGACTACTGCCGATATGGCCACCGGCTCCGGTGATCAGGACGCGCTTGCGTTTGCTCATGAGCTCTCACCCTCTCGAACGGTGCTGTCCAACAGGAGATCACACAGGTCTTCGTGGGCGATCGAGAGGATGCGCTGCGCCATTTCGACGAGTTCGCGGTCGCCGTCTGACATGCGCAATCGAGTGGCGTAGTGCTCGGCACGCCGGCGAGTTCCTCCAGAGAACGGGCGATCGGCGCCAGCAACGCGTCCGCGTGCTGATCTCCAGTGTGGTAGAGGGGTAAGCCGGTCAAGGGAGATGTCCTTTCGCGATGGTCGGATTCATCGAGGACTGTGCCGAATCTGAAAAGTGCATTTGAGTCAAGCCGGGAGACGTTCACCCGCTTCGCGGGTACCCGGCTCGCCTACAAACCGCCCATGGGGCGTCATTCTCTGAAGAAGACGGTTCCCCGTTTGAGATACGCGAGGGCTTCACTGCCGTCGATTATCACCGACGAGGGCGAAAATGTTGAGGCGACATCCTGATGCGAGAGCAAACAAAAACCGGGAGATGGTGTACACCTCCCGGTCCGAATTCAAACTTGGTGAGTATTAGGTCGGGCGCAGCATGATGCGCTCGCGGCGCGGCTTCTTGATGGCGTCGACCGCCAATCGCGCGGCTGCCTGGCGTGCTGCGTGTCGGAATGCCTCGGCGGGCGGCGACGTAGGATCCGACACGATGATCGGCTGTCCGGCGTCTCCGCCTGAGCGAATCGACGACTCGAGCGGGATGCGTGCCAACAGCGGCACCTCGTACTCATCCGAGACGTGCTGACCGCCTCCGCTGCCAAAGATGTCAGTCTCTTCGCCGCAGTTCGGGCAGATGAAGTAGCTCATGTTCTCGACGATACCGAGGATGGTGGTCTTCACCTCTCGAAACATCGCCAGCCCCTTGACCGCGTCAGCCAGCGCCACATTTTGCGGTGTCGTGACGATGACGGCGCCCGAAAGGGGAATCTGCTGCACCAGCGTCAGCTGTGCGTCGCCGGTTCCAGGCGGGAGGTCGACCACCAGGTAGTCGAGCTCGCCCCAATCGACGTCTTTGAGAAACTGTGTCACGAGCTGGGAGACGAGCGGACCGCGCCAGATCAGCGCCTTGCCCGGCTCGATCAGGAAGCCGATCGACATGATCTTCACGCCGTAGACGTCGAGTGGAACGATCTTGTTGTCCCGCATCATCGGCTGGGCCTGAATGCCCATCATCATCGGAATGCTCGGGCCGTAGACGTCGGCATCCAGCAAGCCGACCGACGCGCCGTCTTGCGCCAGCGCGATGGCCATATTGACCGCCACGGTCGATTTGCCCACGCCGCCCTTGCCGCTGGCAACCGCGATGACGTTCTTGACGCCCTGGATTTGCTGTCGGTTCGTCATGCCCGCGCCACTGGGACGGACTCGTGCGGTGAATTTGAGGTCGACGTCCTGAACGCCATTCACACCCTTGACGGCGACGGTGACATCGTTCTTGATGTCCTCCCGTAAAGGGCACGCCGGTGTCGTCAGTTCGACGTGGACGGTGACGTTGTGATTGTTGATGACCACGTCTTTGATCATGCCGAGGTCGACGAGACTCCGGCCGATCTCGGGGTCCTTGACCGGTCGCAGAGCATCAATGATCTGCTCCTTGGTCAAGCCGTTGTTTGACATCCAGACCTCACTTCCGCCGCTCAGGAATCAGCGCAGCATTGGGGATTGTAGCAGCCGGTGGATAACCACGACATGGCGTTGAATTTCTAAACCAAAGGATATCATAAGTCCGATTGCCCTCCGGCGCAGTCTGATCTCCCGGCGCGCGGCGGCGGGCCGGGACTATGCGGTCCGGATTGGACAGGCAGTTAGATGAACTCGTCCCGTGGTTCGAGCGGTATGAGGACCCAGAGAATCACATACGGGATGATGCCGGGTATGCCACCTGGAATGAGGAGCAATATCCAGAGGAAACGCATCATCCAGATAGGGACGCCGAAGCGTTCCGCAAGACCTGCGGCGACTCCGGCGACTATGCGGTGCTTGCGCGAGCGGTAGAGACCTCGTGAGGCCGACATCGATTCTCCAATCATCGGCACGCGCCGGCGATGTCCTGAGGATACTTGATTGGCGGGACCAGGTCTTGAAGATCGTTGGAGTAAGTCTTCGAGAGAAGGGGCTAGAGGGTCCGCTCCACGTTTCCGTGCGGGGACGAGCGAACCCTCGATTGGGGGGAAGGTGTCAGGTGTCGGTGGCCACCACGACTGTGAGGGATTGGAGGTCACGGTGTGACAGAGGTAATTGCCACTCCGCGGTGAGCAAATCTTTGCGACGTACCCGCGCCACCTCTGCGGGCTCTCATTCTGTTTCGTTGGCGGACGACGCTGGATCACTTCCTTGCGATTCAAAGAGGCTGTTCCGATTGGCCGTCCGTCCGTCGCCTCACCATTCTCTTGTCTGTAGACATCATAGGATCGGACCGTTGTGGGCACATCCGCCGAAAGGACCAGATTTTTCGTAGTGACCGGACAGTATTCTTCCTGTACCATCGGACAGGCTGAACTATTCGATGGTGTTAGTGGCTGATTTCCCCAGTTGTTTGACGAAAATCCGCAGGCGTAGGTTCACCACAAAGACGCCAATCGCGAGCGCTCCGAGAAGTCCCGCTGCGCTTAGAATTGCCGACGTCAAGCGGTTTTCGCTGGTCTGGATGAGAAGAGGTGCCACCCGCAGCACGACTGCGGTGATTGCGAACGCAAGCGTGGCCCAGCGTAGGCGTGGCCAGCGTAACGGCCTGCTCGCCAACCACTCCCGCCCGCGGAGATCGATCTGAGCAGGAAGAGCATTCCTCCGAGGAGGAACCAGCCCAGGATCGCGAAGAGTGCAGCCGCCAGGACGAACGCTGGCCAAATCAGGCGAGTGTGTTCAGTCATGGCAGGACGCGAGCGGTGTTCGGCCTGTTGGTCCCGATTTCACACAGAACGTCGGACTATCCGCTGGCTCAACCGTTCAACACGAGGCGGTCCCAACATGTGCGACAGAGCGTGGCGATGTGCAGATGCGCGACGCCGCGTCCCGCCCGCCCGTCGGGCAGTTCGGGGCGTACCTGGTCGGTGTAGACCGTCAGCACGTAGCGTGGGTCGTCGCCACGATGGATGATACCCACGTCGCTGTAGTTGCGCACGCCGCGCCCGGTCTTATGCGCCACCACGGCGTCGGGCGGCATCAGGTAGGGCAGGCGGTTAGTGAGCTGCTGCCAGCTCATGATCTCGATTGCCCGTCGGCAGAGCTCCGGCGTCACCCCGAGCTTGGTCGCGGCCGCCTCATCGCGCGTGCCGTCGACCATCTTGCATAGCATCATGCCCACGTCGTTCGGCGTGGTGGCGTTGGTCGCGTCCGGCGCGTGATCCCAGGTGAGAGAGCCAGGTGGGATGTTGTCGCGATGCGTCGTGCTCGCCATTCCGACCGACCGTGAGTAGTCGTTGATGAGGTCGATCCCCAGCATGTCGACCAGCATGCCCGTGCTGACGTTGTCACTGACGATGATCATCATCACCAGGTGATCGAAGAGCGGAAGCGTGAAGCCTGGACGGAAATAGCGGAAGCAGCCGGAGTTGTTGATCTGATACTTCGGGTCGGGTGTCAGCGGTTGGTCGAACGAGAGCCGCCCTTCGTGAATCTCCTTCAAGGCGGCCATCAAGATCGACACCTTCCGGGTGCTCGCGGACGGTCCGATAAGGTCGCCGTGCCGGTTGGCCTCTTCACCCGTGTGCAGATCCTTCAGATACCACCCAGTGTGAAACGGCTGCTCATCGCAGAGACGATTGAGCTCCTGAACTAGCTCGTTCATTGCTTGCCTCTCTTGTCCGGCTAAGAATCCTCCCGTGCTTGGATACTTCACTCTAATGCACTTCTCGGTTCGGTACCAGCGCGAGCGAGCCTCACGTCGGACGTGCGTGATCGACGCGTGAATTCCCGGCTATAATCGAAGAAACATCAATTCGCACGAAGTCGTTCCACAGTTCTGCGAGCACGCTCCTATGAGCGAATGGGTCATCCGTTTGGAAGACCAAACCGGCGTATCTGCGCGAACGAACCGGCTGACTGACGCTGGACGTGCGGATGTGGTTCAGTAGCGCGAAAGGACACGACGTGCCGAGCGACAACCTCGCGTCGACCGATCAGCTCGTCGAAGAACTGTTCGATCTCTGGCGGTGGCTGCGGCACGTTTCCCATTCGATCCGCGAGGGTGAGGCCACCTCACAACAGTTCTGGTTGCTGCACCAGCTGCGCAATCGGGGCACACTGACGGTTGGCGAGGTGGCCGCCGCCCTCGGCGTGTCGCAGAGCTCGGCCACCATCGCGTGTAAGCGCCTCGAGAGCGCCGGTCTCGTGCGCCGTGAGCGCCGTACAACTGACGAGCGGGTCGTTGAGATTACGCTGACGGAAGAAGGCCGCTGTAAGGTCGAGAGCTGGCGGCAGCGACGACGGAAGGCGGTGGCGAATCTGCTCGAACCACTCGATCTCGAAGAGCGCGAAGAGTTGCAGCGTCTCGTTGCCCGTGTACTGAGCCTGGCCGAGTCGAGCCGCACAGCCCCTGCCCGTTGAGTCCTGAAAATCTTAGAGCAATTTGCGGAAGGATTGCCCAGTGCATCGTCAACTGGGCGACATTTATGACGCCCCTCGGACGACGACCGAGGACACGTACTCCCACGGCTTCTGCCCAGGGGAAGCCGCTCTGAAAAATGCTCTAGTGGGCTGAGCAGTCGAACGGGCGACGCATGCTGCTCGGCTCGCGGCGTCTCTTTATGCGTTCAAAACAGCGTATTCGCGAATATCTGCCACGCCAGAAGTGATTTCGCCGTCAGGCTCAAGAGAATGTACGTCTTCTCCCCGACGAGGTAGTCTCGCCACGGCCCACGCTTCGAATATTGGAGCGCCATGTTGATCGCGAAGCTGTTGAAAAGCACAAAGAGTGAAATCACGATCCCATAGACGAATCCTGGAGGCCCCGCGGAACGATTCGATGCTCCAATGAACTGGTAGGCAATGACGATCCAGGGGACGATGCCGGCCACACAGCCAAACAGGAAGGGTGTCCAGTTCACCGAACCCCGGTTTCGATTCATGATCTCCATGACCATCCCGAAGAAGATCATCGCTGAATTGACACCGAAGATGGCGATCAATGCGCCGATATCGCTGATTCCGGTCACCATGGCGATGAGTACGATCATGATTGATGCACTGATGGAATATTCCCACCAGCGTGCGTAGTTGATTCCTTCAGTCAGGTTCTTTCGATACCAGGGCCAGATTCCTGGTGCAGCCATCAGAAGGTGGTCGATGGCAGCGAGCAGCAGGAATCCCCCCACTACTGGACCGATGCGGATATCGAACAGCGTTTCGCGCTGTGACAGGGCCGAACCGGGTGGACCGGTCATGAACGATGCCGTGACGGGAAGTGAGAAATCGTTGCTCAGCGCGAAGATGGCCGCTGCTTGTGCCAGGTGCACGATGCCGACGATCAAGTTGTAGATGCGCAGCCGGTCATCCGTGGACGTCGTAGCTTCCGGAATTCGATTGCATGACGTCATCGCCCCGAGCTGTTGCTTTGCCGCTCATATTGTTTCTCTCCAATTCGTTCGCTTGGGGGTTGGGAACAAACGAGTGGTCGCGCGCCCGGTGTGGCGTCCAAGTTCATTGTAGTGTCTGAGGCGTGACATCCGCGTAAGGGATCGCCCGCTCGCCTCATGAACTCGTAACGGCATCCGGTGGTTCAGGTGGGTGTCGACGACGCGAACCGGCCCCCTAGTACCGGTGTGTTACCCGTCTTAGCGCCGTTCGAATCGTCCCTTCGAGTCCAGTCCGAGCAGCAACATGTGGAAGTAGAGCAGGCCCGCATATTGCTTCCAGCGGTCGAGCAGTTCCGCCACGCCATCATAGGTTAGTGGCTGATCCGTTCCCGCCCAGAGCTGCAGCGTGTTGCGCGCACCGACGTCGTCTCCCGGGAAGACGTGCAACCTTCCCATCCCTCGAAGCAACGCGTATTCGGCGGTCCAACGGCCCACTCCCCGCAGCGATGTCAAGTACTTGACCGCTTCACGGTCGTCGAGGTCTGCCAGCGCTTCGAGGTCGATACGCCCGGCGTCGATCCCCTGAGCAAGCTCGATCAGCGCCCGCGCTTTCTGGCGACTAAAACCGATCGACCGCAGGTGGTCCGGGTCGGCCGCGGCGATCTCAGTTGGGTTCGGAAACGCGGGCGGAGTGTCAGGCGATATCCGCGGACCGTAGTGCTCGACGAGACGCGAGACGACCCGTAGACCGACGTTCAGGCTCAGAAGCTGGCACGTGATGGCATTGGTCAAGCATTCGAAGATGCTCGGATAGCGCGGCGGTTTGAAGCCGCGAAAACGCCTCACGAGGTTGTTGAGCTGCTCGTCATCCGCGGCCAGTCGATAGAAGGCACTCAGATCCAGCTCGGTTCCGAGGAGGCGTCTCACCTCGCTCGCAACGGCATGCTCGCCAACGCTTGCGTCCGTGAAGGGAGAGGCTTCAATCTCCAGTTCGGGTTCATCGAGGCTGCCCCGCTGCTGAATCGCGAGCGCGACCGGCACACCGTTGACTCGTAGCACGCGGCGGTAGGTTAGACCGTCCCAGTCATCCACGACATATTCGGGCCGCCGTTTCAGTGCCCAGACGGTGAGGTCGAGCCTGAACGGAGGGATTGGTTGCGTGGTGAAGGTGATCGTCGACATGGTGCCCTTGTCTCGATGCCCAACGCTCGTCACGATCGGCCATCTCATGAGACACCAGCATACGGGAGCGGTGAACCGAAGATCAAAACAGGAGCGGAGTCGTTGGGCTGACTCCGCTCCTGCCTCTACCAGGAGGTCTCCTGTTTTGGTTCGCCGAGAGGAGAGTCGGCGGCAGGTGGGCCGCCGCCGAGTCTCGTCCCCTAAGGCGTCAGTTGATCAGAATCAACCCGTGGATATCGCCACTGTCGTAACCGTTGCTCAATGTCAGCCGCATCACCGCGCCGCCAAACCCGTTGTTTGAAAGGTCCGCCGTGAACTGGAAGGTGACCATCTGACCATTGAACAGCCGCGCCTGTCCGATCACCACAAGCATCTGGTTGCCGTAGATCACGTTGGTGAAGGTGCGGCTCGTTACCGACGTGAGCCCTGAGCTATAGGTGAGGCTGCCGAGCGGCGCTCCACCGGCGCCAGTTCGCACGTTCAGCGACAGGAAGGTGCCGCGGAAGAACGAGAACTGACCACCGAATGGAGATCCGATAGCCCAGGCGAACACGCTGATGTGCGCCGTGTTCTGCGGAGTCATAGCCTCATAGGCGCCCATGTCGACCACCGCGCCTGCGCTCGCGACCAGCGGATAGTCGAAGATGCGCGGGTTGCCGATGATGTCAGTGGTGACCGTACCCGGAACCAGGCTGTTGTCACCCACGTCTATCGCTGGAGAGAACGTTCCCAGGCGGAAGTCGCCAGCCGTCGTCGGGGCCGTCGTTGGATCGACTGGCGTCAGGAACTGCGGATCGGCGTCAATCACGTTGTTGCAGACGTGACTGCCGGTCGGGCAGCCGCCCTGCACGATCGACGAATCGATGAAGGTGCTGCCACCGAAGACGTCGTGCGAGAACTCCGACGCGCCGGTGTTGCCATTCGGATCGGCGTTGTTCCAGATGATGCTGTTGTCGATATGCGGCGAGACGAATGACGACGCCGAGATTCCACCAGTGGTGCCGTCGGAGTAGTTGCCGGTAATGGTGGTGTTGATGATGGTCGGAGTGATGGCCGATGACGATCCGTAGAATGACACCGCCGCGCCCTGACCGGTGAATGGTGACTGGGTAATTGCACGATTGCCGCTGATGATGCCGTTGACCAGTCGGAACGAATTCCCATCAGCAACGTAGAGGCCACCGCCATGTGACGCCGTATTGCCGGAGATGATGGTGTTTTGGAACCAGGGTGCGCCAAGCGACGTGGCGACGCCACCGCCGGTCGGGGCGGTATTGCCGTGCACGAAGAGATGATCGGCCCAGGGGCTGGAATTGTTGCTGTAGAGACCACCGCCGACGTTGTCAGCCCTATTCGACATGATCTCCAGGTTGGACAGGGTCGGGGCAACGGAACCGGAGATGTAGATTCCGGCACCGCTGTCGGCGATTTGGGCGAACGGATTGTTGATGTTGAACGGCTCGTTGGCATTTCCGTTTTCGATGGTAAAGCCATCGAGAACGTTGGCATTGCTGACACCAGCACCGAACGTCACCACGCGATAGGTGTTGTCCGTGTTGCTGCCGGTCGTCCCAATGTCACCGTCAAGGATCGTAACGTTCGCGGCTGGATCGCGATCGACACGCGCTGCTTCGGTTCCCGCGAAGCCGCCGTATGCTGAGACGTTGCTCGGGAACGCGAAGCTGATGGTGCGATCGACGCCGGTCGTCGGCTTGTAGTCTCCCTGGGCCACCCAGATCTCGTATTGGGTGCCGCTGTTGGAGTTCGCAAACGTCAGCGCGTCCTGCACATTGGCATACGCCATCGCCCAGGAGCTGCCGTTCCCGGGAGATCCGACCGAAGCGTTGACGTAGAGGATGGTTGGGGCTACGGCCCCGGCCGGCGCGATCGCCAGAACACTCGAAAAGTACGTCGCGATCAACAGCGCGGCGATGAACCACATCCCGCGCCGCTTTCGTGGCGTTGCTAGCGACATATCGTCCCCCTCAGATAACGGTCCACCTGATCCCTGCAACCGGAGTCCAAAACCCAACGTACCTTCGCGGGTTTTCAGCTGACGATTGCGTTACATGATGTTGAATAGCACATTGAAAGTGCGCACGCGACAATCTTTCTGAAAGATCTATGTAATATGTCAGTCGTGATCTCCTGTGTAAGAATCACGTAATGATCTCGTAAGATTTAGCGGGCAAGGGACGCGCGAGATCGTTACGACGCAGGAGACCGTTGATACAATTCTTGAGTTTGAGAGCGAACGTTTTCCAAGCGAGAGAGGGCAATTAATGGTCGGCGGGTCGGCGCTCAATAGATACGAGTGGGCCTCGCGATACATCAACGATCTGATCCAGGGGCCCCCGAGCCCAAGGGCAGGATCGACCCAAGAGGAGATACGGGCGCGTGCGATTGCCCGGGTCGAACGGCTGCGAAGGTTTCTCGCCTTCGTTGGCGATCCTCAGCAGTCGTATCGGTCGATTCATGTCGGGGGAACCTCGGGCAAGGGTTCGACGTCGGCTCTCATCGCTGGAGTCCTGCATGCCGCCGGCTTCCATGTCGGCCTACACGTCTCGCCATATCTGCAGGTCGAAACAGAGAAACTGCAGATAGACACACGTCTGATGCCCGGCGACCGGTTCGCCGACCACGTCGCGGCCCTTGACCGGGAAATCAAACGTTGGGTGGGGCAGGGTGGCGCGCCGCTCACCTACGGCGAATTTTGGGTCGCACTCACCTTCTTCTCGTTCGCTCGTGAGGAGCTTGACTGGGCGGTCATCGAGGTGGGTGCTGGGGGCCGCTTCGATCTGACCAATGTGTTGCTCTCCGACGTCGCGGTGATCACGTCGATCGGTCTTGATCACGTGCGCACACTCGGCGGCACGATTCCAGAGATCGCCTGGCATAAAGCCGGCATCATCAAGCCTGGCCGACCAGCCGTCACCACCGTGACGAAGCCAGACGCGCTCGACGTGATCGAACGAGAGGCGCGCGAGACTGGATCGAAGCTGATCGAGATCGCGGAAGGACGCGATTTTGACGTCGTCTCGTCTGGGGCTGACGGAACCGCGGTCCTCGACCGCGCCAGCGGGACCACCTTCAAGACCACGCTTCCAGGGCATTTCCAGGGCTCGAACGTAGCGGCGGCGGCCGCGGCGGTCCGTGCCATTGAGGGAATGCAGCCTCACGCCATCAGCGACGAAGCGATCGCTCGCGGAATCGCGGACACACGATTCCCTGGCCGCATGGAGATTGTCCAGCAGTCGCCGCTGGTCGTGCTGGACGGCGCGCACAATCCCGACAAGATGCGCTCGTTCGTGCAAGCTGCGTTGGAGCTGGGTGAGCCATCTCGGCGCATCGTCGTGCTCGGCTCCCTCGACGCGCACGACTTCCTGACCGGCGCGCGCATCGTGACGCCTATCGCCGACGAGGTGATCGTTACGGCGCCCAGCGCCACCGAACGCTCCAGCGCGCCGACTGATGACATCGCCAGAATCGTTCGCGAGGCGGGAAAGCCAGTCGAGGTCATCGCGGAACCTCGTGCGGCGATCGACGCCGCCCTCAGTCGAGCGTCGGCGACCGACCACATTCTGGTGACTGGATCGCTCTACCTCGTCGGCGCGATACGCGAGCGTTGGTACGACAGCGAGTCGATCGTCGTGCAAGGAACCTCCTGGCCGAACGGGGAAGGCCACACATGACGACGGTGACATCTCCATGGCTCCTTCATTGAGGCGGCTCATCCTCTTCGACGTCGACGGGACGCTCATCGCTCGTGGTGACCCAGCGCACCTCGACGCCATCGATGCGTGCGTCCTTGCATCCTTCCCGACGTTGGGTGTGTCGGTGCGTGAATTCGAGTTCGACGGCAAAGTCGATCGGCAGATCCTGCGCGAGATCGTGCGCGCGGGAGGAACGACGGAGGAGCTCGATCTTGCGGTGTTGCTGACCATGGTCGATGCCGCGACTGAGAGTTATCGCGCCGCCTGGAATGGTCGAATGGGAGATGCCGACCTGCTTCCGGGAATCCGGGCGCTGCTGGAACGGCTGGCTGCGTCGCAAGATTTCGCGCTTGGGCTATTGACGGGAGGGATCCGCGGCATCGTCGACGTCAAGCTGGCCCGGCTGGGACTCGAGCGCTTCTTCCCGATCGGCGTTTTTGGTGATGAGGTGGAGCGACGTAGCGAACTGCTTCCGCTCGCGCTCGTCCGCGCCGAGGAGCAATTCCATCACGCATTTAGTCCGGGAGATGTGGTAGTGGTTGGCGACACTCCCCATGACGTCGAGGCGGCTCACGTGGGGAACGTCGCCTGTCTTGCCGTGGCAACGGGTCGATTCTCGGAAGCGGAGCTCGAGTCGGCCGGAGCCGATGCCGTACTGCCGGACCTGACCTCGACCGACGAGGTTGTTGCATTCCTCAGGTCGATGACGAGAACAGCGACGAAGGGATAACGGCTTGCGGACTCAGGCGACTGCCTGTCGCTCCAGTCCAAGCTCGGCGGCGCAACCCTTCATAGCGTCCAGCACCACCTGGATATGATCATTGAGCTCCATGTCGAGTCCGGCGGCGGCGTGCTCGATTTCATCTCGGTTGACGGCCGCGGCGAACTCTTTGGTCTTCCACTTTTTGCGCACGCTTTTGACCTCTACGTCCAGAATGCTCTTGCTGGGTCGCACCAGCGCCACCGCGACCAGGAAACCGGTCAGTTCATCGACCGCGACCAGCGTCTGCTCCATCCGCGATTCCGGCTGCACACCGGTGATCTCCGAGGCATGGGCCAGGATCGCTCGAGTCACGTCCGGCGAGCAGCCCTTCTCCTCCAGGATACGCACACCCACGATCGGATGTCCTTCGACGCTGACGTCAGGGTTCTGCTCGTAATCGAAATCATGGAGCAGCCCGACAAGTCCCCAGGTATCGGCGTCCTCATCGAAGCGTTCGGCATACGCGCGCATGGCGGCCTCGACAGCCAGCATGTGACGAAGCAGGTGTGGCTGAGTCGTGTACTCGTTGACGAGCGCCCAGGCTTCTTCCCGTGTCATTTCACCTCCGTAGAATGGGCTCTGATTCCATCACCACTGAACGTGGACCAGTGGGATGTCCTGAATCGCAGACACAACGACCACCCTGCATCTTACAGGATGATTAGTGTCGATCGCAGTCGGCTGTTGAGGCTGAGGATTACTGCGGCGGTCGGCGCCGGGAGTCCGGCGGCGTGAGCATCGCGCCGACGACACGGCCCCACTTTTGTGCCGAGGTCTTTCCGTCCGCGCTTGATGGTCGCGCTGGGCTCGCTGGTCGCGGGGACGTCTTTTTCGCGGTGGTGCTGGCCGACGTCGCCGAGGTCTGGCGCGTCACCGGAGCGCTCTGTTGTGGACGCTTGGCTGCCGCTGACTTGCCGCCAGAAATAGACGCTTTCACCGCGGCGCGGGCGCCACGAAACCAGCGATTGTCAGTGAACGGATTCTTGGCCGGTTCGAGGTGTCCACCGCGGCGCTTCCACAGATAGCGGCTGGCCGCCATGCCGATGAATCCGCCGACGACCGCCACAATCTGCAAGGGATCATCCGGTGTAGCGGAGATCATGCCGACGCCGCCAAAGTGAAGCATCAGCAGGATGCCGGTGGCGAT
Source organism: uncultured Chloroflexia bacterium (assembly GCA_963815715.1). GTDB lineage: Bacteria > Chloroflexota > Chloroflexia > Thermomicrobiales > Thermomicrobiaceae > CALAGB01. The sequence goes on along the minus strand of CAWFHU010000003.1, from coordinate 384,551 downwards.
CATGTATCCGACGACCCAGGACGCGGTCTCGCTAAACGCCTGCCCAAAGCGATGGCAACTGCGCCACGACATAATGTAGATCAGCGGCATGATAATCCACACGGAAGCCTCACAAGATGGAAGACGAGTATGCGATCAGATTTAAGCGTACTCAATTCGCACCGTAGCGACCAGGAGACGTTCGGGCACGCTGAACCAGCTCCCGTGTCGCTCTCGATAGCCTGTAAAAGGTAAACTTGAGTATCGAAAAGCCGACCCACTGCCACTGACCCTTTGACCCGCGAAGAGAACTCACCAGCATGTCACAGCTCGAAGTCGACAACGCATATCAGGGGACGTCGACCATGGACGGCGTCATCGAACGGCTTACCTATCAGCATCCGACCAGCGGTTACACGGTCCTGAAGCTTCGCACGCAGCGAGGCGCGGAGATCGTGGCCGTCGGTCAGATGTCTGGGGTTAATCCAGGCGAGCGCATCCAGCTTGAAGGCGTCTGGACCACTCATCCTCAGCACGGACGACAGTTCCGCGTCTCGACCTTCCGGACTCTTCTTCCCGCCACCACCGAAGGGATTCGCAAGTACCTCGGTTCAGGCCTGATTCGCGGGGTCGGCCCGGTCACCGCCAAGCGGATCGTGGACCATTTCGGACCGGAGTCCCTGACGATCATCGACGAAGAACCAGAGCGGCTGCGCGAAGTGCGTGGGTTGGGTCAGAAGCGAGCAGCCTCGATCATCGCGGCCTGGGTGGAGCAGCGAGCCATCAAAGACGTGATGATCTGTCTGCAGGGGCTGGGAGTACACACCGGCCACGCGGTAAGGATCTACAAACAGTATGGCAACGACGCGGTAGACGTCGTGCGCAGCGATCCGTATCGGTTGGCGCGGGACATCTGGGGCATCGGCTTCAAGACCGCCGACGATATCGGCGCCGAGCTTGGCATTCCGCACGATTCGCCCGATCGTCTCGCGGCTGGTTTGCGTCACGCGCTCACGTCGGCCGCGGACGATAACGGCCACGTCTACGTACCGCGCGAGGTGCTGTTCGAGACCGCTGCGCGACTGCTCGATTGCACGGTCGACCAGCTCGACGCGGCCATGCCGCGCCTGATCGCTGACCGGGACGTCTTCATCGAAGAGCGGGACGGCGAGGAGCGCATCTATCTGGCGTCGCTGGGTGGCGCCGAGATGGCCAGCGCTCGCCGCCTGGTGCGGCTCATCAATTCACCGGTTGATCGCCTTTCGATCTTCGAATCGATCGATTGGGCTGCGGCGCTAGATTGGCTCGTCAACGTGCGGCGTATACCTGCTCTGGCCGAGCGCCAGATTGAGGCCGTCCAGGCAGCGCTGACCAATCATGTGACCGTGCTGACCGGCGGACCGGGTACCGGCAAGAGCACCACCGTTCGATCGATCGTGACACTGGCGCGCGCCAAGCATGCACGCGTCCTGCTGGTCGCGCCGACCGGCCGTGCCGCCAAACGGCTGAGCGAGCTGACCGGCCACCCGGCACGGACAATCCATCGACTCTTGAAGCTCCAGCCCGGCGGATCCGCCGCCTACGATGAAGATAATCCGCTCGACGCCGACTTACTGGTGGTCGACGAATCGTCAATGCTCGACGTCTACCTCTTCAACACGCTGGTGCGCGCGCTTCCCTCCGGCTGCCATTTCTTGCTCGTCGGTGATGCCGATCAGCTCCCGTCGGTCGGCCCCGGCAACGTGCTGCACGATCTCATCGCTAGCGAGGTGATCCCGACCGTGCGCCTTGAGGCGATCTTCCGGCAAGCGGAGGCCAGCGCCATCGTGCGAAACGCGCATCGCATCAATAACGGAGAGATGCCGCAGACGGGCCGATCTGTCCGGGACTTCGCCGTGGTACGGGTTCCGGATGGGGCCGACGCGGCCGAAGAGGCGGCCGAGATCGTTCAGGACCTGGTAAAGCGGCGGTTGCCGCAGGCGTACGGTATCGGCTCCGAGCAGATACAGGTCCTTTGCCCGATGAACGGTGGGGCGACCGGTACTCGTAGGCTCAACGAAACGCTACAGGCGGCCCTGAATCCGCCCGCCCAGGGCCAACCCGAACTCCGAATAGCCGGTCGTCACTACCGTGCCGGGGACCGGCTCATCGCGCTGCGCAACAATTATCAGCTCGAAGTCTTCAACGGTGACATGGCGGTGATTCGCTCGATCGACCAGATCGACCAATCGATGCGTCTGGCCTTCGACGATGGACGGGAGCTGACAGTTCCTTTCGCACAGCTGGACGAGTTCAGCCACGCGTTTGCGATATCGGTCCACCGGGCTCAGGGCTCCGAATTTCGCGCCGTGGTGGTGCCGCTCCTGACCGCCAACTACGTCATGCTGCAGCGGAATTTGCTCTACACCGCGGTCACACGGGCGCGCGAGCTGGTCGTGCTGGTAGCACAGCCAAAAGCGATCGCCATCGCCGTGCGCAACGACCGTATCTCGCGGCGCTACACCTCGCTCGACGTGCGACTCCGCGAGCTGTTTGGCGTCTGACTCGACGCTACTTGGGCGGAGCCAGCGTCACCGGTATCTCGACCACGTTGGTCTTCGATCCGTCCTTAGCCGAGAGTTCGAACACCACGATCTTCCCCGACTGCTGCTGTGCGACGTTGAACGGAACGCTCACGTCGAACGTGCCGCGCGTGCCCGTTCCCGACGTGGCGGTGGCGTGCTGCTCCTGAAGCAGTTTGCCGTCGGCATCGAGCACATCGATGGTGAACGCCGCTTCGAACGTGTTCGCGCTGCCGGTAAGGCGAACTTGCGACGTCACCGTGTCGCCCACCGCGGGAGACTCAACCAGAATCGCGGGAGTCACATCTTCATAGTCGGATCTGGCCACTGGATGATCGAGCGTAATCCCCGTGCTGCCGAAGCTCGTCACGGCTTTGCCGTCGATCTGAAAGCTGACCTGGTCGACCGTCGAGAATTGCGTCAGGGTGAAGACCACCTGAGCGAGGCGAGCGGTCTGCGATGCGCTGTCACCACCGGTCGCAAAGTCGCCCGACAGGTTCACCGTGGCGACCTTGTTGGTGATTGTCAATCCGAGATACTGCGTCGCGCTCGGGATGTCGCTACTCAGTCCAGCAGATTGCTCATCGGCGTTTGGCCCCTTGATGAGATCCTGTAGCGCCGCTGCGCCAACCTGTTGAGTCTTGGGTATGGTTCGATGGGCGACGCCAAGTTTGTCCTGACGCAGGAAATAGAGGTTGAACGTTGTCGTATCTGTGCTGGGACTTCCGACTGGCGTCGACGACGATCCACCGCTGGGCGTGACGACCTCGGTTGCCGCCTGAGTCGATTGAGTCGTCGACGCTGTGGTTGCTGCTGCGGTGGTGGCGCTTGCCGTCGACGCGCTGGTGGAGGCCTGTCCTCCCGCGCTGGTCGGCGTCTCAGCCGAGTTCGAACCGCAGGCCGCGACCAACGTGATAAGGCACACCGATGCAATGACGACGGCGAGGCGACGAGTCCAGCTTCGCTCTTGCACGGGAACGGTCTTCGGATGGTTGTTTGGTAGCGGCATGCAGTTTTCCTTCCGAAATCCACCAGTCGGCAGTATTAACGCATTATCCGATTTGCGGTTATCACGTGGCGCTCGCAGCATCGATTAACAGTATCTACTTCTTCCATGCTACGGGCGAGTGCCCGGGGCTTGCCAGAGCCAAAAGGTGTGAGTGGCCGGTCGAATTTTCCAATTGCTCGCCCATTGTGAAGTGGAACACGCGTGGCACAGTCGAGAGACGTGCACTGCGGCCGCGGGCCGGGCCTGAATTCCGACCGCGAAGGTCCCAAAACATCGGACGTATATCACAGGACAAATCGGTGTCATGACAGGTTGACAACGGGTGTGGTGGTGATTCATCATGCGGTGAATCACTGAACATGCCTATTGATAGGGGAGTGGTGTGTTGCCACTCAATTGTTTAGTGAGGGTGCCGTCCATAGAGGAGGGGTGAACGTGTCTGAATCTGATTCGACGCCGAAGTCAAGTTTCGAGCTCGTGAGCTCACGACGACAGTTTCTTAAACGATCCGCAATTCTCGGTCTATCGATTCCTGCCGTCGGCACGTTGCTGGCCGCATGCGGTAGCAGTAACAAGTCGACGCCAACCACCGCGAGCGCGTCGACCAGCACAAGTTCCAGCGGTGCGTCGGCATCGCCAACCGCCGCGCAGTCGATCCCGACAACGAGCGTTAACACCAACACCGCGTCGCCGACCGCCGGGTCAGGCGCGAGCGGAACGCCGAAGCAAGGTGGCGACATGGTCGTCGTCGGCCACCAGGAGCTCGCCGGTCTCAGTCCAAACGATACCGGCCCTGGCGATCAGTGGGTCATGATTACGCAGATTCACAACGGACTGCTCGAGCAGGACGAGAACTTCGTGCTTCAGCCGACACTGGCCGCGACGTATGAAGCGGCCGCGGATGGCCTCAGCTACACGTTCAAGCTCAAGGACGGCGTCAAGTTCCACGACGGAACAGCGTTTACGGCCGACGACGTCAAGTACACCTACACGTTCTACAGCGATGCGAATAACGGCTCGGTCATCGCCAGCTACTTCACCAACATGGATTCAGTCGACTCGTCCGATCCGGCCACCGTCGTGGTCAAGATGAAGGCGCCGAACGCTGCCTTTGTGACTCTCGGCGCGACGACCTTCATCGTGCAGTCGAAGTATCACCAGCAGGTGGGCGAAAAGACCTACCGAACCAAGCCGATTGGCACCGGACCATTCAAGCTCAAGGAGTTCCTCTCGGCTGACCACACCACAGTGGAAGCGTTTGACGACCATTTCCGCGGCCGCCCGAACCTTGACACGTTCACCCAGAAGCTGGTGGCGGAGCCGTCGGTGCGCACGATTGCCCTCGAGACCGGCGACGCTGATTCCTCCGTCTGGACGCTATTGGTGCAGGACGATCTGAAGCTGACGAAAGAGACCGACAAATTCACGACGTTCACGTCGGTCAGTACCGCCGTGAATCACTTCCCGATCAACAACACGCTGCCATTCTTTGCCGACAAGGCGTGTCGCCAGGCGATGATGCATGCCATTGATCGCCAGAAGGTGATCGACACCGTCTTCCAGGGAGCGGCCGTGCTGGCCACGTCCAACCTGGCTCCCAATCTGGGTGCCTGGTACAACGCGGATGTAACCAAGTACGACTACAACCCGGACAAGGCCAAACAGCTGCTTGACCAGGCAGGTTGGGCCGCGGGCTCCGACGGAATTCGCGCCAAGGACGGCAAGAAATTCTCCTTCACGTGTGCCCTCATCAGTGGCGACCAGGCACGCAAGCCTGAGGCCGAGCTGGTGCAGCAGGATCTCAAGGCCGTCGGCATCGATATGAGCATCCAGGAGCAGCCGGCGACCACGATTCTGCAGAACATGACCAACGGCACGGGTGACATGGCGATCTTCAACTGGACCTACGGTGGAAACGGCGGCGAGCCGGATGCCTCCGATACGCTTCGGTCAGACGGCGGCAGCAACTTCAACCAGTACAAGAATCCGCAGATGGATCAGCTACTGGATCAGGGCCTCAACGAGGTCGATCCGGCCAAGCGCAAAGACATCTACGACCAGATTCAGCAAATTGTGTCGGACGATGTCCCGTTCATCTACATGATGTACTGGAACTGGTTCAACCACTTCGCCAAGCGGATTCAGGGTCTGCCCAAGGCGGCTCTGAACGGCTCGCAGCTCTACAACAAGGTCTATCTAATGTGGATTGCCTAGCCGATTCAAACGCATAGCGAGAACGTCCACCGGCCCGTCTCAGCACGGGCCGGTGGGCCGATAACGGAGAGGACTACCTCAGCACCATGCTGCGCTATGTCATTCGACGGCTGCTTCAAGGCTTAGTCGTTATCTTTCTCATCAGCATCGCGACGTTCGGCATCCTGCATCTGACTCCTGGGGATCCCGTCTACATCATGATCGGTGAAACGGGCAGGACACAGCTCACCACAGAACAGATCAGCCAGATCCGACACTATTGGGGACTCGACCGCCCCCTTTACGTACAGTACTTCACCTGGGTTGGCCACATGTTCAGAGGGAACTTTGGTGAGTCGGTCATTCAGGTCGGAACTCCGGTCAATACGATCATCGCGAGAGCGGCGCCGGTTACGTTCAAGCTGAACATAATGGCTTTGATCTTGGCGACTGCGATCGCTATACCGGCTGGCATACTCGCGGGGATCAAACAATATTCGTTCTTTGATTACTTCAGCACCGTGGGGGCAACGCTGGGAGTCTCGGTCCCCAGCTTCTGGATCGCCTTGATGGCGATCATCTTGTTTGCGGCGAAACTCGGGTGGTTACCTGCCTACGGCACCAACTCTTGGAAGGGTTACATTCTGCCGGTACTGGTCCTATCGTTCGAGCAGATGGCGATCGTCGCCCGTTTGATGCGCAGCACGACCGTTGAGACGTTGGGCCAGGACTTCGTGCGAACGGCGCGAGCCAAGGGGCTCGGCGAGTCGGCTGTACTCTCTCGGCACGTCGTGCGTAATTCTCTCCTGCCGGTCGTCACCGTGATCGGGTATCGGATCGCGTTCCTCCTCAGCGGCACGATCATCGTCGAGACGATCTTCGCGGTCCCAGGAATTGGCCGGCTCTTCTACAACTCCGTGATTCACCTGGATTACCAGGTGGTGCAAGCAATTGTCTTCCTCCTTTCCGTCCTCGTGGTACTGGCAAACCTTGTGACCGATTTGGTTTACGCCTACATCGACCCGCGCATCAGACTGCATTAGCTGAGGACGGAGACGCATGGACGTATCGAAAGAACAGACGAAACAAGGCGCGTCTTCGGGCGCGACGACGGCGTCACAAGGGGTGCAACGAGCTCGCCGCTCGGAGTGGTCTCGGGGATGGCGCCGCTTCAAGCGTTACAAACCGGCTCTGGTTGGTATGGCGGTTCTGATTATCCTGGCGGTGCTGGCACTGATTCCAGGCGTCTTCGCGCCATATCCACCGAATCTCGCCAAGCCTGAGCTGTTGGGCCAAGCTCCGTCCTGGTCGCATCCGCTGGGATACGACGAGATCGGAAGAGATGAGCTGAGCCGGGTCATCTACGGCACTCGAGTCGCTCTGATCGTAGCGCTTCTGGCGACGGCCATCGCGGTGACGATCGGCGTCGTTATTGGCTCCGCAGCTGGCTATTTCGGTGGCTGGATCGATTCCGTTCTGTCGCGCATCGTCGACACGATTATGGCATTCCCCACACTGGCGCTTTTGATTGCGCTGGTAGCGGTTCTCGGGCCGAGCCTGAAGACCACGATTGTAGTTATCGGCATGACCGTCTGGGCGGCTTACGCACGCGTTGCGCGCGGTGACGTGCTCAGTCTCCGAGAACGTGATTTCGTCGTCGCTGCCAGAGCTGTGGGTGCAAATGATGCACGAATCATCTTGAGGCATATCGTGCCGAACATTGTGGGTCCGATCATCGTCCTTTCGACTCTGGCGGTCGGCGGAGTCATCATTCTGGAAGCCGCCCTTTCTTTCCTTGGTCTGGGCGTTCAACCTCCGACGGCCGACTGGGGCACGATGCTTTCCTCGGCGAGGGCCTACATTCAGATCTATCCGCATATCGCCATCGCGCCAGGCATCATGATCAGCATCACGGTATTGGCGTTCAACTTGATCGGTGACGGGCTGCGAGACGCGCTCGATCCTCGTGGACGTGATTGACACGCTCGGGAACACCTGACGAACGTTGAAAGGGAACAACTAGTGGGCAAGCGCATGGTCGTGACCGCAACCGGTGACGCGCTCATCACGCGTCGCATTCCCGCCCTGCAGGACCCGGCACACACGAAGCTCGTTGACCTGATCAAGGGCTGCGACGTCGCCTTCACGAACATGGAGATGGTTCTCACCGATTATCGCGGCACGCCGGTGGTCGAGAGTGGTGGGATGAACCTGTCAGCCAGCCCGGGCGTCGCGCGCGATCTGCAGACGATGGGCTTCAATCTGACCGCCTTCGCCAACAATCACACGCTCAACTACGGTATCGACGGCTGCCTCGCCACCATTGACGCGCTCAAGGACATGGACTTCGTCTGTGCCGGAGCGGGCCGAACGTTGACCGAGGCGCGTCTGCCCGCATTCCTCGAGACGCCTGCTGGTCGAGTCGGTCTGGTCGGCTGTGCATCGTCGTTTGCCAAGGGACAGCAGGCTGGCGCTCAACGTGATGACGCACCTGGTCGTCCCGGCCTCAACCCCCAGCGCTACGAGACGCTGTTCGTGGTCGATCAACCGCACATGGACGCGATCAAGCGCATCGCGGAGAAGACCGGCGCCGAGAAGGAACGACAATTTGGATTCTGGATGGGCTTCCAGAAGCCGCCGGAACGGGAAGGGCAGTTCGACTTCGCGGGACGTTCGTTCATCGTGGGCGACGAGTTCGGTGTACGCACGGAAGCCCACAAGAAGGACCTCGAAGGGAACGCGAAGTCAACGGCGCAGGCAACGTTGATGGACGATTTGACGCTGGTCAGCATCCACGCCCATGAGAACGGCAGCGAGCGCTGGATTCCTGCCGACTTCATCGTCGAGTTCGCGCACGCATGCGTCGATGCCGGAGCCGACATGGTGGTTGGACATGGCCCGCACCTGCTGCGCGGCATCGAGATCTACAAGGGGAAGCCGATCTTCTATTCGGTCGGGAACTTCATCTTTCAGTACGAGTACTTGCAGCGGCTACCGGCCGACGACTACGAAACCCTCAGCGCGGATCGGGACATGTCGGCACCTGAAGTCTTCAAGCAGATCTCGGCTGACGATACACGCAGTTTCCCCGCGGATCGCCTCTACTGGGAGACCGTCCTTCCCATCGTCGCCTTTGAGGATCGGCAGCTCCGCTCGATCGAGCTTCATCCGGTTTCGCTCGGCCACGGTCGCTCATGGCCGGATCGTGGGTTCCCTATGCTGGCCGACGCCGGTACTGGGTCGGAGATCCTGGACTGGATGACACAGCTGTCGACACCATTCGGAACCGAGATCAGCGTGACCGACGGAGTCGGCCAAGTAGCTATCGACTGACGCGATCTCATCTGTGGAAACGAAGAGGGAAGGGTTTTGTATGCGCGTCGCGATTGGCGGCATCTCGCACGAGAGCAGCACGTTCTCGACCGTACCGACCGAATTGAGCGATTTCGAGCTGCGCAACTTCGCCGAAGGTGAAGGACTGCTCGAACGCTTTTCAGGCACCAAGACGCCGATCGGTGGGTTCATCGACGCGGCGCGCGACGCCAATTTTGACGTGGTTCCAACGATGTTCGCCTCGGCCACGCCGGGTGGGCCTGTCACAGCCGAAGCAACCGAAGTACTAACCGGCAAGTTGGTCGACGGACTTCGTGCCGCGCTGCATGTGGGCCCGCTGGACGGTGTCATGCTGGCGCTGCATGGCGCCATGGTCTCCGACCTCGACGACGACGGCGAAGGCTACATCCTACGTGAAGTGCGTAAGGCGGTCAGGCCCGACCTACCGCTCATCGTCGAGCTCGATCTCCATGGCAACATTACGCAGGAGATGGTCGACCTCTGCACGATGCCCGTGGCATACGACGAATACCCGCACATCGATCCCTACGAGCGCGGCTACGAGATCGGTCTGCTGATGGCGCGCATCGTTCGAGGCGGCGCGAAGCCGACTCCCGCCATGGTCAAAATCCCGATTCTGGCGTCGCTGCAACGACAATTCAGCCATGCCGAGCCGATGCTGACGCTCAAGCACATGGTTCATGACGTGGAGAGCGAGCGGGGCGTGCTCAACGTCAGCTATCTTCCGGGCTTCGCCTGGGCCGACATCGAGCCGACCACATTCAGCATCATCGTGACGACTGACGACGATCGAGCGCGCGCGGCGGAGCTTGCGGCTCAGCTTGGGCGGCACGTCTGGGAACATCGCGAGGATTTCATTGTGCGGCCGACGCCGGTCGATGATGCAGTCCGCCATGCCATGGAAGCGCCGGAGAGTCCCATCGTGCTGGCTGACATCGGCGACAATCCGGGCGGAGGAGCTCCGGCCGATGGTACCGTCCTTCTCGAAGCGCTCCTGCGACTCGGTGCCCGTAACGCGGTAGTCGTGCCGATCAACGATCCCGAGTCCGTTCGCGCGGCATTCGAAGCAGGGCAGGGTGAGACCGTCTCGCTTCGTCTCGGCGCGAAGGTCGATCACTTCCACGGCGAGCCGCTTGACCTACGGGGACGCGTGCTGACGCTGAGCGACGGACGATTCGTCCATCGTGGTCTGATGAGCACCGGCATCGAGATGAATATGGGGCCGACCGCGGTCGTCGAGATTGAAGGTGCGAACGGTGGCTCGGTGATAGTCGTGGTTACCACGCACCGCTACCAGCCGACCGATCTGGAAGTGCTGCGCAGTCAGGATATCGAGCCGACCACGATGCAGATCATTGCCGTCAAGTCGTCGGTCCATTTCCGTGCGGCGTTCATGCCGATCGCGAAAGAGGTGATCGAGGTCGACACTCCAGGGCTCACAAGCCCACGCCTCGACCGTCTGGAATTTCACAAGATCCGACGACCCATGTACCCGTTCGATCCAGACATGACCTGGGAGCCGTAGTCCATCAGCGACCAAACTCTGGCACATTGTAGGGGAGGACCTGTGTCCTCCTGCAGTCGTTCGCAGGGTACTCGCCGATTGCAGACGGATGTTCCCGTAGTTCCGCGCTACGTCTACACCGGGAGGACCCAAGGTGCTCCCCTACGCTATCCTCCAACTAGTGCCGACGATGCTCCTTAGAGCATTTTTCAGAGCGGCTGCCCCTGGGCAGGAGCCGTGGGAGTACGTGTCCTCGGTCGTCGTCCGAAGGGCGTCATAAATGTCGCCCCTACGACGCATCTCCGTAGGAGCGACATTTATGACGCCCAGTTGACGCTGCACTGGGCAATCCTTCCGCAAATTGCTCTAAAGACGGACGCGCCCGCCTTTACGCGAGCGCGTCCCGGGGGTTGGGGGAACGTGAAGAGATCTGTGTTTAGGAACCTGGCTCCAATTCGTCCATCTTGAAGAGGGCGGTCGACATGTAGCGCTCGGCCAGGTCGGGGAAGACGGTCACGATCGTTTTGCCCGCGTTCTCGGGTCGATCGGCCACCTGTGACGCGGCCACCGCATTGGCGCCCGCCGAGATACCGACCAGTAGCCCCTCCTCGCGCATCAAGCGCTTCGCCATCTTGACGGCGTCCTCAGTCGGAACAAGCACCGAGCCGTCGATCACCTCTTGATTGAGGACTTCCGGCAGAAACCCAGGCGAAATCCCCTGAATGCCGTGTGATCCCTTGCGTCCTTCAGTGAGAACCGGTGATTCGGCCGGTTCGACGGTGAGGATCTGGATCTCGGAGTTGAAAGCCTTTAGCCCTTCGCCCACTCCGCTGATCGTGCCGCCGGTACCGAAGGCCGCCACGAAGATGTCGACGGTGCCATCGGTCTGTTCCCAAATCTCGCGAGCAGTACCGATGCGATGGGCTTCCGGATTGGCGGGATTCCAATGCTGCCGTGGCATGAAGACCGAGGGCAGCGTCTGGGCGATCTTGTTCGCCTCTTCGATGGCGCCAGGCGTTCCGGCGTCTGCCGGGGTGACGATTACCTCGGCTCCGAGGGCACGCAGCATTGTGATGCGCTCCGGGCTGTTGCGTGCGGAGACGGTGATGATCAGACGATAACCGCGGATCGCGCAGACCCACGCCAGCCCGATGCCTGTGTTGCCGCTAGTCGCTTCGATGATGACGGTATCGGGCTTCAGCACACCGCGCTTCTCGGCATCGTTGATCATGTTGAGCGCGATGCGGTCTTTGATGGAATACCCGGGGCTGTACGCCTCGAGCTTGGCAAGCACGACGGCATTGCCGCTGACTACCTTGTTCAGTCGCACCAGCGGTGTGTTGCCTACGAGTTCGGTCGCGTCATTGGCGATGCGCATTGGCTGCGATCCTCTCTCGGTTCTGAACGCGTTCGTTCCGATTGCTAAACGGCATTACGGCGGAGCCTATTCCCCCCGACGCGCAGCCGCGCGCCGCGGCGGGTGATCACTTCTTGGCCGGGCCGGTCTCGATCGGGAGATCGTCTCGATTGCCCCATTCAGCCCAACTGCCATCGTAGACGCGAACGTTCTTGACGCCCGTCATCCAGAGCGAGAGGGCTGAAAGCGCCGCGCGCACTCCGCCCTGGCAATAGGTGATGACTGGAGTCTCTTCGTCGATTCCAGCGTCTTCGTTGAGCGAATGAATCTCGTCGTTGCTTCGAAACGAGCGATCATCATCCCAATTCAGGTTGTCCTGCCACAAGAAATGCTCGGCGGATGGGATGCGCCCGCCCCGCTTGGCTCGCGCTTCCTCGCCGGTAAATTCAGTCATGCGACGCACATCGAGGATCTTGGTCTTGCCATTCTTGGTTGCGGCGAGGATGTCGTCGGCGGTCGCGATGATGTCAGGTCGCCCAGCGGAACGATCGATGGTGAACTCCGCAGGTTGGGCCGTCGAGGTTTCGGTGCTGACCGGTCGCTTCTCGGCCTCCCACTTGGTCCAACCGCCGTCGAGGATGCGAAGCTGATCTTCTTTACCGTAGCGCGCCAGCGCCAGCCAGACGCGCGAGGAGAAGTGACCGCCTTCGTCGTCGTAAGCCACGATGCGCGTCCTGTTCCCGACGCCGGCCTTGCTCATGGCTGCCTCTACCTGCTCGAGCGGCGCCAGCATATTGTCAACTGAGCTGTTCGGATCGTTCAGTTCGATCGACCAATTGAAGTGGACAGCGCCAGGGATGTGTCCACTACGGTAGACCTCGACGGGATCGCGCCCGTCGAAATAGAAGCGGCAATCGAGAATGCGGATGTCGTCGTCGTTCAGGTGTTCTTGCAGCCAGTCGGTCGAAACCAGTAGTTGATCGCGGTTCCAGGTCTGCGGCATGTCTACTATTTCCTCTCCGTCGTGGGGCAATCTGTCGACAGACTATAACGAGTGTCACGTCCCAGATATTCTCGTTCATCGACCGGCAAGCACTATTGCGACGTTGGATACCGACTTCACTCGCGGGTTTTGCGCCAGCGAATCCAGTCCGCGAAGCTCGAAACCTCCTGGATCTCGTCCCTCGACAATCCATCAAGCGAGACCTCGATCTGCCGCTGGTCCCGTTCCAGTCGCTCCGCCACCGCCCGCAGCAAATCCGGAAGCTCGACTTCGAACGCGCACGCCAGGCGCTTCAACGTCTCCCCGGAGGCATCCTTGCGCCCATTTTCGAGCTCGCTCAAGAAGGAGAGCGACAGACCGGATTGTTCCGCCAGCGCGCGCAGGCTCGATCCGTCGCGAGATCGATAGTCAGCGATGGTTTTCCCAAGCGCGTGCCGATAACCCGCATCGATTTCGTGTTCGCCGGTCACTCCCCCATAACCTGAATGACGATGTTGCGCGAACGAGGATGCGTGTCGAAGTCGATCAGGACGATCTGCTGCCAGGTGCCGAGCAGGAGCGATCCACCGTCGAACGGCACCGTCACTGAAGGTCCCAGCAAACTTGAGCGGACGTGGCTGTGAGCGTTGTCGTCATGGTTGAGCTGATTGTGCCGAAACGGGCCGCGTTCGGGAACCAGCCGATCTATCGCGCTCGGGAAGTCCTCGATCAGCCCAGTTTCGAACTCGGAGATGACCATGGCGGCCGTCGTGTGCATCACGAATACGGTGGCTATACCGCTCGTGCAGCCTGAAGAATCGATCGCTTGCTGCACCCGATCGGTAAGGTTCTGCATCTGCCCCGTTCCACGGGTGTCTATGGTGATGGTTTGAGTGCGTATCGTCATTGATGCCCTCACATTCACTCGCCCTGTTGATCGGTTCGAGCGACACGCGCCGCAGCGTGAGTTCATCATTCATCGCACAAAACAGGCGCTGATTTCAACCCGTGGTCGAGCGAAATAGCGCTCTCGAGCCAGTACGCACGTTCTTTGCGGAGTCCTGACCGTCGGGTAGACTCAACCCTGGCATGAACTTGAGGAGAATCGGTGATAGACGTTTCGATCGAAGACCTGCGCAAGCGCGTTGCGGCAACTCGCGGTCCACAATTCCGCCTTCCCAAGCGTTTCGTCGGCGCCAGCTTTGAGACCTACGAGGTTGACACCCGATTCTCAGGCCAGCAACAAGCGATCGACAAGATCACCACGCTGATCGACGCACCGGAGCCACAAACATCGCGACTGCCCTGGCGTCGAACAAAGGACGACCTCGAATACCGCGGCGTCTATCTCGATGGGCCGCCCGGCATCGGCAAGACGCATCTCCTCGCGGCCGCATTTCAGACCGCTTGCGAACCCAAGCTCTTTGCCACGTTCGATGAGTTTTCCGCCGCGGCAGGAACGCTCGGAATGCGGCGCCTGCGACATCTCCTGGGCGAACAGCGGTTGGTCTGCATCGATGAGATCGACCTGCGCGATCCTGGCAATATCATGCTTTTGACCTCTCTTGTCCGCGCCATGCTGGAAGGACGTCCGCGCATTCTGGCGACGGCCAACGCCGATCCGACCAGGATGGACTCGGGGCACAGCTACGCGGATGCGTTCGAACGAGAACTCGGTGAGATCGCATCCGCGTTTGAAGTCGTGAAAGTCGATGGCGTCGATTGGCGTGAGTCGGGAAGCGCGGCGCGGCATCGCCGTGAACGCGATCTGTCCGATGCGCGAGTCGTGCGCTTCGATGATGCACACTTGAAGACATTCCTGGACGAGACGCATCCGATGTACGATGCAGCCTGGCTCGATGAAGTCGATCGGATCGACATCGATCACTTGGCACCGATGTCTGACACGGACGAAGCGTTGCGCTTTGTGCGCTTTGTCGATCGCGTCTACGATCGGGACGTCATGCTCATCGTCGAGCGGATTGACGCTTCTGTCGACGTCTTGCTCGCTCCAGTCAAGAATGACCGGAGGTTCGGCCTGCATTATCTGCGGTGCCGCTCGAGGTTGGTTGAGCTTTTGGAGGCCAGCAACTCGACGTCCATCCCGATTTGGTCGTAGCCCACGAACGAAGCCGACTTCGGCTGATCGAATTATTCGGAGGAATTCCATGCGTGTGTTGATAACCGGTGGTGCTGGCTTCATCGGATCGCATATTGTCGACCTGCTTCTTGCGGGTGGCCATGAGGTTCTGGTGGTTGACAATCTCTCGACCGGCAAGGCGGAGAACGTCAATCGGGAGGCGAAGCTCGTTCATCTCGACATCGGCGAACCGGCGCTGCTGGATGTAGCTAAGGAGTTCCGTCCGGACGCGATCAGTCATCTCGCCGCGCAGGCGTCGGTGGCAGTCTCGATGACCGACCCAATCAAAGACGCCCAGACGAACATCATGGGCGGACTCAACGTCTACCGCGCCGCCGTCGAGAGCCATTGTCGCCAGTTCATCTACATCACCACTGGTGGAGCACTATATGGTCCCCCCGACTATCTGCCGTGTGATGAGCAACACCCAATTCGACCGATGAGCGCCTATGGACTGAGTAAGTGGACGTTAGAGCAGTACCTGAAGATCATGCTTCCGCCCGAAATCCCGTTGAAAGTGCTGCGACTGGCCAACATCTACGGTCCTCGACAGGATCCATACGGTGAGGCCGGCGTGATCGCCATTTTCGCCGCACGCATGATTCAGGATGAGCCGGTCTACATCTTTGGGGATGGCGAGCAGACGCGCGACTTTGTCTACGTCGGCGATGTGGCCCGGGCGCACGACCTGGCTATGCAGTCAGATCAACCGCTGACCGTCAACGTCAGCAGCGCCCGACCGTTGTCGGTGAACGGATTGTTCGAACTGATGGCCGAAAACACCGGTTACCAGCATGAGGCCGTCCATCAAGATGAGCGGCCCGGAGACATCAAGCACAGCGTGCTGTCGAACGACCTGGCGAAGCAGACGCTCGGCTGGGAGCCGAAGACGTCGATGGTCGATGGTCTGCATGAGACGCTTGACTGGGTGCGGCAGTCAGGCCAGAGCTGAACCCAAGAGAACTTGTACGGGAGTCAGCTACGCGCGAAGTCGGTGTTGTGTTCCCGCATGTTCAGTCAAGCGCTAATTTCGCCGATTGCAGCATGCGCTTATGTGTCATCCTGAGCGGAGCGCAGCGGAGTCGAAGGATCTCTCTATATTGCACATAGCGGCTTGTTGACGAATGGAGAGATCCTTCACCGCGGTTCAGGATGACAAGAATAAGCTAGTCATTTTTCAATGACGCACGAACTGCAATGTTATTATTCCTCTCCAATGAGTTTCAGCAGCTCCCGGTGGCCGCTCCAAAGAGCCGAATCCCCTTCCTACCTCCCAGCCCGATTCAGCAGCAATGTCAGCAACGTGCGCACGGCATGACCGGTCGCGCCTTTGGGCGCCAGATCGCCTTCGTTGTCGTTCCAGGCTGGTCCGGCAATGTCGAGATGAGCCCAGGACGTCCCCTCGATGAACTCACGTAGGAAGAGTGCGGCGAAGATCGCGCCACCCGGTCGTCCGCCGCTGTTCTTCAGGTCGGCGTAATCTCCCTTGAGCAGACCGTGGTATTCCTCCCAGAGCGGCATGCGCCACATCAGCTCGCCGTTCCAATCGGCGGCCGACAGGATGTCTCCCGCCAGGCGATCGTCGGTGCTGAAGACGCTCGTCCCCTGCTTGCCAAGAGAGACGACCGATGCGCCGGTCAGCGTGGCGAGATCGATCATCGAGTCGACGCCGAGTCGCGAGGTGTAGGTGAGGGCGTCGGCCAGGACGAGCCGGCCCTCCGCGTCCGTGCTGATGATCTCGACCGTCTTGCCATTGAGTGTGTGCAAGATGTCGCCCGGCCGATAAGCGGTGCCGCTTGGCATGTTCTCA
This sequence comes from uncultured Chloroflexia bacterium, assembly GCA_963815715.1. Classification (GTDB taxonomy): domain Bacteria; phylum Chloroflexota; class Chloroflexia; order Thermomicrobiales; family Thermomicrobiaceae; genus CALAGB01. The sequence goes on along the minus strand of CAWFHU010000003.1, from coordinate 367,662 downwards.
GCCGCGGCGATGATGCCGTGGACCGTGAACGGGAGATTCAGTGACGGAACCACGCTCATGGCTCCGAGCACGGCCGCGCCTCCGCACATGTCGAACTTCATCGCCTCGATGCCGCCGGTCGGCTTGAGGTTCATGCCGCCAGTGTCGAATGTGATGCCCTTGCCGACGAAGGCGATCGATCCTTTGGATTCCCCTGCCGGTTTGTACGTGAGGTGGATCATGCGCGGATCGCGGTCGCTCCCCTTGCCGACCGCCACGATGGCTCCAGCCCCCATGTTCTCCAGCGCCGCGCGATCGTAGACGACGCAGCTCAAATCGTTTTCGAGCGCGACCTGCTGTGCCTGCACGGCGAATTCGTCTGGATAAAGGACGTCGGCTGGCTGGTTTCCGAGATCACGTGCGAGGCAGACTCCTTTGGCGATGGCGTCACCCATCTCGACTCCCTCGCGTGCCTCATCACGATCGTCGACGAAGGTGAAGGAATCGATGTCGGAGGACGGTACGTCGAACGTGCGATAGGTGAGGAAGCGATAGAGCGCTAGTCGCGTTCCCTCTGCCGCCGCTCGGAACGCGTTGACCGTTGAAAGACCGCCAGCCGGAGGTGCCGCACTTACGACGTTGCGTGCGCCCGCGGCTCGGGCGGCTTTGGCCGCGGCTCCCCAGGCCCGCGTCAGATCGCCCGCCTTGTCGCTGTCGCCCTCGCCGACGCCGGTGACGACGATGCGGCGTGCTTCGATCCGCCCCAGCGTTGGGATGACCTGCGTCGCCCCGACTTTGCCGCTGAACCCACTGTCGTCTAGCGCGGCTTTCAAGGCGCCGTCAAGTCGATCGTCAATACTGGCGGCATCATCGCTGAGCGTGCGACTCGGCCCGACGCCTATGACGACAGCGTCAGCTGACTGGTCTGAGACAGATCCCGCGCGCGTCTCGATCTTCATGCTTCTCCCTCTCGCGTTGCCAACAGGTTTGGTTCAGCCATTATCTACGCATGTTCCTGCTCGTCGAGTGACAAAGCCATTTCACCGGCGCGAATCGGCACGTCAAGCACGTTTTCTTTGGGAGGGATGGGGCAGGTCCAATCCTCGTTGTAGGCGCAGTAGGGGCTGTAGGCGTAGTTGAAATCTACGGTGAGCTCGCCGTCCGGGCTTTCCTGGGGATCGAGGTAACGTCCACCGACATACGTTTCATGGCCGCTGGTCGCGTCTTTGAATGGGAGGAAGTAGCGCCCGCGGCCGCTCTCACGATAGAGCGTCAGTTGAACAGTCTCGCCTTCGACGTCGATCTCGATCCGCCCAGCGGGGATGAACTCCTGCTTGGTTCCACTGGTGGTGTCGAGTATTTCGGGATCGTGCGAGACCGAGTTCGGATCCAGCCTCAACTGAAAGACGAGGGCGCCGTTCTCCGGAAAGTAATTCAGCTGCGTGAACTGCTGCTGCTGAACAGGTGTCAGCGGCGAGTGCGCGTCCGTGCGAAAGAATTCGTCTTTGTTTTGTCGAAATCGGTCGAGTCGTCCGCTCATGCCATAGCTCTCTTTCGGTCGACTTCAGAGTAAGTCGTCACTACTGAGTCCAACCAACGTCGACGACCGCGAATTCCGAGCGATCGATTGGCTTTCGGATCGTCGTTGCCGTTGATAATGATCCATGCGAGCATTGCCAGTGGCCTTGAATGGGAAGCAGACGGCTTTTGATCCACCTGGAGGGATGAAGACGATGGTCGAGATCGCGGACGTGTATGCTGCTCGGGAACGAATTGCAGATGAGGTGCGGCAGACACCGGTCTTCACGTCCACGCGGATTGGCGACCAGATTGGTGCCAAGCTCTACTTGAAGGCGGAGTCGCTGCAAAAAACTGGGTCGTTCAAAGTCCGTGGCGCGCTCAACCGCTTGCGTAGCATGACCCCTGAGGAGCTCTCTCGCGGCGTTGTGACGGTTTCGGCCGGGAACCACGCGCAAGGCGTCGCCTGGGCCGCCCAACGAGTCGGAACCCACTGCACCGTCGTCATGACCTCCCACGCGAGCCAGACCAAGATCGCGGCCACGCGCGGTTACGGCGCCGAGGTTATTTTGGTTGATGGCCCGATCCAAGAGGCATTCGCCACGGTCGCCCGACTCGAACGCGAAGAAGGCAAGATAAACGTGCACGGTTTCGACGATCCCTGGATCATCGCCGGCCAAGGGACGGTTGGGCTCGAAATCATGGAGCAGGTACCGGATGTGGACGTCATCGTCTGTCCGGTCGGTGGCGGAGGGTTGATCTCGGGAGTGTCGTTGGCTGCCAAGTCGAGTGGGCGCGACGTGAAGATCTATGGTGTCGAACCGAGTGGCGCCCCGGCCATGCGGCAATCGTGGGATCGAGGCGAAGCGGTACAGCTCGAGTCGGTCCACACGATCGCCGACGGTTTGGCGCCGCCAATGGCGGGCAAGCTCACCTACCCGATCACCCGTAAATACGTCGACGACATCATCCTGCTCGAGGACCACGAGATCGTCGAAGGCCTAAAGGCCATCATGACAAACGTCAAGCTGTACGTAGAGCCCTCGGGCGCGGCGGCGACGGCTGCGTTGCTGGCCGGGAAGATCCCGCTCAAGGGGGGCGAGACGGTCGTCTCGATCATCAGTGGCGGCAACTTCGATCTCGACAAGCTCAAGGGAATTCTCTAACGTCGCGACGATTCCGTCTTGACACGCGAGGATCATTCTCCGTAGATTAATTCTGCGCGATAGAATTGCGTCCTCATTTGATGACACCTGATGCTAGAGAGCAGGGAATCCACATGCAGAAACTTGTTTGTGCCGCCTGGGTGCCCGGCTCGGCTTGAGCGTGTTTCGACTCATCACTTCGGCCCCTTCGAATCGCAGTCGCTCTTCGTAATTCGACGAGCGGGTATTCCGCGCTCCTTTCGGCCGGCTCCCAGGTATTTCGTGTGCTGCTGGACGTCTCACGGATAATTCAACGTGGGTCGGACCGCGGCATCACATTGTTGTCGTCGAGCGACCGTGCCTCTGTTGGAGCATTGGTCCCGCATTCACGACGACTGATCGATACTGGGATGCCGACAAGGACGTTCGCCGCATCGCAGCAGCACATTGGAGAATTGCGCGACGTCGCATGCCAAGGAGATATCGTTGAGCTATACAGACGTGGATCCATTCTTCGACGAGGAGAGCGAAGAGCTGGATCTCCTCGTGCGAAAAACGAATCGTGAGCGTGTTAAACGCACCAAGAAGCCTGCGGTCCGGCCTCGTGATCCAGATCGATCGCCGGAAAAGCATGCGCGTAAGCCGGACGGGAGCGAGTCGTTCCGCTGTCGTCACTGCCGGCGCATGGTTGGTCCGACTGTATCCGGCGGGAGACATCGGAATCATTGCCCGATCTGTCTCTACTCACTGCACGTGGATGGGAAAACGCCGGGAGATCGCCGCAGCGAATGCCGATCGCTGATGGCGCCGATTGGCCTCTATACCCGACTTTCGGGTGAGCAGGTCATCGTCCATCAATGCCTCGGATGCGAATTCATCCGATTCAATCGTGTCGCGGCGGATGACAACCCAATCGCCGTTATGGAGCTTCCCCCGTTCGAGCCGTCGACCGGCGAAGAGCCGGAGATCGACGACGAACTCGAGTAACGTGAAGCGAGGCAGAGATAACGACCCCGGATCACATGATCCGGGGTCGTTCGTGTATGGGTTGGCTACTGATCGCGATTGTCCGGTCAGTAATGGACCCAGACGGTCGTGCCGACTGGTGCCCAGGCGTAGACCCAAGCAGCGCCGTCGATCGTCATGTTGACGCATCCGTGACTCATGACGTAGCCAAAGTTATGGTGCCAATACGTCCCGTGCAGCGCATACCCTCCTTCGAGGAAGTACATCACCCAGGGCACGTTCGGCAGGTTGTAGTACTCGGATGTCCCTGCCTTGCCGCCGGTCATGTCGTCATAGCGCAGCTTCCAGAAGATGTGGAAGGTACCAGTCGGCGTTGGATGCGCGGCGACGCCCGACGAGATGTACTCGCCGAAGACCTTGTTGTCGAACTCCCAGGCTCGCAGATATTGGTGCGTGAGGTCGACTTCGATCCACTTCGATTCGTCCGACGGAGCGCCCGGTGGTGGAGAAGTAACCTTATCGGGCGAAACGTTCGGGTCGTACCACAGCCCTTGAGAGTACTCGGGTACGTTGGCGTCCTTCGGGATCGGAGACGTATTGACGTTCCCCTTGGCGGCTGCTTGCGCTCCAAGACGACCGAGCATGACTACGCCACCGCTGCCGTCACTGTTTGGATGCCATTCAAAGCGGGCACGCTCGAAATACTGCACGGTGTACATCTGACCGTCGTCGGGGTTTTTCTGCTGGAACTCCTCGCTGATCGGGAATCCGTAGATCGACAGGCCGCCGTGGTTTTGCCAGTAGCTCAGAAATCCGTTGCAGAGCCGATGTCCGGTCTCGGAATAGAAGTTACAACTGTTGTCGGATGTGGCGGTGATGCGATCGAACGCGGGTTCGGTGTTGCCTTGCGTCAGGTCGGCGCCCAGCCGCTGCAGTTCGACTCGCTGACCCTCAGGCTGGTCGGCATGCCACTCGAATACCGCCCGCTCGAAGTACTGGACGGTCAATCCGGTCGACTGATCGGTGGTCTCATCGGTGAGCGGGTAGCCAAAGATATTGAGCCCGCCATGTCCGCGCCAATAGTTCAAAAAGCCATAGCTCAAGTAGTGGCCGGTTTGCGAAAAATAGACCCGGTCGGGGCCGATTTCAGCCGCGGCCGATTTGGTGGCCGGCAGCATTGCCAGCCATGAGACTGCGAGCAGCAGCGCGAAAAAAAGTCCGAATACGCGGCGCGGTTCGCTAATACGCAGCACGGCCGACCTTTGGGGCGCTGGCCGTGCAGTAGGGGTTGATCCGCGCGCCAGAGACGGGACGCCCATCGGCTTCATCACCTTTCTTCCCTCTTCGCCATTCATCACACAGTACAACGTTCGTGAGAGGGCTGCGTTACAGCCAGTGACACGTTGACTATGTGTTTCACAGAGGGGGTTTTGTTTGAAAAACTTGGCTCCTCCCACGCCCAATCTAAGTGCAAGACTGTTGCCGCCATCGAGTCTATTTAGCCGCATTGAACGATCGTCAGGATGGGAGCCGGATTAAAAAAAGAGCCGGCGAACTAAGCGCCGACTCTCAGGTTTCTTGGGCTATCACCGGGATGACAGCGATTACGCTGTGACCTTCCCGGTGACGCCCGAAGTACCATGGCTACTCATGTTTGGGCATCACCTCCTTCACCCTGCTCGGTATAAATACCCCGCAAATGAATTGGCTGAAGCCTATCATGCTGGAGATCAGGGTGTCAATGGAAATGGACCGCCAAACACCCAAGTTAGTACTGATGGACCGTGCCTCAATGCGGCGGGATCACCAGCACCTGACCAGCCTGCAATGAGCCCGGGTCGGTGATCGAGTTCGCCTGCATCAACGACTGCAACGTGATGTTGAATTTCACCGCGATCTGATAGAGCGTGTCGCCTGGTTGCACTGTGTAGGAACCGTTTTGGCCATTCGTCGACTGATCCACTGTCGGAGTCGCGCCCGCCGCGGGATTGTTTCCAGCTCCCCCTGTATCACCCGGTACGCCAGGTGTGGGAGTCACGATGGTGATAGCCGGAACCAGGTGTCTCGGTCGAAATCACCGTCGGTGACGCGGTGAGCTTGCCTGATGATCCGCAAGCGCTGAGTCCGATCGCGGCCACAAGCGAGGCCGCTACCAAGCGAGTGATTGCGCGACGGCTTCGTGGGCGGCGGGCGGACACGGATCGTTCGGGCGATCCATGTCGGACCGGGACAGTTTCAACGTGTGTCACGACGGATTGTTCCTTTCGACAGGGGCTGGTAGGTGCCGAGGCGGCGCATCAGCTTCCGTAGATGAGCGCCAGAATTATGCTGGCGAGGACGCATATGCCGAGACAGATGAGCAAGGCGAGGACCACCCAGAAGAAGATCGTCGCGCCGCTACGGCGCACGTCCTCGTCATCGTATGCTCGCTGATCTCGATCCCCGCTGGACGCAATATGTTTTTTTGCCTGGTCATGAATCATAGAGCTACTGCTGTTCTGAATTTCGAGTGACTCGCCACACGTGGACGATTCTCTGGATCGCCGTCACATTCGTGAGAACGGCCAGAATCCAAATCGCCCAAACTGGGCGATTGAACACGAGGAAGACGGCAAGAAGAATCACTCGTTCGGGACGTGCGAAAAGCCCAACTTCGGCGTGAACGCCGGCCGCCTCCGCGCGAGCGCGTGCGTAGCTCACCATCAGCGAGCCGATGGCGGTCGCGTAGACGAACGGGATGGCATTACTCCCCGGGTGAAACCGCTGGAAGTAGATCAGCAACCCGAAGTAGATAATGGCTTCCGAGTAGCGATCCAGCGTCGAGTCGAGAAAGCCCCCGAAGCGCGTAATTTGATTCGACGCACGCGCTACTGCTCCGTCCACCATATCAAACAGACCGGCGCCGATCAGTAAGATACCGCTGATGAGCAGGCTGCCGCTACCGATGACGGCGGCCACGATCATGTTCAGGATCAGGCCGATGATGGTGAACCAATTGGGCGAGAGCTTCGACCGCGCCAGAAATGCGCCGACCTTGAGGAGGCGGGCGCGCACCCAGGTCCCGACGAGGGTGCTGATCATGACGACGCTCTCATTCCACTATCGACGCGACGTGAAATAGGTCGGGATCGACGGCGACAATCGCTGTCGGCCGACACGCGAACGCGTGCGGTCATATGTTTCCAGGACTCGCTTTGCCACCACAGGCCAGGAATGCTCCTCGGCCCGGACTCTTCCAGCATGGCCAAATTCTTCACGCAGCTTCTCGTCCGCAAGCAGATGAACAAGGGCAATCGCGAGCGCCTGGGGGTTCTTGCGCTGAACCAGCAATCCGTCGATGCCGTGCCGCACCACCGCCGAATAACCGCGAATGTTGGTCGCCACCACCGGTTTGCTCGATGCCATGGCTTCGAGGAGCACGATGCCGAAGCTTTCGCGTCCAGTCGAGGGGGCGCAGAAGACGTCGCACGTGGCGTAGTAGTTGGCGAGTCCCTGCGTGGTCACGGGCCCCACGAACACGACGTTCTCAAGCTCATAGCGTTCGATCTCGCGTTCGAATCGTCTCGGAGTACCAGGACCCACGATCAGCAATCGTGCCTGGGGGAATTCTTGCCGAACAAGGGCAAAGGCACGCAGCAAGAATTTCAGGCCCTTGCGCGACTCGTTGTAGCGTCCGACAAAGAGGATGTTCGGGTGACCGTCCCGATAGCGGAGGATCGGCTCGACGTGTGGCCCGAACCAATCGATGTCGATTCCGTTCGGAATGACCTCGTACTGCCCAGGGAAGTACTGGTGAACGAAATCCAGCGCCGCGGGAGAGACGGCAATACGCGCGTCGAGCTTGCCTGCGAAGTGAGACAGGATCGGCTTGGCATAGAGGTAGCCGAGGTTCGACGAGCGGGCGGCGTGGAACGTGCCTATGTTCACCGCTTTGGAATGAAGCAACACCATCAACGGCAAGATTGGCGCGAGCGGCTCATGCAGGTGGACGACGTCGAACTCTTCCCGCTGCAGAAAATCTTTCACTTTTCCCGACAGAAATGGCGAAAGCGTGATGCGTGCAGTGGAGCCGTTTGACGGAACGGGAAAGGTGACGCCGAGCCGGTAGTAGTGTCCGTCGTCCCCTTCTTCTTCTTCGTCAGACCTGGGTGAAAGAACGCGCGTTTGGTGACCAAGGAGCTGAAATTGCCGATCGAGATGCAAGACGTGCTCGTTGACTCCACCGGGAAAGCTGAAATCGAAGGGTGTTACGAGAAGGATTTTCAACGGAGCCTCCCCTTGACGGCTCCCATTCCCAGCCAATTCCCCGCGGTATTGGCTGAGCCCCGCATGTCCCGATCCCGGGAGCGAGTCCCCGACGCTCGCTCGATCAGGACGGTCGCCTTATTGGGCACGTTCGGGGCCTCCGTCCGGGTTTTGACGAGGATGTCGTAGGATGTAGCGCATCAACGCGGCGCATTATAGCCCTGGACTTCGGATCCTGTCCATGACCAGCACCGTGCCGCTGAGGATAGTTTGAACGTCGTTCCAGGGATGCGCGTCGATCGAACGGAGGATCAATCGTGAATCTTGCCGCCGCCTGCTTCGCCGCCGGAGTCTGGATGATTGCTTCGGCAATCTGGCAGATGGCCTACCGAACTCCGCGCTTCGAACCGGACGGCCGGGTGCTGATGCGCCTGGGGATCGATGTCGTGCCGGGGTTGCTCCTCGCTATCGTCGTGTCGTTTTTTGCCTGATCTCGGTTGGTTTAGCCTGCGGAGGGAGTCTCGAGCTTCGCAGTCGATTCCGTCTGCTCGTCAGAGCGTGCTGCCTCACCCGTGTCCGCTTCACCGGAGTATTCGTTGGGAATGACGATCACGTCACGACCCATGCTGACTGCCGCCGCAGCTGGCACCACGATCTTGGCCTGAAATGATCCGAGAAGACCATGTTTGCTGATCTCGAGATCGGTGAAGGTTCCATCGCTCGTCTCGAAGTTTATCGTCGACATGTTGCCGACCAGATCGCCGTTTTGCGAGACGACGCGCAACGACGAGATCGTGTGCAGGTTCGGGAAGGTCTGATACCGAGTGTCCTCTCGGTCTGCCTTGAGCAGGTCGCGCGACTGAATCATCACCGCGTCCGCCCCAACGCTGCGCACGTCTCCAATATCGAGAATGCGATTATTCCCCCGTAACAACCCGCCTTCATTCATGACGAGCGCGCGAACGCAGCGATGATCGAGGTCGACGAGAACGTCGCTCACCGATCCCAGACGAGCACCGTCGTCGATCGCGACCACCGCGATCCCTTTGAGTTGCTTGATATCCATAGGTTCCCTCGCGTCTCCGTGGGAGTGATCCCCACTAAGAAGTCAGCTAAACCGAATTTTTGTTCACTGCTGTTTGTGCAGGATGCATGCCGAAAATCGGGTTTCTCGCGAGCGAGCGCGCAAAAGTGAACCGCGCCGCCACTCTGAAGCGGCGGCGCTGTCGAACGGTTGCGGTGCTGTTGGTTGAGCTGGCGTGGATTAGAGCGTGCCCCCGTAGCTGCCGCCATCGACCAGGACCGTCTGTCCCGAAACGTAGCTCGCGGCCGGCGAGGAAAGGAAGACCACGACGTTGGCGAACTCGTCCGGTTCACCCAGGCGACCTAGCGGTATGCCCTCGGCGCTGTAGCCAAGTGCCTGATCGAGCGGGATGTTGTCCCGCTCGGCTCGCGCACGAGCCAGATTGACGATGCGGTCGGTGCGCGTCGGTCCGGGACCCACGTTGTTGACGCGGATGTTGTATTTCCCCAGTTCGTTAGCCATCGACTTGACCAGCCCGAGTACGCCGGTGCGGGCCGTATTGGAGAGGATGAGATCCTGCAACGGTTCCTTTACCGAAATCGACGTAATCGTGACGATGCTGCCGCCGTTTGCCTGCATGTGCGGCACCGCCGCGCGGCAGAGTCGAATGGTGCTGAGCAGGTTGAGCTCGATGGCGTTGACGAATGCCTCGTCGTCGACCGTCTGGAACGAACCCGGGGGCGGACCACCAGCATTGGTGACGAGGATGTCGAGACCGCCAAATCGCTTTACCGTGGCATCCACCGCGGCATCGATCTCGTCTTTTCTGCGGACGTCGGTGACCAGCGGCAAGATGTCCGCACCGGTCTCGCTCCTGATCTCTTCGGCGGCGGATTCGATACGCTCCTTGTCTCGTGAGAAGATGGCCACTCTGGCCCCCTCGCGAGCGAATTGGGTTGCCACAGCCTTGCCCAATCCCTTGCTGGCAGCTGCCACGAGCGCGACTTTTCCATTGAGCTGAAGATCCATCGTCAGACCTCTTTCAATCCTCGATGCGGTAGTACATTCATGCGTCATTGGCCAGGGATTTGCTGGTGTTCTCGGGGCCGTCACCGAGTGAGTTTCGGCGCATTGTAGCATGGGGTCGGTCGAAATCAGCGTTGAAGTTGGGCGTTCGTGCGCGTGGTATGATCGACTTCGCGTTCATGTTGCGCCAGCTGGATGGCTCGGTCCGATCGGCGCCCTCAATGATTGAGGCTTGGTGAGTCGCAACAATAGCCGTCGTGGCGGTGCGAATCGTCCGCGCTCGCGACGTTCCAATGGGCGTCGCTCACGTTCCGTTTCCCCAGCCGTCATCAGAAACAAGAAGGCGCGCCGCTCGAGTCGCTTCGGCGCACTTGCACGTGTCCTGGCGGTGGGCGCGTTTGGGTTCCTCGTCGTCCTCGCAATCGGCATTGGCGTGGCCGCAGCCGCCGGTATCGCCGGATGGTCGTATATCTCCGAGGGGCTGCCTGATGTCTCACAGCCCGGCAACGGCATCCAATTCGAGACCACCAAGATCTACGACCGGAACTGGAAGCTGCTGACCGAAGTCTCGGATCCGGATACCGGGTGGCGCACCGCCGTCGGCTATCAGGAAATCCTCGACCACATCACACAGCAGCAGACCGATCCCAACCAGCCACATCAGGCCTGGATTTTCGATGCAACAGTCGCGGCCGAGGACTCGAGCTTCTGGACGAACCAGGGCGTCGATCCCACGGCCATTCTCCGCGGTGTTTTGATCAATTTCTCGGGATCCGGTTCGTCGGGAGCGTCGACGATCACCCAACAACTGGTGCGCGCGCTCTACCCCGATCAGATCGGATACCAGCGGAGCTATGTGCGTAAGATTCGTGAGGCGATCACCGCATATCGATTTACCCAGCACTACACCAAACAGCAGATTCTCGAGATGTATCTCAACCACGTCTACTACGGAAATCGCTCCTACGGCATCGATGCCGCGTCACAGACCTATTTCAACAAACACCCGTGGAACCTGACTCTCGGCGAGGCGTCGATGCTAGCCGGTCTGCCGCAAGCTCCCAGCCTGTATGACCCTACGCAGGATTTCGAGCTGGCAAAGGCGCGTCAAAAGTACGTGTTGGCCCAAATGGTCAAGCAAGACATGATCACCCAGCAGCAGGCCGACGACGCCTATGCCGAACCGCTCAATCCCCAGTCCCACATCGTCTCGACCGATGTCGCTCCGCATTTCGTGAACTACGTGAAGTACTACCTCGAGCAGGAGTTCGGCGCCGACGTGCTGTATCGTGGCGGCTTGACGGTCCGCACCACGCTCGATCTGAGCATGCAGAACACCGCCCAGCAGATCGTCACGCAGCGCGTCAAGGAGCTCGCCCCATACGACGCCGATAACGGAGCGCTGGTCGCGATTTTGCCGCAGACCGGTGAGATTGTGGCGATGGTCGGGAGCGCCGACTACAACAACGATCTCATCGATGGGCAAGTGAACGTTGCCGTACGCGAGCGACAGCCTGGCAGTTCCATCAAGCCGATCACCTATCTGGCTGCATTCGAAAAGGGGTGGAACCCCGGGACGGTTGTGTTTGACTACGCCAAACAGTGGCCGACTCCGGGCGCGCCGGACCCCTTCTATGGCCCGCATAACGACACGCTTCAGAATTTTGGCGCCGTCAGTGTGCGTACCGCGCTGGCCAACTCACTCAACATTCCAGCGGTACAGGCGCTCGACTACGTTGGCGTGACCAACATGATCGATCTCGCGCACAAGATGGGTATTCAGACCGGTCTCTGGCGTGGACCGAGCTTCTATGGTCTGGCGATCACGCTCGGCGGCGGCGAAGTGACGCCGTTGGAGCACACGAACGTCTTCGCCACGCTGGCGAACAATGGTCGATTCGTGCCCTACACGCCGATCCTCGAAGTTCAGGACAGCAACGGCAAAGATCTGTACAACCTCGACCGTGAGAACGCGCTGCAAGACGGGCAGCAGGTCGTCGAAGCGGAGCACGCTTACCAGATCACGAGCATTCTGACCGACAATCAGGCGCGCTCGATGATCTTCGGAACCCACACTCCGCTGACGCTTGCCGGAGCTCGACCGCCCGGCCGCCGCCAAGACCGGAACGACCGACGACAACCGCGATACCTGGACGATGGGCTACACCACCGACCTGGCCGTCGGTGTGTGGGTCGGGAACACGGACAATAGTCCGACCAGAAACTTGGATGGTGTCCAATCCGCGGCGCCGATCTGGCATGATTTCATGGTCAAAGTACACCAAGATCCAGATTTAGCCAAAACGCTCCTTGGCCCTGACGGTCAACCGATAGCACAGGATTTCACGGTGCCGCCGGGCATCTACGAGGGGCCGCTGTGTGCCGCGACCGGGAAGCTCCCGATTCCGGGTGCACGAACGGTGACCGAAGTTCTGGTCAAAGGCGAAGGTCCAACGCTCAAGTGCAATCAGGCAACCGACGATGAGAAGAAGGATTTGAAGGCTGCACTTGCCGACGCGGCCAAGAACCCCCACTTCACCGCGAACGGGATCAAATCGCTTCAGGAATACGCGGCGATGGTGAACGTCGAGAACCAGGACTTCAACAAACTCATTGCCACTCCGACGCCAACGCCGGAGGTTTCACCGACGCCATCGGAAACGCCGACCGGTGGGTCGGGACCAGCAGGGCAGCCGACGCCGACACCAGGTTCGGGCTCGCAAGGGGTGCCGACTCCGACGCCGGGTTCGCCGGGCAGGCCAACTCCGACACCGGCGGGAGGCAACCCAACTCCCGCGGCGCAGCCGACCCCGACTCCGGTTATCGTGCCGACGCAGCCGGCCCGTCAACCGACGCCGACGCCGAGTGCAAACGCTGGGGGCGACTGGAACGGCGTCGACGATCCGTGGTACTCGAGCGGTTATGGATAGCGGCCTGGAAGCGCGGCGGGACGCGGGTTTTGGGTGATCTAATCAGGGAGTCAACGGTGTCGTGAACCGGCGAATCGCGAAGCAGGTTCCGACTTTGTGTGTGATATAGTACACAAACGTTGGAGGTCCCTGGCGACTCGGCGAGGGAGGACAGCGCGGCATGCTCACAGACTACGGTGTAATCGGACTCATGTTCCTGTCGGCAGTAGCGATGGGATCCATGCTGCTTGGCCTCGGGATGCTCGTCCGGCTCCGTCGCCCGAACCCCGCGAAGCTTGAGCCTTATGAGAGCGGCGTGCCGCAGGTCGACCCTCCGCGCGGACGCTACAATCCTCGCTTCTACGTCGTCGCCATCCTCTTCGTCGTCTTCGATATTGAAGCCATCTTTTTGTTTCCCTGGGCGGTAGCGTTCAACGCACTCGGGCTCTACGGCTATGTGCAGGCCGTCATCTTCGTCTGCCTTCTGTTGGTCGGCCTCCTCTATGAATGGAAGAAGGGGGCGCTTGAATGGGTGTAATCGAAGACCGCTTCGAGAAGAACATCCTCACGACAAGTGTCGATACCGTATTCAACTGGGCGCGACGTTCGAGTCTCTGGTGGCTGCAGTTCGGTTTGGCCTGCTGCGCCATCGAGATGATCAGCGCCGCGATGCCCCGGTTTGATCTGGCGGAGCGCTTCGGCATGCTCTATCGTGCCTCGCCGCGCCAGGCCGATCTGATGATCGTGGCGGGAACCGTCACGCGTAAGATGGCGCCCGTCGTCCGGCAGCTCTACGATCAGATGGCGGACCCCAAGTGGGTCGTCAGCATGGGTAGCTGTGCGAACATCGGCGGGCCGTTCGACACCTACGCTGTCGTGCAGGGGGTCGATCAGGTAGTTCCGGTCGACATCTACGTTCCCGGCTGCCCGCCGCTGCCGGAATCGCTCTACTACGGCATCCTCGAACTTCAGAACAAAGTGATTAAGTACGAGACGATCGCCAAGAAGCACGGCCCAGAAGAGGCCGAGGCCGATCGGGTGCGATCGCGCGAGGAAGCTCAACTGGCGCTCGGTCCGCGCCGCTAGCCTCATTAGGACATACGGAATGAGCGAAGAACAAGAAAGCGCGGCTCCGGCAGAGGTTCCAGTCGCCCCTTCACCGTGGGCGACCGGCTATTGGGGACCACTCAACCCTGAAGAGCATCCGGCCGTTCTCGCGGTGCGGGAGCGCTTCCCCGAGGCCTACCTCGATGCGGTCAACTTTCGTGACGAGATGACCATTCGCGTGGAACGCAGTCGTTTGCGTGATGTCATCGAGTTTCTGCGTGATCATCCCGATTTGCGCTACAACATGCTTAGCGACGTCACCGCGGTCGACATGGTTCGCATGCGTGCGGAGCCGCGCTTTGACATCGTCGTGCAGCTCTACTCGATTCCCAAGCGTGTGCGGCTGCGCGTAAAGGCGGGAGTCGACGACGGCGAGACCGTGCCGTCGCTGGTACCGATTCACGCGGGAGCCAACTGGCTCGAGCGTGAGGTCTACGACATGTTCGGCATCGTTTTCGAGGACCATCCAGATCTGCGTCGCATCCTCCTCGCGGACGATTGGGACGAAGGCCACCCGCTGCGCAAGGATTATCCGCTCCGTGGATTCCGCGAGTACGTCCAACAGGGCTTCGATGCCCCGGCGCCGCGAGTCCGTTCCAGATTGCGGAGACCCTAACGATCATGGTTATCGATTTTTCTCAACCCACTCCGGTCGAAATCAGCGAAGAGCGACAGCTGACGGAATCTCGCCGCGAGATGGTGCTCAATATGGGCCCACAGCATCCCAGTACGCACGGTGTGCTGCGCGTCCTGTTGACACTCGACGGCGAGGTCATAACCGGCTGCGACCCGATCATTGGTTATCTCCATCGTGGCGTCGAAAAGCTGGGTGAATCGCATCGCTACGCGCAGTTCACGCCATGGACTGACCGCACGGATTACGTTGCGGCTCCTTCGAACAATCTGGGATACATCCTGGCGGTGGAGAAGCTGTGCGGCGTCGAGGCTCCTGAGCGTGCGCAGTACTGGCGCATCATCATGGCGGAGCTGACGCGCATCGCCTCGCATCTGGTCTGGCTGGGAACGCACGCGCTCGATATCGGCGCGCTCTCCCCATCCCTCTACTGTTTCCGCGAGCGCGAAATCATCCTCGACATCTTCGAGCGCTTCTGCGGCGCGCGCCTCACGACGAACATGATGGAGATTGGTGGATTCTCTCGTCCGCTGCCGCCCGACCTGACGGACATGGTTCGAACCTTCGTCGACGTTTTCCCGAGCGGGCAGAAGGATTACGAAACGCTCCTCTCGAAGAACCCGATTTGGCTCTCGCGAACGCGCGGAATCGGCGTCATCGAGCCGGACGTCGCCATCAATTACGGACTGACCGGTGCCTGCTTGCGCGGCTCAGGTGTGAACTACGACGTGCGCAAAGCGCAGCCGTATCTGCTCTACGATCGCCTTGATTTCGACGTTCCGCTTGGTTCGCACGGAGACGTCTACGATCGCTATCTGGTGCGCATGGAAGAGATGCGGCAGTCGATCCGCATCATTCAGCAGTGCCTCGATCAGGTCCCGACTGACGGACCGATGGCAGCCACCGAATCAAACTACGTCATCCCACAACACGATGGCGTGCTGCGCACAGCCGAAGACATGCAGCGCCACTTTATCTGGGTGATCAAAGGATTCTCGCCCCCGAAAGGCGAGGTCTACCAGGCCATCGAACACTCAAAGGGCGAGCTCGGCTACTACATCGTGAGCGACGGTTCGCCGATCCCATATCGCATGCGGCTTCGCACTCCTGACTTCGTCAATCTGCAGTCGCTGCCGTACATGGCACAGGGCGCGATGCTCGCCGACGTGGTGGCGATGATTGGTACGATCGACATCGTGCTCGGGTCGGTCGACCGCTAGTGCCCTGTTCCGTTCGCGCGTGGACGGATTCGGGGAACAGGGATAGAATGCTTTGGGGTTCGGAGCGCCCGGCGCGCTCCGTTGTCATGTAATGTGCATCATCATCAGTCAATGCGCGACGTCGAAAGGCTGTAGACACGGGCGGACGACATGTATGAGCATCTGATTTCAAGCTATATCGTAGGCTTCATCGTCCTCAACGTCCTCCTCGGCGCTATGGCATATATGACGTGGTTCGAGCGCAAGGTGCTGGCTCGGCTGCAGGACCGCCTTGGTCCGACCCGATCCGGACCGTTCGGCTTACTTCAACCGTTGGCCGACGGGGTCAAGCTCCTCTCCAAAGAGGACATCGTCCCGGCCAACGCCGACCGGCTGATCTTCCTTGTCGCGCCGGTCGCCTCGTTCATCCTGGCACCGCTCGGCGCAGCAGTTATCCCCTTTGGCGATTCCATCACCGTCTTCGGCTATCACGTCAATCTCTACGTCACCAACCTCAATATCGCCGCGCTGTACGTTTTGGCGCTGAGCTCGATGGGGGTCTACGGCATCATCCTGGGTGGTTACGCATCCGGCAACCGCTATTCGCTGCTTGGCGCACTTCGTTCCGCCGCGCAAGTGGTCAGCTACGAGGTGGTACTCGGGCTCTCGCTAATTGGGATCTTCATACTGTCCGGTTCGCTGAGTCTGGTCGACATCCTGCATGAGCAGCAGCGGACTCTCAGCTTTGGCGCATTACAGGTTCCCAACTGGTACATCCTGAGCCAGCCGCTGGCCTTCGGCCTGTTCCTGATCGCGGCGGTGGCTGAGACGAACCGTTCACCCTTCGACCTGCCGGAGGCTGAGACCGAGCTGATCGGTGGCTTCCATACCGAGTACTCGGGCTTCCGTTTCTCCTTCTTCTTCCTGGCCGAATACATCAACATGATCGTCGTGTCGCTGCTGGCGTCGACCCTCTTCCTGGGAGGCACTGATGGCCCGATCGCCTCGGGCGTCTGGTGGCTGCTGGTGAAGGCGCTCGTCTTCCTCTTCTTCTACGTCTGGCTGCGCGCCACGCTTCCACGATTCCGCTATGATCAGTTGATGGGGCTGGCCTGGAAGGTGCTTCTGCCATTGGTCTTGCTCAATATCGCGTTGACCGGTCTCATTCGGTTGTTTGGTATTCATGCGATCTGAGCAGATGACGAGCAACGTCGTGTCCGCCGGACGAATCAACCACGCGATCGCGACCGCGGGGTAAGGAAGAGACGATGTCCGCGCAAGTCGTAGTGTTTGACATTCTGGGAGCCATTGCCATACTCGCGGCGCTTGGCGTCGTCCTTGCCCGCAATCCGGTGCACAGCGCCGTCTCGTTGGTGATCACGTTCGTCAATGTGGCGGGAATTTACGTCATCTTGCGAGCCGAATTCCTGGCCGCGGTGCAGGTCATCGTCTACACCGGTGCGATTCTGGTGCTCGTCCTGTTCGTCATCATGCTCGTGCATCAAGAGGATTTGCCCGATTTTCACGGCGGCCAACCGGTTCAACGCGTATTGGGGTTCGTGCTTGGTTTAGTCCTACTCGGTGAGGTTGCCGCGGCGATTTTGACTCGGACCGCTCTGGGCAAGGTCGGCCCCTGGACGCCAGAGCAAGTGGCGGCCGCAGGCGGCAACGTTCAGGCTATCGGGCAGGTCCTCTATTCCGGTTTCGTCCTGCCGATTCAGGCTACCGCACTCGTGCTTCTCGTCGCGACGATCGGCGCGCTGGTGCTTGCTCGACCAGAAGCGGCCAGGGTGACCACGGGCATGGCTCGGCAGGTCTTGACTATCTCCCTGGGTCATCCGCGCGGCGATACAGAGGAAGAGACCTACGAGATTCCCGCGTTGCCACAAGGTACGTCGATCAAGCCAGAGGCGGGAGATCGCGAGCTCGTCATGGCCAAGACTGGGGACGAGTTCACCGAACATCCGGCGTGGGGGGAGCATCGTCGCCAATGAGTCATCTCACACCAGATCACTTCCTGTTCCTCAGCGCCGCCCTCTTCATCATCGGGATGATGGGCGTGCTGACGCGGCGCAACGTGCTCGTCATCTTCATGTGCATAGAGATGATGCTCAATGCCGTCAACATCAGCTTCATCGGGTTCGCTTGGGAACAGAACTCAATGATCGGTCAAGCCTTCGCGCTGTTCGTCATAGCGGTGGCGGCGGCCGAGGCGGTCGTCGGGCTCGGCATCATCATGGCGCTCTCGCGGCGTCGTGACACCGTTGACGTCAACGCCGTGCGTGATCTGCGTGAGTAGCATGCATTTGGACCAGGACTCGAGCGTGAAGAAGGGCAATCGCTAATGGAGCATTGGCTTTTCCTGATACCGCTGGCGCCATTGGTGGCCGCGGTGGTCAACTTCATGTTCGGCCGCTGGATCATCAAGAACTTCGCGTCCTGGATCGCCAGTGGTGCGGTTGCCATCTCCTTCGTACTGAGTCTGATCGTCTTCTTCCAGGTCCGCTCTAACGGCGATGTGATCACCCAGCATCTCTACACCTGGATTCCGGCCGGTTCGTTCCGTATCCCGGTGACGCTGCAGGTCGATCAGCTGACCGCCATCATGCTGATGGTCGTCACGTTCGTCAGCTTGCTCGTCCACATTTACTCATTTGGATACATGCACGGGGATCCCGGCTATTATCGGTTCTTCTCGTATTTACCGCTCTTCGTCTTTTCGATGTTGATGCTGGTGCTGGCCGACAACTACCTCCTCCTCTTCGTCTTCTGGGAGGGCGTCGGTCTCTGCTCTTACCTGCTCATCGGGTTCTGGTATCGTCGACGATCCGCGGCGCAGGCGGCCAAGAAGGCGTTCATCGTCAACCGCATTGGCGACTTCGGATTCACCATCGGGGTACTGTTCATCTTCACCCACTTCGGGACGCTCGAGTATTCGAAAGTCTTCTCGAGTCTCGGTACGGCCAGCAATTCGACCTTGACGCTCATCGCGCTCCTGCTCTTCACCGGCGCTATCGGTAAGTCGGCCCAGATTCCGCTCTTCATCTGGTTGCCGGACGCCATGGAAGGCCCGACACCGGTATCCGCGCTCATCCACGCCGCGACGATGGTCACGGCCGGCATCTTCATGGTGGCGCGTTCGTATCCGATCTTCGAAGCGTCGCACGACGCGATGCAGGTTGTCGCGACCATTGGGGCCGCGACGGCCTTGGTCGCCGCAACGATCGCGGTGACGCAATACGACATCAAGAAGGTAATCGCCTACTCGACGGTGAGTCAGCTGGGATACATGGCCTTCGCGCTCGGAGTGGGCGCATGGGTTCCAGCGATCTTCCACCTCTTCACTCACGCATTCTTCAAGGGCCTGCTCTTCCTTGGAGCCGGGAGCGTCATCCACGGCATGCACGAAGAGCAGGATATGCGTCGCATGGGCAACCTGAAGAAGTACATGCCAGTCACCTATTGGACGTTTATGATTGGCGCGCTGGCGAACGCCGGTCTCTTCCCATTTGCTGGGTTCTGGAGCAAGGACGAAACGATCGCGGGTGCCTGGGCCTCCAATCATCCGTTCATCGCCATTACCGGACTGGTGGCTGCCTTCTTCACCGCTCTATACATGATGCGCGCGGTCTTCATGACCTTCCACGGTACCGAGCGCTTCGACACGGAGCATTTACATCCGCATGAATCACCGTGGTCGATGAAGGGCCCGCTAATCCTGCTCGCCATCCCGGCTCTGCTCGTTGGTGCGTTGGTTGGCTGGCCGCCGGATAAGGGCTGGTTCCACACGTTCCTTGAGCCGGTCTTCGCGGCGGGTAAGTCCTCCGGTCGACATAACCTCGGCTACCACGTACACATTTGCGATTGTTTCGACTCTGGTTGTTTTGGCGGGCATCGGGATCGCCTACCTGGCCTATATCAAGGAGTCGATCAGTCCGCGCGATTGGGCCAAGCGACTGGGTCCGGCCTATCAGCTGGCGGCAAACCTCTGGTATTTCGATGCTGCCTACGAGCGATTCATCATCCACCCGCTCTATCTCTTCTCGGTCTTCCTCTGGCGGGTGGTGGATGTGGAGATCATCGACGGCGCGGTCAACGGCGTGGCATCGGTGGTGTCATACACCAGCGAGCGCTGGCGTCGAGCGCAGACCGGCCTAGTGTCGAATTACGCGCTGGCGATCGCGCTTGGTGCCGTGATCATCGTCGGGGCGTTCCTGATCTTCGGCAGCAATCTCTTTCAGTAGCCGGTAGGAGAGCGTAGTGAACGGTGTTCCGATACTCAGTCTGATAACCTACGCACCCGCCGTCGGCGCGCTGATCATCTTCTTCTGGCCGCGCGCGAACTCGAACACGGCGCGTTGGCTGGCGCTCATCAGCGCGAGCGTCTCATTCGTCCTCTCGCTCATCATGATTGCCTCCTTCGACACGAGCAAACCGTCGATGCAGGTCTCCGGCAACCCACAGTTCAAGGAATACGCGAACTGGCTGCCGAAGGTCGGCGTTTCCTATCTCATGGGCGTGGATGGCATCAGCGCGCTCCTGATCGTGCTGACGACGCTGCTGATGATCGTCGCGATCATTGCCTCATGGGGACCAATCGATCGGCGCGTGCGCGAGTACATGATCGCCATGCTGCTCCTTGAGACCGGCATGCTGGGTGTCTTCGTCAGTCTGGACCTCTTCCTCTTCTACATCTTCTGGGAGATCATGCTGATCCCGATGGCACTCCTGATCGGCATTTGGGGCAGTGCCAACCGCGTGTATGCGGCGACGAAGTTCTTCCTGTATACGCTCGCGGGTAGCTTGCTGATGCTGGTCGGCATCGTGGCCACCTATCAGGCGTATTACAACCAGACGGGCATCCGCACCCTGAACGTGCTGGAGCTCGCCAAGGGGACCTACAGTCACAATTTCCAGATGTGGGTCTTCGCCGCCTTCTTCATCGCCTTCGCCATCAAGGTACCGATGTGGCCGTTCCACACCTGGTTGCCGGACGCCCACGTCGAAGCGCCGACCGCGGGATCAGTCATTCTGGCGGGCGTGCTGCTGAAGATGGGTGGCTACGGACTGCTTCGCTTCAATCTTCCGCTCTTTCCGGACGCCGCGAAGACCTGGCAGCCGTACATCATCATCCTTTCGATCATCGCCATCATCTACGGCGCGCTCGTGGCATTGGTCCAGCCCGACCTGAAGAAGCTGGTCGCCTATTCGTCGGTCAGCCACATGGGCTTCGTGACACTGGGCATCTTCGCGTTCAACGCACAGGGACTATACGGCGCCATGATCGTGATGATCAGTCACGGCCTGGTCACGGGCGGACTCTTCCTGCTGGTCGGAATGATCTACAACCGTGGTCACACGCGCCTCATCCGCGCGTTTGGCGGTCTGGCGACCAACATGCCAATCTATGCGGCGTTCTTTGGGTTCTTCATGCTGGCATCGATCGGGTTACCTGGTCTGAGTGGATTCCCTGGTGAATTCCTGGCCATGCTGGGCGGGTTCCAGGCATATCGCTGGGCAGGCATTCTGGCCGTGATCGTGGTCATTCTGGCCGCCTGGTACATGATGTGGATGTTCCAGCGGGTCGTATGGGTGCGTGCTCCTGGCGAGCCGCCCGATTCGACGGATCCTGAAGTGCGGGTGCCGCTTGCCGAGTCGCATGGGGACGGGCCGATGCCAGTCATGGGCGGTTCGGGACAGGATGAGCATTTCATCGATCCACGGACGTTCAAGGACATCAACTGGGCCGAGATTGTCACCCTGGCGCCGTTGACGGCCTTGGTGATCTGGATAGGCGTCTATCCGCACACGATCATGAAGATCATGCAGCCCGCGCTCGAGGCGATTCTCAAGCCGTTCGGTGGGAGCGGGTTCTAAATGGATCTCAGTTCGATGCAGCTGTCAGTCTGGAACGCCATGACTGACCTGCAGGTGAAGGAGTAGCGGCGTGCAGTTGGCGTTGGTTCAGCCGGACTGGATTCTGCTGATCCCCGAGCTTTTCGTGCTTGGGACAGCGATTCTGGTGCTTGCCGGTGATGTGTTCCTGCCGCGCCGCCAGCAGCCGTTGCTTGCCTGGCTGGCGTTGATCGGGCTGGCCGGTTCGCTCGCGTCGAATCTCCTCATCGATTGGAACGCTGGGAAGACCACATTCTCCGGTATGTTCCGAGCGGACTATTTCTCGCTCTTCGTCAATATCATCGTCCTCTCAGCCGGCCTGATGTCGATCATGATCGCGACGTCCTACGTGACGGGGAACGACGAACCCGGCAACATGCCGTTGCCTGAGTATCTGGTCCTCCTCCTCTTCTCGATCCTGGGCACGATGCTCGTTGGAGCGTCCGGCGATCTGCTGATGATCTTCATCGGCATTGAGATGAGCTCGTTGGCCGTCTACGTTTTGACCGGATTCGCTCGCAACCGCATCACGTCGATCGAAGGCGCGCTGAAATACTTTCTGTTGGGTGCGTTCGCCTCGGCCATCCTGATCTACGGCATGGCCTGGGTCTATGGCGCCACCGGCACGACGAACTTGAGTGACATCTCGGCCCGTCTGCAGCCCATGATCGCGGGCGAATCCAAGCTCGAGCCATCTTTGCTGTTGGCGCTCCTTCTGCTGGCCATCGGTCTGGCCTTCAAGATCGCGGCGGTTCCCTTCCACATGTGGACGCCGGACGCCTATCAGGGCGCGCCGACGCCGGTCAGCGGCTACATGTCGGTGGTGCCCAAGGTGGCGGGCTTTGCCGCTATGGCGCGAATCCTCGTGCAAGCGCTTGGTCCGATGAGTGACACCTGGCTGACGTTGATCTCGATCCTGGCCGTGATAACCATGGTCTACGGCAACGTAGTAGCCGTGTCGCAGCGAGACGTCAAGCGCATGCTCGGCTATTCGTCGATTGGCCATACCGGCTACATGCTGGTGGCGCTGGCGGCGTACGGGGGACTCAACCCCGGCGATCAGAGCGTCAGCGCGCTCCTCTTCTACCTGTTCGCCTATGCCTTCATGAACATCGGCGCCTTCGGCGTGGTTACGTGGCTGCAGCATCGCGGTCACGGCGTGGATCTGGACGACTTCAACGGTCTCGGCTCCCGCAGCCCGTTGGCGGCGTTGGCCATGACCGTCTTCATGCTCTCGTTGATGGGCATGCCGCCACTGGTTGGCTTCTATGCCAAGTACTACGTTATTCTGGCCGCGATCCAGAGCAACATGACGTGGCTGGCCGTGGTTGTGGTCCTGATGAGCGCGGTCTCGGCCTTCTTCTACCTGCGCGTCGTGGCGGTGATGTACTTCAACGAGCCAATCCGCCAATGGCAGGCACGCAGCACGCCGCTCCTCGGAGTGGGGCTGGGGCTGATGGCCTTCGCAACGGTCGGCTTCGGGCTCTTCTCCAACTCGGTCCTTGACCTGGCACAGAAATGGGTGCAGGCCTTCTCCTAGCTGAGGCTAGAGTTCGACGATCTCCCCTTCTCGGGCCACTCCACAACCGGAGCCCTCGACCTCCGCCAGGGCCGCTTCGTCTCCGCGAATGAGCGGATTGCTTTGATTGAGGTGGATAAAGCGCACCTTGCCGCGCTCCGAATCCGGGAGCGTGGCGAAGCGGGACATGCTGTCTGAGATGAACGGGTGTTTGATCTTGCTCAGGTCGCGGCCCGGCAGTTCGTCCCCGCTCATGAACGAGCCGTCCAGATAGGCGACGTCCACGGTCCTCAGCACGTCCTCGATACTCGTCCCTTCGTCCTCCCAAGCCGCCCAGCCGGTGATGTCCGGAACGAACAACACTGCTCGGGCAGGCCCTTCGATGCGGAATCCGACTGTCTCGGAATACTCATCTCGATGCGGAACGAGGAGTGGCGTTACGCGCAGTTCCTCCCCGAGATCGACGGTCTCTTGCGCGTGAAGGGCGCGGATCTCGATGTTCTGCATAGTCACAAGCTGATCCCAGGGACCATTAGTTCGGAGGAACGCTTCCATCCGTGGCATGGCGTATACCGGGACCCGTCTTGCGCTCATCCCCTCCACGCCCAGATGCATCAGTCCAGTGTAATGGCCGATGTGGGCGTGAGTCAGGAAAATGGCATCGATTCCCGGAACGTCGTTCTTCGGGAACGCGACGTCGAGTCGATGGAGCTGCTCCTTGAAGTCGGGGGTGGCGTCGAACAGCCAGCGGTGGCCGTCTCGTGGATCGATCAATGCCAGGCACGTGGCCAGTCTTTTGAGCGACGGATCATCCCAGGCCGGTGAGGTCCGATCACCGGCCTGCGGATAGCCAGCATCCTGCGCGATCCCGAGAACCAATGTGTATGGACCGTTGATTTCGGGCACCTCAATCTCCCCACCTTGATTTCAACAGCGAGTTGACGGATTCGAGCGGCAATCGACTGGACCGTGTGGGGCGAAGCTTGCCTTCGCCCGTTCTCGAAAACCGGCAGGTATAGGCAATAAGGCATCGTGTCGCGGGCCGCGCCAGTCCAGATAGGCCGTGAATGTAGCACAACATTTCTTTCGCGGGATGCGCAAATGAGGCCGAGGCTGCTGGGCGAAGACAAGCTTCGCCCCTAGCTTCGCGGCATGCGCACTGTCTGGTGGGCGACGCATGCGTCGCCCGTACAAACGCGGGCCTCAGCCCTTCTCCGGCAGCTTCTGGCGTAGCTTCAGTGCACCTCCCCATGGGTCGCCGCTCTGGTTCAACCGCTTGGGAATGGTGTGGAGTGTGAAGTCGGCGGGACGGACCTTACCCTTCTCCACTTCAGCCCACGAGAGTGGGGCCGAAACTGGAGCGCCTGGATGCGCTCTGAGCGTGTACGGCGCCGCGGTGTTGCGTGCAACGCTGTTCTGCGCATGATCGATTGTGACCAGTGAGCCGCGATGGGTGCCGCCACTGGCGGCGGCGATCAGCTTCGGATGCTTGTCGGCGAGCCGTCGTGCCACGTCATGCACCCACTCTCGCACGCCGTCGAACGGAGCCCCGGCTTCAAGTGGTACAAAGACGTGCATTCCCGTGGCGCCGCTCGTCTTGGCGAAGGACTCGAGTTCCTGTTTTTGAAGGTCCCTGCGTATCAGCCTGGCTGCTTCGAGGACCTGTTCGAAATCGACCTCTTTGCCCGGATCGAGATCGAACACGGCCCAATCGGGATTGTCCAGGTCATCCTTAAGCGACAGCCATTGATGGACCTCGATAGCCGAATGGTCGGCCCACCAGACCAGCGCTGCTTCGCCGTCGATAAGTGGGACGTCGATACGCGCCTCGCGCGTTTCGGGCTGATAGGCGACTGATGTCAACCAGTCGGGCGCGTTGTCCGGCATGTCGCGTCGCCAGAATCCGGGCCTTTTGATGCCGTTGGGATAGGCGCGAAACGTGATGGGCCGCTGCGCCAGGTAGGGAAGCATCACGTCGGCGACGGCTCGGTAATAGTCGAGCGCGTCCCCCTTCGTCAACCCGTCGTCCGGCCAATAGGGCTTGTCGAGGCTGGTCAGTTCGATCGAGTGACCGTCGATTGTCCATTCGCCCGAGGACTTCGTTGGCATTTGGCCTCCCCGGAACGGCATCGACGCAGGATTCGCTCCTCCAGGCGATAGCTCAGCCCAGATGGCGGCGAAATACCTGCCCCATGCGCTTGATGCCCTCGCTGACCATCTCCGGCGGCAGAGTTGAGAAACCGAGCCGCAACGTCGGCTTCGGCTCCCAATCGGTATAGAAGCAGGAGCCTGGATTGTAGAGGACGCCGTTGCGCGCGCACTCCTTGACCAGTTCATCCGCGTTGGCGTTGTCCGGCAACGTCACCCAGATGAAGAAGCCACCGTCAGGCTGCGTCCATTTGGTGCCGGGCGGCATGTCTCGTTCCAGACACTCCAGCATAAAGTCACAGCGTTTGCGGTATTCCTCGCGACAGCGCTCGATGTGCTGATCGAGCCAATCGTCTGCACAAAGTTGCACGATGGCTCGCTGCACCATGCGGTCGCTCTGAATATCGACACCCTCGCGGGCGTCGACGAAGCGCTGCATCAAGACTTTGGGCGCGACCATCCAGCCCATGCGCAGGGCGGGCGCGATCGTCTTGGAGAAGGTGCCGAGGTAGATCACCTCCGGTCCCAAGGCGCGCAGTGTTCCGTGGTCACCACCGTGAAACCAGAGCTCGCCGTAAGGGTCGTCCTCGATGATCGGCACGCCGTACTGACGTGCGAGTGCGAGGACCTTCTGTCGCCGCTCGTGGCTCAAGGCGATGCCGGTCGGATTCTGGAAGGTCGGGATCAGGTAGATGAGCTTCGGCTTCGGATCCGACTGCAGTGCTCGTTGGAGCTCGTCAATGACGATGCCCTGGTCGTCGACAGGAACCGGCAGATATTCGGCCTCATACACGTCGAAGATCTGCAACGCGCCAAAGTAGGTCGGAGCCTCGACGATCACACGATCGCCAGGATCGAGAAAGAGTTTGGCGGTAAGCTCCAAACCTTGCTGCGAGCCGGCCGTGATCAAGACGTCGTCGGCCGTGATGTCGACACCGCGCCGGCCCATGCGCTCGGCGATCAGTTCGCGTAGCGGCTCGTGTCCCTGGTATTCGTCGTAATAGAGTGTGGATGGATCGATCTCGCTCCAGACCTTCTCGACCGCCATGCGCAATGGGCGAATCGGCAAGCAGTCGGCCGGTGGAGCGCCGCCAGCGAACGGGATGATGTTGGGATGGTCTTCAGGCTCGCCAAATTTGAACATGACGGACGAGCGGATGCGCTTCGCCCGCCGAGCTAATTGACCTTCCCAATCGATCGTCACCGTCGTTCCCTCTCATGCCGGACGGGCAATCAGCTGCCCGCGCCGTCTGTCAGCTCGATCTCGAGCCGCTTGTTGATGCGTCCTTTGCTTCGTGTACCGATCACCTTGATGCCGCCGACCTCGCGCGTGTTGCGCACGTGCGTGCCGCCGTCCGCTTGCAAGTCCAATCCTGCGATCTCGACGACCCGCACTTCGGTGATCGAATCTGGCAGCAAATTGATCTTGGTCCGAATCAGGTCAGGAATCTGAAAAGCCTCTTCGCGTGGCAGCGAGCGCCACGAGACGTCAAGACCAGCCTGTATCGACGTGTTTGCGAGCTCTTCGATGTGCGCTACTCGTTCGGGATCGAGGTCTTCCAGCTCGAAGTCCATACGCGCCTTGTCGGTGCCCATATTGCCGCCCGTGACCTGCGCGCCGTATTCGCGAAAGACGGTGCCGCAGAGGACGTGCAGCGCCGTGTGCGTGCGCATCAGCTTGTAGCGCTGCTCCCAGTCGATCTCGCCGTGCATGCTCGTACCGGGTGTGGGTGGGTCGTCCCCGTCAATCGTGTGCACGATCTCGCCGTCCGCTTTGCCCACCTTCGTGACGCGCCAGGATTTGCCAGTTGCGCTGAGCGTTCCAGTGTCGCAGGGTTGGCCGCCGCCTCCCGCGTAGAACGCGGTCCGATCGAGAATGACCTGGCCGGCATCATTCACACTCTGGACGACCGCATCGAATTCGCGCAGGTAGCTATCGACCATATAGAGCAGGTCGGTCACGATCAACTCCTTACGAGTGGGTACACGGCAGCGACTCCGAATCTTAGTGAGGCCGAAATAAGGGTGTCAAGCAACGGATGACGTCGTAGCGCTAATGCGCGATGCATGCCGAAACGCCTGTTCATGGTGCCAGACTCCGGCACCAAGCGTGCGAACTGACCGGGAAGGTCCGTGCATCAATTGGACCATATCACGGTTACAGTCGTTCTGATGACCGCAACGTGAGAAACTTACGCTGGCGCAATTGGGCGCCAGACGGACAATCGATTTGCAGCAAGGGAACCACAACGAATGCCGCGTCCGAGAATTAGAGCCGTCCCGCTCGGTGGAGTTGGTGAAGTCGGCAAGAACCTGACGGTCGTCGAATATCGTGGCGACCTCGTCATCATCGACGCCGGAGCCAAATTCCCAGAAGACGAGATGCGGGGCATCGATCTCATCGTTCCAGATATCAGCTACGTGCTGGAGCGAATTAATAAATTCCGAGGAATTCTGCTGACCCATGGTCACGAAGATCACATCGGCGGTCTTCCCTATCTTCTCCCCCTCCTCAAGCAGGTCGCACCTGTTCCGATCTACGGTTCGGCGCTGGCGATCGCGTTCACGGAGGCCAAGCTCGACGAAGCCGGGATCCTGGATCTGGCTGACCTCCACGTTGTTGAGTCCGGGGAACACTATCGATTTGGCAACTCATTTGAAGTGGAATTCATCAACGTCACGCACAGTATTCCAGGCAGCTTCGCCATCGGATTGAAAACGCCGATCGGCTGGGTCGTGCACACCGGCGACTACAAGTTCGATCCCACGCCGCCGCTCGGCCAGCCGACCGATGAGACGCGGCTGCGCGAGATCGGGGATGAGGGCGTCCTGCTCTTGCTTACCGACGCCGTGCGTGTCGAGCGGCCGGGGCACACGCCATCCGAATCGGTGGTGAGTGAGACACTCTACCGCGTCATCGGCCAGGCTTCTGGGCGTGTGGTGTTGACCACCTTCGCCTCCAACATTACCCGCCTCGATCAGGCCATTCGAGCCGGGTATCGACACGGTCGCAAGGTTGCCGTTACCGGCCGCAGCATGGAGCAGAGCACCCGCATCGCGATGAATCTCGGCTATATGGATCCACCGGACGGCGTTCTCGTTCCGATCGACATCGCCATGAAGCTGCCGCCCAAGCAGGCGTTGATTCTCACGACGGGCAGCCAGGGAGAGGCCGGCGCCGCGCTGGCTCGGGTCGCCAGCGGTGAGCACCAGCACATTCGGCTCTCCAAAGGGGATACCGTTATCTTCTCGGCCACGCCGGTTCCGGGCAACGAAGCGAGCGTCGGGCAGACGATCGATCTGCTCTTCAAACGCGGGTTCGACGTTGTCTACTCCGCTCTCGAGCCGACGATTCACGTCTCGGGTCATGCCAGCCGGGACGAGCTGAAGTTCATGCTGCGGCTTATCCGACCACGTTTCGTTATGGCAATTCATGGCGAACACCGGCATCTGTCTCTCTACCGGCAGCTCGCACTTGAGCATGGGCTGAACGACAGCCAGATCTTTTTACCCGAGCTGGGCGGAATCTACAGCTTTGGACGTGATTCCGGACGAAAAGAGGGCGCGGCTAAGGCGGGATCGGTTCTGGTCGACATCATCAGCAATCGTCAGGCGATTCTGCGAAACCGGGACGAAATTGCGGCGAGCGGGTTCATCGTCGCCAGCATGGTGGTCGATCACGAGAGCAGGCAGCTGATCGCCGGTCCGACGATCACCGCACAAGGCCTCGACGGTCAGATTGACGTCAAGGTGCTGCGCCGGGCTGAGGTTGAGTTGCAGAAGTTCCTGGAACGGCGTCAAAAGGGCGGATTTAGCACCGGCTATCTCGTCAGTCGAACCAAGGGTGTGCTGAGCCGTCAGATTTACCGGCAGACCAAGTTGCACCCGTTGATTCTGCCAATCGTGAGCGAGCTGTAAACGGGGCGGAGCCTGGACAACGAAAGAGTGTGGTCCGATTGCGCTTGGTGTTGGATCCGGGTTGACCGGGATTGATGAAACAAGCCGGTGATAGTTCGGCGGTCAGCCTGGGTTGAATGGTGGTCAACGAATTACGTTGGTACTGGTCCGACGTTCAACCTGGGTTGAAAACCCAGGCTGCAAAGACGAAGTCCCTAAACGGACTGGGACGGGATGCGCATATTCGTAAGGGCGATCCTCTGTGGTTGCCCGCCCCACAAAAGGCCGGTCAACCCACTCGCCAAGTCCATCAACCACCGATAACCACAAGCGGGCGTGACGGCATCACGGATGAAGAATATGAGCCGTCCTCAGCGTGTCTTGGCGATCACCACGGCGATGGCCGCAAGCACGGTGACGACCGACGCGCTGATGCCCACCGCCTGGGCGCGACCCAGACGTTTGCGCAGCGGTACCATCAGCCCAATGGCCGGGATGGTCAACAGCGCCGCGATTACGTGCGAAACGGGCATGATGTGCGGGTGCTTGGCATAGAGGATGATGCCCATAATGAGCTGTACGCCGAGCAGGGCGTGGGCAGTCCCGGTGAGCCAGGCCGGAAGTCCATTGCGTTTGGCCAGCACGAACGACAGAATCGCGATTACCAAATAGAGCGCGACGAGCAGCTCTCCAAGCCCACCATGTGCTTCTGCCATTCGAATGTGTTCCTTCCATGCCGTGACTCCCGTGGGCGAACAAATGCGCCGTCGGGACCGTTTGCGGCATGATCTTACTCTGACAAGCGGCGATTGGCGACGGGCTAGCGAGTGGAGAAGAACCATCTCCAGGCACGTAGCGCCAGGAATTTGCTGCCCACGGCGGTGCGGGTTCCGTAGCGAGTAAGCACGGAGAAGGCACCAAGCAACACCACGACCAGTTCATAGGGGATGGTGATGATCTTCCGAGGGCGGAGTAGGGGGGCGCCGCCGGTCCCCAGGTCTCGCAGCAGGTGCGAGCTGACTCCAACCAGCGCGGCCAGGCCGACGTGCTGCTTCGGCTTCCAACGTTCAGCTAGTACGGCGAAGATGATCGGCGTCAGAACCGAGTGGGACGCGGGACGGTGATCCATCGTCATGCAACGGGTCAGGCGAAACGAACGGGCGGCCAGGATGTGATCCAGGTCGATGACGACCGAGCTCAGCAGGCTGATGCGCAAAAACCCCCAGCGATCTTGCACGTAGGGCAGAATTGGCATCGAAACGGCCAGCGCCGTTCCCAGGTGACAGAGGCCGTCAAAGAGGCCGCGTCGCGGAGTGCCTTCGTAAGCAGATTCCCAGCGACGGTGCCATGCACCGGTCGTGATGGCCGCCAGGATCGCGCCAAGCGCCAACGACGGCTGCATCCATCGCACGGCGAAGCTCAAGAATTGACGTTTGAGGGATTGGTGGTGTGCTGGCTGGTGTCTCACATGCATGCCGTCTAGCCGCCCTAATGACTGTTCATAATGAAAGGATTTCTGCTTAACATGGCAGACGTTCCAAGCGAGCGCAATCGCGCAGTAATCCTACTCTCCGGCGGGCTGGATAGCACGACGGCAGCCTGGCTGGCGAAGGAGAGTCAGTTCGATCTGTTCGCTCTTTCATTCGATTACGGCCAGCGGCATCGCAAGGAGCTCGACGCTGCCACTCGAGTCGCGCGAACCCTCGACGTTCGCCAGCATCAGATCGTGCGTATGAATCTGGGCGACTGGTCGGCATCCTCGCTGACCGGTCATGGCGACATACCCACCGAGCCCGCCGACGGCATTCCGTCCACCTGGGTTCCGGCGCGCAATCATATCTTCCTGGCCGTGGCCTCGGGCTACGCCGAAGTGGTTGACGCTAGCGCCATCTACATCGGCGTGAGCGAGGTCGACTATTCCGGCTACCCAGATTGTCGTGGCGAGTTCCTGAACGCGTTCCAACAGGCGGCGAATATGGCGAGTAAGCAGTTCGTCGAGGAAGGCCGCAGCGTGCCGGTGATCGCACCGTTTCTTCACGTAGCCAAAGCTGGCATTGTCCGCCTGGGTCTCAAATTGGGCGTTGACTATGGCCTGACCTGGTCCTGCTATCAAGGTGGCGAGGCGCCCTGCGGCGTGTGCGACTCTTGTCGCTTAAGAGCGGCCGCATTTGACGCCGCCGGGGCCGTAGATCCATTGGTTGGGTCATTGAATTAGCCTATGGGCGGCATCGGTGTCACGCCACCTGAGTTGACGATCTCGATGATGGTAATTTCCGGGCGACAGTTCAGGCGAAGGCGCGGTGGGACCATGCCAACCCCACGTGTGGTGTAGACCAGGGTCTCGCCGTTTTGGCGCAATCCCCATGGAAAATTTCTCCCCAACTGAGGCAGGACCGGCGCGCCGATAAACGGCAACCGTACCTGACCTCCATGACTATGGCCCGAGAGGACGAGCGACGCGCTGCTCAGAAGTGACGAGGCGTCAGGTTCATGCACCAGTCCGAGAGTGGGCGTGTTGCGGGGGATCCCGCTCGTGGCACTCTGCGGATCCGGCTTCGCTTGAAGTGCGTCATTCAGCCCGACCAGGGCAAAGCGCTCGGCGTGCGTCGTGAGAAGCACGTTCGCGTCGATCAACGGCGTCAGACCGCGACTCGAGATCATCGAGCCAAGGTCGGGTAGTGATGGCGTGATGTCGTGGTTGCCCAGGATGGCGTACACACCGAGCGGCGCGCTCAGGTGACTCAGAATGTCGAGCGCGCGTGCCACGTGTCCGTGGATCACGCGTCCGGAGTGCATCGCGGTCGAGTAGTCGCCGAGCAGCAGGATAATGTCGGGCGATTGAGGCATGAGCAATCGAACCGCCTCCTCCACCCGTTTGCGACTGACCGTGTCGGCCAGGTGGAAGTCGCTCAGCGCGCCGATGCGCAACCCGGTCGGAAGGTCGGCTCGCACCTTTACCTGCTCGATTTGGAGTTCGGATGGCTCGATGAGGAGTGTGTAACCGGTGGCGGCGGTGGCCGTTCCTGCCACAGCCATGCGCAGGAACGCTCTCCGGCTTATACGCTGCGACATCGGGAATCCCGTGGTACAACGTATCCTGGCGCCAATCTACGACGCAGGCTGCCACGTCTTTGAATTGTGTTTATCACGGAGGTGGGATGTCCCTCCAACTGGTTATCGTCGGACTGCCACAGAGCGGCAAGACGACTGTCTTCAATGCGTTGACCGAGGCCGAAGCGGCTACCGGCCAGTTTTCGACCGGCGAAGAGGAGCCGAACCTCGCGACGGTAAAGGTACCTGATGAGCGTTTGAACGTGCTTACCGACATGTTCAGCCCCAAACGGACCGTCCCCGCCGACGTGCAATATTACGACGTAGCGGGAGTCGCGAAGGGCATCCACGAACAGGGGATGAGCGGCAGATTGCTCGGCTTCCTGAGTCAGGGCGCGGCGCTCGTCCATGTCGTGCGCGCATTTGAAGATCCGGCGGTTCCGCATCCTGAAGGCGGCGTCAATCCGATGCGGGACATCGAGACGATGAACCTGGAGCTGACATTTTCCGACCTCGGGCTGATCGAGAAGCGACTGCAGCGGCTGGAAGCAGGTATTCCCAAGCTCCGTGGAGCCGAGCGTGAGATGAACGAGCGCGAAGCGGCAGTGCTGACCAAACTGCGCGAAGCGCTGGAGGCAGGAACGCCCATCCGCGAGGTCGAGGTCCAGCCCGAAGACGAAAAGCTGCTGCGCGGGTTCGGATTCCTGTCGGCCAAACCGCTCCTGATCCTGATCAACTTGAGCGACGACATGATTGGCGAGCGGGCAGACGCGCTGAAAGCGGAAGCCGAGACGCGCTTTGGACGACCCGGAGTGATGGTCGACGCTATCGCCGGTAAGATCGAGGCCGAAATCGCACGTCTCGACGACGAGGACGCACGCATGTTCCTGGACGATCTCGGCATCAAGGAGACGGGTCGCGAGCGCGTCATTCAGCGCTCCTATGAGTTGCTGGGTCTTATCTCTTTCTTCACCGTCGGCCCTGATGAGTGCCGCGCCTGGACGATCAACCGCGGCATGCCAGCCGTCGAGGCAGCCGGAGTGATCCACACCGATATTCAACGTGGCTTCATTCGGGCAGAAGTCGTCAGCTATGAGGATCTGATTGAGACAGGCGGACTGCCAGAGGCGCGTAAGGCGGGCAAGCTGCGGCTGGAAGGGAAGACCTACATCGTGCAGGATGGCGACATCGCCCATTACCTCTTCAACGTCTAGGGCGTCACGGTGCGAGCCGAGCATTTCGGTGCAAGAGTCGGGTGAGGTGCCGGTCGACGTCGCTCCTCAGATGAGCGGCCTGCTGCCGCTGTGGCTCGTCCCAGCAGGATTCATCCTCTGGGCGCTGATCTTCTGGCTGACGGCCCGGCCGCTGCGAAAACGCCTCAACGATCTCTATCTGGACCTCGCGGCGCTTGGTGGGATCACGCTCGCCGAGCTCCTCTTCTTCTGGCGACCACTGCTGAGCGATGCCAGCGTGCCCCGCGGCGGCGGCGACCTCAACTCCTATTTCTTTCCACTTCAGGGGTTTAGTGCAACGGCGCTTCAGAATGGTCATTTCCCGCTCTGGAACCCGAGCCAATACGGCGGTATGCCGCAGTTCGCCAACTATCAGGCGGCCATGCTCTACCCTCCGAACCTCATTGCCTGGCTGATTCATCGCCCGTACTCGTACGGCGCGCTCGAATTGCTCGTCATTGCGCACTATTTGGTTGCCGCGTATGGCACGTATTTCCTTTCCCGCTCGCTGGGGCTACGTCGTTTTCCAGCCAGTACCGCCGCGATCATCTTCGCCGGAAGCGGCTTCCTGACCGCTCACCTTGGCCATTACTCGATGCTTTCGGTGGCCGTCTGGCTGCCGCTGCTCCTGATGACACTTCGACTGACCGCAGTGCGCGAATCCTGGCTCTGGGCTGTTGCCAGTGCAGTCGTCATTTTCCTCGCGGCAACTGGTGGACATCAACAGTTGCTTCTCTACGAGCTCACGGCAGGGGCGGTCTGGTGGCTCTACTGGGCGGGCACGCGTCATGAATTGTGGCCCTGGGATGCGGATGGACAGGACTGGAGCGTTATCGAGCCGAGGTTGCGGGCTCGTGCGCGACCAGTGGGGATGTCGATCGCACGAGCGGGCAGCGCGTTGCTGGTGGGACTCGGTCTGGCCGCGCCCATGATCCTGCCGTCGCTGCAGATGGCCTCCCTCTCGGTCCGTTCAGGTCTCAGCTACGAACAGGCGACGGAGTTCAGCGTCGAGCCCGATCGCGCTGCTGCAGTTTCTTCTGCCGAAGGCGTTTGGGAGCAATCCGACTGATTACTGGGGATCGTTCTCCAGCGGCGAGATCTGGGTCTACGTGGGTATCGTGACGCTGTTGCTCGCCGCGCTCGGATTGGCTCTGCGATCCGACTGGCGTGCGATTGTTGCTGGCCGCGTTCGCCGGAGTTGCGCTCCTCTTTGCCCTCGGTCCCTTCACCCCACTGCATGGTTGGGTCTTCAGATTTGTTCCGCCGTACAACCTGATCCGCGCCCCCGCCCGAGGATACGTCTTCGTCGATCTCGCGCTGGCGCTCCTTGCGGCTTTCGGAGTGCAGGAACTGGCGTACCACGTCGCGGATTCGGGCCGATCCATGGCCGTGTTGCGTCGAACGTTGCGCTGGTTGGTCATTGCCCTCGCCGCGCTCATCCTCTTCGTGATTCCGCTCTTCTATATCCAGATCCTCGGCGTCAATGATCCGTCGAATCGACCGGTCATCGCGGTCGACGGGCTCAATATGGCCGTGATCTATCTCGTCGCGACCGCTGTGCTCCTGTGGGCGGTGACGCGTGGAGGGCTCAGGGGGAGTGTTGTCGTCCTCTTCGCGACCATGCTGATCGTGTTCGATCTCTACGGTGCGACGGCTAGTTTCAATCCGACCTCCGACGATCTGACGGCTGGGTTCCGGCATCCGCAGGCGGTGAGCTTCCTGCAACAGCAGATGCGCCAGAACGGACCATTCCGCATCGCCTCGACCACCTTGAATTGGCAACCGGATCTGGCGTCGATTGCCGGACTGCAAGATGCCGGCGGGCTATTCGATCCGATGCAGCCCGCGCACTACAAAAAGGTGTCCGACGTATTGACCGGCGGCAGTGACCCGAAGCTCTACGACCTGCTCAACGTTCGCTACCTCATCACCGACGACAAGGCGGTCGCACCGTCGCCGACATTTTCCAAAGTCTTCCAGACGGATGACGGACTGGTGATTTGGGAAAACTCTGCGGCTCTTCCGCGCGCCTGGTTGGTCTACTCGGCTGAATCGGTCACGGTGGATGACGCGCTGGCAAAAGTGACGGCATCCGGCTTCGATCCGTCGACGTCGCTCTATCTGAGCGGACAACTCGCACCGGCTGAACCAGGTGGAAAGGGCGATGCGGAGATCCAGCAGTACACCAACGACCGCGTGACCGTCCACGTCAGCACCAATCAGCCCGCATACTTGGTGCTGGCCGACACGGCGTATCCCGGCTGGACCGCGACCATTGACGGATCAGGAACGAACATCGCAACGGCGGACGGAATCTTTAGAGCCATCGCGGTGCCCGCCGGAGCACACGACGTCGTTTTCCGGTTCGAGCCATCGATCGTGACGAAGAGCGTGATTATCTCCATCATCAGCTTCATGGCGCTGCTCTCGATGGCCGTTGTCGGCGTCTGGCGCTGGAACCAGGAGCGGCATGTTTCCAGGCTGGGCTGACGGCTGCGAATGGGGCGAGGTGGAACACGAGGGGGAGGCTATGGCTGTTTCACGAGTGCGATGTGGTCCACCAGGATTGGCGCCTGGGGTGAATCAGACCAGTTGTGGAAGACGATGCTGCCCATCGTCACGCCGGAGCCATTGAGGTCGGCCAGAGGTATTGTATATGTGGTCCAGCCGCTCGACTTCGGGTACCCACCATAGTTGGTGAGCGCGACCGGATCGCTGAGGTTGTGATACTTCGTGTCTCGCAGATAGACCGCAAGCGGTTCGTTGTCGTTGGTCGAGCGAATAGAGAATTGAATCGCGCTGTACGGGGAGGTATCGATCCCGGCGTCGTTGGTGATTTGCAGGCCCGCCCAACCGTCCGTCGCGGTGAAGCTGATCGGGTCGGTGTGGGCCTGATTCGTCGAAACATTGACCAGCTCGAGTCGACCGTTCCATGAGAGATTCGTGTACCACCCGTTCGCGAGGCCGTCGTTGTAAATGACAAGCGTCGTCGGCACGGGCGGCTTGGTCGGTGAAGGAGTTGCCACGGCAGCGACCGGTACAACGGGCGTTGATGGCGTGGGCGTGACGTTCGTCACAGCAGCTTGAACCGCCCAATTCGGGACGGCTCTGTCGGCCAGCTGTGGTTGGGCCGTTACCGTGCCCAGATCGTTGTGGGAAGTTGATCCACCAGCGTTACCGCTCGGTGGCCCAGAGCTCGAGATGACCCCGTTCGATCCGCCGTTGACGGCGGAGCTCACCAGAGCCAGCACCAGTACGATGAAGAGGACGATCAGGAGCAACGCACTGACGAACGTCGTCATCAATGAGACGTTGGCCAGACCCAAGGGCAACTGTCGAGGTTGGGCCAAGGGTGCGTTCCAGGCCAATGCCTTGGTTGGCAAGAGACGCCGGTGCGTGTTGGTCAGGCGCACCTCCTCCTGCAGCATTTCGAGCGCCTCGCGCATGCGTCGCGCCGACCGAAAGCGAGCGGCCGGTTCCTTGGCCAACGAGCGCAGCACGATGGCCGAGAGCGCGGGCGATATCTGAGGATTGAGCGTGCGTGGATCCCGTGGCGGCTCGAACAGATGGCGATTCATCACCAGCATCGGGTCCTCGCCAAGGAACGGCGCCTCCCCCGTCAGCATTTCGAACAGGACTGCTCCGGTCGAGTAGAGATCAGCTTCGGGGCCGATTTGCTGGCCGGCGGCCTGTTCGGGCGCAATGTACGCGGCCGTGCCGAGTGCTTGGCCACCGGATGACGATCGGGACTCTCCAGGGCAGAGTGTGATCCCGAAGTCGGTGATCTTGGGATTCCCGCTGGCGTCGATCAGAATGTTCTGTGGCTTGATGTCCCGATGGATGTAACCTGCATCGTGGATCGCCTCCAGCCCACGCAGCGTGCCAACCACTACGCGGAGCGCCTCTACCACGTCCAGGCGGCCGGCCAGTTGAATGCGGCGGCGCAGCGAGATCCCTTTGACGAGTTCCATGACGATGTAGTGCGTACCGTCGTTCTCGCCATATGACGAGATCTTTACGACGTTGTTGTGCGAGATGGCTGAACCTGCGCTGCCCTCTTTGATGAACAGCGATAAGCGCCTGGGATTCCGTCGCGTGTTCAGGTCGAAGTGTTTTGACGGCGACCAGATCCCCGGTTTGCGTGTCAGTTGCGCGATACACCTCGGCGTAGTTGCCGGCGCCGATGCGTGAGTCAAGTGCGAATCTGCCAGCAAGCAGACGTCGTGATACGGATGTCATCGATCCTCCAGGCATCGAAGGCGAACCTTCGAGCGTTCCGTTGACCGGTGTGACGAAATCGCGATATTGGTGCCAGGAATGCCCGGCCCGGACATCCGTTACAACGCGCGACAACTCCGCGTTGGGTACCGGTCGACGGTCAACGTCCTTACAGTAACAGATCAGCTTGACATTGGGCGTTTAATTAGGGGATGGATTCCTCAATAAATGCGCAGCGCGCCATCACAACTCTGACAGAGCAAGACGCCGCACAGCTCGACCGATTGGCCGAGCTGTTGTTCGAACGTCGCTCTGGCGTGGCCTTTACCGGTGCCGGTGTTTCGACCGAGTCGGGCATACCTGACTATCGCGGTCCGAACGGCGTCTGGAAGAAGATCAGTCCGACGATGTTCCGTGATTTCGTCAACGATCCCGAGATTCGGCTCAGCCACTGGAAGCGTCGACGTGAGCGCTATCCGGAGCTTGCGGCAAAGCAACCCAACGACGGCCATCGAGCGCTGGCTCGACTCCAGCGGTTCGGGTTCCTTCAGGAGATCATCACCCAGAACATCGACGGATTGCACCAGAAAGCGGGATCTGACCCGTCGTCGGTCATCGAGCTTCACGGGTCGGCGCATCGCGTTCGGTGTCTTGAATGCGGGCGGTTGTTTGATGCGGAGCCATTTGACCGCGAGTTCAGCGGCGAAGAGCCGGTCTGCCCTGTCTGCGGTGGCATGATCAAGGAATCGACCATCTCGTTTGGCCAATCGCTGGTCGCCGAGGATTTGCGTCGCTCCCTGTTGGTGGCGCGCGGAGCGGACGTCATGGTTGTAGTCGGCTCATCCCTGACGGTCAACCCGGCCGCGAAGGTGCCGCGCGAAGCCGTCAAGGCGGGCGCGGAGCTGGCTATCATCAACAACCAGCCGACTCCTCTTGACGATCTCGCCTCGGTCGTCGTTCGATCGCAGTCCGGTACCTCTCTCGCGTACCTCGCCGATCGGTTGAGTCCCTGAGCCGACGTCCCTTGACGCGATTTCACGCTGCTGGGTAGGCTTGTTTCGTTCTTGAGCGCGATCATTGCAGCCATAATCTCAGGGAGCCCCATGGCCAACCAGCCGCATTCCGTCGCGTCCGGCGCTCCGTCACTCGTCCTCTTCGATCTGGACGACACGTTATGCGATCATTACACCTCGCTGCGTCTACGCCTGCGACTGGCATTCGAAGCTGCGTTCGACCGGGAAGACGAGGTCGACCTGGATGTGCTGGTGGAGGAGGCTGCCGTCAACTCAGTTGGGGGCACCGGTACTTTCGCCGATCTGCTGCAACAATACGGGGTTCGCGATTCCGACCGAATCGATGCCGCCGTTGAGGTCTATCTGAGCGATCGGTATCGCGGCCTCGAGCTTTTCGGCGACGCGCTGCACGTGGTGAGCATTGTGAGCGAAGCATCGCACGTCGGTTTGATCACGAACGGGCCAAGTCGAATTCAACGAGACAAGATTGCTCGTCTGGCTATTGGTGACCTTTTCGAGCTCATACTCGTTTCAGAAGAAGAGGGGATCTGGAAGCCTGATCCCTTGATCTTCCACCGAGCGCTCGAACGGTTCGGTATTCCGCCGGACGATGCACTGTATGTGGGAGATTCGGCTGAGCATGACGTTGCAGGTGCGCGTGCGGCAGGTATCACGTCGGTCTGGATCAATCGTCGTGGGCGCGAATGGCCTGGTGGCGCACGCGCCGATC
The DNA here is from genome assembly GCA_963815715.1 of uncultured Chloroflexia bacterium. Classification (GTDB taxonomy): domain Bacteria; phylum Chloroflexota; class Chloroflexia; order Thermomicrobiales; family Thermomicrobiaceae; genus CALAGB01. Next base: position 328,207 of record CAWFHU010000003.1, on the reverse strand, counting down.
ACGAGATCACGAGCCTGCTCGAGCTTCCGGAACTACTCGGACTGATGCCCGCCAGCCGAACCGGCAGCGTGACATAACACAAAGCACTCGACGCGGCGGGTGCGAGGACTGAATTGGGGAAGAGATGCTGTCCAAGTTCACCCAGATCGTGTGGGCTTGCGCCGCCGTTGGTCTGACGGTAACGCTCGTCTCGTACGCGTTCGGGTTGGTGCCACATTCTTCGGAATCAGGTAATGGCGCCGCGGGGACGACCGGTTCGCCAACGGCGGTCATTGCCGCCGAAGCAGACGGGGACTCCCGCAACCTCGATGACCTCTGCGTCACCGGCCATTGTCGGAACTCCGCATGCCACGCCGACTGCGATCGCATCCCCAACAATCATGGCGTCGCCAACTGAGCCTGTTGCCACGCTCACCGCGGATCAGCTTGCGCAGTACAAGCCTAACGAGCTTGGGCAGATCATGGTGCTCATGTATCACTCGATCGATGATTCGGGCGGGGATTATTCGACCTCCGCCGATGAGCTTCGACACGATCTACAGTGGCTCTACGACCACGATTTCTACGTTATCCCGATTCATGATTACGTCACCGACTCGATCAAGGCGCCCGCCGGAAAACGCCCGGTCATTTTGACGTTCGACGATGGATCGGTGTCGCAGTTCAACTACATCGTCGATTCGGCGGGAGACAAGCATGTCGATCCAAATTGCGCCATCGGAATCATGGAAGACTTCTTCACGAAGCACCCTGATTTCGGTCGCGGCGGTCTCTTCTCGATCCTGCCCCTAGCTCCGTTCGGATGGCCTGATGCCGCTGGACAAGAGAAGTTTGAGAAGGAGAAGGTGCAGTTTCTCCTCGATCATGGGTATGAAATTGGCGATCATACGGTGGATCACATCGATCTGCGCACCATCTCGGACGATGAGATCAAGGATGAGCTTGGCAGCGCGGTCGATATGATGCGCGATTTCGATTCCAGATCGCAGATGGAGATCATCTCCGTGCCATTTGGCGAGTACCCGGATCACGGAGACACATCCATCTTCGAGGGGTTCGATCTGAACGGGAAGCACTACGGATTCAAGGGGGCGCTGATGGTGGGGGCCAATCCCGGGCCATCGCCGGTCGACAGCGATTTTGACCCCTATTGGATACCGCGCATCAGAGGGAGTCGTGATCAGATCGACAAGTGGTTCGACTTCGTCGATCAGAATCCCGGTATAATGTACGTGAGCGACGGGAATCCAGACACGATCACCGTGCCGAACGATTTGGCCCCGAGTCTGGACGGAAAGCTCGATCAGAGCAAGCTCCATGGAAAGACATTAATTCGCTACTAAACGCGTGTGATCAACAGATCTGAGGGGTTGGGAACGCCAACAATGACGACCAAACAAATCGTTCTTGCCGAAGAGATGGGCTATTGTTGGGGCGTCCGCCGCGCGATCGACATCATCACCAAAGCCGGCACGGTCGAGCAGCCCGTGGCGACCATCGGCGACGTGATTCACAATCCTCAGATCGTCGAACGACTCAAATCCCAGGGAATCGAGACGGCGGAAACGGTCGGCGATGCCGAGCAGCGCGGCTACAAACGTGTGGCCATCACCGCTCATGGCGCCGGACCTGAGCGGACCGACGACGCCAAGACGCGCGGCCTCGAATTGATCGATACGACCTGTCCGCTCGTCACCAAGGTTCAGCGACTCGGGCAGAAGCTGGCGCGTCAGGGTTATTACCTCGTCGTCTACGGCGACGGCTACCATCCTGAAGTTCGCGGCATCATCTCCTGGTCGGGCACGAGCCGAGCCGTGGCGGCCAAGCACATCGAGGACCTTCCCTGGCACGTCGGGCGCGGTCAAGGTGAGGCAAACGACGCGGAGCCACCGCGCAAGGTAGCGGTCGTGTCGCAGACGACCAAGAACGTCGACGAATTCCTCAAATTCGTCGGAGAGCTCGTCCCGATGGTGGCTCGTGATGGCGGTGAAGTTCGCATCTGCAACACCATTTGCGAACCGACGACCGAACGACAGAACGCGTTGCGCAAGATGGCGCGCGAAGTCGATGCCATCCTGGCGATCGGCGGCAAGAAGTCGTCGAACACCGCGCGGTTGGCGGAAGTCGGCCGCAGCTACGGCATCCCCAGCTATCACATTGAGCGAGCCGATGAGATCTCAGACGACTGGCTCGATGGGATCGAACGCATCGGCGTGACGGCCGGTGCCTCCACGCCAGACGACGTGATCGTCACGGTAGTCAGACATCTCCAGGACATGGGTTACGCCGCGCCGGAGATGGACATGCCGGAATACGATCTCAACGTTCTCCCCAGTTTCTAGCGGCGGTCGTGTCGGACGTGTGTGATCACCTCATTCTTGAATCGTCTGGGTGGGGCAGATCGCTCCGTCGGTGCGTGCCGTGTGGCGCGTCCCATCACTGATAGCGGCTGCCGGTGAAGGTTCCCGTTACAGACGTGTCTCGCGAGACGCGCAATGATCGTCTGACGCTGCCTCCAGGCTCAAACAGGTTTCTGATCGGAGCGGCGATCGTCTCGTTTGTCGGCTATCTGGCACTCCTTTTCTTCGTGCGCGCCAATCCGCGACCTAAAGCCGATTTCAACGCGACTATCAAACTGCAACGCCTGCAGAACCGATCGATTGCGCAGGTGATGGACTCCATCAGCTGGTTTGGCTTCCGGCCGCAGAGCCTGCTCATTCCAGGAGCATCGGTTGTCTTCTTTTGGTTTCGCGGGCGTAAGTTGGCAAGCTTCTTGTTGACAGTTGCCTGGGCGAGCAGCCTGCTCAGCTTTTTCACGAAGCTGATCATTCGACGGCCTCGGCCGGACGATCCGCGGATTCGCATTGTCGAGGCAGACATTCGAGATACGAGCTTCCCGAGCGGACACACGCTCCACTACGTCACGTTCTGGGGCTTTCTTGCATATCTGGGGACTACCAGCGTTCGCAGCCGGCGAGCGGGACGAGCGATCGCGGCGTTCTCAGCAGCCGTGATCGGACTCGTAGGTCCGTCGCGCGTTTATCTCGGTCATCATTGGCTAACCGACGTACTGGCCTCGTATCTGCTCGGGTTCGCCTATCTCACCGGGCTTATCACGGTCTACCGTGTACTGCGCTCGTTCCTCGAGTTGGACGACCAGTAGCCGTGAGCTCCCGACCGCTCCTCATCGCCCATCGGGGCGGCGGGCCGCACGAGATGGACAACTCCGCCGCGGCCTTCGAACATGCGCTGTCGCTGGACGTCGACATGCTCGAGTTCGACGTTCGCCGGGCAGGAGACGGCACGCTTGTGCTGTTGCACGACCCGGTCGTTCATGACGATAGGCAGCGTCTGGTGGTTGCTGATACACCGAGCGATCTCCTCCGGCGCCAACTCCCCTGGATGCTGACGCTTGACGAATTCTTCGAGCGATTCGGGCGCACGCATCCGTTCAACCTCGATATGAAGACGCACGGTTATGAAGCTGAGGTGGTTGACGCCCTGCGGCGACACAAGCTCGTGAACAGTGCGCTGATCTCCAGCGGACACATACAGAGCCTGCGACGCATTGCCGGCATGACGTTCGGACCAACGTTGGGGCTCTCGCGCGGGCACGCCAGAACGTCGGTTGAGTTCGATCGCTTGTTCGAGAGCTTCAAGCGGTTTGAGGGATTCTCGCTGCCGCTCATGGCGACGCTGGCGAGGGCAGGGGCAGTCATGCTGCATCACGATTCAGTCGACGGAAGACTCGTCGAGACGCTTCATGGTCGCGGGCTGAAGGTCTTCACCTGGACCGTCGACGATCCGACCGAGGCGCTACGACTCGCGCGCGTCGGCGTGGACGGCATTGCCAGCAATCACCCAGCGGTGATTCGCGAGGCGCTGGAGGTCCCAGAATTGTAGTCAGAAGTGGACTTCTAGTGGTTTTCCAGTTCGCGCGCGTGATCACTGGTGATAGTACTTACTGTAGCAGGTTCTGAGGTCCGGAGCATTCCAAGCCGACGCCCATTGGGAGGCCGGAAGGTTAGCCAGTTCGTAGTCGATTGTGACGCCATGCCAAGATTTCGGACCGAGATCTACGCCCTTCGTCGCGTATTGCACGGTCAGGTGCTGGGACCCGTCCCAGGTGAAAATCATCGCGCACGGATGGATGTCGCCGCGAACCAATGTAGTGACTCGACCGCCATCCATCTCGTCTTTCATAACGGACATGGCGTTGAACGAGCAAGTCGCACCGCAATTGCTTTCGGTGACTGAGATTGCGAAGCGGCCGTCCGGTGAAAACACAGGTGGTCCGTCGAATTCACCAAAACCCAGCAGGCGGCAGACGACAATCAACCCACCTATTAGCAGAGCGACTGAGACAATCAGCAACACCAGTTCTCGACGGCCAAAGTTGTAACGTTTCTTTGCCCACGACAACGTTGACTCTGTGTCGTTTGACACCGGCTACTGCGTCGGCGGCGGGGTGCCGTAGCGCCACTCATAGTAGGCGCGGCCGACGTTCCCCATCTCGATCTGCCAGTTCGGATCGTTGGCTGGTGTGTAGGTCACCACGCGGCGCTCGAACGCCTGCACCAGCACCCATTGGTTCGCACCCTTGACGTTGGTCTGCACCCAATATGGCTCGCTGATCGGGTGACCGAGGACGTAGATCCATTGCCAGCTCTGCGATGTCATCCAGTCGTAGAAGACGCCGGCGACGTTGATTCCAGTGGTCTGGTCGTAATAGGCATAGTTTGTCGTTTTGCCGAGCGTCGCGTTCTGTCCGACCGTTCCATCCTTGGCCAGCGTGCTCTGCACCGATTGACCGGTCTTGTCCGGCTGCGAATAGCCGTTGCCGAGGGACGTCAGGTTATGCAGGCTCGCGTAGGTTGGCGCATTTGGATTTGCGCTGTCGTCTCCGGCGATCGGCACGCTGGCGGGCGACGACTTCTGGAATGACGTGTTGCCAACCTGAATGGCTCCCTGAATCATGTCGCGCACCAGCAAGCCGTTGGTCACGAACCACTCCGAAGAGCGATCGCCGTTTGGATCGGTAATTTCCATGCGACTCTTGTCGAAGTAATAAACCTTACGAGAACCGCCCGGCGATTCGGCATACGGTTCTGTCTGGGACGCGATGACGTCGGGTCCCCACAACCAGGTGCGTGAGTCGGTGAGTGCCTGCACCGCGCCATCAGAGGTCCACCAGATGCTCTGCACGGCGGCATCGGCTTTGGCGACTCCGTTCGGGAGGTTGGCAGAAGCAGGAACGGCGGAGAGTGCGAGTGGATCACCTCCCTCGGTCGCGGTCAAGAAGGACCAGGACTTGGTGAAGGCCGACCCATTCGCCGTGCCGGTCACGGTAACGGTGTAACGCGTTCCCGGCTGAAGTGGCGCTTGTGCGGAGATCATGTCGGTGCGAGTCGTGAGCCAGCCGTTGCCGACTGACGAGAAGGAGGGCACGACCTGTCCGTTGGCCGCGAGTGTCGCGCTATCGAACGAAACATCGCCCGCGCCGTGGTACTTCAGCGTGATGGGATAACCGACGGGGTAGCTCGCGCTCGGGAACGGGTTCGGCGTCTCGCCCCAGAAGCTTGACGAGACACCTGAGGTTCCATCCGGTGGCCAGGCGACCCAGTCTGGCTTGGCGGTATTGGTCCACACGGGCGCGCCGACGTCGATTACTTCGATCTTGACACCGTTGTCGTTGACCATGCCGAGCCCGATATCGGTGTAGCGCGGGTCGATCAGCGTAAGACGGTGGTTGATGGTGCCGATGAACCAGTCGACGCTGGTGACCATCGAACCACTCAGCCCGATGTTCTCGTTGGCCCAGCCGCCGTAGCCTTGCGCGACGACGCGATCCTGCATGTCGGCGCCGGTAAAGCCCGGTTTGCCCTGCTGCTCTTCATGCAGTCCCATCCCGCTGAGGCTCGGATCACCCACGTTGAGCTGGTAGTAGCGAGCGTGAGATTGTGCCGATGCGTCCAGCTTCGGGTTGCGCGTCATGGGTGGCAGTCCCAGCCAGGAGCGGTATTGATTGATCATGGTAAACGCCTGCGCCGTATCGTCCGTTGCGGCGGCCGCTGGGGTGCTCGAGATCGTCGACAATGGCGCCAGCGACAACACCATGAGGAGCGCGATGAGGCGAGTGAGCGATTCCGGCCGATAGGCCCGCGACAGCAGGCGATCGAGCATGATCGAGATTCCCTTCCCACCTGATTGGCGCCGGACGCCCGATGCCCCCACATCGGATTCCGGTCGAAACTCAATTCGCCGGGCCAATCAGTTTCCCTATAACAATACAACGGGCGATTCCGGACTCGGTAGCGCTTCACGTAGTACCCAGGTGATGTTTAATGGGTGGGAATTGAGTCATAGGGGTTCCGGTCGAATGTGTTGGATGCCAGCGATTGGCAGCGCGGACCGGGGCTCACATTGTGGGAGGAGTCGTCGCATGGTCGTTGCGGTCGTCTTGATCGTTCTGCTGATCTTGCTGGCGATCGGAATTTGGCTGACCTATAACCTCGTTGGGCTGATCGTCATGCTCTTCGTGGCTGGCATCATTGGGTGGATCGCCGATCAAATCGTTCCCGGCCGTCTGCCGTATGGCTGGCTGGGCGCAATCGTCGCCGGTCTGGTTGGAAGCTGGGTCGGTGGATTGATTCTGGGTGGGTTCGGACCGAGCCTGGCAGGAATCAACATCATTCCGGCGTTTCTCGGAGCGATCATCCTGGCATTCATCGCCAGCGCGGTGACGAAAGCCACCAGTGGACGTAAGCTCTGAGTCTTAGGGAATCGAGACGGCCCCGCATGTACAGGTGCGGCGCCGTCAATCAATCAACCCCAGGGGAAACGGGCCCGAGTCTCTACTTCACCGAGATAGTGGTTCTGGGATCGCTCCACGTCGAGGTGACCTTTACCGCCGAACTTCGCGACGATCACCATCAGCAAGATGATGATTGCGATGCCGATCAAAATCCAGACGAATGTCATCATGTTACGCCTCACGTTCAACTTTCTACTTTTCATAATACCACCAAAATTCCACGACTGGGACTATCGTTGCTGGCATTCCGCGCGCTGACGGTTTGATTGATGGCCATTGCGTTCGCTGTTAGAATTCATATTTGACACAGGATCGGCTTTGACGGAAACGCGTCCGCGGGATGACCCGATCAGCGAGCCCGAGATAGTGCAAGCCGGGCACGGAAAACCTCGCGAGACATCCTTCCCGAGCCGCCACCCGAACGCTGACGCGCAGCAAGTAGACGTGGCCGGGTTTGTCGCCCGTTACCGCGACCGAGGCGCCCCGGGCTGATCATCGAAACTGGCGCCTCTCTGAGTGGACTCGCCGTGTGTGAGTCAACTGAGGTGGTACCGCGGGTGAACCCCGTCCTCTTCTCGAGGGCGGGGCTTTTGTTTGTGCATGAGACAGCCGGTGATCGTGGGCCGGCCGAGGACTGAATTCGCGAAATCGGAGGTCGCCGGTGTTTCAAACGGTATCGACAAAGGTCGATTTCCCAGCCAAAGAGCGCGAGACGCTCGGGTGGTGGTACGAGAGCGGAGTCGTTGACGAATACATCCATAAGAATGACGCGTCCGATACTCGTTGGTCTTTTCTAGACGGCCCGATTACCGCCAACAACCCGATGGGCGTGCATCACGCCTGGGGACGCACCTACAAAGACCTCTACGTCCGCTACCACACGATGCTGGGCGACAAGCAGCGCTACCAGAACGGATTCGACTGCCAGGGGCTGTGGGTCGAGGTCGAGGTCGAGAAAGAGCTTGGCTTCAACTCGAAACAGGACATCGAGCGCTACGGCATCGACAAGTTCGTCGAGAAGTGCAAAGAGCGGGTCTGGAAGTTCGCTGACATCATCACAGAGCAGTCCAAACGTCTCGGCTACTTCATGAACTGGGACGACTCCTACTACACCATGTCGGACGAAAACAACTACACCATCTGGCTCTTTCTGAAGAAGTGTCACGAGGATGGGTGGATCTATCGCGGGCACGACGTGATGCCCTGGTGCCCGCGCTGCGCCACCGGCCTCTCCGAGATGGAGGTCAGCGAGGGGTACAAGGATCGAACCCACAAGAGCCTCTTTGCCCGCTTCCCGCTCGACGATCGACCGGGTGAGTACTTGCTGGTCTGGACAACGACGCCCTGGACCCTCGCGGCCAACGTAGCGGCGTCGGTTCAACCCGATCTGACCTATGCCAAGGTCAAGCAAGGCGACGCGGTCTACTACGTCGCCAAAGATGCCATCCCGAACGCGATCCGTGGCGAGCACGAGATCGTGGGCGAGGTCAAGGGAAATGACATGGTGGGCTGGACGTATCGCGGTCCATTCGACGAGCTTCCCGCAGAGCGCGAGATCAAGCATCGTGTCATCCCGTGGAATGAGGTAGGCGCAACCGAAGGTTCCGGCATCGTCCACACCGCGCCGGGGGCTGGTCGCGAGGACCAGGCACTGGGGCGAGAGCACGATCTGCAGGTCGTCGCGCCGCTGGATGAAAGCGGACACTACGTTGAAGGATTCGACTGGCTGACCGGCATGTACGTCGGAGACGTGGCCGAGCCGATCATCGATAACCTGCGCGAGAAGGGCCTGCTCTACTACGCCTACGATCATACGCACCGCTATCCCACCTGCTGGCGCTGCGGCACGGACCTCGTCTTCCGCTTGGTCGACGAGTGGTTCATCAGCGTCGATCCCTGGCGTAAAGAAGTCATGGAGACGACGCGGCAGATCCACTGGATCCCAGACTTCGGTCTGGAGCGTGAGCTCGACTGGCTGCGCAATATGGACGATTGGATGATCTCCAAGAAGCGCTACTGGGGATTGGCGTTGCCGATCTGGGCGTGCTCGTGTGGCTGGTGGGACGTCATTGGCAGCGAGACCGAGCTCAAGGAACGTGCCATTGAGGGCTGGGATCAATTCGAAGGGCATACGCCGCACCGGCCCTGGGTCGACGCGGTCAAAGTTCGCTGTCCAGAATGTGGCGCGGTCGCCTCGCGCATCCCGGATGTCGGTAATCCGTGGCTCGATGCCGGAATCGTCCCCTATTCCACCCTGCACTACCGTGACGATCCGGAGTATTGGGAGGAGTGGTTTCCGGCCGATTTCATCACGGAATCGTTCCCGGGCCAGTTCCGCAACTGGTTCTACTCGATGCTGGCGCAGAGCACCGTTCTGACCGAACGGGTTCCCTACCTTACCTGCCTCGGATTCGCGCTGGTTCGCGATGAGAACGGTGAGGAGATGCACAAGAGCAAGGGGAACGCTATCTGGTTTGAGGACGCGGCCGACCGGATGGGTACCGACGTCATGCGCTGGCTCTTTCTTAAACACAATCCGGCGTTGAACCTGAATTTCGGTTATCACCTCGGCGACGAGGCACGACGTCAGTTCATTCTGCCGCTGTGGAACTCGTACGCCTTCTTCGCCAACTACGCCGCGTTGGATGGCTTCAATCCGACCGAGCACGACGTGCCTTTGGCCGAGCGCTCGATGCTCGACCGTTGGATCCTCTCGCGCCTGCAAGAGCTGATCGGCGTCGTGCGCAAAAGCCTGTCGGATTTCGACTCCCTCACCGCGGCGCGCTCAATTGAAGAGTTCGTGGTGGAGGAGCTCTCCAACTGGTACATCCGGCGCAATCGACGGCGTTTCTGGAAGACGGAGAGCGACGCCGACAAGGTGGCGGCCTATCTGACCCTCTATGAGGTGCTGGAGAGCGTAAACCGCTTGCTGGCGCCGTTCATCCCGTTCGTGACCGAGGAGATCTACCAGAACCTGGTCTGCACCGTCGACACCAGCGCGCCGCGCTCAGTCCATCTCACGAGCTACCCAGAGGTGGACGAAGCGAAGATCGATGCCGAACTGAGTCGCGATATGACCGCGCTGTTGCACGTCGTCGGTCTCGGACGCTCGTCGCGCAGCGCTGCCGGCGTCAAAGTGCGCCAGCCGCTCGGACGTGTCCTGGTCGGATCGCGGCAGGCGGGGAGCACGCAGGCGATCGAGCGTCTCAAGGATGAGTTGCTTGATGAGCTGAACGTCAAGGAGTTCGAGACGGTCGACAATCCGGACGAGTATGTCAGCTATTCGGTGCGGCCGAACCTGCCGCTGCTCGGACCGAAATATGGACCCAAGCTGGGGAAGGTCCGCCAGGCAATTCAGGGAGCAGACGCCGCTCGACTAGCACAGCTGCAGCGCGCCGGACGCGTGTTTCAGCTCACGGTCGACGGCGAGACGCTCGAGATCGAGCCGGATGAAGTGCTCGTCGAAGTTCGCAGCCGTGACGGATTCTCGGTGGCCGAGGACCGCGACTACATGGTCGCGCTGGATCTCGAGATCACTCCCGAGCTACGGCTCGAAGGACTGGCGCGCGACTTCGTGCGTGGCGTGCAGGACGCCCGCAAGAATGCCGGTCTGCAGATCGAGGACACCATCTCGACGGTTTATCAGGCCGACGGAGAGGTCGCGGAGTCGATTGACCGGTTCGCCGACTATATCAAGGGTGAGACCCTCTCGGAGGCGCTTGAGGCTGGCTCGCCCGAGAACGACGGCTTCCACGCGGAGGAGATCAAGGTCGGTGGCGATCGCGTTTCGGTCGGTATCCGCAAGGTCGGCCAACTCGCCAAAGCGGAGGCGGACTGACCTGAAGCTCCGATTACGGATACTGTCCGAACCAATACATCGAACGCGGAACGAGAAATCGCTCCGCGTTTCTTGTATATTCAAGCACGCGAGTCAATTTCGAAAAAGTGAGCACGGAGTGTCACTGTGGCTTTGACGCTTGCCCAACACAAAGCGTGTTCGGAAATGGCAGAGCTCCTGTATCGGTTTCTACCTGCTTCCGGGTCATCACAGTGGACTGGGCACGTTACATTTGGCAGTGTTGCCGACGATGCGGATGTAGGTGGATTCTGGCGGCCCGGCAGCAAGAAGAACGCAATTGCGGATTTGCTTTCACAGACGCTCGAATATAAGCGTGGGCATTTTCAGCGGCTCGTTGAGAACATTGTGAAGGCAGGGCTAATCTATACGTCCAAAAGCGGTGCTCCGATAACGAGAGACGAAATCGAAAGGCTCAATGTTCTCCTTCGAAAGGTTGATTTCCAGTTCCCGGAGTTACTGGACCAAGCATTTCTTTCTGGACTTCCCACCGAGAATTCCATTTATGACGCGGAACGTACTCCGCCCAACACCCCCGAGTTTGCTTACTCTCCTGACCAGTCCCGCAAACAGCAAGCGATGGACGAACTGCGACAGCGCTTCTACGGGCTTGCATGGGACAGCGATCGACAGAAGGCTGGCAGGGGATTGCAAACGATCCTGTACGAGATTTTTGTCCTCGAGGGCCTTGGCGCTGGGACCCCGTTTCGAGTCATTGGAGAGGAAATTGATGGGTCGTTTGTTCTGGATAACGAGATCTATCTGCTTGAGGCGAAATGGGAAAAGCAGCCAAGCAACGAAGCGGATCTCCTAGTTTTTCAAGGCAAGATAGATGGGAAGTCAAGCTTCACTCGTGGCCTTTTCTTGTCTATTTTCGGCGTCTCTGAACAGGCTCTGGCGGCCATTCGAGTTGGTAAGAGCCCAAGGTTCGTAATTGCTGACGCCTCCGATTTGGTTGCCGTTCTCGAGTGTCGAATTCAGATGGCGGAATTGATTCGAAAGAAGATTCACGCTCTTGCTGAGCGTGGGAGAGTGTATCTTCCGAGCAATGAGATTCTCGATCGGTAGAGATCGGTTCTGTCGATTGCCAACGGCCACGGTTGGACCAACCACTGCGGAGATCGATCAAGCAATGCATTGGAGGATTCCATAGAGATCCGCGATCCAATTCATGGGTTCATTCCGCTCAGTGACTGGGAACGAGACATAATTGACCATCCGGTCTTTCAGCGGTTACGTCGAATCCGTCAACTTGGTTGGACAGATATGGTCTACCCCTCGGCCATGCATACGCGCTTCGAGCACTCTCTCGGCGTAATGCATGTCGCAAGCCAGATGTACGACCGCATTGTTGATTCCGCATCTACGTTTCTTGGGAGCGAACTCGACTACAATTCGAGCGGGCTGGCGAGAGACAAGGTGTTGGTCAGGATCGCAAGCCTTCTTCACGACGTGGGGCATGCGCCTTTTTCTCATGCCGCCGAAGAACTAATGCCAGTAAATCCCGTCTCGTCAACGCGTTACAGGCACGAAGATTATTCCGCCGCGTTGATCGAACTACTGATGACTGACGTAATCGACTCGCATCCTCAGAACGAGAACTTTCACATTTCCGCGAAAGAAGTGTCAGATTTCCTGGTCGGCCGAGTTGGCGTCATAGGACGGTCGCTTCTCTGGCGTGAGCTGATCTCAAGTCAACTCGATGCTGACAGGGCTGACTACTTGCTGCGAGACTCATATCACGCCGGTGTAGCTTACGGTCGATTCGATTTGGGCCGTCTACTAACAACGTTAAACCTAGCTTTTGATCCAGAATCGGGTGCGCCAGTTCTCGGAGTTGAAGAAGGTGGAGTTCACGTTGCAGAGGGATTGATTTTGGCACGGTATATGATGTTCACGCAGGTGTATTTTCAGCATACGCGAAGATCATATGATCATCACCTTCACGGCGTCCTTTCTAATTTGTTGCATTCTTCCGCAAGTGACGATAGCGCCTATTCGGACGGTTTGTTCCCAGGACCGACATCGGCGGAGAACTTGCATAGGTACTTGACGTGGACCGATTGGAAGGTATTGGGCGCTGTCGGCAGCGGAGATGGAGGTCGAGACGGTGAAGTTCTCGTCTCGAGGAAACATGACCGACGCGTCCACGAAACCTCGGAAAACCCAGATATAGACGAGTCTGAGTGGACAGAAGGGTTGGTTGACGACTTGGAGTCTTACTCGCCGTACATGGATTCTTCGCAGACGTCGTGGTACAAGTCTGGCGACGAAGACATCAGAATAATTCTTCGCGATGAATCACAGAGTCCTCGGGCAGTGCCTCTATCGAGTTTGTCGAATGTCGTTCAACATCTTAAAATCGATAAATCAGTCGCGGATCTATGTTCCACTGCAGTTTCGGAACGAGGCAAAGAGGTTGGTCGATGAGAGGTTGCGAGAGCGGAGGGCGGGAAATTGACGCCTGGTGAAATGTCGCTATGGACTCGTTACGGTCTCATTGCATGCTTGGCCACGAAGCTCGACGGCGTATCGCCTCAGTTTGGACGAACGGTGCTCCAAAAGCTCGTTTATCTTCTTCACGTGCTCTACGGCGTCAATCCAGGGTACGATTTCGAGCTTTATACTTACGGGCCATTTAGTTCTCAGCTCTTATCCGATCTTGATGTTGTGTCGCTGTTCAACGGTGTTTCGGTGCGGTATGAACCCGGTACTGGTGGATACAGAATATCGCCTGGCGCCGAATCCAAAAAGTTGGAAAGAAAGGCCCAAACGTTTCTTGCTGATAGCGAGCATGCGATCAACCAAGTTGTGAGTGAATTCGGGCAATATTCTGCAAGTACTCTCGAACTGATCTCGACGATTCTGTACGTCGATAGAGATTCAGCGAAGTGCGAACACTAGGATGTCAAGAGAATAGCTGATCTGCAAGGTTCACGACGTCAAGCCCAGATTCCCGGTATCAACTATCGAAAAATTCGTGAGTGACCTTTCTTCCGAACACCGGCTTAAGAATTTGGACGATGCGATCTGATGATCCCCGATAAATGAATGTGCGCGGTCAGCTGTGGAACACCGCCTGCCTAAGTACCTTCTTTCTCACCCATTCCTTTTGTCGATGGTTAACCCTCTGCTCCGGCTTGCGGTGAGCCAAAATAACCGGCCTAAAAGGTTCGCCGTACTGGAAGCCGGTTCGCCGGAGCGTGACGGCTTCCATGCGGAGGAGATCAAGGTCGGCGGAGACCGGTGCCAGTCGGCATCCGCAAGGTGGGCCAGCTCGCCAAGACGGTGTAGACGCTTACGCGCCAGTACGACCCAGTCACATCCTGGTAGAACAACACAGAATCATTCTATGGGCAGGTGCGAAGCCTGCCCATTCGACATCCAACAGGAGCAAAGTCCGCTCGATGTCCGAATCAACCAGTCTGCGGCAGCGAGATCGAAGCGGCGGTCGGCGCGCTGAAGACCGTCGAGTTCGCGCTACCCGCAAGTGGCGCCAGAGATGCGCATCACCATGCCGGAAGATTTCGAGTGCTGCTCGATGCCGCGGCGGGTGACCCGGAGCAAAACCTGCCCTATTGGGCGGAGATATGGCCCAGCGGCATCGCACTGGCCGATGAGATCATGGCTCACCCGGAGCTGGTGCGCGGACGAAGGGCCATCGAGATCGGTAGCGGGATTAGGCGTGACCGCCAGTGCCGCGCTGAGATCTGGCGCCAATCTCACCGTGGCCGACTACTCGCCCGAATCGCTGCTCCTTTGTCGCTACAACTGCCGTTCAGCAACTCCGGTCGCGAGCCAGACCCGTTCACGCTCAACTGGCGCGACCCTTCCGAGAGTTTCGAGACCTGGTTGCGATCGGCTTTCCCGTGGTTCTGGCGGCTGACGTCCTGTACGAGAAGCGGGACATCGAGCCGATGCTCGACCTGATCGAGTGGCTGGTCGAACCCGGCGGACTCTTCTGGTTGGCTGAGCCGGGGCGCAACGTCGCCGAGCGCTTCAACGAACGCGCGACCGAGCGTGGCTGGACCGATTCCATGACGTTTCACGCCGGTCCATGGCCCGATCCACGCGACTTCAACGTCTCCGTGACGGTGCATCAAATGCGCGCGCGGCGGAGCGTTGATAACGTCCCGGGGGTGTGTGAAGTGCCGCTAATCGCGAGGCGTGCTTGAGATTGACGCTTACTCCGCCGTGGGATCGAGCAAACCGGCGCGCAACGCATAGCGCACGAGCTCCGATCGATGACTGAAGCCCAGCTTCTGCATGATGCGGTGCCGATACGTCTCTACCGTCTTCGGTGAGAGATACAGTTGGTCGGCGATCTCCTGCGCCGTAAACCCTTCGGCCGTCAGCTTCAGCACCTCGCGCTCGCGCTCCGAGAGGAGCTTGCCCGGGTCGAGCTCGCGTCCGTCGTGCGCCCGGTCGAGATATCCCTTGAGCAGCATGCGCGTCGCCGCGGGCTCCAGAAAGACCTCGCCGCGCGAGACCATGCGAATGGCGTCGATCAGGTCTGTGTGCAGGCTCGATTTACGCACGTAGCCCGATCCACCTGATTCCAGCACCGGCAGCAGATAGCGCTCCTCGGCGTGGACCGTCAGGATCAGGATGCGCGTCGATAGCCCTAGGCGCGATATCTTGCGCGTGGCTTCGAGTCCGCCGCCCGGCATCGAGATGTCGAGGATGGCGATGTCCGGTGTTGCCTTTTTGCAGAGTTCGACGACGTCTTCTCCGTTGCCAGCCTCTCCAACGACTTCGATGTCTGGTTGTGCCTCCAGCAACGCGCGCAAACCAGCGCGCACGATGGCGTGATCGTCAGCGAGCACGACGCTGATGAGGCGGGTGCTGATCGATGTCATGAATGTTCTCCTCCAACAGTCGCCGGTGGTAATGATGCCGCCAATGGCACGCGAACCTCGATCTCGGTTCCGCGGCCAGGGGTGGATGTGACTGAGACTGAGCCGCCCACCAGTGCAGCTCGCTCCTGCATGCCGAAGAGACCGAGTCCGCTACCGTCATCCCGATCAAGCGAACCCATGTCGAAGCCGTGACCGTTGTCGGTCACACGGATCCACAACGTGTTGCGATAATTGCGCAGCGAGACGGTCGCGTCGCACTCCCCGGCATGTTTAGCGACGTTCGTCAACGCTTCTTGCACGATGCGGTAGGCGACCAACTCGATGTCGGCGCTCGGTCGCTGTTTGATGCCGTCCGAATAGAAGACAATGGGCATATCGAATCGCTCGCGGCATTGCGCCACCAGACCTTCGAGCGAGGCCATCAGCCCCAGGTCGTCGAGGCTCGGCGGACGCAGCTCGTGGGCCATGTGGCGCACGTCTTCGAGCGTTTCGGCGGTTAATTCGATCAGCTGGGTCAGCCCGTTTGGGTCGAGCGTTCCCCCGGTGGCTTCGATCGTTTTCAAACGCAACAGTTGCGCGGTCAGGGCTTGCGCGGTGTCGTCGTGCAACTCGCGCGAGATGCGCTTGCGCTCTTCCTCCTGCGCGCTGAGCGCCCGCACCGACATTTCATGGATCTGTGTGCGATAGCGCTCGACCGCGTCCAGCATCCCGTTGAAGGTGTCGGTCAGCACGTCGATATTGGGGTCGCCGACGCCGACCTTCTTGACCCGCACACTGAAGTTGCCCCGCCGAACTTCGTCCACTGTCTTTTCCAGGACGAGCAGTGGGCGCAAAGCGGCACGCAACACAAACCAGTTGACGGCGATGCTGGTGAGGGTGCCGATGACGGCGAACAGCGCGACGAGACTGTAGAGCGACCCGGTTTCGCGCGCCGCTCGCAGCGTCAGACCGGTGCCGAATACCGCGCCGACCACCACGATCGTCGAATTTGCGATCAGCACTTTGTAGAAGAGAGGAAGCCCCAGGATCCGCTCGACCCAGGAGGTCGATTCTCCCTGCGTCACGGCGTACTGCATCTAAACCTCTCCGTGTGCAGCGGTCATGATTGAAGCGATACCGAGACGTGCCGTGCTATCGGTGACGGCCCTTCGACTTCTTGCGATTCTTCTTCTTGCGCGGCAGGCTCGCGGGGCGACTGGGCGCAGGCGTTCGTCCCGGCGTGGGCATGCCGCCATTCTGCATCATGGCTTCGAGGTCGGCCGGATTCATGCCGCCCAACGGGTTGCCACTCAACAGTCCCTTGAGGCGGCCGCGTCGCGTTCCTCCACCCATCTGGCCGATCTGGTCCATCATCTTTTGCATCTGTTTGAACTGGTTGAGGAGCTGATTTACGTCGGCCTGCGTCGTGCCGCTTCCAGCCGCGATGCGCTTGCGCCGACTCGGCTTGATGATCTCCGGATGACGTCGTTCTTCGAACGTCATTGAGTGGATCATGGCCTCGATGTGCTTGAACTCGTCGTCACCGATCTGCACGTTCTGCTGGCGGACCGCCTGTCCAATTCCCGGAATCATTTCCAGGATCTGCGAGAGCGGTCCCATGCGCTTGATCTGCTGCAGCTGACTGAGGAAATCTTCGAGGTTGAAGGTGCCGGTGAGCATCTTCTCCTGAAGCTCCTGGCCCTCCTCTTCGGTGATCTCACTCTGCGCGCGTTCGATCAGCGTTAGGACGTCGCCCATGCCCAGGATGCGTGAGGCCAGGCGATCGGGGTAGAACGGCTCCAATGCATCCACCCGCTCGCCAGTGCCGATGAATTTGATCGGCACTCCAACGACCGAGCGAATCGACAGTGCGGCGCCACCGCGGGCATCGCCATCCATCTTGGTCAGGATCAGTCCGGTAAGCTCGAGGCGCCGGTGAAACTCCTGCGCCACGCTGACCGCCTCTTGACCGGTCATGGCGTCGGCCACCAGGAGCGTCTCGGTCGGACTCACCGCCTTGGTGATCTCCTCGAGCTCCACCATCATGCGTTCGTCGATCTGCAGACGACCGGCAGTATCGATAATGACGGGGTTGTACCCGTTGTCGTTGGCTTCCTTGATCGCATTTTGGGCGATTTTGATCGGGCTCTGGTCGGTCCCTTCGGCATGGACCGCCACGTTGATCTGCCCGCCCAACGTTTGGAGTTGATCGATCGCCGCTGGGCGATACACGTCGGCCGCGACGAGCAGCGGCTTGCGCCCCTCTTTTTTCAGGTGGCTGGCGAGCTTCGCGGCGTGCGTCGTCTTACCCGCGCCGTTCAGACCGACCAGCATGATGATCGTCGGTGGCGGAGAAGCGGTCTCGAGCGGCACACGCTCGGAGCCGAGGACTTTGATCAGTTCCTCGTTGACGATCGAGATGACCTGCTGAGCGGGAGTGAGGGCCTTGAGGACCTCTTCACCAACGGCGCGCTCGCGCACAGCGCTGACGAAGTCCCGCACCACCTTGAAATTGACGTCGGCTTCCAGGAGCGCGCGTCGAACTTCGCGCATGGCCTCGTCAACGTCGGCTTCGGTGAGCCGACCCTTCTTGCCAATGCGTTGAAAGACGTCGTTCAGACGATCGCTGAGTGTCTCGAACATGGTTAGCCCTCCTCTTCTTCACCAAAGAAGAGCGCGTCGACGTAGGTTTCAGGCTCGAACTCGGTCAGCTCAGTCACTTGCTCGCCGGTTCCGACGTAGCTGATTGGGATGCCGAGCTCTCGAGAGATGGCGAAGGCGATACCTCCGCGGGCGGTTCCGTCGAGCTTGGCAATCGCGATATCAGTGATGTCGACCGCTTCGGCGAACTTTTTCGCCTGCACGAGTCCGTTCTGGCCGGTGGTGGCGTCGATGACGAGAAGCACTTCCTGGGGGGCTTCCGCGACGTGACGCTGAATCACCTTGCGAATCTTCTTCAGTTCTTCCATCAAGTTGTATTTGGTGTGCAATCGGCCGGCGGTATCGATCAGCAGAATGTCGGCGTTGCGGTTGTAGGCGGCCTGCATGCCGTCGAAGATGACCGCGCTGGGGTCCGCACCGGCTTGGTGCGAGATGACGGTTGTCTTAAGCCGCTCGCCCCACACTTGGAGCTGTTCGATGGCAGCCGCGCGAAAGGTGTCGCCCGCGACCAGCACCACGTTGCGTCCCTGGTCCTGGTGAAACTTGGCTAGCTTGGCGATCGTGGTCGTCTTGCCGGTTCCATTGACGCCGACGACCAGGATCGCAAACGGAACGCCACGCTGATAGATCTTGATTTTGCGGTTGCGGGTAGCGTTCTTGAGGAGTGCGATCATCTCGGTTCGCAGCGCCTCGCGCGCGTCGGAGGGCTGGCGAATTTTCTCTCGATCGATGCGGTCGCGCAGGTTCTTCAGCAGCTCGAGCGTCGTGTCGACGCCGAGATCGGCCTGGATCAAGAGCATTTCGAGGTCTTCGAACAGATCTTCGGTGATCTCGCTCCGCTCGAACAAGGCGCTGATATCTTTGAAGATGCCGCGGCGCGATTTCTTGAGACCCGCTTCGATTTTAGGATCTGGTTCGGTCTGCCGGCGAAAGAGCCTGCTGAATACCACGATTTCATCCTCACTGCCGGAGGCCATTTGTTGCTGACAATAGAATCGCCGCGCCGGAAAGGGCACGGCGCGGCGCACTGAAAGTATACACAATGGTTGTCTGAACCCGCAGATTTTGCCGCCGTGACGCGCCGATTGGATTCTCCGGACGATCGCCACGACTTACCGCCGAACACGGGATCTTGAGTCGAACGCCCTCAGGATTCGTGCTGACGGGGGATTGCGAACGGACGCCGTATGCCCCATAGTATCGGCAAGCGCGACAAATTGAAGGACCGGCGATTGGAACAGACTGAGCGGCGGCCCGCTTATCAATCCAAACCGATGCGTGAAACACCGGTGGACGACCGTCCGCGGGAGAAATTGCGCCTGCGCGGCCCATCAGCGCTGACCGATGCCGAGTTGGTGGCCATCATCCTCAACACGGGTGTGCGAGGCGAGAGTGTGGTCGACGTTGCTCGGCGGCTCTTGCAGGAGTACGGCGGGTTGACCGGTCTGATGCGGGCCGACCTGGTCGATTTGCAGCGGTCTCATGGGCTGGGGGAGGCCAAGGCAGCCAAACTGAAGGCCGCCATGGTGATGGCGCAACGCTACAAAGACGCAAACCCAACCGATCGCCCGCAGATTCAGTCACCCGAAGACGCATTTGCGCTTCTGGGAGTCGAAATGTCAGCACTCGATCATGAAGAGCTACGCGTTGTGCTGCTCGATACCAAGAACCGGGTGTTGCGTACGGTGACGGTCTATCAGGGGAGCGTGAACAGCGCTCAAGTGCGGGTGGCCGAAGTCTTCAAGGATGCGCTGCGTCAAAACGCTCCAGGAGTCGTCGTGGTGCACAACCACCCGTCTGGCGATCCAACGCCGTCGGCCGCCGACGTGTCACTGACGACCGAGATCTGCCGCGCTGGAGAGATACTGGGCGTCGACGTTGTCGACCATCTCATCGTGGGGTTGGGCCAGTTTCGCTCGCTAAGACGGCTCGGGTTGGGGTTCATCCCATCCAGTAGATGAGGATGCCTCTCCACGTATATCGGCCAATCAATGTGTTTTGCATCGGTGCTGACTCAGTGGGGAGGTGAAAGGGCTGACAACCGGACGACGAGCGCGTTTGTACGATACCCGTTGACGTTTGCGCACGTCGCCCATACACTTCGCCAAACGTAACCCATTTCGGAAATTCACCGCGCGAGTCTGTGCCTCGAGCACTTGATGGCGAGCCAGTGTGCACCGTCCGTATCGAATTGGGGGAGATGATGCAGGGTATCTACGCCGGGATTCAACCGCAGTCGGAGAACGATAAGCTAATCTCCGCGATTGGCTACATCTTCACACCGATCGTTCCGATCATCGTATTGGTCACGACGATGAAAGATAGCCGATTCAACAAGGTCCACGCGTATCAAGGGTTGATCTTCTTTGGCGTCGCGTTCGCCTATTACTTTCTCTACACGTGCGCTTATATTGCCATCACGTCGGTCGTCTCACTCCTCGGATGTATCTTGTGGATGGGTTATTTCGTCCCGTTCGTCGTGTCGCTCTACCTCGCGTTCCGCGTCTACACCGCACAGCAGGTCGAGTTCCCGCTGATCACCCAGGCGACCGCCGCTGTCTTCAAGGACATGTAAAGAACGCTGACCCACAATGATCACTCCCGAGGGCCTTGGCAACTAAGCCGGCCCTCGGGCCCACATTGCCCCAAGATCGTGTAGCCACCATGTTCTCGACTCGACGGCTATGTTGCTGGATGTGGCTCGCTCACTTCGGCAGACGTGACGCTCAACCGCACGTGGTCGGCGCCGATAACTTTGATCCACGCTGCCGGGATGTCGACGTCGTGATGGAAGACGTGGCCGGCCCGCACGACAAAGCCCGTCATTGACCCGTCTGGCGCGTAGCTGACCTCGCCGACGTGCCCGATAGTCTTGTCATCGCTCGTCACGACTGCGGTTCCGGAATCGACCACCACATCCTCCACGTCGATGTTCCTTTGAAACTGCGTTTCAGGCGGGATAACGGGTGCGGAGCCGTAGAATGGTTCGCCTCGGCCATAGCCGAGCGAATCGGACCCGGTTCCAAAATAGACGGGTGGCGCTCCAGTTCCAGAGCCGACCCATTCATCCGGCATATCCGAGAGGTCGTGTTGCTTCGCCACGACGAATTCTCGTTCGAAAAACTCCGGCTGCTTCTTAATCTGTTCGACTGGTATTGAGAGGGAGATCGTTCCTTCATCGTCGACGTGATCTACCAGCTCTCGATCGATGAGTCGATCATGCTCCAACAGAAGACCAGAGCGAACCACGATGTGTTGCACGTTACGGGTGTTGTAGTCCAGCACGAAGGCGTCGGCATGTCCGACGTGTCGACCGTCAACGCTGACGACTTTCTTTCCAAGCTTGAGATCCATGGTGGGCTCCTCGGTCCGATGGCGGTCACCCAGGACACAATGTCCGGATACCGGCATCCACTTGGATCGTAAGCATTCAGGCGTGACAGGCGCAGCGGTGGATCGTGACGAGACGTTACAGGTTCGTCTCACCGTGAGGAGTCTGGCGGCGGACGTGATTGGAACGCGAAGACTCGGATATACAAAGGGCCGATCAGCGAAAGATCGACCCATCAATGACGCAAAATGTGTA
The DNA here is from genome assembly GCA_963815715.1 of uncultured Chloroflexia bacterium. Classification (GTDB taxonomy): domain Bacteria; phylum Chloroflexota; class Chloroflexia; order Thermomicrobiales; family Thermomicrobiaceae; genus CALAGB01. The sequence goes on along the minus strand of CAWFHU010000003.1, from coordinate 306,452 downwards.
GATGGATCAGGAGTCGGGCTGGAGCCAGCCGCGGTCGATCAGAATTTCGCGGCCGAGATGTCCGAGCAGGTATTCGTAGTCGGTCCCCTTGTTCTCCGGGTGATACTCGATACGCACCCGCTCGAAGTACTGCACCGCATGTATCTGCCCGTCAGTCTCGCTCTTTTCCTGGAACTGTTCGCTGATCGGATATCCGAACGACATGAGACCGCCGTTCGCGTTCCAGTAATCGCGGAATCCGCCGCTCAGGGTATGCCCGGTTTCAACGTAGAAGTCATAGGCCGCACTCTGCGCGGGCTGGGGTGTCGGTTTGAACGGATCCTCGTTGAGTCGATCTGCCGTGCGCTCGCGGCCGAGCAGCCCGAGCAGGACCTCGTACGGGGTTCCAGCGAACTCAGGATGATGTTCGAAGCGGGCTCGCTCGAAATACTGCGTGTTGTATGTATTGCCGTCCGTGGCCGACTGCTCCAGGAATGGCTCGGTTAGCGGATAACCAAAGCGGAACAGTCCGCCATTCGCTCCCCAATAATCGTGGAAGACCGTGGGGACATTGTGTTCCGTGACCGATTCGTACGTGAGAGACGGATCGCTGATCTGCGGTCGCGGCTCCGTAGGTAGTGGCAAGACCGTGATCTTCTGTGGGAAGACGTTCTCCTGCTGGTAGCTAATCCATTCCTGAACCATGCTGGCGTTCAGCGTCCAATCGCCCGGCGTGTTGAAACGGATCAGTCCGACGACCGTCGTCTTCTCCCCGGCCTTGAGCGGTCCGGAGAAGCCCCAACGGAACGGATTCGCCAATCCCGTATTGCCGGCGAAGTCGACCCCAACCCGATACATTCCTTCGAGCTTCGGATAGCCTTGCGTGTTGAAATCCTCGCCCTCGGTGTAGCTGTATCCGGGGGCGGGTCCCTGGGTGTTGATGGTGGTGGTGCCGGTGTTCTGGACGACGAACTCAGCGCGGAGCTCGGTCCCGGCGTACACCGGGTTTGGCGTGAATGCCACCGAGAGAATCTTGGCGCTCGACGTGCCAACTTCCTGCGGACCGATAAAGATCGGAGTGTTCGTTCCTTTGCACCAACCGCGGATGTTGGGAATATCCTGATAGGCGTCGTCTCCGGGACATTCCGTGGAGAGGACATCCCTGTGCCCGCAAATGTTCGGCACGTTGTCTTTGTCGATGAAGAATCCGAAGCCGGCGGGATCGACGTTCTTCGCTCGGTCCTTGATCACCTTGACCAATGAATCGAGTGTCCCTTGCTCGACCGGGGTCGACGAAAAGTCGCCGGTGAGCGCGATGCCGAGACTGCCCCAGTTGTATTGCAGGGCGTGCCCACCAACGACGTTGGCTCCGCCGAAACGACCTTCGTAGACGTTGCCATGCCAGTCGACAAGGAAGTTGTAGCCGATGTCGCCCCATCCCTGGGTAATGGCGTGGTAGTAGTAAATGGCCCGAATAGTCGCGGCCGGATCCGCCTCGTGATTTTGCGTGACAGTGTGATGCACGATCACTTTCTGGATCGGCCGGTACTCGGGTGGCCAGATCTCGTTCCCGCCGGAGTCATAGCGGAGTGATTCGTCAGCTCCCCAACCCGCTCGCGGGATGATGAATCCATCGATCAGGTTCTGGCTGCCGGTCGCCAAATACTGTGCGGGCGCCGAGGTGTCGACGCAGCCGAGATCGACCTCGCGCAGTGTAGGGTAATGGCCGTCGTTGTTCGCCACTAGATCGACGCGATATTGCACGTAATTGCTCGAAGCGACGAGTGCAGGCGTTTCGAACTTGCGCGGGTCATCCAGCGAGCGGACGTGACTGTCCAGGTGCATCTCGATCCAGTCAGACCAGCTGCTTCCGTCGGTGCTGACTCGCACGGCGAAGTTCGCCGCCGCTCCCTCTGGGAGATCGCCTTGCCACACGACTTCGACGCTGTTGAAATTCTGCGATGCCTGGAAAACCGATGATTGATACGTACCTTGTTTGGGGAAGACTCCGCTTTCGACCCAGGACATGCGGGTCATCTCGGCCGAAGCGTGATTGGAGAGTTTTACGTCGACGACGCTCATGAGAAGCAGCCCACCAGCGATTTTGAACAATCGCCGCCGATCGAACCGTTCTGAGAGGGTCGCCTTGTTTATCGTTGACACTACCGTCCCCTGCGTCACGTTATCAACGCTTTCGGGCTCCGACGCATGAGCCCAAACGTACCCATCGCTCAATTGTCCCCCGAGGCTAGTGTACGGCCATTCTGACCGTACATGCAATGAATCAAAGGTCCATGTCAGCGCCGACGATTCTGCTATAGTGAGGCGTATTGACCGAACCGATGACTGGACAGAGGGCTGATGAGCGCCGTTTCGCGTTTATCGGGTGCAACCATCCACGTGAGGCGACCGGGCTGGGGAGTGGCATTTGCCGGGTTGCTGGCGGTGTCGGTCGCCATGTTCGTTGTTGCACCATGGTCAATCGAAGCCAAGTCGATCGCGATCCTCCACGGCCTCTGCGCTCAGCGCCCGAGCCATTCATTCTGGTTCGGGTCAGATCGGCTTCCGTTCGGTTCGCGGATGACCGGAATCTATGGCGGCTTCCTCATCACCCAGACCTATCTGCTAGGGCGAGGTCGATTCCGGGCTAGCGGGGTTCCCTCCCTGACGATTCTGACGGTCCTTTCCCTCTTCATCGTCGCCATGGGAATTGACGGAATCAATTCGACACTCGACGACGTGCAGCTCCTCACCATCTATCACCCGAACAACGTCCTGCGATTCGTGACGGGAGCGCTCACTGGTACAACGCTGGCGGTGTTCCTTTGGTTGCTCGCGGTCAATATATTGTGGCACGTGGACAAACAGCGTCCCGACAAGGTCATGGGGGGCGTTGGGGAACTGGCACTGGTCGCCGTTCCGATAGCCCTCTTTGGATTATTGACCACCAGTGGCTGGCTGCCTGCCTATGCGATCCTTGCGGTTTTTCTTGTGTGTTCGGCGATCCTGGTCGTTTTCGAACTTGCCATCTGTCTGCTCCTCCTCCTTCGTCGACGGGAGAGCAGCGCCAGATCCATGCGCGATCTGAGCTCTTTTGCCTTTGGCGCGCTCATCGCCGCCTATCTCTTCATCTTCACCATGGCTGGGCTCCGCTTTCTGATGGAAGCGACCACCCACGTCAAACCGCTGAATTGACCCCTCTGGAGACGCTCAACATCTTCTTCATTGGCAGCCGATCCGGTAGAGGACACAATAGAGTCAACCGGTACCTGATTGAAACCGATTTCGATGCCGCAACGGCATTGACACAAACGCGGAGCGTGAATGTCCGACAATGACGATCATACCGAGGTAGAGTGGCAGTTCGACGTCGACGATCTCGGGCTTGTCGAGCGCTGGTTGCGCGACCTACCGGCTTCCCTTCCTATCGCGATTACCAGCGCGGAGCCAGAAGAACATTTGGATACCTATTTCGATACCCCTGATTGGCGGGTCTATCGTTCTGGTTACGCCCTCCGCTCGAGACGCCTTCAAGGTCACGCCGATCTGACGCTCAAGGCATTGACCGGGCGCGGAGACGGCTACGCTGCGCGACGCGAGGTAACTCAACATCTGCTCGAAACCGAGGTCGATTCGATCGACGAGATTCATGGTTCGGTTGGTGACCGTGTCGCGGCCATGCGCGGTCGGAGCCACACCGGTCCGCTATTCACCGCCATCACGCGCCGGAAGCGCTATCGACTCTGGAGAGAGGGCCGTGAGATTGGCGAGCTGTCGCTCGACAACACGACCTTCATCGGCGACACTTTCGAGGACCAATCACAGTTGATGCGCGTCGAACTGGAAACGACGGTCGAGCAGACCAAGAGACTGAGACCGTTCGTCGACGCGATGGCTCAAGCGTGTAATTTGCGACCGGCAGCGGCGTCTAAGTTCCTCACTGGCACGTCGATTCTTCAATTAGAACCCCCAGCACCGCCAGACGTCGGAACGACGACATTCGATCGTCAGTCGACCATCACCCAGTTGTCATTGGCCGTGCTGCGGCGTCACTTCATCGAGTTCCTGCGACGCGAACCTGGCACCAGACTCGGTGACGATGTGGAAGAGCTGCACGACATGCGCGTCGCGGCGCGTCGTATGCGTGCCGCGCTGTCGCTCTTTTCCGACTACCTGCCTGAGAGATTCGAAGACGTGGGTGATGAGCTGAAGTGGATTGCAGCGGCGCTCGGCGAGGTGCGCGATCTCGACGTGCAGCTGGATGCCATGCGGGACTGGCAGCAGAAGCTAGAAGATCCGGACGCAACCGCGCTCGAACCGCTGTTACTGGAGCTCAACCGGCGGCGCCACGGCGCACGTGAGCGCTTGCTGGAATCCCTTGACTCCGATCGGTTCGATCGGCTGGTGTCCGATTTCTCCGATCTGCTGTCCGCGGGAGTCCCGGACGACGGCTCCGATCTGGCAGTCCAGGTCGCGCCCGCGCTGATCATGCGCCGTCACAGAAAACTGCATCGGCTTGCCGATCGCTTGCGTCCATCGTCGGACGACGTCGACTTTCACCAGGCGCGTATTCAAGGAAAGCGGCTACGCTACGCCCTCGAATTCGTCAGTCCACTCTACGGCAAGACGGTCAAGGAGTTCATCGGGCATCTCGTTGAAGTGCAGGATGTTCTCGGAGTGCACCAGGACGCGATCATTGCGATCGAGCATCTGCGTGAGATTGCGACCTCGCTCGACGTTTCACTGCCGAGGTCGACGATCTTCGCCATGGGTCGTGTCGCGGAGCGGTACGCGGACGTGGTCATTGAGTCGCGCCGCAGCTTTGTCAAGACGTACAAGCCCATCACGGGTAAGGGCTATGACCGGCTCGAACAGGAGCTCAATCAACGCGCCAGGCGACGTCCGCGACGCGGCGCCCCGGTTTCAACTGGTGGCGAGGCACCAAACGCTCTTGAAGATGCGGACGCCGAGCCAGGTGATGGCGCGACCGGTGAAGCGGGAGGAAATTCGTGGATCTAATTCTGGTGCGTCATGCCATTGCCTACGAACGCGACCCGCTCCGCTGGCCCGACGACAGTGACCGGCCATTGACTCCCGCCGGGATTGCGAAATTCGAGGAAGCGGCGCGAGGTTTGGGACGAACTGCGACGTCGGTCGATACGGTGCTCAGCAGTCCGTACGTGCGAGCCATGCAGACAGCGAGAATTCTGGAGGACGTAGCGGGGTGGCCGCAGCCGGCAACCTGCGAGGTGCTTGAGCCCGCACACGACCCCATGGAGGTGATTTCGTTCCTACAGGAGCATCACGCGAGCGAGGTCGTTGCGTTGGTGGGACATGAACCACTGCTCGGAGAGCTCGCAGGTACGCTGCTGTCGGGCACGGGCGGACCAGCTCAGCCCTTCAAGAAGGGTGGCGCCGCCTGTTTTCGGTCGGAGCAGAGGTTGTCGGGTGGAATCATGACGCTGCGCTGGTGGCTCCCCCCTAAAGTTGCGCGGAAGCTGGGTTCAGCGTAATCTCGTCGAACGTGATTGGCACTTCCTCGATCATGTCCTCGACCACCGTGCTGATGCCACTTTTGAGGTCCTCGAAGATGTCGAGGACGTTACGTCGCGCGTTGATGACGTTGAAGTTGTACTGCTTGGCCAGATGCTGAAATTCAGGCAGCAGCTTTGACTGATAGCGGATGAAGTTCTTGTAGACGTCGTGACCCCGCAAGAAATCCTGTCCTGACTCCCAGTAGTCGAACCCCGTGCTGTTGAGTACGCGCGGAAGGAGCCGCTCGACGTCAATGTCGAGGTAGAAGACGATGTCGGGAATCAGCGCGAACCCAAAGACGTCCTCGATCCAGCGCCGATTGACGCCGCGCACCACCGCCCGCGCGATCAGGGAGAAGATATAGCGGTCTGTCAGGACGACCATACCGGCACGCAGGCCGGGCAGAATGACGTGCTCCATCCGGTCGCAGAAATCGGTCGCATAGAAGAGGTTGAGTGTCATGGGATCGAGCGTATGTCCGCGTTTTGCTCGTTCGATGCCACGCCCAGCCAGACTCGAGCGGCGCAGACCGGTCCCCATCACGGCGTAGCCGCTGGCTTCGAGCCATTCCTTCAAGAGAGCGATCTGCGTTGAGCGGCCAACGCCATCAGTACCTTCAATGACGATCAGGCGACCGGGGAATTGCCGCTCCTCCATGCCCGGCGGCGGATCCCCAAAGAATCGAAGCTGTCTCATGCCGACGTCCCCCCTGCTCTGGCTCCCTCGACCAGGTAGCGTCCGCGGAGGTTCTCTTCTTCGAGCGCATTCTGAAGTCCCCCGTTGCCCGCTTTCATCAGTCCATTCAAATGTGGTTTGATCATCTCTCGGACCAGCTGTTGCTGGCGGATGAGGTTGTCGGTGGCGTCGACGCGCTCGAGCTTGAACTCTTTGACGATACGGTTGTACTCCTCGCGAATCATCCCCTGAAACATGCGGAACGACTCGTACGGGTCGTCGCTCAGGTCGAGGTCGAGCCCAGCCTCGTAGTATTTCAACTCCGGTCGACCGGTCAAAATCCGTCTAAGCGATTCGTCGAGCGGCACGTCGAAGTAGAACGCGATGTGTGGTTTCACGGCGAACGAGTACAGCTGCCGTAGCCACTTACGACTCACACCGCGAATCGCATCCCGTGCAAATGCCGTATAGACGTAACGATCGGCCAGCACGATAGCGCCGGCCTCCAGCGCGGGGATGATTTGAGAGTTGATGCGACTGGCGAAATCGGCTGAGTGGATCAGGCTGAACGTCATCGGGGTCAGACTATGCGTTTTCTTTCCTCGACTGGTCGTGCTCTTGACGATCGGTGAGGAGTTCCACTCACTGAAGACGACCAGGTAGCCCTGGCTGACCAGCCACTTGTGAAGCAAATCGAGCTGTGTACTCTTTCCTGAGCCGTCGATTCCTTCGACAATAAAGAGGCGGCCAGGATATCGACCGTTGCTGCGCAGCCCCACGAATCCTCCGTCCTTTCAATTGAAGACGAGCTCTCGCCCGAATACTCGTTTGAAACGCTCGCCAAGCTTTGCGACGCCGTATTCGGAAAAGGGAGGGATGGATATGGTCACCCGATCCGGCTCTGTCTGAATTTTCAGCAAGATGTCTGAGTCCCTAGGATAGCGCCGCTCGATTTCATCGGCAATTGTGAGCATGACGCCGCATCGCGCCACGGAGTCAGCGTCTGCGTCAGTGAGCAGCGGCTCATATTGACTCAGATCCGTGTGACTTCGATCAGCCTCACGAATGATCGCGGTCAACAGAGCCAGTTCACGATGCGTAAATCCGTCCAGATCAGCCACCTGAACGATGGTTGCTGAGTGGCTGAGGCGGTTGTAGTAATCGATGCTGCGCCCGATGTCGAGGAGGTAGGCAGCGAATTCAGACATCGCGTGAAATTCCGGTCCGGCTTCCAGTTCGAGCACGGACGTGAGCTGCGTCAAGGCCGAGACGCGTTGCTCGGCCCGCTCCGCTTCCCAGGAGCCAAACCGTCGAGCGAGTGCCGCGATCGACGTGCGCCGGACGTAATCCGGCTCCGGCAGACGCGCACCGGTGAGCCCGAACGCGATTCCTTCACGAAGACCCTTGCCGGAGACCAGCAGATCGGTCGCGCCGAGGAGTTCCATCACCACCTGCGCGGCGATTGCTCCACCGACGATGGAGTCGGCGCGGTCGGAGTTGAGACCGGACATGTTAGCTCGCCGAGCGTAGTCGGACGTGCTCAGGGTCGACGTGATGCGCCGCACCAGTTGAAACGGTAGGTGGTATCCATGCAGTCGCGGGATCGGCGATCGGCGACTCTTGCGGTCGATTTTCGCGATATTGCGGATTGAACCACCAGTTCCCACGAGCACATCGTCTGGCTCGGGCGGCGTGATCTCTGCGTCAACCAACGCGCTCTTCAGGTGCCGTTTCAGGTTGCGGACTTCCTTGCCGGTCGGCGGATCGCTCGTGATGAACTCGTTCGACATGCGAAGAGCACCTAGTGGGAGCGTCCACGAGTCAGTGTGGCCGCGATCGCGAAACTTGGTCAGTTCGAGACTGCCTCCGCCGATGTCGAGGACGTATCCGTTCCAGACGGGGAGGCCATGAATCGCGCCCATGAATGAGTAGCGCGCTTCAGATTCTCCGTCGAGAATCTCGACTGGGAGGCCGGCTGCCTGCTGGATGGCGTGGAGAAACGCGTCACCGTTTGAGGCTTCGCGCATCGAGGCCGTGCCAACCACGATCAGTCGATCGGCACCGGCGCCACGGGCAATCGAGTGAAACTCGTGAAGCGCGTCGATGGTCCGTGCGGTGGCGCCATCCCCAAGGCTGCCGTCGCGTTGGAGATCGCTGGCCAACCGAAGGGGCACACGCGCATCCTCGACGATGTTGAGGTACCCGGTTCCGTATTGATCGAAGACGACCAATCTTCCCGAGTTCGAACCGAGGTCTACCACGGCAACACGGCCGGTTGGACCGGTGTTCAGACCGGCCAATCCGCCCTCGACTGTCTGAGTATGTTGATTCACCACGAAACGCCCAACATGTTATCGATCGGTTGGCCAGTTTCCGTACCAGTTGAACGGTTGGTCGTTCAAATTCACGACCACGTTCTTGACCTGCGTGTAGAGGTCGAGCGCATGGCGCCCCAGCTCGCGACCGATGCCGCTCTGCTTGAAGCCTCCGAACGGCGCTTCCGGCGGATTGACCGTCGGGTAGTTGATGCTCACGTTGCCCGCACGGATCTCTCCGGCGAGCCGGTGCGCACGCTTGATGTCGTTCGTCCAGATGGTGGCGGCCAGGCCATAGATGACGTTGTTGGCCATCCGCACAACCTCTGCGTCGTCTTTGAATGGAATCACCGAGAGGACGGGGCCAAAGACTTCTTCCTGGGCGATGGTCATGTCGTTGTGCACCTGATCGAAGATCGTTGGCTCGACGAAGTTGCCGCTTCGCAGCGCATCCACGTCTGGTCGCTTGCCACCCAGGCTGAGCTCCGCGCCTTCGCCGCGCGCACGTTCGACGAAGCTCAGCACACGCTCGCATTGCCGAGGCGAGATGACCGGCCCCATCTGCGTCGCATCCTCCATTGGGTCGCCGACGCGGATCTGACCAGCCTTCTTGACGAAATCGGACATGAAGCGGTCGTGAATCGACTCGTGCAGAAAGAGGCGAGTTCGCGCGGTGCAGCGCTGCCCGGCGTTGGTGAAGATCGCGAAGAGTGAGCCGTTGACCGCCTCTTCGATGTCGGCGTCGGGAAAGACGATGTTGGGCGACTTTCCGCCGAGCTCCAACGAGACCTTCTTGATCGTGCTGGCGCTGAGCCGCAGAATCTGCCGACCGGTCTCGGTCTCTCCCGTGAAGGCGACCTTGTCGACGTCTGGATGTTCGGCCAATGCGGCGCCGATTTCCGCGCCCGGGCCGGTCAGGACGTTGACGACGCCGTCCGGGATGCCAGCTTCCAGACAAATCTGTCCCAGCAGAACCGCCGTGATCGGCGTGGCGCTGGCCGGTTTGAGAATGATGGTATTTCCGGTCGCCAGAGCAGGGCAGAGCTTCCAGGCCGCCATCAGCAGCGGGAAGTTCCAGGGGATGATCTGGGCGCAGACACCAATCGGCTCTCGCAGCGTGTAGTCGAACAATGGGCCATTCATCGGGATCGTCTCGCCGCCGATATGTCCCGTCAGATTGGCGTAATACTCGAAGCAGTTCGCGGACGCGGCCACGTCTCCCCGCGATTCGACGATGATCTTCCCGCAGTTCAGCGTCTCGAGGCGGGCGATTTCTTCCTGTCGCTCGCGCAGAATCTCGGCGACCCGACGCATGCGTTTGCCGCGCTCGTTGGGCGTCATGGTGCGCCAGGTGCCGTTGTCAAACGCATTTCGTGCGGCCGCGACCGCGCGGTTGACGTCCTCAATGCCCGCCTTGGCAACGCTCCCGATGACCTCGTTGTTCGTCGGGTTCAATGTGTCAAACGTCTCCCCTGAGGCGGCGGAAACAAGCTGTCCGTCGATAAGTAGAAAGTGGTTTGTGATCTGCGTTTCAACAGCCATTTTCTTCTCCCTGTGCCAATCCAACGCGAACGATCTCAATCTTCGATGGTGCGTCCGCATGGCTGATTTCTGAAGTCTCATCGTAACATGGATTGGTTCTTGCCCCTTCATTCAGATGTTAAGAAGAGATAGCGGTGCGACCCTGTAGAGGGGTCAACATGCAAATCCGTCGCCGTTACTCCCACGAGGCGTGCTGTCTCGACACGAGCGAAAGGTCAGACAATGTATGAGGGGACACACATCACTCGTCAGGAGCTCAGCCAAAAGCTTCGACACCTCGATCTGTGGTCGAAACCCACAGACGATGCCTTTGACCTGGCTGAGCAGGTGCATGCGACGCAGCGACGCGCCGGTGGCGGTCCATACCTCGAAGAGCACGTCTATCCCGTTACCGCGTCAGTGGCCGCGTATCTGGCCGCCAAACACAGCGATCAGGCAACCGAGACTGTTTTGATCGCTCTGTTGCATGACACCGTTGAAGACTCCGCGACCGTTGACGTGGAAACCGTCCAGAGGCGATTTGGAACTCCGGTCGCGGACGGCGTTCGCGTGCTGACCAAGCCGGAGAAACGCCCAGGTAGCTCCGCTGAGAATTCGGAAGCGGCCGAAGAGCGCTATGTATCGGCGGTGTCCGCGGCTGACTGGAATGTCCGCGTGGTGAAGGTGCACGATCGTCTGAACAATCTGGCCGCGGTTCATGAGCGCTCGCGCGATCGACGTCGTACCTACCTCGATGAGACACGCATGTACTACCTCGATCTGGCTCGTTCGGTGGACCCGGAACTGGCCGAGAAGATGGACACAATACTCGACGAGCAAGAGCGTAGGTTCGAGCGGACGGGTCGCGACGCGACTGACTGAGTCTGGCTGTCAATGGTCATTATTGATGATTGTGACGCTGTTCTTGGGGAAAAGCTGGGTCGATACTCTCCCACTTTGTCGGTGAGCGGGAGCGAGAGTGGCGGATGAGCGCGCCGAATGCGGCCAGGAACAGCACTCCAGCCAGCACCTCCGCCACGTCTCGCACCTGTGGTTGGAAGTATCCAAGCGCGAACAAGAGCCCGGTGCTCGCCGACGGCGGATTCGAGACCTTGAACACGACCTCGAGCATGATTACCAGCGTCATAGTAAGCGCGGCCGCGCCAATGCGCAGCGGAGGCGTGTGGGAACCAGTGCCGAGACGCGGTTCACTTGACGCGCCCAATATCAAGACGGACGCCAATCCCGCTGCGACGCCGATCACGTGGCCGATAGTCGTATCGCGAAAGCGGGACGATCGATGGAACGGAAACTCTGCCTGAAGAATCGCCGTGGGGCCGAGGCTTGGGTAGAGGAACGGTTGGTTGGTGAAATAGGCCGTCAGTCCGACCACGAGCATCAGCACGCCGGCCGCGATCGCCGGCCAGAAGCGCTCAGAAATGGGATCGCTGAGGTCGAACCCGCTACGACGTGTAGCAGGACGTTGATCTGGTGGAGTAGGTAGAGGCACGAGGTGTCGAATAGCTCCGTTCTCCGCCACTCAATTGCACCCGGCAGTCGCTTGCCGGACAGCGGCATTCGAAAGACGGCTGTTCGCAATCTCGTGACCGTCGACGTCACGTTGCGGGCTATGGCTCTGGTGTGTGGGAAGTCATAGTGGTTTTCGAGTGCAGTCAGGGCGGCAGGGCAAACACAGGCGGTCTGCCCTAACTGATGGAGTTATTCATCGGCGAGTACGGCAAAAAATCGAGTTCAAAGGACGCGAACGAACGATTACCCGATCGGCCGACGGCCATTCTGTTCGTGGATCGGCAGGCCGTCGTCGCCCGGCAAAGCCCGCGGATCTCCGGTGATGATGAAGGCAGTTCGCTCGCAGATGTTGGTCACGCGGTCGCCGATGCGCTCCAGGTTGTGTGCCGCCCACAGGAGCTGCGTCGCACGTTCGATCGTCTTCGGATCGTTCAGCATGTAGGTGAGCAGCTCGCGATAGACCTGGTTGTAGAGGCCATCGAGCTCATCGTCTCGCTGCCAGATAACGCGACACGACGCCAGATCGCGATCGATGAAGGCGCCAAGACTCTGATGCAGCATATCTATGGCGATGCCCGCCATTCGTGGAATATCGATGAGCGGCTTGAGCGGCGACTCTGTGTTGATCGCGAGCGCGATCTTGCCGATCCCTTCGGCGTAGTCGCCAATCCGCTCCAGCTCACCAATGATAAAGAGCGCGCCCGCGATGGTGCGCAGGTCGGCGGCCATTGGTTGCTGTGTCGCGATCAACAGAAGGGCGCGATCTTCGAGCTCATAGCTCAAGTTGTCGATCTCTCGGTCGGCCACCACGACGCGTCGGGCCTGCTCGGTGTCCCGCAGGCGCAAGGCATCAACTGAGCGCTCAACGGCCTTCTCGGCCATGTTCCCGAGGAGCAAGAGATCTTCGCGCAACGTTTGGAGCTGCCGGTCGTAGTGGGCACGGTTTTGACCTGGAGTAGCCAAGATCTTCCCCTTTCGGTGTTAGCCAACCCGACCGGTAATGTAGTCCTCGGTCCGTTTGTCGGATGGATTGGTGAACATGTCGGACGTCGGGCCAACTTCAATCAGCTCACCCGCGCGGTCTTCGCTCATGAGCATGAAAGCCGTGAAATCTGAGACACGAGCCGCCTGCTGCATGTTATGCGTGACGACGATGATGGTGTAGTCCTTCGAGAGCTGCTGCATCAACTCTTCGATGCGCAACGTGGCGATCGGGTCGAGGGCGCTCGTCGGCTCATCCATCAGGATAGCTTCTGGCTTGACCGCCAACGCACGAGCGATGCACAGTCGCTGCTGCTGACCTCCAGAAAGTGCCATTGCCGAGCGATCCAACCGATCCTTGACTTCGTCCCAAAGCGCCGCGCTTCGAAGCGACTCCTCGACTCGATCCGTGATCTCGGCCCTACTGAGCTTTTTCCCGAACGAGAGCCCGTACGCAACGTTGTCGAAGATTGATTTGACAAAGGGATTAGGTCGTTGAAAGACCATGCCAATGCGGCGGCGAATGAGGATCGGGTCGACCTCGGGGCCGTAGATCGACTCGCCGTCGAGCAGCACCTGACCACTCACCGATACTTTTGGCGTGTTGTCATGCATGCGGTTGAGCGCACGCAGCAATGTCGATTTGCCCGAACCTGAAGAACCGATAAGCGCGCTGATCTTGTACTCGGGAAACGAGAGGGTGATGTCGCGCACCGCCGTGAACTCGCCGTATTTGATGGAAAGATCGCGGGTCTCCAGCTTCGCCGTTGCGGTTGCCGCGGCTACTTGCGCGCCTTCCTTAGGGCGAACCTTAATGTCAAACGTTACCGCGAGGTTTCGCTGGGTACGCTGTTCGGCGTTCATGGTGCTGATCCTTTCCGCTGCCATTCTAGCCGAAGCGTCCCGTGATGTAGTCTTCAGTCCGCTTGTCCCTCGGCGCGGTAAAGAGCGTGTTGGTGGGTCCGGCCTCAACGACCCAACCTGACTCCTGTTCATTCAGGCTCATGAAGATCGTGTAGTCGGACACACGGGCGGCTTGCTGCATGTTGTGGGTCACGATCACGATAGTGAAATCGTCCACTAGTTCCCGGATGAGCTCCTCGATACGCAGGGTGGCGATCGGGTCGAGCGCGCTGGCTGGCTCGTCCATCAGTACGATCTCCGGTTCCACAGCTAACGTCCGCGCCAAACAGAGCCGTTGTTGCTGGCCGCCGGAGAGTGCGACACCCGGCTGATCGAGTCGATTGGAGACTTCATCCCACAGCGCCGCGCGTCGCAACGCGCGTTCCAGGGCGGCCTCGCGCTCGCGACGACCGGCGCCTTCCAATTCGAGTCCGATCGTTACATTCTGGGCGATTGTGCGTGAGCGGAGCGGATTCGGTTGCTGGAAAACCATGCCGATGCGTCGCCGCACTACCATCGGATTGATGTCCGAACCATAGATATTGGCGCCATCGAGGTAGACGCTACCCTCAACCCGCGCTCCCGGCAGCGTCTCGTGCATGCGGTTGAGCGTTCGAAGTAGGGTCGACTTGCCACAGCCTGATGGACCAATAATCGCCGTTACGCGATTTCGCGGTATGGGGAGGTCAGTGCGCGCGACTGCCATGCGCGAGCCGTAGAAGATGCTCACGCCGTCGATGAGGAGATGCGCGTCCTTAGAGGGCGGCAGGTTGATGTTTGGATTGGGTGCCACTTCAACGGCCATAGAACTCCTCTAACGCGGACTGCGCGTTCGCGTGAAGACGCGAACCACGATATTGATTCCCAGGACAAAGACGACCAGCAAGAATGCCGCGCCCCATGCCTGCTCATTGAGCACCTGATACGGCTGCTCGGTGTATCGATAGGCGAGTAGCGGGAGCGCTTGCATCGGACCGAAAATGTCGTAGGTCAGGTTGTTGTTGCCAAGAATCGTGACCAGCAGTGGCGCGGTCTCACCGGCGGCGCGGGCAAACGCAAGCAGCACGCCGGTGGCGATTCCGCTCATGGCAACTGGAAGGACGACGGTCAACGTCATCTTCCACTTCGGCGCTCCCAGTGCGATGGCAGCCTCTCTCGTGGCACTCGGAACCAGGTGAAGGATTTCTTCGGTCGTTCGCGTGATGATCGGTACCATCAGCACGACCAACGCGATACTCCCGGCGAAGCCGGAGAATTGCTTGGTTCGCTGCACGATCAGAACGTACGCCGTGACGCCGACCACGATCGACGGCATGGCCGAGAGGACGTCGACGCAGAACCGAATCACCGTCGAAGCGCTATTGCTCGGGTATTCCGCGAGGAAGATCCCGGCCATGATCCCGACCGGCGTCGCAATCGCGAGAGCCATGGCCACGATCAATGCCGACCCGACGATTCCGTGCAGGACTCCGCCGCCCGTCGCGGAAGAACCGAATGTGACCGGCCGGAACGTCTTCGTCAGGAAATCGATGCTTAGCGCTCCGACTCCCTGCTTGGCGACGTAGAAGATGATCAGCACGAGTGGAATGAGCGCCAGCGCCGTGGCCACGACCGTCAACGCGAGCATGATCTGGTTGACGATTACGCGGCGATGATGGCGCCGTCCCGTCGTTGCGATCGCCATGATCAGGCTCCCTGTCCGCTACGCGACACCCGCCAGACGAGTAATCGCGCGATCGAGTTTGCGATCAGTGTGATCAGAAAGAGGACAAGGGCGAGCAAGATAAGCGCGCTGGAGTGCATGTTGTCGTTGGCATTTGGCAGCTGGCTCGCGATCAATGAGGCCGCTGTGGTTGCCGGTTGAAAAAGCGACTTGCTGATCTGCGGTGTGTTGCCGATCACCATTGTCGCGGCCATCGTTTCACCCAGCGCACGGCCAAGTCCGAGCATCATGGCTCCCACGATGCCCGCCCGTGCATAGGGGAGATCGGCGTGGCGAATGACCTCCCATCGCGTTGCCCCCAGAGCGGTTACCGCTTCACGTTGGCTGGAGGGAACAACGGCAAGCACGTCGCGCGAGATCGCCGCGATCGTCGGCAAGATCATAATCGCCAAAATAACCCCGGCCACAAAGAGCCCACGTCCGACCGCGACCGGCCCGGCGAAGATCGGAATCGCACGGCCAACGGTCGTCGACACCGGCGTTGATATGTGGTCGCGAAAGAATGGGATGAAGACGAAGATGCCCCACATGCCGTAGACCACGCTGGGAATGGCGGCCAAGAGCTCGACCATCAATCCAATCGGCAGGCGCAGGCGCTGCGGGCAGAGGTTGTTGAGAAACAACGCGATCATGACCCCGAGTGGGGCGGCAAAGAGCAACGCCAGAAATGACGAGACCACCGTCCCGTAGATGGCTGGTGCCGCACCGAATTGATCGGTGACGGGATTCCATACGCTGCTCGTCAGAAATCCGAGCCCGAATGCATGTCGAGCAGCGGCGGAGCCGTTCCAGGTGACCAGGATGATGGCGAAGAGGAGGCCGACGACGATGACCGCGAAGGCCATCGAGACCAGCCAGAAGATCACGTCTCCATGCTGGATCTGACGAGCAAGTCTATCTTTGAACGGAATTGCCTGGCCTTCTACGCGCATGTTTCGGATCCGCCCGTTCTATCGTTGAGATCCATCCCCACTCGTACCTTCAATTCATCTCTTCCGGTCTGAGGATAGCATTGCCTCACATTGTGCGTGTGGCAAGGGTGACGCCGTTGTCTCCCTTGCCACTGGTGCGTCGTTGCGTTGATGGATGCGACCGAAACGTGTTTGACCTTAGGAAGTCGGCGCTGTGAAGACGTTCTGTCCGCCCGACTGAACCGCCTCGAGCTTCTTCGTTTCGATCGGCAGCACTGCGTCCGGAAGCGGCGCGTACTGCAGCGTCTTGGAGATCGACTGACCCTGCGTCACGCAGAAGTAGCAGAAGTCGGTCAACGCCTTGGCCTTGTCCGCATCGTCGTAGGATGGTCGCAGCAAGAGCCATGAGAATCCGGTGATCGGATAGACATCCTGACCCTTCGGCGCGTCGGTGATGAAGAGCCGCAGGTCGTCCGGAAGGTTGTCGACGTAACCGGCCGCGTCGGCCGAGGCGCCGTCGAGCGACGGAGCGACGAACGCGCCTGCCTCATTCTTCATGGAGGCCGCCGGGAGCTTGTTCTGGATGGCGTAGGCCAGTTCGACGTAGCCGATGGCACCTGGAGTCTGCTGAACGCCCGCGGCGACGCCTGGATTCTGCTGACCGCCGATACCGACTGGCCACTGGACTGCGGTGCCGAAGCCGACCTTCGTCTTCCAGTCGTCACTCACCTTGCTCAGGTAGTTGGTGAAAATGGCCGACGTTCCGGAACCGTCGGAGCGATGCACGACCGTGATGGCCGTGGACGGGAGGGACGCTCCTGGGTTATCGGCTTTGATCGCGTCGTCGTCCCACTTGGTGATGGTGCCGAGATAGATATCGGCCAGAGTCTTACCAGAGAGCTGCAGCTTGTCAACGCCGCTGAGATTGAAGGTAATCGCGACTGGGCCGAGCACGACCGGGATGTGCAGCGTGCCAGCAGCCTGCTGCATCTCGTCGTCTGTCATGTAAGCATCGGTTCCGGCGAAGTCAGTTACTCCACCGATGAAGTCCTTCTTGCCCTGACCAGAGCCGACAGACTGATAATTGATGGATACGTTGGGCGCGAGATCCTTATATTTTTGGACCCAGAGCTGCATGGCCGGATCGACGAAGCTCGAGCCCGAACCGGTCAGCTTCACGCTGACGTCGCGCGGCGCCCAGGTGCTGGCAGCCGTTGTCGCAGTTGCCGCGGTCGTGGCCGTTGAGGCAGAGGTCGCGGTCTCTGCCGTAGTGGCAGTCGCGGCGGTTGTTGAGGTCGAGGCCGTGGTCGCTGCCGTGTGGGAGTGGTTGCCGTGGTCGCTGCCGACGTGCTAGTCGATGCGCCGGCGCTCGACGTGGTCGGCGTGTCCTTGCTTCCGCTGCCGCAAGCGGCCAACAGCGCGGCGATAGCAGGGACCGAAAGGCCCAGCATCGCTGAGCGACGAATCACCTGCCGCCGGCTCATCCGGCCCGACATGACTTCTCGATACAAGTGAGTCCGACTCGACTCCTCCATCAGTTGTCTCCCCTTTCGAGGTTCGGCGACTGGACCATTGGTCCCAGCTCGCCTGCGAAACGATATCCGACACCGTGAACCGTCTGGATCATCCACGAGCCATCCGGCTCTCCCTCCAGCTGCGCGCGCAGCCAGCGGACGTGAACGTCCACGTTGCGTGGATCAACCACCACATCCTGTCCCCAGACTTCATCCAGAAGCTGGTCCCGTGTGAAGACCTTCCCGGCGTTCTTGGCGAGCGTCGCCAGCAGCTTGAACTCTTTGGGAGGAAGCCGCAGCTCGCGCCCGGAGAAGGTCGCTCGATGCTCGTTGAGGAGCACCAGAAGCTCACCGGCAACAAGCGAATCGAGATCTTCCGAATCGCTGCGGACGCGTCGGAGAATTGCTCGTACTCGTGCGATGAGCTCGGCCATTCCAAATGGCTTCGTTAGGTAATCGTCCGCACCGGCTTCGAGTCCCGCGACGACGTCTTCTTCGCGGTCGAGCGCCGTCAGAATGAGGATGGGAGCTGAAGTCCAGGCGCGAAGATGTCGACAGACATCTCGTCCGTCGATTTCTGGGAGCATCAGGTCGAGGAGAATGATATCCGGACGTAACGCCCGGGCGGCCTTGAGTCCGGAGCTCCCGTCGTGCACCGCGGTCACGTGGAATCCACGTTTCTGCAGCGAATATCGAATTGTGTCGACGAGCGTTTCGTCATCCTCGATGAGCAAGATCCGATCGACCTTCCCCGGCTGCTCGGCAACCGTTTGGGTCGGCTGGATCTGTTCTGTGTCGTGCTCGTTGATCATTCTGCAATTCCCCATGAACACTCACGGTACGGTCGGTCGCGTGTTCAGGGAAAGCCTATCGAGCGAAGATTATCGTTCCAGACAGATCTGATTAACGAGAGTTAATGAAGAGGAGATTTCCGCGTGGCTACGCGGAATTGCTGTTTTTGCGGATTGCTGTTTTTGTCTGTCGGAAGGGACGCTTTGCGGTCCACGGAGATATCAAACTGGTTCAGAGTCGACAGCACGAGAAAAGGTATCGGCAGTGAAGGTGCGGGGCCACGTTCACTACCGACATGAGGAGGAGCATTTCTTCGAGGTGTTGGTGTTGTGCCTCGGCTGCGAGCGACATCCTGAGCATAGTCGTTCGCGCGCGAGTCCGGGTTAAGGAGACGTTGAATTCTTCGCGAGGTCCAGGCGGTCAGGTGCGCGTTGGTTCCGTCCTGTTCGGAAACTCGATAGGCTCGTCGAGCCCCTGGATCTCATCACCGGCCTTGGGAAGAGCGAATGAGAACGTGGCGCCGCGTCCATAATCGCTCTCAGCCCAGATGCGACCGCCGTGGAGCTGGATGAGGTGTTTGGCAATGGCCAGCCCCAGGCCGCTTCCGGACGCTGAACGGGAGCGGTCGGCCTTATAGAAACGTTCGAAGACTCGATCGAGATCCTCCCGATCGAGTCCGGGCCCACTGTCCCGCACCGAGACGATTACCTCTTCAGCGTCGACGTAGCAGGAGACCTGAATCGTGCCGCCTGCCGGCGTGAACTTAATGGCGTTGTGCACCAGGTTGACGAGCACTTGCTCGACGCGGTCGGAGTCGAAGACGGCAAGCGGCAAACCTGGTTCCGAGTTCAGCACGATACCGATTCGCTTGAGCTTCGCTTGTGCTTGCATCCGGTCAGCCACTCTGCGCGTTACGGCTTCGAGATTTCCCGCGCCAACGTGCAGCTCGATTTGGCCCGCTTCGGCGCGCGAGAGCTGCAACAGCTCCTCGACCAGTCGAGCCAAATCGTCGACCTCGATCTGCATGCGCGAGAGAAACTCGCGCGCGACCGACTCATCCTCGAGCGCACCGTCGAGGAGCGTCTCGACTAAGGCCTTCATCGAGGCGATGGGAGTGCGCAGGTCATGTGAGACGTTGGCCACAAAGTCGCGCCGTACCGCCTCAGTGCGTTTGAACTCGGTGATGTCCCGAAGCACGACGAGCACCAGCGGCGCGCTGTCGGATGGAATGGGGTATGAGAACGCCTGCACGGCTCTTCTCGGCCGGCCCATCTCGATGAAATAGGTGGCCGGAGCCTCGCTGATTTGGCCAGTTTTCCGACCATCGCGTACCACCGCCGCCAGCTCGTAATCGCGAAACACCTGTGCGTAGGTCCGGCCGATGGCCCAGTTGCGGTGTACCCCAACAAGCCTCTCTGCCGCCAGATTCATCAGGGCAACCTTGTCCTCGTCGTCGATGATCAAAATGCCGTCACCAAGGTGCTCAACCACCGAGCCGAGCCGCCTGCGCTCCAGTTCGATCGTGTCAAAAGTCGATTGCAGCTCGTCGGCCATCTCGTTGAACGCGACGGCGACTGAGGCGAAGTCTCCGCTGGCATCTACGGGAGCGCGGACCGAGAGGTCCCCGCTGGAAAACTGCTGTGTGGCAGAGACGATTTTGGTCATCGGTCTAACCGCAACGCGCGTGAAGACCCAGATCGAGAGGAGGGTGACCGCGGCCGCGCCGAGCATGAGCCACGCGAGAATGCCTGTTTCGCCGCCGAATCCCTCTCCAAGATTGTCCTTGGGGACCGACAAACGCATCACGCCAACGATGTTCGTGCCGTTCCGTATCGGAGACGCGATATACCAGGTCGCGCGACCCGACACAGGATCGTCACGCTCGGATTCGCTCGTCGTTCCGTTCAACGCGTTCGTGAATTCGGGGGATTGCGCCTGATTGCCGATGGCACTGAGGTTTGCCGAGCTGTCGGCGAGCGGAGTTCCGTCGGTCGCGAAGATCGTCACCCGCTCGTTGGTCGCGCTGCTGATGTCGCGCGCGACCTGGGCTATCTCGTCGTTCGAGGATGACCCTGAAACCGATGTGCGTGCCATTGCCGCGGCCAGAACGGCTTCCTGCCGCAGGCGATCGAGCGCGCTCCGATCATTGCGTCCGTGGACATATCCGGTCAGCAGCAGTCCGAGAAGGAGAAAAATCGCCGTCACAATGGCGATGAAGCCGATTGCCAGGCCATTCGTGACTCGCAGGCCCATGTCAGTGACTACCCGGAGAAGCGATAACCAACACCACGCACCGTCTCAATCAGGCGCGAGCCTCCCGGCTCGGCCTCCAGCTTCTCGCGTAGCCCGTGGATATGGACCGCCAGCGTGCGGCTGTCTCCATAATAGTCGTAGCCCCACACTTCTCCCAGCAGTTGTCGCGTCGGGCAGACGGCGCCCCGATGGCGAACCAAGTGAACCAGGAGCTCCAGTTCCTTGGGCTTGAGCGCGATCTCGCGTTCACCGAGCACGACGCGATAGGCATCGAGATCGATGCTGAGCTGCCCGACGTCGAGGGTGTGGGACGTGGTGCCTTGCTCTTTGACCAGGTCCTGGTGCAGCAGATCGCGCCTTCGCAGGATCGCTTTGACACGCGCCAGCAGTTCGCGCATCGAGAATGGCTTGGTCAGATAGTCGTCGGCTCCGATCTCCAGCCCCACGACGCGATCGATTTCGTCATTGCGGGCCGTCAGAATGATGATCGGAACGCCGCTCGAGCGACGGATATTGCGGCAGACGTCGAAGCCGTCAATGGTGGGAAGCATGACGTCCAGAAGCACAAGGTCGGGGTGCTGTTCTCTCGCGAGTTCCAGAGCCGATTCCCCGTCGGAAGCGGTCGCGATCTCGTATCCCGCCTTTTTCAAGTTGTACGCGATGGTTGCCTGCAGCGACGTCTCGTCCTCGACGAGAAGGATCTTGGTCACTACCCTACTCCATGGCCGCGTCACACATCATGCGTTAATCGTATCAGTACCACGAAGCCCCACGATTGATTGAACGTTGAGAATCACACTCAGTTTGCACCGCGCGCGGTCCGACAGACGAAAACGGCGCTAGCACGTATGTCATCCAGCGAGGCCGAGATCGAGCTGATGCGCTTCTCTCAGGAAATGGGTCAGTAACTCGACGGTACCGGCGATGTCGGACAGGCTGGCCATCTCGTTCACCGTATGGGAGTAGCGCGTCGGAATCGAAATCGTGATGGCGCGAACTCCGGCGCGCGATCGGTCGATCGCACCCGCATCGGTGCCGCCGAACGGCATCACCTCGAGCTGATACTCAATGCCGTGTCGCTCCGCCACATCGCGAAACGCCCGCTGCAGCTTTCGATTCGTGATGACCGACATGTCCATGATCTTGATTCCCGGTCCGCCGCCGAGATGGGTGATCTCATCGATTCTATCGTCGCCCAGAACTCCAGCGGGGCAGATGTCGATAGCGATGCCGATGTCTGGCTGGACGCTGAAGGCGGCCGTTCCGGCGCCGCGCAGACCAACCTCTTCTTGCACGGTGGCGACTGCCACGACCTCACATTGGTGTTCGCCCAGTGTGCGCAGAAGTTCGAGCATGACGAAGACCGAAACGCGATCGTCGAGCGATTTGCTCATGACGGTGTGCCCGACACGCTCGAGCGTACGGTCCATCGTCACCATATCGCCGATCTCAACCGCATTCGCGGTCTCCTCAGCGGTCAAGCCAACATCGACAAAGAGATCGCTTACGCGGTCCGGCTTGATATCGCCGACGTTCCGCGACGCGAAGCGGACCGCGCTTGGCATGCATTGCGCCGCGTAATACGCCGTCGCGACTATGAACCATGACGCGTTGCGCAATGAGGTTGCGCGCGTCGAAGCCGCCAAGAGGCTGCAGCCAGATCGCCCCGTGTTCGTCGACACTCCTCACGATGAACCCGATCTCGTCCATATGGGCGGCGAGCATGACCCTGGGCTTGCCGCTGCCTTTGCGTCCGATGACGTTGCCGAGCGCGTCGACGTTGATTTCGTCGACCAGCGGCCGCATGACTCTCGACAATGACGGATCGAATGGCGTCCTCGTGCCCGGGGATACCGGGCGTCTCAGCGATCCGCTTGAGTAGGTCGAGATTCAAATCCATGCTCGCTCCATCAACCAATATACGAGTGCCCGCAGGCTAGCGCGATCCCATGCTAACAGCACGGCGATTGGGAGCCAACGTGCGGAACCAGTCGTGGCCACATTCCTGCTCGTCCGATTGAGGGATTGCCGCAATTGCGTTCGACGCGCCGACTCGCCGCTCGGAATGCCCGCTGCTTGACCCAACCTCTGCCGAAAACATATACTTTTCTAGTTTGCGCGTCTGTTCGGGACGAATATGCGCGCTGCTGAGGGCGAGATGTCACTTCACATAAAGACTTTGACGAACGACACAATTGTGAACGTCGCCCAACTGTTGAAAGAACCGGTCGGTGCGACTCGCATCGCGGACGTTCATCTCGAACGTCTTGCGCTTGATGAATCGTCTGTCGCGACCGACGTGGACGCTACGGTGCGACTCACGCGGGTTATCGAGGGCATACTTGCCGACGGAAAGATGTCGGGCAAGATTGAGCTCGAATGTGTGCGTTGTCTCGAGTTGTTCACGCTCGAGTTCGCGGGTGAGTTTGAAGCCGATTTCCGACCGAGTGTCGACGTTCGCACCGGTGTTCCGCTCTACGTGCCGGAACACGAAGACATCTTCGTGATTGACAACAATCACGAACTCGACCTTGACGAGCTGTTGAGACAGATCGCGATCGTCTCATTGCCCATGCAGGCATTGTGTCGTGAAGATTGTCCAGGCATCGAGCAGGTTGAGCTGGGCGATGAAGAAGGCGTGGGGGACGACCGCATGGCCGTGCTACGCGATCTTCTCGAAGGCGAGTCATAGTACGCCAGAAAACCGTGCCGCTGGCAGAGTGCCTTTTGATTATTGTTGACGATTGTTTAAGGAGGATCGATTATGGGCGCGTTGCCGAAGCAGCGTCAAAGCCGTGGCCGCCAGGGAAACCGGCGCCGGCATCACTACCTCAAGCTGCCGCAACTGATGCGGTGTCCTTCATGTGGGCAGAAAAAGAAGACGCATCATGTTTGCCCGAACTGTGGGACCTACAAGGGCCGGCAGGTCATCGAGGTAGCCAAGCCGCGACGGACCGAGAATCAGTAGAGTCTCGGTAGATCATTTGGGCGCCGGTCGCGAATTCGACGTCGATCGACGGCATTCGTATCTTGGCTGGATGGCAAGAGCGAACGGCTGACGCGCCACGTGAAAGGGACAGCCAGAAGCGGTGTTGAACGCGGCAATCACCGGGTGGGGGATGTACGTCCCTGAGCGCGTGTTGACCAATTCCGACCTTGAACGCATGGTGGAGACCTCCGACGATTGGATCGTCGCGCGAACCGGTATCCGCGAGCGCCGGTTGGCGACGCAGTCGGACACGACCGTCAGCATGGCAGCGGCGGCCGCGCGTAAGGCGATGGACGTTGCGGGAGTCGACCCGACCTCGATCGATCTGATCATTCTGGCGACAGATTCACCCGACCAACTCATGCCCGCGTCGTCCTCGGTACTCCAGGCCGAGCTGGGCGCCACGCGCGCCGGTGCGTTCGATCTGGATGCCGCCTGCTCCGGATTCGTCTATGCGCTGAGCGTCGGCACACAGTTCGTTCGATCCGGTGTTTTCAAGACCGTGCTGGTGGTGGGGGCAGACGCCCTGACTCGCTACATCGATTTCACCGATCGTGGCACGTGCATCTTGTTCGGCGATGGTGCAGGCGCGGTCGTGCTGCAAGCGAGCGAGGCCGACGAAGGGGTTCTATCTACGGTTCTCGGATCTGACGGCCGTGGCGCGGCGCACCTCTACGTCAACGGTGTCGCGCCGACCCACGTGCCAAATGGCAACGAGTCGATGGTTCCCGCGCCGCATATGAAGATGAACGGGGCCGAGGTTTTCAAATTCGCGGTCAAGGTAATGGGCGAAGCCGCCGTCGAGGCCATCGGAAAGGCGGGCCTCTCCCTCTCCGATATCGATCTCTTCATCCCACATCAAGCCAATTTGCGCATCATCGACGCGTCAGCGCGTCGGCTTGAGCTTCCGCGTGACAAGGTCTGGGTAAACATTGAACGCTACGGCAACACGTCGGCCGCGTCGGTGCCAATGTGCATCACCGAAGCGGTTGAGGCCGGTGCGCTGACACCAGGCATGAACGTCGTGCTGGTCGCATTCGGTGCGGGACTCTCCTGGGCGGCGAATGTCGTACGTTGGGGAGCGACAGGAGTACCGGGTAAGTGACCGGAACGTCACCAGAAAAAGCCGCTTGGGTCTTCCCGGGTCAGGGGTCGCAGCGCGTCGGGATGGGAAGCAAATTGGCCCAAGCTGACCCAGACGCCAAAGCGGTGTTCGATCGCGTCGACGACGCACTCGGCTTCAGGCTTTCGGACATCATTTTCAATGGACCTGATGAGGAACTCGTCGCGACGCGCAATCAGCAGCCAGCGCTTCTGGCAACGAGCATCGCCTATTTTGCCGTGCTGCGCCGTCGGGGCGAGCTGCCCGATCCGTCGGTCGTCGCTGGACACAGCTTAGGTGAATACACCGCGTTGGTCGCGTCCGGTTCGCTCGATCTCGCGGACGCCGCGCGTCTGGTGCGCCGACGTGGCGAGCTGATGGAAGAGCATGGTCTGGGCGGCATGATCGCCGTTCTGGGTCTGGAGGACTCGGTCCTTGAGGAAATCGCCGCGGCGTCTGGCGCGGAGATCGCCAACATCAACGCGCCGGGGCAGACCACCCTGAGCGGACGTGCTGACACGCTTGAACGCGCGACTGAGCTCGCCAAGGAGGCCGGCGCACGGCGTGTGCTTCCGCTGCCGGTCAATGGGGCCTTTCATTCGTCGTTGATGCGCCCAGTGGTCGACGGCTTGAAACCGATGATCGACGAAACACCGTTCAATCAGCCTTGTGTGCCATTGATCGCCAACGTTGACGCTCGACTCCTGACCGATCCAGATGATCTCCGAGCCGAACTGGCGGCACAGATCACGGCTTCGGTACGCTGGGTCGACGTCGTTCAGCGGGCCACAGCCGAGGGTGTCAATCGATTCATTGAGATTGGCCCGGGCAAGGTGCTGAGCGGCCTGATCGCGCGTATCGCGCCGGGATCGACAACAGACCAGGCTGAGGCGCTGCTACGAACCTGACTTCCAAGAGTATTATGATCGGCTGGACGCTTCTCGAGGCGAGCGCCATCGTGCGTCATCGCTAGACGCATGGAATTCTGCGTGTCGACGCGCGCCGCGAACGTGACATGGACGGGGGATGAGCACAATGAGCGACGAAGAGGTGAAACGATCCGCGATCGTCACGGGCGCAGTGAGAGGCATCGGTAAGGCAACCGTGCTGCAGCTCGCGGCTGATGGATTTCAGGTGGTCGTCAATTATCGTGGGGACGAGTCTGAAGCGGCTGTCGTCGTATCTGAGATCGAATCCGCGGGTGGAACAGCGGTCGCGATTCGCGCGGATGTAACCGACAGCGACCAGGTCGGCGCCATGATCGAACAGACCATCAACACATTTGGGCGACTCGACGTGCTGGTCAACAACGCGGGCATCACGCGCGACACGCTCATGATGCGCATGAAAGACGAAGACTGGGACGCCGTCGTGACGACTAATCTAAAGAGCGCCTATCTCTGCTCGAAGGCGGCTATCCGACCCATGATGCGGCAGCGCTATGGGCGCATCATCAATCTGACGTCGGTCGTCGGGTTGGTCGGCAACGCGGGGCAGGCGAACTATGCCGCCGCCAAAGCAGGCATCGTCGGTCTGACCAAGTCGCTGGCGCGCGAGATTGGCTCACGCGGCATCACCGTCAATGCGGTGGCGCCGGGATTCATCGAGACTCGCTTGACGGACGCAATCCCTGAAAATATGAAACCACGCATGCTGGAGCAGATCCCGGTCGGCTATTTCGGAACGCCGGACGATGTTGCTGCCGCGGTCGCCTTCCTGGCCTCGGCGGGCGCGAGATACATCACCGGAGCCGTATTGACAGTCGACGGCGGCATGTCCATGGCATCGTAGTGAGGCAAGAGTTGTGTTCCGGAAGATTCTGATCGCCAACCGAGGCGAAATTGCACTGCGCATCCTGCGAGCCTGCCGCGAGCTTGGCATTAGCTCGGTCGTCGCCTATTCCGACGTCGATCGTGACTCGCTGCCGGTGCGCCTGTCGGACGAAGCGGTTTGCATTGGGCCTGGCCCTGCATCGCGTAGCTACAACAATATTCCGGCGATCATCAGCGCCGCGGTGGTGACTGGATGTGACGCGCTTCATCCGGGCTACGGGTTCCTCGCTGAAAACCCTTCGTTGGCTGAGATCTGCGAAGAATGCAACCTGGTCTTCATCGGCCCGCGGCCGGAGGTCCTCTCCCAATCAGGGAACAAGTCGGTCGCCCGTCAGATCATGAAACGAGCCAAGATTCCGATCATCCCTGGCTCCGAGGACCCGGTCCACGATGTGCAAACGGCGCGGGTCATTGGTAAAGAGATCGGCTACCCGGCCCTAATCAAGGCGGTGGCCGGCGGTGGCGGACGCGGCATGCGGGTGGCGTGGGACGAGCGTGACTTAGTGCAGGCATTTCCGCTGGCCCAAAGCGAGGCGCAGGCGGCGTTCGGCAACGGGGCGGTCTACGTCGAGAAATATCTTGAGCATCCGCGGCACATCGAGGTGCAAATCATCGCGGACAACCACGGGCATGTCGTCTCACTTGGCGAGCGTGACTGCTCTCTGCAACGGCGCTATCAGAAGCTGATCGAAGAGTCACCGGCGCCGAATATTTCGAGCCGACTGCGAGAGGGCTTGAGTAAATCGGCAATCAAGGCGGCCAAAGCGCTGGAGTATACCGGGGCTGGAACGTTCGAGTACCTGGTCGATCGAGATGAGCATTTCTACTTCGCCGAGGTCAACGCGCGCATTCAGGTCGAGCATCCAGTGACCGAGATGGTGACCGGGATCGATCTGATCAAATGGCAGATTCGCGTCGCGGCTGGCGAACAGCTGGGGTTCAGTCAAAAGGACTGCCGTCCTAATGGACATGCCATAGAGGCGCGCATCAACGCCGAGAACGTCGCGGCTGACTTTTCGCCGAGCTGTGGTCAGATCGAGGATCTCGTCCTCCCAGGTGGGCCGGGCGTCCGGATCGACACGCACCTGTATACGGGCTACGTGGTGCCGCCGCATTATGACTCGCTGCTGGCCAAACTGATCGTGTGGGGAAGCGATCGTGATGAGGCGCTCAACCGCTTGCATCGCGCCCTGAGCGAGACAGTGATCTCGGGCGTCGATACGACCGTAGATTTCTATAAGGGGATCGTGCGAGATCGCGCGTTCGCCAGCGGTCAGGTCCACACCGGTTTCATCGGTGAGTACATCAACCGGACCCGTGAGTCCGTCGCGGCGCGTCTGGTCGAGCGTGAGCTTGCAAGCTAGCACGGGGCCTCGTCGCCGGGCCGACCAAGTCAGTACGTTGAAATGCGACGCCCGGCAGACTAGCACGGTACAATTGTGGATGCCCGGCATTTGGGCCATCCAAATCGCTCGCCCGCGCGCGTGGGGACGTTGAGCGCAAACACGGCGAGCCACCTTTAGCTCGAGTAAATGATGAGGTTTTCATGGCAGTTGCCACGACGAGACATCAAGCACGCACGATGGCTTTGCAGGTTCTCTATGAAGCGGACATTGCCGGACACGGAGTCGAGGACGTGCTTTCGCGGTACTTGACTGACGTCAACGTGCCGCAGCCGGTACGCCGCTACGTGGAGCGCTTGGTGACCGGATTCGTCGAGAGCCGAGAGCGGATCGACCAGGAGATTGGGGCCGCGGCATCCGCGTTTCCCGTCGACCAGTTGCCCGCCGTCGACCGCAACATCTTGCGGATCGCGATATATGAGCTCATGAGCGAGTCTGACGTACCGCTGAAGGCAGCCATCAACGAGGCTGTCGAACTGGCGAAGCGCTTTGGTGGGGAGAACTCGAGCCGGTTCGTAAATGGCGTTCTCGGGACGATCGCCGAGGGAATGACGGCATCGCGCTGACGGCGCCGGAAATCAACTTTAGGGTGTTCCCTGGATTCTCGGTTTGGTTTACTCGTGTGGACCGCGAATGTCGCGGTTGTCGGGTTCAGCGCCCACATGCATAATTCGCGTGCATTGGGGAAGTAACTCTCACGCAGATTAGTAGGAGGTGGTCAGGGTGTCCTCGTCGGTTTTCGAACGAGTTCAGAACGTGGTTTCCGAGCAGTTGGGTGTCGACCCGGAAAAAGTAACCCCCGACGCTGAGTTCGTTCAGGATCTGAACGCGGACTCGCTCGACTTGGTAGAGTTGATCATGCAGCTTGAAGAAGAGTTCAGCGTCGAAATCTCCGACGAGCAGGCGGAAAGTATCGTCACCGTTGGGGATGCGCTGGAGTTCATTCAGGAGCATGCGGACGCCAAGTAGTCAGCTTGGTTCGTCCTTGATGTGGCGTTCTTTGGTGGTTAGATTCGCCAGGAATGGAATGTCGGAACGGCCAGGTACATTGACGTCAACCGGGCATGACGTCGCGAATGGTCAGGCAAAGCAGGAATCATGGTAAGTATTCTGGATCGCGTCCGTCGTTCTAATGATCCCGCCCCCGTTGATCCGGAGCCGGATACCTTCGAGGAGATGACCCTCCAGGAGCACCTGGAAGAGCTTCGTACACGGCTGATGTACGCGGCTGGTTCGGTCATCATCGGGTTCATCATTGGGCTCGTCGTCGCGAAGCCGCTGCTTCGCGTGATGGTCCGAATGTCCCACCTCGGACAGCTTACCGCGATCTCCCCGACCGAGAGCTTCACCGTCTTTATGAAGGTGGCGCTCTACGTGGGGATTGGCCTGTCCATGCCGGTTATCGTCTATCAGATCATCCGCTTCCTCACACCTGGATTGACACGAAACGAGAAGAAATACGTCTATCGAGCGATTCCGTTCGTCACCGGGATGTTCATCCTGGGTGTTCTGTTCGCATTCTTCATCGTCATTCCACGCGCCCTGAGATTCCTCCACGGCTTCGGCGGTGATGTATTCAAGGCCGACTTCCGCGCCAACGAGGTCATCTCGTTCTATATGACCCTGATCCTGTGGGTCGGCATCGTCTTCGAGATGCCGATCGTCATGTATTTGCTGGCAAAGCTCCATGTGGTGACGACTCGCCTGCTTGGCTCGACGCGCAAGTACGCCCTGATCGTCATCATGATCGCCGCGGCGATCATCACCCCAACCCCAGATCCGTTCAACATGTTCATGGTGGCGGCGCCGATGTACCTCCTCTATGAGCTGGGAATTCTCCTGACCAGATTCGCCTAAGAGTAATTTTCTGCGTGGTTGTCCATGACGCTCGTCTGACGACGACTCCCCGGCCCCGCTTATTGGCGGCCGGTGAGAGAAATGTCCTCAGCCCCAACCCACATCTGCCGGACTTTGCGGACGAACGTTGAGCGTGCGCTCGTTGCGATACGTGACCATTCCCGGACCGGCGCCCTTGATCTTGCGCACGTAGCGACGCTGCGTGGCATCGACCTCGACTGACGTCGACGTGCGGCCCGAGCTGTACCATGCGGCCACGGATGCGGCCTTTTCAAGCACGTCGTCAGCCTCGCCATTTGCCCAGCGCACCAGCACGTGCCCGCCAGGAACGCCACGAGCATGCAGCCAGACGTCATCGGGCCCGCCGACTTCGAAGGTGACGGTCTCGTTCTCGGATCCACTGTGGCCGACGTAGATCGTATCGCCGCGTGACGTGCGGAAGGCTTGTGGCTGCTTGCGCTTGGGTTTGCGTGGACCTTTCTTGCCTGACTGACCGTCCGACGGATGACGCCACTCCTGCCACTCGGCTCTGACCGCCTCGATCTGATCGATCCCGTCCGCCAGTTCTGCCATCGTGCGCAGTTGTTCCAGGTAACTCAGAACCGAACGCGCTTCAGCCTCGATCTCGGGCAGATGCTGCGTGGCCGATTGCGCCTTGCGATAGCGTTCGAAATAGGCTTGTGCGTTCTCGCTGGCGGAGAGGGCTGGGTCGAGCTCGATCTCGTGGCCGTCGACCTCGAGGCGATCCTGGCCCGCGGAGATCAAATAGATGTGCGCGTAGATCGTCTCGCCGATCTCTCGCCAGCGCTCCACATCGCGTGCGCGCGCTTGCTCCTCCTCGATCGAGTGCACCCGCGAAGCAGCGCGCTTGACCGCTTCTTCAATCTCAGCGATGAGACGTGACCGCCGCTGGCCGTGCCGCTGCGACGTCGGTTCGGCGCTGATGTCGATCGCCTGCTCGATGGCGGCCGAAATTGAATCGACCGGTTCTTCCCGTAAGGATGCTCCAAGATACGCGAACGGAATCGGCGCATACGCGAGCACGTCGTCGGCTTCGTCCCGGTAGATGGCGGGTGACCATTGAGCGGCTTTGAGCGGATCGAGGATCTCGTTGACAGCGTTCGCTATGGCCGTCGCCTGTTCACGCGCCAACGCTTCGTCAACCGTGTACGTTTCGTCCCCAAACGCTCGAAATGCCACTTCGCGAGCCATCTGTGGGCTGAACCCCGCCAGAGTGCTCACGAGAGCCGAGGCCAGTTCAGTTCCCGATTCAACCTCACGAAGCATCCGTTCAGCCTGGGATGGCTGAAGTTCGCGTGGATCCTGCTTTCGCTGCGGCGGAGGCGGCTCGTATTGGCGTCCCGGAAGTATCGGTCGGACCCGGCTCATTTCGGGAGTTACCCGCTTGATTGCATCCTGGATTCGTCCAGCGTCGTTCACCAGAATGATGTTACTGCGCCGGCCCATGATCTCGACGATCAAATCGGTGTAGACAATCTCGCCTGGATCGTCGTCTCCCTCGTCATCTCCTGGTTCTCGCTTCTTGTCCATGAAAAATCGCTTGGCTATACTCATTCGAACGACCCGCTCGAGTGGCGGCTGTTGTATCGACACGATCTCCGCGCCTCGAGCGTATTTGCGGAGTAACAGCAAAAGTGGGGAAACGCTGCTTGGATCGGCGCTCAATCGTGTCGAGGTGAGATAGAGGCGAGGGTTGCGGCTGTTCGCGCTCGCGACGAGGTACTGGCGCTGGTGCTCAGCGTAGATCTCGAAACCGATCGTATCGGCATCGAGCTGCAGTACTTTCTGAATGTGGCCGCCCAGCAGCCGGTGCGACAGCTCGTCGGTGAGTGACGCGGTCGTCAGCGAATCGAACATGCGATTGACCCCCAAATGGCGGCGAAGTCGTTGCCAAGCTTCGAGATAGTGTACCGTTGGAGCGGAAACCAAGGGGGAACGATTGTTGACTGGGGAGCGAGAGAGCTCTATCGCCAGAGAGATTCGCGAAGACGAGCTAAACAAGGAACTTGGGAGGGCGGTGACCGTGGCCGACGACGTTGGCCTGAATGCTCAGGCGGATGAGCTCATTGATGAGCTCAGGTCGTTGCCAAAACCGCGCCTCATCGTCATTTCGGGCCCTTCCGGCGTTGGTAAAGACACCGTCATCGAACAGATGCGGCTGCATCACCCCGACTTCGTCTTCGCGGTAACCGCCACCACGCGACAGCGCCGACCCGGTGAGATTGACGGCGTGCACTATTTCTTCATGCGGCGCGAGGAATTCATGTCGATGCGCGAGCAGGGCGAATTTTTGGAATCAGCCGAGGTCTATGGCAACTTCTACGGCGTCCCCAAGGACCGCGTACGCAACGCGTTAGGGGCCGGAAAGACTGTCGTGGTCAAGGTCGACGTTCAGGGTGCGGCATCCATTCGCGAGATGGTGCCGGAGGCTATCTTCATCTTTCTGCTTCCTCCGTCGATGGCCGAGCTGATGCACCGCCTGCGTGGACGCAAATCGGACGACCTGGAGGGGCTGATAACGCGCATCACGACGGCTTCGCGCGAACTACGCGCCGTTCACGACTTCGACTACATCGTCTTCAACGAGAACGAGCGGCTCGACGACACGTCTGGCTCAGCTCGACGCGATTATGCAGGCGGAGAATTGCCGCGTGCGGCAGCGGCACGTCACGCTCTAGCGCAATTTGCGGAAGAATTACCCAGAGGAGCATCAACTGGGCGTCATAAATGTCGCCCTTCGGACGACGCGCGAGGACACCTGCTCCCACGGCACCTGCGCGCGGGCAACCGCTCAGAAAAATGCTCTAGCGCGCCAGGGTTCGCATTTCAAGTGGTCCACAAAAACAAAACGGGCGGCTCATTGGCCGCCCGTTATCGATTTCACTGGCATGTGTGCTATCAGGCGTCGCCTGAGCCGCCGACCAGCACCTCGTCCTCGTTGGCCGCCTCTTGTTCAGCTTCTTCCGCCAGTTCTTCGAGTTCCTCGTCGCTGATGTGGCGCAACGTCGAGCGATCTTCGACCCGGTCCAGGAAGAGTACGCCGTCAAGATGATCGATCTCATGCTGCAAGATGCGGGCAAGATAGCCGGTCGCCTTGATGCGAACCTCGCGGTCGTTTTCATCCCGCGCCTTGACGGTGACGTTCATGGCGCGAGGAACGTCTCCATACCACTCGGGGATACTTAGACATGCCTCGGTGCCAACTTGTCGCCCGTTTGAGCGCACGAGTTCGGGGTTGACGAGGGAGAGATTGACCTCCGGATCCCCGTCGTGTTCCAGGCCTTCCGGAATGCCGATGACGATGACGCGCCGCAGCACGCCGACCTGATTCCCGGCAAGCCCAACACCTTTTTCGACCTTCATGGTCGCGTGCATGTCGCTGATCAGGCGACGAATCTCGTCGTCGACGCGACGAACCTTGATCGCTTTCTGTCTGAGGCGAGGATCGCCTTCGGTAATTACTTTCAGTGCTGCCATCGATGCATTCCCCATGAGTTAGCGTGAAGTTCGCGTGCAAAATTCCGGATCAAGTATATCGTGAATCGGCCAATTCTTCAGGCTGTTCAACGAAACGAGCCTGTTCGAGGAGTCCAAGATCTACAGCAAGCTGACGGGGTCGACATCGACCATCCAGCCGGGATCGAACTGTGTCGCTTCAGCCAACTCCAGCGCTTCCGTACCACGTAAGAGGATCTGCCACTGGAATCGCCCCCGAATTCGAGCGGTAAACGCGGGCGTTGGCCCAAGCAGGTCGATGTCGGAAAGCTTCATATTGTAGGCGGTGTGAGCCAGGAGGTCGGCCATCTCTTCAGCCGCGGACTGGCAGGTGGCCTCGTTGGGATGTCGATAGACCAGCCGGATGATACGACGGAATGGCGGGTAGCCGTGATGCTTGCGGTACGACGATTCTTCCGCGAAGAAGCCGTCGAAATCGTAGGCACATGCGGTCTGAATAGCGTAGTGGTTGGGGGAGTAGGACTGCACCACGACCTTACTTCCCGGCACTCGCCGACCGGCGCGCCCGGCAACCTGCGTCAGAAGCTGAAACGTGCGTTCGGCGGCTCTGAAATCGGGTAGATGCAGCACGGTATCGGCATTTACCACCCCGATCGTCGAGACGAGCGGGAAATCGAGCCCCTTCGCCACCATCTGCGTGCCGACGACCACGTCGACGTCGTGACGCAGTACGCGCTGCATCAGCGTCGAATGGTCAACTCCCCGCTTCAGTACATCTCGATCCCAACGCATGACTCGCGCGTCTGGCAGCAGCTTCTTGGATTCGAGCTCGACCCGCTGCGTCCCGGTGCCGTAATAGCCGACGGCGTGGCTGCCGCATTCAGGGCAGGTACGCGGAGGGGGCTGGCGATGTCCGCAGCGGTGGCAGACGATGCGGCGCTGATCGCCATGGAAACAGAGCGGGATGTCGCAGTAGGGACATGATTCGACGTGACCGCAGGAGCGGCACTGAATGAACGTCGATTGCCCACGCCGGTTGAGGAAGAGGATGACCTGCTCGCCTGCTGAAACCGCCCGCGACATCTGCTCCTGCAGCTCTCGACTGAAGATGTGCGTGTTGCCCTGTTGCAGCTCGAGGCGCATGTCGACGAGCTTGATCTCAGGCAGCTCGAGGGTTGTGCGGCGTGAATCGACGTCCTGAACGAGCATCGGTCCGACGCGTGAGCGTAGCTCGAGCAACCCGATGTCGCCTTCGAGCGCGGCCCGATAGGTGCCGACGTCTGGCGTCGCGCTACCCATGAGAAGCACCGCTCCATGTCGTCGAGCGATTTCTCGTGCGACGGAGCGGGCATGGTAGCGAGGAGGCACGTCCTGCTTGTAGGCGTCTTCGTGCTCTTCATCGATCGCGATGAATCCCACGTCTTTCACCGGTGCGAAGAGGGCTGAGCGTGGTCCGACAACAATCGAGATCTGGCCCGAGGCGATCGCCTGCCAGGTCTGATAGCGTTCGGAATCCTTCAAGCCACTATGCAGCACCGCGACACGGCCGGGGAAGCGCTCGGTGAACCGGCCGACGACCTGGGTGGCGAGACTGATTTCCGGCACCAGCATGATGACTTGGCGACCGCGACTCAGCGCCCAGGCGGCCGCACGTAGATAAATCTCGGTCTTGCCACTTCCGGTGATGCCGTGGAGCAGGAATTCCTGATGCTGCCCGCCGCGCAGTGCCTGGACCACGTCACGCCAGACGTTCGACTGATCACCTGTGAGCTGCACCCGCCGCGCCCCCGATTCGGCGCCGTTCGCGGGAAGGCCGCGCGGCACTTCGATGACGGCCAGCGCGTTTCGCTCCTCGAGCGACCGCAGCGCGGCGGCTGTCACGCCACTGCGATGAATTAGGTCATCCCAGGGCAGATCAACTCCACCGGCTACGGCCGCGCGACGTCGGACAACCTCGAGTGCGCGTCGCTGAGCTGGAGCGCGGTGCAGATCGATGTCCGCGTTCGGAAGTAATCGAACGTATCTCGTCGTTCCGGCCCCGCTCGAGCGTGTGCGGACGCGCGCGGTGCGCTGGATCACACCAGCCTCATCAAGCCGCGGGATGATCGTTGTCAGGCCGCGACCAAGCGCTTGCCGTGCTGCTTCTACGCTGATCTCGCCCCGCTCGCGCAACAAATCGACTAGTCGAGTCTGTGCCGATGTCAGCTTGATCGAGTCAAGATCGACGTCGTCCCGCAAGGCCAGATATTCGACGCTGCGTTGCGAGACCCCCGGTGGCAGAAACGGCGCGACGGCTTCATAGAGGGAGCAGAGCGTGTTGTGGCGCAGCCATTCCACCACGTCCCACTGCAAGTCATTCAGTCGGAACTCCGGCTCAACCGGCGCGTGGACCGGCCGCAGCGAAATATCCGGCGTGTCGGTGTGGACACGAATGGTGACACCAAGCTTGAGATCTTTGCGCAACGGCACCCATACGAGCTGACGCTCGGTAATGCGCGAACGCATCGCCTCCGGCAGCAGGTAGGTGAAGAGGCGGTCGCGGTCCGCCAGCTGGGTATCGACCGCGACGTCGACGTAGTACGTTCGGAGTGCTGTATCCACGCCGAAAGTCTACCAACGGTGCCCAGGAACACTCGGATTGCGACTGATGTGTATTCAGTAGCGACTAGATCCCGCGTTCCTCGAGACGCGCGAGCAGATCCTCTCCGTAGGTGAAGAGCGCTGGCGTTCCGCCGGAGTGGAGAAAGACGATCGTCTCGTCCGGCTCGATGTCTCCATCCCGAATGTGAGCGATCATCCCAGCCATGGTTTTGGCTGTGTAGACCGGATCGAGCAGGATCGCCTGTGTCCTCGCGAGCGCGTTCATGGCGTCGAGACTTTCGTTGGTTGGGATGCCGTAACCCTCCCCAACGAATCGATCGTCGACGTGAATGTCGTTGGGAGAAAGGCGGATATCGCTTCCGAGAAAAGCCGACGTCTCGTTGGCCAGCGGATGGATGATGTCCCGTATCTCGTCCGCCGTGCCTTCGATTGCAATCCCATGCACCACGAAGGTCGCCCCGGCGATCGCCGCCCCGATAGCGAGTCCCGCGTGCGTGCCTCCCGACGTGCTGCTGGTGGTGTAGAGCCGCGACGGTTCAACGCCCATGTCGTCGAGCTGGCCCATCAGCTCGAAGATCGACGAGACGTAGGCGGACGCACCGAGCGGGTTTGATCCGCCGCTGGGGATAACGTACGGCTCCTCGCCACGTTCGAGACATTCCGCGGCGATCGTCTGCATGGTTGGATCTCGATCGCTCTCGCTCGCGACGTAGTGGATTTGAGCGCCGAGCATGCGATCCAACAGAAGATTGCCCTGGATTCGAGGCGGATCTTCATGCGAATTGAGGACCAGGATGCACTTCATCCCGGCGACGCGGGCTGCTGCGGCGGTTTGGCGGCAGTGGTTGGATCCGGTCGAGCCGCAGGTGATGACGACCGAGGCGCCATTATGTTGCGCATCGGCCATCAGGTATTCGAGCTTTCGCGTCTTGTTGCCTCCGAACGCCAGACCGGTGCAGTCGTCCCGTTTGATCAAGATGCGCGGCCCGTTCAGCGTCGCGCTGAAATACTGCGCGTCCTCGAGTGGCGTT
This sequence comes from uncultured Chloroflexia bacterium, assembly GCA_963815715.1. Lineage (GTDB taxonomy): Bacteria > Chloroflexota > Chloroflexia > Thermomicrobiales > Thermomicrobiaceae > CALAGB01. Next base: position 269,528 of record CAWFHU010000003.1, on the reverse strand, counting down.
GGCAGATGGGCTAGATGCAGTCGCGGCAATGTGGCGAGTTTCATACGCAATCCCGTCAGTGTGATCGGTCAGCAATTTCAGGTGTGGCGACACGTACCACGGCGACGAACAGTCAGTCAATATCAACATCGATCGCTGGACAGGGACGAGCCGACTCGTCGATAATCGATCCGCGAATATGAGCGCTTGCGCTCACATGGAGGGAGCTCGACTTCTGATGGCATCTGAATTGGCACAGCAAATCGAACGAGAATTCATCCAGAAGCATTCGGGATCGAAATCTTACTATCAGCGCGCGGTCGCGGCGATTCCTCGCGGTGTGACGCACGACGTGCGCTACATGAAGCCATTCCCACTCTACGTCAACCGGGCGGCCGGTTCGAAGAAGTGGGACATCGACGGCAACGAGATCATCGATTACGCGATGGGGCACGGTGCCCTCATCCTGGGACATAGCCATCCGGGCATCGTCGAGGCGGTTTCGGAGCAGCTACAGCGCGGTACGCATTACGGCGCTGGGCACGAGCTCGAAATCGAGTGGGGCGAGCGGATCTGTAACCTCGTGCCGTCGGCGGAGCAGGTCGAATTCACGTCGTCGGGCACGGAAGCGACGATGTTGGCGATGCGCATCGCGCGCTCCTTCACCGGTCGCGACAAGATCTTGAAATTCGCCGGCCACTTTCACGGTTGGCATGACTACGCCGTCCCGGGTGAACGCAATGTGACTGATTCGGTGCCGCCTCCAGGCATTCCGAAGGCGGTGCTCGAAACCGTAGTGGTCGCGCCGGTCAACGACCTCGATTTCGTCGACCGACGATTGGCCGAGGGCGACGTCGCCGCGGTGATTCTGGAGCCGAGCGGCGCGTCGTGGGCGACCATCCCGTTTCCTGAGGGATTCCTGCAGCGTCTGCGAGACATCACCACGAAGCACGACACTGTCCTCATCTTCGACGAGGTAATCACCGGTTTTCGCTGGGCGCCAGGCGGTAAACAGCAGTCCTCCGGCGTCACGCCCGACATCACCACCATGGCCAAGGTTGTCGCGGGCGGGCTGCCAGGCGGCGCCATTGGCGGACGGGCCGAAATCATGTCGGTCCTCGACTTCAAAGACGACCCAGAGTGGAATCGAACCAAGAAGATCGGGCATCCCGGCACCTACAACGCCAACCCGCTTTCTGCCGCGGCCGGATCCGCATGTTTGGCGCTCGTCTCCGATCCTGGCGTGCAGCAGCATGCCGATCGATTGGCGTCATCGATTCGAAAGGGATTCAACGAGGCGTTGGTGCGTCACGATGCACCGGGCTTCGTCTGGGGTGAGAGCTCGGTCTTCCACATCATGCTGGGCACGAGGTGCAGCAACATGACGAGCGGAGATCTGCACATCCCTGAAGGCGTCGACCCTCAAGAGTTGAAGACTGGCTCGCCGGCGGCACTCGGTCACGCTTTACATTTGAGCATGGTGAATCAGGGCGTCGACCTGTTCCACGGTGGCGGGTTGCTTAGCTCGGCCCATTCTGATGCCGATATCAACAAGACCGTGGCGGCATTCGATGTCAGCGTCAAGCAGATGAAAGAGGCCGGGCTCTTCGGCTAAGAACTGCCCCGCTTCGATGAACTCGAAGTCCGTACGGGCGACTCATGAGTCGCCCACGATTCATCAGCCGACATGAAGTTGGACGGCGGTTGTAAGCCAATCAGGTGACATAGTCGTCCGCGAAATCTCATTTGGAGGCGCGGGGCAGAGATGGGCGACTCATGAGTCGCCCACCACGGTTTCGGGGCGGTTGCCGCCCGTCTGGAGTGGGTCACGGACTCGCTCAAGCACACGAATCCTGTCCGCGAGTTTTCGCGCTCGTCCACGAAATTGGGCGACTCATGAGTCGCCCGTACGGATCAGTTGGCAGAAAGAAACGGGCGGGTCGATTGACCCGCCCGCTCTGGTTTCTGAATGGAGCTCTACGCGTGCGCCACGGCCTTGAGACCGACTGGGGTCCGCCAATCGGCGTGGCGATCCTCGATGCCGCGCATCACGTCGTTCAGTAGCTTCTCGAGCTGCCCGGTGATCGGTCCAAGCTCACCGTCGCCAACCTCGTAGCGGTCGACTGAGGTGATTGGCGTGATCTCCGCCGCGGTGCCGCACATGAAGACCTCATCCGCGATGTAGAGCTCGGTGCGGTCGATCGTCCGCTCGACGACCTCAAGGCCAAGATCCTCTCGCGCCATGGTCATGATGGCATCGCGGGTGATGCTTTCCAGGATGCTCTCAGAGACGCCTGGCGTGATCAGCTTGCCGTCGCGCACCATCATGAGGCAGGATCCGCCGCCCTCGGCGACGTGCCCTTCCTTGTTCAAGATGATGGCCGTGTCGTAACCATTGGTCGCGGCTTCCATGTTGGCCAACTGACCGTTGCGATAGTTCGAGATGTTCTTGACGCGCGGTGGCATGACGTTGTCGGAAATACGCGTCCAGGAACTGATGCAAGCCGCCTGACGCTTGCCTTTGAGCAGATGCGAGGGCATGGGATGGGAGTTGATCAGAATCTGAGCAGCTGAGCCGAAGCCGCTGAAGCTCTTGCCGTCGCCGCTGCCACGATATGCGAGCGGGCGAATGTAGACGTCCTCACGATGATCGTTGTCGCGGGCGAGCTTGATGATCGCGTCGATCAGCTGTTCAGTCGGGTAATCCTGCTGCAGACGAACCACCTTCATCGACTGGCTGAAGCGTCGCATGTGCTCAGGAAGGCGGAACACATAGGCTTCCTGCTGGTCGGGATTCCAGTATGCGCGAATACCTTCGAAGATCGCGCCAACCGTCGACCAACCAAGGTCGGTGACGTGAACAGTCGCGTCTTCCCACGGCATTTGCCTGCCATTCCACCAGAGGAACTTCGGATGCCCTTGTGCCATACGTCTGACCTCCATTTGAGTTGTTCGCCCGAAAATCGAGGGACGGTCATGCCGCCTATGAACTACGATATTAGCATAAGCAGATGCCCAATTGACGTCGACAGCCAATTCAGTTCAAAAGTTGAGTGAATCGCGACCACTTGGCCGGTCAGCTCAGCGCGCGATCCTTGAGACTGACGAGACTGGTGAGGCGGGTGAAGAGGAGTCCGGGCTGCAACACCGATGAGTCTCCCACGAGCGGGAATCCAGCAATCCACGGTCGTATGAGATAGAAGGTAACCGGATAGCCGATTGGAATGTAGGCGACTGCCGACTGGAGCGTCGTCTCGCAGTCGCGGTAAATGAGCGTTCTAGCGTCCTCGTCTTGCTCTACTTTGCCTCGACCCACAAGGCCTCCGAGATCCGCGGGCGTCAGTGGCAACAGCGAGCTTTCGGATCCGATCGGAAAGAACGCGTCTGAGTAGCCGTTGTTCGGATCGGGATAGGTGAAATCCCAGCGCTTCCAGAAGAGTGCAGCGGATTGGTTCGACAGGGCGGTCTCGAACTCATCCTCCGACACGGTCTGAACGTCAACGGTCATACCGAGGTTTTCGAGCAGTTGTTCAGTGCAGTCCGAAGCGAGAAGCTGCGGAACCTCATCGGTCTCGGAGATCATGAGTGTGACCGGCGGCCAATTCTTGCCGCCAGCATGTTTGGTTCCGGCGAGATGTTGAAGTGCCAGATCCACATCGAATTGCTGCAGCGCCGTGACTGTGTCGTCCTCTCCACGCATCGGGAACGTGATCGGAAGAAGTGACTGGGCGCTGCTGACTCGTCCGACGCTCACCTGTTCCAGTCGCTTTCGATCGATGGCGTGGGCCACGGCGCTGCGGACGCGTTGATCGTCGAATGGAGGCTGTGCCGGTGCGACCATCAGGAACCAAACTGCCGGGTCGACTGAGCTGATCATCTGGTTGGCGTAATCGGAGATCGAGCGGACGTTGCTGACGTCATCCGGGCTCACCGGCAGGTAGTCCACCTCACCGTTGAAGTATGGCTGCTGATGTTTGGAGCTCGGGAGAATCGGAACGACGGTCTGCGCGAGCTTGATGTTGACGTAGTTCCAATGGTTCGGGTTGGGCTCGGTCGTCCATCGCTCGCCATGTTCCCAGGACGTGAGTCGGAACGGACCGTTGAGACGCAGTGATTGACGTCGGTCCAGGAGTCGCCGAACGCCTCAACCGCATGCTGGTTAGCGGGCACCAGACCGATTGTGGCAACGATGGTTGGGAAGTAGACGCGCGGTCCGACCAAATTCACGATCAGCGTCCAATTATCGGGTGCTGCCACGCCGAGTTCGGCAGGTTGGCGCTTGCCATCATGGATGTCGACCGCGTTGACAACGTCATACAGCAGCCACGCCTGCGGGGCTTTGGTCGCTGGATCGATGAGTCGCTGCCAGGACCAGACAAAATCGTGCGCCGTCACCCCTCGCACGTTGGACCACCCGGTGTTGTTCTGTCGCAGGTGGAAGGTCCAGACGCTCGAGTCTTCGTTCGGCTCCCAGTGGTCGGCCCAATCGCCCATCGGCGTGAGGTCGGTATTCAAGGTGAGAAGCCCGCTCCACAACGAAGGATCACCACCGCAGTAGAGATTGGCGTTGAAGTCGTGACTCGTCGGTTCGACGCTGAACCCACCGCGATAGAGGACCTGCGGCTCCGGCAGAGGCGACGGTGTGGAGCTACCGCGTGGCGTCGCCGTTGGCGTGGCCGTGGCGGTGGATTTTGGTGGAGTCTGAAACGGCTGTGGGAGTCCATCGTCGAACGTTGAGCGAATATCTGGAGAAGGAGTCGGACTGGAGATGACCTCGGCGCTGCCGTGGCTGCACGCGCTGGCGGCGAGTACCGCACCACCGACCAATAGTTTCATCACGCGGCGCCGGTCAATTTTCGGGCCGTCGTACAGGTGATTGTGCTGTTCGTCTGGACGCTCAGTCATGATGTGTGTCTCAGTCGATACCCTGGTTGGAGTGTGATGGCCGCCATGCTGGCCGGTTCAGTCCGACGTCCGATGGGAGGTCACGAGTCGAGGTCCTGGCGGTAGAAGACGAGCGCCGCCCCACCGTAGATACCGGTGTTGAGGCCCAGCGACGACTCGCGAATCGTGACGTCAACCAAAATCGATGGCAGGACGTAGCTCGGCAGCCACTGCTTGAAGGGCTTCATCAAAAGGTCACCTGCTTTGGAGATACCTCCACCAATCACCAACAGCTCGGGATTGAAGATATTGATCATTCCGCCCAGCCCGGCCGCCAGCGCTTGTCCGGCTCGATCGAAGATTGATTTAGCGCCTGGATCTCCGGCCGTGGCGGCCATGGCGACCATTTCGGGCGTGATCGGATTCAGCCGTGACATGCGAGTGAGCTCATCGGAGCGCAACGAGTGAACGAGAATCTCTGCTTCTCGGACGATTGCCCAGCCACTCACGAAGCTTTCGATGCAGCCGATGCCTCCACAGCTGCACCTCGGCCCGGTGGGATCGACCGACACGTGCCCAAGCTCGCCGCCGAATCCGCGTTTCCCGCCGATGAGATGCCCGTTCGAGATGACACCGCCGCCGACTCCCGTGCCGATGGCGATGTAAATCATGTCTTCGGTGCCCTGACCCGACCCAAACTTGGCCTCGCCCAGCGCGGCGCAATTGGCGTCGTTGCCGATGTGGACGGTGCGATTGAGGCGAGTCTCGAGCATCTCTCGTAACGGGATGTCGTGCCATTCGGGAATGTTTGGACCGAAATAGACGATGCCCGCGTCAGGGTCGATCGTGCCGGGAGCGATGACCCCGACTTCAACCTCTTGAGCTGGCTTCTCGTGTGCGACGACCTCGCCCACCAATGCGGCGAGCCGATCGATGACCGCTTCCGGGCCTTCGTGTCCCAGAGTGGGACGCGAGACGAGACGCCGAATCTCACCGTTCGAGTCGACAAGTGCCGCGCGCACGTTCGTGCCGCCCAGGTCGACGGCCAGCGCCACGTTTGTCACCGGCCGATTCCGTTCCACAAGTGATCTATACTCGATCATCCAGCACTCATCCGAAAACGCGGTAGCGAATCAGCGTCGCCAGAACGGTGAATCCGTCCTTCCACGAAATCTTCTTGCCCTCCCAGAACTCGCGGCCATTGTAGGCGATGGGGACTTCGTAGATGCGATTGCCTTGCTTCAAAATCTTGGCCGTGATCTCGGGGTCAAAGCCCCACCTGTTCGAGTTCAGCTTGAGTTTACGACCAATATCTGACGTAAACACCTTGTAGCAAGTCTCCATGTCAGTCAGCGTCGTGTCGAACATCATGTTCGTGGTGAGGGTCAGGATCTTGTTGCCTAGCGAATGCCAGAAATACATGGCCTTGTGCTCGCCGAGAAAGCGGGAGCCGTAAACGACTTTGGTTCGCCCCTCCTCGATCGGCCTGATCAGGCGCACGTAATCGCGCGGATCGTACTCCAGGTCGGCGTCCTGGATGATAATGATGTCGCCGGAGACGTGTTCAAGACCCGTACGAACCGCGGCTCCCTTCCCCATGTTCTGGGCGTGGAGGAAGACCTTGGTGTCGGCGTGCTCTTCCGCCTCCTCATGAAGAATTTCCCGCGTTCCGTCTGTCGAATAATCGTCAACCACGATCAATTCGCGTTGATTGGCCATCTCGACCGAGCGAATCTGGCTCAGGATCTCCCGGATGGTCCCCACCTCGTTGTATACCGGGATCACCACCGACAGCGTGTGCAATTATCCCCCTGTCTCACGGACTGCGAGCATGGAATCGACGAGGATGGTGTGCCGGGGTCCAGAAACTTACAGGATGAAGTTGCTCAGATCGTCGTCCCCCGCGATCTCTTCGACCCGTTCTCTTACGTACGCTTCATCCACTACGACGTGCTGACTGTCAAGCTCAGGTGCCTCGAAGGATGTATCCTCCAGCACTCGCTCCACCAAAGTGTAGAGGCGCCGCGCGCCGATGTCCTCGGTGCGCTCGTTGATCAGAGCCGCAAGGCGGGCGATCTCACGAACTCCTTCGTCCAAGAATTCCACGGTAACGCCATCGGCTTCGAGAAGCTGCTGATATTGCTTCGTCAACGCGTTTTCGGGCTCTCGCAGAATGGCATAGAGATCCTCCTCAGAAAGGCTGCTCAGCTCAACGCGAATTGGGAACCGCCCCTGAAGCTCGGGAATCAGATCGGACGGCCGCGCGGCATGAAACGAACCGGCGGCAATGAAGAGGACGTGGTCGGTGCGAATTGGCCCGTAGCGCGTCATGACGACCGATCCCTCGACGATCGGCAAAAGATCGCGCTGGACACCCTCACCCGAGACATCTGGTCCGTAATCGTTCCCATTGTTGATCGTCTTGTCGATCTCATCGATGAAGACGATGCCCGACTCCTCCGCCTGTTTGATGGCGTTCTCGACGACGGCGTCATAATCGACCAACCGATGCGCTTCCTGCTCGGTGAGGATTCGTCGGGCTTCACGAACCGAGACTTTGCGTGAGCGCTTGCGCGTGATCAGATCTTCGAAGAACTCGTTCAGACTTTCTTTGGCTTCCTCGATGCTCGCGGTAGCTTGCCCTTCAACGGGCGTCACGCGCGCCTCGTACTCGTTGTCGAGATCGATTTCGACCAGTTCGTCGTCAAGCGCGTCTTTCGACAGCAGGTCGAGCATGCGGTTTCGCTGTCGTGTTAGGCGTCGTTTGATCGCGGCCTCGCGTTTGCGTCGTGCCGCGGTGTCATTCTCATTCTGCGTGATTGCCTCGGACGTCGCGCGAGCCGTAGCCTCGCCACTTGGCAACGATCCCTGCTCGACCAACATGTCGGCAATGCGTTGATCGGCGACCTGCCGAGCGTCGTCGCGAACGGCATCGAGATGCCGAACATGAAGCATGTTGACGCCGGTGTCGACGAGCTCCCGAATGATCGATTCGACATCGCGGCCAACGTAGCCTGCTTCGGTGAACTTCGTCGCCTCTACTTTGACGAACGGCGCATCAACGATGCGGGCGACTCGCCGGGCGATCTCGGTCTTGCCGACGCCGGTGGGGCCAATCATCAGAATATTTTTGGGCAATATTTCGCGCTGAATCTCTTCCGATAGCTGCTGGCGTCTCCAGCGGTTGCGCAATGCGATCGCGACCGAGCGCTTGGCGTCATGCTGACCGACGATGAACCGATCGAGCTCGCCGACAATGCGCCGCGGCGTGAGATCCTTTTCGATCTCACCAAGGGTAGGGAAGATAGACCGTTCCCGTTCAGGTTCAGCCTTGAGAGTCATCTGATTCATCCGACTGCTTGGTCACCTCAATAAGAATGTGATCGTTCGTATAGATGCAGAGCTCGGCAGTGATCTGCATGGCGGCTTTTGCGATTTCTTCGGAACTCAACTCAGTATTGCGCAGCAACGCCCGGGCGGCGGCGGTGGCGTACGAGCCTCCGCTCCCGATCGCGACGATTCCATCGTCCGGTTCGAGCACGTCACCTTCTCCTGAAATCACCAGAAGATGCTCGTTATCGGCAATGATCAACTGCGCCTCGAGCCTGCGCAAGTAGCGATCGGTTCGCCATTCCTTGGCAAGCTCGACCGCGGCCCGAACGAGATTTTCGTCCACAGTGCGGAGTTGCTGTTCAAATTTCTCGAAGAGCGTAAGGGCGTCGGCAACGGCTCCGGCAAATCCGGCAACTACCCGTCCTTCGGCAAGGACGCGAATCTTGCGAGCCCCATGCTTCATGACGACGTCGCCGAAGGTCACCTGACCGTCACCGGCCAGTGCCACCTCACCGTTTCGTTTGACCCCGAGGATTGTTGTTCCGTGCCAACGTGCGGCTGCTTCGCGCATTCCTCAACCTAAGCTACCGACCCGTTTGCGATCACTGGGTACGGCCGCCACTCCATCACTCATTTTATCAGGTACGTGCGCGAATTCGATGGAAAGGGTGATGCCGGGTGATGGACCAAACGTCGCATCCCCCGGCAATTCGCGCAACAAAGTGAGTCAGCCAGTTTTGGCCAACGGTTGTGAAGTGCGGAAGCCGCACTCGCTGTTTCGGCATTTGACGCTGCCGTCTCGACCCGCTTCAACCAGGATGTCGCCGCATTGGGGGCAACGCTCGCCGGTTGGTTTGTCCCAACTGGTGAAATCGCACTCGGGATAGCGGCTGCATCCGTAGAAGATGCGACGACGGCCTTTGCGCGTCTTCTTCTCGACCACTTCGCCTTCTTCACACTGCGGGCACTTCATGCCGATCTTGTTCAGAATCGGCCGTGAATTGCGGCACTCCGGGAAGCCCGAGCACGCGAGGAATCGTCCGAAACGGCCAAGCTTGATGACCATCGGTCGTCCGCATTTTTCGCAGACTTCGTCGGTCGGCTCATCCGCGATCTTGACCCGCGTCATCTGCTTTTCTGCCTGCTCTACTGTCTCGTGGAACGGACCGTAGAACTCCCTCATCACCGGCACCCACAGACGTTCTCCCGACGCGATGTCGTCGAGCTCGTCTTCCATGCGAGACGTGAACTGCGCGTCGACGATACCCGGGAAGTGCTGAATAAGCAGATCGGTGACGACCTCGCCGAGTTCGGTTGGCGTCAGACGCCGTTGATCGATCTCGACGTAGTTGCGTGCTTGTAGCGTCGCGATCGTCGGTGCGTAAGTGCTCGGTCGACCGATACCTAGCTCCTCGAGCGACTTGACCAACGACGCCTCCGAGAAGCGCGGTGGCGGCTGTGTGAAGTGCTGCTCGGGTGCCAAGCGCAGCAGATCGAGAATCTCGTTGACGATCAGCTCGGGCAATGCGTCTCGATCGATCTCGTCGACCTCGTCGTCGTCCCGACCTTCGCGATAGACGGCGATGAATCCCTGGAACTTGATGACAGACCCAGTCGCGTGGAAGCGGAAGCGTTTCTTGACTCCCGGCGCGCCCGCGTCGACATCCACCGCTGTGCTGTCAAAGATCGCGTTGCGTATCTGACTGGCGATGAAGCGCTGCCAAATCAGCTTGTAGAGCCGAAACTGCTGCGGGCTCAAGTATTTCTGCACCATCTCCGGTGCGCGTCCTGGATCGGTCGGTCGAATCGCCTCGTGTGCCTCCTGGGCGCCTTTGGCTTTGCGGGTGTAGACGGGGGCGCGGTCTGGAACGTACTCAGCACCGTGCCGCTGCGTGATGACCTCGCGAGCCCTCTGTTGAGCCGACGCCGCGATGTTGGTAGAGTCGGTACGCATATACGTGATCAAGCCTTGAGAACCCGCGGAGCCCAGGTCGATGCCCTCGTAGAGCTCCTGCGCGATCTGCATGGTGCGGCGCACCGGCATGCGGAGCTTGCGCGATGCTTCCTGTTGCAGCGTGCTCGTCGTGAATGGCGCGGCTGGGCGACGCTGCGTCTCCTTCGTCTGAACGCTGGCGACCTGGAATTCCGCGCCATCGAGGGCGTTCACGATCGCCATCGTGGACGCTTCGCTCGAGAGGTCGGGCTTCTTTTCGTCGACGCGGGAGAGCGACGCGATGAACGATGGTATCTTCTTCTTGCGTCCCGTATCCTGCTTAGCCAGCTCCGCGTCGAGGGACCAGTACTCTTGCGGCACGAACGCTCTGATCTCGCGTTCCCGCTCGACGATCAGCCGTAAGGCGACCGACTGGACACGCCCGGCGGAGAGACCGCGCTTCACGTTCTTCCACAGAAGCGGACTGATCTCGTAGCCAACAAGGCGATCGAGCACGCGGCGAGCTTGCTGAGCTTCGACCAGCTTCATGTTGATTTCGCGTGGATCTTTGACCGCGTCTCGAATGGCTTCCGGCGTGATCTCCTGAAAGACGATGCGCTGGACGGTCTTGTCCTGCGGTTGAGTGGCCTCGATCAGATGCCAGGCAATAGCCTCGCCTTCGCGATCAGGGTCAGTCGCCAGAAGCACCGATTTGGCATTCTTGACGCTTTCACGCAGCTCCTTGACGACCTTGCTCTTGTCACGAGGCACCAGGTAATCGGGCGTGAATGAGTCGTCGGTGTGGACGCCCATGCGACTCTTGGGAAGGTCGCGTACGTGCCCCATCGACGCCTTCACGGTGTAGCCTCGACCGAGGTACTTGCCGATCGTTTTGGCCTTGGCCGGCGATTCGACGATCACCAGCGTATTTCGTCCACCCGACGAAGTCGAAGCAGCGGATTTAGCCGTGCTCGTTGACTTCTTGGTCGTGGACGTCTTGCGTTTGGTTTTGGTTGTGGTGGATCTTTGCTGAGCCATAATCTCCGTTAGCCGATTGAGTCACGCTGCCACGCCGTCAAATATCTTCGTGCCGCGGCAGCCCTTCTCCTTGAATGATGCACTCATCCTGAGTCTGGATTATGCGGATCTCCGCCGAGTGCGGAATGCACCGATGGTCATGGGTTCCGGATCAAATCGCGGGATCCCGGTCAACTCGGCCGGTCTGACGATACCCGAAAACATTGCGGTTCGAGTCGCGCTGACGAAACCGCCGATAGTCTACACGGATGCTCAAGCTGAAGAGGCCATCGGTCTCGCAGGCCTTAACGATCACGTCAATGTATGGTCGTTACGGTCTTTGAATTGTTGTACGAGCTTCCGCACGTCTTGAGCCCTGGAACGACTGCACACCAGAAGCACATCGTCTGTATCGACGATAACCAGGTTGTCAACCCCAAGCGTCGCGACGATGCGATCTTTGCCGAATACAAGCGTCGAGTACGTATCGATTCCGACGTGCTCACCGCTGACCAGAACGTTCTGGCCGTCGACGTCGGTCATGAGCTCTGCGAGGCTGTGCCAATCGCCAAGATCGGTCCATCCGAAGCTGGCGGGAACCACGGCCACACGCTCGGCGTGCTCCATGATGCCGTTGTCGATTGTGACGTCCTCCAACTTGGGCCAGTAATTTTGAAGAACCTCGTCCCGGTCGGGACGCTCCCAAGCGTCGACGAGGATCATCAACGTCTGGTAGAGATCGGGCAGCAACCGCTGCATCTCCTCCAGAAGGGTTGAAGCCTTCCACACGAACATGCTGGCATTCCAAAGATACTTTCCGCTGTCAACGTATGACTTGGCCGTCTCCAGGTCCGGTTTCTCTTTGAACTGGTCGACGGTGTAGACCTCGAGATGTTCGGCATGCTCGAGCTCACTTCCCACGCGAATGTAGCCGTAACCTGTTTCCGGATAGGTCGGAGTGATACCGATGGTTACCAGATAGCCACGCTGCGCCACTTCCGCGGCCGCCAGCACCGTGCGCTGAAAGAGCGCAGTGTCGGACACGAAATGGTCGGCGGCGAACGAGCCCATGATAGCGTCGGGATCTTTATGGGCGATCAGCGCCGCACCGAGGCCTATGGCCGGTCCAGTTCCACGAGGTCCCGGCTCGACGATGACGTTGCCTTCTGGGATCTCCGGTACCTGCCGAGCTACTGCCGCGGCATGCGCGCCGCCGGTGATGATGAGCGTGTTTTCAGCCGGAACGATCGGTGCCAGACGGTCGTAAGTCGCCTGCAGCATCGATCTCGGTCCAGGAAGCGGAAGAAGAAACTTGGGCTGAGACGAACGGCTGGCGGGCCAAAGCCGCGTACCGCTGCCTCCAGCTGGAATGACCGCGTGCAGGTTTCGGGATGGAGTTTTCCCGTTCAAACTCATCTTCAATCACTCAGTCTTATCCACGAACGTAATGTTGGGTGCCGACATTCCGCACCAGTCCTTTGAGCTGCATCTGCAGCAGTTGAGCGCTTAGCATACCGATCGGCAGTCCGGAATCGAGGGCGATCTCGTCGATGTGGCGCGGCTCAGCGGTGATGAGGCCGAGCAGCGAACGCTCGCCGTCACTGGCGGGAAACATCTGACGTGTCTCCATCTCGATCTGGCGCACTCCGAGATTCAAGTACGACAAGACGTCTTCACCGGTTGCGGCCACGGCGGCCCCGTCTCGTAGGAGCTGAATCGTACCGGCGCTGGCTGATGAGAGTGCTGAACCCGGGACCGCGAAGACCGTTCGTCCCTGATCTCCCGCGAAATTCGCGGTGATCAGCGCGCCACTCTTCATCGGCGCTTCCACCACGATTACACCCAGCGAAAGGCCGCTGATGATGCGATTTCGCACCGGAAAGTTCGGAGCGTCGGGAGGAGTGCCGAGCGAGAATTCGGAAACGAGCGCTCCACTTTCGACGATTTGATCGGCCAATTTGCGGTGTTCAGGCGGATAGATCGTGTCGAGTCCGCATCCAAGGACCCCGATTGTTCGGCCGCCCGTTTCGAGCGCTGACGCATGGGCGATGCCGTCGACTCCTCGAGCCAGTCCGCTCACGATCGTCACGCCGGCCGCTGCGAGCTCGGTGCTCAGGCGTCGCGACATCTCCCGGCCATAGGCGGTGATGCGTCGTGTGCCGACGATGCCGACCGCCGTCTCGTCCGCTGCCGTCAGCGAGCCACGCACGTAGATGACCGGCGGCGGGCTTGGGATTTCTCGAAGCAAGCTCGGATACGCGTCGTCCGCTAACGTGAGGATGTGGACCCCCGCCTTGTCTACACGTCGCATTTCGTCGTCGAGCGAGATGCGCGATCGCGTGCGGATGAGGGAATCGGCTGCCCGATCGCCCAGTCCGCTGGCGCGCAATTCGGCGCGCGGCGCGTTCCAGGCGGTCTTCAGGTCGCCAAAATGCTCCATCAGCATGGCCAGACGTGTGGCCCCGATGCCCGGCACCAGATGAAAACCGAGCCAGTACGCGGTTTCCGTGGCTCCTCCTTCCAATATGGGCAAAAGTTATACGAGACGCTGACGGCGCGCGTCAACGCGGCCCGTGCTAGAATGCGGCGGTCATCTCGATTTCGTCCGGCAATCGATCCAGCACCTCATCTCGCGGACGATCTGCCCTTTTGAGGAGGTCTCGTGCGTCCCAACGTCGTTCGTCAGAAGCTGAAGTCTGGTGGAGTCGTCATCGGTTGCTTCGTTGGATTTCCTTCGGCTGAGGTGGTCGAGATCTGTGGTCATTCCGGCTACGACTTCGTCATGATCGATGCCGAACATGGGCCGATCTCACCACACGATGCCTATCACATGGTTCTCGCCGCCGAAGTAACCGGAACCACGCCACTCATTCGTGTGCCGCGCAATGACCCGAGCGTGGTGTTACGGTATATGGACATCGGTGCAGCTGGCGTCATGGTACCTCAAGTGAACAGCGTCGCCGAGGCTCGTGATGTGGTGGCCGCCGTCAAGTATCACCCGCACGGGCATCGTGGGCTGGCTCAGCCCCGAGCTGCGACGTACGGGCTTGGCCCGACCCTCACAGACTATGCGGCTATGGCCAACCAAGAGACGTTGGTCATCGTCCAGTTCGAAAACATCATGGCGCTTGAACATGTCCCGGAGATTCTCACGGTGCCTGGCGTCGATGTGCTCCTGATCGGACCGTCCGATCTGGCGCAGTCGATGGGCTATCCTGGCCAGCTCGGACACCCAGAGGTCGTCAAGGTGATCGATCAGGTTCGCGATCTCTGCGTGAAGACGGACGTCGCGCTCGGCACGATCGCGGGGAACGCCGAGGCGACCAACCGGCTCATCGATCAGGGATATCGCATGATCGCGCCGGGTGTTTCAGGGCTGATGGCGCAGTGGAGCCGCGATTATCTGGCACACGTGAAACGCTGAATGCCAAACCGGCGAGTCAACCCTTAAGAAAGGAAGGCAGGGAGAGAGATGGAAAGTGCTTTGCTCGAATACGCGTTCTTTGAGGGCGATATCGTGCCGTTCGAGAATGCCAAGATAAGTATCGCGACGCATGCGTTGCAATACGGCACCGGGTGCTTCGCGGGAATCCGCGGCTATCTTGATCGAGACGGCACGTCGATCAACATCTTTCGGCTGCCGGATCACACTCGTCGCCTGGTGCAGTCGGGCCTGATCCTTCGCGCCGATCTGCCGTATGGGCCGGACGACATCGGTCAGATCATTGTGGATCTGGTGAAGAAGAACGCTCCCAAGCAGAACGTCTACATTCGACCTTTCATTTACAAGGCGGGTCTCGAACTGACCCCCAAGCTGCATGGGATCAAAGATGAACTGGCAATCTACATGATGCCGCTCGGCGACTATCTGGACGTTTCTAATCCGATCAAGATGGGTGTCTCGTCCTGGCAGCGCATCGAAGATGACATCATTCCAAGTCGCGCCAAGATCACTGGCGGCTACATCAACTCAAGCCTGGCGAAAGACGAAGCAGCCGAGGCGGGTTATGACGACGCCATCATGCTTAATCGTGATGGCAAGGTCGCCGAAGCCAGTGGTGCCAACCTGTTCATTGTGCGGAACGGCACGATGATCACCGCGCCGATCACAGCCGACATCCTCGAAGGTATTACGCGTCGCTCGTTGGTCGAATTCGCGCGAGATGCGGGTGTCACCGTCGAGGAGCGGCAAATCGACCGAAGTGAGCTCTACATTTCCGAAGAGGTCTTCCTCTGCGGGACCGGCGTTCAGATCGCCGCCGTCGGCAAGATCGACGGGCGCACCATCGGAAACGGGAAACGCGGTCCGATCACGGAGATGTTGCAGAACACGTTCTTCGCGCTCGTTCACGGCGAAGACTCTCCGTATCGCCACTACATCACCCACATCGAATTGAGCTGAGCTGCGCGTGCCCGCCGGGAGAGTTCGACCCGGCGGGCACGCCACATTCTCTGGTCGTCACGCATTTGAGTGTCGTGGCGCCTGAGGCGGGGAAAGATCATCGGCGCATGTTCCGTCGGCACATGAAGATCTGCGAGCGGTTCGGGATCCTCCTGTCGCTGACGCTGTTGCTGGCGGCATGCAGCGTTCCGTTTGTTGGGTCGGGGTCATCCAGCCCCAGCGCAACGTCCCAAGCAGCCGGTTCACCCTCTTCGCAGCCTCAGTCAACCGAGACACAACCTGCTTTAGCTTCCAGCGCCACCGCGACGTCCTCCGTGCCAACTCCTGTCCAGGTCGTCGAAGGTGGCATATTAGAGCCACGGACGTTGAACCCTGTACTGGCGTCGGATGAGATCTCGGACGAACTCAGTAAGCTCGTCTTCAATGGGCTCGTGCTCGTCAACCCCGATTCAGGGAAGATCGAGGGAGATCTGGCCAAGTCGTGGGATGTCAGTGACGACCGAAAGACCTATACCTTCCATCTAAAGAGCGACGTGACCTGGCAGGATGGGCAGCCGTTCAACGCGCAGGATGTCGAATTTACTTACGGCCTGATGATGAACGACAGCACGCGCTCTCCACGCTATTCAGAGCTGGTTGAGCACATCAACAGTGTTCAGGCGTCGGATCTCAATACGGTCGTCTTCAGACTGATCCGTCCCGATGCCGCATTTCTCACGAACGAAGCGACGCTCGGAATCGTGCCGCAACACGTGCTTTCTAACGTTCTCCCCGAAGAGCTGGTCACCGATCCGTTCGGACTGACATCGACGATAGGTACCGGACCGTTCACGCTGGCCCGTTGGTCGCATGGCGATGAGCTGGTCTTCAGCCGCAACCCAACCTATTTCAAGAATCCGGCGGCCTACGACCAGTACGTCTACAAGATTGTTTCGACGCCACAGGACCTGGTCAGTGGATTGGCGGACGGGTCGATCGACTGGTGCCAGCTCGACTCGAGCGTGGTCGCGGATGCCAAGCAGAATGACGCGATTCGCGTGGTCAGTTCCGCGGGAGACAGCCTGGAATACGTGGTTCTACAGCTCGACAGCGCCAAACAGCAACTCTTCCTCGACGCCAACGTGCGGCAGGCGCTGATGCTGGCGCTCGACCGCAACAAACTGGCGACTGACGTCTGGAACGGGGAAGCGCGCAGCGCCACCGGAGTCATTCCTCCCGCCTCGTGGGCGGCGGCGGAGAGCAGCGTCAGCTATTCGCAAGATCTCGACAAGGCGAAGCAGCTGCTGCAGGACTCCGGCTGGAATACGGGCGATGACGGAATCCGCAGCAAGAACGGCCAGCGTCTGCGCTTCAAGCTGATGACGAATGGCGACGACCCAATACGTCAGGCAACGGCCAACTGGCTCATTCAGAGCTGGCGCGAAATTGGGGTCGATGTGGTGCCGGACTTCGAAAAATGGAGTACGATAGTACAAGACATAACTCACGGGCGGGAATTCGACAGCCTATTGCTCGGCTATCGAGGAACGGCTGATCCTGATGAATCGACGTTGTGGTCGAGTGACTCGTTCTTCGACGGATTCAACCTCGGTCACTACTCGAATCCGGACGTTGACTCGCTCCTTGAAGAGGCGAGACAGAGCGACGACCAGACGGCGCGGAAAGATGACTATGCCAAGGTTCAGGATAAGGTGATGAGCGATTTACCCGCGCTGCCATTGGTCTATCCAAACATGGTCGTGGGACTGTCGCAACGCTTGCGTGACGTAAGCATAACGACTATCCTTATCCGGAATCGAGCAAACATCGAGCAATGGCATCCACGAACGAGCGGATAGGCGGTCGCGGCGGTCCGGAAGCGGCGTTCAGATGCGTTTGACCAGTAATTAGGCTTCGTGCTACACTGCGCCAGACGCTGAACAAGCGTATTCCACCTGATTGCCGCATGATCGGTGCGGTTGCGCACTACGTGTTGTACGTCTCGAGACGTGAGTCTCGAGTGTGTTCTGGTGTGGCCGACCTCTCGGGGCGAGGCGCTAGGTAGGGACGCGAAGGAGAGGCGATGGAACCATTACTTGACGTGCAGAACCTGAGAACTCAGTTCTTCACGCAGGACGGGGTGGTGAAGGCAGTCGACGACGTATCCTTCCATCTGATGCCTGGCGAAACGCTTGGCGTTGTGGGAGAGTCGGGCTGCGGCAAGAGCATTACCGCAATGTCGGTGATGCGATTGATCCCGAGTCCCCCCGGGAAGATCGTCACCGGACAGATCATGTTCGATGGCGAAGACGTGATGAAGATGAGCGACGAGGAAGTTCGCTCGATTCGCGGTAACAAGATCGCGATGATCTTCCAGGACCCGATGACGTCGCTCAACCCGGTGCTCACGATCAACCGCCAGATCAGCGAAGCGCTTGAGCTGCACCTCGGGATGAGCAAGGGGCAGGCGCGTTCCCGATCCATCGAGCTTTTGAAGATGGTCGGAATTCCAAACGCGGAAGAGCGCATCGATCAATATCCGCACCAGTTCTCCGGCGGTATGCGCCAGCGCGTGATGATCGCAATGGCGCTTTCGTGTAATCCGTCGCTTCTGATCGCGGATGAGCCCACCACCGCACTCGACGTGACGATTCAGGCCCAGATTCTCGACCTCATGCGGAATCTCCAGCAAGAGCACAACACGGCGCTCATGATGATCACTCACGACCTCGGCGTCGTTGCGGGCATGACTGACCGCATTCAGGTTATGTATGCCGGGCATGTTGTTGAAACGGCTCCGACCGAGGAGTTGTTCGGCAATCCGCGACATCCATACACGGTCGGGTTGCTCAACTCGATTCCGCGTCTGGACGCGGCGGCGAAGACGAAGCTTAATCCGATCCGCGGGCTTCCGCCGGACCTGATCGATCTTCCCGACATGTGCCCATTCTTGCCACGCTGCGACTATGCGCGCGAGAAGTGTGAGCAGCAAAATCCCCCGCTACTCGAGGTGAACGATGTTCACCGCTCGGCGTGTTGGTTCTGGGACGAGGTCTCTAAAGAGACTCCGGAAGGCTAAGCGATGGCGACTGAGATGACGGCAGAAAAATCCCAAAGCGACAATGGCAAAGAGGTGCTGCTCGAGGTCGATGATCTCTACATGCACTTCCCCCTGACTCAGGGGATCCTGTTTCAACGGAAGGTCGGCGCGGTTCAAGCCGTCGACGGCCTGACATTCAACGTCGTAAAGGGCGAGACGCTCGGTCTCGTGGGCGAGTCTGGTTGCGGCAAGAGCACCACGGGTCGCGCAATCCTGCAGCTCTACAAGCCGACGGCCGGCTCTGTCCGTTTCGGCGGTAAAGACCTGACAAAGCTCGACGGCGGTGAGATGCGCAAGATGCGCCGCCACCTACAGATGATCTTCCAGGACCCCTACGCATCGCTGAACCCGCGTATGACGGTCGGAAGCATCATCAGCGAGCCGATGCAGATCCACAACCTGGTGCCCAAGGGCAAGCGCAACGAGCGCGTCCAGGAGCTGCTGCAGACGGTCGGTCTGAACCCCTACTTCGCCAACCGTTACCCGCACGAGTTCTCGGGCGGTCAGCGACAGCGCATTGGTGTCGCCCGCGCGTTGGCGGCCGATCCCGACTTCATCGTGGCGGACGAGCCGGTTTCGGCTCTCGACGTCTCGATTCAGGCGCAGATCATCAACCTCCTCGAGGAGCTGCAAGAGCAGTTCGGTCTGACGTACCTCTTCATCGCTCACGACCTCAGTGTCGTGCGGCACATCTCCGACCGCGTGGCGGTGATGTACCTTGGCAAGATGGTGGAGTTAGCGGACCGCACCTCGATCTACGATGATCCGCTTCATCCGTATACCAAAGCGCTGTTGTCGGCCGTTCCGGTGCCGGACCCGATCATCGAGAAGAAGCGCGAGCGCATCATTCTCACGGGCGACGTGCCGAGCCCGATCAACCCGCCGTCCGGGTGTCACTTCCATACTCGATGCCCGTACGCCATGGACGTTTGCAAACAGGTTGAGCCGAAGTTCGTCGATCAAGGCGGCGGCCACTTCGTGGCGTGTCACCTGTATCCGAATTCCGGAGCCTAACGGGAACGAGTAACCAGCGTCGTGGAGTTGAGTCCAATCAATCCGAGGTACATCGTCGCGACGCTGGTTGCATTTGTACTCGGCATTACGGTTCACGAATTTAGTCACGCATGGTCGGCCCTGATGCTGGGCGATGACACCGCCCAGCGCCAGGGCCGCGTCACGTTAAATCCGCTGTCGCACCTCGATCCGGTTGGTTCGATCGGGATTCTCTTCCTGGTGATCGGCGGGTTTGGCATTGGATGGGGGCGCCCGGTTCCCATCGTGCCGTCGCGTCTCCGTGGCCGTCAGCGAGGTATGGGCGTGACGGCGATCGCCGGCCCAGTCTCGAACGTGATCCTCGCGGCGATCTTCGTGATTCCGCTCAGGTTCGGTCACATCCAGTCAGGCTCCGCGCCCTACGTCTTCCTGCGTCAGATCGTGGTGATCAACATCCTGCTGGCCGCATTCAACATGATCCCGATCCCGCCACTGGATGGCTCCAAGATCTTGACTGGGATCTTGCCCGATTTCTGGCACCCGTATCTCGCGCCGTTGGAGCAGTATGGTGTCTTCATCTTGCTCGCGTTGATCCTCTTCGGCAGCCTCGGCGGGAGCATCCTCAACGCAATGTACGCACCGGTCTACAATGTCCTCCAGCACGCCATCATCGGCCACACGAGCCTGCCGGCCACGTAGCCATTTTCATGCTGCCAGGGATGGAACCAGATCGTGGACTCCGCGCCGCACGGATCAAGTATCGTGTTGCGCAAGGGTTCGGCTATCTGCGCCCCCGAGACGCTGCCCAAATCGACGCTCGTCTGCGGTCGTTGTTGCGAGCCGAGGAGTTCAACCTGATTCAGCGACTCACCCGGGCTGATCGTGCGCATCATCTGGAGGTATATGATCGTTTGATGCGGCACGGCTGCCGGGATCAGGAATTGCTGACAGCGTCCCTGCTGCATGACGTTGGAAAAGCCGGAGACGGCGCGCGTGTCGGATTGTTCGATCGAACGCTGGCGGTCCTGCTCGAGGCCGGGAATCCGCGGTTGGCGCGAAAACTCGCGCGACCAACAGGGAGAGGTTGGCGGCGATCGCTCCACCTCGCACTACATCATGCGGAGCGCGGAGCGGATCTCGCACGCATGGCGGGTTGCAGCGATCGCGTATGCTGGATCATCTTGCATCATCATGATGATGACTGCGACGACGAGTCGCTCAGGCTTTTGCAGCGGGCCGATGACGGAGATCTTAGATGAACGATCGTTCGGTTGATCTGCTGAACGGCTACCAGCTACGACTTCCTTCGTATGAGGGCCCACTCGACGTGCTGTTGAGCATGATCGAGCGGAATCAGCTGTTGATCACCGACGTTTCCCTGGTGGCTGTCACCGAGCAGTTCGTGGCGTTCACGGCGGGGCTGACCAACACGTCCTCTGATGTCCTGGCGGAGTTCATGATGATCGCGGCGAGACTCCTCCTGTTGAAATCGCGCTCACTCCTGCCTCGAACTGCGCAGATCGACGACGAGGAAGAGATTGACGATCTGGTGGAACGATTACGGGAATATCAGCAGGCCAAACTCGGAGCTGACGACCTGCGTCAGCGCGAGCGTCAGGGCATCCAGTCGTGGCCACGAATCGTCCCGCTGCCGGAGCTGGCGCCCATTGAGGTGCCGGCCCGCACGCCGGTTCATTCGATGGTCAACGCCCTCCGCCGTTGTCTGGCACGGGAGCCCCAGCGACCGGAGCCATATACGCCGATGCCGGTCATCAGCCTCAAGGCCATGACCCATCGCCTTCTCAGCCGCCTCGGTCGTGGCCGTGCGCGCTTCTCGGCACTCGTCGGACGTTCGGCGAACCGAACGGAGCACGCCGTCGCCTTCATCGCGCTTCTGGCGTTGCTGAGGCAGCGACTGGTCGATGCATCGCAATCCGGACTCTTTGACGAAATAGAGATCGAGCGCATTGGGGCGGTGGATCTGGCGGATGACTGAAAAGAGTGCTGAGCAGTCCGTTCAGTCCAACCTGCGGATCATGTCACCTGTCGAACAGTTGCGCGCAGTCGGCGCGATGCTCTTCGTGGCCTCCGAGCCGGTATCGTTGACGGCGCTCGCTCGCCATGTCGGGTGTACAGCGACGGAGTCCCGTTCGTTGCTCGACCGAGCGGCGAACATGTTGCATGAGCTCGGGCTCGCGCTCCAGTGGGTCGACAAGGATCACGTTCAGCTCGGTACTTCGCCAGATCTTGCCACGCTCATTCGACAGTTCCTGGGACAGGAACGCACCTTCCGACTGTCACAGGCGGCGCTCGAGACGGTGGCGTTGGTCGCCTATCGTCAGCCGGTAACGCGTGCAGACATCGAATCGGTTCGCGGTGTGGATTCGAGTGGCGTGCTGCAGACACTGCTGGCGCGTGGGTTAATCGAGCCGGTCGGACGGCTCCCTACGGTAGGGACGCCGAATCTCTACGCGACCACGCCGGAGTTCTTGCGACTCTTCGGGTTGAGCTCACTCACGGAGATGCCGACGCTCCCCGATGAATTAGTCGAGATGATCGACGACCGGTTGGTGATCGATGGGGTTGACGAACCGGAGTCGGCGGAAGGCTAGCCGACTCGTGCGGCAGCGAGTCCGCGAAGGTGGGCCACTGCCTGCGTCAGCACATCCAACGTGCGGTCGATATCTTCCTGCGTCGTGCTTTTTCCCAGTGTCATCCGAATGCTGCCGTTAACCAGGTTCTGCGGGTAAGCCAATGGCAGACAGCACGTGGCTTGGCTCGGTCGAGCCAGTTGTGCAGGCTGATCCGCTCGACGCCGCGATGCCGTGCATGTCCAGGTTCAGAAGCAGCGTTTCACCCTCGACGCCGTCAAACGAGAAATTGGCGTTGTTCGCCAACCTCTGGACTCCATCGCCATTGAGACGGCTGTGAGGGATGCGTTCGAGCACGCCGTCGACGAGCCGGTCACGCAGCTCGCGCACGTGCGCGATTCGCTTGTCTTTCTGCTCATAGGCCTGGCGCATGGCCGTCGCCATGCCGACGATGCCCGCGACGTTCTCGGTGCCGGCCCGATGATTATTCTCCTGAGCGCCGCCGCTCTGCTGCCACAGGAGCGGTGTTTGACGCCGTACAAAGAGAAGCCCGATACCCTTAGGCCCATAGAACTTGTGGGCCGAAGCCGAGAGCAGGTCGACGTTTAGCCGCTTCACGTCGAGATCGAGCTCGCCAACCGCCTGAACGGCATCGGTATGAAACGTGATGCCCCGTTCGCGGGCGATGGCGCCGATCTCGGCTATCGGCTGAATCGTGCCGATCTCGTTGTTGGCGTACATGACGGATATCAGCATGGTGTCGTCCCGAATGGCGGAGGCGACATCCTCCGGTCGAACGATCCCATTGGGGCCTGGATGGACGAACGTCGCATCGAAGCCGAACTTCTGCAGGTATTCGACGCTGTGTAGTACGGCGTGGTGCTCAATGGACGTGGTGATGATGTGGTTCCCGCGATTTTGCAGGCGATGCCACCAGGCGACGCCCTTGATAGCCAGATTGTCTGCTTCGCTCCCGCCACTGGTGAAGACTATTTCGCGCGCTTGACAGCCGAGAATGGAGGCGATCGTCGCGCGCGACCAATCCAGTCCCGCACGTGCTTCTCGACCGGCGGCGTAGATGCTCGAGGCGTTTCCGAACCGTTGCGTGAAATATGGCTCCATGGCGGACAGCACCGATTGATCGACCGGCGTGGTCGCGGCATGATCGAGATAGATGTCCGTTTGATTCACGGACGTCCTCCTGCATGGTGAGATGAAGGTGGGACCTGTTCGGATTCTGAGCGCACCAGCTCGAAGCTAGCCGACGCTGAGCGATGCCCGCCGTACTGCAGGGCGGATGAGGTCAGCGAGCGTCGTCGAATCGAGCGCATCGGCGATTGAATCGCGCACCTTCAGCCAGACGACGCGAGTGGCACATCCGTCGATCATAGGGCAGAGATCCTCGTCACTGTCCTCAGTGACGCAGCTCATGGGGGCAATCGGGCCTTCCATGACGCGATAGACCTCGCCAACCATCACATCTTCGGGGGGGCGAGCCAGTTCGTAGCCACCATGAGCACCACGGGTGGTGGTGATCAAGCCGGCACGGCGAAGCGGGCCGAGAAGCTGTTCCAAATATGCGGGCGGAACGGCGGAATCGGTGGCAACCGCCGAGAGAGGCACCGGGCCTTGGCCATACATGCGAGCCAATGAGACCATGGCGCGCATACCGTATTCGCCTCGAGTGGAAACTTTCATTCGGTGCGGACCTCTCGCGACCGATCGGGGCATCGATGGTACCGACAATGGTACATCGGGGCCCCGGTTCGGTCAAGAATGAGTTCTAATCTCGCTTTTGCAACCCGCGTACGTACTTGAATTGACTCATTTTGACTCGCCGGGTCAGCGGCGAGTGAAGTCGGATCCGTTCTCCAGGTCGTGCACGAAGAGCGCGATCAGTCGAACCGCGGCCTCGAGATCGTCGAGACTGATGATCTCGTTCGGGGAGTGCATATAGCGGTTTGGAACCGAAACGACTCCCGTTGGAACGCCGCCGCGAGCCGGAGCGATCGCGTCCGCGTCGGTGCCGGTGCTGCGGGGTGCTGCGTCCACGGCGAACGGAATTTCGTTGCGCCGGGCCAGATCGGCCAGCCGCCCGAAGACGACCGGGTTGACGGCCGATCCTCGCGACAACACTGGACCCCCGCCGATCTTGATCTCACCCTGTCCCCGCTTATCCGAGTCCGGGTGGTCGGTGGCATGGGTGACGTCAAGCACGATGGCGACATCCGGTTCGAGTGCAAAGGCACTGGTGTGCGCTCCCAGAAAGGTGATCTCCTCCTGAACGGCGGCCACCGCGTAGACGTCGGCGGCGGGCCGCTCACCCGAAAGCGCGCGCAGTGTCTCAAGCGCGACCCAGGCCCCCATGCGGTTGTCGACGCCGCGACCGGCAATGCGGTTGTTCCCCATATCGAGGATTGGCTGTTCGATGACCACCGGGTCGCCGGTCGTGACTCGCTCTTTTGCCTGGTCGCCTGATGTGGCGCCGATGTCGATCCACAGATCTTTGACGCGACTGGCCTTGCCCCGGTCGTCCGCGCTGAGCAGATGCGCCGGTTTGCGCCCGATCACCCCGGCCACTGGTCCGTCTGATCCCATGATGCGCACGCGCTGACCGGTTAGGATCTGATCATCCCATCCCCCGATTGGCCGGAACCAGACAAACCCGTCGCCGTCCACGTGCGTGACCATGAGCCCAATTTCGTCGACGTGGCCTTCGATCACGACCTTCGGGCCCGAGCCGCGCAGGCGTGCCACACTGTTTCCGTTTGTGTCGACCGACACCTCGTCGGCGAATGACTCAGCTTCGGCGCGCCAGACGCGCGCGGCTGGCTCCTCGAATCCGGATGGGCTGGCGCTCATCAAGAGGTCGAAGAGGAATTGTTTGCTGTGTTCGTTCAACATAGCCTCCCTGTGACTCAGCGGATCAGTATCAGTATTGGTTCACTTGGCAGTGCGGCGGTAGTCCATTGAGGACGTTCGAGACGTTCACCAACGCCAGGTAGAATGCGCGATCGAACGCTTCCTGGGTCGAGCCGCCAATGTGAGGCGTCAGAATGACATTATCGAGCCCGACGTAAGGGTTGGTTGGATGCGGCTCGACTTCGAAGACGTCGAGAGCTGCCCCGGCGATGCGATGACGCTTGAGTGCGTCGACAAGAGCAGATTCCTTCACTACGGGTCCGCGCGCGCAGTTGATCAGATAGGCGGTTGGCTTCATGCGCTCGATCGCGCTCTCGTCCACCATGTACTCGGTCTGCGGCGTAAGCGGAACGTGCATGGTCATGAAGTCAGACTCTTCCAGAATCCGCTCATATGGAACGTAGGAGATGCCATGCTCGTTGGCAAAGGTGATGTCCCAGTCGATGTCGTTGGCCAGCACGCGCATACCGAAAGCGCGACCAAGTAGCGCGACCGCCTTGCCGACCCGGCCGAGCCCCACGATGCCGAGCGTCTTGCCCCACAAGTCGAAGCCGAGGTAGCGCATCCACTCGCCCTGGCGCAATGCCCGATCGGCCGGGTAGATGTTCCGGGCAAGACCAACCATCATCCCGAAGACGAGCTCGGAGACGGAGTAGTTGTTGCAACCGGCGCAGATGCATACCGCTACTCCGCGCTCATTGGCCTCATCGACGTTGACATGGTCGTAGCCGACGCCACCAGCGCTGACGACCTTCAGACGATTGGCCGCGGCGAAGACCCGCGGCGTGATCTGCTCCAGACCGGTGATCAGACCGTCCACGTCCTTGATGATATCGACGAGCACGTCTTCCGTAACCGGGTAATCGAACTCACGCTCGGAGAGCGTGCAACCACGTGCTTCTAGAAACTCGCGGGCGAAGTCCGATTGCTCTCGAAATTTTCGCGAAAGGACGAGTACTTCCTTGCCCATGCTCGGCTCTCTCCTTCGGCTCTTGGTGAAGACACAATGGGAGCATTGTAGCGCAGATCGAAGGGTCCCCTGGTTGGCGGCACAGGCAGAGATTCGTTGATTTTATGGTAAAGTTAGCGTGATGAACGTTCGTTGACACCGGGGGTGTCGCGTGTTAGCGTTCACGCGTTGGCTCAGGCAATTTGGGACTCTATTTTGGTACCGTAGCGGCCGAGCCACATTTCGATGGAGGACCCTCGTTGGAGTTCCTGTTGCAGATCCTGATGACGTTTCTCACCATTCTTGAATTCGCCATAATTGGGCGTGCGCTGATGTCCTGGTTCGATCGCGGCATGACGAATCCCATCTCACAAATTTTGGTTCAGATCACCGAACCAATCATCGCGCCGATTCGTCGCGTTGTCCCATCAGCGGGCATGCTTGACCTGTCGCCGATGGTGGCTATCCTGCTCATCCTCGTGCTGCAGCGCATGCTGAGCACCGCGCTCGCCTGATATTCACCTCACAATTGAATGCGCTGGTCGAGGCGAGGCTGACTGCCTCGCCTCAGTTGTGTCAGGAGAAGTCGTCGGAGACCTGCAGGAGCGGACGCTCTCTCGGTCGGTGAGCCGCTCGTCCAATCTGCCCTCCGCGAGAGAGCAGGAAGATTTCGAGGAGCAACACAATCAAACCCATCAGCGCCGCACTGACGAGAGATAGGACGTTCAAGAAGGAGAGGAGCAGTAATCCGACGCAGAAGATCGAGCCAAGATACCCTTCTCGGCGAGCACGCACGAAATCGTATCGCTGGCTCCTACGCGCGAACAGACGCAGCCCGGTGGCGTAAGAAATGAGCGTCAGGATCGTTGCGAGGGACATCACCAACGATACGAGCAGCACCAGCAGCATATACATCGGAGGGCTGTCGCTCGGATCGACGAAGGTGAGGACGAACGCCAACGTCGACCAGGCGATGATCGCTTCGAGGTCATAGAGCGGGATCCGAAGCTTGTGCGCGATCGGCATAAATGTGATCGCCGGAGCCATCACGAACGCCGAGTAGGCCACCAATCGCTCGGGCGACCAAAAGTCGGTGCCAGACCCAACGTCGCGCACGACGATCAGGTCGTAGACAACGAGCCAGGCGACGACTGACGCGAGTATCCAGCAGACTCGTGTCAACGCGCGGGACATCCACGTCATGGCGTTCCTCCGACAGCGCGAACGTACGGTGACGATCGGTCACAGGGAGTCTATCAGCAACCGTCCATTCGTCAAACCCGATGCTATAATCGGCCGAGCCCGCTTCGCTGGAGGCGAGATGCCACTTGATCTCTACCTTGACGATATTGTGCGCTTGCGAAAGCCCCATCCGTGTGGGTCGACCGACTGGGTAGTGGTGCGCCTGGGCGCCGACATTGGCCTGCGCTGCCTCGGCTGTAGTCGCCGCGTCCTACTTCCTCGACGCACACTCGAGAAGCGGCTCAAAACCTTCGTCAGTCGTGGTCCGGAGTTCCCGGAGCCAAGCGATCCTCCGGTCGAATGACGGACCAGGCTGAGCGGCGCCTGAGCGAGCAACGCGGCAGATTCGTCGACGTCCTGCGCAATCGGGCCTTCTTACGCCTCTGGATCGTCCAGGCTTTCTCTCAAACCGGTCAGAACATGACCAACTTCTCACTCCTCATTCTGGTGCGGGCAATCATCGATCGCTATCAAATCCAGCAAGCAAACACGGCCATCGGACTGACCGTCCTCGCCTTCAGCGTTCCGGCTATCCTCTTCAGTCCGTTCGCGGGCGTTGTTGTCGACCGGTCCAACAAACGCACGGTCCTGATCATCACCAATGGGCTGCGTGGAATTGCGGTTACCGGCTTCGTTTTGATGCAGCCCAGCTGGCGGCCGCTTCTGGCGCTGACCGTCCTCTACTCGATCACCTTCGCCTCCGGCGCCGTGGGCCAATTTTTTGGACCTGCGCTTGGCTCGGCCATCCCGTTGCTGGTGCCGCGACGGGATAACATCAACGCCAACGCCCTCTTCAATCTGACGTTCACCGCCTCACAAATTGCCGGATTCGCCGCGCTCGGACCGCTGCTGATCAAGGTTGTCGGCGTACATGACGTCCTTCTGGGAATTATCGGCATGTTTGTGCTCAGCACCCTGCTCAGCCTCACCATCCCGTCCATACCGCCGGTCGAGGGCATTCAGGACGAACGAAAAGGCGCGATTGGTCGGGTACTGGATGAGATGCGCGAAGGTGTGCTCTACATCCTCCGTTCGCCGATCCTCATCAAGGCGATCTCGTATCTGTCGCTGGCCACCGCCTCCTACCTGATGATCGCGGTGCTCGGTCCCGGCTTCGTTACGAGCGTCCTGCGCCTCGAACGGCAGGACATCGCCTACCTGGTCGCTCCAGCCGGAGCCGGGATCTTGGTTGGAGCGCTGTTCGTCGGGCGGCTGACGTCACGCATCGGAGCCGAGCTGACGATTGACATAGGGTTAGCCTCTGGCGGGGGCGTTCTCGTGCTCCTGGCGCTGCTTCCAGCGTTTGCAAGCCGCACCTGGGAGCATGGCGGACCGGTCGCGACGAGCACCGTCGTGCTTGCAGCATTGTTGGCGTGCGTTCTTGGATTGGCGAACTCGCTGGTACTCGTCCCGAGTCAGTCGCTGCTGCAGTCGACCTCCGCCGAACGGATTCGCGCGCGAGTCTATGCCACGTTCTTCACCATCTCGAACAGCGTGGCGTTCTTGCCAATCATCTTCGCCGGAGCACTGGCGGACCTGTTTGGCGTGGTGAAGGTGCTGGTGGCGCTCGGCCTCATCCTTGGCGCGATCGGACTCGTTCAGATCGGCGGACGGATCTCTCGGTCGCTAGCCTGACGCGCTAGAGCATTTTCCCGAGCGGTTGCCCGCGGGCAGAAGCCGTCGAAGTCCGAAGGGCGTCATAAATGTCGCCCCTACGATCGTTCTCCGTAGGGGCGACATTTATGACGCCCGGTTGACGCTTTTCTGGGCAGCCCTTGTGCAAATTGCGCCAGGTCGTCCCGAGTGCGGATGTCGATATGAGGACAAGGAATTGCGTCAATCAATGAACCGGGAGTATGTATCGTCCTCCCGGTTCATTTCGGATAACTTGACGCGTCGAATCCGCGGATTAGCTCAACGCTTTGAAGCGCTTCATCGCCTGAAAGAGGTTAACTGACCAGCCCACGCCGAATACGTCCGGCGTCAGGATGCGCTCGTCGTCTGGATTCCACCAGCGCTCCATGAAGCGCTCGACGGTTGGGATGCGGAAGTCGTACGGGAAGATCAGGATAGTACCGGTCCAGGTCCGTTCATCTGCTGGACGCCGAAGCTGATCGGCAACAGCGGCCACGACCAGCATGATGCCGATCAACCGGATGAGTCGCGATAAGCTTTTCATGCTAAACCTCCTCTGTTTGTGACTCAATCTATGAGACGACAGCGCGAACATAGTCGTCAGACCATTTAGCGGAATTGCCGTCAACCTACGTCATTGAGAGCTAGGTGGCGCGATCGAACGTCACCCTTCGTAGACCCAGGAACCGGCGACCATGGTGCGTAATACGCGCGTCTCTCGTAGCCCTTCGGCGTCGACCTGCAGCGGATCGCGATCGATCTGAATCAGATCGGCCCATTTGCCTGGCTCGATTGAACCACGTTTGTTGTCCAATCCGAGCACCCGAGCGCCGGTGATGGTGTAGCTGCGGATAGCGTCCTCGATCGAAATCGATTCCGCGAGATCGAATTGCCAGCCGTTGATGCTACGACGTGCGACCGCGGCATACATGCCGACCCAGGGATTGAAATCGGCAATTGGCGAGTCGGAACTTCCGGCCAATGGAACGCCCGCGCGAAGGTAGCTGGCCATCGGCAGGGCCCGAGCCGCTCGGTCCGCACCCAGACTCTCGACGAAACTGTCACCAAGGTGCACCAGGAACGGATTGCTGACCAACGCCGGAATTTTATGCCGCCCCATCATCTCGATCGTTTCCGGTGTGGGCACGTATGCGTGATGCACGCGGTGATGCAACGAAGAGTTCGGCGCTGCCGTTTGCGCCGCGACGAACGCACGAACTGCGAGATCTTGCGCGGCGTCACCGCATGTATGCGCGTCGATCGACCAACCCTGATCGTGGACCCAGCGAATCAGCTCGGGTGCCTCTTCCGGATCGACCGCCCACTGCCCGTGGTTGCCCGGTTCACCTTCGTACGAGCGATTCATTCGAGCCGTTCGATCGCCAACGCCTCCGTCGAGCAAGAACTTCACACCGCCAAGACGCAATACGTCGTCACCGAAACCCGCATAGACGCCCATCTCCTTGATCCAGCGTTTCAGCTCCGGCTCCCGGCTGGCGGGAACGAAGCCCCAGCCACCGAGGAGCATGTCGGTGCGTACCGAGAGTTCGCCACGCTCGTGTGCCGTTTGGTAGACGCGCAGCTCGCGCGGTCCGAGTCCCGGTTCCGCCACACTTGTGATGCCCACGGCGTTATAGGCGTGGCATCCGGTCGAGAGCGCGCGAACGAGATCCTCGTTGGTTGGTTCGGGAATGGCCCTGAGGATCAGTTCCTTGGCTCGATCCCGGAAGAGTCCGAGCTGGCTCGCCATGTTCGTCTCGTTCGAATCCGCCCGCATACAGCTCGTCGGACTGGTGGATCCGGCGTTTCGCGGGTCACACCAGCCGCCATGATGGCGGCGCTATTCGCCGTGAGCTTGTTCCAAACTCGGTGAAGCACGACAGGGTTGTTCGGTGCGACGCGATCGATCTCCCAGCGGGACGGGTGTCGTCGTTCGGCAAGTAGGGTCTCGTCCCAGCCCTTCCCGATAATCCACTCACCCGACGGCATCGTGCGAACGCGATCGGCGACGCGATCCAGGATCTTCATCGATCGAGCGACAGTCGTAGAGCTGAATCTGCTGCAACACCTGGCTGGTAGACAGGAGGTGGTTGTGGGCGTCGATGATACCTGGGAGCACGGTTCCTCCCGCGAGATCGTCGGTTCTGTGTGTGGCTTCCCGCTAGCGCACGGATCTCGTCCGTAGTTCCAACGGCAGCAATGCGGCCATCACGGATAGCGACTGCTTCAGCGATCGTGAAATCTCGGTCGACCGTGATGATCTTCCCGTTGAGTAGAACGTGATCGACCTCAGGACGATAGCTCGGCATGCACGACTCCATATCATCATCCGCGACGCACGCTCCGCATCATAGCAGACGCCTGTTGCACCTTCAGTTAGCGTCAGCCAGAGCCAGGCGATGAGTCATGCCTGTCGGAAGTCGTTCCATCAGGAGCGCTCAAAGCTGCGTACGTTCATGGGTTCCTTGACATTGCATAAATCGGCCAACTATGATTCTGCGGAGGGGATCTGTAGGAAGATCTACCAGTTCGTGCGCGACTGTCCGACGACGGACACGCCGTGTGCATGCTGATTTCCCGAACTTTAACAACAGACGATACGACAAATGAGGAGCAATCGATGGAGACACTACTCTTCATCCTCCTCGGCGTGGTTATCGGTGCGATCCCAGCGGCCATCGTGACATTCTTCGTTCTGACGTCGAGCGCGACATCCAAGGTCAGAACCGCAGAGGTCCAGGCTCGACGGACGATCGACGAAGCCGAAGCCAAACGCCGAGAGCTCGTCCTTGAAGCCAAGGACGAGGCACTGCAGGCTCGAGACGAGCTCGAGCGAGAACACCAACAACGACGTAAGGAAGTCGACCGGCTCGAACGACGCCTGCAGCAGAAGGAAGAACAGGTCGACCGACGCATCGAGTCTCTGGACCGCCGAGAAAAAAAGGTTCAGACCTCGGAGCGAGAGATCGAAGACGTTCGACGCAAGCTCGACGAAATGGAGCAAGAGCGTCGAACCGAACTCGAGCGAGTGGCTCAGCTGACGCTTGAAGAAGCGCGGACATTCGTCCTGCAGCAAGCCGAAACAGAGATGCGCGACATCATGAATCGGCAGGTTCGAGAAATCGAACAGCAGGCCAAGCTCGAGGCAAACCAACGCGCACAACGCATCCTTGCAACGACAATCCAACGCGTCTCATCCGACTACGTCGCGGAAAGTACCGTGTCCGTCGTGGCGTTGCCGAGCGACGACATGAAGGGGCGCATCATCGGGCGAGAGGGTCGAAACATCCGCGCGCTCGAACAGGCGACTGGTGTCGACCTCATCGTTGATGACACACCGGAAGCCGTAACACTTTCGTCGTTCGACCCGGTTCGTCGAGAGATCGCGCGACGTTCGCTCTCGAAACTGATCCAGGACGGACGAATCCACCCAGCTCGAATCGAGGAAGTTGTCAGCAAGACCCGACAAGAGGTCGAGCAGATCATCCGCGAGGAGGGCGAGCGGGTCGCCTACGAAGCGAATGTTCAAGGACTTCATCCTGATCTGATCAAACTTCTCGGACGGCTCAAGTATCGAACGAGTTACGGGCAGAACGTCCTACAACACTCGCTCGAGGTATCGCAAATCGCCGGTGCCTTGGCGGCAGAGCTTGGCGCTGACTTCAACGTTTGCAAGACCGCGGCGTTGTTGCACGACATCGGTAAAGCGGTCGACCATGAAGTCGAAGGTCCGCACGCGTTGATCGGTGCTGACATCGCGCGACGTCTCGGCCGATCGGCCAAGATCGTTCACGCGATTGCCGCGCACCACGGCGAAGAGGAACCGCAGACGGTCGAAGCGTTCATCGTCGCAACGGCCGACTCCATCAGCGGCGCACGCCCCGGCGCGCGACGCGAGATGGTCGAAACCTACATCAAGCGGTTGGAGGCGCTCGAGGGCGTCGCCAATTCGTTCACTGGGGTGGAAAAGGCCTACGCCATCCAAGCTGGTCGCGAGGTGCGCATCCTCGTCCAGCCGGACAAAGTCGATGATCTGGCGGCGACGCGGCTTGCCAGAGACATCGTCCGTAAAATCCAGGAGACGCTCGAATACCCGGGCCAGATCAAGGTGACGGTGATTCGAGAGACTCGGGTGGTCGATTACGCACGGTAGTCGATCGACAACATGACTCTATGCCAACACCGGAGCGTGGAACATAGGTCGCGCTCCGGTGTTGTGCGTTAAGCGCCAGCAACTCACCGCATTTGTTTGGTTTTTGTTTGGTCAAGCAGGTCTTTGCTGTTGACGTGATGGCGAATAGTGTGGTAACCCTTGCGCGAACTTCGCCGGTCGGAGCCGGTGCGTTCACAGCCAGCACGCGGAACGACGATGACAAGGAATGAGCTACGGCGACGCTGCCTGCTCTGCAAGCGACGTGTGTTTCGGGCTGTGGTCGACGCGCGATGTTCAATGGATAGCTCGGCTTCATTTCAATTACGTTGGAGGTTTACGGGGAACATTCTCACACATCGACGCTGTGCGACCGCACGGGGGGTAAGGAACATCGTATGAAGGGGAGGGCGGTAGTTTCCGCTCTCATGGAGGAGCAGGATGGACCGGTTCTTCAGTAAGCTCGACCTACGGGACATCAAGATCAATCCAGACGCGAGCTTTCCGCCTGACGAGGAAGCCTATGATCCGGGAGAGCCGCTCACTGGGCACACCAATGGCGATTCGACGGAAACGTTGACGCAGGAGCGCCGCAGTGAGGTGCTCAAGGTTTCGGCTCGTTCACGACCGAGCGCGGTCGCAGGGGCGATTGCCGGTGTCGTGCGCGAGTCGGGTCGCGCCGAGGTGCAGGCAATCGGTGCCGGCGCCACCAACCAGGCCGTCAAGGCGGTCGCGATTGCACGCGACTACCTCCTCGAAACCGGTATCGAGGCGATCTGCTTGCCAGCGTTCATCGACGTGCAGATCGATGAGGAAAATCGTACCGCAATTCGTCTCATTGTTGAGCCACGATAAAACCTGATAATCCCAGGTCGAATTCGAGCGTCACCGATGTCGGTGGCGCTCTTTTTTTGCCCATTATCTGATAGCCTCTCTACGCATGCACGAGACGATGCGGCAGCTAGGAGTCACTGATGGTTCAGCGCCAAACACGAACCTTCTCAATTGATTTGCATACCCACAGCACCGCGTCGGACGGGCTCCTGTCGCCCGCGGACCTTGTCCATTTGGCGTCGTCGATTGGACTGACAACGCTTGGGCTGACCGACCACGACTCCACGCTTGGGATCGACGAGGCACGTGCAGCCGGCGAGCGCGATGGTGTCGACGTGGTGCCTGGGATCGAGCTCAGTTGCACCGTGAGCGCAGGCGAACTGCACATGCTCGGATACTTCATCGATCATCAATCGGCCGACCTTCAATCGACACTTTCGGAGTTTCGGGAAGGACGCCGCGATCGAGTTGCACGCATCGTGGAGCGGCTTCATGGGGCTGGCGTCGCCGTGGACCTGGATCGAGTGCGTGAACTGGGAAGTGGCGGATCAGTTGGCAGGGCGCATGTCGCGCGCGCGCTCGTCGAGTCGGGTGAGGTCTCTTCCATGGATGAGGCGTTCGAGCGCTATCTCGCTCGGGGCCGGCCTGGCTACGTTGAACGTCCGAGATTGACGCCGAGCGGCGCGGTAGAGCTGGTGCATCGCGCCGGAGGCGTGGCCGTTCTGGCTCATCCGTTCACCGTTACTGAGCTCGACACTACGCTGACAGAGCTTGTTGAAAATGGGCTCGATGGCCTTGAGGTCTACTACTCCCTGTACAATTCTGACCAGCGCGCACGACTGGCACGGCTCGCTCACGACTTTGGGCTGGTGCCGACCGGCGGAAGTGATTTTCATGGGTTAGGTGAACGCGAGGGTCGAGACATTGGCACCGCACCAGTCCCCGAAGAGACCGTCGACCTCTTGCGCGCCGCGTGCGATTGCACGCGTTGACCATCAAAAAAGAGTAGTGCTACACTCACGTCCCGAGGACGTGTCTGCCTTCTTCCGTCCACATTCGAGCATGACGCTCATCCTCCTGGGCAGTTCGGTGATCCCTGCCGACTACCGAACTGCAACATGCCGACTCGCTTGCGGCGCCAGCATGGAGATACCCGAAAGTCATGAAGGTGCGATCGATGCCTAAGCCCTCGACACGGGGTCCGCGCACCAACACAGCTCTGTCGCGAGCGCTGCGCTATGGTGGGCTCATCGTTGGCATCATCGGCGGATGGGAGATCGGCTCCTATCTGCAACCCGACGCGTCTTCCACCGACGTACAGGGATATCCACTCCTCTTCGCGGCGGTTATCGGCGCACTCCTGTTCCTCGCCGCGCCATACGTCACGCTCGGTCTGTTTCGGTGGCTTCACCGCGAAATCCGGCGTCTCTCGGCGCTCGACCTTGTCGCGGTTGCCGTCGGCCTCCTGGTCGGCGGTGTTGTTTCAGCACTACTCGCGTGGCCGCTCTCACTCCTGCCACGCTATTATGGCGATCTCCTCCCGGCCGTTTCCGCGGTCGCAATCTGTTGTGTTTCGGTCCTCGCTCTTGTCACCAAAAAGCGCGAGTTTCAGGCGCTGATCGGACGGCCGGTTCAGCATATGCCGAACCTGCTGACCTCGACGTCCTCGAATAACTCTCACGCACCGCATGGAATCGTGATCGACACCAGCGTTATCATCGACGGACGTATTGTTGACCTCGCGGCGACTGGCGTCCTGATGGCGCAGCTGGTCGTGCCACAGTTCGTGCTCCGTGAGCTTCAGCTCGTGGCCGATTCGCCCGATCCGTCGCGTCGCGATCGCGGCAAGCGGGGTCTTGACGTGCTCGAGCGACTCCGCCAAGACACTGGAGTCGATTTGATCATCACAAACCTCGACGCTCCTGACGAGAACGACGTTGATGCGAAGCTGGTCCGTATCGCCCGGCTGCATGATTATTGGATTCTGACCGGTGACTCCAACCTAGAACGCGTGGCCCAGCTCCAAGAAGTACGTGTGCTCAACATCCACCAACTGGCTCACGTATTACGCCCACCGTTGGTCCCTGGAGAGCTGATGTCTTTGAAGATCGTCCAGCCAGGTCGGGAGTTTGGCCAGGGAGTTGGCTTTCTTACTGACGGTACGATGGTGGTAGTGGAGGCCGGAAAGGGACTCATCGGTCAGGATGTCAATGTCGTCGTCACACGCACGTTACAGACCGGTGCGGGGCGCATGGCGTTCGCTCAGGTCGTCGACGCGGACTCGCTTTGATGCGCTGCGGCGCCGTCGTCGTCGCGGCGGGACGAAGTCAGCGCATGGGCGCGAACAAATTGATGTTGCCGCTTGCTGGACGTCCCGTCGTGCTGCGAGTTCTCGACACACTGTCCATGGTGCCTGAGATCGTCGCGACCGTGCTCGTGACCAACGCGGCAAACCTGAGTGAGCTCGAGTTTCTGGTCAATGAAGAGCCATATGGCGAGATTACTGAGTTCTGCCTCGGTGGCGAGACACGTCAGGAGTCCGTTCGCCACGGTGTAGCTTCACTGCCGGACGACGTCGATTTGGTCCTGATCCACGACGCCGCACGCCCCCTCGTGACTCCAGACCTCATTCGTGCCGGTATTGCCTCTGGGGAGTCATTCGGCGCCGCCATCGCCGCGTTGCCGGTCACCGATACGATCAAGTTGGTCGAATCCGGTGACGTGATCGCGCGCACGCTCGCCCGACATACACTTCACGCGGCGCAAACCCCGCAGGTCTTTCGGCGCGACTGGCTAGCGGCGGCGTACGGTAGATTGCACGAGGAAAGCGCGGAACGTGCCTTCACCGATGAAGCCGCGCTTCTCGAATGGGCGGGCTACGAGGTTCACGTCTTTCCCGGAAACGCTGAGAACATCAAGCTGACTCGCCCGTTCGACGTCACGCTGGCGGAGACGATCCTGGCCCAACGAGAAGAGATCGCTTCGTGACTCGCGCCGGAATCGGCTACGACGTACATCGGTTTGCCGAAGGTCGCAGGCTGGTTCTCGGCGGCGTTGAGATTCCTTCCCCACAGGGACTCGAAGGACATTCAGACGCGGACGTTCTGCTGCACGCCATCATGGATGCGATTCTTGGAGCGGCAGCATTGGGCGATATCGGCGTCCATTTCCCACCTGGTGAAGAGGCCTGGCGCGACCGAAGCAGCCTCGACCTCCTTGGGATCGTGCTGGATCTCCTCCCAGACGGATGGACAATCGAAAATGTCGATGCCACGGTGATCGCGCAGTTTCCGCGCATCGGCCCGTACCGGGATGTCATGCAGCAGACGATTTCAGCCGCATTGCGGGTCGACGCCTCTCGTGTCAACATCAAAGCGACAACGAACGAGCATCTGGGATTCATTGGGCGTGGAGAAGGCATCGCGGCGCTCGCGACCGCGTCACTAAGCCCTCCTGGCGAATAGCCTGGGTGTCATCTGCAAATCCATTGTCGATCGCATGCCGCTTCAGGGGGTGCTGAATGGTCGACGCGTGCTCCATGACGCACAACGACGATCCGGGATGGGGAAGCTGATGCGGATTTTGGTTCAGCGGGTTCGGGGCGCGGCGGTTCGCGTCGACGACGCCGTGATCGGCGAGATCGGGCAGGGCCTGCTCCTCTTCGTGGGCGTTCAGCATGACGACAATGTTGATGATGCTCGATTTCTCGCGAACAAGGTGGCCAACCTGCGCATTTTCGAAGATGACGAGGGTAAGATGAATCGTTCAGCCCTCGATCTGAGTCTTGCCTGTCTCGTCGTCTCACAATTCACGCTCTATGCCGACTTGCGCAAAGGGCGCCGTCCGAGTTTCATTAGGGCTGCACAGCCAGATGTCGCGAAACCGCTCGTAGACCAGGTTGCAGCTGAACTTGAGGGACTCGGCTTGACCATTGCGACGGGTGAGTTTGGCGCGAACATGCAGATTTCACTCGTGAACGACGGCCCCGTGACGATCTGGCTCGATTCGGCCGAACTACGCGGTTGAAGTACGTGCGTTCTGGCGCGCTCGGTGCGTAAGTGCTCTGAACGAGCGGTGCGTAAAGAGCGGAACTCTCATTCACGCGGATATCTAAACGCGCCAGTCTGCTGACAGAATCGCATCAGTCATCTTGCACCGAATCGGTGGATTGGGCCCGACCTTCCAATCAGGACTTCTGGGTTAAACTCGCAAACTAGGCCGGTGGTAGACTCGACTTGCAATTAAGTACGTCATGCGACGTAGCAGGCTGAGATGTACCCGGTTGATAACTTCGATCGGGAAATGTAGCGAGCCAAAGAGTGATCGGCTGGGAGGACCAGTGTACTGCGCGGAATGTGGTACAGCGAATGCAATCGGCGCGGAGACGTGCGAGGTCTGCGGATCACCGCTTGGCCCGAGTACTGGCGATATGAATTGCCACGTCTGTGGCGCTCCTGTTGAGGAACACGATCGGTTTTGCCGCGCGTGTGGGCAGAGTCAATCGGGTGCGGCGGCTGGCCGATTCGAGCCCGGTCCCAGCTTTGTCGATGATTCGGCGCTCGAAGTTGATCCGTCTGAGCTTCCGCCCTGGTTGCGCGAAATGACCGAAGCGGCGTCTCCGAACGCCAATGGCCACGAGCACGTACACACCCAGGCGACGGAGAAGTCAGAGAGCCTGCCATCATGGCTTGATTCCACTCCTCCGGCTAACGGAACCAACCGCGGCGCGACCCAATCCGCACAACCTGCCTGGTCGGCGCCGAGCCAGCCGCAGATGGAGCATGCCGAGTCGTTCTCTCTCATCAGTGAAGATGACCTGCCGGAATGGTTGAGGGCGCTCGGCGATCAAGAATTCGACACAGAACAACCGCCGGTTCAGCCCGCTGGGCCGATTTCGGCGAGCCCGCATCCGGTTGCGACGATCGCACCGACGATCAGCCGTGCTTGGCTCACCCGAGCGCGTGACACTGAGCCAGAACCGGAGGCGGAAGTCGCCGCTGACTTTGAACCGCTCGAGTCTGGTCCGACCGCCGGTCTGAAACGTAAGACGGCTCCGCAGACCGACGAGCTTTCACCTCTCGACGTGGACGAGAACGTCCAACCGATGACCCGCGAACCAGTCGAAGCGACAGCCAAGTCAAACCCGGCGCGTGTGCGAATTCTGATGCTCAGCGTCGTCGTGCTGTTGGTGGTTGTCCTCGGCTACTTCGCGATCAGCAACTTCCTGTAGAGACGAGGTGTAGTTGTGGTGGGACGAACGGTGCAGAACGTCGTGGATGCAGTTCCGGATAGCAGGCTCGAGACCGGAGGCAACCCAGTGGCCACACGCGATTCGGTGCTGGTCATCGACGTAGATCAGCATGCCGTTCGTGCTGTGCTGTTTGATCTGGTTGACGGCGCACCACGGTTTGTGGGTGCTGGTTCAACTCTGGCTACGAAAAGTGGCCAAGCGATCAACGGCGAGCGCGTCTGGCTCGCGATCCGCGATCTGGAGCAGCAGTGTGGTCGACGGCTGGCCACCGATGAGCGGGTCATCTCGCCTCAGTATGCCAACGGCGATGGGGCTGACGAGATATTCCTCACCGGGCTGCCAGTCGAGGTCAATCGTGCCGCGGTCATTTCCATCGGACTTGGCGGTCTCGGCAAGCAGCTGGTATCCGGCATTCGCCGATCTCCGACCATCGCCGCGTATTCATTGGAAGACGTCGGGCAGCAGAATGCCACGCTATCGACGCCCGTGCTCCTCTCCTGGCTGCGGGAAGTGTCGCCGACTACGTTGATTCTGGTGCATGACGGCGGAACTCAGGAAGACTGGGATATCGCTATCGAGGCAGCGGCCGACGCCGC
Organism: uncultured Chloroflexia bacterium; assembly: GCA_963815715.1. Lineage (GTDB taxonomy): Bacteria > Chloroflexota > Chloroflexia > Thermomicrobiales > Thermomicrobiaceae > CALAGB01. The sequence continues at coordinate 229,738 of CAWFHU010000003.1, read as the reverse complement.
GCGAGACGGTGTGACAACGACCGGCATCGTCATCGCGGACGAATCCAAACAGCAGCTTGTGGCGCAGTCGCTCGGTAACACGCTCGAGCTCAGCGGTATCGACCCCATGGAGTACGAACCATGGGAGATCGCCTCGGCGCTCGAGTCAGAGTTCAACGAGCAGTACGCGCAGAGGGTGGCGGCGCTTGACACGATCCCGGCGCTCAGCAGCGCTCGCTACGTCGATCGGGTTCGCTCAATTCAAGCGGTTGCATCGTTCCTTCATCGCCGCATGCGCCGTAACGTCTTCACGCTCAACATTGGCTCAGGTTCGCTGGCATACCTCGCCGCGAGCGGTGGCGGCGTGACCGCCTTCCGGGCGGAGCGCGACCTCGAGCTTGGCACCCGTTCATTGCTGCGTATTCCGACAGAACGAATCACTCGCTGGATGCCCTATCGCTGGTCGGCCGAAGAGCTGACGCAGTGGATATTGAACCGCGCTCTACGCCCCTTTGGCCGGCCAGACTCCACTACGGATAGTCTGGTTGAATCGGCCCTCAAGCGCGAGCTCATCGCCGATCTGGCGGATGACGTTGCAAGCGGCAATCGCAGTGACATCGATCTCGTGGTGGTCGGTCCCAGCTTTGCGGATCAGGATCCGGGTCTGGCAGCTTTGACGGTGATCGATGGTCTCGAGCCGCAATCCGCGGACGGTGTCGTGACGGTCGCCCTCGACGCCGAAGGCATCATGGCGGCGCTTGGGGCGATCTCAACCATCGACCCGGCCTTCGCACGCGATGTGATCGAGCAGGACTTCCTGGTACCGATGGCGACGTGTGTCGTGGTCACGGGACAAGGTGAGCAAGGCGCCCTGGCCGTCCGTGGAGAAGTGAAACTTCAAGACGGTGAGACACGACGATTCAGCGTGCCGTTCGGAAACATTCAGGTCCTGAACGTCGCGGAATCCGAAGCCGCCGATGTCACGCTGACGCCCGAACCAGGATTCTCGATCGGCTCGCACGGCGCAGGCGAGACCGTCGAGTTCATCAATGACCGCAAGCTCTTTGGTGGGCGGGTCGGCATTATCATCGATGCGCGAGGCCGGCCAATTCAAATGCCGGACGACCCTGAGGCACGAGTGACGCTGCTCCGCTCCTGGCTGAGCGACGTTGGCGCTCCAACGAATTAGACGAGGAGAAGACATGGCAACCGCGTTGGGCATTCAGGATCCCGTGATCATCGAGGATGTCTCCTTCGAGGTGGGCCGGTTTCTCCGCGCCACCGGCGAGATCGCGGTTGCAGTGGGAGATCGAGTCGAACCAACCAGTTCAATCGGCTCCGCGTCGGGTGGCGCTGGACGCACCATTACGCTGCACCTGGCACGTGAACTCGGTGTCACACCCGATACGGTCAAGCGCTATCTAACTAAGCCGATCGGATCCCATTTTGACGCGAATGAGAGCGTCGGTCGGGCGCGCAAGGGCTTGCGCACCGTGACCTCCGATACGCCTGAAGCCGGGCGACTCTCTGAAGTCAATGAGATCTCCGGTACGGCGACTATCGTTCCTGAGGCGGGGAGTCAATCGCTCGAGTCCCTCGTTTATGGCGAGGTCGCGAGCATCGTTGATGGCCGGGGCGTCATTATTCGGGCAGGCGGCGCGCGAATTCGCGGCGCCATCGCCCTCGGTTCCGACAACTCGGGCGCGATCAAGATTGCCGTTGACCGGCACGACCGCGAGCTTACGCCCGACGGGGTGACTCAGGACTATCGCGGAACGCTCGTGCTGGGCGGCATGACCGTAGGGGCGAGTGCGATTCGCAAACTGGCGGACGTTGGAGCACGCGGAGTCATCGTCGGCAGCATTTCTGAGAGCGACGTGCGACGGCTAGCGTCGTCGAACGGTCCGGAGCGGCCGGCACAGTCTTTCTGGCAGGCGTGGTCGACGAATGGTCCGCTTGCGCCAGATCTCGAACACTACGGCTTCACCATCTTCGTCACCGAGGGGTTCGGACGAAAGCCGATGGCGTCGACGATCTTCTCCTTCATCAGTGATCGGGAGGGCCAGACAGCCAGTGTCTTGATCCCTGGCCGCGAACGTCCGTTCCCCTCGTACCCATATCTGTGCTTTAGTTCGGTCGGAGCGACGTATTCCAATCCGTCCGACCCGATTGCACCGACAGACGGCGTCCTGGCTCGGCTCACCGACCCGCAGCATCTTGGCACCGTGGTCACCTGCCGCAGCGAGCCGATTTCGCAGGTCAGCCCTGACGGGCAGGTACGAGTGGTGGTGGAAATCGAGCAGGCCAATATGACGCGCCGGTTGGTACAGCTGTCCAACCTCGAGCTCCTTAAAGCTCCGTAGCGTTCACCACAGTTCAACGAGACGATGTCCGGCGGCCGAATTTGGCCGCCGTTTCGTTCCGATCGACCGCAAACCATGAATTTGACGGTGCCGCTCCGAATCCCGAAAATCAAGCAGATGCCTGCGACGATGAACGTTTCCTGGTCGATGAGCGGAGCACGGTGGTGAACGCACTGGATCCACCCGCCGAGAAAGTTGCGAATACCACCTCGAACCTGCCTCGGCTCCGAATTGCGGCCGTGCTCATTCCCGTTGCAGGCCTGACCGCATTGGAGTTACTGCGCTGGCTCGTCTTCCCCGACGTCTTTGGGAATCTAGCGAGCTTCATCATAACCATCGTGCTGATTCTTGCCGGAACGTCGCTCTTCTCCGTATTGATTTTCAGACGTGTCGAATCGATGCAGACTCGTCTCACGCAGCAGAATCAGGAGCTATTGGCACTGCACGAGGCAGGGCTCGCCGTCACGGGAGCACTCGATCTTCAGGTCGTTCTCCAGAACGTCGTAAATCAAGCCCGTGAGCTCGTTGGCGCGCGTTACGGTGCATTGACACTGATTGACGAGCATCATCAGGTGGAAGCCTTCCTTACCTCTGGGATGTCGGCAGAGACTCGGGCCCGCCTGGGCGGAACTCCCAACGGACACGGTCTCCTCGACGTGGTGCTCAGAGATCCAAGGCCGATACGGCTTCGCGAGCTGTCGGATGATCCACGCTCGGTGGGGTTTCCGCCCGAACATCCCGAAATGCACTCGCTGCTCGCGGTACCGATCATTGCTCATGGCAGCGTTTTGGGTGCTCTGTACTTGACTGAGCGACAGGTCGAACCCGGGTTTGGCCTGGCGGATCAGCAGCGGCTCGAGCGTTTCGCGACCCAAGCCGCACTGGCGATCGAGAATGCGCACCTTCACCAGCAGGTGCGAGCGTTGGCCATCGCCGAGGAGCGTGACCGGATTGCCCGAGAGATGCACGACAGCATCGCTCAGGTGTTGGGGTACGTGAACACGAAAGGGCAGGCCGCGCAAGAGCTGTTGAATGCGGGGAATGTGGCGCGAGCGGAAGAGCAGATCGCTCAGCTCTCCAAAGCGGCCCGCGACGCCTATGCGGACGTTCGTGAGAACATCCTCGGATTGAGAACCTCACAGTCCGACGTGTCGTTCGTCGAAACGCTGGAAACGTATCTTGCCACCTGGCAGGATCAGAGCGGTATTGTCACGCGGTTCGATGTCGTCGATGCGGATTCGATCCAGAGGGCAATTTCACCGTTGTCCGAGCTCCAGCTACTACGCATCGTGCAGGAGGCACTCTCCAACGTCCGCAAGCACTCAGGAGCCAACCAGGTGTCTATCTCGCTCCGATCCTTTCATGACCGTGTCGAGGCCACGCTGGTGGATAACGGGACAGGGTTCGATCCTGGCGCGCCGGGATACTCGGGTCTCCCGCGATTTGGATTGTCCATCATGCGAGAACGCGCGGAATCGGTCGGAGGATCGCTCAGCATCGAATCGAACCAGGGCAGCGGAACTGTAGTGACGGTGACGATTCCGGCGCAACAACGAGGTCAGACTGCCGACGAGGATAGCCATGCGCATACTCATCGCTGACGATCACGCGCTGTTTCGAGACGGACTTCGCAGCTTGCTTGAGGCTCGTGGCATGGACGTGGTCGGAGAAGCATCGAATGGTCGAGAGGCGGTGGAGTTGTCCCGCTCGCTCGCCCCGGATGTGGTGCTGATGGATTTGACCATGCCGGTCATGGACGGACTGGCAGCGACACGAATCATCAGCGCCGAGCTCCCATCGGTCATCGTGGTGGTGTTGACGGCATCTGAAGACGACGCTGACCTCTTCGAGGCAATCAAGTCGGGCGCGCAGGGGTTTCTTCCAAAGGATCTGGAGGCGGCGCAGCTGTTTGAGCATCTTTCCGGCGTATCTCGCGGAGAGCCGGCGCTCACGGCTGGGCTCGCGAGAAAGCTGCTGGGCGAATTCGCGCACCCATCGACGTCACGCGACGAAGACTACGCTCGAGCTCTTGACCGATCGGGAGCGGGAAGTTCTCGAGCTTCTCGTGCAGGGCATCACATCGAACCGCGATCTGGCGGAGCGTCTGTTCGTCAGCGAAAACACGGTCAAATATCATCTACGAAACATCCTCGATAAGCTTCACGTTCAGAACCGCGCGCAGGTCATCGCCTATGCCGCACGACACGGGATGGTCGATCCTCCGGACAAGCCGTCGTAACTGCGGCAACCCAACCCATTAAGTGTGAATGGGGCGGAAGGCCCGCCCCACTCATGGCCTGAACGATTCCGCTCAGACCGGAGGACCTATTCTTCAACCTGGAGGATCGCCACCGCGCCCTTTTCGGTGTAGGCGAACGCGTGCGTGACGACTGGGAACGATCCGACCACGTCTGCTTCCAGTTCGAAGATCATGCCGCCGCCGGGAGCGACGTTGAATGTCTGTACTCCATGAATGGCGTTGTCCGGCGGCGCTCCAAGGTATACCGTATCGAACTGCTCGCCAACCACGTGGAAGGCGGAGCTCAGTGTTGGTCCGACGTTCACTACGTACAACCGAACCAAATCTCCTCGCTTCACTTTGATGGGATTCGTTTTGTACTGAAACGCATACCCATTGAAGGTGACGTAGTCCGGAGTGACGGCCAGCATTTTGGCCATATCCGGCGTCGCATCCGTCACGTAGTACTCGTTCTGCACCAGAACGAATTCCTTGGCCTCGGGCAATGGCTCGACCGGATCGACGATGAGCGCGCCGAACATGCCACTGCTGATGTGATGCAAGATCGGCGGCGTACCGCAGTGATACATGAACGCACCCGCGTACTTCGGCGAGAATGTGAAGGAGATCGATTCGCCCGGAGCAATCGACTTGTACGCGGTCTTCCAATCGATCTGAGCCGCATGGAAGTCGATTGAGTGCTCGGTCGTCCCCTCATTCTTCAAGGTGAACTCGACCGTGTCGCCGACGCGCACGCGTGGTGTCGGGCCAGGTACCGTGCCATCAAATGTCCAGGCTTTCATAGCCACGCCATCGTCGATCGAGATAGTCACGTCTTTGGTCGTCAGGGTGATCTGCTTCGTTGTCTCAGGGCCGACTGGCGGAAGCGCGGGATCGTAGAGCTTGAAGGGAGGAGCCTCAACCGTAGCGGTCGCGACCTGGGTTGGCACCTGAGTTGCCGCTGCGGCTGCCGCATTGCTCGTGAATGGTTGGTCTCTAACCGCCGGGTCGGTTCCGCCGCACGCGGCCAGTATAGTCCCCGCGGCTGGAATCGAGAGTCCCGCGACCGACGCTCGGGTCAGGAATGATCGGCGACTGGTGCGATCGGACATCATCTCTGAGAGCTTCATGACTTCCTTCAATCTGTGAACTCGATCCTCCGTTGTCTTCATGGTAGGTCTCGGCCAAGAACGGCGACACGTGGGATGGGGTAGTCTCAAAACCGCTCAGAGGTAGTTCGTTTCCTACCCTATTGGGTAGTACATGTGGTGGGTGATGCCGCTCTGGTGACGCTGGACGAGCAATGCTGATTGAGGAGAAAGAAAACCGGGGCGGATCATCTCCGTCCCGGTGATCTTGCTGTTTGGAAGTGGCGCGCTTAGCCCTCGTTGTGGACTTCGCGGAACTCGCCCTCGACTGTCGCCTCGTCCTCGGCCTGTGGACCGGCTTCGCCAGCGTCGCCTGCGGCTTCAGCAGACTCGCTCTGCTCGTACATGCTGGTGCCGATGCGCGAGAGGGTTGAGGTCATCTCCTCGTAGGCCGGTCGCAGCCGGTCGACGTTCTCGCGGTCGTTCTCCAGGATGTCCTTGACCGCAGCGATCTTGGATTCGAGGTCCGCCTTCAGTTCCGACGAGACCTTGTCGCCATAGTCGGAGAGCGTCCGCTCGGCCTGGTAGGTCATCGACTCCGCCTGGTTGCGCAGTTCGATGCCCTCGCGGCGCTTGCGGTCGTCGTCGGCATGCGCCTCAGCCTCGCGCACCATGCGCTGGATCTCGTCTTCAGTGAGGCCACTCGACGCGGTAATCGTGATCTTCTGCTCGCGGTTGGTCGCCTGGTCACGCGCCGTGACGTTCAAGATGCCGTTCGCGTCGATGTCGAACGTCACTTCGATCTTCGGCACGCCACGTGGCGCGGGCGGAATGCCGTCAAGGATGAATCGGCCAAGACTCTTGTTGTCGTTCGCCATCGGCCGCTCGCCCTGGACCACGTTGATCTCGACCTGTGTCTGGTTGTCTGACGCCGTGGTGAAGATCTGGCTCTTGCGAGTCGGGATCGTGGTGTTGCGCTCGATCAACGGAGTGGCGACACCACCCAGCGTCTCAATCGAGAGACTCAGTGGCGTCACATCGAGCAACAGCACGTCCTTGACCTCGCCGCCGAGAACGCCCGCCTGAATCGCCGCGCCAATGGCCACAACCTCATCCGGGTTGACGCCTTTATGCGGCTCTTTGCCGAAGAAGTCGCCGACCTTCTTCTGTACGGCCGGCATGCGCGTCTGGCCGCCAACCAGCAGAACTTCGTCGATCTTGTCCTTGGCCAGATCGGCGTCCTTCAGCGCGGATTCCATCGGAGGAACCGTTCCGGTCACCAGATCGCCGACCAGCTGCTCCAGCTTGGAGCGGCTGAGCGTGATGTTCATGTGCTTGGGACCGCTGGCGTCCGCCGTGACGAACGGCAGGTTGATCTCGGTCTGCTGCGTGCTGGAGAGCTCGATCTTGGCCTTCTCGGCCGCTTCCTTCAGACGCTGCAGCGCCATGCGGTCGCTGCGCAGGTCGATGCCCTCCTGCTGCTTGAACTCGTCGGCCAGCCAGTCGATGATGCGCTGGTCGAAGTCGTCGCCACCGAGGTGTGTATCACCGTTTGTCGCCAAGACCTGGAAGACACCTTCGGAGAGATCGAGGATCGAAATGTCGTAGGTGCCGCCACCCAGGTCGTAGACGGCGATCTGCTCATCGCCTCTCTTGTCCAGACCATAGGACAGGGCTGACGCGGTTGGCTCATTGATGATGCGCAGCACCTCGAGGCCGGCGATGCGGCCGGCGTCCTTGGTGGCGTTGCGCTGGCTGTCATCGAAATAGGCCGGGACGGTGATGACTGCCTTGTCGACCGTCTCGCCAAGATAGGCCTCGGCATCGGTCTTCAACTTCTGCAGGATCATCGCCGAAATTTCCGGCGGAGTGAACCAACGGTCGCCAATCTTGATCTCGACGCCGTCATTCTTGGCTCGACGCGCCTCGTACGGCACGAGCTTCAGGTCACGCTGGACCGCGGGATCCTCGAAGCGGCGACCCATGAAGCGCTTCACCGAGAAGATCGTGTTCTTGGCGTTGGTGATCGCCTGGCGTTTGGCGAATCGCCCGACCAGTCGCTCTCCGTTATTCGATTGCGCGACGACGGACGGCGTCAGCCGCTCGCCCTCGGCGTTCGGGATCACCGTCGGTTCGCCGCCCTCAATGACGGCCATGACCGAGTTGGTGGTTCCCAGGTCGATTCCTATCGTTCGTCCCATTGGACTCTGTCCTCCCGATCTGAACGCGTGTCCGCTCCAGGTTCGCGTTCGTCGTTATGCATTCCTATTTTGTTCGTTTTTCATCGTGCCGACCTTCACCATCGATGGCCGGATGATTCGGTCGTGAAGGGTATAGCCCTTCTGGAACTCTTCGACGACGGTGTCGCCGCCGTCTGCGTCGATGCTTACCGCCTCATGGACGCTGGGGTCGAAGGGCTTGCCGACCGCCTCGATGGGGCGGACGCCTTCCGCTTCCAGTATCGACCACATCTTGCGTTCGATGAGTCGCATCCCCTGAATCCAGGGGTTGTCGCGCTCTTCCTCCGGCACGGTGTCGTTAGCGCGATGAAAGTCGTCGATCACCGGAAGGATGCGAGAGATCAGATTCTCCGCCGCGAACCGGCGAGCGGTTTGAACTTCCTGCTCGGTGCGGCGCCGATAGTTGATGAGCTCGGCACGCGCCCGTTGCGCCTGATCGAGATATTCCGACGAGCGGATCCGCTCCTGTTCCAGCTCGTCGGCAAGGCTCTGTTGTACGATTTCTGGACCCTCCGACTCGTTCATGTTCGACCCAGTCGCTCCGGTATCAGATTCGTTTCCGATTGGCTCGTTCTGGTCGAGATCGAATTCCTGCTCAGCATCGACCCGACCTTGTCGCTCCTGATTCATGTGCGCGTTATCCCTCATTGTGGTTACTGCAAATAGTCAGCGTCGTCGCCGCCCGTCACGTAGACGCTCTCGAGAAGGTCGCTCAAGAGCTGTGCCATGTAGCGGACAGTCGAAATCGACCGGCCGTAGGCCATACGTGTGGGACCCAGAACGCCGACGAGTCCCGTTAACGCAGACGGTACGCCGTACGTTGAGACGACCACCCCGAATTTCTGTAGATCTTCCGACCCGTTCTCCGCGCCGATGAAGACCTGAACTTCGTCATCAAAATCCATCTGTGTCGATAGCGCGGAAAGAATCGCTCCGCCGCGCAACAGTTCCAGGAGACGCAGCGCGATGAGACCTTGCGAAAACTCTGGTTGCTGCAACGCGAGATCGAGTCCTTCCGAGAAGACCTCGCTCTGTCCCTGCTGCTGAGCCAGTCTGAGCGCCTCCACGATTCGCTTCACGACGCTCGACGCGAACTCATCTGAGCGTGGCGGCAGGTTCTGAATCTGTCGAGCGCTCATGTTAACGATCTCGTCATTCAGCTGGCGGCTGATCGAGCTCAGGGTGTCCTGCGGAAAAACTTCGGTCGTCGTCAGGATCAGCTCCTGTGCGTTGCCCGACTGCGTCACGACGATCAGCAGCACCACCTGGTCTCGCAGGCTGATGAGCTCCACATGCCTGAGCCGCTCAACGCGGCTGCGCGGAGGCGTGACGAGCGCCAGGTTGCCGCTCACGTCGGCCAGGATCGACGCGGCCAGCCTGGCCCAAGCTTCGATTTGCGACTCGACCTGACCAAACTGGTGACGAATTCGCAGTTCCTCAGCCGGCGGCAGCCCCAGATCGTCGAGCAGATTCTCAACGTAATAGCGATAACCGCGGTCAGTCGGCACTCGGCCGGCAGAGGTGTGTGGATGCTGCAGATAGAGAAGCTCTTCGAGCTCACCCATCTCGTTGCGCACCGTCGCCGGGCTGACAGCCAGCTGATAACGCTGAATCAGCGTCTTCGATCCGACGGCTCGGCCGGATCGGACGTACTCCTGAACGATGTATTTCAGAATCGTTCTTTGTCGCTCGTTGAGTTCCCGAAGCATGTCCTCACTCACAAATTAGCACTCGTACGCCGAGAGTGCTAACGCCATGTAGGATAACAGTTGATACCGGTCATGTCAAGGTTGAGCGCCCTGATTTTGGGGGTGTCCGGACACAGCGGTCGAGCCGTATCGTCGTATCCAAATTTGTGTATCAGACGAGGAAAACTGAGGTACCGGGTTGGGCAGTGCGTGCCGTTGCGTGTGGTCGTCAGAGTTCCGTCGGCTCGCTGTCGGAGCCGCGTGAACGAATCATGAGGGCGCCACCAACCACGACGGTAAGGAGCGCGGCAAGCGAAAAAAGGATGATCGAGCTTGATTCCGCCAGCAGGTCGTTGATGCGGTTGCCCAGCGTTGGATCATGGTGATCCGTGCTGATTGTGGCACTCACCTGCTTGTCCCCGCCGTACCCGAGCCATTGTTTCCATTGAAGGTCGAGCTGGTCAATGCTGATGCCGAGACCCATCTTGACCGCATCGTCGTTCGAGACCCCCTGGCTGTAGGCTTTCAGCAGGGCCGCCATCTGATCGGCGCCCTTCTGCGTGATGATGAATGTGACGATGCTCTCACTCTCCGCATATGAGAGAAGGGCCTGGTTCGGATCGTCCGGGAAGCTGGAGTCGAGTGCGCGTACTGGGATCAGCTCGCCTTTGCTAACGGCATTCTTGAGGGCGGTCGGGAAGCGCGAATCCTGCACTTCCTGATAGTAGGTTGCCAGTCCCTCGTCCAGCCACGGTGGTGGCGTATTGAATGGATTGTCCGTCACCTGCCCCACGACGATGTGAACACTTTCGTGACTGAGGACGCGGTGCACCTCGGTCGTGGCTCCGGAATCTGGCTGGATGCCGGTCAGAATCAGGTGAAGACTGGGTTCCGCGATTCCACCGATCCACTCCGCGCTGTTGGGTGGCAACGCGCTGGCGAAGTCGTTCTGGCTGCCATAGACGAGGACCCGCACCGGATCAATTGACTTGATGTTGAACGTCTGCTCGAGCGTGTTGATCGATTGCACGGTCGTGTTCAGCGCCTCCTGACCGACGCTGTCGTCTCCCTTGAAGTAATAGACAGTCACAGGTCCGCTGGTGGCCGTCTTCCACTGATAGCGGTTGTCCATGTAAAGGACGGTCTTTTGAGGCGTCTCCAGGACGCTGCCGTCCTGCAGCGTGATGCGCCAGCGATAGACGACGTCCACACCCGGCGGCAGGTAATGGAGCTGCATGTCGATCGTGCTGGACGTGTCGATATGCGTGCCACCCGAGAACTGGGTTCTGGAAACCTCCGTCACGGGATCGTAGGCGGCGTGATACCAGACCTCTACCTCCGTGGCCGGTTGAGGTGCGTCGGCGACCAGGTCGAATTTTAGTTTTGTCGGAAAATCGACGGTCGCCGTCTCTTTGCTGACCGCGAGGTCTGCCGCGGCGACCGGAACGGTCGGTGCGATGAGCCCAACGAGGAAAACAAGCAGGATGGCCAACGCGGCCGCTCGTGGCAGGCCGCGCCTACTGCGCATTTTCCTCGCCCAGCTGTTGATGGAGATAGGCCCCGATAAACGGATCGATCTCGCCAGCCAGCACAGCCTGGATGTTCCCAGTGCTGTGCTCGGTTCGATGGTCGGTGACTAACGTATACGGGTGCAGCACGTAGGATCGAATGCGATTGCCCCAACCCGCCGCGACGTGCTCGCCTTTCAGCTTGGACTGCTCCTCTTCACGCTCGCGGAACGCGAGCTCAGTAAGTCGGGCGCGCAAGATCTTCATGGCGGTTTCGCGGTTTTGCAGCTGCGAGCGCTCGTTCTGGCAGGTCACCACGATGCCGGTCGGTAGATGCGTGATGCGCACCGCCGAACTGGTCTTGTTGACGTGCTGGCCACCGGCGCCCGACGAGCGATAGGTGTCGACGCGCAGGTCATCATCATTGATCTTGATCTCGTCGTTGTCTTCGACTTCAGGCAGAACCTCGACCAGCGCGAAGGCCGTGTGTCGCCGGTGGGCGGCGTCAAACGGTGAGAGGCGCACCAGCCGGTGCGTGCCCGCTTCACCTCGGGTGTAGCCATAGGCGTTGTCACCGCGAATCTCGATCGTGGCGCTCTTGATGCCCGCCTCTTCACCTTCGGTCACGTCGAGCACGTTTGCTTGAAACCCCGCGTTTGACGCCCAGCGGAGGTACATGCGCATCAGCATCTCGGCCCAATCCTGAGCGTCGACTCCTCCGGTGCCTGCATGCACGGCGAGGATGGCGTCGTTCTCGTCGAATTCTCCCGTCAGCAGCAGCCCAAGCTCAAGCTGATCGAGCTGGCGGACGAGCGTCTCGGTTTCAGCAGCGATCTCGGCCTGCATCGTGTCGTCGTCGTGTGCAAGCTCGATCAGCTCACTGAGATCGCTCGCCTGCTGGCTCAGTGACTTCCACCGCTCCACCTGATTACGTAGTGATCCAAGGTGGCGCATGGTTCGTTGCGCGCGTTCGGAATCGTTCCAGAACTCTGGGTTCGAGCTTTCGAGCTCGAGCTCCTGGATCTCCTGCTCTTTGGCAGGGACGTCAAAGACGCACCCCGATCCGGTCGAGGCGATCCACACTCGAGACGACGGCCTGTTCAACGTTATCGATCACGATCTATCCCTTACTGTTCCTGGAACGGGTGACGAGAAAACGGGGTGAAACCTGAGAAATGTGCCTTCGGAAGTATAGCATAGGCCCCCATTTTCACCGGATCGGCTAAGTGCGTTCGGAGCTTTGCAAATGGCTGGTCTTCAGCCGTGCCGCGGGATATGATCCCTCACGCGCGACTCATCTCGGCCGGGGGTTTGACGACGACTGATGGTGAAACAATTACTCCGCAATAAGGCGCTCCTCACGTTCATGCTCGGCCATTTCACGGTCGATATGTTCGGCGGGTTGTTGCCCATCCTCTATCCATTCATCGCGGTGGCATTCCACCTCAGTCTTGGTGGCGTAGGTCTAATCGCCCTGTGCTTCACCGGCGCGTCATCACTCTCTCAACCGCTCTTTGGCTTCATGGCGGACCGTTATGGAAGCCGCTATCTGGCTCCTGCCAGCTTGATCTGGGCAGCGGTGATGTTCGGCCTCGTCGGATATTCACCCAACACACCCACGCTCGCGTTCCTGGCCGCCATGGCCGGCCTCGGCTCCGGCGCCTATCACCCACAGGGCGCCGCCAACGCCTCGGCGGTCACCGGTGACATCCAGAAGAACACGGCCATGTCCTTCTACACCGTCGGCGGAACTTCCGGCTACGCACTCGGACCGATTCTTGGCGCGATCGTCTTCGGACTACTTGGACGCCACGGCTCGATCATCCTGGCGCCGTTCGGCATCTTCTCGGCATTCCTGGTGCTGCGGTCGTTCAAGCGACTTGGGCTCGGCTTGCCCGAAGCGCATCTCGAGGCGCGCAAGCAGCAACGACAGATTCGATGGCGGCCGTTGGTGCCGATTCTGTCCGTCTCGATGCTGCGCAACCTGGTGATGTTGTCGGTGACGACCTTCGTGCCGCTCTGGTTCAAGGACCTGGGTTACGATGCCGCCTTCTATGGCGTGCTTACGTCGTTGATCATCGCCGGTGGAGCGGTCGGTGCGATCTTTGGCGGCGTTTTGGCCGATCGGTTTGGACAGCGGCAGGTGCTCATCGCCGGCCTTGCGCTGAGCGTCCCGGCCCTGATCATCTTCGTCCTGAACCCAGGTCCGTGGGCGTTCGTGCTCGGGCCGATCTTCGGCATGCTGGGCGAGGGACCGGTCTCGATCACGCTCGTGATGGCCCAACGGTTGTTGCCGGGGCGAGTCGGCATGGCGTCCGGCTTCGTCCTGGGGCTCGGCTTCGTGGCCGCAGGCGTCGGTGCGCCCATTACCGGTGTACTCGCCGACCACATCGGGACGCCGCATGCCATGATGATCATCTCGAGCCTGATGTTCGTCGCGATCATCGCGGCGCTTCTCATCCCACGGGAAGCCATGGACGTGCGAACCACGCCAGCGTTGGTGCTGGCCGAGGCAGGCAATGAGGAAGTCAATCTGGAAACGGCCATGACTTCGCCACGCTCAGGAAGACGGTGACGCGTCCTGATTGCGAGATCGCGGAACTTCGTTGTGGAGCTGAATGAAGCGAATCACGTCGTTGCGGGTCAGCAAGCCGACCAGCATCTCCCCGCGGACCACGGGAATCTGATGGATGTCTCGCTCGGACATCTCCTGCAGCGCCTCGCTCAGTTGCGATTCCGGTGTGACCGTCACCAATCGATCCCGTGGCGTCATACGATCGAGAACCCGGAAATTTCGCCAGTCTGAACGCGGCACTGACTTGATGTCCGATAGCGTGATGATTCCCTGAAGCACTCCGTCCCGTACCACGGGAACACCGCGCGTATTCTGTCCCAGAATGTGATGCTCGACCAGGTCTTCGAGCGTCGTCTCCGGCTCAACCGTGGTGGGATTCGCGCGCATCAGCATGGCGATCGTGACGTCTTGAAACGTCTCTTGCATGCGAAGCTGCTGAATTGACTGCTGTGCGGCGTTCTGCAGGAACCAGCCGATGGCGACGAACCAGATCCCTGAGATGAGCACGCCCGAGAAGATCACGAAGACACCCAGGACGATGAAGAGGTAGCCGATGACGACGCCGACCGTTCCGGCGATGTTGGTCGCGCGGTCCATGCTGTGCGTGATGCCCCAGACGATCGAGCGGAAGACTCGACCGCCATCGAGCGGGAATCCCGGAATCAGGTTGAACGCGACCAGTAGCCCATTGGCCATGGCGAGGTAGAAGAAGATTCCTTCGAGCTGAGAGTTCACATCGCGTAGGAGGTAGCTTAGCCCAAATGAGATTGCTGCGATAATCAGGCTCACTGCGGGACCCGCGATAGCCACCTGAAATTCGGTCTTAGCGTCCTCTGTTTCCTGCGACAGGCTGGCGACGCCCCCGAAGATGAAGAGCGTGATGTTCTTTACCGGAATGCCGCGAGCGATCGCGACCAGTGAGTGCCCGAGCTCGTGCGCGACGACGGACGCGAAAAGGAGAAGACTGGCGATGATGCTGATCGTCCAGTATTGGCTCGTGGTCCAGTTGTCATAAAGAGAGGGAAAGTAATCGACCGCGAGCGAATAGGAGAGGAGCGCGAAGATGAATATCCACGTGTAATGGACGCCGATCTCGATGCCCCGAATTCGCCCGAGCTTCCATGACGCTTCCACGTATGACGTCTCTTTCCCGTCAGGGCTGGATGTTTTCGTGAGTGTCCATCCGCTGGCGCATCAGTCGCCAATGCCTGACGTGCAGTTCCGAATCCACCAGCGACATGCGCGACAATCGCGACCTTCACTGGCAGACATAAAGGCAGATATTTTCCCCTTCGACCGTGCGAATTGTAACCGACATCTTGTGTCAATTCGTGAAGTTGGGGTTGCTCCGACTGCGAATGGCTGGACATCCACCGACACACAGGAGAGTCTATTCGATTTATTGCCGTGGGCGCGTCCATTACAAGGCGGGTCTGGAGGAGTGGGATCAGGTGCTGGATGATCGTCTGAGGTTGGGTTCATCACGTAGACGGTGCTGGAGGGCGTTCCACAGAGATCTCACTGCGGCCACGGTCGCCTGTTCGTCGCCACTGTTGTCGATCACTCGATCGGCGCGAGCGACCTTCTCCGCTTGCGGTGGCTGGGCGTCGATCCTCGTCAGCGCCTCCTCACGCGTCAGGTTGTTGCGCAGCATCACGCGCTCTACCTGCTGCTCGCGCGAGCAGTTCACCACCCACACCTCGTCGCAGTCATTGGCGAGACCGGCCTCGAACAGCTTGATGGCGTCGATCACCGCGACGTCATGATGCGACGCGCGCACTCGCTCACGGATGGCGGCGACCGTGGCCGGGTGGACGATCTGGTCGAGGTCCTCCAGCGCGGCTGGATCGGAAAAGACGATCGAGCCCAGCTTGCGCCGGTTGATCTCGCCGTCCTCTCCAACGACCTCTTCACCAAAACGGTCTACGATTGCGTGCCAGGCGTCGGTTCCGTGGCGCATCACATCGTGCGCAACACGGTCGGCGTCGAACGTCTCAGCACCGAGCGCCTGCAATTCACGCAGCACGAGTGACTTGCCGCAGGCGATGTTGCCGGTCAGACCGATAACATACGGTCCGTGGGCTGTCATTGCTGGATGGCCTCCATCATTGAGCTGAGCCGATTCCCGAGCTCTTCCCAACGTGCGTAGGCCTGCTCGAGCTCATGTTGCGTCTCCTCGTAGCTCTCGCCGAGCTTCGCAATGCGCTCGACGTCTTGATCGATGGTGGCACGCGCCAGTTCGTCACTCAAGTCGTTCATTTTGGCCTCGAGGCGGCTGATCGTGCGCTCGGCGCTGCTCAGCTCTTGCTGGGTCTGCCGGCGTTCCTGGTCCGATGGACGAGTGCGATCGCTGCGCCCATTCTGAGATTCGGCCTTTGGCGTGGCTACCACCGGCTCCTGCGCCGCTTTCAGCTTGTCGCGGGCTCGCAGGTAGTCGCTGTAGTTCCCCAGGTACTGCGTCAGCGCTTCATCCTCGACGAACCAGACGCGGTTGGCGATGCGATCGACCAGGTAGCGGTCGTGCGACACGAAGAGGATGGTCCCGTCGTAATCCTCCAGCACTTCTTCCAGCGCCTCGCGCGACGAGATGTCGAGGTGGTTGGTCGGCTCGTCAAGAATCAAGAGATTCGCCTGCTCGAGGGTCAGCTTGGCGAGCGCCAGCCTGCTCCGCTCGCCACCGCTGAGGGCGGAGACCGACTTGTAGGCGTCGTCGCCACTGAAGAGGAATCGACCAAGGAGTGAACGCGCTCCCTCCTCGCTCATCGCCTGAGCTTTGAGGATGGTGGAGATGGCCGTCTCGTTCAGATCGAGCCCTTCATGCCCCTGGGCGTAATAGGCGGGTTTCACGTTGACGCCGAATTCGATGCGTCCTTTGAGTGGCTTGATCTCACCCATGATCGTCCGCAGGAGGCTGGTCTTGCCGGTGCCGTTCGGGCCCATCAGGGCAACCCGATCGCCGCGCTCGATCAACAGCTCCGGCGTCGTGAACAGATGCGTCTCATCGGGGGAAATGTGGGACGGCGGGTAGCCGACGTTGAGCGGAGTCGAACGCAGCACCATGCGTCCGCTGCGGACAGTGCTTCCCATGCGCAGACGTAACGCTTGCTGTTCTTGCGGGCGTTCGAGTCGTTCCAAGCGCGCCAATCGGGTGGCGCGACCACGCGCCTCACGCGAACGCTGGCCCGCCTTGTAGCGACGGACAAACTCCTCGGTGCGCTGGATGAACTCTTGCTGCGCCTCATACTCCGCCAGGCGCCGTGACATGCGCTCTTCCTTGAGCACCAGGTAACGCGAGTATCCGGCTGGATAATCCTCGAGCGTGCCAAAGCTGAGGTCGAGCGTCCGGTTGGTCACTCGATCCAGGAAATACCGGTCGTGCGAGATGACGATGAACGTTCGGCTCCAGGACCTCAGGAAGTTTTCGAGCCACTCAAGTGCGTCCAGATCGAGGTGGTTCGTCGGCTCATCCAGCATCAGAAGATCTGGATCTTCCAGCAGCGCGTGCGCCAGCGCGAGACGCGTCTTTTGACCACCACTCAGACGGCTGACTGGTATCTCGTAATCAACTTCACCAAATCCCAGACCAGCCAGCACCTGCTCGGTGCGGTGCTCCATCTCGTAGCCGCCGCCCATCTCGAAATGAGCGCTCAACTCTGAATAGCGCTCGAAGAGCCGATCGAGCTCGTCGCCTGACGCGTCCCCCATCTGGTGTTCGAGCCTCTTGAGCTCGACTTCGGTACGACGTGTCTCTTCGAAGGCGCGCATGGCCGCTTCCCAGACAGTGTCGGTCCCTTCGAAGCGGGCTTCCTGCGCCTGATAGGCGGTTCGCAGACCGCTAAGCAGCACAATCGAGCCGCTGCCGCTGGGCTCGATGCCGGCCACGATCTTGAGCAGCGTGCTCTTGCCAGCGCCATTCGCGCCAACCAGGGCAACATGCTCCTTCTCTTGAATCTGGAAGGTGACGCCGCTGAAGATCACGTCGACGCCGAATGACTTTTCGAGATCTTGAACGCTCAGAATGGTCGCTGCCATGTGTGCTCCTTCAAACCAAACCGATAACCAGCATCGTCATCTGGGCAGACTCCACCTAGGGTCTGCACCGACTCATGCTGTTATGGCGAGATTGATGAGCGGGCAGCAGTTGGGGATTCCCGTGGTCGACAGGTGGGAATCGTGATCGTCAACGCGCGAAACCAAGAAAAGCGCAGCGCGACTCGACGTCGTTTTGTCGTGCGACGGGAGAGCGGCGAATCGGCTTTTTCGGTGCCACACTGAACAAATCACTCGCTTAGCTTACACTGGCGGGCGGTCATTTCCAAGGGTGGAACGGCGGGCTTCCCCCGCGGCTGGGGAGCCCATGGGAGGCGGCAATGTCCCGCGTTGATCGGGAGTTCTTTCCCGGTTGATCGGGCGTCCCTCCTCTTCAACCTGGGAAACGCGGACGCTACAATATGCGTAACTCGAATGCCAACGGCTAGCTATCAGGGTCAACACGCGCCACATCATTCACGTCTGACTGAAACCATCATGGGGAGCGCCGAGGATGCAGGCCGTCTCAACGGACGACGAGTTCGCTCCAAGTTCAATCACACGTGACATCAGCAGGTCATGGTCGACACTGGTCGTATCCGGCACCGTGGTGGGAATTGTCGTTCTCGTCATCCCCATAGTTATTCTTGACATCCTCAATCGCCACTCGCCAGATGCCTGGGCCATTGCCGACCCCTCGCTCGTCTTTGGGGCGCTTGCGTACGCCTTCGTCGGCATGCTCATCGTGCGCCGTCAACCGAGCAACCTTCTCGGATGGCTGTTCTTGTTCTTAGGGGCGTCTGGACAGATTGCCTCACTGGTTGCGGGTTACGCGGTCTACGGACTAGAGACCAACACGTCCTCACCGGGTGGGAACTGGGCGTTGTGGCTCAACACGTGGATCAGCGTCTCCGCCTTCATGCCGATGTTTCCACTTCTTCTGTTTCCAAGTGGTCGCCTCCGCGGGTGGGTTGCTCGCGTGGTTGCCGGTCTCACGCTCCTCTCTACCGTCTGGCTGCTATTTTCTCTGCTGGTTGGCACGACCGTTCCTCCCGGATTTCCAGACGTCTACAACCGTACGCCGAATCCGCTCTTCCCTGGGGACCCCATTACTGACGCGGGCGCCGGAATCATGGCGCTCGGTCTTTGCGGGCTGATCTCGGCCGGACTCGTCCTTTATCGCTTCGCCAGATCAGATGGCGCGCTCCGGCAGCAGTACATGTGGATCGTCCTGGACATGTGTTTCCTGGTTCTCACGTTTGTTGGAGACTTTGTTGCCCGAGGGGTCATCGGCAAGGGCTATCAAGTCACCTCCCCGTTGATGAATCTTTCGGTCGCGCTGCTTCCGGTCGCCGCGGGCATTGCGATTCTTCGCTACCACCTGTTTGACATCGAATTCATCTTTAGTCGGGCCATCGTATACCTGGTCATGACCATCACCGTCGTCGCGATCTACATCTTCGCGGTGGGATGGCTGGGAACGTTGTTCCGAACCGGAGGCAACGTTCTCTTTTCCCTCGTTGCAGCCGGAATCGTGGCGGTCCTCTTCCATCCATTGCGAGAGTCGGTTCAGCGTCGCGTCAATCGCATTCTCTTCGGTGAGCGTGATGAGCCGTACGCCGCCATCGCGCGTCTTGGACAGCGGCTGGAGAGCACCCTCGCGGCCGATGCGATTCTTCCCGCGATCGCCGGAACGGTTCGGGAAGCGCTAAAGCTCCCATACGCGGCCGTGTCTCTCACGCAGGGACTCGGACCGCCCTTGCTCGTTGAGACCGGCGCGGTGGTCGCCAATCCGCTCCGTTTGCCCTTGACGTATCAGCAGGAGCCTGTCGGTGAGCTTCTCCTTGGACCGCGTACGCCGGGTGAGGTCTTCGGCCCGGCCGATCGGCGGCTGCTCGACGACCTCGCGCGTCAGGCCGGGATCGCGGTCCATGCGGTGCAGCTCACGCATGACCTTCAACGTGCGCGAGAACGCCTTGTCGAGGCCCGTGAGGAGGAGCGCCGCAGGCTGCACCGTGACCTGCATGATGGTCTGGGCTCACAACTGGCCGCGTTGAGCCTGCAGCTCGGCGCGCTTCCGACCTTGATCGACGCCGATCCACCTGCGGCTCAGCTGGAGGTCTCCGAGCTTCGCGGACAGCTGCGATCCGCCATAACCTCGATACGCGCGCTCGTTCAGGGGCTGCGTCCCTTGACGATTGATGAGCTCGGTTTGGCAGTCGCGCTGCGTGAGCGGATCAGACAGTTCAGCACACCTGCCATCATCATTCGCACCCAACTTCCCGCTACGCTGCCCCCGTTGCCCGCCGCTGTTGAGGTGGCCGTCTATCGAGTGACCGAAGAGGCATTGGCCAACGTGGTCAAACACGCGCGGGCGGGCACCTGCCTCGTCCGCCTCTCGACTACCGCGACGTCACTGCTTCTCACTATTGAGGATGACGGGATCGGATTGGCGGCCGTGAAGTCTGTATCGGGCGTTGGCATGCATTCCATGCGTGAGCGCGCGGAGGAGTTGGGCGGTTCGTTCGTAGTCGTTGACCGTCCGGGAGGCGGCACAAGAGTGGAAGCGATCTTCCCCATTGGGTTGGCGGTTGCGGCGGATGAATGACGTGATTCGTGTATTGGTTGCGGACGACCATCCACTCGTGCGGCGTGGCATGCGCGCGGTCCTGGGAACGACGGACGACATCCAGATCGTCGGAGAAGTGGTCAATGGCGAGCAAGCCGTTGAAGCCGCTGCCAGTCTACTGCCGGATGTCGTGTTGATGGACCTGCAGATGCCGGAGCTGAGCGGCATCGAAGCGACGCGGGCAATCGTCGCGGAACAGCCAGACGTCAAGATTCTGGTGGTGACCCTCTTTCAGGATGACGACTCCGTCTTCCTGGCACTTCGGGCGGGTGCGCGTGGATATGTGCTCAAGGATGCGGAGGACGAGGAGATCGTCGGCGCCATTCGAGCTGTTGCCAGCGGCGCGGCAATCTTCAGTCCGTC
Source organism: uncultured Chloroflexia bacterium (assembly GCA_963815715.1). Classification (GTDB taxonomy): domain Bacteria; phylum Chloroflexota; class Chloroflexia; order Thermomicrobiales; family Thermomicrobiaceae; genus CALAGB01. Next base: position 209,037 of record CAWFHU010000003.1, on the reverse strand, counting down.
GATCGCCACGCGCGTTTTGACCCTCTTCACCTCGCCACGCCCCGCTCGTAACGAGTCCTTCCCCATGCTGACCGACCGAGAGCGTGAGATCCTCGAACGTATCGCGCAGGGCTATCCAAACCCTCGCATTGCCCAGCAGCTTGGGATCAGCGTGAAGACGGTCAGCAACCACGTCTCAGTCATCTTCAGCAAGCTGCAGGTGGCGGACCGAGCTGAGGCGATCGAGCGCGCTCGCGAAGGCGGCCTCGGCATCTCCAACCACTGATTCACAGTCTGTCCCAAATTCAGCCATGACCCAGTCCTGAACTCGATGGATATGGTCGGCTTAGCCCGGGAACGACATCGTTGTTCCCCTGAGCGAAATTGCCCGCCCCGAATGGGCATCTCTCCACTTCTGCCCAGGAATTCGGAGGCTAGCCTGGAATTCATCGAGCGCTGGCAGGGCCGGCGCGGGATGAAGTGGAGGTTGACCATGGTCGCACATTCTGCGGATTCGCCAGCGCGGAATCGTCAGCGCTCTGCCACGCTAACGGCAGCGGTTGCGCTGGCCGTCGCAATTCAGGTTCTCGGTATCCCATTCAATTTCGTTCCCGGTTCTGACGACGTGCCGACGTTTGCCATCGTCATCAGTATCGTCGCGAGTGTGCTCGCGCTGATTGGCTGCTGGGGCATGTGGAACCTGCGTAAGTGGGGAGCCATTCTCGTCCTGGTGCTCACGACGCTAAGCACGCTTCTCTTGATCCCCCGAGTGGCTGGGTCCTGGCCGCGATTCTCATCTTCGCGCCGCTCAGTGTGATCGACATCGTGTTGATCACGCTGCCGTCGACATGGAGATCACTCCGAACCTCGTGACGATGGGTGATCCTGTAGAGGAATCGGATTTGGGTTCGACACCAGCAGCTATCGTCAGCAGTTCCACGAGGCTTCCGGACGTCCGGAAGCCTCTTCTTGTGGGCTGACGATGTGCCTCAGTTCATCCTTCAACTATTCAATCGCTTTCCGCGTGGCGAGCGATGTCACCGGTCGACCACCTCGTATGTCTCGAATCTGGATCTCCCCTTGTCTCAATCTCCGCGTCCCGAGATCGGCGAAAAGCCAGAACCGAAACCGGGACAAAACGACACATGCCACGGTGCGAAATTGCCCGCCATATCTGGGTGCATCTCCACTTCTGCCTGGGAAACCGGGCGACCTACTGTCTTGTGTATCGGGCGCTGGCGAGTGCCGGTGCAACTAGACAGGGAGGCAGAAACATGGCGAGTAGCGCACCAGCTTCCGCGGCGGGGTTGGGTCAGCGACCAACCGTCCTTACTGCCGCGGTGCTGTTAGGGGTCGCGATCCAGGTCGCGTCGATCCCATTCTTCTTCGCTCCGGGCGCGGGCGACGTCCCCGGCTTTGCCATCGTGATCGGAGTCGTCGCGATCGTCCTCACACTCGTTGGCTGCTGGGGGATGTGGAACTTGCACAAGTGGGGCGGCATCCTCGCCCTGGTCGTCACGATCATCAACACCATCACCGCGATTCCGGGAATCTTCGCGGCGCCGACGGGCTGGATTCAGGCGGAATGTATCGCGATGGTCCCGCTGAGTGTGGTGGACATCGTGCTCATGTCCCTCCCGGCGACCTGGCATGCATATCGATCTCGCTGACCGACGCGTCAGATTCGTTCGTGTTTGAGAAATCGATGAGAGGAGTAACCCATGTTTGCTAACGTGCTACGCTCTCGATTCGTTCGGCCCGTCGTGCTGGCAACCGCGATCGCCTGCGTCCTTGCCACCGGCTCAGTCCTGGTCGCGCTTGGTAACCCGGCGCCAGCCACCTACTACGCCTGTCTGAAGAACGGCAACCTGTCCGACGTAGGAACCAGCGCGCCGTCGAAGTGCCCCGGCAACAGCACCGTCATCAGCTGGAATGAGCAAGGACCTCAGGGAATCCAGGGCGAAACCGGCCCGCAAGGACCGCAGGGCGACGTGGGGCCACAGGGTCCACAAGGCGTACCGGGGCCACAGGGACCGGTCGGACCGCAAGGGGCTACCGGAGCGCAGGGACCAGCCGGTACATCGGGCCTGACAGGCTATGAGATCGTCAAGGAAGTTGGTGCATCCAGCGGCGCGACGATTCAGACCGTGGTGGCCTATTGCCCGGCTGGCAAGAAGGCGATCAGCGGCGGCGGCTTTGTGACCTTCGACACCGGCATCAGTGGTGAAGTTGACGAAGGAGTCGCCCTTCACTTCAGCGTTCCGTTCAATGGTGGCGCTGGTTGGGACGTTCAAGCGGTCATGACCTACCTGAACACGATCTCCACTTGGCACCTTACAGCGTATGCAGTCTGCGCCGACGCGAGCTAAACAACGATCCTCGTAAGCCGTCATTCTGCTGCGCGTTCAGAGCCCTGGACACCTCGTCCAGGGCTCCGTCGTCGGTCGCATCCGTCATCACTAGGTATAATCCTGGAACGGATGAACGCATCGACCATGCTGGGGGAAGGTGTACCTGTGCTCTGGCCGTTGAACACCACTCGTGACTCAGAGGGACAGCTCACCGTCGGCGGCGTGTCGCTGGTTGACCTGGCTGATGAATTTGGCACACCCCTCTATGTCTACGACGAGGCAACGATCCGGCACCAGTGCGAGGTCTATCGATCGACTTTTCGCGAGCACTACCCTGATGCGCGCATCGTCTATGCTGGGAAGGCGTACCTTAGCTCGGCGCTGCTCCAGATCATCGCCGATGAAGGCCTGTGGCTCGACGTCGTGTCCGCGGGCGAGTTGATGCTGGCTTTCCGGTCGGGCTTTCCGATTGAACACGTCGTTTTCCACGGTAATAACAAGACGCCACAAGAGATCGAGCTCGCCCTCAAGCTCGGCGTCGGTGAAATCGTCATCGACAACCATCATGAGATCGATCTGCTCGAGCAGCTAACTCGCGAGGCTGGCGCTTCGGTCGACGTGCTCCTGCGACTCAATCCGGGTATCGACGTTCACACCCACGATTATCGCAAGACCGGAATCGTCGACTCGAAGTTCGGGATGTTGATCAGTGATGGATCAGCCGCCGCTGCCGTGGAACGAGTCCTTCAGGTCAGTGGTCTCAACCTGTGCGGCTATCACGCGCACATCGGCTCGCAGATCTTCGAAATCGAGCCCTTCCTGACGACGGTAGACACGCTCTTCGGATTTGCGGCGGACATGCAGGAACGATTCGACGTGACGCCCTCGCAGATCAGTCCAGGTGGTGGAATCGGCATTCAGTATGAGCAGAACGATCCGGATGTACAGCTAAGTGAATTCGCCCAGCGGGTGTCGGAATCGGTGAAGCGGGGGGCCAAAACGTATGATTTGCCGCTCCCGACGCTGACGATCGAACCCGGTCGGTCAATTGTAGGACCTTCGGGTGTGGCGCTCTACCGCGTCGGTTCGGTAAAAGTCATTCCAAACGTCCGACACTACGTGTCGGTCGATGGTGGCATGGCTGACAACATTCGACCCGCGCTCTACGGGTCACGCTATGAGGCAGAGATCGCCAATCGCACCGGTGACGATCGAACTCTGGTAACGATCGCCGGGAAGTACTGCGAGTCGGGTGACGTCTTGATTCGCGACATCGAGATGCTCTCACCCGAACCGGACGATCTTCTGGCAGTCCCCGCGGCAGGCGCATATTGCCTTGCGATGGCCAGCAACTACAACCTGGCGCTACGACCCGCGGTGGTGATGATTTCGAACGGAACAGCACGGTTAATTCAGCGGCGTGAAACCTACGACGACATCATGAGTCGTGAATTAGGTGTGGTAGTCGAGTCTGGCGGGTAGCATCTCAGTCGTTTGCAATTCGAATATGAACATAGTATCACTGCCAAATCACTGCAGCATTATTGTCGACTGCACGCGCATGGGGGAGTTGACGTCGTGGCCGAGTCGATGAGACGCAACATCTCGGACGACGTCGTGCATCGCGTCAACGGCGATCGCGCGAACGATCCTGCAATCATTTCCGATGGTGATGGCGAGGACCAGGTCGTCGAGATCAGTGTCGAGCTCATCGACACTGTTGTCGAGCTTGGGCGTGCGCAGGGATACGTCACCGTTGATGATCTGGTTTCCCGGGCTGGTGACGGCGAGAACTCGAACGTCGTCGTCGAGCAGATCACGTTACGCTTGACCGAGCTGAACATCCCCGTTATTGAGGCTGAAGAGAGCACCGATCTGGTCGAGTCGTCGGAAGATTCCGATGACATCGACCTCTTCAAAGCGCATGTTTCAGACGTCGACCTCAGCGGGATCAGCCTCGACGATCCGGTCCGCATCTATTTGCGCGAGATCGGCCGCGTACCGCTGCTGACGGGTGATCAAGAGGTCACATTGGCGCAGGCCATGGAGCGTGGCGACTATCTGTTCCGTATCCGGCATGAGCTCCTCGATGCCAACGAAGTTCCAGTAACCCCGGATTGCATCAGTCAGGTCATCTACGAGCGCTTCAAGAGCGGTTTCCCGATCGCGCGTTCGTTGTACGAAGCGGCATTCCCGCAAACTACGGCAACGACCAAGTCGCGTGTCCTTTCCGACGTTCTTCCGCTGACGATGCTCCCTGAAAAAGCAATCCACGACGTGGCGGAGCAATACGGTATCGGTCTGGACGTGCTCGAGGAAACGCTGCGCATCAAACGCGTTGAGTTTGAGCTGCTGGCGCCGGAAGTGCAGAGCGCGATTCAGCCGATCGACGTCTGGCTCGAGCCCGAGACCCTCATGTCGATGCTCCGCTCAAATCTGCCGCAGATCGAGCGCCGCTGGCATGAGATGGCACTTCGCGGCGACATCGCCCGCAAGAAGCTGACTGAGGCCAATCTGCGTCTCGTCGTCAGCGTGGCAAAGAAATACGTCGGACGTGGAATGTCGATGCTCGATCTGGTTCAAGAGGGCAACCTCGGCCTGATTCGAGCGGTCGAGAAGTTCCAGTATCACAAGGGCTACAAGTTCTCGACCTATGCCACGTGGTGGATCCGGCAGGCAATCACCCGCGCCATCGCAGATCAGGCACGCACCATTCGCATTCCGGTGCATATGGTCGAGACGATCAACCGCCTGATCCGCGCGTCGCGCCGGTTGCAGCAAGAGCTGGGTCGCGAGCCCACATCAGACGAGATCGCACTCGACATGGGACTACCGTCTGACAAGATCCGCGACATCATGAAGATCTCGCAGGAGCCGGTCTCGCTCGAGATGCCAATTGGTGAGGAAGAAGATAGCAACCTCGGCGACTTCATTGAGGATTCCAAGGCACTGGCTCCATCGGACGCGGCTTCGCTCGTCGTGCTGAAGGAACAGGTCGAGGACGTCCTCTTTTCGTTGTCGGAACGCGAGCGTCGCGTTCTGGAACTCCGTTTCGGTCTCGACGACGGTCGCAGTCGGACTTTGGAAGAGGTTGGCCGCGAGTTCGGCGTGACGCGGGAGCGTATCCGCCAAATCGAGGCGAAAGCACTGCGCAAGCTGCGCCACCCCACCCGTAGTAAGAAGCTCCGCGACTTCCTCGAGTAGAATTAAGAGATCGTCGGTGAGACGCCGGCGTGACGTCGAACCGCGTTCGCTTTGGACGCGGCGTTTTTGGATGCGTTCAGGACATGGGCCAAGCGCCGACCTGGTGAGCATCACGTGAGGGAAGGTCTCATGTTCTACGATCGTGCCAAGATCTTTCTGAAAGCTGGAGACGGCGGCAGTGGTGCCGTCAGCTTCCGGCGCGAGAAATATGTACCCAACGGCGGTCCCGATGGAGGTGACGGAGGTCGAGGCGGTCACGTCTACCTGCGAGTCGATCCACACCTCAATACCTTGATCTCGTTCAAATATAAGCAGCACTTCCGTGCGACGACCGGCACACATGGGCAGGGTTCCAAGCGCACCGGTGCTCGGGGCGAGGACATGTTCATTGACGTCCCGCCTGGAACAGTCGTATACGACGATGAGACCGGGGAAGTACTCGCTGACCTCGTCGAACCGAACGAGGCGGTCATCCTCGCGAAGGGTGGCCAGGGCGGAATGGGTAACCAGCACTTCGCCACCTCGATGCACCAGGCGCCACGGTTGGCCGAAAAGGGGGAACCTGGTGAGGAGCGGTGGGTGCGCCTGGAGCTCAAGGTCATCGCCGATGTTGGGTTGGTAGGACTTCCGAACGCGGGTAAGTCGACGCTCCTGTCGTCGTCGAGCGCCGCCCGGCCCAAAGTGGCCGACTACCCGTTCACCACCCTTGAACCGAATTTGGGCGTCGTCGAGATCGGTCGGCCTGGGAGCCCGACGTTCGTCATGGCGGACATCCCTGGATTGATTGAGGGGGCGGCAGAGGGAGTCGGACTCGGACACGAGTTCCTGCGGCACGTCGAGCGCACCAGGCTGCTGATCCACTTGCTGGACGGATCTGGCGGCCTTGAGGGACGAGATCCGCTGGAAGACTTCCGGACGATCAACGAAGAACTGGCGGCCTATTCGCCGGAGCTCGCGGCTAAGCCGCAAATCGTAGCGATCAACAAGATCGATCTGTCTGAGACGCGCGCGAGTCTCGACCGACTGAAGCGAGATCTCATCGATCAGGGCTATGAGGTCCACACCATTTCAGCCGCGACCGGCGAGGGCGTGTCTGACCTCATGAAGCGCACGCTCGAATTGCTGCAAGAGATTCCGGAGTCACAGCCGCTGGTGCCGACGGAACGTCGCCTCTATACGATGGAGACGGCGCGTGAAGACTTCTGGGAAGTTGATCGGCTCTCTCGGCATCACTATGAGGTGCGCGGACCGAAGATCGAACGCATCACGCGCATGACGGACTTCGCGAATGAAGAGGCGGCGGACCGCTTTCAACGCATTCTCGAAGCGTCGGGCATCTCAGCGGAGCTTGAAAAGCTCGGGGTGAGCCCTGGGGACACGGTGCACATCGCGGGCGCAGAGCTCATGTGGGATGAAACCGCGCTGTTAGCCGAGCAGCTCGAGGCGAATCGGCCGAAGCGTCGTACCAAGCGCCAGCGCCTGATGAAGCATTACGGCATCACCGTCGAAGATGAACAGCCGGACGAAATCGAGGAGTTCTAGGGCGATCTTGCACAGAGCTTCAGATTTCGGACGCGGTTTCAACTAATGTGATCCTGCGTCCCGCCAAGTCATTGTTCCGGCTTCGTCGTTGCGTCGGACATGGCTCGCTACCAAAAGTGCTCAAGGGCGCCGAATAGAGAAATTCGGCGCCCTTGTGCATGTCGAGAATGCCGCTCTGGCTTCGTCCTAGGTATACGAGCGGCCATTGACGAGCCGCGTCATTTGCGAAGGAGCAGCACTATGACGATTCAGCGGATTGATCGCGTGGGCGTCGTCGACGCCACTGTTGTCGGCCCGCGTATTCGCGACGTTGAACTCGTTGGAGAGATGGCGATGGACCAAGACAGCTACCGGCTCTGAGACGTCCGTGGACCGAGAGGATCATCGTGGCCCTGGCCGAGCAGTTCATCTAACGGCCCATCGCCGCCGACCTGGCACGAACGAGAACGATCCGCTTGATGGACCGAAAACGACGACGAGAGGAATAGCCATGCAATCGAACGAGATCATTGCGGTTCTGAACCGACCGATCAGCCAAGAGTTGTTGGCCCGCGACCTGGCCCGCTTAGCCTACGTCGCCAAGGACGGCACGCCCCGCAATATCCCGATTGGGTTTGCCTGGAACGGCTCGGAAATCGTCATGTGTACTGCGAAGAACGCTCCGAAGCTTCTGGCCATCGGCGAGAACCCGATGGTTGCTCTGACGATCGACACCGAGGAGTATCCGCCCAAGATTTTGCTCATCCGGGGTCGAGCTGATCTGGACTTCGTCGATGGTATCCCGGATGAGTTTCTTCAGGCTTCCAGCACGTCCGTGATGACGCCCGAGCAACGGGTCGACTGGGAGGCGGAGGTGCGATCGCTCTACCACGAGGGCATGGTCCGAATCGTCGTGACCCCGACGTGGGCGAAGCTGATCGACTTCGAGACGACGTTGCCGAGCGCGGTCGAAGAGCTTGTCCGGCAGAGGGAAGAGCGTCAGCGCGGTTAAGTGGCTTGGCCACTTACATTTGGTGGATCGCCTACGTGCCACCCCACCCCCGGTTCGCGGAGTGTTTGAAGTCCGCCGGAAAATGTCCGGGTAAGATGTCGAGAATGAAATTCCGGCTCCGTCCTAGGGTTGTAAGCGGCCGTGGATGAGCCGCGAAGCGAGAAGGGAGATACGGCGTGAAGTATCTGTTGCTCAAGCATTACCGAGGTGCACCAGCCCCAGGCGGCAGCCAGGTGCCCATGAATCAGTGGACTCCGGACGAATTCGACGCACACGTGAAGTATATGCAGGACTTCGCGGAGCGCTTGAAGGAGACCGGCGAGTTCGTCGAGACTCACGCACTCTCTCCTGACGGCGCGTTTGTCCGGTCGGACGGTGAAGGGCGACCGCCGGTGACGGACGGGCCGTTTGCCGAGACCAAGGATCTCATCGCTGGGTGGATGGTTATCGACGTGGAGTCATGGGATCGTGCGGTCGAGCTGGCTGGTGAGCTCTCCGCGGCTCCCGGTAAGGGGGGCCTGCCGATTCACGAGTGGCTCGAAGTCCGGCCGTTTCTCACCTCGCGGCCGGCGCTCGCAGAGTGAACGAAAACTTGCTGCGGGAGCTCGTTCCCGCGGTGATCTCGGTTCTCGTCCGGCGCGGAGCTGACTTCGCGTCGGCCGAGGATGCGGTGCAAGAGGCATTGATCCGAGCTCTTGAGACCTGGCCGAACGACCCGCCACGCGATCCCAAAGGCTGGTTGATCGTTGCGGCATGGCGCAGGTTCCTCGATGCGAACCGTTCGGAAACGTCGCGGCGTGAGCGAGAGCGCACTGTCCATGTTGACCCTCCATCTGATCCATTAGCTGCCACCGACGATACACTCGGGCTCTACTTCCTCTGTTCCCATCCAAGTTTGTCGCGAGATTCGGCAGTCGCGTTGACGCTGCGCGCGGTCGGTGGTCTAACCACCTGTCAGATAGCCTCGGCGTACATGGTTCCCGAGTCGACCATGGCCCAACGCATCAGCCGGGCGAAACAGCGGATCGCCGGTCGACGACTTGACCAACCGGGCAATCTCTCAACGGTGTTGCGGGTTCTCTACCTGGTCTTCAATGAGGGGTATGGCGGAGACGTTGACCTTGCAGCTGAGGCGATTCGACTTGGGCGTCAGGTCTTCGCGTTGACCGACGAGCCTGAGGTCGCGGGACTGCTTGCGCTCATGTTGATACAGCACGCACGTCGCGCATCCCGAACCGGCCAAGGAGGTCGGTTGGTGCCACTGAGTCAGCAAGATCGATCGCTCTGGGACCGCAGACTGATCTCCAGTGGGGTGATGATTCTGCAGTCCGCGTTGGCCCGAGACCGCCTGGGTGAGTACCAGGCGCAGGCCGCCATTGCCGCCCTGCACGCGGACGCTCCGACGACGTCCGAAACGGACTGGGAGCAGATCGTGGAGTGGTACGACGAACTGCTACTTCTCAACGACAGCCCGGTGGTGCGACTCAATCGCGCGGTGGCGGTGGGGGAGGCGCATGGGCCGGAGGCCGGCCTCACGGCCCTGGCGGAACTGAGCCCTGACCTGTCGCGCTATGCGGCGGTATCGGCATACCTACACGAGCGGGCCGGCGACCTCGAGCTCGCCGCGACGCTGTACTCGGAGGCGTCCCGAGTCGCGCCCAGCGTGCCAGAACGTGACCACCTCAACCGCGAGGCCGCACGGGTGGGTCAGATGCTCCGCACGTGACCTTGCGTGTGTGGGTTACCTGATTCGGTGGAGTTCTCAGAAGATGATTGTCGATCACGCGTTGACGCGCGACTCCGACCCGTGGCCGCTTGACGCTGGAGACGTCTCCCGGCGCACGTCATAGACGTCTCGCACCGTTTCGAGCTTTTGCAGCACGCGACTCAACTGCTTGACACCCTCGACTTCCAGTGTCATGAGCACGGTCACGGTGCGGTCGTCACTGACGCTCGTGAGAACGGAGATGACGTTCAGTTTCTCGTCCGCTACCAATGTGGTGATGTCGCGCAGCAGACCAACTCGATCCCACGCTTCGAGATGAATCTTGACCGGATAGAGCTGCTTCTGCTCGTTGCCCCAGCTCACCTGGACCAGGCGATCTGTATCGTCGACGTGCGCCACGTTGTGGCAGTCGCCGCGGTGAACGGTGATTCCGCGCCCTCGCGTCACATATCCGATGATCTGATCGCCATAGACCGGCTTGCAGCAGCTCGCCAGGCGCGTGTACAGGTCACCAACTCCGGTCACCTGCAAGCTAGGAGGAAGCTTCGGCGAGGAAGGGGGCGCCGAGGTGCTCAGCACCTCGCGGTCTTCGTGCTCGGCTAGCCGCGACGAAATCTGCTGCGGAGTAACGGCGCCATAGCCGATCGCCGCCAGGAAATCGTCGACTCGCTGGTAGCGCGGAAAGTGTCGCGAGATCTCTTCGATCCCAGTGTTGACGCCGAGGCGGCGTAGCTCACGCTCGAGCGTGTCGCGACCTTGCGAGATGTTCTCGTCCCGCTGCTGGCGCCTGAACCACTGCCGCACTTTCTCACGAGCCGACGCGGTCGTGATATAGCCGCTGCTGGAGAGAAGCCAGTCGCGACTCGGACCGACTTTGGATTTCGACGTCATGATCTGCACGACTTCGCCGTTCTGCAGGCGATAGTTCAACGGCACGAGATGACCATTGACTTTGGATCCGACGCATTGATGGCCGACTTCAGTGTGAATGCGGTAGGCGAAGTCGACCGGCGTCGCTCCCGCTGGCAGCTCGATGATGTCGCCCTTCGGCGTGAAGACGTAGATCATCTCCTGGAAGACGTCGGACTTCAGGGACTCGACGAATTCCTGCGCATCCACGACTTCATCGCGCCAATCCATGAGCTGGCGCAACCAGGCGACCTTGGCTTCAACGTTGGGATCAGGCTTGGAGCCCTCTTTGTAGCGCCAGTGCGCGGCGATGCCGAACTCGGCGACGTGGTGCATTTCCTGCGTGCGAATCTGGATCTCGACGGCGTGCCCTTCAGGCCCGAGGACGGCGGTGTGAATCGACTGATAGACGCCCTCTTTGGGGGTGGCGATGTAATCGTCGAACTCGCCGGGAATCGGATGCCACATCGAGTGAATCACGCCCAGAGCGCCGTAGCAGTCCTTCTTTTCGTTGACGACAACGCGCACGCCGAGGACGTCGTAGATCTCGTCGAAACTGCGGCCCTTACGTTCCATCTTGCGCACGATCGACGTAATGTGCTTCTCACGTCCGGAGATCCCGGCGTTGACTCCGGCTTCGGTCAGTGCATTGTTGAGCTCGTCGATGACGCGGTTGAGATAGCGCTCGCGGTCGACTCCGCGTCGCTCCAGCGCCCGCACGATCGAGAAATACGTCTGCGGATCGACGTAGCGAAGGGCAAGGTCTTCCAGCTCCGACTTGAACTGCCAAATGCCGAGCCGATTGGCCAGCGGAGCGTAGATCTCGAGCGTCTCATGGGCGCTGCGAAGCTGTTTGGCGCGCGGCATGTGCTCGAGCGTGCGCATGTTGTGCAGTCGGTCGGCGAGCTTGATGAGGACGACGCGTACGTCGTCGACCATGGCCAGGAACATCTTGCGCAGACTCTCGGCCTGGCGTTCCTTCTCACGGACCGCTTGATCTTCCTCAGTCGTCCATCGGATTCGACCAAGTTTCGTGACGCCGTCAACCAACGCGGCGACGCGATCGCCGAACTCTGCCGCAATGTCCTCCGTGGTGACATCCGTGTCTTCGATGACGTCATGCAGTAGCGCGGCGGCTAGCGCCTCCTGATCCAGCTGAATCTCGGCTAGAATCATGGCGACCGCGGTCGGGTGGGAGATGTACGGCTCGCCCGATCGACGAAGCTTCCCGGCATGAGCGATGTCGGCGAAATCGTAGGCACGACGCACCAGCGCGAGATCCATCCCCGGCATCTGCCGTTGGATCACCGCTTCAAGATCGCCCCACGTCTGACCGGTTGGCTTCGGCTCGTTTGGTAGTGGAGTGGCCAACCTGCCCTCATGGTGGTCGTGAGAGGGAAGTGTCGACATCGTGTTGAAATCCAGGTGAGAAAGAACGGCCCAGTATCCTGACAACTATAGTCCTCGGTTAGGGTGGTGTCAAAACCGACAGGGCGGACGTACACACCGCCTATGCTAAGATTTCGTTTTGCCTGCCTCGACTCAAACCCGACCTTGAGGGGAGTCCACTGAATGCCCGCAACTGACCGCCTGCTGCCCCCGGACGAAGCACTCGACATCGTGCTCGACCACGTACGGACGCTGGATGCGGAGTTCGTGCCGCTCGACGGTGCTGGTGGTCGGGTCCTCGCCGAGGATCTTGTGGCGGACCGGGACCTGCCACCATTTGCCGCCTCAACGATGGACGGCTATGCCGTGATCGCCTCGGACGTCTCCCCCTGGCGCGAGGTAATCGGCGACCAGTTTGCTGGAACGATGGAAGGGATCGAGATCACCCCCGGGACGTCGGCTCGCATCATGACCGGGGCGCCGATTCCGAATGGGGCGGACGCCGTCATCCGTGTCGAAAATACGGAGCCCACGGACGACCACGTCATCATCCATCAGGAGCACGTGGCGGAAGGCGAAAACATCCGTCCCATCGGCGCCGACCTGCATGCCGGAGACGTGCTGGTCAACGCAGGTACCGTCATCGGACCGGCTGAGGTTGGCTTGTTGGCGAGTCTGGGACACGCGCAGGTCAAAGTGTACCGGCGCCCGAGAGTCAGCGTCTTGTCAACTGGGGACGAGCTGGTTCCTCCGGACGTGGAGCCGGGCCCAGGCCAAATTCGCGATTCAAACCGATTTTCTCTGGTCGTTGCCGCGCGCCAGGCCGGCGCCGACGTGATCTGGTCGGGCCATGCGCCGGATGACGAGCCTTCATTGCGCGCGCTCCTGCTCGAGCGCATTCAGGACGGGGACGCCGTCATCACCTCCGGCGGCGTGTCGATGGGGGACAAGGACTACGTCAAGGCCATCCTCATGGAGATTGCGGACGTTCATTTTCAGCGGTTGTTCATGAAGCCTGGAAAGCCCTTCAACTTCGCCACGGTCGGCGACACACTCTTCTTTGGACTGCCTGGCAATCCGGTATCGGCGCTCGTCGGATTCGAGATCTTCATCAAGTCAGCCATTCGAGCCATGGCCGGTCATCCTCATCCTCGGCCGGCGCAAGCGGTCGCGACGCTCGAGCACGACGTCGACAGCACCGACCGTCTCGAATACCAGCGAGGAATCGTCTGGTCAGATGCGACCGGCGCGTTGCATGCTCGCAATACCGGGTCGCAGTCGTCTGCGCGACTCATGTCGCTGGTCGGCGCCAACGCGTTCATCATGATCCAGCCACGAGAGGCTCCCTATCGAAAAGGAGAGCACGTCCCCGTCGTTATCCTTGGAACCGTCAGCGACCAACCGGCATCGTAGGGGCGCACTGCTGTGCGCCTAAGAGTTCCTAAGATCGTTGCGAGTGGCTTGGGCGACGCATGTGTCGCCCGCTCATCTGCTGCTATTACGATTTTGCCGCCAGGATGTGCCAGGCCAGCGCGACGTGGAACCGCGTGGCGGTGATCAGGCTCCGGATCCCAGTCGATTCGTTGATATTGTGCGCGCCACTCTTGGTTGGATCGTCGTCTGGGTGTGACGGGATGAACCCGTACGTGACGTTCCCGAGTGGTCGCACGAAGCGTGAGTCCGTAAACCCGACCGTCAACCCCGGGACGAAGCGCAGATCAGCCATGCCAGTCGCATCACGAGTGGCTTGTTCGACGAACCCGCGGAACGGTGAATCGTAGGGCGAGCTGTTCGAAACGGCGGTCTCAATGATGTCGACGGTGACGCCATCCAGATCGCTAACGAGCCCTTCAAGCTGGCCGCGCACGTAGTCGCGATCCTGCCACGGAAGCGAGCGAATGTCGCAAATAATGGTGCAATTCTCCGCGACGCTGTTCGATTTGACGCCGGCATTGATCATGGTAGCGACCAACGTCATGCGAGATGACGCGCGCAGCATTGACGAGAGGCTCGGATTCGTCTCTTCGATTTCTGCGAGCGTCTCCTCGAGGTTGTCAACCGTAACCTTCTTGGTGATACCGGCCAGGGTATCGAGGTGCTTGAATGGTTCCGCGTCGGCAGACACTTCTGGTTCGTAGTTCCGCACTCGTCGAATCACCTCTTCGGCCTTGTAGATGGCGTTGTCGGCGCGCCATGGCTGAGATGCATGGAAGCCGCGCCCCTTGATCCGGATATGTGCTTCGAGGCGGCCCTTTTCACCCGTGCTGATTCCGTAGATCACGCCGTTTGTCGGTCGGAACCGCGCCACCGCCGCCTTCGTTGACGGCGTAATCGGCTTTGAGGATGTCGGCGTGGTTCTCGGCCATCCAGCCAAATCCGTAGGCCCCACCCGCCTCCTCGTCGGCGCAGGTCACAAAGCTGAGCTTGCCCTTAAGCTCCACTCCGGCCCGCTTGAGGAAGATCATCGCCATCGCCTGTGCCGCGACCGTTGATTTCATATCGGCGGCTCCGCGGCCCCAGATCCGACCGTCGTCGATCTCACCGCCGAATGGGGGATGCGTCCACTGACCGGCGTCCTCGACCGGGACGACGTCGGTGTGCGACATGAACAGCAGGGACGGACCGACAGTCGACCCGAGCGACGCCGCGAAATTTCCCCGGTTCTCGGTTGATTTATAGATTTGCGAGTCGATTCCTTCGGCCGACAGCTTGTCGCGCAGGAGTTCGGCGGCAATGATCTCGTCGCCACTCTCCGGCGTGCCGAAGTTGACCGTTTGCAGCCGGACGAGGTCTTGCGTGAGCTTGATAATCTCGTCGCTCCCCTGTTCGACCATCTCGAGTAGTTGATTCAGATTCGCCGTCATCGTTTCTCCCACCTTACCGTCAATGATTTACGACACCTTGCTCGGGCATTGTTACCTGGTTTGATCGTAGACGGACCCCCGAAACGCCGCAACATTTCCGGTAATTGGTCACGTGGCACGGCGTTTGCATTAATGACGGTTTGAGTGCGCACGCTCGCGCGCGACCGAGCGAAGCGTTGACTCGTGGAATGAGATGAGAGTTGAGGACGTCATGGTCCGAGAAATACCGGTTCTGATTCCGGAAGCCACGATCGAGGAGGCTCGGACTCACTTCGAACCCAATCAGAGACAACAATCCCTGCTGCTCGACGAGCAGAACTTCTCGATGCGGGATTTGACGCTACAAGCATTTGATGCATCACAGCCGTGGACAGCGGCTCGACACGAGGCTCGCAATGAACCACGCGTGATCGACGCCAATGACCCGGATTCCGTCCTTCAAGATGCACAGCGGAACATGGCGGTGATCGCGAGCGATGGCATCCGCGTGGGAGTGGTGGAACGGATCGGTGTGGACGACTACGGTCGCCGTGACGCAGTCGTGGTGGTTTACGGACGACTGACCAAGCGGCGCAAGAGGGTTGAAGGCAGGCTCGTCGATCTGGTCGACGACGGCGTGGTGATGCTCTCGATCGACGCACCGGCATTCAAAGCTCTGCCAGACGAAATGACTCGTTAATCCTCGAATATCAGCCAACTGACGCTGACCGCACCCGGTCTCTTTCGAGGCCGGGTGCATCGTCTGTTGACGTGATCTGATGCCGCCCTCGCAAATGTGTTCGACATAATGCTGCGCAACGATCGAACAGATCGAGGATATCTGACGTGTTGCGCGGTGATCGTGGCACACCGTTTGCCTTTGCACCGTCAAGACCCGCATGCCACACGCTCTCTACTGACACGACTGAGTGCCGGTAGCCAAGGAGGAATTGGCAATGGAGCAAGCGACAACTATCGGACAGATCATGACGCCCGCTCAGGACGTCATCCAGCAAACAGAAGACGTTCGTATGGCGCGCCGTCGATTGCAATCTGAGGCTAAGCGGTCTTTGATCGTCGTCAACGAAGACGTGCCGGTCGGTGTGCTCGAGTGGCGCAAAATCATGAACATCGATGGCGACGATTCGCAAGCACCGGTGAGCGAGGTGATGTCGAAGGAGTTGCCGGAGCTGACGGCGGACATGACGATCGCGGACGCGAGCGGACGGCTCACGAACGTTGACGTCGAAACGCTGCCGGTGGTCGACGATTCCGGACACTTGATTGGTGAAGTACGGCGCACCGCGATATCCAAGCACACGGAAGTCATGACCGAAGCGGACATGGCGTTCGATTCAGCCGTGGCAGCCGATCACTCCAAGTTGGCCGGCGTCACGAACGGCATGACGGTCACTGGGGCGAGCGGATCGAAGATCGGCGACGTGAGCGATCTTGTCGTGAGAGCGGATGGACAGCTCGAAGCCATCACCGTGTCACACGGTCTATTTGGCAGAAAGCACAAGCGTGTGACCTCTGATCTCATTGAGTCGGTCGGAGACGACCAGGTGACGCTAATGATCGATCAGCCCGAGTTCAAGGCACTACCCGACCTGGAGGAAGTCGAGGAGCGAGCCTAACACAGAACCGTGAAATGCTCAGATGAAATCCAGGCAAGTGCGGGCAATGTCGCCGGAAATGCTCCCGGCGGCATTTCTCATTGGTCGGAATGAGGGGTTGATCAGCCGTTTTGGTCGTCAGGCGACGCGACGGCATTGGCTCCATATGCGGCTTGATACTCGGCTTCGCTCCCGATCCAGGTTTCGCCGTCCTCGTAGAATTCTTTCTTCCAGATGGGAACGATCTGCTTGATGCGCTCGATGGCGTGACGGCACGCGTCGAACGCCTCAGCCCGATGCGCGGACGATACCGCGATTCCGACGCTGATTTCGCCGATCGAGAGTCGTCCGGTGCGATGCACGATGGCGACACCTTCGACGTCCCAACGCTCGCGAATCTCGTCACCGATCTGCTCCAGCGCCTTTTCGGCGGCCTCGGGATAAGCCTCGTATTCGAGGACCATAACGCCGCGGCCTCGAGCGTGGTCGCGCACTGCCCCGGCGAACGTAGCAATTGCTCCCGCGCGCGAACTTGCCACGCGCTCGGACAACGCCTGCATATCGATGGGCTGTTCGGTCACCGCGAATTCACCGGAACCGCCCGAGACGGGCGGAATGAGGGCGATTTCGTCGCCCTCGCGCAGCGGGCGACCGCGCTCAGCATAAACGTGATTGATCATCACGCGTGATGTGCGCTGCAGCGCTTGAACCGCGGGATGTGATGCAATGATGGAATCGATCAGGTCACCGGCGGTAAAGGCGTCGGGAACGTCGCGCGTTTCTGTCGAGCGTCCCACCGCCTCTCGGATCGCCGCGAAATACCGAATCGTTACCTTCATCTCGTATCCCCCGTGTGTTGTGAATGGTGGTCGCCCAACAAATCTGCTCGCGCTGAGATTAGGCTAAGACCTTTTTGAGCACAGAGCAGGCGCGCAACGTCACCCATTTGCTCGATGCGCCCTGCTTTTCGATATCGCTCCACTGCTTGTGATTGTACGCGTATTGGTTGTGCCAGCGTCCATGGTCGTCCTGCTTCGACATCAACCAGTCGATCGCATGTGATAGTCGCGGCTCCTTTGCGTGGCCCAGCTCGGAAAGAACCTCACACGCTTGAAGAACGTCGGCGACATATCCAGAGGGAAAGCCGAGCTTGAACCAGTTCGGGCTTATCGTGCTCGACGTTGGATAGGCCGCGGTTGCTGGATCACATGAAAGCAAGAATTCGACACCCTGATCGATCGCGGCACGTACCGACGCATCTCGTCGATTGGCCGGGATGCGTGCCAACCCGCGAAGCGCCTTGACGGCTCCCCAGCCGCATGGAAGGGCACCGTTGATGAAGCAGGCGAATCCGGGTCCAGTCGTTCCTGACTTGTAATACCGTTCGAAGTCCTCGCCAGTGATCGAGCGCGCCTGCCAATCGATCGCCAGTTGCACACGTTCATCGTTCAGCCAGCCGAATCCAATCAGCGCTCGCAAAAGATTGCCGTTGAGGCAGTGAACGACGCTGGACGGAGACGGTCTCTTTACACCGCTGCCACTGAAACCGAATCCCCCGCTCGTGGTCGTTGTATGAGACAGCAAATACTCGCAGCCGTTCTGGATTCTCGGGTCAGCGCCATCTGCTCCGAGCTGATCCAAAATAATGACCGACCAAACGGTGCTGGTGTACTTCGGTGAGTATCCATGCCCCCGCTTTACCCAGTAGCCGTCCGGATGCTGATTGACCAGGATGGCGGAGATGGGCTCGCTCTGCATCGCGGCGTCGAACGATTCTATGACCGCGGGATCGTCCGCCGGTCGGTCGAGTAATTGCAGCAGCGTCATGTGGCGAACGCTCGGGTCTTCCGGCTCGAGGAGCCAGGGGAGTGGGTCACCGTTCAGGACGCGACGCCAGTCTTGCATGCAAACTCCGGGGTTCAAGCGGCCACTCAGACAACCTACCAGAGACACTCGGAAGTGACTTGAGTTGGCGAATGGGTACCCCCGGCAGGACTCGAACCTGCGACATGCGGCTTAGAAGGCCGCCGTTCTATCCCCTGAACTACGGGGGCGCACTGAAATATCAGCGGACAAACCGGCTGTTGACCAGCCAGCGCCAGCGTAGATCCTACCTGAAGTTCGCGGACCTGTTCAACGATCGCTACAATCAACGAGGCGGCCGAACTGGACCCGCCAATTGCGACGAATCGCACACGGATGGATGGACATGTGACGCCGGACGTCATCTCCAGCAAAAGCAATTCGCGAATCAAGAACGTTCGGAAGTTACGATCGCGCTCGGAGCGAGAACGCACTGGAACGCTCCTCGTTGAGGGCATCCGTCAGGTCAGCGAGGCCATCCAGAGCGGGGCGGAGATCGTGGAGCTGCTGATCGCGCCCGACCTGCTCCGTAGCCGCTTCGCGCTCGATCTGGTTTCCGAGGCCCAGGATCGCGGAGTCAAATCCCTCAACGTAACCTCCGACGTCTTTCAGTCCTTCTCGGAACGAGAACGTCCGCAAGGTCTGGCGGCCGAAGTGCGGCAGCGCTGGACACCCCTCGAATCACTCGATGTCAAAGCGGACCGACTGTGGGTCGCGTTGGAATCTGTCGCCGATCCTGGCAATTTGGGGACCATTTTGCGTACATGCGATGCCGTCGGCGCCAACGGCGCGATCGTGCTTGGTCAATCGACTGACCCCTTCGACCCGGCCTCGGTGCGTGCCAGCATGGGCGCCGTCTTCACGCAGCAGATCGTGCGAGCCAGCACAGCAGAACTCGTCGCCTGGGCTCGAACGCATCGGATTCATTTGGCTGGGACGTCGCCGGACGCCAAGATCGACTATCACGCCACGGATTATCCGTCGCCACTCGTGTTGTTAATGGGAAGTGAACGACATGGGCTGACCGACGAGCTCATGGGCGCCTGCAACCCGTTGGTGAAGCTTCCCATGGCGGGACGCGTCGATTCACTCAATCTGGCCGTCGCGACCGGCGTCGTGCTGTACGAGATATTCAACCAGCGGCGGTCGAAGTCCGATCTCGTGGCGAAGGCGCCCGTTCACAGTCGATCGCGGCGGCGTCCAACTAGCGACCGAGGCGTTCGATCGGATCGCGGGCGAGGCGATGAGCCGGGGCGCAGGGCGCCAAGCAAACGAAAGACCACGCGCGACAAATAAAGGAGTTCTAGTTGGCAACGTTTAATAGCAATACGATCGTCTCGATCTTCGCTCATCCGGATGACGAAGTCTTTTCCGTAGGGGGCACCATCGCCCGACACGTTCCCAACGGGCATGTCGTCGCGGTCTGCGCGACACGTGGCGAACTGGGTGAAATTCGCGATCCGTCGCTCGCGAAGCGAGAAAATCTTGGTGAGGTGCGCGAGCAAGAGCTGCGCCGAGCCTACGGCATTCTTGGCGTCAGCGACGTGCGCTTTCTCGACTATCGCGACTCGGGCATGGCAGGCACCGATGGAAACAGCGACCCGCGCGCGTTCATGAATGCCGATCCGCATGAAGCAGTTGGCAAGATCGTCAAGATCCTGCGAGAAATCGGTCCCGCGGCCGTCCTCACCTTCGAAGAGACGGGCGGCTACGGCCACCCGGACCATCTGGCCGTCCACCGATTCGTGACCGACGCGTTCAAGGCTGCGTCGGATCCTGAGGCATATCCCGAGCTCGGAGATCCGGTTGACCCGGGTCGGCTGTTCTATTCTGGATTCCCGCGGTCGTTGATGAAGCGCATGTTTGGACGCGCTCGCGAGGAGAACGTCGACGTCAGTATCTTCAATGAGCTGGATATCGAGAAACTCGGACTACCGGACGACGCGCTCGATGTGATCACCGACGTGGCGGAGTTCCTCGACCTCAAGCAGGGCGCCATGCGAGCACATGGCACGCAGTACGACGAGAGCGGTCCACTCTCTCAGGCACCGGAAGAGGTACGTCGAGAGTTCGGCTCGCACGAATACTTCCAGTTCGGCGGCGGTACGCCGCTTCCCGACGGGCGTCCGCAGAAGAGTCTCTTTGCGTGAGCTAGGTTTCTGCGTCCGAAGCGGTCGTCGTGTTGACATTCGTCAACCGCGTCTGCTAGAGTACGCGGAGTCAAACAGGCGCTGATGGGAAGTACTAGCGCACGCGAGGTTTCAGAGAGCCGGATAGTTGGTGTGAATCCGGTAACGTCAAGTGCGCGAACTCGTCCCGGAGCCGCTGAGGTGATCGCTAGGTAGCCTCGGCCGGGTCGCGACCGTTATCTCGCTCCAAGCGGACCATGATCTCATCGATCGTGGTCAATCAGGGTGGTACCGCGGGTTGACCCCGTCCCTATGTGGGACGGGTTTTTTGTATTTGGGACGATCATGATTCCAGTATCACAACAGATGAATCTGATCGCGGAGCAGCTACTCGCCCTTATCAGGCCCCGTGGAGGGGCCAGAGGAGCGTTGGGGGAAACCACGTCTTGATTCATCGCGCCATCGACGATTATCAGCGACCCCCAACACGGCGGTCGTTTTTGTTTGTCTGGTAGCAGGAGGACCTTCGAGCATGAGTGATCGATTGATCGTCTTCGACACAACGTTGCGTGATGGTGAACAGTCGCCCGGTGCGACGATGACCAGCCCTGAAAAGCTGGAAGTAGCCAGGCAACTTGCCAAGCTGGGGATCGACGTTATGGAGGCGGGTTTTCCCGCCGCTTCACCCGGCGATCTCGACGCGGTGCGACGGATCGCGCGTGAGGTCAAGGGCGTCACCATTTGTGGACTGGCTCGGGCCAACGCGTTTGACGTCGACAAGGCCTGGGAGGGTGTACGGGACGCGGAGTCGGCTCGAATCCACACTTTTATCGCTACCTCTCAGGTTCACATGCAGTACAAGCTGCGCAAAACCCCTGATGAAGTGATCGAGTCGGCCGTCGCCGCGGTGTCGCGCGCCAAGGGGTACCTCGAGGATGTCGAGTTCTCGGCCGAGGACGCCACGCGCAGCGATTGGGACTTCCTCTGCCGCATCGTGGCCGCGACCATCAAGGCGGGCGCCACGACCATCAACTTGCCGGACACCGTCGGCTACACCACGCCGCACGAATATGCACGGCTGATCGAGCACATCAGCGCCAACGTACCGGGCATCGAAAACATCGTCTTGAGCGTCCACTGCCACAACGATTTGGGCCTGGCCACCGCCAACACGCTTTCCGCCATCGCCGCCGGAGCGCGGCAAATGGAGGTGACGGTCAACGGCATCGGCGAGCGGGCCGGCAACACTTCGTTGGAAGAGGTCGTGATGGCCCTGCACACCCGCAAGGACTTCTACGGCGGCGTGATGCCCCGCATCGATACGAAACAGCTGGTTCCCACCAGCAAGTTGGTGAGCCATTTGACCGGTATCGTGGTCCAGCCGAACAAGGCGATTGTCGGAGCCAACGCCTTCGCCCACGAGGCAGGCATCCACCAGGATGGCATGCTCAAACATCGGGATACCTACGAGATCATGACGCCGCAGTCGGTCGGGTGGGAGATGAGTCGTTTGGTCCTCGGCAAACACTCCGGACGAGCTGGGTTCACCGCGCGGCTGAACGAGCTGGGCTACGACGGCATCCCCAAGGAAAAGATCGACGAGCTGTACAAGCGCTTCATCGAGCTCTCCGACCGCAAGAAGACGGTCACAAACGCCGACATCATCGCGATCATCGAGGAGGACCTTCAGAGCGCGCCTGATTACTACGTTCTTTCAGGTTGGCGCGCGAATTCCGGAAACGATGGGAAGGCAGAAGCCTGGGTGAAGATTCTCGTGGACGGGGTCGATCGTGAGGCGAGCGCCAACGGCAACGGCCAGATCGACGCCCTCTTCAAGGCCATCGACAAGCTCGTACCGGGTGGCTGTGAGCTCGAGTCGTTCCATATCGACGCGGTAACGCCGGGGGAGGATGCGCAGGGTGAGGTAAGTGTGCGCGTGAGATGTGGTGAACATGTCTATAATGGCCGCGGAGTAGCAACGGATATCGTGGAGGCAAGCGTTCGCGCCTACGTTATGGCGTTGAACCGTGGAACTGTGACAGCGGAGGTAACGGCCTAATTATGGGACTGACGATGACCGAGAAGATCCTGGCGCGTGCGGCTCATCAGCCGACCGTGACGCCGGGAGAGATCGTCGAGATGGATGTCGACCTGGTCATGACCAACGACATCACCGCGCCGATCTCGATCGCTGAGTTCAAGAAGACTGGACTTGAGAAGGTCTTTGACCCGAAAAAAGTCGTGATGGTTCCGGACCATTTCGTGCCGGCCAAGGACATCAAGGCAGCCGAGCAGGCGAAGGTCATGCGCGAGTTTGCGAAGGAGCAGGGAACGATCTACTTTGAGATCGGCCGCGCTGGTATTGAGCATGTCGTCCTCCCGGAGAACGGCCTGACCCTTCCAGGAGAGGCGATCATTGGCGCCGATTCACACACGTGCACCTATGGCGCCTTCAACGCTTTCTCCACCGGCATGGGCTCGACCGACATTGCCGCGGCCATGGCACTTGGCACCATCTGGGTGCGCGTGCCTGCCTCGATCAAGTTCATCTATAACGGCACGCTGCCGGAGGGTGTCGGCGGCAAAGACTTGATCCTCTACACCATCGGTCAGATCGGTGTCGACGGCGCCCTCAACTGCGCCATGGAGTTCACCGGACCGGTTATCGACAACCTGGAGATGGACCAGCGCATCACCATGGCGAACATGGCCATCGAGGCCGGTGCCAAGAGTGGTATTTTCGGGTTCGATGAGAAGACGCGGGAATGGCTCGCCAACGTGACTGATCGACCTTACACGCCGGTCGAGAGCGACCCGGACTGCACCTATCAGCAGGTGATCGAGTTCGACGTCTCCGACCTCAAGCCACTGGTGGCGCTGCCGCATCTTCCTTCAAACGTGCACGGCGCCGACGAAGTGGGCGACATGCCGATTCAGCAGGTCGTGATCGGCTCCTGCACCAACGGCCGGCTGAGCGACCTGCGCGACGTCGCCCGAATTCTCAAGGGACGACAGGTGCATCCCGACGTGCGCTGCATCGTCATTCCGGGGAGCCAGGAAGTCGCCAAGCAGGCCACCAAAGAGGGCCTGGCCGACATCTTCATGGATTCGGGCGCGATCTTCTCGACCTCCACCTGCGGACCGTGTCTGGGTGGCTACATGGGCGTCATTGCTAAGGGCGAGCGCTGCGTGTCGACCACCAACCGCAATTTCCGTGGGCGCATGGGTCATCGCGAGGCAGAGATCATTCTGGCCGGCCCACAGGTGGCTGCTGCCAGCGCCATTCTCGGGAGAGTCGCGTCACCGGCAATGTTGTAATAGGAGCCCTCACCCCCTGCCCCTCGCCCAATTCTGGGAGAGGGGAGATACCTTCTCCCAGAATTGGGAGAAGGTGGCGCCGCAGCGCCGGATGAGGGCCACAGGGGGTGAGGGCCAGAGGGCTGAACGCCACTAAGGAGCACACTTAATGCAAGTCCGTGGGAAGGTCTGGAAGTTCGGGGACGACGTCGATACGGACGTCATCATTCCGGCACGCTATCTCGTCACGAGCGATCCGGATGAGCTCGCCGAGCACGTTATGGAGGACATCGATCCGGAGTTTTCCGGAAAAGTGCAGGAAGGCGACATCATCGTCGCAGGCAAGAACTTCGGTTGCGGCTCGTCGCGCGAGCATGCTCCTATCGCCATCAAGGCTGCCGGGGTGAAGGTCGTCGTTGCTGAGTCGTTTGCCCGCATTTTCTACCGCAACGCGATCAATATCGGGCTCGCCATCGTCGAATCGCCGGAGGCAAGCAAGGTAACCGAGACCGGCGATATCCTCGAGGTCGACACCGACGAGGGTGGCGTGTTGAACATCCGCACGGGCGAGACGTACGGCAGCAAGCCCTATCCGGCATACGTGCAGCAGATCATCGACGCTGGCGGACTGATGAACGCGGTCGCTCAGCGCGTGAAGGAGAGACAACAGGCTTCATGAGCGATCGAACATTCAAGATTCTGCTCCTCGGAGGTGATGGCGTTGGCCCCGAAGTACTGGACGAGGCGCGAGAACTGCTCGCCGCGGTTGGACCGCACGCCAACGTCTCCTTCGAGTTCAGCGAAGCGCTCATCGGAGGCGCCGCCATCGACGCCCACGGAGTTCCAATGCGTGATGAAGACGTCGAGGTCGCCCGCCAGTCGGACGCCATCCTGCTCGGCGCCGTCGGTGGACCTAAGTGGGACCATCTCGGCAAAACGGAACGGCCGGAGGCGGGCCTTCTCGGTCTGCGCAAGACGCTCGGACTCTTCGCCAACATTCGGCCGGTGAAAGTCTTCGACGCGTTGGCAAACAATTCACCGCTCAAGGCTGAGATCGCGCGTGGATCGGACCTGATGATCGTGCGCGAGCTGACCGGCGGTCTCTACTTCGGACAGCCCTCCAAAGCGCATGAAGGACGACACCGGCCGTCACGCAGTCGACACGCTCCCCTATCACGAATCTGAAATCGAGCGCATCGTTGATCTCGCGTTTCGGCTGTCTCAGTCGCGCAAGAAACACGTCACCAGCGTCGACAAAGCCAACGTGCTGAATACCTCCCAGTTGTGGCGTGAGGTTGCCATCGAGGTCTCGGAGCGCTATCCCGACGTCAAGTTCGATCACGCACTCGTCGATTCTTGCGCCATGCGACTCATCAGCCGGCCAGGCGATTTCGACGTGATGGTGATGGAGAACCTCTTCGGCGACGTGCTGAGCGACGAAGCGGCAGTGCTGGCTGGGTCGCTCGGGATGCTCCCGTCGGCGAGCCTCAACGGTCAGAAGCCTGTGCGCGTGGGAACGACCGCGGCGCTCTTCGGGATGTACGAGCCAGTGCACGGCTCGGCACCGGACATTGCTGGGCAGGGCATCGCCAATCCGATCGGCGCTGTCCTGAGCGCTGCCATGATGCTGCGCTTCTCCTTCGAGTTGGGCGATCTCGCGGACGCTGTCGAGGCGGCCGTTGGTCAGGCTCTCGAAGAGGGATTGCGAACTGCCGACATCGCTTCGAAGGGGGAACAGGTCGTCTCCACGCAGGAGATGTCGGGTCGCATCCGCAATCTGGCCACATCGTCGCTCGACGCCTGATCAGCGTGTGTTTGTTGCGCCAGAAATGACGAAGCTTGGTGTGAAGTGGTCGGCGATCTCACACGAGGTCGCCGACCTGGTCGATATCCAGGAGGTTGCGGGCTGGGACCTGCATCGATGCGATCTTGATGCGCAGCTCCTCCTCCACAATCTTGACGTGGACTTCAGTCTCGCAGTGCCGCGGTCGCTCGACTCAGCGTGGTTGGACCGTTGCAAACGCGAGCTCGACCGGACTCGATCCCCCTGGTTCAGTCTGCATTTGGGCTTCAGTACCGAGGCGGTCCGTTTCGACGGCCACATGTTGCCATCCTCGCCTGTGCTCGATCGAGCGACGTGTTTCGAACGCATGGCTGAAGCTGTCGAATTCGGAGTGCGGCACCTCGACGTTCCCGTGCTGATAGAGAACCTCGATTACTGCCCAGAAGGTGCCTACGAGCATATCTGCCACCCGCGATTCATACGCGACATCGTTGAGACGACCGGCTGCTGGCTATTGCTCGACCTCGCGCATCTTCAGGTGAGCGCTGATTGGCTCGGCCACGCTGCAGAAGAGTACGCCGCGATGCTTCCACTCGACCGGGTTATCGAAGTACACTTGAGCAGTCCTCGAATGGTTGGGTCACATCTAGACGATGGCCACTTTGAGCTGGTGGAACGAGAGTTCCGACTCCTGAACTGGGTGCTTGAGCGCTGTGGCCCTCGGGCTGTCGTGCTGGAATACACGCGAGATCCAAACCGTCTTCGTGAGCAGCTAAGTCAGATTCGCGCGATCCTTGACCATAACGCCATCCACGTGGGAAAATTGGAGGGTGAGGACAATGGCGACCGGTTAGGTTGACACCCTGGACGGCCGCGGTATTATTTCTATAGGCTTAGGTTGATTAAAGGCGTCACCACCGTCGAGACATGGCATTCGACGAACGCTGAAGGGAAACGGTCATGAGTGTAGCCGCAGAGCAAATGATCTCGCTCACGTCAGAGGCGGTCGCGCAGCTTCGCGATTATTTGGATGAGCAGGGCACTCCGGCGGCCATGCTTCGCGTCTTCGTGTCGCCGGGCGGATGCTCAGGGCTCAGCTACGGGATGACCGTTGAGGAAGTCGCTGAGGAAGACGATCACGTCATCGAGCAGGAAGGCATGCGCGTACTGGTCGACCAGTTCAGCGCGATGTACCTCGAAGGCTCGGAGATCGACTACGTCAACAGCCTGATGGGCGGTGGCTTCACCGTGCACAATCCGAACGCCGTCGCAAGCTGTGCTTGTGGCCACTCGTTCGATACAGGCGAGAACGGCGGAACGGCCCAGGGCTGCGGCTGCGGAGCATAAATCCACCGCGCCCGACCGTGATTTTGCGGTCGAATCCCTGATGCGAACGTCGTAAGCCGAACATTCCACCAGACATGACAACGGGCTCCGTTATCGGAGCCCGTTTGGTGTGCAGAACCTTGGGGGAGATATGACTTGCGGTCTATCCGCGGCAGCCTTCAAGGATTATCGTGTCCAGCGAGACAATGAAACAATTGTGGCCGGTACGGATTGCTCTGATCCGCCGAGTATGGACACAGCCCTTGAATTATCGGCTGCACCTAGGGCTGAGCAATGTCCGTTGCGGTCGCTGTGGTGATTGCATCCGGCTGAGTGGCGTCAGTCGCCGTTGCTGTGGTGATTGCATCCGGTTGAGTGGTGTCGGTGGCCGTTGCTGTGGTGATTGCATCCGGTTGAGTGGTGTCGGTGGCCGTTGCTGTGGTGGCCGCGCCCGTCTGTTCGGTAGCCACTTCAGTCGCAGTGCTGGTCGTGTCAGGCTGGGCAATATCAGTTGATGTCGGGCTGTCTTGAGTATCTGGCGGGCTCGTCTGTGTTGCGGTTGAGGTTTCAGATAGATCACTCTGGTCGCAGGTGGTCGGCTGTGTCGCGGTGGTGTTCGTGTCTACGATGGACCCCGCAGCAGGAGTGGTGCTGTTGGACGAGCACACACTCGAGATGGTGAACTTCGGAACTTGTTCTGTCACCACGCCTGCGTTGGTCGAAGGTATGTTGATAGCTGCGGTAAACGCGTAACTAATCGTGCCGACCGCAATGACAAAGGCGACATACAACAACATTCGAACCGGTCGAACCCGCATCATTGCACCGCGTTCACCGTCGAGGGCACCGGTTCAGCATCTCCGCCGAAGGTGCAGTAGCGGTATGTCACGTCAACCTCCTGAACGAAGTAGTCATGGGAGCGGCCCGAGCGTTGGTGTAGAATCATCCGTCCTTCTCGCTCGGCAACACGCACCAGATCTTCGATTGTCGCGACGTCGATGAGGCGTATGCTGGCGTTCAGATCTGACCCGCGCAACGCGATCATCAGGCTGCCATAACGGGCATTGATTCGAGCCGGTTCGTCGGCTTGACCGGCTCTCCAAACGAGAGCCGTCAGGGTGATCCCGCCAAAAAGTGCTACTAACACCCCAACCACGGAAAGCTTGCGGGCCGTCGCCACTGTCGGGTGCAACACAGGCACTGGCAGCCGATTTGGCACGAGACTGGAGACGCTCACCGTTCCATCTTTGGAGGGCATAAGAGGGTTAGCTTGGTTTGCAGGATCTCCGGATCGGTCGAGTTGTAGCTCAATCGGATCGAGATCAAATTTCAACTGTGGAGAGAATTGGTCGTCCATTGCCACATTCGCGACCGTGCCGTTCAGGTGGACCTTCGGCACGATGGTGACCGTGAATTGGTTACTCTGCTGGTTCTGAGCATTCGTGGCCTGCTCCAGCACGTCGATCAATGCCTGGAGTTGGCCCAAATCAAGGGTGCAACTAACAGTGGTCTGCTGGCCGGTAAAGGGAGTCGTCGCTACCAGCGGTACATTGCGCGACCAGCCATCAGCACGACTCAAGATTGCGTCCAGCTGGTAAGTGCCGTGTACGTCAGCGTTCTTATCGGCGGAGAAAACGTAGTTAAAGGAGACTTTGACTTTGTCCGCCAGTTTACGGAAGACCGGCTGACCAGTGGTCGCGGTGTCTTCGTCATAGACGCCACCGGACGCGTTCGCAGAATAGGTGAACGAGCCGGCCTGGTGGTAAATGAGCATTCCGGTTGTGTTCCGCTCGAATGGACGAGTGAAGGCCAAGATACCCAGCAAGAGTGAGAGTAGAGCCACGACGACGACGACAGCCGCCGCCATTTGCCCAGTTGGCCCAAGGAACCCAGTAGATGTCACGACGCGGCGTCTGCCATCTGGACGCTTCTCTGGCCCAGCATCTCCGCGTCCAAAACGACGTCGTTTCCGCTGTTGGTCCGCGCCGATTGGGGCGAAGAGAAGCATTCCGGCCATGGTCGCAACCATGGTGGCTGTTCTCGGCTGCTGGATCGCCTGAAGCCACTTTCCAACTCCGGGTAGGTGAATCCAGAGTCTGCCGACAATGTCTGACTGCGACGGCCTGTATGGATCCACGAAGCTGTTATTATCACCCTTCATCAAAAAGCGCCCGCCCTCCTCACCGATTACTCGATGAAGCACCCGCCCGATCCGTGGATCTCGGTACGCCACCACGTCACCCACCTGATATGTGTTGGACACACGAAGTATCGCGAGGTCCCCAGTATGGAAATTAGGCTGCATGCTGACTCCGCGCGTAATCACATACGTTGTATTGCCACCGAGCTCAAGCGGAGCCAACAGAACCCAGAGTAGCGCCAACGCGACGATCGGCAGCCCAATGACGATTACGTTGTGCCAGCTTGGCTGCGATCTCAACCCGCTCCCCGTTTCAAGTCGTGGCTATTAGCGGTGTGCGCTCTCCAGAACAATGAATGTGTATCGCTCCAGGGAACGTAGGGCTTCCGAGAGTTCGACGCCCGGAAGCCCTACACCGCAGTGTCCTGCTACTGGGACGCGTAAATACTCAGCCCCGTGAGATGCAGCACATCCACTGCGCCGCTCGCCGGGTAGCAGCTCCACGTGTTGGCCTGCGGATTGCTGCAAAGAGTCGAGTACGTTGACTGCGTGTTGTCCTGGGTGAACCAGGCGTAGACTTCACTGGCGCTCTTGTCGAGATCGAACTGGACATAGTACAGCGTCCCTGGCTGGTTCGTGCTCATGTGATACTTGATGTTCGTAACCGTGTAGCCAGCCACAGTGCTCACGCCGACGCCGGCGTCAGTGGATTGCGGCTGGGTGTTTTGAGCCGTGAACGCGTAGGCCGCAGTAGCAAAGACAGCGATGATCGCCACGAAGCCCATGAGCTTGAGCATGCGTCGCATCAGGCATTCCCTTCAATAGACGAAACACGAACGTAGTCTTGCCGATGATCTTGGGACCGCCGCCTGCGATACAATTCCACTGTTGGTGGGAGTCAGGCGGCAAGCCGCTCCCGTTCTGACCGCTCCGGGCAGCACCACCTGCTCGGGGCGTCTTTCTTCGCGATTCTTCGATAGGCGATCCCCTTCCTGATAACTGTCGTGCCGCCGCTTCTGTGACACGGCAATGCGCTATCCGCAATATGAATCCCTTCCGGCGCGATCTATTGCTCGGGTTCCAAGCTCAAAATCGCTTGAACCCAATCTGCGTCCGTGGGTGAACAGGCATCTGTCCGTCCAGGACGAGATCGCTCGGAAGGGCGGCCGGTCCACTTTCGGCATTCCGACCGGGGCGTTCGTTCAACCTGAACACCTGTGGCATCACTGTCGGATAAGCCAAAATGACCTGTATTCAGTTGTAATTAGCCAGTGGTCCCAATCTCCTACCTCGATGCAGGTAAAAAGTACCATTACTGAACCGTCACGTCAATCTGTGACAACAATACACAGTTGGCTCTTGGGGCGAATTCGATAGACAGATGAACATGTTGCATCGTTGATGCGATGGTTTTGCGTGATTCACTATGTGTGCAGTTGTACGTACACGTACACTGATTGTTCAAGCCCACCATATCGTCAGCCAAGGCATCTTGATGGATCAAAGTGCTGGTCGGTGCATAACAGTTGACCTTACCGCACAAAAGGACGATGCATTCTATTGCATTGCTACAGACTTTCTAATGATGCTGGATCGCAGATTAAGTAGGGTTGCCGTAAGCGTGGGACTGTGCGTCTGGAGGTGCAACGAAATGGATTGGTGTGGGAGGGGTCGACGCTATTTCAGTCCGTCCAACGGTTGTACAGCAGATGCGGCACTGTGCTAGACAGCATAATCGCGAGGACTAGGCAAGAGAGAGATCGAGACCTTCGTGAGGCCGCGGCGGAATTATGCTCCTCGCCGTGATACTGCGGTTGAATCCCTGATGCGAACGTCATAAGCCGAACATTCCACCAGAAATGGCAGCGGGCTCCGGTACCGGAGCCCGTTTGGTGTATCGGTAGTTTGAGGACTTTCCGACGGCCGTGCGCTAGTCGGCGACCTGCGCGGCAACTCCGGAATGTTCGAAATTCCACTGCAGAACGACCGGCCGGTAGTGTCCCATCATACGCAAACGCGCAAAATCTCGATCAGATACGGCGATCGGAAGAGAGCTGCTATCGAGTTGTATATACCCGTTTCCTTCTCGCCCGATCAGCAAGCGGCGGTCTTGATGTACGATACTCTCCGCAACGACTTGATAATCCATAATTGTTTTCCTATTGGCGCGTGGGCGGATATCATCTTGGACATAACTGCCAAAACGCAGAATCCGTGCCCATACGTCACGGCGTGGTTGCGCTCCAGTGAACTGTTTCGTTCGTCCAGGAGGGCAAGTGTTCTCCGCACTCGAATGACACTATGATTGCTCGTCGAGTCACTTGATGGAGTAGAGATGATCCCACTGAAAATGCTGGTTCGTTCGGCGCTGACCTTGACCGTTCCAGCGCTCACGATCGCGGCCAAAGCGCCTGGCGTGGATGCCGCGTCAAGCTCACCCAATCAGCCACATGGGCTTGATTTCGGGGATTCTAGAGTCTCATAGCGCGGAGGTTTGGCGCCACTCAACGCACGCAGGTATCACGCAGTGGCAATGACGTTACAGCAGTAATAGGGGGAACGATGAAATTCACACTGGCGCGATTCACGCTCCCGGTTTTACTGGCCGCAGCCTTCCTCACACCATTGCTGCTGACGGCGCCGCCCGCTGGAGCCGTCCCACCATCGATCGGCAACCTGAGGACCGACGGTACGACGGCTGTCTACACCTACACCTATTACGAATCGACAACCCTGTACGCGGTCGATGTCGCGACCGGCACATCGCGCGCCATCGCGACGGACGGTGGTTACCCTGATGTATCGCGCGACCTCGTCGTGTGGGAAGAGCGCGGCGCCAACGGCGAACAACTGGGCGGCATTGACTTGAGCAACGACACGACTCCTTCGCTCCCCGCGCCTCCTGGTGAGCAGATGAAGCCGGCCATCTATGAAGGGCTCTTGGTGTGGGTCAACCACGACGCGTCAGCCAACCATAACGCCTGGACTGTTCAGTTCAAGAACCTTGCGTCGACCATGGCTCCCGACGTCATCGCGGCTCTGCCGAGCGACATCACGGACGTTGGACAGCCGAGAATCTCGGGACGGCACATCCTTTGGAGCATCCAGCGCGGATACAGCGGTGCGGACAATTACGAGTGGGAGCTGTGGGAGGCTGACCTCGGTGGACAGCCTCATCAGATTGCGACCGGGTCCGGAGCGACAGATTACCTTGATGGCTACGACGTGGGTGGTAACTTCGCGGCCTACGCTGCAGGTGGAGAAATACACACTGTCGACCTCAGCGCCGCGGACTCCGATTCAATGGTTGGCCAGGGGAGGAGCCCAGCGACTGACGGTCGCTTTGTGTTCTGGAACGCGTCAAATGTCTCAACACAGCAGAACATTGTCGTCTACGACATTGAGACAGACAGCCATTTTGTTGCAGTGGCCGACGGCCAGCAGAATATCTCCCCGAGAGCGGCGAACGGCAACCTCGTATGGCTTGCCGCGCCGCCGTATGAGTACTCGTTTGTAGTGAGCACTCGGGTGATCGGAGACGTGCTCCCCAGTGCGAGCCAGTCGGATCCAGGCAAGACCAGTTCCGATTGGTTCTATTTCCCTGAGACTCAACACTATCTGTCGTTCGGGTTCAAGAACTTCTGGGTGAAATCGGGCCGGTTAGACGTCTTCGGCTATCCGCTCACAGAAGAATTCACACAGGGGAACTACACGGTTCAGTACCTCGAGCGTCAGCGGTATGAGTACCACCCCGAGTTCGTTGGAACGCCTTACGAAACCGAGCTCGGCTTGCTCGGAACCGAGGCGGCAACGTCCGCGGGTCTGATGGGAACGGCGCCATTTGCCGCGCTTCCCGCAAGCACCACCAGCGATTCCAACTGTATGTTTGTCTCAGCCACCGGACATCGGATGTGCGGCGGGTTCAAGCAATACTGGCAGTCGCATGGGCTCGACTTCGGAGACCCGGGCATTTCTGGTCGTGAGAGCCTGGCATTGTTTGGTTACCCGATCTCCGAGGAGTTCACCGATCCATCAACTGGACTCACGGTGCAGTACTTCGAGCGCGCCGTGTTCGAATTCCATCCGGACAATTCGGCCCCGTATCGTGTGGAGCTGCGACTGCTTGGGTCGCAGCGGCTGCAATCCTTCGGCTGGTGAGTCGCAACGCCCCGACGGTCTTGGGGTAACTGCGTGAAGAATGTACAATCGGTGACCTGAATGAGTGGCCGCAATGGTGCTCATTCAGACAGCTCGGGGGAATGTCGAAATTGGCAGACGAGCATGATTTAGGATCATGTGCCGCAAGGCGTGCGGGTTCGAGTCCCGCTTCCCCCACCCGGGCTATTCCCCGATTCCGCAGCGTCAATTGCAGCTCCAGGCATATCCGTTCGTAGTGATCCCGGAATCGGTCGCTACGAGGGCGGTACGAGAGAACCTCCCCAATAGCAGTGTTTCGAAGAGGATTGAAACTCTCCCCTCCGCGTTTTGATGTCGCGATTCTTACTGAATCGCTCATCTACAACGCGGTGCGTATTTACACGGCCCCAACGTGTCTGACCTACTGTCATCTGACCGTCGACAGGTGCACAATTCAACCGGTTTGGCCATCTGTCTCCATCGATTGGGACTCTGGTCCTACATCACTCAATTGCGCGTTCACTGCATCTTGCTACCATCGGTACATCGAATATTTTCCTCAACGAAGGTGGCAATGGTGAACCGCACGGATCGATTCGGTGAACTGTTCGAAGAGTGGCAACGCAGAGGATTGGGACGTCGGCGGTTTCTCCGAATGGTTGCCGTGGGAACCGGTGCGACGACGTTTTCGGCGCTGATTGCCGCCTGTGACGCGACTTCCGCCGCAAAGTCGACCA
Organism: uncultured Chloroflexia bacterium; assembly: GCA_963815715.1. GTDB lineage: Bacteria > Chloroflexota > Chloroflexia > Thermomicrobiales > Thermomicrobiaceae > CALAGB01. The sequence continues at coordinate 175,075 of CAWFHU010000003.1, read as the reverse complement.
GCAGCCCAAACACGCCAACGCGAACGTCGACTATTGCGACGCCCGCTTCCCAGACCAGCATCAGGTTGCCAACGCCAATGAACAGCAGTACACCGACTGCTGTTTCTCAACCTACGAGAACGTCCACGCTCAACTCCGATGGTTCATTCGTGGTTGGGCTGACGATCGATCCAGGCGATCTTGATCCACAGGATGCTTCGTCCAACTCTTCCTTCAGCGTAACCAAGTGCGTGTATGAGGGGCTCGTTGGATTCGACGAGAAGATGCGGATCGTCAACGAGTTAGCGACATCGTGGGAAACGTCGGGCGACGGCGGCGAGTTCACATTTCAGATTGCCCGTGGAGTGACGTTTCATGATGGGCAGCCCTGCAACTCTCAGGCGGTCAAGGACAGTTTCGACCGGGTGTTGAACAATCCGGATCTTGGAAGCAACGCGTTCTTTCTCCCGGTAATCGATCACGTTGAGGCTCATGACGACGGAACGGTGAAGATTGTTGCAAAGCACCCGTTTGCGGCAATGATCGCCATGCTGGCGTATCCGGCCGCGGGCATCGTGAGCCCGTCCGCAGCGAAGAGATTTGGCGCTGGATTCGGCATGCATCCCGTCGGTACTGGCCTATTCAAGTTCACGAATTGGTCGATCGGGATCGAGCTAAATCTGGAACGGAACCGGAACTATTGGAATTCTGCCAATGGCGCTCTGACACCCAAGCTCAGGATTCAGGGCTACGACCAAATGGACGCACTGAGAGACGCCATAGAGACTGGCGAGGTTCACTTTGCCGCACCGCTTCACGCGACGCAGGCGGAACAGCTGCGAGACGTGAGCTGGATTGATGTTCAGACGGTTCCGAGCACATCGGTGTGTTGGATCAGCCTCAACAACCAGAAAAAGCCGTTTGATAATAGAGAAGTCCGTCTCGCTTTGAATTTTGGTGTCAACAAGGAAGAAGTGATGAAGGCGGCTGACCTTGGTCAGGGCGTGGTGATGGATTCGGTCATGAGTCAGCTCGTCGGCGGATATCACAAGGTCGGGGTCTATGACTATGACCCGTCGAAGGCCAAGGAGTTGTTGACGAAAGCTGGTTATCCAAACGGATTCCAAACGAAACTGTTGGCGTCCACAACGAACAAACCACGCGCGGATGCCGTCAAGGCGCAGCTCGAGAAGATCGGCGTGACTATTGACGTGATTGAGATGAACCCGTATTTGTTGGCGGCGGAGCTCGTCAAGCCGGTTGATCAGTCCAGCATCGAGATGCTTGTCAGTGAATGGTCGCCGTCGACAGGAGACGCGGACTGGGCGATTCGCCCACTCTACACAAAGGATCAATGGCCTCCTGCTGGTGCAGCCCGCTCCTTCTATTCAAATCCCGACGTCGAGAAATATGTTCAAGATGGCCTTCAAATTGGAGATGTCGCACAGCGGGATGCGGTCTACGTCAAGGCCCAGGAAGTGATCTGGGACGACGCGCCAAACATATTTCTCTATGCGCCAACGTATTTCGCGGCGAGCGTCCAGGGATCGTTTGGAGTGTTCATCCAACCCGACGGTATTGTGCACATGCGCAACGCTGGATTTGTCTAGCGAATTGCGAGTCGGTGTTCGAATTCGCAAGAAAGGTTCGCAGCGCGATTCTGACGCCGCCATCGTCATCTATTGTGACCGCGATTGACATGCAGGTCCGAAAATAGTGCCCTGGAACAGCTCTCACCGCACTAGGAAGTTGTGCCGCTCGGAGCGCTTCGGATGTCGACTGCGACTGCTCTGCGTTCATCTCAAGCTCTTTCGAACGGCGGAATTGTCCCTGCGCTGCATAGCGGCCTGCGGCCGTCGGCGGGCGCAGGTCCCGCCGCTACGTTTGGCTGCGTACATTCAGTGGCTTCAAGGGACTTCCGGTCGCCCGCGTACCGGTCGCAGTGCGGCGAATGTTCTCGCCCTCTGGCAAAGGGAGAGTTCGTTAGGATGTGATTACTCCCGGGCGAACGCTGGCCACTGCCGAACTAGGTCGCTAATCACCTCAAGATCCCGGGCTAGGTTCGATGAAGCCCGACTCACTTCGCGGGTGCCTGTCGTGACTGAACGTACACACGATTTCCTAGGGGCAGACTTCCGTGTCTGCTCTTCGGGTGTGGGCCGACAGCCGTCACCAGAAGCCAAACTAATTCGCGAATAAACTCACGGAAAGACTCGAGCGCGCAGTTGCGTGTAGATTACGGAGAGCCTCATGTCTGGTGGTAAGGATTTCGTCGATTCGTGCGGAACCTGTCGCGCCAATCGCGGCAAAATTGTGGCGCCCGGATGGGTCATCCACGACGACGGAGTATGGCGGCTGGAGCACGTGTTGGAACCGATTCCGATCGTGGGCTGGCTGGTTCTCAAGCCCTGGCGGCACGTGGAATCGATGGCCGACCTGACGGAGGAAGAGGCCGTAACGTTTGGGTCGCTGTCACGACGCGTGATGGCGGCGATGCGAGACGTGCTGCTTCCGGAGAAGATCTATCTCTGTCTGTTTGCGGAGGCGGAAGGGTTCGCGCACATCCATTACCATTTGATTCCTCGGTTTGCCGACACTCCTCCAGATCGGCGTGGTCCTAACGTCTTCGCGTACCTCGCGGAAGCGCGGGAGCCGAATCGCAACATGGTGGACGTCTCGGAGGCATTGGCAGTTGTCGAAGCGATCCGCCAGCGTCTTGCCTCCTGATCGCCGCGCGTTTCCCATGCCTCTTTCCAGCAGTTGCATATGGCACCCCTCTTCTCTTTCGGGTAAATCCCTGATAGGTTGCGGCCAGGGAAGGGTGAGGTCGCGCGAGTCGACCTCGCTCGGCGAAGGAGGATGAATGCGCATCTACGTGACGGTCGACATCGAGGGCATTGCCGGAGTGGTCCATTCCGAAGAAGGTTCCAAAGGGAACCCCGAGTACGAGCGCGCGCAGGCGCTTGATGACGGCCGAGGCGTCGGCGGTCGTCGCGGGGATCCTCGACGTCGATCCGCGTGCGGAGGTTACGGTCGTCGACGTTCACGGTCCGTATCGCAACATCATCCCTGAAGAGCTTCACGAACAAGCCATCTTGAGCCGGGGCAAGCCGCGCGTCTACGGCATGGTGCATGGGATCGAACGTGGCTACGACGCCGCCATGTTCATCGGCGTTCACGGCAAGGCAGGCACCGGAGAGTCGGTTTTGAGCCACACGTTTACTGGAACGATTCTCGACGTGCGCAGTGAACGGGCGATCTATGGGCGAGCTTGGTCTGAATGCCGCTGTGGCCGGCGCGTATGACGTGCCGGTGTTGCTCGTCTCTGGAGACCAAACGGTCGTCGCTGAGGCAGAGGATCTGTTTGGCAGCGATGTCATCACCGTCAAAGTCAAAGAGAGCCTGGCCCATCTCTCGTCCGAGAGTCTGCATCCCATTATGGCGCGTCACCGGCTGCAAGAAGAAGCGGCTCGAGCCATGCGCGAGTGGCCGCCGGTAAAGCCGCTGAAGGTTGAGACTCCCGTGAAATTCGAAGTCGAGCTCGCTCGGCCGGTCCTGGCCGATCTGGCTGAGATGATTGACGGCGCAGAGCGAATTGACGGCCGCACGGTTGGCTTCGTGCGAGACGACATGCCGTCGGCTTATCGGGTGCTGCGCCTGATCACCGTTCTTTGCAGTTCGCCGATTTAGCTCCGACAATGTCGCGCGCCGAGAACCGGCAAGACATCGCCCCGACCTGTTTCAGGCGGGGCGATGCTGATGGCCATGATTGCGGGGCTCGGTTACTTGTCCTTGTCCATCTCGCCGAGCGCCGCATGCGCCGCCGAGAGGCGGGCGATCGGCACGCGATACGGCGAGCAGCTAACGTAGTTCAGCCCCGCCTGATGGCAGAACTCGACGCTGCTCGGATCGCCACCGTGCTCTCCGCAGATGCCAAGCTTGATGTCAGGCCGCGTCTTGCGGCCACGTTCGGTCGCGATCTCGATGAGCGCTCCGACGCCCTTGCGGTCGATCGACTGGAACGGATCGGCGTCCAGGATGCCCTTCTCAACGTAGAAGGGGAGGAAGCGACCAGAGTCATCGCGGCTCATGCCGAACGCCGTCTGGGTCAGATCGTTGGTGCCGAAGCTGAAGAATTCGGCCTCCTCGGCGATCTCGTCCGCTGTGAGCGATGCTCGCGGTAGCTCGATCATCGTGCCGACCGAGTAGTCGATCCTCTTGCCGGCTTTCTCGAACATCTCCTCGGCGACCGAATCAACCACCTCGCGCTGCAGTCGCAGCTCGCGCACGTCGCCGACGAGCGGAATCATGATCTCGGGAAAGACGTGAATACCCTGTTCGGCGCATTCGAGAGCCGCACCGATGATGGCCCGCGCCTGCATCTTGGTGATTTCAGGCGCGGTGATGCCGAGTCGACAGCCTCGATGCCCGAGCATTGGATTGGCTTCGGCCAGCGACGTCACCTTATTCTTGATCACTTCAGCGTCGACGTTCAGGGTGCTCGCCAGGTCTTGAATCTCTTCGTCTGTATGCGGGAGGAACTCGTGCAATGGCGGATCGAGCGTACGGATGGTGACCGGCAGCCCGTCCATCGCCTTGAAGATGCCGATAAAGTCCTGCTTCTGCATCGGCTCCAACTTGGCGAGGGCTGCGCGGCGCTCCTCGTCGGTGCTGGCAATGATCATCTCGCGCATCGCCAGAATGCGGTCGCCCTCGAAGAACATGTGCTCGGTTCGAGTGAGCCCGATCCCCTCGGCGCCAAGCTCGCGGGCCTTGTCGGCGTCCTGCGGCGTGTCGGCATTGGCTCGCACGCCCAGCTTGCGGAACTCATCCGCCCAACTGAGTAGGGTCGAGACGTTACCGCCAACCTGTGGTTCGATCGTCGGGATCTCGCCGAGCATGACTTCGCCAGTTGATCCATCGATGGTGATGAAGTCGCCTTTATTGACCGTCGTGCCGTTGACGGAAATCGTTTGCCTGGCGTAGTTGATGTTGAGGGCCGAGCAGCCGACGACCGCCGGTTTACCCATGCCACGGGCGACAACCGCCGCGTGCGAGGTCATGCCGCCGCGCGCGGTGAGCACTGCCTTGGCCACCAGCATTCCGTGGAAGTCTTCCGGTGACGTTTCGATACGGACCAGAATGACTGGCTCGCCAGTCTCGCCCTGTGCCTTGGCCTCGTCGGCATCAAAGACAACTTTGCCGCTGGCCGCGCCAGGGCTTGCCGGAAGTCCCTGCGCAAGCACGGTGCGTTTCTGATTCTCGTCGATCATGGGGTGCAGGAGTTGGTCGAGGTGATCCGGCTCGACGCGCTGGACGGCTTCCTGATGCGAGATCAAGCCTTCTTCCGCCATGTCGACCGCAACGGTCACCGCTGCCTGACCAGTTCGTTTGCCGGTTCGCGTCTGCAGCATGTAGAGCTTGCCGTTCTGGATGGTGAATTCCAGATCCTGCATGTCGCGATAGTGCTTTTCGAGCTGCTCGGCGATGCCTAGAAGCTGGTCATAGGCTGACTTGAGCGCCGGGTCGTCACCCATCGTCTTGATCTCTTGCGGCGTGCGCACTCCAGCGACGACATCCTCGCCCTGCGCGTTCGTGAGGAATTCGCCGAAGATGACCTGCTCGCCCGTGCTCGGGTTGCGGGTGAAGGCCACGCCGGTGGCGCAGTCTGGACCCATGTTGCCGTAGACCATGGTTTGTACGTTGACGGCCGTGCCGAGATCGTGCGGAATGTTGTTGGCGTTGCGATAGTTGATCGCGCGGCGGTTGTTCCAGGACTTGAACACCGCAGTGATCGCGAAGCGAAGCTGCTCCCAGGGATCGTCCGGGAATGCCTGGCCACTCTCGCGGCGCACGATCTCCTTGAACTCGCCAACCATCTGTTTCAGGTTCTCAGCCGGGATCTCGAAATCCTGCTCGATGCGCAGCCGACGTTTGTGGGCGTCGATGACGTCCTCGAAAAGGTCCGAATCGACGTCGAGCACGACTTTGGCGAACATCTGAATGAGACGGCGATAGCAGTCGTAGGCAAAGCGCGGATCGGCTTGGTCAGCCAGTCCCTGCACCGTGGTGTCGTTGAGCCCGAGGTTCAGGATCGTATCCATCATGCCCGGCATCGAGAAGCGCGCGCCGGAGCGAACCGAGAAGAGGAGTGGGTTGGATACGTCTCCAAAATTCCGACCCATGGACTGCTCGACGTCTTTGAGACTGGCGGCAACCTGGTCCCACATGTCGTCAGGGAACGCGTTGCCCGCACTCAGAAAGGCGTTGCAGGCTTCGGTGGTGATGGTGAATCCTGGCGGAACCGGCAGGTCGGCATTGGTCATCTCAGCCAGATTGGCGCCTTTGCCTCCTAACAGATCACGCATGTTCGCGTTTCCATCGCGGAAGAGATATACCCAGCGATGACTATCCATACTGCTCGGCTCCTTTCGTGGTCCTCTCCCTAGCCCTGGGTTGATTTGAATGTTCGGCAAGTGAAGCGGGACGTAACGTGTGTCCGCACTCGCGGGGTCCTACGCTGAAACGCTATTCGGTGTGCAGATTTGCAAGACTGGCCATCAGGCGCTTTTGCCCGTGGCGCTTGAACTCGACGGTCACTTCCTGGTCGTCGCTGATGTCGCGGACCTGGAGTACGACGCCGTCGCCAAACCGGTCGTGAAAAACGCGGACTCCCACCGTCAACGGCACGAGCGAAACAGAAGGTATCTCCCGCTGGACGTTACGCGGGGCCACGCCGGAATGAGCTCCGTTGCCGCCGAAGCTCGAACTTGACGCGCGCGCATTGACGACGTCCAGAAGCTCGGCCGGAATTGCCTCGATGAATCGAGACCTCATGCTCAGGTCACCGTAGCCATACATCGCACGACGAAAGACGTGAGAGATGTAGACGCGCTGCTTCGCCCGGGTCACCCCGACGTAGAACAGGCGTCGCTCCTCTTCAAGCTGTGTTTCGCTATCCATCGATCGAGAATGAGGCAAGATCCCTTCCTCGGCTCCCACCAGGAAGACGACGGGGAATTCGAGCCCCTTGGCGGCGTGTAGCGTGATTAGCGTGACCTGATCGTCGCTGTCCGCAATCGTGTCCGCGTCAGCCACGAGCGCTGACTCTTCGAGGAAGGTCTGCAGCGCGGTCGATTCCGGCAGGTCGTCGTATCCACTCAACACGGCACGAAGTTGAAGTACGTTCTCCCAGCGATCGATCGATTCCGGATCACCGTTGTCCTGGAACTGGGCGGCGAACCCTGTCTGCTCCATCGCCAGATCGAAGAGTTCCGTCAACGCAACGGTGTGCGATGCCTCGACCAGCCGGGAAAGGATCCCATATACGTCGGACAGCAGGCGCGACGCACGCGAGCCGACCTCGGGCGCGCTCAGATCGACCGAACCGTCGAGCGAGCCAAGCGCCTCATAGACCGAGCGGTTCTCCTGGCGAGTCCACGATTCAAGCTGCTGCAACGTGCGGGTGCCAATACCTTTGCCAAAGGGCGTATTTTGCAGCACTCGCTGCAGACTGACCGCGTCGTTCGGGTTCGCGACGAGACGCAGAATCGCCATGGCGTCCTTGATCTCTCGCCGTTCATAGAATCGCGTGCCGCCAATGAGCTGATAGGGAATCTCACTCCGAATAAAGGCTTCTTCGAGCGGACGGCTCTGCGCGTTTGTGCGATACATCACGGCGCAATCGCTGAAACGCAGCTGCCCGTTGTAGGTCAGGCGCCTGATCTCGCTGACGACGAACTGCGCTTCCTGGCCCTCGTCAAAGAGCTCGCGGATCGAAATTGGCTCACCCTGCGGATTTTCCGTGCGTAGCTTTCGCTGAATACGCTGCGTATTCGCTCGAATGATGCTGTCGGCCGCCTGAACGATCGACTGCGTTGAGCGATAGTTGAGCTCCAGGTGGATCTCCGTGGCGTCGGGATAGTCGCGTTTGAAGTCCAGAATGTTGCGGATGTCGGCGTGCCGCCAGCCGTAGATCGATTGGTCGGGATCGCCAACCACGCAGATATTGCGGTGTGATGCCGCCAGGGCGTGGACGAGCAGATACTGAACGCGATTCGTGTCCTGATACTCATCGACCAGAACGTAGCGATACAGATCTTGATAGCGGTGCAGCACGTCCGGCTGTTCATCGAATAGACGCAGTGTCTCGGCCAGCAAGTCGTCGAAATCGAGGGCGCGATTACGTCGCAACGTCTCCTGGTAGATCGGATAGATGCGGGAGACGACCTCTTCCCAGTAGCTCTGCACCTGCTCTGCAAAGCGCTCCGGCGGTATAAACTGGCTCTTCGCGGCGGATATTCGGCTGAGGATAGGTCGCGCCGCGAACTGCTTGGGATCGAGGTTCAACGCCTTGAGCGCCTGCTTGACCGCTTCCATCTGGTCGGAATCATCGTAGATGGTAAAGCGGGGATCGACATTGATGTGTTGAGCGTCGCGACGGAGAATGCGCGCGCAGGTGGCATGGAACGTCCCGACAGTAAGCTGACGCGAGCGTTCGAGTCCGACGAGCGCTTCCAGGCGTTCGCGCATTTCGCGAGCAGCTTTGTTGGTGAACGTGACGGCCAGGATGTGCCACGGGGAGACGCCCCGTTCCTCGATCAGGTATGCGACGCGATGCGTCAATACACGCGTCTTGCCACTACCCGGTCCGGCCACAATCAGGACCGGCCCATCGCTCGCAGTGACGGCCTGACGTTGGGCGTCGTTCAATCCATCCAGCAGTGTAGCTGGACCCACGATTATCCCCTTCAATTTGCAGAAAAATCAGACCCTGTGGGCACGCATCGACATCGATTGTACCATCACGCCCTGTTCGTTCGGCCTGAGTTGACGGCCGCCGTGGGGATTGTTAGACTCCGAGATGCGAAAATTCGCCGGTGTAGCTCAGTGGTAGAGCAGGGGACTCATAAGCCCTTGGTCGGTGGTTCAAATCCGCCCACCGGCACCCCAGATGCCCCCCAAGTCGGGGCATTTTCGTGCCTCCCAGCGTCTCAACGACGCAGCCTTCTCAATCCGCTTCTCCCGACATGCTCGGAGTTCCGTCCTCAGATTTTCTAGCTGGTATCGCTGCAAATCGCTGCGATCCGGGAGTGGCCAGGCTTCAATACTCGACCAGAGGTTATTGCTGCTTCGCAGGTGGACCGATCATCTCCGTAACCATGGCTGACGAGCGCGTCGAGGTCGAACGGTTTTTCGAGCGTTCGACAATTTTGCTGCTCGAGCAGCTCCTGTTTGCTTTCCAGTTGCATCGTATCGGCTGAGCAGACAATGACCGGGATGTTTGTCGTGGCAGGGTCGAGTCGAATCATCTCGAGGACCATCCAGCCCGCGTCCGGCTGTTCGAGGCGGACGTCCAGGATAATCAGATCGGGGCTTTCTTCGCGGACCTGGGTGTGCGCGGCAGCCCCTTCCTTGTGCAGGACCACCTCGTATCCGACATCGCTCAGCAGGTCTAACATCAGTTGCAGGAACGCGGTGTCGTCGTTGATGACGGCGATCGATGGCATCAGGACTCTCCTTCCGTGGTTACCCCAAACGCAGGCAACATGCCTCTAACCTTGCGTGCCTTGCGATTGAGACTGTTCCGACGCTGACCGAAACGAGCGTATCGTGCCCACTCCAGAACCAATTTCACTGGAAAGCGCGGGCATCGAGAAGCGCCAAAACGATGTCTTGATCGTTGGAGTCGAACGATCAACTGACACCTCGCGTCCACATGTTTGTGTGCGTGAGGCATCGACCTTGCGGCAATGGACAATGAACAACGTCACTGGTGGTGACGATCGCGCGCGACTGCGCGACAAAGAGTGCGGCGTGTCAACGACACGAATTTGCTGGCTCGAAAGCCAAATGCGATGCACAAGCGAAAACATCCAACGGACAACTGGCGTTCGTTCTACCGGGCCTCTGGCCAAGTCGACGGCACATGGCCAAGCGAGTGTTCGGCGGCAACCTCAACTCCGGAATTAGAGTGTGGTCGGCATGTTCACGCGTGACTGAAAATCAGCGATACTCTGAGATGTCGAACAACAATCGGGTTCCTGGTTTGTACTGGTTTCCGGTTCCACCAGGGTAGTCGCCGCGATGCCATCTCAAGCCATGTTGAACAGAAAGGAACTGACTAACATATGCACCTGAAGAAACGCACCATGGTCCTCGGAGCGTTCCTGACATTTCTCTTGACGCTTATCCCTACGACCCTCACTGCTTCCGCGGCTCCCGATCAGGCGAGTTTCTACTTGGTGGCGATTGGTGACAACGGACAGTCGGGACCTGCGGTCGGATGCGGCGACAGTCTCATCGCGGTGACCACCGATATCGGCTCACCGGGCAACACCGAGGGCAAGATTTCAGCGGCGCTGGGTAAACTCTTCGCGATTCACGATCAGTACTACGGCGAATCCGGACTGTATAACTCGCTCTATAACTCAAGTCTGCACGTCGACAACGTGACCCTCAACGGCTCGAAAGCAGTCGTGAATCTCTCCGGCTCCTTCAGTCTGGGTGGTGTCTGCGACGATCCTCGGGCAATCGGTCAGATTGAATCGACGGTTACCCAGTTCTCGGGTGTCGACAGTACCTCTGTCTATCTGAATGGAACGTTGATCGAGGACGTCCTCTCAGGTAAAGGCCCGCAGCCGAACATTCGTTACTTCCCGGAAACCGGCCACTCCGTTGGAAACGGTTTCCTCAAGTATTGGGAGACGTTCGGTGGACTCAAGGCCTTCGGATACCCCATCACCGACGAGATGCAGGAAAATGGCACGACCGTGCAGTACTTCGAGCGCGCTCGATTCGAATGGCACCCTGGCGCGGCACCGCAGCGTTACGACGTTCTACTCGGACTGCTTGGCAACATCATCGCCGCCCCCCAAATGAACACACAGCCGTTCCAGCGCGTGAGTGCGAGTAGCGACGCGAACTGCACCTACTACCAGGCGACCGGACACCGGCTCTGCTTCGGGTTCCGCGATTACTGGCAGTCTCACGGCGGACTGGCAATCTTCGGCTATCCCATCAGTGAGGAATTCCAGGAAAACGGCGTGACCGTCCAATACTTTGAGCGACAACGGCTCGAATACCACCCTGATAACTCGCCGCAGTGGCAGGTTGAGGGAGGTCTGCTCGGTACGCAGGTCTACAATCAGCTCTACTGATCGCATTTCGGTAGGAATGCATGTGCGGGCGGCGACGATGCGCTGCCCGCGTTCCATTTTCACCGCATGACCAACGGTCGCCACGCCACACTACGCACCTCGTGTTGACCTCTCACAGGATGGACCCCAGCACCTTTCCGCGGTCCCACACCACGTCAAATCTGGCACGAAAAATGCTCATCGGGACCCAGGAGTAGCCAGTCAAGGATCTCTTCTAACGTTCACTCTCCCGAGAGTGGGGTGTCACGGAATGCGCGATCGTTAGAGCCGCACCATCACTGGTCGGTAGTCGCCGCCAACCCGACAGAATGACTGGCCCTCCGCATACACCTTGTCAGCGAAGTTGAAAGCACCGGGTAGAAATGAAATTCAAGATTGTCGCCTCGTCACCGCTCAAGCCAGGTGATCTCATCGTGCAGGAGCCGGAAGGACGGTTGCGGGCATTCGTTGGCGCAACAGGAACGCTGAGCCATGGGCTGCTGAATGCCGATTTCTTTCAGGCGCTGCTGCGAAGCAAGAACTGGTGTCCCGTGGACGATCAGCATTGGTATTCGATCGAAGAGCTGAAACGCCAGTTCGGCGGTCGGCAACGCCATCGTCCCGGAGCCACGGTGTAAGCCGCCTCACCCAGTAACCAACTCACTCTGAAAACGCGGAACGGGACCGGCTCATCAGCCGGTCCCGTTTTTCCGCGGTTGGAACGGCGTGTCGGTTTAGGATTCCTGGTTGAGTGTGAATCCCTGCATCTCCGCGTTATCGACGTAATCGATCACGACCGACTGCAGCGGCTCGACGAGCTGCTGCGGCACGATCATCACGGTATTTCCATCGCGCTCGATAACCTCGTCCGTTTCTTCGGGAGAGGCGGCGGTGAAGCCCAGCTTGCCGCCCTCGCGCGGGGTCAGCGCCACGCCCTGGCCGGGGAGCAGCCCGCTTTGATCTCGCATCGTCTCAAGCTGTTCCATCGCGCGGTCTGTTACTCGTACCATGTACGGTCCCTTCTGTTCGCATACACGCCATCCAAACCGTATCGGAGTGGAATGGCAGTGACGTCTTCGGTCTGGAGTTGGCGTCTCATGATCTGTTCCACCATCCACCGCCGAGTCATACGCATGGCTCGAGGCGCATGCGTCTCGAATAGCAGTTCGGCTGAATTCGCTGCATCATTCGCGCCAGAGTGATCGGGGAAACGTAGATCCGAAAGTGACTTCGACTTCGGTGACTCGGGAGCGCGGATCGTCGGGATACCGCCCTCACTTGACTGTCCATCACCACGCTTTGAGCAACCGTGAAATGCCAAATCGATCATGGAAGCGGTTGATTGATCGGACATGACTTGCGATGCTGGCAATCATCGGTTGAAGGGAATCAAGGAGGCAGACGGTGTCAGATCTGGCGCGACGCTACGAACTTCGACCGGTCATTAATTTGTCTGGTCCTCTAACCAAGTACGGCACCTCGATCAGCAGCAAAGCCGTCGCGGATGCCGCCGCCGAGGCGCTTAGCAACCACTGGAATATGGACGAGCTGTATCAGCGGTCTGGAGAGCTCATCGCTCAGTGGTCGGGCGCTGAAGCCGGATTCTTGACGTCCTCCTCCGCTTCGGGCATCACGTTGGCCGTGGCCGCCTGCATGACCGGTGCCGATCGTGGACGGATCTATCAGCTGCCGGACACGACAGGCATGAAGAACGAAGTGGTGCTGCAGAAGGGGCACGCCGTCAATTTCGGCGCGCCAATTGAACAGATGATTCGGCTTGCCGGAGCCACTGTCCGCGAAGTCGGAACAGTCAACAATACGTCTGTCGATCAGATCGAACATGTGATTGGGCCTCAGACGGCGGCAGCGATGTTCGTCATCTCGCATCACACGGCGCAATATGGTTTCGTGCAACTGGAACGCTTTGTCTCGATCTTCCATTCGCGCGGCATTCCAGTCGTCATCGATGCTGCCGCGCAAGATCATCAGGTGCGCCGTCTCGTCGAGAGTGGCGCCGATTTGATCATCATGAGTGTGCAGAAGTATCTGTCCGGCCCAACGGCGGGAGCTGTCTGCGGACGAGCGGATTTGATTAAGGCGATGTACCTGCAGAACTCCGGAATCGGCCGGACGATGAAGGTTGGAAAAGAGGGCATCTTCGGCACGATTGCCGCCATCGAGGAGCGGATGGCGATCGAGATGTCCGCGTGGGATGTCAGCCAACGCGCCAAATGCGAGAAGATGCTCGATATGCTTCAGGGCATCCCTGGCGTGAACGCCACGCTCGAGCGGGACAAGGTCGGGCAACCTGTGACGCGTGTGCGACTGGAGGTCGAATCGAGCGAAGCCGGGCTCGACGCGGCCCAGATCTGCGCTGAGCTCGAGCGAAGCGACCCTTCGATCAAGCCGCGCGCTCATCACACCGACGAAGGGTGGTTCCTGCTGGAACCGGTCCACATCACCGACGATGAGATGAGATACGCGGCGACACGACTTCGAGAGATCGTCGGTATGAGCGATTCCGCCAAAATGGATGGACGCAACGACTCGACCGGAATCACTGACGCATTTGTTGATTGGCTTTCATAGAAGGGCTGCAAGCGTGACGGACTTTGGACCATCGTTTGACACGATCATCAAAGGCGGACGGGTGATCGACCCGTCGACGGGGATCGATGGTGTCAACGATGTTGGAATTCGCGACGGCAAGATCGCCGAGATCGCACCTAATCTGAGTACGTCGGGCGCTCGAGCGGTCTTCGACGCGTCAGATCAGATCGTCACCCCTGGGCTTGTCGATCTCCACACCCATATTTACTGGGGCGTCACCTATTGGGGAATCGAGGCCGATCCCGTCGCCGCGCGGACCGGTGTCACGACTTGGCTCGACGTGGGAAGCTCAGGTTCGTTCAGCTTTCCGGGATTCAGGCGCTATATCCGCGACGCCAGTCGGGTACGCGTGTATGCACTGCTCAACCTGTCGAGTATTGGTTTGATCGCCCAGACGGGAGAGTTCGCCAACCTGGCTTATTGCGACGTTGATCTGGCGCGTCAGATGGTCGAGATGAACCGCGACATCATTCTGGGCATCAAGGCGCGGATCGATCGCAACACGACGCAGGCCAACGGCATTCGCCCGCTAGAACTTGCTCGCGAGCTTGCCGATGCCGTCGATCTGCCGTTGATGGTCCACATCGGCAGCGGGCCGCCGTCGTTGGATGAGATCCTTCCGCTGCTCCGACCCGGTGACATTCTGACGCATTGTTTTACCGGAAACGACCACCGCATCCTCGGGTCTGACCAGATCGTTCGCTCGGACGTGAAGGAGCTGCACAAGCGCGGTCTCATTCTGGACATCGGCCACGGCACCGGGTCGTTCAACTACGAGGTGGCCGAGTCTATGCTCGATCAAGGGATCGAGCCCGACGTCATCAGCAGTGACATCCATCAGATGGCAGTTCAGGGTCCGATGTTCGACCTCCCGACGACGCTCTCGAAGTTCCTCAATCTGGGAATGGCGCTGCCAAAGGTGATCGAATGCGCCACCACACGTCCGGCTGCTGCCATGCGCAAACCCGAGCTTGGAACATTGAATGTCGGGAGCCAGGCGGACGTCGCGGTGTTCCGTCTCGAAGCTGGCAAATTCACGTTCCACGACTCGCAGATGAACGCTCGATATGGACAATCGCGGCTGATCAACACGATGACGATGGTCGATGGCGTGCCGCTGCCGAGGGTTCCGGAGCGGGCTCTCGATCTTCTGGGCAACGCTGCCTGAGCATCAGCGGGCGGTCTACGGACAGGCCACGTCCGGGAAGTAGTCAGTCAGCTTCGGTAGATTTCGTCGACATGCACTGTGGGAGGTGACGTGGGTATCTATGAGCAATTCGGGGTCCGACCGGTCATCAACGCCGCCGGTCCCGTCACCCGGCTGAGTGGAGCGCCACTCCACCCCGAGGTGGCGCAAGCGATGGCCGAGGCGGCGCAATCCTGCGTTCGGATCGACGAGCTGCAGGAGGCTGCGGGCCGCTATCTGGCCGACGTGAGCGGCGCGGAGGCCGGTTACGTCACGGCGGGCGCGGCCGCAGGGCTGGCGCTGGCGGCGGCGGCGGCTATCGCGGGCATGGACGTCGCGGTGATGGATCGACTGCCCGACACGGCTGGACTGCCAAACGAAATCGTGATTCAGCGCGCGCACCTGACGGCCTACAGTCACGCGCTTCGACTGCCTGGCGCCAGACTCGTCGAGGTCGGCTATCTCGGCTATCCCGGTCAGGGAATAAGCTGGCCGTGGCAGCTTGAATCCGCCATCACCGAGCGAACCGTCGCCGTCGCATACTCGATCGGGCGGGTCCCAGGTGTCGTGCCGTTGAGCGAAGTGGTGCGGATCGCGCATCAACATAGTCTGCCGGTAATCGTGGACGCCGCCGCGGCGCTTCCGCCTCGCGAAAATCTACGCAGATTCATTTCAGAAGGAGCGGACTTGGTCGCCTTTAGTGGCGGGAAGGCGATTGGCGGTCCGCAGGCGTCCGGAATCCTGATCGGCCGTCGCGACTTGATCGAATCGGTGGCGCTGCAGCATCAGGACATGGACGTCTACCCGGAAACCTGGCCGTGGCGACAACGCTATCTCGAGAGTGGTCGTCTCCCAGGTCCGCCGCACCACGGGATCGGGCGCCCGATGAAGGTCGGCAAGGAAGAGATCGTCGGGCTTCTGGTTGCGCTACGCCGATTCCTCGATCGCGATCTCGATGCGGAGCGGGCGGAGCAAGAGACGACGCTCCGGAGTCTTCTGGATGGCCTCCAGGGCATTCCCGGCATTGACCCGATGTTGCTGAACGATGCCGATGCGCCGCGTGCCTATCCGACCATGATGATCCGACTCGACGAGGGCCGACTCGAGATGTCCGCGACCTCACTGGTGAACGCGCTGGCCGAGGGCGAGCCGCCGATTGCCGTGTCGCAGAATTTCCTGGATCAGCGCGCCATCGGCATCGTCGCGACCACGCTCAAGCCGGGCGAAGCCGCCGCTATCGAACGCAGGTTGAAGTCGATCTTCGGATTGCGCTAGCCGTCATGGGAAGGGGAATCCAGTGATTTCAGATGTCTCAGTCTTCGGTCGAGGACAGCGAGCCGATACCGGAAAGACGGTGCACTGGCAGGAAATGTGGCGTCACGAACTGCTCGCGTCGCTCGATCACGACCCGGTCGTCATCGTGCCGCTTGGCTCTGTCGAGCAACACGGGCCACACTGTCCGATGGACGTCGATATCAGCCACACTCAGGCGCTGGCCACCGAAACCGCGTTGGCAATCGACGACTTCCCGGTGATCGTGGCCCCGCCAATGTGGATCGGACTGACGCACTACAACATGGGAGAGGTCGGCACCATAACCGCCAGCGTCGAGACCTACATCGCGCTTCTGTCCGAGATCTGCCGAAGTATCTGGGCCAATGGATTCAAGCGCATCATCACGGTGAACGGGCATGGTGGAAACCGTGACATCTCGCGCGTCGTCTCCACCAAACTGGCAGAAGAGGACATCTGGGTACTGCCGATCACGTACTGGGAGATGGTTCCCGAGGTGCTACACGACTTCGCCGACACCGATCCTGGGTTCATCGGCCACGGTGGCGAATGGGAGACGTCGCTTCAGCTCTATTTGCGGCCGACGATGATCGATAGAGACAAGATGGTTCCGGATCCGGAGCGGCCGGGATTCAGCGAAGACATCCGCCGATTCACGGGGTTTCCAGAGCGTAGGCGGGAACGCGAGCACGGCGTACATGGGAATCCGACGACGGCGTCAGCGGAAAAGGGCGAGCGACTCTTCGTTGCGGCCAAAGAGGCCCTGATCCGCGTCTGCCGCGAGTACCACGCTCTTCCGGTGCGCGGCTACCGTGAATTTGGCAGTCACTGCCCGTAGCAACGCTCGCCCACAATTCGCGAATTGGCTACTTCTTCCCGCGCTGAGCTTCATACTCGGCGCGGATCTTCTCATCTGGCGGATACACCCCTATGATGCTGGCCCCCGCCTGAATCTTGCCCAGCACGAAGGACTCGAGCCGTTCTTGTTCGACTGCCGCGAGCGCTACCTCCTCCGCGACGTGACGCGGAATCGCGACCACGCCGTCCGCGTCGCCCACCATGACGTCACCCGGCATGATGAGGACATTTCCGCAGCCGATCGGGAGGTTCATGTCGACCGGATGGTGTTTGGTTGAGCTCGTCGTGGCGTGAATGCCGCGCGTGTAGGTCGCGATCTCGACATCGCGGAACGCATTGGCGTCTCGGAGCGCTCCGTCGGTGACGATACCAACGCCACCACGCTTGCTGATCCGTGTCGCCAAAATGTTGCCCAGCGACGCAGAGTGGATCTCGTTGCGTGCGTCGATGACGAGCACGTCCTCCGAATCGACGGCTTCGACGGCCAGCCGCTGCACGTTCGTCAAGTTGTTGTAGTCGACTTCGAGGTCGAGATCCTCACGCATCGGTGCATAGCGTAGCGTGAAGGCATATCCGACCATCCGCAGGTCCGGCCGAAGCGGCGCGAGTCCGCCAAGAAACGTGTTCCGAAATCCACGTTTGAGGAGCTGGCTGGTCAGCGTCGCCGTGCTCACCTCACGCAGCGCCTGCTTTGCTTTCGCGCTCAGGTAGCCAGTTGATCGATCTTGCATTGCTTTGTCCTCGCATTTCATCAGGTCAAAAGCGATCGCGATCGCTCGTTCGCTACGTGCGTCACTGCTCCTCTGAGAGCGCTTCCAGGTGGAGGCCCTCGGGATCCAGCAGTAATACACCGCGGCTGCCAGTCCCGATCAAGCCTTTGACGCGTAGATCTCGCAGCGCGCGCGAGATCACCGGTTGGACGGCTCCAATCGCGTCCGATAGCTCACGTCGACTTACTGTCGACACGACGGTCTGGCCTCGCTGCTCCGTCGCGGTTTCGAGGAGGATTCGGGCCACTTGTTGCCGCACCGTTCCGGCTGGTGTCCCGCCAAGCAGCTCGAGCGCGTCGTAGTAACGCCGGGTAATCTCCTCGGCCAGCACCCAGCCAACCGACGGCGTCGTCTTGGCCATCTGCGTGAGCTTGTCCGCATTGAACATGAGGAGCGAAGAATCGGTCATCATGCGGACACTGACTGGTGCCGGGCCACCGTAGATGGCCGCGATGCCGATGACGTCGCCGGGTCGGGCGAAGCGAACGGTGACGTCCTCGCCATTAGGCTTGAGCATGTAGACCCGCACCAGTCCGGTGACGATGAGGCTGGCGCGCGGCTCGTCATTTTCGTGATAGAGCTCGCTCCCGGCCGGCACGTCCAATCTGAGCGCATCCACTTCGAGCTCCTGCAACAAACGTTGCGGAAACTGGCGAAAGAAGCTCCTGCGGATGGCGACTTCGAGGGCTTCCGAATATTGGCTGCCACGCGGGCGCATAATCCAGTCTCTAGACGTCACGTTGCTGATCTCACCACTGAGTGACCTGCGTGAACCAGTGTAGGCGAGGTCGTCGGCTCGTTCTCGCCACGATTGTCCGCGATGTGTCACCACCCGTCCAATGCGAAGTCCTGTCTCGATTCGCCGTCTGCCTTCGAACGAACGCGAGAGGGCTGTCTGATACAGTTCAAGTCGTGACTTAATGCAGGGCGGGCGGGCCCGATCGGAAAGATACGGTCTCCTCGGCGCGTCTCCTTCACGCGTTCAGCGCGTTCCCACGGTTGGTTGCAGGAGTCTTCGCGGCGGACGGTTGAACGAACCGATCGCGGAAGTCCCTGCCGACGACATCCGCCAGCGATGTTCGGTTCGACGCGTGCTCCCGCCACAAGATGTAAAGGCAAACCCATGATATCGCGCCGTATCCCTCGGAGTTTAAGAGCGCGGTTGGCCCGCCTGAAACGGATGTATGCCGTCGATGTTCTCTCTCGCGCCTACTCGCAGTTCAGCTCTAATCGAGGGTCGATCTACGCCGCCGCTGTGACCTACTATGTGATCTTCTCTCTCTTCCCCTTGCTGATCTTCCTCGTGGCCGTCTTCGGCCTGGTGGTTCACGACCCCGACAGTCAGACACGCATCGTCAACAACATCATGCAACAGATACCGCGGGCGCTGAAGTTCCGCTCCGAGGTGCAAGACATCATCTCCGGCGTTGCTTCGACCCAGAATGGATTGGTCGGGCTGTTCGGCATCGCGGGGCTGGTCTGGACGGCGAGCGGGATGTTCAGCGCACTGCGCAAGGCGCTGAACAATGCGTTCGACGTTGAGTCGAGCCGAGGATTTGTCCGCGGGCGAACCAGGGACGTGCTGAGCGTCATGGCGGTACTGGTTCTGTCGTTGTTGTCGGTGGCGTTGACGACGGCGATCGGGGTATTCAGGGCGTTGTCTGACGATCTGTTTCACGGCGTGCTGGTCAACATCGGCTGGGGTGCGCTCTACCTTCTCTTGCCCCTGGCCGTCTCCTGGTGTGTGGTCTACGCCACCTATCGCTGGGTGCCAAACCACTCCCTCAACCGGCGCGATCTCTGGTTTGGAGCGCTGCTGGCCGCCACTGGATTCGAGCTCGCCAAGGCGGGGTTCGGACTCTATCTGGCCAACTTCAGTCATTACTCCGAAGTGTACGGCACGCTCGGCGGCGTCGTTGCCTTCATGTTCTTCATCTATTTGGTGAGCAACGTGGTCATCTTTGGTGCCGAGCTTTCGTCGGAACTGGCCAAGGACAACCAAAAGAAACGCCTGCAGATGAGCGCGAGAGCGGCAGCTGGCTGCTGACAGTCGACCGTGTTGGGTGTAGTGTGACGTTATCAACTTCAAGAGCGCCAGATTGACCGGGACTTTCAAGATACTTGCACAGCGTTCGGCGACGTTATCGAGACAGTCAGGCCTTGGCCGGGAGGGTCCAGCATGACGACCACGCGGGACAACGTTACAACCACCAATCGGTATGCTGAATCGGGCCGAATGTTTGAGGAGGCCAGACGCTACCTTGCGGGAGGCAACTCGCGTCTGACCGTCTATTACAAGCCGCACCCGATCTACCTCGATCATGGTGACAGTGCCCATCTCTACGACGCCGACGGCAATCGCTATCTCGACGCGATCAACAACTACACATCGTTGATTCACGGTCATGCGCATCCAGAGATCGAGGCCGCCGCGATTGAGGCGATGCACGGTGGCACCGCGTTCGCTGGGCCGACTCGTTACGAAATCGATCTAGCTCGACTTCTCTGTGAACGTCTTCCTTCGGTCGATCGTCTGCGCTTCGTCAACTCCGGTTCTGAGGCCGTGATGATGGCCGTCAAGGCCGCACGTGCCTTTACCGGTAAACCCGCGATCGCCAAATTCGAAGGCGCATATCATGGCGCCTATGACTACGTTGAGGTGAGTCTGGCTTCGAAGCCGGAGAACTGGGGCGATCCATCCGAGCCCACGGCAACGCCCTATGCCGCTGGAGTTCCGCAGAGCTTGCTCGATGAGGTAGTTGTCCTGCCCTTCAACCACATCGACGAGACGCGCGAACTGCTGCGACGTCATCGTGACCGGCTGGCGGCGGTTATCTTCGACGTGATGCCGTCGCGCGTTGGACTCATTCCGGCGAAGCAGGAGTTCATTGAGGCGCTGCAGGAGGAATGCCGCAAGCTCGGCATCCTGATCATCTCCGACGAGGTCATCTCCTTCAGACTCGGATATCACGGAGGTCAGGGCGCGTTCGGGTTCGATCCCGATTTGACGACGCTTGCCAAGATCATAGGGGGCGGATTTCCGGTCGGCGCGGTGGGAGGTAAGGCCGAGGTGATGTCGGTCTTCGATGCCACTGAGCACAGCCCGCTAGTGCCGCACGGAGGCACGTTCAACGCGAACCCTGTCACCATGGCTGCTGGATTTAAGGCGATGGAGATGCTCACGCCTGAAGCGTTCGAGCGCATAAACCAGCAGGGTGAACGCGTGCGGTCGGAGCTGAGTGAGCTCATTCGGCTGCTGGAGGTGAACTGGCAGGTGACCGGGGCTGGGTCCCTCTTCCTGCTCGTGCCCCATAAGGATGCGCTGAGTGACTACCGGTCGGCCCATCTCTCGCCCGAGCAATCTGCCCGCGTCAACAAGCTGCACTGGGAGATGATGGATCGCGGCGTCTTCCTTGGAGCCGGTGGGTTCGGCTGCCTCTCGACCCCGATGACCGACGACGATCTCTCCGAGCTGCTCAAAGCGGCCGAGGAGACTCTGCGCACGGTCGAGGGGTGACGGGACCGTTGATTCGCGATTACCTCGTTCGCTGGACGCGAATGCTATAACCTTGGCTGACGACCGGCGGAACGCGACTGACGCTGCCGGGAGATCAGGTGGAGGGATGCATGGCGTCGAGTGACGGCCCATATCTATTGATGGCGGTGCTGTGCCAGAACGCGCAGCAGGATCAGTATGGATCGTTCAGCGTGATCAATGTACTCGAGCAGCTCGTCGCGGGAACGAACGATCCGAATGCGCCGGAGCAGATGCCAACGTTTCGTTTTCAAGGGCACCTTGCCGTCCAGGTCGCCGCCGGAAACTCGAAGGGCTCGCACACCCTATCGGTCATCCCGGTGCAACCTTCCGGAAAAAAGCTCGATCCAGTTGGGCAACGCATCCAGTTTAAAGGCATCGATCATCGCGCGACCTTCATCTCGAACGTTTCGATGGACATCGAAGAAGAGGGCGTCTATTGGTTCAATGTGATGCTCGATGATCGCGTCATGACGCGCATCCCGCTCCGAATCCGCTATGAGCGACAATATGTGGAGCCCTGGTCGACCTATATGATCGAGCATTGACACAACTGGTGGCATAGTCAGTGACGTCGCTATCGCTCGCGGTGCGATGAAGAACTTGAGCAATCGCCAACCTAGGAGAGCACGAGCATGCCGGTACGCGCGGGAATTTTCACCAGAACTCAGATCAATGACAAAGGCGAGGTCGTCAATGACCCTGCGAAGCAAGAAGACGCCTGCCGCAAGCACGCCAATAAGCAAGGCTATGTGATCACGCAGACTTACCGAGACGAAAGCGTGAGCGTGGAGGAGGAACGGCCCGAGCTCCGACGACTGCGTACCGCGGTCTGGACGCGCAACGTGGACGTCGTCATCGCCACTTCTCCCGACCGCCTCTACGCCGACATGAATCGCCTGGCGCGCTTCGCCAAAGAAGCCGACATCATGAACGTGCGCATTGAGTTCGTGAATGATCCACTCGCTCATGAGCGGCTCCTGAGCATCGAATAGAACCGCGGGCCGCGTCGTGCTTGGCGCCCGCCGACCGACAACCCCACGTCATCGAAGGACATCTCCGTGCCGTCGACCTCTGACTCGCTGCTGAACGACGTACGGTCCGCGCTCGAACGAGCGACCCTTCGCACAGATAGCCTTCTCATCGTTGGGTTTTCCGGCGGCGTCGATTCTCAGACCCTTTTGCACAGCCTCGCCAAAATGCGGGATCGAGCCGAAGGACCGCAAATCCAGGCAATCCACGTCGATCACCGCTTACGTGTCGGTTCGGAACAGGATGCGCGCGAGTGCCTGCGAATCGCCGAGCGCATGTCCGTCCCAATCGAGGTCGTGGAAGTCGACGTCGGGGCCTGGGACCGCGGACGTGGCGTTGAAGCATCCGCTCGCGATGCGCGCTTTGCGGCTCTCGCGCAGGCCGCGCATCGGGCCGGCACAACCTGGGTGGCCTTAGGTCACTCGCTGGACGACCGGGTCGAAACGGTGTTGATGCGACTCGCTCGCGGAACCAGCCTCGACGGTCTGACTGCCATGCGCGAGGTTTCGCGGCGGGCGACGCCGCTGGTTCCGGACGGCAGTGACATGGCGTCGATCGACCTATTTCGACCGCTGTTGCAGCGCACACGGGCCGAGATCGAAGAGTACGCGACGCAGCACGAGCTCGTGCCGATCGAAGACCCGACGAACGTCGATCCGCGTTTTCGGCGAAATGCGATGCGTCATCAGCTTATTCCCGTGCTCGAACAGATCGCGCCAGGTTCAAAGAGATCGATCGCAAGGTCGATGTCGCTCCTGGCGACTGATGCCGACTATCTCGAAGAGTTGGCACGGGTTGGCTTCGAGACCTGCGCGACCGAACTCGGACCGTGCCTCGCAATGGACCGGCAGTCGTTCGCGCAGCTTCCGTCACCGATTCAGGGCCGGGTCGTCGCGCTGATGATTCACCGGCTCTCGCCAGGCATCGATCTGACCAGCGAACGCGTAAAGGCGGTCTGCCGCGCCATTTGCGTCGGTCATGTGTCGACTCGCATCGAGATCGGCGCCGATCTCGAGGCGTTTGTCGACTACGATTGCGTCGTAGTTGGGTCTACTGATCGCATCGACCCATCGCTCCAGCACTTCTCCGGTCTGCCGCTGCTCGATCCCGGTACTGACCTGCGTATCCCAGCACTGACCCACGTCGAACTGCGCAACGGCTGGGCGCTGGACGTGTCGTGGAGCGGAGCGGAGTCAGATTGGGTCTTGCGCACGCGGCTCCCTGGTGATCGAGTGCAGTTCGGGAGTGCCGCGTCGCGCAAGCTACAGGACTGGTTCGTGAACCGGAAGATTTCCAATTGCCTGCGCGATCACATTCCCCTCCTGGTTCATGGCGGCGTCGTGCGCTGGGTTGCCGGGTTTTCCTCGCCCAGATTCGAAGATGTAGACTCAGGTCTGACGGCGCGACTCACGAAAACCACGAAGGAAGACCGGACAGATGACGAGCGTGTTGCGGGACATCCGTCTGCATAAGGGACTTGAACGAATCCTCATTGACGAAGAGACGCTGCAGCGGCGAATCTGCGAACTCGGCGGGGAGATATCCAACTATTACACGGACGACGATCCCCTGTTGATCGGCGTCTTGACCGGCGGCTTCATCTTCATGTCCGATCTCACGCGTGCCATGAGCATCCCACTTCACATCGATTTCATGGCAGTCTCGAGCTACGGGGACGCCTCCAATACCTCAGGCGTGGTGCGGATTCTCAAGGATCTGGACCGCACTATCGAGGGGAGACGCATCCTTATCGTCGAGGACATCATCGACAGCGGACTCACTCTTAACTATTTGATCGATGTGCTTCAGCGACGAAAACCAGCGGACATTCGACTCGTTGCACTCCTTAAGAAGGAACGTCCGCGAATGGCTGACGTCAACGTCGATTGGATCGGCTTTGACATCCCTGACGAATTCGTGGTCGGCTACGGATTGGACTATGCCGGGAAGTTCCGCAATTTGCCGTTCGTCGCCATCTGTAGCCCCGAATTTTTCGGCGACGAGTGAGTAACGAGTTGACGAAACTCTCTGCTATAATTCGGCCACTCCTGTCGAGCCCGCGCGAATGTGGTTCTCTTGCAGGGAGCATGCAATCCGCTCGACGTGGTCGGAGGGTAATTGATGACTGACAACAAGTGGTTGCGCAACGGCTTTGTCTGGATTGTTCTCATCATTGCCGTTGTCGCCATATGGTTTACGTGGCTGGGCGGAAATCAGAACACCCAGAACGTCGACTTTTCGGCCGTGGCGAATGACATAAAGGCAGGAAAAGTCCAGGAACTGGACACCAAAGAGGGCTCGACCCAGATCACCGTCCACTACATTCAGAGTGACACGACGAAGGTTACACGCCTCCCACCAGGAAACGTCAATATTTGGCAGGCACTGGACTACTTCGGCATCCAACCGGACGCGATCGCGATCAAAGCGAACGGTGGGAGCTCTTGGGGGAATTGGATAAGCGCCCTCAGCATTCTGGTGCCTATGATATTAATCGTCGGCATATTCATCTTTATGATGAGACAGGCACAAGGCTCTAATAACCAGGCTATGTCCTTCGGTAAGAGCCGTGCCCGCATGTTCACCGGCAGTAAGCCAACGGTGACGTTCGACGACGTCGCCGGGGTTGAAGAGGCAAAAGAGGAGCTTGCGGAGGTCGTCGAGTTCCTCAAGTATCCGGAAAAATTCGCCTCGCTCGGAGCGCGAATTCCACGCGGAGTACTATTAGTTGGTCCTCCTGGCACTGGTAAAACGCTCCTCTCGCGTGCGGTCGCCGGTGAAGCGGGTGTCCCCTTCTTCAGCATCAGTGGTTCTGAATTCGTCGAAATGTTCGTAGGCGTCGGCGCTAGCCGCGTGCGCGACCTGTTCGACCAGGCCAAGCGCAACGCACCCTGCATCGTCTTCATCGACGAGATCGACGCCGTCGGTCGCCAGCGTGGTGCTGGTCTTGGCGGCAGCCACGACGAGCGCGAGCAGACGTTGAACCAGATCCTGGTCGAGATGGATGGTTTCGACAGCACCACCAACGTGATCATCATTGCGGCAACCAACCGACCCGACGTTCTGGATCCCGCGTTGTTGCGACCGGGTCGCTTCGACCGGCAGGTCGTACTCGACCGGCCCGACATCGCCGGTCGCCTCGCGATCCTGACCGTGCATGCACGGGGCAAACCGCTCGAGACGGGCGTTGAACTGAGCCAGCTGGCGCGCCAAACGCCGGGCTTCTCCGGCGCTGATCTGGAGAACCTGGTCAACGAGGCCGCCATCCTCGCAGCTCGCCGCAACAAAAAGACGATCGGCAATCGCGAGCTTACTGAGGCCATCGATCGCGTGATCGCCGGACCGGAGCGCAAGAGCCGCGTCATCAGCGAGCGCGAGCGGTTGATGACGGCCTATCACGAGGCAGGGCACGCGCTCGTCGCGCGTATGCTGCCGTACTCCGATCCTGTTCACAAGGTCTCGATCGTCGCCCGCGGCATGATGGGTGGCTACACCCGCGTGCTGCCGGAAGAAGACCGCTTCTTCTGGACCAAGAAGCAGTTCGAGGACCAGCTTGCCGTCTTCATGGGCGGACATGTCGCCGAAGAGATCATCTTTCAGGAGATCTCGACTGGAGCCGCCAACGACATCGAACGCATGACGAACCTGGCTCGTCGCATGGTCACCGAATATGGCATGAGCAAGAAGCTCGGTCCGTTGGCCTTTGGTCGCAAAGAAGAGCTCGTCTTCTTGGGCCGCGAGATCAGCGAGCAGCGCAACTACAGTGATCCGGTGGCGTATGAGATCGACCAGGAGATCCACGATCTGATCGACGAAGCCTATTCGCGGGCCAAGGGAGTCTTGACCGCCAATATGGACAAACTCGAGTCGATCACGATGCTGCTCCTCGAGAACGAAACGATCGACGGATCTGAGATCGAGGCGCTCTTCGACGAGCCGCGACCGAAGCCGATGCTTCATGGTCCGTCGATGCTGAAGCCAGCGGAGGGCCGAGCGGTTGCTCAGCCGAGCGGCGAGCAGGAGACCGAACCGCGCGCCGAGCCGACGTCTCCGCCACGTATGAGACCGCAGCCCGCTTCGTAATTCCGTCGCCTCACAGGTTATCAACGTAAAGAGAACCGCCCCGATCGATGACCGGGGCGGTTTCGTGTCTACGACGTAGTGACGAGCGAGAGGATCAGTCGAGCTCTCCGGCAACCAGTTCCATCTCTGTCGGAATCGGCAGCGGGCATTCGAGCCCGGTGGCTTCCAACTCGTTGCGCCACATCGCATCGAGCACGGAGTTGTAGGCATACCCGCGCATCAGCCGCTGCGCATCACGGGTGGTGATGCGAACGAGCTTCGCACCGCATGCCGGGCGAATGAAATGACGCCCCTTGCGATCGCGAAAGATGAGCGTATCGCGCCGGTCGGCCCGACGACCAATAAGCTGGTATTTTGGCTTGTCCATGAAAAACTCCCTCTCCAGCTTTGCGGATCCGCCAGAACGCCTGATGGAGACACGGATAGATCAGCCTACTTGTGGGCTGATGCACCGACAAACGCCGACGAACTCACACGTACCAGTACTAAAGCTGATATGAATGAACGAGACTCTTCGATGCTACGGGCGTAGCAAGTCTGAATACAGAATGGCCGTGGTGGAGGCAGGGGGATTCGAACCCCCGACCTCTACAGTGCGATTGTAGCGCTCTCCCAGCTGAGCTATGCCCCCACGGGTTTCGAGGAAGGCCTGCAGCCACGGACGCCAATATTCCGCTCGGCCAATTCCTTCGATGAGTATAACGAGATCGATAACCTCAGTCAACTCGCCATTCAATTGGCAGCATGAACCAGAACCGCCAGAGCGCGCCGAATATTCCTAACGACAGAGCGGGGCACTGGAGCCAGCGAGTCAGCCCCTGTCGAGATCCTCGAGCACTTCAGCGAGCTGCTCGATGGCCTCACGCGTGTTGGGCCGCAGCATGATTTGCAGGTGACTGATGCCCTCGTCCGCGAACGCGCGGATGGTCTGCGCGATTTCTTCTGGAGTCCCGGTGAGGGCTTCCTTGCCCTGCTGCGGGTCCTGCGTGCCCTTGAAGTCGATCTGCACGGAAGCCGTGCGCTCCAACGTCTCCGGCACGCGATTCTCGGCCTGGCAGGCGGCATCGACCTTCTCGCGCGCTTCAGGAATCTGGTCCGGATAGCTGCGGCTATAGACCAGCCAGCGATTCCAGGAGTCAGCGTAGCGAGCGGTGAGTCGCAGCATGCGCTCCCCGGACGAGCCAATCATGATCGGCAGGCTGTTTGGCCGGGGCCCCCGTGGACGCATCTCGCATTCGCGCGCTTCGTAATACTTGCCAGAGAAATCGACATAACCTTCGCGAAGCAGCCCATGAATGATGGTGAGCGCCTCTTCGAATCGACTAACCCGGTGGTCATAGGGATAGCCGAAGGCTCGGTATTCATACTCGTTCCAACCGGCGCCGATGCCAAGAATGACACGGCCACCGCTGATCTCGTCGACCGTGGCGGCGATTTTCGCCATCAAGGCCGGATTGCGGAACCCGGTGCATGTGACGAGCGTGCCGAGCTCCACCTTCTTCGTAATCGCGGCGATGGCGGGCAAAACCGTCCAGCTATCCCAGAAGCCCTGAACGTGATCCTCGCCACGGTAGCGATAGGGAACGAGGAAGTGGTCGACCAACCAGAGGGAGTCGAACCCGATGTCTTCGGCCGCCGTCGCCATTTCAGTGACGTCCGACCATCCGGGCGTCGCGCCGCTCATTCCTGCTTCCCAGTGGGGCAGGATCAGACCGACCTTCAGCGGGCGTTTCCGCGATTTGGCGTCGTGACTCTCATCGACCAAGAGTGGTGCTCCTTCCAAACGTTCCATGACCCAAGGAGATGATGATCTGTTCAACTTGCTGAGCACGCGTACATTACCGACGTGTTGACGTCTCGTAGACCCGTCGATCATACGCCATACCGCTTCCAGATAGGCGCCGCCGCCGCCGAAAGGGTCAGCGTACGTTATCCTCCGCCCGAAGCGGCAGATTGAGCGAGATCTCGCCGGGCGTGAAGCATTCAACATCGCTGCATGCCTGGTAGCCGATTCGTCAAGGTGAGATCGACGTCTCCAACGTTCTTGCTCAACACGATCGGAACGCGGATCCTCGCATGGCCCTCAAGAATTTGGAACGTTTCCCCAAGCGCCTCCATGTGAAAACGCCTGGATGGAGGTTGCTTGAGCTCCCGAACGTTGAGCTCGTTTATCGGGTCGATCGCGATCGAGAGTGGCACGTATCCGTCTGGGATCGGAGTTGTGTAGATGTGAAGACCGTCTGGAATCGCCAGATCGACGTTCAAATTCAGAAGCTGAAGCGGGTGATACGTATCGGTTCCCGCCCACACTCGCGCGGCGAGGTCACCTGCGTGCCCCTCGGCCTCGACTGCCGCGGCCCCTTCCGCACCAAAACTCTCCTCGAAGATGGCGGACGGCGTCGGGCGCACACGATAGTTCTGCTCGAACCAGCGATCGCGAACCACACCTGCTTCGTCCAGCACGAATGTGCCTGGATACGGCAGCCCGAAGTAGGTCTCGCGCACTGGGAATCCGTTGGCAACCTGCTGTTGAACGATCTGATGGTTGAAAAGTCCGACCTCCCGGATCGCTCGACTCCCGACGTCAGACAGCAACGGATACTCGATGCCATGCCTTGAAGCGAAGGACGAAAGGACGTCGACCGGGTCGTAGCTGATCGCCACCACGGCGATATCCGCGTTCTCGTATTCAGCATGTTTTCGCTGCAGCTCAACGAGCTGCGTTTTGCAGTATGGTCACCAGCTCGCGCTGCGGTAGAAGACGACTGCGGCGCGGCGGTTTCCGCGATGCTCATGAAGGTCGATCATGTTCCCGTGCTGGTCAGGAAGAATAATGTTCGGAAAGCGCGCACCGACGGGCGGCCCCACCCGTTCAAAATCAGTGTGTGGATATTCAGGGTTGGCAGTCAAAGACCCTCCTCGCGTCTTATCCTCGTTCAATTCTGGCTGTTGTCAGGGCTAACCGACCGGCCGAGCGATAAATTCCGCGTCACCTGGATTAATTTCTGCGTGAGGAGCAGTCAGCCGGCCACGAGTCCTGAGCCGGAGAGACTTGAGGTGTTCTCGAATGGCCAAGAAAGCGTTTGATGTGGATGAGGCGTTCGACCGAATCGAACACGCTATCAAGCCCTTTCCGCCCGCGATGCTCTTCGAATTGGCACAAGACGGGTTCGATTCTGCTTTCGAGCAGTTGGTCGCCTGCATGATCTCCATTCGCACGCGCGACGAGGTGAGCCTGGTCCTGGCGCGACGCCTCTTCGAACGCGCTCGCACACCGGCCGAGATGACGAAGCTCAGCGTCGCCGAGATCGATGATCTCATAGGCCAGAGCTCGTTTCACGCCGCCAAGGCCGAGCAGATTCTGGCGATCGCGCACCAATCGGTTGACGAATACGAGGGGGAGATTCCTTGCGATCAAGAATCCCTGATGGCGTTCAAGGGAATTGGGCTCAAATGTGCCAACTTGGTGCTCGGAATTGCGTGTGGCGAACCGCACGTTGCGGTCGATATACACGTCCATCGCATTACCAATCGGTGGGGATTGGTGCACTCGAACTCGCCGGAATCTACCAGCGAGTCGTTGGAGCAGGCGCTGCCGCGTGACAAATGGATCGATTTGAATCGGCTGCTCGTGCCGTTCGGCAAACACGTCTGCACTGGCACGCGTCCGAAGTGCTCAACGTGCCCGGTGCGGGACATGTGCCAGCAGGTTGGAGTCGAGGAACACCGGTAGCCGTGCACGCTCTAGCGTTTCCGTGCGTTGCGCGCTTCATCGAGGATGATCTTGATGTCCGCGTCATTCAGCCAGAACGAGCGTGGTACCCACGCGGGCTGGACGTCGCCGAGCATGCGGTCGGAAATCTCGTCTGCCTTCAACAAGAATCCGTCTGGTGACTCAACCAGGAGCGTGAACCGCATCTTGTCCCGGTCGATCTGACGTCCGATGGCGCGCAGTCGCTGCTCGTAGGTGTCGTTTCCTGGCTCTTTTTCGCTTCGGCGCCGCAAGAAGCGCATGTTGAACACTGCTCCCGATTCACGTTGATTTCCAGACGGAACTGTCTCGCTTAGCACAATCTGCCGCCGGATAGGCCGCACCGTCATGCGTGCATCTCGTCGCCGACAAGGTCTCGATCTCACAAGTCCGCACTCGAGACCGTGCCATACCACATGCTCGTCGTTTCGACGTATCGCCGTTGAGAGCGACTGTCGTAAGTGTTCGGCGACCACGGGCGCGACGACTATCCCACGGCTTCACAGGATTACAGCATATTGGAGGTTGCGTGGGAAAGACCGATCCCTAGCCACGTCGAGAGGACTTTGTGAGTGATGGGTAGCCGAATGGCGACTAAGACTCGTGACTAATGGGGTATAAGCTTCATCCACCATTCGCCGTAGATTTTGATAGATCGGCACTCAGAGTACGGTTGAGGCAACAAAACGTATGAACGAACCAACAACCAAATCGAGACTTCGAAGAGCGTCCAAAGGCCAGATCATCATCATGGTGGCGGCTTTGGCCGTCAGCATGACCGCGATGATCGGCCTCGCGGTCGATCTCGGCGTTGCCTTTGCTGAACGCCGGACCGTTCAGAATGCGGCGGATTCGGCGGCCCTCGCAGGTGCGCATGTTCTCGCCACCTGGAGCACCAGCAATCCGGGGCTAGCAGCGAACACCGACGTCGCCTCAATGGTTAGCCAGAACACGATGAGTGCAACTACGTCGCAGACTTACGACTGTTACTACGTAGATGACGACGATCAATATATCGCCAAGTGCAACGTCGCAGTTCCATCTAACGCGACAGGCGTACATGTCACTGTGACCGAGAAACACGATACGTATTTCATCAGAATCGTCCCGGGAGCGCCGAAGACCGTCTCGACGTCTGCCAGCGCGACCGCGCATGTTCAGGCGGTCACCACTGGCCTGGGTTCAGACAGTCCGTTCATCGTCTGCGGTCTGGACACCGATCTTGCAAACGGTGGCTCGTTGTCAATTATTCAATCGCAAACGGCATCGGAGTCGACTGGTAGTCAGCCGGTCGCCGCGACGCTTGACTATCCGATCTATACCGGGTCCTCATATCAGGTCGTGCTGCTCAAAAAGAAGACGACTCCAACTCCGGACCCGAGCGTGACTCCATCTGCTACAGCTACAGGCACGGCAACTGGAGGTGGGGGCTCGGGTGGAAGTGGGAGCTACACGATCAACCCGGCGGCCTACGGCCAAACGTTCACTCTGCACGGTCCGCAGGTCGCTGATTGCGGCAATAAAAGCAACAGCTTCAAAGGTTTGAGTGACCCAGACTCCAATTACGGGAAGTCGATCCCCGGTTGGTTTGACACATTGACGGGCGTTAAGGCCGGCCCGACACGAGTTCGCGTCAATGGCATTCAGGGCTGCGACGTCGGTACCACTGACCCAAACGGCTGTGTGCTTATCGTTCCGATCGCGTCGCAAGCTTCAAATGGGCAGTTCTACGTAGTGACAATCGGAGCTTTTTTGGTCACTCAGAGCCACGCAAACGCACATGAAGGGGTTCTACTCGAGAATTATGACATTCAGGTCAGCGGGCTCGATGCGTGGGACGGCTCCAACGGTTGGACCCCTGGGGCCGGAGGACTCGTCACGGTTCGCCTGTCGGAGTAGGCTCGCGGGGCGCGGTTGATCCTGTCCCTCTCGACATATTCCGCTTTTATCGGAATGGTTGGTCTGTCCGCCTACTGTAAAGCGTTTGGCTGCGATTGCAATTTCCTCAGACTAATATAAGTGACACCTGCAGGTTAGCGAACCGTCCCAAGACCCAAGAAAGGTGTCACTCATGTTCCCGACTTCCCAAGTAACTCGCTACCGTGCAACGTCGACCGTCGTCCGCGGGATTCTCGCCGGACTGGTCGCGATCTCGCTGCTGAGTGCCCTTGGAGTTACGCTGAACAACGCAGCCGCCGAGCGCGTTCCACCAGGTGGAGATACGTTCCAGCAGGGCTGTCGCGCGCTACAAGACCAGTACAACAAACTCATCGACAAGCGCGATCATGCCAAATCAGATGCGGATCGCCAGAAGATCAACGGCGAGATCAACAGCGTCGTCTCGAATTGGAACGACCTGTGCAAGGACCTCTGGGGCAGCATCTCTGAGCAAATGTCGTTACCGCCGAAGCCAGTCGGTGGGTCGGGCTACCCATATGGCGACATCAACAATTCAAGTCTGTATGGCATGGAATCGAGCCAATACTGAGCTCAACTCCATGTAACCCCAGCCGACGTCGCACGTTCCGCGTGCGACGTCGGCGCTTAAGCTACGTCGACAGCCACGCGGCTCGACGGTGAGTAGGAAGGAAGTTCGATTGACCTCGATTTGCGGCCCCGCGTAAGATGGTTGTGTCAACGTCCACCTGAATCGAGCCGCAATCGGAGCCGAGCTTCATGGATTTTCAGGTACTGACTGTCTTAATGGATCGGTTCGGGATGTGGCGCTTGAGACACGTCTGGCTGGCGGCATGTCTTTCGGGCGGGTTCGCGATCGCCGGCGCCGCGGTCATCGCCCGGTTGGGAGGGCTCTACCTGACAGAGGCCATTGCTGCGTGCCTCTTCATCGGCGCGTTTGCCTTCCTCGACGCCCTTTTGCTCCTTACCTGGATCGAGTCCCTCGCCACCTGGCATGAGAATCGGCGTTGGTGGCTTTCTCTCGGTGTGGGCCTACGGTTCACCATATTCTTCGGCTTTTGGGCGTGGATGATCGGCGACGACATTCGGGTGGCGCTCTTCGGAGCAGCGGCTTTTGGCGTGGCCTCTGTTTTCAAGACCGTCGCGTACGGGTCGGGCACAATTGAGCGCTACACACGGTTGATGAAAACGCCGAACACAAGGGCGGTACCCGGGAACACCTGATTCTTCGTTAATCAGGGAAATCTGGTGTCATGGTGCGCTGGCGTGTTTCTTCAGGCGACAAGATGTTCTTTTGGTTTTCGCGCCCGCGGAGCCAGCCTCCCAAGCTTATGTTGACGGTGCTGGTGGGGCAGGTCGCTTTCTATACAACCAGGTTTCACCGGCTTCTCTCATCGTCACTGCTTCCGGACGAAGGCCCGAGCCAACACGAGGAGCCCCACATTAACCCGCTGCCCATATGCGCAGCCCTTTTGGCCACTTCAGGCAGCACACGTCTTTGATCAGCGTTGTGGAGCGCGCATGAGAATTTACCAACAACGTGAACCGCGACGAAGACTCCCACATCGCGACCAAGACTCTTCGAGCTGGCTATCGAGGACGCGTGATGCCCGATCGCCGTTTGAAGAGCGCCCGTGGCCGTCACTGATCCAGCAACTGGTGCCGATCAGTCCGCCCAACGATGCGGCCGAGCACGAAGCCGATCGGATGGCCGAGCGCGTAGTTGCGTCGACAGCCAACAGTGCCGCGATTGTGCCACCTTCCGGCGCCGGGTCACGTCCGTCACTCAGATCCGCCGATGCTCCTATAACTGGATCGGCTGCGTCACGGCCTCACGCGGACAATTCGGGGTCGGCCACCGTTCCTGGCGATGTACCGCAAATGCGTGCGTCAGTCGGTGAATCGATTTCCCCCGAAACGCGGGCGATGATGGAACCACGATTCGGGTTTGATTTCAGAAACGTGCGAATCTTTGCCGACGAACGCGCGGCTGTGGCCGCGGACAGCATCCGCGCTCGAGCTTATACCGTGGGTACGAAGATCGTCTTTGGTGCAAACCAGTACGCGCCTGGGTCGGCTGAGGGTCAGCGCCTGATCGCGCATGAACTGACACATGTGACTCAACAAGCCGCTGGCCAGACACGTATCCAGCGAGCCGAACAGACGGTATCGGAATCAGTTCAGATCCCGCGTGAAACGAACTCCGGAACTACAGCGTATGCCAAGTACCTGGCAACGATTCCTGAAGAGCAGGCGCGCTCCATTATTCTTGGAGTCAGCGATCTACCGTTCCTGTACAGGCTCCGCAACGCTCTGGCCAGCTTCCATATCACCAATCCTGGCGACGAGACTCGGTATCGCGCTCTGTTCGACGCCGTGCAAGCTCAAATTCAGCGGGTAAGCACGGCAAGCGAGGAAATACGTCTCGAAGCGAACGCATTGGAGGAGGCTGCGGCGGAGCAGATGTCGAACGGTGAGTTCGATCGCATATCGCCGGATCCGTATGGAGGCGCTCCGCCTCCGCTGGCTGGAAACGTATATGGTGCTAGTGGAACCCTGTATGGACCAGTGATGGAAGGTGTCGCCGAAGCCCCCGGGAATGCTCTCGACGCGTCGGTTCAGTTGGGTCAGAGCGGAGCCGCGTTCTTCATGGGTCTCGCACATGCCATCAGCGAAAGTCGACTAAGTGATGCGCAGAAGGAGGACTTGCAGCGCCTGATCACTCTCTGCTATCCACTTGCGCCCGTCGTATATGCGGGGATGACCGATGGAATCGTAGAGACGTCGCTCGATACCTTGATCGGGCTCGCGAACTTGGAAGAGGCGATCACGGCCGCATTCGACCTGGCGCACGTTCTGGCATCACCCGGCGGGGAGGAGTTCGCTCTGGAAATGGGCCGGGCACTGGGGCGAAATCTGAATCAAGAGTTGGTGGCGCTCACGGAACTGTCAGCACCCAGTTTTGCGTTCCAGATCGGGAAGCTCCTTGGTCCGATCATCTGCGACATTGTGCTGGCCGTTGCCACCGACGGCGCTGCTGTTGGTACGAAGCTGGGCGATATTGCAGGTCTCACACGTAAAGCAGAGAAGGTGATCGCGGAGGGACTGGATGGCTCCAAGGCGCCGCGTCGCGTCGCCAGTGAAGTCGTTGAGGACGTACCGGGCTATGAGGCGGGGAAAATCGACTCCGGTGTCGATGAGATGATCGAGCGAGGCATTGTTGAAGAGACTGACACAACAACAAAACCGATCTCTCAGCCGCGCCCTAGTCCACCCGCGTCCCGAGGCAGTGCAGAAGCGGCGCGCAAAGTGTTCGACTCTTCACTTAGGGAAGGATTTGCCAGGCGACTGGGTGTCGAATCAGGAGGCCAGGTCCATCACGCGATTGAGCTTCAAGTGCTCGATCGCTATCCGGGCGTATTCCGGGCGGACGAACTCAATGAGTTCTCAAACATGCGAGGCATCTCCACCGAACTTCAGAGTCGTCGACAGCTGCACAATAGCAAGATTCGTGAATACTGGGATAGGCATTACCGGGAGCTTGACTCAGAGATAAGTCGTCGAGGTCTACGAGAGGGAACGCCTGAATACGATAGCTATGTTCGAAAGTACCTAGCTGACTGCCGGGACGAAATTGATTACCTTCTCGGACAATTCTTTACGGAGTACCGTAATGCGCTGACTTGGAACAAGATCGAGGAGTGAGCGCCCGTCGGATCATGGAAGTTGCCTGTTCAGGTGCACTCGAAACCGCGGCTCCGGGATGAAATGTCACCCGCCTTCAAGGGCGTAGGCGAGTTGACGCAGATCCGGCCCTAATCACCGGTTCGGAACCAAAAACCGGCCAACTTGTGGCCGGTTCTCGTCGTTCTGGAGCGGGTGATGGGACTCGAACCCACGACATTCTGCTTGGGAAGCAGACACTCTTCCAGCTGAGTTACACCCGCGTTTGTTTGTGCCCATGAGTATAGCAGTGGCTCATATCGCAGTCCAGAGAGCAAAGGTCCTGGAACAAATCATCTGCGCGCGCTCGATTCAGGCCGAAAATCGAGATGGCTGGATGCGAGCGAGTCCGCGGGGCGGCCCATCGCGCCGCCCCATGCTCAGGTTCGCCGTGATCAGCGTGGCCAAAATGTCTGCCACCGTATTGGTGAGATACCGCCAAAAATCGCGGTCAAGTTGAAGTGCGTAAGCGTGATGCTTCCGCTTCGGATCGCTACAGTCGGGTCGGCGCCATTCTCATCGCCAAGTTGATTGTCGAAGACAACCGCTCCAGTTCCGGTGTTCCATATCTTGATGCGGAATCGATCAACCCCGCCACCGCCGCTTGTCTGCCCGTCGTTCACCGACACCAGGAAGGAGTAACCACTGGTGCCGTTCAGTGTGCCGGCTCCCTGAATCATTGCTTTCGATCCTGAGACGATGAGCCAGGCGTATGATGTACTGGAGAAGCGAAGGCTCGGAGTCTGGATCTGCACCGAAGTCGAACCATTTGGCGCCCCGGTTGCGATCATATAGTTCGACGAGATTTGGAAGCTCCCTGTCCCCGACAGCGACGGGTTTGCCACGTACGAGCCGGCCGACCACTGGAACTGCCCGTATCCGGAGATGAACCCAGCGGTTGGATCGTTGATGACGACTTGACTTGCGAGCGTTGTCACGGCCGTCCCGCCGTCTCCGTCGGCGACCGTGACTGAAACCGTGTAGAGACCGGTTGCGCTGTACGTGTGACTGGCGATCGCGCTTCCCGATCCATTCGCCTCGGACACGGACGCGGTGGACGTGGTGCCGTCACCCCAGTCGATCGTCGCGGTATGGGTGTCGAGCGTATCAACGTCGGTGAACGTGGCGACCACGTTGACCGATGCCGTGATGACGACTGGATTGGCCGGTCCGGTGAAGGACGTGATCACTGGATCAGAATTCACGACGACGTTTACCGTTTGGACCGGCCCGTCCGCAGCCAGGTAGTCGGTTCCCTGAGCGACCGACGACTGCAGCTCACACGTTCCCGCTCCAACGAAGCTCACCACGCCGTTGGCCACCGTGCAAAACGAGGTCGAAAGTGAGGTGACTGACGGCGTTCCATCTCCCAGAACGGTGTAGGTCGGAGTGAAGTCGTGGCCGACTTTGCCGGTCACTGGGAGATTCGAGATGCTCACGCTGCCGGCCGCCCTCGCAACCGTGAGGGTGAAGGATTGGACCGCGTCAGGATTGATCCCGTTGGTTGCCGTGAACGTCAGAGAGTAGCTACCAACCGTCCCGTGCGCTGGAGTACCGGACAGCACACCGGTCGTCGCGTCAAAACTCACTCCGGTTGGGAGCGTGCCTGAGAGACTGAGCGTCGGAGCCAGATCACTCTCCGCACTGACGGTGAAGGTCCCCTGAGCGTCGATCGTAAAGGTGGTCGAATCGGCGCTGGTAAAGCTGGGTGGACGGTGAACCGTCAGCGTGAAGGTTTGGGTGGCATCCGGCTGAATGCCGTTGGTGGCCACGACCTGGAGGATGTAAACACCGGACGTCCCAACTGCCGGTGTGCCTGAAAGCAGCCCTGCCGAGTCGAACGTGACGCCTGACGGCAACGCACTCACGGTGCTGAAGGTCGAGGCTGGGTAACCGCTTGCCGCCATCTGGAGGCTGCCGGCATTGCCGACAGAGAACACTACGCTATCCGCGCTCGTAAATGCTGGTGGTTCGTCGACAGTCAGCGTGAACGACTGAGTGGCATCGGGATCGACTCCGTTGGTGGCTGTGAGAGTCACAGCGTACGTACCGCCAGTGCCAACCGCTGGAGTGCCTCCGAGAGCATTCGTAGTCGGATCAAATGTGACGCCGGAAGGCAAGGAACCGCTCAGCGACACGGTCGGCGTTGGATACCCGTGGACCGTGACCTGGAAGCTCCCAGCCGATCCGACGGTGAACGTCGTGGCGGCGGCACTGGTGAACGAGGGAGATTCGTTGACCGTGAGCGTGAATGACTGCGTAGCGTCCGGTTGAATCCCGTTGGTCGCCACGACCTGCAACACGTAGACTCCGGCCGTCCCAATCGCAGGCGTCCCCGAAAGAAGTCCGGTGGAGTCAAGCGTGACCCCGGTTGGCAACGCACTCACGGTGCTGAAGATCGAGTCCGGGAAGCCGCTTGCCGTCATTTGGAAGTTGCCAGCCGTGCCGACGGTGAACGTGGTTGAGTCTGCACTGGTGAACACAGGCGGCTCGTTGACCGTCAGCGTGAACGACTGCGTCGCGTCGGGAGAGACGCCGTTGGTCGCGGTGAAGGTCACGTCATAGGTGCCACCAGTTCCGACAGCAGGAGTTCCCGCCAGCAGGTTCGTGGTTGGATCGAACGTGACCCCGGCTGGCAGCGTCCCGCTCAAAGAAACCGACGGCGTTGGATATCCGTCAACCAACACCTCGAAGCTGCCGACTGAGCCAACAGTGAACGTGGTCGCATCTGCGCTGGTGAAGCCGGGGCGTTGGTTGACCGTGAGCGTGAAGCTCTGTGTTGCGTCCGGCTGAATGCTGTTCGTCGCCACGACCTGGAGGACGTAAATGCCGGCCGTCCCGGCTCCAGGTGTGCCGGAGAGAAGTCCAGTCGAATCGAGTGTGACACCTGACGGAAGCGTGCTTACGGTGCTGAAGGTGGAACCTGGATACCCACTGGTGGACATCTGGAAGCTGCCGGCTGTACCGACGGTGAGCGTCGCGGAATCGCCACTGGTAAAGAGCGGAGCCTCCGTCACTTCAAGTGTGAACGACTGCGTCGCGTCTGGATCTACCCCGTTGGTGGCGGTGAGAGTGACCACGTATTTGCCGCCAGTGCCGACGTCAGGAGTTCCTGAGAGCTCGTTCGTGGTTGGATCGAACGCGACGCCGGAAGGCAATGTCCCACTCAGCGACACAGTGGGGGGCAAATAGCCGTCGACCGTCACCTGGAAGCTGCCGGCTGTACCGACGGTGAACACCGTCGAGTCAGCGCTGGTGAAGGACGGTGGCTGGCGCACGGTCAGAACGGCCGCGAGACTCGTATCCGAGCCGGCCGCATTGGTGAAGACGGCTCGATACTGGTTCTGATCGTCGCTTACGGCTGGGGCAAAGCTGTACGTGGTGGTTGTGGCGCCGAGGATATCGGTAAACGAAGCGCCATTGTCAGTGCTGACCTGCCACTGCACGGTGGGAACAGGGTATCCAGTCGCCGACGCAGTGAAGCTCGCCTGGTTCGGGACGATCACGGTCGCAGATTGTGGATCAACGGTGACCTCGGGAATCGAGTAGACGTGCTGGGTCAGACTATTGCTGCTCCCGTTGAAATTGGAGTTGCCACTGTAGGTCACCGAGATGAGTGGGTCGCCCGTCTGCGTGAACGTCACCGTGATCTGGGTGGATCCCGCCGACAGCGTCAGAGAGTTTCTCCCGTTGATCAGCGTTCCGTCGCTTGAGGTCATCGTCACCGTTCCAGGTGGAACTCCGCGGCCAGGCGAGACCGGTGACACGGTCACCGTGAATGTGACCTGGTTGTTCACGAGGACGAATGCGGGCTCTGACGACTCGATGGAAACGGATGTGTCGGCCTTGTTGACCGTGTAGGAAAGAGCGGTCGACGAACTCGGCTGAGTGGAGATCGGATCACCTGCATAGTCGGCGGTGAAGCTGTACTGACCGGGTGTCAGCCACGTGCTCTCGATCCCGGTGTCCAGCGTACAGGTGGCTACACCGCCTGACGGTGTCACGCCGGTGCAGGTGGAAATCGGATTGCCTCCCAGGTTGAATGTCACAGGCCCACTTGGCACAGCGTTGCCTTCAACGGGGGTGACGGTGGCGGTCAAGACCGTTTGCTGACCATAGACTGAGCTGCCGCTCGGAGAAGCAGCCAGCGTAGTAATGGTTCGCACGCGACCGACCGAGAATGCGATGCTCGTCGTCGCCGAGACGTTGTTCTTTGTCGCTGTAACATCAACCGAAAAACCGCCCGAGATCGAGTTTGAGGTAAACGCTGGTGCGCTTGCAATCCCGGTGGAATTTGTGGTGGTGGAGTACGTGTTGGTGCCGTTTGTGAATGTCCCCGATGGACCGGAAGCCGGTGCGGTAAATGTGACGGTGGCTCCAGGGACGTATGCAAGAGCTCCATCAAGCACGACCACGGACATGTTTTCCGCGAATGTTGTATTCGTCGAAGCGCCGCCGCCGCCTGACGACACGCTAATTGTGTAGGGGACTCCTAGGACGTCGGTGAATGAGTTGCTGATGCCAAAGGACGTGCTGCGTGGATCACCGTCAACGGTCTGTGATCCGTCGACGGTCGCATCGACAGAATAGTATCCGGCTGACCCGTTTGCGGTGAACGTCGCGGATGTGGCGACGCCGGTGCCGTTGGTGACGGCCGTGGTCGTGTTCGTGTGTGTGTCGCTGAAAACGCCGCTCGGGCCGGATGATGGCGCGGTGAAGACGACAGTCACCCCCGATTTGAGATTGTTGTTGCCGTCGAATGCGATGGCGAAGAACGGTGATGTGTAGCTCGTGTTGACCTTGGCGGCTTGCAGCGAACCGTCACCAGCGCTGATCTTCAACACCTTGTTAGCCGCAGCGTCGATGTTGGTGAGGGAAAAGTTGCTCGGTATAGCGAGATTCGGAAAGAACGGCTCAGTTGCTCGAGCCTCCATCGGGTAGCTTCCGGTCGTATTGTTCGCCGTGAGTGTCGGGCAGGTTGCCACACCGTTGTTGCCGCTTACGCTCGTCGCCGATAGGGCATTGCCGGCGAACGTCGCGCTCGCTCCGTTTCCAGCAGGGGTCACTGTCCACGTAATGGTGACGCCGGCAACGGCCGTGTGTATATCGGAGTACTTGGTTACGCGAACTTGAGTGGTTGGGAACGCGGTGCCGACCTGGGCGCTGATAGTTTGGATTGTGTAGGCGGACACCCAGTATTCAGGATTGTCAGCCGCGGCGGCCTGGTTGACTGTCCCCAGCTGAGGAGCGACAAGAACTGAGGCAAACAACAAGGCTCGAAACAAGGCCCAGACTGTTGGTCGAGGTCCGAGCAAGCCACGCGGGTTTGACAAGTGAAGCCTCCTGCGTAAGTCGAAAGTCAGTTCTGTACGCGATCTCGCGGATTGGCGCAACGTCCGCTGCAGGAGCGCGCAACTGGCCTCACACACGGCTCGCGATTCGAGTACCGAGTTCATGCTTGTGAGGGTCAGAGGCGCTCAATGCAACGTGACTGTACAGAGTTTAATGGGACCAATCAAGACGATTTGGTACCGAAATCTTGCGATTTGCGTTAATATTTGTGCGATGACGGGCAGCTTCTACAATCAGATCAATTTGACGTCGCTGTCGCGAACGCACCCTGCGCTGAATCCCCACATCTCGGTGGGCTGGCGGGGCGCGATACGCGCCAACCTCTGAAGTTCGGCTACAATCCAAGGTGGCGCGCGCCTGGACACGCTGACGAGTGAGACGAGCAGGAGTTGTTGTGTACAGCCATTTGACCCACCTCGAATGCACCAATTGTGGTGCGACGTTTTCGACCGACCACTTGATTACGACCTGCCCGGAGTGCGGCAAGGTTCTGTACGCGCGCTATGACCTGGCCGCCGCGGCCAAAGCGATGACCAAGGAATCCTTGCTCACTCGTCCGTGGAACCTCTGGCGTTACCACGAGATCATGCCGGTTCAGGATCCAGCCAATGCACTCACGCTCGGCGAGGGCGGCACGGCGATCCTGGACGCTCCGCGACTCGGCGCCGCTTTCGGCTACGACCGGCTCAAGGTCAAGGATGAGGGCCGCAATCCGACTGGCAGCTTCAAGTCGCGTGGACTGGCAGCGGCGGTCTCGCGTGCCAAAGAGCTCGGGGCATCGGCGGTCTCGATTCCGTCTGCCGGCAACGCTGCCGCGGCCATGTCGGCCTACGCGGCCAACGGCGGATCTGGACGCCTACGTCTTCATGCCGCAGGATGCGCCGTCGGTCATGAAGGCCGAGTGCACCGCGTATGGCGCGAAAGTCTTCCTGGTCAATGGCCTGATCAACGATGCGGGCAAAATCGGCAAGATCGGCTGCGACGCACGAGGTTGGTTCGACGTCTCGACGTTGAAAGAGCCGTATCGGGCCGAAGGCAAGAAGACGATGGGTCTTGAGCTGGCGGAGCAGCTGGGCTGGCGGTCTGCCGGATGCCATCATCTATCCGACCGGCGGCGGCACCGGCATCGTCGGCATGTGGAAGGCCTTCGCTGAGCTGGAAGCCATGGGCTTGATCGGCTCCGCGCGCCCGAAGATGATCGTGGTGCAGGCCGAGGGCTGCGCGCCGATCGTGCGTGCGTTCGACAAGGGCGAGCGTCATGCCGAGCTGTGGCAGGGCGCGAAGACCATCGCGCCAGGCGTGCGTGTACCCGTGGCGATCGGCGATTACTTGATCCTGGATGCC
Source organism: uncultured Chloroflexia bacterium (assembly GCA_963815715.1). GTDB lineage: Bacteria > Chloroflexota > Chloroflexia > Thermomicrobiales > Thermomicrobiaceae > CALAGB01. The sequence continues at coordinate 132,504 of CAWFHU010000003.1, read as the reverse complement.
GTGCGCGAGAGTGGTGGCACATGCATCGCCGTCAGTGACGACGAGATCATGACCGGAGTGCGGGAGTTGGCGTCGAAGGAAGGCATCTTCGCCTCGCCGGAGGTCGGCGCGGTCGTGGCGGCCGCCAAGAATCTTCGAGCCAACGGGTTCCTGAAGGCGTCGGACGAGACGATCCTCTTTGCGACGGGAGCCGGAATGAAGCACACGGAGCTGATCGAGGCGGAGTACCCAGTGCTCGATCCGAACGACGCCAATGTGCTGGCTGAGATCGACCGCGCCTACGCCTGATCTGGGGCGGGCTGGCAATTGGGGCAGAAGCGCGTGCCGCGCTGGCCAACAACGATGCGATTGATCGGCGTTCCGCAGCGCGGGCAAGGATCACCTTCGTTGAGGCTGTAGATCTGCAGGTAATCCTGGTTCTCGCCACGCTCGCCGAGGCCGTTGCGGTAGTCGCGAATCGTCGTGCCACCACGTCCCAGCGCGTCCAGGAACGCGACGCGGATCGCGGTGAGCAGCCCGGCGACCTCGTCGGGTGAAAGCGAGTTCGACGGGCGCATCGGATGGATCCTGGCGGCATACAGCGCTTCATCTGCGTAGATGTTGCCGACACCGGACAGAAACACCTGATCCATGATCAGCGACTTAATGGCGCGACCGCGATGCTGGAGCATGTCAAAGAGTCGTTGAGCCGTTAGGTCGTCGTCGAGCGGTTCTGGTCCGATCGTCGCTCTGAATTCCGCGAATTCAGGCGGGGTCAAGAGCCGCAGGCGACCAAACTTGCGCGTGTCAGAGAAGCGCAGCTCGCGTCCGTCGTCCAACGCGAACGCCAGGTGATGGTGTTTGCCGCGCGGTTCGTCGGGGGAAACGACGGTGAGATCGCCAGTCATGCGCAAGTGGATCGCAATGGCGTCGCCCGATTCCAGCAGAATGAAGAGATTCTTGCCGCGCCGATCGGTTCCAGCGACTCGCTGTCCACGAAGACGCACAACGAACTCGTTCGGTTCCGGCTGGGCAATGCAGCCCGTAAATTTGCCAAGCTCAACATCGCGAATAACCGCGCCGGTGATAAGCGACTGCAGGTTACGTCGTACGGTTTCGACTTCTGGAAGCTCAGGCATGCACCCCGCTCTCGTATCGACGCGAGTATACTCCGGACCTCAAACGCGAAAGGACACGAGGTGGCTTCAGACTGCATATTTTGCCGGGTCGTGGCGGGCGATGCACCGGCCGACATTCTCTATTCAGACGACGACGTCACTGCGTTTCGGGACATCTCACCTCAAGCCCGTGTGCACGTGCTGCTCGTGCCAAACCGGCACTACACGTCGCTGATCGATGCGGCAGATTCCGAACCTGAGCTGCCCGGCCGGCTGGTGCACGCGGCGATCCAAATCGCGCGTGAAGAAGGGATCGATGCGTCGGGCTATCGGCTTGTGACGAACGTCGGCCGCGATGCGCAGCAATCGGTCGACCACCTCCACTTTCACGTGCTGGGCGGCGAGCCGCTTGGCGGTCGGCTGGCGTAGTTGCCAAGTCGATTTCACATCGAAAGATGACGGTCCGCCGAGTACACTTAGCCCGCGATTGACCGTTGGCCGTTTTCGGTGTGATTAGCTGGTGGGGATATGCTCTACAAATTCGTTTCCGGTGACTTCCCGCTGACGATCATGTTTCTCGTCTTCCTTGGGCTCTTTGCCCAGCGCCACTGGTCTGGAGTACGTGATTACTGGACCGAGAAGAAGCTCTTTTGGCGCATCGTTGGGCGCACGGCGTTGATTCTCGCCGTCTTCCTGCCGTTGTGGATCGCCACCTTCGACAACTGGCGCCAGCTTCTCGGCTATAGTCTGAGCGCCAGCACGCGCTACAAGTCGGACGTCTTCGACACGGCGATTCCGTCAGATCTCGTGCGATTCATCACGTTCGCGTTGATCGGAATCTCACTGGTCTGCGTCGCGCTGATATACGCCCGGCGGCAGCACGGCATAGGCATGCTCGCCATCACCTTCATCTTCACCGCGGCGTTCTTCTACTTCTTCAATGGGCTGCGCATGCGGGCTGATGTCTTCCTGGCGACGACGAAAGACAGTCTGGGTCATCCAACAGTGGTCGACACCACCTTCATTCTGTTTTGGTCGGTTGGCATGTATATGGTTGTCTGCTCGGTGATCGCGGCGGCATACGCGTGGCTCTTTTCGGTGCTGGCGATTCCGCTCCACATCATCTTCAGCATCGCCATGCGCAACAAAGGCGCGGTCGATCCGGAGTCGCTGATCGTCTACCGTAAGCTGAATTCGGTTCCGCGAGACACTCCACGAGGCGGCCCACCAGCCGGTCACGACGGCTCACCCCCGATCGACGGTAAGAGCGTCGCGCACTAAGCAACGTTAGAGCAGCTTGCAGAAGGATTACCCAATGGACCAACAGCTGGGCGCCATAAATGTCGCCCCTACGATTGTTCACCGTAGGGGCGACATTTATGACGCCCTTCGGGTTCAACAGCACTCCCTAACCCTTGTCCATGTGCGCACGCTCTGAAAAATGCTTTTGCCGGAAAAAGCGGGCGATGACGACGGGCGATCACTTGATCGCCCGTTGTTGCGTCTCGTCGCGTGATACCGGATTGGGCCGTGATTGGCCCAGCGGTGCCCGATCGCTACCCGATCAACGGCATCGACGTCTCGGAGATGAGACGGTTGAAGCGGGCAAGGTCGTTCTCGGCCAGTGCCTTTAGCGCCTCGATCTGCTTGTCGGCACGTTGCGACAACACTTCAAAGACCTCGTACTCCTGCTTGGTCGGTGCTCCGTCGGCGCTAGCTACGTTACTTGCCAGTGCGGTGAGCTGATTGTTCAGCTTCAACGGGAAGTGGAGCGGGTCTTTCGAGACCTGCAGTCTACTCTCGATCAGCTCCGCCTCGATGTCGTTGAGCGACTTCTTCAGTTCCTGAGCCGCTTCGTGCACCGGCACGGCGTCATCCCGATCCGCCGTTCGCTTCTCCCAGGCTTCCACCTGCGAGCGCACCTCGCGAATCTGGTTCACGCCCTTGTGAGTCGCCGAGAGCTTCTCCTGAATCTTCAGCAGAAGCTTGAACTGCTCGTCGAAATCTGATTGGGTCGCCGCGACTCGTGGGTCTTTGACGATATCGAACGACTGACTCAGCGACTGATCTCCGACCTTAAGCGTGACCGAGTATTTGCCTGGAGGTGCGGTCGGTCCGGTGATTCCACCGCTGCGGAACAGGGCACCGTCTACGTTCACCGCGTCAGGGTAGCGCATGTCCCACACGAAGCGGTTCACACCGGCTTTCGCGGGAACCATCTTCTGCTTGGACTTGCCGTTGTCGCCTGGCTTGCTGCTGAAGGAGCGAATGTCGTTGCCGTCGGCATCGCTGAAAGTGAGCGTCACCTCGTCATCGCCCGATTCCGGCAGGAAATAGTGGACCATGACGCCGTCAGCCGGGTTCTCGCCGGCATCCATGAGTTTCTGGACCTTGTCGCCGTTGCCGCCGTCAACCATCTTGAAGGTGACGAGCGACGCTGCGACTCCCTGGTACTGGTTCCCTTTGCCGGCACCACCACCGAAACCTCGAATCGTTCCGTAGCGGATCGTTGGTCGCGGCGGGAAGAGCGTGGCTTGCTTCTGGCTGCTGGCCGCAAGGCGGATCGGCGTCAGGTCGTCGAGCACCCAGAAGGAACGGCCATGCGTCGCCAGGATGAGATCGGAGTCTTTGACGACCAAGTCGTGGATCGGCACGACTGGCAGATTACCCTGGAAGCGCTGCCAGTTTGATCCGTCGTCCAACGAGACGTAGAGACCGGTCTCGGTTCCGGCATAGAGGAGTCCCTTGCGCCCTGGATCCTCTCGAATGACGCGCGTGAAGTCATCCTCTGGGATTCCGTTGACGATCTTGCTCCAGGTCTTCCCGAAGTCATTGGTTTTGTAGAGGTACGGCGCGAAGTCATCCAACTTGTAGCGCGTGGCTGCCACATAGGCGGTGTCAGCATCGTGCGCTGACGCGTCGATGATCGAGATGAGCGCCCATTCGGGCAGGTCGGGCGGAGTGACGTTCTGCCACGAATCGCCACCGTCCTGTGATACGTGAACGAGTCCGTCGTCGGATCCGGCCCACAGCACGCCCTGCTTCACCGGCGACTCGGTGAAGGCGAAGATGGTGCAGTAGTATTCCGCGCCCGTGTTGTCGCGCGTGACCACGCCGCCGGAAGGCTCCATCTTGGTGACGTCGTTGCGCGTCAGGTCGGGGCTGACGTTTTCCCAGCTCTGCCCCTCGTCGCGAGAGCGATGCACGATATTCGACGTGATATAGAGCGTGTCCGGATCGTGCGGAGAAAGCATGATCGGATAGGTCCACTGGAAGCGGTATTTCACGTCCTTAGCGCCGTGGCCGGTCATAGCCTCTGGCCAGACATTGATGCCGCGTCGCTGCCCGGTGCGCTGGTCCAGACGCGTGATGACCCCGCCGTAGCTTCCGGCAAAGATGATGTTGGGGTCGCGTGGGTCGACCGCGATGTAGCCGCTTTCGCCACCGCCCACTTCGGTCCACTCAGCCTGGGTGATGGCGGCGTAGTTCGAGCGGCTCGGCAGGCTGATGGTGGTGTTGTCCTGCTGCGCGCCGTAGATGCGATACGGAGTCTGCATGTCGGTGGTGACGTGATAGAACTCCATTGTCGGCTGATTCAAGATGTCCGACCAGGTTTCGCCGCCGTTGAGCGAGACGCTCGCGCCGCCGTCGTGGCCGATGATGATGCGTCGCGGATTGTGCGGGTCGATCCAGAGATCGTGGTTGTCCGCGTGGGGCGTCGGCATCTGATCGAATTCTTTGCCGCCGTCGGTCGATTTCCAGGTGTAGAAGTTGAGCACCCAGAGCGTGTCAGCGTCGGTTGGGTCGCCGAAGATGTGGTTGAAGTACCAGGGGCGTTGGCGCAGTTCGCGGCTCTCGTTCTTGCGCTCCCAGGTCTCGCCGCGGTCAGTCGACTTGAAGACCGCGCCGTCCTCAGCTTCGATGAGCGCGTAGACGGTCCCGCCTCGAGCAGGCGACGCCGAGATGCCGATCTTGCCGAGCGTCCCTTGTGGCAGCCCCGAATTGCGAGTGATGTCTTGCCAGGTATCGCCGCCGTCGAGCGTGCGCCAGATGCCGCACTCCTCACCGCCACTCTCGAGTGAGTAGGGCGTGCGCATCGTCTGCCAGAACGCCGCATAGATCACGCGCGGGTTGTGCGGGTCGATCGTCAAATCGATTGCGCCGGTCTTTTCGCTGCGGAAGAGGACGCTCTCCCACGTCGTGCCGCCGTCCTTAGAGCGGAAGATTCCGCGCTCCTTGTTCGGGCCGTGCGCATGGCCGAGTGCGGCGACGTAGACCAAGTCCGGATTGGTCGGGTGAACGCGCACGCGTCCGATATTGCGGGTGTTGGAGAGCCCGACGTTGGTCCACGTCTTGCCGCCGTCGGTCGACTTATAGACGCCGTCCCCGTGCGAGACATTACCGCGAATAGTCCCTTCGCCGGTGCCAACGTAAATGACGTTGGGATCCGACTCGCTGACCGCGATGCCGCCGACTGAGGCCCGTTTTAGAAAGCCATCCGAGATGTTGGTCCAGGTGCGTCCGACGTCGTCGGTTTTCCACACTCCGCCACCGGTCGAGCCGAAGTAGAACGTCGCCTCGTCGGTCGGATGTCCCGCGACGGCCACCACGCGACCGGCCCGGAAGGGACCAACCATGCGCCATTTGAGATCACGCCAGCCAGATGGATCGGTCGGCGCGAAGGACTGTTGAGAATCTGTCGCCATCCACAATACTCCCTGGATGAATGCGAGCGAACGACTGCTCGGACGCGGTTTCGGAGCCGACTCCGTCGAAAACAATCAGGAGCCAACCCGAAGAGCCGTGCCTTGGCCATAGTAACGCAGATCAGCAGATTGCGAAGAATTCGGGGCGCAGGTGCTGTGGCAAGCAGTGTCGGCAGTCGCTATTCGTCAGATGACTGAATGGTGGCGACGCTGAGGAACCCGAGGACTACTCGTCCTCGTCATCGTCTGGGAAGAGCGGCTCAGGAGAATAGCGTGCCGGTCCGGCGTTCGCCACGCTCGTGGAAAGTTCGGAGATGCGGATCTCGGCGCGATCGAGGAGGTCGTTGCATTGACGCACGAGTACGACGCCCCGCTCGTATGCGGCGAGCGCGTCTTCGAGCGGGAGATCGCCCCGCTCGAGGAGGACGAGAACCTCATCAAGCTGCTGCGAAAGCTCTTCAAACGTTGGCTGATTCTCATTCGACTCGCTCATGTCACTCGTCTTCCTTCGTCTTGGCTGGCGACGTTCGGCACCGATTGGCCCGGTCACCGTCGCTTCCGTGGCGCCGTCATGAAATCGCAGCAGTACGTCTTGATTGGCATGGAGCGCGGTGACGGACTGAGCTCGCGCGCCGGTTGAACGGTCGAGAACCATGGCGTAGCCGCGCTCCATGATCTGCTGCGGATGGAGCAACGTCAGCTCGCGCGCCGTGGCGGTTACTCGATTTCGCTTCAGGGTGACGCGCGATGTGATGCGCGCATGCATCGTATCGAGTACCGCATCCAGGCGCTGGCGCTCTTGTCGGATAGCCGATTCAGGGCCAACGCGGCTCATGCGAAAACGACTGCGATCGAGTCCCGACTTTGCGGCGCGCAACGTCGCGAGGACCGCGTCGTGGGCGCGGTCATGCCGGTCGGCGATCTCCTGGGCCATCTCACGAATGTGAGGGGCGACCACTTCAGCAGCGGCGGACGGAGTTGGCGCGCGCAAATCAGCAACGAAGTCGGCTATGGTGAAATCGGTCTCATGCCCAACGGCGGAGACGATCGGTACCGACGCCGCGAAAATAGCTCTCGCCAGCTTCTCGTCGTTGAAGCAGGCCAAGTCCTCCGCCGAGCCACCGCCGCGGCCGACGATGATCACTTCGGCGCGACCATCAAGCTGCAATGCTTCCAGCGCCGCAATGATCGAGGCGGGTGCGTCGGCACCTTGCACCTGGGAAGGACTCAGAATCAGCTCGCAGAGTGGGTAGCGTCTGGTCAGAACATTCTGGATGTCATGCCAGACAGCGCCGGTCGACGACGTAACCACGCCGATGCAGCGCGGATAGCGCGGCAGCGGACGCTTTCGGGAGACGTCGAAGAGGCCCTCTCGCTCGAGTCGCTGGCGCAGCTCCTCGAACTGCAGCTGAAGCAGTCCGGTTCCCTCCGGCTGGATCATGTCGACGTAGAGCTGATACTGCCCGGACACTTCGTAGATCGAGACGTTGCCGTGGGCCAGGATGGCGTCGCCGTTATTGGGCACGAAGCTGACAAATCGCGCGTTGCCGCGGAAGAGGACGCATCGGAGCTGCGAACTGTCCGATTTGAGCGTGAAATAGATGTGCCCGGCCGCGGATCGAGTGAAGTTCGAGATCTCGCCTCGCACCCAGACGTCCGAGAGGATCGGATCGGAATCCAGCAGGTCTTTGAGATACGCGTTCAGCTCTGCAACCTGGAGAACGCGCATGCGGATGCTCGACATCGTCAGGTCAGTCGCATCAGCCGGTGGCCGTACTCGACCGCTTCGCCGTTCTTCACGAAGAACTCGGCAACCGTGCCGGAACGCTCAGAAACGATCTCGTTCATGATCTTCATGGCCTCGATGATAGCCACGGTCTGCCCTGCCTCGACCTGATCGCCAACCTCGACGAATGCGCGCTCGTTTGGGCCGGGCGCCGTGTAGAACGTGCCGATCATGGGCGAAGTCACGACGTAGCCTTCAGCTACCTCGATCTTTTCGTCGCTCTCCTCGATGTGATTCCCGACGTGGGCGGGCGCGTGATGTGACGACTCAGTTTCAACAAAGCGAGACGACTTCAGCGAAATGCGCAGGTCACCCTGACGAACCTCGAGCTGACCGATACCACCGTCGCGCATGACGTTCACGAGCTCGCGCACGGCACCGGTCAGATCGTCATAACCACGAGTTACGCCTTCAACGCCTGTACCGTCAGTTGATGTGAGTCGCTGGCTGCTTGTCACGGTCGATGCCACCTAACTCACTCGCTCGAGATACTCTCCGGACCGAGTATCGACCTTCACTACGTCACCAATGTTGATGAAGAGGGGAACGGTGACGGTCACGCCGGTTTGCAGCGTGGCCGGTTTGGTTCCACCGGTGGCGGTATCTCCCTTGAATCCGGGATCGGTTTCGGTCACCTCGAGGTTGACGGTGATGGGTGCCTCCACGTCGACCGGCTGATCCTGATACGTGAGTAGATCGATGACTTCGTTCTCGACCAGGTAGTTCACGGTGTCGCCGAGCGTCTCGGCGTTCAACGGAAACTGCTCGAACGTGTCGACGTCCATGAAGTTGTAATGGCCGTCGTCGGAGTAGAGATATTGAATGCGACGTCGCTCGAGACGGGCAGTCTGGAATTTCGAACCCGACTGGAAGGTCTGCTGCACCGTCGAACCGGTGCGTAGATTGCGCAGGGTCAGTCGCACGAACGCGCTGCCGCGTCCTTGCTTGACGTGCTGGTAATCGACGACCTTCACCAGATCGCCCTCGAAGTCGAGCGTCAATCCCTTTCGAAGTCCACCTGTATCAATCATCGGCTCTCCATTTCGCTTATTTGTCCAGCTGAAGCTTGGGCGCCCTGGTCAGAACGCGAATGCCATTCTCTTCAATCACCGCCACGTCTTCGATGCGCACCCCGCCCTGTCCAGGCAGATAGATGCCGGGCTCGATCGTCACGATATGGCCGGGCTGAAGCGGCGCTTCGACGCGTGGTGCCATACTCGGGCCCTCGTGAACGCGAACACCGACGCCATGACCCAGCCCGTGCATGAAAAATTCCCCATAGCCAGCTCCGGCTATGACCTCGCGCGCGATTCCGTCCCCTTCGCGCCCGGACATACCGGGCTGCAATTCAGCCTCGGTCTCCGCGAGGGCTTGTTGAACGACGGGATAAATGGCGCGCAGCGTGTCGTTTGGTTCGCCGAACCAGACGGTGCGGGTGAGGTCGGCGCAGTATCCGTCGACCATGGCGCCCATATCGATCACGATCGGCTCGCCCTCTTGAATCTCCCGATCGCTCGGCTCGTGGTGGGGCAGGGCAGCGTTTGGGCCCGACGCAACAATGGTTGGGAACGAATATCCTGTTGCGCCAAGTTCGCGCATCGCCATGTCGAGCCGAAACGCGACGGCTCGTTCGGTGTCGCCCTGCTGAATCGTGGCGGCGACGCGTTCGAACGCTTCATCGGTGATGTGGATCGCTCGTTCGATGATCGCGATCTCGTCCGGCGTCTTGATGGCACGAATCTCGTTGATCGCCTCACCGACGGAGATGAGCTCCACGTCGTCATCCAGGTGGTCCCGCAACGTCATGTAATCGATGTGGAGGATAGCGTCATCTTCAAACCCGACCCGCTTGGCGCCCATCTCCTTCAGCACGGCGGCATCAGCGGCGGCGAGTGGGCGAACGCGATGGAAGACCTCGAAACCGCTGGCCTGCTCGCGCGCTCGTTGCGCTTCGAGTGGGCTGACCACGATGACGGCGCGGTTCGCTCCGACGACGACGTGACCGGACGACTCGTTCGGCGGGATGTCGTCGCCCTCAAACCCCGTGAGGTAGCGACGGTTGGACGGATGCGTAACGACGACGGCATCCAGGTCGAGCTCTTCGAGCCGTTTGCGCAGTTTGGCGACCCGTTCCAAATCAGCCACCGTGTTTCAAGCCTCCGTCTGCTCCATGAAATACCGAAGAGCAAGCACATAACCAGCCGCGCCGAAACCGGCGATCTGCCCGGTCACGACCGGGGCGATGACCGAATGATGGCGGAAAGGCTCGCGCGCATAGATGTTACTCAAGTGAACTTCGATGGCTGGAGCCTGCGCCGCGGCCAGCGCGTCGCGCAGGGCGATGCTGTAATGCGTAAACGCCCCCGGATTGACGATGATACCACAGGCCACCGCACCATAACGTTGGATCTGATCGATAAGCGCACCCTCGTAGTTCGACTGCACGATGACGACCTCAAAGCCGCCTCGCTCCGCCTCTTCACGTACTGCCTCGTCGATCTCGTCCAGTGTCACGTGCCCATATATGTGAGGCTCACGCTGCCCGAGCATGTTCAAATTTGGCCCGTGCAGCACCAGCACCAGCTTTTGGGCCACTGGAGATGCGTCGCTCACTGGATCCATCCCTTCGCACGTACCGCATCCGTGCCGAGCAGGCCGAGCAGCACATCGTACGGCGTTCCGGCATTCTCAGGATGATACTCGAAGCGCGCGCGCTCGAAATATTGGATGGTGTAGCCGGTTGTCGGATCAACGAACGGTTCGCTGATCGGGTAGCCGAACAATGCGAGCGACTCTCGGTAGCTGATGCCGCTGTCGCCGAATGAGAGCCCGTGGGAGCTCCAGTATTTCAGGAAGGAGCCGCACGCGGTGTGACCCGTGGGGGCGAAGTAGGTGCAGCCAGCGCCCGGCGTGGTCGTGGCGGGCAGCGGTGTGAACGGCGTGGTGTTGGTCAGTCCGCGTTTCTGTGCGTCGGAGACTCCCAGCCGGCCCAGCAGCACTTCGTACGGGCTGCCCTGATATTCGGGGTGGTATTCGAAGCGCTGACGCTCGAAATATTGCACGGTGTACGTCTTGCCCGTATCCGCGTTCTCTTCACTGAATTCCTCTGTGAGGGGGTAGCCAAAGACTGGCAGACCGCCGCTGTTCTCCCAGAAATTCTTGAAGCCAAAGGCAAGTGAGTGGCCGGTGGTATCGAAGTAGAGCTTGCCGGTACCCTGGCTCGAAAAGGGCGGGATGCGAGTGGCTGGCGTGTTGAGCGTCGCGATCACGTCCCAGACGGCCGGATCCTCCTGGCCGAGGCGCCAAACGCCGAATCCGGCGAGTTGATAGTTGATCATCAGCTTGATCTTGGCTCCGAAGCTCTTGGCGTTCTCGTACCAGAGCTCGTGCTGGTGCTGTTGATCGTCCGTGTACTTTACCCATGGCGCTTGATCGGTCTCGTCGTAACCGCTGGTCGCTCCAGGCTTCGCCAGATACGCAGCGACCTGATCGAAGCGCGCGGAAGTTGCCGTGGTCTTGGCAGTTGTGTCCCAGTTGTAGCCGTACAGGCCGATCCCCAGCAGGAGACGCGAGGCCGGGAAACGGCTGGTGGCATAGGTCAGCACATCCTGAATCCAGCCGATGGGAGCGACGGCCCCGGCCGATCCTCCCGCCGAGTGAAAGTCATAGGCCATGACGAGCATGTAGTCGTCGTATTTCGCCAGCGCCGCATAGTCGTAGGCGCCGCCCCAGGTCGACGGCACGTCGGACGCGCGGGCGATGACCGCCTGGGTGACCAGCTTGTTCAGCGGTTTGAACTTGGCGGAGATTCGCGACATGAGATCTGTGATGAGCGGAGCGTCCGACGCGTTGACCGCCTCGAAATCGATGTTGATGCCGTCGTAGTTGTTTTGAACGACCAGTTCGGCCAGCCGCTGCGCGATGGCATCTCGTTGAACGTCCGTCGAAATCGTGTTGTGAAAATCGTCCCAGCGAGAGAGGTTCTTGATCATGGGAACAATCTTGACGTTGGCGTTGCGCATAACCGTGAGTGCGTCGGTCTGCATCAGTTCGTCGTTGATCGTGCCGTCGGCGTTGAGCTCGTAGAAGTAGGGAGCGACGATGTCGAGCTGTCCAACATGCGCCTTCAGAGACGAAAGAGAAGTGCTGTCGTACGTGATGTAGTAGCCCCAACGGACGTTCGTGGTCATGGCTTTTGCCTGCCGTTGCGCTATTGGTACGACCGGAGCGACAAGCGCGAAGCAGAGGAGAGCCATCAACGCCACGTGCGAGAGGCGCGACTGCACCGTCATTTCCCTTACCTTCCCGTACGGAACGGATCGATCAGCGGGGATGCTGAAACGATCTGAATCCCGGCAGTTCATGCTGACGTTTTGATGGTCTTACCGCTCGATCGCGGGTCAGCCACGCGGTGCGGCCTGCGCGCCAGCGGCGGGAACGTAGATCTTGATGGGGATGGGAGCGTCCGCTCCAGAGATGGTCGCCTGTCCCTCAAACACAACGAGCGGCACGAGATACTGTTTCGTCTCTGGAGCACCGGCCGTGGTGTAGGCGAGCGACGCGGACGTGATGGTCGCGTCTCCAGGAAGCGCGCCTGATCCGGACGGGAGCTGAGTATCGTCGATCTCGACGTACCCTTTCCCGTTGGCCGCGTCGTTCCACAGGTCGGCGGCTGAACGCAGACCGTAGGTCGAGCGGGGCATCGTGGCGGGCCAGCGAATGTAGGCCTCGGTCACCTCGCCTGCTCCGTTGAGCGTCACGTTTGCCGACGGAATGGCTGACAAGAGCTGATCGGGCTCAACCGGTTTGAACTGCACTTGCGCGATGTTCTGGTTCTCGTCACGGCTGACTACCGTTCCGGACCCGATCGTCGCGCCGAGCAGATCCTGTTGAATCAACCACCCTCGTGCGGTTTGCACGAGCGCGTCATTGTTGGGCAGCGCTTGGTTGGCAACGGGCGTACCAGTCTGTCCTCCGCCGGATGGAGCGATGTATTGCACCAGGTTGTTTGAAATGTACAGGTCCCCGCTACCCGACACACGAAAGCTTCCGTTCCCCTGATCCTGAACATCGCCAGTGATGCCGAGCGATTGCGCCAGGCTCTCAACGTCAGCTTGCGTCCACGTGCGCGACTGCATCAAATAGACGTCCGCCTGCTGTGGGATGTCCTGCAGGCTCATGTTGAGGTGGTAGGTGAGCTGTAGCCGCCGCGACCCCGGTGTGCCGGACGGTATGTCCGCGGACGGAAGCTCGCCATAGTCACCGACAAGCGGAGTCGGCGTCGGCGCGACCGTCGGCTCCGGTGTCGCTGCCTCGGTCTCGGTGGGCGTGGCTTCCGGCGTCGCGGTTTCGGTTGCGGTGGCGGTCGCTTCAGGCGTCGACGTTGCGGCCCCAGTTTCAGCGGTCGCGGTCGCGGACGACGTGGCCGCCGCAACGGGGGACGTCGTCGCAACTGGAGTTGATTGTCCGGCGCCCTTATACCCGAAGATGAGCCATCCCACGATGGCCGCGACCACGATCAGCACCACTGATGCGGCGATGATCGCGACGGGCGAGTTGTTCTGATTGGTCTGACGAGGTCGATTGCCTCGTTGCGCCATAGGTCAGACGTCTCTTTCACGTTGATGCCGGGCGCGGCCACAACAAAACCGAACCTCGAATGGCTCTTACGCAGATCCTCGTTGGCTCGGTTGTATCAACGGGCTACATTACCTCTTGGATGCGTCGGAGCTCGACGATCTGGTCACGCAACAGCGCGGCCCGTTCGAACTCGAGGAGTTTCGAGGCTTCCTTCATCTGCCGTTCCAGATCCTTGATCAGCTTTGCCATCTCATCTGGCGGGATCTGCGCGATGACGCCCGGTTTCGAGTCGGCCCGGTATTGACTATGTTCTTCGGCGACCGCCTTGACGCGATCGGTGATGTCGCGGATCTGCTTGACGATGCCACGCGGCGTGATGCCGTGCTCTTCATTATAGGCAACCTGAATCGCCCGGCGGCGGTAGGTTTCGTCGATGGCACGCCGCATCGAGTCCGTAACGACGTCGGCGTACATGATGACGAGACCCTCGACGTGTCTCGATGCGCGGCCGACTGTCTGGATCAGCGCACTCGTCGACCGCAGATAGCCTTCCTTGTCGGCGTCCAGGATCGCGACCATGGAGACTTCCGGCAGGTCGAGCCCCTCGCGGAGCAGGTTGATCCCGACCACCACGTCATAGACGCCTAAGCCGGAGATCGCGCAAGATCTCGACCCGCTCCAGCGTGTCGATGTCGCTGTGCAGGTAATGCGTGCGGATGCCGACTTCCTTGAGATAGTCGGACAGATCCTCCGCCATCTTCTTGGTCAACGTCGTGATCAACACGCGCTCGCCACGCGACACGCGGCGATGTACCTCTTCGAGCAGATCGTCGATCTGCCGCTTCGTCGGTCGAACGCTGATCTCGGGATCGATCAGTCCGGTCGGCCGGATCACCTGCTGCACGACCTGCTGACTGTGCTCCAGTTCGTACGGGCCGGGAGTGGCGGAGACGTAGACCGCCTGCCGTACGTGTTGCTCGAACTCGTCGAAGGTGAGCGGTCGGTTGTCGCGCGCCGACGGCAGCCGGAAGCCGAAGTCGATCAGCACGTCCTTGCGCGATCGGTCGCCCGCGAACATGCCCCTCACCTGAGGAATCGACATGTGCGACTCATCGATGAACGCGACGTAGTCGTCCGGGAAATAGTCGAGCAGCGTCCATGGCGGATCGCCCGCACTACGACGGGACAGATGACGTGAGTAGTTCTCGATTCCGGAGCAATAACCCGCTTCCTGCAGCATCTCGAGGTCGTAGTTGGTGCGCTGCCTGAGCCGCGCGGCTTCCAGGATCTTCCCTTCGTTTTCAAGCTGTTTGAGCCGCTCCTGAAGCTCATCCTCGATGTCGCGCACCGCCAGCTGGAGCTTCTCCTGCGTAGTCACGAAGTGCTTGGCAGGGTAGATTTCGATCTCGTTCCGCTCGGCGAGGACCTCCCCGGTCAGTGGATCGATCTCGATGATGCGCTCGATATCGTCGCCCCAGAACTCGACGCGAACGGCGATCTCTTCGTAGGCGGGAAAGATGTCGACCGTGTCACCACGCACGCGGAATGTACCGCGCACCAGTGTCAGGTCGTTGCGGTCATATTGAATGTCGACGAGATGCCGCAGTATGCGGTCACGCCGTACGGACGTGCCGCGCCGCAACGAGACGACCGTCTTGCCGTATTCCTCCGGCGAGCCGAGACCGTAGATGCAGGAGACGCTGGCGACGATGATGACGTCACGACGCGTCAGCAGCGCGCGCGTGGCGGCATGACGCAGCTTGTCGATCTCGTCGTTGATCTGCGCGTCTTTTTCGATGTAGGTGTCGGTTCGCGGGACGTAGGCTTCGGGCTGGTAATAATCGTAGTAGCTGACGAAGTACTCGATAGCGTTGTTGGGGAAAAATTCCTTGAATTCGCTGTAGAGCTGGGCCGCCAGCGTCTTGTTCGGTGCCAACACCAATGCAGGTCGTTGAACACGCTGGATGACGTTGGCCATGGTAAAGGTTTTGCCCGAGCCGGTGACGCCGAGTAGCGTCTGATGCCGGACGTTCGATTCCAGCGCGGAAACGATCTCTTCGATCGCCTTCGGCTGGTCGCCTGTCGGCTGGAGATCCGACGTGAGCTGGAATTCTGGCACAGCCTACCCTCGTCTCTCCGTCGCCGATGGTGCCCGAATCACAACCTCTGAAGTATACCGAACGAGAGTCTTAATCGCCCGATCGTCGAAGCCGTGGGGGAGGCAGAAACGTGCCTTGTGAGGCAAGCATTGCCCTCCTTCGAGGGTCACAAAGATCGCGTGTGAATGCGGAAAATCAAAACGCCCGCGCGAGCTGAGCGGGCGGGCGTTTCGAACAGTATCGAAATCTTCGCAGACTGTGAGACGTCAGGTCAGCGCGTAGAAATCAGCTTCGTCACCACCCATGCCGATGACGTCGTAGATGTGGCGCACCGCCCAGCGTTGACCTGACCATGGCAGCCGGGCGACGGTCTCTTCGAGGTCGCACCAGGCGTAGTCGCTGTGTTCTTGCGAAATGCGCACCTTGGCACTGGAATCGACGAGGGCCGCGAAGGCGGGTGCGAGCACGATCGTGTCGCTGGCGTGGTCGTAGAACTGGTTGATGTAGTCGGCCGAGTAGAGCTGGGTGGGAACGAAGCTTGTTCGTTCCTCGACCTCGCGCATGGCCGCCTCGACGGCCCGCTCGCCCGGCTCGATCTTGCCATGAATCGACTGCCAGGTGTCGCCCAGCACGACATCCGGCCGGCGTCGCAAAAGCAAGAACTGGACCTGATTCCGGACATGACGAAACACGTAGACATCGACGATGTCACTAACGATTCGCGGCATATTGACTTTCCGAGCGATGCTGACGCCTCAGCGCTGTCCCTCCCCATGCCCCCTCGGTGCATGCAGTGGTGTCAGAATAGCACACGTCTTCATCTCGCAACCAGACATGCGCTACAACGGCCAATCCGGCCGCGATGATCTCGATGTGAATCTGAGCGATTGTACAGGCTGAATTGTCGACGTCAAGAAGTGACGATTACCAGCGGCGATTCTGATCGCGGTTGCGCATTTCCCAGATTCGATGCCGGATCTTGCCAACGATGCCGTTCTGCGCCGGCGGGATGTCCATGCTTCGTCCACGCCATTCCTGAGCCGGTCGATGCAGTCCCGTGTCGCGACGTGAGAAAACCATCGGGCTGAGGAAGAAGAGGATGCAGACGATGGCGAGGATGACGGCCAGGAGATGAGAGTAGCCTGAGACCATGATGGCGGCCAGCGCGATGCCGAACGTCACGACGAGCCACACCAGGCCACTTGCTGCGCCAACGCGCTTCGGCATCTTGAAGTGGAAGCGCGGCTTGCGCGGACGCCAATTCCTGCGACTGACGCGGCGCCACGTCGGCTCGCGGTCCTTCGCGTCCAGAATCTGAATGATCTCTTCTTCGACCTTGGTGTAACGCTTCTTCGCCATTGGTGGCCTCAGTTCAAGAGAGTCGGAGAGCGGCCCGCGCAAGCTCGGATACGGCGTTCACTGCCTGATCGATCTCATCAGCCGTCGTATAGAAGCCTGGACTAAATCGTATCGTGCCATACGGAAACGCGCCGAGCGCTTCGCATGCCTCGGGCGCGCAGTGCAGCCCCGTGCGGCAGGCGATTTCGAAGCTGCTGTCGAGTGCCGCACCAATGTCGGACGGTTCCCAGCCTTCGACGGTGAACGAGACTACCGCGGCGCGCCGATCTTCATCTTCTGGTGAGAGGACGCGCACGCCCGGGATCTCCGCCAGGCCGTCGATAAGCTGCGTGGTGATCTGTCGTTCGCGATCGTAGATCGTGGCGACTCCCTCGGTCGCGACGACGTCGAGAGCCGCGCCGAGCGCCGCGATTCCGACGGTGTTCAGCGTGCCCGCCTCATATCGGGTTGGCAGTTCGTCCGGCTGGACGTCCTCTTCGGAGTTTCCACCCGTTCCGCCCTCACGAACCGTTGCAAGATCTTCCGTGCTGATACGCGGTCCCAAGATCAGCCCACCGGTTCCGGTCGGCCCCATCAATCCTTTGTGACCCGGGAATGCGAGGAGATCGGCGCCGATCTCTTCCATATCGAACGGCAGCGAACCGACGGTCTGAGCCGCGTCGATGAGCATCAGGATCCCGCGATCCCGCGCCAGTTGCGCAATCTCAGCCACCGGCTGAATCGCACCGTTGACGTTGGACGCGTGCGTCATCACGATCAATCGCGTGTTCGGGCGCAGCGCCTGCTCGACGTCCTCTACGGAGACGAAGCCCTCACGATTGGCGGCGACTTTGGTCGTCGTCACCCCACTCGACTGCAGCGCGCGCAATGGCCGTGCGCACCGAGTTGTGCTCCATGACGGTGGTGACGGCGTGGTCTCCTGGATTCAGAATGCCCTTGATGGCCATGTTCAACGCATCGGTCGCGTTCGACGCGAAGATGACGCGTCGTGGATCCGGAGCGCCGAGCAGCCGGGCAATCTTGGTTCGGGTGTCATTGATGGCGGCCGCCGCCCGTGTGGCCATGACGTGGCTGCCGCGGCTCGGATTGGCTCCTGAGGTGCGCAGGAAGTTCCCGAGGGTCTCGTACACGACTTCAGGCTTCGGCCAGCTCGTCGCTCCGTTGTCCAGATAAATCATCGAAGCCTCACATGCCGATGTAACGAGCGTAGACCGAGCGCGCAACCGACGGATCGGTCGTCCCTTTAATGATTGCGCGGCCGTCCGGGAAGACGGTCAATTCGTAGCTGTCGACGTTGCAGCGCAGGAGATAGTCATTGAAAGCAACCTGACCGACCACCTTAAGCCGTTCCGCCATCGCCGTCAGCGACAGCTGAGCGGGCGGGAAAACCGAGACCTGCACCGCGTCGCGTCCACAGAGATCCGTTGTCTGACTCGGTGCCGAATGCTCCAGGAAAGTGAACTCGTGATGTCCACAGGTCGGACAATCGGGGCTGGGAGAGCCAAGCGGGATTTGATCGACACTCAGGTTCCAGACGTCGATCGCCAGCAGGTTGGGATTGAGCTCGCCAATCGCGCCGACCGCGAGCTTCATAGCTTCGGCTGACTGCATCCCAGCGACGACCGCGACGGCGGGGCCGATCACTCCGGCCGTGTCGCATGTGGGCGCCTCGCCCGGCGCCGGAGCTTCCGGGAAGACGCAGCGCAAGCAGGGCGTAATTCCAGGTCGGATCGTCATGGTCATGCCGTAGCTGCCAATGACGCCGCCGTAGACCCAGGGCTTGTTCAGCTTCACGCAGACATCGTTGATCAAGTAGCGAATCTCGAAGTTGTCGCTGCCATCGACGACGAAGTCGACGTCGGCAATGAGCGGCTCGATGTTGGTCGCGTTGACGTCCAGCACATGCGGCTCGATCGTCACATCGCTGTTGACCGCGCTGAGCCTGCGTGCGGCGGCGATGACCTTCGGGATTCCGTCGATGACGTCCTGCTCGTCAAACAAACATTGACGCTGCAGGTTGCTCTGTACCGGAACGTCCCGGTCGACGATTCGGACGAACCCGAACCCGGCGCGCACGAGCGTGTCGGCAATGTGAGTTCCGAGCGCGCCGCATCCGATCAGGCAGACGCGAGTCGAGTTCAGCCGGTTCTGCCCGGCCTCACCAATTGCGGGGAATATCGTCTGGCGCGCGTAGCGCTCTGAAACGAGTATTGATCCTGTCATCGCCATCGTTTTGTTGCTCCTGAATCGTCGGCGAGAATCGGGTTCGCGCTGTGGTAAAGTTCTGCCGCCATGGACCCGTGAACTCGTCGCAGGCGTCTTCTATGAAGTACCACGTTTTCAGCGCATCGCACGTGCCGTCTACAGGGCTCCCGGTCGCAGAAAACGTCGGGTGCCTGTTCCATGTTGCCACGAAACCAAGGTGAAAGACATCAGTTTGAAGGGGTCATCTCGCGTGTATCTCATCCGCTTCACCATCATCGACGAGCGAGGAACGTCCAGCTTCATCGGACCGTGTCACGCGATCAAGATGCTGGTTGCCGCGTGCAGTCGCCATCCCAGCGGGAGCAACCAGCTGCTACAGTACACTCGTCCATACGACGAGGAATTCGTCCGATCCGTCGAGAGCGGACTCGCGGTGTTTGATGAACATAACACTCGCGAGAACCACATGGCGTTCCATCAGGTGATGGATACCACGCCACCAGTCGAGCTACCGCCGTTTCGCGTCGTTGACGAGCGGACCCGGCAGCTCAGCCTGAAGCCGGTTTCCACCGGCGTCATCCTCTTTAACCTCAAAGCTCGCCGGATCATCCAGGTTCAGAACAGCTACGCCGCGGTGCAGCGTTCCGATCGTGGACGAGTCCGTCAGAATGGCCGGCCGACTCGCATGCTCTACTACTACGAGCTGCCGGACGAGTGGAACATCGTCCCGTGATCTCGGAGCCCTAGCGGCGCTTCGGACGTGATGCATCGGTGCGATCTTCACGCCCCGTGCGCGGCCTGCGCCGGAAGAGACTTCCGAAGAACATCTGCTGCATCTGGTCGCCGACGCTCATGGTGCTCAGCTCACCTTCGGTGTCCTGCACCGAACCGCCCCCGCTTCGCTCGGAGGTGATCCACTCGGCGCGCGCGTCTCGCGCTTCGTTGAAGATCTGTTCAAGGGTCTCGAGCGTCTCGTCCGTGCCCGTGCTCACCAGATCGCGCATGTGCACCAGTTCGTTGATGCTCGAGTCGAGCCAGCGGACGATATTCTCACGATTCGTCTCGCAAATGCTGCGATACATTTCCGGACTTCCAGCCGCCAACCGTGACGCGTCCTTGAATCCGCTCGAGCTGAGCTTGCGCATGTCGCGCCACTGGGAGTCGGTGCTGACGACGTGCGTCATGGCGATCGAGAGCATGAATGGAAGATGGCTGATTCCTCCAACGTAGCCGTCATGCTCGTGCGGATCGACGAAAAGCGGCTCGGCCTCAACCGAGGAGATCAGACCGAGAACGGTCTGGACCGCATCGTCGCCCGCGTTCACCGTCGGACAAACGCACCAAGTGGCGCTTTTGAATATGTCAGCGGTCGCGCCCTCAACTCCGCGCGTATCGCCGGCCATTGGGTGACCACCAACGAAATGGATGTGATCCGGCAGCATCTCGTTCGCCCATTTGAGCACTTCCGATTTGGTGCTGCAGGTGTCGGTCACCACCAGACCTTGCTTCCCGAGGTCCGCGACGGACTCGAAAATATCCTTGACCGCCGACACGGGCGTTGCGATCACCAACACGTCGGCGTTGGAGATGGCATTGGACATATTCCATTCGGTGCGGTCAACGGCCTTCAATTTCTTTGCATAGTTCTGGACGTCGAGACTGATGTCAAAGCCGGTAACTTCAAGCACGGCTTGTCGTTTGCCGTCTTTTGTCGCCCATCGTTTGAGCCCAAGACCAATTGACGAGCCGATCAGCCCGAGGCCGATGATCGAGACTCTTTGCATGACACGTCCTTTGCCTGCCTGAAAATGAGATCGAAACCTTGATTAAGGCAAGTATATCAAAGGGTTTTGCGCGTTCTGACGGTTACGGAACGACTGGATCGACGTCTACGGTGCGGACCCAGCCCTGAGTGCCGTCCTGGAGCTCGAACTCCATCCAGGTTACACCGCTGGTGACCTTCTGCTGGCCGATGAACTTGAGCTCAGTGCCGGGTTGCAAGACGTCGACGATGTCCGAGACGGTCGACGGTCCGGCGCGGAAGTTGACGCGCTCACCGGCAATGATCTTGTGCGTCGCTTCCCAGACCGGTGACGGAGACGCAAACACGGACGGCAAGGCCGTGGGGGTGGGGGAGGTAAGAACGACTCCCGCAACAGGCGTACCCGAATCGGTCGGCGTGCCAGATGTCAGCAGAGATGAGACGGGAGTCAATGAGGTCGACTTAGCGGGGATGAAGTCGCTGAAGACCGGGCCAACCCGCACGTAGATCCAAATGAATCCGATGACGCAGATGCCGATGGCAACTGCCATGCTGAGTCCAACCAACATTCCCGAGCGACGTGAATGCTGGCGAAGTCTCGATGTTAACCCTGGCTCGACCATGATCCCCCGACTTGAGTAACGACACCAGATGCGCGTACACAACGCAGGTGACGGGCGCGATTATACTACGCACCCTTTGAGCCGCCGTCGAGTCTTTCAATTTCACTGGACTTAGACGGCAAACGCTGTACGATCTGGCGCTCACGGGGCATCATGACCAGCAGGGAGCGAGCAGGCGGGTGCCATCGGCGCGCGTCGCGAACCGGAACACGACAGGTTGACGGAAGAGGGAGATTCATGACCGATCGAGAGAAGAACTTCGAGATGATGCGCGAGCTGATGGAGCTGCCTGGCCCCACTGGACAGGAGAAGCGTGTCATGAGCTGGCTGCGAGAGCGCTGGACCCGGCACGCCGATCGAGTTTGGACCGCGAAAGGGGGCAACCTCTTCGCGCACGTCGGTGGCAGCGGTCCCCGGCTCCTGGTTGAAGGGCATGCCGACGAGATCAGCTTCATCGTGCGCAGCATCGACGATCGGGGATTTGTCTGGCTTGGCAGTGGGCAGGTGCCCCGCAGCGATGTCGCCAAGCGCTATCCCATCGGGCAGCCCGCGCTCATCGTCGGACGCGAGTCGCTGACCGAGGGCCTCTTCGCCAGTACGACCGGCCACATTCTGACCGAGCGCCATCGGCGCAAAGAGCAGCTCGACTTCTACGACGTCTTCGTTGACATCGGCGCGTCGTCGCGTGAAGAGGTGCTGGCGCATGGCATTCATCCCGGAGCGGGCGTCATCTGGAACCCGACGACCAAACGCATTGGTGACCGTGTCATCGGCAAGGCGGTCGACGACCGCTTCGCTCTGGCCATCATGACGCTGCTGCTGGAGGAGCTCGACCCGGCAACGCTTCCGTACGATCTCTACTTCGCGGCCACCACCCAGGAAGAGATTGGGCTGGTCGGGGCCGATTCGCTACGTAGCGAGGTGGACGCGGATCTGGCCATCGCGCTCGACAACGGCCCGGTCGGGGATATCCCGACGGTCGACCGCCGCGACCTGCCGACACGCCTGGGTGGCGGACCGGCGCTGGTGCACAAGGACGGCCGGGCGCATTACAGCGAGGACGTCGTGTGGCGCATCGCCGACGTGGCCCAGAAGGCCGGTATCCCGATTCAGCATTGCGTCTGGGAGTTCTTCGGCAGCGACGGTGACTCGCTCATCCAGCAGGGCATCCCGACCGGGCTGATCGGCCTCTCGACGCGCTACACGCACTCGCCATTTGAGATGTACGACCTGAACGACTTCGACATGGCGCTCGATCTTGTTCGGGCGTTCGTGACGAGTCCGCCTGCGTAGGCGAGTCAAATCGGGTCGCCGAGATACTCATCGGCGGCCACCAACCGTCCCAGTTCCGTAGTGGCGGGCGTCCCTGCCCGCCTTCGTCGAGCGCGTGAGCGCCTCTCGGTCGGCACGAATTCACATTTAGATCCTCTTCGAACAACGTTGGCTGACACCTCAAGAAGGCGGGCAGGGACGCCCGCCACTACATTTGGGTTGGTGGCGATTGGAGTTCGGGTGGTGCTCGTCGATTGGCATTCGCGCGCTCGACGAAGGCGGGCAGGGACGCCCGCCACTACGTTTGGGTTGGTGGCGCCGCGCCTCTGCTACACTCGCGGCATGAGCACCGATGCCAGAGCGACTGGGCGAGAACACGCGCGTGCCGGTCGAGCAATGGAGGGATTCCGAGATGGCTGAGTTCAAGAACTACATCAACGGGAAATGGGTTGACGCAAGGTCAGGGCAGGAGTTCGATCGAAAGAACCCAGCGACCGGCGAGGTGGTCGGCACGTTCGCCAAGAGCAACGCCGACGACGTGAATGACGCCGTTTCGGCGGCGAGTGAAGCCTTCAAGAAGTGGCGCCTCTATCCTGCTCCGAAGCGCGGCGAGATCCTCTACCGCATCGGCCAGCTCCTGATGGACAACAAGGATCGCATCGCCAAAGAGATGACCGAGGAGATGGGCAAGGTCCTGACCGAGGCGCGCGGCGACGTGCAAGAGGGCATCGACATGGCCTTCTACATGGCAGGCGAGGGACGTCGCATGTGGGGCCAGACCACGCCGTCGGAGCTGCCCAACAAGTGGAACATGTCGACGCGCAAGCCGTTGGGCGTTGTCGGACTGATTACTCCCTGGAACTTCCCCATGGCGATCCCGACCTGGAAGATGATGCCTGCACTGGTCACCGGAAACACGGTCGTCTTCAAGCCAGCCAGCTTCAGTCCCAAAACGGCGATCCGCCTGGTCGAGCTCTTCGAGGAGGCTGGCCTGCCGCCGGGAGTGCTGAATCTCGTTCTCGGTGGCGGCGAGGAGGTCGGTGACGCCATCCTCAAGCATCCTGACGTCGCCATGATCTCCTTCACCGGCTCGACCGACGTCGGACGCGAGGTCGCGATCGAATGCGCCCGCAACATGAAGCGGGTCTCGCTCGAGATGGGCGGCAAGAACGCCGTCATGGTGATGGACGATGCCGACCTCGATCTGGCGGTCGACGGCATCCTCTGGAGCGCGTTCGGGACATCCGGCCAGCGCTGCACCGCGGCCAGCCGCGTCATCGTCCATCGCGCCGTTCAGCGAGAGCTCGTTGAGCGCCTGGCGTCTCGCGCCGGGGGTATGCGGCTCGGCTATGGACTGGAAGAGACGACTGACCTCGGGCCGGTCGTCAGCGCTGGACAGCTCGAGCGGGTTCACAGCTACGTCGACATTGGCTCAAAGGAGGGCGCGTCGCTGGTTACGGGTGGCCGAATTGTGCGCGATGGCGACCTGAGCAAGGGGCACTTCCATCAGCCGACTATCTTCGACAACGTCAAGCCGACCATGCGCATCGCCCAGGAGGAGATCTTCGGCCCGGTCATGTCGGTCATCCCGGTCGACAGCCTGGACGAGGCGATCGACGTCTCGAACAACGTGGCCTACGGGCTATCGGCGTCGATCTTCACGCAAGACGTCAACAAGGCGTTCCGCGCCATGCAGGACATCTTCACCGGCATCATCTACATCAATGCCGGAACGATTGGCGCCGAAATCCACCTGCCGTTCGGCGGCACCAAGGCGACCGGCAACGGACATCGGGAAGCCGGCCAGGCTGGTCTCGACGTCTTCACCGAGTGGCAGAGCATCTACGTCGACTACAGCGGGCGTCTGCAGCGCGCGCAGATCGACTGATCAATTCACCCGCGGATGACGGCGCGCCAGGCGATTTCGCCTGGCGCGTTCCGATTCTCAATGCCGTTATTCACGCGCAAAAATGCGGCCGAATCAAACTCCTCTCGAAGGATCTCTGCCTGCAAGTGCTGCGCGCGTCACGGTAAAATCTGGGCATGGCCGACACGTCGATCACATCCTGGTTACAAGGCAACGCGGGACTCAGCCCGGCACTGCAGGGCCAAATGCTGCGGTCAGTTCTCCTGATCGCCATCATTTGGATTCTTTGGTCGCTGGTGGTTCGGTTCGGTCTGAGCCGCGTCGAAGAGTCGACGGTACGCTATCGTGCCCAGAAGGCGCTCAACTATGTCGCCGTGACGCTTGGTTTCCTGCTCGTCGGGCGCATCTGGTTCGTCGGTGTCGCCTCACTGGCCACGTTCCTTGGCTTGCTGACTGCCGGAATCGCGATCGCGCTCAAGGATCCTATCGTCAGTCTGGTGGCCTGGTTCTTCATCCTCTGGCGACGGCCCTTCGAAGTGGGGGACCGCATCCAGGTCGGTGATTTCGCGGGCGACGTGATCGATCAGCGCATCTTCCAATTCACGTTGATGGAGATCGGCAATTGGGTCGACGCGGATCAAACGACCGGGCGCATCATCCACGTTCCCAACGCGAGCGTCTTCAGCGAACCGCAGGCGAACTACAGTAAGGGAACGCGCTACATCTGGAACGAGCTGCCGGTGCTGGTCACGTATGAGAGTGACTGGGAATCGGCCAAGAGCCTGCTCCACGAGATCGTGAGCAAGCGCACACATCAGCTGGGTGATTCGGCCAGACAGGATTTGCGGCGTGCCAGTCGCAGGTTCATGCTGCACAACATCGATTTCGAGCCCAGGGTCTTCACCAGCGTCCAGGACAGCGGCATTCTTCTGACGTTACGCTATCTGTGTTTGCCTCAGCGGCGTCGCGTGTCGGCGGAGCTCATTTGGGAGGACGTGCTGCGCGCGTTTGCCGAGCACGACAACATCGACTTTGCCTATCCCACGGTGCGCTACTACGACAACACTTTCGAGGGAAAGAAGGGTGCTCGCGCCGAGCGTCCGGTTCAGGCGCAATAGCGGTTGCCACTCAAGTGAAGATGAGCTTTTTCGCGGGTCACGTCGCCGCGAGACCGAACGAAAGATGATTGCTGGGAGGTGTGCGCAAAAGCTGCGCGATATGCTCGGGATCTTGGGGCGGAGACAGCAAGTATCCTTGCACGATGTCGCAACCGAGCTGCCTCAGACTTTCGAGCTGCTTGATCGACTCAATCCCCTCACCGATGATCTGCATCGACATCGAGTGGCCAAGCTGCACCATCGTTGAGATGAGGACCGACTCCGAGCCGTTTCCCTTTATCGATTCCACAAACGACCGATCCATCTTGAGGAAGTCGAACGGGAACCGCGCCAACTGCGCCAGCGAGGAATACCCGGTGCCGAAGTCATCGATGGCCAGATGTACCCCAAGTTCATGTAGGCGATCCAGCACACAGCGAGCCTGGTCCGGATCGACCATGATGGTCGACTCGGTCATCTCGAGCGTGAGATGTCGCGCAGGAAGCCCTGAGACCGTCAAGGATCGCTCGATGTCGTCGATCAACGTGGGCTCGCGGAACTGGCGCGCTGAGAGGTTCACGCTGGTCCAGACGTCGTTGCTGAGGAGACCCATATCGAGCCATCGCTTCGCCTGAGCGCATGCTTCCTGGAGAACCCATTGTCCCAACGGAACGATCAGTCCAGTCTCTTCCGCGATCCCGATGAAATCATCAGGCGGAATGAGTCCCTTTTCTTCGTGCTGCCAGCGCACCAGGGCTTCGAGACCGATCACCCGGCTCGATGAGAGCCGGAACTGTGGCTGGAACTGCAACCGAAGTCGCCCGGTTTCGATGGCCACGCGCAGGTCTTGTTCGATCTCGAGTCGCCTCAGTGTCTCTCGATGCATCTCCGGATCGAAGACGGCATGCTGGGCACGACCGTTCCGCTTAGCGCGATACATGGCGGTGTCTGCATCTCGAATGATCTCTTCCGGCAGCGATCCACTTTCGCGGCTGAGTGCAACGCCGATAGACGCGGTGACGAGGACGCTGCGCCCTGCCAGCACGATTGGGTCGTCGAGTAGGGCTTCGATCTTCTTGACGACTCGCAATGCACCGGCGACGTCACCGACCTCTTCAACCAGGACCACGAACTCGTCGCCACCGAGGCGAGCGACCGTATCGCTTCTGCGTAGCCCTGCGTTGATTCTGCGCCCGATCTCGATGATCAGCGCATCGCCTTGATCGTGCCCGAGCGAGTCGTTGATGACCTTGAGATTGTCGAGGTCGAAGAAGATCACCGCTAGCGGATTGCGGTTGCGGGTGGAACGATGAAGTGCGTGGGCGAGCCGATCCAGGAGCAGCTTGCGATTCGGCAATCCCGTCAGCGCGTCGTGCAACGCCTGATCGATGAGGCGCTGTTCCAGGACTTTGCGGTCGCTGATGTCGTGATTGACCACCACGGCACCGGCGATTCGTCCGTCAGGCTTGCGAATCGGTACGGCCGAATGGAGGATCGTGCGTCGTTCGCCTTGGTCGACGTCGAAGTCGATCTCACGATTGATGGTGGCTTCTCCGCGCTTGATCGCGCTCGACATCCCCCATTCCTGATCAAATGATGCGCCCTGGAGAGCGGCGGCACTTTGGGGGTCCCACATTCCCAGGTCGGCGGAATTCACCATCGTCACATGACCGTCGGCATCGGCGACCCGAACACCGACCGGGAGGGTGTCGAGCACCAGTCGCAGCAAGCGCTCGTTTTCGCGCCGCTCATCGTCAAGCTGGTGCCGGTATATCGCCAGATGCGCCAGACTCTTCGCCTCGACGATCATCTGTGCCTCTTCCGGTTCGGGACTGCGCCGGTGATTAAGGAGAATGACCAGGCTGCCAAGGAGATTGCCGGTCCCGACGCTCACAATGGGGATCGACCAGCAGTGTCGGTGCGCCGACCCGCTGTCCGCCCTACGTTTGAATGGGACCTCTATGATTTGGAGCGTTTGGCTGGAGTCGACTCGGTCTACGCTGGTGAGATCTCCGAAGGTGACTCCTTGCACCTTCAACTCTCGCCGCACTTCATCCTCGGCTGATGACGAGATCGAATCACTGACATTGATCGTTGTATCGGAAAGCAAAACGCAGGCAGTTGACCCTTCGATCTGCGACGAAACTCCGGCGCCGATGGCGGCAAGGATCTCGGGGAGCGCGCGGCCCTCGATCAGCAGACGAAGCACGTTGTTTTGAACCGAGAGCGCATGATCGATACGATGCCGATCGGTCGTGTTTCGCGAGTTCACGACGATTCCCGCAACCGAGGGATCGTCCAGTCGGTTGCGGAACGTGCTCTCGATCCAGCGAAGCTGACCCGATCGATCTCGGATGCGATATTCGAGTGATCGTGTCTCTGTCGGAGTCGAGGCGAGCTCAGTCAGCGCCTTCGCCACTTCAGGTTCATCCGACGGATGGACGAACGACACAAGTGGCTTCCCGACGAGATCGCTTGCTGAATAGCCGAGAATTGCCTCCGACGACGGGCTTTGGTAGGTAGTCACACCGCGGTAATCGAGGATCGATACGGCATCGGTGGAGCGCTCCACGAGCCGCCGGAAGCGCGTCTCGCTCTGACGCAGGGCCTCCTCCGCGATGGCTCGATCGGTGACGTCGCGCAGAAATGCTTGGATGCCGACAATCGATCCATCACCATCCACGATCGTCCCAACGTTCGCATCCAGGTAGAGCGTGCGACCGTCCTTTGTGATGACCCGCAGCACGTAATTTGGCGGTTCTGGATGGCCGGAGAATCGCTCTCGCATCATGCCGAGAACGTGCTCTCGATCTTCGGGGTGGAGGATGTCGGAGACGCGCATTGACATTGCTTCAGCTTCGGAGTAGCCGCTGAGCTCAACAAACCGCTTATTGACGAAGTTGAATCGTCCCTCGGAGTCATAGGAGACGATGACGTCATTCGCGTTGTCGACGAACCGCTGATACCGCTCGCTCATCTGGCGGAGCTCTTGCTCGGCGAGCTTTTGTTCGGTGATGTCCTGGACCTGGCCGAGGACGTAGACAGTGGGGTCGCCCGGCAGGCGTGCGGCTGAGAGGCTGACCATGCCCCAAACGATCTTCCCGTCATTGCGCAGATAACGGCGTGGGTATCGGGCGGAAGACTCGACTCCATCAACGATATTTGAGCGTTGATCGACGGAATCGCCACGGTCGTCCGGGTGGGTCAGGGTCGTGATGTCGTTCCCAACAAGCTCCCCTTCGCGGTACCCCATCATGTCGCAGAAAGGTTGATTCACCCGGACGATTGTGCCGTCCTGTTCGGCGATGGCCATCGGCATGGCTGCATCGAAAAACGCACTGCGGAACTCTGACTCGCTCCGGCGCAGCGTTTCTTCGATCTGCTTCTGCGCGGTGATGTCGACGATGAAGCCTTGCCAGAAGCGCCGCTCGCCATCGTGAAACGCCGCGTCATTTCGAACCCAGACGGTGGTTCCGTTCGGTCGAACGTATCGATATTCGATACTGAACGGCGCACGGGTTTTACCGATCGACGCGAAGAGTCTCTCGACGCGAGAGACATCGTCGGGGTGAATGATGGAGAGCCCGAAGGCGGAGTCGCTTCGCCAGTGGTCACTCGGGTAACCGGTGATGGCCTCGATCTGCGGACTCATGAAGCTCGAAGTCGACGGATCGTCATCGACGCTCAATGTGTAGGTCGCGGCCGGGAGCGATTCGATGAGCGAGCTATAGCGGTCCCGAACGCTGCGCAGCTGAGATGTAACGTTGTCGAGGGCGGACACGTCGCTGATGGTCACGATGTTGCCGGCCGGTAACCCAATCTCCGCCGGAATCGGCGCAAGCGCAACGCGGGCCGGGACAGACGTGCCGTCACGGCGCCGAATCGTGATACGAGTGGGCGAAGCGGAATTGGTGTGGATGAGCGTGCCGAGCGTGGGGCTGCCGGGGGGAGCGTCGGGTGAATCGAGAAGGCGCGCGAGTGGGCTATCGATCGCTTCTTCTTGTGACCATCCGAGGAGATGAACCGCCTCGTCGCTCCAGCTTCGAACGACACCATTTGCATCGGTAATGACAATGGCCTGATTGAGCCACGAGATCGTTTCAGGAGTCGATTGTGATGTGGCGGACGTCCCCATGCGACACTGTCCGATGCTGTCAGCGTTGCGGCCGAACGGCGCGGCGTTAGGACCGCGGTCGGTGCGAAGCGACTACGAACGTCGATGCTGTCTCGAATCGTATCGCGTCACAAGAAAGTGGCCCTATGACTTTGGTCATCATTTCGCATGTATGCATTGGTGAAGCGAATGTGAAGCGCGGTGGGTGCCTATACCGCGACAACGTCATGGAACAAAAATGGCCCTCGGGTTAGCCCGAGAGCCTTGATCGAGGCGGGAAGGGAGGGATTCGAACCCTCGGAGGACTTTTACCGCCCTCAACCGCTTAGCAGGCGGCCCCATTCGACCACTCTGGCACCTTCCCAGCGTTCAGTTGTGGCGGAGAGGGAGGGATTCGAACCCCCGGACCTTTCGGTCAACTGTTTTCAAGACAGCCGCCTTAAGCCGCTCGGCCACCTCTCCGCGTGTGGCCTGACTTTTCGCGTCTCGCCGCAGAATCTCACCAACCCCGCCTTGACAGACCACTCGCAGGACAGCCGACCAAAACGGGCCATTTCCGCAGCGAAAGCGGCCTAGATTGTACTTGTCGGGATACCCCAGGTCAACGCGTCGTGTCACAGAATGTTGTGCCACCAGACCTCTCGCTGAGCGATCAGTCACGACGGCCGGTATCTCTTCTGGAACGTTCCGAGGACCGGAGCCGAGTAAACATGAATGGACGCTGTTGTTGTCCTTCGAGCTGATGTTGGGCGAAGATCGGTCCGTTTCCGTTGGCGGCCTCGATGCTCGATTCGTACTGCGCCGGTTTGGGGCGGAGGTCGACGTTATGAGCGAGTTCGTGCGGTTGCAGACGGGCGGCTGGGTGCGAGAAGGGAAGAGCTAGTCGCGGCTGGCTTGACCAATCAAATGGTGAACGGCGTCCAGAAGTACCTCAATATTGAAGGGCTTCAAAACGAAGGATTGTCCGCCAAAGCGATCAATTTGCCGCTCGGCGAGGCTCAAAAGGCTCGGATCCGTCGAAAAGACGATGACCGGGATGTGCTTGGTGGATACCTGCTGGTGCAACCTCTCTAACAGGTTCCATCCCTGCCCTTGTCCAACGACCAGATCGACCATCAGCAAGTCCGGCTGCAAGGCGTCAATCTGATCCCACGTGCGCGGAACGAAGTTTGTCGTCGTGACATTGAATTCGTCTTCGCGGAGGAGTTCGCGGATCAGCTCCAACACCTCGACCGCCCGATTGATGACGAACACATGCTTATTGGTTCCCGTCCGGGTTTCCTTGTCTGCGTCCATTGGCGGCTCCGTCAGGATTCATCGTTTCATAGTATTCAGTTTACCTAGCGTACATAGGCATGTCTCCTGAGGAATCTCAGAGGTTGAACCTGGCGACTCGTGCTCCTCCAGTACCAAAGAAATGGGGAAGCTCTGCTCGTTTAGAGACTTCGAGTTGTCAGTCGAGGGTTGAATGGAGATCGATCGAAAGGCGGGTATCTGGTGGCGGTCGCCGGCCCGCGGCCGAAGGGCAGACACAGGGGGTCTGCCCCCACTCACGTGCGTGTATTTTCGGACTTCCGACAACCCTTTATGGCGAGTCGAGAACCGATCGCTGACGCGCTGATAGTCATACCGCCTGGCAACCTACTCCGGCTGCAAGCCGATCGTCTCTTGCCCACCCATATAGCCGCGCAGCACCTCGGGCACCACAATCGTGCCATCTTCCTGCTGGTAGTTCTCCATGATCGCGATAAGCGTTCGCGGCAACGCCATGCCGGATCCGTTCAGTGTGTGCACGAACTGTGGTCGCGCGCCCTCCGACGGGCGATAGCGAATGTTGGCTCGGCGCGCCTGGAAATCTCGGAAATTCGAGCAGGAGGAGACTTCCAGCCACTCTTCAGATCCTGGCGCCCAGAGCTCCAGGTCGATCTTGCGCGCGGCGACAAAGGAAAGATCTCCGGTGCAAATCTCGATGACCCGATACGGAATCTCGAGCATCTGCAACAAGTCTTCGGCGTCGGCAGACAGGCGCAGCAGTTCATCGTCGGAGGTTTCAGGTTCGACGAACTTGACCATCTCGACCTTCTCGAATTGATGCACGCGCTTGATCCCGCGTACGTCACGTCCGGCCGACGTCTGCTCCCGCCGAAAGCAAGCCGAGTGGGCTACGCGGTAGATCGGCAACATCCCGGGATCGATGATCTCGTCACGATACAGGTTCGTGACGGATACCTCGGCGGTCGGGATGAGCCACAGATCGGACGGATCGTCGCGGTAGAGCGCATCTCCGAATTTCGGGAGGTTTCCGGTACCGATCATTGAATCTCGACGCACGAGATAGGGCGGATAGACCTCGAAATAGCCATGCTTTTGGACGTGCGTGTCGACCATCCACGTGATGAGAGCCCGCTGCAGCCGAGCCATGTCGCCGCGCAGGAAGTAGAAACGCGATCCAGAAACTTTCACGCCCCTCGCGAAGTCGATCAGCCGCATCTCTTCAGCGACCTCCCAGTGCGGTCGCACGGGAAAATCGAACTCCTTCGGCGTGCCCCAGGTGCGCGTGACCACGTTGCCGGACTCGTCGGCGCCGTCCGGGACGCCCGGGTCTGGCAGGTTCGGCACCTCGAGCAGGAGCGCGTTGAGCTTATCGTCCACTTCGTTGACCCTGGCGTCCAGCCGCTGGATCTCGTCCCCAAGGTCACGCATGGCGGCGATGCGCTCATCCCGTTCCGGGCCGGCCTTGAGGCGGCTGATCTCCTTCGAACCCGTGTTGCGCGTCGCCTTGAGCTCCTCGACCTCGCTCAGCAGATCGCGTCGCTGTGAGTCGAGCGTCAGAATCTCGTCGATCGGGGCGTCGGCGTGCAGCCGTGCCATGCCCGCACGAACCAGGTCGGGCTGCTCACGAATCAGTCGTATGTCCAGCATAGCGGTCTCCTTTTCATTCGTTTCTCGGCAACGCGCAGACGACAGGGCACGTGCGACGACGTGCCTGGTAGAGGCGACCGCACCGGCCGCCGGAATGCTAACTGAGCCCGCTGTGGAGTGACTCGAAACCAGGGATGAATTTCAACCAGGCCTCATCAACGCTTGAGTTTATCGCACGTTGAATCGAGTAATAGCGCCCGGCTCGTGGCTCGGCTGGGTCGGTGCGCAAGCGCAGCCGAGCCTCATTCGGCGTCTTGCCCCCCTTGCGGTGGTTGCAGGAGCGACAGGCGCTGACGAGGTTTTCCCAGGAATGCACACCGCCCTTGGAGCGGGGGACGATGTGGTCGATGGTGAGATCGCGCGTCCGCTCACCGCAATACTGGCAGGTGAAATTGTCGCGGATGAAGATCTCGCGGCGGCACAGCTTCACGCGCGGGTGCGGACGGCGGATCATGTAGGCCAGTCGGATGACCGACGGCGCATCGTAGCGTTGCCGCGTGGTCGGCACGCCGACCTCGTACGCCTCGAGGATCTCGGCCTTGCCCGTAATCACGAGAATGATCGCCCGCCGAATGTTGCAGACGTTGAGCGGCTCATAGTTGTGATTCAAAACGAGAACCGGATGGTGTCCGTTGAGGTGCACGTGACCGTTGTTGAATTGAGCAGGTTCGGCGTCGTCCAAGCTGGGCCTCTGTCCGCGAATGCATGATATCCCGATTGCCCACGTTTGCCAGAAAATCATAGCAATCGACGCGTTCTGCAACAACGCGAAGAGCCGACGCGCGCGTTAATTGGTCGTTGTGAAGAAGGCGTGAGGAGCGCTGGTCGCGGTTTCAGCGTCTCGAACGCGGAATCCTGTTCGATTTAGGATGCCGAACCAAACTGGTCGGCAGTTGGTTCCGCTCAGCAGAACCAGGATTCGGTGAGCCGTGGCGGACGACGCCAGGTTCCCAGCGGGATGGAGCTGATCGCGGGTGGCTGGAGCCCGGCCATTCCCCAGGCCAGCCTTTTGATGCGCTCGAAGGTCTCTTGCGTCTCGACTCCGTCCCGATCGGCGGTTTCTACCGCACGCGACACTTCACGCTGCAATTCGTCGAGGCGCGGATCAGGATTCGACCAGCGATAGGTGTAGCCCGCCTCGTCCAGTTCTCCCAACCACTCGGCCGTCTCCGGCCGTTCCAGCAGGGCCGATCCAGGAGGGACGAGCAGTCGGATCGAGAGATGAACCGGATCGACATTCTCGATCAGGTCGTTCTCCTGGATAAAGGTCAGGAGCTCGAGATAGTCGTCCAGCGTTGTCCAGGGCGTGAACGGCAGGAGCGAGGGACGCATGGCGATGCCAGATTGATCCAGCACCTTCAATGCTTCGACGATGTCCTGTTTGCTGTGCCCCTTGTCGATGCGTTCGAGGATCGTTTCGCTGACCGACTCCACCGCCGAAACCGCGAAGACGCAACCGAGTTTGCCGAACTCCGGCATCAGATCTCGATGCTCGAGGATGTGCTCGATGCGCGTGGTCATGTCGAACGTGAGCTGCGGGAACTCAGCGTGCAGCTCGCGACAGATACGCAGCGAGTGGGTTGGCCCGTTGAGGAAGTCGGGGTCACCAAACGTGATGTGTCCGGCTCCGAGATGAACCTGCTGTCGGATGTCGGCCATGACGACTGAGCGCGGAATCGCGAAGAATCGGCCGTGGTAGATCGGGACGACCGGGCAATGCAGGCAGGTGTGATGGCAGCCGCGCGTCGACTCGGTGTACCCAGCCCGAATTGCGTCGCCGTCGCGAAGCAGATGGGCATAGCTCTGCAGGTCGGGAAGCGACTCGCGCAGCTGGCATCGGGAACGTCGTTCGCTGAATCGCTGGATCGGCCCGGAAGTGACGCCCACTGACGCCGCCGATCGGGTCTCGCCACGTCCCGTTCTCGATCGCGGTACACAGGTCGACGAGCGGCTGTTCGAACTCGCCGCCGATGACGAAATCGGCGTGCTCTTTCAGCAAATAGTCAGCATTGAGCCAGGCGTAGAGTCCGTAAAAGCAGATCAACGCCTCAGGGTTGGCCCGGCGCACCCGCTCTGCCAGCTGAGTGCCCAGTCGCAGTGCGGTATGCATCGGCACCGAGAACGCGACCAGTCGCGCTGCGTGGATGTCGTCATCCGACAGCACGTCGACGGAGGTGTCCACAATACGCGGCGCATAGCCATGCTGCCTCAAATAGGCGTTAGGGAAGGCGAGATTGAGCGGCTGGTGGCCGAGTTCGTAGCACGAGACGAGCAGAACGGCTCCGGGGCGCTTCAGTTCGCGTCGCCGTCGACCCTAGACCTGGTTCTCGCGTCATCGTATCGACGCTGGCCATGTGTCCTCCGCCTTATGGCGATCTCCGGTGGTTCAAGCCTAACGTCAGACCGGTGAGGCGGCAAGCCAGCCACCAGGATTGGTCAATCCGCGGCCACGGCCAATTCCGGCAGAACCGCCCTCAACGCCTGGCCCGTGTACGAACCATCAGCGTTGGCAACCTGCTCAGGGGTTCCGGTCGCGATGACACGTCCGCCTGCGTCGCCGCCCTCAGGACCCAGATCGATGAGCCAATCGGCCGACTTGATGACGTCCAGGTTGTGTTCGATCACCAGCACGGTGTTACCCGCGTCCGTCAGTCGCTGCAGCACACCCAGCAGCCGATCGATGTCGGCGAAATGCAGGCCGGTCGTGGGCTCGTCGAGGATGTAGAGGGTCTTGCCGGTCGCTCTGCGGCTCAACTCGGCGCTCAGCTTGATGCGCTGCGCCTCGCCACCCGAGAGCGTGGTTGCCGGCTGACCGAGATGAATGTAGCCGAGACCGACGTCGTACAAGGTCTGCATCTTGTTGCGGACCGCCGGGATGTTCTCGAAGAACTCCAGCGCCTCCTCGACCGTCAGATCGAGGACGTCCGAGATGCTTTTGCCGCGGTATTGAATCTCCAGTGCTTCACGGTTGTAGCGCTTCCCGTGGCAGACCTCACACGGCACGTAGACGTCGGGAAGGAACTGCATCTCGATGGCGATGATGCCTTCGCCCTGACACGCCTCGCAGCGTCCCCCCTTGACGTTGAAGGAGAAACGGCCCGGCTTGTAACCGCGTGCGCGTGCTTCCGGCATGGAGGCGAAGAGGTCGCGAATTGGGGTGAATGCGCCAGTGTAGGTTGCCGGATTCGAACGTGGCGTCCGTCCGATCGGGCTCTGGTCGATTTCGATGACTTTGTCCAGGTGCTCGATGCCGTCGATTCCGGCGTGCCGACCGGCGCGTGACTTGGCCCGATGCAGGATCTGCGCGAGTCGCGGATGGAGCGTGTCGGTAATGAGGGAGCTCTTTCCGGAGCCTGACACACCGGTGACACAGATGAAGGTACCGAGCGGGATCTCGACGTCGATGTTCTTCAGGTTGTTCTCACGCGCGCCGCGAATAACCAGGTTGTTGCCGTTGCCGCGACGGCGCTCGCTGGGAGCCGCGATCTGACGCGTACCGGTGAGATATTGACCGGTAATCGACTCCGGTACGTTTTCGACTTCGTCAATCGTCCCCTCGGCCACCACGTAGCCGCCGTGTTCGCCCGCTCCAGGACCGATGTCGATCAGCCAATCGGCCGCTCGCATGGTTTCCTCGTCATGCTCCACCACAATCAAGGTATTCCCCAGATCGCGCAGACGGACGAGTGTTTTGATCAGGCGGTCGTTGTCCCGATGGTGCAGCCCGATGCTGGGCTCGTCGAGAATGTAGAGAACGCCCATCAGACGGCTGCCGATCTGCGTCGCCAGCCGGATGCGCTGTGCCTCTCCACCCGAAAGAGTGGCGGCTCCGCGATCCAGCGTCAGGTAATCGAGCCCGACATCGACCAGGAAGCTGAGCCGCTCGCGGATCTCCTTCATGATTTGACGCGCGATCATGAACTCGCGTTCGGTCAGAAGCGCCTGGCTCGGATCTTCATTAGAAAGGGCGAGCGCAAACTCGAGCGTCTCGGAGATCGATCGGTTGGTGACGTCGACGATCGAGCGTCCTCCCACCGTCACCGCGCGGCTCTCCGGCTTGAGTCTCGCTCCGCCGCACGCCGGGCACGCGCGCGCCGCCATGTATTGCTCGATCTCGTTGCGCACGTAATCGGATGACGTGCTGTCATACCGTCGTCGTAGGTTCGGAATCACGCCTTCGTAGGACACGTCGTAGGAGCGCACGCGACCCTGGCGCGAACGGTACTCGACTCGCACCTTGTCTTTGCCACGTTTGGACCCGCCGTTGAGAACGTAGTCGATAACCTCGCCCGGAAGCTCGTGAACCGGAACGTCGACCGAGAATTCGAGCTTCTTTGAGAGTGCGACCAGCAGCGCCTCGTACCACGCGGTGCTGTCGCGACCGGCTTTGGACCACGGAGCTATTGCGCCGTCTCGCAATGAGAGATCTCTGTCTGGAATGAGCAGATCCGGGTCGAGCTCCATGCGCATGCCGAGCCCATCGCATTCAGGACAGGCTCCGTGTGGGCTATTGAAGGAGAAGCTGCGCGGCTCGAGCTCGCTGAAGCTGATTCCGCAGTGGGCACAGGCGTAGTTTTCGGAGAAGATCATCTCTTCGCCGTCGATGATCGAGGCGGTCGCCATCCCGTGCCCGAGCTTCAGCGCGGTTTCCAGCGAATCGATGAGCCGGATGCGGTTCGCGTGCATCTCTTCGGCGTCGTCGTGGCGGATGACGATTCGGTCGACGACTGCCTCGACCGTGTGCTGCTTGTAGCGCGCCATCTTGATCTGATCTTCAATGTCGTGGATCTCGCCGTCGACCCGCACGCGCGAGAAGCCGGCTCGCCGAATTTCGTCTAACACCGACTGATGCTCGCCCTTGCGGTCCTTGATGAGCGCACCGAGGATCATGAGTCGTGTGCCGTCGGGAAGTCCCTGAATGATCTCGGCCATCTGCTGCACCGATTGCTGCGCGATCGGGCGCCCGCACTGTGGGCAATGCGCGTGACCGACGCGTGCGTAGAGGAGGCGTAGATGGTCGTAAATCTCGGTGACCGTTCCGACCGTCGAGCGCGGGTTGCGGCTTGCGCTTTTTTGGTCGATCGAGATGGCGGGGGAAAGCCCGTCGATCTGGTCGACGTCTGGCTTTTCCATCAAACCAAGGAACTGCCGGGCGTAGGCCGAGAGGGACTCGACGTAGCGGCGCTGGCCCTCAGCGTAGATCGTGTCGAAGGCCAGGCTCGACTTTCCGGAGCCTGAAAGCCCAGTGATGATCACCAGCTTGTCGCGCGGAATTTCGACGTCGATGTTCTTGAGATTGTGCTCACGCGCGCCGCGGATGATGATCTTGTCGTTAGCCATGCCGCCTCATACTTCGTCGCTATCGAAATGCGAACATACGATCGTAAGTTCCTATTGTACGGCGTGAAGACCCAAGTTGCATCCACCTGCGGAGACTTTAATGTTGTCCCCAAGATCGGAATTGTGGTCCGCGATTCGTCTCTCCAACTCGTGCGACTTTTCGTCGAGAATTCAATCAGTTGTCACCTTGATCGCCCAGTTGCTCCCGCGCGCTGCATTGACTCGATTCGGGCGTTCATCGAGGGACTTTGCCTCTCATACAACAGCCAGAACCTCCATGTGTGTAGCTGTGCGCCGCCGGCAGCCGGCGGGGTCAACGATGTCGGGTGGCGTCAGCGCCTTGTTCCACGTCGAGTGAATCTCCAGCGATCGATCTCCTTACCAAACTGAATTGATACAATCCCGGCAGAAATTCGATCGTGAAGAGCGGTCCAAGGTGCACATCGGAAGGCACGGTGGTTGGACTCCCCCTCAGAGGCACTCGAGGTTGAGGGATCATCCGAAGCAGACATCGACCTCAGCCTGGTGATTCCATGTTTCAACGAAGAATCGCGTTTGCCGCACACGCTTGAAGCCGTGCTTGGCCACCTCGCGGCATGCAGCTACGCATGGGAGCTGCTCATCGTCGACGATGGAAGCGAGGACGGCACTGCGAAAATCGGACGCGAGGCCGCCGAGTGCCCGCGCGTGCGCTTCCTCGAACTGGAACATCACGGCAAGGCTGCCGCGGTGCGAGCAGGCGTCCAGGCGTCACTCGGACGAGTCGTGGTCTTCACTGATGCCGATCTCTCCACCCCGGTGCACTACGTCGACAATGCGTTGGCGCTTCTCTCAAGTGGCTGGGATGTGGTTATTGGTACGCGCGAGGGCAAAGGCGCACGCAGACTCGGTGAACCCGCCTACCGGCACATGATGGGACGCCTGTTCAATTACCTGGTGCAGCTTCTGGCGGTGCGCGGCATCAGCGACACGCAATGCGGCTTCAAGGGGTTTCGTTCGAGCGTCGCGCGTGACCTGTTTGCGCGAGCGCTGCTGTATCGCGACGCTTCCAGGGTTGTTCAAGGTCCTTTGGTGACCGGGTTCGATGTGGAGCTCCTCTTCCTGGCGCGGCGCAGTGGGTATCGGCTCTGCCAGCTGCCCGTCACCTGGACGCACGTGTCCGGCAGCAAAGTCCGCCCCGGCGCTGACAGCCTCCTGATGGTGCGGGATATCTTGCGTGTACGCTTGAACGATTTGCGTCACCGATACGACCATGTGACCGCGCCGGAAGTCGTCTCGAATCTGGGCTCAAGCGAGCCGTAGCCTCAATCCTCCAGCGACGTCAGTTCCTCGACCACGCGTCCCACAATGCGGTTGGCCAGGACCACTGGAAGTCCTGACGCCTCGACCACCGTCCGTTTCATGTTCTGATCGAACCCCATGCAATCAAGGACGATCAGGTCCGCACCACGCGATTTGAGCGAGCGCGCATGATCAGCGAGCTCGTTCGGCGATGTATAGGGCGAGACCGCGACACCATCGAACGTACGCGTGTCCGTGCGCCATTTCGCGCGCATGCTTTCCATCTGCCCCAGGTGTGGAAGCATCACACCAAGAGCGCCTCGTGGCAGTACTGCTTCGACAACGTGACCGAGCACCCGATCGGGATAAACGGCCGGTACCGGGATGTTCAACTGGGTGAATTCGCCGGTACACAGGACGACGATCAGTGTTGCTCCGTCGCGGACGACGGCATCGACCGCCGCTTGCATGTGCGGCATGAGCCGCGCTTTCGCGACGACGACTTCACGCCCGTTCCGTAATCGGCTGACGAGTGGATGCTCGCCTTGCCGCGGCGTCAGCGAATCAATTTCGGAATCCGACAGTCTGTCGAGCGCTCCGCGTTCGATGAGGTTGCTCGGCGGACCACTTCCGAACATCGAGGCAACGATATCCTCTCGCGGTGATTGTCCGATCGTGAGCAGCGCGATCGTCGGCATGAGAACCTCCGTATGTTCGCGGATCAAGGGGTATACGTACACATAGGTAATCTGGTAAAGTAGTGTCGTGCTATACTGAAGCGGGGTTCACTCGATTTTGCTCCGCTTCACAGTTTTCTCGCCATCTGTATTCGACCGGAACGAGAAAGCAACAAAAACCCAAAGCTGATAGGAGCACACATTGTCAGGCATGGGGCCTGAGGAACTCGACGCGATCGTTGCGGGCATCTACGACGATATCGCATCCCTTGAGGATCGGCTCGGCGTGACAGTCGATCATCTCAACTCAATGCTCTCCGTCATCGGCAACGCTCGGGCGTCGATTCAGGGAACGATAGAGGAGCATAATCTCGAACGTTCGCTGGCGCAACCCGATGGTTCGATTCCACCAGATGATGACGAAGACAATGAGCTCCGCGCTCGTGAGCGAGAGCTTTTGGTGACGTATACTCGAGTATCCTCGATCTACCGACAGCTGAACGGATTCGTGCACCTGTTGACGACCAGTCGCCAGCAATTCCGAGCCGATGAGATTCTTCCCGGCATCGACGACGCACAGCGGCTGGCCGAGCGGCACGTTGCAATCGAGGCTCAGGAAGATGAGCGCCGACGGCTTGCGCGTGAGATTCACGACGGTCCGGCCCAGGTGCTGGCCAACGCGATCATCGGGCTTGAGTTCGTCGGTCGAGCGCTTGACAAGCAGGGCGACGGGCGTCGCAGCAGTGCCGAGGAGATCGACCGGGTCAAGTCGGCCATGCGCGAAGGGCTGACTGAGATTCGCCGGTTCATTTTCGATCTCCGCCCGACCATGCTGGGACAGCGTGGACTGGCCGCCACCACGGAGCACTATATTCAGACCTATCGGCATCTGTTCCCTGGCGAGATCGAGGTGCAAGTCGCCGACAACCTGCCCCACCTGACTCCCGATCAGGAGATGACGGCGTTCCGTGTCCTTCAAGAATCCCTGCAAAATGTGCATCGACATTCACGCGCATCTAGGACTTGGGTATCAATTCTTGCCTCTGACGTTGGATTAGAGGTCGGGATACGGGACAATGGAGTCGGGTTTCGACCGAGCGCGGCCGTGACCGACGCGATGAGTGGTTTTGGTCTGGTGGGAATGCGCGAACGAGCCGAAGTGATCGGCGCTGAACTTACCGTTCAGAGCGAACCCGGATCGGGGACCGATATCAGATTGACGATCCCCGTCAACACCAGAGCGATGGGCAGATCCCGTGAGCGCCGTGATGGGCGTCGCAACGCGGGCGCGAGGAGGCGGACGTGAACCAGATAGAGATCCTCGTCATCGACGATCATCCTCTCTTTCGACGAGGGATTCGCTGGAGCCTCGAAGAAGAGTCTGATCTTCTGGTGGTGGGTGAGGCGGATTCCGGCCAGGAGGCGATCAGGCTGTCAGACGTCCACGTGCCCGACGTGGTTCTGCTCGACTTGAACCTTGCCGGACATGAGTGGGCTTGAAGTGGCGCGTATTCTGAAGCGGCGACACCCTCAGGCTGGCGTCATCGTCCTGACCATGCATGAGGACGACGAGCAGCTCTTCAGCGCGATTCGCGCCGGCGCGAATGCCTACTCCACCAAGGACATCGACCCGGCTGACCTCATCTCGCTCATTCGTCGCGTGGGACGCGGCGAGTACCTGATCAACGAGAACGTGCTGTCGCGACCATTCGTCGCGTCAAAGGTGCTCGATCAGTTCCGCGAGCTGGCACAGGTCGACGAGGTCTCGAGCGCGGTCTTCTCGCCGCTGACGCCTCGCGAGGTCGAGATTCTCGACAGTGTGGCACACGGCAACAGCAACAAAGAGATCGCCCGACTGTTGAACATCAGCGATCAGACGGTCAAGAACCACATCACGTCGATTCTGCGAAAGCTGGCGGTCAACGATCGAACGCAGGCGGTCATCTACGCATTGCGACACGGCTGGATCAAGCTGGGGGACGATCAGCGCGAGGCCACCAACTCTCTCGGAGGGATTCAGTCGCAGAACTGATCCTCCAACCTGGTCCATATTCAGGAATTCAGACGGCGCATCCATCGATGCGCCGTTTTTGCGTGTGCCAGCCATGCGTCGTCAGCGCCGCGAGAATTGGCGTTCGAGCTCGTCCTGGCTCAGATGCAGGACCGTCGGGCGACCGTGAGCGCAGGCGCGGGGCGCGGTGCAGCCCTCAAGCTGGGTGAGGAGCTCGCGCATCTCGCCGATCGACAGGCTCTGACCAGCTCTGATCGCCGAATGGCAGGCCGTGCTCATGGCCACCGACTCAAACTTCGAGCGCCCATTTCCCCCACGCACCATATCGTCAAGGATCGTCTGCAATGTTCGGGTCGGGTCGCGTCGAGCCATGATGGCGGGCACCGCGCGCAGGGCGATCGATCCACCGCCAAACGATTCGATCTCGAACCCCAATGCCTGCAGTTCTTCAGACGCGTCGGCAGCGGCGGCAGACTGCTCTGGAGTCAGTTCGACCACCAACGGCTCCAGCATCCGCTGCGATTCGGGTGCCTGTCGCTCGAACTGGTTCAGCAAGCGCTCGAGCAAGATGCGCTCATGGGCGGCATGCTGATCGACCAGATACATACCATTCGGCCCCTCGGCGATGATGTAGGTGCCGCTCACCTGTCCCAGCACACGCAGAATCGGCACGTCCAGCTCAGGGGCTTCTGGAGGACGCACGCGCTCGTCATCGACTCCCTCGTCCCGCTGTTCGATGAGAGACTGCTGCGGCCGATTGACCCGCTCCGGATTCGCCAGCGTCATACGCCGCTGCACACTGTCCGCGGAGAGGGGCGACTCGATCACCTGCGGAATCGATTGAGCCGGCGTGTGGTTCATCAACGTCCCGCGAACGGCACGCTGGACCGACGAGAAGATGAGTCGCTCGTCGCTGAAACGGACCTCCCGTTTAGTGGGATGGACGTTGACGTCGACGCGATCCGAGGGGACGGTGACATTCACAACTGCAATAGGGTAGCGACCCACCATGATCAGCGTGTGGTAGCTCTGCTCGATTGCGAACGACAGCGAACGATGCTCGATCCAGCGTCGATTGACCAGCAAGATCATTTGCTGGCGGTTGCCTCGTGTGACGGTCGGCAGACCGATCACTCCGCTAACGCCGATCGCTGGTCGATCGTCGTCAGCTTCCGGCGAATCGTCGAAGACGGGCGGCTCGATCTCGATCAACTCACCGGCATCGTCGGAACCAAACACGCCAACCGCCGCATTGAGCAGACTCCCTGATCCATCGGTCGCGATAACGCCCTTTCCGTCAGCGATCAAATCGAACCGCACCTCGGGGAAGGCCAGCGCATAGGCGGAGATGACGCGCTGAACGTAGCCACTCTCGGTTGAGTCCTGCTTGAGGAATTTGCGCCGGGCTGGAACGTTGCCGAACAGATCGCGCACCGTAATGGTCGTACCGGCAGAGGCCGCTGTTTGACTCGGTTTCCGGCACTGGCCAAAGTCGGATCGCAGTGACCAGCCGACGCGATTCTCTGGTTGTCGGCTGAGAATCTCAAGCTCGGCAACGGATGCCACGCTCGCCAACGCCTCACCTCGGAAACCGAACGACGCCAGATGATTCAGGTCGTCGAAGTTGCGTAATTTGGATGTGGTGTGGCGTTCAACGGCCAGCAGCAAGTCGTCTGGGTCGATCCCGTCGCCGTCGTCGCGCACGCGAATGAGTTCTTTGCCGCCCGAGGCGATCTCGACGCGAATCGAACGGGCATGAGCGTCGAGGGCGTTCTCGACCAACTCCTTGACGACCGAGGCCGGTCGCTCGATCACCTCGCCCGCGGCAATCTTTCCGATAGTTGCGTCGTCCAGCATGGCGATGGGCATTTCAGCCTCCTGCCGCATGAGTATAGCAGTGACCTTGCAGCGTCGAATGTCGAGTGCGATCTGCTCAGCGGAAGGGCTTCGAGAGGGACGGATTGCCGGCGATTCCGAAGCGCCACGGGGATTCCGTGCCACGCGTGATGCCGATGCGCCGGCCACGCACGATGTCAAAGTCACGCTGCTGGGGCTCGATCCAGATGGGACTTCGCTGCAACGGGTGGCCATTGTCATGCAGATCGATCCCGAGCGCGCGGCCGGTCAGCCCTGGTCCGCTGGCGACTTTGGGCCCGGCTGCTCGGCCGGTCCGTTCCGACATTGTTCGGCCGTCCCCCAGCGCTTCGATCGCACGGATGAGCACCGCAGAAGGCCGCGAGCCGGGACCCGCAACCACGTTGAAGCAGGGATACATTCCGTAGGCACGGTAGACGTAGAGAGAGCCGCGCGGCCCCCACATGGCGCGCACGACGCCGGTACGGCGGAACGCTGAGTGGCTCGCCGGATCATCCTCGCCGTCATAGGCTTCGGTCTCGACGATGCGGCCCGCCACTCGTTCGCCGCCTTTTTCTGACACGATCACACAACCGAGCAGATCCTGGGCGACCTCGACCACAGGGCGCTCGTACCACTCGACCGGAAGGGCCAAATCACGCTCGACCTGGCCCCCGCGATCTTCATTGTGGAGTCGCTCGCTCACCCGTCGATCTCGTCCAGACGTGACTGGAGTAGCGACAGCCGGTCCTGCGACGCGGTCAAGCGGTCCCGCTGTTTGTTGACGATGTCAGCCGGCGCGCGACTGACGAACTGCTCGTTGGATAGTAGCTGACCGATCCTGGCGATCTCCTCCTCGACCTGCTCGATCTCCTTGCGAAGACGTTCCTGCTCCGCTTCGATGTCGACCATCCCAGCCAGTGGCAGGTAGATGACCGCGTCGTCGACGACCAGCGTCACGACCGATTTCGGCGCTTCGAGCGGCGCGTCGCGAAATTCGAGTCGGTCCTCGCCGACCCTCGCCAGGAAGGAGAAGACTGGCCGCAGATCGTGGAACGTAGACTCGTGCGAGCCCGGATAGATCATGGCCGAGATCCACATTGACGCCT
This sequence comes from uncultured Chloroflexia bacterium, assembly GCA_963815715.1. Classification (GTDB taxonomy): domain Bacteria; phylum Chloroflexota; class Chloroflexia; order Thermomicrobiales; family Thermomicrobiaceae; genus CALAGB01. The sequence continues at coordinate 87,743 of CAWFHU010000003.1, read as the reverse complement.
CGACGCTCGATTCAGCTCGAGCGTTGCGCACCGAGCGCACGGCGTCGATCAGGAACTCGTATTCAGCCACGGCCCGCTCATCGATGCGACCGTGATCTGCGCACCGGCCAGGAAGCTACCATGATGCTGTCACCCGCATGTGGCAGATGCTGCCACAGCTCCTCCGTCACGAATGGCATGAACGGATGCAGCAGCCTCAGTGAGCGTTCCAGGGCAAAGACGAGGGTTTGGCGTGTGGCCGCTTTGGCTTGCTCGTCGTCGGCGTTGAGCACCACCTTGCTCGATTCGATGTACCAATCGCAGTACTCCGACCAGAGAAACTCATAGATACGACGGCCTGCCTCGCCTAGCTGATAGTTGATGAGGAGATCCTGGACGTCGAAAGTCAGCTGCTCGAGGCGGCTGGCGATCCAGCGATCGGCCACGCTCATGTGCGCCGGAGTTTGGGGGCAGCGGAGCGCCAGTCGGAATCGCGCTCGATGGTCGCTCCCTCGATTGAACGCAACACGAAGCGCGTCGCGTTCCAGATCTTCGTGCCGAAGTTGCGGTTCGACTCGACCCGCTGCACGCTCAGCTTCATGTCGGCGCCAGGCGCACCGGCTGTGATCAAGGTGAAGCGCAGGGCATCGCTGCCGAACTCCTTGGTGACTTCAGTTGGATCGATGACGTTCCCTTTGGTTTTGCTCATGCGCTGGCCCTGCTCGTCGCGCACCGTGCCGTGCAGGTAGACCACGTCGATAGGGAACCTCGCCCATGAACTCGATGCCAAAGAAGATCATGCGCGCCACCCAGAAGAAGAGGATGTCGTAGCCAGTCTCCATCACCGAGCCGGGGTAGAAGTACTTGAGGTCTTCGGTCTCGTCCGGCCAACCGAGCGTGCTGAAGGGCCACAGGCCCGAACTGAACCAGGTGTCCAGCACGTCTGGATCCTGCGTCAGATTCGATCCGCCGCACTTGGGGCAGGTCTCCACCTTCTCCTGGTCGGTGGCGATCACCTCGCCGCAGTCGCAGTACCAGACTGGAATGCGGTGGCCCCACCAGAGCTGGCGTGAGATGCACCAATCGTGGATGTTCTCCATCCAGTGAAGGTAGATCCCCTTGAACCGCTCCGGCACGAAGCGGATGGTGCCGTCGTGCGCCACGTCGATGGCGGGCTTGGCCAATGGCTGCATGTCGACGAACCACTGCTTGCTGATGATCGGCTCGACGATTGTGTCGCAGCGTTGGCAGCGACCGACCGAATGGGTGTGCTCCTTCACCTCAATGAGGAAGCCTTCCTCGTCAAGGCGCGCCACCACGTTGTTGCGCGCCTCTTGCATCGACTGTCCGGCGAACGGGCCGGCGTTGTCGTTGAGAGTTCCGTCGAGGTTCATGATGTTGATGGCGGGAAGTCCGTGACGCTGGCCGATCTCGAAGTCGTTCGGATCGTGCGCGGGCGTCACCTTGACGGCTCCGGTCCCGAACGCTGGATCGACGGCGGCATCCGCGATGATCGGGAGCTGCCGACCCAGAATCGGGAGCGTCGCGTTTCGGCCGATCAGGTGCTGGTAGCGCTCGTCATCCGGGTGAACCGCCACTCCGGTGTCGCCGAGCATCGTTTCGGGACGTGTTGTCGCGACCTCGATATAGTCGTCCGTCCCCACGATGGGGTAGCGTAAAGTCCATATGAAGGATTGCACCTCTTCGTGCTCGACCTCGAGATCGGAGAGGGCGGTCATGCACCGCGGGCACCAGTTGATCAGCCGTTCACCGCGGTAGATCAACCCCTTGTCGTAGAGGCGCTTGAAGGCGGTGCGCACGGCGCGCGACGGTGCCGGGTCCATGGTGAAATGGAAGCGCTTCCAGTCGGCAGATGCGCCCAACGTGCGCAGCTGACTCAGGATCCGGCTGCGATAGCGATCCATCCACTCCCACACCTGATCGATGAACTGCTCTCGACCAAGATCATGACGACTCAGTCCCTTGGCCGCCAGTTCTCGCTCGACCACCCACTGACCGGCAATTCCGGCGTGATCGGCGCCTGGCAGCCAAAGCGTAGGACGCCCTTGCATGCGGTGCCAGCGAGAGAGGATGTCCTCGACAGCAACGAACAGAGCATGGCCCATGTGCAGTTCACCAGTCACGTTCGGCGGCGGCATGATGATCACGAATGGGTCTTGCTCGGGATCGATCTCGGGCGTGAAGTAGCCGGAATCGAACCAGCGGTCGTACCACGGGCCTTCGATGTGGGTTGGGTTGTACGTTTTGGCGAGCTCGCCCGGTGTGCTTGTTGACGTCACGCTCATTTCCTTTCGCCTGTCTGCAGAGCGGCCGCGGATTGATACGCGGAAAAACAAAAAACCGCCCCTTCGCAAGGACGGTTGGAACCGCGGTACCACCTTGATTCGGCGCCGCTGAACTACGGTGCCGCTCTCAAACGCTGTAACGGGCGCTCCCGCGACGATCTACACTCCTCATAGCTCGATCGTCGGCCTCGCGGGCGACTTCAGCCACTCGATCCGAACGGGACTCCCAATCGACGATCCCGTCTTCCTGGCGGATGCGCTGTTGACCTACTACTCCCGGTCCACGGCTCAGTATGCAACCGTCAGAATAGCACTTTACGCAACCACCGTCAATTTGGCCGAATCCTCGGTGTGTCTAACGCATCCGGGCGATATCGATGGCGGTTGCTGGCCACAGGTGTTCCAGTTGTACGGCCGGATCTTGTCAAGCCATCAGAAATGCATATGCTTAGCTCACACTCAATCTGGTGAACGGTTGCCCGTGGTTTCGCACGGGTGACGTTTAACATACTGTGGCGCGCGACGTCAATTGGTCCCGATATCGATCTCGACTGGATACTGCCATGTATTCGGGTCCTACGATGCCTGTTGCTGCTGGGCCGATACCCGGTCCAGCCGATCGGGCCAGCTTCTTCGACGAACAACAACGCAACCGACGCGCAACGTGGCGACTCTCCTTTTTCTGCGGTCTGACGATCGTGGTGATGGGCATGATCATCAGTGCCATTGTGACTCCCGCGTTCGTCTTCGAACTGGCAATTCTGATCGGAGTGGTCGACTTCTTCCTGCCCCTCCCAGCAATCTCCCATAGCGCGCTCAACGCCTATGGCTCGATGATCAACAACGTGTCCGCGGGAACTCAGCATCCAATTCGGTTCAGCTTCGGTCTCGTCGAGCTCGTCGCGCCCGGTCTGGTGGTCACGTATCTCCTGTGGCGCTGGTTGCACCGAATCTTCATGCGCTACGGCGTGGGAGGCGTGGTCCTGAGTCTGGGAGCGCGCGAACCACGCTCCAACGACTTCGAAGAACAGCAGCTCGTCAACGTGGTGCAGGAGATGGCCATCGCCGACGGAATCGCGGCGCCTCGCGTGATGCTGCTGGATTCGTCGGAGGCGAATGCCGGGATGATCGGTGCCTCGCCGGAGACCGCCACGATGGTCGTTTCGCGTCGATTGCTTGATGACCTCGACAGAGCTGAGACCCAGGGAGTCCTGGCACACCTGATCGGCGCTGCGGGCAACGGCGATCTCGGCATTGCCATGAAAATCGTGGCCGTCTTTCAGACATACGGCCTGCTGATGACCGTCTTGATGTTCCCCATGAGCGGAAACGCGCGCCGCACTGTATGGGAAATGGTCAAGCTTACATTCGGCTCGTCCAGCAAGAACGCTGGTCGAGCCGAACTGGTGAATGGATTGCTGTTGCGCGCGTCGACGCCGACCGGCATGGACGACATCAACGAGTTTCTCGACTTCGATCGAACAGGAATCTCGAGATTCCGGAAAGTCTTCATGCTCGCGCGCGCCATGATCTTCTTGCCACTGGCCATGGGGATGATCTTCGCGTACATCGTTCTGTTGATGGTCGTCCTCTTTCTGCTCGGCCCGCTGTTGGCGTTCACCTGGCGCACGCGCTGCTATCTGGCCGACGCCACCGCGGTTCAACTGACGCGAGATCCGGATGGGCTGGCTCGGGCAATCGAGTCACTCGTTGCTTCGGGCGGCTTGATTCCCGGTAGCCAGGGCGTGTCGCATCTCTTCATCGTGGGAGCCGAAGCGGCCAAGGACAGAAGTCTGGCACAGTTTCAGTCTCAACTCGCGAATCTCCATCGAACACGCGCTGACGGGTCTTCAGCGAACCCCGTTCCAGCATTCCACGACGAACTGCGTCGCTCGGTAGAGGCGCAGGTTCAAGAGCAGGATGCTCTCGAATCGGAAACCTTTGAGGAGAAGCAGGGGATCATCGTGCCGTTCCATCCTTCGTTGAATCGCCGGTTGAAGCGCCTGTCCGCCATGGGCGCACGAGTGTGACGGACCAGTCCGTTCGACATAATCAGAAAGGTTAGCGCTCATGGGATTATTGGTGGTGGTGATCGTCCTGGCCGTAATCGCCCTCGCGATCATAATGATGGTGGTGACCTACAACCGCCTCGTGTCGTTGCGGAATCGGGTGGAAAACGGCTGGTCGCAGATCGACGTGCAGCTCAAACGGCGTCACGACCTAATCCCCAACCTGGTCAACGCGGTGAAGGGCTATCTCGAGCATGAGCAGAACGTTCTGCAGAATGTGACGCAGGCCCGGGCTCAGGCTATCGCCGCTGGAAACAATGTGGCTCAGCGCAGTGAAGCTGAAGGGGAACTGTCAAAGTCGCTGCGGTCCCTCTTCGCGGTGGCGGAGTCGTATCCCGCATTGCGGGCCAGTGAGAATGTGCGCTCTCTTCAAGAGGAACTGGCATCGACCGAGAATCGCATCGCGTTCGCGCGGCAGTTTTACAATGACGCGGTACTCTCGTATAACACGGCGCGCAGCCAGATGCCCGGTATCTTCATCGCCAACCAATTTGGATTCAGACCGGCTGAGCCATACACCATCGAAGTGGCCGCCGAGCGTGAAGTCCCGACGGTTGACCTGTCAATACAACCGAGCTGACGTTCCGGGCCACATGTAGATGAAACGTGCCGTCCCAACCGGGGCGGCACGTTTGTTCGCAATCGATACGAATAGAGACCAAGCTACTTCGACAACAACCCCTGGTCCTGCAAGAAGGCTTTCGCCACGTCCTCCACCGACTTGTGGTCGACACTCACCTGCTTGATCAGCCCAACCATGGTGTCGGTGCTGAGCTTGGGCTGGAGCGCGTTCAAGATGTCGGCGATCTGCGGCGACTGCTGCAGCAGCTGATCGCGCACCACCGGCGCAGGGTTATAGATCGGGAAGACGTTCTTGGAGTCCTTCAACACGACGAAGTTGTTGACCACGATATTCGGGTCGGTCGTGTAGCAAACGTTGAGATCCGCGTCCCCTTTGGTGACGGCCTCGAACCCGAGTTGCTCGCTGATCTTCACCACGTTCTTGAACTTGATGCCGTAGGCACTCTGCACGGGATTCACCGCGGCGTCGATGCCGTCTTGCTGCGAGGCGAGCGTCAGTTGATCCGCGACCGACGTGAGATCGTCGATCGATGTCCAATTCTTCTCCTGCGCTACCTTCTGTGATGTGCATAGTGCATAGCTGTCATTCAGGTTGTACGCGGCATCGAGCCAGGTCAGGTTGAATTGCTTCTCGTACGCGTCCTTCACCTCCTGATAGGCCTGCTGCGCGTCCTGTGTCGGATCCATTTTGAGGAGCGACAGGGCCGTCCCGGTGAACTCCGGATAGATGTCGATCGCGCCGCTCTTGATGGATGAGTCGAGCACCGGCGTCTGGCCGAGCCCGAGCTTTGTGGTGACTTTGTAGCCCTTATCCTGAAGTAGCAACGCGTACATCTCAGCGTTGAGCTGACCGTCGACGTCGAGCTTGCTGCCGATGGTGATCTTGACGTCTGAGGGGTTGGCGCCTTGTTGCGAACCGACTGGGCTCGCGGCGCTCGTCGCGGTGGCCATCGGACTGGCACTCGGTGACGGCGTTGGGCTGGAGGTTGCCGTCGACCCGCCCGTGCTCGTCGTTGGGAGTGATCCCGTCGTCGACGTACTGTTGCCGCCACCGCCGCCACAGCTCGCAAGCAGCAGCATTGCAATGAGTATCAATGGTCCGATGATGAATTGGTTTACCGAGCGGGTCATCACGTTCATGCTCTCTCCTCACAACGGGAATAGACGAAGACGCGAGTGCAGTCTTCGCAAACGCGCGGCCACTCAGGCCGCGGGCTGCAACTGGGCCGAGTCATCAACTTCCTTTCCATGGTCCGATCGCAGACCTTCGGGTGTCACAAGTCGTTCCACTCCAGCGAGCCCGAACTCAGCTGTCATCGCCAGGACGGCGACTGCGACCGAGCCGACTACGAGTGGTGCGGTCTGCAACAGGTAGATGCCTTGCAAGATCCAATCTCCATAACCCCCCGCGCCGATCAGTGCGGCGAGAGGGGCGGTGGCGACGATCTGCACGGCGGAAGTACGGACTCCCGCGGCCGTGACCGGCATGGCGAGCGGAGCCTGGATGCGGGTCAGTACCTGCCACGAGGTCATGCCGGTACCGCGAGCAGACTCGACCACGACCGGATCGATGCCGCGTATTCCGGCGATGGTGTTCAACAAAATTGGAGGGACACCCATGACGGTCAGCGCCGTGACCGCGGGAGTGAACCCGATTCCCAGATAGGGGAGCGTGACGGCGAGAAACGCGAGTGTCGGAATGGCGCGTGCCAGACCGCTGACGTTCGTTGCCGCGAACGCCGCCACGGGGCGCCGCGCCACGAGCACGCCCAACAAAACTCCGATGGCGATCGAAAGCCCGATAGGTGCCAGGCAGAGCTTCAGGTAGATGACGGTCTGTCCACCGAAATCGGTACTTGGATCGTGCAGAAACTGGGAAATTTCGTGGAGAAGATGCAAACTCTGCGCCCCCTTACGGTCGCCAATCGCGCTACGCGACCGCCTCGATTCGTCGTCCACGACTGAGCAGCTTCTGGACGCCGAGCAGAGTCATGTCGGCGAGGACTGCGAGCACGCTGACGAGAATCACTCCCGCCAGAACCTGATCCTTGTAGCTGGTGTTGAATCCCTGGAAGATCAGATAGCCGAGATCCTTGACGCCAAAGAGCGGCGCGATGGTGGCGATACCGATTGTGGTGACCGAGGCGACGCGCAAGTCCCGCTACGATGACCGGAAGCGCCAGTGGGAGAATCACTTTCAATTGGAGCTGGACGGCGTTCATCCCCATCGCCCGGCCAACTTCAAGCAAGAGCGGGTCGACTGAACGGATTGCCGCCACGATGTTGCGAATCAGGACCACCTGCGCATAGAGGACGAGCGGTATCACCACGGTCGTGCGGGTGAGACCGGTAAATGGGATGAGGAGAGCCATGAATGCCAGACTCGGGATGGTGTACATGACGCCCGCCACGGTCACGACCGGCAGATAGACGCGACTGAAGCGTGCGGCGATCAAGCCGAGAGGGAAGGCGATCCCAAGTCCGATCAGGATCGAAAGACCGGTGATCGAGAGATGATCGATCGCCAGTTTGGGTATTCCGTTGGGATCAGATAGCTGCCAGTGATCCCACTGCAGGATGTAATTCACGCGCGCGAAGAGCCCCACCGAATTCGCCATCGAGAGCGAACGAACTCGCTCCCACGTGAGCCGCGCACTCTGCGTGCCATGCGCAAAAATTGGCGTCGCGCAAGGTGATCAATCGAGAGTGATGATGCTCGAGACACTGGCACAGGCCGTGCGCGGTTGAACAAGATCTCGTGATGTCGTATCGCGCTGAGTATCGTTCTCCGCACCTCGAAGGGACCCGGGTGACCGCATGCTGCAACGAATTGCCTTCGGCTTAACCGCTGGCGCTGCCGCCACGGCTGTAATGGATTGGAGCCAGGAGAGCGTCATTCCGTTGGCATCGGACTGGATTGAAGGCAAGCTTGGTCACCGGTCGTCGTCCAACGGAGCGTCTTCCGACGGTGAGTCAGAGGGTTCACCCGCCAAAATCGCGCGTCGAATCGCGGACCGCATCGGCGTTGATCTCACTCACGAGCGCGCGATGGAGTTGGGTAACCGGATCCACTGGGTTTACGGAACGCAGTGGGGCCTCCCATTTGAGCTGAGTCCGATGCGACATGGACCGCTCACTGGCGCCGTGTACGGCACGCTCTTATTGTTGGGAAGCGACGAGCTCCTGCTGTGGGCTATCGGCGTGGCCGGCAAGCCAACCGATTATCCGATCTCGACACATTTGAAAGCGCTTGCGGCGCATGCTGTCTACGGCGCTTCTCTCGGCGCCGCGACCTGGGGACTCGAATCCGTCTTCGGCCAGACTGGTTCAACGCCTGACATGTGAGGACCAACATCGATACGACCGCGCAAACAACCAACGCCAGTTCGATCTCCATCGATCACGTTTCTCGTTCTTTCGCGGGCATGGAACGACCGGCGGTCGATGACGTGACCTTCGACGTAGAACCTGGCAGCTTCGTGGTGCTGCTCGGTCCCTCGGGTTGCGGCAAAACGACCTTGCTTAAATTGATCAACCGGCTCTACGAGCCGACGAGTGGTCGGATCTTGATCGACGGAACTCCAATTGATACGGTCTCGGCGCCCAAGCTGCGCCGCCGCATCGGTTACGTCGTGCAGCAGTCTGGGCTCTTTCCACACATGAGAGTTGAAGAAAACGTCGCTGTCGTTCCGAAGCTGCTGGGTTGGGACGGAAAACGAACGTCGCAGTCGCATCGACGAACTGCTGGATCTGGTGGGGCTTCCGCCAAGATCGTACCGGCGTCGCTTCCCCGCACAGCTGTCCGGAGGCGAGCAGCAGCGGGTCGGTCTGGCGCGTGCTCTGGCCGCCCAGCCATCAATGCTGCTGATGGACGAGCCCTTCGGCGCGCTGGATGCCATTACTCGCACTCGGCTACAGGGAGAGCTGCATTCGATCCACCGGCAGCTCGGTCAGACCATGCTCTTCGTCACCCATGACGTCGAAGAAGCGGTGCGGCTGGCGGACGTCATTGTGGTGATGCGAGACGGCAAGGTGGTGCAGCATGACGTGCCGGGCCGCATCGTCCTGCATCCGGCTGACGAGTTCGTCAGCACTTTGCTGGGCAGCGACGACGTGCTGCGACGGTTGAGCTTGATTCTCGTCAAGTCGGCTGTCGCGCCGGTGGATCAGTCCACACGGCCGGACCTTCCAACCATTGGTCATTCGGAAAGTCTGCGTTCCGCGCTCGCGCTGTTGTTGGAATCGAGATCGCCCGAGCTTCTGGTGCTTGACAATGAAGAAAAGCCGATTGGCGTGGTGTCGCTGGATTCCATTCGCGAACACAGCCGTCCGGAAGCGGACCTGAACGTACCGTCGCGCGATCCGTAGTCCGAAAATCACGGTCCTCCAATCGATCCATTCGATACATTCCCCTAACCAGTTGAAGTCTTCACAGAAACGCCACATGTGCTATGATCTTAGGGCGCGAATATTAGGGTCCTAACATTGGATGTCGGCGTGGTTCAGAAGATACAGTCCAAATCAGGCACGATCGACGTAGCGCTGGCTCCGACGGCGCGGGTCGCTCGCGTCGCACGCCTCTTGCGCCGAGCGCTGGACGAAGCACTTCAGCCGTATGGGTTGACGGCGCCGCAGCTTGGACTGATCAACCGATTGTTCAACGAGGACGGATTGGTCCAGGCGGAGCTTGGTAGGCGCATGCTCATTGAACCCGCGACGCTCACCGGCATGGTGCAGCGCATGGAGCAATCAGGCTGGGTTCGTCGGACCTGCGATCGCGAAAACCGCCGCCTGCAACGCGTCTGGCTGACCGAGCAGGCGAAAGAGGCTATTGAGGATCTGCACCACATCCAGGAGCGACACCGGGAGCGCGCGCTTGCGGGAATGTCGCCGGAGGAACTATCGATGTTCGAATCGATGCTCGCCCACGTCGAAGACAATCTCCTACCTCCCAACGACAGCTAACAGACCACGAAAGGCGCATCTGAGCGGGCCGCCGCGCCTCTTGCGGTGGTCCTGGTCGTCTGGTGATCGGTTGAGGATTGAACGATGCATTTCGGTGGTAGCCAGGGGGCGAGCAGCGGAGGACGCGGCGTCGCTCGTGTTCGCGGAGTGGCGGCGCAGACCTTTGAATCTCTCCAGATTCGTGACTTCCGCGTCCTGTGGTTCGGGTTTCTCGGATCCTGGATGGCGATGCAGATGCAGCAGGTGGCGCGCGGCTATCTGGCGTACAAATTGACGGGTAACGCACTCTCGCTGGGGCTCGTCACGCTCGCCATGGGCCTCCCGCGCATCTTCCTGTCGCCGGTTGGTGGAGTGGTAGCCGACCGCTTCCCGAAGCGGACGGTCCTTCTCTGGACTCAGGCGGCGCTCGGAGTCACCGCCCTTTTCGCAGCCATTCTCGTCGCGACCCACATGATCACGCTCACCTGGCTTTTCACGATTGGTTTCATACAGGGCACGGCCTTCGCCCTCAATATGCCCGCGCGCCAGGCCTACGTGCCGCAAGTCGTGGGTAAGGGGAACAATCTCGCCAACGCCATCGCCCTCAACACCGCTGGGATGAATTTGACGCGCGTCGTCGGGCCGGCAATCGCGGGTGTGATGATCGCCATCCCGTTTATCGGCGTCTCCGGCGTCTATTTCGTCTTTGCCGCCTGCTACACCTGGGTATGGTGGTCAATCTTCCGGGTAGAAAACCCGGGCGCCGTCGTCGGCGCTCGTCGCAGCGTTCGTGGAAGCCTGACGGACGGGTTTGCCTACATCCGTCGTCATCAGATTCTCCTCGTCCTTATGAGTCTCGGATTTGTACCACTCGCGATCGGGATGCCCTACACGAGCTTGATGCCGGTCATCGCGCTTGGATCACTCAACGTCGGTTCGACCGGGCTTGGTCTCCTGCTGACCGTGGCCGGCGTGGGCGCGCTGACTGGGACACTCCTCATCGCCTATCTCTCCAGTTTCGAGCGCAAAGGGATGCTGCAGCTGGTACTCGGGATGCTCTTCGGTGCCGCGCTCTTCGGGTTCGCATTCTCGGTATACGAGCATCAACTGTTGCTCGCGCTGCCGTTCCTCTTCGTGACTGGCATGGCCGGCGATTCGTACATGGCGCTCAACAGTACGCTGATCATGATGAACACCGATGAGGCGGTGTATGGCCGCGTGATGGGGGTCTACATGGTGTCGCAGTCGATCCGCCCGATCACAGTCCTGCCCATCAGTGCCATCGCCGATGCTATCGGTACACCTCTGACGTTGATGTTCTCGGGGCTGACGTGCTTCTCATTCGTCGGCTCGCTGTCGGTGCTTCTGCCAAGCTACCGGCATATTGGCGAGAAAACGAGAGAGGCGATCGCTCCGGCGGACTGACGATTCGCGGAACAGGGTTAAGGCAGAAGGAGTCGTTCGATCTGGAATGGGTCGATCTGGCTCCTTTGCTGTATCCGGCGTCGCTTGGCGAGCATACGGGGCAGCGTTCTAATTCCGGCGAACATGCCCCGTACACGTGCTCTGCGCGGCTGGCTCGCGGAGATGGGACAACGTGCCGAGGAGCGACCGAAATTGGTCGAGCGCGATTCGATGAGCGTTCTTCCGCAGCAGCGCGCCAGGCACGTCCTTGACGATCACGGCGATCGTGTTGCGAGCCACGTAGTAGGACGCCAACGAACCACCGCCCGTCGCCGAGAGGTGATGGTAAACCACCGCGTCGGGCGCGTAGACGATCGAATAGCCCAGCAGCCGCAACCGCCAGCTGAGATCGACATCCTCGCAATACATGAAGAAATCCCGGTCGAGGACGTCACCGTCGATCTCGGCCACGCGGTCGAGTGCCGCGCGGCGATAGAGGGCGGCTCCGGCGCAGGCGCCGAATACCTCCTCCTCACGGTCGAACTGACCAACGTCCTCGTGCCAGACACCGCGATTTCCAGGGCGACCGTTGCATGAATAGGTGTCGCCGGCTGAGTGGAGATGCGTCTTGCGATCGAGCAGCCTGAGCTTGCTGGCTACGGCACCGGCCTCCGTGTGACGATCGATGGTCGATATCAGAACCCGCAGCCATTCGGGATCGGCTTCGGTGTCGTTGTTGAGGAGCGCTACCAGCTCGGCGTCCGAAATCTGCAATGCCAGGTCGATGCCGGTGGCCAGTCCAACGTTCTTGTTCAAGGCAAGCACGCGCACGCCCGGACGATCGACTCCGAGCCGCTCGGCCGTACCATCATTCGACGCATCGTCGACTACGATGACGTTGAAGTCGCGATAGACCTGCTGGTCCAGCGCCAACAGACACCGCTCGAGGAATGTCCAGCCATTGTACGTGGGGATGATGACGTCGACTCGGGCGGTCATTCGTCCGCATGGATCCTCGCGCGACTGCTCAGGCAACGCTCCAGGGCGTCGCGCCAATCGGGCAATGTGATTCTAAGCGCGCCTGCAGCGAGATTGGCGAGCACGCCGTTTCGGGGCGGCCTGGCCGCTCGTGGATACTCATCGGCCGTAATGGCTTCAACTGACATCGATTTGCCGGCCAAACGAAACGTTTCCACGGCCCATTCGTACCAGCTAGCGACGCCACTGTTGGTGAGGTGATACGTGCCAAACGCTGGGCGCTCGACCAGCGTCCAGATGGCAACGGCCAGATCTTGCGCGTAGGTGGGGTTGCCGTGCTGATCGGCCACGACGCGCAGTGAAGAGCGATCCTCGGCGAGCCGCAGCATGGTGTTGACGAAATTCCGGCCCGATTCATCGTAGACCATCGACGTGCGCACGATGTAATGACTCGGACAGAGCGCGCGAACCGCACGTTCTCCAGCCAGTTTGGACGCACCATACGCGCTGATCGGTCGAGTCTCGGCGAACTCGTGGTATGGATCATCCTGCTCGCCGTCGAACACGAAGTTGGTGGAGACGTAGACGAGTGAAGCGCCAAGGTTGTCTGCCACCGCAGCTACGTTCTGCGTCCCCAACGCGTTCGCAACGAACGCCGCTGTAGGTTCACGCTCGCAGCCGTCGACATCGGTCATGGCGCCGGCGTGAATAATCAGCTCTGGGCGAACGGCAGTAGCGACACGCTGCACGGCATCGAGGTCGGCGACGTCGAGTTCCGTGTGCGTCAGCGCGACGTACTCGGCCTGCGCCGTTCGCGCTAACGCTCTCCCGAGCTGTCCATTTCCGCCGGTGATCATCACTCGCATGTCCATGCCTCCTTGCGGCAGTGTACAACGTGCGCAAGGATCGCGAGAATCGGGGTGTGGCTTGAGTGCACAACGAGAGAGGGATGCGGGAGCGTGATGCAGATTGACGAGATTTGGACACACCCAGTTGCGGTCATCGGTGCTGGGACGATGGGATGGAAGATCGCGCTGCAGTTGGCGTCATACGGCGTCGACGTTCGACTTTACGACCGAGATAGCAATGCCCTCGTCCGAGCTATGGAGGAAATCGATCGAACTGGCAAGAGTCTGGCCGCAACCGGCGAGCTTCCGACGAAAGCTGCTCAGGGTGCAGATAACGTGCGATGTGTCGAGACGTTACTGGACGCTGTCGAGCGATGCTGGTACGTGGTTGAGGCGATACCAGAGCGCATGGACCTCAAGCACTGCGCGTTCAGCGAACTTTCCGAGGTCTGCGATTCGCGAACGATCCTCGCGACGAATAGCTCTTCGTTCATGAGTCGCCATTTGGTGGAGTCGGTCACGAATCCGACGCGGTTGATGAACACTCACTTCTACAATTTCCCATGGAGACGCTCCGGAGTGGAGCTCATGTCGTGCGGCGAGACTGACCCGCGGCTTATCGAGCTCGTGTCACAGTTTCTCAGTCGCTGCGGACTGATTCCGGTCATCGCGCAGGCCGAGAGCACGGGATTCGTCTTCAATCGCGTCTGGCACACCGTGAAACGAGAGAGTCTGAAAGTCGTTGCTGAAGGAGTTGCTACCCCCGAAGAAGTAGACCGTCTCTGGTGCCTCTCGATGGAGACCCAGCTTGGTCCGTTTGCCATGATGGATCGCGTGGGTCTCGACGTCGTACTCGATATCGAGCGCCACTATGCCGAGATGAGCGGCGATCCGGGTGACGATCCGCCGGATTTTCTCGTCGAAATGGTGCGTCGAGGAGATCTTGGCCGCAAAAGCGGTCGCGGTTTCTACACGTACCCGAACCCCAGTTGGGAGAGGCCCGGTTGGCCGCGTAACGTCAACTGACGCAGCCGGATTGCGTCAGGATTGCATTGACGAGCAGTCGATCGGCAACCTCACCGTGACGGTCGTTCCGTCGTTGGGACGACTCTCGATTTCCATGCCGCCGCCGTGGTGCCGTGCAATCTCTTGCGCTCGGTAGAGGCCCAAACCCGAGCCGCTGGCCATACCGGCGGCGACTCGGCCACGCTCGAATGGCTCGAAGACTCGTTCCAGTTCTTCCGCGTCGATGCCGATCCCACGGTCTGAGATCGACAGAACCACTTCTTGATCGTCGCACTCAACTTTGAAGTGTACGTCGCGGTCAACAGAGTATCGAAGCGCATTCGACAGCAAGATTTCAATCAACTGGTCGATACGCGCGACGTCCCACATTCCGGCGAGCTCGCGTGGTGTATTCAAGATGATGCGCGAACCTTCCGTCGATTCGACTTCGCCGACACGCTCGCTCACAGTGCGCGCGACTTGAATCAGATCTACTTTGACAACATGCAGGTCGAGCTTGCCCTGGTTCATCCGTGCTGCATCGAGCAGTTCCTCTGACAGCAACATGAACCGGTTGACCTGTGTCTCGAGTCCGCTGACCGCGCGCCGTGACCGCACGATATCTGGCGTCTGGTGGGATAGATAGCGTGTCAAGAGTTGCGAGTATCCCCGGATGCTGGTGAGCGGTGTCTTCAATTCGTGCGCGACGGTTGAGAGAAGTCGGTCACGACTGCGGGACAGGTTTCGCACCGCGTCGCGCAGGAGATTTCGTTCAATCCGATCGATCATGGTTTGAACCAGGATTCGAGAGAGACGAAGTGTCTCCGGTGTCATCGCCGGGTTGTTCGGTGCTGCTCCAAAGAACACCGCACCGATGGTCCCGGACGGGCCTTCGATCGTCATGACTTCGATCGATGAGTTCGGTATGGCTTCAGCGACGTCGAGCCAGTCATGCCCTGTCTCGAGATCAACTCGAGCTCGCTCCGCACGGCTGGAGGGTGTCGAGTGGTCGCGACGTTCGATCGATTGTTGGTTGAGCCGGTCTTCAGCTATCCGGTCCAGCGCTGAACGGACCGCGGGATGAGTGTTTCGACACCGTTTGGCAATCACTGCGGGATTACCGTTGCCCGGATCACACAACAGCAATGAGAAGTCGGCGCCGAATTCCACGAGCCAGTCGGCAAGATGGGTGAGCTGCGTTTCGACGCTCGAATCCGGATCGGCGAATGCCTCGGTCAACCGCTCGAACAGCTTCAGGTGCGGCTGATCGCGAGATTGCACGGTCATTACAGGACGGACCGTGACGTCCAACGCCACGACGCGACCATCCTCTGTTTGAATGGTTCGCGCGTTGAGTTTCAGCTGCACGATTCCGTTGGACCGCGAACGCCAGCTGACCTCAATCGAAGGTCGTGCTGGTCCGACGTTTGACAAATACGCCGCGAGTCTCTTGCGATCGGCGTCAATTGGCAGGCGCATGAGCAATTGACGGTCATTGTGAAACGAGCTCGCCGGATACCCGAGAAACAGCGCGAACGCGTCGCTGACATACTCGACTCCGACGGGAGAGATAGTTTTGTAACGGAAGTACATGCGTTCCATATCATCATCCGTGTGTCTCGAGACGACGGCGTCGGGCTGCTTCGGATCCTGATCGCTTGAGCGTATGGAACTCCGCTCGTCCGCGGGACGAGGCGCCAACCATGATGATTCGAACCCATGGCCAAGTGGAGGAGACGTTCCGAGATCGTCACCAACGACGCTGGTGACCACCGAAAAGATCCTCTTGGCGCTCGTTTCAAATCCTGGTCTTCGACTGATCTCGCTACAATCCATGTCAACGCATCCTGCGGCTCAAAGCGACCGCGCTACGGTCATGCTAAACGCAGGTTGCCTGCCAGCCTCCGACGCAGCGCTTGTATCCACAGTCCGAAGTCGAACCGATTGGCTTTGCTTCGAACGTACGCCCATCTTTCAGCAGACGACGTTCCGACGGCACAGCGGGCGCCGATTGTACGTACAGACGAACGGCGCTATACTGCGGGCGGACTTTAACTGGGAATCGTTGAGTTGTCTATGTCAGAGACGCCACGTGCGCCCTGTTATTGAGACTGCGAAACCACAAACAACCATCGTTGAAAGGCAGCTGTGATGGAGATCTACGTTCATCCGACATGAACCTCATGTAAGAAGGCTGAGGAGTTCCTCAGAGCGCACGACGTCGAATATCAGCGACGAGACTACTTCAAGGAACGGTTCACTCGCGACGAACTGCAGACCGTTCTCAACCGGGCTGGTGTCAAGCCGAACGATGTTCTGTCAACGCGAAGCAGGGCCTACAAAGAACTCGGCCTGGCAACAAAGAGTCTCAGCGACGACGAGCTTCTTGACCTGATGGTGCAAGAGCCGACCTTGCTGAGACGGCCACTCGTGATTTCCCCTGCGGGGACAGCCGTCGGATTCAACCAGAAACGAATGCTGGAGCTTACGGGCGCCGGGTAGAAACGCCCGTTGCGCGAAGGAGGGTGAAGATGCGATTTGGCGCACACATGTCGGTTGCGGGCGGATTCGATAAGGCGGTCGACCGCGCAGTGCAGGCGGGCTGCGACTCCGTGCAGATCTTTACCAAAAACAACAACCAGTGGCGCGCCAAGCCAATCGAAGATGCTCAGGTGGAAGCATTCGCGGCACGTTTGGCTGGCACTGGAATCAGACCGGTCGTGGCTCATGACTCCTACTTGATCAACCTGGCGTCTCCGGACGATGAGTTGTGGAACAAATCGATCGATGCGTTTCGCGTCGAGCTTGAGCGCTGTGAGCTCTTGAGCGTTCCGTACCTCGTCACCCATCCCGGAGCATTCGTGAAGTCGACCGAAGCGGAAGGAATCCAGCGCATCGCCGAAGCGCTCAACCGCGTGCATGAGTCGCTACTCGGCTACAAAGTACTGACTCTGCTGGAGACGACGGCGGGACAGGGCTCGTCAATCGGACATCGGTTCGAACAGCTCGCCGCCATCATCGAGAAGGTCTCCGCTCCTGAGCGCGTCGGCTACTGCCTGGACACGTGTCACGTCTTCGCGGCGGGTTACGAAATCCGCACCGAAGAAGGGTATGCCGAGACGATCGGAGCCTTCGATTCGATCCTTGGCCTGGATAACCTGAAGGCGTTCCATTTCAATGACTCGAAACGCGAGCTTGGCTCGCACGTCGACCGGCACGACCACATCGGTGCTGGGCAGATCGGATTGGAAGGCTTCCGCCACTTCGTCAATGATTCTCGGTTTGATGACCGAGCGGCGCTGCTTGAAACCCCGAAGAGCGATGACCTGCATGAAGACGTCGAGAATCTCGCGCGTCTGCGTGACCTGATCGCGAAGTAGCGCCAGGAGTCGCAACAAGGGGCGGCCGACGAATCGGCCGCCCCTTGTTCTTGCGTCGACTGAGGTCAGACGCGATTGATCACCATGAGCCGCGACTCGGTCATATCCTCGATCGAGTAGCGCAGCCCCTCACGGCTGAGCCCGGAATCCTTGACGCCGCCATATGGCATGTGATCGATGCGATAGGTCGGAATGTCGTTGATCACGACGCCGCCAACCTCGAGACTCTCGAAGGCCCGCAAGGCGTGCTCGAGACTCGATGTGAAGACACCGGCCTGGAGACCAAAGACTGAGTCGTTGACCTCTTTCAAAGCGTCCTCAAAGTCGTCGAAGGGGAAGAGATTGACCAACGGCGCGAAGGCTTCACGACTGCAAACGAAGCTGCTCCGCTTGGAGTCGACCAACACTGTCGGTTGGAAGAAGCGTCCTTCTGCCTTACCGCCGACGATCGCCTTAGCGCCTTCTTGTACGGCGTCCGCCACCCACTCTTCCGAGCGCTTAGCTGCGCGGTCGTCGATCATTGGTCCCAGGTCGGTGCCATCGTCGAGCGGATCACCGATCTTCATCTGCTTGATCTGTTCGACGAGCTTGTTAGAGAACTCCTCCATACGCGATCGATGCACGTAGACGCGCTGCACCGATATGCAGACCTGCCCGGCATAGGCGAACGCTCCAACCCGCACACGAGCGGCGGCCAGATCGACATTAGCATCCTGGTCGACGATGACGCCCGCGTTGCCCCCGAGTTCAAGCACCACCTTCTTCTTACCGGCGCGACTCTTCATGTCCCATCCGATCGCCGGAGATCCGGTGAAAGACAGAAGCTTGAAGCGGTCGTCGGTGACCAGGCGATCTCCCAAATTTCGGTCCATCGGCATGATGCTGACGGCACCCTTGGGCAGACCAGAATCCGCGACGATCTGAGCGAAGGCGAGCATGGTCAGCGGGTCGCGCGTCGGTGGCTTGAGGACGATAGTGTTGCCCGAGGCGATAGCCGGGGCGACCTTGTGCAGCGCCAAATTCAGCGGGAAGTTGAACGGCGAGATGCCCGCGATCGGTCCAATCGGGAATCGACGTGTGATGCCGAAGCGTCCAGCCGACGACGCCATGAGATCGAGCGGTATCAGCTCGCCACCAATGCGTTTGGCTTCCTCGATGGCGATCTGAAGCGTGAAGACGCCTCGAGCCGCCTCGACGCGTGCGTCGCGGATCGGCTTGCCCGCCTCCATGGCGATAATTTGAGCGATCTCTTCCTGTCGCTCGGCCATGCCGTCGGATATGCGCTGCAGGATCTGCACGCGCTCGAAGGTTCCGAGCTTCCGGGTCTCTTCAAAGGCGCTCTCCGCCGCGGTGACTGCGTCCTCGTAGTCCTGTTCGGTGGCGTACCAGGTCAGGCCGACGGTTTCGTCATTGTATGGATTGGTGATCTCGAGTGGCCGATCCGACGTCCGCCATTCGCCAGCACAATAGAACGGATATTCCTTGGCCACGGCATTCCCTCCAGTCGTTGGTACGGCGGCTCGAAAGGTGGGCCGCGCTTCGATCTTACAGCAAGGATGAATGGCCGCCAGAGGTTGTCTCTTCTGTGTGCCCGTCGTGCCGTCACATTTCATGAAACGACGCAACAAAATAGAGGGACCAACGCGGCCCCTCTTCAAAATCGGGTTGATTTGTCTCGTCAGTCTGTCTCTTCGAACGGTTCGGGCTCCGAGCCCGCATCCCACCAGGTGTCGTTCTGCGCGCCGATGGCGGCCAGCTCGGTCTTGGTGTAAATGAGCCCGTCCCGTTCCATCGTTGCCAGCTCGAACTCACCGCTCATGGTGATGGCGTCGACCGGGCAAACCTGCGCGCAGAATCCGCAGAAAAGGCAGCGACCAGAGCGAAGGATGAACTCGCCCAGCTCGCGATCGCCTTCTTCGGATGGGATGACGTTCATCTCCAGGCAGCTGGTCGGGCAGATGCGCGCGCACAGACCGCAGGCGACGCAGAGTGCCTCGCCCGTTTCGGGATCGGCGCGCAAAGAGGGGAGACCCCGGAACCGGGGCGACATAATGCGCTTCTCGTCCGGGTATTGAACGGTTCGGTTCGGAACGGTCACACGTTTAAGCGTGACGAGAAAGCCTTTGACTTCATCCAGCATGTGGGCAAATCCTTTGGTTGCGACTGTGCATCCTTGTCACGTCCTCGTTGTCATTCAGTCCGCGACGAATCGAACGGAATCGGGCGCAAGACCGGAGTCGACGCTGAGATACGCCTTTTGCCCTACGCCGAACGGCTGAGTGGGCCACTGCATCGGTCCGCGCTCCAGGCGGGGGAAGGACGTGCCTTGATACATAGGTACAAGCTTGGAAATCTCTTCGAGGATGTTGGCGGGATGACGATGATTCAGGTTGTACCCGAGCCGCTGCGCGATCTCCTGAACGTACCACCAACCAGCATGGGCATCACCTGGCGCCGCGAGCGTCAGTCGTACACGTTGAATGGTACGGTCGGCGTTGGTGAATGAGCCGTCCTTCTCCAGGAACATCGAACCCGGCAGGAGCACATGTGCCAGTTCACTCAACTCGCTTGGGAACGTGTCTTCCACGACCAAGAACTCGAGCTTTGAGAGGGCCGCGAGCAAACGCGAGTCGTAGCCGTAGCTGCTCGGGAAGCTGCTGTTGGCCACATACATGGCCTTGATCTGTCCCGACTCGATGGCGTCGATCATGTCGTCGAATGTATGTCCAGGTGCTGTCGGCAACGAGCGAACGGATTTGAAGCCGTTCTGTGGAACCGTCGAGTCGTTCCAGCGAGGCAGCCAGGCAGCCTCGAAGGCGCGCAACACGTCGGCGTCGCCGAGTCCGCGGTGTCCCGGCAGATAATCAGGCGTGCAACCAACGTCGGACGCGCCCTGGAAATTGCTTGGGCCGCGGAAGGCTATGACGCCGCCGCCTGGTCGTCCGATATTGCCTGTCAGGAGGGCGAGATTGTTCAAGGCGAGTGATGCGCTATAGGCGACTTCGGCCGTGTCGTTGGCCAGCGTCTGATAGATGGCGCTCGGTCTGGACTCGCCTTCGTGTCCTCCCGTTGCGTAGAGGTGGGCTGCCCGCCGAATGCCTTCGAGCGCCACACCCGTCTGTTCGGCAACGGCCTCCGGCGCGAAGTCTTTGAGCGACTTCATCCAGGCATCGAAACCTGCGTCGAGTCCGCTCCGCGGCTCAGCCAGCTTCTGGGAAACGATCTCTTGAGCGATGGCGTTGATGATCGCCGTTTCGGAGCCTTCGGGCGGCCTGATCCAGACCTCGGCGCGATCGCACATCGGGAAATGGTCGCGGCTGATGACGACCGTCTTGCTCTCGCGATAGGTGCGCGCCCAGTTGATCCAGTAGCTCCCGACTGGCGCCTTGTCGACGATGCTCGGACCCACGACCAACGCGCAGCCGGTGCTGGTGAACATCTCCTGCATCGAGTTGGTGCTCGACGGGCGTCCGAGCGAGTCGCGCAACGCGCGATCGACGGCGCTCATGCCAGGCGTCATCATGCGGTCCACATTGTTGGTTCCCATGACGGCGCGCGCGAACTGCTGCAGCAGGTAGTTCTCTTCGTTGGTGTTGCTCGGAGATGCCAGGGCGGCGAACTGATCGCCCTGGTAATGTCGCAGCTTTTCGGCGACGAAGTCCAACGCCTCGTCCAGTTCGGCGTCGCGAACCGATTCACCCTCGCGGATCTGTGCCGAAGTCAGCCGATCCGGATGCTGTACTTCCTCATAGCCCCATTTGCCGCGTTCGCAGGTGTAGCCATGATTGACGCCGCGATCCCAGAGATGGGAAACGCGACGGACGAGACCGCGGTTGTGCTCCACGTTCAAGGTGCAGCCGACGTCACACATGCCGCAAATCGTTTCGGTGGCGTCGAGCTCCCACGGGTGACTGCCGAATTTGCGATCGGTCAGCGCGCCGACCGGGCAGACGGCAATGCACATCCCGCAATTGATGCAGGTGGTGTCGCGCAGATCCATGCCGTAAGCGGGGCCAATCGATGCTTCGAGCCCGCGAGACAACACTTCGATCGCCGTCACGCCGATGACCTCGTCGCAGACGCGGGTGCAGCGGGCGCAAATGATGCAGCGGTCCCACTTGTAATCGATCAGATTGCTGAGATGCGTATATGGCTGAGCCAGCTTTGGCCGGTTGTAAGGGCTGATCTGGACGTTATGCAGATAGGTGTTGTCCTGCAAATAGCACTCGCCCGACTTGTCGCAGGTCGGACAATCGAGCGCGTGGTCGATGAGATACATCTGGAGCACGAATTGGCGTGACTCGAGAGCGGCCGAAGAGTGCGTGACCACCTCCATGCCTTCGCGCACCTGCGCCGCGCACGACTCGATCAGCCCGCCGCGCCGCCCGAGAATCTCGACGGTGCAGATGCGGCACGAGCCCCACGGTCGAAGCAGCGGTTGAAAACAGAGGTTTGGAATCTCCAACCCGATATTCTGACACGCCTCGAGGATCGTCGTTCCGTCAGGAACGGTCACATCCTCGCCGTTGATTTTGAGGGTAACGAGCTTGGTTTCAGCCTGTGCCGTCATGATCTCGGTCCGGCCTCCTTGCTGGTCGCCACCACGGAAGCCTCGGCCACGTCATCGATCTCGTGACTGAGGTCCCCCGGACCAGGTTGTCGTGCATACCTTCGCAGGAAGAAATGCCGCCCCAGTGTGTGACGCTGGATTGTGCTGAGCATGGTGAGACGTCGGGCGCGCATTTCGACCGGTCCAGACAGGAAAAATGTCCTCTCTGGACCGTCTGATCTTATCACAGGGTTTTTCGGGTTTCATAAGCGTTTCGTTGCTAAATTTCGGGTCGTACAAGCGACCTAGCCCAAAAGCATGGTCGAACGTGACCGCGATGGTACCGAAGTCGCATGGTCCGATTCATTGCCCAGCACTACGCTTCAGCCATGATTATGACGGAGCAGTTGCAACCATCGGGCGCGAATAGAGTGAACTTTCGACGGCTGAGCATGGAACCGACGCATGCTGGCGCATCGACATTGCGCCAGACCGTTTATCAGCCGCTCCCTCAGATAGATGTCGAACGCATCGCTAAAATCGCCGGGAAATCGCTCCCCATTCCAAACTGGATGGTGGCCGTCTCGTGCGCCGCGGCGCTCGGGCTCTCAGTTGCGCTTTCGGCCGGAATCGTGAACTCGCCCGCAACGGCGGCGTCATCATACGTCCAGAGTGGAGTCGGTGGTGAGTCCGCTCGGCTCGTTTGGTCCGGTTCGATGGCGCTCGCTCAAACGTCCTCTCCGGTTGATGAGTCCAAGACAAGCCAGATTGCGACTCTGCAGGGTCAGGTGCATTCGATGAGCTCCGACCTCCAGCAGCTGCAGCAGGACAACGATGCGCTCCGCAATTTGAACCAGCAGCAGTCGAGCGACCTCACCAGTGCGCGCTCCAATCTTGCGGCCTCGCAGGACGCGCTCAGCGGGCAATCGCAAGACATGGATGCTCGGCTCAGCGACATTCAGCAGAATCTCGATGGCAAGGTGTCGGATCTCCAGGGCGCAGTCTCGTCGGCCGACGACACGATCAACGCCATTCGAAAACTTCTCGGCATGCCCGCGATCTCCATGTCCTCCGGAAACTGACGAACGCTCGAGCTTGAGCTCATGTGCGTGCTCGTTGGTTCCCCCATCGTCGCGGGCGATCATCAACCTCGTTAATGGAATCTCACCTTCTGATCGAGACGTATGATGCGTGCATTCGACTGGTGCGCGGGTCGTGCGCATGTACGTCGATGAATTGACCTGCGCAACTTCACAAGTGATTGTGAGGAGATGCACAGAATCAGCATCCAGGATCACTCGAGTTGTGTATGGCAGCACCGTTTTCCGCCCCGAAACACTGCCTGCGCGAATGACAACCCATAAGGATTGACAGCCGAAACACCGTGCTATAATCGCGAGAGGCCCCTTCGGAGGGGGGCTGGAGCACGGGGTGAAATCGTGGAGTTCGAAACAGTCATCGGGCTTGAAGTCCATGCACAGCTGCTGACGCGTTCGAAGATGTACTGTGGCTGCTCCGCCGCATATGCATCAGCAGAGCCGAATTCTCACGTTTGCCCGGTCTGCCTTGGATTGCCGGGTGCGCTGCCGGTTATCAATCGGGAAGCGCTCGACTACACCATCATGACGGGCCTTGCACTTGGTTGCTCCGTCCCCGACTTCAGCAAATTCGACCGCAAAAACTACATCTACCCCGATTTGATGAAGGGGTACCAGATCTCACAATACGACCTGCCGCTTTGCCTCGGTGGCCACCTCGATGTTGAGGTCGGCGGGGAGACCCGTCGCGTTGGAATCCGGCGCGTCCATCTCGAAGAGGACACTGCGCGTCTGGTTCATCGCTCGGCAGGGGGCGAGACGTACAGTCTCGTCGATGTCAACCGCTCCGGCGTTCCATTGATGGAGATCGTGAGCGATCCCGACTTGAGATCGCCGGAAGAAGCGCGGCTCTATCTGGTCGCGTTACGACAGATCCTGCGTTACATCGGCGTCTCGACAGCCAATATGGAAGAGGGAGCTTTCCGTTGCGATGCGAACGTATCGCAGCGGAGCACCGATGGGTCGGTTGAGGGCGCCAAAGTCGAGATCAAGAACATGAACAGCTTCCGCGCTGTCGAACGCGCGCTGCTGTTTGAGGTTGATCGCCAACGGGAAGCCTTGAGAACCGGGGAAACGATCGAGCAAGAGACCCGAGGTTGGGTTGAAGACCGCGGAGTCACCGTTTCGCAGCGAACAAAGGAGTTCGCGCACGACTACCGGTACTTCCCCGAGCCTGACTTGCCACCGCTCGTTCTCGATCCGGCTGATACCGTGCAGATCCGCGAGCGTATGCCCGAGCTTCCTGTAGCGAAGGTGTCCAGATTCGTGGATTCCTTCGGACTCAGCCGAGACGACGCCGCGCTGCTGACGGTGGAGAAGCCAGTCGCCGATTACTTTGAAGCGGCGACCGATGGCACCGACCGTTTCGCTCGCCAGCTTTCCATCTGGATCACGGGCGAAGTCTTTGCGCTGATGCGCGAACGTGGGCTCGAGATCGAGCAGGTCAATGTGGCTCCACGACAGCTCAGTCAGCTCATCGAACTCGTCGAAGCGGGCGAGATCAATCAGCGGACGGCCAAAGAGGTTCTCATCGCCGTTCATGAGACGGGGGCGGACCCGAGGTCTATCGTCGCGGAGCGCGGTTTGGCTCAGGTGAGCGATGAGGCTCAGCTCGAATCCGTCGCTCGATCCGTGATTGAAGCGAACCCCGCCGCGGTCGCCGACTATCAGAGTGGCAAGGCGGCGGCAGTTGGTTTCTTGATCGGGCAAGTAATGAGGCAGATGCGGGGAACCGCTAACCCCGCCATGGTCAGGCAAATCTTGGTTGCGGCACTCGAAGACAGTGAGAAGATTTGAGTGGGAGGACGTCACCGATGACCTCCCATTCTTTTGCGATGAAGCGATTCGTTCGGAAGCACGCTCGATGTCGTGAATCGATCGCTCACGGCGAAACAGCTTCAGCATTTGGAGGGATCCGGCAATGGCAGTAGAGACTCCCACGAAGGACAAGCATCAGCAAAGCTTGTTCGACATCGCCGTGGAGCAGTTCAACATCGCCGCCGACGTCATCGGGCTCGATGACGACATGAGGCGCATGCTTAGCGTTTGCAAACGCGAGCTTTCGGTCAACTTCCCGGTGGAGATGGACGATGGCTCGGTTCAGGTGTTCCGTGGACACCGCGTCCAGCACAACCTCGGACCCGGCCCATCCAAAGGTGGTATCCGCTACCACCAGGACGTGACGCTCGACGAGGTCAAAGCGCTGGCTATGTGGATGACCTGGAAATGCGCGGTCGTTGGACTGCCGTACGGCGGCGGCAAGGGCGGCGTCGCGGTGAACCCGAAGCTCCTCTCGCAGGGCGAGCTTCAGAACCTCACTCGCCGCTACACCACGGAGATCTCGGTCATTATCGGCCCTCATAGCGATATCCCGGCGCCCGACGTCAACACCAACCCGCAGATCATGGCGTGGATTCTCGACACCTACAGCATGCACAACGGCGGCGTCACCGTTCCGGCCGTCGTGACCGGCAAGCCGTTGTTGCTTGGCGGTTCGCAAGGACGTTTCGAGGCGACTGCGCGCGGCTGCGTGTTCGCCATCGAAGAGGCCTGCAAGACGCATAACCTCGATCTGCTGAGTTCACGCGTCGTGGTGCAGGGCTTCGGAAACGCGGGTTCAATCGCCGCGCAGCTCCTGCATGAGCTAGGCTGCAAGGTGGTCGGCGTCAGCGACTCTCGCGGCGGCATCTACAACGCGGCTGGGCTCGACATTCCGGCAGTCATGGAGCACAAGCGCCAAAACGAGTCGGTCGTCGGTTTCCCTGGCTCCGATAACGTGTCGAATGAGGAGCTCCTCGAGCTCGATTGCGACATCCTGATTCCAGCTGCCCTGGAAGAGCAGATCACCGAAGACAACGCACCACGAATCAAGGCCAAGCTTATCGCTGAGGCCGCCAACGGGCCGACCACGCCGGAAGCAGACCGCATCCTGTACGATCGCGGCGTGATCGTGCTTCCCGACATCTTCGCCAACGCCGGTGGCGTGACCGTCTCCTACTTCGAGTGGGTTCAGGGCATCCAGGCGTTCCCGTGGACCGAAGAAGAGGTGAACGGCAAGCTGAAGCGCATGATGGTGGATGCATACGCGGCGATCAACGCCATGTCGCAGCAGTACCACGTGCACATGCGAACTGCCGCGCTGGCTCGCGCCATTCGGCGGGTATCCGAGTTCACTCGCGTGCGCGGTATCTACCCGTAATAACAGTGCCCGATAACGAGGAAAGACGAGGGTCGGCGTTAGCGCCGGCCCTTCGATTTGCATGCGTTGCATCGGGTTGAGAATAGAGAGGGAACATCATCCCTGTTTATCGTCACGATAAGCAGGATGCGGGACGACCGATCCGCAACTCGCGCTAAATACCCAACAGCTGTTGCAGGGCTTCTTCGCGCTCGCGCTTGGTCACGCAGATGAGCTCGTCACCGGCCCGGACGACGGTCTGGCCCGTCGGGATGATCAGATCGCCGTGGCGCAAGATGGCCGAAACCAGCACTTGCGGCGGGAATTCGATGCGTTCAATCGGCAGATCCAACACGGGCGACTGTTCGGAGACTTTGGCTTCGACGATGGCGAGGTCGGCATGTCGCAGGCTCATCAGATGGACGAACGGGAGATTGGGGATCTGCTGCTCGATGAGACTGAGGATGACGTTCGTCTGGCTGACGGTAACGTCGATCCCGAGCCGCCGAAAGAGCTCTTCGTTTTTCGGATTGTTGACGCGGGCGATCGTCCGGCCGACCCGGAACTTCTCCTTGGCCATCTGGCAGATGACCAGATTGTCTTCGTCCTCACCCGTCACCGCGATCACGACGTCGGCGCGCGCCGCGCCGGCAGCGGCCAATGTCCCCGCTTCGGCGCCGTCACCTTGCATGATGACCGACCCAAATCGCTCACTGTAGGTGTTGCACTTGATGGGGTTCTTCTCGATCAGGAAGACCTCGTAGCCCTCGTTGATCAACGTCTTCGTGAGGTAGTAGCCGACTTTTCCGCCGCCGACAAGGATGATGTACATCGAATTGACTCCCGAAACCTACGACAGCCGCACGCCGGCCGAGCTCGTCCGCA
The DNA here is from genome assembly GCA_963815715.1 of uncultured Chloroflexia bacterium. Taxonomy (GTDB): domain Bacteria; phylum Chloroflexota; class Chloroflexia; order Thermomicrobiales; family Thermomicrobiaceae; genus CALAGB01. Next base: position 60,539 of record CAWFHU010000003.1, on the reverse strand, counting down.
CCACTTCGTCCTCGATCATTCCGGCGACCGTCGTCGTTGGACAGATGACCGTCAGGCCAAGCTGCCGGTAAACGTCGGCACGCGCCTGGTCGTAGATGCGCATCACGACCCGATCGATGTGAAAGACTTTACGAGCAATCTGAGCCGCCATGATGTTGGTGTTGTCGTCGTGGGTGACGGAGACGAAGACGTCAGCTTGCTCGACCCCCGCTGTTCGCAGCACGTCTTCGTCGATGCCGGTGCCGAGCACGACTCGCCCCGGAAAACGCTCCGGCAACCGGCGGAACGATCGAGAGTCGCCATCGACCACCGACACGTCGTGTCCTTCGCCGGACAGATTTCCGGCCAGCAGTCCGCCGACTCGGCCGCATCCGACTATCAGGACTCTCATCAGAATTCACCATCCTCGGGCAACGTGCGGATCAAGATGACTTCGCACGGTGCATTCTTCAACACGTACGGAACTGTCTCCCCCTGGGTAACCAATCCATGCTCGCGGTGATTTTCGACGGCGAGCACCACAGCGTCGGCACCTCGCTCGATAGCTTCATCGACGATTGCGGCGGACGCCGACCTCGCCTGAAGCAGCTCGGTCGTGACGCGCTGCCAGTCCACGTCGTTGCTAGAACGGGCATAGTTCGAGGTGCGCTCGAGGATTGATTCGCCACGTCCGACCTCGTCCGGAAGGTCCGCGTCGAGCGGAAGATCCTGAGGTACTTCCGCGACATAGACGAGCGTGAGCTCGCAGCCGCCAAATCGGCCCGCGATAGCCGTTGCCAGATCGATCGCCCGTGTGTCCAGTTGACTTCCCTGAACCGGAACCACAATTCTCCGGTACACCGACTCCACTTCCTCCAAGATTGTCAAATCAAAATCGCGCGGTTAACCCGAGTAAGTATGCCGTCACTGCCAAGGGCGGGCAACGACCTCGCTTAACGGTTGCGCGTGAGATGTGACGATCAGATGCCGTGAGACAGTCGGTTGATGAGCGATTCGGGCAAGCCCTTCTCGTGCATCTGCTCTTGCGTCTCTTCGACCGGGTAGGCGATCCGTCTGAAAGTGAGCCGGAACTCGTTAGGCTCGAAGATGGCGAAGGCGGCTCGACTGTCCCCGTCTCGCGGCTGTCCGACCGACCCTGGATTGATCATAAACCGTCCCGCCGAGAGATCAATCGTCTCGCCGTCGACGGTGTGACGCGGCGTGACGTTCGCCATCGCTTCTTCTTCACGAATATAGAGCTGCACGTGGGTGTGCCCAACGAAACAGAGGCGGGTATCGAAGAGGGGAAAATTCAACGCGGCGATACGTGCGTTGTAGACGTATTCCCAGATGGGATGGCGAGGGCTCCCATGCACGACGGTCCAGTTCTGGTCGATCATGCGGTTCGGGAGTGACTCGAGATAGCGCAGATGGTCGGCGCCAAGCTGCATCGTGGTCCAGTAGCTGGCGAACCGGGCCACCGGGTTGAAATCCTCAAGCGACAGGCGCCCGATGGCAGCCCAGTCGTGGTTGCCGATAATGCTGATGTTCGGCGAAATCGTGCGCACGACTTCGACACATTCGCGAGGGTTGGGTCCATAGCCAACGATGTCGCCAAGAGACCAAACGTCGTCGACTTCCCCCACCTCTGCGAGAACACGCCCCAGAGCTGGCATGTTTGCATGTACGTCGGAGATTATGAGAATGCGCATGTCGCCCCCTTCGTCGCGTGTGCTGCATGAGTCTACGCGATCGGATTCGTGGTCGACAGGCGCTCCAGGTGAACCATAAGTACTGCAATATCGCCAGGGGTTACGCCGGCGATGCGACTGGCCTGACCGAGGGTGATCGGTTGAAACAGGGCCAGTTTTTCGCGGGCTTCGTTGCGCAGGCTGGGCAGCGCGGCATAGTCAACGTCGCGCGGAATCTCCCGGTGTTCGAGCTTGCGCGCACGTTCGACCTGCTTGAGCTCCTTGTCGATGTAGGCGCCATAGCGCACCTCCACTTCGACTCGCTCCGCATGCCTTGCATCCAGCGTCCAGGCGGGAAGCGGATCGCTGTTCAACGCGCCGGCCGTCAGGGCTGCCGCCAACTGCGCGTATGACGTGTCGGGTCGACGCAGATACTCGCGCGCCGTCAGACTGCGGGACGGTGGCTCGAGCGACTGCGCGCGGAGAAGCGAGCGAACACGATCGTTGCCCGTCAAATAGTGACGCGAGAGAGCAACGATAGCTTGGGTGATTACCTCTTGCTCGCGATGAATTTCATCGAGTCGCGCTCGCGGAATAAGGCCGTACCGGTAGCCAATCTCGCTCAGGCGCGACTCGGCGTTGTCGGAGCGCAGCAGTAGACGGTACTCGGCGCGCGACGTGAGCATGCGATACGGCTCGATGAACTCCTGCGTCGTGAGGTCGTCGATCATCACTCCGATGTAGGACTCGTCGCGACGCAGGATGAGTGGATCGGCGCACTGCGCAAAACTGCTGGCGTTGATCCCCGCCACGATCCCCTGCCCGGCGGCCTCTTCATAGCCCGACGTCCCGCAGACCTGACCTGCCAGGAACAGCCCCTGTACCTTCTTGGCCTCCATCGTGAGAGTCAGCTCGGTCGAATCGATCGCGTCATACTCCACCGCATAGCCGTAGCGCGTGATCGAGACGTTTCGCATCGCTGGGATCGTGCGCAGGAATTCCAGTTGCACGTCGTGCGGCAGACTGGTGTTGGCTCCTTGAACGTAGAGCTCAGCGGTCCGCCAACCTTCCGGTTCGAGAAAGAGCCCGTGCGACGGCTTGTCGCGGAATCGGACGATCTTGTCCTCGATTGACGGACAATAGCGCGGGCCCTTGCCAATGATCGAACCGTTGTACATCGGCGCTCTGTCGATGTTGTCGGCGATGATTTGGTGGGTTGCGGGATTGGTGTGCACGAGATAACACGGCATCTGAGCGCGCCAACCGTCGAGACTGACGTCCGGATAGATGGCAAGCGGAGGAAGCTCCAGCCGCTCGATCTGCCCATTCTGGCCGTCGAAGCTGAACCAGAGCGGTTCTTCGCTCCCCGGCTGCAGCTTCGTCTCGGAAAAATCGACGGTTCGCGCGTCCACTCTGGGTGGCGTGCCGGTCTTCAAACGTCGTAGCTGAATGCTGATGTCTCGAAGCGACGTGGAGAGCTCAACCGACGCAACGTCACCAGCGCGTCCTCCGGCCGCCCGCCACTCACCAGCGATCATGTTGCCTCTGAAAAATGTCCCGGCAGTGACCACGACCGCTCCTGCCAGATAGCGGTTGCCGTGGTCGGTCGTGACCGCTACCACTTTGCGCCGTGATCCGCTCGTCTCGATTTCAACGTCCTTGACCAACTCCTGGCGCACGGTCAGACGTTCCTGAAGCTCGAGCGTCTCCTTCATCGCCATCTGGTAGAGCGCCTTGTCGGCCTGAGCGCGTAACGCCTGCACGGCCGGGCCCTTGCTCGTGTTGAGCTGGCGAATCTGGATGGCGGTGCGATCGATCGCGCGACCCATCTCGCCACCGAGCGCGTCGAGATCGCGCACCAGGTGGCCCTTGGCGGGTCCTCCGATGGACGGGTTGCAGGGCATGAACCCGATGCGATCGAGGTTCGGTGTCAGAATCAGGGTCGTCGAGCCGGATCGAGCCGCGGCGAGCGCTGCCTCGATTCCCGCGTGCCCGGCCCCAATAACCACGACGTCGAAGCGGTCCGAATAGGTCATCATAACCTTGAAAGTATAGGGAGAAGAGGTCGTGAGCCGCAACCGGTTTTGACAGTTCTGCGGTATCGCACATAATGTGAGCGGGGCAGTCCGCGGTCGCACACGAATTGCGATGTCAACGGTGAGCCATCCGTAGACCAGAACTGTTTGAGCGGCAGCATAGTGTGGGTATGCTGAGCGGATGATGCGTGGGAGACGTGGGTGGTCCCATAATTGCATGCAAGTATCGAGACATATGTGATGGGATTGCGGTGGTTCGTTGATTCAAGAGTTCCGGATATGGTGTTGACTGCCCCCTGAGTACCCGCTGGTAGGGGAGGGGACCGATGCAACGAAGTAGGTCGTCGGCGCGAGTTAACCTGGCCAGCTTTGTGCTGATGCAGGTGGTCGTGGTGACGATGATTGGCGGTACGGCAATGGTAATCGGGAGATCAAAAGAGGTTCGACGAGGATTACGGTCATCCAATGGGTCGAAGATCCTTGACGATCCAAAGTGGAGCAATGCGGTCGAGAACGCTCAGCGCGCTCTCGATGAGGCTCGTCAAAATCTGGCGACGAGCCAGGGCAAGCGATTTCAGGAGCAGCTTACACAGCGCGCACACGAGCAGTTCTCACAGCGTGCTGAGAACGTGATCGATTCCACGCGAGAAAATATGCCCACTTCGATGAAGGACGCAGGTGAGCTCGCTCGCGATCTCGCAGAACGCCTACGCGTTGAGGGGCAGGCTCGATCCGCTGAACTGAGCCAGCGACTGCGCGATGAAGTGGCACCGAAAGCCAAGACGTATGCGCAAGAAGCCATTGAAGAAGCCGAATCCTTATTTTCGACGGCCCGAGGGAGAGCGAACGAACTGTCGAAGAACGCGCGACGCGACTACGGACCTGAAGTGAGCAATAAGGCAAACGCTTTGGCCGGTTTGATTGCTGCCGGTTCGACAACCGGTCTTCAGATGTTGCGCGAGCGTGCCGATGAGTTGAGCAAAGCCAATAAGGGCAAACCCGGCGCCAAGCTCGCGAGGAAGGCAAACGACAAAGCTTCGACCGCGCTGCAGACGGCGGGCAGCCAGGCGAAATACGTCGCCGGTGAGTCAATGATGCTCGGTCTGTGGGCGACGTTGCTCGGTGCGACCATCTACTTCGCCATCCTGTCCAAAAGTCAGCGGGAGCGCGTGAAGGGATTCTTCAGCAACGCGTTTTCGCAGATTCAGGACGTGATGGGCGACTTCCAGTCGACCGACGACGATTTCCCTCGATCGACTCGCTGATCTTCGATCGAATCACACAAAGCAGCAGAACGGCCCGCCAATAACGGCGGGCCGATTGGTTGTGCGCGAGCGTCCCAGATTAGAGCGTGGACAGGAGCTCGGTCAACAGCGCGGCCCGTTCGAAGAAGCCATCGAGTGAGATGTGCTCGTGCTCGGCGTGCGCGCCGTCGCCGGTGCAACCGAGTCCATCGATGGTGGTGGCACCGATCGCCGCGGTGAAATTGCCGTCACTCCCACCGCCGGTCGATGCTTCCTCGAGTTCCAGTCCGAGCTCTGCGCCGATTGACTTCACCTGCTGAAATGCATTTGCGATCTTCTCGGTGCGTTCCATTGGTGGCCGGTTGAGGCCGCCTTCGACATGGACCTCTGCGCCCGCGAGACGAGGACGTGCGTCCATGATCGCTTTGACGACACGGTCTGCCTCGCGCATGGTGGTCACCCGTAGATCGATCAGAGCGGTCGCTTCCGCCGCGACGACGTTGCGCGCGGTGCCGCCGGAGACCACGCCAACGTTTACCGTCGTGCCGAGATCAAAATCGGTCAGCCCATGAAGATACTGAATCTGATTTGCCAGCTCGTGAATGGCGCTGATGCCCTTCTCGGGATCGGCCCCCGCGTGAGCGGCTCGCCCCTTGATGTGCATGGTGAACATGCCGACGCCCTTGCGAGCCGTCTTCAGCGCTCCGTGAGGCGGAACCGGCGGCTCCAGCACCAGCACGTAGGCGCTCTCGCTGCGCCAGTTGCTCGATTACTGGCCGCGAAACAGGGCTCCCAATCTCTTCTTCAGTGTTGATGAGCCAGGTGATCGGTCGGTGGTCTGACTTCCGCTCGTTAAGGAACGTCAACGCCTGGATCATCATGGCCAGGCTGGCTTTCATGTCGTATACCCCTGGCCCTCGCGCGACGTCGCCCTCCACTTCAAACGGCTTGCGTTGGAGTGTGCCGAGCGGCCAGACAGTGTCGATGTGCGTCATCACCAGAATCGGCTGGCCAGCACGCGAGCCGGACCAGCGAGCGACGGTCAAGTCGCCGTGCTCCGCTTGCTGAATTACTTCGACGGTGCCACCAAGCTCGGTGCAACGCTGCCGTAGGTAGTCGCCTAAAAGGTCGACGGCGGCTTTCTCGCGACTTGGAGATTCGAGCGTTACGACCTGTTCGAGTGTTTGCAGCATAGAGTCGCGCTGTGCGCGTACCTCATCGACTGAGACCATCTCTTGCCCCCTTGTTCGATGCCGTTTGTCCGTCGATCTGAGTCAGTGCGAGCGCCGCTGGTCGACGTCGTTCGAAAGAGCCTCGGGCGACGGTTCGTGCACCATCTCGTCCTCGTGGTTGCCGCGCTCCAGCGCGAAGATTGAGAGATTCGATTCCAGGTCGATATATCGATCGGCGATCTCGAGCAGCTCGATCGCGGTATAGCGCGGGGTTGAGGCGATCTCTACGCGCAGCCCGAGTCGTTGCGCGCGGTCGACGAGATAGGTGAAATCACCATCGCCACTGACGATTACCGCGACGTCGATGTAGGGTGCCTGGCTCAATAAATCGACCGCCAGTTCCATATCGAGGTCGCCTTTGGTGGTGCCGTCACTGAATCGTTTGAGCGGTTTGGTGATCACACGGAATCCATTGCGACGAAGCCAGGTGAGAAACGGAATGGCCGAATTCTCCTCCGGGGAAATCGCCATGTAGGCGTAGGCGCGATGGAGGCGACGGCCATTGGCGAGGAATTCGAGGAGGCGAGCGTAATCGATGCGCACGCCGAGGTCTCGAGCCGCGAAATAAAGATTGGACATATCGAAAAAGACCGCGACTTTGTCATATTGATCGGGACGAATCATCATCTGTTGCCCTATCAACTGCCACTGTCGAAATGCAGCGGCGCTCTGTCAAACGGAAATCGGGCGGTGAGAGTGCGACGCCGTGCATTTACATGCGCGGCGTCGCCAGTTGAATCTGATTGATTAGCGGCCGGCGATGACCAGCGGCAGGTCCTTCATGGTTACCAGGCCAGGTGCGTGGTCGACCACGCGAGACACGGCATTCACCGCGATGGCGGTCGTCGCGCGATCACCCTGCAGACCTCCTGGAATGACCAACTCAAGTCGAGTCGGACCCTCCAGCACGATCTTGTCATGCGCTGGATCCGCGTCCAGATACATGCGCAGGTGCAGGACAATCTTTGGCTCGCCATCAACAAAACCGCGGCCAAATTGATCTACGCCGCAGACAATGCCTGGTTGGACGTCGAAGTAGTCGGTCTTGATGTGGTGGCCAGCGATGACCGCGTCGGTCGTCTCTTCATAGCCGTCAAGAGTCCACCCGAGCCCGGCAGCGACCATGTAGACCGATTCTTGGAGTCCGACGTGACGGACTTTACCAGCCGCCACCAGTTCGTTGAACTCCTCGACCGTCTTGCCTGAACCGATTTTGGCCTGCAGTGGTTGGCGTCGCGTAGACGCATTCTGATTGCGCTCGACGTGCACGGCCGTTACCTGCTGCGAAATCCCGCTGAGTGCCAGCGCCAACGTGTCCATGACGAAACCCGGGTTGACGCCAGTTCCGAGAACGGTGACACCATTGGCACGGGCCATCTCGTCAAGCTTCTCGGCGAGATCGGGAAATTGAGCGGCTGGGAATGAAAGCTCTTCGCAGGTCGAAACGACGTTCAATCCCGCGTTGATGATGCCTTCAAGCTGCGACCAGACCTGCTTGAGATACGACCCAGTCGTATGCAGAACAGCGTCGGCAGCCGTCTCGTTGAAGAGGGCATCGGCGTCCCCCCTGACCTTGATCCCAAGTTCGCGGCCAAGTCCAATGACTTCTCCAACATCTTTGCCGATCTTCGCCGGATCGATATCGATGGCACCGACGATCTCGATGCTCTCCCGAGATGCCGCCAGCCGTGCCAGTTCCTGTCCAATCGGGCCAAGACCATAATGGATCGTCCGGATCTTCTTCAACTTCTCGTCCTCGACTTTCATTGCGTGACGCGATGCCGATCGACCGCGCCAATCCCTTCGAAATCGGTCGGGTCAGGAACGAAATGCAGGATGAAAATCACCAATACTCGTCTTTGGAATCTCGTGGCTACTTCTTGCGGTCCTCCTTCTCGCGCAGCGCGCGGTAGTACTTTTTCGACTTCGGCATTGGCCGGCTCTCGACGGCTTCGCGCTGTGCGCTGGCAGCGGCGCTGGCCTCCACCAACTGGTCCTCGAGAACGGCAAGATCGTCGTAAACGCCAACATTCGCGTCGGCTACCGGCGTCCGCATCAGACGACGGACAAGCTCGACCAGCGATCGGATCTGTGCCTGATCGGCTCCCGGACGGTTTGCCGTCTTTCGAATTGCATCGACGAGCTTGAACGTTTCTGGTCGGGCATTGTTCTCGACCAGTCGCTCCTCGATGCGTTCCAATCCGTATAAAAGGTTCATATGACTGCCTTCCTGGCAAGCATGCTCTGCAACTATCTCAAGGCGAGTATCGGCCATGAAGTGGCGTTTCGCAACCAAACTTATTGTGGCCGCGCAAGGTTTGGTGGCGCCGTGCTTTAATCATCACGGACTCGAATTGGAGCCCGTTCGCCCGGAATGATCGCTCGGATAAGGAATCGCTCGATGGAGAGCGGGCACACAACATCGTTGAAAGACCGTTTTCTCGGCTGCCTCCTGGGACAGGCAATCGGCGACGCGCTTGGCATGCCATTCGAATGCTGGGAGCGGTCGCGAATCGAGTCCGCACGCGGTTGGGTGGATCGCTATTATCCGTTGTTAGCTGACGATGGAACCGAAGTCATGCGAGCTGGCGAGGTGACCGGCGATACCGAAATGAGCCTCTGCTTACTCGAGGGACTGATTTCGTCTGGGGGATTCGTCGATCCTGAAGCGATCGGCATCCGTCTGATCAAGATGCTCGACGGACCGGCTGGCGAGCGGATTGGTCCGACGACACGACTCGCTATCGATCGCATGATTGAGTCGGGCAACTATCAGGCCGGAGCCAGCGGCGATTGGCTACCGGGAAACGGAGCAGCGACGAGAATCGTACCTCTTGGTCTGCTCCACTCAGTCGGTACATTCAATCCTGAGGTGTTCACGCGTGAGGTGATGCGTGCCGGATTGATCACGCACCATGATCTGACGTCACTGAACGGTGCGCTGGCGATGGCATATGCGATTCACCTAGTGACCACCGAACGGATTCCGCCCGCGATGCTCGCAGATGAGGTTGCCGCGTTCGTCGATGAGGATGAGGTTGCGCGTCGCGTGAGGTATGCCGGACATCTGGTTCCTGCACGGGGGAGAGCGACGAATCGATTTGGAGAACCTGGATCAGATCGGCACGTCCTCCTTTGTTGCAGAATCGGTTGCCGCCGCGATCTACTCCTTTGCCTGTCATCCGGAGGACTTCCGCGCGGCGGTGCTGACCGCAGTGAATGCCGGCGGAGACACTGATACGATCGCCTCGATGACTGGCGCCCTGTCGGGAGCGCATCTCGGTGCACGACGCTTACCTCCAGATTTGGTCGATGGATTGGAATCGCGCATGTACATCCTGGTAGCGGCTCCGGGACTCTATCGAATGGCCCAACGTCGAGCCGGAATGTTTCTCAAGTTGATGGAGCGTGAGTGACAAATCTCGATGTTCACGCCGTGGTGTTCGATCTTGATGGACTCTTGGTCGATAGCGAGCCTGTTCAAATCGACGCCTGGCGCGACTTTCTTGCCACCTATGACAAGACGCTTGATCAAGCGTTGTTGGGCCGTCTGTATGGACTGCGCGTTTGGGATACGGCACGTGTGCTGATCGATGAGCTGGGACTCCAGTCGACGGTCGATCAGGTTGTTGAGCAGCGAGACGCACGTTTCTTCGAGATGCTTCCGGGACGACTTGCGGCCATGCCGGGCGCGACCGAACTCGTCGCGGCACTTAGCGACTTGGGTGTCCGGCTCGCCCTGGCGACGTCAGGACACCGACGGTACGTCGACGTCGTGCTTGACGCCCTCGGGTTACGCGGCAGGTTCGAAGTTGAAGTAACGGGAGATATGGTTGAACGAGGTAAGCCCGCCCCGGACATCTATCTGGAAGCGGCTAATCGACTCACGCTCGCATCGGACTGCTGTGTCGCGTTGGAAGACGCACCACACGGCATCTCCTCCGCCAAGGCCGCTGGCATGTCGTGCCTCGCTATTCCAAACCACATGACGGTCAACATCGAGGGATTCGACCGAGCCGACGCTGTGTTGAAGAGCCTGAACGACGTGATGCCGTGGCTGGAATCACATGCCACGCTTCACTCGGAGCGAAACGCAATGTGATTGAATCGAGTTCTTCCGTCTGTCGTTAGCACTCACCCAGAGCGAGTGCTAAGAGCGCTTGAACAGACGAATCGAGATGTTATACTCAGCGTAACGAACCGCCCGGGTGCCTGCCCGGGCGAACTCACGTTCGCGAGACGCTGCCCGAATATGACGCGCGGCGTCACTCTTTTCTGGTGAATTCATGAGCACAAAACGTGATTATTACGAAGTACTCGGCATCAGCCGCACCGCATCCAGCGACGAAATCCGGCGTGCTTACCGAAAGATGGCCCGTCAATACCATCCGGACGTAAATAGGGATGACGGGGCCGAGGAACAATTCAAAGAGGTGAACGAGGCGTACGAGGTCCTGAATGATGAGAATCGGAGGGCTTCCTACGATCGCTTTGGCCATGCCGGCGTTGGTGGTTTCAATGGCGGTGCGGGTGGGGGTGACCCCTTTGGATTCGGCGGATCGCCATTCACCGACATTTTCGAGACGTTCTTCGGCGGTGGTTCCACGTCGCGCGGCAGCCGCGGGCCGACAAGAGGCGCGGACCTCGAAGCGAGCGTTGATCTCAGCTTCGAGGAGGCGATTTTCGGCGCCGAGAAAGAAGTCGAAGTCAATCGGCTCGAGCTCTGCGACGACTGCCACGGATCACGCATGAAAGACGGCACGGAGCCTCCTGTATGCCCGGTTTGTTCCGGGTCCGGCGAGGTGCGGCGCGTCCAGAACACGATACTTGGCCAGTTCGTGACCGCGTCTACGTGCGCGAACTGCGGTGGCGAGGGCCGCGTTATCTCCGATCCATGTCCCACTTGCCGAGGCCGTGGTCGCGTGTCGCGTCGACGTACCATCGCGGTGTCCACTCCCGCAGGGGTTGATAGTGACTCGACGCTCCGGCTGAGTGGCCAAGGCGAGCAGTCGCCTGGTGGTCCGGCTGGCAACCTCTACGTCCACATCCGCGTGAAGCCGCATGAGTTCTTCGTGCGACATGGCAAGCAGATTCATCTCGACATGCCCATCAACGTGGTGCAGGCAGCGCTCGGCGCCGATATCGAGGTTCCGACGGTCGACGGTGAGGTGTGCTCAAGATTCCGCATGGAACACAATCTGGACAGCAGTTCCGATTGCGTGAGCGAGGCGTGCCGGATCTGCGAGGTGGTTCGAGAGGGGACGAGATCGTGACGGTTCGAGTGGTGACGCCGACCGATCTCTCTCCGGATCAGCGAGATCTGCTCGAACGGCTCGGAGCAACGCTGAAGGCGCCGTCTATCCACGAAACCGCACGTCGCGGATTCTTCGATAAGATCAAGGACGCGCTCGGCGTCTGAAATCTGATCACTTTTTCAGGGCTTGAGTAATCGCCGCATGACTCGCTCATGCGGCGATTTTCTGCGTTTAAATGAGTAGCACCGTCGCGGTGTCTCGACGGCGCTACTTGAGAGTGCTCAGGTTCTTGGAACCGTTATGATGGGAAACTGTTAACGACAATTGAGAAGAAATTTGCTACTGCGGGGCCCATCAAGGTTAAGGTGCCCACCACGCTCAATGTCACGAGCAACAGGATCAGGGCGTATTCAACAAGGCCCTGGCCCTCGTGACTCTTTCGCCATCGACGTGTGCTCAATAGAGGCTCCTTTCGTCGATGCGCATCGACTGTGCAGCGGTCCCGAGCATGCTCGGGACCGCTGCAGATGTGTCGAAGGAGCCTAGCTGCCGAGACCGTTGTTGACCGAGGTGAAGACTCCCTTGATTTTGCCACCCATGGTGGTGAGCAGCGCGATTGCAACGACCGAAACCAGAACAAGGATCAACGCGTACTCGACCATGCCTTGTCCCTCGAACTTGTCCTCGGGAACGTAAAGACCGTAGAGCGCCTGCATGTACTGAACCATTGTGGATTCCTCCAATAGATTAATAAACCGATAAATGCCGATAGATGAGAACTGACACCGAAGACTGACGAATTGCGAACCCCCTGAGCATCCCTCCTCTCAAAACCTTTGGGTTCTGGCCCCTTTGCCCTTCCCGCTCTCGTCTCCGAGAGCCTCAGGTCTTATGCACTTATGGTATGCAGAGGGCTCTGTTCGCTCAATGAGTAAGAGGTCCAAGTTGCGCAGTTCGCAGGTACCGAGAAACCGGTCAACCGAGAGGAACAACGACTGTCAATCGAGAGGTCTTTTGTCCCACCACTTCCGATTGTAGGTCCGCGCCAATGCGCTCCAGGCGGCGTCGAACCGTGTTGTCCGTCAGGAACCTGTTGATCTCCTGGCTGTGGTCAACGCCATCACCATGCGCTTCAACTCGGCCAATAACTTGCGCATCTTCATAACGCACGTCGACGTCGATACTGACCACGTCATCGTCCGCTGCCGCTGATGAGATCATCTGCTGCACAAGCCGATAGAGTGCCAGCCTCAGAACCTCAGGAAGCTTCTCGTCGGTGTCTGGTCCGACTACATTGGCCTCAATTCCCCGCAGGCGTACCAACTCGTTGACGTAACGCCGCAACGTCGGCACGACGCCGATCTCCTTGAGCACCACTGGCCGAAGTTCGTACAGCAAGCGTCTCGTATCCCGCAGCGCCGTGGACGCAATGGTGGTTAGGTCGATCAGCTCGGACTGGGCTTGCTCCGGGTTGCGTTCAATGACCTTCTGACAGATTTCGGCGCGCAACAGAACGTTGGCCAGAATCTGTGCTGGACCATCCAACACCTGGCGCGATACCCGTAGCCGTTCATCCTCTTCAGCCTGAACGATCTCCTCGAACGGAATGGCTGATCCACCCGGCTGCGAACGCCGCAAAAGCCGTGTCCGGTTGTCCGGAGTCGACTGCTTCCGCTCTTCGGCTTTGAGTTGCGACTCGGAGAGCTCGAGGAGAATTCGCAGCTTCTCCTGATAGGAACGGATACTCTTTTCGCGTTCTTGTAGCTGCTCAACCTGACTACGCATCATCATGAGCCGAAGCTCGACCTCGTGAGCCGCGTGGTACATGTCGCGAATGTCTTTGCGTGTGAAGGACTCGAGGTTCGCTTCCATCTCGCGTACGCGATTGCCAAGCGACATCTCGCGCTGGGTCAGGCGATCTACTTCGCTGTTGGATTGACTGACCAGCAGGCCAATCTCCTGTAGCGATTGCGACGCCTCAGCGAGGTCGCTGCGGCATTCGTCGGCGAGCGCCGCCAGACGGTCGACGAACTCTTTGGTTTGCGGTAGCGGGAGCGCCATCAACTCGTCTCCTGAATTCCTTCGTACAAATTCCTGGTTAGGAGCGTAGAGTCTGGATTTCCCGGCGGCAACGGTACCGTAGTCCCAAAGAGGCGCTGGCACTTACGGGGATGAGTAGTGTTGTGAGTTGTTGGATACGGGTGAAAGCGAGATCAGAAGCTGCCCCCAGCCCCACCTCCGCCAGCCGAGGCACCGCCACCTCCGGAGGAGCTCCCGCTGGAAGATGGAGTCACGGCAGTGTGGAATCCGGTCCACCAGAGATAGGCGTTACCGGAGCTGCTCTGCCGGTACATTGAAGGACCGAGCCAGACGGGCATGTAGCCGTCTTCGGCGGCCGTCTTTAATCTTTTGCTTAGAGCTGCAGTTACACCGGCTGCAACCGCGTATGGCATGGCTTGATCGAGTTCGAGGTTGACGTCCAGTGTGCGGTCCGATTTCGAGCGCTTGATTCCCTCTATATAGGAACGCCAGGTCGCAGCGAGTTCCGCACCCGCAAGCGTCGTCTCCGAATAGAAACTGATCCAGATTATTGCCAGCAACGCGACAGTGGCGAGGAGCGTTCCACCGATGAATGCCCACACTTCGCCACCAATAATTCCAACTGCGAATCCCGCTGCGCCCAGGAGCATTCCAACGACTCCGGCGATATACACCGGTCGTCGGCGGCGTGGAGCGGCTGGGTCGAACAGCCCCTGATCTTGCAGATCCTTCCGGAGCGCCGCACGCGCAGCTGACCAGGACGATCGAACATCTGAAAGCTTCGAGCCCGTTACCACGTTGTCTTGGTCGGTGTGCGTCTCGAGCGAATCCCACAACATGTGTTCGACGTCGGTCTTGGGCACCGAGCCATCGAGGAGCCGTACCTGAGCCTGTCGCTTGCGATCGCTTGATTCGATGACCAGTGCCCCGCGTTGAGCCAGGTCCAGGATCGTGGCGACGAGCTGATCGTCAGCGATCCGGCCTCGAATGACGGATCCGACAATTGCGGGAGGCGTGTCGTCCGGTGGTGTCGACGTGGCTGCAATTGGAACCGAAACATGTGGACGCGTGCGGAAGACTCGCATCGCGAACCAGCCCAGCGCGACAGACAACGCGAGCGATATGAGCGGCACGAAGGTCAATGGACCATTGCTGACATCGCGTGAGATCCGCTCAGCACGACTTGGCGGCGGCGGCGGTGGCGGTCCGTTTCGCAAGCTGGTGGCAGCCGCATCGAGTCCGGCGGCAATGCCACCAGTGAGATCGCCGCTGGACAAGTCAGGGCGCATGACGCTGCCGTAGATGCGCTGAAGCTCGCGTTCCGGAAGATTCCCGCCATCGTAGTGCGTCTGTCCGGCGAACAGCGCAACCTGGCCATGATGAAGGTCACTCGGCTTGAGGTTGAAGAAGATGACCAGTCCGTCTTTTGCGCCTGGCTCAGATTCGACGTCCCACTGGTCCATCAGGTCTTTGGCATCTTGCTCGGTATCGTCGTAATTTGCGGATTTTGCCTGGAGGTAGACAACGACGGGCGCACCTGCCGCCTCGACGTCTCGCGCGTGCTGTTCGAGGTTGCTGATTTGATCAGGCGTGAGGACGTTCGCCTCGTCATAAATGTGCTGGCCGGTGACGGGCTGTCCATAGCTGCTGACTGCTGCCGTGGAAACGGCGAGATTGAGAATGAGAAGAATTGGGACGGACAGGAGCAACGCAATCGCACGAATGAAGAGCGGCATTCGTCTCATGGTCGAGGTCCTAATTCAATGGTCACTGTCGAAGATGAGTGAACCGGCCAATTCATCACCTCAACGGGTTTGAGTGGGCGGTGGATGCCTGATGCGTCCGTACAGCATGCCTTCTCGCACCGTCGCGCTGGGCGTGAAGAACTGGCATTCTTGACCGTTGCCAACACAATAAGTAAAATTCGGTCGCGCGGATCCCGATGGCGGGTGGTGAAATGGTATCACAAGGGTCTTTGGAACCTTTATTCCAGGTTCGAATCCTGGCCCGCCAGCCTGGTGCGGTGCCAGTTCCGATGTTCCCCCAGCGTATCTGAACGACGGGCGGCAGTGAGCTCCGACGAAACTTCAGCAGAATCCGGCGGCGTCGCGGCGATAATCCTGGCTGCAGGGCTCGGAACGCGCATGCGATCGAGCACGCCCAAAGAGCTCCACCCGGTGTGTGGTCGTTCGATGCTGGAACACGTCATCCGCGCGGCTTCGTCTGCAAACCCTTCGCAGATCATCGTCGTTCTCAGTCCCGCTAAAGCCGCGATTGCGGACACGTTGCCTGCGAACTGCGCGGTTGCCTGGCAGTCAGAGCCGTTGGGAACCGGGCATGCCGCCGCGCAAGCGTTGCCACTCATTGATCAAAGTATCGAACGCGTGGCGATCCTCTTCGGAGATCATCCACTCCTGACCGGCGAAGCGGTCCGAAGTCTGGTTGATTCCTCAGTTCGTTTAGACGCACTGGTCACATTGCTTACAGCGATCCTGCCAGAGCCTGGTGCTTACGGACGGCTGGTGCGTGAAGACGGTCGTATCGTCGGCATTGTCGAAGCCAAAGAGGATACGCACCGTTATGCTGGACCAGTGGAGATCAACAGCGGCATTTCCTGTTACAAGCGGGATTGGCTTGAGCGTCGTTTGGGTGACGTTCCACGTAGCAACGTGGGTGAGTACTATCTCACGTCGCTTGTTGAGCTGGCGGCCACCGACGACTCCGCTCCAACCGCCGTCGTTTCTGTGGTGGAGTCGCCACATACCGCATACGGCGTCAACGATCGAGTTGAGTTGGCGACCGCTGTAAGCGTGATGCGTCAGCGCATCAACGAGGTCCTGATGCGGAGCGGGGTCACCATCGTTGACCCTGTCAGTACGTTCATCGACGACACAGTGACGATTGGGCAGGACACACGCGTCGAACCGTTCACCATGATCAGTGGATCGAGTAGCGTCGGCGCGTCCTGTGTCATCGGGCCACACACGTCGATCATGCATTCGCACCTTGGCCAAGAATGCGTCATCATCGCCTCCACGCTGGAGTCATCTACGGTGGGCGATCGCGTGCACGTCGGCCCCTATTCACACTTTCGTGCCGGAACTCGAGTCGAATCTGGGGCTCACATCGGCAACTATGTCGAGGTCAAGAACTCCACGATCGGTGAGGGTACCCACGCCGGGCATTTCAGCTACGTCGGTGATGCGAAAGTGGGAAAGAACGTCAACATCGGCGCGGGCACGATTACTGCCAACTACGATGGCGTGAGCAAACATGAGACGATCATTCAGGATGATGCGTTCATTGGAAGTGACACGATATTGCGTGCGCCGGTGACTGTTGGCGAAGGTGGGCGAACTGGCGCGGGGAGCGTCGTGACGCGTGACGTGTCGCCTGGATCGACCGTGGTCGGCCTCCCCGCGCGACCGATTGCCTCCAGGCGTGGTGCCGCGGGCCGAAAACGGGAAGAGACAGAACGATAGATGGACGGACGACTGCAGGTTTTCGCCGGAAACGCGAATCCCGCACTGGCAGACTCGATCGCGAGCGCTCTCGAGATCCCACTCGGACGTCGCTTCGTCGGGTCGTGGAGTGACGGTGAGACGCGGGTCGAGCTCGAAGAGAATGTGCGCGGTTCCGACGTCTTCATCATTCAGTCAATGTGCAATCCGGTGAACCAAAACATCGTCGAGTTTCTCTTGATGCTCGATGCCGCCAAGCGCGCATCTGCGACCAGGGTAACTGCCGTCGTTCCATATTTCGCCTACGCCCGACAGGAGAAGAAGACGCGCGGCCGTGAACCGATCAGCGCCAAGCTGGTGGCAAACCTTCTCGTCACGGCGGGTACGGACCGTGTGCTTGCGTTGGACATGCACGCGCCAGCCATCGAGGGATTCTTCGACATTCCGGTCGATCATCTGCGATCGACGCCGATTCTGGCATCGCATTTTCACCGTATGCACATGAATGACCTGGTCGTGGTGAGTCCCGATTCGGGTGGAGTGAGCCGGGCCGACGAGTTCCGTATGCGTACCAACGGTTCGCTTGCGATCATCTCCAAGAAGCATCCGGGGCCCGAGCGAACCGAGATGCTCGAGATGGTTGGAGATGTACAAGATCGGGAGGCGTTGATTGTCGACGACGTCATCTCGACCGGTGTCACCCTCGTCAAAGCCGCCGAGACGCTCAAGGCGAGAGGCGCCAAGCTCGTGCGAGCTGCCGTAGTACACGGAGCGTTCGCCGATGGCGCCTTGCAGAGTATTCACGACTCGATCATCGATAAGATCTATGTAACCGACAGCATACCGCTACCCGAAGAAGGGCCGCGCGACAAGATTGAAGTGCTGACCGTGGCACCGCTGCTCGCTGAGGCGATCATGCGGATTCACAAGGATCTCAGTATCAGCGCTCTCTTTACATAGTTGGTCGCGCAAGAGCCATGGGGAGTACCTACCGCGACGAGCGAAGGCGCTCGGAAGTTCGGATCAGGAGCCACAAGATCCGCGGCGCGTAGGGATCCAGGAGTTTGGAGGATTTGAGTACCGAAGGCTGGATACAAATTGGCGTGGTCCTGGTTTCGTTCGTGATTCTCTCGATCGCAGCAACGGTTGAACTTGGATTGGCTGTGGTCAACCGTGTCACGATTCGCGCACTGATCGAGGAGCGCGCCGCCTCACATCGCATGCACTCACTCGTAGATCGTCCGCAAGCAATCCGATCTGCCGTGGTTTTGCTGGAGCTTGCGTCGGCGGTCGTCGCCGCGGCCGCAATCACGGGCTTGCTGGCCCACCACATCACTCGCTACCACGTCCTGGTTTCGATTCTGGTCAGCGTCGCCGTTCTGCTTGTTGCTGGACGTATTGTCCCGAGCATCATCGTGGCGTCCCGTCGCGCCCCCGATACACAACGCTTCGAGCGTATTGGCGCCGTGATGGCACTGCTTGTTCGCCCAGCCACCATCGTGGTCGATGGACTCACGCGTGTCTGCGTTCCATCGTCACGCGATAGCGAGCGCAACGGCGACGATGAGTTGTTTGAGTCCACCGACGAGAATGGCGACTCCAACGGCCACGACAACGACGACGAGATCGAAGAGGAAGAGCACGAGATGATCTCGGGCATCCTCCACCTGGACGAAGCCGTTGCCCGCGAGATCATGGTTCCACGCACTGACATTCGCGCCGTTTCCGTCGAAGCGCCGATCACGGAGGTGGTCGATCTCGCCCGGCAGATGGGACATTCTCGAATTCCGGTCTATCGCGATTCTATCGACACCATCATCGGCGTGGTCTACGCCAAGGACTTTCTGCGGTTTGTCCACGAGGACATCGCGGAAATCGAGCTGTTGGAATTACTTCGACCCGCCTACTTCGTTCCGGAGTCAAAGCGAGTTGGCGAGCTTCTGCAAGACTTGCGACGCGAAAAAGTCCATCTTGCCGTCGTCGTGGACGAGTACGGCGGCACCGCGGGAATCGTCACGATCGAGGACATCCTCGAAGAAATCGTCGGCGAGATTCAGGACGAGTATGACCGTGAGCTGCCATTGGTGGAGCGCATCGGGCCCGACGAAGTGATCGTTGACGGGCGTATTTCGATGGACGAGCTTGCCGAGATCTTCGACACCGATTTTTCGGACGGGGATTTCGATACGATCGGTGGGTTCGTTCAGAAACAGCTCGGCCGCATACCCGACGCGGGCGAGGTAGTCGAGTCTGCCGGTCTTCACATCGAGGTGCGAGCGGTCGAGCATCGCCGTATCCGCAAGTTGCACATCGTGCGCCTCGAGGAAGTCCCGACGATGGCGGGCGATAATACGTGACGCGGGCGTACATCGCCGAGCGTGTCTGGCATTTGAAACGTCGAGACGAAGTCGAATCGACGATGGAGGAGGCCGCCAGGCTCGCGCGCGATGGCGCACCATCCGGAACGGTGGTCGTTGCCAATCATCAGACCGCTGGCCGCGGACAACGCGGTCACACGTGGGTCGAGCCTCCCGGGACCTGCCTGCTTACGACGATTCTGTTTCGTCCGCGCCTTGCGGTCGCAGTCGCCCCGGACCTCTCTCGCTCAATCGCGGAATGCGTGGCGGCCGCGCTGAAGCGCGTCGCCGCAATCGATGCGACCGTCAAGGACCCGAACGACGTACTGGTGCATGGCCGCAAGATCTGCGGAATTCTCAGCCAATCGAGCATTCGCGGCGACTATCTCGACTACTTCCTGGTCGGCGTCGGCCTCAACGTCAACGTTGAGGAGTCGGAGTTGCCACTCCCAACCGCCACGAGCTTGCTCGTCGAGACGGGGCGGCGATTCGATCGTGATGTCGTGCTCTACGCGGTTCTCGACGAATTGGTCGCCATTCCCGGCCTGTGCGACGGCATGTCTACTTCGAGCTGATGACCAGGTCTCATCTGATCCCCCGCAAGATCTCCTCACGCAGCTCGTTCGATGTCACGCGGCGAGAATTCCAAGCCCGCTGCGAAGTTGCATGCGCTTCTTCTTGAAGCGGCGCCGAATCCGCCGGAGAATGGCGGTTTGCTATACTCGCCTGGATGCGCGGAATCGGACTGCGAGCGTGGTTCCTGCGCACACCACAGGTGAATGACAGCAGGAGGCGCGCATGGATTTCCAGTACACCGACGAGCAAGTGCAGGTTCGCGACATGGTCCGGAGCTTCGCCAATCGGGAGGTCGCCCCACACATTCAGGAGTGGGATTCGAGCGGCGAGTACCATCCCGAAGTCCTGTATAGGATGGGTGAAGAAGGCATCCTCGGTCTGCCGATCCCGGAGCGCTACGGTGGTGGCGGATTCGACTACGTCAGCTTCGCGCTGGCGTGTGAAGAGCTCGAGGCCGTTGACACGTTCTTGCGCGTCGTTATGAGCGTCCACGTCGGTCTCAACAGCCTCACGCTCCATCAATGGGCCACGGAAGAGCAGAAGCAGCGCTGGCTGATGCCACAGGCCAAAGGCGAAAAACTGGCGACGTTTGGATTGACGGAGCCTGGTGCCGGATCAGACGCGGGAAACATTCAGACCCGCGCGGTCCGCGATGGCGATCACTACGTCCTGAATGGCGAGAAGATGTGGATCTCGCTGGCCAACACCGCCGACCACTTTCTGGTTTTCGCCACCCTCGATCCATCCAAGAAGCATCACGGTCTCGTCGCGTTCGTCCTCGAGCGTGGCATGGAGGGCCTCACGACCGGATCATTGCACGGCAAGCTCGGCGTCCGGGCTGGCGACACTGGCTGGCTCAACTTCAACAATGTTCGTGTTCCAGTCGAGAATCGCATTGGCGAAGAGGGCGAAGGCTTCAAGATCGCCATGAGTGCGATCGATCAAGGTCGATTCACCGTGGCGGCCGGGCGCGGTGGGGTTGATCGGCGCTTCGCTCGAAGCCAGCCTCAAGTATTGTCATGAGCGCGAAGCGTTCGGTTCTGAGATCGGCCAGTTCGAGCTGGTGCAGCAGATGATCGCCAAGATGGTCGCTGGGTACGAGTCGTCCCGGCTGCTGGTGCTGCAATCGGCGGAGTTGAAGAATCGTGGAATCCGCAACACGAAGGAGACGTCGCTGGCCAAGTGGGTCGCCTGCGACCACGCCTTCAACGCCGCCAACGACGCCATCGAAATTCACGGTGCATACGGCTACTCAAGCGAGTATCCGGTTGAACGCTACATGCGCAACTCGCGCGGCGCGATGATCTACGAAGGCACGCGTGAAATCCATCAGCTGGTGCAGGCTGGTTATGCGCTTGGCTATCGCGTTGACCGACCGCTTCGCTGCCCGCAGCCGCCGGCCCAAGCGTGGGAGAAAGAGACCGCGGGAGCGTAGCGCGGAATGCATAACTCCGCGCGGATACTCCCAACTGGCGGAGGCAGGAGTCGAACGGTGGCACCGTGGCGTTGATCATCCCGTTCGGCGGCAAGACGCCGCAAGTCGCCGACGATGCCTTCGTCGCGCCGACCGCCGTGCTTATCGGTGACGTGCAAGTCGAGTCCGGAGCCAGCGTCTGGTTCGGCGTGGTGCTGCGCGGCGACGTGGCAGCCATTCGCATTGGACCTCGCTGTAACGTGCAAGACAACACCGTCATCCACGTCGACCAGGATGCGCCGACCACCCTCGAAGCGGACGTCACCATCGGACATGCCGCCATCGTTCATGGCTGCGTCGTCGGAGCGGGCTCGCAGGTCGGTATGGGCGCCATCGTGCTGTCGCACGCCGTTATCGGCACCGGCAGTATGGTCGCGGCGGGCGCGGTCGTCCCGGAAGGGATGAACGTGCCGGACGGTGTGCTGGTGATGGGCGTTCCAGGACGCGTCAAGCGAGACGTGACCGACGCTGAACGCGGAGATCTGCTGCAACGGGCGAACGCATACTCGGAACGCGGTTCCATCTACCGCTCGATCGTCAACGGCATGAGCGAAACTAAGTCATAGCGAAAGTGAAGGCGTATGCCCATCGATGTCGAGCGATCAGGTCACGTCGCCACGATCACGTTGAATCGCCCGGATGTGCTGAACGCATTCAACACCGAGCAGCTGACGGCGTTGCGCGCCACGATCGATCAGCTTTCAGCCGATCGTGACGTGCGGGTGGTGATTCTGACTGGAGCTGGCGAGCGGGCGTTTGCGGCGGGAGCCGACATCGCCGAGATGCGCACCAAATCTCCCTCAGAAGCGCTTGAATTCTCTACGATGGGTCACGCGGTCTGCCGAGCCATCGAGGCGGCTCCTCAGCCATATATCGCCGCCGTAAACGGCTATGCGTTGGGAGGCGGCTGTGAAGTCGCGCTCGCTTGCGACATCCGAATCGCTTCGGAGAACGCCGCCCTCGGTCAACCCGAGGTGACGCTCGGAATTCCACCCGGATGGGGAGGTACCCAGCGCCTGACACGTCTTGTTGGCCCAGGAATCGCGCGAGAGCTGATCTATACGGGCCGTCGCGTGAAGGCGGATGAAGCGGCCCGGCTCGGAATGGTCAACGCGGTGTTTCCATTGGCGGAGCTGCTGAGCAAGGCTCAGGAGATGGCCGAGCAGATCGCCGCCAACGCTCCGATCGCCGTCAGCCGCAGCAAGGACGCAATCTCACGCGCGCTCGACGTAGCTCTCGACACCGGTTTGGAATTCGAGGCCAAGATCTTCGCACTCTCGTTCGACACCAGCGATCAAAAAGAGGGGATGAGCGCGTTCCTCGAACGGCGCAAGGCTTCCTTCACGGGTGAATAGCGCGATCGGTACTAGGACGATGGAGGGCTTCGATTGAATATCGCCGTGCTGGTGAAACAGGTGCCGGACCCGAATGCGGTTCGTTTCGACGCCCGGGCAGGTGCCATCCTCCCTGGAACGGCGCAGGTGCCCAATGAATATGACCTGGCCGCCGCTGAGGCTGCCGTCCGACTGGCCGAGACGTTTGACGGCGTCGAAATCGTCGTGGCCAACGTCGGCAATGCTCGAGAGTCGCTCAATCGATGTCTGGCGATGGGGGCGGATCGGGCCGTAGCCATTGAGTCGACAGCTGAAAATCTCGACAGTCTCGCCACCGCACGCGTTCTGGCCTCCTGGCTGAAGACCGGCTCCTACGACTTGATTCTCACCGGTCAGGAAGCCAGCGATGGCGGAACGGGTAACGTAGCGCCGCAGCTTGCCGCTCTACTGGGACTTCCGATCGTCAGCAACGTTATCGGCCTCGAATATCAAAACAGCGAGCTGACGCTCAAACGAGAGATCGAAGACGGGCACCAGGTCGTCACCGTCCGCACGCCAGCGGTCCTCTCGGTGCTGACAGCGCTGAACGAGCCGCGCCATCCAACGTTGAAGGGGATCATGGGCGCTCGTCGCAAGCCGACCGAGACCATCACGACCGACGTTCCAGGCGATAAGTTACGACCCGTTCAGAGTTGGGGCGCGCTCTTCGCGGAGGAACAGACCATCGCAGGCGTTATGGTGCAGGAAGACGAGCCTGAAGTGGCGGTTGAGAAGCTGCTCGCGTTCCTGGAAGAGCACAAGTTGATTGAGCCCAAGTAGGAACCAGGCGAGTGGAGTAGGGAGCGCACGTGAGTAGCAATGTATTGATCTTCACTGAGCTTGGAGAAGACGGAGATGTTCGGGCATCGACCGCCGAGCTGTTCGGTATTGGACGATCGCTGGCCGACGAGCTCGGCGGAGCCTTCGTCGCGGCCGTCTTCGGCGAACAGACGCAAACTCCTGAGGCGCACGTGGCCGAGCTTGGCGTGGACCGCATTCTGACCGTGAATGATCCGGCCCTGGCAAATATCACCGTGGACGGTTACTCTCGCGCACTCGACGCTGCCATTGATGCCGCGGAACCTGCAATCGTGCTCCTATCGGGCACCACCGCTGGTCGCGATCTCGCGCCCTTCTCCGCTGCCAAGCGCGGCGCCGCTCACCTCGTCGATGCCGTGAGCGTATTGGTCGACGGTGATGAGATTGTCGTGCGCCGGCCGGTCTTCCAGGGCAAGCTACAGACCGAGGCCCGCGCGGCACGCGACAAGATTGTCTTCGTAACAGTCCGCTCAGGTTCATATTCGGCGCCCGAACGACAGGCTGGACGTCAGGTTGAGTCGGAGCTCCTCGCGGTTCAGATCAATCCAGACGATCTGCGGGTGAATGTGGTCGAGCTGCTGGAATCAAAGGCCGGTTCGGCCAATCTGGAAGCGGCCGACGTAGTCGTCATCGGTGGACGCGGGCTGGGCGAGTCGGATAATTTCCAGCTTGCGGAGAAACTGGCGGAGGCGTTCGGCGGCGCGGTCGGTGCCACGCGTGCGGTGAGCGATCTTGGCTGGCGGCCGCACTCGGATCAAGTCGGGCAGACGGGCCGAACGATTGCGCCCAAGCTGTACATCGGCGTCGGCGTCTCCGGCGCGGTGCAGCACACCGTTGGAATGCGCGGCTCCGAACTGGTAGTGGCGATCAACCGCGATCCTGATGCGCCTATCTTCAAGCTGGCCGACTTTGGGATCGTCGGAGATCTCTTCGAGATCGTCCCGCTTCTGACTGAGCGCGTGCGACAGGCTCGATCTCAATGATCGCTCGCCGGGCTGCTTCGATTAGTCTCATGAGTCGCTGGGGGTTGAATGCAGGATGAGCGCGTAGACGCGATCGTCGTGGGCGCTGGGCCTGCTGGAGTGTCCACGGCGCTGACGCTGGCTCGCGCGGGACTGGAAGTGGTCGTCATCGAACGCGGCGCCTATCCTGGCGCCAAGAACGTGATGGGCGGCATCCTCTATCGACAACCTACTGAGCTCCTGGTGCCCGATTTCGCATCCACTGCGCCGGTCGAGCGGGCCATCATCGAGCAGCGGTATATGCTCCTCACTGAAGATAGCGCGTTTAGCGGCACCTACCGTACCCAGGCATTTGCCGAGCCTCCCTACAACGCCTTCAGCGTCATGCGGGCGGATTGGGATCAGTGGTTCGCGCAACAGGCGGAGGATGCCGGGGCGTTCATCATTCCGCAAATGACCGTCGTCGACTTGATTTGGCGCGACGGCAAGGTCGATGGCGTCCGCACGGGAGACGAAGAGGGCGATCTACGTGCCGACGTCGTGGTGATCGCCGACGGCGCCAATTCCTTGCTGGCACAAAAGGCTGGGATGCATCGGGAATGGGAGCCCGGCGAGCAGGCGCTGATTGCAAAAGAGATCGTGCGCCTGTCGGAGCAGACGATCAACGAGCGTTTCAACGTGCCTGACGGACTCGGCGTGGCGATGGAGGTCTTCGGTAAATCGACCGCAGGGTTACTAGGTTATGGGTTCGTCTACACCAATCGCGAGACCATTTCTATTGGGACCGGAGCGTTGCTATCCGACCTGATCACTTCAGGGCTGAACGTCAACGACATCCTCAACGATTTCAAACAGCATCCGGCGATTGCTCCGCTGATCGCCGGGGGCGAGATGTCCGAATACTCAGCGCATCTCATTCCTGAGGGCGGTTGGGACGCATTGCCCGAGCTGTACATTGACGGCGCGTTGTTGGTCGGCGATGCCGCCGGAATGGTGAACGCCATGAACCGCGAAGGTTCCAACTTCGCCATGGTTTCCGGCAAGCTGGCGGCGCAGACGATCATCGAAGCCAAGGAAGCGGGCGATTTCTCGGCGATGACGTTGAGCCGCTACCGAGAGCTCCTCGAAGAGACGTTCGTGCTGAAGGATCTGCACAAGATCCGGCACATGAAGTCGTTCGCGCACGATCGACCTCACCTGTTGAATGAGCTTCCCGAACTGATGTCGGAAATCGCGCGGGAGTACCTGACCGTTGACAACCTGCCGCTAGCGACCAAGCAGAAGCGCATCACGAAAATGCTGCGATCCGGCTTGTCCGCTCGCACCGTACTCAACGACGTCAGTGGACTCATCCGTGCGATGAGATAGCTGACCATCGTCACGTTGAAATGAACAGAGCCGCGCCAATCCGGCGCGGCTCTACTGCTCTGACGAGTTTGGATCGATCAGTCGTCAGCTGCCGTCTTTTCAGAGGCATTTTCAATGGCTGACTTCCACTCCTCCAGCATTCCGGCATCCGTCACGCCATAGAAGACGCGAATGTCTCCGTTGCGCCGGTGGGCCAGATCGTAGCGGAACGAGCCATTCCGCTGCTTCTGGAGTCGGACGACGCCGAAATCGCCGTCCCATTTGATCTCGTCGGCGGTCGGTTCACCCGACTCGCGCTGCTTGATGGCATATCGCCACAGCCGACGCGCGGAGTCGTGCGTCACGTTCTCGACGAGCTTCTGGTTTCGCAGATCGCGCATGGTGTGGTACACCACGCCCTCTTTCTGCTCGGATGAGACGATCTCGACGCCCGTCTTTGGGGTTGGTCCTGAGGGGGCTGACGTCGCCTTGCCGTTCTTGCTGATCGCCTCTGGTTTCGATGAACGCGGTTCCGCCGGAACTGATCGGCGCTGTTGCTCTCCGCCCTTTGATGGGCCCATTGTGCTGCGCACCATGTTCACGATCTGATCGCGTGTCGCAACGTTCGTGCTCGATCCGTCCCGGACGTAGATCTCACCTGAGTTCAACGCATAGGGTTTTTCGCCGCCCGAGCCGATCGTCAGAACCATGAGATCACGGTCGTGAGCACTGAGCATTTCGATGGTCACCGGAGGCACGGGCGTAATGAAACGCTCGATATCCTCCTTGATTTGTTCCATCGCGGTCTTGACGCGCGGAACGCCCGCGACCTCGGCTTTCGAGGAAGCGCTCAGTCCGACGAAGATTTCGCCGCCGTCTGTGTTTGCCAGCGCGACAACGTCCTTGAAGATGGCGTTGGTACGACGCCGGCTCTTGCTGAGCCGCTCGTGAAATACCTGCGTCTGCGTATCGCCCTCTTCGCGCGCACTGAGCACCTGCGCCAGCTTGCTCTCGACTGCCTGATAGGGCCGAACCTTGTTGAAATCATTGCTTTCGAACACGGCCCTGACGGCGGCAAAGCTGACTTCCGGCAGCAGAATTTCGGTGATTCGATCACCGAGTCCGAGATCCTTCGACTTTTCCGACTCGCGAACGAGCCGGTGCGCATCGGAGCCCTGAATGCAGAACATCCGCCGAGGATATTCCGGCTTGCTCCCATTGAAAAACCGTGCCGTGGTTCGCGGACCAGCATTCTCCAAATCGGTCGCCTCGAGCGCGTGCAGATCGGGACTCTGTGTGTAGGCGATCTTGGTTTGGCCGCCAAAAGGGAATCCCTGCATCGCGATGCCGTGTGTCGAATTCACGTGCGCGCCGATGACGATGGCACCCGCCTCGTGCATGAGCTCAAAGGCGTGCAGCACGTCGGTGGTGGCTCCAACTTCGCTCGTTCCCATGTCGATCTTGTCGTCCGGGATGTGGAGCGACAAAAGCGTATGCTCCAACTTTCGGATCGATGTATCTTCGGGGAAGATCGCGAGAATGTGGAAACCAAAGGTTGCGGTGAATTCGAACCCGGGGAGGAGAAGTATCCGATTCAGTAGGCGTCGGTATTCGTTGAGGAGACGGGCCTCGTCCGGTTGAATCCGGCTAAGGGCTTCGAGCAACTCGAGGTCTTCAATCTCTCGCCACATTCGTGCATAACCGCGAACGCTGTTGTGATCGGTGAACGCGAGGATGTCGATGCCACGCTCTTCGGCTCGTTGGAGAAGCTGGACAAAGCTAACTTCGCGCTGTTGGTAGTCCGCTGAGGCGGGCGTGTGGATGTGAAGATCCATCTTCCGCCACTGCAGCTCCGGTTGATCAGGTTGTTCCGCGGCACGTGAGCGAGAACGTCTACTCCTAACCAAGGGTGGTACTGGTCACCTCCTCTCTCATTCGAGAGTGTAGATACAGATAAAGCCGCACGCGAGAAATGCCCGCGCCACGGCCTTTCCTCGTCGAAATATACCATAATTGCAGGTAAATTCCGATCTTCGCGCCCGGCGGCGGTTCACACGCATGCTAGAATGAACTGGCTTTGAACCACAATTCGCCAAGGAATCCGTTGGCGTTGTTCTCAATGATCCCGAACTTCAATTTACCGACATAGTGGGCCGGCCCGGCTGGCAAAGGACGTACATTGAGCGTTTTCATTTTGCTGGACATCCTGCTTCTGATTCTCGTGGCTCTCTTCGTCCCGATTGGCTTCTGGCGAGGAGCGCATCGAGAAATCCTGGTTTCCCTTGGAATCCTCCTTGGGGCATCGTTGGCTGAGTGGTGGGCGCGTCCCTGGGGGATGGATCTGGCCGATCTGACCAGCCTGCGGGATTCGGGCGGCGCATTCATGGTGGCCGTCCTCTTCCTGATCGGGAGCACGTTCTTGCTCGGATACGGTGCAGGTGCGGCGCTGCCGGTCCCGCCGCCCGGCTTGGTGTCGCGCGCGTTCGGCGCCATCGTCGCGGCTGGGAATGGCGCCTTGTTACTCAGCTTCGCGCTGCGTGACATTCGCGTCTACTTGCTGCCGAATTCGGACTCTGGGTTTCTCGATCGCGCGGTCGTGGCGCATTTCCTGTCGACCGGTGTGGGGTGGATCCTACTGATCGCGGCGATCGGATTCCTGCCGATCATCCTCGTTATGGCCATCTTCGGCCAAAACGTCATCATCAACGAATACGCCGATGACGGGGAGGACGACTACGAGGCGGAATACGCCACCGCTCAGCGTGCCTATCCGCCTCGCAGTCCGGGGTACCCAATGTCTAACGCGAACGAGCCGACTTACAAGGCGGAACCGCCACGATCCTTCTTCCGCTCCGCCGCAGAAGAGACTCGTCAGATGTCGGTGCAATCGAGCACGTCTTCTGGCGGAGACTATCGAAACAGTCTGAGCGACATGCAGACGGTCGCCACCAAGATCCCTGAGAGCGCACTCGATTCGACGAAAACGATGCCGCTTCAGCAGGCGTCGATCGATCGCGATGCGCTCAGCAACGGGAAATGCCCAAATTGCCACGCGGACGTGCGTGACGCTGAAGTCTACTGTCCTCGTTGTGGGCGAGTTCTCTAGTTCGTCTTGAACTCTTCGCGCTGCGCCTCGTAGTTCGA
The DNA here is from genome assembly GCA_963815715.1 of uncultured Chloroflexia bacterium. GTDB lineage: Bacteria > Chloroflexota > Chloroflexia > Thermomicrobiales > Thermomicrobiaceae > CALAGB01. The sequence continues at coordinate 31,549 of CAWFHU010000003.1, read as the reverse complement.
GGATTTGTAGCGCTCATCAAGCGGTTTGCGCATCATCACTTCGACCCGATCCTCGCGAAACCCTTCGCGGTGGTAGAAGGAGTGTGGGATCGGATTGGTGACGTCGACGCTGAGCTCAATGAATGAGCATCCGGCGTCCCGCGCGTGTTGCGTGGCCGCATCCATCAGGACGCGTCCAATCCCCTGCGAGCGATAGTCTTGATGAATGACGAACCGGCGAATTACCCCGAACTTGCCATAGGTCGATTTCCAGGCCATATACAGTTCGATCTTGCCGACGACCTTGCCATCCATTTCGGCAACCAGCACGCTCGAAGGTTCGTATGAGTCGTCGTGATATTCGGCGACCATATTCTCTTCGTCATAGCACCAGCCAACTTCGTGGTTCATCCCAGTTTCATCGGGAATATCGCCGATGCGTCCGGCTCGAACGGTGATCGTCGGTTGCGCCATGATCTCATCCCTTTCCCTCGCCCATGCTCAATCGAACGATGCAGGATACCACGCGCTCACGCGACCTCTGGCCACTCGTGTTCAGGACGTGATCATGGATTCGAGCTCGTTGCGGTTGAACTCGCGAAGCTCGCGGAGAGCTGATTCAGGGGCAGGCGAAGCTCGTGTTGAGAGAGCAGCACCGTCATACGCTGCCCGGCCTTTAGCTCTCCGATGTAGGACGCTGCGTTGTCCGTCAGCGCGACGCCGGTCTCAGCCCGAGGTTGCAAAATTACGTCAGTTTGGGATTGGAGCGACGATAGTGTGCGCATCTCTACGAGGAGGTGAGTTCGCTCTATCGTGACCCTGTCGTCGATCATCGATTTCATGCCGTCCTTGGAAGCAGTCGACGAACGTGATGGAGCTGTCGAAGTAGTGCAGGACGCAAATGACATATTCAGCGGTTAGTCCCGACGACGGCTGACCGGCGGTGAGTTCGAACGACACACCGGTGGCGATCTGGACAGAGTTGTGACCGGTAACAACGCTCAAAGGGATGCCGCGTTCCGCGGCCGACTGTTGCAGTGCGCGAGATACGGCTGAACCGGTCGGCGTTCCAACCACGACGACTTCCCGCACACCACCTCGTTCGATGAGACCGAGCGCGCCAATCGCTTGCTGATCATCCCATCCGGGGACGACCAGTAGATTGACGTGCCGCCTCCAGGGAACGGTCGATCTTCCAACCAGATCCGCCAGGTCGGTGCGAGCGTTGCCCCCGCCCACGACGACCAACGCGCCATTGACTTGAATGACGGCGCTCAGTGTGCCGCCGGTATTCCCAACGACAACGCGATCGCCACTACCTGTGCCGGCCAGGACCTCGCCGGAGGTGACGCCAACGAGCACTGCGACGACGATGGTGATGAGGAGCGGATTCGTGAGGAATCGGCGAGCCTGGGCTCCGGTAATCCAGCTGCGGATCGCGGAAAAGGCTCGCCGAGCGGTCACGGTTTCGAGGCGTCGTAATACGCGATGTTAATGACCGTGCCGCGTGGCACCCAGCTCTTCCACTGTTGTGTGGCGCTCACCACACCACCGTTCGGGAAGCTGGAGCAATCGAAGGAGGAGTCCTGCTTCTTGATGTAGGTGCAACCCTGCGCATTGCGCGAACCGATCACCAATCCTGCGTTCTCGAGCTGCGGCAGTGCCTGTTGATACGGAACACCGAAGACGTCCGGAACCTGCACTTTGTCTCCGACGCTGACGTAAAGCGTCACCGTTCCGCCATTCTTGACCTGCCCGGCTGGATCGGTCTTGATGACGTCGCCTTCAGGAACCGTCTTGCTACTCTGCTCGACGACGTTGACCGTCAGACCCTTCGATTCCAGCAGGCCGCGTGCGTCCCCTACCGATTGACCATTCATCGACGGGAACGAGATGAATTCCGGCCCGAGGCTGACCGTCACGTTGATGGTTGAGCCCTTTACCGCCGGGGTAGCGGGTGCTGGGTTTTGATCGATGATCACTCCCGCTGGAACCACGTCGTTGTACGCCTGTTGCTGTTTGATCTGAAAATTGCCGGGAATGACCGCCGTCTGCGCCTGGTCAAGTGTGCTGTTGATCAGGTTCGGCACGTTGGCCGTTTCCGGTGTCGGTGACTCAGTCGGCGTCGGCGTCACCGACTCCGTGGGCGAAGCGGAAATCGTTGGTGTGCCCGTCTTTGTCGGAGTAGGAGTCGACGTCGCCGTGGCCGTCTTGGTGGTCGACGGCGTTTCCGCGACTGTTGGCGTGCTCGATGGGCTCAATATCAGGCTTGGAGATGTCGCGGTGGAAGTGCCTCCAGATCCAGAATCGAGGAACGTGAAGTCGCCGAGCTTGAATCCCAAAACAACCAGCCCAACGAGTCCGATGAGAATGGCCGACCCAATCAGCCAGGTAACGCAGCCAACGTCATCGCGGAACGTTTGATCGCGACCATACGTTCGACCGGGCGGCCGTCCACCGCCACCGCGCGGTGTGCGAGCAGCGGACGGAACACTACGCGCGCGAGATGGGCGCATCGTCGCCGCGGCAGCACCGCCACCCGCCGCCAACGTGCGCGTTGGCTGGGACGAATACGGTCCCTCTTCCCAGTGATCGAGCGCGTTGGCCAATGCTGTCGCTGTCGGGAATCGGTCGGCCGGGTCCTTTGCCAGCGCTCGCATGACGATCGCCTCAACTTCGACCGGGATAGACGGATTGAACTCAACGGGAGAAGGCGGCGGCGCGCTTACGTGTTGCATTGCCACGCCGACAGGTGTGTCGGCATCGAATGGGAGTTCCTTGGTCAGCATCTCGTACAGGACGACGCCGGTGGAGTAGATATCGGACGCTGGCGTGGCGCGTTCGCCCCGTGCTTGCTCCGGTGAGACGTAGTGAACCGTCCCCATGCCCGTTCCGGCTTCGGTCAAATTGGCGTCACTGAGCCCTTTGGCGATGCCGAAGTCGACGACTTTGGCATTTCCCGTTTCGTCGACCAGGATGTTTTGCGGTTTGATATCTCGATGAACCAGCCCATGCCGGTGTGCCGCGTCCAAAGCCTCTGCGACCTGCCGCAGTATGAACGCGGCTCCTTCGACCGTGAACGGCCCCTGTCGACGAATCAAGTCCTTCAAATTTGGACCGTTGACGAACTCCATCACGATGTATTGGGTGTCGGCGTCGTGTCCGACGTCATAGACGTTCGCGATGTGCGGATGTGACAGCTTGGCGGCTGATTGGGCCTCACGGGTGAAGCGGAGGAGGAAGTTTTGATCGGAACCGAACTGCTCGCGCAAAATCTTCACTGCCACGACACGGCCAAGCAGGAGGTCATAGCCGCGATAAACAACGGCCATCCCTCCCTCGCCGATCATTTCGTCGAGGCGATAGCGCCCGTTCAGGGTCCTCGGTTGCACCGAATGGGTCCTCCTGGTCAGTGAGTCACAGCAATTCTAGTGATCGCCGAATTCGGCTGTCAAACGCACTTCATCCGACATGTCTATCACGGCTGAATACGATGTGCGATTGGGATGCGTGACGACCAAGTGTACGAGGTCCCCCACGCGGCTGGTTCACCCGTCGTCTGCTCAGTTTGGTAGCCTCGCAACTTGAAACGAATCAGCCATCTTCTTGAGTACCGTTTCGGTGACGGCCTCGTTCAACGTGCCCGACATTCGGCACATCATTTCGGCGCAATGCCATTGAAGCGTCAGCGCCGTCTTGCCGTCAGCCGATGTTGCTCGTTATTGCGGCAAATTGCATACGTCCTTGACTGACTGTCGACACATTGCCCGTGAGCGATGCGAGCGCCGGTGCCTCGACGATCTCCACACTCGAGCCATTCGCCGCGGTACAAGCGGCGGTGTTCTTGGCAGCCAGTGTCATCCGCAGAGATTGACCGGTAGACGAGGACGAATCGTATTTCGTCGATACACTCGCGGGATCGTAGGCGAGACATTCTGGTTTGTAGGTTGGAAGCAAGATGATGTATCCCCACTGATTCTCGATGGCCGCAATGGACGGCGGAGCCTCCGGATAGGTCACGGCCGACGACGTCAACACGAAATGATTGAGAAGAATCGCTACGACGGCAACCACTCCAACGATCAGAATCGTGGTAACGACTCTGGCACGTGTCAATCGCAAGTTCTTGTGTTCCCTCAGGTGCGGGGCGACCATCCCCACGATCGCATCCATGTGATTCAACCAAATCCACCGCTCACGTGGCAGGACATAGATCTAAGCTTCAGCGAAGTATGCGACGTGCGGAGGGGCTGCTGGTTCCGCTGTGCTAAGCTCGCGATCGATCGATTTGGGGAGGGACATGGCTCAAGACGAACTGGTCAATAGTGCGACAGATCACGGCTGTTTTGGCTGCGGAGAGAAGAATCCAATCGGTTTGCGACTCAAATTCTTCCGACGAGATGGCGCTGTTCAAGCGCGGTTTGTCCCAACACCAGCGCACGAAGGCTACGTTCACATGATGCATGGAGGAATCGTCTCGACGCTCCTCGACGAGGCCATGAGCTGGGCGGTCATCGACGGTGGACACCTGGCTGTGACGGCCAAGATGGACGTTCAATTCCGTAAACCGGTGCCCGTCGATGCGCCGCTCATCGTGATCGGGCGGGTCGGTCGAGACCGCCGGCGCGCGATTGAGGCGAGTGGTGAACTGCGATCCGAGGACGGAACGCTGCTGGCATCCGCGAGCGGGATCTTCATGCGTGTTTCGGAAGAGCAGCAACGCGATTGGGAGACGACCTACCTGGGCCGAAACGGATCGGGGACTCGAACAGATCCTTCCGACAATGGCGCAGACTTGTCATAAATATTCGTCACGATCTTAGACTGAGGGAAGTCGACCGAAATTGAAGTTCGGTGCAACCGACGTACAGGCGATGGCACGGAACCCATTCCCTCGCAGGTCAGCAGCTAATTGGCTCGCTTCTTCCCACCGATCGAACAACGTGAACAGGCTTGGCCCAGCGCCGCACGGGAGCACGAACGGCGCCCCAAGCGCGAGCGCCGCATCTCGTGTCCGCACGATCTCCGCAACCTCAAAGAGCGGTCGCGAGAACGCGTTTCGCAGCTCATCCTGGTTCAGCTTTTCTCCGTCCGCGATCGCGCGGGCGCCAGTTCGCGTCGATTCACCGTCGGTGAAATCATCAGGTCGCAAGCTCGAGTAGAGTCGGGCGGTCTTGTTGGGAATTTCGACGTCCGGAGTGATTATCACGAACCAGAGTCGGTTCGGTGATCCAAGCGGCTTCAGATCTGTGCCGATGCCGGTCGCCAACGACGTGCCGCCGCTCACGAAAAACGGGACATCGCTGCCAAGTTCGGCCGCCACTTTTTCAACGGCGTTGAGCTGGATTCCAGCGAGGGATGCGAGCGCACCGAGCATCGTACCGGCATCTGAGCTTCCGCCTCCGAGACCGCTGGCGATCGGAATTCGCTTCTCGATTCGAACTTCGGCTGTCAACCGCGCGTTATAGCGTGTCTCGAAGAGCCGAATGGCGCGCAATGCCAGATCCTGCTCGGCGTCGACGTGCATGTCTCCCGAATACGAAAATTGACCCGCGGGTAGGAGATCGATCACGTCGAAAAGGCTCACAGCCTGCAGGACCGTCACGATCTCGTGGTACCCATCATCACGGCGGCCGGTTATCTCGAGTCCAAGATTGACCTTGGCCGGAGCGAAAAGCCTGATGGGTTGGTCGACCTGGACCTCAATCATTGGCCCGTCTCCGCCTGGAACGAGCTAAACAACGTCAGCCAATTTTCGACCGTAAGCGTCTCGGCGCGGCGTTTTGGGTCGATGCTCGCTCGCTCGAGTGCGTCCGACGTGTCTGCCTTCTCCAAATCGAGCCCTGCTGCGAGCGAATTCAGGAGCTGCTTGCGCCGCTGTCCGAAGCCGGCACGTACCAGGTTGAAGAAGCGCGATCGTTCAGAAGCTTCGAGCGTTGGTGAGTCGCGGACGTCAATGCGGAGCACCGCCGATTCGACCTTCGGAGCTGGAACGAAGGCGCCAGGACCGATGCGAAAGAGGATGCGTGGGTCACCGAAGAACTGGACCGAGACGGACAGAATACTCATGTTCGGCGGCCTGGCGCAGATACGCTCGGCGACCTCGCGCTGCACCATGACGATGAGGCGTTTCGGTCGTGCCTCGCTCTCCAGAAGGTGGGCGATCGCGGCCGCAGCGACCGAGTAGGGCAGGTTCGCCACAACCACATACGGTTCGCCACCCGTAATCTCAGCGAGATCCGCCTGCAGAACGTCCATCTCGACGACCTCGGTGTGCGGAAGGGACAGACTGCGGACGTGTTCGGCGAGTCGAGCATCGAGCTCGATCGCGATCACGCGCCCGGCTCGCTCTGAAAGCTCGCGCGTCAGGACGCCCAGGCCTGGACCGACCTCGACCACGACATCGTCAGGCTTCAGTTCGGCGGCGTCCGCGATGCGCCGGACGATGGCGGTGTCGTGCAGGAAATTCTGTCCGAGGGCTTTGCTTGGTCGGATGCCGAGCTGATTTAGCGTGCTCCACCATGAGGATCGAGACGAAGACCCTGGTAGACCCTCGCCACTCAATCGGGCGTCACGATCAGACCGTTGCCAGTCTCGACGTCGCCGATGTGCCAAAGGGGCTCACCGGCGTCGGCGAAGGCTGACTCCAGTGCGGAGGCGCGATCGCTGGCAACCGAAATGACCAGTCCGCCAGAGGTTTCTGGATCGAAGAGGAGATCGAGAACTGTTTGCGGGACGCCCGGCTCAAGGGTGACGGTGGGGCTTTGCCGTGTCGTGTAGTAGGCCACGTTGCGGCCGGCGCCGCCTGGTAGGTAGCCGTCGGCGGCGTACTGTTCCGCGCCAGCCAGCAAGGGGACGCTCGAGGCGTGAATGCGGATACGCACGCCGCTCCGTTCGACCATCTCGAACGTGTGCCCAATGAGCCCGTATCCGGTGATGTCGGTGGCCGCGTTGACGCCCACTTCTCGCATGAGCTGTGATGCTCGGCGGCTGAGCCGCAGCATGGAGGCGACCGCCTGTTCGACGTGCTCGTCACGCGCCGCTTGCGCCTTCAAAGCGGTAGTGATCACGCCCGTGCCAATTGGCTTGGTCAGATAGAGCTTGTCGCCTGGCTTGGCCCCCGCCTTGGTCAGAATCCGATCCGGATGAATGGTGCCTGTAACGACCAGGCCGTACTTCGGCTCATCGTCCGTGACGGTGTGGCCGCCCGCGATGACGATTCCCGCCTCTGCCGCCTTGTCGGCGCCCCCCTCAAAAATGCGTGTGATAACGTGCTCTGGCAGATCTTCAGGAAAGGCGGCGATGTTCAGCGCCATCAGCACGTCACCGCCCATGGCGAAGACGTCGCTCATCGAGTTGGCCGCCGCGATCGCGCCGTATGTGTATGGGTCGTCGACAACCGGCGTGAAGAAATCGACCGTCTGGACCAGTGCTTGCTCGTCACTCAAACGGTAAACGGCAGCATCGTCGCTGGTCTGGAGCCCGACCAGGACGTTGGCGTCGTGTCGTTGAGAGAGCGGACGCAGCACCTGCGCCAGGACCCCAGGGCCCATCTTGGATGCTCAGCCAGCGCAGCTCGCGAGCGTGGTGAGTCGAATCTCGTCACGCGAATGCATCGAATCATGCCTTCCTGAGTCCCACCACAAACAGGCGGGTCTCCAGATCTTATGGAACCCACGAGGGCGCGTCAAACTTCCCGCATCACTCTGGCACGTCCCGTGCAGCGACCTCTGTCGCAAGCGGCACACGAGTTAGTTTCTCGGCGCAAAGCGCGCGCTGCTTGCGAGACGTCCATCCAGTGGCGAAAGGAAGGTCGAAATGCGCGCCGTCATCACCGAGACAACCATCAAACCAGGAGAGCAGAAGGCCTGGGACGACGCCTTCAAGGAACGATCCAAAGCCGCCGCCAACCAACCCGGGCTCGTGGGAATGTCCCTGTTGATTCCGTTCGACGACGAGCGCAAGCGATTGGTCGTCGGGCTCTGGGAGAGCGAAGACGATTGGCACTCCTGGCACGAGACTGAAGCGTTCAAGCTGACGCGCGATATGCTCGACGCGGCAACTGAATCGGAGGGCAAACCTCGCTGGCACCAGGTGGCGACCGAGCACTTTGCCTTCATGGGCCAATAGCGAATCTGAATTGCGGTTTTGGGGCTCGCTCCAGGGGGTGTGGTCGCCTGGCGAGCCCCTTCGCGTGCTCAGTTTCCCTCACCGTGCGAAGATACGTGGCGTCTTATCACGATTTGGCGCGCGACGCTCGCTCGTATGCCCCGTTGGGAGGATCGATGCCTGGATTGGGAACTGACGAGATCATGGCTCTGTCGTTGGAGATGGCGGAAATGAACCGTCCTCCAGCGGACAGTGCTGTGTATGTCGAGGGCACCGAGCTCAAACGGGTCATGTTCGGCATCGACATTGGCGCAGCGGAACTGATGCTGGCAAAGCAGCTTGGCTGCGACGGCGTCATTGCGCATCACCCGGCCGGTGGGACCGCACAGCTGAATTTCCCCGAGGTGCTGACCCGTCACGTGGAGCTGATGGTTGAGCATGGCGTTCCAACGCCCGCGGCGCGTGACGCGATCCAGTCGATGATGACGCGAGCGCTCCTCCGTTCACAGGCGCAGAACTTCGATCACGTGCCGTCTGTAGCGCGCCTGCTCGACATGCCGTTTCTCAACGTGCATCTGCCGCTCGACGAAGTGGGCCGGCGCATGATGGTCGAGACGATTCATACGCATTTGGAAACGCTCGATCGTGATCCATTGGTGCAGGACGCTATCGATGCCCTCAACCAAATGCCGGAGTTCGCCGAGGCACAGACCCGCATTATGGTTCCCGTCGGAGCGGTCGACCGGAAACTCGACCGAATCGCCGTGGTTCACGGGGCCGGAACGAATGGCGGCTATCCGGTGGCCAAGGCCTATTTCGACGCCGGAATCAACACGGTCCTCTACATTCACGTTGCCCCTGAAGAGGCGCAACGTCTGCGAAATGAAACCTCCGGCAATCTCATCGTGAGTGGTCACATCTCGAGCGATATGGTGGGTATCAACCCGTTCGTCGCCAAGCTCGAAGAGAGCGGTGTCGAAGTCATCCGTATGAGCGGGCTGTAGCGAGACGGCCCTCACCTTCATCCCCCTCTCCCAGAATTTGGAGAGGGGAAAAGACGTGCCTTTGGCCGACCTTTGCTTCTCCTAGGATTAAGAGAAGGTGGCGCCGTAGCGCCGGATGAGAGCCATCCGGGGGTGACGGCCGTTGGCGTGCCTCACGCAGAGAACGTCCGTCGGATGCGTTCAATTGATGACTCGATTGAGTCGTCGGAGTTCGCGAAGCTGAGCCGAATGTGGTTGCGCGTCACGTCGCCGAACGCGGAACCAGGTGTGACGCCGACGCCCGCTTCGTCGATCAACCGCTTAGCGACGATGCCGCCGTCGAGTCCCGTCCCCGATACGTCCGGCAGCGCATAGAAGGCGCCCTCCGGCAGCGGACAATTAAATCCCGGTACGCTGTTGAGTCCACGCGCGATCAGATGGCGACGTCGATCCCACGCCTCGACCATCGAATCGATGAAGTCCTGCGGGCCTTCCAGCGCAGCAACTGCCCCCGCCTGTCCGAACGATGAGGCGCAAGTGACAGAGTGGCTGTGGATCTTGGCTACCTGCCGAATGATGTCGTTCGGTCCCGCGACGTAGCCAAGGCGCCAACCGGTCATGGCGTAGGCTTTCGAAAAGCCGTTGACGGTGAGTGTGCGCTCCGCCATCCCAGGGAGCGAGCCAATGCTCACGTGGACGTTACCGTCATAGCTAATCTTCTCGTAGATCTCATCGGAGATGACAATCATGTCCCGCTCGATGGCGATCTCAGCGACTGCGGTCAGTTCCTCTCGCGTCAGCATCCGGCCGGTCGGATTGTTGGGGGTATTCACGATCATCAGGCGGCATGACGATGTGAGATGCGACTCGACGGCGTCTCTGGTGATGCGGTAGTTGTCGGCTGGATCGAGCGGGATGCGCACGGTGCCAGCTCCCGCGACCCGTGCCATCGGCTCGTACGAGACCCAGCCCGGGTCGAACATGACGACGTCGTCTCCCGCGTCGGCCAGTGCCAGAACCGACGAGAAGAGTGCCGATTTCGCGCCGGGTGTGACGATGATCGAGCTCACGTCGACGTCGATTCCGTTGTCCATCTTCAGCTTCTTCGCAATCGCGGCACGAAGCTGCGGAGTTCCGGCGCTCGCGACGTAATGCGTGTCGCCTGCTTGCAGAGCCTCGATGGCGGCACGGCAGACGTGTTCTGGCGTGGGGAAATCGGGCTCGCCACCCCCAAGATCGATGACGTCCCTCCCCTGCTGCCGCAAGGTTCGAACGGCGTCGGAGACCGCCACGGTCGGCGACGGCTGCATCTCGAGCACGCGTCCCGCAAAATGACGATTCACTCATGCCCCCTTGGCTACTGGACCTAGAATAGTTACGGTCAAGAGAAGAGCGCATTGCGCATTCTCCCAGAAATTATGCACGATGGGTCGCGAATCTCGATCCACTTATGGGTCTGCTTGGGACGCCTGCACCTCCGGTGTTCCCTATCTCAACGTGAAATTTGCGAAGAACCTCTTGCAACTTGCGCACGCCTTGGCTAAGATACGCAGTGTTAGCACTCTCAGATCGAGAGTGCTAATTCGAGCCAGTTAGGCAAGTGGAAATGCAAGCAGCGGGATCGCCCCGTTGCGTGTATCGAGGGAGGTTCCGACAGGATGGCATCCAGCAACGGCAACATCAGGCCGCTCAGCGATCGCGTGCTGGTTCGGCCGATCCAGCGGGAAGAGACGACCAAGAGCGGGATCGTCCTTCCGGATACGGCCAAAGAAAAACCGCAGCGCGGCGAGGTGATCGCGGTCGGCGCTGGCAAACTGAACGACGACGGCACACGCCAGCCAATGGACGTCAAGACCGGCGATCGCGTGCTGTTCGCGAAGTACGCGGGCACCGAACTGAAAATGGATGACGACGAGTACTTGATCCTCAGCGAGAAAGACATTCTCGCGATCGTCAACGAGTAGTTTTTCGAATTAATCGAAGCAATTCTTGGCTGCTCGTGAGCAGGCCAAGAGGAGGGTTGGAGAAGTGCCGAAGGTTCTACAATTCAACGAGGAAGCGAGAAGGTCCCTCAAAGAGGGGATCGACACGCTGGCCGACGCCGTAAAAACGACGCTTGGTCCCAAGGGCCGAAACGTCGCGCTCGACAAGAAATTTGGTGCCCCGACGGTGACGCATGACGGCGTGACCGTGGCCAAGGAGATTGAGCTGGAAGACCCGTTCGCCAACATGGGTGCTCAGCTCCTCAAGGAAGCCGCCACCAAGACCAACGACGTCGCCGGTGACGGCACGACCACGGCGACCGTTCTGGCGCAGGCTGTGGTACATGAGGGATTGCGCAACGTCGCGGCGGGCGCGAACCCGATGCTGCTCAAGCAGGGCATCGACATCGGCAGCGAGAAGGTTGTCGAGATGCTCAAGAGCATGGCCAAGGACATCCAGGGCAAAGAGGACATCGCTCAGGTGGCGTCCATCTCGGCAGCCGATCGTGAGATCGGTGATCTGATCGCCGACGTCATGGAGAAGGTTGGCAAGGACGGCGTCATCACCGTCGAAGAGTCGCGCGGTCTGGCCTTTGAGACCGAGTTCACTGAAGGTATGCAGATCGACCGTGGCTACATTTCCGCCTACTTCGTGACCAATCCGGACCGCATGGAAGCAGAGCTGGACGAGCCCTACATCCTCATCACCGACAAGAAGGTCTCGGCTGTCGCCGACATCCTTCCGGTTCTTGAGAAGGTCCTTCAGGTCACCAAGAACTTCATGATCATCTCCGAGGACGTCGATGGCGAAGCGCTGGCGACACTGGTCGTCAACAAGCTGCGCGGCACCATCAACGTGGTTGGCGTCAAGGCCCCGGGCTTCGGCGATCGCCGCAAGGAAATGCTCCGCGACATCGCCATCCTGACCGGTGGTCAGGTGATCTCCGAAGAGGTTGGCCGCAAGCTCGACAGCGCGACAATTCAGGACCTCGGCCGGGCTCGCCGCATCGTCTCCACTAAGGACGAGACCACGATCGTCGAGGGCTACGGACAGGACGCTGAGATCAAGGGCCGCATCGAGCAGATCAAGGCTCAGATCGAGCAGACCACGAGCGACTTCGATCGTGAGAAGCTGCAGGAGCGCCTTGCCAAGCTCTCCGGTGGTGTGGCCGTCATCAAGGTTGGCGCCGCGACCGAGACCGAGCTCAAAGAGAAGAAGCATCGCGTCGAGGACGCGCTGAGCGCGACCCGCGCCGCCGTCGAAGAGGGCATCGTTCCGGGTGGTGGTGTCTCGCTGATCAACGCCATTAGTGCGCTCGACGACGTCGATGTCAAGGGTGACGTGCTTACCGGCGTCAATATCCTGCGCCGCGCGCTGGAAGAGCCGCTCCGCGGTATCGCCGGCAATGCAGGGCTGGATGGCGCGGTTGTGGTCGACACGATCCGACGACTCCAGAAGGAGAAGAACGATCCGGCCATCGGCTATGACGTTATCCGCCAGGAATATGGCAACATGGTCGAGTGGGGCGTCACCGACCCGGTCAAGGTGACTCGGTCTGCTGTCGCGAACGCGACGTCGATTGCAGGCATGATCCTGACCACCGAGGCGCTCATCTCGGACAAGCCGGAGGAGAATAAGATGCCTCCGATGCCGAGCGGGATGGACTACTAGTCCCTCTCTCTTATGACCAAGAGAGACCAAGAGTTCAAGGGCGTGGCCATCTTGCCGCGCCCTTTCCATTTGCCCTCACGATTTTGTCATGCGATCACTTCTCCGTAGAATCGCCTCTCACCCGTTTTCCGGCATTGAATCTGCGTTTGACTACTACGTAGAGGAGGGCTGATCGGAGCCCCGCCTATGACGCAGAGGCGACGGCCGCCCTACCGGCTGATGCCCGCGGGACTCGCGGCCGACAGACATACATCAACCCGGGATGACCAGAGCTCAACCAACGCATTGATCCTTGCCATTCGCGATGGCTCAAGACATGAACAGGACTGCGCGATGGAGAACGAATTCGAACGAGTCAAGGATGCCGATCGTGAGGCACTCGACATCAGTGGCGCCGAACTCGCGGACTTGCTGGACTGCGGACTTGATCCCACTGAAATCGATCGCTTGCGCTTTACTCGCTGGCGTTTGCGAACGAATCAGCTTCAGGGAGACGGCTGGCCACACCACAGTGGACAAGCCAAGCGGCCACGCTCCCGCATGCGTTCGGCTGGACGACCTGGTTCGAGCTAGATTTCCTGCAGACCGGCGTCTCGATCTCCACTAGAAGGTCATCAATTCGGGCGCGCGGCGTGATCCTCGTATAATCTCCGGGATGGACCATCTAAGGGGACGAGGATCGTCGGCGCAACGACCGAAACGAATCCTCTATATCGGAACCTATGAACGTGACTATCCGCGCAACGTCACCGTCATCGCGGCGATGCGGCGCGCCGGCTTTGACGTGCGTGAAGAACATCGCGCGGTCTGGTCGGCGGACGGCGATAAGTCCGCGCTGGTGGCGTCTCCCGGCAAACTCGTAGGCCTCGGCGTGCGCCTCTGCGTCGCATACGTGTCGCTCATCTGGCAGTTGTTCCGATCTCGGAGTGATGTAGATCTGATTGCGTTTGGCTACATCGGACAGCTTGACGCGCTGGTTCTCGGACCGATCGCTCGTCTACTTGGCAAGCCGATCCTTTTCAACCCCTTGGTCACGCTGACCGACACGCTTGTTGAAGACCGACGGCGCCTTGGTCCTGATGGGGTGCCCGCGCGCGTGATTAGGCTCGTCGATAGGATCTCTCTGAGACTTGCCTCGGTCGTGATAGTCGACACCGCGGAGAACCGGCAGTTTCTCGTCTCCAACTTCGGCGTGTCGGATGCCGGGGTGCGGATCGTGCCGGTCGGCGCCGACGACCGTCTGTTTCATCCTCAGGCGAATGCTACAGAGGCGACGAGTGGTGGATCCAAGCTGCGGATCTTGTTCTATGGCAACATGATCCCGCTACAGGGAGTCGACACGATCGTTCGAGCGGCCCATCTTGCTCCGCAACGATCCTGACGTTACGTTTGAGATCGTAGGCGCCGGTCAGGTGCTCGATACCGTCAGATCGCTGGCGGATGACCTGGACGTCGACAACGTCAACTTCACCCCGCGATTGCCTTACCACCAGCTCCCTTCGGAGATTGCCACGAGCGGATGTGCTGCTCGGCATCTTCGGCGACACGTCCAAAGCGGGACGGGTGGTTCCGAACAAGGTCTTTCAAGCCATGGCCGTGGGTGCCGCCATAATCACGCGTGACTCGGCGGCAGCGCGCGAACTCTTGCGAGACGGCGAATCGGCGCTCCTTATTCCTCCGGCCGATCCTGACGCACTGGCTATCGCCATACGTCGACTTCGCGATCCGGCGTTGAGAGAACGGCTTGGCGCGGCGGCTCGAGCGCGCTACGTCAGCGCGGCCTCGATCGACGTGCAGTCATCCCAACTCGAAGAAGCCATCGACGGTCTCTTCAGCCAGGCGAGAGCGGCGGCGAATGAGGTGACTGCATGACCGCCGATAACGCCGCAACGAGGCGCCGTCCGGTCGGCGCGCGCCGCTTGATGCCATTGATCGTCTGGGGGTCAGTGGCACTCGGCGTCCTCGTCCTCATCCTGACCGGCGAGATGGGCAACATGGTCGACGCCTTCTCCACTGCCAATTGGTGGCTGGTAGCGCCGCTCCTTGCAGTCGGGTGTGCGTTGCCGGTCGTGCATGCCAAACGTTGGCAGATCATGCTGCGAGCCCTCGAGCATGAACTCTCGCTCGAATCGACGATAGACCTCACCATCACGTCCACCATGATCAATTACGCCGCGCCTGGCTATCTCTGGTCGCCGGCCAAGGGCTTGCTGGCCCGCCAGATGTACGGCATTGGCCTGGGCCGCTCGGTGCCAACCCTGGCTGTCGAGCAGGTAGTTGACGCGCTGGCGCTCCTCGTCGGCACCGTCGTCGGGCTGATTCTGGCTGGACCAGTGATCAGCCGCGAGATTTTCGGCAGACTGGATGCACCATCGGCCGGCCGTGCTGATAGTCGCCGCACTTTCCGTGATGGTCCTCGTTGCGTCCGCGCTCTTCGTCGTCTGGCGCTTTGGCCGGCGGTTCGCCGTGAATCTGGTCGAGGCGGCCAGGCTGCTTGCACGAGATCGCTCGCTCCGCGTTCCGGTTATCGGGTTCACGGTCGCGCGCTGGATACTCGACACGCTGGCGATCTGGCTGGCGGCCAAGGCGTTGGGGGTCTCGCTGGGTATCTCGGCCCTGATTCTGATCAGCAACCTGCCGCTCCTGATTGGCCTGATCTCGCCCATGCCAGGCGGTATCGGCTTCCGCGAGGGAGCCATGGCGGGCGTTGCCGGAGTGCTGGCGCTGCCGGTCGCGGCCATTCTGGCGGCGGCCATCCTGCACCGGGCGGCGCTGCTGTTGGCCCTTCCGATCGTGCTGGCATCGATCCGCGTTCGACGGTGGGCGCTGGCGTGACATCGACGACCGTAGAGGTGAGGCCGACCGAGACGTCGCGACTCTCAAAGTTGCGTTCGGCGGCTACATCCGAGCTGGCGCCTATCTGGATTGCGGGCATCCTCATTCGGCTCCTGCTGATGCCCTTCACGGTTCATTCCGACATTTACTCGATCTACTCGCGCTCCTATGACGCAGTTTCAACCGGTAACTGGTTTTCGTTCAGCAGCCAGATCGTCATTCAGATGGCGCACAACGCTTGGTTCGCATTGATTCAGCCGCTCCTGCCTCACTCGAACGGCGATCTGGTCTCCAACCGCTGGAGTCATCGGCGTTGGGGTGCAACCGGGGGACATGACCCACTTTCTGGCGTACCCTCATCTGGCCCGCGCCCTCTTTCTCATGAAGCTGCCCGTACCTGGTCGCCGATCTGTGCGCAGGCTACGTGATGACCAAGCTGGTGGTGCCCCGTTGGCGTCGTCGGATCCTGGCGCTCTGGCTGCTCAATCCGATCGTCATCTTCGTGAGCGCGGTCTTCGGTCGACATGACTCCATCTCGGTCGCCATCGTGATGCTCTCCACGCTCTTCGCACTGCAGGGAAGGCGCTACCTTGGCGTGCTGTTACTCGGGCTTGGCTCGGCGGCGCGCTTCTTCCCGGCGTTCCTGGCGCCCTTTTATGCGTTCGCCTTCCGACGGACACGCCGTGAGCTTTATCTGTTGCTTGGCGGATTGATCGGGTTTTGGCTGGTGATCGAAGTCACCATGATTGCCGCCACAGGCAATAGCCCGACGTTCGCGCTGATCAACCGCTACCCGCACATCGAATATCTCTTTGGCATGAGTGTGGACGTCGGGGGCGGAGACAGCCTCTTCATCTTCCCCTTCGCCTACGCCATGCTCTTTCTCTGGTTCGTGCAATACGCCGACGGACGAGCTGGCGCGTACATCCCTGTTGCCTCGGCCGTCATGCTGGTGCTGTTTGGTTTCACATATTTCAATCCCCAATACGCCATTTGGCTCGTCCCGTTTCTCATCCTGGCCATTTACCAGGATGGCAGGCTGATCTTCACCCACGCCGTGCAGATCGTGTTACTTGGCTTGCTGGCGTTGCAGTGGGGTGCTCCGCTCACCTGGGCGCTCTTCCAACCGCTGATTGGCGAGCACGCCAATACGCTGCCGGGTCCGATGAACGTAGTGGGAGCCTTCATCCCGGCCGATATCTACCTCGGCGTCGTCCGAACCCTCTTCACGGCGGTCTCTCTCTGGCTCGGATTTCAGGTGCTGCGCAACTGGCGCAATTCGAACTGCGGATTAGCGACGAGAGACGTGCTCGATGCGGCTGACTAGTGGGAGCCGGTCAAGATGGATCGCGAGCCTGGCCCTGTTCGCGGTGCTGCTGTTCACGGCCGGTTGCGGTGTGCCGCAGGTCCTGAACGCCAGCCTGCCCGAGAGTGCGGGTGACGCCTATGCAACTACCAGCATCAGTCAGGCGTTTCTGTCGCCCTCGGACGGCGTGGATGGGCTGACAATCGCGGTCAGCCCGCCCACCAACGCTTCGGGCGCGCTGTATCCAAACCCAACCGGCGGCGCCAAAGTGACGCTCCGCTACGCGCCGCAGGTTGACGATCGCTTCCCTGAGACTTCCTTCCACGACTGGCCCGCGCAGACCAAGTGGCTCGGCGAGCTGACCGGAGATCGAACCATCAGCCAGACTTTCTACTCGCGCTATCCAAATCTGAATGGCGTCACGCTGCGCGTGGCCACATTCGGTGCGGATACCGGAACAGGTCAGGGGACGCTGAAGGCTGGGCCCGAAATCGAGGCGCTCACGCTCCCGATCGACGGGAACCTCGTGGAGAAGGTCGCCGGTGGGACGACCGTGCAGGTGGCTGGTGCAGCCGAAGGCTGGGCGCAGGTGCAACTGCCCGACGGACAGAGCGGCTACATCGCGTTGGATCAGTTTGCCACGCTGCCGCCCTCGTCGCGCAGCAACACGCACGACGTGATTCTGACGCTCTATCGACAGTCGGATGGCAAGCAGCTGCGGCAGGCGACCATCAATGCGTCGCAGATGCACGACAACAGCCACGTAACCTTTCAGTTCGACGCGATTCCCGATTCGGACGGCCAAGAGTATCGCTTCGAGCTCTCTTCGCCCGAATCAACGCCCGGAAACGCGGTGACGTTCCGCTACGACCCGGACTCGACTTACGCTGAAGGGAACCGGTTCGAGTCGGGGAAACCGGCCGATGGGTCGATGGTCTTTCTCCCGACGTTCGCTGAGGGGACGCCCATCTTTCAGGGCAATCTGGACGACTTCGAATGGTCGTCGCTGACGCGCGCGTTCGTGAGATCGTTCCCCGCCAAGAGTGGAACGGCCGACCGTTACCTGAGCGTCGACCTGACGCCGGGTACGCGCGCCCTGAACGTGGGTTGGTCGCTGATTCGCCCGGCGGGCGGGCAGCCGATTGTGGTGGATGGCAACTCGCAAAGTCCCGGCGGCGGGCTCGTCTTCAACGTCCGCTATCGCGGCAACGTCGCATTCGGGAGCGTCATCTCTGACGCTGCTCACGCTGCTGGACACGATGCGCGGATCGATCCCGGCTTCTTTGTGTTCTACGCGCTCGTTCTTGCCGTGATCCTCGCGTGGGGCGCGTGGATCGGCGCAAGAAAGTGGATGCATGGTCGTTGACCGCTCTGAACGAGCGTGCCTCCTGTGTGGCCGCCGCTTTCGCGGACGAACCTTCCTGTGTCGCGAATGCGCCGATCGTTACCGCGGCAAGCCGTTGCCGACCGAGATTCGCCAGCGCTTTTACGAGCAGATCGATCGCGTCTATCCCAATTGGTCGAACACCTATGGCGAATACAATCCTCCGCGTGGATTGCTGGACTACATCGCAGCGCTGCCTCGAACGACGCGCGTTCTCGAGATCGGCGCTGGCGGAGGGTTTGCGCTGGAGTCACTGCGTCGCATGGGTTTCACCAATTTGACCGGCTCGGACCTGACCGGGACGACGCTGGCAGAGATGCGCCGGCGCCTCCCGGGCGTCCAGTTGGTCGGCGCGGACGCGGAGTCGCTGCCATTCGCGACGGACTCCTTCGATCTGCTCCTCTCCAGCGACGTCGTTGAGCACTTGCCCAACCTCGAAGGACACGTTGCTGAGGCGGCACGGGTGCTGACTGTCGGAGGGCAGTACGTGCTCAAGACGCCCAACCGCCTGGCTGCGACGCCCTATTACCGGTTGCGCGGGCTCTATGACAGCTATTTCTGGCACCCGTCGATGTCGTCGCCAGGCGAGATGCGCGCGCTCCTCGAGCGACACGGGTTCGACGTGCGGTTCCTGGCGGCACCACGGCTCACCGACGCGCAGGCACGCAAGATACCCGTCAAGCAGCTTCGGCCGCTTGCTCGGCGCATGCCACTTCGATGGCTGCCAGTCTGGTTCCGACCGCATCTGGAAGTGGTCGCCACGCTGCGCACTACGGGATGAAATCAGTTAGACTCGTTGTTGAGACATTCACGGTACATGAAGGTTGAGTAGAGAGGGTTTCGAGCTGTGGTAAGAAACGGCACGACGGTTCGCGCGCTCGCCATGAGCAGAGACGGAATGGTGGCGACGGGACATCCGCTGGCGACGGCGGCCGGACTCGACGCCCTGCGGCGAGGCGGAAACGCCATGGATGCCGCGATTGCCGCGGCCTGGACGACCGGTGTGGTCATTCCAGCCATGAACGGCTTGGGTGGCGACGCCTTCATCCTCTATCACGAGGCCAAGACCGGCAAAGTCACGGCCATCAACGGTTCAGGGATCGGCCCGCGCAAGGCCGACCTCGAGTATTTCCTGGAGCGGAATTACGAGAAGATGCCATTCTTCGGCCCCCTCTCGATCGCCGTTCCAGGCGCCGTAGACGCCTATTTCACGGCCATGGATCGCTTCTGCCGCCTGGATCGCGAGGATCTCTTCCGCAATGCGATCCGCTATGCCGATCAGGGTTTCCCGATGACCCATGGTGGCAGCCGCATCATCGCTGGCAGTGCCGATCGGTTGGCTGAATTCGAGGCATCCAAGGCGGTCTTCCTGCGCGATGGCAAGGCGCCAGCACCTGGCTCGATGTTCCGTCAGTCCAACCTGGCCCGCACACTCAACACCGTCAAAGAGGGTGGACCCGACGTCTTCTACCGCGGTGAGATCGCCGAACGTATGGCGGCCTACGTCCAGAAGATCGGCGGACTGCTCACCAAAGACGATTTCGCGGACCACGCGTCCGAGGTCTACGACCCGATCAACACCGATTACCGTGGCTACACTGTCTACCAGACCACCATCCCCTCCCAGGGGCACATCGTGCTGGAAGAGCTCAACATCATCTCCAATGCCGACGTGCGGGCCATGGGTGCGAACAGCGCCGACGCCATCCACTTGATGGTGGAAGCCAAGAAGCTGGCCTTCGCCGATCGACTGGCCTATTCGGGCGACACGCGCTTCGTCGACGTCCCGCTCGACAAGATGTTGGGGCAGGAGTTTGCCAAGGAGCGCTTCCGCGAGATCGACATGCGGCGGTCCAAGGACCAGGTCAATGCCGGACTGATTCCGGAGCACGTCGGCGACACGACCTACCTCTGCACCATGGACGGCGAAGGCAACGCCGTCTCGCTGATCACCAGCCTCTCGGCTGGATTCGGCAGTCAGGTGGTGGCGGGCGACACCGGCGTGACGCTCAACAACCGCGCTGGACGTGGCTTCGTCCTCGAAGAAGGTCATCCCAACGTCATCGCCAGCGGTAAGCGAACCATGCACACGCTCAACTGCTACTTGATCACGCAGGGTGGCGGGATTCGCTGGGTCGGCGGGACGCCGGGCGGCGATGGTCAGCCTCAGTGGAACATGCAGGTCATCACGAACATGATCGACTTCGGCATGAACGAACAGGAAGCCGTGGAAGCGCCGCGCTGGATGAGCTTCCCTGGCACCGATCCGATCAACCTGCCCAACGACTACTCGCTGCGCATCGAGGGCCGCGTCGGCGACGGCGTGATCGAGGAGCTTGGCGCGCGCGGACACCGCGTCTCGGTTCTGGGTGATTGGGCCAACGGCGGTGACGCTCAGCTGATTGGCATGGATCCGGAGACGGGCGTGATTTCGGGCGGAAGTGACGCCCGCGGCGAAGGACTCGCGCTCGGGATCTAGCGCTGAATCACACCGTCTCAAAGGCAAACCAAACGCCCGGCCAATTGGCCGGGCGTTTGTGCTTGTAGCGCATATGGGATTCGAACCCATGATCTCCGCCTTGAGAGGGCGGTGTCCTAGGCCGCTAGACGAATGCGCCTCGCGATCAGTCAGGAAGAATACCAACCGGTGACTGACAGTGTCAAGAATTCGCGCCGCGCACACGGCCAGAGTCAGGGGGCTCGACGCCGTGCAACGACGCGGATGCGACCGGCACGATGGAGTAGTGCGGCGGCTGTCGAAACAGGTGTGAACGCGAGCGTCAGCAACGGATGGAACCGTGCCAGTGCCATGTCGATTGCCCCACTGTGCCAGCGCTCATGGACCATCAAGCGCAGCGCCCAAGACCATTCCAGCCCGATCCACTCGTGATGCACCGATTGGATCTCGAAGCCCTGGCTGGCAAGGAGGCGGGTCAGTGTCTCGAGCGTGAAAACGTGAAAATGTCGCGGTGCATCGTAGCCGATCCACCATCCTCCGAGGCGATGAGCGGCGAGAGACGCGGCGTTGGGCAGCCAGAGGATCAGCGTGCCGTCGGGGGAAAGGACTCGTCCAATCTCTGCGAGCGTGCGGGTTGGAGAGGGTAGGTGCTCGATGGTGTGTGACATCAGCAGCACGTCGACAGAGTTTGACGGCAGTTGCGCGTCTTCGAGCGTGCCAGTGATCGTCTCGATGCCCGCACGCTCGCGCGCCAGCCGGGCGGCATGCTCGCTCGGCTCGACACCCAGCACGCTCGGATTGCCGCGCGCACGGATAGCGCTGAGCAGATCACCGGTCGCGCTGCCGACGTCCACGACGCGAGCAGGAGGCTTGAGGATCTCCCAGAGCTCGTCCACCTCGCGCTTGACGGTCCAGCGCTTGATCCGCCCAGCGATGCCCGCACGCGCGAACGGCGCGTAATCGGCGGCATAGTAACGATCCAGGTGCGCGACGTCGGGCCGAGGGTTCAGATACAGGTGGCCGCACTGGCGACAGCGCACCAGATGGAAGATCTCGTCCGTCGTGTGGAACATGAGGTCGGTCAGGTCGAAGGCCCTGACCGGATCGTCCGCGCCGCACAGGTCGCACTTGACGGCAACGAGCGCGTCGAGCACGCGTTCAGTCATTTACCGGCGTGTCTGCGTGGCGCTCCGCGGCCACTACTGGCGAGTGCTGCAAGGTACGACGCACGCTGTAATCCGTTTCGGTTTTGGTGCTGGCGATCATCTCGGCAAGCAACCCGAAGACGACGAACTGCGCGCCCATGATCATCAGCAAGACGCCGAGGGTCAGGAGCGGGCGCGTGCCGATCGGATGGCCCAGAAACCACATGATCGCCAGATAGGTATTGATGATGGTCCCGAGCATCAGGGCGCCGATGCCGAACCAGCCGAAGAAATGGAGCGGCCGTCGCGTGTATTGCGCCAGAAAAAGGACGGTCAGCAGGTCGAAGAATCCGCGCGCGAAGCGG
This sequence comes from uncultured Chloroflexia bacterium, assembly GCA_963815715.1. GTDB lineage: Bacteria > Chloroflexota > Chloroflexia > Thermomicrobiales > Thermomicrobiaceae > CALAGB01. The sequence continues at coordinate 9,331 of CAWFHU010000003.1, read as the reverse complement.
GCGCTACCGAATTTGGAACGACCATAGCGTCGCGCCCGATGGCTGACCTTGATCTCGACCACGCGAAACCCACGAAAATGCGCCAGCGCGGGGATGTAGCGGTGCAAATCTCCATAGATCTTGATCTCTTTGATCACCTCTCGCCGGTACGCTTTCAGTCCGCAATTGAAGTCGTGCAGCTCAACTCCGGTGAACATGCGGACCACGCGATTGAAGAAGGTCGACGGCAACGTCTTCGAAAGCGGATCGTGGCGCGGATACTTCCATCCACTGACCAAATCCGCGCCCGAATTGAGCTCTTCGATCAGGCGGGGGATCTCGGACGGTGAATCCTGCAGGTCGGCGTCCATGGTGACGATCGCGTCACCGACGGCGGTGTGGAATCCTGCAGCCAGCGCGGCCGATTTGCCAAAATTGCGGCGAAACTCGATGATCCGTACGCGGGCATCTTGCTGGAAGAGGCGTCGAAGCTCCGCGGCGGTGCCATCGGTGCTGCCATCGTCGATAAAGATCAGCTCCCAGGGCAGGTCGAGTGGCGAGACGCCGTCGACGATCTCGCGATAGAGCTCGGGGATGCTCTCGACCTCGTTCAAAACCGGAATCACGATCGAGAGTGAGCCGATGCAGACGTCGTCGTTAGAGAGATCGTCGTTTTCGTCGGCTCGGGTTGCCAGAACCGGCTCATCGAGGATGGCGATGGGCGCACGCTGCATCACATTCGGGGCGGAACTTGAACCGCGTTCAGGCATGCTCGGTCTCATTTCGGAGGACCCGCTGACGGTGAGAAATCAAAAGCTAAAGCGTCTGGCAGAGTGTAACATGCGCCATTCGGCACGGCGTTTCGGGGCCATCGCGTGAGCGACTTGGCACGACCGGCAACGTGGGCGGCGGTCATCGTCAACTTCAATGCCAGTGCCTTTCTGCAGAGCTGCCTGGCGGCTCTGTATGCGAACTCGACGCCGCCCGCCGAGGTGGTGGTCGTCGACAACGCATCGGTCGACGATTCCCTGCGAGAGCTCGCCGCGTGGCCACAGGTGATCGTCGAGCAGAGCGCGGTCAACCTGGGGTTTGCTGGCGGGGCCAATCGCGGCGTCGCCCGCACCGAGGCGCCCTACGTTGTCATCCTCAATCCAGACGTCGAGGTTGATCCGAACTTCGGATCAGCCCTGCTACAGATCTTTGAAGCGACACCGACGACAGGTGTCGCGGGTGCCAAGCTGCGCTATCCCGACAGCGACCTGCTGCAACACGCCGGAGGTGTGCTGCTCTGGCCATTGCTGACCACCGACCATCGCGGTTATCGCCAGCCGGACGCGGAGCAATGGAACGTGGCGGCGGTCGTCGATTTCGTCACCGGCGGCGCGATGGCGTTGCGCCGGGACGCGTTCGAGCAGGTCAACGGCTTCGACGAGCGTTTCTGGCCCGCCTACTATGAGGACGTCGACATCTGCCTCAGGTTGCGTGATGCGGGTTGGGGCGTGCGCTACCAGCCGGAACTGACGGCGGTGCACGTCGAAAGCGTCACGCTGGGGCAGTCGCTCGAGTATTTCCGTGCGTTCCACCGCAACCGCCTGCGCCTGGCCCTCAAAGTATTGTCGGCTGACGGATGGTGGTCGGAATTCATCCCGGCCGAGATCAAGCGCTTGCAGGGCGAGCTGAGCGTCGTGTCAGACGGAAACTGGCCGCTCACGTCTGGTGCCGCGGCGCTGGAAGAGATGGCACGCGCGACCGTTCCACCGTACGGAGTGACCGAACCAATGCTCCGAGGAGAGCCGCTCGCCGACATGATTCAGGCACTCGGCGAGCTGCGAGAACGGCGCGAAGTGGTCGCGGCGGCTGATACGTCGGGTGGCGACGGCTTTCGGGCGAGTCTGATGCGGCGGTTCCTGGGCCGTCAGCAGGTCTTCAACGACGCAGTCGTGCGGGCGTTTCAAGCGCAAGACCGGGTCAATCGAGAGCTGACCGCGCAGATCTTGCTGACGATGCTGGATCTCGCCTGGCGTGATGCGCGAAGACAGGCGCCCTGACCTCGTTCACAGACTTGCTTCTCAGAACTTCCACGTTGACGCGATTCCATCAAGATCCACAACCAACGGCGTAGGATCAACTCGATCGGATGATGACGCGCCCTTCGAGCCAAATCATCACCTTGAATTCGACATGACGCTCCGGTTGACAGTTCATGGTACATGTGACTATTATTATCGCGGCCCTCAGGAGGGGTTTGAATGCGTCGAGAGCTGATCCTCACCGTCGACATTGCATGCTTCGCTCTGGAAGAACGTGAGCTCCACGTTCTGCTCGTACGTCGCCGCGAAGAGCCGTTCGCGGGCTCGTGGTCACTGCCGAGTGGCGAGGTGGGATCTGACGAGCCGTTGGACGATGCGGCGCAACGTGTGTTGAGCGAGACAACTGGACTATGGGGTCTCTATCTCGAGCAGCTCTACACGTTTGGCGACCCAGGTCGCGACTCGCGTGGTCGCGCCATATCGGTCGCTCATTACGCCATCCTGCCGTCCGGCGTGCCGACGACGCGAAATCGCGCGGAGACGAAGCTTGGGCGCAGCGTCCAGGATGCATCCTGGTTTCCGTTCGATCAACTGCCCGGACCGCTCGCGTTCGACCATGGTCGTATCGCGACCTACGCGCGTTGGCGGCTTGCTCAGAAGATCCTGTACACGCCTCTGGCCTTCTATCTGCTGCCGGACAATTTCACTATGGCCGACCTTCGGGCGGTGCATGAAGCGGTCATCGGTGAGCGCTTTGATCCGAGCAACTTCTCTCGTCAGATGATGACCAGGTGGGATCTTGCTCCGGTTCCAGGGAGTCGGGACCGTCGCACGCGGCGCCCTGCGCGCCTGTTCCATTACATCGGTCCGCGCGAGATTCCTGGCGGGCCGGATGACATCGAGGAAGCGTCACCATCGTGAAGCGTTCGTTGGTGGCTTAGAAGTTCGTACGCGATGCTCAACGTGCGGTTATCAAAACGTAGCTGGGCCAGGTCCGCGCAATCATGGTGATCGCGCGATTGAAAGGAACTCACATGCCGATCGGTTCGTCGTCGTCGCTGACGATCGAGCGTGGAGCGAGTCTGAATAGCTCTCGACAATCGCAGAGCGACCTTATCGAGGAGATCAATCGCCTGCGTGCCGAACGGAACGCGGTTGTTCTGGCGCATTCGTATCAGGTTCCGGGGATACAGGACATCGCCGACTTCGTCGGAGACTCACTTGGCCTGTCGCGTCAGGCGGCAAAGACCGAGGCTGACGTCATCGTCTTCTGCGGCGTGCACTTCATGGCGGAAACCGCGGCGATCCTCTGCCCGAACAAAACCGTTCTGATTCCTGACCTGGAGGCAGGCTGTTCATTGGCATCCAGCATCACGGCTGATCAGCTCCGAGCGTGGAAGCAGGAACACCCAGGCGCCGTGGTCGTCTCCTATGTCAACACGAGTGCCGACGTGAAGGCCGAATCCGATTACTGTTGCACATCAGCCAACGCCGTTGAGGTGGTCCGTTCGATCCCCGAGGACCAGGAGATCCTATTCTTGCCCGATCTCTTCCTCGGCGAGTTCGTGCGTCGTGAAACGGGCCGCGCCAACATACACCTCTGGATGGGCGAGTGTCACGTGCATGCCGGGATCATGGCGGAGGACGTCGAACGTGCCCGGCGCGCCGATCCGATGGCGGAGCTATTGGTACATCCCGAGTGTGCCTGTGGCTCGCGCTGCCTGCTGGACATCCAGTCTGGCCGGCTCGATGCACGCCGCACGCACGTCCTATCGACCGAAGGAATGGTTCGGCACGCGGTCTCGTCCGACTCGACCAGTTTCATCGTCGCGACCGAGACCGGAGTGCTCCACCGCTTACAGCTCATGGCGCCCGGAAAGACATTCAAACCGGTGCGCGAGAGTGCAGTCTGTGGCTACATGAAGATGATTACGCTGGAGAAGGTCTACGACTCCCTCCAAACGATGACGTATCAGGTGAGCGTGGCGCCAGATGTCGCCAACCGCGCGCGTCTGGCCATCGATCGCATGCTGTCGATTGGTGGCTGAACGGCGGCTTTGCCGCGGCTGCTTATAATTGCGTGAGGCGCACCGACCCGAGGTGCGCCACCCGACACATGAGATTGAGAGACACAATGGCCCAGCCGTTCACTCAAATATCGCCGCACGATCGAGTCGACGTCCACATGCACACGCGGTCGAGTGACGGCGGTTGGACTCCGAACGAGCTCGTCGATCACTTAGTCGCAAACGACTTCAAAGTTGTCGCGCTGTGCGACCACGACACCATGCGTTCGGTGCCCGAGTTTATGCAGCGCGGGCGCGAAAAAGGGCTCGTGGTCATTCCCGGCGTCGAGTTCACCACCTGGTGGGACAACCGGCAGTGGCACGTTTTGGTCTATGGGATACACCCCGATCAGCTGGGTTCGACCGAGTTCGGTCGGCTCCTCGCGGCGCAGCAGGATAACTTGCGCGCGCGAGCCGAGCACGCCATCGAGGTGCTTGTGCAGAATGGCCACAAACTCCCCTCGCTCGAGGAAATCGTCGATGGTCGCCCGCTCCTGCCAACCTACGTGCTGCAGACCGCCATCAAGGACGGACACGCGACCAACCTGATGACGGCGCATCAGCTAACCACCAAACTTGGTGAAGATATTCGGGTCGACACGCCGCTCGAGCAGGTCGTCGAGGCCGCGCACGAGGCGGGAGGGACGTGCATTGTGGCCCATCCGGGACGCAACGACGGCGCGGGCATCATGTCGTCTGACCGACTCGACCGCATGGTGTCGGCAATCCCGATCGATGGTCTTGAGGGGCACTACCGCTCGTACACCACCTACGACACCCAAAAATATCGTGGATTGGCGAACGAGCGCGGTCTGCTCATCAGCAGCGGATCCGACTCGCACGCGCCTGGTGTACCGGTCGATCCGCGCCCGCACATGGCGCGCTGGGTGGCGCCGTTCCTGGAGCGAATGGGCATCTCGGTCGGCGATTTCGAAGGTGAGCCGTGGACGCCCGAGATGACGGCTGCGGCCCAGAAAGAGCCAGTCGCGGCGCAGAATTCCGGCGCCGCGAGCTAGCGGAGACTGTCTGGCATCGCCAGGATGTGTTGAGTATAGTATGTCGGGTACGTTGCCCACGTAGCTCAGTAGGCAGAGCACATTCTTGGTAAGAATGAGGTCCTGGGTTCGAATCCCAGCGTGGGCTCCGAGACACTGCGTCTACCACTTAGCAGATTTGTTTCAACCTCAACCCGCGACCGTCGCATGTTCCTACATTGCAGAAGTGACGATGATGCCGTGCGTCTCAAACCGTTGCGGTCTTCCTGAATCAGCCTCGCGAATCCTTGTCAGAGGGCGGATGTGCGTTCCAAATTCCCGTATGTTTCGCTCAACTACTGCGGTGCGGCGTAAGGATTCGCATCCACATCCATAGTCAATGGAATCTCCCTCGATTCTAGTGGGCACTGTGATCCGTTGAGTTCCCACATCGAAAGTGATCGCCGCAGCGGATATCGTTGCCGGAGCGTCGCTCCAGTGCATTTTCCCGTTCATCTATGGACTGGGTGGAGTCCTGCGTTATTGGGAATCGCTACTAACTGGTGAGAATACGCGAAGAGGAAGGCGAGCTACCATCCAGTCACCCTCCAACAAATTGCCGAGACGGTTGGCATATTCGAAAAGAAGATACGCGTCTTCGTTCAAGTCTTCGAGTGTCCCGCTGATAGTCGCGCCGTTGCTACCGCGAGCGAATCTCGATCGCCTCACACCACATCCCGAGTAATCCCACCAGTAGGAATGAATCACGTCGTCTCTTCGCCTTTTGAGACCTTTCTCTTCGCCCCATTTCAGGATTTCTGCCAACTGAATGCGCCGATCGTCTGTCCCATCACATTGACGAAGGAGCTGTTTGTGAAGATCGGTCCAAGTCTTATCGACAGCTGAAAAATGCGCCTTCGTGGGCGAATTCAAGACCAAGAGAAGCCGCTTGATTGCGGTTTCAACTTGCCCCGCTGCGACCGTCACAGCCCCAATTAGCCGATAAAGGTCATCGCGAAATTGACGGTCTTCAGCATCCGGCCCTCCTTGGCGAACTATTAACGCAGTCGACAAGTCGAATTCGGAGAACTTCATAGGTAGGGTCAGGTCGTACCTGACCTCCGGAAGGCCGTCAAGGTGCTCGGTCACAGAGTAGTAATAGCGATGACCGACTGGCGGCCAGGTGGATTCGGCCGGATTTGTTGTCAGTTTTGGTTGGTCTTCGCCGCTCATTTGGTCCCACAATGGTAAGCCAATGTTTTATTCCTCGCAGAGCGCTTTTGTTGCTGATTAGAACTATGAGGCAACTCTGTATAGGTGAAAATCGTGCAATGGGTTAGTTCGCGGGAAACTCTACCACATTGATGGTCGACGACATCACAACTGAACAAGAAACCGCTCCGTTCAGATTGCCCGTTTTCCGGATAGAATCAAGCATACGGCACGCCACCGGGAGCCATGTTTTCGGTAAGAATGAGGTCCTGGGTTCGAATCCCAGCGTGGGCTCCTCAAAGCATAGAAATCCGCACCCTCGTCCAAAGCAAATCCCTCAACTGGCTGAAATCAAAGGCAGTTGATCCCCCTGCGGTTGTTCGATCTCCTGTCATCTGTCATGATCCTCGCGTTGATGAACGTGGAGTTACGCGATGGCCGCGCCGTGCTGGTGATGGCGGCATCGTGGATAAAAGAGATGGGGAGTTATGGCTGACATCGAGTTCATTCGCCCGCCGGACCCAAGCGAAAAACGCCCGTTTGCACGTGCGACCAAAGCCGCTGGATTGGTCTTCGTGTCCGGTATTTCAGGCGGCGTGTCCGGGACGGCGACCGAAGAGGCGAACGCCGCGCTGAACAACATGAAGGATGTGCTGGAAGAAGCGGGCAGCTCGATGGACAAGGTGATTCAGGTCACATTCCTGATCACGAACTCGGCCGACTACGACGAGATCAACGTCGAATACAAGAAGCACTTTCCCGCTGGTCTCCCCGCGCGCCACACTGTTCGTTTTGGCGTGCCGACTCAGGCCAAGTGCGGGTTTGCCTGCATCGCGCTGGCCTGATTCACTCGCGAGCACGGTAATTTCGAGACGCTCGTCGCGTTGCGGCCACTAAAGAGTCGTGATGTGGTCTGAAGTCATCGCTGCGTGGCCCGCACGGCAACGCACGCCTACGGCTTCACTACCCGCTCCACCACAGGCACGTCGAGCATCTGATCGTGCGGGACGTCGACGACCGGCGTTCCGTACGCGTGGAAGCTCTCGGGTAAGCGAAGCCCCCATGCCTGGCCCTTGGCCCGTTCGGCCTGCGTCCAGACGACGGGCTCCCAGTCCGGCGCGAAGATGAGATAGCCGCCACTGAAGACCTCGAAGCGGTTGCCGCCCGGCTCGTAGCCGTACAAGAAGAACGCCTGGGTGATGGCGTGCTTTGACGGGCCTGTCTCGATGAAGACGTCGTTCTCGAGCAGCACGTCGGCCGCGCGCAGCACATCCTCACGATTGTCGACCCAGAACGCGACGTGATGCAGTCGACCTCGGGAGCGCGTGGCGTCGAGCGTGTAAGCGATGTCGTGCACCAGCGGCGTCACGCTGATCCAGGCCGCCGCTTCCGTCTCGTCGTCGAGCACGACGTGCTCCCGAAGGCGGAATCCAAGCATCTCCTGCATGAATTCTCGATTGGGCGTTACCGATTGGCAGAGCAGGTTGACGTGGTCCAATCTGCGAATTCCTGCCCCAACGTGAGAATAGCGCTGCGGCTGATTCTTGAGCCGCGAGCGTTGGTCGTCGGCCGCCTTGAAGCGATCGGCCACGTAGTAGATCTCCATCAGGTGGCCGTCTGGGTCGTTGAAGCGATAGGCGGGGCCATGACCGAAATCGCCTTCGATCCAGCGTTTGCCGAACCCACTCGCCTCAAGCGCCGCGACGCGCCGTCTGAGCGCCTGTGGACTGACCGCGCGCCATCCGATGTGCCCGATTCCCGCCTCGCGACTTTCGGTCAGCTTCAACGTATGGCGTTCGTAGTCACCGGCGCCGCGCAAATAGACCGACTGACCGGCGCGTTCGGTCACGTTCATGCCGAGTATGTTGGTGAAGAATTTCAGGCTCTCTTCGGGTTTTGGCGTCAGCAGCTCGACGTGCCCCAGATGGGCGACGTCTTGAATGGGCTCATCGGCTTCTCGCACGGCTTGCGGCATCGTTTTTATCCTTCGTTCGCCTCGCGTTCGACGATCTCCTGAATGATCTGCGCGCCGAGATTGGCTGCTGGGAGTCCGCGGAAGAGGAACGCCAGCCCAACCACGCCGCTCATTTCTTCCCACGTCGCGCCCGCCCTGCGTGCGGCGATGGCATGCAAGCGAGTGGCATCGGAGAGCATCATGAGGAGCATGCCGAAGAGCATCAGCTGCGCGGTCTTCACGTCGAAGCAGTCCGGATACATTGCGTGCTTGCGCATCTGCTCCTGCATCGAAAGGAGTTCGGGATCGACTCGGGCCAGCAGGTCCGTTCTCGCCATGATGCGGGGCGGCACGAACCCGATCAGCTCCTCATAGATCGCGCGATAGTCGTCCACCTGCGCGTCCTCAATCTGCCGATCGGGTAGCGGTTGTCGATCCATGATCCCTCCAGGTTGTGGCGCGTAGATTGGCTGATTTGTCAGGCTCACGCTAGCAATCGTGGGCGGCACTGTCAACGGAGAACCGACACCGCTCGTCATGGCGGAGATCGCGTTGACGCGAACTAGCCGCGCTTCTACGATGGGATCGTCGACAGGGTTCTGATTTCATGGCGGATTCGAGCGAGAGGAGGGCCGGTGCGCACGCAGGTCGCGATCGTTGGAGCCGGCCCCGCGGGTCTGGTTCTGGCTCACCTGCTCGCACGCGATGGCATCGAATCGGTCGTGCTGGAATCGCGGGATCGCGACTACGTTGAACGACGCATTCGAGCCGGAGTCCTCGAGCAGGGCACGGTCGATCTGCTGCACGAATTGGGGCTCGATGAGCGCCTGCGACGAGAGGGGATGATTCATCGCGGCATTGAGCTGCGATTCGACGGCGAGCGTCACCGAATTCCCCTCAGCGACCTCACCGGCGGGCGAGCCATTACGGTCTATGGCCAGCAAGAGGTCGTCAAGGATTTGATTCAGGCGCGTCTGGATGCCGGTGGGGAAATCATCTTCGAGGCGGAAGCCTTGTCGGTCGCACGTCCGAATTCATCACAACCGCTGGTTCGGTTCCGCCACGACGGTCAATTCCACGAGCTGGAATGTGATTTCGTCGCGGGCTGTGACGGAT
>CAWFHU010000002.1:0-646903 GCA_963815715.1 uncultured Chloroflexia bacterium | reverse complement strand
GGCCACATTCACGGCGTGAAACTGGTGATAGCCCGCCAGCTTCTTGATCAGCTTGCCGTGCCCCTGGTCCTCGAAGACGACGAAATAGCGCAGCAGATCCAGGAAGCGGCGCCTTTCGAAGACCCCTTCCAGCAGTACCTGTAGCTCGGTCATGCTGGCGGGAGCGTCGCCCACGCCGGTGATAGTGCGCCAGGGCTTGAACCACTCCTGCCCGGCACCCAATGCGCCGATGCGCGCCTGTACGCCGTCCGAGACGACCAACACCGCGTTGTTGGCGAAGAGGGCAGGGATCTGCGCCTGGTACGTCTGGAGCTGGTGGAAGGCGCTCCAGATGGTGGCGTTCTCGTCGGCGGCGTTCTTCAGCTCGATGACGGCTAAAGCAAGGCCATTGACGAAGACCACCACGTCCGGCCGCCGCGTCTGCTGGCCCTCGGCTACGGTGAACTGGTTGACCGCCAGCCAATCGTTGTTGGCTGGGTCGTCGAAATCGATGACCTTCGCCTGCGCCCCGGCGATGGAGCCGTCCGCGCGGCGGTACTCGACCGTGATGCCGTCGACCAGCATGCGATGCGTGGCGCGGTTGCGCTCGATGAGGGAGGGCGCGTCCAGCCGCGCCAACTTGCGGTAGGCGTCCTCCAGTGCATCCGGCGGCAGACCGGGGTTCAGCCGCGCCAGCGCCTGCCGCAGCCGCCCTTCGAGGATCACATCGCGATAGTTCGGATCGCTCCGCTCGGCATCACGCGCGTCGAAGGCGATGTTCGGGCCATGCAGCACCTGGTAGCCCAACTCGCTCAGCCAGGCCAGCGCGGCTTCTTCGACGACGGATTCGGTGAAGGAGGTCATCTCAGCACCCGATCCGGGTTTTCGGTGTCGTCCGTCCAACGACTTGGATTCGCCTCGATGTAATTACGAATCCGTTCCCACGAACGATCGCTCCGGATAATGTGCTCGAAGTAGTTACGCTGCCAGACCGGCACGCCCGTCATCTGCCGCAGCGAATTCACCCTCCGGGTCGACGCTGCTTTGAACCCGCCGATAATTGCGCCCAGGGATTGCGGCGGCCGAATGAGACCGGTTGGCGGTTCGGATGTACGGTCTGCTGGATGGTTGGAACCGGGCGCACGGCAGTGCGCCCCTACGGGGCCGGACGGCGGCGCCGCATTCGGCAGTGTATTCACGGATGCATCGGGTAGGGGCGCACTGCTGTGCGCCCGAATGTCGCCCGATCTGTCGCTCACACCCGATTCGAACGTCATTTCCATGATGACCAGAATGCCGTGCAGGTGATTCGGCATGATTACGTAGGAGTCGACCGCAACGTTGAACCGGATCATCGCCGTGCGTTCCCATTCCTCAGCCACGACTTGGCCAAATGCGTTGAGCCGAACCTCACCGTCACGGATATCTCCGAATAGGCATTCTCGCTCGTGGCAGACCAGGGTCACGAAGTAGGCGCCTGGTAAAGTGTAGTCATATCCGGGGAGCCGACTCGATCGTCGATGGTGTGTGTCCGGGTTGTAGGTCACGCAGTCACCTCGTCAACAAACCGCTCCGCATCCCCCACCCGCAACTCGCCCGAAATCAGCTTCGGCAGCAGCGCGCCGCGCACTTCTGCCAGCGATCGAGACTGGACCTCACGCTTCCAAATCGACTCGATCATCGGACCAATAATCTCGGTTGAGGCTGTCATCAACTTGTCGTGCGGCAGGACGACCTTGGCATCGGTGAGGTGATGCCGTTGGATGTGCCCCATCGTCGTCGCCTTGCCCGCCGCGATCAGCCGAAACTCTGCAAGATGATGGTGAGTCCACAGATAGTACAGCCACTTTGGATACCGGTCAGAATTCACTTTGAATAGGTGTTGATTCAGCGCACCTCGTCCACCCGCCCATAGCACGCATTCCAACGATCCAGACCACGAGAATAGAACATCGCCGTCCTCGACAACGTAGTCAGGTTCCAGGTTAGCACTCGCGGCATCCGCTCCCTGTGTATTGCCAGCGCGAAGCTGAGCGATCTTGATGACCGGAAGCGATTGGAGGCCAGTGGGAGGGTATTTCTGGAGTGCGAGCCCGTTCAGGAAGTTGGCAATGTCGTCGAGACTGCGGACCCGCCACCCACTCGGTATCTCCCCAAGCTCCGAGTCCTCGAAAGAGTCGGGGAAGAGGTCAGCGATGTGCGGCGGCAGGTCGGTGTCGCGGCCCTCGGCTTTGGCGCGGACCGGATCGAAGTCGACGAACCACGACTTGAAGATCGCCCGCGCGATCGCCTCCAGCGTCTCGTTCATGCGCCGGTTCAGCTCGATCTTGTCGTCCAGCGTGCCGAGGATGTGGGCGATGGCGCGCTGTTCGGGGAGAGGAGGAAGGGGAATCGTCAGCCTTCGCTGTCCAGAAATGCCGATGTACTTTCGGGTTGACTGATCAGAATCTGCGTTCAGTTGATGTTGAAAACCGGGGGATAGAAACGCGTACTTCAAATACGAACCGGATAACTGCTGCTCGTCGCCAATCCGATAGTAGGTCACCTGAGGCGTCAGCATGATGTAATCGAAACCGTCCGGAACTACGGCGACCCTGCCCATTGTTGCCTTGTGAGTCAGCAGAACATCTCCGGGACGAGCGAAACCGACTCGAAGTGAATCCGCAAGCTGCCGCGAAATGAAAGCACAGTCACCGAGATCGAGGCGACCGTTCTTGAGATCCCTGGCCATCACGAACGGCACACCTGACGAGACATAGTCGCTGGACTTCGGATGCAGCTCTCCGTGGTTGCCGTCCTGAATTTCGGCAATTGCGCCTGACGAAATTAGGGTACCAACGGACTCGACTCTCCATCCCGGAGGCATTCCGCTGCTATTTCCCATAGCCGAGCGTCCTCAGGTTGGCGGCGATGGCGGCGTCGAGCTTGGCCGCTTCGGCTTGCTGCTGGTAAAGAAGAGTGGTGAGCCGCTCCATCTTCTCCGCGAAGGGCTCGCCGTCATCCTCGACTTCGGCCGCGCCGACGTAGCGGCCGGGCGTCAGGACGTGGCCGTGTTTGCGGATCTCCTCGGTCGTGGCCGCCTTGCAGAAGCCGGGAACGTCGGCGTAGTCACCGGCGTCTTGATCGCCGCGCCAGGCGTGGTAGGTTCCGGCGATCTTCGCCACGTCCTCGTCGGTCAGCTCGCGATGAACGCGGTCGACCAGCGTCCCCATCTGGCGCGCATCGATGAAGAGGGTTGAACCGCGCCGGTCGCGGAAGCGGTGGTTGCGCTTATCCCGCGCCAGAAACCAGAGGCAGACCGGAATCTGCGTGCTGTAGAAGAGCTGGCCCGGCAGCGCCACCATGCAATCGACCAGATCGTCCTCGATCATGTTCTTGCGGATCTCCCCCTCGCCCGACTGGTTGGAGGACATGGAGCCGTTGGCCAGGACGAAGCCCGCCATGCCAAACGGCGCCAGATGCGAGATGAAGTGCTGCACCCAGGCGAAGTTGGCGTTGCCGCTGGGCGGCACGCCGTATTTCCAGCGCTTGTCGTCCCGCAGCAGGTCGCCGCGCCAGTCGCTGTCGTTGAAGGGCGGGTTGGCCAGCACGTAGTCGGCCTTCAGGTCCGGATTGCGGTCGTTGTGGAAGGTGTCGCCGTGGGCGATCTGGGCGTCGATGCCGCGGATGGCCAGGTTCATCTTGGCCAGGCGCCAGGTGGTGTAGTTCGACTCCTGCCCGTAGATCGAGATGTCGCCGACGCGGCCGCTGTGCGCTTCGATGAACTTCTCGCTCTGCACGAACATGCCGCCCGAGCCGCAGCAGGGGTCGTAAACGCGGCCACCATAGGGGGCCAGCATCTCGACCAGCACCCGCACCACGTGGGTCGGCGTATAGAACTGGCCGCCCTTTTTGCCTTCGGCGCTGGCGAACTGGGAGAGGAAGTACTCGTAGACGCGGCCGAGCGTGTCCTTGGCACGCGCCGCCTCGCTGCCGAGGGCGATGTCGCTCACCAGGTTGATCAGCTGGCCGAGCCGCTGCTTATCGAGTCCGGGCCGGGCGAAATCCTTGGGCAGCACGCCCTTGAGGCTGGGGTTGTCCCGCTCGATGGCCTCCATGGCGTCGTCGACGGTGGTGCCGATGGTGGGCTGCGGCGCGCTGGCCTTCAGATGCTCCCAGCGCGCCTCTTTCGGCACCCAGAAGATGTTGACGGCGCGGTATTCGTCCGGGTCCTCCGGGTCGGCCCCTTCGGCCCGCTGGCCTTCCAGCTCGGCGTGCTTATCTTCGAAGGCGTCGGAGATGTACTTGAGGAAGATGAGGCCGAGCACGACGTGCTTGTACTCGGCGGCGTCCATGTTGTTGCGCAGGGCGTCGGCGGCGGCCCACAGTTGGGCTTCGAACCCAACCGTGGCCGTGCTTTCGTTTCCGTTCTTCTTGCCCCTGGGCATGCTGCTCCCGTTCGAATGTGTCGCGCGATCACCTGATGTGCGCGGCGTGCGCGGAATTGGCGGAAAGGCGACATCCGCCGCGCGTTGGTCAGGTGTTCATAACGGACAAATTCTAGCAGAGAACGTACATTGTTGGGGGAGGATCCGGGTGGTAACCAGGACCAACGCCGCACTCTGGGCCTGGTAGGGGCGCACTGCTGTGCGCCCTCGGGTGTGAACCGACGTGATGCGCCAAATCCATGGCAGGGCAATCCCGCCGCGAAGGGCGCACGCAGTGCGCCCCTACCGGGCGAATCTCGGCCGGGTCACGCGACGGCGGTGCAATGCCCCGCGAAGGGCGCACGCAGTGCGCCCCTACGACGGGTTTGAACGTGATGATTGGGAATGGCGTGGCGGTCGTCGACCTACGGTCGAAGGGAGGGCACAGGTCCCTCCCCTACGTTTGCCCGCGTACGTTCAGCCTGCTTCAGCAGGCTTCGCATAGGTCAGCGCTGCGGCTTCAGCCCGGCGCGGACACCGGGCGGGAATGGGGCCGCTGGTAGGGGTCGCACTGCGTGCGCCCGCGTTTGGATCCCGTCGCCGCCATCTACCTAAAACGTCGGCAGGCCGGGTTCGTCCTCGAAGAGCCACGAGATGTCGGTCTCGAACAGCAGCGCCGTCATGCGGCTGCCGGACGGCTTGGCAAAATAGTATCCCTGTGCCAGGTCGCAGTTGATGTCTCGCAACCAGCTGGCCTGTGCCGCCGTCTCGACCCCTTCCGCCACGACGCGCAACCCGAGTGAGTGGGCCAGCGTGACCAGTGTCGAGACGATGACCGAGTTCTCCGAGTCGTGCGACAGCCCGATCATGAAGGAACGGTCGATCTTCAGACAGTCGATCGGCAGCCGTCGCAGATAGCGCAGCGACGAGGATGACGCGCCGAAGTCGTCCACCACGATCTTGACGCCCAGCTCTTTCAATCCCTGCAGAATGCCCATCGAGCGATCCGGATCGTGCATGACGACGCGCTCGGAGACCTCCAACGCCAGCGTGCGTGGATCGAGGAGCGAGCGATCGAGGACGCCGCTGACCTCTTCCAGCAGGTCGGATGCATAGAATTGGCGGCGCGACAGGTTGACCGAAACCAACGGTGCGGGCTCGGCAAAACGCCACCGGCGCGCCGTGCGACAGGCTTCCTGCAATACCCACTTGCCGATGCGATCGATGATGCCGGTCTCCTCGGCCACCGGCAGAAACTCGGCTGGGTAGACAAGCCCGTAGTTCGGCCGCTCCCAGCGGAGCAATGCCTCGACTCCGACGATGGCGCCGCTCTCCAGCATCACCTTGGGCTGGTAATAGATCTCGAATTCGTCCCGGTCGAGCGCGCCGCGCAGATCTTCTTCCAGCTTGCGCCGTTCCTGCACGTCGCGGTTCATGGCGGCGTCGAAGATCTCGACGCGATTCTTGCCGCCGTGCTTGGCGCGGTACATGGCCACGTCGGCGTTGTGGAGCAGCTCCTCCGGTCGATCGAGCGGCGAGCTGCTGATGGCGATGCCGATGCTGGCCGTAACGGTGACCTCTCGCTCGCCAAAGATGAAGGGCACGGCCAGCGCGTTCATGATGCGCTGCGCTACCAGGGTCGCTTCGATCGGGTCGTTCATGTCCTCCAGCAAGATGACGAACTCGTCGCCGCCAAAGCGGGCCGCGGTATCGCTGGCGCGCATCGACGTCTCGAGCACGGCCGCCACCGAGATGAGCAGGTGGTCGCCGGCCGAATGGCCGAACGTGTCGTTGATCTGCTTGAAGTTATCGAGGTCAACGAAGAGAACCGCAACCGGATGCCCCATGCGCGTTGCGCGGGCAAGAGCCTGCTCCAGGCGATCGAGGAGCAGATTTCGGTTAGGGAGGGTCGTCAACGGATCCTGAAATGATTCGACTATGACTTCGGTCTCCTCCACCATGGTTCCCTCTTCCCGTTCTTTTACCGGTCGCCGTTCAAGCGTCCGAGATAGTTTTTCCATCGCCAGCCAGCCTGAAAGGCCAATCGTCGCGATGAGTCCAATCGTCGTGTCACGCCAGGGCACCGGGTTTCGGAAGTAGCGCCACGCCAGCAGCCCGCCGACGATCGTCGTCGCCACCACGAGGACGATCACCGGGCCGAGCAGCAGCACCGTGAAAACCGCGCCGATGCAGAGGCTCGCAAGCATCACCACAACGATGGCCACGAGCAGCACCAGGCGGCTCTTGAGCCGGGAGCCCCGTCGTTTGGGCTCGGTCGGCATCTCACTCACGCTCCGGTTTGTCGAATCGCCCAATCAGGCATGTTGCAGCTCGCCGTACCGTTCTTCTCGCGCACCACCACGCCATCATCAATCTCGAATCGGCGTGTCTGGTGCGCGTGCATGTCCTTCCCAACTTCCCTGTCCGCGGGCCGCCCCGCCTCCACGCTCCGGACCACGTAAAGCGCCGGAACAAGGCGATTTGGAGCCGCTCATGGGGGGTCCTAGCCCTCCATATAGCTAGAATGTACTGGCCTACACCTGGTACTACAACGGACCTCTGTCTCATAAATGACGGGACGTTAGTACCATGACAGTGGCGTGCGAAGAGAGAATGGAAAATGTTGGACGGCTTGAAGAGGTGCGTTGAGGGAACTGTGCAGTCGGCGAAAACCGCATGAGCATGCGTAAACGACGCGTTTTACAGGCGTTTCCAATTGCCCGATACAGGCATCGGAATCGACTCAGGCCGATTCACATGTGTTGGGTGGGGTTACGGGTTGCCGACGCGTGCCGCCAGCATGCGTGTGCCGGAGGGGCTGGAAACCGTCGTGCCGGTCTCTTCGGTCACCAGGATGCCGTCGAAGCTTGCCAGCGCCTGCTGCATGGTGATGTAGAGGGTCCCGTTGCCCTGGCTGTCGACCGGCAGCACACCGGCATTGACCTGCTCATTGCCGCGCGTCATCCAGACCACGTAGACGTGCCCATCGGTGGGCTTGGGCATTCCCTTGACCACCAGGAGGGCTGCGTTGCGGGTCGGGTTCATGATGACGCCGCCCTGAGCGCTGTTGGTGACGCCGGTCGTCTGCAGGTTGGTTACGAACCCATTCGGGCCGCTGACGACCTGCGCGATGGTCTGCTGGCTCTCCTTAAGGACGGAGAGCTCGGAGTTCTTCTTGTTGACCTGATCCTGCATCTGCGAGCTGTTCCAGGCCAGGAAGAGGGCGAGCACCGCGGCCGAGGCGGCGGCCACCCAACCGAATCGCGTCAGAATACTGGTGATGCGGGAGCGGGGCGGCACGAGATAGTCGCCCGGTTCATCGTCGTAGGATTCGATCTGATCGAGCAGCGAGCGACGCACCCGCGCCGGAACCGAGACGGGCTCGGCCAGGAAGGGGAGCAGATTGGCGACCTCTCGCTCCGATTCGACCAGCGCGACACATTCCGCGCACGAAAGGAGGTGCAGCTCGACCTGCTCGACTTCGTCAGGTTCGAGTGCCCCAAGAACATATGGAGCGACTAATTCACCGATGTGGGAATCATCTTCCAGCATCAGTTACGCGCGCCCTCCTCCGTACCCAAATAGTCCCTCAACTTTTGCATCGCCAGTCGCATGCGCGTCTTGACGGTTCCGAGCGGCTCATTGAGGAGCGCCGCGATCTCTCGCTGCGTGAACCCCTCGAAGTAGGCCAGCTCGATCGCGCGCCGCTGTGGCTCCGGAAGCTGCTCCATCGCCACACGAATGCGCTCGCGCAGCTCCGAAAGCTCAGCTGCTTGCTCCACGTCGGCAGAGACATCGACCTCGCCGCGAAGGACGTCGGTGATGTCGACCGAATCGGCTCGCTTCGGACGTCGCTGGCGTCTACGGAGCTCGTCGATGGCGCGGTTGTGGGTGATACTTAGCAGCCAGCTCGCGAAACTCCCTCGTGCCAGCTCGAATCGCCCTGCCTGTTGCCAGGCACGCGTGAACGATTCCTGCAGGATCTCTTCGGCCACCAGCCCGTCCCCGACGATCCGCACTGCGAAGGAATAGACCGCACGAGCATACCGGTTGTATAGCTCTTCCAACGCCGCAACGTCACCGTCGCTCATGCGCCGAACGAGCTCAGCATCCTCAAGCTGCCGAAGGTCAGCGTCCATACCAGCCGCTACTCGCGCAGCAACGCTGGTCGAGCACGATGCACTTCAATATACGTCTGTATCGTGTCAAGAGGATGCATTCCTCTCCTCACGACCTTCTCTCTTCACATCCCGCACGCTGAGTATACCCAACAGCCCGGCCTGGCTCCGATATCCTGATAGTGTATGAGAATCCCGATCCGGCTATGTGCTACGATTTCCCAGTTAGACGCGAGCGTGCGTGGTTGTGTTCCACATCCATGCGTTCAGGCTCGTTAAGTGCAATACGGATGAACTGGAGTTACCGATGGCGGAGCGGCGGAAGCGCGTCTTTTCCGGGATTCAACCGACCGGGGGATTTCACCTCGGCAATTACCTGGGCGCCATCCGCAACTGGGTCAACCAGCAAGACCTCTACGACAACATCTTCTGCATCGTCGATTTGCATGCCATGACGATGCCGTACGATGCCAAGAGCCTGCGCGCCCGCAATCTGGAGGGTGCGAGCATCTTGCTGGCCTCGGGGATCGACCCCAAACGCTCGATCCTCTTCATACAGTCCGATGTGCGCGAGCACACCGAGCTGACCTGGGTTCTGACGACGATGGCGACCGTGGGCGAGCTAAGCCGCATGACCCAATATAAGGAGAAGTCCCGTGGCAGCGAACGGGTCGGGGCGGGTATCTTCCTTTATCCGGCGCTGATGGCCGCCGACATTCTGATCTATGACACCGATCTGGTGCCGGTGGGCGAAGACCAGAAGCAGCACGTCGAGCTGACGCGCGACGTTGCCATTCGCTTCAACAACACGTTCGGCGAGACGCTGGTGGTGCCGGAGCCGGACATCAAACCGGTCGGCGCGCGCATCATGTCGCTCGAAGATCCACTGAAGAAGATGAGTAAGAGCGACCCAAGCCCGTCCAGTCGCATCGAGCTGCACGACTCACCCAGCGAGATCCGCAAGAAGATCCGCCGCGCGGTCACCGACTCAGGCTCCGACGTGCGCTACGACGAGGAAAACAAGCCGGCCATCTCGAACCTGCTGTCGATCTACTCGCTGATGTCGGAGGAGCCGATCCCGGTGATCGAGGAGCGCTACGCCGGCAAGGGTTACGGCGCGTTCAAGGGCGAGCTGGCCGATCTGGTGGTGGAGAAACTCGCGCCCATGCAGGCGCGCCTCCACGAGCTGACGGAGTCGCCGTCCGAGGTGGTCCGCATCCTCGATGAAGGTGCCGCCAAAGCGCGCACGCTCGCCAGCGCCAAGATGGAGCGGGTGCGAGAGGCCATCGGCGTCGGCTTGCCCAGGTTTGATTGAGCAACGCATGGTCCTGACCAGGAGCGAGAGGAGCGAGGCCCCATGCCGGCCGATACCGGTACCAAAGCACCCGCGTTCAGCCTGCGCAATGCCGAGGAGTCTCAGACGTATGCGCTGAGCGACGCGTTAAGTCATGGGCCGGTCCTCATCGGCATCTACAAGTCTTCCTGCCAGGCCAGCAAGACGATGTTTCCTTTCCTGGAGAAGATCCACAACGCCTATCCGAACGGCGAGATCACCGTTTGGGGCATCGCGCAAGATTCGCCCAACGTGACGCGCTCCTTCGCGCGCCGCACCGGCGTGACCTTCCCGATGCTGATCGACGACGACGATTACGCCGTGTCGCGCGCCTACGACATCATCGCCACGCCTACCATCTTCCTGGTCGATCGGGATGGAACGATCGTCTGGCAGGTGATGGGTTTTCAAAAGCCCGCCATGGACGATCTGAGCGCGAAGGTCGCTGAGTTGGTTGGCGGCTCGCCGCTCGACCTGACGTCGGGGGCGGAGGACGTGCCTGCCTGGGTTCCTGGCTGACCGTCCAAGCACCTGTCCTAGGTTCTAGGACGAACGGCACACGCGGCACGCACACCAGCCCGACGTCGCCGGGCAACGCCGAGGAGCGACGCGATGACCCCTGTCGATCGATGGCACGATGACCCGACGCTGTTGCCAACGCTCAAGCTCATGATGTGGGAGACGATGACCGAGCGATCCAAAGCGGTGAACTGGAACGAGATCCCCAGTGAAGAGGTCTATCCGGGCATCACCCGACAGACCGTTCAGGGGGAGCGCCAGACGTTGGTCCGCTACGTCTATCAACCCGGTTCCGTCTTTCCCGTGCACCAGCACCCACAGGAGCAGATCACGGCCGTCTTGAGCGGCGCGATCGAGTTCACCGTAGCGGGCGAAACGGCCACGCTTGGGACGGGCGACGTCGCCATCATTCCTGGCGATACACCGCACGGCGCCCGCGTCACTGGCAACGACATCGTCGAAACCCTCAACAATATGAGCCCGCGCCGCGACCAAGCGCCGGCACCGGAGCAATAACGGCACGACATGAGGAGCGTTGGGTGAGCAGCTATCGGGCTCAATTCGACCTCACCGGCAAACGCGCGCTAGTCGTCGGGTGTGGCGGCATCGGACGCGCCTGCGTCGAGGCGCTGGCCGAGTTTGGAGCCAGTCTCGTCGCGGCCGACGTGTCGCCCGATCTGGCTGAGGAGGCTGCCGGAGCGGCCCAAGCGCTTGGCAGCGAGGCCCTGAAAACGACCGTCGACGTCAGCAACCCCACCTCGGCGCGCGAGTGCGTCGCGTTCGCCGTCGATCACCTCGGCGGCCTCGACATCCTGATCAACGCGGCCGGCATCAACGTACGGAAACCGGCGCTGGAGTTCGATCCGGCGGAGTGGGAGCGTGTGCTGGCGGTCAATCTCTCGGGCGTCTTCTACGTGACGCAAGCGGCCGGCAAGGTGATGGTGGAGCAGCGCTACGGCAAGGTCGTGACCATCTCCTCGGTCTCCAGCCTGGTCGGCCACCCCAACCTGGCACCCTACGGCGCCTCCAAGGGCGGCCTGGCCGTGCTGACCAAAACGCTGGCGGTCGAATGGGCGCCCTTCAACGTGACGGTGAATGCCGTCGGCCCAGCCTATACCGAGACGCCGCTGACGAGCCTCTATCTGCAGCAACCGGGACGGCGCGAGGAGATCGTGCGGGACATCCCCATGGGTCGTCTGGCGACGCCGCAGGAATCGGCCGCCGCGGTCCTCTTCCTGGCTTCGGACGCCTCACGCTTCGTCACCGGGCAGACCCTCTACGTCGATGGCGGCCGCACCGCCGACTAACCCGGAAAGTTCATCAGCTGGCAGCGAGAGCAATCATAGGGGCGCAATTATGGCGATTGACCAAATCGTTCGGTAACCTTCGGCGGTCGTTGGCCTGCGGCCGAAGGGCAGCCACAGGGGCTTGCACCTACGAACGTACGCGGGCTAAACGTAGGGGAGGGACCTGTGTCCTCCCTTCGGCCGAAGGTCGAGAGACCGTAACCAAATTGCCCATCTATTTCATCAACGACCACCAGCCCCGTGCACAGGCGCAACGAGTACCGATGTATTTCCTCAACGACCATAAACGCGCCCCTACGCGAATAACAAAGGCCCTAAGCAGGTTGCACAAGGATTGCCCAAGGACCAGCAGCTGGGCGTCACAAATGTCGCCCCTACGGAGAACAATCGTAGGGGCGACATTTATGACGCCCTTCGGATTCAACAGCACTCCCTAGCCCTTGTCCAGGTGCGACCGCTCTGAAAAATGCTCTAATCCGCCGGCTTGAGCGCGATCAGTCCGGCAGCGAGGAGGAGGACCAGCCAGAGGACGGCGCACGCGATGAAGGCGACGTTCAGAAGCAGACCGGCCACGACCAGCACGCCAGTTCCTCCATAGAAGAGGGTGAAGTAGACCCGCAACCAGGTTCGTCGTGTCCGCTCGCGGCGGCGGACCATGATCTGAGCCAGTTCGTCGATCTCGTCCGGATCGTCCAGATAGGCAAGACGCGCTTCGGGTAGGTGGCAGCTCTTCGCCACCCATCGTGCATGGGGATGGAGAACGTCTTCCTCAATCACGCGCATCGTGGAACTCTCGATCAATCATTACGAACATCTCGGTCTTCGCTTGCAAGAGACACATGCCGATCCGTATCGGCACGTTCGTCCACCCTCCCTGCAAGACGCGGCCCAACGCAACGCCAAGATGGTTCGGCGTTCCGAGAAGTCGCGTTGCCGGAGCATTTAAATCTCGCCAAAACGCACGCTCAAGATGTACGATGCGACGGTTAGCGCGCGTTGTCGTTCGCTGGGATCCGCGAGCTCGGACGCGTTGGAATGGTGCACGTGGTCTCGAATCTTCCGGTGCCCCGAACGTCCCTCATCGGTCGTGACGCCACTCTGGCGGAAATCCGCTCCATTGTGTCTCAGCAGGACACGCGGCTCCTGACCCTCACCGGCGTTGGCGGCAGCGGCAAGACTCGATTGGCGGTTCGACTCGCTGAGGAACTCTCGCCACGTTTTCCCAAGCGTACGTGGATCGTCGAATTGGCAACGGTCACTGATCCAGATCTCATTTCCATTGTCACGGCATCGGCATTGGGTATGCGAGAGGTCAACCGGTCCGACCTCGCCACGGCGTTGGTAACCTTCCTTCAGACAACGCCCTCGTTAGTCCTTTTTGACAACTGCGAACACCTGATCGATGCCAGCGCGACACTGATCGACACGTTACTCGATGCTTGTCCGGATTTGTTCATCGTCGCCACCAGCAGAGAACCTCTGCAGGTCTCCGGCGAACGCCAATACCGCGTCCGTCCCCTCGACACACCGGACTTGCTCCCCAAGCCTGCATTCGATGTGATCGAGGAATCACCAGCGATCGAGCTGTTTGTGAGCCGCGCTCGCGACGTCTTGCCATCGTTCACATTGACATCCGCGAATGCGGAGACCGTCGCGCGAATCTGCGCGCGGCTCGGAGGTATTCCGCTTGCCATCGAGCTGGCCGCGGCACGCGTTCATCTGCTCGGTCTAGACGAGATTCTCACACGTCTTGACGACAGTTTCAGCCTGCTTAACAACGGTGCACGCATCGCGCCGACACGGCACCAAACGTTACGCGCCACGCTCGAATGGAGCGAGGCGCTGCTGACCGATATTGAACGCACCGTCTTTTCTCGATTGTCGGTCTTTGCTGGTGAGTTCCAGCTCGCCACCGCCGAAGAAGTCTGCGCCAGTGAAACGCTGCCAGCATCCGACGTGCTCACCGGGCTGCTCGGTCTCGTCAACAAGTCGCTTGTGGTTGCCACAGCGGGAGCTCCGGTGGTGATGTATCACCTGCTGGAGCCGGTTCGTCAGTTTGCCGCCTCAGTGTTGGAACAGAGCGCTGACGCCGACGAGACGCGAGCGCGACATGCCGCGGCGTTCCTCTCGCTCGCAGAGATGTCCGACATCGAGCTGCGAGGACCGAACCAGGAGGACTGGTTCCATCGGATGGAACGATCTCAAGGTAACGTGCGGCTGGCACTGGAGTGGTCCCAGAAGCACGCGGACCCATCGATCCCGTTGCGGCTGGCCACTGCGCTCGTCCCGTTCTGGGTGGGTCATGGGCACTTGAATGAAGGGCTCCGTTGGCTGAGCCAGGTGCTCGACCGCTCCGAGAACGCGAACCCTGCCCTGCGCATGCGCGCCTACTTTGGAGCCGGACGAATCGCTTTCCACTTCGAAGACGCGTCTGACTCCAGTTACGCCGAGTCCGAGTCGTTGCAGCTCAGGAGCCTTGAGATCGCTCGCGCCATTGACGACCGATCGGGTATCGCGTCCGCGCTGATCGAGCTCGGCAAGGTCTATCGTCTGCAGCGCAGGTTGCAGCTTTCAAAAGAGACACTCTCCGAGGCGCTGGACCGGTTCCGTGAGCTCGGCGATGCTCAGGGGATCGCAATTTCGATGTTGAATCTCGGGTCGACCCTTGGGTTCCTGGATGAGCCGGTCGCTTCCAGGAGTCTGCTCGCCTCGGCTGTTGAAGCGTTGGACGCGATGGGTGATCATCGCCAGACGGCCGTCGCGCAAATCCTGCTGTGCCGGGAAGAGCGACGAGGCGGTGACTTCGCGAGAGCACTGAGTCTCGGAATCGATGCCCTCCGGACCCATGCTCGGCTCGGGGACCGCTGGTTCGTGGCGTTCGATCTGCTGGCCCTTGCCGAGATCCTCCACGACGTGGGAGCGCTGCGGGAGTCCATCACCCTGTACGCGGCGGCACAGGCATCGACGGAGCGACTCGGAAGCCCCGTTGGCGGCGTCACATTCAAGCCATTCAGTGCGGTTGTGGATACGTTGCGCAGCGCAAGCTGGTTCGAGCAAGCGCAAGCCACAGGCTCTGCCCTCGACCCGCTTGAATCGGCGGCAATCGCCCAGGAGATATTGGTCCGACGGCGCGACGCCGGAATCGAATCGCCAGCTGCCTCAGCGTCCCCCTCGTTACTGACGCGACGCGAGCTCGAAGTTGCGCGCTTGCTCGCCGCTGGGCAGACCGACCGCCAGATCGCCGACGCGCTGTTCGTGTCGATCGGCACTGTCGGCAGCCACGTCCACCACATACTCCAGAAGCTCGAGCTCCGTTCCAGAGTACAGGTTGCGGCCTGGCTCGCCGCACAGATTGACGACATCGAGAATCTTTGAGGGCTGAGGCTGGCGGCCCTCATCGCCCTATACCCCCTCGCAAACTCACGTCTCCATAGAAATCTAGAGCCCGCCTCTAGAACCTCTAGATGCCGAAGGGCCACGCGCTGCTCATACTCGAAACACGTTCAGGGTTGAGGCTGGCGCAACGGGGCCCGGGCCACGTGGTACCAGTCGTACGCACGGCGGGCACGAAATGTACGCGGTCACATTTGAAGTCGAAGTCGGTTCCAAGTTGTCCAGTTCCCTGACGAAGTCGCTGAGCGACTTGCCGGGATTCGTGAACTTCGTCGCCCTCCAGGACGACGAGGGGCATGTCACAGGGATCTGCATCTGCGAAGACCTGACCACCCTGAACGACGTGAAGCAGATCGTAGAGCGCTGGCGGCTGAAATCAGCGCCGCTGAGCGTCAGCAATGTCGTCGCACAGAAGGGTCTCTGACGAGGGATCGTCACATGGCTGATTGGGGAGGGTAGGAACAATGTCGCGAAATGGTAGACGAACGCGGATCACGGCGCTGTTTATCACGCTGATCTTGGCTGCGGTGTGGGCGATGGGAGGCACCGTTGCTCCCGCGGCCGCGGCCAGCACGATCACCGTTTCTACCTGCGACGCGCAGTCCGTTCATAACGCGATCAGCTCCGCGTCATCCGGGGACACGATCGACTTCAGTTGCAGCGGCACGATTACGCTCGGCTATGCCACGTACGAATTCCTGATCAGCAAGGACCTCACTCTCGACGGCGCTGGGCAGTCGATCACGTTCGATGGCCACGGAGCGACGTCGATGTTCTTTGTGGCCCAATCCGCTTCACTCACGCTGAAGAACCTCACCTTCGTCAACGGGCTGGGCGGGACGTATAGCTCATGTCAGACGTGCGACCAGGTCAACTACGGTGGGGTCATCACCAGCGAAGGTCCGGTCACGATCGAGAACAGCACCTTCAACAACAATCAGTACACCGGGCTCATCGGCGGCGGCGTGATCCTCAATACCCTGGCCACCGTGACGGTCAGCAATAGCACCTTCAACGGCAATAGCACGCACGCCCAGGGTGCCGGTATTTTCAGCCTTGCGGCAACGCTGAACGTCACCGACAGCACCTTCAGCAACAACACCGTCAGTGAAATCGGCGGCGGCATCGCCATTGCCGGCGGCACCGCGAACATCAGTGGTAGCACGTTCACCGGGAACACGGCGGATGCCTGGGCTGGCGACGGCTCTGGAGCGGGTGTCGCCAACGGGGGCGGCACCATGACGATCACCAACAGCACCTTCACAGGCAACAACGCCGAAGCCGGAGGGGCGATCGCCAATTCCGGCACCATGACCATCGTCAACAGCACCATCGTGGGCAACCATGCCAACTGGTGGGCGAATGGGATCCTAAACGGAACCCGTGACGAGATTTACCTGGCTCTCGGGGGAACGGTGACGATCAAGAACACGATCCTGGCGAATGGACCCCCGCGGTCTGGGGATGGCACCTTCAACTTCGGCGGGAACTGTGTCACCAACGGGACCACAAACAACGGCGGCGGCAGCTTCGACGACGACGGCACCTGCGGTGTCACTCAGGTCAGCACCGCCGATCTCAAGCTCGGCTCGCTGGCTGACAACGGCGGACCGACCAAGACGATCGCGCTTGGCTCTGGCAGCGTCGCCATCAACGCCGATGCCTGCAGTCCGACGCTTCCGACCGACCAGCGCGGCTACACACGTGCAACCACAGGCAACACGTGCGACGCCGGAGCCTACGAGTTCGGGGCGGTCAACCCGATCAAGAGCACGACCATGAGTAACGTCTCCGGCTCGGGGACGTACGGCGGCACGGCGACGCTGACTGCCACGCTAGCCTCGAGTGGCGTGGGTGTCTCAGGGGTTTCGGTCAGCTTCAAGCTCAACGGCACGTCAGTCGGTTCGGCCAACACCAACGGCAGCGGCGTGGCCACACTCAGCAACGTCAGCCTGAGCGGGATCGGCGGCGGCAGCCACTCGAACTACGTCAACGCCAGCTTCGCCGGGAATGGCAGCTACTCCAGCTCCAACGGCAGCGGCACCTTGAGCGTCGCCCAGGCCAGCCAGACCATCACGTTCGACCTGTCGTCGCTTGCCGGCCAAATCGACTCTGGATGCGCCCTTTGACATCAGCAGCTACGCCAGCGCTACGTCTGGTCTAACCGTCGCCTTCTCGAGCTCGACCACACCGGTCTGCACCGTCTCCGGCAGCATGGTCACCATCGTGAGCTCCGGGGCCTGCACCATCACCGCCAGCCAGGCCGGGAGACACCAACTACACCGCTGCCACCGACGTTCAGCAGAGCTTCGATGTGGCCGATAAGACCCCACCCACCACGACGGCCAGTGCCAAGAATGCCGACACCACCGCCTACACCTTCGGTGCGTGGACCCATCAGGCGGTCACGGTCAGCCTCTCAGCGGTCGATTCCGGCGGCTCGGGTGTCGCCTCCACCTTCATCTCGGTGGACGGCACCCCGCAGACCTACTCCACGCCGGTGACGATCAGTACCGAGGGAACCCATACGGTCGAGTTCTGGAGCACCGATAACGCGGGGAACGAGGAGACGCCACATCACAGCGCGACGGTCAAGATTGACCTGACGGCGCCAACAATCAGTGGCGACGCCACGGTCGCCGCCAACGGCAACGGCTGGTACAAGTCCTCAGTGACGATCCACTGGACCTGCAGCGACACGCTCTCCGGCATCGCGACCTGCCCCGTCTGACCAGGTCATCAGCGGAGAAGGCGCCAACCAGTCACTTCTCCGGCACCGCGGTCGACAACGCCGGGAACAGCACCACCGTCGACAGCACCCCCGTCAACATCGACCTGACGGCCCCAACGATCAGGGCGCTCCGACCACCAGCCCCAACGGCAACGGCTGGTACAACACGTCGGTGACGATCCACTGGACCTGCAGTGACGCGCTCTCCGGGATCGAGACCTGCCCCAGCGACTCCGTCATCACGAGTGAAGGGACCAGCCAGACCGCATCCGGCACAGCCGTTGATAAGGCCGGCAACAGCACGACGGTCGAGCAGTCCGGCCGTCAAGATCGACACAACGGCACCGACCATCAGTGGCGTGGCGATCGCCAGTCCCAACGGCAATGGCTGGTACAACACGTCGGTCACCATCCACTGGACCTGCAGTGATGCGGGCTCGGGTGTGGCGTCGTGTCCGTCGGATCAGGTCATTAGCGGGGAAGGGGCGAATCAGACGGTCTCCGGGACCGCAGTGGACAATGCGGGCAACAGCACCACGGTCGACAGCGCTTCGGTCAACATCGACCTGACCCCACCAACGGTCACCTACTCCGGCAATGCAGGAACCTACACGGTCGACCAGACGGTCAGCATCACCTGCACGGCCAGTGACGCGCTCTCGGGGATCGATACGACCACCTGCGCCGACATCACCGGTCCCGCCTACTCTTTCGCCATCGGCAGCAACAGCTCCGGCGCCTCGGCCACCGACAAGGCCGGCAACTCCGGCGACGGCTCGGTCTCCTTCACGGTGGTGGTGACGCCGAATGCGCTGACCAATCTCACCAACCAGTTCGAGTCCAACGGGATCGCGCGCTTCCAGCTCGACACCGAGCTCAACGGCGTCCGGATCGCCGTGAATGGGAACTCAGCCATGCTGAAATCGATCTACGTCAACCTCTACATCAACTCGGTCAACGCCCAGCGTGGTCGCACTCTCACCAACGACCAGGCCGATACCCTGATCGCCCTGGTCAAGACATTGTAGACCGGACCCAGGCGCAAACCGCTTCCACTCCATCCCGTCACGATATCGTGACGGGATGGCCCACCCTCTCCAGCAAATCCTCGATCGGCAGGCCCGCGTCTCAAGTGTGACGGTCATCCCAGCACCGGTGCACCTTTTGCGTTTTCCGGAACGTGCGTTAGAGTACCCATGCCAGGGTCCAGTCGACACAAACCATCCTCCCGTCGCCGGCTGATCGACGGAGACCGATTGGCGTCGCTTCCGTGTGAGGAGATCGCGTGAGGCGCGGATATCGTATTGCCATCTGTCTGTTGGTGATCGCGTCGATTCTTCCTGCTTCAGTTGCCGCGGACGCTCCACCGGCAACCCTGGACGGGCTGCGCTTGGAGCTCAACGACATCCTCTCGTCCTGGAATGGGGATTACGCCGTCAGCGTCACAGATTTGCAGTCCGGACAATCGATTTCGGTCAACGGTGAAGTGGAACAGCCGGCCGCATCGACCATCAAGATTTTCGTGGCTATCGCCATCGCGCAACAGATCGACGCGGGCACGATCGATCAGTCAGACGTCGATGAACGCATGCGACTCATGATGGGGGAAAGTGACAATGAATCCAGTTATGAGCTGATCGACCTGCTCGGCGACGGCGACATCGTGGCTGGAACGGCGTACATCAACACGGTTGCGCAGGGACTGGGCACGACCGGCACGATTCTCGACAGCCCGCCCGATCACCCGGAGATCGATCTTGGGTTAGCCGCGGACAACCTGCTCACCAGCGACGACCTCAACATGGTTCTGGCCAAGCTATATCGAGGGCAAATCCTCTCAAAGGAAAGCACCGACTACGTCCTTGAACTCATGTCGCTCCCGGAAGACTGGCAGAACGGCTCAGTTGGGGGACCGCTGCCGGACGGCGCCCTCTTCTATCACAAGCCGGGCTGGCTCGATGACCCCTACAACACCTGGAATGACACCGGGATCGTTGTGGTTAACCGAGAAGGGGAATCGCTCGCCTACGCGATCTCCTATCTCGCCAGTTTCACCGATAGTGAAGGCCAGTCGTACGACAACGGGTACGCCGTGTCGCAGGCAGTGTGGGACTATTTCGATGCCGCCTATCCCGTGCAGACGTCCGAGTACTTCCCGGAGACGGGCTACTCCGTCAGCAATGGATTTCTGCGCTACTGGCGTCAGCATGGGGGCCTTGAGATCTTCGGCTATCCACTCAGTGGAGAAATCGATCAGCACGGCACGGAAGTGCAGTACTTCGAACGTGCTCGCTTCGAGTGGCATCCCGGGGCGGCTCCTGACGACTATGACGTGATTCTGGGTTTGCTCGGGGACGAACTCACGGCGGCGCGTCAAACCGCTGGAGAGTTGGCGTTCCAGGCATCGACGCCGCGAGACCAGGATGGGTGCGTCTACTTCGACGAGACCAGCCACAACCTGTGCGGCGGATTCTACGCCTACTGGGAGCAGTTCGGCGGGCTGGCGCTCTTCGGCTATCCGATCAGCTCCGAGTTCACTGAAGACGGCACGACGGTGCAGTATTTCGAACGCGCTCGCTTCGAATGGCATCCCGGGAGCGATCCCGAGCACTACGACGTGCTGCTCGGCCGTCTGGGAGCCGAGGAGTTAGCGAGCCACGGAAATTGAGTGGGAACTGCCGAGGGGTTCTGCCGTCACACCAGTGACCAACTCACAATTGTCATCCTGGACCGCAGTGAAGGATCTCCTTGTACGCGAAACGAGTACTTCTCGAAATCGATGAGAGATTCTTCGGCTGCGCCCTCAGAATGACAGGGTTGACAGGTCCTCGTGAGGAAAGGCGTCTGCAGCATGCTCGTTTACTTACCAGGCCCTGAGCCTTGACGGATGCGCGCGAATCAGCGGAAGATACCAGACGCGTGACTCAATAGATCACCCAAGGAGGGAAGATGGCAGCCACCACAACAATCGGGCAATCAATCCCCCGCATTGATTCACCTCAGAAAGTCCGCGGGCAGACACTGTATACCGCTGATCTCAACCTGCCGGGCATGTTGCACGCGCGGTTGACCACGGCGTATCAGGCGCACGCCCGCATTAAGAGCATCGACGTCAGCGCGGCCAAGGCAGTGCCCGGCGTCGTCGACGTCCTCACGGGCAAGGATCTGCTGCCAGGCGGCCCGGAGCCGTCGGAGCGGGCTCGCGCCATGCTCGCGCGAGACAAGGTCGTCTATTACGGTCAGCCGGTCGCGGTCGTCCTGGCGAACACCGAAGAAGCCGCCATGGAGGCCGCATCACTGGTCACCGTCGAGTACGAATCGCTCGGCGTCAACGTCGATCCGATCGAGGCCATGAAACTGAATGCGCCATCGGTCCGCCAGGCGGGCCAGGAGGGCGGCTCGGCAGAAGCGCAGGCGCACGCCACCGTCTCGGGTGGACAGGAGATCGACACCTCCGAGCTCGGTCCGAACGTCACCAACGCGCTGGCCTTCAAGCGGGGGGACGTTACCAAGGGGTTCGCCGAGGCGGACGTCGTGGTCGAGCGCACCTACGTCACGCCGTTCGTGCATCAGGGCTATATCGAGCCGCATGCCACCACGGCCGTGCCCGATCCGCTGGGAAATCTGACCATCTACACCGCCACGCAGGGCCAGTTCTATGCGCGCAACATGACCGCTGACACGCTGGGCATCCCGCAGAACCAGGTAACGGTCATTCCGATGGAGGTTGGCGGCGGTTTCGGCGGCAAGACAGTCTTGCTCGAGCCTTTGGCCGGTGCGCTGGCATTGCGCACGCATCGTCCGGTCAAGATCGTCCTGACCCGCATGGAAGAGTTCCTGCTGGCCACGCCAGCCCCGGGCTCGGTCATGACGTTGAAGACCGGTGCCACCAAGGACGGGCGCATTACGGCCGTTCAGGGCAAGGTGGTCTTCGACTCCGGCTGCTATTCCGGCACCCCGGTCAACGTGGCGCTGATGGCCATGGGCGGCTACTACCGCTGCGAGAATCTCGATCTGGTTGGCTACGAAGTTCTGACCAACAAGCCGGGCGTCGGCGCATATCGAGCACCGGGCGCGCCGCAGGCGACATTCTCCATCGACCAGCAGGTCGACGAGATGGCCTGCGCTCTCGGCTGGGATCCACTCGAGTTCCGCCTGTACAACTGCTCGGTGGAGGGCGATCCGCAGCCAAACAACACCCCCTGGCCGGCGATCGGTTTGAAGCAGGTGCTCGAGGCCATGCGCGATCATCCGATGTGGAAAGAGCGTGGCAAAGAGGCCAATGTCGGCGTCGGCGTGGCGGTCGGCGGCTGGCCGGGCGGCATCGAACCCTGCGCCGCCAACATGCGCGTCAACACGGACGGCACGCTCTCGCTAGCCCTCGGTTCGGTCGACATCAGCGGTACCAACACCGTGATGGCAATGATCTGCTCCGAGGTGTTCGACGTTCCGGTCGACAAAGTCAAGATCGTCACCGGCAATACCGACAGCGCTCCGTATACCGGAATGAGCGGCGGCAGCAAGATCACCTACACACTTGGCCCGGCCGTGCGCGCGGCGGCTGAGAACGCCAGGGAACAGGTGCTGGCCATCGCGGCAATCGAGTTCGAGGTGGCGCCGGAAGACCTGGTCATGCGAAACGGCGTGATCGAGGTCAAGGGCTCACCCGACAAGACCATGACTCTGGGGCAGGTTGCCGCACTGAGCATGACCTTCGGCGGCAAGTATGAGCCGGTCTACGGCAACGGCAAGTCCGCCGTGCAGGACCGTGCTCCCGGCTTCTCGGCCCAGATGGTCAAGATGCACGTTGACCCGGACTCGGGCGAGGTCGAGCTGCGCCAGATGTTCGTGGCGCAGGACGTCGGCACCGCGCTGAATCCGGCGCTGGTGATCGGTCAGATCCAGGGTGGCGCGACCCAGGGTATCGGCTGGGCGCTGCACGAAGGACTGGTCTACGACGACAACGGTCAACCGTTGAACCCGAGCCTGATGGACTACAGTCTGCCGCAGGCCGAACAGGTGCCGGACATCGAGGTCAAGCTGGTCGAGCTCGCCTCCAAAGCGGGACCGTACGGGGCCAAGGGTGTCGGCGAGCCGCCGGTCATCCCGACCGCCGCGGCGGTGGCCAACGCCATCGCGAACGCCACCGGCGCGCGCGTCTCGACGCTGCCGATCACGGCCCAGCGCATCCAGGAGGCCATGGCGAAGAAGTAAGCCGCAAGCGGCCCTCATCTCCGGCCGTTCTTTCGCTCACAACTGGTGCATCCCGTTCGAGCGGTAGAGGGGAGACGACGAATCAACGTTGGTAAGTCGTCTCCCCTCTCCTGCCGGGTACCTACGCAGTGGGTGTGGAGAAGGGCCAGGAGTGAGGGAAGCTAGTTGACTCAGCGAATTCAGCTAGATGACGCTCTAGTCGAGCGAGTCCGGCGACTCCACGCCCACTACCAGCAAGATCACATCCCGGATCCCGAGCAGCACGAGGTCCATCCCAATCTGCCGCTCGGGAGCCGGGAAAACTACCTCTATTTCACCCTGGCGTGCTGTCTCAACTTCCGTCGCAGCTCAATCGGGCTGTGGCGCAGCGCCCTGACTACCTTTCAAGATGCTGAATGTCGCTACCTGTTCGATCCGGAAGAGGTGATGAGGCGCGATGCCCCCGAAGTGCGGGAGGGACTGTCAAAACACCGCCTCGCGATACAGATCAACCGGCACCCGCAGATCTGGACGATGATCTGCCGCACACTCGCCGAGCACTACGATGGCGACCCGCGCAACGTGCTGGCGGAAGCCAACTTCGATGCCAGGCGCGTCATCCAGAATCTCCAGCATGAGAAACGAGACCTGTTTCCGTACCTCGGCGGACGAAAGCTCTCGAATTACTGGCTATTCATCATCTCCCGCTTCACCGATGCGCCACTAACCAATCTCGAGCATATATCGATCATCCCCGACACGAACGTGATCAAAAGCTCGATCCACCTTGGTTTGGCGGATAAAGGCGCAACACCCCAACAAGTGGAAGGGATCTGGCGCGCGGTTTCGCACGAGCTCGACCTCGCTCCAATCGATCTGCACCCAGTTCTCTGGAACTGGGCGCGAAACCGCTTCATGCCTGACGTGTGACGGGCATAAACCTGGAACGTCAAATGCTGTTGATCCTGGAACTCTCGTGATTCGGTTCCGACAGACAGCGACGCTGCGTCGCTCCACCGATCAAGAAAGGATCAACATGGCAGGCATCGCGATTCACGGCTTCGGTCGTATCGGGCGGTCGTCCCTCAAAGCCGCGCTTTCTCACGATCTCTTTGTCCCGATCTCGATTTCCGACATCCGCACGGCGCAGAGCTTCGCCGCTCTCTTCAAGGCGGACAGCAACTACGGGCTGTGGCCCGAAGAGGTTTCGGCCAGCGACGATCAAATCATCATCGGCGGCCGCGAGATCAAGTACATCAACTCGATGGAGCAACTTCCCGATTGGTCGGCGCTCGGCGTCGATCTGGTGATCGATTGCACTGGGCGCGCAACCGTGCGTTCCGGTGCTCAAGCGCATCTCGATCGTGGTGCCAAACATGTCCTGGTCAGTGCGCCGAGCAAGACACTCGACGACTGCGACGCGGTGCTACTGCACGGCATCAACCTGGAGCAGTTCGATCCGCAGCACCACCACATCATCAGCATGGCGAGCTGCACAACCAACGCACTCGCCTCGGTCGTCAAAGTTCTGCTGGAGAATTTCGGACTGGAGCGGGGGTTCTTCTCGACGGTCCATTCGTACACCAATTCGCAGTCTCTTACCGATCAGCCGATGAAGGACGTGCGAGACTCGTGGGCGGCCGCCGAGAACATCATCCCGTCTTCATCCGGCGCGGCGAAGGCACTCAAATTCATCTGGCCAAACCTGAACGTCACCGGCAAGGCCTATCGCGTGCCGACGCGCACCGGAAGCATCGCCGAGCTGAACGCTGTGCTGGAGCGGCAGGCATCAGCGGAGGAGATCCGCAACGCCTTCCGCGAGGCGGCATCCAAGGCGCCGATGAAGGGCGTAATGGGGGTGCTGGAGGGAGAATGGGCATCGTCCCGCATCGTCGGCGATCCACACGCCTCGATCATCGACCTGCCATTGATTGAGGTGCTAGACGGATCACTGGTGTCGGTGGCCGCCTGGTATGACAACGAGATGGGCTACTCGTCACATCTCGCGCAGACCGCGGCCTGGCTTGACGCGCACAAATAGCGCCGCCTGAGGCACAGTTCGAACGGGCGCCATCGTCACGTGCCGGTGGCGCCCGTTCCGTTTCTCTCAGGCCTGATTCTCCTGCTCGAGCGACAGCATGTAGATGTAGTCGACGTCCGGCACCTCGATACCGTGTGATCCGAGCGCGGAAAGGACCTGCGCCCGGTGCTGCGCCGAGTGCGTCCAGGTCTGTAGCAGACCGTCCCGGCGGGTAATCGGAAAGCCGAACCAGGGGACCACGAAGGTCTCGCTGAGCCAGTCTTCATTGTTCGCGTTGAGCGTATCGCGATAGCGGTCACCCAACTCGCGCGAACGACTGGCGAACCAGGTTGCATCATGGGTCATGTAGCTGTCGTCTTTTGTCACCGCACCAACGTCGTCTCCGCGCAGCATCAGCAGGTAGATATCTTCCACCTCAACCAGATGCGCCAGCGTCTCGCCGACGGACCCATAGGTGCCCTTCGCCTCGTCGCTCAGCTGGTCTTGAGCGACCGCCGCGCAGACGTCAAAGACGCGCGCGTTAGCCCAGTCGTTGTAGCGTGCTAGCTGCAATAGCGTCTGCATGATTCGTCATCCCCTTCGTCTGGAGTTCTCGATTGTGACTGTTGATGCGGTGACATATTCGGTCGAACCGGACGCAAAGATCGTACATTTGTTCTAACATGGACCGAACGGGATGTCTACAGACCTGGTCAGTCAACGTCCTGAGGCTCAGCCGATCTCGAGTATGATCTGCACGTCGACGACCGGCAGAGGCAAATGGAGGCGGCCATGATGGTGGAGCTACACGTCCGGGGCGAGGTTGAGTATGGACGTCTCGCCGAGTTCAACCAGGCAGCCGAAACGTGGCGCGCCTATCGAGCCGAACGGGGCTGGGCCGTGCCGCGCATCCTCCACGGGCTTGCCGGTCCGATGAACCTGGTGGTGATGGTCTTCACCTACCCAGACGCCAACCGGCTAGAGGAGGAAGAGCGCCTCTCAGCCGCCGACCCGGTCTATGGGGGTATCGCGCAAGGCCTCGGTTTCCGCGAGCCGACGCTGGTCCACGAGCTCTTCCGGGTGCAGGAACAATAAACGTCAGAGACTCAACAGCAACAGTCCATAATCGTTCTCAATGGAAGGGGTCAACGTGGCGGGCTATCTACTCTATGTGCGGCAGACGCTGCTGGACGAAGCGAAGTGGGCTGAGTATGTTCGTCAGGTTGGTCCGATCAACGAGCTGTTCGGTGGTGAGATGGTGGCACGAGGTGCGGAGGTAGAGTCGCTCGAGGGCGATCTGCATCTGCCGCCGATCGTGCTCATCCGCTTTCCCAGCATGGAGCGCCTACGTGCGTGGTATGACTCGCCCGAATACGCGCCACTCAAGCAACTGAGACTTGAGGCGTCCACCGGCAACATGATCATGTTTGAAGGCGCCTGACCTCGTAGACAACCAATCCGGTAAGCCTTGACTCATTGGGCCAGTGCCACCATTGTTGCCCTGCTCGACGGTCCGCTGACGAAGCACGCGGTTCGCTTTCCGTTGGCGTGCAGAGCAAATACAGCTGCACCTCAGTTGACGGGAGATGACATGTCGATCGGAGCTCAGCCACGCGTTCGCCTGGCGACGTTGCCGACGCCGTTGCAGGAAGCGCCGCAGTCTGCGCGAGGCACTCGGCGGCGCGGAGCGTTGTCCGCGCATCCTGATCAAACGAGACGACCTTACCGGCCTCGCCTTTGGCGGCAATAAGGCGCGCAAACTTGAGTTCCTGGTGGCCGACGCCATGAGCCAGGGTTCGACCGTCCTCATCACGACAGGCGCGGTGCAGTCGAATCACGCTCGCATGACGGCGGCCGCCGCACGTCTGGTCGGCATGCGCGCGTGCGCTCGTCCTCTCCTCGGCCGACGACAATCCCGAAGTGCAGGGGAATCTCCTCCTCGATCGCCTGCTCGATGCCGAGGTCCATCTGCTCTTGCCCGATTCCGGCAAGACGGCGCCAGAGGCCATGGAGGAATTGGCCGAGCAGCTCGAAAGCAAGGGCGACCGCCCCTACATCATTCCCGGCGGGGGATCGAACGCCATCGGCGCCTTCGGTTATGCCTCCGCAACGCTGGAGATGGTCTCGCAGCTCTTCGAGATGGGGGAGTCGCCTTCACGCCTGTATTTCGCCAGCGGCTCGCGCGGCACGCAGGCTGGTCTCATCCTGGGCGCCAAACTGTACAACGCGCCCTATCAGGTCTATGGGGTGGCAGTCAGCCCAGGGACGGGTGATCGCTCCAACCGCGCTGCCGAGATCGTGGAGCAGGCGGCCGGGATGCTCGGCCGCGGCAGTCAATCTGCAGGACGCGGATTTCGTGCATGACGAGGGCTACGCAGGTCCGGCCTATGGCGTGCCGACCGAAGGCTGTATGGAAGCTATCGCGCTCGTGGCCCGCAACGAGGCGATCTTCCTGGACCCGGTCTACAGCGGCAAAGCCATGGCCGCCATGATCGATCACATCCGCAAGGGGCGCTTCTCGCCGCAGGGTTCGGTCCTCTTCCTGCACACCGGCGGCACGCCCGCGCTCTTCGCACACGGCGAGCATCTGCTCTGAGGGCAACCTCGATTGCCACGAGAGGGGGAAAGATGGCACTTCGACCAGCTACACCGGAGGTTCGTCTGGCGCGTATGAGCGGGCAGGCTGTGTCCGATGGCGGATTCGACAAGGCCATCCTGCCGGTCGGCGCGACGGAATACCACGGGCCCCATTTGCCCTATGGAACCGACACGATTGGCGCCGAGGCGCTGGCCGAGGGGATCGCACGCGAGCTGGGCAAGACGATCGTGCTGCCCGCACTCGACTACGGCGTCAGCTTCCACCACATCGACTTCCCCTGGACCGTATCGCTGCGCCCCGAGACGCTCTCTCTCATGATTCGAGACATTATCGAATCGGTGATGACCCACGGCATCCGCAAGATCGCCATCCTGACGGCGCACGACGGCAACCCGCCCGCGGCCGAGTCGGCGGCGCGCTCCCTATACCAGGACCACGGGATTGAGATTGCCATGATCGGCGGCTGGCAAGGCGCGGCGCGACGGGCGCTGGAGGGCAACTGGGATATCGACCTCGATCATGCCGGACAGTCGGAGATGTCTCTCGTGCTGTATGGCGCTCCCGAAACGGCACGGATCGACCTTGCGGTGAACCAACCGAATCAGCAGCTTGGGGCATCCGGTAAGCGTGGTCGGCAACTTCAAGGGGACTGTGCCGAAAGGCTATTCCGGCCGCGCGGCCGATGGCGAGTGCAGAAGAAGGAGAGGCGATCGTCAAAGCCATCGCCGGACTCGTCGTCCCCTTCTTGCGCGATCTCGATTCGCACGACTGGAAGCGTGGCGGCTGGCTGAGCGGGATTGATTCCTGACGGACCTGGAAGAAGGCGGGTCGGCGAAGGCGGAGGTGCTGAACATGGCGAACGACGTCGTCATCCGGGCGATGAGTCAGGCTGACTTCCCCGCGATAACGGAGCTGCACAACCAGCCGAGAGCCGGCGCCGGTACGCTCGGCTTGCCGTTCCAGTCAATCTCCGACACCGAGCAGCGCTTTCGACTGGACCCGTTCAACCGAATGCTTGTCGCGGAGATCGACGGACGAGTGATCGGCGATGCCGGGCTGCACCTCAACCGTGGTCGCCGGGCGCACTCCGGATCGATCGGCATGGCCGTGCACGACGACTTTCAGGGACGTGGGGTCGGCACGGCGCTCATGAACTCCCTCATGGAGTTGGCCGACAACTGGTACAACCTGCTGCGGATCGACCTTCAGGTCTACGTCGATAATGAGGTGGCCGTTCGGCTCTACCAGCGCTTCGGTTTCGTCGTCGAAGGGACGTTGCGCTCCTACGCCTACCGCGGTGGTGAGTTCGTCGACGCCTATTACATGGCCCGTCTGAGGAACTGCCCGCCGGTGGTTTTCGACGCGACCCTCGAGCAGATCACCGTCGACGAAGCTTGACCGCAGCACTCCATCCGTCTGTACGGGCGACGCATGCGTCGCCCTCCACGTTCGCGCTCCTCAGCCCGGTTGAAGGCGGCCACCTCAACCTGCGGTAGGGGCGAAGCTTGACTTCGCCCGAAACTCAGGGACGGCTATCCTGCTTGACATTGCCTCAATCACAGCTTGGGCGAAGACAAGCTTCGCCCCTACGAGCGAACGTGTGGGTTGCTGCCGAACGGCGTCGCTGAATAGGTCATGTGGTGGGCGGCGAGTGTTCCCGGCAGGACCGGGGCGATCACGAGGTAGGGGCCAACACGTTGGTTGCCGTCGAACGGCGTCGCTGAATAGGTCATGTGGTGGGCGGCGAGTGTTCCCGGGAGGACCGGGGCGATCACGCGGTAGGAGCCAACACGTTGGTTGCCGTCGAACGGCGTTGGTGAATGGGTCATGCGGTGGGCGACGCATGCGTCGCCCGTACAGTCGCTGCTAGAAGTGCCCGAAGAAGAGGATGCGGTCGACCACCATGGCCGCGAAGATCAATCCAAGGTAATAGACCGAATAGAAGAAGACGTTCTTGGCGATCTGCTTTTGATCGGCCGGGTGCCGCGTGAGGTGATACGTCTTGTAAAGGAAGATCCCGCCCAGGATCAGCGCGGACGCCAGGTAGAACGGCCCCATGATGCGCAGCGGGAAGAAGAAGAGGGTCGTGATGACCAGCATCACCGTATAAAGGAAGATGTGCCGTCTGGTCTCCGGCTCTCCGTAGACCTCAGGGAACATCGGAACGCTCGCGGCCGCGTAATCGGACGACGTGAAGAGCGCCAATGACCAGAAGTGTGGCGGCGTCCAATAGAAGACGACGGCGAACAACAACAACGCGGGCAAGCCGACGTGATTGGTCACCGCTGCCCAGCCGACCATCGGTGGCAACGCGCCTGCTGCGCCGCCGATCACGATGTTCTGTGGCGTGTTCCGCTTCAAATACATGGTATAGACGACCACGTAGAAGATGTTGCCGGCCAGCGACAGCATCGCCGCCAGCGGATTGACGAAGACGGCCAGCACGTAGACCGAGAGGATCGTCAGAGTCAGTCCGAAGATCGGGACGTGCACTTCCGGAATGCGCTTGCCCGGCAGTGGTCGCTTCTTCGTCCGCTTCATGATCGCGTCGATGTCGCGGTCCCAATAGTGGTTCATGGCCGCGGCGCCACCGGACGAGAGCGCACCGCCCAACAGCGTCCAGAAGATGATGCGCAGCGGTGGAAGCCCAGCCTCGGCGATCAGCATCCCGCAGAAGGTCGTAATCAGCAGCAGGATCATCACGTTCGGTTTGGTCAGCGTCAAATAGTCTGACGCCGACTGACGCAGGCGAATCTTCCAGCCCTCCGACGCGATAGGTGCCCGTACCTCGCCAACCGCGAGCATACGGTCCAACACAGCGATGGTCAGCAACATGCCCCAGACGATGGTCGCAACTCCGAGATGCGCCACGTCGAGGATCGGATTGAGGTTGAACCAGATGCTGGCCGCGCCGACGAAGATCTGCGCGAAGGTGATGGTCGCCACCGAAACCGAGAGAGCGACGAGCAGCTGTGAGTCGGAGCGACGACGACGCGCCTGCATGGCGACGCCAATGACCGCAATGGTGGTGATCAGCGCGATCCAGCGATGAATGATGTGGATGTCGGTTGCCGTGAATCCGGTCGGCACCATGCGGCCGCCGCAGAGCGGCCATTGCGAGCAGGCGCCGGTCGTTTTGGCAGTCGCCATGTAAGCGCCGGTCAGGATCAGTAGGAAGGCTGAGCCGGACGCGATCATGGCCGTCCAGCCAAGCCCGGTCCATGCGCCGCCGCTGGACCGCCCGGTCGCGGTCTGGATCCACGGAGCTAGTGCCAGCAATGTGACGATCAGGAGAACGGCAATGAAGACCTGCGCCAGGCCGAGGTGCGCGACCTCCATGGAGGGCGTAAGGTGAGAGACGGCCGTGATCGCGCCCAAAGCGACTTGAGTGGCCACGAGCACTAGCGCGACCAGCGAGCCCCAAAAAAGGAGCGGCTTACGCGCGCGCCACTGCCAGCCGTCAACCACGAGCGCCAGCACGAGAATGGTCGTCAGGAATGCGAGGAGGCGATGCGAGAAATCGAAGACGGTCGAATGCCCGGTCGCGCTCGGCACGAACTGACCGTTACAGAATGGCCATTCCGAACCGCAGCCCGCTCCCGCTCCAGTCAGGCGAACGACGGCACCGACGATTAGCAGGAGATACGCGGCGCCGACCGCGGCGATCGCGAGCTTCTGATAGCGACTCATCGCGACATGTACCCTACAGACGAACTCTCTGGCAGAAATCTCATGTGGGATCGAGCGACACAGCCTCGGGCGCCGCTCCACGTCCGCCCTGTATCTTACCCGACGACGTGCCAGTTACGCACCTGTTTTCGTGGGGCAGGGCGGACAGCACGGCAGAGCCTCGGCGGCGCAGCGCCGCCGAGGAACCCGCGCTCGATTTCGCTCTCTATACCCCGACTTTGCCGAGCAAGGCGTCGATCTGACTCATGCGCTCGGCGTCACGGTCGACAAGCGTCTGAAGGTACGCTCGCAACGACATCTCCCCGCGAGGCGTCTTGAACGTCTTATCCCATGTCTCGTCGGGAAGCTCGCGCACCTGCGAGAGAATCGATTCACGCGCGGTCCCAAACTGCGACAAGAGCACCCTTGCAGACGTACCGGCCGCGACCTGCTGCTCGGAGAGGACAGCTGGTTCGTCGTCGCCCGTGGCCTCACCGCCGAGGAGCAAGCTCTTGACCGCCTGCGACACGTTGAGCTCACGATTTCGCAGAGCAAAGAGGACCGCGGGAACGGAGTCGCTCTTCCCGATGAGCTCTGCCGGCGCGATATCCGAGCCAAATTCCCGTCCGCGAACCTTCATGTTCAAATCGCGGTACGTTGCGATGAGCTGGTCGATAATCGCCTGATCGGGCATCTACCCCTACCTCCTTGAAGATCCACGTGTCATTGACCATCGCTTTGGCGGTTCGCCAAATTGTAGGGCACCCGGGATGGTCAATGCTACGCGGCGCCCTGCTCCTCACTTCATGACAGGCCACGAGTACCATAGGATCGCCACATGAGCAAGACCGGCGGCTCGTCGACGACCTCTAATGTACAGCCTCTAGCTTCCGTGAGGTGTATCTATGGTACGATCTCACGGGGTCAAACGGCGAGTTTGATCGGCTCAAGACTCGGTTTGCACGGAAGGTCAACAGAGGTTGGCGGCGAACAAGCAGACACCGATGCGCTGCCCAATTTGTGGTGGCGAACTGGTCGACGTGCGGGTACGAGACATCGGCGACGTGACGGCCGACCTGTTGTGGCAGATGCACGCTGGCCGCTGTCCGGAGCATGACTGGTTTCAGGCCGAGCTCATCAGCAAACCACCACGCGAGATCTTTCCAGTCAACCGCCCGGGCGGTACAGCGCGAACGGTCATCGTCGACGGCGTCGAAACCTACGCCTTCCCCACCATCTGGAATTCCATGGACTCGCGACAGAAGGTAGATCCACTCGACCCGAAATATTGGGAGGTCGATTGGGGTTTGCTCAACGTGGAGTCGGGCGCCACGCGCGGCTGAGTGCACATTACCAGCATCACATTGAGTGCTCTGGCGGCTGATCGTGGCCGCTTTTCTGTTGGCTACGTGGACAGACTGCGACCGGGAATTGCTTTCTCCGCAGGACGATCATCGTAAAATTGTCATCCTGATGGTTCTCCCCCTCCGGTGAAGGGGGAGTCAGTGGGGTCAGGGCAGTGAAGGATCTCTCAGTACGCCGGACGAGGGGATCCTTCGACTCCGCTTAGCTCAGGATGACAAGGCGGCGTTGGCAGCCTCATTCCGGCAGAAGTCTTGAATCAATCAATGACAAGCGTGGTAAACCGCTGTGGCCGACTATCCGGGATGAAAAGGCAAATGAAGAAGTCTTTCGAATCGCGACCCGTCGAATAGGATGACCCATGCCTGAGCTACCGGAGGTCGAAGGGGCGCGACGTGGAATTGCCGAACAACTTGTTGGGCGCCGTGTTGTTGATTTCGAGCTGTGGCTCCCCAAGCTCATCGTCTCCGACGCTGGCCTCTCGCTTGAGGATCTGCGCGGCCAAGCGCTCACCGGCGTCGAGCGTTACGGCAAATACCTGCTCCTCGTCTTTGACGATTTCAGCACGGTCGTCCACCTCAAGCTGAGCGGTCAGCTGGTCGCTCGAGGAAGCGGCATTCCTGGCTTTGCGGCCGGTCATCCGGTTCCGGCCTATGACGCGCCGTTGCCGCACAAATCGACCCATTTGCGCCTCGATTTCGACGGCGATGCCCACCTCTACTTGACCGATATTCGACACTTCGCACGCGTCTGGCTCATGCTCCACGATGAAGTGCCCGAATACCTCGCGGGGCTCAAGCTTGGACCGGACCTGCTGGCACCCGAGTTCACCCGCAAGTTCCTCGAGGAGCGTCTGACAAAGCGCAAGGGGACCAAGATCAAGCCAGCGCTGCTGGATCAATCGGTGATCGCGGGGATCGGTAACATCTACGCCGACGAAAGCCTGTGGCAAGCGCGCATCCATCCGGAACGGCTCTCCGGCTCGCTGACCAAGGGCGAGATCAAGCGTCTCTATGATGGAATCGTCACCACCATGGAATATGCCGTCCCGATCGGCGGCGCCCACATCCTCCACACCAAAGCTCAGCCGGAGGTTGGCGAGTTTCCCTTCGTGCATGGTCGCGAGGGACTGCCGTGCCCGCGCTGCGGCACCACCATTATCAAGACTCGCGTGAACAACCGCGGCACCTACCTCTGTCCCAAATGTCAGCGCGTGCCAAAGAGCTGACTCAGTCGAGCACCTCGATCTCCGATTCGGAAATCCAGTCCCGCGTGACAAAGAGCCAGAAGGCCAGCCCGGCATACTGACGGTAACGGCGGAAGCGCTTCTCG
The DNA here is from genome assembly GCA_963815715.1 of uncultured Chloroflexia bacterium. Lineage (GTDB taxonomy): Bacteria > Chloroflexota > Chloroflexia > Thermomicrobiales > Thermomicrobiaceae > CALAGB01. The sequence goes on along the minus strand of CAWFHU010000002.1, from coordinate 612,942 downwards.
ATTTCGGCGTCCTCGACCGTCTCTTTGCCCATCAACCGCGCATAGGTCGGACGGGTCCATGAGTCAAAGATCGGTCGGGAGTAGCGGCCCAGCATCAGCATGATGTGGGCGGTGGCATACGGTCCGACGCCCGGCAGCGCCAGGAGCTCCTTCGCCATCGCATCGTCGGGCAGTTCTTTCTGAGTGACCGTGCCGTAGCGTTCGAGATCGATTTCGCCCTCGACCACCATGCTCGCCAGTTTGCGCAGATAGGCGCCGCGATACCCGGCACGCGCCACCTGTGTGTAGAAGTCGTCGCCAGCGTTGGCCATGGCTGATGGAGTAGGGAAAGCGCGGCCCACAGGACCGTCGCCCGGAGCATCCGGTGCTGGATCGCCCAAATGGGCGACCAGCGCCTCGATCATGCGGCGCGTCGCGCTCCAGGTGCAGTTGGTGGTGCAAATGGTCTTCACCACGTCTTCGAAGACGGTCTGGCTGCGGATCATGCGCCCGGCGCCGTTCGTGACCCAAGCCAGTCGCGTATCTCTCTCGGCGCGTCGATAGAACGCGGACAAATCCTCGTCGAGCCGCAAGACGTGGCGCACCTGCTGAAGGATCTCGGCGGCGACAGTATCGTCGACCGCTGCACCACTGACGCTCAGGCGTGCCAGGTCGTCCGAAATCGGCTCGACCCGCACGGTGCGTGGCGCAGAAGACTCGCAGGCGGAGGGTGACCTCGAACCAGCCTCCTTCGTCGTCGACTGCCATCGGCGGCAGCGACGCCAGGCCGTGCGACAGGAACGTTCGTCGCAGGTCCACCGGCTCACCGCCCGGTCCGTGCAGTGGAAGCTGAATCTCGGTCACCGCTCTTCCATCTCTACAAAGAACTAGATGTAGGCGCGCGACATCACGGCGTTGAGGGCCGCCCGCCAGACGATCATCAGATCGAGTCCGTTGTCGACGGTGTAGGTGAAGGAACGCTCACCGATGCGCTCGATGCCCGGCAGGAGCGTGGCCACATCTACCTTCTGCTGATGATCGAGATCCACCTCGACGCGGCACGGGTAACCGGGGCTGTAGGGCCCGACTTCACCAATGCGCTTGACCGCCTCTTCAGCACCGGCGCGAATCAGCTCGCGCGCTTTGGCGGGCTGCAGGTTGATGGCCGACATCGTGCCGATCCCTCGCTTGACCGCCACGCCGACGACTCGCTCGCCCAACAGTTCCTGCGTCTGGCGCACGGCGTGATCGTCGCCACAGACCATGATGACCGGCACACCGAAATGTCCAGCCGTGGCCGCGTTGACGCCGTATTCGCCGACGGAGATGCCGTTGAGGCGCACGTCCTGGACGAAGCCGGTGTAGGTGTGGGCGAGCACGCCGTTGGGAGTTCCCGCCTTGGCGTGGTAGCCGGTGTAGATGATGCCGGCCACATCCGGCTCGTCGACGCCCTGTACCATACTCAACTGCTTGTGCGCACCGTTGATGAGGAGTGCATCCAGGTGCAGCTCTTCCGGCAACAGGTTACGCATGCCGTCGTGCGATTCGTTCACGATCACCTGCTCGGCGCCGGCGGCCATGGCGCCTTCGATGGCGGCGTTCACTTCTCGCGTCATGGTCAGGCGCGCCCAGCTGTATTCGGCCGCGCTCGAGCCCTGCGGCGTGGCGTGATCCGGCGGCATGACGTGGATCCACTCGACGACGCCGGTCGTCCCTTCCATATCGGCTGAAATGACGATCTTCATTCAGTTCCCTCCGAAGCGATTCGCATCCATTCCTCATTCAGCGTCTGCCGATGGGCTCGGCCGGCTGTGATGCTCGCCCAGACTATCGCACAGTAAAGCCGACTCCGGAGGGGCAGCCGCGCAGGAATTCGTGGACGTCGCGGCGCCGTTACACTGAAGACACAGGCATTACGGGAAGGTGAAAGCATGAGTCAGATACGAGTAATCGTCTTCGATGCCTACGGAACCCTGCTCGACGTGCAGTCGGTCCTCGACGCCGCCAAAGAGACGCTGGGTGAGCAGGCGAGTGACGTCGTCGATCTGTGGCGTGCCAAGCAGCTCGAATACTCGTGGCTGCGCACGCTGATTGGAAACTACGCCGACTTCGATCAGGTCAGCCGCGACGCCTTGAGCTACGCGCTTGACTTCCACCGCGCCGAGATCGGCGGTGAGGGACGTCAGCGACTCCTCGAGGCCTGGTTCCGTCCGAATCCCTTTGCCGACGTGCCCGAAGCGTTAGCAGCGCTCCGCGGATCTGGTGTGCCTCTGGCCATCCTCTCCAATGGCAGTCCAGCGATGTTGAGCCTGGCGCTGGAGCACAGCGGACTTGACAGCGTGTTCGATCACGTGCTTAGCGTGGATTCCGTCAAACGGTTCAAACCAGACCCGGCCGTCTATCGCCTGGTCGAAGAACGGCTGGGGATCTCGCCCGATGAGACGCTCTTCGTCTCGTCGAACGGCTTCGACGTGGCGGGCGCCAAAGCGTTCGGCTTCCACGTCTGCTGGATCAATCGAGCCGGACGCCCGCTCGACGTGCTGGGCCAGACGCCGGACCACATGGTCACGTCCATGTCGGAGCTGCCGGGGGTGGTGAGGGGGTAGGTGAAACAGGTAGTGGCGGACGAGTCGTACTGATCATCGGGGCCCATCGTCGGGGATAGGCGCCCGGCGCAAAGTTGTCATTTTGAGTAGATGACCACAGTGATTGTGGCACTCGTCGTGCTCGGAATGCCGCCACGTGTCTCTTATCATCCTTCGACTCCGCTGCGCTTCGCTCAGGATCTCTTCGTTGTCGACACCACCCTGATGTCAGCCGGAGGAGAGATCCTTCACATCGTTCAGGATGACAGGTCAAAATAGTCGCCTTACGTCGACAGCGGGAACCTATTCGCGGCTGCTGTAGGTGTAATCGGCCCCATCCCGTAAACGCCCGGCGCCCCACGGAGGCGGGCAGAGACGCCCGCCACTACGACGATCCGTGGTCATCAGGGGACGACTCCCTGATCGTCAGCTGCCAACGCTCGTTGGCGCGGCGGGTAGTTGCACCGTGACGCGGAGTCCGCCAGCGTCCCGAGGGGCGAGCGTGAGGGTTCCGTCGTGTGCTTGGGTGATGCTCTTGACGATTGCCAGGCCGAGGCCGACACCTGCGTGATCGGTGCGTACGCGCTTGGTACCGCGAAGAAACGGCTCACTCAGCCTTGAAACGATCTGTGGGGTGATCTGCTCACCGGTGTTCTCGACCGTGAGCACCACATTCTTGGAATGAGCACTGGTCTTGACCCAGACGGTGCCCTGTTCTGGCAGATTGTGGACGATCGCGTTGTGCACGAGGTTCGTCGTCAGCTGCAGCAGGAGCGTGTATGAGCCGATGGTTGAGGATCATTTCACCGCAGGTTTCGATGGTGACGCCGCGTTTTTCTGCGAGGGGAAGCAGCGTTTCAGTGGCTTCTTCCGCGATGAGGGACAGGTCGACATGTTCTCGGTTGAAGGACCGTTGGTCGGCGCGGCTGAGCAGGAGCAGTGCTTCAGTGAGGTCGATCGCTCGGGTATTGACGGCGTGGAGGCGGTCGACGAGTTCGACGTTGTCGTGATTCAGATCGTTGCGGGCCACGTCGAGAAGCGTCTGCGTGATCGCCAGCGGGGTGCGTAGTTCGTGGGAGGCATTGGCCGCAAATCTCCGCTGTTCGGCGACGTGTGCTTCGAGCCGCGCGAGCATGGCATCGAAGGCATCGGCCAGCTCGCGAAACTCGTCGTTGGGGCCTTCCAGCTGGATTCGGTGGGAGAGCGACCCGCGCGCGGCCATGCGGGTCGCGTCCGTGATGCGGGTCAGCGGGGAGAGCATGTGGCCGGCGAGAATCCATCCTCCCATCAGACCGAACACCAACAGGAACGTCATCACGGTGGCCGCGATGGGAGCGAAATCACGCAGGAGTGCCCCGTGGCTGCGCACCATGAAGATCACACCCGGGTGCACACCACGCGATAGAGAAAAGTATCCGGCCACCAGCAGCAGAGCACCTGTGAGCATGAGGAAGCCTGCGTAACTGAGGGTCAGTTTGAGGCGAACGCTCAGTCCTGGCGCTCTATCCATAGTCTCCGCCATTTCCGGTGCCAGGTGCTGTGTCGATGCGGTATCCGACTCCGGCCACCGTAGCGATGATCCACGGTTCGCCGAGCCGTTTGCGCAGCCCTGAAACCGTGATGCGCACGGCGTTGGTGAACGGGTCCGCGTTCTCATCCCACGCCCGTTCCAGCAACTCTTCGGCGGTGACGACTCCACCTTCGGCCGCGACCAGAACTTCGAGCACGGCAAATTGCTTCCGGGTCAGCGCGACGTAACGGCCGTCGCGGTAGACCTCTCGGCGGAACGGATCCAGCCGCAGACCCGCGATCTCTCGCACCGGTGGCCTGCTGTGGGCCCGTCTGCGGTCGAGCGCTCTGAGACGGAGCACGAGTTCTCGCAGCGAGAACGGCTTGGTGAGGTAGTCATCGGCGCCGAGCTCGAACCCGGTGGCCTTGTCGTCGAGGCGGTCGGCAGCGGTAAGCATCAGGATTGGCATGCCGCTGCCGGAGGCGACGATGTGTTTGGCGATCTCATCGCCGGAGGGGCCGGGGATGTCTCGGTCGAGAACGGCGATGTCATAGGCGTTGACACTCAACAGTTCGAGAGCGGTGTCACCGTCACCCGCGATGTCTGCCGCGATCGCTTCCAGGCGTAGGCCGTCGCGGATGGCCTCTGCCATAAAGGGCTCGTCCTCGACGATCAACACGCGCATGCTCCGATTCTAACAACCTGGCGCATATCGTCGGCATATCGAAAACTCCATACATGCGTGCAACGCGACGCGGCCCAGACTGGAGGCATGAGTTACAGCAAACCAGCACGAACAACAACCCGTTGGATTTCCTGGATCCTTGTCGCCGGTCTGCCAGTGGTCATCCTGGCGATCGCCGCGGACCTCGGTTACCAGACGTGGACGGCTGGGTCTTCGCGGGTAACACCATCCGCCGACACGGTCCTCGGCTATCAAGCGTTGACGGCAACTTCTTCAACGGCCGTACCACCTCTCATCGCGGAGCCAGTCGCGCATCGCCAGCACGTCAGTCTTCCCGGCGACTCCCAGGGCGCCGTTGGCGAGGCGGACGGTCTCGTTCCAGACGGCGTGACGGTCTTCGATGACCAATTCCCGGCGGTGGCTAAACTTGATCCAACGCTCCTCGGTGCCCTGCGCCAGGCCGCGACGGATGCCGCGAGCGACGGCGTCGAGTTCTACGTCAATAGCGGCTGGCGTTCGCCGAAGTACCAGGAACAGCTGCTTCACGACGCGATCTCTCAGTATGGGTCAGAAGCGGAAGCGCTCCGATGGGTCGCCACCCCCAGTACGTCTGCCCACGTGACAGGGAACGCGGTCGACATCGGGCCCTCCGATGCCACGGTGTGGCTGTCCGAGCACGGCGCTCGTTACGGGCTATGTCAGATCTACAGCAACGAACCCTGGCATTACGAACTGCGCCCGGAAGCGGTCGATCACGGTTGCCCGCCCATGTACTCCGACCCAACGCAGGATCCAAGGTTGCAGCAGTGAGAACCACGCTCGGCAGAGAACTGGTGTCAACGCAATCGACACGGCACACTGGGAGAAAACATGGATAGATCGCAGCGGACGCTGGTCGCGCGGTCACGCTCCCCTCACTCGGTTACTCGCCGTGCGCCCCGCGCAGGCGGGCAGAGACGCCCGCCACTACGTCTGGGTGGGAATTCAGCGTGCGGGTGACGCGGCCTTGCGGGCGAGCATCTGTTGCACTTTTTCGCTGGTGAGCTCGCGCAAGGCGTCGGATGCGATCCAGCGGGCCGCCTTGGAATCGATGCCCCGAATCTCCCGCGCAAGTTCCACGGCGCAGGCGTTCAGCGCGACGTTGCGCTTGCCGATATTCCGCAACGCCCAGTTGACCGCCTTCTTCACGAAATTGCGCTCGTCGGTCGACGCCGCCACGATTAGTGGAAAACAATCAATGAACGCCTTATCCGTCGGGCGCTTGTCGTGAACCGAAAGAGCCGCCAGCAACGCAAACGCGGCGCGCCGCACGAATTCCTCGTCGCGTCCACTCCACTCGCGGACCTTGTCGAACGCGAACGGCGTGCGGTCGAACAGGTTGCTGCAGACCTGATCGCAGACATCCCAGCTATCGAACTCCGACGCCCACTGGTCCATCTGCTGCGGAGTCACCTGAGCGGGGTCGTCGATCATTCCAGCGAGGGTTCGGGCTTCATGGACGCCTGTCGACCAGAGCTCGAGCGCCAGCTCGTGATCCACGCCGATGCGCTTCGCCAGCGCGCGAAGTGCCGGAATGGTGATGCCGAGAGTCTGATCGGGGTTGATGCCGTAGCGTGCCATCCCGGCCACGTTCTCGTCATTGGCCTGGGAGCGCAGCTCGGAAAGAACGTCGTTCAAATCCATGTTGTCCTGCACCTCTGGGTGGCTCACGACGTCGACGGAGCCGCCTCGTCCCGCGGCTCCAGCGCCGGTTCGTCCGCCTCATAGACCTCACGCTTCAACACGCAAATGAAGGGGAGGTTGCGATACAGCTCGCGGTAATCGAGCCCGTAGCCAACCACGAACTCATTGGGGATAGTGAACCCAACGTAACCGACGTCGACCGGCACCAGACGTCGCTCCTGCTTGTCGAGAAGCGTGCAGACCTTCAGGCTGGCTGGCTGCCGCTCTGCCAGATTTCGCAGCACGAAGTCCATCGAAACGCCGGTGTTGACGATGTCTTCTACCAGAAGGACGTGCTGATCGCGGATATCGATGTCGAGGTCGGTGCTGATGCGCACGCCGCCTCGCTCCACGTCGTGAGAGAGCTGCAAATATTCGATCACCAGTGGACGTGTGATGGCTCTGGCGAGGTCTGCCAGATAGAAGGTGATGCCCTTGAGGACGCCGACCAGGACGATCGACTTCCCGGCGTAATCACGCGAGATCTCCTGGCCGAGCTCTGTCACCCGCTCCTGGATCTCCGCCGCGCTGAGCAGCACCCGCTCGATCTGATCGGGGCGCAGCGAGGCGATGTCGACCGAACCGTAGCCGAAGCGGGAGAGGAGCTCATGGTAGTTTTTGCGATAGATCAGGATCACGTTCACGTCGGGGTAGAGCTCGCGCAGCTCCCGCACTTTGCGATTCTTGCGCGTCACCAAGCTCTGCTTCATCGTAGTCAGTTCGACATAAAGATCCTGTTCCGGGAGGTAGAAGTCAGGCGAGAACATCTCAGCGGGGCGGTTGCCTTCCCAACGGAGCGGAAAGGTGGTCGGCTCGTATTGCCAGCGGATGCGATAGAAGTCGAGGAAGGCCGCGAATTCGTGCTCGGCGGGGTGAGCGAAGGGGTGAGGGGAGTTCTGGACCGGCCTGAGCGGTGGGCCGCCCGGTGATTGATCCTCATCATGGTTGCGGTCAGCCATCAGCTCTCCTCACCGAGGTGGCGGTCCGGCTTCGTCCTATTCGGAGCCAAGCGGCAAGCCGTAGCGGTTGCGCGCCTTGCTGGTGACGATGATTGCGGGAGATCCATCGACCTCCTTACGGGCGATGAACCCGCGGCGCGCCTGCTCATTTACCCAGGCATCGTCGAAACCGTGCCGCTCCGCCAGGCTGGCGAATTCTTCCGGGCTGACCGTCGCCCCGCCGACCGCCTCTGCATAAACCTCGCGACGACATTCCTCATCGCCACTGCCAGGCGTCAAAACCAGGCGCTCGACCGGCCGGCCGCCCTCGCGCAACGATTCGATGATCTCAGGAACGTCTTTGGCCGTGACACCCGAGTAGATGATGCCGTCTGGATAGACCACAATGTTCGGGCCGATATCGCACAGGTCGATCGAGTCGCAGGTGTTTACCAGAATGTCGGTGTCGAGTCCTTCCCGTTTGAGCTGGATGCGCAGGACTCCGGCGACGCGCTGCGCCCCCTTCTGCATGCAGTGATTTGCGGTACAAACAAGGACGTGCTTGCGGTTCCAGTACATGGTTCAACCTTAATATGTGCCGCGACATCGCGCAATCGCGGGTGATTTCGAGGATTGTCAGTCGGCTCGATGGCGTGTTCGCGCGAATCGGTCCGCCACATTCAAGTATGCGCTTTACGGCAAATGGAGTTGAGGCCGAGGCAAGCAGTGGGCGCCATGGTGATGATTGACGAAATCGTTCGGTGATCAATTACGTTTCACGGACCCACGGCGGAAGGGCGTCATGAATGTCGCCCCTACGAACGTACGCGGCTAATCGTAGGGGCGACATTCATGACGCCCGGAACCTGCCATACGTTGCACGATCATCCCGAAACCGCACGACCGTGGCCGCCAAACGCGTGTCGTCGTCGGCATCTCACCTCATCAATTGCGCGCCGCGTCCCACTCATCTAAAGTGGCGCAACACTCGATCGACGGCGCGCCGGCCAATCGCCGGGCCGCACAACACGGGGGTGCCTCCATGCCACGCTATTTCGCCTATTGCACGCTGCTTGACGTCGACGAGATGCGGAAATTCTGTCCGAATGCCCGGCCGACGGTGGTGGCTCAACTGACCGGCTATCGCGTGGCGTTTGCCCACTATGGTGTGGACCAGCCGGGAGGCGGCTGCAATCTGGAGGTCGCCTCCGGGCATCGAATCTACGGGCTGGTCTACGAGCTGAGTGACGAGGAGTACGACGAGCTCGACCGCATTTCAGGAGTCGATCGTGGCTATTACCAGCGGGTGGAATTCAGCGTCGTCAGTGATGCTGGAGAGGTGAGCGTGACGACCTACGTCATGCCGCATCCGGGTGGCCCATTCCAGCCGACGTCGAACTACGTCCGTCCGATTCTTGCCGGTGCGGCGACGTTGAATCTTCCGCACGAATACCAGGCCGAGCTGGGCGAAACGGTGCGAGCCGCAACCGGAACGTAGCCGGCCCGTTCTGTATAGAACCCACGCCGCTCACGGGTCGAATGCGGGGTTTGGCCGGAGCGACGCATCTCAGCAAGACACCCATTTCCGGAGCATTTCATTCGCGGACAACCCTCAGCGCGATGGCTGACGACGAAATCAACGTTACGGCTGTACCAGGCGAATCGAGACGCACGCCATGGCGATCTGGATCTCGGTCTTGCTCGGATGTCTGATCATTTCGCTCGTTTTGGTCGACATCGTCTTGACTCTCTTCACACCGTCGATGCAGGGCCACCTCAACGTGCTGCTGGTCGGCTTCGTCTGGCGCGTCTCGGCGCCTCTGGCGCGCCGCTCGCCGCTGGCCCGTGAACTGACCGGCCCCGCCACGTTCCTCTCGGTGATCAGCCTCTGGGCGTTCATGATCGGGCTCGGTTGGGCACTGATCTACTGGCCGTTCCTACCGAAGGACTTTCTCGTCAACTTCGGAATCGACCTGGATCGCACCAGTCCCAACAACTTCATGACCTCGCTGTATCTCTCCTTTGTCGTCCTGGCGACGCTCGGGTTCGGCGACATCGTGCCAACGAACGGTCTCCTGCGACTGGTGGTGATCGCGGAAGCGTTGGTTGGGTTCGGCCTGCTCACTGCTGGGATTAGTTGGTTTCTTTCGATCCATCCGGCTCTATCGCGCCGCCGAGTGCTCTCGCACAAGATCGCCCTCATCGAGAACGCGGAGCGAGAGGTGCATCCGCTGGCTGAATGGGACGACCAGACGCTGGCGAACTCGATGCGTGACATCGCGCTGGAGCTTTCGGCCGTCCAGAGCGATCTGGAGCAATACCCGGTCCTTTACTACTTCAGACACGCTGATCCGGACGCCGATCTCGTGCTGAAACTTCCCTATCTCCTGCGCGTTGCGCGCCGTGCCCGCGCGGAACTGGACGAATCTCAGCTTCCTGTGGAGCTGCGTTCAGCCATGTTGGAGCGCGCGGTCGTCGATCTGCTGCAGACCATCGCCTTTCAGCATCTCGGCCACGAAGGACGTGACGCGGACGAACTGATGGCGCTCTGCCTGGCGGACCATGCAATATTGAAGAACAATCCGAGACGGGCCGTGTCCTAAACCAACGTGCAGCACGCGGGATCCGCGCAGCGCGTGGCGTCAGCTGGTGTGAAGGTGGGGAATTCTATCCGTAGCGGTATTGAATGCCAAACCCGCCACGCGGGTAGGTCCACTCAACGTTGTCGAATTCGTTGCAGACGATGCGGCAGGTGCCGCATTCGACGCAGCCTTCATAGGAGAAGACGACACGACCATCCGGCTGAGGCGCGTAGCAGGCCGCCGGGCAGCAGTTGATGCATTGCTGACGCTCGCACTTCAGGCAGGTCTCGTGATCGATGATCCGGATGTGGGCGCGGTTTGGATCAACGTTGTAGCTGTTGATGGCGAGCTTGCGTTCCAGCCCGGCTCGATCTCTCATCCCGTCGCGCGTTCTGACCATGATGCTCCCAGAGACTCCCTGAAGTTCATCGCGAATTGGGATCATCCGCGTTCGAAAATGCGACCTCAAGTCTATCATGAGGTCCTGGTTTGGCCGATCATACCGAGCGCGACGCTGCTATCATGTCGCCATTCTCACGCAGCGATTGACTCGACTTCCGCGCAGTACGCGCGTCGATCGGATGCTAAGCAAGGAGCCTGCTTGTGGCAGCGGAATCTAGCCCGTCTCTACGCGTCATACTCTTCACCGACGTGGACGCGCGCATCGTACCCGCATTCGGCCAGATCCTGCGCGCCGCCGGTCATCGTCTGGTCGCGGTGGTGACCGGGCCAGGGCCAAAGAGTCGCCGCACTGACACCTACGTCGAGATTGTGCGGTCGACTCCACCCGACGTTGACGTGATCGTCACCACCCACATGAAGCGTCTCTCTGCCGTGCTGCGACCCCTTGATGCTGACCTCTTCTGGGTGATGGGCTTTATGCGCGTCTTACCCGATGACGTGATCAACCTGCCACGCCTGGGAACCGTCAACACCCATTCAGCCGTCCTGCCGCGACACCGTGGCCCGAACCCCTTTGGATGGGGTTTCCGAGAAGATACCGGCGAATTCGGCTGGACCATTCATCGCATGACGTCAGTGCTGGACGCTGGACCGATTCTGGCACAAGGTTCGGTCACCTACGGAGATGACGACGATTTCGAGTCGATCGTGCCCCGCTGGCTCGGGCAGCTGCCCGGACTGATCCAGGTCGCACTGGCGCGTGCGATCGCCGGTGATCCGGGAGACACACAAGATGAAGATCAAGCGAGCTATGCCGGCTTTTTCGAACCAGAATGGCGGCAGATTGACTGGTCACAACCGGCGCGTGTCATCCACAACCAGGTACGCAGCTGGGTCGGACAGCGTGGCGTTCCGCTCGGCGCGTTTGGGGAAATCGACGGCGAGCTGAAGCTGATCGTCAAAACGGCACTCATGCCCGTTGGTGCTTCGGCGACGGCGTCACCCGGCGAGGTCATCGAACGAGACGGCGATGCGCTCGTGGTGCAGTGCGGCGACGGACCGCTCCGCATTCTGCGCTGGCAGGCGAGCGAGGCGGGTTAACAGCCCAAACACTGACGCCAGGAGGAGGACGAGGATGGGGGAGACGATGGATGGAAAAGTCGCGCTCGTAACCGGTGCCGGGGCGGGGATCGGACGTGCGTCGGCGCTCGCGTTCGCGGCGGCGGGAGCGAGCGTGGTCGTTTCCGACCTCGATCCAATCGGCGGGCAGGAGACGGCCGAGCTGATCGCCCGTTCAGGCGGCGACGCCCTCTTCGTGAAGGCCGACGTTACCGACGTGGAGCAGGTCGACGCGCTCATCGAGCAGACCGTCTCCCACTACGGACGGCTAGACTACGCCCACAACAACGCCGGGCTACTCGGCACTGTCGCTTCGTTGATCGAATCTCCCGACGACAATTTCGATCGTATTTTCGACGTCAACGTCAGGGGGGTCTGGTTGTGTCTGAAGGCAGAGATCCGTCAGATGTTGCGACAGGGCGGCGGCGCGATCGTCAACACCGCCTCGTCGGCCGGTCTGAAGGGAAGCCCGACATTACCCGCCTATTCCGCCAGCAAGCATGCCGTTGTTGGCTTGACCAAGTCCGTGGCGCTGGCATACGCGCGGCAGGGGATTCGCGTCAATTCAGTCTGTCCTGGCTACGTCGATACCGATTTGCTCGATCGCCTCTTCGCCGACGACCTGGACAAGAAAGAGCATGAGCGGGCCGGCACGCTCATTGGTCGCTTCGGCTCACCGGAGGAGATCGCCGAGACGGTCGTTTGGCTTTGCTCCGACGCCGCTTCGCTGATGACGGCATGTGCGTTGCCGGTTGGTACCAGTATCTAGCCATCGGGGAGGCGAGATGCCAGACGACGCCACGCAGATAAGAGACTGGCTCGAAGAATTCTCGGCAGCCGTGCGTGAGGTCGATTACGACCACGGCAGGACGATGTTCGCGAACGACGTGGTTGGCTTCGGCACATACGCTGGGATGCGCGTCGGACTCGACGAGCTGGTGAACGGCCAGTGGCGCAACATCTGGGGCGTGACTCGTGGATTCACCTTTCGCCTCGATGAATTACACTTTGGGGTCAGTGGAGATCAAGCTTGGGTCGCGGTGCCATGGGATTCACAGGGGCAGCGCGACGGAGAATGGTTCGATCGTCCTGGGCGAGCCACCATCATCCTTGAGCGCCGGGATGGACGTTGGCTGGCCACGCATACACATTTCTCACAGTATCCGTCACCGCCAGGCCAAACTTAGCGCATTGACGAGCGACTGCTCGATCGACATTGGTTAGAAAGTACCGGTCCTCAAGCATGACCTGTGGCCGGTATTAAAGTATTCTTCAGGAGCGTACGTACGCTTGTGGCAAGCGGATGCCATTCGGCGTATTTGCGAGATCGCGTCGATCGACTGGGATCGACGCCAGGAACACCGACATTCGACTCGATCTGACCACCCCTGGAGCAAACGGGATCGCTTGCGGAAGGGAGTGCGCGATGGCCTTCACAACAACACTACTGGTCGAACAGGATTCCCAGATATCCTGGGGGATCACCCGTGCCATCGAAGCGCGTGGTCTGCCGAGCCCGCAACTTGTAACCACGGCGCAAGAAGCGATCGACTGGGTCACGCACAACGATTGCGGCATCTGCATCACCGCCTACCGACTTCCGGACATGAACGGCGTCGATTTGACCGTGCGCCTGCGCCAGCGCAAGCCGGAGCTGCCGATCTACATGATTTCCAGCGCCGCATCGGAACAGGTCGCGGTATCCGCCTTTCGCGCTGGCGTCAATGACTACTTCGTCAAAGACAATCAGATCTACGATGCCGCCGCACGCGTCGTGCAGCAGTTCACCCAAGGGCAGGCCAAGCTCGCCTCGATTCCCTCGACCCAGTCCATTCCGGATGGCATGCCGCCTGAGTTGCTCAACCCGACCTATCAGAACCGCCTGCGCGTCATCGGGCGCCAGATCGATCTCAACCGCTACCGCATGGTCTCCCTCTTTGAGGTCGATGGTGGGTTCCTGGTGCGCGCGCTGCCTCAGCATGGCCGCCACGCGGACGCGCTGGAATTCCCCGATCGGGATTTCTTGCACTGGATCACCGAAGCCTATCGCAATCGAGGCGGAGGCGAGCGCCACGAATCACTCTCGGCGCTCCTCCCGTCGGGCTATGAGGATTTCTTGCGCGCCATCGGCGCGGCGCTCGACCGGCACAAAGCGGAGTCGATCTCGGTGGCGGAGTTCGCCAGCGTGATCGTCGTGGGCGGGAGCGCGAAAGTCGACACATCGGTACAAACCACCGTCGGCAACCTGCAATGGATTTTGCAGAAGGACGACATTCTGCAGATCCTGGATGAGGGATATCGCCGCCGCGCGAAGACTCAGAATCAACAAGGATCGGTTCTCAACCGCATTTTCGGCCGCCAGGCCAGCTTCCAGGCCGTCACCGCCTGACGTCCGAAGGCAGCCATCTAACGCGGGGATCCACGGCCACGTGGCGCTCCAGTTTCAGCGCAAGAACCGGATAGTATGCTTCGTCTCAGGCTCCTATCATCGTTGTATTGAACGTTTGGAGCCCAGTGTGAGGACGAGCAGATGAACCAGACGGCCGCGCCAACCGCCGCCACCTCCATGCTTGACGACGATCGCTGCTGGCAGGCGACCGAGCACCGCGACGCCACCTTTGACGGGCAATTCGTCTACGCCGTGCGCTCGACCGGTATCTACTGCCGCCCAAGCTGCCCATCCAGACGTCCACGACGCGATCAGGTCCGCTTCTATCCAGCCTGCGACGACGCCGAGCGAGCCGGATTCCGTGCCTGCCGCCGTTGCCACCCGCGGCAGACGCTCCCCGAGATCGCCATGGTGGAGACCGCCGATCGCTTCATCGACACTCACCTGGAAGAACCCATCACACTGGCGATGCTGAGCGAAGCCTGCGGAATCAGCCCCTACCATCTGCATCGAACCTTCAAGCGGCTCACCGGGTTGACGCCGCGGCAGTACGTGCGCGAGCGCCGCATGGGTCGACTGAAGGAAGAACTGCGGGCCGGGTCGGACGTGACCACCGCGCTGTATGACGCGGGATTCGGATCGAGCAGTCGCCTCTACGAGAGTGGCCCCAACCGTCTGGGCATGACGCCAAAGACCTACAAGCAAGGCGGTCAGGGCGTCAGCATCGGCTACACCATCGTCGACAGTCCGCTTGGTCGATTGCTGGTCGGCACGACCGAGCGTGGCGTCTGCGCCGTCAGCCTCGGGGATTCTGATGAGGTCCTCGAGGACCAGCTGCACCGTGAGTATCCCGCCGCCACACTCCACCGGGGTGAACCAATCGACGATTGGGTCGAATCGATCGCCGGCTTCCTGAACGGTCAGGAGATGCCGCGCGATCTGCCAATCGACGTGCAGGCGACCGCGTTCCAGTGGCGCGTCTGGTCGTTCCTGCGGACCATCCCGCTGGGAGAGACTCGCTCCTATGGAGATGTGGCCCGCGCCATCGAGCAGCCGACCGCGGCACGAGCGGTCGCCCAAGCCTGCGCCACGAATCCGGTCGCGCTGATTGTCCCTTGTCACCGCGTGGTGCGTGGCGACGGTGAGCCCGGCGGCTACCGCTGGGGCGCAGAACGCAAGCAGGCGTTGCTTGCGCGCGAGCGGAACGAAGCCGTCTCATGATCCGCGGCGGCACCTGAGAACGCGATTGAAACAGGGGGCGGTGCGCACCGCCCCCTGTTCGGTCTTTCACGCCAGACTGCGTGTGTGGCTTCGTCGTCCAGCAAATGCAAACACGTGGACCACGTCACTGTGAGCGGACGACCGCGCTGAATTAGCCATCCAAAACGAGGCGCGCGTTGAACCGGTCATGTTGATCTCCACTCAGCCCTTCCAATTAACGCGCCGTTCGCCGTCAACAGCGTTGCGCTACAATCCTTAGAACTCCCGAAGCAACGCTCGGTATCCAATACGATCCGACGCGATGAACGTATCTTATTATGATCCTGTTGACAGCCATGGCGTGGCAGACTATAGTGACGTTAATCCCAAGTGGTCTGACCACTGATCCAAACTGAGGTCGAACGATCAGCACGGCTGCCGAAGCTCCCCGTGCAGCGTTCGCGGTTTTCGCAAGAGGAGGAACAGCGTGGTGGAACCGCTACACGGTAGTTCGGTACTCGGGTCACGCGTCTCGCGCCGCATGGTGCTGGGAACGGCTGCGGCCGCCGGTGCCGCCAGTCTACTCGCGGCCTGCGGATCGTCCAAAAAGACGCCGACGACGGCTTCAGCCTCGACGGCCACAACCAGCAGCGGTGGCTCGACGGCCACCTCGGCCGCAACGTCAGCTTCGACCTCGTCGGCGAGCTCGCCAGCCGCGACAACCGCGGCCACGTCCACCGCCACTCAGGCTGCGGCATCCACGTCGACGACGGCAGGGAAAAAAGGCGGAACGCTCACTCTCGGTTACAACCTTGAGCAGCTGTTGCAGTTGGACCCAGCCCGTATCAGCACCGGCCGCGTCGCCGGAGAGCTGCTCTGCAACATCGCCTCGGCCCTGGTGCAGTTCGACGAGAAGCTGAACGTCGGCCCTGACTTGGCTGAGAAGTGGGAGATTTCCGACGACGGTCTCAACTACACATTCCACATCCGCAGCGGACTAAAATTCGCCGACGGTAGTCCACTGACCGCCGCTGATTGCGTCTACACTTACAACCGGGTCCTGGACCCAGCGCTCGCATCACCGCACGCCAACAAGCTCAAGTCGATCACCAAGGCGGACGCTCCGGACGACACGACCTTCACGCTCACCTTCAGTGCTCCGTTCGCACCTTTCCTGGCGACCACGTGCAGTCGTGGTCCTGGTCGTGCGCTCTGCCCGGTGTCCAAAACCGCCGTCGAGGCTCAGGGCGAAGATGACTTCTTGCTCAAACCTGTTTGCCACGGTCCTTTTAAGATCGTGCCAGAGTCGATGGACGCGAAGTCAGGCTTCACCATGGTAGCGAATGAGGATTATTACGCTGGACGTCCGCTCCTCGACAAGATCGTGGTCAAGTTCATTCCGGATCCGGCCAGTCAGGTGAACGCATTGGCCGCCGGTGACATCGACTTCATGAACGAGGTGCCGCCGCAAGGCTATTCACAGCTCGAGGGGAACGATCAAGTTCAGGTCGATAAGATCCACGGCACCAACTGGATCGCGATCCAGTTCAACCTCGCGCGTGACCCCTTCAGCAATCAGGACGCGCGCATGGCAGTCGCCAAAGGCGTAGATCGCGATAAGTTCATCAAAACTGCGCTCTTCGGCCTGGCCGAGCCAAGCGTCGGCGCCATCGCTCCGGCATTTGGCTGGGCAACGCAGACTGAGGCGGACCTGAAAGACAATCCGCAGAAGTACGATCAGGCAGCGGCCAAGCAGTTGGCCGAGTCCTCCGGACTGACCAAAGCGAAGCCGATCTTGATTGCCGGTGCCAGCAGTCATCGCAATGAGGACGAGGTCCGCAACCAACTGTTGCAGATTGGGGTGGATGCCCAGCTCGACCTGTTACAAAATGCCGACTTCAACGATCGCTGGCAAAAGGGCGATTACGATATGGCAATCCAGGGGAGCGTCGTGGACGCTGACCCGGATGACAACGACTACAACTTCTTCTATCCGGACGGTCCCTGGAATACTGGCAAGTGGAACCGGGATCAGGCAAAGGCGCTGCTGGACGACGAGCGCGCGATTACCGATCAGGCCAAGCGTGCCAAGGACTTCCAGGATCTGAATGATCTGGCCCGCAAGGAAGCCGCGTTCGGCTTCCTCTACCATGGCATACTTCCTCCCGGGTTACCAGAAGTACGTAAAGGGACTCCGCCAGATCCCGGAAATCCTCGAATTCGAAACGGTCTGGCTGGACAAGTAGCGAGTGTCGAACCGAACCGGAGGGGCAAGCGACGGTGTTGAACGGCGATCGCTTGCGCTTCCGGCCCGGTGCTCGGACCGAGGGAATGACACATGACCCAGTACATCATCCGTCGGCTGATCTATGCACTCTTCATCATCTGGGGCTGCGCGACGATCGTCTTCTTCATGCTGCGGTTGGTTCCCGGTGATCCGGTGGCCAATATCCTCGGCATCGAATACACACCGGAGGCCGCGACTCAGCTGCGCCATAACCTCGGCCTGGACAAGCCGATTTACGAGCAATACGTCATCTGGATGGGCGGCGTGTTGCACGGTGATCTGGGAAAGTCAATTGATACGCGGCAGTCGGTGGCGCACGATATCGTCAAAGCGTTCCCGAAGACCCTCTCGATCACCATACTGGCGTTCTTATTCGGCGTGATCGTTTCGGTACCGATAGGGGTACTGGCCGCGCTCAGGCGAGGGAGTGTTTTCGACTTCCTTGCAAGTTCCACTACGTTTATCGGAATTAGTCTGCCCCCGTTCTGGTTTGGTATCGTCTTCATCCTCATTTTTGCGGTGCAGCTCCGCTGGTTACCGTCAGTCGGTTACGTTCCACCTTCTGAAGGCATATGGCCCTGGTTCAAGCACCTGATCCTTCCCGCCCTCGCGGCCGGAGTGGGTGAAGTTGCCATCTTGATGCGGTTCGTGCGCGCTGGACTCCTGGACGTGCTCGGGAGCGACTATATCCGGACCGCCCGAGCTAAAGGCTTGCGTGAGCGCAGCGTCATCTTCTCCCACGCAATGCGCAACGCGATGATCCCAGTCACGACCGTCGCCGGTCTCTCTCTGGCCGGTCTGCTCGGTGGGCTGGTCATCACCGAGACCGTCTTCGCCATTAGCGGCATAGGCCGTCTATTGGTGAACTCCATCTTCGCGAAAGACTATCCCATCGTACAGGGAGTCATCCTGCTGATTACGCTCTTCTTCGTATTGTCCAACCTCGTCGTTGATGTTCTCTATACGTTCCTTGACCCGAGGATTCGTTATGGCTGATCAAAACACAGCAAAACCTGTCACTGCGGATGCCCTTGCTGATCAACGGCTCGGCGCACAGGTCGATAGTCTGAGTGACGAGCAGCGAATCGTTCAGGGCAGCCGATTCGTCCGGCGCATCAGGTCTGAAAAGAAGGCATTCATCGGGCTGATCTTCGTCATCATTCTTGCGTTCGTGGCGATCGCGGGACCGATCCTCGCCCCGTATGGGCCAGACAATGTCAGCTTTGAAATCCTTCAGGCGCCCAGTATGCATCATCCTATGGGAACTGACTCGTTCGGGCACGATTTGTTCAGCCGGGTCATTCTCGGGACACGTGTGTCGTTCACTGTCGGCATCCTCGGCGCTCTTTTGTCGATGATCGTGGGCGTCACGCTGGGGGTCATCTCTGGCTACTACCTTGGCTGGATCGACAACCTGATCATGCGTGTGGTCGACTTGATCTGGGCATTTCCCGCGATCGTGCTGGCGATGGGGCTGGTTTCGATCTACGGCGCGGGCATGAAGAACGTCATCCTGGCGATTGCGGTTGGGAATATGGTCGCCTTCTCCCGTATCGTGCGTGGCGAAATCCTGCGTCTGCGGGAGGCCGATTTCACGCTTGCGGCCCGCTCGATCGGGGTGCGAGACGGGCGCATCATGATTCGCCATTTGCTGCCAAACGTGGCGGCACCGATCATCGTCCAGCTGACCCTCACCGTCGGATTTGGCATCCTCGCCGAAACCGGGCTCACCTTCCTCGGTTTGGGCGTCAATCCGACCACGCCGACCTGGGGACAGGCGCTCAACGACAGTCACAATTTCATCCACCAGGCCTGGTGGCTGGCCGTCTTCCCAGGCATCGCGATCGGCTTCACGGTTCTCAGCCTGAACCTTATGGGGGATGGCTTGCGCGACGCCCTCGACGTGCACAACGTGAGTGACGCCTAGAGACCGACCAGGGCCATAGCGACCGATGGATTGAAATGGCGGCCGGTTCGTACCCTGACAGGGGAGCACTACGAGCCGGTCGTCGCGTGCGACGACGATTTTATTGAGGTGAGAAATGGCAAGCCGCATTCGGGTGACGCTGGAGATCGGGCCGAAAGGGAAGAGGGTCGTGGCCGTCGCGCCGGATTGGCCCGGCCTCTCACGGGGCGCCAAGACCGAAGACACCGCCATCGATACACTGCTCGCCTATCTGCCGCGCTATGCACCAGTCGCGAAGCTGGCCGGGATGGAGGCCGAGTTCGCGGGGGCCACCGACGTCGACATCGTCGAGCGATATCCCGGCACCGGATCGACCGACTTCTGGGGCATCTCGTTCGCGTTTTCAGAGATCGACCGACAGCTCATGTCGAACGATACGTTCGAGCATGATCTGACGCTGATGCAGGCGTCTTGGGCATTCTTCGACGACGTGCGCTCGCGGGTGTCGGCTGAGATGCAGAAGGGACCACGCGGCGGAGGGCGCGATCGCGACCGCATCGTGCGGCATACACTCGTCTCGGAACTTCATTTCGCAAAGAAGCTCGGCATCACCCCGCCGGTGGACGAACTGATGACTGCTGACGGTCTGACCGCGTATCGACAGGAGTATTGCGATGCCCTTCGTCGATTCCACTCCGAAGACAAGTTGGCCCGAACGTGGCCACTCAGCTACCTGATTCGGCACACAGCGTTTCATACGCTCGATCACGCCTGGGAAATGGAAGATAAGGACCTGACCGGCAAAGGGGCGTGAGATCTACTTTTCTGGTTACGACTGGAGCGTGGGCACAGATTCCGCGCCCGTTTTCCCGCGTACGTTCGTAGGGGCGGGCACGGGTCCCGCCCACGTTCCACTGACACGTTTGCTCGCAATTGACCAGGGAAGTGGGCATCCGCCCTGCGTTCGCGATGGCTTTAGCCCGACGCTGACCTGCGCGAAACCCGTTGATCGAGATTGACGCCAAAGCTGGGTAATCGGTTGCGGATTGTCGACCTTCGGTCGAAGGGAGGGCACAGGTCCCTCCCCTACGTTTACTCGCGTACGTTCGCAGAGGCAGCGCCCCTGTGGCTTTAGCCCATCATGACCGTGACAGGCCGCCGGTCAACTCACCAAGTGCACTGAGCCGCGTCGGTTACGTCTCGATGAGCTCGCGTACGATCTGGTCCTCGACCTCTTGCAGGTGCTGCAGCATGGCGGCGTGCGCACGCCGTGGATCGTGGCTCTCGACGGCCGCGCCGATCTCGCAGTGGCGTTGATGCGCCAGCAAGCTGCGCGTCAGCGAAGCCGAGACTCGGCCCAGCCCCTCGTGCACCAGCTGATTGATGAGCTGGACCATGCGCATGGCGACCTGGTTGTGTGACGCCCGCGCGACAATCGCATGGAACTCCCGATCGAGCGGGAGCAGCTCATACAGCGGACCGCCGCTGTCGAGTACTTCGGCCTGACGGGCCAGCACGTTGCGAAGCGCAACCAGATCTTCCTCGTCGGCGCGCATGGCGGCGCGCATGGCCACGGACGGCTCGAAGATTTTGCGTACCTCACCCAAATCCCCGGCCAGATCCTCGGTCATCCCCAGCATCAGCACCAAAGGTGAAAAGACGCCCGGCTCACCGAAGTCGCGCACGTAGGTGCCACCACCGTGACGTGACTCAATCAGCCCGGAGAGCTCAAGCGCTCGCAATGCTTCACGCAAGCACGGACGGCTGACCGCCAGTTGTTCGGCCAAATCTCGTTCGGAGGGAAGACGGTCACCCGGCTCGATCCGCCCACTTTGAATCAGCTGGCAGAGTTGAACGATCACCTGCTGGGATAAACGCGATCGCTGCACCGGCTCTATTGGGAGTCGAGCACTCATCATACATCCTTAAGTTGGATCAGTGGTCAGACCACTTGGGATTGGTTTCACTATAGATGGGTTAACACATGGTGTCAACTGCGCGTGTCGGCCGATGGCAGAGCGGCGAAGAACCGACACACCCGGCTCAGCGGGGTGGCGTCATGGCAAGCAAGCGGCGGGCGAATCGGCCCGCCGCTCGACACTTCCAGACTCGTGCCGACACTCGACTTGGTCAACGCAACGACTAATTCGCCTCGAAGACGAGCCGAGCGCCTTCGGCTTGTTCCGGCGAAACCTGTGCCGGATCCGATCGCTCTGTACCGAAGACGGCCTGGAACGGGCCATCTCCCTTTTGCTGGATACGCGTCGCGATCGGACTCTTTGGCGAAGTGGGGTAGGCCAGGACCAGAGTCTGCTGACCGGCCTGAAACGAACAGGTCTCGGCCATCAGGTCGTCATTTTGGGTGCGCTCCGACGGCTGTTTACCGGTAATGGCAGCGAACTCGGCGCTGGCTTCATCCAGGTCTCGCACCGCGATGATCAGTGCCTTGACGCCGGTGACGCCATTCTCATGCACGGCGGAGTCGCCGGACGGCACCCGCAGATCGCGCGGCGTAATGTCGTCGATCAGGAAGGGGATGTCGCCGGCCCGGTTTTCCGGCGGCCAGGCCATGCGCCAGGCGATCTCCTGCCCGTCGGGGCGCTTGCGTGCCCCCGGCATCGGTCCGCGATAGCCGAGATCTCCCAATCGCTCCACTTCGGCGGCTACGTCGGACGTACCCAGCGCGAAGTCGACGAGTCCGCCGCCAAGCGCCAGATAGGAATGCCAGCGATGGTCGCTCGGCTTCTCCGGCTCCTGGAAGGCGATCAGCTCGAGATAGGTTCCGTTGGCGAATCCGACGAGCGCGTTATGCGTTCCGCCTGGATGCTCGCCACCTTTGCCGACCTGAAATCCCAAACGCCGGTAGCTGTCGATGGCGTCATCCAGATTCCGCGTCAGGATGACCAGATGGTCGATGCCCGTGATCATGTCTCGTCCCTTCCTCGCTCGACCCATGCTCGTCGCCGTTCTCGAGTCGAACATTGAACAACGCCGCCCGGCGACACACGATTGCACTATCGCCTTCAGACTGGCATAAGACAAGAGGAATCGGGCATATGAAAGGCGGAGCGACGCATGGCGATCGAGTCACGCGAGGGGCGAATTTCGGTCACGGGTGGCGAAGTCTGGTATCGCGTGGTCGGCGGCGGTGACGCAGTCCCGTTGCTGACGTTGCACGGAGGACCCGGTGCAGGGCACGACTACCTCGAGTCGCTCGAAGCGTTGGCAGACGAGAGGCCGGTCGTCTTCTACGATCAGCTCGGCTGCGGTCAGTCGGACCAGCCGGAGGACACGTCACTCTGGCGCATTCGAGCGCTTCGTGCGAGAAGTCGATGAAGTCCGTGAAGCGCTGGGGCTGGATCGCGTTCACCTGTTGGGGCAGTCCTGGGGCGGCTGGCTGGCCATCGAGTACATGCTGACTCGGCCATCCGGCATCGTCAGCTTGACGTTGGCCAGCACCTCGTGCAGCACCGCGGAATTCGTGCGAGAGGCGAATAAACTTATCGACGAATTGCCGCCCGACATGCGGGACGCCATTCGCCAGGGAGATCGCGATGGGGTCTTCGACAGCCCGGAGTACATGCGCGGGATGAACGAGTTCTACCAGCGCCACGTCTGCCGGTTGGATCCATGGCCCGATTCGATGATGCGCACCGGAGCCAACCTGGAAGGGAATGCGGTCTACCTGACCATGAACGGGCCGAACGAGTTCACCGTCATCGGCAATCTGAAGGACTGGGATCGCACGGATCGATTAAGTGAGATTGGAGTGCCGACACTGATCACGGTAGGGCGCCATGACGAGATTCCGCCCGTCTGCGCCGAGACGATGCATCGTCGCATTCAGGGTTCGGAGATGCACGTCTTCGAGAAGAGCGGGCATTGCGCGCATCTTGAAGAGCCGGAGGTCTACATGCCGCTGCTGCGCGACTTCCTGCATCGCGCCGAAGCGTGACGATACGCGATGGTTAAGGACGCGGCCCTCTGGATTGAGCCCACTAAACAGGACGCCTGGCGCATCCTTTCGGAAATCACGGGGCAGACCGTCGAGGAGATACGGCGTTTTCCCAATGGACTGGCGCATTTCGTCTTCGCCGCTAAGCTGGCAGACGGGCAGCGGCTCGTGGTGCGACTCACCCGTCCGGCGCATCAAATCGACTTCGCCGGTGCCGTCTATTGGTCGGAGCGGCTGCGCCCGCTCGGCGTGCCGTTGCCCACCATCCTGCACGCGGAGCTCGACTACCACGTGCACGGCTTTCCGATCCTCCTGCTGGAGCATCTGCAGGGCATCGATCTCGGCGACTGCTACGCCAGCCTCACCGACGACCAGAAGCGCGACATCGCCCGGCGGATCGTCGACATACAGAGACGCGCCGCCACGCTTCCGCTCGGCAAGGGCTTCGGCTATGCCCACGCGCCCGACAGCCCGGGCCTACATCCGACCTGGCGAGCCGTGCTAGATGCGAGCTTGCAACGCAGCCGCGAATGGATACGCGACGCCGGAGTGATGGGCGAAGAGGTGGTCGATCGCGTTGCGGTTGAAGTCGATCAGTTCACGGCCTATTTGGACGACGTGCGACCGACCTGCTTCTTGCACGACACCACCACCAAGAACGTGCTGGTGCACGAGGGCAGGTTGACCGGCATCGTGGACGTCGACAGCGTCTGTTACGGTGATCCGCTCTGGGTGCTGTCACTCACCAACATGGCCATGTATTCCATGCAGGCCGATCGCGTCTACGTCGACGCTTGGACCGCCGCGCTTCGCCTGACGACGGAGAAACGACGCGTGCTGGCGCTCTACACCGCCATACATTGCGTGGCATTTCTGGGCGAGATCGGGCAACGCTTCAACAAGGACGCAGCGCCACCGGTCGACCATGCCTATCGCAAGCGGTTAGAAAGCGTAATGGAGACGTTGTTGGGTGAGGTGCGAGAGGCTAACGGCCGATTGACGAAATAAACCGCGTACTCGTTCCGCGTTCGCCCTGGGTTGAAAACCCAGGCTCAGCTCAACGAAGCCCCTACTAACGGGCTGAGAACGCAGGGTAATCGTAGGGGGAATCCCTCCGTGGCCGCCCTTCGGCCGCAGGCCGACAACCTTCACTCAATACCGAACTAATTCGTCAACCACCATCAACCCCGCGTACCGGCGTCGCGCAGATACTCGATTACTGCTATCCAACACTCTCGTCATAACAGACGAGCTCGACGGTGTTTCCTTCCGGATCCCAGATGAAGATGGAGCGCCAGTGGGTCCACTCGTGCGTGCGGGTCTGCACCTTCAAGCCAAGGCCCTGCAGGCGCTCGAGTTCCGGCTGGTGATCCTCCAGCGCGATGCCGAAGGCGATGTGGTCGACCGTGGTGTGCTCCGGCTCGATGCCCTGGTAGCCATCACGGGATCGCCGATCGAAGAGGGCCAGAATCTGGGTGTGCCCGGCCACTCCCTCGGCGATGCGGAAGAAGACCGAGTCCGGAAAACGACGCATCAACTCAAGTCCGACGACGTTTTCGTAGAACTCCTGCATGCGGTCGAGATCCTCAACCCGAAAGGCGATCTCGCCGAGACCCTTGATCGGTCGTTGCTCCGGCATTCCATCCCTCCCCAATTGCTTTGCTGTCTGCGACCCGATCGCAGTTCGGCATCGAGTCATGCACGAATAATGACCACGTAGACGGAGCTCGCGCCAGCGAAGAACGTCGTATTTCTCGTCAGGAGTTATCCGGCGTCCGGGCTAGCTCCGCTGACGCTCTCGAGGGTCTTCACCGGCGTCACTGGTTCGATGTGCGCGAACATGCTCAGCGCCAGCCAGTCCGGGAACGCGTGCACCAATTCACGCGGGCCTTCCATATGAAGAAGCTGGCGGCGCAATGCCATGTCGAACGAGAGGTGGCCGACCCAGATCTGATGGAACGAGAGCGTGTCGGCGGTGATGACGATGTCCGGCTCGAATCCGGGATACGTCAGGCAGACCGAGGCTTCGCCACGCTCCAACACCAGCCAGTAGTGACTTGAGCTCATGCCGGTGAAGTCGAACTGCACGACTACGCGCCGGTCAGGCACGCGATCCCAATTGATGCGACGCCGCAGATCCCACATCAGGAGGTCCGGGTCAACGTCGTCGGGCGCGAGCTCGAGATTGGCCCAACGCTGTCCCCAGATTCCAAGCTGCTCGACCACGTCCCACAGCTCTTCACCCGCCTGGGTGAGGTGATATTCGGGGCTGCGTCCACCTGCGCCGATGCGACGTTCGATCAAACCGGCTCGCTGCAAATAGCGAAGTCGCTGGGCCAGGAGCGATTTCGACATGCGGGGCACGCCGGCCTCGATCTCACTGAAGCGGTGACTTCCCAGCAGCAGCTCCCGCATGATCAACGGCGTCCAACGCTCCGCGAAGATCTCGGCCCCTTTGGCCACCGGGCAGAACTGACGATACGTCGGCATGTTCGATTGGCCCTTCGGCAGTTTCGAGGTCGGTTGAATGTCGACGAGTCTAGCACATGGACCAACCCGCTCCAGAGCACTGCGAACATCACTCCATTTTTTAAACTGGAAGTCTCAGGGCGTGGACGTACCCTGGAATCAGCACACATTCGATGTTCGTGATCGCGGAGCCAGTGCCGGATGGCGTTCGACTCCACGACCGATATCTAAGGAGTACCGTCCCATGGCCATTGCTGCATCACCGAAGTCCGGCTTTCGTCCGGCACCAGTCTATCCGGATGACGACAAATTCGTAGAGCTAGCGGCCGAGCTTGGGGCTGAGTTCGTACAGCGCGCGGCCGAGCACGATCAGGACAACACCTTCGTGCTGGAGAACTACGGTCCACTGCGTGAGAGCGGCTATACCGCCCTGGCGGTGCCGGAGGAGCTCGGCGGCAAGGGAGCCACGCTACGTCAGGTGATCTATGCGCAGGCGGAGCTGGCACGCTATTGTGCCTCGACCGCGCTCGCCGTCAACATGCACCTCTACAGCACGCTGGTGAGCGCCTTCAGCTGGCGGCACGGGGCCGCCGCGCCAGCCAACCTGTTGCGTCGTGTCGTCGATGACGGCCTCATCATCATGACGAGCGGAGGATCGGACGGCATCTACCCCACCGGCACGGCCGAGCGAGACGGAGAGGGATTTCGCATCAACGCGCGCAAGGTCTTCTGCAGCCAGGCCGCCATCGCCAATCTACTCACCACCATGGCCGTCTACGACGATCCTGAAGCCGGCCGCGTCGTCCTGGTCGCTGCGATTCCGACCAAGAGCGAGGGCTTCACCGTGCTGGATACCTGGAACGCACTGGGCATGCACGGCACCGCCAGCAACGACGTACAGCTCGACAACGTCTTCATATCCGATTCACAGGTCGTGATGCGGCGTCCGTGGGGAAAGGTCGACGCCTTCCTGCGCAATGCCCTAGTTCACTTCGCGCCGACGACCGCCGCGATCTACTTCGGGATCGCCGCTGGAGTGCGTGATGAGGCGGTGCGCATCATGTCGGCGCGTACGGACCGTTCCGGCGCGCCGCTCTCCAGTGACGTGATGGTGCAGCGGGAGATCGGGCTGATCGATTGCAAGCTGCGAACGGCGTGGTGGTCGCTGATCGGCGCGCTAAACGAGGTGGGGGACGACTACGCACCAACTGAAGAGGCAGTCGGTGCCATGGTGATCGCCAAGCGCCACGTCCTCGAGATGGCGGGCGAGATCGTCGACGTAGCCATGGAAGCGGTCGGAGGGTCATCGTACTTCAAGCGCTCGCCCCTGGAACGTGCCTACCGGGACGTGCGGGCCGGTAAGTACCATCCGCTGACGCCCGAGAAGACCCTGCTTTACGCGGGGCGCACCGCGCTCGGGTTGAGCATCGAGGACATCTGGTAGCACCCCCGATGACGTCTGGCCTCAGTTGAAGTGCTTCGTCTGAGGCCAGATATCTCGTACCGACTGAAACTTCGGGTCCGTCCCCAGGAAGATGGGGATGTCGTTTTCTTCCTCCACACAATAGTCGCAGGTATTCGTCGCCACTTGCACCACCGTGTTGTACGACTTCGCGACGTCGTCGCGGCTCTGGCCCACCGTGAGGACTACCTTCCCGGAGCAGTTTCCCGGCCCCCACAGATAGTAGTTGTTGTGACCACTGATGGCGGGCGGGAGCTCGTACTTCTTCGCGTAGAAGTTGAGCGCGGCGGCTTCTCCGTAGTTGACGGTGAAGATGCAGGTTTGCGCCTGCTCCGCGGCGGGGAGCTGGTGATAGGCCCTGGACAACGTGGCGGCCATCTCGGGCCAGCCGAAGCGGTCGCCGAGATACTGTGGAAAGACCCCGACCATGCTCTGCCCGGCCCCACTGTTCCCGGCGCCGGTGAGATGACTATAGCTGCGCGCGAACGTAGAGGGTGAAAGAACCGGCATCGCCAGCGGCATCAGCATGAGACCGTTCAACGCTATCAACTACCGGAACGACCGTCCTGGCCCAACGCCAGCGGCGACGCTGGAAGACGCCCTCGAGCTGCAAGGCGCCGCCCGCGAAGAGCATTGGGTATGCAGGCAGGAGGAAATAGGACTTTGAATTCAAGATCGTGAAAAGGAGATACAAGACGACGAAGGCCCAGCCGAGGGCGCGATACGGCTTCCCCGCCGCATGTCGGAAGTAGAAGACCAGCCCGGCGACGGTCAGCAGGAGATTGATCGGATTAGCCGAGAGGATCTGGTTGGCGAGGAAGGAGAGCGGACCTCCGCCGTCGGCGCCGCCGTAGTTCTGCCAGAACTCCAATCGTCGGCCAGCCATTCACCGCATTCCAGATCACGTACGGGGAAAGGAAGACGACCGCGATCAGCCCGCCGAGATAGAGCCAGCGCGTGCGGAATTGCTCGCGAGCGGAGATCAGCATGCCGACTGTCAGCGCGAAGCCGAAGAAGAGCATGGTGACTTTGGTCGTCAATCCGACCCCGGCCACCAGTCCGAAGAGGAGCCAGAGCCGAGGCTCGTGGCGCCGCACCAGTCGTATGAAGACGAGCCCCGCGACGGACCACCAGAGCGCGTCGAAGATGTCCATCGAGAAGAGGGAGCCGGTGGCCAGGAAGACGACCGTTACGGCACTCCCCAGGGCAGCCAGCGACTGCGCGAAACGACCGCCGCCCAGTTCACGCGCCATCAGAGCGGTGACGATCACGATGGCCGATGCGGCCAACGCCGTGACGACGTGGAGAGCGATGAGGTTGTCGCTGGCAACGACGTTCAGCAGTGCCGCCAGCACCGCGATGAACGGCGGGAAGTCGACGTACCCGAACGCCAGGTGTCGGCCCGCGGCGATGTAGTAGAGCTCGTCCCGGAAGTAGCCGTAGTTGCCGGCCACCGCCAGATGCAACACCAGATCGACCAGCGCGATGAGGACCGGGATCGCCATCGTGCTGCTGAGCAGCTCCTGAAGCCGGGTCTGCTCGCTCGAGCCGTCTTCCGTCAGCGAAGCTGATCCCGTCACAGGCCCACCTCCAGTCAAACGTCGCACGCGCGCCGGAAACGCAATCCGCCGAGTTTGAATATCGAGCAAAGCCTACGTCGCGCTTGACCGGATGGCTATACGTGCGGTGTCTCTCCAGCGCAAACTCACGTACAATCGTGAAATCGCGTCCCGCAATCGGCAAGGAGCAGAGCATGGCTAGCTTCGTGACCTACATTGGCACTCGCAACGGCGTCCATCGCCTGAACGGAAACGGGCTCGAGTCAGTCGGTCTGGAGAATCAGCGCGTCTGGGCGATCCACGCCTGGCGCAACGACCAAGGCGACGATACGATCCTGGCTGGCACTTACGGCGACGGGATCTTTCGTAGCGACGACAGCGGCCGCACCTGGTCATCTTCCAGCGAGGGGCTGACCGCGACCGCGTTGCGCACCATCGGGCCGGATCCGACCAAACCTGGAGCGCTCCTCAGCGGCACCGAGCCAGGCCGTGCCTTCCGCAGCACCGACGGCGGTCATACGTGGAGCGAGCTCAGCGGCATTCACGAGCTTCCCGGCTATGAAGAGTGGTATTTGCCCTATTCGCCACGCGCCGGAGCGATCCGCAACTTCTATTCTCCTCCCGGCAGTGGCTCGAGATTGATGGCCTCGGTCGAGGTTGGCGGCCTGCTCGACAGCGCCGATGGCGGCGCCACCTGGAGCTACATCGAAGTGCCACCGGATCACGACATCCACAACATCGGCGGTCATCCGGACGACGGCAACCTCCTCTACGCCTCGCTCGGCTACGCTGGGTTGAAGAACGAGAAGCGTGACGAGAACTCGCCCAAGCTGGGAGGCGTCGGGCGCTCGCGCGACGGCGGCAAGACCTGGACCAAGCTGCTGACCGACTACACCCGCGCCACGATCATCCCGCCGACACATACGCATCTGGTGCTGGCTGGTCCAGCGCCTTTCGTCGGACGTGAAGGGCGCATCGACGTCTCCTCCGACGGCGGCGACACGTGGGAATCGGCCAGCAACGGCATCGAGACACCCATGGAGGATATGGTCGAGCTTTTCCAGCTGGCGCCGGACAACACCATTTGGGCCATCACCTCGGGCGGCAAGCTGCTCTGGTCGGAGCCGGGCGACTGGCACTGGCAGTCGGCACTGCAGCAGCGGAACGGGCTGGACGTTCAGTCCGCCAGCTTCATCCCGAATGGTTGATCGCGCTCGCCGCACGAATCCGACCCCGAGCGCTGAGGCGCCCGGGGTCTTTTCGTATTGAGGCGTTGGAGTCAGGATGGACGTTGGGCTGTTCGCCAAAGGCATGATTCTGGGTTTCTCGATCGCCGCGCCGGTCGGGCCGATCGGCGTGCTCTGTATCCGGCGCACGTTGGCAGACGGACGGCTCACCGGCTTCCTCTCGGGTCTCGGCGCCGCCACGGCCGACGCCACGTATGGCGCGGTAGCCGCCTTTGGGCTGACCGCCATTTCGAGTCTGCTGGTGCATCAGCAGACGCCGCTGCGCATCGTCGGCGGCGCATTTCTCGCTTACCTGGGTGTGCGCACCATCCTGGCGCATCCGGCGTCGCAGGCAGCGAAGACGCGTGAGCGGCATCAGCTCTTGAGGAGCTATCTCTCGACGGTGGGGCTCACCCTCACCAACCCGACCACCATCTTCTCCTTCGTGGCGATCTTCGCCGGGCTCGGCTGGGCCGGGACGCGCCAGGCGGGCTACGCCTCCGCGGCGCTGCTGGTGCTGGGTGTCTTCTGCGGCTCGGCCTTCTGGTGGCTGATATCTGAGCACCGGCGTCAGCCTGGTCCGCTCCCGCTTCAACCCGCGCGTGATGCAGTGGGTCAACTGGATCTCCGGCAGCATCATCCTTGCATTCGGCGTGGCCGCCATCGGTAGCCTGCTGGTGTGAGGCTTTTCCCTCTCCATAGACGCCCATACCCCAACTGGTTATAGTGGCGCTGATCGACGGGCGTCTTGTGGTCATAGCCGATGGTGGTTGTTCACCTGCGAATCTGCGTTGGGAACGTAGAGGCGGGACCTGTGCCCGCCTTTGTGAGCGATCTAGCGCCGCCAAACTGCACTACGTTCAATCGGATTCCGATTGACACGTAGTGCAGTCTGGGGCGCTGACTCAGCTCGACGAAGGCGGGCACAGGTCCCGCCTCTACGATGGATTGAACCGTTCATCAATTACTGTACTGACTGGGAGGGTCCTCGTGGTTTGGCCTAATCTCGGAACGATGCATCGGCCTTACGTTGCCGGTCGGCGCGGCGCGGTAGCCTCGGCCCATCCGCTGTCATCGGAGGCAGGACTGCGTATGCTACGGCAGGGTGGCAACGCCATCGACGCCATCGTGGCGACGGCGGCCGCCCTGAACGTGGTCGAGCCTTTCATGTCGGGCGCGGCGGGTGTCGGCTATATGGTGATCAAGCCGGCCGGTGCCACGAAGCCAGTCGTGCTCGACTTCATCGGCCGTGCCCCGTCAGGAGCGTCGCTGGACAAATTCTCCGAGGAAGGCTCGAACGACTTCGGCATCCTCTCGCCGCTGATCCCCGGCTCTCTGGCCGGTTGGTTGATGGCGCTGGAGCGTTACGGCACGATGGATCGCGCCACGGTCTTCGCTCCGGCCATCGAGCTGGCCGAGCAGGGCTACCCAGTGACGGTCAAGAACCACCTCTTCATGAGCTTTATGCGCGATCGCCTGAGCCAGTGGGAGACATCGGCGCGCACCTACCTGCACGACGGCGAGACGCCGAAAGTTGGATCGATCCTGAAGCAGCCGGACCTGGCGAAGACGTTCCGCACCATCATCGAGGGTGGCATTGACGCCTTCTATCGCGGTTCGATCGCCAAAGAGATCACGAGCTTCTCAGTTCAGAATGGCGGACTGCTGACCGCCGAAGATCTAGCCAGCTACGAGCCGAGCTGGGTCGAGCCGATCTCGACCACCTATCGCGGCTACACCGTCTACTGCCCGCCGCTCCCGTGCAGCGGCATGCAGTACCTCGAGACGCTGAACCTGGTTGAGGGCTTCGACATGGCCGAGATGGGGCACAACTCGGCCGATTACATCCACCACCTGGCCGAGGCCATGAAGTTGGCGGTGGCCGACCGGACCACCTACGCCCCCAATCCGGAGTCGCCGATCGATATCTTCCTCTCCAAGGAGTACACCGAGAAGCGCCGCGCGTTGATCGATCCTCAGAGCGCGGGATACAGCGGAGGCGACCGCTACACGTCGACCAAGCATCAGAAGGAAGTGCTGCCAGGGAGCCCAGAGAGCATCACGCGTGAGAGCACAACCCACTTCGTGGCGGCCGACGCGGCCGGCAACGCGGTGGCCTGCACGCAGACGCTGGGCGCGCCGTTCGGTTCGCAGGTCGTGCACGGCAATACCGGCTTGTGCTTGAACAATTTCGCCCATTGGTTCGATCTCGACCCGCAGAGCCCGAACGTCATCGCGCCGAACAAGAAAGTCGAGATGTGCCTGGCGCCGTCGCAGATCTGGCACGACGGCAAGCTCTTCCTGATGGTCGGGACTCCCGGTTCCTTCGGCATCATGGAGACGACGCCGCAGATGATGATGAACGTCATCGATCATCAGTTCGCCATTCAGGCGGCTATCGAGGCGCCGCGCTTCCGCACCGGGACCGGCACTGAGCTGATCGTCGAGGGGCGCGTTCCGGCAGACGTGCTGGATGAGCTTCGCGCACGCGGACACGACGTCAAGGTGGTCGACGACTGGACGCCGATGGTC
This sequence comes from uncultured Chloroflexia bacterium, assembly GCA_963815715.1. Lineage (GTDB taxonomy): Bacteria > Chloroflexota > Chloroflexia > Thermomicrobiales > Thermomicrobiaceae > CALAGB01. The sequence goes on along the minus strand of CAWFHU010000002.1, from coordinate 580,435 downwards.
GGTGGCGGGCAGGGGATCCTGATCGATCCCGAGAGCGGCGCCATCTCGGCGGGAGCCGATCCGCGCCGTGACGGCTACGGCCTGGCGTTCTAGCGTCCCAACGTTTGTACGGGCGACGCATGCGTCGCCCTCCACTTCGTCGCGCCTCGAAAGACAGTGCGGGCGACCCACGCGGGCGCCATGAATGTCGCCCCTACGAACGTACGCGGGTAAACTTTGGTGCGGTCCTCCGTCGTCGCCTACCCCCTTAATCCTCCGTACAGATTCACCACGCCCTGTAAACCACTTTGCTGTGTCGACGAGCGGAGCCATCTATCCTGTGATCAGAGTGAAGTTGTGGACGGCGCCACAGAGAAAGAGGACCTGAAATGCTCGGACAGATTCTCCCGATTCGGACGACCGGTGGAACCCAGACCACGTTCTTGCACCTCCCGCCGATCAAGGGCGAATCATTGCGAGACGGCCATCACGACGAGATCGAGGTCCTTTCGTAATTCGAAGACTGATTCGACTCGAGAATCCCCGACCAGTGAGATTTGTCGTTTGATTCAAGATAGGAGCACACCATGGTTCGACGACCTGTGATTCTTGGCCTCCCAGGCATGAACCCATTCGGCTATCCGTTCGGCGGATTCAACGGCGGCTGCGGCGGCGACATTCGCCTTGACCACCACAACGCGCCCGTAAACATTCTCGCGTTCCATCCCTCCTCCCTTTGGGTCAGGTGATCGGTTCCCGCCACTCCGATTGCGTCCCCGCGATCACCTGACCTAACTCCACACTCAACGGCTAGCCTCTTCCTTTTCAAGAGTGACATGCTGATCGACGGACGTTGAACCACGGCCAGTCCGGTTCGCTTGAATCGACATAATTTCCTCTTCAAGAACTGCTCCAGGCTCCCAATGATTCTTGACCCTCTATCGTAATCTTCTGCGCTGCATTGATTGCGTTTGAAGTGGGGGCATTCATTTCCAGAGTGAGCCAAAGCTCCGAGGGAGCTGGACGCACTCATCAGGAATGTCTCCCACTCCTTCTCTGAACAATCCATTGTCCAGGCTGCAACGTATTCCCTGCATCAACGGATCGAGCGTGGGGAGCGAACGTGGTTGGGTTGCGGGAGAGCAGTCGCCTACGGCTGAACGCCTCGGAGGCGGACGCGTCGCCTGCCGGATTTCACACCAGACAAGGCTCGGCCGTTCAATCTACTGGAAGCGTCAGCGATCACCGCGATCTTTCGTTCATCGAGGGTCAACTCGCGGCCGGGCTCCGACTGACGATTTCGCCCCATGCGCTGTCGTCCGCCCCGACCAACGCGCGCTATCGGGTCTCAAAGCGTCTGTTCGACATCTCGCTCTCCGCCGTCGGGATCGCCCTCTCGGCGCCATTGATCGCGCTGCTCTGGATCCTCATTCGTCTCGACTCCCGTGGCCCCGTCTTCTTTCGACAGGTTCGTGTGGGTGAGGGTGGCCGGGTCTTCACGATCATCAAGCTGCGCACCATGCACGTGGTCCCGCCACATGCGCATGCACCTGCTTCGGAGTTGAACAGCGACCGCGTCACCCGCGTAGGGCGTCATCTGCGACGTTGGAGCCTGGACGAGATTCCGCAGTTCATCAACGTGCTGTGGGGGGACATGAGCCTGGTCGGGCCGCGTCCCGAGCTGCCGGAGATCGTCTTTTCGACCTACCAGCCATGGCAATTCGCGCGCTTTCGCGTTCCACAGGGGATGACCGGCTGGTGGCAGGTTATGGAGCGGGGGCGACTGCGCCTCTGTGAGGACACGGCCGACGACCTGTTTTACATCGAGCGCGCCTCGTTCTGGTTCGATCTGCGGATTCTGCTGATGACGATTCCGGCCGTCGCCCGCCAGGCACGGAGCAGGTGAGATGAACGTGGTTGGTCAGCCGCGCGCGGCCGTGCGTCTCAACCATGACGAGTCATTCCCGGCGCATTTCCATTTCCGAGAGTCGCATCCGGACCACCGCTTCATCCTGAAGACCCGTGTGGATGCAACCTCCTACGACAACGCGGAAGCGACCGTTGCAGGTTTCATCGCGGCTCGCCGGCCGTCGTACGTCTGTGTGGCATCCGTGCACTCGGTGATGGAGGCACGCGACGACCCAGAGTTCAACGAGATTCTCAATGCAGCCCTACTGGTCACGCCGGACGGGATGCCGCTGGTCTGGGGACTTCGAGCCCTTGGGCTTTCGACGGCGTCACGCGTCTATGGCCCTGAATTAACCGAGAAACTCTGCGCCTGGGCCGCGGGCGCGGGTGTTCCAGTTGGGTTCCATGGCTCGACCGCACCGGTAGTCGAGCAGCTGATCGCGAACCTTTGGACACGTTATCCCACCCTGCGGGTCACCTACCGCTGCAGCCCGCCGTTTCGGAACCTGACGTCCAGTGAACGATGTGAAGAGATCGACACGATTCGCCGTTCCGGTGCTCGACTTCTCTTCGTCGGGCTTGGCTGTCCCAAGCAGGAACGCTGGATGGCCGACCGCGTGGAGGATCTCGATCTGATCATGATTGGAGTCGGCGCGGCGTTCAACTATCTCGCCGGAACCGTGGCCAGGCCTCCGCGGATCCTCCAACGGCTCGGACTCGAGTGGCTCTTCCGGCTGTCCCGAGAGCCACGACGTTTGTGGCGACGCTACCTGCGCAACAACCCACGGTTCCTCGTTCTGTTCGCTCGACAGTTAATCGCACATTGGGCATTTGAGGAGGGCGCATGACGTCGCGCGTGCTGGTGACTGGAGCAGGCGGATTCATCGGCCACCATCTGGTGTTGTCGCTCCGATCCAGTGGGCATTGGGTGCGAGGAGTGGATGTCAAATTCCCCGAGTTCGCATCTTCGGATGCCAATGAATTCTTGATCTGCGATCTGCGCTCGTTGGACGCCTGCAGACGAGAGCGTCCTTGGCATTGATGTGGTCTACCATCTCGCCGCAGACATGGGCGGGATCGGATACATCACGTCACATCATGCCGAAATCGCCCGAAACAACACGCTCATCGATCTGCATATGCTGCAGGCGGCCGCCGATGCGCGCGTGTCGCGGTTTCTCTATACCTCGTCGGCGTGCGTCTACCCCTCCTATCGGCAACGGGACGCCGACGTCTCTCCGCTGCGTGAAGAGGATGCCTATCCGGCCGATCCCGATGAAGCCTATGGGTGGGAGAAGCTCTATGCGGAGCGCCTCTGCCGTCACTTTCACGCCGATTTCGGACTGAATACGCGCATTGTGCGCCTGCACAACGTCTATGGGCCACTCGGCACCTACGAGGGCGGGCGAGAGAAGGCCCCTGCGGCCCTCTGTCGCAAAGTGGCGCTGGCGCTCGATGGTGATGAGATCGAGGTGTGGGGAGACGGCGAGCAGACGCGTTCGTTCCTCTACGTAGCCGACTGCGTTGATGGCTTACAGCGCGTGATGCGCTCGAACTATGCGCAGCCGATCAATTTGGGAACCGATCGTCTGGTGACCATCAACAATCTGGTCGACATCGTCGCCCGTATCGCCGGTAAGTCGTTGCGCAAACGGCACAACCATTCCGGGCCACAGGGCGTGCGTGGCCGCAACAGCGACAATCGACGCTTGAGAGACGTGCTGAGTTGGGAGCCGTCGACGACCCTCGAGGAGGGGCTGGCCCGCACCTATGAGTGGATCCACGCTCAGGTCGCGTCATCACGAAGTCTGCTTGCGCTCCAGGAAAGCACAGCAAGCTGATGAGTCCTCTGAGTGGTCTTCCTCGGCGTATCAGGGCCAGCACGGTTGGCACGCACCTGTGGGCGTTGCTCGATCAGGGTGTGGTGAGCCTCGGGAGCGCGCTGACCAGCATTCTGCTGGCGCGCTATCTGTCGTCCGACGCGTTTGGGATGGCAGTTCTACTCATTGCCGGTATGCTCTTTCTCAACACCATCCACGCATCATTGATCGTCTACCCACTCTCGGTTCATGGGGCTCGTTTGCGCGGAATCAGCGCTCGCGACTATGCGGGCGTGGCGCTGAGCTCGACGCTTTCCCTGGCGGTCCCCCTCGCATTCGTGCTTGCTGTGGCGGCCGTGTTCGTTTCCGGGCGCGCTGTCTGGGTTGCCGCGTTGACCCTGCTCGCGTGGCAGGTGCAGGAGACGACGCGACGGGCGCTGTTTGCCCAGCTTCGCCACCGCGCGGCGCTCGTCGGCGACATTCTCAGCTACCTGGGCCAGGCAGCGGTTATCTCCATGCTGGGGATGGCGGGAGCGCTCACGTTGTCGCGCGTCTTCATGGTCATGGCGCTCACGTCGACGGTCGCGATCGTCGTGCAAGCGTTTCAACTGGCGCCGATCTTTCGAGGCCCGCGGTCTAGCCTTCGACCCGCAATCGACTTGCTCCGATCTGGACGACCGGCGCTCGCATCGAACTTGCTCGGTGCCGCCACCATGCAGTCCCCAGTCTGGATGCTTGGACTCCTCGTGGACCATGACGCCGCCGGAAGCTTCCAGGCGATGGTCGCTGTGGTTGGCGTCATGAATCCGGTCATGTACGGCGTGGCGAACGCCCTCATGCCGGCCGTCGCGCAGCGGATCGTCAGCCAGTCGACTTCACTTGTGAGCCACACCGTAACACCGGCAATGCTTGCCTCCGCCGGCCTGGTTTTGCCCTATCTGCTGGCTCTGTGGGCGTGGCCCACGCAGATCCTCGGCGTCGTCTACGGGAACGGATCGATCTACGTGTCGCTGGCGCCACCGCTGCGCGTCCTGGCGGTCGCCTATCTGCTGGTGCTCCTGGCGCACATTGCCAACGCGGCCCTCTTCGGTCTGGATCGGCCGGGGGACGTGCGTGCCATACAAGTCGCGGGTGTGCTGATTCTGCTGATAGCGGGAGTGCCGGTGGTCTCGCTCTGGGGGTTGTGGGGCGCGGTTGCGGTCGTCACCGCGGCGCATGGCGTCAGATGCCTCATGTGCATCCGCGCGCTCGATCGCTTCGCTCGGTCGCCCGCGTGGCGACCGGCTGTCATCGTTGGGCAGAAATAGGTGCGGGGTCGGGAGGCACATGGCTGAGCTGGCTCCGGTCATCGCGAAGATCCTCTTCTGGGCGCTGGTGGTCGCGGTCCTGGTCGCACCGCGCCGATGGGCGATCCTTGCGTTCCTGGTGGTGATCCAGATCGACATTTCCGGTCCCGGCTGGGCGTCGCCGTCAGCGGTGGGCTTGGAAAACGCAATCAAGGTTGCTCGGGCTGCCGCTGCTCCTGCTGCTGCGTCTCGGGATTCCGGCGCTCGCGCCCTATCGCTCGATGGCATTCAAGCTGTGGCTCTTATTCGCGGGGTACGCGGCTATTGCCAGCCTCTGGAGTCCCTTTCCGCTCTCGGCCGCCAAGATGGTGGTCTACCTGACGAGTTACGCGCTGGTCTTCCTCGTCTTCACAGAAGCCTGGCGCCAGGATTTGATCGACCGGCATCAAGTGGTTGCCGCGGTATGGCTCTCCTTCCTGCTGGCAGCAGTGCAGACGTACGTGCTGGGCAACCCGTTCGGCTCTCCACCGAAGCTGATCATCGAGCAGGCGCGGTTCACGACCTTCTCAGCGCCTCAGAGCTACGCGGCCTTTCTGGTCTCGGCAGCCGCGGTCATCCTGTTCGTCCCCTCGAAGATGACCTGGCGGCATGATCGTCTGCTGACGGTCGTGACCGGAATCGGCATTTCCACGGGGTTGGTGCTCGTGGGGAGCCGCTACGTCTTCATCGGCGCGTCCTTGATGCTGCTCGTCTGGGGAGCGCTGGCACTGCGCACGCGACTCCAGCGCTCCACCATCAGTCGTGCCGCGGCTCTCCGTGCGGTTGTCGTTGGACTTGGAGCGTTTGTTATTCTGCTCGGTTCAGTCGCCGCCGTAGCCCCGGACAACCGCATCTTCGCACTGCGTCACCTCGTCTCGCATGGGCGGCTCAACCCGACAGGCCATCGGCACGTTCGAGTGGCGGCTCGATGCCTACCGCACGGCGCTCGATCAGATCCAGTCGCGCCCGCTGCGGGAAGACGTCTTCGGATCGGGTACCAGCAGCGCCGCCCGCGCGGTGCTGGCCTTCAACCCCACCGCCTTCCCGGCCGACACCATCGACGCCAACCGCTCGATGCACAACGAGTTTTTGCGCGTCTTCTACGAATGGGGAGCCGTCGGCACGGTCCTCTTCCTGGCGTTCCTCACGACATTGATTGGTGGGTTCTTTCGCTCCGCTGCACCGCATGGGCGTCGTGCCCACTCAGGTCTTCTGGGGCTTGCTGCCGACACTCGGGTTGGGCCTGCTGCTGGAAAACGTGCTGGCTGGTTCCGGTACGCCGGTCGGCACCGGGTTCACGTTGGTCATCGCCTGCGCGGCCGCACGCGATGGCGCACGCGCCAGAGAGAGTCGAGATCAGACGATGCGCGTCCTGCTCGCACACAACTCGTATCTGCAGCCGGGCGGTGAGGACGTCGCCTTCGAGGCGGACGCCACGCTGTTGCGCGATCACGGACATGAGGTGCGCCTGTTCCGGGTCCGCAACGAGCAGGCGACATCCATGGGACGACCGGCACTGGCGCTGGCGACGCTCTGGAACAGGCAAACCGCCGCGTCCATTCGGGACGTGATGGTCGATTGGCGTCCGGACATCCTGCACCTGCACAACACCTTCCCCCTCCTGTCACCATCGGTCGTCGGCGCGGCGCGGTCATGCGGAATACCGGTCGTCCAGACCCTGCATAACTACCGGCTGCTCTGCCCGAACGCCCAGCTGTTTCGTGACGGACGACTTTGCGCTGACTGTGTCGGTCGAACGTTCGCCTGGCCAGCCGTCATGCATCGCTGCTACCGGGAAAGCGGTTCCGCTTCCGCCATCGCGGCCATCTCCATCCTGGAACAGCGACTCATGAGACGGTGGAAACGATCCGCTGACCTGTTCACGGTCCTCACTCACGGCGCGCGGCGGCGGTACGTCGACGCGGGCTTCGAACCGGTCCGTCTTGCCGTGCGGCCCAACTTCCTCACCTCTGATCCCAGGGACCGGGCCCGGATGCCGGAGGGTATGCCATCTTCGCTGGGCGGCTGGCGCCTGAGAAGGGCGTGGGAACGCTCCTCGAGGCCTGGACCGGTCACACCGATCTGCCACCGCTGGTGATTTGCGGTGATGGGCCGTTGCGAGCCCAGGTCGAGTCCGCCGCGCTCGCCGATGAACGGATCGATTATCTGGGCTGGAAGGATCGAAGCGCGGTCATCGACAAGCTCAAAGCGGCAGCGGTGCTGATCGTTCCATCGCTTTGGAGCGAGGGGATGCCGCAGATCATCGTCGAATCGCTGGCTGTCGGCACTCCTGTGGTCGCCTCGCGCCTGGGCGCGATGGCCGAGATGATCGACCATGGTGTGACGGGCCTTTTGTTTGATCCAGGTGACGCAAGTGACCTCGCCAGGACGGTTCGCCAGGCGATTGCCGAACCGGATCGCTTGCGCTCTATGCGATCAGAGGCACGCGGAGTGTTCGAGCATCGCTATTCCGCAGCCCGCAACCACGAGCTCCTGATGGAGATCTATGCGACAGCCACCCGACTCTCCCATACCTCAGCGCCGCGTGCGACTTTCGTTGACCGAAGACTCGCCCGCATAGCTGGGTCTCACGGCGCGCACGTCGCGGACAGGTCGACGAGATGGTCGCGATCCAGCTGCAAATCGGTCGATTGCCCGCATGCCTGATCCACGATGACGACCTGCGCGTCGGTCAGACCCGGCTGCCGACGTATGAGGAACGGTTCGTCCGCTGGGAGCGTGAACGTCACCGTCACCTGGCGCGTCTGCTGGGGGTTTATGCCAATGGCGTAGCTGCCGCCGTTCGGAGCTTCTGGATCTGGCTGCGGATCCATGCTGGAAGAAACCCGCGTGGCGCCGGTGGGCAGGCCAACCTGCACCCACCAATCCTGATAGCCGGAGTAAAGCGGATCCTCGCCAAACGGCCCGGTGTTGTCGACGGCGATATCCAGCGCCACGGTTCGGACGTTGCCGACCACCTGGGTCGACGTCAGGGTCATCGTCGGATGCATGAACTCACTCGACTTCTGCAACGCGACGTTGGCGAACGTGATCGCCAATGTGGGCGTGCCTGGCTTCGGTGTGAGTCGACCTGTCCAGCCCCGTTGATCCAGGATCGCCTGTAGGCCAGGATCGGAGGCATATGCCTGAAGATCGCGCACGTCTGCCGACGTCGCCAGGAGCTTCGCCGCCTGAACGAGCTGCTGCTGATCGGCCGATTTCATCCGCTGGGCGATGGCTTCACCGATGTCCGCCAGCGCTTCTTTGTGCACTTCACGCGTCTTGTCCCACGGCTTGAGGCCTTCGACGATCAGTCGACGCTGTCGTTCGATCTCGTCATAGACGTTGTCGGCCGTGACGGTGCGCATCTCACCGTCGATGTTCACCTCAAGCGGTCCAGTAACCTGCAGCAGATCGGCAGCGATCGTCGGCTGGACCGCAATGACGCCGTTGATCGGCGGCCAATCGGTCTCGGCATACATGGACATCAGCGTGGATGCCGCCATCGGGAAGTCGGCGTACCAGCCGGTGTCGTGCAGCAGGAAGCCGTCCTGAGGAAAGTAGTGGTCGATCGGCCAGGGCTCAGGCCGCTTGCTCGTGCGTTGGGCGATATAGGCGTCGGTCAACATATGGCCGTCAAAGATTTGATAGGACGTGAGCTGGCCGCGGTCAAAATCGACGAGCGCCATCGTCCCCGGAAATCCACCACTCGGACGCAGCTCCGCCGGATTCTGGAAGAGGATGAGATAGCGAGTCGGGCGGTCGGCGCCCAGCCCTCGCATCAGCGCCTGACGGCTGGAGGGATCGGCCAGGCCGGATTCCTGGTACATACGAAACGCGGTGTCGAATCGAGCCAGATACCCCTGCGCGGCAGTGGGCAACACAGACCGCTCAACTTGCGACAAGAGACGTTGCGCATCGGACACGTCCGCCAGCGTGACGTCGATCGAGCCGCTGTTGCGCTGGAGCACGTCCAGCCAGGTGACGCTGTTCGGACCTGCCGGATTGGTCGCGCCGGTCGATTGATACGCGGTCAGTGCCTGAGCGCCGAGGTTGGCACCGGTCATCCCGGCGTCGGATAGATCCAGCCCACCGCGGATGAGCAGCGTGAGCGTCGAGTAACGTAGGCCTAGCCATGGAGCCCGCTCGATCAAATACCCCACGCCAAACGGGGGTGTCGTCATTCGGTCGATGCGGGCCAGACTGGCGTGCATGGATCGGGAGTCGTCACCGACCTGTCTGAGCTCCAGTGGGGTAACGGTGCTTCCTGAGCTTGCGCGAATCGCCTTGAGGGAAGCCACATCGGCCCGCAGGTTCAGGATCGACACGCAGAGCATGGACAGCCAGAGCGCCGCACACAGCGCGAACCCTGTCGCATAACCGATGACGATCCAGCGCAACGGACGCTGATGGATCGACTGCCGGACGAACCGGAGCGGCCGAGCCGGATCGAGCAAACTGATTGAGCTCCTCGCCGAACGCTGTGGGTGATCCACCTGTGTGCCGCTCCAGGTGACGTCGAGTGCGAGATGACCTCCAGTTCTGCCTTCATTACGGCCAGCCAACCTCCGCGGTTTGCGGGCGCCGGAAGCGCTCCTAGCTGCCGGGCAATCTCGAACGGCTTCCAAACCGTAGTAGCTACAACTGAGGATTCACCTTCGCGCGACGCGAACGAGCAGTGCGGGATCATGCGAAGTCAAACGAATTGGCGTGAATTCATCTCGCTTCCAGCGCGGCTGAAGCCGAGTGCCCTTGCGCGCGACCTCCTGCGTGATTCGTCGTCGCGGGCCTGGACGATCATGACTGGCGCAAGCGTGGCCAGGCTGGCCGTCGGATTCGTGGCGAGCGTGCTGATCGCGCGTGCGCTCGGTCCGGCCGATCTGGGGATCTACGCTACGCTCGCCGCCGTGGCCTCAATCGTCGGTGCATTCTCCGAGTTTGGTCTGACCGAGTCAGCCGTGCGCCGGATCGCATCCCTCTGGCCCAGTGAGGCCCGAAAGGCCGGCGAGGTCGCCGCAACCTACGTCTGGACGCGACTTGCCTTAACTGCCCTGATCGTCGCCGCGTTGAGCGTGGCGCTTGGCGTGGGTGCGTTGATCGACGTCACGCCCTGGCACCCGCTGCTCCTGCTGGCTCGCGTTACTCGGTGTCCTTGCCACGGCGCTGAGCGGTGCGATGAGCGGACTGCTGCAGTCGACCGATCGGTTTGGCCGGTTGGCATCCGTGATGCTGGCGAATTCGGTGCTCACGGCGCTGCTGGCACTGGCGTTGTACGTCACGGGTCGGCTCACGCTCATCACGGCACTGGTGGTGCTCGGCGTGGGGACCTCGCTCACCTGCTTTGGGATTGGGTATCGGCAGCTGCCTCGTGAACTCGATCTTCCCCACGCCGACGCGTTCGGTGTTTGGCGCCGAAGCGCGGCGACTCCTCAGGTTTGGCCGCTGGTTGTGGGTGGCGAACTGGCTGGCCATGCTGGCGGTTCAAGCCGACCTGATCCTGGCGGGACACTGGCTTTCGCCGGTGCGGCTGGGTGCCTATGCACTGGCAGTGAGCCTCTCTTCCAAGGCTGGCGTCGTCAACCAGAGCCTGCACGCCGCGTTGCTGCCGGCCGCCTCCTCCCTGAGATCGCCAGATGAGATTCGAGCCTTCCTGCGGCGCGGCATGGCTCGCAGTCTGATCGTTTTGGTGTGCCTGCTCCTGGTGGCGCCGCTGGCCCGGCCCTTGATCCCAGCGATCTTTGGGTCCGGCTACCGCTCGGCGACCGGAATCTTTCTAGCGCTGCTCGCCGTCGCGGCGCTCGATCTCCTCTTCGCGCCTATACTGATGCTGGCCTACACTGCCGGTCGGTCGGGACTGATCGCAGCCGCGGACGCATCCCGAGTGCTGACGCTGTTGGTGGTTGCGCTCATGCTGCTTCCGACTGTCGGCGTCTATGGGCTGGTCGTGGCCAAGGGGGTGGCCAGCGTGAGCGGGCTGGTCGTCACGATCGTTGTGCTGAGAGAGAAGATGCGATCAGACGGCGTGAGCGTGCGTGCATTGGTCGCCAGCAACGGTGTCGAGGTACAGCCTGACTAGACGTCGCGTCGTCACCTCGAGCGTGAACTCGCTCCGCACGGTCGAAAGAGCCTGCGCACCCAATTCGCACAGCCGAGAGCGATCCTGGAGAAGGCGCAGCATTTGCTGAGCCAGGCCGACGAGGTCGACAACGTCCACCGCGGCATCGCCGACGAATTCCGGAATCATGCCGACCCGTGTGCCGATGGTCGGTGTGCCGCAGGCCGCGGCCTCCAGAACTACCATTCCCTGCGCTTCGAACCGGGATGACAGAATGCAGAGGTCGGCCGAGCGGTACAGGGTAGTCAGGCGATCGTGCGGGAGATCGCCATAAAACGTGACGTTGTCAGCCAGGCCGAGTTCCTCCGCACGTCGCTCCAATATCCCGCGCAGCGGTCCGTCTCCGACCAGGCTCAAGCGCGCGTCGGGGGCCTGCTCCCTCGTGGCTGCGAACGCCGCCAGCAACGTCGAGTGGTCCTTGACTGGCACGAGTGAGGCCACGCATAGCAGCCGAGGTGACACGCTCGGCGCGCCGCGAGAGTCACCAGGGCTGAACCGCGTGACGTCCACGCCGAGCGGCAGCCGCGAAACAGGCTTGTTCAATCGTTGCTCCGCCCGGTCCTGCAGAAAGCGTGATCCGGCAGTGACGTGCTTGGCTCGACGCATCGCCGTCTGCGTCATCAGTCGATTGGCGGTGTTCAACTGACCACCGTAGGCGATTTCGGGCAGGTCGGCCAATTCGCCGCCCGCAAGGGAGACGATCGAAGGGATGCGTAGGAGACTGGCGCAGGTGACGGCCACAAGCCCCGGCTCGTCCGCCCAGAAGGCGTGCAGCAGATCGAACGGGCCGCGCCGGTGTTCGTTCCAGACGGCGCGTACGGCGCGCGACAGCAATGGAACACGCCCCGCACCCCGTGCATCGGCGCCGCCAAGGGGATGCACGCGAGCGCCGAACAGGTCGTAGGGCGTCCGGTGATGCGGGTAGCGCAGCGGAAAGAGATGTAACTCGACGTCCAAGTAGGATGCGAGGCTCTTCGCCAGATCGAGCAGCGCAGGAATGCACCAGTCATCTTCACTGGCGCTGAAGCCTGGCAGGATGAAGCCGATCTTCATTGCGCCGCCGCCAGCGACCAGTGCCCCTGGTTCAACGTTGATCGCGTGCAGTCGATTCAGAAGTTGATACCAGAACGACGCGGTGCGCCAGCCACATCGTCGTCCCCCACAGGAGCAGTCCACCCGCCAGTTTGGGATAGCCGAGCAAGATCCAGACGCCACCGGCGAATCGCGGAGACGTGTACGGCAGCGTGGTCATGGTCAACGCCGCACTGATCGCCAGCACGGTCCAGACGCGCCAGTCGGCGTCCGACCGGGACTCCGCCATCAGGATGCCGAGCGGCAACAGCAGCAGCGTGTAGTGGTAATCGAGCGAGACGGGGCTGAGCAGGACGGAGAGGGTGAGCAAGGCGGCGAACGGGAGGTCGATGCGCTCCAGCGTTCTGGTGAAGAGCAACGTCAGGCCGAGCAGCCCGACAATCACAAGCAGCGTGAGCGACGTGGCGAGCAGTGGCGAACGCGTTAGCGGGTCCGGGTTCCAGGTCGAGTCGAAGGTAAACAGATGACGGAAGAGGGACGGCACGGTTTGATAGGCGGAGACGGAGAGATCTGGCTCGTTACGAAAGCGCATGAGGGCACGCACATAAGCGCTCCAGGTGGCCGCGTTGAGCCAAAAGAGCGACGTGAGACAGAGCGTGACGGTCGACAACCCCGCCCAGACTAAACTGCGCCAGTGGCGCCGCGAGAGCAGCAGGATGGGAAGCATCAATCCTGCCGTCTTGACGGCGAGCATGGCGCCGAGCGCCACGCCAGCGACACGGCCCGAACTGCGTCGCAGACCGATCCAGACCAGCGTAGCTAGCGTCAGCAGCAGCACATAGACCTGCCCCTGATGCATGTTCGCTTCAAGCGGCTGACAGGCGAGCGCGACGCAACCGAAGATCAGTGCCGGAGGGCCACGCAGCCCGGTTTCTCGAAGAATGAGCAAGAGCGTAACCGCCAGCAGAGCGACGTTCAGCCAGATCCAGATCGTTCGCGCCACGGCGTAGCGGGCGCCGCTGAGGGGCAGCAACAGCAGTGCTGTGGTCGGCGGGTTGGCGTTGTAGATGTCCCGCACACCCGGCACGGTATGGGCGACTTCCGCGCTGAACCAGGCGTCGTCATAGAGCGGCGGGCCGGCCGACCTTGAACGAGCCAGACGTGCCGACGTGTAATAGGCGGCGAAGCCGTCTGAACGCCGTGTCGCCACGGAGCCAGTCTGATACACGAAGCGCGCAGCGAGCACGGTCAGCACGATCCAGAGAAGGGCGAGCGCGATTCGTCCACGCCGAGGCTTCATGGTGAGACCAACTCGACGGTCCGAGCTCGGCTGTGCCGCAACTTGGTATAGGTCATATCCAGGCACTCCGCCATGTGGTCGAAGCTGAGCGTCCGCTCGAAGTGGGAGCGGATCTCGCGCCGGTATTGACCTGCGTAGTCGGCCGAGTAGGTGAGGACTTCGGTAGCCAGAGCTTCGGCGTTCCCAACTGGAAAGAGGGATCCGAAGCGACCATTGGCGGTCATGGCGCGAAAGGACGGGATGTCGGTGACCACCGGGATCACGCCGCACGCCATGGCTTCCAGCACCGCGCAGCCGCTGAACTCGCGCACGCTTGCTTGAAGCAGGAAGTCGGCGCTGTTGTAGATCGCCTCCATCTCCTCCGGTTCGGCCCTGCCGCGCAAATGCACGTGTGCTCCAAGTGATGGACGCTCCTCGAGAAAGCGTTGGACCTCCGGCAGCAGCTCCTGCGACGTGAAATAGAGGTAGAGATCGGCGCGTGGCCACTCGCTGAGCACACGCTCAAATCCGCGCAGCATGGTCATCGGGTCCTTGACGGGGTGGAGACGGCCCACCGACAGAAAGACGGGTTCGCCGACCATCCTGGTTGCCTGCCGGCTGATCTCTCGGTCACGCGGCACGAATGTGCTCGAGGTCTCCATAAGCTCGACGATTCGCGAACCGTCGCGAATCAACCTCGCGTCGAGAAATGGCTGAGCGTGCGAGCGAGTCGAGAAGCAGAATCGGTCGACCCGTGCAAATGCACGCTGCTGCAGCACTCGAAACCAGCGATTCCGCGATGGAAAACCCCCGTGATAATGCGCCACGATGACTGGCTCGATTCCGCGCAGGAATTGCGTCGTCAAGAACTGATTGAGGATCAGCGTACATCCATGAAAGTGGACGACGTCTGGGTGGAGCGACCGGATCAGCCGAATGGCGCGGAATGCCGGAAGATACGTCGACCCGTCGCCCTGCCTGACGCCTGCGGCCAGGCGAGCCAGATTGCGCAATGGCGTCGGCTCTGAGATGAAGTGGTATGTCACTCCGTCCCTGACGACATACGCGTCATGGGGCCAGAGATGCACCAGGTGGACGTCGTAGCCGCGCCGAGCCAGGGCGGAGGGAAGGGCCCGATGGATCGGCGTTCGGCTCAAATAGGTGTCGAGGTCGAGATTGGCCGCATCAGGCGCGTAGTGCAGCATGACGAAGCAGACTCGTCCTCGGTCGGAGCTAGCCATCTCACGGCCGTTCCGCGAGACCACGGTCGGGCCGTTTGGAAAGATCGAGCACGAAGAACCGTCCGTGATCGCGGAGCGGACGATGGCCTCCGAAGCAGTTATCGAGCGCCTCCAGCGCGCCGACGATGGGCAGGGGAATGGCCTTAACCGTGTGCGGTGGGCGCAGGCAGCCGAGCCCGTAGGCGTGTTCTAACGTGAAGCGATCGGCAAAAACACCGCGATAGAGCGCGTCCGGCTGGTGCAAATAGTGCCGGACCGTGATGCCGCCGATGACGAAATCCCGCTCCGATGACCTGCCCAGCGCTCGGGACTCGCTCCAGCGGCGCGATTTCAGCAACGCCAGCCATTCCCAAAGGCTGAACTGGTTGAGCATGTGCAGCAGCATGCGGCCGCCAGGTCGGAGGAGCCGTGCCGCATCACGCGCGAACGCGTGAAGGTCGGGAACGGTGCTGAGGCCAGCGAACGCCGAGATGATCCCGTCGAAGGACTCGGCCGGAAGCCGATCAAGCTGGTCGACGCTCAGTACCCGAGCTTCAATAGTCGTCGGCCAGACCCTCAGCCTTGACTGCGTGTGTTTGCAAGCGCTCGATCATCTCGGGAGAGATGTCGATGGCGGTGACACGAATTCCATGTGGGCCAGGAAGATGGAGTCGAGACCGGTGCCGCAGGCGACGTCGAGCACTCGATCACCCGCACGAAACGCCGACAGATAATGACGCCACAGGATCTGACGCATCCAGTCGTCCCCGGCGACTTCACGTTCATAGTTCGGCGCGATGCGATCGTAGGCGAGGCGCACCGATTCGGCCTGCTGGTCGAGCGCGGTCGACTCGCTCGTGCTCAGCACGTCAAAGACTCGCTGTGGGAGAGAGGTTGAGCGTGCAGACGCATTTCCTGCAGATCTCATCTCGGGTCACATCGAGCCCGGCGCGAAAGGCGCGAGCTTCGGGTGAGTTGAGGATCTCATCGAGCGGCTGATCGTTGACGTTGCCATAGGCGGCGTGGAAGAAGCAGGGGCGCACGGTGCCGTCGGTTTCGATGACGGTCGACACCCAGGGTGCATTGCACTCGGTGCGCGGGAACTCGCCGTCGCCGTTCAGCGCGGCGAAATAGCGCGGGATGCGCCGCAGCTTCTCCGGGCTCTCGGCAATGAACCCACTGGCAAAGGCCTCGGGTCGGCGACTGATCAGGCGCTCGACGACCTCGGTGAGCGCGCCCACCTCGTTCGGACTGAGTGCCACGTCGGCGACGCGTTCGTCACCCCACGGCTTGGGCCGGTTGAACGCGCTTGATGAGACGTCAACCGCCAGAAATGAAATCTGATCGAGCCCGATGCGCTGGGCTGCATCGACGATGTTCGATAGATCGGCAAAGTTGCGTCGCTGTACGACGCAGCGGCCGGTGACGCGGAACGCTGGATCGAGCGCTTTGATCGACGCGACCCCCTCAGCCAGCCGCTCGAACGCCCGCGGCACGTTGCGGATCGCGTCGTGGACCTCAGTGCTCCCGTCGAGCGAGACCACGACCTCGTCACACCACTTGACCACGTTCTCGGCGTTGCGCTTGAGGAGCAAGCCGGTGGACAACAGCGTGATCTTGACCCTCAGTTCCTTGAGCTGCTCGCATAGCGCCCAGAGATTCGAATGCATCAGTGCTTCGCCGCCGGAGAGGACCACCCACTCCACGCCGAGCCTCCTGAATGAATCGACGTGCGCGGCCAGGAGCTCCGGTGCGATCTCCTCACCATGACGATTGGCACGCCAAATATCGCACATCACGCAGCGGCAATTGCAGCGGCTATGCGGCATCAGAATGACGATCGGCAGCGTCCGAATCCGGTGCGTACTGAGCGTCAGCTGTCGCTTGGCGATCTTGAGCGGTGATCGAAGACTGTTTGACTGGCGCGTCGTTGCCACTAGAACCCACTCGTTTCAGGTCGCTGATACGCGAGCACCTTCTGCATCGCGCGCAGCTCCAATGGATACTGATAGACGCGCAGGTGATAGCGCCAGGCGCTCAACGCGCGCAGCACCCCACGCCAGGACCCGCGCAGTTTGGGATCGGTCACGGTCGGGTAGTAGGCATTGAGGACCCGCTCGAAGTCATGGACCTGTCGTCGTAGCGGGTCATTCAACCAGGGCATATGCGAGCTGCGCCGCTGAGAGAATTCCTGCCAATCGGTGCTGATCCACGCGTCAAGCGAGGACGGAAACTGAAAGCCTTCGGCCTTGGCCTGCTCGTACAGCTCGCCCGCCAGCGGGACGGGCGTGTACATGTATAGGATGATCTCCGTGGCCGGGTTGACCCGCTTCACTTTACGAATGAACGCGATTGTGTCATTGACGTCCGCTTCAGGGTCGGGTGGATTCCCCATCACGAACGAGAACTCCGGCACGATGTTGTACTCGGCCATCTTGCGGGCGATTGCCAACGTCTTTTCGGTTGACGCTGTTCCTCCCTTGTTCATTCGCTTCAACGTTGCATCCGAGCCGGACTCGGCGCCCAGAAAGACCATGCGCAGACCCGAATCTCGCATCAGGTCCCAGGTTCGGTCCGAATACTTGAGGAGCGTGTCGATTCGACCCTCGCCCCACCAGCGTATGCCAAGGTCCATGATCCGCTCAGCGAACTCAGCGGTTCGCCGTTCCTGCACGAAGAAGTTGTTGTCATAGAACTCGACCGAGTCGACATTCCAGCCTTCGACCAGCTGTCGCGCGACTTTCGCGGTCCGCGCGGCGGACTGAGTCATCCACCGACCGTCGACCATGTTGACCACCGCGCAGAAATTGCAGCGGAACGGGCAGCCGTAGCTTGAATGATGCGGCAACGTTCGCTGTCCCATGAACGTTGGACGAACGTAGCGCGGCATGTCGACACGGTGATAGGGAAAGTCCGGCAATCGGTCCGGGTGAGGGATCGCTGCCACGTCGTTCGACACCACTTCGCCCGTCGTCGGATGACGATAGGCGAGACCGGCGATGCCGTACGGATCTTCCCCGGCGTCGAGGGAGTCAATCAGTTGACGGAAGACCATTTCGCCGTGTCCCCGCACGACGAAATCGACGAACTCGCTCTTCAACGCGACGTCGTAGTGCTGGGTTGGAAAGTACCCGCCCCAGACGATGGGGAGCGACGGATGTCGGCGCTTGAGCTCACGCGCAAGCGGAACTGCCTGATTGAGCTGGGGACCCGGCATCACGGTCATCGCCAGCACATCGGCGCTGGTCTCGCGGATCGCACGATCGAGCGCTTCGACCGGGTCGCGTTCGGTGTTTCCATCGACGATACGGTAGTCGTGCTCCCCTTCCAAAACCGCTCCGACCGCGAGCAAGGACATCGGCAAGACCGGTTTGCGTTGGGCGTTGCTGGTGGGGTTATACAGAATGATCATGACGCTCCCTTGCTGCGTCAGACAGCTGATAGATCGTGAAGACCTCGTTTCCGAGATCCTTCCGGACGATTGGACGAACCTCGAGGCCCGCGCCCTCGAACTCCTTCAGGAACCTGTCCTCCTCGCCATCGGACGACAGAATGACCAGCGCGGTTCCGGTTTGCGAGAGATGATGGCCAACCTCGAGCGCGAATCGCTCGACAACGTCCTCGGAACGCCAGGCCAGATCCGCTAAGGTCCGCGGGGTGCCGCGGAAGAACGGGGGATTGAACAGAATCCGGTCGAAACGTTCGTCCTGGACCGCACTGAAAAGGTCACCGTGAAGGACGCTCACGCGATCTTCGACATCGTTGATGATCGTGTTCGCCGTGGCGCATCGCACAGCGATGGGGTTGAGGTCGACCGCCACGACCTCCCGCGCCCAACGTGCAGCGGTGATCGCCCCGATGCCGCTGCCCGTGCCCAGATCGAGCACGCGGCACCCGGGTGGAATACGTTGCTGGTTTAGCTGCGAGGCGAGGACCTCCCCCGATCGAAAGAGCCGTGGATTGAAGACATTCGGCATGATCACGATGGGATGACCACAGATCTCTTCAAGCGTCGTTCGTTGTAGTGATCGTGCACGCCAGCGCTGAGCGAACCGAAGCCAGCGCCGGGAAATCCTCCTGTGAACATCGCGACGTGCTACCGGCTTCAGTTCGTTCTGATGGCCACAGATGATCATGAACCGGGCGGGCTCACGATGCCCGCGGAGTCGTGCAAGCCAGGGTCGCAAGCGCCAGCGAACGCCGTAGAACGGTTCGTGCGCTTCCCAACGAATGCCGAGCGTCGCTGAAATCTGCTCGAGACGTTTGAATGTCAGGTAGTTCTCCATCGGCAGGGCATTGGATGGGAAGCCGAATGAAGCAGTGAAATGTGACTCTCGCTCGGTGACCATGGTTGCGCCACTCGACGGATCGCGATAGACCGGTGAGTCGAGGATGACGACGACCCCATCCGGACGAAGAACCCGCAGAGCTTCACTGAGCGTCTCTTCAAAAATCGCCGAATAGTGAATCGAGCCATTGAAAATAGCGACGTCGGCCTGGAGCGATCCGAGTGGGAGTCGATCGAACTCAGCCTGAATCGGCGTGAACGAGGTGAGGTAGTGTCGATGGGCGCCGAGTCCGTCCGACGGGTTGGTTGCCAGATCAATCGCAGCCACGATGTGACCACGCTCGGCGAGCCGGTTGGCCAGCCAGCAGTTGCCCGCGCCGAGATCCAGCACGCGCAACGGTCGATCAAGCGTCGTCTCCAGTGGCTTGATGACTCGACTCGACGAACGCTCGATAGGTCGTGGCGCGGATGTGCCAGTCCGCGGTGAAGCGACCTGTCAGATCCTTGAACGGCAATGACCGGTAGTAAGTCGAATCGGCGCTCGACCGTCCCTCCAACTGGCGAACGGTTTCATACTCCCGCATGAATTGGCGAAAATGCTCGACCCGTTCCGCCGACAGACAACACCAGATTCCGTCGCGACGATCGAAGTGGTGCTGGCGTTCCTCACAGACCATGCGATCGGTCCCGTCGGGCGTGAGCGCACTTCCGCAGGTGGGGCAACGAAATCGCCAGTCCTGACGCTGGCCGGCAACAGAGTCAGGCGGACCGATCTGGTCGGGAGGTCGGTTTCCGTTCTTGACGATCGGTTGGGCTGTCATCGCTGCCTAGTCCTCGCCTCTACGCCGGAAGACGGACAGGTAATGATCGTTGAGCCACGTCCACGGGAAGTGACGGCGAGCGTGGTCATCGACGGTATTCAGCGCCGCGAACAGCCTGGGCGTTCGAGCTACCAGCCGACCGAAATCAGATGGTGGTAGGAAGACGCCGACTCCTACAGTCTTGACGTGCTCGAAAGATGGCGCGAACTCCGTGCGCAGCCGATGCGGTGATGGATACCAGACACGCATTTGCTGACCACCGACGATGCTGCGAAACCCGCGTCGGAATCGACGCGTCGCCGTGCGCGGATGACCGTGCAGCAGAAACCATGCGAGCTCCCACGGGCACGTTGGCCCCATGAGGACGGCGACGAACGCGCCACCTGGCTTGATAGCCCTGGCGAGTGCGCTCGCCAGTGGACGGCGGTCCGGCAGGCAGTTGAGCGGTCCGAAATTGGCGTAGGCGCCATCGATGAACTCGTCGTTGGTGAATCGCGCAAAGTCGTCCACGGTGTTCACGTCACGCAGGTCGAGCTGGGCAAGCCGTATGCGGTCGCCGAGTTCAGATTCCGTCACCTTGGTCCCGGCCACCTCGAGCATGGCGGACGAAGCGTCGAGTCCGGTTACCCTGATTCCCGCGTGCGCGAGATGGCACGCATCCTCCCCCGTGCCGCAGCCGAGATCGAGGATCGAGTCTCCAGGCTGAAATACGGCCTGCATCTCTCGCCAAACCACGCCACGAAGCCACGCGCCAAGCTGTTGATCGGTGAAGTCTCGATCATAGCGCGGAGCGACCAGGTCGAAGGCGTTGGGAATTGCAGACCGGTCAGCCATTTTCGACTTCCCGTTCGGTGAGCCGCATCCCTGCGCGGCCGACCTTGGCGTTGACCAGAGCCTTCGCCATGCGTCGGTAGTTCGGCACATCGCGCTGACGTTCCTGGTGTAGCGCGACCTCGTTCACCATCCAGCGGGTCGCCATCTGGTAGTAGCGACGCGAATGCCTCCCAGCTACCGTGAAGTCTCGATCGGAACCTTCTGTCCAGTGTTTGAGCGGAATGACCTTCTCCTTGACCGAGTTGTAGTAGGGCGTGTTCTTGATGGGATAGGCGACGGTCGTCAGAAACTGGTTGGGGCTCGCGCGTTTGAGCAGGTCGACCGTCTCTTCCAGGTCTTCTGTCTCTTCACCGTCGTAGCCGAGCATGATGAACATGCCCGCCTCGATGCCGTAGCGCTGCAGCTCCTGCACGACTTCGGCAACCCGTGGCGCCTTGGTGCGGCGGTTCATCCCGTCGAGGACACGCTGTGAGCCACTCTCGGCGCCAACCCAGATGCGGAAACAACCGATCTCGGCCAGCGTGCGAATAATCTCCTCATTCAGGCGGTCTTCGCGCGAAATGGTCTCGAACGGGATGCGAATGCCGCGACGTCTCAGCTCGTCGGCGTAGCGGAAGAACCAGCTCTTGTGGATGGTGAAGACGTCGTCCGCGTACCAGACCATGTCCGGCTGATACTGGTCGATGATGAGCTCGAGCTCGTCCGCCACGTTCTCCGGAGAGCGGCGACGGTGGGTGTATCCATAGACGGCGTGACTGCACCAGGCGCATTTGTAGGGACATCCTCGTGCCGTGATGAGCGAGATCGAGCCCATGCCGTGATGATCTCGCCAGGCGCGGACGTATTGGTTGATGTCGATTGCCTCGCGGTCTGGATTCGGTTGAGCGTCCAGATCGGACATATATGCGCGGGGTGCCGTCGTGATGAGCGATCCGTCACCTTCACGGTAGACGATGCCGTTGATGTGCTGCATCCCTGTCGGGCCGTACCGCGCCAGGTGAGGCAGCAATTCTTCGAGCGTCTGTTCCCCTTCACCGATGACGACGATATCGGCCCCGTAAGTCATGTAGTCCTCAGGGTAGTTGGCGGCGTCCGGACCGCCCACGATCGTGACTGCGCCCATCGACTTGAAGAAGGGGAGCGAACGGATCACCCTAGGTCGCGACATGAGATTCGTATAGAAACCCACCACAGGCGGTCGCTCCGCGCGCGCGTAGCTCTCGAGCGCCTCCCAGTTGCTGAAGGTCGAATCGAAGACGCGAACGTCGAACCCCTTGGCCTTGAGGTGAGCCGTGATGTAGAGGATCCCGAGGGGTGGATAGGGCTTCATCACCGCAAGCTCGTGCGGATCCTCCTCCAGACAGTAGCTGTGAACCAGTAGCAGATCTGCGCTCATCGAGACTCCCCCATCTCCACCAGAAAGTCGACATAATACGATTCAGATCACGGATCTCTCTGTGGACTTGGTGTCGCGGCCGCGTCCCGAGGCATTGCAGGTGTGAGCGGTCCGATGCTTGCCTCGGAATCTTCCGAAAGCG
The DNA here is from genome assembly GCA_963815715.1 of uncultured Chloroflexia bacterium. Classification (GTDB taxonomy): domain Bacteria; phylum Chloroflexota; class Chloroflexia; order Thermomicrobiales; family Thermomicrobiaceae; genus CALAGB01. The sequence goes on along the minus strand of CAWFHU010000002.1, from coordinate 558,276 downwards.
CCATCAACCTGCGCCGCTCAATGGGAAGCGTCGCCAGCTGATGACTCATCGCCGCGACGTGTCGAAGATGGCCGACACGTATTGAGCCAGGGTGACGGACCGCCGCACGCAGCTCAATTGAGTTCTTCCAGGCCCGAAATTCCTTATGCAGGACGGTGTGAAGCTGCCGGTAGAACTCGGTCGAGTAGGGACCCTGGTAGAGCATGGCGAGGTCGTTCGAGTCGAGCCAGTTCTGCTTGACGCCCAGCTCGTGCCGCACGCGCTCGTGGAACGATGTGCCCGGAAGCGGATACGAGACCGACATGCCGATGTCGTTGGGCTGGCACTGGCGCACCATGTCGAACGTCGCCTCGATGTCCTCGAGAGTCTCGCCGGGGTACCCGAACTGCAGAAAGAAGCCAACCTCGATGCCGGCATCGTGCAGGCGCCGACTCGCTTCATGGATCTGCTCGACCTTGGTCCCTTTTTCCATCGCGTCCAGGATCTTCTGGGATCCGGACTCGGCACCGACCCATACCGTGCGCGCTCCGGCCCGCTTCAGCGCTGAAATGGTCTCTCCGCGAAGCAGCAGATCGACCCGATTCAGGCACTTGAATGGGATGCGGGCGTCGAGTCGCTCGACTTCGTCCGCGAAACGGTCGATCCAGCCGGGCTTGAGACCCATGATGTCGTCAACGAACCAGATGTGGTCGGGGCCAAACGATTCCTTCAGCCATTTCATCTCAGCAGCCACGTTCTCGGGGCTCCGCGCGTTGTAGCGCTGACCCCAAATCGGCTTCGCGCACCAGTTGCAATGGAAGGGACAACCGCGGGTGGTGACGAGATTCATCGAGTAGTAGCCGTGCCGCTCGCGCCACATCTGTTGGTAGCGAGGGATGTCGACAAGGTCCCAGGCTGGGAACGGAAGCGAGTCGAGATCTTTCAGGTCGGGTCGGCGCGTGTTGACGATCAACTCGTTCGATTCCGCATCTCGATACGCCAGGCCGAGGATCGCGGAAGTCGACTGATCACGACGGCCGGTCAGCGAATCGAGCAACTCTGCGAGCGTCTGCTCTCCCTCGCCATAGATGACGTAGTGCGCTCCGTGGTCGAGATAGGCTGCGGCATGGTCACTGGCGTCGGCACCACAGACGATGATTGTGCAACCGGCGCGGCGCGCCATGTCGAGCATGGTGTACGCGGCTTGTCGCATGCGCAGCAGGCACATCTTGGAGAGGTAGTTGAAGTTGTCCTCGAACAGCACCGCGTACCGCGGACGATCCCGCTCGATCGCCACGCGCCACTCGTCTTCCGATTCCGCGAGCATGGCGTCGAAGAGTGAGACGTCGTAACCCCGCTCACGCAAATAGCTGGCGGCGTAGAGGGTGCCCAGCGGCGGATAAGGCTGCATTGCGTCCCACAGTTTCGGGTCGAAGCGCAGAAAATAGGACTGCCCGAGGAGAATCTCACTCATGAGCCTGTCCGCTCCAGCCCTGCGCCGTGTGCGCTGAAGGCCGCGAGGATCAGCTGGCCGTGATCGTGAACGTGGCCTTTGCACCAATCGGCTGAATAGGACGCCTCGGAAGCGTGGTCGGCCTCGACCGCGAACTTTCGTATCTTGCGTTTCATCTCCCAGCGTTCAGCGATGGCTCCCAGCGGGGTTCGGAGGAACGCTTCCGCGATTGCACGTGCGGGGCGACTGTGCGGCCGCGCGCGTAGTATTCGCTGTGACGCGATCGAGTTCGGCAGGAAGTCGTAGACCCAGCGATTCGCCTGACGAAACCGCGCATACACGTCCAGCCCGGAGATCGGAACCATCTGAACCACTTCGTGGGCGGTGTAAAGGTTGTGCTCGGAGAGCGAGAGCATCCGCTCGGAGAGCAAGTAGTTTGGGCAAAGAACGTCTCCCAGCAGTCCGGCGGCCTTGACGATACCCACGACGAACAACCGGCAGAGCCAGACCCGGTGGTGCTCGGTGACGATGAAGAAATCGATGTCCGAGTCTTCGCGCACGTTGTCCATGGCAAGCTCGCCGGTGACGGCTACCATGCGCACGAATGGCACGCTCGAAATCAGCCGGCCATATCGGACCGCGCGAGCCCAGAACCGCCCAGACAGTTGTTCTCGGTGCCGTCGGGTGGCGGCGATCTGGTCTCGTCCCGACATGACATAATATTCCTCGATATGTGTCAAATGACCTTGGGTGGCCGCGTCATCTTCGAGAACCCTCAGGACGCGGTCGCGTGAGACGGCCAACCCGATCAGGTAGCGCTGAATCTCGTCGACCGTGAGTGGATAGTCAAAGATGTCGGCATAGGCCACAGTTTTGACCACCGCATCGACGATGGCATCGTTGGAGTCGGCGCTCATAGCGTTTGGAGGCGAAATGGTGAGTCGAGACACAGCGCTCATGGAAATTCACCGTTCGTCATTTGGCGCAACACGCCCGGTCGGGTTCGGTTGGTTGTTAGCGGTCTTTCCATCAATACGAGGATGGCGGGTGATCGGATTGGAGCGACTCGAAATGACGCGCAATGTTCGAACGGCTCAGTTCATTCGGCGGTGAGATAGCCCACATCAGATTCCAAACGCGGCCCGTAGAGACGACATGAGTTGACCAGTGTCGCTCAGCGCGAGAACAGCGCCGTGTAAAGCACTTTGCTGTGTCCGCTTCCGCGCGAACCTATCCTGTAAACAACGAAGAAACGTTGGTGAGCGGGAAAGGGGACAGGAACACAGATGCTCGGATCGATATCTCTACCGAAGCTGGACGCTCAGGGGAAAGACGTTTGTCACATTCGAATCGGCGGCGTCAAGGGCGAATCGACGCGAGCCGGTCACGCGAGCCAGATCGAGGTTCTTTCGACGGCCACAGCCTGATCCGACACCAAGCGTCTCTGACCCGTCATTGTCGTTCGTTTGATTCACGATAGGAGCACACCATGGTTCGACGACCTGTGATTCTCGGCCTCCCGGGAGTGAACCCATTCGGCTATCCGTTCGGCGGATTCAACGGCGGCTGTGGCGGCGGCATTCGTCTGACCACCACAACGCGCCCTTAAACACTCTCGCGTTCCATCCCTCCTCCCCTTGGGTCAGGTGATCGGTCCCCAGCCACTCGATTCCGTACCTGCGATCACCTGACCTAACTCAAGATCAACTCCCCTTAATTCTCAAATGCCACCGGCTTACAGACGAAAGCAAAACCACGGCCAGTCCCGCTCATTTGAATCGACATAATCTCTCCATCAGTCGAGATTCGTCGTCCGATGCGGGGCAGGCGAGTGACTGCGCACCTTCCTCGGGTACAACTACGTGATAGACCGAAACTGAGAGGAGGAGCGATGACGCCCGAAGCCGAGAACAAAGGCTTTCATCCAACTCTGGAGCGAGACGTCCCATACATCTTCATCGACGCCTGCATGCAGGCCTGGCCCGATGCTGACTTCGCCGTCGCGCACCGCCACGGGGTGACCGCCTACGCCGCGACTGCCTGGATGCCGCACGCTTCGCTCGATACGGCCCTGGAAGAGGGGATGTTCTGGCATCTCGTGGTGCGCAAGAACCCCAACCTCATCCTGGCACGCAGCGCCGCCGATATCCGACGAGCCAAGCGGGAGGGGAAGTCGGCCATCATCATGGCGGCGCAGGACGGCGACTTCATCGGCGACAAGCTGCACCGCGTCGAGGCCTTCTACCTGCTCGGGCTGCGCATGATGCTGCCGGCCTACAACGCCTCCAACCGCATCTGCGGCGGCGCTCTGGATCGGGACGATCGCGGGCTGACCCGCTTCGGCGAGCTGGTGGTGGCGGAAGCCAACCGGGTGGGACTGCTGCTCGATTGCACCCACGTCGGCAAGCGTTCGTCGCTGGAGATCATCGAGCGCAGCAGCCAGCCGGTCGTCTTCAGTCACTCGAACCCGAACGGCGTGGTGCCGAATCCGCGCAACATCGACGACGATCAGATCAAAGCCTGCGTCGCGAAAGGCGGCATGATCGGTCTGGCACCGTGGGGACCGCTGGTGATGCGGCCGGGCCAGAATGAGCAGCCGAGCGTCGACGACTTCATCGACCACATCGACTACGTCGTCCAGCTCACCGGCTCAGCCGACCATATCGGCATCGGCACTGACATGAGCCTTGGCACCTACCCGCTGCACGAAGCAGATCCGTGGGGCGATCCTGGATATCCTAACGTCAGCGAGGAGTACGGGCGCCACGTCACGACCGACGTGCGCTCGCCGCGCCGAGCGCTGAGCGACTTTCACGAATACCCGCAGGTGGTCAATTTGATCGACCGCCTGTTGGCGCGTGGCTACAGCGACGAGGACGTCAGCAAGATCCTCGGCGAGAATTTTCTGCGCGTCTTCCAACAGGTTTGGAAATAGCCGACGAACGGAGGACGGATGCCGGACGCCTGGATTCGCACGATCCCTGAAGACGAGGCCGAGGGGGAGCTCGCCGAGCTCTACCAGCAGGAGATGGATCGGCAGCACCAGGTCGTCGACAACATCATGAAGATCCACAGCCTGCACCCGGCGACGTTGCGGGACCACGCCGCCATGTACCACACGCTGATGCATGGGCCGGGCGGGCTGAGCCGGGCCGAGCGCGAGATGATCGGCGTGGTCGTCTCGGGTATCAATCGCTGCGAGTACTGAATACGGCATCACTCGCTCGGTCTGCAGCGACTCACCCGCCGAACGCACCCAGCCGATTTTGTGGCGCAGCTGCGACGCGACTATCGTGCGGCGACGCTCTCGACCGCGAACGCGCCATGCTCGACTACGCCGCCAAGCTGACCGAAATGCCCTGGGCGATGGAGAGGCGGACCTGACACCGATGCGCGATGCGGGACTGGATGACACCGACATCCTCGACGTCAACCTGGTGACCGCGTACTTCGCCTACGTCAATCGCGTCGCCGACGGGCTCGGCGTGCGAGTGGATGGGTATGTCGACGATGAGGAGCAGACCATCTCATAGAAAGCCACGGGCCGGGAGCGCATGTCCCGGCCCGCAGCCGCTTTTGAATGAAGTCGACTTGTTACACCGTCGCGGTCACGTGTGTCGAGGCGTTGATGAAGCTGCAAATTGCGGGAAGCACGACGTCTGGGCGTTCGACGAATCCGAAATGCGTGGTTTCCGGCACAACGAGCAGTTCCGCATCGGGAATCTCACGCGCAAGCGCCCGGCTTGCCTTCGGGTGAACGACCCAATCGTCCTCGCCCGTGATCACCAACGTCGGAGCCTTGATGTCGCACAATTGCGGTCCCAGGTTGTAGCTGGGATGGACGTGTCCGAAGTAGTACTCGGCGATGGCGAAGTTGACGATCGACCGTGTGGCGATCTCGTTGACCAGTGGAACGTGAACAGGATCGGTCACGTACGCCGGCCAAACCAGCTCCTGGAACGCCGCCATGGCCTCATCGCCAAAATCGCCGCCGAACATGCGCTCAGCGGCCAGCCGCGCTTGCGGTCCGCGTTGTCGCTCGAGCATATCCATTCCCCCGGACATCTCACCGATACCCGCGGAGGTATTCGACAAGATGAGCCTGCTGGCGAGATCCGGATGGTTCACCGCCAGATGGAGCGCCACAAAGCCACCAAAAGAGTGACCGAAGACCACCGGTCGCTCGATCTCCAACATGCGGCAGAGCGCCGCCACGTCATCGGCCATCTTGGCTGGCGTACAGGTTTCGACGTCCGGTCTCCCCGAGCGGCCCTGTCCACGAAGATCGACGTAGACGAGTTGCGCTACATCAGCCAGCGATGACAGGAATGGCTTGAAACAGGTGTGGTCGAAGCCTGGGCCACCATGTAGGAACAGAATCGTCGGACGCTCTCGCATGGTGGACCCATCCGGGACCAGCGAAGCGCCGTCAACATCGAAGTAGAGCTCCGTGTCATTTACTCTTAACCGCATGATCTCACCCTCCTAATCGCTCGACGACGCGCTGGCGGCCATCGCCGCCCGAATCCAGCGTGCTAGTCGGAACTCGCATTTAGCTCGACCAGCCTGGATCTATCGTCGTGTGAACGGGCTTCTGCGGCATCGTGCGAAATGCGGAGCTTTACGAGAGGCCACACGGAGATTTTTGGACGAGAGGCCGGAGACGACGTTGGTGTCTTTCCGTCGTCGCCGACACGGCATCGGGCGATGCCATTGCCGTCACGCCGTGGGGCAGATGCCCTAGTCGTCCGGCGCGGCGAGGCCCACGCTGACGGCCCAGGCGGCGATCTGGGCGCGAGAGCCGACGTTCAACTTGGCGAAGATGTTGGCGATGTGGGTCTGCACGGTGCGTTCGCCGATAACCAGCGCCTCGGCGACGTCGCGATTTGATTGGCCCCGAGCGATCAATGTGGCGACCTGGCGCTCGCGGGCCGTGAGGCCGCCATAGGTCTCCCTGGCCGCTCGCAGCGGTGACGACGGGCGTTCCGGAGGGAGCAACGCCATGGCCTCAGCCCGGAAATGCGTGCGGAACGTTCTGGAGCCGAGCAATTCGTGTGACTCGTCCGGTACCTCGATGGCCAGATCCTCGACGATCGATCGCGCGGCGGCAAACTCGCGACCAGCCTCAGCGCGACGCCCGCGGCTCTGGGCGAGCCGGGCTCGCGCCAGATGGACGCGCCACCGTAGCGGCCGAGAGTCCGTGGGCCTCCCGGACATCGAGAATGGCCTGGAATGCTCTCTCGGCCTCGTCGACACGCCCTCGCTGTCGCAGCGCCTCGCCGTGTGCCAGCCAGACATAGGAAGAGATCAGGTCTCGCGGCAACGACGACGTGGCGAACTCCACGAACCGATCGATGATCGTCAGTGCCTCTTCCGGCTTCCCTGTGGCGAGCGCCAGCTCAATCTCCGTCCGCAGCGCAGACAGTCGCAGGCGGTCGAACTCGCGTTCTTCTGCATTGTCGGGCGGTGACAGCAGCGAGGCTGCTCGCTCGAACTCGCCCTGTTGGAGGAAGCCCCAGGCACGCAAGACGGCGATGATCGACGACCAGTAGGGCGAACCGAGCGACTCTGCCAGGGATCGCGCCTGCTCCAACTCGGCCTGCGCGAGCTTGGGCGCGAGGATTTCGAAGTAGACATTTGCCAGGACGACGCGCGCGGCGATCATCCACTGATGGTGGTCGATCTCATCGGCGATTGTCAGGGCGGAGCGAGCGGCTCTAAGAGCGGCGCCGTACTGACCCTGGCTCAAGAGGCACAGCACGAGGGCCGACAGCGCATAGGCTTCACCCGGAGCCCAGTCGATGCTTCGAGCCAGCGCGACCGCCTCTTCGGCCCGGCTGATTGATCGCTCGGCGACAGAATCGCGAGTGACGATCGGCGCTCCCGGATGCTCGGCCCCCATCTCGGCCAGGATGGAGAGCGCCGAGACGACACCTCTTGGATCACCCAGCGATCGGAAGAGCGCAAGCGCGCGCTCGTAACATTCGGCCGCGCGCACGATGTCGAGGCTGTGGCTGCAGGCCAGGCCGAGCAGATCGAGCGTCTCGGCCAGCCCGCGTTCGTCCTGCCGTACCTCAAAGATGCTGAGCGCCTCCTCGTGAAGTGGAATCGCGTCCCTGGGCCGGCCGGCGTTCAGCAGCCAATTGCCGACGCGGTTGAGGCTGCGCGCGATTCAGCGGCGGATCCCCCAGATCGCGCGCCGAGGCCAACGCCTGCTCGAAATAGGTGCGCGCCTGCAGGTAATCTCGGGACGCCCAGAGAAACCCAAGGTCGATCAGAAGCTGCCATTCGGCCAGGCGGTCCTCCGACTGCTCCGCTCGCTCGAGCGCCGCCTCGTAGTCGGCGCGCGCGAGGTCGAAGTGGCCGAGCGTCTCGCGCGCCCCGCCACGAGCGCGGAAGAGCTGAACCGGCGTCACTACGCCGAGCCGTTCCGCCGCCGCGATGGCACGGCTGAAGTACTCCGTCGCCGCCCGAGGATCGCTCAACGATAGCGCTCGCTCGCCCGCCCGCCGGTTGTTTGCGAGCGCCTCCGGCCACATTCCCGCTGCGAACGTGTGATGGGCTAGCGCCGCGACGCTGCCATCCGACTGCTCGTTCAGCTCCGTCAAGGCGGCCGCAATGCGGCGATGCAGGTCGCGCTGTTCACGCGATAGGAGTCCGGAAAGCACCGCCGCCCGGGTCAACTCATGGCGGAAGGCGAAGCGATCCGGTTCCTCTTCGACGACCAGGTAGGCGTTGACCAGCTCCTTGAGCGCGCGCAGCAACGTCGACTCGTCCTGTGCCGTGATCTGCTGCAGCAACGCGAAATCGAAGCGACGGCCGATGGCCGCGGCGAGGAGGAGCAGATCGCGCGCGGATGGCGTGAGGCGCTCGCTACGCCGCTTCACCGCGTCCTGAACAGTGTGAGGGACGAGCCGCGCGTCGCTCGATAGGGAATTTGCATCCGCGCGCCGTGATGGGTCTTCGAGAGTGGCAATCGTTTCAAGCACCTCTTCGACGAAGAAGGGATTACCGTCCGTCAGTTCGTAGATGGCATCCAGGAAGTCGTCCCGGATCGGCTGATCCAATCCAACGCACGCGCGCATCAGGTCGGAGACCTGCGCGCGATCGAGAGGTGAAAGGCTCAGCTCGACTGCCAGACGCTCTCGTCGTAGATCGGCGATCAGATGCTGGAGGGAGTCATGCGCCTCGTCAGAGCGGAAGGTAAGCAACAACAGCGTGGGAGCAGTCTGCAAACGTCGGGCGATAACTCGAACGGCGTCGAGGGTGAGATCGTCGCCCCAGTGCAGATCCTCCAGAATAATCAGCACGGGCCTGTCGGCAGCTGCTCGCACGACGAACTCTGCCAGCGCGCGAGCGACGCGACGGCTCTGGTCGTCAGGGTCGAGCTCCGCGCCTGGCGCCGAGTCCGGGAACTGGCCGGGCAATTCCGGATCCAGTCGGGACAGCACGGAGCCTTCGGGCCCAATCAGCGCCTGCGCGTCCTCGGGGGAACGCCCCGCCATGAGCGTGCGCATCAGGTCGAGAAACGGGGCGTAGGCAAGCAGGCGATCCTCCTCGAAGCAGGCGCCGCGCGCGATGCCCAGCCCATGCGTCCGAGCGAGCGTGGTCGCCTCGTGGGCCAGACGGCTCTTGCCGATACCTGCCTCACCGGAAACCACGACAACGCTGCCGTAACTGTCACGCGCACGTGTCAGCAACTGCTTTACGACGTCGAGCTCGCGCTGACGACCGACCATCGGAGAGTGGCCAAATTGGATTTGCATAGTGATCAGAATTGTAGCAGTTGGCTCGTATTGAATCGGGTCGACTCGCCGCGCTCCAGGCACGAACGCGTCACTCTCGGCCACGCTGCCAAGCTGACCGAGACGCCCTGGGCGATGGAGAAAGCGGACCTGACGCCCATGCGCGATGCCGGGACTGGATGACACTGACATCCTCGACGTCAACCTGGTCACCGCGTATTTCGCCTACGTCAACCGCGTGGCCGACGGTCTGGGAGTGCGAGTGGACAGCTACGTCGACGGTGAGGAGCGCGGACACGCACAATGAGGTGGTAGCGGCGCGGCGCCGTTCTATTCGATCGTGTTGGTCAACTCCGGGTTGGTCGACGTCAGCTCGTCAGGAAGATGGGCGGCACTGGACCGAGTGGACTTCCCAGACGTTGGTCGGCGGCGAGCCGGTCAGCGAGCGTTTCACGTTCTGGGCGCGATAAATCACGCCCCTACGATTTCACATTACCTTCATAGGTGCGCTGTCATCTGGTGGCTACCGGCATGCTAGGTCGGCCAATCCTCGCTCTCCTCTTCGGTCCTGGGAAACCACGTTCGTCCGGGATGTCAGGTCCTCGAGTCCCTGGCCCATGTCGGAGTGCTCCATGCCCTGGCCCGAGCCGAAGCCTTCGGCGGTGGTGCGATCGGTCGAATTGGGAAGATCTTCGACACGTCGAGATGCTGCTTGACGGCGCATCGCCTCTTGAAAATCCTCGTCGGACAGATCGCCTGTCGCCAGTTTCTCCCGGAGCTGCGCTTCGGAGAGTCGATCGAGCCGTGTTTGATCGTTCATCGCGATCTCCTTTCGCATCGATGCCGTCGATGATCGCGAAGCAAGACGCGTACCGGATGAGGTGATCGAGGCGACAAGCGGGGGAGCTATTGCGCTCGAATCATGTTTCCGTCTAGGTCGAGCTCGACGAAGTGGTGCGTCTTTCCCTGACGGTAATCCTGGCACTGGTTGGCGGATTGGTCATCGATCGATTGACGCGGGTTGTGCGCCACGTCGACCGACCAATCGGGGAGATCTGATAGCTGCTCAGCGATACAGGGGCCGTTACTAAAATCGGTCCCTTGGGCTTTCGCCTGCTGGTAGACCCGCTGAGCGGCGTCGATCGCTTGCTGTATGTCGCCAGAGGATGAGGATCCGCCGCAGGCAGGCAAGAGGAGAAGAACAGCGACGGCGACAATTGCTGCGGTCCGGCGCGAGGATGCACTCACAGCTCGATCTCGAACTCCCAGCAACGCATGCCCGGCGGCAACTCAGTGTCTGACCGATGCTCTGGATCGCGGCTCGCCCGGGTCACTGATCGCTCTGGCGGCATCGGGTCGAGATTGGGATCGAAGCCGCCCACCATCGTGACCTTCACCCGCTTCGCTTCGGCATCGAACACGCCCACGTACCGTTCCGTGATGAAGAACCCGTCAGCAACACGGTGACCCTGGGGATACCTATCGCGCGGCAACAATCGTCCCACATCGTCGCCAACCGTCGTGATCACCTGGCCTTGCCAGGGACGGGATGTCGTCGTGTTGTCGTCGTGTTGCCAACGGAACCGCATGTGGAGAACAGTCCGGCGCTCGTAGAGCTCAAGCGACAGGATGGTCGCCTCGACGTTGTCAACCGTGCGCGACTCGCCGACCGCAACCACGCGGAGCAGATCGCCGAAGGTGGGCAGTACTCGCCTCTCGGGCCGGGCCTCTTCAGGCGGCGGTACTTGGCCTGGCTGAACGGCTTGCAACACCGCCTGTCGCACCCTGTCCAGCTTGACGCCCATGCTCTCCAGCACTCCAGCGGCGATGCCCTCTCCCTCACGAATCATCCCCAGAAGCAGGTGTTCGGTGCCGATGTAATGGTGGTTCAGGCGGCGAGCTTCATCGACCGCCAGCTCGATGACCTTTTTGGCGCGCGGCGTGAGGCCGATCTCACCGACGATCATATTGTCGCCCCGACCAATGATGAATTCGATGGCCCCGCGCACCTTCGGCAGGTCAACTTCCATAGTCGCAAGGATGCGAGCCGCGACACCGTCACCCTCGCGCACAAGGCCGAGGAGGAGATGCTCGGTGCCGATGTAGTTGTGGCCAAAGCGGTGCGCCTCCTGCTGTGCCAGCGTCAGGACTTTGCGCGCTCGTGCAGTGAATTTTTCGAATTGCTCTGCCATGATGAACCTCCGTATGGTGAGGATGCAGATCGGTGTTGCATGCGTGATCGATAACGGTTGAATGGCAAATCAGCTCGGAGCCTGAACGGGTCGGACGCTGGCGGCCACAGGTGCCGCAGGCGGGCACAGGTCCCGCCTCTACGTTCCTGGGCGGGCGCTTCCTGCACGTGCAATCAGAATGGGTTCGTCTGCCATTTGTCGAGTGCCTGCTGCTCGAGCGTGCTGATCTGATCCTCGCTGGCAGTCGGATCGACCGTTTCCCCTACCTTGAGGATCACGTCTCCATCACGAATGAAGGATGAAACGCGGCGATCGTCTCGGACAGACGCGCTCGAGTCACGTCCTGCATGAAGATCTCCGTCACTCGCACGTTGCGTTTGTCGGGGGCGGGCGTTGCTAGTTCCCGCCGTGACGCGACCTAGTCGCGATTGGTCCGACGTTCGCGACGAGGTACTAGTCCGGATGGCGGGTTGGCGTGGGCCGCCGGAGCAGACGGCGGGCTTTTCGGAGGCCGCTTTCTCGCTGCCGCTGGCGGTGCCTCGCCGTCGTCGTCATTGGCATCATCCTCGTCGACCTTCTGCACCTGACTCTGGATCTGCCGGTTCAACATGCCGAACAGACCTTTTTGCTGACCGCCCGCTTGCTGGCGTCGCGCCTCACGCTTCTCAGGCGCTTCGTAGCCCAGACGACGGTGTTCGGGCAGGTCGGGCAGCAACGGGAACCAATCGAGCATCGAGCCCCAGCCGGTGATGAACCATTGCTGGATCGCGCTGTAGATCGCCGAGACGGCCCAGTAGATGACCGGCCCGGATGCAAAGGGCCAGCCGAATACGACCACCATCAACGGCATGAACATCATCATGGTGTTCATCATCTGCTGTTGGGGGTCGGCCGCTTTCGGCTGATTGGCCGGTCGCGCCATCTTGGTCTGGATGAACTGGAACGCACCGGCCGCAAGGGGAAGAATGTGATACGGGTCGGCTTTGGCCAGACTCGGCAGCCACAGAAAGCTCTGCGCCCAGACCCCGCCACCGTGCGCCGAGAGATGCCGTATGGCGAAGTAGAGGCCGAAGAAGATCGGCATCTGCAGGATCATCGGCAGACAACCGGAAGCCGGATTGACGCCATGCTCCTGATAAAGCTTCATCGTCTCGGCGGAGAGTTTTTGTCGATCCTTGGCGTGTTTCGTCTGGAGCTCTTTTATTCTGGGTTGCAGCTCCTGCATGGACGACATGGAGCGAACCGACTTGATGGTCAGTGGGAGCAGGACCGTCTTGAACAGGATGGTGAAGACGATCACGGCCAGCCCTGCGCTGCCGATGTAATCGGCCAGGTGGCTCAGTCCCCACTGAATCAGGTCGACGAATTGGGTCCAGACAGGCATAGGATTCCTCTGCAGGTCTCGAGAAGTCCACGACCGTTCACGCTATGGGGCCCAGCGCAACCATGCGGTCCGGTGCGTGTTCCATCAGCGGAGCAGCAATCATACTCCCGATATCTCACTCCTGCATATCGTCATTGCCACCGTATAGGTGACATACGCCATCGAGCACACAGTCGAGCGTCACTCGATCTTGGGAAACAGCACTGGCGCCTCGCGTGGAACGCGGCCCACAGGTGATCCCTCACTCGCCTCGCTTCCTGTTCGTAGCCAGGGATCTCCGAGATTGAGGCTGCGGCGCAGCTCCGCCATCTTGCCCGGCATGGCTGGGACGAGGGCGGAGGAGACCGTGCCGATGTGCGGCCCGGCGTTGGCGTAATAGATCGGGGTGGTGACGTAGAAGGGATGATTGGACACAGGCAGTACCTCCACGCGGATCAGCACAACGCCCTCCGTCTCGAGGGACGAGGGGCGCGCTCGTGGTACCACCCTGGTTTGCCGGAGCCTCACGGCCCCGACCTTCGACCGACGAGTCAGCTCCGTCGGTCCAGCCCGATAACGAGGGCAACGGCACAGCCTACGGCGAAGTGCTTCGGTGCGCGGCTCCGAGGTCATATCGGACGGATTCGGGTCTGCGTCGCAGCAGTCCGCAGCTCTCTGATCCCGAACGAGATCGTCCTACCGGTCCTCATCACAGCCTGTGAAATATTGGGGGGAAGTGTACACGCGGGGAACATGTCTGTCCTCACTCACCACATCCTCTTTCTACAAGAGAGAACGTATCGAGGACAGGTTCGTGTTACGCGAGTTTCGTCATGCCGCGGGGTCGGGTATTCTCAAACTGGCTTGGGCTGAGTATCGCCATGCCTTGATCAATGGAGGATCTACATGCCGACACTTGAAGAATTGATCGTCTCCCTCCCGTTCCCCGAAGACCCGCAGCTATCGCCGGACGGCACGCAGGTCTCCTACGTCGCCACGCCCTATGGGCGCGTCAAAGACGCCGAGGGCGCCATCTGGATGGCGCCGTTCGATTCAGGTGAAGCGCACCAGTTCACCTCGGGCAACGGACGGGACGACCACCCACGCTGGTCGCCGGACGGTCAGGGGCTCGCCTTCCTCTCGGAGCGTGCCGAGCCGGGGCGGCGCGACCTCTATCGCATCCCGCGCGAAGGGGGTGAGGCCGAGCCGCTGGTGCAGCGCAAGCGGGGTATCGAATCCTTCGCCTGGTCGCCCGATGGCAGCACCATCGCCTTCCTGTGTGCCGACGACCCGGACGACGAAGACGAGCGACGCGAGAAGGAGCGGGATGACGCCGAGGTCTACGGCGAGCGCTGGCAGCTGAACCGCTTGCGACTGCTGGACCTCGCCAGCCACGAGACGCGCACCATCTCGACCGGCGACGTGCACCTCACCGAGCTGGTCTGGTCGCCCGATGGCAATCGCATCGCCTACGTCGCGCGGCCAACGCCAGAGCTTGAATCAGGAACTCAGTCACGGACGTGCGTCATCGCGGTCGACGGTGAGAGCGAGCCGACCGAACTTCCCGTGAATGGCGGATACACGCCCCGCGATCTGTGCTGGACGGCGGACGGCGCGTCTCTCCTCTTCGTGGGCGGTCACGATCCGCAGCCGCAAGGCTCGTTCACCATCTACAGCGTCCCGGCCGACGGCTCTGGTGAGGCGCGGGTGGTCGGTCCCAGCCGTGACGACGAGTGCTGCGTGACCGGTTTGCGTTCGGTTCCGGGGAGTGAACGCGCCGCCATGCTGGTAGCCGAAGGACTGACCACGCGCATCGAATGGCTCGAACCGGCGAGCGGCCAACGTGAAGTCCTCTACCGTTACCCGGAGGGAGACGTGGCCGGCGGCGACGTGCTGGTGCATGGTGGTCAGACCGTGCTGGCGGTGGTGCGCTCGTCCGGCGGCGAGCCGCCGGAGATCTACGCCGGGACGCCGGACGCACTGCGCAAGGTCAGCGATCATCACGCGGCATTGCGCGACTTCGAGTTCGGCACACAGGAGCCGTTCTACTGGAACGCGCCGGACGGACTCCAGATCGACGGCATCGTGATCCGACCGCCGAAGGCGGTTGACGGTCCGTTGCCCATGGTGACGCTGGTGCATGGCGGGCCCTACGGCCGCTCCAGCAACGGCTGGAATCTGCGGCCGCTCTCCTGGGCGCAATACCTGGCGGCTCACGGCTACGCCATCCTCATGCCCAACTATCGCGGCGGCGTTGGGCACGGCCACAAGTTCGCCATCAACGCGCGTGGCAACGTCGGCGAAGGGGATTTCCCGGACGTCCTCTCCGGCGTGGATGCGGCCATCGAGCGGGGCATCGCCGATCCGGAGCGACTGGGAATCGGTGGTTGGAGCCAGGGCGGCTTCATGACCGCCTGGGCCGTGGGACACACCAGGCGCTTCAAGGCGGGCGTGATGGGTGCGGGCGTCTCCGACTGGAACATGATGACGCTCACCAGCGACCTGCCAACCTTCGAGAGTGTGCTGGGCGGCAGTCGTCCGTGGGACGGCATCGATCGGGATCGGGCTGCCGAGGTCTCGCCCATCTATTTCGCCGCCAACGCCACGACGCCACTCTTGATGCTGCACGGCAAGAATGACGAGCGGGTGCCGGTCAGCCAGGCCATCGGGTTCGAGCGGGCGCTGCGCGAGCGCAACGTCCCGACGCAGCTGGTCGTCTATCCGCGCGAGCCGCACGGCGTGCGCGAGCGTGCCCATCAGCTCGATATCCTGCGCCGCGTCCTCGATTGGTACAACACGTGGCTGGGAGAGCCGGAGTCGGGCGCGAAAGCGCAGTAGTACAGTGCCCTCGCGATCGAACGGGTGAAAGGGTCAGCAGCATGCATCGCAGAGGGCAACCCTTCGTGGTCCGCTCGGCGACGGTCGCGCAGCTACCAGGTGTGCGACTCGTCGCCGAGCGGACATGGCAGGCAACCTATAAGGGAAAGATTCCGAAGGGGCAGATCGAGCAGTTCCTCGAGCGAGCGTACAGCCTGGAGTCACTTGAGCAATCGCTCCATCGGCTCGGAGCCGGGATGCTCGTGGCGTCTTCGGGAGATCAGATCGTCGGCTATGCGATGGCCGGGCCAAACCGTGAAGGCGTGGGCGAGCTCTTCGCCCTCTACGTCCTCCCGGCCTGGCAGGGAACTGGAACCGGGCACCTCCTGTGGCAGCACGCGACGACCCACCTGCGTCAGGGCGGATTCACCGAAATGGTCCTGTGGGTGCTCGACCGCAACGAGCGAGCGCGCCGCTTCTACGAACACGAGGGGGCGATCGCATGGACCGAGCGCCCGTTCCCCATCGGGTCCGGCACGATCAACGAGATCGGCTATCGGGTGTCGCTGGGCTCGGGCGACGTGGTCTGAGTGACGACCGGATCGCACCGCAGCGGAACTCCATCGGCACAATATCCAGCGCTGAGTGACCTGCAAGCGGTCGCTCATCAGAAACCTTGAACGTGTCTCGATGAAACCTTTCACTCCTAGCCAGCGTCTATTAAGTAGCTAACCGTTCGTTCAACTTGGGAGCATCCCATGTCACGCTGGCTCTGCATCACGTTCGCGTCGTTGTTGGCCCTCGTGGCGGCCACTGCCTGTGGCGGCGAAACTCCGACCGCCGGTTTTGGAGCTTCCTCGTCGGCAACGCCGACGTCCGTCGCATCGAATTCCGCGACTGTTGAGCTGACTCCAATCACGTTTCCGGTCGTCAACGTACCAGCTTCTGACGTGTCGCAGGCCGCACTCGACTATACCAAGCAACGGGTGAAGATCATGAGCGGGACTCCGACGGTTGTCTTGACGATGCCCGTTACCCCGCCGCAACTTCAGTCACTCGGCCTCGGGATCGGTAATTACTCGCCAGCCTGTCAACGGCCTATGTATTTGGCCGTCGTCAAGGGCGACTTCGACACGCGCGGCGCTGTCCCCTCGGTCCAGTCGCCCGATCTCGCAGCGCCGGCTCGATATATCGGCTATGTCTTCGACCTCGGCGAAGGCAAGCTTGGTGGCGTCATCGCGACGATCATTAGCCCCGACGGCGCATCCTTCAAACCGGTGCTCCATGATGACGCGCTGCCGGATCCGGATCTCGCGCATGCGCCCCGCGTCGCGGGTCCACCGTATGTCCCGTGCCGGGACATCGTCGCGCCAGGCGCCAGTGCAACACCAACTGCGCCGACGAGCGTGGCAACGCGCGGATCGGCCAGCCCGGCAGCGACGCCAACCGGCATGAGCGCCGCGCAATCAACCGGACCGATTCGCACCGCGGACGAGGCGGCGGCTCGCGCACTGTGGTTTGAGCGCCTCGATCCGTGGGCCGACCCTGATGTAGCCGTTTCCCACGTGGCGTGGATGACGCTGGGCGAGGCATGGACGCGGGCCAACTGGTTGCCTCAGCCACCGCCCGGAGACCCGAGTGACATCGTCTGGTGGATCGACTTCTCCGGAACGTTCCCGACTCCAAGCTGTCCGGCTCCGCCACCCGGTACGCCGAGCACGGGCTGTGGCCCCTCTTCGGCGGCGGTTTCGATCCTCGCGGCGAGTGACGGGCACGTGATCCATGGCTTCCTTGGAGCGGCAGAACGTCCGGTGGCCGCATCGGCGCTCTCGCTCCAGATCCCGTCCGACGCCAGACTGCAAACACCTGGAGCGGCGATCGACGCTGGAATCCAGACCGTACCAGGCAAGGACGGTAAACCTGCGTCCATCAAGAGCTTTCGACTGCTAACACTGAAACAACTGATGGCAAGGCCAGAAGCACTGAATCTTTCGCCTGATCCAAGGGTTGGTCCAAACGATCCGGTCTGGGAGTTCGAGTTCACTGACGCCACGTTTTCACCGCCTTGCCTGAGACTTGGTGACTGCAGCTTTGATCACGTGTTTACGGCTTTGGATGCGATTACTGGCGACGATCTCGGCTGGTGGAGCCCCGGTCCAACGACGCCGGTCAACCCTGACGGCACTCCATCTGCAGCCACGCCCTCGTCGTCGCCAGCGGTCACCCAGACCGGTTCTCTAGCCGATGCGCTGGCCAACCACAACAGCAGTGGGGACCACGTCTCCATTGTCTCGGTTGCCGATCCACCAAAGTTCGCGACTATGATTTCGGTACAAACGCGTGGAACTGGTACGCAGTGGGCTATTGGCTGCGCCGACCAGCGATATGCATTCTCTGCTACTCAAGCGAGCCTCTCATGCTGACCATTACGCAACCTCGACCGATCGCTCGTCGTTGTCTGACTAGAACTTGTGCTGGTTTATTGAACGCTTAGAGCATTTTTCAGAGCGGTTGCCCGCGGCTTCTGCCCGCGAGAGTGCGTGTCGTCGGTCGTAGTCCGAAGGGCGTCATAAATGTCGCCCCATACGCATCAATTTAGGACGGAAATGGGCTGACAAACGACGACTCCTGGGGCACAGTGACGGTGTGTCATTCAGTCACGTACCCGAAGGAGTCGTCCATGCCGAGTATACCGAGCCTTCAGACCGCGCTCCAGACCGTGTTGACCGAGCAGGCGGAGTCGCTCGCCCGCAGCAGCCGCGTCATTCGTCGTCAGCGCAAGCTCAGTGGGGCACTCTTGCTGCAGACGCTGATCTTTGGCTGGCTGGCCCATCCCGCCGCCACGCTCACCCAACTCACCCAAATGGCGGCGCGCCGCGGCGTCCAGCTCAGTCCGCAGGCGCTCGATCACCGCTTCACGCCGTCCTTGGTCACCTGCTTGGAACACCTGTTGGCCGCGACTCTGTCCACCCTGGTGGCCGTCGCTGAGCCCGTGGCCCTACCGCTGCTGCAGCGTTTCAGTGGCGTCTGGCTCCTCGACAGCACGACGCTCAGTCTGCCCGCGGACTGGGCCGAGCACTGGCCGGGCTGCGGAGGACGTCCCGGCGAAGGCGTGGCCGCCGTCAAGCTCCAGATGCGGTGGGATCTGCTGCGGGGTCGCCTGGAGGGACCAGAACCGCTGGACGGGCGCGCCCACGATCGCCGTGGGTTCTGGAGCCACGCGCCGCTGCCGGCTGGCAGCCTGCGGGTGAGTGACCTGGGCTTCTTCAGCCTGGAGAGTTTCCGTACGCTGGCGGCACAGGGCAGCTTCTGGCTGAGTCGGCTGCAGGTCAATGTCGTCATCCAGACGCTCGAACCGGAGCGGGTGACCCAGGTCAGTCGCTGGCTCCGTCGGCAACGAGACGCCGATGGGCAGGTGGATGTGCCCGTTCTGCTGGGCGTCCACGATCCGGTGCCCGCGCGGTTGCTGGCGATCCCGGTGCCCCCAGCAGTGGCAGCCAAGCGCCGCCGCAACCTGCGCCGAGACGCCAAGAAGCAGGGCCAGATGGTGAGTCGGGAACGCCTCGCGCGGGCCGGTTGGACCATCCTGGTGACCAATGTTCCGGCCGACCGCCTGAGTCTGGTCGAGGCCCGCAGCCTCTATCGGGCACGCTGGCAGATCGAGTTGGTCTTCAAGCTGTGGAAGCAGCATGGGCAGTTGGGACACTCGCGCAGTGCCAATCCCCAGCGCATCATGGCGGAGATCTGGGCCAAGCTCATTGGGTTGGTCATCCAGCACTGGCTCATGCTCACCAGTGGCTGGACCTTCCCCGATCACAGCCTGGTCAAGGCGGCCGTCGCCATTCGCGATCAGGTGATCGTGCTGGCCAGCGTCTTCGATCAGCCCCGTGCCACCGGCCGTGCCCTGCGCCAGGTGCAGGATGTGCTCCTGGCGGCCACGCGGCTCAACCGTCGCCGCACGCATCCCAACACCTTCCAATACCTGCTCGATGCCTCCCTGGAGCCCTAGCTTGATGCGTATGGGGCGACATTTATGACGCCCCAGTTAGACGCTTGCTCCGGGCAATCCTTCCGCAAATTGCTTTAAGCAGGGGACGCGCGAGTCGGCCGCTCAGCACGCTCATACTCTTATGGGAAGGGGATCATGAATCGATCAGTTAGCCGAATTGCTTGTGTGCTTCTGTTGTGTTCAATGAGCCTGTTGCCGCGGATGCATACCACTGCTCAAGGCGCGTCGCAAGAGATCGCGTCGTCAACGCACCGGGCTTCCATATCGGCGATCGTCGACGATTTCGTCCTCTGGTCTGCACAAGACGCGTCTGGCAAGACGACAACGTATGCGCTGAATCGTGATACTGGCGAGTCCTTCACCTTCCCGACGAGCACGACCGCGACGACGAGTGGCGGATTGACGGGCAGTATCGTTCCTATAACGCTCCCCGATCCGTCCAATCCCACCAGGATCTCCGACCTATTGGCGGAGGACCTTCAGACGCGCGAGGTGGTCGAGGTCGCGAAAAACGAGCGACCCGGTGCGGAAGTGGTTGTCTCGGGCACGTGGATCGCCTACTGGGGAACGGATGACGCACTCTACGTGCGCAATCTCGGCACGATGGCTGACCCAATCGAGCTGGCTCACCCAGCCGCTTACGGTAGCGGCATGCGGATCAGTGGAGATTGGGTGGTCTGGTATGACGTCGATGGGGCCAATTCCGAAGGACAAGAACGCTGGCAGTTGAAGGCGATGCGCATCGGCAACGCGAACGCACGTATTATGGATGAAGGATGGGGCACCGGAAGTGGAGCAACAATTGTAGGACATACTGTCATCTTTCAACCGCTGACGCCGTCGTCCGCCCAATCGCAGCCTTTAGGGGGCGATGTTGTCGCCGTTGACTTGGAAACGGGCACGAAGTCAACGTATCGAGAACCAGCTGGCTGCTTCCAGCCGCATTGGAACGACGATCGCTACGCGGTCGGGACTTGCATTCCTGTCCAGGGAGCGACAAACCAGGCCTGGGGGCTCGATCTTGCCAACGGAAGCGTCTTCTCAATCCCTCTCTTCAATCAAACTGGTATCAACCCGCCCGAATTTGTCTACGATTCCGGCAAGTTTGGCTGGACTGAACATCGGGCGGATGGCTGGCACGTGCTCCTCACACCGGTCGGCAGTGCATTGCCAAGCAGCTCAAAGCCGAATCCGGGCACGACCAACCCCGACTGGCTCTACTTCACCGAGACTAGTCACTACCTCAGCTTTGGATTCAAGACCTTTTGGCTCAAGAGTGGCGGCTTGCCGGTCTTCGGCTTCCCGCTCACAGAGGAGTTCTCAGAGCTCAATCCGGACCAGGGAAAGATGCTCACCGTCCAGTATATGGAGCGACAACGCTTCGAGTACCACGCGGAGTTCGCTGGAACGCCCTATGAGGTTGAGCTTGGCCGTCTCGGCGCTGAGGATGCCGCCGAGCGTGACCTCACCGGCGCGCAGCCGTTCCAACCAGCGGCGATCCCCTCGACGGCGGTGGGGGACGACTGCCCGCACTTTGCCGAAACTCAGCACAACGTCTGTAGCGTGTTCTTCGCGTACTGGCATTCTCACGGGCTCGATTTTGGCGACCCAGGGATCTCCTATCGTGAAAGCCTGGCCCTCTTTGGTTACCCGATCTCCGAACCGTTCAAAGAGGCCAATTCCGGGCTACTGGTGCAGTATTTCGAGCGTGCTGTATTCGAGTACCATCCGAACAATCCCGAACCGTACAGAATTGAGCTGCGACGGCTCGGTGCCGAACAACTCGCGGCGAGAGGTTGGTGAGCACACGAGAGGCATCTTCGGAAGGGGCTCACACACAATAGAGCAAGCGAAGACGAAACCTTTCACTCTTTGCCAGCGTCTATTAAAGAGAGAACCGATCGGCCAACTTAGGAGCGCTTGATGTCACGCTGGCTCTGCATCACGTTGTCGTCACTGCTGTTTCTCATCATGACTGCCGCCTGCGGTAAGGCCGCGCCGTCCGCCGACAGCGGGCTCGCGGCGGGTGCGAGTGGAACGCCAGGCACGCCAACCAGCATCGAGACGGCTGACGTAGCAACTCCAACGCCTGTCGTGACGAGCACGACACCAGTGTCTTCATCCGGGCCAATTCGCACCGCGGATGAGGCGGCGGCTCGCGCGTTGGCCGCCGACAGCGTCGGCATTTATGCGAGCGAGAACGTGACAGTAAAGCACGTCGAATGGATGACGCTGGGTGACGCATGGGCTGCTATTGGGGAGGATCCAGAGTCTGTTCCTACCGACTCTTCCACCGTTGTCTGGTGGGTCGACCTTTCCGGCACTTTCCATATCTGGAGTTGTCCGGCACCACCGCCTGGAACGCCAAACACCGGATGTGGCACGTTATCAGCTGCCGAAGTGATTCTTTCCGCGAGTGATGGTCAAGTCTTTCAAGAGGATCTGGGAGAGCGTCGATTCCCGGCAACACCAACGGCGATCTCGCATCAGATCCCGTCAGATGCCAGACTGCGATCCCCAGGAGACGCGATCGATGACGGGTTCCAGAGCGTGCCCGGCAAGGACGGGAATCCACCCACTCTGGAGAGCCTGCGGCTGATGACCTACCGTCAATGGATTGCCGAACAGGAAGCCAACGGAACTCCCCAAGTGATCCGCTTCGAGGCGAACACGCCGATCTGGCAGGTCGAGTTCAGCGACGCCGACTTTGCACCGCCATGCTCGATACCAGGCGGTTGCCATATCGAGCACGTCTTCGTCGCCCTCAATACGATCGACGGCAACAGCCTCGGGTATTGGGGACCCGGTCCACCGTCTCCCACCTATCCGCCGGGCACGCCGATTCCAGCCACGCCGTCGTCGTCACCGGCAGTCACCCAGACCGGGTCGCCGCCCGACGCGCTCATCAACCACAACAGCAGCGGCGACCACGTCTCCATTGTACTCGGTGACCAATCCACAGCGCCTGACGTTAGCTGCGGCCATGGGAGCCGTCGCTCAGCAGGTGCCATGGGGAATGGGCGGCAGCTACGCAGGTGAGCCAGTCACGATTCAAGCCTGGTATGGGGTGGTCTCGGTCGGCAATCCCGGCCCGAACGGAACCTGGGGCGGACCGGCGAACATCCCTCTGCCATCGGGAGAAATTCTGCCGAACCTACGCGGACGACTCGTGTGGCTGCTCGACTATGGAAACGTGCCTGGCATGGTCAGTTCCACCTGTTCCGGCTGCGCGCCACCGCCGGTCTACGACCATGACGTCTACGCCGTGGACGATGAGACGGGTGCGGTCCTGTGGTGGGCGTCGTACGCGTCGTCGTGACAGGTGATTAGCTGTTGTGCAGTCTATCGGGCCCACAGTCGCATGAGAGCGTCTTGAACATGTAGATGCAGACCTCCGATTCGGTCCCTTTGCGGCCGTCGAGCGCCTCGTAGTCCCACGAAATGGTGAATTCGCCGCCGTCCCAGGCCACGTAGCCGAGACGTTCGTAAAGCCGACGCGCGGTCGGATTGTCGGTGCTGCCGACGGCCAGCCCAATGCGCTGGAAGCCGCGTGCGCATGCCAGACGCTCAGCTTCACCGATCAGCCGGGTAGCCACGCCGCGCCGCTGAAACTCGGGCAGCGTCGCACCTGCTTCGAGGCAGGCGGTCTCATGTGGGAATTGTCCGGTAGGATCGTCGGCAGGACCGTCCCAGCGCAGCAAGAAGTGGCCGACGGGATCGGCGCCGTGCCAGGCGATGAGATAAACACCGTCCCCACGCTCTTGTACGGCGTGGCGGCTCTGATGGTAGTTCAGCGCGCTACGCGGATCGAAGCGCTGGCGCAACAGATCAAGCTCGGCGGCGTCCGCCGGGCGAATGTCGATGTCCAATGAGTCGTTCATGGTGAGGAACTGTAGCATGGGCGCGGAATGGGAATGACGCCTGAACGGGCGATGATGGGACAGGCCGAGGCACGACGGCGTGGTGGGCGACGCATGCGTCGCCCGTACAACGTTGATCGGAGCGGGACTCCGATGGGCGCACATCACGAGGTGGGCGAAGGCAAGCTTCGCCCCTACCGGCGGGGTGTGCGAGGAGAATGGCAGGTCCACGCGAGAACGTGGTGGGCGACGCATGCGTCGCCCGTACAGCGCGTCGACGGCATCACCAACAGACGTGATCGACTCCCTCGGCCAAGCTCAGCCTGGTTCAGCAGGCTTCGCATAGATCAGCGCTGCGGCTTCAGCCCGGCGCGCAAGGGCATCCGCCGCCACACTCGCTTGCAAGCGACCGTTCTTGCCTCTAAGATAGCATCAAGGAGGGTCGATGAACGACGCTGGTTATCGATTTCCCGCCTGGCTCGAGCTGACGATGCGTGCCCGCGGCATGTCGCAGGCGCAGCTGGCGCGCAGCATGGGCGTCGGCGAGACGCAGGTCTCTCGCTGGCGACGCGGACTTGCCGTGCCGACCGTCCACTCCCTCCAGCGCCTGGCCGAGACGCTGGGCGTGCCTCGTGCCACGCTCGATCAACTGGCCGGCTATCCCACTGGCGGAGCGACCGTCATGGTTGACATCGAGGCGGACGGACCGGCGGCCGATCTCCAGCCGTATCAGACGATGTTGGCCGAATTGATGGAACAGCGCGTGCCGCGCGAACTGTGGCACGTTTACGTCGAAGGGTGCTCGGCGCTAGCCGACGCCCTGTCACGCACCTTCAACGGTACGCTCGAGCGAGCCGAATCCGAGGAAACGACCAGACAACGACGCACGACGGAGCGCCTCGGGTTCCGCGAACCGAATCGCCACGATCAGAATCAGTCAGGAGAATTCCATGGTAATTCCGACCGTCATTGAGTCGACCAATCGCGGCGAACGCGCCTACGATATCTACTCGCGCCTGCTTCGCGACCGCATCATCTTCCTGGGGACGCCGGTCAACGATCAAGTGGCCAACGCCATCATCGCTCAGATGATGTTCCTGGATTACGAGAACCCGGAGCAAGACATCCGCCTCTACATCAATAGCCCGGGCGGCGAGGTCTACTCCGGCATGTCGATCTACGACACCATGCAGATGGTCCGCTGCGACGTCGCGACCTACTGCGTCGGACTGGCCGCCAGCATGGCGGCGGTGCTGCTGGCATCCGGCGCAAAGGACAAGCGGTTCGCTCTGCCGAACTCGCGCATTCTCATCCACCAGGGTTCGGCCGGGTTCAGCGGCGCGGTTCCGGATATCGAAGTCGTCGCGCGCGAAACCCTCCGAATGACGACGCAGGTGACCGAGATCCTCTCGCTCCATACCGGACAGCCGTTCGACCGCGTCATGCACGACACCGAGCGGGACTACTACATGTCGTCGCAGGAGGCGAAGGAGTACGGCATGATCGACCACGTCCTGGCATCGTCAAAAGACGGTCTGCCAGTGACGTCCCTCAACGGTGTTGCCGGAAACCTCGACTAGAGCGCATGGCTATGAGATCGTCACACCGACCGTTTCGCTTTGGCGTGCAGATCAACAGTGCCGACTCCGCCGACGAGTGGAAAGAGAAGGCGCGTAGGGCGGAGGCGCTGGGCTACGACGTGCTGACCATCGCCGATCACTTCGGCGGCTGCTTCGCTCACGGTCCGGCGCTCTCCATGGCAGCTGCAGTGACGTCCAACATTCGCCTCGGGACACTGGTGCTGCAGAATCCGCTGCGGCACCCCGCGTTGTTGGCCATGGAGGCTGCCACACTCGACCTGCTCTCCGACGGCCGGTTCGAGCTCGGACTCGGCGCGGGCGGCTCGCTGATGAGCGACTTCGAACGCACCGGCATTTCATTCGACCCACCTGGGTTCCGTCTGGGCGCTCTTGAAGAGAGCGTCCAGGTCGTAAAGGCGCTGCTGCGCGGAGAATCACTCACGTTCGACGGCCAGTATTACCAGTTCACGGAGTTCGAGAGCTTTCCAATGCCGGTTCAGCAGCATTTGCCGCTCATGATCGGTGCCGGCGGCCCGCGCATGCTGCGACTCGCCGCCCGTGAGGCCGATATCGTCAGCGTGCTCCCACTCATGCGACCGCATGGCGGCGATTTCCACCTGGACGAATCGACCGCCGACGCGTTCCGGAGCAAGGTCGATCTGCTGCGTGATGCAGCTGGGCCGAGCTTCGACCAGCTTGAAATCCACATGCTGCTGCAGCGTTTTGCCCTGACCGATCGGCCGCACGACGTTGCCCAGGAGGTGTCGGATGCCTGGAGGATCTCACCCGACGAGGTGTTGAGCTCGCCCTACATGCTGATCGGCTCGGTCGCCGCGATCGTCGAGCAGATCGTGCAGCGCCGCGAAGACCTCGGAATCAGCTACTACGTCGTCTTCGAACCGCACCTCGAGACGTTCGCGCCAATCCTGGGGCGGTTGAAGGGAAGATAGGGCGGCTGGGCGGCCCTCATCCAGCGCAGCGGCGCCAATCACCCTCACTAACTCCGGGTCCCTCCCACTGACTCCCTCCCCATGGAAAGAAGAACCATCAACTCGAGGGCGAGAACCATCTCCCGTCCGAACAGGAGAAGGAAGGCCACTCCCTTCGAACCGCGTGGTTCCCCTTCTCCTGATCGTCGGGAGAAGGGGTCAGGGGATGAGGGCCTCAAGCCCCCCTACATTTGACAACCGCATCCAATCATACTATGCTGATACATAAGTTTTTTAGGTATACGGACGTCAAGACGAGGACGACATGCCGACGGCGTTCGATCGACAGCGAGGCAGCGCGGAGATTCTGGTCCTCGCGCTGCTGCGCGAGCGGCCCATGTACGGCTACGAGATCATCCGTGAACTGGCCGATCGGAGTGAGGGTTTCTTCGCCATGGAAGAGGGGCATCTCTACCCAATCCTGCATGGGCTCGAACGACGCGGCCTAGCGTCGACAGAGTGGCGACAGGTGGATGGGCGACGTCGTCGTTACTACGCATTGACTCGTGACGGCTTGGTCGCGCTAAACGCTTCCGCGAGCGAGTGGGAAACCTTCATCCGTTGGTTCACTCGGATTCTTTCACCGGAAGGAGGCCCGACCCGTGCCGAAACCTGATCGACCGGAAGTCCAACGTTTTCTCGCAGAGGTGCGACATCAGCTCACCGCGCTGGAATTCCGACAGCAGCAAGAGATCCTCGAGGAAATCTCGGCTCACCTGCAGGATGCCATCGCGGTGCGAGAGCACGACGGGCTGGACGAGCGAGACGCGATCGCTCAGACGGTCGCCTCGATGGGAGATCCGGAGACGATCGGCCAACGTCTGCGAGACGAGCACCTATCACGACGACTATCGATCCGCGAAACGGCGCTGGCCATCGCACCGCTGCTGGCGATCGTCTGGGTGTTCAGCCATGTCACGATCCTTCAGGCAGTGCGCAATGCCGGAAGCGGACCGAACAACAGCACCGACGTAATCTTCGGCAATTTGGTGCCAGTGATGGCGATAGTCGCATTGGGCTTATGGCGCACTCGGCAGGTCTGGCCGGCCACGTTGCTCGGCGGCGCTGGAGTCTACGGACTGTTGGCTGTCCATCGGTTGATTGGCGTCACGAGTCATTCGGCCGCGAATCTCATCTGGTTCACGCTGGCTGGGATTGCCGTCGTGCCGCTCGCGCTCATCTTCACCCTGCGCTTCGGCAGCCTGCACGCTTCCCTGGCAATACTCAGCGGCATGATGGGCTACGGGCTTCTCGCCTGGTTCCTTCCCGACTATCCGTGGTCATCCGCAACATTGGTGATCGTCCCCGTCATCGGCATCGTAGCGGTTTGTCAGGTTCCCCGACGCTGGCAGAGATCCGCCGTCTGGGCAGCGCTTATCGCCGACTGGCTCCTGACCGTCTTTTATCCGGTCGCGATCTATAACCATTCCAGTGCGTCATCCCTGCCAGTGTTCAACCAGCTCAACTTCGGACATTTGTTGGAGATGATCTCGCTGCCGTTATTGGCCGGGAGCGGTCTGTTGCTCCTCGCGGTTCAAATCGTCACACGGATGCACGCCCAGGGGCGGTTCGAGCGGCTGGCGGCCCTCATCCACTAATGGCCACCCGCTTCCCCCTCTACGCCATTGCCTGTTCTGGCTCCGGCACGGGCATGGGGTGCATGACGGAGCGGGCCAGGGCGATTGTCGCCACGATGAGGACGGCAACGCCAATTCCGACCGCCAGCTGAGCGTTCAACGCCTCCGCCAGCGCGCCTCCCAGCAATCCGCCCAACGATGGTCCACCGATCACTGCCACGGTGTAGAGGCTCATGACGCGCCCACGCAACGACCCCGGTGTGGCGAACTGCAGCATTGTTCCGATGGCCGCGCCAAAGGCGGTGCTGGCCAACCCGGCAATGACCAGCAGCCCCATCCCCACGAAGTAGGGTGGCAGCAGCGAGAAGAGCAGGAGCGACAGGCAATAGAGGGC
Organism: uncultured Chloroflexia bacterium; assembly: GCA_963815715.1. Classification (GTDB taxonomy): domain Bacteria; phylum Chloroflexota; class Chloroflexia; order Thermomicrobiales; family Thermomicrobiaceae; genus CALAGB01. Next base: position 530,318 of record CAWFHU010000002.1, on the reverse strand, counting down.
GTTGGCAATCACGACGAATCGGCCCTTCGACTTGACGTCACCGAGCGCCGCCACGCCGAACGCGCCGATCAGCGATCCCGCGCCCGGGGCCATCAGCAGCAAGCCGTAGCCGCGCGGACCGGTGTGCCATAGGTCGCGCGCAAAGACAGGCAACAGCGTGGAGTACGAGCGACCCAGGATTCCGGTCGCCAGCGTCAGACCGAGCAGCGCCAGCACGCCGCGATGAGCCGCGGCATAGCGAACACCACCCACCAAGCGCTGTATGCCCGACTCAACCCGGCTCTCACGACGCGTCCGCACGTCGCGCAGCGAGTAGATGGCCACGACCACCGAGAGCGTGGTGACGCCGTTGATCGCGAAGAGCCAGCCTGCACCGAACGCTCCCAGCAAAATGCCGCCGAGCGCTGGTCCGATCAGCAACGCGCCGGTCCAGACCGCCGACATCAGGGCGGTCGCGTTCATCAAGTCCTCCGGTGGCACCAGTCCAGGGAGAAGTGCCTGGCGCGCCGGGTTGTCGAATGCCAGCATGGTGCCGCCCAGGACCGCACCGACATAGAGCATCCACACGTGTAGATTGCCGGAGAAGATGATGCCGGCCATGATCAGCGGCACCGTCAGTTCTTCCGCCTGGGTGAACTTCAGCACCGTGATACGGTCGAAGCGGTCGGCGACGGCACCACCGATCATCGGCAAGGTGATCATAGGGATGCCGAAGCAGAGGCTCATCAGGCCGAGGGCGAGCGGCGAGTTGGTGAGCTGCAAGATGAGCCAGGACTCGGCGATCATCTGCATCTGGGCGCCGACGTTGGAGAAGATCAGCCCGAACCAGAGAATGCGGAAGTTCCGCGAGTGGAGCGCGGCGAAACGAGGTTTGCGCTTGGCGATTTGGTCGGCAGCGTCGGCTTCGGCCGCGGGCCGCGCCGTCTCGGTCGTCATGGCTGTGAAGTTCCGCGATCGCTACATTGAAGGCCGTGCCGTCTGGAGCCCCGTTGCCTGTAGCAGGCGTCGAAGGTGGTCCGAATGGTGAACGACATCTTACTCGTTCGGGCAGCGATGTGCATGCGCAAAAGGTCGTATTTTGGTCCATCCCATCCCACCGACGCGACACGCGGAGCGCATCGACTTCTTCGTGACGGTCCACCGCTGGCAGGGCGAGATCCAGAACCGTGAACCGCACAAATGCGCCGAGCTCGCCTGGCACCGCTTCGATCAACTTCCGAAAAACGTCATCCCCTACGTGCGGCAGGCGTTCGCGAACTATCTTCGGGGCGACTGGTTCTGCAGCTTCGGCTGGGAGTGACCGTCCTCAGCGTCGCGACCAGGAGAAGAGGATCAGTCCGACCAGCAGACCTGGCCCTCCACCGCAGGCAATGGCGAAAAAGGTGAGGCCAATCCAGCCCGGTTGCCAGCCGATCAATGGTGCAGCCCGCGCAGCCAGTGTGAGGACCGCCGACGGCCAGAAGAGGATGACCTGTAGCCCATACGTGATGACCTCGACCACGCCGTGCGGCGTCGCCCAGTCAATCGCCAACAAGAAGGTGAGGTCGACCGCGATGACGGACCAGACCACGCCGGTCAGCGCCGGGATGAGGACCACGAGCGCATCCCGAGTGGTTAGTCCGCGTCGGCGACGTTTCAGACGCTGCTGTGGCTCCTGCATGCGCATCACGGAGTGAAGTTTGCCGGGGTTCCAGTCGCCGGAAAGAGGAATCCCAGAGACTTACCGGTCGTGGCGTCCAGGGAGAGATAGAGATGATCGTGCACGCAGCCGGCGATATTCTCTGACGTGCAACCCTGGGCCAGAGCGGCGTCGACGAATTCCATCTCCCAGATCGGCGCGGACGGATCGATCTGACTCGCGTCGACGTGGCGTCCATGCTGCTCGAGCCAGTTGATCCATTCGGCCCCACTGAGCAGCCGCACCTCCAGGATGGTCGGCGGGCTTCCATCCTGTCCAGGTACCAGCTTGAACGCAGCCGCCATGGCATCCTCACGCGTCGGGATCGCCGCCGATGGAGGAACGCCAATCGTGGGGGCATACGGGGTCCCTCGACCGCGGGGGTACGGCGCGCTTACTGCTACCACGTTTCCGATCATCACTGACACCGCAATGGTGGCGGTCTTCGGGTACCAGCAGATGGTCTGGTCGACGCCGGGCGGCGGTGCGGGGCAGGGAGTCGCGCTGTGTGCGCCCTGGTCGATGTCGACGACCCAGACTAGGTTCGCCGGGTCGTCGGACGGATTGGCAGTGAGATACCGGCCGCTCGGTGGACCTACGGGATCAGGCACCATCAATTGCACGTCCGTAACCTGGGGATCGAGCGAACTGAGCGTCGACGTCGCCGCCATCAGCGCGATCCGGCTCGCTTGGTCGGCGGTCTTGACCACGGCCGTCTTCGGGATGGTGACCCTTTTCGCGGTCGTCAACGGGCTCCGAACTGACACCCCGCAACCAATGCTCAGCAATGCGGCGATCGTCAGGAACAGCGGAGCGAGGTGGCGTCCAACCTTCATACAGGTCCTCGTCGTGGTCTGGAATCGCGGGTATGGCGTTCGTTCCGGCCAACCTGACATCCGATGGATCTCGCGGAAGTGGACCGAGAATACGGTAGGTTCAGTAGTCGAAGAAGTCAAACCGACAGCCACGAGCAGCTTACAGACGACACCTCGGAGCTGGTACGTACGCGAGCGCTACGTGAGCACAACCTTGAACACCCAGGGCCCGTCATCCAGTTCATCACGATGCTCGCGAGGGAACACCCAGCGGAACTGTGTGATCGTCAGAGTCAGGTCTTGGGCATTCTCGTCCAACGACGAAGAGAATAGGAACTCAAATCGGCTGTGGTGAGCGCTCCCACCCCTCCATTGATAGGCGTTGCCCCGATCGTCCACCACGTTGAAGGCCGGCTGCGCATGCCAGATGTTGCCACCGCCGATATCGCCGTATTTTGATGAGTGCATGCCGTGAACGATGAAACCTTCGTTGAAGATGACGAGCGAGAAGAGGGTGACGTCGATCCCACTCGCCAACTGAGTTTGAGCTATCGAAATCACCCGCATGAACGTGCGCAATTCAGGCGATGGACCTTGGGGAATCGATGGGCGGGCCCCATCCGATGAGCCTTTCCAGCGCGCGGTGTGCCGAGCCGTTTCGGGCGGCCCGTGGTGAAACAGCAATCCGACGATCAGGCGCAGGATCAGCCGCAGGCGTTGGAAAAAACCGAGCTGTTGAACGTCCACTCGGTGCCTCCAACGAGCGGGAAGGCGACTCACTCAATAACGTTGGCGATCCAATACACCTACAATAGTCACACAATCCATCGGAGTCAAACATGCAGTCAGCGTTCGACGGCTCTAACGTCGATATCCGAAAATCTGGCGGAGTCGTTCACTCTCGGCACGTATTCCAAACACGCCAATCAAGACCCGGATCGAGCGTTCAATGCGCGTATTGCTGACAACCCAGCCGGGTGAAGGGCATTGGCGACCGCTCGCGGCGCTGGGCATGGCGCTCCTTGCGGCCGGAGATGAGGTCGCGTTCGCCACGACACCGGTCTTCTGCGAGATCGTCCGTCAGCACGGATTTGAGGCCTTCCCGGTGGGCGTCGACGACTGGCGCGACTCGTCGCCGTCTCCGGAAGTGAGCCCAAAGCCAGATGAGCCGCTCCAAGCCAGCTCGGTGTTGCTGCACCAGTTCATTCCACGAGTTGAGCGCAACCTGCCGGAGTTGATCGATCTATGCCGAGCCTGGAACACCGACCTGCGTGCGACAAGTCCTCAGTAATCCCAGCTACCGCCAGCGAGCACAGGCGGTGCAGCGCGACTTCGCACGCTTGCCGGGAGTCGAGGAAGGAGTGAGTTGGTTGGAGAATATCGTCCGAATTGGCCACCTGTAACACTCAGCCCACCTCAAGCGAATACTAGCTGAGAGGAGAGGAGTGGATGCTCGGGGAGCAGGATCGCGCGGCCGTTCCGAACCAGACGGCGATAGGCCAGGAGACGTCGACACTCGACGCCGCGCTGGTGAATGCTGCGCGACACGATCCGCACGCCTTCGAGCAACTCTATCTCCGCTACGCCGAACGTATCCTGCGCTATGCGGTCGGGCAGACCGGCTCCGTCGCGACGGCTGAAGACGTGGTCAGCGACACGATGATCGCGGCGTTCGAACAATTGGCGCGGTTCGATCCGGATCGCGGAACCTTCGGCGCCTGGATCTTCGGGATCGCTCGACGCCGCCTCGCCGACGAGCACCGCCGTACAGCACGCCTGTGGCGTTTCTTCAGTCGTCAACGCGTCGAACCCGTTGCTGAAGAGGACGCGCTGAGTCGAGTGATCCGCTCCGAGCAGGCGGCCAAACTGCGGGTGGCGGTCGGTCACCTATCGAAACGTGATCGGGAAATTATCCTGTTGCGCTACGTGGCCGAACTCTCCGGTCCCGAGATCGGTGAAATCCTGGGCCTTTCGCCAGGTACGGTGCGAGTGCGCCTGCATCGCGCCATACGACGACTTGCCACTGAACTAGGAGACGACGATGTCGTTCGATGACCAGCAGATTGACGAGCGCGAGCAGGCACTTGGCGACGCGGTCCGTTCCGCCTTCAAAGAGGTTACGTTGACGACCGCGGGACAGAGACGGTTGCGCGAGCGGTACCACCGGCACACAACATCGGGGACGCGAAGCCGGGGGCTCAGTCGAAGCAACACGTTACGACACGATTTCATGCAGGGCCAAGATCAGCCGATAGAGTCGGCTCCCAGATCAAACCGGTCCCACCGGCGCGCCCGCTTCACACGTAGTCTCGAGATGGCCGCTGTTGCTGCCCTGCTTCTGGCTCTCGCTGGTGGGTTCGTCGTCGTCCGCACGCTCATCCCGCGCGGCATATCGACGCAGCCGGGCGCAACAGGGAAGCAAGTCACGACCGTCTATGCTGTCCAGGGCGACGCAAGCGCGCAGCAATTTCTTCCGCTCGACCCAACCACGCTGGCCGATCAGCCGGGCGGGCCTATCGAGGTGAGCAGCCCGGAATGGGCAGTCTCGGCCGACGGGTCGACCAGCGCAACCGTCGAGTATGACGGCGGCGTCACGTTCATCACCCTGCGCGACGGCGTCCGTGGGTCACAGCGCGCTCGCTTCAAGTCGCCGGTACAGGGACTGGTGCAGTCGCTGGCACTCAATCATGACGGCTCGCGCCTACTCATCGAGCGCCAAATACAGCAGCCCCAGTGGGCGGTTGTCGACGCCAACAGCGGCGCCCTCCTCATGACTCTGAATGGAAGTGGTGTGACATCCGGCATCGGTTCGCCAGTGCCGCCAGAGGAAGTAAAGCTCAGCCCGGATGGCAACCACGTTTACCGCTTTATCTTCAACAGCAGTGGCGACGCAGCCGACCTCTCGCCCTTACACATCGTCGTCTACAACGTGACCAGTGGGCAGCAAACGGGAGATCTCACACTTCCAAACATACTGGTTGGCAGTTGGCAGGAAACGCAACCTCAGACACAGGCGTCCGAGCCGATCGTCTCGTTCGCGCAACCAGGCATCGCGCTTTCGCCCGACGCGAGCGAAATAGCGGTCGTCAGCCCCGATGGGCAGTCGGTGTCGCTGATCGACGCGGCAACTTTCACCATCAAACGCACGTTGCACGTGTCGGGTTCGGCCGGATTCGTCGAACGTTTGCTCAGCGCGGTCGGGATGGCGCCACACCGGGCCGCCGCGAAGACTGTAGACGGTAGACTGCGAGAGGCGGTCTTCGCCGCGGACGGCAGGTCGGTCTTCACGTGGGCTGAATCCGCTTCGGCCTCAAGCGGCGACGGCTTGCAGGAGATTGGCCTGGAGCGCATCGATCTCGACAGTGGAAAGATCGTGAATGCAGGGATCAATTCGATCCGTGGCCTCATGATCAAGCAGGTATCGCTCGCGCCAGACGGGAAGAGTCTATATGTGCTTGGCTACGAGACGTCATTCAACTCGCAAGTGCAATCGCCAACCATACTGTGGCGGCTTGATGGCCAGACCCTACAGACCAGAGCGACACGAAACGTCGATGGCGTTTTTCAAGTCGAGCTCGTGACAGGCGAACCGTCTGTCAAGACGACACCCATCGCCACGCCAGATACATCGACCGGCATCGCGCCCTGGCCGGCCAACACCGGCGATCCAGACGGACTCGCTCTGCAGTTTTCGAAGACGACCGTCTCACCCGGCGAGGTCATCACGCGCACGATCACCGGCGCGGACCAACATCCGGACGCGTTGACGAACGACACGCTGATGCTCGACCAAATGGTGGACGGTTCGTGGCGCACAATCTATTTCATGGGACTCGCTCCACCGTTCGACGCGCCGATCAACACCGTACCCGGGCCAGACACGGCCATCTCCGCAGTCGGCGTTCAGCCCCAAGCCGTCGAGTGGCGGATCCCTGATGTCCAACCTGGGGTCTACCGTGTTCGACAAGACCTGAGCTACAGTTCCGCAGCCGGGAGTCGAGTTGTCGTCACGCTTTACGCCGACATCACCGTCGTGGCGCGATGAGATGAGAAGTCTGTCAGGAACGGTGCATCTGGAAAATCAATATTGACATAACTGTTCTCAGACTGTTGACGGCTCGGCAAGGGCAGGAGACAATACGTACAGTTCCTGTTGCGCGACAAATGAGACAGGACTGCCGATGGTCAGGCTTCGCCACGCGCTTCAACATCGTCGCCCTATTGTATTGCTGTTGCTCGCTCTCGTAGCGGCGACGAGCTTTTTCGTGGGCGCCATGTGGAATGCGTATCAGAGCACGAATCCGAACGTCACGGCAGACGCTACCGCCAGCCCATTCTCGAATCCGACGGTCTATCATTCGGGTATCGCACGCATCAGCACCATCACACGCTCCGGAGAAACGCTCCTCTGCGCCCAGGTAGGGATGGGCGAGGGATGCGGCGCTTCCGACGCCACCGATCCGATCTCGATGATGACCGGCGGTGACGGCGAGACGTACGTGGCCATTGTCGATCCGCAGCGCCGCATCAGCCACGTCACCTTCGATTTCGGTGACGAGCAGCTCGATCTCGACAGCGACGATGGCGGGCTATCGGTCTCGGCGTCTCTCTCACGAGCACCCAACTCCTTCACCGCGTACGATCAGAACGGCAACGTCATTTCGGTCCAGCCGCGCAAGTAACCGCCCACGCGTGCGCCTGCAGCGACTTCCGGGGCCAGAGGTAAACGACCGCGTTCTTGGCGATGCTCTCCTCTATCAGGGTGTTGGAGTGGATCGACTCGCCGCGATAACCGCTTGAATAAACGTCTGGGCATCGATCGGCTCAGCCTGAGGAATCCTCGGAAAGAGTTGGCCGTTCTCTGTGATCGTGTAAGCAAGCCCCAACGTCCACGCGGGTCCGGCCGGAGTCTGGTACGGCGCGAGTCCATCTGAGCCAATTGACGGACGGTCGCTCAACCCAGCAAGAACGTGCTGTCCCACCGACAACTGCTGCGAAGGATCGTTGATTGTGATCAAGTCGTTTCCGACCTGACCGCCGAACGCAGCCACCACAATCTGCCCCGACGAGACGTCGACGCCATAGCGATCGATCAGCGGCGCGCCGTCGAGCTCGATCACGGCCGGAGTAATGATGGCGTAAATGTCAGGCACCTTCGCGTAATCGAGGTCGTTCGGGCGTGTGCCATCCGGCGTCGACCACTGCGCCGGAAGAATCTGAATGACAGTTCCGGTAACGATGAGGTCATACCAGTTGGCGAATTGCTCGGCCGTCGGAGGCGCGCCAAAATCCGCGGTGACAGCGAGGTTGAAGCCTACGTTGGGGGCTTTAGTGGGGGAAGGCACCGGTGACGAAGGCGGCTCATTTGTCGGCAGAGCAACGCCAGGCGTGGAGGTTGAGGTCGCTCCCGAACTCGGTCGAACGGCAGGCGCGCCGCAGGCCCCCAGCAGGAGAAAGGCCGCTCCGCAGATTCCAGCCACTCGGGCCAGCCATGCCGCATCCAGCTTACTGAAAGGCATCGGATCTTCCATCCTCCCCGTGGTCAGTCCAAACGTGTGAGCTTGCCAGAGGCTGAGCCAAATGTGACCAACCACTACTCAACATACATTGAGTAGACGATGGCGGACTACATTAGGTTCCCGACGAAAGATCGGCCGATTACTCTGGACCCTTCGTGATGAAGCATCGCCCCATCAGCTTCTATCACATTGCGCACCGTCTCCATATTTCTTCTCTGCAAAGCCCAACACAATTGCCCCTTGGTGCATAGTACAGACAGAGGGGGCTGATGTGGATGAGCGGGAAGCGATCGCCCGGCTGCGACAGGATGACATCTCCGGGCTAGAGGCGCTGGTCCGGCTGCATCAAACGGAAGCGACGCGCATCGCCCGGTTGATCACCCGCGACCAGGCGCTGGCCGAGGACGTCGTCCAGGCTGCCTTCGTGCGCGTCTACGAGCGCATCGAGCAGTTCGATCCGTCGCGGCCCTTCGCCCCCTGGTTCTTCCGCATCGTCAGCAACGATGCCGTGCGCGCCGCCCAGCAGTCGTCGCGACAGATATCGACCGAGACCAGCTTCCTGAACCAGATTCAGGACGACGCCCTGAGCCCCGAGGAGATCGTCGCCACGCTCGATCAATTCGAATCGGTCACCGAGGCGCTGCAACTCCTCTCGCCCGCCCAGCGCGCCGTCATCGTGCTGCGCTACTACGCCGGGCTCAGCGATCGGGAAGTGGCGACGCAGCTCGAGAGCGCACCGGGCACCATCCGCTGGCGGCTGCACGCTGCCCGCAAACGCCTGCGCCAACTCCTACATCAATCGGAGATTCCCACCATCAACTCACCCAGCAACCCACACGAGGAGCGCGAACCATGAACGCGTCATCAGCTCAGTCGCGAGCTTCGCCGCATCGCCCATCGGGAAGTGCCGAACGGCCAACCCAACCTCTGGCCGCCAATCCAGCGGCAGCTGGCCCAGGCGTCGACCGGGCGTGACGTCGCCGGGCGGCCTGGTTGGACGCTCGAATCGTGATGCCGACGTCATCGTCGGTCTACGTCTGGAACGCCGACGAGCGACGAAGCCGCTTCGGGTTTGGACGAGCGCTGGCGGGCGGCGTTGCTGTGCTAGCGCGTCGTGGTGGTGCTGGCCGTCGTGCTGAGCAATCGAGGCGGCAGCACCGATCAGCGACTCGGCGCGGGAATCGCGGCAACGCCTTCGGGCACCGCGACGCCATCTACCCCCCCTCCGCCCGCATGGCCCAGCAACGGCAAGCTTGTGGTGCCGGTAGAGCCGATGGGAGATCCGAACGCGAGCGGAACCTTCACGGCAGTGATTCTCCCGACCGGGGATGTGCGCATCTCCGGTGGAGCTCAGAGCAGCACCGATCAATTCCTTTGGCACGTCGTCCCACAAAGCTGTGCTGCCGTAGCAGGGCAAACAGAGGATCAGATCAGCGCGCACGACATCGTTCCTTCGTATCTGCAGATGGGCCTCTACCCAGCATTCGTCCCAGCCGCAAAGTCCCACCAGCCGCTGACGCTGGTTGGCTACACGCGGTGGGAAGATCCGCCAGGTGCCTGTGCCTCGATTCCCGCCGTGCCGGACGGCTTCGTCGCGTCCTATCAGCCCGCCTCGATCGTCCCAAACACCTGCCAGGTCACGCTCCCTTCCAGTCCACCCTTCACGCCGTCGGCTGTCGGCTCATCGGAGCCCTCGACATCCGTCTATGGCGACTACTGGTATGGCACGGACGATCTGTGGACCGGCCTGCCGCTGGACGGCGTCTGGAACAGCCTCAGCCAAAAAGTCTTCTGGTGGTCGGTCGACTACAGCGTGAACGCGGAGCCGATCCCGGCGCTGACGGTCACGGGAACGCGTCTCGATGGCGAGACGCCGCCTCCCCAGGTCGATCACCCCACCAATGCCAATGGGCAGATGCTGGTCGGAGTTGACTTCCCGACCGGCGGCTGCTGGCAGATCACAGCCGAATATCAGAACCACACCGTCAACTTCGTCGTTTGGGTGACGGACGGCTCGGGCAATCAGTTCAACCAGGCACCCGGACCGATGCCCGCCACCACGCCGACTCCCGGAGCTGATGGGCTGGCGCACACGGACCTCGAATGCCACGCCACGTCCTTCGGGCCGTCGACAGCCGAACCGTCGGACATCAACGTCGAGTTCCGCGGCGTGGCTTCATCCGGCCAGTTCTGGGCGCTTCTCTATCAGCAGATGCCGATCTACGCCGGGCAACCGCGCAGTTCGCCTGGAAGATCGAGAGTACAGACTCGTTCACGCTAACCGCCGAGGATGCGCAAGGACACACGATCGTCAATCCGAGTTCCTACGTGAAACCGTCGACACCAACCAACTGGCCGCGTCCCGGCACCGAGTGGGATGCCAACATCACCTTCCCGTCCGCTGGCTGCTGGCACGTGCACGCCCAGGCAGGTGACGTCACCGGCGACATGTGGTTCGAGGTCTCTGCCACCGCCCGTCAACGCCGATAGCCACGTCGATGGCAACGGGGTTCACGGACTACGATCGGAAGCTGAGTGCCGTGCGGATAGGAGAGGACGCGAATCGCCGGTTCTTGTCATTTTGAAGGGTGAAGCAGATCGCCTCACCCTGGGTTGAAAACCCAGGCTGAGAAGACGAAGTCCCTGAACGGACTGATCTCAGACGCCTGAACGTAGCGGCGGCACCTGCGGCCGCCACCGCGCCCTGGCTACTCTACGCAAAGCTCATCGAAGAGGCTGCATTATTTTGAGACGATCATCGTTCAACTTCATCGCCGTTCTCGCTTTGCTCTTTATGCTGGCAGGCTGCGGAACGGGAACGAGCCAGCAGCAGACGGCCGTTTCCGAAGCGTCGCCAGCAGTTACACAGTCTTCTCCCACAGCGCAACCAGGAACACCTATCACACACACCGACGCGGACTGCAATCCGTCACCGAGCCAGCCGTGGAAAGGCGCCGTGGGCGGTCCTTTCGAAGTGCAGGGGACAGCCGAGAGCGGTGAGTTCTGGGCGCTGGTTGGAGGAATCATGCCGACGACTGCGAATGACGGCGCCAAGATCATCTGGAAGATGAGCGGTAACGCGGGCGGTAATCTCTCGTTGCTGGCAAGCGACACAGAAGGCAACCAGATCGAACCCATGTGGGGACCAGACGCGCACGGTGGTTCGAACTGGGACCGTCCAGGCAACGAATGGGGCGCCGGATACGTCTTTCCGCATGCGGGATGCTGGAAGATACAGGCAACCTCGGGTGGCAACACGGGTCAGATGTGGCTCGCGGTAGCGCAAGCGACATCAGCGAACGCCGCTACTCCGGTTGCAACTCCTGATACGGCAAGCCAGCTGTATCCGCTTCCAGCTACCTGCTCGGTCACGCCGCTGACTGGTCCACAGCAAGGGCATTGGGGCTACGTCGCGCGCTGGTGGGCCGGAACCGGTCTGACCGCGAGCGCTCCGCCGGGTCCGCTCTATCAGAACGTCGGCTACGACTTCCGTTGGGAGCTGCAGGCGCGCGCTCCGCTGGCGCTGAGTGGGCACAGTCTTGATCAGCCGGATCAATCGATCGGCCTCGAGACCGACCTCAACCAGAGTCTAAGCGTGGTTTACCCGACCGAAATCGTCTTCCCCAGTCCGGGTTGTTGGATGCTCCATGCTCAAGCGGGCGAGCAGACACTCGACGTCACCGTCTACGTCTATCCGTACGATTGCCTTCCCGCAGACCGCCGTCCGCCCGGCTCGACCGATACCTGCCAGATTCCTGGTCCTTAAGTCCGATTTGACCACTGGGCGGATGGTGCTAATCTAGTAATAGGCGTTCGTTCGCGAACCGAATACGTAAATGCAACACGCCACATCGTCATAGTTGAGAGAAGATCACCATGCTGGGGAAACTGAATTGTCGGTCCGCCGAGTACCTTCGTGCTCGGAAGGCGAAGCATTGGCGCTTCAACTCCCTGTTGAACATGACCTCGCTGCTGGTGCTGGCTGTCCCGTTGCTCACGGCATGCGGATCCACGAACGCATCGCCGACCTTCGCTGGCGGTAGTCAGGCGAGTCCGAGCGAATCGGGCACCCCGGTGGCGTCCTCCTCGCTACCGCTCACGGTAACGTCTAATGGTGTTGCTGTGACGCTAGCCCTGGTCGATTCCACGAACTCCGCCACACGCTTCAATTTCAGCGTTCCGTTGTCCGCCTATCCCAGCCACCAGATCAGCAACGTGCTGGGCGAGAACGCCACCGACAATTTGAACATCGAGGGCATCACGCCCGGCTCGAATGATCCGTATGTAACCGAGTCTGACTTCAATACGGCGGATCCGCACATCGAATTCACGCTCGACTATCAGTCGCCGTTCCCGACCGATCACACCGTTACGATCACCATCCAGCACCTATCGTTGCCGTCCGGATCGACGACGCCGACGTCAACTGCGGCAGCTTCTCGAGAGGTTGCCGGACCCTGGGTCTTCCAGATCACGCCACAGATGGTCGCCACTCAGCCTGAACCCACACCTGTCAGCGCCGTGGATCGGTTCATCGGTGTCTCCGTAACCGAGGCGCAGACGCTGGTCAACTTCCCGCTGATCGAGCCCAGCCCGCTACCCGCGCCGCTGACGCCCATGGACTTCAATGTGACCGGTTTTGCGCTGGGTGTTCCGGCGTCCGCACCAGCCAACTACGTGCTGTTCGACTATCAACCCCATCAGCCCTCCGCTGAGCAGGACGTTTGGCTCGTCGAGACGACCAACGACAACGCCGTGCCGATCATCAATGGCGATTCGGCCACGCTGCTGCTGCCATCGTCGCCGTCCGGCACCACGCGCACGCTCTCGATCAAGACCGGCTCGACGAAGACGCTGCCCCTCGGCGGAGTGGACGTGACGACGTTCGAAGTGGATAGCGCCACCTCCGGGGACACTATCACCTACTTAGTTTGGAAACAGGGACCCGTCGATTACTACATCCGCCACGTCGCGACGGGGGACGCTTCCCAGCAGAGAGTGAGCGACCCTGTTTTGATGACGATGGCTTGGTCGCTCATCGATCAAGACCGGCTCGACGAAGACGCTGCCCCTCGGCGGAGTGGACGTGACGACGTTCGAAGTGGATAGCGCCACCTCCGGGGACACTATCACCTACTTAGTTTGGAAACAGGGACCCGTCGATTACTACATCCGCCACGTCGCGACGGGGGACGCTTCCCAGCAGAGAGTGAGCGACCCTGTTTTGATGACGATGGCTTGGTCGCTCATCGATCAAGGCAGTAGCGCCTCTCCGACTCCGGACGACCAGGGCCGCTACGTCGGCATCACGTTCGACCAGGCGCAGCAACTCACGCCGTTCCCGCTCTTCCTGCCGACCTACATCCCGCCTGACGCTCCAATTCAGCAGCATCGACGTGGAGATCCCACCGATTTCGCCGGTTGGAGTGCCCAAAGGAACGCCGGCCCGGGCCAATCTCTATTTTGGCGCGGTGGACGGGCAGCACTTCCCCGTCATGCTCCTTGAGAGCAGTCTCCCGATCAACCCAAACAACGTAGGCGGCGCGGAGGTTCCCGTCACGAACGCCGAAGGCACACCGACCGTCATGCCGGCCGACGGCGTGATGTCGACCTTTGAGATCAACGGCATCACCGTCACGCGTCACGACGTCGCCAACAATGGCGGCAAGATCATCTCGACCTACATCTGGAAGCAAGGCCCCACCAGCATGATGCTGTCGGCCTTCGCTGTCGACACCGGCAATTGGCGACGAGACATCCAGCACATGATCGCCTCGATGATCGCGCAGAGTTGAGATGACTGGGAAGGTCCACGCACGATGAAGTCGAAGGACTGTTGATGAGGGCCACGGAGCGGCTACTTTCTGGAATGGGCAGGCGATAGCGTTGCAGGCACCAACTCGGAATCGTGAAAGATCGAGCACGGCGTGACTGACTCGACGTCACGGACCGATGTGATCGCCCCAGATCGGTTGCGGGCTTCGCTGCGGCTCTGCTTTTCGCCGGAGCACACCGACGCATTGGCGGCGCGGCTGAACCCGGAGGAGGCCGATCCTGCCCGTGCACTGGCGCCCGTGGTGAAGTTGGCGCGACTGCGTTTCAGCACCGATCGTTGGCTTGCGCTGGTGAAATCCAACCGCTCGACACGACCGCTCCAACCAGGGCCTGGGTTGTCGTCTGGCGCGGCGCTGGGCCTGGCGTTGCATCTCGGGCTCGATCTGGACGTGCTGACTCTTGCACGTCTCTTTCACAAGTCAGTGAGCGAGATCGATGTCGAGCTATGCCGGGCGCGACAGGAGTTCGACCCCGAACATCTCAGCCCGTGCCCGAATTTCGCGTCACAGATCGGCCGCTACCGGGATCCCGTCTCCGATCGCCTCGTGCGACTCGAGCTGCTGCAGCACCTGGAAGGCTGCGCTCGTTGCCACCTGGCGATCGATCATTCGCGGGAGATCGGATGCGTCACTCATCGGCATCATTGAGCAGTTCGAACGCACGCTCGATCCCGCACCGGACGGCCGCCGGTCACGCATCGCACTTTGGCTCGGACCTGCGCTCGTGTGGGGCAGCCTAGCGATTCTTCTGCTGCTGCTGGTGACGGCTGGAATCACGGGCTTGCGGCGCCTCCTGGCGAGCCATGGGACGCCCGTGCCACTTATCGCGTCCAACACTTCGGCCCCGCGCTTCGACGGCTGGCTGCTCGAGACGACGCAGTCGGGCGAAGTCGTGGCCTTCAACGTCGCCACCGGCGCGCGACACCTTATTGTCCAGGGAGTGGCCATCAGATCCAATCAAGACCGCAACGTCACGGTGATGCTCTCACCAGATCACACAGGCATCTTGCAACTCATCTCATCGGGGTCGAACAGCGATTCGCTGGAGGTGCGGTTCTACGGGCTCAACGGTTCATCGATGAACCAGTTCACGCTGACCGACGACGGCTTCAGCAGCAACGTCCTGGGCTGGCTCAACGACGGCCGGTTGCTCATCTCCGTGATACCGCTGCGCAACGAGACCGAATCGAACGCGGACTACACAGCACGGATGAATTCGAAGGGACGATTAATCGCGCTCAATCTCGACACGGGCAATCGTCAGGTCATCGCCAACGGCTCGTATTCTGCCGCCAACGTATCGCCGGACGGCAAGTATCTGGCCCTCCTGCGAAATGTCGTCTCGGGGCAGTCGACGCTGGAGATCCGGCCCTTCAACGATGCGGCCGTGGGCGATACGATCGCGTCCGCCCCAATTGGCTTGGTCCAACCTGTCGGACCCTCCGTCATCTGGACGCGCGACAGCCAGCGCATCATCTTCGCAAGCGGCATGAGTACGACCCAGACCACGACATTCCAATCGATGACGCTGAGCGGAACGGTGACCTCCTTCTATTCGCTGCGCAACGCCGGGTTCACCGCCCTGATCGGCCTGACACGGGATGGACAACATCTCGTGTACGTGGCCGCCAACGGACTTATTGGCGGGTCACCCTGGGCGTATCTGCAAGTCGACATCAACGGCGGCGAGCCGCAGGAGCTAAGCACGGGCGGAAGTGCGTCGACGCTGACTGCCTACGTCCTCTTTCGCGAGCCGATCGCGCTAGTCGCGTCACCGGACTCCGACGCGGTGGCCTTAACCGTTCAACTCCCCTTCTCACTACCGCAGAGCCCGCAACTCGGCTCCAGCTTCATGAGCAACGTCGTTCTGGCCTTCGACTCGGAGGGCCAGAATGTGGGCGTCCTGCTCGAACAGTTCAGCGACCTCGCCATCCTCGGCTGGCTGCCGGAGGATGCGATTCCGCCACGGTCCACGAGTTCCACCGATGCCAAAACTGGGCAGTTCCACGAGGCTTCCAATTCCGTGCAGGGAATGGATGAGGCCTCGCAGATCACCGCGAGCAGTCAGGTGAGCCCGGATGGCACCAGCGTCTTGATCTACGACTCGATCTATGGCTTCTCGATGTCGGCCGCGTTGAACGATGGCTCATCTGGTCAGGCGGAACGGCAGCCCTTTCTCCAGACCGCCGGTCCACCCGCCGACGCCAGCTGGATGCCCGACGGCAGCGGCGCCATCGGCGTGCAGACCACGGGCGCGACCGGCAAACAAACCAGTCGTATCGAGGTGTATGAAGGACAGTCCACCGACTTTGGCGTCACACCGACGATGATCGCGTTCGATCCCGCCGGGCTGGGCGACAACACGTCGACCGCCTACCACTCGCCGCTGATGGCGCCCAACGGGCTGCACTACAGCTATTTCGTCAGCGACGAAAAATCCGTTTCCCTGTGGATCGGCGGGCGAGATCAGCCGCCAAAGGTCGTCGCCAGCTGGGATCTGCCGCCGAATGCCAAGATCGACGTGTCGACCATCGCCGCCTGGATCGACAACAGCACCCTAATCGCGGCCGAGCCGGACAACTGGTCCAGCGGCCTGCCGCAACACGTCTCGCTGCAACGCATCACGCTCAGCGCCGATGGAACGAGCACCAATCAGCCGCTGATCAGCTGGCATGCACGCGGCAACGAGACCGGCATCGAGCTGCGTGACCTGCGTCTCTCACCCGACCAATCGCAAATCGCGCTGCGTCTGCGCCACTTCACCGGCTCCAACCCGAACAGCGACCGCTTCGACTCAATCGAGGTGGCGGATGCAGACGACCTGATGCAGTCGCTGGAGCTGGCCCGTGGCACGTCCGGCGACGGAATCAGCTGGTCGCCGGACAACTCCGATCTGGTCGCCGTCATCCAGGGCGGCATCAAGATTCTCTCGCCGAGCGGAGGCCAGACGCAGAGCGTGAAGATCGGCGACGATGAACAAGCCGCCTATCCCGTCTGGGTGCTCCCAAACGAGATCTGGTACGAGGAGATGGACGGGGGACAACCGGCACACGTCAACGAGCTGACGCGGTGAGCGGGGCGAGTGCCGGGATAGTCACGCACGCCCGTCGCACGTGACGACAGACGTCATACGCACATGCCAAATTCACCCATGGTGCATAAAAGCGCAACCGAGTAACGGATACCGTACGTTTCCGTTGTTGCTCATGAGGGGAACCGCATGGGGAACGATCCGCTTCTGGAGCGCGCACAACGAGGAGACACGGAAGCACTCGACGAGCTCTTTCGTCGAGAGTGGCAGCCCATTTTTGGCCTGGCGTATACGGCGCTCAGAGATCGTAACGACGCGCAGGACGTCACCCAGGAAGCCTTTCTTCGAGCGCTCAGACGCCTCGATCAATTCCAACAGCGCGGAGTTCCGTTTCATGCGTACGTCGCGACTATCGCGCGTAACCTGATCCGCGACCGGTGGCGACAAACCGTGCCAGCCAGTGTTTCGCTGCACGATGTCGAGCTTTCCGGTCCAGAAGCCGCGGAGAGCATCGTAATCAAGAGAGACGAACAGACCTACCTCCGCGGCGTGCTGGCCCGGCTCCCCGACGATTATCAAGCCGTCATCCAGCTTCGGATACTCGATGGACGGCCAACCGACGAAGTGGCGGCACTCATGCATCGTAGCCCCGGAGCCGTACGCGTGCTGCAACACCGCGCCATCGTTGCCCTGCGTGACCAGTTCGACAAGGAGCCTCACACATGACGCCGCAGATGGAGCAACTGGATCACCTGATTGACGCACTGAACAGTGGTGGCGCAGACCCGCCCGAGACGACAGATCCTGAGCTCGCCCAACTGATGAACGCCGTGATGCGAATTCGGCGACTGCGCGTTGAAGCAATGCCCGATCCTCAATGGAGCGGAGAGGTTGTCAACAATCTGTCAAAGGCGCTGCGCTCAAGCAACGGCGCAGTAGAGGACCAAGAGGTTCCACCGGCCACGCAAGAGTCTATAGCCGACGGGAGCCTACTTTCTGCACGACGTTCGTGGCCATACCAAGACGAGGGCCGCCGATATAGAATGGCGCGCGTTCCGCATCAGATCGCGCAGATGGCTGCTGCGATCCTCGTTCTCGTATTGGTGTCGGGATTGCTCGCGATTGCCTTCGAGAGCCAGATCCCGGGCAATGTGGACAACGATACGACTGCTCCAGCGGGGGTCTCCGGCGTATCGGTGCCGGATACGCTTTTCGCTACCAACTTCGACCGCGGATCGACGCTGACGAGTCTCTTGGCGTATCAACCGGGCAGCTCTTCTTTTCAGCCGGTCCTCGACGTCGGCAGTCCTCCAGTGATCTCGCCCGACGGAGCTCAGCTCTTCAGCGGTCAGGTGACCCAGGAGAACGACGTCGTTCACATCGCGGTTGTTGCACTCTCTAGTAGCTCACTGAATCGCCAGTGGACCACGGAGATTGCCAGTTTCCCCGCATCCAAGATCGGCACAGGCAATCTGGCGTCCGCGGGGGCCAGCATCGCCGTGACGGACAAACGGGTCTACGTCATCCCAGAAGTCTGGAATACGCGCGACCCAATCACGGTCGTCGTGCTCGACCGGCAGAGTGGCGCCGAAGTCGCGCGGTGGTCGATCCCGTGGGTAGACAAGAACGCATCCGGCGGTCCTCTGATCTATGCCTCGCCTGACGGAGCAACGCTGTACTTGCTGGGCACAACCCTTGATCCTGCGACCAACCAGTCGACACCCCCGATCTACCTCCGCGTCAGCGCAACAGACGGGCACGTCGAGGACCGCCATGAACTGACGTCCGGTGGTCAGCGCTACTTCCCGAGCGGGCGATTGACTCCAGACGGCGACACGCTCTACAGCGTCGGTGGTTGGCTGCCGTCCTCTAACGACGGGGTGGAACTGCAATTCTTCGATCTGGCGAGCGGTCAGCTTGAGCCGTCGTTGAACCTGCCGTTCCAGAACAGCGGTGAACTGCTAGACGTTGAAGAAGCCACTTCGCCAGACGGACGAACGCTCTACGTGCTGTCACCGACTGTTGACCAGGTCGCCATTGTCGACGTCCAATCCCGCGCCGTCACGAAGGTGGTTCCTGTCTCAGGACTCACGGCGAGAAGCCATTCGACTCTCAGCAGAGTTATCGGTGAGGTGCGCGACTGGCTAGTCCCGGCCGCCACCGCCAAGTTCTACTTCACTGGCGATATGCAGCTTTCGCCGGACGGCAAACGGCTCTACGCGGTCGGCGTCACCGGCAGCGGTTTCGAGGCCGCCCCAAACGGTGTGATCTCGATCGATACGACGACCTGGAACGTGGTCAATCGCTGGATGCCAAACGCCCAGATCAGCTACCTGCAACTCGGAAGCGACGGTTACAGTCTGTATGTACAGACGTCTGACAGTTCCGGGCAAGCAAATCTCTCCCTACTCGACACGAGGACTGGGGTCGCAAGCCCGGTTGCCAGCGACGTTCCAAGTTACGTGCGTTCACTCGCCCAGATCTATCAAGCGCAATTTGGGAAACGGCCGCAGATGAGCGATTCCGGCGCAGCTCCGAGTGCGCCACTCGCCCGGCTCGATGTCAGCGTCGACCGGACCAGCATCCTGGCAGGCGACACGGTGACGGTCGACGCCCGGTTTGTCGATCCGGGCAACGGTCGGCTCGTCCAACCGGACCAAACGAGCGTGCGCTTCGAGTCTCCAACACAGGTGACGGCGACCTTCTACCATGGTCAGATCGGCACGGACGACGTGGTTGTTCAGCTTCAGCAAGTGGACTATGGCCATTACCGTGGGAACGCCGAATTGAAGGAACCCACGCTCTGGTCATTGCGAGTGGATGCTACTCGAGAGAACGCTCCAGGGAGCCGTGCCGAGATCAGTAATGCCGTAAGTGTGCAGAACGCGTTCGCCGCGACGGACGGGAAACGCTACGTGGTCGAACTGACCACCGACCCGGTACAGCCTCGTCTTGGATGCAGACACACTGGTTCGCGTCTCGTTGGTCGATGCGGAGAGCGACTCGCCGATGCCGGACGGCGTCGAACTGACCGGAGGCACCTTGAAATCAGTCGAAGTTGCGTTCTTCCGCGGAACACCAGCGACCGGGCAGGCCAGCGAGATGACGTCGGTGACGCTGCGGCCCGCACAACACGGAAGCTACGAAGCCACGACCGCATTCGATGCGACCGGTTCCTGGGAGGTACAAATCAGCCTCAATCAGAACGGGCGGGCAACCTCAACACTTGTCGGATCAGTCCAGGTGGTCACACCGTGAGCAACCAGGAAGTCGGCAACGTGGACGTACCAGGACGATCTCGTCGACGTCCGGCTGGCATGGGATCGAGTGGCACGCCATTTCCCCGAGCGGACCCGATCTGCGTCAGGAGACTGACGCCGTCTGGCTAGCTGGCTGAACTGACCCCTCGCGTTCAATCGCTGCCTTGAGCTGGCGCACGGCCTGGGCCGATTCCCGCTTCACCCGTCGCTTGAAGATCAGCACGTTCAGGATCTCCAGCTTCAGACTGGACATCGCGTACGTGAACTCGCGTTCGAAGATCGTTCCGTTCCGTCCGGCCGGCAGTGATAGGTGATCACGCCCTGTCCGCCGCCGATCACCTTACCGGAGATAGTCCAGGTTCGCGGAGCTTCCTTGGCCGTCACGGTCCAGACGACCTGCCCGCGTCGTCCCGCCACCAGGAACTCCTCGGTGACGCTGTTCGCCCACCTCGAGCGAGTGGTCGGTGGCGTCGCTCACGCCGAGTGACGACGGATGCCACTTCGGCCAGGTGGCGGGGGTAGTGACGAAGGCGTAGACCTCGTCGACCGGTGAAGCGAGCGAGATGCTGTCGACGATGCGGGTCATTTCGTCTCTCCGATCTCAAACGGGCGCCTCGACTGAGAGATCGGGTAGCAACCCAATCGCCCGCAGCAGCCCGGCGACATCCCACAGATAGAGGCCCTCGACGATCTTCTCCCGCTCGATGCGCAGCAGCGCGACGCCACGCACCTCGACCAGTCTGCCGGTCGGCGGAATGTGCATCAGCGGGCCGCGATGAGTGCCGGTCGCCGTCCAGAAGAGGGCGACCCGTTGCTTCTCGGTCACCGTCGTTTCGGCGTCGATGTGGAGGTCGGGAAAGGCTTCGAGATAGCGCTCAATGGAGCGCCGCACGTCCTCGAGCCCCCGCTGTGGCGTGGGATCGGCCACGTCCACACCGACGTATCCGTCGTCAAACAGTGCCGCCACGTCGGCCGCGTCTCGGGCATTGATGGCTCGCAACAGCTCATTCGCGATCTGGACTTCGGTACTCATGACAACTCACCTCGAACGAATGTCGTCTCAATCACAGGGTCCAGCATGAGGCCTGAGCCTGGTCGTCCGGAAGTTCAAGACCTGTTCAGTTCCTGCTCATTTCGGTGGGAATTTTGGGTGATGAGGTGGTGGGCGATGGTGCGCGGTTCATGGGTTACAAGTTGGTTGAGGAAGAGAATCGGTACGCGCTCTGCGTTCGCCCGGGAGTAAACTCACCGGGCTACGACCCGAAAGCGGGTGCCCCGGAAGCCCACTGAAGGGGCTGGATTTCGTCTGAATCTACAAGCGGGGCTTCCCATCTGATTGGCCGGCAATTCAGACTCAGTTAGTTTCGGGACTTCGTCTCCTCGGCTTGCGTTGTACTGAGTTTGACGAATCTATTTCGGCAACCGAGATGAACAGGGCCGTCGGTCCGAACAGCGGCCACAGGTACCGCCGCTACGATTGACCGCACAGGCTGAGTCCCTTTAGTGGACTTCGCGTCTGTAGCGCGGGATCTTTAGTCCCGCGTGAACGCGGGGTGACTGCGGTGACGATTCGTCGATGAACGTTCAACTACCGGATCACCTGTCGCGTGTTCCAACTCGGCCCACAGCTTGCTAGACCGAAGCCACGATCAGCTCCGGATTGGCGCCGCGCACCTCGCGTTGCCAGAGAAGCTCGGTCACCGCGGCGACACCAGCGGTCAGGTGACGGCGATAGGTGCTGAAGGGAAGGTCGAGCAATTCGGCCGCACGATCCTGCGTCGGGGCAGGCTGGACGTACGTGTGGTGCAGTGCTCGCTGCAATTTGGCTTGGCGCGATGAAGTGCCGAGCGCATGGACTGCGTCCCTCAAGGTGGCGCGCAACGCCGACACCCGGTCCGCGGTCGCGGCCCCACTCCCCACCTGATCGACGATCAGTCGCGAGCGGAGCAGCGGATTCGACTCGAGCGCGGACGGGTGCGTCAACGAACGCAAGGCATCACGCACCGCCTGCTCAAAATCAGGCCGGCTGAGCACCACCAGCGGCACGGCCGGTGCCGGAGGCGCCTGCGACTCCATCGTCATCTCTCGCTCGGCTAGCAGGTCGAGCCAGGTCATCGGCGGTGTGACGCGCCAGTCGTGCACGAAGACGCCGAACTGCCGACCGTCCATCTCAAACCCAATGTCGGTCTGCAACGGAAGATCGACATGGGTGAACATCGGCGCCCAAAACTCAGGTTGCGCGGCGCTGAAGAAGCTGAACGCCAGTCCGGGCGACGTCAGGTAGTGCTGCGCGGCGCGACCAAAGATCAGGCTTTGGATGGCCGAGACGGACTGATAGCCATCGCGCGCCATCCAGAAGCGGAAGTAGGTGGACCGTTCGCCCGGTCGTAACGCCGCGCTCCGCTCGAGGAAGCGCCAGGCACGCGCCGTCGCTGGGTCCGCATCCCGATGGGCGGGGTCGACCTGCTCTAACGCCAAACCGACCAGCAGCCCACTCGGCTGACCGTCGGAATCGCGGTAGACCACGACGCCCTCCGGGTGTCGCTCCGCCCAGAAGTCGAACCAGCCTGCCGCTTCCGGTCCCTCGTTGGACAGCACGATCGCGCGCAACGCCTCCGGATCGCCGTGGTGCAGGCTGTCCGGCATGGTCGTTCCGGTCTCCTGCCACTCGAGATACGGGCGCATCAATGGGTTGTCGCGGTGCAAATAGACATAATCGAAGAGGACGCGTTGCTGCTCGACGCCGCGCGTCTGACTCAGTCGACTGGCGTAGTAGTGGCGGGCGCGTCGATGCAGATCGGCGTACCACTCGGGATTGCGCCAGCGCAGGTCAACGCCGAGCGCATCTCGCACCAGATCGTGCGGGAATAGCCCAAGTGGCCCGGCCTCTATAAAGGAAAGACCGCGCAGCCACTCGAAGAGTTCGTGGGCATCGTCGACACCCAGCACCTCTGAAAGGAGGCTCTCGGTAGTCAGGCGCACCAATGCCGCCGTCTCGAGCGCCGCTCGATGGGCTGGCCCGGGCACCTTCTGCACTAATTGCTCGAGCAGCACCTTGACCACGTCGGGGGTCTGATCGGCGCGGAAGACAAAGCCCTCCCGCTGCGCGAAGACCTCGGCCACCAGCGAGAGGGCAAGTGGATGGCCGTGGGTGAAATCGAGCACCGTCGCATGTTGGTCGCTGGGGATGGCGCGCAGGTTCAAGTAGGCGCGGCCTTCCTCTGGACGCAGATTGCGCAGCGGCAAGGGCCGCACTAGATCCTGCCAGCCGAGGTCCATGCGCCAGGCGGGTGTCGGTGGCTGTCGACTGGCAAGAACGACCAATATCTGGTCGGAAAGCTGCGGCAAAAACTCCTCACGCAGCCAGGAATCGAGCGGCGTCAGCAGTTCGTAGGTGTCGATGGTGATGACAAGGCGGCGGGTGGACTGACCGAGGAGACGGAGCGGCGGCTCTTCAGTACCCATGGCACGCTGCAATGCGCCCAGGAACGCCTCGGGCTGCGGTTCGACTGCGCGCGCGTCGAGTGTGGCGGTTGGAATCCCCAGCGTGCCACACGAGGCCACGAATTGACCCATCAACGACGTCTTGCCCACACCGCCCGGCCCATGAATGAAGAGGACGCAGAAGGGGAGTGTCGGCGCCGCCAGGGCAGTCTGAAATAGGGCGAGTTCTTCGTCTCGCCCGACAAATCGTCGCTGACGTGCGCTGCTCAAGCGGTCCCCGACTCGTGACGCCATAGGGGCCTCCGCACTGGATTGTCGGTCATCTGAACGCCTGGCTTACCGTAACTCAGAGCCGCTCGATTCGCAAGACGTCAATCCTGATCCACGCATTGCAGCTCAATGCGCCTGTTTTGTTCGCGGCAAGATTGAGCAAAGAGTGAACAGAGAATGGTCTGTACGTCGAGAGACGGGCTGCATAGCATCGAATCATCGACACAACATACAAGGAGCAAACGAGAGAGGAGGCTCGCAGACGTCAGTTACGGAGAACAAACAGCACATACGGCGGAACTACGACGAGGTCTGCAACCAGCTGCACTTCGATCTGCTGGATGACCTCGCCGCCGAGAACTACCAGCACCACAACGACACCCTGCCGCCGGCGATGCTGCAGGGCCGGGACAACTTCAAACAGGTGCTCATGATGTTCTACGGAGCATTTCCCGATTTAAACGCGACGGTCGAGGATCTTATCGCCGAAGACGACAGGGTCGTGGCGCGGATTAGCTTTCACGGGACGCAAAAGGGCGATCTGATGGGCGTACCGGCGTCCGGCAATACGGTCGACTTTCCCGTTATCGAGATCTATCGCGTTGCGAACGGGCGCGTGGCGGAGGGATGGGCGCTACTCGACGTCATGGGTCTGATGCAGCAGATTGGAGCGATACCGGCAGCGGAACCGCAAACCGCCTGATCAAACGATTCGGATCGCCCGGCGAGGTCGAACCGCATGGGCCGATATTTCGTGGATACGAAGGATTGAAGGGGTATCTCAATGGCAGTGATCGCGCACATCGTGCTTCGCGGAGTTTCGACAGATCAATACGACCAGGTTCGCGCGGAGGTCGGCTGGCTCGAGCGCACCCCGGAGGGCGGAATGGCGCATCTCGCCTGGTGGGAGGGTGACGACAACCACAACCTCGACGCCTGGGAGAGTGAAGAGGCGTGCAACGCGTTTGGAATGAACCAACTCGGCCCCGCCATGGCAAAGCTTGGGATCAACGTGCAGCCCGAGATGAGCTTTTACGCGGCGCATGAAGTCTTCACCCCACGCGAGCTTCGCGTCACCAAATAGAGCGATCCGCGGCGATCGTCCTGAGCTTCTCGGACGATCGCCGATCCTCTATCCTCACCGTGTCTTCGTGGACGAACCATTCACGCCTCACCACCGTTCACAGGCAGTCTTAATCTGACGCTGGCAATACTGAAGGGGCGGCTGACCGTCGTCGTCATGGCGATCGCGCTGGCCGTCACCTATCATTCGAGTCCGGCGGGGCCGCGGCAGAGACGTTCAGACCGCACGGCATCGCATCGTTTTCGTGCCGTCACTCGTTAGCGAGTTGCGGGACCACCCGGTCGTCGAAGCTTGCATCCGGGGAAAGGCAGTTACTTAGGAATGCTCACCGGGGTTGAAAACGCCTCGATCGATTTCGTCCGCTCGCTCTTCGATACGTTGAGCTGGTTCGGCATCTTCCTCGCCATGACCGTCGAAAGCGCCGGTATCCCGCTTCCGAGCGAGGTGACCATGCCACTGGCCGGCTGGCTCTTCGTCTCGGACCGCAATCTCGGCTGGTCCGGGATCCTCATGGCGAGCGCGGTCGGCGCCGCGGGAAATCTGTTCGGTTCCTACATCGCCTACGCCATCGGCGCGTGGGGCGGACGGCCGCTGATCGAG
This sequence comes from uncultured Chloroflexia bacterium, assembly GCA_963815715.1. Classification (GTDB taxonomy): domain Bacteria; phylum Chloroflexota; class Chloroflexia; order Thermomicrobiales; family Thermomicrobiaceae; genus CALAGB01. The sequence continues at coordinate 504,783 of CAWFHU010000002.1, read as the reverse complement.
CGCTGGGGTCGCTGGGTCCTCATCACGCGCGACGATCTCGATCGGACCGAGGCCTGGTTCAACCGGCGCGGTGCGCTGGCCACGTTCGTCGGCCGATTGCTCCCCGTGGTGCGCACCTTCATCTCCTTTCCGGCTGGCGTGGCGCGCATGCCGCTCGGACAGTTCACCGTCTACACCTTCGTTGGGGCGTTTCTCTGGTGCATCCCGCTCACATGGGCCGGTGAGTACTGGGGACCGAAGTGGGAGACGTTCCGCAACCATGCCAAGTTCGTGGATGAGGGGATCGCGATCATCCTGGTGGTGCTGGTGGTCTGGTTCTTCTGGCACAAATACCGCGCGCTGCGCGCTGAGACGGCCGACGAGGGAAGCGTGGGGTAGTCGTCGTTGGGCGCCACAACGATCTTGACGATCAAAAACTCAAGCTGTTCCGCGAGGTCGCGGAGCTAATGGTCGTTGGGGAATTGCTTTGGCACTCGTCGCGCCCGTGCACGGGGCTGAAGCCGCCGTGCTGACCTAAACGAAGCCCGTTGAAACGGGCTGAGATCCTGCTACTCGCGTAGAAATCTAATGCAATTTCATCTTTATGCGCAGTTGTTCAACCTGCTTATGGTCTTTGATGCATTAGTCGGCCTGCGGCCGAAGGGTGGCCAACACCCACTTCGTGGGTACCCGGACCGCCCCTACGTTTACCCGCGTACGTTCAGCCCCCGGGGGCACCCACGAAGTGGGTCGGGCTTCGTCTAGAGTAGCCCGGGATGGTTCTCTCCCTCCGGTGAAGGGAGAGTTAGTGAGGGTGTGATTAGTCCCGGGTGAACGGCGGACCGAGCACCGGTGTATTTCGTCAACCACCAAAAGCCGCAGCGCTGACTCCGCGAGGCGCACAATGCGACCATCGAGGGTCTCTTGGTCGCCGCCGGGCAAACCTGAAATGGTATCGGCTGGGGTCGGTGCTCAAGGCCGAGCGGGCAGCGTCTGATGCTCGATACGATCAGTATCCTGGTGCACCCGATGTTCGATGCTCATCGGTGCGGTACGTCACGTCCCTGCGATGCAACCGGCGCAGATCCCCGAACAGCGCTTTTTCAACGCGCTGCCAGGTATTTGAGACGCAGACTCCGGTGGTAGGCTCCTCGGTGCCCGTTGGCGGTAGCTGATTCGTTAGACTCGGTTCCGCTTCCAGAGCATCTGGACATGGACGGCATACTGGACGTAACTGCGTGAAGGGATTCAGGCCTCGTGATAGGTCGCCTTTGGCCGACACAGTGTGACACGACCGGCTGCCATGTCAGGCGCTGAGTTGCATGACGAACGAGTGGAGACTGACGTCGCACTCGTGAGCCGATTGCTGGCGACGCAGTTTCCGCAGTGGGCCGCGCTGCCGATCGCGCCGGTGCTTTCGGCGGGAACTGACAACGCACTCTATCGGCTTGGCGACGATCTTGTCGTGCGTCTGCCGCGCGTCGGCTGGGCGGTCGCGATGGTGGACAAGGAATATCAGTGGCTCCCCCGGTTGGCTCCGCAGTTGCCGCTGCCCGTCCCTGTGCCGCTCGCGCAGGGTGTGCCCGCTGAAGGTTATCCGTGGCACTGGACGGTCTGTCAGTGGCTCGAGGGTGAGACCGCACCGCTGGAGCGCATCGCAGGTTCGAACCAGCTGGCCATCGATCTCGCGCAGTTCATCGCCGCCCTACAAGCGCTTGATGCCAGTGCCGGACCTCCGCCTGGGTCGCACAACGGGTATCGAGGCACGCCGCTCGCCACGCGTGACGCGGACGTCCGGGCCTCCATCGCCGCACTGGATGGGCTGATCGACATCGCGACGGCGACCGCCGTCTGGGATGCCGCGCTGCGGACACCGAGCTGGGACGGCCCGCCCGTATGGTTCCACGGCGACCTGCACCTCGGCAATCTCCTGTTCGTCGCTGGCCGGCTCAGTGCCGTCATCGATTTCGGTCTTCTGGCGGTTGGTGATCCGGCTCTCGATGTCGTGGCGGCATGGCTGCTCTTCTCTGCTGAAGCGCGCTCCGTCTTCCGCACGGCGCTCGCAGTCGATGACGCGACCTGGCTCCGCGCCCGTGGCCGGGCGCTGTCTTTCGGTGTCGGCGTTCTCTCCTACTACGGGGACACCAATCCCGTTCTCAGCCGTGTCGCGAGGCATGCGCTCGCAGAAGTCCTTGCTGACTTTCAGCGCGGCGGCTCGTGATGAGGGTGACGACGAGGTCGCGGGCGGCGCTAACCGAAATTGACTTATGCGTCGGGGTAACTCCGCCGCATCCACGCGCGGGGCTAGCGGCGACGCACATTCAAAGGGAGGGCACAGGTCCCTTCCCTACGTTTACTCGCGTACGTTCGTAGGGGCAGCCCCCTGTGGCTGCCCTTCGGCCGTAGGCCAGCGACCGCCAAGAGTTACCGAATTATTTGGCCGATCACCATGAGCGGGCTTCGCACAGGTCAGCGCTGCGGCTTTAGACCGGCGCGAGCGTCAAGAGCGGACTGTCGTAATTAGCCGATCTCCATGCCGCGTTGCTCGCGTCGCTGCCCCGTTATCTAGCCAAACCCTCTCCGCCCAGAAAATCGAGCACGATGCAGTTGAACTCGTCGGGAATCTCCATGTTCAGCAGATGGGCCACATTCGGCAGCACGACCTTGCGCGCGTTGTCGATCGATCCCGCCATCTGATCAGCCTGATCCTTCACGGCGGGGATATCCGCATCCCCAACGAGCACGAGCGTCGGAACGTGAATCTGATCGAGGCGTACGTAGGCGGGTGGATCGAGCTGTTCCGGCTGACGGCCCCCCTCTCGAGTGCGCAGCAATACGTCGGTGTAGAGCGCGCGCACGCGATCACGCAAACGCGCATCGACCTCCTCCGGATTCCGATCAGGCCCGTCGACCCAGATATGGATCATCAGGTCGATGGCGGTGGTGTAGTCGTTGTCAGTGAAGGCTTGCACCACGGGAGCGAAGAGCCGCTCGTCCTCCGGTGTCTGCGGATAGCCGCCGATGCCGGCCGCGACCGTCACCAGCGCGTCGACCATGTCTGGGTAGGCGAGGGCGAAATCGAGGGCGACGCCGCCGCCGAGCGAGGTGCCAAGGAGCGTGGCACGATCGATCTCGAGCTGATCGAGAAGCTCGTGCAATGCTTCGTGGTGTGTGTAGGGACCTTCCGGCCAGCTGGAGCGGCCATAGCCGTGGAGATCGTAGCGCAGGACGCGGCGGTGTCGAGCAAGTGCACTGATCTGGTCGTCATACATGCGACAATCGGTCAGACCGGAATGAATCAGGACCAGAACTGGACCATCGCCAGCCAGCTCGTAACGCAGAGTGGCCCCGCACGCCTGTGCGAACCCCGTCGTCGATTTCAGGTCCCGATTCATGACATTACTCCGTCCCACTGCACCAGTTCTTCACGCTTCACGCTCTCCAACACTCCCCGCGATATTCGATCCACCGGCACGCCATCGCGGCCGCCAGTTGAGGACGCGAGCCCCTTGTGCACGGTGCACAAGAAATAGCTTTGAATCGCGACCGTATGCACCTAGGAATAGGGGTGGGAATCGCTCACAATTTCGAACGGTGGTTGAGTGCCCGTACACCGACCGCACCTGGTGGATCAAGGGTGGCAGCCGTTCGAGAGGAGTCTACATGAGCGCTGGTCTGCGCGAGTTCCTGGAGATCCCGTACGACGAGTTGGAAGAGCTCAACCTGGCGGCCAAGGCCGAACGGCTGGCGCGTAAGGACCCGGGGACGATTCAGGATGAGCGCCTGAAGTACTTAGCGGACGAGAAGCGCATCAAGGCCGTGACGGTCTGTTTCTCAGACCTCGAGGGCCGCGTGCACATGCTCGACTACGACAAGAAGTTCCTGCTGAAGTCGGCCGACAACCTGACATTCGACGGTTCGTCGGTACGCGGATTTACGCGGCAGCAGGAGTCGGATCTGCGCCTGGCGATCGACTGGTCGGCCTTCTACTGGCTGCCGTCGGACATTTTCGCGCCGGGCAAGGTGCTCGTCTTCGGCGAAGTGCTCGAGCGAGATGGCACGCCCTATCGCTCCGACATGCGCGCCAAGCTCAAGAGCTACGTGTCTGACCTCTATACGAACCATGGTCAGACCATCTTCATCGCCAACGAGATCGAGGGCATCCTCTTCAAGGGTCGACACGCCGAGCAGATCTACGTGGAGACCGGCGCCTTCGACCAACTGAGCACCAGTGGCTATTACCACTCGTTGCCGGCCGATCCCTTGCGCCAGTTCATCGATGCCGCCGCCGAAGTGCAGCGCGCCATGGGCTTCCAGAACGAAAAGGATCACCCGGAGGTCGCTCCAGCCCAGTTCGAGCTGAACTACTCCTACGTTGAAGCGCTCATCGCCGCCGATCAGGTGATGCTCTACAAGCTGATCTGCCGCCAGGTGGCCGATCGCATCGGTATGACGGCCAGCTTCCTGCCCAAGCCGGTCACCGGCGTCAACGGCAACGGCATGCACACCAACATGTCGATCTCCGAGGGAGATACGAACATCTTCTGGGACAAGGCTGGCGAAGAGAAGCTCTCGCCGACTGCCTGGAATTTCGTGGAGCGCATCCTATCGAGCGCGCTGGATCTCTGCCTCATCCTGAATCCGAGCGTGAATGCTTATCGCCGCCTCGACCCGCATTTCGAGGCGCCGAACCAGATCATCGCCTCGGCCATCGACCGCGGCGCGATGGTTCGCGTGCCGATCGGAAACGAGCGCTCGGCACGTATCGAGGTTCGCTCGATCTCGCCGGATGCCAACCCGTACATGGTCCTCTACTCGCTGATCCGGACCGGGCTCGAAGGACCGGTGATCGAGAACATTCGCCAGCGCGAGGAGATCTTGCCGGACAACATCTACGATGCCATCCACAGCTTCTGCTCGAGCGGGCATACGGCACGGATCCTGGGGCCGGAAGTACGCGATCGCTACGCCGAGCTGAAGCACAACGCGGCCGTTCGCTGCCCGCGCCTGCTGGGGAACTTCATCAAGCCGGGCGAGATCCAATTCCACCACGAGATCACCAACCAATACCTCTGGAACCAGTTCTAACGGGGAACGATATCCGATAGAGCTCAGCGCACACTGACGAGGCGGGTCAACTGGCCCGCCTCGTCCCGTTGCGGTCTCGCTGACTATCCCGCCTCACACCCGAATCGGCCATGTCCGATCTGGTCCTCGACGTCCAGATCCTGGGTACCCATCGACTCTGTGTTCGGGCTCCCCTCAAGCGTGGAGGAGAGACGCCCTTCAGCCTTGAGTGGGGCTTGACAACGACCCGATTCACCACTAGAGTGAGAGCACGTGTAGAACACTGTTCCAGTACCCAGCACACGATTCCATTCGAACGTGGACGGAACGTGACTGGTCTGATTGTCGTACCGTCTTTCACAGACGAGCGAAGGGAGCGATGCCAAATGAGCGCTGAGAATGAGCGGGCCTGCGTACGGCTGCAGCTGGAGGGCTTTGGTGGGGGGGATCTGTCAGTCGTCGACGAACTGGTCGCCCCCAGCTTCGTCGGTCACACCGCGCTCCCGGGTAGTCCCCCAGGGAGGGATTCGGTCAAGACCACCATCGACTGGGTTCACCGTGCGTTCAGCGACGTGAACTACGAAATACAAGACGTCTTCTCGTCAGGCGATCGGGTAGCGTTGCGAACATTCCTTTCGGGCACGCATACCGGTGAGTTCATGGGTCGTCCGCCCACCGGGAAACGATTCACCAGTGAGCATATCCACATCTTTCGAATTCACGACGGCAAGATTGCTGAGCACTGGGCGTGTCGTGACGACATCGGCACGCTCCGCCAGCTCGGGCTCATCTGACTGGCAGCTGAAGAGCTATTGGGGAAAATGGCGATTCCTGCCCCGCCCGGCCGCATGAGCAGAGAGACGGTCAGAATGTCAGCCTTTGACCAGATTTTCGTCCCGCAACAACAGCGTTGCGAGCGTATCACCCAGCCAGGCTTCGAAATCGTCGAACGTCCAGCCGCCCTGGTCCACCAGGATGTCGGCCACGTCATCGGACGCGATGGCGAATGCGATGTCGGACGCCCGCTCAATCGAGAGACCTTCTTTGAGCATCCCCATCTCGCCGATACGCCGCACCTGATTGGTGAGCCCAAACCGCCGCCGCCTCATCCCCTCGGCAACCGTCGTCGCCAGTTCAGGCTCGCTCGCGGCCCCCGTGCGCAGGATGTGGATGATGTCGCCGCATCGCTCGCGGAACTGTCGTCGCAGCCGCGCGTAGAGCGCCAGAATCGCGCGTGGGTCCTCTGTCTGGTCCAACTCCTCGATGATTTCCCAAACGCCGGCCTCCTCATCGAGCAGATCAGGCATGGCCTGCAGCACGCCCACCTTCGATCCGAAGGTGGAATAGATCGTCTGCACCGCGACGCCCGATTGCCGCGCGAGAAGGCGGATCGGCGTGGCCTGATAGCCTCGCTCAGCGAAGAGGCGGCGCGCCGCCTTGAGGATCACGCTTCTGGTGGTCGACTCGTGATGTTCGCGTAGGCGCGTCACTCCTGGTGGGATGCTGCTTGACATGGTCTCGATTCCCGTCTATAGTCTTCACTACCGGTAGAACATTGTTCCAGTTCTTGTTACACGATTCTATCTCAAGGAAGGGGTTGTATGAAGACTCATCAGACTCCCGTCGGTTCGCTCGACCGCCTTTTCGGCGCTTCCATGATTGTGGCACCCGCACTGCTTCTCGTCAGCACGTTGGCGTACATCGCCGGGGGTGGTCTCGAAGAAGCGCGCTCCGGCGGCGTGATTCAGATCTTTGCCATGGGCCTCTGGATTCTCGTCGTCATGGGTCTGAGCCGGCTGCTCGAGCCGAGCTCTCCGCGAGCGGCGGTCTTGTTGGCGGTCATCGGCGCGCTCGGGGTGACTGGCGGCATCGCCTACGGCATGGACAGCATCCACGTCGCGGTGACGGGCCAATCGGCCGAAGATATGGGCTACGCAGCCCTGTCCCTCTACGTCCCGGGCCTCCTCTTCCCCGCTTCGATGATCGGCTTCGGCGCCGCGCTTTCGCGCGTGAACGTCGTCCCTCGCTGGGCAGCGCTGACGATCCTCCTGGCGGGCATCCTCTTTCCAGTCTCGCGCATCGGGTCGATCGAGCCGTTGGCGCTGGTCGTCGACAGCATCTTTGTCCTGGCGCTCGCGCCGATCGGCTGGCGCCTACTGGCGCAGTCGCAGCCGGATGAGGCCGTCGCGGACGTCATGACTCAGCACCAAGCCAAGCTCACGTAACGGACATCACGGCAAGTTGCCGTGTGACGATGTATCAGAAGCTCGGGGCACGGCGGCGAGACAGCTCTGATGGGAGGTCACCAGACGGTTCGATCTACGTCTCCAACTTCGGCATCTTCACCAGCGTTCCTGCACCGGTGAAGATCAAGTACTAGATCCAACCGCTCAAACAGCAGCGACGGGGCGTCCCACACGGTTAAGTGCGGGACGCTCCCTTTGTTGTCCCAATCGGCCAGAGTTGGCTGCTCGATGGCACTTCCGGATCGCCTGGAGGCACATATGTCGCACATTTGTCCTCTGTCGTTGGTCCATCGAACTCCGAAATTGCGCCGATGGCGGTATGCTAGTGAGAGCACACGCGGCTGCATCAACGAGGAAGTGAGTTAGCGTTGCGCTACCAATACACTGAGCCTGTCCGCTTTGACGGCGTCAATGGTCGTTCTCCGCCAAACCCGGGCAACACCCCATAGGTTGACCTCGCCATGCGTCATAGCATCGAACGCGCGTGGCGTCCTCTCGAATGGCGGATAACGATCTTCCGCCCCTCAGTGCTCTGGAAAGTGAGCGGATCACATGAATCTTCGACGACCCGCGACACCCCGCATCGGACTACGAAACACAGCGCTCCTGCACTTCGGCGCCATCCTGGCCCTGGCCACATTCCTCCTCGCACCGGTCATGAATCAAGCGGCGGCCGCCACGCTCGGCGTCGTTCGACTTACGCCACATAGCCAGACCGTCACGGTCGGTTCTCAGGCGCAATTCGTCATCTGGGTCATCGATCCCCAGGGCGCTCCACTGGGTGGCGTCTCGATCTACTTGAGCGCCAGCGGAGCGAACAACATCCGCACGAGCTCGACCACCACCGATTCGACCGGCCGGGCGGAACTGAGCTACACAGGGTTCCGGTCGGGGACCGACACCGTGGTGGCGCACGGCAGCCTCTCGGGGCAGCAGCTCGATTCCAAGAGCGTCACGGTCGTTTGGAACTCGGCTTCCTCGCCGAACTTCTCCCTCTCACCGGTCAATACCTCGGTCGACTTGAACACGTCGCAGACGATCACCGCGACGGTGCGAGACAATTCCGGCAACCCGTTGTCCAGTCAGACCGTCCGATTCACCGTCACGGGCGCCAATCCTTCGGGGCCGGTCAACCGAGTCACCAACTCGAGTGGAGTCGCCACCTACACCTATACGGGCACGACCGCCGGGACTGACACGGTCACCGCCTTCGCCGATTCCAATCACAACAACACGCAGGATTCGGGAGAGCCTGGTGCTTCCACAAGCATCACCTGGCTAACCTACAAGCTGGCGCTCTCGGTCTCAGATTCGACCGCTTCAGTCGGCTCCAACCAGAGTGTGACAGCGACCGTCACCGACACCAACGGCGATCCTGCCGAGGGCATCGCGGTCCATTTCACCGTGAGTGGCGTCAATCCGACGTCTGGCGTGCGCACGACCGGGTCGAATGGTCAGGCGACCTTCTCCTACACGGGTAGCAACACCGGAGTCGACACCATCACCGTCTACGCCGACGTCAACTCAAATGGTGCACAAAATAGTGTTGATCCGAGCGGAAGCACGACCATCACCTGGGGAACGTCTTCGCTATCACTTTCGCCACAGGACGCGTCCGCCTCAGTCGGCGCGATCCAGACGATGACCGCCACGGTCCATGGTGGCAGCGGACAGGTGCTCGAAAACGTGGTCGTGCGTTTCAACGTGACCGGAGCGAACCCGACCAGCGTCTCGCGCACCACCAACCTCAACGGGCAGGCAAGCTTCAGCTACACCGGCAACAACGTTGGGCAAGATACGATCACGGCATATGCCGACTTGGACAACAACGGCAGTCAGGACAGCGGTGAACCGAGCGCAAGCACCAGCCTCACCTGGGTCAACGCGCAGCCGACACTGACGCTGAACCTGTCAAATTCCAGCGCACAGGTCGGCACCAGTCAGACCGTCACCGCCACAGTCCTGAACGCCGGCAACCAGCCGACGTCAGGCGTCACCGTCCACTTTTCGGTGACCGGCGCCAATCCAATGACGGTCAATAAGGTGACGGACTCGAACGGCCATGCCAGCTTCAGCTACAGCGGAGCCAATGTCGGAGCCGACACGATCCACGCCTATGGCGACCTCGACGCCAACTGGATCACAGGACGGCAACGATCCAGCCAACAATGCAACGCTGAACTGGACGGCCGCGACTCCTCCGCCACTGGCTATCCCAACCGCACCCGCCCAGCCCAAAGCGGGCTGCACCTACTTCCCGGAAACCCAGCACAACCTGTGTGCCGGGTTCGCGGCCTACTGGAACAAGTTCGGCGACCTGTCAACCTATGGGTTTCCGATGACTGAAGAATTCCAGCAGAATGGCGTCACCGTGCAGTACTTCGAGCGCGCTCGCTTTGAATGGCATCCGGGTGCCTGGCCGGAACGCTACGACGTGCTGCTTGGTTTGCTTGGGAACGAACTGACGGCCGGACGAACCGACGTTGCGTTCCAACCGGTTTCAGCGAATAGCAGCAGCAATTGCTCCTACTTCGCCGCCACTGGACATACCCTGTGTGGCGCCTTCAAGACCTACTGGGAGCAGTTCGGTGGCGAGGCCGTCTACGGCATGCCGATCAGCGAGCCATTCCAGGAGGACCCGTCCGGGACAGGCACCCCCGTGACGGTGCAGTACTTCGAGCGGCAACGCTTCGAGCTGCACCCCGGCGCATGGCCGGCCCACTACGATGTGCTCCTTGGGCGCGTCGGCGCGGAGATCCTGGCCAGAAACGGGTACTGAGTGACGGTAGAATGAGGACCACCTGCACATAAATGCCAAGACGGCCCTGGGGAACCTCAGGGCCGTCCACAGCATGAGAGGTTGCTGTTCGACGAGAGGACACAAGGTCCTCCCCTAGCAACGTACGCGAAACTGTAGGGGAGGACCGTGTGTCCTCCCGCCGCTCGCCGACCACTCGCTCGTCTCAGCGCGAGTTCTTCAACGCTCGTTCGATCTCGGCCAGTGAGCGCCGGTAGACCCCGGTCGCCAGGCTGATTCGTTTCACGCCAAGCTCGGCCAGCGTCTCGCGTGCAGGACCATCGGGTCGCAGCCAGATGTTGACCGGCGCGCCAACCTCCCTCACGAAGGTGCGGATGGCGTCGGCGTCGGTCAGACCGATCGGATAAATGCAGTCGGCTCCGGCGGCCAGGTACGCCTTGCCCCGCCGGATACCTTCCTCGAGCCGTGATTCGGGCTCGCCCGCCTCACGAATGAAGACGTCGGTGCGCGCATTGATGACGATTGACACGCCTGCCGACTCACTTGCCTGGCGCACCGCGCGTAAGCGCTCCACCTGCCGCTCCATCGGAACAAGCACGCCGGAGCCGTGATGGTCGCCGTCCTCGAGATTGCACCCGACCGCTCCCGCGCCGAGCAGGGCCGCCACGAGCTCGACCGGGCTGAGTTGATAGCCTGCCTCGATATCGGCCGTGACCGGCACCGAAACGGCGGTCGCGACGCGTCCGACAGCGCCGAAGGCCATCGACGGCGGCATCGAGTCGTCATCCGCCAGACCAAGACTGTCGGCCACGGCGTAACTGGAGGTGGCCACGACGGGAAATCCGGCCGCTTCCACCGCGCGGGCCGAGGAGACGTCCCAGGCATTCGGCAGCATCAATGGCCGCGAGTCATGATGGAGGGAGCGCAGGAGCTCCGCCTGTTGAGCAAGATTGGCCTTCATCAGCACGCTCCTCTCAGCGCTTGACGCTGTGCATCGGTCAGTTGAATTGCGTGAGTGTAGCGCATTGGTGGGGGTCGATTGACGCAACGGCAGCCCCGCGAGGTTATCACGGGGCTGCCGCGCAGTGCGGAGTTGGCTGATCAGGCGGATCTGACGAGTTGCGGCTCCAGGATGAGGTGGAAGACAGGGTGGCGCGGCGCCTCGCGCTCGAAGTCGGCCAGCGTCGACTCAGGAGTCGCGTCGAAGAAGGAGCGGACGTAGCCAGGCGCCATGTCAAAACCGGCCTTGAGGACTGGCGCGGCCTCGCGCGGTGAGAGCTCCTCCGCGGTGAACTCTTGCTCGTGACGACCCAGGCGCAGCGTGCCATGGCGCGACGCGCGTAGGTTGCGCACCCAGTTGACGTTACCGAAGGCCCCGATCAGAAAACGCTCGCCATCTCGCTCGATCACCGAGACGGGAACGGTGCGCGGCTCGCCGCTCTTGCGCCCAGGAACGGTGAGCAGGTTCATCGAGTTGAAGCTCAATCCGGCTCGCAGCATGGTCGTCGTCAGCATGTTGCTCATGCGGACGAAGGGAGTGACACGGTAAGTCTTGGCCACTATAGTTACCTCTTTCATGACAAGGCGGTCCCATCCCGGACGTCGATGACGTCCGAATCGATCGATCGGCGTAGATTGGAATCGACAACCTGACGGGCGAATTCGAGAGCGGCCGCTCTCCTGACAAAAGGCGTCAGTTACCTTGAGGGGTCTTCCGGCGAAAGTCCCAGCCAGCGTTCGAGCTGATCAAACGTCTGGTCGACCCGCTTGCCGTGGACCTCGGGGTTGGCCGGCAGGCTCAGCCCCTTTATCGTGGCGATGATGAAGGCAGCGCCTCCTTCCGGATCGATGTTGGCGTCGATACAGCCCTGATCGTGTGCGCTCTGCAGCAGACCGGCGACCTTGCGATGCCAGGGCTCGTCGGTGTTCCGCAAAACGTCCGCAATGACCGGGTCGCGCGGCGCCCGAAGCGTCAACTCGGCCACCACCGCGAAGAGCTCGGTGTCTTCCTTCAGCAGGTGGCGCAGAAAGGCGAGATGCCAGCGCAGTTGATCGGCCGCCGAACCATCCCGCGGCATCGATTGGCTGAAGCGCAGCATCGCGTGTCCGACGACGCCGCGAATGAGCGCCTCTTTCGAGGGGAAGTAATAGTGCAGGGTCGCGACGTTGACACCGGCGTCGGCCGCGACGTCCCGCGTGCGAAGTCCTTCGAAACCGGCCTCGGCGATACGATTGAAGGCGGCCCGCACCAGGTCCTCGCGTCGGGTCGACGTGCTCTGATCTTCAATGTTCGTGTCGTCAGGCAACATGGCGTCCTCCATCAATCACTTGATTGAGAGAATAACAGCCAGAGTCGCGATTGTCAATCAACTGATTGATTGTGTACCTGGATGATACAGATTAACGTTCCGCGGGCAGGGGTAGTTGGTCGTTCTGTTACACACCATGCATGTGTGGCCTTGCCCGTCCACTGCGTTACCATGCTGTTCCATGAGCACGCGTTGAGACGGGAGAAAAGGTGAACGACCCAGAGCCAATCGAACACCTCATGCGTGCGTCCGAGCGACTCCTCAGAGTCCAGCACGGATCGACCGTGCGACTGAGCGATCCCACCGTGATCGATCGGCGTGATCGCAGCCTGACGCTCCGTTGCGCCGTTTCCGGATGGGACGACGCAGCATCGGTCGTGATCAAGAGCAACCACGGAGACGACGAACGCGGCTTCAGCGATTGGGCCAGCTTCCAATTCCTCAGCGGCATTTCCGACAACGTCGCGCCCTGCTTCTACGCTGGAGACGACGGAGCACGTTTCTTCGTGATGGAGGATCTCGGAGCGTCGCGCAGCCTGGAGCAGGTCTTCTCCGAAGGTGACGAATCCGCTTCTATCGACGCACTGAGAACGCTGGCGGTCACCATGGCGCGGCTGGTTGTCGATACGATCGGGCAGGAGTCGCGCTACCTGACGTTACGGCGCGCGCTCCCCGGAGCCACGAAGCTCGGTCGCGGGCACGAGGCCGCGCTCTGGCTGGACGCGATCGAGCGCGTCAAAGCCTGGGCCTCGGCCCTCGGCATGGAGATACCCGCCAACTTCGAGGCAGCGTGTGAAGCGGTCGCCCGCGTCTATGCCGATCCCGGACCGTGGCTGGCCTTCTCGCATGGCGATCCGGCCCCATCCAACAATAATTTCTCCCGCGACGGCGCCCGATTGATCGACTTCGAATACGCGGGATACCGCCACGCCCTCTACGACCTCACGGCCTGGGACACCCTCTGTCCCGTGCCAAAGCCCTGGTTGAACGCGATGCGCGCCGCCTATCGCGATGAGCTCCGCGCGCATCTGGATGGAGTGGTCCCGTTGGAGGACGAGGAGTTCCGGCGTGCATGGGGCATCGATGTGCGCCTATCGCGCGCTGGCCATCATGAGCTGGCTACCGCTGGATCTCCTTGATGCTGACCGCCCCTGGGCCGGCTCCTGGTCCAGCCGCGCCGCGTTGCTCACCGCCATGCAGCGGCTCCACCTCGCGGCAACCGACATACGAGGACTCGAACCGCTGGCTGAGTTTGGCGCGGGAGTCCATCACGCATTGCGAGAGCGCTGGCCGGAGCTGAGCGACAACGGGCCGGATTGGCTGCACATACGTTTGGGTGGGAGCTAAAGCGGCCTGAAAATTGGCTCAGACGGTCCGATGGCATGTAGGGGAGCACACGAGGTGCTCCCGGCGTTGATCGGGCACATGACGTAGCGGGAGCACACAAGGTGCTCCCCTACAAGAAGCAAGACAACCTCAACCACGGTAAACCCACGGTAATCGGGTCAGCCGCGACTGAAGAGTTCGCGCAATTGCTGCCAATCCCGCCGGGCGCGTGAGATATCCTCGTCCGAGCTTTCCTCGGCGTAGCGGGCCGCCAGATAGCGTCGGGTCAGATCGTCGAGCGGCTCTGACGCATTGGCCCAGGCAAGCTCAAGTCGCTGAAGGTAGTCGTTGGCCGACTCCTTCGGCAGTCGCGTGCGGCCTTCACGCTCGCCGAGCGCCAGCAGATGGCGGTAGGCATCGCGCACGTCGACCGGCTCGGCGTTGAAATCGAAGGCGCGGGCACGCTTCCCGTCACCACGCCGACCGCCAAATCCGTGCAGCAACGAGCGCAGCTGGTTCAAGGCGAGATCGCTCGACCAGACGCTCTCGTGGATCTCGTCGGCGCCTTCCTCCTCCAGACCCGCCCGGAAACGTCGCATCGAGCGCAGGATCAACCACAGGACGAACCCAATGACCGCCGCCAGCACGATCAGCTCGAGCGCCACCGTGATGAAGTGGGGCAATGCGCCACCGGCGCCCTGCAAGACGTCCTTGGCCTGGCCCGACTGCTCCTGCGGTGGTGGTTGATTCGGCACGTGATTGCCGACCAAGTGCTTCGCCAACCAGAAGAAGGGCCACAAGATGAGAAACAGGACGTAAGCGACGGCGTAGACGACCCCGTAGAGGACGAACTCGATGCCGCGCTGAACCACGTGCAGCGGCTCGGCAACCTGCGACCAGAAGCGCTTCCCGGCGAGTCCGGCCACGGCCACGGCGATCAGGATCAGTCCGAGCGTCACGCCACTGGCGGTGCCAAGGCCAACGCGCACGGGATCAGCGCCCGACTTGATCTCGTCGCGTGCCGTTCTGGCCTGCGCCGCGCCGGCCGCGAGCAGGCTGGCGACGATCAGCAGCGGAAATGCGATCACGGCCGAGTCTGACACGCGACTCGACGTTTCGCCTCCGATGGTCCATGAGAGGACCAGGGCGATCCCGGCGGCGATCACGCCGCGCCAGATGAGGCGTCGCGCGAACTCTGGACTGAACGGCTTGGGATCCGAGGCGATCGAGATCGCGCGCCACCAGGCCAGGCCACCTACAGCCATCATGGTCAGCAGCGTCCCATCGAGCCCAACCAAGCGATCGAGAAAGTGCCAGGGCGCGGTGAAGTAGGTCCCTGAGCTGAAGGCGAACCAGACGATCACCAGCACCAGCCAGGTTCCCAAGCTCATCAAACGAGCCGCGCTCAGATCCCAGCCGCTCGTCAGAAAGTAACGCGCCGCCCAATAGGAGACGAATCCCACGAAGAAGAGGCCGAACGGCGCAGGAAGATGTGCTCCGGGATGCCCACCAATACCGGCCAGGAGCGCCAGCCAGGGGGCAACCATTGCCGTTTCGGCGGTCGCTACCAGGAGCGAGAGGGCGAGATCAAGCCAGTTGGAACGCAGCGCGCGGGTCATCGGCGTGTTCCCTCTTGAATGCATAGACGGCCAAACCGGGGCGGCTAAGAAGCTCGAGCTTCTGCTCGCCGAAGGTCATAAGTGTGATGGCGTGTCCCGCTCGGAACAGGCGAGCCAGTGTCTCTTCGAGCCCTTTGGTGACGTTGCCGGTCACCACCACGATGGTTGCGCCCCAGGGGAGGTGACGCGACTCCGCCGCGATGAGGTTTTCGATGCGATTGCCGGTATGCGGGATGAGCTGCGCCAGCGCCTCGAGGATGCGGCGTAGCTGATCGGGATGACGGCTGGGCGGGATTCGCACCGAATGCTCACCACCGTGGAGCGGGGCATTGACATAAAGACCAACCTGGCGCCGGTCGTCGATGCCGCGCGCGGCAAGCGAGGCGGCGGCCGAGATGGTCAGCTCGAGGAGATCGGAATCGAGTCCTTCCCAGAAGTGCTCGAACGTATTGACGTCGAGAAAGAGGGCCAGCACCGGTGTTGCGCTCGGCTCGAACTGCTTGGACTGCAAATCGCCGGTGCGTGCCGAGGCGCGCCAGTGGATGCGTCGCGGCAGATCGCCCGGCGTGTAGGGACGCACGCCGCTGAAGCGGATCGGATCTTCCATCAGCGCCCGCATCGGCTTGTCGTCGCCGAACGGCTGCTTCGGAGGCAAGCCAAACTCGGTCACCGGTCGCACTCGCGGGTAGATCACCAGGTAATCGGCGTTGTCGATCTCATGATGGTTGGAGGCGAACCCGAATATGTCGCCCGTGCTGAGGTTGGCCGGCCCGAAGCGATGGCGCCCACGCTTCGTGCACGTCACGCGGTAGCGCCGCCGCACGCGTTCGTAGGGCCGGATCGAGAAGATGGTGCGGAAGATGCCGACTTTTGGGAGCGTCGAGATGTCGAGCGCCATGCCGGGGAACTCCAGATCGCTGGGGAACTCGTCTTCGACCTCCAGCCAGGGCAGGGGCAGCACTTTGGCGTTCTCCAGCGTGATCTCGAGCGTGATCTCCTCGCCCGGGAATGCGCGGTTTTGCGAGAAGGACCGTGAATAGCTGAGCTGGCTCAACCCGTAGCGACGCCAGATGAGCGCCGTTCCCACGGCCAGCGTCACGGCGAAAGCGAGCAGCGCCAGCAGAGGCTGTCGAAAGATGAGCGCGATGAGCGTGACGACGGCGGCTCCACCACAAATCTGTGGCAGCCGTGCGCCGCTTCCTCCTTTAAGGAGCCAGCCACTCCCTTCCACGTCAGGCGCCGTTCTCTTCGGACTCGACGGGAACCGGGATCTGTTCGATGAGATCGCGCAGGATGTCTTTCTTGGTGCGGCCGCGCAATTCGACGCGCGCCGCCGCGATGATGCGGTGCGCGAGGACCGGCGAGGCCATAGCCCGTACGTCATCCGGGATGGCGAAACCACGACCGTTCATTGCCGCCAGCGCCTGCGCTCCACGCGCGAGCGCCAACGCCGATCGCGGACTGGCTCCCAGCTCGATTTCCTCATGCTCGCGGGTGGCGCGCACCACGTCGAGCAAGTAATCCTCGACGGCACCGCCGATGTAGACCTGCTGGACCGTCTCGATCATGTGAGCCACCTCGTCCGGTTGCACGGCCGAGCCGAGATCAACGAGCGGATCCTTGCCACGGAAGCGCTGCAGCATGGCGCGCTCGTCCTCCCGATCGGGATAACCGACGTCTGTGCTGAGGAAGAAGCGGTCGAGCTGCGCTTCCGGCAGTGGGAACGTCCCTTCCAGTTCGACTGGGTTCTGCGTGGCGATGACCAAAAAGGGCCGAGGCAAGGGATGCGTCTCCCGCTCCATCGACACTTGCCGCTCCTCCATAGCCTCCAGCAGCGAGGATTGCGTGCGGGGGCCGGCTCGATTGATCTCGTCCGCCAGGACGACGTTGGCGAAGACGGGGCCAGGGTGGAATTCAAACTCGCCGGTCCGCTGGCTGAAGACGAGCGAACCGGTGACGTCCGACGGCAAGAGGTCGGGCGTGAATTGAATGCGATGGAAGCTGCCGCCCAATGCGAGGCTGAGGGAACGGGCGAGCTTGGTCTTGCCGATGCCGGGGACGTCCTCGATCAGGATGTGCCCTTCAGCAAGCAGCGCCACCAGTAGACGATCAATGACTTCACGTTTGCCTACGATGACGCGTTCGATCTGCGTACGCACGCGATCGACCGTTTCGCGCACAGTCTTGACGGCCGACGGATCAAGCTGTCCGGCGAGCCGCGGTTCGGTTGACATCATCTTCCTCCAACATTGCCAGATCGTGGATTGAGCCAGGCGGCATCCTGCCGGGTGCGGTGGCCGTCGTATCTCTCCTCATTCGTGAGAGTGTCGCACAGGAGATCGGTTGACGCATGTGTCGCACTCTGACGATCAGGACGAGATCATTAGGTGGTGGGAGGCGCGCCGGAATGGGGCACGAAGGTGACGTTAGGAGGCCTTCTTTCTCGTCTTGGGTGAAGTCCCCTTACCGGGAAGAGTCAGCCCCTGAGAGGCTCGCTCGAGCCAGTCCTGCAAAGCAGCGTCGCCGAGCAGGATCGATTCGGGTAAGACGACGTACTCATGCATGACGCGACCGAGCATCGGCTCCGCAGATTGGCCCCTTCGAGCGACAGCAGCTCGTTCCGTGGCCCCTCGGGAAATCGTTCGCACATGCTGGAGGCATAGAGGCCACTGAACAGGTTCCCATTCACGAAACCGGAAGGGTAGCCGAACATCTTGCGGCGCTGGATCTCTGGGTGATCAGGCAACGCGTCATCGAAGAGCTCGATCATCTCATCGGGAGACTTCTCCCACTCCATGTCGCCCCTCCAACGCGGGACGCGGGTCCGCCGCGGGCCAGATGCCACTCTTCTCATCCCATTGAATGTCGCGCGAAGTATATCCCTTGCCGGAGGACCGAGAGGTTGCGAGACGTACGTACGGGACTAGATTTACGCGCACTTTGAAGGGGCTGTTCCTCAATGGCATATGACCTGCGGAGAGGGGTATACTGGCTCGATCGGATCGGTCAGGAAAGTGGTATTGCCACTCATCGTCCAGCCGAATTACTGTCCGTACGGCTTTCGGGCAACCGCAAGTCGGCTTTGTCGTTCTTGACAAAGAACCTTAACATATGCTATACTACTTAAGTTTCGGGCCGGATCGGGGGAACACCGGCCAGTGACGATTTCGAGAGTTTTACGGGCAGAATTTGGAATCTAGGAGTCACATGACGGAGCGAGCGATCCGGGATACCTACGAGCTGGAAAGGCTTGCCAAAGAAGCTGAAGTGGATAACGTGATCGACGAGTCCGCGGACTTGCTCGATCAGGCCACCAGCGATGCAGTCTACCGGTACTTCCGGGACGTCGGCGGTCACCGGCTCCTGACCCACAACGAAGAGATCGAATACTCCCGAGCGGTCCGGGCTGGGCTTGAGTTGCGCAAGCAGCTCGAGGCCGGTGCTGAGGAGACGCCCGAGATTCGGCTCAGCCTCGAGCGGGCCAAGGCCTCGCGCGAGAAGCTGATCCGGCACAACTTGCGGTTGGTCGTTTCGATCGCCAAGAAGTACCGGGCCAGCGGACTGCCGTTGATCGACCTGATTCAGGAAGGCAACATCGGTCTGATGACCGCCGTCGAGCGCTATGATCCAGAGCTCGGCTATCGGTTCAGCACCTATGCCACCTTCTGGATTCGTCAGGCGATCGGACGCGCGGTCGCGAACTTGAGCCGAACCATTCGTGTGCCGGTGCACATGCATGATCTGATCTCGAAGGTGCGCCGCACCGAGGCGCAGCTCGAGCAGGTCTTCGGACGACCGGCAACCGATCAGGAGCTCGCCGAAACGCTTGAGCTCGATGTCGAGCGTATCGAGCAGGCGCGATCCGCGATCCCGCGGACGTCGTCGCTCGACAAGCCGATCGGTGAGGATGGCGAAAGCACGATTGGCGACCTGCTTCCCGACCCGCAGAGTGACGAGGTTGTGGATCAGGCGGTCACGAGTGCGATTCGCGATCAGATCAGGCGCAGCCTCGAGCACCTCACGGAGCGCGAGCGGGGCGTGCTGATCCTGCGATTCGGTCTTGGTGGGCAGCAGCCACAGACGCTGGCCGAGATCGCCGAGCATTACGGCATCAGCCGTGAGCGCGTTCGGCAGATCGAGAAGGAAGCGCTGAGCAAACTGCGCAAGTCGGATCTGATCCAGCTTGCCAACGCGGCCTAAACCACCGCATCCCACAGCAACCCAAACCCCGGCGCGTCTGCGCCGGGGTTTTGCTTTTGTCTCTGGACCATTTCATGCCAGCCCCACTGTCGTGTCCATACGCCTAATTGCCGCCCAACTTCGCTCCAGATCCACTGCCACGCGTCACCAGATATTGGGAATCAGCCGATGGGTCACGCGGTCAAGGTAGTCCTCATATCCGGGCAGATGATTCGCCAGATACTTTTCCTCATCCGTGAGCCGCCAGATGAGAATACCGAGCAACGGGAGACAAAAGAGAAGTCCCCACCAGGATCCCAGCGCGGGCGGGATGCCAACAAACACCAGCAACAACCCGCTATAAAAAGGATGGCGTACGAAGGCATAGGGACCGGTCGAAATCACGGGCTGACGAGTCTCGACCCTGATCGTAGCTGCCGCATACGGATTGGAGCGAAAGACCAGCCACATCAACAGCAGGCCACAGGCAACCAGAAAATCCCCGAACAGCACGACAACGAAGGGGACGTGAGACCAGCCGCTGTCATGGTCAAGAGCCGAGAAGGCGCAAATGGCCAGGATGTCGACTTGCAACAACAGCGCGATCACGCGCTGACTCAGTTCACGCTCCGCGAACGGTCCACTCCGTAGCCGCCGCATCAGAAGCGCCGGGTGGGTCAGGAGATGGAGAATCAACGGCAGCCCGCTGACCGCGCCCACTACGAGGAGCACTCTGATTTGCCACCAATACGGTGGGCTCACGGCTCAGACTCCTCTCCGGGGTGCCCATCGTCGTCCGATTTGGGTCTAGGCTGGTGGATTTGCTCCTGGGTATTGCTTACCGCTGAGCCGCGGCGCCTGATCATTGGCACGCCACACTGCCCCCAACACGAACAGCCATCCTGATACGGACCTGCGGAGTCAAACGTAAACGTGTTTTTGACTGTGCCTGACACGGAGCATCATGGCAACCCACAGAACGGATCGGCCACACACAAGAATATTGGGGGCAGACGTGAAGTCCCGTCTGCCCCCAATATTCAATGCGGTTGACGCCTCTTACGGCGCGATGTTGATGTTGCCGTGGAACAGGTTGCCCGGGTCGTACTTCCGTTTGACGGCCACCAGTCGATCGTAGTTACGACCGTACGCCGCCCGAGCGATCTCGTCATTTTCCTCGCCCAAGCCCGCGAAGTTGACGTACACGCCGCCGCCGGTCAGATCGCGCATCTTCTTCCACGCATCACGCGTCCACCTAACGATCCGCTCCGACTCAGATGGGTCGGTCCAGGCCGCATCGATGCTCAGATTGAAATGTGCATCCCGATTTCCATAGGCCGTCGCCTCTTCCGGCACCCGTCCCATGGCGCCACCTAACCCGCGCAATCCAACCAGCGTTCGCGGTGTGGGCCGCTCGGCGACGAACGCGGCGATAGCGTCGATAACCTCGTCGGTGAGACGATTGCCGAAGAGGGACTTCCAGTAGTAGAGATCTCCGTTGGGGAAGAGGGCGTCGAGCGAGCTCTGCATCACCACGTAGGGCATCGGGCCACTCATATCCGCCAACGGTGTGCCCAATTGACGGACCGGCTGCAGCGCGCGCTCACCAACATCAGGCGGCCCGGCGTACATCGCCGCAGTGATAACGACCGGTGCCCCATGCATTTCGGGCGGGACTCCGGGAAGCGGCGGCATGCCCCACATCAGCAGATCGCAGGTGACTTCGTCTGGTGCGGTCGAAAGGTAGTCACGCCAGGCGCGCATGACGCTGATCATCTCTTGAATGGGGTAGATCACGATCGCAGCCGCGATCATCGGGCCAAGCGCATGAAGCTGGAACTCGAAGGAGGTAACGACGCCAAAGTTTCCGCCGCCGCCCCGAATGGCCCAGAAGAGGTCGGCATGCTCCGTTTCGCTAGCCGTCAACACGCTGCCGTCGGCCGTGACGACCTCTGCCGACACGAGGTTGTCGCAAGCCAATCCCCATTTGCGACGCAAGAACCCCATGCCGCCACCCAGCGTGAACCCGGCCACACCGGTCGGCGAAGCCTGACCACCAGGTGTGGCCAGACCATGTGCTTGCGTCTCGTGATCGAGGTCTCCCCAATCAGCGCCGGCCTGGACGCGGGCGGTGCGAGCGCGTGGATCGACCGAAATCCCGCGCATTCTGGAGAGGTCGATGACCAAGCCGCCGTCGTTGAGCGCGTTTCCCGCGACGTTGTGACCGCCGCCTCGGACCGCCACCGGCAGACCCGAAGTCTTTGCAGCCCGTATCGCCGCAACCACATCGGCGGTTCCGGTGCAGCGCGCAATCAGCGCAGGGCGTTTGTCGATCATCCCGTTCCAGAGCTGACGGGCTTCATCGTAGGACGGATGGTCCGGACCGATCAGATCGCCGCGCAGATTGGCGGCGAAGGACTCGAGCGTCGCTGCATCAAGCGTGCGGCTGGCCGTCGGTGTCGTCGTCATGGCAAGGCTCCTATCAGCGAGTCATTGCGTGCCGATGACTTCACCTTAGCGGTCGCGAGGCTGAGGCACATCGCGCGATGTACTGAAATGGGTGCCGCGATTTTCACGCTGGCACTCAGTACAATGACGCACCGCTCGATGGAATCGCGTCAGACGAGACCTCTGTCGATCGCGATGCGAGTGGCGGCGGTACGAGTGGAGACGCCGAGCTTGCCGTAGATCGATCGAAGGTGGGAACTGACCGTACGCCGACTGACGAAGAGCTGGCTGGCAACCTGCACGTCGGTTAGCCCTCGTGCCACCAGGCGCAGCACTTCGACTTCGCGAGTACTGAGACCAGCGTCTGCTGACGGGAGCGTCTGCTTTCCCAAAGGAATCAACTGATTGGCATACGACTGGAACGACGCACGCATCTCGTCATCCGGAAGGTGGCTCGCGATGATGTTCGCGATCTCGCGCGCGTCCCCAAGCGCTTCCGCCGCTTCGCTCACCATTTCAAGCTGACTGCAGGCACGATAAAGCTCAGCACAAGCGACGAACCGAGACGCATGCTCGTGGTAATCAGCCAGCCGCGCTCGTGCGGCCGCAAACTCGTCGCGCGCTTCCGTGAGTCGCCCTAGCGACGCGAGCGCCCGCCCGCGAACGATCGATAGTCCCGGAACGACTGCACGTTCACGGTTCGGCAGCGACGCGATGTTGGCGTCGATGATGGTGAGCGCCTGGGAAGCGTCGCCGCGAGCGAGCGCGAGCTCGGCCAGGGTCAGGCTCCACTGCGAGTAGTGGAGGCTACCAGGGGAAAGGTTCGCGAGGGCCGATTCCGGCTGATCATCGAGGAGTGCTTGCGCCTCACTCAGGTGGCCACTCCTGACATGCATTGCGACCAGTTGGGCAGAGACGATCTGGATCCAGAAGAGGGAGCGCGTCTCCCGCGCCAGAGCCAAACCGCGTTCTAAAGATTCGCACGCCCGCTCAAATCGCCCGACGGACGCCAAAGTCAGGCTCATGTTCCACCAACCGGCGATCGCCCATTCCCGGTGGCCGATCGACTCGGCCACCGCAAGGGCCGCGCGCTGGTTTTCGAGGGCCAGATCGATCTGTCCCAGCAGCATCTGGAACCGCCCGAGATTGACTTGCGCAAAGACTTCACCCGCACGCCACTCGATTTCACGTGCGATCTGCAGCGCTCGTGTGACTCTGGCAAGGCCGTCTTCGGTCGAATCAGCGGCAACGATCGGGAAATCAACCTGCGCGACCGCGATCGAATTGTTGAGCGCCGACGCCAATTGTTGACGGTTTCCATGCTGCTCGACGAATCGAATCGAGGCGGACCAATGGATCGAACCCTGGACGCCATCCCCACTGCACCAGTACGTCATCGCCAGAAAGTCGTGTGTCTGCGCCAGGTGCAACGTGCCGCCCCCAGGCTCCAGCATGGCGAGCGCTTCCTGATGCATCTCGATCGCATCTGCCAGTCGAAGAACGTTGAAATGCCAGTTGCCGAGCCGGTTGAGACTGATCGCGAGCATGTCCTGATTGTCCGACGCCCGTGCCAATTCGAGGGCTCGACGATAGTGTGAGCCGGTCTCCTCATAGTTGCTGGGCGACCAGGCAGCGCCCAGGCCGAGCAAAGCCCGCCACTCGAGACGACCGTCATCAGCCGCGCGGGCCAGGACCACGGCATGGTCGAGGTCTGCGATGGCTGCGGCGTAGTCTCCGAGCGTCTCAAAGGTCTCCCCACGCTGCAGATAGGCTTGAATACGCGCCCGATCGTCCAATCCAGCGTTTGAGAGGGCCAACGTGAAGCGTTCGACGGCGACTCGTAGAGCAAACTGGTGCCGTGCGTTTTCACCTGCGCGCAACAGCCATGCGGCGGCCCGCGGGTCAGCCGCGCGGATGAAATGATCGGCCACGGCGTCCGGGTCGACGTCGGGCATCTCAGACAGCTGCTCGGCCACGGAGCGATGCATGGCTTGACGCACGGGAAGGAGGACGCCGTCGTAGATCGACTCACGCACCAGCGCGTGGCTGAAGCGGTAACCGTTCGGTGGCGTCTCTCTGAGCAGCCGAGCGTCGGTCACACGCTGGATCGCCGATCCAAATGCCTGATCGTCGACGTTGGCCAGCGACCGCCAGAGATCGAGCGGCACGTCATGACCGATCACCGCAGCGATCCTCAGAAGTCGCTCGGCATCCGCTCCAAGACGAGCCACTCTCGCTTCGATCACCTGTCGCACCAGTTCCGGAACGGGCGCGATTGCCAGATCTCCCAGGCGCCACGTGCCCGAGTCAGCCGAGCTCAGCAGTCCTTCCTCTTCGAGCGTGCGCAATAGCTCGCTAATGAAGAACGGGTTCCCCTCTGCGTGCTGATGCAGATAGGCTGCTAACCGGTGACGTTCGGGAGATGAGAGTTGGTAGCGGGTGTCGATGAGTGCTCGCTGCGAGTCTTCATCGAGCCGATGGAGATCGATTCGAGTTCCACCTGATTCCCGCACCAGTGTCGGCACCAATCGATAGAGTTGATGGCGCCGATCGAGCTCATCCACGCGCCACGTCGCGATCAGGAGCAGTCGTGCGTGATCGGTTCCCCGCGCGATATGACGCAACAGATCCAGACTTGACGGATCGGCCCAGTGCAGGTCCTCGAGTATCAGCAGGAGTGGGGCGTTTGTCGAGAGCGATTCCAGGAACGTTTGAATCTGCCGGAAGAAATCAGGCTGACTGGCTGCTGCGTGCGGTTCGGCTGACCCGCGTGGAAACGGCGGCAGAACGGGCATCTCGGCCGAGGGCTGGTAGCGGTTGAACGCATCCAACCATGGGCCGAATGGGGGCGTGGTCGCCAAATCGTAGCAACCACCAGAGAGGACGAGCATGCCGCGCTCAGTCGCCTGCCAGGCGAGGTCCTCGACCAGCGTCGTCTTGCCGATGCCGGCCTCACCACTGACAAGAACCAGCCTTCCCCGGCCACTGATGGATGTCTCCAACGCCGAGCGCAGGCTTTCGCGTTCTCGCTCGCGGCCAACGAGGAGCGGACGTGGCGATGAGTCGGTTATACCGAACATGGGGTTCCCCAAAACGGTGCTCTGCCAGGGCACGATGGATTCAGGAGTTGGTCGCTATTTTCACTATAGCATAGCGAGTCTGGAGGGGAATTCCGCTACTGAAACGCGGATTCGCGGCGATTAGTGGACGCGATTGAGCTACCGCCGCTCACCAACCGTGGTGAGTTCGCTGTGCGCCGCTCTGCTGGTGATCGCGCTACGGCTTTTCGTCGTGGTAATGATGATCGTGGCTGTGCAAATGGGAATGCGCTTCATCGCCGTGGTAGTGCAGGTGCTCATGCACCAGGTTGGTGCGCACCAGCAGTTCCTTGTTGGACAGAATCTCGTCAGCGCTACCGGACGCCACCGGCCGACGCTCCTGATCGCCGAAGACGACCACCCGCGTCGCCAGCATCGGCACAATCTCCAGTTGGTGTGTGGTCAGCACGACCGTCTTGCCGAGATCGCGCAGTCCAGCGATGACGTCGACCAGCATGGCGCTGCTGCGCGGATCGAGACTGGCCGTTGGCTCGTCCAGCAGAATCACGTCCGGCTCCATTGAGAGGACGGTAGCGATCGCCACACGCTTCTTCTCGCCGCCGCTCAGCTCATACGGCGCTCGATCGGACAGGTGCGTCACGTTCATCTGCTCCAGCGCGATACCCACGCGACCCCGCACGTCGTCCTCAGTCCAGCCCATCTGCAGTGGACCAAAGGCAACGTCGTCATAGACGGTGGGACTGAAGAGCTGGACGTCCGGATCCTGGAAAACGAGCCCGACGCGCCGGTGCAGCTCCTGGGCACGTGACGGATCGTCCGCGACCTCGGTGATATCCTCATCGAAGGCGGTTATGCGGCCGGAATTAGGTCGGTACAGCCCATCGAGCATCTTCAGCAGGGTTGACTTTCCGCAGCCATTGGCGCCGAGGATAACCAGCTGTTCTCCCTGAGCGATCTCGAGGTCGACGTTCTTCAACGCTTCGTGTCGACCCTGATAGCTGAAGGAAACGTCGTCGAGTCGAAAAACCGTCGTCGTCATACTCATGACCATGCGAGCCCCATATCGAGAAGCAACGCCGACGCCAGCACCACCGCCGAGACGGCGATGAAGAGCCAGTCTTCATCCCGCATGGCGAAGTTCGTGATCGTCCGTACGTCACCGGTAAATCCGCGTGCCACCATGGCCTGATAGACATCGTTGCTGGTTTTGAAGCTCTTGCCGAGCAGCGTCCCCATACTCGCGCCGATCCAGCGGCGACGCTCCTGCTCCGTCGACTGGCCCACCGTGCGACTGGCCCGCGCCAGGAAGAGGTTCTCCAGCGCCTTCAGCAGCAAGAAGATGTAGCGATAGGTCATTCCAAGCACCACGATGAAGACCTCCGGCACGCGGAAGACTCGCATCGCCTTGAGCAGGTCGGACCATCGAGTCGTCACGACCAGCAGCGCGGCCAGCGTCACTGAGGCCGCCACCCGTGTGACGAAGATGACGAAGCTCATCACCGAGTTACTCGTGATCGCCAGATGCACCGGTCCGACGTGACCGATGTCGATCAGCGGCTTGCCACCGATCAGGAACAGCGCCGGCAACGCCACGATTCCGGCGAACATCGGGATGCCGATCAGGATCCGTTTCAAGAGGAGCGAAGCAGGCAATCGGGAAACGAGGCCGATGAGAATCGCCGCAGCATACAGGGCAAGGATAACCGGCAGACTGCGGGCCAATCCCACCGTCAGAACGGAAGCGCCAAAGACCCCAATCTTCACGCGCGGATCGACTCGCTGCAGCAGTCCCTCTCGTCGCGCAAACTCCTCGGTGTAGACCGAGCGCTCGATCGCCTCAGTCACGCCATTGATCGTCTTGGCGACGAAGTCTTTCTTACGACGAGAATGTGGTCGCGCGGGCATCGTCTCTGCTGCCACGTCAGCCTCCCTGTGCCGGAAGTACGGCTCGAGCCTCGGCCCGCCGCCTGGCCAAAATCTTCAAACTGAAGGCAACCACGAAGATCATGCCGACGCCGACCACTGCCGATAAGATGTAGGCCACGGCAAGCTGGGCAAATGACGCGTTATTGGAGACCCAGGGCAAGGTGTATCCAGAGAAAGGTGCCGACCAGATCGATTGCAAGCTGTTCATTCCGGACGGGACGTAGCCGACGCGATTTCCGACCTCCGACGCCCCCCACTCACCCCAGGCTCCGCCGCCTGCGAGCAGACCCAATGGCACCGCGATCAGCATCACCACGAACGCCGCCACAGTGAGTCCGACACGGGAGCGACCGGTCGACGGCTGAGCCGCGCCGGAGGTTGAACCGGAGCGATGCGTCAGCAGCCCGGGCTGAACCCGCTGGACATAGGCGACACCAAAGACGGTGGCGACCACCTCGGCGATGCCGGCCAACGTCAAGTGCGGAATCATCACTGCGGGAATCGAGACGCTCAATGGATATGGTGCATACAGCGCACGGCCCGCATGGGTCCAGAAGATTGGTTGGATGCCGAGCTCGGTTCCGACAAGCAGACCGGCCGCGTTGATGGCGAGATACGCGCCGATGGCGCCAGCCACTAATCGGCGGCGCGAGAGCGGATTGGACCCTCGGCTGATCAGCCAGTAGACAGCGTAGCCCACCAGTGGCAGCACGATCGCCATGTTGAAACAGTTGGCGCCGATGGCCGTGATGCCGCCGTCACCGAAGAAGAGCGCCTGGATGATCAACGCCACCGAAACGGCCACGATCGCCGCCCATGGCCCCATGACGATGGCCGCCAGCGTCCCACCGACGGCGTGCGCCGTCGTTCCACCTGGTACTGGGATGTTGAACATCATGATGGTGAAGCTGAAGGCGGAGAAGAGGGCCAAGAGGGGGACGGTCTCCCCGCTCAGCAGGCGCTTCAGCTTGCGACTGGCCGTATACCAGAAGGGCGCCGCGGCGCCATAGAAGAATATGGCAGTCTCTGGGCTGATGTATCCGTCTGGGATGTGCACTCGTTCCCCTTTGCTCCGCCCGGAGCGCTCGGCCCTGATTCGAACGGGCGAGTCCGACCGGGAGTTGATCTCGCCACTGGCAGTACGTTCGGCGAAACCAGGCACAGATACGACACCGCAATGGTGTCAGCGTTTAAAACGCCCAAGATGGCGGATGCTATTCCTTGCAACTGCAAACAGTTGCAATAGTATGATTATAGGAAGATGGCGTTGAAGGATCAACGTATGAATCCTTAAGGTCGGGAAGAATATGGCGAGCGATATCGACGAGCTGCAAGAAGCGCTGCGTAAATCGGGGCAACGTCTGACTCCACAGCGCATGATGGTCTTATCGGCCCTAGCCGAACAGGATGGGCATGTCTCCGCCGAGACGATTCTCGAGCTCGTCAAGCCCGACTACCCGTACATCAATCTGTCGACCGTCTACCGCACGCTTGACATGCTTGTGGAGCTCGGGCTCGTCGCCGAGACAGACCTCGGCAGCGGCGTGCGCCAGTTCGAGATTCTCGGACCGCACCCTCATCACCACCTCATCTGCCAGCGCTGCGGCGGCACCATCGAGATCGACGACGAGTCGTTGCAGCCGCTACGCGAGCGGCTGCAACGACTCTACGGCTTCGAGCCGCGCATGGATCACTTCGCCATCTTCGGCGTCTGCCAACACTGCCGGGAGAATGAGGCAATCGGACACACTCAGAACTGAGCAAGTGCCAAAGCGCATCGTTTGTGCGATGTCATCAGCGGGTACCGATGTCATCGCGTTTACCTGCGCCTGGCAGCCAAACTGCGGAGTCTGCCTCGCAATGCACCACGTCGCATCGCTACATCAGATCGTCGCAATAAGGGAGAGAAGTCGTGAGTGTTCGCTTTGGCTGTTTCGTGCCGCAAGGTTGGCGCATGGATTTGGTCGAAATCGACGACCCGGTCGACAAATTCGAGGCGATGACCAACGTTGCCAAAGCGGCCGATGCCGGTCCGTGGGACTCGATCTGGGTCTACGACCACTTCCACACCGTCCCCAAGACGACGATTGAGACGACCTTCGAGTGCTGGACCATCACCGCGACGCTGGCGCGAGACACCTCGCGCGTGAAGGTCGGGCAGATGGTCACTTGCAATGGCTATCGCAACCCGGCACTACTGGCCAAGATCGCTTCGACGGTCGATGTCGCCAGTCACGGCCGCCTCTATTGTGGCGTCGGCGCGGGCTGGCATGAAGAGGAGTGGAAGGCCTACGGGTTCGGCTTCCCCGAAACCCGCGAGCGCATGGGCATGTTCCGCGACGCCGTCCGGATCATCCACAAGATGTGGACCGAAGATCGACCGACCTTCCACGGCAAGTACTACAGCATCGATGAGCCGGTCAACGAGCCGAAAGGCGTGCAGCAGCCGCACATCCCACTCTGGATCGGCGGGTCGGGCGAGCAGGTGACCTTGAAGCTGGTGGCGCAGTATGGCGATGCCAGCAACTTCGGTGGCACGCCCGACAACGTGCGTCACAAGCTCGACGTACTCAAGAAACACTGCGACAAGGCCGGCCGCGACTACGACGAGATCACCAAGTCGAGCAATTTAGTCCTCCATTTCACGCAGCCGGGGGAGGATCCCGAGAAGGCCACCGAACGCGCGCGCAGGGCGACCGGCCAGTCGTTTGAGGAATATGCGCGTGCCACATTGGTCGGTCCGCCGGCGGCGGTTGTCGACCGCATCGGCGGGCTGGTCGAAGCCGGGATTGACTACGTGATCATCAATTTCCCGCGCATCGCGTACGATCACGTCCCGATGAAGCGCTTCGAGTCCGAGGTGATGCCGCACTTCGCCTGAGCGAGCCGTCAGTCGGCGTAGAGCGCCAGATCGCAGCAGGTCGCGCAGGGCCTCAAGCTGCCGCGCGCTCAGCTGCCCAAAGGCTTGACCATAGTCGTGGAGCCGCTCGCGGAACTCCGCGCGCAGTTGCAGACCCTCCGGCGTCAGGACGAGACTCTTGACGCGACGGTCGTGTCGATCGACACGGCGCTCCAGCGCTCCTCGTTCCTCGAGACGATCAATGAGGACCGTGAGATTCGAGGGATCGACGCGGAGCTTGGCTGCCAGTACGCCCGTCGCTGTTGACCCCTCAGCCCCCATCGACGCCAGCACCTTGGCCTGAGAAAGGGTGAGACCGAACTCGGCTGCCGTGGCGCCAGCGTGCTGCTGCACGCGTTGCGCTAGCTCCAGAGTCAACGAGGCGACCTCATCTACCAACCCAAATTCGTCGTCTGCCTCAGACGGCTGTTGGCGTTCAGTCATCTCCGCACTTCCGGTCCCAGAGTCGAGATTAATGGTTGACTACCATGATGGTAATATACTACCATTATCTGCAGCGGTTCAGTCACTGACTCGATCTGAATCATACTGAAGCGCATAATGGGCAGATCCGACGCGAAAGGGAAAGGTAACAGGTCTAGGATGGACGTGAATCGATACGTCCGGTCAGCCGCGAAGTGGCTCTCAGTGGAGGCAGTCGTGTTGGCACTCTGGTATATCGGTCCGCACCGCCAGCACGAGGATTTGGCGAACCAGACGTCGATGCTATTGGTCATGCACGCCTACTTGCTCGCGCTGCTGGTGACCCGTGGCGCCGACCCGTGTCAGCGCTGGTGGCGCAAGCGAGGAGACGGGCAGACTGATTCCCCGTCCTAAACGGAGAACTCAGAAGGGCCAGAGGTTCACCTGCTGAGTCCAGACGTGGCCGGGCTGGCACAGCACCTGAATGATCGCTTCGGCCACGTCCTCCGGCCTGAGATACTTCTTGCCGCTTTCACGCTTCTCTTCCAGGCTGCGCGGTCCGAAATCAGTCAGGATGCTCCCGGGCAGGATCGTGGTGCACTTGATGCCGTCGGCGCCTACTTCCTCCGCCAGGCTCTCCATGAAACCGATGACCGCGAATTTCGACGCGGAGTAGGCGGCCAGATTGGCGTAGCCGCGTCGACCCGCACCCGACGAGATCGCGACGATGTGGCCACCGCCACGTTCCCGCATCGAGGGGAGCGCCGCCCGGCTGCAGAGGAAGAGACCAGTGACGTTGGTATCCAGCGTCTCGCGCCAGTCGTCGAGCGAATACTGTTCGACGTTGCCGTAGATGCCGACTCCGGCACAGTTGATGAGCAGATCGACTCCACCGGCGGCCTGAATCAACTGGTCGAAGGCCGCCTCGACCGCCTCCTCGTCGGCAATGTCGACGGGCAGGACGATTGCTCGACCACCCGCCGCCTCGATCTCGGCGGCGACCTTATCGAGCGGCTCCGGACGCCGCCCACACAGGGCCGTTACCACGCCAAGACTGGCCAGGCCGAGGCTGACGGAACGGCCGACGCCACTGCCGGCCCCGGTCACGAACGCCACGTTGTTGCGCAGATCAGTCATGGATGGGACCTGTCGCGATCAGGTGATGATGCGGGAATCGCCGCAGATCTAGTCCTCGGTCTCGGTCTCGCGCGTGAAATAGGCCGCTACAACCGTGATGCCGAACATGAGGACAATGGCAATGTAGATGGCCGATTCGCCGACCGAGAGGTAGGCCTCGCCGATCGCGACGATCGCTGCTCCAACCACGAGCGCGACGCCGATCGGGATGAAGAAGGACTGGCGCCAGATCGATGTGCCGAGGAAGGGCTTGGGCTCGATCTCACGCTCCGCCTGACGAGAGTAGTAGGCCGCCACCACCGTGATGCCGAACATCAGGGCAACCGCGATGTAGATGGCCGATTCGCCGACTGCGAGATAGGCCTCGCCGATCGCGACGATCGCTGCTCCAACCACGAGCGCGACACCGATCGGAATCGCGATCGACTGGCTCCAAATACTCTTCACGTCCGACACCCCTTCAACGATCCCGCGTCTGGATCGGTGCAGCCTCAATCGCCGGAGTGGGCGGCATGCCCCTCCGCGACTCGATTATGACTGAGACGACGCTCAGCGG
This sequence comes from uncultured Chloroflexia bacterium, assembly GCA_963815715.1. Lineage (GTDB taxonomy): Bacteria > Chloroflexota > Chloroflexia > Thermomicrobiales > Thermomicrobiaceae > CALAGB01. Next base: position 472,852 of record CAWFHU010000002.1, on the reverse strand, counting down.
CAACTCCGATTCGCGATATCGAGTCGGATCAACCGGAATCGCCGATCACCAGATTGGCCCAGCCATCTCAATCGCCGTAGCTGCCGGAACTAGATTCCCCGGAGACGGCCGACATGCGTCGGACCCGTCCAAGCGGGGCGATCCGCTCGCATCGTGGTGGCGGCATGCCAGTCGCGGACGTGCAAATATAAGCTATCGACCGACCACGCACACCCGTCACGAGAGGGGCGAAATGTGACAGATCACCCTGCCGCGCGGCCCATCCACCAGACCATCGTCGACGATCTGCCGATCACTGGCGACGGGAGCGGCCTGCGCTCCGACGACCTCTTCTATCGAGAAGAGGTGCAGTTGGCCATCCGCAACCGTGGCATCCCGCTCGAAGCAATGCGCTATCCCATCACGCCCACCGGTCTTCACTACCTGATCATCCACTTCGACCTTCCCGAGGTCCGCATTGATGACTGGGGCCTCTCGATCGAGGGGCTCGTCACCAATCCGATGCGGCTGACCCTGGCCGAACTGCAGGACAGACCCGCGGTGACCCTGCCGGTCACCATGGAGTGCGCCGGAAACGGCCGCGCCCTCCTTTCGCCCCGTTCCACCACGCAACCCTGGTTCGTCGAGGGAGTCAGCACGGCCGAATGGACCGGCACGCCGCTCAACGGTGTTCTGTCCGACGCCGGGTTGGCGGATGACGCCGTTGAGCTGGTCTTCACCGGACTGGATTGGGGCGTGCAGGGCGGTGAGGTGCAGCCCTATCAGCGCAGCCTGTCGCTCGATGAGGCCCTGCGTGACGAGGTACTGCTGGTCTACGCCATGAACGGTGAGCCTTTGCCGCCGCAGCATGGCTATCCACTGCGCCTGTTGGTGCCCGACTGGTTTGGAATGGCGAGCGTCAAGTGGCTAGCTTCCATTAAGGCGGTTGCGGAACCCTTCACCGGTTATCAAATGACCGGGTCGTATCGCTATGCCCAAGCTGCCGACGATCTCGGCGAGCCCGTGACGCTGAAGAAACCACGCGCATTGATGGTTCCGCCCGGCATCCCCGATTTCACCAGTCGTCTCCGTGTAGTCAACGCCGGCCGCATCCAGTTGCACGGCCGCGCATGGGCCGGAAGAGCCGACATTTCTCGTGTTGAAGTCAGCAGCGACGACGGCGCGACGTGGAATCAGGCGAAGCTGGAGCGACCGGCATCAGAGCTTGCCTGGCATGGCTGGAGCTTCGAATGGGAAGCGCGTCCTGGACGCTATCGCCTGCGCGCTCGGGCTACCGACGAGAACGGCGTCCTCCAACCAAGCGATCCGGTCTGGAATTATCAGGGGATGGGCAACAACATGGTCTACCCGGTCGACGTACTGGTGCTGTGAGTCGATCTGGACGGCGAGTCGAGCATCACCCGATTCGACGGCCGTCTCGCCGCCTGCCGGAAGACCGGATAGACCGAGCGGAAGAACCTGAATAGCTCGCGGGCTAGAGCGAATCGCGACAGCTTGACCTGGGTCGGATCCAGATGCTTGAACATGGTGAACTCGGTGTAGCGCAGCCCGGGGCGATCGCCGATCACAGCGCGCAGGCGCCGAGATTCACCGATCGGGATGACCTGATCATCACAATCATGTGCCAGCATGACCAACGGTGCCTGAATATCCCCGACATAGCGGATTGGTGACATGGCGTCTAACCGCTCCTGCATGAGTGCTGGAAGTCGTTCAACGATGGCTTCAGCGGTCGAGACGTCGAGTGACGTGAGGAGCGGATAAACGGCGCGGCCATTTTCCGAGAGCGTGCCCGAATCAACCGTGCCGTCACGCTCGACGCAGGCGTCGCGCAACAGCGTCGCTTCGTCCGGATCGAGGACGTCGGTGAGTGAACGCACGTAGACCTTGCGCGTCAGCTGATCGACTTCCCATGGCTCGCGCGCATTACCGCACGAGGTTGAGGCGCTGGCAATATCGCAGGCGAGCGTCCGCATGGAGGAGTATGGTGCCCAGGCTGTCACGAATCCAACCCGGTCACGAATGATGGGGTGCGCGGCGCCCATCAGCGCGAAGGATCCTCCCACGCACGTGCCGATGAGCCCACTGCGTCGCGCATCGACGTTGGGTTGCTCGATCAACCAACGATAGGCGAGGGCGATCCCTTCGACGTCGTCGGGGACAAGCCGCAGATCGCGCATGGCCGGAGACCAATACAGGAGGCTCGCGAATCCGGCACGAGCCAGCGCTTCGCCGAGTCGCGGCACCTGAGGATGATCAACCCCAAACGGAACCACGCCGAGACACACGACGACGCCCGGATGCGGACCTCGATTGTCAGGGCGATAGAGCTGGCCCCAGGTTTCGCCGGTTGGAGTTGGATAGCATACCTGCTCAACGACTGGGTCGGGCGTAACCCAGTTGATCCATTTGGAGGGGAGCATCGGCAGGACTTTGAGAAAGAAGACGGAGGTTTTCGCCACACCGGCGATCGACGAAACGGGAGCCGCAAATGGGCGAATCATGGCGACCATACCTCTCGTTGGTCGCGAGCGCCCACGCCAGCCGTGTGCGTTGCGCCTGTTTCAGTCTCGGCGATAGCTCAGGCACGAGCGACGCTCGGCTCAATCCGCTTCCAACGTAGGTCGTCAACCGCCGATATGTCATAGATTTCACAGAGAAGTTGCGACAAACGCGTGTCAACGCCAGGAGCGCCGACACACTCCCGCGGATCCTCCTGAACTGATCTACGAAGCGTCATCCGCACCGGAACCCGCACGTAGCGCCGCCCGGGCTTCACGGATTGAGACATCATGCGTCGAAGTCGTAGTCGAGGTTGTAGGGGGTCGGCACGCCGTGCTCTCCATTCCAAATGTAACCGCCTTCGCCATGCAGACCGCGCAAATCGTCACTGCCTGATCCCGGCACGACGAACCAGCTCAGTCGTATCCCGCCATTTTCGAAGGTGCCGTGCTCCTGCAGCACGAAAGTCCCGTGACGACCGCCGATGCTGCCGGTGACGCGCTCGACGCCGACAAAGCTGCAGTAGTCGTCACCGGTGTAGGCCAGCAGAAACTCGACCCGGCTCTCTCCGTCGATGTCGCCAGTCAGCTTGTTGGTCGCCGTGACGCGCGTCGTCTTACGACCGTCCCCCAGATCCTCGACGGTCTGCTCATCCCAGCTCTGCGTCTCGATTCCACCGCTTGCCAGCATGCTCATCTCGGTTCCTTTCAACTGCTCTATTGGTTAGACACCGTCCACGCTAGATTTGTGACATCTAGAGGTATGGTATCCAACAAACCTGCCAGATTCGGTCAGGAATAGGATGGGCATGACCGCGACCGGCGCGTACACTGTCTTCCTGCCAGGTTCTGTCAGGAATTGATGAGATGCTACTGACATGAGAGCCAGCCGACTCCTATCACTCCTGATGCTGTTACAGACTCGCGGTCGCCTGACCGCCGAGGAACTGGCGCGCGAGCTCGAGGTTTCGGTGCGCACCATCTACCGAGACGTCGACTCGCTCAGTGCGGCGGGTGTGCCTGTCTACGGCGATCGCGGCCCGGCCGGCGGCTATGAACTGCTGCACGGCTACCGCACCCGACTCACCGGCATGACTCCCGACGAGGCGGAGTCTCTCTTCCTGGCAGGTATGCCTGGCCCGGCGGCTGAACTGGGGCTGGGCGCGGTGCTGGCGACGGCTCAGCTGAAGCTGCTGGCTGCCTTACCTCCGGAATTGCAATCGCGTGCCGGACGCATCAGCGAGCGCTTCCACCTGGACGCTCCCACATGGTTCCAGGAAGGAGAGCGACTTCCACATCTGGCGACGGTGGCCGACGCGGTCTGGAATCAGCGGCGCATCCACGTCCGCTATCGACGCTGGCGCGGTGAGGTGGACCGCACGCTCGATCCGTTGGGGCTGGTCCTCAAAGCAGGTGCCTGGTATCTGGTGGCGCAGGCCTCAGGTCAGCTGCGCACCTATCGCGCGTCGCGCATCCTGGAGCTGGCGATCCTGGATGAACACTTCGAGCGTCCCGAGGATTTCGATCTGGCCCAGTTCTGGGAGAGATCGAGCGCCCAATTCCGGGAGCGGCTCTACCAGTTCGAAGTCTCGCTCCGCCTCTCACCACGAGGACTCGAGATACTCCCCTATCTCTTCAATCAAGTCACGGCTACTGCCGCTCTGGAGAGCGCTGGATCACCTGATGCCGATGGCTGGACGGCTGTCATGCTCCCCGTCGATTCGCTCGAGCACGGCCACTACGATCTGCTGCGGCTCGGTGCCGACGCGGAGGTGCTGGGTCCTCCCGAAGTCCTTCAACGGATGCGCGAGGCCGTGGCCGGGATGGGAAAGCTGTACGACCGGTCACTGGAGGGTTAGTTCTCCCGTTATACTGTGCTGGCCTTGCGCCCCAAACCTGCGTCACCTTTCGACCGAGAATTCGCGTCAACGATGAAGGCGTGCGGATGTGCGTAGCAAACTGACATCGCTGCACTCACTCAGGCTGCTCCCGACCGATACGACGCCGGATGCCGCGCGTCTCATCACCGCGCGGGCCATCCGCTCCTTCGGCGACGGATTCATCAGCGTTCTTCTGCCTCTCTATCTGACCGACCTGGGCTTTTCTGGATTCCGCATCGGCGCGCTGACGACGGCCACGCTCCTCGGCTCAGCCGTGCTCACCTTGATCGTCGGGCTGATCGCCTTCCGACTTACACGCAGGAGCCTTCTGAGTGGGGCCGGTTTACTGATGGTCGCGACTGGCATGGGTTTCGCATTCGTCCACCAGTTCTGGCCCCTGCTCCTCGTCGCGTTTGTCGGGACGCTCAACCCGTCATCCGGCGACGTCTCCGTCTTTCTCCCGCTGGAACAAGCGGTGCTGCCGCAAACCGTCGGCGATCGAGCGCGAACCGCGCTCTTCGCTCGTTACGGGTTAGCAGCCTCCCTGGTAGCTGCTTGTGGTGCGCTCTTCGCCGCAGCACCCGAACTGTTGGCAAATCGGACCACGATCAGCTTCACCCAAGCGGTCCAGGGCATGTTCCTGCTCTACGCGCTGCTGGCGCTGGTAGCGCTGGTCTTCTATCGACGGCTTTCACCGGCCATCGAACCAAGCGACGACGCACCCGCCGCGCCGCTGCGTGAATCGAAAGGCATCGTCTACACACTTGCGGCACTGTTCAGTCTGGATTCATTTGGCGGCGGCTTTGTCGTGCAGTCGCTCCTCGCGCTGTGGCTCTTCAATCGGTTCCACCTCTCGGTGGCCACCGCAGGCACGATCTTCTTCTGGACCGGCGTCTTTTCGGCCTTTTCGTATCTGGTCGCGGAGTGGATCTCACGCCATATCGGACTGATCAAGACGATGGTTTTCAGTCATCTACCATCCAACGTCTTTCTGGTGCTGGTCGCCTTCATGCCGAACCTGCCGCTGGCGATCGCATTCCTGCTATTGCGCAGCATGCTGTCGCAGATGGACGTGCCGACGCGCAACTCCTACGTGATGGCGGTGGTGACCCCGGCCGAGCGCCCAGCGGCGGCCAGCGTGACGTCGGTGCCGCGCAGCCTGGCGAGCGCGAGCAGTCCGCTCCTCTCAGGCTATCTGCTGGGGCTTTCGACGTTCGGCTGGCCACTGGTGATCGGCGGGGTGCTGAAGGCAATCTACGATCTGACCCTCTTAAGCATGTTCGTCAAGGTGCGACCACCGGAAGAAGTGACAGTGAACATAACGACGGCTGCACCCGACGCGGAGGCGACGACGCCTAAATCGACGTGACGAGCAACAGGTTCGTGGTCCCACCGCTTCAACAGCTTGAACGAGTGACTCGCTAAGCGACACCACGAAAGGACTACCACATCTCACGGCAGGATCCATTGTTTCGACTGACTCGGCCAATCTATCGGGACATCTAATCCACACGGCGACAGTGATGATCGGGCTTTGTCTGACTCGGGAAGTTGGCACTGGCGCGGACCTCGGTGTAGCTTGTGGTAAGCGGATCATCGACCCTTCGGCAGATTGCTTTGACAGTCAAACGTCAAAACTCGAGGTCGCGTTTGCTGACCGGACAGGTCCCTTCGGCGGTGGCTCTCACGAGATGCGCTGAACCGCAGGTCAGAGCAGGGCTTCAAGGATGCGACGGCAGCGCTTGGGATCCTCGGTCAGGTCGTGCTCCAGCCCCCAGAGCCAGTAATCGACGCTGCGCACGATCACCCAACCGCGCGCCCGCTCCTCATCGAGCCCGCCACTTTCGACAACGATGCGCAGCAATTGATGAATCGCCTCAGGACTGCGCAGCTCGTCGAGCCTCGACCAGAAAAGCGCAGGGACTGCGTACTCGGGCTCGCCCAGCATCGGCTTGGGGTCGATCGCCAGCCAGGGCTCACGCGTACCCGCCAGGATGTTGCCGTAATGCAGATCGGCATGGATGAGGAGGCGGTCGTCGACCCCAGTAGACAACTCCCGGCAGATCGTGCACGCCGCGTCAATGACTTCGGGTGGCAGCGGGTCACCCAGCCGAGCCTGGCGCTCGACGAGGGAGTCGGGGAGGCGTGCCGCGAGGTCGCTCAAGCGTGGGAAGTCCTCAGGAGCGAGGACCGCCAGGTGACGCAGCAGCCGTCCGGCGGCCGCGGCGGCTTCGACGATGGGCAGATCGAGCAACGTGCGCGAAGCGTCCAACCGCTCCAGCAGCAGGGCGCCGAGGTCCGCATCTGACTCGATCAGCAGGGCCATCCCTCGGCCAGCCCAGGCCGCCAGCGCTCGTGCTTCGTCAACAGTCTTGTCGGAAGGCCAGGTGAGCTTCAGGACGAGCGGCGCCCCATCGCGGCGCACTGGCAGGACAACCGCGTGATACCCGAAGCGCGCCGGGCTCGCCTCGAGCATCAGTCCCCAGCGATCACGCAGGCGCTCGATGGCTTGAGGCAGTGAAGCAATCCAGGCACGGCCGTCTTCGGTACCGGCCGCCGCGAAGTAAACCGGATCGAGCGGCACACCAAACCGTGCAGCGGCATCCATGATTGTCTGAGCGCCAGCTTCTTCCATGACTGGGAATCATAGTCCACTCCGCGACGAAGGGCGCTCAACGGCGTCAAGAACCGAAATAGGTGCTGCTTCCCATCAAGCCTTGGAGTGGATGCCGCTGCGGGAGAAACGCGCGACTAGGCCCTTCGGCTTTTCGACGGTGGTACAACGGTGTCGAGGTTCACCTCATGCGAGAAGCGTGGCGAGTCGCGCATGAATCCGTTGCCCGACACCCGCGTCCCACGGAGACGCACCTCTGCACTATCGGGATTTCGCTGAGTTCGAGGACCGCCGATGAGTTTCGCTCCGTTTACCAGCGCCGCATCGTTGGCCAGCATCCCCAGCCCGCCGTTCAACGGATTCTGGCTCGGACCACTCTATCTTCACGTCTATGGTCTGATGTATGTGATCGGCATCGCGCTGGCCGTCGTCGTCGCACGCCGCCGTTGGCAGGCTGCCGGCGGATCGCCCGAGCTGGTCGACGACCTCCTACCGTGGGTGTTGATCAGCGGCATCATCGGGGCGCGCATCTACTTCGATCTGACCACGCCGAGCCAAATCCCACCGCACTGGTGGGGACCAATCGCCGTATGGGATGGCGGACTCGGCATCTGGGGCGGAGTCGCGCTCGGAGCGGCGGTCGGAGTCTGGCAGCTGAAGCGGCGCGGTGCGCCGATCGGGCTGTTCCTGGACGCGGTTGCTCCATCGCTCCTGATCGCCCAGGCCATCGGGCGGATTGGCAACTACTTCAATCAGGAGCTTTTCGGCGGGCCAACCTCGCTCCCGTGGGGACTGCGGGTCGATCCGCGGTTCCGACCACCCGGATACGCCCAATACACGACGTTCCACCCCACCTTCCTGTACGAGTTGATCTTCGATCTCGTCTGGGCAGGGGTCCTGATTTGGCTCGGCCGGCGAGTAAAGGCGCCTGGGCTCTTCGCCCTCTACGTCGCGGGCTACTCGGCCTTCCGCATCTTCGAGGAGTCGCTGCGCATCGACTACGCCCAGCATTTCTTCGGGCTGCGTCTGAACTTTTACGTGGCGGGAGGCATGACGCTGCTGGCCCTAACGTGGTTCGTCTTCACACAGCTCAGAGAGCCCAACGTCGAAGCAGCACAGAGCGTGGAGGAAGTGGTCATCGCGACTGAGTCGATACCAGATTAGCGATCGAGTTCAGGAGATCAGGGTGAACTAGTTACCGGGTCGAAGGTTGGCAACGCATCACAACTCGGCCGACCACCATCGGTCCCGCTGCGGCTCGGTTGCATGCCGATACTTGGTACATCCTGTGTCAGAGATAGAGATGCCGCCGGATTGACGTCAGTGCCTTCATCCACATCCGTCGCGTCGAGATCTTCCGCATCCAGGCGTTGCAGGCCGAGATAGGTCATCACCCGATCATGCATGGTGTGCTTGTAGGCTCGGTAGACCCCGAGCGCGGCGACTGCCGTCATCGCTCATTGGCTGCACATAGGAGACTCCTCGTAACCTCGAGAGTTGCCCCATCCGGCGTGTCTGAACTGCTGCCCATTATCCCACAGCCATTGACGGATCAGGTAGGTAATGATACGGTGTCTCAGATATTATTGAGACGCAGTCTCATGTTCTGGTGACTGGTCGACACGAAGACCGACCAGTTAGAGGAGTTATGCATGGAGCGCTTTCCACCGGCCCTCACCCGAAGGTCATTATTGTTGAGTTTCGCGGGTTTGGCCGGGGCCAGCCTGTTGGCTGCGTGCGGCGGCAAGAACAATGGCACGACGCCATCCAGCGCGAGCAATGGGGCAGCGGTGAGTCCGGCGGCGGGAAGCGGCTCGTTGTCGGTCGTCGCGACCGAAAATTTCTGGGGCAGTATCGCGACTCAGCTCGGCGGGGATCGGGTGCAGCTGACGAGTATCATCACCAATCCGGACACCGATCCGCATGATTATGAACCGGCTCCAGATGATGCGCGCACGGTGGCCGACGCACAGTACGTGATTCTCAACGGAGCGGGTTACGACCCCTGGCTGACGAAGCTGCTCAATGCCAACCCCGTCAAAGACCGTAAAGTGCTCAACGTCGGCGATCTGGTCGGCAAGAAGGAGGGAGATAATCCGCATCTCTGGTACAACCCCGACTTCGTGAGCGCCGTGATCGATCAGATCACGAAGGATTTCTCCGCCCTCGATCCCGGCAATGCCACAGCCTTCGCACAACAGCAGACTCAGTTCACGACGATCACGCTCAAGCCGTATCACGATGTCATCGCCGCTATCAAACAGACCTACGCCGGGACGAAGATCGGCAGCACCGAAAGTATCTTTATCTATATGGCCACGGCCCTGGGGCTCGACCTGATCTCGCCGACTGGATTTATGCAGGCAATCAGCGAGGGAAATGACGTCACCGCGGCCGACAAAGCGGCATTCGACGAGCAGGTCACGCAGAAGCAGATCGCGGTGCTGGTGTATAACAGCCAGAATGCGACGCCCGACACCGAGGCGGTCAAGCAGAAGGCGACCGCGGCCGGAATCCCGGTCGTCGCCGTCACCGAAACCTTGACTCCAGCCTCGTCCACCTTCGAAGCCTGGCAGACGGGCCAGCTCCAGCAGCTGCAGCAGGCGCTCGCCAAAGCGACCGGACATTGAGCGTCGAGGTGGAGTGGGACATGACGACCGGCGCACGGAGGAATTCGACCTTGTCTTCCTCGAATGTCGATTTAACTACGATCGAGGAGCGAGAGAACCACCCCATGACCGGCGATCCCGTCATCGAACTCGACCACGCCACGGCAACCGTCGGACGGCGAACGTTGTGGCACGATCTCCAACTACGCGTCGCTCCCGGCGAGTTCATTGCCATCCTGGGACCGAATGGCGCCGGAAAGTCGACGCTCCTCAAGGCCATTGTGGGGACCATTCCGTTGAGCTCCGGGAGCATCAAGGTGCTGGGCACGAGCAGCCGTGGCGGGCATCAAAGCATTGGCTACGTTCCCCAACGCCATGCGTTCGACGCCGAAACGCGCATTCGCGGGCGCGATCTGGTTCAGCTTGGTCTGAGCGGCACGCGCTGGGGACTGCCGCTTCCCGGCCTTCGCCGGCTGTGGGGCGGCCACCACACCGCATCCGCTGAAGAAGAGCAAGTACGTGAGACGATCGACCTGGTCGGAGCATCCGCGTATGCGGATCGCCCGATCGGTGACCTCTCCGGCGGTGAGCAGCAACGCCTGCTCATTGCGCAGGCGCTCGTCACGCGGCCCCGGGTGCTCCTCCTCGATGAGCCCCTCGAAAGCCTCGATCTCAACAGCCAGCAGGCGGTCAGCGCGCTGATTCACCGCATCAGCTCGGAGCTCCAGGTGGCGGTGCTGCTGGTGGCGCACGACGTCAACGCCATCCTGCCCTACCTGGATCGGGTCCTGTACATTGCCCGAGGCCAAACCGTGATTGGCACGCCCAGCGAGGTGATGTCGGAGGAGACACTCACCCAGCTCTACGACACGCCGATCGAGGTGCTGCGCACGCGCGACGGTCGCATCGTGGTGGTCGGCCAACCCGAAGGCGTGTCGTATCATGCTCACGATTCGACACATGATCACGGATAAGCTCGGCGCGCTCCTACTGCAGCCATCCTGGAACCCGCTGGAAACGCTTCGGCTCCTGTTCGCTTATCACTTCATGCACAACGCCTACCTGGCTGGGACATTGGTCGCCATCGTGGCCGGACCGGTCGGCTACCTGATGGTAGTGCGCGGTCAAAGCTTCCTGGGCCATGCCGTCTCTCATATCGGGTTCGCCGGAGCGGCGGGTGCGGCGCTGATCGGCGTCAGTCCGATCGCAGGATTACTGGTCTTTGGCGCGGTGGCCGGCGCCGGAATCGAGGCGCTGGGAGAGCGCGGTCGCCCCAACGCCATCGAGCTCGACGTGGCGATCGGCACCACGCTGGCTTTCAGCCTCAGCCTCGGGCTTCTCTTTCTCCGGCTCGCCTCGTCATACGCCGCCAACATCTACTCCTTCCTGTTCGGCACCGTTTTGGGAATTACCGACACAGACGTGCGCGTGATCGCGATCACAGCCGTAGCCGCGCTCCTGTTGCTCGGCGTCATGGCGCGGCCACTCCTGTTCGCGTCAATCGACCCCGCAGTCGCGGCAGCGCGCGGGGTGCCAGTGCGTTTGCTTTCGTACCTCTACCTGCTCCTGCTGGCTGTCGCGGTGGCTGAAGCAGTACAGGTCGTCGGTGTACTGCTCGCGTATGCACTCCTGGTGACGCCCGCCGCGACCGCCCAGCAGCTGACCGCCCGTCCGTCGCGCGCCGTGGCATTGTCCACGCTCATCGCGGTCCTGGTTGTCTGGTTCGGTCTGGCAGTCGCGTATTTCAGCGGATATCCGGTCGGGTTTGTGGTGGCCACACTGGCGTTTGGCGCCTATCTGGCAGCTCGTGCCTGGACAGTCCGCGGCCAGGGTCGTCTGCGCCGAACCTCGGTGGTGCCGGTTGGCGGTGGAAGGTGATCGTCGCACCGGCCGCCCTGGCGAGCTTCTCGCCAAACCTGCTGCACGACGTGCAGGTGATGCTACAGCTCGATTTCATGCGCCGCGCGTTTCTCGCTGGAACGATGGTCGCCCTGGTATCGGGGTTGATCGGGTATTTCGTCATCGTGCGGAGGCTCGTTTTTTCCAGCGACGTCTTGTCGCACGTGGCGTTTCCGGGGGCGCTGGGCGCCATCGTGCTGGGCTTCAGCCCGCTCCTCGGCGTATTCGGGCTGGCAGTGATTGTGGCCCTGGGAATGGGTCTGTTAGGCGGCCGGAGCAAGGCGCGCGATGTGACCACCGGCACGGTGCAGACCTGGATCTTTGGCGTCGGTGCGCTCCTCTTGAGTCTCTATACGACGGGGCATAGCGCCGGTAACAGCGCCGCGGGCGTCAACGTTCTTTTCGGCTCGCTATTTGGCATCAGCGCGTCCACGGTGAAGATGAGCACGGCTATGGCTCTTCTCGTGATCCTTGTCCTGGCCATCATCGCGCGTCCGCTCCTGTTTGCCTCGCTCGATCCCGTCCTGGCCGCGGCCCGCGGCGTGCCGGTACGCCGTCTCGATCTTGTGTTCCTGGTGCTGCTGGCAGTCACCGTGGCTGTCGCTGTCCAGGCGGTTGGCGCCCTGCTGGTGATCGCCCTGCTGGTCACCCCGGCGGCCATCGCTCGTCGTCTCGTGGTCCGCCCGTTCGCCGCCTTGCTCACGTCGGCCCTTCTGGCACTGCTGTTCACCTGGATCGGCCTGACGCTGGCGTTTTATCTCCCATATCCGGTCAGCTTCTGTATCACCTCGGTGGTCTTCATCAGTTACGTCGGCATCGTACTTGGGCAGCGCCTGCATCGACGCAGGCAGTTTCGCTCACGGCGTTCTCTCTCCTTGGGTACGGGATAGAAGGTCGATCCGCGGCCGGTTCAGATCTATCATTGGGCCGACCATCGTTTGAGACCGACACAGGAAAGGGGACCAACGGATGCGCTGGCGCTGGTTCTTCGTGGTATTTGCCCTCCTCGCGATGATGCTTCCGGATATCAGCGAGGCGGCAAGCAATTCCGCCGTGTCGTCCGGGTCGCCCTACGTTGAGGGACAGGTCGTAGCGGTGCAGAACCGCACCTTCAGCACGGGTGCCACGCAAGGGCTGTCGCAGGGGACCCAGATCCTTTCCGTGAAACTGCTGGAGGGAGACCAGAAAGGCCAGATCGTCCAGGCGCAGGCCACCATTCTCGACTTCAGCCAGAAGACGCAGCGCTTCTCAGTGGGTGAGAAGGTCTACCTGCAGATGGCTCCATCACCGACACCGGGCCAGCCGGGCGACTACTACGTGATTGATCGGGTGCGGTCGGCTCCGCTTTTCCTGCTGGCCGCTCTGTTCTCGATCCTCATCCTGGTGATGAGCCGCTGGAAAGGGCTCCGCTCCCTCATCGGTATGGCCTTCACATTCGTCGTGTTGGTGGAGTTTCTCGTCCCGCGGATTCTCGACGGAGACAATCCCGTGTTCATCAGTCTGGTCGCGGCCTTCGTCATCTTTGGCGTGACGCTCTTCCTGGTACATGGGATTGGCCGTATGACCGTCGCCGCAGTGTCAGGGACTGCCATGAGCCTGATCCTGACGGCCACGCTTGCGGTGATCTTCGTGGGCTTGACCCGCTTGACCGGACTCGGTTCGGAGGAGGCGTCCTACCTGCAGGCGCCAGTTGGAGGCGGCACGCTGAACCCGCAGGGACTGCTGCTGGGCGGCATCATCATCGGCGCATTGGGCGTGCTGGACGACGTCACGGTGTCGCAGAGCTCGACCATCTTCGAGCTGCGCAAAGCGAACCCAGCCTATACGTTGCAGCATTTGTTTACCTCTGGGATCAACGTCGGGCGAGATCACATCGCCACCACCGTCAATACGCTTGTATTGGCCTACGTCGGCGCGGCGCTGCCACTCTTGCTCCTCTTCACGCGCACCGATCAGCCCTTCATGTTGGTGATCAACCGGGAAGTGGTGACCGAAGAGATCGTGCGCACGCTGGTGGGAACGATCGGGCTTGTGACAGCAGTCCCCTTCACCACATTCGTGGCAAGCTGGCTGGCGGTACGCACCAATCCAGGGGACATCGTCGATCTTGAGCACGCCCACCACCATCACTGACAACTAAAACCCAACCGGCACACGTGCTGCCGTCGCTTGACGGTCGTTGACGAGCTACGTCCGTAGTTGGTTTTGTGATCGCGGCCTCGCGGCCCTCGCGTCACTGACAGCGTAGCCGGATGAATCTGACATCGACCGTTACACCTCTACGACGGCGCCGACGCCGCAGAAGAAGAATCGGTCGCCAAACTCTTGCGCCAGCCGCGCGGAAACCTTCTGGCCCGTGCAGTGCGAGACGCCGATGCGGGCGATGTCGAACTCGTGCAGTGCGGAGATCGTCTCGTCAACCTGTTCCTGGCCGACCGGGCCAAGATGCGTGCCGCCCATGATGGTGTGAATGCGGCGCTTGCCTGTCTGCTCGACAACGTAATCGAGGATGTTGATCAGCCCGGCGTGGGAGCAACCGAGCACGATGAAGAGTCCATCGGCGGTGTCGAAGACGATCGTCTGGTCGTCGCGCACTGGATCGACCACGATGTTTCCAGACTGATCGTAATGCTTCATGGCGAGGTCGCCGATTTCGAATTCGGTGTGGCGCGGTATCTCCCCGGTCATGAACATGCCGGGCGCGATCTCCTGCCAGCCGGTCTCAAGGTGGAATTCGCTGCCCGCCGTCTCCAGGGCAGTGCGGGTGTGTGGCAGACCGATGAACTGGAGCTTGCCCTCGGTTTCGGAGAAGCTGTCCTTGAAGAGATCCGGATGGGCATGGACGGGCACTCGTTCACGTCCGGGATGCTGCCGAAGCGTGCGCACTGCGCCCAACAGCCCGCCGGTGTGATCGATGTGATGATGGCTCACCAGGATGGCCTTCGCGTCGGACAATGGAATGCCGAGGACCGCGGCATTGCGATGCAGCGCATCACCCTGGCCCGTATCGAAGAGGAAGCGCCCGGCCGGCGTCTCGAGCCAGACCGACCAACCATGCTCGGCCACCGCCCCCAGGTTCCCAAACACCGAGTTCTCGACGAGAACGGTTGCTTTGATCGTCATCAGCCACGCTCCTCATCGCTCAAATCGTTGAGTCGAACTGGACTCGGGATCGTATCACAGCCTGCGCGATTGCCCGCGATTCCCAGGTGACTCTCAGGTGAATCGCAGGGAACTCCGAGCCGCGCCTGCTTCTATAGAGACAGGCAGGATGCCGAACATGGAATGAAGAAAGATGAGAAGCGAAGATGGCACCCCCAAAGCGACCAGAATTCCCGGATTGGTACAACAACGAGCGCGCCGTATCGCCACATATCGGACCGACGCAGCGCGAGATGCTGACGCGGCGCATCAAATCCCTGCGCGCGTTCCTCATCGGCGTGAGCTTCGTGGGAGTGGCGACCTTCACCGCACTGGCGTCGCAGCACTCCGGCACGAATGCCACGACCACGAATCAGAGCGCCACGACCGCGCTCGTCCAGAATAGCGGCACGACGTCGACGCGTCGACCGGCACGGCTGGTACGTCGTCCAACAGTGCGACGCTCTCGTCGGCCACTTCGTCGCAGTCGACCACGTCGAACACGTCGTCTTCGCAGAGCGCGTCAAACCTGCGCACGAAGACGGCCACGTCGTAGCGCGAGACGTTGGGGTTACGCCTCGCTCCGTAGCTCGATGACGGCTCTGGATGCTTGTCATGTACGGCAGATCAGCGTACAATTACTGTGCATGTCCTACACGTTGTGAGGAGCACCTGAGCGCCATGGCTACGACACGCGATAACCCTAAAACCGATCGGCTGGAAGCCCGCATCCCGCATGTGCTGAAGCAACGACTTGAACGAGCCGCGGCCCTCGAGGGGACGCGCATCAGCGAGTTCGTCACTCGCCATCTCTTTGAAGCGACCGAGAAAGTCATTCAGACGCACGAGATGATGAACTTGACGGAAGCCGACACCGCTCGCTTCGTCGACGCGGTCCTCAATCCACCCGATCCGAATGTGGCCTTGCGCAAGGCCGCCGAGCGCTCCCGCGAAGTCCTCGGCGAATAGGTGGTATCCAGCCCGGAATTTCAAGTCGAGCCGCTCAGCAAGCAGCATGACCGTGCGAGCTTTTCATGCGGCGACGTGGCGCTTGATCGCTATCTGCAGCGCCAGGCTCGCCAGGATATGGTCAAGAATGTCGCCCAGGTCTTCGTGCTGCTTCACCGGCCGACGATGCATATTGCCGGTTTCTACACGCTTAGTGCCTTCAGCGTTCGTGCGGCGGAGCTACCCGAGGCCATCGCCCGTCAGCTTCCGCGCTACCCGTTGATTCCGGCAACCATGCTTGGCCGGTTGGCGGTCGATCAGCGCTATCGCGGACAGGGTCTTGGAGGTGTCGTGCTGCTCGACGCGCTGCGCCGCGCTCGAGACGCGAGCCAGCAGGTCGCCTCAGTCGCGGTTATCGTTGACGCGAAGAGTGACGAGGCCCGCTCATTTTACGAGCACTATCAATTCATGCGCTTCGTCAGCGACCCGTATCGTCTTTTCCTCCCCATGGGGATGCTCGCAGATCTGTGATGGTGGGGATGTGACGGATCTTACTCCAACATCCGTGGTCAACCACGGATGGTCACCCCTACGAACGTACGCGCACAAGCGTCGCGGCGGGTAACCGCGAATTGGGCGTTGCCCGCCACCAGCCACCGCCGAGCGCCGCGTTAGTCGTCCACCCGCAGTTCGATAGCCGCGCCGAGCCCCTGGAATTTCTCGAAGATCTGTTCGTAGCCACGCTCGACGTACTGCACGCCGCGGATGCGCGACGTCCCCTCGGCGACGGCCGCGGCGATCAAGTAGCTGAACCCGGCACGCAGGTCGGGGATGGTGATGTCGGCGGAATGGAGGGGCGTGGGTCCCTTGACGACGCAGCTATGGGCGAAATCGCGACTCTTGAAGCGGCAGGGTTTCTCACCGAGACACTGCCGGAAGAGCTGGATCTCGGCTCCCATCTGCACCAGCGTTTCGGTGTAGCCGAAGCGGTTCTCGTAGACCGTCTCATGCACCACCGAGAGCCCCTCCGCCTGCGTCATCAGCATGACGAAGGGCTGCTGCCAGTCGGTCATGAAGCCGGGATGCACGTCGGTCTCCAGCGCGATCGGCGTCAATGGGCACTCGGGGTGAAAGAAGCGAATCCCTTGCGGACGAAATTCGACCCCGGCGCCGACCTGTCGCAGCTTATTGAGGAAGGTGAGCATGTGGGCCTGCTCGGCCCCTTCGACCAGCACGTCGCCACCCGTGATGATCCCGGCGATGGCAAAGGAAGCGGCCTCGTTCCGATCATTGATGACGCTGTGCTCGGCCCCGTGCAGTTTGTTGACCCCTTCGATCACGATGGTGCGATCGGTATCGACGAAGATGATGGCGCCCATCTTCTGCAGCAGCATCACCTGATCGATCACCTCGGGTTCGACCGCGGCGTTCTTGATGAGGGTCGTGCCACGTGCCAGCACGGCGGTGAGGAGCGCGTTCTCGGTGGCTCCGACGCTCGGGTAGGGGAGCTCGATGACGGCTCCCTGCAATTGGTCGCCGGTAGCCATGTAACGGCCATCCTGGAAGGTGATGGTGGCGCCCAGTTCCTCCAGCGCGTGCACGTGAAAATCGACTGGTCGCCGCCCGATGGCGTCGCCCCCCAACATGGGCACGACCGCCTGACCGTAGCGATGCAGCAACGGACCGACGAGCAGGATCGGGATGCGGTTGAGCCCGCTGAAGCTGAGCGGAACCTCGGAGGTCAGGACCGACGGAGTCCGCAGGATGAGCGTTCCGGGACGATCCTCGTCCCACTCCGCCTGGAGACCCACACTGGCACACAGATCGAGCGTCACCGCCGTATCACCGATGCGGGGCACGTTGTGCAGAATGACCGGCTCGTCAGTCAGCATGCTGGCGACGATCTGCTTGGTGGCGGCATTCTTGGCGCCGCTCACGCGTACGCTTCCGCGTAGCGGCTTGCCGCCCTCGATCTCGTAATAGCGGTCATTCATGTCCGGTTTCTCCCCGCAACGGTGTGCACAACGTCAGGCGCGCTGTCACACAATGTACAGGCCCGGACAAACGATTGCCACGTATCTCGCTACGCTAAAACGAGGTGTGACTCAGTGATGGGCGCGCGGACCGTCGATCTTCCAGCGCGTGCCGTCGAGCATCTCCTCGTCGATGTAGCACCAGCCCCATTCCTCATCCGGCTCGAATGATTTCATGATGGCGTGGTCGGTCTGGTGATAGTGCGCCGTCGCGTGCTTGTTCTTGGAGCTGTCGCAGCAGCCGACGTGGCCGCAGACCATACAGACCCGCAGATGCACCCACTCATCGCCCAACTCGAGGCACTCCTTGCAGCCGTTTCCGCTTGGCGTCACTGCCTGGATCTGATCGAGATGCGCATCAGCCATTCTTGTTTGCCCCCTTCTTGGACGGACGTTCCAACGCTGCACGATCCCACTGCGCGAATCGTGCCGCAGCTTCATAGGTGCTCTGAAAGAACTCTAGCAGCGCCGCGGATGGATCGGGCGCCGAGCGCACGGCGGCATATGGCAGGATGAACTCCCCGAGCTCCGGATTGTAGGCCGCGCCCGCTGGCCGTACCTCCGCGTCCTTATAGCCAGACGGTGCGGGATAGATGTAGCTGTAGAAGGCTGGCTCGCCGAGCGTCACACCACCCATGTTGATGTTACCGGGCCAGAAGCCACAGGCGATATTCTCTTGATCTTCGGCCAGACGCATGAAGCGGGGAGCGCCCACCGGCACTGGAGCCGCGCGACCGCTGAAGCGCGTCTGGTTCAGATCGAACGAGCCCCAGAAGAACTGCACCGGGCTGCTCTTGCCGACGAAATCCGATCGATAGCGCTGCAGTACCTGCTCGGTGCTCAGCATGATCTGCCACCAGCGCCGCACCGCTTCGGGATCGTAGGCCACGTGAATCTCGTCCTGATCGCACGGTATCGCGCCGGGGATTTCGACCGGTTGGGGGTTGATCGATACCGCGATGTCGTGCATCCAGAGGACCGCCATGACTTCTCGGTAGAAGCTGGCCACCGAGCGCGGAGCCAGCGGCAGCTTGACGCGTCGACCATCGCTCAATGAGACGATCAGCGAGTGCTCGAGGAAATCGAAGTCGAAGCTGAAGACACCGCCGGGATAGGGGACGTTGCCGGTCGTCAGGCCACGCGGTGTGAGATGAAAGGCGATCTGCCACCACTCATTGAGGAATGGTCGCAGCTTCAGCGCAACTTTGCCGACAACCTGGGTCCAGAGGTGCACGGTGTCGCAGGTGTCGCTCCAGCTCTCGAGCGGCAGATCAGGCCAGAGTTCGACGGGCATCGAAGTGCTCGACTCATTCGTGGTCATGCGCCCTCCCCGGTGTAGCTAGCGGTCGTGATGCACGTCCGACCATGCACGCTCCCATGAGGGTGAGCTCGGAGTCGCGGCCGACGAACATCCAAAACGAGGGGCCAGGTGTGCGTGTACATCGACAATCTCCTGCTGATGCGCCGGTTCCCGCGAGACAGCCCAGCGGAACGTCACGTCGTGTATGGTCATCGACTCCAACCATACCCGCCCCGCGGCGATTCCCACATGTCAGCGGACACCATCGGCTGTCATCATCGCGGCAATCCGGGTAGGATGGGGCAGCGAATTCATCCCGCTCAATGCAAACGATGCCGCGCTGTGTAGGACGATCGACCGATGACCGTGATCAATCCTGGCTTACATCTTGACGAGGACCGCCTACGGGCGAGTCTCCGACTCTGCTTCGAGGCGGGCCAGGCAGACGAGCTTGCCGCCAGGGCTGTGATGGACGAGCCCGATCCGGTCGACGCATTGGAGCCTGTCGTTCGACTGGCTCGCGTGAGCTACACGAGCGCGCGCTGGCTTTCATTGTTAAAGAGAGGTGGGCCAGCCGAGGAGATGCCACTGCGCCCTCGCGTCGGCCTTCCGGCGGTGCCCGCATTGGCGCTGGCCCTGCACCTGGGGCTCGATCTGGAGGTCGAGATCGCTCGGGCGGTTGTTCCATCGTGCACCGGCCCAGATCGGGGCGGACCTGTACCGTGCCCGTGGATACGTCGTCTCCGCAAGTGCCACCCCGTGCCCTGAGTTTGTCTCCGCCGTCGGCCGCTATCGTGATCCCGTCACCGATCGGCTGGAACGCCTGGCATATCTGCAGCACGTCGAGAGCTGCGATCGTTGCCGCACGGCACTCAACGACGCGCGCCAGGCGGACGAACAACTGCTGGCCGCTATCGAGCAATTCGAGCGAGCCGCGCCAGCAGCCATTGTCGAGCCGCCGGGTCGCCGAGTGTGGCTCAAACCTGCGCTCCTCTGGGGCGGTGGTGGACTGCTGCTGATCCTGGTGCTTTTGGCCGGGGTCATGGTGTCTCGTACGTTGTTTGCGGGCACGCACACGCCCGTGCCGTTGCAAGCCGCGGCGTCCGGCGGCGCGCCTTTCAACGGCTGGCTGCTGGAGAAATCGGCGAGTGGCCAGGTGGAAGCGGTGAATCTGGAAACGGGCACGCGACGCCTGCTCATCCAAGACAGCAGCGGCGTGTCGCTCTCTCCCGACCAAGCGCACATTGCTGTGATGACCAACGTCGACGGTGTGATGACGTTGCGCGTCGACACAATCGACGGCGCCCAGCAACGAGAATGGCCGAAGTTCGACCCCTCACGTAGCTACGACCTGCTCGGATGGCTCAATGCGGACGAGATACTTGTGGAGCAAACACCGACCCGGCAGAGCGGTGAAGATCAGCAGGCATTCGCCGGTCGAATCGTGACCGACTCCGCACTGCTCGGGTTCAACATCCAGAGTGGCGCTCGAGAGACGCTGCTGCGGGCCCAGGTTGGTGCGGTCTACCCATCTCCGGATGGGCACTACGTGGCCATCAAATCGATCGATGCAAACGATGGGGTGACGCTCGAGATTCGCCCAGTGCAGGCGGGTGCGCTCGGTGATCCACTGGCCACGGTACCGAACATGACCTTCACCGAGGACGACTCTCCGATCTTCTGGACACCTGACAGCCAGCGGGTTGTCTTCTGGGCGCGGGGTATCGTCGACCCGGCGACGAATTCGACTCCCTTCGACATCATGACGTTGGACGGGCAGATCCACACCATCGCCACGGCGCCCGGCAGCGCATTCGGCAGCCTGCTGGCGATCTCCCCGGACGGCACGTCGATCCTCTACGCCGAGGGAGAGACGGGCACTACCAGCGCGCCCTGGGCCTACTGGCAGATGAGCATCGCAGACGGCGCGACCACGAAACTGATGGACGGCGGCGATTTGGGACGGCTCCTCCCGGTGCAGCGTGGTTGGTTTCCGATCGTCTACGTCGGCTCGCCGAGCGGGATGGCTGCCGTCCTCACAACGGTCCAACCCTTCTACCTCCCGAAGGCAGAGCAGCAGAGCAACATCAACAGCGTCATCTCCTACGTCACACAGGCGTTCGATCCGGCCGGAAAATCGCTCGGTCCGTTGCTGGATGAGTTCACGCCACACGACCTGCTCGGTTGGCTGCCGAACGACGCGCTGGCGCCAAGACCGGTAACCACCTCCGCGACCGGTAGTTTCCAATCGACGATCGGTAACCTCGACTTTCCGCCCCTCAACGCGTCCAGCCGCCTGAGCCCGGACGGCAGCGCGGTCCTCAGCCCCGGTGAAGGAGGAAATTTCTCAATGGCGATCTCGCTCAACGCGACGACGGGCTCGCCCTCGAGTCTGGCCGGCGCGCCGGACGATCCCAGCTGGCTGCCCGACGGCAGCGGCGTGATCGGTGTGCAGCGTCACACCACCGGCAACGGCTCCATCAGCCGCATCTCGATCTTCGGTGACAGCGGCAACGGCACGTACGCCTTGACCGACTTCGATCCAGCGGGACTGGGCGACCGCACCGGCGCCGCCTACCGTCTGCCACATGCTCTCGCCCAACGGGCTGCATTACAGCTATTTCGTGGTGGAAGGCGGCAGCGTGACGCTATGGGTAAGCGGCAGCGAAGCCCTGCCGCAACGGATCGTGAGCTGGTCAACCCCCTCCAGCGCCAAGATCGAGCTTCCGCTGATCGCCGCCTGGTCCGGCAACGACACGCTGGTCTTCGCCGAGCCAAACGATTGGGTAAAGGGGTATCCGCGCCAGGTATCGCTGTTGCGCGTCACATTTGACGAGCGCAGCTCCGCATCGCTCGGTCCTCTGCTGAGCTGGAAGGCCAGAGGCGGCGAACAGGGCATTTTGCTGCAAGATCTGCGACTCTCGCCCGACGGGAGCGAGATCGCGCTGCGCCTGCGCCGCCTCACCGGCACCAGTCTCTCGATCGACCGCTTCGACTCGATCAGCGTGGCGCCCATCACCGACCTGACGCATACCACCGAGCTCGCCAAAGGCGTGGCGGGTGAGGGGATGTGCTGGTCGCCGGACGGGACTGAGCTGGCGGCCTTCATCGGCGGCGGGTTGACGATTTCACCGCGCGACGGGGGCCACGGCCAGACGATCGACACCGGCGGCGTCACGTACGCCTACCCGGTCTGGGTGCATCCGAACGAGATCTGGATCGAAGCCATCGCGCAGAACGGCCAACACGTCTCCTTTGTCGGGCAGGTCACACGCTGAGCATACGCGACGAATGACGGACCTCGGGCGCCATGAATGTCGCCCCAACGGAAAACCCGTTGATCATGCGCCGTAGGGGCGACATTCATGGCGCCCAATATCCACACAAACCTCACCGCTCGTGAACCTCTCAAAGCGTTTCGGGCAAAACCTCATAGAAAGACGGTCCCGGGACGACCGCGAGAGGAGGCGCATGACACCGACCGATGCCGAGCTGATGCGACGCTCGGCGACTGACCCGGAGCTCTTCGCCACGATCTTCGAGCGCCACTTCGCGACGATCTACCGCTACCTCTACCGACGAGTCGGCACGTCGTTAGCGGATGATCTGGCGTCGCAGACCTTCACCGAGGCGTTCGCGCGCCGGGCGCGCTACGACGTGCAATGGCCATTGGCGCTCCCCTGGCTCTACGGGATCGCATCTAACTTGCTGCGCCGACATCACCGCACCGAAAACCGGCAGCTTCGAGCCTACGCCCGCGTGGGGACCGACCCCATTGCGGACGATCTCTCGCCGTTGTTGGATCGGCTGGATGCCCAAGTAAGCGGTCCACGACTGGCGGAAGCGCTCGCCAGGCTGAATGCCCGCGATCGGGACGTACTGCTCCTCTTCGCCTGGGCCGATCTGAGCTATCGCGAGATCGCCTACGCGCTCGACATCCCCATCGGCACGGTGCGTTCGCGTCTCAATCGAGCACGACGGGCCATGCGCGAGCGTCTCGGGTTGCCGCTGGCGGATTCATCTATGGAGACACGATTTCTGAACGAGGCGGAGGTTGCTGATGGACGAGCTTGAAGCGGTGCGCGCGTTTCGCGCCGAGACTCCCAAGCTTGATACCGAGATTCAGGCCAGCGCGAGGGCGACGCTCGAACAGGCGATAGAGACCGAATCTGCCCCTGGCCCGCGCTGGAAATGGCGCTTTGGCTTCGCACGCGTGGCGGTGCCGGTGACCATAGCGGTAGTCGCGCTGGTGGCCCTGGCGCTGGCGAGCCCACTCTTTGGTCCACGTGGGGGCCAGGGCAACGCGGCTGCGCGTCAGCTCCATTCATTAGCGGACGTGGCGGCGCAGCAGGCGAGCGGTCCGGCGTTGACGGAAGGGATGTACGCCTACACCCGCTCTGACAACGTGCAGCTAAATACGTCGGCCAGCGCGGACAGCAACGCGACGACCTCGAGGCTGGTCTCTTACACCCGCGAAATCTGGATCGGCGCCGACGGCTCTGGTCGCATCCACGAGGTGGGTGAGGGACTGCCCAACGGCGGAAACGAGTGGGATCAGCAGTTCGGACCCGGAGAACTGACGCCTCCGTTGCAGACACTCGGATTGAGTGAGACGGAGCTCAACCAACTGGCGCAGAATCCGGATGAATTGGCGCAGGTGATCGCGGACCGAGCGGGTGGGACCAAGAACCCAGTCAACCAGGAGTCCTTCGTCATAGTGGGCGACCTGCTGCGCGAATCGAACGCCTCGGCTCAGCTGCGATCCGCGCTATTCCAGGTGGCGGCCGGCATCCCGGGCGTCGAACTGGTCGGCAATGTCAGCGATCCGGCCGGGCGTAAAGGTGTCTCGGTGGCGCTGATCAACAATGGCATCCGCTCGGAGCTGATCTTTGACCCGCAGAGTTCGATGCTGCTGGCTGATCGAGAGACGATCGTCTCGCCGGTGCCCGACCTCGACTTCCCGGTTGGCACCGTCATCGGCTCGATGACCTTCCTGCAGAGCGGAATCGTCGACTCCACCAGCGCTGTGCCGTAGAGCGACTACAACCCATTCCCTCCCATTTACACACGCCGCCTGCTCCCCGACAGGCGGCGTGCCGCAATATACTTGGCGCTAAGTCGATCAAGCCTCTTCGACGAACCAGATATCAGGTTGGCCGGACACGCCTGCTTTCTCCATCACCTCGCGCAGGCGAGCCGAGCCCACAAACGCCTGAGCCGCATCCATCGTCTGAAAGTCGTGGTAGATGGTTACGTCGTTTCCGTCTGACACGGAGCGGTAGACAGCAGCACCGATGACTCCCATTGAGCGCCGCTCTTCGTCGAAATCGTTGTAGGCTGCTCGCCACGGACCATAATCGGCGACCTCGTGGCGTACAAACAAGCGAACCATAACGCGGCCCTCTCTGACGTTAGCCACTATTCCGTTGAGTTCGATGGAGCCAGCATAGAGTGATACGAACTCCCAGTCAATCTCCAGTCGTGCTTCGTTCACGAGGCGGCGAATGGCTGGCATTGGTTGGCGCTGAATCACGAAATAAACTGACGCTCAACCTGGGTTGAAAACCCAGGCTGACCTAAACGAAGCCCCTAAACGGGCTGAGTATTCGCAGAGAATCGTAGGGGCGGTCCCTCCGTGGCCGCCCTTCGGCCGCAGGCCGACGACGGTCACCCCACACCGACCTGTTTCGTCAACCACCAACACCCCAGCGTGAACATTGGGCAATGATCGATCCCGGTTCCCAACCACCACTCCATTCCACCCCTGCTAAAATACGGGGAAGCTTCCGACCAGAGCGAATCGACCAGCCACGAGCGGTGGGGGAAATCTCCCGTTCGCGGCCCCTCCCGAAGGGCTCCGCCATGGGCTCAGCGCTTCAAGCAGACGCATGCGAAAAGACCAACACGGACCTCGACGCGGTCATCGTCGGCGCGGGCATCTCCGGCCTATATCTGCTCCACAGCCTGCGCGGGCTCGGCTTCCGCGTCCACGTCTACGAGACCGGGGACGACGTCGGCGGCACCTGGTACTGGAACCGCTATCCGGGCGCCCGTTGCGACGTCGAGAGCATGGAGTACTCCTATTCCTTCTCGAACGAGCTGCAGCAGGAGTGGCACTGGTCCGAGCGCTACGCCACCCAACCGGAGATCCTGCGCTACGTCAATCACGTGGCCGACCGCTTCGACCTGCGACGCGACATAACATTCAACACGCGCGTGACGGCGGCCACCTTCGATGAAGCGCACAATCGCTGGCTGATCCAGACCGATGGGGGAGAGCAGGTCACCTGCCGCTTCTGCATTCTGGCCGTCGGTTGCCTCTCCACGGCGCAGGTGCCGGCCATACCGGGCCTCGAGGACTTCCAGGGGCGCTGGTATCACACGGGACACTGGCCACATGAGGGGGTCGATTTCACCGGCCAGCGGGTCGGCGTCATCGGCACCGGCTCTTCCGGCATCCAATCCATCCCGGTCATCGCCAGACAGGCCGAGCACCTCTACGTCTTCCAGCGCACGCCCAACTTCGCCTTCCCGGCCAACAACCGGCCGCTCGATCCGGAGGAAGTGCGCCACGTCAAGGAGAGCTACCCGGAGCTGCGAGCGGCTGAGCGCATCTCACGCGTCGGCTACCTGATCGACCGGCGTGAGGAATCGGCCCTGGAGGTGTCGCCGGAAGAGCGAGAGCAGGAGTACGCCCGACGTTGGGAGCGGGGTGGGTTCGGCTTCACCTCCGCCTTCAACGACCTGCTGATCGATGAAGCTGCCAACGAGACTGCCGCCGAATACGTGCGGGCGCGGATCCGCGAGATTGTGCACGACCCAGTCGTGGCCGAGCTCCTCTCGCCGCGCAACCACCCCATCGGCACCAAGCGCCTGCCGCTCGACACCAACTATTACGAGACCTACAACCGGGAGAACGTGACGCTGGTCGACATCCGCACCTCGCCGATCGAGACCATCACGCCGACCGGCCTGCGCACGCGCGACGCCGAGTTCGAGCTCGACAGCATCGTCTTCGCCACCGGGTTCGACGCCATGACCGGCCCGATCTTCGCCATCGACATCCGTGGCCGCAACGGCTGCGCGCTCAAGGAGAAGTGGGCGGCCGGTCCGCGCACCTATCTGGGCATCGCCAGCGCCGGATTCCCGAATTTGTTCATGATCACCGGCCCAGGTAGCCCCTCCGTCCTCAGCAACATGATCGTCTCGATCGAGCAGCACGTGGAGTGGGTGCGCGACTGCCTGTTATACCTACGCGAGCATGACCTCACGTGCATCGAGGCGCGGGTGGATGCCGAGGACGCCTGGGTGGAGCACGTCAACGAGGTCGCCTTTCAGACCCTCTACCCACAGGCCAATTCCTGGTACATGGGGGCCAACATCCCCGGCAAGCCACGCATCTTCCTTCCGTATATCGGTGGCGTTGGCGTCTACCGTGCCACCTGCGACGAGGTTGCCGCCGAGGGCTATCGCGGGTTCACGCTCTCGGCGGTGCCGGTCAGCGCATGATCTGGGTCAGACAACCATGTATCTAATGTGCGTGACGCCGGGCGCGTCGACGGCGCGCACCTGCTCGAGCTTCACGGCGCCGTGCTGGACGCCCTCGAATAGGCGGGCGCCGCTGCCGAGAATGACCGGTGCGATCGAGATGTCGATCGCCTCGACCAAGCCCGCGGCCAGATACTGGTTGACCGCAGATGCCCCACCCGCCAGCCAGACGTCGCGTCCCTGGGCCGCCTCTTTGGCCTGCGCCAGAGCCGACTCGATGCCGTCGGTGACGAAATGGAAGGTGGTGCCGCCCTGCATCTCGAGCGGTTCACGCGAGTAATGTGTGAGCACGAATACGGGATGGTGGTAGGGCGGGTCGTCGCCCCACCAGCCGCGCCAGGCTTCTTCCGGCCACTCGCCACGTGTCGGCCCGAACATGTTGCGGCCCATGATCGTGGCGCCGATGTTCGCCTGACGCTCTTGGAGAACGGCCGAGCTAGCGTTGGTTTCTCCTCCCGACTCGCCATGCATTTCCCGAAATTCTTTGAGCGGGAAGACCCATTCGTGCAGCTCCTGCCCATTGACACCGAGGGGATTTTCCTCGTCCTGATCCGGCCCGGCGACGTACCCGTCGAGCGACATCGCGATTCCGAGTCTGAGCTTGCTCATCTTGTCCTCCAAACCAGTCGATCCTATGAACCACATGATAGATTGCGTAACCGATTACGAAGACGCGTGACCCGATCACCCTGGACGATCCGCGGATAATCCAACAGCAGCGGCGCACCCGCAACATTGCCGAAAAAGCGCGTACCTGTTCCAAACACTACGCCATCTAGATCCTCGCAGACCTCATCGACCAGACCGGCCACCGTTCGGTCTCGCTCTGCTTGATTGTCGAATGACCCTGGCTCAATTCGACACGACCACTCGACGCGATGATCGATGAGGAGAGGACGAAGTGACGACGATCTACTCCTTCAGCGTCGGCGCGTTCCGGCTCTCAGTCGATCAGAAAGTGGACGGCGCGCATCGAAGCCGCGATGATGGCACTGACGCTTGGCGGACGGTCTGCCATGGTTCCACCTTTCCGTGATGAGACGCGCCCGCTGGCTGCATCGAGTCGGCCAGCGCACCAGTGAACGTTGTCCAGGTCTCTACAGCTGGTGGCAGGGAGCAACTATCGGCATCCTGGCACAACAGGACGAGCCATCAAGGAGGCATGAGGTTTGACCAGCTTGAAGAGTGAAGCGGACTGGCCGGGACGCACGCACGTCGAGATCGTGCCGGAGCTTTCGGTGCGGCGCGGGCGTGAGGCGGTCGAGTTCTACAAAGCGGCGTTCGGCGCGGTGGAGGTCTATCGCGTCAACGGAACGGATGAGCATCCGGAGGTCGTCTCGCAGCTCAAAATTGGGGATTCATCCTTCTGGGTCTCAGACGAAGCGCCCGACTACGGCCACTTCAGTCCGGAGACGCTGGGCGGTAGCACTACGCGCATCCTGCTGATCGTCGACGACCCGGCGGCCGTCGCCGCCAAGGCCATCGCCCACGGCGCCACCGAGGTCTTCCCGGTCGAGCAGTCCCACGGCTGGCTCATGGGCCGCATCGCCGACCCTTTCGGCCACCAATGGGAGATCGGCAAGCCGCTGGGGAAATGGCCGCCGGAGTCGTAGGTCTCCTCGTCCGCTGTAGCTGGTGTATCTTCACGTCCATGCCGATTGCAACGGGCGGTGCCGCAGGATCCGGATGCTCGGATCATCACGACGCAGGAATGACGTCAGCGCGACGCGACGCCCGCGACATGAGATTGACGGAGTGAACGTGACAGCGAGAATAGCGAACGCGCGGTTTGCGCACACCAACATCGTGGCGGCGGATTGGCGTCGTCTGGCCGATTTCTACGTCTCGGTATTCGGTTGTGCGTACATCCCGCCGGAGCGCAACCTCTCCGGCAATGACTTCGCGCGTGGGGTTGGTGTGCCAGACGCTCGACTCCGCGGCATCCACGTTCGCCTTCCCGGCTATGGATCTGACGGTCCGACGCTCGAGATCTTTCAATACGACCCCTTGCTCAAACGACCGGCGACGGCGGTGAATCGGCCAGGATTGGCCCACATTGCCTTCGCCGTGGACGATCTCGAGCACGCACGTGAGGCGGTCATCGCCGCCGGTGGCCGCGCGGTGGGGGACATCGTCACGACGCCCGTCGGCGACGGACGCTCGGTCAGCTGGTGCTACCTCACCGATCCCGAGGGGAACATCATCGAGCTGCAGGTGCGGATTTCGAGCGGCAACGAATCCACGAGCGAACGCGCGTGAATCCGTATACCATGACCTGCTATGAGTGAATCAGACTCGTCTCGAGCCAGGATCGGTCACCCGCTCACGGTGACGTTTTCGGCATGGAGCTGCATATGAACGCACCGACAAATCCGTCCGCGAGCGAGGCGCCTGCGGCGCAGCAGATCGACGCCATCATCCAGGAGTTCAACGATTGGCGAGGTCAGACTATGTCACGGCTGCGCTCGGCCATCACCCAGGCTGATCCCGACGTGGTCGAAGAAGTGAAGTGGAAGAAACCATCCCGGCCCTTGGGCGTCCCTGTCTTTTCTCATACGGGCAACCTGTGCATCTGCGAAGCGCTCAAGAGCGCGGTGCGATTGACCTTCCCCAAGGGAGCGCTACTAGACGACGCAACGCACCTCTTCAACGCGCGGCTGGATAGCAAATCCGTTCGGGCGATCGACGTTCACGAAAACGCTGCGGTGGATGAAGCCGCTCTCACGGCACTGATTCGGGAGGCAGTGGAACTGAACACACGCGATCGAGCAGGGCGATAGTCGTTCGGGATTTCTCGGTCGAGCAGTCCCACGGCTGGCTCATGGGCCGCATCGCCGACCCCTTTGGCCACCAGTGGGAGATCGGCAAGTCGTTGGGCACGTGGCCACCGGAGTAGGGGGATTAGCAGCATGGTGGGCTTCGTTACGACGGAAGAGGTCGGCGTTAGGAGCCTCTGTGAGCAAGTCGACGTAACCTCGGGGGGCGCTCGCCGTCGACATTCTTGGAGCGCTGGCCGAATTCGACCGAGAATCGGTCCGGGAGCGGAGGCGAGCCGGCCTAGCTTTGGCACCAGCTCGTTGCCGGAGAAGCTGTACAACTCGACGAAGATCGCCATGGCACAGGCGCGGCACGAGCCTGGCGAGCACTCGATCGACGACATTTGTCAGACGTTGGGAGTATCTCGGGCGACGCTCTACCGGGTGATCAACACGCGAGGCCGTATCGTTTAGCGCAAGTACTTCTCTTCCGATTTGCTGATTCACATTGCGCTGATATGGATGCTGTTCCTCCTTCACACGCTGTCAGCGTTTTTCAGTATCGCGTCGTACGACGGGGTTGGGCTGCCTGCGGCGTCGATGATGAGTGCATTGGCTGTCGGTGAATTGAGTGGCGGAATACTGAACATAGAGTATTTTTCCCAAAACTCATAAGCACCGTATTGAACACTGCCCGTCCCGTGCTGGGTTTCAAGCTCAAAATAGATTCGTGATATTGTATCGTAGATATTCTTCTTCGCCTGATCTTTGTCAGCAACATACTCCACTGCCTTGGGTCGCCCCGTCCAGAAAGGGTACTGGTCGCTCTCTGCGACGGTCATCTGACTGGGACCAATGTAGACGCCTTTGGCCAGCAGCATTTCCAGCGTTGATTGGACGAATTGCTCGTCCGGCGGCGCGTAGATCCAGAAGTTGCCTTCGTCCGCAATCCTATGGAGAGGAACTCCCTCTCGTAGCAACTCATCTAGAAAAGCCAATGTGAAGGTGTTGGCTTGCACGAAGGCTGGCGCCGTGTTGCCGTCAAGGATGTTGTTCTCGTACCAACAAAGCTTGGCATTGGGGTTAGCTTCGTGTGCCCAGTGCAGTACATCCTTGACGAGTTGCTTATGAGCTGACTGGTCATTCCCGCCGGTCGCGCGAAACCAGAATGTCCATTGTGGATCGTTGAATAGCATACCGGGTGTGATCTCGTTCACCGCACCCCATTCTGGAATATCAGGGTATTTCAGCACCTTGGCTTGCACCATGTATTGAATGAGCTTGCGGATATCTTGTGGTGGAAATTTTGAGTTGAAATTCCCGTCATGGAGGGAAGCGGGAATGTCTCCAGCCCAGAAAAGCTGAAAGCCGATCACCGACGTGTTGCTTTGCCGCGCCAGCGCAAGCAGTTCTTCCGCTCCCGGATCCCAGTTCAGATCGCTATCAAACGGGATGACGCCTTGTTGAAGTTGTGTGTTGACCGAGTCCCAGTCATTCAGAACGTTCGCCCATCGAAAATCCTGGAAAATACCTTCTGACTGGATGACCCCTGCGATTTGTATCTTGTTTGCAATATCGGTCGCCATCGTAACGTACTCATGGTCGCCGAAGAGGCCTGGGATTACCGTAGTGGCCACGGTCAAGTGTTTCTGTCGAACAATCTGCGAGAGCGTAGGGACTGGGAGAACGTGATCCGTTGGACCCGGTGTCATCGCTCCGTACAGCCACTCATAGTAGTGCTGACCGACGTTCCCCATCTCGACCTGCCACCCAGCTGGATTCTCCGGAGTGAATGTAAGAACGCGGCGTTCGAACGCTTGGATGAGAACCTGTTTGTCGACGCCGCCCACCCGTACGGTTGCCCAGTATGCTTCGGTGATCGGGAATCCCGTTAGGTAATAGACATTCCCATACGGTTGTCCGGAATACGTGTCGAGAAACGACGCGAAGACTGAGGAGAGCGCATGGTTCGTCTCGGTGATCAATCGAGCCGCGGTTACTCCGTGACTCCCGAGACTTGGGTCATTCGCGACTCGACCAAAGCGATCGACGGTCTGAGTGATGGCCCAATCAACCGGGACGGGTTGGTATCCGAGCAGCCCTTTGAATGATCGATATCGAGGGCCGTTGGGGTCATTGAAATCCCCCGCGACAGGAATCTCGGCCGGAAGATGTCGTTCGAACTGGTTGTCCCCAGTTTGGCGTTGCCCGAGGATCAAATCCTTGGCCAGGAGGCCGGTGGTGACATCCCACGGTGCTGAGGCCCGATAGCTGTTGTCCTCCATGCGGGCTTTGTCGTAGTAGACCACGGTGCGCTGCCCGCCAGGGGCTTCGGCATAGGGTTCCTGAATCTGCGTGATCGGCGTTGGCCCCCAGAGCCAGGTGCGACTGACGGATCCATTGGCCACGGCTTGGTCGGTCGCTGACCAGACCGATTGGAAGCGAGATGCAGATTGGAATCTCGCAAGGGCCGCATCAGGACCAAGAGGCGAAGCAGATACGTGAGAGGCGGCCGACAGCAGTGGGACGACGCCTAGACCAATCCCAGCTCCACGTTTGATCAGCTCGCGACGTGAGAGCGACACACCTGAAAGGCTGTCGTCATCGTGAGATTGACGTGTCACGGTTGACGTTCTCCTTGATGTCGCTTGCTACCACTGGACTGGCTGGCACGACGTATATTGATGGGACAATAGCGCGTGTTCATAAGGATCGCAAGGAAGTACAGGCTCTATTGTTAGTTATTCTCTCAGAAGGGTATTTCTTGTCCTCGAGCGTCGACTTCAGATGATGACGCTGTGGATCGCGAGGAGCTATGGGGGCCGCAATCGATGTTGGAGTTCATCCGATACCTTGATTGCGCATATATCCCCTTACGTGAACACAGACCCCCTATGATCCGCATCGGCAAGTCGTTGGGCACGTGGCCACCGGGGCACGGGAGATAGGGGCGTTCCTCAGCTTCTCAACGCAAAGCGCGCCCATGGCACTTTCCATATGACCACTTCCTCCAGCATCAGCGGAGACGCTCGATACTGAAGATCGAAACTGGAGCGTAGTCCCGCTTTGTTGACCGACCGCTGAACGTCGAAATGCGCCGCACCTTCTTCAGCGTGCCGATGGCGATATACTCCGTACATTCCCGTCCGCCGCCGAGATCGTTCGCCAGAATGCTGAGTTTGATCCGTGGCCCCCGAGACACTCACCCGCAAGGAAGCCATCTGGCTCGCTTGCAAACAGAAGACGTGCTGCTACGAACGTCTCGTCACTGTGACCGGACGCGACGTCTGGCGCATCGCGCGAGCCCTCGACGTCGATCCGTGGTCGTTTCTCATCCACTACGAGGCTCCAGCGGGGCCGGACACGTTCATCCTCGGCCATGACCAGATCCACTACCGGCTCGCGTTGGCTGATGGTTCCGGACACGGCACGATCCGGACGAAGCCCTGCATCTTTTTGATGCGCACGCGCTCCGGTCACCGGCGCTGCGGTTTGGGTGCTGTGCGGCCGACTGTGTGCCGCAGCTTCCCGGTTCAACTGGTGCAAGACGTCCTCTGCACGGCGAGCGAAACACCCTGCACCTGTCGTCGTTGGGCATTGTCTGACATGGACCTTGAAGAGGAGCGCGCCCTAATAGACGAGCTCAAGGACGCGCGTGAGGAGTTCACCGCGGTGCTCACGGGCTGGAACGAGTACGTGCTCTCGACTCCAGCCGAGTCGACGTTCGGTCTGGTCGATTTCTGCCGGGTGCTGATGGTCATGTACGACGGAATCGCCACGAATCCAGAACTGACGGGCAGATGAGCGACGCGGAAGACGTTCAGTGCAGAGCCTGCAATTGCACCGGCGCGTGCTGTCACCATTACGTCGTGAACCTGTGTGGGCATGACGTGTGGTTGATCAGTACGCAATTGCGACTGCGACCGGAGGAATTCACCGTCGTCGTATCGCAAGACAACGCCAGCCTGGGCGGGTTTCGTCTCGAGCCGAACGGGAAGAACTACGGGCTGGGACTGGACAAACGTCGTTGGGGGTCGCGAGGCAAAGTCACGCAACGGGGTCCATGCATTTTTCTCATCCGCATGAAGAACGGGCTTGAACGCTGCGGTATCCACGCGATTCGGCCGGTCGCCTGCCGCGTCTATCCCATGTCGATACTGAACGACGAGCTGAAGCAGAGTCCTCAGGCGCTTTGTCCGGCCGGTTCATGGGTACTCGATGCGCGGCAGGAGCTCGAGTGGCGCCGATCGCTCAACAGCGGGCGGATGCAATTCGACATCTACTCGGAGGTGCTCGCACGCTGGAACGAGCGAGTCGACGCCGCTCCGGCGGCCACCCACTTCTCGATCCTGGAGTTCTACGCCTACCTGCTCAACGCGTACGATCGAATCGAACGCCTCACGGCGCGGATCGACGCCGGCGAAATGGACGAAATCGTGGCCACGTGGCCGAAACTCCCTCGCACTGACCTGCTCATGACGAATGCTCGTGCATCGCGCGAGGTGCCGTCCTGGCTCCGCCACCTGGACGCCATTCAAGACGTGCTAGGCGACTTTTATCCAGACCTATCGCGGCAGTCCACCGACGGTGTCTAGCGTTGGATCGGCGCTCGCCCGGCGTAGCGGCAGACGGCACGCTAGCCGTTGATATCGAGTATGGTCAATTTCGCGAAGTTCATGGAAACGGATTCCAAGACGCGCGGATCATCAGCACTCAGAAACTCAGCGGCATTGAAGTGATTGTATTGCTCGATATTGGTGATCAAGGCGTCCGAAAGCCGCAGCTCGATCTTCGTCTGGGACTGACCCTGTCCCGCATCCCACTTTATCTCGACGGTGTCCAGCGCGATCCCTTCGACCAGCGCCAGGAGCAGCTTGGGAGTCGACGCGTCCGTCTCCTTCACGACGACCACCGGTGGATATTCAACGCCACCAGTTGGTTGCCCCGATGCCGGATCGACCGGTCGCGACGCCTCAAAATGGAACCCAAGCGCATCGAAGCTCACGGATACCCGCTGCGACGCTATAGAAACGCTGACGTTTGAATTGCCGCCGCGGCCCGGCTGCCCTCCGGGTGCGGCCTCGGCCTTGCCGCCGCTCGCCTCCATGATAGCCCCGCCCACGACGGTGGCTGCAACCACACCGGTCGCCGTCTTCAACAGATCGCGGCGGTTCGCGAATCTTCCCGCTGCGATAGACTGAGCCTTCGCGTTTCCCTCCGCCATGGGACCCCGATCATCAGACATTTCGCCCCCTTCCGTTGACGACGTGACGACACGTCAGCGCCCGGCAGCACGAGCTGTCGACACCGCTGAGACCAGTTGCGCAACAATGCACCGGTCACCTGCGTTGGTCCAAAAGCGAATCAGCATGGTCTCATGTGCATACGGGTTCGTAAGTCGGCGTCGTTCAGACCGTGATCGGTTGCTTGCGGCTTCCCGGTCCATCAACGGCTGACTGTCAGATCTTCAACCCGATCGAGATCGCAGTAGAAGCCAAGGTTGTCGACGAGCAGCAAGCCGGTTAGACGACGTTCGTCGAAAGTCGAGGCAGCGGCTTCCTTTGAAGAGAGCGGAACCTGAATAGCACACAGCGTAGCCTGTTGACCGATTGATTGTCCATAGTACGATTTTCCTAGCACAAAGGTAACATATCCGCATATATTGACTTTGATTCTCACGCTGTGCTAGTTTGAATTCTCCAGCCGGTGTGCCCAGCAACCAGCGATCATTCAACCAGGGAGGCAGAATGGCTGAACATCGACAGATTCACACTGCCATCGGAGCACCTCTCTCCGAGGGTCTACGGGTTGGCGAAGCCAAGATCGAGCTCGGGAAACCTCCGGTCGTTTTGCAGACCCAAAGCTTCGGCTACGTCGTCCTCGATAGACCTGAACAGCTGAAACAATGGGAAGCAGACCTGCGCAACTTCTATGGAATCTCGATCGACGCGTCCAACATGCGCGGTCGAGCGTGCGAAACGTGTTCATGCGGTTGCTCCGACGACTGCGGCATGCTTGCGCTGTAGACGAGACGGCGTCCGGCTGCATCAGCCCAGGAGCCTGACGACCGTACCCCATCCTTTGTGTCACATCTCGCAACATCGCTGAACGCCGGGCCACTGGCTGGACCCAACGCGCCCGTTGTCACGTACTGAGGCCCCACCTTCGTCGCCGGCTGGCTGGCGGACATCAACCCAGACTTTCCGATCCCATGCACATGTCGTCATCGCCCGGATTGGAGCGCACCCATGATCCTGATCGTGACCGTCAGTGGTGATCTGCACGCGCTCACGGTGCGAGATGCCTTACGACAACGGGGACACCACGACTGCCACATCATCGAGTGCGATCGCGTCGCTCAGCGGGACGCGCTCAGCTACGGCATCGACTACGATCCGGGCGATCGCGTGCTCACGTCCGACGGCGATGCGATCTCAGTCGGCGACGCGGGCGTCCTCTGGCTGCGCACCGTCACCGCCCATCAGATCCTCGATCGGCTAGTCGAAGACGAGCATGCCCGCGCCATCATCGACAACGATGCGCGCGGCGGCTTGCTTGGGTACCTCGCGACTCACTTTCGCGGCCTGTGGATATCGACGCCAGACGCCACCGCCCGAGCATCCGACAAGATTGTGCAGCTCCAGGCCGCGTTTGAATGCGGCTTTCGCGTCCCTAAAACCCTCGTGTCGCAGTCGCGGGACGATGTGAAAGACTTCTTCGAATTCTGTTCCGGAGAGGTGATCGTCAAGCCGATCGTCGGCGCGCCCGGGCCGTTTCTCGAGACGCGCAAGCTGCGAGACCCCGATGTCTTTGACGCCGATTCCTTCCAGGCGGCGCCGGCCATCTATCAGGAGTACATCCCAGGCAACCGAGCACCTGCGCTTAGTCGCCTTCGGTTCACAAACCCACGCGGCGCTCATCGAGACGTCCGATCTCGACTGGCGAGCGAACCTCAACGTTCCAATCAGCAGCTACGTCGTGAGTGATGCACTGCGCCGCCGGGTCCGCGACGTGCTGGACGCACTTGAGCTGGAAATGGGGATCATCGATATCAAGCTCACGCCGGAGGATGAGCCGGTCTGGCTGGAGGTCAACCCGCAGGGGCAGTTCCTCTTCCTGGATGCCCTCACCGATCTTCACCTGACCGATCGCTTCGCGGATTACCTCTTCGCCCAGGATTGGGCGGCGGTGTAATAGCTGCTTGTTCTGTCCGTCGCGAACACTGACGCGGCTCGAGGCGGGAGAGATCGTCGACTGAACGCAGTCTGCAGCCGATGCGGATTGGTTCGAGCAGTCAGCCTCAGTGGTGCGACACGGTATTGAAGATGACCAGGCCAAGCGCCAGCAAGAGCGGGACAACCAGTATGAGCTTCCCGATCGGATGGCCGAAATTCGGCGTCCGGCCAATCCCGAAGCGTTTGGGCACCATCAGATCCGGATCGTCGGGATTGTTGTAGATGAAGCCGCCGAGCCAATGGCGAGCGTCGTTCCGATTGAAGGAGCTCGTTTCCTCCGCATCGTACGGCGAGCCCTGCTGGGGACCAGATCCCCACCTTCCCTGAACCACGAAGAAAACCAGAACGCCGAACACCACCAGCAAGGGAACGTACGAGCCCACGATTATCGCCCTCTTCACATCCGGATCGAGACACAAACACTAGAACCGTTGTACGGCAACGTTTTGAAATGTTCAAATCCCGTTCGCGCGTGATGCAGCATCGTTTCGGTGTGGGGATAGAATTCGAGCTAATCCGGTTGCCCGCTCAAGAGCGGCATCGGCGACAATGGTCTCATGACGACGCCTCGCCCGGCGTTGCGGAAATGGAGTACACGTTGAACATCAGCTACGCCTTTGCGTGCCTCATGGTGACGAATCGCGATCTGGCGGCCGCCTGGTACGAGCGCTTCTTTGGTCGACCACCCACGTTCTTGCCGAACGATAAAGAAGCCGTCTGGCAGGTCGCGGAAACCGCGTCGGTCTACATCCTGGCCGATTCAGACCGCGCCGGTCGCGGCGTCGTCACGCTGATCGTCGACGATCTCGAAGCCACACTGGCGGAGATCGCGGATCGCGGCATCACGCCCGGACCGATCGAAGAAGTGACCGGCGCTGGCCACAAGTCGACGACCCTCGACCCCGACGGCAACGAGGTGGCGCTGGTGGAGCTGATCGCACCCAGTTGACGAGTTTGGTTCCCGGTTCTGTGGGCGCCATGAATGTCGCCCCTACGAACGGACGTGGGTAGTTGTAGGGGAGCACCTCGTGTGCTCCTGAATGTGTACGGACGAGCTACGCCGGGAGCACACGAGGTGCTCCCCTACGAGACATGCGAGCGTCACTGCACGTCCCCAAGCATGGCGGTTAATCACCGTACGCGGGATGACGCTGGCTGTACCATCCTAATGCACAAACAACGCGATCGAGCCGACCAGCAGAGCGCCCATGGTGACGTTGAAGACCTTTGCTGAGCGCTGCGTGCGCAGCAGTCGCTGCAGGCTGGCTCCGGCCGCCAGCCAGAGGAAGCAGCTCGGTAGCGCCACCAGGATGAAGAGGAGCGCCAGCGCAATAGCGCGGCCGAACGGGCTCCCCGTCTCCGCCTGGAAGTAAGTTCCGACCGCCGCCGCGCAGACGATCCAGGCTTTGGGGTTGACCCATTGAAACGCGGCCGCGCCCCAAAACCCGACACGCATGCGTTCGGCCTTGTCCTCGCTGTGACCCGAGGTGGCGATCTTCCAGGCCAGCCACAGCAGGAAGGCGATGCCGCACCACTTCAGCCCCTGTAAAATCCAGGTGCGGTTCAGAATCAGACTCCCGAGACCGAAGGCCAGAATGAAGAGCATGAGTCCCATCCCGAGCACCTGCCCAATCAGCGCCGGAAGACCGCGCAGCACGCCAACCGCGGCACCGGTCGAGGTCAGGATCAGGTTGCTCGGTCCGGGCGTGATCGCGGCCACCAACGCGAAGAGGAGAAACGGAACGGCGAGTCCGACGCTCACGGGCGGTGCTCCTTCCCATAAACGGGAGCCGGAAGCGGGTATCCATGTTCGGTAATGGTAAGAAGTCGAGCGGGGCCGGTCTTGAACGATCGTGCGGCGAGTTTCCCGGCGATTGGATGCGCAGCGATGGGCCGGAGGAGGGCGTCGAGCTGCTGGAGGCCTGGTTCGGCGGGCCAGCCTACCGCAAGCACCGCCACGACACCTATGCCATCTGCGTGACGACTTCGGGCGTGCAGGCGTTCGACTATCGCGGCAAGCGCGAAATCAGCCTGCCGGGTCAGGTGGTGGTGCTGCATCCGGACGAGCTGCATGACGGCTTCCCGGCCACGCCAGCCGGTTTCGGCTATCGCCAACTCTACGTCGAACCGGCCCTGATCTTCGAGGCGGTGCGCACCTTGAACGGCGTGGGCACGCTCCCGTTCGTGCGTAATCCCGTCGTTAGCAGCG
This sequence comes from uncultured Chloroflexia bacterium, assembly GCA_963815715.1. Lineage (GTDB taxonomy): Bacteria > Chloroflexota > Chloroflexia > Thermomicrobiales > Thermomicrobiaceae > CALAGB01. The sequence goes on along the minus strand of CAWFHU010000002.1, from coordinate 434,179 downwards.
CCAAGCTCGCCGAGGCCGTCAGCAGCGCCTTTGACGATGAGCGGGAGCCGCTGGCTCTGGACTCGCTGCTGCTGCAATTGGCGGAGGGGCTACTCCGGGCGGATGCCGACACCACCCATGCAAACACTCCGCGTCACGTCGACGTCGAGGCGGTGCAACGAGCCCGCGAGTTCCTGGATACGGAGACGACTCGCGTGGTCCATTCCGGCGAGCTCGAAGTCGTCACCGGTCTCAGCCGCTACGAGCTTGCCCGCCAATTTCGTCTGGTCTGCGGCACCAGTCCGTACCGCTACTCGCTGATGCGGCGCCTGGATGCCGCGCGAGATGGGATCTCCCAGGGGTGGGCCTTGAGCGACGTGGCGTACGACGCCGGGTTCGCCGACCAGGCCCACTTCTCACGCATGTTCAGCGCCGCCTTCGGCCTGACCCCGGCCCATTACCGCGCATTGCGCTGAGCACGGTGATCGGCACTCAACCTGGGTTGAACGCACGCGGCCAATCGTAGTGGCGGGCGTCCCTGCCCGCCTTCGTAGCCCGTTCCCCGACGCCAATCGATAGAGAATTCGTGGCATGTGGAGCGCCGGTTTCCAGGCACCCTCAAACGCGATTCGTCAGGGTTTTGCTCGACGACTCATGCCAACCATGGGGCTCCCATTCGCGCGACGAAGGCGGGCAGGGACGCCCGCCACTACATTTGCGACGTCACCACCCACACAAATCACCCACGCCGAGCGAACGTGATGATCTCGGGACTGGCGTCGGTGAACGGCTGGCCGTCCCAATCCCCAAGCTGCTTCTCGATCGCCAGCCCCGCCTCGGCCAGCAATTCCGCCAGGCGTTCGCGCGGGAGGAAGCGGAGCGCACCGTGGCTGACGAAGGGTGTCGACCAGTTCGAGCTGGAGTAGATGGTGGTGAAGCGGACGATCTCTCCTTCGACCGGCTGCACCAGACGGTGCTCGCGCCGCACAACGTCACCATTGGCATCCACGACCTCGCCCGAATACTGCGTCGCCCAACGCTCCCAGCCACGCACCAGCGGGTTGCGCGTCTCGAAGACGAAGCGTCCGTCGTCAGTCAGCGCCGAGCGGGCCGCCTTGAGTGCGGTCAAGATGACCTCATCCTCTCTCAGCTCCTGGAAGGCGTGGCCGGTCATGACGATCAGATCGAATTCGCGCTCCCAATCGACCTGTGAGAGGTCACCCTGCGCCCACTCGACGTCAGTCCACCGCCGAGCCAGGCTGAGCATCCCGGGCGCAGGGTCGAGCCCAACGAGCCGACCAGCTGTGGCCACGCACCCGCGCCTCGTGCAGCAGCGCTCCGGTGCCGCAGCCGACGTCGAGGACCGAATCGGCTCCCATCACCAACTCAATGTAGAAGCGGTAGTCGTCCCGCTCGAGTGGCGGGTGGAAGACGTCGTAGAGCGCCGCTACGCGCTCATCGCTGAATTGTTCCTCGACCTTCAACTTGTTCCTCTTGATCCGCAAGTCCCGCGTACGTACGTAGGGGAGCACCTTGTGTGCTCCCGCTGTGGATGCGCCACATGTATACCGGGAGCACACAAGGTGCTCCCCTACAAGGTGTTTGACGCGATGCGCGCTACTCGTAGCGCAGCGCCTCCGCGATGGGTACCCGTGCCGCCTGGCGGGACGGGATGTAGGCCATCAAGAGCGAGGCGCCCACCGAGATGGCGATGAAGACGACCACCTCGAGCCACGGTATCACGAAGCTGCTCACCCCCGAACCGCCGATGTCTCCACTGGTGAAGAGCTTGTGCGCCAGGATCAGCCCGAGCAACGTGCCGGAGGCCACGCCGAGCACCGTGATCATTGAAGATTCGATCAGGAAGCTGGCCGAGACCATCTTGCGCTGATAGCCGATAGCTCGCAGCATCCCGATCTGCTGGCGCCGCTCCACCACCGAGCGGAAGGAGACGACACCCAGCGCCGCGATGCCGACGAGCAAACCCAGCCCCATGAAGCCTTCGATGAGGTAGAGGAAGCCTTGCTCCTGACTCGACTGAGATTGCAGCAGGTCGTGGATCGAGTCCGCCTGGACGCCGTAGGTGATCAGGCTGGCTTCGATCGACTGGGCATAGGCCTTGGCATCGACCCCGGACGCAACGTTGATGTAGTACGCGATGGTGTCCGGTTGCTTGAAGGTTTGATCGAACCCCTGCTTGTTCATCATCACGCCCTGGAACATCGAGACCTTGGTATCAAGCACGCCGATGACCGTGACGGTTCGGCTGCTGCCCGTGGATGGATCACCCAGCTCGATCTTGGTCGGCTGCATGGTCTTGTCGTTCTGGGTAACGCCTATGAGTTGAAAGCCGTTGCCGCCGGACCCGACGCCTCCTTGCTGCGGAGCGTTGCCATCGACGATGGCCAGATCAGGGTTGTCGCGAACCGCGTTCCAGACGTCCTGATCCGTGGCGTAGCCGGTCGCGCGGGTCTGCAACGGCGCGCTGGCGTTGTTGATGAACTCCGCGTCAAGCCCGTCAACCGGATACGTCTTCCAGTCGGTCGCTCCGGCCATGCGCACTTCAGTCGATTCGCCGCCAATCACCTGCACCTGCCCAACCGCGGTGATTTTGCTCGAATCGACGCCCTTCTGTTGCAGCGTCTGCTTGAAATCGGTGATCGGGTTGTTGGGTGCCTGTGTCGCCTGGATGTCGTAACCCGCGCCAGCGTCTTTGGTGGTGAAGAGCTGCACCAGATTCGCATTGATGGTCGCCATCATGACCAGCGAGAAGATGATCAGGCTGAACATAGCGATGGTCATGCCGGTGCGGCCTTTGCTGGCCGTCGGATAGGCCACCGCCGTCTTGACCGCTGGCAACCAGCGGCTGAAGGCCTGACCCAGGAAGCTGACCAATCCCGTCAGCAATGAGGCGTTCCAGATGATCGCCAGCGTCGCGGCGGCCACCATCATGATGCCGGAGACGAAGAACATCTCCATGCCGCCGTTCAGATTTCCGCCACTCATCCAGTTTGTCCAGCTATCCGGAACCAGCCAATAGGCCAGCACCAGCAGGGACGCGACGGTGTAGAGCGCGCGGGCTGGGAGACCGAAGCGTCGCAGTGCCACGGCGAGACTGAGCGGGACCAGCGAGACTCCCATGGTGAAGGGGAAGGCCTGATCGGAGTTACGGCCAACCCACATCAGCAAAGCGCCAACGAGGATGCCGAGGATCCCAAAAATCAGCCAGCGGCGGCCGGCCTTGGCCATGGTCGCTTCCGGGATGTCGCGGATGGCCGCCACGATGTTGAGGCGACTGACACGCCAGGAGGAGATCGTAATGGTGATGAAGGTGACGATGACACCCAGCGTGTAGGCGATCACCAGACTACGCCAGGTCACGATCGGAGTGATGTTGAAGGCGTTCCCGATGATGTGGCCGATGAAGGTAGTGATGATGAAGGCGACCCCGACACCGAGTGCGGCGCCGACCGCGGCCGAGGCCAGGTCATAGGCGATGCCCTCGGCCAGGAACATCTGTGTCAGCTGGCGTCGCTTCATACCGACGGCGCGAGACATGCCCATCTCCGGCTTCCGCTCGGCAGCCAGTAGGACAAAGATCAGGAAGATCAGGAGAACGCCGGCCGCGATCGAGAAGAGACCCAGCACAAGGAAGATGCTGGTGAAGAGGTTCCCAGCCAGTTCGGCCACCTTGACGGTGCTCTGCTTCAACGCCACCGCGCGGTAGGACGTCCCGACAAGCGCGTTGTCGACAGCAGCCACGGCGGCATCGGAGTACTTGACGCCATCCTTGACACCACCGGTGTTGGAGACGGCGATCGCGCTGATCTGGCCCGTGTGACCGGTGATCTGCTGCGCCTCTTTCAGCGGCATCGAGAATCCACCGGCCGAGTCACCACCGATATTGACGGCCCCGCTCAAGAAGCTGTCTGGAGCGATGGCGGCCACCGTGAGCTGATGCGGCTGGTTGTTGGTGTAGACCGTGAGCGAATCGCCAACCTTGGCGTTCAGCTTTTCGGCGGCCGTCTTGCTCATAACCACGCTGTCGGCCGGCAGATTGGCGAAGTCGATGGTGTTGCCCTTGACGTCTTTCAACACACCAAAGGCCGTCATGCCCGCCGGGTCGATGCCGGCCAGCGATATCGAGGGCTCGTGCAGGTTGTTGCTGGTGTTGATCGTCGGAACCTGATCGACTAACGCGGGCATCAAGCCATCGATGGGAGCGCTCGGGTCGAGCTTGGCTTTGAGATCGGTGGCGACGCTTTCAGGGAAGTATGCGTTTCCGACCGAGGAAGCGTCCGAGTTCTTGTTCCCGGCCGAGAGAACCACGAGCTCATCGGTGTTCCCCATCGTCTTGTAGACCACGCTGGTGATGGAGTTATTGAGCGTGTCGCCGGTGGTCAGTGCGGCGGAAACGATGAGCGTGCTGAGCATCAAGCCGATGACGATCAGCGTGGTCTGCGCCGGTCGCCGCGGGACGTTGCGCATACCCATCTTGAAGATCACGCGATGCCGCAGTAGTACCCACAGACCAGAGCTCAGGCAGATTGCAAACAGGATGAGCAGGACCACCATGATGTCGCTCATCGGAATGCCGAACATCTTTTGCACGGTGTTTGTCCCCTTCCCCTCATTCAGGGTTGAGTGCCTGCCTCAAGCGGCGGCGAGACCCTCGTCGATCACTTTACCGTCTTGCATGCGGATGATGCGATCGCACATCTCGCCGATGCGGGGATCGTGGGTCACGACCACGAATGTTTGCTGGTTGCGCTGGTTCAGCTCGCGCATCACCCGCATCACGTCGTCGGCTGTCTCCGTGTCGAGATCCCCGGTCGGCTCATCCGCCCAGACGATCGACGGCTGGTTCACCAGCGCACGGGCAATGGTGACGCGCTGCCGCTGGCCGCCCGAGAGCTCACCCGGCTTCTGCCCGGCCCAATTCTCGAGCCCAACCTGTGTGAGTGCCTGCATGCCTTGCTCGCGCGCCGTCTTGGGTTTGACGCCACTGACGAGCAAGGGAAGCTCAACGTTCTCGACCGCACTCAGGACCGGCAGGAGGTTATAGAACTGGAAGACGAAGCCCATCTCCCTGGCGCGGAACGTGGTGCGCGCGTTGTCCGACATGCGGGCCATGTCGGTCCCGGCGATCAGGATCTGGCCATCATTGATGGTGTCGAGTCCGGAGAGGCAGTTGAGGAGTGTGGTCTTGCCACAGCCGGACGGCCCCATGATGGCGACCATCTCACCACGAGAGACGGTGAAGTCGACTCCCCGCAGCGCGGGAACCTCCATCTTCCCAGTATCATAGACCTTTCTCACGTCCATAGCCGCGATGATCTGCTGCTCGCTCCGGTCGCTCGGGACCAGTCTCATCGGGTTTCGCTCATCCGTGGTGCTTCTGAAAAGAGCCACGTGTCCTCCTGAATCAAGTGCATCGCAATGCGACATCGATCGCTCGTCACGAACCACACCCGCCAAATTCCATATCTCCATCCTAGGGATGAGAGGTCGATGGCACTACGCGGCTTACATGAAATTTGGACGTAGGGTTAACCCCCAGGTGTTCTGGGTGAAAGCCGTGGTGATGTAGGTGCGGAACGAAGGGGCATCAGGCGGACGCGATGAATCGCGCCCCTACGAACGTACGAGGAGCACGCGCCTATCAACCGCCCCCTCCCGGCATCACCAAATCCAGGATCGTCTGAACGACTTGCCGGATGGGGACGTCGGTGCGGATCTCGGCTGTAGCGCCGCGGCGCAGGAGCGGTTCGACCGTCTCGATGTGCCCAAGGACGCGTGTCAGCTCCTCCGAACTCTTGCCAAAGGGATTGTTCGTGCGTTTCTCCAGACGTGCGACGATGAGGGGTGTCGGGGCGCTCAGCAGGATGACGTGGTCGAATCGCGGGTAGAACATCCCCTGATTCACCGACGTACCGCTGACGAAAAGGAGCCCAGGATCATCGGAAGCCAGGAGTTCATGCATGCGATCCTCCCGCCAGACCCAGTCGAGCTCGCCGTCCACTTCGACCCACTCGTGCCAGTCATCGTAGTCGGTGTCGATGGCACGATAGCCGCGCGCGGCGAGCTCGGCGATGACGGTCGATTTTCCGGTGCCGGACATGCCGGTGATGAGCACGCGAATCATGCGCGCAGCATAGCAGCACGGCAGACGATCACGGTGTCATGAGCCGATCAGTCGAAGCGCCAGCGCGTCGCACCATAGGGTTCAGCCGTCGCCACCAGAAACGCCGTCCCCGGCGTGATGGCGTAAAGATCCCATGGCGGCGGCCCAGCGCTCGGCGCGCTGTAGGGCGCCGTGAACGCGCCGTCAGTCACCGTTACCGGCCACCCGTCGGAGGCATAGCTGGCGGCGATTCGTTCCAGCGTCGCCTGATCGGTGACGCGAGCGGCCGTCCCCTCGATCACCAGATCCAGACCCGGAAGTGATACTGAGATGACACAGTTTGGATTCCCTGCCAGGTTGCGGCTCTTGCGAGCCCCGGCCCCGCTGGTGAAGTAGATCGGGCCCTCCAACCACCTGGCGCCGACTCCCGTGCAGTGCGGCCGTCCGTCTGGGCATATGGTCGACAGCCACCAGGTAGTCATCGGCTCGATTGACTCCAACGCCGCCTCTACGCGCGACCAGGGAAGCGGCTCGTTTCCATAAATATCCAGGTTCTTCTGTTCCATTGTGTGCTCCCTAATGTGAACAGCCGCGGCGAGCTACGCCGCATTCGATCGTCCTCTGTCATCTTGTCGGTTGGGGAGGAACGAATTCGACACATTAGAGCAGGTTGCAGAAGGATTGCCCAATGGACCAGCAGCTGGGCGACATTTATGACGCCCTTCGGATTCAACAGCACTCCCTAGCCCTTGTCCATGTGCGACCGCTCTGAAAGATGCTCTAGACCGCTCCGGAGTAAGACCGGAGCGGCATCAAATGAGCGCAAGGTGTTGCGGGAACGCGGGACTTCAGGCCACACGATAGCGGATCCACCAGAAGCAGAACCACCCCAGCAGCAGCGCGAGCGCAATGAAGATCGCCGTCTCGAGTCCCTGAAACGCCCAGTAGCGGTCGGCCGGTTGATAGGTGACGACCTGGTGGAACTGCGCGGCGATGGCTGATGCGCACGCGTGGACCTGCTGTTCGGCCGGGCCACCCGGTCCGGGCGCGGCTGTTGCCGAGACGCTCCCACTGCCGACGTTGCTGGCGGGGCCAGAGAGGTCAACAGTAAGCGCCGGACATGTGCTCTGCAGGAACTGGCTGGTTGGAGCGTGCCCGGACTGATCGACCAACACATTCGAGTAGATCCAGGCGTTCGGCAGTTTGGGGGTCGGTGGAATGACAAAGAAACCCGTGCCGGTGCCTCCCTGAGCAATGCCGGCGCCGGGACCCCAAACGAGTGCCAGGCTCTGGCGCACGGGCGCGATCAGGTGCGGCCGGATCCAGGTAACGGCGAACCGGCCACCGATAAACAGCGGCAGCGTGATCGCCATGGCCGGCAGGATACGCGGGACGAGAAGTCCGGCCGTGACGCCGAGCGCGAAGGCAAAGAGGGCATAGCCAACCGGTACGATCCCGCGCAGGTCGAACACTGACGGGTCGAACCGGTTGAGGTTGAGGTTGATCGGTCCCTGCCAGTAGATGACGTTGGCGTTCACCCGATCGATCGGGTTGAACCACCAGGTGATCATGAGGCTGAGCAGTCCGACAACGGCCGCACTCGCCAGCCCCACCACACCGAGCTTGATCGCCAGCCAATGCCGCCGCGAGACACTCTGCGTCCAGACCAACCGGAACGTGCCGCTCTCCAGCTCATGCGCGACCAGCGGTGCCCCCCAAAAGATGCCGAGCAGCGCCGGGGCTGCCAGCAAGACGTCGCGGAGCACGTTCTGCAGGAGTGCATCGCTGTGGATGAAGGAGGTCAGCGTAATCCCGCAGCTCCCCGCGCTCCCAATCGCCTGCCCCTGAACCAGGCAGGGCGCTACGTCCGTGTCGTAGAGGTGAGCAAGGTGGAAGCCGGTGAGGCCAACGATGACCGCCACGACCATAAGAGCCAACATTGCCACGAGCCACTGAAGTCGAAATTGCAACCAGGTGAGTTGAAACATGTGCAGGTCCTTCGTCCAATCACGCGATGCGGTGACGCACCCACCAGAAGCAGAACGCTGCCAACAACAGAGACAACGCCATGTAGATGCCCATCTCGGCCCACTGGAAGGTCCAGTAGCGGTCAGCCGGCTGATAGCTCACCACCAGGTGATAGTTCTGGGAGAGCTTGATGACACAGTCTTTGAAGACGGATGGATCGGCCGGTGCGTGATTCACCCCGCTGGTTGAGGGCCCAGCACCCACCGCATTCACAATGGCCGGACAGGCGTTGACCATGAAGCTGTGGAGCGCGCTGTTCGAGGCGGTGTGGCCCGCGGTGTCGACGAGCTTGCTCGAGATCGCCCAGGCGTTGTCGATGCTGGGCGTGCCGAGTGAGAAGGTGATGCCCGCGGAGCTAGGCGAAAATCCCAATCCTTCGCCCGACTGAATCGGCAAGCTCATTTGATGCGCCGGCATCAGATGCGGCCGCACGAGAAAGGTGAACGCTATCCGAGTAGCGAGAAACCCAACCAAGGTGACGGCCATCGCCGGCAGGGTTCGCCGGATCACGACACCGGCCGTGAGCCCCACCGCGAAGGCGAAGAGGCCATAGCCGATCACCACCACGCCCCGCTCGTCAAAAGTTGCCGGGGTTGAACCGATCCGCAGTGATCCTCACAAACGGTCGCGACCACCAGGTGAAGAGGAGGCCGAGCGCTCCGGCCACAATGACGCTGGCAATCCCCATCAGGCCCAGTTTGGTCAGCAGCCAGCGGTCTCGCGAGACGCTCTGCGTCCAGACCAGGCGGAAGGTGCCGCTTTCGTATTCACGCGCCACCACGGGTGCGCCCCAGAAGATCCCCAGCAGCGCCGGTACCAGGAGGATCAACAAGCCGAGGAGCTGTCGCAGAATCACATGATTGTTGAGAAATGCGTCCCGCGCGGGAGAGCAATCTGAGTTGGCCGTGCAGCTCCCCACGGTGGTGTTGTAGAGATGGTAGAGGTTATGGCCGGAAATAACGAACAGGGTGGCAGCAAGCGCCAGAATCCCGGCCACGATGATGGCTTGCAGGCGGAACTGGAGCCAGGCGAGCCGGATCATCGCTGCACCTCCACCAGTTGCGGACGGGCAGGAGCGGACGGTTTGGTCTGCCGCATGTAGGCCAGTACCAGATCTTCCAGATCCGATACGCTCAACAGTCCACGCGGGATCGAGAATCGGTTCTTCAACACGGGCGACGAGCGTGCTCTGTCGATCGGTGTGGCTCTGCTCGATGATGTGAATGCTCGGCGGGAGCGTCTCCAGACAACTGCGCGGACCGGTCAATCGGAAGTGTTTGGCCAGCAAGCTCTCGATCTCGCCAGTCACCTGCACGTGCGAGGCGACCAGGACGATCAAGTAGTCGCAGACCCGTTCCAGATCAGAGACCAGATGGGACGAGAGGACCACGCTCACCTGCTGCTCGGCGACCACCTCCATCAGCCCCTGTAGGAACTCGCGACGGGCAAGCGGATCCAGACTGGCGACCGGCTCATCCAGGATCAGCAGCTCAGGTCGTTTGGCGATGGCCAGGGTGAGTGCCAGCTGCGCGCGCTGACCGCCCGAGAGCTTGCCCGCCTTCTGGGAGCGATCGAGGCCCAGCTGATCGATACGGCGATCGGCCACCTGCTGATCCCAGCTCGGGTTAAGCCAGCCGCCAAGACGCAGATGATCGCCGACCGACATTGATTCGTAGACTGGCGTCTCCTGCGCGACGAACCCCACGCGGCTGAGCTGCGCGGGACTCTCGGCGGGACGACTACCGAGAACGTCAATGGATCCGCTCGTCGGCGCGAGCAGGCCGACTGCCAGGTGCATCAGGGTCGTCTTGCCGGCTCCGTTCGGGCCAACCAGCCCGACGACCTGGCCGGACGGAATCTCCAGTGTGCAGTTCTCGAGCGCCCAGCGGCGCCCATAGCGTTTACCTAACCCGGTGGCGGTCAACACCGCACTCATGCTACGTCCTCTTCACTTTCGGAACGAAAACAATCGATGAAGAGTGCCTCGATACTCTCGTCGTCAAGGCCGGCCCGACGCGCCTTGGTCAACCAGCGCCGCAGATCCTGGCGCAGCGGACCCAGCGCGATCAGCGAAGCGCCACTCAATGTCTTGATCACGAACGTCCCGATGCCGGGTCTCGCGGCCACCAGACCACCGTGCTCGAGCTCTTTGTAGGCCTTGAGCACGGTGTTGGGATTGATGGCCAGTTTCGCGACCACTTCTTTGACGGTCGGAAGTTGATCGCCCTCCTTTAACATGCCCAGACGCAACGCGTGCCGAACCTGATGCACGATCTGGAGATAGGGAGAGACACCGGAGCGGCTGTCGAGGTGAAATTCGATCATAGAACCTCCATTTATCTAGGTTACTAGATATTTATGCTCCTCATGTATCGATCTGTCAAGTGGTTCGCATCAGTGTTAGGCCAAGCCGATCTCGATGCGGAATCGGGTGTTCGATCGAGCGACATCTTGATACCTTCCTGATCCCAGTGGCCCCGACCCTGACACATCCTTGATTCCAACTCCCCGATGATAGGGAGATGCGAATTTGCCCGGGGCACACGGGCCAGGATTCGCGACTTCAGCAGCGGCGCGTGCGCGGTGCGGCCGAACGGGTTCGCCCGCCCGGGATGAGATGTGGGATGAATTCTGACGAGACGGAAAAGCACGCCACGCCACCAGACGGTCGAGACACCGGGCGCACTAACCAGGGCTCGCCACTGACGATGGAATGGCAAGAGGTCAAGCAAGGGCGTCACCCTGGCGACCGCTACGTGCGCATCGTGCGAGATTCAAAGACGGCGGATCGGCCGCGGCCAGTCGCCCGTGTCGTGGCCCACGGTGATCCCGACCATCCAACGCGCTCGTTCGGGAGCGTCCGCCAATCGATACGGCGGAAGCTCGTCGGCTCGCCAATCCCGACGGAGCATGAATCCCACGAGCGGTTGACGAAGCTCAAGGGCCTGGCCGTCTTCGCCTCGGACAACATCTCCTCCTCGGCCTACGCCACCGAAGAGATCATGCGCGTGCTGGTCATCGCCGGAGTCGCGGCCCTCAGCTGGACCAATCCATTGACGCTGGTCATCGTCCTGGTACTGGCGATCGTAGTCACCAGTTATCAACAGACGATCCAGGCGTACCCCAGCGGGGGTGGCTCGTACATCGTGGCGAGCGACAATCTCGGCCGCGTGCCTGGCCTGATCGCCGCCGCCGCGCTCCTCATCGACTATGTCCTGACCGTGGCGGTCAGCATTGCGGCGGGTGTGGCGGCTATCACGTCGATCTTTCCGTCCCTCTTCGATTTTCGCGTCGTTATCGCCGTCACGTGCATCGCCCTTCTTGCCATCGGCAATCTCCGCGGCATCCGTGAGAGCGGCTCGATTTTCGCCGCGCCAACCTATCTCTATCTCTTTGCCATATTCGGCTTGCTCGGCTACGGACTCTTCCGCTACGCGACTGGGAATCTTCCGAGCTACACGGCGCCCGCCGCCTGGAACCAGCAATATGGTTTGCAGGCCCTCAGCCTGCTTCTCGTTCTGCGCGCGTTCGCGTCTGGCTCGGTTGCTCTGACCGGTGTAGAGGCCGTATCCAACGGTGTCCCAGCGTTCAAATCGCCGGAGCCGGTCAACGCGCGCGTGGTCCTGATCTTCATGGGCACACTGTTCGGCACAATCTTTCTGGGCATGAGCTTTCTGGTCACCCATATCGGCATCCTGCCCGACCCGACTGAACACGAGACGGTCATCAACCAGCTGGCCGTGGCACTGGTCGGGGAGGGAAGCCCTTATCACTATCTGGTGCAGTTCACGACGGCGTTGATCCTGCTGCTCGCCGCCAATACCGCCTTCGCCGATTTCCCGCGGTTGTCGAGCATCCTCGGCAAGGATCGGTTCTTACCGCGCCAGCTTCAATACCGTGGTGACCGGCTGGCGTTCGATACCGGCATCATCTTTCTGGCCGCTATCGCCGCGGTCCTGATCGTGGTCTTTCGGGGGAGCGTCACGAACCTGATCCCGCTCTACACCGTGGGCGTCTTCGTGGCCTTCTCGCTCAGCCAGGGAGGCATGGTGCGCCATTGGTGGCGGTTGCGCCACCAGGATCGCCGCTGGTGGATGCGCGCCGGCTTCAATGGCGTCGGTGCGCTGGCGACGGCGGTGGTCGCCGTCGTGGTCGGGATCGCCAAGTTCATGCTCGGCGCCTGGATCGTACTGCTGCTGATCCCCCTCTTCGTGATGGTGATGCTCTGGATACATCGCCACTATGTGACGCTGGGAAAGGAGCTGGAGGCGCAACCGAACCAGCAGATCTTGCCGGTCACCATCGCGCCGATGGTGGTGGTGCCGATCAGTCGCTTGGAGCGACCGGCGTTGGCCGCGGTGAACTTCGCCCAGTCGATCTCGAGCGACGTCACCGCCGTCCACGTCGTTGAAGATCAGGAGGAGGCTGAGAGTTTCCGCGAGTGTTGGAACACCTTCAACCTGAGCGTGCCGCTGGTGATCGTCGAGTCACCTTACCGGCGGCTGATCGGCTCACTGCTCGAGTACATCGACATGATCGACCAACGGGATCCACGAAGGCCGGTGACGGTAGTGCTGGCGGAGTTCGTTCCGCGCCATTGGTGGGAGAACCTGCTGCACAACTTGACTGCCTGGCGGCTGAAGGCGCATCTGTTCATGCGCCGCAACACGATCACCATCGACGTGCCGTATTACGTTGGCGAAGGCTTCCCGGCGGAGAAGACCGGGAAGGCCCCTCGTGCCTAGCTTCCAATCGAGCGAACAGCCGCGACGTAGGATTCCGCTGCAGTAGCGGTCACTGAAACGATCCTTATCTCCTCTCTCCAAACCCTGATATTGTCTTTACCCGCCCGGATATACGCTCCTGAATAACGTTGTTCATCGACATGTCGAAGGATCGAGTTGCGCGACACGTGGGCGCCGTCGAGGAACCGCCATGAGAGGCGACGAGAATAGAGTGCTCGTGATGAGAGAAGTTTGGCTTTCCCTCTGGGTCTTCGCCGCAATCGCTGCTGGTTGGCAGATTGGTATGTCGGCGTGGGTGTCGGGCCTGCTTGCCTCGGGAGGCGTGGCGATCGGGCTAATTGCCTGGTACTGGATTGCTGTGCCATTGGCGGCGCGAGGGCACGTTCGCGCGCATGAGCATTTTTCAGAGCGGTCGCACATGGACAAGGGCTAGGGAGTTGAATCCGAAGGGCGTCATAAATGTCGCCCCTACGATTGTTCTCCGTAGGGGCGACATTTATGACGCCCAGCTCCTAGTCCATTGGGCAATCCTTCTGCAACCTGCTCATGGATGGTTTCACACGCGTCAGCGGAAGTGAAACCCGCATGACGTCTCCGCGGAATTTCAACCTGAGAATACGGACGAGCCCTCGTGGGGGTAGCCTGGTGCCGGATCCGATTATTCAGGGTCGGGGCCCTGAGTCGGATTCGGCAACGGGCAGGTGACGCGATAGGGCGTGACCAGATGGACATCGACGCAATCGAGCCGCTCCAGCAGCCGATCCAGCATTGATCGTGTCAGGCGCCGGTGAATGGGCCCGAGATCAGGCCGGCCAACCACGACGTTCGTGACGTTGTTCCCCTCGGCGATGCGCACCAAGCCGTTCACGACATCGGAATCGACGACCGTCACGACGCGAGCCCCGAGATCTTCGGCCAGTTGAATATTCTGGCGTAGCGCCGCCTGCTCCGCTTCGGGCAGATCCTCCAACGGGCGTTTGATGACGCTCACCGCCAGGAGCTCCGCGTGCAGCCCGCGCGCCAGGCGCCAGGCGTGTCGAACCACCGTTTCGGCGTCAGTGTGCGCCGTGAAGCAAGCCATGACTCGCTCGATGGTTGGCCACGGCCCGGGAACCTGCTCGCCGCGCATATATTCTTCGAGCGCGGCCTCGACTCCCTCGGCCGTCCGTTGTAGCGCGAGCTCGCGCAGCGCGGTGAGGTTCGATTCGCGAAAGAAGTTCTGCAGCGCTCGAACCGCTTGCGGCTGTGGGTAGATCTTGCCGGCCGCCAGACGTTGACGCAGCAGCGTCGGCGAAAGGTCGACCAGCTCGACCTCGGCGTCATCCAGAATCCGGTCCGGCACAGTCTCACGCACTTTGACGCCAGTGACGCCTTCGATCAGGTCATTGAGTCCCTGAAGATGCTGAATATTCATGGTGCTGAGGACGTCGATACCAGCGTCCAGCAGGAGCTCAACATCCTGGTAGCGTTTCTCGCGCTCCGATCCTGGTGCGTTGGTGTGCGCGAGCTCATCGACCAGAACAACCTTCGGTCTTCGCTCCAGGACCGCGTCCGTGTCGAGTTCTTCGAGGATGACGCCGCGGTAGGGAATCTGTCGACGAGGGATGTTCGGCAGGTCCTTGATCTGCGCCTCAGTCTCGGCCCGGCGATAGGTCTCGACGAGTCCAATGACGACGTCCTGACCCTCGTCCCTCAGCCGGTGCCCTTCCTCGAGCATGGCATAGGTCTTTCCCACGCCGGGAGCCGCGCCGAGAAAGACGCGTAGGCGCCCGCGATGACGCTTCTCCTCACGACGCACACGCTCGAGCATTTGCTCGGGCGTGGGTCGTTCGGCGTCAATGCGTTCGCGGTCGTGGTCATCCAGCATCAGCATTCGTCCTCAGTAGGAGACATCAATGATCTTGACCGTCGTCGTCCTCGGATTGGCGGCCATGTTTGCCCTGTCATCCGGGGTAGGCGACCACCATGATTCTGGCAGCCGACGTTCTCGGACGGCGGTTGCGTTTTCATTGTCATCCTTCGGGGTGAGCAGTTCCTCTGTGGCCGCCCACTCGCCCCTCGGCTCTGCCCTATTCTATGGCTTTCCCAGCTTGTCGAGCGCCAGGTTGAGCTTCAGCACGTTGACGCGTGGCTCTCCCAGAAACCAGAGCGTGCGCCCTGACGTGTGCTCCTTCACCAGCTTATACACGGTGTCTTCCGAGATTCCGCGCGCCTTCGCTATTCGAGGGACCTGGAATTTGGCCGCCGCGGGGCTGATGTCCGGATCGAGCCCGCTACTGCTGGCGACGACCAAATCCTCCGGGACGAGCGCGTCGGCAGGCAATCCGCTCGCCTGCCGAATGGCCGCCGCACGGGCCGCCGCGTCATCATGCAGCTTCTGGCTGGTCGTGCTCAGGTTCGTGCCACTCGAGGCCGACGCATCGTAGCCGTCAGAACCTGCAGCGGACGGACGGCCCCAGAAGTACGTCGCATCACTGAAGTTCTGGCCGATCAGCTCGGAGCCGATCACCTGCCCTTGCGCATTCTTGATCAGGCTGCCGTTGGCCTGGTGCGGGAAGATCACCTGTGCGATCCCCGTCATCGCGAAGGGATACGCCAGCCCGAGGATCACCGTAAAGACAATGAAAATGATGATCGCAGGCCGTATCTGTTGCATGATCGAACGAGTCATGATTCGAACCTCTTCTTACGCAAGGCCGATGGCACGGACAAGCACGTCAATGAGCTTGATGCCAACAAATGGAACGATCACACCGCCGAGTCCGTAGATGAGCAGGTTGCGTCTCAACATGTCGGCGGCTGGAATGGCGCGATAGGCCACGCCCCGCATAGCCAGCGGGATCAGGCCGATGATGACGAGCGCATTGAAGATGACCGCGCTCAGAATGGCGCTTTGTGGCGAGCCGAGCCGCATGATGTTCAGTGAGTTGAGCTCGGGATAGGTCGCCGCGAACGCCGCCGGAATGATGGCGAAGTACTTGGCCACGTCGTTCGCCACCGAGAAGGTGGTGATCGCGCCACGCGTGATCAGCAGTTGCTTCCCGATCCGCACGACCTCGATCAGTTTGGTCGGGTCGGAGTCGAGATCCACCATGTTGGCGGCATCCTTGGCGGCCGCGGTGCCGGAGTTCATGGCGAGTCCCACGTCGGCCTGCGCCAGCGCCGGTGCGTCGTTGGTGCCGTCGCCGCTCATGGCGACGAGATGCCCTTCCTCCTGCTCTTCACGGATGCGGGCAATCTTGTCCTCGGGCTTGGCCTCGGCGATGAAGTCGTCGACGCCCGCTTCTTCGGCAATCGTCGCGGCGGTGAGTGGATTGTCGCCGGTGACCATCACCGTGCGGATGCCCATGCGTCTTAATTCATCGAAGCGCGCGCGCATGCCGGGCTTGACCGTGTCCTTCAGATAGATCAGCCCGACCGGCCGGTTCTCCTGAACGACGGCCAACGGTGTTCCACCCGCCCGCGCGATGCGGTCGACTTCAGTCTGAACCGCCGGTGAAACCGACAGACTCGCCCATTCATAGACGGCGTCGACCGCGCCCTTGTGCCAGGATGAGCCTTCGAACTTCAAGCCGCTCATGCGGGTCTCGGCTCGGAACGGGATGATTTCTGCGCCATCCGGCGCGGTCGTCCCACCAGGCCCCCAGCCGGACGGGATCCCCGTCCCCTCTTTAGCCGTCAACGCCAGAATACTCTTCCCCTCCGGAGTTTCGTCACCGAGTGACGCCCAGAGCGCCGCCTTGTTCGCCTCTTCCGAGCTCGCCCCCTCGATCGGGATGATCTCGGCCGCCAGGCGGTTGCCGTAGGTGATGGTGCCGGTCTTATCCAGCAACAGGACGTCGACGTCGCCCGACGCCTCCACGGCGCGGCCCGACATGGCCAGCACGTTGAAGCGCGTCACCCGGTCCATCCCGGCGATGCCGATGGCAGAGAGGAGCGCGCCGATCGTGGTCGGCAGCAAGCAGATGAGGAGCGCGACCAGGATCGTGGTCGAAATCGCGCCACCGGCATAGATGGCGAACGGCTCGAGCGTGACCACCACCAGCACGAAGATGATGCTGAGACCGGCCAGCAAGATGCTCAGCGCGATCTCGTTGGGCGTCTTCTGCCGCTCGGCGCCTTCAACCAACGCGATCATGCGATCCAGGAAAGTGTGTCCTGGGTCGGCGGTGATACGGATCTTGAGCCAGTCGGACGACACCTGCGTGCCGCCGGTGACGGTACTGCGGATGTCTGTCCCTGGCTCCTTGAGCACGGGCGCCGACTCGCCGGTGATGGCCGCCTCGTTGACGTAGGCCACACCCTCGATCACGTCACCGTCGGACGGGATGATTTCTCCGTCACGCACCAGCACGACGTCGCCCTTGCGCAGATCGCTCGAGGAGATGGACTCCTCGCGGCCGTCGCGCAGCACCCGAGCCGGGGTCTCTTTGCGCGTGGCGCGCAGTGTGTCCGCCTGCGCCTTGCCGCGCGCTTCGGCCAGCGCTTCGGCGAAATTGGCGAAGAGGACAGTGAACCAGAGCCAGACCGCGATCTGGATGACGAAGCCGAGATGAGAATGCGGGCCAACGATGATCTGCTTGGCCACGATGAACGTGGCGATGGCGCTGCCGACCTCGACGATCAGCATCACCGGACTCTTGATCATCCAGCGCGGATCCAGCTTGCGGAACGACTCGCCCAGCGCGGGCTGGATGTAGCGCAATTGCCAGACGCTTGCGCCGGTGCGCCGCGTCGCCGCGTTGCGCTTCATTTCGTCGGTCTCGGGCGATCGATCAGTCGGTGGTTGCAAACCACGAGTCGCGTCGGCGTCCCGATCGGGCCGGGTATGAACCGGCCGCTGGCCGTCGTTTGTTGGGATACGATCATTCATCGAACGAATCCTCCGCGCTTGAATTAGAAGAGCTTGCCCGCATTGCCGAGGAAGTGCTCGGCGATCGGTCCAAGTGCGAGTGCCGGAAAGAAGGTCAGGACGCCAACGATCAGGATCACGCCGGTAAGCAGCACCACCCACATGACTCCAGTGGTGGGGAAGGTGCCGAGGCTCGGCGCGACCGCCTGCTTGCGAGCTAACGAGCCGGCCAGCGCCATGGCTGGAATGATCACCAGGAACCGGCCGATCAGCATGGCCAGACCCAACGTCGTGTTGTACGGGTTGGTGTTGCCGGTCAGTCCAGCGAAGGCCGAGCCATTGTTGCCTGACGTTGATGTGAACGCATAAAGGATCTCACTGAAGCCGTGGGGTCCCGCGTTGTTCAATCCAGCCAGTCCCCAATGCGTGACCGAGGCCAGGGCGGTGAACCCGAGGATGGAAGCTGGAACAACGAGTATGGCCAGCGCGACCATCTTCATCTCGTACGACTGGATCTTCTTGCCCAGATACTCCGGCGTGCGCCCGACCATCAGCCCGGCCAGGAAGACGGCCAGCACGGCGAAGACGAGGATCCCATAAAGCCCGGACCCGACTCCACCGAAGATGATCTCGCCGAGCTGGATCATGACCATGGGGACCATGCCGCCAATGGCGGTGAAACTGTCGTGCATGGAGTTGACCGAGCCATTGGAGGCCGCGGTCGTCGCCACCGCCCAAAGAGAGCTGGCGGCCGTACCGAAGCGTGTCTCCTTGCCGCTCATATTCCCCAGCGATTGATCGATATGCAGGCCGGCCAGGGCTGGGATCGTTCTGGCCTCGGCCCAATAGCAGATAGCGACCGCGCCGAGGAAGATTACGCTCATCACCGAAAAGAGGGTCCAGCCCTGGCGGGTATCACCGACCATCTTGCCGAAGGTGTAGGTCAACGCCGCGCCGAGCAGGATGATCGCAACGAGCTCGATCAAGTTCGTCAAGGCCGTCGGGTTCTCAAAGGGATGCGCCGAGTTGACGTTGAAGAAGCCGCCGCCGTTGGTGCCGAGCTGCTTGATCACGATCTGCGACGCCGCCGGTCCCTGCGCGATCGTCTGGGTACCGCCTTGCACGGTCGCGGCCTGGGTATAGGCGTGGAAGTTCTGCGGCACACCCTGCCAGACAAGGACCAGCGCGAAGATGATGCTGATCGGCAGCAGGAGATAGAGCGTGCACCGCGTGAGATCGACCCAGAAGTTACCGAGCTCATTGACTCTGCGGCGTGCGAAGCCCCGGATCACCGCGATCGCGATGGCGATGCCCGCGGCGGCAGAGAGGAAGTTGTGCACCGCCAGCGCCGTCATCTGGGTGAAGTAGCTCATGGTGGTCTCGCCACCATAGTTCTGCCAGTTGGTGTTGGAGGTGAAGCTGACGGCGGTATTGAACGCGAGCGATGGGCTGACGCCGGGAGATGCTGTGGGTTCAACGGCAAGATGTCCCTGCAGCCGCTCGATGGCGTAGGTCGTCACGACCCCGACCAGGCTGAAGACCAGCACCGCGATGGTATAGCCAACCCAGCCTTGCTCGCGCTCCGGGTCAACCCCGGAAATGCGGTAGATGACGCGCTCCACCGGCGCGAAGACCGGCGTCAGCAGCGTACGCTCGCCGTTGAAGATGCGCACCATATAGGCGCCCAGCGGCTTGGTCAGCGCCAGCACAATCAAGAACATGACCGCAATCTGCAGCCATCCGGTGAGTGTCATGCTCGCCCTCCCATCACCGGCGCCATTCCATCAGGAACAGACGCGACGAAGAATCGGCCGGGCATCAGAACCGCTCCGGTCGTACAAGCACGTAGGTGAGATATCCCAACACCGCCAGGCTGATGAGCCCCAGCACCCAGTACCCCAGATTCATCCCGGAACCATCCCTTACAGACGTTCGCAGCCGTCGACGTACATCACGGATGCGGCGAAAAAAACGACCGTGATCACGATGAAGAGCGCATCCCACACGTGAGGTTCTCCTATTCAGACTCCACTACCGCGGCTCAATCTGCTGCTTCGCCCTCATCCCGCTCGACCAACCGGGAGAGCGCATCGATCGGAAATGGCTTCGTCAGCACGGCGTCTGGCGCCAAATCGTCGATCCGCGTCTGTGACGGGCGAAATGCCGTGAGGACGATGACGTGCGGGTGAACACCTGGCTGTGTCCGAAGCCAGCGAAGGATCTCCCAGCCCGTCTCATCCGGCAGATTGACGTCGAGAATGAGGACACCCGGCATGTGCTCCACTATGAGGCGGCGCGCCTCTGCGCCCAGGTAGGCACTCCGCACGTCATGTCCGCGTCGCTTGAGGTTCAGCGCCAAAATCGCGTGAAGACGTGAATCATCTTCAACCAGAAGGACGTCTTTGGTTGTCACGATGTGATTCCCGATTCCTTGTCGTTACTCAACTTCGTCGCGCGGCATGTTATCGGCGTATCGATCGCCTCACTAATCTAGACACGAAGGCCGTCAAGAATGCGCAAAGTCAGAGGGGTCAGTCGTTAAGATCTCGTCAACGGTGAGTGGTCCCTGAAATCCCCACGTCAACGATGGCCACACCAGGACCAATCGACTCGAGGACCGTTCTCAAGCAACAGATGTGAGCGAGAGCAAGGTTGAGCGCCATGCGTGGTGGATTTGCTGCGGTTTGGCGAGCGTCAGTCTCGTTCACCGGCCGTGTGCTCGAAGGTGACTGTGATGGTGTCACCTTTCAGGCCACAGTGAACCTGCAGTCCGCTTCGCTCGGCCAGATACTGGGCGTATTCCACGACCGGTAAAGCTCCGCGCGGTTGGCGCGGGCAGGGAATAACCGTGTGGATACGCCGGATCGATCCGTCTCGGCTGCCCGCGATCGTGCGGCAGGCACGCTCCAACGGGATCGGGTCCCAGCCGACCACGTCTGACGAGCCGGGCCGTAGCAACTGCTGAACCAGGTCGGCCGCGACGTTGTCGGCGTGGTTCGGACCGTACGCCGGACCGATTGGATCGAACGAGCCTGGAAACGGGTGATTCTTCATCGATGTGGCTCCGAAAGACACGTGATGGGCATGACCCTGCCCCTTCGCCGAGACGCTCCGGTCCTGCGACCTCCGAACGTCAAGACGGAGCGTGAGCGGCACCGTCATCTGCCAGAGATTGCCGAATGGATCGCTTCAGAGTCTAGGTTCAGGGCGGTCAGCGATGCGTTAAAGAGAGGAAGCGGGGCGTCAAGATCATGTCAGGATCGCGCGGATCAGCTCGGGTCGTCGTCGCGGAAGCGGTATCCGACCCCCGGCTCGGTCAGAATGCGGCGCGGGCGGCTGGCGTCCTGCTCGATCTTCTGCCGCAGCTGGTTGACGTAAACCCGCAGGTAGTGGGTCGATTCGGACGAGGCGGGACCCCAGACGCGCGAGAGGAGCATCTGGTGTGTCAGCACCTTACCGGCGTTGACCGCCAGCTCACGCAGCAGCTCGAACTCGGTCGGTGTGAGATGAATCTCTTCACCGGCCACACGCACCAGCCGTTTAGGGAGATCGATCACCAGATCGTCGAATCGCAGCACCGGTTCCAGGTGCTCTTGCCGTGACGAATGCCGCAGCGCCACTCGCACACGCGCGAGCAATTCGTCCATGCCGAATGGTTTCGTGACGTAGTCGTCAGCACCGCTGTCGAGCGCGCGAACCTTGTCCCGCTCGGAGTCCTTCACCGATAAGATGATGATCGGCACGGTGGACCAGGAGCGCACCTCGCGCACCACGTCGATTCCCGCAAGGTCCGGCAGCCCGAGATCCAGGATGACGACGTCGGGAGGGTTCAACGAGATCTGATCGAGGGCCGACTCACCGGTATCGGCCTGCTCCACGACGAAACCATGAGCGGTCAGACCTGCCCGAATCGCTCGCCGGATCTGCGGTTCATCATCGACCACGAGCACCCGCGTCGCCATTACGCTCCCATCTCGACTTCTTCGTCCGACACGCTGATCGTGGGCGGGCGTTCGGAAATCGGCAGAGTGAATCTTACCGTGATGCCCCGCACCGGATTCCGTTCGGCCCAGATCCGCCCCCCGTGCGCCTCGACGAACCCGCGCGAGATCGCCAATCCGATTCCTGAGCCGATGGGGCGGTCTGGCGCTTCGACGCGATAGAAACGATCGAAGATGCGCTCCTCTTCACCGGCAGGGAGCCCGACACCCTGATCCGAGATCGAGACGACCACCTGTCCGTCGTCGACGCGCGCCGTCACGTCGATCTGACTTTCGGGCGGCGAGTATTTCCTTGCGTTCTCGAAAATGTTGATGAGGACCTGCAGCATCTCGATGTAGTCGAGCTTGAGTGGCGGCAGGTCGGCGCTCAGATCGAACGAGATCTGATGACCGTCTAACGCCGGTGCGCTGCGATCGACCGCGTCATAGATGATCTCGCGCAGGTCGTACCAGTCAAACGCAGGTTTTAGCGCGCCCGCCTCGATGCGCGAGAGGTCGAGCAGGTTGGCCACGAAGCGGTTCAGTCGATCCGCTTCCTCGTCGATCGCGTGCAGCAGCTCGTCTCGGTCTTCGTCGGTCCAGGTCACGTCCTGCTGCAGCAGACTGGTGGCCGATGCCTTGATCGATGCCAGCGGGGTGCGGAGATCGTGCGAGACAGCCGAGAGAAGAGCCGACTTGAGCTCGTCGGACCGAGCCAGCACCTCGGCACGCAGGTGCTCATCGGTCAGCAGACTGCGCTCGATCGCCAGCGCCGCCTGATTGGCAAAGGTGACGAGCAGCAGCTGCTCATCCTCGCGATTGAACCGGGCGCGGTTATGCCCGCCTGCAACGAGCACGCCGATAGAACGATTGGCCGTCGCGATCGGCACGAGGAGTGCATCCCGCTCGCGGAACCCCTGCGCGAAGTTCCAGAGCCGCCCATGCTCGGCCGATCGAGGTGGGCTGAGCTTGGCTCGCGTGGCGCCGATGGCGGCGACCTGGCGTTTCTCCAACGACCACTGCGCCGCGTTCAGCAGGTTGCGGTCGGAGAGGAACGGCTCGACCCGTCCCTCCACGGCATGCGGCCTGAGCGACATGCCCTGAACCAGTAAAAAGGCGCAGTAATCGAGTCCGAACACTTGCCGAACCCGGCTAGCAATCGCCGTCAGGGTGTCGTCCAGACCGACTTCGCCAATCAGGGCGGTGCTGAGATCGTAAAGGATAGTGGTCTGCCGAGCACGCTGGAGCACCTCGGCATTCTGCGAGCGGATGCGCACCACCAACTGCGTAACCAGGATGGCAATTCCCAGGAAGACGAGGAGGAGCAGGATGTCGTCCGCCCGCGCCACGGTGAAGGTGTAATAGGGTGGGATGAAGACGAAGTCGAAGCAGAGGAAGGCAAGCAGCGACGACGCGATGCTCGGTCCGATGTCGGTCACCAGCGAGACGATCGTAACCACGATCAGGTAGAGGAGTGCCAGGCTCAGGGTGGTCAGATGCGGCCGAAACGGGAAGAGCACGGCAGTCGACCCGAGCGCAGCGAAAAGCGCGATCAAGTAGGCGGAGGTCGCCTTACGCGCGTGGATCAGCTCGATTGAATCAGCCCAGGATCGTCGCATTGATGTGCCTCGATGATACCGAAACCTCCCGCTGAATATACACGTGTCACGCAAGCACGACGGTCCGCAGCGATCATGCACCCGCATCCTGATTGCGGTTGAATAGTACTGATCGAGCAGACGGCATCGATGGGAGTGACTCTTGAACGACACAACCTACATCGCCCTCTTGCGCGGCATCAACGTGGGCGGCCACAACGTGAAGATGGATAAGTTGCGCGGCATTTTCGGGGATATGGGGTTCGCAACGTCCGCTCCTACATCCAGTCCGGCAACGTCTTCTTCCAGAGTGCCGAATCGGATCGCGAACGGCTGCGAACGACTATCGAAGAGGGTTTGCGCGACTCACTCGGTTACGCCGTTCCCACGTGTCTGCGCACGTTGGACGAATTCGAGGCGGTGATGGCGCGGGAGCCGTTCAAAGGGATTGACGTTGAGCCCGATATGCGCCTCTCGGTCACCTTCTTCACCGAGCCGGTCAGCGCTGAACTGACGGTGCCGTACCGCACCCCGGACGGCGCCTATGAGGTGGTAGAGCGCACGCCGTCGGAGGTCTTCGTCGTCTGGTACCTGCAGAACGGTCGGCCCGGCAACTCCTATGGGCTGATCGAAAAGATGCTGGGCGTGCCGGGCACGGTTCGCTTCTGGCACACGAGCGCCAAGATCCTGGCCGCGGCGAAGGGATCGACGAAGTAGGTGCCGAACGTACGCGGGGGAGCGTAGGGGAGGGACCTGTGCCCTCCCTTCGACCGAAGGTCGAGAGACCGTCACCGAATACCTGCATATTGGAGAATCACCATTAGCCCGGCGCGGGTGTTGGGCGCCATGGATGTCGCCCCTACGAGTGCACGTGGGTTGTGGTAAGGGGCGCACAGCCGTGCGCCCAACGTGAAACGCCGGTAGGCGCCTCCCGTCAACCACCATCTCCACCGAGGACCGGCTCCCGCACGGGCGCGCCCTTCAAATGCTCGTCCAGAAACGTGATGGTGCGCGCCCAGGCGCGGGCCTGCTCGTTGGCCGAGCGTTTCGGCTCACCACCCTGGGCGAAGTAGGTCTTGGTCACCGGGTGAATGCTGTCGTTCACCGTCGTCGGCCACCAGGGCTGCCCAACGTTGTGGCCGGTCCCCGCACAGGCGACGTGCTCGTAGGCGTACGGGTGCATGTGCTCGGCCAGCCGCTCCATCACCATGTCGCTGTAGACCGAGGAGGGCCACATCGCGTCGATCTTGCCGGAGATGGCCAGCACCGGCCCGTTGATCTTCTCAACGGGGATGGCGGCCCGGCGCACCTGCTCTTGATCCTCCAACGACTTGAGGAAGATGGGCGTCAGGGAGAAGCCGCTGCCATCAGTCGTCTCGTACTCCGGCAGGCGGTTGGGACGCGAGTGGAGGAATGGGATGCCCTCATCGTGATAGGTCCAGGCCGGCTCCTGATGGGCCGTGTCGCTCCCGATGCCGCCGTAGACGACCGCGCTCGGCACGCGCGCCACCACCGCCTTGAACTGCGGATAGCGCGACGCAAGAAGCAGGCAGAGCTCACCGCCGCGTGAGGTGCCACCGACCGCCAGCCGATCAGCATCCACCTCAGGCCGCGCCTGAAGCCAGGCGATGGCGCGCTCGAAGTACTCCAGCGGAATGCGTTGCAGCGTCTGGGGCAGATGCCCGGCCCGGAAGTAGGCCAGCGCCAGCGCGCCGTAACCTCGCGAGGCATACAGCGCCGCCTGCGCCTCGGAGAGCCCACCGCCCGAGCCGCTCAAGAGCATGATCGTCGGGTGCGGCCCGTCGTCCGGCGGGGTGAAGAGGGTGCCGTGGAGGCCGTCGTCCCGCACTTCGGTCCGCGTCACACCCGGCGCCGCCACGATGCGCGTCAGCCGGGTTTCCGCGATCGCCTCTCCCTGCTGCTCTGCCGTCAGCACGAACGTATCAGGGGCGATGGTCGACTTGCGGCCGGCGTGCGGACCGTCACCGACCGGCGTCATCGACCAGAGGAAGCCCATCGGCTCGACACCCTCGTATGAGCCCGAGGTCGGTGCTTGGGCGGCGAGGTCGACCGCGCCCGCGTCGTCGGCCGTGAAGCTGGCGACCGATTCCCACTCACCACCCGCTTCATCGGTGAGGTGAGCGCGGATCGTCACTGTGGAACGCGGCGTCAATCCGGTCAGGCGGATGTGGACCACCTCATCGGCCAGCGTCACCACCGGCACCCGCTCGAAACGGGGCGATGCCGTGTGGCTATTTGTCGAGCTCATAGATGGCTCCTTGTATTGAAGGCCCGCTGGGTAGCCCTCACCCCAGGTCCACCAGCGGCAGGACCTCGTCGATCAGGCGCTTGAGCTGGCCGAACTGGTCCCAACCGGCGATGCGCAACGTCACTTCGTCGAACCCGACGTCCTTCATGACACGCAGGCGCTCGGCGCATTGCTCGGGCGAGCCGGTCGCCACCCAGCCGTCGATGAACTCGCATCGAGTAGTCCTCGGTGTAGTAGATGTCGAGGAACTTCTTGGCCTCCTCCATACCCGCCTGCTTGTTCTCATTGATGTTGATGTTGTGGTACAGGTGGGTCTCGATGCTCTTGGGATCGCGACCCTTCTTCTGGGCGTCGTCTCGGATGTAGTTGATGCGCCAGCGCAGGTCCTCCGGATCGTAGAGGGAGGTCTGCCAGCCGTCGGCGTGATTGACGACGCGGCGTAGCGTCTGCTCGATCAGCTCGCGGCTGCCGGGATAGCCGAAGCCCTCGCGACCGGCGTTGTTGGCGATCCAGATTGGCGGGCGCGGTTTGGCGGCCGGCTTGGGATCGATGGTGATGTTGTCGCAGTCATAATGCTCGCCATGAAAGCTGACGTGATCTTCGGTCCAGAGGAGCTTCATCAGCTGGATCCACTCGATCAGGCGTTTGACGCGGTCCTTGGGCTGCAGACCGTAGAGCTCCCCCTCGATCTTGCCGCCCTCCTGCGGCACGATGCCGGTGCAGGTGACCAGCACGGAGCGGCCTTCAGCCAGCAGATCTAGGCTGGCCCACTGATAGGCGAGCAGAACCGGATCACGGAGCGGGAAGCTGGCCATGCAGGCCGGGCCAAGGCGCACGTGTTTGGTGCGCGCGGCGATGCCGGACAGGAGCGTGATCGACTCCATGCGCGGCTTGCCCAGCAGGCTGTCGCCTACCCAGACCGACTGAAACGCCTCGGACTGGTCGGCCGTCTCGGCCATCTGGAGCATCTGCTCGGGCGTGGTGGCGCCGAAGAGGACGCCGCGATTGGGAAGGGTAAGACCGATCTTCACGTGGACTCCTTCGGTTGACGGACGCGCCTGGGAGGAGGATGAGGAGCTGGCGCGGCGCGAAACCGTACGAATTGACAGCGTCATAATCGCGCTTAAGTCCCGGCGATGGAAGTAGTCTGAGCTGAGAAGAACAAGTCGCATAAGTGAGGAGCATGTGTGAACTGGGAAGACCCGGCTAATTGGTACAACGCGATGAATCCCTGGCGACCGTGCGACGACTTCTACCTGGAGCTGATCATGGGCGCCCAGTCGGTGCTGGACGTCGGCTGCGGCACTGGCACGCTGCTGCATCGGGCGCGTGACGCCGGGCACCAGGGACGGCTCACGGGGCTCGATCCGGACCCCGCCATGTTGCGCCAGGCGCAGGTGCGGGGCGACATCGAGTGGCTGCTGGCCGACGCCGCGTCCGCTCCCTGGCAAGGCGAATTCGAACTGGCGGTGATGACCGGTCACGCCTTCCAGGCGCTGATTGCCGACGACGTCGTGCGCCAATCAATGCGGGGGATCCACGGCGCGCTGATCCAGGGCGGCCGCTTCGCCTTCGAGACGCGCCACCCACAAGCGCGTGCCTGGGAGGAGTGGCACGGCTCATCGTTCGAGGCGCGTAACCCGGACGGCGAGAGTGTCACCGTCTCCTACGACGTGCTGGAGGTGAAGGGCGACGTGGTGCGCCTGACCGAGACGCTCAGCGGCCGCTGGTGGGAGAGCGGCAGTCACACCGATTTCGGCGAATTGCGCTTCATGTCGCCGGAGGTCCTCGCGCGCATTCCTGGATGAGGCCGGGTTCGTCATCGAGGAGCAGTTCGGCGACTGGCAGCGCCACCCGATCGGGCCGACCAGCAAAGAGATCATCACGATCGCGCGGAAGGGATGAAATCGTAATCGCTTGGCACTTGCGCCGGGCTAAAGCCGCAGCGCTGATCTCATCGAAGCCCGACCCGCAAGCGGATGCCCCGACGTGCTGAACGCACGCGCCTATTCGTAGGGGCAAACCCCCGTGTTTGCCCTTCGGCCGCAGGCCGATGACTTCATACCGAACTATTTCGTCAAAGACCATGACTACGCGAGCGCGACCATAGCGCAATCATCGGTTTGACATAAACCTCGCACCGGAAGCACCATCAGGACGGAGTCCTTGACGACTACGGCCCTTGCACGCGGTGGAGGAGGTCCCAGAAAGCCTGGTTGCCCTGCAGCCACTCACCCGTTTCGTTGAGCTGGACACTGCTGCAGCTCCCTTCGTAGGTGTCGATCCGCACCAGCGGGAGGTCCCACTGCATGAAGGTGAGCGTCGTGTGCGTACCTTTTCCCGCGAGTTTGTCCGATTCCGGTGGGCAATCCGGTTGGGCCGCAGTTTCCGGCAGCTTGAAGACCTGGGCGTACAGGTCCAGCATCAACTGGTGGTCGCCGACATTCGCCTGATAGCTCGTGATTGGCCATTGTCCACCACGATCGCGAGGTGGTCTGGCTCGGCCGGCACAAAGGTGACCCCGGCTCAGGACGCCCTGCAGCATGTTCTTGAAATCGATCGTTCATGGCGAACCAAGCGCCGCGCCACTGGAAGTCGCCACCCACCTCGACTGCACCGCACGCTTCGTAGACGGAGGCGGGAAGCGCCTGGTCCCCCTCGAAGAAGACCATCTGGTAGGTCGGCTGAGGCTCTGCGGTGCAATCCGGTGCGGTGTTCATCCGAGGCAGCGCCAGGATGGCGTCGTACAGCTGTTTGGCGGTCTCCGACGATGTGACCATCGCGCTCTGCGGCGCCTGGGTCGGGCGCGCTGTCGTTGCGACAGCAAACCGGTCCGGGTTGAGTTGCGGGGTCGCGGTCAAGATCGCTTGATCGAGCTGCTGCCAGAAGGCGACCGACCCCTCCCGAATCTTCGCTTCGCCCGCGATGGTCACCGGCCGGCAGCCTTCGCGTTTTGCCACCACGGACGCCACGACGGTGGTTCCCTGGAGGAAAGTCAGGGTGTAATGCGGGCCGAGCTCAGCGGTGCAGACCCGATCAGAGGGAAGCTCCGGCAACGAGAAGATCGTCGCATACAGTTGCCGCACCAACGTGGTGTCACTCAGCGTCACCGTCGGTAGATCCCCTCCCGATGGCGTGGCGGGTGCTCCTGGCGGTGGTGCGATGGGTTCGTCAATCGCGATGCGCACGGTATCCGTCTGAGCCGGAGTAGCGGCGGGCGTGGCAACCGGCGTTCCGGCGATGCTCCCCGGACTCGCACTTGTTCCACACGCGCTCAGCATCGCCGTCCCCAGGAAGAGAGCCGTGATCAGGAACACCCGTTTCTTCATTGCCATAGCCGACCACCTTAGCAGCGCGTCGAGATGCGGGACGTCAGCGTGTCCTGCTCATAAGACGCCAGGGGGCGGGATTAGGTTCCGGCGGGGTCGATGATGCGCGCTCACGGAAAACCCCGGTAGTCATCCCACGTTCACCCGGGACTAAAGATCCCGGGCTAGCCTAGACGAAGTCCACTAAAGGGACTGAACGTACGCATGCAAACGTAGGGCAGAGACCCATACCCTCCATGCGACCGAAGGTCGAGAGACTGTAACCAAATTGCCCATCGATTTCGTCAATGACCATCAACGAGATCATCGTACGCGGATAAACGTAGCGGCGGCACCTGTTGCCACCGTTGGTCTGATTGGTGGACGACTAGGAGAAGGCTTCAAGCAGAGCCGCAACTCCTGACGATCTTCGGCCCTTTTTCCTTGCGGGATCAGTACTGACACACATCATTACAGATTGCACAACGTCCAGAAACGCATCACACTTGTACTCAATCTCGTAAGCAGGATTCCTCACTCGAAAACATAGGAGATCGTCGCTAGAACCGAAGGTTGAACATCGCACTTGGGACACCTCATCTTCTCGATCGCTGCCGTTGCTCTCTTCATCTTCTCCCTCTACTTGTTGCGCGTCGTTGACCTGCCAGTCAGACGACGGCGCGCCACAATTGCCATTGCCTCAGCATGCGGCCTGTTCTTCGGCGTAGGGTTGTCTATTGGTGGCGGCTTGCTCGAGGGGATCGCGTTCGGCCTCGGAATCTTTGGCTTCGTCTCGATCTGTGCCATGCTGCAATGGGACAGCCAGCGCACTCGAAAGGCTGAATTGCAGGAGTTTCTGGAGAAAGATCCGAAAAGAGCTGAACTGCTCAAATCTCACCGCCTGTTCGGGTGGATCATTCGGCGCGGGTTGAAATGATCTCCATGTTCGCCACGACCAACCTTACGCAGACGTTGAAGAGTGAGGCGGCGTGGGCGTTCGTGTTCCTAACTCTGGTCGTCGTTTTCGGCTCGTTGCAGGCCGTCATCAAGCTGCGGACCTCCGAATACATTCCTATCGTCTGGCGCCGTAGAGTCGTTATCGTCGCCGCAATTGCTGGTGCGATTGCCTTCGTTGCAGTGGGGACGCTCGTGCGCTGGTTTTGGTCGATTTCAGCCGCTGGATACGTGTTTATGGTCATCGTGTTTGACGCTGACAAGTTGTGGCACCGCGTTCGGCTCCCGCGCAGATAACTGCGCATGGGCGACGACAAGCTTCGCTGCTACCGATAGGGCACACATTGCGGCAGACCTGTTGATTGGGATCAAGGAGACGTGAACTGTGGCCGAATATCGCATCGAGTTTCCTGACTACTATGAGGATGGGGAGCCGATCTACGAGGCAAAGGGGTATTTTAGCGATGCCACCGTTGTGGTCGGGGAGCGGAGGATTCGTCCCACATTCTACGATCCGGTTCGGATCGCCCAAACTATCACCCACGATCTCAACTCCGAACGCGGTTACTCTCCCTACGGTGCGCTCGTCGTCGTGCCTGCCGTGACGCGGGAGAACATTGAGCGCGCTGTTGAGCGTATGAGCCGTGCCGATTTCAGGGAATTGCTCAATCCACTCGGCGAGACGTGACGAACTTGGATGGTTAGTTTGGCGACGCCTGACGGTCGTCGGCCTGCGGCCGAAGGGCGGGGGCACCCACGAAGTGGGTCCGATGGACCGCCCCTACGTTTACCTGCGTACGTTCAGCCTGCTTATGGTCTTTGACGAATTGTTTCGGTATCGAGTGAAGGTTGTCGACCTTCGGTCGAAGGGCAGGGGCACCCGCGAAGCGGGTCCGGGGATTGCCCCTACGAATAGGCGCGTACGTTTAGCCCGTTTAGGGGCTTCGTTTCGATCAGCCTGGGTTTTCAACCCAGGTTGGCCGACGGACTTCGCGCCGAATTATTTCGTCAATCACCACAGCCCGGCGCATGAGCGGCTGAATTCATCTCGACACCAAACCCTCCCACCAACCCTGTGCCGCTTCACTTGACATACCACCAACATCTATCCATAGTCAGCATGTCGCCAGCACTCTTTGCGGCGGCATGGGTTCAGCAGCTCAAGGAGGCCCGACATGGCACACTACCTCATTCAGGCCACCTACACCGCCGAGGCGCGCAAGGCGCTGACCGCCCATCCGGAGGACCGGGTGCGGGGCGTCGCCGCGCTGATGGAGCGCCTGGGCGGGAAGCTGGAAACGTTCTATTTCGCTATGGGCAAGTACGATGTGGTGGCTATCGCCGAGCTGCCGGACGACGTCACCGCGGCGGCGGCGGCGCTGACGGTCACTGGCGCGGGGCACCTGGGCAGCTACCGCACGACCAAGCTGATGTCCAATGATGACATGATGTCGGCCATGCAGCGCGCGCATGACCTGTCCTATGCCGCCCCGTCCGGCGACTGACCTGCTCGCCTAGCCACGGGACTCAGAGCGCCGCCCGCCTGAACACCGTGACCTCAGGCGGGCGGCGCCGCCGCTTCCGTCGCCAACCCCCGGCCGGAGAACTGGCTGTTGTAGAGGTCGGCATAGAAGCCGCCCCTGGCCAGCAGGTCCTGGTGGGATCCCGTCTCGATGATGTTGCCGTGGTTCATGACCAGGATCAAATCGGCATCCCGGATCGTCGAGAGCCGGTGGGCGATCACGAAGCTCGTGCGCCCGCGCATCAGCCGGCTCATCGCATCCTGAATGAGGACCTCGGTGCGGGTGTCGACGCTGCTGGTGGCTTCGTCCAGGATGAGGACGACTGGGTTGGACAGGAACGCGCGAGCGATCGTCAGCAGCTGCTTCTGCCCCTGGGAGATGTTGCCGGCCTCTTCGTTCAGGACGGTGTCGTAGCTCTCGGGTAAGGTGCGGATGAAGTGGTCGGCTTGCGCGGCGCGGGCCGCCTCGACGATCTCCTCCTCGGTGGCGTCGTCGCGGCCGTAGGCAATGTTGTCGCGAATCGTCCCACCAAAGAGCCAGGTGTCTTGCAGCACCATGCCGAACATGCGTCGCAGGTCACCGCGCCGCAGCTGCCTGGTGTCCACGCCATCCACGAGGATCCGCCCGGCGTTCACGTCATAAAAGCGCATCAACAGGTTCACCAGCGTCGTCTTGCCTGCGCCGGTGGGGCCGACGATGGCGATCGTCTGGCCCGGCTGCACGTCGAAGCTGACGTCCGAGATCAGGGGGGCGTCGGGCTTGTAGCTGAACTCGACGTGGTCGAACTGGACGTGGCCCCGCGGACTGGCGATCACCACGGCGTCGGCCACGTTGCGCGGCTCCTCCGGCTCGTCAAGCAGATCGAACACGCGCTCAGCGGAGGCCATGGTCAACTGGATCGTGTTGGCCAGACTGCTCAGCTGGGTGATCGGCATGGTGAACTGCTGGGCGTACTGCAGGAACGCCTGCACGTCACCGATAGCGATCGATCCGCGCGTGACCAGGATTCCACCGATGGAGGCCACCAGCAGGTACCCCAGGTTCCCGATCGAGCGCATCAGCGGCATGATGATGCCGGAGACGAACTGAGCGCGCCAGCCTGCCTCGTAGTAGCGGTCGTTGAGCTCGCCGAACTGGGCGACCGCCGTATCCTCGTGCCCAAACGCTTTGACGATCTGGTGGCCGGTGTACATCTCCTCGACGTGGCCGTTGAGCGCACCGAGCGCGTTCTGCTGGTTCAGGAAGTAGCGTTGCGCGCGCTTGGCGATCACGGTGGTGACGGCGATGCTCAGTGGAAGGGTCAGCCCCACCACCAGGGTCAAAAGCGGGCTGATCGTCAGCATCATCACGATCACGCCGACCAGCGTGACGACCGAGGTGATCGCCTGGGTGACGTTCTGCTGCAGCGTGCTGCTGACGTTGTCCAGGTCGTTGGCCACCAGGCTGAGGATCTCGCCGTGGGTGCGAGAGTCGAAATAGCTCAGTGGCAGGCGCTCGAGCTTCTCATCCACTTCGCGACGCAACGCGTAGACGGTCTTCTGAGCCACCCCGGCCATCAAGTATTGCTGCAGGTACTGGAACGCGGCGCTGACGACGTACATCCCGATCAAGATCAGCAGGATCCGGTGGATATAGGCGAAGTCCACTGACGCGCCCGGCTTGTGCTGGAACTTGGCCAGGATGCCCTCGAAGAGCTTGGTGGTCGCCATGCCCAGGATCTTCGGGCCGAACACGTTGAACGCGGTCCCGATCACGGCCGCGCTGATGATGACCAGCAGGGCCAGACGCTGCGGCCGGAAATAGCCGAGCAGGCGCATCAGCGTGCGGCGGAAGTTCTTCGGCTTCGCGCTCGGCATGCCCAGGCCGGCCATCGGCCCACCGCGGAACATGCCGCCTCCCTGCCGTGCTCCGCCACCGCCGAAGCTCATGCGATCTCCTCCACTGACAGCTGGGAAGACACGATCTCCTGGTAGACGTCACAGGTTTCGAGAAGCTCTCGGTGCGTGCCGATCCCGGCCACCCGGCCCTCATCCAGCACGATGATCCGATCCGCATCCATGACAGTTCCGACCCGCTGCGCCACGATGACGACCGTCGCATTCCCGATCTCACCTCGGAGCGCGGAGCGCAACCGCGCGTCGGTGGCGAAGTCGAGCGCCGAGAAGCAGTCGTCGAACACGTAGATCTCGGGCCTTCGTACCAGGGCGCGAGCGATCGAGAGCCGCTGCTTCTGGCCACCCGAGACGTTGGTGCCGCCCTGGGAGATCGCCGAGTCAACTCCGCCCGGCATGGCCTCCACGAAATCGGCGGCCTGCGCCACCTGCAGCGCGTGCAGAACCTCGTCACGGGAGGCGTCCAGTTTGCCGAAGTGGAGATTTGCGTCGATCGTGCCGGAGAAGAGGACCGCGCGTTGCGGCACGAAGCCGATCTTCGACCGTAGCTCGTGCTGTGTCATCTCACGCACGTCGCGGCCATCGACCAGCACTTCACCGGCATCCACGTCGTAGAAGCGCGGGATGAGGTTGACGAGCGTCGATTTGCCCGATCCGGTACCGCCGATGATGGCGGTGATTTCGCCGGGTCCGGCCGTGAACGAGATGTGAGACAGGGCCGGTTCCTCGGCATCGTGATAGCGGAAGGTCACGTCATGGAATTCGAGCCGCCCCCGCATGGGACCGGCCGGTAGCGGCTGCGTCGGATCCGCGATGCTTGGGACTTTGTCGAGCACCTCGTTGATGCGGGTGGCTGAGGCCGCCGCGCGCGGCAGCAAGACGAAGATCACGGCGACCATCAGGATGGCGAACAGGATCTGCGTCGCATACTGCAGAAAGGCGATCATCGCGCCAATCTGCATCGTCCCGTTGTCGACGCGAATGCTGCCGAACCACAGGATGGCGACGCTGGTCAGGCTCAGGATCAGCATCATCGACGGCATCAAGACCGCGACGATGCGGTTGACGTTGATGGCCGTGTTGGTCAGGTCCAGATTGGCAACGTCGAATCGCTGCTGCTCGTGGCGGTCACGATCGAAGGCGCGCACCACCCGCACGCCGGTCAATCCCTCGTCCATCACCAGGTTCAGCTTATCCAGCTTGACCTGCATCGCCTGGAAGAGGGGCACGGCCTTGCGCAGGGTCAGGACGAAGACCAGAAAGACGACCGGAATGGCGACGACCAGGATCCAGGAGAGGGACCGGTCCTCGCTGAGTGCCAGAATGACCCCGCCGATGGCCATCATCGGCGCGGTGATCACCATCAGCAGCGACATGGTGACGACCTGCTGCACCTGGGTCGTGTCGTTGGTGGTGCGCGTGATCAGGGACGCCGTGCTCAAGGTGTCAAACGCGTCCAGCGAGAAATGCTGCACATGCGTGAAGATTCTGGCGCGGAGGATCCGGCCAAAACCGAGGGCGACTCGCGATGAGAAGAACGCGGCAACCATGGCGCAGATTGTTCCGCCGATGGTCACCAGCAGCATGATGGCGCCAACGCGGACGATATAGCCGGTATTGCCCTTGACGATGCCGTTGTCGACGATGTCCGCCATCAAGGTCGGCAGCGCCAGGTTGGCGATCGACTGAAGCAAGGCCAGCAAAAGGATTAGCGCGAGGTTGGGCCGGTACGGCTTGAGCAGCCGCAGGAGCCTTGTCACAATGCACCGCCTCAGCCCTCGGGAGTGACCGAGAGCGCGACCGTCCCAGCCGGTGCAATCTCAGGGATTAAATCGACTGAAATGAGACGATCTAGATCGAGCAAGATGTCCGTGCGGACCGCAGCGTGGTCGGTAATCCGCGTGGTGGAATCTACCACGAACCGATCGACGTAACCAAGGTGCCGGTCGTCACCTTTGCCGACCAGCCGTCTCAGTTCGAGCGCCAAGCGTCGAGCGTCAGACGCCTGGAGGAACGAACGGGCGCGGGTCGGGATTCGTGGCGCGGCACGCCCGCGAGAGAGCCGCAGTTCGCCTCCGCGCGGGGTCAAAGCCGCAGCGCTGCAACGGCGAAGCCCGTTGATGGTGGTTGACGAATTCCATCAGTATTCGCCTCGCCTTGCCCGGGGCTGAAAGCCCAGGCTGACCGAAGCGAAGCCCTTAAACGGGCTAAGTTTCTACTAGTTGCGCCCATATCATCGATCAGGGGCAATCCTCAACCTGTTCGGTTGCCCTTCGGCCGAAGGTCAGCACAGCGGCTTCAGCCCGCGTATGCCGAACTATCTCGTCAACCACCATAAACGGGCTAAACGTACGCGCAACGTAGGGGAGGGACCTGTGCCCTCCCTTGTCGACTCCACGCCGATCTCATTCGTCAATCGCCCTCCGCCCCGCGCGAATGTTGAATGATTGCTCGGCGAAGATGTCAACCACGATCCAACCCAGGTGACCGCCAGCCGACCACGCGAAATGTGTCCCTCTGGACGATGCCTGAACGAGCATTCCCCGGCGGAAATCATGCTCTACCCTCTACAATTACCACAACGACACGGGCTCATCGGAAGTTGTTCGCCTCTCCAACTGAATTCGTCTGATTCACACAGTAACGATTCCCAACCCTGACTCGACGGTTGACCCGCCATTCACCGGGACTGATGCATGACCGAACCCAACGTCCTGATCACCTTTGTCATCGCCGTTGGTGTGGCTGCGGTGGGTGCTGTCCTAGCCGTGCGACTCAAGCAGTCGCCCATCCTGGGGTTCATCCTCGGCGGCCTCGTGATCGGCCCGCACACGCCCGGATTCGTGGGGGATCAGCAGGCGGTCGGGGCGCTGGCCGACGTCGGCGTCATCTTGCTGATGTTCGCCATCGGCGTGCACATCTCGGTTCCGCAGCTCCTCAAGAGCGGGCGCGTGGCCATCCTCGGAGCCTCGATCCAGATCATCGCCACCATCGCTATCTGCTATGCGATCGCACACGCGCTCGGCATGCCGCCCCTGGAAGCAATGTTCGTCGGGTCGTTCATCTCGAATTCATCCAGCACGGTCCTGATCAAGGTTCTCGAGGAGCGGGGCGAGGCCGACTCAAGCCATGGACGGCTCTGCCTGGCCTGGTTGACCATCCAGGACCTGAGCACGGTGATCCTCATCGTGGTCCTCACGGCGGTCTCGACGGGTGGGAACGACGTGCTGCAACACGTCGGCCTGTCCATGTTCAAGGCCTGCCTCTTCCTCGGCGTGGTACTGGCGGTCGGGCCTTATCTCCTGCCTCGACTCTTCTCACGCATCGCGGCGCTGCAGAGCCGGGAGCTCTTCTTGCTGACGGCCGCCGCCTGCGCGCTGACCGTGGCCGCCGTCGCCACCAAGTTCGATCTTTCGGTCGCGCTCGGCGCCTTCGTGGCCGGCATCGTCGTCAGCGAGTCCGACTTCGCCCATGAGATCCTGGGGCAGATCACCCCCTTGCGAGACCTGTTCGCCGCCCTCTTCTTCGTCTCGGTCGGCATGCTGGTCGATCCAGGGTTCGTGCTGCGTCATCTGCCGCTCGTGCTGCTGATGATGGGCCTGATCATCCTGTTGAAGGGCGCTCTTTCGGCAGGCCTGGCGCTGCTGCTGCGCACTCCACTACGGACGGCGATTCTGGCTGGAGTCGCACTGGCTCAAGCCGCGGAGTTCTCCTTCCTGATGGCTCGGCTGGGGCTGTCACTCAACGCCATCACGGAGGAGACGTTCAGCCTGCTCCTGGCCGCCGCCGCGGGGAGCATCGTGCTGGCGCCCAACCTCCAGACGCTGGCCAGTCCCGTCGCCGCCTGGGCGGAGCTGAAGCTGCCGGAACCGAGCTACGCGCGACAGCCGCACGTGCTCGCCGAGACGGCCGCACTTCGTGGCCACGCCATCATCTGTGGCTACGGACGGGTGGGAGCCATCATTGGCGACGCGCTGCGGCGGCGCAGGTTCCCGTTCGTGGTGGTGGAGCAAGACTACGACTTGGTGAAGCAGCTCGACGCGGAACAGATTCGGGCCATATTCGGCCGGGCCGACAACCCGAAGGTGCTGGAGCACGCGGGACTGCAACGAGCCCGCATCGTGATGATCGCCATTCCGGACCCGATCGCGGTGCGGCGCATCGTCGACTATGCGCGCGAAGCCAACCCTGAGCTGGACGTAGTGGCCCGCAGCCACTACGCCAGCGAGTACGCAGCGCTGCGGGAACGCGGCGTGAGCGAGGTGGTGCTGGGTGAGATGGAGCTTGCGTTGGAGATGACGCGGGCGGCGCTGCATCGATTTGGCGTCGGAAATCTCGAGATTCAGGCATTTCTGCACCGGATTCGCCTGCATCAGGGGTTGGACGTCCCGCAATCTCGCCGCAGCGCGCGTCCAAGGTCCGACACTACCGGCAAGCAGTGAAAGGCTCCGATCCAGGGATCTCCGGCCCTGTGGTAAGGTGGTCGCCCGCTGGCGTGGCGGCACGTCAGCCGCGTAACCTGTCCGCGACGTGACCCATCTTATATGGAAGGTGCATTGATCCCATGGCGACTCAGGTTATCGTGCTGAACGGCGGATCCAGCTCCGGTAAGACCGGTGTGGCACGCTGTCTGAAAGCGATCCTGCCGCAGCCGTGGATCCACTTCGGCATCGACGATCTGCTGGAGGCGCTGCCGCCCTCCCTGATGGGGCAGGGCTCTGGTATCGAGTTCGGCGCGCAGGGCGAGGTTCAAGTGGGAGAGGGCTTTCGCGAGATCGAGTCCGCCTGGCTGACCGGTCTCGCCGCCATGGCTCGCGCCGGTGCGCGCGTCATCATCGACGACGTCTTCCTGGATGGCGGCCGCTCCCAGGAGCGCCTGCGCCCGCATCTTGACGGGCTCGAGGTCCTCTGGGTGGGCGTGCACTGCGATCCTGAGATCGTGATGGGCCGCGAGATCGCCCGCGGCGACCGCATGCCATCGGCATGGCGGCGTTGCAGGCGGAGGTCGTGCACGCGGGCGTCACCTACGACGTTGAGGTCGATACCAGCCACACCGAATCGCTGGAGTGCGCCCGCGCCATCGCCAAGCACGTAGTGTGAGGCTGGAAGGCCTCGAAGTCCCGCTCAGTATCAAGGTCTCATGTCCCTCCTCATGCATGCCCCTGGCCACCAGCCAGATGCCGATCACCAGTTCGAACCCCAGGAGCGGCAGAAAGACGGGGGTCGGAACGGTTCCTCCGAACAGCTCGACGACGATGCCGATCAAGCCCAGCCCCGCCGCCAGGAGACCCCAGAGCGAAATCAGGTGTGGAATGGTGTTGGATCGGTAGAACAACCCGTACCAGAGCAGCCCACCGATGCAGTAGAAGAACATGTGGACCGTGTAGGCGGGCGCGTAGACCCCTTTGTAGAGCGCCTCACCCACCACCTGATAGGCGGACTGCGGCGGCGATCCGGCGTCGACGAAGCTGTGGCTGACCTGCACCAGCGCCAGCGCGCCGAGTCGGCTGATCGCCATGAACATCGCTTCCGCCAACCAGCAGCCCAGGGCTACCAGGGCGACCGTCCGGCCATAGCGGTGCAAGACGGTGTACAGAAGCACCGCGAGCGCGATGATGCCGCAACTGGTGACGAGGTCGATCACGGCACCCGCTCGAGCCATGGTGAGCCGACTGGACAGATGCTGGAGCAGGTCGGCACGATCACCCGAGCCGAGCGCTGTGTCGACCAGAAAACCACCGGCGAAACTGGTGACGATCACGGCGAGAAATGCCGCCCCCAGCCATTGTGCGGGAGCGTACCGCGTTTGGTGGACCACGCGCGGGCGTTCCAGTGTGGCGATACCCATCCCCGGACCTCCAATCGGGACAACTCGATCCCCCGCTTCCTCCGTGGGAAGAAGAGAAGTTCGATTCCGCTCAGAGCGTCCGACAGACGGTGGCTGGAGTACATGAAGAACAGGAGCAAGGACGAACCCGCCCGTCTGCGTTGCGCCAGCCTGCCGCCCGCGGACAGACTCTGCACTATTACGGTAGATCCGCGCGCATCGCATCGATGTGACAAACGCTGGCCGGGCGTTCCAAGACCATGTCTGATGCCAGGAGACGGGAGAGAAACCTCGGACGCGCGCCGCGTCTGCCGTCTCGTAGTCACGCTCTCAAGTAATTTAGTTCGGAACCCTTGACATTATGCTTCGTTACCCTTATCATTCGGATAGCGAAGTAATCTGACGACGTAGATGAAAGGACGATCGATGGATAGCCAAGCGAAGAATGACCGAGGTTTCGACTTCGGATTGACAACAGCGGAGCGTGAAGCCGCTCCCGATCAGAAAGGAACACCACGTTGAACGAAATGCTTAACGACTTGCTTGCACAGCAGCGCTATGCCGATGACCTGGCCCGCGCCGAGCAGGCATACAACCAACAAACGGCACTCACCACCAGTACGTCGCCGACCCGCACCCGCGTGGCGCTTGGGTTGGTCACGCTTGCGACGAAGCTTCAGCCTACGCTGGCAATTCACGTCCACCGTCAGGCGTCAACCGCGTCGATCCCATCCATTGGGAGACTTTGTATCGAACAGGAGAGACGATAATGTCCAACACCAACACACCGAACGACGAATTGATCGAGCAGGCCATGGAAGCGTTGCCTCGCTTCCGCCGGAGCCTGTTCCAGCACGGCGGACCGCGACCTCATCGTGGACGACGTGGTGGCCCGCCCGGAGATCACGGACCGGGCCCACGAGGCCGCCATGGGCGCGGCAGACGTGGCTGGGGCGGTCCCGATGCCCCGGCGCAGATGCGCATCGTCATGCAGCTCTATCGGCGGGGACCCGCCAAGATCAGCGACATCGCCGGTTGGATCGGCATCTCGCTGCCGACCGCCTCGGAGCAGATCGATCGGCTGGTCGAAGCAGGTATGGCCGAGCGCCGGGTCAACGCCGAGGACCGGCGCGAGGTACTGGTCGAGCTGTCCCCCAAGGCGATCGAGCGTGCCGGCTTCGTTTGGGACCTGCAGCGCGCCAGAATGCAGCGGGTCTTCGAGCGCTTCACTCCTGAAGAGCAGCCGCTCGTCGTGCGCGTGCTGGAAGCCTTTGCCGAGGTCTTCGAACAGGATGCGGACGAGCCCGCGGAAGATGACGACCAACCTTCCCTTTGACCGTGGTTCGGTCAAAGGGGTGCGGTCCAAAAGTCCCTCTCCCAGAATTGGGAGAGGGAGGCGCCGCAGCGCCGTTTGAGGGCCGCTCGGATGGGCGCCGCCTCCTCAGTGCGCGCGGCGCTGGCTGTAGAGGTGGCGAGCCCAGAAGTAGGCGACGATGGCGATGCCGACGCTCCAGGCGATGGCGCCGATGCCGTTCCAGCCGATCGGCGTCCCCAACAGCAGCCCACGCACGGTCTCGGTGACCGGCGTGAAGGGCTGAAAGGTGGCGAACTGCTTCAGCCCGACCGGCATCGTGTCGGTCGGCACGAAGCCACTGCCGAGGAACGGGAGCAGGGTTAAGAACATCGGCGTGTTGCTGGCCGTCTCGACACTCTTGGCCGCCAGGCCGAGCGCCGTCGCCAGCCAGATCAGAGCAAAGGCGAAGAGGGCCAGCATGCCGATCGCGGCCAGCCAGTGGGCGGCATCCGCGCTGGGTCGGAAGCCAAGCGCCAGGGCCACGCCCAGGATGATGCCGATGCTGATCAGAGACTGGATGAGACTCGCCAGCACATGTCCCGTCAGGACGGCCGAACGAGAGATGGCCATGGTGCGGAAGCGGTCGATGATGCCGCCGGTCATATCCATGGCGACCACGATGGCCGTCCCCTGCACGGCCGCCGCCACGCTCATCAGGATGACGCCAGGCGTGACGTAGTTCAGGTAGCCGGTGCGGCCGGAATGGCCTCCCGCCAGCCCGCTGCTCAGCCCCGCCCCCAGCTGACCTCCGAAGACGTAGACGAAGAGGAGCAGAAAGACGATCGGCATGCCGATCAAGAGCAGCGTCATCGATGGATAGCGCTGCAGTCGACGTAAGTTACGGCGCAGCATGGTGGTGGAATCGGTGACGGTATAGGCGAGGGTACTCATCGAACGGCGCCTTCCATTGGAACAGGTTGTCCGGTAACGCCCAGGAACACGTCGTCCAGATCGGGCGTGTGGATAGAGAGCTGGGCGATCTCGACTCCAGCATCGTTGAGCTGCTCGAGCAGATTACGCAGGGCGGCGACGTTGCCGTCGCTGGGCACCTGCATGGTCAGGTTCTCTTCGTTGCTGGTGGTGTCTCTGAGCACGAGCTCGGCGGCGTGCAACGCATCCACGTCGGCGAACTGCAGCTGGATGTGGCTGCCGGGGATGCGCCGCTTCAGTTCGTCGGGCGTCCCTTCGGCCACGATGCGGCCACGGTCCAGCACGGCGATGCGGTCGGCCAGCTCGTCGGCTTCGTTCAGGGTTTGGGTGGTTAAGAAGATGGTGACCCCTTGCGCCACCAGATTGCGGATCGCCTGCCACATGGTGAGTCGCCCGCGCGGGTCCAGTCCGGTGGTGGGCTCGTCCAGGAAGATGACGCGCGGGGAGCCGACCAGCGTCATAGCCAGGTCCAGCCGTCGGCGCATGCCGCCGGAGTAGGTCGAGACCGGCTTCTTGGCGGCATCGACCAGCTCGAACGACTCCAACAGCTCGGCCACGCGGCGACGACTGTCGGCGCGGCTCAGGTGGTGGAGATCGGCCATCAGGCGCAGGTTCTCTTCACCGGTGAAGAGTTCGTCCACGGCCGAGAACTGGCCGGTGACGCCGATCGACGCGCGCACGCCGTCCGGATCGCTGACCACGTCGTGC
Organism: uncultured Chloroflexia bacterium; assembly: GCA_963815715.1. Classification (GTDB taxonomy): domain Bacteria; phylum Chloroflexota; class Chloroflexia; order Thermomicrobiales; family Thermomicrobiaceae; genus CALAGB01. The sequence goes on along the minus strand of CAWFHU010000002.1, from coordinate 392,108 downwards.
CCGGCGACGCGCATCTCACCACTGTCCGCCCGGATCAAGGTGGAGAGGATGCGTACGATGGTGGTCTTGCCCGCGCCGTTGGGGCCGAGCAGACCGAAGATGGTGCCCTCTGGGACCGTGAGATCGACGCGATCGAGCACGTTGTGCTCGCCGAATGATTTGCACACGCCGGTTGCAGTGATGGCGGGTGCGCCGAAGCTTTTCATGATCGTCCCCATCCTTGGCGTCGCAGATTGTCTGGTAGTTTTCCTTGAGCGACGAGCTCGGCTCGACGCGTTTCCCATTCCTGCTGCATAAGCTGAACCTTTTCGATGATGAATTCGGCGAAGGCGACCATCTCCAACAGCAGCGCCTTCCGCTCCAACGGGGCATCGTCCACCACCTGCAGGCCCTCCTGCATGAGCTCGTGCAGCTCCACATATTCGGTGATGTCCATGCCCATCGATTCCGGCGTGCTCACATCGAGTTGGACACGGTCCATGCGCTCGCCCGCGGAGCGCGTGCGACGGATCGTGTGCTGGGTCTCCAGCATCTGCAGTGCGCTGGTGATCGCGCTGCGGCTGGCGAGCAAGGCGTCGGCCAGCTCGCCGATGGTCTGTGCGGGCGGATCGCAGACCGCGAGATAGCCAATCACACGGCCCACCATGGGTGGGAAGCCGAAGCGGCGTACATAGTAGCGCCCCATGTGATCGGCGAAGAGGAGTTCGGCGTCGGTTGGCGAAGTATTCTCTTTCATGTGGCACAGTATACACACATAACTGAGATAACGCAAATCTGTGTCATTTCAGGAGAGCGTGTGATGTGGTCCAGGCGCCGCCCTAGTGGTTTCCCCGACCGATCGGCTCGAGAGAACTGCCGTGCCGTTGTACGGATTGAGGGCCGGATTTTAACGACTTCGACATCCGGCGCGGCCTATGTTCGTATCAGGTCGGCTAAATGTCTGGTGACCGGTTGCGGATCATTTCGCACTCGGCCAATTGACGAGTTCCTCTTTCGACAGACCGGCATCAGTGGAGGCGAACAGCATGGCGACGGAATCAGCGACCTCAGGGTGGCAACCACCGGTTCCCATCACGGCTGGTCCGGAAATGGAAGCGCTTCGTGTCTTTCATTTCGACTGCACCTGGAGCGGGCAGGTGGCGGCCGGCGGTATGGGCCCCGATTCCCCGGAGATGGACGCGGTCGGCAAGGCAACCTATCGGACGATCATGGACGGCGGATGGCTCGTCGGCGACTTCGAGCAGGACCAATATCTCGCGGGACGACGAGTCATCTCCTGGAAAGCGCACTTCGTGATCGGTTGGGACGGGCGTGCCGGCGAATATCGCGCCACCTACGTCGACAACAATGGAAGCTCCGCACTCTTGCGTGGCTGGATCGAGGGCGAACGATTCGTCATGGAGACGTTAAGTGAGTCGGCAATGCGGAATCGCCTCACGTGGGAATTGCTCGAGCCTGAAGTGGTGAAATGGCGCAACGACTGCTCGATCGCCGACGGCCCGTGGTTCCTCGTCGAGGAGTACATCTGCTCCGGTCAGTAGGCGAGGGGAGCGGCCGTGAAGAGACGGAGCATCGCGCCATCTAACACGGGCCAAAATACACGGGCATTTGTGGTCTGGATCTGGAACGCTGGTGCAACATCCATCCCGGCTCGCCGGCCGACGCGCGCTCCAATCGGCGTCCCGTCCTCTCACAACATCGCCGTCGGTTCGCATCAATGTGGAAATGGAAGGTGATCGTCATGCGTACCTGGATCTGGCTCACGGTTGTGGGACTCGTCATCTCTGCGACGGTGTTCATTGCCACCATGTTTTTCAATGAGCGAGGTCGCCAGCGGCTGCTCCCCATCTTACGTCCGCTTCTCAAACGCGTGATCAACCCGGCGACGATGCAGTCCATTGCGAAGGGGACGTCCTCTTACGGCGTGGTGCACCATCTCGGCCGCCGCTCCGGCGCCGCCTACGAGACTCCGGTCGACGCTCAGCGCACACCCACGGGCGTGCTGATCACGCTGCCGTACGGCTCCGGCACCGACTGGTGCCGTAACGTTCTGGTAACGGGCGGCTGCCAACTCACCCTCGCTGGAGATGACCTGGCGTTGACCGCGCCGCGGGTCGTCCCCGCGAGCGTGGCCGAGGCGCAGGTGCCGGAGGACGTCGCCCGCCGCTGGCATCGCCAGGGCCTCGCGCATTTCCTGGCATTGCGCGTCGAGAGCCGCGACGCCGCAGACTGAGGTGCCGTTAAAACCGCATGACCGGCAACGTCAGCCTGCAACCAGCGATCGCGCTGGGCTAAAGCCGCAGCGCTAACCTAGACGAATCCCGACCCACTTCGTGGGTGCCCCGGGGGCTGAACGTACGCAGGAAAACGTAGGGGCAATCCTCCGTGGCACCTGTTCCATCAAATTCGGATTTGGTTGGCTTCCCGGCACACGTGTGGTCGACGCACGCCTAGAGGGAGGGTGTCATGTCCCTGCGTTGTGGGTCAGCCGCCGCGGATACGCCCGCTGCCGTGGTCACCGGATCGAGCGCCTGGGCGATCGTCGACATGACCTGCGCGTGATCGTGAAGTGCCGCGAGCGAGACGAACCAGACGCCATCCGCAAACTGATCGGCGAGCACGTCAGCGACGGCCAGCGCGAGTCGCGTCTTGCCAACGCCGCCTGGGCCGGTCAGCGTGACGAGCGCGACGTCATCGCGCGACAGCAATGCAGCAACCGCGCTGATCGCCTCGTCCCGCCCAATCAGTGACCGGCGCGAACCGGGCAAACTCGGTCGATGTGGTCGTCGCTCGACGGAGGAAACCTCAGCCATCATGTGGACCCATCCGCGTAATATGCGGCCTGAGTGGATTTCATGCTGGACCCGCAGGCGGGCGGGAATTGCGACTTCGGAACGGCTGGGTGAACTGCGAAGGTCGAGCGAACCCTGCCCAGCCAACACGTCTTCTCGCGATTGATGGAGCAGCGCTTGCTCGCGCTCCACGGCCGACGACGAATAAACGCCGTCGCTGTGCGAGATGACAGAGAAGATGATGACCGCATCGCCGCGAGAGACTCTCTCGTTGGTGACGCTAGGTGACAGACCAGAGTTCTCAGCCAACCTCGGATATTAGTTTAGCGAAGCACGTTGCACCCGTATGGTTTGGAGACGTTCAATTAGATCAGCCCCTGCTCCTTGGCCCACACAGCCGCAGCGGCGCGAGCATTCACGCCCACCTTATTGAAAATATTGGTGATGTGAGAGGTGATCGTGCGTCGACTGACGAACAGCTTCTCCGCGATTACGGCGTCGGTCAGCCCTTCAGCCACCAGGCGCAGCACCTCGACCTCGCGTTGGGTTAGCCCCGCAGGAAAGCTAGTTCCAGGTTGGGGCCGACTATCTAACCGCGTTCGGAGCGCGTCGACTCGGTCCAGCGTTGGATTGGCATTGAGTGGCTCGCAGGTGGCCTGTATTTCATCGAGGAGAGTAATCGCTTCATCGGTTCGGCGTTGGGCAACACGCAGTTCCGCCAACTCGAGCAGCGTCAGGGCCCGTTCGAACGGGGCATCGCAGGCGTCAGAAAGATTCAGTGACTGCTGCAGGTGGTTCTCGGAGGCATCGAACCGATGCGCCTCGGTATCGAGTCGTCCGAGAAATCGGTGGGCTGCGATGAGCATCAAAGGCTGGCGCGGATCGGATGCCAAGGCGAGTGCCAGCTCAACACATTGGCGAGTGACCGCGGCATCTCCCGTGAGGTAATGATAGCGAGCCCAGAGCAGAGCGTTCTCGGCTTGTCCCAGAACCGCGCCGCTCCACGCCAAGAGCCGATCGTGAGCCTCCAGCCAGCTGCAAGCGAGGATGAGATCGCCGTCATCCAACGCCTGCGCGGCGGCGAGTCGCATCAAATCGTCTAGCGTCCAGTACCTGTGGTTGCCAAGCTCAGTGCTCGGTCCGTCAGGCATTACCCGCCGGATCTCCGACCAGACCAACTCGCGGTCACCGCAATAGCGTGCCAGCATCAGCCGGGAGGTGTGGAACGGCGAGTACGAGAACTCAAACTCTGCGATGATGCGATCCAACATGCTCGTGGCCCGTGCCCAGTCGCCGGACACGGTGAGTTCCAGGGCGTGCACCGCCTGGGCGTCGCCAGGAGGAATCATGAATCCGGTCTCATCGGTCCACAGCGAATGGACGAGTTGAGCCAGTTCTTGCCGTCGTGTCAGCTGGTCGGCTGCGTACGGCATCTGAACAAAGATATATTGCCAGGCAGCATCGGCTCCGGCTCCGGCTTGGGCAGGGACATGGAGCGCCTCCCAGCACCGCCGAGCTTGCGTGTAGCCCTGACGTGCCAGGTCCGAACGTCCTAGATACGCCCACACCGTTCCAGTGGCGCGGTAAGCGTCGGCTTCGTCCACTGGCCCACGATGGCGTCGGTCTTTCAGCATTTGCTCTGCTTGGCGGAAATATCCGTGCTCCCCCATCTGCAGTATCAGGGTTCCCCGTCCCTGAACGCCGATGGTCGCCCCTAACGCGTTCTCGATGTACGTGAGTTCTTGGAGCTGTGCCTCGTCGAGATGTTCGAGCGCGAGGACGCCGGCTTCCATCTCGTGCAGACCCTGCCGACCTTCATTGTTCAAGAATCGCACGAGGCCGGAATGGGCACGTGCCAGCGCTTCCAGGACGTGGTCGCCTGCGCTCGCCGCCAACCGGGTGGCTTGTTCGAGATGAGCAATGCTTTTTTCATGGTAATCATGACGGATCAAGAGGCCGATTCTGAAAAGCAACCAGGCGCGGTCGCGAGCGCGTGTCGTGTCTTCAGGTAGAAGCTTCAGAGCCGTCTCGAAGCGCTCAACCGCCGTGGGCCACACAAAACTTCGCTGCGCTCGGTCGCCTGCGTGAATAAGCCACTCAACTGCGCGCGGATCTGCCGCCTGTTGAAAGTGATGAGCCACGTGATCTGGGTCAGGGGACGGCATTGCAGCGAGCACTTCCGCGATGCGCCGGTGCCAGCCGCGACGTTGTAGCGAAAACAGGTCCTCGTACAATGTCTCCCGTATCAGTGCGTGGCGAAACTGCCAGGCGGCGCCACTTGCGCTTTCCTCCAAGAGGTGGGCTGCCCGCCCCTCCTCAAGCGCGCGTACCAGCGTTGGGTCGTCCGCCGCCGTCACACGCTGCCAAAGGTCGACCGGCACCGATTGCCCCACCACCGCCCCAATCTGCAACAGCTCGCGCGTGCGTCCACTCAAACGGTTCAAGCGTCCTTCGATCACGTGTCTGATCAACGTCGGAACGCGGATTGGGCCGAGATCAGAGATCTGCCAGCCGTCATTCTCGCGCTGTACCAACGCTTGCTGCTCTTCGAGCGTTCGAACCAGCTCACTCAGGAAAAAGGGATTGCCTTCACTGCGTTGCATGAGCCAATCCAACAAGCGTTCAGTATCGGAATCCTCCAGTGCATAACGGGCCGTGATGAACGCGCGAATCGCCTGGTCATCGAGCGGCGCAAGCGCGATCCGTGCAGGCTGTGCTTCACGCACGAGCAGAGGGAGCATCTGTTCCAACAGATGGTGTTCAGCGACGTATTCTCCGCGATACGTTCCCACGACCAGAATCCGTTGACTGCCGATCGAACGCGCCCAGACGCGCAGGAATTCCAGGCTGCCCTGGTCGGCCCAGTGCAGGTCATCGAGCAGCACGAGGAGAGGCCGTGCCCTGGCGACCTCGGCAAAGAAGTCAGCCATGAGCGCGAAGAGTGCGTCCTGGCTGCGGATGGACGCGAAGGCCTCCGCGTCGTTCACGAACGAAGGGAGTGGCGGCAGCTGGTCGTTATGTTGGTACGCACGCAAGGCTTCGGTCCACGGCCCATAAGGTGGTGTGGTGCTCAGGTCGTAGCAGCCACCACGCAGCACCAGGCAGCCCTGATCCTCGGCCTCACCAGCCAGCCACTCCACCAGCGTGGTCTTGCCGATGCCCGCCTCACCACTGACCAGTACCAGCGAGCCGTGGCCAGCCAGCACGTCGTGGAGAGATTGATGAAGCGGGGATTGCTCGCGCTCACGACCGACGAGCACGGAACGTCGTGGCGGTAGTGAATGACGAGAAATTGATGACCGCATCCGCAGAGACTCTCTCGATGGTCGCGCAGACGTCAAGAGTGTTTGGTGCTTTTTTAGAGGTATCGTCAGTCTAACATAATTTACTCACGATCGGACAGATCTGCTGGCCTTCACCCGCTGGTTCCCCGACAGCGCGGGCGAGCCACCCCCTCACCCCAGCACCTTCACCTCCACGCTCGGCATGCCCTTATTCCACCAGTGGTCGTAGCGGCGGTAGGTGTGGGGTTCGCGGTTGGCGAGGAACGCGAGGAGCTTCTCGGCTTCGGCGTCAGTCAGTCAGCCCTTCATCTACCAGGCGCAACACTTCGCGCTGATCGATCCGCCGCAGGTAGGCCGGGATCAGACTGCGCCGTCGCGATCCGAGAGCGGCGAGTTCCCCTCGACGTTGACGATTGGCTGGTCCACGTCGCCTCTTTCAGTCGGTTGGCGGCGGGACCATCACCATGCTCAGTTGACCGAGCGATCGTCGACTTGATCGTCGGTCGTTGCTCCGGACGACAGGACGTCGCCTGAATCGGGTGTAGACCAGGTACATCCACATCAGCGACGCGTAGATAACAGTCGGAAAACTGGCCGACGGCGATCGTCGACCAGTCCCCCAACCGTGGCAAAGTACCTACGGCGCGCTTCCGTAGGGCGGACCCGAGACGTTGTCGATCTTCACGACCTCCCCAGTCAGCGTGAACACGTATGCGGTGTTCCCGATGAACTGTACGGAGACCGGCTGATCTAGACCGTCCATCACGGATGTGAAGGTACCGTCCTCATTGACTCTGACCAGCGATCCCGTGTTGTGCAGCGCTGGCGATCCCGCCGGACCACCTGAGTAGTCGCCCTGCGCCAGCGCGTAGAGCTGGCGACCACGACCGAATTCCACGTCGACGAGGAGAGGTGCGCCAGACGCGACTTCCGTCACCGATGGCGATTTGGTCTCGAAACTCACGACTTTACCGTCCACCGGCATGTGAGGAACGGGACCGGCCTCAGCCATGTAGATCGTGTTGCCGTGAACGGCCAATCCGGTTGGAACGATGTCGTCGAAGGCGATTGCCACGCTTATGGCGCCGTCGCGGGTTACCCACAGCACACGGTTCAGATGACCGTCGGTGACGAGAAACCCGCCCCGATAGCTCTCTAACGCATACTGGGCTCCGCTTGGGACGAAGAAATCTGTATCCGGCGGGTTCTGCTCAGAGAACGCACCGATATCCGCGACGATCGTGAACTGGTGTGGACCGTCGACCCGGTAAATGCCGACGATGTCACTGCCTCCAACATCAGGACCGACGAGGGTGACCAGCACGTAGGCCGTCGAGCCGACGAACGTGATGTCGACCGGCCCACCGAAGTCAAATCCTGGCCGCCGGGTCGGCAGTCCACTGGCGTATGTCGTCACGGCGCCGGTTCGCGGATCGACGCGGGAGATGCGGCCAGCAATGCCTTCTGCGACATACAAAGCACCACCCGGTCCGATGGTGCTGCCCGCGGCTCCCACCAAACCCGACGCAAGCACGGTGGAAGTGGGATTCGCCGCGGGCTTCGTCAGGGCGCCTGTCACTCCGGTGCTCAGAACCAGAAGGAAGCTAACCGCGAGACCGAATATCAGTCATAGCCGGTTCATATGAACCCTCCTTGACACTGTTGAAAGAACGGGGCGTGGTTTCGGTGTGACCCCGTGTGATTCCCTCCCAGGGTTGAGTCACGCTGTCTCCGCGCGACGCGCGACATTGCGCCGCGGAAACAGGTGTCGTCTGCTCGATTTAGGCGCCGGAAGGCAGCTGACCGTTGTAGCGCATCTGCAACGCTTCATTCCCAAGTAGTCCCAGCAGCACATCGTAGGGCCGTGGGTTCTCCGGGTGGAGCTCCATCCGGGCGCGCTCGAAGTACTGGATCTTCATCTGCGTGCCGCCGATCTGTGCCGTGAACTCCTCGGTAGTCGGGTAGCCGAAGATCGTTACGCCACCGTTCTGCTTCCAATATTCGAGGAAACGCCCGCAGATGTTGTGGCCGGTTGACTCGAACCAGGCACAGCTCTGGCTAACGTCCGGCTCCGCCCGCGACTGTTTTTGATCGGCCGGGATCGTTTCGTTCCCCAGCAGTCCAAGCAGGATGCCGTAGGGTGTCTCTTTTTCGGGATGCAGCTCGAAACGGTGCCGCTCGAGATACTGGACGTGATAGGTGTTGCCGTCGGTGAGGCTCTGTTCGTCGAACTCGGCCGTGACCGGATTGCCGAAGATCGTCACGCCACCGTTCTTTTGCCAATACTCCAGGAACGCGCCACTCAGCGTGTGACTGACTTGCGGAGTCGACGGCATGCCGATCATGACGTGCCGGGTGATCTGTCCGTTGCTTTCCCAGTAGGTCAGCTTGTTCGCGATTAGTGGATCGTCCATCGTCGGCTGGACGTTGCCGTCCGTGTCCGTCGCGCGCGAGGTAACGGTATGCTCGCCGTCCGATGGCGTTCCCCAGTCGAACGTCCAGATTACCCAGGTGAGATCGGTGTCGCCGCGCTCCTGGATCGTCGCCGGCATCCAGTCACCGTCGTCGATCTTCACGTCGACGCTGGCAATCGAGCCACCCCAGGCCGCGCCGAGGATGCGGTGCTGACCGTCCAGCACCGTTACCTTGGCAGGTGCCGACTTGAGCAGAATGTGTCCCACCAGGGTGAAGCGGGCTATGGTGGCACCGTCATCTTCAACCTGCCGGATGGTGACGTAGTCGCGCGACATGAAGCGGCCCTCGTAGGGTGTACTGAGCAACTCGATCCGCTTCAGCCACTTCACATTGGCGATGCCAAACCAACCCGGGGCGATCAGTCGCACCGGTCCACCATGGTGGGTTGGTAGCGCGTCCCCGTTCATGCCCCAGCACAGGATGTTGCGCGGGTCCATCGCCTCTGCCAGCGACATGCCGCGGGCAAACCGTTCGGTGAGTTGCAGGTCGTTGACCGTTTCTTCGCCCGTATCTGTTCCCCAGAAGACGACCTCAGTCCCCTCATCCAGTACTCCGGCCGCCTCGAGCAACGGGGCGAGCGGCGTGCCCGTCCAGACAGCGTTGCCGACCGCGGCGTCCAAGAACGGGAGTCCACTATTTCCTGAGCACTCAAGGGTGAAGGGAACGTCGACAGACTGACGAGCTTTGAGATCGTCGAGTGTCAGCGTCACCGGCTTCGTGACCAGCCCCGAGATCTCCAGCGACCAGCTGGAAGGATCGATCTCAGGTTGGGCGTAATGATGGACCGTAAAGAAGCTCTCGTCGGGAGTGATCCAGGAGTCGAGCTCCTCCCATTTGAGCTGATGACCAAGAATCTCGGGCACTGGATTGTCGGCTCGTTGATCCAGCCAGGGCAAAACCACCTCACCAGGCCGATTCGGGAAGTCGGGCGGCGCTACGGTTCTCAGTGGATCGAATCGCTTGCCGGGCCTGGCTACCGACGCCGAGCCCGACGCCGACGCTGGTAATTGAGAACTGAGGAATGCCATTCCAGCCGCCGCCGCGCTGCCGCGCAACAGCGTTCTGCGTGAGACTGTTCGTGATTGATTACCCACAGGAGCCCCCTTGCCCTGAACGACGGTTCCAACTCTCGTCTTGTCCGGCGGTAGACGCGCTCCACAGCCCACTCCGCCGACTCAAGTTGCATGGTTCCAGTATGGGAAGTGGTGTTCGGGTCGACATCGGAAGGGGTACGGATTTAACGTCGGTGCCGATGGCGCGAGACAACTACGTATATTGCGCAATCGGGAGTGGTGAAGGGCCGACCCGGCCGCGCTGCTCTGCAGCCGCGTATTGCACGAGATCGCTCGTGGTTCCCTGCTCATAGACGCCTCCTTACCGGGAATGCCAACTTCGGAGCCGAGGGTCCGCCGGGCACCGGAGATGTTTCACACTGGCGTCCGGCGAATCCCTCGGCAGGCTTCACAGTAGGGACAGGCGGCAGGGTCGCATCCGTTGATCTATGTAACCGGAGTATGTAGTTTTCGGATGGAACTACGTAGTGGGTGGAGCACGTCTCTGATCAGGTGAGATGGTTTCGCAGGGCGAAGGCCGTTGCTTCGGCTTTGCTATGGACCTCGATCTTGAGATAGATGTTGGCGATGTGCCGCTCGACCGTGCGCGGGCTAAGGAACAGGGCGTCAGCGATCTGTCGATTGCTGCGGCCATCAGCCACCAGCCGCAGGACTTCCACCTCGCGCTCGGTCAGGCTGGCGGGATACGTCGGAAACGCCGGTACAACGTCCGTGAGCTGCTGCCGCAATGCCGCGACCTTGGCCAGGGTCGGTTTGGCCCCGAGTGGCTCGCAGATGGTCTCAACCTCGTCGAGGAGTAGCAGCGCCTCGTCGGTCCGGTGCTGCGCGCTTCGCAGTTCGGCCATTTCGAGCAGCGTGAGGGCACGTTCGAAGGGTGCGGCACAGGCCTCGGCCAGACCAAGCGATTGCCGGAAATGATCATCAGCGTCATCCAGTCGGCGAGTCTGCATAGCCACCGAACCGAGTAAGCGATGAGTCACGAGAAGCGTGACCGGTTGGCGAAGCGTCGAGGCCAGATGGAGCGCGCGGCCAGCATGTTCGAAGGCTTGATCAATCTCATCTGAGACCGTGTAGTAGCGAGCCCACAACCGCTGTGCGTCGGCCCGGCCGAGTACCGCCCCGTTCCACGATAACCATGCATCATGTGCCGCAAGCCACCCACGTGCCGTCTCGAGATCACCAGCGTCGAGCGCAAGATCAACCGCAAGCCGTTGCAGGGCTGTCGCGTAGAAGAACCAAGAGTCGCCCGGCTGCGTTGCGTAGCCGTCTGGCAGACCGGACCGGATCTGTTCCCACGCAACCTGTGCGTCCCCTTGGTAGCGAGCCAATAGCCCCTGACCCAGGATGCAATCTTGACGGCCCGTGCCGTTGGACGCATTCACCCATAGCGATAGATTGGTGCGAAGCTGAGACCAGTTTCCTTCAAGCAGCAGGAGAGGCAGCAACTTCATCTGAATCCAGCCTTGTCGGGGAAATCCGACCCGGGCGCGATCGTGGGCCGCCTGTACCTCATTCGTGATGCATTTCTTGCGGGAAGCGTCATCGGCCTGATAGGTGGCCACAACGAATGTCAATTCTGACGAGGCACTCGATAACACCTGATTTCGACCTGTCGGAGAAATCGCACTACGATAGGCATGCCGGGACTGTTCAAACGCAGCCACCGCCTCACCTACATCTCCGAGAAGAGCATGTATGCGCGCTAGCGTGAGGAACGTGTCACCGACCTCATCGAAATCGGCATCGCCAAATCCGCCGCCTACTGATTGCCTGGCATACTCCTCCGCGGCCGCTCGTGCCTCGGCGATGTAGCCCGTTGATCCGAGCCACATTGTTCGTAATATTTGTTTCCCTGCGACGTCATTGGGAATAGGCATAAGCCCGATCGTTTGCGGGTTTAGACAATTCTCGTGGCTTCTGTTCTCGAGACTGACAAGTCCTCGTTTCATCTCGACCAATCCGGCTCGAATCTGCCCAAGCTGACAAAGCATGTCACCATGCGCAAAGAGCGCTGACGCCGCCAGCACCTGCTCGCCGACCTTCTCGCCGATGTCATGTGCGTCCCGAAGATAGGCTAAGCCCTGTTTTGGGTCGTACCACTGCAGCATCGTTCCGAGGTGGTACTGAAGCCGCCCACGGTCGATGACACGATCATCCACGCCCATGAGCAAATCCAGCGCAGCAGCATACCGGTCGACCGCGATCGGCATCGCATACGCCCGTTCGGCCCGTTTGCCGGCCCGGATAAGCCAATCGATCGCTCGTGAGTCGCCTGCCTGTTGAAAGTGGTAGGCGATGTCATCTGGTTCTGGCCGAATCATCTCGATCAGCGCCTCGGCAACCTGCCGGTGGAGTACCCGTCGTCGAATGATCACGATGCCCGTGTAGAGGGCTTCACGTACTAGAGCATGGCTGAAACCCACCGTACCACTACCCGGTATTTCCTCCATCAGTCGGGTTTCAAGCACCTGTTGGAGCACCGGCGCCAGTTCACCGTCAGGAAGACTGGATATCTTGCTCCACAGATCCAATCGCACTTCTTGCCCAATTACGGCCGCGATCTGCAGCATCTGTTGGACCTCGCCGTCCAATCGACGTAGTCGTCCCTCGATGACCTGACGCACCAGTGACGGCACCGGGACGTGACCGAGATCTCCGATAGACCAGCCGTCGGCCGAGTGTTGCAGCAGCGCTTCATCTTCAAGGGTTCGGAGTAGTTCCTGAACGTAGAGCGGGTTTCCCTCAGCATGGTCTTGGATGAAGGCTACGAGTCGCTCAACGTCGCTTGGCTCCAAGCCGTAGCGGTCATCGATCAGGGACCTGATGCTCAACGTATCAAGTGGACGAAGCGTAAGACGCTCCGGCTGCGTCTCTCGGACGACAGCCGGCAACAGCCGAAGGAGGGAATGATCAGGGGCCATCTCACGATCACGATAGGTGACCATCAGCAGCACGCGATGGCCGCGCATTTGGCGGGCGAAACTCCGTAACAGGCCGACGCTTACCTCATCGGACCAGTGGAGATCTTCGAGAATCAGCAGCAGCGGTTGCTGATCACTTATCGAGGCGAAGAAGCGGTAGGCTTCGTCAACGAGCGCCTCCTGACTTCCTAACGCCTCCAACGCATCGGGGTCTGAGAAAAATGTGGGCACCATTGGCAAGTCACCGGATGGCGAGTAGCCACGGAGCAACTCAATCCACGGCCCATAGGGCGGAGTCGTAGTCAGATCGTAGCAGCCACCCCGCAGCACCAGACAGCCCTGATCCTTGGCTTCACTGGCCAGCCACTCCACTAACGCGGTTTTGCCGATGCCAGCGTCACCACTGACGAGCACAAGTGCGCCCTGGCCCGCCAGCATCACGTCCAAATCTTCAAGTAGCAAGGTTTGTTCACGCTCACGACCGACGAGCGCACGACGTCCGCGCAATGAAGAAGGACGAGTCGAAGGTGATTGCATCGTAAACGGCTCTCACGATAGTCGCGCAGTCATCAAAGAAGCTCTGTCCGAACATGAAGATATGGTGAGTGTAACACACCGGAATTGTGGTCAAATTGGCGCGGCGTTGTCGTTGTTTGCCATTGTCTAGACGCCAGACGACCTCATATATAGTCTCGGTTGCATCCCTCTTCCCAACACACACGACCGGTCGCATCGAACCATGCCATGTGGACCTGAATCGCTGAAAACGGAACACTATATGTGATTCCCTGCTGCCAGATCGCTCCTTACCGTGAATGACGAATTCGTGACCGAGGATCCGCCCCGTCCCAGAATAGTCTCACTTTGGCGTCAGCCGAGCCTCGCGTCAGATTCCACGGTAGATTCAATACAAAGCATCGGCACCCAATGACTTATGAAACCCGAAGCTATGTAGTTTTCGGATCGGACCCACGTAGGGGCGGAAGCAAATCTCGCGCTCAGGCGAACTGGTTGCGCAGGGCGAAGGCTGTTGCTTCGGCTTTGCTGTGCACCTCGATCTTGAGATAGATGTTGGCGATGTGCCGCTCGACCGTGCGCGGGCTAAGGAACAGGGCGTCCGCGATCTGTCGATTGCTCTCTCCGGCGGCAATGTGTCGCAATATTTCCAGTTCTCGCGGCGACAATCCGTGCGTTGGCACCGACTGGGATGAAGCGGCCCCCTCGCCGTCGAGAACGTCGTCGATGACCTGATCGATCGGAACGGCGCTCTGTGCCGCCCAGAGCTCCTCGAATTCCTCGCATCCAAGTTGCGCGCGAAGCTGCGTCAGTTGCTGCTGGTGAGTTGCCTCCTCGTGCGACGGAAAGGGGAGGCCATACCGGTGACGCTGCGCTGCCGCACTGGCGAAGAGTCGCACGGCACACTCAGCATCGCCGCCAGCCAGTGCGAGTGTCGCGAACTGCTCTAGACAGGCGATCTTGCCCCACGGGAATCCCAGTTTGCGATAGAGCCTGAGGCTCTCATGCACCAGGCGGCGCGCTTCGTCTTGGCCCAACATCTCCCACACAGACCGTGACTTGTTCAACATGGAGGCCGCAACGAAGTCGTCGTCACGCGACGCACGTGCGATGGCGATGCCTTCGTCGCAGAATGCGAGCGCCCCCTCTATGTCGCCGTCGCTGGCCGCTATATGGCCAAGGAGGTTAAGTGCGCGCTGCTTCGTGAATGGATCACCCACGTCGCGTGCGCCGGCCAGCGCCTTCTCAGCCATCGTTCGGGCGCGATTATGTGCGGAAATAGGCATGTACAGGATCGCAAGTGTGTGGAAGACGAACGGCTCCAACGCATGGTGATCATGCCTGGCACAGATCTCCAGCGCCTCGTTGCCATCGGCGATACCACGTTCGTAGTCACCTTGCCACATCAACAGCCACGCCATGGTCGCGAGCGCTTCCGCTCGCGCGATGGTCGGCTCTGCCGCCTCTGGGAGATCGAGCACGAGCGTGGCCCGCTCGACGCCTTCGCGGTGGAATCCGCACTTTAACCAGAAGTTCCGTAAATGTCCAACCAGCATGAGGCCGGCTGCGGCGCGTCCTGACTCGACGGACCAGCGCAGCACGGCGCGCAGGTTGTCATGTTCACGCTTGAGCCGGTCGCACCAGTCTATTGCCTCTCGCCCGAAGAGCCGAGGTGCGGCCTCCGCCGCCATTCGGCAAAAGTAGCTGGCATGTCGCTCTTCGACGTCTGCTGCTTCCTGGCATTCATCCAGGAGCTCGCGTGCAAATTGGCGGATCGGTTCGAGCATGCTGAAGCGAGACTCCCCGTTCGGTGTCTCACTGCGCTGCACCAGGCTGCCGGCAACCAGCCTCGACAGTCCCTCCAGCACATCTTCGTCGGCATCCGCGACCGCCCCTGCCGCCTCCAGCGTCCAGCCACCAGCGAACACCGAGAACTGCCGGAACAATCGCCGCTCCCGCTCGTCAAGCAGGTCGTAGCTCCAGTCGATAGTCGCACGCATCGTTTGCAGTCGCTCCGGCTGATCGCGCGCGCCTCCGGTCAGCAGCCCGAGCTGCTGGTCCAGCCGTCGGAGAAGCTCGGCAAGCGAGAGGACGTTCAGGCGTGCCACCGCCAGTTCAATGGCCAATGGCAAGCCAGCAAGTCGACTGCAGATGGTGGCGACGGTCACGGCGTTGTCCGCCGTGAGCGCAAACCCAGTCGTTAGGACGCGGGCACGCTCCACGAACAGTTTGAGCGCGGCGACCTGTTCCAGGACGTCGATGGCAGGGAGATCAGAGAGGTCGGGCAGGGCAAGCGGCAGGACCGAATACGGATATTCACCATGGAGATGCAGCGGCGTGCGGCTAGTGACCAGGATGCTGAGCTTGGGGCACTCGGTCAGCAATTCGGCGATCGGTGCCGCCGCCTCCACCACATGCTCGAAGTTGTCGATGACCAGCAGCAGTTCACGCGTGCTGAGGTACGCGGTCAGCATCTGCTCGACTGGGCGACGCCCATAATCACCCAGATCGAGCGCCTGCGCGATCGTCGACATGACCTGCGCGTGGTCGTGAAGTGCCGCGAGCGAGACGAACCAGACGCCATCCGCAAACTGATCGGCAAGTTCGTCAGCGACGGCCAGCGCGAGTCGCGTCTTGCCAACGCCGCCTGGGCCGGTCAGTGTGACGAGCGCGACGTCATCGCACGACAGCAATGCCGCAACCGCGCTGATCGCCTCTTCCCGCCCAATCAGTGACCGGCGCGAACCGGGCAGACTCGGTCGATGTGGTCGCTGCTCAACGGAGGAAACCTCAGCCATCATGTCGACCCTCCGCGTAATATGCGGCCTGAGTGGATTTCATGCTGGACCCGCAGGCGGGCGGGAATTGCGACAGCGGAACGGCTGCATGGATTGCGAAGGCCGGGCGACCGTTGACCGGCCAGCAAGTCGCCGAGCGTTTGACGGAGCAGGGTTTGCTCGCGCTCGAGACCCACGAGCACGGGACGTCGTCGCGGTAGTGAATGACGAGAAATTGATGACCGCATCCGCAGAGACTCTCTCGATGGTCGCGCATTCGGCGAAAGATCTCGGTACAGATGTGGAGATAACATTAGTGTAGCACAACGCAATTGTGGTTAAATCGCCCCCCGGTTTGACGACGTGCTGCACGTCGTCAAACCGAGAGATACCCAGATTCGATGAGACATCGTTCGCGGAGTGTCGATGATGGGTGTCATGGTGACACGGGTGGTCGGTCCGGCCTTACAATGGCACACGTCTCAGACAGCATCGATCCCGAGGCGAGGAGATCGCGTTCTCCCGGCCCGATGGTGAAGGCCGGCGTGTCGCAGCGTTGCATCACAGTCCGTCCTGCTGGGTTGGAACCAATGGTGCTGGGAAGCGCCGTGGTAGACACCGCCGGCTGGTCCGCGCTTGTGGACACATGCGCCAATCCGAATCCCAACGTGATGGCAATGGTCAATGCGCAGCCCATTGCGAGTCCGACGATCCAACCACTGATGACCGGTCGAGTAATGCGTGTTGCTTGCATGATGCACCTCTCATGTCGCGCGCCACGATCGACCCACTGGACGATCGTAGCGTCATCATGCTCGCGTTGACGACGATGCACATCCCGGGGATCCACTAATTACGAGGATCGTGGCACGGCGTTGCGCGGTAGGTGATATCAACTACTCGTGCGGTTGAATGGCATTCTCCGCGATGGGGATCTAGACGAGGCCTTGCCGGAGCGCAACCGCGGCGGCGGCGGTTCGTGAGGGGACGTCGAGCTTGTTGAGGATGCTACTGACATGGCGCATCACGGTGTAATGGCTGATCGAGAGGGTAGTGGCAATCTCACGATCGGTCTTGCCGTCCGTGATCAGCCGCAGGACCTCGACTTCACGACGAGTCAAGCCGTGCGGAGCTGGAGTGGGCAATGCGGAGAGAACTCGTTCGAACTCCGCAGCATTCGCGAAGATGTCCTCCGCCAGAGCGAGTACGTCCTCCAGTGACATGGCACGACCTGCCGCTCGAAGCGCCGCGTACGTGTCGCCGGGCATCGACGCACGCACCTCCGAAACAAACTGGTCGTATTTTGCAGGAACCAGGGGCGAGCTGTAGACACCAGTACGCTCGCGAAGCGCTTCGTGCGCCCCGATCAACCGCACGGCCAGCTCGGACCGCCCGGTCGCATGCGCGAGACCTGCGATCGTAGTGACGTGTTCAATCAACTGCCACTGCCAACCGCTGTTCAGACTGAATGCGAGGCTCTCTTGCAGCCCCGCCGCAGCCTGACGGTAGTTACCTCGTTCAAGAGCGATCTCGATGAGCGTTGTGATGCAGAGCTGGATCGGAGCCTGATGTCCCGCCGCTCGCGCCAGCGTCAGCGCCTCGTCCGCCATCGCCTGCCGAAGGTCATAGTCCTTCTGGTCGACGCTCAGGTCGCTCAGATTCAGAAGCGATTGAGCGGCACGAACCTCATCTCCGAGTTCTCGTGCCAGCGCCAGGCTTTGCTCGTTAAACTCTGTGTAACGCTCGCGTTCGCCCAGGCGCCCGGCCGCGAGCCCGAGTAAAATCAGCAGCCACGGCTGCTCGGCGCGCTCATCGAGCGCCTGACAGATCGCCAGGGCTTCCGTGTTGAGCGGAATAGAACCTGCGGCGTCTCCGCGCCACATAGCCAATGTCCCAGCCGCCGCCAGCGCGTGGGCACGCGCTGCCGTTGGCAGCGACGCACCCGGCAGTGCCAGGACCGAGTCGATCTGTGCCGTGCCATCCGCTAACGTTCCTCGATGAAACCAGAAACCACGCAGATCACCAACCAGGCGCAGACATTGCTCGGTTGCTTCACATTCGCTCAGCCAGGCGAGCGCAGCACGCAGATTCTCGCGCTCGGCATCCAGTCGATCGAGCCAGCGCTGCTCGCCATGCTCGACCCACGGTGCAGCGATCTCTGCAAGGCCCACGTAGTAGTCGGCGTGCCGTTGCCGCATCGCTGACTCCTCACCGCTTTCGGTGAGTTGCTCTCCGGCGTAGTCTCGGATCGTCTCGAACATGCCGAAGCGCGGTTCACCATCGGCCTGCGGTGTCTGCCACACCAGGCTGTGATTCACCAGCACCGTCAATCCGTCCAGGATTTCGGGGTCTGCATCCGGTCCGTAATCGGTTGCGACCACGGCCTCGGCCGCTTCCAAGGTCCAGCCGCCGACAAACACCGCCAGCCGGCGAAAAAGGCGCTGCTCCATCGCGGGCAAGAGGTCATAGCTCCATGCGATCGTGGCGCGCATCGTCTGCTGCCGTGACGGCGCGTCGCGCGATCCACCGGTCAAGAGCATCAGTCGGTTGGTCAGTCGTGCCAGGAGCGCTTGCGGCGACAGGACCTTTATGCGCGTTGCGGCCAATTCAATCGCGAGCGGGAGTCCATCGAGCTGGTTGCAGATTCCCGCAACCGCGACGGCGTGCTGCGCGGTGAGCGAGAAATCTGGTTTGACCGCCTGCGCGCGCTGCACGAAGAGTGCCACCGACGGGTTGCATTCGAGGTCGATCGATCCTGCGATCTGCGACGGCGTCGGAAGCGCCAGCGGAGACACCGGGAACTCCCGTTCGGCATGCAGGTGCAGCGGGATGCGGCTGGTAACCAGGATCGTCAAGTTCGAACTGGTGGTCAGGAGTTGACTGATCGCGGGCGCTGCGTCCACGACCTGCTCGAAGTTGTCCAGTACGAGCAAAAGGTGACGCGTGGCAAAGAATAGGCGCAGCTGCTCCACTATCGGTTGGTTGACGGCGTCCCGTAGTCCTACCGCCTGCGCGATCGCAGCGGGCACGATGTCCGGATCGTGAATGGCTGCCAGCGAGGCAACGACCACGCCATCCGGGAACGCGTCAGCAACGTTCTCGGCCACGGCAAGAGCCAGGCTCGTCTTCCCGACGCCACCGGCACCAGTCAACGTGACAAGCGAAACGTCGTTGCGGATGAGCAGTTCACTGAGCGCGTCAATGTCCGCGTCGCGACCAACGAGCACGAGACCTCTTCGCGGTAGTGAATGACGAGAAGATGATGGCCGCATCGGCGAAGACTCTCTCGATGATCGCGCAGTCGTCAAAAGAGTTTGGTGCGAATTTGGAGATATCGTCAGTGTAGCACACGCATTTTGCGTTCCGACGGCCCTGCCAGCCTTAGCCCGCTGGTTCCTCGACGCTCAATCAAAGCTTCCCCAGCTCCCCCTCACCCCAGCACCCGCACCTCCACACTCGGCATGCCTTTCGCCCACCAGTGGTCGTAGCGGCGGTAGGTGTGCGGTTCGCGGTCGGCGAGGAACGCGCATGGCTTGTCGCGGCTTCGAGCAGCACGAATTCGCGGCGGCGCGACCGTCATCCCGGTTATCCCACAGCGTCAGCGACGAGCGCGGTCTAACGCCGCGGCGTCGACGACTGGGTCCGCTACACAGGTGCCAGGTCCAGCATGTCGACATCCTCGATCCAGCGTCGAAAGGCGATCGACGCCGCATCCGGTGCTTTGATGTGCAGCTCTTCCCGCAGCGAGATCGGAATCTCCTCCGGACGGACCGATTCCAGCACGTCGCGATCTTGATCCAGCACCTGCAAGATGCGGTCGATCTCATCCTCGCGATCCAGGGCCGGTTGGTAGTTGCGGTAGACCACGCGGAACGCGGTCGTCGTCTTCGGACCGGTCGGTGAATAGAAGACGCCCAGGCAGGAGATGTGGCCGTCCTCCTCGGCATTCGTCAGGAACATACTGAAGGGGAAGGCGTGGCGATACTCGGTGAAGCCGCCAGGACGCTCCTGGCCCTCCGGCACGTAGCCTTCACGCGGCGTGCGATACCAAACCCCTTCGGGATAGTCATGCACGTCGAAGTGCGGCACCTCCGGGTGCTCCGGATCGCCGAGAATATGCGCGTGGACGTAGGGGAAGTGCGAAACGTCGACCGAGTTCTCGACCGCCCGTCCGGCGGACGTGTTCCAGACGAGCTTGGCCACGAAGAAGCGTTGGTACTCCGGATTGGTGTCTTCGCCGCATGGATAGGACGGAATCGGCGCAATCGGGTCTTCCAGGGCCACGAAGACCAACCCGTAGCGCTCGGCCGTGTGGAACGACGGTACACGCGCGGCGCGAGGAATCGGCGCGTCGCGCGACAGCGCCGGGATGCGCTTGCACATCCCCTCGCGGTCGTACTGCCACCCGTGGAACGGACAGGTGAGCCGCCCGTCCTCGATCCAGCCCCTGGAGAGGGCTGCTCCGCGGTGGATGCAGACATCGTTGAGCGCGATCACTCCCTGCTCGTCACGAAAGACCGCCAGATGCCGGCCGAGCAGCGTCAAGCGTTGCGGTTGCTCGGTGATTTCTTCGGACGTCGCGATGGCGTGCCAGTATTGGGTGATGCGCGTGGCTTTCACTGCCGACATGGCGAGCCCCTTCTCCCAGCCGTTGCCTCCGTTGTGGTCATTCAGGCGAAGCACACTCTACGGGCGCCGCCTGCAGGCGTCAAGGAGAATGAGCCACTGGGTGAGGGACTCGAACGCGCGGCTGCTCGACGGGACCGTGAAGGTCGTCTCCGCCCCCGGGAAGGGCACCCGGGTTGAGATCAGCGTTGTCTGGCCGGAGCAATCGTCGCTGGGATGAAACCGACTCCCGAGTGAGAGGGCCGGTTGGTCATTGCGAGGCCCTGATCACGCTCACCCCAGCACCCTCACCTCCACACTCGGCATGCCTTTCGTCCCACCAGTGGTCGTAGCGGCGGTAGGTGTGCGGTTCGCGGTCGGCGAGGAATGCGAGCAGCTTTTCCGCTTCGGCGGCGAGGCCCTGCCAGGCGTCGGCGCTGAGGGGTTCGAACGCGCTCGCCTCGATGCCCTCCTCCGTCGTACGCCAGACGCCCACGACGCGGCCATCGACCAAGAGCGTCGGCAGCACGTCGCCATTGATGCGTGTGACCTGTTTGCGATAGGCCTCCGGGATGACGCGGCTGCGATCGGCGTAGGCCAGCAACACGTTGTCCCACATGCCCAGCAGACGTGGCGGCGCGGGCAGATCCTCGTCCGGAAGTGTCATGCCGGGGAGGTCGTAGAGCGTCTTGCCGTCCGGCCCTTTGAAGCTGATGAGCTCGTCCCCCAACGCCTCCACCGCCGCTTTGGCCCACGAGCGCAAGACCAGGGCGAATTGCGCCATGTCGGGCATCGTGGCCGGTCCGAACCCTGCGAGGTAGCGCTTGATCAGCGTCTGCAATGAGGCGTGGGCGACCTCCTCGTCGGCCAGCGCTGGCCGTGGCGTGGCAGCCACGTACGAGCGTGACGTGTCGAACTGCCAGGGGTGGCCGCTCGGCTCGTGCCACATGGGCGCGTACTGCCGCATCGCCCACCAGATCCCCTTGTGATCCACCTGCGTGCGCTCGGTCAGCCACGCCTGGAGCGCCTCCGGAGTCTGAGGTCGTGCGGCGAAATCGAGCAGTTCCGCCATGAAGACGTCGACGTCCTCCTGCGTCAGCCCGGTGACGGTGAAGCGGTCGTCGCGCAACCGGGCTCCGCGCAGCGTGGGATCCATGGCCTCCCGAAAGACGGGGTAGTCATGGACGTGCACGGCGTGCATGGTGACACGCAGCAGGGTAGAGCGGACGACGGTGTAGTCGACATAAGCTGCATCGAGCGCGGCCGGGTCGAAGTCGGTGAGCCGGTTCCAGAGGGCCAGGTAGGGCGAGGCCGGGTGCTGCGCTTGCAGCGCGACCACCCGCCGTACGGCCTCCTCGAGCGGGAGCGACTCTCGCTGCAGCAACATCTGGCGTTGCAGCGTGGCGCGATTGAGCTTGCGCGCGCTGATGGTCATATCGCCGACTGTCGATCCGTCGCGGCCGGGTGCGCGTTCATGGGCACGGGCCTCTCTGATCAACCATCCCGACGTCAGTCGAGCGCAGCCAGGAACTTCAGCACGCGCTGAGTCAGCAGTGCGGTCGCGTCCGCGTCGTACGAGGGGAGGGAGCTGTCGGCGAAGTAGTGCTGATTACCGGGATAAAGGAAGAGCTCTGCATTCTCGGCTTCCGCAACTAGGGCGCGGGCGGCGTCGATATCCCCTTCGCCGACGAAGATGGGGTCGGCGTCCATGCCGTGGATCTGCACCGGCACGCCCTCCGGCCAGGACTCACCAAACTCGGTGACCGGCACGCAGGAGTAGAAGAGGAGGGCGCCGCGCGCGCCGGGTCGCGTCTGGGCCAGCTTTTGCGCCACCACCACGCCGAAGGAGAACCCGGCGTAGACCAGCGCATCAGGCAGCCCATCGGCCGCATGCACACCCCGCTCGATCATCTGGCCGAAGCCGACGGACTCCACGAAGGCCATGCCCTCATCGATGCTGCCGAAGGTGCGGCCGTCGAAGAGGTCCGGCGTGTGAACGGTATGGCCTGAAGCACGCAACGCATCGGCGAAGGCGATGACGCCGGGCGTCAACCCCTGGATGTGATGGAACAGCAGCACCTCGGCCATCAGGACGCTCCTCTCGCGCAACAGCAACCTACTGATGATTCAGTCCGTGGACATGTTCGTACAGTGTAGAACAAATGTGCCGAACCGGCAACGGCGCTGGAAACAGAATCGTTGCAGGAACGTTCACGTAATGCGAGAATCGCTGAGACGTCCAATTGCTATGCTGAGATTGGCGAGGAGCGAGGGAGACGCCGGCTGCGGACGTCCGCAGCCGACGGCTTGCCTTGAAGACGGTGAACGAGGCTCGATGGAACCCTACGCGCAAGGGCACACACGCAGGCCGCGTCGAATTTGGCTCACGCTGGCGGCGATGATCGTGCTGGCCTGCGTCGGGTCGATCGGGACGGCGCTGTCCACGACAAGTGCTGGGGATCAGCTCACGGCGGTAGCGACGCTGCCTGCCGACGCTCCGTCCACGCCAGTGGCGCTATCCGGCGATGTCGACCAATCAGTCGCACAGGCCGCCGCCGCGATGGCGCTGGACGGCCACCAGTACCCGCCGGTGGTAGCGCGCGTCAACGGGGTCGCCATCTCTGCTATGGCCCTGGCGCAGCGCGTCTACATCGTCGAGCACGCCGGTCCGGGAGCACCGCCGGTAGCCGATTCGGTGAAGACGGCGCTCGACGCCCTGATCCGGGATGAGATCCTGCGGCAAGCAGCAAAAGCTCGCGGCATCAAGGTGTCGGACGCCGAGATCAAGGACTTCGAGCAACAGCAGCAACAGGTGCTCGCGCAGAGTCCAGATGGCATAAGACAGGTTCAGCAGTTGGCCGCGCTGGAAGGTGACGACAGCCTCGCCGCCTATTGGGCCGATCCACGCGTGATTGCCGCCTACCGCGACACCCTGCTGCTCGGCAAGATGAAGCAGCAGATCGCTCAGATGCTCGTCAAGACGCTCCTCACGCCACAGCCCAACCAACCGGAGAACACGCAGCAAGCGATCGACCAGTTCGTGACGGCGCAGCACGCGCACGTGGAGATCTACATCAATCAGTAGGCTCCGCGGCGACTACGGGAGGCGTATGCTGACGATGGCGGATTCATGACGCAGGGACAGTCCTGAACGATGCATGACAAGAGGCGCACATGACGGATCGATCCAACGTTGGCGAGGGCTCCGACGTCAGCTGGCAGATGGGTAACGAAAGCATGTCCGGCACGCTGGTCAAGCCTGAAGGCGCCGGGCCGTTCCCCGCCGCTCGTCATAGTGGCGGGCAGCGGCCCGACCGACCGCAATTGGACCTCGCCACTTCTGTCTGGGACGAACGGCAGCGCTCCGCTCATCGCCGAGGAATTGGCGCGCGCCGGGTTCGCCTCCTTGCGCTACGACAAGCGGGCGTCAGGGCAACATCCGACCGAATACTGGCAGGCGCTGGTCGGCACGCTCAGCATGCAGAGCCACACGGACGAGCTCGCTGGAGCCGTGCACACGTTGGCGAGTCAGGAGTTCGTGCGCGCGGATCAAATCTTCGGGCTCGGCAACAGCGAGGGAACGCTCCACGTCCTGAACTACCAGCTGAGCCAGCCCGAGATCCCCTTCGCCGGAATCATCCTGGTGGCTCCTCCAGGCCGCTCGGTCGGCGACGTCGCCCGCGCACAACTGGCTCCGCAGGCCGCGCTCATCCCCAATGGGGAAGCCCTGCTGGCCTTGTATGACGAAGCCGTCGCGCGCTTCGTCGCGGGCGGACCAACCGTCGCCCGATCCGGCGCTGCCCCAGGGCGTCCAGACGCTGCTGCAGAGACTGGACAACCCGATGAACCTGCCGTTTTCGCGCCAGCTCTGGACGGCCGATGCCGCCGGCCCGCTGAGTCGGGTCGACTGCCCTGTGCTGGTAGTGATCGGCAAGAAGGACCTTCAGGTCGATTGGCGGGCCGATGGCGACGTCCTGCAGCAGGCGGCGCAAGGACGGTCGGACGTGACCTTCGACTTTCCGGAGAACGCCAATCACGTCCTGAAACAAGAGCTCCGCCCCCGTTCGGAGCTGACGCTGCCCGACGTCATGCCTCGCTACAACGCGGACGAGTCAGGGCTCGACATGGACGCCTTTTCGGACGTGCTGAGTTGGCTGCGGACACAGGTCGATCGATGACGTTGATGCTCTTGAGTCCGCGTATAATCGCGCGAACCGAAGGAGGACAACGTTGGCAGAGGAGAAGACCTTCACCGAGTCAGAGGCGCACCTCTTTTTCGCCAAGCAGTATCACCTCAAGACCTGGGACCTGCTGGATAAACCTTCCCGCAGCCGCGATGAAGACGAGATGATGCTGGATTACGCGCACGCCTCGCTGGCCCACTGGCGCGCGGCGGGGACGGCGGTCAACCATCATCGCGGTGTGTGGATGGTCGCACGGGTCCACACGGTGTGAGGTGAGGCCGAGCCCGCGCTGCGGCACGCCGAACGCTGCCTGGAGCTGACCCAGGCCCATGCGAATGAGAATGAGGAGTTCGACCTCCCCTTCGCCTATGAGTCGATGGCGCGCGCCCACGCCCTCAACGGGGACCGCGCCGAGACGGAAAAATACATTGAGCTGGCCCGGCAGGCGGGCGAACGCATGGTGGAAGAGGAGGAGCGCCGCGTCTTCTTCGGCGAGTTCGACGGCGGCAACTGGTACGGGGTGAGGTAGGGTAGATTGGTCACGATCTTCGTGCTCCAGTGACGCGCACTCGAACGCACCCAACTGGAGCTGGGCTAACTTTGCTGCCCCACATCGGTCCAGTCAACGTACAGTCGCGGATCGACACTCTCGACGACGGTCATCCGGGACGATTCGTCAAGATTACGGTTGAAGACGATCAGGTTGTCGCCAAGTAAGGTTGCCGAGGGGACCAGCATTGCCTCGGCTCCTCGGTTAAGCACGGCCCTTGCCAACTCCTGCGGTACAACGTATCTCGTATCGTGGAAGAAGTCGCTTTGGTCTACGCCATGATCCTGCACTCATACTGTCCGCACTTCGTCTGGGCCTCGATTTTGTCCCTAGACGCATCAGATCCCGGCAGTCAATAACTGTCCGCAGTTCAAGGTAAAACTCGGTCAATCGCTTGTTCTTGACGCGGCTGAGAAGTTCTGGCTGGAGGTGTCGAATCATCTCTGCGAGCGCTACGTCGCGTCCGAGGGCAAGATAGAGGACTGACCATGTTTCTTCGACGGAAAACTGATCGAGTCCTCGATTGAACCGGCCCGAAACCCTGAGAGATCCAGCGGAGTCATCTGGACGGTATTTTCTGTCGTGAATGCGCCAGGCATGGCCGTTCCACGGCCCAACCGGGCAGCCAGCGATCGCCCTTGCAGCGTTCCAGCCAGAAGCGCTACCCACGGTCAGGAGGAAGCTTGCAGAGGCTAGACGAAGACGCCAGCATCGAGGGCATCGAGCGCGGCCTCGATCACGTCGAAGCGTCCTACCTTCGCGGCCTCGATCGGCTTGAGTCCACGCAGGTAGCGGCTCTCGCTATGCATCCAGAGCTTGATCGCATCTCTCGATTCAAATGTGTCCTGAAGCCGCGAATCGAGCCGCAACAGGTCGCGAACCGCTCGCGAGCATCACGCTGTGGGTACGTGGCACCCGTACGCCACCGTTCCACCGAGCGAGCCGAGACGTCCAGAGCCCCTGCCAACTCGTCCATTTCCAGTCCCAGATCACGCTCCAGTCGTTCGACGGCCTGTCCGGCGGTCATGTTCAACGTTGTCATGGATAGGATCTCCGATGTGCAAGCGTGAAGCGCCGAATTCCGCCTCGCGACAAGCATAGCACATTCTGACTGCCAAACTTCGGCAGTCAGAACTGCATTGCCGAACACGGCAGTCCGCTCCGCTCCTACCCCCGATCGAGCAACTCGAGCACGCGGCCGAACTGCTCCAGTGTCTGGACGCTGATGTCGGGGCGGAAGAGGATGACGGCATGGGAGACGCCCGCGTCGGCAATGGCATTGAGCTGCTCGGCGATCTCCTCATGGCTGCCGCAGATGGCGCGGTCGTCTTCGGCTGGCCGTCCGTCTTGCGGCAGGTGCACGTGGGTGCCAATTACCAGATCCAGCGTGGCGGAGTCGCGCCCGACCTCGTCGCAGATGACGAGCATCTTCTCCCAGCCCTGGCGCACTTCGTCCGCGGAGTGGGGCCAGATCATGATGTAGGCGTCGGCGTGTTGGGCGATGAGCCGCAGCATGCGCTCGCCCCGCGCGCCGGACCAGATCGGCGGGCCGGAGCGGGACGGTCCGCGCGGCCGCAGCACGCATTCGCGCGCGTCGTAATAGCGGCCGTGGAAATCGACCTGCCCCTCGCGCAACAGCGGCCGGAGGATCTGAATGGCCTCCTCGAAGCGGGCGGCGCGGTGGTCGAACGGGAAGCCGAAGGCGGTGTGCTCCGACTCAAAGTTGGCGGCGCCGAAGCCGAGGATGAAGCGCCCGTCGGAGATCTCGTCCAGCGCGTCGGCCATCTTGGCCAAGAGCGCCGGATTGCGGAAGGTGTTGGCCGTCACGAACGGTCCCAGCGTGATCTTGGTCGTCACGCTGGCCAGGGCGCTGAGGAAGGTGAAGACCTCCCAGCAGCCGATCTCTTCACCGTCGGTGGTGCGCACCAGCAGGTGATCCGGCAGCCAAAAGGAATCGAACCCGACCGCTTCGGCCGCCAGCACGAGCTCCTTGATGTCGGCAAAGCGGGGCGTGCGCCCATCCAGCGTCGTCTCGCCCAGGAGCGTGTTCGCGCCGATCTTCATGCGTCGTCCGGGCTTGCCCTGCGTCATGCTGATCTCCTGTCACTCATCGTCAAGAGCGGAGGGGCATGATAGCAGAGGTTGGCCGACGCGCGGCTCACATCACGTTGTTTCCGGGCTCATCTGACCGGCTGGGCCAGCTCCCAGACGTTCCCTTCCGGGTCCTTGAAGTGGGCGGTGCGCAATCCCCAGGGCTGATCGACCGGCTGCGTGACGAACTCAACTCCTTTGGCGCTCAGGTCGGTGAAGAGCGCATCCACGTCTTCCACAAAGGAGACGAGCTGGAAGGTGGTGCCGCTGGGGCGGCTCGTCGCGATCGCGTCATCGCCGAGCAGATCCTGCCCGGCGGAATTCGCGATGAGCAGCAGCATGACCGAACCGAGCGAGAACATCACCGACTGCGGATCTTCGTCGCCGATTTCGAGTCCCAACGTATCTCGGTAGAACGTCTTGGCGCGGTCGAGGTCCGCCACGAAGAGGACCACGACATTGATTCCGCTCAGCTTCGCGCTCGCCGTCATCGCTGGATTCCTCTCTCATCAAAGGGTCGCGCCGCGACATGTCGCGGCGTGGGCCGATTCGAATCCGCCTCAGAAGTTGCCATAGATGCCAGGCAGTCCGAGATTTCCCAGCACCAGCGAGACCTCTCCGCCGTGGTGGATCTCGTGCTCGAAGACGTGCCAGATGATCCACTGTCGGCTGTTGGAGCCGAAGAACTCCTGCTCTCGCTCACTCAACGCGGACGGGGCCGGGAAGACCTCCGACAGATCGGCGGGCGTCCAGCTCGCCAGGGCACCGGCGATCATCTGCCAGGTGGAATCGAGCCCTTCAACCAGCGCGGCAGAGTCGAGCGTAGGCGTCTCCTCGGAATCGCCCGGATCCCACTGCATGATCGGAGCCAGATCCGCGCTTCCTTGACCCATCCAGAGCTGGAACCACCAGACGCGGTTACCGATAATGTGCTGCGCCACCTTGCCAATGGTCCACTCGTCGGACGAGACGGGTGTAGCCAGTTGCTCATCGCTGAGCGGCGAGAGCATCTCCTTCAACATCTTCTGATAGGTCGCCCAGCCACCATAAACCGTGTCGAGTCGAACGTCCTGCTGCGCCATGCCCTGATGCTCCTCTCCATACGGCCAAACCTCGATCCAAATCCTAGAGACCGGGCGGACTCGCGACAAGCATCCCGAGTCCTGCCTGGCGGCCTCTACCTCATAGTCGACCGGGATCGACTGATTTCGACAGGGAAGGGGACAAAGGCTTGGTGGACATAATGGCGGCAAAAACCTGCGTTTGGCGGCACGCGCGGCGTCGGATCTGCACCGATGGCTGACGAGTTCGTTCGGTACGCCTCCCGGCGTTCGCGCGGCTACGTTTGGGCTGAAGCCGCAGCGACACTCAAGCGAAGTCCGTTGATGGGCATTGGGGAAATACATCGGTAATCGTCCGACGTTCACCTGGGTTGAAAACCCAGGCTATGTAAACGAAGCCCCTAAACGGGCTAAACGTGCGCGCACTTTCGTAGGGGCAATCCCCCTGTGGTTGCCCTACGAACGTACGCGGTCAAACGTAGGGGAGGGACCTGTGCCCTCCCTTCGACCAAAGGTCGAGAGACCGCAACGAAAATGCCCAGCTATTTCTTCAACGACCATCAGCCTCGTGCGTAGGCGGCGCGAGTACCGAGCTCTTTCGCCAACCACCAACATCCCCGCCTGAGCGTCAGTTCCACGACCAGTTCGTATTGCCAGCCACGTCGCGCCTGCTCACCCCTGCAGCATGCCTGTCAGCGTGGGGGTGACGTCGACTTCCAGCGGGTCGAACTGTGTGGGGCTGTAGCTGACGACGGTCGAGGGCACCGCCAGCCCGTCACGCGCCATCCAACTGGTCAGTGTCGCGGGGGAGCATTGAGGATCGAGCATCGCCCGCGCCAATTCGTCGAGCAGATCGGCCTGCTCGAGCGGGTCTTCGTCATTCAAGATGCCCCACTGATCCCAGAGGAGCATCTCGGCCTTGTTCAACGCCGCCAGATCATGCACCACATGGTGCCGCAGCGAGAGCCAGCCACGCGTGTAGGGGATGTCGAGATCGGGATCGACCAGGAAGCGCTCCGGGTCGATCTCGCCGGAGCGAGCCAGCAGCCAGGCGCGCGGACCGACGAGGAAGCGGTCCGCCGGAACGTCGAGCGGGTCGAACGGCTCGCCATCGGCCGGAGTGAAGTCGTCGCCGATCTCCGGCTCGATCAACCGCCAGCGTCCCTCGGCGGCATCCCACGCTTCGGCGATGACGTGATCGATGTACCAACCCGGCCTGAAAGTAGCTGGCGTAGCCGACGCGCACGCGCGCCGGGATCCCCTTGTGCCGCGCCATGGCGACGTAGAGGAGGGCGAAGTCACGGCAGCAACCGGCGATGCGCTCGGCGACCGGCCGCGGGCGCAGCAAGCGTCGGCTCGCCCAGCTCCAGGATGCGGGCGAGCATCGGGTCGGCATAGCGTGTGTCGGCCTCGGCCAGGCGTTGGCCAGTCACCGGGCCGCTCATCTCATCACTGAAGCCCATGTAATGGGTGACGAGCTGTTGGCTGACCTGGCGCAGACCGGCGAGATCGGACGGCACGGCATCGACTGCTGAAACGCCGCGGTCGATCCGCGTCACATCACTCTGCGAGCGCCAGAGGTTGACTGATGTTTGCTGTTCCATGTGTCCACTCTAACCGAACAAGTGTTCGTATGCAAGTGGTGAGCATGAGGTGGGTGGATATGGAGACGAATGACATCGCTGCGAAAGACAGTTGTTATGCGAGGTGGGCCAGAATTGGACCGCCAATCAACCCGTCTCAAATACCTCCGTTTTTCAGACGTCTCGAAATGCGTCTCGGAATCAACGGCCGAAGTCGATGACGAAACGACGGTGGCGACGTTTCAATATGCGCACCGCACTCATGAACTTGGGTGGTTATCGGGCACCGGTGGATCTCGGTAATGCGCGTCCTGCAGCATCTGGAGGATCGCGAACTGTGCCGCGTCATCGACGCCGAAACGCGTCAGAATCTGCGTCGCGGCGCTCGCGCCGGCATCGATCAATGCCGCCAGCAGGTGGCCGGTACTGACCGGACGATGGCGCTCCTGGGCCGCCATGACCTCCGCATGCTCCAGCACCCGTCTCACGCGTCGAATCCAGGGGGTCACCGTCGCGGGAGTTCCCAGATGGCGTCCGAAGTGATGCTGGACGGCGTCTAGCGCGACGGTTGGGGTGACGCCGTAGGGCTGTACGGTGTGCCAGGCGAGGCCATCCGATTGCTCGAGCAGTCCCAGCAGGAGATGCTCGGTTCCCACATAACTGTGCTGCAGCGTCGTGGCCACATCGTGTGCCCGCACCAAGGCGTGCCAGGCTTGCCGCGTACAACGGTCCCGTTCGGCGAATACCGGGGAGGGGTGGGAGCGCTCATACTGCGAGAGTCCCAGCGTGAGCACGTCCGCGACCAGATTGGTGAGCGGGCGACCTTCCGTCGTCGCCTGCTGGGTGAGGCGGCGGAGGAGGTCATCGGGAATCGTGATGCGTTTGCGTCCATGAGACGATGAGATAATCGACCTCCTGACGATACAGTCCGTCAGGCGTATTCGTAGCAGACGAGCGAACATGAATCAACGGGGAAACCGCGAATGCCGACGGGTCGCGGTTGCGTGCACCGACCGAGCGGGCGCATCGTCAGGACCGTTCAGGCTGTGGTCCTGTGCGCACACCGGCGCGTGACACGTCAGCCGTGCGTCTCGTGATCACTCCCGTGAGAGGCGGCGAAACAGGGATCGACCGGTGCCGGAGGATCGATCACCCGCCTGACGCCGACGGAAACTCTGGTCGAGAACCTGCTGGATCTCGTCCGCCCGCAAGATCCACTCAACTCCGCCCAGGCTGGTCTGCATCGCCGTATCGAGCTTGGTGAGTCCCGTCACTATGATCATCTGCGCGTACTCGGCCACGGCAATCGCCTCGGCCGGATGCTGATCCAGTGCCTGGCCGATGGCCCGCAGGAAGTCCTCGTAGCCCGAGGGAAGGAGCGGCGAGGTCGACGGGCCGCGTTCGCCGGCGCCCCGGGCCCGAAAGGCGTCGCTGATCCAGAAGAGCACATCCCGGTTGGGGACCTCGAAGGCGTCCGGTGTCCGACCATCATGTGGAAACGCGCGGACCAAGAATCCCGCGTCGACCTCCAGAATGGACGCCATGCGCACGCGCTGGACGTCGAGCTGCCGGCCAATGGCGCGGAGGCGATTCTGATAGGTGGGCTGGAGGAGGGTGGCCGGCCCCCCGGCGGGCAGGGGCGGGGTCACCGGGTGGTCGATGGCGGCGTGCTCGACGGTGGCGAACCGCTGGACGGTGCGCGTGACCGTTTCTCGGAGCTCACGATCCGTGGGCAGGTAATCGGTGACCCCGGCCCGCAAGGCGGCCACTGCGACGGCTTCGGACTTCGCGCCGGACACCATGACGATGGGGAGATCCCCTTGACGTTGGCGCAGGCGGATGATCAGTTCGACCCCGCTCATGTCGGGGAGGCGATCGGCGACAAAGCAGAGGTCATATGGGACGTTCGTTGCCCAAGCGAGGGCGTCCTGTCCGGTGGTGACGTGCTGGGGCCGCGGCACGTTGGCCGTGCTGATGGCCTGGCTGAGCTGATTCGCCAGACGCGGGTTGGACTCGGCAAGCAGCGTCGTCAGCATGGAACACGTCTCTCGGTGCAATGGAGGGCCGGGGTCGATCGCGTGACTCGGGCGAGTGTACTCCAGCCCCCACCATAACTGCCCCCGCTGTTGGCGGTGTTCGGCCACGACCGGACACGTTGATCAGCAACACGACCGGCATTCGCGCCCCGCGTCCACAGCCCCATGGATCTGGCAACAGCCGCGGACGCAGCGCCATCCTGTTGGCGCTGATTGTCACGGTGTTGACACATGACGCCCGCTGATCACATTTCCGCGTCTAGACTGATGAGGAAATCACGAAGAAGATCGAACCTAGGATGAGCGGTGGCAACGCCATGCTGAGCCAGCGACACGAGATTCGTCTGGTAGTTTGAGGTCGCTCACGCCAACCTTCCTCATAGACATATTGATCGTGTGCTGTCGGTGGCCATACACGTGTCCGCGGTACGCGAGGCCCCCGATACGCCAGAATGGCGACGATAATGCCCTCGCCGAGCAGCAGCAAGGAGGCGATCCCGAGCCATTGTTGCCAAGTTGATCCGGCCGCCAAAACGAATCCGGATACCGCTGTCGAACCCGCAGACAGTGCAACGCCAATGGCGAAACCTCGTCGGGAAATCCTTCGCCCCATTCAGGATGATCCTCACCCTATGACGACCATAGATCGTCAATCATGATCAGCGGAAACCGTGTTGAGCGCATGTCGGTGTCAAGGAAATACATGCACTCACGATGACTGGACCCATTGTAGGTGTACGGTACAACCAGGTTCAACTCCAGAAAGAAAAGACCGCGATGAAAAGCTGATCAACATCGTATAGACGATCCCATCGTGAAACGTGTTGAACCTATGCGAAACGTTGTGGTGACCACTGCCTGGGTGATCACAAGGACCCGAGTGACGCTGTGTCTCAGCGGTTGTTGTCAGGCTCCGATGATGTCTGTGGTCAGACCGCACTTCGCTGCGCCCGAGACCGTGCGGATAACGGCGGTTATCAGAGCTGCTAGAGGATGCCAAGAACGTTCATCCGGGTGATCACCCCAGGGATCGCTCGCCCGCGTCATGTCGATCCCGACCTCCTTTCCGAAGTCATCGTTGATGAAAACCTAGGGTTTTCCCTGTTGTCTAGGGATTGCTAATGCGACACAATAGAGTTGCGATAGGGAAATCTTAATCTGTCTTGTTCTCTTGTTCGCGGAATTTGTAGCCGCAGATAATGAACTTGAAGAGAGAAGTGGGACATGAGTAGACAGAGATCCGTACGCTGGGCACTCGTCGCTATGTTGGCCCTCATCATGAATGTGCTGACGGCGGGTGACTGGGTCCAGACTGCCTTGGCTTACAACTGTGGTGATCCACAGGGAGGAGCCCACTGCTACGCAATTTATCAGTGGGAGGGGGGCACTACTGGAGGTCGGGCAGAAATTCTGGTAACACACACAAGCGACACGACCACCTACGTGCCTGGCGATTACAACTTTGTCTATAATGGGGAGTGGCTTCTAGATCAAACCAATTCGAGTTCCTGCCCAAGTCTACCTTGTTGGGTCGAATCCGGCTATTTGGCGAGCGTCGACCCTAGCCACTCGGGAGTCTGGTATGTGTGGGCAGACAAGCGACCGAATGGAACCTTTTACAAGCACTGGATAGCTTCAGTACCGTCAGGTGATTTTGGTCAATATGCCTTGATATCCTTCTGGTATAACCCAGGTGCATCATACAGTGTCAGCATCATCAGCCCCAATGAAAGCTTCGCTGGATACTCCACGCCCAATACTATGCAGGCGGATGCGATAGAAATTGGCGAGGAGCTCACTGGGGCTAGTGGAGGATACGCACCCACTACCTATTGGCAGGGGAACGAGTTCCGCGAAGGCAGTACATGGTATTTCCAGTTTCGGCCAAATCCGATGCTAACTGACTATGAACACTTCTCCAATCCGCCGCATGGTGGATGGGTCACCCTGCCAAGCAATTCCAGCTACGGCGGCGACTTTTGGGCAAGTTGCTGTTCCTGAAAGATGAAAGGTGAAGTGCCATGCGTCACCGATATCTTGCCGCGTTGATTGCTGTCGTGATCATTACTGTGAGTGGCGCTATTGCAACCCTGGGCCAGCATCATGGCGGAGCTGCGCCAATAGGAACGCCAACCGGAGCAACTCCGCCACCGACTTCACGGGTGCCCGATAGCCAGAACCCGGACCTGCAGGCGGCCCAGCACACACCGCAACCGTCTGAGGGACATCCCGGTATCACTCCGCGACCCAATCATCCAGCAGGCCAGGCCGCGTTCACTGAGCAGGACGTGCGCGACTATTTACAGCAGCACCCGCCGAGTCTTGCCCTGTCCTCGGCTTCAGCTCCAACGATCACCAAGATCGAATTTCTGAACGTGAGCCAAGCGGAAAGCCAGCTTCAGACATCGCTGGATGGACATCCAAGTAACGAAGTAGTCTGCGTGGTCACGCTGAAAGGGGATTTTGCAGTTCCAGTTCCACCAGGTGTCGCTCCCGAGTCGGGTCATGCTGGGGTCATTGTGTTCGATGGGAACACCGGAAACCTGCTGGTTGAAGGTGTTGAAGATGTGAAGTAGATGGTGTCACGCGGTTGCGTTTCGACCTGTACGAACGTGTCTATCACTGCAGCAGGTTCGATGAGATTGTCTGAGGACGCAAGTCTGATGACCAAGCTCCCCAGATCGACCAATATGTTACGGGGTCTCAGAAACGGGCGGGCGCGGTGAAAAACCGCGATGTTTGACGAATATCGATGGACCAATTCCGCCGTTGATTAGTTGAAGAATTGCTAAATTGCTCAACTCCGTCCTAAGCAAGCTGGAAGGTTTGACAGTTGGATCAGATGGGCAAAAATAATTCTGCACACAGCAAGTAGAGTGGAAGATGCAGATGATACGTGATCGATCTGAAAGAAGTCGCACGAGTCTCTAACACTAACTATCGCGTTCGTCCAATTCGCGCTTAGTTGCAGGGGTTGGTAATGAAGCACACTCTGCTAGTCATAACAACTGTTGCCTCCCTTCTAGTGTTGACTGCTCTTCCTGTGGCTGCATACTCGCAGATCTTTGGATTTCGCGAGCTCGGAGATTCTTATGATGGAGTTGAATCACACATGTCCGCGCAGGATCCAGCAATGGGCCCGAACGACTATTGGTCAGCGGGTCCAGTCGCGTTGTCGATGTACGGCCAGTCTGGTGGATTTATCGAAGCTGGGACCCAGAAATTAAAAAACCCCTACACCGGTGTATGGGAGCGAGACCCGTACTGGTCCTTTTCTACAAATGGCGGCGTCCCCGGTGGCGGTACGCTCTTGTACTACAATATGAGCCCGGCTACGTATAAAGACTATACGATCTATCGAACAACAGGGAACTTATTCACACTTTGGATCTGCGGAGGACCTAACTTCGACCAATGCGCGACGTTGGCTTCGAACCAAGATATGGGACGAAGTTCGTACAATCACGTTGGTACCGGCGGCGAAGGTAGTTGTGCGTCGGATCCCTATTGCCCAATCGGGTTCATTAATTCGCACGCTAACAAGCTTCGCTTCTACGGTAACTCCACCTGGTACACCTACTGCTATACCAACGTCCACAAT
This sequence comes from uncultured Chloroflexia bacterium, assembly GCA_963815715.1. Classification (GTDB taxonomy): domain Bacteria; phylum Chloroflexota; class Chloroflexia; order Thermomicrobiales; family Thermomicrobiaceae; genus CALAGB01. Next base: position 356,559 of record CAWFHU010000002.1, on the reverse strand, counting down.
AATGTCGCTTCGGACGGCGGCACCATTAGCGCATGTGGACCCTTTCCTGCTCCCAACTGGTCGATCAACTACCGTTAGTCGTGAGGGGGCATCAATCATGGCACGTCGGCTGATCGGATTGGTCGCGGTAAGTTGTTTGATTGTCGCTGCCGTCGGTTGCGGAACGGCAGATCTGACAGCGACAACCGTCTCTAACGCTGGTGCAACAGCCAACGTTACCGCAACAGAACCAGCGATGCCGCCTTCAGCAAATAGCGCTTCGTCGACAACATCAGACGCGGACATGGCTCAAAATGCTTTGGACTACACACGCCAATACGGCGCAATCATCAGTGGCGAGCCACAAGTTGTCTTGTCACGCGACGCGTCAGTGGCTGAGGTGGCGGCGCTGGGCTTCGGCCAGTGGATCTTCCAGGAAGGGTGCGTCGTTCCGATGCACATCGTCATTGTTAAAGGGGATCTCGACGCGCGTCGCGTACTGCCGGACGCAGCCCTGCCACCGGACCAGAAGATTCCGGTGAAGTACCTGGTGTATGTCTACGACATGAATCTCAAACGAGTAATTGCCACGTATGGGGATCCCACAGGAGGGATCGTCAAAAAGGCGCTCAGCGACCCGACGCTGCCGGACGACACGTCCGGAGGAACCGGGAATCCCGTATTTGGCAGTCCAGACAGCCCGCTGCCATGTAAACCCGTTCAGTTCCCCAATCCAAACGGGACCTACGTGTCAACTCCTCCCTCACATTGACGGCAGTCCGATCGCGCTTGGGGTGGCTGAGAGGAGCTGCCCCACATGCTCACCTGATTGTTTGAGGATGAGCATGTATACGAGCCAATAACCCAAACAGTGCTGTTGTCTGTGGGTTTCCTCAGGGATCAATCCGGGAAACACTTCAGACTGATACCGAGTGTGCCACGGTTGAGGATGGGGTGATCCGTAGGTTGAGAATGTGGACACTCCTCGTGGCCCGGACGTTGGTGCAATAGGTACAGGTGTCTCACAAACGGTCGATTCTCAGACAGCCCGAACCTCATCCCGCAAACTCCTCAATTTCCGCATGAAACCTGTCGCAGGATCGCGTCTCGAAATCTCCGTTTTGCTTCTTGCAAACACCGCTGACTATTGAGACGCCTGCGGTAACGCGGTCGGCAAAGCCGGGGCATTGACCTACCGCCAAGACCGCTGACGGAGCGAGAATCTTCGATGATCCTGTAGATGGCGCGACGGCCGATCGGTCCGGGCAACGGAGTGCGCTCGATCGCTGTCAGGTAGGGGATACGTGGTGGCCTGGCGGATCGATCACCTGCGACGCTCGCTGACCAACCTCACCAAGTTGATGGATTCCTCCAATGAGCAGGACGTCGGCCCTGGAAGTCTCTCCGCACCGCTCGGTAGGACGACCCCGAGCGCATCGACGCCCGGGGTCAAGACGACATTGGCGGTCAAGCGACGGATTCGCTCACCAGGCCTGACCGGCAACCTGGCGCGTGGCGACGTTGAGCCGGTTCCAGACGTTGATGCTGGCGATGGCCAGAACCAGCGTTCCCAGCTGCTGCTCGTTGAAGTGCTTGGCCGCTTCATCCCAGATCTCGTCCGGCACCGGGTCCGCCGTGTCGGCGATGCGGGTGGCCGCCTCGGTCAAAGCCAGCGCGGCCCGTTCGGCCTCGCTGAAGAAGGGCGCGTCGCGCCAGGCCGCCACCGCGAAGATGCGCTCGTCGGTCTCGCCCAGCTTGCGGGCGATCTGCGGATGCTGCACGGCACACACGCCACAGCCATTGATCTGGCTGGCCCTCAGGCTCATCAACTCGAGCAGCTTTGGAGACACGCCAGCCTCTTGCACGGCCTTGCCCAGCGCCTGGAGCGCGTCCATGGCGCCCGGAACCACAAAGGCGGGATGGTTCATGCGTGCTTGCATCGATACGGTCTGCATTTTGACCTCCTCTGGTCACATCATCCATGAGGAGACCCGTCCGGCGGATCTCCGCGTCACATCAGACCGGTTTCATCGGTCTACAGTTAAGACACGTGGCAACGAAGGGATGTGACCGATGGATGAGAATCAATGGCTGGCAGAGCGCTTCGAGGAACAACGCCCCCACCTACGCTCCGTCGCCTATCGCATGCTCGGCTCGCTGAGCGAGGCGGATGACGCCGTGCAGGACGCCTGGCTACGCCTCAGCCGTGCCGACGTGAGCGACGTCGAGAACCTGCGGGCCTGGCTGACGACCGTGGTGGCACGCTTGTGCCTCAACATGCTGCGCTCACGCAAGACGCGACGAGAGGAGTCACTGGGCGTCCACGTGCCTGATCCGCTCGTGACCGTAGCGGAGGACGGCAACCCCGAACAACACGCGGTTCTGGCCGATTCGGTGGGGCTGGCTCTGTTTGTGGTGCTGGAAACGCTGGCGCCCGACGAACGACTTGCCTTCGTGCTGCACGATATGTTCGGCATGCCGTTCGACGAGATCGCTCCGACTGGTCGAGCGCACGCCGACCGCCGCACGGCAGCTGGCCAGCCGCGCGCGCCGCCGTTTAAGAGGAAAGGCGCCGGTTCCGGACCGCGATCTCGCCGAGCAACGCAAGATCGTCAACGCCTTCTTCGCCGCCGCCCGCCAGGGCGACTTCGAGGCACTGGTTTCGGTCCTGCACCCGGATATCGTGCTGCGCGCCGACGTCGGCAACGCACAGATTCCGGGGAAGCACGTGGTGCATGGGGCGCACAACGTGGCCAGTCAGGCGCTGATGTTCTCGATGCCCAATCTGGTGCTGCAGCCCGTGCTGATCAACGGTGGAGCGGGCGTGGTGGTCTATTCCGGCGAGCGCGTCTATTCGATAATGGCCTTTACCGTGACCGGCGGGAAGGTGGCGGAAATCGATGTCATCGCCGATCCGGAGCGCCTGCAGCGGGATGATCCTGCCGCCGCGCGACGCCTGAAATGAAGACCGGCGACGCCAGTAACGTCACCGGTTTCTCATCTGAATCGGTGCGAGGTGAAGACGCGAGCTACTCTCCGTGCTCGGCCTTGCGCTGGTTCGTCACCAGCCAGGTCGCGAAGCGCTTGCGCTTCTCGAACGGTGTCAGGTTCCTTTCGAGAACGTCCTGGAACTTCGGATCGTCCGGCATCGCATCGAAGAAGGTGTCGTACCCCTTCATCTGATCCGTCATTACCTCGATTGCCTTGTCGGGATGCGAGCGGTAGCGGGCGTAGGTTTGATACATGCGCAAGGTGCCGCTGGCCGGTTCGGTTCGCAAGATGCGGAAGGGCGAGAAGAGAGGCGGTTCACTCGCAGTGACGATAAATGACACGCGCCGCACGTAATCGCTGCCGTGCTCGAGCTGAACGACGTACACGCCTGGCGTGGCGACGGCCGGCACGGTGAAGGAAATGCTGTGTGGCTTCCCCTCGGTTAGCACCGTCGGCAGCAGCGTGTAGCCATCTCCACCGTGGTGTAATCCCCACAGAACGCGCCAGTCCTTCAACGTCCCGAGGTCGCGGCCGACGATGGCGATGTCGATCGTGGCGCCCGGACCCGCCCAGCGTCGTGAGAGGGTTACGCCCTCAGAAAGAGCGACTTCGGGGTCGATCTTGCCACGTGCCTTGGGAGATGCCTTGGCAGCCTGATGCGCACTGCCCGGCCCATGCCCATGCTCGCCCGATCCATTCGCGGCACTCGGCTGCGAGTGTGGATGTTGCGAAGATGAACCATTCGTGTGGTCGTCGCGGTCACGCATCAGCATCTCCTCAGTATCAGAACCTGTGCCGCCAGGCACAACGGCGCATCAAATTGTACGATCCCTCACAAATCGTGGCCAGCATTTCGCCAGGGCTCGGCCGTATTCCCCGGACAGAGCCCGCGCGGTTACCGACATAATCGCGCGATCGCGCCAATCTGAAAAGGGTTTACGCACCATCGTGATCTCTTACTCAGTAGCGGAGTAGATCCTCGAGGTCGTTGACCTCGCCAAAGGTGTCGCTGACATCTCACCTCCGGCCCCGACGCGGGCGCTTTTCGATGCGCTCCTGCTGGCGATGTAAGTCGCTCCTCGGCTCCTTCGACGGCTCGGCGCTGTTCCACCGTCGCCCGCGACATGAACGCGCGAAAGAGGCTGAGCCAGCCGTCGAAGGAGACCTCGCTCGGCCTGAGTTCGAGGTTCACCCCACATTCGCCGGTCATACGAGCGAGCGTGCCACGCGGTAAGACCGTCCCCAGTGCCTCCCCGACGGTCGGCTTCCAGGCGGTGAAGCCGAAGGTGACGAAGTCTCGATAGACCTGCGCCTCGTCGGGGCAGATGAGGGGTGGACCTCGTTTGCTGAAGCGCAGCAGAACGACGTCGACGCGCGGCGGCGGCACGAAGTCGCGCTGGCGGAAGCGATCGGCGATCTGAAGGTCGAACCAGGGACCGAGCAGCAACGCCGCCAGGGTCTGTTTCGGCACACCCAGAAAACGCTCGGCCGCCTCGCGTTGAATCACGAGGGCCGTCTCCTCCGGTGGATTTTGGGCCCGCGTCAGCTTGTGAACGATGTCGGCTGTCACGTTGAACGGGATATTCGCCACGACCTTATATGGCGTCACCGGTAGCGGCAGATCGAGAAAATCCCCCTCGAAGATGGCGACGTTGCCGAGCGCACTCACCTCGTGGCCCAGCCTCCGCGCCAGCGTCGGGTCTTTCTCGATGGCGATTACCTGGCGACAGCCGTCCGCCAGGCGGTGCGTCAGTGCCCCGCGGCCGGGACCGATCTCGATCACCAGGTCGTCTGGCTGGATCGCGGCCCGCTCGACGATGCGTCGTGCCAGGTTGGTGCGGATGAGGAAATTCTGTGCGTAGCCGATCCGTTTGCGGTTGGTCATCTGAATCGCTCCTTTTCCGAAAAAGCGCGCAGCCGTCGATCCGCCTCAGCCATTGCTGGCGGCGGATTGAGACAGAGCCCTTGCTCGGGGTGCGTTCAGATGTCAGATCGGGATCGATTGACCGGGGACGCGTGTCCGGCTTGGACTCCGTCTAGACCGGTCGAATGCGCGTGTTGGCGTTCACGTGGCGCTCCTGTTCATGCCGGGAAAGGATACCATCGCCCCAAGCGAGGCGACATTTTAGCCAGCCTGAACCGTTACTGTCCCGTGCTGGAAGCGCTACCATACGCAAAACGGCTGGACTCAGCAACCTATACCTTGACGTCTGCTTGGAAGGGGTCTTCGGGATGATCAACCTGCATGGGGACATCCTCGGCGGAGTCGTGGTGCGCACTTTAGTGGTCTACGTCGCGCTCCTCTTCGGGCTACGTATCGCCGGTAAGCGGGAGCTGGGCCAGATGAGCCCGTTCGATCTGGTCGTGATCCTGCTCATCGCCAACGCGGTGCAGAATGCCATGGTCGGATCCGACACATCGCTCACCGGTGGACTAGTCGCCGCGGCCGCCCTGCTGGCGGTCAACTGGATCGTCGGCCGTCTGCGCCTGCGCTATGGCTGGTTCGAACGCGAAATCCGGGGAACGGTCTCGCTGCTCGTCAACGACGGCCACTTCGTCGAGCAGCATCTGCGGCGCGAGGGAATCGGCGAAGACGACGTTTACATGGCGATGCGCGAGCACGGAGTCGACGACCTCTCGCAGGTCAAGGCCGCCATCCTGGAGGTGGATGGCACCATCAGCATCGTGCCGGAGCAGGCGGCCGTGCATCGGACGCAACGGCGAGTGCGCGGACGGAAGCCGTCCGGATAGGCACTAAGTAAGTCAAGTCACTCGCTCCCTTGACAATATGTCTGTCACAGACATATACTGTCCGCCATGGACACATATTCACCGCTGACGCCCGCCGTCTTCTACATCTTGCTGGCCCTCGCCTCCGGCGAGAAGCATGGCTACCGCATCATGAAACAGGTGCGGGAGGACGCCAAAGGCACGGTCAAGATGGGGAACGGCACGATGTACGGCTGCCTGAAGCGCATGCTGGCGGACGAGCTTATCGAAGAATCGGGTGACCGCGTCGATCCGGAGCTGGATGACGAGCGTCGCCGCTACTACCGCCTGACGGAAAAAGGCCAGCACGCCCTCAACGCCGAGATCGAGCGCTACGCCGAGACCGTGGCGCTGGCCCGCCGCCGAAATCTCCTCGCCCGCACGAGTTTCGAGACGACCACGTGACGCGCCAACCGCGATCGAGCGATCATGCCGCGCGTCTTTACTCCCTGCTTTTGCGGTTGTATTCGAAGAAACATCGCCAACGGTTCGAAGCCGAGATGCTGCGCACGTTCAAGGATCAGCACAGGGATCTGTCGACGCATGGTGTGAATCCGGGAATCACGTTCTGGCTCGCGGTTGTCGGTGATGAAGTCTTGAACGCATCGACGGAAAGGATTCGGGAATTGAGATCGAGAAAACTTCTGTCGAACCTCTTACTGTTAGGTGCGGTCCTGCTTACCGTCTATTCGTTCGTTTGGGTGAGTGGATTCATTCTGTTCGTCAAGATACCAGCCCTGCTGCTGCTGGCCGTCGCGCTCATATTGACACGGTCGCGAAACGTAGGCGCCTCACTGCGGCAATTGCCGCGACGCGATTGGTGGCGAGAAGGTTTGCGCTTTGGTGCGGTTCTCGGCCTTCTATGGATGGTCTTGAATCTGGCACGGTATCTCTCCACCGAGAACAGTTCGCTTCGCGAAGCCGCAAAATCGCTGGATCTCGCCATCATGCTGATCGGTATGCCGGTCCTCTTCGGGCTCGCAGGGTTCATCAGCGGCCGCCGCAGCGGAGCGATCACCGGTGGAACGTTGGCCGGGATTCTCGCGGCAGTCGTCGGATCGATCGTTATGACGCTCAGCCTGGTGGTCGTCATGCTTCTCTTCTGGAACACGGTTCGAGACAACGCGTTCCAATCCGCGGAAATGATCAGAGCCTGGCACGCCAGCGGAGACAGAACGTTTGGTCACTATCTCTGGCTCGACAATCTGGGAGGTGCGCTCGCGGCCTCGACTATGTCGCTGATCTTCGGCGTTCTGATTGGAACACTCGGCGGCGCCCTTGGTACTGCCTCCCGGCAGAGGGGTGCTGATATTGGACGAACAACAGCGATAGCGGGCGAGGGGCTCAAATAATGGAGTCCAGGCCAGCTTCTCGGATGCTCGGAGCGCTCACCCTATGAGCCGACGGAACGCGCGGACGGACCAGGCCGCACGCCTCTACGGACTCCTCGTACGCCTCTATCCTCGAGCACATCGAGAGGCGTTTGGTCCGCAGATGCTGCACACATTCATGGACACGTATCGAGACGCCGCCGGAGAAGGTCGGGCCGGATTTGGCTTCTGGCTGGGCGTCTTCGGGGATGAGTTCGGCAGCATCGCGCACGAGCACATCAACAAGAGGCCGGTGCCGCAGATTTACCCGATCATCATGCTGCTCGGGGGTGCCGAGTTCGCCACGATCTCCGTGGTTCATCCGAAGCACATCCCGATCCCGGCATTGGCCGCCCTGGCGTTTCTACCGATCCTCGCGATCATCGTGGCTGTCTTGCTCGCCATCACGGGAGTCGCGAAGTGGGTCGGAAACTGGAAAGTCGTGCCGGTGATCATCATCGTTGGCGGCGCACTCAGTATCTTCGGTGTTCACCAAGTGTATACGGCGGCAACCACCAATACGTGGTGCACCAGCTCGCATTCAGCCACGTCCCAGCCGCCGGCCCAGCTGGTGAGCGCGCAAGATTACTTCGCGCAGGGAGACCACGACTACGATCTGGGCAAATGCGATGCGGCCATCGCCGCTTATAGCCAGGCGATCGCCCTCGATCCAAGCTATGCCGAGGCCTACAACAACCGGGCCTACGCTTACATGATGCAGCAGGATTATCAGTCGGCCCTCATCGACCTGAATAAGGCCATCGAGATCCGTCCCGATTACGCACACGCCCTGATGAACCGGGGCGACATCTACACCTACGATCTGGTCGACCGCCCGCTGGCCATCGCCGACTACGAGCGGTTGATTGCCCTTGGTCCCACGGCCACCGCCGACACCCAGGTCTGCGGGCACCTCTTTTACGCCGAGCATGATGGCTGGCACCTCAAGACGGTCTGGGACCTGCCGCACGCTCACGCCGAATGCGGACCCTGATTTCGCACCCTCCTCACCCCATCTCCCGCGGCGCCTGATGTAGCGCCACGCCGAGGATCACCAGCAAGACACCCGCGATCTCGCCCGGCAGCGGAATCTGGCGCAGCACCACCACACCCATGAGCGTGGCGGAGGCGGGCAAGAGCGCCAACATTAGGGCAAAGGTGGCGCGTGGCAGGCGCGCCATGGCCAGTTGGTCGCAGACGTAGGGGATGACTGAGGAGCAGACGCCCACACCAATGCCCCCCAGCAGCAGACCCACGCGTGTCAAGGCTGGGCCGGCGCTGAACATCCCCAACGGCGTGACGACCACTAGCGCGATCAGCATTGCCGCGCCGAGTCGATCGATCCCGGCGCTACCGCCATCCCGCGCCACGCGATGACCGAGCATCACGTAGAGCATGAAGAGGGCGCAGTTGGCGAAGGCCAGCAGGAAGCCGATCAATTCGCCGGAGAGACGGGCATCGGTCAGCAGCCAGACCCCGATAACGGCGATGAGGAGGGCAAGTGCATTGCGCCGCGTGCGCACTCCGTAGGCGGCCAGAAGAATAGTGCCGAGAAACTCGATGGCTCCCACCGTCCCCAGTGGCAGGCGGTCGATCGCCAAGTAGAAGACGCTATTCATCAGTCCCAGCACGACGCCGAAGAGGAGGAGCGACCCGCGCTGCGACCAATCCTGCGCCGAGAAGAGGCGCCAGGGACGTCGCCACACGCCGAAGATCGCAGCCGCCGTGGCGATGCGCAGCCAGACCACACCCAAAGGCGCGACCGCTCCGAAGAGGAGGACCGCGAAGGCCGGTCCGAGATAATGGAAGACAGCGCTCGTGACGAAGTAGGCGGGAGGCGGAATCCGCCCTGCGAGATCGCGTCCTGTCCTGGTGCGCGTTGCCGTGACATTGAGCATATATCTATGCTAGAAGGCAGATGGAGACCAGTACAGGGCAAAGCGAAGGGGAGCGGCACCTGATGGCTACGAATGCAAGGGAAGAGTCAGCTCTTCACTTACAGACCGTCGAATGGGCTGCTCGACGCGCTCAATCTGGCGATCCTGCGCCACCTGCAGCATGATCCGCGACTGACTCATGGCGGAATTGGGCCGTCGGGTCGGGCTCTCATCGCCAGCGGTCTCGGAGCGCGTCAAGCGCCTGGAGGAAGCGGGCGTCATCAAGGGGTATTCGATCGAGATCGACCCAACGGCGCTGGGGTTGCCATTGTGTGCCTACGTGCGCGTGCGTCCCAACGCCGGGCAGCTGACGCGCATCGCCGAGTTGGCGCGTGAGATTCCGGAGATCGTCGAATGCCACCGCATCACCGGTGAGGATTGCTTCATCTTGAAGGTGTGTCTTCCGGCCATGGATCAGCTGGACCGGTTGCTGGATCGCTTCCTGGTCTACGGCACCACGACGACCTCGATCGTGCAGTCGTCACCGGTACCGCCGCGCCCGCTGCCGATACCGGAGATTGGTGATCGGTCGACTGCCGCGCCGGGCTAAAGCCGCAGCGCTAATCTAGACGAAGCCTGTTGAAACAGGCTGAACGTACGCGCACTCTCGTAGGGGCAGTCCTCCTGTGGCTGCCCTTCGGCAGGCGGCTGATGGCTGTGATCCACCACCCGGCTAATTCTTCAAACACCAACGGCGAACTCGGCTGTGCGCCTTTGGCCGCGTTGCGACCAATCCTGCGCCAAGAAGAGGCGCCAGGGACGGCGCCAGATTCGAGGATCGGCCACCTTGCTGGTCAACAACGGACAATTTATGGACGCGCACCTGCGGCGCGAGGGAATCGGCGAAGACGACGTCTACATGGCGATGCGCGAGCACGGCGTCGACGACCTCTCGCAGGTCAAGGCCGCCATCCTGGAGGTGGACGGCACCATCAGCATCGTGCCGGAGCAGGCGGCCGTGCATCGGACGCAACGGCGAGTGCGCGGCCGCAAACCGGCGGGGTGAATCGTGCGTGAACCACAACGCGACCCCCAAACCGCGGCTCAGGGATCGCGCCATCGAGATTCTGGTGGACTCCGAAATCGGTACGGTTAGGAGGAGCGGACCAGCAGGACCACTCCGGCGATCAAGGCCCAGAGCGGGAAGAGCAGCATCGGGAAGAACGCTGGTCCCAACAGCAGTAGCACGGCGAAGACGATGCCGAGCCAGGCAAGCCAGCGGCCGTACATACCGCTCGACAGCGCGCTCACCGACGTCAATGTGATGAAGAGCGCGGCGCAGAGCAGTCCCGGAATCAGCATCAGCCCATAGGCGAGCTGTTCGAACTGGATGCCAAAATCAGGGCTCGGGACAGGGGCGCTACCGAAGCTGACGCTCGCGGAAACAGACACCTGAATGATCGCGAAGGCGAAGAGAAATAGGACGGTGAGCAGTCCGCTGGCTCCGGCCAGAAGCGTGCGGTAGCTCACCTCGCCACTATCGAAGGCTCGCATGCGCTGAATGATTCCTGTCATAAACCAGAGAAACGCAAACGTGGCGATGACCAGCAGGTAAGCCCCGATCACCTGCTGCATACGGTTACCGCTATCGGCGTAGAAGGTCGTCCATTCCTGCGGCTTCGCGTTGTCTGGCGTGCTGCCCGCGACGAAGAATCCGGCGATCAAAAGGACGGCAAACAGGATGCCGCCCAGTGGGAACCATCGCTCCCAGCTCGATTGTCCGATGGATCGAGCTTCCGCCTCGGGCAGCGAGCCGCCGCCAGTCATTGGAGCTGTCGTCATTGCACTCTCCCTCTGTTATCGATCAGACTGAGATGAGCCGGGCCTAGGGTCGCGCCTCTCCCGGCTGTCGTGTCTGCGAACTACCTGTTCACCCATCGCGCTCCGCTCCGTCGTGCGCCTGCGTATCCCACGAACCATTGCGCTGAGCCCACCATGGACCCATGATATCTGGCTCCACTTACCAATTTCTTACCAATTGGTGCGGTTGACGTTCAGATGCAGGCATGCACGACCATGCAGGTCGCCACGACGAGAACGGTCAGATAGATCAGATAAAGATGGAACGCCCGCATTCGCATCGCTGGCACGGTTGGACCCTTTCGCGGAACGGATCGACGTCACAACCTCATGCTGAGGTTCTTCAGTCGCGTTCGCAACCAAGCCCTTTACAGCGATCCGCGTCTCCGGGGTGAGGTGACTCACTTCAGACACCTCACCCAGAGCGATTTCTCGCCGCGCTTGACAAAGCGAATGATGATGTCTAATATACGAATAGTGTTCGCTTTATGAGCAACGTCATTCGCAGAGAGGGATGGCTATGACGACGACAGTGCTTCCAATTGACTTGCAGCGCACCAACGATATTTCACCGACTCAGTATCTCGCAGTTCCCGGCGGAACGATCGCCTACGACGTGGCGGGCTCGGGTCCGACCGTGGTCTGCGTCCCCTCAATCGGCGACGTGCGGGCCGAGTACCGCTTCTTACGCCCCTATCTGGTCGACGCGGGCTTCACGGTCGTCACCATGGACCTGCGGGGCCACGGCGAATCGAGCGTTGGCTTCGACGACTACTCCTCGCAGTCGATCGGTCGAGACGTGATCGCCCTGGCGCGTCACCTGAATCACGGACCGATCACGTTGATCGGCACCTCTAAAGCGGGCGGCTCGGCGGTCTGGGTCGCGGCTGAAGCGCCTGAGCTCATCGCTAATCTGGTGCTGATCTCTCCCTTCGTCCGCGCGCACGGCAACGACGCCATGATGCGCCGCATGATGAAGGTGCTGCTGGCGCGCCCCTGGGGAGCCGCCCTCTGGACCATGTATTTCCCGAACTTCTATCCCAGCCGCAAGCCGCAAGACTTCGAGGCCTATCGTCGGGATCTCAAGGCCAACCTGCAGGAGCCTGGTCGACTGCAGGCGCTGCGGGCCATGGTGGAGAGCTCCGGAGACGTCTCGGACGAGCTGGGCCAGGTCTCGGCACCCACGCTGGTGCTGATGGGGACGAAGGACCCGGATTTCAACAATCCGGCGGAAGAGGCGAGCTGGATCGCCGAGGAGACCGGCGGGACGGCACTGACCGTCGAGGGGGCCGGACACTACCCGCACGCCGAGATGCCGGAGCAGACCGGACCGGCCATCGTCCGCTTCCTCTCGAGCCTGAGTCTTAGCCATGCCGCGTAGAGGGCTGACCACTTCACGGGTGGTTGAAGCGGCAGCGCTCATGGCGGACGCCGAAGGACTCGAGAACCTGACCTTGCACAAGCTGGCCAAGGAGCTCGGGGTCCGCCCGTCCTCCCTCTTCAACCACATCGCCGGACTGCCCGATCTGCTTCGTCAGCTGCAGATTCGCGGTCTGCGCGAAATGGCAGCCAAGGTCGGCCGGGCGTGCGTCGGCCGAGCCGGGGACGACGCGGTCATCGCCGCCGCCAATGCGGCACGCGACTACGCCCACGAGCACCCGGGTGTTTACCGGACGACCCAGCCCGCGGTGCAGTCGGAGAACAACCCGGAACTGGAGGACGCGGCGATCACAGTTCGTCGGCATCTTCTTCGACATCATGCGCTTTTACGGATTTGAAGGGATCGAAGGGGTGCACGCGGTACGCGGCCTCTTCGCCACGATTCACGGATTCATCATGCTGGAGCAAGCGGGCCACTTCGGCATGCCGATAGGGATCGACGAGAGCTACGAATGGCTCATCAAACACTACGTGACGGCCCTGAACGAGAACCGGCAGACAGATTCGCGCGGATAGACCGCGTAACGATCTGAGAAAGGAACCGACATGACGGCACAGGCAACCAATCGATACATGCAGTCCACCGCACGACAGGCCACAACGCGAGCGACGACCGCGATACGCGCCAAGCTGGGAGCCGTCTCGCTGGCCATCTCCGGCGTCCTGTTCGTCCTCTACCCGGCGCTGCGTCCCTTCTCCAGCGAGAAAGGCCTGGATGGCGCAGCCGCCTTCGGCTCCAACCACTGGATCGAAGCCCACATGCTGGCCATGGTCGGCTTCACCTTGCTGGCGCTTGGCATCGTCGGCTGGTACAGCAGCTTGCAGTCGACCGGGAGCGAGAGTGGTGCCTTCCGGGCCATGGTAGTGATGCTGGCGGCGATCGGCCTGACGCTCCCCTTCTACGGCGGCGAGGCCTACGGACTGCACGCCATCGGCCAGGAAGCGCTGAATCGGGGCGACGGCTCGCTGGTGGAGATGTCGACGGTCGTGCGTGGCGGCGCCGGTCTGGTGATGTTCTTGATCGGACTACTGCTGCTGGCGGTTGGCGCGATCCTGGTAGCACGCGTGATCTGGACGTCAGGCGAATCGAGCAAGTGGATCGGCATCCCCTTCGCGGTGGCCTTCGCCCTCTACATCCCGCAGTTCTTCGCCACGCAGCCGCTGCGCGTGGGGCACGGATTGCTGGTGGCGCTCGGGTGCGCCCTGATCGCGGCCAACATGTGGCGCCGGAGCGGTAAAGAGGAGGAAGCACTCAACTAGGTCAGGCAACGTCCAACGTGGACCGGCTCGCCGTAATCGACGGGCCGGTTCGTTGCGTTGCACGGTGTCGCTCGATCAATTCAGCGCTGCGGCTTGCGGTCCGCCGGCGGCCACAGGTGCCGCCGCTACGTTCGCTTGGCGGGGCGATGGGTGCGCTAGCGGGGGACCCAGATCGGGCGGGGGAAGTCGCCGAGGTGATGGCCGAGCATCTCGCGCTTGGCCGCGATCTCGCCGATGTGGAAGTGATGGTGCCCGATGATGACGTCCAGCGCGTCTCGCAGGCAGAGTCCGGTGGGTCGTAGCTCCAGGATCGAGCCGTCGTAGGGGATCACCAGCTCCAGATCCTGCTCAGTTAGTGCATTCAGGTAGTCTCGGGCGGCGTTCCGCACTTCACGTGCGCCGGTCTGGATGGCCGACCAGTCCGCCACGTTGCCGCTACCACCGATGCGCAGGTCACGCCCGCCGATGACCGGATGCGGCGCGAGGCCCTGAAAGCGGACGTTGATCCAGGAGTCGACGCTGTTGCTCAGATGGCCGAGCGTCCAGGCGAACGAGCTTCCCTTTCCAACAGGCGTGACGGCCTCCTCCGCGTCAGCCCAGCCAGAACCTCGTCGGTATCGCGCCAGGCGGCGTACAACCGGTGCACCGTTTTGGTCATCGCGATCAGCGCTCCTCACCCTCAATCCGCTGAGACCGGTTTCGGTTCATGGTAGGAGCGGCGCGGGCATTCGTCCACATGAGATTGAACGACAAGAAAAGCCCCGGCCGACCGAAGGCAACGTACCTTCGTTCGGCCGGGGATGAGCGTCTGGACTATTGAAGCTGGTTCGAGAGCTGGATCAGCAGATCCGCCTGCTCGTTGGTCAACCCACGTCCGCGCTGCAAGTTCACCGACGTCTGATAGAGCGAGATGAAGAAGTGGGACAGCCCATTGAAGTGGAGGGCCTGCACCGTCTTCAGACTGCGCAATGGCGCCGTGAGCTGGTACGCGACAAAGCGGTTCGACGCGAACTCGTTCGTCAACGCGATCAGGCTGTCGGGCGTCACTCCCACGTCGAACTCGACCGAGCCAGTGCCGATGTTACCGGCCATGTCGGTGGCCGTGCTCGAGAAGGAGTTGTGGCCCAGATAATCGTAGGCCGGACCGGTGATGTCCTGGCAGTCGGTCGTGTCGATGCCGGAGAGGTTATCGGTGGCCGTGCAGGTGATATCGACCGTTTCGTCGACCGTATAGGTGCCCTGGTTGCCGGTGTACGTGATGGTCGGCGCGGTCTTGTCGATGTTGACCGCCGGGCTGCTCGAGACCGTGGTGCTGTTGCCGGCATTGTCGCTGGCCGTGCCGCTGGCGGTGAGGCCAGTCCCCTCCGAGCTAATCGTGCTGTCGGTCGGGCACGTGGCTACGCCGGATCCCGGATTGCTGTCGGCCAGGTCCGGATCGCTGCAGGTCCAGCTGATGGTCACGTCGCTGTTGTACCAGCCGTTGCCGTTGGGTGACGAAGTCGGTGAGCCGCTGATCGACGGACCACTCTTGTCGATCTTGACCGTGGCGGTCTGCGAGGTCTCGACGTTCCCGGCGTTGTCGGTGCTCCAATAGCTGATGGTGTAGACGCCCTCCGTCGAGAGGGTGAATGGTGCCGAATAGGTTTGGGTCGATCCGCCGTTGATCTGATAAGAAGTGTCGGCGACGCCGGAGCCGCCGGTATCGCTACCGGTGAGGGTGACTGATCGACGTCCTGATTGGTCCAATTGCCGAAGGTGTAGGGGAGCGCATCCGCGGTCGCGCTGGCTGAAGTGGTTGGCGCGGTCAGGTCGATGTTGACCTCAGCGGTGTGCGTTGGCTCGGTGCGGCCGTCGCTCCCGTCACTGTAGTACTGGACGGTGTGCATGCCCTCGCCACTGACGTCGAACGGCACTGTGTAGGTCTGAAAGGGCCCGTTGTCGACGCTGTACATGGTGTCCGTGACGAACGAGCCGCTGCCCTGGTCCGGCGGATCGTTGTATGTAGCCGAGAGCGTGACGGTAACGGGGCTCTGGTTCGTCCAGTCGCCAAAGGTGTACGGGTTGCCGCCAGCGGTTGCCGTGGCCGAGGTCGCCGAGCCCCGCTGTATCACGCTGAACGAGGTCGAGCCGCCACTGCCGCTTGCGGACGAAACGCGGATGTAATAGGTCGTCCCTGCCGACATGAACATGCTGATGAAGGATGAAGTGTCGCTTGGCGAGTTGGCGTCATTGTTGCAGTTCACCGACGAAAGGGACGCCAGCGTGGCGGGCGTGCTCGAACTGGTGAAGATATCCAGGTTGGTGTCGTAGCCACTACCGGCAGTGCTGAACATGAAGATCCAGGAGATGTCGGGCGTGAACTCGTACCAGATGGAATTGGCGGCTGTTCCACAAGTACTGGACGGTTCAGAACCCTCGGTGGTGGCGTCGGTGGTGTCCTGGGTGTCGGTATACGGGAGCGTCAGCGCTCCAACAGTCGTCCGGTTCGCGAAATCATCGTTGGATGGCGCCGCCGCCAAGACGATGGCTGGGCTCCATACTACCGCCAGCATACCCACCAGCATCAGCGCGCAGATCACCGCACGCAGTCCCCGCTGCGTCATGTCTCCTCCTCATACCAAGGCGTGCCCGACTGTGAGATGCCGAGCGTCCCCAGACTACCGGCCGTGGCGACCGATGTCGTTACAAACCGTACGAATCTTACGTCGGAACCGATGCGACGAATCGCAGATGGCAACGCCTGACGTGAGGAACGCCCGCTGGCCCTGCCGCTTCATTGTCCCGAAGGCAAGCATACTACGACTCGTACGTACGTCAGGGAAGGGTTGGTGAGGGGGCCGGCGAGCAAGGCGAGGACGCGACAGATACGTACGTGATATGGGTGGTCGCGCCTCGCGGGTGCGGCTCGCCGGCCTGGGAGTCAGATCGCTATGGAGTGGCAACAGTCCAGACACCGCCGACACCCTGTCCATAGGTGTCGCCCGGATCGGTGTCTTTGATGTAGGTGTAGAGCGGCTTGCCGTTATAGGCCAGCATCTTGCTGCCATCGTCACGCGTGATCAGACTGAGCGTTCCGGTGACACCGTCTGGCAGGGTTGGAGTGCCGTCGGCGGTCGCGGGCGGCCAGTTGACGGCGCAGCCGCCGTTGCAGACGCTCTTACCGTCGGTGTCCTTGGCGTAGTAGTAGAGGGTGAATCCCTTCGCGTCGGTCAGGATCTTGCCCAGCGTACGCGTCGTCGCGAACCAAGACGGTCGTGTCGCCGGTAACTGGCGACGCTTGGCCGGCTTCTGGCGATGCCATTGTCGTCGCTTCCGTGGTCGCTGCGGTCGTCGGCGTGGTCGCGGTCGACGCGGTGGTCGACGTGGCCGTCGTGGCGGATCCGCCGCCCGATGTCGACGTTGTCGGCGTGCTCGAAGACGACCCACAGGCGGCCAGGCCGACTGAGATCAGCAGTGCGATTCCCAATAATGAGATGTGTTTCCCCGTGAAGATGCCGTTGGCCATCTCCCAACCTCTTCTTCCTCGTGTTGCATCGAACGTCAGGTTGGTGCACCCCAGTCCGCTGGCGGCTTGTGCGGAATCGAAACGACTTCTCCCAATCAACTTCGCTCGCCGCCATTCGCGAGACTCCCTTCGAAGGTGAGTTAAATACGGATGGACCCCGCGGTTTGGTTTCAGGTGAGGTCAGACGGAGTCCGCAACGGGCGACCAGCCGCGCTACAATTCCGCCCAGCTCTCGCAGGATTATTGATGTCGCAGCCGTGGATCGTGGCAACGGGCCGGGAGGTTGAGAGATTTGACCGCCATGATCGAGGTCGCTCCAGGTTCGGTCACGCCCGCGCTACGCGCCCTGCTGCCGACCAGGGGCTACACCTACCGGCGCTACTCCGCCGTCCTCGATGGCACCGCGGGTGGCCGAATCTTGACCGATGACGCGTCCGCTCCAGGCTGGATGGCCGTGCACGAGATGTCGAGCGATGGTTGCCTCTTATTAGCCGGATCGCTCAACCGCGATCTCGTGGCGTGAGATCATCGACACGCTCCGCCGCGAGCGCACGGTCACCATCGGCGATGGAGCCGGACGATCCGCTACGAACGCTCCTGCCCGAGCCGAGCCGTGAAGGCCATGACATGGATTTCGAAGATCGCGATCCTGCGGTCGCACTCGAGCCTCTCTGCGCCGCGCCCAGTGATCTGCGATTGGCACGCATCGACCACGACATAGAGCCGCGCTGCATCTGGACGCCCTGGATGTTTCGTCGACGGCCCGACAGCGGTCGAGCGGGGCATTGGCTACTGTCTGCTGGATGGGGGCGTGGTCGTCTCGGAGGCTTATGCTGGGCCGGAAACGAACGGCGAGACTGGAGATGGCGGTCATCACGCGGGACGGCTATCGCCGTCGTGGATTGGGCACCATCGTGGCGGCGCGCACAGTGCTGGAATGCGAGCGACTCGGCTTTCAGACCTGGTGGAACACGTCACTGGACAAC
This sequence comes from uncultured Chloroflexia bacterium, assembly GCA_963815715.1. Lineage (GTDB taxonomy): Bacteria > Chloroflexota > Chloroflexia > Thermomicrobiales > Thermomicrobiaceae > CALAGB01. The sequence continues at coordinate 338,522 of CAWFHU010000002.1, read as the reverse complement.
GTCGGCTCCGCCAGCATCGCCCGCTCGCTCGGCTACCGCACCGAACGCCATTACCAGACGCTGGCGTGGAAGAAGTCGGACGGATAAACGCGGTCAACTCTCGTCCGGCGGTTCGAACAGCTCGTCCCACCAGGTGCGCAGCGGATGTTTCCGTCCCGGGAGATATGACCCGCGCTGGCGGAGATTGCGCAACGCTTCGCGAGCGATCTCTCTGGAAATCTGCTCGCGTTCGATCCACTCCTTGATGAGCTGCAACGATGGCAGCATCGGAGCCCGATCCCCGATCACGCGCAGCGCCACCCGATCGTCCGTCACCACCGAGTACCCACGATGCAGGGCAATGGCCGCGGTCATGGCCTCTCCGTCACCAAGCTCCACGGCGAAGTCGATGAAGGTGTTCAGCTCCTCTTCGCTCGCGTCCGGTACAACCTGAAGCAGTCCTTGAGACAGGTGGATCGTCGAGGTCGATCGATACACGGTCGCGCGCGTCCTCACCTGTTCCACCTTGGCGGATGAAGAGCGTCTCGCGCCGCACGTGCGACACGATCCCAAACGACTCGACGCCCGAGACGAGGATCTCGCTGAGCATAGCCGCAGGCATACAAGTTGATCAGGGCGCAGGCGTCGAGAAGCACCAGCGATGAGGGCGCGGCTCGTTCAGACGATGGCGGCCGCTGGCTCATCGACCGCTTGAGGTCAGCTCGGCACCGAGGTCCAGCGACATCTGATAGAGCTCGCCGTCCTCGAAGAACTGTCCGTGCGCCAGCTCCTCGACGCGTTCGCGGGCTCCAATCGGGTCCGTCCTCAACATTTTCGCCAACCGCTCCTGTGACAACAGGTTGTCGTAGATGAACGCACGCACGGCGAGCGCTTCGTAGCGATACGGGAGTGGCGACCGACCCTGCGTCGCTGGCCCAAGATCGAGCAATCGGCGGGCTTCATTCGGTTTGAATCCGGCATCGCGCAGGCTATCCCATGAACCCAATCGAGATCAAGCGCAGCTCTTCAAGCCGCAGCATGATGGCAGCGAACGACACCTGATAGAGGTGAGCCAGGGACAGAACGTCGGCGGGAGTAACCGGCCCGTCTTTCGAGCGCTTCATCGCCTGAAAGCGACGCGTCAGCCCAGAAGCAGGCATCAAGAAATGGCGGGCGAATGAGTCGGCGAAGCGCTCGCTCTCCGGCACTCGTTTGTAGGTCTGCAGAATCGTGATCTCGGGCCTGTATCGACTGGTGAGGAAGTGCCCGTATTCATGGGCGGCAGACCAGCGCTGTCTGGGCTCTGGATGATGCAGATTCACCGAAATGCAGCCGCCGTACTCCTCGGTGAAGACGAAGAGGCCGGCCAGGCGATTATCAGAGAAGGCCTGCGCAAAGATCCTGAGGCCGACGTCAGTCTCGAGGATGCCCCATAGATCACCGATTGGGCCGTCACCCAAACCCAAGCGGTTGCGTTCAGAGAGCGCCACCTCTTCGGCCGCGCGCTCAGGATCTGATTGGCTGCACGTCATACTCATCAGGATAGCGGCGGGAGAGAGGTGAGTCGGTTAGCCGCTCGAGCTCGGCGTAGTCCCGGCACAGAGCCTCGAACTCGCGGATGTCCGCTTCACGCTTCTCATCCCGCTCGGCATCGCTCCGGGTTCGCGCCGCCCTGAACTGCACGACGAAGCTCTCGCGCGGCGGCTCAGCAGTGGCCCGCACGAGATCGCCGACCTGCCGACCGTAGAGCGCCGCGAGTCTTACCAGCTCACCCGGTCGAGGTCGGCCGATCGCCCTTCTCCATGGCAACGATGGTGGTGCGCGCGACGCTGAGCGCATCGGCAACCGCCTGCTGCGTCAACCCACGCGCCTTGCGCGCCTCCATGAGTTGCGCACCCAAGCGCGGCTGGATCAATTGTGTCGAGCACGTGGGGAGGCATGGTTGGTTCCTTAACTTGACGCTGGTACATCTACGTTCTGAGTACCTTCTCCGTGGATCTGGCCCAGGTCGGCACCGCTGCGTTTGGTGTTTGACGAAATAGTTCGGTAGCACGCCATGGTCGTCGGACCTGTGGGTCCGCTGGCGGGCACAGGTCCCGCCACTACGATTACCTGCGTACGTTCAGCCCCTTTAGTGGGCTTCGTCTTTGTAGCCCGGGATCTTTAGTTTCATCATTACCCACATCTGTGTCCGGACGGGGGACTGGCGGTGACGAGGCGTGCGCCCTCGGTGAGATCGGCGAGATAGCACCAGCCTTTCCAGAGGGTGCGCCATCCCGGCGGGCCATCGCGCCGTCGTCCTTGATGCCCGCCCAGTTTGGCTACGCCTCTCCAGAAATCCTCCAGGGTCAGCGTATCGGCCACCTGTCGTTGGCGGCGGGCTAGCACCTCGACGACCAGGGGCTCGACCACCGTCGTCGCCGGGACCTCCGGCGACTGACGCGCGTACTGCCGGAGTTGGAGCAGGCGCACCGCGACCGGCGCGGCAAACCCCAAGAGCCGTTCGAGATCCGCCCGGTCATCCAGTTGACTCTGCTCCACCCGACAGCCCGTCTTCAGGCACATGTGGTAGTCCTCGACCAGCCAGCGCAGGCGATACCAGGCGATGGTTTGGCGCGCATCGTCCACGGTCGTGATCGGCCGGTCCGTGAGGAGGATCCACTCCAACGGCTCGCTCGCTGCGGGCGGCGTCGGTTCCCACACCCGAAGCACCCAGAGGTCCAGCGGGGCATGGTCCCGCAGATCGGCCCGGACATGCGAACCACCGGCAATCGTGACCGCGGCAAACTGCAGGACGGTCTGTGCCTGGCGTGCTGGTTGACCGGGTCGCGCCGGAACGGCCACCGTGGCGTTCCCCGCAGGATGAGGGGACCAGCTCCGCGCCATGTCGATTAGGTGGCGCGTCTCCTCCTCCGCTGAATCCGTGCGCACGACGCGATTCTGATAAGCGCGGACCACAAAGTGTTTGCCGAGATCGAGACAGGCCACCAGGTAGGTAAACATGTCACTGCCACGGTCACTGACATGCACCCAACACCGTCCGTCCGGTGCTCGGCCGATCTGGCGAGCCGAGACCTCCCACAGCTGGCTCTCGGCGGTATGGCGACGATGGGGCGCGGGGGTCTCACGCGGCGGACGCACCACCACCTGGATATGCGCCAAACCCAGCACCGTGTGGTCTTCTGGGACCACGGCCAGCGTACTGTGCAGGAGGAATCCGCGTCCGTGCCCATTGCCAACCGGCCCTAACCCGCGGGTCTGGGGATGGGTGGTGTAGTCGAGTTCAGTGGTGTCTTCGATGAACAACACGACGGGATGCAGGCGCGCGGCGTCCCGCGTCTGCTGGAACTGGGGCGTGAGCAACTGCTCCATGGTGACCTTCTCGTGATTGAGCACCCGATAGGCGGCCTTGAGGGCCGCGGGATCCGCCATCTGGTTCGGCAAGGAGGCATCAGGATGCGCGGCCATGCACGCGGCCATCCCCTGGATTCGCTGGTTGAGTCGCCGGTCGCCGACAGCGACCGCCCCAAACTGCTGTGCGGCCCAGGCGTCCGGGGAGGGGAATCCCCCGTCCATCCACCCACCGCTCACCGACGTCGTCGTCCCCGCAGCAGCCTGACCCCGATCCATGCATCGCTCCCTCCCGAAACACGGAAAGGTTCGACCACAGCAATCCCTGCGCCACCAGATGTGGGTAATGATGAAATCTTTAGTCCCGGGTGAGCGCCGGGCGACCAACGGGCTATTTCGTCATCCGCAGTGATGCAACACATCAGCCACATAAGGACAATTTTCTCTCAAATATGTCGGAAATGTCAACTCTGGCATCTCACCCCTCGCCCTTCCCTCGCTCCGGGTAGGCGTTGCGGGTGGGGGCGTCGGCGCTACGGCGCGAACGTGACGAGAGCCAGGGACGGGCGTCGCGCAGGGCGGATGGGCTGCCGACCAGGGTCAGCACGTCGCCCAGCTCCAGCCGGGTGTCGCCGTGCGGCACCACCACCTCGCCGTCGCGCCGCAGACCGATCACCAAGGCGTTGCCCGGCAGCTGCACCGAGCGCAGCGGTCTCTTCGACAACAGTGGATTGCTCAGCGGGATGTCGAGCAGCTCAACGTCGTCGCCTCGATCGCTCATCATGGTGAAGGCGGAGGGGTAGAAGAGGGCGCCCTCCAGACCCAGCGCGGTCGCCATCACCGGCTGCACCACGCGCACGCCCAGCGCTTGCAGCTCGCGCACCTGATCCGGATCGTCGGCCCGTGCGATCAGATCGGGTATGCCGAATCGCTCTCTGGCCTCGCGGCAGACGTCCAGCACTGCGTCGGTCGCGTTCGAAACCGCCACCAACGCGCGCGCCGTTTCAGCTCCGGCCCGCTGCAGCACCTCGACGTCGGACGGCTTTCCCACCACCGCCAGAAAGCCGGAATCCTCCAGCCTGGCCAGCTGCGATGGGTGATGTCCGAGGAAGGTAACCTGTTCGCCGGCCGCGCGCACCCGCTCACCCAGCAATCTCGCGAGCTGCTCGGTGCCGACGATGATGACGCCCTCCCGCTTCATCGCCGTCGATGGCGGCAGCACGACCGAGAAGAGGAGGGGCGAGAGGGTGCTGGTCACGATGGCGACCAGGATGATGGCCGAGTTGACGGCGGGCGAGATGATCGCCAGATCGAGCGCGATGGCCGACGCGGCGATGATCAACGACAGCCGTGACGACAGCAGCAGACTGGCGGCGGCAGTCTCCCGCCAGGAGAAGAGACTGCGCAACGGCAGATTCGCCAGCAGCTTGACGCCGTAGGCCGCAATCAACATGAGAGGCACCAGCAAGAGGCCGCGCGGCGAATCGAGCAGTGCGCTCAGGTCAAAACGCGCTCCCACCATAATGAAGAAGATCGGGATGAAGAAGCCGTAGCCGATGGCGTCCAGCTTTCCGCGCAACGGGGATTCATGGCTGCGGCTGCTCAGGCTGATGGTCGCCCCGGCCAGGAACGCCCCCAGAATCACCTCGACTCCCAGCTGATTCGCCAGCACCACCCAGGCGACCATCAAGGCGAAGGCGCCGCGCACCTGAATCTGCGCGGTGGCATGCGAAAGTTCGTCCATGACTCCGCGTCAGGAACGGCAGGCGACGCACCCATTGCCCCACTTTGGCGGCGACGGCAAAGGCGCCCAGCAAGAGCATGAAGAGGAGCAAATCCGGGCTGACGCCGCGGCTGATCACGGCGATGACGATGCTCAGCAGCAGCAGCGTGGCGAAATCGCTGATGACGGCCATCACCAGCACGGTCTGCCCATACGCGGTCGGCGTCAGCTCACGCTCTTTCAGGACCGGCAGCACGATGCCGAGCGAAGTGGTGCTGAGGATCAAGCCCATCAAGATCGGGCTGCGGGTCAGGTCGGCAGCCGAGAAACCGTAGCCGATCCCAACGGCGACCAGCACCGTGACGCCAAACCCGATGGCGGCCAGTGGCACCGGCCGCTGCCAGCGCGGACGTCCATCCGTCTCCTCGCCGGTGCGGAAGAGTGCGCGGAAATCGACCTCGAGCCCCGAGAGGAACATCAGAAAGACGAAGCCAAACTCGGCCAGGAAGTCGGTCGATTCGGTGGCGTGGATCAGGTCGAAGCCGCTTTTGCCGATGAGGATGCCCGCCAGGATCTCGCCCACCACGATCGGCAAGCGTCCGCCACCCAACCGACTGACGACGATCGGCATGACGGCGGCGACGAGCGTGATGATCAGGAGTGGAACGAAGGGCGAGTCGGTGTGCACGTGGTTCTCCCGGCCTACCGTTGGCGCCGCAACTGTTGAGGGATGTGCGGATTCGCCATGGCGCCTTCAGCGGATCGGTCGGTTGGCGCGTCGGAAGTATACCAACGGGCTAAATTGCGGAGTTTGGTCCGCTCGTCGCGTTCGTAGAAGTACCCGGAATGTTACTGGGCCACCGACGAGCCGAATTTGGAGGAGGGTGCAAATGACGACCGACGACTCCACCGCGATCTGGCTACCATCGAGCAACTTCGATGTGGGGCGAAACGCCAGCCCGATCGATGTGATCATCCTGCACACGACCGAGGCGAGCTACGACAGTGCCCTGGGCTGGCTGAGGGGAGAGGCGGGCGGCACGAGCAATCGGGAGAGCAGCAGCCACTACCTGATCTCGGCCGATGGCAGTCGCATCGCTCAACTGGTGCGCGAGGCCGACACCGCCTGGGGCGCGGGCAACCTGGCCTACAACCGGCGCGCCGTCAACATCGAGCAGGAGGGTTATGCCGACGCCGGAGAATTCTCCGCCGGCCTGTATGAGGCTGCCGGGCGGTTGGTCGGACGTATCGCGGCGCGTCACGGCATCTCGCTCGATCGCGCGCACGTCATCGGCCACATGGACGTGCCGGATCCGTACAACCCGGCGCTCCTGGGTGGCGCCAGCCATCACCACGATCCGGGTTCCAAGTACGACTTCGATCATCTGCTGGCCACTGCCGTGCAAGCATCGGCCGCTTCTCGGGCGGAGGGAGGAAGCCGCCCCTGCCGCTCCTTCGCCGAGACCGGACACCGCATCTGCCACGGCTTTCGCGCCTTCTGGGAGAGCCACGGCGACGACGCCCTCATGACCTTCGGTTTTCCCCTCAGCGAGGAGTTCACCAACGAGGCGGGCGTCGTGGTCCAGTACTTCGAGCGAGCACGCTTCGAGTGGCAACCCGGCTCCGGTCAGAACCCCTGGGACGTCCTCCTTGGCCGGGTGGGGGACGAGGCCGCTCAACGTGACCGCGCCAGCCACCCTGAGGCATTTGTACCAGGGACCTTCCCTTCTTCATGACATAACCTACAATGAAATTGGAAATCCCAACACAATCAATCCCCACTGGATCGGGACGTCTCTGGTTCACCCTTCATGGCAGGAATCTTCACGAGAGGAGCTTCGATGGCGCTCAATTCGGACGATTCACGACACCGGTTCGTCGATCTGGTCTTTGAAGGTGGTGGCGTCAAGGGGATTGGACTGGTCGGGGCGGTCTCCGTGCTGGAGGAACGGGGCTACCTGGCGCAGAACATCGCGGGCACGTCGGCCGGCGCCATCGTGGCCACGCTCCTGGCGGCGGGCTACAGCGCAGCCGAGCTGAAAGAGATTATCCTCAGCCTCGACTTCAAACGCTTCATGGACCCCACCTGGGAGGACCGCATCCCGATCCCAATCGTCGGCGGTGCCCTCAGCATCCTGCTGACCGAGGGGCTCTACCAGGGGACCTACTTCCATGACCTGATGCAGCACTACCTGGATGCCAAAGGCGTCCATACCTTCGGAGATCTGCGCCGCCCCGATGACGGCGACGACCTGCGCTACCGCTACAAAGTGCAGGTGATCGCCTCCGACGTCAGCGGGCGGCAGCTTCTGGTCCTGCCTACCGACGCCGACAAGCTGGGCATCAATCCGGACGAGCTCACTGTTGCCGATGCCGTGCGTATGAGCATGAGCATCCCCATCTTCTTCCAGCCGGTGCGCGTGCGGAATCATCGGGACGGCTCCGAGCACGTGATCGTCGACGGCGGGATGCTCTCGAACTTCCCCGTTTGGCTCTTCGACTCCGACGGCGAGCCGGAATGGCCCACTTTCGGGCTGAAGCTGGTCGAGCCGGACCCGCGCACGTCGCTGGCTGAGCGCCTGCCGCCAGAAGCGGCTGAGGTCGGCAGCCTCCATGGCGTAATCGACTACGCCAAGAGCCTCATCGGCACGATGACCGAGTTCTACGATCGGCTCTATCTGGAGAAGGACACCTTCGTCCGCACCATCACCATCCCGACGCTCGGCATCCGCACCACCGAGTTCGATCTGACGCGCGAGCGAGCCCTGGATCTGTATCAGGCTGGACGCGACGCCGCCGAGAAGTTTTTGGAGGGCTGGAACTTCGACGGATACGTAGCAGAGTATCGCAGTGGAAAAGACCATTCGCGACGCTCCGAGGTGGCGGGCGAACTCAATGAGGTCGCAAGCTGAGACTCCCGCGGGTCTGGCACATTCAGTGCTTTTGCAGACCCTTGAACAGAGAAGACTGCGCCTATGAGCATTGCTTTCGTCAGGCAACACACCTGATATCGACGAAGGACGTGGTGCAAAAGGATACGGGAGCGGCCGCTTCCGGTCGCCCCCGTATCGTGCCTGAACGCGTCGTGCGAACGCGTCCGCGTTAGTACATCCCATTCCACCAGGCCATCGACATGACCGCGAGGTTCTGGTGGTTGAGGCGCTCCTGATCGATCTGTCGCTGCAACGCTCGACGAGCGTAGGCGCGCTCCAGATCGACGCCCTTGACCGGCCGCTCGGCTCGATCCAGCACCTGGAAAACGAGTACTCGCTGTCGTCCAAAAGCCATTTCCATGAACCATTCTCCTTTGGCGAACAATCGTTCGATTCGCTGCTTATATGACACCTCGGCGTGGAGCTTGTGAAAGGAATATGGGGCGAATTTTGGTCCATTCGGAGGGGCAATTTTCCGCGTCAGAATAAGGAATTTCAAATTGGCTCGCGGGATCGGAAGCGGCGATCAGTGACGCTTCCAACTAGCACGATTCAGGGGCGTTCGAAAGATGCCCGAAGGCGTACGAACATCTCCGATGACACGGCGAGTCGTTGGGGAGCGCGTGCGCGGCGGGAGACTGGAGTCGACTCCCGCCGTTTGCGGGAGATCAGCCTTTTCGCACGATGACCGTGTCGATCGGCTGGAACTCGGTCTCGACCTCGATGTTCATCTGCCCCATGGCCGGAGCGATTACTTCATTCATCCATTTGTCGAAAGCCTCATGTGATTCCCAGACCTCGATGACGTGGCCGCCATCGTCATCCACCCAGGAGTAGTGCGCGTGGAAACCAGGGAATGTGGCCACCGCCGTCCCAAGCAACGGTCCCAGCCTGGAGTTAGGAGTGTTCCGAGATCGATAGCTCCAGTCTCGTCATTCCCCTGCTCAATTTTAAGTCCAAAATCTGCTCATTTTGGGTTGGATGTGCCCTGCGGCGAACTGAACGTGCCGCGCGAGTCCGGCCAACGGCGCAACGCTGATCAATCCGAAGCCCGACCCACGTCAGCGTCATATCGATGTCTGACCGAGGACGACAGGCAGCAGGCAAACTGAAGGATGACCACAAAGGATTTGACATTCCGGAGGTCTACGTACACGCATTGTCATTCTGAGCCCGCAGGCGAAGAATCTCTCTTCCGATGCACTTGGCACGCCCTCGAAGTATAGAGAGATCCTTCGCGCGGCTCAGGATGACAAGGAAAACGGGACGGTTAACCGAGAACGATGGCTGCCGGAATCACTGTGGTCACCTCCCCGGGATGACAAGGAACCTTCGGGCGCCTTTCAGGTGGCAAATCCTCGGTGGTCGACTGCTGACGTCACCCCCTCCCTGAATCGTCCCATCCCCATAGCCCAACTCAACCAATCCATCCTCGTTGCTGCCGGGTGAACGGCCGTTGACAGTCTGGCAGCGAATGCTAGAGTGAGCGCAAAGTCCGAAGAGCCAAGAGGAAGATCAGCTTCGCGCAGCGTGTGCGGCGCGGATCTCCCGTTTTCATCATTGCTGTGGTCCGGCTTCGCGTGTTTGAGCGGCCTGCATGCCGCCCGAACACTGGCGAGAGGACGATCCATGGATCTCTTCTATACGAAAGAAGACGAGGAAGTTTCGCGCGCAGGTGCGCGCCTGGCTGGCCGAGAACCTGCCGGCCAAGCGCCCCGAGACGCAGGAGGAGGCCAAAGCCTGGCACCGCAAGCTCTACGAGGCCGGCTACGTCGGCATGGGCTGGCCGGTCGCCTACGGTGGGCGCGACGCCCGCCCGATGGAGCAGGCCATCCTGGGTGAAGAACTGGCGCGGGTCAACGCGCCGGGGACCGTCAACGGCCTCGGCATCGGTCTGGTCGGTCCCACCTTGATCCACCACGGCACGCCCGAGCAGCGGGAGCGCTTCCTCAAGAACATCCTGTCGGCCGAGGAGATCTGGTGCCAGCTCTACTCGGAGCCGAACTCGGGCTCGGATCTGGCCAGCCTCCAGACGCGCGCCATCCTGGACGACGACGAATTCATCATCAACGGGCAGAAGATCTGGACCAGCAGCGCCCATCACGCCGATTGGGGCTTGATGCTGGTGCGCACCGACCCCAGCGCCCCGAAGCATCTCGGGATTTCCTGCGTTCTGGTCGACATGCACTCGCCGGGCGTCGAAGTGCGACCGCTCCAGCAGATCAGCGGCGGTGCCGAGTTCAATGAGGTCTTCTTCACGCAGGTGCGGGTCCCACACGAGAACCTGGTCGGCGAGCTGAATACCGGCTGGCAGATCGCCCAGACGACCCTCTCCTATGAGCGCGGCGGCAACACGCTCGGCCGGGTCAGTCGCCAGACGGCGCAGTTCCATCGCCTGCTGGAGGTCGCCAGCACACTGCGCTACGACGGCACCCGCGCCATCGACGATCCACTCATCCGACAGAAGCTGGCCCAGATCTACGCCGAGATCGAGGTACTGCGTTACAGCTCGTTGCGCCTGCTGTCCCGGCTGGAGAAGGGGAACCGCCCGGGTCCCGAATCGGCCGTCACCAAGCTCTCCTATTCCGAGTTGGACAAGCGACACCAGGAGCTGATCCTGGAGATCCTCGGCCCGTATGGGCAGCTCTTCGCGGGCGAACCGGAGGCGCTGGCGTTCGAGCCCGGAACCGTGTTCGGTGAGCCGGGGACCTGGGCGTTCGCCTTTGCCCGCTCGCGCGCGGCGACCATCGCCGCCGGATCGTCCGAGATCCAGAAGAACATCATCGGCGAGCGCGTGCTCGGGCTGCCCAAAGAGGTCCGGACCGATCGGATTCAGGCCCAGCAGGCGGCACGAGGGGCATCGACTGGCAGCTAAGCGTGGCAGCCATCGCCGGACTCGCCCGCCGGTATCCGATGGGAAGCCTACGTTGATGCACAGATCCAGTGCGTGAAGGGGATGTTGATGAACGACGGGCCAGAAACTGAACGCGTCGTCCGCAGCCTTGACGAACTGCAGGCGCTCGTCGGCCAGGAGATCTCCGTCGGCCCCTGGGTGGAAGTGACGCAGGAGATGGTCGACCGGTTCCGTGCGTCGACCAGTGCGGATCTGTCCGTCGATCGCACCATTGTTCCGGGCTACTTCCTCCTCTCCGCGGGCGGGATCCTGGCCAGCGGTTCAAACGGCATCAGGATCGATCTGGGCGGCAAGCTCAGCGTCAACTACGGAATGAACCGGGTGCGCTTCCCCGCGCCGGTCCACGTCGGCCAGCGCGTCCGGGTGCGCACGACGATCGCCAACGTCGAGCAGATCGATCAGCGCGCCATCCAGACCACCCGGCTCCAGACGATCGACATCGAGGGTGAATCCGAGCCGGCCTGTGTGGCCGAGACGCTGGGACGGGTCTACTTCTCGTAGCTCACCGCGTCTCGACGGGAAACGTGCGGACTTCCAGCCGAAAGTAGATGTGGAACCAGGACAATCGAGGATGGAGGCGTCGATGCAGCCGGTATCGCGGCCGGATCACGAGTTCAACGCGAACGGCCGAACGGGCTGGTACAGCGATTGGCAAGCACCTGACGCCTTCAACCGCTCGATGCGGGCGCTGCTGCATCCACGACGCATCGCCATCGTCGGCGCCTCGCCCAACCCCGGCTTCGCCAACTCGATCCACCGTCGCATCGTGAGCTGCGGCTACGATGGTGAGATCTTCCCGGTCAATCCCAATTACCAGGAGGTGATGGGAATTCCGGCCTACCCGACGCTCGAATCGATCTCGGGCGGTGCCGATCTCGCCATCGTCGTCGTGCCGAGCGGCATGGTGCTCGACGTTCTCGCATCGTGTGAGCGGGCCGGAATCGGTGCCGTCGACATCATCACCAGCGGCTTCTCCGAGAAGCAGGAGGACGCCACCGGTCCGGAGCGACAGCGAGCCATCCATGACTTCGCCCGGCGCACCGGCATCCGCGTGATCGGGCCCAACTGCCTGGGCAACATCAGCGTGCCGAACAAGATGGTGGCGATCTCCGGCTCCTACACCCCGTTGCATCACGGCCCGGTCTCGCTCGCGCTGCAGAGCGGGCTGATGGCCTTCAGTCTGGTCATCCCGCCGAACGACCGGGAGTTTGGCTTCAACTACGTCGTCACGCTGGGGAACGAAGCCGATCTCGATCTGGTCGACCTGCTGCGCTTCTACGTCGATGACGAGGAGACGCGCGTCATCGGCTGCTTCGTCGAGCAGTTCCGTCGTCCGGAGGCGTTTCTGGAGGTGGCGAGCGGAGGCGGCCAACCGGCGCAAGCCGATCGTGATGCTCAAGGTCGGGCGCTCGGAGACGGCGCAGCAGGCAGCGCTGGCGCACACCGGTTCGATCGTGGGTGCCGACGGCATCGCCGACGCCATCTTTCGGCAGTACGGGATCACCCGCGTCTACTCACTCGAGGAGATGATCGAGACCCTGGCGATCTTCCACAGCCGCCGACTGCCCAAGGGGGGAGGAGCCTCAATGGGTGTCTCCTCCGGCGGCACCGCCGGGCTGATTGCCGACATGGCCGAGGATATCGGAGTCGAATTCCCCCCGCTCGCGCCTGAGACCGCCAGCCGGATCGCGGCGGTGATCCCGCCGTATGGCACGGTGGGCAATCCGCTCGATTGGACCGGGCAGGCGGGGCGCATGGAGGGGGTGCTCGCGGAGTGCTTCCGCTCGCTGGCCGACGACCCCAACATCGACTTCGTCATCTATGGCCAGGCCTATCCGACCGTGATCGACCTGTCGGAGGCGGCGGGCAAGGTGCTGCGGACGCTGCCGGATGAATATCCGGACAAGATCTTTCTGGTCATGTCCAGCGTTCCCGGCGAGTTCAAGACGCGCATCTTCGACACCGATCCGGTCGAGCCGGCCAGGGTCCTGGATGGGATTCCATTCCTCCAGGGGGCCGAAAATGGGCTGCGCGCCATAAAGGCGCTGGTTCGCTACGCCGAGTTCCAACGGGCCTGGACCGGCAGTGATACGGACAGCGTCGCACTCAGCGCCGTCGCCGAACAGGCCCGCGCGCTGGTGCGCGCCGCGGCCGGACGTCCGCTGGTGGAACGGGAAGCCAAGGCGCTGCTGGCCCTCTACGACATCCCGGTCACGCGCGAGCGCCTGGCGACGACGCCTGAGGAGGCTGTCGCCGCGGCACGCTCGATTGGTTATCCGGTGGTGCTCAAGATCGAGTCGCCCGACATCCTGCACAAGACCGAGGCTGGCGGCGTGCGGCTCGACATCGGGAATGACGACGACGTGCGTGATGGCTTCGCGCGCATCATGAGCAGTGCGCGAGATTACGCTCCGGCGGCCGAGATTCTCGGCGTGCTGGTGCAGGAGCAGATCGGGCCTGGCCACGAGCTGATCCTCGGCATGACCCAGGATGCGACCTTCGGCCCGGCCATCGCCGTGGGGCTGGGGGGCATCTTCGTCGAGACGCTCAAGGACCTCTCGCTCGGCGTTCCACCCCTGCGGGAGAGGGACGCGCGCGAGATGCTGTCGCGCCTGCGGGCGGCGCCAGTGTTGGAGGGGAGTGGCTCCCGCGGCCGGGGTCCAGCCGATATCGACGCCCTTGTCCAGACCCTGCTGCGCTTCTCGCGGCTCTGCCTCGATTTGCGCGACGACGTGGCTGAGATCGATATCAATCCGCTGGTCCTCTTTGGCCAGGGTGAAGGGGCGCGAGTGGTCGACTGCCTGATCGTGCCGCAGCGAGCGTAGGGATGGGGCAGGAGAGCAATCTGCGGACGATTTGCCCAGTGAGGCGTCAACTGGGCGTCATTTATGGTGTTTGCGGAAATAAACCGGCAGACGCCCGACGTTCACCCGGGACTAAACACACCCTCACTGACTCTCCCTTCGCTGGAGGGAGAGAACCATCCCGGGCTACATAAGACGAAGTCCACTGAAGGGGCTGAATGTACGTGGGCAAACGTAGGGGAGGGACCTGCGCCCTCCCTTCGACCGAAGGTCGAGAGACCGCAACCGATTACTCAACTATTTCGTCAAAGACCATTATGACCCCTTCGGACGACCAGCATGGCCCAGGTCCCGCCTCGGCGACCGCTCTGAAACACGCTCTACACCACCCACTCCACCGCCAGATCGAGGTCGGGCCGAGGAAGGCGTGCAGGCGCTCGACTTCACCCTCGAGCAGGTCGCGCGTGTGGGCTGGCATTGGCTTGAACGGCTCGATCTCCACCATGAGCCGCGTGCCCTTGCGCGCGTGCTTCCACGTCCCCACCATGCGGCCGTCCACCAACAACACCGGCGAGAGCCAGCCCTGCGGTCGATAGACCCGTGCCCGGTGCGCCGGATCGATCACGGCCGCGCCCTCGCGTGAGGCGGCGGCGACCCAGGGATCGAAGGCGGGGAGTAGGCGCGCTGTGTGCCGCGGCTCGGCAGCGGCCATGGCCGGAAGGCTCTCGGCCAGCGCCCAGACGCGCTCGCCATCCACCTCGATCTCGACCGCCTCGTCACCCAACGCCGCCAGCATCTTGCGGCCGCGCGCCGGTCCGAACCCACCCCACCACAACGCCAGCTCAGCGGCCGTCACGGGTGCGTACGTACGCAGGAACCGTCGCGTGATCTCCTTCAAGGCTTCGGCTGGATCGAGCCGCTCCAGTCCGCCCGGAATCCAGCTGGACGGCGAGGTGAAGCGGATCAGACTGCCGTCATTCTCGGCGAAGCAGAGGAGCCCTCGGAAGGACCCCGGCTTGAGGTAGGAGCCCCAGCTGAAGCGGACGAACTCGGCCAACTCCTCGTCGCCGGTAGTGCGATGCACCTCCTGCGCCAGCTCCTCACGGGTCAGGACGCGCCCTTCGAGCGCCCGGCCGACCGCGTCGATCAGGCGATCGATCTCGGGGTGGCCCGTCATGCCGCGGTTGGTGATGGTGCTCAGCGCCGCCACCCAGACGCCCAACTCGGCCGACGGCAGCAGGTGCAGCGTGCCGCGCATGGCCCACAGCTTGACCAGCGAGCGCTCACGCCAGAGGGCCGCATCGACCGCTCCCGGAGCGAGCCCCTCGATGCGCGCCCACAGACTCAGCTCGGCCGAGGACATGAGCTGGGCATGCAACCCGCAGATGTCGCTCACCACCCGCAGCAGGTCCTCCGGCGCGGCGCGCTCGACCAGATGATGGCGCCGCATGCGCCAGGCGAGGACCTGCTCCCAGGCCAGCCGATCACTCAACGCCGCTTGCTGGCCAGGAAGAGGTTGATGTCCCGCTCATGATCCTCGAAGAGGTGCGAGGCGCTCCCCATCACGATGTCCGCGGCGCAATAGCCCTCCATCCAGGGGTAGCGCTCTTTGTCGAACAGGACCTCGTCCGAGAGGGACATGATGGCGTCTTCCAGCCGATCGAAGGTCGCCCGAGAATCGCGCAGCACCTCGAAGACCGACTGTTTACGCGCCGACTCGAAGAACTCCTCGTTGATCTGATCGACGTTTCCCTCTTCCCACTCGCCCACATCAGCCTTCCAGGGTGGTCGCGGCTTTTCGTTGCGCACGGCCCCCTCCATGCGCGCCACCGACCACCAGCGCCAGGCGGTCAAATGCGCGATGACGTCCTTCAGGCACCAATCGCCCGCCACACCCGGCACCTCCATACGCTCCGGACCCGCCTCCGCCGCGAAGCGCTCGATATCGGCCCGCATACGCCACAGGATGGCGATCAGCTCTTCTTTAGTCGAGGCCATGTCCTGCCAGGGCTCACGTCGCTGTTCCTCCGCCATGAGTCGCTCCTTTCATCCGCACCACGCTGCCATCTGCGACTATCGAAGCGCTATGCACGACCGTCGTCGCCTGGGCTAGCGTCGATCCGCCATTTCGCAACCTGTACTTACCAGTTATCGCTGTCTTACTGGTAAGATACTAACCGTCAAGCGCACACCGGTCAAGACTTCGAAGCAGGTAGGAGAGATGGCCGACAGACCGACGCAGAACATCCAGATGAGAAGGCGAGGAGCTGACCCGAGCATGCCGCGGCTGCTGGGAGACCGGCTGTGCCTCGATTTCGCCAACACCGTCGAGAGCCCGCGCCATCAGCCGGAGGAGTTTCTGCAGGGCTACGCGGATCTGGTGCGCTGGGGCCGGCACACCGGCATCCTGAGCGATGATGAAGTCGAGCGCCTACGGAGTGTCGGCGAGGAACGTCCCCAAGAGGCCGCCGATGTCTTCGAGCGCGCCATCGCCTTGCGTTCAGCCGTCACCAGAGTCTTCCGGCTCCTGGCTGCCGGAAAAGATCCGTCACCCGACGACCTCGCGCTGCTCCAGACTGAATATCTCATCGCACTACACCATGCTCATCTCGAACGCCATGACGACCAGTTCGCCTGGGGCTGGACGGATGTCGACGCGCTCGACCGCCCGCTCTGGGATGTGGCTCGCTCGGCCATCGACGTGCTGACGCAGGACGACTTGAAGCGCGTCAAGGAGTGCCCGGGCGCGGACGACTGCGGCTGGCTCTTCTACGACACGAGCAAGAACGCCAGTCGCCGCTGGTGCTCGATGGAGGGCTGCGGCAGCCGCGTCAAAATGCGCCACCAGTACGCCCGCAAGCAGGGGATGGGTGAGTGAGCGAACACGCGTCCGACGTTCGCCTGGGTTGAAAACCGCAGGCTGAGCGGACGAAGCCCCTAAACGGACTGAGCGTACCTTGGGAAACGTAGCGGCGGCACCTGTGGCCGCCGAGCTGTAGGGCTTATGCGTTCTGAGCGGCGGAGCCGGAACAAGCAACTCTCCCGTGTTACGCTGAGGGAATTCGACCGCCCTTCGCGTTCACCAGGAGAGTACCTTGGAGTCTATCACCGCGCCTGCGTTGTCCACCGCCTTCGCCTCGATTCCCGATCCGCGTCGTCGCCAAGGGCGCCGCTTTGCCTTGCCTGCGATCCTCACCTTGGCGGTTGCGGCCATCCTGGCCAATCAGCACTCGGTGTTGGCGATGGCTGAATGGGGAGCGAGTCAGTCCCCGCAACTCCTCCAGACGCTGGGCTTTCCCATGGGGCAGACGCCGCACCAATCAACGTTGGCCCGGTTGTTTCAGCGGCTCGATCCCGCCCCGGTGACCGCCGCCATCCGGTGCGCGCTCGCTGCTCCGGATGAGGCGGGACCCACGGTACGCGGCCGTCACGGCGTGGCGGTTGATGGCAAGGCGCGCCGGGGCCAGCAAGCCTTCGCGGATCCGGCCACCGGGGTCGTGCAGAGCCTCGCTGCCGTCTGCCACGACACGGGCCTCGTCCTCGCCCAGGAACCGATTACCCACGATGGCACCAAAGCCGAGGCCGAATTGACCGTCGCACCGCGCCTGATCGGCCAGATCGATTGGTCCGGCCGCGTCTTCACCGGCGACGCGCTCTTCTGCCAACGTCCACTCTGTCAGCAGGTCGTCGATGCACACGGGGACTACCTCTTGCTGGTCAAAGCCAACCAACCGGACCTCCATGACGATCTGCGGCACCTCTTCGATCCGCCCCATCCCGGCCCGCCGTTGCTGGATCAACGGGAGGTCCGGACCATCGACCACGGACATGGCCGCTGCGCCGATACCCGTCACCTGATCGCGTCCACCGATCTCAATGACTACCTCGATTGGCCGGACGTGCAGCAGGTCTTCCGACTGGAGCGCTCCTGGTGGGACCGTCGAGGCTTCCATCGGCAGGAGCGCTATGGCATCACCAGCCTGCCGCCGGAGGTCGCCTCAGCGGCGGACCTGCTTCGCTTGCGCCGCGGACACTGGACCGTCGAGAATCGCTTGCACTACCTCAAAGACCGTACCTTCGGCGAGGACGCCTGCACCGTCCATACCGGTGCGGGACCGGCCATCCTCGGCGGCCTCCGGGACCTGGCCATCAGCCTGCTCCGACAGGCAGGCTACCACGCCATCACCGCACGCGTGCGCCACTACAGTTACCACCCCGACGACCTGGTGCCGCTGCTCACTTCGGAGGTCCCCAAGAACGCATAAGCCCTAGCCGAGCTGAACGGTGGATGATGAAATACGTCATCGTTCGTCCCGCATTCACCCAGGACTAAAGATCCTGGGCTAGTCTAGACGAAGCCCTCTGAAGGGGCTGGGCGTACCCAGGGATTCGTAGGGGCAGCGGGTACCCGCGAAGTGGGTGTTGTCTGCCCTTCGGCCGCAGGCCGACGACCGTTTCCAGATGCTCAATTATTTGATCTATCACCATCAACGGACCTCGCCTAATTGGCGCGGCATATTTCAACCCTGGAGAGCCTGATCGGCCTCTCGACGTGGTGCGTGACACAGCATTCATTCCGAGCCTGCGGCCCGCTGGAGGGCACAGGTCCCTCCACTACGATTACACCGGCCGTGCTCGGCCCGCGGCCGAAGGGCGACCACAGAGGGATCGCCCCTACGAATCCCTGGGTACGCTCAGTCCGTTTAGGGACTTCGTATAGGCTAGCCTGGGTTTTCAACCCAGGTGAACGCCGAGCGATTGCCATCCCTGGGCGAAGACGAGCTTCGCCCCTACCGCGCCCAACGGATGGTTGCCTCAACCCAACACTCCACAACCCCCAACATCCTCAAACTTCCTGTACGATCGATACGCTGGTCCTGTACGCGGTACCATTGAACCCAGCCTGCACCGACGCGGCGAGGCTGCCGCGTCTGACCGCTCCGCCGGATTGGAGGAGACCGATGGCACGCGATCCGGTTATTCTCGCCCTCGATCAAGGGACGAGCAGCTCCCGCGCCCTCCTCTTCGGGCACGACGGTCGCGTCATCGCACGAGAATCCCGCGAATTCCCGCAGATCTATCCCCGTCCCGGCTGGGTCGAGCACGATCCGGAGGCGATCTGGACTTCGCAGATCGAGGCAGCTCGGTCCGTCCTGGAGCATGTGCAGGACGACCAGTATGAGGTGATTGCCGTCGGGCTGACCAACCAGCGCGAGACGACGCTGATCTGGGAGCGGGAGACCGGCAATGCGCTGCACAACGCCATCGTCTGGCAGGATCGGCGCACAGCCGGGATCTGCGACGATCTACGTCAGCGCGGACTCGACGAGGCGATCCGTCTCAAAACCGGCCTGGTGACCGACCCCTATTTCTCCGGCACCAAGCTCAAATGGCTGCTCGACAGCGACCCGACCCTGCGCAAGCGGGCCGAGCAGGGGGACATCCTCTTCGGGACGGTCGACAGCTACCTGATCTATCGGCTGACCGGCGGCCGCATCCATATGACCGACTACTCCAACGCCTCCCGCACGCTCCTCTTCAACATCTCAACGCTCGATTGGGACGACGAGATCCTGGAAGAGTTCGACATCCCACGCCGCATGCTGCCGGAAGTGCGCCAGTCGAGCGGTGAATACGGGCATATCGACGAGGTGATCCTCGGGCTCGACATCCCCATCGCCGGTGTCGCAGGCGACCAGCAGTCGGCCACGTTCGGACAGGCCTGCTTCTCGCGCGGCATGGCCAAGCAGACCTACGGCACCGGCAGCTTCATGCTGATGAACATCGGCGATACGCCGGTCACGTCCACCAGCGGCCTGTTGACCACCATCGCCTGGAGCATCGGCGGTGAGATCACGTACGCGCTGGAAGGCTCGATCTTCGTCACTGGCGCCGCGGTGCAGTGGCTGCGGGACGGCCTCGGCATCATCTCGCACGCCGCCGAGAGTGACGCGCTGGCCGCCTCGATCGAGTCCACCGGTGGCGTCTATCTCGTTCCGGCCTTCGCCGGGCTCGGCGCCCCTTATTGGGATCCGTATGCACGGGGTACGCTGGTCGGGCTGACGCGCGGCAGCGGCCGGGCCGAGATCGTGCGAGCCACATTGGAGGCGGTGGCGTACCAGACGCGAGACGTGCTGGAGATCATGCAGCACGACACCAGCATCGATCTGAAAGAGCTGCGGGTCGATGGCGGCATGGTGGCCAACGAGTTTTTGATGCAGTTTCAGGCGGACGTGATCGGCAAGCCGGTCGAGCGGCCGCTCGTCTCGGAGACAACGGCTCTCGGCGCGGCCTATCTGGCGGGGCTGGCGGTCGGGTTCTGGAACAGCCTGGAGGAGATCGCCAACAACTGGCAGCTAGACCACCGCTTCGAGCCCGCCATGGCGGTCGACGATCGGGAGATACTCTACCGGGATTGGAAGCGGGCAGTGGACCGTTCGCGCTATTGGTCGGTGCCGCACGCCGATTCGGATTGAGGGACGGAATCCCGCTTGGGTCGTGCCAATTTGTAGGGGAGGACCTTGTGTCCTCCCGCATACGTTCGCGACATCCATGCCGGGAGGACACAAGGTCCTCCCCTACATTCCTCCCGCCGTTGCCGAACGGCGAACGATGATGGCATGGATAAGATATCCCTCTTCGACTGTTGAGAGCGCGACACGAGAGTGACATTCGCAGGTTGTAGACACCACCCAGGTGGACAGTTATGACGCTTCAACGCTCGCGCGCGGAGACGCTCGCCAACATCGAGCAGCGACAATTCGACCTCATCATCGTCGGCGCCGGGATCAACGGGGCTGGCATCGCTCGTGATGCCGCTTCGCGCGGATTGCGCGTGTTGCTGCTCGATAAAGGGGACGTCGCCAGCGGCACGACCTCCTATTCCACCCGCCTGATCCATGGCGGCCTGCGCTATCTCGAACACGCCGAGGTCGGGCTGGTGCGCGAATCGCTGCGCGAGCGAGAGCGCCTGTTGCGCGTCGCGCCGCATCTCGTACGGCCCCTCTCATTCCTCATCCCGCTCTACGCCGAATCGCGCCGCGGGCCGGGCCCGATCCGTCTGGGTATGTTGGCCTACGACCTCCTTTCATTTGATAAGAGCCTTCCCTGGCATCACATGTTGAACCCCGCACAGATGCTTGAGCGCGAACCGGGCCTGCATCCAGAGGGATTGCGTGGCGGCGTGACGTACTCCGATGCCCAGGTCACTTTCCCGGAGCGGCTGACACTAGAGAACGCGCTCGCCGCGGTCGATCGGGGCGCCGCCTTGCTGACCTACGCTCAAGTCGACGACCTGCTCCGCACTGGAAAACGGATCGACGGCGTCGTATTCCGCGACCTTTCGAGCGGCAAACGCTATGAAGCGCGCGCGTCTATGACGATCAACGTGGCCGGGCCATGGGTTGACGAAGTGCTTGGTGAGACGGAGCACGAGCGCTTGATCGGCGGCACCAAGGGGACGCACATCGTGGTCGGGCCGTTCAGCGGCGCGCCCTCATCGGCCCTCTACGTCGAGGCCGGTGCCGATGGACGGCCCTATTTCATCATTCCCTGGAACGGCCAGTATCTTATTGGAACGACCGATCTGCCGTACGACGGCGACCTCGATCAGGTCAGGCCGAGCGAGGAGGAGATCAGCTACCTGATCGACGAGACCAACCGCGCCCTGCCGCATGCCGGTCTGGGCCGCGCCGACGTGCGCTACGCCTACGCCGGAGTCCGGCCCCTGCCAGCCACCAGCGCCGACAACACCTCCAGCATCACGCGCCGTCACATCATCTTCAACCACGCCCCGGCACTCGAAGGGCTCATTTCGATCATCGGCGGAAAGATCACCACCTACCGCAATCTGGCCGAGGAGACGGTTGATCTGGCTTTCCGCAAGCTGGGGCGCATCTCGCCCCGCTGCGTCACCGGTGAGACGCCGCTCCCGGGAGCCACGGGTGTCGATTGGAGTGGTTTCGCCGAAGCGTTTCACGCCACGTCGGCACTCCCACCCGAGACCGCCGACCGCCTGCTTCACATTTACGGCATCGCCGCCTGGGAGATCCTGGAGCTCGCCAAACAATCACCGGACCTGCTCCAGCCGTTCGATCCGTTTAGCGGCGCGATCGGTGCGGAAGTGATTTATGCGTTGGAGCAGGAATCGGCGCGCACGTTGACCGACGTGCTGCTGCGACGGACGATGGTTGGACTGGGGCCCGATGCTGGGCTCTGGGCCGCTGAGCAGGCGGTGCGGATCGCCATCCGCTATACGGGCTGGAGCCCGGACCGCGCGGCCCGTGAATTACAGGATTACCGTACGTACGTAGCAAAAATGTCACCTTCGGGTTCCCAAATTCCAGGTGACGCATCGTCACAGCCCCTAAAGTAGTGTTTAATGCAACGTTAGGGTCGACTTCGACCTACCGACATGTAGCTTTATTCAGCGGCCACCGCGGTGAGGATTATGGATGACCCTCGATCTCTCCTTCTCGATGCCCCTGATTTGGGCCGGAAGCTATCTGGCTGGCTCGATACCGGCAGGGGTGGTCTTCTCGCGCTTGTTGCGTGGGATCGACGTACGTGGACAGGGGAGCGGCAACATTGGCAGCGCCAACGTCTTTCGCGTTGCCGGACCGGGTCCCGCGGCGGCCACGCTGGCCTTTGATTGCGTTAAGGGGTTCGTGCCGGTCTTCATCGCTCAATCCCTCGGCTTGCCGTTGTGGGCGCTCCTCGTTACCGGCGTCTTCGCGGTCATTGGACATAACTGGTCGCTCTTTTTGCGCGGACGAGGCGGGAAGGGCATCGCGACCTCAGTCGGCGTGCTGGCCGGCATCGCGCCCATCGTCACACTCATCGCGCTCGCCGTTTGGATCGTGGTGATCGTTGGCAGCCGCTATGCCTCGCTGGCGTCACTCCTGATGATGGGATCGGTCCCCATCATGCTCGCCATCCTCGGCTACACCGATCCGTACCTGGTCTTCGGTGGGGGACTGGTTGCCCTCGCCATCTATCGGCACCGGGCTAACATTGGGCGACTCTGGAGCGGAACCGAGCTGAAGATCAGCGTCAGTGCGGCCGGACGTGGCGGCTGAGCTTTCGCGACCACGCAACATTCTGATCTACGGCGCGGGCGCCGTAGGTGCGTTCCTCGGCGGCCGCCTGGCCGCCAGCGGTCTCTCTGTGACCCTTCTCTGCCGACCAGCCGCGCGTACCGTCATCCACCAACAGGGACTGCGCATCGATGGCCCAGACGGGCCGACCACGCTGCGTATGCCCGTCGTCACCTCCATCGATGAGCTCCGCGATCCACCTGATCTGCTCCTGCTCACCATCAAGGCCTATGGGTTGGAGGATGCGCTTCCCGATCTGATCAAGCTGGCACGAACAGGGACGGCCATCGCCACCATCCAGAACGGGATCGGCACCGAAGACCGCCTGAGTGAGATTACTGAGATAGAGACATTGATCGCCGGTTCGTTCACCGTCAGCGTCGCCTCGAACGGTCCGAATCACATCCTCCAGGAGACGAGCTCGGGTGGCATCGGGCTGGCAGTTGTTCGCGATCGCGCCAAGCTGATCGAGCCGTTGCGTCAGGCTTTTGCTGGGTCCGGCATTCCAGCCGCCGTCCTCGCTGACTATCGGCAGATGAAGTGGTCGAAGCTGCTATTGAACATCTTGGCCAACGCCACATCGGCCATTCTGGCTATCGATCCGGGCGCCATCTTCGCCGATGCCGCTCCTCTTCGACGTCGAGCGGCGCGCCTTCATCGAGGCCCTTGCGGTGATGGGAGCTCTGGGACTCACGCCAATCGAGCTACCCGGCTTCAACGTGCCCCTTCTGGTCTACGCCATGCGCACGCCGGCCTGGGTTGGACGTCGGCTGGTGGGTCCGCGCGTGGCGGGTGGTCGAGGCGACAAGCGGCCTTCCCTGTGGATCGACGTCGAGAGCGGACGTGGCGAGACGGAGATCGCGTGGCTCAACGGTGCGGTGGCGCGAGAGGCGGATCGGCTCGGAATTCCAACGCCGGTTAATCATCTGCTGACGAGGTTAGTTCAGGAAATCACGCGTGATCCCGAGCGGCGCCGCGAGTTTGCCGGCCATCCGCGACGTCTGCTCGACGGGCTGACGTCGGCGGGGTAACGGCCGATTAGCAGCCCTCACCCCTTGACTCCGAACCATAGGATCTCTCCCGACGATCAGGAGAGGGGTAATCATCGGGAACACAGATGCCGCCTCTGGTTCGTCTCCCTTCTCGCAGAATTGGGAGAAGGGTTGGGGATGATGGCCATACGGTGAGGGCCAAATACTACTGGTAGATGATCACGTCCGGCTGTGGATCGAGCTCCTCCACCTGCTCCGGCGTCATCAGCGGGTCGTCCTGCTTATAGAAAAGCTTGAACCCGCCATGCTCGGCGCCGTCCGCCTTCACGAAATGCTCGTAGTTGGCGGACTTCAGCTCCGGACCGCCGAAGCCGTCCTGATCGATCACCACGTCGACGTTGGGCTTGTTTTCCATCTGATCCTTGTTCAGGATCATGTCGGTCAAGAACTGATGGACGACCAGGATCTTGTTCGGCAGATGATTCTCCTCCACCAGCTGCTGCAGGAGATCTTCCGCTTTGTTGATCTGCGACACGTCAATACTCCCGATCTGGATGCCCGGCGCCTGATCGCCCGAGACGACGAACTCCGGATCGAGACCGAGGTGCACGCGCGGGTTCTTCAGAAATGGGAGGACATGCGGGAACTCTTGCTCCACACTGCTCGAACCCATCTGAATATCGAGGATCAGGAGCAGATCGTATTTGTCGGCAATGCCGATCCACTGATTCACCATGTCGTCTGACATGCGTGCCAGATAGGTGCCGTCCGACGTCTGGTCTGCCTGAGCCACGGCGTAGATCAGGTGGATGGCCGGGGCCACGCCCCGTGAGCCATTGATGTCGTCGTAGGCCTGCGCCTGCTGCAACAGCTTCTGCACCAGTGTGTCCGGATCGTATTCACCCACGATGCCCATCTGCGGCACGTCCGGGAATCCATAGTAGGCGATCACCTGGCAGTTCTGGAAGATGGAGTTCTTGTCCGCCGGGCTGAGCACGATCTGCGGTGCCGACGGCGTTGCCGAGGCCTCCGGCGTCGTGTCTGGCGTACCGCTCTCCGGTGATCCCACGACGCTCGTCGCCGGAGTGGCAGTCACGGTCGATGCCGGAGTCGCAGCCGGTTCCTGACGTGGCTGATAACAGCGAGCCATCGGAGGCGGTACCGGAGTCGGAGTTGGAGTCGGAATGGGTGTCGGAGTCGACGTCGGGCTTGGGGTCGGGCTCGGTCCCTTGGTTGGTGTGGGATCGTGTTTGGACGGCTTCTTGGTCGCCGTGCTCGTCCCGACGACTGCCGCGGAGCTTCCCGTGCCGTCGGCCGCGACCGGGTCGCCTGAGGCGGATCCATTATCCCGTTCCGCGCGAATGACGACGCCCGCGGCGATGACGATGATCAGGAGGGTAACGTGAAGCGCTACCTTGCGGTAGTCCCAGTTCAACGCTGCCCCCTTTGGTTCTCAATTAGACCGCGGTGTGATTCGTGACTGCCAGCCAGAATGCGGTGATGAGATCGTACGAACTCAAAACGCTGGCTGGCGCTCTGGTTACAGGCCAAATCGACTCCTCTGCCATCGATTGCAGGACAGGTCCGACGCGCGCTGGGCGCCTATCCTACCAGGTTCGACCATGTACAGACGGATGGTCTGCCTGGCGCGTTATGATCGCTCGTCGGGACTGCACGTACAGTGCCAGAGATGGGAACGGCCACGTTCAAGCCCAATCCTCTCCCATTGAACTGATCATTCGGCATGACGCAGCAGTCGTTTTGCCACCTTGCAGACCACGGTGTAGGCGGGGTCGAAAACGTTCCCAATCTCGTAGCGAACGCTCTGACCGAGGAGTGTGCTGGCCGCGGCGGCATCTAACCCGAAGTCATTACCCAACCAGCGTATCATCTCGGTCGTGGCATGTTGCAGGGCCTGATCGAGCGGACGCGCGTTTCCCACGGTGAAGATCTCGTCATCATTCTCGCCACGCGGCCAGCCGATCTTCCAGCCCTTGCGCAGATCGACGCTGAACTGCACGTCGCACGAGATCTCCACACCTGTGCCGACGATCTCGCCGTCTCCCTGCACCGCATGAGCGTCCCCGAGATGGAAGAGCGCGCCGGGAGCGAAGACCGGAAAATAGACGGTCACTCCCTCGGAGAAGCCGCGATAGTCCATGTTGCCACCGTGCTCGGCCGACGTGGCCGTCGAGATAGCCTGCTCGCCGATCGGGCCAACGCCGAAGCAACCGATCATCGGCTCGACGTCCAGGCTGACGCCGGCCAATGGATGGGACGAACTGGCTGGCTTGACGCTTCCCTCCTCAAGATCGACGTTCCAGAAGATCACCTCGTCCTCGGGCAGTTGACGCACGAATTCCGGATCGACCACGTTGGCCGCCACCACGCTGCGCGAATAGCCCTGCGGACGATTCGGAGTGAGACGATCGAAATGCACCACGAGCGCGTCGCCCGGCTCGGCTCCTTCAATATAGAAGGGCCCGGTCTGCGGGTTGCCGCCCGGCGTCACGCGCTCGCCCGTAGCATCGCGACCTCCGGCGTCGACCGTGGAGGTGACCACGACATCACCCGGTGAAACGCGCAGTACCGGCTCATGCCAGCCGATCGTGGTGTGATATTGAGTGGGATGAAAATGATGGGTCGCCACGTCGTTCCCTTCTCAGCTCAAGGCCGATCCTTCTGGTGCGGAGTGCACTCCGGCTTCGACACCACACTATAGTCCAACGGTGACGCTGTGGCACGGTCGCGGGAAATGGGCTCGTTCCAGATGGCTCCGAAGTCGATGCTCCCTCGCGGCGCATCCCGGAGATATGGCGCGGAATTACTGCTCCAACCCCGATGGCTGACCGGCGGACAACTATAAGCCCTCCACGTACGCGGGAGCATCACGTCCGCTCAAGGATACGGATTTCGTTTTCTCGACGCGGTGTTTTCGACTGCAGCCCGACCTGATGCGGATACCAAATGAAGTAATCAAACGGGACAGAACTCCAGCCGAATGCCGATTGCGTACCGTTCTGTCTCGCGGAAGATCGTTCGGACGAACGAGTGGTCACGGAACAAAGCCGGGGTGCGTAGGGATGAGAAGAAAGTCATAGTCGATAGCAGACGGAGAATGCGGTGCAGGCTCTATTGACCTCGCAGTGGCAGCAGGCCCGCCCGACGGCGGTGGATCGAGAGGTAGACGAACTCGCCAGAGGCAGGGCTCTCGATGGCGCGAACCGTATTCTTCGGAATGAGGAGCGCCGTACCAGATTCAAGTGAAAATCGCTCGCCGCCGACCGAGACGGTCCCCACTCCGGACACGGCGACCAACAGCACGTCGACCTCGCGGTTGACATGAGACGCCACGCCGGCGCCATTGGCGAAGCGGACCAGATTCAGATCGAGGTCCTCGGTCTCCCGACTCAAGATCGCGCCGCTACCACCGTTCGCCGCGGCATCGAGAAGGTCGAGCAATTCCACATCCTGGCTCACTGGATAGACCCCCTAAGCATCCACTGACCGCTCATGATTCGCCTGACTCCTCGCCAGACGTCTGCTGCCGCAGCCATTCCTGCGCTACGACGACCCGCACCTCCACCGGACGGCCAAGCAGATCGCTCAATGCCCGGACGATCTCGTCGTGCAGACGCGAGGAGAGGCGCCGCTGGGCAAAGGCGTTGGGTGCCCCCAGGATCAGCATACCGTCGGATTCCATACCGATGATCGATGCCGGTCGCAGCCAGGTCTCAAGGGTGGCCGCCGTCAGGCGGGAGGAGAGGGCGGTCAGTGCCGTATTCCAGACCTGCTGGTTAGTGAGCCCACCGCTGAGCGTGAAGGTCGGGAGCGGTGCCGGGCGACTGGCTTCCGCAAACGAGATGATTTTCGCACCGGACTCGGGCGCGCCAGCGGATTTCTCCGGTCGCTGAGCAGATGTCGCCGACTCCCCGGTGATGAACTCGATGCGCACCGAACGCCGCATCGCCTCGGCCAGCTTGCGCGCTACCAGCTCGTAATACTCACCGGAGAGCCGCTCGGATGACTCGTTGCTGGCGGTCTCGACGGTGATGGTCCCGGCCCGGTAGGCGACTGATACGACTGCCACTCAGCAACCGCTCGAGCTCCTCGGCGTCGAGAACGCTTTCGAGGAGCTTCAGCGTCCGCTCCCAGACGTCGCCGGCGTTACGACCGTCCGGCATGCGGAAGTCGCTGGTGGAAACAGATGGCGTCACGACGACTCCTTCGGTGGCTGACGCAGCGCCCGGCCGAACGGGATCACCTTGCTTACTCCAGCGGTGGAGGATCTCCCGTACTCGCTTTGGCGCCACAAAGCGCGACCCGCTACCGACCGCTTCCCTGATCGCCGCGACGACCCACTCACCCCCAGTTTCACCAGTTCGGCGTGCGCAGTTCTCGAATGTCGCTTCAAGCTCTGCCAGCAGCTCGATTTCGAGTGGGCTGGCAGCTTCGATTGTTGGCGGCCTCGAAGCAGGTGACCACTGCCGGAGACGCTGCCGCCGCGCTTGGCAATGGACCGGCTCCATCTCCGGCTGGTCGCTCTCGATCGGCCTGAAGCACAGTTGTCGTAGTCGTTGTAATAGAACCTTCGTAATACGTTGTGTTGCCCTGATCAACACCGCTCGGTCCTCCTTCGTTCCTCTGGTCAGCAATGGTCACGTCGTTGAGCGCAAAACCTGTGTTGCTCCGTTCAGCAGCGGAGTCGAGACCGTTGTTGCCCACGTCAACATCGATCGGCGAACCATGGTTGGTGTCTCCAACAGAGGTTTGAATAGGGGCATCGGACGTCTCTTCAGCCGGTTGTGCGGTGGAATCTCCGTCGTCGAGTTTCTGTCGCGTTGTCGTCGGCGCTGTGTCATTGGTTGTCTGATTGGATGGTTTGGACCGCTTGGCGTGCCCGGCTTTGGTGCGGGCGGAGGCGCGCGCTTCTTCGCGCACGGCCCGTTCTTCGAGCGTGCGCCAGGCCGAATCCTGGCGTAGGGCTGGGAGCATCTGATGCCAGACGTTGCCGGCATCGATGGGGGTAAAGCGAGGGGAGAAGATGCGCCGGATGTAGCGATAGACGGCGCGATCTCGATTGGCCAGCTCGACGACTTTGAGGACGTCTTCGACGCTCAAGTTGTAGCCGTCCTGATGATCACGCACTCGATAGAGGTTGTGCGGCACCTTCCAGCGTCGCCCGCGCTCATCGACTCGCAGCACCATCTCCTTGCGGATCTCGATCAGCCCGAGCGTCACCAGAATCTTGTTGATCGTGATCAGCTCGGCTCGATCCTCTCCATAGAAATCGGCCTCCGACTGCTGGCTGGGGAAGGCGTAACCGTGATGCGGCGATTCCTCACGCCGGTCCGTCCAGACCGTGTAGGAGTTGAGTAGCCCCACGCCTTTCAGCCCGACCAACGGCGCATACTGGGTGATGATCGTGTTCCAGTGCCAGAACCAACCGCGGCGCCTGACGTCCTCGCCGGTGCGCTCAGAGTCCTGCTCGGAGCTCCGCTCAGCGCTGCGCGCAACGCTATGCGCACCGTTCGGCGCAGACTCCTGGCTGTGCTGCTGACCGACCGGATGAGATCCGTCGTTCGGCACCGCCGACCTCCCCACCGCGCGAACTTCTGGCGTGGTCCAACCACAGATCCATGGACGGCTACACCGTCAGGTCTCCCTCTTCTGCACTCTAGCACACCCCAAGCATTAACTCAACGATTTTCGGTGTCCGCGTGACACTAGATCTTTCGGCTGTTCACCAGAGATGCTTGACGTGTCGCGTGGGGAAACGCTCTCTACGTGAAGCAGCGCAATTCTTCCACCAGGGATGGGTTTCTGTGGGTGATGATTGGGGTGGGTAAGGGTGTATCAGCCGTGTGCTTTAGTGCGGTTGAGAGAACTGCGTCACGGCACGGCATGAGTGGTGACACGCAGTAGGTCGCGGCCAACCTGAGAAGCCGCGTGCTGATTGGCAACCGGAACAGTTCGCGCGAGTTTTCTACCGAGATCGGGCAGGCATCGTTATCGTGTCATCGTACGTAGTCGACTACAGCGGATGCGGCATCACCTTTCGGCAATCAACAAGCCTTGTCATCCTTAGCGATGGTTCTCGCTCCCTACATGGTCTATGACGAAATATACCGGTACTCACTCGTGGCTCACCCGGGACTAAAGAGGACCCGCAAGCAGGTACCCCGCTGCAAAGACGAAGTCCACTGAAGGGACTGAACGTACGTAGGTAAACGTAGGGGAGGGACCTGTGCCCTCCCTTCGGCCACGGGCCGACTGTCACTCGATACCGAAATAAATTGTCAATCACCATCAAGGGAGCGCGTCAGTGAGCGGGTTGGCAGCGGAGTTGAAGGATCTCACCGTCCGTCGATTGCCGGTTTGGTTTGTCGATTATCTTCAGCCCAGTGTGGGCGGAGAATGACCACGGTCTACTGCGCCAACCGTCCTGTATAGCCCCGCTCATTGAGATGATCCCCGCTTGACGTATCACGCTTGGCGTGCGTGGTCGACCAAATGTGCTTGACGAAAATGTGAGCGCGTGGGAGACTTGACGCATCGTGCGGCGTGCATCATGAGAGGCTCGGCATGGACGATCTGATGCTTCCCTACCGGACCGACTGGCGCTCAATCGCCACACTTCTCGACCTCTTAAAGGGAAGAGCCTGGACCGATCGGGTCTCGAGGCGCGTATGGGTGCGGGCGAGTCGTTTCGGGAGACGCTCAACGGCGCCGAGCAGCTCGGGCTGGTGCGGCGTGACGCCGCCGGTGACGTGGCTCTCACCAACCTGGGACGCCGGCTGGCCTACGCCACCAACGACCGCGAGCGGCAGCAGGAGCTGACCGGGGCCATGCTGGCCTACGAGCCCTACGGCTTGCCACTGGAGCGTGCACTGAGCGAAGAGATGTCGGTCGTCGATGGTCCCTGGGTCGAGCGGGTCTGGCAAGTCGACATGCGTCTCGGTCAGCCACGCAATCGGGTCGAGGAGGCGCGCACCTTCTTCTTCCGCCTGGCGGACGACGCCGGACTCGGAACGTATCACCGTGGCGTTCGCGGTCAGCCGACGCGCCTCGAGCTGGCGGCCGACGCCGCGCAGCGGCTGCAGCGGGCCGCCGAGGCGAGCGAGCTGGAGTCGGAAGAAGCGGACCTACCGGTTCCTTCAGCCATCTCTTCCAGCAGCTCGAGTGGCCCGCCAATGGCCAGCCTTTCCCTCACCATCGACATGAGCGATTGGGAACTCGACAAGATCGAAGCACTCCTGCGCCTGGTCGGGATCCTGCCCCCAGAGTAGGGGACACCGCGGCGAGGCCAGATTGACGACCGGCACCGATCTCCGCTCACATCCTCGCAGCAAGCCACGTAGCCGAG
Organism: uncultured Chloroflexia bacterium; assembly: GCA_963815715.1. Classification (GTDB taxonomy): domain Bacteria; phylum Chloroflexota; class Chloroflexia; order Thermomicrobiales; family Thermomicrobiaceae; genus CALAGB01. Next base: position 307,365 of record CAWFHU010000002.1, on the reverse strand, counting down.
TCCGCGTGCATGGGTGGATGGCGGGAGAGTGGTGCCTTTTCCCGACACGGCGCGGCAATAAGAGCGTGTACACTTTCCGTCGGTGACCGGTGGCTTCTCTGGAAACATCGCAGCTCGCACTGCCGGAGCGACCGAAGAACGGGAAGAGATCATGATGACTCCGAGCCCGAAGGTGATCAAGCTGGCTCGCTGGCTGGCGGCCGCGGCGACGATCGGGATGTTCGTGGTCCTGATCATGGGCGCGACGGTGACGAACACCGGCTCGCAGAGTGGCTGCGGCAAGTCCTGGCCTCTGTGCAACGGGAAGTTCGTCCCGAGCATGGCCGTCTCCACCATGATCGAGTTCAGCCATCGCTTCGTCACCAGCATCGAGACAGTACTCATCCTCTCCTTCGCTGCCGTGGCCCTCTACGGCTGGCGTCAGCGCAAAGAGGTGAAGATTCTGGTTCCCGTGATGGTCTTCATGCTCTTTTTGCAAGCTGGGCTGGGCGCCTGGGCCGTCATGCGGCCGCAGAGTCCCGAAGCACTGGCCTCCCATTTCGGCGTCTCGTTGACCGCCTTCGCCAGCGTGCTCCTGACGGCCGCCTTCATCTTCGAGCAGAGCGGCTTCGAGCAGATCAGGCAGGTTGGAGTGCCGCCGGGCTATCGACGCTTTGCCTATGGCGTGATCGTGTACATCTATCTGCTGGTTTACCTGGGCGCGTACGTGCGACACAGCAACGCCAGCATCGCCTGTATCGACTGGCCACTCTGCAACGGCAAGGTCTACCCGGGGTTCAGCGGTGCGGTCGGCGTCGCCTTCGCCCACCGTCTGGCGGCACTGGCGGGCGCGTTCCTGATCGCCGGGCTGCTCTATTGGTCGTCTCGGCTGCGGGAATCGCGTCCCGACCTTTACTGGGCAAGCGTAGCGGCGATGGTACTGGTTCTGCTGCAATCGCTCAGTGGCGCATTCGTCGTCTGGAGCCGGCTCGACGTCTTCTCGACCCTGTCGCATGCCGGTTTGGTGACGCTCCTCTTCGGGAGCCTGAGCTACATCTGCTACCATGTCCTGCCGTTGCCACGTCGACAGGAGTCGGCCGAACAGGTCGGGGCACAGCCACGTGTAGGGTCACTTTCGGCCGGCGCGCCGGTCGATCGGTAGCGCCCGGGACGGGTCGAACGCAGCCACACCAGGTTGTTCATCGTTGGAAAGTCGATTGTAACGACGACCGGATCGAGCGGCCATGCGTCGTCGGAAAGGGCGGGATCGATGGAGCGCATGAGTCACGAAGGGCAGCATCGACAGTATCCAGAGGGGACTCCGGTGATCGCCCTGAACGGCGAGCGCCTCGGCACGGTGCGCACCGCGCACCCGCACGTGCTGCTGGTGGCGCAGGACTCGCCGCATGCGGATCTCGAGGTCCCGCCACATGCCATCGCGTCCTTCGAGGGCGGCGAGCTCCGCCTGAGTGTGAACCGCGAGGCACTCTCGGTCGTGGACGATAATGAATCGGCCGACCGTCGGATGCATCATCCGTAGGAACGCCCCCGACGCTGTGTGAAATATGCCCTAGGTGCGCCATGAATGTCGCCTGGTTGGCGTACGTCGCTCGCTCTCAGTCCAACGCCAGGCTGAGTTGCCAGGAGACCCCGAACCGATCGCTGATCCAGGCAAACCGGCCGCTGAAGGGGTACTCCCCCAACGGCATCATTACCGAGCCACCGTCGGAGAGGACCGCGTAGATACGGTCGACCTCCTCAGCGGAGGGGCATTCGACGAACATCGAGATTGACGGGGTGAAGCTGAACCCATGCACGTCGGGGCTGTCGATACACATGAAGCGCTGGTTCTGTAGCCGGAAGACCGCGCGCATTACCGTCCCCTCGACTCCACCATCTCCCGCACCATAGCGCTGAATCTTCTCGATCTCGGCGTCTGGGAAGACCGACGCGTACAGGTTCATGGCCTCTTCGGCTCGTCCGATGAACATCAGGAATGGCGTGATGCGCGACTCCACGCGGGTCCTCCTCACTGACCAGATCGATGTGTCTCTTCGACCGCCTACTTCGATCGTTCCGGCCAGCGCAGTGTGACATACCCAGCGTAAAAGCGCAACCATTGGGTAGCGTAAATGTGGTTCGACTCGGTCATTCTCCCGCAGGCCGCGCATCTGGTCTCAGGAGATTCTGAGCGACCGAGCCAGGATGCGGCTCGGCTCCCGTTCTGTTCTCCATTTCTGCCAGTACAGTTCGGCTACTTGCCTGGTGTATCCGCGGAATCGTTGTCGTAGTACGATGCTGGTTACAACAACACAAATTGAGCTGCGACAATATTGTGGCTCCGGGTAATGCACGTGGCGTTTGGTACGACGCAGAGACGTGCTGTGCGTCGACGAACTCCGTCGTCGGCTGAATGTCAGAGACAGGGCCGTTCAATGTCGGCTATTCCGCGTGGTACTCCCTACATCTGGATAACGTGGCTCGCCAGCGTCATGACCGGCGAGGTCAGCTGCCAATGGCAATACTGGTTTCAGGCTCACCACAAGCTCAAGGACCGGGAGCCGTCTTCGTTTGATTCCGTGGGCTGGCAGGTTTCCCACACGCGTCTCTTGACCGAGGTCAAACAGGAATTGTTTGGTCGAGGGATTCGCCCACATACGGAGGTCGAGGTTAGCTTCCGCGTCCCCAATCAGGACGCGAGAATCACGGGCCGCATCGACTGCATCGTCGAGGATGGCTCCGAGCTGATGCTCTACGACTGCAAGACCGGTCGGCCACGCGATAGCCATCAGGTTCAATTGATGGCCTACATGTATGGGTTATCAACCTATCCACGCTATGCCTCCGCCAGGATCAGAGGCACGCTCGTGTATAGGGATCACCGCGTCGAGGTGCCGCATCTCCGGGAAGATTTCGCGGCTGACTTGGAATTCTTCGTGGGGGTGCTCTCACAGGAGAACGCCCCAATGCGAGAGCCTGGGCGAGACTGCGAATACTGCAACATCACCGGGTTTGATTGTCCCGATCGGCAGTGATCGATTCGTATGGGGAAACGAATGATCGGCCAACGAACGCGATTATGCGGAATCACTCGTCAATCGGTGTCCACACTATTCTCCGCAGCGTAGGGCGCTCAGCGGGACACTCCGGGGTACCATCGCGCCCCCGGAGTTGGTCGGCGGCGTCAGCCACCACAGCCGGTCGCCGACGGCTTGCGGCGTCACGATGCCGTTCGGCAGGGTTAGGCCCGGGATTTGACACCAGGCCGGTGCCCCGGGCGGCAGCAGCATCCAGCCCTGGTATTGCTGGGACAGAAGGGCGCCGGTCGGGAGGAGTTGCAAGCCGTCGTACAGCAGGGGCGGGCCGCCTGCGGGATTCAGGGTTGGCAGGACGATCACCTGCCACGTCTGCCCCCCGTCGTGGGACACCATCAGGGGATACGGCCCGGTACCGTCGACCAGCGCGATCTCGCTGGACGACAGCGCAACCAGCTGGCCCTGCCCCTGGTCCAGATCGACCGGCGCTGGCCAGGCGAGCGTCGTCCAGGTACGGCCGCCGTCGCCTGAGCGCTCAATGTACTGGAGGTAGCCCACGTCCTTGCCGTCGATGGCGGTAGACACTGGTCCCCATCGCACGCAAGGGCCCTGTACAGGACACGGCAGTTGGCCCGGCTGCCAGGTCTGGCCACCGTCGCTGGTCATCTCGACGGTCAGCGGGCGGGCAGACGTGGAGTCGCCGCCGAAGAGCGCGACAACCGCCTGTCCCGCCACCTGGAAGCCGCCGAATTGCGCGAGGTCGTAGCCCGACGGAGCGGGAACCGCGCGCCAAGTCTGGCCGGCGTCGGTCGTCAGTACCCCGATCCGACCTTGTGACCGGGAAGAAGGTTGCGCCGTTGGGACGACAAAGAACGTCGCATAGTACGTGCGCGGGTGCGCGGGGTCGAGCACCAGGTCGAGACATGCTGGCGGCGATGGATTGTTATTGAAGATCTGGAACGGCGTCGCCACGACGGCCTGGACCACGCCGTTCGTCGGGATTGTCGTCCAGTTTACGCCAGCATCGGACGAGACATGGATGCCGCCGGAGTCGCAGTACGCCAGGCGTTGGGAAGGGATTGGATCCGCGACCACAGTCGTTGCCGTGTAGCGCGCCGCGCTCCACTGGGCATTGCTCGGAGTGATGGAACCGAGCGCGGCCCAAGTTGAGACTGCGGTGATGGTCAAGGTGGCTGGTGCCAGGGTGAGGCGGTCGCCGTAACTCACCCCGTTCGTCCCGATGAGCGGATTCACGGTGACCCCACCGGGCAGCGTCCCGATCCCAGCTGCCTTGCCTAACGGGCCTGTCTGGAGCGCGAGCGTGTAGCTACCCGGATCCAGGCGGCCCAGCCCGTTGACGGTGAGTGGTATCTGGAACGTACCCGAGAGATCGCCATTAGGCGCCTGCTGCACCGTGCCCAGAAAGGAGTGAGCAGCGGTCACGTCCGGCTGGATCGCCAGATCGTACTCGGTTGGCTGAGCGTCGATCACGAAGGTGCTCAGCGGCGCCCAGCCGTGGAGGTGCACCAGCGTACCGGGTGGTCCCTCTGCCGGATCGAGCTGCAAGAATGCGCACGTGCCGATGCGGCAACGCTCGGTCGTCGGGCCGGTCAGGTGAAAGGTAGCCGTGAGCTGAGCCGGTTGCTGGGTACAGGGCACGGCGCCCGTCCCCGTCGTATTCAGTTGGGGCTGTGTCAGGCAAGGCAGACCGATCGCGTAGTCTCCGGGTGCAAGCGGGTGGACGCCGTCCCATGCGAGCCAGGGGACGGCTGGGACGGTGAGGCGGGTCTGGAAGCGGCCGGGTTGAGCGCTGGACCAAGTGAAGGGGGCATTGTAGTCAACGAGACCAGTCGCGCAGTTCGTCCAACAGATGGGACCGTGGTCGACAGGGGCGGCTCCGGCGGAACCACCAGCAGGAGGAGTGCCGGTGACCCGCACGGGCGTGGCGGACGGGCCGCTGGCCGAGGTAGCGACGGCGGCGGGACGGCCACCGGGCAGGTAACCGATGATGTCGACGGTCGTCCCGGGTGGGCCGCTGGCCGGTGAGAGCGCAATCCAGGCACCGCTCGGGGTCGAAGTGGCCATGGCCGGCGTCGTAGTGGCCGATGCTGGCGTTGCGGTGGCACCGGGCGTGGCGCCGGTGCCGGCTGGCGGTGGAGTCGGGGTGCTCACGAGCGGGCCAGCGCTGCCGCAGCCGACGAGCAGCACGACCAGCAGCAGCCCGGTCGCGCGGCGCATATGACTCATGGGTCGTTTCGCAAGACGACGATCCGCAGCCAACGCCACACGTGCATTCTCCTTGTCTGCTGACCAACCTGTGTTTAACTAGACGTCGCTATGACCGAAATGGATCTATGTGACGGCCGGCGCGTCATGTGTGGGATGGTGCCGCGCGTTCCGTTCGATCAGACGTTCGAGGGCGGTTACATCCCCGTCGGCCACCGCCCGTTCGTCATCGGTCAGGGAGACGGTTTCGAACATTCGACGGATCCCCTCTTTGGCCCGAATGACGTGCGCCAGATCGCCGGGCACATAGAGTGGGCAGCGCACGCAGGCCAAACGGTGCGGACACTGGTGCACAGTCCGTGGCCCAGCTCGTAGTACAGCACCTCGGGCGTGCCCTGCCGCAGAGCCTCGATGTCCAGCAGCACCTCGACCATCGCCAGGTTCCGCTCGAGATAGCCGGTGTCGGCGTACTTCTTGGCCAGGCGCGTCGGGTCAACCCGGGCATAGTACTGGGTCGAGGCCGGGCTCTTGTGGCCGAGGAACGTCTGCAGTTCGGCCAGCGTCCAGGGCTCCGGGCCGTTGAAGAGCATTGAGGCGATCGAGGCCCGGGCGCGGTGGCTGGTGATCCGGCCACGTGCGTCGACCGGCGGCACGCCGGCCTTACGACACAGCAGCGGAACAACGACCGCGTTGAGGTACTGCCGCTTGAGCCGGCGATTGCGCATTGCGAAGAGCAAGTCGACCTCCTCGCCGGTGGTTGGGTCGCGAAAGCGCCCTTGGCCGGCTGGGCGTTCTCGCTCCCATGCGGCGATGCGCTGCCCCACGATCGGCGGGACCGGCCTGGTGAAGGCCGTCATGGTCTTGTTGACGGGCACGCCGAGGAAGCAGACGGTGTCCTTGCGCAGGAGCGTGCCAGCGTCGTCGAGCGGGACATCCGCCGTCTGCCAGCGGATGCAGCCCACCCGCAGGCGCGCCAGCTCGTCGGAGCGCAGGCCGGTGCAGACCCAGAGAGCGGCCAGCGCTTGGATCATGGCCAGGGGATAGCCGCAGCGCGGTGGAAGGTCCTCGGCGGTAACGGCGAGGCCGGCGGCCACGAGCTTGGCCCAGATCGGACGCTCAATCACGCGGGGATCGGGGCCGATGAGGTTGCGGATGGCGCGCGGGGTGCGCAGGCTGCGGTCCGGGTTGAAGCGGACCGGAAACCAACCCCACTCCTGGCCGTCACGGAAGAAGGTGCGCACGGCGGAGAGGAGACCAGCCTTACTCGCCGGGCGAAGCGGCGTCCCAGCCCGCTCCCGGTTGTTCTTCACCCAGGTGCGGGCCCACTCGCCGGTCCGCTTGGCGTTGACGGCGGCGACAAAGGCCAGGGCCACCTCCTGGGTCCAGGCGTCCGGCGTTGTGACCGCCGGGAACGTCACCGCCACCCAGCGACCCGCCTGGAGCAGACCGTGATACATGGCCAGCGTGTCGCGCCGAGCACTCTGGGTCCGCCAGCGTTGGCACCAGGCATACCATTCCGGGGGAACGCCCATCGCATCGGCACCGGGCTCCTCTGGCGCTTGCGCACGCATCTGGTCTGCTGAGAGCAGGTCGAGGGCAACCAGCACGCGCCCGAGCAAGGTGACGCAGCCGCGGTTGTTGCCGCGGTTGCGGCTGCGGAGGATCGCAAGGTGTGCCGGGGAGATGGCGGCGAGCCGTGGGCTCCGGGCGAGCACGAGCGCCTGGCAGAGGACACGATCAAGGTAGCGGCGCGCAGTCGGTTTCCGGTCGTAGCCCTATCCGTCGACGAGCTGCCGCGCCTCGGCCAGCGCGGTCTGGACCGCGTCCGGGCCAAACAGCCGCTCGGCGAGGAGCCGGACGCGCCCGCCGGTGGTCAAGGCACATTCGCCAGGCAGGTCGTCCAGCTGGTAGGCGACCACCGTGACGTAGGCACGCCCAACGGCTCCGTGCGAGCAATCGTGTCTTGCCACTGAGCCGCTGACCAGGTTGCGAAGGTAACCCCGCGCAGCTCCAGATCCCCAGTAGTTGCCAGCAGACGGACCGCACGACCGAGCCGTGTCGACACCCGGCCTGTGCCAGGATGGCTCGGACCGGGCGGAAGAGCGGGATGAGCGCCCGATGCTGGGCGTCTCGCCAGCGGGCGCCTGGGCGGTGCCGCAGGCTACGCAGGGCGGCCCACTCGGCCTCTGTCAGCGGCCGGCCACCGGGCAAATCCCCAAGGGCATCAAGGACTCCGGCGCCGTCCTCGCCGCCGTCGGCAGTGCTCTTCAATCTCCGACTCATTGACAGGCCTCCGCGGTGATCCGGTCGAATCCAGCCAGGCTGCGAGCAACCTTGTCGGCGAGCTCGCGACCGCTCAGGTGGATGTAGCGCATGGTCGTCGTCAGGCTGCGATGGCCGGCATAGGTCGCGATGAGGTGCAGGTCGAGGCCGGCCCGGGCCATGTGGGTGAGCCGGAGGTGGCGTAGCGTGTGGGAGGTGCAGGTCGGGCAACCGGCGCGCGCGGCGATACGCGCCACGATCTTGGCCCACATGCTGGCCGACAAGGGCTGACCACGATTGCGGGCCGAGGTAGACAGGAAGAGAGTGCCGGCGGCGGAGCTGAGCGTGGCCCGCTCCCGTAGGTAGGCAGCCAGCAGCGTCGCCGTCAGGTCGGAGAAAGTCACCACGCGGGCGATGCCGTGCTTGGTGTGCTCGGCGCGCAGGATGAGTCGGCGCTGGGCGTGATCGAGGTCATCGAGGGCGAGCGTCACCAGTTCCCCGCGCCGCAGGGCGCCATCGTAGGCCAGCACGAACATAGTCCGGTTACGCAGCGGCTCATCGCGGAGGGCAGCCAAAAGCGCCTGCCACTGGTCGTCGCCCGGAATCCAGGGGAGGCGCTGGAAGTGGGGGAGCAGGCCGCGGGTGCGCTTGCCGCCGAAGGCGTTGCCCGGCGTGTAACGGCCACGGCCCACGGGATTGTCCACGCGCAGGCCCTGCTCGATGACGTGATCGTAGAAGAGGCGGACGGCGGTCAGGCGCAGTTGGATGGTGGCGTTGGCCAAGCCATACTGGGGTGGGTCGGAGGCCGCCGCGTGCGGTCTCGTGACGGGGCGGGTAGTCAGGTCCGTGACGTAGTCCGCGAGGTGGGCCCGCGTAATCTGGATGGGGTCGGTTGCCGTTGCGGCGCAGAAGGCGAGGTAGTCATCGAGAGCACGGCCGTACGCCTCGACCGTCTTCGGAGCGAGCTGCAACTGATGCTGCAGGCGGAGCCAGGCACAGGCGATCTCCGAGTGCTGCACCCAGGGATAACGTTGCCCTGCGTGAACCACCATCGGGACTCCTCGGCCGTCGACGGATAACGATTCTCGATAACTTAGAACCAATTCTCCTCATGCAACCACAGCACGGTGATGTCTATCACGCCGTCATCAAACACGGTGAGATTCTCATCGACTCAACGCTACCCCGCGTGCGGCAGTTGCTCCGGCGCGCGATAGCGCTCCTCTCCCTCGCCGAACTCGGCGTTCCAGGCCACGTGGAGCGGATCGACGTCGACCGTCCCCTTCAGCTCGTAGTAGAGGGACTTGTAGGTGATCGGCGTGACCCCGATTTGATACATGCGGCGCAGTGCTGCGCTTGGGTTCGGCTCCGAGCTGAACAGGCCGTCCTCCATCAGGAAGACCTGAAAACCCATGTCGACCAATCCCAGCACCGATTGCAGCACGCAGACGTCGGTCTCAGCACCGGCCACGATCAGCTGGCGCACCTCAATGTTCTGCAGCGCGGTGCGGACCTGCTTCTCCTCGCAGCAGTCGAACGTGTGCTTGACGAGCCGCTTGCCGTCGGGTGGGAAGACGCGCTCTAGCCGGTCGGGGAGCGAGCCCTTGCGTTCGACCGGATGTTCGAAGGTCGCGATTACCGGAATCGTAAAGGATCGGGCCAACAGCAGTGCGTGCTCGATGCGGATCATGACCGGCTCGCGTGGCCCGTACATACTCGACCAGAAGGCCGGTTGGGCATCGATCAGCAGGAATCCAACGCTGTCCGCCTCTACGTTGAGATGACGTGCTGGTTGCTGGCTCATGTGGTCACCCTCCCGCTCACGACGCCGGTCACTGGCCACCGATCGCCCGGTTGCGGACGATGTGTGGACTCATACCGTACCCAGACCGCGTGTGGGCGTCAAACCCGGTCGCTCATGGTCGAACGGCCTAGTGGCTGAAGGTGTAGCGATTGAGGAAGAGGTAGCCATCGGTATCGACGCCAGGCGCCGCCAAGGGATGCCCATCGGCGTCCAGGAGGGCGATGGAGAGATCGGCAGACGTGCTGGTTACAGGCGCCTTCAGCGTCACCAGCCGAAGCAGATCGTAGGGATGATTGAGCAGATCGCCCGGCAGGGTGACATCCACGATCTGCGTCTCGCCCGGCCCATCGACGGGCCGCAAGCGAACCCGCAGCGTGTGCGCGCTGCCATCGCCCGGCAGCTCCCAGGCGACGACCACGTTCAGTTGACCGTCGTCGCTGGGAGCTCAGCTGGTGACCGAGAAAGCGCACGTTGCCGGTGAAGGTGGTGGTCGGGATCGAGAGCGGCAGCTGGTCGCGTGCGCGTTGATCGAGGCGATAGACGTCGTAACGATCGGTGCTCAGTTCGGGCAGGCGTGAGAGACCAGCGGCCTGCAACAGGGACGGCGCCACGGGCACCGCCGACGGCGCGACGACGTAGCCGGAGCCCTCGACGGGAAATGGCAGCATCTCGCCGCCATTGAAGTCGATGCGTTGGTGCGCGCCGCTGGTGGCCGTCGGCGCAAGGTAGTGGCGCAGCTCGTCATAACCATTGGCGCTATAGAAGACTGGATCATCTCCTGTTAGGGAGACGACTGCGGTCAGACTGTCGCTGACGCCGACCGACAGGGCCTGCGCCGTCACGTCGCTGTCGGCCCAATCGCCGAAATAGCGCCAGCTCGACCAGCCGACGTTGCCCGCGAGCATGACCACGATCAGGCCGATCAACGCCACGCGATAGCGAGCGCTGGGTGACTGCTGATAGAGGAAGCGACAACCCGCCACCGGCAACACGATCAGGAGCGGGAGTATTGTCAAGAGTCTTCCCGGGTGGACGGGGATTATGGCGCCTGCTGAAGCCAGCAAGGCGAGTCCGGCGACGGCCAGCGTCGTGACCAGGCGCAGGCGCAGGTTGATGACCAATACGCCCAGGCCGACGATTGCCCAGGGGAGGATGAAGGGGCCGAAGAGGGCCACGTCGGGCAGGTTGAGTCCGAGCGCGCCCGAAAGTGGCCAGCCGAGCCGAGCCAGCGCCATTCCGAACGCGCGCAGCGCCTCGCTGCCAGCTGGCGACGTGCGTACCGGGGAGCCCCGGCGTCGGTGTCCAGAATGAGAGGAGGGTGGGGGTATCGAGCGTATGACGGATGAAAGGCCCGGCGACCGCCAGGCCGACCAACGTGGCGAAGAGGAGCCCCACGACCTCGTGATGGCGTAGTGACGCGCGGTGCTCGAACGCGGCCGAGACCAGAGCGATCAGTAGGATCGCCGGGAAGATCCGCGCGGTCGAATCGGAAATGTAGCCGATTCCCGCTCCTGCTCCCGCCAATCCGTACCAGATGAAGGCGTCCAGCCGGGCTCCGCGCTCCAACGCCTCGCTCAGGCACCAGAGGAGAAAGGCCAGCGCCAGCGCCCCGGCGATCGGGCTGAGGGTTAAGCGGCTGAAGAGGATGAGCCAGAAGGACCCGGCCAGCATCAGTCCGCCGACGATCCCCCAAGCCGGTCCGAAGACCCGACGAAGCCAGAGGGAGGTGAAGAGGACGGTTCCCAGTCCCGCCAGCGCGGCGCCGAGGCGAGCGGTGACGATGTCGAATCCGAAGGGCCGCCCGATCAGTGCGATGAGGGCGGCCAGGAGTGGCGAGCGGTTGCCGGTGTCGCCGATCAGTGCCGATCCGTGGCCGCTGGCTTCACGCGCCAGTAGCCCGTTGGCGGCTTCCGCATTCAGGAATCCGGCCGGCAGTGAGCCGATGCGATAGAGGAGCAGGAATCCCGCAACGAGCAGGGTGAGGAGCAGCCCTGTGAAGAAGAGCAGGTGCGTGGCATCGTGCCAGTCCGGTCGTCGAAAGCGTACGTTCACACTTGCGGATTCTACTGCATCCCCGCCGGCGTTGAGGTCGGATGACTCGCCAGCTATTCTCTTTTCGTTCACGAGGACCACTGACGCGAGAATGCCCTGAGAAGAGGGGTTACTAAGGAGTCTAAAGCTTCCCAGCGTCTTCCATCTTTTTCGACCATTTGAAGATGACGCCGTCTTTGTAGATGTACGTGGGATCCATCTGACCACTGGCACCAATTGTGTTATCTGGTTGGCGATAGTAATGTACGGTCGTCACATGCTGGCCGGTACTATCGTAGTAGCTTTCGATTTGCGCGGTGGACCCTGGTTGGAGAAAACTCTTGCTAACCGGGTATGCATCGTCCACGATGACGGTAAACTCACCGGATAAAATGCGCTCCTGAAGCATCATCTCGTTGAACATCTGGCGGAGGACGCTTCTCTTTACCCATTTGATTGGGGGATTAGTCGTCATGAAACGTGCACCAAGGAACAACCTTCGCTTTCGTGTGGCCGAATTCTTGGTGAATGAATTAACGCTCGACGAACTCGAAGACGTTGTCCTCTCGAGTACGTGGAACTTGCCCGTCGACGACATATCTGAGGGAAATCAGCTGAGACGGGAGATTCTGAGCCCGATTATCGCCTACAAACACGACGACATCAGCGAACTGCAGATGCGTGAGCGGCTGACACGGTTAGTACCCGGCGCTTCGAGCGAGGTCGTCGTGTTGCGTGTGAGTGAGGACGCGTCGAGTCTAACAACCGGGACAGCCATTACCGCCGATCCATTTCGCTCCTCTAGTTCCCTGAGGCCAGTCGCTGGTACACGATTCTAAGGGGCACTCGCGTAATAACGCGTTCTTCAAGTAAGACGTCGAACCAGTGAAGTCCCTGCTCCTCAGCCTGGTAGTTCAATTCAATGACCATCTGAGCACCACGCTCCTCCCCCTCAAAGAGGATCGGGTAGTTGATACTGGGTTGCAATTCCCTAATTCCTGAAGGTGGCTCCGGTCGGACGGTGATTTCATAGCTTCCCCTGGCGGCGTCCGAACGTAAGCCGATGACCAAGTTCAGGCTGAGCACAGTCGTTGGCATGTTTGCGGGTGCATTGCTTCCGATGATTGTCGTGGTGATGCGGTCAATAACCCGGATGTAGCTTGTCACCCCATCCGCTTCGCGCAAGACCTTTTCGGCGAAAAAGGCAGCATAAACCCACGGGCCAATACCACCGTTTCCATGACTCATGCGAAGACTCCGATTCTCTCCACCGTCTCAGGATTCAGCATCGCCGGTTTCGGCTCGTGCAATTTCTCTGTCATGAGCCCTCGATTCTACTGCATAGCCACCCAGGGTGAGCCGCGCTCACCCTTTCTCATGCACCCCGTTCACACTCTCCCGGGAACAAATCCCGAAGAGCGCATGATCCGGCTCTCTATCGCCTGGGATGGCCGCCCCGCTACGGTGGTGGTGTTGGCGGAACGGTCGTTGAAGTAAGGAGATCGGACATGACACGGGAACGATGGATCGGTGTTCTGGCTGGCTTGCTGGCGGTGGGTCTGGCGGTCTTTGGGGTCTACGGCGATTCCTCGGCGCCGCAGAATCAGAAGGACTCCCTGTGGCAGGTGGTGGTGCTTGTTCTGGTGGTGACGGCGGTGGTCTACGCGCTGGTGCTGCCGTGGGCCATGAAGCGCTCGCCGCAGAAGGCGGGGCTCATCGTCAGCATCCTCGGGTTCCTCTCGATCGCGGCCTTCTGGAGCGGACTGCCGATCGTGCTGGGTGGCGCGGGCGCGACTCTCGGCGTGGCGGGACGCGAGCAGGTCGCCGAGAAGCGTGGATTGGCGACGGCCGCGTTGGCGATCGGAGCGGTGACCGTGGTGGCCGGTACGATCATCGCCATCATCGCGACGCTCCATCCATAGTCGTGCGACTGGGAACACGTTTGGGACTCGTCACCGCTGGGGGACGAGTCCCTCCCGTCGTCATAACGTCTTTGCTACACTCCCTGAACCAGCATGGAACCGTTGCGTTCGTGGTCATGAGGAGCTCGGATTGGACTCAGCCCTTCCTCCGTCGATGGCGCTGATTCACGCGCCAGAAGAACGCCCTGCCGCCCTGCAGGGCCGTTGGCTGCTGCTGGCGCGCTCGGCCTGGGTGCTGATCAGCGTGATGGCTGTCGCTCTCTTCATCGCCAGCTTGGCCCCCTTTTACCGCGCCACTCACGACTTCACCAGTGTGCACGAGCATGGCGGCGCGGCTCTGCGAACCGGCCTTCAGCAGATCCACTTCCCGATCGCTCTGTACGCCGCGACTGAGGTGGTGACCGATTCACTGCTGGTGGCGGTCTTCGTCGGCGTGGGCGTGCTCCTCTTCTGGCGCAAATCGAACGATCCGGCGGGGCTCTTCTTCTCATTGACGCTGGTCACCTTCGGCACCATCTGGCCCAACACGTCTGACGATTTGGTCGCGGCGCACCCGATGCTGCATCTGCCGGTTGCGGCCGTCAGCGCGTTTGGGTTCGGCTCCTTCTTTCTCCTCTGCTATCTCTTCCCCGATGGACGCTTCGTGCCGCGCTGGACCAGATTCTTCGGTGTGGCCTGGATGGTGCTGGAGATCGCGCTTTCGTTGGTGCCGCCCCCAGCGCACGTCAACCATCTGGTGATCGGTGCCGTCTTTGCGGTCGCTATTGTCGCGTTTCCCGGCACCATGCTCTACGCGCCGATCTATCGCTACCGGCGGGAATCGACGCCGATTCAGAAACAGCAGATCAAATGGGTGACCTACAGTTTGGCGGCGGCCATCTTGGTCTTCGTCATCGTGGGAGCGAGCGGCTCGCTGCCGGTTTTCAACCGTCCGGGTGCGCCCGCTGCCCTCTTCGATCTGGCCAGCGGCGGCATCTACAGTCTGGTCTTCCTGATGATCCCCATCAGTATCGGCTTCGCCGTGTTGCGCTACCGGCTGTGGGACATCGACCCGATCGTCAACCACACGCTGGTCTACGGCGCGCTCACCTTCTGCATCGTGGCCATGTATGTGGTGATCGTGGCCGAGCTGGGCGTCATCTTCAGTACGGGCGAGAACCTCTTCTTCTCGCTCATCGCCACCGGCCTGATCGCGGTCCTCTTCCAGCCGTTGCGACTCTGGCTGCAGCGCGGGGTCAATCGATTGATGTATGGCGAACGGGACGACCCGTACGAAGTGCTCAGCCAGCTTGGGCAGCGACTGGAGGGGACGCTGGCGCCGGAGAGCATCCTCCCAACGATCGTTCAGAGCGTGGCCGAGGCGCTCAAGCTCCCCTATGCGGCTATCGCCCTGCAACGAGGCGACGACCTGGCGCTGGCGGCCGAGAATGGGACCATGCCACGGTGCGGAGAATGGCCTGCTGCGAGTGCCGCTGACCTATCAGCAGGAGGTGGTGGGGGAGTTCCGGCTGGCACCCCGCGCCACCGGCGAGCCCTTCTCGACGGCCGACCTGCGCCTGCTGGATGGATTGGCGCGGCAGGCGGGCATCGCTGTGCGTGCGGTCGGGCTGACCCTCGAGCTGCAGCAGGCGCGCGAGCGATTGGTCAGTGCCCGTGAAGAGGAACGCAGACGGCTGCGACGGGATCTGCACGACGGGCTCGGCTCACAGCTGGTTGGACTGAACCTGCAGCTGGGCATCGCCCGGCAATTGGTGAGCAGCGATCCGGATGCGGCCGAGGAAAAGCTGCAGGTGCTGCGTGGCGAGATGCGGGAGGCCATCGGCAGCGTGCGCGAGATCGCCCACAATCTGCGCCCGCCGGTGCTGGACGACCTCGGTCTGCGTGAGGCGCTGCTGGCCCGCGTGCGCCAGCATAGTTCGCCCTCACTGAGCGTCGAGCTGGAGATGCCGGAGGATCTTCCCGAGCTTTCGGCGGCGGTGGAGGTGGCCATCTATCGCATCGTCGAGGAGGCGCTGACCAACGTGGTGCGTCATGCCCGAGCCACGCACTGTCGGGTGGCGCTCTCGGCTGAGCGGGACGTGGAGTTGACGATCGCCGATGATGGGGTCGGACTGCCGGAGCTGCGTCGACCGGGCGTCGGGCTCCTCTCGATGCGGGAACGGGCCGAGGAATTGGGTGGAACGTGCCGCTTCGCGAACGCGGACGAGGGTGGCACGCGCATAACTGTGCGGCTGCCGCGAATGGTGGAGTAGGGTGATAGAGACGCTGCGCATCTTGATCGCGGACGACCATCCGCTGGTCCGCACCGGCCTCAGCACCATCCTGGCTGCGGTGCCCGGCTTCGAGGTGGTGGGCCAGGCGGCCACCGGCAAAGAGGCCATCGACTTAACGGCGACGCTGCGCCCCGACGTGATCGTGATGGATCTGCAGATGCCGGACGTCAGCGGAGTCATCGCCACGCGCGAGATCCTGGCGGCTTATCCGGAGACGCGCATTCTGGTTGTCACCCTCTTCGCCGACGAGGACTCGGTGCTGCTGGCACTACGGGCTGGCGCGCGCGGCTACGTGCTGAAGGACGCCGATGAGCAGGAGCTGATCGAGGCGGTGCGGGCGGTGGCGCGCGGCACCGGCGTCTTCAGCGAAGCGGTCACCAACCGGCTGCTGGACAGCGTCAGCGGCGGGCGTCAGTCGAAGTCGGACGGTGCCTTCTCCAACCTGACCGAGCGGGAGCGGGAGATTCTGGATCTGCTGGCGGCGGGTCGCTCCAACGGCCAGATCGCGCGGCAGCTGAACCTCAGTCCCAAGACGGTCGCCAACTACACCTCGACCATCTTCGCCAAGCTCCAGGTGACCGACCGCGCCGAGGCGATCATCATGGCCAGGGAGGCGGGATTGGGGAGGAACACAGGCTCGTAGGGGCGCGATGCTCGCGCCCGGAGAAACCGGCCAAACCGGGCGATACGGGAGCGTCGACCGTTCCTGTAGGGGCGCGATGCTCGCGCCCACGTGGTTATGCATACCCAACGCAATGATGGTGGTCGACGAAACAGGTCGGTCCTCGCGCCACATTCGCGCCGGGCTAAAGCCGCAGCGCTGATCTTAACGAAGCCCACTAAACAGACTGAACGTACGCACGTAAACGTAGGGGCGATCCCTCTGTGGTCGCCCTTCGGCCGCGGGCCGACGACGATCACCTGGCACCAAAACAAACCATC
Source organism: uncultured Chloroflexia bacterium (assembly GCA_963815715.1). Classification (GTDB taxonomy): domain Bacteria; phylum Chloroflexota; class Chloroflexia; order Thermomicrobiales; family Thermomicrobiaceae; genus CALAGB01. Next base: position 290,891 of record CAWFHU010000002.1, on the reverse strand, counting down.
AAAGGCCATCATCAGATTTGCGTCCGCCCGAGCGATATTCATGACGGCCGTACCGGCGCACTCCCAAGACAAACAAGACACTACACTATAAACTGCCAGGTGAAGCTATCCGCAACGACATTCACCTTGCCGAATTTGTGATGCCGTGTTGAAGCGATTCGGGGATATTCGTGCCACGACTAACCGAGCAAGAGCAGCAAGAGATCATCCGCTTTCTGGAGGCCGACAAGCCGCTCCCGGAGAAATACCGCTTCCTGCTCTTCGACGACAAGCGTGAGGTCGAGCTCGTCTGGAACGGCAAGACCAATGAGGTCTGCAATATCGTGCTCCCGTTCCAGGTCATCGAGCAGGTCGACGAGCCGCGCGCCGAGAAGCCGCGCAAGCCAGATCAATGAGGACCGGCCAGTATCAGCCACTGCTGTTCGATCTGGACGAGCGTGGCCGCCAGCTCAAGGGCTGGACCAACAAGCTGATCTGGGGCGACAACAAGCTCATCCTCTCGTCGCTGAAGAACGGCCCGCTGCGCGAGGAGATCGAGCGGCAGGGCGGCATCAAGCTCATCTACATCGACCCGCCCTTCGACGTCGGTGCCGACTTCTCCATGGACATCGAGATCGGCGACGAGACCTTCACCAAGAAGCCCGAACATCCTCGAAGAGATCGCTTACCGCGACACCTGGGGCAAAGGCGCCGACTCATTCCTCGCCATGATCTATGAGCGACTTGTTCTGATGCGGGATCTGTTGGCTGAGGACGGAAGCATCTATGTGCATTGTGACTGGCGAGTTAACAGCTATGTGCGGCTAGTCTTGGACGAGGTCTTTGGTAGCGACAGTTTCACGAACGAGATAATCTGGAAGCGGACTTCGCGCACAGGAATATGTCAGCGAGTCTATCGGTCGAGATGCACGACACGATCTTCTACTATCGCAAAGTCGACAAGCTACATTTGGAATCAGCAATATTCAGCCGTATCGAGCACGAATACATCGAGACGCATTCATCGACGCTGACGAGACGGCAGGCGCTGGTATCAACGCTGACCTGACGGCGACCATGGCTCGACGGCCGAACCTGATCTACGAATACGAAGGGATATAGCCGCACCGAACGGTCTGGGCGATACCCAGGACGAACATGGAGGAACTCGATCGCAAGGACGACTGTACTTCCCTAGCGACAAGAACGGCGCATCAGATTGAAGCGGTACCTTGACGAAGTACCAGGGACAGCTCGTTCAAGACCTCTGGACTGACATCTCGTCCATCAACTCGCAAGCGCACGAGAGCGCTTGGCTATCCGACTCAGAAACCCGAGGCGCTTCTCGAACGCATCATCAAAGCTTCGTCCAACGAAGGCGACCTCGTTGCCGACTTCTTCGTCGGTTCCGGCACCACGGCTGCGGTCGCCGAAAAGCTTGGCCGCAAGTGGATCGTCACCGACCTGGGCAAATTCGCCATCCACACGACGCGCAAGCGCATGATCGGCGTGCAGCGCGAGCTGAAAGCCGAAGGCAAGGACTACCGCGCCTTCGAGGTCCTCAACCTCGGCAAGTACGAGCGCCAGCATTTCATCGGGGTCAATCCCAACCTGCGTGATGCCGAGAAGGAAAAGCAGCTCGAAGAGAAGGAAGCCGCCTTCGTCGACCTGATCCTGCGCGCCTATCGCGCGGAGCGGGTCGACGGATTCCGCACCTTCCAGGGGAAGAAGGCCGGGCGGCTGGTCGCGGTCGGGCCGGTCAACCTGCCGGTCACGCGCCTCTTCGTCGAAGAGATCATCCTGGAATGCCGCGAGAAGCACATCACCACGCGCCGACATCCTGGGCTTCGAGTTCGAGATGGGCCTCTTCCCGAGCGTGCTCGACGAGGCGCGCGACAAAGGGGATCGACATCGCGCCCAAGTACATCCCGGCCGAGGTCTTCGACAAGCGCGCCGTCGAGCGCAACCAGGTCGTCTTCCATGACGTCGCGGCCATCGAGGTCACGCCACGCGTCAAAGGGAACCAGCGTGGCCGTGGAGCTGACCGACTTCTCCGTCTTCTACTCGCAGGACTCCATCGCCAACGCCGAGGCGACGCTCAAGAACAAGGCGCAGCAAGATCGTGGTCGATCGCGGGCCAGATCGTGAAGGTGAGCAAGGACGACAAGGGGATCGTGACGCGCGAGCCGCTCACCAAGAAGTGGACCGACTGGATCGACTATTGGGCGGTCGATTTCAACTTCGAGAACAAGCGCGAGATCATCCGCATCAAGAGCGAAGCGACCGGCGAGTGGGAAGAGGTCTGGACCGGCGAATACATCTTCGAGAACGAGTGGCAATCGTTCCGCACCAAGAAGGACCGCTCGCTGGAGCTTGAGAGCGTTTTCCACGAGTGCACGCCCGGCCGCCGCAAGCTCGCCGTCAAAGTGGTCGACATCTTCGGCAACGACACCATGACGATCGTTGAGGTGAATGTATGAAAGCTGGTCCAGTTGTTGTGGGGCAAATGCTTCAAGGTAAATATCGCTACTGCGTGCCGATCTACCAGCGCCACTTTGTGTGGAACCGTGAGAAGCAGTGGGAGCCATTCTGGAACGACATCCGTACCAAGGCGATCGAGCGGCTTGCGGGCCGAGAGCAGCATTTCTTGCACTTCATGGGCGCTATTGTTCTGGAACCTCGTGGCGGATTTTCGGTTCGGCAGGTCCCCGCGTTTCAGGTTGTCGACGGTCAGCAACGGTTGATTGTCTTCCAGCTGTTTCTTGCGGCAGCGCGCGACTACGCGGCTTTCATCGGATATACGTCCGCGGCTCAGAGCGATCGCCAGACTTATCTGCTCAACGGCGAGCCCACACTTGATGGAAAACCCCGGATGTCGAGATCTTCAAGGTGTGGCCGACGCAGTATCGACCGAGAGATGTTCACCGACATCATCAATCTCGGCGGCCGGGAAGCGCTGCGAGAGAAGTACCCGGATCACTTCTACAAAACGCAAGACCGAATCTACGACTATCGGAAAACGCCTAGACTCATTGCGGCGTACGGGTATTTTTACGATCGGATCAGGCACTCGGTGGAGACCGATGACCTCGACGACGAGTTCTACGTCGCACCAACGGCCTGACACGAGTTCAGCCCAAACAACCCTCCACTTGAGGACATTTACAGAGAACTGAGGTTCGACGCGATCTGGCAGTCTCTGGTCGAAGAATTCAGAGTTGTCGGAGATCACCCTCGAAGAAGGCGACGATGCTCAGGTTATCTTCGAAACGCTGAACGAGCGGGGCGAGCCGCTACTTGCCGCTGATCTCGTCCGTAACAATATCTTCCAGCGGGCCGACGCCGCAGGCGAGAGTGGACGGAAAGCGCTCTTTGACGCCTCACTGGAAGCTCTTCGAAGACCCAAGCTGGATGCAAGAAGAGCGACAGGGGCGCTACCGCAAACCCCGCATCGAATTCTTCCTGGCCAACTACATCGCGGGGAAAATCGCCGGTGAGGTTAATCTCACAAAGCTCTTCAGCGAATATAAGGCCTTCATCCAGTATCAGCCATTCCCTTCGGTCGCGGCCGAGCTCAAAGAGCTGAACCGTTTCGGCGTCCATCTACATCGAGCTTGTCGACCGAAGCGGGGACCTGAAGCTCACTTGCTCAATTCGGTCGTGATCTAGCTCCGTGGGATGTCACTACGGTGTTTCCTCTGGCGCTGCGGCTCTGGAATGAAACCGCGCTTGACTGCCGAAGACAAGGCGACGTGCCTCAAACTCTTACTCAGCTTCGTTGTGCGGCGTGCCGTCTGCGGACTCACGACGAAGAGCTACAACAAGTTCTTCCTTGTCGGTCATCGCTAACCTTGATCGCCACGGCTGGGTCGAAAAATAACTTTAGCCCGGTTCCTTGCTCGCGCAGACGGTCGGACATCAGTCGGTTTCCGCTCGACGACGAGTTCGAGGCGCGCTGGATCGAGAATCCTATCTATTGGATGCTCTCAGTCGCACGCGACGCGGGCCATTCTGGAGGCGCTCGAGAAAGCTAAACGAACTCGTTTCAATGAAACGACCGCGCTGGCGGAGCATACTCACGATTGAGCACGTGCTGCCTGCGCGAGTGGGGTCATGTACTGGCCGTTGGAGGATGGCACGAGCCCAACGGACGACGACGTCAAACATGCCAGGTACTACTCGAAAGAAGACGACACGATATGTTGGCCGAGATCGTCCGGCGGAACCGTCTGAAAAATACCATCGGAAATCTCACCCTGCTGACTCAGCCGCTGAACAGCTCAGTCAGTAATGGCTCCGTTTGCTGCCAAGCGGGAAGCGCTCGTGACGAGCACTCCCTCCTCGTTCTGAACCGGGAGATCACGCACCAGACTCACTGGGATGAGGATCAGATTGAAGCACGCAGTCGGTCTCTGTTCAACCTCGCTAAATCTTTGTGGCCAGCGCCACAGCCGACCGGCGATGGGGAGGTGCGCTGATGGCTCTGCACCCAAAATTCCCGGATTCGCCGTACGCCATCCTCGATCCGAGCGTGCGCTGGTTCCCAGCCGACGAAGCCCTCCGCGAGACCACCATGGATAAGCTCTCGCCGCCGTTGGTGGCGCAGCTGCGCCGCAAGGTGAAAGAGTTTCGAGACAGCGGATACGTCGGGGCCACGGATACGAGCAAGAGCCTGCTGAACTGGTGGTTCGGGACTCCACACCTGTTGCCGCAATTCGGCGGGACTATGGAGGAGTTCCGGTACTACTTCGCGCAGCGCGAGGCCGTCGAGACGATCATTTACTTGACCGACGTGGTCGGGGTGCAGGACAAGTTCGACCTGATGCGCTTCGACAGCTCCGGTCTGGTCTCGGCCAACATGTTCGACGAGTCCTGGCGGCGCTTCGTGGTCAAGATGGCCACCGGCTCGCGGCAAGACCAAGGTGCTGAGTCTGGTGCTCGCCTGGAGCTTCTTCCATAAGCTGTACGAGCCGGACTCATCGCTCTCCCGCAATTTCCTGGTCATCGCCCCGAACATCATCGTGCTGGATCGCATCCGCAAGGATTTCGATGGCCTGCGCATCTTCTTTCAGGATCCCGTCATTCCGGACAACGGCGTTGACGGTCGCAACTGGCGTGACGACTTCCAGCTGACGTTGCACGTGCAGGACGAGGTTCGCGTCACGCATCCCACCGGCAACATCTTCCTGACCAACATCCATCGCGTCTACGCCGGTGACGACATTCCGCCGTCGCCGGACGACGAGAACACCATGGACTACTTCTTCGGGCCACGACCGACCGGGGCGACCACCGATTCCATCTGTCGACCTCGGTATGATCGTGCGTGACATCGACGAGCTGGCGGTCCTCAACGACGAAGCGCATCACGTTCACGACAAGAGCCTGGCCTGGTTCAAATCGATTCAGGATATCGACAACCGCCTGAAGCACAAGGGCGCCCGGCTCTCGTTTCAGGTTGACGTGACGGCCACCCCCAAGCACAACAACGGCGCCATCTTCGTGCAGACCATCGCGGACTATCCTCTGGTCGAGGCCATCGCGCAGAACGTGGTCAAGCATCCCGTGCTGCCGGATGCCGCCAGCCGCGCCAAGCTACATGAGCGCCAGAGCGCCAAATACACCGAGAAGTACGCCGATTATATGCATCTCGGTGTGGTCGAGTGGCGCAAGGCCTTCGAGGAGCACGAGAAGCTGGGGAAGAAAGCCGTCCTCTTCGTCATGACGGACGACACCAAGAACTGCGATGACGTGGCCGACTACCTGCGGGCAACGTATGCCGAATTTGGGAGCGGCGATTCGGTCCTCGTGATCCACACCAAACAGAACGGCGAGATTTCGGAGGCGTCATCGGGGAAGAGCAAGGAAGAGCTCGATAGGCTGCGCGAGCTCGCCAACTCGATCGACAATACCGATAACCCGTATAAGGCGATCATCTCCGTCATGGTCCTCAAAGAGGGCTGGGACGTGCGCAACGTCACCACCATCGTCGGGCTGAGAGCCTACTCCGCCAAGAGCAACATCCTGCCAGAGCAGACGCTCGGCCGTGGCCTGCGCAGGATGTATCCCGGGCGATCTCGAGGAATACGTCAGCGTAGTCGGTACCGACGCCTTCATGGATTTCGTTGAGACGATCCAGGCTGAGGGTGTCGTGCTGGAGCGCAAGCCGATGGGCGAGGGCGCGCATGCACAATCGCAGATAGTGGTGGAGATCGACAACGAGAACGTCAACAAAGACCTCGACGCGCTCGATATCGAGATTCCAATTCTGACTCCACGCATCTACCGTGAATACAAGAACCTGGGTGATCTCGATCCGGTACGCATGCCGTACCAGCGCGTCCCGTACCAGCAGTTCACGGAAGAGGAGCAGCGTGAGATCGTCTTCAAGGACGTCACTACCGGCGAGATCGCGCATACGACGATGCTCGACTCGGCGGGCTTTGCCGACTATCACAGTGTGGTCGGCTACTTTGCGCAATCCATCATGCGGGACCTGCGCCTGGTGAGCGGCTACGACGTTCTGTACCCCAAGGTGAAGACCTTCATCCAGAACGACCTCTTTGACCAGAACGTCGATCTCGAAGACCCGAATACGCTGCGCAATCTATCGGAGTTGGCCGCAACCAGGACGGTGATCCAAACCTTTGAAGGCGCGATCAACGCCTTGACCGTGCGGGATAAAGGGGACGCCGAGATTCGCGACACGCTCAAGCTGCGGCAAACCCGGCCGTTCGTCGCCAAGGACCAGGGCTACACCGTTCCCAAGAAGAGCGTGTTCAATAAGATCATCGGGGACAGCCATTTCGAACTGGAGTTCGCCAGCTTCCTCGAGAGCTGTCCAGATGTAGTCGCGTATGCCAAGAATTACCTGGCGGTTCACTTCAAGCTGGACTACGTCAACGCGGACGGCAACATCTCTGACTACTACCCCGATTTCTTCGTCAAGCTCTCGCCCAAACGAATCGTCATCGCCGAAACCAAGGGGCAGGAAGATCTGGACGTGCCACTGAAGATGCAGCGGCTGAGGCAGTGGTGCGCCGACGTCAGCCAGACGCAGTCCGACGTTCGCTACGAGTTCGTCTACGTCGACCAGGAGAGTTTTGACCGATACCAGCCATCTAACTTCAAACAGCTCATGGAGGGGTTCAGGGAGTACGCGGCGGATTAGCGGCGTAGGCGCTCAACCTCAGCCCCAAGATGGTGGCCAACGATGCCTCAATCGTTGGGTAAACAACCTCGATCGGCGGTTGCACGCGACGACTAATCTCGTTCGCCGCGGTCGTAGGCTTCCAGTCGCTCGAAGAGGCCACGCTTCTCCTCAGCGATGCCCTTTGATGCTTCACGGATGGTGTGCTGCGTCCGAGGCTCAATCCGCATGGGTGTGATGATCATGCGTCCGGTTGCTTCATCGACGTCGATGTCTACGTATTCGCCAACGGCTACGTTCAGCTTGTTCAACTCGCTCGTGGGGATCGTCACGACGCTGCTGTTCCCGTCACGCCGAATCTTGACCATGGTCATCGTCGAATCCTTTCGCGTGGGTACCGTCCCCACGAACGAAGGATCTCATGATGCGGTGAGCTCGTCAAGGATTACGGGAGGGAAGCTGGCCCATTCTGGTGAACGTGCTCTGCGCCTTCGATCAGTTGTCTCGATGCGACCGGCTGGGTAGGTCTGATTTAGGAGATAAGATCTCTCGCTCCGCCACCAGTATCAGCTACGCAATCCAACATTGACATCGTCGAATGAAATCGATACAACCTCGGCACGGTACTGGCAGTCGAACTATTGGGAGACGCCATTGGGGCAGCGCTCGCTCGACGATCCTCCGTCATTGACCGGTGCAACGCCTCAAGAGATCAGGGATCTCCTCCCGTCCAGCTGGAAGTACGATGGACGAACGAGAAACGGGCTTGGAGACCGCTACATCGATCCTGAGCGCCTTGGTGATCAAATTCGTATCATGGAGGGCAATCCGAACGATCCGGACCTGATGAAGCGCGGCCCCTATCTCATAATCTCAAGGAATGGTCTGCGATGCAGAGTGCTGTTGAAGGGAAACCCAGCTTTAGCGACTTAGCAGCCATGCGGAAACGCGTGCTTGGTATGGCGGCTGAGGACGTAACCGGGCTCTGGGAGGTACTCTGGGAACTGAACACTGAGTACCCCAAAATCGCGCCTGCCGTTCGGCTCTTCGTTGCCAGATACACGATGATTCACCTCATCGACGATGGGTTGATCGTGCTGGTGAGATGGGATTCTGCTGAACACACTGAAGAGGAAGTTGGTTTAGGCGAAGCTGTCTCGTTGCTCGTCGACGACGACAATTGGCGTGCTCCCGCAGAATCTGATAGCGAGCAGCTTCGGTTCCACACGACTCCCGAAGGCGACAGGGCCTATTATGAGCGCCGCGCGATGGCCAGCTAGCGAGCCGGTTCTCGTCGAACAAACGGCTGAGTCGGTTTCATCCCATCTGCATTCGCGCCATTCCACAGCTCGTGTTCGCCCTCGAACTCGTCGATAGCCCCGGGATCTTTTTCCATGAGCCGCGCCCAAGCCTCGTTGTGCGCCTTGAGGAGCATCTCATTGCGGTAGGCGTCGACCGCGCGCTCAATGATCTTCGTCATGGACGTGTTATAGGCTTCCGACATCTCCCGCACAGTCTGATAGATCGACTCGTTCACCTGTAGTCGGCGGCGCTTTCCGGGTGTTGATGCCACTGCTGCCTCATCTCTCTCGCGGAATATCCATCACACCAACGCCTGCGCGAGTTCATCCAAACTCGTTGCATCGCCTCGACCTCGGGGTCGATCCAGACCGCGTTCGCGCCCGCCTCGGATGCCCAGCGGCAGCACGTTGCATCACTATCGATCACCAGCACTCGGTCTGGGGAAACTCCGGCATCGTCGAATATCTTTTGATAGAAGACCGAGCCGTGCTTGACGTGGTCAATGAGATCCGGTCCATAGAACTCGGAAAACACGTCGGAGATACCCATGTGCTCCATGATGGCTCGCAGTTCCCGCGACGTGGTCCCGGACGCCGTGTAGAGCGTGTATCCGGAGCGATGGAGGGCGCGAACGGCATCGGCGGCGCCCGCTATTGCGGACATTGCGCGTGCATTGACATACACCGAAAGCTCCGTGTGGAGTTCCACGGCACGATCATCGGGCAGGCGCGTAACACCGACCGCGTCACACATGGCAGCCATCCAGTCTATTGCGTACGTACGCTGGAATGCTTGGTGACTGGCGAATTCTGGCATCCGTGCCAGGAGGTCTCCCCATACCTGTGGAAAGACCAGCTGATTGGCGGTTTGCCACTGCTCCGTGGTTCCCCCCATCCGAGGAGGCATGAACTCGCCGATCAGGCGGAGCCACTCCCCGGCGCGAACCCGGTTGTCGTTCAACACGTCGCCGTCGTCAAGAAACAGGTGAGTAGGCCGCGTACCAGAGGTCTTGATCTCACGCAGATCCGTACGACGCCATGAACTCACGAGCCCGCCTTTGCAGTGGGTGACGTTCTTCATGATCTGATGCCACAGGCGCGCCCCGGCACATGTACTTATGGCGTCGGGTCCTCATAGAGTGACACGCCAGGGATGAGGTGGAAGTCTCGCAGATTTCGGGTTGCCAGGACGAGTTCGTGAGTGATGGCCGTCGCGGCGATGAGAAGGTCGAAGTCTCCGACCTGCTGACGATGGTTGCGCGGCATTGAGCCACGGAGGACTCCAAACCGTTCCGCGATTGGGGTCGAAATCGTCAGTATCTGCACGCCATCGAGAACATGTTGGAGCGCTGCCAGCGCGGCGGATCGGTCTCGAGCATAGAAGGCGCCTTCGAAAAGCTCGCCGTAGGTGATGATGCTTATGGCGACGCCCTCAGCTGCCATAGCCGGGAGCGCATGAACAGCACTCGCTTGATTGTTGAGGAGATCGATCACCCAATCGGTATCGAGGAGGTATCCGCTCATAGCTTGACGGAGGGTCGGTTGGCGGTCTGCCTGCGCTCGGCGATGTACGCTTTGAAGTCCTCGGCATCGACCAATCCAGACCAGCCACCGGCTGCCACCTGAAGCGACTTTAATGCCTGCCCTGGGTCATAGCCGGCCCAGATGTCGTCGGGTTCGGCGGATGTCGCGACCCGACTAACGCGATATCGGATCCCGCGGTTTTCGAACTCGACTGGGGTTTCGGTGGCATCACCAAGCAGACGGTCGAACTCGCTGCCGGGCTCTACGTGGATCGTTCTTGGTGTGGAGGCGTCCGAGTAGTCGTCTTTCATGGAATCCATTATACGGACCGCCCATCTCCCATGATCCCTCACCCCACCCGGTACGGCGCGAGGACGTCGTAGTTGGGGTCGACGCCGATGCCGGGCATATCTGGCGGGCTGACGGTGCCGTCGGCATTGAGCGTGAGCGTGTGGTGGTACATCTTGCCGAACATCGGGTCGACCGCATCGGGGTAGAACTCCAGGATCAGGCCGTTGGGGATGGCCGCCACCAGGTGCACATGGATGTCCTGCGAGCCGTGCGGCGCGATGTCCAGGTCATGCGCCTGAGCCAGCGCGGCGACCTTCATGAACTCGGTCACGCCGCCGACGACCTTGGCGTCGGGATTGAGGATCGCGGCACAGTCGTGCTCGATCAAATCCCGGAATCCGTAGCGCGTATATTCATTCTCGCCGGTAGCGATGGGGATGCTGGTGGCCTGCGCCAGCTTGCGGTGGCCGTCGTAGTCGTCCGGCGCGACCGGCTCTTCGAACCAGAAGGGGTCGAACTCCTCGACGCGTTTGGCGAAGCGGATCGCCTCATAGTGCCGGTAGGCGCAGTTGGCGTCCAGCATCAGCTTCACGTCGGGGCCGATCGCCTCGCGCACGGCACGCACGCGCTCGACATCCTCCGCGATGGAGACGCCGCCGACCTTCATCTTGACGGCTCGTGCACCCAGCTCAACGTTGGAGGACATCTCCTCGGCCAGCTCCTTCAGCCCTTTTCCCTCTTCGTAGTAGCCCCCAGCGATGTAGGTCGGCACCCGATCGCGATAGCCGCCAAGCAATTTGTAGAGCGGCATCCCGGCCATTTTGGCGCGGATGTCCCACAGGCCGATGTCGATGGCGCTGATGGCACGTGTGGTGAGCCCGCGCCGGCCGATCAGCTTGGGGACCCACATCTTCTCCCAGAGCCGTTCGACGTTGATGGGGTCTTCACCGATCAGCTCGTCGCGCAGGTGCTCGATGGTCGCGCGTTCGATGCGCGCCGTGCCGCCGAGCCCGTTGCCGCCCAGCCCAATACCGGTGACGCCCTCATCGGTCTGGATCTTCACCAGGCCGAGACCGGCGTGGGTGTAGGTGTGCTTGCCGTTGGCGATCGGCCTGGCACGAGGCCACTGGTAGTCCTCGATCACGATGTTGGTGATGCGCATCTGAATTCGCTCCGTTACCGTCCGGCCTCAGCCGCCAGCTCGCGTGCGACCTCGACGACCGTGTCGAGCTCGCTCGAATCGACGAAGAAGGCGACCGAGATCCGCACCGCGCGATGGGCGAAGGCGGCCCGGCAGACGATCTTGCGGCGTTCCCAGAGCTGATCGGCGATCTGGTCGCCGGTCATCCCAGCAATTTCGAAGCAGACGATACCGGTACTGAGTGACGGATCGGATGGCGTGCGGACCGTGACGCCCGGAATGGATCGCAGCGCGCGTTTTAGCGCATCGGCCTGCTCACCCGAGCGCGCCTCTATGGCGTCCAGTCCGATCTCGCTCAGGTAAGCGGCGGCGGCTCCCAGACCGACGTAGCTCGGCCAGAGCCGGTTGCCGAACTCGAAGCGTCGCGCGCCCTCCGACCAGCGGTGCTCGCCCGTTTCCCGGTCGAGGAATTCGGTCGCGCCCGCGCCGGTCCAGGAGACGGCCAGCTGCTCGAGCTGATCGCGCCGGGTATAGAAGAGTCCGACCCCGTAGCCGCCCAGCAGCCATTTGTGGCCGGTCATGGCGTAGAAATCGGCGCCGGTCTCATGCAGGTCGAGCGGAAATTGCCCGAGCGATTGCGCGCCGTCGAAGAGGACCTTGACGTTCCGCTCGTGCGCCAGCGCGCTGATGCGTTTGGCTGGAAGTCGCAAACCATTCTCGGCCGTCACGTGGCTGAGGGAGAGGAGTCGGGTACGCGGGCCGATAGCGTCGTCGATCCGTTGCAGCAACGCGTCTGGATCGTCCGTGAGCGGGACCTGACGCACGCTGATGCCGAGGCGATCACGCAGGTTGAACCAGGGGAGGAGACCGGTCGGATGCTCCTGATCGCTGACGATCACCTCGTCGCCTGCCTGCCATGGCAGACCCCAGGCGACGATGTTCATGCCCTCCGATACCGAGCGGGTAAAGGCGATCTCATCGGTCTCGACTCCCAGGAAGCGCGCCAGTTGCTCGCGTGCCGCCTCGGCCCGGTCTTCCACTTCCCTTTTGATTGGGCGCGCATCTGGGCCGTGCTCTTCCAGGAAGCGATAGCTCTCGACGATCGCATCGGTGACGCGTCGCGGTGACGGTCCGGTGCCTCCCGTGTTCAGGTAGATCGTTTCGTGCAACCCCGGGATCTCGTTGCGAATGGATTCGAGGTCGATATTGGCGTTCATATTCCGTCTCCTCGAGTCTGACCGATCAAGCCGATAACAGGCCTCGTGACGTTGCGACCGTCAGGCGTGTCGTGAACGTCGAAGATCGTACGGGGAACGAGCCTCGGGCGAATCGTCGGAATCTCTAGCGCTTCGCGTCGTGATGCCAGGCATTATCACCCGGATCCGCGGCGTGTACTAGGACGGGTGGGCAACCCGACGGGCATGGCGCGTACCCGACCATCCCCTCACTCCCATCACCAACTGCCTCATTTCCCCCATTTGCATTCTCGGCGGAATGCACCAGAGTTGCTTCAACGTTCGTCTGTAATCTACGATGCAAGCCTACTGTCGTGGACATGATTACCAGGGAGCGTGAAGCAGTGCCGGATCGAGGTGACCCACCGGGGAGTTCACCCCTCGCGCAGTTGCTGCAGCGCTATCTGTCTGAACGGGGACTCAGTCAGGCCGAGCTGGCCAGGCGAGCAAGTCTCCCGCGAGCCACAGTTCACCGCTGGCTCCACGGAGCGTCGGAGCATCCGTATCATCGGGCCGGAGTGCTCAGCGCGGCGGCCGCGTTGGATCTGCATCGATCCGAGACCAACCGTCTGCTGCGCGCGGCCGGATTCGCGACGCTGGATCGCATCGCGCTCGCGGCCGATGAAGCCGAGCAGGAGTTGCTGGCACATTGGTCGGCTGACGTGCGCAACAACTTGCCGGCCGATCTGACGTCCTTCGTCGGCCGCGAAGACGACGTCGACAACCTCGCTGAGTTGCTCTTTCAGCCGTCGGTGCGGTTGGTCACCCTTACCGGCCCTGGCGGTAGCGGTAAGACGCGTTTGGCACTGCGGCTCGCCCGTGAGGTCTCAGACGTCTTCCCAGACGGTGTCTATTTTGTTTCCCTCGCAGCCATCTTCGATCCCAGACTGGTCCTGCAAACCATGGCTGAAACGATCGGCTTGCGCGGCGTGCAGGACGCCTCCCTGTCGGATCGGCTGACCGGTTGGCTGAAGACACGTCGCGTTCTGTTGGTCCTCGACAATTTCGAACAGGTCGTCGACGCGGGTCCTTCCGTCACTGACCTGTTGCGGAATGCGCCGTCGCTCAAGGTGCTGGCGACCAGTCGAGTTCCGCTTCACGTGATGGGTGAGCATGAGCGCCAGGTTCGTCCGTTGCCGTTACCATCCTCCAACGAGTCATTGAGCGACCTGCTGACAAACCCGGCCGTCGCGCTCTTCGTGCAACGCACCGTGGCGGCCAATCGACGGCTCGATCTGGACGACGACGCGGCTACCGTTGGTGAGATCTGCATGCGCCTCGACGGGCTGCCATTGGCCATCGAGCTCGCCGCCGCGCGCCTGCGGGAGCACGATCTCTCCAGGTTGCTCGCCGATTTCCCCAGCAGGCTCGATTTGGGGAGTGACGGGCCGCGCGACTTGCCGGAGCGCCAGCGGACCCTGCGCCGCACCATCGCCTGGAGCGTCGATCTCCTGCCAGAGCCAGAGCGCGTGCTGTTCGCGCGGCTTTCCGTCTTCGTCGGTGGTTGGACCGCCGATGCCGCCGCCACGGTCTGCTTCACGCGGGATGAATCGAGGGGGTCGATCGAGCAGCAGCTATCGACGCTGCTGGATGCCAGCTTGATCGAGCGTGTTCCCACGGGCGAGGGCACCGACCGCTATCACATGCTGGAGACGATTCGTGAGTTCGCGCTCGAGACCCGAACGGGGATCGTCGACGAGGCTGAATTGCATGACCGGCATGCGGACCATTTCATCGCGCTCGCTCACGCCTTTCCGCCGTATGTCCCAGAGACAAGGCTGGACGACTCCTACGCGCGCGTCGACGCGGATCTGGAAAATGTCCGCGCCGCGCTCGAGTGGGTGAGGAGCACTGGCAACCTCGAACGACTTGCCGAATTCGTGGCCTCACTCTCCATCTACTGGCACGAGTATTTGCGCCTCATGGAAGGGTGGAGCTGGATGCAGCAGGTTTTGCCGCGCCGCGAGGGGCTCTCGCCAGTCTTGCGAGCACGCATCGTGACCGGCGCCTGCATGATCTCTTCGTCGATATACCTCTTCGACGAGGCGGAAGCGCTTTGCGGTGAGGCGCTGGCCCTGTGGCGAGAGGTCGGCGTTCATCGTTGGCCCGCGGTCCTCTCGCGGCAGCTTGGCTGGAGTAGCTATATGGGAGGCGAGAGCGAGCGGAGCATCGGTCTGCTAAGCGCTGCGCTGGACGAGTGGCGTCAAGAGGGTGACGTGCCCGGCATCATCATCGCCCTCTGCGATCTGGCACTGGCCCATTGTGTGGTTGGGAATCTCGATATCGCTGACACGATTCTCGACGAGGCGGAAGTCCTGATCTCCGGGCATGATGACGTGGGGCGGACGCGGCTGCGCATGGATCGAGGTCTCCATGCCCTGCTGAGTGGCAAGTTCGAACAAGCCCGCATGCTGCTGGATGACGCAGTGCGACGCTTGCGCCTCACTGGTCGAGGCTACTTGATGAACGCGGCCATCTTCTACCTGGGGACCGCTCACTGCTTTCTCGGTAGGCTGGACGACGCACTTCGTTGCTATCTCGAGTCGCTCGATTTGCCCGCCGCGGTGGACGATAAGGGGCATTTCACCTTGACGATCCTCGGGTTCGCCGCGGTCGCAGCGCGGCAAAGCGAGTTCGAGCGCGCGGCTATCCTCTCCGGCGCCTCAATCGCGATACAGCAGGCGAACGGTCTCGCCTATCCTCCGGCGGTTCAGGCAATCTACGATCGGGAGATCGCCCAGGTACGGCAATCGCTCGACGAGGCGGAGCTGGCCGAGGCGTTCGCTCGGGGAGGCCAGATGACGATCGAGGAGATGATCGCCTATGCGCGAGCCGGGGCGGAGGTGGAGTGAGTCGCGCTCATTTGGCGACAGATTGAGGATTGGCTTGCGTCACGGGTCCAATTGCCGGGACAACCCGATAGACCGGTAGGTGGAGCGGGTTGCTCCGGTAGACAAATCCCTTCTCATCCACGACCACACCTGTTACATTGGCCGTCTCGACGCCTAAATCCCTCAGGACAGCGGCGAGCTCATGCACGCTGAGGAAAGACGTCGCGTCACTTCCCGGCGTAGAGCGCTTCATGCGGAAGTCCAGGACTGCGGCTGCTTCAAAGCGTGAGGCTGACCATTCGGCGTAGAGTGAGATGCAGAACTCGCCGTTGAGCCAGGATTTCACAGCAGCAGTCCTGCCATCACGCTGCGTGCTACACTCAGCTGCGGATTCCCGTCGGTTTCCTCGCCCAATGCTCGCTTCCTCTGTTATCGCCATCCCTGGAGTGCTTTTGGATCGTCCCCCCAACATCGTGATTCGCAACTACGGCAACTTCTTCGACGTGCAGACGCCCAACGGCGTGCTGCGCTGCACCGCACGAGCGACCGTCAAGCGGGAGCGCCGGGGCACGTCACCGGTGGCGGTGGGTGATCGGGTCGAGGTAATACAGGCTTCAGTCACTGTGGTACTCGCGGCAGGATATGTGGACATAGGCCCGCGAGCTTAATATGATCAACACGAGAATCTCACCCATCATGGCCACTGATCTCAAGGACCGTCGCGAAAACTAATGACTTGACTTCGCAATGAGCGGCGTAATGAACAGAGTCGACATACGATCTGAAATGCTTCGCTGGGCCTATGAACGTGCCGGATACACTCCGGAATTTGTCGTTCAACGTTTCCCCAATTTCCCCAAGTGGGAAGCCGGAGAAGCGATGCCAACGCTTAGACAACTCGAGCGTTTCGCCAACGCGATGCACATGCCGATAGGATATCTATTCCTTCCAGCGCCACTCACGGAGACCATCCCAGTGCCAGACTTCCGCACGGTTGAGAGCGGTAAGATCGATCGACCGTCACCGGACCTACTGGAAACAATTTACATCTGTCAGCAGCGTCAGGAGTGGTATCGGAGCTTCTCAATTGCTGAGGGCGAAGATTCTTTGCGGTTCGTCGGATCGGTGTCGCTCGACGACGATGTTGTGGAGGTCGCAGACGGCATCAGCCATATCCTGGGTTTCGATTTGAATGAAAGACGACGGTCTCCCACTTGGACAGACTCTCTACGAGCATTCATTCAATTGGCGGATGATGCCGGTATTTTAGTGATGGTGAGTGGAATCGTTGGTAGCAATACCCATCGGAAACTTGACCCGGACGAATTCAGAGGATTCGCACTTTCGGACAACTACGCTCCTCTGATCTTCGTCAATGGTGCTGACACCAAAGCTGCCCAAATGTTCACCTTAGCCCACGAATTGGCCCATGTGTGGCTTGGTCAGTCCGGCATTTCCAATGCCCCTGCATCTGTATTCCCTACTACCAGTGTTGAACGCTGGTGTAACCGAGTTGCTGCCGAGTTGCTGGTGCCTCTCGCGACCATGGAGAAAGAATATCAACCCGTTAAGCCGTTGAATGATGAGATTCTTCGCATGGCCAGACGATTCAAGGTGAGTACGCTCGTGATCATCCGGCGGATTCACGACATTGGTGCCCTTAGCGATGAGCAGTTTCGGCAAGGGTATCAAAGGGAACTTGACCGGTTACTAAGCTTGCCTGGAACTAGTGGCGGTAACTTCTATTTGTCTACGAGTGCTCGAGTTAGCAAGCGATTCGCTCGTGCGGTCGTGCTAAGTACGCTAGAGGGACAAACACTCTATCGCGATGCGTTCCGAATGCTTGGCGTGTCAAAAGTCGATACGTTCAATCGGCTCGGGCACGAGCTTGGGGTCGCCTAGTGGCGTACCTCTTGGACTCCGACGTGTTCATTCAAGCGAAGAATCTCCACTACGGCTTCGACTTCTGTCCTGCCTTCTGGGACTGGATCGAGGTTGCAAACTCACATGGAATCCTGTTCAGCATCGAAAAAGTGGGTGACGAAATTCGGGCTGGTAATGATGACCTCGCACAGTGGGCGATTTCACAAGGACCACAGTTGTTTGTTGCCCCGGATGCATCAACAGTTGGCATGCTTGGAACGGTGAGCCAATGGGCAAGTTCTCAGGGGTTCCAGGCAGCCGCAGTGAGCACGTTTCTGTCAGCTGCAGATTACTACCTGGTTACTGAAGCTCTGGCGCATGGATACACAATCGTGACCCACGAACGCGCCGCAAATTCACTCACAAGGATCAAGATTCCAAGTGCATGCGCGGGAATGGGTGTCACCTGTGTAACACCATTCGAGATGTTACGGAACGAGAAGGCTCGGTTCGTGTTAGCTACTTGATTTCTGTTCACCGTGAGCGATATCACCAATCGAAAAACAACTGGATGAGTCTTAAGCCTTAATGAGTTTGCTTCGATCTTGCGCATGAAATCCGATCTCGTTGGTTCATAGCATTACTTCCTCGTCTCGGCGTTGCTAGATCGTCCGCGCCTTCTGCGTGCTACACTCAGCCGCGGATTCCCGTCGGTTTCCTCGCCCGATGCTCGCTTCCTCTGTTATCGCCATCCCTGGAGTGCTTTTGGATCGTCCCCCCAACATCGTGATTCGCAACTACGGCAACTTCTTCGACGTGCAGACGCCCAATGGCGTGCTGCGCTGCACCGCACGGGCGACCGTCAAGCGGGAGCGCCGGGGCACGTCACCGGTGGCGGTGGGTGATCGGGTCGAGGTGCTGCCGACCATTCCGGGTGAGGGGGTGATAGAGGCGGTCGCGCCTCGCGTCCGTTCCCTGTCGCGTCTGGCACGCGGCACCGATGCCATGGAGCAGGTCATTCTGGCAAATCCGGATCAGATGGTGGCCGTCTTCGCCGTCACGCATCCGGAGCCGCATGCGCGTATGCTCGATCGCTTCCTCATCATCGCCGAAGCGCGCGGCATCGCCGCCGCCGTCTGCGCCAACAAGATCGATCTGGATCCGACCGGGGAAATTCGCCACGTCTTCGACCCGTATCGCGCCGCCGGATATCCGGTCTTCGAGACCAGCGTGCGCCAGCGAATTGGGCTTGAGGAGCTGCGCGGTCACCTGCGCGGTAAGATCACCGCCTTCTCAGGGCCGTCCGGCGTGGGCAAGTCGAGCCTGATCAACGCACTGCTGCCGAATCTGGATGAGCGCGTCGGGGACGTCAGCTCGGCGACGGGCAAGGGACGCCACACGACCTCCGCCACTACCCTGTTGGCACTTGACCCCGAAACCTACATCGCCGATACGCCCGGCATCCGTCAGCTCAGCTTCTGGGGCGTCGATTTCGCCCAGCTCGATCGCTATTTTCCTGAATTCCGGCCCCATCTCGACTCGTGCTACTATGACGATTGCACGCACGTGAACGAGCCTGGCTGTGCCGTGCTGGCGGCCCTCGAGGCAGGTGCGATCGATCTCGGGCGCTACGAGAGCTACCGGACGTTGCGAGAGGGTTCAGGCGTCGACGAGTAGTACGTTCGCACCGGACCGCGCCGCTTCACGTCATGAGAATCAATAAATCTTGAGAGGACAGAGGCGGATGGCAGACGAGATTCAGGGCATTCGCGAAGGACTCAAGCAGATCCTGGCCGATCAGCACAACACGATGCGCGAGGTCCTCGATGGGCTCGATAAGGACGGCCTCAACTGGTCCCCGGGTCCCGAGACGAACTCGATCGCGGTCCTCTTCACCCATCTGCTGGGCGCCGAGAACTCCATGACCGCCACCATCGCCCAGGAGGCGTTCGATCGGGATCGGGACGCCGAATTCCGCGTCACAGTCGACGACGTGGCGGCCATGCGTCAGAAGGTGGACGAGATCGAAGCCCGCATCATGCCGCGCATCGACAAGCTCTCACTGGCCGATCTGGCCGGCATGCACTCGCCTCCCGGCGACCGGCTGGGCCGCGTGCACCTCGGCAGCTGGTGGGTCTTCCATGCGGTGGAGCACAACCGGGAGCACATCGGCCAGGCACTCCTGACGCGCCAACTCTACGAGCAGCAGGGATAAACGAGCAGGTAGTCTGATAAATCCCAGCGCACAGAGAGCAGGGCACGGTCATCTCGCCAGCCCTGCTTTTCGTTGTCGGTACCACAGGTGTTCGGCACGGCGTGGCTGCCCGAGAAGGAACATTTGTCGGACATTATTTGTCCGACATGGTACACTGAAGACGACCCGAGGAGGGCTGAGGCATGGCGAACATCCTGGATGTGGGACACGTGGTGGACGAACTGGAGCAGGATCTCGGTGTGTCGCCGGAGACGATCGCGCTCGCGGTTCACGTTGACCGGCGGACGATCGACCGTTGGCGAGCCAATGTCTCAGTGCCACAGGGACAAAGCCGCGAACGACTTGCGCAGCTCATCGACGTGCGAGATCAACTCGTGGAGATGCTTGGCCGTGAGACGGCTCAAGCGTGGCTCCGGTCTCCGAGCCGCTACCTTGGCGAATTCACTCCGGAGGAAGCCCTCAAAGCCGGGCGCGTCGATCGCGTGCGGGCCGATCTGGACGGCCTGGCAGCCGGCATCTACCTCTAACCACGCTGATGACGTCCCAGCATCAACCGTTCGAGTCACGTCTCCACACCCAAGCACCGGAGGCATTTCACGGCATTGTCTGGCGCACGCACTGGAACAAAGTGGATCCAGTCGACTGGTCACTGTCCTTGCGAAGTTCTGGGCGCTACCACCGAGGACGAGACGTGGAATCCGACACAGTTGCCTGGGCCGCGCTCTACACCTCGCGCGCGCCGGAGGTGGCCGTCTGGGAGATGGTTCGACGCAGTGCAGCGCGGGACCTCAGCTTCCTCAAGAACAACGTCCTCTCGGAACTCGACGTGGACCTATCCGCGGTGCTGGACCTGAGCGATCCGACCCGGATTGGATTGAATCAGGACGACCTGACGGGGAGCGATACGACCATCTGTCAATCGATTGGCCGCGTGGCCGTCCTCCGCGGCATCCAGGGGATTCTCGTTCCGTCAGCCACACATCTCGGGACCAACCTCGTGTGCTTCCCGCAGAACTTCACGGCGTCGTCGATCATTCGTCTGGTTCGAAGCACCGAGTTGCCACTCTCCGAGTTCCGCCAGCACCTCGTTGATCCATCCGAGTGAGGCCAGCGTGCAGACCTTGCCGTGGACCTGGCAACCTGGCTGGCAATGACGTTGGCACTTCGTTCGTCGTTGGTTCGACCATTCGTGATCCACTCGTGATCCCTCCGCATCTCCTGCAGCTATTTCGCCCGCGACACTGCTCCGAGCCACCTGGCCACCAACATTGGATGGTTCCAATTGGCACTTGATGGTTTCCTTAACATCGGGTTTATACGTGAATGTCTGGTGACAATCAGTGGGGATTCGTTCATCTGTTGAGGGGGAGTGCCGCATGGAATCCGTAAGGGACAAGCTACGCATCGAGCTGACCGCCGTGGTTGTGGCCATCATTGGCGTGATGATGGCGGTCATCTTCGTCACGACCCGTTTCACCGAGATCCCGATCGGGCCGGGCGGCTACATCCACCTGGGTGACACCGCTATCTACTTCACCAGCTTCGTCTTCGGCCCGGTCGTCGCCGGGATCGCGGGCGGCTTCGGCACGTCCTTCTCCGATCTCTCGTCCGGCTACGCCAACTACGCGGCCGGCACCTTCATCATTCACGGCCTGCAGGGCGTGGTGGCCGGCGTGATCGCCTGGCGCGGCGGACTCAATCGCATGATCATGGGCGGCATCGCCGGAGCGATCGTGTTGGTGGTTGGCTACTTCATCTACGACGCCGCCATCCTGCAGCTCGGCATCGGCACTGCCTGGACCGACGCCGGACTCAACCTGTTCCAGGTCGCCAGCGGCGCTGTGATCGGCATTCCGCTCGTCCTCGCGGTGCGGCGTGCCTATCCCCCGATCAACAACTGGAGCTACCGTCGCACCTGGCAAGAGGAGACGACGCCCTCCAACCAGACCGGCGACTGATTCGCGCTTCGATAGGTTTCACGATAGCCCGGCGGCTCAGGTCGCCGGGTTTTTCGTTCCTCCTCGACGTGCTCGATTCGTTGCCAGCGCTCCGGCCGTTCGAGTAGGCTCCGTGCAGGAGATCGGGGCCATCTGATCGGCCCGAATGGAGACCACCCGATCGTGAGCGAGCGCGACGAAACCACCAGCCTGATCACCATACGCAACTTCACCTATCGCTACCCAGCGGTGGCGGAGGGGGAGTCGACGGTCACCGCGCTGGAAGGGATCAACCTGGAGATCGCCGCGGGCGAGTTCCTTGGCGTGACCGGAACCACTGGCAGCGGCAAGAGCACCCTGTGTCTGGCGCTGAACGGACTGGTGCCGCACGCCACGGGCGGCGTGATCGCCGGGGACGTGGTGGTCGGCGGCTGGAACACCAAGCGGGTGAAGGTGCCGCGCATGGCGACGCGCGTCGGGCTGGTCTTTCAGGATCCGGAGAGCAATCTGGTCGGCCTGAGCGTCGAGGACGAGGTCGCCTTCGGAGCCGAGAACCTGGGTGTACCGGTGGCGGAGATCGCGGAGCGAGTCGATTGGGCGCTGAGTGTGGTCGGCATGTCGGCGGAGCGAAACCGCTCGGCCAATCAGCTCTCGGGCGGACAGAAACAGCGGGTCGCCATCGCGGCGGTGCTGGCCATGCGGCCGGAGGTGCTGGTGCTGGATGAGCCGACGGCGCAGCTCGATCCACGAGGCAAGCTCGAGGTGGCGTCGGCCATCGAGACGCTGCGCCGCGAGCAGGGACGGGGCGTCACGGTGGTGATGGTGGAGCAGGACGCTGAGCTGCTGGCGCAATTCGCCGATCGCGTCATCGTGCTCGATGCCGGAAAGATCGTGACCGAGGGAACGCCGCGAGAGGTTTTTCGGAGGGTGGCGGAATTAGAGGCGCGCGGTGTGAGCGTGCCGCAGATCGCCGAGGTCGCCGACCGGCTCAACCGTCAGATCGACACGCAGTTCACCTTCATGACGCCCGATGAGGCCGCGGACATTCTTCTCCCCATCTTGCAGCTGAGCGGCGATGACTGACTTGACCCCGCTGGTCGAAGTGACCGATCTGCAGTTCAGCTACCGCGAGGGAGAGCAGGTGCCGGCCCTGCGCGGCGTCAATTTTTCGATTTCGTCGGGCGAATTCGTGGCGCTGGCGGGTGCCAACGGCTCCGGAAAGACCACGCTTGCCAAGCACTTCAATGGCTTGCTGCGGCCGGATCGTGGTGTCGTGCGGGTGGCTGGTCGCGACGCGCGCGGACGGTCGATCGGCGAGCTGGCCCAGACGGTCGGCTACGTCTTCCAGAACCCGGATCATCAGATCTTCCTGCCGACGGTGGCCGAAGAAGTGGCCTTCGGTCCGCGCAACCTCGGCATTCGCGACGACGAGCTTGACGAACGTGTCGACGACGCGCTGGCCCTCTTCGATCTGGTCGATGTACGCCAGCGGCATCCAACGCTGCTGGGGCGTGGCGTGCGGCGCCGTGTAGCGCTCGCCGCCGTGCACGCCATGCGTCCGAGACTGCTGGTACTCGACGAGCCGACCGGCGGACTCGACCGGCGCGCGTCGGAGAGCTTGATGGCGACGCTGCGCGGTCTGGTGGCCGAAGGGCGCTCGGTCGTCCTCATCACCCACGACATGAGGCTGGTTGGCGAGCATGCGCGGCGGCTGGTGCTGCTGAATGAAGGGCGCGTGCTGGCGGACGGCCCAACGGCCGACGTGATGCGCCAGTTCGATCTGGTGGAACAGGCCGGCATCCGACCACCACCGGTGGCGCGCCTCTCGGCGGCGCTGGCGAGCGGCGGAATGCCCTTCGCGCTGAATGTGGACGAGTTCACGTCACGTTTCCTCGAGCGCATTCCGTCCGTCCGGCGATCGTCGGAGGGTGGGCCGGCATGAGCGCCACCTTCGATATCTACGTGCCGGGGCGTTCCTGGCTGCATCAGGCCGACCCGCGTGTGAAGATCGCCTTCGTGGCGTTCACCACCGTGTTGCTGCTGATCTGGTTCAATCTGCCCCTCTTTCTGCTCCTGCTGGTGCTGACGCACGTGGCGCTTGATTGGCTGTGGGATCGGCTGGCGACGTATCGGCGGCATCTGGCGCGCCTTGGCGCCATTTCTGATCCTGATCTTCCTCCTCTGGCCGGTCTTCGCGCGGCAGGGGACGCCGGTGCTGCTCGATTGGGGGCCGCTGCGCATCACGGGACACGGCATCATCGGCGGCGCGGCCACGGCGACCCGCTTCGCCGCCATCTCCTTCGCCTTCATCATCTGGCTGGCGACGACCGATCAGCGGGCACTGGTCCGCTCCTTCGTGCGGCTGGGCTTGCCCTATTCGTTGGGGATGTCGCTGACGATCGGTCTGCGCTTCATCCCAACCTTCGCCGCGCTGTTTCAGTCGGTCTCCGAGGCTCAGCAGTCCAGGGGTCTGGTGCTGGAGGGACGTGGCATCGGCCGGGCCAGGGCCATGATCCCGATATTGGTGGCGTCGTTGGTGACGGCGCTGCGCATGAGCGAGCAGCTGAGCTGGACGCTCGAGGCGCGGGCCTTCGGCGCGCCGGTGAAGCGGACCACGCTGCATGATCTGGCCATGCGGCCGATCGATTGGCTACTACTTGGGACGCTCGCGGCCACGTTCGCGGCACTCCTGGCGCTCACGTTCTGGCTCGGCTTCGGCCGCGAACTGATCCACTTTTCATAGTACGTTCGGGTGTACGTATATAACAGCAGCATATATCTGATGTAGGGGCGATGCTTGTCATCGCCCGCCTCGACCCGCATGACCAAGGTTGTCAGCGAGGCGTTGACATCCGGAAGGGAATGAGCAACCACGATGGCTGTTTGGGCTCGTTGACAGGTGTCCACCCAACGTTTGTACGGGCGACGCATGCGTCGCCCTCCACGCCGATCGGACGAGCTCGCTCAGGAAGGCCCGGTCGCTGGGGGAGACACATCATAAGTCCTTATGCCTTCGAAATGCGCCCGGGCGCACCAGTTTTTGGGTGACGCATGCGATGGATACGCGGGCGAAGTCAAGCTTCGCCCCTACGTGCAGGGGACGTTGGCGGTCTTCGACATGTGTCCAGGCGCCCCACGTATTGGGCGACGCATGCGTCGCCCGTACGACGAAATGCGAGGAGGGCAGCCGATGGGAAGAAAATGGGCGCTTCACGCGGGCGATGCTTGCCATCGCCCCTACGAGCAGAAGCGCTAGGGGCACGAGATGGCATTGGGCGACGCATGCGTCGCCCGTACAGACGACAGGGGCAGGACCGGAGATGCAAAGGACGAGTCCTGGATGAGTGATTTCGCGGTGCGGCTGGCCGCGGCGCAAGCCGGGACGCACGCCGTCATCGACCTCGATCGCTACATGGCCAATGTGCGGGCCATGCGTCGCCATATCGGTGGCGGCGTCGAGTTGATGGCGGTGGTCAAGGCCAACGCCTACGGTCACGGCATGACTCCCTGCGCTCGCGCCGCGCTGGACGCCGGAGCCAGCTGGCTGGCGGTGGCGCGCATCGAGGAGGGGCTGCTGCTGCGCGCTCGCGGCATCTCGGCGCCCATCCTGGTGATCGGCCCGCCAAACCCGATGCTGCTGATGCAGGCGATCGAGGCCGACGTCGCCCTGGCAGTGGGCACGCCCGACATTCTGCACGCCATCGCTAAAGCGGCCGAAGCGGCCGGGCGCACCGCGCGCGTGCACCTCAAGGTCGAGACCGGGCTGCATCGCTACGGCGTGGAGCGAGACCGGGTGCAGGAGCTGGCGCGTCAGGCCGTGGACGATCCACGACTCGAGCTGGAGGGCTTCTACACCCATTTCGCCAGCGCCGATGAGCTGGAGGATGGCTTTCTCGACGTGCAGCTGGGCCGCTTCGAGGAGACCTGGCGTGAACTGCGGCTGGCCGGGGTGCGTCTCCCCTTCGTGCATGCCGCCAACAGTGCCGCGGCGCTGCGTCGCGTCATCCTTCACGTCGACGACCACTCGAAGCCCATGGTCCGCGCCGGTTACGCCCTCTACGGCCTCTCGCCTTCAACCGAAGTGCCGGTGACAGAGGAGTTTCGTCCGATCTTGACGCTCAAGAGCCGCATCGCGCGCGTCTTCACGCTGCCGGCCGGGGAGGGGGTCTCCTACAACCGTACCTTCATGTCCGAGCGGCCGGTTCGGTGCGCCACGTTGCCGGTAGGCTACGGCGATGGCATCTTCCGCCAGCTCTCCAATCGGGGCTGGGCGCTGCTGAATGGCGTGCGCTGTCCGATCCGCGGACGGGTCGCCATGGACCAGACCGTCATCGAGGTCGAGGACGTGCCGAACGTGGCCATTGGCGATGAAGTCACGCTGATCGGTGAGGAGGAGGGGGCCATGACGGTCGACATAACTGCCAACCTCTGCGGAACCATCGGCTATGAGATCGTCACAGCCCTCTCGGAGCGTCTGCCGCGGGTCTTCCTGCGTGATGCACAGCCAGTCGCCGTCAGCGATCTGCTGGGCCCAGTTGAGCCAGGGTCGATGATCGTGCTTGACAGTCATCCCAGCCGCCATGAGAATCCGTTGATTCACGTGTTGGACACGGAACAGGCTCGCGGCCACATCGCTCTCCGCCGCGACGCCCGCTCTTGGGAGCATGGGCATGCTGATTCGCGATGTGATGACCATCTACCCCGTCTTCATCAACATGAATTCCACCCTGCACCGCGCGGCCGAAATCATCAGCATCGCCGAAGTGAGCGATCTGATGGTGGTAGACGACGACAAGCAGTTCATCGGCGTCCTCTCTGAAGGGGACATGATCCGTGCGGTCCTGCCCAGTTTCGACGAGGTCATCGACGCGGGGGGCACGCTCGGCGACGCGTTCGCCTTCTTCGTGCGCAAAGGGAAAGATCTGGCCCACCGTCCGATCGCGCCGTTGGTGATCACCGATCCCATCACCATGAAGCCAACCGATGAGGCGGCCTCGGCCGCCAGCGTCATGGCCGAAAAGCAGATCCGACGCCTGCCGGTGGTCGAGAGCGTAAGCTGGTCGGGACTGTCTCCCGCGCCGACATCTGCCGCGCCGTGATCTACTACGGCGCTTAACGGGCGTCAGACCGCGGAGCCGCAGGCCCCGGCGCGCTCCGCTCCGGTCGTTCACATCCCTGCGGTTATTAAGGGAGAGATCGTGCCATGAATGCCTCACCCATCGTCCCGAGTCGCATGGTCCTGATCGAGGCAGGTCGCACCAACGCCCGGCTCGGACACGAGAACCTGGGCTTCCTCTCCGAAGAGCATGGGCTCGCGCCCAGCCGGTTGCCGCTCCTCGCCATGCCGGAATCACACCGGGCCTGGGACCAGATCGTGGATGAGTACCCCGCGCTGTGGCGTCAATTGCGCCTGCGCTCCACCATCGATGCGCTGCCGGTTCTGAGCGCATCCCAGGACGATCTGCCGGATTCATACCTGCTGCGGGCGTCGGCTGTGCTGAGCATGCTGGCGCATGGCTACGTGCGCGTGCAGACGCAACCTCCGGACAAGCTCCCGGCCGCAATCGCACAGCCGTGGGAGGAGGTGACGCGACGGCTAGGGCGTCACACCCCGGTCCTCTCCTACATCGATCTGATCATCTACAACTGGAAGCTGAAGGACCCAGGTCTGGCCGATCCAATGCGGGTGGAGAACCTCGAGCTCCTGGTTCCCACGGTGGGGAATCGCGAGGAAGACGTCCTCTACCTCACCCAGGTTGAGATTGTGGCGCAAAGTGCCCCGATGATCGGTCAGGTCGTGCGGGCGCAAGAGGCGGTGGTGGCGGGGGAGGTCGAGAGCCTCGAGCGCGAGATGCTGGCCATCATCGATGGTCTGCGGCACGTCGGTGAGGTCTCGTTCCAGAAGATCGACCCGAATCCCCGTAGCGCCACCTTCGTCGATCCGGTCCTGCTGGCCAAGACGGTCGCCCCCTTTGCCGTGCCGATCACTCCCGGCGTCCACGGACCGAGTGGCACGTCGTCGCCCATCGCTCATCTGATGGACGTCTTCCTCGGCCGGACCAGCTACGAGACGCTCCTGGGCAACGAGGCGCTGGGCATCCGCAACGCCTATCCGCCACACTGGCTCGATTTCCTCGAGGCGGTGGGCAAGGTTTCGCTGCGCGACTTCGTGGAGGCCAGCGGCAATACGCACCTGCAAGGCGTCTTTCAGTCGCTGATCGACGCCTATGCGTCCGACAAAGGGTTCCTGGGTATCCACCGGCTGAAGGTCTACGGCTATCTGGAGACCATGTTCAAGATGGGGCGCTCCCGCACCATCGGTGGGTTTGCCGGGCTCTTCAGAGAGCAGGCCTGGGCCGCGGCCGATCGCGAGCTGGGCAAATCACGGGACGAGCGCTTCCTGCAACTCAAGGAGTATCCGACGTTCGGATTGCCCAGCCGGGACGTCTCATCCACGAATTCCGGCGAGGCGGCCCCCACGATCCGGCACATCCCGTTCGACGTGGGTGGCACCGGCGTGCAGTATCGACCCGGCGATCGCTGCGGTGTGCTGGCCGAGAACAGCCGCGAGATCGTCGATCTGACGCTGCGGGCGTTGCGCGCCAGCGGCGAGGAGGTCGTGCGCCTGGATCGCGCCTGGCAGGCGGCCGTGCAGCGACGCCACGGTCATGAGGGCGCGGTGACCTTACCGCTGGCCCAGTTCCTGGCCTACGGCAAACTGCGCCCGGTGCAGCGACATATCGCCAAAGAGCTCTACCGGCTGACGGCATCGAGCCGTCTCAAGCAGATCATCAATGAGCGGGGCGAGGACCAATGGGAGCTCTGGGATCTGCTCGACTTCCTGTATGAAGCGGGCTTCGAGACCCGCCGTCTCTGGAAAGCCGAACCCTGGGAGCGCGAGAGCATCTGCAAGATCATCCCGCCGGAGGTCTATCGACTCTATTCCATCTCGTCGGCCATGCCTGACGAAGCGGATGCCGGACCGGCGGGGCCACAAACGCTGGAGCTGACTGTCCGCCGCCTCGAGTATCAGACCAGGGAGACGGAGATCTCGCGCGCGGCGATGCGTCGGGGCACTGCGTCCAACTACCTGCACCGGCTCGTCACCGCTGACGAAGGTTCCGCTCGGCGCCCGGCATCGCTCAAGGTCGCCGCCGCGCCTCGTTTTCATCTCCCAGCCGACCCGCGCAAACCGATCGTGATGTTTGCCGGAGGGGCGGGCATCGCACCCTTCCGGGGTTTCATGCAGGAGCGTAGCCGCCATGCCGATGGCGGCGAGAACTGGCTCTTTTTCGGCACACGCACCGTCGAGGACTTCTTCTTTCACACTGAGATCGAGCAGTGGGTGGGGCAGGGGAAGCTCGAGCTGCGCGTGGCCTTCTCCGCCGTCGACGCGCGCATGCGGTCAGATCCAGCCGGCGGTGGCCGAATCCTGACCGAGCCGGGGCAGCGCGGGCACATCAACGGCATCATCGAAGCGGACGAGAACGCGCGAAGCCTCTGGGATCTGCTGCGACCCGAGAAGGATGGCGGCAAGGGCGCGGTCATCTACGTCTGCGGGCAGACCGGCTTCGCCGTCTCGGTGATGAAGTCGCTGCAAGCCGTCATTGGACGTCACTGCTCCGGTGCCGGCGAGACCGAGCGCAACCGCCAGGCGAGTGAGATCTTCTACAGTCTCTTCGCCGAGCGCCGCTACCTGCAGGATATCTTCACCACCTATTCCGGCGTCTTTCGCGAAGACCCCAATGCCATCAACGCCTCGGACGTGGTGCTGCACAACGACGAAGCGCACGGCTTCTGGTTCGTCATCAATGGCCGCGTCTATGACATGACCGAGTTCGCGCAGATCCATGCGGGTGGCTTTCAGACCATCCGCAACAGCGTCGGCATGGATGCGACCAGGGCCTACCAGAACGTGATGCACCACCTCAACTCCGAGGTTGACGCCATGCTCGGCATGTACGAGCTTGGGCACATCCGCCGGTTGGATTTCGGGCAGGAGTGGGGCGTCGTGCTCGGCGAGAACGGGCTTGCCTACATCTCGCTCGAGGACGCCTTCAAGGCCTGGGTGCGGTACCTCTACCTGATCGTCGAGATGGAGAATGCGCTGGCGACCGACTACGGCGTCCAGCGAAAGGTGACGACGCTGGGCGAAGACCCGTTGCTCTTGACGCCCCTCAAGACGCAGATCGCCACCGAAACGCACCGGCGCTTCATTTCAGGCTATCTGGACGACCTGCTGGGGGATGATCTGCAGCACCTCTGGGCTATATCGACCGGGCTGAGCGCGCCGACCGAGGACGTGCGACGACTCCGGCAGGAGCTTGACGCCATCGAACTCCTCCCCGCCGCGCGTCTGACCCGCCAGTGCGCCGACGTCATGCAGCAGCTGATCGACCGCATGCTGGCGGCAGACGAGGCGGAGGGTCGGACCTTTGAGCAGCTCCGTGGTCTGTGTGCGCTGATCGACATGCAGGATCGGCAGTTCCTCGCCAATTTGAAGCTGCTGTTGCGCCAGGGTGTGAAGGTGTTCGAAGAGCACGAGCAACAGACCATGGCGTCGGGCGGTCAAACGCTGATCGAGACGCTGCTGCGCGTCCCCGCTCTCGTGCGTGAGTACTACGCGGGAATCGCGGCCGGCATGACGGTGGTCGGAGTTGGTCAGCTGCTGACCGTACCGGAACCTCCCGCCGTCACGAGTGAGATTCGGCGCCGATCCGCCGCGGAGATCCGCCGGATCCCGGACTGAATTCGAGCTCCCAGGGCATGGGATGGTGGTGAATCGCGGCGAGATGGACCATACCGAGCCGGAATCGCCCACCGTCGCACGCTAACGCGGGCCGAACCACGTAGCTCGGAACCGCGCGAAACAACGACGACGCCCGATTCGAGCGTCGTCGTGCGAGTCTCGTGTGTTGCCGCCGTTCATCCGGTCACTCGAGGAGGGTAGCGGTACGGTCGGCCCGTGAGTGGCACGCATTGAAGCGCAGCCGCACCGCGCTCGTTTCACCCCAGCGGATTGACTACCAGCCTTCTGCTGCCCAGGTCTGATTCCACCAACCCCACCAGGCTTCTGAGTTGGTCGCGTCCCAGGAGGCGTAGCCCTGGACGTCACTTGATTTCTGCATTGACTGGTTGATGGCCATGGACAGAGCTTCTCGCTCGCCGTCAGACAAGGTCTTGCTGAAAGCGGCCAGTTTCTCGGTGAGGGAGCGCGCGTCGGATTCTGAAACCTGACTGGTCCACTGAGCGGTCATATTGAACGTCCTTTCTCGAACGCACAACCCTAGCTAAAGAGTTGTTCAGGCCAGGATCTCAACTCTCGTGAAGAGGGACTTGGGGGAAACCGTCGCTCCTACTCTCTCGTGGGAATACGCTGAACGGCGGCACAGAGTGATCGAGAAACTGGAATGAGTCTAATGCAGGGCAGATGGACAATCAAGCGCTCGGTTGTCACATGCGCCAGTCGTTTGCGCGTTTCTCTGCGAATGTCAGATTCTGAGGTGTGGCACAGGTCGATCGCGCATTGTTGGCGTTGCAACGGGCCGGTAGCAGCCGCCCGCGTGGCTCCTCTTCGGGGATCGATCGAGTGTTTGTCCACCCTGCCGCACGATGGCTCTCTCCATATCCAGCCGCGGCATGGCGGCTGGTCGTTGACTATCCGTGATGGGAGGGGATCATGCCTGGTGTCAATACCGGGAACACTGGATTCATGCTGGTCTGCACCAGCCTCGTCATGCTGATGACACCAGGACCGGCGTTCTTCTATGGCGGGCTGGTCGGCCGCAAGAACGTCCTTGCGATCATGATGCAGAGCGTCGTCTCGAAGGGCGGCCACCAGCGCTTTTCCCCCAGATCCAGCCCAGCCATTGGATGGCCCGATACATCGTCGTCGGACTGAATCGGGTGGCGGTCGTCTCGGCCCACAGCTGACAATGCCGCGCGAGCATAGCGGTGTTATGCGCCCGGAGTTGGGCCGCCAACTGGCCCTCCTGCGCAAGCGGAATCTGCCGGCGATGTCCGGGATGACGTCGTGGCCTCGGTCCACCCGTGTCCGCCGCTTGCCGACTGATCGCCGTTCGACCGCGCGAGCCCCCGGACTCGTGCGACCTCCGTCACCTCCGGCCGCCGCGGACGGCTGCAACCCCCGTTGTCGAGGATCCACGGAGTAGGCCCGCGGGCTGATCGCTTCCAGCGTCACCTCGTCTCAGTGTGACCGTTGGGCAATGACGCCGCAAGATGCTCTAGACCGGCGTTGGCAACCGACGATTCGGCGTCAACGGGTCAGCTTTCGTCGGTGTCAGGGCAGTGGAAGTCGCTGGTGGGCACACCCGATAGCTTGCATCCCGTGCCCGAGACTCCCTTGGCAGCCATCGTGACGCCCCTCGACAACATGTGTCCTGTGACGTCGGGCCCGTCTTCTTCCTGCTCGAGCTTGTCGACAAAATCCAGCACCTGCGCGACATGTTGTTCAGGGATGGACACGACGCTAATGGAACTGTCTTGACTTGTCGCGTCATTTGCTTGCTCAGTGTCAGCCACGATCGCTCTCCTCGAAATGTTGCCTGGCGTTAGGCCGATCGGCGTCAACTGGTTAGCTTTCGTCGCTGTCGCCGCAGTGGAAATCGTTCGGGTTAAACGTGCCACCTGATACCTTGCATTGCGTGCCCGAGATTCCCTTGGCGGCAGACATGACGCCTCTCGACAACATGTGTCCCGTGACGTCGGGCCCGTCTTCTTCCTGCTCGAGCTTGTCGACAAAATCCAGCACCTGCGCGACATGTTGTTGAGGGATGGAGACGACGGTAATGGAAATGTCCTGACTTGCCACATCATTTGTTTGCCCAGTGTCAGCCACGACTGTTCTCCTTCAATAATCGACAGTCCGTGAAGTACGTCTGTGGAATAACCTCACTCACCCGTAGCGAGCCATCACCACAGAAGCACAGTATCGCGACCAGATCGCTCTTAACATTCGATCGCGTGGTGTAAGTCTTGATACGTTCCCGGGCTAGCCTCCTTCCCACACGTTAAAGATCTTCGCGTCGTGGACCGGCCAGTCGACGAGATACGTCGTCGGATTCATGACTCGTCTGAACCGCTTCCGAGCGTGGTCGCGCTGCCCAGTTGGCTCAATGGTCGTTGCGCGGGTAACCAATCGCCAATTTCGACTGACAACAAATGGCGCGAAGCAGCTCGCTCGCGAGACGATCATCCAGATTGTCAAAAGAAACGTCGTACACACATATTATCGACTCACTTCGCGGCGCGCAAGCACCAATGTCAACAATTCTTTGCGAATGTCTTCACGCTTAGCGAAATAGCTCACGAATTACGACAACAACTCTGAAGTGTACGTTTTGGAAATAGGAACACATGCAAGTGACGCCGTCGTTGGTTTCAGTGCGACGTCACGAAATGAAGACCTTCAGATCATCGGATTACGGTTCATCTGGTGCGCTTGCGCGAGCCATCAATCTGCCGCATGATAGCCCTCTCCATATCCAACCGCGGATTGCGGCTGGTCGTTGACTATCCGTAATGGGAGGGGTCATGCCTGGTCTCGACACCGGGAACACAGGATTCATGCTGGTCTGCACCAGCCTCGTGATGCTGATGACACCAGGACTGGCGTTCTTCTATGGCGGACTGGTCGGCCGCAAGAACGTGCTGGCGATCATGATGCAGAGCTTCGTCTCGATGGGCTGGACGACGATCATCTGGTTCGCGGTCGGCTATTCGCTCTGCTTCTCCGGTGACGTTGGCGGCGTGATCGGCAATCTGGATCACGCCTTTTTGCGCGGCGTCTCCTTGACGACGCCGTCGCCCAACGCTTCGATCCCGTTGCTGGTCTTCTTCGCCTACCAGATGATGTTCGCCATCATCACTCCGGCGCTGATCACGGGAGCCTTCACCAATCGCGTCACCTTCAAGGCCTATCTCATCTTCCTAACCGCCTGGCTCCTCTTCGTCTACTTTCCCTTCGTCCACATGATCTGGGGCGGCGGTGTGCTTCAGGACTGGGGCGTGCTCGATTTCGCCGGTGGCATCGTGGTCCACAACATCGCCGGAATCGCGGCGCTGGCGGCCGTGCTGTTTGTCGGCAAGCGGCGGGTGGCCGATTCTGGACCGCACAGCATTCCGTTGGTGGCGCTGGGCACCGGACTCCTCTGGTTCGGCTGGTATGGGTTCAACGCCGGGAGCGAGTTCCGGGTCGATTCCGTCACCGCGGTGGCCTTCGTCAACACCGATCTGGCCGCTTCTTTCGCGGCCGTGAGCTGGCTCATAGTCGGCTGGGTCTTCGAGTCCAAGCCGAAATTCCTGGGGCTACTCACCGGCGCCGTGGCGGGTCTGGCGACCGTGACTCCGGCCGCGGGTTATATCTCGCCCACGTCGGCCGCGATTATTGGCATCCTGGCTGGCGGAGTCTGTTACAGCGCCGTGGCGTTGAAGAACCGGCTCGGCTGGGATGACGCGCTGGATGTCTGGGGCGTGCATGGTGTGGGCGGATTCCTGGGCATCGTGTTGCTAGGCGCCTTCGCCACCACGACGTTCAACGCCAATGGCACCGACGGCCTGTTCGCGGGACACCCGGCCTTCTTCTTCAAACAGATCGCGGCCGTACTTCTCTCGACCGCGTGGGCGTTCATCTTCACCTACGGCATGCTCTGGTTGATCAATCACGTCACGCCGGTGCGCGTGGCGGACGCCGAAGAGGAGCTGGGTCTGGACGACGCCCTGCACGGGGAGACGGCCTATCTCGACCCGGTACTGCCTGGCTTCGGTGGCGCGGACGGCCTCGGCGCTCCGCCGGCCCAACCCGCGACGTAGCTGCGTACGTACGCAGAACTATCGTAGGGGAGGGACCTGTGCCCTCCCGCACCTCGCTCGTTTTGTAGGGGAGCCGGGTACCCACGATGTGGGTGTTGTGCTCCCGAATCGTTTCCTGCGTACGTACGCGATAAACTGCAGGCAATATCGGATGCTGTCCCGCTATCACCGTTGTCCGTCGAATAACGCGGGAGCACACAAGGTGCTCCCCTACGAACTGACGGCGCGTACGTACGCTATTCGATCACTCACAATCCGGAAGGGGCCAGCACATGACCGACC
Organism: uncultured Chloroflexia bacterium; assembly: GCA_963815715.1. Lineage (GTDB taxonomy): Bacteria > Chloroflexota > Chloroflexia > Thermomicrobiales > Thermomicrobiaceae > CALAGB01. The sequence continues at coordinate 256,311 of CAWFHU010000002.1, read as the reverse complement.
CATCTGACGTGACCAGAGGCATCGATCTGCTCATCGTCGGTGGCGGCTCGGCGGGAAGCGCGCTGGCTGGAATTGTGGCGCGGGATACCGATCTGCGCGTTGTCCTGCTCGAGGCTGGTCCTGATTACGGTCCGCACAGTGGCGGCCGCTGGCCGACCGAAATCCTCGATGCGCGGCGCTTCGGCCTGACGCATGACTGGGGCTATTCTGGTCTGATGCAGCCGCACCACGCCACACCGCGAAAATTCGAGCGGGGCCGCATCCTCGGTGGCTCGTCGTCGCACAATGGCTGCATCGTGCGGCTGGGCCATCGTCGCGACTACGACCACTGGGCCGAGTTGGGGAATGCCGGCTGGGATTGGGAGTCAGTCAAGCCCGCGTTCGAGCGGTCCGTCGCAGCCATGCGCGTGCGCCAGCCGGATCGATCCGAGGCGACACCGTTCCAGGCAGGCATCATCGACTCAGCGGTCGCGAGCGGCATTCCGGAGGTCGACGATCTGAACGATCCGGACGCCGTGTCGGGGGTCGGGCTGGCACCGGTCAATATTCAGGATGGCATTCGTTGGAACGCGGCGTTTGCCTATCTCGACCCCGTTCGGGAGCGTTCCAATCTGGAGATCATCGGCAACGCGCTGGTCGATTCAGTCGAAATCGAGTCGGGTCGCGCGGTGGCGGTGCAGGCGATCATCGATGGGCTGCGCATGCGCATTCCGGCCGGTCGCATCGTGCTGGCCGGTGGCGCCTACGGCTCGCCTGCCATCCTGCTTCGTTCCGGGGTCGGCGACCCCGACGAGCTGACTCCCTTTGGCATCCAGCCGGTGCACCCACTGCCGGGCGTCGGCAAGCGACTCACCGACCACGCCACCATCTCGCTGCAGTTCTGGGGTAACGAAAAGCTCGATCGCGCCATGGACGAGTTCGAGGCGACGCGCTGGTTGCCGGACGAGCAGGCGCTGGCCAAGACGCGCTCCAGCCACTGCGAGGAGGCGTTCGACCTGCACGTCTACTCGCTGAGCCGACGCGATGCCGAGAGTGGCCGCTGGTTCTACCACATCGCGGCCGCCACCATGACGCCCCGCTCGCACGGTGCCGTCAAGCTCACTTCAATTGATCCGGAGGCAACGCTCAGCGTCGATCATGGCTATTTGAACGATCCTGAGGGGTACGACCTGGCCGTGCTGGCGGACGGGCTCGAGATCGTGCAGGAGATCGTGGCGCAATCGCCGCTGGCCGAACTCCTGGATGTCGAGCGCCGCGCAGGGACCTCGCACGTCGCCAAGTCGGACGCGATCGAGTTCATCCGCCGCTACGTCGGTATCGACTATCATCCGGCTTGCACGTGCCGTATGGGTCCGACGAGCGACCCTGAGGCGGTGGTCGATGCGAGCGGCAAAGTCCACGGCCTGGACGGGCTCTACATCTGCGACGCCTCGATCTTCCCCACCCTCATGCGTGCCAACACCAACCTCCCGGCCGTCATGGTGGCCGAGCACCTGGCGAAGGTGATCGGGGATGTGGGGTAGGAATAGAGACAACTTGCCTCCCTGATTTCACCTATGTCTGTTGGAAAGATCTGTTATCGATTTTGGCCAATTGCTTCAGCTCGACATGTGGTTCCGGGCCTTGCAGCCCGCTGGCAGGTACAAGCCCCGCCACTGCATTTGACCCCGTACGTTCAGCCCCTTCAGTGGGCTTCGTTTTGAGTAGCCCGTGGTTTTCAACCGCGGGCGGACGACGTGCGCATCAATGCGTTTGAAGTAGGTACCTGATGCTTTAACTGCCTTCAGCTCATGTTAGACACGTTGAAAGGGCGTAAGAGACCGCCATGACTCCCGCGTGAATTAGTTCTCTTCGATCATCAAACGAGGACATCGCCAGGCGGTTGAAGCGTCTTTTCAAGCGATGGCCAGTCTGCTGAGCGAGCTCCTCTCGCGACGAATGGCCGCGTATATCGCAGGTGTTGACAACATCAAGACGGTCAGCCGTTGGATCTCCGGCGACGTGACCAGTATCCGCGACAGTGACGCGGAAACACGGCTGCGCATGGCGTTTGAGATCGCCACCATGCTGATGCAGGTCGATGCGCCTGAAGTCGTCCGCGCCTGGTTCATCAGCCTCAACCCTCAACTCGGGGATTCAACGCCGGTCGAGGTCATTCACCGTGGGGAGATGGATGACCTGAAAGAGGTCATGCGCGCCGCGCGTGCGTTCGCTACCGGCGGGTAGTTTCAGTTCCTCGAGTTGTTCACGTACAACACCCCAGATGGACCCAGATCCCGGACGTTTCTTACGGTGCCAGAAACAGCACGGTGTCGTACTGATCGTCTGGACTGTACGTTTCGAGGTGCGCGATCGTTCTTCGGACCAGTTCCCCGATATTGACATGCTCGACCAGGATAATCCCGTAGTGTTCTTGCCCGCGCGATTTCCACACGTGATCGAGCTGAACGTAATGCCCAAAGTTGTGGGTCAGAATCGCTCGATGTTCACTGGTGGCGTAGTTGAGCTGCCATTCGTCATCAAGGCTCTGGTGGGCATTTCCGCTGTCTCGTGTGCTGATGACGTCGTACCCGCGAGCGAGGAGATGAGATGCCAGGTCCACATCGACGTCTTCGTCGGTGTAGACCCGTATCCCGAGTCCGTTCATGCCTTGGCGAGGAATTGTTCGCGCGCTTGCTCGTGTCGCTGGATGTCGGCGTCAACAATGGCGGGGTTGTCGCGATAGTAGGCGAGGGCGGCGTCGATCTCCTGGTGGCTGAGATGGGAAAGCGCTCGCCGCACCTGACTCACGTCAATGTCGTAGACGCGTAAATACAGCACGACGCTTCGAACGGGCGTGCGCGTGTTCCTGATGATGGGTGCGCCACCCTGCACGCCGGGCTTGGTGGTGATGTAGGCGTCATACCATGCGGCCATTAGTATCTCCGGCTTCCGAGTCGACGGTTGTACGTACGCGCTAAATGCTGGCGCTCACGCCCATCAAGTCTAACACGGCGCGTTACTCAACTGAATGAGCCTCACCTCACTCCCCATAGCGCCACTGGTAGTACTGCAGGCCGACGTTGCCGGCTTCGACCTTCCAGCCGTCCGGATTGTCTCGGCGTGTAGGTCAGCACGCGCCGCTCGAAGACCTGCACCAGCACCAGCTTGCTCACGCCTCCAACCAGCACGTGCGTCCAGTACGCCTCCGTCAGCGGATAGCCGCTGGCGTAGAAGGGGTTCGGGAAGAGTTTTCCGTCGGTCGTCTGTCCGTTCTGCGCGACTGGCCCGCTGCTGTTCATGAAGTCCCAGAAGACCGAGGCCACGTTGTGTGACGTTGGCGCGCCGACGTCGACGGCCGTCACGTCGTAAGAGGTGAGCGACGAATCGTTGCTCACCGTCCCGGCGCGGTCGACCGTCTGGGTGATGGTCCAGCCGTTGGGGATGGCGCCATAGCTCAGTAACGGGTTGAAGCCGGCGTAGGTCGGGCCGTTGGGATCGTTGAGGTCGCCAGCCACGTTGACCTGCGCCGGACTGAGCTGCACGAAGGTGTTGTCCCCAAGCTGCATGCGGCCGGTGACGAGCTCTTCAGCCAGCAGGCCGTTGGTGACGTACCACTGCGCGCTCGCATCGCCGCTTGGATCGGTGATCTCCATACGCGACTTGTCGAAGTACTGCACCACACGCCAGTTCGTCTGCCCGCCGTTGGCCGTCGGGTGCTGGTAGGGCTCGACGATGTAGAAGCTGTTGGCGCTCGGTCCCCAGATCCAGGTGCGGTTGACCGTCTGGTTGGCCACCAGGCTGTCGGTCGAGGACCAGACCTTCTGCAGCGCCGTCAGGTCGCCGGTCGAGAAGCCGTCCGCGACGTACAGGCTGGTCAGGACCGCGTCGGCGTAGGCCTGCGCCCCGGCGTCGTTGGGATGGAAGCAGTCGTTGCCGTTGAAGGAGGGGATCAACGACGGAGGACCTGACGGCTGCTGGATCCAGGTCGTCTCGACTGACGTGCCGCCGCAGCCGGGCGCCTGGGAGAAGTGCTGCTGGAACTGATCGAAAAGCCCAGTCGTGAAGCTGACACGGTTTCCGATGCCCGCCTCGCCCTGCACGGTCTGTACGGCTTGCTGGAGGGCATTGTTGAGCGTGGTCACGGTGGAGACGGTGCGGGCGTAGCAGTCGACGGTGCCGATTGGCTTACAGGTACCGAGCGAGGCAATGAAATAGATGCTGGTTGGGTTGACGGGGTCAGGCACGCTGGTTACCACGACGTGGACGTTGGGGTGCGCCAGCAGACTCTCGAGGTCCGGCTGCAGCGCCGCCGAGACTTGACCTGAGATAGCGCCGATGGTCGCGTTCAGCTGCGCCTCGTCGGTGCCGAAGATCAGTGGATAGCGGCTGGTCCAGTCCAGATCGTTGGCGCCGATCGAGATCGCGACGACCACCGTCTGGTTCGAAGGCAGACTTTCGATCTGCTGATTGGCCTGATCCACCTGGTTGCTGAGCCATTTGTCTGGGATCCTGACTCAGCGTGCTGTCGCTCGGCTTCAAGGTGGTGGCACCGGAGCAGGCCAGGAGCGTCACGGTGGCGTGTCGTTGCAGATTGGTCTGGATGCGATTCGCCAGTTTATATGGATAGGCGTTGCTGGAGCGTTGGCACGTGGTCCCGTCGTCGGCCAGACCATGACCCGAGGCGATCGAGTCGCCCAATCCAAAGATGGCGATGTCGCTGCAATCCCCGGTGCCGCCATTGACGCAGCTGAAGATCGCGGCGCCGTCGCTAGCCGCCACGCCCCCACTGAGCAGCGTCACCTGACAGCCTACGAGAAGCAGGCAGAGTGTCATGATGCGAGCGATTCCACGTGCCATGAATCTGGTCCCTCTCAATGGTCGATCCTCGCGTGTCTCTCACCACAGGATGAAACGAACGACCCTGTTCAGCGATGCGACTTAACGGAGACGATACAATCGTGGTTGGCGTTCGTCAGACCGAACGTCGAGTGACGACGTGTAACGACGCTGGTTAGGAGATTCTTGATGATCGAAGCCACCGCACTGTCGCGGAGCTTCGGAGATTTCGTCGCCGTTGACGATCTATCGCTGCACGTGCCAGACGGCTCGATTCTGGCCCTGCTGGGGCCGAACGGCGCCGGTAAGACCACCACCGTGCGCATGCTGGGCGGACTACTCGCTCCCAGCTCGGGCACCGCCATCGTGGCGGGCTGCGACGTACAGAGCAACCCCGCCGGAGTGCGTGCTCGGGTCGGTTTGGTGACCGACGTGCCCGGTATCTACCCGCAGATGACTTTGCCCGATTACCTGAATTTCTTCGGGCAGATCTACGGACTCGAATCCGCCGAATGTCGCAAACGGGTCGACGAGCTGATCGACTTCTTCGAGCTCTCCGAACATCGCCGCGAGCGGATGGTCGGCTTCTCCAAAGGCATGAAACAGAAGGTGGCCCTGGCCCGCGCGCTGCTGCACGAGCCCGCGGCCCTCTTCCTGGACGAGCCGACTTCCGGACTGGATCCGATCGCCTCCCGCTCCGTGCGCGACCTCATCACCAGCCTGAAGAATGCCAGGCGCACCATCGTCCTCTGCACGCACGACCTGGGTGAGGCCGAGCGTCTGGCCGACGAGATCGCCATCATCCGCCGTGGCCGGCTCGTCTCGCATGGTTCACCGGCAGCGCTTCGGGCTGCGGCCTCGCCCGACACGCTGGTGCGCATCGAGCTGGCCGAACCGTGCCCTGAAGCGCGCGATCTGCTCGAACGCATGCCCGAGATCACGTCGCTGGCTTATTCGGATCGCGCCGATGGCGGCCTGATCGTCTATCGCACCACATGTCCGTCCGAGGTCAATCCGCGTGTGATCCGCGAGTTGGTCGCGCTCGATGCCCGCATCGTCTCGGTCGCCTGCGAGACCCGCACGCTCGAGGAGGTCTACGCTGACATGATCGAGGATGAGAAGATCGCGCCCAACCGTGAGGTGCCCGTCCAGCCAGGCATCGCTTCGGAAGAGAGGTAAGTACTGTTCGTGGAAACGACCTGAACTCATGCATCGCTCCACGTAGCAGCCACGACGCCTACCGGCCAGCTCGCGCACGCTGCTCCTGATCGCCAGGCGTGGCGCGCTCGAGGCCTTGCGCGACCGTATGACGATAATGATGAGCTTCTTCTTCGCGCTGGTCTTCCCCATCTTCATGGTGGTGACCACAGTCGTTCCCATCACGCACAAGAGTGGCGGCGATAGCGAGTCGACGCTAAAAGGCGTGCTAGCGATCTATCTCCTTATTATCGGACTGATGCCTTCCACGGCCGCCACGGGCATCGCCTCGGGTCAGTTCGCGGGAGAAAAGGAGCAGGGGAATCTGACGCCGCTGCTGGCGACTCCGGCCTCGAACTTCGCCATCTTCGGCGGTAAAGTGATTGGGGCCATCGTCCCGTCGATCATCTTTTCCGCCGTGGCTGAGCTGATCTACGTGCTGAGCATCATCCTGCTGACCGGCGCCCATACACTACGGCTTCTCTCGCCCTGGATGGCGATCGCCATGGTGGCCTTGGTTCCGGCGACCTCGCTCTTTGCGGCCATCGTCGCCAGCCTGATCTCCTCGCGCGTGCGCACGTTCAACACGGCGCAGCAGGTAAGCGGTCTTGCGCTCGTTCCTCTGTGGGGTGTCATCATCGGACTGGGTTACAAGCTACAGGATGCGGGGAGTCTGGCGCTGGCGATCTTTGTAGTGGTCCTCTTCGTCATCGACGTGGTGATAACCTACATATCCGCCTCCACCTGGAGCCGGGAAGAGGTGCTGGCCAAGCTGTAATCAGTTATCGATGAGCCCAGACGAGTGAGATAGCGGGAGTGCCGAAGACAGAAAAGGCGCTCCCAAAGCCTCCTCGTGATCGTGCGCTCACATTCCAAACCGTTCGACGCCCCAAGACACCACAGCCCGCCCGACAAGTGACTCGCGCCACCCCACCACGAACGATGCGCTACCCCAGCCATCGGAGTCCGTCTGAACGATTTGCCAGATTAACTGCCATAACGGGGAGGCCGGTGCGTTCGTTAACGATTGTGTAACAGGTTCGCGCTGATCGGTATCGGCACTGATATATAGCATCCCGTATACTTCACGCACCGCACTAAGAGCGATCCTCGCTCGAACTGGGGGCAGGGAGAGCACCGGGCGCGGATCAATCGACCAACCGCCCGGCGTAGATCTACATAACGCGCAGGCAGATGAATAGGCTCGATCGAAGAGTCGAGCTGAGGTAGATGCGTGGTCCATACGTTATGGCACGTTGAGAGGTGCCATGTCGCGTTGGTGCCACCTGAGGAGTGAGGAGTCTGGCCGCGATGCGCCGCCTGTCGTTGCTTGCGCTCGTTTTTGGTGCGTCCGTGTCTGTCATCGTCCTGATGGCGTTAGGCGTCGTCCATTTCGTTAGTTTGAATCCGAGTCACTCAGCCGTGGCTGCCGGGTCCACCGTCGTCTCGCGGCTCCGATCAGCCGTCGGCCAGCCACTCTCGAGTGGCGAGGCGCGTGCCGCCGAAGGAACTCCGGTTCCACAGTATTTCGTCGATCATCGCAGCGATATGACGATCTACCACAACCTCGTCTATGGTCACGTCGGGGATCAGGATCTGGTGCTGGATGCCTATGTGCCTGGCGGCGGACCGCATCCCGCGGTGGTCGTCATTCATGGCGGCGGTTGGGCTCATGGCAGCAAAGACGAGCTCAATTTTGAAGGTGAAGGGCTTGCCATGGCTGGCTTCTCCGCCTTCGTGGTCAACTACCGCATGGCGCCACCCGGCGGTGATTGGCACGCACCGATCGCGCTCGAAGATGTGCGGAGCGCGGTCCTTTGGGTGCGGCAGAACGCGTCGGCCTACAACGCGGACCCCCACCGAATCGGCGCGCTGGGGAACAGTGCGGGCGGCAACCTGGCCATGATGCTCGGTACGACCGGCACCATCGGGGCAGACCGGGTCGAAGCGGTCGTCTCCTTCTCGGGTCAATCCAACCTGATGATCCTTTCGAACGAGCACACCATCAACGCCGCCACCAACTACATCGGCTGCTCATCGAGTGACTGCCCCAGCGAGTGGATCGCTAACTCGCCGATCGATCACTGTGACCACTCGACGTCTCCCATGCTGATCGTCAACAGCACGCATGAGCTGATGCCGCTGGATCAGGCCACGGGGATGGACGCCAAGCTGGCCAACGTGGGTGTGCCGCATGAGCTGCGTATCTTGAACGGCGACAAACACGCCAGCGCCTTCGCAGGTCAGGTCTGGACGCAGACGCTCACCTTCTTCCAGCACTACCTGAGCCGCAGTGTCGTCGGGACGAACTGAGCGTAACGCGGTTAGTGGCGCTTTTGACGTCCTTGCGCCGGGCTGAAGCCGCAGCGCTGATCTAAGCGAAGCCCGCTCAAGCGGGCTGAACGTACGCGCATATTCGTAGGGGCAGCTCTCCGTGGCTGCCCTTCGGCCGCAGGCCGGGAAACGTGCCTGATCTCCCCAATAGTTGTTCAACGACCGCAAACGGGCTGAGCTTCGTCTGTACGGGCGACGCATGCGTCGCCCAACCTCGTGATCGCAACTCGTAGGTCATCGGAAGCCGAACCCGCACCCTGCTGGTAGGGGCGATGCTTGTCATCGCCCACGTCACCACCTGCCGATAATTTCACCAGAACGCTTCCTGGCGCCGTTGGGTCGACGGTCATTGGCCAAGGGCCTCGTGTGGGTGGTCGCAAGCGAGCGTCCGTCGGCTCTGCGGCCGCAAGGACAGACATGGCGGGTCTGCCCCTACGAGCGTGTGCGTGCGCACGGCTTGCGCCCTACCGCATGTTCCCAAAGAACCCCGTCTGCATCATCAGACGGGGTTCGTGAGACCCGCGGCGGTTGGCGAGCGCAATGACGAAAGGCGTCGACGTTCACGTTCAGTCTCGTTCTGAATCGGCCGCTCGCGCTCGTGGTTGGCTTGCTAGCCCCGAGCGCGTTCGTTAAGGCTCACCCCCTCGGGCAGACCTGCTTCGATGTTCTTGACGAAGGCGCGCGATGCCTCGGTGATCTGATTGACGTACTCCATGTCCTCCCGGCTCGCCGAGACCTTGACCCGGTCGGAGAGCTCAAGGATGGTGGCTGCCAGATCCAAGACCGGATAGTTGCGCGGATCCGGTCCATGCAGATGGAACGGGTCGTCATTGATCAGCACGGGAATTGGAAAACAGTGGACGTGGCCATGAATCTTGATGCAGATCTCGAACATGTGACCTCCACTTCGCAAAGCGCCGCAGGTCTCACTCCGGGAGGGGCATCTGCCTATGATGGGGCGCCCAGCCCCTCTGTCTGGATGCTGATCACAATAGGTATCGCCCATGACAGCGTCAATCAACCCTGCCCGGCCTCGTCTAGTATTCCTTTCCCATAACTTTCCTCCCGCATAGGACCGTAAATATGTCCCGCCACTCAAGTACCTCCGGCCCTTCGAGCCCCGGTGAAAGGTCCCGCCCGTTCCGGCCGAACGGGTATTCACTTTGCGACGTTATGGGTGTATTATCAGACCGACAGTCGGTCGGTTTATTCAGGAGGTGTCCCATTCCGCGCACGATCAACATCGAGAGCCACACCAGTCGACGCGAGGCCTTCCTCGACGTCGCCCAGCAGCTCATCCAGACCAAAGGCTACGAGCAGATGAGCATTCAGGACGTGCTGGACGAGCTTGAGGTCTCGCGCGGCGCCTTCTATCACTATTTCGCATCCAAAGTCGCGCTCCTCGAGGCGGTCGTCGAGCGCATCGTCGTCACGGCCATGGCAGCTGTCGCCCCGGTCGTCGAGGATCCAAACCTGCCGGCCACGGAAAAGTTGATGCGCCTCTTCACCGACATCGCCCGCTGGAAGACCGAGCGCAAAGCCCTGATGCTGGCGCTGTTGCGCGTCTGGTATTCGGACGACAACGCGTTGGTGCGGGATAAGCTGCGCCGCGAGATGCTGACCTATCTCACTCCGCCACTGGCACGCATCATCGAGCAGGGCCGCACCGAGGGCGCCTTCACCAGCGCATCTCCCGATTCCGCCCGTGTGATCGTCACCCTGCTGCAGGGCGCGCAGGATCTGGCGGGTGAGCTCTTCTTCGCGCGACAGGCTGGGCAGATTGGCCTCGATGAGGTGGGCTGCCGTCTGGCGGCCTTCACTGAGGCATTCGACCGCATCCTGGGCGTTGCACCAGGCACCCTGACCATCGTGGATGAGTCGACTCTCAATGAGTGGTACGGCTGACAGCGGAGCCAGCCAGAAGGAGCATCGCATGACGGCGACCATCCAGACCCAAAAGCTCACTAAGTTCTACGATTCCCAGCGCGGCATCATCGACCTCGATCTGGAGATCGATGCCGGTGAAGTCTTCGGCTTCCTGGGACCCAACGGCGCCGGGAAGACGACGACTATTCGCACGATTCTGGACTTGATCCGGCCATCCAGCGGCAAGGCATTTGTCTTCGGCATCGAATCGAGCGTCGACCCGATCGCCATCCACCGCCGCGTCGGTTACGTCCCCGGCGAGTTCACCCTCTACGACCGCCTGACCGGCGGCCAGACGATCAGCTACTTCGCCAACCTGCGTGGTGGCGTCGATTCCGTCTACCAGAAGCAGCTCATTGAGCGGCTGGAGGTCGATCCGTCACGCCGCTTCAGCGAATACTCCAAAGGGAACAAGCAGAAGATCGCGTTGATCGTCGCCTTCCAGCACCAGCCGGAGCTGCTGATTCTGGACGAGCCGACCTCGGGCCTCGATCCCCTGGTGCAGCAGACCTTCTATGCCCTGATTCGAGAGGCGAAGGCGGCCGGGCGCACCGTCTTCCTCTCGAGCCACATCCTGGGAGAGGTGGAGCGGACTTGCGACCGCGTCGCCATCATCCGAGAGGGGCGGTTGGTGACGGTCGATCGCGTCGAGGCGCTACGCGATCTGGCCCATCATCAGGTGGAGGTACGCTTCGCCGGGCCGGTGCCGGTCGCCGAATTCGAGGGTCTCCCCGGTGTGAGCGAGGTGCAGGTGGACGATCACACGTTACGTCTGCGCGTCTCCGGCTCGATCACGCCGGTAGTACGCGCGGCCGCGCGGTATGAGCTGCTCGATTTCGTCAGCCGCGAGCCGAGCGTCGAGGAGGCTTTCCTGGCGCAGTACAGCCAGAAGGCCGAGACGGAAGCGGAGGGTGTTCCAGCATGAGTGTCGCGCGACCGCGAGCTCATCACGCCAAGCCCGTAGCTATTTCGCCCTGGAGCCGGGTCTATGGCATGGGAAGCGTCTACGCCAAGACGCTGCGGGATTCACGCATCGCCATCATCGTGCTGGCCGCCATCCTTGGTCTGATGCTCCTGGCGACCGGCGCCGACTACGGCCAGGCGTACGCCACCACCCAATCGCGCGCCGACTTCGTCAACGTCATCCATGAGCTGCCTACCGCGGTCCGCGGCATCTACGGCGATCCCTTCCCGGCCAACCTCTCCACGTTAGGAGGCATGGTCTCGCTCAAGATTGCCGCGTCCGCCGCTCTGGTCGCCTGCTTCTGGTCGATCCTGGCCCTCTCCTCGACGCTGGCCAGTGAGGCGCGGCGTGGCAGCCTGGAGCTGATGGCGGTGACGCCACTGGGTCGGCGTAAGCTGGCGCTGGAGAAATTGGCGGCGCACGTGACCAGTCTGGCGATCGTCCTGGCCGTTCTAGCGGCGACCTGTTGGCTGTCTGGCGCAGCCTTCGGCTCCTTGCCGGGGGACTCAATCTCGGTTACGGCGTCGCTTGGATTCGCCGCGTGGATTGGTCTGATAGCGCTGGCCTCTGGCTCGATCGCCTTCGCACTGGCGCCGTTATTCGGTCGTGCCGGTGCGGCCGGGATCGCCGGGGCGTTGACGGTCGGCGGATTTCTGGTGAACGGCTACCAGTCGGCGGTGCCTGCCTTCTCCGGATGGTCGAACGTCAGCTGGTTCGGCTGGACGGTCCACAATCAGCCGCTGGCGGGGCAATACGACTGGCCCTCCCTCATCCCGGTGGCGCTGCTGGCGATCGTCTTCTTCACTTTGGGCGTGGAGATTTTCGCCCGGCGCGACCTGGGCGCGACCACCTCCATCCCCTGGCTGCGCTTCCCGCAGGCGACGCTCGGTCTGCGCGGTCCGCTGGGGCGCTCCTTCGGCGATCGCCTGCCGCTGGCGCTGGCCTGGGGCACGGGCCTGGGGCTCTTCGGTATGGTGATGGGCGCTTCGGCCGGGTCCTTCAGTGACAGCATCGGCAAGACATCGCAGAGCTCGCTGGACCTCTTCCATCGGCTCTTCCCAGGGATCGATCTGACTTCAGCAGGCGGATTCCTGCAGCTCACCTTTGTGGAGTTCGGCTTCATCTTCGCCGGGTTCGCGGCCGTAACTTTGATCGCTGGTTGGGCTTCGGACGAGCTGCGCGGCCGCTTTGAGATGCTCCTCACGGCGCCCCTCAGCCGGGTGAAATGGACCGTCGCTTCCGGACTTGGCGTTATGGTCGCCCTCGCGGTGATGACGGTGGTGACGGGGCTTGGGATCGGCACCGGTGCAGCCATGGTCGGGAGCGACGCCGTGACGCCGATGCTTGGCACGGCGGTGCTGGGTCTCTACGCGGCGGCCGTCGCGGGAGTGGGGCTAGCTCTCGGCTCCCTGATCCGCCCCTCCATCGCGGCGGCCACGTCGGGCGTGCTGGTGAGCCTGACCTTCCTGTTCGACCTGGTCGCGCCTGGTCTGAAGCTGCCCGGCTGGGTGCATCAGCTGGTGCTCACGTCGCATCTGGGTCAGCCGATGGTGGGCGAGTGGAATTGGTTCGGCGTTGCCCTGTGTCTGCTGCTGGCATTCGGCGGGCTGGCATTCGCCGCCTGGGGCATGAACCGGAGGGATGTCGCGCGGTGAGCGCGTGCCGCCGGATGGCGCGGCAAACATTATGAGCAGCGGCGACAAGCAGCGGTGTCGAACCTACACGCATGCGTCTCAGGATAGGCGGGCAAAAGATGGGTGTTGGCCGTTCTTCGGCCGGTGAGGTTGACGCCTGTACTCAGGCACGAAACTCTAAGCGGCTTCACAAAAGTCTTGACAACATGGCACACTCAGCGCGAAACGAAGGGGGGGTGCTATGGAGGAGGAACTGCGGGCGCAACGGAGCCGCTTGCTTGCGCTCACGAAACATGACCCGGACCCAGGCGTTCGGCATCGTGCGCATGTGCTCATTGTCGCGCTGGGCCAGCCGAGCCGGCAAGCGGCGGCGACGGCCTGCGACGTGAGTGCCCGATCCATCACCCGCTGGGCGGCACGGTTTGCGGCGGAGGGTCGGGATGGGCTGGCCGATCGCCCGCGTCGCGGCCGCCCGCCCAAGCTTCCCGAAGCGGCGCGCGAACTGCTGGGCACGGCGCTGGCTCAGACCCCCGAGGCCTATGGCTACCCGGTCACGGTGTGGGCCATCGCTGACTTGACCGATCTGCTGGACCGGCACGGGTGGAGCGTCTCCGCCGTCACGGTCAATCGGACCGTGCATGCTATGGGTTACGTCTATCGCCGACCGCGTCATGATCTACGGCATCGGCAGGACGCTGAGGCCGTCGCCAGCGCCGCCAACACCCTCGCGGTGCTGCAAAAAAAGGGGCTGATCTCCACAGTGGACTCCGTCTCCTGTATCTCGACGAGTGCCACCTTCACACCCATCCCAACCTGGTATGTTGCTGGCAACCCCGCGGCCGACCAACCAGTATCCCGGCGGCCGGGACCGATGAACGCATCAGCCTCTTTGGGGCCGTGGAGTACCGCTCCGGCATGCTGATGACCCGGCAGGCACCCGCCTCGAACGCGGCCGAATTCATCGCCTTCCTCGATCAGGTGGCGGCCCGCTGGCCGGCGGGCCACTTGGTCTTGGTCCTCGATAACGCGACCTACCACAAAACTGCCCGGCTTCGTGCCTGGTTCGCCGCGCATCGCGCGCGCATCAGCGTGCTCTGGTTACCAACGTACAGCCCGCAGCTCAACCTGATCGAGCGCGTCTGGCGCTTCATTAAGCAGAAGCTGGCGTGTCATCGCTATTGGAACGATCGTGCTGGCCTTGCGACGGCGGCACAAACCCTCTGTGATGCGGTTCGCGCGACCTTCGCCGCCGAAACCTTCCCGCACATCACGATCGGACAAGACTTTTGTGAAGCCGCTTAGAGCGTTGTTCAGAGCAGTCGCCCATGGTCGAGGGCCAGGGAGCGCTGTTAAATCCGAGCGCGTCATAATGGTCGTTGAACATATGATCCGGCAATCATCCAACACCCGCGCGGGGCTGAAGCCGCAGCGCTGAACTGAGCGAAACCTGCTGAAGCAGGTTGAGAACATTACCATAGCATCCAATTGAACAACCATAATTTACGCTTCGCGTAAGATCTTAGCCCGTTTCAACGGGCTTCGCATGGGTCAGCACGGCGGCTTCAGCCCCGTGCACAGGCGGAGCGAATACCGATGTAATTCATCAATGACCAGAATGACGCCCAGCAGGTGGTCCATCGGACAATCCTTCTGCAAGCCGCTTTATTTGCGAAGACCATCATCGCGACGGGACCGGCCGGAGGTCTCGGCGCAGCCCCCGAACGTCATGTGCCAAGCGATTGCAGGATATAAGAGACGAGGCCGGCCCGCGTCGTGACCCCGAGGCGAAGGTAGATATGTTCCAGATGTTTCTCGACCGTGCGTTGTTTGACCCCTAGCGTCTCGGCCATTTCGCTGCTCGACCTGCCGTGTATCACCAGTTGCACGACTTCTGTTTCGCGGCGAGTCAAGCCAAGGGTTGCCAGGACCGCATTCGCGACTGACCGCCGCCGGTTCTCCAGGAGAATCACGTCCGATTCGCCGAGCGGGCCGGCCAGGAACGTCGCGATCAGATCTCCATCGGATCCTGGCATCGTGAACGGAAGGGGCGGTCTACCATCGGTGCCGAAACGATGAAGACGAAGCTGCGCGCGGAACCAGTCGTGTAGAGACTCGGGAAGTCCGATCCCCGTGGCGCGCTCGCCGCCGAAGTACGCATCGAGCAGCGGTTGTGCTCCGGGCGTTCCATGAATGACGTGCCCTGCAGGCGTGATCCAGATGGCCTGAAGTCCAGCAATCTGGTTCGACTCCTTGAACAGCGTATAGGCTCGAGCGTTGCGATACCCATGAATGAGGTTTCCCTGGATCGCGTTCATCAGCGTGCGGTCGCGTTCCGAGAACGAGGAACGGTCCCGGTTGACGACGACTCCCACCACGCTGTTTGCCGGAGCGGGAAGCTGAATCGCCAACTGATCCTCGGTGTCCAGGAGGCGATAGAAATCGGCGTAGAGCTCCAGTTGATGAAAGGTGCGAGCGCTCAGGTGGTCCGAAATCATCTGGGCGCCGTATTGCTCAAAGATGGGGTAGGCGGTGATGAGCGGATGCTGATGCACGTAGACGCTCATGACCTCGATGAGGGCTGCTGACGGGGCGCTTTCCGGGGGATCCATCGCTCCGAATGAACGTTGCTGTCCGAGGTCTATTACCGTGTAGGAATAGGAAACTCCGGGCACGAGTCGTTTGACGGCTTCTAACGCCATCCAAGGGAAGGCATCGAGTGTCTGCTGCTGGCTCAGCGATCGTTTGACGCTGAGGAGCAGATCGACATCAGATTGCTGCAGGCGCACCATGGTCCGCGCCTCCGCTTGCGGCAGATGGTCGGATCCTGGAAGGAATGCGTCAGGCCGGTTGCGCCACTTGCTCTGTCCAGGCGAGGCGCCCACGTTCATTCCTGGACTTCATTGCTTCCTGCGCCGGGATTATGACACATTGTGAATGGACGATCGAGAAGCAGATGGCATGGGCGACGACGACCAAGAGAAACGTCTCCCGTTCGAACCGAAGCAGACCGGCTTTGGGGTCCGGCCGCGGACCTGGCCGGGATGGGCCATCGTCCTCGCGATCGCCTCTCGTTCCGCTACATCAGCGCGATTCGATCAGGTGAGGGCGCCCGCGCGAGTGACGTGTGGCGCTCAGCGTCCAAACGCCCACGCCACCATCAGCGGGAACTCGTCTTGCCAGAAGGCGCCGCCGTGCGACCCCACTCGCTCGGTCATGACCACATCCGCGCCCGCGTCGCGCAGCGCGATGGCCCAGCGTGTGGCGTTCTCGAGAAAGAACGGCTCCTCAGTTCCGGCGACGAGGTAGACGCGCGGAATCAGACCCGGCAACGCGGCGGTCGGTCGGTAGCCTCCGCCTGGCGAAGCGGAGAAGACCGCGCCGTAGATGTCCGGATGGCGCAGCCCAACCGCGAGCGCGAGCTCTCCTCCAATGGAAGCCCCCCACACCGCGGTGCGCTGGGCGGCCAGCGCGACGCCGAAACGGGATTCCACCCAGCGGCGCACGTCGTCGACGAAGAACTTCTCGTGTGCCGTGAAACGGTCCGCATCAAACATCGGAGAGTACTCTCGGAGCCGCATGCGGTCATCGGTACGTCCGTGAACGCCGACGATCATCGTGGACGATGCATTGGCGCCCTCGAGGGCCTCGCCCAACTTCAAGATATGCCATCCGCCATCACCGGCGAAGACGATGGACTCCGAGGGCGACGGCGGGACGTACACCGTGACCTGTCGTCCACTGTCGTAGTCGAACGTCTCGGTGACGAACTGCCCAGCGGTGGGCGCCATAGGCGTGAGCTCCTGGTTCCAAACGATCTCAACGGGACAGGCGATACAGGCGACGATACCAGACCAGCACATAGGCCAGCATGGGTGGGCCGCTCTAATCGGCGTGCCTGGGCGCGTGTCAATCGGATTCTGCAACGCGGTCTCATTCGACTCTCGCAACACAACTCGATGTCGATTCACGACGACTCAGCACGACAAATCAATGAGAGAAGTGCTCGGGGCATTATGCCCCGCGAGCGGTCATTCGAGCGCCATGGAGCCGAAATCTTGGTGGCTGGGGTAGATGACCGTTGTCATTCGCAGCGTGAAGAAGATGGGATCTCGGCATGAAAAGGCAGGTGCTGTTCATTCAAGGTGGAGGCGACGGGGCCCATGAGGCTGACGGCAAGCTGGTCGTCAGCCTGCGCCGGGCGCTCGGAGCAACGTACGAGGTTGTCTATCCGCGCATACCGAATGAGGGCGCACCGGACTATGCGACGTGGAAACTCTGCATAAGCCAGGGGCTGGACGGGTTAGACGGCGAGATCGTCCCGGTTGGACACTCGCTCGGCGCGTATTTTCTGGCCAGATATCTCGGCGAAGAGATCACGCATACCCGGCCAATCATCGGCGTCTTTCTCATTGCGGCGCCGTATCCCGGCGGCGGCGGCGACTGGGTGTACGAGGGGTTTACCCTGCCTGAGGACCTGGGCGCGAAGTTTCCCACGGGCGCTGCCGTGTTCCTGTACCACAGCCGCGACGACCAGACGGTGCCCTTCACGCACGTGGCGCTTTACGGAGCGGAATTACCCGGCGCAACGATGCGGGAGACGACCGGCGGCCATCAATTGAATGAAGATCTGACCGTTGTGGCGCGGGACATCGAGCGCCTGTGACGTCGACGGACCGTCACCTGTCGCGGATACGGCGCCCAAGCGCAACAACACGATCGACAGCGCGAACATCCCCACAGCTGCCCTACCCGCCGCGGCTGGACTGACCGCCTCCTCGATGACGGATTGATTGAGTCCTGGCGGCACGACCGCGAACTGGTGCGAGCCAATCGACACAACCAGGTTGTGGGGTTCGCGGCCGCGCATGCACCGAGGATAGATGTCGATGAAGATCAAAGATGTGGCAATTTGGGGCGAAGCGCAACACGAACGTGACAGCAGCGGCGAGAGCCGCGCCGGGCCATTGCCGGCCTGGTGTGCCGGCCGATGCTCCTCCCGACCGGGTCGGCCGGAGCTGACCGCGTCGACGCCGTGGCCTCCTGATTGGCGGCAAACCTCTCCGTGGTGGGTGTCCGATTGCGAAACCGCTCGGAAGAGACAGCCACATCACGGAATAGCCGTTGCGAATTACGTAGATGGGCGGCGTGACGTCTGGCGTGCCCGGAATGAGGAGACAACGTGCGCCAGATTTTTGTGCAGGTTCCACGGGGTGAAGGTGAGCAGGTGCTGCGATCGGCCGAAGACTGCCGCGGCACCAACCTGAGCATGACGCAGGCGAGCGGGAGCGGCGGCGGCCCGCTCGATCTCGTTGTAGTCTATGTGCCGAACAACAACGTCGGTCCGTTCCTCAGTGCCATTGAGTCTATTGACGACATGCATGCGTCGGTCGTGCCGTCAGGTGTGCTGACGTTGAAACCGCCAGCCTCTCAGGTGGCGCAGCAGGCAGTCGACGTAACGGCGCGCAGTCCGATGGAGATCCTGATCGCCGGGCTGCAGTCGATCGGCTCCTGGCAAGGGTTCCTCGGGTACGCCACGGCGGCCGGCGTCGTCGTCTGGCTCGGTCTGCTGCTGAACAGCAGCTTCCTGCTGGTCGCCGCGATGCTGATCGCCCCCTTCGCCGGTCCGGCCATGAACACCGCCATCGCGACCGCCAGAGGCGACCTCTCGCTCTTGTGGCACACCATATTGCGTTACGTCGCCGCATTGAGCGTGACCATCGTCACCGCTGGGTTGCTCTCCGTCATCTTTGGGCAGTCGGCGGTCACGCAATCGATGGCATCCACGGCGAACATCTCGGCGACGTCGGTGCTGCTGCCATTGGCGTCCGGAGCGGCGGGCGCCCTCAGCCTGTCGCAGTCGCAAAGGAGCAGCCTGGTCTCGGGTGCGGCGATCGGCATATTGGTCGCGGCGGCACTGGCACCGCCTGCCGCGCTGATCGGCATGGCGACGGTGATGGGCCGCTGGAAATTGGTGCTCAGTGGTGGATTCCTGCTCGGATTGCAGCTGGTCGGGATCAACCTTTCCGGTGCGATCGTCTTTCGTCTCTTTGGGCTCAGCCCATCCGGTCCGCGTTACAGCCGCGGACGCCGCTGGGTGGTTTGGCTGGCTCTCGCGGGGACCATCGCGGGGTTGGGGGGCCTCATGCTGTTGCAATTCGGCACGACCTCCCCGACGTTGCAACGAACGACGGTCGAGCAGCGGGTGCGGTCGACCGTGCTGGACCTGATGAAGCAGGATGGCACCGTCGAGGCAGCTTCGACGACCGTACAGTTCACCCGGGCGAACATTCAGAGCCAGAACACGCTGTTGATCCAGATCTACGCACAGCGCAAGCCCGGAACAACAGCTTCCAACCAGGCGCTCAAGGACCGCATCACGAACGAGGTGCAGCGGACCGTCAACGCGCACGAGAAGGACGTCACGCCGCTGGTCGACGTCACCATCCTCTCGCCGCCCAGCCAGGGGCCGTGAGCGCGGGGGGCTCGTTCCGTGCCATCCCGGTCGAACGCCGCCTGATCCAGTGACGAACGCCATCTGTGACTGCCTTCTACGCCGGACCGCATCGGTGCGGCGCTGTGACGAGTTAATACGCGTGTCGTCCATGGGTGTCGATTCAGGTGGTCAGCCCAGTCTGGCCACGGTTTCACGACGTAGTGGGGTTCGAGAAATCCCACAGCTGTGTGATATATTCGAGAGGGACTTCTCGCGTGAACGGGAGGGTCAAGATGAGCAACAAAATGACACGCACGCACATCGTCGTCGCCAAAGACTTGATCGACGAAATCGATCGCCGGGTCGGCCCACGTCATCGCAGCGCCTTCGTCTCGGACGCGATTGAGGAAAAGCTGCGTCACGAACGTCTACTCGAGATTGCCGAGAAAGCTGGTGGATCGCTGGCAGACGTGGACATTCCTGGCTGGGAGACCAGCGAGGCAGCGGCGGAGTGGGTGCGGGCTTCGCGGCGGGCCGATGAGGAGCGGGTGCGGCGTCTGATCGAACGGTCATGAGTCGCTACCTGCTCGACACGACGGCGCTCATCGATTTCTCGAAGCGCCGCGAGCCGGCCTTTTCTCTGGTGCATCGGCTGATTGCCCAGGGCGAGGAGCTCGGTGTCTGCTCGGTCAATGTCGGCGAATTCTATACGGGGATACGGGCAGCGGATCGGCCATTGTGGGATCAGTTCTTTGCGGCCGTCCGCTACTGGGCGATTACGCAGGAGGCTGCGCGCCAGGCTGGCATCTTTCGCCATGACTTCGCACGGCTGGGTGTAGCACTCTCAATGACCGACGCACTGATTGCCGCCGTGGCTCTGGAGCGGCAGGCCACCCTGGTGACCGGCAATTCGAAAGACTTCCCCATGCCGGAGCTTCAGCTCTTGCCCTTACGGGACAGTCCGTGACAATCCTGGCTGGCAATCGACAGCCACGAATGCTCCAGTTCAACCTCTCCTGACGAATCGCCGCGCGATCCTCAGCAACAGGATCGGCAGTGCGAGGATCCCGGCAATTGACGCGATGGCCGCTACGGGGCTCGACGCCTCCTCGGTGAAGGACTGGTTGCGCACCAGTCGCGCGTTCAGGCGCTGAGCGAGTCCCTCGCCGCCCGAGCGCATGATGATGCCGTGATTCCAGGCAAACGCAGGGCTGGCCAGCGGCGCGACGACGTCCATCCACTTCGCGGTGGTGCGCACGTTCCAGTGGTACTCCACGCGGGTGATGGGGCCGTCAGACGAGAGCTCCCAGCGCCCGGTCCCGACCAGCCCGCCCGAGGCCGCCAGCTCGAGCAGATGCGGTCGCTCGACGCGGATTGCTCGCGTATCGATGACGAAGCCGTAGGGGAGGGCCGAGCGCCAGACCGAGCGGCTCAGCGCGCCGACGCCGTCAGCATCCCCGGGCTCAAGCTGGCTCGACTCCGTGATGTAGGGAAACCACTCGGAATAGCCGTCCGCCTGACGGATGACCTCCCAGACCTCCTCGATCGGCGCCTCCAGCTCCCAGATGGAGAGGAATGAGTACATCGACATGGCTGCGCTCCCCTCATTGACGTCAATGCAGGTCAGATGGACGTGAGATCGGACCGTCGGCGTGGCGTGTTATTTGACCGGAAACTGGCGGGCGATGATAGCAGAAACCGGGCACGCCCGCGAGACGCGGTTACGTAGAGGCGACATATCGCCTGAGACGGTGGTGGGCCCGGCGTGGCCGCGGAAAGGTGCGAGCCAATCGACACAACCAGGTTGTGGGGTCCGCGGCCACGCCTGTCCCCAGCGTAGACGCGGTCGTGAGACAAAGACGTGCAATTTTTAGGGCTCAGCGCAACACGCTCGTGACAGCGCTGACCATGGCAATCGATGATTCCCGAACTCCAGGTACAGGTTGACTCCCAGCGCTGAGTCCTGTTAATTTCGACGGCATGGATGTCATGAACTGGCTGCTTGATTCGGACCCCGCCATCCGCTGGCAGGTGATGCGTGATCTGGTCCACGCGCCGGATGACGTGGTCGCGGTGGAGCGTGCACGCATCGCCGACGTGGGCTGGGGCGCCAGACTGCTGGCGCTGCAAGGTGATGATGGGCAGTGGGCAGAAGGCGCCTGTTTCCCGGGACGAGACTATCCCTACGACCGCTCCCTGGGTCAGCCCTGGATTTCCACGCTGCCGGTGTTGCAGCTGCTGTGGGAGTTCGGCATCGATCCGAACGACGAACGGGTGCGCCGGGCCGTGGAGCAGGTGCGTGAGAACTGCCGTTGGGAGTATGACGACCTACCCTTTTTCGATGGCGAGGTCGAGCCCTGCATCAACGGCCGCACCGTCTCATTGGGCGCCTACTTCGGACAGGACGTAACGCGGATCGTCGACCGTCTCCTCACCGAACAGCTCGAGGATGGCGGCTGGAACTGCGAGGCGGAGAACGGCTCTGTCCGCTCCTCGTTCGACACCACCATCGACGTGCTGGAAGGGCTGCTTGAGTACGAGCGCGCCACCGGCGGCTCCGCCGAATTGATCGCGGCGCGACGCCGGGGCGAGGAGTACCTGGTGGAGCGCAAGCTGATGCGCCGTAAGAGCACCGGCGAGATCGTCAAGCCGGACTGGCTCCATTTCTTCTATCCGGTCTGGTGGCACTACGACGTGCTGCGCGGGCTGGACTACTTCCGCTCGGTCGGGGACGCGCCGGACCCGCGCCTCGACGAAGCCATCGATCTGGTCCGCTCCAAACGCCAGCCGGACGGCACCTGGCTGATGGAGTACAGCTACCCCGGCGAAATCCACTTCGCGGTGGACGATGGCGACGGCCACCCCAGCCGTTGGAACACCTTGCGCGCGATGCGCGTCCTCAATTGGCACGAGCAAAGCGGGGCGTGAACCAATTCCCCAACCCCATCGTTGGTCGGTTGGTGTGAACATTGGGCGTCATGAATGCCGCCCCTACGAGCGTACCCGTTGGCTGCCCGGTTTCGGTAGGGGCGCACTGCTGTGCGCCCGCGCCGGGTGTTATGGTGGTTATTGAATTACGTCCGCAATCGTCCCTCGCCCGCGCCCGCCCTGGGTTGAAAACCCACGGCTGACCGAAACGAAGTCCCTAAACGGACTGAACATACGTGGGCAAACGTAGGGGAGGGACCTGTGCCCTCCCGTCGACCGAAGGTCGAGAGACCGCAACCAAATTGCCCATCTATGTCGTCAATGACCATCAGCCCAGCGCGGTCTTGAGACAATTCGTGCTTCCCAAACCACCCTACATCCCACATCTTCGTGCGATCATCGAACCCGCGTCGCCAATCGCCCACCAATGGAGGCCGGACTCGTCATGCGTGAATACGACACCGAAGAGAAGACCGCCACATACCTGAACATCGCCGCCCAGATCCCGCATCGGGAGGTGGGGGAGTCGCTCCTCCTGGAGCGCCTGCCGGAGGGACCGATCCGCGTGCTGGATCTCGGCTGCGGTGACGGATATCTGCTGGCGCTGGTGCAGGCGGCACGTGCGGGCGTGACTGGGGTGGCGGTGGACGTCTCGCGTCCCATGCTGGAGCGGGCAAGGGAGCGCTTCGCCGCCAGTCCGGAGATCGAGGTGAGCGAGCACGATCTGTCGTCGCCGCTCCCCAGCGGTTGGGGTGAATTCGACGCCGTGGTCTCCTCCTTCGCCATCCACCACCTATGTCACGAGCGCAAGCGCGCCCTCTACGCCGAGGTCTTCCAGCGACTTCATCCAGGGGGCGTCTTCTGCAATCTGGAGCACGTCGCCTCGCCCACTTCAGAGCTGCACCAACGCTTCCTGCAGGCGCTCGGCAGTCGCTGAAGATGAGACCAACATTCTGCTCGACCTCGAGACGCAGCTGCGCTGGCTGCGGAAAATCGGGTTTGAAGAGGTTGATTGCGATTGGAAATGGCGCGAGCTGGCGCTGCTGGCCGGTCGCAAGCCGGAGCGGCTATGATCGTCGCAGCAGAGCAATTGGGCGGGACTGACCGCCGAAGCAAGCAGACAAGGATGGGTCAATCAGGTGCAGTTCGATACGAAGATCGCGCTAATCATTCGCGGCGATCTGGAATCCTGGCAGAAGGTCAACGTGGCGGCGTTTCTGGCCAGCGGCATCGCGGCGCAATCTCCCGAGTGCATCGGTGAGCCGTATGAGGACGGTTCCGGGACGCTGTACGCCTCCCTCTTTGCGCAACCGGTGCTGGTCTATGGGGCCGATAGCGCCGGTCTGACCCGCGCCCTTGATCGCGCGCTCAGCCGAGGCGTGACGCCCGCGGTCTACACCAAAGAGATGTTCGTGACCAACAATGATGTCGATAACCGGGCGGTCGTCAAAGCGGTCGAGCGGACCGAGCTGGATCTGGTCGGCATCGCCCTACGCGCCGAACGCAAGACGGTCGACAAGATCGTCGACAAGCTGAAGCTTTTGGAGTAGATGCGGCGCGTCGGGTGCCGGAGCGTTGGCGACGGGCGCTGTCGAAGTGCGCTGGCCAGCGCTCCACGTTCGCCCGGGAGTAAACTCGCCGGGCTACAAAGACGAAGTCCACTCAAGGGACTGGGTTCTGGCGCTGAATCGGGTGAAATGTGTTGCCAATCATGAGCAGGCTGCGGACATCTCGCGTTGTTGTTGTGGTTGACGATTTGATCCGGTGATTGGGAGTCGGGCGCGACGGCGGCCGCAGGTGCCGCCGCTACGTCAGGATGTGAAGATTCAGTCCGTTTAGGGACTTCGTCTTGGCTAGCCCATGGTTTTCAACCGTGGGCGAATGTCGGACGCCAATTCACATCGTTGGTCAACGACCTTCATCCTCGTACCGCGTCTCCCGCTCCACCCCTCTCCACCGCCCGCACGGCCCGCTCGACGTCGCGGGCGTTCGTCTGCCAGTTGACGACCGAGACGCGCATGCAGCGCTTGCCGCGCCAGGTGGTGATCGCGATCCGATGGGGATGCGTCGTCGAATTCACATCTTCTCAAGCGACAACTGAGTGACGGGCGCGGTGCCGCGCCTCGAGACGTCGAATCGATTGCATAGAGGAGCACCGCTCATGGGCAACGTTATGCTGCACGTCACGATGTCGCTGGATGGCTACATCGCCGGACCGAACGACGACGTCAATTGGACCTTCAGCTATGGAACGGATGAAATGGCGCACCAGGTGATGGGCGAGGTCGGCGCGGTGGTGATCGGCAACCGCGGATTCCGCGAAGGGACGATGAACGAAGACGCACTGCCCTACGGCGGGTTACCGGTGCCGCAGTTCGTGGTGACGCATGAAGCTCGCGAGCCGCTGACACTGGGCGGTCTGACCTTCACCTTCGTGACTGGCGGAATCGAGCGCGCGGTGTCGTTGGCCAGGGAAGCGGCGGGCGAGAAGAAGGTCGCGCTGCTGGGCGCGAGCATCGATCAGCAGTGCTTGACGGCGGGTTTGGTCGATGAGCTCGTGCTGCACATTTGTCCGGTGCTGCTGAACAGCGGCGTGCGCCTCTTTGAGCACGTTGGAGCCTCGCCGATCCAATTGGAGCGGACCGCGGTCACGGCCACCGGCAAGATCACCAGTCTGCGGTTTCGGGTGATGAAGTAAGGCGCGTCGAGTTCCAGCGAGGAGGGCGACCACGGAGGGTCGAACCTACGAGATGAAGCGTACGTACGTAGGGGCATGATGAGTCGCGCCAGCGTGGTGGGCGACGCATGCGTCGCCCGTACAGACGAAGGGGCTCAGTCCGTTTAGGGACCTCGTCTAAGTCAGCCTGGGTTTTCAACCCAGGGTGAACGTGGAACGCGTACCGATCAATTTCCTCGATCACCTTGCATGCCGCGCACGAATGACGGGCCTGCGGGCCTACTGGCGGGCACAGGTCCCGCCACTACGATGACTCGCGTACGTACGCAGAGATTGCCGCAAATGCGCGCATGGTGAGATCGCCCAGGGAGTCGTCCAGCGCGGCTGGTCGCGAGGAGAGCTTGACGATCACCACGCCGGTGCTCGGGTCAAGCCACAGGTGCTGGCCGTAGATGCCGGTGCCGTAGAAGACGCCCTGCTCGTCGTTCGTCACCCAGAAGTAGTTGCGATAGGCGGCGCCTGGGCGGCTTCACGCGCTTTCGGGATTGCGCGCGAACGCCTCGACATCGCCATTGAAGCGCGTGTCGTCGATCCAGGCGGCGGGGACGATCTGCTCGCCGTTGGCAAAACCTTGCCGCAACACCATCTGCCCGAAGCGGGCCAGGTCACGGGCGGTGGTGCAGATGCCGCCGCTGGGCGACGGGCTGTCGAAGTGATCCACCGTGATGACGGCGTCGTGCTCGCAGCCGAGTTTCGACCAGATTTCGCGCGACAGCAGTTCGGCAAACGAGAGCCCGGAGACGCGGGAGAGGACCCAGCCGAGGACGTCGGTCGTCAGCGAGCAATACTGGAAGATCTCACCGTGTGCGGCATCTTTGCGGATCGTCGCGGCGAAGTTATAGAGCCCGTCGACGTCGCCCGGGAGCAGTGGACGCCAGGCAGCGGCGCGGTCCTGCCGGTTCATCTCGCTGGATGGGTCGTCATAATCCTCGGTGTACACGACTGAGACGAGCATGTCGAGCGCGTCGCGTACGGTGGCGTCGGCGTAGCCGCTGTCTCGCAACTCGGGCAGATAGTCGTCAATCCGACGGTCCAGCCGCAGCCGTCCATCGGCCACCAGAATGCCGGTTAACATGCCGGTGACTGACTTGGAGACCGACTGGAAGAGGTGCAGGGTCGCGTCGCTCATACCGTTGAAGTAACGCTCGTAGAGGATGGCGCCGTCCCGCAGCACGACGAAGGCGTCGGTGTAAGTCTCGCTCAGCATCTCGTGGAGCGCGATCGTCCCGCCGTCGGCCCGTTCGAAACGCAGTCCGCTCAGGTCGCGCGGTCGACGCTCGAACGCGGCGATCGGCCCGGCCCCACGGCTGATGAGCGCCGTCGGGATCAGGTGGCTGACGTGCTGGTAGGCCCAGCGGTTCCAGGGGCCTTCCTGCCAGTTGTCGAGGGTGAGCCCATCGGGACGTGAATCTGCCATTTTCCTGCTCCATGCCGCGAGTGGTTTGGCTGCCGTGGTCGCTCGATCGATGACGGAACCAATTCGTTCCTCGTTTTGCGTCTCAGTGGATCTTCTGCGACGGACCGCTCACTGGCAACCTATGGTTGTGCCCTTGCCGATCGATTAAGGAGACGTGACTCCATGGCGGAAGAGACAGCCACGATGCAGCAAGCACAGACTCGGATTGGCAAAACCTTCTTCATGATGCTCTCCAAGGCCGGGCCCAACCGAGATCTGAGCAAGCCGTCTCGTCAGCAAGCCTATTGGGATCAGCATGCCGAGTTCATCGACGGGCTGGTCGACGACGGGTTCATCACGCTTGGAGGTCCGTTTGAAGAAGAGGGCGGCGGCGTACTGGTGGTGCGGGCCGCGAGCGAGGCCGAGGTCAGGGAGCGGACGAAGGACGACCCCTGGTACCAGAACGGCATGCTGGAGCTGGTCAGCGTCAAGCGCTGGACCGTCTTCATCGACCAGCCTGACTAAGCTCACATACCTCCACACCTCACATCCCATGTGGTGACTGCCACTGAACGTCTGTTCTACAATGACTCCGCCGAATCCCGTGGAGTCGTGAGAACCGCGCGAAAGGACGTCGCCGCATGCCCAGGCCGGTAATCGTCGTCGAGGAGATCATCTCCATCCTGGTCGCCGCCCCGGAGCGAATCGCCGTGTGCGTCGAGGGTCTGACCGAGGAGCAGCTACACACCCCGCCGAGCGACGACGAGTGGTCCATCAACGACATCCTGGCCCACATGCGTGCCTGCGCCGACCAGTGGGGCGACTCTATCGTGACGATCCTCAACGAGGATCACCCGACGATCCGCGCCATCAACCCGCGCACCTGGATCAAGCAGACCAATTACCGGGAACTGCCGTTCGGGGCGTCATTCCGCGCCTATACCGAGCAGCGGACGAAGCTCATGAACGCTCTTCAGTCCCTCTCTCCCGAAGATTGGAGCCGTTCGGCGACGGTCACCGGCGCCGGAGCCCCGCTGGAGCGGACGGTGCAAGGCTATGCCCAGCGCATCGCGCGCCACGAGCGTCCGCACCTAAAGCAGATCGAGAGCGCCGCGAAGGTTGTGCGGGGGTAGACATCGACGGTCGCGAAATAGATGGCGTGTGGCAGGTCGCAGCGGCAGATCTACCGGGCGCCATGAATGTCGCCCCTACGGGAACACGCGTACGTTCGTAGGGGCACGATTCATCGCGCCCACGCGTCGTTGACGCTGCGGCTTCAGCCCGGCGCGAACGGCGAGCGCGTGCGGGTTTGTTTCGCCGATTCCTACGATCGCTCTCCCAAACCAAAACCCATTGCAACGCCGCGTCGTCATGACGATGCGTTCGAAACCCCCGCGGTTTGGTTGGCATTCATCGCCGCCAACACCTCGTCCGTCTCAACCACGGTGGCGAACTCGCCGTGGAGGTTGGCTAGTGAGACCGCGTGCACCAGATCGGCGTCGAACACTCTGCCGTCCGGGCGGGTCAGGTCGTGGGTGCCGGTGGCGTCGGAGACGACGTAGGTAGCTGAAGCCGAGGTCGCCCGCGACTCGCGCCGTGGCTTCCACACAGTGGTTGGTGACGAAACCGGCGATGACGACGGTGTCGATTCCCGCGCTCCGCAGTTGTGCCTCCAGGTCGGTGCCGATGAAGGCGCTGTGCGTCTCCTTTTCGATGAGAGGTTCACCTGGCAGTGGCTGCGCGTAGGGCTGGATGGCGTTTCCGGGCTTTGACGGATGAAAGGCGGAGTCGAGGGACGTCGAATTGTCCTTGACGTGGAAGATCGGCCGGCCCAACTTACGCCATGCCGTCAGCAGCCGCGCCACGTTCTCGTCGGCCCGCGGATTGTTGCGAGGGCCCTTCTCCGGCCGGTTGATGGCGATCTGAATGTCGACCACGAGCAGCGCCGCGTTGGTTGGTAGCTCCATCGGTGTGGACTCCTCTCGCGATCGAGTTCGTTGCAATGCAGGCTCGAGAATAGCATTCGTGTGGACGCACGAGTAGCGCTGAGCGCCAACTATAATCTCGATATGTCTGAGCTTCCGCGAGTGGATTTAACCGAGACGACTGAGTTCTTGCGCGAGCGCTATGGACCGGGTGTCTCTGAGTTTCGAGCGTTGAGCGCGGGTGCCTGGTCCCAGGCGTATGCCTTCATGCACGACGGCGTGGAGCAGGTGATCCGCTTCAGCCTCTTTGCCGACAACTTCGAGCGAGACGCCTTCGCGGCCCGCTTCGCCAGTACCGATCTGCCGATCCCGGCCATTTCGGGATATGGTCAGGTCGGTGATCGTTACTTTGCCGTCTCTCCCTTCGTCCGGGGCGATTATCTGGAGCGGCTCTCCGCCGAAGAACTGGAGCAAACCCTCCCGTCGTTGCTGGCCGTGCTGCGTGCGTTGCGGCAAGTCGATCTCTCCGGCACGCAGGGCTTCGGCATCTGGGATGGCTCCGGCAATGCGCCCCACGCCACCTGGCGTTCGTTCCTGTTGGACGACAAGGACGACTCGCCCGGCAGCCTGATCAAGGGGTGGCGTGCCAATCTGGCGGCATCGCCGCTGGGCATGGACGCATTCAATCGTCTCCGGAGCCGGTTCGAGGGGCTGGTGGAGCACTGCCCGGGCCAACGCCAATTGGTCCACTCCGATTCGATCAATGGCAACGTGCTGGTGGCCGATGGCAGGATCACGGCGCTGCTCGATTGGGGTTCGTCTATCTTTGGGGATGCGCTCTACGACGTCGCCTGGTTCGTCTTCTACCAGCCCTGGTTTCCCCAATTCGGCGAGATCGACATCGCCCGGCGATTGCTCGACGATTTTCGCGCGGATCCCTTACACCGACACGACCGACCTCGATACTCGCTTGCGGTGCTGTCTGATGCACATTGGGCTCGACTCAATCGCCTACAACGCCTTCCAGCGGAACTGGCCCAACGCCCAGGAAGCCGCCGATTACGCCGAACGGTTGGTGGAGGGGTGGACGTGAGGGCCTTTGACGCTTCCTCTGGATGGTGATGGACGACAGAGCTGGGTAGCCGGTTGCGGTCTCTCGACCTTCGGTCGAAGGGAGGGCACAGGTCCCTCCCCTGCGTTTACCTGCGTACGTTCAGCCCCCGGGCGCCCACGAAGTGGGTCGGGCTTCGTTTGGGTTAGCCCGGGATCTTTAGTCCCGGGTGAACATGGACTGAGTACCGGTTTATTTCCTCGAAGACCATGAGCGGGCTTCGCTAGATCAGCGCTGCGGCTTCAGCCCCGCGCGAATTCCGGGCGTCTACCGAATTGACGAATCAAAGACCGTGTAAAGGGCGAGCTAAGGAGGGAATGGTTAGTCCCGGGTGAACGCTGGGCGAAGCCCGACTTCCACCGCGCTACCCGATACGGACGGCGTCCTCCTGGAAGCGGATCAGCTCCGGCATGGCGCTCGGACGCAGGGCGTTGTGCTCGTCGATCTTCTTGTTGATCTCACGGGCCAGCGTCACGTAATGCTCCGCCAACCGCTGCAGGGTCCGAGCCTGGCAGGGATCAGCCGTATCGAACAGACTTCGCTGCCGTTTGAACTCGTCGAGCGCTTCGACCACTGCTGTTTTTTCGGCCGCGACCTCCTTGCGTAGCTGTAGCCAGGGCGGCAGGAAGCCCGACTGCTTGAGAATGTGGTGCGCCATGGCCCACTCATCCAGTGCCTCGTACGGGTTCGACTGCGGCAGCGGCTTGCCTTCGCCCGGAAGGTTGCGGAACTGTCCTTCGGCCTCCGCCCGTTTGATCACTTCTTCGAGCCAACCACCACGCGTCTGGCCGGTTAGCCACGGTCTTGCCGTCGGATCTCGATCGTCTCGATCGGTCATGAGTGCTCCTTGGTGGCGCTCGAGCATGACGCCGCCCGAGCGGGCGATGTGTATTGAGTCATCGGTTTCCGATGTGGCGCCGGCCGTATTGGTGCCGGATGCCGATTCGTCTGTCCGTCCGCGAGTGGCGTAGTTTCGAGTTTCAGAGAGTTGGGGACGGT
Source organism: uncultured Chloroflexia bacterium (assembly GCA_963815715.1). Lineage (GTDB taxonomy): Bacteria > Chloroflexota > Chloroflexia > Thermomicrobiales > Thermomicrobiaceae > CALAGB01. The sequence continues at coordinate 225,909 of CAWFHU010000002.1, read as the reverse complement.
GAGATCCAAATGACGGAAGGCTCACGGCACGCTCCACTTTTTCGGGTGTCGTTTGGGAATCAATGTCACGGAGCACCGGCAGAAACGCCAGCACTCCCGCGGCGATGAACATGGTGCTAGCCTGCAAACCCAAAGTTGGTCGAATGCCCGCCGTTTGCAGTAAGAATCCGGCGCCGAGAACACCGAGCGGCATGGCGATGAAGGTGACGCCGCTCAGCCCAAAGACTCTGCCACGCATGTCAGGCACGACCCGTTCTTGCACAACCGTTTGGTAGAGTGGCCCGATCGGTCCAGCCGCGAAGCCTGCGACGCCCAGGAGCAGCACCGCGACGACCTCTGAGGGCTGCAATGCAAGTGCGCCAACCGTGGACGCGCCGATGAAGACCGAACCGATCAGCAGCAGGCGACGCGCAAGCCGCTGGCCGATTGCTCCATACAGGAACGTGGCCGCGAGCGCGCCCGCACCGTAGCTGGCCGACATCAACCCCAATGCCACGGCGCTGTCGTAGACGTGGAGGGCGACGACTGGCATTTCGATGTCGAAGAGGGGCGAGGTCAGGCAGATATTGACGGTGACGAAGGCGAGCAGCGTCACCAGCAGCCGGTCCTGCTGCACGAATCGGTACCCGGCCAGCAGTCGCTCGCGATAGGGCTCGTGCGCCGTGTCGGTGGGGTGATCACCAGGCACAAAGACGGCTGTCACGGCGGCCGAGAAGGCGTAACTGGCGCCATCGAACCACATGACGTTGCTGGCGCTGAAGCGCGCGATCAGCAGGCCGGCGATGGCGGGACCCAGGAGCACCGCCAGGTTGCGGATGGTAGCAAAGGCGGAATTGGCGCGCTCGAGTGGCCAGTCCGCCAGTTCGGCCAGATGTGGGAGGAGGCTGCTGCGTCCGGTTCGACCAGGGAAGTCAAAGAGTCCACGTATGAAGACGATCCCCAGCAGTGCTGGAAACGCGAGTCCGATGGACTGGTAGAGGATGGGAACCAACGCGACGCAGATGCCAGCACCGGCATCGCCGATCATGGCGGCTCGTTTATGGCCGACGCGGTCGACGATTGGTCCGGCCAGCGCTCCGGAGAGAATCACCGGCAGAACCCAGACGGCCGTGGTGATGCCGGTCTTCGCCGGGCTGCCGGTCGTCTGCAAGACGAACCAGGGGACGGCGATCAGGGTCATCAGCGAGCCAACCATAGAAACGCCGGTACCGGTCAGCAGAGCCAGGATCGGCAGTCGACGGCGTGCTATCGTGGCATCGCGAAGTTCCACGAGCGTCACCCTTCCGGATGGCGATTGTGACAGCGCTCACAATCTTTGTAGTGGGTGGGAGCGTGGTTGTCAAGTCGCTGCGGGTGGGAATCAGAGCAGCAGAAGTCGGTGATCATCGATCACGAGAGACCTTGATCCAGCGGAAGGTCGTGAATGTTCCGGCTGAACATTACCTGGAGTTGCCGGACCGCTCGCGGACGAGACGAAGCACCTCACGTTGCGGCTGAGAGAGGTCAACGTCAGAGTACGCGTCCCAGCTTCCACGACCGAGCGAGCCGAAGACGGCCACCGCAAGAATTCGTGGATCTCCAGTGTAATGATCGACGATCGCCCGTTGCAGCACCTGCTGGGCGGGAGTGCCGGCGAAATCGTGCTTGATCGTGGTCATGCGCAACTCCGGTGACTGACGAATCCACTCCCAGGCCTCGCTGAGTCGCGAGTGCTATAGTGGGACAGAATAGCATTTTGGCTTCGCTTGCATGCTGTTCTGACGCCCGCGTGGAGGTGTTCCCCATGGCATCCGCGGCGGTCGGCGGCTATTCCGCGCGGCGCGCACCGATCATCTCGTTGGTCGCGGCCAACGTGGTTTCGCTCACCGGCAACTCGCTCACGACGGTCGCCGTTCCCTGGTTCGTGCTTGTCACAACCGGCAGTGCCGCCAAAACGGGCATAACGGGTACCGTCAGCATCCTGCCGGTCATCATCGCCGGAGTCTTCGGCGGGACACTGGTCGATCGGCTCGGCTTCAAGCGAACCAGCGTGCTGGCGGATCTCTCCAGCGGCGCCGCTATCGCGCTCATCCCGATCCTCTATCAGACCGTTGGCCTGGCTTTCTGGCAGTTGCTCCTCCTCCTCTTCATTGCCAGGCTTCTGAGTGAGCCGGGAGATACCGGACGTCGCAGTCTGGTGCCCGACGTGGCCGGGCTGGCCGATATGCCTCTCGAGCGCGCGAACTCGATGTATAGCTCAGCCTTCAGCTTCTCGAATCTGCTCGGACCGGTCCTGGCGGGTGTCTTGGTCGCCTCAATCGGCGCCACCAACGTCCTCTTTGTGGATGGCGCCACGTTCGCGGTCTCGGCCGCGTTGATCGGAACGATGCTGCCGAGCGAACGTGGGGCGAAGCGATCCAGCATCAGCCGTGGCTCCTACTTCGCCGATCTGCGTGAAGGCTTTGCCGCGTTGCGGCAGAATCGGGTCATCCTGTATGTCGCGCTGGCGGCGGCCATGGCCAACTTCGCGGGCGTGGCCCTCTACGTGGTGATCCTGCCCGTCTACGCCAAGCAGATCTTCGGCAGCGTCATCGATCTGGGTTTGGTTTTCGGGGCTGAGGGGGCCGGCGCTCTGGCGGGGGTGCTCCTTTACGGCATGTTCGCTCAACGCCTTCCGAAGCGGGCCACCTTCATCGGCGCCTTTCTGGTGGCTGGGGGCGCGACGATGTGGTTGACGGCCCTCCCCGGCGTTGCCGTGGTGATGGCGCTGCTGCTCATCGCTGGTGTTGCGATCGGTCCTTTGAACCCGATCCTGCAGACCGCGCTGCAGGAGCGCACACCACAGGAGCTGCTGGGGCGAGTCTTCGGCCTGGTCGGCGCCGTATCTGCCGTCGCCGCTCCGCTGGGTGTCCTCATTGCCGGATTCCTGCTCGAATACTCAGGTCTGCGGCTGACGATCTTCCTCAATACTGGCCTGTTGCTGGTCCTGGCGCTGGTCCTCTTCCTGATGCCCGCCTTGCGCGAGTTGGACTGAAGAGCAGGGTAGGTGCGCACGTGCCGACATCACAGCACTGAATGAGCCCCACTCGGCTTCAGGTCGCTGACGATTTCATTCGGCATCCACGCTGAACTGATAACCTGGGCGCGACGGCGGCCACACGTGTCGCCGCTACGTCTGCCTGCGGGCGTTTTCGCCGTCAGAGCAGGGGTGTCAGCCGCGCGCGCACGCGAAATGATCGTCGGTTCCTATCCTCAATCACGAAACGAACCAGCGGCTCTTGCGCGCCAGGCACGGATCGCGTTCAATGTCGCCACTGCTGACACAGCAGTAGCGCGACCAAAGGTCCAATTGAATACCTCGTTGACCCTTCGACGCTTCGGTTGGATAAGGGGAGCTACGTCCATGCGTAAAGTATGTGGTTCAGTGGCCTTGTTGCTGCTCGTAGCTCTGGTGGCTGCGTGTGGCTCGAGCGCCAAGAATGTCGTCCAGACAACGGGAACAACCCAATCCCGCGCGGCCGTGACGCCGACGTCGGTTGCCAGCGCAGCCACTCAATCACCACAGCAAACGGCGACAGTCGCACGTGGCCAGCACGTCCATTCCAACCGTTCAGCCGACGACGGAATCGACTTCTCCGTCGACACAGACGACGAAGACAGAAGCAGTCACGGTTGTGGATCAGGGATTCGGTGCAAGCGAAGACGGCGGAATGGTTGGGTGGGCGTTCGTCGTCCAGAACCCCAACCCTGGACTTGCCTTCGAGTCGAGTCAATATCAGGTCGCGTTCTCGGATGACAGCGGAACAATCCTCGAGACTGACTCCGGCTATCTCCAGCTGCTCCTGCCATCCGAAAAGACCGCGGTCTCCGGAGAGTCTTTTCTTCCAGAGGGGACCAAAGCGACCAAGATGGACGTGACCTTCAACCAGGGTGACAGTGCGACGCTCGACGTCACCACCCCATTCAAGCTGGACAAGGCCACCTATTTCCCGGATGAGTACTTGCCCCAAGTTACGGGTATCGTGACAAACCCGTATGCCAAAGACCTCCAGGACGTTCAAGTCTCGGCTGTGGCCTACGACGCGAGCAACGCGATCATCGGTGGTGGCTTCACCTTTGTGAACTTCATTCCATCCGGTGGATCGAGCGGGGCCGCGATGACGATCACGACGTCGGATGTCCCCGACCACGTGGAGCTCTACGCCTCGATATCCGGCCTCACATCTCTCGAAGACAGCACATCGAGTCCGGATAAGGGACAGGCATTGGTGATCTCGAAGCAGGGCTTCGGTTTGTCGGACGAGACCCACGAGGTTGGATATGGGTTCATCGTCGAGAATCCCAATGCCGATCAACCGTTCGAGAGCTCGCTCTATCAAGTTGCCGCGTACGACGATAGCGGAACCGTGGTGGGGACCGACAACGGATACATCAGCTTGATCCTTGGCGGGCAGAAACTGGGCGTCGGCGGAACCATCTCAGTGACGCACGGGGCATCTGCAACCCGTCTCGAGGTTCAGGTGCTCAAAGGAGATCCGAGCAGCACCAAGACAGCCCAGATATTCTCCACCGAGAATGTCAATTTTGTGCCTGACTCGTACTTCCCGAAGGTTACCGGTGTGGTGAAGAATCTGACCGCCGAGACCGTCGACGACGTTGAGGTGTCCGCGATCGCCTATGACGCCAATGGCAACATCATCGGCGGTGGATACGGCTACGTTGACTTTGTCCCGGCAAATGGACAGTCGGCAGCAGAGGCGAGCGTCACGGTCAGCGGGACACCCGCGACGGTTGAGCTGTACCCAAACATCTCCATCATGACGAGCTCGACACCGTAGGGGGTCGTGGCGAGCGGTGCGTTGTTGGCTGAGCAATCAGTCGACCGTGTCGAGATTGCGGCCGCGTCGTCCGCTCGCCAATAATTGACGCATGACGAACTTCACTAATTTCGATCGACGTGGCTACCGCATGACCGACGTCCGCAGCGGCTACGGCGAGTGGGTTGCGACCTACGAGCAGACCGTCGAGGACGCCATGGACATTGCGCTGCTCGACGTCCTGACGACGCCCCGCTGGGAGGCGTGTCGTGAGGTGGCCGACCTCGGCTGCGGCACTGGTCGCACTGGCGCCTGGCTCAAGCGGCACGGCGTCGGCGAGATCGACGGGGTGGATCTGACGCCCGAGATGCTGGAACGGGCCGCGGCACGCGGCATCTATCGGCGCCTGACCGAGGCCGATGTGGCCGCGACCGGCCTGGAGTCGAGCACCTACGACCTGGTCACCGTCTGCCTGGTGGACGAGCATCTGGCCGATTTCTCACCCCTCTACCATGAGGCGTTTCGACTGGCACGTCCCGGCGCACTTCTGGTGCTGATCGCTTTTCATCCGCACTTCATCATGGCCTCTGGCATGCCGACCCACTACACCAGCTCCACCGGCGAGCACATCGCCATCGAGACCCACGTGCATCATCTCAGCGAGCACGTCACCGTCGCGCTCGATCAGAACCCACTACACCAGTTCCACCGGCGAGGATGTCGCCATCGAGACCCATGTGCATCATTTGAGCGAGCACGTCACCGTCGCGCTTGATCAGGGCTGGACCCTGGCCGAGATGCGGGAACAGCTCATCGACGATGCCTGGGTCGCGCTCAAGCCGAAGTGGGAGCGCTTCCGCGGACATCCCATCGCGGCCGCCTTCGTCTGGCGCAAGCCGGGTTGATCCAGCCTATCCCGAGGTTGTTCGTAGGGGCGACATTCATTGTCATGCGAAGATAGAGGCGCCAAGGGAAGGCGAAAGGGAGATGTGCCAGGAGGGGGATGAGTGGGAAGGAGTCCCGCATGGAGTCCCTCGAACACAAGCCGACGCGGAGTGAAACGGAGGTGGCCGAGCGGCAGCGGATGGTGGCATTGGCCGACCAGGGCTGGACGTACGCGGCGATTGCCGCGGCGATCGGGTGCAGTGTCTGGACGGTGGGGCGGTGGGTGCGCGCTGCGCGCCGGAGTGGGCCGGCGGCCTTGGTCTACAAGAGTCGGCGCCCCACGACCCCACATCCCTTGACCACACCACCGGCGATTCAGGCGCGGATCGTCGCCCTGCGGGAAGCCCATCCAGGCTGGGGTCCGCGGCTCATCCAGCGGCAGTTGCGCCGGGAGCAGTCGGCGGTGATCCCCTCGGAGGTCACGATTCGGCATTGGTTGCGCCACCACGGCTTTCCGTCGTTGCGTCCCACCACCGCCAAGCCCCTCGGCTGGGCCACCCCGGCCGCGGCGTCCGGTCCCGTTTGGCAAGCGGACTTCAAGCAAAAAGGGGGGTCTCGTATCTGACGGTGGTGCAAGGACCACGGGCGGGCGCGTGCTTGCTGGCCGAGCCGACGGCCGGGGAACGGATGGCGGAGGTCCTGCCCCGGTTGGCCCAGTTGATGGCGCGGCGTGGCGAACAACCGGCGGTGCTGCAGACCGATCGCGGGCCCTGCTTCATCGGGGCGGAAGGGGGGACCAACGTGGCGGTCCCCGGACGGTTGACCCTCTGGCTGTGGGGAGGGGGCATCGTGCATCGGCTGCTGCCGCCGGGGAAACCCTATCGGAATGGGGCCGTGGAACGCTTCAATGGGGCGATTGAGCGGAGTTGGCAGGGCGAGGCGGACGGACTGTCGGCCCTCCAAGCGGTGTGGAACGAAGGCAAAGGATCGGGGCCGGCCGGGATGGCCTATACGGGACGGGCGGGCTTTCAGCTCGCGCGGGTCTGGGCCGGGCTGGCGACCGTGCGGGTGAAGCGGAGTGTTGATCGGCAGGGCAAGCTAAGTCTCTGGGACCGGCCGGTTCGCGTCGGGCAGGCGTGGGCGGATCGCGTCGTGGTCGTAACCTTCGATGCGGAGCGAATGGTGGCGGTCATTCGAGACAAACGCGGCGAGGCGATCGCCGAACGGGGGCTGCCCTGGCTCACCGAAGCGTGGATCTGGGACGGGATCGACCCCGATCCCTCGTCGTCCCCACGGCGCATGGCACCTCCACCTTTCGATGTGGCCGCCGACTCTATCTTTCGATGACAATTCATGGCGCCCATCGGTCGACGACAAACAACATCCACGTAGATTGACAACGATCGCCAGGCCCACATTCGTTTGACGACGGGCAGACGCAGTCTGCCCCTGGACTTTGGCGTTTTCGGGGAAGAGATTGAAGTGACGGGACCCTCGGCGTAGGGTGGTGGTGTCTCAAAGTCACCAACCAGACGGCTCGGAGGTCCCGCATGTCGCAGCCTACCACGTCATCCAATCGCTTGCTGCCCACCTTTCTCAGCCTGGTCGACGCGCATCGGGAGGCCGTGCGCCAGGAGCGCTGTTTTGCCCGGTTCCGGGTCCTCATCGTGGGACTGCTGTGCGCCCTCAGCCGTCATACGCTGACCCAGGTGCTGGTCAGTTTGGGACTGGGGAACCTTGACTGGAGTGGCGCCTATCGTCTCTTCAGTCAGGCGCGCGTCGACTATGCGGTGTTGGTGCGGTGCTTCCTGCGGCAGACGCTTCAGCACGTCGCGCGGGACCAACCCTATCTGGTGGCCATCGACGGTCTGCAGATCCCGCACCAGAGTCGACGCCTGCCGGGCACGAGCTGGCTGCACAACCCGCTCTCGCCTCCCTTCAAACGCGGCATCCACCGGGCTCAGCGCTTCAGTCATCTGGCCTGGCTCACGCCTCCAACGGAGGAGGGGGACAGCCGTGCGCTGCCACTGCGCCTGATCCCCGCCTTTCCCCCGAAGGCGGTGCGTCCGACGATCGTGACGGAGCAGGCAGACTGGCACCCACGAACGGAGTGGGAAGCTGGACGGGACCAGTTGCAGTGGCTGCGGACGGAACTGGATGCGGCCGAGCGCGCGGACCAGGTGGTCCTCGGGATCGGGGATGGGGTCTACAGTACGACGAAGCTGTGGGCGGCGCTGCCCGACCGGGTGAGTATGCTGGCCGGGTGTGCCAAGAACCGCGCGCTCTTCACCCTGCCGGACCCACCCCAGGGACGGGGACGCCCCCGGAAGTATGGCCAACGGATCCAAACCCCGCAGGCGTGGTTGCACGAACGCGACGGCTGGACCGAGACGCGGCTGCCCGTCCGTGGTCGCCTGGTCCCCTGCACCTACCGGGTGGTGGGACCCGTCCTGGTCAAAGGCGCTCCCGACCAGCCCCTCTTCCTGATCGTGGTCACGGGGATCTCCCGGATCCGCAATGGTCGCCGCGTCGAGCGCGATCCCACGTTCTGGCTGGTCTCGGCGGTGCGGCGGGATGGCCACTGGGTGCTGCCGTTCCCGGTGGAGGATCTCCTTGGCTACGCCTGGCAACGCTGGGAGATCGAGGTGACCCATCGGGAGCTCAAGACCGACTTCGGGCTCGGGGAGAGTCAAGCCTGGAGTCCGACGGGGACGATCCTGGGGGTGCAGTGGCGCGCCTGGGTTTTCGGCGTGGCGGTCTTGGCGGGCTACCAGGTCTGGGGCATGACGCGAGGACCTCTGGGATCATTGGCCCGCTGGTGGCGCGGGAGTCGCCGCTGGTCCTTTGGCCACCTCTGGCACGGCTATCGCCAGGACCTCTGGGGACTCCCGGATTTTCAACCCAGATGGTCGGCATCGCCGACCACTTGGACCGAAATTCTGGAGTCGCACCCGCCCTGGATGGCCGCCCTGCTCGGAGCACGCCGTACCTAAGCCCTTTGAGCCCGCCCGCGCCCATTTGACCGGCCGCAATCCCGCCGCCGGATGCCTCAAAGTGCCAAAGTCCAGGGGCAGACGCAGTCTGCCCCTACCGAAACGATACGCCCGCATTTCATCTCACTTCCTGCAACAAATGGGTTGCATATTTAGCCGTCAGGCGCTAAAATGCAACGTATTGGTTGCGTTTGAATGCAGGAGGTTGTAGATGACCACGTCGACCGATCGTATCGAGAAGACTATCGTGCTGAAGGCGCCCAAATCGCGCGTCTGGAACGCCATCAGCAATGCCGAGCAGTTCGGAGAGTGGTTTGGTGTGAAGATGCTCGGTAGTTTCACCGCGGGCGAGACGGCGATCGGACAGATCACCACGCCGGGGTACGAGCATCTGAGCATGGAACTGTTTGTGGATCGCATCGAACCGGAAGATCTCTTTTCCTATCGCTGGCATCCCTTCGCGGTGGATCCCAACAAGGATTACTCCAGTGAACCCACCACGCTGGTCGAGTTTCGACTGGCTGATGTTGATGGCGGTACCGAGCTCACGGTGGTCGAATCTGGCTTCGACGGCATCCCGCTCGAGCGGCGCGATGAGGCCTTCCGCATGAACGAGGGTGGCTGGACCGCGCAGATCACGAACATCGAACGCTATGTCACTGCCTGACCCGATCTCGTCCGACATTGCCGGGGCCGCGCCGATCTTCGCGGCCCTGGGCGACCCAACACGCCTGTCGCTGGTCGATCGGCTCAGCACTGAGGGTCCGCTCTCGATCACGCGGCTGACGACCGGCTCTCAGATGACGAGGCAGGCGATCACCAAGCACCTGCACGTCCTGGCCGACGCGCACCTGGTGCAGGACCGTCGCGAGGGGCGTGAGCATCTCTGGGAGCTCGATCCCGTCCAGCTCCAACAGGCCCGGATCTCGCTAGACCGGATCTCCCGCCAGTGGGACCTGGCATTGGGTCGCTTGAAGAAGTTCGTCGAGGAGTAGCGGGCCGGTTTCGGTCACTCTCGCAGGCCGAGAGGAGTCGGCAAGCCGTCGATGCTCTTTGCGTTCTTCTCGGCGCGGTAGGTCGACAGGCCGTCTTCGCCACGGTTGTCGGCCCAGCGGACCATGGTGTCGCGCTGGCCGACGAAGTCGTAGAGCGGCACGCCGTAGCCGCAGGAGGTCTGCACCCGGTGGATGTCGGCGGTGATGATCTGCCGTACGCCGGGATACTCGCCAAAGAGGGGCCGCAGCTCGTTCCAGGCGTCGGAACCCGGCAGCACTACGTCACCTGTTCCGAACAGGCGCAGGATTTTGGGCGGTCCACTGAAGGCGCAAAACATGAAGGTGATGCGGCCGTTCTCGAGCAAGTGCGCCGAGGTCTCGTTGCCGCTGCCGGTCAGATCCAGATAGGCCACGCGAGTCGGTGAGAGGATGCGCAGGCAATCCAGCCCTTTCGGCGACACGTTGACGTGCCCGTTGCCATCGAGCGGCGCGCTGGCCACGAAGAAGATCTGCTGGTCCTCAATGAACGCGTGCAAGCGCTCGGTGATCTCGTCGTGCAAATCCGCCATGCATCTCCTCCGGAGTCGTATAGGCCGAATCTTTCGAATTCGACGACCATCATACGATCTCGAGGCGTTGTGCGAAGCGGCGATGACGGCCACCATCACCGGAGGGCCCTCTTCCGGCGCCGCAACGCCGGAAGAGGGCCACTCGATGAGGGCCTTCCAAGTAGTTCTCGCTAATGCACTTCGCAGCTGAACTGATCCGGCGCGTTGTCACCTGCCGTCTCGGTGCATTGTCCGGTCGCGGTGGCGTACATGCCGGTGCCACCGGTGATCGAGAGGTAGCTATCGCCGAAGAACGTCACCGTTCCCTGAACGTCGATGCTCCCTTCGCCCCAGAGTTCCAATCGCCCCACCGCGAAGATGCTGTTGGAGCCGTTCTGGAAGTTGTCGTCGCCGGGCGGAACGGTTCCGACGCTCATGAAGTAGAAGCTGCCGACTCGAGAGCCGTCCTTAAGGATGGGGGCTTGACCCGAGAAGACGTCACCCAAGTAGGGGGTGCCCTGCTGTGCCAGTGCTTCATGGCCCGGTGCAGGGATCAGGCTGAACACGCCGTTGTTCGAGAGGTCGACCTGGACGTTCACCGTGCGGGGTGAGTCGCCGCGCACGCCCTGGGTGAAGAAGAGCATCGCGACGACGCCCGCCGCCAGGATCCAGCGCAGACGGATCGGTGCGAGAACGCGCAGTGTGCTTGCAACCACGGCTTCCCTCCCTTTCGAAGGTTGGTGTTTGTACCTCGTGAGGCGAACTCATGAGTCGGAAATCCGACCGTATGACGCAGTCGACGGAACGAAATCGATATGTTCACCCCTCCTTTCCCGGCTCAGATTCAATTGTCGGCCCCCAGAAACCGCGCGATGTAATCCTAGTTATGGTGAATCGACGCGTCAATACGTGGGACTACGAGTTGTGATGAATACGGCAATGATTCTGGATACTTCATACGCATAGGGCGAATCTGTTCATCTTGTTGAACCCGCCTAATGATCCTGGCAGGCGATGGTCCGACCCAGAGATGTTCTCCGGTCATGCGTCGCTGCTGGCCACGTCCTGCCGCCTCATGCGACAACAGCGCGACGGATTTGCATCGCAATTCTGAGGGAATCGGACTCATCCACTGCCGCACGGGGTGATGTCTCGGGATGAATCTAGCCGAATAAGCAACCGACGATATGTACATACTCCAGATTTGATGAACGCTGCCCGCGCTCCCACGACACCTATCAAAAGCGCAACGAATCATCTCCGGCCGGCTGGGGCGCTGAAATTTCGTCACGTTCCTGTAACGGCATCCACTTCTTTGGCAACACGAACGTTACGGGGTAGGGCCTATCATCACTCATGTGATCGACGAGATCGGAAACGAAATGGATGGGCAGATGGTGAAGCAGCCTCAAGTGAAGGGAAGGATGGCGGATCCGGTTCACGCAGACATATTGCTCCGCTTGCTTGCGGACGACGAGGCAGGAGCATCCAACGTCACATTTCGATTCAACGTCCGCAGCGGGAGATACGAGGTGCTCTATCGTCAGGAACCACAGGTTGTTCCGGCAGCAGCGCCGATATCACTCGCGGTTTACAACGAGCTGAAGCTCAGCCAATACGTAGTCGAAGACACTGAGCACAGCACGCCGAACGAACGGCAATTTTCTCTCACGGAACGTGGTCGACATCTCGCCAAGCGTCGGCCGAACTAGGAGGAACCTTAGATGACTCGTAATCGTATGTACCTGCTGACAGGTATTTCAGCCGCACTGTTCGTGTTCCTGTCATGGGCCTTCGCGGACGGCCTGTTCAACACCAACTGGTGGGATTCGTCGGTCTATACGGACTCAGCGATCTTCACCTATGCGTTCATCGCCGCCATCGTGCTGATGGGCGTCTATCAGGCGCAGCGGCTCCCGAAGAACGGCGTCGAGATCGACCGTGGTGCGGTCACCGACACCGAAGGTCAGAAGGAAGACCCGCACTTCTGGCGCTTGCTCATGGGCAATGCCTACTACTCGATCCTGTGGGTCCCGCTTCGCTTCTTCGTCGGCCGTGACTGGCTCGCAGCTGGAGAGCACAAGCTTCGCTCAGCATCCTGGATGGACGGCGGCTCGGCGCTGCAAGGTTCATGGAAGGGCGCCGTTGCGATTCCTGAAACTGGCTCACCGAAGATCACCTACGGCTGGTATCGTCACTTCCTGACCTACATGCTCAACCATGAGTGGTACACCTGGTTTGCCAAGGTGATCGCATTCGGCGAAACCCTGGTTGGCATCGCGCTTATCGTGGGCGCGCTGGTCGGAATCGCTGCCTTCTTCGGCACCTTCATGAACTTCAATTTCATGATGGCTGGTTCCGCGAGCTCCAACCCGGTTCTGTTCGGTCTCGCGGTCTTCCTGGTCCTTGGCTGGAAGGTCGCCGGATACTTCGGTATCGATCACGTCCTGCTCCCGGCGCTCGGCGCCCCCTGGAAGGCTGGCAAGTTGTTCGGTGGCGAGGGAATTACGCAACCTGCCACTACACCACACAAGGCAGAACCTGCCTAACAGCCGGCAAGATCTGACCAAGGCGCCCCGCAGTTCTTCGATGAACTGCGGGGCGTTCGTCTGTTAAGCGCGCTCCTTCAACTATCCCGGTCTACTTCTAACTCGCCAGTCTCACCCTTGCCCAGGCCCGAGCGATGGGGAAGAATTTTCCGACTTGCCGGTTCACCGCATATTCGCCTCAGGAGGACGACATATGACCGCCTCCATGACGATCGAGTACGTCGTCCAGTTCCTGCGTGATATGGCCAAGGCTGAGATTGACATACGCATCGATGGCGGCTGGAGCGTCGACGCCTTGCTAGGTGAACAGACCCGCCAGCACGTCGATCTCGACATCGTCATTGAGGAGCGCGATGTGCCGCTTCTGCGCAGCTGGCTTGAGATGCGCGGCTATCACGATGTGGAGCGGGATGACACCAGCGCATGGAACTCCGTTCTGGGGGACGATGACGGACACGAGATCGACGTGCACGCCATCGTGGTAGATGAGCACGGGAATGGGCTCTACGGGCCGCCGGAACGAGGGGTGATGTACCCGGCCAATTCTCTTACCGGAGCGGGGCGAATCGGCGACCTGACGGTCAAGTGCATCTCACCGGAATGGCTGGTGAGATTCCATACCGGCTACCAGCTGAAGGAGACCGACTACCATGACGTCGATCTCCTCTGCCGCCGGTTTGGTATTGATCCTCCCGAGGAGTATGCGCAGTTGAAGAAGTGCTAGAGGATGTGCCGCGCGACATGCTCCGAAGAGTGTTGCCAGCCGCACGATGAGCCGCTAGTCTGATGCTGAACTCATATCAGCAACAGATCGATTCCAGTCGAGCCCAGCCGGGCTCACGTTCGCTGATATGCCGGATTCTCTCGTGGAAGTCGCCCTACGCCCCAGTTCGGAGAGAGGACGAAACATGGACACCACGGAAATGCTCACCGTTGAGACCTTGCGCCAGGTGCTTGAGGCGTTCAACCGGCACGATCTGGACGGGATCATGTCCTACTTCGCCGACGACTGCGAGCTGGAGATGCCGCGGGGCTCTCAGCCGTGGGGAACGCGCTATACCGGCAAGGCCGAGGTTCGTGCGGGACTCTCCACTCGCTTCGAGGGGTTGCCGGACGCGCATTGGGGTGAAGATCGCCACTGGGTGAGCGGGAATTTCGGCGTCTCGGAGTGGACGCTCACCGGAACGACGCCCGATGGACGGGCGCTGCGCGTTCGTGGCACCGACCATTTCGAGTTTCGCGACGGCAAGCTAGTGCGCAAAGATTCCTACTGGAAGATCGTGGAGTAGCGTCCGACACATCGCGCTTCTTGACCGCGTATGGCCATGAGGGCTATGCACGCGGCGCCTCGCGGTAGGTGTCCCATGCGCCGCAGTCGATGAAGCCCATGCGTCGGTAGACGGAATACGCCATGTCCGACGCGTGCAGCACGCTGACCGTCTCTCCCTCGGACCTGCGCCTCACGCAGCGCCGCAAGCGTCACCGCCGTTGCGATCCCGCGCCCCCGCGCCTGTGGCAGCGTCGCCACGTTGTAGATCCCCGCCGCCCCACCGCCCATGAACAGCGTTGCTGACGCCACCGCCTCCCCATCTCAGCCGCGCCAGATACCGCCGCAGCGGCGTCCCCGGCCCGGAGGGCATCTCGCGCAGCGTCGCCAGCGCTCCCGCCGCCATCGCCGGGGGCATCCGATACCCGGTCACGTAGGTCCGGCCCCATTCATCGAAGCGCTCCGCCCCGTACACCTCCTCGATCGTGCAGTCCGCGGGCACAGGGGCGGTCTCGGGCAGGTCCGCGAGATTCATCGCCAAATTTGGCTGTTCCTGCCGCACCAGGCCGCGGGCGGCCAGAACGTCTCCGACATCGGTCGGAGTGGTGAACGGCGTGACGTACCAGCTGTACGGGCTACCGTGTGCGGCAAAGTAGGCACGCGTCTCGGCGATCAGCGTATCGAGCGCGGCGCCGGTCGGCAGGGCGCGACAAACGACCGCGTTCAGATAGGCGAAGGGGATGGGCGTCCGTACCCGCAGGTAGTGCGGGGAGTCTGTGACCTCAGCCCCCGGGATCGTGACGGTATAGGCGCAGTAGTTGCCCACGGCCAGTTGGTTAAACGACCGAAGATCTCCCTCGTCAGCGTGGGTCATCGCTAGTTGTTCCTCCTCCACGGCCAGCAGCTTCGGAACGCGCCGTGGGCCAGTCATTGCCAGACAAAGATCGCGTCTTCAAAACTGGTATCAGCGGCCCTTGAGATGGGCGACGACTGGCGCAAAGGCCTCCATGTCCCGTCCGTAGACCGAGATGTACGAGATGCCGTACGCCTCGCGCTGGGCGAGCAAACGCTCGACGATCTGCTCGACGCTGCCGATCAGGATATGGACGGATGCCAGCACGCCTTCATGCGTCATGTTCCACATCTTCGCCTGTCGCTCTGCCTCCGCCTGGCGGTCGTCCGTCACGGCAACCCCCAGCATCAGCGACGCAAGCTCAATCTGGTCGAAGCGCTCGCCGGCCGCATCGCGCACCCAGCCGACCTTCTCTGCCAGCCCCTCGTCGGTCACGGGGTCACTGGGGATCCCTCCGCCCGGCGGTATCTGGCCCATGATCCCGATGATGTCGGCCTCGCGGCCGCGATACTCAGCAGCCGCTTTCCCCCGCCGCCGATAAAGATCGGGGGATGCGGGCGTTGCACCGGCTTCGGCGTGCCGTTCATCCCCTCGATGGTGTAATAGCGGCCACTGAAGGAGAACGGCCCGTCCCCCCAGAGCCCTTTGATCACTTGCACCGACTCCTCCAGACGGCTCACGCGCACGCCGGGCGGGTCGAAGGGGAGGCCGATCCAGTCGTACTCCGTCTTCAGCCAGCCGGCCCCGATGCCGAACTCCAGCCGTCCGTCGGTGAGCACGTCGATGCTGGCGGCCTCCTTGGCCAATAGCGCCGGATGGCGGAAATCGTTGTCGAAGACGGTACAGGAGACCCGCAGCGTCGTGGTGGAGAGCGCGGCGGCGGTGAGCGCCGGTCCGGGCGAAAACCAGCGAGGCGTCAGATGGTCGCCGCTCAGCAGGACGTCATAACCGAGCGCCTCGATGCGACGGGCCCCCTCGACAAACTCCGTGGCGCTGGTGGTGTCGTGGAGCGCCGCCGCGAACCGGAACGGCCGTGGACTTGACATCACTTCCCCCTTTCATGTCAGCGAACAGTCTTCGTTCGTCTTTCGTTACGTCCGTTCCCATCGGACGACCTCCCCAGTACTCAGCCCAGGGCACGTCATGGCGTGTCGAAATCCTCGAAACCCGCGACCTGCTCGTTTGGTACGCTGAGCGAGTTATGCACGTGGACGATCTGCCAGTCGTCTCCCACCCGGCGGAAGATGCACGTCATCCTCGTCTGCATCTGTCCGCCCGCCGCCGTCTCGAACGTTGGCCGGTCGATCACCCAACCGATCGGCCCCTCGGCATAGGCATAGGGATCGCTTGCTTCGATGTGCATCCCCGTCGTCTGGAAGGCGTGGGCCAGTGCGGTCCACGCCGCGCACATCGCGACGCCCTGGAACCACTCGGTGTCGTCGGTCCCAATCAGCGAGGCGCCCTCCGCGGTGCAGGCGAACCGATCGGCCCACGCATCGCTGCCGCTGGAGACGTCCGCGAGGAAGCGGAGGTAGGCGTCGCGCACATCCTGAGAGCGTTCCATCGTTCCCTCCATCGCTAGACCCGGCGTGCCCAGGCTCCGCTGAACAGGCCCCCGCGAACCATGCTGCGGTTCGCCAGCAGTTCGTCACGCCAGCGCGTCGCGAGCGTGTCGATGCCGACCTCCGCTTCCGTCGCGAGGCCGGCACGAAAGACCCGCGGCAGGACCGAGCGGAGCGTCTCGGTCGCATAGGTCGTGAACTCCTCGAGGAAGCCGCGGCTGCATCCCGCCGGGGTATCGACCAGAATCTGAGGTGTCGACAAGCCCGCGTCGAGCAAGATCCGATGCAGATGCGTGTCGTCGCGGACGTCACCAACCGCGAAGGAGAGTGACTGATAAATCCACCCGCTGACCTTCTCGGTCAGGGCTGTCGTCGGGTAGGCCTTGATGGGATCGAGCCGATTCAGTTCCTGAAACGCGACGATCCCCCCGGGCTTCAGGTGAGACATAAGCTGGCGCAACGTCCCGACCGGATCTGGCAGGTGAATCAAAATCAGCCGGCCTACGATGGCGTCGAAGTCCCCATCGAGCGGAGTCTCCGCCACGTCTCCCGCAACGAAGGTCACATTCGCATATCCGACCGCCCGCACCCGGTGACGCGCGGTCTCCACGATATCCGGGTTTAGGTCCACTCCGACGACCCGGCCGGACGGACCGACCAGGCGCGCGACAAGCATGGCGACGTCGCCCGCGCCGCTGCCCACGTCGAGCACCTTCATGCCCGGTCCAATGCCGGCCAGTTCGAACAGCCGGCGGGTGGACGGTTCGAGGAAGGCGGACTGCAGCTGAAGCCGCTCTTCCTCCGTTTTGCTGCGCCCCATCGCATAGTCGTCGGTACTCGCACTGTTCACTGCTGCTCCTCGCGGTTGTGCTCTTCTCAAGCAACAACACCAACTGAACGCCGCGAACACGGGCCTGCCATGCTCTGCCCTGACGGTTGCCCGACCCGTAGGGAATGCGCGTTGTCGCGTTCATCGCTTGCCGTAGCCGAGGATGAGGTATTCGGGCGCGAGGCCGGCGTAGGTCGGGTAGCGCGCGATGAAGTCTTCGGTGAAAGGTGGGTACTCCTCCAGCAGTGGTTCCAGGCCCAGGCGGGCGGCCAGCGCGTTGTAGGCGGCGGCGTCGCGGATGAAGATTGGCACCGTCACACCGTTGCTGAAGCGCAGCGTCTCGCCGCTGACGGAGGCCGGGTTGTGCACGGCGAAGATCAGGTGCCCGGCGGGCTCCAGCGCGGCGACGAGGTCTGCCAGTGCTCCCTCGATGTCTGCGTCGCTGATGAACTGCAGCGCCATGATCGAGGTGATCAGCGCGAACGGGCCCAGGCCATGCGCCAGCGTCGCGTCCCCGACGTGGAACGCAACCGCATCACCGTATCCGGCCTTCGCCTTGTCGATCATCGCAGGGGAGGAGTCGATGCCGGTGACCCGGCACCCGAGCGGTGCTGAGGCGTTGGGCGAAACTCCCCGCGCCGCAGCCATAGTCGAGGACGCGCTTCCCAGGCAACGTGGGAATCGTGGGCCTCGATGAAGCGGAAGAAGACGGGCCAGGCGATGAGGATGTTGTCGGCCGCCCCGGCTGGGATCTCGTCCTCGTCCTTACTCGTGTCGAAAAAGTCGCTCAGCCGGTCCCACGGGTTGTCGGTCGTGAACGAGCTCTCGGTTGGCGGCAAGTAGGCACCTCCTCCAATTGCGATCATCAATTCGCGGGAACGCGATAACTGTTCTGCAACGGGGCGGCGCGGAGTCACTCCACTATTCCTCGTCCGCCGCGCCCCGCTGCATTCACACGGAGATTCGTGCGGCATGCGCGCAAGGAACCCCCTCTCATTGCGGTGTGCCAGCGATCTCCTGCAGGTGAGTTCCCGGATGGTCGATGACAACCTGCGCGATGAATGCCGCCGTGGGCATCGCAAGGTACCCATAGGTGATCGTGCACTCCAGGTCCTGTCCGCTCAGTTCCGCAATGAACCGTGCCGTTTCTTCCCCAGCCGTTCGCAATCGCTGGATCGTCGCTTCTCGGTCGGGGTATGGATGATCTTCCCAGCGCGCGGCGTTCATCGCGTGCACCTCGTCAACCGTCCAGGTATGGGAGAACTCGTCCGGTGCCAGCAGCGGCGCCTGGGCCGTGAGGTTCGCCAGGATCGCTTTGCGCTCGACACCGTACGCCCACGCGACGTGGTCGATCAGGTAGGCGACCGAGCGCCCCTCGTGGGGCACCATCCGCCGCCAGTCCGCGTCCGTGCACCGCTCTGCGAAATGGATCACCTCGTCGTTGATCGCCCGGAACTGTGCCGCCAATTCATGCGCTTGCTCGTCCATGCCCTCTCCCTCCATCGTCCCCTACGATCAAGCCGACCAGCCTATGGCATCGCCTGTTGTTTGGCGGCCACGCGTGTCCGATCCACCACCGTCGGCATCCCAGCCGCATCGAATGGCCGCTTGAAGGTGAAGGCGTAGGCTGTCGGTCCATTGGCGTGCAGGTGCTCGAAGCGCGCAACCGCTTCTTCCGCGGTCGGCAGTTCGCCATCCTGCACCCACCAGGCGACATAGGCGGACCAGTCCCGCTTGATGAACCATTCCCCGCGGCGCCGGAAGGCGGCGAGGTGCACGCCGCGATAGGCAAACGCGAAGGCGGACTCGAGGTCTCGCCACACGGTCAGCGTACTGATCCCGACGAGGTGGTGTGCGGGATCGAAGACGGTCGGGACAGGATCGGTAAATGGCGGTATTCCCGCCACGAACCCATCCGTGGCCGCCGCCACGTCGAAGATCTCGGCGCCAAGCTGGAAGTAGGCTCGGGTTGTTGGGGATTCGTTGGGTTCCCGAAGTACCCCAAACGTGTGGAACGCGAGATTGCTCATACGACTGCCTTTCGTGCGCGGCCGTTCCTATCCTCCGGCGCCGGTATTTCCATTCGCCCCATCCGTCTCCCGACCCGGACCGTCTCCGGCACCGTTCCGACGACCAGGATGTTGCCCTCGCTGCCGTAGAAGTCAGGGTCGTCGAGGTAGGCGTCGAGCGTCGCCGGGTCGCGCAGAGCGGCCCAGACCTCCTGATCCTCTGGGGACAGATCGAGGCTAGGGGAGCGCCCGGACATCCCGGTCAGCAGGTCGTGCCAGAACTGCCGCGGGAAGGCATCGAGGGGCGTCGTGCGCTCGATGAGGGTGCAGTGTTGCCGGATTCCCGCCAGCCCGGTGCGGCGCAGCCAGCCCGCCAGTGCCGGGCCGCGAAGACCTCCCGCGGACTGCGCCATACCTGTGCGCGCAAGCGCGTCGAACCAGCGAAGGATGAGGCCAGGTGGAGCGGGGAGGACGCGGGTCAACGTGCAGTCGACCTCCTTGACCGCCACGAGCCCGCCCGGCCGCACCACGCGCCGCAGTTCGGTGAGCGCCGTGGCGAGTTCGTCGTCGGTCAAGTACTGGCTCGTGTTGGCGAACCAGACCGCGTCGAAGCTGTCGTCCGCGTACGGCAGGTCCAGCACGGTTCCGGCGCGCGCCTCCAACGGGCAAGGCAGGGCCCACTCTGCGGTCCGACGCTCCACCAGCGCCGCATTCTCGGGAGCGAGATCGAGCGCGGCGAGGCTCCCGTCTGGTCCGACGAGATCGGCCAGCCAGGGCAGGAAGGAGCCGGAGCCGCAGGCAGCGTCGAGCACCCGCCAGCCGGGCTGGATGCCGACAGCGAGTAGTTGCGCCTCGTACTCCGGGCGTGCCGTCTCAAAGTGGACGTCGAGCCAGGCTCCGTCCGTGAACCCTTGCCCGGTGGAGGACGCATGTCGGGGCGTCTGCTGTGCTATCTCTCGCCTCCTTAACCATCATCTCGGCGCGACTCTACGGTCACCGGTGCGGTCCACGCCGCACGCGACCGCTCGAAGGTGGCGCCCACCCGGGCGAGCCCCGATACGCGTTCAGTCGCGCGGTGCCGCGTCACGGCATGTCGAAATCCTCAAAGCCCTCGGCCTGATCGTTCGGCACGCTCAGCGAGTTATGCACGTGGACGATCTGCCAATCCTCGCCCGCCCGCCGCAATACGCACGTCATGCGTGTCTGCATGTGCCCGCCCGCCGCCGTCGCGAACGTTGGCCGGTCGATCACCCATCCGATCGTCCCCTCGGCATAGGCGTAGGGATCGCTCGCCGTGATGTGCATCCCCGACTCCCGGAAGGCGTGGGCCAACCCGGCCCATGCCGCGCGCATGGCGACGCCCTGGAACCACTCGGTGTCGTCGGTGCCAATCAGCGAGGCGCCCTCCGCGGTCCAGGCGGACTGATCGGCCCAACCGTCGCTGCCGCTCGAGACGTCCGCGAGGAAGCGGACGTAGGCGGCGCGCACTGCATCAGAGCGTTCCATTGATCCCTCCGCCGGATTTACGCCCTCTCGTCGCCCGCCACCTCGTAGTGCTCCTGGTTTGGCGGCGCGACGAAGACGTCGGCGAAGAGGCCAAGGATCTGGCGCATCCAGTCCGAATTCAGCGTGCGGTCCGCATCCTCCCGCGACTCCCAGTAGGTCAGCGTGAGCAGCTTGTTGCTGTCGCGGTTGACGCAGGTCTGGAAGCCCTTGTAGCCCTGCTGCTGCGTCAGTTGCGGCATCACCTGCCTGTCCCAGATCCGCAGCACCTCGTCCGCAGACCCGGGTTTCGCCTGTGCCGTCGTAATTCGCGCGTACATCGCAACCCTCCTTGATCTTCTTGACAATCCGAGATGGGTAGTGCCGCCGACCGGGCAACTGGATCGCGGAAGCTACCGCTTGCGCACCGTCCAGAGGAGTTCGCCATCAAGGCGCTGCACCTCTTTGGTGTCGGGAGCAATGTGCTCCTGGAGCCACGGCATCGCCGCGGCAAGCGCCGCCTCTCCCTGCTGTCTGCTGTCGAAGGTCAGGTAGCTCGTGCAGGCGTCATCCGCGGTCTGCCAGACGGTGTAGGAATTGAACCCCGGCTGCTGCTGCAAGAGGGGCAGATAGCCGTCGCGCACTGCCGGCACGATCTCCGACACGGGACGGCTGAAGATATAGTCATGGACACGCCCCCACCCTGGCTGGCGCGTCCCGGACGACCAGTCGTTGAGGATGACCTCGCCAATCTTGTTCTCGGCCGAGATGAGGTCCGCGCCGAAATTCTCCCGCACCCATCCAGTCAGTTGCTGCGCCGCCGCCTCGGACTGCTCGCGGTTCTCCCACGCGGTGAGCGAGGCGATACTGTCCGACCCCGTGCGCACGACCGCATACCGTAGGAAGCCGGGCTGACGCTGCATGAGGTCCAGCAATTCCTGTCGTGCCTTTTCGATGAGCGGATCGAGGATGTCGGGGTTGAAGTTGTAAAAGCCGGCTCGAATGTAGTTCGCCATGATGTTCTCCCTCACCTGTTGACCAGAGGAGTCCTGCCTATACCTGAAGCTATACCTACCTGTGCCGAACCGCCGATACGAAGGAACATCCTTAAGGTTCGACGCTCCACAGCCCTCCTTTCTCGCTCTCGGTGCTCGGCTGCTCATGTTCGATGCGCTAAAGGCCGGCGCGTAACATGACCTCTCCGGTGTGGGTCTCTTCGAGTGAGACCTCGGAGGTGAGTGTTTGGGTGACGAAGTCCGCTCCCTGACCCACGCCGTCGGGCGCGATGTGACCGGAGACCAGCGAGATGGTCACGAGCGTCCCGTTTCCGGGATTCACCACGTAGTAGGCGTAGAAGTCGGGCTCGCGGCTGATGAGCGGGATGACTTCCTGCTCGATGCGACGGGTCGTCGCGGTTGGAGAACCCTGGACGCGATAGCATCGAATGATGACCGACATCATTGAGGAATCGCCCCACTCATTCACGCACGTGTCATGTCACCAGGATGACTGTTACGCCAGTATGGTGTAACCTTTCGTTCACGACCAGGAACAGTACCTGCAATCTCATCTGCACAGTTGCGCTTTGCGCAAAAAAGGGCCGTTTGAAGACATCCAAGAAGCGCCCTATAGATTGACCTGGGGCATTCCTGTCGATAGAGTGGACCACGCGAAATCAGGACATCGCTCAGGCACCTTAGGGAGAGAGGCCGCCATGTCGCTTAGGGCGAAGCAGTTGGAGTCGCAATTCCGTGCGGCGAACGATGAGTTCATGCGGTTCGTCGAGAGTCTGTTGGACGAGGACCTCCGTCGCGTCTGCCCGGACGAAAAGCGCACACTGGCGGCCCTGGCGCGGCATGTGGCCTGGGGCTATCTCGTCGAATTGCGCTACTTCCGAGCCATCGCCGACGGTGAGCCGCTGGGTGTCGTGACCAAAGCGCAGGTCGACCGCACCAACGCCGAGAACGGCGAACAACACGCCGACTCGGATCGCAGCGAGACGCTGGTGATACTCCGTCGCGACGGCGAGACGGCCGCCCGGTTCGTGGGTGGGCTGACCGACGAGCAATTGAGCCGAGTAGGCCAGTACGTCGACTGGATTCCAACGATGAGCGTCGATCAGTTGGTCGAGCGCGTGTTGATCGGCCATATTCGTGGTCATCTGAAGGGCATGCGCGCGGTCATTCAACGAACCGTATCTCCGAGTTGATCGTTCACCAGATCTATCGCTGACTCAGGAGGTCATCATGGAGCAGAGCACGGAATACGACGCACTGATCATCGGCGGGCGCGCCGCCGGAGGGAGCATGGCTGTCCTTATGGCGCAGCGTGGCTATCGTGTGCTCGTGATCGATCGCGATCGCTTTCCGAGCGACACCATGTCGACCCACTACATGCACTCGGCGGTGGTGCCGTTGCTGGATCAACTGGGTGTGCTGAACGATCTGGTGGGCACGGTCGGCTTCCGACGCCTGACGCGCTCCCGCGTCTACCTGGACGACTGTGTCTTCGAGGGTCCAATGGACCCGAGTGGGTTTGGCTTCGCGCTCGCGCCACGCAGAGACGTTCTCGACCACCTGCTCGTCACGCGGGCGATGGGGCTTGGCGCTGAGTTCGCTCCGCGGACGCGCGCCGAACGTCTCCTCTGGGACGAAGGGCAGGTCGTCGGCGCGGAGCTGCGCGATGCCGATGGTGAACGCCGCGACGTTCGAGCCCGAGTCGTGGTGGGTGCCGACGGCAAGTTCTCGTCGGTCGCGAAGTGGGTCGACGCGGAGACGTATGAGACGCTACCGGCCCAGCGACCTATCTATTACGGACACTTCAACGGCGTCGAGCCGCTGCCGGAAACGGCGGTCGAAGTCTTCTTCGGCGGAGACCGCATCGGTTTCATCTTCCCGATGCGTCCGGGTGAAGACTGTCTCGCGCTTGAATTGCAGCCTGAGGAATTCGACCGGTTTCGAACTGACCCTGAAGGCGAGTTTCGCACCACGTTCGACGGGCTCTTCGGCATATGGAACAAGGCTCGGTGGACTGATGGAGGACGACGCGGGATTCGGTCCACTCTTGCGGCGTTTCCGGCGCGAGGCAGGACTGACTCAGGAGCAACTGGCGGAGCGAGCTCAGCTCAGCGCCCGGGGGCTCGGATATCTGGAACAGGGGACGCGCCGCCCCTACCCGGAGACCCTGCGCCGGCTCGTTGATGCCCTTGCCCTCTCGTCAGAGCAGCGTGCCGCGTTCATGGACGCCGCGCAGGTTGCCCATGCGCACGTGGCGCGCTCACATCCCTACGATGACGCTCAATCCTCATCCGACGGCACTCTTCTTCCCTCGACCAGATTGCCACTGCCGCCGACCCCACTCATCGGGCAGACCGCGGTGCTGGCAGCGATCATGACGCTCCTTCGCAGGCCGGAGGTCCGGCTGCTGACGCTCACCGGGCCTGGTGGCGTGGGTAAGACGCGGCTCGCGCTGGAGATCGGCCAGCAGATGCGCCGTTGACTATTCGGAGGGTGCCGTTTTCGTCCCGCTGGCGGCGCTTGGCGACCCCGCACTCGTGCTGCCGGAGATCGGCCGCGCGCTCGGATTCCGGCGCGACGATGCCCACCCGGTTGCGGCGCGTCTGGCTAATGCTCTGGGCGATAAGACGATGCTCCTGATCCTGGATAATTGCGAGCATCTCCCAGCTGCGATGCCGGAGATCGCGGCGTTGCTCGCCGCCTGCCCCGGACTCTCCGTGCTCGCCACGAGCCGGGCGGCGCTCCGCCTGCGCGGCGAGTGGGTCTATCCCGTCCCGACGCTGACGTTGCCGGAAACAACCGCGCATCCGACGCGTGATGTGCTCGGCGCGGCCCCGGCGGTGGAGCTGTTCGTCCAGCGGGCGCAGGCGGTACAGTCCGATTTCGCGCTTACCGACGAGAACGCGCCCGCGGTGGCCGCGATCTGCACTCGACTCGACGGCTTGCCGCTGGCCATTGAACTCGCCGCGGCGCGGATCGCGACGTTACCGCCTCTGACCCTGCTCGCCCGGCTTGACCATTGTCTCGATCTCCTCACGGGCGGGGCGCGCGACCTGCCGGGCCGGCAGCAGACCCTGCGGGACACGATCGCCTGGAGTTATCGGCTGCTCTGGAGGAGGAGCGCGCCCTCTTCCGGTGTCTGGCCGTTTTTCCGAGCGGAGCCAGGCTGGACGCAATCGCTGCGTTCTGCGGCGCCGATGTCCGCACGGAAGACGTGCTGGATCGCGTCACGGCCTTGCTTCGGCACAGTCTGGTGCGGCGGGATCGCGATCCGGATGGCGAGTTCCGCTTTGCGATGCTGGAGACGATCCGCGAATACGCGCATGAGCAGTTGCGGGCGAGTAACGAGATTGAGGCGGCTCAGCGCATCCATGCCGCGTACTTCCTCGCGCTCGCGGAGGCTGCGGAAGCCGCGCTCATCGGTCCCCAACAGACGGAGTGGCTGAGGCGGTTGGAGGCGGAGCACGACAATCTCCGGGCGGTTCTCGGATGGGCGACGGCGTGCGACGAGGCGGAGACGGCCTTGCGGCTCGCCGGCTCGCTCTGGCGCTTCTGGCAGATGCATGGCCACGTGCGCGAGGGGCGGAGGTGGCTCGCCGCGGCGCTCGCGCTACCCGCGCAGGAGGCGCCGGCGGTGCGCGGCAAGGCCCTCAATGCCGCGGGCGTCCTGTCCTTCCAGCAAGGTGACTATGTGGCGTCGGGCGCATTGCACCGCGAGGATCTCGATCTCCGCCGCGCGCTCGGCGACGAGCGGGGCATTGCCCAGGCGCTCAACAACCTCGGCGTCGTCGCACGGAACGATGGCGATATGACCGCGGCGCAGTCGCTCCACGAAGAGAGCCTGGCGATCCGCCGGGCGCTCGATGACCGCTGGGGCGTCGCCCAGGCGCTCAACAACCTCGGTGTGGTGGCTCGCATGCAGGGAGATCTCCCGCGGGCGGAGGCGCTGCATGCGGAGAGTCTGGCGATCCGGCGGGAGCTCGGCGACGAGCGGGGGATGGTCGTCGCGCTGATCTACCACGGGTTGGTGGCCCGTGCCCGTGAGGATCACGCCGCGGCGTGTGCCTGGTACGCGGAGGGCCTGACTACCGCGTGGACGTTGGGTAATTTACCGCTCATCGCCGAGGCGTTGGAAGGGATCGCCATCGCCATCACCGGCATCGGCGACGCGGAGCGGGCGGCGCGCCTGTTCGGGGCGGCCGCGGCGCTGCGGGACTCGCTCGGGGTGCCCCTCTCGCCGGACGATCGTGGGGATCACGTCGCCTGGGAGGCCCGGGCGCGGGAAGCGGTGGGGCCGGAGCGGTGGCAGGCGGTATGGGACACGAGGGCAACCACGACGCTTGGGGAGGCTATCGTCGACGCGCTCGATGCAGCGCGGTCGATGGGGTGACGGTCCCCGCCATCCGAGCGTTCGCTGCACGCTCGTTCCCCTGCTGTACCGCCTCCGGTACCCGGCCGCGCTCTCCCGATCACGCGTAGACAAATGCCTCGTCGTCGAGGTCGATGGCGGGGAACTCGGTCCGCTCGGTCCAGTAGTCCTGGGTATGCTGCCACTCCGGCTTGTCACCCCGCTGAGGCAACAGATGGATTCCCCGCATCACATAGCCCGGATTGAAGTCGTATGGGTCGATCCAGGGCGAGAGCGGCATGTCCCGGTCTTGCGGGCGCAACGCCACGCTCACCCTGCGTGCCTGGCGCGTTCGCATGTGTGTCAGCAAGCGACAGACGAAATCGGCGACGAGATCGGCGCGCAACGTCCAGCTGTAGCGAAAGTAGCCAAAGACCCAGGCCATATTGGGCACACCGGTGAACATCATGCCGCGATAGGTGACGGTCCGGGCAAAATCGAGCGGCTCGCCATCGATGACGAAGTCGATATCGCCAAGGACGTTGAGGTTGAGGCCGGTCGCGCTGATGACGATGTCCGCCTCCAGCAATTGTCCGGACTGCAAGCGGATGCCCGATTCGGTGAAGCGGTCGATGTGGTCCGTGACCACCGAGACGTTGCCGGCCTGAATCTGACGGAACAGATCGCCGTTCGGCACGACCGCGATGCGCTGGCGCCAGGGCCGATAGGTCGGCGTGAAATGGGCCGCGGTCGCCTCGGGACCAATGATGGCACTCACGGCGGCCAGCAGTTCCTGCTTGACCGTCTCGGGATCCTCGAACGTGCGACGCGTGAAGAGATGTTGGTCGTGGACGGACTTGCGGCGCACGATCTCGTGGACCCACTCCTCCGGCACATCCAGCTCGTGGAGCATATCGGCCAACTCGTTGACGTTTGGGCGCGCCAAGTAATAGGTCGGCGACCGCTGCAACAGGGTGACGTGGGCACAGTCGTCGGCGATGGCTGGGATGAGGGTCGCGGCGGTGGCCCCGGAGCCGATCACGACCACCCGCTTGCCCTGGTAATCCAGGTCTTCGGGCCAGTTCTGGGGATGAACGATCGGGCCCTTGAAGCACTCCATCCCCGGCCAATGCGGGGTGTAGCCCTGATCGTGGCGGTAGTAGCCCTGGCACATCCAGAGGAAACCGGCGGTGAAGCGGACGTTCTCGTCCGTGTCGGTCCGCGTCACCTCGATCGTCCACTGGTTCTCAACGCTGGACCAGTGAGCACTGTCGACTCGATGGTGGTAGCGCAGATGCCGTCCCAGATCGTGCTCGTCGATCACCTCACCCATGTATTTCAGGATCTTGGCGGCTGCGGCGATCGGCTCGGCGGTCCACGGTTTGAAGCGGTAACCGTAGGTGTAGAGGTCGCTGTCGGAACGGATGCCGGGATAGCGATAGGTCACCCAGGTGCCGCCATAGCGTTGCGTGACTGTCGAGCACCACGAAGGTGATCCCGGGACATTGCACCGTCAGATGACGTGCCGCGCCGATGCCGGAGATGCCCGCGCCGACGATCAGAACGTCGAAGTGCTCTGGGGTTGGCGTGTGGGAGTCGGCCTCGGAACTCGTGCCGGTCTCCGGCTCCGCCATAGTGGTTGGAGGTCGCTCAGCGTGACGGGGAGCGGGTCGATCTGAGGAAGGTTCCTCACTCATGGGTGCCTCCGCGCCGGACAAGTCGTTGCCCCAGCTGACAGTCATGTTCCGATCTTCACTCTGAAACGTCGCACGGCTGCAGTATAGCGGACCGTTGCGGCTCGTTTCCCAATCGTGGGGACCTCATGGCCGTTTCCGGTCAGATCATTGGCGCCGATCAAGTTTGTATGTCTGCGTAGGCCCAGCGCGTTTGGGACGACTGCTGCCAGGTAGCACATGAGTCCCGTTGCCCGAAGGATATCGTCGTTCGGATGGGTGTCCTTATGTGCAAGACGGTCGTGACGGAGAAAGGCAGATGACGCTAACGGCAAGCGCTGAACGTCAATCGCCGGACGGAACGATCATGCCGCCGATCTGCATGACGCGGCCGAGGTCGTCGGCACAGCGCCAGACCTCTGCGATCTTGCCTTCGTCGAGGCGGAGAATCCAGATCGAGGGGAACACAACGGGCTTCCCCGTCGCTGGGATGCCGCGATACGTTCCCCGATGCGTCGCCCGGTTGGTCAGCCGCACGCAGACGCGGTCATCGGACGCGAACATATCGTCGATCGTCCATTGATGGTCGGGCCAGATTGCGCTGGTAATGACCGCGTTTCCGTGACCGCAGTTTCACGGATCTTCCTCGAGCAGGCGATCAGATCTGGTCACGCCGAATCTAGGGCCTTGAAGATTGCCTCGGCGCGCGTCGAATTTCGGCCTTCGTTCCAGGCTTGATCCCACTCCGTCGGACTCAGCAACTGACGCCCAGAGACTAATCTGTGCTCCAACGTGTCCTGCTCAAGCGTCGTCAGCGGATATTCCAGTCGCTCCCGCTCTCTCGCCGCTGCTCCGACCAGCCGGGCTGACTGGTGCACGTCGCCGTGAATCATCGCTAAAGTCGCAAGCACCTCAAGTGCCAGCGGCAGTGGGGCTCCCATAAACGGAGGCACCCGGCCCAAATCATGGGTGCGAGCAATCATCAGGATCTCGGTCGCGTGCCCTCGTGCCGCGACCCAGTCACGCCGGTCGAGCTCCAGCACCGCCAGCTTGGCATGCACCCAGGAGATCACCGGCAACCACTGGTCGCCAAGCTCGTGATAGGCCGCCAATGCCGCGTGGTAGTGTGCCGCGGCTTCTTCATCCTCCCCTTGTGCTCTGACGGTATCGGCAAGCCGCACGAGTGTTTCGGCCACGGCGAATCGCCATCCGAAGGCCTCCAGCATCGGCAAACAGGCACGAAATGCCGCGCGGGAGCGCGGAAAATCACCGTCCTGAAACGCGATTTGGCCGAGGTGCATTCGTAGCACCGCGCTGTTCAGCCGATCTTCCGTCTGCTCAAAGAGCGCGAGGGCCTCCGCACCGTGCGCCAACGCTTGCGACCGCTCCGTAGTCTGCTCGGCGATGGGTCGATTGGCGACGCGAAAGACCCCGTGCATCAGGGTAATGGCGATCGACCAGGCATCCCCATCAGCACGAGCGAGGGCGAGGCTCTCCGCCAGAACCTCCGCAGCGTGCTGTTCCTCCCCGCTCCGCCACAGCGCCCAGCCAAGCGTGGCCAGCGATATTGCGAGCTGCGGCACATTGTGCGTTGCGCGATGGAGTGCGACGCACTCTGTCAGAAGCGCTCGGGACCGCATCAGATCATTCAACATCCCAGTCAGAATGCCTGCCGTGTAGAGCGCCATCGCACGCGCTGGTGTTTGCATCGTCGGGAGTTGGAATAGGAACTGGTCGACTGTGGTCAACCCTTCGCGGTGATGATCGTGGAAAAGCCAGAACCACCGGAGGTTCCCGGCAAGCCGCAGACCGATCTCGCGCGCATCATCGGCAACGTCCCGGGACTCGTGCAACTGCTGTTTCACGCACCATCTCAGCGCGGATCGTATGTTGTCATCTTCGCGTTCGAGCCTGTCGAACCAGATCAGAGCGTCAGGACCAATGAGCCCGTGGTCAGCCTGCTCGGCGAGTGAGACGTAGTAGGAGGCATGACGCCGCTGCAGCACATCAAGTTCGGCCTGTGCATCCAGCGCTTCTCGCCCAAACTGCCGGAGCGTTTCGAGTTGGACATACCAGGTGGTGCCGTCCTCGACCTGTTCCACCTGCACCAGCGACTTATCGACCAGGCCCGCAATGAGGTCTGCTACGTTCTCCCGCGCAATGGCGTCACCCGCGCCAATAGCTTCAGCTCCCTGCAGAGACCACCCACCCGTGAAGATTGACAATCGATTGAACAGCGCTTGCTCCTGGGACGAAAGCAGCGCATAGCTCCACTCCACGGTGGCGCGCATGGTCTGCTGCCGAGCAGGCATATCGCGCGCACCATCTCTCAGGACCGCCAGGGGACGACCGAGCCTCATCAGCAGTTCGGTTGGCGAAAATCCCCGCATTCGTGCCGCCGCCAACTCGAGCGCCAGCGGCAACCCGTCCAGGCGGCGGCAGATGGCCGTCACGTCTGCGACGTTGGCATCGTTCAGCGTGAAGTCTGGCTTGACCGCACGTGCTCGCTTCACGAAGAACTGGACTGCATCGGTGTGGGCGAGGTCCGCCAGCGAGGAAACGTCCGCCTCGGGCAATGCCAGGGGTGGCACGGACCAGGTCACTTCCTCGCTCACCCGTAGCGGCTGCTGACTCGTCGCCAACACACGCAGTCGCGGACAGGCGCGCAGCAGCATAGCGATCAGTTCCGCACAGACATCGACCAGGTGCTCGCAGCTGTCCAGCAGCAGCAGGATCTGCCGCGATTCGAGATGTGCTCGAAGGGACTCCTTGATCTGACGATCCCCATCGGTGTTTACGCCGAGAACCTGGGCTACGGTCGAGGGCACCATTGCCGGATCGGCGAGTTTCCCGAGTTCCACGAACCAAACGCCATCAGCGAAACGCTTCCCGACCTGGGCCGCGACATGAAGCGCCAGGCGGCTCTTGCCGCAGCCACCTACTCCCGTCAACGTGACGAGGCGCTCGGCGCGCATGAGTCGCTTGAGCGTGGTTGTCTCCACCTTGCGTCCAACGAAGCTTGTCGCCGGTGGAGGGAGGTTACCGAGGACTGACATGATGCGCGGTGGGGCCTGCCCGAATCGATCCGGCGAGTTTCCCGCAGCGGCCATGACGAACGTGGCACGGTCCTCACCCTGCAGACCCAATGCATCAGCCAGCACCCGCACAGAATGCGGATACGGACGGCGGCGCTCTCCCCGTTCGAGTGCGCTGATCGCCTTGGACGCCAAACCCGCCTGTTCGGCCAATTCCTCCTGCGACAGGCTCGCCGCCAACCGGTGACGCCGCAGTTCCACGCTAAACGATGCCTGTTCCACGGTCATGCCCTGAGTACTCCGTCAGCCACGGCAGGTCGCCGCCCGTCTGACTGACTCGTCATATCCTGTTGCGCTCGCTGGTGGATTCATCGTAGCACAAACGGCACGTTGCAATTTCTGTACGAGGAGTGTGGGAGCACTGTGGGTGGGCTCACCTGTCCGACCGAATCTACAGTGTGTACAGTCGGATGTTTACCTACCTGAAATTCAAGGAGGGTGATCATGTCAACCAGCAGCCGGGCTCGTCCAGCGATCGTGCAAACCGGTCATGGTAAGGCTCTAGATTTCGGCCCTGCAGGAGTGGCGACGGTTATGCTCGACGGTGAGCAGACCGGGGGGACGTTGAGCGTCATCATGTCGCCGACGGTCCCAGGCGATAGCCCGCCCCTCCATGTCCACGAGCACGACGACGAGCTTTTCCTCGTCGTTGAAGGAACGATTAGCTATTTCCTTGACGATCACTGGACTGACGTTGGGCCAGGAGGCGTGGTCTATTTCCCCAAGGGCACTCCGCATTGCTATCGCAACAACGGCACAACGATCGGGCACCACTGGATCATCACGACACCATCAGGTTTCGAGCAGTTCTTCGCGCGCTTCGCCGAGGAACTCCGGCGATCCGATGGCCCCGACCCACAGCGCGTCATGTCCATCATGGAGGAGCATGGTTACCGGTTCTTGGGCGAGACACCCGGTTCTCGATGATTTTCGCATTACGTTCGACTGTATTCGGCGGCCGCCAGCGGAGTGATCGATGCCCGACACGATGGACTCAGCCCCAGGATAACAAGCAGAAATGACAGATAGTGCGTCCGAGGTAACCGCTCAGACGGGACCGGCGTCCTTGGCCCCTGCTTCGGGAAAGCCTGAACGTCCGAGGACGCACGGACGGAGTGGAAGGCTGTGCCGGCCCTGGACGCAACCCCAGCAACGTAACGGCGCCGGTCGTGACGCGAACGGTCATGTTCCGACCGGGACCGATTCACCAGACTCGCTTGAGGATGCCATGCTTCGTCCGCACGCCGCGGTGGGGCATGGAAGAGGAGGTTCGTGAACATGGCTGAGCACATCGATGAGCGCTTACGCATCATTACGTTTAATATCCGTCCGGACGCCTATCTGATGACCCTCGATTGGGCAACGCGTCACGGTCACCGGATTGTCCTTTTGGTCACGACACCGGGCCCAGCCAAGCGGCGCAGCGAGCAATACCGCGATACGATCGCGGCGGCACCGCCATCTCAGGAAATCCTGATCACGACCCGCCCGCAACGGCTTGCCCCACTCATTGCTCGCCTGGAACCGGACCTCATCATCAGTGGATCATTCCCCTATCGTATCCCGCCCGAGGTCGTCACGGCCGCTCGTCTCGGCGGCGTCAATTTGCACCCAGCACCGCTTCCGCGCTATCGCGGGCCGAATCCCGTGCGCCAGGTCTTCGATGGACACGACACCGTCAGCGCTACGCTGCACCGCATCAGTCCTGAGTTCGATGCCGGTCCCATCCTGAGCCAACAGCATCGACCACTCCCCGCTGATCTGACACCGGAGACGATTTATACACCCTGGTCGGAAGTCATTGTGGCGACCTTCGAGGAGGGCCTGGCGCGCGCCATCGCGGGTGAACCCGGCACGCCTCAGGATGAGCGGCAGGCGACGTATGCCGGAGCGTTCATCGATGACGAGTGCTGGCTCGATTGGCGGGAACCGACGACGCTACTCCTGCGCCGGTTCGCGGCGCTGCGCGCGGACGGTCATATCGTGCGCGCTGAACTCGACGGATTATCGGTCGTGATTGAGCGGCTCACGCCAATGGCGGTCGCCGGCAAGTTGCGCCAGCCGGGTACCGGTCTGGAGCAGGCGAGCCACACCCGGCTCGTGCAGACTGGCGATGGAACCGTGCAGGTCGTCGCCGGGTCTGCCTAATCCAACCGGACCGTGGAACGCCAGACTGTGGTCGACCACACGAGATGGAGGGCGTGGAACAACTTCATGCCCGAGCACCTCATCCGCCTGCTCGCCGAGACGTCGCTCTTGCCCGCGTTGAATCAGATTGAGGTCCATCCGCACTTTCAGCAGACCGTTCTGCAGCGGCTGCACGCTCAACACGGCATTCTGACCCAGGCCCGGTCGCCCATCGGGGACATCACCTCCAACCGAGGTGGCGAGAAGCGCACATTCGACGGTCCGACGATCACGGAGATCGGGCGCCGGCATGGCAAGTCGGCTGCGCAAGTGATGCTGCGCTGGCATCTGCAGGAAGGTCGCTCGGCGATTCCGAAGTCGATGAAACCGGCACGCATCGCCGAGAACTTCGATATCTTCGACTTCGAGCTCTCCAGCGAGGAACTTGCCGCGCTAAACGCGCTCGACACCGGCATGCGGGGTGGACCGGAGCCCGACAGCATCACCCGCGAGGGCTTCGGTAGAGAGTTTCCCAGGCGTAAGGAGCATCGGGAGATCAAACATGCGTCGTGGTGGGCCGGCAGCACGGTGACGTTTCGCGGAACGGATCCGAATGCTTCGCGCGAAGTCCGCCTCCACGGTGGCCGCATCGCTGCGCCGCTCGTTCCTGCTAAGCGCCGCTGCAGGAGTTGCCAGCCTGGCGAGCGGTACGCAGTTCAGTGATTGCTCTCAACCTGCATCACGCCAGGTAGGAGCGACGCGGTACGTTTATCGACGGAGTCGCGCGCAACGGGCCCATGAGCTCGACCCAGACATCGGTCGTTTCCTCTCCCCGGCTACGGTGCGACCCGACGTTCCCGACTCACACGGCTACAATCTGAGCGCCGGCGTGGCCAAGAACGGCCCTGACAGACCTCACCGGCACTCCGTCTGCTTTTGGAGACGGGCGTTCCCGCAGAACGTCGCAACCAGACGATCAACTGCCGGTGCAATCCACCCGGAGTTGATTGGGTGACGCGACCGTCGATCGGTACCCATGCGAAGGAGACTCCAGATGTCCGAGCCACACTCCGAAAGTCCGATCGTGATGATCCGCGGTGAAAAGATCGGGCTCGGCCCGATCCGACGCGATCTCATCGCCACCTATCAGCGCTGGTTCAACGAGTTGCAGATGACCCGCACGCTAGACTTGCCCATTCGTCCGGTCACGTTTGAAGACGAGTCCAGCTGGTTCGAGCGCGCGGCGACCGGAGCGACGGTGTTCTTCACCATTTACGAGCTGGCCACCATGCGTCCGATTGGGAACCTCGATCTGCGTAACATCGACCACTACAACGGCATCGCCGAGTATGGCATCGCAATTGGAGAGGTGGATACCTGGGGCAAGGGCTATGGAACGGAAGCGACCCGGCTGATGCTCGCGTACGCCTTCGATGTGCTGGGCCTCTACAACGTCTGGCTTGCGGTCTACGCCAACAACCCGGGTGCTGCGCGCGCGTACGAGCGCGCCGGGTTCAAGCGCGCTGGCGTCCGTCGTGGCGGCATTCGCATCGGCCGAATCCGCTACGACATTATCTACATGGACGCCACAGCTGACGATGTTCAGCCCGGTGCGCTGCACGCCATCATGCATCCAAGCATCGCGGGGGCGGACTGATGACCGGCGTTGAAATCAGCGGCATCTTCACCAGGCGACATGCTTACAACGCACGTTCCAGCGGAGCGATGAGCTGCGCGTGGTCGATGCGGATGATCGTGTGATCCAGTCCGTTGCTCGCCACGGTGTCGCAAATACCTCCCAATTCGAAACGCACTGCGCACTGTTCTCGCATTGGCGCGATCTCCGCTTGAATCATGTCTCGAAATCACGTCTCGGATTCTTCGTCTCGTGGCTCGCGCTCAACGCAAAGTTTTGAGACGGCCCGGGGTCGCCTGATCCACTGGGTTCCCCGATCTTCCTGCGGGTGCTCACTACGGGCTGTCATCCGTGGTATCAAGCTGATTCGCCAGGTGTTCGTGGAAGGCGACGACCTGGTCATGCTGCACCAGGAAGAGCAGGCGGTCGCCCGCGTCGAGGACGGTACTGCCGTGCGGGATGACGGTCTCTTCGCCTCGCGCGATGGCGATCACCAGCACGTCGCGCGGCAGATCGATCTCCGCCAGACGCATGCCGATGAAGGGGCTGGCCGGCGCCACCGGGATCTCGACCAATTGCGTGCCACGTAGCTCGCTCGGGTTGACCGGTCGTTGCTGTTCCGACTCCATACGCTCCAGCATGGCCTGGCTGTAGGCGCGACTGATGTCGTTGCGGCGCAGCATGCCCAGCACGCGCTTCGGGTTGGAGCGGCGCACGATCGGCATCTGCTGGATGTCGCGCACGCTCATGCGTCTGAGCGCCTGAGACAGCGTTTCATCCGGGAAGGCCGTCACGACCGCCCGCGTGGCGATGCTGCTGACCGGCTGGCCTGGCTTGTTCTCGAGCAGCGCCTTACCGACGTCGCCGATGCTGACGACGCCGTCGATCTCGCCCGCATCGTTGACCAACACCAGGGCATGTTCTCGGCTCTCCCCCAGAATTTCGCTGGCTTCCGCGACGCTATGGTCTCGCGAAATGACCGGCACGGACGTAGACATGGCTTCGAAGATCTGGATCGAGCGGAGCAGGTCGATATCCTTGCCCGCCAGCAGATCGATCCCCTGTCGCCGCAGCTTGAGCGTGTAGATGGTCTCCTTGCTGAGTGCCTCGGAGACCAGCGTGCTGATCACGACGGCACCCATCAGGGGCAGGATGATCTTGTAGTCGCCCGTCAGCTCGAACAGGATGATTACTGCCGTGATTGGCGCGTGGGCCGCGGCGGCGAAGACGGCCGCCATGCCGACCAGCCCGTAAGCTCCGGCGGGAGCGGTCGAGTTCGGCGCGATGGTGTGCAGGACCGAGCCGAAGGCCGTGCCGAGCATGGCGCCGACGAAGAGGGAGGGCGCGAAGACGCCACCGGATCCGCCCGAGCCGATGGTCAGCGATACGGCCAGAATCTTGGCCAGGATGAGGAGGGAGAGGAGGCCAAACGCGTATTCTCCATGCAGCGCCTTCTCCATGGCCGGGTAGCCGACGCCGAAGATCTGCGGCAGCCCCAGTCCCAGCGCACCGACCATCAGGCCGCCCGGCAGTGGCTTGAGGTACTCCTTCATCGGAATGTCGTCGAAGCGATCTTCGAACCAGTAGAGGGTGCGGGTGAATCCGAACCCGACGACTGCCGCCAGTACGGCCAGCAGCGCGTAGAGGGGTAGCTCGCTGACGCTGACCAGCTCGTAGCTCGGAACCGGGAAGGCAGCCGTGTTGCCGAAGGCGGCGCGTCCGATGACCGATGCCGTCAGGCTGGCCAGCACCACGATGCCGAAAGCGCGCGTGGTGAATTCTCCCAGGATGATCTCGAGGGCGAAGAAGACGCCCGCGATCGGGGCGTTGAACGTAGCCGCGATACCACCGGCTGCTCCACAAGCTACCAGCGTACGTACGCGATCATCTGACATCTTGAGAACCTGGCCAAAGGTCGAGCCGAGCGCCGAGCCGATCTGCACGATCGGTCCCTCGCGGCCGACCGAACCGCCTGATCCGATGCAGAGGGCGGAGGCGAGCGACTTCACCACGGCCACGACTGGACGGATGCGCCCGCCGCGCAGCGCGACGGCATTCATCACCTCCGGAACACCGTGACCCTTGGCCTCGCGTGCGAAGAAGTAGATGAGCGGTCCGAAGATCAGCCCGCCAAGGGCAGGGATAAAGATGACGGCGGCGGAGCCGAAGACATTTTCCAGTGCCGGCTCGACGACGTCGAAGAAGATGAACGAGAAGAACTGGATCAAATAGCGGAAGAGAACCGCGCCGAGTCCGGCGCCGATGCCGACGGCGATCCCGCTGGCGACGAGCACCTGCGTCTCGCTTGGGTTGATGCGCTGCAAGAGATTGGCGAGCCGGTTGGCTCCGGATTCGGCGCGCTCATCGACCAGAAGCGGCTGGTCCTTCGCTGCGGACTGGTTGCGCCGGTCACCGGGGAGCGATTGGTTGGCTTCCTGGCCTCGCATGCGTGATCCGAATCTCCCTGTCTCGTGCTGCACCTGCCAGGTCGAAACCCGATGCCGGTCTCGTGGGTCGACATCATGGAGATGCGACCAGGGTCGGCGACGATTCGTCTGCCGGGCCGTTACCAGCCGTACGCGTGTGGACTGGTGGCCGGATGGGCGCTGGTTTGACGCAGACGCCTCGGCGACTTAGTTCCCCGTGAGGGATCGGATGTACGGTCGTTCCTGCATGACACTGAGCTTCG
This sequence comes from uncultured Chloroflexia bacterium, assembly GCA_963815715.1. Lineage (GTDB taxonomy): Bacteria > Chloroflexota > Chloroflexia > Thermomicrobiales > Thermomicrobiaceae > CALAGB01. The sequence goes on along the minus strand of CAWFHU010000002.1, from coordinate 188,557 downwards.
CGCTTTGTCAGTATCGGCGCACCGTTCCCAATTTGTAAAGTCGGGGCGAAAGGGCGGCGCTACACGTCATATCCCAGAAGATCGCCGAGGCTCAGTAGCGCGGCAACGCCTTGAACGCCTGCGCGATGAAATCCGCCAGCCCTGCGCGCATCGTGGCGAGCTCGTCGGCGTCGAGGCCCCAGTTCGGCATGCCGGTAATCGGGCCGAGCGTGGCGCCGAGCTCCCAGTAAGGCAGGTCGTGCAGATCGAGGTCGGTCAGCGAGAGGTAGCGCGACGTGAAGCGCTGCATGGCTTCGCGGCCGAGGAGCAGGCGCATCTCCATGCGGCTGTTGGCCAGATCGGCCAGCGGATCGCCGATGGCCGCGTCCTCCCAGTCGATGAGGGCGCTGAGCGTTCCATCGACCCACAGCGCGTTACCGGGCCAGAAATCGCCGTGCAGCAGTGCGTGTCGATTGCGCTCAGGAAGGGGCCAGACGGTGGACAGCGTTTCACGGATGCGGCCCTCGTCCAGGCCGGTATCGAGCTCTGACTTCGGTTTCTCCAGCCGTTTCGCGTAGCGTTCGCGGATCTGGGGCAGGAAGGCGAGGTCCCACCGGGCTAGTTCAATGGCGTGGATGCGTGCCAGTTGCTCGGCCAGCAGTTCGGCCGCGTCAACAGCGGTCGTTGGCGCGAAGTCGGTCGCGCCCTCCACGAAATCGATCACGATAGCAGGGGGTGCCAAAGATCCCGCCGAATGTATCGACATAACGCGGTGTCGGAATCGGCAGGCCTTCCTCATGCAGGACGTGGAGTAGGGCGAACTCGTCGGCCGCCACGTTGGGGTTGGCGGCCAGGTCGACCGGTCCGTGCTGGCGGACGACCAGCTTTTCGCGTTGTCCGTCCGCGAGCTCGATTTCGAGGGCCGTCACCTCAGCCGAGACGCCGCCGGTCAGCGGCCAGGCGCGCCGCAATGTGGCGTGTGGGTGGATGCGCTCGACCAGTCGCGCGAAGCGTGGGTCGATGTCGGCGTTCATGTCATCGGATGGCATTGCGTGGCTCCTCCCTCGGAGCGCATTGTAGCCAATGGAGGGTGGGGTGGCGGGACATGACAGCGCGGGGCTAAAGCCGCAGCGCTGAATGTGCCGAAACCTGATAAATCAGGTTGAGTTCTTGCTGTTGCGCTCTTGAGAAGGATTGCATTGAGAGATTGGTTAGACCCCAGCCCGTTGATGGTCTTTGATGAGTCATTTCAGTATCGAGCGGCCGAGGGAGGGCACAGGTCCCTCCCCTACGTTTGGTCGCGTACGTTCAGCCCGTTTCAACGGGCTTCGTCTAGATCAGCGCTGTGGCTTTAGCCCGGCGCGTTCGCGGAGCGACTGCCGATGCAATTCATCGACTCCCATGTGCAAATAGGGTAACCATGGAGGGTTGGCCTTGCGTTTGTCTGCGTACGTTCCTAGGGGCAGCCCTCTGTGGTTGCCCTTCCGACGAAGGACAGGATACATGAAGGGCGACCGGCCAGGGTCGGTGCGGCGGATGCGCGCCCTGGCCGGTCGGTGCAGATACCGGCGCTAGCTTTCGGCCGGTGGGAGGATTTCGAGACCGTACTTGGCGGCCACGCCAAGCATCCACGGGATGTCGGGCGGCGACATGGGGGCATCCACCGGCACGCCCACCTCGGCGAAGAAGTTTTCGTGAATGCCGCCCGGAGTCACCAGAATCAACATGCGCGCCTCTTCGTCGCCGTTGTTGCTGAAGGCGTGCACCGTGTCGCGCGGGACGAAGGCGTAGCCACCGGCGCCAATCTCGATCTGCTCCCCATCCACCAGGAAGGTGTAGGTGCCGGAGAGGACGAAGAAGGCCTCATCTTCATAGCGCTGCAGGTGGGGTGGCGTGCCCCCGCCGACCGGCGTGCGCGTCTCGAACAGGGAGTAGGCGCCGCCCGTCTCGGCTGCCGATGCCTTCCAGGTCACCTGATCGCTGATGACGCGCAGGGTCTTGCCCTCTCCCGCCGCAACGGTTCGTGGGCTGAGCTTGGTGATCGTCTCCATGGTTCGTCTCCTCTTGCGTCTTTCGGCGGTCCCGCACCGGAACCGTTCTGGCTCTTAGTCTGCGCTCGTACTGCGTCCCACTCGACCCACAACAGGCCCACGCTGGAACCACACCATCTCCACAGTTGCCATGGCATACAATCTGGCCACTTCTATATGGGTGAAGATCGCGAAGGGTTTTTCTGGGGTGACCGATAGGCTGGGGGCGGAGTCGTTCGGCGAACGCTTGCGGCGTCATCGCGAGGCGGCCGGACTCTCGCAGGAGGAGCTCGCCGAGCGGGCGGGCATCAGCGGCAAGGCGATCGGCGCGCTGGAGCGAGGCGAACGGAGGCGACCCTACCCAGCTACCGTCCGGCAGATCGCGGACGCACTGGGTCTGGACGATTCAGCACGTGCCGAGTTCTCCTCAGCGGCGCGCCCGTCTGATTCGGTGGCCACGACTGCTAGACCGGCACCGGAGTCGACGAGTCTGCCCCACTACCTGACGTCGCTGATCGGCCGCCAGGGCGAGATGGAGGTGGTTCAGCGGCTGCTGCGCCAAACCGGCATCCGTCTGCTGACCCTGACCGGGCCGGGCGGCATTGGCAAGACGCGCCTGGCCGTCGACGCGGCGACTGCGCTGAGCGACGCCTTTCCTGACGGCGTCTTCTTCGTTGACTTGACGCCGCTGGCCGACGCCTCGCAGGTGCCGCTAGCCATCGCGCAGGCGGTCGGGGCACGTGAAAGCTCCGAACACGACGCACTGACCAGTGCGTCGGCGACGTTGCGCGATCGGCAGACGTTGCTGCTGCTCGACAATTTCGAGCATGTGTTGGATGCCGCCGCAGAATGTCGCGACGCTTCTGTCGGCGTGCCCTCGCTTGAGCGTCCTGGCGACGAGCCGCTCTCGACTTCGACTGCGTGGCGAGCAGGAGTACCGTGTGCCGCCGCTAGCGTTGCCCCGCGCGTCCTCGGAGGTTGAGTCGCCGTCAGTCGCCCTCTTCATTGAGCGGGCCCGCTCGGTTCAGCCCGATCTGGCGCTGACGCCCGAGAACTTGGCTGCCATTGAGGGCATCTGTGCGCGGCTGGACGGTCTGCCCCTGGCGATCGAGTTGGCCGCCGCGCGCAGCTCGCTCCTCTCGCCACCGGCGCTGCTGACGCGACTTGAAGTCCGGCATGCACCTGCTCGGCTCCGGACCGCGCGATCTGCCGGAACGCCAGCGGACGATGCGGGACGCGATCGCCTGGAGCCACGATCTGCTCTCGGAAGCAGAGCGCACCCTCTTTCGGCGCATGGCGGTCTTCGTCGACGGTTGCGGTCTGGACGCGGTCGAGGCGGTCTGTGCGGACGGCGCGACAAATGATGCCGACATGCTGGAGATGGTGATGACGCTGCTCGACGGCAGTTTGCTGGTCCGTCAAAGCGACGATGACGAGCCACGCGTCGCCATGTTGAGCACCATCCGGGCGTTCGCGTTGGAACAGTTGGCGCAGAGCGGCGAAGGTGACGAGCTCGGTCGGCGGCACGCCGATTACTACGCCACTCTGGCTCTGACGGCCAGCCCGCATCTGATGGGTGCGGAGCAGCTGACCTGGCTGGAGCGTCTACGGCGCGACCGGCACAACCTGCGTGCGGCCATCCGTTTCCTGCTCGATCGTGGTGACGCCGAGCGCGTCATCGCCGTTGGCTGGGCGCTGTGGCGCTTCCTCTGGCTAACCGGCTGGCAACGTGAGGCACGTCAATGGATGGGTGAGGCGCTCGTGGAGTCGCCCGGACGCGAGCCGCTCACGACCCTGACCCGCGCGCAGGCGCTGCTGGTGATTGGCAGCATGGCCTGGTCGGAGGGGGACGGTCCGGCGGCAGTGGAGGCGCTGCAGGAAGCGCTCGAACTGAGCCGAGAGACAGGGAGCCGGGCGGAGCAGGCCGTGGCCGCCATGATGCTCGGCCTGGCCCAGTTGATCGTCGCGCCGTACGAGCTCGAACGCCCCCAAACGTGCTTCGAGGAGAGCTTGCAGCTCTTCCGCGAAGATGGAGCGCGCTGGGGCGAAGCATTCGTCATTGGCTACCTCGGACTCATTCCACTGCTGCGGGGCGAGCTCGATCGGGCCGCCAAGGCGTTCGAGGAGAGCCTGCGCATCGCACGGGAGGAGAGTGCCGACCGCGTGCCGTTGCATCAGGCGCACTACAGCCTGGGGCTGGTGGCGCAGCTGCGCGGGCAGCATGAGGTCGCCGAACTCCACTTCAGCGACGGGCTGCGGCTCGCCCATGAGCTGGGCGATTTGGTCAACGCCGGGTACTTCCTCAAAGGGTTGGGGCAGACGTCCGGGATGCTGGGTCGTCACGAGCGGGCGGCGAGCCTGCTGGGGGCGGCGGAAGCGGCCCTGGAAGGGACCGGCTCGCCACCCTATCGCTACCTCTGGAACCGCGCCCTCGACGAGCAGGTGGTCAGCGCCGCTCGCATGGCGCTGGGGTCGGACGTCTTCGAATCCGCCTGGCTCAGTGGCCGCACGCTGGGTCTGGAGCGCGCCACCGCCGAGGCGCTGGGCTGACGATCACTTCCTCAGCCTGCCCTGCACATTTTGGCCTTCACTGTGTATCATCATGGACCGCCCAAAAATACGTCGCCTGGCGGGGCAACGATGAGAGGGGGCAATGATGACGCACGACGTCGCCATCGGCTTCGATTTCGGCACGTCTAACTCGGCCATAGCCGTGGTTGAAGCGGAGGATTCGGGGCCGCGCCTCTTGCGGCTCGACACAGCCAGACCCGACTCCTCGTTAGTTCCGACCACCCTCTACTTCCGGCCCGACGGCACACTCCATATCGGTCACGACGCCATCCGCACCTTCGCCAGCCTGGAGGCGGGCCGCACCATCGTGCGCGAGCGCCAGCAGGTGACCCACGAGATCGACACCGTCTATGGACGCGAGATGGTGGTGGCGGAGATCGAGGTCAACCAATCGGGCCGCTTCTTCCAGTCGCTCAAGCGCTCGCTGCCGGATGCCAGCTTCAGCGGCACTGAAGTCTTCGGCGTCTTCTTCACGCCGGAAGATCTGATCCATGCCTTTCTCGTCGAGATGCGGCAACGCGCGGAGCAGGCTCTGGATTGCCCGGTGACGCGCGCCATGGTTGGCCGTCCGGTCCATTGGTCCACGAGCGGCAAAGGTGACGAGCTGGCGCTCAAACGCATGGAGACTGCGCTGCGCCGGGCCGGGTTCGAGTCGTTCGAGTTCATGCCGGAGCCGATCGCGGCCGGGATACGCCTGGCGTCGACGCTCGCTGAGCCCCAGAATGTGCTGGTCTTCGACTTCGGCGGCGGCACGTTGGACGTTACGGTGATGCGCATCGGGGGCGACGCGCGCGACGTCCTCTCGACGGCCGGTATCCCTATCGGTGGCGATCTGCTCGACGAGGATGTGATGGATCGTCGCCTGCTGCGCTACTTCGGCGAGCATCTGCGCTGGGGCCCGCAACAGCTCCCCATGCCGCAGCACATTCTGGATACGGCGCGACGCTGGTACACCATTCCGGAGCTGAACGATCCCAATACGCTCCGCTTTCTGCGCGATCTGGAGCGGGAGCGCAAGCACGAGACGCGGCGTCAGGCACGCGCTCTCCTTTCATTGGCGCGTGGCAACCACGGCTGGCCCCTCTTTCGAGAGATCGAACGGGCCAAGATCGGGCTCTCGGATCGCGAAGAGGAGCGTGTTCGTTATGCGGCCGATCAAATCGCCATCGACGAGCCGCTCTCACGGCGCGACTTCGAAGGTCTGATCGACATCCGGGTGCGCCAGGCTTCAGCCTGCATCGAAGAGGCGCTGGAGACGGCTGGATTGACACCGGGCGAGATCGACGCAGTCATGCACACCGGTGGCTCCTCTCTCATCCCCCGCTTCCAGCGCATGCTGGCCGATACTTTCGGTCCGGATAAGCTGCTCCATCAGGACGCCTTCACGTCGGTCGCCTCCGGACTGGCGCTCGCCGCCCGCGAGCAGGTCGGCGCCAACGCCGCGTAACCGTTCCTTTTCCAGGTACAGATCAAGAGCAAGCCATGATGGTTTGGGTGTTGTTGTCTTCCAACGACCGCTCTACTCGCCCGGCGTTCACCTGGGTTGATAGTGTTTGAGGAAATAATTCGGCGCGAGGCCCGTCGGTCACCCTGGGTTAAAAACCCAGGCTGATCGAGACGAAGTCGGACCCGCAAACGGGTGCCCCCGGACTGAACGTACGCGGGCAAACGTAGGGGAGGGACCTGTGCCTTCCCTTCGACCGAAGGTCGAGAGACTGCAACCAAATCGCCCATCTATTTCGTCAATGACCATAAAATCCAGGTGAACAAGACGAAGTCCCTGAACGGACTGAGCGTGAGCCGGGAATCGTAGCGGCGAGACCTGTGGCCGCCGATGGATCGCCCTTCCCCCTCGGCGCCAAAGTGTCATAGCCCTGCTACACGCGCGCCCCGATCGTTGCCTCTTTGCAACGGTAACTGGTGAACATGGAGGTAGGGGAAATCTGCGCCAGACAATGTTCTGGCGAGGCTTCCGAATCGACTGGAGGCAGAACATGTACGCGCTCGTCGTCTTCGACACGCAATTTGGCAACACCGAGAAGGTGGCGCGAGCGATCGGCGCGGGACTCGAGGGTGCCGGACTGGTGCGCATCGCGACGCTCGCTGAAGCCAAGGAGATCAGCCTCACCGGCATCGATCTGCTGGTGGTTGGTGGGCCGACGCAGGGCCATCGCCCGCGACCGGAGCTCAGAAGCTGGGTAGCGGAGATCCCAGCCGCGGTCTTTGAGCGGACGATGCTGGTCACGTTCGACACGCGTCTCAACTGGCCCGCCTTCTTGGCCGGATCGGCCGCGAAGAGCTTGGCGCACGCGGCGCGCCGTCATCAGGCACGTTTGGCGGTGCCACCCGAGAGCTTCATCGTGATCAAGAGCGAAGGACCGCTGGCCGATGGCGAGCTGGAACGGGCCACCGCCTGGGGCAAGACGCTGGCAGTCAGGGCTGGTTCGATGGTTGGCGCGTGAGCGTCTCACTCACGCGTCGAACCGACGCCGTGGAACGAGATTTGACTGCGTCAGCATCGTAATCCGCATAATTGACAAGCGGAGACCGATGAGCTGGCTCTGGGCCGCTCGCGACAGCTCCTGAGGAAAAGAGGTTCAAGGTGTGGTGGCAAGACCTTCTGTGGGGAATCTGGAACGGGCTGACGGCCTGGATCGTGATGATCGTCCACTTCTTCAACGCCTGGCAGCAATATCCCTTCTATGACACCGGGCGAAGTGGCAACTGGTACGATCTCGGCTTCGTCATTGGAGCCGCGTCGCCGTTGTTGTGGCCCTTCGGCGCCAGGGCGCGCAGGCGCGCCTGATCGAGCAAAATCGCTTCGCCTTCCCACTGACGCTCCGCTATCCTTCCGAAGGGTGGCGACGGAGTGGGTCGCCTGAGTCGAACCGCCGCCACGACGGCGGTTTCCGGCAATGTGGCCGGCGAGAGGTGAAGCCGTATGACCGCGTCAGAAGAGCAGCAGCCGTCGACCTGGGGTGAGGCCATGGCCACCGAGCTCCTCTGGGTCCACCGCAAAATCCGCCACGACCTTGCCGTGATCCAACAGCTCGCTCTCGACGTGCCCAACGGGCTCCCCGCCGATCAAATTCGGCAGGAGATCGCCGAGCTGCAGACCAACAGTCCCCTCTGGAAGCTGCGCGTCAACTGCCTCTACTACTGCCGCATCGTACACACGCATCACCGCATCGAAGACGCACTCCTCTTCCCCGCACTGCGACGCTCCAATTCATCGCTCGATCCGATCGTCGACCGGCTGGAGTCGGACCACCGCAGAGTGAGCAACCACCTGGACGAGGTGGAGCAGGGCGCCGAGCGACTGATTGAGTCGGACACGCCGGTCGATCGTGCGCGCCTGGTCGAGGCGCTGCAGCAGCTTTCCGACCATCTCTTCGCGCATCTGGACTTCGAAGAAGAGTCGATCCTGCCGACTTTACGGACCTGGGAGCTCTGGCTTGAGCGGCTATAGTCTGCGTACGTTCGCATGTACGTATGCCTTTCTTCTGGATCAGCAGCAGTCCGAATACCATATGATGGGAACGCGGCTGTGTGTTGTGTCCGCTGTTAGATCGGAGGCGTTGGATGGAGATTCGCGCGCAGGTGATGAGCTGCCAGGGCGAGTATCAGACGTTGCTGACGACGCAGGGAAGCGCGCACTCGATCGACATTCCGCCCAAGCCGGACGGCTATGGCTCCAGCGCCAACGGCGGCGAGCTCCTCTTTCTTGCTTTGGCGACGTGCTATTGCAATGACATCTACCGAGAGGCCCGCAAGCGGGACATGCGCGTCGAGGGCGTTGAGGTCGAGGTATGGGGTGAGTTCGGTGCGGACGGCGAGCCGGCCAGCAGCGTCAGCTACCGCGCGAAAATCACGGCGAATGCATCAGACGAGGAGATCCGCGACCTGATGCGCCTTACCGACGGCATGGCTGAGATCCACAACACGCTGCGGGTTGCGACGCCGGTGACGCTGGCGGAGGTAGAGGCCGTCTCGACGCGCGAATAAGGCAGATGGCCTATTTTCCCTGATCGCCAATCCTACCGTCGGTTGCTGCGTGAACGTTGGGTGCGATCAATCACGCCCCTGCGGAAATACGCCGTAGGGGCGACATTCATGGCGCCCGACCGCTGTCGGGTGACGTCCAATAAATCGTTTCAACCGGCGGCACCTGTGGCCGCCGCTACGAATTTTGTTGGTCCGCTCAGCCTGCCAGCACTTGACGGAGTGTCTGGGCAAAATGCTCTGGATCGGCCGCGTAGCCGCCATGATCGCCCGGGAACTGCACCGGCGTGACGCCCAACTGGTCGGCGAGCGCGGTCGCCGTACGATAGGCAAGCTGCCCTTCCGACGTCGTCCCACGTGCCACCACGATGCGGGCCGGCCCGGCGCTCAAGCGCTCTGCATCCGGCTTGTAGGCGACGATCGCGCGCAGCATCTGACTCAGAAAGAGATCGAGGTTGGCACTCATATGCTCCATTTCCTCGCGCATCTCTGGGTTCGGTTCCTCTGCGATGTCTTCTTCAGACTGAGGCGGTCCTGCCTGGAATCCGGCCATGGCCATGAACTTCATCATCGCCGGACCGGCGCCCTGCTGGAGATAAGTCTGATAGACATCTTCGTTCTGTTTGGCGACCGCATCCCGTTCGGGCAGCAGTGACATGACCGGCGGTTCATGTGCGATCAGCACTCGCACGGCATTCGGATGTTTCGCGACCAGCGCTAGCCCGGTGATGGCGCCGCCGCTGCTTCCGAAGACGTAGGCAGGCTCGGGGTTGACCGCGCACAGCAACCGGTAGGCGTCCTCCGCCTGGGTCTCGACCGCGATCTCCTGGCGCGGGTCCTCCACACTGCTGCGTGACAGACCGCGCGGATCGTAGGTCACGACGCTGAACTCGTCTGAGAGGAGTCCGGCGAGGCGCCGGAACCCCGCCGCATCGGCCGGTCCACCAGGGATGAGGAGCAGCGCCGGTCCCGAGCCCTGCACCTCATAGCAGAGACTGGCGCCCGGAACGTCGAGCATCCCCCGCGTTATCGAATCACGATAGACCATCGTCACTCACCCTTCACACGGTCGCATAACCCCGCGGACTCAATCGATCGGAGCGTCGAGGAATGTCGTCACCAAACGCACCAGCGTGGGGGAAGCGATAATGTCGTAATGCGTCTGGCCGGGCAGGATGGCGAGCTGGTTCTTCGGGCGGAGCGACCCGTCCAACCCGGCATCGCGCTGTCCGCCGCCGAGCAGTTGGTAGAACTCGGCAGCGTGCGAGGTCTTGATCGAGTCGGCGTCGGCGAAGACCAGCAGCGTGGTTGACTTCACCGCCGCCATGTCACTGGTCCAGTCGAAGTCCTGCCGCTGGAGCCGTCCCATCTTGCCGAAGAGGACGTTCCAATCGAGGTCGGGGAAGACCTGGGCCAAGGGGGACTGCTTCATCATCTCCCCCGCTTCGGGGCCCATATGCTCGAACGCTTCCAGAATCTCCGGATACCAGGCATCGCGGCGGCAGGCGGCCGAGACGATGATTAGTCGCTTGACCCGCTCCGGATGGCGTATGACGAATTGCTGGATGACGTTGCCGCCGAGGGAGTAGCCCATGGCGTCCGCTCGCTCGATGCCGAGGTGGCCCATGACGGCGGCGACGTCGTCCGCCATGGCTTCGACGCTCAGCTCAGCGTCGACTCCGGCCGAACGTCCGTGGCCGCGTAGCTCGACCGCGATCACCTGCCGGTCACGCGCCAGCTCCGGGAGGATCGATGCCAGCATCGGGATGCCGACGATGCCGCCGTGCAGCAGCACTAATGGGTCGCCATGACCATGAATCTCGTAGTAGAGCTTCACTCCATTGACTTCGGCATATCCCGTCTGGTGCTCCAATGTGTGTCCCTTTCATGTTCGTTCGTTCGGTTGAAGTTCGCGCTCGTATCACGCGACGCGACTCGCCAGGCGTTTGGCCCGTTGCTGGCGCAGGCGTCGCTTTGACCAATAGGTCTCGGTCAGTTCGATGATCTGCACGTAGTTGCCATCCGCGTCGAGGAGCGTGGCGAACCAGGCACCGTCCGGCTCACGATACTCCAATTCGGCAATCCAGGTGACGCCCAACGCATCCAGATGGCGTGCCATGGCACGTGCGTCGTTGACGTGGATGTTGAGGATGAAGCGGCCCGGCTCCGGGTTGCGCTCGCATAGGCCGTCGCGCGGCACGATCAGCAGACCGACGTCGCCGAAACGCAAGAAGCCGTCGACATCGGTCCCGACCCGAAACGCGCACTCGTACCAATCTCGAAGCCGCTCAGGATTCGTGCTGGCCAGCAACATACTTCCGATGGTCTGCATGATGTCTCTCTTCCAGATGCGTGTCAGTCGTTATGGCCAGCCCGCTCCCGGCACCGAGACGTAGGCCGCCAGGAGTAAACCGGTCTTTCCCGCGCCGATCGACTGCGGACCGCCCCATTCAGCGGCGAGCACGGAGAGGGTGCGCCCGTCGGCGCCGCCCAGCATGCAAGCGAATCCGCCGCGATCGAGCTCGATCGTTTCGAGCACGTCGCCTCCCTCGCGCACGCGCACGCAACGCCGGTTGGGCACGTCGGCGAACCAGACGGCCCGCTCCTCATCGACGCAGATGCCGTCCGGAGCGCTCCCCTCGACCTTCGCCCAGACGCGGCGGTTGGTCAGGGTGCCGTCCGGCTCGATGTCGAAGGCGGTCAGCGCGCTGGCGTAGGACTCGGCGACGATGAGCGTGCGGTTGTCGGGTGTGATCGCCATGCCGTTGGGAAAGGCGAGGCCGTCGGCCACCCGGCGTATCGAGCGGTCCGGCCTGACCAACACGATGAACCCTGGCGCGAACTCGCCGCCGGGGAACTCGAAGCCGCTGTTGTTGAGGTAGATGTTGCCGCGACCGTCGACCACGATCTCGTTCCAGGGAGTCGTGGCGAAGTCGCTCAGATCGACGTGGGTGACGAGTCGTCCGTCCGGTTCTTGGCGCAGTAGGCGCGCCTCGCGACCCGCGACGACCAGCAGGCGACCGTCCGACAGCCAGTCGATGCAGAACGGGAGCGCTGGCGCGTCTGCCAGCATCACCTCGCGCGCGCCCTGCTCGTCGACCGCGACGATCTCTCGGGCGACCCAGTCGCAGAACCAGAGCCGCCCTGCGTGCCAGCGGGGCGATTCCCCCAACGCGATGTCGCGCAGTACTTCACGGGGTTGCAACGTTCAGACCTCCTCGATCGAGCGCCACGGGCCATGAGCCCAGGGGACGATGCACCCGGCCCGCATGCCCGCGTCTATCAAGTAGTCGAACGAGAGCGAGGGAAATCGACAGCGGACCAGCGCTCGAAGTTAGAAGGTGGCTCGCGTCCGGCGCCCGCGCTGGGCTGAAGCCGCGCGCTGACCTGTGCGAAGCCTGCTTCAAGCAGGCTGACTGTACCCGCGTGTTTGTAGGGGCAGTCCCCTGTGGCTGCCCTTCGGCCGCAGGCCGACGACCATCACCGATTGCCCAAGTTGGTTGATCAAACACCATCATCGCGACCGTGAGGCAAGCACCATTATGTTTTCGATCACCCCCTCGCATCTCCTCACCTTCACACGGTGCTATCATGGAAGACTGCCCGATTTCGCGCCGGACACGAATCAAGGTGACGAACGTGGCAGAACAGCCAAGAGCCGAGGCGATTCATCAGGAGGGAGAACCACATGTCGTTTGACCGGGCCGAGCGAATGTCGCTCTTGCAAGAGCGAGCGGGAACCTACGTCGATGTGGCGTTGGAGAACGTCACGCGCGAGTACCCGCACATGCCCTATTTCATCGCTGATTCAGCTGAGTCGTACAAGCTGCATCGGGAGTTTCACCCGGCCTTCTATGGCAGCTTCGACTGGCATTCCTGCGTCGAGATGCACTGGGTCATCGTGCGGCTGCTGCGCTTCTTTCCGGACGACGTTCCGAACGAGCGGGCGCGTGCCACGCTCGATGAACTGTTGACCGCCGAGAACATCGCGGCGGAGGCGGACTTCTTCGGTAAGTTTCGCGGGCTGGAGCGGCCCTACGGTCAGGCCTGGCTATTGGCCCTGCACCATGAGCTGGCGACCTGGGAGGACGAGGACGCTCAGCGCTGGGCGGGCAACGTCAAACCGTTGGCGGACGTCGTCGTCGACAACTTCACCAGCTGGCTCAACGTAATGACCTATCCGCAGCGGACCGGCGTCCATCCCAACACCGCCTTCTCCCTCTCACGCTGCTTCGACACCGCTCGCTCGCGGGCGTCACGCGGGGATTCGGCGCTGCTCGACACCATCCGCGAGGTCTCCCTGCGCTGGTTCAAAGGAGACGTCGACTATCCGGCCCACTACGAGCCCTCCGGCTCCGATTTCCTCTCCGCCGCGCTGTGCGAAGCCGAGTTGATGTCCCTCATCCTGGACGCAAGCGAATTGCCGGATTGGCTGAGTGGTTTCCTCCCAGGCATCGCAGACGGCCAGCCGACCGAGCTGTTCCAACCAGCGACGGTGGCCGACAGCACCGACGGTCAGATGGCGCACCTCCACGGGCTCAATCTGAGCCGCGCCTGGTGCTTCACGCGTCTGGCCGAGCGACTCCCGGACGGTGACCCACGCATTGCGCCGATGATGGCGGCGGCCGAACAGCACGCCCAGCAGGCGTTGCCACACGTCTCCGGCAGCGACTACATGGTCGAGCACTGGCTGGCGGCCTACGCCACGCTGCTGCTGGGATGAACGGATCTTTGATTCGCTCAGTTGTGTCATTGGTCGTTGAGCTGAACATCACCCACTACGAGTTCTTTGGATTGCGCGACGCCAATAGCGCCGTCGACCAGATCTTCTACCAGTTCGGGATCATTCGGGACGACTACACCCCAATCCGGTCTACAACGTCTTCACGCGACTGATCCGGGAATCGGGGTGAGCGTGAAGCCGAAGATTGAGGCCGAGGAACTTTGTGGTCGCGCCGAAGCGGCGCTCGGTCGACGCATTGCCGATTGGCACGCGTCGCCTCATGGTGCCGATCACCTGGGCCTGTTCGCATCACTCGCCGACGGAAGGCAAGTCGTGATCAAGGCAGGTCTGGAGGCGCACGTCGATGCGCGCGTCCTCTAGCTACTGGCCGATCTGCCGGTCAACGTGCCGACGCTCCACGCGCTTTGGTGATCCGGTTTTCGATGTCGCTCGCTGGAGCATGAACCCGTACGTCCGAAATAATCCCACGACAACTCGCGCTTGCTTCGAACTTCTCGACTTGAACCAGGGCGAACGCGTCCGTGAACACTGCTATTTCCTCGTCAACCTCGTCGAATACGTCAACTGGTATTACCTGGATGGCACCTATGATCGGGTTCGTGAGCATCTTGTACAGATCGAGAGTGCGTTGTGACGCAAGGTCGTCATCGAGCTTCGTACGGAGATAGGAGCATCAATGCAAACAACTCGAGCTGGGCGAACTGTTACAGAAAGGCATAGGAGATCCAGGCGCGGGGGGGTGACGTAACTTTAGTTGGCGTACGTACTATAACGCGCGAACTGCATTGGTTCCAGATTGTCACACGAGCAAACAACCTGCACGTATTCGCGCGAGTTACGGAAGTAAAATGTTGACATGTCTCGAACGTTCGTGCTATAAACGGTACATAAGTACCCGCATACGTGCGCAACCGTCCCCAAGTGCGACACATCGGGGGAGTGTACCTGCGGTACTTAGGGGAGAGGCGGACTGTGCGAATGTATGTCACGGGACATGCCGCACACCTTGCCGGTGGGATTGGGGGAGGAGAATCTAGACTTCCCGCGTTCTGAACAATCAAAAGAGGGAGCCCCGAAACGGCTGCAACCGTTGGGGCTCCGGGCGAGTTGCTTGTGTGCCTCCCTCGCCGTGCTCATTATGTGATACGAGCCGGCCTGGGTCAAGGTTGGCTCTTTTGATTTTCCGCCTCTTTTCCCAACTGCATGCCTCTCCAATTCCCAACGGCTCAGAGAGGGGGTGATGCGGCTTGAATGTCACTAACGAGTAGGGTCCTGGCAGATTGTCCCTGCCAAGACCCTGCGGGTAGTGTGTGGCCGAAGCCCCATCACTTCCTCATCTCCAATGCTATCACCCGGGCTCACGCCAACACGAGAACCACGATCCTGCCTTGCGGCGGCTAGCCTGTGGCGTCCGCCGCAGCACGGTTGGATCGCGCGGTCACTGGACAGATCGGACCGCCAACGATGATCTAAGGAGTTACGAATGAAACGGTCCATGAAGTTCACGCGTATCGGAGTCCTGTTCGCGTTGCTCCTGAGCCTGATCCCAGCGGGCATCGCGTACGCGGACAGCTCGACACAAACAACTCTGAACACGTCCGCTGTAGTTGACGGGAGCGGTGACCCGCCCACCGTCGATTTCAAGTGGGAACTGCCTGACGCCGATCCGAGCACATGCGCAACGATCGAATACGGCAACGACGCCGATCCCTCGACGAACTCAGGGGTTCAGGTCGTGCCGAATCTGGAGGATCAGCCCTGCGTCGAGCACATCGCCTACTGGTGGGTTGCCAGCGATCCGTATGGCATAGACAACATCATCCAGGCGTATGTGCGCGTCTACCACCCGGATGGTTCGCTCAAGTACCAGCTGCATGCGACGACTGACGGCGGACAGAATTCGCCAATCGCGCCGGTTCCGTGTGCTGATCTCGGAAACGCCAACGATCCCGCGACGCCGTTGGGTGCCGCGGTGCTGACTGGTCAGCTGACCAGTGCGCAAGTACAGCTGATTCTGGACAACTGCAACAAGAACGTGTCGCTGGTCTTCATGGTGTCCGGTGAGATCAGCAAAGAGCAGCCATGCGGCGACTACACGGTCATCGCCTCGGTCTCCGACAAGAACGGCGTCATTGGTAGTCTTACCAACACCATGACCGTTGAATGCGTTGTCGGTCTCTGGACCGACTTCAGCAAGGTCGATTTCGGCTCGATCAGTCCAAACACAGGTAAGTGGGTCCGCGGCGATACGACGTTCGACAATCCCGTGGATACCGGTCTGCCATCGGTCAAGAATGTCGGTAATACCAACATGTTCCTCGAGCTGAAGTACGGCGAGATGAAGGGCGCTGACCAGCAGAAGACGATCGACTCGTTTGACGCTCAGCTCAATAGTCAGAAGTTCGATCCGATGGCTGCTGGGACAACCTACTGCTTTGATAATCAACCGCTCGGATCGAATGTTGTCGGTCAGATCGACTTCTCGATCCATCCCGGCCCCATTCCAGCCGATACCTACACAGGGAAACTCTGGCTCACTGGCGTGACTTCATGTCCGTAAGCTAGACGCTGCGTGAGCGGGACGTATCCCCCAAGGTCTCGCTCATTTGCTGGAGCTATCGGTGCCCGCACTGATAGCTCCACTCTCTCGAAATTCAACCGGCCTCAGGTTCGAGACAAAGGGGCAGGATCGTGATAGTTCGTCATGCAAGAATCTTGATTGCCGCGGCGATGATGGTAGCGGCAGGGCTGCGGCTCTTCACGCCGGGC
Source organism: uncultured Chloroflexia bacterium (assembly GCA_963815715.1). Taxonomy (GTDB): domain Bacteria; phylum Chloroflexota; class Chloroflexia; order Thermomicrobiales; family Thermomicrobiaceae; genus CALAGB01. The sequence goes on along the minus strand of CAWFHU010000002.1, from coordinate 172,462 downwards.
AGCGTCTTGGCGGCCGGTGGAATCGCTATTTATCCCGTGAAGATCGATCTCAGCGATAGCCTGCGGGGCGCGGAATACCTACGCACCGTGACGGTCGTCAACGGAAATCAAAGCGATTTCGGTGTGCGCTTCGTCTTCGACGGTCAGATAGCCTCGTGGCTGACTGTGCGCGACCCGAACGATCAATCCAAGGTGATCGAACAGGGGACGGTACCTGCTCAATCCCAGGCCCACTTCGTGCTCCACATCGCTATCCCAGGTGACGCAGCGAACGGCGCCTACTCGGGTAGCGTCGGTTTCCAGGTGGTTCGGTCCGACAGTGCGGGGGACAGTTCAGGCATGGGTGTTACTGTCGGTATCGCGGCGGCGATCAACGTAACGGTAACTGGAACCGAGAACCTGAGCGGCATCGTCAACAATCTGTCGATCGACCCTGCCGAGGTCGACCAGCCCCCTGTTCGGCTTCGCTTTCAGTTCAAGAACGACGGAAACGTTGAGGCGCGACCAGTTGCGCACTGGCAGATCAAGGACGCCAGCGGCACCACGGTGGGGGACGTCACCTACCAGGATACGGTCATCCAACCTGGTCAGGTGGATAATGTCGTCTCGGAGTGGGACCAGACCGGGAAAGCTGAGGGGAAATACACGGTTTCCGCGTCCGTGACGCTCGGGGACAAGACACTTGCGCAAAAAGAGCTGGATCTCGAGATCCTGCCACGAGGAACGCTTACCCGAAGTGGCGCGTTGGAAACCATCACGGTGGAAGGTAATCCCGCTCCTGGGACGCTGGCGAAGGTCGACGGAGCGTTCCGCAATACCGGCCAGATCGATACTCATGCCGTCTTCACGGTCGATCTCTATCAAGGCGATCAACTGATTCAAACGGCGCAGTCGAGCGACCGCCTTGTTACGGTTGGGGAGCTCGCGTTCCTCGAAGCGGTAGTGACGGTTAAAGATCCCGGCAACTATCGCGTAACCGGGTCAGTCAACTACGAGGGAAAGGTTACCGACCTCAAGGAAGTAACGTTCATGGTGGCGCCACCACCTCCTCCAACGGATCAAGGCAGTTCATCGCAGGTTGTCCCGGTTACATCACCGGCGAGTTCGCAGAGCGCGCTGCTTTCGGCGCGGTCACGCGTCGATCGATGGCTCGGCTCCTGGATCCCGCTCACGGTGGTTTTGATGCTGGGCGTTGGCGTGCTCGTGTTCACGTTCGTGTCACGACGCCGAGCTCGCCGGTCGGGTGGGACGTCTACGGCAAAGGTCAAAACGAGAGTAGCCGCAGCGTCAGCCACGGTGTCGTCTGATGAGCAGTTCAGCCGTGGGGTCTTGTTGCATCGCGCTAATCCGGCTCCGCCGCCAAAACCGACACAAGCGAACGAGGTGCGGAAGGCTGTGCTACGACCAATTAGCACCGGTTCGCGAAAACGAGAGTGACTTGACGCGGCTTCAGAGGCAGCACGAGCTCGAATTCCAGCTCCTCGAGTGTGGCGGTGCGGTGTCCCCCCACCCGCCACACTCATTTCCATCGTCCCTAGAAATAGCTGCCGATGTTGTGCAGGATCGACTCGCCGCCGTCGACGACCACGATCGAACCGACGGCGAACGAGGCGTCGTCGCTGGCCAGCCACACGGCCGCGCCCGCCATCTCATCCGGCTGCGCCTGCCGCCCAATCGGCTGCATGGCCGCTTTTGCCTCGCGGTTCGCATGCGCTTTAGCCGCGTCTTCCGGGCTCATGCGCGCCCGCCGTCCGCCCAGATCCGTATCGACGTACCCGGGGCAGATGCAGTTCACGCGGATGTTCTCGCGCGAGTAATCGACCGCCAGTTGCTTGGTCAGCATAATGACGCCCCCCTTGCTGGCAGAGTAGGGCGCCACGCGCGGCGCGGCAATGACGCCGTAGACCGACGAGACGTTGATGAGCGCGCCGCCGCCCTGCTTGCGCAGATGCGGGATGGCGAACTTGCAGCCATAGAACGGGCCGCACAGGTTGACGGCGATGGTGCGGTTGAAATCCTCGACGCTGATATCCTCCGCCGGTTTGCCGCCGCCACCGACTCCCGCGTTGTTGACCACCACGTCGAGCCGTCCTCCCTCGGATGCCGCCCGGTCCATGGTCGCCTTGACCTGCTCGGGGTCGGAGACGTCGCACTGCGCGAAGGCCGCTTTGCCGCCCGCTTCCTGAATCAGTTTGACCGTCTCTTCGCCACCGGCTGTATTGATGTCGGCCACGAAGACGTGTGCGCCCTCCTTTGCGAAGCGCCGCGCGATGGCGCGCCCGATGCCGGACGACGACCCGGTCACCACCGCGACCTTTCCTGCGAGTTTCCCGTCTGCCATGAACGCGTTCTCCTTATCGATACGCCAATCTCCATTCGACGACGACGAGCATTGTAGCGTGCCGAACGGGGTTCGATTCAGCGAACGATGCCTGAACCGATGAGCACCTCCATCGCGAAGACTGTTCCCGAATCGTAGCCGTTGCTCAGTCGCAGTCGCACACTGTCGAAGAATCGGCTGGTGGTCGCATCGAGCCGGAAGTCGACCGGCGTGCCATCGGCGAGTTGGGCGCTCCCGTAAAGGGTGGCGGTCTGACCGCTTACCACCAGGCTGGTGATCTGAACCTGGCTGAGCGTCACGTTGCGGCCGACGTAAATGAAGCGGCCGGTCGGCGTTCCTCCGCGCGAATTGGTCTGCACCATGGTGAAGATCAACGGCGAACGCGGGTTGATGATGGTCAACGACGCGCGCGCCGTCGAATTGGGGCTCGTCCAGTTGATGGTGGCGCTGTCCGAAGGTGACGTGCCGCCGCTTGCGGTGGCGGTGAGCGTATCGGTGCCGGTCAAGCTGCTGCTATAGGTAAAGCTCGCTTGCCCGTTGACGGTGGTGGTGGTGTAGGTGGTTGGATTGCTGCCGGTGACGACGAAGGTGACGCTGGTGCCATCGGCCACCGGCTTGTCGGCCGCGTCGGTTACGGTCGCGGTTTCGGTGAGCGAGCTGTCAACCGTTACGCTGGTATCACCCGGCGAGAGGCTGAGAGATTCCGCCGGACCACCGGTGACCGTCAACGTGTTGGTGCCCTGGCTGTCGGTGAATACGCCAGCCGGGTCATGGTAGCTGGCGGTGATCGTGTAGCTGCCGGGGACTACCCCGGACGGCACGGTCCAACTCGCGCTGGCGCTGCCACTCGTGACATTCCCAGACACATCGGTGCCGACCGGGTTGCTGCTCGGATCGGAGATGTGGAAGGTGACCGCGCCTTGATTGACGACCCCACAGTCGTTGTCTGGAACCGCGCAGGTCGGCACGGTGACGGTTGCGTTCAGTGTGACGCTCGTGGCCGTGTCATCGACGCTGACGGCTGCCGCCACGGTGCTGGTCGCCAGGGTGGTGACCTCATATGCGCCGATATCGCAGTTGTCGCCCTGCGGACGAGGTACGCCACGCTGATCGGTGCTGACAATTTCGGGGTTAGACGCATGAACGATGGGGTCGCCACTGGCGTTGAGACACACGGTCTGGTTGCTGGCAGTGCCGGTCGGGACGGCATCGATGGCGCTGCTGCCGGGCAAGAGTGGGATGGTTTGGGTAGGACCGCCGTAGTCGCCAAGCGTGCCGAGATTCGGATCGACATTGGTCTGGGAGCCGGTGTTGCTCAAGGTGCAGGACCCGTCGGTCGAGAGGTTGTATCCGTCGTCGACCACCGTACCAGCGACGCAGTTCTGCCCATTTGCCGCCAGAATGGTGGCGGTCAGAGTGAGCAGTCCATTCGTTCCGGCTGAGCCGCTGGCGCCACTCAGGCCAACTCGACCGTCGTTGCCAAGGTTGCCACCCGGGCCGCCTTGCCTGCCGCGGCCGCCGCTGCCCGCGATTCCGCCTGCGCCTCCAGAGCCGCCGGGACTGTTGAGGGCGTCACCACTATTCCCGCTGACCGTGCTCATCGTCAGTGTGATGACTCCGCCATTACCGCCTTCGGCACCGGCGCCACCAATGCCGCCGTCACCGCCGTCACCCCCGTTGCTATTGAGGCTGCCGTCGGCATTGCCGCCGTCACCGCCAATGCCGCCCACGCCACCGGGTGCGCCATCGCCGCCACCGACATCAAGCAAACTGCCACTATTCCCGCTGAACGTGCTTAATGTCACGGCAATGACACCGCCGTTGCCGCCGTTGCCAGCCGCGCCCCCCGTGCCACCCGCGCCGCCTACGCCACCGGAAGCTCCAATGGGACCGGCGTCGGCAGTGCCCCCACCGCCACCGGCGCCACCAGCGCCGCCATTGCCGCCGACGCCACCCGCGCCGCCGCCGGCGTTGAGACCGCCGCCACTGTTCCCGTTGATGGTGCTCGTCGTTAGGGCGATGAAGCCCCCGTTGCCGCCGTTGCCCGCAAAGCCGCCGACTCCGCCGGCGCCGCCCGCGCCGCCAGGGGTTCCGGATCCACCTGCGCCCCCGAAGCCGCCATGGCCACCGACACCACCCGCACCGCCGCGAGCATCGATGCCGCTTGCGCCGTTGCCGCTGATCGTGCTTGCGGTCAGCGTGACGACACCGCCGTTGCCGCCTGAGCCGCCCGTGCCACCCGCGCCGCCTACTCCACCGGAAACTCCGATGGCGCCCGCGCCTCCAGCGCCCCCGTTGCCGCCGACGCCGCCCACACCGCCGCGAGCGTCGATGCCCGCGGCGCCATTGCCGCTGATCGTGCTCGTCGTCAGGGTGATGTTGGCGCCATTACCGCCTGAGCCGCCGGTACCCCCGGTTCCACCGCTGCCCCCGATCACGCCGTCGGTACCAAAGGCACCGGCAGTACCCGTACTGCCGATGGCATTGATGCCATCGCCGCTATTCTCGCTGACCATGCTGTCGGTCAACGTGATCGAGCCGCCCCCATGTTCAGTGATGCCGTTCTGGCCGTTGGTGACGGTGACGTTGTCGAGCGTCAGCATACTGGCGGTGCCCGGAGCATCATCGATCGCGATGATGTCGAACGCCTGGGTTTGGCCATCGAGAATCAGGCCGTTGCCGTCGAGCGTGATGCTGACTCCCGCGGCGATCTGCAATGAACTTGTCAGATCAAGCGTGCAATTGGCGGGGAAGGTGAAAGTCGCACTGCCGCTGGTGACGCCGGCGAGATCGCTGGGGAAACTATTGGCTTCTACGCAACTGGAATAGGTAGCCCCGGCCGCGAGCGCGATGCCGGATGAGCTGCCCACCGCGATGCCAAGACCGCTGAGTACGACCACGAGGCCAAAGAACCAACGACATCTCTTCCACGTCCGACGCATCGGATGCCCTCCTCAATATGGCAGACCGCACTTGCCGAAGTGCATGCCACGTGAATAGGAGCACCAGGATGGTCGGTTGGCAGTGGCATGTCGATTGAACATTTATGACTAACGCACAGTCTAGCATCGAAACAGAGGCGCGTGTGCGCGTTCCACTTCATCTCGGATCAGGTCAACGCCAGCTTGCCTTGGGCCATTTCTCAACCTCCTTGAATCTGGAAACGCCAACAACTCTTCGTCATCGAATCAGGCTGCTTCGGAGGGGGTCTTGCCGGTGGCGCGGTCGATGTCGACGGCCGGACCAAACCCTTTGCGCTGCATGGCGCCCCAGTCTTGCTGGCCGCGGAAGTACTTGACGATGCCGCGCAGCCGCCAGTAGATGGTGATCTGCCGGTAGCCGAACTGCTCCATGACGGCCCAGAGGAAGAGAAGGGCACGGTCGCGCATGGTGTCGTATCGATGAAAGCTGAACTCCTCCATCACGAACGTCATGCCGTCCAGGAACAGGCCGATGCCGTAGGCCACCATGAAGAAGAGGAAGGCGAAGCCCCAGTTCATGGCACCGGTCGCGATGCCCACCACCAGACTGACAAGGCCGATCGCTTCGATCACCGGTGCCAGTAGCTCGACGAAGAAGAAGTGGGGGTAGACGATCAGCCCCATGCCGCCGTAGCGCGGATTGAAAAACACCCGCCGGTGGCGCCAGAGCGTATCGATCAGGCCGCGATGCCAACGATCCCGCTGTCCACCCAGCACTGCAAGTGTTTCCGGAGCTTCCGTCCAGGCGACTGGGTCGGGAATGAAATCGACGCGGTGCGGCCCGCCGGTTTCGTAGCCGTGTCGCCGCAGGCGAAAGACCAGCTCCATATCCTCACCGATGGAGTCGTGGGTATAGCCGCCGACCGCGATGACCGAATCGCGCCGGAAGAGTCCGAACGCGCCGGAGATGATGAGATTGCCACCCAGATGATTCCAACCGAGCCGTCCGAACAGGTAGGCACGCAGGTACTCGACCGCCTGAATTCCCGGGATGGGGTGGCGCGGTGCGCGCGCCTTCGTAACTCGTCCTCCGCTGATGCTCGAGCCATTGGTAAGGCGGATCGTGCCGCCCGCCGCAAGGACGTTTTCTCCCAGCAGGAAGGGCCGCACCATGCGCTGCAGGGCGTCCGGTTCGATGATCGTGTCGGCGTCGATGGCGCAAACCAGGTCGCCGGAGGCCAGATTGAGCCCGGCGTTCATGGCGTCGGCCTTCCGCCCATTCTCCTTGTCGACCATGATCAGGTTCGGGTACTGGCGCGAGCGGTAGAGTCCCTTGACCGGCTTGGTCTGCACCTGCTGGCGGTAGATGGGGTGGATCGGCGTGAGTTTGAAGTGGTGCATGAGCGTCGCGAGCGTGTTGTCGGTCGAACCATCATTGATCACGACCACTTCGAGGTTGGGATAGTAGAGCGTCAGGAGTGCCCGCACGCTTTCGCAGATGGTCGAAGCCTCGTTGTAGGCGGGCGCCAGCACGCTGATACGGGGCGCCACCCGCGATCCGAGTAGACGCCAGTGGGCCTCACCACGCATGCGGAAGAGGTGCGCGCGCAGATCGAACGTCGCGACTACCAGCAGGATGGCGTATCCGCCGTTGACCATTAGGAAGTAGAAGAGGATCGGGATCTCGATGTCGTGGAGGATGACGCGCAGGATGGACAAGACGCTCATGTCGCGTCTCCAACCAGGGCCGAGATGTCGAGTAGCTGGTGGGCCATGTCCGCGGCGTAGGGATCCGAGTCGTTGAGCGCGCGTCGAAGGTAGAGGATGCCTGGCGCGCCGAAATCGCGCAGCGCCAGCGCGGCGGCTCGCCGCACATCCCAGGCGCGATCGCGCAGGCAAAGCGCCAGCGCCGAGGAGGAGGTGACGTGCCCCAGTCGTCCAAGCGCCTCAGCGGCAGCCGCGCGCACGTCCGCCGAAGGATCGTTTAGCAGTTCCAGCAGGATGGGCAACGATTCGTCGCCGCCAAGAGCTCCAATGAGGGCCGTCGCCAGCGCGCGTACCCCCGGTAAAGGATCGCGACAGAGTTTGAGCGCGGGCGCGAGGAAGCGAGGCTCGGCCAGACCAACGGCCACTTCGAGCGCCGCCTGCACCTCAGCCCCGTCGTGCGTTGCCAGATACTCGGCCAGCGGCTCGATGGCTGACGTGCCGAGACGCAGCAGCGAGTCCTGCACCGAAAAGCGACATAGGGTGCTGGGTGCGGCCAGCTGTGTCACTAACGCGGCGACGTTCTCACGGGTTGGATGTGTGGCGGTCCACTCCGCGGCCTGCGCCCGTACTTCCGGGTTGCGATCCTGGAACAGGGCGGGAACGACGTTCTCGCCCGCGCCCACGAGGGTCATCAGGCGGCAGCCATGCAGTCGACGCCACCAGAAGCGGCTGCGGCACAGCTGTTCGGCCTGTTCGATCAGACCAAGCTCGCCCGCGAACTGGGTGAGTGACGCGCGCTGACTGCCGTTAAGACTCGAAGCCAGGCTCGAAAACAGGTCGATCTGCTGCTGATCGGGTAGATGCCTGAAGGTGGCACGCAATTGGGCGTCGAGTACGCCGTCTCCATGCGACTCGTGGTTCAGAGCGTCGATCAATGCCGAACGGGCGAAGGTGATTCGCGGGCCGTCCCGCTTTACGCACCAGCGAAGCCAGAAGGCGTGTCCGAAGACGATGCCGGCGATCACCACGATGGCGGCGATCTCGACAATGAGGAAGCGCAATAGCAGTGCGTTGGACGGTACGAAGTCCATGCTAACCCCGCATTGCTCGCCGAATGCGCTGCAAGAGGACCGGCGTGCTGAAGGGCTTTGCCACGTGGTCGAACGCGCCGGCTTCAAGCGCCTGCAGCACCTCAGCTTCGGAGGCGTGCGCGGTCAGCATGATGATGCGAGTGCGCGCCGTGACTCCGGCGTCGACCAGTCGGCGCAGCACGTCGAAACCGTCGAGCGTCGGCAGACCCACGTCGAGCAGGATGACCTGGGCCTGTACGCGCGATTCCGAGCCGGCCAGCATGCGCACCGCCTCTTCGCCGTCCTGATACCACTCGGTGCGGTAGCCGCGATTGCCAAGGGCGTGAAGCAGTAGGCTCGCCAGCGCTGAATCGTCGTCGATGAGCACAACGTCCACGGCGCGGTCGACCAGCCTCGGCTCTCCGACCCAGCCAGATGGGATCACGTGCGCCGTCCCCGCTGCCTTAGCCAGGCTCAACGCATCCTCGGACGCATGAAACAGATCGGGCAGCGTCTTGCCGTCGCCCGGGAACTCGGCGATCCCGGCGCTGAAGCTGGCAGTGAAGGAATCGCCGTCGCCATCGACGAACTGCTGGGCCTGGAACGCCTGCAGAATCTGACTGAGCCGCAGCACGGCGATGTCGCGGCTCGCCCCAAACATGCCAACCACGAAGCGATCGGCCTCCCAGCGCGAGGCGACGTCGTGGCCACGGAAGCGCTGCACCATCAAATGCGCCAGCTGCCGCAGCAGCTGATCGGCGGTGGTGCTGCCGTGTAGCTCGTTGATCTGGGCGAAGCGATCGATCTCGACCGTCACCAGCGATACCGGCACCGATTGCCGGGCCGCGATGCGGAAGAACTGGTCGAACGCCATCTCCGCGCGGTGGCGGTTGGCCAGTCCGGTCAACGGATCGGTCTCCACGGTCTCGCGCCGCAGCTGCGCCCGCTCGAGCCGGTTCGAGATACGGGTCAGCAGCTCGGGCCCGATCACCGGCTTGGGCACGTAATCGTCGGCTCCGGCCGCGAAGATCTCCTCGATGACCTCAGGCTCGGTGCGTACAGTCATGAAGAGGACCGGCAGCCCCTCGCACTGCGGGTCGTTGCGCAGCATGCGGCAAAGGTCCAGCCCACTGAACTCCGGCATATCCAGGTCGAGGATGATCAAGTCGGGATGCGTCTCTTCCAGCATCTCCCAGAACCGTCTCGGGTTATCGACGAGGGTGAGGACGAGTCCGTTTGGAGTCAGCAACGTGTCGAGGAGCGCCAGTTGTTCGGGATCGTCGTCTACCACCAGTACCTTGGCTGAGGTGGCCCGTCGCGTCAGCAGTGTTTGCAACGAGGCCTCGACCAGCTTGCGCGGCGACTGCGGCTTGGCCAGCAGGTAGCGCGCGCCGTTTCGAGCGATCTGGGCTCGGTCGTCGAAGGCGAGTCGGTCGGTCAGCGCCAGGACCGGTGAATTGGGAAAGCGCCTGGCGAGGTCGACGATGATGTCGGACTCGCCCGGTGTGCCAAGGTCGGCCACGATCACCGAAGGAGTTTCGTGCTCGCTCGCGCAACGCTCGCTGGCGTCGGCGGCCGAGTCCGCCACGAGCAGCCGTAGCCCACGGGCGGCGGCTTCGGCTTCCAGGCCAGTAGTCAAATCCGTATCCGCGCCGACGACCAGCAGCGTGGCAATACCGCGAGCCTGTTGCGCTTGATCCGGCTGCTTCTCGGTGCTCTGAGGAGTCGGCTCTTTTTCCAGCTGACGGCGTAGCTCCACCACCAGATTGGCCAGCCGCAACGCGTCCGAATAGGCTAGCTTGGTCGGGCTGCCGAGCACGAGCTCGATCTCGCGCGCCGTGTGTGACCCGCCCGCGAATCCGAACGTTCCCACCGCCCCAGCCATCTTGTGCGCTTCGCGCTCCGCCGCACGGCGGTCGTCTTCGTCGAGCATCCCCTCCATCAATGCCAGCGTCGCGTCCTCGATGATGGTCACCCGCTCCAGCATGCTCGGTTTGACCTTCGTCCAGAGGGCGGCAACGGCGTCCAACACCTGTGACGCATCAAACGCCGGAGTCGACTTCTCCTCATCAGCGCTCGGAACCGCTGTGGGCGCCGGGCCTGAATCGGGCGCGTTCTCTTCAATCTGGCGCCTATGTCGACGAGCCATCGAACCTCACCACCCCAACACGTCAGCGACCTGGCTGGGCAGTGTCAAGGGATTGAACGGCTTGGCGATGGTCGCTGCCACGCCAAGAGACGCGAAGCGGCGTAGATCGGCCGCCTGTACTTTGGCAGTCAGCAGGATGACCGGGATGTCGCGCGTCTTCGGCTCTGCCTGCAGCGCCTGAAACGTAGCCGGGCCGTCCATATCCGGAATCATCACGTCGAGTAGGATGGCGTCCGGTTGCCGGTCCGCGGCCATAGCCAGACCCTGACGGGCCGAACCGGCCGCGTCGACCTTCCAGCCACCCACCATCTCGAGGCTCAGCCTGGCGATCTCGCGGATGTCCTCTTCGTCGTCGATGAGCAGGATGTGCCTCGTCGTCGTCATGGCACTTCTCCCTTTCCCAACCCAATCGGCACGCCATTTCCCACAGCGGTGGCGGCAAGCTCGTTGGTTGGTTTGCGGCTGCGCCTGCGCGTCTTCTCGGGTAATGCGGGCAAGGTGAAATAGAAGATGCTCCCGTGCCCTTCTCCTTCACTCTCAGCCCAGATGCTGCCGCCATGCTGTTGCACGATGCTGCGGCAGATCGCCAATCCCAATCCGGTGCCGTTCTTCTCGCGCGAATCGGATGCGTCGACCTGGCTGAAGCGCTCGAAAATCGAGACGATCTTTTCCGGCGGAATGCCGCGGCCCTCGTCGCGCACACTGAAGAGGAGGTCGCCATCCAGGCGGGCCACCCGCAGCCAGACGGTCGAGCCGCGAGGCGAGAACTTGATGGCGTTGCCGAGAAGGTTGGTTAAGGTCTGAATCACGCGATCGGGGTCGGCGTCCAGCCGTGCTTCCGTCGCTGAGACCTCCAGTCGCACGTCTGCCTCTTCTGCCATGCCGCGAACGCCGTTCAGCGCTCCATCAAGGATCTCGCTGAGATTGCAGACGCGGCGTTCGAGACCGACGCTGCCCGATTCGAGGCGCTCGATGTCGAGGATGTCGTTGATCAGGCGAATCAGCCGGTCGGTGTTGCTCACCGCGATTTTGAGCATCCGCTCCCCGTCGGTGGAGAGCGGCCCGAGCACTCCACCAGCAAGGAGACCAAGCGAGCCGCGAATCGACGTGAGGGGCGTGCGCAGCTCATGGCTCACGGTAGAGACGAACTCGCTCTTCATGCGCTCGATCGCCTGGCGTTCGGTGATGTCCTTGAACGTCACCACCGCGCCCACGATGACGCCCTGCTCGCGGATTGGCGTGCTGATGTATTCGACCGGGAAACGAGTGCCGTCCCGATGGGTGAATTCCTCATCGGCCACGTGTCGGATGACGCCGTCGAGCGCCGCGCTGACCGGCCCCTCTAGTGGCGACGGAGCGCCGATCAATTTATGCGGACGATAGCCAAGCAGGCGTGCCGCGGCCGGATTGACGAAGATCGTCCGTCCTGTGCGGTCAGTTCCGACGATGCCGTCTCCCGCGGCGTTCAGGATGAGCTCATTGCGCCGATTCAGCGCAGCGATCGTCTCGTCGGCCCGCTCGCGCTCAGTCAGCTCCTGCTGTAGCCGCTCGTTGGCGGTCTGCAAGGCATGTTGATGCTCGGTCATCAGGTCCGCTGCCGACGCCAGGCTCTGCTCGAATCGACCGATTTCATCGACGCTGGTCGACGCGGGAAGGACTGGCTCACCAGCCTCCAGCCGCGACGTCTGACCGTCCAGCCACTCCACCCGTCGCACGATCCCGGTGGTGAAGAGGAAGATGGCCAGCAGTCCACCGGCCAGGCCGATGATCAGGTTGAGCACCGTCAGGGTGGTTCCGACCGTGCTGACGCGGTCGGCGTGCGATGTTCGCTGGTTGAGGATCTGGCCCTCTTCAGCCAGGAGCGCGTTCGTCTCGTCGCGCAAGCTGTTCAGGGTTGCCTGATCCCGGTCGAGGATCGATGGATCAAAGGCCGGCACTCCGGACGAACCCGGCGGCAATGCCTGCAGCGCCGCGAGGATCGTCATGTTTTGTTGCGCCAGATCGGCGATTCGTTGTGCCCGTGCCACCTGCGTGGGATTGTCGTGTACCAGTGTCTCGAGCTGCGAGATGGCCGTGGTCGAATCTTGCTCGGCGGATTGAGCCGGTGTTAGGTAGCTGACGTCCCCGGTGAGCAGGTAGCCCCGCACGCTGGCGGCGGCATCGATCTGATAACGCAGCGCGCGACTGGCGGCGTTGCGCACCAGAAGTGAATGATCGACCCACTGGTTGGCGTCATGTTGCTGCCAGGCGACCAAAATGAAGGAGCTTGCGCCGATCACCAGCGCGAGGAGGGGGATGGCAACAACGATCAGTCCCTTGCCGCGAAGTGGGAGATCGGTCCAGAAGCGGTTCAGATGGGACATGTTGCGCCCATTTTCCAACTCAGTTACCGCCGTGCAAGGCGCAAGAGCTACGACAGAGACGTCGGTGCACGGTCTCATTTACGCCAGCATAGCAATTAACTTCACCTTTTCTGTATGGGTAGAAGGTACCGTGAACGGTAGGTACTCCGTCACCAGCCGCGGGTGTGACGGAGGCGCAACGCGCAACGTCCAGCATTGTTCCGGGGTGGTCGCCCATGAGCGAAGGCCCGGGAGTGCGAGTCTGCGGTCGTCGCCCAGTTTCTGTTCTATTCAGCCATCGATCTGCAGCTTGCTTTGATGGGTGAAAAACCGGGATGCAGGTTGGTTTGGAGAAGCGTTGAAGATCAGGCGAAGCCGGAGCGGGAGACCTCGTCACGGAGCAGGTCGACGAAGCCGCGAGCGGCGGCCGGTAGCGTGTTGCCACGCGAGTGGCGCACGACGGCGAGCTCGCGCATCAAGTTGGGCAGATCGCTGATCGGCAACCGCGTCAAGCGACCGGCCCGGAGGTCGTCGGCGACCATCGTCACGGGGAGGAAGCCGGTCCCCACACCTCGCAGAATGAGCTGGCGCATCATGCCGGCAGGGAGCTCATGCTCGTCCCAGCCGCGACCGGAGGTCGGTGCGATGAGCGCGTCCTCGGTCGTGCCCCAGACCGTCTCGTGATAGGGATTGCCCAGCTCGATCAGCTCATCGACCGTCAGCGATGCGCGGGACGCCAGCGGATGTCTGGATGACGCGACCGCCAGTAGTGGTTCGTGGAAGCGTGCCAGCACCTCCACCTCCACCGTGCCGGTCAGATAGCCCCAGGTGATCACGCCCAGTCGCACGATGCCGTCGGCCAGTTCCTGCAAGATCTGTGGGGTGTGGCCGGTGCGGACGGAGAGCCGCACCTCAGGGTGGGCGGCCCGAAAGCGAGCCACGACCGGTACCAGCAGCCCATCGGAGATCGAATCGACGGCGCCGACGGTCACGCGGCCATACTGTCCGGTCTGGGCGCCTTGCGCGGCGTCGACTCCTTCGGCCAGCACCGCCAGCGTGCGGCGCGCGTAGGGCAGAAAGTTCTCGCCCGCTTCGGTCAGCGTCACACGGCGTCCGCCCCGAATGAAGAGGGGAGCGCCCAACTCCGTTTCCAGCGCCCGGATGCGTCCGCTGACCGCCGCCTGCGATACGTTGAGCACGTCCGCAGCGCGGTTGAAGCTCCCTTCGCGCACGATGCGCTCGAACGTGACGAGCTGTAGCTGATCCAAATGGTCCTCTTATAAGCAAAAGCGATCGAAACATTCAGCGAAAACGGATTGGATTGTACCTCTGGCTGCCTTATGCTGGTGAGGAACGAGTGTGCCCGAGCAGAATCGCGTTTCCTTATATAAGGAAGAACCAACCGTCCGGATTCAGATCTAACCAGCAGACATGTTGAGCATGAGGAGCGTAACCATGGCAGAGACCGCCGACGTCGTCGTCATCGGAGCAGGCGCGAACGGAGCCAGCACCGCCTTTCACCTGGCGCAGATGGGGGCCGGCAAGGTCGTCGTCGTCGAGCGCTGGCATCTGGCGGCGGGTGCCACCGGCAAGTCGGGAGCGCTCGTACGTACGCACTATACCAATGAGCACGAGATGCGTCTGGCGCTGGAGAGCTTCAACTATTTCGTCAACTGGGGCGATATGGTCGGCGGCGATTGCGGCTTCGAGCGCATCGGTCTGATGACCTTCGCACGGCCGGAGTACACCGAGCATCTGGAAGCCAACGTCGCCACGCAGCGCGAGCTGGGCGTCGATGCCAAGCTGATCACGCCGGAAGACGCCCTGGAGCTCGATCCTTCCCTCTACGTGGGGGACGTCGACGCCGTGGCCTACGAGCCGGGCGCCGGATTCGTCGATCCCAACGCGACCGTCTTCGGCTTTGCCCGTGCCGCCATGGAGAAGGGCGTCGAGTTCAAGTTCGACACGCGCGCGCTCAAAGTGCTGACCGACAACGGACGCGTGACCGGCGTCGAGACCTCGGACGGCACGATCGAAGCGCCGGTGGTGGTGGTCACGGCGGGTGCCTGGGCCAACCAGCTCCTCGAGCCGCTCGACATCGACCTCGGCCTGGTTCCGGTGCTGGCCCGTGTGACCCTCTTCCGCTGGGCGTTCGAGCGCTCCACGCAGCACATGACCTATATCGACCACTTCAACGACACCTGGCTGCGCCCGGTCGACGGCAACTGCACGCTGATCGGCGCCGAGAGCGGCATCCGCGTCAACAAAGATCCTGAGTACTACACCGAGGCGGTCGATCAGGAGTACATCGAGCTGTGCCGCCAGAAGTTAGTGAACCGCTTCCCGGTGATGAAGCACAGCACCGTGCGCGGCAACTGGGCCGGCATCCTGATGATGAGCCCGGATGCCCGCCCGATCATCGACAAGATGCCCGAGTACGAGGGGCTCTTCTGCATGACCGGCGACAGCGGCACGTCCTTCAAGACGAGCCCGGCCATTGGCAAGTGCCTGGCCGAGTGGATCACGCAGGGCAAATCGAAGACGGTCGATCTGACGCCGTTCCGCTCCACCCGTTTTGCCGAGGGCAAGCCCTGGCTGGACGACACGCACTACGGCGACAACCGCGCGACCATCTCGCGCTAAGGGAACGCCCACCATGCTCGACTTCGATCAATTCGCGTATCTGACCTTTGATTGCTACGGCACGCTCATCGATTGGGAGCGGGGCATCGTCGAGGCGTTGCGGCCGGTGCTGGCGCGTCACGGCATCGAGCTCTCCGACGATGAGATTCTGGAGCGCTTCGGCGCGCTGGAGGCGGCCGCCGAGAAAGCCGCCGTATAAG
Source organism: uncultured Chloroflexia bacterium (assembly GCA_963815715.1). Classification (GTDB taxonomy): domain Bacteria; phylum Chloroflexota; class Chloroflexia; order Thermomicrobiales; family Thermomicrobiaceae; genus CALAGB01. The sequence continues at coordinate 157,089 of CAWFHU010000002.1, read as the reverse complement.
CGCTATCGCGACGTCCTGGCGACGGTGCTGGACGGCTTCGGCGAGGCGTTCGGGTTCACGCCCTCCGCCGACGAGCGTGAGACGTTTGGCGGCTCGGTCGGCGATTGGCCCGCCTTTCCCGGACAGCCCCGAGGCGCTAAAGCTGCTCAGCCGACGCTTCAAACTGGTGATCCTCTCCAACGTCGATGACGACCTCTTCGCTCTCTCGGCCAAGCGGCTCGGGGTGGAGTTCAGCGACGTCATCACGGCGCAGCAGGTGGGGAGCTACAAGCCGGATGTGCGCAATTTTCGCCTGATGCTGGAGCGGACCGGTAATCACCCGAAGCGGGTATTGCACGTGGCGCAGAGCCTGTTTCATGACATCGCGCCGGCCAAATCGCTCGGCTTGACTACGGTCTGGGTCAACCGGCGGCACGATCGACCGGGCTTCGGCGCGACGCCGCCGGCCGAGGCGACGCCCGATCTCGAAGTGCCGGACCTCATCACGCTCGCCCGCCAAACGGCCGTGTAGGGTGAACCAACGACAAGTAGGGGCGCACTGCCGTGCGCCCGCGTCTTCACCCGAAACGCAGAGCTGCAGCCACCGCTCCTCGTCAAGGCATCCCTCGTCTGTACGGGCGACGCACGCGTCGCCCCAAACATGAGGCGGCAACCAACGTCATCGCAGAGGCAACCAACCACGTGGTCGGCCGCCAACCGCGAGAGAACGAACCGCCGGGCGGTTGCCCGGGTTCGTGAATTGCCCGTTCAAGAGGGCGAAGTCAAGCTTCGCCCCTACATAGGGAAACGGTGACCATCCGAGGGATTTCCGGCGCGAGGAGCTGGTGGGCGACGCATGCGTCGCCCGTACAGACGGGAATCGGCCCGGACGCATGGTAGGGGCGCACTGCTGTGCGCCCAACAGACGATTCAACATTGACATAAACGCGACGAAGATTTCGCTTCAAGGAGGTAGGGCGGACCGATGAACGACAAACATGGCGGCGACAGCGGCTGGGATCTCGATACCCGGCTGATCCACGAGCACCAGGAACCTGACCCACAGACCGGCGCCATCGTGCCGCCGATCCACCCCAGCTCCACCTTCGTGCGGCAGAGTCTGGACGATGGCGCGCACTTCCGCTACGGGCGCCAGGCGAACCCGACGCGCGAGAAGCTGGAGGAGATTCTGACCAGCCTGGAGCATGGCGTGGCCTGTTCCACCTTCGGCTCCGGCATGGCGGCTATCTATGCCGTCCTGCAGCTCCTCTCGGCGGGCGATCACGCCGTCGTCGGCTACGACTGCTATCTCACCACCTACGACTTCTTCGCCAACGACCTGCCGCGCTATGGCATCAGCGCCGACTTCGTCGATCTGCGTGACCTGGAGCAGGTGCACGCCGCGATTCGCCCCAACACCCGCATGATCTGGATCGAGACGCCGACCAACCCGCTGCTGGACGTCATGGACTTGCGCGAGCTCGCCGACATCGGCCGCCAGGCAGGCGCACTGACCGTCGTCGACAACACCTTCGCTTCGCCCTATTGCCAGCAGCCGATCGATTGGGGCATCGACCTGGTGGTCCACAGCACCACCAAGTACCTGGGCGGCCACAGCGACCTGATCGGCGGCGCCGTCATCTCTCGCACGCCCGAGCTTGGCGCGCGCATCACCGATCGGCAGTACAACCTCGGTGCCACCCCGAGCCCGTTCGATTGCTGGCTGCTGATCCGTGGCATCCGCACGTTGGGTGTGCGCATGCGCCAGCAGATGGCCAATGCCCAGGCGATCGCCGAATGGCTGGAGCAGCATCCCAAGGTGACGCAAGTCCTCTATCCCGGCCTGCCGAGCTACCCGGCACACGAGCTCGCCTGCCGCCAGATGACCGGTGGCTTCAGCGGCATGGTCTCCTTCAATGTAGAAGGTGGCTCGGCGGCCGCGCGCAAAGTGTCCGAGGCCACCAAGGTCTTCATGTTCGCCACCAGCCTGGGAGGCGTGGAGTCGCTCATCTTCCCGCCGACCGCCTGGCTCGAGACCGCACCCGAGCTGATGGAGCAGATCCCCGGCTCGCCCTGGGCGCAGCATCCGGGACTGTTGCGGCTTTCGGTCGGCATCGAGTCGACCAAAGACCTGATCGCCGACTCTGGACCAGGCGCTGGCGGGGATCTAACGTCCGCGCAAACCTGGACCGAAACCTGCCAACTACTGATGGAGGTGGTACGCTCCCCCGCGTTCTGGTTTGATCGAGGCTGAATCGCGCGGTCGGGATGGGGGCGGGAATGAAGCGGAACATCGGACCGGTCGTCAGTTGGTCTGCCGAGTGAACGACGGCCATCCGTTCGTCCCATTCCGCTCGGTCCCGTTCCGCTGGCTCTGGTGCACGAGCGGTCTGGCAACCGGCGCGCAGCTGATGGAGCGGACCACCACCTCCTGGCTGGTGCTGCAGCTTGGTGGTGGAGCGCTCGCTGTCGGGCTGGCCTTCGCCGCTCGTTCCCTGCCCAGCCTGCTGTTCGGGCTCGCTTCAGGCACGATCGCCGATCGCATCGACCGTCGCCGTCAGCTCCTGACGGTCGCCTTTCTGGCCGCCTGCGTCATGTTCTTCCTTGGTTGGCTGACCGGAACCGGTGAAATCCGCATCTGGCAGATCGTCCTCATCGCCTTCGTGGCTGGCACGATTCAGGTGGGTGACGTCCCCGCGCGTCAAGCCCTGGTGCTCGATACCACGTCGCGCGAGGATGCTTCTACCGCCATGACGCTCAACGCGCTGGCCTCGCGCGGATTTGGCGCGGTCGGCGCCATTGGCGCGGGAGCGCTCATCCCCGTCATCGGAGTCGGGCACTGCTATTACGTGATTGCCGCCGTCTATGCCGTCGAGCTCATCCCGTTGCTTGGGTTGCGCGTACCGCGCATCGCGCGTGCGGCCGCGGAGCATCCGCCATTTGGAAGGGCTCTGCGCGATGCCCTCAGCCTGATCGTCAACGTCCCAGCCGTGCGCATCCTGAGCATTTCGGGCATCGCCTGCGAGGTGCTGGCCTTCTCTCACAGCAGCGCGTTGCCGGTGCTGGCGCGCGACGTCCTCAAGCTCGGCCCCGAAGGGCTCGGCACTATGAACGCTGCCGTCTCGATCGGTGGCACGCTCTCGCTTATTCTTCTGCTCACGTTCCGGCGCATTCCGCGTCAGCCGCTTTTGGCAGGCATCTTCCTCACCTTCGGCGCGTGCCTGGTAGTCCTCTCGACCAGTCATAGCCTGACCTTCGCGGCGGGCGTGCTGGTGATCACCGGCATCTGCGCGGCCGGATTCGACGTGCTGCAGCAGACGCTCCTGCAATTGGCGGTGCCGGACGAGCAACGCGGACGAGCGGCGGGCATCTGGGTGGTCGGGCTCGGCTCGGCGCCGGTCGGCTACATCGAGATGGGAGCGTTGATCAGTGTGGTTGGCGCGCCGGTCGCGCTGGTGATCAACGGCGGCCTGACAATCCTCTCGGCCATAGCGCTGTTGGCTCGCGCGCCGAGCTTCCGCTGGAATCTACGTGCCCGTTTCACCACGCGCTGATGGACAATGCATCACGGGACCCACATCCGGAGTCGGCTTCAGACGAGACGAGATTCAAAGGCTAAGGAGAAGGGTATGTCGGACGAGCTCTTTGAGAATGGGATGAAGATTCGACGTCAGGTGCTGGGGGATGCGCACGTCGATCGCTCGTTGGCCGGCGCCGACGAGTTTTCGAAGGATCTACAGCGCATGGTCACCGAGTTCGCCTGGGGCGGCGTTTGGTCGCGCGATGGGTTGAGCCTGAAGCAGCGCAGTTTGAACAATCTGGCCATGCTCTCCGCCCTCAATCGCCCGCATGAGCTGGAGATCCACCTGCGCGGCGCGCTGCACAACGGCTGCAGCGTCGACGAGATACGCGAGACGCTGCTGCAGGTCGCCATCTACGCCGGTTTTCCGGCGGCGCTGGATGCCTTCCGCGTGGCCAAGCAGGTCCTGACCGAAGAGGGCGCGCTGTGATGAGCCGACCGACGCTCGGCTTCGCCGGTCTTGGTCGCATGGGCGGGCCGTTGTCACGTCGGTTGGTTGAAGCCGGGTACGAACTTGTCGGCTTCGACGCTGCCGGAACCGACCAGCGGCTTCCAGCCGGTGCCGTGGCGGCCGAATCGATCCAGGACCTGGCGCGCGCGACCGACGTGATGCTCCTCAGCGTGCCGGACGGCGCCGTTTCACAGACCATCTGCGGTCAGGTCGCGGAGACTGACGGTCGGCGCGTCGGCGTCGTCATCGACCTCTCGACCATCGGTATTGAGGCGGCCCGCGCCTGCGCCGACACGCTGCGTGCCGTGAACGTTGGCTACGTCGATGCGCCGGTGAGTGGCGGCGTGGCTGGAGCCGTGAGTGGCTCCCTCTCGATGATGGTCGGCACCTCGGCAGAGCTCTTCGCCGAAATCGAGCCGATGTGTTCCGTGCTCGCGCGCAATCGGTTTCGCATCGGCGACGAACCGGGCCAGGCGCAAGCCATGAAGCTGCTTAACAACTACGTCTCGGCGGCCGCGCTGGCGGCGACCTGCGAGGCGGCGGTCTTTGGCCAGCGTCTCGGGCTCGACCTGAGCAAGGTCGTCGACGTGTTGAACGTCTCGAGTGGACGCAGCGCAGCCAGTCAGGACAAGTTCCCGCGCAGCGTCATCCCGCGCAGCTACGACTTCGGCTTCGCCGGAGCGCTGATGACCAAGGACGTCTCGCTCTATCTGGACAACGCCAGCGCCGCGGGTGTCCCGCACGACGTGGCCAGCGCCGTCACCAACCTGTGGCAGCGCTTCAACGCCGCGCACCCCACCGCCGATTTCACCTACCTGCACAAATACCTGGAGGATGGCGAGGCGTAGGGGTCGATCGAGGATGTGTTAGGTTACGTCCCCTGGGCGTTATGAATGTCGACCCTACGAAAATGCGTGTGGTTCCGCGCCGTAGGGGCGACATTCATGGCGCCCGAGGTCCGACACGCTCCGGTTGACCAGGACGTGTCGACCCATTGCCGTCGGTCCGATTGTCCAATGCCTCTCAACCGTTCTCTTCTCCGGCCAGGTCCATGCGGGGGTGAGCGCATATGATAGAAGGACGAGGTCCGATCCGAGACGAGAGGATGATCATGGCTGACGAATCGAAGGCGGACGCGCTCGCACCGCGTGATGAGAACGCCGTGCTGGCATCGGACGCCGAACGCGAGGCGACCGTCTCACGGCTGAGCGCCGCCGCCAAAGAGGGGCGCCTGACGCTCGACGAATACAGTGAGCGCATCGGTGAAGCCTACGCGGCGCGCACGCGCGGCGAGCTGGATGAGCTGATTGCCGATCTGCCGCAGCCTGCTCTCGGCACCGCTCAAGTCAGGTACCCATCTTCTCCGACGGGCCGCAAGACCTGGAACGTGACGCCCATCGGTGGGATGCGCCGTGAAGGGCACTGGCGCATGGAGAGGGAGACGATCAGCGTCACCCTGATCGGCGGCATGAAGCTCGATCTGCGCGAGGCGGAGTTCACCTCGCCGGAGGTGACGCTGACCAAATTCTCGCTGGTCGGCGGGGTGCGAATCGCGGTGCCGCCGGGTATTCGGGTCGAGGTTAGCGGCTTTAGCCTGATCGGCGGGCGACGGGTCGACGTCGACGACCGGGTCGCGCCCGATGCGCCGGTCCTGCGTATTCGCTCCTTCGGCCTGATCGGCGGCGTGCGCGTGCAACGCACGTTGCGGCGCGAACGCCGTCGCGATCGTCGCCGCGAGCGACTTCGCGATCGCTATTGATAGAACGTCGGAATCAGGCGAAGAAGGGGAGCAGGATGGCTCCAACCACCACCATCGGCGCCACCTGCCACAGCCAGCCATCACCGCCGCTGTCCAGCTCGTCGTGGCGCTCCGGCAAGTCGTTGAGATCGTAGAGGGCGTAGGTTCGACTGTACGGATTGGGCTGTCGTAAGAAGGCGACAACTCCAGCCAGTCCAAGCGTCCCGAATACGAGGAACATGAAGGAGGTTGCGGCGACGTTCATGCGGCCGAAGAGCGGGCCCGCGATCCAGGTGTAAATTGCGGACCCAACCAGCGTCAAGGTACTGAAAGCCAGACCGAACCAACAGTTGCGCAGCAGAATTCTGGCCCAGCGTTTCATGGCTATTTCGGCTCAGGTAGATTAGCGGGATCTCCGTCACAAGCAAGGTAGAAGGCATTGTACATGCGCCACTGGCGGCGGATCGATTCCCGATCGTCGTAACCGCCAGCCAGAGCCATCTGCTTGAACCCGTTGGCCAGCGTGTTGAGTCCGCGCGATTCGGGCGTCAGATCTTTGTTGGGCGTGTCGGCGCCGCGCACGATCCTGGCGACCCCCTCGAGCCCCGGATCCTTGGGACCGTACTTCTGCAAAATGGCGTCGAAGGCGCATTTGTCGTCATGGTGACCCATCTCGACTCCCGGCACATCGAACGGAATCGCACCCTCACGCTCGGCGACAGCCAATACCTCGTCACCCGGCACGTAGAAGATTTCGGCGTCTGGATCGACGAAGCCGAGGATAAGCCACGAGCTCGAGACGCGGTCGACGCGAACCTGCTGACGGGTAACCCATTTCATTGGTGAATAGCCTCCCTATAGCGGATCGGAGCGGATAGTGATGTTCGGCAAAACGGAGCCAAACCACCGGCGCGCACAGCTTACCGCGAGTCTGGTAATCTGTCGCATGGCCCGATTCGGTTCGGTTGTTTCGCGCATTGGCGTGTGGGATGCGAACCGGCTTCGTGTAAAGATCTTTCGTTCAGGAACCCGTTTGAGGTGGAGGTAGTCTCTTAATGACGTCGACTCAGTCACCAATCCAGGTCGTGCAGCACCCTTTCGTTTTTCGCTTGCTCCAGGTGAAGCGTGCAACGTGGCTGACGCCGCACATGGTACGCATCACGTTGACGGGCGACGCGCTGTCCAGCTTCCGCTCCGATGCCGCCGACGACGGAATTCGGCTCTATTTCCCACCCGATCCGACTGATGCCTCATGGGTGCCGTCGGTGGAGGACGGGAAGATCGTCTGGCCCGACGAAGAGAACAAGCTTCCGAGTCGTGAGTACTCCGGACGCCACTACGACGCCGAGGTGAACGAGCTCGATATCGACTTCGTGGTGCACGGCGAGGGACCGGCCTCCAACTGGGCGGCCAACGCCAAGCCAGGGCACTACCTCGGTGTCAGCGGTCCGCGTCGCTCGCGCGTCATGGCCGGAAACGTCGACTGGTATCTGCTGATCGGTGATGAGTCGGGCATCCCGTCGATCTCGCGCCGCGTCGAGAGTCTGCCGGCTGGAACGAAGGTCGTTGCGGTGCTCGAAGTTCCAACCGCCAGCGAAGAGCAGCCAATCGAGGCTGAGGCGGACCTTCGGGTGACCTGGATCCACCGCGATGAGGCCGATCCGAACGACGAAGGCCGCCTTGCCAACGTCGTAAGCCGACTCGAGTTTCCCGTAGGGGATGTGTTCGCCTGGGCGGCCGGAGAAGCGGGTGAGATGCGGGCGGTTCGTCGTCACCTGGTGAACGAGCGCGGGATCCCGTTGGAGCGCATGCGCATCACCGGCTATTGGAAACGGGCCATCTCCAACTGGGATCACCACACGCCACTGGACGAATAGACGTGGGTGTTGTGCTCCTGATCTGGCGCAACACATAGCGTAACGGGAGCACACCAGGTGCTCCCCTACGAACGTACGCACGTATGTCGTCACAGACTCCAACGCGGGGATGCCGTGCGCGCCGAGGACGATCGATGCCTCACCGCCGTGATGCAGGTCGTGCTCGATCAGGTGCCAGATGACGTACTGGCGCGTGAAGCTCTCCTCGCCCGGATATGCGGGCGGGAAGACGTCATTCAGGTCATCGATCGTCCAGCGCTCGAGGCATCGCTGCAGCACGCTCCAGGTGGCGTTGAGTCCGTCCACGATGTCGGCCGCGCTGCGTGCCGGTAGCTCCTTGCGGATTCCGTCCTCCGACCAGCCGTCCCAGCCAAGATAGGGCTCCATCTCGCCCTCGCCTTCATGCAGATCGAGCAGCAGCCAGCGGGCGCGCACGGCGACCACATGCATGAGCTTCTCCCGCACGTTGCGCAGTCCCGGACCGGCGCGCAAATCGAGCTGCTCGGCCGTGAGTGGCGTGATGATCGTGACGAGCTGTTTCTGATAGAGATCCCATCCCTGATAGATCTCGGCCAGTGAGCGGGGTGAATCGGTCACAGTTCAACCCTTCCGTCGTGGCGGAGCACAGCACGTATGTAATACGGCAAGTGTGTCACAGATCGGGGTTGTGTGCCGTTGGGAGTGATGGCGGCCACGACAGGCCGCCCGACCTCCTACGGGTTGGTGATCACGCGGATCACCAGGTTGTCTGTGTCGGAGATGTAGAGATCGCCGCTCGGCGAGACGCCGATTCCCCACGGATCGTTGAACGTCGCATCGGACGCCGGTCCGCCGTCACCACCGTAGCCCTGCGCTCCGGTTCCGGCGAAGGTGTCGATCGTGCCGTCCGTGTTGACCACCAGTACGTCATCTTCGGAAGGCTCGACGATGAAGACGCGGCCGTCGGGATCGAGCGCGAAGTCGCCGACGCTGATGGCCGCGTCGACGGCTTGCATGCCTTCACTGAAATTCGTGCTGAGACCGTCACCGATGACGCGGTTGATCGTGCCGCCGCTGACCTCCCAGATTTCATAGTCGTTGCCGATGTAGAGATTGTCAGATCCGTCGACGTGCACGACATAGGGGCCGTTCAGGATGGCGTCGGTCGGCGCTCCGCCGTCGCCGCATTCGCCACTGTTGACGTCGGGCGTGCAGGAGCCACCTCCGGCGACGGTGCTGATGTTGCCCGTGGTCGCATCGATTTCACGGATGACGTTATTGCCGTTGTCGGCGACGTAGACGTTGCCGTTGCTGTCGACGGCGATGCCGGATGGATCGTCGAGCAAGGCGCCGGTTGCGAGACTCCCGTCGCCACTGTATCCGGGGGAACCGGCGGTTCCGGCGAGCAGATGCAGCACGTCGCTGAAATCGACCATCCAGACGGTGTCGCCTGCGTACTGAGCCAGGCTATCGAGTACGGTGAAGTAGACGTTGCCGCTCGAGTCGACCGCGACTCCGCCCAGCGTGTCGAAGCGGAAGTCGGTCCCGTGTGAGCCGTCGGTCGGCGGAGTGGCTTCACCGCCACCCACGAGCGTGGTGATGGTGCCGTCGGTGGCGACTTCACGTATCCGATTGCCGTCGACGAAGAAGAGGTTGCCGCTGGAGTCGAACGCAATCGGTCCCGGGCCGAGCAGATCGGCGTCGATCGCCTGGCCACCGTCGCCATTGGATCCATAGTTGCTGCCGCCGTTGCCCGTACCGGCAAAGATGTCGATGGTGGCGCTGCTGCCGGCAACGGTCAGGACCGACATCTCGGCGTAGCCGCCCAGATCGCCACCCACCGCCGTGATCCCGACCACCACGTTCGAGGTCGGTGTGCTGGTTCCAATGGGGAAGGTGGCGGTGGTCTGGTTCTCCAGGATCGTCACCGTATCCGGCACGGTTACGACGTCGGGCGAGTCCGTGCTCAGCGTCACCACGAGGCCGCCATTTGGCGCCGGTTGACGCAAGGTGAGCGTGCCAGTGGAGGTGTAGCCGCCCACGCCGGACGTCGTGTCGATAGTGAGGGGCTTGTCGACGTAGGTGCCGACGCGCCGGACGTAGCCGGAGCCGTCACCGACGTAGATCGCGCTATCACTTCCGACGGCCACACTATAGGCCCCGTTGAACTGTGCGTTGAGGGCCGGACCGCCGTCGCCGATCGGATGCGGTTCCGCGCCGGTAGTGCCGTTTCCTGCGATGGTGGTGATGACGCCCGAGTCGAGCGAGACGCTGCGCACCACACCCGGCAGGATCTGCGCGATAAGCAGGTCGCCATGCCCGTCGTAGGCGATGCCATCCGGATCGATCTCGGCCTGCGTGGCTGGGCCACCGTCGCCGGTGTCTCCTTCGGTTCGGTTTCCGGCGATGGTCGAGATGGTTCCGTTCGTGTCCACTTCACGCACGATGGCGCTGCCGACATCGGCGATGTAGAGATTGCCGTCCTCGTCGACCGCCACGCCGATGGGGTACTTGACGTGCCCCGACGTGGCCGCGCCGCCGTCGCCGTCCGATTGACAGACGCCCGAGACACCAGCCACGATTGTCAGGTCGGGAACGGTACGCACCGTGCAATCGCTGTAGTCCGCGACGTAGACCGTGCCGTCCGGAGCGACCGCGACGCCCTTCATATTCTGAAGAATCGGATCGCTGACGACCGTCGTGATCGTCCCATCAGGGGCGATCTCGCGAACCGTGCCGCTTCCAGGTTGAGTTGCGTACAGATTTCCAGCTCGAGTCGAACGCGAGTCCGGTCGCGCCGGTCTCGGCGTATGGGGTCATCAGACCATCCGGTGTGACCTTCCAGATAGTGTTGGCCTGGGCAAAGTAGACGTTGTTGTTCGAGTCGACGGCGATTCCGTCCAGTTCTGACAGGTCCGCGGATGTGCCAGGAATTCCTTCGTTGGGAATGTTCGAGGGGTCGTTCACGTCGGTCGGTCCATCGCCAGCAACCGTCTGGATCGACATGGCGTGGAGCGTGATCTGCGCCTGTTCGTTTGTCGTGCTGAGGGTCGCCGTGACCGAGGCCGTCTGATCTGTGGTCACGCCGGTCGTGCCGACGTCGAACGTCACCTGCGTCTCGTTTTCGGGAACGGTCACCGTGCCCGGCACTTCAGCGCCGTTGCTGCCGGAGAGCGTGATTTCCGTCCCGCCAGCCGGAGCGGGACCGGTCAGGGTCACCGTACCCGTGACCGACATCCCACCGAAGACCTCCTGCGGCGAGACGTCCAGGCTGGTCAGATCGACCGAAGGTGGCGGGTTCGAGCTGTCGTCACCCACCAGTGCCAGGCTGACCCGGTCACCGGCCGCGATCTGGGACACGCCGGTCAACGGCGACGTGCCATTGGAATCCAGCACTTGAACCGGCGTGTTACTCGCCGTGTCGTTGCCGTTACCGAGGCGTCCGTCTGAGTTGTCGCCCCAGGCGTAGACGGAACCGCCGCTCGTGCGCGCCAGGCTGTGATAGCCGCCAGCCGCGACTTCGGTGACGTTGGTGAGGTCAGGAACTTCATTGGGGCTGTAGTAATTGCTGTTGGTGCCGTCGCCAAGCTCGCCCGCCGAGCCGTTGCCCCAGGCGTAGACGCTGCCGCCACTCACCGCCAGGCTGTGGTTGTAGTAGGCAGCGATGGCCGTGACGGCGCTGATTCCTGAGACCTGCACCGGGTAAGCGTGCGCGTTGTTGTCGGCGGTTCCAATGCCGAGGTTTCCATTGACGTTGCCGCCCCAGGCCCACAGGTTGCCGTCCACGTCGACTGCCAAAGCCTGGTTGAACCCGGCCGCGATCAGCTTGAACTTCGGAAGCTGCGTGTTGTCACCGATCACCTGGACCGGCACGTCGCTCGGTGACGTGGTGCCGTTCCCAAGCTGTCCGGCGTCGTTGGCGCCCCAGGCCCAAATGTTGCCGTTTTTATCCAGCGCCAGGCTGAAGAAGCCTCCCGCCGAGACGGCCTGAACGTTGGTCAGCCCCTGCACCTGAACCGGCGTCGATGGCTCGGAGCCGGGTGGGTTGGTGGATCCGTCACCGAGTTGGCCGCTGCCATTCTCGCCCCAGGCCCAGACGTTGCCGTCGTTGTCCAGCGCCAGGCTGTGCAGCCGTCGCGCCGAAATGGCGGTGATGTTCGACAGGCCGGATACCTGAACCGGAGTGTTGCTTGAGGCGTTGCCGCCATCGCCGAGGAAGTGATGTCCGTTGTCACCCCAGGCCCAGACCGTGCCGTCATTCTGAAGAGCGATTGAGTAGTAATCCCCACCCGCCATCGAGGTGACGCCGCTCAGGTTGCTTACCGCGACCGGGAGGTTGCTATCGGAGTTGGACCCGTTCCCCAGCTCCCCCTCGTTGTTGCGCCCCCAGGCGAGCAGGTCGCTGCTGGTCGGTGGTGGTTGGTTGCTGCCGCTGGCGGTCACCGCGAGCGTGCCACTGGCGCTACCGTTATCATTGCTGGCCGTGATCTTGACGTCGGTGTCCGTGTCGACTTTGTTGGTGTTCACGGCGAATCCGACGGTAGTCGTGCCGCTAGAAAGAGGGAGTGACGTGGGAACGACGGCCACGTCGGGATTATCGCTGCTGAGATTGACGCTGCCCGTGCAGGCGACCGGCGGCGCGCTCAGCGTCACTGTCCCACTGCCGAGATTACCCCCGACGACACTGGCGGGATCGAAGGCGACTGATGCCGGTGCGCTGGGCGGGAGGACCAGCAGCTTGGCTGGGACGCCGTCGCCGCCGAGCCCCTGCGAACCGCTGATCGCGACCCACGTCGCATCTGAGACGTCGTGCGTCTGCACGGTGAACGTGGTGCTGCGTGAGCCACTCGGGATGGTGACCGAGTCGGGCACGCTGGCGACGGTTGGGTCGGTAGAGGTGAGATCGACCGTCATCTGGATTCGGGGCAGCAGCCCGCCTGCGACGGTGACCGTGCCGGTCACCTGATCGCCACCGATGGCGTACATCTGGTCGAATGTCACCGTCACGTTGCTGAAGTTACGTCCCGGTCCGCCCGGCGCGCCACCTCCGAAGATCGATCCGATGAACGCGGTGATCGCGAAGGCGCTTGACGTTGGCGACGACGAGGGTGCGTTCGTCATTGGTGAGACGCCGCAGGGCGGGATAACGATCACGTCGACCGACTTCTTCGTCGGAATGCCGCCACTGTAGGCGGTGACGGTCACGGTCACCTGCGTATCACTCACCACCGACAGCGTGTCGAACGAGACGCTGGTGACCTGTTGCGTGCCGTTCCCAGAGACGGTCGTCGTTCCGGGGGCGGTGAGCGCGCTGGTGTTGCTGCTGGCGAATTTCATCTGGCCGGAGCCGGTGGTGGTGACGTTGAGCACGCCGCTCGTGCCGCCGATCAGGACGAGTGGCACGGCGTCGACGTCGATGGCGGTCAGATAGGAGGACGTCGCGGGTGGCGGCAGCGGGAACCAGCCTCCGCCTCCGCCGCTGCCACCGCCACTGCCTCCGGAGCCGCCGGTGTTGCCACCGTTTCCACCACCGCCGCCGTTATCACCGCCACCACTTCCTCCACTCGAGTCGCAGCTCGAATCGAAGGCCAGCAGGACGTGGTCCTGACCGGAGACCGTGACGACTTGACCGGCGTCGGTCGTCTTGAGCGAGTCTTTGCCCAACGACGCCACGTTGTATTGCTCGCTCGCTGCCGGCGGGCTAACGGTTCCGTTGACGAAGAGGCTGACCTGAGCGTAGTTGGCGCTCGTCTGTACCACCAGACCGAGCACGTCGCCGCAGGGCGAGAAGCGCCAGAACGCACCATCGAAGTTGGACAGCGGGATGGTCCCGCTCTTGGCCGGGGTGCTCCCCAGATAGACGATGGTCAGCGAAGGCCCCTGATCGCTGGCGACGGCGTAGACGAAGTTGCTGTCGTTGGGGCTGAATCCCCAGCCGACCGAGCCGAATTTGTTCTTGCCCGTTACCGGGGCCGATCCGAAGTCGAACTCGCTGAAGAAGACGCGTGGCGATCCGTTGACCGTCAGGTTGTAGATGCTTAGCGAAGTGTGGTTGCCGTTGGTGACGCTGGCTTCGAGTAGGTAATGACCCTTCGGGCTGAAGAAATAACCGATCGAGCCGGCCGCGCTGGAGTCGCTCCAGATCCGTTGCTGTCCGCCGGTCTTGGTGAGGTCGTAGAGTGTGGCGTTGGTGGTCGCGCCCTGCGCTGAGACGGAGAGGAAGCGATCCTCGTCGGGGCTGAACCCCCAGCCAGTCGACATAAGTGCAAGGCCGGACTGATTGAGGACCGGCTTGTTGCTCGATACCGGCACGATCGTCAGAGATTGTGACGAGCCGGTGACGGTGGAGTAGAGGAGATACTTCCCCTTCGGGCTGAAGCCGATGTTCGAGCTACTGACCGCGCTAGGTCCGCTCTGCCACGTCGCAATCGACGGGTAATGCCCAGTCAGATCGAGCAGTTGAACGGTCTCCATCTGCTGCGACAGGATGTCGAGCGCCAGATGCGTGTCGTCTGGGCCGAAGTACCAATGCACGTCGCCGCTGATCTGCTCGTTGAAGAGGGTTTTGTGTGACGTGTTGTTGGTGACGGTGATGGTCGTCGGGTTACCCGGCGTCGCACTGATGGTGTAGGTCCCCTTGGGGGACGTCGCGACGTCCTTCGGCGATTTGACCGTCGGATCTTTCGCGACCGGATCCACGTAGTTGCCGGTCTTGCCGCAGCCACAATATGGGCTCGCGGCCGCTGCTGGAAGCGATGCCACTGGAGTCACCAGCAACATGCTCAACAGGACGAGCACCGCCGCTATTCGTTGCTTCAGCATCCTGCGCAGTTCCCTCCCAGAGTGAGCCGTCCGCCGGGCGCATCTCTCCCCAAACGTATCGCTCTGCCACCGTACCCGAGGGCACTTACCAATCACTTACCAATCGCGCAGGATGATTCTCCCGAGCGATCTCGATGAGGCTGTTCCACGTACATCAAACGCGCATGCGCGCGATTACCGAGTTTCTCTCGTAGTCTAGCGACGTGGCGTTATTTCAGCGTTATTTGGTGATGTGGACGCCGAAAACGAGGTCGCTCGAGCAGCCGGAACCGACGGTGATACGCATTTCCGATACGGCTGTGTCATGATGGGTCGGATGGTGGGATAACATCAGGAAGCCCCGGCGCCTCCAGACGTTGGTGGTCGCGCCGAATGGAATGTTCCCAACGTTAGCGATGCTTCAGGAGCACATTGATGTCTCGATCATTGACGCTGCCTCAGGAGATTGATCTGTTGATCGTCGGAGGTGGGACTTCCGGCGCGGCGCTGGCTGGAATCGTCGCACGCGACACCGATCTTCAGGTGGTCTTGCTGGAGGCCGGACCGGACTACGGTCCACTCTCGGACGGCCGCTGGCCCTCCGAGCTCCTGGACGCCAGGAGGTCCCCCGGCACGCACGGCTGGGGCTACCGAGGCCTGGCGCACCCGTCACATCACCAGGTGACCGACTTCGATCGCGCTCGCGTCATCGGCGGCTGTTCGTCCCACAATGGCTGCGTCGCCCTGCTCGGACACCGGCGCGATTACGACCATTGGGCCGAGCTCGGCAACACCGGTTGGAGCTGGCCGGAGGTCGCGCCTGCCTTCACTCGCGCCAAGCAGGCGCTACGGGTGCGCATCCCTGACGCCGCCGAGCTGACGCCATTTCAGTCCGGCTTCGTGGGGGGCGCCGAGGCGGCCGGCATCCCACGGGTTACCGATCTGAATGATCCTGACGACACCGCCGGGGTCTCACCCTCGCCCGCCAATATCTATGACGGCACTCGCTGGAACACGTCGCTGGCCTATCTCGATCCGGTGCGCATGCGCCCCAACCTGACGATCGTCGGGAACGCGACGGTCGATCGTGTCGAGTTGCAAGCCGGACGCGCCGTGGCGGTCGAGGCCATCGTCGATGGGTCGCCGATCCGGATTGCGGCGCGGCGCATCGTTCTGTCGGCCGGCGCCTACGGTTCTCCCGCGATCCTGCTTCGGTCGGGCATCGGCCCGGCTGACGAGCTGACGCCGCTCGGTATTGAGCCCGTGCATGCGTTGCCCGGCGTCGGACGCGCGTTGGCGGATCATCCGGCGGTACAGCTCTCCTACCGCAGTGACGCGCTCGATGATGAGATGCACGCGTTTGAGGAATCGAACTGGCTGCCCGACGAACAGGCGCTTTCCAAGACGCGCAGCAGTATCTGCCGGGAGGCCTTCGACCTGCACATCTACTCGGTGAGCGGCTGGGACCAGAGCGCGACTGCCTGGAAATACAACATCTTCATCTCGTCGGTCACGCCACAGTCGGCCGGAACGATCAAGCTCGTCTCGCGCGATCCCGGAACGGCGCCGATTCTCGATCACGGCTTCTTGAGCGACATCGAGGGGGCGGACGCGACGGTACTGGCCGACGGCGTCGAGATCGGACTTCAGATCGTGGCGGCCTCGCCGTTGGCGGACAAGCTCGGTATCGACGAACGGTTGGGTACGGCGCACCCGTCACGAGCCGCCATCGCCGACTTCGTCACCCGAACCGTCGGCATCTATTGGCACCCGGCCTGTAGCTGCCATATGGGTCCGGCGAGCGATCCGGAGGCCGTGGTGGATGCCAGCGGCAAAGTGCATGGACTCGAGGGTCTCTACGTCTGCGATGCCTCGATCTTCCCGCGGATCATGCGGGCCAACACCAACCTGCCGGCCGCGATGCTGTCGGAGCATCTGGCGGGCCCGATCGCGACGCTCTCCTGAGGGTCATGCCTATGAGCGACGAGATCCACGAGATCCAGGAACCGGATCTGGATGAGGGGCAGCAGTTCCACACGATCATCGGCCAGGACCCCTGGCTGGAGGAGTTCGCGCGCAATCCGTATGACCCGCTCAACTCGGCGCGTGCCACCGGCCGCCTGACCGGCCTCGCGGCCCAACATGTCTACCGCAAGGGCTGGATGCGCGTGGCGGCGTTCCTGGTTGGCCTGACGATGGTCAGTGGATCCTTCGCGTTCGTTGCCTCCGAGGTCGCGGCTGGCTCGATCGTGCGTGCTGTTAGTCCGACCAACCTGGTGGCCATTGTGGTCATCGTCCCCGTCGGGATCGTTGGGATTCGGCTGATCGTGCACGCGTTCGGGCGCAAAGCGAGCTGACGTACGTGAATTCCTGGGCGGCATGAATGTCGCCCCTACGAACGTACGCAGGGGAACGTAGCGGCGGGATCTATGCCCGCCGGGAAGGAATGGGTGCGATTGCCCCAGTACCCGTCTGTTTCGTCAAAGACGCGCACGTCCATCTAGCGTACGTTCGCACCCAAATGTAGTGGCGCGCTGCTGTGCGCTCGCAATGCATCCGTCGGACGGCTCGTCGATAGAAGTACCACATCATGCTGCGGCTGATTGACGCCAAATCGTGCGATACTCTGAAATAGGGTAGCCAACATCCGCCGTTGCGCATGGATCTCCCGAGAGCTCGACCAGGGCTGTCGGAACTTCAGATACTCGTGCGACGGTGGAGCGCCTGGCACCGGTCGGGTGGTCTCGCAGCCAGTTTGCGTGAGGGCGCGGCGCGAGGCGTAGCGGCCGATAGGTGATCGTCACTTGAACAGACTTGCTGATAGGGGGAAACGATGAAGCGACATCTTCGCTTGGCCGCGGCGGCCTTCCTCATCACCGCCTTGCTGGGAACGTTTCAGTTCGCGCTGGTCGGCGGCGCGGCCGCCAACGGTGGTGGCATCACGTTCGACAGTCTCACGCCCTCTCCGTTTTCCACCGTCGAGCCCGGTCCCGTTCTGATCGGCGCGCACGCCAGTGGCGCCGCCGCCCTGACCGACGTCAATCTCTCGTTGAGCGGTACGCAGCTCGAAGACATCGGCAGCGACACGGAAACGTCCCTCAACGTATCGCAGCAACGCGTGCTGACGGCTGGAACCTACACCGCCACGGTTGTTGCGGTCGACGCCGATGGGAATCAGTTCCAGGCGCAATGGGACTTCGTGGTCTCGAGCAATCTCGGTGACAGCGAGTGGTTCAACGCCAATGGGACGCCGAAGGCGGACCAGATCAACGCCACCATGACGTCGTTGGTCCAGGCCTTCCGCTGGCACCTCTACGGACTCTCCTGGGACGGCTCCAACCATCCGGATCTGCCGACTCACGTCGGGTTCATGGGGACCGGGGATCCGGTCGGACCCTGGGTGACCGGCACGACCTTCGATCAGTCGAGCACGGATGCCACGTTGCGCTCGTTGGTAGAGGCGTTCCGCTGGCACTTCTGGGGCATCAGCTGGGATGGGGCTGCCCATCCGGACGTCCCAACGCATGCCAGCACGGTGCAGGGCCCGCAGAGCATCGACCCGTGGTTCGACGCCAACGGCAATCCGATCGCGGCCAACATCACGGCGACATTGCGGTCGCTGGTGGAATCCTTCCGCTGGCACTTCTGGGGCTATTCTTGGGACGGCAGTGATCATCCAGACCTGCCGACGCATGGATCCTTCACGCACGAAGGGGGCACGACCCCACCGCCGCCAACCGACACTGTGCCTATGGAAGATCGCGCGATCTATCAGTCACCGCTGACCGATCTATCGGGGTACACCAAGATCGGATCGGCCGCCGCCGTGACGACGCAGTTCGGGGCCAAGCTTACTCTGGCCGGTGGATCCGACGGCGGTGCCACCAAGGACGCGCTGCAGGTGGACGACAACTCCTACAGCGTCACCCTACGAAAAGTCGCTCCCGATGGTGTGACGTATACCGGTGACTCGCTCGGTTGCGTCGTCTATCGCGCGCCCCAGATGAACGGCAGCGGAGACTTCTACGAGTACTGCATCGTCTATAGCGACAACTTCGTCACCGGGACGGTGGCTTTGCTGGTCTCTTCCGCCGGATCGAGCATCCTCGTTGAGGACGATATCGCCGACTTCCCGTTGATCAGCAAGGAGACGGCGTCCGACTGGCACACGTTGAAGGTCATCGCCAAGGGCAATGACTTCTGGTTCTACCTGGACAATATGTATCTCGGCACGGCGACCGATGACGGCCCAACTGGTGGCACGGCTGGATTCGCCGGCCACAACCTCGACGCCAGTGGCACTCAGCAAATCGAGTTCAGTTTCCTCTCGGTCAAAGCGCTGAAGTAGATCACCCCGACGCGGCGCGCTGGTGACGCACGCCGCGTCGACCACACTCGACGGCGACTACTCCCACAAGAGAGTGAGAACGAACCCCAACGGCGTTGCTGATGAGGCAACGCCGTTCTGCTTCTCCCAGCACTGCCAATTAACCTCGACGCTAATCCAGGCACCACACATCTGCCAGTAATTCTTGACGTTCTGTCGGATATTCCGTACACTCGCCCCGGAGGTGCGGCATGGGACGACGCGTCGCGGCAGAAACGCTCGAAAGTCACGTTCGCGGCAAACGGCTCGCGGCGGGGCTGAGTCAGGTTCATCTGGCACAGCGGGCCGGCCTGACCCGTCAGGCCGTCAGCGCGATCGAAGCGGGGCAGTACGTGCCCAACACCGCGGTTGCGCTGCGTCTGGCGCGGGCGCTGGGCTGTCCGGTCGAGGAGCTCTTCACACTCCCAGGCACGCCACCACGGATCGACGCTGAAGTGCTCGGCACGCTCCCCACGAACGCTCCGGGTCGGGTGCAGTTGTCGAAGGTCGGATCGCGCCTGCTGGCTCGACCGTTGATGGGCAACTCCGGCGCGATCACCACGGCCGACGGCATTCTGGCGCGGCCGTCCGCGGCATTGAGCGGTTCGCGGGCTGAAGTCGATCTGCTGGTCGATCCTCGGGTGATCGAAAACACGGTCGTCGTGGCCGGGTGCGATCCGTCGCTGGCGCTGATCGGCGCTCACCTGGTGCGCCGCTATCCCTCCTATCGCCTCCATTGGATCCAGGGCGGCAGTCTGGCCGCGCTGCGTGCCCTCGCACGGGGCGAAGTCCATGCCGCGGGAACGCACCTGCGTGATCCCGACACCGGCGAGGAGAACATCCCCTACGTTCGCCGCGAGCTGAGCGGTCGCCCGTTGACGGTCGTCACGCTCTCGCGCTGGCAGCAGGGCTTGATCGTCGCGTCGGGCAACCCCAAGGGGATCCGTGAGGTTGCCGATCTTTTGCGGCCTGACGTCATCATCGCCAATCGCGAACCGGGCTCAGGGGGTCGTACGCTCCTCGACGTGCGTCTCGCAGCGTTCGGCGGTGACGTCCAGACGATCCGGGGATATCCGCGCGAATTCCCGTCGCATATGGCGGTGGCCGAGGCTATTGCTGCCGGATTGGCCGACGTGGGTCCCGGCATTGAAGCGGCTGCGCGGGCCTTCGGGCTCGATTTCATCCCGCTTCAAGACGAGCGTTACGACCTGGTCATCCCCATCGAGCAGCTTGAGACAGCGCCGATTCAAGCGCTGCTCGAGGTCGCGTCGACCCGCGGCTGTCGGGATGAGGTCGAGGCGTTGGGTGGATATGACAGTTCCCTGGTGGGGAACGTCGTGGCGGAGATTTCATGAAGCGATTTCTGGCGTTGCTCAGTAGACGACCACAGAGGAGGCGCCCCCTTGCAATCGGGCCAACGTGGATATGTCATTCTGATGGTTCTCCCCCTCCTGTGAAGGGGGAGCCAGTGGGGGACAGTGCAACCGAAGAATCTCTCACCAACCTCAAGCCGATACTGTTTCAACAACGAAGAGATCGTCCCCTCTCACTGACTCTCTCCCTACAAGGGAGCGAGGAACCATCACTGCGGTTCAGGATGACAAAAAAAACAGGGCAGCCGACCGAGAACGATACCTGCCACATCCACGGTGGCGGAATACTCAGTCTCCTAGCGATTCTCTTGCTTCTGGCTGCCTGTGGTGGCTCGAGCAACACCAGCACGACCAACGGCTCATCGGCTCAGACGTCCACGAGCGCCACCTCATCGGCGTCCCCCGGCGCGACGACATCAGCGAATACCACTGTGTCCGCAACCCCCACCGAGGGAGCCAGCCTAATCTCAACGAACGGTGACGCACCAGCTATCTCCGGCAACGTGACCGTCTTCGCGGCGGCTTCCCTGACCGAGGCCTTCAATGAGATGAAGACGGACATCGAGTCGGCCAACCCCGGCACGAAGATCACCATGAACTTCGCGGGCTCATCGGCGCTACGCACGCAGATCACGCAAGGGGCGCAAGCGGACGTCTTCGCCTCGGCCGATCAGAAGAATATGGCCCCGGTGGTTCAGGCGGGCGACATCGAAGGTGACACGTCGATCTTCGCCGAGAATCGGCTGGTGGTCCTGCTTCCCGCCAACAACCCAGGGAATATCAAGACGCTGAAAGACCTTGAAAACTCCGGTTTGAAGATCGTCTTGGCGCAGGAGCAGGTGCCGGTTGGCAATTACTCGCGTCAGGTTCTCGATAAATTGAGCGCCGACCCGGCCTACGGGTCCGATTTCAAAGACAAGGTTCTGGCCAACCTGGCCTCCAACGAGCTGAACGTCAAAGACGTGGTGGCGAAAGTGCAGCTGGGCGAGGCGGACGCGGGCATCGTCTACAAGACCGACGCCTCATCCGCCGATCAGTCGAAGGTGACCACGATCGACATCCCAGATCAGTACAACATCGTGGCGCAGTATCCGGTCGGAGTGGTCAAGGGTGGTTCGAACGCGGATGGAGCCAGAGCCTTCATCCAATATCTGCTCTCGCCGGCCGGCCAAGCCGTGTTGAACAAATATGGCTTCATCTCACCGACATCGAAATAGCCTATGAGTGACTCTCTGCTGGACGCGGCGGTTCCCCACCACGTGAACGAGCCCGCGCCGGTCGGCCGGAGACCGACGCTGTCCCTTCCCTGGGTGGCGGCCGGTCTGCTGATGCTGTTCCTGCTTCTTCCGGTCGTGGCCCTTGTTTGGAAGGCAGGCGGGTCGGCTGGGTTCTGGAGCGCGCTGCGCCAGCCGTTGGTGTTGGACGCGTTGCGGCTGACCGCGGTGACGAGCGTGATCAGTCTCGGCTTCGCTCTCGTCCTGGGCACGCCGCTCGCCTGGGTCATGGCGCGACGTGACTTCCCCGGACGGCAAGTGGTCGAGATCTTCATCGATCTACCGTTGGTCATGCCGCCAGTCGTGGCCGGTGTAGCGCTACTGATGGCCTTTGGCCGCGAGGGATTGCTTGGCCATGAGCTGAGCGTCCTGGGCATCTCGCTTCCATTCAGCACCGCCGCCGTGGTGATGGCGCAGCTCTTCGTGGCGGTGCCCTTCTACGTGCGCGGGGCTCTCCTCGGCTTCCGCCTGGTGCCGACCGATATCGAGGAGGCAGCGGCCATCGACGGCGCCTCCGGCTGGGCCACCTTCCGCCACATCACCTTGCCGCTGGCGTTGCCGGGCATCGTCTCGGGCGCCATCCTCTGCTGGGCGCGCGCCGTCTCCGAGTTCGGTGCCACGCTGATGTTCGCCGGGAACATCTCGGGGCGCACGCAAACCATGCCGCTGGCGATCATGACGGCCATGGAGACCGACCTCAACTCGGCGCTGGCGCTTGCGGTCCTGTTGGTCGTGGCCGCGGCCCTCGTCCTGATCGTCTCGCGTCTCTTCACCGCGGAGCGGCTGGAGCGGTAAGCGGCGGCGCTCACGCGGAATACGATTCCCCTCCTCGCGGGTTCTCAGATGCAGAGTCGACGCACAAACGCTATCTGAAGGAGAAGCCTGTGAGTGAGCAAAGTCACCATCTGGAGACGGCGCAGAAATTTCGCGACCTGTATGAGTCGGCGCATGCGCCGGGAGCCCTCGACGCCAAGACCAAGGAGCTGATCCACATCGCGGTGGCGCTGGCACAACACTGCGAGCCCTGAGCCGTCGGTCACTTCGCGGTCGCGAAGCGGATGGGGATCAGCGACGAAGAGATCACCGAGGCGATTCAGGTAGCGGAGTCGGTCGGCGCGGGCGTGATCTGGGCCATGGCCAATCGCGCCAAGCAGGCCAGCGAGGATCACTGGCGCTGGTGGGATAAGGCGGCTGTGGAGCGCGAGCTTGGCCGCAATGGAGACGCCTCCTAGCCGTTTGCGATCCTCCCTCTTCGGACTTCTGGTGATCAAGCCACGTGTATCATGATGGCGATCATTGGAAACCGAGAGGGAGGATCGCTTGCCGGAATTGAATCAGCAGACAGCCGCGGCACGGACAGTTCCACGACGCCACCAAATACGTCGCCATTCTGGACGACGACGGCCAGGAACTGTCCCTGATGGGGACGCCGCCCAACCTGGAGGAGGCGATCTGGCAGGAGGATTGGTCGCTCGAGCCCTTCGCCTTCAAGATCTACGAGACGCTCGATCCAATCCCACTGCCGCGGGAGTTCGCGCCGTCGTCCATTTCGGCGCTGGAGGCCATCGCTCGCACTGGCTCCGAGCCGGACGGCGAGCGCATCCCGAGCCTCAACGACGTGGCGCGCATCGCGCTCCTCTCGAATGGACTGCTCAACCGCCAGCGTAAATCCGAGAGCGGCCAAACCATCGAGTTCCGCACGGCCGGCGGTACCGGAGCGCGCTATCATCTGGAGCTCTATTTCGCCTGTGGTGACCTGCCGGATTTGGATGCCGGACTCTATCACTACGCGGCGCACGACCACTCGCTGCGCCGGTTGCGTCGTGGCGACTTTCGTCGGGTCCTGGTCGAGGCCACCGGCGAAGAGCCCGCCGTGGCTGAGGCGCCCCTCGTTGTCGCGCTGACCAGTACCTTCTGGCGCAACGCCTGGCGCTACAAGGGCCGGGCCTATCGCCATACCTTCTGGGACTCGCGGTACGACGCTGGCGAACCTGCTGGCAGTGACCGCATCGATCGAGCTGCCGACCCGGCTCGTGTTGGGCTACGTCGATGAAACAGTGAACGAACTCCTTGGCGTCGACGGGCAACGTGAGGCGACGGTCGCCCTGTGCGCCGTGGGGCGAACTCATCAGACTCCGCCCACGTCTCCGAATCTGGAACCGCTCGACTATCCGGTACATGCCATTTCGCCGCGCGAGGTCGAGTTCCCGGTCATTCGGATGATGCACGGGGCGTCGACGCTCTCCAGCGGCGAACAGGCAGCCGCCTGGCGCGCCGAACCGCTGCGGCGCGATCCAGCCACTCCGGAAGGGGCGACAACGCGACTCCAGCCGCTCTCTGACACCGATCTCCCCGAGTTGCGCATTGAAGACGTCATCTTCAAGCGGCGCTCGACTCGCCATTACGACACCGACGTGCGCATCCCGTTCGACGCCTTCTCGACGTTGCTCGATCGCTCGACACGTGGCTTCGCCGCCGATTGCCTCGATCCCAGCGCTTCGCCGCTGCATGAGTGCTACCTGATCGTGAACGGCGTCGAGGGTCTCGACCCGGGCGTTTACCGGCATCACCCGCGACGTGGGTTGGTCGAGCAGACCAGGACGGGCAACTTCCGCGCTAAAGCGCAGCGACTGGCCGTCGATCAGTCCTACGCGGCCGACGCCCACGTCAACGCCTATTACCTGACCAACCTCGATCCGGTCCTGGAACGCTACGGCAATCGTGGCTATCGCCTGGCGCAGCTGGAACCGGCCATCTATGCGGGCAAGCTCCACTTAGGCACCCACGCGCTCGGACTGGGCGCGGTCGGCTCGACCTCCTACGACGACGAAGTGGTCGACTTCTTCTCGCCGCAAGCTTCAGGCTCCAGCTACATGTTCGTGGTGGTCTTCGGCAAGCAGCGGAGACAGGGGAAGGGGTAGGTGGGATGTCGCCGGTCCCGCCTGGTGAGGCCCCGTCCGCTCACCCCGCGTGGCGGAAGCCGGCCTCGGACATGGTGAGGGGCGTGCCTTCGCGCAGCACCTTCGCCTCGATCACTTCGCCGATGACGACCACAGAGTCTCCCGCATCGATCTCGCCGGTGACGTCACACACGACGTAGCTCAGGGCGTCGTCGAGCACGGGCAGGTTCGTCTCGCTCATGTGATGAGGGATGCCCTCAAGTTTGTCGCCCGCGTGGCGGTGCTTCTTGCCGAAATGTCCGGCCAGGTCGCGCTGGCCCGATTCCAGCACATTGATCAGAAAGCGGCCGCTGGAGCGGATGATCGGCAGCGAATGGCTGTCGGCTTCGACCGAAACCATCACCAGCGGCGGATCGAACGAGGCCTGGCCGAGCCAGTTGGCGGTGAAGGCGCCCCGCTCTTTACCGTCGACCGTCGTGACGACGTACATGGCGTAGGTGAACATGCGCAATGCCGCCCGCTTGGCATCTTGATCGAGCTCTGGACGTGCCTGAGACATTGAGACCTCCTTTTATGGGTGGGATCAGCGGATCGAGGACTGGCTCACGCGTGGCGTCCGTGGCTAGGAGCTGAACATAACCTGATCGAATGAGCCGAGACGTGAATTCCGACCTACAATTCCTGTACCCGCGCCTTGAGCCAGCCGATGGCGAGCTCATCGCGACAATAACAGGTCGCGGGTCCGGCGACGTCGCCGCGGATGAGTCCTGACTCGCGCAGCACTTTGAGATGCTGTGAGAGGGTCGACTGCGCGATCGGCAGATCTTCTCCGATTGGCCCACATTGGCACTCGCCACGCTCGGCCAGAATCTGCAGAATGCGGTAGCGCACCGGGTTGGCGATGGCTCGCAGCATCAGGACGATCCGTTCGTCGGTCTTGGTTGGCATCGTGATGGTCTTCATCGACCGCCTCCTCGTATGTGATCTTCGTATTTTTCCGAATACAGGGTAACGCTGTCAACTTAAGGCTACGGAATGGAGTAGACGCATGACTGCCGATCCGGATGATCGCGAGCGCGCCTTCATCGATGCGGCCAAGGTCGCACATTTGGCCACCACCGACTCGTCTGGTGAACCGCATGTCGTCCCGGTCTGCTACGCCTACGACGGTCAACGCTTCTTCATTGCCGTTGACGAAAAGCCAAAGAAGCCCGGTCGCACGCTGAAACGTATACGCAATATCGAGGAGACCGGTCGCGCCGCGTTGGTGATCGACCGCTACGACGACGTGAATTGGTCGCGTTTGGCCTGGCTGATGGCGCGGGGAAGCGCCGAGATGCTCGGCCCAGAGGATGCGGAGCATGCGCGCATCGTGGCGGCGTTGCGCGATCGCTATGCGCAATACCAGGAGATGGCTCTGGAGCGCGCTCCAATCATCGCGATCACGCCGGAGCGGATCACGAGCTGGGGCGCGCTCGAGGAGTAGGCGTCGTGATGAAAATCAGGGTTGAGCAGTCGCCTGGCGTTGCATGAAGAGCTGGATCAGGTCAAGGTAACCGGGCGAGCGATCGAACGCCGTCAGCATGGCCGCTGCCTCACTGCGGTGCTGTGTGCCGTGATTGGCGACGTGCGTCATCATCTGCCAGAGGAGCAGGGTGACGGTCTGGCCGGTCCAGGGAATCGTCGAAGTGAACTCTCGCCCCATATCGGTCTCGTTCAGGCCGTCGATGAAGGCCCAGGTCTGCCGTTGTACGTCGCTCCAGATCGCCCGCACTGCGGCCAGATCGGGATAATCGGCTGCATCCAGACCCGCCTGCATCGATTCCTCTGCCGACATGCTGCCGTCCCACCAGGAGAGCCAGCCCCGGTGCGCCGAGATGAGATGCAGCATCGTCTCGCGGATCGAGCCGTGCCCGGCCGTCCCCGGTGTCTCGAGCTGTTCCGTCGTCAGCCCTTCGGCCGCCTCGAAAATCCGCTCATCCGCCCATCGTCCGTATTCATAGAGACTTCGAATCAATTCCAGCGTCACCGTCACAACCTTTCCGCGTCGACTGCCGTCGGTCCCTAACAGGGGTCGTCTCACGTACTTTGTCAGTGTAGCGGGTAATCCTGCCAGTTTGCGTCAGGAATTAATGGGCGGGAGCGCAGGTGCCGCAGCGTGCGCACCGAAACGTAGCGGTGGGACCTGCGCCCGCCGACGGGGCGAAGTCCCCGATCCAGGTTGCATTGCCAACGGCATGGGCAGGTCAGACGGTCTTCAACCGTCGGCGGCCACAGGTGCCGCCGCTACGAAAGAACGCAGTGATTCAGGCCCGCGCATGTGTCGAGCTACTACCCAACGAATGGATCAACGCCGACGATCTACCAGCGCTCCCGTTCGAAGTGCGGCGATGACCACGGTGCGATCCCACTGCCAGGCGGTCGTCTCCCAGTCGTCAGGCGACTCGTTGTCCGGCAGCCAGCCGGGGAGTCTGACTCTGAGATACATGGAGAGGGCGAACAGATGCGGCTCGTAGAGCTCGCGCAAGGCAGCAAGCTGGCGCGCCGCGCTGTCACCCGGCCGCATCCAGATGCCGCGCTCCTCGAGCAGCAGGCGCGCCAGCTGCAACGCCTCAGGAGAGAGCCGATCCTCCGGCGAAGTCAGCGGAGGCGCTCGCAGCACCTGCGCCATATCCCCGATGGTGTGCCGCGCGATGGCGAAGGTCAGCCGTGCCTGCTGGATCGGGAACGGCCCCGCTTCGTCTTCCAGGCCGACCAACAGCAGCGAGCAGGTGTCGAGGATCAGCGTCAAGGTGGCCAGCCACGATTGACGCTCATGTTGAGAGCGGAAATAGGAGAGGATTGGGTAGGAGAGATGGCTCTCTAACAGCGTCGCCGTCCAGCGCTCCCAGTCAACCAGGTAGCGGTCAAGTGTCCTGCGGCAGTCAGGCCCTTCCAGTCGCCGCAGGAGTTCCACGGCGCTAGGAGGGGACCCGGCTCGCGCATCGAGCAGCGTGATCTCCGTCTCTCGGTCGCCGAAGCGGCTGATGATCGGGGGGATGTAGCCGATGATCAGCGCCAGGAAGCTGAAGCCAGTCCCTGCTTCGAGCACCATGATCGTGCGTCCGGCGGTGGTCGTGGGTGTGATGTCGCCCAGGCCAAGGGTGAAGAAGGTCGTACCGCTGACGTAGATGGCGATGCCGAAGGTGGTGGGGTGCCCGGCGACTGCCGTAGCGCCTTCAGCCCAGATGACCAACCCAAACCCGACGATGAGCATGGCGGCCCAGATAAGGATGAGGAATGGGAGCATCAGAGGTCCGAAGACGCCCAGGACCCGGTCTTTGAAGGTGACGCCCTCGCGGTCCCCCTCCCGCGGCAACCACCGCACCGCCTTCAGCCAGACCCACCACAATCCACGGATGATGAGCCGGGTCATGCGGAAGCGCCGGGTGACGCGGCGCGGCAGGATGATCGCCTCGAAAGCGTCCGCCAGCGTGACCACAATGATGACGATTCCGACGATCAGTGCGACGAAGTGCATGCTCGATCCTGTCCTCGTTCTGAAAGGCTCTCGAACATTGTAATGAGGCGACCAGAAAAAAGGGAGCAGCTCAACCCGCGCGCCCCCCGCAGATTGACAACCGTGGGATGGCTCTCACCATTCCTGACGAGGTTTGTGGTCCAGTTCAGCCTGTCCCGACGTACGAAAACGCCCCCACGGTCACGACCGCGAGGGCGCTGAATCGTCTCTCGACGCTGGCTAGAGCGCTCTCGCCAGCGCGATCAACGTGTCGGCTTGCTCACCGGTCAGGGTCCGCCCGCGTTGCATGTTGACCGTCACGACGTAGAGATTGACGAAGAAGGACTTGAGCGGCCCATAGCCAAACCGTTGCACGTTGTTGAGCTCGGACTGGAGCTGGGCATTGACGAAGGGGTTGGACTCGAACTGGGCGGTCAACTGCTTCAGCGCGTCAACCGTGACCACCACCGTGAAGGTGACCTCACCGGAGCCGACATTTCCGGCGTTGTCAGTCGCCGTGGCTGAGAACGTATGGCTACCAAGTCCGAACGAGTAGGCCGGCCCGGTGATGTCGGCACAGGTAGTGGAGGCGAGGCCCGAGCCACCCTCTTCATCGGCCGCCGAACAGGTAATGTCGACGGTCTGATCGACGGTATAGGTGCCGAGGTTGCCGGTGTAGGTCACCGTTGGCGCGGTGCCGTCGTAGTCATAGTCGATAACAGAGACGGTGTTGTCAGTGTAGTTGGTGACGTAGATGGTGTGGGTGGACGTGTCGACTTCAATGCCGGTCGGATACGAGCCGACGTTCACCGTGTCGACCACGCTCAGCGTGGATTCATCGATCACCGTGACCGTGGCGAAGACTTGATTGGTGACGTAGATCCGGCCCGCGATCGGGTCTACGGCCAATTGAAATGTATCGTTGACCGCGGGAATGAGGGTCGAGGACGAGCCATCCTCGGCGTAGGCACCCACCTGATCGACCGAAGTGAATGACGCGAAATAGAATCCGGTGGTTGGATCGACGCCGATGTCGGTCGCAAGGGCGCCAACCGTCACGGAGTCGACGACCGTGTTCGTTGCGGTTGAGATACGCAGAATCGTCCCATCATCGGAAGAGACAAAGACGTTGCCGAGCGTTGAATCGACGGCGATGCCGAGTGGGAAGGTTCCGACAGGAATGGTCGCCGTGACGGTTTCGGTCGCTCCATTGATGACGGAAACCGTGTCGCTGTCGGTGTTGGAGACATAGAGGGTAGTGGTTGCGTCGTCGAACGCGATTTCAGTCGGGTTTTCACCGACCGGAATCGTCGTAACGACTGTATTGGTCATTCCGTCGATCACCAACACTGAGCCTGTAATGATGGTGACGTAAACCTTGTGGCTGGTTGAGTCGACGGCGACAGCCCACGGATTGGAACTGACCGGAATCGTCGCAACGACCGTATTGGTCACTCCATCGATGACCGATACCGTGCTGCTCTCGTAGTTCGCGACGTAGATCGTGTGAGAGGACGAATCGACGCCGACGTGGCCAGGGCCTGATCCGACCGGAATCGTCGCCACGACAGTGTAGGGGCTGACCGCTGCAGCAGGTGATCCGCCACCGACGACGAAGAGTGACAGGAGCAGACCGATCGCGATCAGCGCGCGACATCCACGGCTGCTTCGAGATTCCGAGAGATGTTTCACCACGGCAGCGTTCTCCTCATTGGGCGCACGTCGAACTCAACACCGCGCCAATGAACGCGGCTGTTTGCAGGCCAGGTCCTGAAATCACGGAACAAGTATCGGCTTCGCGCAGACCAGATCCGCTTGGATGTTAGGACAGAATAGCATTGATACGTACAGCACGCATCCCCTCGTGAACAAACGAGCGCCGCGACATTCGCGGCGCTCCCTGCTGGCTGCGAACTGGCAGCGTGCTCAATGCACGAAGAGGATCCAGACCGATTGCGGCCCCGAGTCGTAGCCGTTGCTCAGCTGCAGATCGATCGTTCGCCCGTTCATCGTCGCCGTCAGGATGAAGCTGACCGGCGCGCCATTCGCGTTGGCCGTTCCGATGAGGGTCGCCGTCGAGCCGTTCACGACCAGCGATTGCAACTGGACGTTGGTCAGATTCACCGAGCGATCGCGATAGGTCAGGCTGCCGCGCGGCGTGTTGCCGAAGCCGGTCGAGACGACTACTCGGACGCTGGTAGGAAAGAGGTTGAGGATGGTGAGTGTCGAGCGAGATGTCGAGGTTGGCGCCGTCCAGTCGATGGTAGCCGATGCACTCGGATTGGAGCCGTCCTCAGCGGTGGCGACCAACGTGTCGCTGCCGGTGAATGCACCGGTGTACATGAAGGACGCCTGTCCGTTAGTGGTGGTCGAGCTGCCGGAGGTCGCGTTCGGGCCGGTCACCACGAAGTCGACGGTGGTGCCATCCGCCACCAGGTTGCCGTATTGATCTTTGACGGTCGCCGTCTCGGTGACACTCGTACCGGTCGAGGCGTTGGTGTCACCTGGATCCAGCGTTATCTGATCGGAAGGCCCTGGTGCGATGGTGAGCGTGGCGGTGCCCGAACCGTTGCCGAAGAGCGCCGGACCGTCATGATATCTGGCGGTGATGGTGTACGTACCCGCCGGAATTCCGGCCAATGAGAAGTCGACCGAGGCGCTACCGTTGTCCACCTTGTCCTTGGTTTTGTCGATGCCGACCGGGTTGTCGTTGCTGTCGGTGACGGAGAAGGTCATTTTGCCGTCGTCGACGACTGGGCAATAGGTGCCGTTTGGATCGCAGGACGTCGCGACGGTTGCGTTCAAGGTGACGCTGGCGTCGGTGGCCGACGCGTTGGCGCTCTGTGCGGTGACGTCTGGGATCAGGAGTTCATAAGCGCCGATGTCGCACTTGTTGCGCTGTGGTCGTGCCACCCCGCGCTGGTCGACCAGCGTTCCGACGCGGCATTCGTTGCTCGGGTCGGTCGGAATCGCGTTGAGCGCCACGCTCTGATGCAGCAGCGGCACGGTCTGCGTCGGTCCGCCGTAATCGCCGAGGGTTCCGAGGTTCAGGTCGGCGTCCGAGACGTTGTTCAGCGAGCCGGTGTTGCTGAAGCCGCAGGAGTCGTCGTCCGAGAGGTTGTAGCGTTTATCGTTGACGGTGGGGACGGCGCAGTTCTGGGTCGAGTTCTGCGCCAACAACGTCGCCTGGAAGTTGGTCTGGCTCCCACTGTCCTGGTTAATACCGAAAAGGTTTCCCGTGACCGTGCTGCTGGTGATCGTGATGGTGCCGCTTGATTGAGCGACCCCGTTCACCACATTGTTGCTGATCGTGCTGTTGGTGATGGTGATATCGCCGTTGTTCTGGCTGATACCGTCGGCACCATTACCGCTGACCGTGGTGCTGTCCAGCGTGATGCTGCCCTTGTTTGTGGTTCCGTCGCTTTGGTTGATTCCATCGACTGAATTGTCACTCACCGTGCTGTCGGTGAGGACGATATCGCCGTCCTTGGCTTGCGACTGCGAAACCCCAATGAGGGCATAGGAGAGCGTCGTGTGATCGAGCGTGAGGTTCGACTTTCTTCCGAGAGTAAAGAGGGCGAAGGCGCCATGCGAGCCGGACGTTCCACCGAGGAGCGACAGTCCATTACCGTTGATGGTGACATCGGCTTGATTCGCGACAGTGATGGTCGATGTGGCCGTGATGGTGCAGTTGGCCACCGAGAAAGTGATCGTGCCGGTGCCGCTGAAGGCCTGTACGTCGGATTGAAACGTACTGAAGCTCGGACAGGAGTTGTAGTTCGTAGCCGCGAGCGCGCCGAAGGGTGCGCCGATCGCAATCACGGTAGAGATTACGAGCAAGAGAGCCAATACCAACGAGATACTACGCCGGCCCATCGTCCACCCCTCACGAATTACCGAGGCATGACACCTCGAAAGCGGCCGGACCCGCACCGGCACGGTCGTACGTACGCTTGGCTCAGCTTAGCGTAGCGCATAGTGGTCTCTTGAGCAAGGGACAAAATCGCACTTTTGGGTCGGTACCCGCGATCTGACGATCGCGGCTCAGCGGGGACCTGGACCTGTTGTCACAGGAACGGGCGCTTGTGCCCGCTCCTGCGTTCGGCGTGCGTAGTCGGGTGGGCGTGTCTTAGCGCAAGACGTGGTTGCAGGTATAGAGTCCGAGAACGAGCATGCTCAGCCCGGCCACGGCGCTGCCGATTCCTCGAGCCCGTGCCTGCACCATCATCAGCAGGCCATATACGGCGATCGCGACCGCGGCCGTGGTCGAGAGCGCGATCATCACGGGCCGACCGGCGTGAGCGATGGGACTGTGTCGTACCGCCATGGCGCTGGCGAACAGGCCGAAGAGCGTCCCCACGCTGATGGCTAGCGGGACCCAAACCGGTCGGCTGCTCCGCGTTTCGAGATCCATAGGCTCCCCCTCCTCGAGAATTGAACGAAGTTGCCGCGTGGCCGCACATGCAATGTGGGGGCATGGCTACTTCTTGATTGCCGAAACGAAAATCTGATCCTGCACCGCTCCATGCACCGTGCCCCGGGTGCCGCTTAGCGTCATAACCGGTTGCAGCAGGAAGCTGCTGTCGTCGGCACGAGTCAGCAGGTAGGACATCTTGGCCGCCGACACGTCTAGACTCAGCGTCGATCCATCTTCCGAAGAGAGGGCCGAATACCACTCACCGGAGCGGGCAGCGTCGAGCGTCTCCTGGCTGGTACGCATGGGCACGTCGGCCGACTGTGCCAGCGAGAGCCAGAAGCCCTGAGCGAATTGGATCGATCCGCCCGGTCCAACTCCAACCGTCACCCCTAAACCGGGCGGCATGCCGGTATCCGGCAGATCGGCGGGGGTGAAGCGCACCACAGTCTGGCCTGAGCTCGTTTCAACGGCCTCTGTGTAGGTGATCGTGCTTCAGATCGAACCCTATCTCGGCCAGCCAGTCCTTGGCGGTGGTAGCGGGGCTGGTCGAAGCCCGCGAGGCCGGTGGAGTCGGTTCGTCCGGTCCCCGGTCATAGCGAAAGTAGGCGTTGTGCTGGTTCCAATGAATCGTCGCGAACCCAGCTTCATCGTTCACGACGAACGCGTCCGGACCGGCGCTTGGATCGGACTGAATCTCTCCCGAGATGCCGATGCGTGCCCTCAGTGTAGAGAGAAATTCGTCCGGCGAATCTGGTGCGGTCAGCAGCCAGGTCGGTGCGGTCTGCGGCAGGGTCGGCAGCGTGGTCGAGAGCGCGATGCCTGGAGTCGGATGCGCGACGGAAGACCCGACGATGGTCGAGCTCGCGCCGAATCCCAGAGGTACGACGACCACGTGCGAGGCGTCGATGGGTGGAAACACCTGGGTGTCCGAGACGACTTCTGGGCTTTCGGTAGCGCCCGGTTGTGCCGTCTCCTTGCCCGAGACGCTGAGAGCGCTGACGACCGTCTCGCGGGCCGGCGGTTCGGGGCTGTTTCCTTCGAGCGTGCCGGTGCCGTAGATCACGGCGATCAGCACGATGGCCAACAGCGCCGCCGCGGCAACGCCGAAGCGCCAGTCGT
Source organism: uncultured Chloroflexia bacterium (assembly GCA_963815715.1). Taxonomy (GTDB): domain Bacteria; phylum Chloroflexota; class Chloroflexia; order Thermomicrobiales; family Thermomicrobiaceae; genus CALAGB01. The sequence continues at coordinate 123,736 of CAWFHU010000002.1, read as the reverse complement.
AGAGAAATCGTTTACGGCGCACGGGCAGGCTGGCTGGCGGAGTGCCTGCCAGCAGCTCTTGCTTGAGCTTGTCCCGAAATCCCGGATCGGGTAGATCCTCTGGAAGCTCTGCCTCCAGCCGAACCGCCAGATCGAAGAGGGGCATCAGTTCTGGCTCAGGCTCGAGCGTCTCCGCGATCGCTGCACGGTCATCGCCTTCCCGCAGGCGTTCGACTGCCCGATCGAGCCGGTCGTAATTCTCGTCCTGTTGGTCATCCATGTGCATTGCTCTCGAGCGTGGCGCGCAACGCGATCATCGCGCGATGAAGCAACTGCTTCACCGCGCCCTCGCTTCGCCCCATCACCTCACCGATCTCCCGGCTCTTCATCCCATGTGAGAATCGCAGCACAATGACACGCTGCTGATCCACCGGCAGCTGTCGCAGCGCCTCGGTCAGCTCGTCTTCCTGACGCTCGGCCACGATCTCCGCCGGGTCCTCATCCACACCCGCACGTTCCTGAGAGAGACTCGTCACGTCCTCGACGGTGACCTCTCGGCTGCTCGTACGGCCGCGTCGAGCGATGACGTTACCCGCGATGCGATAGAGCCAGGCACCGAATGGAACGCCGCGCCACTCATAGCCTGGCAAGGCGGCCAGCGCCTGCTGGAAGGTTTGCGAGGTGACGTCCTCGGCGTCGGCGTGGTTACCGACACGGCGATAGGCGTAGCGGTAGATTCGATCGACGTAGCGCTCATACAGTGGGCCGAATGCTCCAGGGTCGTTCTGGGCGGCTTCAATCAGCTTCGCCTCGTCGAGCGACCCGGCATCCTCCGCGTGCTCCATTTTCATGGGGCTTATTGTTGCTTGCCCGCGTCCGCGAGTCCAACTCTCCGCCCCACTCTGATTAAGGAAATCACGTGAGGGGGCTGAACGTTACGCAGTCGCGGCGCCCGATCCGTCGGTCGATCGGGTATCGGGGATGGGGACCAGGATGATCGGGCGTGAAAGCCGCCCGATGAGGCGCGAGGCGACGCTGCCGGTCCAGAGTCCTTCCAGCCCGGCACGTCCATGCGTGCTCATCACCACCAGGTCAGCGTCTTCGGCCTCGATCCCTTCATGCAGCTCGTCGACCACGTCTCCGCGTCTGACCTCCTGCGTTACTCGCAGCGAGAAGGGGATCTCGGCCCGCAGTGCGGCGAGCGCTTCTCCGGCCTGTTGCCCTTCGATGTCGAGGAGCGCGGCGGTCGCGGCCGGTGAAAAGGTGGCGGCTCCGCTCGATCCGCCAATCGAGCCGACGGTCGGAACCACCCGCAACAGATGGAGGGTCGCGTCGGCGACCGTGGCCAGCATCGTGGCTACGGGCAGGGCAACTTTCGCCTGTGAAGTGCCGTCAAGCGGCACGAGCACGCTGTGGTAGCTGTGACGCCCCAGTCCTTTGGAATCAGGGCGTACCAGCAGGACTGGAACCGAGGTTCGGCGCAAGGTCTGCTGCGCGATGCTGCCGAAGAGGAAGCCGCGCAGCCCGCTCGAGCCGTGCGTCGCCATCGCGATCAGATCGACGTGGAGCTCGTCGGCGTGCTGGGCGATGCTGCGCGCTACGTCATGCTCCGGGTTCTCGTGGACGTGGAGCTCGGTCTCCACTCCGCTCTGCTGGTTGCGGGCCATAACATCCTGGAGGTAGCGTTCCGCCTGTTGCATCTCATACAGATGCCGCTCCCCGTGAACGGTCTCAGGCGCATTGTGCTCCAGCACGTGAACCAGCGTGATCGTCGCTCCGCAATGTTTGGCGACGTCATATGCGGCAGGCAGTACGGCTTCGGCAAGGCCAGAGCCATCTAGTGGTACAAGGACGCGCTTGAATGGCTCCATTTAGATCCCGCCTCCCACGAAGGTCTGGAAGAGAAGATAAAAGTTGAGGGCGACGATCAGTCCCGCGACCGCCCAGGCGATCTGTGTCGTCAAGCGACGGTTCACCAAGGTCCCCATGAGATCGGGGTTGCGCGTGAAGAGGACGAGCGGGATCAGCGCGAATGGGATCCCGAAGCTCAGAACGACCTGACTAATGACCAGCGTGCGGGTCGGATCGAGCCCGATGCCGATCACGACCAACGCCGGAAGCATGGTGACGCCACGCCGCAGCCAGATTGGAACGTGCCAGTGCAGGAACCCCTGCATGATGACCTGACCTGCCATGGTACCGACCGCCGACGATGAGAGCCCGGAGGCGAGGAGTGAAATGGCGAAGACTTGACTGGACATATTGCCGAGTAGCGGTTTGAGCGTCCGGTGCGCCTCTTCGATCGATGCGACTCCGATCAGTCCCTGCGCGTGGAAGGTCGAGGCGGCCATGATCAGCATGGCGGCGTTCACCATGCCCGCGATGCCCATGGCAATCACCACGTCCATGACTTCGAAGCGAAAGATTCGTTTTGCCTGGCCGGGATCCTTGGGCACGATGCGCCCTTGGGTGAGAGAGGAGTGGAGGAAGATGACGTGTGGCATGACGGTCGCGCCCAGGATGCCGACCGCGAGGAGCACGCTCTCAGAGCCGGAAAACTGCGGCACCACTGCGTGGAAGCCAATCGCGCTCCAGTTTGGACTGCCGATGAAGGTCTCGATCAGATAGCTGCCCGCGATGATGCCGACAAGCACGGTGATGACGGCCTCCAGGGGGCGGAAACCGTAGCGTTCGAGTCCAAGAATCAGGAAGGTCGCCACACCAGTGAGTAAGCCCGCAATAAAGAGGGGCATGTGAAACAGGAGATTGAATCCGAGGGCGGCGCCAAGGAACTCGGCCAGGTCGGTGGCGATGGCGACGCCTTCAGAGAGGACCCACATCGCGTAGACAACCGGCCTTGGGAAACGATCGCGGCAGATTTCCGCCAGGTTGCGTCCGGTGGCGATGCCGAGCTTGGCCGATAGTGTCTGGATCAGCATGGCCATCATGTTGCTGGCGACGATGACCCAGATGAGCATGTAGCCGAACTGCGCGCCACCCTGAATATTGGTGGCGAAGTTGCCCGGGTCGACGTAGGCCACGCTGGCGACGAAGGCCGGCCCGAGAAAGGGCCAGAAGCGCCGGAACCAGGGAAGATGGTCGTTGAGGAGGGCGTTCGAAGCGCTGGCGGCCGTTCGCGATTCGCCAGCATGCATGACCGACTCAGGGTTGTCACTACCCATTGTTGCTATGACTCCCTATTGAAAATCGATTTGAATGCAAAAACTCATCCGAAATTTAGGCTGGGCTAATACTAGCATCGATGGTGCGATCTGTAAACGGGGAGTAGTGGGATGGGTGAGGGGTGCGGACATGTCCGCACCCACGAGGGGATCATGGTGATTGAAGAAATCGTTGGGGCTGAATCCATAACCGCTCGGGACTCATTGTCTTTGCCGATTCATTTCGGTATCGGGTTTCGGTCGTCCGCCTGCGGCTGAGGGAGGGCACAGGTCCCTCCCCTACGTTTGACCGCGTACGTTCAGCCCCCGGGGGCACCCACGAAGTGGGTCGGGCTTCGTCTAGAGTAGCCCGGGATCTTCAGTCCCGGGTGGACGTGGGACAACGACCAAATTAACTCGGCAATTATCATGTAGAGAGGGAGCCAGTGAAGATGACATAACAACGACGTCAGTCGGCCAATCTCCCTGTCACCACAGCTCGGGCGGGTTCTCGATGGTGCCAGCGAGCAAGCGCTCGACGATGACAACGTCCTTCCAGACTCCGTCCAGCCGGGCGTGCTTTTCATAGAGACCGACCTCACGGAATCCATGCCGCTGGCACAACGTGCGGCTGGCAACGTTCTCCGGGAAGATGCGCGAGACAAGCTTCCAGAGGCCGGCCGACTCGCAGGCGGGGATGAACGCCTCCATCAGCACTCGCCCGACGCCAAGCTTGCGGAAATCTTCGTGGACGTAGACGGAGAACTCGGCGATGCCGCAATAGCACTGGCGTGATCGGTAGCCATCGGCCGAGATCCAACCGACCACCCGATCGCTACCTGGTTCGACCGCCACCAGGCAGGGGTGGTGCTCGTCGTGCGCGGCGACCCAAAGCTGCCGCTCCTCGACTGAGCGCTCCTCGGTCTCGAACGTTGCGATACGCTGTCGAATGCCCTGGTTGTAGATCTCGGCGATGGCGGCTGCGTCGCTCATCACCGCCGGTCGCACCTGCAGTCCTGGTCGTTCGCTGACGGTCTCCGACACGGTCGTTCCTTTCTCACTCGGCTGGCCCACTACCTCAAGTATCCCATGCACGCGAGTTGTCACGTCGTGAACGCATGAGTAGGCGCTTACCACGTATGGATGCGCCCCACAGCCATGACTTTTGATGACTGTGGGGTAGAATGATGGCGCTGGGGTAAAACGAATAGCGACGCGGGGGCTTGCTCAGCCTCTTCACATGCACGGCGCGACACGCTCTTCACATCGCACAACAGATGGAGGAAGACAATGGCGACTTCTCCTGATTCCTATGCTGCCCGGCTCGACGTTGATTACCCCGAGCGGCTCAATCGGCTCACCTCCGCGTTTCGACTGATCTGGATCATTCCTATCCTGATCATCTTGAGTCTGATCAGCGGGGGTGGTAGCACGTCCACGGTGACCAGCACCGGCGAACACGTGCGGACCAGCGGAGGCGGGATCGCTGGCGGACTTTTCCTCGCGACACTGCTGATGATCCTCTTCCGGCAGCGCTATCCGCGCTGGTGGTTCGATTTCATCCGCGAGCTGACGCGATTCAGTGCGCGCGTCGGTGCCTATTTCGCGTTGCTCACCGACCTTTATCCCTCGACCGTCGAGGAGCAGGCGGTTCACCTGGAGATCGACTATCCCGACGTCGAACGAGATCTGAATCGCTGGTTACCCCTGGTGAAGTGGTTCCTGGCGATTCCTCACTACGTGATCCTCTTCTTCCTCCTGATCGCGGCGTTTTTCGCGATCGTTATCGCCTGGTTCGCGATCCTCTTCACCGGCCGCTATCCACGGAGCCTTTTCGATTTCGTTGTTGGGGTTAGCCGTTGGTGCTTGCGGGTGGAGGCGTATGCGATCCTGCTGGTGACGGATCGATATCCGCCCTTCAGCCTCTCCTGATTCAGAATCTCACCGGATGCCCGGAGAAAAGGAGAGGAGCCAGACACCTGGCTCCTCATCCTTTTCATTGAGATGCGGCGCTCAGTCGTCGCCGGGCGATAGCAGCCCCGTTCGAGGGGCGGGCGACACTGGTCGCGCGACCTCACCGTCAATACGCACATCGGGTAGCCAGTGAAGCCAGGATGGGAAATACCAGTTGGCGTTGCCGAGCAACGTCATGACCGACGGCACCAGAATCGAACGGACGATGGTGGCGTCGAGGAACACTGCCACGGCCAGGCCGAAGCCCATCTGCTCGAACGCCGAGAGCGAGCCAAGGGCGAAGCTGGCGAAGACGACCACCATGATCAAAGCCGCTCCGGTAATCAGTCGAGCCGTCGCCTGCAGCCCAACGGCTACCGCTATGCGGTTGTTCCCCACCTGATCGAAGTGCTCGCGGATGCGACTGAGCAGGAAGACCTGGTAGTCCATGCTTAGCCCGAACAGGACGCAGAAGAGGAAGATGGGCACCCACGATTCGATGGTTGGGGTTTTCTGGAAGTGGAAGAAATTGTGGAGGTATCCCTTCTGGAAGACCAGCACCATCAGTCCGTAGGTCGCGCCGACAGACAGGATGTTCATCACGATCGCCGTGGCCGACACCACCAGCGAACGGAAGACCAGCAGCAGGAAGAGGAAGCTGAGCCCGAGCACCCACAGGAAGATCAGCGGCGTGTACTGGTCGACGATGCCAAAGAAGTCGGCATTGAAGGCCGTGTTGCCTGTGATGTAGACGTGGGCGCTGGTTCCGGAGAAGCTCGCTGGCACGATTTGATCGCGCAACTTCTTCAGCGTGTCGTAGGCCAGCGGCGAGTTGGACGAACCGTTGAGCGTTGCGTTGACCAGGGCCAGATCGTTCGCGGGGTTCCATTCCACCGTCGTGTTCGGAACGAAGTTCGGATTCTGGTTGATGGCCGCGAACAAGCTGTCGATGGCCGACTGGATCTGCGGTGTGTTCGTGGCGTCGATCACGATCTGATACGGCGCCAATTCACCCGCTGAGAAGTCCCGACTGAGGATCGAGTAGGCGGTCTTGGTGTCACCCGGAGGAAGGGTTTCGACGCCCATCGAACCCCGATGCATGCTGAAGTAGGGAATCGCGGTCGTGGCCAGTAGGGCAACGGCCACGACCACGAAGATCGCTGGGTAGCGCATGACGATTTGCGCCTGGCGTCCCCAGAATCCGCGATGAATGATCTCCTGCTCGTAGCGCTGCTGTGCCGCCACGGTTTCCGCGTCATATCGGCGACGTCGCGGCCAATCGACGCGATCGCCAATCAGGCTGAGCAGTGCCGGAACGAGCGTCAACATGGCGACGACCGCCACCAACACCACCAGCACCGCACCGGCGCCAAGGCTGCGGAATGTGGTGGATGGCATCAACAGCATGCCGGAAAGCGCGAAGATCACGGTGATTCCAGAGAACAGGACCGCCTTGCTGGCCGTCGCGCCTGCTCGTTCGATGGCCTCGAGCTTAGGTCGGCCATGTCGACGCTCCTCGCGGAAGCGGGTGATGATGAAGAGGGCGTAGTCGATGCCGACCGCGAGTCCGATCATGGTGACCATGTTGACCACGTAGAACGAGAGGTTCATGACGTGGCCGAGCAGCGCCGTCAGACCAACGGCTGTCAGAATGGCGGCGAATGCTAGCGGTCTCTTGCCTGCCACCCGCAACAGGGTGCTATGGAGGAGGAACTGCGGGCGCAACGGAGCGCTTGCTTGCGCTCACGAAACATGACCCGGACCCAGGCGTTCGGCATCGTGCGCATGTGCTCATTGTCGCGCTGGGCCAGCCGAGCCGGCAAGCGGCGGCGACGGCCTGCGACGTGAGTGCCCGATCCATCACCCGCTGGGCGGCACGGTTTGCGGCGGAGGGTCGGGATGGGCTGGCCGATCGCCCGCGTCGCGGCCGCCCGCCCAAGCTTCCCGAAGCGGCGCGCGAACTGCTGGGCACGGCGCTGGCTCAGACCCCCGAGGCCTATGGCTACCCGGTCACGGTGTGGGCCATCGCTGACTTGACCGATCTGCTGGACCGGCACGGGTGGAGCGTCTCCGCCGTCACGGTCAATCGGACCGTGCATGCTATGGGTTACGTCTATCGCCGACCGCGTCATGATCTACGGCATCGGCAGGACGCTGAGGCCGTCGCCAGCGCCGCCAACACCCTCGCGGTGCTGCAAAAAAAGGGGCTGATCTCCACAGTGGACTCCGTCTCCTGTATCTCGACGAGTGCCACCTTCACACCCATCCCAACCTGGTATGTTGCTGGCAACCCCGCGGCCGACCAACCAGTATCCCGGCGGCCGGGACCGATGAACGCATCAGCCTCTTTGGGGCCGTGGAGTACCGCTCCGGCATGCTGATGACCCGGCAGGCACCCGCCTCGAACGCGGCCGAATTCATCGCCTTCCTCGATCAGGTGGCGGCCCGCTGGCCGGCGGGCCACTTGGTCTTGGTCCTCGATAACGCGACCTACCACAAAACTGCCCGGCTTCGTGCCTGGTTCGCCGCGCATCGCGCGCGCATCAGCGTGCTCTGGTTACCAACGTACAGCCCGCAGCTCAACCTGATCGAGCGCGTCTGGCGCTTCATTAACAGAAGCTGGCGTGTCATCGCTATTGGAACGATCGTGCTGGCCTTGCGACGGCGGCACAAACCCTCTGTGATGCGGTTCGCGCGACCTTCGCCGCCGAAACCTTCCCGCACATCACGATCGGACAAGACTTTTGTGAAGCCGCTTAGCACCAGTGGCACACCGGCCGCGACCAACGCACCGAAGACGATCACCAGAATAACCACCGTGATCGGCAGCGAGATCTTTTCAGCGCTGGAGAGGTCGTGGCTGGCAATGTCGTTGAATTCTTTGTTCGCGCTGATCGATCCGACAGTGAGCACTCGGACGTCGCTGCCGTCGGCCGATTTGACGGCGTTGAGATAGGCGTCGGTGTGCTTATTCACCTCGTCGTATGTGCCCTTGAACGTGACCGGAATGATGGTGGTGTGCCGGTCAGCCGAGATGAGCTGGTCCGCGCTGGGCGAGCTCGACGCCTGGAGCTGATAGTAGGTCGGTGCTGAGACGACCAGATCGCCCAGTCCAGCCAGGTTCGCCGAGACCCGGTCGACCACGGTCTTGAACGCGGGGTCGCTGACCGCGATCGTCTCAGACCGGATGACGATGGTCTCACTGATCGGATTCCCCGCTGGGAGCCGGTCGGTGAGGAGTTGTTCGCCGACGGCCGACTCAGGTTGACCGGTGAATTCCGAGGTTGTGCTGAGTGAATCGCTGAGTCCGCTGGCGGCAACCAACGCGAGAAGAATGATGACGAGCCAGATGCCCAGAACGCGCCACGGATGTCGCGCGCTCAGGACCGCGAGTCCGGACGTCGACAGGAACCGTCGTTCGTGATGGGCAGAGGCAGGTCGTTTTGCGGTGGTGCTGGGCGGACGTGAGTTCGCGGACCCATCCCGATCGGGGTCTACGTGGTTATAAGATGGAGGTCCGCCGATGGCTGGTGGCTGCATTCTCGTCGTCATGCGCCGATGTCTCCTTCTTGAAAACGACCCTGCGACGATGCTCGGAAATTTGCCGTTCCTCACCTGTGAGCATCGATCGTCGGGCATGAAGGAATCGCCACAACCGACCGGCGAAGGTTACAAGCCCGTGAGAGATTCCATGGCGCGGCGTGCATGACGTCGGGACGTGCATCGATCTTCGTCAATCGCTCAAAGACACACCCGCTCGGAAACTTCCGAGCGGGTGATCTGCGCACCGACGCTTATCTGATTGTCCGTCCAGACGATGCCGGAATCGGGTGTCTGCCACCTGTGCTGGGGTCCGTGGCGGCTGTTTGCCGGATCTCACGGGACTTCTTTTGATCCTCCGGCATCGTCCTCGACTGACTTCGTTATATCCCGAAGGGCGTCTCAAACTCGTTACAGTCGCCGCCGAAGTGTGTCGAAATCGTCGCGGTTCTGAATTGCGCGTGCGGTGGTGGCTGCTGGCGGGCAAACGGGAATTGCCAAGTAGACTGGCCATTGCTCGGGCAGACACAGGGGTCTGCCCTTGCTCAGCTAAGCCGCGTCAGACAGGCTGGTTGTCAGGTGGTTGGTTCAGGCGTTGGTGCCGTGTCGCGTCTGCTCCAGGTAATCCATCGCTTCGCGGTAGCGTTTGCTATCCATCAGCCCGCTCTCGAAGTAGTAGGTGAGCATGGTCTTCAGGCGCAGGACCGGCATGACACGATAACCGCGCTGGTGCAGGTGCTCGATACCGCCCTGCTCGCGATCGATCAGGACGATGGCGTCCCGAACCAGCAGGCCGTGCTCCTCGAGCGTCGCCGCGGTGCGCAGAATGCTGCTGCCGCCGGTCATCAGGTCGTCGATGATCAGGACCGTCTGCCCGGGGATGACACGACCCTCGATCTCCTGTTTGTCGCCGTCCGGACGCACGTAGATCAGTGGATTGTCGCTGGTGAGCGAATAGGCAGTCGCCAGATGTAGCCCGCCCATCGGCACGCCGGCCACCGCGCCAAAGGTTTCAAGCCTGGGACGGCGGCGCACCTGGTCGGCCTGGATCTCGCGATCGATCAGCCGTGCGATACTTCGAAGAACCGACGGATTGCTGATGAGCACTCGCGGATTGATGTAGATGGGCGAGCGTCCGGCGGTCGGCCCCAAGCTGAAGTCGCCGAACTCGACTCCACCAAGATCGAAGAGGGCCTGAGCGAGATTGAGGTTGGAATCGCTCCCGAAGAGCACGGTTTCGGTGTCCTTTTCCTGCGTGATCGTACATCGGCCTGGCGGCTCACTATTCTCGACACGATACCATATTTGTGCTGGAACGGCTCTCCTCGTGAGGCTCGAACTCGGGACACGGAACGGCCACGTGAACTACCAAGAAGCGATCAGCTACATCATCGATCGGTCCGGCTACGACCGGGGATTCGTCGCCAATCCGTTCGATGCTGAGACCGTCGGATTGAGACGCACGGCATGGCTGCTCGACGAGCTAGGCAACCCGGAGCGTGCCCTGCCTGCCATCCACGTGGCGGGCACCAAGGGGAAGGGATCAACCTCCGCGTTTCTTGCGTCCATCCTGCGAGCCAGCGGACGACGCGTCGGTCTCTACAGTTCTCCCCATCTGCACACCTTTCGTGAGCGCATTCAGATCGATGGCGAGCCAATCTCGGAAGCCGATTTCGCGGCTTTGACAGAAGAAATTGCGCCGCTCAATGCTCGCCTGGCCAGCGAAAAACCGGATTGGGGCGAGGCGACCGCATTCGAAGTCGCCACCGCGCTCGCGTTCCTCGCCTTCGCGCGTGCCGAAGTGGATGTCTCGGTGATCGAGGTGGGACTCGGCGGCAGGCTCGATGCGACCAACGTGGTTGAGCCGCAGGTCTCGGTAATCACGTCGATCAGCTTTGACCACACGCGCATATTGGGCGACACGCTGGCCGAGATCGCCGCCGAAAAAGGGGGCATCATCAAACCCGGACGCCCGGTCGTCTCCGCGGCGCAACAGCCCGAAGCGGCCGAGACGTTGCAGCGCATCGCCCACGAACGTGGCTGCGAACTCCTGATGGGCGGCGTCGACTGGCAGGCGACCGGTACGTCGGCGTCCTTCGATCTGCACGGTCCGTGGGGCGATTACCGCGATCTCGCGTCGGCCCTGGTCGGCCGCCACCAGGTGGAGAATGCGGCCATCGCCGTGGCCGCGTGCTGGGTTCTCGATCGAGACGGATTCGCGATTTCAGAAGCCGCGATTCGGACCGGGCTGGCGAATGTGAGCTGGCCGGGACGCTTCGAGCTCTTGCGGACCGACCCGACCGTCATCGTCGATGGCGCCCACAATGTCGATTCCGCGCAGCGACTGGCCGAAACATTGGCTGAAGAATATGGTGGGCATCATCTGACACTCATTCTGGGGATCGCCGATGACAAGGAAGTCGAACAGATGGTGCGCGTGCTGGCACCGATGGCCAATCGCATCATCGCCACGTCGTCGCGTCATCCGCGCGCCGCGAAGGCGGAGCGCATCGTGTCAGCGGTGGAGAAACTTGATCCGCCGTTGCCGGAGATCGTCGTCGCGCCGGATGTGCCGCGCGCCGTGCGAAACGCGCTCAGCTCAGCCGGCCAGGCGGACGTCATCTGCGCTACCGGCTCTCTCTACGTGGTTGCCGAGACGCGCGAGGCTCTGGGACTGGCAAAGTCGGACGAATTCGAGCGAGCGCTACTCTAACGGTAGCGATCGTGAATGGTGCGAACCCGCGCATTAAGAGGAGGGCACATGCAATTCCCCTCGACCTTCAGTGATCAAAAGGTGGCGACAAACGGTATCGAGCTGCGCGTCGTCATGTCAACGGACGATGGGAAGCCGCCACTCCTCATGCTCCACAGCATCTACGATCGAGCCGAGAGTTGGCTTCCCGTGGCCGAGAAATTGTCGACCTCCTACCGCGTGATCATGCCCGATCTGCGTGGTCACTACCGCAGCGACTGGCCTGAGACGGGATATGAACTGACCGACTACGCGGCCGACGCCGCCGGTCTGCTCGATTCACTCAACATCAACCGAGCGTTCGTGTTGGGGCATTCCCTGGGTGCCCTGATCGCGATGGTGTTGAGCGGCCAGAATCCGAAGCGCGTACGCGCGGTGGTGCTCGAGGATCCGCCGTCAGAACGGTCGAACGACACGCGCACCTGGTTGGGTGCATTGCTCAGTGCCAAGCGCGCCACGGCGGAGCAGACCTACGTCGCGATTCAGGGAATTCACCCCGAACGGACCGAAGAGGATTGGCGCCGCGAGTCTGAATGGCTGCGTGCCACATCGGACGGCCCGTTTCTTGCCTTGATTGAGGCGACCGCTGGTGAGCCGGAGAGCTTTGACGCGGCCATGGAGCGCATCTCGAGCCCGACGCTGCTGCTGCAGGCCGATCCGAGAAAGGGCGGAGCGTTGAGCACTGAAGCGGCACGACGGGTTGCTGAACGGCGAGATGATCGTAAACTGGTGCGATTCCCGGATACGGGACATCTGATCCACATTGAGCGCCCTGAGAAGTTCTTGGAGGCGGTTGAGGAATTTCTTCGCGAGACGTGATGCATAAATCTGTAACGAATTGCCTCGTGCTGACATCGAGGTGAATCACGTTAGCGGGATTGACGTGTCTATACTTGTGACCACGATACAGGTGCGCTCGAACGATATGACTGGTAGGCTGGTGGCGACGAAATCGTGAATGACGAATTGAACGATCGAATACCGGAAGGGAACCAGGGTTTGCAGGGCAGTTCGGGGACACCGCAGGGCGAAAAGGACGCGCGGCTCAGCTTCGACATCATCGGTAGTCGCGTGGCGCTTGGCCCATTGCGGCGCGATCTTCTTCCCGTGTATCGGCGCTGGCGCGACGGATTCGTGGCCTTGCGCGCCATGTCTGGCGACGCCTGGTCGGCAGTGCTGGACGAAGATGGGCCCTGGTATGACGAGCTGGTCATGACCGATGAGCACGTTTGGTTCACCATCTATGAGCTCAAGACGCTGCGACCGATCGGTATTACCGGCCTGATCGACATCGATCAGAACGATCAATCGGCCGAGTTCTTCCTGCACATCGGTGAAGTTGCCAGTCAGGCGCGTGACTTCGGCACCGAGACCGGGCGCTTGATGCTCGAATACGCCTTCGTGGCGCTGCAGCTCGAGACGCTCTTCCTGATGACCTACGAGTTCAACCTTTCGGAGCTGCGCTCATTCGAGCGTGTCGGCTTCAAGGAGTTTGGCCGGCAGCGTCAGGCGCACCTCAAAGGTGGCCGGCTGTGGGACGTCATCTACCTCGAGGTTCAAGCGGATGAGATCCCGGGGCTAGGTCGTCGCGGCGACTCCATGATGCAACAGAATTTTCACTAGAGTCCGTACTCACAGGTTGTAGTTCCCCAGGGCGCCATGAAGTGTCGCCCTTACGAGGATCCTCCTTCGTTCGTAGTGGCGGGCGTCTCTGCCCGCCTTTGTCGAGCGATCGAGAGACTCTCGATTCGGCAGCGATTGCCGAGCGAAGCCCTTACAAATCGCGTTGGAGGACTGGTCACGCAGGCGGACAGAGACGCCCGCCTCTACATTATTAGGTTCAGTGTGGGCGCCCTGGTCATCGCCACGCAACGAAAACGGCCTGCAATGATTTGCAGGCCGTTTCAGCGCTGTTCGCGCGATCAAGCAAATCCCCGTCAGCTGCTCAGCGACATATCCGACACGATCGGGTAGGTGAAGCCGTTGAACTTCAACCCGCTGACGTTCGAGCGCAATCCCCAAACCGAATACTGATCGATCAGCGGCGCGCCTGGCGCGATGTCCATCAGTTTGTTGATCAGGTCGACGTAAATCTGCTTGCGTTTGGTCGCGTCGGTCTCTTGGCGACCGTCCACCAGCATCTTATCGACGTCCGGATCGTTCAGCCGTGACCAGTTGAAGTTGGCGCCGATGTACTTCGAATGGAACAGGCTGTAGAGAGCGTCATACTCGCCGATGCGCAGGTAGATCGTGGTCGCGTGCGTGGCGCCGTTGTAGTTGTCCTCATAGAACGGCGGACGAGCCTGTGACTTGATCTCGACGTCGATTCCCGCCGAACGCAGCTGCCCCTGAATCAGCTGCGACGTCGGGTCAGCGCCGCCGCCGTAATCGATCGTATTGAGGATGATTTTCAGCTGTTCGCCATTCTTGCTGCGAATGTCGCCAGAGCCAGCCGTCCATCCGGCGTCTTCCAGCATCTGCTTCGCCTTGTCGAGGTCAAACGGGTAACGCGACTTGAGATCGGGAGTCGGGAGCAGCGCCTGCGCCAGGTAGCTGATGGCCGCCTCGCCGGTCCCCTTGAAGAGTGTGTTGATCATCCCCTGTTTGTCGATGGCGTAGTTGATGGCTTGCCGCACCTTGACGTCGTCCGTGGGCGCCTTCTGGGTGTTGATGAGCATCGTAAGCGGAACGCCAACCCAGGAAGCAGACTGAATTGTCACGTCCTTCGAGCCAGTGAAATGCTGGATGTCCTCAGCAGAGAGTGGCGTCGCTACCTGCACCTCGCCCGACTCTATCGTGGTTGAGCGGGTGCCCGCTTCCGGAACGAAACGCCAGGTGATTGAGTCGAGGAAGCCGGGGCCGTCATGATCGGCCCAGGGGAGCTTTCGCTTGTAGCCGTCCCAGCGCTCCATGGTGGCGTGGTCCTTCGCCACATATTCGGTGAACTTGTAGGGACCGCTGGTGATGGGGTTGGTCTGAACCTTGTCACCCTGATTCTTCGTCCCGTCGGGTGAGAGAAAGACGAGGAAGGGGCTGGCGGCGTAGCTGAGAAACGGCGCGAAGGGCGAATCGAAATTGACCTTGGCGGTCATGTCGTCCACGACGTCGGTTCCGGTATATCCCGACAGGGAGCTGAGGGCCGCCCCCGCCTTGAAGTTTGGATCGACGATGCGATCGAGATTCCATTTGACGGCGTCGGCGTTGAACGGCGAGTCGTCCTGGAAGGTCACATCCTTGTTCAGCTTGAACGTGACCGACTTGCCGTCCGGCGCGGACTCGTAGGAGGCGGCAAGCCACGGCACGAGCTCGCGCTTGTCGGTGAGATAGAGGAGGCTCTCGGAGGCCGACGACGTCATGGTGAAGGTGATGGCGGATGGCGAGGCGTGCGGATCGAGCGTTGGAGGCTCCTGATCGACCGCGATGGCGACCTTGCCGCCTTGCTTGGCGGTGCTGGTCTGTGTGGCTGTCGCTGCCGTGGTCGCGGCCGGGCTCGAGGAAGCGGGACTTGATGCGGAGGTGGCCGTCGTGGCGGCACTCGTAGCCGTTGTACCGCCGCTGCTCGAAGTGGTCGACGTGGTCGTTCCCTTGTCGGTCGAGCCCTTCGACGAGCAGGCAGCCAGCAGCGACAGCCCGCCGACGCCCATCAGGCGCAGAGCGGCGCGGCGATGCAGCCGGTACGTGTGCGGCAGCGAAAGCCGATCGGAAGAATCGTCTTGAATCGGTCGCATATCTCCTCCTTGTAGGAATAACTCGCATCGACGTCGATGCGGAGTCGTCAGCCTCGATGCCGAGCGGCTCGTGATGGGGAGTCTCAATCGAGTGAGACCCACCACCGCTGCATCATCAACATCCCTGCTGTGAGTTGAGTATGCAGTCGATATATTTACGCGCCGCCACCAGACGAAAGTTGAGGTATTTCACCCAGACTAGAGATCGTGACTGCGGATGTCAAGGAGTCTCCGTGGACAGACGCGGTTCTGGCAGGTGGGTGCGGGCAGTGTACGCGGGCGAGGGGCAGGGTCAGCCGCGATCGTGGTGCTTGGAGAATGACGGCGGTTGTCGCTCGATATTCACCCTGGTTTGAAAACCCAGGCTGAGCGGACGAAGCCCGTAAACGGGCTTGGAGATTCACGATGCGCGCACATGGCAATCGACGAAATTAATCGGTTAACAGGTCACGTCGGCGATGGATTAATGATGTTTGACGAAATAGACGGGGAATCGCGACGCGTTCGCGCCGGGCTAAAGCCGCAGCGCTTACCTATTCGAAGCCCGCTCAAGCGGGCTGAACGTACGCGCATGTTCGTAGGGGCAGTTCTCCGTGGCTGCCCTCAGGCTGCGGGCGGGAGAACGTGGATCAATACTGTCTCAATTCGTCAAAGACCATAAACGGGTTGAGCATTTGCCTGCATCTCGCGATTTCTCTCAACCCGGTTGGGTGCATGGCCACAACTCAACCTTCTTCAGAAGGTTTCGTTAAGTTCAGCGCTGCGGCTTCAGTCCGGCGCGGACGCTGAATGTCTTCCGATCGACCTGTTCAACGACCTTCGACCACTGCGGATCATCGTATCCATGGGCGCACAGCTGGATCGTCGTTGCCGAATAGTTGCCCTAAATCACTCGTCCCACGCGCGTGCCATCCTCCATGGCATGGCGCAAATGGCGCGGCGCGAACGCGTCGCCGATGATGTGAACGTCCATGGCGCTGTCATGCTCCTCGGCGTGAGCCCGTAGCGCGTGATAGAGCGCGTCCCGCCCGACTCCACTCGACGACACGATGATGCTGTCCGCGGGGATTTCGCGCACCGCTTCCGTTAGGACATGCTCCACTTTCACACCTTCTGGAGAGATTGCGACTGGCGCGGTGAGGACCGTGATCGTCACGCCATGACGCAGCAATCGTTCGACAAGCGCGGCTCGCAAGGTGGTGCCAATGTCTTCACCCAGACTGTACTGCGGCGTCACGATCTCGACTTGATGACCGGCCAGGCTCAGGGCGTCGGCCACTTTCGGTCCAGGGGTATAGCCAGTCTCGTCCAGGATCACGCAGCGCGCACCGATCTGCGCCTTTCCCTGCCAGCACCTCAGCCGCCGTCACCACGTGCGGGAGGTCGGCGCCGGGAATGTTGGGCCGGCGCGGCTCCGCCCCGGTCGCCACGATCACGACCTCGGGCTCCTCGGCCAGCACGGAATCGACAGTGGCCTCGTGGCCGGTACGGATCTCCACCGGCAGCTTGCGGAGCTGCCCCTCTAGCCAGTCGACGCTGCCCCGATACGCCTCCCAGCCGGGGGCCTTGCAGGCGATCAAGATGGCGCCGCCCAATTCGTTGGCGCGCTCGACCAGCGTCACGTCGTGTCCGCGCAGGGCCGCCACGCGCGCCGCTTCCATGCCTGCCGGGCCTCCGCCGATGACCAGGACGCTTTTGGGCTGAGTTGCCGAAGTGAGCGTGGCCCATTCGAGCTCATGGCCGATGACCGGGTTCTGGACACACTGGATCGGCAAGCCAAAGTAGAGGCGATCGATGCAGCCTTCGTTCGAACCCATACAGACGCGGATGTCGTCCAGCCGTCCCTCGCGAGCCTTGTTCGGCAGCTCGGGATCGGCGATGAGCGCGCGCGTCATGCCGACCAAGTCCGCGCTCCCCTCGCGCAGCACTGCTTCCGCCTGATCCGGCCGCACGATGCGTCCGGTCACGATCACTGGCGCACGCACGGCTTCGCGGATGCGCTGCGAGAGTCCGGTGAAGGTGGCAGGCGGGAAATAGGCCGAGGGGATGTTGTAGCCGCGCGAGCGGTAGGTGGAGATCGTTCCGCCTGTGACCGTGAAATAGTCCAGTAGTCCGGTTTGGTCCAGCCTCACGATGATGTCGATTAGCTCGTCAGGACCTAACCCGCCCGGATAGCGATCGTCGCCGGAGACGCGCGCCCCGACGATGAAGTCGCGTCCGACGGCCGCACGCACCGCTTCCAGCACCTCGAGCGAGAACCGCATGCGGTTTTCCAGTGATCCGCCGTAGGCATCCTGACGCCGGTTGATGGCAGGAGTCCAGAACTGGTCGGGGAGCTGATCGTCGTAAAAGGCCAGATCGCAGCCGTCGAACCCGCAGGCTTTGAGTCGGCGGCACGCCTCGGCGTAGTGCTCGATCATCTAGCCGGATCTCGCCGAGAGAGAGGACATGCGGCACGCTCGGCGCGATCTCGCTGACCGTTGCCGATGGTCCGTAGCCGGTCAGATCGATCGTCGCCCGACTGCGTCGGCCGTAGGAAGTCACCTGGCTGATGGCCAGCGCGCCGTGGGCCTTGACGGCCGCCGCGGCCTCACGTAAGCCGGGCAAAGCCGCGTCATCGAAGAGGTTGACGTGATCGGGCGACATCGGGGTCAGTGGCGAGGCGGCGGCTGACCCAAACATCATGACCGTGCCGCATCCGCCGCGGGCTTTCGCCTCGTGATAGGCGATTTCGCGCGGGCTGGGCGCGCCGTTGGCCGCCAGGTTGGTGCCGTGGCTGGTGGAGACGATGCGGTTGCGCGCCTCGACGTGGCCCAGCTGGATGGGTGAGAAGAGGAGCGGGTAGTCAGCCGTTGACATGCGCATATCCATTCAAAGGTGCGAAGGTCGTTGAGCCGGTCGCCGCGCGAGTGAGGGCGGAGGTGCGTTCGGCGCGACACACTGGCGAGGCAGTCTACGCGGTTCGAGATGACGCTGTCTATGGGCCGCCGCTGCATGCGATCCTGCGGCTTCTCAGGGTCGCATGGCGTGTCCGATGCGTTTCCGTAGGGGCGACATTCATGGCGCCCAACGGAGGTGGGCCGATCGAAAATGAGGATCTCGCCCGATACACGCGCTGGGCTGAAGCCGCAGCGATGAATTTAGCGAAGCCTGCTCGAAGCAGGCTGAGAATCTGTTCCGCAGACATTCAACCTGCTGATGGTCTTTGACGAATTACTTCGGTATCGAGTGGACGAGGGAGGGCACAGGTCCCTCCCCTACGTTTGACCGCGTACGTTCAGCCCGCTTGAGCGGGCTTCGCATTGGTCAGCGCGCGGCTTCAGCCCAGCGCGTTCGCGGGACAGTGAGCGGTTCATTTCATCAATCACGGTTCAATCCAGAATGACCGTCGTACGGCGACTGGTCTGTTTCGCCAACTACGATCGCGCCATCCAACTTAATGTTTTCCGCAAGCAAACAGGCGGGCCATAGCGCCCGCCTGTCGTCGCGAGGGAATGCGAGATGTTCGTCTAGGCGAACTCGCGGATGAATTTCGACATCGGCTTGCGCGCCGAATTTACCGGCCAGCCAGGCGTCGAGCCAATCGTGGTCGGTGCCGCCCATGTTGGTGAGCTTGGTAATACTCGACCCTCCCCGCGCAGGCGTCGGCGAACGGCGCCAGCCAGTCGCTGTCCGCTGGTCGAGCCGTCATCGCCAACCGGGAACAGGTGGTCCCGGTTCGATGCGGTCGGCGTGGAACTGCGGGTCGAAATGGGCGACGGTTCCGGCGACCGCATCGCGTTTCTCGGGATGGGCGCTCAGGTATTCGTTCACCTCTTCCAACGGATAGCCACTCGTGCGAGACGGCCGCCTCCATCATCCGATAGAAGATGAACGCGGACGCTTCCACCACGGCGAAGCCGGGACGGCGCGCGGCCGCGATCATGGCCAGATCGTCGCCGATGATGGCCACGCGCGACTGATCCACTTCGGCTCGGCTCTGCAAGAACTCGGCACCACGGATGCAATCGGCCGCGATCGAACGATAGATGTATGTGCTGGGATCGTCGATGCCCAACGTCAGTAAGCCGGGGTACTCCGCGGCGAACGGCTGATTGGCCAGGCGCTGACCACGATGCATGAGCGTCAGACAGACGTAGCGCTGCCGGTCGTTGTAGTCCGGCACATGGTTGACGCTGCCGTACTTTGGCGTGTTGTACATGGCCGGGAATGGTCCGTCGCCGTGCGGCACCGAATAGTAGCCGAAGAGCCGATAGGGCCCGATGCTGGTCAGCTTCAGCGCGTAGACGGTGCAGAAATCAGTCGAGTGGAGCGGCATCGGCTCCAGCTGTGGGCGTGCTTCGTAGCGTGCAAGATCCCGATCGACGCCGTCCCAGTAGTCGTTGAAGTCAGCTGGTCTGGTCGCGTTGTCCGTCATCTCACTCCCTCTCATCCAACCGTCGGCTCGGCGTGCGCGCGAGTGGTCGCCGGCTGGAGATGCTTCGCCAGAAACTCCTCAACCTTGGGCATGACCCAGGCGCGGCCGGCGTCATGGGCGCAGTGCTCGTAGGGGTGGAGCTCTTTGGGGCAGGTCATCGCCTCGACCAGCGCGTAGCCGGTTTCGGGCGGAACGACGTCGTCCTCGAGACCGATGTAGACGAACATCGGCGCCTTGATCATTGGACGCGAAGTTGATGCCGTCGAAGTATTCCAGCGTGTCACGCACCATTGGCTCGTGATCCGGGTGCAGGCGCAGATACTCGTTGATCTCCTCGTAGGGATAGGAGTGGGTCAGCGCGGCACAGTCCATGAAGCCGCAGAGGTAGGGCGCTCCAGCGGCGCCGCAGGTGATGACGTCGTTGCGCAGCGCCGAGGTGGTGATGGTGAGCGCGCCACCCTGACTGCTGCCGTGCACGCCGATGCGGCTGCCATCGACTTCGGGTCGCGTCAGCAGAAAATCGACGGCGCGGGCTGCGTCGACATAAAACCCGCGATAGGAGTATGTGTTCCTGTCGATGATGTTGTTGATCAGCAGGCCGGGATAGCCGGGATTGAAGTGGCGGTTCGACCGCAGTTTGCCGCGTGGAGCCACGCCGACTGTGGCATAGCCCATCTTGGCCCACGACTTCGGCAGGGTCGGTTCGGAGACGTAACCCGGAACGATCAGCAGCCCTGGGTAGGGCGGAGCGATGTTCGACTCCGTCGGCCGGGCGTACCAGCCCGCGACCCGCACGTGATCGAGGCTGTCGTAATGGATCTCATAGACGTCGACCTCGTCGTTCGAGCGCATCGGGATGTGCTCCATCGACGGGTTGAGCGGGATCTCATTGACCTCGGCCATGATGTCGGCCCAGAAGTGGTCGAAATCGGCCGGCCGTTCGAGTGTGACCTGATACTCATGCGCTGGCTTCCGCTGTGCCATTTCTGTCTCCCTTGAACACGTTCCTATGGAACGACCGCCGCCTCGTTCGGACGCGCGGTCAACCGTTTCAGAATCGCGGCTTTCACCACCTCGGCGACGATCTCCTCCTCACCCATTTGCATCGTATGACAGTGAATGATTACGCTGTTCTGCTTGGCGCTCGGGCCGTTCGGCTCGAACAGAAAGATGCGTGGATCACCCTCTTCGAGCGCGGCGATCAATTCGCGGGCGCTTACGCCGGTAGGCTGATCGAACGTGATCTCAACGCGCGGCGTCAGGTGCTCGCGACCGTCGTGCAATAGGCTCACGCCGATGCCGGGCACGCTCTGCAGACGTTCGATCATATACTCCGCCTGGCTGATCCAGTGGTCCATCGCCGCTTCATGATCCCGTTCGAGATAGAGCTGAATTGCGACCATCAGGCCGACGATGTCCTCTTTGGCGGCCTTGGCAGGGCGGCCGATACTGTGGTTCGGGCTGCCGTTGGCACGAGCCGCCGCGATCAGATCGGCTCTTCCCGCGAGGATTCCCGATGACTGTGGACCGTGGAGGCCCTTGCCGCCACTGTAGGTGACCAGATCGGCCCCGTCGGCGATGTAGCGGGTGAGATTGCTGTTGGGAGGGAGCATGGCGGCGGCGTCGACCAAGACCGGGACACCGTGGCTGTGCGCGATCTCGCAGGTTTGAGCCAGCGAAAGCGCGCCGCGACTCGCCCACGGCGACTCGACGTAAAGCACGAGCGCCGTCCGCTCACTGAAGGCTGCCTCCAGTTGATAGGGGATGGTGGCGTGGCCGTAGCCGACCTCAATCAGCTTGACTCCAGCAGCTCGAACACTGTGGTCATAGCCGTTGCGGTGAGCGCGATGGACGATCGCTTCGCCTTTGAGCCCGGTGGTGTCGGGAAGCTGTTCGATCTTGATCGGATCGCTTCCCGCAACGCAGGCAGCAGTGCCGACGAGCAGTCCCGCCGCCGCACCACCGGTTACCATCCCTGCTTGCAGCGCCGGTCGCGCGTGCGATCAACTCGCTCGCTTTGTCTTGCAGTTCATCAAGGACGATGTAGGCTCTCGCCGCTTCGTGCATCGCCTCCACGACTTCCGGCTCCATAATCGAGCCGCCGAGTCTCGTATGCGTTCCACGGGCGTTGATTATGGGCTTGAGACCTAAGCGTTCATAGATGTTCGACATTGGACGCCCCTTCACTGGCGATATCTATCGCGTTCAGCGGCTCTGCTCTTCATCGGCTCAGACGTAGTTGCGCCACAATCCTCCTCGGTATCCTTGTCGTTCTTTCTTCCTACCGTTGCAGATGGGGATCGAGCGCATCGCGCAATCCATCGCCAAGAAAGTTGATCGACAAGACCGCCAGCGCGATCATCACTCCGGGCGGGATCCACAGCCACGGCATGCTCGATAACACCGTGAGCGACTGCGCGTCGGTGAGCATGTTGCCCCAGCTTGCGGTCGGCAGCGGCACGCCAAGGCCGAGGAAGCTGAGTCCGGCTTCCAGTAGGATCGCGTTGGCGATGCCGAAGGTCGCTGCCACGATGATCGGTGCGAGCGCGTTTGGCAGCAGGTGCCGGACGACGATGCGCCAACCGGGCGCCCCGATCGCTCGAGCGGCAGTCACGAACTCACGTTCGCGCAGCGAGAGGAGATCTCCACGCAACAGGCGCGCGATCGGCGGCCAGCCGAGCAATCCGATGGCGATCATCACGTTGTAGATGCTCGGACCGAGCACCGCCACCATGGTGATGATGATGATCAACGAGGGGAATGAGAGGAAGACGTCGGCAAGGCGCATCGCCAGACCGTCGACCCAACCGCCGGCATAACCGGCGATGGCTCCCAGCGTCATCCCAATCGCGGTGTAGATGGCGACGGCCACCAAACCGACCGACAGCGATACGCGCCCGGCATAGAGCAAGCGACTAAAGACGTCGCGCCCGGCGGCGTCGGTGCCGAGAATGTGCGCCGTGCTGGGCGGCTTGCGGTAGCTGCTCAGGTCGACCTTATACGGACTCTTGCGGGCGATGACTGGCGCTCCGATCGCCCCAATCGCCAGGATTGTCAGCACGATCAACCCTGCCATCGCCATGCGATGGCGCCGGAACCGTCCCCAGACTCCGACACCGCGACGCTGTTCTCGTGCTCCGAGCTGGGCCAGCCTCGGCGAAGCCATGCCAGCCGTTCCCGCTGACCCTCGCTCGGATAGCTCACTCTGCTCCACTAACGCCATCCTTACGAGTATTTGATGCGCGGATCAATGAGCGCATACGCGACATCCGCGATCAAATTGCTGAACAGGATCAGCACCGCGGCCAGCAGATTGATCGCCATGATGACCGGATAATCGCGGTTTCGCACCGACTCAATTGCCAGGGTACCCATCCCCGGCCAGGCGAAAACCGACTCGATGATCACCGCGCCACCGAGCAGCTTGGGGAGATCGAGCGCCACGACGGTGACGAGCGGGATCAGGGCGTTGCGCAGCCCATGCCGATAGAGCACAACCTGCTCCGAGAGTCCTTTTGCCCGTGCGGTGCGCATGTAGTCGTTTCGAATGGTCTCCAGCATGCTGGAGCGCGTATAGCGAATCAGCGGTGCCGCCTGAGATAGCCCGAGCACCGTCGCCGGCAAAATCAAGTGCTTCAATGAGTCGATGAACGATGGTGGGGCACCGATCGTTCCCATTCCGGCCGCAGGCAACCAACGGATCTTGACGGAAAAGATATAAATGGCCGCCAATGCCAGGAAGAACGAAGGGATTGAGACGGCGGTGAAACCGAAAATCGTCGCGACATAGTCGATTACCGAGTACTGTTTCACCGCCGAGATGACGCCAAGCGGAATGGCGACGAGAAGCGCTATGAGTTCAACGGTCAGCATCAATTTGGCCGTTGGCCAGAATCGCTCCCGTAGCTTGCCGGTTACCGGTAAGCGGTCGTTATACGAGAAGCCGAGGTTGCCGTGAGCAATCTGCCCCAGCCAAAGGACGTAGCGAACCGGCATCGGCTTGTTGAGTCCGAGGTTCGCCTTTTGTTGCGCCACCCATTCGGGACCCTGCGAGGCGATCGCCTCGGGATTCAGCATCGCCGAGATCGGATCACCCGGCGCCAGGTTTACGATCAGATATGTTGCAATGGTGATCCCAATCATTACTGGGATGCTGATCAGGATCCGCCGGAGAATATACCGTCCCATTCCGCCCCTCGAACCATTTCTTGCCGCAAACTCGCTAGCTTGTCACCGACCATGTCTCTGCATTCCAGAGCTTGTTGTCAAGGTAGCTCGGTGGCATGAAGCCTTGAAGGCGGTTGGCTACACCGTACGACGAGTTCGGTGAATACAGGAAGATCCAGGGCAGTTCGTCATTCAGAATTTTGGCAATCTGGGTATAGAGTGCCTTCCGATCCTCAGGCTTCCCGGCGGCTTGCGCTTCGGGATACAGCTTGTCGATATCCGCGTTGGAGTAGTGCCCGTAGTTTCCGCCTTTGGGTGTCCAGGTGCTGGTCGTCATGTAGGTTCCGGACACGCCCGGGTCGGCGCGGAAGACGCCACCGCCGACAACCTTGACATCGAAGTCGGTTGCCTGGATCGATCGTCGATTGTTCTCGGCCGTATCGACGTTGTCGATGTTTACCTTAAGGCCAACATCACTCCACTGATTCTGGATGATCTGCATCGCGGTCGTGCGCTCGTTGACGGACGGGGTATAGACCATGTCGAGCGTACGACTGCTGTCCCAGTTCGCGTCTTTGAGGAGCTGCTTCGCCTTATCCGGATCGAACTTGTAGTCGTTGAGCCCTTCGGGTATGCCCATCCAGTCTGGGCCGAAGATCGGTGAGTTCGTGATTTCGCCTTGACCGGCATAGATCTGCTTCAAGATGCCTTCGCGGTCAATCGCATAGAGCATCGCCTGGCGGATGCGCTTATCTTGCAGAAAGTCACGCGTCATATTGATGGCGAGGAAGTCCATGCTCGGACTGGCGACACTCAACAACTTGGCGTTCGGCAGGTTCTTGACATGGTCGAGATCCTGGACAGCCAGCGTCATGACATCGATCTTGCCGGTTTCGAGCTGCGCCAGCGCCACATCCGAGGTCAGGATTTGCATGAAGATACTGTCGAGCGGTGGCGGATCGCCCCAGTAGGTGTCATTGCGCGCCAGTTCCAGATACTGATCGGTCGCATACTTGACGAGTTTGAATGCACCAGCCGTCACGGTCGGCGCCAGCGCGAACGAATGCTTCTGCAACTGGTCGGGCGGGACGTCTTTCAAGATATGCTTCGGCATGATCCCCAGCCCTGAGAAGTTGCAGAGGTTGACCAGGAACGCCGCGTCGGCATTCGTGAGGTTGATCGTGACGGTCTTGTCGTCGGGGGTGGCGATGCCGGTGACGCTATCGGCTTTCTGCGTGCTGAAGTCAGCCGCCCCGACGATATTCTTGAGGCGTCCGTTCCAGTAACTGCCGCTTCGTGAGTCGATCGCCGACTGTAGCGTGAAGCGCACGTCATCCGTCGTGAGCGGGGTGCCGTCGCTGAACTTGACATTGTCGTGCAGGGTGAAGGTATAGGCCTTGGCGTCCGGCGCCGCCTCGATCTTGGAGGCCATGTCTGGGGTCGGCACCAGCTTGTCGCTCATTTTGACGAGCGCGCCGAACATGAGTCGCTCAACCTGCTGCTCACTACCAGACGTCGAAAAAATCGGCATCAGGGTGACCGGCGGGGCAGTCCACAGCACATGCGCCTGGCCGCCCTTCTGCGCCGAAGTCGATGACGTCGAGGTGCTGGATGCGGCAGCACTCGTTGCCGTTGAGCTTTGCGGCGACGCTGCGCTTGTCGATGCCGCTGTCGACGCGGTGGTTGCCGTGCTAGCTCCGGAGCTGCTTGTCGTCGACGTTGACGCGCTGGCCGTTGTGGGCGTGCTCTTGCTGCCGCCGCAGGCAGAGAGCAATGCGCCCGTGACCGTCGCACCGACGCCCATAATTGAGAGACGCGCGAACGATCGACGACTGAATCGCAACGACATTCCTGCTCTCAATCCCTTGTTCACTACAGTCTCCTCATCGGGGCTGCTGACGTTCTTCATCACCAATTCGTCTCCTCACGTCACCGCGACGATTGAACGACTCCGTTCGGAATCGCGGTTTGCCGGTGGTTTCCTTTGTCCGGCTGGCCGGAACCGACGCACATAGACCGGCGACTACCTCCTAACCGGAAGTCGCTCGGATCTCAGTCATTCGAAGTCACCATTGACTCTAGCCACGCCTCGTCGCCTCTCCTTTCTCGTGTGCCGTCTCTTAGGTTCGCGTTTTCTCCGTTCGGTGCGAGATGAGGTCGCGTCCCGGCTCACCCATAGGCCCAATCCTGGAATCCACAGCCGAGCGAAATCGCGCGACAGGCCCCGAGCAGTCGTGGGGCACAAGCTTCAGCCATCGCGAGTGGGAAACGGAAGGTGGGGCCTGCCACGCTCACCGACGCGGCTACGTCGCCATGGACGTCGAACACGGGTCCGGCGACGCAGGTAATGCCTTCACGATGCTCCGAATTGTCGAGCGCGTAGCCCACCGTGCGGATTCGCAACATCTCCTGGCGAAGCTCGTTGGGGTCTGTAATGGTGGTGGGCGTGTAGCGCGTCAGGCCGGGGCTTCGAATGATCTGTTCGAGCAACGATTCGGGCGCAAAGGCCAGCAAAACCTTGCCGACTCCCGTGCAATGAATCGGGCGCCGTTTCCCAACTCTGGACCTGAGCATGATCGGCTGAGGACAGTCGACTTTGTCGATGTAGACCGCCTCGGTACCATCGAGCTGCACCAGGTGGACGGTCTCCTGCAGTTCGTCGACGAGCTTCTCGAGATGCGGGCGTGCCACCTGACGCACGTCGAGCTCGTCGAGCAACGCGATAGAGAGCCCCAGGACGCGAGTACCCAGGAAGTAGCGTTTGTCTCGATCGTCGCGACGAATGTAGTGGTGCCGAACGAGATCTTGCAAGAAGCGATATGCGGTCGTCTTATTGATGTTGGTGAGCTCGGAAACCTCGGTCAACGTCAATCCGAGCGAGTTGTCGGCGAGCGACTCGAGGATGACGAGCGCTCTCAGGCTCGGAGGGTCAACCACGGACGGCGTGGAGTCCATATCGTGCGCTGGTTGGATGGGGTACTCGGCTTGACACGACACGGTCGCGCCGTACCTTCCATTGACACTGGCAGCGTTTGACGATAGTGGAGCAGCGTTACATACATCGACGCACCGACGATCTCGTTGAATGATGAGCGCTGGACCGTCCACCGGTGATATTGAATTTCATATATGCACTCATGGTATGTGCTGATTGCCGCCGTGTCAAGACGCGGAATGCCCCAGAGACGCTGTCCGCAAACGGGGCCTCTGGCGGATTTCACCCCATTCAACCTGACAGCGCGAACGGCCGAGGGCGATGGTTTCTCGCAACCCGCAGAAATGAAAGACCAGCTGGATATTTTCTGTGAGACTTGCCATGCACACTTCTTCACGAATCTCGTACGACCGTGTCGCAGGGAGTAGGTCGCGGGCCAAGCCGGGCAATAGCGAGATATCCGTCCAACGGAAAAGGAACGTCATGAACGAGCAAGGTTCTGTTACCAAGAACGCGCCACGTGCAGATCCGGTTGTGAACGTCGTCGGTGAGCGGGTGGCGCTGGGACCACTGCGACGTGACCTGCTCGTGACCTATCATCGTTGGTTCAACGACTTCGGCACGCTGCGCACGACCGGAGCGATTCCGCTGCCGCTCAGCATGGAGCAGCAGGAAGCCATGTACGACGGTCTGGCGACCGACGACCGAGATCCGCACGGCGTCTCCTACACTATCTATCGCTCCCACGACATGACACCGATCGGCACCTGCCGCCTGCAGGACGTCACCTATCGCAATCGCACCGCCGAGTTGGTCATCATCATTGGGGAGCCATCCGAACGAGGCAAGGGCTACGGGACTGAAGCGGTGCGCCTGGTGCTGGACCACGCCTTCACTGGGCTGGGACTCAACAACGTGATGCTGAAGGTGTATGAGTACAACCTGGCGGGGCAACGTGCCTATCTGAAGGCGGGCTTTCGCGAGTTCGGTCGACGCACCCAGGCGCAGTTCATGGGCGGCAAGCTGTGGGATGTGATCTACATGGAGTGCCTGGCGAGCGATTTCGAGAGCCCGGTGCTGGGGAAGGTCTTCGTGGGAGATGTGCCAAGGGAGTGAGGGTAGACGACGCAACTGGTGCAGCCTGGACGACGAACGCGACGGACGAAATCACATTTGGCGCTACCCCAGGTATGTTCGTCAACGGTGAGCTACATTGGCGGCCGTTCCCCGTTCACCCAGGACTAAAGGTCCTGGGCTACTCTACACGAAGCCCACTAAAGGGGCTGAATTGTTGCGTATTGTGCAATATTCCTCGAATCTTTGACGGATCTGGCGATCAAACCCCAGTCCGTTTAGGGACTTCGTCTGCTCAGCCTGGGTTTTCAACCCAGGGTGAACACCAGGCGAGCTGCAATGCGATCGAGCGCCGAGAGACGGCATCTCTCATCTAATTCTCAGCTCAAGTACACACGGCGTTTACACAGCGGAGCTAGAGTGAGGACAGAACCGATTCGGAGCCCCTGCACGGATCGATTCAGAACCGACTTTCCCCTCCCTATCCCCTAAGAGTGGCCCGCCATCCCCATTTCACCGGCGGGCCACTCCTGCCTTCAGCTAGATGATGCCCAGTTCGCGTCCCGACTCGGCGATGGCGTCGAGCGCCGTCTGCAGCTGCTCCTGGGTGTGCGACGCGCTGATCATGGTGCGCAGACGCGCCTGCCCCTGCGCCACGGTCGGGAAGCCGATTCCCTGCGCGAAGACGCCTCGCTCGAAGAGCTTGTCCGAGAGGGCCATGGCCTTGGGCGCCTCGCCCACGATCACCGGCGTGATCGGCGTCTCGCTGTGGCCGGTGTTGAAGCCCAGATCGGTCAGCTTCTCCTTGAAGAAGCGAGTGTTCTCCCAGAGCTTATCGATGATCTCCGGCTCTTGCTCCAGCACGTCGATGGCGGCGATGCAGCTGGCGACGACTCCCGGCGGCTGCGAGGTGCTGAAGAGGAAGGGCCGCGCCATGTGGATGAGGAAGTCGCGCAGTACTTCGTCTCCCGCGACGTAGCCTCCGACCGCGCCGATGGCCTTCGAGAGGGTGCCGATCTGGATCTGCACCCGGCCGTCGAGCCCGAAGTGGTTGACCGTGCCCCGGCCGTTCTTGCCAAGCACGCCGGAGGCATGCGCGTCGTCGATCATGACGATGGCACCGTAGCGCTCGGCCAGATTGACGATGTCGGGCATCGGCGCGATGTCGCCGTCCATGCTGAAGACGCCGTCGGTCACCACCAGGCGCACGCGCGAATCCTGGCTCTCCTTGAGCACCTTCTCCAGCCCGTCCATGTCCTTGTGCGGGAAGATCTTGCGCGGTGCGCGACTCAGCCGGATGCCGTCGATGATGCTGGCGTGGTTGAGCTGGTCCGAGATGATGACGTCTTCCTCTTTGAGGAGGGATTGCAGCACGCCGACGTTGGCGGTGAAGCCCGACTGAAACGTGAGCGACGCTTCGGTGTGCTTGAAGGCGGCCAGTCGACGCTCCAGCTCCTCGTGCAGTGTCATGGTCCCGGCGATGGTGCGCACGGCGCCGGAGCCGACTCCATACCACTGGGTCGCCTTGACGGAGGCCTCGATCAGCTTCGGATGGGTGGTCAGCCCCAGGTAGTTGTTCGATGAGAGGTTGATGACCTCTTTGCCATCGACGGTGAAGATCGGCTTGTTGGCGCTGCCGATGACCCGCAAGCTACGGTGCAGCCCCTGCTCCTTGAGTTGGTCGATCTCGCTGACCAGAAAGCCCATGCCGGTGCCTGTCTGTGCCATGTCAGACTCCTTTCACGTCTTCTCGCTGGGGTTGGGATAGAGGATGACCTTGGCGGCTTGCCCGTGCAGCAGCAAATCCATCCCCTTCTCGAAATCTTCGAGCGGCATGTGATGCGTGATCAGGGGTGAGACGTCGACCAGTCCGTTTCCCAGCAGCGTGCGGGTGCGATACCAGGTGTCGAACATCTTGCGGCCGAAGATGCCGTGCACCTCCGCTCCCTTCAGCACGAGGAGCTCGCTGAAATCGAACTCGAAAGGACCGGAGGGAAGGCCGAGCATGGAGATGCGGCCACCCACGCGCAACGCGCCGAACGCCTGGCGAATCCCCTGGGGGGCGCCTGAGAGCTCCAACGCCACATCGGCCCCCTCGCCGCCCGATTCGCGCATGATCACTTCAACCGGATCCTCGGCACGTGCGTCGATGACACGCGTCGCGCCCATCTTTCCGGCCAGCCCCAGGCGGTAGTCGTTGATGTCGACCGCCCAGATGGGGGATGCTCCGGAGGCTTTAGCGATGCCGATGGAGAAGAGCCCGATCGGCCCGCAGCCCATCACCAGCGTCGAGCGCGCGGCGATTTCGCCGGAGAGTGTGGTGTGGACGGCATTACCGAACGGCTCCTGGATGGCCGCGATATCGACCGGCAGATCGGGCGGATTCACCCAGGCATTCTGCTCCGGGATAGCGATGTACTCAGCAAAGCAGCCAGGACGGGTGACCCCGACCAGCCCCATGTTGATGCAGATGTGCTGCTGCCCGGTGCGGCAGAGATGGCAGTGGCCGCAGCCGATGTGGGTCTCGCCGGAGACGAAATCGCCGACTTTGACGCTCCCGACGTCGCGGCCGATGGCGACCACTTCACCGCAATATTCGTGGCCGAAGACCATAGGGGTCTCCCCGAAATTCTCTTCGGCCCATTGGTCCCAGCGGAAGATGTGGAGATCGGTGCCGCACATGGAAGTGGCTTTGACGCGGATTAGAACGTCGTGGTCTCCGGGGATTGGCACCGGAACCTCGCGAATCTCGGCGCCGGGTCCACGCGCGGGCTTGACCACCGCGCGCATCATCTCGCCCATGGGTGTTCCCTTCGTTTTGTTGGCGGACCTACGATGCCCACCATCCATCGCCAGCGTACTACGTTCGCGGCGAAAGGGGATTAACCTGCGGAATCGAGGCTTGGCTCTGCCATAGGTGAATCCGCATGTGATGGGCCAAGGGGAGGGGGAACTCGGGTTCGCTGGTGCGAGTGCTTTTCGACCTGGATTGAATCGGATCGAGAAACGTTCCATCGAGATTCGGCGGATCCAGTGCCGGAAAAGGTTATGGTTCGCGACGAACTACACCCTCGAATCGATCGTAGTCCATGTCGTAGCTGTAGACGATCGCGTCGTCATGCTGCCGGGACATTGCAATGATCAGCGCATCCGTGAAATCGAGCCTGGCATGGCCGCCATACAGTGCTAATGCGTCAAGCACAGACTGACGATCATGGATTCTGATGCCGCGAATTGACATGAGAGCAGTGAGCATTTCAGCGATTTCATCCTTTGGAAGTCGGTAAAGCCGAGGTGACCGAAGGACAAAGACGGTATCGGCGACCACGCTATGTGGAAGCTCGACGATTTCGTCACCATGCTGAATTCGCTCAAATAGTGCCTGGCAGTCGGCTTGCTTTCTTGGGTCATCACCGGTTAAGAGCCGAATGATCACGTCCGCATCGATGAAGTTCACGCTCATCGTCGATGACGTTTCTCTTCAATCGCGTCCTCACGCGCGATTTCCAGCATCTCCTTCATATCCATTGGGCGATCCAGTTTTCCGGCGGCTCCCGCGAGTGACGCCACGTTCGGGAATTTGGGCACTTTCAACCGCACTTCTCCTGAGGTTTCGATTACAAAGGAGAGCTTATCTCCCTGCTCCAAACCAAGATGGCGACGAACCTCTGCCGGAATGGTCACCTGTCCTTTAGCAGTGATCGTCGACGTGATCTCTTTCATGGCCTGCTCCGAAGTAAGGGGAATTGAGTTAGGTAAGGTAATTGTAGCAGCCCCTTGTACAAGGACACTCAGGATGGTCTCTATTCCTGATGCTCCTCTCATACGTGCTACAATTTGGTAGGCCAGATTGTGATCAAAGGATGGATGACATGCCGAAACCTGTCAGTAATAAGCGAAAGCTACCGAAGCATGAAACTTCACTCGGACGACGAGGCAGCACCGTGCGTGTGGCGGCGCCGACCTATGACGCGCTGCGTCATTTATCTGATGAAACCGGTGAATCCATTCAGCAGGTGATCTCAACAGCGGTTGAGGAGTACCGGCGCCGCCGGATTCTGGAAATGACCAACGAGGCCTACGCGGCGATGCGTGCGGATCCTGAGAAGTGGAGCGAAGAGCTCGAAGAGCGTGAACTGTGGGATTTTACCCTCGTCGACGTTACGGACGACGAGTAGATGCAAGAATCTCCAGCACGGCAAGAAATCTGGCTGGTCGATCTCGATCCGGTGCGCGGCCACGAGCAAGGGCGGACGCGTCCTTGCATCGTCATCTCTGACGACACGTTCAATGTCGGTCCGGCAGGTCTGGTTGTCGTTGTGCCGATGACAAGCCGTGATCGACGCATCCCGCTCCACGTCCGTATTGATCCACCGGACGGCGGAGTTCGCCAGAGCTCGTTTGCGAAGTGCGAGGATGTTCGGTCGATCTCGACAGAACGACTGCTCGAGCGCTGGGGAGCGATCTCGAATGCGACCATGACTGAGGTGGAGGACCGGCTGCGGATCCTTCTGCGATTGTAGTGGTAGAAGCGGTTCCTATCCGCATGTCATCGCCAACAGTGTAGTCAACAGGAAAGCGTGACTTTCGCGATGCCCACCCCCAAACCCAAGCACCTGAGGCCTGAGTACGGCGCGCAATTTGGCGACGAGAGCATCGTCGCGGCCTATCGTCACCGGCCGCCATATCCGGCTGAGGTGTTTGAGATCCTCGTCGGCTTGATGGCGAGTGGCCCACGCGTGATGCTGGATGCGGGTTGCGGCAGTGGCGATCTGGCCATCCCGCTGGCGCGTATTGTTCGAGCGGGTCGATGCAGTCGATCCGTCGGCAGCCGATGATCGAAGTAGCGCAAGCCGCGCAGAGGCGGCAGGCTGCACAGTTCACTTCATTCACTCGTCGATGGAAGAGGCGTCCCTCTCGCCACCGTATGCGTTGGTGACCGCCGCCGAGAGCCTGCACTGGATGGACTGGGAGGTCGTGCTGCCGCGCTTCCGCGATGTGCTCGCGCCGGGCGGCGTGCTGGCGATCGTGGGTCGCATTGAACAGGCCAACCCGTGGTGGCCGGAGTTGCTGACAATCATCCAGGCCCACTCCACCAATCGCGATTTCCAGCCCTATAACCTGTTGGCGGAGCTTGAAGCGCGCACCCTGTTCCACCCGCTGGGGCGGAAAAAGACGGCCCCGATGCGGTTCGAGCAGGCGGTCGACGACTACATCGAGTCAGTTCACTCGCGCAACGGCTTTTCGCGGGACCGCATGACGCCTGAAGGGGCAGCGATGCGTTCGATGCAGAAGCGCGTGCGCTCCTCGAACGCTTCGCAGAAGAGTGGAGCGCTCCATTTCGAGGTAGCTGGTTCAGTCGTTTGGGGACAGCCCGCGCCGTGACGTCGAACGATATCGCTGAGTTCTCGCCCACCGGAATTTGATCGCGATCTCGCCGCCATCGCGGAGTTGATCGCCGTCTCCTCACCGAAGAGCCGCCACAGGGTGGACTATCGCTGGCGGCTGTGCAACCCGCTGGTTTGGGCTGTGCAAGACGCGCGGCTTTGGTTTGTGGGGGACACGTGTGTCGCCTTCGCCGCCTGGCAGCAGCCCTGGGCCACGCTCGACTTCTTCGTGCGCCCTGGTCCGTGGCAGGAGGAGGCAGAGCGCGCTATCTTCGCCTGGGCGCCGCAACGCTTTCGCGTGCTGGATGAGGAGCGCGGCCGACCGTTGCCCTACTGGGTCGAGGCTCGCGAGGACGATCACGAGCGGCTCGCGTTGCTGGAGCGGCACGGCTACACCCTGGATGACGACCACGACTACATCATGTTGACGCGGGATTTGCGCGACGGACCTAACGTTCCATTACTTCCCGCCGGATATACCATCCGCTCGCTCGCCGGTGAGACCGAGGTGGAAGCCTACGCGGCGCTCCATCGCCGATCGCTTCGGCTCCCAGACAGTGACCGCCGAATGGCGCGCGAGAAGTCTGCGCATGCCCGAGTATCGCGTGGATCTGGATCTGGTGATGGCGGCGCCCGATGGACGGCTGGTCGGTTTCTGCGTAGGCTGGCTCGACGAAACGGAGCGAGTCGCGCAGATCGAACCGCTCGGCGTCGATCCGGATTTCCAGGGGCGAGGAATCGGTGGCGCGCTGCTGTGCGAGAGCTTGCGGCGTTTCCAGTCTGCTGGCGCGACGCTGGCCCAGGTCGAAACGGAAACGACGCGGTTACCGGCGCGTGGCGCGTACGAATCGGCCGGGTTTCGAACAGCCTGGCGTTCGCTTCGCAAAGGGCAGTGGTTCAGCTGAGGCACCTGGCCAATCGGCGCGACATAGAAGAACCTCCCGGAAGAGGGTAATCTAGAACAGCTTTTGCTTCCTGTTGGAGCCACTCTGGGCCACTCGATATCCGGTATCGATTTCCGCGTGCCGACAAGGATTGCGGGCAAGGCGTTCCACTCGAACCGGATTCATCTCCCGGTTGTGTTTTGCGGGACGAAAATCAGAGGGCATTCCGAAGGCTTGACGACATGACGAGAGAGGTTTGTCGATTCAGGCAAACCTCTTCTGTGGTCGTGATGACTTCGAGGTGTGTGAATTATTCAGGCGTTTCTGGCGGCAGAATTCCTTTGTCGCGAAGAATATTGACGTAACCGTCATACGTCAGAGGGCACCGGATTAGGTCCCGGAACTGATCCTCGGTGAGTTTCAGTTGAGTCCGAATCTTGCTCGCGAAGGGAAGGTCACCCTTTTGGTGAGATCGTTTTGTCCGAAGGATTTGACGGCCATCATAGACAAACCAGGCTTGGCGGTCACCTGTGTTTCGAGTAACAAGCTTGAGTTTTCTAACAATGCGTTCGAACTCTCGCGCCTTCAGCGCCATTCGCGCTCGCCGATCAACTCGACAAGACGTGCCCACAATGCCATCATTGCAGGTCCAAGCGAATTCTGATTTTCACGGAGCGTTAGGTAAAGTTCAACGAGCGATTGCTGGAAGTCTTCGACGGCATCCATCAGGTATTCTCCGACGCCGAATTCATCAATCTCGGAACTCGATACAGCGAAGGACCCGTCTTCCTTTTCGACGTCGAGGGTTATGGGCTCTCGCAGGAACAATACTGGATCGGGTAGTGATCCCAGTAGGATCGAGACCGGTGTGGCTGAGATATGATCGCCGATGCGGTCCGTAATGGAAGGAAAGTCTTTGACTTCCACCGCAGGTTCGCCCAGCGTTTCGTGGTCCGATGACACGATGATGCCGGATTCTAGGGATTTTGGCCCCTCGAGTATTTGTATGCTCACTGTGTCGGCCCAACCTCGGTTAGGGGTTCTGCTACGAACCATGTTCGGGCGATCATGGCGCCATCCATCGACACCCGGAACTCATATTTGCCAGGTGCATCAATGGTTGCGGCCAACTTTACAGTTACCGATTTCACTGCCAGTCGATCCTCAATTTGAAGAGGGAACGATTCGGAGAACATCAGCCGGTCAGTGCTGAGATGCACATAATCGACTTTCATCTCGTAGTCTCCCTCAGCATCCGTGATCCTGAGGAATAGTGACATCAACTGAGCGACGGGGAGACGAGTGTATCTTACTACTTCAAACAACCCCATTAGGCTGCGCTTGTCGGAGGGATTCTCCACCAACACGTTATCACAGAGCAGGATGGCTAATGGGTACGGTCTCGGCCCCGCCAAATTTGCGCTCCAGTCAAGTCGAGCAGGTAAGACGTTCGCATCCTAACTGATGAAGAATTGTTGTCAACCTCCCGAAGTACCCCATGGTCAGTGCCTGTGCTCAACTTGCGAACGCAATTTCACATCCTCGGACCCGGCTAGGTGCGAGCACAGATGCTCGCCGATACAGGTGAGCGTCTCCGGCAACAAAAGAGCCAGCTGTCGAATCTGGCAGTCCCCACTGTGGCACCGGATTGCCTCGCCGTCTGTCACAATGACGCAGGTCGTGATCGACCTGGACTGAGACAGCACTGGCGCAGTTCCACGTGCTTGCCGAACTTGAGCGTCGAATGGATGATCAGTTTGACGATCGCTGGTCGTGGGCCTGGATCTTTCACAAGGTCCTGGCATCAGGCGAATTCCCCGATCCCTCTTCGCATGACATCGAGCCGCTCTGGAGACGCTGGTGGAAACGACACAGTTCCGAGCGCGAGCAGATCGAGCTCCAATTGCTCGCCGCCGAACACCACCTCTATTACAGACTCCCGGCTGACCTCGTCAGGTGGGAGTACTACTCGAATCTAGGACGGCGGCAGTGCCAGGCGGCCTGGCGCTACGATGCGATGCGCCGAAATCGACTCGACGAGCACAATCGTCAAGGTCGGCTGCACCGTGACCAGCGACGACGTCTTCAAGCGATCCATGCCGAAGTGGCGGCTCTCGGAGAGGCGATAGCAGCTCTCAGTTCCGAATGAATTGTTCTTCAGATGCCTCTCGTCGATTTGAACAACCCCATCTACGTACAATCGAATGTTTCTATAGGATCTTCACGAAAGGGTTCAAATTATGTCCGTTGAGACCGCGACATGGCTCACGATCTCAAGCATCGCCGTTTCGGCAATTGTCACTTTAGTTAGCATCTTCCTCGCCGCCGTTCTGAATATTGCCGGTATTGTTGTCATTGCGAAAGTAACGCTGAAATCATCTCGAGAGCAATCCGCTGCACAGTCAACGACCGCGCGCTTGTCCTGGGCTGCGCAGGAACGGATTAGCATGAATGCGTCTCGAACGCAGTGGATTGTCGAACGGCTCGAGCATGTGATGGCGGCGCTTACCATCATCAACCAGGTCGTCGATTCCGAGAGCGATTCGCCCGATGATCGGGGGTTCGACATCTTCAATCAAGCGATCATTTCCGAGGTGGGCCTTTTGCTCGACCCGAGGAATACGAATATCGTTGCGACATTCAATACAATCACGACCTGCTACGCAAAATGGAGAAACGCTCGCGCTGAGTACGCAGATGCAAAGAGAAAGAACATTGAACCGGTTAATGACTACGCCAGCATTCTCCAAAGAGGAAGGGCAATTCGAATTCAAACTCAGCAGCTGGAGTCGATGATTCGGAACCACGTATGCGATTTGTATCAACCGATCATCGAGTGACGGTCCAGAAGACGATCTCGTTGGCTTGGCGGCGACTCCGTGGATTCATGGCCACCTTCTTCATGTTGGTGATCGTCGTGAGTGGGAATCGATGACCTGCAGACATCTGATCATCGCGAAGCAGGAGCGGCGGGCCGCAGACTTCTCTACGTAATTGATCGATCGACGCGCACGTTCACTCTGAGCTCCAGGTCGACTCTGCGCGGCGCGTTCGAAGCGGTCCTCTGGAACGAGCGCTCGAACTGACGGTACCAGGTGGGACTATTAGACAGGTGACCTCTCTCGATTTTCAGCGGCTCGTCAGTTGCAAACCAAAGAAGAACCTCCCGGAAGAGGGTACTCCGGGAGGTTGCCATTCAAGCTAGGTTGTTATCGAGGCGCGAGCGCCTCGGCGCCTACCAGCGGTTGCTGTAGGTGCGCTCCTGGCGATGGCTCTGGAAGCAATCTGAGCAATAGACGGGCTTGTCGTTACTCGGAACGAACGGAACCATCGTCTCCTTGCCACAGGCGCTGCAGACGGCCGGGTGCATGGTGCGCTCTGAGCGTCCGCCCCCACCGTAGCTTCCGCCACCACTGCTGTACGAGCTACCACCACCGCGCGACGCCTTGGCGGCACGACGGCAATCCGGGCAGCGGGACGGCTGGTTGGTGAAGCCCTTCTGGGCGTAGAACTCCTGCTCACCGGCGGTGAACACGAACTCAGCGCTGCAGTCACGGCACACGAGGGTCTTGTCTTCGAAACTCATTGGTTTGGGGTCTCCTCTGAAACGGGCGATGCCACAGTTAGGCCGTTCGCCGATACGTTATATCCGGCACCGATCTTTCGACGAGCCCAAATCGGAGACAAACCCTCTTTGTCACCGGGAACGCGCACGTGGAAAAGCGAAGCCATTGCAGGCAGTATATCAGGTTTCGTCAGAAATAGCTGCAAGTCATACCCGACACAATTTGAGAAGGATTTATATTGGCCGTTCACATCAGGTGACGCGGAGAGATCGAGGAGAGCGGAGATGAGGCGACGCGGCTTACGCCTGCGACGGCGCCGCCAAATCACATGCTCGAGTGTGATCCCTAAACGTTCAACGCGACTTTCTCGGGCTCGGATGCCAGAAGCTCGTGAACGCGAGCCTGTGCCGATTCCCAGGTGGTGATGACACGTTTGAACTCCGGGTGATTTTCCCGCAGCTCGTCGACGGTCTTGCAAGCGCGATCCTGATCCCAGGCCCGCTCGAGTCTCTTATTGGTCTCATTCAGCCACGTCTGAGCTTGCTCGAGACGCTGGAGACGAGTCAATTCGGACATAGCCCATTTGTGAGCGGCGCTCGCCAGCTGCTGCGCCTTCCAGTGCTCGCCATCAATTCGTGCCTGTTTGGCACGGTCGATGAGCTCATGATAATGATGCGCGCTGGGCGTGTTTGCCCACTCTGGACGCGAAAAGGCTGCCAAAAAGTCCAACTGCATCTCCTTTGCACGACTGGTCCTTACTATTCATCATACGACACCCGTGCAATGTGACACTCAGGCACCGTTCCCGCGTCTTCACGCGATCGAGCTCGCGCGATTCCGTGCTTTGCGAGTACCAATGGTTGACGCGGGTCAGGCGCAGTCGAGGTCGTCGCGCAAGCGCGCGAACGCCAGAGCGATGGCCGCGGCGTTGGAGATGACGGCCACCTCGCCGGTTTGCGTGGCGTCCAGCAGCTGATGCAGTGTACGGAGCTCGATGTCGATCGTCTCCAGGTCTCCGCTGTTTGGTGACGTAACCCGGCGAGCCTTTCGCGCCAGGAAGAGATGTCCGCTGCCGCCGCCACGATTGCCGTCATTGGTGAAGCTGCCGAGTGACTCCCAGTCCTCGGCACAATAGCCCGTCTCCTCCCGCAGCTCGCGTCGCGCGGCTTCGAGTGGATCTTCACCGGGCTCGATGTAGCCGGCTGGCAAGCTGATGCAGACTCGGCGCGGACCATGCTTATAGCCCCTCTCGGTGATCACGAGGTCTTCCTGAGTCAACGCGACCACTACCACGTAATCGTGCATCTCGATGCCGAGAAAACCGTCCACACTGCGACCATCGGGTAGCTCGAGGTCTTCTGACCAGACGCGCAACCAGGGATCGGCATCGAGCAGGAGGCGCCGCTGACGTGTGCGCCAATTCGCGGGATCGGTCGTCTCGTCGTGATCGCTCGTCATCGAATTTCCCGTCCAGTCCAGAGCGTGATGAGTCCGGTGTATGCCACGGTCGCCACAGTATCACGCAGTGCTCGCGAGCAGGCGTTGCTGGCATGGTTCAATCTGCGAGGCGGCTCTCATCCGGCGTTGGCGAGGGCGTCTGTTTTAGCGGCAGATGTGCCCAGGTGGTGGAGCGCATGCACTGGTCCTTCTCGTTATTAATCGACCTCATCGGAACTGCCGTCTTCGCCCTGAGCGGTGGTCTGCTGGCGGTACGCCGCAATTTCGACGTCGTCGGCGTGGTCGTCCTCTCGGTGGCGGCGGGTCTCGGAGGCGGCATGGTGCGGGACGTGCTCCTGGGGCACACGCCACCTGCGGCGCTCAGCAACGAGGCCTATCTGCTGACCGCACTCGTGGCCGCGCTGATCGCCTTCTTCTTCCACCCGCGCGTCGAGCAGCTGCGTCGCAGCGTCTTGCTGCTGGATGCCATCGGCCTTGGCTTCTTCGCGGTCTCCGGCACGCTGCGGTCTCTCTCGGCCGGATTGGGGCCGGTGCCAGCCGTGCTGCTGGGCGTGGTCACTGGCGCGGGTGGCGGGGTCATCCGCGACGTCCTTGCGTTGGAGGTCCCACTCGTGCTGCGACGCGACATCTACGCGCTGGCGGCGCTGCTCGGCGCCATCACGTTCGTCGCGGTCGATCATGTTTCGACGCAGGTGGTCGCCGCGATCCTTGGTATTGTGCTGACGTTCGTGTTGCGGATTCTCTCGATACGCTTTGGCTGGCAGGCGCCCCGCCCACGTAAACGCCGCGACTCGGCAGTCGAGCAGAACGATGAGCCCGAGCCGCGATCGTAGGATCGCGGTCGCCCCCACGATCCTGGCGCACGCTCGTCACTCAAGTCGCTCAACCACCGCCGTGGAAGCGGCGGCCGCCGGGCTGCGTCATGGGGGCTGGGACGTCGGTGCGGGTGACGGTGAAGCTGGCACCGTCGGAACCGAGCTCGGACGTCGTCACCAGCGGCTGGCCTCGCGACGTCTGCAGCGTGACCGACTCCACGTTCATTTGGCCAATCGTGCGTGACTCACCGTCCTGCACCGCGGTGCAATCGGTGAAGGTGATCGAGCCGAAGCTGTCGAGCGGCAGAAGAAGCTGACGCCCAGTCGACGGCGACTCTTCAATCCATTCAGCTGAAGAGAGCTGAGATTGATACTGCTCGGTCGTCTGATACGACTGCGAGGTCGTGTCGTCCCTGATCACGATCTGCCAGGAGCCTTGCGACTGCTGCGTGATCGAGACACTGACCGTATCGCCCGGGTTGATGGTGAGTGGAACGGTTTGCGATGACTCGGGCAACGTCTCGAGGAGCGCTGCATACGTCACCTGCCCGTTCTGAACGATGGCGTCGGTCCCCGCCTGAATGAGGTCGGTCGAGGTTACTCCGCCGATGCCGATCCAGGTGGCGTCGGCGCCGTCAGCGGCGCTGGCATCTACGTTCGGGACGGTCCAGGTCCCCGAGACCGCGGTGAAGGAACCACCGGACGCGATGTAGCCCGCCCAGTTCTCGGACGCCTCCGAGCCGATCGCGGGAGTCGGATTGGGCGCGGGCGTCCCGGGTTGACCCGTCGGGCCGGTTGGGGATTGCAGCGAGCGTGAGTCGGGGTACTGATCCGATTGGATCGTCCAGGTTCCGCTCTGCAGAACCAGGGTATAGATGTTGACGTCGGACTGCTGCAGCGACCCACCGTTGCCGAAGTTCGTGGTCCAGGTCTCGGTCGTCGTGGCGTGGGCGACGTGCGCCGAATCCAGCGTGATCGGGCCCCATTCGAGATTATCCAGATGGATCGAGGTGACGTTCCCCTCCTGCAGCGACCGCATCTCTTGCAGCAGTTCGTCGTAATAGGTTTGGGTAGCCGTGTCCTGCATCAACGAGGGGTCATTCTGCGCCAGTGCCTGTTCCTGCTCTTGATTGGCCTGCTGGATGACCTGCTTGATCGCCTCGACCACGTCGCTGCTCGGGCTGGCAACGGCGGACGGCGAGGCCGCCGGGGTGGAGTTGGCCACGGGCGTCGAGATTGACGTGGACGAGCTTGAGCCAGTCGCCGCTGGTGAGACGGTTCCCGACACATTCATGGCGTTCGTGGTCGGGGAAGCGCTGGCGTCGGTCGCCGTGGCCGGAGAACTGGACGTCGGCAATGCGCAGGCAGTCAGTGGAACGAGCAGCACGAGGCATGCGAGGATCACCCGCACACTCGGCTGCGCGCGCAGCCTGTGCCAGCCTGCACCAGCAGCACTTGCCCGATCAATTCCAGGGCGGCGAACCACGAATGATCCTTTCCAACTCAGCGGGAACATAACACGATCGGCAAACCGATAGCGTCACGCATGAGCAGGAATGAGTCCATGACCGCGCCGCAATCTGTCTCGGCGCGGTTTGTTCCGAATGATTATCCCGCGGATGGTCTTGAGATGACGACCGATTGCGTGCGGGCGATGAAGTGCATGCCGCGTGCGCCTTCGATCGAGAAGGAATCGCTAGAGCCGGGCGCGCAGTCGATGAGGAGACGCGGTCTGCCCCAGCGTTCGAAGAGGTCCGTATCCATGTAGTAGGGGCAACCGGCGATCTCCCCAAGAAGGAGATCGCCGGGACCAAGGAGGAACTCGCCCTCCTCGAAGCACATCGGGGCGCTGCCGTCGCAGCAGCCTCCGGATTGGACGAACATGAGCGGGCCGAACGTCGTCCGAAGCTCCTCGATGAGCGTGGCTGCTCGCTCGGTCACGGAAACCATGTTGACTGACTCGCTCACGTTCGTCCTCCCAATGGTTTAGAAGAAGCCCATCGGCTTCTGGTCGTAGCTCACCAGCAGACACTTGGTCTGGCTGTAGTGATCGAGCATCATCCGGTGATTCTCTCGACCGACGCCGGAGATCTTGTATCCACCGAATGCGGCGTGGGCCGGATATAGGTGGTAGCAGTTCGTCCAGACGCGACCGGCCTTGATGGCACGACCCATACGATAGGCGCGCGCGCCGTCACGCGACCAGACGCCAGCGCCAAGCCCGTAGAGGGTGTCGTTGGCGATCTCGAGCGCTTCGGCTTCATCCTTGAAGGTCGTCACTGCCAGGACGGGACCGAAGATCTCCTCCTGGAAGATGCGCATCTTGTTGTCGCCCTTGAAGACCGTGGGCTTGTAGTAGTAGCCGCCGGAAAGCTCGCCGCCGAGCAGGTTGCGCTCGCCGCCGATGAGGAGCTCGGCTCCCTCTTCCAGGCCGATCTTCACGTAACCCTCGATTTTGTCGAGCTGAGCTTGAGAGACCTGCGCGCCCATCTGCGTATCCGGGTCGAGCGGGTTCCCCTGACGGATGGCCGCGATCCTCGGCAGAACGCGCTCCATGAAGGCGTCGTAGATCGACTCCTGGACAAGCGCGCGAGACGGGCAGGTGCAGACCTCGCCTTTGTTGAAGGCGTAGAGGACGAGCCCTTCGATCGCCTTGTCGAGGAAGTCGTCATCAGCCGCCATGACGTCTTCGAAGAAGATGTTGGGCGACTTGCCACCGAGCTCGGTGCTCGACGGGATGATGTTCTGCGCGGCGTACTGCATGATCAGGCGGCCGGTGACGGTCTCGCCGGTAAAGGCGATCTTGGCGATGCGCTTGCTCGTTGCCAGCGCCTTGCCGATTTCAGCGCCCGGTCCGTTGATGACGTTGATGACGCCCGGCGGAACGATTCCCTCGATCACTTCGGCGAACTTGAGGATCGACCACGGAGTCGGACTTGCTGGCTTGATGACGGTGCAGTTGCCAGCCGCCAGCGCCGGAGCGATCTTCCAGGCAGCCATCAGGAGCGGGAAGTTGAAAGGGATGATCTGCCCAACCACGCCCAGCGGTTCGCTGAAGTGGTAGGCGACTGTCTTCTCGTCGATCTCCGAGACGCGGCCCTCTTCGGCGCGTATCACGCTCGCGAAGTAGCGGAAATGATCGACAGCCAGCGGCAGGTCGGCGGCGAGCGTCTCACGCACCGGCTTGCCGTTCTCCCAGCTTTCGGCGACGGCGAGCATTTCGAGGTTGGCCTCGATAGCGTCGGCGATGGCGTTCAGCACGCGCGAACGCTCAGTGGTCGAAGTCGCTCCCCAGGCGTCTTTGGCGGCGTGCGCGGCATCGAGCGCCAGCTCGACGTCGGCAGCGGTCGATCGTGGAACCTGGGTGAAGGGCATGCCGGTGGCTGGGCTCAAGTTCAGCGAGTACTCTCCATTAACTGGTGCCACCCACCTGCCACCAATGAAATTGTCGTAGCGCGGCTTGACCGTGACGACCGAATCGAGATCTCCCGGAGCTGCGTAAACGCGGGTCTTGGTAACCG
Organism: uncultured Chloroflexia bacterium; assembly: GCA_963815715.1. Taxonomy (GTDB): domain Bacteria; phylum Chloroflexota; class Chloroflexia; order Thermomicrobiales; family Thermomicrobiaceae; genus CALAGB01. The sequence goes on along the minus strand of CAWFHU010000002.1, from coordinate 80,399 downwards.
TTGCCATAGATGGTCCTTCCATTGAATGTCAGGTATCGCGCCGGTCTCCCTAGAACGGTGCTCGAGACACGATTACAGCCTATGACCGTCCGCGTTACTGACTCGTGCTACGAGGGCGGCCAGATATGTCAATGTCGTGACAACTCAGTTCTGGCAATGGCTCGAACCGCGACTTTCAGCATGTTTTCAGACAATATTCAGTTGATTCTTAGCCGTGTGATGCATGATAGAGATGTGAGCGAGGGTGTGGCAGACGGCACCGGACGCGTGATCGTACTTCTGTGGACGACCCAAGCCGAGCGCGCGACTGAGATGCTCCGAATGACTATCCGTCAAAAACTCGCAGCTCACCGATTTGATCGCCAAGCCCTGGTTTCGGACCCTGTCGACCATCGGCGCGACCGCGATGGGGAACGGCCACGATGCGCAAAACGAGAATGGATATGAACGAACAGAACCAACGTCAACCGACCACCCCACCGAACCTACGGACGCGTGCGAGACGCCGCTTGCGGCTGCTGCGCGGGCTGCCGGTCGTCATTCTGCTGACGCTGGCGCTGGCCGCGTGCAGCATCTCGACGACCGCGACGAACACACCAAGCTCGACGTCGACGGCCAACGCCGCTACCGCGACGAGCACGACCGCCGCGAATGCGACTGGAAGCGGTGCGACCGCAACCAGCACGCCCGCGACCTCGACGCCCACCACCGTGGCTTCGTCGAGTCCAACCAGCTCGGACACCACCACGACGACGTCAACCTCGTCATCGGCGACACCGACCACAGGCACGACGCCGAGTAGCGACGTGGTGGCCGCTGTGAAGCAGGTCATCCAGCACGCCAACCAGGAGCAGATCCAGGCGCTGGCGCAGAACGACCCAACCCTGATGCAGGACACCACCACCTCGGCCGGTTATCTGCAATTCCAGCAGGACTTGCAGTCCCTCACCGGCGCGGGCGTCACGTCGATTGACCTGAAAGATCTCAAGTGGAGCAACATCACACAGCAGAACGCCACGACCGTGAAGGTGACGACGGTCGAGACGTGGGAAGCGACGCTAGCCAACAGCGTCACGCAGCAGCAGAGCGACACCAACGTCTATACGCTCGTGCTGCTGAACGGTAGCTGGAAGATCACGTCGGACGAGCATCCGGACGTCAGCGGCGGCCAGACCACTTCTGGGTCGGGCACGCAGCCCGGAACAACGACGACGATTCCGGTCGACAGCATCGGCCAGTCGGTGAACTGGGCGGGCTACGCGGCCACTGGTGGTACCTTCACCGGTGTGTCGGCAACCTGGACCGTTCCAACCGTCAGCACCTCCACCCAATCGTCCGCTGACGCCGCGTGGGTCGGCATTGGCGGCATCACCTCGACCGACCTGATTCAGGCTGGAACCGAGGCCATCGTTCAAGGGCAGCAAGTCAGCTACGCGGCCTGGATCGAAACGCTGCCGCAGGCTGAACAGCAGGTTGCGCTCACGGTCAGCCCTGGCGATCAGGTGAGCGTCTCGATCGACCAGCAGTCGACCGGCGTCTGGCAGATCGTCATGAAGAATCTGACAACGGGGCAGACCTATCAGACGACGGTGAACTACGATTCATCCCTCTCGTCAGCCGAGTGGATCGAAGAGTCTCCGTCAGCCGGGCGGACACAGGTTGCGCTGGACAACTTCGGCAGCGTCTCGTTCAGCAACGCCACTGCCGTTGAGAATGGCCAGTCGACCTCTATCCAACAGGCCAACGGCAAGTCGATCACGATGACGGCGCAGAATGGTCAGGCGCTGACGCAGACGTCGAGCCTCGGCTCGGATGGCTCCAGCTTCTCGGTCACCCGAACCGACGTCCCCTCATCGCAGTACCCTTCCGGCAGCCGTGGCTTTCAGAGCCGAGGTTACCCGGGTTCGTACCCCCACAACTGATCGATAACCCACACGAGCATTCGAACCCCCGCTGGCGATTGGCCGGCGGGGGGTTTTCGTGTGTGGCGGCGCCGCACGGCGTTCACCCTGGGTTGAATGAGAACTGATGAATTGATTTGGTAGTCGCGTGAGCGTCGCACGAGTACCGGAAACCTAGGGTCTATCTGACGAATGGTCTAGCCGATGAAACCCTTGCTGGTTGACGTGATCGAGCGAGCCAGCAAGGGAGACCATGGTCGGGCGCGGGGAGTTGACAGAGCAGGCGTGGCAGACCTGCTTTGACCGCTTCGTGCGCTGGCAGCGGGACGGCACCTGGGACACGCTGCTCGGCCACGTCCAGTTGAAAAACGATGCGGTCGGGGCGATCGACTGGGAGGTGAGCGTCGATGGCACGGTGGTCCGCGCCCATCAGTATGCCGCCGGAGCGCGGTCGCCCCCGGACGCGGCCGGATCGGCTCTTGGCCGACAAGGGGTACAGCTATCCGTCCTGTCGGCGGCTCTTGCGGCAGCGGGGCATCCGCCACGTCATCCCGACCCGGTCCGACCAGCGGCGCTTACCTTTTGATCGGGACGCCTACACGCAGCGGAACGTCGTGGAGCGCTGTGTCAACCGACTCAAGCAGTTCCGCGGCTTGGCAACCCGCTATGAGAAACGCGCGGTCAACTGTCGCGCCATGGTGATCGTCGCCAGCCTGATCATCTGGCGTGGCTGATTCGTCAGACAGACCCTAGTGCCCAGTAGCTCGACCGACCAGCTACTCGTCTCCACGATGATGATCAGGCGAGCTGAAAGGGCAGCGGAGTGCCGCCGTCATCGCGTCGCGGCAAGAATGTGCTATGCTCGCCGGCGGCACCCTTCCTCGGGTGCGCTGGGGGCCATTGCCATGATCGGAATCGAAGCTTCGACCTCTCCCCCTCCCTTGCCGCGCTGGTTCGGGCCGAGAGCCAGCCCAGATGACCCGGCCGTCTCGGCCATGATCGCCCGTGTCGCGCGCGGGGCCGGATGGGCAGACATCGGCGGTGGGTTCAACCTCAACCTGCGGATAGACGCTGAGCCGCCGGTTGTCCTCCGGGTTCATCGGCCCTGGGTCCGCCGCGGCCGGGTCGCGGGACTGCGGCGCCTGCGGGAACGGCTCCAGCGGACGCACGTCCGCGTCGCGCGGCCGATTCCGATTGTCGGCGGCGACCTCCTGCGGGTCGCTGATCGTTGGGCTGAGCTTGAGGAGTTCATCGGTCACGTCCCGCCACGGGCGGACGAGGACGCCTACCTCCGCCTCTTCGAGGAGCTCGGACGCCTTCACACTGCGCTCAAAGCAGTCTGGGAGCCCAGCCCGCCCGCACCCCTCGACGACCACCGAACCTTCGGCCAACTGCGTTACGCGGTCGGCTTCACCCGCCGCAGGCTCGGTCCCCGCAGCGAGCCGGTCGTGCAGCGGATGCGCCACCTGACGGGCGAGCTCGTCGAGCTCCGGCAGGAGGTCGACCTGCCTTGCGCTCCGATTCATGGGGACTACAAATTGGGCAACGCGGGAGCACTGTCAGACGGCTCATGGGCCACCTTCGACCTGGATTTTGCGAGGGTCAGGGAGCGGCTGTACGACATCGCGGCCAGCCTGCACCACGCCGCACAGGGCGGCGCATTGCTCGAGCCGCGACGACTGCTCGACGCCTACGAAAGCACGGCTCCGAAACCGCTGACTCGCGACGAGCACCGTTGGCTTCCCGGGGCTCTCGCCCTTGTACCGCTGCACTGGGCTGCCACCGCCGGGCTCGTGGGCGACGGCATCCGCGAGGCCGAGAGCGCAATGACCGCCGCCGAGGTCTGGTGGTCGCGCCGGGCTGAACTCTCGGCGTAGTCCGGCGGCCGCGCTCGGGGACGGGAGTGCTCGGCCGAGCTCCGACTCCACTGCAACGGCTCGTATGTCGCGCTAACTAACTGCTGCGATGCATGCGTGGAGGAGCGTACCCTCGGGCGTGCCATAGGGCGTGTCTCACGAATGGCTCCGGCGTGAACAGTGGGCGGCATCCGTCCGGGGGCCGCCCCGCGCGTCGGCGGACTTCGGCCGCTAGCCGGCGGGGCACGGCAATCCGCCGATTGCACCGCTCGGAGTATTCGTCAGACACGCCCTAGTCCTAGCGAGGAGAGAGCGAGGGCTGCTCGTTCAGGCGCGCTATCTCGAGCCCTGCCGTCTGCTTGTATTCATCAGCGATGGCCGTCAGTTCCGCTTCGCTCACCACATCATGCAATTTGGTGAAGCCATCCGGTGCTCGTTCCTCAACGAGATCCTGGCAGCGATGCGGCCCTGCCCGGCGGTTCGATTGCACCACCGCAGCGGTTGCCGGTCGGCGATCGGAGTCATAGGCGGCGATTGCCGCTTCTATCGTTGGTTGCATCACCAGGTCACGCGCCAGGACCCGCGCGTCGAGGATTGCCTGCGACGCGCCGTTGCCACCCACCGGATGCATCGGGTGCGCGGCGTCACCAAGCAAGGTCACCTGGCCGAACGCCCACGACGGCAATGGGTCCCGATCCACCATCGGGTATTGATAGATCACTTCGGCACCCCGAATGAGCGCCGGCACGTCTAGGAAATCGAATGCAAATGACTTGAACGCTTCGAGCACGTCATTGCGGTCGGCCGCAAAAGTCCAGTCTTGTGGAGGCATCGGACCGCCATCTGCCGTCCGCATCGTCGCGACCCAGTTGATCCGTGCCTGCCCGTTCTCTTCCGCGGCGTGCGAGATTGGGTAGATCACGACGCGCTGCTTACTCGACCCAGCATTGATCATCGTGCGGCCGGAGAGAAATGGCGCACTCTCGGTTACGCCGCGCCACATTGTCACGCCGTTCCATTTCGGTGGCCCTTCGTCCGGGTAGAACGCGCGACGGGTGACCGAATGGATTCCGTCGCAACCGACGAGCAGGTCTGCTTCGACGCGGCTCACGGGTGTCCACGTCGCGCGGTCGACGAACTCGGCCCACACGCAATCCGGCTCCTGCTGGAAACGGTCGAGATGATGGCCGGAATGGATGTGCTCAGCGCCGAGCCGCTCGACGACGGCCCGGTGCAACACGCCTAGAAGCACGCCACGATCGATCGACACCTGAGGCCAGTGATAGCCTGCGGCCATCCCAAGCGGCTCATGCCAGATGCGCTCGCCGCGCTTCGTGAAATAGACGTACTCGGCCGTCGCGATGCCGACCGTGAGCAGGTCGTCCAGGAGGCCCAATTCGCTCAGCTCGCGCACCGAGTGGGGCAGGAGATTGATCCCCACGCCAAGCTCACGGATCACGGGGGCGGACTCGTATACATCCACGTGTTCGATACCCGCGGCATGGAGCGACAGCGCGAGCGCCATACCCCCGATTCCGCCGCCGACAATCGCGACCTGCATGTTGCAACTCTCCGCCTGTGCCATCGACCCAGCGGTCGTCTGGCGCAATGAACAATTCACTCTTGCCGAGCAACTCGATCGTGGGCCGAACGTATAGCTGGATCGCGACAACGATCAGCCGCACTGAGTTCAGGAGCTACGGCTCCGCTTGATTTCACAATTCCCTTGCACGCGGGTCGCTGAAGTAACGCAAGAGACCAGTCAGGTTTCTTGACGCAATTTGTTGGTTCAGCGGGTGCTCCCGGACGACGTTCGGCAGAGTTTACTAGAAAACTGCTCCAGAGATTCGAGGTTTGACGGTGATGTGCGGCGCTTTGTAACCCTCGGTACGGACAGCCTCTGGCGGCATGGCCCATTCATGCGACTCTGGTCGGCTCAGACCGTCTCGCAGCTCGGCGACCAGGTATCGTTCCTGGCGCTGCCACTGACGGCGGTCCTTGTACTCCACGCCAGCGCGCTGCAGATGGGTGTCATGGTGGCGCTGGGAGGGCTGCCGTCGATCCTCTTCGGCCTGCTGATCGGCGCCTGGATCGACCGGCGAGCTCGGAAGCCCGTTCTTCTTGCCGCGGATATCGGCCGCTTCCTGTTGCTTGCGATGATCCCGCTCCTGCACGAGTTCGACCTCCTGACGATCGGCGCGCTCTACGTCATCACGTTCCTGGTGGGGCTCCTCTCCCTCTGTTTCGAGGTTGCCAACCGCTCGCTGCTGCCGAGCCTGGTCGAGCGCAAGCGCCTGACCGACGCAAACGGCAAGCTGGAGCTGAGCCGCTCGGCTTCGGCGATCGCCGGTCCGGCGCTTGCCGGCGGTTTGGTGCAGCTCATCACCGCTCCATTCGCCATTGGATTCGACGCTCTTTCCTTTCTTATCTCCGCGCTGGTCGTCAGGACCATCGACGTGCGCGAAGAGATCGCGTCGGACCAAGTTGGCGAGAAGCGGCTCTGGAGTGAAATGCGTGACGGCGCCCGATTCGTGCTGGTGCATCCCGTGATTCGTGCTCTCTTCGCTTCATCCGGAACGCTGAGCTTCTTTGATGCGATGCTCGAGGCGGTCTTTCTCCTCTTTTTGACGCGCTCGCTGGGGCTCAGCGCCGGATTGATCGGCCTGATTGCAGCCGCCGGAAACGTCGGGTTCATGATCGGGGCGCTGATCACGCCCATCACCAATCGACTCGGGACCGGCCCGACAATTGTGAGCGGAATCGTCGTGCTGGCTTCCGGAGATCTGGTGATGCCCGCGGTCAATCGCTCCACGCCACTGTTGATCCCGTTGCTGGTGGGAGGACACTTCTTGTTCGGGTTGGGGCTGACCCTGTACAACGTGCAGCAGACGAGCGCGCGACAGAGCCTGACACCGGATGGGATGCTCGGACGCATGAACGCGGGCTATCGCTTCCTCGTCTCCGGCATCGGCCCACTGGGCGCGTTGGCCGGCGGGGCGCTGGGTGTCGCGTCCGGCTTTCGGGCTACGCTCCTCCTGGCTGGCGTCGGTGAGCTCGCGGCGGTGTTGTGGCTGCTCTTCTCGCCGGTTCGTTCGCTCAGTCGACTCTCGGACGAGCCGACGTTGGCGCCCGCCGCGACCAGGTCGGCCGAGTAACGTTGACCCAAACAGAGAATCGTGGTGTGAGGATGATCGGGAGCACGACGTGATGAGCAATCACCCCGGAGGGCGTGATCGGCGGGAATTGGTTCGAAACAGCTACGACCGCATCGCCGAGAACTACCTGGCAAGCAAACCACCGCTCGATCTGGAGACTGAAGGCTTACTTCACCAGCTGGTGAGCGGGTCAGCTCCAGACGCGCCGATCCTCGATCTTGGCTGCGGCGCGGGTGTGCCGATCACGCAATGGCTGGCAGAGCGGCGACAGGTGGTCGGCGTCGATCTGTCGCTGCGGCAGCTCGAGCTCTGCCGGAGACACGTCCCCAACGCGTGGCTGATTCAATCCGACCTGACAGATCTGGCGCTGCGGGACGCGACGTTCGGTTCGGTCGTCTCGATGTATGCCATCATTCACGTGCCACGCGCGGAACACCGGCCATTGCTCGAGCGCATCCATCGCTGGCTGCTGCCGGGGGGCGCGTTCCTGGCGACCTGGCCCATGAATGATTGGGAGGGCGAGGAGCAGGACTGGCTCGGCTGGGGCGCGACGATGTGGTGGAGTCACTTCGGGCGGGACGCCAATCTGGCCATGCTCGAGTCGACCGGCTTCAAGATCGAACGCGTCGTCGATCGTCACGGAGATGAATCCTGGTGCTGGGTGCTGGCGCGCAAACCATCCTGATCGACTGCTGCGCCTGATTCACGCGTAAGGGGGATCATGGATCGGCCGATCATCAACATTGAAGGGACGCTCGTCGCACTGGGTCCGATGAATCGGGAGATCATCCCGGTCTACCAGCGCTGGATGAACCAGTTCCAAACCCTGCGCACGCTCGCGATCCCACCCCTTCCGATGACGCTGGAGGCGGAGACCGCCTGGTATGAGTCGATGTCCGACTCAGCCTCGATGTTCGTCTTCACCATCTACGAGCGGGAGACCTGGCTGCCGATCGGCAACACGAGCGTGTCGGCTGTCGACTATCGTAACAGCACCTGCTCATTCGGCATCGTCATCGGCGAGCCGAGCGCGCGCGGCAAAGGATATGGAACCGAGGCGACGGCCTGATGGTCGACTACGCCTTCACCGCCCTCGGACTGCACAACGTCATGCTGGCGGTCTACGAATTCAATCTCGCCGCGGTGCGCGTCTATGAAAAGGTCGGGTTCAAGGAGATCGGCCGTCGTCGCAAGTCCAAGTTCATGGGCGGCGAGTTCTGGGACGAGATCTTCATGGATATCCTGGCCGACGAATTCGAGAGTCCGGTCCTGGGCAAGGTCTTCGCGCCGGACGAGCCGCGAGAGTGAGCAAGCGCGAAAGTCGACTCTATCCATCGCGAGACGTGACGATGCACCGACTTGCACAACCTGCTTCGAAGGTTCCCACCATGATCAACTTCCCCAGCGCGGCGCCATTCGAGGAGTCGATAGATGTGGCCGAAGGAGCGCCGTTCAGGGCGGGCTGATCCGCCGCTCAGATTGCTCAGCTCGTCAGATGGCTAACTCGCTCGTCGTACTCTTCGGCGCTGATCTCGCCTCGAGCGAAGCGCTCGGCCAGGATAGCGCGCGCCCGGTCGTGGCCGCTCGGGTCGGCCGACGCCATCTGCCGGTGCCAGCCGCGGCGGACAACCATCGAAACGATGAAGGCGATGGCCGCGAAGATCAGGATCCAGAAGAACTCCGAAGAAGAGCGGAGCCCAGGGCCAGAATCCGGCGTGGTGCGCCCAGGGATGGTCCGGGCCATACTACCAGTAAGGGAAGACTGCTCAAGATTTGCATCGTGTTTCTCCTAACTGCGAACCGACGATGATTACGAACTGGACAAACTGGACGTCAGTTGACGTCGCGTCGGGCGATGACGAGCGCGCTCGCTCCGCCGAAAATCACCAGGTAACCCGCGATGACCAGTAGCGCCTGCCACTCGTTCACGAAGGGTCCGGTGAAGAACCCGGGTCCGTCGTTGCCGGTACCGGCTGAAGCCTGCAACGGCGCGATCAACGAATAGCCATTGGTACGCAAGAACGCCTGAGCGACGTCGCTGAGCACCTTGATGCTGGAGGCAAAGCCGGTGACCAATCCCTCGACCACCAGGCCGTAAACGATCCCCAGTCCCATGGCCAGCGCGATCCCGCGTGAGAGGACCGCTAGCAGGACTCCGAAGAGGGCCCACAGGCTCAGCAGGAGCCAGCCGGCCGCGAAGCCCTTGACGAAGTCGAAGGCTGATGGCCAGCTGATGGCGGCGCCTTCTCGGGCGGCGACGATTACGCTGGCGACTGCACCGGTCAGGAAGACCGAGGCGGCGAAGATCGACAGGGTCATGATCAGCGCGACGATCTTTGACAGGACGGCTGCCGCGCGGTTCGAGCGCTGCATGAAGGTCGTCTTGAACGTGTTCCACCCGAACTCGCTGCCGAACTGCAGCACGCCTAGAATCAGCGCGAACATGCCGAAGTAGAACGGGAACCCACCCAGAACGCTGGAGACGACGCTGTGCGGCAGTAGCGGCTGAAGATCGGCTGCCGTGCGTTGGCTGGCTGCCGTCTGCAGATAGGTGGTGTACGGGAACGCGTAGGTGAAGACGACGCTCATGATCATCGACACCGCCAGCAGCACCCAGGTTGCGGTTCGTTTACGCAGCAGCAGAAGATCGGCCTGCAGGCTCGACATCATCGGTTTCACCTTTCTGTTGAACGAGCTTGAAGAAGACCTGTTCCAGTGATTGGGCCGCCGCGCGGACCTCGGAGACGTCGATCCCGGCGTAGACCAGCCGCCGGTTGATCTCAGCGGCGTGGCGGGGATCGGTCGAGACGTGCAGCACGCCGTCCTGCTCGCGGATCGCCGCGACTTCGGGCATGTCAGCGAGGAGCTTGCGCGCGTCCTCGATGGGTCGAGCGATGACGTGCAGTTGCGGATGCCCGCGTAGCTCGTCAATAGGCCCCTCAGCCACCAGCCGACCCTGACGGATCACGCCGACGCGGTCGCAGATCTGCTCCACCTCCGACATCAAGTGGCTCGAAAGAAGAACCGTGCGCCGACCCTGTCCGAGCCCGCGAATCAGCCCGCGCATCTCGGCGATCCCTTCCGGGTCGAGCCCATTGGTCGGCTCATCCAGGATCAAGAGCTCGGGGTCTTTGAGGAGCGCGGCGGCGAGCGCCAGGCGCTGCTTCATGCCCATCGAGTAGGTGCGGTAGGCGTCGCCCGCGCGCGTCGCCAGCTCAACCTGCTCCAGCACGTCTGGAATGCGCTTCGACGGGACCGAGGCGTGCAACGCCATGACGCGCAGGTTGTCCTGCCCTGAGAGATAGGGATAGAAGGCGGGCTCCTCGATCATGGCGCCGACCGCACGGAGCGACGCTTTTGAACCGGCTGGAGCGCCCAATACTCGGATTGAGCCGGCCGTCGGTCGAATTAACCCGGTGATCATGCGCAACGTCGTGGTCTTGCCCGCGCCGTTCGGTCCGACGAATCCATAGACTTCGCCACGGCGAACGTTGAGCGACAGCTCGTCGACCGCGACGATGCCATTGCCGTAGTGTTTGCTGACCCGATCCGTCGCGATGACGAGGTCATCGGTCATACGTAAGCCCCCTTTGCCTCTGATCCGTGCTTCTCACTCGGATTGTCTCGGAGATTGCCCGAGCACTCTTCCAGGTTAGGGGTCGGAAATCACAGACTCGGGTCGCGATCGGTCACGAAACGGTAACAGTCGAAACACAATGCGCTCACTTCACGCGTTTTCGCTGTTCGATGGTGGGTGTGACGCGACATACTTGGGTGAAGGCCGCGTGATTGCGCGGTTGATTCGAGCGATGAAAGAAAGGAGGTCGGCATGTGGGACGAACGGACCGTGCTGGTGGTCGATGACGATCCGTCGATCGTTGATTTGATGCGCGACTTCCTGGAGGCTGAAGGCTTTCGGGTGCTGGGGGCCATCGACACTTCACAGGCCATGGAACGTCTGAGTGAGGAGCCGGTCGACTGCATCCTGCTCGACATCATGATGCCCGGCGAGACGGGATTCGATCTCTGCCGCAAAGTCCGTCGTACGAGTGACGTGCCGATCCTCTTCCTGAGTGCCCGCGGCGAGGACGTCGACAAGATCCGGGGGTTGGGCCTGGGTGGGGACGACTACATCGTCAAATCCGCCACCCCGGCAGAGGTTGTGGCACGGGTGAAGGCTGCCCTGCGTCGCTACGTCGGACCTGAGCGGACCCGAGACGCATCCGTCAGCTTTGGGGATTTGTCGATCGATGTGCGGGCACGCGAGGTTAAGTTAGCGGGCGAGACGGTGCAGCTCACGCCACGCGAGTTCGATCTCCTCAGCTTCTTCGCCGAACACCCGCGACAGGTCTTCACCTACGATCAGCTGCTGGAGCGCTTCTGGGAGGGTGTCGGCGACCGCCACACCATCACCGTCACCATCGGCCGCATTCGGGACAAGATCGAGCACGACCCGGCCAATCCGACCTTCGTCGTCAACGTCTGGGGTGTCGGCTATCGCTTCGAAGCGGCGGGCGTACATTGATGCGTACCCTGACGCTGCGGCGCTGGTTGATCCTTTCCCTGGTCTCGATCTTCGTGGTGCCGGTCTTCCTCTTCAACATCACCGTCCTTGTCGTCGGCGGGGCCGGCTGGTGGCATGACGTCAATCAGAGCGTGAGCCAGCAATCATTGGACCAGGCGACGGCCATATTGGGAAATGCGCAGCCGCGCTGGAGCGACACGGCCTGGCAGCAGACGGCGACGCAGCAGCTCGACGCTCTTCACATCGGCGCGGTGCTCCACAATGCACAGGGGAATGAAGTGGCGAACGTGGGGGACCTGCCGTCGACACATCCGGGGCCAGGTCGCTGGTGGGGGTCGAGCGGCCCGACCCGCAGCGTACAACTACGGGACGGCGGTAACCAGCTCACCGGCAGCATCGACCTGTACGACAGCAGCACGTCCTCGCACCAGCCCTTTCTGGCGGGCGTCATCGCTGGATTCAGCGGACTTCTCCTGGCGTTGATCGGGACGGGCTGGCTGCTGGGGCATTACGTCGTTCGACCGCTGGAGGCGGTCAGTCGCGCGGCGCACCGCATCGCGGGTGGCGACCTCGATTTCACGGTGCCCCAGTCGCGCGTCGGTGAGGTCGACGAAGTGAGCGAAGCCTTTCAGGCGATGGGCAAGGGCTTGCGCGAATCGATCTCGCGTCAGGCCGAGCTCGAGGAAGAACGCCGCTTCTTCGTCGGCGCCATCGCGCACGATCTGCGCACGCCCCTCTTCTCGCTGCGTGGCTATCTGCAGGGAATCGAAAGCGGCATCGCGCGAACGCCGGAGAAGGTCTCGGAGTACGTGGCCATCTGCCGTCAGAAGGCGGACCAGATCGAGCGGCTCGTCTCAGACCTGTCAGCTTACACGCGGGTCGAGTTCCTGGAGCAGACGCTGCGCTTTTCGCCTGTTGAGATCGATCCATTGATCGACCGTGCAGTCGAGAGCATGCGCCTGCGAGCCGAGGCGAAGGGCGTCCAAATCGACGTAACGAGCGCGCCACGGATTCGGCGCAGGTTAAGGGGACGCCGATCTGCTAGAGCGCGTGCTGGCGAACCTGCTCGACAACGCCGTGCGACATACCCCAGAAGACGGCACGATCGAGGTCGCGCGCCATATCGATGGAGACAAACTTGATCTGAGCGTGGCTGACACTGGCCCCGGCGTGGCCATTCAGGATCTGCCGCACCTTTTCGACCCCTTCTATCGCAGCGACGAGTCGCGCAATCCGGAGACGGGTGGGGTCGGGCTGGGCTTGACCATCGCTCGGCGTATCATGCGAGCGCACGGCGGTGACCTCACCGCCGAGAATCGTCCGGGCGGTGGGGCGCTCTTCTCAGCGTGGTCTGCCCGTTCGCAAAGAAACGTAGCGGCGGGACCTGTGCCCGCCGGTGGGGACGAAGTCCCCAGTCCCCGTTGCTGTGATGACCAGGAACGGAATAAACGGCCTCCGGCCGTCGGCGGGACCTGTGCCCGCCGCTACGAACGCTGATCTGGCCGCCCATCCCCCCAATCGATACACTCTGGGGATTTGTTTCAGAGTCCGGTGAATCAGAAGGGACACATCCATGCCGGAAGATGCGCCATCGGCCGATGACGACACGCAACGGGAGGCTGAGCTGCAGGCGGTGACGGTGGGGCAGGTGACGCACCTGACGAGTCCCATCCAGGTCGTCGACTACGATCCCGAATGGCCGCGCATGTTCGAGCGAGAGGCCGCGCGCATCCGGGCGGCGTTGGGAGAGCGTGCCCTCATGATCGAGCACGTCGGATCCACCTCGGTGCCGGGGCTGGCAGCCAAGCCGCGCATCGACATCCTGCTGGTGCTGGCCGACACGTCAGACGAATCGACCTACGTGCCCGATCTGGAAGCGGCCGGATACGTGCTGCGCATCCGTGAGCCGGAGTGGTATGAGCACCGCATGTTCAACGGCCCGGACATCGATCTGAACCTGCACGTCCTGCCCGCCGGATGCGAAGAGGTCGAGCGCATGCTTCTCTTTCGCGACCACCTGCGCCGCGACGATGCCGATCGTGAGCTCTACCAACGGACCAAGCGTAGCGTTGGCTCAGCGTGAATGGCGCTATTTGCAAGACTACGCCGACGCCAAGACGCAGGTGGTGGAAGAGATCATGGCGCGGGCCATGGCGGGGTAGGGTCGAGCTTCAGGCCGCTAAGACCGCGTCAAGGCTGAATGACGAGCGGCCGATCCACAGGATCAGCCGCTGAGAAGCAGTGGAGTGGCCTGTATAAGGGAGGGGATGCAGGTCCGACGTCTGCTTAGAACGGATATCCCTTCAAGCCCTGCACCCCCTTCGTGTTCGAGATCTCGCCGGTGTGCATCGAGGCATGCGTTGCCAGAACTCCGAACAACACACCCACGCTCTGCTCACCCATCCCGAGCATCGAGAGATCGAGCGGACGGTCGAGATCCTCGGCACTCATCGAAGAGAGGGCCCCCATAGTCTTGCCGTAGACGGCCTGCGCGTATTCGCGCAACTGGGCAAGGTCGACGTTTACATGCTTTCCCCAGGCTTCCCACTGACCGTCCATCGGAGGGATCTCGCTGACACCAGTTCGCCCGCCCCATTCACCCATCGCGAGTGGTTGGCTTCCGTCGGCCATTGAACCCAGGAAGTCTTCGCCGAGGACGGTGTGGGCGTAGTTGGCTGCGATCGGGGCAGCGTGTCCGCCGAGGTCCCGATGTGCGTCTTCGCTCGAAATGTCGCCGACCGTTGCCTCAAGCGTTGCGTGCGCACTTCCGAGCTGCCCGAGAAGAAGATCCTTTGCGTTCATTGAGCTGGGTCCTTTCCTGAAGATGGAGCTAATCCGATCGCACTAATCTAGCAGTCAGGAAGGGTCTTCGGAAGTCCAAAAAATGACCAATATTTGATCAATCATGAAGACGACGCGGGCGCCGGTTCAAAAATGTGGAAAATAATATCTCCCATACTACGTTTTGCGTATTCAGGGCGTGGCGAGGAGGCGGCATAACTTTGGCTTTTGAAGCCGGGCGGTCATTCTCCGGCGAAGGAGAGGCCGCGAGCAGCGAGGGCTTCTCGAAGCTGCCGCACCGTCTTGGGCCCGAAGCCGTGGAGCGGTTTGAGGTCTTTCACTGTGACGTGGGTGAGCTGTTCGAGAGAGGTATAACCCGCGACGGTGAGGGCACGCACTGAGGGCGCGGAGAGCCCCAGAGATTCGATCGGCGTGGCGCTGTTTTCAGGCATGAGGGCTCCTTTCTCCTCGATCGACGTTGTCGTAGGTCTGGATTGGCGGCAATCATGGTCCGGTCGCTGGAAGAGCGTGAGCCCGTTCAAGGCGAAGAATCTATGGTTCAGATTCTCCCAGCCCGTGCCGCAGCGCGAACACAATCGCCTGGCTTCGATCCTCGACCTCCAGCTTGGAGAAGATGTTCGAGATGTGATTACCAACGGTCTTTTCGCTGATGTAGAGCTGGTCGGCGATTTCTCGATTGCGCAACCCCCTGGCGATGAGACTGAGCACGTCTCGTTCTCTTGCGGTCAGCGAACGGATGGACGCTGGAAGATCCTCTTCGGAGCGCTCCTCTCCCGTCTGTGAATGATCGATCCGGCCAAAAATTCGATGCGCAATTGAAGGCGCAAGTAACACTTCGTTCTGCGCCGCCGCCCGGATGGCACGAAGCAACGTACCTCGATCGGCATCCTTGAGAACGTAGCTTCGAGCGCCTGCCCGAATGGCCGAAAAAACCGATTCGTCCTCCTCCGACATCGTCAGAACGATGACTCCAACCTCAGGGTAGTGGGTTGCGATGCGTCGCGTCGATTCGACGCCTCCGATTCCCGGCATCTTGAGATCCATGAGTACGATGTCCGGCCGCAGTTCGTCGACGAGTAGAAGCGCTCCTTCCCCGCTTCCGGTCTCCCCAACGAGCAGGATGTCGGAAGTCCGTGCCAGGAGCGCAGCCACGCCTTCTCGAAAGAGCGGATGATCGTCCGCCAGCACGACGCGAATCGGGCTCCCGGCAGTGTCTGTCATGTGACCTCGCGAGCCGCAACCACGGTGCTGGGAAGCTGAACCATCACAATCGTGCCGCTTGGCCACCGGTTACCGACGTCCATCGTCCCGCCCAGCAACTCCGCACGCCAGCGCATGTTACCCAGCCCGTTCCCGTTCGCGAACTGAGAAGTCTCGAGCGAGAGCCCAACGCCGTCATCTTCTATCTCGAGCGTCACGACGTCCTCCAGGCGTTGCAGCCGCACAGTGACGTGTCGTGCATGGGAGTGCTTCTGCACGTTCACCAGCGCTTCCTGCGCGATGCGATAAAGCGCGACTTCCATACTCCGTTCTATCTCGATAGCTGGATCATAGGCTGTATCTATGGTGAGGTGCGATTCCGACTGGACCCGCTCAATGTGGTGCCGCAACGCTGCGACGAAGCCCAGCTGGTCGAGAACCATCGGCCGAACTTCGTATATGAGGCGACGAATTTCGATGGACGCCTGATCAACCAGCTCGTAGAGTCGTTCGAGGCTTTCAACCAGCGTGGATTGCTCCTCGTGTGCCTGATCGAGACATGCTTCCAATCGCAAGCGTATTCCCGCCAGCACCGGTCCAAGCCCATCGTGCAAATCTCGTTGGATGCGGCGCCGCTCCTCTTCCTGCGCCACGAGAAGCTGCTCGCGAGATTGACGAACTTCCTCTAGAGATGTCTTCAGGCGTTCGGTCAGTGTTACGGACTCCACGGCCGCGCCCGCCTGAGCCGCGAGTCCACGAAGCAGATGCAGATCGGCGGCGGAGAACCGCTCGGCGTTCCCGCGTGGAGCGAGGCACAGCGATCCAACCAGTCCGCCCCGATGTGTCAGCGGGAGGATGAGCGTCGTCTGCGATCGAACCAGCACCACTCCGATGCGGCTGTCGGGAGCGAAACGGTCGATAGTTAGACCGTCGCCTCCGTGAAGAATATTGGCCCGAAGTAGAGCAACGGCGTCAGCGTCCTCGATTTGATGCTCATCGATCTCGGAGCCATGCGCTGCTCCCAGCCGAAACCCGATTCCGTCGACGAGCCAGATTGAAACGCTTGGCAGCTTGAGCGCCCGGGCGGTCGTGGCCGCGATGGTCGGGAGGACGGCATCGACGGACAGCGTCCCTTCCAGTCGTTTCCCCAACGCGCTAATCACGGCGTACGGATCGTCTCGTTCGCCGTAGACGATTTTCGTCGCGATGAGTTGCAGGCGAGTTCTCAGTGGTTGAAACAGAACCGCGGCAATTCCCGTCGTGACAACCGATAGCAGCAGGCCCCCGTGCAGGTGAAGAAATGTGCCGATGCCGCCTACCACGAGAACGTTGAGCGCGATGATCGCTAGAGTGAGCGAACCATAGACCAACGTACGGTCGAGGAATGTGTCGATGTCCCACAGTTGATAGCGAAGAATCGCGACCCCGGCGACGATAGGTACAGCGGCAAACATAACTCGCGCCACGTTCAGTGCCGTAGTCGTGGAGTGCCCGGAGAGACCGAGCAGCAGGACGACGAGAAACGTCGCGGCGATGAGCGCTGGACCGCTGAAGAAGAGTCCAAGCTGACGGCGTTCCTCACCCGAGGACCGTCGTAGTCGAAGAAACAGCGACGCGGTCGCCAGCAACGCGCAGATGGGCAGCAACACGACGATGAATCTCGTGGCGTGTACCGCGGATCCCAGCATGCCGTGAAGGCCCAGAGGGTTGTCGATCGATGTGAATCCAGGATTGGGGAGGTGGCCGGGCGAAAATGCGACTTCAAGCGTGGTGAGGATCATGCCGCCGAGGGCCAGTTTGGCCAGCAGGCTCCAGCGCGACGACGGAACGTTGCCAGTTGGAAAGAGTAACGGAAGGAATGTGGTGATGAGATAGACCGGCGGAATCGTGAGCCAGGCGGCGACCCACGCAAAGATGGACTCGCCGGGCATGCTCCCGGGTGAAGCGGAGAGGGCGTCCAGGGCATAGATCCGAGCACAGCAGACGCCGATATACGTCAGGCCGGCCGCACAGAAGACCCAGCCGATCCGGTTTTCTGGCTGGCGCACCCCAATCATCATGCCAACGGTCGAAAAGGCCAGAAACACCATCAGCAGGGTGAAGATCGAAACTGGCGAATCGACCTGTGCGTTTGGGCTCCGGCTTCCGTGAACGTCAAGCGCCATCGTGATGCCAAATAACAGGACCGCGAAACCCCAGCTGAGCCGTGCGAGTAGGGGAATTGGGATCCTCCGCGGAGCGCCGAGGGACGTCACATCTGAGCGACTACCGAGCGTACTCATCAGCTTCGACACGTCCTTGCTCCGCGGAGGATATCGGCCGTCCAATGGTCAGTTCTGCGCGAAATCGTGGAATCTTCCAGATCTTACTCGATCACCGCGCGTTCGAGCCCCATCGCTACGAATTTCGCGAGCAATACATGGCTCGATTACGCGATATCTGGACGGACGCCTGGCGCCGTGACTGTACTGGTCGTTCGACGCGTCCGCAATATGAGCCCAATCGCGAGCGGCAGCAGCGACAGCGACATCACGAACACGATGAATGCACCTGACACGATGCTGGCACCACAGACTCCGGCCAGAATGCCGGTTGCCAACGCGCTCCATTTCAAGACTCTTGCCCGATAGCAGGAGACGCAGGCAAGGATCCACGATGCGGAGGTGAGGACCGCGAAGACATAGATGAGACCCAGGAAATGCGACTTCGCGAAGAGGAGCGCGATGTTCGTGGCCAGCAACACCAATCCCAACGAAGCGGACCCAACGGCCCACTGGCTCAGCGCGTAGCCGTTCGTTCCGCCGAGCGCTCTCGAGAGGAGAGCCATTCCGATTGCCATGATGGCGGCGCCGCACAGGAGCCCGAGCGCCAGGGTCGCCCGATCCCGCGGCGGCATATCCGACGACGGATCGATGTTTCCCAGGATCGCGGGGGCAATCGCCATGCGCCAGATGATCTGAACGACAACGCTCCCAATGAACGAAATCGCCGCGAGTTGAGCGGGACGTGCCTCGAATCGTTGGTCCGAGCGAGATGCCGTCATGTTCTGCTCCCTTCGTGATCTGTCCACCGAATTGAGTTTCGCGCGATGTAGTCCAGTACATCACCGGCTCGGTAAAGGAGCATGAGGGCGTGGCCTCAATCTTCGCCCGGAAAAACGCGGGATCTCGAGGAGGAATAGGGGCAGTCCCCTAGAGCAATTTGCGGAAGGATTGCCCCGAGAGGCGTTAACTGGGGCGTCATAAATTGTCATCGAAAGATAGAGTCGGCGGCCACATCGAAAGGTGGAGGTGCCATGCGCCGTGGGGACGACGAGGGATCGGGGTCGGTCCCGTCCCAGATCCACGCTTCGGTGAGCCAGGGCAGCCCCCGTTCGGCGATCGCCTCGCCGCGTTTGTCTCGAATGACCGCCACCATTCGCTCCGCATCGAAGGTTACGACCACGACGCGATCCGCCCACGCCTGCCCGACGCGAACCGGCCGGTCCCAGAGACTTAGCTTGCCCTGCCGATCAACACTCCGCTTCACCCGCACGGTCGCCAGCCCGGCCCAGACCCGCGCGAGCTGAAAGCCCGCCCGTCCCGTATAGGCCATCCCGGCCGGCCCCGATCCTTTGCCTTCGTTCCACACCGCTTGGAGGGCCGACAGTCCGTCCGCCTCGCCCTGCCAACTCCGCTCAATCGCCCCATTGAAGCGTTCCACGGCCCCATTCCGATAGGGTTTCCCCGGCGGCAGCAGCCGATGCACGATGCCCCCTCCCCACAGCCAGAGGGTCAACCGTCCGGGGACCGCCACGTTGGTCCCCCCTTCCGCCCCGATGAAGCAGGGCCCGCGATCGGTCTGCAGCACCGCCGGTTGTTCGCCACGCCGCGCCATCAACTGGGCCAACCGGGGCAGGACCTCCGCCATCCGTTCCCCGGCCGTCGGCTCGGCCAGCAAGCACGCGCCCGCCCGTGGTCCTTGCACCACCGTCAGATACGAGACCCCCCTTTTTGCTTGAAGTCCGCTTGCCAAACGGGACCGGACGCCGCGGCCGGGGTGGCCCAGCCGAGGGGCTTGGCGGTGGTGGGACGCAACGACGGAAAGCCGTGGTGGCGCAACCAATGCCGAATCGTGACCTCCGAGGGGATCACCGCCGACTGCTCCCGGCGCAACTGCCGCTGGATGAGCCGCGGACCCCAGCCTGGATGGGCTTCCCGCAGGGCGACGATCCGCGCCTGAATCGCCGGTGGTGTGGTCAAGGGATGTGGGGTCGTGGGGCGCCGACTCTTGTAGACCAAGGCCGCCGGCCCACTCCGGCGCGCAGCGCGCACCCACCGCCCCACCGTCCAGACACTGCACCCGATCGCCGCGGCAATCGCCGCGTACGTCCAGCCCTGGTCGGCCAATGCCACCATCCGCTGCCGCTCGGCCACCTCCGTTTCACTCCGCGTCGGCTTGTGTTCGAGGGACTCCATGCGGGACTCCTTCCCACTCATCCCCCTCCTGGCACATCTCCCTTTCGCCTTCCCTTGGCGCCTCTATCTTCGCATGACAATCTATGACGCCCCTACGGAGAACAATCGTAGGGGCGACATTTATGACGCCCTTCAGACGACGACCGAGGACACGTGCTCCCACGGCACCTGCGCGCAGGCAACCGCTCTGAAAAATGCTGTAGGGGGGAGCGCACGGGTACATTGCGAGGACCTCGGATGGGAGAGGTGGCGAAACGAACGGGCACTGTCTGGATCTGGCGACGTCATCGCGTCTGCCTCGTCCAAACAGGTGCCCGCGGGGCTTTCTTAGCGGCTTAGACCTTGCTAGCTGGCGGGGCTATGCTTCTTGATGAAGCCGAGGATGCGCTGCCAGGCATCGTCGCAGGCTTCCTTGTGCTCGGCGAAGCGGCGATCGAAGAAGCTGTGCGGCGCGCCTTCGTACGTTTTGAACTCGTGCTCTTTGCCGCCCGCGGTGAGCGCCTGATCGAACTCGTCGACCGCGCTTTGCGGGATGCCCTGATCGGCCCCGCCGAAGAGCCCCAGCAGCGGCGCGGTGTATTCGTCCACTCGCTCGACCGGCGCCGGGGTGCCGTCGCGTGTCGTGCCGGTCGGGCGCCCATAGAAGCCGATGGCGCCCGAAAGTCCGTGGCCGTTGGCCGCCTGATGCCAGGAGTTGCTGCCGCCGAAGCAGAAGCCGACCGTGAAGATCGCCTTGACGCTGCCGCCCTCTTCGGACTTGAGATAGTCGACCGCGGCTGCCGTGTCCTGGCTGATCTGCGGCGCCTTGGTCTGCGCCACGTGGGTCTGCCAATCGAAGTCGTCGCCGCGCGCGTCGTCACGGCCGACTCCCGCCGTGCGGCCAAAGTAGTCGATGGCGATGGTGTCGTAGCCGTTTTCGGCGAAGCGCTCGGCTAATTCTTCATAGTAGTGATGCAGGCCGCGAATGTCAGGCAGGATCACCACGCCGACACCGGTGGGATGGGCGGCGCGGGCCGCGAAGGCGGCGAACTTGGCGCCGTCGGCCGCTTCGAGCGTTAGCACGCGCGTGTCGAGCGAGCCTCCCTTGATGGGGGCGATCGGTGGCCGCGCGCCGGAATCAAAACACATTGAGCTTCCCTCTCTCTTTAACCAAGGATGTTTGCCGGGAGCAGGCGATCGCCCGCGTCGCGACTCAGACGTCGGCTCCCAGGCTGCGCTGCCCGAGGAACTCCGGTGGTGTGAGGCGACACATTCGACCACAGTGCTTCAAATATCGTAGCGTGAGCGCCGAAGTGGCACAAGCGGGCTGCGACGAAGACAGAAACGCTGGGGTCAATCGGCCCCAGCGTTGGCGTTGATAACGGATGTCCAAAGACTGCCTCATGCGACTGAGTAGCGGCGCGACGTAAGGACGCTGACGCGCATAGCCGTGATCAGGCTGCGCGCGCAGACCATCGAGAGCGCCATCAGGACGAACGCGGTGCGCCAGGCGTCAGCGCCGGTGATCAGGTGCTGGATCGAGAAGTCGCGAATCTGAGCTGACCAGGCATGATCGGCGCCCCAGGCGAAGAGCATGCGACTGGCGACGACGACGGTCCAAACGAGCGCGTAGCCGATGCCAGCCTGTGTGGTCGTCACACCCTCCTCATCTCGTCGCACGTCCACCAGCGCCGCCGCCAGCATGCCGAAGGCGATCCCCGCCGCGATCCCGACGACGTCGAGCTTGACGTCGTTGCCGATCGTGGGCGAGCCCGGCAGGAAGTAGAGGCCGGCGGCCGCGACGATCCCGAGCGGGAGGAGCAGCTTGCGTGGATGCCAGCGTCGTGTGCCGAACTGCGTCAGAATCATCAGGACCAGAATACCGAGGTTGAGTACCACGTCGGTCGTGCTCATCGGATGTCCCTCTCTCAATCAAATCGACGACAAAGTTACTGGTTAGGCTGCCGCGTTGGCCGTGACGTTGACGCCGCGGCGGTAGAGATAGATGCCGTAGATCAGCAGGGCCGTGTCCTGAGCCACCATCAGGCCGATCTTGGCGCCGAGCGGCAGATTGGTCAGCTGCAGCGTGAAATCGGTCAGAAAGTGGAGCGCGATGAGTGGCCAGATGGTGTTGGTGCGCAGCCGCAGCATCGAGTAGCCCACACCAAAGCAAAAGACTCCAATCGCCTGCGAGAAGACCATCATCGGATTGTCGCGAAACAGGACGTTCTGCAGGTGAATCAAACCGAACAGGAGCGATGAGATCACGATTGCCCGGGTCGTTCCGCGATCCAAAAACATCTGCACCAGCACCCCGCGGAAGAGAGACTCTTCGAAGAGGGCCGTGGCGGCGTAGCCGACGACCATCAGCGCGAGCATGGCGACGCTGGCTCCATGCACACCGCCGAAGAGCGGAAGCAGCGCCAGCGCGGCCGGAAAGATCAGCAGCCGCAGGTGCGACCATTCGGCCGGTCGCGTGAAACCGATCTCATGTGCCCAGCCGCCGCGCAGCAGGACCACTGCCCAGGCGAGCGCCACCAGGATGGTGATCAGCCCGCTCTGCACGTAGCCGGAGACGTCCGGCATGAAGACGCGAAATGCCAGCGCGGAACCCACGAAGAACGCCATATGCCCCGCGACCAGTGCCGCCGCGGCGGACGTGCGGTGCCGCCGTATCCATGACCAGCCGCTGCTCTGTCCATCGATCGGGAACGTCATACTCGCCGTCATCGTGCGCTTCTCCTTCGCAACTATCGACCATCTCGATGTGTTCAGCTTAGGGTTTGGCCGGCTACCTCACATCGGGCTTCTCGCCGAGCAGGGGCTGGGTCAAAGGGCTGACGGACCATGCGACGAATGACGTAGAGCGTGACGCGGCGCACCTGCACTTTCGGACGATGGGCGAGGATCGTCGCGATGCTATCCTCGTTGCCAGAAACGCGGGGCTTGGGGTCCCGTCCGGCCGTATTCGCGCGGGCAAACGTGCCAGGAGAGATCACGTGTCGAGCATTGAGATCGAACATATGCGCCAGGGGTTGGCCGCTGTCTGTCTTCAGGCGTACCCAGCACTCCAGTCGCAGCGGATCCACGGGCTGGAACGGATCAGCGATGGCTGGGAGTGCGATGTCTATCGCTTTGATCTGGACGGGCAGGAGCAGGGCGAACCGGCTCGCCGCGAACTGATCCTGCGCATCTATCTGGGACGCGGAGCGACAACGAAAGCCGAGTGGGAGTTCCGTGTGCTGCGCACGCTCGACAAGGCTGGCTACCCGGTGCCGCGCGTCGACGCGGTCAACACCGAGTCACCGCTCGGTGCTCCCCTGACGCTGATGGAGCGGGTCGAGGGAGGGATCCTCGGCCTTCAGATGGTGCGAGCAAACGGCGATGATGAGCTTCGACCCCACCTGGCTCTCTTCTGTCGCCTGCTCGTCGATCTGCACCGACTCGATTGGCGTCCCTTCGTGTTGGACCCTGCCAGCTATCGCATTGAAGACGCGCCCGCACGCTGGAGCGCCGGGATGCGACACTGGATCAACTCGCTCGGATTCAGAGAATTCGACGAAGCCTTCGACTGGCTGGACCACGAAGCGCCGCGCATCACTCTCGGCCGGTTGGCTTTGGTCCATTGGGATTTCCACCCCTTGAACGTGCTGCTGCGCCGCGATGGCAGCCCCGTCGTCATCGATTGGACCAGCGCAGAGGTGACCGACTCGCGCTTCGACCTCGCCTGGACCCTGCTGCTTATCAGCGCCAACAGCGGAGAGCGGCCGCGAAACGCCGTTCTGGCCGGATACGAACGCGAAGCAGGTGAGCCGGTCGTCGATCTGGAATTCTTCGAGGCGGCCGCCTGCCTGCGTCGCATCGCCTCGATGGTCATCTCCCTGCAGGCTGGAAGTGAAGTCTTCGGCATGCGAGCTGGAGCGGAGGTGCAGATGCGGCAGAACCTGACGCACCTATCGACCGCCTATGCCATGTTTCAGGAACGGACCGGATTGCGGCTGCCGATTGTCGAATCGGAGCTCGCGCTATGACGCACTGCGCGCTTGTTCGGGATGGGGAACCTGATGCCGTTCTGTGATCCGACGCATCGCCTGCATGCCGTCATGGCGGGGAACGGCGATCCCTACGCCGTTCTCACCACGCTCCGGCTGCGTCTCTTGCGGGGTATGCAGGGCGGCGCGACCGCCGAGGTGCTGGCACGATCATTCGATCTCGATACCGACCGGCTTCGAGCCGAGCTTGCGCCGTTGATCGAGGCCAGTCTCGTCGTCGACGAGTCCGGAATCTTTCGCCCGAACGTCCTCATCGCGACTGAAGAGGAGACGCGGATCGTCGACGCGCACGCCACAGTGCTCGGGAAGCGTCTGGCCGATCGGCTGAAGCAGCAATGGGTTGGGCTCGAGCGCGACTTCGCGGTGCTCGACGTTAGCGGCCGGTCGACCTTCGCCGAGCTCGCCTTTCTCCTCGTCGGAGATCGCATTCTAGATGTGGGTCTGCTCGATGCTCTTGCGCACGACGGGACACTCATGCCGGCCGCTCCGGCTCGACCGAGCCCAGGGCGGACCGAGGCACGCTACTACTTCTGGCTGATCGAAGGTGACCACGAGCTGCTCGGAAAATACGGCCAGCGGACGACGTCGTTGACTGGAGATGGCTGGGACCTGCTGACTTTCGGTCAGTACACCTTCGGCGATGACGTCAACCTGGCCCGAGAGGAGCTCGAGCGAGCCGCCAGCGCATTGCTGTCGGAGGGCGTAGAGCGCACTCCGGATGAAATGGCCCGGTTGCTCGGGATACCGTGGATCGATAGTGGCGACACTGAGCGCTGGGGAGCGGTCGCCCGTCGTGCCTCGGAGGATCTGCTTGCGACCTATCTGGAAGCGCGATCGTCTCTCGACGATCTGTTCAGCTCCCTGAGCGCGGCGAGTACGCCGGGTACCAGTTTCGGTGAATTCTTCTGCTGGTTTGACCACGTCGCTTATGCCCATGCCATCGATGCGCTGAATGCTGCCGGGCTCATCTCGATCCCTGAATCCCGCTTCAGCTCAGCGGTGTGGCGGGAGACGCCAGAGTCGGCTGGGTTCTGATCTGGCGTCCTTCTCCGTCAGATGTTGTCGGGGTGAACCAGGCGCGATACGGCACGCAGCAGCAGATCGGCGTCGATCCCCTTGTCGAGTACCTCGCGGGCGCCCGCTTGGAGCGCCGCATCTCGCCACTTCAGTCCGTTGGTGAGGACCAGGATGGGGCAGTGCAATTCGCGGGAGATATCGGTGATGGCACGCAGCCCGTCCGCTGCCCGTGGCAATAGCACGTCGAGCACGATCGCGGCTGGGTGCTTCCGCGCGGTCAGTCGACGTAACTCGTCGACGCTGTCCGCCTCGCCCGCGATGACGAGCTGAGGATCGGTCTGGAGAAGAGCCCGCAGCGCCTGGCGCACACGCCGGTCGGAGTCGGCGATCAGCACCTCAGCCCGTCCGTCGCTCTGCCACATTCCGTCGCCCACCATGTCGTCCTCGCGCTCCGCTCGATCTCCCGAACCGGGAGTTTCTCCCATTCAGTAGAGCACGGGAGCACGGGTCGTCTCCAGCCGTCAATGACGTAGGAGACCACGCGACAAATGACGTAGATGAGTCAGCTTGCGGTTTCGTCGACCAGATCCTTCGCGGACGGCGAAGAGGGCCGCCTGAGTTCTGGACGCCAGTCCCAGCTTGCTGAGAATGTTGCTGACGTGCGTGCGAGCGGTCCGCTCGGTGATGCCGAGCTCGACAGCGATCTCCTTGTTGGCGTGTCCTTGCGCCACCAGACGCAGCACGTCCCGCTCCCGCTCGGTCAGCTCATCGAGTGGGTTGGCGCGCTGTGGTGCACGCAGCGAACGCAGCAAGCGCGCGGCCACCGCCGGGTCCAGGTGCATCTCTCCACGATGCGCGGCCCGCACCGCCGCCGCGACTTCATCCGCTTCGGCATCCTTCAGCAAATACCCGGAAGCGCCGGCCTCCAGCGCGGCCTGCACCTTCTCCTCGTCGATGAAGCTGGTCAGCGCCACGACCTCGACCAATGGGAACTCCGCTTTGATGGCGGCGGTGGCGGTGATGCCGTCCATCACCGGCATGAGCAGGTCCATCAGCGCAACGTCGACCGGCGTCCCAGCGGCATCCTGACGGCGCAGCTCGTCCAGCGCCTCACGACCGTTGGACGCCTCACCGGCAACCTGCATGTCTGGCATCAAGGTCATGAAGGCGCGCAGTCCACGCCGGACCACGGCATGATCATCGACGATCAGCAGGCGAATGGGTGCGTCGCTCGTCTCGAATTCGCCAGTCACGTCTGGTCTTCTCCTTCGTTGCCGCTCGTTGCTGGATGGGCGAGGAGCTCAATGCGCACGCTCGTTCCAGCACCTGGGGTGCTATCGATCGACAGAGTGGCGCCGATGGCATTGGCGCGGTCGGTCATGGTGTGCAGACCCATGTGCCCCGGTGCGGGCTGAGCGGGATCGAATCCGGCGCCGTCGTCGATCACCTCGAACGTCAGCTCTCGGTCGTTTCGGGTGAGTCTCACCCAGGCGTGTTCAGCACCAGCGTGCTTCACGGTGTTGTGCAGCGCCTCCAGCACGATGCGATAGAGGTGCTCCTCAGTAGTTACGCTGAGTGAAAGACGGTCTTGTGGCAGATCGACCAGAATGTCGATTCCTTCGCGCGCGCTGAGAGCCGCGGCCTGTTTGCGCAGCGCTTGGGTCAGGCCCTCCTCGGCCAGCGCTCCGGGACGCAGCTCGAAGATGAGCGCGCGCATCTCCGCCAGCGCGCCCTGGGTCAGCTCCCGCACGTCGGCGATGCTGCGGCCCAGCGGACCGTCCGCATCGAGCCCGGTCTGCTCGAAGGCCAGCTGCGCCGCACGAGCGTGCAGCGTGGTCGAAAAGAGGGCCTGGGTGACCGAATCGTGTAGCTCGCGCGCGAGGCGCTGCCGCTCCTCTAGCGCGGCCATGGTCTGCGCCTGCTCGACCAACCGGGCGTTGGTGATGGCGACCGCCGCCTGATTGGCGATGGCCATGGCGAGATCGGCATGGCGGGAGGTGAAGTGACCCGGGTCGACGTGCGAGAGACTGATCATCCCGATCGTCTTCCCCTGATAGACCAACGGGATACGCATCCAGGAATGGCTGTAGTCGAAGCGGCCACCGACCGCCGCGCGATAGCTGCGGGCGCCCGCGCTTTGATCTCGCTCGTCCTGCACGTCGGCCACGATCACGCTGGCGGGATCTCCGTCGACCCAGCTGAGCTTCTCCCGCGGGATGCGTAGTCCAGACGCGACCGGATGTCCCACCGGGGCCCTGTCCGCCACCAGCACCAGACCGTCGGAATCCAGCAGCCAGATTGACGCTCCGGAGTAGCTGGCCACCCGGTTGAGCTGCGTCAGGATGAGCTCCAGCAGCGGCGTCAGCTCCAGAACCGAGGTGATCAGACGCGACACCTCGAGCAGGGTCGAGAGCTCTCGTGCGGCGTCGTTCTCACCGCTTCCGGCGACGATTGAGTTTCCGAGCCGCGGTGGCGCGCCAGCTGGCTTCGTTGAATTCACCTGGTACTCCGGTTTCGTCAATCTCTCATCGCGCAAGCGGGGGAAAAATGAGCGTGTCGAGCAGACTCGGCGCAACACCTGCACTCTTTGCGGGCATATTGAAGCACAACGTGCATCGAATGTGCGCGCAATTCGGCGACAAGATCGGGTGAGGGGCTTGCGAACGTGTCGTGGTTGTGGCGGTCTCGTGAGTTCCGAGGAGGAAGCTATGGGCGGAGCCCCCGAAGCTCCGCCCTCGCGGTGAAGAGATGATGATGTCTGAGAGATGATTCAGTCCATCAGAGGCGGGCTGAAGATGAATGCGCTCCGGAATCTAGTCGTGCATCGGCCCCACCCGCACCATGGCATCCTGCGTTTCGCCGGCTCGGTGCCGAATTTGATGCTGCTCGAGAAAGTAGGCGAACAGCTCGGTCTGATACTGCCAGAAGCGCTGCCCTGGCCGTGGTTCGATCCAGCCTGATTGACCGATCGGACCGTTGCACTCGGTATAGTCGAATGCCGCGTCGCGCGATCCGAAAACGCCGATGATCAAACAGCTCTGGTGATTGAGCCGGTAGAGGATCCAGACACTCTCCTCACCACCGCCCATGTCCTGATACCCGAGCTTCTCCGATGAGTACGTGAACATCTCCAACCTCAGACCCTCCGATTCGGTGACACCGCGCTCGCGGCTCATGGTGGAGATTCTGCACCGAGGTGCGTGACATAAGCGCCTCTGATGAGAGATGGAGCGTTACAAGAACGTAGCAATGGGAAATTGACGCCCTCAGAACATTCAAATTGACGATGGTTCTGTAACGGTGGGTCAAGTCGCGTCCAGATCAACGTGAGGCGGCCGTCCGGAGAAGATCCGGACGGCCGCTGATGGGTAGTGATGAAGCCAATGCATGAGGCGTGGCGCGACCGAGCGCAGGTGTCGCCTTGGATTCGACCTACGGCACCCAGCTCTTGCTGATGACCGCGT
This sequence comes from uncultured Chloroflexia bacterium, assembly GCA_963815715.1. Lineage (GTDB taxonomy): Bacteria > Chloroflexota > Chloroflexia > Thermomicrobiales > Thermomicrobiaceae > CALAGB01. The sequence goes on along the minus strand of CAWFHU010000002.1, from coordinate 51,991 downwards.
CGTCCGCGTAGATCACGGGGTTGGACGGGGTTGATGTTGTCGGTGTAGTTCGAGAGCGCCCATTGCTGGTTGTCGCTGGTCGTGGTCTGGATGCCGCTCAGATCGAAGAGCTTCACGCCATCCTGCCAGATCGTGATCTGCCCGCTGTTGCCGGTCGATCGCTGGAAGTAGGTTTCGATGTGGACCCAACGGCCAACCGGGACGTCGACCTGGGGCGCAGCGTCGTAGGATTTGCTGTGCATCGCATCCCACAGATAGAAGTACATGTTGCCGTTGGAGCGATTGCCGACGTTGAGGACCCACATCGGATCGGTCTGGCCACTGCTCGATTTACTCTTGAACTGCATCACGTCCCACCACTGATCGGGCGTGTAGGTCTGCGGGAAGTAGTACCAGACGCTGTAGTAGGCGCTGGCCGGCAGCGCGTTGCCGTCCGGATCGTTCCAGCGGAAGATGCGCGCGGCCTGCGTCGTGCCGTTGGCGTCGGTGATCGTCATTTTCAGCGCGGATGATCCGGAGTGGGCGACGTCCTGGCTGACGGTTACGTCGCCGGTGCCGGAATTGAAGACCGCTTCCCCATACTGGCCCTGCGTCCACTGATCCAGGTTTCCGGTCTCGGTATCGGCCGACCAGATGACGTCAGCCGACGAGACGGGCGACGTCACCGGCGTTGGTGACGGCGATGGAGTTGGACTCGGCGTCGGTGCGGGAGTCGTGACGGGCGCCGAATTCGGACTCTTGGTCACTCCCTGGCCCGTGCCGGAGAACTGGATCTGGTCGACGTAGACGATCGGCTGTGCCGCGCCGGTCCACTCATGGATGACGATGTGGCCGATCATCGCGTCGGCGGCCCCGAGTGAGGCGAGCGGAATCGAATAGGTCTTCCAGCGGTTGGCCAGCGGCTGCCCGCCAAGATCGGCGAGCGAGACCGGCTCTGTCAGATTCTGCCCATCGATCCCACGCAGGTAGACGGCGTACTGCTGGTTGTTCTTGGTCGCCTTCAGCGCAAAAGTGAGCTGCCCGTAGCTCGCGCCGTTCACGCCGCTGTCGCTGCGGATGTCGAGCCCGGCCCAGGCGGCGGTGGCGCGATAGCTGATCGAGTCGCGACCGCTGTAAGCTCCTCGCGGGTAGGCATAGTTGACGTTGGCATCCCAGGACTGGTCGTGCCAGCCGGAGGCGAGCGCGTCGCCATACACCACGTAGGTATTGGTGCTCGAACTGTTGCCGGTGGTGCCTGATCCGGAACTCGTGTCGACGCCCAGCGGGTTGTTGCTAAAGCCGCTGAACAACGGAGAGGATCCACGCGCGGCTGCGGCCGGGACGAAGGCGAGAACCAGGCTGAATATGGCGATGACTGTTAACAGCTTCGGCTGAAGACGCCTGACCATGATGAAACCTTCCCCCAACTCCCACGGATACCGGCACGCGCGTTCCGGCGACTCGGCCCGAACCCGCGATCGGTTGCGCCGGTGTCGATCGAATTCTTTGAGGTGGCTGAGGGATGGCAAAGTGCCCATCGGTCCGGCCCGTGATGCCCATCGGTCATGGGGCGGGCTAGGAGTAATGGCTGGAAGCCTGGAGCGCGTTCTTTCGCGCCGGTGGCACGCACGCTCTCTGTTCGCGGCACAATTGATCGATGTCGACGTTCGGAACGGTAGGATGGCCGCCGCGGCGCGAGTGTGGGAGCGGGAGAGGAGTGGGTGATGTTGGGAGGCGAGGTGAGTGATGACGTCCCGTCGGAGCTCAATATCGTCGGTGAGCGTATTGCGCTGGGTCCGTTGCGCCGTGATTCGGTGCCGCTCTACCAGCGCTGGATGAACGATTTCGTCACCATTCGTGGGTACGACATACCCGCGCCGCGAACTGGCGATGCCGTCGCGGCGTGGCACGAGCGTCTCCGCACAACCAATAGACACATCATGTTCGCGTTGTACGAGCGTGCCACGATGCGCGTGATCGGCCACACCGGTCTGCTTGACGTCGACCGCCGTCATCGAAACGCCGAGTTCGATATCCTGATCGGCGAGACCGATTGCCGTGGCAAGGGGTATGGCAGCGAAGCCACACGGCTCGTCCTGGAGTATGCATTTGCGCAACTCGGGCTCGAGAGCGTGTATCTGCGCGTGCTGGCGTTCAACGAGCCGGGCATCCGCGCCTATCGCAAGGCGGGCTTCCGCGAGGCAGGCAGGCTGCGCGATCACTGGTTCGTCGGCGGCCGGCACTGGGACATGGTCTACATGGATTGCCTGTCGAGTGAATACCGCGCGGCGAGGGCGGATTGCGATTGACGGCGTCGTTGCGACCATGTCAGACTCGTGCACCACAGATATCTGGAGAGGCGCGAGCTGTAATTCGAGGAGGAGCTTCCATGCAGGGACCACCCCCGATCGACCCCGAAATCGTACAGACGTTCGTGGGCGTGGCGCATGGCGATCTGGATCGCGTTCGTGCCTTGCTGCAGGAACAACCGAGGCTAGCCAACGCCACTTGGGATTGGGGTGGTGGCGATTGGGAATCAGGATTGGGCGCCGCCGCGCACATGGGTCGTCGTGATATTGCCGAGCTGCTGCTATCGCACGGAGCGCGGATCGATCTCTTCGCCGCCACGATGCTCGGGCAGCTTGCGGTAGTGCGGGCTATGATCGAGGCGAACCCGGAGGCGCGCCACCATCCAGGACCGCACGGCATCCCGCTCGTCAACCACGCTGAAGCGGGCGGCCCCGACGCCGCCGACGTCCTGGCCTATCTCCAGAGCCTGGAGTGAGTTGAGCGGAGAACCCACACCTCAGAGACGAGAGTACGGCGCATCCACATCGGATGCGCCGGTTTGCATGCGCTCAACGGTTTTGGTGGTCGTCAAGGCTCATGTCGCGGCTTGACTGGCTTGGATGGAACTGCGTAAACTGGTAGTACCTATCGATTGATATACTACCTTGCGAGGGACGTATGATATGACGGAGCACCTAAGCACCATCACGCGCAAAGGTCAGGTGACCATCCCAATTGAGATCCGACGCGCACTGCATCTGAGGGAAGGCGACACCGTTGCCTGGTCGCAGGAGGGCCAGGAAGTCCGTCTCCATCCTGCACGTTTCACGATTGAGTCAGCGTTCGGGTCAGTCGAACCACATCAGCAGCCCGAAGACATTGCGTCGCTTGAGCAGTCTGCCAAGGAATCGAAGTCCGCGGAGAGCCTAGCCGAGCTCAATCCCGATCGCGTCCGCGGTGAGCGATGAGGTGGCTCGACACCAACATTGTCCTTCGCTTCCTTACCAATGACGATCCGGCCAAAGCGCGCGCCTGTCTCGAACTCTTCCAGCGAGTGCAGCGCGGAGACGAGGAGCTGGCGACGAGCGAAACCATTGTGGCCGAGGTCACGTACGTCCTCACGTCCCAGTATGGCCTGAGCCATGCGATTCCTTTTTCATCTTCTACTTTCTCTCTTTCTTCATTCTTCTTATCACCAATAACGATCCTTCTCTAAGCGCCGCCTGTCTCGAACTCGTCCAGGAGTACAGCTCTGAGACGGGGGCTGGCTGACGAGCCAGACCACTAAGGGCCGCAGGTCATCGTACTGTCCTCATCTTTCCCAGTATGGCCTCGAGCCAGGCGAAATTGCGGCCAGACTCCGACCCCTGTTGGCAATGAGTGGTCTCAAGCTCCCGTACAAACGCGTGGTGCAGCGTGGTCTGGAGCGCTACGCCACAATGCCCCAGCTCGATTTCGAGGATGCGATTGGCGTCGAACACATGATGCGGTTAGGGATAACCGAGATTCTCAGCTACGACCGCGATTTCGATCGCGTGGTCGAAATCGACCGGCAGGAGCCATGATACTCAGTGTGGTGTGACGCAAATGCTCTTTCTCTCGACTTCGTCTTCCGAGTCTTCCGAGTCGGTGTCCCGCTTATCCCATCGTCGGCAGCCGAACATAGCGCACGGCTAGGATCGCCTCGGCTGCTCCATAGACGAAGCAGAAGGGCTGCAGCCCGTGCGGCGCGATCCAGCCGAGGAGCAACACTTCGCCCGCGATCCAACCCATCAGCACGACCCCGGTCGCGAACGAGGCCAGCATGTCCCACGCTTCTCGGCGCCAGAGCGCGTAGGCGGCCAGAAACTGGCTACCGCCGACCGCGACGGCCAGGATGAGCCCTGGCAGAACGTAGCTGCTGAACCAGGTCCCCTCCAATAGGTCGGTGTGCATGCCGAGCACGTCGTCGGCCAGCCCGGCCATCAGGATGACGCCGCAGGCGACCGCCATCGCGCCCATGAAGAGCTCGAAGATGATCAAAGTGACGCGGTCCGCTTCACGCCATTTCATGAAGACACCTCACTTCGCGGTTATGGCGACGTCTGTCGGAATGGCTCACTGACGGCTCGCGAGTCGCCGCAGTTCCACGCTCGCGGTCGAGAACTCCACGAATCCGACCAGGAAATAGACGATCTGGAATCCGAACATGACCGAGTCTTTCGCCCCCACGATGAGCCATTCCCCGATCATCCAGCCCATCAGCACCGCGCCGGCCAGCGCCGTCGCCATCAGATAGGAAGAATGACGCCCAAGCGGCGGAGATGAGCGCCGCGAGCTGAAACCCGCCCACGATACCTGCCAGGATGACTCCAGGGATGACGTAATCGGAGAAGAACGTGCCGTTGAGCCAGTCGAGCGGCAGGTCAATCGTTCCATAGACGAGGCCGACCCCTCCGGCGACGCAGCTGAGTGTCGTGAAGGCCTGGAGGGCGAGCAGGGCGATCCCTTCCGCGCGTCGAGCATCCATGACGTTCCTCCAACCCGGCTCGCGGCCAGTCGTATGGGGTGAGGCGCGAGCCCTTCTCCCTGGTGATAGCCTGTTGGTCATCGCGGACGCATCAACATCGGTGCGTCGAGCGCAACAGTTTCGTGGCAGATGCGGGGATTGAGGAAGGTGCCGTCATGGACAGGGAGAGTGATCTGCCGGTACGCCGCACTGGAAAAGTGCTGCTAGTCAACGATCGCCATGAACTCCTCCTCTTCCGGGCCGACGAGCGACTGCCGGACGGAACCGTGCGCGAGATCTGGTTTCCCGCGGGCGGCGGCGCCGAATGGGACGAGACCTTTGCCGAATGTGCCGCGCGCGAGCTCTTCGAAGAGACCGGTTTGCGCGTTGCCGTCGAGGATCTCGGTGATGTTGTTGGAGTTCGTCGCGGTGGCTTCGTGCTGGACGGTGTACCCACCTGGTCGGATGAGGCCTTTTTCTTCCTCACCATCCCGCAGTGGGAGGTGGACGATGCGGGCTTCACCGAGCTGGAACGGCAGCAGCTCATCGCGCATCGCTGGTGGCCACTGACGGAGCTTTCTGCTACCGACCGCACCATCTTCCCATCCGCGCGTGAGCTGGCCGCGTTGATCGCGACAATCCTCACGTTCGGCTCACCACACGAACCGGTTGAGTTGGCGTGGGAGAACCCGCCCGATTGGCCACAGATCAACACGAAACCCCAGCAGGACCCGTGATCGGATAGGACGGCGAGCGCTCAGGCGATGACGCGCCAGAGGAACAGCCCGACGAGCGCCAGCGACCAACAGCCAGATGATGACGATGGCGATCGCCGCCACCCAGTTCACCGGTTTTCCGCTCGAGCTTTGCGTTCGGGCAGTCTCGCGATGCTCGGCCAGCACCTCGGCGGGGATGAGACGCCGGGCGATCAGGATGAAGAGGGGCACCAGCAGTAAGTCGTCGAGATAACCGACGACTGGGATGAAATCGGGAATCAGGTCGATCGGACTGAAGAGATAGCCGAGTGCGATGGCGGCGAAGACGCGCGCATACCAGGGAACGCGTGGATCGCGATAGGCCAGATAGAGGGCGTGCCCCTCCTGCTTGAGTCGTCGCGCCTGCTCTTTCCAGCTTCCCAAGAAACCGCGCGGCGAGCGCTCGTCACTCACCGCCGTGCCAGATCTCCCAGCCCTCTTTGGCACCGTAGTAGACGATGACTAGACCGGCCAGAGGATCGGCCCACCACCAGCCCGCTGAAGCATTCAGAATCAGCCCGATTAGCACCGCTCCAGCCAGATAGGCGTCGATGACCGTCACGTGTGCTTCGGTCATCAACACCGGGTTGCCCAATTGGCGACCGGTGCGCCGCTTGCCGTAGGCCAGCAGCAGCATGGCGATGAACGTCGCTGCGAGCCAGATGATTCCGCCGATCGATTTAGCTGGGTGATCGGCGCGGACCAACGTGTAGATGATCTGCCCCAGGATATAGGCCGCGAGTGCGAAGAAGGCGATGCCGATCAGGCGCAGGGCGCGCTCCTCACGTCCGTCGTCTATCCCCTTGAGCTGCCAGACGACCACGACCGAGGCGAAGATCTCGATCAGTGAATCGAGTCCAAATCCGGCCAGCGCCACCGATCCCGCCGCGAGAGCAGCGGTGATGACGATCACCGATCCGACTACGTTCCAGCCCAGTGTCGCGTATTCCAGAAGCAAGCCGCGCCGGATCAAGGCGGACGTGTTTTCCGTGCCGTCCACGTGACTCCGTTCAGTCCCCGTCGTCATATACCCACCCTCTTTGGTGCCCCGTTTACGTAGGGTCCGCGCCATAGCCTAGCACGGCCACGGCTTGACGCTGCGTGACACATTTGCGACGATGACCAATTCGTCTGTTTGGATCCTGCTTGGAGGACACATGAGCGATTCGACGCATTTGAACCAGGAAGTGCGCGAGCTTTGGGATCAGAAGGCGGCATTCTGGAGCGAGCGGTACGGAGAGGGGAACGAGTTCCACAAGACGTTGATCGAGCCCTCGGTCGAACGTCTCCTGAGGCTCCGGCCGGACGAGCTGGTGCTGGATGTGGGGACTGGCAACGGCGCCTTCGCCCGTTGGATGGCGGCGCGAGACGCGCGCGTGGTGGCGTTCGATTTCAGCACCGTCTTCCTTGAGCATGCCAGGCAACGGACGGTCGAGCACGCCGACCGCATCGAGTACCTGACCATCGACGCCACGGACGAGGCGCAGCTTCTGGCGCTGGGCGTCGCACGATTCGATGCCGCCGTCGCCAACATGGTGCTCATGGACATGGCCCGCATCGACACGCTCGCCAACTGCCTGGCCAAGCTGCTCAAGCCCGAGGGACGCTTCGTCTTCAGTATTCAGCACCCCTGCTTCAACTCCAATGCCGTCGACATTTTTGGCGAGGCTGGGAACGATGCCGAGGGGAAGATCGCGGTCACGCGTGGCGTGCGGGTACGAGGCTACCTCGACGTTCCACCGGGCAAAGGTGCCGGAATGCCAGATGAGCCGAACCCGCATTACTATTTTCACCGGCCGCTCCACGAGCTGTTCGCGCCCTTCTTCGCGGCAGGATTCGCTATTGACGGTTTGGAAGAGCGGGCATTCAGCGGAGAGAGCAGCGGGCTGAACTGGGGAAGCGTCGGTCAGATTCCGCCGGTGCTGACGGTGCGGATGATCTTGCCACGACGCTGACCGCGTCGCCCAATCCTTCAGCCGGCGCGATGCTTTGGGTGGGTGAAGATGGAGTGGCCGTAGCGCTGCTCGCGTTCGGTCATCCAACGGTCAAGCGAATCGAAGGCACATTGGCGTTCTGTCTCGCTTATCGACTCCCCTTCCGTGGGATCTTGGGCGATGCGCCAGGTGCCGACGGTGATGTCGTGGCTGATCACGACGCTGCAAGACCGGCAATGAAACAGGTACCGGTTGCGCGACGGCTGAGCTATCCAACCGGCATGAGGACAGCTACACGTCGACAACTCGAACACTCCTTGCAGCAGACGTGACGTTCTCTGCGATAACGAATCCTTCGAGATCGCGTGAATCATGCCAGCGACCTTGCGCGTCAGCGAGAGTTGCAGACGTCAGACGACCGATACGCCTGTCAGCGCGAAGATTTACGCGTCAGACCGCCTATGGCATTCTGACAGTGCGCCAGTAGAACGTTCGCACTTCGCAATCTTATCTGTTCGCAGCGCCCACGAAAGCCGGCAATCTTTCACGGAGAGAGGCGGGCCTGGATGAACGCGAAGACGAGTGGGAGCACGGCGACCGTGCCGGAATCGACCAGCCGACTGGAACAGCTGGCACGTCAGCGCTTCGGCGGTGATTTCCCCGAATTCCGTCTCAGCACCGAGCTGATGGCTGGGGTCACGACCTTCATGGTCATGGCGTACATCCTCTTCGTCAATCCCAGCATCCTGACCGCGCCCGACGTCCCCGACAAGCTGACCGTCTCCGCCGTCACCACTGCCACCGCGCTGGTGGCCGGCGTCATGACCATCGCGATGGGGCTCGCGACCAATCGCGCCTACGCGATCGCCCCAGGCATGGGGCTGAATGCCATCGTCGCCTTCCAGCTGATGGGGGCTATGGGCTTGACCGCGTCACAGGCGATGGGCGTGATCGTGGCCGAAGGCATCGTCATCACCGTTTTGGTCCTCTTCGGCATTCGCAAGTACGTCATGACCGCCATCCCGGTGGAGCTCAAGCGCGCCATCTCGGTCGGCATCGGTCTCTTCATCCTCTTTATCGGTCTGGTCAAGGGCGGGCTCGTCGTGGCCGATCCGGCGACGCTGGTGCGCATGGGCGATCTGCGTGGCGTGCCGGTGCTGGTCACGGTGGTCGGGCTCTTCCTGACGGTCGCGTTGATCGCGTTGAACGTGCGCGGCTCCCTGCTGTGGGGCATCGTCGGCGCCACCATCTTCTCCATCGTAGCCAAGTCGATCACCGGCACCAGCCAGTTCGCGCCCGGCGTAGCAGAGGTCCCATCGAAGTGGGTCGCCGCCCCCGATTTCAGCCGCATCGGCCACTTCTCGTTCGGCTTCTTCTCCGAGCTCGGCGTGCTGACCGCCGTCCTGGTGATCCTGGCCATCATGATGGCCGACTTCTTCGACACTATGGGCACACTGATCGGCGTCGGGAGTCAGGCGGGCTATCTGGACGAGAATGGCGAACTGCCGCAAGCGCAGCGGGCGCTACTGGTCGACTCGCTGGCCGCCGTGGCGGGCGGCGCGGCCAGCTCTTCCTCGGCCACGACGTACGTCGAGTCGGCAGCCGGGGTCAGCGTCGGCGGGCGCACGGGGCTCGTCTCGATCGTGGTGGGCATCCTCTTCCTCCTGTCGATGCCCTTCTGGCCGCTGGTCGACGTGGTGCCACAGGAGGCGACCGCTCCGTCGCTCATCATCGTGGGCTGGATGATGATGGGAGTACTCAGCGAGCGGGACTACGTGACGCCCGACGGACGGGTGATCGTGACGCGTGGCATCGACTTCAGCAACATCGAAGAGGGGCTGCCGGTCGTGGCGACCATGGTCCTGATGCCGTTGACCTACAACATCACCAACGGCATCGGCGCGGGGTTCGTCATGTGGACGGCAGTGAAGATCTTTCGGGGCAAGCTGCGCGAAATCCATCCGGTGATGTACGTCATCAGCGCCGCGTTCGTCGTCTACTTCATCCGCACGTTCCTGGGCGTGAATGTGTAGAGGGCTGATCTCGCGTGGCGAGGCCAGCGTCTCTCCATGCGATTTGAGGCGGGTTCATCTGTAAACGTCGTCGTGGCTGCCGATGTCGAGGAGGATGATCTCCTCTTCGCTGATCTCGATCGTCACCACCAGGCGATACGCGTAGGTGATTCTGACCCCCCAATAGCCCTTCAGTTCCCCGCTGAGCGAATGAGTATGCAGCTTCGGATCAAACGGATCGACCTCGAGTCGCCTCAATACGTCGAAGACGGTTGTCTCGAGGTCAGGATGCTTCTTGAGGAATCTCTGGAACCGGCGTACGAAGGCGTCCGGCGCGACGAGCGTGTAGGTCACTCGTCTTCGCGCGCCGCGTCCATGAGCTCGCGCGCACTCATGCGCTGAAAGCGGCCGGCTTCCAGATCCGCCCGCGCGGCCTGTATGCGGGCCATCAGAGCCTCGTCGCGCTCCGCCTGCAGTTCTTCATACTGCGCCGTCGACATGATTACGTAGCGAGGCTCGTCGTGCTGGATGACTTGCACAGGCCCCTGCTCGAGGTCCTGATCGACCGCGCCGATACCACGCCGTTTGATTTCGCGGGCGGGAATTGTGTTCATTATGGCACTCCGATCAGTACAGAATCCAGTACCAGAAGCAGTATTGTATCTGGTGCTGTTACTGGCGTCAATGCGTGCGGCTTTACCGCGGCGACCGGCGCGGAGCGGGGCGGTCGTCTACTTCATCCGCACCTTTCTGGGCGTGAATATATAGCGGCGAGCGGATATCCCCCAACCGAGGTGACATAATGACGAGATCATCCTTGAATGAGACTCATGCCGGAGAAGGGCGGTCCGCTATGGGGACGTTGATCTCGATACGAGTGCCGGTGCTGTGGGCGGAGGCCACCTGCACCGTGCCATCGAGCAGCCGCGCACGCTCTTGCATGCCAAGGAGACCGAGCTTGTCGCCGCGTATCGAATTCGCCAAGGCTTCATCGATGCTCATGCCGCAGCCGTCGTCGGCGACCGTCAGCGTCAGCTGGCGCTCATCGTACGACAGGCCTATATCCACGGTGCAGGCTTCAGCATGCCGCTCTACGTTGTGGAGGGCCTCCTGACACATACGGAACACGCCCAGCTCAACGTCGGCTGACAAACGGGCGATCGAACTGTCCGCGCTCAGATTCACCCGCACACCAGTGCGATCTTCCAGGTCTCTGGCGAGCCAGCGGAGCGCCGGAACCAGCCCGAGATCGTCGAGAATCGAGGGGCGCAAGTCACGGCTAAATCGTCGCAGCTCGTCGGCGATGGTTTCAGCAGATTCTCGCGAAGAGGCCAATGCGCGATGAACGGCATCAGTCAGGTCGGAACTCTGTTCCAACAAATCGAGCTTGCGACAAAGTAGGACGACCGATTGAAGACTGCTGTCATGCAGCTCTCGGGCGATGCGGCGGCGTTCTTCTTCTTGCGCCTGGGTGATCCGTCGCGCATAGGTTTCGAGTCCGAGCTGGCGTGCCCGGCGCTCAGTCACATCGCGCAGCAATATCTGAATCACCTCTTGCCCCGCGGCGTTCTCGACCACGCTGCAAACCGGCTCGACCCAAAACTCGCGTCCAAACCCTGTTTGGATCGAGATGTCCTGGCTAAAGACTTCGCCGTTCTGCCCAACCTCCAGCAGATGCGTGGCGTTGGGTGCGCCGATGAGATCCGCGAGCTTTGTTCCGCGAGCGCCGGCAATGGGTCGGTCGAAGAGCTGGCTTGACAGGTCGTTGGCCTGAAGCACTTCGCCCGTGGCATCGACCACCAAAATTGCCTCTCCAGCACTCTCGAATAACCCGCGATACATCGCTTCGGACATGCGGCGTGCCTGCGCTTCGGCTTCCGCCTGACTTCGCGCGTCAATTTCGCGATCGACTCGACTGGCGATGAATACCGCCAGGGAGATGATCGTTAGATGCTGCACCGCCTCGGCCACGCGGTCGAGACCATGGTGGAAAGAAGACGATGCTGGGCAAGGCCAGCGTTGCCAGCCAGATGGCTGTGGGGATGGCTCCCTCACGACCGAAGCTCAGGCTCGCGTAGACGACCGGTACGAACAAGATGGCATACATCAGGACCACGAACAGGTCAGGAGAGCGGACACCCTTGTATGCCTCGAGACCATCAAAGCTGAGGTGTATCCCGGTCGCGATCAGGATCAACCCTTGCACGAACCAGAAGCGCCGATCGGTCAGACGACGTGAAAATCGCTGCAAAAAGCCGCGCCAACCGCGAACGGCATCATGTGGAAGTTGAACAGTGCTGGACTTCATGCGGGCAGTCTCATACATCGGCAGTTCCTCCTCCGATCGACGAGTGATTGGTCGATCACGTGAGGGTGAACCAGTGACGCGCGGCGCCGTACACGACGGCTTCCGTGCGCGAGGTCACGTCGAGCTTCATCAGAATATGGCTGAGGTGTCCTTCCACCGTGCGGACGCTGATCGACAGCGAATTGGCGATGTCTCGGTTGTGCCGTCCCTCGGCTGCCAATCGCAGAATCTGCATCTCACGTGGCGAGAGCACCGGCTCATCACTATCCGTTTTGCGCATCGAACGCCGCAGCTTTTCGGCGACCGATGGGTGCAAGATAACCTGGCCCTGCTGGACCGCATGAATCGCGTCGATGACTTCTTTGCCGCGTACCGTCTTGAGCAGGTAGGCGGCCGCACCCACATCCATCGCGGCGACCACGTAGTCCTGATCGTCATAGGCGCTGAGGACCACGATCTTGGTTTCGGGCGAGATGTCGCGAATGCGCCGTGCCGCTTCAACGCCGGTCATGTCCGGCAGCGCCAGATCCATCAACACGACGTCCGGATACAGCACGCCCGCTGAACGCACGGCGTCCGCGCCGCTGCCTGCCTCACCGACGACGTCGAGCAAGTCGTCCTGCTCCAAGAGCTGGCGCGAGCCTTCTCGGACGACCGCGTGGTCGTCGACGATCAACACCCGGATCTTGCCCTGTTTCGTGGCGACACCTCCGTTAAGCCAGAGATCACGTGACGCTCATGGCGTCTCTTCGAGATTCCCCACGTCGGCAAACATCGACGATGACGGCGTTTCCTGCAGACTGTCGCGTCCATGGCCCCCGATGATCAGCGCCCGGTGCTGCGCGTTCACGCGATGACGTCGCGACGGCGCAGCCGTGCAAGTTGACTTCGGCGCGTCGACTCCCGTGCGACAACCACGGAAGTCTGGCCCGGTTATGTATGACAGCGTAGGGCGCGCGAAGCAATCAAACAATCGCTGACATGGTTTTGTAACGGCTCCGTGCACTCGTGATACAAGTTTGCAATGCCGACACGTGGAAACACGCAATCCGATGCGGTGGTACCACGGATGTTACGCGATCCGCGACTCCCTAGACTGAAGCTTAGTTCAGTGTCCGGATGGCGGTGGTGAAGTTGCCCAACGCCGAGCACAACGCGGCCTTTCTACCCGAACCCGAAAGGATTCGACGGTCCCGCGAATTGCGGGACGTCGCGGAGTAGTTGAGGTCGATCGTCGCTCGCGCAAATGCTCAGTTGGGCCGGCTCCTCCGCCGAGAGGAGATCGCATGGCATATCGCGTTCACATCAATCAGCTTGCCTGTATCAACTGCGGCATCTGCATGGATCTTTGCCCGGTCCGCTGTCTGGATATGAGCCGTCCGAGCGGTACCGGGGAGCTTGGCACCGAGCAGGAACGGCTCAGCCCGATCCCTGGGCTGGCCGCCGCGGAGCCCTGGATGATGCTTGCGCCTATTCAGGTCGACCCGTGCATCGGCTGTCAAGTCTGTGCCCAGGAATGTCCAACCGGCGCCATCACCATCGAAGGCGCCGTCACCAACGTGACGTATGCCGCCCGCGGGCCGGTCGAGTATGTGCCTGCTGACGACGGCTGGCATGCGCTCGACGAGTACACGCGCGCCACCCCCGAGGAGCCTGGCGAGACTCCATGGGGGGAGGGACGCGCGTGGCACGTGGCCGAGCGGAAGGAAACCTGGCAGAGCTGGCGCACCTGGCTCGGTGAACGGACCGAGGACCTGCGCGCGCCCTGTCAGGCCGCTTGCCCTGTGGGAACCAACGCCGGGTTGTACGTCAGCCTGGTAGCCCAGGGCCGCTATGACGAGGCGCAACGGGTCGCCTCGGAATCCAATCCATTCCCGTCGATCTGCGGCCGGGTCTGCACCGCACCATGCGAGGCAGTCTGTCGCCGCGCCGAGTTCGACGCCCCGATCGCCATTCGGGATCTCAAACGCTTTGCGATGGATCACGGAACGCTGCGTACGCGTCGATTTCCTCCTTCGACGCAGCAGTACACCGAGCGAGTGGCGATCGTTGGCGCCGGGCCGACTGGCCTCAGTGCGGCCTACTACCTGGCGCGCCGTGGCTATCCGGTGACGGTCTTCGACGCCATGCCGGTAGCGGGCGGAATGATGGCGATCGGAATTCCCGACTATCGACTGCCGCGCCCTCAGCTGGCGAATGACGTGGACGCCATCGTCGGCCTGGGGGTTGAACTGCGGCTCAACACCGCGCTCGGACGAGACATCACATTGCCGGATCTGCGCGAGCAATTCGACGCGGTCCTTCTGGCAGTGGGCGCCCAGCGCAGCCAACGACTCGATATCCCCGGCGAACAGGAATGGGCGGGTGTGACCCCCGCGACGACCTTCCTCAAGCGCTTCAATCTGGAGCCCGGCACCCGACTCGACGGGGACGTCGTCGTCGTCGGAGGCGGCAGCACCGCCATGGATGCGGCGCGCTCGGCCATCCGCTGCGGCGCCCGGAGCGTTACGATCCTCTACCGCCGTACGCGTCACGAGATGCCCGCGCAGCAAGAAGAAGTGCATGCCGCGCTGATCGAAGGAATCGAGCTGCGCGAGCTCGCGGCGCCGCTAGAGGTGCTTGGCACCGCGGGCAGAGTGACCGGCGTGCGCTGCCAGCGCATGGTTCTGGGAGAGCCGGACGCGGACGGTCGGCGCCAGCCGATCGCGGTGGACGGAAGCGTCTTCGACGTGCCAGCTGACGTGGTTCTGGTCGCAGTTGGTGAGGCGCCGGATCCGTCGTTCCTTCCATCCGGCACGAGCGTCGGCGTGGCTCCGTGGGGCGGGCTGTTGATCAACCCAACCACGCTGGCCACTGGAGCGCCGGGAATCTTCGCCGCTGGTGACGTCACGTATGGCCCCCAATCGATCATCCTCGCGGCAGCCCACGGACGCAAGGCTGCTCAGCAGATCCATGCCTTTCTGCAGGATCTGTCGCCGACTGAGGCGGCCGAAATGCCACAAGGCGAGTTCGAAACGGCGTCGACGCTCCCGGCTGACGGTCGAATCATGCTCGATCTGCGCCCGAGCCAGCGCGCGGAGATGCCCCTGCACAACGGGGTGCGTCAAGGTCGATCGTCGGAGACGGCGGCCGGGTTCAGTGAGGCCGACGCACAACGTGAGGCCAGCCGCTGCTTGAGATGCGATCTGGCCTATCTCTGTCCCACAGTCCTGACGCGCCGTGCCGAAAAAGCGGACGCTCGTCAAACGTCCTGAGGAGCCCTGTTCGAGTTTGGAGCCAAGGAGGTGTCAACGTGACAGTTCAAGATCTGACGAATGCAATCATCAACGGGATCAACGACGGTGGCGAGCAATTCATGGAAGGCACGCTTGCTGCCGCCCTGCCGGTCATCTGGCTTGTCATTCTCGGCCTTCATCTGGGTCGGCCCTACATCCTCGACATGATCGGGCGTTTCACGCTCCGATTGGGCGCGGACCTGCTCTGGCTGATCTACGTCGGCGTGCGTGACATCCTGATTGTCACCGGCGTCACCATGAGCTTCATGTTCTTTTTCCCAGACGTCATCACCGGCAACTCGCTGCCGCTTACCGGCGGCCTGGCGGCCGCTTGCCTCTTCGGCGTGCTATTGGTCAAGCTGATGGGTGATCCGGATCACAATCTGCGCGACTTCCGCCTGGTCACCGCCCTGTTGGGCCTCGGCGCCCTCTTCTACTTCGTTCCCTACGTGGTCGGTGTTCAGGCCAGTGACGTCGCCACGGGATCCGTCAAGTCGATCAGCGACTTCCTCGTGACGAGCACCAACACAGACTGGGCCTTGCCACTGACCTACATCTCCGTCGGACTCCTGGCAGTACTCGGTGCCATCGCGGCAGGCTACACGCTCAAGACTGGTGGCCGCGCGGAAGCGGAGTAGCCCGCAGCGCGTTCACGAGCTGAAATCGCCTAATCAGGAAAGGATCGATCGCATGACTCCAGATGATGTCGCAACCGCGATCAATGACGCGCTCGTTCACGGTGGAGCGCAATGGCTGGTGGCCACCATCGTCGCCTTCCTACCCGCGCTCTGGACGATGACCCTGATGCTCCATCTCGGCCGCCCCTATGTTCTCCGTACGCTCCGCCGATGCGGTCTCCGCCTGGGCGCCGATGTGTGGTGGATGTCGTATTTGCTGATGCGCGACGCAGTGCTCATGTTGACCTTCGCGCTGAGCTGGGTCTTCTTCATGCCGAATGTCGTGCAGACGTCCGATCTTCCGATTACCGGATCGCTGGCGGCCTTCTTCCTGCTGCTGGCACTGGCAGTCAAGCTCTCGCATCGCGTAGACGACGATGTGCAGGCCTATCGTCTCGCCACAGCGTTCCTGGTCGTCGGTTCGGTTCTCTACTACATTCCGCAGATCTTTGCGATCGAGGCCGCAGATCAGGCGTCTCTCTCTGGATTCGCAACGGCCTTCACCAGCAGCGCGCATCCGACAACGGCGCTGTATCTGATGTGGATCGCGTTCGCGGGTGTGATCGCTACTGCCGGGTGGCTGGCGGTGCGCGTCGTCCAGAACGCGGAGAAGACCATGACTCGGACAGTCACGACGTCTCGACACGAAATGCCTCCGACGTCATCAGCAGCGGCCGCGGGCGATGATTAGCGATGATCGATTTGCGTACGGAGAGCATGGGAGCCACGATACCGAATAGGTTCCATCCTCGCTGTTCCTGATTAGACTTCGTGGATCGAGGTCGTGGAAGTGAAGAACGTCGGCCGACCTGAGTCACAGCGTGGGGCTCAGGTCGACTGGTTGGCGCAAGACATCCGCACTTCGCCAGGCCATCTCAGAGAACACCCTCTCGAAGCCTACGACAACGCGCCCGCGAAGCGGGGCTCGGCAGGGATGAGGGGTGAGACCGGAGGTCGATGTTCGCGCCGTTACACGGATGGTGGTTGACGAAGTGAACGGGCAGTCGCCCGAAGTTCCACCTGGGTTGAATGGTGATTGAAGAAAATAAACCGGCAATTACCCCGCTCGCGCCGGGCTAAAGCCGCAGCGCTGATCTATACGAAGACCGCTCAAGCGGTCTGAGTTTGGGCTCCCGAATCGGTCAAAGGTGGGCGCATTCGCAGAGGTTGTTCTGCGTCCGAGCCTGCTTCCAGCAGGCTTCGCCAAGTTCAGCGCGCGGCTTTAGCCCAGCGTGGGCGGGGGCGCAGCGCCCAACTATTTCATCAACCACTATCAATCGCTGTCGACTGCTATTCGCGTCATCGGTGGGCGTCGGGCGGTATTCCGAATCCGTCGTTTCCATTTGCGCAGGTGCACATTACGCCCCAATCCGGTGACGTTGACACAACGCCGCCCGTGCCGTATTATTACGTCAGACGTACTAAGCGGTACGAAATAGAGTATCATCAATACCAGATCCGAACGAAAGGACCCACATGCCCGCGAAGATCAGCGACCTGGGGCGGTTTTCTGAGCCAGCCCTCCTCATCCTCTCCAGCCTGGCCGGAGGGGACAAGCATGGCTACGCCATCATGATGGATGTGCAGGAGTTCAGCGGCACGAAGCTCGAGCCGGGTACGCTTTATGGCGCATTGACGCGCCTCGAGCAGCGTGGTTGGATCGAGCCGCTCCCGGCTGAGGAGCGACGCCGGCCGTACCGGCTCACTGGGGCTGGGGCTACGGTGTTACAACAACAGCTCGACAGCATGGGCGAAGTGGTGCGGGCCGGTCGACAGCGCCTCGCAGCCTTCAGTTCATAAGGGATACCAATGCAGATTACCGCACTACTTCGCTGCTATCCGCCGGCCTGGCGCGAGCGCTATGAGACCGAAATGACGGCGGTCCTCGAAGACCATCGCGCCGGCCTCTGGACCTGGTTCGATCTGTTGCGCGGCGCGTTCGACGCGCGGTTCGATCCGGCGTTCGCGGGAGGTCGAAGCATGCTCATCAATCGATTGCGCCGCTCTGAGATCGCCGTCTTTTGCGCCTTCATCGTCTACGTGCTGGCCGGATTCGGCTTCCAGAAGATGACCGAGGACGCGGACAAGGCTGGGATCATGCACGCGCACGCCGCGGTCGGGATCGGCTACTACGCCGTCATTGGCGGAGCCGTCATCGCCGCACTGGCCGTCGCCGCCGGTTCGTTGCCGATCGGTCTTTCGGTCGTGCGTCGAGTGATCTTCGAGCGCCGCGCGGACTTGATCGCGCTCCTCGGCGTACCGGTCGTTCTGGGCGCCGCGGTTCTCGGATGGGGTATCGCCGTGGCCCAAAACGGTGGCGGCATCCAATCGGTCGGCGTGCGCGCCTTCATCATCTTCGTCATGGTCGCTGCCTTCTTGAGTGCGGCGTCGGTCTCGCTGGCCGTCTCGCGTGTCGAATTAAGTGAATCGACTGTGCGCAACGCGCGGATTCCAGCGCTCGTCGCCAGTGTCGGCATGGCGCTCAGCTTGATCGGCATCCTGGTCTGGGGTCTTGCTCTGCGCTCTGCGGCGCCCGATCTCTACGCCCTCAACGGTGGAGCGCTGCGCTCCTACGCCTACTTCACCTGGCTGCGCGTGGTCGTCGTGATGGGTCTGGCGACCGTCGCCGCCATCGCCGCCGTCTGGCGTGGCATGGAGAATTCCGGACCCAGTCAGACCGTCTGACCGTGGCTTACATTGCTGCTCAAGGGCGGGCACAGGTCCCGCCCCTACGTTTTCCCCGCGTACGTCCGTAGGGTCGGGACCTGTGCCCGCCCGCAGAAGTAAGTCGGCAACTGTCATCCAGGGTAGCTTCCTTGCTCCTGGTCCGGCATGCGGAATCGTCTGCTAGACTGGACGGTCGGGGCCGGAGCGTACCCCGGCTGACCTCTTCCGCGACCGCGACGGCGGCGTGCCTCATCGGCCGCCAACCAGGATGGATGTGTTGCCATGCCCAAGCTGACCAAGCTCGTCCTCGGATTCGAACTCGAACAACCCTACGTCGAACGCATTCGATCCACCTATCCGGATGTCGAGGTGGTCGTCTGCACCGACCGCGCCAAGCTGCCCGAGATGGTGGATGGCGCACAGGCGTTGATTGGCTGGGGACTCAACGCCGACTTGATGCGCAATCATCCGGAGCTGCGCTGGTTCGCGGCCGGCGGCGCAGGTGTGGACGGCATCCTCTTCCCCGAGCTGATCGAAAGCGACCTGATCCTGACCAACAACAGCGGCGTGCATGCGCCTCACATGGCGGAGTATCTGCTCGGCATGATGCTCGCCTTCGCGCGCGGATTGCCGGAGCTGATGTGGGCACAGACGCGCCATCGAATGGCATGGACGCGATGGATTGAACGTGTACGAGCTTGGCCGGCAGACGCTGGCAGTGGTCGGTCTGGGTGATATCGGGCAGGCGTTGGCCTGGCGCGCCAACGCCATCGGCATGCGCGTCCTTGGCTCGCGGCGCCATCCGGGAGAGCCGCCGCGCGGCGTAGAGCGCATCTACGGGTCGGATGAGTTGCACCAGATGCTGGCCGAGGCGGACCACGTGGCCATCACCTTGCCGTCTGACGGACGAGACGCGCGGCCTGTTTGGTTCAGCCGAATTCGAGGTGATGAAACCGACTGCCTTCATCTACAACATCGGCCGCGGCGCGATCATCGACAGCGATGCTCTCATGTCCGCCCTCGCCAGCGGGCAGATCGCCGGAGCCGGGCTCGACGTCACCGATCCGGAGCCGCTTCCTGCCGATTCGCCACTGTGGGATATGGAGAACGTCGTCATCACGGCGCACACGTCGGGGCGCGGTCCGTTCTATTGGGAGCGTGGCATCGAGCTCTTGATCGAGAACATCGGCCGCTTCATGCGCGACGAGCCGATGCTGAACGTGGTCGACAAAAAGGCGGGGTATTAGGCGGGAAGGCGCGCGGCTTTCGGGCCGCGATGTAGGGGAGCACCTCGTGTGCTCCCGCGTACGTTCGCCACGTCTTCGGCGGGAGGACCTTGGTCCTCCCCTACACAACGGTCCCAGGAGCTTCGCTCTCACATCTCCAGCCGGTACCAGACGTCGTAGACGGTTTGGGTCCGACGTCGGTGGTGGTCTCCAGGGCGAGCGTGAACCCCAGCCGCTCGTAGAAACGCCGTCCGGCCCAGTTGTCGCCAAAGACGTTCACCAGCACGCCCGACACGTTTCGAGCGCGGAGGTCGGCGAGCGCTACGTCCCAAAGGCGCCGTCCAATTCCGCCGCTGCGCGCGTCGCGGGTCGACGTACAGCCGCGTCAGCTCGTATTCACCCTCGTCGTGCGGCTCGACGGTGATGAAACCGATCGTCCGCTCGTCACTCTCGGCGACCAGCACGATCGACGCTTCCTCCGCGATCACCGATCGCAGCTGCTCGACCGACCAGAACGCGCCGTTCAGGTACCTGCGCCGGTTCTCCGGTTCCACAAACCCGGCATAGGTCGTCTCCCAGCCGGTCACGCCGATCTCTTTGAGCCGCTCGGCATCTTCAGTCACACCACGCCGGATGTGCACGTGATCACCCATTCCACCCTCCGCGTGGCAAATTACCACACTCGCGCGTCCGTTCGGGCTGGACCTGGCTCGCGTTTCGGACGATCATTCGGGGGACGTCTCGCGGGGAAGAGACGCACAATTTGAAGGATGCCGGTCACGGCAACGCAACAGGCAATTCAGGAAGAGAGGCTCCATGCCAGCGACAAAACCATTCGTCCAGTGGCGCGATACGGCGCTCGAACGCAAGGTGCTCGACAGCATCACCCTCGACGTCCCATGGAGCCTCATCGAGAAATTCTCAACGCTCGTGCGCCTCTCCGGCTCGGACGACGAGCGGGAAGCGGTTGAGACGCTGATCCAGCATCTGCGCGATGCCGGTGTTCCCTACGCGGCCTACGATCCGGAGTGCTTCATCTCGATTCCGCTCAGCGCCACGGTGCGGGCCGACGAGCCGAACGGCAAATCGTTCCGAGCCAAGACTGTCTCGATGTCGGTCTCGACCGGCGGCGAAGAAATTTCCGGAGAGCTGGTCTACGTCTCGGCCAGCGAGGAGGAGAGCGGCTCGGGCGACTTCTTCTCGACCGGTGTCGACATGGGCGGCGTGAATTTCGCCGGCAAGATCGTGCTGACCGAGGGCATGGCCTCACCTGGCAAAGTCAAGGATGTGATGGCTGCCGGGGCGCTGGCTGGCATCTTCATCAATCCTGGTCAGGCGATCCACGAAGGTATCTGCACCACCATCTGGGGCACGCCCGATCTCGATTCGATGGTGCGGCAGCCGACCATCCCGGTCGCGGCGGTGAACAACCCTGACGGTCAGGAGCTGATCGCTCTGGCTCGTCGCGGGGGACGCGTCGCCCTTTCGACCAACCTCGACACCGGCTGGCGCCGCATCCCCGTGGTGGTCGCCGACATCAAGGGCCACCAATCCTCTGACGAGTTCGTGCTGTTGCATGGCCATCTCGATTCCTGGCACGTCGGGATCGGCGACAACGCCACCGGCGACGCAACCATGCTGGAGCTGGCACGCGTCTTCTGGCAGCATCGGCACGGTTTGAAGCGCTCGTTGCGCGTGGCCTGGTGGTCGGGACACTCGCACGGCCGCTACGCCGGATCCACCTGGTACGCAGACACCGCCGCCATCGACCTGGCCAACAACTGCGTGGCGCAGGTCAACTGCGATTCGCCCGGCTGTCGCTGGACCAACACGTTCAACGAGCTGACCGCCATGAGCGAGACCGATCCCTTCGTCGACACAGTGATCCGTGACACCACCACCATCAAACCTCAGACCGAGCGACCTGTGCGGGCCGGCGATTACTCCTTCAACGGTATCGGTATCACCTCCTTCTACATGCTCAGCTCCACCATGTCGCAAGAGCTGCGCGACGAGAAGGGCTACTACCCAGTCGGTGGCTGCGGCGCCAACATCGAGTGGCACACCGAGGGCGATCTGCTGGAGGTCGCCGACAAGAGCATGCTGATTCGGGACATGCGCGTCTACGCGGCGTCGGTACTGCGCGTGCTCAACGCGCCGGTTCATCCGTTCGACTGGACCAACACCACCAACGAAATGCGGGAAACGCTCAAGTCGTACCAGTCGGCCACCGGCAGTCAGTTCAGCTTCTCACCCGCGCTCAAGGAGCTCGACAAGCTGGAAGAGGCGCTGCAGGAGATGTACACCGATCCGCTGGCCCTTCAAGGGGAAGCCGCCGATCGCGTCAACGCCGCGCAACGACGACTGGCCCGCATCCTCGTGCCGGTCAACTACAGCCGCATGTCCGGCTTCTATCATGACCCGGCGCTCAACATACCTGCCTTGCCGGATCTCGCGCCGGCCATGTCGATGCCCGACGCCAAGGACGACCCTGCCCGGCGCGGCATCCTGAAAGCGCATCTGACGCGCGGCCAGAATCGCTTGGTGTGGGCGTTGCAGAACGCACGTGAGGTGGTCGAAGCGGCGACACGCTGAGGTCACGCCCTGGCACTTGGCGCCCACGTGATCGACCGTCTGTCGACTGGTCGACGGACGGTCGAATTAGGTGCGGGAATCGTTCAGGATGCCGGGTCCATGGCCACGAAGGTACCGTGCCAGACATGCTCCCAGATCGCGCCGGTCGAGCTCTGAATCGAAAGCATGCCGGAGATTTCGCCGTTCACTTCAGTGTGGAAGGTGAAGTAGCCCGGGAATGCCGTAACGTCCGCCGCGGTGGCACCGGGATGGTTCTGATCCAGCCAGGACTGCACTCGGGATTGCGCCGTCTGCGCAGTTAGCGGCTGATCGAGCTGCGCAGACGTTTCGGGGTGATAGCCCATGTACGCATTGCCGTCGCACGAGCCATCGTCTGTCGTGCTGTTCGGCGTGGCTGCCGCGTTGCTCCGTCTGCTCTGGCCACCCATCATGCCGGGACCGTAGCCGCTGCCAGACGTCGAGTCGGAGTCGTCGTTGTACCCGTGCTGGCAGCCACCCATCATGCCGTAGCCCGGCATGTTCTCGCGGAGGGCGGACCCCTGGCTTCCGAACATCGCGCCGTATGTGGTGTTCCACATCATGGTCGGACCGGGCTCGGGGAATACATTCCCGCCGTTTAGATCCATCACCATCTCGAAGGCGCCTGCTCCCGTCTGGCTGTCAACAGCTTCAGCGTAGAACTGATTGGAGAACTGCATGACCTCGCTGATCTTGAGGTTGTTATCGCCCAGTTTGTTCAGGTACTGGGTGAAGCTCGTTCTGGCCTGTGCCAGCGAGATCGTCGCGTCGGTGGACTGGCTCGGCGGAGACGTCGCCGGTCGACTGGAGTGTTCACCCATGTAGGCCGCCACGGGAAACGCTGCCGCGACCGCCAGCAGAACGACACTGACGACACCCACAAGTATCAGTATTCGCCGTCTCATCTGATTCCCCACTCCCGTCGGTTTTCGAACGGCTGTGCCTCAACGCGCGGTGTCCTGCAGGGTGTTCGTCACGCTCCGGAACTCCTCTTCGGTGATCTCCCCGCGCGCCAGGCGCTCGCGCAGCAGGCTCATGGAACGATCCTGTCCGGGAGTCGTCGAAGGACCGTTCTGCGATGAGTGCGCCACCGCGCGGGTCACGAAATAGATGCCGAGCAGAAGAAATGCGATCAAGAGCAGCATCATGGCGCTCATGCCAAACCAACCCCAGCCCGATGTCATGTTCCATCCGTGTTCATACATCATGGTGTTTGCCTCCTGAATCCTGAGCGGCCGCCTCGCCGTAGTCCCAATACTCAAACTAGGTGAGGCGACTCACGCTCCGGTGCTGACTTTCTCAAGATTTGCTCAAGGTCTGGATCGCAGTGGATTCAGGCGCTGGGCAAGCTGAAACTGAACGTGCTGCCCAGGTTGCGACCTGCGCTCTCAGCATGAATTTGCCCTCCCTGTGCTTCCACCAGGGTTCGTGCGATGGCGAGGCCAATGCCACTTCCGCCGTCAGCACGAGAGCGGGACGGATCGACCCGATAGAAGCGATCGAAGACGTGCGACAAGTGTTCAGCGGGAATGCCGATACCGCTGTCCGCGACCCGAAACCACACCACTCGGCCGTCTGGCTCCACGGATACCGTCACCTTGCCCTCTGGCGGCGTATAGCGGAGCGCGTTGGTGAGCAGATTGGTCAGCACCTGTAACGCCCGGTCCCGATCAGCGAGGACCGGCGGAGCGTTTGGCGGGAGAGACAGCTTGAGGTCTATGTGCTTCTCCTCGAAACGCGGACCGAGAGCCGTTGCCGCGGACCGCACCAGGTCTCCCGGTGGCACCGCGCGTCGGTCGATGCTCGCTGCCCCGGTCTCAACCTGAAAGAGCTCGTGAAGGTCCTCAGTCAGGCGATTCAGGCGACTGGTTTGGTCGGAAAGACGTGTCCACAGCGATTCCGACGGCTCAACGACACCGTCGCGTAGCCCCTCGAGATAGCCCTGTAATGTGGCGATGGGTGTGCGGAGCTCATGGGCGACGTCTCCGATGAGCTGGATTCGTCGCTGCTCGGTCGTCTCTAATTCGGCCGCCATGCGGTTGAGACTCTCGGCCAGTTCGCCGATTTCGAACGTAGCCGGCACCTCGGTTCGTGCCTGATATTCGCCATTGGCTATGTGCCTGCTGACGACCGCCATGCGACGGATCGGGTTCGCGATGTGGCGGGTAACGACGAAGCTCACCACCATGGCCACCAGGCTTCCGACGGCCAGGGCCAGGAGCAGCGACTGCCACAGAGATGTCTGAAACGCGCGGTCGGTCGCAGTCTGTACGGCCGAGCTCATCGTGCCCGCCATCCGGCCCCTGCCCATGTTGTGGGTGAGAACTCGATCGAAGAGCGTGGGGGCAATCAGCAGCATGGCGAGCGTTACGACGGCCAACGTGGCCACGAGCACCGCCAGGTAGGAGACCAGGAGCTCGATCTGCAAACCAAGCCGGCCAAAACGAGAGCGCATCAGGACCACCGGTGAAACCGATAGCCGACTCCGCGCGCGGTCTCGATGTACTGCGGCGCCGCGGGGTCTTCGTCCAGCTTCTGACGCAAATGACTGATGTGGACGTCCACCACGTGCCCATCGCCGTAGAAATCGTCGCCCCAGACACGGTTCAGGAGTTGTTCACGGGTGAAGACCTGACCCGGTCGCGCGGCCAATGTCGTCAGCAAATCGAACTCGTGTGGAGTGAGCGGCACGACCTGACCATGGTGCGTCACTTCGTGTCCCGGGTAGTCGATCAGCAGGTCACCGAACTGATCGCGCTTCGGGTGGTTGTCCCCCATGTCAGGGGCGCATCGTGGCCGGCGCAGCAGGGCGTGCACGCGGGCAACCAGTTCGCGCGGCGAAAACGGCTTGGTCATGTAGTCGTCGGCGCCGACCGTGAGCCCGACGATCTTGTCGACTTCGTCGTTACGGGCGGTCAGCATGAGGACGTAGGCGTCGGAGAACTGCCGCAGGCGGCGACAGACTTCAAGCCCGTCAATCCCGGGCAGCATGAGGTCGAGCACCACCACGTCCGGCTTCCGCTGCTTCACCAGCTCCAGCGCGGTCACCCCATCGTGGGCGATGACGACCTGGAACTGATCGCGCCGGAGGTAGCTGCCGACCAGTTCGGCGAGATCCTCCTCGTCGTCAACGACCAGAACGGTTGCCGCGGTCACGTCCATGTCGGTTTGAACTTCCTTGACGTTCATTTCGGTGCCTTGATCCTTCACGGCTTGGGATAGGTGGCCGCGACGTTCACCGTGACGATTGGTGCAACTTCAACGTGGCGAACCACATCGGCGGCGCAGTCGCGCGCGTTGAAGCCCAACGGGGCCAACAGACCGATGGTCGGAGTGGAGGTCAACGTCCGTCAGCGCCGTCGGCGACACTGACAGCCTACGCGACCAGCCGTGACGGGCATGTGACGATCGACCAGCATGCCGTTACAAAACCGTTCATACCCCCACTGGGTATCAATCGGTCCGTGACTGCCAGGCAGCCGGGGGGGTCACGGTTGGGTTCGACAAAACGAGGATGTTGAGGAGGATGACCGGACGATCTGGAGATGGACCGCGGCCACATGACGAGGGTCACATCGCCTCTTTGATGCCCTTGCGTACCAGCCACCAGTTCATGGGGTACGAGGTGAAATACCCGAGGACCATGCCGATCTGCATCATGAACCAGTAGGTCGGCTCATCCGGGTGCAGCGGCGGATCGAAGAAGACGAAGCGCATCAGCAGCATCCAGCCAAACAGCCCAACCTCGAACGCGGTCAGCGAGAGCGTGTCGGCCTTCACCGCGGCGATGATGCCCTCGCCGAGCGAGAGGTCGCGCATCGGTGCGATGGCGAAGTATTGGAAGATGATCCCCAGCACGTAGGCCAGGATGTAGTCGCCGATAAGTTCGGGCCAGATCGCCATCCCGGCAATCTCGATCGCCAGCAAGAAGACCGTCCACTCAGCGATGATGTCTCCCAATGTGCAGCCGCCACCACAGTGGGTAACGGCCACGGCGACCGTCTGCCAGAACGGCTTCTCCGTGTGATGCATCCCCTGCATGTCGTGCGTTTGCGATTGGCCGGTTGGCTTGGTGGATTGCCGACCCATCGCCCAATAGGCCCAGACACCGAACGGCCCGAAATAGAGGGCGGTGACGGGCCAGACCACCTCCATGATCCCCATCTTCTGACGATTCCCGGCGATGTAGATGTCATACAGGATGACGAGAGCTGAGAGCCCCGCCAGAATCAAAGAGATGATCGCGATGATCTCGAGAGTGTCCATGCCTTCCCTTTCGCGCCGGTGCCTTATCCCGGCACCTCAGTCGCAAGAGGAGGGCCAGTTTGGCGACATGGACGGCGAAAGGGTGAGTTGAGCGGTGTACGTGGGATGGGTCGCAACGATTGGTGTCGTGATGGCCGTTGAAGAAATGGTTGGGTGATAAATTGGGTTTCTCGGCCTGCGGCCGAAGGGCAGACACAGGGGCCTGCCGCTACGAACGTACGCGCGTATCTGAAGTGATTTCGTCGAACACTTTGATCGCTCCGCGGCCCGCGAATGACCTAATCCGTAACCGCCCTACGTTTCCGGCCGATAGTTGCGTTCAGGGCGCAAATGCGCCGCGTCGGCCGGTTCGATGTGGACCGTCACGTCTGCCGGCAAGCCAATCTGCTGCTCCACTCGCTCGGCGACATCGCTGGCGATCTCATGCGCCTGATCGACGTGCATATCGGGGTCGACCTGGATGTGGAGATCGACCCAGATGAGCCCCTCGGCGCCACGCGTGCGGATGTTGTGGACGCCGCGCACGCCGGAGACGGCACGTGCGGCTCGATCGATCTCGTCGGTTGAGGCGGCGGCCACGTCGGAGAGCGACAGAGCTGCCTCGCGAATGATCAACCAGGCGCCCCGGGCAATGACCGCCGCGACGACGAGCGCGAACGTCACGTCTGCCCAAGCGAATCCCAATCCCACGCCTGCGAGTCCGGCGATGACCGAGAGGGTGGCGAAGACGTCGGTGCTGGTGTGACGCGCGTCGGCAATCAGAATCGAGCTGTTGAGTCGCATGCCCGTGCGACGTTCCCACATGGTCACGGCCACGTTGACCACCAACGTGGCGCCCATGACCGCGAAGCTGACGACGGTCACGTCGGGATGCTCGCCCGTCTGGATGCGATGGATCGATTGCTGCACGATCTCGAGCAGCGCCAGGACCATGAAGAGCGCGATGCAGAGTGAGGTGAGGGTCTCGAAACGGCGATGTCCGTAGGGGTGATTCGGGTCGGGCGGACGGGCGGCGATGGCTAGCCCGATCAGCCCAACGACGTTCGACGCGCCATCGAGGAGCGAGTTGAGGCCATCGGCGGTCATGCTGAGGCTGTTCGACCACAGACCATAGCCGAGTTTGGCGAAGGCGACGAGAAGGTTGAGCGCCAGTACAGCGACCAGGACGGTCCGTATCGTGTGTGTGCGCTCCGAATATGTGGCGATGCTGCCCGCTCCCAACCATGGATGGCGACCGATTACTCGACCCTTACGTTCAGACCATCAACATGCCGAATCGCAAGACCCGGCCCGTCTCCGGTTAACTCTAGAGCCCAGCCCATCCGTAAGTCACGGGGAAATCGACCGATTCGACGGCGCTAACACAGTCTGGAAGGTTGCCTATATTCTAGGCTGGCGAAGTAAGGACATTAGGGGACTGTACAGCCCGGCGCTGATTGCGCACCATAGACGAGGTGATGATCGCTCCGGCCAAGACGGAGGACCCATTCGATGCAAAACCGTCGTCTCGTCGAGCGGGCCAGGAAGGTCTACGCCCTCGACGTCCTCTATCGCGCGACGCGCGACTTCAGTGACCAGCACGGCTCACTCTACGCCGCGGCGATCTCCTACTACGCCATGTTTTCCCTCTTCCCTGTGGTCATTTTGGTGGCGACGATCTTCGGTTGGTTTTCACGCGGCACCGACTTGCAGACTCAGGTCGTCGACGCCATCGTCAATCAGCTGCCGCCAGGCGAAGGTTTCCGCGCGCAGGTCGAAAGTGTGGTGAAGGTCTCGGCGACGCACGGAGGTATCCTGAGTGTCATCGGCTTCGTCGGCACGCTCTGGACAGCCGGCAGCGTCTTCAACGCGTTGCGCCGCGCCCTCAATGCGGCCTTCGACATCCCAACGGCGCGGCCCTTCATCACCGGCCGGCTCTTCGACGCCCTGAGCGCGGTCGCGGTCGGCGCGCTCATGATCCTGTCCCTCGGGGCGACTGCGGCGCTCGGCATCGCTCGCGCGGTTTCATCCGGCTTCTTTCGAGGTCCGCTGGTGAACGTCGCCTGGGCGGTCGTCTTTTTTCTTTTGCCATTCGTTATTTCATACGCGTTCTTCATCCTGATCTATCGTCTGATCCCGAACCGGCGATTGCAGCCGCGCGATCTGCGCGTTGGAGCGCTCCTTTCGGCGTTCGGGTTCGAGCTGGTGAAGCTTGGTTTCACGATCTACGTCGCCAATTTCGGCAGCTATCAGCGTGTCTATGGCGCGGTTGGAGGCGTGGTGGCGTTCCTCTTCTTCGTCTATCTCGAGTCGACGATCGTGATCATCTCAGCCGAGATCGCTTCGGAGCTCTCTAACGATCGAGCCCTGGCCGTGCCGCGTGTGGAACGGCCGCGTTCGGTGTCACCCGTCTCCTGAGCTCCATCGTTAAGAAGACGGAGAGTCTGAGTCTTCCGCTCGCCGGACGTGTCTCAAGGTCCGCTTTATGCTCAGCTTGCGACGGTCGATGGCGTGAATGTTTGTGAGCAGGACTGAAATGACGAGGAGATGTTTGGGATGATTCGAGCCGCGGTGGCTGGCCTCATGGCGCTGACGCTGCTGGCCGCCTGTGGTGGCGGACATAAGTCAAGCACGATGACGAGCGTGACGCCGAACGCGACGATCGGGTCGACGGCCGAGGTGGTCGTCTCGTCACCGACGCCGATCGAGAAGGCGACTCCCCTTGTGACTCCGAAGGTGACGGCGACGCCCACGCGACGGGCCACGCCGTTGCCGACCACGACGCCGTTTGCCAGCCCCGCGGCGACACCGCCCCCGAATTTGGGTCAACGCGGCACTCCGACTCCGACCGACAAGGTGTCGGCCGTTTTAGCCAATGACGTAACGAGCGAGTACGCGCCGATCGATCCAACATCGACCTTCTCGACCGACTCGGCCAAGGTCTATCTCGCCTTCACCACGATCGATCTTCCGTCGGGATCGACCTTGAGCGCGGTCTGGGTTGCCGAAAAGGTGGACGCGGACGTCTCGCCCAACTACGTTATCGACCACGCCGATCTGAAGGTTTCAGGTAGCCAGGCGGGCGATTTCTCATTGAGCAGTCCGACGGCTGGTTTCCCCAAGGGGGACTACCGGGTCGACCTCTACCTGAATGGGACGCTCATCGGGTCGTTTTCGTTCACGGTGAAGTAGTGCTCGGGCACTGCAGCTGTTTAGGCCCAAGAGGAACGGCCGTGGCAGATGCCACGGCCGTTTCGATTCGAGCCACGTTGTCGCGACGTCGTTCTTATTTCGGGACGACTGCCGCCGAGGCGTTGGTGAAGACCGCTCCGCCCGCGGCGTCCTTGGGCGCATCGACCTCCACGCCGACGTAGCCTGCCGCGACCTGCGAGTCGCTGAACGATGTCACCTGCGTACCGTTGATCTTGAAGGTGATGGTGCTTCCCACCGCCGACAGGAGCAAAGTGTTCACCTGGCCATCCTTGATCGCCTGAGAAGGTGTCGGATCGACCAGACTCGTCCAGGTGTCGTTGATTCGGACACCGCAATCGTAGTTATCGTTCGGTGCGATGTAGCAGCCGTAATAGGTCCAGGCGTTGTTGCTGTCAGAGCTGAACCGCACGACCAATCCGGCCGCGGCTCCCTGCAACATCACGTCAGACTGGATCGCTTGATCGGTGGCATTTGGCACCGATTGTGGCGAGAAGACCTGATACAGGTTCGGCTGTTTGAACGTGATCGTGTAGGCGTTTCCACCGACCGCGACCGTGAGGGTGTCCGAATCCCCGGTGGGCCAATCCCCGTCATCCGTGGCGAAGTTCCATTGGAATTGCTTGGTACTGCCGGAGCTGCCGGATCCTCCCGTGCTGCCACTGCCGCCCGAGGACGTCGTCGGAGTCGGCTCGGCACCGGCCAGCGGCACCGTGTTAACCACGGCGACTTTGGTCGTCGCGGTCGATTTGCCGATGACGACCTCACCAGCCAGGTACTGCTGATCGGTCGACGTGATGTTGAGGAACTCGACCTTGAGCGCGTCGCCATCCTGGTGCGAGCGCAGGATCTTGCAGACGTCAGCCATCGAGTTGACCGGGAGTCCGGCCAGGCTGGTCAGCAGGAAAGCCTGCTGGACACCGGCAACGGACGCCGGGCTGTCGGACGCCACGGCCTCCACGACCAGACCCTGGTCAGTGCCGAAGTAATCGGAGTAGTCGTTGGGGCCGAGGTTCATACCCAGATACAGTCGATTGTGGCCCGCCTGCAGATCTGGGATGACCTGCTGTGCCTTATCGATGCTGATGGCGTAGTTGATGCCCGGAGCCGTATCCCCGAAGCTCAGCGTATTGATGCCGATCACCTGGCCCTTGGTATTCACCAGCGGACCGCCCGAGTTGCCATGGTTGACCGCGGCGTCGGTCTGGATCAGGCTCTGGTACGGCTCGAGCGTCTGATCGAGCTTCGAGACGATGCCACGAGAGATGCTGATGTCGGTGCCGATGTCGAAGTTCAATGGATAGCCGATAGCAGCGACGTCCTCACCGACGTGCTGGCTACTGCTCGTGCCGAAGGTTGCTGGCGTGAGCCCATTCGTGTCGTCGACCTTGATCACGGCCAGGTCATCGCAGGGTGAGACGCCGACGATACGTGCCGAGCGCTCTTTGTTCGAGCCGGATGTGTAGACGGACAGAGCAGAGGCGCCGTTGACCACATGTGCGTTGGTCAAGATGTCCCCATTGGCGTCCATCACGATTCCGGTACCGGATGTCAGCATCTCATTCGAGACCGCGGACGGCGGAACGTCGGTGCGAATCATGACGGTCGATGGGGTCAGCAGATCGATGATCTGCTCCCACGTGAGGTCAGCGGCTTGTGTCGGCGTGGCTGCCGTCGGACTGGCTGCCGATGCGCTCGTAGCGGAACTGGCCGCGGTTGCCGTTGAGCCCTTCCCGTTGCTTGTCGTGGTCGATTTGCCGCTGTTGCTCCCACATGCCGGTAGCACGATCAGCGCAAGGAGCAGCGCGCAGATCGATACCCGCGAGAACATGCTATGCCCACCTTTCGTCAACCCCCCGGCCGGCTCCAGGGCTGCCACTGGATGCCTACGCGCCGGTCCTCCTCAAGATTTCGTCGTGAGTGCAGCCCGCCTGTGTCGCCCGGAAGAGTTCCGAACGTTGCCGCCAGTCGCGAGATGATCACCCGACTCGCGGCTAACTTCGTGATGACGCGTCAACCCGCAGAAAGCCATGCCGTCATGGGCATGGCCACGCGGTCACCAAACGACGCGTCAGTGGGAGATGCAGCGGCGTAATCGACACCATCTCCACGATCGGTCGGTGCCACTGTTCGCACGTGTGACCGGAGTCCCCCGCTCCAAGACACACGCAATTCAAGTTCTTCTTCGGGTAAGTGATATTGGGAAGAGCCGCGCGCTCTTCCCGTACATACAATACTCACGGTCTTGCAAATGTCAAGTAAACAGGCGCTGGGGTACGCCAAATATGCGGCGACGGTCATATACTGATCGCGCAGTAATTGGAATCCTGGTTTCCCGAGTCTACCGCGCCACTGGATTGCGCCGAGTCGGGCTCCAGGTAGGTTCGAGTTCCATCCGCCGTCGATATGGCGGCGATGCATCCATGCCGGTTTGTCTGGACGTATTCAAGAGAGATCGATGTCTCCTGCGATCGATTCAAATTCTTTGAAGGGTAGTGACGTTGTCGAACATCACGGTGTACGGAACCTACTGGTGCAGCGACTGTAAACGAACAAAGAAGTTCTTCGGCGAACAGCGGGTCCACTATGCGTTCGTCGACATCGAGAGCGACCCTGACGGACTGGCGGTCGTCGAACGCATCAACAATGGAAAACAGATCATCCCGACCATTCTCTTCGATGACGGAACGTCGCTGGTCGAGCCGAGCAACGCGCAGTTGGCCGAAAAGCTCGGTCTGCAGACGCGGGCGCGCAACCCCTTCTACGACCTGATCGTCATCGGCGGCGGTCCGGCAGGGCTGACCGCCGCCCTCTACGCCGCGCGTGAGGGGATCGACACGCTGGTCATCGACCGTGCCGGTGTCGGCGGGCAGATCGGCGTCACCGAGCGGCTCGACAACTTTCCCGGCTTCCCGGAGGGCATCAGCGGCGCCGAACTGGCGGACCGCTTTGGGCAGCAGGCGCGCCGCTTCGGTGTCGAGATTCTGGCGGCGCAGGAGGTGACCGAGGTGGGCGTCGATGACGAGTATCGCTTCGTGCGCACGGCTGACGGCGCGGAATACCGCTCCTGGGCAGTACTGCTGGCGCTCGGCTCAACCTATCGACGCCTGGAGATCCCCGGCGAGGAGGATTTCATCGGCGCCGGTGTCCACTTCTGCGCCACCTGCGACGGCCCCTTCTATAAAGATCAGGACGTGCTGGTCATCGGTGGCGGAAATTCGGCCGGAGAGGAGAGCATCTTCCTGACCAAGTTCGCCAAACACGTCACCATCGTGGCGCGCGGCGACAAGCTGACCGCCAGCAAGGCGGTAGTGGAGAAAATTGAAGAGCATCCCGACATCGACGTCCTCTACGACACGGAGACGGTGGCGTTCAGCGGCGATTCGCGTCTGCGGGGAGTCACCTTGCGCGATGCGAAGTCTGGTGAAGAACGCGAGATCCATCCTTCCGGCGTCTTCGTCTTCATCGGCTTGAGCCCCAACACGGGCATCGTCGACAGGCTGGTGGACGTCGACGCGCGCGGCTTCATCGTGACGGGGGACGCGCTGCAGACCTCCGTGGCGGGCATCTTCGCGGCGGGCGACTGCCGTGAAGGGAGCACCAAACAGGCGGCCTCGGCGGCTGGTGAAGGCGCCGCGGTAGCGCTCGGTATCCGGCGCTACGTCGAGCGACTGGCGGGCGGCATGCCCACGCGTGGCATGGAGATGGGCGAGGCCGCCGACTGAAGGGCGTGGTCAGCGTTCGATCGTCGCCCGGCATTGCGCTATCATTCACCTCTTTTGTGTGGCGCAGGCAACGGAGGTGACGCGTGGCGGGCCAGTACCCACCTATCGAACCGTTCGAGACCGGCATGCTCGATACCGGCGACGGGCATCAGGTCTATTGGGAAGCCAGCGGCAATCCCAATGGCAAGCCGGCCCTCTTTCTGCATGGTGGACCGGGCTCAGGCTGCTCGGTGAATCAGCGCCGCTTCTTCGACCCGGCCGCCTACCGCATCGTCCTCTTCGACCAGCGCGGCAGCGGGCGCAGTCGACCCCTCGCCAGTGAACCGAACGCCGATCTGAGTACCAACACGACCCAGCATCTGATCGCCGACATCGAGGCGCTACGGGAGTTGAACGGTGCCGACCGCTGGACGATCTTGGGCGTCTCCTGGGGCTCGACGCTGGCGCTGGCTTACGCCGAGACCTACCCCGTGCACGTCAACGCCATCATTCTTGGCTTCGTCACCAGCACCTCACGGGCTGAGGTGGAGTGGATCACCCAAGGTGTGTCGCGCATCTTCCCCGAGGAGTGGGAGCGCTTCACCGACGCCATTCCGGAGCGGCTCAAGCACCTGCGTCCGGTTGACGCCTACGCTCAGATGCTCCTCGACCCCGATCCCGACAGGTATGCGACCGTGCCGCGCGCGCCTGGTGCACCTGGGAGGACGCCCACATCTCCCTCACGCCTGGCCACCAGCCCAGCCCGCGCTATGAGGACCCGGAGTTCCGCCTGCGTTTCGCACGACTGGTCACGCACTACTGGAGCCAGGACGCCTTCTTTGGTCCGGATCAGCTGATCCGCGAGGTCTCGAAGTTGAATGGGATACCGGGCGTGTTGATCAACGGCCGCTACGACGTGAGCGGACCGCTCATCACCGCCTGGCAGCTGCACAAGGGTTGGAGCACTAGCGAGCTCCAGGTTCTGGAAGACGCCGGTCACGGCGGCGGCACCAGCTTCCACGACGTCTCCATCGGCGCGCTCGACCGCTTCGCCAAGATGTGAGGAGACGTTCCATGTTGGGCGCACGGCAGTGCGCCCCTACGAACCGAATTCGACCCATGTAGGGGCGCACTGCAGTGCGCCCGGGCATCAGGCACCGTGAACGTGGTGGAGATTGCGTTCCCGTCTCACCCCAAATGCTTCTCCACCGCCTGCTGCAGGCGTGGCACGAATGCCAGGTGCTCCGGCTTCATCAGGACGCTGCGGATGACCGTCACCGTCGGCTCGTCCCACTCGATCGACTCGTCGTTGCGCGAGAGGAGCTCTTTGCGCACAACGTATTTAGCCAGAAAGATCGGATCTTCTTCATCGTTCATGGCCCCCTCGAAGATGCGCTCGGTCAGGGCCGAGATCTTGCTGGCTCGAACCGATTCACCTTCCGGCACCGGGTAAAAGGTGAGGATATCGATCTCCGGCTGCACCACCAGCCGGAAGCGTGGATGCGCGTTCAACAGCTCCGCCCAGGCCAGCGTCGCCTGTCGGCCTTTGACCATGATCGGCCCAAGTCCTCGATCCGGCTCCAGCGGGAAGGCCTGGAACGTGGCCCAGACGGCCGCCGCCGCGGCACCGGCGCGCGAGCACTCCAGGCTGATCTCGCCCAGGTGCAGCTCGTTCGACGTGAAGTACGTATAAGGAGAGTCGTGCACGTAGAAGCGACCGATCGATGGATCTCGGAAGAGGACCGAGCCACAGCCGTAGGGCTGCATGCCGTGTTTGTGCGGATCGACCACCACGCTGTCTGATTCGGCGATCGCCAGGAATGGCGCCGCGTCGATCACCGGCTGTGAAGCTCGCGCCAGGATGGTGAAGAAGCCACCATAGGCGGCGTCGACGTGTACCCGAGCGCCGTAGCGCCGCGCCAGCGGGATGATCTCCTGAATCTGGTCGACGGACCCGAGTCCGGTCGTCCCGGCCGTCGCCACAACAGTGCCAATTTCCCCCGATTTCAGCGCCTCTTCGAGGGCATCCAGATCCATACGGCCGCGAGCGTCGCTGGCGATGGAGACGAAGGGCGCGTCGATCACCTCGGCCATGCGCCCATGGGTGTAGTGCGCCTGATCGCTGGCGGCGATGGCCTTTCCCGGGTGGAGCGAACGCGCCACCCAGAGGGCCTCAAGATTGGCGATGGTGCCGCTACTCGTCAAATGCCCGAGGAAGGTCTCACCGTAGCCGAACATGCGCGCCAGGTCGGCCATGACCTCTTTCTCCATCCGCGAGGTGGCCTGGCTGCTGTCGAGTGCGTGGTTGTTGGGGTTGAGCTGCATGGCCATGGCGTAGGCCAGCTGCGCGATCGGATGGGGCGGCTTCAACATCTGCGCGGCGTAACGTGGATGATAGAAAGGGAAGTTGTCGCGCAGCCGCTCAGTCAGCTCTCCGATGACGTTCGAGACTCGCTCCGGCGGCAGCTGCACTGTGGGGTCGTCGCCGACCGCTGCCCATCCGTCCTGCCATTCCCCCAGCGATGCGAAGCCCGCTTCCAACTGACGTGCGAAAGCCTGCCGATCCATGTTCGTCCCTCCGATGTGGTCAGGTCTTCAATGATGGTGACTGATCAATTAGATCGGCTTTAGCCCGGCATTCGCGCGGGGCTAAAGCCGCAGCGCTACAAAGACGAAGTCCACTAAAGGGACTTGACTTGACGCGCAATAATCGTCAAGGTCTCGCCAGATACTGCGCATCTTACATACATTCAGCCCCTTCAGTGGGCTTCGCCTAGAGTAGCCCGTGGTTTTAACCGCGGGCGGACGTGGGACGCCGATCGAGTGCCGGTTTGTCTTGGCGACGACCATTAGTGACGGCGTCGCAAGAGTGCGTAACACCCGCCCGCGGCAGAGTCTATGGGCTGGAGGGCGTGCGGGTCCAGTCGGGTGCAGCGATGGCGCACTATAGATCGGTGGTGGCGGTCACCCGGTCCATCTGGGCGAGAGGAGACAACGAGCCTATGTCTACCGTTCACATTCGTCCGGGGCAGCAGTTTCTGCGTGCAGGTTCGCCAGTGCTAACGCGCGAAAGGAGGCGCTAAATGGAACTGGCCGACCTACTGTGTAAGCTGATTCGAGATCATCGTGTGGCCGAGCTCGTCGGGCCGGACGATCCGCCGGGACAACCACGCATCGTCGAGCCGCACGCCGTCTACATTGGCAGTAACGACCGCGGCTTCGTCGATTTCTATCAGCGATCAGGCTGGAGTAGGAGCGGCGATCTGCCGGGATGGCGCCGCTTCGCGCTCCTCGACGTGGCCCACATCCAGCCGACGGACGAGACCTTCATGCCTCGGCCCGACTACCGGCCCGAGAACCGCGCCTGGTATCGCGCGTTCGTCTGCACCGCGGATGGAGGGCGAGAGGGCGGCCAAACGGCCACCCCCTCGAGCGTCAAGCCTGCGGATGAGGATCGAACTACGGACCAATCCGGCGAGCGGTGAAGAAGCGCGGACCCCAGTAGTTGTCCCACAGGTCCGCGATCGCCACCCCCGTGCTCTCGTTTTCCGCGTTGACGAACTGACCATTACCGATATAGATGCCCGCGTGCGACAGACCCCACTGATAGGTGTTCTGCTGGAAGACCAGGTCGCCGGGCCGCAAGTCGTTCGGATCGACTGGCGTCCCTTGCAATACTTCATCGCCCATCGAGCGCGGGAAGCTCCCGTTGCCGAGAACCTGATTGACCACGAAATAGACGAAGCCTGAGCAGTCGAACCCGCCCGGCGACGTGCCACCCCAGACGTACGGCGTCCCAAGATATTTCAGGGCCGTTGACGCGATCTGTTCACCGATGGGGGTGATGTCCGGCGCCGGAGTGGTGTTGCCCGCGGCCGCTTGCCAGGATGGCTGGCCGAGCAGTCCAAGCTCAACCGTGTACGGATTGGGATTCTCCGGGTGGAACTCGAAGCGAGCCCGCTCGAAGTACTGCACGGTGTTACCGGTGCTCGGATCGACGTACTCGTCACTGATCGGGTAGCCGAAGAGGGCGAGCGACTCGCGATACGAGACGCCCGGATCACCGAACTCGAGGCCATGGCTGTTCCAGTAGTCGCGGAATCCGCGGCAGAGCCAGTGACTGGTGGCCGAGACGAACATGCAGTCGCTCGTATCCGTTTGAGGTCCAGCGACCGGCTGGAATGGAGCGGTATCGAGCAGTCCTTTGGCTTGCGCATCATCGACACCCAGGCGGCCGAGCTGCACCTCGTAGGGCGTGCCGGCGTTCTCTGGGTGGTATTCGAAGCGCTGCCGCTCGAAGTACTGAACAAAGACGTTGTTCTCGTAAACAGGCCCGCTCAACGCGTAACCAAAGACGGGTAAACCGCCTGACTGGTCGTAGAACGTCTGGAATCGCCCGGCAACGTCATGACCGGTAGGCGAAGCCTGACCGGCGGACTGCCACGATGCCTGCGTTGAAGAGGATGACACCTCGGTGTGTTGAGTTGTGACGGTCGTGTTGACCGTACTGTGCTGAGTCTCCGCGGCGACAGGTCCTACCCCAGTGACCATCACCGCAGCCGCGACCATAAAGCCGCCCAGGAGGCAGCTTCGTGCGCTGCGCTTGATCAATCCCTAATCCCTTCCAAGACACGATCCCGGCAATCCCCGAAATCCGCCTGCGCGGACGCGTATACCTGCTTCTCCCCTCAACTGTCCGCCGCGCTGCCGGAAGACGCGGGCGGATATCCGAATAGCAAGGTTGCGCAATCCCCGAATTGCGCATAGCACCGAGTACAACGTACTGACATAACCCCCGGTTGCGCGCTGCGCGAGAGCGTGCCCCATCCTGGACGATTTGGCTAGCCTCGTTGCCGATATATGACAGGAGTGTCAGCACATCGCTGGATGTCACGTAAGTGACCAGGTCTGAGCGAATGGCCGCGGAAATCAGCCTGGTGTCGGTGCCTTCCGAGACCTGTCCGCTTCTGTTACCTTGTCGGCACAAGCCAACGAGAGCCGATCGTGCTGTTCAGGTTGTTCAGTGTGTTCAGGATGTGAGGAATTGATGAGCGCAGGCATCGATGTATTGATTCGCGGAGCGAAGATCGTCGACGGAAGTGGCAACCCCTGGTTCTACGGCGACGTCGCCATCTCGGGCGAGCGGATCGTCGACATCGCGCCGCCCGGCAGCATTCCGGTCGAGGGTGTCGGCGACGTGGTCGACGCGGCTGGCATGGTGGTTTGTCCTGGTTTCATCGATATCCAGAGTCACTCGATCGTGCCGCTGATGGTCGACGGCCGCTGCCTCTCCAAGATCACCCAGGGCGTGACCACCGAGATCATGGGTGAGGCTTATACTCCGGCCCCCATCGGCGGACGCAACACGAACGAGCTACGACATTCCCCCTATGGGGATTTGAGCGAGTGGCGTGAGAAGGCCAGCGGCTGGACGCGCTTCAACCACTGGCTGGACGCCATGACCGAAGCGGGCGTCTCGCCGAACGTCGGATCCTTCCTGGGTGGTGGCACGCTGCGCCAGTATGGCCGCGGCATGGACATGGGCGCGGCGACGGCTGACGAGCTCGAGACCATGCGCCGCGTGATGGCCGAGGCCATGGAAGATGGCGCCTTCGGCGTTTCTTACGCCCTGATCTACCCGCCCGATTCCTACGTCGAGACCGACGAAATCGTCGAGGTCTGCAAGGTGGTGGCGCGCTATGGAGGCGTCTATATCACCCACCTGCGTTCGGAAGCGGACGCGCTGCTGGAGGCACTGGACGAGGCCATCGAGATCGGCGAGCGCTCCGGCGCATCGGTCGAGGTCTATCACCTCAAGGCCATCGGCAAACGCAACTGGTACAAGATCCCCTCGGTGATCGCACGCATCAACGAGGCGCGCGCGTCGGGAATCGACGTCACCGCCGACCAGTATCCCTACGTCGGGTCCGGAACAGGGCTATCCTCAGTCATGCCGCCGTGGGCGCACGCGGGCGGCAAATTCTTCGAAAATCTGCGCGATCCTGAGATGCGCGCCAAGATCCGCGAGGCCTCCCTCAACCCCTCCGGCGACTGGGAGCCGATGGCCGACCTGTGCACGCCCTACGGAGTCATGCCGGTTGGGTTCGAGAAGGAGCACAACCGGCAGTACGCCGGCAAGCGCCTCACCGAGATCGCCGAGATGCGCAACCAGCACTGGATCGATGCTGCTATGGACCTGCTCCTGGATGAAGGTCAGCGCATCGGCACCATCTACTTCACCATCACCGAAGACAACATGGCTATGCAGCTGCAGCAGCCCTGGAACAAGATCTCGACCGACGCGGGTGGCATCGATCCCGGCCTGGGCCAAGCCCGCCGGACCAACCCATCCACGCGCCTACGGCACCTACACGCGCGTGCTGGGCAAGTACGTGCGCGAGGACAAAGCGCTCACCATCGAGGATGCGGTGCGCAAGATGAGCTCGGCGGTTGCCGATCGCCTTGGTCTGCGCGATCGCGGCACGCTGCGTACCGGCTGTTTCGCCGACGTCGTCATCTTCGATCCAGAGACGGTCGGCGACCGCGCCACCTTCGAGGATCCGCACCAGCTCTCGGTCGGCATCCGGGACGTGTGGGTCAATGGTGGACGCGTCATAAAGGATGGCGAGCACACCGGCGCCAAACCTGGCCAGTTCGTCAAAGGACCGGGAGCGCGGTAAGCGAGGTGAAGGCCCTCACCCCCGTCCCCTCTCCCGTCCGAACGGGAGAGGGGATCCGAAAAACCCTCTCCTGATTGTCGGGAGAAGGTGGCGCCGCAGCGCCGGATGAGGGCCGCTCATGAGGGCCACCAGTCACCACCTATAAGGAGAACATACATTGCCTGAAACGCATTTGGCTCCAGAATTCGATGAGGTGGTCGAGGAGCAGCTCAAGCGCTGGACGGTGCCGGGAGCAGCCGTCGGGCTGCTGCGGGACGGGCGGACCGAGTTTCGCGCCTATGGCGTCGCCAATCTGGATGTCGGCTGGCCTACGTCGGCCCGACATGCTCTTCCGCATCGCCTCGATCTCCAAGGTCTTCACCGCCACGCTGGCCATGACGGCGGTCGACGAGGGCCTGCTCGATCTGGACACGCCAGTCATCGAATATCTTCCGGAGCTGGAGCTGCAGGACGCTGAGGCGCGCGAGACCATCACCATGCGGCACTTCCTCTCGCACACCAGCGGCCTCTACGGCGATTACTCAGCCGACTACGGTCTGGGCGACGACGCGCTGATGCGCTCACTGCCGGTCTTCGCCACGCTGCCGCAGCAGTCGCGACCAGGCGAGCTGTGGGCCTACTGCAACAGCGGCTTTCAGATCGCCGGGACGGTGCTGGCCAAGGTGCTGGGGACGACGTTCGACGACGCCATGGAGACGAGAGTCTTCAAACCGCTCGGCCTGGAGCGGACCTGCTACGGCGCGCACCACACCTTCGGTTGGCCCTGTGCCATGGGGCACGTCCAGACCGGACCTGACAGCAACGAGCACGTGGTCACAGGCCAGTACTACCCGCGCAACCGGCGTCCGGCCGGCGGCATCATCTCGAACACGTCCGATCTGCTGCGCTTCGCGCGCATGCATATGAATGGCGGCGAGATCGATGGCCGGCGCGTGCTGAGTGCGTCGGCCGCGGCCGAGATGCAGACGCCACAGGCGCGAGCCGGCGGATGGGCCAACTCCTGGGGCGTCGGTTGGGACCTACGGCCGATCGGTTCGACCCAGGTCATCGGCCACGGTGGATCGATCAGCGGTTTCGAGTCGCTCCTAACGCTGATCCCGGAGCAGCAGACTGCCATCGTCGTGTTGACCAACAGTGGACGTGGCAGCGCCGCGTACCCAGGTATCGAGCGCTGGCTGCTGGAGCACGTCTGCGGGCTGCGTGAGGAGCCGCACACGGCGACTGCGCTCCCAGTGGCAACGCTTCGCAACCTCACCGGGCATTATTCACGACCGCAGTTCGAGATCGACGTCACCCACCGCGACGGCGGGCTGCTGCTCGAATTGCAAGGCCCGCACCCGTTGAGTGGCGAGACGGTGCCATATCCATCGATGAAACTCGCGCCGGTGACTGAGACGGTCTTCCTGGTGGTCGATGGGCAGCGGGAGGATGAGCGAGTCGAGTTCGTGCTGGATGACGAAGGGCAGCCACGCTTCGTCCGTCTCCACGGTCGGCTGGCGAATCGGGTCAATTAGGACGGTTTTCATTGTTGGAGTGCCGACTGTTGTAGGGGAGCCGGGTACCCACGACGTGGGTGTTGTGCTCCGGTTGCCGAGTGCTACGTCTACGCCGGGAGCACACAAGGTGCTCCCCTACAGACCGCGAGTTGGGCTTCATTCATTTGAGAGCGGGAGCAGCAACATGAGTTCAGGCATCGATGTGTTGATTCGCGGGGCGAAAGTGGTCGATGGGAGCGGCAACCCCTGGTTCTACGGGGACGTGGCGCTTGCAGGCGAGCGCATCGCCGACATCGCGCCTCCCGGGAGCATCCCGGATTCGGCGGCCGCTGAAGTGGTGCAGGCGGACGGCATGGTCGTCTGCCCCGGCTTCATTGATATCCAGAGCCATTCCATCGTGCCGCTGATGGTCGACGGACGTTGCCTCTCCAAGATCACCCAGGGAGTCACCACGGAGATCATGGGAGAGGCCTGGACTCCGGCGCCCATCGGCGGCCGCAATATGGACGATCTGCGCCACACGCCCTACGCGCCGCTAGAGGAATGGCGCGAGCGGGCCACCGGCTGGACCCGCTTCGGCTACTGGCTTGAAGCCATGGTCAAAGAGGGGGTCTCGCCGAATGTCGGGTCGTTCCTGGGCGGCGGCACACTGCGTCAATACGGTCGCGGCATGGACATGGGGCCGTCGAACGACGACGAGATGAAATCGATGAAGCGCGCCATGGCCGACGCCATGGAGGACGGCGCATTCGGTGTCGCTTACGCGCTGATCTATCCGCCCGACACCTTTGCCACGCTGGATGAGATCGCCGAAGTCTGCAAAGAGGTGGCGCGCTACGGCGGCGTCTACATCACCCACATGCGCTCCGAAGGCAACCAGATGTTCGAAGGGGTCGACGAGGCCATCGAGATCGGTCGACGCTCCGGCGCTTCCGTCGAGATCTATCACCTGAAGGCCACCGGCCGCATGAACTGGCACAAGATGCCGTCAGTCATCGCCCGCATCAATGCCGCCCGTGGCGAAGGGCTCGACGTCACCACCGACATGTACCCCTACGTCGCCAGCGGCACCGGCCTCTCGTCCTGTCTGCCGCCCTGGGCGGCGGCGGGCGGCAAGTTCTTCGAGAACCTGCGCGATCCGGAGATGCGCGCCAAGATCCGCGAGGCGACGCTGAGCCCCAGCGGCGACTGGGAGGCGCAGGTAGCCAGCGCCGGAGTCGAGAACGTCATGCCGGTCGGATTCGAGCAGGAGCACAACAAGCAGTACGCCGGGAAGCGGCTCAACGAGATCGCCGAGATGCGCAACCAGCACTGGGTCGATACGGTCATCGACCTGCTGGCCGACGAAGGGCAGCGTATCTCGACCATCTACTTCAAGATGAGTGAAGAGAACGTCAAGCTACAGTTGCAGCAACCCTGGAACAAAGTCTCGACCGATGCTGGTGGGCTCGATCCGGCCTGGGCCAAACAGCACGGGCCGACCCATCCACGCGCCTACGGCACCTATCCGCGCGTGCTCGGCAAATACGTGCGCGAGGAGAAGGTCATCCCGCTGGAGGACGCCATCCGCAAGATGACGTCAGCCGTCGCCGACCGGCTCTCTTTGCGTGATCGCGGTGCCCTGCGCAGCGGGTGCTATTCCGATGTGGTGATCTTCGATCCCGAGACGGTGGGTGACCGGGCCACGTTCGCCGACCCACACCAGCTATCGGTCGGCATCCGCGACGTGTGGGTCAACGGCAAGCGTGTGCTGCAGGACGGCGAGCACACCGGCGCCAAGCCCGGCCAGTTCGTCAAAGGACCAGGGGCGAAGTAGCGGGGAACGGCGGACAAACACTCGAAAGGACACGCACATTGCCAGCAATTGACGTGCTGATTCGCGGCGGGCGCGTGGTCGACGGCACCGGTAACCCCTGGTTCTACGCCGATGTG
This sequence comes from uncultured Chloroflexia bacterium, assembly GCA_963815715.1. Taxonomy (GTDB): domain Bacteria; phylum Chloroflexota; class Chloroflexia; order Thermomicrobiales; family Thermomicrobiaceae; genus CALAGB01. Next base: position 8,501 of record CAWFHU010000002.1, on the reverse strand, counting down.
GCGCTGGCGGGTGACCGGATCGTCGAGATCGCGCCGCCTGAAAGCATTTCGACGCATTCGGCCAGAGAGGTGGTTGACGCCGCTGGCATGGTCGTTTGCCCGGGATTCATCGACATCCAGAGCCATTCCGGTCTGCGCTTGCTGGTCGATGGACGCTCCCTCTCCAAGATCACCCAGGGCGTCACCACCGAGATTATGGGCGAAGCCTGGACTCCCGCCCCGGCCGGTGGCCGCTATCCGGACCCGATGGCCAAGCCCTTCTTCCCGATCGATCTGCCGGAATGGCGCGAGCGTGCCAAAGGCTGGACCCGCATGCGCCATTGGCTCGAGGCGACGGTCGAGCATGGTGTCTCGCCCAACATCGGCTCTTTCCTGGGCGGCGGATCCCTGCGCCAATACGGCAAGGGGATGGACCTGGGACCCGCCAACGCCGAGGAGCTCTCCACCATGCGCCGCGTCATGGCCGAAGCCATGGAGGACGGCGCCTTCGGCGTGGCCTATGCGTTGATCTACGCGCCCGACGCTTACGCCGAGACCGACGAGATCGCCGAAGTCTGCAAGGTGGTTGCCGAGTATGGCGGCGTCTACATCACGCACATGCGCTCGGAGTCGGACGACATCCTGACCGCGCTGGACGAAGCCATCGACATCGGGCGTCGCTCCGGTGCAGCAGTCGAGATCTATCACCTCAAGGTGTGCGGTGAAGAGAACTGGCCCAAGATGCGTGAGGTGGTCAAGCGCATCAATGCGGCGCGCGCCGAGGGGATCGACGTCACCACCGATCAGTACCCGTACATCGCCAGCGGCACCGAGCTTTCAGCCTGTTTGCCGGCCTGGGCGTCGGCGGGTGGCAAATTCTTCGAGAATCTGCGCGACCCAGAGATGCGGGCCAGGATTCGAGCCGAAGCGCTCAACCCGACCGGCGGATGGGAGCCACAGGTGACGACCGCGGGCCCTGAGAAGGTGATGCCGGTCGGGTTTGAAAAACCCGAGAACCAACAGTACGCCGGGAAGCGGCTGAGCGAGATCGCCGAGATGCGCGGGCAGGAGTGGGTCGACGCGGTCATCGATCTCCTCATCTCGGAGGAGCAACGTATCTTCACCATCTACTTCAAGATGAGTGAGGAGAACATCCACTTCCAGCTGCGGCAGCCCTGGAACAAGATCTCGACCGACGCCTGGGGCATCGACCCCGTCTGGGCCAAAGAGGACGGCCTGACGCATCCGCGCGCATACGGCACCTATCCGCGCGTCCTGGGTAAGTACGTGCGGGACGAGGGCGTCATCTCGCTCGAAGAGGCCGTGCGCAAGATGACCTCGGCGGTTGCGAGTCGCCTCTCGCTGCGCGATCGCGGGTTGCTCGAAGCGGGCAAGTTCGCCGACGTCGTGATCTTCGACCCCGACACGATCGGTGACCGCGCCACGTTCGAAGATCCGCATCAGCTGTCGGTTGGCGTGCGTGACGTCTGGATCAACGGCACCCGCGTGCTGCAAGATACCGTGCACACCGGCGCGAAACCCGGACGCTTCGTGAAAGGTCCGGGTGCGAGGTAGCGCAGAAGGCCCTCGTCTCTCTTGGCCAAAACCCTGCGTTGCACAGCGATGACTCACGGCTGGCGAACGATGCCCGTGAGTCTGAGTGTCCGAGTAATGCTGGGGGTGACCGATGGGCTTGCGCGATCAATGGTACGAGAACGCCATCATCTATTGTCTCGACGTCGAGACCTACGCCGATTCGGATGGCGACGGGATTGGTGATTTCACTGGTCTGACCAGGCGGCTCGACTACCTCTCCGGACTCGGCGTTACCTGTCTCTGGCTGCTTCCATTCTATCCAAGTCCCAACCGAGACGACGGCTACGACGTTTCCGACTTCTGCTCGGTCGATCCGCGGTACGGCAGCATGGCCGACTTCGACCAGTTCGTGCTTGAAGCCGACGAGCGCGGCATCCACGTCATCGTCGATCTCGTCCCGAATCACACGTCCGATGAGCATCCCTGGTTCCAGGCGGCGCGGCGCGGTCGCAACTCGCGCTTCCACGACTACTACGTCTGGACCGACGAAGATCCTGGAGACACGAGCGATCAGGTGGTCTTCCCGGGCGAGCAGAAGGGCATTTGGACCTTCGATGAGGAGGTCGGCCGCTACTACCTGCATCAGTTCCACGACTTTCAGCCGGACGTCAACATCACCAATCCCGACGTGCGTGACGAGTTCCGCAAGGTCATGGGTCAGTGGTTGCAGCAGGGGGTGGATGGATTCCGCATCGACGCCGTCCCCTTCCTGATCAGCCTCACCGGGCTGGCGAAGGACGGGCAGTTCGAGGAGGCGCATCAGTATCTGCGAGAACTGAAGCAGTTCGCCACCGTTCGCAGCGGTAATGCGATCTTGCTCGGGGAGGTGGACGTCGGCCTCAGCACCGTCGCCGATTACTTCGGTGGCGGCAACGAGCTGCAGGCGCTCTTCAACTTCATCATCAACCGCTACATCTTTCTCTCGCTGGCGCAGGAGTCGGCCGATGCAATCAAGTTCGGGCTGAACCAGTTGCCATCGATTCCTGGGACCGGCCAGTGGGTGAACTTCATGCGCCATCACGATGAGCTCAATCTCGGGCGGCTAACGAACCATCAGCGACAGCAAATCTTTGAGCGCTTCGGGCCAGATCCCAACATGCAAATCTACAATCGCGGCCTGCGTCGTCGACTGGCGCCGATGCTGGGCGGCGACCAGGCCCGCATTCGCAGCGCGTATAGCCTCATGTACAGCCTGCCTGGGGCGCCACTGCTCTTCTATGGAGAAGAGATCGGCATGGGCGAAAATCTCGACGTTCCCGGACGCTTGAGCGTGCGCACGCCGATGCAATGGACCGCCTACGGCAACGGCGGATTCTCGACGGCCGACCCAACGGATTTCGTTCGACCGGTCCTGAACGAGGGTGAGTTCGGCTGTCAGAAGGTCAATGTGGGGTCGCAACGTGCTGATTCCGGCTCGTTGCTGAACTGGATGGCCGCGTTGAATCGCACACGGCGTGAGTGCGGCGAGATTGGCTCGGGTGTCTGGAAGATCCTGGACACCGGGAGCGACGCCGTGCTGGGGATGCGCCACGACGTCGACGACAGCGCCGTCATCATCTTCAACAATTTGTCGTCCCAGCGCCACGACGTCGCGATCGATCTACCGGAAGAAGACCTGACAACGGCGACCGACCTCTTCAACGATCGCACCTATGCGCCCTTCACGCCGAATACGCGATCGTTTCGCATTGCACCCTATGGTTATCGCTGGATTAGGGTGCGGGGAATCTATTAGGGTTGAGCACGATCACGCCTGATTCGCAATTTTCATGAACATGCGCGCGAGCTCGTTTGGGGCGGTCAGGTTTGCGTCATGAACGGCATCGATCTCGAGGTAGTCCCAATCGGATTCGACGCGCACTTCTTCTGCTATCAGCGGGATCAAGCCTCCGGATTGGCGTCGAGTGCAGGCGATGTAGGTGCGCGGGAGCCGCTCGGCTTCCGGGTTGCCGAGCCGAATTGGCGTCGTGACCGCGCCCGCGGGATGGGGTCTCTCCCGGGCTTCCACCCACGAGATGATGGCCGGGTCGGCGCCGTCCAGCTCGGATCCGCCGTCGGCCGGGACTGGAAAGACCCAGTTCGGATCGCCGTGCTCGAAATGGTCGCGCAGAAACTCGGCGAAATCGGTCGTTCCGTAGTCTTCAAACGTCTCCAACACGCTGCGCCCGTCCACCGGCAGGATCGCATCGAGGAAGACGAGCCGGGCAATGCGCTCCGGAACCCGATGCGCAACGGCACCGACCACCGTGCCTCCCAGGCTGTGGCCGACGAGGAGAACGTCGTGGAGGTCTTCGAACTCGAGCAGGTTCACCACGTCCTGGACGTGCGTTTCGAAGTCGACGTCTGGTCCAGAAAGATGTGCGCGTTCACCGAGCCCCGTCAGCGTTGGGGTGTAAACCTCGTGACCCTGCGCACGCAGCAACGGCGTGACCAATTTCCAGCACCATCCACCGGCCCAGGCACCATGCACGAGGACAAATGTCGCCATTGTTCTCCTCCGCCACGAGAGGTTCTCATCACGCGATGAGGCGCACTATAGCATGGCGTGGCGAGTCGAGGATCGTGCCTCCGATGTAAAGCAATTGGCTGTCGGCAAGAGGCATGTCCGCTACCTTGGATACATCGACAGCAACTGCTCTGCATGAAAGGAATCAGCCGGATGTTCGTGACGAAATACGCTCAGCCCGCGACCCACGCCAACGGATTCGTTATTTTCCCCGGTAACTTTGCTATTGAGGTCAAGGGGCGCTCGCAGGAGCCGCTGGTCGTGCAACTGCTCGCGACATCCCGCATGCATCCCAAGCTGGTGCTGCTGTAGACGACGGAAGCCCGATCAGCGCTGGTCGTTGGTGCGCGGCGCCTCAAACATATTCGAGATCGATTCTTTGATGCGATCGCCCAGATTCGGCGTGTCGCGCACGATAATCGATCCGCAAAAGGCCGAGCCGGTGATGCGAATTACCGGCTTGGTGCCGCTCGATGCTACGGGACCGGAGAGCTTCATCTCACGTCCGGAGAGGATTGCGGCTGCCTCCACGTCCACCTCCACGCCCGGCGGGACGATGATCTCGATCGACCCCAGCACAACGTGCACATTGAGTGTGGTGTGCTCGGATGAGATCGTCGACTGGCGCAAATCGAGCTTGCAGCTTCCGAGGATGCTGGTCACCGTCGTGAGAGGTCCAAGCCGCCAGGCGCCGGTCCGTTCGACGCCACTGAGGATCGCGGTCACCTTGGCTGGCGGAATGCGGCCCGCGGGAGCGCCCAATGCCGGGAGATCGCGCACGACGGCGTCGAGCTCGCCCCGTGTGCGAGCGCGTTGTGCCAGGGCGTAGCGTTCCGAAAACTCGTCGAGCGTCAGGCGCCCTTCCACTGTTGCCTCGCGCAGCAGCTCGCCGGTGTGCTCGCGTTCCTGATCGGACGCGCGAATCTCTTCCGGTCGTTGCTCGCTCATCGTCGACTCGCTTTCACTCAGGTGATCCGGACCCGGCACTCTCCTCTCAGGATTCTATCGCCTCTTGCCGGCACTGCGTCCAGAAGGCGCGTTTGTGATTCGGGCGAACCATGACGATCTCAAGCGAGCCAATCGCCGCGCGGCAGGTCGGCTGTCGTCGTTTCGGTGGGCGTCTCAGGTGAAGTGAACGCTGCAGGCTGGCTGGTGACGATCTCGGCGCGCACGCGCACCGGCGATCCGCGGAAACAACCGATGGTGTAGGGGTACTCCTGCGTCAGAACGTACGCTATTCTATTCCGTAGTCCGGCCGCTGACGATTCGACTTTCGCGCTCGCAGCAGCCGATTGACCGCGACCGTACAATAAGAATCGCCCGCGACGGTTGCACGTCCGGGCGACTGGCGAACGACTGAAAGGGAGTCGACGCAATGACTAGCCTACCATCGAAGCCTCAGAATCGCCCTGTACTGCCCGCTCGACTCAATCGTGACAAGACCAAGGTGATGTGCGCCTACGGCCGCTGCACGGGCAAGCTCGGGGACGTGCTCAAATACGGCGGCTTTGCCGTTGTCGTGCTGCCCGATGGCTTCTACCGTGGCGAGGATGGCGTGTGGCGGTTCAGTGAAGGCGCAAAGGCACGGATGGGTAAGGACGGCGCGTATACGGCACCATACCCCAATAACGAGCGCCACGTGCGACGCTACGCCCCCGACCAACCAGCACAACAGTATCGAACCGCCCAAGCACCGCCACTGAAGATCCTAAGAAACGCCGCGCAGATCCGCGCGTGGGTGCAGTCAGTGACCGGATCACACCCCGGCTACACATTCGTGAACGTAGCTGACGAGACGAGCTACCGTCAACAGACTGAGGCGCCATGCCGGATCGAATGCCCGGATTGCCACAACGTCAGCGAAGTGACCGTCGAACTCCTTGAATTGGCGCATAGCGTTGATATAGAATCACGCTAACGTTCAATATGCGGTGAGACTCCGCCTCTTGGCATCATCCTCAATGAGGGTGACGGCCCGAGAGGCGGTGCCATTTGGTCGGCACAACTACAACCGCAGCACGCGACGCGTTCAACGCGCGCTTCACATCCCCTGAAGCAAAGTCTCAATACTTCGCTGGGTTGGCCCGCAAGCGGCGCGGCTCTATCGTGCTCTCTCGTGAAGAGCAAGCCGCTCTCGCTGAGGCTTATTCACTCCTCCGCAAAATCGCCGCACGTGTGAAGCTCGAATCGCCGGCCGCTGCCGAGAACGGCGGGCGGGGATGAGACAAAAAGAAGCCCCCCGCGGGAAGCCGGAGGGCAAACGGCGCGACCGGGGCAAGTCTCACACGACGTGAGTTTACCCCACTCCCGCCAATCGTCACCTCGTCTGCGATCGCAAACACTGCGGCTGCCTGCCACGTTGGCGCCGCTTGCCCAGCGCGCGAGTGGCTGGCGGTGCAGCGATGACGACGACTGTCTCGACAATCCGCGAGTTGTGCATGAGCTATGCGCAGCTCGGTCTCGTGGTGCTGCCCAACCGGGCTAAGTACCCCGTAGTCGATCGTACTCGACGAGCATGGTGCAACTGCTCCGTGATCCAGACGGGCCGCTGGTACGTTGGAAGCCCTTCAAGAACGATTCCCGACCGACGCTGAATGGGACGTGGCCGAATGGCAGCGGGCGACTGGCCTCGCCTTGATCGTCGGCCCAGCGACCTGGCATTCCTGGCCGGACTGTGGGTACTCGATATCGAAGCCGAGCATAGGCCAGCCGGTGAACAATGGCTTGATAAGCATGTATAGCTCGCCGGCTGACGGCGTGGTCGTTGAAACGGGCAGCGGTGGCCTCCATGTCTACGCGCGGCATTCTGGACCCGTACAGACTGACTCATCGATCCCATGGGCGAATTCGCGGCCGTGCGGCGGTGGGTCTTGCCGCCCTCGATCCACATGTCACCGGCCCGTTTACCGCTTCCTGTCTGGGAACGCTGAATGCCCACCCGGCCGACCGATCGACCCCGACGATGCCTGACCGGCTGCACGAGTCGGCGAAACATGCACCGAGAAATTGAAGAACGAGCCGGGCTGGTCGGCGCAATGGTTCGAACACCGCTTGCGCCCGGCAGCCGACGTGGTCCGGATGGCTTCGCCCAAAATTGACCGGTTATCTCCACGGCTCATGGCTCGAACTGCGAGAGCGCCATCGCGATCCTCGACGCTCTGGGATACGCCGAACAATCCCGACCACTCGGTTCCGACTGAGATTCGCCAGCACGCCGAGTCGATGTTCAGGCGGTGGGGTAAGCCGGGTGTCCGTGCTGACCTTTTCCGAAAAGTCGGGTAAGGCGTCACACACAAAGACGGTGAGGGTCGCGTAATGGCTGACTTTACCGTCACCCGTGCCGGCAAAGGCTACAAGGTCGAAGTTGATGGACTCGTTCTTGTTGCTGAATCGCCCCATTACGACCGCGGGGCAATCCGTGCGGCACTCACGGTCAGTGATGCTGATGGAATTCTGTACCGGAGTACCGTCAATCTCACGTCTGAACAGTCACGCGCGAAGGTGCTGCGCAAGCTATCCGACCAACACCAAATCGACCTCGACGAACGCGTGATTATCGCGCTCGACGAAGCCTGCCGCACCGGTCGCACAGACGACGAAAAAACGTGCGTGACGGGGGGAGCGAGTTTTCGGAAACGGTCCCGCACACGCTCGACGAGCTCGACACGGCATTCGGAAAGCACCTGCTGATAACCGACAGGGACTATCTCCCCATCTTCACCGGCACCATCCTGGCGCATCGCATGAACGGCGAACCAGCGTGGTTACTGATCGTCGCGCCACCTGGCGGCACGAAAACCGAACCGATCCGATCGCTATACGGCTACCGCGGCATATATCCGCTCTCGGACCTTAGTCCGCGTACGTTGGCATCCGGTCTCGATCCCCATGGCGGGGATGATCCGTCCCTACGGCTTACTACTCTGCGACGAAATCATCGTGCTGAAGGACTCTAACGACGCTCTGGACAAGTCGCACGACGATCGACAGGAGATCTTCGCGCAACTCCGCGAAATCTACGACGGTCGTTTCGACCGCGCCTGGGGAACCGGGCGCGAGCTTCACTGGGAAGGACGCCTCGGCTTTATCGCTGGCGTGACGCCGGTCATTGACGAACATCAGGCGGCAATGGCGGTACTCGGCGAGCGGTTCATCCTGTTTCGTCTGAAGACGCCAAACCGTAAGAAAGTTGCGCGACGGGCGCTCGACGGTGCCGGCAACGAACGAGAGATGCGCGACGCACTTCGCGGTGCGATGCATGGCTTTCTGGCGTCCCGCGCTGACGTCGTGCCTACGGTCGACGTCAGCATGCTCGATCGACTGGCAGCCGCGGCCGACTTTGTGACGCGGGCGCGCTCTGGCGTGTTGCGTGACGGCTACCGACGCGAACTTGAACTACGCGCCAGAAGCCGAAGTACCG
>CAWFHU010000001.1:7500-1546003 GCA_963815715.1 uncultured Chloroflexia bacterium | reverse complement strand
CCTTTACCCAGCGGATCGCGCGGATCGATGCGGTATTCGGCTCGACCAGTGATGAAACCGGTGCCACTTATTTCGGGGATGACAGCCGGTGTGTCTCCAATGTGCGTGGTGCCGACAACGCGGCCGCCGAAGACGCTTTGCACCCCGAGAATGCTCTCGATGGCGATCGAGTCACCGTCGCCGATCTCTCCTCTCGCGTGGTGGATCGCCAGTCGAGCCGAGACGCCGGTGCCGGTCGGCGAGCGATCGACTTCGGCGTTGGCGAAGACGCAGATGTTGCGGCTGTGGTGGGCCGGGTCCTGCGGCGGTCCGGTCAGGATGGTGCCGTAGAGGAAGCCGAGATCTGGGTCGTCCGGATGCCGCAAGGTGAGCACGTCGTTCACGGCGCGTTTGACGGCTTCACCGGCTTCGACCAATGCCGCGGTCTGCTCCGGCACGACCGTAAGTCCCAGCCGCTTGGCTGGAAGGACGGCATAGAAGGCGCCGCCAAAGGCCACGTCGGTTTGCACGTGGCCAAGCCCGGGCACGTCGAGTTCGACGTCTCGCGCGAACAGGAACGACGGGACGTTGAGAAACGAAACGCGTTCCGCTCTTCCTTGCTCGTCCAGGTGCGCGGTTGCCCGCACCAGCCCAGCGGGAGTATCCAGATTCACTGGCGTCTGAGATCCCTTGGGCCTCAAGGCACCGGTTTCGATGAGGGCGGTCACCAGCGCGATAACGCCGTGGCCGCACATGGTGCTGTAGCCCTCGTTGTGCAGGAAGAGGACGCCGAGATCGGCTTCGGGACTGACCGGCGGCGTGAGGATGCAGCCATACATGTCGTAGTGGCCGCGTGGCTCCCACATCAGGGCGCGGCGCACGTGGTCCAGGTTCTCGCGCAGATAGCGACGCCGCGCCAGGACCGTGTCTCCCGGTAGTTCAGGCAGTCCACCGGTCACGATGCGCAGCGGTTCACCGGCCGCGTGGGACTCAATGGTGGTGATGGTCAACGCGTCATCGGAGGCTGGTGGCCAGCCCCATTCAAGCGGCATTTCCGTCCCTTGCTACAGACGCACCCAGCGAGGCTGGCCGCTTTGCTCTTCGATACGGCCCCAGGCAGGGAATGGCTCGTGTGAGTAGACGCAAATGGCGCCGGTCGGAATCGATTCGTCGAGCACGCGCTGACGCGAGGCACGCATGGCCTCCGCGTCGCGGCCGGGAGAAACCCAGCCAATGTTCGCGATCTCGGCGGCGTGGTGGAAGAGGTCGCCCAGATAGAAGAAGCGCTCGCCATTCGAGTCGACTCGAATGACGCTGTGGCCCTTCGTCTCGCCTGGCGCTGGGATCATCGTCACGCCTGGAACGATCTCAGTCTCGGCGTCGACCACCTCCAGCAAGTTCTCGCGCTCGACGGTACCGAGGTAGCGCGAGATCTCGGAGTCCGGGTTGTCGCGCTGTGGATTACCGTCCCAGTCTGCTTTTCCGATGTAGTGTCGGGCGTTGGGGAAGCGTGGCACCATGACCCCGTCTCGCTCGACTGCCAGCCCCGCCACGTGATCGCCATGGCCATGCGTGATGAGGACGTGGGTGATCTGCTCTGGCTCGATCCCCAGGCTGTCGAGCGCGGGGAGCAGTCCGGGTGTGCGGGTGACGGCACCAAATCGATGGGCGAATTCGTCCTGCCAGGCCGATCCCGGAACGTCGCAGCCGGGGTCGAGCAGGATCGAAGCATCACCGATCTTCACGTGCGCCACGTTGAGCGCCAGGGGCACCGAGCCGCTCTCGTCGGCGTCCGGCATGGCCGCGCGCCACTCCGCTTCCGGTACGGGGAATTTGGGCGCCCAACTCAGCGTCCCCTCGGAGATGACCGTCACCACGGCATCGCCAACCTGGCGTTGCGAGACGTATTCCGACTCGGTCGTCGCGGTCATCAGCCACCTCCTGCCGTCCCATGATCCTCAAATCCAACTTTGTGAGGGTAGTGACGGCAGGACTGCATGTCAATGTCGTGGCGGGCTCGCACGGTTCAGCGATGTTCCAACATCACCTCGAAGGTCTCGCGAACCGCGGGGCCGTCCAGAAAGCGGTTGACGCGCGTCAGATGCGCCGCGAGCACTCCGCCGCATTCGGTCTCTTCCAGGTCTATCGCGGTCTCCCAAAAGGTCACCAACATTCCGTTTCCGGTCGACTGATCGACGAGACCCCAGCCGCCACAATAGCCGTGCTGCTGCGAAACGGACGGCAGGATCACGTCGCGCACCTCATGCTCGAGCTGTTCCAGACAACCTTTCTTGATCTTCGCGCTCAGGACACGTGCATGCATGATCGGACTCCTTCCGCGCGACGGTGCACGTTACTGTGTCGGAACTTCCCCACGTTGCGCCCAACGCAGCAGCATCAACGAACGGCCGCGCAGTTCCACCACTGGCGACGGCGCCGGGCCGCTCCGCGCGTCGTCGTCGGTGCAGATGAGGATCTCCCACCTGCCCAATTCGTCTGGCTTGGGGACCGTGTAGAGGACCGGGCGATCGAAGGCGTTGAGGAGCAGAAGCAGATGCTCGCCGCCTCCGGTTTCGTCGGCGATCAGCATCCCGAGGCTGCGCACCCAGGAGGTGAACCAATCATCACCCATCATCTCGTGGCCGTCAGACCGCAGCCAGGTGATGTCCTTCAGACCGCTCGGCTCGGAAACGGCGCCGCGAAAGAATGCGCGCCGCCGCAGATTGGGATAGCGTTGCCGGATCTCGATGACGCGCCGACTGAACTCGAGGAACGCATCTTTGCGCTCATCGAGGTCCCAGTCGTACCAGCTGACCTCGTTGTCCTGGCTGTAGGCGTTGTTGTTGCCGCGCTGCGTGCGGCCGATTTCGTCGCCGCCGCAGATCATTGGCACTCCCTGTGAGAAGAGGAGTGTCGCGAACGCGTTGCGCTTCTCCCGCTCGCGCAGGGCGAGGATCTCGGGATCGTCGGTCGGCCCTTCGACGCCACAGTTCCAGGAGATGTTGTCGTCCGTGCCGTCGGCATTGTGCTCGCCGTTGGCCTCGTTGTGCTTGACGTTGTAGCTATACAGGTCCTCGAGCGTGAAGCCGTCGTGACACGTGACGAAGTTGATGCTGGCTTGCGGATCCCGACCATTGCCGCCGTACAGATCGCTGCTGCCCGTCAATCGGTAGGCCAGGTCGTCGACGTAGCTCTCGTCGCCGCGCCAGAAGCGGCGCACGACGTCGCGATAACGACCGTTCCACTCGCTCCAGAGAACAGGGAATTTGCCAACCTGATAACCACCTTCGCCGAGATCCCACGGCTCGGCGATCAGCTTGACCTCGGAGAGGACGGGATCCTGGTGGATGATGTCGAAGAAGGCCGAGAGCTGATCGACGTCGTGGAGTTCGCGGGCCAGTGTGGCCGCCAAATCGAAGCGGAATCCGTCGACGTGCATCTCCAGCACCCAATAGCGCAGGCTGTCCATGATCAGTTTGAGAACCTGCGGATGACGCACGTTGAGCGAATTGCCGGTGCCGGTGTAATCGACGTAATAGCGCTCGTGCCCAGCTGCCAGGCGGTAATAGGTGCGATTGTCGATGCCGCGCAGGCTCAGCGTGGGTCCGAACTCGTTTTCCTCACAGGAATGGTTGTAAACGACGTCGAGAATGACCTCGATCCCGGCGCGGTGCAGTGCCTTGACCATCTCTTTGAACTCGGTCACCTGTCCGCCTGCATCGCCACGGCTGGAGAAACGTGCGTCGGGCGAGAAGTAGTTCAGCGTGCTGTAGCCCCAGTAGTTGTGCAGTCCGCGATTCATCAATGCGTTATTGTCGAGCGCGTCGTGCATCGGCAGTAGCTCGACCGCGGTCACACCGAGACGCTGGAGATATTCGAGCGAGGCTGGATGGGCCAACCCTGAATAGGTACCGCGAAGCTCGGCCGGAACGTGCGGGTTACGCTGGCTGAAGCCCTTGACGTGCGTCTCGTAAATGACGCTGCGCTGCAGCGGAGTCCTCAGCTGCGCATCACCGTCCCAATCGAAGCTGGGGTCGATCACGACGCCTTTGGGTACGCCCCAGGCGTCGTCTTGCTCGTCGAACGAGAGATCGAGCTCGCCATGGACGTAGCCATAGACCGGCGCTCGCCAGTCGACCTTCCCCGCGATCGCTCTGGCGTAGGGGTCGACTAGGAGTTTGTGCGGGTTGAATCGATGTCCGGCGGCTGGATCGTACGGTCCGTGCACCCGAAAACCGTAGCGTTGTCCCGGACCGATTGAATCCATGTACGTAACCCAGAGGTGACGTCCAATCGATTCCGTGGGCACGCGCCGTTCGTTGCCGGTGTCTGAGTCGTCAAACAGGCAGAGCTCGACCTGCGTCGCGCCCTCCGAATAGATCGCGAAGCTGACACCTTTGCCGTCCCAGACCGCTCCGAGCGGAAAGGACCTCTCCACCGTCGAATCTCGCGTGACTGTTCCGGCCATGGCTCACCCCAGGCTACCTGCGTTACCGATCGCTTCATCATTGTGGGCTCAACCACGTTGCAACGTCGATACCATCTGCGGGCGAGATGCAACGAAACTGTAGCGGCTTCCGATCTCTTTACGCGTGCCTGCCACACATGGCGGCGTAATCTGGTCCCAAAGACCAGCGGAATCGCGCCCTTCGGGTTAGGAGCGCGGTAAGCGTCGCCCAGAATCGAGGTCGAAGCCATGCAATCGATGACGAGCGCGGTGCTCGAACATCCCGGAACACTCGTCCCTCCGCTCGAGAGTGAACGTAATCCCCCCATTATTCAGGCGATCGGTGTGGAGAAAACCTACGACACCGGAAAGATCAAAGTCCCCGCCTTGCGTGGCGTCGACTTCACGGTCTCGCGTGGCGAGATGGTCGCCATCATGGGACCATCCGGCTCGGGCAAGACGACGCTGCTCAACTGCCTCTCCGGACTCGACACCATCGAGGCGGGCACCATCTTGATCGACGGTCACGACCTCTCGCATCTCTCCGATTACGATCGCACCGACTTCCGCGCTCGCCACATGGGGTTCATCTTCCAGTTCTACAACCTGCTCCCCGTGTTGACTGCCGTGGAGAATGTCGAGCTCCCGCTCCTGGTTGCCGGGATCAATATGCGGGAAGCGCGCACGCGCGCGCTCGAGATGCTGCATCTGGTCGATTTGACCGGCTGGGAGCAACATCGTCCGGCCGAGCTGTCGGGCGGCCAGCGTCAGCGCGTGACGATCGCACGAGCTCTGGCCAACAAGCCGGCCATCGTCTGGGGAGACGAGCCGACCGGCGATCTCGACACCCATACCGCTGACGACGTGATGAATTTGATGCGCGATCTCAATCTGCGGAACCACCAGACCTTCGTGCTGGTGACGCACGATCCACGCATCGGCGCTATGTGCGATCGGATCATTGAGATGCGAGACGGACGCATCATCATCCCCTAACGCTGCTCGGCAAGGTCGAGCGAACAGGATAGGTCCATGAATACCATCTTCGGGCTTTCAACCACGTCGATCATGATCACCTTGCTCGTACTCTTCGGAAGCGTCGCTCTCGTTGTCCTCTTCGTTCTCTGGCGAAACCCGGTTGTCTTCAAGCTGGGCGTGCGCAACGTTCCACGGCGACCCGCGCAGACCGTTCTGATCGTGGTTGGCCTGATGCTGAGCACGTTGATCATCGCGGCCGCGTTCACCACCGGCGACACCTTGAGCTCGAGCATTCGTGGTCAAGTACTCGACATCGCGGGACAGCAGGATGAGCGCGTGGTCCTCAAGACGGCCACGAATGACACCAGTCCACAGACAGGGGCTCGTCTGCCGCAATCACTGGTCGACGATCTTGCGGTCAAGCTCAATGGGAACGCCGATATCGATGGTCTCTTGCCGATCCTCTCCGAGGCGGTTCCGGCCATCGACGCGCGTACCAACCTATCGGAGCCATCCCTGATGCTGACCGGTATCGATCCGTCGCGGCTGGCGCCGTTTGGTGGCATCAAGACGGTTGATGGACAGCTTATCGATCTGTCCGCTCTCCCCGCGAATTCGGTGGTGATGAGCAAGACCGCCGCTGACAAGCTGGATGCTAAAGTCGGCGATGTGTTGACCGTCTTCGCGGGTAATCAGCCGGTTGCGTTGACCATTGACGCCATCGCTCAGGACACCTACTTGAGTGGCTACGTTTCATCCGGATCATCGGGCGGGTTCGTCTTGCCGCTCGACCGCGCTCAGACCCTTCTTGGCTATCAAGGGAAAATCAGCGCCATCGAGGTGACCAACCGCGGTGGGGTCGAAAGTGGCGTCAAGCTGACCGATTCGGTCATGAGCTCCCTGGACAAGGCGCTCGCTGGGACGTCCTATCAGGCGGTCGCAACCAAGCAGACTGATCTCAAGACGGCCGAGGACCTGGGCAACGTCTTCATGACCCTCTTCATCGTCTTCGGACTCTTCTCTATCTCGGTCGGTGTCCTGCTCATCTTCCTCATCTTCGTCATGCTGGCCGCTGAGCGAAAGTCGGAGCTCGGCATGGCCCGCGCCGTCGGCATGAAGCGACGGCAGCTAACCGAGATGTTCCTGGCCGAGGGGATCGCCTACGACCTCCTCTCAGCGCTGGTCGGTGCGGCGTTAGGGGTGGCGGTCGCCTTCGTGATGGTCGGCTTCATGTCTCGCCTCATTGGCCAGTACTTCGCCATCCATCCGACCGCGTCGTGGCGCAGCCTGGTCATCTCCTACACCTTGGGTGTGGTGGTGACCTTCCTGACGATCATGATTTCCTCCTGGCGCGTCAGCCGGCTCAACATCGTGCAGGCCATTCGTGACACTCCGGAGCCGACGAGAACGCGTGAGGGCCGTCGCTGGCTTGTGCTCGGATTGTTGGGGACATTCTTCGGTGTCGTCCTCATGTACGTGGGCGGAACGGGCAATCACCTATTTCCCTTCTCGCTTGGCATCTCCATCGTGCCGCTCGGTCTCGCGGTATTGCTGCGCGGCATCGGCGTTCCGGCCCGGCCGCTCTACACGGTGGCTTCTCTCTTGGTGCTGGCCTACTGGCTGATGCCGTCGTCCCTCTCCTCCAAGATCTTCCCCGATCTCGGCGGCGGCGGGCTGGAGATGTTCTTTCTCTCCGGCATCATGATGGTCGCTGCCGCGACCGTGGCGATTATCTGGAACGCCGAAATCGTCACCTGGTTGGTCGGTCTGTTGGGTCGCGCATCGAGTCGCTGGGTTCCGGCGGTCAAGACGGCCATCGCCTATCCTCAGGAGCGCAAAGGGCGCACCGGAATGACCATCGCCATGTTCAGTCTGGTGGTCTTCGCGCTGGTGATGATGGCGACCATCAACACCAACGCCTACAACATGATCCTCGGATCGGAATACGCATCGGGCGGCTGGGACGTGGTGGCGTATCAATCACCTACGAACCCGATCACCGATTTCACCGGCACGCTCTCAAAGGCGGGCGTCGATACGAGCAGTATCACCGCGACGGGACAGTTCGAGTCCATCGCTACTAATCAGTCGCAGATCCGTTTGGCAGGGGAGACCGATTGGAAGAACTACTCAATCAACGGGGCTGGTTCTGACTTCATCAACAACTCCCGCATGCCCCTGCAGACCCGCGCGGAAGGCTATGCCAGCGATGCCGATGTCTGGGCCGCAGTGCGCGACAACTCGAACCTCGCGGTGGTCGACACGGGCGCCGTTCCGACCCCTGGCGGATTCACCATCGGCGCGCCGAGCTTCGCGTTGAGCGGAATAGAGCCAGGCGACACCAGCATGCAACCGGTTGCGATCGAGATCGCCGATCCGAGCGAGCGGAACGGTTCACACGCTCACCGTCATCGGCGTGATTGACTCGCAGGTGGCGACCTTCGCCGGCGTCTGGATGTCGGAGCAAGGCTTCAATGATATTTACACGCAGCCGAGCGTCGACTTCTTCACCGTTCGGCTGAATCCAGGCGTCAACTCGAAGGTGATGGCCGATTCGATCGAGTCGTCACTGGTCACCTACGGAGTGCAGGCTGAGTCCTATTCGGAGATCCTGAAGGAAGCATCACGGATCAACAACGGCATTCTGACGCTCATCGAGGGCTTCATGATGCTCGGACTGGTGGTCGGGATCGCGGCGCTGGGCGTGATCGCCTTCCGTTCGGTGGTCGAACGGCGTCAGCAGATCGGCATGCTGCGGGCCATCGGCTTCCAACGTTCGATGGTAGCGGCAAGCATTCTGATCGAGTCGTCCATGATCACGGTGCTGGGAGTCGTATCCGGAGCCGTGCTTGGCTTGCTCCTCGCGCAGAAGCTGGTCACGAGTGACTACTTTGTCGGCACGTCCGGCTCGGTGAACTTCGCGGTTCCGTGGCTCGACGTGGCCCTCGTCATCCTGCTGTCGCTGGCGGCGTCGTTGCTGCTCGCCTACATTCCGGCCCGCCAGGCGGCACGTGTGCCGATCGCTGAGGCACTGCGCTACGAATAAGCGTCCGGATCGGTCTCGTCCGGGTCGCCGCTCGCCAGAACCTGTCGCTCGTCCGGAACGTAACGCAAGACGTTCCGGACGTAGGAGTCGACGGCGTCGGCCAGCCCCACGTCCTGGCCGGCGGTCTCCGACAGGAACCAGCGGTGATCGAGGATCTGGTGAAACATCTCGGCCGGTTCCAGCTTGTTGCTCAGTTCGGGCGGGATGCGGTTGATGGCGAACTCGAAGACGTCGATCAGCCAGCGATGTGCCGCGACAGACTCTGAGATCGGGGCCCCGGCCTGTCCCTCGAGATGAGCGCGATATCCGGCGATGTCGTTGAGCAGACGGCGCGCCTGGTTCTCCTGGACTTCAAGTCCGGTCAGCCGTTGCAGCTTGCGCCGGTGATGCCCAATCTCCACCACTTGCGTCTGAAGCTTGAGCCGGAACTTGTCGCCCGTGCGCACGAGCTCGACCTCTTTGACGTCGAAGCCCAGCTCGTTGAGGTGGCGCAGCCTCCGTTCAACCAGATAGCGCTCGTCCGCCCCAAAGACGTCCACACGTGTTAGCTCGGACCAGAGTGCGTCGTACCGTTTGCGGACTTCCTGCGTGGTTTGCAGCGGGTCAACGCTCTCATCCAGACGCCCAGCGGCTTGCAGATCGACCAGATCCCCGAAGATGTTCTCGATCGCAAGGTCGAGATCGAACGCGCGCATCCCGTCCGAGAGGCTGGGGTGAATTTCGGCCGTTTCGGCGTCGACGAGATATGCAGTGAGCGCGCCCGCGTCGCGACGGAAGAGTGTGTTTGAGAGTGAGCAGTCTCCCCAGAAAAAGCCGATCAAGTGCAGGCGCACCAGCAATTCGGCCAGAGCATCGAGGAGCGTCTCTTGAAGCTCGGGTGGGCTCATGGTGGCGAAGATGATCCGGTAGGGGAGCGAGAAGTCCAGAAAGCGCGTGATGAGGATGGCAGGCTGTTCCTCTACAGCCGTGGACGGTCGGCCCTCGACGAGCCCCCGTCGCGCGATGCCGATGGCCTCGACGACGGGGACCTCACGCTCAGCCAGAGCCCGCAGCAGCCGGTACTCCCGCTCGGCAATACGCTCGGGAATCTCCTTCAAGGCGTAGAGGCGATCGTCGCAAGTGATGAACCGCACCACGTGGCGGTGGATGCCGCGCGCCACGTCGACGAACTGGTCGGACTGCCATTCCTCCAGCGGTTGGTCCCACGGGAAGTCGAGGAAGTCAGGTTGGGCCGTGAGTGTTACCAGCTGGAAGGTCATGTACGTCTCCAGATGGCGAAAATGGCTCGGAAACCGGCACGACATTCCGGACTAGGAGTCTGATCCACATCAGGTCGCGGCCGGTTCTCGTTGCGGTTCGGCGCGAACGCCTTGATTCTCAAGGTAGTGTTCGGCGTTTCCCAGTGCACTGAATGAGAAGACTGCCGCGATCAGTGCGATGACGACGCCAATCCCAACGTAAACCATAACCACACTACCACTCCACTGTATCGCCAGCCCACCGAGGAAGCTGCCGAGTGGGATGCCCGACCATGCCAGCACCCCCGCGACGCTGCTAACTCGACCGAGCAGGTGATCGGGTACGATCGTCTGGCGCAAGCTGCCGGTATTGATGTTGAACAGGATGCCGAAACCGGACGAGATGCCCCAGAGCGGAAGCGCGATCCAGTAGCTGGGAGCCAGCGCAAACGCGGCGATGAGGAGTCCGTTCATCATCAGCGCTCCCAGTGCGACCTTGCCAAAGCTCCAGTGTCGACGCAGCAATCCTGCCGAGAGTGACAGGATGACGACCCCGGCACCACCCGCCGAGAAGAGGAGGCTGACGCGTCCATCCGTGGCGTGGAACTGTTCCTTCGCGAAGAAGACCAACTGAGCGGTAGTCGTCGTGCTCACGAAGTTGATTGACGCCATCATGATGGAGATGGCTCGCAAGACTGGATGCTTCCAGACATAGCGCAAGCCCTCGACGACGTCGCGTCGCAGCGGCACGCGTTCCTCGGTCTCCCGCGTTGCCGGGTTGAGACTACGCCGGATGAAGACCAACGACACGATCGAGACCACGAACGTCAAAGAGTCAAATAGGAGGACGGTCTCCGGCGACGCGATGCCGAGGAAGACGCCCGCGACGAGCGGGCCGGCAACCATGGCGACGGAATAGCTCGCCTGAATGCGTCCGTTGGCCGTGACCAGGTTGTTGCGGTCGACCAGATGTGGGATCGAGGCGAATTCGGCCGTGTTGAAGGCGATACCCATTGTCGAGTTCGAGAAGCCGACCAGGTAGACCCACCAGACGTGCAGCAGACCGGCCGACGCGAGTATCGGAACCGATACGAGCATCAATGCCCGCCCAATGTCCGCCACAATCATGACTTTGCGGCGGTCGAGCCGGTCGACGGCAGCGCCGAGCCAGAGACCGAACAAGAGGTACGGCACGAACTCCGCGGCCGTGGCGATGGCCAGGTTGAGCGCCGAGCCGGTCAGCTTGAAGATCAGCAGGGGCACCACCAGGAAGGTGATGGCGTTCCCCATGTTGGAGATGGTCTGTCCGGCCCAGAAGATCCAGAAGTCGCGTCCGGGGCCATTGTGGCCAGCTTGGCGGCCCGTGGTCGGTTCCTCAAGCATCGGCGTCGCCATCGGTTGTCATCTCTCGCAGCTGCTCCGTGATGGGGTAGAGACCGAGCAGTGCTTCGTAGGTCTCGATCTCATCGTCTGAACCGGTTAAGTGCCGGCCGTCGAACTCGTTGAGCAAGGCGATCAGGCGATCGTAGAACTCGCCGGATTCTGATCGCGTCAGTCGTAGCCAGCGACGTCCAAGGAGTAGTCCTCCGTCGCCAGGAGATTCGATCTGAGGATCGACTAGCCCGCGGCGGACAACCTCGCGGATCGCGTCGCGCGAACCGTCAAGAATGCCCGTCAGCATGGCTTCGACGGCCTGATCGACGGGAGCGACTCCCGGATTGAATATGGCGCGGTCGATCGCGATACGAGATGCGGTGGCGCGATAGTGCTTCTCGATGATTCCGGCCACCACTCGGGTGCTGGCTACCTCGATCAAACCGAGCGATTCGAGCTGATTGATGTGGTAGTAGAGGCGGGTCGGAGCCGCTTCGAGCTCTGCCGCCAGATCTTTCACCGTGCGAGGCTCTCCCTGCAGCAAGCCGAAGAGGCGCAGGCGCAGCGGATCGGACATGACCTTCATCGTCTCGGCGTCGCGGATAAAGAAGATGTTCTGCGGGATGTGTTTCATTCACCACCTCGTGATCATTCAGATAGATATGAATGATCATAGATCGGTGAATGGATCGTGTCAAGGGGTGTAGCAAAGGTGCCCTCTCGTTCGTAGCGGCGGCACCTGTGGCCGCCGTCGGGTCGAAGACCCGCATCCTGATCGGCTACATCCTGGGGGAGATTACGAGGGAGTGGCGTGGAGGGCGAAGACGAGCTCCGGCCCTGTCGCCGGGGCACGGATTGGCCGTTCGAGAGTCGTCGCACCGCGAAAGCGTGGTGGGCGACGCATGCGTCGCCCGTACAGCGAAGAGGCTGTCTTACGGCGCGATCATGCCGTTGCGCAAATAGGCGTCCTGATACTGGAAGACCACGTCCGGGTCAGCCAGCAGAATGTCGGGCTCCTTGTCGGCGTAGTGGACTCGGCTGAGGAGATCGCGCATTAGATTGATACGGGCCACGCGTTTGTTGTCGGCGCGCACGACCGTCCAGGGGGAAGCCGCCGTGTGTGTGTGGACGAACATCTCGTTGCGCGCGACCGAATATTCTTCCCACCGCTTGATCGCTTCGGCGTCGATGGGGCTCACCTTCCACTGTTTGAGCGGATCCGTGCGGCGCTCCTTGAGGCGTTTGCGCTGCTCTTCTTTGCTGATGTCGAGGTAGTACTTCATTAGATGGATCCCGGAGCTGACCAGCATCTGTTCGAAGCGAGGCACTTCCGATATGAACTCGTCGTACTCCTCCTGGGTGCAGAACCCCATCACCCGCTCCACACCGGCCCGGTTGTACCAGCTGCGATTGAAGAGGACCATCTCCTCCGCCGCCGGGAGATATTGGGTGAAGCGTTGGAAATACCAGGTCGACGCTTCGCGATCGCTCGGCTTACCCAGGGCCACCACGCGCGTTTCGCGTGGGCTGAGGTTCTTCACGATGCGCTTGATCGTGCCGTCCTTTCCGGCAGAGTCGCGACCCTCAAAGAGGACGACGATGCGGCGATCGTTGGCGATGAGCTCGCGTTGCAGCTTCACCAACTCAACACGCAGGTCGTAGAGCGACTTCTTGTACGTCTTCTTGTCCATCTCCGGAATCGGGTGGCTCTCTTCGTCGTGTGCCATCTCATCCCCCTCGACTGGATATCGGTCTCGAATCACCCACCGAATGCGTGCAACGAGTCAATTCTGGTCAGATTCATATCATCGTTTCTCGTTCGCTGTCGAATGTGCCGTTGCAACCTGACATACCGCCGTGCATTGAGACTGTCTTAATGTTCGCCTGTCAGACTCTCTCACGGAGGCGTGGCACCGTTTGCGCGGGTAGTGATTCACCAGCGCCGGAAATCCGGATCGACGCCGATCCAGCATAACGTGTCAGCGAGCTCTCTGGGAGGCGACGCACATGCCGGTGGAGTATTCGGCCGCCGAAATCGGACGCAAATACGACGACGTTGCGCCGTGGTATGACCGAGCCGAACTGATCGCCGAGAAGCTGATATTTCAGCGCATGCGACGCGCCACATTTCGAAAGGCACGTGGGGATGTGCTCGAAGTGGCCGTCGGAACCGGGCAAAACCTGCCGTACTATCCACGCGATTGTCGCCTCACCGCCGTCGACGTCAGCGATGGCATGTTGCGGATCGCACGCCGACGAGCTGAAGACTCCAATCTCAACGTCGAGTGTCGAATAATGGATGCCGAGCATCTCGACTTTGCGGATGGTGCCTTCGACACCGTGACTTCTTCCCTGAGCACCTGCACCTTTCCTGACCCGGTCGCGGCGTTGCGGGAAATGAAGCGGGTGTGCCGAGCGGATGGCCTCATCCTTCTATTCGAACATGGCCGCAGCAGCGTCGGACCGGCGGCTTGGTTGCAGGATCGCATGGCCGAGGGGCATGCCAGACGTATTGGTTGTCACTGGAATCGGGAACCACAGGAGTTCGTGCGCGCGGCGGGGCTCAACATCGTCAGCAGCGGGCGCTCGATGCTCGGCGTGCTGCATGTGATCGAAGCGACACCGTAATACTCACGGCCCGTTGCTTCAAGGAGTACCGTTACGATGCAACGCTCGACCATCGATGTCGGGCAAGGTGTTGGCCCGATACCTGCATAGCCATAAGCGACGCTGAATGGCCGAGTGCACCGGTTGTTCGGCCACTATGGGTCGTACTGACATGGCGAGGACACCTGCCGGTACGTTGATTGGGAGTGTTCGACGGTGAGACCGTCACTACGTTATCGGGGCGAACCTCTACGCGCCGCACTCACCTCACCGCGCGGCATCATTGGTGTCGCCGTCATCATCAACGTCATCTTCTGGACCATCCAGACCATCGTTGAGTGGTCGGTGTATGGGCTTTTCTACGTCCTTGGGGTGGACTGGAGCCGTTTCTGGGGGGCGGCCAGAGCTTTCAGCAATGCCGGGCCTCGTTTCGGCTACGACCTGATGTCGATCGCCAACTACATGCAGCCAATCGCGGCCTTCTACGACCACAGCGTGAGCAACATGGCCCTCAAAGTCGGGCCCGCGCCCTATCCGCCGATCTTCCTAGCGCTGTTCACTCCGTTTACCTGGCCGCCTCCGGTGATCGGCTTCCTGCTCTGGGCGATCTTCAATCTGGCCCTCGCATTCCCGGTCGCGCGCAGCCTGGCCTCGCATTTCCCAATGGAACAGCGGCGCCTGATGACCGCTCTGCTGTTGGTCTTCTACCCCTTCGTCATGGCCCTGTTCGTGGGACAAATGGTCGTCCTTCTGCTGTTCGCGTTTTGGAAGGGCTATCAGGCGCTGCAGCGCGGCGAGGATTTCCAGGCCGGCGCATGGTTCGGCGTGATGCTGATCAAGCCGCAGTACGCCGCGGTCCTGCTGCTCGTCCTGTTGCTGAAGCGGCGCTTCGGCGCGATTGGAGGCAGCATCGCCACCGGCTTCGGGATTCTGCTCTCGTCGATTGCCGTCGGCGGGATCGGCGGCGTCATAGCCTACGCGCGCATGATCCTGATCGATTACCCGAGCTACAGCGGCGGCGTCGCGATCACCCCGCAAGGGATGATTAGCTGGCGCGGGCTGGTGCTCAATATGGAACCGGACATCAGCAAAATACCAGGGCTGGTACTGACCGGCATCCTCTCACTCCTCTCGCTCGCAATGTTGGTCGTCATCTGGCGGGGGGAGTGGAATCCGCGCGTTCCACGCTTCCATCAGCAGATGATGGCGACCATGCTCGTCTCGCTCCTGGTGGCCTATCACAGCCAGGTGCACGGTGCCGTGCTGCTGATGGTGCCGGGTGCGCTCATCGCCGCGCAGGAATCGGGCGAGTCGTTCATCAAGAAGGTGATGGTGGTGAGCGTCTTCGCACCGCCGTTCGTGGTGGCGCTATCCGCGATCGTGCAGGGGAACGCGGGGATGATCTCGCTCCTCTTCCTGCCGCTCATGATCATCGCCCTGGTCGCCATCCTGAAAAATGACTGGTACTCCAACCAGAACGCCGGTCGGCTGCGGTCTCGTCTTGGAAGCCTGGTTCCGATGCACCACGACAACCCGATTTAGCGGTCTGACAGAACAGGCGCAGTTATCAATCGCTCGTGCGTCCGCGCAAGAGTGACAGGAGCGCCCCGAAGCAGGCGAGTGGGATAGCCGCCACCGCCACCGCGTCGAGTCCATGGACGAACGCCGTCCGTAGCTGCTCGAGCTGTGCTGGGTTGGCCGCGATGCCGGATGCCTCGCCGGTCGTCGGGAGACCGTGCAGCGCGAATCCGCCCGGAGCCACCGCGAAGACGGCGAAGATCACCCCAGCGAACGCGATCCCTGCGCTCTGCCCGGTGAAGCGGAACATGCCTAACAACCCGGCCGCGATGCCGCGTCGCTGAGACGGCACGCTCGACATCACCGCGTTGTTGTTGGGCGCAGTGAACATCCCCAACCCGGCACCCAGGAACAGGAGCCGCCACAACACGTTCCAGATGGCCATGCCGACGGTGATGCGCGACAGGAGAAAGAGCGCCAGGGCGAGCACCAGCAGGCCGGCCGTCGAGATGCCGCGTGCCCCGACCCGATCCGACAGACGACCTGAGATGGGCGCGGCAATCATCAATGCCAACGGCAGCGGCAAAAGCAGGATACCGGCCTTTTCCGCCGAATAGCCACGCATCCCCTGCCAGTAGAAGGGGAAGAGAAAGGTCAGCGAGGAGAGGGACATGGTGGCGAAGAGTCCGGCAAGCTGTCCCGCGGTGAACTCCTGAATCTTGAACAGGGTGAGATCGACCAGCGGCGCCCGCCGTCGCATCTCCCAGAGGATGAAGAACGCCAACACGAGGAGTCCACCGGCGATTGAGGTCAGCGTCCTGCCGGTGGTCCAGCCCCAATCAGGTCCCTTCGTTACGCCGAGCAACGTTCCAGAAAGACCGAGGAAGAGGAGGATGGACCCGGTCCAATCGATCGGCTCCAGGGTGCGGTTGCTGCGCAGCGGCGGCAGGATCTTGGCGCCGAACGCGGCCGCGAACAGTCCGAGCGGTACGTTGACGTAAAAGACCGACTGCCAGCCAAAGTGGGTCACCAGGAAGCCACCGAGTGTCGGACCGACCGCCGCGCCGCCGCTGATGAGGATGGCCTGCACGCCCATGGCGGCGCCTCGTTTCCCGGCCGGAAAGGTGTCGGTGATGATCGCCAGCGTGTTGCTCGAGATCAGCGCGCCGCCGAGTGCCTGCAGCACGCGCGCGCCAATCAGCCAGAGCATGAATGGGGACTGCGCGGCCAGCAGGCTCGCGCCCGCGAAGATGAGCTCGCCGACGATGAAGAGCCGCTTGCGCCCGAACACGTCACTGATGCGGCCGAAGAAGGGAACCAGACCGGTCAACGCCAGCGTGTAGGCGATCAACGTCCATTCGATCTCGGCCAGCGACGCATTCATCGAGGTGGCGATGGACGGCAGCGCAATGTTGAGGATCGAGATATCGACGATCACCATCAACAGACCGAGCCCGACGCTCAAGAGGACCAACCAGGGATTGGGTCCGCTTGGCTCGGCTTCGACGGTCGTTTCCTCGATGGTTGCCGTATCTGACACTGAATCCCCTCAATACCAATGATCGCTGCCGAACCCCAGTGCGTTGCCGGGTGGATGATGGCGAACGGCCAGACCTTGATCAGCCGTGACGCTTCCCGGTCGACGCCTTCAGGTCTTCGCCATTTGGGTTCCAGGAAATCATGCAGACTGCGTCCGAGTGGGAGGTAACTGCTTCACGCTCCTTCGATGGTGCCCAATGGAGGTTAACGCATCCATGGATTGGAAATGTTCCAGGCGAATGACATGACCTCCGACACATTGACCGGCCTCTCGATCGTGCCTATGGTGTGTAGAGTACGTACGACAGAGGAGACAAGCATGAGCAGACAGCAGGCGGGTCGGACTGATGCGACGATCTGGGCGGCCGGAATCAGCGAGCGGGTGGACGTCCTGTATCTCGACACCGAGACAACCGGGCTCGGCAATGGCGACGAAGTGGTCGACATCGCGGTGCTGGACAATGCCGGACGCGTGCTGCTCGATACCCTGGTGAAGCCTCGCCGATCCATCCCCGTCGACTCAATCGCGATTCACGGGATCGACGACGCCATGGTGCGTGACGCCCCCACGTGGCCCGAGGTCTATCCCTTGCTCGTCGAACTATTGCTTACCTATCGACATCTGGTGGTCTACAACGCGGACTTCGACCGCAGACTGATCGGGCAGTCCTGCGCCGCGCATGCGCTCGCTCCTCTACAGTCTCGCTGGCACTGTGCGATGAAGCGTTATGCGGCCTATGCTGGCGACTGGAACACCAGTTTCGGCAACTTTCGATGGGTCAATTTGGGCCAGGCGGTACGCCGATTGGGACTGAACGTTCCCGCCGACCATCGGGCGGTCTCCGACGCACGGGCATGTCGCGGCGTCGTGCGTGCTATGGCTGGACTTCCCCCAAGCTGACGCTATACAGAGCGTCGCTCCAATCTTCATCCCGAAGAAATTTGTTGAGGACTGCGGCCCAATTCGACGGCCGAATCAGCCAAAGCGTGATGTCGACTCGCAAGATGCGGAGCTATGATCGAGCGTCCTCGATCATCTGAGCGAATCGCAGTCCGCCCTCGCGAGCGGTCGTCAGGAAGGTCATCTCGTCCTCGATGCCCGATTTACGCATCGAGACCTCCAGGCTGACCATTTTCGAGTAGGACGAATGCGCGATGATGCCGGCCAGGCGCGGCCAGTCGACGGTCGCGGTGAAGAGGGGCTGGTGATCGTCGCCTTTGCCGTCGTTGTCGTGCAAATGCAGCGAAATCAGACGATCCTTGACTGGCTCGAGCAGATCCAGTCCGTCCTTGGAGATGTTGCCGTGTCCCGCGTCGTAGCAGACGCCGATGAAGTCGGTTGGATAGTCGCGCAAAACCTGATGAATGGTCGGGAAATTGCCGTTCGTCAGATTCTCCAGGGCGATGCGCACGCCGCGTTGGTTGGCGAGCGGCTGGAACGCGTTGAGCGACTGGTGCAGGACGTCCCAAAAGCGCTGCCGGCCCGGCTCATCGTTTGGCGCGGCTGGCATGTGCAGGATGATGACGTCGCCACCAAGACGCGCGGTCATGTCGATGCGGTTCCGCACCAATTCGACACCCGCCTGCCGCTCGTATTCGACCGTCGAGGTCCAGCATTTCTCGTGGCCGGCCGAGGCGTGTAAGTCATTCAGCTTCAGCCCGAAGTCTTCCAGCCAGCGGCCGATCTGCTCGATCTCAGCATCGGCATAGAGGAAGTCGTCGTTCCAGTGATGGCACCAATGGACGTGGCTGAAGCCCGCCTCCGCGATGCGGCGCAGATACGGCTCGGGAGAACCGGTGCTGTGACGGTAGTCGGTGGTGATCGAGATCATACAGTCACCGTGCCAATCCGCGTTGCGATGGTTGCTGTCGCCTTCAAAAGTCAACGGCCGTATTTCGTCATTCTGAGGTCGCAACCGAAGAATCTCTCGCCAATTCCAGTCAGTGCTCACTTCACGCGGAAAGAGATCCTTCACTGCGGTTCAGGATGACAAGATAATATCGGTCGCCAACATAAGAGTAGAAGAACCTAATCCGCGGCCTGCTCACCCGGCTGGCTAACCACCGCCACCGGCGCAAGCCGTGACGCCAGCACCTCGGCGATGTGCACCGGCCGTCGCTTCGTGAAGTGCCCGATCTGCTCGCGGCACGACACGCCGGTCACGGCGATGACGGTCTCGCGCGGCTGCTCCTCCACTTTCGGGAAGAGCCGCTCCGCGCCGACCTTGCGCGACACGTCGTAGTGCTCGATCTCGTAGCCGAAGGAGCCGGCCATGCCACAGCAGCCGGCGCCACTCTCGGCGGGCGCGCATCCGGCGGCCCGCAGGATCGCCATCGATGGACCCATCCCGATCAATGCCTTCTGGTGGCAGTGGCCATGGAAGAGGACGTGTGGTCCTTCCGCCTGGCTCCAGGCGATGTCGAGCTTGCCATCGTCCAGCAGCTTCGCCAGAAACTCGTCGATCATGAAGCTGTTCCCGGCGATGCGCTCGACGTCGCGCGACTCGGGCAACAGGTCGGGATACTCATCCCGCAGCGTCAGGATGCAGCTGGGCTCGGTGCCGATAATGGGGACGCCCTGCCGTGCGTAGGGCATGAGCGCCTCGACGTTCTGCCGCGCCAGCTTGCGTGCTCCCTCAACCAGCCCTTTCGAAAGCATTGGCCGTCCACAGCAAGCTCGCCGCTCGACGATCTCGACCGAATAGCCGGCCGCTTCGAGGAGCGTGACCGCCGCAATACCGATCTCGGGATAGTTGTAGTTGACGAAAGTGTCGTGGAAATAGACGGCCAGCCCTCGTTTCCCGGACGGCTTCACGTCGCGACGACTTTGGAACCAGTCCTCGAAGGTCTCACTGGCGAAGGGGGCGATCTCGCGATCCGGGTGGACCCCGAGCGCTTTCTTGCCGAAGCGTGCCAACGGTCCGCGAGTGGCGAGATTGGCCAGCGGCGTAGCCATCGATCCCAGACGGTTGAGCCGGTGGATGTTGCCGAAGACGCGCGAGCGGAGCGGCACCCCGTTGGCGTCGTAATACTGTGCCAGATATTCGGTCTTGATCTTGGCCATGTCGACGCTCGACGGGCATTCGGTTTTGCAGGCTTTGCAGGAGAGGCAGAGGTCGAGCACGTCGTAGGTCTCTTTTGCGGTGAACTGATCCTGGCTCAGTCCCCTTCCAGCCAGCGCCGCACGCAAAGCGTTTGCCCGTCCGCGCGTCGAATCGTGCTCGTCACGCGTCGCGATGTAGGAGGGACACATGGTGCCGGTGCCGACCTTGCGGCAGACTCCGGCCCCGTTGCACATCTCAATCGCGGCGGCGAATCCACCGTCACGCGCGAAGCTGAGGTGCGTCTTGATCGGCATGGCGTGGTAGTCGGCACCGTAGCGTAGGTTGTCGGTCATCGACGGGCTGTCGACCACTTTGCCAGGGTTCATCAATCCCGCGGGGTCGAACGCGGCCTTGAGCTCGCGCATGCATTGATAGATCTCGGAACCAAAGACGCGCTCATTCAACTCGCCGCGGTTGAGACCGTCGCCATGCTCGCCACTCATCACGCCACCAAACTTCACCGCCAGCTCGGCGGCATGCTCGGTCAGCGAACGCATGGTCTGGACACCATCGGCCGACTTCATGCTGACGAGCGGGCGCACGTGGAGGCAGCCTGCGCTGGCATGGGCGTAGAAGGCGGCCGTTGTGCCGTGCGCCTCGACCAGATGCACGACCTCGCGCACGTATTCAGCCAGGTGCTCGACCGGCACCGAGACGTCCTCGATGCAGGCGATCGGCTTGGCGTCGCCCTTGGTACTCATGAGCAGGCCCTGTCCCGACTTGCGCACCGACCAGACCCCGGCCTGCTGTTTTGGATCGAATATCTGGATCGGGTCAGCATCGCCGGTCATGCCGTGCTTTTTCAGATGATCGAGCAGATGATCCACCTTGTGGTGCAGTTCTTCATCGCTCTCACCATAGAACTCGACCGTCAGGAATGCCTCTGGATTCCCGGTGATGAATTCGATCTGACGCGCGAAGGCCGGTTGCTGCCGGGTTAGATCGAGGAGCATGCCGTCCATCAGTTCCACGGCGGATGGCTCGCACTCCAGAATGGTCGTGACGACTTCCATCGAGGCCACGATGTCGTCGAATTGCAGGATCACCATGGCGGTCATGGTCGGCGTCGGAACGAGTCCGATGGTGTACTCGGTTCCGAACGCCAGGGTCCCTTCCGAGGAGGTGATGAGCTGCGCGCCGTTGAAGCCGTCCTCGCGCAGCAGCTCAGGCAGGTTGTAGCCCGAGGCACGGCGCCAGTGTTTGGGGAAGTCACGCTCGATCACGCCGCCATAGCGCTGTCGTAAAGCGTGCAGATCGCGATAGAGCCGTCCCTCACGCGTCTGCGCGTCTGCACGATCAGCCAATTCAGACGCACTCAAACGATGAAAGTTGACCTCGGTACCGTCAGAGAGGATGGTGCTCGCTGCCTGGACGTGGTCGGCGGTCATTCCGTAGAGGATTGAGTGGGAGCCGGATGCGTTATTCCCCACGACGCCGCCAATAGTGGCGCGGTCGGCACTGGCTGGATCTGGCCCGAACATCAGGTTGTGGCGCCGCAGCTTGGCGTTGAGCTGTTGCAGCACGATGCCAGGTTGCACCCGTGCGGTGCGCGACGCGATGTCGACTTCGAGTACCTGGTTCAGGTACTTCGAGGTGTCGATGACGAGCGCCTTGCCGACCGTTTGACCGGCCAGGCTGCTCCCGCCGCCGCGCGGAAGGATCGGAACCTGGTATTTGGCCGCCAGCTCGACTGAAGCGCGCACGTCGTCCACGGTGCGCGGCAGAACCACGCCGATGGGCTGGATCTGATAGTTGCTGGCGTCGGTGCTATAGAGCATGCGGCTGTATTGATCGAAGCGAACCTCGCCGCTCACTCGCCACGAGAGCTCGGTCTTCAACGACTCGATGCGATCGGCGTCGACGGTTTCAGTCTGTTTGGTAGCGACCACTCGATGTTTCCTCCTGATAGATCGGGCGAACCGCATCGTTCGACTTCAGTTCATCCGCCGTCTGATAAAGGAATTCTGACGATTCTGTTCGCGGTCCGCGCGTCTGAGTGTAGCACGTCACTTACGTCGTCGATCTTCCCCTTTCACCGGGTCGGCGAGCGTGAAAATACCGACCACGGAGGGGACGAAAAGGGCGACGTGCGACGCCACGAGAGGAAGTCTGTCCTCCATATTCATGGCTTGTCCGATGCCCAACTCGGCGCTATGATGCTCCCGTCTCAACATTCCGTTCCTCACGAATCGCTCATACGAGCGACGTCACGCCGATCCAACCGAGACGTGCGTCACCTTCGACCTGCCGATTTCACGGAGCCCCGCCGCTTCAGCAGAGGATGCCATGAATACATCGACCTGGATTCTGGTGATCTTGAGCCTGGCCTTCGCCTGGAGCATGGGGGCGCACTACACCGGTGCAGTGATGGGCATGCCGTTCGCATCCAGGTCGATTCGACTCTGGCCAGCGTTGCTCAGCATGTCGGTCTTGACCATCATCGGTGCCACGCTGGCCAGCCATGGCGTGCAGGAGACGGTAGGGCTGCACATCGTCAGTGCCAGTCAGGTGACCGTGCCGATGCTGATCGTGATGGAGCTCGGCGCGTTCCTGCTTACCACCGTCTACACCTATGCTAAAGTGCCAACCTCGACGATCCAGATCCTCATCTTCTGCATCGTCGGAACGGCGGTCGCGGCAAGCGCCGACATCAACTGGACGACCATCTGGCATCTGGCATTGACCTGGGTGCTGGCGCCACCCGGCTGCCTGTCTTCTCGGATTCGTCTTTACCCGTCTGCTGGATCGCCTGGTTCCGAGCGCTGCACGAAACGTATGTCGAACAGCGCCGCAGCGTATTTACCGGCGTTCCTGGTTCTCGTCGGGGCGGGAGCATCCTTTGTGCTGGGCGCCAATGACGTCTCGAACGCCGTCGGCGTCTGGTCGTCAGTCCACGTGACGAGCCTGCTGATCGCGGGGCTGCTGGGCGGTATCGCCATGGCCGTCGGAGCGCTCACCTGGGGGCAGCGCATCCTGCACCGGGTAGCGTTCGACATCGTCAAGGTCGATCTGGCCATGGCCAGCGCCGCGCAGTTCGTGCAAGCGCTGGTCGTCATCCTGGCCGTCACGCAGGGTCTCTTCACCTCGATGAATCAGGCGCTGGTTGGTGCGATGGCGGGAACCGGTCTGGCGCGAGGACGCGAGACCGTGCAGACCGGCACGTTGGTCGGAATCGTGAAGGGCTGGGCCATCAGCCCGATCAGTGGCTTTACCCTCTGCTTTCTTCTCGAGCATCTGTTGATCGCGGTTGGCCACGGCTAAGGCTATTGACGCCGGATCACTTGATCGGGCGCGGTGACCAGGCGACGACGTCGAGTCGCTTGGCGAAGTGGAGAAGTGGCGGCTGGTCGTGAGGGGTGATGCTGTGGGACGACAGCATCGTCTGCGTCTCGAAGTCGGCCTCGGCAGCCTGCAGTGGCCAGGGTTCGTGCAGGATGTCAGCCCGCGAAACTTTTCCCTGTCCGTCGGCGGTATAGAGGCAATAACGTTCGGTCACCCAGTGTTCAAACGTGCCCGGTTGGCTGCGAAACACCGGCCCGATTGGCTTGAACCAGCCACGAAGCTCGGCGGGCGAGCCGCGACTCATCGAATCGTTTGCTGGAGTAGTGGATCGTTTCGCCGTCCGCCCGCGAATGCATGTGCGCATTCAGATAGGGCAGGTGGAACCAGCGGCGGGCGGTCTCGACCGCGATGCGGTTGGCGGCATCCAGACTGAAGAAGTAGACGCCTGGTTTGTCGTCGATGTTGACGTAGGTGCGCACGTTGAGCTCGGGGAAGGTCGACATACCCGGCACTTCAGCGCAACGACGCAAGCGCACCCCACTCATCCAGAACGGAACCACCGCGATCCAGGCATGACCGTCGAACGTCTCCGGCTCCAGCACGCGCGGCATCAGCCGCTGCAAGCGCGTCGGGGTCGATCGGCCAGTGGGCAAAGAGGAGATCGTTCCAGGTCTGCCACATGCTGAATGGCCGATCCGGCACGGGCCAGGGTCGATGCGACGCATCGAAGGGGAGGTGTCTCCCGCGCGGGTCAGATTTTGGCGTTGACTCTGACTGCTCGTTCACCGCAACGCTCCCCATTCGTGAGAGCGCCACTTCCTCATCACTCTAGCACCGGCCAATGCGGTACTCCATCTGTGATGCGGTCGGTTCGCGGATGGTCCGCTGTACGCGATCGAAAAGAGTTTAGAATGGAAACGTCGACGGGCGAGAGCCACAGCTGAATAGGAGCCCAGCATGGTCATGGAATCCGGGATCGATGCCAGCAGCGTCGTCGAGCGCATGGGTGAGGCGGTCAGTCAGTTTTTGGCGTCGCTTTCGACTGACCAGCGCGCCAAAGTGCTGCTCGATTTTGACGACCTGGAGGAGCGCACGCGTTGGTTCTATACGCCGATTCGGCGCAAAGGTCTGCCGTTGGCCGAGATGGATCGGCCGCAGCAACGCCGTGCGCATCAGCTCCTCGCCAGCGGGCTCAGCCGCAATGCCTACTTCACGGCGTCCACCATCATGGGAATCGAGAACACGCTGGACGCGGTTGAAGGCTGGAGCTTTCAGCAGCGGCGCGGCACGACGCCCGAGCGCGCGACTGGTACGTATGGACGCGACCCGCTGATGTTCTACGTCAGCGTCTTCGGCCAGCCGGACACGCGCAAGCCGTGGGGCTGGCGCTTTGAAGGTCACCACATCTCGGTCAACTACGTGATCGTGAACGGACGCATCGTCGCGCCTACGCCGACCTTCTTCGGTTCCAATCCGGCCGAGACGCCGCTCGGTTCGGTCGGGACGCTGCGTCCGCTTGGAGACGTCGAGGATCTGGCGCGCGAGCTGCTCCATTCTCTGGCGGAGGAACAGCGGGCTCGAGCGCTCCTCACGCACGTCGCGCCACCCGACATCGTCATGGCCAATCGCCCGGCTTTCGTCGAGGGCGCCTTGCCGCTGGCGACGCCAAACCTCTTCGGCTGGGAATTGAGCAAGATCGAGCAGGACGATCTCCCCGAGCAGTGGCGCGTGCTCGGCTTTACGCAAGAGCATCAGGAAGCCTGCTGTTACACCGAGGTTCCCAAGGGACTCGTTGCCGCTGATATGACAGGTACGCAGCAGCAGATCCTGGATGCGCTCATCCGCGAATACATCAACCGCATGCCGGACGAGATCGCCGAGATCGAAACGAGCATGTTTACGGGCGATCACTTGCCGCAGGTGCATTTCGCCTGGGCAGGCGGGATCGAGCGGCGCCAGCCGCACTACTACCGGCTGCAGAGCCCGCGCTTCCTGGTTGAGTACGACAACACGCAGGATGGCGCCAACCATGTGCATACCGTTTGGCGGGACCCGTTGAACGACTTCGGTGCCGATCTTCTGGCGCGTCATTACCAGACGAGCCATTAGGGCGGACGGTGGTTGCGCCTCGACAGGTCAGTTGACCGCGCTCTCGGGCGCACGGCAGTGCGCCCCTACCGAAACCTGTGTTGCCATGTGCCGTAGGGGCGACATTCATGGTGCCCGGCGGCCGAAGGCCGGGAAACGCGAACAATTGCGCAACCGGTTCGCCGCCCACCATTCAACATGTTCCAAAACCAACCAACACGAATGGATCACCCTAATCATCCATCTCGACGTCGCGGCCGAGGCGACGCAACGCGGCGTTGGCGGCGGCACGCCAGTGCTTGTGCAGCGCATCCACGATCAGCACCGCTGGCGCGGCCAGCAGCGCCACCAGCGCTCCGGCCAGAGGCGGCGGCGCCTGATCGATCAGAGACGCGACGGGCGTGAAGAGGAAGACCGCAAGGGTCAGCAGCTCGATGACGACCGCTCCGAGCAGCAGCGGGTTGCTGCGCCAGCCGAGCCGTCCGGGCCATTCGATCGAACTGCGGCAGGCGAAGGCGTTCCCGATCTGGCCGACCACCACCGCGGTGAAGGCGGCGCCCGATGCGGCCAGCAATGCGTGCCCCGTCGGGAATCCCTGCCCCGGTCGCCAGCCAGTTGTCATCAGCCCCGCGATGAATGCCAGCATCTCGACCACGGCTTCGGTCGGACCGAGCACACCGAAGACCCGGCGCAATAGGGCGCGATCAATCAAGTGTCGTCGCTGTGGAGGTTGTAGCAGTAGACCGGGCCTGGGTGGCTCGGCTCCCAGCGCCAGCGCGGGCAGCAGATCGGTGCCGATGTCGAGCGCCAGAATCTGAAGCACACCCAGGGCCAGCGGGAACCGTCCACCGGAGAGCGCCCAAACGACGAACGGGGTGAGCTCGGCGACGTTGTCGGTCAGGTGATACGTCAGAAAGCGTCTGATGTTGCTGAAGGTGGCGCGTCCCTGCTCGATGGCGGCCACGATCGTGGCGAAATCATCGTCCAGGAGCACCAGGTCGGCTGCCTCACGCGCTACGTCGGTTCCGGACTCGCCCATGGCGATGCCGATGTCCGCTTCCTGCAATGCTGGTCCGTCGTTCACGCCGTCGCCCGTCATGGCCACGACGTGTCCGCGCGCCCGCAATGCCCGGGCAACACGTAGCTTCTCCTCCGGCGAGACGCGACTGACGACGACGCCGTCTCGATCGAGCAGCGCACCAAGCAACGCTTCGTCCTGCGGGAGGTCTTTTCCCTCGAGGACCATCTCCTCCGGACCAAGTAGACCGACCTGTTTCGCGATTGCCCTCGCTGTGGCCGGGTGGTCGCCGGTGATCATCGAGACATGGATTCCGGCGGTGCGGCAGGCCGCGATGGCGGCAGCGGCGTGACTCCTTGGTGGATCTTGCAGTCCGATCAGCCCAAGTAGCTCGAGCTCGCGCTCCGCGTCTTCGGCCGGAACATCGTGTGCGGCTGGAGCCTTCCCTCGTGCCACCCCAATGACGCGCAAACCTGCACTGGCCATACGCTCGACCGCGGTCTGTGCATCCTGGTTGACGCTTCGGCAGCAGCCAAAGAGGGCGTCCGGCGCGCCTTTGACCAGGAGTTGCTCGCCTGCCACGATCGACATGCGGCGACGGTCGGCGTCGAACGGGAACTGCATGCCGATCGGGGCGGATCGCTCGTCACCCTCGACATCGATCCGGAGCTTGCGTGCCAGAACGTCGAGCGCTGCCTCCATTGGATCGCCCTGTGCTGTCCAGTGGCCGTCCACGAGAATGGCCCGACCGTCGGAGCAGCG
This sequence comes from uncultured Chloroflexia bacterium, assembly GCA_963815715.1. Classification (GTDB taxonomy): domain Bacteria; phylum Chloroflexota; class Chloroflexia; order Thermomicrobiales; family Thermomicrobiaceae; genus CALAGB01. The sequence continues at coordinate 1,519,023 of CAWFHU010000001.1, read as the reverse complement.
AACCGCCGAGAGCGCCAGATCGCATATGGCATCCGACGCGATCGGATCGCAGGTCACCGCACCGTCGGGCGTGTAGCCCTCGCCGCTCACCGTCGCGGCACCTGAAGGCGTCCAGAGCTGCACCACCGTCATCTCATTGCGGGTGAGTGTGCCGGTCTTGTCGGTGCAGATGTAGGTCGTTGAACCAAGGGTTTCGACTGACTCCAGGCGTCGTACCAATGCGTGGCGTCGTGCCATGCGCTGTGCCCCGATCGCCAGCGCCAGCGTCAAAGTGGGTAGCAGCCCCTCCGGAACCAGCGCCACTGTGACGCCGATGGCGAAGAGAAACCCATCGCTAGCGGGAGTGCCGACCAGCAGCGCGATCGCGAAGAACGTGGCTCCAACGCCGAGCGCCACACCGGCGATGGTCCGCACCACGCGGTCGAGCTCACGTGCCAACGGGCTCGGAGGGCGCCGTCCGGCCTTCGTCAGCGCGGCGATTCCAGCTAGACGCGTGTGTGAACCGCTGGCGACGACCACCCCTTCGGCGGCGCCCTTGACTACAAACGTTCCCGCATAGGCGGACTCGTCTTCGCGGACCGGCACCGGCACGCTCTCGCCGGTGAGCATGGAGGTGTCGATCTCCAGGCTGTGCGCATCTGTCAGCGTGAGGTCGGCCGACACGCGATCGCCCGGACGCAATACCACCAGATCGCCAACGACCAGATCCCGCGCGTCCACGTCGACGAGCAGTCCGTCACGACGCACGGTGACGCGGCGTGGGAGGAGGTCCCGCAAGCGCTCAGCGGCGCGTTCCGCCCGGTACTCTTGCGCGAAGGCGAAGAGGCCGTTCACCACAATGACGACGAAGATGGCTACGCCGAGCTGAGGCATTCGCGCCACGAAGGCCAGCGTACCGGCTGCCCAGAGCATGAGCGCGAAGAAGTGGACGAACTGTCGGCCGATGACGCGCCACACAGGTGGAGGTGGTGAGACCGGCAGTAGGTTCGGACCGTCCGACCGAAGCCTGGCGGCTGCGTCGGAACTTGTCAGTCCGGCAGTGGCATGCTTCGCGTCTGTTTGCGTGGCCGATGAACTGGCGATCTGTCGCGTCGGTCGAATCTGCTGAACCTGGCTACCCATGTGATGCGTCGATTCCCGCGCGATGCTTGACTGCCCGTGCGCGTGTCGCGCTCCTCAGTTTCCGTCAGGAAGCGCATCGGTGGTGAGCCAAAGCGTGTGAAGATGCGACAATCGCGCAACAGCATGCAGGGCACGATCTTCTCGCTGGCGGATATGATGACGGGCGCATGGCCCAGTTCGTGCCGAGACTGTCGAGACGTCGTCAGGAGCGCTCCGGAGGTTGAGGATGTTCTATACCCGTAAAGGGGACGAAGGCTACACCGATCTGCTGGGCGATCGCGTGCCGAAATATCATCTACGCCCAGAAACGTACGGCACGCTGGATGAGGCGACGTCGTTCATTGGGCTGGCCCGCGCCATGTCTGCGTCATCCCGCACCAGCGAAATCCTGGTCGAGGTGCAGCGCGACCTCTATCTGATGATGGCCGAGCTCGCTTTCGCGTCGGACATGAAGCAGAAGCGCTATCACATCACCGCCGACCACGTGAAGCGGGTTGAAGAGGAGACCGACAAGCTCAGCGCCGAAGTCGAGCTGCCGCCGCATTTCGTACTGCCAGGCGATACCGTGCCGGGTGGCGTTCTCGACGTGGCCCGTACCGTGGTGCGACGCGCCGAGCGGCTCGCGGTTCGACTTTCACATGACGGCGAGGTCGACAACCCGGAAGTCCTCGCGTATCTCAATCGCCTCTCGTCACTCCTCTTCATCCTGGCCCGCTACGAGGACCGGGAGGCAGGCAAGACGTCGACGCCTGCCAAACAGGACAAGCGAGAACCCTGACAAGGCTCCGGGGCATCGGCCGGCATCGTGTGAGATGGCCGTGGTGGGAAATCGTTCGCGGCACTCGTCCTCCGTTTGCCCCAGTTGTCGACGCGGAACAAAGCTCGATCACATCGCTGTTAACAGTGAATGGTGTCGTGTGTCGTATCGCTGACGTCACAACGCACCGTCGCTTAGCGCACGTCCGCAAGGACAAGGTCTCAGGAGGGACTCCACACATGGAACAACAGTTGGTCGCGCCGTCGTTGCCTCGCTTGAATGAGCCGGCCCCCGACTTCGAAGCACAGACCACGCAAGGCGTCAAACGGCTCTCCGATTACACCAACGCCGGGAAGTGGGTCTTGCTGTTCAGTCATCCAGCCGACTTCACCCCGGTCTGCACCACCGAGTTCATGGCCTTCAGCCAGCTCGCACCCGAGTTCGAGAAGCGCAACGTACAGCTCCTCGGTCTATCGGTCGATTCGGTCTCCGCGCACCTGGCCTGGATTCGGGACATCGAGGAGAACCTCGGCGTCAAGATCCCGTTCCCGGTGATCGCCGATCTCGATACCAAGGTGGCGCAGCTCTACGGCATGATCCACCCCGGCGCTTCGGCCACGACGGCCGTGCGCGCGGTCTTCATCATCGATCCGAGTCGCGTCCTGCGCGCCATGGTCTACTACCCGCTCACCACCGGTCGCTTCATGCAGGAGTTCTTGCGCGTGATCGACGGGTTGCAGGCGACCGACAAATACAAGGTCTCAACGCCAGCCAACTGGCAGCCAGGCGATGAGGTGATCGTCCCGGCGCCGGCCTCAGCCGAGGCGTTGCAGGCGGAGGAAGCCAAGAAGGGCGACTACGACTACAAGCGCTGGTACCTGCGCTTCAAGAAGATCGATCAGTAGGACCAGACACCACATCGCGAAGATCGACGGGCCGGCGAATGTGCCGGCCCGTTTACATGTTTGTGAGGTTGAAACGTCCATCAACGCTATGTTCACGCGGCACCCGCGCCGATGTTTGTCACGGTCGCCCGGACGTGTCGTAGGGGAGGACCTTGTGTCCTCCAGAATGTTGGCCACCGCGCATTGATCTTTGCGAGGTCGCTCCGTGAACGGTCGTGTCTTCGATGTAGGTTGCTGGCTTATCTGCGCCGGGAGGACACAAGGTCCTCCCCTACAAGACTCATCAATGTCGCGCGCGCGAGACGGCGATCGCTCGCCGGACAAACGCGCGGCTACATATGGTTCTGTCGCGTCAGATATTCCATCTCGGCCTGGCGCAGAGGCTCGGTTCGAGGGTTCGACCGATGCCCGTGGCCCAACCGACGATTGACGTACGCGACAATCAATGACATGACGAAGAATAGGATTGCGCCGAGGATGACATAGAGCGCAGTCATGGCAGCCTGTCCTTTCGCGACTCTTATGTCATCGTAGCGCGTTGAGGATGGGGAATCAATGAAGGAGAGCGGGTCATTCCTCCCGTTCGCGCACGCCCATCTCCTCCGAGAGACCGCTGGCGCGTGGCTGAATCTGCCCGGCGTATTTGTTCCCCTGCTTCTTGCGATAGGGGACTAGCGCGGGCGACGTCAGCTGCTCGAAGGTGAAGGAGCAGATGCGCATGCCGGGGTAGAGTGCGACGGCCATGCGGCCGGAGTTGGAGAGCTCCATGGTGGCCGTTCCGACCCAGCCGGGCTCGAAGACCGCCGCCGTGCTGTGGACGGTGATGCCGAGCCGCGCGATGCTGCTGCGCCCCTCCAGACGGCCCGAGCAGATCGTCCGGCAGTTCGAGCGCCTCCATGGTGGACGCCAGCGCGAAATCGCCTGCCTGCATGATGAACGGTTCACCCTCAGGGACGACCAACGTGCGCATGGCCTCCCCGATCGAGAGTGGTTGCCGCGGATCGATGTAAGAGAAGCGGGAATGCTCGAAGACCATGAAGGTGTCGCCCAGGCGGAAATCGATCGAGCAAGATCCGAGATGCTTTTCCAGGTCCGGTTCAGGCGAAATCTTGATTTTCCCCTCTCGCAACGCCTGGAGAATCTCGCGGTCAGCCAGTATCATCGAATTACTCCCATGCATCACGTGACGTTTTGGCCTGCTCGCGCGTTGTTGTATCGGGAGACGCTCATCACGTAGAACGTACAGTATGCGGTGCTCCCTATAGCGAGTCAAGCATGACTCGGTGGCACCTAACTGTCATGTTATAATCCGCCGTCATGCCACTACAAAGACATGGCCAGGCGAGATAGAGTGCCCAACCGGTGGGCGCTCTCAGGAAGTGAACGACATGCACCGACAACCGCGCCGAATTCATTCGCATCCCCACTATCGACGGGGAACGCGACTGAATGCTGGCGAGGTCCGCAACGCGCGGCAAGGTCAGGCCCAGCCTCAACCCGCTGCCGAAGCTCCGGCACAACCGGCGGAGCGACTAGTTGACGATCAACCCAACCGGCGCCCGATCCCCAAACCGGAACCAGTCGGCCGGCGTTGGAGCGGCAAACGACTCGCCTTCATTGGGATTCCGCTCATCCTCCTGATCGCCTCTGGCGCGATCGTGGCTCCCGTTCTCTGGAAAGCGCATCAGGCGGTGAACAAGATCTTTGTCACGCCGCCCCCCAAGTATGACATCGTACAAAACGCCCAGGGAACGCCGGAGATCGTGCTGCGCCCGACGACGCAGCCGACACAACAAGCTCAACACGGACAGTCGCAGCCCACGCCCACGCAAGTCGTCGATACCATCCCCAGCTGGACCGGAACCGACCGCATCAACATCCTTCTCCTCGGCGTCGACGATCGAGGTGACACCACGGCGCCGCCACGATCGGACACCATGATCATCGTATCGATCGATCCATCGAGTAAGACGGTCGGCATGGTCTCGATTCCACGCGATCTGCTCGTGACGATTCCCGGCTACGGCGACGATAAGATCAACGCCGCCTATCCCTATGGTTCCCAAGCTGATATCACCGGCCCCGGGTTGGCCGAGGCTACCGTTGAATACAACTTCCATATCAAGATCGACTATTACGCCGAAGTCGATTTCACCGGCTTTCAGAAGATCGTCGACACGCTCGGCGGCGTGACGCTGGACGTGGCGACGCCGCTCAAGGATGACGAGTATCCGGGCGCGCTCAACAACTACACCCGCGTCCTCTTCCACACCGGCGTGCAGCACATGGATGGCAAATCCGCGCTGCAATACGCGCGAACGCGTCACGACGACAACGACTTCGCCCGCGGCAACCGGCAGCAGCAGGTGCTGCGCGCGCTGAGAGCGCAGGGGACACAGCTCGGGCTGATCACCAAAGCGCCGACGCTGATCGGTGAGCTGGGCGACACCGTGCGTACCGACCTCTCGCTGACGCAGACGTTGAGTCTTGCCAAGCTCGGCACCCAGATCGATTCGTCCAACATCCACTCATACAGCCTGTTGCCGGCCGTCACCGAATCATCGACGGCGGCAGGCTACTACCTGCTTCCCGATTGGAATGCGATAGGTCAGATCATGAATCAGGTCATGGGTGCGGACGAAGCTGGAGCCGCGACACCGACCTCGGGCGACATCACGCCAACCACTGTGGCGCCCGACCTCAACGCCAGCGTGCTGGTGCAGAACGCCACGCAAGTCAACCGCTTGGCCTCCAACTCCTCAGACATTCTGATCGCCGAGGGCTTCACCAGCGTTACTCCGACGCAGGCGGCTGATTCAAGCGGGCGTGACAAGACCACGGTCGTTGACTACAGCGGCAATCTGGCGACGGCACAACGCATTGCTGAGATCCTGAACTTACCGGCGTCCGTGGTCTCGGAAGGTGACCCGCAGGACGCCGGGAGCTATGACGTCGTCGTGACTCTGGGGAGTGATGCGCCCATTCCCACCCCCGGAGCCTGACGCGACGTCTCGGGTCTGTCCTGTTCAACGCCATCCATGGGAAGGTAGCGGCAGATGAAGCTCGCGCGTGCGATCGCTGGACTGGCCGCTCTGCTCTTCTTGGTCGCCTGCGGCGGATCCAACAGCACCATCAATCCGACTCCATTCGCCACTGCAGGTTCGTCGCTGAATCCGACGCCTGGTGCGCCCGAGGTTAGTCCCTCCGCAAGCCCGTCGACCGGTACGCCGACCTCTGCTGAATCTGGTGATATCGCGATCGATGGCGAACACGCCATCCTGGTGGCTGTACCAGACCCGAACAAGTCGGTCGCCTACGCGGCGACTCAGGACGCGCTCTACCGGCCGCAAGATTCCGGTGGCTGGGATCAGATTGGACGTTGGGACCCATCGCGGTCCTTGCTGGTCGACCCCAGCAACACGAACATCCTCTACAGCGGAGGACACCCGGGATGCGCCGTCGGCGGACCGGCCATCAGCCTGCAGAAGAGCATCGACGGTGGAAACACCTGGTCGACGCTGCTGACTGGTCAGAACGTTCGGCCGATGATCGTCGATCCGTCCAATCCACAGGTGATCTACGGAGAACGCTGCTCGCTGGCCATCAGCGTCAACGGCGGTCAGACCTGGAACGACTATCCGATGACGCCCAGCTTCGACGTCAGCGACATGTCGCTGGTCGGGAACACGCTCTACGTCCTGATCACCTCTGAGGGTGGCACCAGCCGCATCCGCCCGATCGACGTGACCGACCCGAGCCATCCCAACGTTGGTGACGACCTGCATGAGTTTTGGGGCGGCGGCACGTTGATCGCCTCGTCCGATCGAATCGTCGTGGGCGAGCCACACGGCATCGACGTCAGTGTCGACGGTGGGAATACGTGGACGTTCAGTCGAACCGGCCTCGAGTCGGTGACGGTCTCCGTGAACGCCTTGGCGCAGCCCATCCCCAAGGACGAGCTTTCGCGCAAGTTCGGCATCTATGCCCTTGCGGTCGATCCGAGCGATGCGTCCCACATTATGGCCGGGACGATCCGCGGACTGTACGAGAGCAAGGACGGCGGCAATACGTGGAGCCGTGTCGCGCAGATCGACGAGGTTCAGATCAACCAACTTACCTACGCTCAGGGCGGCGACGACCTCTACGTGATGACCGACGGCGCGGTGACGTTGCTGCATAAACCATAACCGTTTCACTTGACAGATCGAACACGCGTTCTATTCTGAGGCTGACTGGCTTCAGATGAAAGGACGCACGATGAAGGTGCTGTTTGTAGCGGGGTTTGGTCCGATCGTGGCGGACATTTCGGTCTCCAACAAGTTCTACGCTGGAAGTCTGGGTATTCCGCTCGAAGGGGACGACACCTACCAGACCACGGAAGCGGTTCAGGGGAACAAGCACTTCGCCTTGTGGCCACTTTCCGCCGCGGCCGAGTCCTGCTTCGGCAACCCGAACTGGCCGGAGGATCTGCCGACGCCGCACGCGTGGATCGAGTTCGATGTCGAGGACATTGCGGCTGCCACGGCTGAGCTGCAGGAGCAGGGCTACCGGCTCCTCCTGGCCGACAAGCTCGAGCCGTGGGGCCAGCGTGTCACACGTCTACTCGATCCCGATGGCATGCTCGTCGGCATCACCTACACCCCGCATTTGCGCGGAGAGTAGTTCCTCCGCAATCATGCTCGTCGAGGCGTTTCGTCGGGGAGCACCTCGTGTGCTCCCGAGTGCACGAGGAGCCACATCTACACCGGGAGGACACAAGATGTCCCCTACTACACCGGCAAATATGTACCTGCATACAGGCGGCTTTTCGGCTTTCAAATGGCGAGAACTTGTATCTCCGCACCCGTGCTCAGCCGGGCTATGATGGGATCACCTGAATGCGTGATTCCGAAAAGACACCTGGGAGGGCGACATGGCGGTAGTGAGCATCGATATCGAGCGGCGCTCGCCGTATGCGGGCGGACGGTCATTCGGCGAGGTAGGTCCGTACGACAGGTTGGACGGCACGGTCACCTTCAGCGTCGACCCGCAGCACGAAGCCAACCGCGACATCGTTGACCTCGATCTGGCGCCACGTGACTCCGAGGGACGCGTGCGCTTCACCTCCGACCTCTGCCTGCTGATCCCGCAGGATCCCGCCCGCGGCAACCGCCGCCTGGTGGTCGAGCTGCCCAATCGCGGACGCAAGCTGATTCCGCGTTTCGTCAACCGCGCCGCGCCGAGTCTGCCGACAGCCGAGATTCCGGTGGGCGATGGCTGGACCTTCCGCCAGGGGCTCAGCATCGCCTGGATCGGCTGGCAGCACGACGTCTACCGCTCCGACGCCATGATGGGGCTGGAGGCGCCCGAGGCGCTGATCGACGGCAAGCCGATTCGCGGCGAGATGATCGTCGAGATCCAACCGAACTTCCCAGAGCGCACGCGCTTGCTTGCCAATCGCGTCCATCGTCCCTACCGTGTCGCCGACGTCGACGATCCATCCGCACGGCTGCTGGTGCGCGACCATCCCGAAGGGGAGAGCACCGAGATCCCACGGTCCCTCTGGCGCTTCGCCCGCGAGGAGGACGGCCGGGTCGTGCCGAGCGACGAGCACATCTATCTCGAATCGGGCTTCGAACCAGGCCGCATCTATTCGGTGATCTACACGACCGAAGGCGCTCCGGTGGTCGGTACGGGACTGCTGGCATTTCGGGAGATCGCCTCGTTCCTGCGCTATTCCGACGGAAGACCGCAACCCACTGGCAGGCGCCATCGATCGGGTCTATGGCTTCGGCATCTCCCAGACCGGCCGTATGATCCGGCACTTCATCTATCTGGGTCTCAACCTGGACGAAGAGGGGCGGATGGCGTTTGACGGGCTGAACCCGCACGTGGCGGGAGCGCGTCGCGGCGAGTTCAACCATCGCTTCGCGCAGCCCTCGGTTCAGCCGACTCCCAGTTTCGGTCACCTCTTCCCCTTCGCGGATGCGGCGATGGAGGATCCGTTCGGCGCAAGCTCCGACGGCCTGCTCAAGCGCCAGCGAGCCAAAGGTGGCGTGCCGAAGATCTTCTACACCAACACGTCCGCCGAATACTGGCGTGGCGACAGCTCGCTGATGCACACCGACCCTTTGGGCAAGCGCGATCTCGACGACGAGCCGGAGGCGCGCAGCTACCTCTTCGCCAGCACGCAGCATGGTCCAGGATCGCTTCCGTTCGCGCGGTCAAGTCCGGACGAAGGGGACACCGGTTCGCACGATTTCAACGTCATCGCATATCAGCCCCTGCTGCGCGCTGCCTGGGTCAATCTGGATCGCTGGGTCAGCGAGGGAGTCGAGCCGCCCGCAAGCGTGCATCCGCGTCTCGCCGACGGCACGGCCGTGAAGAACGCTGAAGTCATCGAACGGTTCCGACAGTTTCCTGGACTGGTCTTGCCTGACCCAGATGGTCTGCCAGTGATCCGCAAGCTCGATCTGGGACCGGATGCCGTGCGCGGTGTCGGTCGCTATCCAGCGGAGGCGGGCGAGGTTTACCCTGCCTATGTCTCGAACGTGGATGAGAACGGCAACGAGACGGGCGGCATCCGCCTGCCCGATCTGACTGTCCCGCTTGGCACCTTCACCGGCTGGAACACGCGAGCCGCCGAGACGGGTGGCGCGGGACAGATCATGAAGATGCAGGGGATCACCCACTTCTTCAAACCGACCAAGGCTGAGCGGCTCTCACTCAACGATCCGCGACCGTCGCTCGAGGAGCTCTATGTGAACAAGGAGGACTACCTCGAAAAGGTGCGTCTGGCCGCACGTGAGCTGCTTGACCAGCGATTGCTGTTGGCGGAGGACGTGGAGAACGTCGTGGCCGACGCGACGGAGCGCTGGGACAAGGCGACGGAGAAATAGCTTGCCCAACGCGTGAGCCGACGTGTGATGTGGCGTGCGAATCGACTCTAGGCGCGGAAGTACTGGATGAGACCGGTCACGAGCCCGATGCCGCCGAACGCGAGCAAACCGAGCGGCAAGATGAGGTAGCTATTGGGGCTATGGAAGAGCTGAAACAAGATCAGCAGGCCGAAGCCGATGGCAACCGTGACCGCGCCACCAATCAGTCGCATGCGAGCTTGTTCGAGTCTCTCGGCGCGCTTGTTGGTGGCGCGCCGTTCCAGTCGTGGAGAGTGAGCAGCCCATTGGACGATCGTTTGGGCGTCGGCAATGGATGAGGCTAATAACGTGACTTCTTCTTTGGTCCAGAGTCGCAGGAAGACTTCGCGCGTCTCCTTCGGGTTGCTACATTCCGTTATCTCGCTCAGGAGGTAGCTGCTCTCGAAGGTCCCATCCGGCTTGAGCAGGGCGAGACGCGGTCCGTTCAGCCGTGCGAAACGCCCGTCGCGCAGACGGAGCTCGTGTGCTGATTGGCTCAATCCAGCATTGTGCTGCATGGCATTCCAATTTCGCGACCAGGCGATCTCGGCGCGGCTTGCGCTGTTCTTCAGTTACGTCACCATCGTGCGACGAAATCGTTGCCGGATCAAGCTTTGCAGGCGACGCATGTCGTCGAATCGACGCGCAGCGTTCCGTGACCGCTGTGGTGGACGCGGTGATCGGCCTGTACGTGGCCATGAATAGGCGTGAATGGATGTGCGTCAGTTCGATCATTTGGCGAAATACTGGACGATGCCCTGGAAGAAGCGAACGCTGCCAAATCCGATGGCGCCGAACGGAACGAGGAAGTACCCGGTCGTCTTGCCAATCTGGTAGGTAAAGAGGAGTAATGCGACACCGATCGTGAAGGAGGAGCCTCCGCTTATGATGCGAGAACGTGCCCGTTTCTTTCGGATGATCCGCTGCGCGTTGGACCGACGTTGCAACCGTGGAGCACCGGACGCCCAGTTGATGATCTGATCTGTGTCCTTTCCGGAGGTGGCCAACAGAGCGATCTCTTCCTTGTTCCACAAGCGCAGGAAAATGTCCCACGTGGTCGGGGAACTGTTGCATTCGATGATGTGGTGTCGTGGGTAGCTGCATTCGATGGTGCGGTTCGGACGAAACAACGTGAGATGCGAATCGCTGAGCCGCAGAACGCGGCCGTCCCACAACACATATTCCTTGGCTGTCTCAACCGTTCTTTCAACCGCGGTCAAGATTCCCCCTTTGTGAGCTGACGCCGTCCATGGATGAGAACGTCGCAATGTGTGCATCGAGCGAAGCCCGGCGCACGGCAACGAAGCGAACAATTTGGTGAATTCAGTACAGCATCGAGGGTTGCGAACGTCTGTAGCCCGTTGGTCCAAGCGGGATATCGGTACGCAAGCACTCGGTGCGATACGTGCGTATTCGGCATCTAAGGACACTTTTGCAGGCCGGGGACGGATAGATGGATTGAGTGCGCTGTCCGCGAGGCTCGTAGGCTAGGCCCGATAGGATTGTCGACGTCACTGGATTGATGACCTCGAAACAGAAGGACATTGTTCAGATGCCCGATCTCCCCATCGTCGACGGCCATCTCGACCTCGCTGAGAACGTCACCCTGTTCGGCTTCGACCTGACCGCGAGCGTTTCCGAGCGGCGTAGAAACGAGAACCGCTCCTCGCGGCAGGCGACAGTCTCGCTGCCCGAGCTCGAGCGGGGCGGAATCGCCGTCGTCTGCGCCACCGTGACGGCCGGTTTCCTGGCCGAGGACGTGGTGGGCGTGAGTGAGGACTTCCTGCCGAGGTCGGCCATCTATCGCACGCTGGAAGAGGCCGAAGCTCAAGCGCTGAAGCAGATCGCCTTGTACGAGACATGGCAACGCGAGGGCCGCGTGCGGCTTCTGAAGTCGTCGACCGATCTCGACCATCATCTCCAGCTATGGCGTGAGGACCGCAAACCGGGTCTGGTCCTTTTGATGGAAGGGGCCGACCCGATCGTGCGCGTCGACGATCTGCCGAAGTGGTGGAAGCTCGGACTGCGTATGATCGGCGTGACGTATGGCGACACTACCTACGGCAAGGGCGTGGGTGGCGGAAGCGCCGAGATCAGACGCGGAGGATTGACCGATGCGGGCTTCGCGCTACTCGACCGCATGGCCGAGATGGGTTTCATCTGGGACGTCTCCCACCTGGCAGAAGAAGGCGTTTGGCAGGGACTCGATCGCGGTTTCTCGCGCGTCTGCGCCTCGCACGCCAATGCCCGGGCGTTGATGCCGACCGACCGGCACTTGAGCGACGACGTCATTCGCGCCATCAGCGAACGGGACGGCGTGATTGGCCTGGTGCTTTACAACGGCTTCCTCGACCAGCGCTGGCGCAACGACCGCTCAGTCGTCGTCTCGCTCGAGAATCAGCTACGTCGGCATGCCGAGCACATCGCCAGCGTAGGTGGATGGCAGTGCGTCGGGATCGGGTCCGACTTGGACGGCGGGTTGGGGCTGGAGGAGAGTCCGGTCGAGATCGAGACCGAGGCGGATCTGATCAAGGTTGGCGACGTCGTGCCGCCGGACGCGCGCGACGGAGTTTTGGGCGGCAACTGGCTCGCGTTCTTGCGCCGGTCATTGCCGAAAACGTTGGCGTGACGTGACGATCCAGCCGCCCATTGGGCGCCATGAATGTCGCCCCTACGGGAATATGCGAAATAATCCGCCGTAGGGGCGTGATTCATCGCGCCCACAGGATGCGGCGATCATCGAAACCATCGCTGCATCGTCAACCCTGCCCGCGCTGCCGTTCGAATTCCGCACGCGTCTCGTCACCGGGTGGGTAGACGCCGATGATGCTGGAGCCGGCCTGGATCTTGGTCAGCACGAAGGCCTCGATCTCCTCTTGTTCCAACGCGGCCAGTGCCACCTCTTCGGCCACGGCCATGGGAATGACGACCACGCCGTCGGCGTCACCCACCACCACGTCACCCGGCATGACCAGCACACCGGCGCAGCCGATTGGCTGGTTGATGTCGGCGGGATGATGCTTGGTCGGGCTGGCCGCGCCGTGTGTGGCACGCGCGTAGCTGGGGAGGTTGGTCGCCTGCATCCCGGCCCGATCGCGCAACGCGCCATCGGTCACCACGCCGACCGCACCCAGCATCTTCATGCGTGTGGCCAGGATGTCGCCGATGGTGCCGGAGCCGACCTCGCCGCGCGCGTCGATGACGAGCACGTCCTTGGCGCCGACCGACTCGATGGCGATGCGCTGCGGACTGGTGAGGTTATTGACTGCGCGATCGATGTCGAGGTCCTCGCGCATCGGGACGAAGCGCAACGTGAAGGCGTAGCCGACCATGCGCAGATCCGGTCGCAGCGGTTCGACGCCGGTCAAGAACGTGTTGCGAAAGCCACGCTTGAGTAGCTGGCTGGTGAGGGTGGCCGTGCTGACCTGATGCAGCGCCGTCTCCGCGGCTTCTGAGAGGTAGTTCGTGGGTCGTTCGTCTGCCATGGTCGGTTTCCTCTCGTTGTGGTCCCATGCTCACCCATTCACGAGTCTGAGGATGCGCTGACAATCGTCCAAGTTGAACGTATTGGCGGGCGTCTCTGCCCGCCTGTGGAGCCCATCCAGAAGTGCAATTCGTGAAGGTTCCGCTGGACTTTCGGTGCCAAATCGCGAAGCTGCCATTTGCTCGACGAAGGCGGGCAGAGACGCCCGCCACTACATTGCTCTCAACTTATCCTACGTTCGGTGCGACCTGATTGGCGAGCAGATCGAGCGTCTCGCGGTCGGTTCCGTCGAGCATCTGGACCACGAAATACTGGATCCCGGCGTCGGCTCGCTGCTGATACCACTCGGTGATCTGCTCGGGCGTGCCGGCCATGACGAAGCGGTCGAACGCTGCCGGGAGGCCGTCCGGATAGTAGCGCGCGATCTTCTCCTTCACTTCAGCTTCGGTCGGCGCCAGCATCAGCCAGCCGACGAAATGGGTGCGCAGGATCTCGCTCGGGTCTCGGCCGATCGCCTCACAGTGACGCTCGATCGCCGCGATCTTTTTCGGAATGTCGCGCGGTGCGTCGGGCAGCTTGGATTCGTCCAGATTGCAGGCGTCGGCGTACTGAGCCACTTGCTTGAGCGTCACCTTCTCACCCACGCCCGCGATCATGATCGGCGGGCGCGGCTGCTGCACCGGTCCCGGGATTGAGCCGCATGTTGCGGGTTGTGAAGTGCTCGCCTTCGAAGGCGAAGGGCTCGTCACCCCAGACGCCGTTGAGGATCTTGACCGTCTCCTCGACACCCTTCAGGCGCTCGATGTCGGTGCGGAAGGGTTTGTCGAAGCAGTTGAACTCAGGCTTGGACCAGCCACTGCCGATTCCGATCATCAGACGCCCATCGCTCAGTTGATCGAGGTCGGTTGCCAGGCGCGCGAAGTGGGCTGGATGCCGGTAGTAGACGCAGTTGACCACCGAGCCGAGCATGACGCGCTCGGTCACTGCCGCAAGTGCGGGCAGGCAGATCCAGGGATCGGGGCTCAGCATGGGGTGGTCGTGAATGAAGAGCCCGTCAAACCCCAGCGATTCGATGTACTTGCCGGCCTCCATGATGACCTTCATCGGGTCGTCGCGTAGCTCCCAACGGAAGAGGGCGGTGCGGCGTTTGACCGCTCCGACCTGCACGCCGAAGCGAACGCCTGAATCGGCTTTTGCCACCCACGGATGTCGCGCCATGACGTCTCCTTTTGTTAGTCCACCACGGTCAGATCATGTCGAGCGTTGTTGAGCACCTCGCCGCCGTTCTCGGTCACCATCACCACGTCCTCGACGCGATTACCGAACTTTCCGCGTTGCATGACGCTCGGCTCGATGGTGAACATCATGCCGGTCTGCAGCGTGGTGTGATCCATCACATCCAGGAAGGGCGGCTCGTGCACCGTCACCCCGATCGCGTGACCGAGCCGGTGCGTGAACCCCTCGTCATATCCGGCATCGGCGATGATCTTGCGTGCCTTGGCGTTCAGTTCGCTGGCGGTGATTTGCCCGGCCTTCATGGCCGCGATGGCCACGCGTTGCGCCTCGAGCACCGTCTCGTGCACTTTGCGGTATTCGGCTGGCGGCTCGCCTACGAAGACCGAACGGCCGAAGTCGGAACAATAACCGTCCAGCACGCAGCCGAAGTCGAACATGAGCGAATCGCCTGGTCGCAGCTGACGACCGCCGCCGTGCGATTCTCCCGGCCAGGCGCCGGCCTCCTCCGGACCAATGATGTAGACGCCGGTGGGGAAGGAGGTGAATTCGGCGCCGTTCTTGAGGAACTGGTAGTCGACTTCCGTGGTGATGTCGAGCTCGCTGACGCCCGACTTCAGCTTGGGAATCACCAGATCGAAGACTTTATCGGCCAGCGCCGAGGCGCGACGCATGGCGGCGATCTCGTCCGCGTCTTTGATCATCTTCATGGGGTTGATGAGGTCGGAGACGAGCGAGAAGCGCGCATCGGGGAGCAGGCTGTCGAGCGTGCCGCTGGTGCGAGCCCAGGTGCGTTCGTCGAGCGCTACGTGATCGACCTTGCCGAATGTGGCCACCGTCTGGCTCATGACGTCGAGCGGTGTCTCCGACTCCTGAATGAGGCGCACGTCGCTGATCCAGGGCTTGCCGTTGGCTTCAGCGACATAGAAGGAGCCACCCATGCGCGGTCCGATCAGAGTGAGGCCGCCGTTCCGTCCAATGTAGGCGCCGCAGGCCCAATCGCCGTAGGCGTTGTGGTCGGTGCCATGATCGTATTGTCGTCGCACGCCGGTGAGATAGAAGAGGTTGGCGCCGCGCGTCAGATAGACCAGATCGACTCCGGCCGCTTCCATGCGCTGGCGAAATGTTTCCAGCCGCTGTTGATAGTCCATGCGGATCTCCCTATCCCCTTCACGGGTCGTCACGTTGTTTGCCTATCATCGCATCACTCAAGTCTCTGGCAAGCGCCCCGGTCGAGCATGTTGACCGGTGGTGCTGTACTCCGTATGCTGCATACATGGAGACAAACGAACTTGGGACGGTCAAACGGCATCGCGGTGCCGCGGCTCAGGTGCATCAGATTCTGCGTGACGCGCTGCTGCGGTCGAAATTCACGGCCGGTGAACGCCTTGTCGAGACCCAGCTAGCCGAGATGCTGGGCGTCAGTCGCACTCCCGTGCGAGAGGCGCTCTCCAAGTTGGAGGCGGAGGGGTTGGTCGAGCCTGCGGCAACCGGTGGCGTGGTGGTGCGGGACCTCGAGAGCGAGCTCGTCGAGATCTACGAGCTGCGTCGCAGGTTGGAGGGCTATGCGGCGGCGCTGGCGGCTCAGCGCATCACCGAGGAGGAGTTGACGGCGCTGGATGCCGTGCAGCGCGAGGCGCAGGGGATGCTCGACGCTCGCTCACCGGAGCGCCGTGCGGAACTGAACAACCTGTTTCATTCACTCCTCACCGAGGCGTCTCACAGTCCGCGACTGGTGCGTCTGGTCAATGACTATCGGGATTACTTTCTCAACAGGGATTTCGTCACGTACTACGATCGCGAGACGGGACTCAAACAGCACGAGCAGCATCGAGAGATCGTGGAGGCGTTGCGAGCGCGTGATTCGGCCCGCTGCGAGCAGCTGGTCTGGGACCACTTCGAGCGCGCGCTGGCAGTCATTCAGCAGGGACGGGCCGGGAGATCGGGGTGAGAGGACGATTCGGCAATCCCGTTTGGGGATTGTTCAAAGAGTTGGATTTTTGTTGACGGTCGCCGGCCTGCGGCCGAAGGGCAGACACGGGGGTCTGCCCCTACGAACGCACGCGGGCAAACGTAGGGGAGGGACCTGTGCCCTCCCTTCGACCGAAGGTCGAGAGACCGCTACCCAATTGCCCATCTATTTCATCACACATCAATTAACCCACGTTGAACGCCGGGCGTTTGACAAGATTATTCGACAGTCTAAAGAGAGGATGATTCGCATGGACTTCTCGCTGTCGCCGCAAGATCAGGCCATGGTCGACCGCGCCAAGGAGCTCGCCAAAGAGTTCGCCACGCGAGCCAAGGAATATGACGACGAAGCGTCGTTTCCGGCGAAGGATTTCGAACGGCTGCGCGAGGAGGGCTTCCTCACGCTGACTGTTCCTGAAGAGCTGGGTGGTCACGGCATGTGGAGCGGCCAACGCTTCCTGCCGATGTACATGATTCTGGAGGCGCTGGCCAGCGGTAATGCATCCACGGCGCAGCTCGTCCAGATTCAATCGCACGCCTCCGGCATCATCGCCTTCCTGGGGAATGAGGAGCAGAAGCGGCGCTATCTGGGCGAGGTCGTCTCACGCGGGGCGCTGATCGCCTCCTGCGGCAGCGAGACCGATCCGCGCCAGGCCGCCTCCAGCACCGGACGTGCCGAACTGGTGCAAGTTGAAGGCGGGTTCCGGCTGAACTCCACCAAATTCTTCGCCTCCCTATCGCCTGCCGCCGACTATTACGTCGTCTACGTGATGGCGCCCGGTGCCAAGACGATGGAGGAGGGCTACACCACGCTGGTCGTCTCCAAGGATGATCCCGGCGTCTCGCTGGAGAACAGCTGGGACGTTATGGGCATGCGCGCCACCATCAGCTGGAGCCTGATTCTGAAGGACGTCTTCATCCCCTGGGAGAACGTGCTGGGTCAGCCCGGCGATTGGGTGCAGCACGATCCGCGCACCTTCACGCTGGCCTACTGCGCCAACCACCTGGGTACGGCACAGGGAGTCTTCGACTTTTTGCTCGACTACCTCAAGCAGCGTCCGTTCTTGCTGAACGACGACGTCAACGCCTACACGGTGGGCGAGATGGACTCGGCGCTGCAGGCGACGCGCACGTCGATGTGGTACTCCGCCTGGCTCTGGGAGCAGGGGCGCTACGAAGAGGCCGAGATGGCCTCGATGCGCGTGCTTGCACACCTCCAAGCAGACGGCGTTGATGGTCACCACCAAGGCCTTCGACGTCTGCGGTGCCCGCGCCGCCTTCCGCTTCATGCCACTGGAGCGGGCGTTCCGAGACGTGCGCACCTTCTCGCTCCACTTCCGCGAATCGGCCGTGCTGCGCATGCTGGCCGACGCCGATCTCGGCAAGCCGTTCCACTCCAAGCAGAAGTACGGACCGAAGATCGGGCGACAGTCGTGGGAGGGTCTCGCGGCAGCCAGGGATGAAGAGGCCAAGCAGCCCGTCAAACTCGACGCGACGCTGTGACGTCCGAGGAGGAATGATGCCGGACGTATTGAGCTATTACGACTACCTCAAAGGTCAAGAAGACGTCATGGTGACCGAACTGGGTCACTACGTAAAGGTCGAGAGCGGCTCCCGCGAAAAAGAGGGCGTCGATCGGGTCGGCCACTTCATCACCGAGGCGTTCAAAGCGCTCGGATTCGAGGTCGAACGCATATCTGAGCTGAGCTGTGGCGATCACCTGGTAGCCCGACGCAAGGGGAGCGGCAAGGGTCGGGCACTGGCGCTGATCCATCTCGATACCACCTGGCCCAAAGGATCGCTCGAGGAGAATCCGTTCCGTGTCGAGGACGGCAAGGTCTATGGACCTGGCATTCGCGACATGAAGGGCGGCTGGGTCGTCCTTTTGAGCGCGTTGCGTGCCTTGCGTAGCGCACGTTGGGACGGACTCGCGGAGATGACGGTCTTCATGACCGGCGATGAAGAGCTCGGCAGCCCACGCGGGCGACAGTGGATCGAAAAGGAGGCGCGCAACGCCGATTGGGCGCTAGTGATGGAGCCGGCGCGTGACAACGGCTCGATGGTGATCAGCCGGGGCATGGTTGGCGCCGTCTACTTTGAGATTCGAGGCATCGCCATCCACAACACCTCGCGGCAACTGGGCGCCAGCGCCATCGTCGAGGCGGCCCACAAGATCCTGGCCCTTGAGGCATTGACCGATGTGGACAAGGGCATTCTGGTCAGTGTCGGTCTCATCGAGGGTGGCACCGCCCGGCAGATCCTGCCGGACAAAGTCACCATGAGCATCGACCTGCGCGCGCCCGACGTGAAATCGGCTGAAGAGCTGGTGCAACGAGTGCACGAGATCGCCGGTCAGACGACGGTCGAGAAGACGCGCACCACCATGAGCGGCGGCATCACCCGGCCGGCCTTCGAGGCGACTCCCGCGTCGCGCCGCATGCTGGCGCTGGCGCAGGAGTGTGGACGTCTCTTTGCCCAGGAGATCGAGGGGATCTATGTCCGCTCCGGCTCTGACGGCAATTTCACCGGAGCGCTCGGCGTGCCGACATTGGACGGTTTGGGGCCGGAGAGCTCGGGGAACTCGGGCCGCTCCGAGCACATCGTGATCGAGTCGCTGCCGCGCCGTGCCGCTATCCTGGCCGGGATCATCAGCGGCTTGCCCGATCTGTTGGAGGCCGAATGACGCAGTGGCCCAACGGCGTGAAGTGCGTCGTGATGTTCACGGTCGATTCGGATGCCACCGGCAACGAGGTCGGCAAGGGACTCGATCCTGACGGCGCCAACTCGCTCGGCGGTTACTCGCCCAAGCGTGGCATCCCGCGCTTCCTCGACATCTTCCAACACCATCACATCCCCTGCACCGTCTTCGTCGGTGGCTATGATGCCGAACACTACCCGGACATCGTGAAGCGCATCGTGGCTGAAGGGCATGAGGTGGCGGCGCATGGCTACCTGCACGAGAGCTGGGACGTCTCGCTGGAGGAAGAGGACGCGCTGCTGCGCAAGACGCACCAGATTCTGACCGAGATCGCCGGGACGCCGCCACTCGGCTGGCGCAGCCCGGGCGGGCAGAAGAGCGCGCAGACGCTGGCCGTGCTGCGCGAGCTGGGCTACCTCTACGATTCGAGTGACAAGGACTATGACGGTCCCTATCCGGCGGTGGTGCGCGGCGAGCCCACGCGCGAGATGGTCGAGATTCCCAACATCACTTCCACGCTCGACGACGCCTACATGTACGGCATCGGCATGATGAACACGACCGAGATCCTCGATCTCTGGAAAGAGGAGTTCGACGCCCTCTATCACACGGCAGGCTATTACGTCGTCACCTGCCATCCACGAGCGGGTCGCGGTTCCGGTCTTCCAGCGCGGGCCAGGGTGATTGAGCGGCTGATCGAGCACATCAAGCGCTATCCGGACGTCGAATTCGTACGCATGTGCGATTTAGCCCGCTGGTGCCTGGATCCGGCGCATGGCTTCCTCGATCCGGCCGAGCGGATCGGAGGTCGCCGATGAGCGAGTTCGCCTGGCCCGAGGGCGTTCAGGCCGGAGCGGCGATCACGGTCAACTTTGGCGGCGAGAGCGTCGAGCACAGCTCGATGGATCTGCCGCTGTGGGGTCGCTATTCGCACGGCCGCTATGGCGCGCAGCAGGGCGTCTACAACCTCCTCGAGCTCTTCCGGCGCTACGAAATCAAAGCCACCTTCTTCATCGCGGGTTGGGACGCCGAGCGCTATCAGGATGCGATGGAGGCGATTGCGCACGACGGACATGAGGTCGCCGCGTCCGGCTACCTCCACGAGGATTTCTCCAGGCTCAGTGCGGATCAGCAGGCGGAGGTGTTGGAAAAGTCGGAAGAGGTCTTGCAGAGGGTCTTCGGCAGCAAGCCGGTCGGTTTTCGCGCGCCAGACCGGCTGCTTTCAAAGGAGACGCGAGGGGCACTGGCCTCGCGCGGTTACCGCTACGACAGCAGCTACTGCGACGACGACCGTCCTTATGTCGTCGAATTGGACGGTGGGAAGCATCTGGCAGAGCTACCGATCCACGAGCCCTGGTTCGACCGGCCCTATTACGAGCGTCATCGCACCTCACGCGCTTTCACGGAGTCGATCCTCGACGAGTTCGACGCGACCTATGGCGTCGGTGGGCTCTTCACGCTCGGGATTCACCCGCGCGGCGACTGGGGCTCCGGACGCGGGCTGCGCGTGCGGGCGCTCGAACCCATTTTGCAGTCCTTCCGAGAGCATCCCCGGACGTGGCTGGCTACCTGTTCCGAGATCGCCGAATGGGTGTTAGGGGAACGATAAGCAGCCCTCATCCCGATCACTACCCATGTCCATGTTCATGCCCCGAGTGGAGCGTCAGCCGCTCAGGGCTCATCGCGCACGCGGTTCCTCGTTCCAACGGCTCGTCGTCGTCGATGCAGTGTGTCTCGAGCGTGCTGTGATCGATGTGGTGTTTTTCCCGCAGCACCTTCCGGACTTCCGTCAAGATCGAGCGAATCTGGTCCGGGCTCGACTCGATACCCGGATCGAGCGCGATGTGCGCGGCCAACGCCTGGATGTCGGAGCTCAAGCTCCAGACGTGTAAATCGTGAATGTTGGCCACGCCCGGGACCGACTCAACGTCGCGCACCAAGGCATCGAGATCGACGTTTGTCGGCGTGCTTTCGAGCAGAATGCCGATCGTCTCTCGGATGATGCTCCAACTCGACCAGATGATGAACGCACCGATCAGGAGCGAGACGAGCGGGTCCCAGATGGTCGAACCGGTCAGCCAGATGATAACTCCGGCAACGATTACACCCACCGACGAAGCGGCGTCGCCGACCATGTGAATGAACGCAGATCGCACGTTGACGTCGTGCGCGCCGCGTTGCAGTGAGAGCGCGATCGACGTGTTGAGAATCAGTGCGACCGCTGCCACCAGGATCATCGGCAGGCTGGAGACCGATTCGGCGTGCGTCAGACGCTGATAGCCCTCGTAGAAGATGTAGATGGCCAGGAGGATGAGAGTGAGCGCGTTGGCCAGCGCAGCCAGCACACCCACCCGGTGGTAACCGAAGCTGCGTTGTGCGTCGGGCTGACGGTTGGCCATGGAGAAGGCCCAGGCGCTCAGGATCAGTGCGGCGACATCCGTCAGGTTATGGCCCGCGTCGGAGATGAGGGCCAGGCTGTTGGCCCACCAGCCCACCACGAACTCGGCCACCACGAAGAGAGCGGTGATACCCGCTGCGAGCTTGAGCCGGTTGCCGGTCACGGGTCCGTGACTGTGCATCCTATCCCTTCTTCGCATGGTGGCCGGACGTGAATCACGGTGGGTCTATGGACTGCATGACGGTCGACGTCGTCACCAGACGATCTGGCAGGACTCGTGCCTGCTAGGAGACGCTGCGGAACCGCAGCAGACGCATGCCGTTGGCGATGACGATCAGGGAGGCGCCCACGTCGGCGAAGACGGCCAGCCAAAGCGTGGCCAGACCAGCGACCGCCAAACTCAAGAAGAGGAGCTTGATCGCCAGCGCCAGGCCGATGTTCTCGCCGATGATGCGTTTGGCCGAGCGCGAGAGGCGGATGGTGTATTCCACTGCCGAGAGATCGTCACGCATCAACGCGATGTCGGCTGTTTCAAGCGCCGTATCGGTACCGGCCGCGCCCATGGCGATGCCGACGGTCGAGCGGGCCAGCGCCGGTGCGTCGTTGACGCCGTCTCCCACCATGCCGACTGAGCCATAGCGCTTGAGCAGGCGCTCGATCGCGTCCACCTTCTGCTCCGGCAAAAGCTCCGCCTCCACCTCGTCGATGCCGATTTCGTCCGCGATCGCATGGGCCACCGTCCGTCGATCGCCGGTCAGCATTGCCGTGGTGTGGATCCCGGCGCGTTTGATGGCTTGCAGCGCCGCCCGGCTCTCAGTTCGTGGAGTGTCGGCCAGCCCAATCAGCCCGACCGCGGTTCCGTCGAACGAGACCACTACCGCTGTCTGCCCAAGACGCTCGAGACCGGCAAGTTGGTCGTCGATTTCGGAGACGTGCCCGTTCAGCGCATATGCCGGAGTGCCGACGCGCACAAGATGCCCGTTGACGGTGGCCTGAATGCCGCGTCCGGTCTCGGCGCTCACGTCGATCACCGCTTGCGCGCCGTCGAGACTTCGCTCTAGAGCGGCACGTACGATGGCCTCACCCAGCGGGTGCTCGGAGAAGCGCTCGGCCGCGGCCGCCATCACCAGGACGTCGTTCTCCGCCCAATTGCCAAGTGGGACGACGGACGTGACCACCGGCTCTCCGCGCGTCAACGTGCCGGTCTTGTCGAACGCCAGGGCGCGGATCGATCCCGCGGCTTCAAGATAGGCGCCGCCTTTGATGAGGACGCCGCTACGCGCGGCGGCGGAGATGGCCGCTACGATAGAGACCGGCGTCGAGATGACCAGAGCGCACGGGCAGGCGACAACCAGCAGGACCAGCGCACGATAGAACCAATCGACCCAGGTCGCTCCGAACGCAAGTGGCGGAATGACCGCGATCGCGAGCGCCAGCATCACCACCGCGGGCGTGTAGTAGCGCGCGAAGACGTCGACGAAGCGCTGCGACGGCGCCTTCTGTGCTTGCGCGTCTTCCACCATGCGGATGATGCGGGCAATGGTTGAGTCACCGACCTTGCGGGTGGTGCGCACGTCGAGGACGCCCGAGCCGTTGATCGTGCCGGCAAAGACCTCATCGCCAATCGACTTTTCGACTGGCAGGCTTTCGCCGGTAATTGGCGCCTGATTGACAGACGAATGGCCCTGCTGAATGACGCCGTCGAGCGGGAAACGCTCGCCCGGGCGCACGATCACGACATCGCCAACTGAGATCTCGGCGAGCGGGGTTCGAAGCTCGTGGTCGCCGTGTCGCACCACCGCCTCGGCTGGAGCCAAGGACAGAAGCGAGCGGATCGAACGTCGCGCTCGGTCCATGGTGTAGCCCTCAAGGGACTCACCCAACGAGAAGAGGACGACGACGAGAGACGCTTCGAACCAGGCGCCGATGGCGGCCGCGCCGACAATCGCGATAACCATCAACGTGTTGATGTCGATCTGATGCGTGACGCGAAGCCCGTTGAAGGCTTTGCGGGCAATCGGTACACCGGCGATCAGAATGGCAAGGACGAAGAAGGTGATGGACGCCAGATTTGGGGCCGAGACCAGTTCCAGTACGCCGCCGATGGCAGTCAAGGCTCCCGCAACGAGCGTGATCTGATTCGATCGCACGGCGACAAACCCGCGCACTAACCCTTCGTCGCTGGCTGGAGCAGCCGCGTCACCATCCGCCAGTCGATAGCCGAGCGATTGCACCCGCTTGGAGACCGCGTCCATGTCGGTCTGGTGTGCCTCGTACTCCAGCGACATGCGCGCCCCGGCGAAGTTGATCGAGACCCAGGTGACGCCAGGCAGGCGACCGACGCCGCGCTCGAGCGTCATGGCGCAGTCGGCGCAATCCATGCCCTCGACTGGCACCTCGCGGTGGGCATATGCCTCACCCAGATGAGCGCCTTCACGCTGCACCAGACCTTCGAGAGCTGGGAGGGAGATGACGCTCGGATCGTAGTGGACGGTCGCGACGCCGCTCAGTTGATCGAGTTCAGCATCGGCGATACCATCTGTGCCACGCAGTAGATCGCGCAGCCGTGTCAAGCACTGACTGCAGGCGGCTGACTCGGGCGGAAGGAGCTGGGGAAGAGGCAGTTCTTGCACGTCAATCATGACGTTCATCCTCTCCGGCATGACGCCCGTGTGCCAGCGCCTGTGAGACCAGCGTCGCGACGTGATCGTCGTCGAGGCGGTAGTAGACGCGACGACCGTCCCGCTCGGGCCGAACCAGTCCGTGCTCGCGCAGCACGCGAAGCTGATGCGAGGCGGCCGACTGACTGAGCCCGACCGCTGCCGCCAGATCGCAGACGCAAAGCGGGTGTGTGGCCAGGGCCGACATCAGACGGAGCCGGGTCGGGTCTCCCAGCGCGGCAAAGAGTCCGCTCGTGATGCCGATTTCAGAGGCGTTGGGCATCGACGCGCGTACCGTACGAACCGCGTCGACGTGCACGATCTGCTCTTCGCAGATGCTGTCGTTCGCATCGAGTGGGCGTAGCTGATCGGCTTTACGCGGTCGCGCCATGTGAGGTGCTCGTTCCCTATTGATACGTCATATCAAGAGTGAATAACTATTCATATAACACCTGAACGATAGCACTGTGGGTGCGTAACGTCAATCGAATTTGATCGAGGTCAACCCGCGCTGGATGGACGCAGACGGTCCTGACATAAAGTGCTCATCCAGTCGTTCAGCCAGGGATTGGGGGTGGTTCACGAATCAATTTGGGTCGGCGACGGCCATACGCGCGGGGCTAAAGCCGCAGCGTTACAAATGCGAAGTCCTCTGAAGGGAACAAGCTTGGCAACATACGCTATTTTTCAAGGGTATTTGCCCACAATCGCGATTGAGACCCAGTCCCTTCAGTGGACTTCGTCTAGGGTAGCCCAGGATCTTTAGTCCTGGGCGTGCGCGGAACGTTCGCTCCGGCACTCGACGATGAAGCGACCGGTCGGTTGCTGGCCGGTGGCGCTGACGACGAGACCAGCCTGACGGGCGAGGTCCGTGAATTCGGGCAACCCCCGGTTCTTGCCGCCGACCAGCACTGTGTCGGGCGCCAGTCCACCGGAACTCGACTCGGGCGAGACGCTCCCGACGACCACGACGCGTCCGGTCGGCGAAACCGCCTCGGCGCAGTTTCGCAGCAGCTCCAGTGCCTCGGCATCCGGCCAGTCGTGCAGGACACGGTTCAAGAGATAGAGATCGTGACCAGCGGGGAGGGGATCGAAGAAGCTCTGCCCCGCTGTCGTCACGCGATCGACGACTGCGGCAGCCTCGAAGGTCTCGTTCGAGTCAGCCACCGTGCGCGGAAAATCGACCAGAATGCCGTGCAGATGCGGACGGGCCCGGAGGATCGCGGCGAGCAGGGCACCGGTCCCGCCTCCCACGTCGACGACGGTGCGCACATCGCTCCAATCTCCGTCGGCGAGTACCTCGGGATCCGGTGCACCGTGGCCGGCAATGCCCATCAACGCGTCGAAGCCCTCGCCCAGGTCGGGATGAGCGTTCAGGTCTTCCCAAAAGGGGAGACCGAAGATGTCGGCGTAGGCGGGCTTGCCGGTGCGCACCTGTTGCAGCAGACCGCTCCAGGCGAGCGCGAAGCGTCCGCCGATGCCGTCCAGGTCAAGCCCGAGCCGCATGGGTCCGTCCTGTAGCATCTGGGCCGGCTCATTGAGCGCGAACCGGCCTGGTTCCGGCTGGAAAAAGACGCCCTTCGCCACGACATGCTCCAGAATGCGCCGGAGCATGTCTTCGTCCGCTCCACACACAGTGGCGAGCTCTTCGATCGTGTCGATTCCAGCAGCGATTTGATCGGCGACGCGCAACGTCGCCAGCACGTGGATGCTCCAGGGCGTGGCGAAGTCACTCAGCGCGAAGAGGTCTGCTTGATCCGTTTCCGGCACGTCTGCACCTCCGCTACAACGCAGTTCCATAGATCTCATGTTCGTACACGCAGCTTAGCAGGAACCGCGTCTATTCGCTGATTTGACGCTGGTCCGGCAGTCACAGGACCTCGGATTTGCCCTTGACATTGTCGGACAAATGGAGCATTCTATACGCCTGTCGGTTCGCGCTGCCGGACGTCATTCTCCGTGGCGCGAATTTTCGTTCGGTTGGTTCTCGATCGCCACTGAAAGGGTCGAGCTGAACATAATGGCTTTCCGATTCAGGCGTAGGTACAGCACGATGAGGCGTCAGTTCGACGACGTTCGCTGGAACCTATTTACTGAAATGAGGAGAGCATGCAGTTGCAGACCCGAACCGCGAAATTCGATCTTCTAACCGACGACAACCTCACCCCCGATCAGGCGATCGCTCTGATCGACCGCGCCATTCAACTCAAAGCCCAGCTCAAGGCCGGAGAGCCCCAGCATCACATCATGCCGGGAAAGACCCTGGCCATGATCTTCGAAAAGCCTTCGACGCGCACCCGCGTGGCTTTCGAGGTCGGCATGGCTCAGATGGGTGGACACGCCCTCTATCTCTCAACCAGCGACCTGCAGCTTGGTCGTGGTGAAACGATCGAGGATACCGGCGCGGTGCTGTCGCGCTATGTCGACGTCATCATGGCGCGTGTCTTCAAGCATTCAGACCTCGTCACGCTGGCCAAGTCTTCCAGCATTCCGGTCATCAACGGTCTCTCCGATCTCGCGCATCCGACGCAAAGCCTGGCCGACATGATGACCATCAAGGAGCAGTTCGGCGGCTGGAACGGCCGCAAGCTGGCCTACGTCGGCAACAAGAACAACATGGTCAATTCGCTCTTGCTTTCTGGCGCGTTGGTCGGGCTCGATATCGCGGTCGCCACACCCTCCCACTGCACGCCAGACGCGATGATCGTGGAGCGTGCCAAATCGATCGCGGCCAATACGGGTAGCACCATTGAATTCTTCGAGAATCCCTATCACGCCATCTTGAACGCCGACGTGGTCTACACCGACGTCTGGGTGAGCATGGGTCAGGATCTGGACAGTCAGACGTTGGAGAGCCTGAAAGCCTATCAAGTCGATGGCGAGATGATGTCGGGAACGGCCCACAATTCGGTCTTCATGCACTGCCTGCCGATGTTCCGCGGCCAGGAAGTGACGGCTGAGGTGGCGGATGGGCCGGAGTCGATCATCTTCGATCAGACTGAGAACCGGCTGCACATCCACAAAGCGATTCTCTACGAATTGCTGGCCAACCCGCTCGGCTCGGTGCTGATCTAGGCACGGCGCAGCTTCAGGGATTTTGTCCTGCGAGCCCCGGGCAGTATGGTGGCAGACGAACCAACGGGTCGTTGGCAGACGCCGGGCAGACGCGTCTGCCCCTACGTGTTCCCGCGCGCATTCAGTCCGTTTAGAGACTTTGTCCTTCTCGTCACGGGGTTTCAATCCCGCGTGGAATGTGACGATGTCTACCGACAGCCGACGCATTGCCACGCGCCTGTCGCCTCATTCGTCAAGTGATTACCCTGGATGCCAGGGGTCGTTCGACTTGCGGGTTGCCCCCGGGTTCCAGGGATCGTCGGGCTTGGACTGCCCAGGATGCCAGGGATCGTCGCCCGTAATCTTGGCGTCCGGCACCCAGGGATTCGCCTGCGGAATGCTGGCCTCCGACTCCCACGAGTTCACTTCGGGAATTGTTGCCCCCGGAACGCCCAAGTCGGACTGCGCGGATTCGGGCTGCACCGTCTGTGTCGGCATCGGCGATGCGCCTCCGCCAGCACGCTGGCGTGCATGATCGATGAGGGACTGGTTGAGTCGCGCGATCTTTTCCGCCGGCATCATTCCCTGCAGTCCCTTCATCATCTCCGGCGGAAGACCGTTGTCGAACCTCTCCAGAAACGATGCCGGCATGCCCTGCTCGAATCGAGCGAACGCCGCGGCCGGCAGCACCATTTGCAGACTCTCGATCACGTCGGCTGGGAGCACCTCATGAATCGACACGAGGTTCTGGCGACTGCGATCAGCCATCGAACTCACACGCGCGGTCACGTCGCTCGTGTTGCCTTTGGCTCCGCCGTTAAGAAAAAAACGGATAACGTCCAGGAAAACACCCATGATCAACTGCCCCTTACGTTGCTTGCGAACCGCCACATAATACAGGGCCACATTTCCAGGAAATGCCGAATTCTACGGCGGTGCTTCGCGCGAGGCAATGAGACATTGATCCACCTTGAACGCGACCGATCAATCCATTACGAGAGGAGTGGAATGACCTCCTCGGCGAAGCGCTGAATCTGCGCTTCGGGAGTCGGTCGCGGGCCAGATCCAGGCGCGTTGCACACCGGCATCCCGGAAGCGCGCCAAACGTTCGGCACATTCTTCGGCGCTGCCCATGAGCGCCAGGCGCAGCAGTTGATCTGGGTCGCGATTGAGCGCCGGACCAAGGACGTCGCGGGCCACGCGCTTGGCTTCGTTTGGGTCAGACGTGATGTAGAAGAAGATCGACGCCAATGCGTTGTCGAAAGCTGCTCGGTCCTTGCCGAGGCCAGCGCGGAGCTCCCCCAACGTCTGCCAGGCTGAAGAAAAGCGCTCCGGTGTGATGTTGAAACCCGACGCGATCCAGCCGTCTCCCAATTGCGCCACTCGCCGGAGCCCACGTTCGGATCCCCAACTTCCGACCCAGATCGGCGGTCCGCCCCGCTGCGGCCGCGGCTTCGGGCCCACGCCGTCGATGTGATAGAAGCGACCAGTGAAGCGCGGCTCATCCTCGGACCACAACCGTCGCAGCACCTCAATCGCTTCATCCAGTCGTTGCCAGCGTTCCTCCCACGGCACGTCCATCAGGTCGAACTCGTCTCGCAGTACACCGCCGCCAACCCCCAGGATGACGCGGTTGCCCGAGAGTCGATCGAGCGTGCCGAAGCTCTGCGCGACGGTAGCCGGATGACGTAGCGCTGGGAGCAGAATGGCTGTGGCGAGCTGTATAGAGGACGTGGCGCCCGCGATGGCTGACAGGACAGTCGGCCCATCGACCCACCCGCCGCGGGCGACGACGTGGTCCGATGTGGCGATGGTTGCGTAGCCGAGTCGCTCCGCCGTGACCCCGTAGCGGACGAAATCGCTCAGCGACGGGACGTCGTCATCACTCACGATGACCGGGATGTGAACTCCGAACTGCACCGCGCATCCTTCCGGGACTGAATCGGCTCCTGCTGATCTGCCACATTCAATTGACCGGCTCGGTTCATCTCCGCATACTAGCCCTTACCGGAATGCTTGCCCAGAGTCGCTGCTTGTTGCTGGTTGTATCTGAAACGAGGAAGACGGGATGTTCGAGAGCGAGATTATTGGACGGCCACTGTCGGAGGTCGATACCCCTGCGCTGGTGATCGACGCCGATGCCATGGAACGCAACATCGCCCGCATGGCCGAGTTCTTTGCCGGGAGCCGGGCCAAGCTGAGACCTCATGCCAAGACGCACAAGAGTCCCATCATCGCCAACAAGCAGATCAAGGCAGGTGCGGTCGGCGCCACTTGCGCCAAGCTGGGTGAGGCCGAGGCACTGGCGCATGGTGGCGTCAACGACATCCTGATCGCCAATCAGATCGTTGGTCCGCACAAGATTGGACGCCTGGTACGGCTGGGGCGGCAGATCGACATCGCGGCGGCGGTCGACAATATCGACAACGCCCGCCAGATCTCGGACGCGGCGGTGGCGGCTGGGTCCGTCGGTCCGGCTGCTGGTCGAGGTCAACGTGGGGATGAACCGCTGCGGTGTCGAGCCCGGTTCGGAGGCGGTTGAACTGGCCAAGCAGGTGGCGTCCCTACCTGGCATCCGCTTCTTCGGCATCCAGAGCTACGAAGGGCATCTGGTGATGCTGGACGGCCATGAGAATCGAAGAGAGCGTGTGCTGGAGGCCATGGCGCCGGTCATCGAGACCCGCCAGATGATCGAAGCGGCCGGGGTGCCGGTGACAGTCATCAGTGGCGGCGGGACGGGAACCTTCGACATCACCAGCACCATCGAAGGCTTCGACGAGATCCAGGCCGGTTCCTACGTCTTTATGGATGCCAAATATGGGACGGTCGAAGGTCCGGACGCTGTGTTCGAGCCGGCGCTGTACATTTGGTCGACGATCGTCAGCCGCCCGACCCGGGAGCGCGCCGTGGCGGACATTGGCCTGAAGACGGCGACCTCCGAGCTCGGCCTGCCAGTCATGGCCGACTACCGCGATTCGAAGACGGTCAGCCTCTCCGAGGAGCACGTCAAGCTGTTATTGGAGGGTGAGGCGCAGTCGCTGCGGGTGGGGGATAAAGTTCGCTTCCAGCCGGGCCATGTCTGCACCACGGTCAATCTGCACGACGCCTACGTCGTCGCGCGCGACGGTATGGTCGAGGCTGTCTGGCCGGTGGCGGCACGAGGCCGATCGCGCTAGATCGACGCATTTGGACACGTACCGCAAGAGAGGGAAAAGCATGGCAGATTTTGAGCTTTCGTTGCCCGACCGAGACGGCCTGAAGAGCCCGTTTCCCGTGGCTGCATCACATCGCCATGATCACCAACGACATGCCCAAGACGGTCGCGTTCTACCGGGACGTCCTGGGAGCGAGGTGGCGCTGGCACACCGGCTCGGACGCGAAGGACACGAGCGCCACTACTTCATCACCGTGGCGCCGAATACGGTCTTCGCCTTCTTCGAGTTCCCCAACGCTGAACTGCAAGAGTTCCAGGAGGCGACGCTGCCCAAGACGGGCCGCATGCTGGACCACATCTGCTTCTTCGTGGAGAGCAACGAAGAGCTGGAGTCGTGGCGCACGCGGCTGGAGAAGCACGATGTGCCGATCCATCAGTACGCGCCGGGCAACACGCTCTTCTTCCACGACCCGAACAACATCGTGTTTCAGCTCAGCATCGCACCCAAGGGCAAGATGGGCTTTCCGGTGCACGACGACCCGGACCCGGCCTACGACGTGCCGAAATAGGGGAACCTCGCGCGCGGACGACGACGCGAGGATGGAGTGACCAGGTTCGTCCGAGAGGAGCATCACGATTCTGGAAACGTGCAGTCAGCAAGCGAAACAGAGCGCGGTCTCGACCGTTGGAGGCGGCTCTTGATGAGTGGGGCAGCGAGTGATCAGACCTGGTTCTCACGCTGGGCCAGCGAACCGTACATCTACCTGACCACAGTTGGTCGTCGCACCGGCCAACCGCACCGCATCGAGATCTGGTTTGCCGTCCACGATGGGCAAATCTATCTGCGTGCGGGAGGAGGCGAGCGGGCTGATTGGGTCCGCAACCTCCGCGCGAACCCGCGAGTCACCGTCGAGCTGGGCGACGAAACCCATGCCGGAACCGCGCATCTCGTTGAGGTGGATACGGCCGAAGACGAGCTAGCTCGCGGGCTACTGGTTGGCAAGTATGAAAAGAGCGACGGCGACCTCACCGAGTGGGGGCGCACGTCGCTCCCGGTCCGGATCGAATTCCCAGACGCTGTCGGCTGATCGAACTTATGCCACTGATCATGCGGCGCACGACCCCAGTGCGACCGACCCTGCTGAGATCGCGAGAGAAGATGCCCCGACTCGCTCCCTTGCTGCTCGATGCTGCCACTGGAGGATCACGTGACCAAAATCGCTTTCATCGGGGCCGGTAGCTTCGTCTTCACGCGCAATTTGGTGCGGGATCTGCTCACCTTTCCGTTGCTGCAGGACGCGACTATCGCGTTGATGGACATCGACCCGGTGGGTCTGGAGTTCGCGCGCCGCGCCACCCAACGCTGCATCGAGGCGACGAAATCATCGGCGACAGTGTTGGCCACCACCGATCGACGAGAAGCGCTCGAGGGTGCCGATGCCGTCCTGTGCACCATCTTGCCCGGCGGAATCGACGTCTGGCAGCACGACATCCTCATTCCAGCGAAGTACGGCATCTCGATCAACGTCGGCGACACGCGCGGCCCATCGGGCATCTTCCGGGCGCTGCGCACCATCCCCGTGATGCTCGACATCTGCCGCGATATCCAGGAGGTCGCGCCGCACGCCTACCTGCTCAACTACACCAACCCCATGGCCATGCTCTGTCGAGCCATGCAGCGAGAATCGCGGGTGAAGGTGACCGGCCTATGTCATTCCGTGCAAGGAACGGCGGCCATGCTGGCGCGTTGGATCGGTGCGCCGATGGACGAGATCAGCTACACCTGTGCCGGGATCAATCACATGGCCTGGTACCTCAAGTACGAGTGGAACGGTGAAGACGCCTACGCGTTGATTCGGGAGGCGGTGACGACGCGGCCGGAGGTCTACAACGAGGAGCAGGTGCGCAATGAGATGTTCCTGGCGTTCGACTACTACGTGACCGAATCTTCCGGCCACAACTCGGAGTACAACGCATGGTTCCGCAAGCGACCCGACCTCATCGAACGCTATTGCACCCATGGAACGGGCTGGAATCCCGGACACGATCAGTTCATCCTGAAGGAGTACCGTGCGCGTCGAGATAGCTGGCAACAGACGGTGGAGGAGTGGTTTCAGCAGCCGCTCGACCTCCAGCGCGGCAGCGAGTACGCGGCGCCGATCATCAATGCGCTTCTGGGAGGCGAACCCTTCGCCTTCAACGGGAACGTGCCCAACACCGGCTTGATCCCGAACCTGCCGCCAGACGCCTGTGTCGAGGTTCCGGCTTTTGCCAGCAAAGACGGGTTCAGTCCGGTCTTTGTCGGACCATTGCCGCCGCAGGTTGCGGCCCTGACGAGCCTCAGCGCGCAGATCGAGGAGATGGCGGTCGAGGCGGCGCTGTCGGGCGATCCGCGACTGGTCTATCAGGCTATCTGCCACGATCCCTTGACGGCGGCCATGCTCTCACTGGCCGAGATCAAGTCCATGGTGAACGAGATGCTCGCCCAGAACCGGGAGCATCTGCCGCAGTTCAGCAGGTTCGAGGCGTGACGTCAACGCTGACTGAGTAAACACAAGCTCCTGCTACGCGGTCCCAATCAGTTGCTCCTCCAGTGCCGCCACGCACTCCAGCGTCGGCGTTGCTCCCAGCGGCTCGCAGATAGCGCGAACCTCTGCCAGCAGTGCTCGTGCTTCGTCTGGCTTCAGTTGCGCTGCCCGTAGCTTGGCGATCTCCAACAGCGTCAGCGCCCGCTCGAAGGGCGCCGCACACGCCTCGGACAGCCGCAAAGACTCGTTCAGATACTCGTCAGCCGCACTGAAATGCTGCTCTTTCAAGTCGAGCTGACCGAGGAAACGGTGGATGGCAATGAGGGCCAATGGCTGGCGCGGATCAGTGGCATGCGCCAAGGCCCGTTCGGCCAAGGCACGAGCCTGCGACACGTCGCCGTTGGCGTGGTGATACTTCCCCCACAGCAATGCGCCTTCGGCCCGTCCGAGCACCGCACCGGACCAGGCCAGCCAGCGGTCGTGCGCTTCGAGCCAGGCATGGGCGGATGGGAGGTCTCGCGCATCGAGCGCGAGGGCGGGTGCCAGTTGCTGCAGCGGTAGTGCTATGTGGATGGCCTGGTTGCCCGGCTGGTACTCAGGCCCATCGGGGAGGGCGAGTCGCACCAGTCGCCACGCCACGTCCAGATCGCCCTGGCCACGGGCGATCACCGCGTGAGAGGCTCCGACCTGCCGCAGGAAGAGGCTCGAAAGCCCGAGCTCGAGGACGGCCATCGCCGCCTGACGCGTCTCCGCCCAGCGCCCCTCCACCGCCGCGCTGTCGCTATCGAGCAGTCGCGCCATGAGGTCGGCAACCTCGGGCGGCACCGCTCCGCCATCCACAAGGCGCTCCAGGTCGCGGGCCATCTCGTCGTGCGCCGCGCTCAGTGCCGCCCGCTGCTCCGCCTCACGATCTGCGTAATAGGGGAGGAGGATGAAGCGCATCAGGATGCGCGAGGCCATGATCGCCATGCCGTGGTTGCCGATTTGCCGGTAGGCGTCGCGCGCCCGCGCCGCCGCCTCCGCGGCAGCATCAGGTTTGCCCAACCCGGCGTAGGCGAGCGCCAGGCCAAAGTTGACATCGCCCGCCGGCCGCGTCGGTTCCTTACCGGTCGCCGCACGCTCGGCGAGGAGCGCTTCGCAGGCGATGCGACCCTCTTCAAGATTCCCCAGCATCACCAGCCAGTCCGCATAGGTTGATTCGCCGTCCGTCTCCAGCGCGATCGTGACGCATGCGGAAAGCGCGAGAGCAGCGCGGTCCTCATCTGGAAGAGCTCGAATCGCCGCGACCCCGGTGTGGAGGTCGGGCAGCCCAGCCCGTCCTCGCCCGGCGAGGCAGCGGACCAACCCCCGCGTCGCGTGCCAATAGGCAGCGAGCGCCACGTCGCCGGAGGCGCGCACAACAGGCTGCGCCGCTTCGAGGTAGTCGAGCGCACGCTCGAGATCGCTGTGGCGCAGGAGGACGCCGAGCCGTAGCAAGAGCCAGCCGCGTACGGCGTCGTCTCCAGCACGAACGAGGGTGAGTGCACGCTCATGCCGGTCTGCGGCGGTGACGTACGCTCCCAGCCGATCAGCGCGGTCGCCGGCTGCCATCAGCCAACTCACCGTCCGCTCGTCACCGGCACGCTCGAAATGGTAGGCCACCGCATCAGAATCCGCTCCAGGATTCTCGACGAGCACTTCGGCGACCTGTCGGTGCAATCGCCTCCGCCGCAGTGATGGGAGCGATTCGTAGAGCGCCTCCCGAATCAGGGCGTGCTGAAAGCGAACCCCATCCCCATTTCCAGTTCCCTCGAGCATCCGTGCCTCTTCGGCCCGTTCCGCCAGTTCCAGCAGGTTGTTCTCATCGACCTCTCCGACCCGCGCCCAGATGGAGAGCGTCACCGTTTGCCCGATGACCGCAGCCACGTCCAGTAATCGCTGGCTTGCCTCATCCAAACGTGCCACTCGCCCCTCGATCACCTGCCGCAACAGGGGCGGTACACTTGCCTGTTCCAGATCGCCCAGCACCCAGCGTTCATCCTCCCATGTGAGGACACCCTCATCCTCCAGAGTGCGGAGCAACTCGCCGGCATAGAGCGGATTGCCCTCGGCTCGCTCCTCGAGGTAACGCTCCAGCCGCGCTTCGTCCGGCCCGGTCAGCTCATATCGGCTCTCGATCAGCGCGCGGTGTCCGATCTGGTCAAACGGGCGCACGTCGACCCGGTCGGCCCCCGCTTCCCGCACGAGCAACGGCAGTAGGGTATTCAGCGGGTGTCGGCGGGTGAGCTCATCACTGCGGTACGTAGCGACGATAAGTAATCGATGTTCCAGCACCTGCCGGGCCAAAACCCGAAAAAAATCCAGGCTTACTTGATCCGCCCAATGCAGGTCGTCGAGCACTAACAAAGCCGGACGTTGGGCGGCCAGAGCCACAAAATACTCGGTCATGGCTGCAAAGATGACATCCCGCGATCCGATCCGCGCCAACTCCTCGGCGTTTCCGACGAAGGGCGACACGGGCGGCAGGGACGCATCCGCAACCGAGAGATACTGTCGAAAGATCTCGAGCCAGGGACCGTAGGGCGGGGTGACACTCAGATCATAGGCGTGGCCCCAGAGGACGATGGCACCTCGCTCCTCCGCCTGAATGCCCAGGTCCTCGACCAGCGTGGTCTTGCCGATGCCGGCTTCCCCACCAACCAGCACCGTACCGCCTTTTCCAGCCAGCATGCGGTCGAGGTGCTCTTTGAGCATCGCCTGCTCGCGCTCCCGACCCACCAGCGGCGGGCGCTCGCGACCGTGAGGCGTTGGTGCGTCACGGTCCGGCCACTGGACCTCAATGCCGAACGTGTGGAGCGATAATTGCAGCTTCGCGAACCAGCTCGCCTCTTGCTGATCATGGAGGCTGATCCATTGCGCTGCCTCTAACCAGTACTCGACATCGCCGGGGATCGTCACCGGCTCCAGCAAGAGCGGGACGTAGGGACGGTCGTACTTCCAGCCGAGGGCGATCTCCTGTTTGACGTTGCGCGAGGTGAGCGAGGCTTCTGAACACATGAGGAGGATCGCGGCGGATGATTTGAGCGCCTCGGTGATCTCGAGCGCGTAGTTGGCGCCGCCGTGGATGCCCTCCCGATCGATCCACGTTTTCACCCCAGCCGCTTCGAGCCGGTCGACAATGGGCAGCACCCGTTCCCTGTCGGCACTGGCATAACTGATGAAGACGTAGGGAGCGGCAGCGTTCACGTTTCCCTCATGCTGTGGCTCAATGGAGTCGGTATGAGCAGCGTACGTCGCGCATGAGTGGCTGGCAAGAGGGGCGGCTAGTGGGGAAAGCTGATCATGCCAGGACGGTGTCAGCAGGGCTACGCCGACCGGCGCGTCCATGCTAACGTGGTATCCATATCTCCCGTCGGCGCAGCTGGCATGGTGAAGGAGCAATCGAATGGATGCAGCGGACCAACTCCAAGAGACAGCGGCGCTGACCGAACGCGCCGAGCAGGCCTTCCGCGGGTGCAACCGCTTCCTCACATCCCACGGCTTGCGCTCGCCGCGCGAGACCTTGTTGGAACTGGCCGACGCGGCCGACCCCAATATGGTCCCAGACCGCTATGGCAAGGGCGATCTGATCAATGAGTTCGAGGCGCAGATCGCCGAGCTGCTGGGGAAAGAGGCGGCGGTCTTTCTGCCGAGTGGTACGTTGGCGCAGCAGATCGCGCTGCGGATCTGGTCGGAACGCCGGGGAAGCCCGAATGTCGCCATGCACCCCAGGAACCATCTCGACGTGCATGAGGGCTACGCCTATCAACATCTACACGGTCTGCGTGGGATCGCAGTCGGCCAGCCCGATCGCCTGCTGACGCTCGACGATCTCCAGTCGGTCGCCGAGCCGATCGCCGCGCTCCTGCTGGAACTGCCCCAACGCGAGATCGGCGGCCAGTTGCCATCTTGGGAGGACCTCGTCGCTCAGATCGACTGGGCGCATGCGCGCGGTTCCGCCACCCATATGGATGGCGCCCGACTGTGGGAATCTGGTCCGTACTATGGACGGCCCTATGCTGAGATCGCCGCGCTGTTCGATTCGGTCTACGTCTCGTTCTACAAGGGATTGGGCGGGCTGACCGGGGCCGCGTTGGCAGGTCCGGCGGACGTGATCGCCGAGGCGCGCGTCTGGCAACATCGGCAGGGCGGCCGGCTCCTCCAGATGTTTCCCTACGTGCTGTCGGCGCGGCTCGGCCTGGAACAGCGGCTGGGGCGGATGGCCGACTATCACCGTCGGGCGGTCGAGATCGCGTCCGATCTCGCGGCGTTTCCCCAGATCTCGATCGTGCCCAACCCGCCGCAAACGAACATGATGCACCTCTACGTCCGCGGCGACCGCGACCGGCTGCTCACCGCCGCGATCGAGATTGCCGAGGAGACCGGCATCGGCGTGCTGCGCTCACTGGCGCCAACGCCACTGCCCGGTTATCAGAAGTGGGAGTTCACCGTCGGCGACGCCACGCTGGCGCTCAGCCGCGAAGAGATCACGGCGACGATCGGGGCGCTGCTGGAGCGGGCTGGAAGCTAGCTCGGATCGGTGGTCACGAGGGGGAAGCGATCATCGATGCGCCGAGTGTTGCGTTGTGTGGACGCAACCAACCCGACGGAGTCGCGGATACGGTGGCGCATGTCAGGCATCAG
Organism: uncultured Chloroflexia bacterium; assembly: GCA_963815715.1. Taxonomy (GTDB): domain Bacteria; phylum Chloroflexota; class Chloroflexia; order Thermomicrobiales; family Thermomicrobiaceae; genus CALAGB01. The sequence continues at coordinate 1,481,501 of CAWFHU010000001.1, read as the reverse complement.
CCGTTCCCATCTCGTTCAGCTGCTGCTCCAGCGCTGCGGCCTTCTCCAACGTCGGCTTGGCACCGAGGGGCTCGCAGATGGTGCGCACCTCGGCGAGCAGTAATCGCGCCTCGCCTGGGTTCCCTTGCGCTAATCGGAGCTTGGCGATCTCCAGCAGCGTCAGGGCGCGCTCAAACGGCGCGGCACAGGCTTCCGCCAGTTGCAGCGATTGCTGCAACTGCTCGTCTGCCGCCTCGAATTGGCGTTCCTCCGTGTCGAGCATTCCGAGGAACCGGTGAATAGCAATGAGCGCGAGCGGCTGTCGAGGATCAGAGGCGAGTTCAAGAGCCTGGTCGGCATGCTGTCGGGCTTGCGCGTGGTTGCCGCTGGCGTGATGGTACCAGGCCCAAAGCAGCGCCCCCTCGGCTCGACCAAGGACAGCGCCAGCCCACGCAAGCCAGCGATCGTGTGCTTCCAACCAGGCGCGGGCCATGGAGAAAGCGTTTTCGGCCAGCGAGAGTTCGACTGCTAATCGCTGAAGGATCTGACTTTCTAGGAACAGCGTGGTTGCGAAGGGGAAGCAGGCACGGGCACGCCGGGTGTCGCGTCGTCAGGACTCGACCAACCCGACGCAGCCGCGGATTCGGTAGCGCACATCAGACATCTGCCGCTCCAGCCCCGAGCTGCTGCTCGAGCGTCGCAATCTTCTCCAGCGTCGGCCTGGCTCCCAGCGGCTCGCAGATCGCGCGCACGTCGGCGAGCAGATCGATCGCTTCGGCGATCAGGCTTTGAGCCACCCGCAGCCGGGCGATTTCAAATAGCGTCAGCGCCCGTTCGAACGGCGCCTGGCAGGCGTCGGCCAGTTTGAGCGATTCACGTAGATGCTCTTCCGCCGCGTGGAACTCACCAGTCTCGGTGTCGAGCTGACCGAGGAAACGATGGACGGCGATGAGGGCCAGCGGCTGGCGTGGGTCGGTGGCGTGCGCCAAGGCTTGCTCAGCGTTCTGGCGAGCAAGGTCGGGGTCGCCGGTGGCATGGTGATATTGGGCCCATCCCAGGGCGCATTCCGCTCGGCCAAGGATCGCGCCGGACCAATCCAGCCAGCGCTCGTGCGTCTCCAGCCAGGCGCGGGCTGTGGGAAGGTCGTGTGCGTCGAGCGCCAGCTCAGTTGCGAGGATCTGCAGAGGCAGGGCGGTCGAGAAGTAGGCGGTATCGGGTTCAGTTCGCGGGCCAGCCTGCAGAATCCGACCGATGACTTGCCAGGCAAGGTCGTTGTCACCGCGCCAGACGGCGAGGGGAACGTGCCAGCGGGCAGCAACTTCTAGACCGAGCGAATTCTGAATGTAGAGCGGGTCGGTTACGATCTCCCACGCGGCCTGCCAGTCTCCTGCAAGCGCCAGGTGACCCACCGCATCCCTGCGGAGTGGCAACGCGGGGGTAGCGCTCCCCGAACTCCGCGCCGCTGCTTCTCCCAGAGCCGCCAGTCGCCGGCGTCCCTCCATATCGTCCGCGAAGTACGGCAACTGAACCCATTCGAGCTCAAACAGGCATACCGCCGACAGCATGTGGTGATGCTCGATCGCCTGGTAGATCGTCCGAGCCTGCTCCAGGGTGCGCCGCGCTTCGTGCGGGCGACCACGGAACGCCGCCACGTTCGCGAAGCCGTTGAGGCCATCGGCGTACTGCGATTCTCCCTGCCCAACGCGCAATGACGGGAACGGCACGTTGGTAATCTGGCGCGTACCAAGGTTGATCGCGTCATCGAACCGCCCTGTGTTCGCCAGGGTGGCAACCAGCGTGCCCGCGAACGCATCAGGATCGACTCCAAGCATTGACCACAGCCGCGCCTGATCCGTCGTTGGCAGCGCCTCGTAGTCGGCGTTGGCCTGCTCCATGGCCGCAATCGTTTCGGCAGCGCCGTCGAGCCAGTTGCGAATCATCCCAGCGAAGTACTGGCAGCGCGCCGCGAGCGCTGGCTCGCCCGCCTCCAGCGCCAACTGTCGCGCCTCCCCCATCAGCGCGACGGTTTTCGGCTGGTCCAAAAAGCGATGCAGGCGTGCGATGTGATAGAGCAGCACGGCCCGCTCCACGGCCGGCGCGCCTTGTTCGGTCAGCTTGGCCAAGGCGGCATCAAATCGCTCGGCCGCCGTCACCCAGACATAGGCGTTCTGGGCCCGTTCTCCTGCCTTGATCAGCCATTCCACCGCGCGTTGATCACCGGCCTGCTGGAAATGGTGGGCGACAACGTCGGGATCGGGGGAGGCGGACCGCAGCAACTGTTCGCCAACTTGCCGATGCAGTGCTCGGCGCCGCAGCGACACCAGGTCAGCGTAGAGTGCCTCACGGATCAATGCGTGATGGAAGTGCCAGGCATCGCCACCCAGTCCATCGTCGATCAGCTGCGCCTCACGCCCCTGCTCCAATGTCGCGATCAAGGCAGCGTCGTCCGCTCCGGTCGTCTGCTGCCAAAGATCCAGCGGCACCTCCTGACCGATGACCGACCCCACTTGCAGCAATGCTCGGGTGTCCGGCTCGAGATGCTTGAGCCGTCCGTCAATCACCTGTCGCAACAGCGTCGGGACGCGCACGTTCGTCAGATCCCCGAGCTGCCAGTTGCCGCCCTCTTGCCGCAGCGCTCCATCTTGCTCCAGTGTCCGCAGCAATTCCCCGGCGTACAGCGGGTTGCCTTCTCCATGCACGGTGAGATAGGCGGCCAAACGGTCCTGATCGGCCGCAGCGAGGGAGTAGCGACCGGCGATGAATGCCGCATGACCTGCCTCGGCTAATCGGCCCACGTCAAGTCGTTCGGCACTTGCTTCCCGCACGAGGAGCGGCAACAGATCGTAAAGAGGATGGCGCCGGTGCAATTCATCGGAGCGATAGGTGGCGACGAGCAGGAGGCGCTGATTGCCGGCCTGGCGTGCCAGCACCCGAACGAAGTCAAGGCTGGCCTGGTCGAACCAGTGGAGGTCATCGAGAACCAGCAGGAGGGGTCGCTGAGTGGCCACTGCCGTGAAGAACTCCGCCACGACGGCGAAGAGCGTCTCCTGCGAACCGACCTTCGCGAGTTCCTCGGCATCGAACACGAAGGCGGGTACCGGCGGTAGTTCGCCACCTATTGACCGATAGCGTTGGAAGATCTCCAGCCACGGACCGTAGGGCGGGGTGACGCTCAGATCGTAGGCGTGCCCCCACAGCACGAGACAACTCTGGTCCTCCGCCTGGATGCTCAGGTCATCCACCAGTGTTGTCTTGCCGATCCCCGCCTCGCCGCCGATCAATACCAGGCTCCCCTGACCGGCCAGCATCCGTTCAAGATGCTCACGGAGAAGGCTTTGCTCGCGTTCGCGGCCGACAAGCAGAGGACGTTCGCGTCGCTTCGTTGCCCCGCTCGACACCGCGTTCGAGGGGTGAAACACAACACCATGATTTTCGAGCGCGCCCGCGATGTCAGGCATCCAGACATCATCCGGATAGTCCAGCAATTCAATCCACTGCGCCGCTTCGAGCCAGTACTCGACGTCTTTTGGAATGCGAACTGGTTCCAGCAGGAGTGGTAGATAGGGCCGGTCGTACTTCCAGCCGAGCGCGATCTCTTGTTTGACATTGCGCGAGGCCAGCGACGCCTCGGAGCACATGAGAATGAGTACCGCGGTCTGTTCGATGGCCTCGGCGATCTCCAGGGCATAGTTGGCCCCGCCGTGGATGCCGTCGCGATCGATCCACGTCCTGACGCCCGCCGCCTCTAACCGATCCACAATGGGCAGTACCCGATCCCTGTCGGCGCTGGCGTAGCTGATGAAGACGTAGGGCGGCTCAGGCATGGGCCGTTCCCATCTCGCTCAGCTTCTGCTCCAGCGCCGCCACGCGCTCCAGCGTCGGATTGGCACCGAGCGGCTCACAGATCGAACGTACCTCGGCCAGCAACGTTCGAGTTTCGGCGTACTGCCCCTGTGCCATTCGCAATTTGGCGATCTCGAGCAACGTCAGTGCCCGCTCGAACGGAGCCGCGCAGGCGTCGGCGAGCGTCAGCGATTGCTGGAGGTGCTCCTCGGAACGTGCATATTGGCCATTCGCAGTCAGGAGTTCGCCGAGTTGGCGTTGGGCGATGAGGTTCGCCAGCGGCATATCGAACTGCGTTGCCAGGTCGAATCCTTGCTGAGCGAAATCGAGCGCGGCCTGAAGGTCGCCGTTAGCTTGTGCGAGACGGGCTCTTAGCATCAGCAGACTGGGTCGGGGCCGCAGGGCTCCGCTCTGCTCGAGCATGCCTTCCAAGAGCTCGATCCAGCGGGAGGCAAGCGGCTGATCACCGTCGTCGAGCGCGAGCATGGCCGTGAGGACGACCAGTTCGGTAAGCGGAGATGATGGATGCTGGATCGATGCCGGTGGACCGTCCGGAAAATGGACGGCGACGAGGGACCAGGCGAGCGTACGATCGCCCTGCTGGCGTACCAGTTCCGCGGTCTCGTAGAGATAGGCCCTGGCGTGCGGCCGATCCAGGTTGGCAATGATCCTCTCTGCGATGCGCCGCGCCACATCCCAGCGGCCTTCAAGTACGTGGTGGGCGATCGATGGAGTAGTGTCGGATGACTCCTCAGGCTTGGTGAACGCCGGCTCCATGACACCAATGAGCTGCTGGCGGGCCGCGAGGTTCGTCGTGTCGAACTGCAGAAGGGATCGCAATTCAAACATGGCGCCCAGGCCGACGGACACAGGAATTTCCCGGCGTTTCGCGGCCCCATGCCACCGCTCGTAGAGGCGGAGCTGGTCAGCTCGTCGAGCCAGTTCGCCGTATGCAATGGACAGCCCGAAGGTGAGATCGTCGCCGATCGCATCGGTATGGACGTCGCTCAGCCAAGGTGCGGCGTCGGCTGCCTGCAAATACGCCTCGCCCTGCTCGATCGCTTCGTGTAGATGGCCGGCTGTTATCAGCCACGCGACATAGGTCGGACGGCGAGGATTGAGCGCGGGCAGCATGACCCCGGAAGGGACCGGTTCTGCCACCAGCGAAGCAGCGGCCCAGTCCAGCAAGCCCGGATAGCTGAAGAGGTGGTCCAGGGGCAGGGCATCGATCTGGTCGGCTCCGGCGGCCATCAGGTGGAGCGCGCTTTCGAACTCATCGAGGAATGCGAGTGCCGTACCTTCATCGAAGAGGCAGTAGGCGTGGAGAACCGCATCACCCGCCTGTACGGCGAGAGCACGAGCTTCCCGGTAGGATTCGACGGCCGCGCGCGGGTTGGTCCAGCGGCGAAGGCGACCGATGCAGTAGAGGAGCCAACTCCGCTCCTGCGACGTCTCTGAAAGCTCGAGCGCCGCCTCCAGCCGCGCCGCCGCCGTGAGCCAAGCAAAGCTCCGCGTGGCCCGTTCGCCGGCTCGGACTAGCCAGGCGCCGGCCCTGCTATCACGCGCCTGACCGTAGTGGTAGGCGATGCTGTCAGGGTCGGGTAGTGGCTGCGACTCGAGCGCTTCAGCCACTATTCGGTGCCAAAGGCGGCGCCGCAGGGCGACCATCTCTTCATAGAGTGCCTCCCGCAGCAAGGCATGCCGGAAGCGGTAGCTGTCGTCTTCCGTCTCTTCGATCAGTTGGGCGGCCTGCCCTTGCTCGATAGCTGCCAACAGCGCTTCGTCGTTCGCTCCGCTCACCTGCTGCCAAAGGTCGACTGGGACCGTCGGCCCGATGACCGCCGCCACTTGCAACAGTTCGCGCGTCGTCTCCTCCAGTCGCGCCAGCCGTCCCTCGATCACCTGTCGCAGCAGCGGGGGCACCCGCACCTGCTCCAGGTTCGCCGAGGTGCCAACTCGCCCGTCCTGCCGCAGCACGTTCGCTTCCTCCAGCGTCCGCAAGAGTTCGCCCGCATAGAGCGGGTTGCCTTCGGCGCGCTCCCCCAGATACCGCTCAAGGCGCTCCTCGACCGGCACTTGGCGAGGGCGTAACGCACCCGAATCAAGGCTCGATGGCCGGCCTTGGCCGAGGGGTTTCACCTCGACCCGCTCGGCCCCGGCCTCACGGACCAGGAGCGGCATGAGTGGAGCGAGCGGGTGGCGCCGGTGCAGCTCATCCGAACGATACGTGGCGACGAGCAGGATACGCTGATTGGCGACCTGCCGCGCCAGGAAGCGAAAGAAATCGAGACTGGCCTGATCAAACCAGTGCAGGTCGTCGAGCACCAGCATAAGCGGACGCTCAATCGCGACGGCGGTGAAGAACTCGGCCGTGGTCGAAAAGAGCGTTTGCTGAGAGCCCACGCCGATCAGTTCCTCGGGATTGAAGATGAACGCTGGTAACGGCGGCAGCTCCGCGTCGATCACTTGATAGTGCCGAAGATCTCCAGCCAGGGGCCGTAGGGTGGCGTCACGCTGAGATCGTAGGCATGGCCCCAGAGGACGAGGGCCCCCGCATCCTCGGCCTGAATGCTCAGATCCTCCACCAGCGTCGTCTTGCCGATGCCGGCTTCGCCCCCGATGAGGATCGTCCCGCCTTGCCCGGCTAGCATACGTTCCAGGTGTTCCTTGAGCGTCGCCTGGTCTCGCTCGCGTCCGACCAGCAGCGGTCGCTCGCGGGGTGCTCGAGGCTGTAGTTGTGTGCCCTGCGACGCCACCACGATGCCATAGGGCTCCAACGCTTTGGCGACGTCACTCAGCCAGTCCCGCTCGGGCCGGTCGAGCACCTCGATCCACTGCGAGCCCTCCAACCAGTAGGCGAGATCGTCGGGGATCTCGACCGGATCGAGCCGCAACGGCAGGTATGGTTGCTCGAAGCGCCAACCGAGCGCCAGCTCTTGCTTGACGTTGCGAGAGGCCAGTGAGGCGGGCGAGGCGAAGAGGACAAGCGCAGCCGCATCGCGAATCGCGTCGCTGATCACCTTGGCGTAGTTGGCGCCGCCATGGATGCCGTCCCGGTCGATCCAGGTCTTGACGCCAGCCTGTTCCAGCCGGTCGACAATGGGCAGCACGCGCTCGCGATCGGCACTGGCATAGCTGATGAAGACGTAGGGCAGACCACGGACCGCCTCGGGCATGGCTTGTCTCCGCAATTTTGGCAGCTCGATCAGCCCAGGATAAGCGGGATGTGACCCTTAATCAACACCAGCACGGAGCGAAGGTGTTGCATGTTGTGGAGCGTGGTCAGCTTGGCGTCGCGCGCTCCTGCGTTCCCCGCACCAGCGTCAAAAACTCCTCAGCGTCGACGTGCAGGCCGAGTTGATGCGCGGGCGGCAGAGCCGATCGCTCGTAGCGCAGACGGCCCGACAGGGAGCTCATGTCCAGAATGGCCTCCATCGAGCGGGCTCCATGCACGTAGCTGGTGACGTCGAGGAACGCACGCAGCACGCCGGGATCGATCTGCAGCGTGCCGCCACTCAAGAGTTGGGGCGCCTTGAGCTTCAGCAACGAGCGCAAGAGCAATGCTCGGCGCAACACGAAGCTGCGATCCTCCTCGTTCGCTGGATTCGGGCCTAGGATGTCGACGAATCCGCGCAACCGACTTAAGAAATCGGTCGCTTTCGCGCCGGGTAGCTCGACAGATCGCTCTTTGAAGCTGGCCATCGTGGGGTGCGTCCCGCCAGCGAAGACGAAGATGGACGGACCGATCGGCCGGCCGATGCCGTCCTCCATGAAGATCCCGTCCTGCATCGGCGCCAGGAACTGGGCTAGCCAGCCAAGTTCGCGTCCATCGAGGGCCGTGTCGAACTCGTCCCAGAAGACGAGCGGCAGGCGTTGCTCGACCGCACAATCCCGTACCCGCTGAAGGGCACGTGGCAGCTCATCGGCGACGAACTGTGACAGATTAAACTCCAGCACCTCGATGGGCGAGCCGCTGGCGATCCACTCCCGAGCCATCTGCTTGATGGCAAAAGATTTGCCTGAACCGGGCGGCCCGAAGACAGCCAGGCTCAACGGCCGCCGGGGCCGCTCCTGCTGCAGGTACTCGCGCATGATGTGCCCGACGCTGCGCATGCTCTCGATCTCGGTGCGGTCGACCGATGACCACGCTCCCATGCGTTCAATCGGCAGATTCGTGCACACAACTTCGTCTCCTTCGCGCACGATTCGGTCGGCCGCGACGCGCTCTTGCCCTCCAAAGGCAGCCGTGGAGAGTTGCCAATTCGGTTGTGCGGGAATTTGACTGGCATCAAAGGACTTGGGCTCGTCGAACAGAAACGCACTGGCCGGGACTACTGGGGAGATGAGCCCGCTCTTGGTTAGCGCATACCCGCGCTCGTGGATCGATCGACCGCTCGCCAACCCCCGGCGGATGGCGAGCGGCCAATCTGGGTGAGCGTCGTTGTGTGCGCACTCAGCGCCAAGGGCTGCGGCGATCGACGTGCCGAGTCCTGGTGTTGATCCAGGATGCCCTCGCTCCCAGTCGCCTTCCTGGTGCAACGGGTCGAAGATCAACCCGTGACGATGGTCGGAGGAAACGAGCACGGCACCGCTGAACCCGAGTGAGACGACGACTCGCGCGGCAGTTTTCAGAGCGGGATGAGCTTGGACCGCCGCCACAACTTCACTCGCCGTTCGCTCCCATGAGAGCGGCTGGCCGATTGGCGCAAACTCTTTCCTCAGGTCGCCGACCGAACAATAGACGGTCAACGCCTCACTGAATTTACCGGCCAAATGATCCCACAAGGGTCCCTGCGCCAATGGCGCACTCATCTTCAGGATAATGTGCTTTGGGGGCGCGTCGCCCTCCAGGATCGGCAACCATTCTTCAGGCCGGTCCCGAAATCCAAGATTCGCGTCGTCGATGACGAGGCAGGTGCAATCAGGACAGGTCTGAGCCGCCGAGTCAACCAACCGGGATGCCGGTTGAAGGCCCAGGAATTGGCGCATGCGCCAGGCAGAATGACCGCCAGCATCGCGAGGCAGGTACTCCTGCCAGGTTGCATAGGTGCGGCTAAACCGCTGGTCGGCCGGATTGGTGAGCGCTTCGGCTGGCACCGACGGGCCGATTACGCGATGCGGGAACGCAGAGTCGTCAGCTTCAAGGCTGGACGTGAGCATGTTCGAAATCAACGCTGCAGAACCCGGAGAGGAGTTGATCTGTACGGCGGCAGGCTGCTCCCAACGATAGCTCGCATGCAATCCTTGCGGGGCAATCGCTGGTGCCAGAATCGCCCAGTCAATCGTGACGTCACCCGTCACGATAATCACGTTCGCCTCACGAGGTGACACATGGACCTCCCACAGCCAGGGGCGTTCAGTTGCGGAATGCCTTCTGATCGTACACTATTGCAGCCAGTGTAGTGCGGAGAATAACGACGATCCACGTGAAAGCGTTGCGCGGGTGGGGGAACTCGGAAACAACAATTCGACGCTCACGATCGGCGTCGTTGGACATCGCCCCGAAGCGCTCCAATCAGCAGACATCACCACGCTTCGCAGGCAGATACGACGTGTTCTCCAGGATTCCATGAACCTGTCACCTCAGATCGAGGTCGTTTCTCCCATCGCGGAAGGCGCCGATCGGCTCATCGCTGTCGAGTCGATCTCCCTCGGCTTGCCGCTCGTTTGTCTGCTTCCATTCGCGCGTGATGACTACGTGCGCGACTTCACTGATGAGGCGTCGGTCGACGAGTATCGTCAGCTATTGAGCCAGGCGGAACGTGTGGTGGAGTTGCCTGGCGTCCAAGGAACGTCAGCGGAGCTCGAAGACGCCTACGCCGCTCTCAGTGACGCGCTTGTTGACGAAGTGGACCTGCTCGTCGCGATTTGGGATGGGGAGCAGTCGCGCGGTCGCGGCGGCACCGGCGAATCCGTGCACCATGCGCTGTCACGTGGAGTTCCAGTCGTCTGGATCGGAGCACAGCCACCCCATAACGCGACGCTCCTCTGCGCTCAGGTTGATGGATCGGTCAAGCGCATCGAGCCAGGCGAGTTGGCGGCGTGCCTCAGTGAACGTTCCAACGCGTCCCGGAAGTGATGTTCCGGCTGGTTTCGCGCACTGACCACGCGATCCATTCGTTGTCCCCAGATCGAGCGAGGGGTCGCTGGAACTTCGACATGCTGTCTGCTAGAATTCGCTCTGTACTACTTTTGACTGCGTCCTTTTCACATAATCCATCACGTGTTCCCGGGCCACATCATCGGTCATGCCGTCGTCCGCAGTCACGTGAACATGCTGGTCACGCGACGTGTCTCACGCGCACGGAAGCCCATCGTCCCCCGCGGGCCATGTGGGTGTCTCCATGGTATTCTCGTCTTACGTGAGATGCATTCTTTATGAGGAGCGTGCTCCTTTAGACCTGAAACGGCCTATCGGTTCGCCGATGCGCCGTGGTTGCCAGGATTCCTCCGACTGGAGGTGGATGCATGGAGATCCTCAATAGGTTCTGGAGGTGGTTGACGGCTCCTGCTGAGGCGAGGGGAGAGGCCGACAATCCACCTGATCCCCCCTATCTGCTGATGTGCCTGGGGGTTGGACTCCTGGGGCTGCTATTGCCGCTCATCCTGCTTCTGGGAGACGCCCTTTTCTTGACGGGTAAGCTCTTGGCCAGAGACTCTCTGAGCGCCTACTATTACACCTCCATGCGTGACGTATTTGTAGGAATTCTGGTTGCGATAGCCCCATTGCTTATCACGTACAAGTTGATGGGTCACCGGCTTCCGGACGGTTTCTGGGGATTCGGCTTCGATGTGACGCCGGAGAATATCGTGAGTATCGTTGCCGGATTAGCCGCAGTGTTTGTCGCGTGGTTCCCGACAGCGATTCCAGACTGGAGCCATGCTTCTCCCACTCCGCTCCAAACTCGTCTCGGCGAAAAGACGGTCTCGACTATCCATTACAGCTCAGCTGTCTTCTTCATCCTGTTTCTCGGAATCATGTGCCTCTTGTTTGCCAGAGAGGAAGGGCAACGAAGCGGTGATGCCGCGGTTCGGGGCTATGAGTCAACGCGATCTCCGACATTCTGGAAACGGTTCTACATCTTCACCGCGACGGTGATCTTTCTGATGCTCATCTTCATGGGTGTCGCGCAGCTGTTTCACGTCCTCAATGACTACTCGCTGCTCATCGGAGAGTCAATCGTCGTCTTCGCCTTTGGACTTTCTTGGCTAATGAAGGGCTGGGAAGTCTTCAAGCTTCGACCAAGCGTTCGTGCGAAGCGTTCAATGATGCTTTCAGAATCGGGCAGGCAAGAGATGCGACGGCCTGATGGAGCCCCTCCTGGATGATGTGGCCCCAGATCTTAACCGCTTGACTGTCTGAACGCCAGCCACCGAGCCGACGAGTCTCGCGTCACCGGCGGACACAATGCACTTCCCGGCCACAACAAACCGGCTCCGCTCACGACACGCCGATGTGGTAGGGAAGGCGAACCCGTCGTTCACTCCGTTACTGCCCCCAGATCCTCCAGGATGGTCTCGAACTCTTCGAGGGCGGCGCGCAGGTCTTCGGCGATCTCGGCGGCGATGACGTCCGGATCGGGAAGATTGGCCGAGTCCTCCAGACTCTCGTCCCGCAGCCAGAAGAGGTCCAGACTGACCTTGTCCCGCTGGATCAGCTCGTCGTAGTCATAGGCACGCCAGCGGCCGTCGGGGGTCTGCTCCGACCAGGTCGGCTGGCGATCGTGCCGGTTCTCGGCGTGGTAGTTCACGACAAACTCGTCAAGGTCGGCGCGCTTGAGCGGGTTGGTCTTGAGGGTGAAGTTCATGTTGGTGCGCAGATCGTAGACCCACAGCTTGGTCGTCCAGTTCTGCGCGCTGGCCGGCTTGCGGTCGAAGAAGAGGACGTTCGCCTTGACGCCCTGCGCGTAGAAGATGCCGGTCGGTAGACGCAGCAATGTATGGACGTCGTACTCCTGCAACAGCTTGCGTCGCACCGTTTCGCCTGCGCCACCCTCGAATAGCACATTGTCCGGCACCACGATGGCGGCTCGACCATTGATCTTGAGCAAGGTCTTGACGTGCTGCAAGAAGTTGAGCTGCTTGTTGGAGGTGGTGGCCCAGAAATCCTCGCGATAGACGGTCAGTGCCTCGCGCTGCTGCTCCCCTTCGGCGTTGATCACCATGATGCTGGATTTGCGGCCAAAGGGCGGATTGGTGAGGACCAGGTCGTAGCGCGTGCCGGGATCGGCCGCCAGGCTGTCGCCGGTCTCGATCGGCGGATCGGTCTCGTCGGTACCGCTCGGTCCGACGCCGTGCAGCAGCAAGTTCATGGCGCACAGGCGTGTGACGCCGTCGACGATCTCGACGCCGTGCAGCGTGTGGAGTTGCAGGAACCGCTTCTCGTCCCGGTCCATGGTGGGGTAGCTGTGGGTAAGCGCATCGTGCGCGGCCAGCAGGAAGCCGCCGGTGCCGCAAGCCGGATCGCAGATGGTCTCGCCCGGTTTCGGTCGCATGACGTCGACGATGGCCCGGATCAAGGGACGCGGCGTGAAGTACTGGCCCGCGCCACCCTTGATGTCCTGGGCGTTCTTCTCCAGCAGCCCCTCGTAGGCATCCCCTTTGACGTCGGCATCCAGGATCGTCCACTGTTCGCGATCAATCAGATCGACGATCAAGCGACGCAGCTTGGCCGGGTCCTGAATCTTGTTCTGGGCCTTGCGGAAGATGAGGCCGAGCATGCCCCGCTCTTTGCCCAGCTCCTCCAGTAGATGGCGATAGTGCAGTTCCAGTTCGGCGCCGTCGCGCTGCAACAGACTGGGCCAGTCGAGTCCGGCCGGAATGGCTGACGGTCGGAACCAGGGTGCCTGGGTCTGCTCGTGCGCCATCTTGAGGAAGAGGAGGAAGGTGAGCTGCTCGACGTAGTCGCCGTAGGAAAGGCCGTCATCCCGCAGGATGTTGCAGTAGTTCCAGAGTTTTTGCACGACCTGCTGGGTGTGGTTGTTGCCGGACATCAATCGTGGCTCCTCAATATCGGTCGGACGTCATTGGGTTGGGCATTGGATTGGGCGCCGGCGAATTGGGCGCCATAAATGTCGCCCCTACGGAAACCTATCGGATGATCGGCATGATGATTGCCGCCCCAACCCGCATCGTAGGGGCGACATTTATGGCGCCCAACCAGATGCGTCGCGCCCAGGGGGTTCATCTCGCCCAGGTCCCTCATGGCGCCTCCGGCCTTCGGCTGTATAGGTCGTCCTCTGCCCAGCGAGCCGGATTCCCTTCAATGTAGTCGTAATAGGTGAGGAACTCGCGCTCACTGCGAATCACGTGCTCGTAATAGTTTCGTTGCCAGGCGAAGCCAGCATCGTGATCTCGCCGGATAACCCGCGCGCTGGCCGCTTTGAAGGCCCGCAGTATCTCCCCAAGCGTTGGGGCGCGCATCGGGTTGGGCGCCATTAGATTGGGCGCCATGAATGTCGCCCCTACGGATGGGCAACGATGCGGTATCCGCGATGCTGAGGATCAGATGGACATGGTTGGGCATGATGACCGCGGCATCGATCGAGGTTGTCGGAAACCGTTCTCCGAGGCGATCGAGTTCGGCAGCCACAATCCGTCCGGCGTCGTTCAAGGTGACGGTACCCTCTGCGACGGCACCCAACACGCAAACACGACCTTGCGTGCAGACGGTCACGAAGTAGGGACCTGGCAATGAATAATTGTATTTGGGCAACCGAATCGATCGGCGGTGATGGATTCGCGGGTCAAACCGGGCCATCGACGTCCGTTGTTTCGTCCGAGGCATTGAATGACAGGTCACAGGGCGCCATAAGAGTCGCCCCGACATGATCGGTGGACATGTCGATGCCGTTGATAGGGATCCTGGGCGCCAAATGCCGACATGATCGGTGGACATGTCGATGCCGTTGATAGGGATCCTGGGCGCCATAAATGTCGCCCCTACGTGATCGGAGGCGCGGTCATGTTCGACGGCGGGGCGCGTCGTCGTCACGCCGTTCGCCACCCAGGTCGCGCAAACCCCATCGTGTGCCACGCAGGCCGCACAAACCGCATCGTGTGCCATGCGGACCGCACAAACCATGTCGTGTGCCACGCGGGCCGCACAAACCCCATCGTGTGCCACGCGGGCCGCACAAACCCCATCGTGTGCCACGCAGGCCGCACAAACCGCATCGTGTGCCACGCGGGCCGCACAAACCATGTCGTGTGCCACGCGGGCCGCGCAAACCCCATCGTGTGCCACGCGGGCGGCGCGAACCGCATGGTTTGCAACGCAGGCCGCACAAACCACATCGTGTGCCACGCGGACCGCACAAACCGCACGGTTTGCAACCGCGTAGGGGCGACATTTATGGCGCCCAACAACGCCGGACCGGCGCGCCGTCGTGGATGTACCCCACCAGTGTTGTCTTGGTCACCCGAGCATAAGCGCTCACGCGCGCTCCTCTTCGGCGAATAACGGCTTCATGTGTGCTTTGGTCGGCTTCGTCGAGCGCCGCCGCCGTGACGTTGGCTGCACCTTGCCGTTGGGTGACGCAGCCGCTCGCTCGGCACGAATGCGCTCCAACAGGACGCTGGCTGGCTCGTCGTCCGGGTCCTGCGGCACGAGCTTGCCCTCGAACGCACGTTTGAGGATGGACTGGCGGAGGCGTTCGGCGCGGTTGAAGGTTGTGGTCGACAACGGCCTCGTGCTTCGTCGGCGACCGAGAGCCGCCGCTCGACCTCGGCAACGATCCGCCTCTGCTCATCCCAGGGTGGAATGAGCAGCGCAGTCATTCGAAGCTGGTCCAAGCTCAGATGTGGACGTGCCTTGGCCGTAGATGTATCGTCGATATTGACGTTGACGCGTTGCCGTCAGACGTCATGTAGACCGTGGACGTATTTGGAGATGTCGGGATGAACCGGCCGCATGAGCGCCACACTCTGGCAAACGATAGTGTTCCCGGAGTCTGGTTTGGCGACTCTACAGACAGTCTCCGGTGTTCGCCCCAACTATTGTGACGAGGAAGTCATCGCGGTTGAATCGGAGCTTCGAGCGACTGTCCCTATGCATCTGGCGGTGAGTCGACTTAGCTGTCTGAAGTCGAGATCTAGCTTTCCCGGTCGAATGATGTCTGAGCCATCACGAAGACGCCGGAACGCCGCGCCCGTAGTACTTGACCAGTCTCGTGACCCACTGGTAATGTGTGTCGTCAATTGATCCATGCTCGCCCAGCACCACCCCTCGGGCAGCTCCGGCAAGTCGCTCGTGTCGGGCGGCTGCGGCTCCTTGTACTTCGCCTTCCAACGATCGTCCTTGGGCGGCTTGCCCTTGGCGATCATCTTCGCCAGTTCGTCGGCTTCCCATTTGGCGCGACGCTCGGCCAGGATGCGCTGGAGCAGCACGTCGGCGGGCTCGTAGTCGCGGCCTTCGGCGCGGGCAAGCTCGGCTTCGGTCGGCACCAGGCGGCCCTCGCAGGCGGCCTTCAGCACCGAGGCGCGGTATCGCTTCAGGTTGGCTTTGACGCGCTTCAGCGCAGCGACGGCGTCATCGAGCCGCGTGAACTGCGTCTCGATCTCCTCGACGATGCGGCGCTGTTCGGGGAGGGGCGCGATGGGAACCTCGTTGATTCCACGAGTTTCGGACGGAAGTTCGATGTTGACGCCCGCCGCGCCGTGGAACTGTCAGTTCGGTATTCCGTGCCGCAACGAGTCGGCAAGGAGTTACGCAGCGAATCACGTGACGGCCAATCTCGTGCGAGACGAGCCGCAAGGACTCGTTCGAACTCAGGTCTACGCCATTACGGCAAGCCAACAGCGATGCGAACTGTCCGCTCTGACCACAATGACGATGATCTCCGAGCAGCAATACGCTTCGGAAAGTGTGATCGCTCTCGCATCGGCATCCGATGAGGCGTGATCTTCGAGTGTCCGTCGATGTTTGTAGCTCTCAGACTTCGGCGTCAGTCCATCGGACGATCGCATCGCGTCCGTCTGGCATGTCCAGTACGTGACTTGCATCGCAGTTCACCTCAGCCAATCTCGACCGAGATGCGACCACGGTCCAACCGATCGGCAAACTAGCATTGCGCGAACTTCAGTCACGCTGCGAGGACCTTGTTCAACTCATCCAGCAATTCGAAAAGATCCTTGCCAAACACCTGATACACGCGTCCCAATCCCCCATGTTCCGTAAATGGCGAGAGTTCGAAGTCCTCGCGGTCGATCTGGACGCTCCCGACGATGTGGTCGCGGATCATCTCCAGCCATTCGCGTTGCTCCGGCGTGAAGGCGCGGCCAAGCTGCTCCTGCTGTGCCAGCCAGTCGTTGAAGCGTGCCTCGACCCGTGCCTTGAATGGGACCAGCTCCGCGTCCTGCTGGATGGCGAAGCGCACCAACGAGACGATGTCGGTCAGCACGCGCCCTCCGGACCCGCGCACTTTGGATTTGTCCAGCGTCTCGTACGCCTGCCACAGCTTCTCCGGCGTCAACGACTGTGGTGGCTTGCTGATGGTCTCGGCCAGCGCCTTGATGTCGGCGTAGGTCAGTCGCTTGTCATATGGCTGGCTGTAGAAGAACTGGAGCGCGGTGATCTCGTCCTTATGCTCGCGGATGAACGCTTCGAACGAGGACGTGATCTGCTGGGCGCGTTCTCTGGCTTCGACCGAGAAGCCCGCCTCCAGCACCTCGTCTTTGCTCACGTCGTCGATGGTCATTTCGGCGCGCTTCTTGGCGTCGATGAGCCGGTCCCGCAACGCCGGGTTGCTCTGCAACGGCTTGACCGCCGCCGCAATCAGACTCGTGGTCGCCTGCTCGATCTGCTCGTCAGTCGGCTCGATGTCCGACGACAATCCGTGCTCTTGCCGGGCCTGCTCGATCTGTCGGTCAGGATCGAGCGCCGCCACCATACGACCAACCAGTCGCTGCAACGACTCCCCACCGGAGACTTCAACGATGGCCTGCTTCTCCGGCTCACCGATCTGCCGTTCGAGTCGCGCCAGCCGACTGGCGAGGGACGAGACGGTGTCGGCATCGGTCTGGCCAATGGCCACGGCCTGCATGAGCTTCTCGAAGCTGACGGAGGGCTTGCGCTCGATCGGCCCGCCATCGGTCATCGGCTGCTCGGTGACGCCGACGCAGTCGATCAACACGAAGTGGGTCTTCGCTTTGGCATCCGGCGTGACGGCCTGGAAGTCGGTCTGGTTGATGACGCGCACGCCGCGCCCCTTCATCTGTTCGAAATAGTTGCGGCTCTTGACCGCTCGCAGGAACATGACGACTTCCAGCGGCTTGATGTCGGTGCCGGTGGCGATCATGTCGACGGTGACGACCACGCGCGGGTTGTAGGAGTTGCGGAACTCTTGCAGCAGGTCCTCCGGCTTCTTGCCGGTGGTGCGGTAGGTCATCTTCCAGCAGAAGTCGTTCCCCTTGCCGAACTCCTCGCGCACGATCTGCACGACCTCATCGGCGTGGTTGTCGTCCTTGGCGAAGATGAGGGTCTTTGGGACCTCGCGTACGACCGGGGAAGATCTCGGTGAAGAGCTTCTCCTTGAAGGTGCGGATGATGGTGCGGATCTGGTCCGGCGCCACCACGTCCCGATCGAGCTGCCGGGCATCATAGATCAGATCGTCGTCGAGCTGCTCCCAGCGTTCGGCGCGGGTCAGCCGCTCCCGCTTGCCCACATAGTTGCCCGCCTCGACGGTCGAGCCGGAGGCCGTGATCTTGGTGCGGATCTGATAGACGTGGTAGTCGACGTTGACGCCGTCGGCCACCGCCTGGGCGTGGTTGTACTCCATGACCAGATTTTGGTTGAAGAAGCCGAAGGTCTGCTTGGAGGGCGTGGCGGTCAGGCCGATGAGATAGGCATCGAAATACTCCAGCACCTGGCGCCACAGGTTGTAGATGGAGCGATGGCATTCGTCGACCACGATGACGTCGAAGGTCTCGATGGGGATGCGCGGGTTGTACTTGACCGGCACCGGCGCGCGCTGCGGGACGGCGCCCGAGTCGAACAGTGAGCCCTCCTCCAGGTGCTCGTCGAACTCCTGCTCCCCTTGCAGCATGGAATAGAGGCGCTGGATGGTGGTGATGCAGACGCGGGCCACCGGATCGATGGTGTTGCTGGTCAGGTGCTGCACGTTGTACAGCTCGGTGAAGGTGCGGCCGTCGTCCGGCGTGCGGTACTGGTCGAACTCCTTCTTGGCCTGCTTGCCCAGATTGGCGCGGTCGACCAGGAAGAGGACGCGCTGGGCACCACCGAACTTGATCAGGCGATAGGCCGAGGTGATGGCGGTGAAGGTCTTGCCCGAGCCGGTGGCCATCTGGATCAGCGAGCGCGGCCGATCGTCGGCCAGCGAGACTTCAAGGTTCTGAACCGCCGTGATCTGGGCGGGCCAGAGGCCGGCCGTATCCAGCGGCGGCATCTGGCGCAGTCGAGCGCGCAGGTTGGCCCTGCCGAGATAGGACACACCCTCTTCGGCGGCCAGTTGACCGTTCTGATGGATCGGCGTGACGTTGGAGGCCACGCCGTCGATCCAGCTTGCCAGCGTCTCGGGTCGGTGGAAGGTGTAGACGCGGCGGCTGCGCGGCTCGGGGTCGAGTCGATTGGTGAAGCGGGTCTCGATGCCGGTGGTCTGATAGAGGAAGGGCAAGGGACGCACGTAGGCGGGCACGCCCGGCGGCAGTCCCTCGCTGTACTTCACCGCTTGCAGTTCCACACCGGTCAACGTCGTGCCAGCCGCCTTGGCCTCCACCACGCCGATGGCCTTGCCGTCGACGTAGAGCAGGTAGTCGGCGAAGCCATGGCCGGGGAGCGGGAACTCGCGCACGGCGACACCCGGCCCGGCGTGCAGGTTGATGTGATGCACATCCTGCACCTGCCAGCCCGCCGCTTCCAGCGCCGAATCGATTGTGACGCGTGCTACCGCTTCGGGAGTGGTCAATGCGTCGCCCTCATCACCCGCGCCAACGGACATGCCACCACATATGGATTTCGCGCCGGTGCACGGCTATTCTACAGGACAGATTGACATGCGGCGATGGGTTCCCGTGAGGAGCCGTTGTGTGGTTTGAGGCGTTAACCGGACGATTGCGTGAATAGATGTTGCATTGGGTGCCATGGATCACACCAACGCGACCCCGCCCGTAGGGGCGACATTCATGGCGCCCACGAGCCGATGATCACACTTTCGTCCATGAACGTCTGGAGGATGATCTCATGCCCGACGACGTCGTGCGTGGCTGGGCGACCATCTATCCGCATCTCCGCTATCGCGACCCAATCGCCGCCAGCGAATGGCTCTGTCGCGTCTTCGGATTCCGGGAGCGGGTGCGCATGTCGATGCCGGATGGGTACTTCATCACCTCCAAGCTCGAAGGTCCAGATGGCGGGTTGGTCATGGTTGCTGGAATCACGCCAGGTTTGGAAGCGTGGCTGCGGGAGCGGGTACCCGGATTTCGCCCGCAATCAGGGCACCCGTGGCCGGATCTGTCCCACGTCACGACGGTGCAGGTGAAGGACGTCGATGCGCATCACGCGCATGCCCAATCCGCGGGCGCGACCATTCTGATGCCGCCGGCCGACCAGCCCTGGGGATTGCGGGTCTATTCTGTTATCGACTTCGAAGGCCATCAATGGGAGTTCAGCCAGGTGCTCGACCTCGTCGACCCCGAAGCCTGGGGCGCGACCAGAGTAGAGTGAACCGCGTCGGCCGTCGCGGCCTTTCACATCATTGTCGTCACGGGGTCATAGCTTGTTGATTCGCGACGCGAGCCGGTCGATCGCGTCAAGAGGAGGAATCCAAAATATGGCGGAAGAACCTCGAATGTTGTCACCTCGCGAGATCGCGGGGATGCTGTCAGCTATGGCGGTCTTCGTGCGCGCGGAGCTCGAAGCCCTGCCGGATCTGGTCGTCAACTGGCACCCAGGTCCGGAAGAGTGGTGTGTCAAGGAGGCGCTGGGCCACATCATGGAGGCCGAACGGCGCGGTTTCAACGGGCGCATTCGGGAGATTCTGGATGAGGATGAGCCCGATGTCGAGGGCTGGGATCCGGTTGAGGTGCAGAACGCGCGCAACGACTGCGCGCGTGACCTGAAGGATCTGCTGGATGAGTTTGAAACGCTGCGTGCGGATAGCGTCGAGCTCGTCAGCGGCCTGGCGATGCCCGATCTGGTGCGCGGCGGCAACCATCCGCAAGTTGGCTACGTGCGTGTCAATGACCTGCTCCACGAGTGGATCTCTCACGATCGCAATCACGTGCGACAGATGCTGGCCAACGTGCAGAGCTACGCGTTCCCGTTGATGGGCAATTGCCAGGGATTCGCGGGGGAGTAGGGCGCTTCGCGGATTGAGAGGGCCGGTCCACGGGCACCTGGCGGAGCAGTTGGCACCCGAACGATCCGTAGGGGAGCACCTTGTGTGCTCCCGGCTTGACTTGCCGAACCGTGTCACGGGAGCACACAAGGTGCTCCCCTACAAGTGCCCTCGTGCGTTACCGCTCCGCGTTGCGCTTGTCGCGCCAGGCGATCCACTCACCAAACGATGAGAGGTCCCACTCCGGCCCGCTGCTGCGAATGGTCAGGAACGTGAAGCCCTTGTCGACCAGGTCGTCAGCCGCGTCCAACGAAGCCGACATATTGAGACCGGTGGCGTGCTCGATGGTGTCGGGGTCGCGGCCCTCCTTCTCGCACCACTCCTTCAGGACGTTCGATTTGCGCACGATATCGTCGCCACCGGCATTGCAGTGCCAGATGTCGGCATGTTTGGCGACAATGCGCAACGTCACCTTCTCCCCGCCTCCACCGATCATCACCGGGATGTGGCGCGTTGGCGGCGGGTTGAGCTTGCCGAGACGCGCTTCGATGACCGGCATGGCGTCGCGCAGATCTCGCAGTCGACTACCCACCGTGCCAAATTCATAGCCGTATTCGTTGTAGTCCTTCTCTGACCAGCCCGCGCCCATCCCTAGAATGAAGCGACCGCCGGAGATGTGGTCGATGGTGCGCGACATGTCGGCGATCAGGTTCGGGTTGCGATAGCCGATGGCTGAGACCAGCGGACCCATCTCGATGCGCTCGGTCATCGCCGCGATGGCGCTGAGCAGCGTCCAGCATTCGAAATGCTTTCCGTCGGGGTCGCCCGACAGCGGGTAGAAATGATCCCAGACGGTGATAACGTCGGCGCCCATCTTTTCGACTTCAAGTACCGCCCGTTTGTAATCGGCATAATCGCCGTGCTGTGGATTCAGGTGTACGCCAACTCGAATCTTCCTCATCCGTTCCCTCTCTACGCGGTTCGTCCGTGCAAACATCTTCCCTAGGTTAATCGGTGTGAGCGTGAATTACATTCCGCGGTTGGCGAGGATCCGCCAGATTGGGCACGAACGTGGACACACGTTGCAATGAGTCTGGACGCAAGACGGCAAACTTGGTTGATCTCGAAGGGCAAAACACTGCGTACTATCCAGCTTCAGCAATCATGCTCCATTGATCCGCACAACCTCTTTCATAATGTACTGCCGGAAAAATGAACCTGCTATACTTCTGCGATTGACCAGCAACTGAATAGGCGCAGACGGTGTCTGCTGCAAAGGGGGACTCGAATGAGGCGATGGCGACTCGTGCTCGCTACATCAGTGACGACTGCCCTGGTGATATCGTTGTTCTTTGCCGGGTCATCAATCGCTGAGCCACTCGGCGCGGGGTTGATGCAGCGGTTCGGGGTCGGGTCGACGGGCCAATCGAACGCATCGCTTCCGGGTTTCACGTTCACCCCTGGGAGCTTACCCGTGACGGTGGTCAACACCACTCCGGTCCCGGTGACGTTGCAGGGCGGCACTCCGGTCACCGCCACCATTCAGGGTGCGGTCACGACCACCGACGCGAACCCGCCCGGCAGTGAACCCTATCAGCACGAGTTTTTCATCAACATGGGCTCAACAAATTCTAGCCAGGATGATTTATCGGTTCCGAGCGGGAAGATATTGATCATTCGATATATCTCTGGCGCCCTGTTCGTTGGACCAGCGGAAGCTCCCGTCTTTGTGTCCTTTAGCACCGATGTTGGCGGAGGTCAATCTCCTCACCTGTTTCCAGTCGAGTTTGTTGGATCGCAAAGTGGCCACGACTACTACGAACTGGGGCAGGACACCTGGATTGAGGCCGGGCCGGGGACAGACATCGCGGCCTTCGCGGTCCGAAATGGGACGACAGATTTGGGCCTCCTTGGCAACGGTAACTTCACCATCTCTGGCTACCTGATCGACGCTCCCACAACACCCTGATTCGCGTGTGATCGGGAACTGCCGATTCCGCGACGTATCATTCATCGAACGGGCGACTGGCTCAGTACTAACTGAGCCAGTTCCGTTATTGGCTGCACGGGTCGCGGAATAGCCAATCACAGAAGCGAGAGTCGATCGCTGGATGAATCACCATGACCACGTCGCGCTCCTGCGAGATGGAATACCTGATCAGGGTGGGGTCTGGGCCGACTTCGGTTCTGGATCAGGCGCTTTCACGCTGGCGCTGGCCGATCTGCTCGGGCCGGGTGCCGAGATCTATTCGCTAGATCTGGATCGTCGCGCGCTCGAGCGCCAGCAATCCGAGATGCGCCGCCGCTTTCCGGACACGAACTTGCACGTCATGGTGGCCGACTTCACCCAGCCGCAAAACCTACCGTCGCTCGACGGTATCGTGATGGCCAACTCGCTCCATTACCAGCGAAACAAGGAAGTCGTCCTGCGTCGTGTTTCCGGCTATCTGAAGCCTGGCGGACGCCTCATTCTAATCGAGTACAACACGGATCGGGGCAACCACTGGGTGCCCTATCCGCTCTCATATCCCGCGTGGGAGACGATCGCCGCGCGCAATGGATTCGTGGGTACCCGACTCCTGGCCAGCCGACCGAGCCGTTTTCTCGGTGAGATTTTTTCCGCGGTCACGTTTCGACCGAGCTGACGAGAGGATTCCGCATGCAAATTCCACAAGGAGAAGAGCTCGCCTTCGTGTCCGCAACCGAGCTTGGGCGCCGCATCCGTGCCCGCGAGGTTTCGCCACGGGATCTCGTCCGCGTCTTCCTGCAACGCATCGAACGGCTAAACCCGCAGGTCGGAGCCTATGTGACGCTGACCGCCGAGCGAGCCACAGCGGAAGCCGAAGCCGCCGAGCGCGTACTGATGACGGCGGAGCCCGACGCACTTGGCCCACTCTTCGGGCTTCCGATCTCCATCAAGGACCTCAGCCCGACCGCCGGGGTGCGCACGACGTTTGGCTCGCCGGCATTCGAGCACTACGTGCCGGAGATGGACAGTCCGGACGTGGCGCGGCTCTTCGAAGCGGGCGCCATCATGCTGGGGAAGACGAACACGCCTGAGCTCGGTCTGAGCATGTCGACGGAGGACGGGCTCTTTCCTCCAACTCTCAACCCATGGGATCTCTCGCGCAGTGCTGGTGGCTCGAGTGGCGGCGCTGGTGCCGCGCTGGCGGCTCGACTCTGCCCGATCGCGACCGGCTCCGACGCTGGCGGCTCCATCCGCATCCCAGCGGCGGCCTGTGGCGTCGTCGGCCTCAAGCCATCCCGCGGCCGCGTCATCCCTCGCCCATTCGATTACGCCGCCATCGCCGGATTTGCCTCTCCCGGACCGATGGCCCACACGGTCGCGGATCTCAAGCTCTTGCTCAGCGTCCTCACCCCACCCTTCGTGCCGGTCCCTCCCATGCTAGAGAATCTGTCCGCGGGCTTGCGCATCGGCTGGACGACCAGCAGCGCCATGACTCAGGTTGATCCGGAGGTTGCAGCCGCGACCGAGCGAGTCGCTGGAGTGATGGCTGAACTTGGGCATCAGGTGACCGAATCCGCCCCCGACGTCACTGGCGTCTACGACGCGTTCCTCACCATCATTCAGGCGCATACGGCCATGATGCCGATCCCGGAGCCGGATAAGCTTGGCGCACACGCCCGGGCCATGCTCGAAAGCGGAAGACAGCATTCGGCGAACGACTATCTGAAAGCCGAGTTCACGGTGTTGGACCTGAGCCGTCGCGTGCTGGAGTGGTCTCGCAGTTTCGACGTCCTGCTCTGTCCCACGCTGCCGGTCACGGCGCCGCCACTGGGCTCGATGGGTGGGACCGAGGAGGAGATCCGGCAGACGCTGGATCGCTTCGGCGCCTTCACCTACTGGGTCAACGCCACCGGCCAGCCGGCCATTTCGCTGCCTCTGGCGCAGTCGTCGGATGGGATGCCAATCGGCGTGCAGCTCATCGGCCGAGTCGGCGCCGACGACCTGCTGCTGGCGATCGCGGCGCAGCTCGAAGAGGCCCTGCCCTGGGCGGATCGAATTCCTGCAATCGCGTTCGATTAGATTCAGGTGGGCGCCATGAATGTCGCCCCTACGGGAACACGCGTACGTTCGTAGGGGCACGATTCATCGCGCCCTTCGGCCGGCGACCACGCGGAAGCACGCCCGGGAAATGCATGCGCCTGTCCCGGTCCTCGCCCGCCGACAATTACGATGAAAAGTGCTCTAATGCCGCGTCAAACGCTCGACCAGCGAGCGCCCGTTGGAGCGACGCCAGTCTTCTCCGACTTGAGGTCGAGCTGCTCGAAGCCGCGCTGGACGTAGCGCACGCCGATGAAGCGGAACGGCTCCGGCTCCCACTTACGCCCTGTGTGGTTGACGAAGGCGAGATGCGTGAGGTCGCTGTCGGTGCGGGTGATGAGATCGGCCAGCATGCGGCCGAACAAATTGGACGGCCCGACCCCGGTGCCGGTGTAGCCGTAGGCGGCCGCCAGCCCCTGCGCCGGGTCGTAGGAGACGGTTGGCACGTAATCGCGTGGCCAACCCAGCGGTCCGCCCCATGTATGCGTGAACTTCACGTCCTTCAGCATCGGGAACCACTCGCGCACGTTGTCCTGCAGCATCTGGTGCGTCGGCTCGTGGAGGTCGTACTCATCCTTGATGCTGCGATCCAAAGTGATAGGGCGCGCCGCGTCCGCCGAACATCACCCGACCATCGGACGTGTGGGTGAGGTATTTCACCATGTTGGTCGCGGACGAGAGCCCCTCACGCGCCTCCCAGCCAATCTGCTGCCAGTCGTTCGTTGATAGCGGCTCGGTGATGGTGATCAGCGAATAGACCGGCATCACTTTGCGTCGCAGCTGCGGAAAACGCGAGAGATAGGACTCACCCGCCAGCACAATGGTCTTGGCGCGGGCATGACCGCGCGCCGTGTGCAGCACTGGGTAGGCTCCGGTAGTGTAGTCGGTGACCGGCGATTGCTCGTAGATGGTCGCGCCCTTGCGCTCGACGGCGCGGGCCAGTCCGCGCACCAGTTTGGCTGGTTGGATCTTGGCGCTATTGGCGTTGTAGATGCCGCCGAGCGCGCCGGCCACCGAAACGCGCTCGGCCACCTGCGTGGTATCGAGCAGCGTCGAGCCTTCGCCGAAGCCGAACTCCTCCAGCGTGCGTTGCTCGCTCGCCAGCACGTCCAGTTGATACGGACTGCGTGCGAGACGAATGTAGCCACCGCGCACGAACTCCATCTCGATGCCTTCGCGCTCGGCCACGCCGGAGACCTCATCGACGGCGGTGTTGATCGCCTGCTGCAGATTCGATGGCCGCCTGCCGTCCGAAGAGCTGCGACATGCGGCGTAGTCCTATCGGCAGGCGATTGCCCAGCCCGCCTCCGTTGCGGCCCGACGCGCCGAACCCGGCGATCTCACTCTCGAGGATGGCGACCGTGAGGGATGGCTCGCGCTGCAGCAGGTAATACGCGGTCCAGAGGCCGGTGAAGCCAGCCCCGAGGATGGCCACATCGACGTCGATGGTGCCGTCCAGCGCCGGGCGCGGCGTCAGATCGTCGCCACAGGTCTCGAGCCAGAAGCTATAGGACGAGTATGGTTTCGCCATCAGACCACCTCCGGAACCCTCAATCGCGTTGAGTCGTCGTCTCCAACCGGGCGCCATGAATGTCGCCCCTACGATGTCCGGCCGAATCATTCCCCGTAGGGGCGACATTCATGGCGCCCAACGAACCACGCCAATCCTAATGTGTCACCGATAGACTGGCCGGGTCGACGTTGGCGCCGCAGATGAGCAGGCAGATGCGCTCATCCTTTTCCGGCTGATACGCGCCGGTCATCAATGCGGCGAGCGGCGCGGCGCTGGCAGGCTCGCAGGCGATGCGCACCTCATCCCAGAGCATGCGTTGCGCGGCGATGATGGCCTCGTCCGAGACGAGCAGCGCGCGATCGACCCACTGCGTGGCGGCATGGAATCCGAGTTCACCAATCTTGCTGGCGCCCAGTGCGTCGGCCGCGATGCCGCCCAGTTCAACCTCCACCGGCTCACCTGCTGCCAGGGCCGATGCGAGAGTCGACGTCTGCTCCGACTCGATCGAGACGACTCTGTGTGCGTCCGCCATACCAGGTGGAGATGCCGCCGATGAGCCCGCCGCCACCGGTCGCGACCAGCACCGTGTCGAGATTCGGCTGCTGTCGTTCGAGCTCCAGGGCGCAGGTCCCCGCGCCAGCCACGACCTCATGCTGATCGTAGGCGTGGGCGAACAGGGCGCCGGTCTGCGCGACGCGTTCTTTGCTGGCGGCCAGCGCATCGGCGTAGAAGCGGCCGGTGACGACCAGCTCGGCGCCGAGCGCACGCAGCTTGGCCTGCTTGGCCGGGCTGGAGGCCTCCGGCACGAAGATGGTGGCGTGATGGCCGAGCGCTCGCGCGGCAAAGGCAATGGCCAGCCCGAAATTGCCGCCGGAGGCGGCGACGACTCCGGCCGGTGGCACGTCACGGTTGCGCAGCAGATTGAAGGCGCCGCGCGCCTTGAACGAGCCACTGCGCTGAAGCTGCTCGAGTTTCAGCGTCAATGGACAGGACAATCCAAACGCTCCCTGCTCCATCTCCATCACCGGCGTGCGCCGGATCCATCCGTCGATGGAGCGAGCCGCCGCTTCGATGTCCTCACGAGTCACGAATGTCGTTGTTCCGGTCATGCTTCCCTCTGCGAATTACCTGCGAGAAGCCGTTGAATCACGCCTGGGCGCGCCACGTCCAGTGATCCCCCTCCGACACGATGTGTCCAATGCCTGGGAAGGCCAGATGGTACGTGATTACCGGCACGTTCTCGTTTGCGGCCATGGCTAGGAGCTCGCGCCGCGTGCTGACCGTCGCCTCGGGATCGGCGTCGAAGTCGAAATACCACTCAGGGTGGTAGAGCTCGACCGGATGGTGGAAGGCGTCGGCGGTGTGGAGCAAGCGTTCGCCGTTCGATTCGATCATCAGCCCGATTTGGCCCAGGGTGTGTCCGCGCACCGGTATGGCCGTAATACCGGGCACGATTTCACCGTCCATCGGGACTTGCTCGAAGCGGTCGGCGATCGAAAGGATTTGCTTGCGATCGGAATCGCTCGGCTCGCGCTGAACTTCTTCCCACTCGACGTCGCTGATCACGTAGCGCGCGTTGCGGAACGTCGGTTGGCCGTGGCCGTCGGTGTTTGCGTCGACGTGGTCCCAATGTGCGTGCGTGATGATGACGGTGTCGATGTCGTCGGTCGAAATCCCCGTTTCGGAGAGGAGCCCGAGCAGCTTGCCGGTTCCGGCCCGCTGGCTATCTGGCCCGCAACCGGTATCGACCAACACCAGATGGTCGCCTGTATCGATCAGCAACACGTTCATGCTGAACGCGCTGGCCGGATCGCCGGTCGCTTCGGTGTAGGCACGGTGCGTTGCAAGAACTTCGTCTGGAGTTGAATTGACGAACTCAAGCGGCGGCGTCTCTTCGTCCGACTGCAGCTCCGTGCCGTCGCTGAAGACGATGCAGTTGAATGCCCCAACCTTGAATCGATGGATTCCGTTCGAACTACTCACGTTGTCCCTCCCGGCGCTTGATTTGAATCAGGCGAATGATTGCAACCATTCTGCTGGAGAGGCGAGGAGGGCGCAATGCCGGGTGCGTCGGCCAGAGACTCGCCAAATCGGTACACTTGGCCGGAACGCTTTCAATGAGCATCGGGAAGAGCCGGGCGCGGTCCGGCGTTGCTGCCCGATGTCGACCGGGGCACGATTGAGTCATGAAGAGACCTACCACAGCCAAATCAGGAACCCGAGATCCGGATCCGGAACGAGCATTCGTCGAGCCGTTGCCGAACGCGGCAGGATTCTGGCGCCGGCTGGCCGGTTTCGTGGTCGATTGGCTCCTCTGCTTCGTTCTTCCTTCGATCGTTTCGAGCCTGATCTTGCTGGGGGTGGGGTATTCGGATCGATCCGCCTGGGTCGACGGTCTCTGGATGCTCTTCGTCGCGCTGGTGATCTTCGCCTATTTCACCTACTTCGCGGTGCGCGGCAGCTCGCCAGGTATGGCCATTGCCGGCATCAAGCTCGTTGACGTCAGCACGGGCGAGCCGCCGGTCCTGGCCAAGGCGCTGATACGCGGCCTGCTCATGACGGTCCTGATCGGCTCCTGGTTCTTGCTCCTGCTGCTCGATTGGGGCGGCGGATCAGGCAATCTGAGCAACGGTGCGGCGTTGATACTCAACATCGCCTATGTCGCCTTCCTCGTCAGCTTCTTCGGCCACCTCTGGATCGCCTGGGATCGCAAGCGTCAGACGCTGCAAGACAAGGCGGCTGGCGTCGTCGTGATGATGCGCACGGCAAAGGTCGAGCCAGTCGAGCGCCCAGCGCACAAGATCGACCCACTCGAATGGCGGATGTAGCGGGCGGGATAGAGGGAAGCGCGTTCCCTTACACCATCATCCTAAGTGGTTTGTCACAGTGATTCTGACACCAATCGCTCTCGATCAGCAGTTGCGTTTTCCTTGTCATCTTGAGCCGCGCGAAGGATCTCTCTGCACGTCGAGTGGGTGCCAAGTGCATCGGAAGAGAGTTTCTTCGGTTTCGACCTGAGAACGACAAGAATGTGCTGGTTGCCCCGATGGCAGATCCTTTTCGGTCGACTACTGAGCCGCAGCGAAGGTTCTCATCGTTTGTTTGGCGTTAACGATCTTTGGAATCAACCGTTCATGAGATCGTGCCACTCAGGATTGATCGATTCAATCTGCGTGATCTTGCGCTTCTGTCGCCACCCCTTGATCTCTTTCTCGCGGTCAATTGCGTCGCGCACATCATCGAACTCTTCAAAGTAAACGAGACGCGAAATGCGATAGCGAGCTGTGAAGCGGTGGCGCGTGTCCTCTAGATTCGGATGGGCATGTTCATAGACGCGACGCTCCAAGTCGTTGGTCATGCCGGTGTATAGCGTCGCTGCCCGCCCTCCAGTGTTGGTCATCATGTAGACCCAGAAGGTTCTCGTTGTCAACGAAACTCCATCGGTCGAGTTAGACACGAATTCGCGGTTGGAGAGATCCTTCGCCGCGGCTCAGGATGACATAAATATCTGTATTCGTGCAGCAGAAAGCCATACCCTCTTGAGTATCACATCTTCTGGATGACTCACTGCCTTACGGCACAGCTATCCTGCAACGGCTGTTTTGCCTGCTGATGTGCCCGCCATGCGGCCGAAGACGGAGCCAGACATCAGCCCCGTTCCCCCAGGATAGTTGAAGTAGAAGAGCCCGCCCACGAGCTCACCGGCGGCGTAGAGTCCCGGAATGGGTTGCTCTTCGCTGTCGAGCACCTGTGCGTTCTCATCGATCTTGAGCCCGCCGAACGTGAATGTCAGTCCACACGTCACCTGATAGGCCTCGAAGGGAGGTGTGTCGATCGGGTTGGCCCAGTTCGACTTGGGTGGCGTGATCCCTTCGGTGTGGCGTCCGTCCTTGATGGTGGGGTTGAAGGGGATGTCGGTGCGCACCGACTCGTTGTACGCGTGGATCATACGCAAGAACGCCTCGGGGTTTACGTCATCCAGCTTCTCGGCCAACTCTTCGAGCGTGTCGGCCCGCACGCGTGTGACCTCACGAATGCGATATTCATCCCGCAGCAGATGCGTCACCTTGCTGTCGAAGATCTGCCAGGCGAATTGCTGCGGCTGATGCAGCACCTCGTGGCCGTACTTGGCGTAGGTGTAGTTGCGGAAGTCGGCCCCTTCGTCGACGAAGCGCTCGCCATTGGCGTTGACGATGATGCCGAACGGGTAGCTGTGCTTCTGAAAGTTGTCGCCGACGCGTAGATCCCCAAAGTCGGGAGCGTTGCGGTCCCAGGCGACGGCGTGGCCGCCCGACCAATTGCCATACGGAAGCGCGCCGATCTCGAGCGCCATCTGGATGCCGTCGCCGGTGTTGTAGCGCGTGCCACGCACCTTGGCCAGATCCCAGCCGGGGCCGAGATAGCGAGTGCGCCATTCGGCGTTGGCCTCGAAACCGCCGCAGGCCAACACCACCGAGCTTGCCTCAACCGTCAGCCTTTTACCGCCCCGGCGCGCGACAACGCCCTTGACGACGCCTTCATCCTCGATCAGTGAGACGCCCCGCATGCCGTATTCGACCTGAATTCCTGCTCGCTCGGCGGCTCGGTTGAGGGCTTCGATGAGGCCGGGTCCACCACCCGAGACCTCGACGCTTAGCCCGCCCCAGAACTTGAAGCGGCCATCGACCTTGAATGCCTGGCGGCTGTAGGAGGGAGAGAAGCGCACGCCCTGCTCGCGCATCCAAACCATCGTCTCGAGGCTGCGATCGATCAGTGTGGCGGTGAGCTCGGGATTGGAACGGAATTGCGTGATGCGCTCCATGTCGGCGAAGAATTGATCGCGCGTGTATGTGCCGAAATCGACGTCGGTCTGCTCGTCTTCAGGCAGGTCGGGCATGACCTTGAGCAGGTCGTCGACGCCGTTGTAGGTGAAGCGCATGGCGCCCGCGGTGTAACGACTGTTGCCACCCCGCTCCCGCTCTGGCGCGCGCTCCAGGACCAGCACTTTTGCGCCCTGCTGTTGCGCCGCCAGCGCCGCACACAGCGCCGCGTTCCCCGCACCGACGACCACTACGTCGGTCTCGAAATCCGCCATTTGCCTCGCCTCCCACTACCAGCATCTCCGCCGCGTTCGTCACCCCTTCATAGCATAGAAATGGAAGAGGTGGGGTTGAGGAACGGCCCTGATCCGGCGCCGCGGCGCCACCTTCTCCCGCCCGAGCAGGAGAAGGAACGGAACTGAAACAGGGAAAGCATCAACGAAACCCTGTTCGTCTCCCCTCTCCTGATCGTCGGGAGAGGGGTCGGGGGTGAGGGCCGTTCAGTCCTCGTCAAGCCCGAAGAGGTCTATCAGTGCGCGGGATTGCTCGGCTGGTTTCGGGGAGCGCTTGAAGCGCGTCGACCGGCTCGTGCAGCATCTTGTATTTCATTGCGTGGCCGACCGAGCGTTGGTTGACAGTACCGTCCTCCGCGGTTAGTCGATCTCGATCATCTGATCGTAGGAGAGCGTCTCGGCCGGACGGTCAGGGCCATTGGCACGCTCGCCAATCGCCTGCCAGCCCGGGTCCGCTTGCTCTTTGGCCCTGATGCGCGCGAAAGCATCACGATCGGCATATTCGATCATGATGCTCACCTCACCGGCGTGCTCGCCGCTCTGCACCTGAAAGATCCGCACCGTGCGGTTCGGGTCAACCCGTAACATCTCGCGCCGGGCGTCCTTCACGAGCTGCAGCGTGTCATCACTCGCTCCCGGGTGCGGCCTGAACGTCTTCACTGAGAGAAGTGGCATGCGTCCCTCGTCTCACGAATCGGCCAATTTTGGCCATCATATGTTGAGATGCGTCGGTCCGCTACTGGGGTCCTCGCCGTCAGCGCTACCACCCTCTGGTCTGTCCGGACCAACGCGTCTGCTCCGATGGTCGTCATCGTTTGGGTAGCCGCAAGTCAGGCGCGGATTCCGCGCACTCGAGCAAGAAGCGAGTTAGCGGTCTGCGCTGTCAAGGCCAAAGAGGTCGATCAAGGCACGGGAATGGTCGGCAGGGTCCGGGGAACGTTTGAGTCGCGTAACCGGCTCGTGCAGCATTTTGTTGGTGATGGCGTGACTCAGCGCCAGAACGACTTCACGATCTCGTTCATCCAGATGTCCGAGGCGACGAAGTGTCCGCTGCACCTCTCGCTCTCGAATCAGCTCGGCGTGCCGCTGAAGACGTTGAATCGCGGGAGCAGACTCTCGGCCATGAAACCAGTCACGGAAGGCACGCAGCTCGTCGTCGACGATCGCCTCCACCTGCGGGATGGTCTCCTCGCGCGACTGCAGATTCTCCTCACGAATCGAATGCAGCGAGTCGATGTCGTGTAGATGAACGCCTGGCACGAATGCGGCTGCTGGCTCGATGTTTCTCGGCATGGCGATGTCGATCAGGAGGAGAGGACGCTCCTCGCGCTGACACAAGACGGATTCGAGTCGGCGTTTGGTCAGGATTGGCTCGGGGGCACCCGTCGCCACGATGCAGATGTCCGCGGTTGCAAGCGCCTCGTCGAGTCCGTCCCAGCCCACGTCCGTGGCGTGGAGTTGATGCGCGAAAAACGCCGATCGTTCCGGCGAGCGGTTGCAGAGGCGTAGCTCGGTGAGCCCGTTCGACACCAGATTTCGAGCGACGAGTTGGCCCATCTCGCCCAATCCAACGACAAGTCCAGTGCGATTCCGCAGTCCTCCGAGCGTCGAGCGTGCCAGCTCTACCGCCGCGTGGCTGATCGAACCGGCGCCGCGGCTGATGGAGGTCTCGTGGCGCGCGCGTTTGCCCGCCACCACCGCGTAATTGAAGAGGCGCTCCAGGATCGGGCCGGAATGCCCTGATTCGCGGGCCGCATCGGCAGCCTGGCGCACCTGCCCGAGAATCTGTGGCTCGCCGATAACCAGCGAATCGAGTCCAGACGCGACGCGGAAGAGATGCTCGACCGCATCGGCGCCGCGCATGAAACGCAGATGAGCGCGCAGCGTTTCGGTGGCGAATCCAGCTCGTCGCGCCAGGCAGGATCGCACTGCTGGCGTTGCCGTGGGATCGGGCGATACGCCGTAGATCTCGGTTCGGTTGCAGGTGACGATGGCCACGGCCTCATCGACGATCCCGCTGAGATCGTCCATCAGTGCCGCTTGATGATCATGGTCAAGCGCCAGCCGCTCGCGCACCTCGATCGGGGCTGTGTGGTGCGTGACGCTCAGCAGAAAGATGTCGTTGATCCGGTTCACGTCCATGAAGTCTCTGAATCGTCCCTGTCAGATCTGAACTGAAGCGCGCATGGCGTTGACGGCCGCCTCACCCGATCGATCGATCTCTTCCGGCGAATGCACTAACGAGACGAACGAGGCTTCGAATTGCGATGGCGCCAGATAAACGCCTTGCTCGAGCATGCCGCGGTGATACCCGGCGTAGCGCTGAACGTCGGAGCGGGTGGCGGAGTCGTAGTCGGTGACCGGCCCATCGACGAAGAACGCGGTCAGCATCGATCCGACACGGTTGACTGTCAGCGGCACGTCGGCGTTGTCGGCCGCCGCCAGTAGGCCGGACTCCATGCGCGCACCGAGATGCTCCAACGTTTCGTAGGTGCCCTCCTGGCGCAGAATCTCGAGTGTGGCGATGCCGGCCTGCATGGCGAGCGGATTTCCCGCCAGCGTCCCGGCCTGATAGACGGGCCCGAGCGGGGCCAGCCGCTCCATGATCTCGCGTCGACCGCCGAACGCTCCCACAGGCAGTCCGCCGCCGATGATCTTGCCCAGGCAGGTCAGGTCGGGTGTGACTCCATAGCGTTCCTGGGCGCCGCCCGGAGCCACACGAAAGCCGGTAATGACCTCGTCGAAGACCAAGAGAGCACCGTAGCTTCGAGTGATCTCGCGCAGCTCGGCCAGGAAGCCTTCAGCCGGTGGGATGACGCCCATGTTCCCAGCCACCGGCTCGACGATGATGCAGGCGATCTCCTCGCCGATCGATTCGAAGGCGGCGCGGACCGACTCGATCGAGTTGAAGGGCAGGCTGATGGTGTCGGAGGCCGTTCCCGGCGTGACGCCTGGGCTGCCCGGAATGCCGAGCGTCAGTACGCCCGAACCGGCCGAGACGAGCAACGAATCGGCGTGACCGTGATAGCAGCCGGTGAACTTGACGATGCGGTTGCGGCCGGTCGCGCCACGCGCCAATCGGATGGCGCTCATGGTCGCTTCGGTGCCGGAATTGACGAAGCGGACCAGCTCGATCGACGGAACCATCTCGACGACCAGTTTGGCGAGCTCGGTTTCGGCTTCGGTCGGCGCCCCATAGCTGGTGCCGCGCTCGATCGCCTGCTTCAAGCGCTCGACGACGGCGGGATGAGCGTGCCCGGCGATGAGCGGACCCCAGGAGCAGACGTAGTCGACGTATCTCTTGCCGTCGACGTCGAAGAGATAGGCGCCTTCGCCTCGTTCAATGAAGAGTGGATCTCCTCCCACGGCGCGAAACGCTCGCACCGGACTATCCACTCCACCGGGCAAGACGCGCTGCGCCTCCTGCCAGGCATGCTCGGATCGCGTCATGCTGATGTTCCCTCTATCCACCTCGTCGAATCGGTCAATCAGTCGGCGGTCGACGTCAAACTGCGTTCAGCAACTCCGGCCTGCTCCTGCAGCCAACGTGCCACATTCTTGGCGTGATAGGTGATGATCATGTCAGCCCCCGCGCGCTTGATCGCGGTCAACGACTCCATGACCACACGCTTCTCGTCGATCCAGCCGCTCAGTGCCGCCGCCTTCACCATGGAGTACTCGCCGCTGACGTTGTAGGCGGCGATCGGAACGTCGAATCGCTCGCGAGCTCCAGCGATCACATCGAGGTAGGCCAGCGCGGGCTTGACCATGATGGCGTCGGCTCCTTCTTCCAGATCGGCCTGAATCTCCAGATAGGCTTCCCGCTTGTTGGCCGGGTCCATCTGATGCGAGCGCCGGTCGCCGAACTCGGGTGTCGAATCGGCTGCGTCGCGGAAGGGACCGTAGAAGGCGGACGCGTATTTAGCAGCGTAGGAAAGGATCGGCGTCTGTGTGTGACCGGCTGTATCCAGTGCCCGGCGAATCGCCGCCACGCGGCCGTCCATCATGTCGGACGGCGCCACGATGTCGGCGCCCGCTTCGGCGTGTGATACCGCGGTGCGGGCAAGCAGTTCGAGCGTCGGATCGTTGGCCACGTCCCCGTCGATCAGGATGCCGCAGTGCCCGTGCGAGGTGTATTCGCAGTTGCAGACGTCGGTCACCACGATCATGTCCCGATCGATTCGCTTGATGGCGCGGATGGCTTCCTGCACGACACCATGCTCATCGTAGGCGCCGCTGGCCAGCTCATCCTTGGTCTCCGGGATGCCGAAGAGGAGGACCGAGCCAATGCCGAGGCGTCGAAGCTCCTCAATCTCGAATGGAAGCTGATCGACGCTGATCTGGAAGACGTCCGGCATCGAGCTGACCTCCTGCCGCACGCCCGAGCCGTAGGTGATGAAGAGTGGGTAGATCAACTCGTCGGTCGAGAGGCGCGTCTCACGGACCATGCGACGGAGACCCTCGGTCCGTCTCAGCCGACGAAAACGACGGAAGGTTAGCTCGGGTGTGGTCATGCGGGTCTCCTCTCGTTGACCGCGACGATAGCGGCGACCAGCCCAGGAATCGAATATTCTTCAGCCACCACGTCGACCTTGAATCCAACCTGCCTGGCCGTCTCCGCGGTGACGGGTCCGATACAGGCGATCGTGGCGCGATTGAGTGACTCGATCTGACCGTCTAGCATGTTCGCGAGGTTGCGCGCGGTCGACGAGCTGGTGAGAGTCACGATGTCGACGTCGCCTCGCCTCACGCGAGCCAACGCCGCGGAATTCGGCTCAGCCAGCACCGTTCGATAGACGGAGACGACATCGACTTCAGCGCCCGCCTCGCGAAGTCCATCTGGAAGGACCTCACGCGCCCGTTCGGCACGTGGGAGCAGGATTCGCCCCTCGCCAGCACCTCGTTCGAGCAGACCGGCCAGAACCTCCTCGGCGATGAAGCGCTCCGGCACGAAATCGGTCTTCACTCCGTGCGCTCTGAGGCGTGCGTCGGTGGCATTGCCGATGGCTGCGATCCGCGCGTTACCCAATGCACGTAGATCTCGCCCGAATTCGTCCAGGTAACGGAAGAAGGCATCCACGCCGTTGGCGCTGGTGAAGATGACCCAGTCGTATTCGGAGATGTGTTCGAGCGCGGCGTGCAGCGGAGCTACGTCGTCCGGCGGAACGATCTCGATGGTTGCCATCTCGATCGGTTCGGCGCCCTGCTCGCGCAGCCGCAGACTCATGTCGCTCGCCTGGCCTCTCGCGCGGGTAACCAAAACACGCTTGCGAAAGAGGGGCAGCCGCTCGAACCAGTTGAACGTAGCACGCTGTCGCACGGAATCCCCAGCGATCAGGATTCCGCCGGTGGTCGGTTCGGCACGCGCGCTCAGACTGCCGAGCATCGACTCCCGCACCTCTTGGGTCGGCAACGTGGGGTTGTGGATGACCAGGCACGGTGTCGTGCTGTTGTAGCCCGCGCGGATGAGGCCGTCGGCGGCTTCGTGTGGCCGCTCCATGCGGCCGACCATCACGATGGCCGTGCCGGAAATCATGGTGCTGAGGCGCGCGATCGGTTGCCCGCCGACCAGCGTCACGGTGCCGCGGTCGAGGTCGAGTGGGACGCCACAATAGGCTGCTGCCTGCAGACCAACCAAGGGTTCCGAAACGATCTCGAAATCGATTCCGTCACGCGTCAGCATGCGTGCCTCGCGTAGTGCCACCGGATCGAGCTGCGGACTATCGGGATAGATGCGGACCACGATGCCGCCGATCGCCAGTTCTTCGCGCACGTCAGCCCAGGTTCGCTCGCCGGGAAGGAGTGGACTGGAGAGAGGGAAGATCTCGCACCGTGCCGACGGATTGATGAGGTCCACCACGCCGATCGGCGTCGATTCGGGATAGAGCGCCAACGTCGCTTTTGACAGCATGTTGACCGTCCTGACCGGCAGGAGGTCTGGATCACCCGGACCATGCGAGCAGAGCACGAGGCGTCCCGATCGATTCACGATGGGGGCCTGGACAAACGCATGTCGAGCGCTCGACGCAGCTGCCTGGCCACCTCAGTCACCGTAGTGATTGCCCGTTCCCGGCTGCTGGTGGAGTCCTGATAGCAGGCGACGGTCATCTCCTCGTCCGCCAGCATGGCTCGCAGCGTTACGGAATCGCCCTCGATCCGAGCCAGCGCGCCTATTGGAGATTGGCAGCCGCCGCCAACTTCGCGTAGGAATGCACGCTCGATCTCAACCGCAGCGGCGATATCGTCTTCGTTGACCAGTGCAAGTAATTCGAGGATGTCGACATCATCAGACCGACATTCGACGCCGAGCGCTCCCTGGCCGGGCGAGGGGACGAACGTGTCGACCGAGAGGTACTCGCCGATGTGATCGGACCAGCCCATTCGCTCGATGCCGGCCGCCGCCATGATGGCCGCGTCGACCTCACCCTGCTCCAGCTTGCGCATGCGGGTGTCAACGTTCCCGCGTAGCTCGACGGCTCGTAGGTCGGGACGTGCGTGGCGCAGCTGCATGACGCGTCGCCGCGAACTGGTACCGACGCGCGCGCCGGGTGGCAGATCGTTCAGCGAGGTGCCATTGACGGTGAGCAACACGTCGCGCGGATCGGCGCGGTTCATGAAGGCTCCAACCGTCAAGCCCTGTGGCAATTCCGAGGTGAGGTCCTTGGCGCTATGAACGGCGACGTCGATCTGGCCGGTGAGGAGCGCGGCTTCCAGTTCCTTGGCGAAGATTCCCTGGCCGCCGAGGATAGCCAGCGGCGTCTGTTTGTCGACGTCACCGGCGGTATTCATCACGACGGTTTCAAGGATGGCATCAGGATCTTGGTGCGATAATGCGTCGGTGAAGATGCGGGCCTGCAAGAGCGCGAGGGCGCTCCCACGCGTACCGACACGGATTGTGCGCCGTTGTGGCATGTCGTTCTCGTCCAGACATCCAGTGACGTCGGGCGGCATGATATTGGCAGAGCTGTCGCTCGAACGTGCCCGAGTCCGTTACGTGAGTCCCGCCGACTGGGCTCACCACCAAAAACGCCGTAATACTCGTGAGAAACGTGCCGGAAACCTACGAGATTCTGAATAAATCTGTGCAAATCTCGGCACTTCTCGAATTGTACGGCGCTTCACGAAGGGGTGTCAAGCGGGGAAAATTCCGCAAATTGACAGGAAAGCCGCGGGTTGCTATCATTAACGCTTGTGGGCGTACGCGCCCACGATTTGTCTGTGCGGTTTTCAGGAGGGATCTCTCGGTGTACGCGGTCGTTGAAACGGGCGGAAAACAGTATCGGGTCGCGGTCGGAGATCGCATCGATGTCGAGCGCCTCGAGGCTGAGCCGGGCGCCGAGATCACTCTCGATCGTGTTCTATTGGTCGAGCAGGATGGTGACGTCAAGATCGGTACGCCGGTCGTCGATGGCGCCAAGGTCATCGCCAACGTCGATGCTCAGGCGAAGGGCAAGAAGCTCATCATCTTCAAGATGCGTCCCAAAAAGCGCTATCGCCGCAAGACGGGGCATCGCCAGTTGATCACCAAACTGACCATTAAGGACATCGTCGCTTAATCGCGAACGAATTGATCGAGATCCCATCTTTGACTGAAGGCATGGAGGAGAGACATGGCGCATAAGAAAGGTGTCGGTAGTTCACGTAACGGCCGAGACAGCAACGCGAAACGCCGCGGCGTCAAGCGCTACGACGGCAACATCGTCACGGCGGGGTCAATTCTGGTGCGCCAGTGCGGCACGAAGTTCTACCCCGGCACCAATGTCGGAATGGGCCGCGACTTCACCCTCTTCTCGAAGATCGATGGGTCGGTGAAGTTCGAGGCGTTCAGCCGCGACAAGAAACGAGTCAGTGTCTACGCGGTCGACGGCGAGTCGCAGCCGGCTGCCTGAGGACGAGAGCAAAGAGATAAAGCATGAAACAAGGAATTCACCCCAAGTACGAAGAGAGCACCGTCGTCTGCGCCTGTGGCAATAGCTGGGTCACCCGATCCACCAAGCCGCAGCTCCGCGTCGATCTCTGCCCGCAGTGTCACCCCTATTACACGGGCGAGCAGCGCATCGTCGACAGTGCCGGTCAGGTTGAGCGCTTCATGCGGCGCATGGAAGTCGCCCAAGAGGCACCGAGGCGTAAAAAGGTCGAGCGTCGCCAGAAGCGGCTCGAGCAGCGTAGCAAGGTGCAGCGGCGCGAGGAGCAGCTGATCGTGCCAGAGTCTGATGAAGAGAAGACCGAGACGGAAGCAACCAGCTAGCGTTCTTCCCCTTCAGACGCCCTCTCGCGAAATGTGCTCGGAACATCGGCGTGACGATATCGTCACGCCGATGGCACATCCTGAGACGCCATTCTGATCCAGATGCAATGTTGATACGTTAATATGGTTAGAGAGAGGATCGCGACCTCATGGCCCAATGGCCATTCCGTTTGACTCGATAGCGAACCTCTTGTTCGGGAGGAGCGAGTGATCATGTCTGGACCGATGTCCGTGCAACCGCGTCGAGGCACACAAGCCGAAGATGATCTGGAGCAGGCAGGGTTCACCCAAGAAGAGATCGATCGACTTCGCCGCCTCCGTGATATGTACCCCTTCCTCGAATACGTGGACTCTCGGCGCCAGTGGCACCGGCTCCGCTTCGTCAAGTGGCTGTACACACAGGGGCAGCTCCAGAAGTAGCTGGACGATCGATGAATAACTGAGGGGGCGGATCGTAAGTCCGCCCCCTTTCTGTTCTCACTGCACGAGATTCTACGGTTTAACTCGCGCATATGAGGCGTAGCCCACTCCTCATGAAACAGTATGATTGAGGTCGCGGAAGACGGGTAATTGCCTTCTCTGACAGACCACGTGACTGCGATTCAACTCCGCGAAAGGGTGTCGCCGATGCAACAGCGTGAATTCCAGGTACTGCTCGAGTGGGAACCTACGGACCGGGTCTGGGTCACGTATGTTCCAGCACTCAACTTTCTCTCCGACTTCGGGGAGACGCGTGAGCAAGCACTCGAGCACACGCGTGAAGCGATCTTGTTGTATCTCGAGTCCGCGGCCGAACTCGCCCTGCCCGTCGCATCCGAGACGAGCGCCGAGCTTGTGACCCTTGACGTTGCGGTGTCGTGAGCCCGCTTCCGCGGGTTCATGGTCGCGAATTGATACGAGCGCTTGAGCGTGCGGGTTTCGTCGTTCACCGGCAACGCGGGAGCCACGTCATTCTCCATAGGCCGGAAACGACCCATACGGTCGTCGTACCATTTCATGGGAACCGAGATATTCCATCTGGCACCTTGCGCTCGATTCTGCGTCAGTCCGGGCTCACGGTGGATGAGCTGATTGAGTTCCTCAAGGTGTGATCGGCGAGATGAACGCGATTCCCAAAGTTCACTGGCGCGGCTTGAAGTGATCGACGCGCTGGTCAACATTTAACCAATCGAATGAGCGTTTGCATGCTGCTCCCAACCTCGTATACTCATAGGTTGAAGAATTGATGGTGTATGGCCATGATTCCAGCGCGTTCAAGAGCATGAAAAATATCGAAAGGAACCTTCCTCGATGACCTATATCATTGCCGAACCTTGTATCGGACTGAAAGATGGGTCCTGTGTCGAGGTCTGTCCCGTCGATTGCATTCATACCGATGATGATGCCGATCAGTACTTCATCGATCCCGACGAGTGCATCGACTGTGGAGTCTGCGCGGAGGTCTGCCCGGTAGAGGCGATCTTCTTTGAAGATGACCTCCCCGAGCAGTGGGCCGCCTTCTTCAAAAAGAACAAGGATTACTTCAACAAGTAATTAACTTCGCGCTGTTTTGAGGGTTTGGTCGACGCTCTGCGCGCCGTGGCTGTACTCCGGCGGCGTGCGGAGCGCGATACTCTCCTAATCAGCCGTCCTACCGCGAATTCCAGATAGGTGCGTCGATGGCCTTCGTCCTAGAGCTGCAAGACGACTATCTGCGTCCGGCGATCAACTGCGATCGCTGCGGCGTACGCGTGTCGGCGTCCGGCTTCCATCTCTGGAGAGCCGATCCCGTCGATCCGGTCGGTGCCGACACGCCAGTGCAACTCTGCTCGGAGGAATGTCTCGAAGCGTTTTACGACGATCGCCCGCTTGACGAGGAGTGGGTCGCGGTGCCGATCGATGCCTATCTCACCAACTTGATCGACTCTCTCTCGATCGATCTAGCTGACGTGCGGGAACGCGAGCGAGCCGTTTGGGCGGCGGAGCATACGCGCCACGAAGCGCCCGACTAAAATTCCATCATGACCAGCGATTTCCTCAAGCAACAACGCCCCACGACATTGGGGAGCGTTGTTGGGTCAGCTGTTCGACCTATTTCGTCAAACGGACGACAATGGGATTGTTATTTCCGGGCGTCCAAGTGGGATTGCCGTCCCCCTGAGTAATATAGTCACCCATCACTCGACCATTGAGGTTGTTGTAGTTGCCGTTTCCGGTCGGCGTTCCGTTGATGAAGAACGGCAGGATCATCGCGGTCCACAGCTTGTGGTTAGATGCATCAACCGGATGTGATGTGTCAATCACGGCTACAGGAAGGAATGCGACACAGTTGACAATCTGTGTTGTGGTGCAGCCCTGGGCCCCGACCACGTCTGCAGCAAGCCCTCCTGCATTGTCGCCATTTGTGTAGTAGAAGTAGCCCGGGATCGTGAGATTCTTATTGTTGGTTCCCAATGCGAGTCCCTTGTAGCTTGAGTTGGGGAGACCGCATTGGGCCACCTGAGGTCCATAGATCTGATAATTCGGCGCGCTCGCATCTGTCGTCGATTTCGATACCGCCGCGGGATTCACGGACCAAGCCTTCGTTACCGAATCTTGAATCAATATGGGCACATTTTTCGGGCCTGAATCGGATTTTGTTCCCACGCCACACACGAGGAATGGACCGTCGCTTGGCAGCGATTTCAGAACTTCGACGTGGGCTGTCGCCGACGCGCTCGTCGAGGCCGTTTGTGGCCCACCGGGAATTGCGCGGATGAACATCGTGCTGTGTGATTCTTTGACCGAGACTTTCACTCCGCTGGCAGTCGCGGGAACGACCATTGAGCAATTGCCGAGGACCTGGTCGGTATTGTCGACATAAACGCAACTCGTGACAGTGGGCTTGTTCCCCGCAATTGAGTTTGACTTTGCAACCGTCGTCACGGTAGACAACACGCTAATCGGCGAAGCTGGATTTGACCGTGCGATCGCGTGTGCCCCAGCCATTGCTCCCGCGTCGGCTGCATTTTGCATGGTTCTGCGCTGGGCCATATCGAAGCCAAGATCGATGGCGAGTCCGAGCATCCCAATCAGGGCGACCGCAGCCGCGGCGAGCAGAATGAGGACCTGACCTCGACTGGCGTGTTTGTTCAACATCGAGGACCACCATGTTCCGTGGCGTCGAACGCGATAAGTGCACCGGTAGTGTCCAGAATCGTTGGCGTCACTTTTCCCGTATCCTCTATGCGAACGTCGCGTACGAGACGACGCGTTTTTACCTCAATCATGCGACGGGAGCACCAGTGATGAGGAGAGCGGCAGGGACTGAATCTTGTGAGGACTCTTGTGTCGTGTGGGCGGTGCGTAAGTACGGGTGACCTTGCTGGATTGGCTCGTTGCGTCGATTTCGCTCCGGAAAGTAATGGCTGATGGCGCCCGATATCTACCGTAATTCACGCGACCGTCCAAAGGAGTCCAACACGAACCTTGAACGTTGTGCGAAACGCACGAAAGGGTTCAGCAACCGTGTTTCTATCGCAGATGATCAATCGACCAATCGTCGATCGAAACGGCGACCGCATCGCGTCGCTGCGCGATCTCATCGTGCATATCGGTGACGAATCCTACCCACCGGTGAAGGGCCTCGTTGCCCGCATCGGACGGCGCTCCTTCTTCGTTCCTTATGGTCAAGTTCGCTCGATTGATGACAAAGCGGCGTTGATTGACACCTTCCGCCTCGATCTCAAGCCGTTTCGCCGCCGGGACGACGAAATCATCCTGGGAAAGGACGTGCTCGACCGCCAGCTTGTCGACGTCACAGGCAGGCGCATCATTCGCGTCAACGACGTCGAGCTGGCGCGCATCGGACGCACGCTGCGCGTCGTCGGCGTCGACGTGAGCGCCCGGGCTTTGCTGCGGCGTCTTCTGCCGCACGGTGTCGTGATCGGTCGGGAACCGCGCGAGTTGATCGACTGGTCCAACGTCGACTACTTCGCCAGCCACGTCCCGGCCGTGAAGCTGAAGGTCTCGCATGAACGTATCGCTCGCTTGCATCCGCGTGACATCGCCCGCCTGATCGATCAGCTAGCGTTGCCGCAAGGAGCGGAGCTGATTGAGGCGCTGGACGAAGAGATCGCCGCCGACACGATGGAGGAGATCGCCCCGGAGCGACAGGCCGACCTGATCGAGGGCATGGATCACGAACGCGCGGCCGACATTCTGGAAGAGATGGGTCCCGACGAAGCCGCCGATCTGCTGGCCGATCTCTCAATCGAGGTGGCCGAGGAGATTCTGGAGCGCATGGAGCAGGAGGAGTCGGAGGACGTTCGCTTGCTGATGCAGTATCCGGAAGATTGCGCCGGAGGCATGATGACGACCGATTTCGTCGTGGTTCGCGGAGATCAAACGGTGTCGCAGGCGATCGAAGCGGTTCGCATGCATGAGGACCTGCCCGACACGCTGACGCTCCTATACGTGGTCGACGAAACAGACGTCGCCCAAGTTTCAGGTATCGTCACGTTGCGCGATCTGTTGCTGGCCGGCCCGGTAGAGCGAGTCGACGAGATCATCACGACCACTTTCCATCACGTGCCGCCCGATGCCAGTGTCGAGCAGGTGGTGCGCACCATCATTGAATACAACCTGCTCGAGATTCCGGTGCTGGATGAGCATGGCACCCTGCTCGGTGTCGTCACCGTCGACGATGCGGCGGAGCGACTGCTGCCCGCTGGCTGGCGAGATGAGACGGCCAATGTATTCAGCTAGTCAGCATGGCGTCGACGCGGCGTGACGTTCTTGCGATGGCGTGGGATGCGCCGGTGGCTCGCATTGTTTCGGCTGCGCAGGCGGCTTCGTCCTGGTCTGCTGCCCCGGGTGCGCGTACCCCGAACCGGCCTCCTCGCATATCTGGCGGTGATGGGGCCGGGCCTCGTGACCGCCAACGCGGGCAACGACGCGGGTGCCATCGCCACTTACTCATCGGCCGGGGCGCGCTACGGCTACAACCTCCTCTGGATGATCTTGCTGATGACGCTCAGCCTGGCGGTGGTGCAGGAGATGGCCGCCCGTATGGGCGTGGTCACCGGCAAGGGACTGACCGACCTCATTCGCGAGAATTTCGGCCTGCGCTACACGGCGGTGGCCATGGTGGCGCTCCTCATCG
The DNA here is from genome assembly GCA_963815715.1 of uncultured Chloroflexia bacterium. GTDB lineage: Bacteria > Chloroflexota > Chloroflexia > Thermomicrobiales > Thermomicrobiaceae > CALAGB01. The sequence continues at coordinate 1,437,342 of CAWFHU010000001.1, read as the reverse complement.
CCAATGCCGGGATCATCGTGGCGGAGTTCTCGGGCATCGCGGCAAGCGCCGAGCTGTTCGGCATCTCGCGCTACATCGCCGTGCCGATCACGGGGTTGGCGATTTGGTGGCTGGTCTCGCGCGGAAACTACTCGATCGTCGAACGGGTCTTCCTGATCCTGACGTTGGTCTTCATGGTCTACATCGTCTCCGCATTTCTGGCGCATCCAGATTGGGGAAGCGCGGTCAGGCACACCGCTGTCCCCTCGATTCAGCTCAATCGGGGCTACCTGTTGCTCTTCGTGGCGACGGTCGGCACGACCATCACGCCATATATGCAGCTCTTCCAGCAGGGGTCTGTGGTCGAAAAGGGGATCAGCGCCGAGGAGTACCGCTTCGAGCGAGCCGACGTCTATTCCGGCGCTATCTTCGCCAACCTGATCGCCTTCTTCATCATCGTGGCGGCGGCCGCCGCGTTCTACGGCAGCGGAATCACATTGAACAGTGCCGCGGATGCCGCCAGGGCGCTCGAGCCGGTGGCTGGCTCCTATGCCCGCGTCCTGTTTGCGGCAGGACTCTTCGGGGCCAGTATGCTGGCGGCCGGCGTGCTGCCGATCGCCACCGCCTCGTCGCTGAGCGAGGTCTTCGGGTTCGAGTCCGGCCTCCAACACGGTTGGCGGCAGGCACCCGTCTTCAATGCGACTTTTCGCCGGACTGATCGTCGTCGGCGTGGTGGTCAACCTGATTCCCGGCCTGTCTCTCTTTCAGGTGCTGCTGACGACGCAGATCCTCAACGGCGTGCTGCTGCCGGTCATTCTGGTCTCGATGCTGATCCTGGTGAACGACCGGGAGATCATGGGGGACCAGGTTAACGGCAGAGTGCGCAACGTCATAGCCTGGGGAACGACGATCGCGACCAGCCTGCTCTCGCTGATCGCGATCGTCTTCACGTTCGTTCGGTAGTTGTGTCAATTAGATCGCGCTCAGATTGATGTGATTGCAGTTATGCGAACCTCCGGGACAAATTGACGAGACAGTGATGTTCTGCCATACGGCTATAATGGATCGTGTTATCGATCCGTAGCGAGTCTGTTCACGGCGTGGAGACGACGTCAGCGGTCATTGGGATCAGGTGCTGCAAGCGTTCGTCTTGAATTTGCATCGTCACGGAAATGAGTCATGAACGATCCTACATTGACGCTTGCCTTAGAAGGTGAGATTTCCTTAGAGGCGTTCGTCAAAGAAATGCACAACTGGAGACGACTCATCGATGAATTGTCTGTTGAGGCAAGCGGTTCTTCGACGGTGTCGTGGTACATCGAGGATCTCTCCTCTGGAAGCGCATTGGCCACGGTTCGCGGAGAATCTGACGACGAGGAGATCGTTGATAGCGTGATACGTGGATACATCGATGTAGCGCGATCTCTCGAGTCGGGGATCTGGGCTGGATGGTCGGCAAGAGTCAGACAATACGCGAATTCGTTAGTCGACGTGGTGAAGATCAGTGAAAAGGTGACCGCGGTCAGATTTCAAACATCAGAGGATGATGTCACGATCGTCGCTCGTTCGCCGGGCGAAAGTCAGAAGGCTGCCTATCTCCGGGCATACGGTGCAATCGAAGGACGAGTACAGACCCTCAGCAGCCGGAAAGGGCTGAGATTCACTCTTTATGATTTTTTGTACGACAAGGCGGTCACCTGCTACCTCCGAGAGGGACAAGAATCACTGATTGAAGACAAGTGGAATCATCGTGCCATAGTTGACGGTTTGGTTAGCCGGGACCCCATTACCGGGAGACCCGTCGCCATTCGCGAGATTCGTGCGGTGACCCAGATTCCGGACGTAGCCGAGGGTAGCTACAAGGAAGCGCGCGGAATCGTTTCGATGCGGACTGATGAAGAGCGTCCCGAGGATATTATTAGGCGGTTGCGGGATGCCTGGTAGTCAGAAGACGTATCTACTGGGACAGCAACTGTTTCCTCTCATTTCTCAACAACGACCAGCGATGGATACAGATCTTGGACACACTGCTTGATGAGGCCAACATAGGCTCGATCATGATCGTGACCTCCGTCTTGAGTAAGACCGAAGTGGCTTTTTCCGCAATGGAGTCTGAGAATCGGGTACTGACTCCTGAAGAGGAAGAGCGGATTGACTTGGTTTGGTCTGGAAACCGCGGTGTCCGAGTCGTTGAGTTCAATGAACTGATCGCCGTCAGAGCACGAGAGATCAGACGCGAGGATATGATCCGAGGATGGACTGGACGGCGTACTCCAGACATTATTCATCTGGCGACGGCGTCCTTCATGGGTGTTGAGGAAATGCATACTACAGACAAGCGTCTACATCGATACGGAACAGTCATTGGATTTCCTGTGACTGATCCGTTTTGGCCCCAGCAGCGACTGACAGGCATCTGAATTAGTCGACTTCTCTCCTCTCGGAATGCCGAGTTCAATCACATGTTCGCTCATGATCGCAACGAAAGACGGGCACGGGCAATTTTTTCGCCCGTACCCGTTACAAGTCAGAGCTTGCCCTCGGCCCGCAGATCGGATGCGACCGATTCGGCGGCATCGGCGGCCGCTTCGAGCGTCTGCTGCACATCCTTCTCGTCGTGCGCGGTCGAGATGAACCAGCGCTCGAAGTGGTACGGGTGGAAGTAGACGCCTCGCTCCATCATGGCGGTGTGGAAGCGGTCGAAGACGTCGACGCTGCTGTACGCTAGCGCGTCCCGATAGTTGCGGATCTTCGACATCTCGGGCGCGTCCGGCTTGGCGAAGAAGATGTGCCAGAGCGGACCGACGTTTTGCACGATGTTCGGCAGACCCGCCTCGCGGCAGGCGTCGCCAAGGCCCAGTGCGACCTGGGTGCCGTGCGCGTTCAGACGCCCCCACAGCTCGTCCTTGTTCTCGCGCATCTCGGTCAGGACGGTGTTGGCGGCTGCGAGCGCCACCAGATTCGCGGTGTAGGTTCCGCCGTGCATCACCTCGTTGCGCTCCTCCATACCCATGACTTCGCGCGATCCGCCGAAGGCCGCGATCGGGAAGCCGGCGCCGAGGGCCTTGGCGAACGTGGTGATGTCGGGATTGACGCCGTACAGCTCCTGCGCGCCACCCGGTGAGACACGGAAGCCGGTGATGACCTCGTCGAAGATGAGGAGCGCACCATGCTTCTTGGTGATGTCGCGCAGGAATTGGAGATAGCCCGGCTCCGGTGGGATGATGCCGGTGTTGGCCTGAATCGGCTCGACCAGAACCGCGGCGATGTCGGAGCCGTGCTCGGCGAAGAGCATCTCCATGTTCTCGCGGTCGTTGTACTGACCGATCAGCAGGGCCTCAGCGTAGGCCGCCGGAATGCCCGTCGAGGCTGGCAGCGGTACCTCGGTGTAGCCCTTGGGGTTGTCAGAGAAAACCTCCGGATGGCTGCTCCAGAAGTGGGTGTCGGAGAAGCCGTGATAGCCGCCTTCCATCTGCACGATCTTGTTGCGCCCGGTGTAGGCGCGTGCCAGACGAGCGGCGGCCATGGTGGCTTCGGTACCGGAGTTGGCGAAGCGGATCAAATCGACACCGGGCACCATCGAAACGATCTGCTCGCCGACCTCGTAGTCCAGGTCGTACGGGAAGGTCGCCACGCTGCCGCGTTCGGTGATGGCCTTCACGACGGCGTCGGTGACCTTCTTGGGGTTATGCCCGAAGATCAACGGACCGTAACCCAGGCTGTAGTCGATGTACTCGTTGCCATCGACATCCCAGAACCTCGACCCCTCGCCTCGCTCGAAGCAGAGCTCGAGCCCCTTCTTTAGGCGCGCGTAGGAGCTTTCGCCACCGGCGATCGAGTTCGCGATACGGTCGAACATGGAGCGGCTCTTGTCGAGTGACAGATGACGCTGGTTGGCCATAGACTCCCTCCCAATCCACGTATCCAGTTGTATTGCCCACCGCATTGTAGTCGAATGGCAGCAGGACACCACAGTTAACCCTGGCGCAGTACTGGCGACAGGTAAAGCGATTCGATCCATGGGAACGTTCGACGATCCCACAGCGTTCTAGTCGTCAGCTTACGCGCCAGTATGCGACCATCTTTCCATTCAACGGAAGACGAAACGGAGGCTGAACATGACCGATCGAGGGAGATACGCCGGAGCGGTGCGGGCACCCGATTTTCCGTCCGGCCTGCAATGGCTCAACACGTCGCGACCGCTGACGCTGGCCGATTTGCGCGGCAAGCTCGTGATCCTCGATTTCTGGACCTATTGCTGAATCAACTGCCTGCATTTGCTTCCGCAGTTGGCGGAGGTCGAGAAGCATTTCTCCGAAGAGGTCGTGGTGATCGGCGTCCATTCGGCCAAGTATCCGGGTGAGAAGGCGCACGACAGCCTGCGCAACGCGGTGCTGCGCTACGAGCTCGAGCACCCGGTCGTCAACGACGAAAAGATGGAGATCTGGGATTCCTACAGCGTCCGCGCCTGGCCAACGCTGATGTTCCTCGATCCAGACGGTCGCGTCATCGGCAAGCACGAGGGCGAGGCATCGGCCGACGCGCTGATCGACGCGCTGCAAGATCTCGTCGACCGCTACAAGAGCGAGGGGAAGATCAAGCCTGAGCCTCTGGCCGGCATCGAGGTGATGGAACAGCCGAACACGCCGCTTCGCTACCCGGGCAAGGTCCTGGCGCATGCCGAGAGCGGTCGGCTCTTCATCGCCGATTCCGGCCACCACCGTATCGTCGTGACCGATCTGCAGGGTGGCAATCCGTTCGTCATCGGATCGGGCGACGCAGGGCTCGTTGACGGCGCTTTCGACGAGGCGCGCTTCCACAGTCCGGAGGGGATCGAGCTCAACGGCGACACCCTCTACGTGGCGGACCGGCTGAACCACGCTATTCGTGAAGTCGATCTACGCAACCAGACAGTGACAACCATCGCCGGAACCGGTGAGCCGGGCATGGGATTCGCCGAGGCGGGGCCCGCCCGCTCGATCGACCTGCGTTCGCCGTGGGATCTGGCCTACCATCAGCGCACGCTCTACATCGCCATGGCCGGCACGCATCAGATCTGGGCGCTGGATCTGGAGGCTGGCATGCTGCGGCCCTATGCCGGAAGCGGGCGAGAAAGTATCCATGATGGCGATCTCGAGGGTGCCGCTCTGGCGCAGCCGAGTGGGATCGATGTGGCGGACGGCAAGCTCTACTTCGTCGACAGCGAGACCAGTGCAGTCCGGACGGCCGACCTGCCGCCCTATGACGAGGTCAAGACGATCGTGGGGATCGGACTGTTTGCGTTTGGAGACGTCGATGGCCGGCGCGGTGAAGTGCGCTTGCAGCACCCGATGGGGTTGGCAGTAGCTGACGGAGTCATCTACGTGGCCGATAGCTACAACCACAAGATCAAGCGCATTTACCCGGAAGACCGGCGCTCCGAAAGCTGGCTCGGCAGCCGTGAATCGGGCAACGTCGACGGAGTCGAGGAGGAGGCACGCTTCTTCGAGCCGGAAGGGCTCTCGGTCGCTGCGGGAAAGGTCTACATCGCCGACACCGACAATCACGCCATCCGCGTCGCGGATCTGGAGTCGGGAGAGGTGAAAACGCTCGCAATCGACGTGTGACGAGCTGGAATCGGTAGATGCGGTGATGAAGGGCGGCCAACGTAACCGGGTCAATCTGAAGTCGCAACCGAAGCATCTCCTCTCAGGTTCAATAGGTACCTGGATTGAGCACAAGGAGATCCTTCGCTGCGGCTCAGCGTGACGTGAATGCGCTCATTTCCGATGCGGGATGATAGACCTCCTGTGATCACGTACTCAGGACAACGGAACTAATCACAACGACTCCTGATGGGGCCGGTCGATCTCAGATCCCGGCCCGTCCCGTTTTCATGCGTCTCTGGATACGTGGGAGCAGGATGGCCGTCAGCAGCACCGTCTCGACCGCGGCGCTGACAACGTAGGCGGCCGGGATGGCCTCGACTCCGTATCGATCAAGTAACAGCGCGGTGATCGTCGCGCGCCCAGCCAGCTGCAACGTGTTGGTCAGGAGTGGCGTGCGGGTGTCGCGCAGTGAGATGAGACCGCGAGTGACGAGCTCAGTCGCCACCGCGAACGGCACAGACAGCACGTAGATCAGCAGCACGTGATACGTCGCGGTTCCGGCAGTCGCGTCGAACTTTCCATGTTCGAAGAGGAGCCGAATCAGTAGCCTGCCGAAGAGTCCGAGTCCAACCAGCGCGGGAATCGAGAGGACGACCACCGCGGTCAACGATCGGATGAGCGTCCGTCGCATCTCGCTCCAACGGGCAGCGGCGGCGTGGGCGGCCAGGCGCGGGAAGGCCGCCTGTCCAACGCCCTGACCCAGCAGCGTGATCGGCAGTGAGACCAGCAGCCACGCATTTTGAATGGCAGGGAGTGCCAATGTCCCGGGCACCGTGGAGGCGAAGGCCGTATCCACGATGAATCCGGCATACCCGACGCCCACCGATAGTCCGTTGGGAATCAGCAGGCGGACCACCTGACGCAGTCGCACGCTGTATGGATCCCAGGCCAGATGGACGTGCAACCCGTTGTCACGAATACCCGGAATCAGCAAGATCATCTGCAGCGCGGCACCACCTAGCACGCCAAACGTCGGTCCATAGATGCCAACCGACGGCACCAGCCAGCTGAGGACGATGCCCGAGATGATGGCGACGTTGTGGCTGGCGAAGGAGACCGCGGTGAGCAGGAACTGACGGCGGCTGTTGAGCACCGCGGTTGCCACGCTTCCGGCGGCCAGAATGAGGGGTTGCGCCAGCATGATGCGCGTCAGGGTGATCGTGAGGTGACTCGTCTCGGCATTGAAGCCCGGCGCCAGTATGTGATGCACGAACGCGGGCGCGAAGATCTCGCCAGCGACCACGATGACGACCAGTGCGGCAAAGAGGCTCGTCAGGACCAAATTGAACAGTCGCTCCCACTGGTCGCGTCCGTCCTCCCGCTCGGCGCTGAGTAGAATCGGGATCATGGCGCTGGAGAGCGCTCCCCCGGCGATCAGGCTGAAGAGAGCATCGGGCAGCCGAAACGCGGCGTAGTAGGCGTTGGCCGCCTCACCGGTTCCGAAGAGGGTGTTGAGCAGCACCTGGCGTACTGAGCCGAGTAGGGCCGAGAAGAGGAAAGCCGCCATCAGCAGAAGGGTTGCTTCCGGAATCGAGAATTCGCGCACGAGGAGTTGCCGCGGACGGGAACGTTGCGCGTGGGCGGGCCATGTGGTCGGCCGGTTCCAACCGAACTCCGAAGCACTCGAAGCGTTCGCGAGGGGAAAGAGGACTGCCAAACGGCGCAGAAGCTGACCGTGCCAACCTTTCCCTTGTTTTTCGAATCTGGGCACGATTGTCGCTTTCCCGTGTCGCGCGAACTGTTCCCACTCGCGCCAGATGATGGACCGCCATTGCACGTCTTGTCCACGTCGTGCGTAGAGCATGAGGGTCTGGCCAGGCGGCGATACAGATGCTATGCTGCCAAAGGTAAATTGCTGAAGGGAGCGCAACGCAGTGGATGTCCAAGGTTATTATGGTCGGCAGATGTTGTGGTTCTTCTTGCTTGGCATGGTGGTCATCGCGGCCAACTTTGCCTTGATGGCGCTCGGCATCTGGTGGGCCGGCCATCCCTGGATTCAGAAAGTCTAACCGACTTCCGCGAATAAAGTGACGAAATACCATCGCGCGGCGAATCGCGACCCGATCGCCGCGCGATGGTGTTCTCTGCCCACTTTCCCCATGGATTTACAACGATCAGTTCCGTGCTACTCTTTAGCCTATTCGGTTAAAAAAATACGCTATCGGCAACACATGGCAGGTTCAGTAGTCACGTGCGGTTCGCACGCAGGACTTTTTGGCGTCCTGTCTCTGTGGGATAATCGTCGCGTGTGAGGGGTTGACCGGTGTTTGCGTTGCGGACTCTCGTGGAAGTGGAATGGGATGCCCGATCAACCTGCAACTGAGCTTGGACGAATCTGTCGTAGGGTGATGGATGCGCTTCCAATCGGCATCGTCCTCTTGGGGTTGCAGGACGACATCGCGTGGAGTAATCGTGGCTGGGATCTGCTCTGCTCTCCGGAAAATGGCGCGCAGCACACGAATCTCACCGAGTCATATGGCGCTCACCTGTCCAATTCGCTCGGCATAGATCCCGCCGATATCGAGCGGATCCTGCGGGGTATCGACGACGTGCGGAGCGCGCGTGACGACTCGTTCAGCCTCGATTGCTCGATCTACTCTTCGGGCGATCATCGCTGTTTGTGCATTGGCGTCGTGCCGGTTGTTGACGGCGATCAGCGCCACGTGCTGGTGACGCATCGGGACATCAGCGAGCGGAACCGTCGCGAGACGGCCCTCGATCTCTATCGGCAGGCGCTCGAGCAGGCGGACGAGGTCGTGATCATCACCGATGCCGACGGCGCGATTCAATACGTCAACCCCACCTTCACCAAGATCCACGGTGTCTCATTCGACGATGCGATCGGTCAGTCCATCTGGGATCCAAGTGGGAGTGAGCGCGATCAACCACTGACTGACGCCATCATGCCTGCTCTGCGTGCGGGCAAGCCCTGGCGCGAGGAGCGAGCCGTTGAGGTCGACGATCGGGAATTGATCTGGGAAGCGCGCAGCGTCTCGCCCATCCGCTCCGAAGACGGATCGCTGGCCCACTTGGTGGTCATCGGACGGGACGTGACCGTGCAGCGCGCTAATCTCGACGAGCTGAAGCGGCACGCTCACTACGATTCTCTCACTGGGCTACCCAACCGTGCCCTTTTCATGGACCGGCTGGCACACGCCTATCAGCGCGTGCTTCGTAGCCGACAACCGCTCGCCGTCATGTACCTCGACCTGAATGGTTTCAAGAGCGTCAACGACCGCTTTGGACACGGGATCGGCGATCAGGTGCTGACTGAAGTGGCGCAACGGCTGATCGACTCGCTGCGTGCCAGTGACACGGTGGCTCGCCACGGTGGCGACGAATTCATCTTCCTTTTGGAGGAGCTCGCTACCGACGAAGATGCGATTGCGGTGGCGCGTCGTCTGATCGACGACATCTCGCTCCCGCTAAACATCGCGGACGCCTTCATCTCGGTCTCGGGAAGTATTGGGATCGCCTTCAACTCTCCAGCCATCGGTGAACCAGTTACGCTGCTCGAGCTATCCGATATCGCGCTCTACCACGCCAAAGCCAAGAGCGAGGATCGCGTCGCCGTCTATCACGAAGATATGACCATGCCGGACATCGACCGTAACAGGCCTCACGGGTTCCCGCGTCTAAGTTGAAACATCCATAAGCTGCGCGATGTCGCTACAGGCCGCGGCGCATCACCGTCTGCGAGGCGAAGTAACCTCCCATACCGTGTACCCCGCCACCGGGTGGGGTTGACGCCGATCCAATGAAGAGTCGTGGATCGGGCGTGGTGTAGGGATTGATGCGTACCGCCGGGCGGGTGAAAAGTTGCCGTACACCCTGCCTTCCGCCATTCACGTCACCCCCGACGTAGTTCGCGTCGTAGGCGTGCAGGTCGCTGGGGGCCATCACGTTTCGCGCAAGGATGCGCTCGCGAAAACCGGGTGCAAAGCGTTCGAACTGCGCCTCGATGCGCTCGGTCATGTCGACCGTGGAGCCGTTGGGCACATGGCAATACGCCCAAACAGTCTGCTTGCCTGCGGGAGCGCGCGTTGAATCGAATAGGCTCTGTTGTGCGACGAGCACAAAAGGCCGCTCAGGGTGGCGTCCACGCGCCACTTCACGCTCGGAAAAGGCGATCTCGTCGAGCGTACCGCCCAAGTGCACCGTCCCCGCCGAGCGGCAAGCCGCTGCCGTCCACGGGATCGGACCGTCCAGCGCGAGATCGATCTTGAATGCGCCCAAGCCATAGCGATAGTGCTCGAGCTGTCGGCGATAGCTCGCAGGGAAGCGATTCCCGGCGATGGCCAGAACCTGCCGCGGCGTGAGATCGAAGATCACCGCATTGCTGCTGGGCAGTCCATCCAGACTGTCGACGCGATGCCCAGTTTCGATCTCACCGCCAAGCGAGCGGAAGACCGAGACGAGCGCGTCGGCGATGCTTTGTGAGCCCCCGGTCGGTATTGGCCAGCCTGGGGTGTGCCCCAGCACCCCTAACGTTAGACCGAAGGTTGCTGTGAGGGGTGATTCGAGCGGCAACATCGCATGAGCGGCCATGCCCGCGAAGATGGCGCGTGCTGCTTCACCCGAGAAGTGCCGACGCGCGAAGCCGACGGCCGATTGTGCCGCGGACAGTCCGACGCGTGCCATGAGCAACGGATGTCGGGGGAGTCGCAGCGGCCCAAGCGTTCCGTCGATCAGGTTGTCGATATCGTCGACGAAGGGACGCATCAAGTTTCGATAGGCTGCTGCATCGGGACCCAGCGATTGCGCGGTTTCATCGAGCGAGCGGGAGAGGACCGCGGCGCTGCCGTCGTCGAACGGGTGGGCCAGACAAAGGGGCGGATGGATCCAGTTGAGCCCGTGTTCCTGCAATGGGAGCGAGCGAAAGAAGGGCGAGGCGATGCCCAATGGGTGAATGGCCGAGCAGACGTCGTGATGAAAGCCCGGCAGCGTAAGCTCCAACGTGCGCATGCCGCCGCCAGGTGTCGGAGCCGCTTCAAGGACCAGAACCTGACGTCCAGTGCGCGCCAGATTGATGGCAGCGGCCAGTCCGTTGGGGCCACTTCCGACGACGACCGCGTCGTAGTCCTTAGACGAACTCATGCGACCGCACGGTGCTGGACTGGTTGCCTTGCGTCACCGGAGTAGATCGCCGGACTGTCTGGCTGCCACCGTCATTCACCTGTCTCAGGACGCCTTGTCTGGCGCGATCGAAAGAACCACCGCCCCTTGTACGCGTCCTTCACGCAGCGACTGGAGAGCCTCGTTTGCCTGTTCGAGTGGGAATGCGGTCACCTCGGTGTGAACCGGAATTTCGGGAGCGACCTTGAGGAACTCGCGGCCGTCCCGCCGCGTCAGATTGGCGACCGAGCGCAGGATCCGCTCGCCCCACAGAATGTTGTATGGGAAGGCGGGGATGTCGCTCATGTGAATCCCTGCGCAGACGACCCGTCCACCTTTGCAAACTGCCCGAAGCGCGGCGGGGACGATCGAGCCTACCGGCGCGAAGATGATGGCGGCATCGAGTTCCTCAGGTGGTTGCTCGTCCGACGCTCCAGCCCAGACCGCGCCAAGCTGTTTGGCGAATGCTTGCGACTCCTCGTCGCTTTGCCGAGTAAAGGCATACACCTTCCAGCCTCGATGGATGGCGACCTGCGCGATGATGTGCGCCGCGGCGCCGAAGCCGTAAAGGCCGAGATGATTTCCCTCGCCGGCGAAGCGCAACGCCCGATAGCCGATCAGGCCGGCACAGAGGAGCGGCGCGGCCTGCAGATCCGGATACCCTTTCGGAATGGGGAAGCAGAATCGCGCGTCTGCCACGGAGTATTCCGCATAGCCGCCGTCGATGTCGTAGCCGGTGAACTTGGCGTTCTCGCAGAGATTTTCCCGGCGTGTTTCGCAGTAGCGGCACGTGTTGTCGGTCCATCCGAGCCAGGGCACGCCGACGCGATCACCCTTCCGCAGATCTTTCACGTTGCGGCCGGTCGCTTCGATGGTCCCAACGATCTGGTGCCCCATGATCAACGGTAGCTTGGGTGATGATAGCTCGCCGTCAAGGATGTGGAGGTCGGTGCGACAGATGCCGCAGGTATGCACGCGCATCAGGACCTGATCGTCGTTCGGTTTCGGTTTCGGCACGTCGGCCAATCGGAGAGGTTTCCCTGGCTGTTCGAGGAGCATCGCACGCATAGTGGTCTTCCTTCGTCATGCAGCGCGGAGTGCGAAGATCGGACCCGAGCGAACGGCTTCACACGCGCACTATCCGATCAGCAACTCCTGGTCCATCAGTCGATCGGCTCGAGATAGTCTGGTCGTTTCGGTGGATCGAAGAGCGCTCGCTCGTCGGCTGAGAAGGACTCGATGTCATCTGCAATACCCTCACGCAGGCGACTGATGCGCTCGTTTGCTTGCTGCCAGAGCTGCTCGGCATGCTCGCGCCGCGCGTCGTCATCCAGATGATGATTGCGGTTGAGCCCGGTGATCTCACGCTGGTAGAGCGCCTTGATCTGACGCGCTCGGAGTATCGCTGGATTCATCCAAGTTCCTCGCCCTCCACAGGGCAACCGACCGCGTGCACGGCCGAGGGTGGCTCCAGGCGTCGGGTCTTGAAATAGACCGAAACGGCCACAGCCAGTCCGCAGGCGGCCACGGCGGTCGCAATCAGGAACAGGTCCGTGTAGCCAAACGCATCTGCGATGAATCCGGCTCCAATGGCGCCGAAGCTGATGCCGAGATCCTGCGCCGCTACCACCGTCGAGAGGGTGGTGGCGCGCGCGTGCACCGGTGAGCGATCCACCGCCCACGCTTGGGTCGCCGGCTGGATGAACGCGAACGCCACGGCGAACAGGATCGCCCCGGTCAGCAAGATCGCCTGACTCTCCGCGTAGGCTAACACGGTCATGGCGATGGCGCAGGAGACGAATCCGGGTCCGATCACGGCGAAGCGACCCAAACGATCGGAGAGTCCGCCACCCGAAATGCGTAGGAAAATCAGCGCCACGGCAAAGACCGCGAAGAACGGACCCGAATCGCCGAGTCCCCGGTCACGTGTCACGAGCGGGATGAACGTGAGGACCGTTCCGTAGATCAGCGTGAAGCAGAGCATGATCGAGGCGGGCGCGATGGCGGTGCGGCTGAACATCTGGACCATGCTCAACTGAGGTCGTCTGACGTTCGCCGCGGGCGGCGGCGTGCGTAGGAAGAGGATCGCCAGTGCAGCGCCGAATCCACAGCCAGCCGCCACCAGAAACGACATGGTGAGGCTGACATGACGCGACATCCAGATTCCAGCGCTAGGCCCGACGGCCAGCGCCAGGCCGGTGACGGTTCCGTAGATGCCGAGAATCGTTCCGCGACGGTTCGATGGCGCCAGGTCGGCCGCGACGGTCGCCGTCGCCGCGGTCACGGCGCCCCAGCCGATGCCATTCAGGATTCGCGCCACGAAGATCGAGTTGGCACCCGCGATCGCGTAGCCGATGCAGCTCAGCCCAATGAAGATCGCCCCGATGAAGATCGAATGGCGGCGGCTGGCTCGATCGGCGAGCAGCCCGGCGAATGGTCGGGTAACGAGCGCGGAGAGGCTGAAGAGGCTCATGATGGTGCCGACGCTCGACTCGCTGTGCCCGAGGTTGCGGATGTGGACTGGCAAGAGCGAGATGAGCAGGTAGGTGCTGGCGTAGACGAAGAGGACCACGACGAGGAGGACAGCCATCGGGACGGCAGGCACACCGGAAAGTGGCGATCCCACCGCTCGCCATCGCGCCATTGAAGGTTCCCCCGCTCCGCTCATCCCTCGATCGAGCCGCCCCGATGCACGCAGGCACGCCGTACACGTCTCGACCGCTGTAGCCGCGCCATTGTATCCGAGTTGGGTGCGGTCGCGATGGCATCCCGCGATCAGGTACTCGTGGTCGCTGCCGCTCCGTGAGACTCCGCGTGCTCTGGCTCGCGCTCCGAAAGGAATGCCAGGACGTCACGCGCGAATTGCTTTCCAGATGCGGGATGTCCCATGTCGGGATAGAGATTGAGTCGTGCATCCGGGATCCCCTCGGCCGTCTTGCGGAACAGCTCCTCCGAGTAGAACGGATCGGCCTTCCCGGCCGCGACCAGGGTCGGCGCTTGGATTTCAGCCAGGCGATCGATGAAGTCGTGTTTGTCTTCTGCCTCGACGGTGACGATCAGGTCGGATGGATCCTTCGGCGCCGTCAGCGACAGGGCGAGCGAGCCGAGCCGTACACCCATTCCGGTGAACCAACGGTCGCGCGGGACCACGAACTGTAACGATTCGCCTGCCACGGCCACCCAGTCTCGCTGGCGCGCAAGCATTCCCATGCGCATCTGCGAGGCCCGAGCACGCTCATTCAGAATGTAGGCGCTGGAGTGGAGGACCAGGCGACGCAGCAGATCGGCGTGATCGGCGGCGAAGTGCTGGGCAATCGATCCACCGGTCGACGTCCCAATCACGTCCACGGCGGTGCCGAACTCCCTCTCGATCATCTCGGCGTAGTCGTCCGACATATCCTGTAGCGTATAACCATCAGGAAGATTGGTCTTACGCGTGACGATGTAGGCGGTATGTTCCGCGCCGAGAAAGCGATAGATACGCGTGAAGATCTTGGACGAGAGCCCGCTGAGTGGCTTGTTCTCAAGCAACAGGCCTTGAAAGATCACGACGATGCGCGATCCATGACCGAATCGATTGAAGGGGAGTCCGTTTCCGAAGTATCCCGATGATGTTCCCGGCGCTATCGTCTCGCTCCTCTCATTCACCCAATCATCCCACCAACGCAAGCCGCTTGCGCGCGTCGCGCGGTCGATCCAATCGAGCGCAATGAGTGAACCAGAGCAATGTCAGGAATTCGACTGGAAATAGCGCACGACAGCCTGCGCGTAGCCAGCGGCAATCAGGCTTTGCATTTGGGGTTCAAGCGCCGCGGACGCCTCGTCGGGGTTGCTGAGGAAGAGGGACTCATTCAACGCGCCGGTCATGAGTGTGGGACGAAGCAACCCATCCACCGCCGGACCGAGCAGTACCAGATGGTTGTACGAGTCGGGCAAGGCGCCGAGACCGCCGGTGTCGAGCTCCGTGTCGTCGATGATGCCGCGGTCGGGGGTGGTGTACCCCTGTCCGTGCAACGAGTCGATGACCTCACTCTGAACGTGCTCCGCCCAACGCTTGTTTTCGACGCCGTACGAGCGGGCCGAATCGTAATAGGTTTCGGTTCCGCGTGCGGCCGGATCATCGTTGGCGTTGAGATGAATGCTGAGGAAGAGCTCGGCGTGGCTCGCGTTCGCGCGATCGATTCGTCGCTGCAGATCGTTGAGTATTCCGGCCGGTGTCAGCGCCATGCCATCAGCGGTCAGATCGTCGGCGGTGACGTCCGGCAATTCGTCCGTCGTGCGGGATAGGACGACCTCGTAACCGGCATCCCGCAACAAGGACTGCGCCTGCTTGGCAATTGCCAGTGCGATCGTCTTTTCCAGCACCGTCTGCCCGTTGTTGGCGACGCCGATGGCCCCCTCATCCACGCCACCATGCCCGGGATCGAGAAAGACAACGTGCTTGACAACCGTCGACGCGGGCGTCGCGCTCGATGGCGCGGTTTGTTGGACGACTGGGGTGGGTGTGACCTGTCGGTCGACGGCGGTCGCGGTCGGATCGGACGACTTGCGGGCGCAAGCAGCAAGCGCCCCGGCAATGACCGTTAGCCCGGCTCCGAACAGGGCGCGGCGCGTCAATGCGGGACGACGGGATGTGGCGATTGGTTCCGGTGCCGATCTCATCAAGGAGGCAATCCCATGGAGCGTAGATCTGGCCCTTCTCTCATCGAGCGCTCGATGGCCGCCACGAATTCACGAGATCGTGACGCCCTTACACAGATGCTAGACCTCGAACCTGTCAAATACCTGAGAAAAGCATGAGAAAAGGGTGGACGATGTGCCCAATCGACACGCGAGGATGGCCATGTTGAGGATCGCCAACCCCGGCGATCGTTTCGGATGACTGGTCTTTGCGGAGATCTTAGCGCTCTGAGTCGATCCGTCGACCGATGAACGCTTCGGCGATGCGCGAGACCTCGCCGTAGACGTGCCGGATCGGCATACCGGTCTCACGCGTGATGCTGAGGCAATCGGCGTATTCCGGCGCAGCGTCCAGGACGCGACCGTGCCAGATTTTGAGCTTGACGCGCACGTCGCCCCAGCGGGTCACGACCCGCTCGATGCGCCGCCCGGCCTTGGTGCGGTCGATTGGAATGGCGCGCACCCCCAGCGTGGATGAGTGCTCAATCAGGATGGCGTCCAGCTCGTCGCGCAGGTTTTCAGCGCAGATGACGCTCAGCTTGGTGGCGGGGCGTCCGCGCTTCATGCTGATCGGCGTCAAGAAGACGTCGAGCGCACCTGCGTCGAAGAGCCGCTCGATGAGCGGCTCGTAGAACTCCGGATTCATGTCGTCGATATTGGTCTCGAGCAGGAGCTCTGTCGGAGAGGACCACTGATCGACCGCATCCTCATCATCAAGCTCGCCGAGCCACAATCGCAACGCGTTGGGCCAGGGAAGCTCGCGTCGCCCGAAGCCGTAACCGACGGCTGACGTGCGCATGACTGGGCGGCGAAACTCGGCCAAGGTCGTCAGGATCGCGGCTCCGGTGGGAGTCAGAAGCTCAGCCTCGACGTCCAGCGTGCGGGTCGGCGCTGAACCATGGGACAGAAGCTCAGCGGTGGCCGGCGCGGGCACGGGGAGCAGACCGTGGCGTGTCTTGACGAACCCGTGGCCTAAACTGATCGGTCCGCTGAAGATGCGCTCGACGCCCAGCAGATCCAGCCCGATGGCCGCGCCCACGATGTCGACGATCGAGTCGACCGCCCCGACCTCGTGAAAGTGGACGTCCTCCGGTGACGTACCATGCACGGCCGCTTCGGCTTCGGCAAGCGCTGAAAAGACCTCGAACGCCGTCCGTTTGGGTTGTTCGTCGAGACGAGAGGATTCGATGAGCGTGCGGATATCGGACCAGCTTCGAGCAGGTTGCTCGGCTGGATCGTCGAGCCGCACCAGGACGCGTGTCCCGGTGATGCTGTGCTGTTCGACCTGCTCGCTGTGGAGTTGATATCCGGTCAGATCGAGCGCTTCGAAGTCCATCCCGCAGCGCGGAGAGCGGCAGACCGGCATCGATCAGCGCGCCCAGCACCATGTCGCCACTCGCTCCGGAGAAGGGGTCGAAGAAGGCAACGCGTGTGATGGACGGCTCCTTCGAGGCTAGCGGCGATCGCCAGAAGCAACAGTCTCGCGCTGCTCATGCTCGACTCGCAGCTGGCCACAAGCGGCGGCGATATCGACGCCACGCGAATAACGCACGGTGGCAGGAATGCCGCGGTCGCGCAGCAGACTGGCGAAGCGCTCGATGCGTTCCGGCGACGGCCGTTCGAATGGCGCGGCTGGCGTCGGATTGAGTGGGATGACGTTGACGTGGCAGAGGAGGCCGCGCAGTACTCTGGCCAGCTCAAGAGCCACTTCGTCGCTGTCGTTGACGTCCTTGATCAACGCGTATTCGAACGTGACGCGGCGACTGGTGCGCTCGACGTAGCGTCTGCACGCGGAGATCAACTCGCCCACCGGATAGCGCCGGTTGAGCGGCACCAGTTGATTGCGCAGCTCGTCATTCGGTGCATGGAGCGAGACCGCCAGCTTCACCTGGAACGGCTCTTCGGCCAGCCGGTCGATGAAGGGGATGAGCCCGGACGTCGACAGCGTGGTGCGGCGAGCGCCGAAATTCATGCCCTGCGGATCGTGCAGGATGCTCACCATCTTCATCACGGCGGCGTAGTTCTGGAATGGTTCGCCCATGCCCATCATGACGATGTTGGTGAGGGTGCGGTCCAGCTTTGTGGCCTCGCGAGCGGCTTCGATGACCTGGCTGACCATCTCGCCGGTGGTCAGATTGCGCGTCAGACCCATCATGCCGGTGGCGCAGAAGGCGCAGCCGACGGCACAGCCGACCTGGCAGGAGACGCAAACGGTGGTGCGGTCCGGATAGAACATCAGGACCGTCTCGAGATGCTCGCCGTCGAAGGTGCGGAAAAGGAGTTTGCGCGTCTGACCGTCATCCGTCTCAACGGTTCGCACCAGATCCAGCCGCGACATCGGCAGCTGTTCAGCCAGTTCGGCACGCAACGTCTTGGGCAGGACCGTCATGTCCTCATAGCTGGCGGCGAGCTGCTGATAGGCCCAGCTGAAGATCTGGCGCGCGCGGAAGCGAGGCAGTCCATCCTCGGTCAGACGCACTTCGAGCTCGTCGAGCGTCAGGTCGTGCAACGTCGTCGGACGTTGACGGCGACTGGCGGGCGTCGCCTGTCCCTGCCGCTCGTCATGTTGATCGGTTGAAGTTGGTTGAAGCTGAATGTTCACATTGTGCCCGGTCTCATACGCTGACATATCGACCGATAAGTTTATCACGGGGGGTTGCGAGGGATTCCGTTGACATCGAACGGACGCGATCAGGGATGCAGGGGTGGTTATTACGCTTCCCGAGATGTCAGACAGGTGCCGCATCATGCTGGGCGCCATGAATGTCGCCCCTACGGATGTTCGTAAGGCGTCCAATCGAGCGCAATCAATCGCGCCACCACACAATTCGTGGGTTTATCCCCGTAGGGGCGACATTCATGGCGCCCAAACCATCAAAAGGCGCAGCACTGCCACGGAGGCACGAGTGTCCACTTTTGATCCCACCATCCATCACCGTCGCTCAATTCGGCTACCCGAACACGACTATTCGTCGCCTGGATCGTATTTCGTAACGATTTGCACCCAAGAGCGCGCCGAGACGCTCAGTAGGATCAATGAGCTATCTGTCGAACTGACCGCGGTTGGACAAATTGTTGACGACGCGCTGAGACACCTCGCTGATCGATTCTCTGCCGTCGTCGTCGATGCCTACGTAATCATGCCGAACCATGTGCACGTCGTCATCTCGATCATGGAGTCGTCTGACTCGGATGCCCCAGACCGTGTGCAAATGAACGCAAAGGAACTTCACGACGCTCAGGACATCAAGGTGACGACGCTCGGACAAATCGTCAGAACCTTCAAAGCTTCCAGCGCTCGGATCATTCGCCGCGACGTAATGCAGGACTTTGGCTGGCAACGCAACTACTTTGAACGTGTAATACGTTCCAAGCGCGAGTTCGATGATATTTATGACTACGTTCTCGGAAACCCTGCGAGTTGGTCCAGGGACGAGCTCAATCCACTGACCCGCCGCGAATGACATCGGGACGACCTTATTAGATAAACGAACTACATGGATTTCGCCGTGCTACTTCATCCGCGTTCCGCGCGCCAATGCCTCTTCGGCTTCCCGCGCCAGGTCGGCGACGATCTTCCCGGCAGGCTCGACGGTGTGAATCAACCCAGCGCTCTGCCCGGCAAAGAGAGCCAGAGCCTCGAGGTCACCTGTCATGTTTGGGCCTGGGATGACGCTGGTATAGCGGACCACCGGTGTTCCATCGGCATAGGTTGCGATCGTGTCCCCCTCGCCGGGACGGTTGGATGCCGGGCGCCCGGCCGCCTCCCACGCCGCGAGCGTGCTGTTGCGCAGCGCCCGATGCGGGGAATCCTCCCAGCCTACGTTGAACGGTTCGCCGTACACCGTATCGCGCTCGCTGTGGCTGACGACCATTTCCTTGTGTATTCGGTGTAAATCAGATTCCTCGCTGGCGACGAAACGTGTGCCGAGCCAGACGCCCGAGGCCCCCAGCATCAGGGCGGCCGCGAGGCCGCGTCCGTCGGCGATGCCACCGGCGGCCACGACGGGGACCGGATCGACCGCATCCACGACTGCCGGAACCAGCACCATCGTGCTTACGTCTCCCCAAACGTGCCCGCCGGATTCCCAACCCTGGGCGATGATGACGTCGACGCCTGAATCGACGGAGCGTCGTGCTTCCTCGGCGCTGCCGACCGTGTGCATCACCAACGCGCCGGCCTGGTGCAAGAACTCGATGTAGGGCGCTGGGTCTCCCCAGAAGAAAGAGAAGATTCGCACGCCCTCCTGCAGAGCGATTTCGAGGCGGTCTCCCGGGTCCCAGTGCAGCACCTGATTGACCGCTATCGGTTTGTCGGTCAGGTCCCTGGTCTCGCGTAGAACACGCCGGACCGCCTCAGGAGAGCGCCAGGTGATTGAGAGCATCCCCAGCCCTCCGGCATTCGACACGGCGCTCGCCAACCGAGAGCCGGTGGCGCTGCCGATGGGAGCCTGGATGATTGGGAGTTCGATCCCAAGGAGGTCACACAGTCTGGTCCGCAACGGCATGAGATCCTCCTGCTACCCGTACAGCTCGCTCAGCTTATCGATGATCTTGCGCGCGCGCTTCGACGACTGTTGGTCGGCGACTCACAGGTGATCAACGGTAGACATCCCGACGATGTCCGATGTGGAGTACTAGAACCTCCCGTGGACCATCGTCGATTTCAAAGATCACTCGGTAGTGGCCGACCCGAATACGCCAGCCTTCACGCCCGATCAGTTTCCGAACTCCGTTCGGACGCGGTGATTGTCCAAGAGACCGGATCGCATCGCGGACGGCGTTATAGGCATCATCGGGAAGTTGCGCCAACTCACGCTGTGCTTGGCGAGAGATTCGGATCGAATAGGTCAATGTCGCTCGCGTTCGATCTCTTCGATCGCCTGGTCGAACTCTATAATCTCGTCTGATGATGCCTTCGCAGCGTCATAGGCACGGATGGACTCAAGTTCCTCAAGTGCCTCCAGGAACTCGCGGTACTCATCCACGCCGATAATGACGCTTACTCGGTTCCCGCCCTCGTCGACGACGTAACGCGGCTTCACTGTGTTCATGCTCATCAACCTCACGTTCGAACCAGCTCGCCCGCAGCTCTCCCTGGCACCGAGTTTATCTGCTGAGCCGTCTGTCCCCATTTCCGCAAGTATGACATGCTTTATTCGGCGCCAGCGCTGGCGTTACCCGTACAGGTCGCTCAGCTTATCGATGCTGAAGTCAGGCGACTTGCACAGGTCGATGATCCGACGCTCGCGAGCCTCCACATCCATCGCGGCCTGAAAGACATCGTCGGCGATGTCGAGCGGAATGTCGGTGATGCCATGCTTGTCGCCGTGCAGCAGATCACCGGGATTCACCGTCATGCCGCCAATCTCGACCGGCGTCCCGACCTCGACGACGTGGACGTAGGCGTGCGAGACGTGGATGTGGCTTGCGAACAGGTGGAAGCCGAGCGCCTCGACCTCGTCCAGATCACGAACGCCGCCATTGGTCACGGTTCCGACGCAGCCGAGCGCGCGGTGGATATTGGCGTTGACCTCACCCCAGAACGAGCCGATCGGCACCTCATCGAGATCCTGGATGACGACGACCCGCGGCTCCGGCATGGAGAGGATGTGCTCCCACATCACCCGCCGGTTCACGGCCACATCGGGATCCGGTTTGAGCGTGGCGCGAATCTTGGCCGTCGCCGCGTAGCCGACCATCACGCCGAGGTTCGGAAGGGCGCAGCGTACATCGGAGAGCATGAAACCCGTGCTGCGCGGACGAACGTCGAAGGTCTCAATGGCGTTGGCCACGGTTGGCGTGTTGAGCGTCTGAAGCGCCCGTAGCACCTCGGGCCGGACTGACTTCTGCGTCATCGCGTCTCTCTCCCATTCACGTCTGTCACTGCTCGTCAACGCGGATAGCATACGGGTTGCCAGGCAGGTCGTCGATTGCAGCTATGAGCGGATCTGAGGTGCGTCGCGGAGTCGTGTGTGGCGGCGGACACAAGAGCGCCGGACCAGACCATGAGCGGTCCGATCCGGCGTTGCTGGTCGGCAGATTGAGATTCACGTCCGTGTCAGCGGGGAATCGGGGACGGCCGTCAGCGATAGAAGTACGGGTCGAGGACGGTAACCTCCGTGATGCGGTCGACCGGAAGCCCGTTGCGCTCGGCGGCGCGTCGGATCGCCTGGGCATCCGGGCCGTCGTAAATGCAGAAGGTCTTCTCCTTATCCTCACTGACGTAGGAGTGAACCCAGGTCACACCCTGATCGGCATTGGTGCCGACGACGTTCATGAGGGCGGTTGCTCCCTCTTCGGTCACCGGGATCTGGAGCCCGTTCGGGAAGGTGCGTTCGACAACGTAACGTGGCATCGCGATTCCTCCTTTTCGTGTGCACAGAGCGCCTCAAGCTATCAGACGTGCGATTCTTTGGGCGACCACGCTGGCAGTCCCTACCTGCTACCGACGTTGCGCGTGTTTCCAATTCGCTCGATCGTCCTCCTTTCGCTTCAGTGCACTGTAAGCCTGACGTTGCCGCTCGTTTGTCGGCTGGCGTCCTCGTGGTCGCCGGTCACCTTGGCTGCTCCCTGCAACTCAATGTCGATGGTTTGAGTATGGGAGTGCGGGGAGTCGTCAACATCGGATGGGATACGGATTCGGCCGGCGGAAGTGGGAGGAAACGCCATTAAGTATATCGCGCAATGCGAAGAGACGCATCGGACGTGGAGAGATGGAGATGGTGATGTGAGGAAGAGTCGCGGCCGATCAGATGAGGTCGTGCTCCTTAGCCCAGACAGCCGCGGCCGCCCGTGAGCCGATGCCGATCTTATTGTAGATGCTGGTCAGGTGCGAGGTGACCGTACGGCGGCTGACGAAGAGTCGTTCCGCGACGTCGGCATCGGTCAGTCCCTCAGCCACCAATCGCAGCACCTCGACCTCGCGCTGGCTGAGGCCGGCCGGATAGCCGAAGGCTTTCGTCGGGAGTTGGGCGACGCGCTGCCGCAGGCTACTGACTCGTTCGAGCGCCGGCTTCGCTCCGAGTGGTTCGCAAATCGTCTGAACATCATTGAGCAGCGCAATAGCGGTATCACTCCGGCGCTGGGCCAGGCGCAGCTCGGCAAGGTCGAGAAGTGTCAACGCCGCTTCATATGGGGCGGCACAAGCCTCGGCGATCGTCCGCGCTTGCTGAAGATGAGTTTCGGCGCCGGCATAGCGTTCCTGTGCGATATCGAGCCCGCCGAGCATTCGGTGGCTTGCAAGTAAGGCGAGAGGCTGACGAGGATTTCCGGCCTGTGCGAGCGCTCGCTCCGCGTGCGCGCGGGCCTCGAGAAAGTTTCCCATAGAGTGGTGATAGCGAGCCCAGAGGAGATCTCCATCGGCGCGACCGAGCACTGCTCCACTTGCGGTGAGCCAGCGGTGGTGCGCCTCTAGCCATGCTCGTGCGGCGTCGTAATCGTTTTCGTCCAGTGACAGGGCTGCGGCGAGGCGCAGGTAAGTCGTGCCCGCGAAGAAGCCGACAGCACCGAGTTCAGTATCGGGCCCGGAGGGCAATAGGTCCTTGACCATTTTCCAGGCGGTCCGTGGATCTCCCTGATCTCGTGCCAACGGTGCGAGGAGCCACCCTGAGCCATCCTCGCTCGTCATCATTTCGCGCACCTCATGCCAATAGCCCTCGACCAGAAGGTGCAGAGCGTATTCCACGCGCGGGTCCTGCTCTCGAACACCGCCGGCGTGCTCGAGGGCTTCGGTCACGATCCTGACAAGGCGCTGTCGCTCGTCTAATCGATCAGTGAAATACGGCAGGATCACCGTGAAGAGGATCCCTGCCGCCGTCAGTCCTCGTTGAAAGTCGTCTCCGGCCTCGTGAACGAATTCGTCAGAGCGAGCAAAGGCCCTCAGAGATTCGTCAACCTCTCCCAGCGCCGCATGCGCGATTGCCAGGGTCGAGTAGGCGTCCGCCAAGCTCGATCCTCCAATATTGAACGGAGACCGTGGCGGTGGTTCAGCTTCGGCGACGAGGAGCGCCAGGCGTCGAGCCTCGGCGTATCGACCTACGGAGCAGTACCAAACAGTCAGGACACCGCGAGGGTCTCCCGCATCCAGTCCCCACTCAAACAATTGCGTGCGAAGTCGGCTTCGCTCTGGAGGTTCGAGCCTATCCAGGAGTTCGATGCCCGTCTCGAGGTCATTAATCCCCCGTCGAATATCCTCCGTGTAGCAGCGGAACAGACCGCGGCTATAGGTTCCGTACGCTCTGAGGGACTCATCGGTCACGAGGTCCGCGAGGTTTACGGCCTCGTCCGCACAGTCGATGGAACGTCGCGCGTTCTCCATGCGACGCAGCCAGCCAGAGCGCACCAGCAGCCACCCACGCTCTTGCGAGTCAGTGCTGAGTGATGCGGCGGCCTCGAATCGATCCGCGGCGCTGATCCAGGCATGGGTGCGTTGAGCCCGATCGCCCGCCCGTAACAGCCACTCGACCGCCCGGCTATCGCCGGCCTGACTGAAGTGATATGCCACTGCATTGACGTCGGGGAACGGCATTCCGGATAGGTGCTCCGCTACACTGCGGTGCCAGCGCCTCCGTCGTACCGCACTCATCTCCTGATACAGCGCGTCCCGCAGCAATGCGTGGCAGAATCGACAGTTCGTGCCACCAGGCTCCTCCTCGATAAGATAGGCGGCCCGCCCCTGCTCGATGACCCCCGCGAGCACGTCTTCGCTCATCTCAGCGACGTTCTGCCAAAGGTTGAGCGGAACCTCCTGACCGATAATCGCGGCGACCTGGAGTTGAGAGCGAACGTCTGGGTCAAGGTGCGCCAGTCGTCGTTCGATCACTTGCCGCAGCACCGCGGGAACACGCAACCGCTCTAGATTGCTCAGCTGCCACCGGCTCTCGCCTGGCACTAACAGACTCTCCTCCTCTAGGCTGCGCAGCAATTCACCGGCGTAAAGCGGATTGCCTTCGGCATGTTCTGTCAGATAGCGTTCGAGCCGAGCCTGATCCGTGTCGGCGAGGTCGTAGCGGTTCAACAGCAATGCTCGTTGTCCGGCCTGGTCGAGCGGTCGCACGTCAAGACGATGAGCCCCAGCCTCACTGATCAGCAGCGGCAACAGTTGGTAGAGAGGGTGATCTCGGCCCGGTTCATCCGGCCGAAAGGTCGCCACGATGAGAATCCGGTGGGTAGCAAGACGACGGGACATAACGCGCAGCAAGTCGAGACTGGCCTGGTCAGCCCATTGGAGATCGTCGAGTACGAGCACAAGCGGCCGTTGCGTCGCGATGGAGACAAAGAATTCTCGAGCCGCGGCTAGCAGTCGAGCCCCGCTGCCGAGATCCGAGGATGCTTCAATATCGTGTGTGAAATCCGGCACTTGGGGCAAGGTCTCCGATCGAGGATACTCCTCAAAGATCTCGAGCCAGGGACCAAAGGGAGGCGTGACCGACAGATCGTAGGCGTGTCCGGTGAGCGTCAAGGCTCCAGCCTCGGCCGCGCTCCGGGCGAGATCCATAGCAAGCGTCGTCTTGCCGATGCCCGCTTCACCACTCACCAGCATGAGCGAGCCGTGATCGCTGAGCATGTCGTCAAGTGCCTGTTGCAGAATGGCCTGCTCCCGCTCGCGACCGACCAGCAGCGGGGATGCACCTTGTCGTTCAGGACGCGGTGAAGGAGGGCCGACCATCGCTCACCTCGATGCGCACGAGTGTCCAAACGGAAAGCCAGATCAATTATAGAGGCGTGAGTGAGTATCGCAGCACGGTTTACGTTCTGGCTCACGCGACATACTGAACGGCGTGGCGACCGGCTGACCGGAACCATGACCTCGTGCCAATTCGACTCAGGCGTCGCCCGCCGTGGATCCACGCACGAATGCGGGACGAGACGGTGCGTATCGCCTCTCCCGTTACGTCCGCGAACGCGCTAGACTGTGTGACGGGTGGAGCTATCCCGAATATTCATGAGGTGGAGAGCGTGGCTGGGGCAACCGTACGTGTGTCTCCGGCGGAACTGCCGATTGCGCCTGGTGGGCAATATCAGCTTGTCGTCACCGTCACCAATCTGGGCGCGACGGAGGTCACGTTCAGGCTGGGTGCCCGCGGTATCGACCCGTCCTGGCTGAGCTTCAGCCCGCCTGCCCTGCACCTCCTCAGTGGTCAGGAATCGACCGCGATTCTCAACCTCAATATCCCTCCTGCGAGCGCGCTCCAGTCGACTTCACTGGTTATCCGCGTAACGTCGAGCGGTGCTCGCTCGGTCCTGGCCGAAACGACGGCTCGTCTCACTGCGCCATTTGCAGCTGTGCCGACCGTTCTCAACAGCACTCAGGGGCAACCCGCCGGCACTCCCACTGTGATGCAGCAAGGAGGCGGAACGCCGACAATCATCAACGAGTCGCCGATTGAGCGTGTGCGCTCCGCGGCCAGCGAGTTCGATGAGGATTTCGAGAGCACCCCGCCGTGGGCGCTGATCGGGGCCGGAGCTCTCGCGCTGCTGCTGTTGCTAAGTGGAGCGGTCTATCTGTTCGCGTTCCGTGGATCGGGATCACCCTCGTCGCCCGTGCCGCTGGTGGCAACGTGTGCCGGGGCACCCCCTGCTCAGGCTAGCCTGATCAGCGACGACCTGACCACCGCGATTCTGCTGTCCGACCCGGCCAACGACTCGCTCAAGATACTGCGAACCGAGCCGGGCAACATTCTGCCGGGTCTCTTCAGCCCGCTCCTCTCGCTCTCCAGCGATGGAAGCAAGCTGGCGTACGTCACTGCGGGCAACGAGATGATGGACAACGCTCAGATCTGGTACGTCAACGTGGCCAATCCAGGTGAGCCCCACCTGGTAGCCAGCGTGCCCAAAGGTCTCTGGCCGACACGGCCGATCTGGTCGCAGGATGGCAGCAAACTGGCCTACGTCAAGGCTCCGGAAACGGCCGCGGGACAGGGTCAGACTCAGCTCGAATTGTGGGTTGTGTCGCCCGGTGGACAACCGGTGCAGGTGCCGGTGCAAGCTCAGTTCAACCCGCAAACGCTTTACGCCGGATCCGATCAACCTCTATGCTGGAGCATGGACAATCGAACGCTCATCTTTCCGGACGTGTCGCAGGCTGGGTCGGCAGCGCCGAAGGAGATCCACGTCGATACGCAGACCGGTCAGTTCCAGACTGTGCCAGCAGCGGCGACTTCGACTTCAGCCGCTTCGACGCAGCCAGCGCAATCGCCGTTGAACGGTCAGGGCTGCGGTGTACCGGTCTTCAGTCAGAACGACCCAGCCTGGCGCCAGCAGGTAATGCAGGCGGGTGGCGACACGGTTGGCGGGTTCGGCTGCGCGCTCACCTCAACGACCATGCTGCTCAACTACTACGGCGCACAGACAACGCCCGATCTGCTCAACCAGTGTCTCGGAGCCAACGCTGACCCAATCCTCTGGTCGCAGGCGACGTCGTGCACCAACGGGGTGGTCAGTGGCGGCGATCGAACCGAGTTCAGCTGGGACAAGCTAGATTCCGTGCTGCATTCGGGCCAACCCTGCCATTGTCGGCATGCTCAGGGGACAGACCGGCTCCCACTTCGTGGTGGTGACCGCGGGAGGGGGCGGCGTCGGCGCCAACTATCTCGTCACCGACCCGTGGGACGGCACGTCGACGAAGACGTTGCAGACCTTTCTCAACTCGGGCTACAACCCGGCCTGGATCATCACCTACAGCGGACCGGGGAAGACCTGCACTCGCGCCACGGTCGTGAATGGCGGGGGCGTCGAGATCGAGGGTGTCAGTGATGGCGGAGTCTACCGGAATCCCGTGACGATCAACGTGGCCGCGACAGCGACCGACGTTGATTCGGCGGGCATTGCCGACTTCTCATTTGGCGGCGCGCCACCAGCAGACGCGACCTCAGTTACCGGAACGCCCGCCGTGCTACCAGCGGTCCAGATCATCAACCAATCCATCACCCTGACCCCTATCCAGGGCCCGATCACGCTCGATAAGGACGGCGTCTATTACGTGATGGTCAAGCACAAGAGCGATGCGTCCGCCGTCAGTTGGGTGAAGTTCACCATCGACCATTCCGCCCCCAGCCTAGATGCCTCGATCAGCGGCACGACCGGCACGAACGCACAGCCAAACGATCCATTGATCGCCTCGATACGAGACGTTCCCGGTCTGCTCCAGCCCTCCTCGGCCGCTGAGCAATACATCGGCTCGGCGCAGGTGGCGATTCAGGCGTTCGACAATTTGAGCGGCGTCAGTTCGATCGAATACCAACTCGATAAGGGTGCCTGGACGGCCTATTCCAATGACACCAGCTTCCGCCCGCTGCTGAAGGTCGACCAAACGGGCGATCACACGATCTCGATTCGCGCTACCGATCTCGCCGGCAACCAATCGCCGGAGAAATCGATCAGCTTCAGCGTCGTGAGCTCTGCCGGCGGAACCCCCGCGGCCACACCGTCTGCTTCACCCGTCGCCACCCCGACGACACAACAAGCCACGCCTGCGCCGCAGGCGACCGCGACGCCAACACCGTCACCGACGCCGAGCCCGACTCCCACCCCATCGCCGACGCCGACTCCGGAGCCTGCGCCGGTGGCCGTCATCGATCCGACCGAACTGACATTCCCGGGTCAGCCGATGAATACGACCAGCCAGCCGATGATCGTCACCGTGACGAACTCGGGCAACGCGAATCTCGATATCCAGAGTGTGGAGCTCGTCGGCGAATTTCCGGATCAGTTCCGGATCACCAGCGACATCTGTTCCGATTCGACTCTCGAGCCGAACGACGTCTGCAACGTGCAGATCGTCTACACGCCGTCGGTCGTCTTCGTGCGGGCGGCGAAGGTTACAGCCCAGCTACAGATCGACGACAACGCCTCCGGCAACCCACACTTCGTGCCATTGACCGGTGGAGTCGGGACCGCGGCGGCGACCGACATCCTGCCGACCGACGTGATATTCGGCACGCAAGAGGTAAACAAGAAGAGCTCGCCCTTCATCGTCACGTTCGTGAACAACACGCAGAATCAGATTGCGTTGGACCAGCCGGATCTTGGAGGCGCGAATCCTGGCGATTTCGTCCTCGTCAGCAGCACCTGCGGCGCGTCACCGGTGGGTCCGGGACAGACGTGCACGGCGATCGTCCTCTTCAACCCTCAGTCGGTTGGGAACAAGACGGCCACGCTGCAGTTCGCACGGAACGGGCAGTCGGTGGCTGAGGTGACGTTGCGAGGGACCGGAATCGAGACGGTGGCGTCGATCGACGAGTCCAGGCGATCACTGCTCGTGTCTTGAATGGTGATGCGAACGTGAAGAATCGCGCCCTACGGCAACTCATCGAGAGTCACCGGTAGGGGCGACGTTCATGGCGCCCACTGGATCAACCGTGTTCAGTCCTGGACGCGATGAGGGAGATTGACGAAATAGATTGGTAGTGATTGTGCGGTCTCTCGACCTTCGGTCGAAGGGAGGGCACAGGTCCCTCCCTACGTTTGCCCGCCGTATGATCAGCCCGTTCAGGGGCTTCGTGTAGGTCAGCCTTGGGTTTTCAACCCAGGGCGGACGCGACGCGAGTACCGGTTTATTTCGTCAACGACCATTTAACCCAGGTTGACCGACGGGCCCCGCACCGAGTTAATTCGTCAAAGACCATAATCCCGGCTCTACGAAGACGCGGGCGAACCATCGAAGTCGACATAACAAATGAGTCTCGGTTCGCCGGGCCATGCCCCAATTTTTCGCTACGGCGTCGGCTCTGGCGTCACCAGCATTTGCAGGTTTGGATCGCGCACGATCAGACGATACGGTTTCAGCGTGTACGTGTCGGTTCGATCCGATTGTGAACTGGTCGATGGGTAATCCGTGAGCGCGTCAACGGTCAACTCATCCCCCTTGCGCGTCACCGTCAGGACGACCTTTTCGAAGCCGAAATCATAGGTTCCGACGAGCTTGGCGCCGGTGAAGGGCACGTTGATCACGTCCCAATCGCAGTCGTCCGGGTGACACTTTGCCGAAGCCATGGAACGAGAGCGTATTGTCATCCACCTTGCTGATGATCAGGCGTGTCAAGCCTCCTGTGTTCGGATCGGTATTGCGCCAATCTTCGACAAAATAGTCCGGAATCCAGGGGTTAACCTGGATCAGCAGCTTCTGCTCGATCATCTTGTCCATCAGCGAAATGATGTCGAACGTGTAGGTCGTCGTTTTCGTGGGGCAAACGTTCTCCCGCGAACCATTGAGGTCGATCTTATCGCCGTCGAGCGTGGCGCTCTTCGCATTTTGAATGGTCCAGTGGAGCGTCGTGCACTCGTAGGGATTGATGATCGACTTATCAGCGCTCAGCGTGATGACCGGGTCCGAAACCATCGTCGGCGTCATCTGAGGCGTCTGCGTCTGGCTACCACTCCCACTTCCGCCCGTACCGCCGCTG
Organism: uncultured Chloroflexia bacterium; assembly: GCA_963815715.1. GTDB lineage: Bacteria > Chloroflexota > Chloroflexia > Thermomicrobiales > Thermomicrobiaceae > CALAGB01. The sequence continues at coordinate 1,407,515 of CAWFHU010000001.1, read as the reverse complement.
CCACCATTGCCAGTCTGAGACGGCGGTGTCGGTACGGGTGTCGGCGCCACGATCGTGACCTTGCTGACACGCGTCTCGGTGATCCCCTTATTGGTCGCGGTCAGACGGAAGGTGGTCGTCTCCTGCAGCGTCATGGTCTGCTCGCCCTGATTGGGCACCGTGCCGATGGCGTCGATCTCGACCTTTTCTGCCTTGCTGACCTGCCACTTGATCGTCACGACCTGGCCGGGTTGACCCAGATCAGGCGTCACACTCCAGGCGTCAATGCTGGGTCCCTCGGGCTGTGGCGTCGGTGTGGGCGTCGGAACGACGACTGAGATGGGGATCGGCTGTTCCGTCGATCCCGAATCGTTGGTCGCTACCAGCGTCAGGTTTGTGTTGGTGGGTAACCCGCCGTTGACCACGAACTGGCCCGTGGCAGGGTCGAGCCCCGATACGACCGGCCGAATCTCGACCGTTTTGGCGTTGCGTACGGTCCAGTGAACGACGAAGGGCTGCCCGGCGATTGGGCTGGTCGGATCGAGCGTGATGCTGTCGATCTTCGGCAGCACGGGCGCCGGGTTGAGCAGCTTCCAAATCAAGAAGGCGAGCGCCGCCGCCACGGCTAATGCGGCCGGTGGAAGCCAGGGCGGAATGAGCGCCCGATGGATATAGTCGCCATTGGTGTTGTACGGCGGCGAGCCGGACGTTGGCGTAGCCTGGATGCTGAACTGCCGCCCCTGTGACGTGCCGACCCAGCGGCGTTCGGAGCGGACGTTCAGCCGCACCTTGGCGTTCGCGCCCGGGGCGAGCGGTACAGTCTCCTGTTCGAAGCGGTAACGGAGCACCTGTTCGTCGTCTTTGCCGGAGAGAGTGTAGTGCTCCTCGGAGTTGCCATCGTTGCGGAGCGTCACCGCGAAGCGCGCGCCAGTGCGACCGCCGCGCCGAGACGGCTCCATGGTCATGTTGCCGCCGGTGAAGGGCAGCACCGTCCATTGGGCATAGGCGCTGGAGGTCTCGCCCGGCTTCTCGCGCGAATGGACTCGGACGGTCACTGCGTAGTCCTGCGCGGTGCTGCTCGGCACGCGTGGAACGTTCACGTTGAGCGCGACCGGTGCCTGAGCGCCTGGATTCAGCTGCGTCTCCTGTCCCGGTCCTTTCACCCACTCGGGTGGCACGCCCTCGACCGTCACACCCAGATGGTCGACCGTCGAACCCATGTTGGTGAGCATGGCGCGCACGATCGTCGGCTGACCCGGAGTAAGCGCGATCCGTTCCTGATCGAGCGTGACGCGCAAGCGGGTCGACTCGATTTGCGGGACGGCCGGTGCCATCTGACCTGCCGGACCCGCGGCGGCGACGAAACCCGCTTGCGGCATGGCCCCCGGTATGGGCTTGGTGTCCGGCATGGTAGGCGCCTGATAGCGGAGCCAGAATGTGCCGACTCGAACCCAGTCACGCGCGCTCCAGGTCTGCGGCACCTGTGGCAACAGGCGAGAGTCCGCCAGGAGTGTTCCGTTGCTCGATCCCAAATCGGTGACCGTGACGCGGCTACCGTCCCACTCGAGTTTCAGGTGATGACGCGAGATGTCGTTCCCCTCGAGGACGATGTCATTGTCCGCCAGGCGACCGAGAGTGAGTCCGGCTGAAGTCAGTGGGACTTCCTTGAGCACCTCGCCGCGGGCATCGGTGACGCGGATCAACGGCTGCGAAGCGGCGCCGAGCATGGTGGCCATGGCAGGTGACGGACCACCGGGCGAGACGGGCGAAAAGGCGGTGCCGGGAACGTTGGGTGTGGCGAAAGCAGGAACCGGTGGCGCTTTCACCTGGCCGACGGGCGGCGAGACGTTGATCGGCGCTGCGTTACCCGTTATACCGCGCAATGCGGAGGCGAGATCGCTGGCCGAGCGGTAGCGCTCGTCTGGCTTCTTGGCCAAACAGCGCAGAATAATTTGCTCCAAGTTGGCGGGCACATCCGCCTTCGTCTGACGTGGTGAAGGCGGTGCGACGTAGACGTGCTTGTGAACGGCCTCGCTCAGCGATTTGACCTCGAACGGCGGCAGGCCGGTCACCATCTCGTACAGAACGACTCCGAGCGAATAGATGTCGCTGCGGCCGTCGAGGTCGATCCCCTGGCATTGTTCGGGGGACATGTATGCGGGTGTTCCCATGGTAACGCCGGTCGCGGTCAGGACTCCACCGCTCGCCAGACGCGCCAGGCCGAAGTCGGTCACCTTCACCACGTAATTGCGGTTGCCGGGACTGGTCGAATCGGATTGCAGCAGAAGGTTGTCCGGCTTGATGTCTCGGTGAACCATGCCGCCCAGGTGCGCATAAGCGAGCGCGTCGGCTGCCTGGCGAATCAGATCAACGTCGTCGTTGAGGGTGCGGGCACGGGGTAAGGTCGCGCGACGCTGCAGCAGTCCGCGCACCGACCCGCCCGTGACCAGTTCCATGATCAGGTAATAACGTCCACCCTGCTCACCAAAGTCATAGATCTGCACGATGTTGGGATGGTTCAGCGCGGCAACCGATTTCGCCTCCTGGATGAATCGAGCCTGAAATGTGGCGTCCGACGCCAGATTCGCGTGCATGACCTTGATGGCAGCCGGACGGTTCAGCAGGGCGTGGTTGGCCCGATAGACCTGCCCCATCCCGCCGGTCCCGAGGAGCGCCTCGATCCGGTAGTTACCAATGGTTTGCCCGACCAGATTAGAGCCGCTCATGACACCATTTCCAGCGTGTATCCGGCGTGTGCCGGCTTATGCGATCGGATCAGGTCGTCGACCAATCCTTGATCGACGCCGCTATCGACCGGTGTGGCCATGCGGACGTGGAAGACCATCGGATTCACGGGATCGTCCGAAATTTCCGGAGTAATGCCGGTGCAGACCTCAATCATACGCGTCAGACCGTAGTTGGTACCGCGCCAGCGATAGAGCTCGAACGCTTCCGCGAGAAGATGACGAATCCGCGCCTCGGGCCAGTGGCGGTTGAAGGAGATATCGAGCCAATTTGACAGCCAGGGGAGGAAGGTTTGCGGCGACGTGCGCGGATCGAAATAGAGCTCGATGTGATCCTGCCGTTGCTCCAGTGGCTCCCAGATCGAGGCCAAGATGAGGAGGTATCGGCGCAGGAAGTCGTTCTCCTGGTAGATCACGGGAAGATCGACCAGATATCCCTCACTGGCCGGGTCTGCTGAGAGGGCTACGAAGGTGGGTCGTGGCGGGGCAACCGGAACCGGCTCAATCGGGACGAAGACGATTGGCGCGGGAGCTTCCGGTTCGACGGGAACGACGTCCTCCAGCGGTGGCTCATCCGGATTGTCGGGTACGACCTCGACAATCGGCTGTTCCTTGGTTTCAGGCGCCACGTACCGGATTGAAAAAGGTCCCATGGTGAAGACCTCACCCGTTACCAGGACACGCGGCTGATCGGGGAGCATGCGCTCCCCATTGATGAAGGTGCCGTTCGAGCTGTTCAGGTCGGTGAGCGTGATACGCGGTCCCTCGATGCGCAGCTCGGCGTGCTGCCGTGAGACCTGCGGATGGGGCAGCGTGATGTCATTGCCCGGCACACGACCGAAGATGACGATAGGCTTTGAAATGGAAAACGTCTGAACGACGTTCTCTTCGATCTGGATGATCAGCTGTCCCAAATTGGCTGACATTAGGTCATCGCCTCATCCGTCATCGGACCGTTACCTCGTGCTGGCCTGAGCAGATCAATGCGTTGCGCGGGATTTCCAGGCGTGGCGGAGCCGGACGTGTCGCGCCGAAATTGTTTGGGTCGGCCAGGTTGATGCGCACCTCTTCGACGAACTCGACGTAGGGTACCCGTTGCAGGAGTGCATATACCTCGGAGAGATGCAGGTCGCGTCCGAATGGCCAGCCATCTTCAGTTGGTCCACCGACGTGCGGGTTCAGATAGCGATAGAGAGAGGCCGTGGCCAAAGTCTGGACTTCGGCCATCAGCCCCGGGTCGCTGCGGTCCGGGACGCGCAGGATGGCCTGCACCGAGACCCAGGTGTACTGCGGCGGACGAATCTCGACCGTGCTGCCAAGGAGGCGACGCTCATCCAGATGCGCCATCACCGCCCCGCGGATCTCAGCTGAGAGCGTCAGTTGTTCGGGTGGAATCTGGCGGTTCGGTGAATCGACCTGCGGCAGGACGACCACGAAGATTTGGCCGGGTGGTGGATCATTCGGTTCCGGTGGCTGAGCGCCCGGAGTCAAGCAGCAGGCGCGCGCCACTCCCGCAATCTCGCGCGAGAGATATTCGAAGTCATCGGCGGTAACGGCGCGACTACGCGTGCGCAGCGTTTGTGGCGCTCGTAGCTTGGCGTCGTCGAGCGATTGAGCGTCGCGCCCACCCACGGCCGGCTCTCGATTGACCACTCGCGCTACGTAGGGGATGGAGGATTTGAGCACGGTAATGGTGCCGCTCGGCACGTTTCCACCAACGCCGCCACCATGTTGATAGCGGGCGAAGCGGAGCGTGCTCCCTTTGGGCGGAACCGCGCCAAAGCGATAGACCGTTCCGTCGGGCTGCAGGACGGTTGGTCCGAGCAGGATGGTGCCGTCCTGGCTGTCGAGGGTGAAGTGGCGGTCGTCGGCGTTCGAGTCGGCGAAGTCGTCGACTTCCGTCCAGGTTTCGGAGTCGAAGCCTGGCGTGTCGACGATCAGAACGTCACGCGCCGGATCGCGGGAGAGTATCGGTGAATGAAGCAGAGAGTAGCTTTGCCCTGACGAGCCGTCGCTGCGACCGAGAACCTCATTCTCGATGGTGCTGGCCTGGCGGGCGCGTACGGTGGCGCCGCGCGCCTGGACGCCGATGTGTTCGATGTCAGGCGAGACGCGATACGCGCCTTGCCCTGCCTGTGCCTCGGTCAGTCGGCAACGCAGCCAGTAGGAACGCTGTCCCTGGAACTCTCCTTCAGCCATGTCGGGAACGTGCAGGATGATCTCGCCCGACTCGTTGAAGCCGCCGGTCCCGTCATACTCGACGGTGCAGTTGACCCAGCGCGTCGCCGCTCCTTGCCAGACTTGCCACTCCAGCGGCGGGTTCTTGGGATCGACGCCGGCGCCACCAGCAAGCTCACACGTAATCACCAACGCCAGCACATGCTGGCTGTGGTCTTTCGCCAGGGAGACGTAGAAGGCGTCGTTCGGGACGGGATTGGGCGAGAAGAGAGCGAGCTTCTGGCTGGGAAGATCCAGTTGTCGCAGATCGTGCTGGATCCAGGCCTGATCGCCACGCGCCGCGACGCGGGTATAGGCAGCCAGGACTTCGGGCGGGCGGATTGTCAGGTCCGTCTCGGTCGTGAAGATGATGGCCGGGCTCGTTTCGGTGCGAATCGTGGCGGTTTCGGTCCCGGCCGGGATGGTCAGGTCGGTGTCTTGCGGCGCCGAGAGGTAAAAGGTCATCGGCACGTTGGCCGCGCGCGGAGGATCGAGCCGCACGCCGATCAGCTCGAGAAACTTGACGTAAAGTTTGTCCGGTATCTGGTTCACCCGATACAGGAGCATGTCGGTCATCCAGGCGAAGAGCTCGATGAGCGTGACACCTGGGTCGCTGACGTTGTGATCGGTCCACTCCGGACAATAGCGTGGGATCAGGCTCTTAGCCTGGTCGACGATGTCCTGGAACCGCCGGTCATCGAGAATCGGTGTAGGTAGCGGCATGTTCTCCCCAACTCAGTCGGCAGCTGCTTCGCCCGGAATCCGATAAAACGGGAAGACGAGGGTACGGCTGTCATAGGTTGCCTTGATGCGATAGCGAATATCGATCAGCAGTCGCGCCGGATCGTCGTCGTCCGGCCGGGCTGTGACCTGCTCCACGTCGATGCGCGGTTCCCACATTCCGAGTGCTTGCTCGACGTAGTATGCCGCGAGACCGGCGGTCGTCGGGTCGTTGGGTGCGAAGATCAGATCGTGGACCTGGCAACCGAACTCCGGCCGCATGATGCGCTGTCCCTTGGGCGTCAGCAGGATGATGAGGATCGCTTCCTCGATGTCCCGCTCGCGACGAGCTAGCGCGATGCGCCCGCGCGCGTCGACGCCGACCGGGAAGGCCCAGCCGGTTCCGAGGAAGTCGGCCATCTCGCGTCTATCCAATGAGCACCGTCCCCGCCGCGATGACCGTTCCGTTCGGCAGGTCGACCGGATCGTTGCAGGTCATGGCGGTATCACCCGACCGTGCCGCCGGTTTGCCGTTGATCATCACGGTCATACTTCCGTTGACGATCTGTCCCTTGTTCGACGGCGGCCGCTGAAACGGACCGCCCTGCGGGATGTGGGGAGGCATGTTGTCGGCGACGCTCCCCTGTGTCGCGGCCGGCATCCCCATGATGAACACATTCGAGCTCAAATTCTCCATGAGTATCCCATTGAATGGATGCGGTAAGGGCGTCGGTACCGGCCCACCCGGCGACGGGATCATGATGATATGGGTGTCGATGGCGGTTACCTGATCGCCCTGCTTGGCAGCTGGCTGTCCCATTGATCCCTTCTCAGTTGAGATTGATGGCGGACCCCTTGACGTCGACCGTCGCGTTCCCTTCCACCTTGATGCTGAATCCCTTCAACTCGATGTTCCCCTGGGCTTCGAGCGTCAGATTCCCCTGTGCCTTCAGCGAGGTATCCCCTTTGATCTCGATGGTGAGGGAATTGGCGCCGCTATCGAGCGTGACCTTGTTGCCGTTCTTGTCCTCGACGGTGATACCGCCGGCGCCATCCGTGTCATCGAGCGTGATGACGTTGCCATTGCGCGAGCGGATGACACGCTTCTGCACTTTGCCGCCGCTGATCAGATCGCTGCTCCCCTTGGGTGGTGCGTCGACGCCGTTCCAGAGACCACCAAGAACGTAGGGGTAGCGCACATCCCCCATTTCAAATCCGATCAGTACCTCGTCGTTCACTTCAGGCAGGAACTCGAAGCCTCGGTCCGGCCCACCTCCGGGAATGACGACGCGCGCCCAATTGGTGGTGGTGTCGGAGGAGAGGCTCGGGATCTTCACCTTGACCCTTCCGATGTTGGTTGGATCGAGGTTGTCGGTGACGACGCCGATCATCAGTCCCCGGGCGTGGGGCTCGACCTGCGGCGGTTGCAGCACGGTCAGCAGCGTTGAGGCGTGGTGGCCCGAGACGTTGAATTCGGTGGTGTATCCGGCCTGGCTACTGTAGTGATGCGTCGCGGAGGTGACGAAGTAGGTGCCGCTGAAGCGGTTCCCGACGGCCGTGACGTCGATCAATGATCCGGCGATTACGGCCGGGTTGCCCCCGCAGGTCCCCTCAGCTTCGATGAATCTGCCCGCGAGCCGATCCGCCCCTGCCTGGGCTAGCTGGTCAGCGGCCGACTGCGAGCGAACCGCCTGATCGGCGATCTGATATTGCGCCGTGATGTTGAAGGCGCCCTGGGCTAGATCGCCACCCGTCTTCGACTCTCCGACCGACGGTGCGCTCTTGCCGTTGGTCGCCTGTCCCACGATCTCCTGACGTGAATCGGGGTCCCATCCACGCACGACCACCTTGTTCACCTGATCGATGGTCGTCATGCGCGGGTGAAAGGCGCTCAGAGTAACGCCCCATTCGAGCTTGGTGGGCGTGCCACTCGTCTCGATCGGCTCGAAGTGGAGCGTCTTGCCGCGCGTGAAGAGGAGGAAGCCAAGTGAAGCCGCGCGCGCATGAAGAAACTCGAGGTTGGTCTGATTGTCCTGCAGCAGATAATCGTGTACTTCGGGGGTCGGACCCACCTGCGCCTGCAATCCCACCTCAGAGGCGATTCGCTGAACGAGATCGCTATCGCTGACGTTCTGGAAGGAGCGAACCTGACGGCCGCGTGAGAGTCGATGCAGCCGGTCAAACCCGCGCACGATCAGATTGTGCGTGCCTGGGCCGAAATCGGGCTCGATCTCGACGATCTCTCCATCGAAGATGGTCTTTGTCGCCTTGTCTGCCTTGGCCGAAATCTCCAGCTGGGTTCCGGGCTCGAGGCTGGCGTCGTCGATCCAGTGCAGCGACGGATCATGCAAAATCAGCGTTGCGACGTCTGGCAGATGCAGGCTTGTCTCGATCGTCACTTCGAGCAGATCGCGATTGAAGTCGTCCGAGGCGTCTGCCCCGGCCAGCTTCACGTAGAACTGGCTCAGCAGTTGAGCGGTATCAACCATTCGGGATCTCCAGCACGGTGCCCGGCGTCAATTTACGCACGCGAGCGAGCCGGTTTCGTTCGGCGATGCGGCGCCAGAGCGTGGCGTCCCCATACTCCATGTAGGCGATCCAGGCCAGACTATCTCCCGCGGTGACGGTCCAGAGTCGCCCACCCGGTTCGCCGCCGGACGTTGGGTTCTGTCGCGGGAAGAGCTTGGCGTCCTTCACCTGCTGGAACGTGACGTCCAGGCTGGCACGAACCGGCGTGCCGTTGGCCAGGAAGAGGCTGAACTGCTGCTTCATGCTGGTGATGACGGCGTCGAAGGACCAGGCCGAGCCCCATTGGAAGCGGACCTTGGGTGGTCTGCCCTTCTTGTTCTTTTTGTCCTTCAGGCTGTCGTCGATCAGCATCAGCTCCCAGATGGCATCGGTATACGTCGCGCGGACGTCGGTCCCCTCGCTGTAGGTGTCGAAGAAGAGCGTCATCGTCAGCGTGGCGGGCTGACCGCCGCCGAATTCGAGCTGTGGGACGTTTGCACCCTTGGTCTTCCCTTGTGACCAGGAGTTCGACTTGCTGAAGGCGTACTCCTTTGGATTGAACATGCAGGGAATCTCCGCCCCGCCCTTGTCGAGGTTGATGATCTTGGCTTTGGCCAGTGTGGTGTTGCTCATGTTCGATGCCTTCCGTCTCTGACCTAGCCGAGTCGGCGGCGTTCAGCCGCCAGGCGCCGCTTCAGGACGCCGTAAACCTGTCGGGCCAGCGCGTCGAGATCGGGTTCGACCGCACCCTTGTGCTCGTCACCACCAGGGCTCGACGCTGTGGCATGTGTCTCGTTGGACTCCGACGAACGATTGGCCGGGGCTGTCTGGACTACCGGCGCGGCTGAATCTGCTGTCGCCATGGACGGCGTCGACATGCTGGCCAATGGTGCGTTGGACGATGTAGTGGTGGTGCCGTTGGACGCTGGCGCAGCGCCGAAAGATGCCGTCGTCGCGGGTGCCAGCCAATCGGGCATCGGCTCCCACGGCGTCGGCAGTCCACCCCATTCGTCTTCGACAAAGTTCGTGGCTTCCGAATGGGGGCTGGACGCAAACGTTGCCGGCTGAACGCGAGAGGCATCCAGCGCCGCCGGTCGGTACAGCGTTGAACGGGTTGTGGCAAACGCGGTTGTTCCGGGAACGGATGCCATGTCGACGAGTGGGTCGATCTGCCGCGCGCGTTGAACGGCACTCGCTTCGGCGCGCACGCGCTGCTCAACGCCGAGCGCGACCGACTCCTCGTCCCCATCGTCGCGCGGAGCCACAGCGTTCTGCCGACTTGGTGCCGAGGGCGTGGCGGCGATTGGTGGGACGAAACGCACCTGTCGGTTCCGTGCAACGTGCGTCAACTCATGCGCCAGGAGTCCGAGCCCTTCAGGAGTCTCTTCGGCGAATCCGGCCGCGACGAAGACTTCGCCACCGGCCGTCACCGCGTCGGCCCCATGCGCATCGGCGATGCGACTCGCCTGAACGCCCCGGTGGATTGGCACGTCGGCTGGGTCGATACCGACCAACGGAGTTAGAAAGCGCCGGGTCGTTTCGGACGGACGGTCGACCTGCTCGATTGGATCGATGTGGGGAACATCGGATCGCGCTTGCATCTCTGTCCGCGGTTCCGCCGCCTGCCCTCGTTCCTGTCGGACGACCTCGACCAGGCGTTCGATCCACGATTGCGGCGAGCGGTCGCCTGTCGATTCGACGAAGAGGGAGTCAGACGCGCGAGATTCGGGCGCCGTGGCTGGGAAGGTCGGGGACGTCTCGGTCGCCGTATCTCGACATGGTTGGACGCGATCACCTCCTCGGAGATGGTCGCGACGCGGGACTCCGCGGATCGCTCGCGAGCTTGTTCGTCCAACGCCGCAGGTAGTGCGTGCACGGGGCCCGGTTCGTGTGAGTCCAGCACTTCAACTGCTGGTTCGTTTTCTGTGCGCGCCTCACTCGCCGCAATCACCGGCACGTTCGCCGTTTCGCTCACCGCTTCGCGCGTGGATGAAGACGCTGTGGTATCCGCCCGCGTGACAATGTCTGGCCGAGCTTCGACGGACTCCGCGGGAGGCACTTGAGACGACGTTGAACGATCGGTCTCGTCGGTACTGCCAAGATTGTTTGGAGGGACGTTAGGCCGAGTGAACTCAGGCGCAGTTGCGGCAACGACCGGTTCGCGGTCGGTTTCAATCGGTGCTGCCAGTTCAACAGCGGTGGGTGCCTCGACGTCGGGTGCGTCGTCTCGCGGCATCTCGTCGACGGGTGCGATCGCGTCCGCTTCACGTGTTTCGGAGGGGCGCGCAGGTGTGGGCTCGATGCCGTCGACAGAATCAGCGTCGAGAGCCCGGCTCTCGACGTCGTTACTCCCGGGACAATTTCGATGAGTCGTGCTGTTGGAATCGACGAGATCCGGCTCAGGCACTGTCGACGACGGTTCTGGGAAGACCGGCCTGACCGGTGGCACGTCCGACATTGACTCCGTACGTGGTTGAGGCATTGCCGCCTGAGGGCTGGGATTGATCGTCCGTTCAACGGGCCGTGTCGCGCGCTCTGGTGCCGGTTGACGTACGGCCGCCGGGGTTTCGGCGACCATGCGCTCGACAGGCTCGACAGGCTCGACGGATGGCGTGGCCGTCATGGTGAGATCGACTGACTCAGGTTTCGTCGCGACCTCCGTGGTTAGATCGTTTGACTCAAGTTCCGTCGCAACCGTCGTCGCCCTCGGATCGGTCTCATCGACATCCTCAATTGTGGAATCGAATTCGGTGTAGACATCGGTTTCGAATGGCTCGAAGAATTCGACGAGGTCGGTCTCGTCGGTCATGTCGGGCTCAACAGTCAGCGCCTGCCTGAAACGACGAGTCGGGAGTCGGGACGTCGGTTCGACCGCCGCGCCGGTCAACGAACGTGTCAGCACAGGGCCATCCATCAGCCGTGCCACCAGTGGCCGCCGCGTGGCGATCCATTGCGCGAGGAATGCCCCACGTTGTGCTGTCGCGCCGATCCGTCGCCGTGCCACCGTTACCCCAGACTCAATCCGTCGTGCGCCAGCTCGAGCGACTCCACCGCCATGGTCGACCCATCGGCCGCGAACTCCGGGCCTGTCCATTTCACCGGATAGGCGTTGACGAAGTTCCAGCGCAGCAACTCAGTGCCCGTCACGTCGTACATGACGACCGACACGTTGCGGCGCACGATGTCGCCCTGCGCGATCTGCATGTACCAATTCAGAAAGTCGTTCGAGTTGGTGATGCCTCGCTTCAACGTCAGATTTCCCACTTTGGTGCGTCCGGGAAACTTGTGGGCGAAGGCGTTGTTGCCCCCTTCTTCGTACTCGTGAACGTCCATCTCCGCCTGTAGGCCGTTCACCGCGGTGAAGACGGCTTCCTTCTTCCCATTCACTTCGACGTAGAAGCGGCAATTTGGATAGGCATCGTCAGTCATTCAGTTTGCCCTTCACCGTCGTCGCGCCTCGTCGCCGCGAGCCTTCTCCCGACGGATTTCGCGCAGCATCAGCTTGTAGACGCGGTCTGCTAGTGCCTGGATATTCACACTTCCGTGGCCGCTGCCCGGTTCGCTCGCCTGCGAGGTCTCACTGGGTGGAGATTGATCCTGGTTCGCTGCTGTCATCGATTCCTATCGTCCATTGGCCCTCACCCCCGGCCCCTCTCCCGCAAAGCAGGAGAGGGGTGTCCATCGGGTACAGCCGTACGACTTCCGGTTCGTCTCCCCTCGCCCGTTCGGACGGGAGAGGGGCCGGGGGTGAGGGCGGTCAATGGACATACCAGCCCCAGCCAAGTCAACCGGCCACGTCGAGCGTGAACCGGCTGCCGCAGCTGGGGCATTCCGTTTCGATCAGACTGTTCCCAAGATCGTTGACGCGAATGTAGAGATCCTGCAGGAACGCGAAATCAGGCGAAAAGAGCTGCTCGATCAGCTGCGGGCTCACCGGACTGATGTCGCCGAGCCGGGTGATCACCCGGCTCAGCACCAGAATGCTCAGATAGGCGTCATTCTGCTTCACGCGCGGGTCCTGCAACGGTTCGACCTCGTCCAATGCGGTCGCCAGCCGCATCGTGCCGGCCCGATGCAGATTGCCGCGTTGGTCGACGAACCCGGCCGGCAGCGTGAAATCGAACTCCGTTCGCAGTGCCACCGCACCCGTCATCGCCGCTGCCCTTCACTCACTTCACGCCGGTTATTTGACGCGCTCGTACCCCTCGTGCGTGATCTCCAGCTCTTCGATGCCGACCTCGTTGTTGGTCGCGTTGGCCGCGGGGCCGGTGATCTTGCTGGGCCAGGCGTTCACGAAATTCCAGCGAGCGATCTCGCTTGCTTCCTGGTTGAACATCACGATCGAGCCGTTCTTGCGAGCGTCGTCGATCTTGCCGTCCTCGACCAGCTTGCGCCATTGCCACATGTCCATGGCGTCGGTGATGCCGCGCTTCAGCGTGATGTTGTTCCACTTCATGCGGCCGGGAACCTTCTTGATGACGAATTCGCCCTTGGGGCCGCTGGCCTTGTACTCGACGACCTCGTTCTCACTGCCGAGTCCTGTGCATTCTCTGAATGCGCCGGCCACCTGTCCCTGAAACTCGATGCCAAACCACGCAGATACAAGCGGATCTTCCTTTGCCACAATACGTTCCCTTTCGATGCGTCGCCGTTAACCGCTTTACTACGCTCCGCCGCCGGCCCACTGGCTCAGACGGAAGATGACGAACTCGGCCGGTTTCACCGGTGCCAGTCCGATCTCGATGATGAGCTGGCCGCGATCGCGCACGTCGGGAGGGTTCAGCTCCTCGTCGCACTTCACGTAGAAGGCTTCACCGGGTGTTCTCCCGAAGAGCATCCCGTCGCGCCAGGCGCCGGTCAGGAAGGCTTCGACGTCTCGCTTGACGCGCGCCCAGAGATCCGGATCGTTCGGCTCGAAGACGACCCACTGCGTTCCGGCCTCGATCGATTTCTCGACGTAGTTGAACAGGCGCCGCACGTTGATGTAGCGCCAGGCCGGATCGCTGCTGACGGTTCGGGCACCCCAGACGCGAACGCCGCGACCCGTGAAGGTGCGGATGCAGTTCACGCCGACTGGGTTGAGGGTGTCCTGCTCCCCTTTGGTCACCTGGAGGGAGGGTTCGAGAACGCCTCGAACGACCTCGTTGGCGGGAGCTTTATGCACGCCGCGCTCGTTGTCGCTGCGCGCCCAGATACCGGCCATGTGACCAGACGGCGGCACCGGAACCGGCTGGCCGTTCGGTCCCTGGATCTTGATCCACGGATAGTAGACAGCCGCGTACTTCGAATCGTAGTTGGTGTCACGGTCGCGCCAGCGCTTGGCATCCTGCGGCGAGAGTCCGGGAGGCGTGTCCAGAATGGCGACGCGATCCCCCATGCGCTCGCAGTGCGCGATCATGGCGAGCTGCACGGCTTTGACGCCGTCGGCATCGAGCGCGCCAGCTTCGTAGGCCGACATGATGTCCGGGCAGCAGACCATGGTGACGTCTTCCGCCACTTCAAGCCCTTCCATCCCGGAGCGATCAGCGACGCTCCCAGCGAAATCGGACGACTGCACCTTCGGAGCGGACGAAATCGGTGTGGCTTTGAGGACGTACGTGCCGGCCTCGGGCACCCGCTCAGCCAACGTGCCGGTTCCTTGCTCTTCGACGATCGTAATCAACCGGCTGGCGGTGTTGATGGCTTCGGCGACGTTCTTACCGCCGCGCTTGCCGAGGTTGACGTTCTCGTAGACTTCCTCCACCTGTCCCATGCGGATCTTCAGTGTGAAGGTCGCTTCCGGCTGCTCGTCGCCACTTGGTGGCGCGACTTCGACTGAGATATCTTCCGAGGACGTGGCTTTGGGCGAGACGGTCAGTGAAGGCATCGCTTTCGACGATTTGCTCGGCAGTTGGAGCGTCTCGTCTTTGCGGCCGTTACTGGACGGATTGGCTGGAGCGATGCGCGTGATGTAGCAGCGACCGCCGCCGTTGAGGAAATAACCATAGACGGCGTGCGAGAGATAGGTGCCGTCCAGATGCGGGTTGCGACGTCCCCCCTCTTCGAGGCTGCCAAAGGTGTCGACGTACTGCGTCCAGTTGGTCACCAATACCGGGCGATTGGCTGGACCTGCGGGAGCGAAGCCGACGAAGGCGGCCGTCGCGGTGCCGGCGCCTTCGATGGGCCGCGGACCGCTGTCGACTTCCTCGACGTATACCCCCGGGGAAAGATATTCCGGCATGAGGCGCTCCTTTCAGCCGATGGAAGACCCGGCATTTCGCCGGTATCAATCGCGCGACCCACAAGCTCAACCCCGTGTCCGTCGGGCAGCAACTGATGAGCGTTCGCGCGGAACAGTACGGAATGAATTTGCGCGCCTTCATTTGAACAGCGCGGAAACACAGAGGCATCACAAGAATCACGAGACGTCACGTTCTCAAATGGAATCACCGGAGAGCTACTTCAGAACGATCTCGTATGAATCGGCTGGCACCTCGAAGGAGGCAACCACCTCTTTCCCTTTCGGAGGAACGACACGAAGCCGAATCGTGCCCTGATCAACGTCGCTAAGCACGAACGTCCCGTCCGGCCCCGTTACCGCGCCTTCCGACGCGCTCCCCTCGATCGTCACCCGCACGCCGGCGACCGGTGCTCCGTCTTTGCCACGCACGATTCCACCGATCTGGCTGGCGACCTCGGTCGCTAATTCGGGATCGTGCACTCGCAAGTAGCGAGCTGTGCGTGTCAGCACGAGCGGCGCCTGGATCGAAATGTTGAGATCGAGCGGGGCGGTCACTACGTAGTGGATGGCCGGGTGTGGCACCGCGCCGAGCCCACTCCAGAGATCGAGCATGCTGTTGGGTTCCCCTTCCGGAATCTGGCCGGAAAGAGCCGGTTCAACGTCTCGCAAACTTGGTGAGACGACCTCGGTCGGGATCTCGCGAAAGCGCATCAATGTCGCGAGAACGCGCCAGAGAATTTCGTGCTGGTCTCTCTCATCGGTGGCGAGGGAGCTGACCATATAGTGCAGATCGATACGTCGAGGCGCGAGTTTGCGTTCGGAATGCCCGTTGGCGCGCGTGCTGTTGAAGCTGGTCTGTCGCAGATCGACATTCTCCTCCAGCTTGAATAGGAAGAAATCGACCGTCGGTCGAGTCAGGCGATCGATCCACTCGCGCGTTGGGGTTTCGAAACGCACGTCGATCTCGGAGGGCGGCAATTGCCCCCGTTGATAAAGGAGATTGGCGAGCGACTCGTGAACGTCGTTCAGCATCGAAGACCGTTACCCCGTCTCACGTCCAACCCGCGATCTCCGATTCGGTCAGTGGCTTTTCGAGCTTGGCGTACTCAGTTCGAGCCGCGTGCAGCAGGTGATCCATCCCGACAGGTTCGCGTTCGTCGGCCGCGAGGAACGCGGCGCCCAACGCGATGTTGCGAATGTTCCCGCCGGTGACGTTGAGGCGGGCCAGTTTGGCGAAATCGAGATCAGACAGCGGTACTTGGCGCGGGAAGATCTTGCGCCAGATCTCGGCTCGTTGTGATGCGTCCGGAAACGGGAAGTGCACCACGAACCGGATACGCCGCAGGAACGCGGTATCGAGCGCTGACTTCAGATTCGTCGTTAGGATTGCCAGCCCCTGGTACGCCTCCATACGCTGCAAGAGATAGCTCACTTCAATGTTGGCGTAGCGATCGTGGCTGTCCTTCACTTCACTGCGCTTGCCGAACAAGGCATCTGCTTCGTCGAACAAGAGGATGGCGCCACCCGCGTCGGCCGCGTCGAAGATACGCCGGAGATTCTTCTCCGTCTCACCGATGTACTTACTCACCACGCTGGAGAGATCAATCCGATATAAGTCAAGTCGCAGTGAGTTGGCCAGAACCTCGGCAGCCATCGTCTTGCCGGTTCCGCTGGTTCCCGCGAAGAGCGCGCTGATCCCGAGACCGCGCGATCCTTTTGACCCAAAGCCCCAGGAGTCGTAAACCGTGCCGCGATTGCGCGCGTGAATCGCAACTTCTTGCAGCAGCATGCGTTGCGGTTCCGGCAGGATCAGATCTTCCCAGTCTGCCGACGGCTCGAGTCGCTGTGCCAACTGTTCGAGCTGTGGCCGCGTGTGTCCGCGCGCTGCATCCCACACCGCGCGATCAAGTTCCAGCGCCTGGTCAGTCATGCGGTTCGCCAGCGCCAGTGTCCCAGCTGCCTTAATCAACGAGGTGCTCATGTTGAACTGAGAAGTCAGGGCGTCAAACGAACCATTGAGTTGCGAGACTTCGTCCCCAAGCACCGACTGCCAGATCTGTCGCTGCTCGGTGCGCTCTGGCTTCGCAACATCGAAGACGACGGTCGGACGTTGACGTATTCGCATGCGTTCGGGAACGGAGACGAGCAGCGGCCCGGTCATCTGGTCGATGAGCCAGCTCATCGCGTTGCGCTTCTGAACGTCGGACAAGTCCAGATCGTCGCAATCGATCAGCAAACCCATCGAACTGAGCCGCATTTCGCGCCGCCAGAGGGTCGCCGTCAGATCCAGATCTCGCGAGCCAAGAGGGACCATTTCGGCTGGAATGCTGTAGCCCGAATAGCCAACGGCATGAAACGCCGCAATGGCGATGTCACGCTTGCCACTTTCGTCTGGGCCACAGAGCTGGATGACCGGCGAACTGGCCGATCGGCCCGCCTGACTCCAGACCTCCACAATCCCCTGGGCGATAGATTCGTGCGATGGAACCAGCGACGTGTTCCAGCCAAGTGGCTCCAGCATCGTCGAGAGGCGCTCGTCGGGCTGGTCGACGCCAATGAGCGAGTGCAGGATGCGTTCATCGATGCGCATTGGGCTTTGCGTCAGAGAATGTCCTGTGCCGATCTCGACGAGATGCCAACGCCGTAGCGGCGACGCGGGCGCCATGGCTGTCCAGTGCGCGTTGGGCAGCAGAGAGAGAGCCACGCCAAACGTTGGATATGTCTTGAGCGGGTCGCCATGCGCGCTTGCCAGGATGCGCGCGAAGCTTGAATCGAGGTCAACCCCGGCGCAGAGGAGCAGCACATCTCGCTCGAATGGCGTCAAGTTGAACAGATGTTGAATTCGCGCGATGGCAGATTCGGACGACATCCGATCTTCGGGCGCTTTCAGGTCATCCGCGCTTTGAGCGTCATCCGGAACTGAGGTATCGGGCTGGTCGAGGCCGAGCCGGATCGCGATTGACTGACTTAGACGTTCGATCGAGGTGGTCAGATAGACCTGGTTCTCAATCATCCAGTTGTCGGTACGAGTCACCATGATTCAAGGTCCGTCGTTCAGGTCGATCGGGACCGATGAAATGCGGTATGTGACCGAGGGCCGGTAGCGGGCCTGCAATGCAGACCACAGCCGGGACGTCTCGTCGGTGCTGAGGAACTCCGGCACGACGGTGATCTGTTCGGTGCGTTCGGCGATCCCCGAGGCCGCCAACGCGGCCTTCGTTCCCGATCCTCCACGATTCGACGAGGTTGCCAGAGACGTGCGTAGCACCTCGGCGGTCAGGACGGGCGTTTGATGCAGCACCTGGATGCCACAACCCAACAGCACTTCGGCATGAAAATCCTGCTGCCCGTAAGCCGCGAGAAGATAGTGGAGATCGAGCGAGAGTGGTCTCGACGATTGTCCATTCGCACCGTTGCTCGATGCCGGGTCTACGCGCGTCAGCGTGGCGCGTGGCGTCACCCGATAGAGAAACAGGTTGAGCTGGCTGCGCTCGTCCGCACCGACGGTGATGCGATCGGGTGGCAGAGCAGTCACCGTGACGTCTCCGACACTCGAGGCAATGTCGGGTTTAGCTACCCGATTGTCGAGTAAGTCTTTGAGTACCGCGCTCACAGCGGCGACGGCGAGCGCTCCGCTCATGTTGGCTCCTCATCGGTCATTTGCCGCCGTCCGGCCAGGAAATCGACGACGCACCCTTTGAAGGATTCGGACGCGTGTACTTACCGGCCCATACGGGATCGTCGATTGCTCCGCCAGAAAATCGCAGAGTTCGAGTAGAGAACGAAAGTAGCGTCGCCGGCCGTCGCGTACGTCGACGACCGATCCGCGCCAGGTCGGTTCGGCTCCAGAGATCTCCCGGCGTTCTTCCCACAGGTTGACCACAAACGAGAAAGATCGTTCGGCCCGTGACCTCACCGCGTTCCTCCGGCTGCTCCGAACGCCTCGGTGATGAAGCGCACGCTGAATAGGTTTCATTAGAATGTGCGCTCATTCGACCAGACGACGAACACGGCGGTGTCACAACAATCACGAATACGCGTCGACGCTCAATGTGCGGAACTGCTCGGCGAAGTAGGCGAGCTGGGCGACCGTATCGTTGAGCTCGTCCAAATCCGGATCGTCTTCCCCTGCTGGGTGGTCAAGAAGCGAGTTCTGCTCGATCTGATCGATGGCACGGAGCACGAGTTGCGCTGCCTCACGTAACTGTTCGGACGCGCGCTCAAACTGAACCTGCGCCTCGTTCAACGTATTGAGCACCCCGGCCAGACTGCTGGCGCCGTTAGGTTCCCGCCTGGGCAAGCGCACCACCGGTTCGACCGGCAACGCGCCAGCGAGCTGCTGGTTCTCGTCGGACAGCAGCGAACGGAAGAGTGACTGTGTCTCGGGCATCGGCTCGATCCCCAGCTCACGTTTGAGAGTCTGCTCGCACAGTCGGTATTGCCTGAGCGCGGCAGCACGCTGACCCGACGCCATGTAGAGATCGATAAGATCCCGATGCACCTCTTCTCGCAGTGGGTCTGACTCGAGAATACGCGCAGCGACGTCGATCGCGTCAGACAGCTCATTTCGTTTCACGTGGAAAGCGAGCAGACTGTCGAGCGCCTGAAGATACAGGCGTCGCAGGCGTTCGCGCTCGATGAGGCACCAGTCGTCATAGCATTCGGTTAGCAGGTCACCACGATAGAGGTCGATTGCCTGCCGATAGAGTCCGGCCGCTTTGTCGGTGGAATGGTCCTCGAGTTGTGCTGCCCAATCGCAGCGGTGCTCGAACTCAGCCACGTCGAGCCGAAAGTCACTACCGAGGTTGAATCCAACCTGCCGCGCGTCGATCTGCAGATAGGTCGAATTTCGTCCGTCATGCTCGAGGAGCCGACGCAGGCGCCAGAGCGCGGTGTTGAAAGAGTGGCGTGCACGATGGTTTTCGAGGTCGCCCCAAAAAACACCGGCCAGATGCTCGCGCGAATGTGCGGAATCACGACCGATCAAAAGATAGCTGAGGAGATCGCGCACGCGCTTGCTGGGTTCCTGAGCCAGCGGCAGCCCGTCTCGCTCAATGGACATCGTGCCGAACAGACGAATCTCGAGCGTTCCCACAATGCCCTCCCGGCTTACCAGTCGCGTGGTTAATCGGGGGTGCAGATTCGCCCGTTTATACACCGGTCCAGAGCGTCGAAGCATGTCTGGAGCGCGGCGCCACAACGTTTCGGGCGAGCCCCGCTCGACGCCCGATCATCGGGACGTCGACGCGACGGTGTTGACTACGATGTCGAGCTTGAACGACGGAACCAGGAAATTACGTCGGCGCCGGCCCTTCAGCGACCAGATTTCTCGCTGATTTCGGGTGTCTACGAACGGATACGTTTTGTCGCGACCGAATGGACCGAGAATAGGGGCGAGCGAAGTGATTGTCAATAAAGTGCTTTACACCCTGGATTGGATGGGCGTCGTGGTTCGCCAAACACGCCTGCACCAGTGTGAATATGAGTCACCGCGCGAATGGAGGGGAGTGAAGTGATAGTTCAACCGGCTGCGCGCCCATCCGCGTGCAGCCGGTTTCAAGCGAGTTTGGGGGTTGAACTCTTGCGGGTCCACGCAGGTGCCGTTTCTTACGACCGCGAAGCTCACTACGGCACCTGATTCATGCCCTCGCCCGGACCGATGACCCGTTGTCCACTGCCTTGGTCATAGCTCGTCGTATCCTGGACCTGGTTCAATCCCTCGCCCGGTCCTGCGACGCGACCGGCGTTTGCGGCGATGTCAGTGTCGTCGACGTACTGGCTCAGACCCTCACCGAGTCCACGGATCTGACTGGTCGGGTTCCCGAAGCTCGTCTGATCCACGTACGCGCTGAGTCCCTCACCAGGTCGAGCAATCCGGCTCGTCGGGGCCGCGAACGTGGTGTTGTCGACGTACGGGCTCAAGCCTTCACCTGCTCCAGAGATTTGGTTGGTCGGGACCGCGAAGATGGTCTGATCCACATACGCGCTGAGACCCTCACCGAGACTGGCGATGCGATTTGAAGAGCTGATTGTGCCAGCGTTGTCGACCGCCGCGACCGATGAGGTCGTGTGGCTTGCATGGCGCATCGTGTTGATTCCGAACATCAGCAGCGCTCCGCAGAGAACGCCAACGAACAGGAGACCGATTGAGTTCACGTCGACTCGTCGCATGGTAGCCATTGTTCCGACTCCCTTCGTGATCGGTGGCGGCTGCGACCTGCAGCCCGTCTGTCCATCTCGATCTCGATGATTCGAGTATGGGCGTGGCCGCTCTTGCGAACATCCGAAGGGATACGGATTTGAAATGAGGACGCGGAAACGCAGGTGACTACGTATTCTGCGCAACGAGTACGTAGCTGATAGGGTGTGGGGCAGCGGACGACTGTCGGTACAGCCTGATATTGAGGGTAGCTCGCGGTATCGCGGTTAGAGGATTCCGGTGCGTACCGCGGCGGCGACGGCAGCGGCACGCGCGTTGACGCCGAGTTTGTTGAAGATGTTTGTCACGTGAGACGTGACGGTTCGGCGGCTGATGAAGAGTCTTTCGGCGATCTCGGCGTCGGTGAGACCCTCGGCCACAAGCCGCAGCACCTCAACCTCGCGCGGGCTGAGTCCTGCTGGATAGCTTGGGGTTTCTCCGCGACATCTGTTCGATCCGCGTGCGCACGTCGTTGACCTGCTCAAGAGTCGGTTTAGCTCCGAGCGGCTCGCAAGTCGCCTGGACCTCGTCAAGCAGGGTCGTAGCCTCATCGAGTTGCCGCTGAGCCAAGCGTAAGCCAGCTAGCTCCAGCAGCGTCAATGCGCGCTCGAAAGGAGCCTCGCAAGCCTCGGCCAACCGAAGCGACTCCTGCAGATGCTGCTCGGCCGCGGCGAACCGTTGATCGACCGTATCTAGGTGGCCGATAAAACGATGCACGGCGATGAGCGCCAGTGGCTGACGCGGATCGGTGGCATGGGCCAGTGCCTGGTCGGCGTGCTGGCGAGCAAGCGATGGTTCGCCGTGCAGATTGTGATACCGGGCCCAACCGAGCGCAGCTTCCGCGCGACCGAGGACGGCGTCGGACCAACCCAGGAGCCGATCGTAGGTTTCTAGCCAAGCACGAGCAATCTCGAGATTGCCGTCGTCCAGCGCTTGCTCGGCCGCGAGCTGCGCCAGATCGTCAAGCACCGGGTAGAAATGGTAGTCAAACTCGGTTTCAGGACCGTCGGGCAGCACTCGCCGAATCTCAGACCAGACTGTCTCGCTGTCACCGCGGTAACGTGCCAACAAAAGCCGCGACGTGTGTAACGGGTTGAACCAGGACGAGGTCAGCGGGACGTAGCGATCCAACACGTCCGTCGCCCGTGCCCAGTCGCCAGACAACAGGAGATCAAAGGCTTGTGCCCCCATGTCGTAGTCCGGAGGGATCATCAAACCGGTCTCGTCAGTCCATAGCTTTCGAACAAGTTGGGCCTGTTCCTGCCGTCGTGTCGGATGATCTGCGCCGTAGCGCAGTTGTATCAAGACGTAGTCCAACATTGCGTCTGTCCCGGCTTGGACGGGGTCATTGAGTGCCTCGTAGCACTGCCGGGCCCGGGTGAAACTGGAGTGCGCCATGGCCGGATCTCCCAGATAGCCCCAGATCATGCCGGCTGCTCTCTTGGCGTCAGCATCGTCAACCGGCCCGGCGTTGTGTCGACCTTCCAGCATCAACTCTGCTTGGTGAAACTGTCCTTGATTCACCATCCACTGGGCCAATGTCCCTCTGCCCTGGATGCCGATGGTTGCCCCCAAGACGCCCTCGATCTGCTTGAGTTCGTGTTGTTGTGCCTCGTCGAGGCTCTCGAGCGCGATTACACCTGCTTCCATCTCCTTCATGCTTCGCTCTCGCAGACCGCGGCGGCGGTCACTGTCGTAGCCTCTCACAAGTCCAACGTGGGCGAGAGCCATTGCGCCCAGTACGTTGTCGCCTGCGATCTCCGCTAGCCGCGCTGCATCCTCGAGATGATTGAGGGCGGTGTCACCGTGGAAGTGACGAGTCAAGAGACCAATTCTCAGCTGTAGCCAGGCACGATCTCGAGCACGCGAGACCTCATCCGGCAGAAGAGCCAGGGCTGCTTCGAATCGCTCGGCTGCGGCGAGCCAGACGTAGCTTCGTTGCGCCCGCTCGCCTGCTCGAATCAGCCACTCGCTCGCTCGCTCGTCACCCGCGTGTTGGAAGTGATAGGCAACCTGATCCGGGTTAGGCGCAGGATGATGCAATAATGCTTCGGCAATTCGCCGGTGCCAGACGCGCCGACGTATCAGAATCACCTCATGGTAGAGTGCTTCCCGTATCAACGCGTGACGAAAGCGGTAGCGACCGTCGGTGCCTGCCTCGGTCAAGAGCTGCGCCCTCTCACCTTGTTCGATGGCAGCGGCCAGCGCGGCGTCATCCGTATTACTCACCTGTTGCCAGAGGTCAAGCGAGACGTCTTGTCCGATCATCGCGGCCACTTGCAGCAAGGATTTCGTTTCCTCGCCGAGTCGCGCCAGACGACTCTCGATTACCTGCTGCAACAATGTGGGAAGGCGTATGCTTGTCAGGTCGTGTAACACCCACTCGCCGCGCTTCTGCGCCAAAACACCCGTATCCTCCAATGAACGCAATAATTCCAGTGCATAGAATGCGTTACCCTCCGCGCGCTCCCGTAGATACCTCTCGAGACGTTGCTCGTCCGACTCGATCAGTGCATAGCGATGCCGGATGAGCGTGCGCGTGGCATCGTCGTCGAGGGGTCGCAACTCGACGCGTTCGGCCCGCGATTCCCGGACCAATATCGGCAGCGCAATGTAGAGCGGGTGCTGGCGATGCAGTTCGTCTGAACGGTAAGTGGCAGCGATCAGGATGCGTTGGTTGGCGGTCCCGCGTCCCATGGCACGTAGGAAGTCGAGGCTGGCCTGATCGGCCCAGTGGAGATCTTCGAGGCAGATCAAGAGGGGCTGCCCGGTCGCGACCTCGTAGAGAAAATCGCGCGTGGTGGCAAACAATCGCTCTTGACTTCCGAGCGCAGACAGCGCCGTGAGATCATTGACAAAGGATGGCAGAGAAGGCAAGGAATCGTGTGGCGCATACGATGCCAGTACCTCAGCCCAGGGACCGTAGGGCGGCGTTACCGATAGATCGTAGCAACCGCCTTTGAGGATAAGGCAGCCGTCTCTTCAGCCTCGTCTTTCAGCCACTCGACCAGCGTCGTCTTGCCGATGCCGGCCTCGCCGCTCACCAGCACCAGCGAGCCATGCCCAGCGAGCATGGCGTCGAGCGCATGCCGCAGCGTGGCCTGCTCCCGCTGGCGTCCGACGAGGAGAGGATGAGCTGATTGTGGCGTCAGAGAGTTCCGCCATCACCTACTCCATGTTGGGTCGCTCAGATCACGCCCTGGTCCTTGGCCCACACAGCCGCTGCTGCCCGCGAGCCGATGCCGATCTTGTTATAGATGCTTGTGAGATGTGAAGTGACGGTGCGACGACTGACGAAGAGTCGCTCGGCGATCTCGGCGTCGGTCATACCCTCGGCAACTAACGTCAGCACCTCGACCTCGCGCGGGCTCAATCCGGCCGGATAGCTTGGAGGTTTCTTCGCGATCTTATCGATCTGATCTCGCAGTAACGCGACACGGTCTAGCGTTGGACTTGCCCCCAGCGGTTCACAGATCGCCTGCACCTCGTCAAGGAGCGTGTCGGCCTCCTGGGTCTGACCCTGGGCAAGTCGCAGATTCGGCCAATTCAAGGACAGTCAGCGCGCGTTCGAAGGGCGCGGCGCAGGCATCTGCCAGTCTCAAGGATTCCTGGAGGTGTGCCTCGGCCCCTTCGAAGCGCTGATCGACGGTATCGAGTTGGCCGAGGAAGCGATGCGCGGCGATTAGAGCCAATGGCTGACGCGGATCGGTGGCGTGGGCAAGCGCCTGTTCGGCGAACTGGCGAGCTTGGCCGTTTTCACCCTTGATCTGATGGTATCTGGCCAATTGTTGAGTTGACTCCGCGCGACCGAGTACCGCCCTCGATTCTTCCAACCAGCAACTATGTGCTTCCATCCATTCGTGTGCGGTCACAAGATCCTTGTCATCTAGGGCGAGGTCGACTGCGAGTCGCATCGCTTCCATCGCGTAATGTGGAATCGTGTACGCGACTCGCGTCTGCGCTCCGTTTGGATACCGTTCCTTGATCAGGTGCCACGCATCTTCCGGATGACCTTGTCGCCGCGACAGTGTCCCAAGTGGAGCTTCTTGGAAGCCAATCGCTGAACCACGCCAGTAGCTCAGTGCGTATTCGCCGAATGCGCGCGCCTGTTCCCAGCGTCCAGCCAAATAGAGTGACCGTGTATGCAGATACTCTCCACTGAAGTCAGCGTGCATTGCGCCTCCTCCAGCACCATACAATGCCGCGGCAGTTTGCAACAGGCGATCTCGTTCTTCGAGGTCGTCGGTCTGGTAGGGCAAATGCACTTTGGTCAGGATGTCGTCTTGGACGGCGGCTGCAAGTACATGGTGACCCGCTTGACGATACAAATCGAGGGCCCGATCGAAGGCTGCAGACGCCTCCGATGGCCGTCCTAACGCGGCGTAGGCATGGCCGAGACCCGAGTAGGTATCGACCCAGGACGCTCCCTCCACTGCGGATGTGTGCCGCAGAAGCTGTTGCTGGTCGACTCCCGCAAGGCGGGCCGCGTAGTCGTCTCCGCGGGCAATGGCCTCATGCAACCGCAAAGTGCCGATCACAAGCCACAAGACGAGCAATCCGACCGGCTCACTCGTTATGCGCGCCACATCGAACGGCGGTGGTTCTGACGTACTTCTCGGGACATCACACAGTTCGAGTACCGAGCGTTGTAGCCGGTACGACGTCAGCCACTCGGTATCGGTCAAATCCTCACCGGCGCGGACTCCCGCCGCCATGTCCTCAACGCCGACCTTTGTGTTGAATACGAAGCAGTTCAGGTGCCCTCGGACTCCCAATGCGACGGTACGAAGAACACGATCATCGGACTGCTCGGCGATGTAGTACGCGTTCTCACTGTAGCGAAGACCACGTTGGGCGTCACTGCTGCGAAGCAGTCGTGCCAGGTGGATTTGTATCCAGCCGCGCAGACGATTGTCCTCTCCGGCTGCCAAAAGTGGGAGCGCAGCCTCAAAGCGATCCACTGCGGTATGCCAGTCATAGGCGTGTTCCGCTCGCTCGGCCGCTCGGATCAGCCACGCGATCGCTCGCGTGTCCCGTGCCTGCTGATAGTGATAGGCCGTCTGGTCGGGGTCCGGGTTGGGTGTCAGTTCCAGGGCTTCAGCGACGACCCGGTGCCACGAGCGACGCTGCATTGAGACGAGATCCTCGTATAGGGTCTCTCGGATCAACGAGTGGTTAAATTGCCAGATGTCGCCGTTCGCCGATTCGTTTAGGAGATGGGCGGTCTGCCCCTGCTCAAGCGCGAAAATCAGGGTTGGGTCGTCCGCTCCCGTTACCTGTTGCCAGAGGTCGACAGGTACTGAACGCCCCAATACCGCGCCAACCTGCAGCAGCTCACGCGTGCGCTCACTTAGACGGCGCAAACGTCCTTCGATGACGTGTCTGACCAACTTGGGAACCCGAATTTGGGAGAGGTCGGAAATCTGCCAAACACCGCTCTCAGCTGGAACCAGAACCTGTTGCTCTTCAAGTGTCCGGGTTAATTCATGCAGGAAGAAGGGATTGCCTTCGCTGCGTTTCATGAGCCAATCGAGTAGCCGTTCGGTATCGGTGTCGATGAAAGCGTATACGGTCGTCAGAAAGGCACGGATTGCTTGCCGATCAATCGGCGCAAGCGAGATCCGTTTGGGTTGTGCCTCTCGGACCAGCAATGGGAGTATCTGTTCCAATAATTGGTGACCGGAACTGTCTTCACCGCGATAGGTACACAGTGCGAGAACTCGCCGGTGGCGCAGCGATCGTGACCACGCGCGGAGGAACGCAAGGCTACCCTGATCGGCCCAGTGAAGGTCATCGAGGATCACGATGAGCGGGCGGACCTCTGAAGCTCGGCTGAAGAAAGCTGCCAACTCAGCAAATAACACGTCCTGGCTGCCGTATGAAACGAATGCCTCGGCATCGGTCACGAACGCCGGGGGCAATGGCATCTGGCCGTCCGACAAATACGCCTGCAATGCTTCGACCCACGGTCCGTATGGTGCCGTAGCGGTCAGGTCGTAACAACCGCCGCGGAGCACCATGCAGCCCTCGGCTTCGGCCTCACGCGCGAGCCACTCGACAAGCGTCGTCTTGCCGATGCCCGCTTCACCGCTCACCAGCACCAACGAGCCATGCCCAGCGAGCATCTCATCGAGTGCATGGTGCAGGCTGGCCTGCTCCCGCTCGCGCCCGACGAGGAGTGGTGCGCGTGCGATCGATGCGGTTGAGGGATCGACGGGAGGAATCATGGACGATCTCCCAGCAACCAGTTTGGATACGAAAACGGATTCTGCGGATACTGCAATCATAGCCGATTTTTCTTCCGATTCAATCATCGACAGGCTGCCGTCACCTCCTGACACAACCGTTGACGGCTAGCCGTCCATCGATCCGAAGCAGTTGTCGCAATAGGTAGTCTGGGGAGAGCCGTCACATTGCTTCGCCATGCGATGGTCCTCCCCAGTTCGCGAGTCGATTCTTCCTATTGTCCGGATCGCGAACGCTCAAGCCAACTTGGGCACAGTTGGTCACACTCGCTCTCATCCGCCTACTGGTTCGAGGCGGGAAGGGGCGGATCGTGCCGGATCATGTTTTCAGCGTCGACGCGTGCCTGTGTTGCGTCGATGCTCGCTGGTGATTCTCCGACCGGGTCGTGTCGAATCATGTTTTCAGCGTCGACGCGTGCCTGTGTCAGCCTCGATGCTTGCCGATGATTGCCCCACAGGGTCGTGTCGAATCATGTTCTCAGTGTCGACGCGGGCTTGTTCAGCCTGGATGCTCGCCGGCGATTGCCCGACCGGATCGTGCCGAATCATGTTCTCAGCATCCACACGCTGCTTGATCAGCCGGCGACGCTCGCCGGTGACTGCCCGACTGGATCGTGCCGGATCATATTCTCGGCATCGATCTGCGCCTGATCGACTGCCGGTGCCGCCGCGGACTGCGTGACTCCGCTTGTGGTGTCGGTAAACACCTGAACCGTGCGCACCCGTTCGAACCAATGGGTGCCCAGCACGATGCTGATGGTGAGGGCGACTCCGACCAGCAGACCGGCAATACCAGCGGTCAGCATGGTCAGGTCAATGCGTGGCGTAATGCGCGTCATCGGGTTCATGAGACGGTCCTTCCTGCAACAGCGATCTCTCGCATCTTGTTCGTCATTTGGTCGGGCCCGACCGATGTTTGCAGTATGGAGAGAAGTGGGAGCGCCGACATCGACAGGAATACCGCTTTGTGATCGACGAGTCTGAAGGCGAACGAGTAGGCATAGGTACCTAGTTGGCACCCATCCGTCGAGTGCCACTACGTATCCGCTCATAGGGGAGTCGCGATGGGTCTTGCGGTGCATTGGGGACTGAGGTGGACGGGACGGGCTCAGATCACGCCCTGCTCCTTGGCCCACACGGCCGCTGCGGCTCGGGAGCCAATGCCGATCTTGTTGTAGACCGAGCGAAGGTGAGCGCTGACCGTGCGGCGGCTAAGGAAGAGCCTCTCGGCGATCTCGGCGTCGGTCAATCCGTCGGCCACCAGGCGCAGCACGTCGACCTCACGTGGACTCAGCCCCGCCGGAAAGATCGGAGATTTTGTCGCTGCCTGACTGATCTGGTCTCGGAGCGCCGCCACCCGCTCCAGCGTCGGTCTGGCTCCGAGCGGCACGCAGATCGCCTGGGCCTCGTCAAGGAAGACATTGGCGTCGTCGGTTTGACGTTGAGCGAGACGAAGCTCGGCCAGTTCCAGCAGCGTGAGCGCTCGCTCAAACGGTGCGGCACAGGCGTCTGCCAATTGGACAGATTCTCGTAGGTGGGTTTCCGCGGTCGCCAACTGCAGGTCGAGAAGGTTGAGCCTGCCAAGATAGCGATGAATGGCGATCAGCGCGAGCGGCTGGCGTGGATCGGAGGCCAGCGCGAGGGCTCGAGCGGCGTATTCGCGAGCGAGGGCCGATTCGCCACTTGCCAGGTGATACTGCGCCCAGAGCATGAGTCCTTCGGCTCGACCGGTGAGGGCTCCGCTCCAGTCCAGCCACCGTTCGTGCGCCTGAAGCCAATCGTGCGCGGCGGACAAGTTATCCTCTTTCAGTGCCAGTTCAACGGCCAACCGTTGCAGCTCTTCGGCACCCCGATAGACGCAATCCCCTGGTTCGGTCGCCGGTCCCCGCGGCAGTATGTGTCTAATCTCATGCCAAGCCTGTTCGAACTCGCCACGCGCCTGGGCTCTGCGTCCGAGTGGCACCTGTTCCACACTCTGCCAAGGCGCAGCCGACATCGACAGGTGCTCATGCCACCAATCCTGCATCCATTCCATCTCCGACCAGGCTCCATCGAGATAGGCCGTGAGGAGATGACTGACTCCCGCAGGTATCGAATCGGCGCCGAATTTCTTTGCCGCCCGTTCCCAAGCATGGTCGTGTCTTTCGAGCAACGTGTGGCGAAGCTCCAGGTCGTCAGCGAAGTACGGCAGCACGAGGTAGGCGAGCCAGTCTTTATACCCGATCGCGTGCTGGGCGGCATCATTCGCCAGCTCCTTCAGAGAAGAAAGCAGCTCGAAGGCTCTGGTCGCGTCAGTCGTCCGTCCTTGCAAGCTCCGGACTCGCCCGAGCGCGTTGTAAGCACACAGTATCGGCTCAATCACGCTGTTCGTCATCTTCACATTGGTCATGAGAAGTCGGTCGATCTCTTGGTCAACTGCGCCGGACGCGTACTCCGGAATATCTTCGAGGGCCGCGGTGAGATCGCCCGCGACCGCGCGCATCATAGCCCGGAACGCGTGGTGGGCGTTCTGATTGGACCAGTTTGGCGCGTGAATCGGCGGCTGTTCAACCGGATGTCCGACAAGCTCATCGAAAAGATCGACTGCGGATGTGACGTCGGTCAATCCGACGCTCAGGGCCGATTCGTGACGCTGCACGTTCAACCCGCGTAACAGACGCGCGTAGGCGACGAGCAGCTTGTCGCCGATCGTCGAGCCGAGTCGTTCGGCTTCGTCAAAAAAGGCGATCGAACGTCCGGTGTCGATGAACCCGAACTGCTCACCAAGCAGCCAGAGGATCCAGCCACGCCGCCGACCATCGCCTGCTGCCTCCAGTGCCGGCAGCGCGGCCTCGAGCCGTTCGACCGCGGTCTTCGATGCGTAGAGTAATGCGGCTCGTTCTCCCGCATGGATGAGCCAGTCAACGGCGCGAGCGTCGGTGGCTTGCTGAAAGTGATGGGCCACCACATCCGGATCGGGATGACCGCTCGCCGCCAGCACCTCGGCGACTCGCCGGTGCCATCCGCGGCGGCGCATGGAAACAATCTCCTCGTAGAGAGCCTCCCGAATCAAAGCATGCCGAAACCGCCAACCCGAACCATCCGGCCAGTCAATCACGATCGACGCGACGCTGGCTTTCTCGATGGTCTCCGCCAGGTCGTCGGCCGGTGCCTCGCTTACAGCTGCCCAAAGATCAAGCGGCACGTGCTGTCCGATAACCGCGCCGAGCCCGAGGAGTTCGACGGCATGGTCTCCCAGCTGTGCTAACCTGGAGTCGATGATTTGCCGCAGCATCGATGGAACCAGCACGGAGCGAAGGTCATCAAGCGTCCACGAGCCGCTCTGTAACGGACGGAGCTGTTGAAACTCGATGGCGTGAAGGAGTTCCTCGAGGTAGAAGGGATTCCCTTCCGCCCGAGCGTTCAACCACTCGACCAACCGGGTGTGATTTGCAGGATTGAGCGCATAACGCCTGGCGATCAACGACGATGTCGCTTCTGGGCTCAATGGATGCAGATCAATCCGACGTGAGCTCGATTCTCGTATCAGCAGTGGAAGAGTTGGGTACAGTGGATCATGTCGAGTGAGCTCGGTGCTCCGATAGGTGGTCGCGAGTAGAAGGCGCTCATCCTTCAATCCGCGAGCGATCACGCGCAGGAGGTCAAGGCTTGCCGCGTCCGACCAGTGAAGGTCTTCGAGGATTATCAAGAGCGGCTGTTCGGCGGCGATCGACGCCAGCGTCATCACCATGCGGTCGACAAGTTCTTGCCGGTTTGTGGGAGCGTTCGGAGCGGAGGGGTCAACTTCGAACGAAGGCATCGAGGACGCGGCTTCTGAAGCCACACCGGAATGGCTCAGCTCGCGCCACGGCCCGTAGGGTGGGGTCGTGGTCAGGTCGTAGCAACCGCCCTTGAGCACCAGGCAACCGTCAGCTTCGGCTTCTCGTGTCAGCCACTCGACCAACGTGGTTTTGCCGATGCCCGCTTCTCCGCTGACGAGCACCAGCGACCCGTGACCAGCCAGCATGTCGTCCAGAACTTGGCGCAGAGCTGTCTGCTCTCGTTCACGACCGACGAGGAGGGGCGCGCGTGAGATCGATTCTGTCGAAGGATCGACGGGAGGAATCATGGAAGTTCTCCCATCCACCAGGCTAAATTTCAAACCAGTTCAGCGGATAGTTCAATCATAGTCGAATCCTCGTCACATTCAACCGCCGGTGGGATGCTGCGTCCGTTCCACCAGTCTCATGTGAGCGAGCCTCCGCGGAAATCAGTGTGGCAGTCGTTGATTTAGTCGACAGTGGGTAACCCGTCGCATCGATTCGATGTGCGATGGGTTACCCTTATTCCGACGAGGCGAGCGTTCGCCAAACGAGCTCTCGCGAGACTTTGACCCGATCCGGTGCCAACAGATCACGTTACCTCTCACCCACCTACTGGTTTGAAGCAGGAAGCGGCGGATCGTGCCGGATCATGTTTTCGGCGTCGACGCGTGCCTGTGTTGCCTCGATGCTCGCTGGTGATTCTCCGACCGGGTCGTGTCGAATCATGTTCTCAGTGTCGACCCGGGCTTGTTCAGCCTGGATGCTCGCAGGTGACTGCCCGACCGGATCGTGCCGGATCATATTCTCGGCGTCCACATGCTGTTGATCGGCGGCGACGCTGGCCGGGGATTGCCCAACCGGGTCATGGCGAATCATGTTGGCCGCGTCGACCTGCGACTGATCCATTGCCGGGACCGCCGCGGATTGTGCGATTCCGCTCGTGGTGTCGGTAAACACCTGAACCGTGCGCACCCGTTCGAACCAATGGGTGCCCAGCACGATGCTGATGGTGAGGGCGACTCCGACCAGCAGACCGGCAATACCAGCGGTCAGCATGGTCAGGTCAATGCGTGGCGTAATGCGCGTCATCGGGTTCATGAGACGGTCCTTCCTGCAACAGCGATCTCTCGCATCTTGTTCGTCATTTGGTCGGGCCCGACCGATGTTTGCAGTATGGAGAGAAGTGGGAGCGCCGACATCGACAGGAATACCGCTTTGTGATCGACGAGTCTGAAGGCGAACGAGTAGGCATAGGTACCTAGTTGGCACCCATCCGTCGAGTGCCACTACGTATCCGCTGATAGGGGAGTCGCGATGGGTCTTGCGGTGCATTGGGGACTGAGGTGGACGGGACGGGCTCAGATCACGCGGTGTTCCTTGGCCCACACCGATGCTGCTGCCCGCGAGCCGATGCCGACCTTGTTGTAGACCGAGCGGAGATGGGCGCTCACCGTGCGACGGCTGAGGAAGAGCTTCTCGGCGATCTCGGCGTCGGTCAATCCCTCGGCCACCAGGCGGAGCACCTCGACCTCACGCTGGCTGAGACCGGCGGGATAGCGCGGACCTTTCTTTGACGCATGGGAGATCTGGTTGCGAAGGCTTTCGACGTGCTCCAGCGTCGGCTTGGCTCCGAGTGGCTCACAGATGCCCTGAACCTCGTCGAGCAACCTGGTCGCATCTTCGATCTGTCGTTGAGCGAGCCGCAGCTTCGCCAGTTCGAGGAGGGTCAAGGCGCGCTCAAAGGGCGCGGCACAGGCAACGGCGAGCTGCAACGATTCCTGCAGGTGCGACTCAGCGTCGTCGACGAACTTGTCAACAGTATCGAGCTTCCCCAGGAAGCGATGAATGGCGATGAGGGCGAGGGGCTGACGTGGCTCGGAGGCGAGCGCGAGAGCTCCTTCGGTCTCCTGGCGAGCCAGGTTCTGATCCCCGCTCGCGAGGTGATAGTGGGCCCACAGGAGCGCTCCTTCAGCCCGGCCGGTGACCGCTCCGCTCCATTCCAGCCAGCGGTCGTGTGCGACAAGCCAATCATGTGCGTTGGAGGAGTTTCCCTCATCCAGCGCCAGTTCAACGGCCAGGCGCTGCAGTTCCTCGGCTCCCCGGAAGATGCGATCGCCAGGCTCGGACGCAGGTCCCTCCGACAGCACGTGACAGATCTCTCGCCACGCACGCTCGAATTCCCCTCGCGCATGTGCCCGCCTCGCGAAGACCACCTCTTCCACAATCCCCCAGCTTAGGGTTGACGTCGCCATTTGCTCATGCCACCATCCATCCATCCAATCCATCTCTGACCACGCTCCATCGAGGTAGGCCGTGAGCAGGTGACTGACACCCTCTGGCATTGGCCCGATGCCGAGTTTGTCCACGGCACGAGACCAAGCCTGATCGTGCCGTTCAAGCATGTTGCGTCGAAGCTCCATGTCGTCAGCAAAGTAAGGAAGCGTGAGGTACGCAAGCCAGTTCATGTACGAGAGAGCGAGCATGCCGTCGTCATTCGTTTGTGCCGTTAGCAGGAGTGCCTGCTCAAACGCTTGAGCCGATTCAGCCGGAATCCCTTGCATGGCCCGGACCCGCCCGAATGCGAGATACGCCCTCGCACTTCCCATTTGTCCTGTCGCTGCGATCGTCGTCGTTGGACGAATATCGACACGCCGGTCTACATTCTCATTTGGCGCGCCGGGCACATACTCAGCAATATCGTCGAGCGCAGCATCCAGGTCGCCCACGACCGCTCGTATCATTGCGCGAAAGGCACGGTGGGTATTGGGATGTGACCAATCACGCACGTAAATCGGCGGCGGCTCAACCGCGGTTTCGACGATCTGATCGAGCAGATCGACTCCCGATGTGACGTCCGACAAACCGGCCCGAAAGCCCTGTTGATAAAGATTGAGTCCAAACCCGCGAAACAGGCGGGCGTGCGCGACCAGGAGGCTGTCGGCGATCATCAAACCGAGCCTTTCGGCCTCGTCAAAATGGGCAGTGGCACGTAATGGATCGATGTAACCAAGCTGCTCGCCGAGCAGCCACATGATCCAACCACGAAGCCGATCGTTGCCGTCCGCCTCCAGCGCTGGAAGGGCCGCCTCGAGCCGTTCCACTGCGACTTTCGACGCGTACAGTGACGCGGCGCGCTCACCCGCGCGGATGAGCCAGTCGGTGGCGCGATCGTCATTGGCCTGCTGAAAGTGATAGGCAACGGTGTCGGGATCCGGATGACCACTCGTTGCCAGCGCTTCGGCGACTCGTCGATGCCAGGAGCGGCGACGCATGGAAACGATCCGCTCGTAAAGGGCCTCGCGAATTAGCGCGTGCCGAAACTGCCAGCCTGAACCATCAGCCAGATCCGCAACGATCGACGCTTCGCTGGCCTGTTCGATGGTCTCCGCCAACTCGTCAGCCGTCGCGTCGCTCAACTCTGCCCAGAGATCGAGCGGCACCTGTTGTCCGATAACCGCGCCGACCCCGAGCAGTTCGACGGCATGGTCTCCCAGCTGGGCCAATCGAGCGTCGATTACCTGGCGCAGCATCATCGGTATGCGAACGGATCTGAGGTCGCCGATCGTCCACGAACCGTCCGCTGCCTGCCGGAGCTGTTGATCCTCCAGCGCATGCAGCAACTCTTCGACGAAGAAGGGATTCCCTTCCGCGCGAGCAGATAACCATTCCACTAGCCGAGCATGGTCCACCCTGTCGAGCGCGTAACGCGAGGAGATCAATGACGCGATTGCAGCCGGACTCAGTGAATGCAGGTCGATCCGTTGCGCGCTGGATTCACGCACCAGCAAGGGCAGGATCTGGTACAGGGGATGACGTCGGGTGAGATCGTCGCTCCGATAGGTGACGACCAGCAGGATGCGATGATCTTTCTCTCGTCGGGCGACCGCTCGTAGCAGTTCAAGGCTGGCGGCATCCGACCAATGCATATCTTCCAGGACCGCCACAACCGGAACCCGATGGGCGATCGCTTCCAGCGCAGCCGCCATCTGGTTGACGAACTCTTGCCGGTTGGTGAGTCCCCCAGGAGCTAAGCGATCGACGTCGAAGGATGGCATCGTGCTCGATGATTCGAGATCCGCATAGGACTGACTCAGCTCGCGCCACGGTCCGTAAGGAGGATTCGCCGTCAGGTCGTAGCAGCCGCCGCGAAGCACCAGGCAACCCTGGGCTATGGCTTCTGTCGCCAGCCACTCGACCAGCGTCGTCTTGCCGATGCCGGCCTCGCCGCTCACCAGCACCAGCGAGCCATGCCCAGCGAGCATGCCGTCGAGCGCCTGACGCAGCATGGCCTGCTCCCGCTCGCGACCGACGAGGAGGGGAGTGGGTCGAGTGGGTTGTCGATCAGAGAGATCCGCCATTACGTGCTCCGGTCTTGGGTCTACTCAGATCACGCCGTGTTCCTTGGCCCACACGGCCGCAGCCGCCCGCGAGCCGATGCCGATCTTGTTGTAGATGCTTGTGAGATGTGAAGTGACGGTGCGACGACTGACGAAGAGTCTTCTCGGCGATCTCGGCGTCGGTCATTCCCTCGGCCACCAACGTCAGCACCTCGACCTCGCGCGGGCTCAATCCGGCCGGATAGCTTGGAGGTTTCTTCGCGATCTTATCGATCTGATCTCGCAGTAACGCGACACGGTCTAGCGTTGGACTTGCCCCCAGCGGTTCACAGATCGCCTGCACCTCGTCGAGGAGCGAGACGGCCTCCTGGATCTGACCCTGGACAAGTTGCAGTTCGGCCATTTCAAGGAGGGTCAGCGCGCGTTCGAATGGTGCGGCGCAGGCATCTGCCAGTCGCAATGATTCCTGAAGGTGTGCGTCGGCCTCGTCGAAGCGCTTGTCGGTCGTGTCCAGTTGGCCCAGGAAGCGGTGAGCCGCGATGAGCGCCAGCGGCTGGCGAGGGTTGTTTGCGTGGGCGAGAGCACCGTTTGCGCACCGGAGCGCGAGGCTATGATCGCCCGCTGCTCGGTGATAGTTCGCCCAGCTCAGCTGCCCCTCCGCCCGGCCGAGAACTGTCCCACTCCAGTCCAGCCAACGGTCATGTGCCTCTAGCCACGCCTGGGCGGAATTCAGATCACCGACGTCCAGCGACAACGCGCTGGCCAGTCGCTGGTACGTCAATGCGGCAACGAACCCGATGCCCCCCGGCTGAGTGGATGGCCCATCAGGCATCAGCTGTCGTACAAGCTTCCATGCTAGCTCGGTGTCGCCCTGTTCTCGCGCCATTGGTGCAACGATCCATCCCACGTTGTCCCATCCGGCGTCATACGCGTCGACAAGTTGCCGCAACTCTCGCCATTGTCCTTCGAGCTTCAGCAGCGGCAGGTACGCGATGCGTGGATCCTCATCACGTACTCCACTGGTTCGCCGCAATGCCTCGTCCGCCAGGCGGGCCAGACGTCTGCGTTCGGTTATCTGATCAGCGTGGTAGGGCAAGACGACGGTGAACAGCATGCTCGCCGCGTTCAATCCTGATTGGAAGTCGTCGCCGATCGCGCGGAAGATTTGGTCGGCGCGGGAAAAGGCTCTCGAGGCATCATCCGGCTCCCCGAGCGCCGCATGCACAAGAGCCAGGGCCGAGAAGCCATCGGCATAGCCCGATCCGCCGACTTTCGGGGACCGAAGGGGAGGCGGAATGCCGGCCACCACCGCTTCTGCCAGTTGGCGCGCCTCGGTGTAGCGTCCGGCCGAGCATAGGTTCACGGCCAGCGTACCGCGAGGGTCAGTCTCATCAAGTCCCCAACCTTCCAGGCTCTCGCGCAGTCGCTCCCGCTCGCCGGGGGAGAGCCGGTCCACAGCCGCAACCCCTTCCTCGAGCGTCGCCAGCCCCTGGAGTGGCTCACCTCCGACGCGACGAAACAGCCCCAAGCTGAATGTCGCATAGGCACTGAGTGTGAGATCATCAGCGAGACACGCCAGGCGCAGCGACTCGTCAATGGACGCAATGGCAAGGCGCGGCTGCGACATTCGGCGCAACCAGCCCACACGCAGCCTGAGCCAGCCCCGTTCCCCCACGTCTGCATTGTGGGCCTCCATTTGCCACACTGCCTCCTCGAACCGGTCGGCCGCACTCAGCAAGGCATATGCCGACTGGGCTCGCTCCCCAGCATGAATCAGCCATTGACTCGCTCGCTCGTCACCTGCCTGTTGAAATTGGTAGGCAACTAGATCCGGGTCCGGATTTGGATCATCCACCAACGCTTCGGCAATTCGACGGTGCCAGACGCGACGGCGTATGACCATCACTTCATGGTAGAGCGCTTCCCGTATCAACGCGTGGCGAAAGCGGTAGCGACCGTCAACGCCTGTCTCGGTCAAGAGCTGTGCCCTCTCGCCTTGTTCGATGGCAGCGGCCAGCGCGACGTCATCCGTATCACTCACCTGTTGCCAGAGGTCAAGCGAGACATCCTGTCCGATCATCGCGGCCACCTGCAGCAATGACCTTGTCTCTTCACCGAGCAGCGCAAGCCGGTTCTCGATGACTTGCTGCAGCAATGCCGGGAGCCGGACATTGGTGAGATCACCTAAAATCCACGCTCCGGTGTTCCACGCCAAAACGTCCGCGTCCTCCAGAGATCGCAGCAGTTCCAGTGTGTAGAAGGCATTACCCTCGGCGCACTTCCGCAGATACGTCTCGAGTCGTCGCTCATCCCAGTCGCTCAACACGTATCGATTCCGGATGAGTGTGCTCGTTGCTTCGTCGTCGAGAGGTCGCAATTCGAGACGTTCGGCGCGCGATTCGCGAATCAGTATCGGCAGAACCGGAAAGAGCGGGTAGACATCATGCAGTTCGTCTGACCGGTAGGTGGCAGCGATCATGATGCGTTGGTTGGCTAATCCGCGGCCCATGACACGCAAGAAGTCGAGGCTGGCCTGATCGGCCCAGTGGAGGTCCTCCAGACAGATCAAGAGTGGCTGCCCGGTCGCGACCTCGAAGAGAAATTCACGCGTGGTGGCAAACAATCGCTCTTGACTACCCAGAGCAGACAGCGCTGAAACATCTTGGAAGAAGGAAGGCAGAGGAGGCAACGAATCGTGTGGCGTATACGACGCCAATGCCTCGGCCCACGGTCCATAAGGGGGAGTAGCGGTCAGGTCGTAGCAACCGCCTTTGAGGACCAGGCAGCCCTCGGCTTCGGCCTCACGCGCCAGCCACTCGACCAGCGTCGTCTTGCCGATGCCGGCTTCACCGCTCACCAGCACGAGCGAGCCATGCCCAGCGAGCATGGCGTCGAGCGCCTGACGCAGCATGGCCTGCTCCCGCTCGCGACCGACGATGACCGTTTCGTTACGTGGTGACTGCGGTGGTGACGACGATGATCCCATCGATGATGACCTCTTTGAATGGCGGGGAATCATCACGTGAATATCAATACGGATTTGGAGATGTTGTCAGTGTAGCACACACGTCGGCGTGGCATGAGGGGGAAGCAGGACCCTGGTTCGTATGAGTTGCCGCGCACTTCAGGCGATGCTACAAACGTCCTGCGGCCAGCAACAGACGATCGATCAGCGCGGAACCGGTGGGCCGCGGACTCGAAACATGGAGTAGGGACGAAAGATGTCAGAAGAGCTCAATCAGGCCAACGTCGTTGATCGATTGCGGGCGAACTTGAAGGCCGCTGGTATTCGCGTCAGTGATGAGGACGTCGACGGAATGGCCGCCAAGGGATTTCTGCGGAACATCGCGACCTGTGAGGCGATCTTCGGCAATACTCCGGTCGATCTCATCCCTGACTACCTCGGTGTGTGGGGCGAGGAAGAGCGTGTCGCGCCATCGCCGTTCGATCCGCTGGAAGACGAAGCGAAGAATCGTCCGTTACCCCAGCGTGAGGCCGGTCATCCCACTATCTCCGACATCGGGCCACGGCTCGAGCGGCGTGAGGTTTCCCCTCTTGAATTGACGGAAGCAGCACTTGCGCGCATCGAGGAGCGAGATCCGCAGCTCAATGCGTTCCAGTGCGTGCTGGCCGACAGCGCTCGAGCGTCCGCCAGGGCCGCCGAGGCGGAGATCAAGTCGGGTCGCTACCGCGGTCCCCTGCACGGTGTGCCCATCGCGGTGAAGGACCTCTTCGCCATGGAAGGCACGATCACCACCGCTGGGTCAAAGATCCTCGCGGACTGGAACACCGACTTCGACGCCGCGGTGGTCGAACGGCTGAAAGCGGCAGGTGCGATCATTGTGGGCAAGACCCGCATGTCGGAATTTGCCTATTCACCTGCCTCCAACAACGCGCACTACGGACCGACCCACAACCCGTGGAACCGTGAGCGGGACACCGGTGGTTCCAGTAGCGGATCCGGTGCAGCCGTGGCCGACGGCCTGGTCTTCGGCGCGCTTGGCTCCGACACCGGCGGGTCGATTCGCATGCCCGCCGCGCTGTGCGGCATCGTCGGCCTCAAGCCCACGTTCGGCCGCAACAGCCTCTATGGCGCGGTGACCCTCTCCTGGTCGCTGGACCACGTCGGCCCGATGACCCGTTCGGTGCGTGATACGGCAATCATGCAGACAGTCCTGGCCGGGCATGACGAGCGGGATTTGCGCACGCGCAACGTTCCGGTGCCGGACTATGCTGCGGCCATCGAGCGCGGCGTCAAAGGACTGAAGATCGGCGTGCTGCGGCGACGACGGCTCGGGTGAGCCGCTCGCGACGGATGAAGTCCTGGAGGCGTGGCATGCTGGCTTGCGATCGTTAGAAGACGCCGGGGCCGAGTTGATCACGCTGGACCTACCGGAGCTACACAACTTGCGCGCGCTCAACTCCTGCATCATCGCCATAGAGGCGACGGCCTTCCATGAGCCGATGCTGCGCGAAAGAGCCGAGGACTATGGTGAATTCGCGCGTCAGCGCCTCATTTCCTCGTATGCCTACGGACCAAATGCGCTCGTTCGGGCCGAGCAGGCGCGCGGCCAGATTCGCAGCCAGGTAAACCGCATTTTCAGACAGGTCGATCTGCTGAGCACGCCGACCATGCCGTATGGCGCGCCGCCACTCGAGCAGCAGCCGCGCAATACCTGGTTCACCGGCATCTTCAACTCGCTCGGCTGGCCGGCCATCACGCTTCCAGTCGGGTTGGGTGCCGAACGCCTGCCGCTCGCAATGCAGATCGTGGGACGACCCTGGGATGAAGAGACGGTCTTGCGTGCGGCGGCTGTCGTCGAGGCGTGGGGGCCGTGGCCGGGCGGCATGCCGTGAGCCGGTCCGAAACGATTCGCGTAGAAAGGGGAGTGGATGACCGCTAATCCGTTGCATGAGGCCCACGATCGCGCCGTTCGGGAAATCGCCGCGAGTCGCTTTCCGTTCCCCGGGCAACAAGACTGGCCGGCCGACTACGTCACACTGACGAATCAATCGACACGGCGGCGCGGGGTGCCCGGTCCGCGGGGCACGGAGTATCCCGACATCGTCGTGATCGATGGCACGGGCGAGATTCGGGAGATCGGCGAGGTCGAGCTGAGCGTAGATCCTTCGATGGTCGAGCGCTGGGCACGTGCATCTGCTGCCTGCGACCACAAGACGACTTCAGGCGTACAGCACTTCTTCGTCTATGTGCCACCGGGAAACGAGGACGAGGCGATCAAGCTGCTGGATGCCCACGGTGTTTCCTACGCTGGGGTCCGCACCTGGTCAACAGATGATGGCGGCTCGGTCCAGATCGACCCCATCGTGACACCGGGAGATCCCAAGGATCACCGCGCCCGCTAATTTGGAACGACTAATCTGCCACAATTCTCATACGACAACGACCGTGGCGTGATTCCTGCTGCATGAGGTCAGGTGCAACCACGTCGACGTTCGAACGGAGCACCCGAGTCCTGTCGGTTGACGCGGCGGTTGTCGCGACACGACGAACAGTTGGATGGGAAGCATTTCCAATCGCTCTGCGTTGTGCAAGTTGAGGGACCGGCGATTTCACGTCGGAACTTGCCGCGAACGTCGGCTTTGTGGGACTTCTGGTTGTGGGTCATCTTGACCTAAAGACAGAAGATGAGTTCTTCGGCGGTGAATGTGATAATGTGACCACTGGAGAACCGTTCGCCTCCGCCGTGTATGCACCCGCAGGTCGGTCGAGGTCATGTCGGGCCACGAGTGTGCTGGTCCGGCCGAAATGAATCCAACAAGGAGGGATAGTTCATGGCCTATCAATTGCCCCCACTTCCATATCCGTTTGATGCGCTCGAGCCGACGATCGACGCGCGCACCATGGAGATTCATCACGACAAGCACCATGGCGCGTACGTCAATAACGTCAATGCCGCGCTCGAGGGTCATTCGGATCTGGCAAGCATGAGCATCGAAGATCTGCTCAAGAACATCGATCGCGTGCCCGACGCCATCAAGACGGCGGTACGCAACAACGGTGGTGGCCACGCCAACCACTCGATGTTCTGGCAGATTATGAAGAAGGGTGGCGGCGGAGAGCCGAGTGGCGATCTTGCCAACGCCATCAACTCCACGTTCGGCAGCTTTGACGCCTTCAAGGATGCCTTCTCCAAGGCTGGCGCGGGCCGTTTCGGTAGTGGCTGGGCGTGGCTTGTGGTGAACAACGGCAAGCTAGAAGTGATGAGCACGGCGAACCAGGACAGCCCCTACATGGAGGGCAAGACCCCCCTCATGGGTCTGGACGTCTGGGAGCACGCCTACTACCTGAACTACCAGAACCGCCGGCCGGATTACATCTCCGCCTGGTGGAACGTCGTCAACTGGGACGAAGTCGCCAAGCGCTACGCAGCGGCGAAGTAAAGCAAACAGCCCTCACCCATTGGAGGCCCTCATCCGGCGCTGCGGCGCCACCTTCTCCCGACGATCAGGAGAAGCAAAACTCTCTCCCCTCTCCCGATCGTCGGGAGAGGGGTCGGGGGTGAGGGCTGCTACCCCAACAACTTCCGATACAACTCCTGCTGGCGTGCCTGCCCCTTGAGGTAGATGGCGTGCCGCTCGGCGTCTGGGTTGAATCGGGCCGCGCCTTCGAGGATGCCGGCCGCGGTCTGATCGAGTTGCTTGATTGCTCCCAGGCGTTCGAGGGCGGACAGCGCAGCCCCACGCAGCGATGCCTCGGGTTCGGGTGATTCGATCAGTGTGTTTCCGATGACGTCGCAGACGATCTGCGGCCAGTTGCGGTCATTTACAAGCGCGTTGCCACTGCCGATCACCACGTGATCTTTCGCGACGTAGTCTCTCAGACGCTCAGCAATCAATCCGAATCGATATCCGATGGCCTCAAGCCCGGCACGGAGGATTTCGACCGACGTGGTGTGGAGCGTAAGCCCGGTGATCGTTCCCCGAGCATCGGGCGACCAGCCGACGCTGCGCTCTCCCGCCAGGAAGGGCAGCCAGGTCAACCCATGTCCGTCCGGTGGGACCGCGGCGATGGCGTCCTCAATTTCACTTTCCTCAGGCAGCGAGAACCGCTCGCTGATCCACTTCCACAGATTGCCCCCTTCGCTCAACGCGCCTCCCAGGAGTACGCGTCGACCATCCAGACGGTAGAGCCAGAGTCCATCGGGTGGAACGACCGGTTCCCCCTCCCAGAGCATGCGCATGGCGCCACTGGTTCCAACCGAGAGCGCGATGCGTTGGCGTCCGATGGCTCCCGAACCGACATTGGCGCAGGCGCCGTCTCCCAGCGCCGGGAACCACTTCGCGCGTTTCAGCGCGGGCCAGCGCTCGGCAAACTCCAGCTGTAGCCCTTCCGCCGGCTCGTCGCTGACGCGTGAGAGAGACTCCGTTCCCACACCGAGCACATCAAGCGTCGGTCGGTCCCATTCCAGACGCGCCTGATCGAACATGCCGGTCGCCGAGGCCATCGAGACCGAGACGTTGTTCGCCCCACACCAGGCCCGCAGCAGGTACTCACCGAAGGAGATCCATTGGCACGCGCGGTTGAATTGCTCCGGCTGTTCGTCGCGCAACCAGAGGAGCTTGAGCGCAGGATAGCTCGGATGGACCGGCGTGCCTGTGCGACGTCGATAGGCGATTGGGTCGAGTGCGGCCTCGAAGGCGTGACACTGGCCGGCAGCGCGTACGTCGGACCACATCAACACCCGAGTGCACGGATCTCCGGTCGCGTCGATTCCCATGACGCTGTGCCAGAACGTCGACATGCCGACAGCGGCGACTTCGGCCTGCCTTCCGGAGAGCATTGCGACCACTTGATCGACGAGGGATCCAACGACCGTTATCAGCTCATTCGGATCCAGTGACCCGTGCTCCGAGGAGAACGTGTCGTGTCGGTAGCCGGAGTGGATCAACGATCCAGGCACGCGTTTACCCGTGCCATCTACTAACGCGGCGCGCGCCGACGAGCTGCCGATGTCGAGCGCGAGAATCAGTGGTTGATCAAGTCCGTCAAATTGTGTCGGGAGGGTAGAGTCCATCATCGTTTGAACGAATTCTGGTGAAGGCGCACATGAGCTCCGATCTTTGCGCATCGAGAATACGCAACCGCCGCGCCGAACGAAAGGGGCGAGCAGGGATGAGGCGTCGAAATCCGGCGGCGGAGACGGTGAAGGCTAATCCTCCTGGTGCAACGTGCGTTTGGAGGCTTCGGCGGTGCTGATGACTGGTACGATCTCGAACTCGATCAGGTCGTCCCAGCGGGCCCAATTGGCGGCCCACACATCGAAAAGGCTCGGATCGGCCGTCTCCATCAGCTGGAAGCAGCGATCGAGCGTGCGTTCGTCGATCCAGCTATCGACGAAGTTCAATCCGTCAGGCAGCATGCGTCCATGTTGAGCGACGACCTCATACACGGGTGTGGGACCCTTGAGAAAGTGCTCGACCACCATGTATCTCATGGGATGCCACCTTTCGAAAAGAGACTCGAGGCGCGGCTGGGACGACCCCATGCCACGCCTCGAATATACGCGATTTCTTGAGATGTGGAGTTAGCGCGCCGCGCCCGCTTTCGCCGCCGCGATCTCCTTGAGCTCGTCGACGCATCTGCGGTTCCAGTCGAGCATGTTGTCCCAACGGAAGCGGGAGCTATTCTCGCGAATCTTATTTCGCGTCTCGTCGGGCATGTTCTCGTAGGTGCGATTGACGCCTTCGAGATCGCTGTTTTCCAGC
The DNA here is from genome assembly GCA_963815715.1 of uncultured Chloroflexia bacterium. Taxonomy (GTDB): domain Bacteria; phylum Chloroflexota; class Chloroflexia; order Thermomicrobiales; family Thermomicrobiaceae; genus CALAGB01. The sequence goes on along the minus strand of CAWFHU010000001.1, from coordinate 1,363,813 downwards.
GCGAACCGGCGTGACTCCTTGGCCATGTCCTGGGTTACGGAATCCGGCCGCTCCGAGAAGAATCCAAGCTCATTCCAGTCGGAGTCATAGAGAACAAAGACCGGGATCGAGCGAAACTTTCCCTCTTTGAGGTACTGGTCGATCAGATCTTCATTTTGATCGCGCAGGAAGATTCGCAATGGCAGGTTGAAGGTCTCCGCCAGCTTGATACCGACGGGCAAGAACTGAATCACGTCGGTGCACCAGTCCTCGCCGATCGCGGCGATCGAGACTGGATGCTCGGCAAAGAACGCGCGGTCCTCATCAGTAAAGATGGCCGTCGTCTTCTCCAAATTGTCCTGGAATCGTTCCTGGTTCTTGGTCATCTGATCGATGAATTCCTGGGCCGTCAGACCCTCGGCAAACCTCTCCCGAGAAACTGGCATAGGGCTAATCTCACTTCCAATGAATGACGAAGTCCGCACGGCTCAAGCAGTAAGGAAATGGTCCCATGCATTTCCTCTGAGCCGATTTCTCCAACGAATCGTACTGAGACGTTATTCCGCAATCTGCTGACCGGCAGGTCTTGCCAGGTACGATGCGGACTCGTAGGGTATGAAGCGGGTCAGACAGCGCTGGACCAGGACGTTCGGCAATCAGGAGGAGATCCGCATGGTCGACGCGGAAGCCACGGCGCGCGAGCACACGGCCAGGCTCATCGCCGATCTCGGCCGGTCGGAGGCGTATCCGTATCCGGTCGAATCAATCGCGTTGGAGGAGACGCATGCGTCGCTTGCCTTCCTCGCGGGCGATTTCGTCTACAAGGTCAAGAAGCCGGTTGATTTTGGCTTTCTCGACTTCTCGACGCTTGAACGTCGTAAGTTCTTCTGCGAAGAGGAGCTCCGTCTCAACCGTCGACTCTCGCGCGACGTCTATCTGGAGGTCGTTCCGGTCGTGGAGATGGGCGGCAGGCTCACGTTCCATGGCACCGGCCCCACGCTGGACTACGCGGTGAAGATGCGTCGGCTCGACGACCATCAGATGCTCGGCTACCTCCTCGAAAATGGGTTGGCGGAACGCGGGGTGTGGTCGGACCTCAGCCAGCGGCTGGCACGCTTTTATTCCGAGGCGGCCACTGGCGAAGGTGTTGACGAGTGGGGCACCCTCCCAATCGTCTGGCGCAACATCGAGGAGAATCTGGAGCAGTCAGCGCCGTATGAGGGCAAGATCGTCGCCCCGACCCAGCTCACGTTGATCGACGAGGTATCGCGTGAGTTTCTGGAGCGCGAGAAATCGTTGCTCGAAAGCCGCCTCGAATCCGGCAACGTGCGGGAAGGTCATGGCGATCTTCATCTGGCGCATATCTATGTGGAAGCGCCTGGCTCCGACGGGCTGCAAATCATCGACTGCATCGATTTCAACCCGCGGCTGCGCTGCCTTGACGTCGCGGTCGACATCGCCTTTCTGGCTATGGATCTCGATTACCACGGCCACCCAGATCTGGCCCAGCACGTGGTCGATCTCCTTTCGGCCGATCTGGACGATGCCGATCTTCCGCGATTGGTGCAGTTCTTTTCAATCTACCGCGCGCACGTGCGCGCGAAAGTGGCGTGCTTCCGTTCGGACGAGATCGCACCCGAGCTGCCCGAGTTCTTCGCTGTGCGCAACGAAGCAGAGCGCTATTTCGACCTCGCGACGTCGTACATTGTTGAGCTCAGTCGACCCAGCCTGATTCTGGTTGGTGGGCTTTCGGGCACCGGCAAGAGCGTGATCTCACGTCGCCTGGCCCGATCGGTGGGCGCGGGGCTCGTCTCCTCCGACTCGATCCGGCTCGAGCTGGCCGGCAAATCGCCCGCCGAGCGGAACACCGTCGACTACGGGACCGGCATCTACACCGACGAGTTCAACGAGAGGACCTACGAGCGCATGTTCGAGCGAGCCGAGGAGCACCTGCGCGAAGGTCGCTCCGCCGTGCTCGATGCCACGTTCCTCAACCCGCATTGGCGGGAGCGAGCTGCCGCCCTGGCGGAGAAGACATCGACCGACGTGCTGCTGATTGAATGCCAATGCCCTCCGAACGTCGCGCGGGAGCGCCTTGTGCGACGGGCTCGCGAACTCCTCGAGCCGAGCGAAGCCGATTGGGCCATCTATCAGGAGCAGCGTACGCGCTACGGTGAGTCGTTGAGTGACGTTCAGCTTCCCATGCTGACGCTGCAGACCGATCACCCCAGTGCGATGATCCTCGATACGCTTCTGAAGCAGCTCGACCTGCAGCGTCGAATCTAAGAGCAGTGTCCTGTCAGCTCAGCACCTTCGTCGCCTCAGCCAGATTGAGACGGTTGATGCGGCGCATTGCAGGGATGGCCGCCAGCAGCATGGTGATCAGGATCCCGACGGCCGTTACGACGAACGTGATTGGCTGAACTATGATCGAGAAGGAGAAGAGGTCCGACTGGAACGCTCTGCCCATCTCCACCGCCGCCCAGTAACCGACCAGTAGGCCCGGAATCGCCGCCAGCATCCAGAGGACCGCGCTCTCGGTTGAGAGGAGGAGCGCGATCGTCCCGCGTCCTGTTCCGACGGCGCGCATGGTGGCGAACTCACGTTCTCGCTCCAGCACGTTGACCGTCATGGTGTTGAAGAGGAGCGCGAATGCCATGATCACGGCAAAGGCCAGGATCGTCCCCATCAGCGCGTAAAACAGACCCATCAACGAGGTCCAGTCGCTCCGTTCAGCCGACTTGAGCTGGACGTTTGCAACACCTGGCAGGTTGTAGAGTGCTGCCTGGACATCGCTCTGCCGGGCGGGATCGACCTTCACGTACGCGCCGTTGATTGGCTGATTGGACGTGCCGGCCCAGGACCGGGCGTCGTCGACTGAGATGTAGGCCACCGAGCTCAGTAGCTCGTCGACCGTCGCACTGACTCTGCATTTTGTGAGTGCCGTACTGATTGACGATGGTTACGACGTCGCCGGTGCTGGCGTGCAGATCGCGAGCCGACGCCTTGGTCAGGACGATCTGTCCGCTCGCCAGGGCCGATGCTTGATCCATGCCGGAGGGGAGCTGCAACGCATGCAGGTCTCCTCCCGGAGGAACGGCGTTGAGCAGCAAGTCTTGCTGTCGTCCCCCAAACGAGATCGTGGATGGGGTCTGAATGAACGGCTCGACTCCCCGCACGCCGTCGATGTTGGCGATTGATGATTGGACGGATCCCGGCTGCAGCGAACGGAAGAGGACGGTCTCGTCCCAACGTTCGACCGTATTGAAGTGCCGGTTGGTGACATAGCTCATTGAATCGATGAAGGACCAGCCAACCAAAATCAATGTGAAAGCGAAGATGATGCCGAGTCCGGTCGTGATTGAGCGACGACGCCCGCGCAAGACGTTACGCAGAGACATGCGGGCCCAAACCGGCAACCCCGAGAGCCGCTCCAGAAACGCGCCCTGAGCCTTGATGTCTCCCGACGATGGGCTCGGGCGCATGGCGCTGGCGGGCTCGAGCTTGGCCACCTGCCGGGTTGGCCCCCAGGCACCGAGCAGGGCGGCGACGAGGCTGAGGACGATGCCGATGCCGAAGATATCGAAATAGAGACGCGTTTTGACGAGTGGAATTCCGAGCTCGGTGGCGTACGCGGACGTCAGTGCACGCTCCAGCGGGATGCCGAGCGCGATCCCCAACAAGGCTCCGATCAGCGCGATTCCGACGGCACTGGCTAGATAGTGCAGCTCGACCGATCGAGTGGTGTAGCCAAGCGCCTTCATCAGGCCGATCTGCGATCTGCTGCGCGCGAATCTGGCGCCCAAACATCACGTAGAGTGAAGCCGCGGCGACCAGTAGGATGAGCCCCGGCATCAGGAAGGCAATCTCTCGGTATCCGGAGAGGTCGAGTCGCAGGGCAGCGTTCGACGGCTGATCGGCACGAGGTGTGGTCGAGATGATCCCGTATGGGGTCAGCAATTGGTGTATGCGATCCAGCGTCGCGCTCTGATCAGAGCCTGGGGTGTAGCGTATGGCGAGATCGTTGATCTGACCGCTCATGCCTGAGATCTGCTGGACCTCGCCGATCGGGACAAACAGGACGGCGAATGAGCGCGCCGATGGAATGGCGTCCTGGCGGCTGGCGCTGACGATCAGATACTCCGGACTGGCGACTACGCCCGCGACGTTCATCGGAACAGACTTACCGTCAACGATGGGAGACACGGTGTCACCCGGCGCCAGGTTGTAGATGTCGGCGAAATGAGATTCGACCAACACGCTGGCTGAGTCCGATGACTGAAGATAGCCACCCTGTTCGACCAGCACGTCATTCACGGCCGGGTGTTGGTTTGCCGGAATGCCGATGAGGCGCGCGCGCACCACGGAGCCACCGGAGTTTGAGCCTGAGTTGGGAGTCGGCATCCCGGCGTCGACGATGAGCCGGCCGGTGACGGCTTGCACGCCACTGACCTGGCTCACCTGGTCCAGCACGCTCTGCGGAGCGCTGTTGACGGAGATCTCGACGTCGGCAAAGTGGAGCTGATCGTAGGCTCGGGTGTACGAGGTGCCCAAGTCGCGAAAGGCGCCAATCAGGGCGATGAAGCTCGAGACACCCAGCAATGTAATGACGATGAGTGCGAGACTCTGGGCCAGTGAGCGACGCATGTCGCGAAAACCCTTGAGAAGCAAGATACGTGTCATGATCTTCTACCAAACCAGTTCGGCAACGTCTTGCGGCTGCGACGTTGTCTCGACGTTTTCAATCGCCCCGTTCTGCAGGTGGACGACGCGGTCGGCCATGGGCGCGATGGCGCTGTTGTGCGTCACCAGAACGATGGTTGTCCCCTGTTTGCGGTTCAACTCGTGAAGCACCTGCAATACCTGCTGTCCGGTGGAGGAGTCGAGGTTTCCGGTCGGTTCGTCGCACAGGAGGATCGGTGGCTCGTTCGCCAGCGCCCGCGCGATTGCCACACGTTGCTGTTGACCACCCGAGAGTTGCGCCGGGAAGTGGCTCGCGCGTTCGCCCAACCCGACCAGATCGAGCAGTTCCAGGGCTCGTTTGCGCGAATCACCGTGGTGTTTGAGCGATAGGGCGAACTCGACGTTCTCCGCGGCGGTGAGCGTCGGAATCAGATTGAAAAACTGAAAGACGAATCCGATGGAGTCGCGACGATAGCGTGTCAGCGCGCGATCGTCGTATTGGCTGATGTCCTCTCCTCGAATTAGCACCTGTCCGCTGGTCGGGCGGTCGAGGCCGCCGATCAGATTGAGGGCCGTGGTCTTACCGCAGCCGGACGGACCGAGCAGAACGACGAATTCGCCGCCCGGGATCGAGAGACTGAGATTGTCGAGCGCCTTCACGTCCACCTCGCCCATGCGATAGAGCTTGGAGACCGATTCGAGCCGAATCAAGGAATCTGAGTTCATAGTCGTTTCCTCGTACGATGCCAAACATTTCTGCCAGACTGACTGGTCAGTCGATTGCAACTACCACTACTGTAATGTAGACTGACTAGTCAGTCAAGTGTCTTTGGCATGATCCGGATGGACACAACACACGGGAAGTAACGGATGCCGAGTAAAGACGACCTGACCAACGAACGCCGCGCGCAGATTCTCCAGGCAGCGGCGACTGTCTTCGCCCGTAGCGGCGTCGACGGCGCCCGCATGGACGACATCGTGGCCGAATCGGGGCTCAGCAAGGGGAGCCTCTACTGGTATTTCGACAGCAAGCAGGAGATCGTCATCGCACTGGTCGACGAGGTTCTCCGGGCTGAATACGAGCAACTGAAGACACTGGTCGTGGGCCCAGGAACCACACTGGACCGACTGACCACCTTCGTCGACGCGCACTCGGCCGTTTTCCGCGAGCACCCGACGCTTGGAAAGCTTGGTCTGGAGTTCTACGCCATGTCGGGGCGAGTTCCGCAGATCAAGGAGTTCATCCGGCGCTACTACCAGGACTACATCGAGGTGCTGGTCGAGCTGCTTCAACAGGGACGCGACCGAGGGGAGTTGGACATCGAAGATCCCAACGAGCTCGCCGTGAACCTTGTCTGTCTTCTCGAGGGGTTAACGCTTCTTTGGGCACTGGACGCGGGCGAGGTCGACCTGCCGCGCCAATTTCGAAGCGGTCTGGTGGCCCTGATTAGCAGTCAGAGCAGGTCGGCGAGCGAGCCCGACGGTTCCTAGCCGCCCTGCTGCGCGCGATCCGCTTGCTTCTGCGTCGTCAACAGCGGCGGCGTTCCTAGCTTCAGGTAGCGTTGCACGCTCGTGCGGTTGCGCGCTTCATCCGCCAGCCCAAGCAGTTTGAGCAGGTCCTCTTCGGTCGCGCCGTCGCGTGCCTGGTCGACGGCAAACGTATCGCGCAGCGTCTGCGGGGAGACGTTGCGATCGATCCCGGCCGCGTGAGCTACGCGCTCCACCAACTTGTTCATCGATTGCGGCAAGATCGAGATGACCGGACCGTGCGGATCGGAGTCCCCTAACAGCGCGCGATACAGCCGGGCGAAGTCGGCGTTTGCGGCCAGGCGGCGCTCTCGTCCGCGGTGACGCTGGTTGTCATAGTAGACGTAAATAATAGGTTGATCGGGGTCGGAGAGGTCGACGTGCTCATGCCGCAGCTGCAGCACTTCGGCGCGCGATAGGCCCACGTGAAGCATGAGCCAAACAGCCGCCGCGGCGCGCGGACCGTCCGCTTCGGCCGCCGCCAGCAGTCGCTCCTGTTCGTCGGCAAAGAGGGGGCGCGGCGTCTTTAGCGGAATGTGCTCAGGGTAAAAGTCCTCGCTGGGGTCCTTCTCCAGCACTTTGGCTCGCTCGACCAGAAACTTGAACATGCCCGAGACGGAGGTCAGCCGCCTTTTGCGCGTTGATTTCGTGTTGGTGTCATCGAGGAAGAGGGCCACGTCGCGGCGCTTGATCTCGCCAATGGGCTTGGGGCCGATCAGCAGCTCGAAGACCGAGAGATCGTAGCTGTAGGAGTTGACCGTGTTGCTCGGGTGGCCCGATTGTTCCAGGTGTCGTCGATACCAGTATCGCGCGACGTCGAGCCCCGATTGCGGAGTCAAATCCGGCATGACCGCCACGTGACCGCGTAGCCGGCCGTCCGCGCCAAGCTGGAAGAGTGAGGGTTGTACCGCGGCGCGGTCATTACCGCGATCGCGGTCGTCCTGCATCGAGTCGTGCTCGCTCACCGGGTGATCCTGACCGACATTCCGTGCGGACTGGACACTTTAGGCTAGCGAACACCTGTTCGTATGTCAAGATGAACGACGTGAACAATATGCGCCGCGAGCGCTATCCCAGGCGAGGTGATTGACGCGGTGCGGGTGGTGCGCAATGAGGTCTCGGCCGCTGCCATGATCTCGGCTGCGCGCGTGCCGTCGTTGGGGAAACTGCCGAAACCCCATGAGACCGCTGGGATCGGGTGTTTGGTGGGTGCCCCGGCGAGTGCTTCGACGATCGTCGCCATGCGCGCGCGGATGATGTTGCTGGTGACGCGTGGGACCAGGATGGCGAACTCGTCACCACCGTAGCGTGCGACCGAATCTCCGCCCCGTACCTTGAGCTTCAAGACGTCGGCGATGGCCTTGAGCACTTCATCGCCGGCCGCATGTCCGTGCGTGCGGTTGATCGCTCGCATTCCCTGCACGTCCAGCACTGCCACCGCCAGCTTACCCGCGGTCATGCGAGCCCGATCGATCTCCTCGTCGAGGCGCTGGCAGAACTCACGATGATTCAAGAGGCCGGTCAATGGATCGCGGTTGGCGTTCCGTTTGAGGCGATCGTGCAGGTTCGCCACCTGAATCGCTTGCGCGACATATGTAGCGACGATCTCCAGCACATGCTGGTCGGACGGCGAATAGGCCGATGGATCCGGGTGTTCCAGCGAAAGAACTCCGGCGCAATGTCCATCGACGACGAGCGGCACCGCCAGCACCGAGCGCATCAATCGGTGGCCGGTGGCGATGTAGTGGGCGTCCTCCAGCACGTCGGGCACGTTCTGTGACACGCCATGCGCCGCGACCCATCCCGCGATGCCCTGTCCGCGCGGGATCACCAGCGTTTTGTGGCGTCGCTGATTGGCGATGGCGATGAGATCTCCTGTGTTTGGATCCTGACCAAAGATCTCGCAGACCGATTCCGGGAATTCAGTGTTCATCAGCTCATTCAGCCGGTGCAGGAAGCGATCCAGATCGACCAACGCGCCGATCTCGGTTGTGATGCGTTGCAGCAGCCCGAATCCACGGGCTTCGGAGCCAACGACTCGCTTCAGGCGCAGCTCGCGCGTCCCTGAGACTCGCGGACTTTCCGCAGGTGGAGCGATGCCGCCGTCCTTGACCACCTGCAAAAAGGCCGAGGCCACCTTGGGATGGAAGTGAGATCCACTGCAGCGAGCAACTTCTTGCAGCGCCTGGTCGATCGTTCTCGCTCGTCGATACGGTCGATCCGACGTCATGGTGTCGAAGGCGTCAGCCAATCCGACGATGGCCGCACCGAGAGGGATGTCATTCCCGCTCAACTGATCCGGGTAGCCACGTCCATCGAAGCGCTCGTGGTGATGGCGGACTAAAGGCACCACCGCGGCAAGAGCCGGGTTGTCGCCCAGGATGCGAGCTCCGAGGTCTGGATGGCGCTGCATCATGGCCCACTCGTCGGGAGCCAGCTCGTCCGGCTTTTGTAACACGCGGTCAGGAATGCCGATCTTGCCCACGTCATGCAGGAGTCCAGCCAGTTCGATGATCTCCACCTCGCTGGCCGACATGGAGAGCGCTTCGGCGATCTTGCGGCAATAGGCTGAAACTTGCCAGGAGTGGTTATGGGTAAACGGATCTTTGGCGTCGACTGCTGCCGCCAGTGATTCGACGGTGGCGCGATAGAGATCCTGCGAGCGGTCGGCCAGCCGGGCGCGATCGAGAGCCGTCGCGATCTGATAGCCAAGCAAGCGTAAGAACGAGACGTCGTCGTCCGACGGCCGGCCAACACTGGCGTGGTAGATGGCCAGCGCGCCGAGCAAGCTGTCCCCTCCGGCCATCAATGGCAGTGCCCAGACGGAGCGGCAATTGAGGCCGCTCTCGTTCGTGTGCCACTCTGCCGTCCACTCCGGATTGGCCATGGTGTCTTCGATCACCACCAACGAGCGGCGATGCGCGGCCTGTCCGCAGGCTCCATGACCGATTGCCAGATGCGCGTTGGCGGTCACGAAGGGGAGTGGCAAGCCATAGGCGGCGGCCATGACCAGTCGGTCCGACTGATCCTGGAAGAAGTGGAGCGACGCTTTTCCGCTGCTGAAGGCGGCGGCGCAGGCTTCGACCGCGATCTCCGCCATCGATTGCTGCGTGCTGGCTCGGTTCAGTCGTTCAGACAGGTCGCGAACGGTACTTAAAATCTGGTTTTGGCGGGTTCGCATCTGGATGAGGTGCTTCTGTCGCAACGTCACGGCGATCACGCTGGCGAACTGCTGGGCGTCCTCGATCTCTTCAACGCCGAAGGGGCGGTTGTTCGATCGGAAGAGACACAGTTCTCCGAAGCGGTCATCGTCGCTCTCAATCGCCGCGATCAGGCGCGCCGGGTACTGCGCTAACAAGCGCTCCGCCGGGCTGCCAGTCGGCCCTGGCGACGTTCCTTCACCCGAGATCAAGGTTTCAATCGCATCCTGCTGAATCGCCTGACGCGCCAATCGCTCGAATCCCGAATCGCCAAGATAGACCGTGCGCTCTGCCGCTGGGAGCATCGCGTCGCGCAGATGGACCAGCGCGCCGTCGACGCGCACGATACCGCCACCGATGGCCAATACGTCGCGCAAGACCGTTGCGAGTGGTTCGTCGCCGAGGAGTGCAGCCATAACGCGAGCCCAGCCGCGCCACTGATCCATTCCGGCTACCTCGTCGGAGGTGCGTAGCTTCTCGCCAACGGCCAGGCCGATGGCGTGGGCGGCGCGCTTGATGACGTCCTTGGCGTTGGCGTCCAGCTTGAGGTGGATATCGTCGAAGAGCAACAGACCTCCAACCCATCGCCCATTCGTGGCGAGTGGAAAGAGTTGCACCGCTCGCACAGGAGCGGAAGAGAGTGCGGGATGTCTGCTGTCGGTCTGGCGGTTTTGCGTCGCGTCGTAGCTGAGCGGCTTCAGCTCGGTCTTCAGCAGAAGACTGATCTCCTGGTTGTATAGGATCTCGCCGAGCCAGGAGCCCGCCGCCGTCGCGATCTCGGTGACTGGGTGTCGCGCGGAGATGGTCGGAGCCTCGCCCGAGCCGGTGATGGCCAGCGCACAGCCAACTTCGAAGGACTGCGAGACTGTTTCGCTGATGCGATGGAACAGCGCCTGAATCGACTTGGATTCGACGATCGCGCCCTGAATCGCCTCGAGCAGATCGAACGGCGGACCGGTTGCTGGCGTGCGAATCAGCTTGGTTACTCGTTCTACCGCGGGGGCGGCGTGATCGGCCAGCAGCGAGAGGAGATTCGCGTCGTCGGAGGAGAAGGTCGGAACGCGAAACGATTGGACCGTGACTGAGCCGATCTGACCATCGTCGCCACCTATCGACGTCCGCAGTTCCGCGGGTGCCTCGTTATCATCCTCGCTTTGTTCCGGCACGCCCGAAAAGAGTTCCCCGGTGCGAATCGGAAGACGCGATTCATTGCTTCTCATCATGAGTGGCTTGATGCTCACGGGATTCGCACGTCGCGGAGTCGCATCCCAACGGCGCGATGAAACGGCTGGCAGACTTTCGGCACCGCTGCGAACGGGTATCCCGCCGAGCTCGAGCTGGAGCCGATCGACCGGCAAGAGTGCCGAGGCGGCCGCTTGTAACGCCGCTACGACGTCGTCCAGCCTGGTGGCTGTCGACACCGTCTCGACCAGCCGTCGAACGACGTCACCCAGCAAATTGTGTGGGAGCGTATCCTCGGGCACTCTACACACTCCGAAAATCACGCCAGTATCTGCGTTGTCCAAGACGCAAGGATCGGGGTCCCCAGCGCGTGTCACCGGATACTCCCAGTATCCGGGTGCCATACGTACGTTCGCATAAGAACGAGGTCTTATTCGCTTCGGTACTCAAGTCCTGCTTGCCGATCACTCGTCCGTGTCCTGACCGCTTAGCGCTGACTCATCCGATTCGGCAGAACGTTGTTTGGTCGCGTACATAGCCGCGTCAGCCTGCGCCACGAGCTCAGTTGGTCGTTGCCCATCGGTCGGGAATGTGGCCAAACCCCAGGAGATGCTTGGAAGCTGCTGATCGCTCTCGGCCGACCTGATCCGTTTCTCAATGGCGCGCATGCGTCGTTCGATCAGTTCGCGCGAAGCTCCGGGCATGATCAGGGCGAACTCGTCGCCGCCGTAGCGCGCCACGGCATCCCCGTGCCGGACGGAGCTGCTCAAAATGGAGGCCAAACGTCGAATGACCAGATCACCCCAGACGTGCCCCATCGAGTCGTTGATCAGCTTGAACGCGTCGACGTCGATGAGGGCGACTGACAGTAGGCCCTTGGCTCGAGTCGCCCGCTCGACCTCCGCTTCGAGCGTGCGATAGAACGCCCGATGGTTGAGCAACCCCGTCATCGAGTCGATGTCGTTCAGCTGTTTGACCTGACTGTGGAGCTCAGCGACTTGCACCGCTCGGGCTACGTAGGAGGCCACGGTTTCCAGCACTCGCTCGTCGGTGCGCGAAAATGCTGACTCCTTGGGGCTTTCGAGATTCAGCACGCCAATGCATTGATCATCGAGGAGCATCGGCACAGCCAGCTCTGAGCGCATAGGTGCGTCGCTGGAGGGGAAGTAGCGTGGGTCATCACGAACGTCGGAGATGTTCTGTGTTTTCCCGTTCCGCGCCACCCATCCAACCACGCCGCGGTCCGCCTTCAGCACATAGACGCCATCGTGCACGAGGTGCGCCCTGGTTCCATCTGATATCGCGACCAGGTGGTCGTGCTCGCTGTCGCGGATGAAGATGTCCACCGTCGAGTCAGGGAATTCCGTCTCGATGATCTCTTTGAGCCGGGAGAGGAATCGGCCGATTTCGATCAGCTCGCTAACCTCATTTGAAATTCGCTGCAGCAGTGCGAATGCACGCGCTTCTGCGCCGATCCAGCGATGTAGATCCAGGTCGCCCGTCTGTGCAGGTGCAGGCACGTCAACTTGAATCGTTCCTGCGCGAATCGCCTGGTTAAATGCCTGTACGATGGCCGCGTCGAACTGGGAGCCTCCGAGACTCTCGAGTGTCTTCAACGTTCGTTCGACGGTCCAGGGCGACTGGTAGGGGCGCCCCGTCACCAACGTGTCGAACGCCTCGACGACGCTGATGATCCGTGCGCCAATCGGAATCTCATTGCCGCTTAGCCCTGCTGGATAGCCGGTGCCGTCGTAGCGTTCGTGATGATGGCGGATCAACGGACCCACCGATGCGAGCTCCGGAAATGAGCTTGTCAGCTTGCTTCCGACCTCTGGATGACGCCGAATCAGGTCCCAATCACTCGGTTCGAGCTCGCCGGACATCTGAAGCACGCGATCCGGGACGCCGATCTTGCCGACATCGTGAAGCAACCCAGCCACCTCGATGATGGCGACCTCCGCGCTGGACAATTCAAGCTGTTCGGCGATCTGTTTGCTGTAGCGAGCGACTCGAGCGGCGTGATGGCGCGTAAATGCATCGCGCGCATCGACCGCGTCGGCGACGACGCGAGCCGCCGACCAATACAGCGTCGTCGTCTGTCGTGATTCGAGGGAGCGCTCGATCGCAGCGGATGCCTGCTCTGAGATCAGACTGATGGCCGGAAGGTTCACGGTCGGCTCGTCCCCCTGGGTCCAGAAGCATGTGACGGCACCGAGCGGCTGACCCTTCGTCGACCTGAGCGGAAAAAGATCAAACAACCAGCCGCTCGCGATGGTCTGGCCGTCGTCGTCGGCAATGTCATTATCGTGCTCGGCGACTGGTGTAAATACCGTCTTTGATCGGCGTCGGTCCGTCAGATGCAGACGTGACGAGCGCGGCGTCACCGTCGAGCAGCTCAACCAGGACTCCAGTGGCTCGAAGCTCCGCACGGAAACAGGCAGCGATCCGCTGACAGATTGCGTCGAAATCGCCTAACGCGTTCAGATCGCGGGCAAACTGGTTGAGGCGCTTAAGACGCTCCACGTCCGGATCGCTGTTGCTCCAATTTCCTACGTGATCGAGCACCCCGCGCATCACTGGCGATGTGTGTACCCACGAGCCGGTAGTCACCTGGGCGCTCGTTGGCTGACCTCGGTAGAGCCAGAGCTCACCGACGGCTCCCGCACCACTGCCGATCTTGACGTGGGTCCAGGTTGTACGCGGCGCTGAGCGCGCTCGCGAACTGCTGGATGTTCGGCACTGGACCAAAGCGTCGTAGACGATGTGGGGGAACGTCGCGGAAAACCCGGGCGCGACGTCGGAGTGAAACCACCCGGTCGCACGTGGTAGGTCTGGGTGTGCGAGCGCGAGCACGACTCCGTCCGCGTCGCCGACGTCCTGCGTCGCGCGGCGCATCAGATCGAGGATTCGCTCTACTTCAAGCCCTGAGCCCGTCGACATCGACGGCACTCCTTCTTCCACAACACTCTGAGCCATCGGGATTGCAACGTCCTTCGGCATTTGTCGACCGCACGCCGCGACCAACCGTGACTGAGTCGTGTTTACAGCCTACTGGCGCGATTCGGCGCCGAATATAGGAATCTGGTCGCAATAATTGGCGTGATTGCGCAGATTCACGGGCAAAACAAGGGCTGCAATCGATCTTCTAGATGGATTCCGTTGTCATTCGACGGCGGTGAGCGCGAACCTTCAACCAGTGACGTGGAATTCGGCGAGGATTGCGACGTTTTTCGGATAGCGCGGAGACGCGCCACAAGGCAAGATTGGTCGCGCACGAGTACGGGGGTTGAGTGTCGACGAGCGCACGCATCGCAATTGAAAACCTGAAATCCAGAGCGAATCACTTCCCAAGGTCGCTCTGGCTGCTTGCGTTCGCTAATTTCGTTCTCTTCGCCGCCCGTGGCATGACGATCCCATTTCTGGTGATCTACTTTGGACAGATCGTCGGTCTGGGCGTGGGGCTGGTTGGCGCCGGAATCGCGGCCAGTTCGATCGTGGGTGTGGCCTTCACGTTGATGGCCGCTGGGACCATCGATCGCTTCGGCGCGCGCACCATGCTGATCGTGACCATCGCCGGGACTGGCATCACCACAGCGTTCTTCCCAGTCTCAACGACCCGACCACTCTTCTTCGGCATCATGATCCTGCAAGGGCTCTTCTCGCAGCTTTACTGGCCGTCCTCCGACGCGCTGGCGACGTCGCTCGTGCCAATGTCCCTGGCGGGCGAGATGTTCGCCATGCTGCGTGTTGCGAACGCGCTGGGTATCGGCGCCGGGGGTCTGGTTGGCGGTTTGATGGTCGCGGGGGGCACCGAATCGGAGTATCGAACCCTCTATTTGGCGGCGGCAGCCGGAATCCTGATCGCCGGTGTCCTGGTCGCGATCCTGATCCGCCCAACAAAACGGTCTGAATCGACGTTTAACCCCGGCGATGCGACCAGCGTCGGCAGCTGGGGTGACGTCCTGCGCGACCGGCGCTTCATGTTCAGCCAGATCGTGATGTTTATCCTGCTGGCCGCCTTCACCCAGTTACAGGTGAGCGCGCCTCCGTATTTGAAAGCACAGGCCGGCATCGACGAAGCCTGGATCGGTCTGCTCTTCACCATCAACACGCTGATCGTGGTGGTCGCCCAGCTGTGGATGGCGCGCAAGGTCGCGCGCTGGGGACGTGGTATCACGCTGGCGGTGGCGGCGTTCTTCTGGGCAATCTCATTCGTCATGATCGGCGCCAGTCCGTGGTTGACTATCCTGCCGTTCGTCGCCATCGTGATCTACACCGTCGGTGAGATGATGTTCATGCCGACCTCGGGCGTGATCGTGGTTGAGCTGGCGCCGGAGCATCTGCGAGGGCGCTATCTGGCGTTCGGAAGCGTCATCTGGGGCATGGCCTGGGGGCTTTCCTCCTGGGCGAGTGGCGCGGTGTTGGGATCGGCGCATCCGATCCTGCTCTGGCCCGCCCTGATCGTCGTTCTGGGCATCGGCGCGGTCGGTGGCATCCTCTTCGATCGACAAGGATCGATTCCGATCATGAGCCCGCAGCGGATGGGCGTCGCCGACTCTGATTGAACGGCCTCAACTCAGGTATGACGACTTGGTTAAGGCGCAGGAATCATCGAATCACTGGCCTGCAGGCTGAGTCCGACTTTCCAACCGCCGCCAGGAACGTCTCAAAGGAGGACTTACCATGGATCAGTTGGCTCAAGCGTTGTGGCAGCAGTTCGGTGCTGCGATCGACACGCTCGGCAATGCAATTGAGGAGTGTCCGGAGTCGCTGTGGAGTGAGAGCCTCTGGCCATATCCACCGGACGTTGATTGGCCGTCCGGGCTGTCGGAGTTCTGGTATCTCGCCTATCACACGATGTTCTGGATCGATCTCTATCTCTTTGGAACGGGTGAAGGGTTTGTCCCGCGACCTCCCTTCACTGTCGATGAGCTCGTACCAGAGGGCAAGATTCCCGAGAAGCCGTACTCCAAGACGGAGCTTCTGGAGTACGTCACCTATATTCGGAAAAAGTGCGAGTCAACGCTGACCTCAATGACGGAAGCGGACGCACTCCGTTCGTGTAGCTTCCCCTGGACGCGAGGGAAGGCGGTCACATACTACGAGCTACAGATCTACAACCTGCGTCACATCCAGGAGCATGCCGCCCAGTTGAATATGTTCCTCGGGCAGCGTCAGCCCGGTTCCGCCGGTGGGTGGGTCGCTCGCGCTGATCGAAAGGCACAAAGGTAGCAAGTCACAAGGTTCAAATTGACAACAACAGGCCGTCGCGGTGATCCGCGACGGCCTGTCGGCTGCTGATGGGAATGAAGACTAATTCAGCGCTTGCTGTGTCTGTGCGTCGAATGCGTGGATGTGCTCGGTCTCAACCTCGAGCTCGACCGTGTCGCCAATTTTCAGGCGAGTCGTGGGTTCTACCTTGGCCACGATCATATCGCCGCCGGGACCACGCATGTGAAGCAGCGTCTCGGATCCGAGCGGTTCGACCAGGTCGACCGGCAATCGCATGACCGAGCCTTCTGGGGCAGGCTTGCCGTTCATGAACATCAAATGCTCCGGACGGATGCCCGCCATAACCTGTTGCCCGACCATCGAGTCGAGCTTTCCGACGCGTGATGATGGCACGGCGATCTTCACGCCCTCGAACGTCAGCATGATGCCCTCGCCACCATTGGTGACTTCGGCTGGGAAGACGTTCATAGCCGGACTGCCGATGAACGTAGCCACGAACATGTTGGCCGGGCGCTCGTAGAGATTCTCCGGCGTATCGAGCTGTTGCAGTAACCCGGCGTTCATGACGGCGATGCGGTGTCCCATCGTCATGGCTTCAACCTGATCGTGAGTGACATAGACCGTGGTCGTGCCGAGACGTTTCTGCAGCTGAATAATTTCGGCGCGTGTCTGCACGCGCAGCTTGGCGTCCAGGTTCGAGAGCGGCTCGTCCATGAGGAAGACATGCGGTTCACGCACGATGGCACGCCCGAGCGCGACGCGCTGTCGCTGGCCACCGGAGAGCGCCTTCGGCTTGCGATCGAGGAGCGGGGTCAGGCCGAGCATTTCGGCGGCCTGATTCACGCGGTCGTCGATCACGTTGCTCGGCGTGTTGCGCAGCTTGAGTCCGAAGGCCAGGTTGTCTCGGACGCTCATGTGTGGGTAGAGCGCGTAGGCCTGGAAGACCATGGCGATGTCGCGATCTTTGGGCGGAACCTGGGTCACATCTCGGTCGCCGATATAGATGTGGCCACTGGTGATCTCCTCGAGGCCGGCGAGGCAGCGCAATGCGGTCGACTTGCCGCACCCTGACGGCCCAACCAGGACGAGAAACTCGCCGTCATTAATCTCGAGGTTCAAATCGTTCAAGGCGACGACGCTGTCGAAGCGCTTGTCGACATGTTCGAAGACAACCTTCGCCATTGATGGTTCCTTCCGCGACTCGCATCCCCACACTCATGCCATCGAACGGTGCGTACCCGACTCGTGGCGACATGTGGAAAACGCCCATAGGGCTTACGATTCCCCTCAACTACGCATCTCCATCACCATCCCCGTTCGCAAAGTGAACGTTCGTTTTGGTGCGTAATTGAGAGGCGCCGTCTTCGTTTTGCTACGTGTCTGGCAGCGCCTGACAACACTATAGCATACGCACCGACGGCGCTAGAACATGCGCAAACGGTACCAGAACACAAGATACGACCCAGTCGAATCCATCCCTACCGAGCGATCTGTCCACCATCCATCACCAGCGAGCTGCCGGTCATGAAACCAGCATCGTCCGATGCCAGATAGAGCGCCGCATGAGCGACCTCGCTGGTCGTCGCCAGCCGCCCCAAGGGATGACGTTGTTCCAGTGCGCGCCGCGCCGCTGGTGGATCTTCCGTCTCGTCCAGCAGCCGTCCAACCCATGGACTGTCGACCGTGCCCGGGCAGATGCAGTTGCAGCGGATGCCGTCTCCCGCGAACTCGGTGGCGACCTGCTTGGTCAGGGTGATGACCGCGCCCTTGCTGGCGCAGTAGGCCGCGCGCTTGGGCACACCGACGAGCCCAAGAACCGACGCGATGTTGACGATCACACCATCGTGCCGTTCGAGCATCTGCGGCAGTACGGCTCGCGTGCAGAGGTACACGCCACGGACATTGACCGCGAAGACGCGGTCCCACTCCTCCGGCTCGACCTCGACGATGCTCTTGGTGGTGCCGATTCCGGCGTTGTTGCACAGGACGTCGATTCGTCCGAAGCGCTCGAGCGTCGCGTCGACCATCCGTTGCACGCTGGACTCGTCGCTGACGTCAACTTGCAGGGCAAGCGTGTCGCTTCCCGCAAGGCGTGCCGTCTCCTCGGCGTGGGCCAGCGTGCGACTGGCGCTTGCGACGCTCGCACTTTCCTGCGCGAAAAGGACAGAGATGGCCCGCCCGATTCCGGAGCCACCGCCGGTGATCAGAGCCACCCGCCCCTCGAGTTTGCCGGTCGTCGCTGTCACGACATCGATCCCTTCGCTATTGCGTTGAGCTACGCCATTTCCGCGAGAACGCGGCAGAGTTTTGCCTCTTCACCTGAGGGGTCGTCCGCTGGGAAGAGGGTCACCAACACCTCGTCGATCTGATCATCGAACGCAGCCTCCAGCCGCCGCCGTACTTCCGACTCGTCACCCCAGACCACCAGATGATCGAGCAGATCGTCCGACACCGTGCCATTTTCGCCAACCGGGAAGCCTGCGTCGGAGAACATCCCGGCGTAGAACGGAAGGCGGCCGTAGTTCTGCAGTCGCGGCCGAGCAGACGACAGCATTTTCTCGCGGTCATCGGTCATCACGACCGGCACGTGGGCGATCATACGTGGCGCCGGCCGCCCGGCCTGATTCGCCGACTGCCGCATGGCCGGTCCGGCTGTTTCACGTAAATAGTCGAGCGGACTGACCCAGGAGATCGCTCCGTCGGCCAGTTCTCCGGCAAGCCTGAAGGCGTTTTTGCGCAGTGCGGAGATGTAGAGCGGCATGGGCGCCGGTGCGTTGATTCGCCCGTTGACCGAGAAGTAGTCGCCAGAGAACTCGACGTGGCCCGTTTCGAGGAGTGAACGCAGGATGATCAGGTATTCGCGCAGGTGGTCGAGCGGCTTTCCCATCGAGAGCCCGTACGCGCCTTCGATCGTCGGCCGGTGGCTTGGCCCGATGCCGAGGCGGAAGTGTCCGGGCGAGAGTTGTTCCAGCGCCATTGCCTGGCTCGCCAGCATCAGCGGATGGCGCGGATAGGTCGGTACGATAGCCGTGCCGAAGGTGACGTTCGGGATCGACTGTATGGTGGCCGCGAAGTAGGTCATGGGGTCGGGTGCGCTTGCTCCAGTGGTGGCCCAAATCATGTTGACGCCTGCGTCTGCCGCGCGCTTGGCGGCGTCGAGAGCCCCTCTCGAGTTGCTCTTGTCGACCAGATCCAATCCGATGCGTGGCTCGTTCATAGGTACTCCCTATCGCTATTGGGTGTTGGCGTCTCTGTGCATCATAGCCAATCGCATGCCGATCAACGCATGGTCCGTCGCGATTGGCATGTTCGACTGCTAGACTTGGCGCTCGATCCAACGGGGGTTTACCAAACGACAGAGGACACCTGGCCCGAATGCGACGGCTGTCACTCTATGCGCTGCTGAGCGCCAATAGCATCTCTCTCATTGGAAACCAGTTCACCATCGTGGCTCTTCCCTGGTTTGTCTTGCAGACGACCGGAAGCGCCGCCAAGACCGGCCTGACCGGCTTCTCCGTGGCACTTCCATACTTTCTGGTAGGCATCTTTGGCGGAGCGCTGATCGATCGTTTCGGCTACCGCAACGTCAGCGTGACCGCCGACGTCGTGCCCGATTAGGCGCTGCAGTTTGTGATCGGTCAACTGCTGTACGCGTCGACCATAACTACGCAGCCGCGTCGCAACACGGGAGTAGGGCGAACTGCAGCACGATTGGCGCCCGATATGTCGTCTGTAGGGGAGCACCTTGTGTGCTCCCGAGATGCCAAGAGCCCAGTGACGCCGGGAGCACACAAGGTGCTCCCCAACAACAGTTGGTACAACCATAATGAAACCGCACCAGTAACAAGGATTGAAAGTATCAGCCATGGGTGAACACGATCTGGACTGGCGGCAAGTCGCCGACCGCGAGACTTTCCTCGCGTTCGTGCGGGCGCTCCTCGCGGACTGGGTGGATTCTCGAGCGCAGGAGGCTACGAATCCCAGCAACCCGTGGGGTCCGACTGCCAACGGCTGGTACAACGTGACCATCGAAGGGTTCCTCGAAGCCGCCCTTGCCTGGGCGGAGGATTCGCATACGGGGCAGTCTCTAGATCTGGACGGCGAAGCGTCGTGGAAGACCTTCGCGCCGTTGCTCTATGCAGGGAAGATATACGAATAGTGCGCGTAGGCGGTGGGCACTGTCACGGACGAATCAGCACACCGTTGGCGCCGCGACAGATGCGCAGCTGGAGGAAGGAACCGAACAACGTGTTGAAATGCACACCGTTTCTACTCTTTGACGGGAATTGCGCTGAGGCGATGACCTTTTACCACGGATGTCTCGGCGGAGAGCTCGTGCTCACGAAACTCGCCGACACTCCGATGAGAGAGCAGTTTCCGGAACACAAGCATCAACGGATCATCAATGCCCATCTGAAGAGTGGGGCGCTTGAGATATCGGCTACGGATTGGATGGCTTCGCCAGATTTTGATCCGATCCTTGGCAACATGTCGGCCATTTTTGTCATTGGCCAAGCATATGATGAGCTGAAGTCGGTGTTCGACAAGCTCGCCGTCGGAGCGGAAAAGGAACGATTTCAGGAACTCCATCAACTGCCGTTCGGAACCTACGGGCAGTTCTATGATCGGTATGGCGTGCAATGGATCTTCAGGGGAGATCCCGTGGTCTGACCCGCTCCTCCCAGTGACGAACGTCAGAGAGCGAGCTTATCAGCCTGCGGATCTCCCGAGATCCATGACATTGATTGCCATATGAATCAGCAGTGGCTGGCCAGGCGCGCTTCCGGACCTAACCCTCGTAGACCGTCTCGCCGCCGATGATCGTCTGGCTGATCTTGATCTCGTCCAGTCGCTCGGGATCGACCGCCCGCGGATCCTCCTCTAGGATGGCGAAGTCAGCCAGCATGTTCTCCTTGAGCTGCCCCTTCTTGTGCTCTTCGAAGGTCGCGTAGGCACCCGCGACGGTGTAGAGGGGCAGCGCTTCCTCGACCGAGATGGCTTCCTCCAGCGCATACGACCGTCCGGTGCCGGTCTTCTCGGTGACGGCCGCCTTGATGCTCTTGAGCGGCTCGAAGGCCGAGACGGGACAGTCGGACGAGAAGACCAAGGTGATGCCTGCATCCAGCAGCGTGCGGAACGGGTAGGTCAGCTGAATGCGCGACATGCCCAGATGGCGGATGAAGCCGTCCCCATATTCGGTGATGAAGATCGGCTGGCTGACGGCCAAGACGTGCATCTTGGCGATGCGCTCGATCAGGTCCGGACGCAGGATGCCGCAGTGTTCGATACGATGGCGGTGATCGGCGCGGGGCAGGCGCTCGAGCGCCTTTTGGTAGGCGTTGAGCACCATCTCAATGGCGCGGTCGCCGATGGCATGCACGGCGATCTGGAACCCGGCCAAGTGTGCCTGCCAGACGTACTCCTCGAACTCCTCGGTCGGCATCATGGTCAGGCCGAGGTTGTCGTCGCGTGGATCTTCCAGGAAGGGCTGGCTGACGGCGGCGGTGCGACCGATGAGGCTGCCATCGATGAACATCTTTATCGGCCCGACGCGCAGACGGTCGTCACCGAACCCCTGCTTGATCCCCAGCCCGATGATTTCCCGCAGCAGGTTTTCGCGGATCATCATCGACGTGCGCAGCTTGAGCTTTCCCTCGCGCACCGCACGTTGATAGGCCTCGATCTGGTCCGGCGCGTTGCTGCCTGCATCCTGGCTGGACGTGATGCCCGCCGCGACGTAGGCATCGTTACAGCGCTGCAAGGCCGCCACGTGGTCGTCGACCGTTGGCTTGGGGATCAGCTTGCGTACCGCATCCTGCGCCGTCTCCTGCAGCACGCCGGTCGGTTCGCCGTTCTCGTCCATCACGAAGTGACCGCCCTGCGGGTCGGGCGTGTCTCGCGTGATCCCGGCCATCTTGAGTGCCAGGGAGTTGACCGCGCTCATGTGACCGGAACCGTTGACGATGATGACCGGATGTTCCGGGGCGACCTCATCCAGGTCGTAGCGGCTGGGATGGCGTTTCTCGTCCAGCTTGTTGTCGTCGTAGCCACGTCCCTGAATCCAGGTGCCGGGCGGAGTCTGTCGTACCCGCTCTGCCACGTTGCGTTTGATCTCCTCGATCGAGCGGACGTTAGGGAAGCCCGCCTCGACGTGACCCAGTGCGGTGCCGAACCCGATCATGTGGTTGTGGGCTTCATTGAGCCCCGGCAGGCAGAAGCGGCCGCCTAAGTCGATGGTGCGGTAGCCCCGCGGCAGCGCATCCTCGACCATACTTACCGAGCCCACCGCCACGATGCGGTCACCGATCACGCCGACCGCCTCGGCGTTGGGCCGACCCCGGTCCATCGTCAGGATGGTGCCGTTCTTGATCACGAAAGCCTCTGCCATGCCGCCCTCCGTCTGGTTCAACGCCCCGTCATTTCGCCGCAGTCAAGTTGATTCCGATGCCCGCACGATAGCCGCGAGCCTTTGGGGTGTCAATCGAGTCGACTTATCGAAGTACCCGATTCAGCCTCCCCTGTAACACCAGCGCCCTGAAGGTGTTTTTGTTTGCAGGAGGTAATTGACCGCACCCCTTTGACCGAACCACGGTCAAAGGGGTGCGGTCCAGGATGGACCGTTAGTGAGGGAGAGAAGGGCTGGAGATGAGGGCTCTTCCCCAATCACCGCCGATCGACGATGACCTGCCCGGCCTGCATCACCATGGCCGGGCTGCTCAATGTCTCGAGGTCGGTCGACGGGTCTCCGTTGATGGCCAGCAGGTCGGCGACCTTGCCGAGTTCAATCGTTCCCACCGTCGACCCAATGCGGCAGGCTTCCGCCGCTCTTCCGGTGGCCGCGTGAATGGCTTCCAGCGGAGACATCCCGGCGTCGGACATGCAAACCAGCTCGAGGTAGAAGTCATCGAAGCCGGTATGGCGCCATCCAGCGTCGTTTCCGGCCACCAGCTTCACTCCGAGCTCGAGCAGGTGTCGCATGTTCTTTAGTCCATTGGCGTGTGACTGCGGAGCCGTCTGTAGAGCGATCTCCTCGGCGGATGTGAGCGTGCCGCGTTCATTCCCGATCATCAACGCTTCGAGGCGGTCGTGCGCCACCTGCAAGGTCGGAGTGACGTAGACGCCCTCCTCGGCGACGCGACGGGCAATGGCCTCGTCGAACTTCCAGCTCGTGTCGGGTGCCATGAAGCTGCAATGCTCGATATGGTCCGTTCCGGCGTCTAGCGCACGCGTGATCGATTCGGTAGCGATGGTGTGGCAGCTGGAGGGCTTGCGAACTTTGTGCGCTTCATCGATAGCGGCCCTAAGCTCGTCCACCTCAAACGTCGGAAACTGCGAGTAGGTTCCGATGGTCCCACCGCCGCACGCCATGATCTTGACGAAGTCGGCACCGCGCTTGAGTACTTCCCGAGCGGCTAGTCGCATCCCGTCGACTCCGTCGGTTTCACCACCGAAGTAGCGGCAGTGGCCGCCGGTGATGGTGAGCGGGTAGCCGCAGAGGATGAAGCGCGGGCCTTCAACCACTCCCGCCTGGATGGCATCACGCAGACGGAACATAAGTTCGTCTTTGCCGCCGCAGTCACGAATGGTCGTCACGCCGGAGTGGAGTGCCGTCCGTGCGTTAGCGAATGCCTTGAGGAGCAAGATTTCGTCGGGGTTCTCCATCCATGCTTCGAACGACGTGCCGTCGCCCGGTAGAACGGTGTGTGTGTGCATGTTGATCAGGCCTGGCATGAGCGTATAGCCGCTTAGATCGAGCTGATCGGCGGTCCGGTGCGAACCGGAATCACCGATATTGGTGATCATGCCGTTTTCGACCGTGACCGTGACGTTTTCACGCGGCTCTGCGCCGGTGCCATCGATCAGCCGCCCAGCCCGAATAACCACTGTATCCTGTGTCGTCATCGCTTCCCTTGATCCCCTCGAACTACGCTGCGACGCGGCTCGGTGAGTCGACCGCGGATATATCCCACTGGCCGCACAGTATGACCGGTCAGGGGTCAGTTTGGGAAGCATCTTGTCGTGGATGTCAGTGCGTTGGACGAGGGGGCCAGGGGAGCATCAGGAATTCAGGACAAAGCAAAACCCGCCCAAGCCGGGCGGGTTGAGCTGCTGAAATTGGAGAGCTTCAGGCCGAGCGGTAAATGCGGCGCCCGGCGGCTCGCTCGCGCAACGCAGCGCGAACAGCCGTCCAGGGATCGGCGGCGAATCGATCGCGCGGGAACGAATCAGGAAGTGACGATTCGCGGGCGAGTAGAGTCTGAGCCGCCTCGGGTGAGAAGTTATTGAGCGGAGCCACGTCTTCCCAGAAGCGATCGAACAGAATCTGATTGATCTGGGGAAGTTCGGCCGTTCCTTGATTGTGTGCAACCGCTGCCTGCATGCTGGAGTCCCTTCTCGGCTCGATCGGCTTTCCGCCGCCGCTATTGTTATCGCCTATCATAGGGATCCCCCCAGCGTTCATACATAGCAAAATAGGGCTAGCAGATCGGTACTCAAGTGTCAGGACGATTGGGTCGGTTCGAAATTTATTGCGAAACTCGTGCGCACCATTGTCGCACGGATCCCGATGCATAGTGCAGGTTATGATCCAAGCGTGATGAACCGACATGATACCCCGTTTCGTTGATGGGAGTGGAACCCATCGTGCCTGAGGCCGTAGGGAGATCTCAATGTCGCCGTCAATCGCTCGCATCTGAGCGGAGCACAGCGGAGTCGAAGAATCTCTTCGGTCAAAAACAAAGAGACCCTTCACTGTGGTTCAGGATGACATAATGTACACGGATATCCGCTGACAATGACGATGCATACGGTCGGACCTGACACTAATGGAGATCACCCATGAAAAGAGGCGAATCGGCGGAAATCGATCTCGGAACTGTCTCGTCGATGAACGAACTGCGGCGGGCGCTTCAGCGTGAGAGTTCCGCTGTCCATAGGGCTGAAGATATGCTCGAGCGAAATGAACATCCATTTGGCCTGATGCTCGAGTGGATCGGACCCAACCGAAGTCCACTCGAAATCAGCAAGGTGCTCGAGGTGCTCCTGGCCAGTCTCGAACCCGAGCCGTCCTGGCTGCGATCGATTGGCGCTCGATGGGTTCGTGATCAGAACCCACCCCGGGTCGTGCTCACGTTGGGCCCGCAACAACCGGAT
The DNA here is from genome assembly GCA_963815715.1 of uncultured Chloroflexia bacterium. Classification (GTDB taxonomy): domain Bacteria; phylum Chloroflexota; class Chloroflexia; order Thermomicrobiales; family Thermomicrobiaceae; genus CALAGB01. The sequence continues at coordinate 1,338,857 of CAWFHU010000001.1, read as the reverse complement.
AGAGATCCGGCCGGAGTGCTTCTGGTCGAGCACGCGTTGAAGAAGGTCGCCATTTCAACGAATGTTCGGATCGTGACCGAGGACATTCGCAAGACATTGACAGACCACGTCATGGCACGTCCAGATTCCGAGTATGCGATCGCGATTGATATTCCGATTCAACCTGATCACGGACCGCGGTTCGCGCTGACTCAGGGGCTTGAGATGGAGCGCACGGTTATTGCCGCGCTGCCCGCTAAAACTCCAAATCAGCCCGATCTGCGGGAGATTCATGTGTGGCTGAGCGACCGTGACGGAGACATGCGACTGCGTATCTGGCGACTTGGGCTTATGAAGATCTCTGGACAATCTCGCATGGCTTGATCGAACAAACGATCAGTCGGCGCGTGCCTCCCGCGGGGGAAATGCGACCATGCGGCAGGCTGCCGCGAACTTATGGCGCTCTTCAGGATCGTCGGCGAACTTGAAGTGGAACATCCGCGAAAGGACTTTCGCGCTCGGTCCATGACTCTTCGCATACAGCTCGAGCTCGCGGTCTCGCTCCGATTCAGTCAATATGCGCTGTTCAGGCACGTAGCGATCACGTCCAGTCTGAACCTGGAGCGCGGGCGACTTCTGGATGTTGCGAAACCAGTCGCTCTTCTCGCCTCAGGCAGAGATCACTGTGCTCGTGCGGGTGGCGCGCTCGTAGTTGATCACCTCCAGCGGCGTCTGGTGGATCAACCCACTCTTGCGTCCTCGATGGGTTACCAACAGGAAACGATGCCCGAAGATCCAGCCGAGGTTCAGGGAATAGACGATGCCCGGTGTTTTCAGCATCGCGCCCAGCACTCGGTTCGGCCGGTGTGCTAGAACCTGCCCCGACTGCCGTGTTGAACGATCCGGCATTTATCTCCCCTGTCTCGGCAACCCTATCCGGCGCGCAGCTCGCGCCATTCATCGGGCAGCTCCATGCCCTCGAAGCGCTCGAACCCCAACTGGCTGATCTCGATCGACGACGCACCGTCGACGATCAGTTCGCTCATCACCTGTCCGATGATCGGGCTGAGGGCGAAGCCGTGCCCAGAGAATCCAGTCGCGACTGTCAGGTTCGAGATTCCAGGCAAAGCGCCGAGGATCGGGACCTCGTCCGCGGTCTGCGCCTCGATGCCGACCCAGACGCGCTCGACGCGCGACCGCAGCAGCTCGGGGAAGATGGCCGAGCTATCGGTCAGGCTACCTCGCACGCTGCCATACCAGGGGAGGGCGATGCGCCGGTCGAGATGGACGGTGCCGGGCCAGCCACCGCCGATAACGTAGTTGCCGCTCGGGACCTGTTTGAGACTCAACATGCGTCCGCGTGCGCCGACTACCTGATGCAGCAGGGCGGGCATCGGTGTGGTGGCGATCATCTGGGGTGCCCGCGCGACGGCCGGGAGGATCACCCCGAGCGGCGCGGCTAGCTCCATGCTCCAGGCACCTGCCGCCAGCACAACTAGGTCGCACGCAATGGGACCGTCTTCGGTTAAGACACCGGTCACGTTGCCGCCCTGATGCTCGATGGCGATGACAGTGGTATGTGCTCGCACGACGGCTCCAAAGCGCTGAGCTGCGTTGGCGAATGCCTGCGTTGTAAGGATCGGGTTGGCGTGTCCGTCGGCCGGTGAGTAGGCGCCCGCGCGCACTTGCGGCGCAATGCCCGGAATCAGCTCGCGCAGATCGTCCCCTTCGACCAGGTCAATCTCGAGCCCAAGTTGGCGTTGGTTCTCCATCCACGGTAGGAAATCGGCCACTTCATCCGGGTTCTCGGTGACGGTGACGTGGCCTTCACGGCGATAGTGGATGTCGGCCCCGAGCTCCTCTTCCAGACTCTCCCAGCGAGCGATGCTGGCGACCGCTAATGGCAGTTCGCGCAGATCGCGACCCTGCTGGCGCACGCCACCGGCGCTGGCGGATGAGGCTGCGCAGGGGATGTCGCCTCGTTCGAGGAGCGTGACGTCAACGCCTCGTCGCGCCAGGTGGTAGGCGATGGAGCTGCCCATCACGCCGCCGCCAATAATCGCCACGTCAGTCCGTCTTTGCGCCATTCCGGTCCCCCCGTTGATTCCAGGTGCTGTCCAATTACCGTATCTCTTGAAGCTCAAACTACATCCAGGCGCCGCCATTGACCCCGATCACCTGGCCAGTGACGAATTCCGATTCGTCCGACGCCAGATAGACGGCCAGATTGGCGATGTCCTCCGGTTGCCCAATGCGCGGCCAGAGGACGGAAGCACCCGATTTCTCCTGACCACGGGCGCGCGACATGTCGGTGTCGATCAAACCCGGCGCGATGGCATTGACGTTGATCCGGTGCTCGGCCAATTCTTTGGCGAGGGACTTCGTCAGCCCCAGCACGCCCGCCTTGGCAGAGGAGTAGGGCACGCTGCCCGCAGTGCCCTCGACGCCCGTGATGGAGGAGAGGTTGATGATGCTGCCTCGGCCTTGCCGCAGCATCAACGGAACGACCTCCTGGCAGCAAATGAAGACGCTGGTGAGATCGACCCTCAACATGAGGTCCCATTCTCTTAGCGAGAGATCGAGCAACGTCTTGCCGACACCGCCGATCCCGGCGTTGTTGACCAGCACGTCGACTCCGCCGAATGCTGCCTCCGCACCTTCAACGATGCGGCGCACATCCTCGGGATTCGACACGTCCCCCTGTGCTGAAGCGACGCGAGCGCCGTACTCAATCAGCGCAGCGACACTCCGCTCCAGCAACGCACCGTCGATGTCGTTGAGCAGGACGCTGGCGCCCTCGGCCAGAAAGGCGCGCGCGACGGCCTGGCCGATGCCGCGTCCCGCGCCCGTGACGATGGCTCGCTTGCCTGTAAGACGTCCGCTCAAGGATGTCGCCCTTTCAATGCGCCCCACCACACGTCAATCCTCCACCGGCCGCAGCCCGACCTTGCCGGAACTGCTGCCACCATCCACGACGAGCGTCGTGCCGGTGACGAATCCAGCCAGTGGTGAGGCGAGCAAAAGGACGGCGTTGGCGATGTCGGCTGGCTGGCCGGCGCGGAGCGGTATTCCGGAGCGAGCGCGATCCTTGTACTCCTCGCTCAAATGCGCGCCGCCCTCTTCCACGTCGATGAATCCGGGCAGGACGGCATTGGCCCGGATGCCGTGCTCGGCCAATTCCAGCGCCATGGCTTTGGTCAGCAGGACGACACCGGCCTTCGACGCGCAGTAATGCGCCCATCCCCAAATGGCGTGGTTGGCCGCGCCCGAGCTCAGGGTGATGATGCGTCCGGAGCGACCGTGGCGGATCATGGATCGCGCCGCCGCCTGGCAGGTGAGAAAGGCGCCCTTCAAGTTGGTGTCGAGCACGCGATCCCATTCGTCCTCGGTCATGTCGAGGAAAGACGAGACTGGGTAGACTCCGGCATTCGCGACGACCACGTCGATCGGACCCATGCCTGCCTCGACGTCGGCGATCATCCCGCGCACTTGATCCGCATCACGCACGTCGGCGGGGTAGTCGCGACAGGTGATCTCTGCGGCCCGCAGGTGCTCGCAGGCTCCAGCCGCCCGCGTCTCGCTGACGTCATTGAGTGCCACGCGGGCACCGGCGTTTCCGAAGGCGGTGGCGATCGCCATACCCAATCCGGTCGCACCGCCGGTAACCAGGACGACCTGATCGTCAAAGGCAATCTGGACCGGCACTGTACCACCTCACTTTCTGTCGAAAACGTCGGCTCGCTGGCTATCTTACGGTGATTTCCGCGTTTGCGGGAACACCGGTGCGCCGGTTGCTGCGCCCGAGTTACCGAGCCATCTCGCGTTTGAACCTTCAAGCCCCTATGATCGGGTCAACTCTGAAACGTGAATGTGATCGGCAACGGCTGGGAGGGATGGCGAATGGCAGTGGTCGAATCGGACGGACGGCGCATCTATTTCGACGACACGGGTGGTGACTTGCCCGCTCTCGTGCTGCTGCAGGGGTTCATGGCCTCACGCGGCGTGTGGAAGTGGCAGGTCGAGGCCTTCTCGCCCCGCTTCCGCGTCATCACGGTGGATAATCGGGACGCGGGCGAGAGCGATCCGGAGTCGGCACCGTATAGCATGGCGGACCTTGCTGGCGACGTTGCTTCGCACTGATGGATGCGCTCGGAATCGTCGAACGCCAGCTGATCGGTCATTCGATGGGCGGCTACGTTGCGCTGCAGTTCGCCGCCATGCTATCCAGAGCGTCTCGACAAGCTGGTGCTTGGTTGGGACATCGGCGCTGGCGGGCGGGGCGTTGGGTCGACCGGCTCCCAAGCTACGATCGCGATCTCGCTTCATCGAGGATCCGGTCGAGCGCACGCGCAGCCGCTACGGACTTCTGACCGCGCCCGGCTACTTCGACTCCCATCCCGAGCAGCTGGAAGCGCTGGCTGAGTCGGCCCGTGGCAACCGGCTCGATTTCGAGGCCATGACGCGGCAGTCTGATTCCGCCTTCATGACGCACGACGCGCGGGAGGCGCTGCCGAAGATCACGGCGCCGGTGCTCGTAGTGCATGGTGACTTGGACAAGACCATCCCGATCAGCGCGGGGCGCAAGATCGCCGAGGCGATTCCGGGCGCACGCATGGTGGAGTACGAAGGTGTCGGCCACCTACCGCACATCGAGCGCGTCGAGGAGTTCAACCGAGAAGTGTTGGCGTTTCTGACAGGGAACGAGAGCGCCTGAACCTGCAGCACAGATTGCAGTTCCTGATTTTGGGCGACGCATGCGTCGCCCGTACGCAGGCGAAGAACTCGTTGTACAGGGTCAATCGAACGCGGGACGGGCAGTGCAAAGAACCGCCGTCCGTACGGGCGACGCATGCGTCGCCCTGCACGAATCGCCGATCAGCCTTCCCGTAACGGCGTCATGGCTGTCGCACTTTCGCGGCCTTCGGCCGAGGGCAAGCACGGAGGCATTGCCCCTGCATGAGTCTTTCCGTCGCTGCGCAATCCTATCGATCTACTCCCAGGTTGCATCTTCATCAAGCGGCCAGAAGGGCCGTTCGACCCGCTGGAACGGGAAGGAGGGCAGATCGACCGAGACCAGTCCTGGCGTGTCCGCGCGGATGATCTTGTGCGCGATCGGCTCGAACCCGGCGCGGAAGTGATTGCTCGATTTGATCGCCACGATCTTGTAGCGCGTGACGTCGATGCCATGCAGCAGGAAGACTTCGGCGTCCAGCGTCTGGGTGCGAACCGAGGAGACCAGCACGTCGATGCCGCCGATGATCAGTCGCGCCATGGGACCGAGGTCGACGCGCGCCCCGTAGCCCATGGGAGATTGCCGGATGAACTTGCCGTCGGTGAGGCATTTGACGTACGCCTCGGCTTCGATCGGCTCACCGTGCAAGCGGCTCGTGCTTGCCGCCGAGACGCACCTGGATCGTCGCGCCGACGCCCGCTTTGTGTGCCTGCGCCGCGGTCTCCGGGTCGTACATGAAGCCCATGCAGGCGTCCTCGAGCTTGGCAGCCAGCATGGCGCGCAGCAGGTGCGTTGCATCGCCGGGTGCGCCACCGCCGGGGTTGTCGGAGGTCTCGTTGATGATGACTGGTCGACCCGGCGTCTCCAGGGCTTGTCGGAACGCCTCTTCCGGCGGATTCGCGGTGGGGCGGAACTCGTCGCGCATCTCCCAGACGCGATGCGCCACGTCCTGACTGACGCGCTTGGCTAATTCTGGATCGTTGTCAGTGGTGACGATGACGCTGACGCCCGGGCGTGGAATGTCGGTAGTGGGGAAGCCATGGAAGAAGGCGCAATCGATGACCCCTGGCTCCTCTTCCCACTTCCAGCAGATCTCGTTGATTTCGTGGGCCGGTCCGAAATTGGTGGTGGTGGTCGGGATCATCATCGGTAGCGTGGTCAGGTTCATCACCGGCTTGACGTTGCCCTGCACGATCGCTTGCAACATTTCCACCGCCTCCTGGCCGCGGTCGAACATATCGCTGTGCGGGTAGAGGTGCACGCCGACGAGCGCGGTGGAATTGTCGAGCATCTCTTGCGTCAGGTTGCCGTGAAGATCGAGCGTCACCACGATCGGCAGGTCGGGACCGGCCATTTCACGAATCTCGGCCAGCAGGTGTCCTTCGAGGTCGTCGATGCCTTCAGCCACACCGGCACCATGCAGCGAGAGGCAGTAGCCATCGACCTTCCCGGCCGAGCGCAATCCCGCCAGAAGCTGTCCGCTGAGCTGTTCGTAGGCACGCTTCGAGATCGTTCCGGAAGGCTGAGCCTGGGTCGCGAATGTTGGCACCACCTCGATACCTAATCGCTCCGCGGCCTCGATGATGCCGCCCTCGTAGTCACGGACACCACGGTGCACTTCGAAGATCTCGTTGCCTTCGGACCACTCACCCTCCTTGAAATTCTCGACCTCGGTGAGACCGGTACAGAATGTGTTCGTCTCGTGGCTGATGCCGCCAATCGCGATTCGCATTTCCCCGCCATTCATAACGATTTCCAGCATTCAATCGCCACATGCTAGCCACTGCCGCGACGCGGGACAAGAGGTTGCTGACCCGATCATGACGATTGTGCCCACGCGCGCGCGGTACCAATGGCTATCTATCCAGGTACGAAGGTGCATTGAGTGTGGTAATCGAGGCCTAGTACATTCTTCCTAGGAGTCATGCTCCAGCCGGGACAAAGGTCAGGTATCCAGTCATCCACGTAGAGCCGCAAGGAGACGTTCAAGGGCCGCGGGGTGAAGGAGAGACGAGGAGGAATGGGTCATGTTCGGGCGAATTTCGTTGGCGGAGCTCAAACTGGATCAGGAGTCGGTGAGCTTCGACCGAGCCATGCTCTGGGTCGATGCCGACGATCGCTGGAGGCTGGAAATCAATCCATCCAATCCACGCGACGTCCCGACGATCCGACCGGATAGCTACGGCGCGCTGCGCGAGGCGGATATGGTGACTACGGCTGGCAAAGCCTTCAAAGGGCTCGTCCGCGTGAATCATCGGCGGCTCTATCCGTTCAAGGGAGTACCGATGTTGCTCGAGGGCGTACAGCAGCTCGATGGGTTCGATCTGGAGGCGGTCGACTGGTTTGACTGAGAGCGGTCCACTCCCCATGTTTCGCGAACTCACGTGGCATCAGTCGCCGTCGCGTCCCGCACCCGGGAACGCGGCCTCCACGGCGACGTGATGCCACTTCGCGTCTCCCCCGAGAGCAGCTTGCAAGAGGATTGCCCAATGGACCAACAGTTGGGCGTCATAAATGTCGCCCTTCGGATTCAACCGCACTCCCTGGTCCTCGCTCATGGGCGACCGCTCTAAAAAATGCTCTGATTCATCACACAGTCATCGCGCGAGATGTATCGATCGTGGATTACTGATCACCCAGCCGTAGGGCGCTGGCAAGATCGAGGTGGCGCGTCAACAACCCGAAACTGATGATGGCGATCAGGACGACCACGCTGATTCCTCCGGAGAGGGCGGCGATCTGCCACCAATCGATCGCGATACCTGCCGCGACGCCCGATCTTCCGGCAAACGCCGAAAGGTCGAGCGCGGGACTGATCAGCAGCGCAATGGCGACGCCGAGTCCGGATCCGAGAATGGTTGAGGTGAGTACGGGCGGCAGCTGTTCGACGATGGTGATGCCGAACGCCTGGCGAGCCGAGAGCCCCAAGGTTCTCAAATAGCTCAGGTCACGCCGTCGCTCGGCACCCGAAAGCATCAATGCGATACTCCCAGCCGCCGCCGCGAAGAGCGTTACCAGCACGACACTGTAACGGAACGCATCGGCTACTCCGCCTGCCAGCAATTGGCGACTGTTGTCGGCCTCGGCCGCTGTACGGGTCGTCAGCGTCGCACCTGGCGCCTGCTGTTTGATCGCCTGCTGCAGCTGAGATACCGTGGCACTCCCGCTCCCTCGAACGAAGATGCGCGTGACCGGCAGGGTCCGACCCGCGTCAGGGTTGGCCGCTTGAAGCCAGGGGCTGCTCGTGACAATGAACTGGTCGTCGACTGGCAATGAGGGGAAACTCGCGATCTTCCCGCTGACCTCAACCCAGTAAGGGACCGATTCCAGCGTGACTTGCATCAGCTGACCGATCTTTATCCCGCCCGGCCAATTGGTGGAGACGACCGCGGGGAGCGGATTGGATCGAGTGCCGATGCTGGCGCCGCCTGGATGTCGAGTCAAGGCAGGCGGGAATTGAACGGCTGCCGGTGTTCCGTCCGTTACCGTCAAATAGTTGATTGGGTTGATCGCCAGCAACACCGCGGCATTGACGCTGGTGTCGCTATTGTTGACGCTGGCGTGCGGCTGATAGTAGGCCGGGGCCACGGCCTTCACCCCGGGAATCGACTCGAAACTGAAGTCTTTCGGCAAGGAACCGGCCGCGGCCGCGTCGATCCGCTCGTCGGCTCCGACGGTCTGCCAGACCGCGTCGTTCTGTGCGATCGCCAGCGAGTGCTGCACAACCAGCGTGAAGACGGCTACCCCCACCGCGACGAGGAGTGCCAGCATTGGCAGCCGGGCGCTGGACCGCTGGCGTGCCACGCGTCGCAATCCAGCCCAGACGACGATTCCCTGACCCCGCTGAACGATGCGAATCAGAATCCGAACTGGGATCGAATACAGGCGCAGCATGACGATGCCAGCCGTAAGTCCTGCCAGAAAGGGAACCAGCGCCAGATAGGGATCGATGCCACCGCTGCCCGATGCGAGCAATCCGCGTCGTCGCACGAGGTAGATGCCCGCTGCCGCCAACAGGACGACCAGTACCTCCACTGCGATTCGGCGTGCTCGCTCCTGCGTCGTCCCGCTAACGTCTCGTCCCGAGTTGCGCCGCTCGGTCAGCAGCCGTCCAAGCGGCAGCCGTGCTCCCGGTAGCGCGGCCAGCATCGTCATCCCAATCGCCAGCAGACCGGTCACGGCCGCGACGGCGAGATCGAGCCAGGCGCCATGCACCGGAATGATGATCCAGGCGACCACGTAGCCGATGGTGACGGCCGGAAGCGCGAATATGGCCGTCTGAATGAATCGCGCTCCGAGCAACTGGCGCGCGTCCGCTCCGCGGTCCCGCAAGATCAGCGTCTCGTTTGCGTCGCGTTCTATCAGCAGCATGCCGACCAATATGAGCAGGAACACCGCGACCGCTCCGACTCCGAGCGTCGCCAGGACCACGGCCGAAACGAGGAAGTCGCGTTGATCGTTGAACTGATCCAGTGCTGCCACGAGCGGCGAATGCAGAGTCACGGACAGGGGATTACTGGTCAGTTCAGCCGCCGAGCCATGCGTCAGAATGAGCGAACGCATCGACTCTTTGAGCGCCTGATTGTTCTGCGCGTTGACGAGACTTGGGTCGACTTCATAGCGCCAGGTGTAGGACCAGTTGACGGGCGAGGTTTGCGCCAGCAGCGCGGGATAGGCCGCGGGGGCGATCAGCCCATACCCATAAACGATCGTGGTGGTTCCGTCGTCCAGAACGGCGGGCTGAAGGAGGCTGGTATCCTCGCGCCAGTAGCGATCGTCAGAATTCGCAGGCTGAAAGATGCCGCTCACTTCACCGATCAGCTTGTAGCTGAGATAAGCCGCTGGGACACTTACGGTCTTGGAATCCGTGGGATCAGGTTGCAGAATGACTCGATCACCGACGTTGAGTTTGAGGGCCTGCGCCGTGTTCTGATCGAGGGCAATCTGGAACGCGGGCAGCGGTTGGTCGCCAAGGTCGCCTGCCGCGCCCTGGAAGATCGTTGGCGATGCTGGCGGGATCGCCTGTGGCAATTGGCCGTTGTCGAGCGTGACGAGCCCGGTTTGATCGAGTCCAGATTGATATCTCAGGGTCAGGAAGGTCTGGAAATAGCGCGACGTTTTGTTCGGACCGATCGGGTTGATCAGGCTGAAGCGTTGCGATTCAACGATCGCGCTGTTGCCGGTCACGACATTCTGAATCGCTGGGGCCAATCCAGCCTGAAACTGTTGACCATCCTTAACGACGTTCGCCATTGGATCACTGGCCCCTCCAGGAAGCGTCGCCCGCAGGTACAGAGTGAGTCCTGGCTGAACTCGGATCGCATCATTAACTGCCGCCACAACGCCCTGGTTTGTGGTCCGTGTCACGAGCCGGGGGATAACGGCCAACGACCCGCTGACGAGAAAGACCACGGCGAAGAGGCCCAGACTCGCGGTTCGACCCTGGCGGTTACGCAGGCGCCAGATGATCGCTCGCACCATGTCGAACCAGGCAGAGAACGTCCGAGACCGAGCCTGAACGCTGTTGGCGCCCACCTATTCGACTCCCATTCGCAGGATCTGACCGATGCCCACTCGCCGCAGCAACATGGCCGCGACGCCGACGATGAGCGTCAGAAGCCCAATGATGGTCGCTTCCATCTCGATCAATCTCAGCCATGGCAATACCACGAGCAGCGACGGCACGACTGGGGTGCCGGCCTGTGTGACGGTGATCAACGGTAGGACGAGCCACGAGAGACCGAGTCCGACGATGGTACCGCCCAGAAGCCCGAGCACGACCAGGACGCCCTGTTCCAACATCAGCCAGCCAGCAAGCTGGCGTGGCGACAGTCCAATCGCGCGCAACGTGGTGAACTCGCCCACTCGCTCGTGAATCGACGTCGCGGCGCTCACGGCAAAGCCGACTACGGCGAAGACCAGTGCAGCGATGAATCCGAGCGAGAGCGCCCCGATCGTTCCGAGCGCGACCGGATCGGCCTGCAGTGCTTGACGCCGGTCGACCAGACTCACGATTGTTGGGCTGGAGAATGGAGCGGACTTCAACGCCGACGTTGCCGCACTTGCCTGTGCCGGATCGACCGCCAGCCACCGTTCGTTGGCATCGGTTGGATTGATGCGTCGTTGCAGCAGCGCCATGGCGTCGAACGTCCCATAGTCGGCGATGATGACAGGCTGGCTCGGGTCGACCGTTGGGAAGTTGGTGACTGTGCCGACGACCTGGGCATTGAGCGTGCCCGCGCCAGATTGAAGTGGAAACGTACCTCCCAGCTGAATCCCGAGCTGACGCAGGAAGGCGCCATCAACCAGAACCGGAATCGCTTGCGGCAGATCGCTGCCAGACGGAGTGAGGGTGAATTCGATCGGCACGCTGGGATCGGGAGTGGAGTCTGCGCCCGTCACGATCGTTGCCCCAAGCTGACCATCCTGTGCGGCGGTCAGATCGATATGTGGCGCACCCGGCGGAACGACGCCGTTCGCTGGCTGCGGCCCGGCAACAAAGTCGCCTTTTGTTCCGACGAGTGGTACCGGAGTCCATTGGTCGCCCGACATTTGGTCACTCTGAGCGAGCTGGGTCAGATGAAATTCGCCGTCGAAGCTCAACTCGCCCGGCGAGTACACGTTGAGCTGCAATTGGATCAACTGGAGTGGACCGGTCGGGCGCGCGAGGTTGTCGCCAGACAATTGATCGGCCAGTTGTAAGACCAGTTGGTGGGGCTGCCCGTCGTTCGCGAGAACGCCGAGGTCAAATGATCTCAGAATTCCGCTGCCGTCTTCGATGATCGCCGTCAGCCGTGTCCCGACCGCCTCCGGGCCAGGCGGAGGGGGCGCGTTTCCGGTGGGTCCGACCGTTGGCGGGACGTTGGAGGGTGACTCCGCGTAGCTCAAGGAGTAATCGAGTCGCAGTCGAGTGGTGGAATCGGCAATCGGGACGCCCGAGAGATCGGGCCGCTCAGCCCCCAATCTCCCCATCAGGGTCGTGAATGGCGTACCAGAGAGATCCGACCGGAAGGCCACGATTCCAGGAGCGGCCGACGTATCGAGAAGGAGCAGCTGGGCTACGCTGGAACCATCAGGCAGTGACACATATTGGTGACCGACAGGCATCGAGGCGGTCACTCCAGGCACCGTGCGATGCGCATTCGTCAGATCGACGTCCGGGATTGCACCAGTTCGTTGATCGGGTGTGAGCCGTATTCCGGCTCCCACCTGATAGGCGGCCTGATCGGCCTGCGACTGACTCCAGGTTCGACTATATGCGACCGCGAAGAGCCCGATTCCGACCGCGAGGGTCAGCAGAAGTGCTGTGCGGGCGTAGCGAAGCGGTCGCCGGGCGATCTGCCATGCGCCCAATGAGATGATGGTCGCCGCTCGTCGCGCGGCCAACCGATCGGCGCTTCTGGCCAGGAGCGGTATGAGTCGCAAGGTGATTACGGCTCCAGCGAGAAGTCCCAGAGCCGGCGCGGCCACCAGGAGTGGGTCGATGCCGTAGCTCCCCTGAACAGTCTCGGTCAATGGCGAGCCATAGTGTTTGAGCTGCCATATGCCGATCCCAGCGACAACCACGAGACCGAGGTCGAGTCGCGCCCGCTGGAGCAGGCTTCGGGTCGCCGAGCGCTCTTGCATGGGCTTAGGTGGAAAGAGGGCCGGCCGCACCATGGCCAACACACACAGGGCCGCTCCGAGGATCGCCAACAAATACGCGGTGCGGTCAACACTCGGATCGAGCCGCAGGCCGATACCGGACAGCGGTCCAATGACGTTCAAGACTCGTAGTGAGAAGGCTGCTACCCAAGGTCCCGCGATCAACGCTGGGACAGCGAGCAACACTCCCTCGAGCAACGCCATCATCGCCAGTTGCCCGTGGGAGGCACCGCGCGTCTCGAGCAGCGTGGACTCAATATGACGCCGCTCGCTCAGCAGTCCAGCGGTCAGAACGAGAGCGTACATCGAGAGAATTGCCAGCTGAATCGCTAAGAGCAGCACGGCGGTGCGCGTCACCAGAAGCGAGCGCGCCGTGGTGGCAAGGATGTCTCCCAAACCGGTCGTGATCCGCGGCGTTGTGCCTGAAAGAACCGGAGTGACGCGGCCGGGCAAGGAGTTGACAAGATGCTCCAGTTGCCCAGATTGACCTGCTGACATCTGGTTGAAATCGGGGAAGACGCGCCAGTCGATCGTGGCCGGAGTCTGACTGATTGCGCCAAGGAAGTCGCTGGGAGCGACCACGAACGGCCCGTAGGTGATGAACGATCCGCCGCTGACGACACCATTCTGACTCAGGTCATCATCGAACCAGAAGGGATCGTTGGGGTCGGTGACCTTGTAGATTCCGCTGATCTGCACTGGGACTACCGTGTCCGGATTGACCCGATTGGTCAGCTTGAGCTGGTCGCCGACGGCGAGCTTGAGCCCGGTCGCGACAGGTTCCGGGACCGCGACCTGTACCGGGCCGGACCCCGACGTAGCCGGCCAATTCCCAGCCAGCAGAGTCGCGTGCTCCGCCAGTCGATCGAAGAAGCCAAAGACCGCGAGTGGTTTGGCGGCAGACGATGTATCTGCATCGGGTAGCCCAAATGAGGACGAGAATCCGGCGCGCGTGCCGCTTCCATGGGTCAGATCGATGATTGGACCGAGTGCCTGGCGCACCTGATTGTCGGCCTGTGTAAAGCGGGATCCGGGCACGCTGAGCGAGACCTCAACGTTGGCGCCGGTCACCGGGGCATTGCGGAGTTCCTGACGCAATCCAGCTCCTGCGACCGTCCGGGAGTAGATCGGGGCGGCGGCCAGAAGACTTGTGGCCAGGAGCATGGTCAAGAAGTTGGCACTCAGAATCGGCCAATTGGCTCGCGTCCGTTTCAGGACAACGATCCATCCACTCATGATGATCGCGAAACGCACGCGCCAATTTCGACCGTTCGACGCCATTCAGTGAGCGCCCTCTCCGCTGCCCAGTCGCGAGGGATCTAGGCTGGCGGCTTACACGTGGCAGGTTTGGGTTCGTTCAGCGCATGGTAACAGTCGGACGGATAAACGTAGATAGTCAGGTCGACTTTGGCGTCGCCGTCGGTCACCTGCAGCTGCCAGCAGCCTGGGTTAGAGAATGTCATCTCCCCACGCCAGCCGTTTGAGCTGAACTCCGTCGAGCGTTGGATCCAGGAGGAACGGACTACCGCTGCGGTGTCCCCTTCGATCTGTCCGGTGAGAGTCGGTGCGTTAGGGAAGTCGTGATAGACGTCCAGATAGCTGGACTGGGTCGCGAAGAAGAGCGGAATAGCTGAATCGACCGTCATACCTTGACCATCAATCCAGTAATCCGCCACGAATGGCAGGCCATGTTCGCTTGGACCATTCCAGTCGGACACCTGGCAGGTTGATGGGGGCGGGTATGGCGTCAGTTGCGAACGAATCGCGAGAAGGTTCGCCACATCGGGCCGCTGGGCCAGCGGGACGGCCCAGAGCGTAAGGTTGAGCGTCTCGCTCCCGCTGGTGACGGTTAGGTCCCAGCATCCGGGCTGCGGCAGGGTGACCGCGATTCCGTGCACGGGCTCCGCAGGCCGCACTGCGCCCAGCAAAGATGGCTGAATTGGTGACGTTGTCACCGAGGTCGTCGCGTCGTCATGCAAATGTCCGGCGATGGTCGGATCTCCGTTTGCCAGCACGATAGTCGAAGCAGTGCCCTGGAACCAGACGGTCGTACTCGCGAACTTCTCGATCCCGAACTCCGCGTAGATCGAGGCAGGAGCCAACCAAAGATCGCCCTGGCCGTACCACTGTGGGTAGACCGTTGCCTGCATCTGCGGTGGCCCGGTTGAGGCGAACGGTGTCATGGGGCAGCCGTTGGCTTGCGCGGATGCCTGCACGTCGGGCGTGCCGATCGGAGTCGGTGTCGGCGAGGTCACGGCTGACGCGGAGGCAAGCGTCGTCGGTGCGCTGACGCTCGTCGTTGACTCCGGGGCTGGAACGAATCCCTGGCTGGACGGGGTGGCCTGAGACTTGCCGCTACCGCCTCCACAGGCAGAACAGAGCATGGTCAATACGAAAGCGGCGCCGAGCCCCGCGCGATACATGCGGTCTATCATCGAAGAACCTCTGCAATCCGGATAGCAACTGCCGGCGTTATGGTCAGCTATCTGCCATGTTGGGATAGTTGCTCAGCCGCCCCGCTCAGCGTGAATCCTTGATCACGCAAAAAACGGCAGCAGAATGATCCCGACCACCACCATCGGAACGACCTGCCACATCCAGTCGGTAGGGCCGCCGTCAAGCTTTTCGCGAAGCACCTCCGGCACGTCCATCAGTTCGTATCGGTAGTAGCTGCGAGTGTAGGGGTTCGGTTGGCGGAACAGGGCGGCGATCCCGGCGACGGCTAAGCACGCCGAGGACCAACAGCCATGAAGGCGAGTGCCGCTGCGTTCATTTGGCCAAAGAGTGGGCCGGCCAACCACGTGTAGATCACCGATCCGAGCACGGCCAATGCGCTGTACGTCAGGCCAACCCATATGTATTTCGCAAGACGCCGTATTCGTTGTTTCATCGGAAGCGCCGCCTCATTGCCAATATTGTTCCTCGTCGCGGACCTCTTGGAGGTCAAGGTTTCACCTGGAATACGACGATCTCACTGAAGTCGACGCCGTCAATCTGGAGTCCATAGCAGCCTGGAGTTCTAACGTCGACGTATCCAGTGTCATAATGTCGCCATCGGTGCGCTGCTGAAATAAGGATCGATATCCAGTGGGGGATTGGCACCAAATCTGAGCGCATCTGTGCCACCAATTTCCCCGCCGTGAATAAAGATGGGCCCGCTGTATGTCGATTCGCCGGCCCAAACGGTCTTCAATCGCGTCCAGCCGTCGTGATTGGCGTCCGGTTGCAAGTGAAACACGCCACTGGCATCGGCTTCGCCCAAGACCACGTAAAAGGGACCGCCGCCAAGACCGGGTGCGAGTATCGGGTCAACCCTGTGTGCGGCGTCGGCCGGGCAGATGCCGTTCGGGACGACGGTGCCGATGTGAAGTGGACGCTGCCGGAGCGTGTCCGCAATCAGGGCGTCACCGGTGAGATTGAGCACATTGGAAGTGTCCACGACGGCACCCAGGCTCCAGGAGCCGATCTGCTGTTCTGCGCAGGAGAGCATGGCGACCACACGGACCTGCTGAGACGGAAGATCGTCCGCGGTTCGCTGAAGATCAGCGACAACGTTCATGTAGCCGGGCAGCCAGGTCGGGTGAACGTCGAGGACGCGCGAAACTTGAAGCCGTTCTCCCTGCTGGTGTCGCTGAGCGATATAGTGAAGAAATCCACTCTGTGAGTCGGCAAATACATCGCCTGACGGTGAGTCTGTGGAGTTGGTGACCGCGGCAATCCAATCATTGGCGCTCAGTGGCTGATCCACCAGCAACGCCTCGAGCGAGGTCTGGTCGTTCTGGTTGAATGCCGCGACGAATCGTGCGAGCAGCGCCGCACCGCCGGTCGTTGCGCACTGCTGCATGGAGACCAAAGCGCTGGATGTTACCGAAGGAGCAGCGGCAGGGGGCAGTTGAGAACGGGTCCCATCAGCGTGACTGCTCAGATAGCGACTGCTGAGTGCGGTAGCAACGACGGCCACTATCAGCAACAGGGCTACACAAATGGCCGCCACACGTAGCATCGATCCAAGCTGTCGGCCTTGGTCATCCGATCGCCAGACGTAATAGGATGATAGTTCCCCACGGCGACTAGGTCGTTGATCTCCTACGTCGCCTGTAATCCCAGCGGGCGTCGCGGATCGCTCGACTCGACGCCGTACCTCAGGCCAAAGATCCGGCTCGCCTTGTGGAACCTCCTGGCGCATGAGACGGCGAAGCTCACGAGGGATCTGCCTGGGCTTCAACGTTCGTCCTTTCCGAACGGCTGAGCGACGGTGCTCGTGAGCGGAGCGTCTGACTGGCTGAGGATCTGTCGCAGGCGTTTGCGTGCTGCATGCAGATGCACGCGAATGGTTCCGGGAGCACCTCGAAAGCTCTGCGCGATCTCCCGATCGTTGAGCCCGAGGTAATAGCGAGACACAATGACGGATCGCTGTGCCGGCGAAAGCCGTTGCAGCGCTTCGGAGATCGAGTCGACCTGCTGCAAGATGATCACGATCTCTTCAGGATTGAGAGCCGGGTCTTCGATGAGGGCAGTGGAGCGGCTGTCAGAGGAGACGTGCAGACGAGACCTTTGCGCCGCTTTGATCGCATCGTTGCTGATAATGCGGAAGAACCATGGCGCGAAGGGACGATCGCAGTCGAACTGTTCAATCCGCTCGTACACCCGAACGAAGGCACTCTGCACGACGTCCTCAGCCAGTGCTCGGTCCCGCGTGATGACCTGAGCGATCTGCGTTGCCTCGGTTTGGTATCGACGCACAAGGACTTCCAGGCCGCCGATGTCGCCTCGCCGGAGCCGAGAGATCGCCTCGCGTTCATCCACATGAACCCCCTCTATATCTACTATCCTCCAAATGGCAAATATGTTTAGGGGTGTGATGTTTCAATACGCGAGGGTAAGGCTCCTCGTATGTGCGGCGGTGCCGCCGACCGTTGACCCGGAGGGAGTCTCATCGGGCGAACCAATGCACCCATGTCATCCTGAGTGATCATGCGCCGCTGGAGCGCCACCGGGCATGAAAATGCAGTACCGCGCGCGTAGGATGACGCCGGTCGCCTTTTCATCAGAGCGGAGCGATGGTCCCCGCCCTCTGGTAGAGGGTTGCTCCCCTTCAATGGGAAGGGGCAGGGGAATGGACCGTTCGTGAGGGTGAGGAGTCGACGCATTTCTCCGCTCTCGACGTTAGGCGCCGCATCAAAGGAAGGGAGATCCTTCGACTGCGGCTCAGGATGACAAGGAAAACGCACCTGCCAACCGTGAGCGATAGGTGCCAGAGTCATTGTGACCATCAAATCCGTAGTTGACCACAGAGGACTTGTCATGCTGAGCGGAGCGCAGCGGAGTCGAAGCATCTCTTCGTTCTCACCGTGAGCCGCGATGTCACGGGATAGGAGATCCTTCGACTGCTTAACCCTCTCTGACTCCCCCTTCACTGGAGGGGAGACCCATCGGGATGACAAGTGGATGGTCGTGCCCTCCGAGAGTGGCGCAACCACCGTGGTCGACTACTCGGCTTTGAATTCCCAGACATGGCGCGCCGGTTGACATTGCCCTCCAAAGTCGCTAGTATGGCCACGTTGACCCGTTTTTCGGTCATTGTTGGTTGGACCGTTGAGCGTTTGAGATGGGGAGTTCATGAGCACCATCACGAACATCAACAACTTGATCATTGGCGAGGTGCGCGATAGCGCGCCGGTGAACTCGCGCCTGCGTGCAGGGTCGCCTTTCGCAGATGTTCAGGGGAGGAGTCTGCCTCGGTGCCGGGTGACGTGAGTCAACACACTCACCAAGTGCTTTCAACCGCGGGCAGAGATGAATCTCTCGCCCGCGGTTTTTATTTGCCCTGCGTCGCACGCGCGACCGGAATCGTCTGATGAGGAACTAGGGAGTCATCATGAACGCAACACGTTTCCCCAGCATCGAGCCGGTTGCCGGGAGCGGCTCCGGAATTGACGTACCCAACCCCGCGACGGCGCTGCAGGTCGAACATGTGACCAAGGCCTTCGTGCGCAAAGGGCTGTTCACCCGGCGAACGCTGCAGACGACGAATGCATTGGAGGACGTATCGCTCGACGTCAGGCGCAACGAGATCTTCGGCATCCTCGGCGCCAACGGCTCCGGCAAGTCGACATTGATCCGTGTCATGTCGACGCTCCTCATCCCGGACAGCGGGAAGGTCAGCGTCTTTGGGTTCGACATCCGCGCCGACGAGGGTGAGGTCAAGCGACTGATCAACCGGGTGTCGGTCGAGGCTTCCTTCTTCAAGAAGCTCTCGGCCATGGAGAACCTGCTCTACTCATCGCGGCTCTATGGCCGCAGTGGAAGCTCACTGCGCCGCGACATCGTCAGCATCCTCGGCAGCATGGGGATCGAGGAGTCGCGCATCAATCAGCCGCTCGAGCAGCTTTCGCGCGGCATGCAGCAGAAGGTAGCCATCGCGCGCGCGTTCCTGACGTCGCCGGTGCTGTTGCTGCTTGATGAGCCGACGACCGGCCTCGATCCCCGTTCGAAGCGGGATGTGCAGGACTTCGTGCTTCAGCTGCGCGATCAGCACGACGCGACGATCCTGCTCTGCAGCCACGACATGGACGAGGCCGAGCGGCTCTGCGATCGCATCGCGATCCTGGATCGCGGACGGGTAATCGCCATCGATACGGCGCAAGGACTGAAGCGACGGACCAGCCAATCGCTGGGTGTGGTCGAACCCACACTCGAGGATGTCTTCATTCATCTCACCGGTCGTGACCTCGCGGAGGAGCTCAGCGAAGAGGTTCAAGTCGCGTGAGATCACCGTGCAAATGTGGAGAGTGACGAATGGAACGAGTGAATCCAAGCAGGTGGAAAACCCCAGCCGCGCGCGACGTCTGGCGTGAGGTGCGAGCCTCCTACGCCTTCGTCGAGCGCAATTTCTTTCTGGTGCGTCGTTACTGGGGCTGGGAGATCGCCTTTCTGATCTTCAACATCACGTCGTCGCTGAGCGTCATGTACATCGGCAAAGCACAGGGAACCGACAACACCAACCTGATTCTCTATCTGGGTATCGGCACGGTCGTCTGGGCCTATCTGCGCGCGGTCTTCTCGAACATCAGCGAGATGATCGTCTGGGAGCGTTGGGAGGGAACCATCGAATACACAATGATGGCGCCCATCTCACGCCTGACCCACATGTTGGGGGTGGCGCTCTTCAGCATCGTCTACGGCATCTTGCGTACGGCGTTGCTGCTGGTGGCCCTCTCATTCTTCTTCGACATCAACCTGTCGGGGGCGAACGCGGGAGGCGCCCTGCTGATCATCTTGATCGGAAGCCTGAGCTTCGTGGGCATCGGAATCATGGCCGCGGTGCTGCCGCTCCTCTTCACCGAGCGGGGCGAGGAGATGACCTTCATCATCTCGTCACTCCTGCTTCTGGTATCGGGCGTCTACTACCCGGTCTCGGTGCTGCCGGGCTGGATGCAGGCCGCGGCGCACATCTCACCAGCGACCTACGTGTTGGAAGGCATGCGCGCCACGGTTCTCGATGGCAAGCCCACGAGTGAACTAGGGCACTACCTGATTCCGATGGCGATCATCGGAGCATTGACGATCCCGCTGGGGATGGGGGTCTTCAACATCGTTGAGCGGTACGCCAAGCGGACTGGGCGACTCAAGCGAAGCGGCTAGGGATCGGCTCAATGGCGAGCCTGAAAGGTGTCACATGCGGGCGGTCTATTTGATGGGGACGAACGTCTACTTGAGGGCGATGGTCGATTCCGACAAGGAGTGCGGTATTGCCTGGTTCAATTCACGGTTGCCGATGGGTGGCTTTGGCCACGTCTTCCCGGTCGATGCGACCAGAGCGACGACGGTGCTGAAGGAAGAGAACCGCGCCTTATGGCCGAGCGGCCGGCACCGCTACGCCATCGTGCGCAATGCCGACGAACAGGTCGTGGGTGCGCTGGTGGAGCAGAGCTCGTATCCGGTGCTCACGTACATCGGTGTGCAGATGGCGCCGTCTCTCCCGGACGTGGACGAGCTGCGGGCAGAGGCACTGGGTCTGGTCATCCCGTGGCTGCGGGACGAGCGACAATTCCGGCTGATTCGCATTTGCATCCCGGCCGACGAGGCTGGGACGATTCAGGCGGCAGAAGAGGTCGGCATGTTGCAGGGCGCTCGGTTGCGCCGCTACGTGGCGCGCCCCGGTGAGCGCGTCGACCTGCTCTTCTACGAGGCGGTCAATCCGCAGTGGGCGGGCAAAGATGCGTAACCCGGTCATGGCCGGTGAGCGCGTCTATCTCCGTCCGCTGGAAGCGAGCGATGCGGAGACGCTGGCTCAAGGCAAGCACGAAGAGACAGAAACCTTCTTCGAGAGTGGCCGCTGGCTCGCGAGTCCAATCGCCTACGAGCAGTGGATCGAGGAGCTGCACTCGAAGCAGCCACCGGAAGAGGTGCAGCTCGCGATCTGTCTCGTCGAAGACGACGTGATGATCGGTTACACCGGCTTCGGCAACCTCGACCTGATCAATCGGACGGCGGAGACCGAGGTCTACATCTCGTCCCTGGCTCATCGCGAGCACGGGTTTGGCACGGAAGCCAAGCATCTCCTGCTTGAATACTGCTTCGATCGGCTGCACCTGGAGGTGGTCAGTTCCTTCATCTGGGAGCCGAACGAGCGCTCGGTCGCGGCGGTGCTGCGTCAGGGCTATCGACCAGCCGGTCGCATCAAGACGATGCTGCCAAGGGACGGTTACTTTCGTGACGTGCTGGTCTTCGATTTGATGCGAGACGAGTGGCTCGCGGCACGCGATGCCTGGCGAAAACGGCGGGCGGGTGGATGAAGAGAGCACCTCACTTGACTGTCGACATAGGCGAATCGACTATTTCGAACGGCAAACCACCTACCCTTGTCATGCTGAGCGCAGTCGAAGCATCTCTCCGTATGCGACGAACCGGCCCGCGTGAAGCACGAAGAGATCCTTCACAGCGGTTCAGGATGACAAGGGGTACGCCTTCTGGTGTCATGGCACGACCTATCCTCTGTCTATGCCCGCGGACCATACTACGAGTGACCTGTCTGATGGGGTGAACCAACGTGGAGACAATGCGGCGAACTCCTCCGACGTCGCCGACACGTTCCTGCGCTGGACGCTCCTGCGCGCCATCTTCCATCGCGGCTACGTCCTCGTCTCCAGCCTCTACTTCGTCATCGACGCGCATCTCTCTGCCGCTCAGCTCGAAGTTCTCGCGTTGGTCGTTGGACTGACGCTCTTGGTTTCCGACATCCCTACCGGCGTCTGGTCCGACACCATCAGTCGCAAATGGCCACTGGTGATCGGACACGTCTTCCTGGCCGCTGGCATGTTCCTGACCGGGATCGTCACCTCGTTCCCGTTGCTCATACTCACGCAAATCCTCTGGGGCATCGGCTGGGGTTTCTCCAGCGGTGCCGACGTTGCCTGGGTCACTGACGAACTCGATCAGCCCGGCCGCATCGATCGGGTGCTCACCGCGCGCGCACGCTGGGAGCTGTTCGGCGGTGCGGTTGGCATGATTCTGTTCGGTCTGCTGGCCTGGACGACCAATCTTGCCTTGGCGACCGTTGTGTCGGGCATCGCCATGGCGCTGGTGGGACTCTTCGTCGCGTTGACGTTCCAGGAAGATGGATTCGTGCGGGTCGAACGCAAACGACTCCGCGAGTTCGTCTCAGTTCTTGAACGGGGCGTGAACCTGTCGCGCCGTAGCTCGCAGATCATGCTGATGCTCGCCGCCACGATGGTTCTAAACGGCGCCAGCGTCGTGACCTGGCTCTTCCCCAAACAGCTCATCAACCTGGGCTTCCCTAGCGATCCCATCCTCTGGTACTCAGCACTCGGTATCCTGTCATCGTTGCTCGGGGCGGCGGTGCTGCATGCTGTCGAGGGTCGCATTCACGGTGAGGGAGTGGCGCGACGAGCCTATGTGCTCGCCAGCGGAATCGGCGTGTTCGGGCTGGTGCTGCTGGCCGGCGCACCTGAGGCCCTAATCGGGTGCGCCGGAGTACTGCTTGTGCGTGGCGTGTCGCTCAACGTTACCCGCGCAGTCAGCGTGATCTGGGTCAACCGGCGTGTCACTAGCGACGTGCGCGCGACAGTGCATTCGTTTCTGGGTCAGGCGGAGTCGTTCGGTGAGATCGTCGGCGGGGTTGGTTTGGCGTTGATCGCGCAAGCGGGCGGCATCGCGATCACGCTCATGTCGTCCGCCGTGTTGATCGCCGTGGCCGCACTGTTAATCGCGCAATCGCGTAGAGCGGGCGCCAGTATGTCGATGGATTCCGGCTGAATAAGCGCTCGATCCGGCGAAAGTGGCATGCTCCGTCCCCAAATTGGCTATCGGAGTGGTCGTTGACCAGGAGGGGCGCGTCCTCTACAAGAGTGACGCGACCGATCGAGCGGATGCAGTCTCGTTTACGCGCCCGCTCATTCGATGCTCGATTTGATCAGATTCAGGGAGGTGAGCGATGGCTGCCCCGACGACCGATTCCTTCATGTACCAAACCATGCATCGCCAGCCGGACGATGTGCGCGGCATTCTGTCCGAAGATTGGCCAGCCGCCAAGGAAGCCGCGGGACGTATCGCAAATGCCGGGCGCGTCTACGTCGTCGGCATCGGCACCAGCTTCCACGCCGCCCAGATCGGTGGCTGGTTGCTGCGGGCGGCGGGCGCCGACGCACGCGCCGTCATGTCGTACGACTTCGCCGTCTACCCCGATTCCTATCCGTTGCGCAGCGACGACGCCGTCATCGTCATGGCCCATACGGGCGTCAAGCGCTTCTCCGCCGAATCACTTGCACGCGGAACGGCGGCGGGCGTCGCCGTTATCTCGGTCGGCAGCCAGAGCGCCGATCACCCCGGCTCGCAGCAGGTGTTGCGCACCATCGAGCGAGAGAAGTCGGCTGCCTACACCTCATCGCACGTTACTGCCATGACGGTGCTGGCGCAGATCGCAACCGAGCTGGGCGAGATGCGCGGAGCCGCTGGAGTCGCGGGTTTCCGCTACGCGTTGGACGCGCTGCCGGATCAGATCACGGACGTGCTGTCACGCCAGGACGAGATCGAGCCGGTGGCGCGCGCGGCGGTCGAGAAGCTGGTCTATGCCACAGGGGCTGGTCCGAACGCCATCACCGCGACCGAGGCCGTCATCAAGGTGCGTGAGGCGGCCTATGGTCATATCGACGCCCTGCCGGTCGAGCAGTTCCTGCATGGGCCGATGGTGGGCGTGAATGCGGAGGACATGGCGGTCTCGATTCACGTGGCCGGCAACGGCGAGACGCGCATGGCGGAAGTTTCTCGCGCGCTGAATGCGCTGGGCACGTCGATGTGGATCGTGGGCAAGCCGGTCGAAGGGATCCCGGACGCGCCGGTCTTCACGCTGCCCGAGACAGTCGAGATGATCTCGCCGCTGCTGGCCGTCGTGCCGATGCAGCTGTTCGCCTATCACATGGCGGTGGCCAAAGGGATCAATCCGGACACCTTCCGCCGCGACAATCAGGTCTACGCGGACGCCTTCGCGCATTCAAGGCTGTAGGCGATGTTGCAACGGTGATCGGTTTCATCAGCCGCTGATGGTCGTTACGTGGCTGGGAGTGATCTCGAATTTCACTCCCAGGACGCCCGCCAGACGTTGGAGCGTATCGATCTTCGGAATGTTGGTGCCGTTTTCCCATTTGGCGATTGCTGATTGAGATGTGCCGAGTCGCTCCGCAAGTTCGCGCTGGGTCAAATTCGCATCAGTTCGCGCGCGGATCAGTGCGAGCTGAAATTCGAACACTGGCCGCGTCTCATGGCGAAGCGCTCGAAACTCTGGATCGCGCAATTCTCGATGCGCGACATAATCACGATGATTCACGTTGTCGCCTCTCCTCGTAGTCAGTTAGTCTCGCACTCGCCAGCCTGATGTCATTTCGCCGTGCCTTTCTGGATTTCTTGGTGACGGCGTGCAGCAGCAGTATCCGCCTTCCGGTCACTGCCGCGTAAAACACCCGATGCTGAATTCCACCGGTGACGCGCAGCTCCCAAATCCGATCTTGAATATGGTCGATATGAGGAGGACCAAGAGCTGTGCCCAGAGCTTGGAGGAGATCCAGCTTGCGAGTCACCCGCTCAGCTTCCCGGGCAGAGAGTGAATCAAGGAATTCCCGCACCTGACATGTACCGGTGCTCGTCTCGTAGTACTCAAGCTCCCACTCATCCACCCTTTGAGTATAGCATTCTTGCTATGAGGGCGAGCGCAAATTGAATCAATTCACTCAGCAAGAACCGGCCAACTGCTGGCGGCTCCTGATCATCTCGCGCTGAGACTGTAACGATCTTGACATTCCGTGCGTGACCTACGTCTTCGCGTTCCGACCTGATCTCCTGTAGAGTGGGAGCAGTCGGTCTGATCGGCGAGCGTTGATCACTGTTGAAGTGCACGCCGACTATCAACGTGGGGGCGACCATTGCCGGAACGCAACAACGCCGTTGCCGAATTCCGTGCCGTCCAGTTTGGGCCAGGGGGCCTGCAAGATCTCATTGACGTCTTGACCGAACGCGGCTTCCAGGTGGTCGGGCCGACGGTGAAGAATGGGGCCATCGTCTACGAGCGGCTCGATTCGGTCGATCACCTGCCGCGCGGCTGGACTGAGGTCCAGGAAGCCGCGACCTATCGTCTGCAGCGCCGAGAAGACGACGCCTACTTCGGTTACACCGTTGGACCACACTCCTGGAAACAGTTCCTCTTCCCGCCCACGCTGCGCGTTTGGAGTGGCAAGCAGACCGGCGACTCATTCGAGATCGACGACGAAATGGACGCTCCGCGCTACGCCTTCATCGGCGTGCGCTCCTGTGACCTCCACGCTATCGGCATTCAGGATCGCGTTTTCATGGGCGGCCACTACCAGGATCCGACCTACGTTTCGCGACGTGAAGGCGCGTTCGTCGTTGCCATCAACTGCGGTGAGGCGGGCAACACCTGTTTCTGCGTCTCGATGGGCACCGGACCACGCGCGAGTGCCGGATACGACATCGCACTGACCGAAGTCCTCGAAAACGGTCGGCATTATTTCATCGCAGAACCCGGCTCCGAGCGCGGGGCCGAGGTACTGAGCGAGATTCCTGGGTCGACCGGCAGATGATGACGCGCCTGATCAGATCGAGCGGATCACGACGCGAGCGGCCGAGCAGATGGGACGAAAACTCGAGACCACCGGCCTCAAGGAGCTCCTCTATCGCAACCTCGAACACCCGCGCTGGGACGAGGTGGCTTCCCGCTGCCTGACTTGCGGCAATTGCACGATGGTCTGCCCCACCTGCTTCTGCGCCACGTTCGAGGACACGTCCGATCTCGATGGCAGCAGTGCCGAACGCTGGCGCCACTGGGATTCCTGCTTCACCGTCGATCACTCCTATCTGCATGGCGGCAGCGTGCGCAAATCGGGCCGCTCGCGCTATCGACAGTGGATGACGCACAAGCTGGCCACCTGGTGGGACCAGTTCGACACCTCCGGCTGCGTGGGCTGCGGTCGCTGCATCACCTGGTGCCCGGTGGGGATCGACATCACCGAAGAGGCGCGAGCCATTCGGGAGAGCGATTCAGTCGTTCATGCAGACGCTGAGTCGTCCCAGAGAGGAGAGTCCTGATGGATTCGCTCGTGGCTGACCTTGCGAACCAGCCCTACCTCGCGGGGCTGACGCCCGAATACGTCGAGCTCTTGGCCGGATGCGCTACGCACGTCATATGGTCGGCTGGAGAGACCATCTGCACCGAAGGCGCGCCCGCCAACTCCTTCTACCTCATCTATCACGGTAAGGTGGCGATCGAAGTCGACGTGCCTGGACCCGGTGTCGTCACCATCGAGACGCTTGATGCCGGTGATGTCCTCGGCTGGTCCTGGCTCTTCCCGCCCTTTCGCTGGCACTTCGACGTGCGGGCAACTGAGCTGACACGCATGATCGAGATCAACGCCTCCTGCTTGCGTGCCAAGATCGAGGAGGATCACGATTTCGGCTTCGAGATGATGCGGCGTTTCGCACAGACGATCATCGAGCGGCTGCAGTCGACCCGCCTGCAACTGCTGGACATGTATGGGCAGATGGATGGCTGAATCGGTTTTGCTATCAGCACAGCCGATGACCCCACGCCCGGGTGTGGTGCGTCGCGTGCGTCGCGAGACCGCGGACACGTTCACGCTCGATATTGCGCTGAGCGAGCCGAGCGCGGCGTTCACCTACGCGCCGGGTCAGTTCAACATGCTCTATGCCTTTGGCGTCGGCGAGGTTCCGATTTCCATCAGCGGGGATCCGACAGACGAGCATCTCATCGTACATACCATCCGCGACGTTGGTGCCGTTACGCATGCCATCTGCGCCATGAAACCAGGAACACCCATCGGTCTGCGCGGACCGTTTGGTCGTGGCTGGCCGATCGAGGAAAACGCTGGAAATGACGTCCTCATCGTGGCTGGAGGCGTCGGATTGGCGCCACTTCGTTCGACTATCTACACGCTGATCCGTGAACGGGCGCGCTACGGAAACGTAGCCATCATCTACGGCGCCCGTACGCCAGCAGACCTCCTCTACGTGCGCGAGCTTGAGCGTTGGCGGTCCCGCTTCGATCTGGACGCCGCCGTTACCGTCGATCGGGCAGATCGAGACTGGCACGGCCACGTTGGTGTCGTGACCAAGCTGATCCCGAAAGCCAATGTCGATCCGGCGCATACGACCGCGTTCATTTGCGGGCCGGAGGTGATGATGCGCTTCACCATTCGTGAGCTGCAGAATCTTGGACTGACCGACGATCGCATCGTTCTTTCAATGGAGCGCAACATGCACTGCGGCGTCGGTCTCTGCGGACATTGCCAGTTCGGTCCGACACTCATCTGTCGCGACGGCCCGGTCTATTCCCACGATCAAGTTCGACCATTCTTTGGGATGAGGGAGTTCTGATGGCGCGTGCGCGCAAACCAAAGCTAGCGGTCTGGAAGTTTTCGTCCTGCGACGGCTGCCAGCTCTCGCTCCTCGACTGCGAAGACGAGCTTTTGTCGGTCGCCGGCGCGGTCGACATCGCTTATTTTCTCGAGGCGTCCTCCGCTCCGTTGCGCGGACCGTACGATCTGTCGCTGGTCGAGGGATCGATTACCACCGCACACGACGAAGAGCGCATCAAGGCAGTGCGCAAGGCGTCGAAGTTCCTCGTGACCATCGGCGCGTGCGCTACGGCCGGCGGCATTCAGGCGCTGCGCAATTTCGCCAGCGTCGAGGACTATATCTCGGTCGTCTATGCCAGTCCCGAATACGTCAACACGCTGGCGACCTCCACGCCGATCAGCGAACACGTGCCGGTCGATTTCGAACTGCGCGGCTGCCCCATCAACAAGCACCAATTGCTGGAGGTCATCAGCGCATATTTGCAGGGTCGCAAGCCCAACGTGTC
The DNA here is from genome assembly GCA_963815715.1 of uncultured Chloroflexia bacterium. GTDB lineage: Bacteria > Chloroflexota > Chloroflexia > Thermomicrobiales > Thermomicrobiaceae > CALAGB01. The sequence goes on along the minus strand of CAWFHU010000001.1, from coordinate 1,311,093 downwards.
GCCCGCCAGCGTCTGCATCGAATGCAAGCGGCGCGGCAACGTCTGCGTGATGGTGGCGCATGGCACGCCCTGCCTTGGGCCAGTGACGCATGCGGGATGTGGCGCGCTCTGCCCGACCTATCAACGCGGCTGCTACGGCTGCTATGGGCCGATGGAGACGCCGAACACGAAGTCGCTCAGCCGCCAGTGGATCCAGCTCGGCGTGAGCCGACCAACCATCAGCCGTGCCTATCAGACGTTCAACGCCTATGCAGAGCCGTTCCGTCAGGAGAGTCTCGATCATGCCGACCAAGACGATTAAGGTCGACAATCTCGCCCGAGTCGAGGGTGAAGGCGCCCTCTACGTGCGGGTGCGCGACGGCAAGCTGACCGACATCCGCTTCCGCATCTTCGAACCGCCCCGGTTCTTCGAGGCGCTACTGCGTGGCCGCCGTTTCAGCGAGGCGCCAGATATCACCGCGCGCATTTGCGGCATCTGTCCCGTCGCCTACCAGATGAGTGCCGTGCATGCCATGGAACGGGCTGCCGGTGTGCAAGTCGACGGACAGCTACGCGAGCTGCGGCGTCTGCTCTACTGTGGTGAGTGGATCGAGAGTCACGCGTTGCATATCTACCTGCTGCACGCGCCGGACTTTCTGGGATACGACAGCGGTATCGCCTTGGCACGCGACCACGCCGACATCGTGCAGCGGGGGCTAAACCTCAAGAAGGTCGGCAATTCGATTTTGGCATTGCTTGGCGGACGTGAGGTGCATCCGATCAACGTTCGGGTCGGCGGCTTCTACTCGGTGCCGTCGAAAGCAGATTTCGACACGCTGGTCGAACCGCTGAAGACGCGCGCGTGAAGCTGCGCTCGAGACAGTGCGCTGGGTGTCGACGTTCGATTTCCCCGATTTCGAGCCGGATTACGAGCTGATTTCGCTCAGCCACCCGCACGAATACCCGATGAATGAGGGGCGACTCATCTCGTCAGCCGGACTCGACATCGATGCCAAAGAGTTCGAGGCGCACATCGTCGAAGAGCAGGTGCCGCACTCGCATGCGCTGCACGCACGGCTTCGCGAACGAGGTGGCTATCTGGTCGGGCCGCTCGCGCGCTACAGCCTGAATTACGACCGTCTGAGTCCGCTGGCGCAGGAAAGCGCACGTGAAGCAGAGCTCGGGACCACCTGCCGGAATCCGTATCAGAGCATCGTGGTGCGCGCGGTCGAGACGGTCTATGCATGCGACGAAGCGCTGCGCATTATCGAGCAGTTTGAAGTGCCCGAGGCTCCGTTCGTCGAAGTCGAGCCACGTGCGGCCAGCGGTTGGTCCTGCACTGAGGCTCCGCGCGGCACGCTCTATCACGGCTATGACGTCGACGATGAGGGACTGATCACCTCGGCTCGCATCATCCCGCCGACGTCGCAGAACCAGAAGATGATCGAAGAGGACCTGCGCGGGGTCGTCATGCAGAACATCGACTTGCCGAGTGATGCGCTCTCGCTCGAGTGCGAGCGCGTCATCCGCAACTACGACCCCTGCATCTCCTGTGCGACGCATTTCCTGACGCTTGACCTCGACCGCGCGTGAGCCGAGCCGCGTCAGCCCCACGCGTCCTGGTGATCGGACTCGGAAATCGCTTCCGGCAAGACGACGCGGTTGGTCTGCTGGTCGCCAAGCGATTGCGCGAGATCGACAGTTCCCACGTCGAGGTGATCGAGCACGAGGGGGATCCGCTGGATCTGCTCCCTCTCTGGACCCGACGAGACCTGGCGATCGTCATCGACGCGCTGAACCTCCCTGGCAATCTCGGCCAGATCTACCAATTTGATCCTGACGTCGACACTCCACCGAACCGCGAGACAGCGGTCTCGTCTCACGGCCACAGCCTGTGGGACGCCTGGGAGCTGGCCAATTTACTCGATCAACGCCCGCAACGTGCGGTCATTCTCGCCGTCGCTGGACGCCAGTTCGGGCAAGGGGAGGGACTGTCTCCGGAAGTTGGAGCGGCGGTCGATGGAGCGGCGGGGCTGGTGATTGAACTCGTCTCGAGTGTTACGCGATGCTGACCAATGACGCGGTCGCGCTCTGTCCATCGGAGTATGGGCTATCTCAGAGGATTGTCCACCAGAAGGCAATCAACGTCCCCTTGTCATCTTGAGCGGAGCGATGGTTCTCCCCCTCTGGTAGAGGGAGAGTTAGTGAGGGTGAGGAGTCGAAGAATCTCTCCGTCCGTCAAACGGGCAGATTCATCGGGTACAAAGAGATCCTTCACTGCGGTTCAGGATGACAATTCAAATTGGTCGACTTCGAAATATGGCAGCAGGTGGCCATGATCACACCCCAGCGTCCAACCTCCGTGCCGCGCGGATGAGCGCCGCGTTGCCGGTTGTACGCGTGCCGTCCGGTTCAAGCACGGTATCCTCCAGACCAACACGAGTGTCGATGCCACGGCGGATCGAGTCCTCAAGGACGACCCAGGTCACGGCGCCGTCGGCATGTTGCAGCCGAGGCACCGTGATGCCGAATCGATCCAGCGTCCGGTGAATCTGCTCAACCAGCTCGATCGCGGCTTCGGCACTCTGGCCGACCTGCATTTCGCCTGGCTCGACTAGAACTCGCGTCGTCCGATTGCCGAGACCCGATTCACCAAGCATCTCGGCATCCTCGACAGTCCAGACACCCGCCTCGATTCCCACGCCGATCTCCAGCAGGAGTCGCATCACGTCCAGCGATCCGTCCTCCGAGAGGTTGACCGAGGTGTAGTCAGGAGCGGTCCAATCTCGAATGAGACTCAGCCGTCGGTCGAGGTCCGGTTCGATCCATGCGCCCGTCGTCACCCCGACCGAAACGCCGCAGGCGTCGTGTACCGCCCGGACGACTCTATCAACGACGTCGGCATCCAATCGCTCTTTCATCTGATCGTCGCGAGGGTGCAGGTGAATCGCATTGGCGCCAGCTGCCACGCAATCGACAGCATCGCGAACCAGCTCATCGAGCGATTCCGGCATCGCTGGGTGGCGCGACTTGGTGAAGTCTCCATTCAACGCGGCTTGAAGCAGCACGTTTGATCTCCCTACCCGTTCCATTCCACGTCCGTATCGAGCGGCCACATCGGTCGTCGCAGGTGCTGGAATTCGAAGCGGTTCAAGTTCGGATTGGCCGCCCCCGGTGCATCGACTTCGATGATCGTATGCGCGATCGGCTCGAAATCTGCCCGGAAGTGACCGCGCGATTTGATCACGAGGAGCGGCTCGCGGTCCGGTTGCACGCCCGCGACCTGGAAATAGCCCTGGTCGTTGGCGGCGTGACGTATGGTGGTGACGACGAGCTTGAGCCCGCCGACGTCGATACGCGCCGTCGGGCCGCAGCGAACCGGCTGTCCGCGCACGACCGGTCCCCAGCCGGTGAAGTTCCCGTCGCAGATCACCGCCACGTGCCCACGCACGTCGATCGGCTCGCCGTACTGGCCTGGCGCTGCTTTGCCGCCGATGCGGAAGGTGCCCTCGTTGCCGACGCCGATTTCGATCGCGTGTTGCACCGTCTCTGGATCCCAGATCGAAGCAGCGGCACCGGCCACCTGTCGCCGGACCAGTTCATGGAGCAATTCGGTCGTATCGCCCGATCCGCCGCCGCCTGGATTGTCTGCCACGTCGGCTAGCACGACCGGCTTGCCCGGCTTCGTCGCGACCAAATCTAATGCCTGATCGACGGCCTCTGGGACAGTTGGGATGTGCTTGAGAAAACTGTCGCGAATGCTCCAGGCAAAGTGGCCAATCTCGTCGGCGCAACGCTTGCCAGCGGCCGGATCGGTTGAGGTGACGACGATCGATGTACCAGCCTGCGGGAAGTCGGCGTATGGGAACCCGCCGAAGACGGAGACGTCAACGATGTTGGGCGACGCCTCCCATTCGAGTCCCCGTTCGAGCAGCTGCTGCATCGGTCCTTCAGCGGTGCGCATGTTGATGGTCGGCGGAAGCATCGGAGGCTTGGAGATCGAGACGCTCGGCTTGGGCATCTCGCCGTTCAAGATGCGCGCCAGACACTGGGCGGCCTCGACGCCTCGCTCGTAGGCGTCGATATGCGGATTGGTGTTGTAGGCGAAGACGGCGTCGACGACCGAGCAAAACTCCGCCGTGATGTTGCCATGCAGATCGAGTTCGACGACCAGCGGGATGTCCGGGCCGATCACGTCGCGGATGGCGCGACACAGATCGCCTTCGGCATCAGTCGCGTTTTCGGCCAGCATGGCGCCATGCAGGTGCAGCAGGACGGCGTCGACTCCACCCGCAGCTATGAGATTGTTGATCAACGCCCCTTTTAGCCGGTTGTATGCGGCCGCTTCAACATTGGCAGACGGCATCGCGTCGGCCGCGACGGTGCCGATCATTTCCCAACCTTGGTCCTCGCCTACTTCCAGAAAACCGCCAATTCCGGTCTTGCTGCCACGGAATACGTGCAGGATCTCTTCCCCTTCAGAGACATTGGAACGGCCTTCGGCGAAAGAATCGAAGTTCGTGGGGATCGGTGAGAATGTATTGGTCTCGTGGGAGATGCGTCCGACGGCGACTCGCGTCATGAACGGTTCATCCTTTCGAGGGGCTTCGTGCGTATCAATTTTGGGCATCATAGTGGAACTGTCTGCCACGGCCAACACGATGATGCCCGCTCGAGTGGCATGCTGACCTGGGCGCGTGCGCGTGGAGTCGGGTAATGGTGGGAGTCGAGCTGGCTTGTCGAGATGCTGGTCCACCCTCTGCGGGACTAGACATGGGTGTCGATTGGCACCTTGGGAGTCATCTCATCTATTGAGGAGCACAACACAATGGTCTTTCGCGGAAAGAGTCAGTTCAGATACATGTTAGTGGCGTTCGCTGCTGTGGGCGTGATGGTTGCCGCAGTCGCCTGTGGTGGGGGTGGCTCGGGTAATTCAAGCTCGAACAGCGGACAGACCGTCCAGGTGAGCGAGAAGGAATGGACCATCACGGTTGCGGGCACTCAGATGACCAAAGGGAACGGAGATGCGAGCGTGCCAACCGGGACCGTGACCTTCAACATCAAGAATGACGGTACGGTCGATCATCAGTTTGAAATTCAAGGGAATGGCATCGACAAGCACACCGACAACATCGCGCCCGGGAAAACTGGAAAGCTAACCGTGAATCTGACGGCGGGCAAATACGAGGTCTGGTGCCCAATCCCCGGCCACAAAGAAGCTGGCATGGACGGCTTCGTCACCGCGTCGTAACCAAGGCGACGAACGACCCAATGCAGCACCTGCCGCCATACGCGAACCCGCCCGGTCATTGACCGGGCGGGATCCGAATGAGAGGAGGAGTTTTGGGAAGTTGGGGGATGGGGTTGTGATTGTTTGGGTCTTCTCTCGCTTCGTTGTCCTTACTTTAGGGGCCGAAACTAAGACGCGCCTGAAGTATCGCTGAAACCTAACTTAAAATTGGAGCGGAGCCGAGTTCGGATCACGAGTCGCTGGACGGCACCAGGGCGGTCCGTACTTCGCACAAAGAACAACCGCCCGGCAGTTGCCGGGCGGGTCAAAGGGAAGGGAAGAGAAAGGAAAGGGGGTCGGGGGACGACCACTGGTTCATATCTCGTTGTTGATTCATATGGTAGAGCCCGAATGTAACCAGGGTCTTAAAATCTGAATGAGTTTTAGATGAGAAAAGCAAGTCCCAGGCCCCGGCTTCCAGATGTCCGACCCGAATTCATTTCTCCCCTTTGAACCCCGATGCTTGATAGCGAATCTCCCCGGCAATCATCGTCAGATAAACCTTTGCTTCGCGATCGATGATGACGATGTCGGCGTCCTTGCCCGGCTCGAGCGATCCCCTTCGGTCCGCCACGCCCAGGACGTTCGCGGGGTTCAGCGTCGACATGCGGATCGCGTCCACTAATGGCGTTCCGACCAGGATATTCATGTTCTTTACAGCCCGATCCATGGTCAGCGCGCTGCCGGCCAGCACGTCGTCCGGCCGATAGCACGCGCCGTTGCGGACTTGGATCGTCTGGCCGTCCAGGGTGAACGTGTCACTCTCCGTGCCGATTGGCGGCATGCCGTCGGTGATCAGCACGATGCGCTCGACCCCTTTGGCGCGAACCGCAACGTTGAGGCTGACCGGATCGACGTGGACGCCGTCCGCGATGACGCTGGCGAACAGGCCGTCGTTCGCCAGAACGCCACCCACGGTTCCCGGCTCGCGACTTCCCATTTGCGCCATGGCGTTGAACAGGTGTGTTGCCATGCTCGCGCCAGAGTCGGCTGCCCGAGCGACCTGCTTCGGGTCGGCGTTTGAGTGCCCGATTGATACGCAAACGCCGTGTCGGCATGCCGCGGATATGACGTCGGTGGCGCCGTCTATCTCGGGTGCCAGCGTCAGCAATCGAAGGCTTGCGCCGCCCGCCCGTCGCACGCGCTCGAACGCTTCGACCGAGGGCGGAATGATGAACGGTTTGTGGTGGGCGCCCGAACGATCGGGATTGATGAAAGGCCCTTCCAGGTGCATGCCGAGAACGCGCGCTCCGCGTGTCGGCACGCCCATGACTTCATCGACGGTCGCGGCGGCCGCTTCCAGCCGCTCGATCGGTGCGGTGATGACGGTCGGCAAGAATGCGGTACAGCCGAAACGGGGCAGGACCTCCGCCATAGCCAGAAGGGCTTCCACGGTCGGCTCTTCCGTCAGCAGGCGACCAGCGGCGCCATTGAGTTGGAGATCGATGAAGCCGGGGGCGATCACGCGTCCGCCGGCATTGAGGCGGCGTTCGATGGAGGGATCGTCCCACAATTCCAAGCGAGAACCGACCGCGGCGATGCGCCCGCTGTCGACCAGAACCGCGCCGTCCTGAATCACGCGCGTCGGCGTCATCACGTCTCCGCCATGGATCAGCAACGCCATCAATCACCTTCCTCCGTCGCGTCGCGGTGCTCGCCGCATTGTCGTGGTCGACTGGTCCCATTTTCCGCGAGAGACCTCGCGTCTGGCGAGGTTGACACGACATAATCGCTGTTGACCGTTCCCAGGTTGGGCCTCATGCTAGTCGCGAGAAACATCCCGGATACAGGAGGTGCTGGATATGGACCTGGTGAACCCTATCATCCGTCGCTGGCAGCAGGACGCGCACGACGACCCGGAGGCGTTCTGGGCCAAGGCCGCCGATCGCCTGCCCTGGTTCCGGCGATGGGACCGGGTCTTCGAGTGGGACCAGCCAACCTTTCGCTGGTTCATCGGCGCGCAAACCAACATCAGTTACAACTGCCTCGATCATCACGTTCAACGTGGCTGGGGTGGTCATGCCGCCCTGATCTACGAGAACGAGCGAGGAGAACGCCAGGTCTACACCTACGCGCAGCTGCTCGAAGAGGTCAAGCGCGCTGCGGCGGCTATGCGGGGCATCGGCATCGGCCGCGGCGACCGGATGGCGGTCTATCTCCCTACCTGCCCTGAGGCCGTGATTACGATGCTGGCCGCGACCCGCATCGGCGCCATTCACGTAGTCGTCTTCGCCGGATTTGGCAGTGGCGCGTTGGCGGATCGCATCGAGCTAAGCGGCGCCCGTGCCGTGGTGACTGCCGACGTCACCTGGCGCAAGGGACAGTCGATTCAGCTCAAGCCGATCGTCGACACTGCGTTGGCCTCGCTCGATGGAAGCGTCGAACACGTGGTCGTGCTGCGTCGCGAGCCTGGCGACGTACCGATGACGCCCGGCCGCGACATCGAGTGGGAGGAGTTCCTCCAGGGAGCCAGCGGTCACAGCGACGCGCACGAGGTGATGGAAGCCAACGAACCGGCTTACATTTTGGCGACATCCGGCACGACCGCCAAACCCAAGCTCGCCGTCCACAGTCACGGCGCTTACCAGGTCGGCATCTTCAGCACCGCGAATTGGTGCTTCGGTCTCAAGCCGACCGACGTTTGGTGGGCAACCGCCGACATCGGCTGGGCCGTGGGACACAGTCACATCGTCTATGCTCAACTGCTGACTGGCTGTACCACCATCGCCTACGAGGGAGCGCTCGACTATCCCAGCCCCGACGCCTTTTATCGCATCGTGCAGCGCAATCGCGTCACCGGCGTCTTTACCTCGCCGACGGCAGCCAGACTCCTGATGCGCTACGGTACCGAACCAGCACGCCGCTACGATCTCTCCTCGGTCGAACGCGTCTTTTGCGCAGGGGAGATGCTCAACCCGCCCGCCTGGGAATGGCTGCAGCGTGAGGCGTTTCAGGATCGCGTGCCGGTGATCGATCACTGGTGGCAGACCGAAACCGGCGGACCGGTGGTTGGCAACCCATACGGGCTCGGCATGATCCCGATCCAGCCGGGTTCGGCCGGCATCCCTCTGCCCGGATTCGAGGTCGACGTGATGACGCAGGAAGGCGGGGAGTGCCCGCGTGGTGAGAAAGGGATCGTGGTCATCAAGCGCCCGTTTCCCGGTCTCACCGCGACGATTTGGGGCGATGCCGACCGCTACGGCCAGGAGTATTGGGGACGCATCCCGGGAGTCTATTTCACCGGCGATTCCGGCGCCATCGACGAAGACGGCTATGTCTGGTTCGGTGGGCGCGCCGACGAGATCATCAAGATCGCCGGACACCGCATTGGAACGGTGGAGGTCGAGAGCGCGTTCTTGCGCCACCCGGCAGTGGCCGAGGCGGGCGTCATCGGGCGACCAGACGACCTGCGCGGCGAAGTGGTGTCGGCCTTCGTGGCGTTGAAAGCGGACTACCGACCGTCTCAAGAGCTCAAGGGAGAACTTCTCCAGACGGTGCGGCGAGAACTTGGTCCGGTGGCCGTGATCGGCGAGATCAACTTCGTCAGCACGTTGCCGAAGACGCGCAGCGGCAAGATCATGCGCCGTATCTTCAAGTCGGTCATCTTGGATCGGGATCCGGGCGACATCTCAACGATCGAGGACGAGGTGTCGGTCACGGAAGCTCGTGGCGCTTGGCAGCGCATGCGCGACGAGATCGCGCGCAACGAGACCGACCAGGGCGAGTAGTCCACTCATCATTACTGTGAGTCAATGAAGAAGACCTGCACCTGAGAAGTCTCGGGTGCGGGTCCGTCTAACTCCCAGGTTGCGCGATGGCAAGCTGGAACGGCATCGTCACCTCGCATACCCCAAACGTTACGATTTCTTCACCCGTTCGCGACTACGATCGCCTCGTGAGCCACTGTGCTCGGGAGGTATTTCACGTGATCGTAAAACTGGCAAAGCTTGGCCTGATTCTGATTGCGGTCTTCGCGTTGATTCAGTTGATTCCGTATGGACGATCTCACTCAAACCCAGCCGTCGTGGCCGAACCTGCCTGGGATAGCCCGACTACCCGCGATCTGGCCGCGGCGGCGTGTTTCGACTGTCACAGTAATGAGACGAAGTGGCCGTGGTATACCAATGTTGCCCCCGTATCCTGGTTGACACAGCATGACGTCGACGAGGGACGCACGACGCTGAACTTCTCCGATTGGACTGGCGTCACCAGACATGGAGAGGGCGATCCAGCGAACGCGGTTCAGAGTGGCGAGATGCCGCCGTCCTACTACGTCATGATGCATCCCAACGCGAAACTTTCGGCGGCGGAGAAGGATGCACTCGTCAAAGGTCTGCAAACCACGCTCAACGGAACGATTGGATCGGGCAACTGAACCGCGCCGCATCGCATGATCATCTGGCACATGAAACACCCTGACTCATGCTCGAGTCAGGGTGTTTTGTTACGGTCTAAGCGGCTTCACAAAAGTCTTGTCCGATCGTGATGTGCGGGAAGGTTTCGGCGGCGAAGGTCGCGCGAACCGCATCACAGAGGGTTTGTGCCGCCGTCGCAAGGCCAGCACGATCGTTCCAATAGCGATGACACGCCAGCTTCTGCTTAATGAAGCGCCAGACGCGCTCGATCAGGTTGAGCTGCGGGCTGTACGTTGGTAACCAGAGCACGCTGATGCGCGCGCGATGCGCGGCGAACCAGGCACGAAGCCGGGCAGTTTTGTGGTAGGTCGCGTTATCGAGGACCAAGACCAAGTGGCCCGCCGGCCAGCGGGCCGCCACCTGATCGAGGAAGGCGATGAATTCGGCCGCGTTCGAGGCGGGTGCCTGCCGGGTCATCAGCATGCCGGAGCGGTACTCCACGGCCCCAAAGAGGCTGATGCGTTCATCGGTCCCGGCCGCCGGGATACTGGTTGGTCGGCCGCGGGGTTGCCAGCAACATACCAGGTTGGGATGGGTGTGAAGGTGGCACTCGTCGAGATACAGGAGACGGAGTCCACTGTGGAGATCAGCCCCTTTTTTTGCAGCACCGCGAGGGTGTTGGCGGCGCTGGCGACGGCCTCAGCGTCCTGCCGATGCCGTAGATCATGACGCGGTCGGCGATAGACGTAACCCATAGCATGCACGGTCCGATTGACCGTGACGGCGGAGACGCTCCACCCGTGCCGGTCCAGCAGATCGGTCAAGTCAGCGATGGCCCACACCGTGACCGGGTAGCCATAGGCCTCGGGGGTCTGAGCCAGCGCCGTGCCCAGCAGTTCGCGCGCCGCTTCGGGAAGCTTGGGCGGGCGGCCGCGACGCGGGCGATCGGCCAGCCCATCCCGACCCTCCGCCGCAAACCGTGCCGCCCAGCGGGTGATGGATCGGGCACTCACGTCGCAGGCCGTCGCCGCCGCTTGCCGGCTCGGCTGGCCCAGCGCGACAATGAGCACATGCGCACGATGCCGAACGCCTGGGTCCGGGTCATGTTTCGTGAGCGCAAGCAAGCGGCTCCGTTGCGCCCGCAGTTCCTCCTCCATAGCACCCCCCCTTCGTTTCGCGCTGAGTGTGCCATGTTGTCAAGACTTTTGTGAAGCCGCTTAGAGCATTTTTCAGAGCGGCTTCCCCTGGGCAGAAGCCGTGGGAGTACGTGTCCTCGGTCGTCGTCCGAAGGGCGTCATGAATGTCGCCCCTACGATCGTTCTCCGTAGGGGCGACATTCATGACGCCCAACTGTTGGTCCATTGGGCAATCCTTTTGCAAGCGGCTGTAGCTTGGTGATTGTCTGCACCTACAGCCTGTGAATTGGGTGCAATCTCACATCCGCGGATTACCGTCAATCAGTGTGATCCGACGCTTATCAGGCGCCTGGCGCCGGGGCGTCGCTGAATTCGGTTGGTCGAGCGATCGAGACCTCTTCCGCTTCAAAACCGCCCAAAACGCTGATGAGAAGCCCGATCAAGATGAAGAGGTAGATAAACCCGCCGCCGACCCACATGATGAGACCGCCGATCTGCTGATCGACCAGCGGACTGAGTCCCCAGGGCTTGGCGGTGCCGAGGTAGTAGGGATAGATGACGCTGGGTGAAAGCGTCAAGATCGCCCCAATGCCGATGCCGACGACCATGGTCATGAAGATGGCGGCAATGGCCCAGTGCCTGGCCATTTTGTGATGGCGCGGGACCGGATCGATGATCGGCCACCAGAAGAGGAGTGCGAATCCAAAAAACATCAGATGCTCAAGATCGTGCACGTGCGTGTTCCTCAGCGCTGCGTCGTACAGGCTGGGGACATGCCACATGACCAGATTGGCATTGTAGGCGGCTGTGGCGAATAGGGGTGCAGAGATCAGCGTCAGCACGGTGCGCACCGCTCTTGGCCGCAGCACCTTCTTCAGCACCGGTCCACTCCGCTTGACTGAAATCGCTCGCAGCGCAAGTTGAACTGGGCGTCCGAGCAAAATGAGCGGCGCCGCAACCTGCATCAATGCCAGGTGCTGGGCCATGTGCAAAAAGAAGAGCTCGTCATTGAAGGTGTCGATGGGGCCGAGGAGCGCGATGACGACGATGACCAGTCCGGAGTAATAGCAGGCGACTTGCCAGGCGGGTGGAGTCGAGCGTCCAACGAGATTGAGTTGCCGCCATGCCAGGTAATATCCGAATGCGGCAAGCAGGACCCCGATCATGACTGGTGGAGAGAAGTTCCATGCGGCGAGGAATGGACCGTTGACCGTGCCGTGCAGAATCGGAAGGAACATCGTTTCCTGAAATCCCATGTTGAGTACAACGTGTGGCTCAAAAGCGAGCGCCCCGCATGCTTGCCACGTGCCGCTCGAAGAATACCACGGCGTTTTGAACGGACTCGCCCAGTATGACTCTGACGTGTGGCCGTTGGGCGCTAAACGAATCCGGCTTGCTGCAGCGCTCCGACTACGATGATCATGCCTCCCAAGCTGACCGCCAGCGCGCTCAGTACGGGGAGCAAGCGAGGCAGCCGCGGCTCGAAGGAAAAGCGCTGGAAGACGCGTCGCGCGTAGAGGCTCAGCAGACCGATCGACGTCAGCACGATGGCGAGCCCAACGCTGAAGATGAGGACCAGGATCATTCCGTACCCAAGCCGACCGAGCGATATGGCGCTCAAGAGGAGCACCAACGCCGATGGACACGGCACAATGCCGCCGCTGACACCAAGCGCGAAGAGCCCACGCAGGCTGATCTTGTGATCGGCATCGTCGCCATGCGCGTGCCCGTGATGATGGGCTATCCCCTGCAGATGCGCGCGTGCGTGTCGTTCCTCGGCAGTAAGTCCAGCTGCGTCGCCCTCCGGCGGCTGGGAGCGCGATCTTAGCGGAGCGGCTCTCCGACCAGCGACGGTAAGCCAGCCCCACTCCGATGGCGACCACCAACAACCCCGACAACAGATCCATCCAGGGGTAGAGGTGTTCCGGCAGGATGAAACGCGAGAGATAGAGGGTGATCCCACCCAGTGCGAAGACACCGGCTGTGTGTGTGGCGGTGACGGTCAGTCCCAACAGGACGGCATGTCGTGGCGTGCCCCGGCTGCCGACCAGATAGGCTGCCACCACCGTCTTGCCATGCCCGGGAGTCAGCGCGTGGGACGCACCCCACAGGAGCGCCGCCAACATCGTGAGGAACATCACCCAGGGTGAGAGATCGCCGATCGAGACCATCGAAGATGGCCATGCGGAGAGTCCGCCACTTGAAGTCCCTCTGCTTCCCAGCGACGTAACGGACGACGCTGTCGCTGTATCGACGTATGTTCCCGGCTCGACGCGGACGTCGGCCGACTCCATGTCGAGTGGTTCCGTGGTCGCATTGGCCGGGTAGTTGTGGAGCGCGTCCGACTTGCTGCCGGCCAAGGCGTTGGTCGAATCGACCTTCGCGCCGTGGCTGGCATTCACCACGATCTCGCGCCAGCCGATGTGCCCGTCGAAATTGTCGTCCTTGAAGTGCAGATCGAGCGGTGTGCTCGATTCAGGCAGCGTCGTGGTGAATTCGGCGTCGATGCGCAGCACGCGCAGACCGGCCTGTCCCAGCTTGAGGTCCATCGAGCTCGATACGGTCGAAAGCGGCAGATCCTGTCCACCGTCCGTCAGGTGAATTGCCGAGCGCAGTTGCTCAACGCGCTTTGGCAGGTAGGCGTCCTTCTCGCTCTGGTCGATCATGCGGTCGCCGTTGGTATCCATGACCTTGATCTCGTCGTAGGTCGGGATCTCGGCGATATCGATGGCGTATCTAAGATGCACCGTCCGGCCGGCGAAGTCGATCTCGGCGTAGTGATTGATGGTGAAATTTCCCAGCGGGTGAGCGGACGCGCCACCGATCTGAAGAGTCAGCATCAAGATCGCGATCAGCGCCGCGAGCGTGATGAGCCCACCGCGCGTTCGGAGACGATTCCTCGCGCGAATTTGCCTGGTTTGGTTACGCCGATGGCCCATCCGAAGATCCATCTCCACCCAATTTCAGGAGGTCCCTCAATCGCATAGCCTACTCGCCAGGGTGAAGTGCATCAAACCCGTTGTGGTCCGCCGTCGCCCTGTCAGGCGGACGCAAAGTGAGAGGTATCGAGCGACGATTTTCAGTGACGATTTGTCAATAACTGGCATGAAACTTGCGTTACCTAACTCAGTCAACAATTCCGGGTTACCGCTCCGAGCAACGCTCGGCAGGCGCCGCGTGACCCCTGGCACTATCTGACAGACAGGTGGAGCTACCTATGGCGAGACGTGCTGCAACGCCACGTGTTCTGTCTCGTTCTGGCCAACCGCGCCGACGTTTGGCGCGCCGACGCCAGCATTTGCCTGAGCCCGTCATGCATGGTCGCAGGGTGGATGCGATCCTGATCGAGGACGACTCCGTGAATCTCGGCGAGCTTCTGGTCGCACCGAGGCACACCGATCCCATCGATACCATGCTGATAGAGGCCACGGCTGAGGCCGAGACAGATTCGATCAGGGCGATTTGACGAGGATGAGGGGCGTGCCGACTTGACCGGCTGTTCGCCCCTCATCGTTTCATCCTTCCCCGCACATAACCTCACCGGTCGCGATCAGAGTGACATCCTCCCCAAGTGCATCGATAATCGATCTCGTTGAATGACGAGAAAGATGTGCGTACGGGAGGTGCCCGCCCATGAGTGAATCCCAGCCGACAGCGAGAGATGCCGAAGTCAACGCACGCTACCAGTCCCTGGCGCATCGCTATGGGGATCGCTTCGATGCCAAAGCGGAAGAGAAGATCCGCAACGACATCGGGCGATTGATCGATGCCGCGCTGACGTTGCGACAGTTCACACTGGCAAACGGTGACGAGCCTGACTTCGCCTTCAATGCGAAACGAAGGGACGGCTAGCTGATGTCTGCCAACGATCGACTCAGCTTTGCCACCATACGCGAGCTTGGGGCTATGCTCCGCTCCGGTGAGACGACGCCGACCAAGCTGACCGAGCACTTCCTCTCGCGACTCGAGAGCCAGGGACGCGAGCTTAATGCCGTGGTGACGATCACCGCCGAGCGAGCCATGCGTGAGGCACAGCTAGCCGAAGCAGAGCTCGCGGCAGGTTACGACCGCGGACCGCTGCACGGCATCCCATACGGTGGCAAAGACTTGCTCGCCACGGCCGGCATCCCCACGAGTTGGGGCGCTGAACCGCTCCGGGACCAGGTCTTCGACGAAGATGCGACCGCGGTCAAGCGACTGCGCGATGCCGGCGCGGTGCTGGTCGCCAAGTTGGCCATGATCGAAATCGCGGGTGGCATGGGGTACAACCAGCCGGTGGCGTCCCTCACTGGAGCGCCACGCAATCCCTGGAATCGTGATTCCTGGACGGGTGGGTCGTCGAGTGGCACCGGCGCCGCCGTGGCGGCGGGCCTTGTCCCGTTCGGTATTGGTTCAGAGACCGGCGGGTCGATTCTCGGTCCGTCCAGCTACTGTGGCTTGAGCGGCATTCGGCCCAGCTACGGGCGCATCAGCCGGCATGGGGCTATGGCACTCTGCTGGACGCTCGATAAATTCGGTCCGATGTGCCACAGCGCGGACGATTGCGGTCTCGCCTTGCAGGCCCTTTCCGGATTCGATCCGCTCGACCGCACCACGTTGCGCGATACCTATGTCTATGAGCCACAGCTGGCGAGAACCTCGGGATTCCGTGTGGGTGTCTTGCGGGATGGGCTGGACAACATTCAGCCCGAGGTCCGCGCCAACTTTGAGCAAGCCTGCGAGGCGCTCTCGTCGGTGGGCACACTTGAAGAGGTGACGTTGCCGGAGTTCCCGTACACCGAGGTCTACTCGATCATTCTGACCTGCGAAGCCGCCTCAGCTTTCGAAGACCTCATCGACGACGGAACATTGATGGGACTGACGGCACCAGAAGATCGCCTTGGTGGCTATGCGGGCGTGACCGTTCCCGCGGTTGACTACCTGCGTGCAATGCGCGTGCGCGGCCAGATCAACGAGGCCATAGACGGACTTTTCTCGCGCTACGATGCCATCGTGCACCCGGCGGGGAACACCGTCGCCAGTCCGATTGGCGTCGATTTTGAGACCTACGCTGCTCCCTACAGCCGCCGGAACACGCTGACGACCCTCGGCAACACTGCCGGTCTGCCAGGTATGAGTGTCCCGACCGGCTTTGGCGACCGCGGGCTCCCCACCGGCATGCAGATCGTGGGACGCGCTGGTCACGACAACGACGTCATCGCGGTGGCGGACGCGTTCCAGCGGGTAACTGATTGGCACCGAAAACATCCGGAAGCGTAGGCGGTTCGCGCGAAGTGAAGTTTTGTCTGGCGCTATCGCATCACTCCTGGGCACGTAGTGGCGGACGTAGCCCGGTCGACCGCACGCTTGAAACGATCGTCCTGGCCGATCGGGCTGGCTTTGACTCCGTCTGGGTGAGTGAGGATCCCGACGGCTGGGATGCGTTCGCTGTCCTCGGCGCGGCCGCGCGCTCGACGGAACGCATCCGGCTTGGAACGGGCGTGACCAACCCCTACCTGCGGCACCCCAATCTGCTCGCCATGTCGGTCGCGACGCTCGATCGCCTGTCGGATGGGCGTGCGTTCCTCGGGCTCGGTCGCGGGCAGCCCGAGTGGTACGAGCGGCGTCTCGGCTTTGAAGTTGGGAGTCCGTTGCGTGCACTCTCCGAAACGGTCGACCTGCTACGAAGCTGGTGGCAATCACCCTATAGGGCATCCGTGGAGGGGCACTTCGACGTCGACGATTGGTCGCATTCGTTTGGCCCAGCGCAATCCCCCCCGATCTACCTGGCGGCACTTGGCCCCAAGGCGCTTGCGCTGGGAGCCCGTGAGTTTGATGGCTTGCTTATCTCGGAATTCGCGTCAGCGTCGTTTCTGCGGGGTCTGGTCGACGATCTGCGGCGAAAGCTACCCCAATCTGGCAAAGCCTTCGAGGGCTTCCCCCTCTTCGTGCGCACGGCAATTCGTGTGACCGACGACCCCGAACCGGTGCTCGAACAGCGCAAGAATCTCATCGCGCTGATCAATGCGCTGCCCGGGATGTCGCGGCATATGGTCGTACCCGGGTTCGACGTCCCAGCCATCATGGAGCAGGTCCGAAAAGCGATGCACACGGATGAGGTTCTCGCTCAAGGCGGAGCGTTCATCGACATCCGTCGTGAGGCCGACTTCGCCGCCGCGCGCAGGGCGATCCCCACCGAACTGGTCGACGCGTTGAGCTACGTTGGGTCGGCGGAGAAGGTACGCGGCAAGCTGAAGCGGCTGGCCACTCTCGGCATCTCACACGTCTTCGTCGAACCGCCGCCTGATCTCGATGAGCGTGCGTTCACCGAGACGCTGGCGGCGATTGCGGTTTGATGAGGGCCTCTTCGCCATCCAAAACCAACCCGCCCGGCGCAATTGCCTGGGCGGGTTCGAGACCGGCGCGATGAATTGCAGCCCGAATCAGGAGCCGCGTCAATGTCGAGCTAGTTAGAGGAACCTTCCTCAAGAACGTTGGCCGACTTCACCGGAATGCGACGCGTGCGCGCTTGCTCCGCCTTGGGCAGGCTGAGCGTCAGGATGCCATCCTCGAAGTGTGCCTCTGCGCGCTCGCTGTCGATCGGGAAGGGAAGAGTCACGCTCTCGGCAAACTGCCCGGTGCCGATCTCGCGCCGATACCAGGTCGTCTTCTTGGCGTCGTCAGAATTGAGCGTGTAGCCGAACCGGCCGCGAATCGTCAGCGTGTTCTGTTCGACCGAGAGCTCGATGTCTTCAGAACGCGCACCCGGAATGACAGCCTTGAAGATCAGCTCGTCACCCTGGTCATACAGGTCCATCGCCGGCCTGAATGCACCCATGCGGGATGTCGGACGAACTCGTGGGAAGGACTCGCCAATCAAGCGATCCATCTCATCCCAAACTCGATCGATGTCGCCAAAGGGACTCCATCGCTGCAACATGTTTTTCAACCTCCTTGAGGACGCTGTGCGTCATCTAATCTCTAGGACGGATTATAAAGAGTGAGTCGTTATGTGTCAAGAGATTGGGTTTATCAAGGGCATGTGATTGCATGCGAATCACAATAGAGCAGTTTGCGGAAGGATTGCCCAGAGAAGTGTCAACTGGGGCGACATTTATGACGCCCTTCAGTCGACGACCGAGGACACGTGCTCCCGCGCGTTCCGCTCGCAGGCAATCGCTCTGAAAAATGCTGTAGTAAATTGCGGGTAAGGCGCTACTATCGTTCGCGTGGGCCGCTCAATTGCAGACGGACGAGCGCGCTGCCAACCGGCAGCGCGCTTCTCACATCCACTTTGATTCTGGCATGGTCGTCCGGTGTTAGCGAACTACCCGGTAGTTCGGCGCTTCTTTGGTGATCATCACGTCGTGCGGATGACTCTCGCGCAGGCCTGCGGCGGTGATGCGCACGAACTTGGTTCGCTGCTGCATGTCGGTGATGTTCCGGGCGCCGCAATAGCCCATTGCCTGTCGCAGCCCTCCGACGATCTGGTAAATGATGGTGGACAGCGGACCTTTGTAGGCGACGCGTCCCTCGATGCCCTCCGGCACGAACTTGCTCAGATTGGTGACTTCCTCCTGGAAGTAGCGGTCCTTGCTGTAGGAGCGCGCCTTCATGGCACCCAACGAGCCCATGCCGCGGTACTCCTTGAAGCGCTCGCCCTGGTAGAGGATAACGTCGCCAGGGCTCTCGTCCACTCCGGCCAACAGACTGCCGAGCATGACGGTATCGGCGCCTGACGCAATGGCCTTAGCGACGTCGCCCGAATACTGAACGCCACCGTCGGCGATGACTGGAACGTTGTAACGAGAAGCCACTCGCGACACATCCATCACCGCGGTGATCTGCGGTACACCGGTGCCAGCCACGATGCGTGTCGTGCAGATCGAACCGGGCCCAATGCCGACCTTGACGGCGTCCGCCCCAGCCTCGATGAGGGATTGAGCGGCCAGTCCGGTGGCGATGTTTCCGGCCGCAACGTCGACGTGCCAGGTCTGTTTGACCGTCCGCACCATGTCGATCACATCAACGTGGTGACCATGCGAGGTGTCGATGACCAGGATGTCGACGCCCTCAGCCACCAGCGCCTCGGCGCGATCCAGCGCATCCTTGCCAATCCCGATGCCCGCGCCGACTCGCAGTCGCCCGCGCTCGTCCTTGGTGGCGTTGGGATACTGGATCCGCTTCTGGATGTCTTTGACGGTGATCAGACCT
The DNA here is from genome assembly GCA_963815715.1 of uncultured Chloroflexia bacterium. Classification (GTDB taxonomy): domain Bacteria; phylum Chloroflexota; class Chloroflexia; order Thermomicrobiales; family Thermomicrobiaceae; genus CALAGB01. Next base: position 1,292,140 of record CAWFHU010000001.1, on the reverse strand, counting down.
TTGAGATAGCCGTGGTCATCCACCACTGGCAGCTTCTCGACTTTGTACGTGTGCAGGATCTCCTGCGCCTGGTCGAGGGTCGTTCCGACCGGAACGGTGATCAGATTCTCCTTGGTCATGAGGTTGACGATGGGCTGATCGAGGTCGTCTTCGAAGCGCAGGTCGCGGTTGGTCAAAATGCCGACCAGCTTGCCATCGGGTTCGGTGATCGGGACGCCGGAGATGTGGTAGTTCTCCATCATGTTGAGCGCGTCACGCACGCTGTCGTCCGGGCCAAGCGTTACCGGCTCGACGATCATGCCGGACTCACTCCGTTTGACCTTATCGACTTCAGTGACCTGATCGTCGACTGAGAGATTACGGTGAAGAATGCCGATGCCGCCTTCGCGCGCCATGGCGATGGCCATGCGCGCCTCGGTGACGGTGTCCATCGCCGCCGAAATGATCGGAATATTGAGCTCGATGTTGCGCGACAACCTGGAATTCGTCGTCGCGTCCTTCGGCAGAACGGCCGATTCCGACGGAACCAGCAGGACGTCGTCGAACGTCAAACCGGTGCCCACGACCTTGTCCTGCAGGAGCTCCATGAGCTCGTCATCCTGAAGAATTTTGTTGGTATCGGGTTCCTGGGTAATCGTCATTAACCGCCGCCTTTCACCCTGACGTCGCGCTCCCGCTCGGGGCTGTCGGAGCGATTGTTGAATAACACACGAGGCAGCCAATCGCGAGCGCCGGGGCTGCACCGACGTTGAATTGATACAAACCAACAACCGACAAGCTCAGGCGGCATCAAGGCAGATCCTTCGGCACGTCGGCACCGACCGCCAGTTCGACTGGCACGCGCCTGGTTTGCATGCCGATACGTCGGGCGATTTCCTCCCCGACTGCGCCATAGGCCGCCGTGGCGCGCGAGGAGGGGTCGTACTCGAAGATCGTCTGCCCGTAGCTCGGTGCTTCCGCCAGGCGGACCGTGCGGGGAATCACCGTTTGAAGCAACCGGCTCGGGAAGAATCGACGCACGTCGTTGACGACCTGAGGTGAGAGTCGCGTGCGCGCGTCAAACATCGTCATGACGACGCCCAAAACGTCGAGCGCCGGGTTCAGCCGGCGCCGCACAAGGTCGATTGTATTGACCAACTGCATCAGCCCCTCCAGCGCGAGGTATTCGCACTGAATGGGGATGACGACGGCGTTGGCGGCGGTAAGCGCGTTCACCGTGAGCAGCCCGAGCGAAGGTGGGCAGTCGATGATGATCGCCTCGTAGTAATCTGCCATCGTTGCCAGCATCTCACGCAGGCGATATTCACGCCGGCGTAGCCCCACAAGCTCGACTTCGGCTCCGGCCAGCATGCCGTTGGCTGGCAGCAAATCCAGGTTTGGCCGAATGTCCTCGATAGTGCAGCTCTCAAGAGACTGTCCATCGATGAGCACCTCATAGGTGGATTGTTGAATGGAGTTCTTATCGACGCCGATGCTGCTCGTTGCGTTGCCTTGCGGATCGAGGTCCGCCAGCAGCACACGGTGACCTTGCGCGGCAAGATAGGCTGCCAGGTTGACCGCAGTGGTGGTCTTCCCGACACCGCCTTTCTGATTTGCCAGTGCAAGCGCGTGCGCCACTCAGCCCCTTTCCGCCGCGCCCAAGTTAATTGCTCCATTGTAACGCTGAGGGCGAAGGAGATCAAGCGTCCGAACGCTCAACTGGACACGATTCATGGCTCTGTCAAGACGTCCGAATCGATGAAGTCGGATCCCTAGTCTGTCGCGGACGCCTTATCCCGCGGCGCGCTTGCAACTGGAACGACCGCTATCGTGCAACGTGAAACGCAGATCAAACGGTCCCGCTCATCACGGACCATCGTCTGCCAAACCTGCGATGTGCGTCCGACGTGAATCGGCGTGGCGGTGGCGGTCAGTATCCCGTCACGCACCGAGCGAATGTGGTTGGCGTTGATCTCCTGGCCGAAGACGTTCATTCCATCCGCGGCGTTGAGAGACGCGCCGTAGCTTGCGGCCGTCTCAGCCAGCGCTACGCTGGCGCCGCCGTGCAGATAGCCGCGTGGCTGCAGATGTCCCGCGGTCACCGGCATGGTGATCACCACCCGATCTGGGTTCGACTCGACCACGCGCATGCCCAGCGTATCCAGCAGTGTCATTGGCTACGGTTCCTTTCCTCCAGCTCGGCGGTACTTGTCGTGCAAAATGAGTTCGATCCGGCCGGTCGAAGTTGTCGACGTTCGGTCTGGCAACGCAGAGTCTACGTTGATCGTCTTCAGCCGTCAGCAGCGGTCGTCTGCATGATGACGGCATGACGCCAGTGCCTGGCACAAGGCTTCCGTCGAAACGAGGAAGTCGGCCACATGCGTGTTAGTTGGAAGCGAATCTTGGCGTGAGTCATTCCAATTCTCCTTCAGACCGCGAGCGGCTCGACCGCTATCGTCGTCAACAGACCGAGATGGCCGAGCGGGTGGTCGAGCAGCCCTTACGTCCCGAACCGAAGGTGATCGCGGCGGTGGATGTGCATCTGCGTGGCGATCGCGGAGTTGCCGTGGCCGTGGCGGTTTCGTATCCAGAGTTGGAGACGCTCGAGGAGCAGGTGGCACGCGACAACATTACCTTCCCCTACATCCCGGGCTTGCTCTCATTTCGGGAGGCGCCGCTTTGTCTCTCCGCACTCAAGTCCCTTCGGCGTCAGCCGGATCTGGTTCTGGTCGATGGGCAGGGCCGCGCGCATCCGCGGCGCTTCGGCATCGCCTGCCACGTCGGCGTGGAGCTTGAGATCCCGACCATCGGCGTAGCCAAGTCGATCCTTACGGGGCGCTTCGAATCGCTCGGCGACGAACGTGGCGCCGCGGCGCCATTGGTAACGCGTGGCGAGGTGGTTGGCATGGCTGTGCGCACCAGAACCGGCGTGTCGCCCGTCTACGTCTCGGTTGGCAACCTGATTACGCTGGAAGAGGCGGTAAGGTGGACCTTGAAAACCGTCCTGAAGGTGCGCTTGCCGGAGCCCTCGCGACGCGCGCATCGTGCCGCGCAGCAATTGGCGCGAGAGCTGACGTGAACCATCTCAGATTCAGTTCGCTGAAAGAAATGCCTCGACCTCGGCACGCGTCGGCAATGCTGGAATCGCGCCTCGACGGGTGACCGTGATCGCTCCGGCGGCGTTGGCCAGGCGCATGACTGACTCGAGCGCATCCGGCTCGAAGCGAAAGTTGGCATCGAACAGTCCAGTCAACACCCCTGCCACGAAGGCGTCCCCAGCGCCAGTCGTATCAATCGAGGTGACCGGGAATCCGACCATTCTTCCTGATTGATTCGCCGTGAACCATGAACACCCCTGTAAGCCGCTCGTCACGGTGAGGAGGCGCAGGTCGTCGTGCCATAAGCTCCGCGCGCCCTGTTCGACGTCGTCGATGCCACTGAGAAAGGCGAGTTCCTCACGGCTCATTTTGACGATGTTGGCGTAGGCGAGTCCGTCGCGGAGTCCCTGACGAGCCGCGTCGACGGACGACCAGAGGGGGAGTCGCAGGTTGGGATCGTAGGAGATGAGCGCCCCGGCAGCCCTGGCCGCCTGCGCCGCTGCAATGGATGAGGTGCGGCTCGGCTCGCTGATCAATGAGATGGAGCCGAAGTGGAAGACCTGGGCTGACGCAGCGAGCGCTCGGTCGTGATTGTCGGCCCGCCAGAGCATGTCGGCGCTGGGGTGGCGATAAAACATGAAATCGCGTTCGCCGTCGGCTTTGAGTGAGACGAACGCCAACGCGGTGCGCGCTTCATCGCTGCGGTGGAGCCTTGCGGTGTCGACTCCGTCGGCCTCCAGTGTCCGCTTCAAGTAATCGCCGAAGTCGTCCGTACCAACTTGGCCGAGAAACGCAACAGATCGGCCCAGCCGTGCCAGACCGACAGCGACGTTGGCCGGTGCGCCGCCCGCCGCCTTCTCGAAGGCGTGTGCCTCGATCAAGCTGACGCCGGTCTCGAGCGCCACGAAGTCGATCAGCAGCTCGCCGCAGGTGACGACGTCGAATGTGGGAGTTGCCTTATCCAATTGAGGACGTAACGGTGTCTGATCTTGGACCAATGTGTGCCGATCCGTGCCGTGATGAGGTGCGGGAGCACACGAGGTGCTCCCCTACGTCGAGTAGTTCTGTAGGGGAGGACCTTGTGTCCTCCCGTGATCATCTACCCCTTTACCGCACCAGCGGTCAGACCGGCCAGGATGCGCCGCTGGAAGACCAGCGTCAGGATGATGAGCGGCAAGGTCACGATAACGGTGCCTGCCATCATCTGTCCCCATGGCAATTCGAACCCGCCGGTCGTGTTGGTGTTGAAGTTGAAGATGGCCAGCGTGATGGTGAAGTGGTTCGGCGTCTGGATAAACGACAACGCGTAGAGGAACTCGTTCCACGCCGCGATGAACGCCAGCAGGCCGGTCGTCACAAGTCCGGGTGCTGCCAGCGGCAGCAATACCTTATAGAAGACCTGGAACGGCGTGGCTCCGTCGACGTAGGCTGCTTCCTCGAGCTCCCGTGGCATCGCCTGGAAGAAGGTCGTCAACACCCAGACGGTGAACGGCAGCGTGAAGAGGAGATACGTGATGATCAGCGAGTAGAGCGTGTTGTAGAGGTGGAACCGGCTGATCAGCTCGTATAGGGAACCCAACACCGCGATCTGCGGGAACATGGTCATCGAGAGGGTGATGTACATCACCGGCGCACGGCCACGGAACTTGAAGCGTCCCAACGCGAACGATGCGAAGGCGCCAACCATCAACGACAGCACCGTCACGGAGCCCGCCACGATGGCCGAGTTCAGCATCGAGCGCATGAAGTTCCGGTTGTGAAGCACCTGACTATAAAACGTCCACGTTGGGTGGTTCGGCCAATAATGGACCGGGGTCACGAACATCTCGCTGTTGGGCGTGATCGAGGAGCGCAGCGCCCAATAGAACGGGAAGACCAAGTACACAACGATGATCGTAACCAGCACCCAGAAGAAGAATCGCTGAACGTAGTATCGCGATGTCTTGCTCATGACTGCTCGATCCTCAGCGACGTGACGTAGGCCACCACGAATATGCCGATAATGATGAAGATCGCGACACTTATCGCGCTCCCATAACCGATATCGGAGAAGGAGACGACGTTCTGCTGGTCGTAGATCGCCATCGTCTGCGTGTCGGCACGTGCGCCGAACATCACGAAGAAGACGTCGAAGACGCGTAACGCGTCCAACGTTCTGAAGATCAGCGCGACCAAAATAGCCGGCCTCAGTAGCGGTAAGGTAATGCGAAAGAATTGCTGCACACCAGAGGCTCCATCTACGCGTGCGGCTTCATAAATGTCCGAGGGGATCACCTGCAGTCCAGCCAATAAGAGGAGCGCGACGAACGGGGTCGTCTTCCAGATGTCGACCGCGGCGATGGCCGGGATCGACGTATTGGTCTGAGAGATCCAGGCGACTGGCTTGCTGAGGAGATGAAGCCGGACTACCAGAATGTCGTTGAAGACGCCATAGATCTGGCTATACATCCACTTCCACATCTGAGCCGAGATGACGGTCGGAATGGCCCAGGGAACCAGCATGGCGGCGCGCATGCCGCCACGTCCTTTGAAGTTTGAGTTCACCACCAGGGCGATGATAATGCCCAAAGCGAACTCGAAGACCACCGTGATTAAGGTGAACTTGATCGTTGTCCAGATAGCGTCACGAAACGCCGTGTCGTGGATGAGGAAGCGGTAATTTTTGAGGCCGATGTAATCGGTCGGCTTGACGCTGGCCAGGCGCGCGTTGGTGAAGCTGTACCAAATCGTCTGAGCGAGTGGAACCATCGCCACTGCCAGGACGACGACGATAGTGGGGAGCAAAAGCAGCCAGGCGGTTCGCGTTTGCGAGCTTGCGAGGGATCGCGTCTTTTTCCGAGGCGCGCCCATATCCGGCTGACCCTCATGGGTAGTGGCAACCTGGCCCATTCATCCCCCTCGCTCTGATGCGCTAGGCGGGGGCGACTGTCGCCCCCGCTGTAGCCTTCCGGTTGTGTGAAAGGTATTTGTTGCAGTGTAGCCGCTTGTCGGCTAGCTGACTACCCGCTCGATCTGCTGCTGCACCTGTGGCAGCACGCTCGAGGCATCTCCGCCCGTGAGAACCTGGTTGACGCCCTGGAAGAAGTACGTCGACACCTGGTTGTAGTTCTCACCGGTCGAGCGAGACGGGCGTGTAACGCGCACGACGTCCTGCAGGCTTTCCAGGAACGGCATGGCTTTGATCACGTCCGGGTCGGCCGCGACGTCTGGCTGCGTCGGCACATACGAGCCGATGACCGCACGCCAGGTCTGCACCTCTGGGCTGCAGAGGTAGCGCACCAACTCGATCGCCGCATCCTTCGCCTTGGAGTAGGTGGACACACCGAGCTGCCAGCCACCGACCGTGCCATAGTGCTTCTGGCCGGAGTTTGCTGGGATCGGCGCAACGTCGAACTTCCCGGCGATGGGGGAGTCGCTAGCGTTGCCAGCGGCGTAGGCATACGGCCAGTTGCGCATGAACATGGCGTTGCCGCCCTGGAAGACGTTACGCGCATCCTCTTCCTTGAAAGAGGTGACGTCTGTCGGCGCGATGCCGCCAACCCAGCCCTTGGCCCGGTTGATCATGTCGATCGCGTCTTTGTTGTTGACGGTGACCTTGCCCGACTCGTCGATGATCGTGCCGCCACCGGCACCGGCAACCCATTCGAGCGCGTCACAGGTCAGACCTTCGTACGCCGCGCCCTGGAAGACGAAGCCCTGGAAGCTGGCGTTCGAGCTCTCGCCATCCTTGACCTTCTTGGCCATGGCTTCGAAATCGTCCCACGTTTCCGGTGGCTTGTCGTAGCCGTACTTTTGCAGCAGGTCGGTGCGATAGAACATCATGCCGAAGTCACCGAAATACGGCATCGCGGTGAGCTTGCCGTCGACGGTGTTATTCTGAATGATCGTGTCGTAGCTCTTCTTTGACAGATCGCTCAACGCCGAGCTGAGGTCGGTCAGATGCGGTGCAAAGGCGCCTGGCCAGATGACGTCTAGCATCATCACGTCGACGTCCGACGACTTGCCCTGGAAGAAGCGCTGATAGGTGGAATAGTTTTCGGTCGAGTCCTGAGGTTTTGGAACGACGTTGACCTCAATGCCGGTGTCTTTGGTGAACTGGGCGATCATGACCTTGTCGATGTCCGCGCCGGATCCAACCGAGTCACCATAGTAGGTGATCTTCTGGCCCTTGTGCTGTGTATTCGGATTCGGAACAGCGGGCGCCTTGTTCTTGTCAAAGGTCATCGCCGCCGGGCTCCCAGCGGGGGTTGAGGCGCTGGTGGCCGTTGACGCCGCTGCCGTCGTCGGGGTCGATGCCGCTGCCGTCGTCGGGCTCGAAGCCGCTGCGGTTGTCGGGCTCGAAGCCGCTGCGGTTGTCGGGGTCGTGGCCGACGTGGTTGTGGTGGCGCCGCCGCCGGACGTCGTTGTGGTCGTCGACTTGCTGCTGCCTCCACCGCAAGCGGCGAGTAGGGCAGCCACGATCGGGGCACTCAAACCGAGCGCGGCCGCGCGGTGAAGTACCGCTCGGCGGCTCAGCCGTCCACTCATAGCTCCCTCAGCGAGTTCTCGAAACCGCTGATCATGTGACATAAAGTACTCCTCCTACATCGAGGCCGCGTGGGGTCCACAATGACCTCAGCGCGGTCTCAACCGGCTCAATGGTGTCCTCAGCGCATTTCCGCAAACGGTGCGCGCGAGTACCCAGGTGCAGCCATTCCTGGCGCGCCCGCGTTCCCGGCGTTGGCCGTATTCGCTCGTCGCGTCTACGGGCTTCTGGTCATTAGTCTGCATCGGATCGCGCGCCAGAGTCTGCGGTCGAATGGCAGACGGACACGTTGGTTCTGTCCAGCAAGAATCGGGCCGACATCTCGCAGATTCCGCGCCGCGATCGGCATGCTAGCCCGACCGCGCCGAAATGACACCTTGTACACTTTCGCACCGAACGGACGAATTGTCCAGAGGCGTTGTACATTCCCCGTGTCAACTTTGAGGCAAAACGTCACAATAACGTGACGATTGAGAGTCACAACTTTCCGCGAATGGTTCGCGCTTCTTGCACCATGTTGCTCGAATTATGGAGCCGGTGTTTCGCTCGCGGCGGCCACCTTGGTCTGCTGCGCCGCCAGGATCGCCGCGGCCTGATCCGAATCGGTCCCGTTGGCCGAACGGAAGACGGTGACGTTGTGCGGGTAGGGGATCGTTACACCGGATGAGTTGAGTGCGTGCTTGATGCGGCGTCGCAATTCTCGTTGCACCCGCCATTGCTCCATCGGCTTGGTTTTGACCATCAAGCGGATCGTCACCTGATACGGCCCGAGCGCCTGCACACCCAGGATGTTGGCCGGCTCGAGTACGGCGCTGCCGAGGTCTGGATCCTCCTGAATGCCGTCGAGGAGCTCGGTTAACACGTTGATGGCGTGATCGACGTCATCGTCGTAGGAGATGTCGACGTCAACAAGCGCGCGCGACCAATCCTTCGTCAGGTTTTGTACCGCGCGAACGTCACCGTTCGGCATAATGGTGAAACTGCCGTCGAGTCCACGAAGACCTGTGCGGCGTAGGCTCAGATGCTCGACCGTGCCGACAAAGCCGTTGACTGAGATGACGTCGCCAACCCCGAACTGATCCTCGATCAAAATGAGAAACCCGCCGATAAAATCCCGGATAAGGCTCTGCGCGCCCAGGCCAATTGCGATTCCAACCACGCCCGCGCTGGCCAGCAGAGGCGCGATGTTGAGCCCGAGCTTGCTCAACACCATCATCGCGGAGATCACCAGAACGATGAGCCGGCCGCCCGACTCGACCACACTGGAGAGAGTATTGATCTTCAACGTCAGCTCGCGGCTGGGCTGATTGCTGCGTTCGACCAGGTGTTTGATGCCACGCCGGATGACCGAACGCATGGCCCGCAGAATCAAAAACGCGATGACGATGATGGTCAGGATACCGAGTGCCGGACCGATGGCGTGCTTGCCGATCGTCTTGGCGGTTTCCATTGTGAGATTGGAACGGTTGATTGCGGAGCGAATGCTCGATTCAACGAGAGAAAGCGCCGCAATAGGCGAATGCACGATGTCCCCTCCCTGGTATGTCAACTTTGCTCCTGGAAGGGTACCAAGGCCCGAAGTCGACGCCAACGAACGTCATCGACCTTCGACCACACCTGTACGGCATGCGCCTCAGGCAGACGGACTCGTTCCGCCGGAGCTAACGGCGGAACGAGCCGACGTTGTTTTGCGGTCCAATGTTTAGGGCTGGGTCACCGTCTTGATCTGAATCGACTTTGGACGCGCCTCCTCGACTTTCGGCAGTTCGATGGTGAGGACGCCTGCGTCGAATTCCGCGGATGCGTGTTGCGAGTTGACCGAAGTCGGCAACGTGATGGAGCGTTCGAAGCGGCCGAACCTGCGCTCGCGCAGCAGCCAGCGGCAATCCTCGCTCGATTCTTGCTCGTGCTGACCGTCGAGGTCCTTGATTTCGCCGCTGATGCGGACGCTGCTGCCGAGGACCGAGATGTCGACGTCGGACGGGGAGACACCCGGCAGTGGTGCGCTGATGATGTAGCGGTCGCGCGTCTCGCGGACGTCGAGCGGTATCGATCCAACGTTGGACATGGTTCCGCGCGGGACCAACATGCCCTCGTCAAAGAGGTTGTTCATCGCTTCTCGGAATCCGCTGATGTCTCGTAATGGGTCCCATCTTGAGCTCACTGGTGATGATCCTTCCGCAATCGGCTCGATCTGGGAGGTATTAGCACTCTCGGCACGAGAGTGCTAATAATCAGTATAGCCCCTCTGATCTGGGGCTGACAAACTGCGTGCCATGCAGCACTCAACACCAACAACAGTGGCATCGTCAGCATATGATTGCGCGGAACTTGCGACGCCGATCTGTATGGCGCCTTTACATTCACCGGATGTCCTTCCGCCAAACTGGACGGCAGACCAATCGATCGCCGGAGAGCCGCGCTGGGCACGGCGCGCTGGCTGTGAAAGGTGAGCAATGATGGAATGGCAGCTTCCTGACGAACCTCGACGCAAACGCATCCTCATCCTTGGTGGGGGCTTTGCTGGAGTCTACACCGCGTATGAGCTCCACCGGCAGCTGCAAGACGCGCCGGTTGACGTCGCCATCGTGAACCGCGAAAACTTCTTCGTCTTCTATCCGCTTCTGCCCGACATTATCTCTGGAGCCATCGAAACGAGCTCGATCCTCAACCCGATTCGCCTCGTAACGCCCCAATCGACGCTCTACGTCGGCGACGTTACCGAGATTGATCTGGAGCATCAGCGGGTCGAGCTGCTTCATGGACTCTACGGCCACCACCAGGATCCAGGCTCACTCTTCTACGATCACCTCGTGATCTCGCTCGGCGGCGTACCGAACACGTCGATGGTCGACGGGATGGCGGAGAACGCTTTCGACGTTCAGCGCCTCAGCAACGCCTTTGCCCTGCGCAATCACCTCATCGACACATTGGAGCAGGCCGACATCGAGACCAACCCGGTCGATAAGCGACAGCTTCTTACCTTCGTGGTCGTCGGAGGAGGCGCGAACGGCGTCGAGGTGGTGGCTGAGATGCGAGACATGCTGATCGAGGTCACACCGCGCTACAAGCACATCGAGCCGGACGACATTCGGGTGGTCCTCATCCATGGCGGATCTCGGTTGATTGCGGACCTACCCGCGGAGCTTGGTTCCTTTGCCGAGCAGTTGCTACGCCATAAAGGCGTTGAGATCATGTTCAACCAGCGTGTGTCGAAGGTCGAGCCTGGTCGCGTCATTCTCAACGACGGCTCCACAATTGACGCCAGCACCGTGGTCGGTTCGGTCGGAGTGCAGCCCAATCCTCTCGCGCGCGAGCTCCCCGTGGAGCACAACAAGCATGGACAGATCAAAGTGAGCCGCATGCTGAACGTTCCCGGACACCCGAACGTCTGGGCGCTGGGCGACAATGCCGAGGTGATCGACCCACACAACGGCAAGCCCTATCCGCAGACGGCGCAACATGCCGTTCGCGAAGCGAAACTGGTTGCGCGCAACATCGCCGCGACCCTAAAAGGGGAACCCCTGCAAGCGATGAACTATCGCACGCTGGGTCAATTGGTAGCGCTCGGGCACCGCTCGGCGATCGCGTATGTGATGGGTCTGAAGCTCTCCGGCTTCAAGGCGTGGTGGCTGTGGCGTTCCTATTACTTGCTGCAGATTCCGCGCTGGGATAAGCGCCTGCGGATCATGTTTGACTGGACGCTCGACTTGATGTTCCCGCCGGAGCTGACCCAGCTCAAGGTTGGTCAGCCGGTCCCCGCGGCAACCGCGCGGCGTCAGAAGAGTGCCGCGCCGTCGAATCGGGAACCGGCCAAGAGATCGTGAGTAGGGCAGATCTCACAGTGGCCCTCACCAGGCGGCCCTCACCCCTTGACTCTGAACCATAGGATCTCTCCCGACGATCAGGAGAGGGGTTGGGGGTGACGGCCACCCAGCGCTGGAAACGTCGCTTGTGCTAATCCGCCGCCACCGCCGCGTTCTTTGTGGCGGCCCAGCGACGGATCATCTCCCGCAGCAGTTCGGTCCCTGAAGCGAGCGAGGTATCGCCTCCTTCACCGACCGGGTAGACGGAGACGAGCCCGACGGCCTCAACCTTGCCGGTATCGAGGACGGTCTGCACGGCGGCTACCGTGGTCTCCATGTCGGGACCGTTCGGCTCCTTGGTGCCGTGTGACGGCGTGAGCGACTCGTCCAGAATGTCGAGGTCGATGTGCAGGTAGATCAAGTCGGTCTTGTCGGCCAGTGCTTTCACCGCCTCTTCCAGCTTTGGTCCGGAGACCGGAACCACGTCGACGGCCGTTGCGTTGACGAGTTGCTCTTCCGCCGGATCGAGATTGCGCACGTCCACCATGATGATGCGATCGGTCGGGAGGGCGACCTCCTGATGCGCGCCGATGCGCCAGTCGGGATAGCAAAGTCCGGCAACGACGGCAACCGGCATCCCGCCGAGCATCCCGCTCAAGGTCGTTTTGGGTGTGTTGAAGTCGCCATGAGCGTCGAACCAGACTAGCCCGATGCGGGAGGTTGATCCCTTAGCCTGCTGCAGGCCGCCGATGACGCCCGGCAGGGCGCCGCAATTGCCTCCGGCGACGACCACGTGCTCGCCAGCGGCGAAACCGGCCGCGACCTCATCGGCGATGCGGCCGCACATCAAGCCCAGCGTATCGACCGGGTCGTCCAGGAACTCGCTGTCCTCGACCCACGGCCTGGCATACGTGATCTTGCCCTCGGCGACGTCGTATACGCCGTCCTTGCGAAAGGAATCGAGCTCTCGCGGAACCTCTCCCTGAGTTTTACGGTTGGTCGAACGAAGCTCGACGACGTGTAGATCCATCTCTACCCTCCTCCAAGACCGAGGTCATAACCGGCGAACGAACTAGAAAGCATTGCGAGACGAAACTCTTACGTGCCCTGAATCTCACGCAGCGCCGCGAGCGCTTTGTCGACGTCCGGGATGACCCCACGTTCGGTGATGACCTCTTGATACGCGAGTTTCCCAGAGGCGTCGATGATGAACAGAGCTCGACGCGAGATGTCGTGATACGCGCCAAATTGCTCCATCTTGACGTCGTACGCGGTCATTGCTCGGCGGTCGAGATCGCTCAGCAATGGGAAGGTCAGTTCCAGCCGCTCGGCCCAGACCCGCTGAGCGTGATGGGAATCGACCGATATTCCGTAGACTTCCGCACCCAATCGATGAAACTCATCGAGGTTGTCCTGCAATTTGGACAACTGGTTGCCTCAGCCACCAGTAAATGCGAAGAAATAGAACGAGAGAACGACGGAGTGCTCCTTGATCGCCTCGCTGAGGGTGAATGTGTCACCCCATGAACTCGGCACGGAGAACTCCGGCGCCATCTCTTCAACCGTCAATGGCATAGAGAACCCTTTCCATGCGTTACCATCCGTAGCTTGCATCCATATGATGGCGGCTCGATGGTCGGTTTGAGATTGAGCGGATGCTCACTGGCACTATACAGTGAGTGGTGAAATCTCGCACGAACCATGCATTGACCGTCGATGGAATGCGGATCTATGGGCCGGACGTCCGGTGCGGCGTAGGTTGATGTAGCATAGTGCGGAGCCCGGCGATTGGGTTGCCGGGATTCTCGAACTGGCGGGAGGAGAGGGCGTGCAACTGTACAATACCCTGACTGAAAAGAAAGAGGAGTTCAAACCGCTCGACGGCAATACCGTGCGGATGTACGTCTGCGGCATCACGCCGTACGACACGACCCACATGGGTCACGCCATGACCTACCTCACGTTCGACGTGGTCAATCGCTATTGCCAGTACCTCGGCTGGCGCGTCAAGTATGTCCAGAACGTCACCGACATCGATGACGACATCCTGAAGAGAGCCAACCAGGTCGGCGATCGATGGGATCTCCTCGGAGACAGGTTTATCCGACAGTTTCAGGAAGATCTGAACGCGCTCAATGCTCTCCCGCCGGCCGTCTACTGCCGCGCGACGGAAGAAGTCCCGATGATCGTCGAGATCGTCTCCTCGCTCGTCGAAGAGGGCAAGGCATACGAGCGCGAGGGAAACGTCTACTTCCGCGTCTCGGCCGATCCGGAATACGGCAAGCTGAGCCGCCTGGACCACGACCAAATGCGGGTGATATCGGCTGATCGCGGCGCGGACCCCAACGATCCGCTCAAGGAAGATCCGCTCGACTTCATCCTGTGGCAGGCGAGCAAGCCGGGTGAGCCGACCTGGGAGAGCCCGTGGGGACTCGGCCGGCCGGGCTGGCACATCGAGTGTAGCGCCATGTCGATGCGCTATCTCGGGTCGCAGATCGATATCCATGGCGGTGGAGGCGACCTGATCTATCCCCATCATGAGAGCGAGATCGCGCAGTCAGAAGGCTTTACGCACAAAGAGCCCTTCTCTCGTGTCTGGATGCACGTCGCCATGGTGCGTTATCAGGGCGAGAAGATGAGCAAGTCGCTCGGCAACCTCGTGCTGGCACGTACGGTGCTCCGCTACCATAGCCCTGACGCGCTAAGACTCTATCTGCACAGCCATCACTATCGTGATTCGTTTGAATATGAGAACAGCGGTCCTGCTGAGTTCGAGCCGATGGTCGATCTCTTGCGAAATGCAATGCTGATTCGAGGTTCGGACGAGGTTCCGGCGCTCGATCTCGAGCCGCTCAAAGAGGAATTCATGGCGGCCATTGGTGACGACCTCGACACGCCCAAGGCGATCGGGATCCTGAACGAGATGGCCAAGAAGCTCATCGGGGCCGCCGAGGCAGGGCACGTCATCGAGGACGCGCGCCACACTTTGCGCACCGCCGCCTCGATCCTCGGTTTGCGAGTGACGCGCTAAGCGGACAACAGCGTCTCGCCGCGTCGTGTATTGGAACGCCGCGGCGAGACTGCGCGGCAGCAGTGGGAACGGAAACGCATGGAGAGAGTGACGGCGCCACGAGCCAGCCGGTGGTTGCTGTCGATCCTGATACTGGCATTGATCCCGCGGCTGGCTCTGGCGGCGCCGGCCGGTCCGGCAGACGTCGCGACGTATGACGCCACCTCCACTCACTACTTTGCGGAAACCGGATTCTGGGTCTCGGATCCGTTTCTCTCCTTCTGGCAACAAAATGGCGGACTCGGAACCTTCGGCTATCCGATAAGCCGCGTCTTCTATCAGGATGGCTTCTTCAAACAGTATTTCGAGCGTGCGGTCTTCGAGCGGCATGACGAGAACGCCGCTCCCTACAACGTCCTGCTGACCCGACTGGGATCGCTGGCGACCGTTGATCGTCGCAGCGAACCACCGTTTCAGCCAGTCGATTCGGCTCCTGAATCCGACTGTAACTTCTACACCGAGACGCAGCATTCGCTCTGCGGAGCGTTCCGCGACTACTGGCAGGCCCACGGTGGCCTGGCCAGCTTCGGTTTTCCGATCACCGAGCCCTTCGACGAGGTGAGTCAGACCGACGGGAAGTCGCATCTGGTGCAGTATTTCGAACGCACCCGATTCGAGCTTCACCCGGAGAACGCCGCACCGTACAACGTCTTGCTCGGTTTGCTCGGGAGCGAAGCGCTCCACAACGAAGTCGTGCCGGACGAGGCGGTGGCGATCGAAGGGGCCGATGTGCCGGAGCCGCCGCCGATCGGTCCGCGGCCGCTCTACACCGACCATGACGTCTCGTGTGGGTTCAACATCCTCTGGTGGGGTGATCTCAACAACGTCGGGTCGAACGACTATTTTCTCGGCCTGGCTCACCAGAGCGGGTGTGCATGGGTGCGTATTCAGGCGCAATGGAGTGAGCTCGAGCCGGTGCACGGGACGTACACCTTCAATGCGCTGAGTACCATGATCAATGAAGCGCACGCACACAATCTGAAGATTCTGATCACGGTCAACAGCGTGCCGACCTGGGCCTACACGCCGTTCTCAGGACAGCCCGCGGACCCCGATCTCTTCGCGAGCTTCATGGATAGTCTAACGAGTCGATTCAGTGGCGAGGTCGATGCATGGCAGCTGTGGAATGAGCCGAACCTCTCGTATGAGGCGGGCGGCTTCATCGACGCGCACGGCTATTTCGACATGCTGCAAGCGGCGTCACCGATCGTGCGCGCCAACGATCCAGGCTCGCTCATCGTGATGGCTGGGCTGGCGCCGAACAGCTTGCATGACCGCAAGTGGGCATATTCGGACATCGATTATCTGCAGGACCTGCTCTCGATCGACAACGGCGCGGTGAAGAAATACATCGACGTCGTCGGCGCGCATAGTTATGGCGCGGGCAACAGTCCGGACAACTTCTGGCCGAGCAATCTGGCCGATCACACAGGCTGGACCACCGCACCGGAGTTCTATTTTCGGCACATCGAGCAGGTCCACACCATTCTGGTCGAGGGCGGGTTGGGAGATTTGCCGGTTTGGCTGACCGAGTGCGGCTGGACGACCAAGAACGACTGGCCAGATTACGGGTATGGGGATTGGGTCAGCCCACAGCAGCAGGCGCAATACATCACGAGGGCGTATGAGATCGCGCGGACCGAGTGGCCCTGGATGCAGAACATGTTCGTCTTCAGCCTCAATTCGGCCATCTTCCAGGGGAGTGGCGGGCCGTATTACGGCTTCTCGATGACCGACGAATTCGGCAAGCCGCGCCCCGCCTATGACGCCATCAAAGCCATGCCGAAGTAGGCAGCGGCCAGCTTGTTCAAAGCACGTCAGACCCCCGGTAGGGGCGCACTGCTGTGCGCCCGCGCGAATGGAATCCCAACGTGGGGGTTGGTCGGGCGCACTGCTGTGCGTCCGCGCGAATAGAATCCCAACGTGGGGATTGATCGGGCGCACGGCAGTGCGCCCCTACAGATGACAATGCGTTGGGTGCTATCTGGGCTCCAGTCATTGCGCCCGACGACGCATTACTCCTTGAAATCGGCCAGTCCGAGCTCCTCGGCCAGTTCGCCAAGTAAGGCAATGTGATCCTGAGGTGTCGACAAACCGGCGTTCATCGTGTTGATCGAGAGATGCGTGGCGCCGAGCTCTTTCCAGCGCTCGATGTCCTGCCGCCATTCCGAACGCGGCGTCATGCCGATGCTCAACCGTGCTTCCATGCCCAGCGCATCTGGGTCGCGCCCCGCGTCGCGGGTATATTGACGCACCGACTCAACCTTGGCCTCTCCTTCGGCGTTTGGCCGGAACTGTGGCATCCAACCATCAGCCATCTTGCCGATGCGCTTGAACGCCGGGTCGGTCGATCCGCCAATCCAAACTGGAATTGGCTGCTGAATCGGCATCGGCTTGAGTCCGGCGCCGGGGATGCTATGCCATTTGCCCTTGAATGTGACCGACTTCTGCGTCCAGAGCATGCGCATGACATCGATCTGCTCTTCTTCACGTCGACCGCGGTTGCGGAAGGTCTCGTTGAGTGACTCGTATTCGACCTCGTTCCAACCGACGCCGACGCCGAGCCGGAACTTCCCGCCGGTGAGGACGTCGACTTCGGCCGCCTGCTTGGCGACCAGCACCGTCTGTCGCTGCGGCAGGATGATCACTCCCGTGACCAGTTCGAGCTTGGTGATGGCGGCCAGGTAGCCGAAGAGGACGAAGGGCTCGTGGAATTGGGTGTCGAGCGTGTACGGCCCGCGCCAGTTCGGCCGGTTGGAGACGTCGGCACCGATGACGTGATCGTAGGCCAGGATGTGCGTGTAGCCGAGCCCCTCGGCCGTCTGGGCGTATTCACGTACGACAGCCGGATCCGGCCCAATCTCGACCTGTGGAAAAACGACGCCGATCTTCATTCCCATTCCTCCCATGCGAGCCTTAGGCTCCCGGATAATCGTTTGACTGGCGGTTCGTCGCTGCAACGGTTGATGCCTGCATCAATATAACGTCACTCTTCTAGGGTACTGTAACCGTCCCGCCGCTCGTCTTGATTCCCCAGCCGGCCGCTGTGGAGATTGCGTCATCGGCGTCGTATAGCCCACGCCATTCACGCGGATTTCTCGCGCGGGTTCGGCGAGGCAGTTGCATTGTCGGTTGGAGCACTAGGGCGATTTCAATCCACGCTCGCTGCCGAACGTGGCGATGAGTCCCTGAATCAGTTGCTGCTTCTGAGCGTCGGTGAGACGTGCGTTGGCGTGGATGAGCGTGTAATAGCTGGGCGGCATGCTTCCGTTCTGAACGGCTCGCGCGGCCCGGTCGGCGCCTCGCTGATTCGGACTGAAGTTGGAGAAATTGAGAATCTGGCGTCCGTGATCGACGTGTTCCTGCACCAACCAGGAGATCGGCGCGATGTTGGAATACCAGGGCCAGGTCGTTTGATTGCTGTGACAATCGCCACACGCCTGCATGGCGAGTTGTTGGGTCTGCGGGCTGTCCCAGGTGACGGGATTGGTGGCGGCTAGATCGCTGTGGGTGCGTCCATATGGGATGAGCTGGATCAGTGCGAACAGGATCAATCCTGCGGGAATTCCGATCTTCAGAAGTCGAATCAACAGCTTGAGCAAGCAAGCGTCCCCTTTCCGGGCCGATCGTCGGTACACCGGAGGGTAACTCTAGGTCCACATCCTTGGATGAGGATTAAAGCTTGGCGAACGCACACGTCATCCGTCACTTGGAGGACATCACGTCTGCTGAGAATCAGCGGAGGAAGAGAGACCTGCGGCAGGCTACTCCATTGTGTGCTCGGCATTCACCGCTCGATGTACCGCCGCGCTGGTTCCGGCCATGAAGAAGCGTTGCCCGATCGGGATGCACGCGAGAAGGGTCATTGTGAGGGCCAGACCGGCGTAGAGGGGCATCGCCGGTTTGACGGCGTACAACCAGCCGCTGATGAAGGGGCCGACCGAATATCCGGCGCCGCTCATGATCTCGGCCAGCGCATACGTGCGCGAACGCAGGTGTGCTGGCGTGACGACGCTCAGCGCGGCCTCGAAGAGTGTCCACGTGACGAAGAAACCACCCCGCAGCAAGTAAGCAAGACCGAACACCATGGTGGAGCCGCTGACGATCAAGAGGAGGAGCGCGCACGCCACCGAGCCGATCGAGAGCATGAGCGCATTGAAAGGCTGCTGAAATCGGCGAATGCGATGGATGATCAACCCCAACGAGATGCTTCCGAGGGCGCCGACGGACCCGAACACTCCGATGACTCCGTCGCTCACGTGGTGGACGTCCTGCAGGTAGTTTGGAACGAGCGCGATGCCCACTGAAAGCGCGAAGATCGCGATCATCTCGAAGATCAGGATCGTCAGGATTGAGCGGTCAGCGACGGCGGCACGATAGTCGGCCTTTGTCTCCGTCTTACTCGGCGTTGGTCTGGGAGTGATGGTCGAGAACGAGATCGCCGCGGCAGCAGCAAACACTCCGGCGACGACGAAGACGGCCCGTAGACTGATCGTGGCGGCGATGAGTCCACCGAGGGCAGGGGTTATCAGCAGTCCGGTCGACGGCGCGACCGTATTGATCAATGTGAAGACCCGGGTGCGATTCGGCCCTTCTCCAGCACCGGCAGCGATCATCGAAAGGATGGTGGGGAAGGCCACTGCTCCGGCCGAGATGACCAGCCCGAACGGGATAAGCTGCCACCATGAGTTGGCGATGGCGAAGAGGAGCATGCCGAGCGCGGTGAGTGCGCGGCCCGTCACCATGATCGCCCGAGGTGGGATGTGGTCCGCCAGGATTCCGCTCGGAATCAGCGTGAAGAGTCTGCTGATTCCGACGAGGCCCATGACGAAGCCGACTTCCGGAGGCGAGGCGCCGAGGGCAGCGATGTAGAGGGGCCAGAGCGTCTGATAGATGCCGAAGGCGCCTTCGCCGAACGCCATCCCGTAGAAGATGCGGCGGTTGTCGTGACTGAGCCTGAGACGAGGTCTCCAACTCACCGCGCTCCACCCTCCATACCCGACACTATTTCGCGCCTCGGCCTGTTACGGGGACGTCGCCGTATCAGGGCCGCGCTCGACGATAGCATATGTGCCCGCCGAATCAGACATCGCTCGTCAGATCTTCCACGTCACCAGCGTCGTAGTGGCGGGCGTCCCTGCCCGCCATCGTGAGCCGTACGCGCACGTGATTCGTGAGGGTTTCATTTGACATTCGGATCTGGACGAGTTGCGCTCGCGAGCTCGACGAAGGCGGGCAGAGACGCCCGCCACTACATTAGTAGTCTGGGTGGAGACGTACTCGCGCGCATGAAGCTGGCGGGGCAACTCGCCCCGCCAGTTACGATCTCGATTGGTTGAGGACGGTTAGCCTTCGGCGGCCAGCGCGTCTTCCGGATCCTCGTAGACCTCTTCACCGCGCTGCAGCCGCATGGCCGTGCGAGCCGTCTGCAACATGGCGCGCGACGTTGGCGCGTGCGCGGCCAAGTAACGTGTGACCGCGATCAGTGCATGATTCGCGGCTTCTGGACGAGTCTCACGTAGCTCTCGCTCCAGCGCCAAACCAGCTTCATACATCTGATAGCTGTGGAACTCGGCGTCTTCACGTAGCAGCGTGCGCCCGAGCGTTGCCAGCAGCGGTGCCCGATCGTATCCCTGATCGAGATAGCGATGCACCACGAGAGCCGACTCGTTGACGCGCTGCTCCCGATCCATCAGCTCGAGTAGCTCGGCAAGCAATTCTTCTGCCGGTGCCGGTTCGTTGGAGCCCGGACGTTCCTCAGGCAGCCGCGCCGCCGGCATGTTGAGGAATCGGTCCAGATAGAGGCTGGCCGCGCCGTGGAAGATGCCACGTGCCAGTTCGGCTGACGGCGCTCGCTTGAGCGACTGATGCACGGCGTTACAGTAGGTGAAAGTATGCAGCACGGTGATCCAGTCGGAGAACTCGTTACTGGTATGGAAGCGGGCCACTCGCAGCGCCGCGGCGTAGCTCAACGTTTGGCTGATATCAGTGAGTGATGCGCCTGCCTCGAGCGCGGCGAGCATGGCATTGAAAGTGGCTTCCGGATCCTCGCCGAGCAGCAGTTCCACCAGTTCGCCGAATCCGGGCCAGTCGCCCGTTCCAGCGCGGTCGCGGACGAGATTGTCGAGACGCGCAGTTGCGTTATCGAGGAGCGCAATGAGATCGACCGGGTGCCGCCAGATGTTGAGCTCCTCGCTGCGTCGAGCCATGGCCAGACCGCGGACGACGCTTGGCAACACGTCGGTCGCCTGATCCCATCCGACCATGTCGAGCATCTCGCAGGCCTTGTTAATGAAGTCGGTGGTATGGCCGCCGTCCAGGTAGACGTGATCGGTGCCGGCTGCGAGGAGCATGTCGGCCAGTTCTTGTTGCGTCGCGCCTGAGTCGATGGCACTCAGCAGCGCGCGTTCGGCTCCGTCGGAATCACGTACCTCAATGAATTGGCGGAACCAAACCTTGAGGCGTTCGATCGGCACATCGGCTTTCGGCAGTGGATCGAGCTGGAAGCGGGGCGGTGCGCCGTTCACATCCGACGCCACGTGCACCATACCGTGATACATGGCGAGCGCCTGCTCTTCTCGGTTAAGTGCCGGAAGCGTGTTGGCCATCGCCGTCAGGATCGTTAGCCCTGGTCCCCAGCCTGCACGCCGGAAGGTCGAGCCGAATCGGGCGCCAATCTCAATGACATCGCCTGCAGGCACGTTGGCTTCTTGCAGGCCCAGAACCGACTTGACCATCAGCAGATTGAGGTTCTGCTCCAGCCCGTCGTGCAGGCGCTGCTTCCAGCGCTTTTCCTGATCGATCGGCTTGGGCTGCGGATCGACGAACACCACGCCATCTTCGATCACCGTGTCATAAACGCGGACGTCGTCCGCCCACGGGTCGAACGTGCCGCCGCTTGCCAGATCGAAGCGCGCGTGATGCCAGTGGCAGGTGAGGATTCCGTCGCAGACGCTACCGCGATGGAGCGGGAAGCCCATGTGCGGACAACGATTGTCGACGGCGAAGACCGTGCCGTCATCGACGATCACGGCAATGCCGTGACGTCCTCCTGAAACGATGCGTGGCTTATCCAATTCTTCGATGCGTCCCACTCGGACGAGCCTGTCGGCGGCCACAGCCATGGCGATCCCCTTTCGCGCGTTGCGAGATGACAGCCTGAGTTGATACCAGTTTCGTCAACATCGTAGCGCGATTTTGTGGCGCAGGCATCCGAAGAATGTCGCAATCCGTCGGGTCAGCGTGTGTCAGAACGTGCGGCCCAGTCGCTGATCCCAGGGTTGTGGTGCGGCCACGCGGATGATCTCATCCTCCTGATCGCGTACGTAGAGATAGAGATGGGCGAAGAACTCTTCCTCCGGCAGTGGGTAGCTCGGGTTGACGCAGAGGTAGGGGAAGGGCCACGGGGAATCAGTGCCCGGCTGGCAACGAACCTCGATGCGGCGGCCGACCCTCAGGCGATACGTCAGTCCACGGAAGCGGCCCGACGGGACGTCGACGTAGCCGTCTCGGAGTACGTGCTCCCAGACGTCGTCTCCGAGCGTTTCGCGGGCCACGATGCGCGCATTGGTACGGGCCGATTGGTAGTCCTCCTCGCGGAAGTCCCAGCCCGCGCTCCGCTTGGGCACGTGGTACCAGTGCTGCGTCCAGGGTAGCTCAATTCCGTCCTGCCGCGCTTCGATGGGAAGCTCGATGCTACGTCGTAGCAGCCAGTCTAAGAACCGGGCCATGAGCGCTCCCTTTGTCCTTTGGAGTTGATGATTAAAGGTCTGTCAGGCGGCCAGGGCACGGCCCCAGCCGCCTGTTATCGACGATCTAACCGCCCGCGATCGGAGCGATGATCTGATACTCCTCGGCTGATGGGTCGAATCGTCCACGATCGAGCACGTGTTTGCCCTCGACCTTGCGGGAAACGGCACAGCCGCGCTGGCGCGCGTCCTTGATGATCCGCTCGGCCTCGGCAATGGCTTCACGCGTCTCCTCGGTGTCGACGGCGGAATCCCATTCCAGCACCTGGTGACCCCGGCGGTTGGCGATGATCAGGCGGGACATCTGTCCTCCTATCGATTCATGCCGGTGAGGCAAGACGTTGGGACGAAGACGGTGTTTACATATTATGAGCCTATGTGCCAGAAAGACAATAGGACCCACAACACGTCGTTGAGGATCTGGCGGGTCGATCACGCGCCGTTCTCGGATCTTCCCACCTCAACGATCCTCGTCAGAGGTGGCTTCCCGCTTTGCCTGAGAAGAGCTATCACCTAATGTCGGTCGGCATCGCATCACCTGTGCCAAACAGGCGACGAATTTGGTCCGATTTCTTGGGCTCGAATGGATCGGTCACAGCGCTCTCCGTGGTGGACCCTAGAGCGGATGTCTCGAGCCGCGCTATGATGGGGTTCGCTACGGCGGTCGGCGTCAGCTGACCGCGTCGATGTTGAGAAAGGAATCAGCCTCAATGCCATTGGTCTACGCCTGCATCACTCCGCATGGCTTCTCACTCATTCCAGCCGTGAGTGACGACGCAGAAGGCGGTCTGGCCACCCGCGCCGCGTTGGAGGAGGTCGGACGCCGTGCCGCCGCCACCAAGCCAGACGTCGTCGTGATTGCCACGCCGCACGGATTCCGCGTCGACGGCACCATCTGTCTGGCTTCTGTCGCTCGCGCCGCGGGGACGCTTTCCTGGGGCGGCCGCACGCTGGAGATGAACGTGCCGGTCGACGCCGCCATGACGGACGCCATTGCCGAAGCGGCCCAGGCACGCGGAGTGCCGATCGCCATGGGCGGCTACGCCGGGAACGCACGGCACCAGAGCGCGATCCCGATGGATTGGGGCGTCATGGTTCCGGCCTGGTTCCTCGGTCACAACCAGAACGCGGTCGGGCACGGAAGCGTGCTGGCCCCCGCGCCGGATCCGATCGGCCCGCCCATCGTCATTGCCAACCCATCGCGCAGCCTGCCGCGCGAGTCGATGGTGGAGTTCGGCACCGCGATCGCCGAAGCGGCCGAGAAGGATGGCCGCAACATCGCCTTCGTCGCCTCCTGCGACTGGGCGCACAAGCACCAGGAGAGCGGCCCCTACGGGTTCAGCCCGGCCGCCGAAGAAGTAGACGGCATCGTGATGGACGCGCTGAAGCGGGACGATCCTGGCAGCCTGATTTCGCTGACCGATGAGAAGGCTCGTGAAGCGGCCATCGACGGACTGTGGCAGACGTTGATGCTGGCCGGGGCGCTGAAGCACACGCCGATGAAGGGTGAGGTCCTCAGCTACGAGCACCCGACGTATTACGGTATGTTCGTCGTCTCCTACGAGCCGGTGTAGAAGCCTTTCAAGTAGCGCCACCGTGATCAACGTCTGGTGGCGCTACTGTTTCCACCTCGCATGCTGCATGGTAATGTGCTACGAAGGATCATGTAAACTCAGCCAAATCCGCCGCGTAGTCATCCAGTTATCCGAGGCTTGAGACATGCTGACCGACCACAAACACATCAATCGGAACCGGATTCGCTCACTCGTGGACGACGTAGATTCGGACGCGGCGCAGGGTCTGATCAGCCGCCACGTTGACCCAACGCCACTCGGGTTTGGTCCTGATCGAGCGATCATCCGCGATAACGGAGTGTCGGTATGGGTCGTCATCGCTGACCTGTCTGATCCAGATAGCACTGTCGAGAGCGTCGCTGACGATTTCGATCTCTCCCGAGACGCGGTTCATGCCGCGGTGTTTTACTATCTACGCGATCCAGACCCAGTAGATGCGCGAATTCTGCTCAATCAATCATCATTTCAAGGCTGACTATCGGTGGCGTTGTTCTACTGCGACGAAGACGTCACCGTGCGCATTGCAGAGGAACTCGCATCTCGAGGGCACGATGTCCTTCGTGCATTTCACGACCTCGGTCAACGAAGTCCCGATTCACAGGTACTTTCTCGCGCTGCGCGACTCGAGCGAATTCTGATCACGCACAACCACGACGGTTTCCTCCTGCTGCATCGGGCGTGGCTCCAATGGCCGCTCGATTGGGGAATGACGAATATACCGGTGCATCACGGAATTCTGGCGGTCGCGTAATCCCCTTCGATCGGCGGAGGGAGTCTAGCGCACGGAGTCATTGTGGCCGCAATCGAACCACTCGTTCATTCGACGGTGTCTCTCCAGAACCGATTTCTCAAGTTTGTACCTCCGCATGGTTGGCAAGAGCAGTTCTAGTGACTGCCCGAATTCTCGCCCGAATTACTTCCCCTTCGGCTTCGGTACGTACGTCGAGTAGATATCGATCCACTTCTCATAGCATTCTGTCGTGACTTCACCCTTGATAGTCCTGAAGCTCAGAAACGACATCTGATGCCCCTTTCAAACTGATCGACTCGTTCCCGATGATCACACGATACGTGTCCACGAAGATTGCGGCAGCCAGAAGTGGCTTGCACCCAGACGAACGCTATTGCGCGCGTACCCCAGGCCGTGGATAGTACGCCGTGGATATATCAGTGCCTGGCGCGGGGACACCGGTGCCGATACATCGAATTTGATCGCGGCTACGCTTCTACACTTATTCGCAGGGAAGAGAGCACATGGGGAGATATCGACTCGGAGTCGACATCGGTGGGACGTTCACCGATTTCTTGCTCATGGACGAAGATTCGGGCAGCTACAACCTGGTGAAGATCGCCTCGACGCCCGATCATCCGTCCAGCGCGATTCTCGAAGGTCTACAGCGGCTCACTCGCGACTACCAACTCGATCCGGCGGAGATCGTCTCCTTCGTCCACGGCACCACGCTGGCCGTCAACACCCTCATCCAACGCAGCGGTGCTAAGGTTGGCCTGCTGGTCACGGAGGGCTACCGCGACATCCTCGAGCTGCGGCGTCTCAGACTTGAAGACCCAAGCCAGCTTTACAGCGACAAGCCGGTGCCGTTGGCACCTCGCCGCCACGTGCGCGAGATCCGCGAACGCCTGTTGGTCGACGGGAGCGTTTACGTCCCACTCGATCTGGATCAGGTTGAGCATGCGGCTCGCAGCCTGGTGGCGGACGGTGTCGAAACGCTAGCCATCTCCTTCCTACATAGTTATCGCAATCCCGCCCACGAGAATGCCGCCAAGGAGCGCATCAAGCAGATCCTGCCGGATGTCTACGTCTGCACCTCCAGCGAGATCTGGCCCCAGTTCCGCGAATACGAGCGGACACTTGTGGCGGTCATGAACGCGCATGTTGGCCAGCGTATGGAGGAGTACTTCACCTCGCTCGAACGTGAACTGCGTGAGGCGGGCATGAGCACGCCCGTCTATTCGACCAAATCCAATGGTGGCATCATGACGGCTCATAGCGCCGCCCGTGTTCCGGTCGAGACGCTCCTCTCCGGTCCGGCCTCCGGCGTCATCGGCGCCGCGACCATCGCCCGTCAGAGCGATCACCCGCGCGTCATTGCCTTCGACATGGGGGGCACCAGCGCCGACGTCTCGGTCATCAACGGCGACGTCAGCTACTCGACTGAGAACCACGTAGGTGAATTCCCCGTCACCATGCCGGCCGTCGACGTCTCGTCGATCGGCGCGGGCGGTGGGTCGGTCGCCTGGATCGACGCTGAGGGTGTTCTGAAGGTTGGTCCGCGCAGCGTCGGTTCGAGCCCCGGCCCGGCCTGCTACGGTCGCGGCGGCACCGAGCCGACCGTCACCGACGCCTACGTCGAGCTGGGCATCATCGACCCGGCCCATTTCCTGGGCGGGGAGCTGACCCTACAGCCGGAGCTCTCGCACGTCGCGCTCAGTGAGATCGGTGAGCGCCTTGGATGCGACGCGCAGCAGGCGGCTCGTTACGTTCTGAACGTGGCCACCGCCAACATGTACGCCGAGTTCATCCCGCTCATGGCGCGTCAAGGCGTCGATGCACGCGATTTCGCCCTGCTCGCCTTCGGCGGTGCTGGTCCGACGCACGCATTCATGCTGGCGGGTGAGGTCGGCATCGATCACGTCATCGTCCCGCCGACGCCGGGCGTCCTCTGCGCGCTCGGCTGCTTGATGGCCGACTTCCGCTCAGATTTCATCCGTACGCTCTACCTGCGTCTGAGCGAGCTCGAACCCGCAGCTCTGGAGCGCGAGTTCGCCGAGATCGAGCAAGAGGCACGCGCCTGGCTCGCCGAGCAGAACATCGAGCAGTCCGACCTGGCCGGCATGCACCTGGTGCGCAGCGCCGACATGCGCTATCGCGGCCAGTCCTTCGAGCTGACCATCCCGGTGCCGGACGACCTCTCGACCTCTGCCGGGATCGAACAGCTCCTGGATGGCTATCATCGCCATTATGAGCAGATCTACGGGCACAGCGACGAAGCGGCCGAGACGGAGATCATAAGCGTTCGCGTCCAAATCGTCGGCCAAACGATCAAACCGTCCATGGAGACCGTCGCCGCAGCCGAGAGCGTGTCTCGTGAAGAGCCGCGGCCCGTTGGGACGCGCACCGTACGCCTAGCCACACCGGCCTGGGAAGCGCCGGTCTACGAACGGCATCAGTTGAGCCCAGGCATGACGCTGGACGGTCCCTGCATCATCGAGCAATACGACAGCACCATCCTGGTCACACCGGGATTCCGACTCGAGATCGACAGCCAGCACAACGTCATCGGCACTCGAGTCGAGTAGCTCGCTCCGATTTCGACTAATCGCATTGAGAGGCGGCAACAGGTGACAGACCAGGCTCAAATAACCGGAACCGACAAAGTTTTGCTCGAGGTGCTGCGCAATCGATTTCAGGCTATCGTGGATGAGATGGGCTACGTAGTGCTGCGCACCGGACACACCGTCTTCGTCAAGGAGACGGGCGACTTCGGCGTCGCGCTGGCCAGCCGCGAGGGCGAGGTCTTTGCCACGCCCTATCGCGTCGGAGTGCACCTGATGGTGGGACTGCCGCTGCAGGACGTGCTGAAGTACGTCGAGGAGAAGCTGGGTGGTTGGCATGAGGGGGACGTCTTCCTCTGCAACGACCCGGTCAGCAGCGGCGGCATGGCAACCCATTTGCCCGACATCTACATCTGGAAACCGATCTTCGACAAGGGCGAGGTGATCTGCTTTGCCTGGAGCTTCATCCACTTCTCCGACGTCGGCGGCCGCGTGCCTGGCAGTATCGCACCGTCAAACACCGAAACCTTCCAGGAGGGCGTGGTCTATCCGCCGGTGCACCTGATGTCCGAGGGGAAGATCAACCACGAGGTCCTCTCGATCATGATGGCCAATTGCCGTATCCCGGAGCTCAACTGGGGCGACATCAAGGCGCAGCTGGCCGGTCTGAACACGGCCGAGCGTCGCATCCACGATTTGATCGAGCGCTACGGATCCGAGATCGTGCGCAACGGCATCGGCAATGTCCTCGACTACGCCGAAGCGCAGGCTCGTCGCGTCATCGGCGATATGCCGGACGGCACCTATCACTTCGACGACTACCTTGAAATCGACCACGTCATTCCCGGCCGTTTGCAGCGCATCAAGTTGGCACTGACGGTCAAGGGGACCGACATCATCCTCGATTTCACCGGCACCGATCCGCAGGTACAGGCCGCCTTCAACATGGCTACCGGCGGCAAGGACGGCCACTGGATGATCTCCTTCAGTCTGGTGAGTTTCTTGCGCACCATGGCGCCCGACATGATCTTGAACAGCGGCGCGGTGCGTCCATTGAAGTACATCCTGCCCAAGGGGAGCATGCTCAATCCAGAACCGCGCGCTGCATACGGCGTTCGAGCCGCCCTCATGTTTCGCGTCTTCGACGCCATCCTCGGCGCGCTGGGTCAGGCGCTGCCCGACAAGATCAACGCGGCCGGCTCCAACCAGGGCTCGATTCTGCTCGTCTCGGTCCCGGACGCGGAGACCGGTGGTACGAAAGTGAGCGTGGTTCAGCCGCTGGCCGGTGGCTCGGGCGGTCGGCCGATGAAGGACGGTCTGGATGGCGTCGACGTCGCCATGGGCTATCTCAAGAACGTACCGACCGAGAGTATCGAGCAGGAGGTGCCGGTCCTGGTCAGTCGCTACTGTCTGCGTGAGAACAGCGGCGGGCCAGGCTACTACCGGGGTGGCGTTGGCGTCGAACTGGTGCTGAAGGTTTTCCCACCAAACAGCGTCATCACGGCTCGCGGAATGGAGCGCTACACCTTCCGCCCGTGGGGCCGATTGGGAGGCAAAGCCGGCACGACGGGATTCACCATCTTGAATCCAGGGACGGACCGAGAACGCAACGTCGGCAAGATCGACGTCCTCTACCTCGAGCCGGGCGATCGCGTCTTCATCGGCGCGCAAGGCGGAGGCGGCTACGGCGATCCGCTGGCACGGCCCGCGGCTTGGGTGCTGGACGACGTGCTGGATGAGCTGGTGACGGTCGAGAGTGCCCGCGACGACTATGGCGTCGTCATCCAGGACCGTCAGGTCGATGAAGCGGCGACAGCCAGTCTGCGCGCCGAGCTTCGGGAGAAACGTGGGAACGTGCTTCCGGAATTCGATTTTGGGCCGGAGCGTGAAGCCTATGAGCGTCGCTGGACGCCGGAGCTACAGGACGCCATCTTCGCGGCGACCAACGACTATCAGACCACCATGCGCAACTTCCTGCGCACACGCCTCTTCGAGCGCCTGCAGCAGCGCTTCGACGAAGGTGGAACCGTGCGGCCTCACGAGATCGCTGGGGTGGTCGAAGCCATCCGCGAGGAGGAGCTCACCGTCCGCGTCTGAACGTCCTGTTGCAGTTGGCGACGCATGCGTCGCTCTGCGCGCCCTCGCTCAAAGCCCCGGTGTACGGGCGACGCACGCGTCGCCCACCGTGTTCCCTGCCTTGCGACATAACTTGTCGGCACTCACTCACCCGCACGTATGGGCGAAGCTTGTCTTCGCCTTTTTGCCGCGGCTCATTCTTGCCATCGCCGGAACGCTGCCCACAATTCCCCTGAACACACTCTTGAACCTGTCGCCTGGCTTGCATACCCGATAGGACGTAGGGGTCGCCTCACGCGGGCGAAGGCGAGCTTCGCCCCTACCGCAGGGGCAACTTGACGCCTTGCCACGATGACGTTTTGGGCGACGCATGCGTCGCCCGTACAGGAGTTCCGCGACCGCTGGCTTGTCCGCGCGATCCAGGGCATGGCGGGTGCATAGTCCGAGAGCGGCGCACAATGGGATAATGAACATCGTTTCGCATCATCGGCAAGCGCGACAGCCGGACGCGATGTTCGTAGACGACTCCACAAATCTGACGTGCCTGCAAACGGACCTGTACAGCGACCATGGTGTCAATGGCGTTCAAGAGTGGAGGGGAACATGCCAGTATTCAATCGAAATGCCAGACTCGACACCTCTGAGGTACAAGATCGCCGCGGAGTCGGCAAAGGAGTCGCGGTCGGCGGGGCGGGCGGCGCGGTCACGATCGTGGCGCTGGTCCTCTCGTTGATTTTCGGCGTGCCGATCGACATCAATGGTTCGTCACCGGCGACCGGCGACAACGTCGGCATTTCGGGCGGCAATCTGGCCGCTAACTGCCAGACCGGCGCCGATGCGGAGCAGAGCCAGGATTGTCGCATCGTGGCTTACGTCGACAGCATCCAGCAGTACTGGAATGACGCGCTCGGCCAGCGCGGTGTGCAATACAGTCGCTCGCAGACGGTGCTCTTTACTGACTCGACATCTACGGGATGTGGCACCGCGACCACTCAAGTGGGGCCGTTCTATTGTCCAGCCGACAAGTCGGTCTACCTCGATCTCGGGTTCTTCGACGAGCTTCGCACGCAGTTTGGCGCGCAGGGCGGTCCGTTTGCCGAAGCCTACGTGCTGGCTCATGAGTATGGGCATCACGTGCAGGACCTCACCGGCATTCTCGACCGAATCGGCAACGATACGCAGGGCGCGACGAGCGCATCCGTGCGGGTCGAGCTTCAGGCCGACTGCTATGCGGGCGTCTGGGCCAACCACGCAACGGAGACTGGCTATCTGACGCAGCTGAGCCAGGCGGACATCGCTGATGGATTGAACGCCGCCGCCGCGGTCGGTGACGATCGCATTCAGCAGGAGTTTCAGGGACAGGTGAACCCGGAGACATGGACCCATGGATCATCCGCTCAGCGTGAGAATTGGTTCACGACCGGTTATCAGACTGGCGACATGATGGCCTGTGACACGTTCAGCGGCAATCCGTAGCGGGACTTGGCGGATTCGTCAATGGTTTTCAATTTACCGTGAGTGTCACGAGTCTATTGCGCGGCGGCCTCTAGATTCTTCTTAGCTCTTGCCTTGACCAGCTTCTGGATGAGCGCGATGGGGAGTTCCTGATCGCGTGGTAGGTGAATAGTCGCCTGCACGGCATGGTAGCCGGCCAGATCGTCCTTATGCTCATCGACGATCGGCGTAGGGATGAAAAGGCTGATGTGGCGTTTGGACAGTTTGAAGTAGGCCAGACGTCCGTGGAACTCGTAGAACGGCATCACGTAGCTGATCTTTTCGGTCGCCTCCGGGACCGCCTCCAGAATCGCCTGACGCAGCTGTCGCAGCTTCGGCTGAATTTCCGCCGGTGCCTGCCCGATGTATTCGTCCACCGATTCTACGTGCGACATAAGACGTTCTCCCTGAATCGCATCAGAACTCGTAATGTGCGTCGATGGACTGCTGGTAGGCGTCCACCTTCCCGCTCAAAACGTCTTGTACCAGCACCGGTCCGCGAGCCGTCGACGACTCCATGATGGCGAAGGCCGTCGCCAGATCGCGCAGCGCTTCGCGGCCATTCATCTCCGGCTGACGACCGGCGACGATGGCATCCAGCCAGTCGCGATAGGCCAGGGCGAAGGGATCAGTCACTCCGCGCGGGAAGAAGTGCTCGCGCTCGTCGCTCGTTGCCTCACGCTCGAACAGGTCGGCCAGTTCGATGCGCTCGCCGCCGTCGCGGATGAGCGCGCTCCCCTTCAAGCAGCCGCGTGTGCCGTAGATGGTCGTGCCTCCAGGCAGTGCCGTCGATTCGCCATGGCCAGCCCAGGTGAAGGAGAGCGTCCCCACCGCACCGCTCTCGAACTCGGGAAGCGCAAAGAAGGCGTCGTCAGCGTCGGCCGGATAACCGCCAAAGTCATTTCCGTCCGGGTCGCGTAGCTGACGCTGTGGCTCGAAGACGCGTGCCACAGCCGTCATGTCGCGGATCTCCCCGGCGAGATAGCGGAGTCGATGCGCCATGTGGACGCCGATGTCGATGGATGCACCACCGCCCGCCTCCAGCTTCAGGTGGCGCCACGGTGTGTCGGCCACCACCCGATCGGGCGACCACTCGGCCGTGCCGAGCGAGATCGAGGCCACCATCTGAATATCGCCAAGCTCGCCCCGCTCGATGGCCCAACGCGCCATTCGCACGTCCGGCTCGAAGCGCACGTTCTCCATGACGCCCAACGACAGCCGGGCGCGTTCGGCGTTTTCGACGAGCATCGTCGCCGCTTTGACGGTCACGGCGATCGGTTTTTCGACCATGACGTGCTTACCCGCGGCAATTGCCCCCAGACCGACGGTATGGTGCACTGGCAGTGAGGCCGTGATGTCGACGGCGTCGATCAGCCCTGACGCGAGCATCTCATCGACGTCGGTGAAGACCTCGGCATCCAACTCCGGCTGAAAATCACTGACGTAGAGGTGCGGAGCAGCCAGGGAGTCGCCCGGATTGCGGCTGACCGGTGGCCGTGGCGTCGGGCCTTCGCCGCGACGCCGGAACATCAGGGCGTCATCCTGCTTGCGGGCTACCAGCGCCGTAATGCGGAAATCGTCGTAACCCGCCTCGCGCAACAGCCGATAGCCGCGCAAGTGTGCGGGCAAGATTCGCCCGCATCCCACGATCCCGATGCGGATAGGGTCAGCCATCACCCGTCTCCTTTTCTCCTGTCACGATCAGAGCGGCAGTGAGACAACTCGACCGTCCCGCTCGGAGCGCAGTCCCGCTTCGAGAATTTCCTGTGTATCGCGGCCGACCTCCATGCTCATCAGCCCGTCGATCGGGCGGTCATTGGCGAGACGGCTGAGAAAATACTGCACGGCGGACCGTTCGCCTTCAGGAAGGGCAGGTGGGTCGATGAATCGTCCGTCGGGTTCGTCGTCCGAGGTGAGACGGATCACACCCTCGCCGCGCACGTCCCCTTCTCGCCTGCCGGAATCGCGCTGGACGGTCAGTGTCCCGGCTCGACCCCAGATCGTTGGCCCGCCATCCGGCACTGGACCGGAGGCCGACCACGTCGCTTCGATGACCGCCATTGCGTGCTGATAGCGGAGGGTCAGGATGGCGTTGTCGTCGACGGCGATGTCCGGTTTGACCAGATGTCCGATCGTGGCACTGACTCGACTTGGCACGCCGCACAGGAGCCGCGCCATGCTGACGCCGTATCCACAGTAGTCGATATAGGCGCCCGCGCCGTTTCGCTCCCGGTCGTAGAGCCAGCCGTAGAAGTACGGCGAGCAGCCATATTCCTTGGGTCCGCGATGTCCGCCACGGAAGCTGAAGCGGTAGATGTCTCCCACAGCGCCATCCTGCGCAAGCGTCAACGCATGTCGAATGGCGGGCTGCCAGGCTGTGGGCCAGTTGATCATCAGTGGCACGCCCGCGTTGACGGCCGCCACCCGCATACGCTCCGCGTTGGCCAGCGTGTCCGCCATCGGTTTCTCGACCATCATAGGTGCGCCATACGATGCCGCCAGCTCAACCAGTGAAGCGGAACCGGCGTTGTCGACGAAGATCAGCACCGCGTCAGGCTTTTCTTTCTCCATCAGACGGGCGTAATCGTCGTAGAGTCGATCGATGCCGAACTCGTCGCGAGCTCTGTCGCGAAGGGGCTGGTTGAGATCGGCGACGCTGATGACCACGTCGTGCCGTTGCGTCATCTCGGCGACGTGCTGCCAAACGTGGTCGTGGATGAGCCCGAGTATGCCGATCTTCTTCAGCATGCGTTGCCTGCCTTCGCGTGAGTGCCCCGTCCTATCGTCTGCCCTCATCCTACGATGTGAGCTCGGCGACGTCTGGAACGCGCACACGCGAATGGAACTCGGGCACGCCGCGCAATCCGTCGAACCGCACGCGAAACAACGCCCCGGCCAGGAGTCCTCTGGCAGGTCGTTCCAGCCCACCCGCGGTCGTGACGTAGACGTCCCGATACTCGGGTCCGCCGAAGGTCAGACACGACACCTGCGTGACCGGAAAGTGAACCTCTCGCTCAACATCACCGTCTGGCGCGTAGCGCACCAGCTTTCCGCCGTCCCAGCGCGCCGACCAGACGTAGCCATCCGCGTCGACCGTCAATCCGTCCGGCTGCTCCACCCCTTCGACGCTGGCGAAGACCTGCTGATTGGAGATTTCACCGGTCGCCTGGTCGTAATCGAATCGATAAATGACCCGATTGCTCGAATCGGTGAAATAGAGGGCCGAGCGATCGGGCGAGAAGCCCATCCCGTTGGAGAGCCCGACGTTATCGAGCACCAAGTTGATCGAGCCGTCGAGGTCTAGCCGATAGAGTCGCGCGGGGTGATCCACGGCGGGCATGGTGCCGCAGAAGACGCGACCTTCCGGATCGGCGATGACGTCGTTGAAGCGCGTGGACTCCTCACCGGGGATGTGCTCGACTAAGGTTGAGATTTGTCCGTGATTCCAGCGCCGAACGGAGCCTTTCTCCCCGAACATGAGGAGCGAACCATCGTCCTGAACGGTGATCCCGCCAACCGATTCACCTTCGTACACAAGCTCATGTTCTTCTGTCGCCGGGTCGTAGTGAAACATGCGACCGGCCGGGATATCGAGCCAGTAGAGTCGCTGCTCCTGCGGGTGCCACAGTGGCCCCTCGCCCGTCTCACACTGATAGTCGCACAGCAGCTCGGGGTCCATCTTCCTCGTGCTCCGATCCGATGTTTCGATGACGATCGAGTGCGCCCATGACTGTGACGTCGTCGTTTGGTGTGTTTCACATCAGTCCCAAGATAACCGCGCCAGCATCGCCGAACGGTGCGGAACGCGTCAAGCACATTCCCTTGGAGATGCATCGTGACTGTGCGACACTCGGCCAACGGATCCAATACATGCAATCCGGTCAGATCAGAACGGCTCGGCGCGTGACAAGGGAGTCAGACAAATGAGCATCCTCGAAGAACTTGGCGTGCGACGCGTCATCAACGCCTCCGCGACCCTCACCAAGCTCGGCGGTTCGCTGATGCCACCAGAAGTCGTGCAGGCCATGAGCGACGCGGCACGTTCTTTCATCGATCTGCACGAGTTCCAGCGCCGCGCCGGAGAACGCATCGCCGAACTGACGCACAACGAGGCAGCCTTCATCTCCTCAGGCGCTGCCGCGGGCATTACGTTGGCCGTTTCCGCCTGCATCACTGGGACCGATCAGGCGCTGATCGATTCGTTTCCGCATCTGGAGAGCGCACCACGCAATGAGGTCGTCATGTTCCACAGCCAGCGCAACGGGTACGACTATGCCGCCCGGCAGACCGGCGCGCGATTGGTCGAGATCGGACCCGAAGACGGCGAGCTCGAGGAGGCGATCAGTGACAAGACCGCCTGCATCCTTTGGTTCGCCGGTACTCATTACGCGCACGGTGCGCTGCCGATCGATGAGGTCGTCGAGATCGCTCGTGAGCGCGGGATTCCGGTGGTGGTCGATGCCGCGGCGCAGATTCCACCCATTTCTAACTTGTGGCATTTCACCAAGGAAGCAGGAGCCGATATCGCTATCTTCAGTGGCGGCAAGGGATTGCGCGGACCGCAGCCGAGCGGTCTGGTCCTCGGGCGTAAGGACCTGATCGACGCTTGCCGCCTGAACGCCAGCCCGAACCACGCTATCGGACGCCCGATGAAAGTCGGCAAAGAGGAGACCGCGGGAGTGCTGGCGGCGCTGGAGTGGTCGCTGGCGCAGGATGAGCCAGCCACTATTGAGCGCTACGAGCAGATCGTGAAGTTCTGGATTGACGGCGTCTCCGAGTTGCCGGGTGTGACAGCCGAACGAGGCTTTCCCAGCGAGGCGGGCCAACCTCATGCGCGCGCCATCATCCATCTTGGGTCACGGGCCAAGCTGACCCGCGATGAGCTGGTCGAGAAACTATGGGAGCGCGATCCACGCATCGCCGTGGCAGCGATCGGGAGCAACGCCATCGCCCTCAACCCGCAAACGATCGAGCCGGGCGAAGAGGAGCTCGTGCTCGCGGCGCTGCGTGAGGAGCTTGGCTGAATGCTGCACGGGACCGCGACGGAACGCCGGTTCGATCCCGTGCATATGTCTCGGCCCGATCGTTGCTACGCGGCGATCGCCTTCTGATTACTCGACGCGAAGTTGTTGGCGACTCAATTCGAGACAGCGTCAAGATTGAGTGGCGTCGAGACGCAGTGATAGCTTACTTGGTCACTCAGCGCAAAGATCGGCAACGAGATTTGCCCCGATTGGAACCGTAACGCATATGCGTTACCCGAGTCCGCGAGATCGTCAACCCAGGTCTCGAGAGTTTGGCTGGTTCCGAAGAGACTCTTCGCGATCAACGCCGCCTCGGCCGAAGTCGGCAGCCGCTGGTTCTGAAACGCGCATCCAATGAGCGCGTTGTTCCAGTTGTCAGGAAGATGCGTAATAGAGACGCATATGTCCCCGACCAGCGCCGTTGCTACCGGGCAGTGATCCACAAACGCAGCCGAATCGACCGGATCGCCCTGCAGGCCCTGTGGCCCCTCGGGTCCCTGAGCACCGGTCTCACCCTGCGCCCCAGTCGCGCCTTCAGGACCTTGCGGCCCTTGTGCGCCCTGTGCACCGGACGCTCCTTGTGGGCCCTGAGCGCCAATGTCCCCTTGAGCGCCGGTCGCGCCCTGTGGGCCTTGCTGGTTCCAGGAAATGAGCGTCTCGTTGTGTTTGCACGTATCCCCCGCGTTCGCCATGTGAATCGTTCCGCTGCTGTTGTTGACGCACGCGTAGTAGACCGTGTCGTTGCCGTTGGCCAGGGCGAATGACCCTGCGCCGATGAGCGCTCCAATCAGCATGGCGACAAGCGCAATCGCCACACGTGCGTTCCACGATGACCATCGGACATTTCGCATGCACCCTCCCTTGTTGGACACGATCCGCCGTCGCGATCGGCTCCCCGGGTGTCCGAAAGTCGGTTGGCGCGAAGTGAAGCGATCATGTCGCGACCGCATATCCGAGGATGGGCTGCTGCAGCAGCCCAACACCGACTGGCGGCCATTTGCGTTTCATCTTCAGATCGCGCGAACGATTGTCACTCGGAACTCGGTTAGCGATCCGCTTCACTCACCGGCGAGCCGAAAATGCGACGGCGGCACCAGTTGCGATGACACCCATCATGGGTGTCAGGCGTTTGCAAAACGTTTGCAAGGGTGCATGTGCGAGCGGCACATTGAGGGGATGACGTTCAGTTCTTAGCCAGTCTCTTCGGGCCGTAAGCGTTCTTCGGGTTCCGGCTTGTGAGCGGTCATGCGAGTGACGAACGCCGCCGTATTCTGTGTCTTCAAGGCGTTCGCCAGGTGTTTTCGCCCGTTGATGCTGGCCACCCGTTTGGGCACGTCTTCCTCTGGATGTGGATTCGCTCCCGTCCAGTTGCGGATCCCGGGCGCAAAGACGCGAATCACCAGTATGCGGATACCGGCCGAAAGCGGGATCGCCACCAGCGCCCCGAGAACACCACCTACTTCAAATCCGGCGACCAACGCGAAGAGAACCACGACCTGGCTCACGGTTGTCTGACTGCGCATGATGTTCGGCGCCAGGAGATGGGACTCGAGGAAGAGGATCACCGTGTAGACGGCCAATGCCAGGAGCGCCAGCGTGAAGGACTGAAAGAGGGCAACAACGACAACCAGCGACCCGACCGCGACCACTCCGACGACTGGAATCAGTTCGCCGAAGAAGGTGAGGACACCGAGCGCCAGCGCGTATTTGACGTGGATCAACATGAGCCCAACGAATGCCAAGACACCGGTAATTGCGCCGCTGATGACTGAGCCGCGCAGATATCCGCCCATATCGTGGCCGATCTCACAGAGCACCTCGTCGACCGTGCCTTGCTTCTCCTGCGGAAACAGGGAAATCACGAAGCCCTTGAGCGACGGGGTCACAAACAACCAGTAGATGGACAGGAAGTAGACCAGGATAACGTCAAAGAGGTCCCTGACGATCCGGAGAGGTAGTGATCCGACCTGACCGGCAAACCGGTTTGCCACGCTGGTGAGTGCGGACGATAGCTGATCCGTGGAGAGGCCGGTTCTGCGGGTAATGTAGGCCTCGAAGTCGTTGACCTCGGATGGCAACTGACTGACGCCTTGGCTGATCTGCTGAACCACGGGAGGCAGAATCAAGAATGCCGCGCCTGCTGTGATGAGGATCAGGACGACATAGACGGTTACAATCGCGGCACTACGCGGCATGAAACGCTCGAGCCAACCGATTATCGGGGCCAACGCTTCCGCCAGCACCACGGCAAAGACGAGCATCGCGAGCGGGATGAAAATGCGCGACATGACTACGACGAGTCCGAAGATCAGTGCGAATGCGACTGCCGCGATGAGGGCGAGCCTCCACCATCCTCCAAGCGGCACGCTGAGCGTGTGGGTTTCACTGACATGCTGGCCATATTGATGCTGTGAGTCGTCCGATGCAGTTGTCACCAGGGGCCTTTCGATGGGAGCGGTAACGTTTCGCGCTAGATGCTGAGACCCATATTGCAAGGCGTATACCCTGAGAGCGTCGACAAACGCGAGCGTCGAAATGAGCCTGAAGGCCATGCTGAGAATCGCAGGCGAACAACGGGGTTGACGAAGAGCGGGCAAGGTGACCGTGGAAAAGCGGGACTCGTGATTTTCGCGACATCCTCGCAATATTTAGGAAAGAAATGGAGACTATTCTTGGTCATGGTTGCGGAACCTCGGTGCGTTCTGGATCGATGACGGAATCAGGCGTGACCTTGCGCGGTTAATGCAAAACGACGGAACGTTAGTTCGTCGCCTCTTCCTTTCCGGAGGATGTTGGCAGGCATGAAACAATAGTTCCGGAGCACATTGGCCAGGAGCTGCCTCCCTGGAAAGTCCAACAGCCAGCACACACCCATTCACTCGAGCGCTTCCCGAAAGGAACAATCATGGTCAGCATCTTCTCACGCGGTTTTCGCGGCAAGCGGCAGTCGCCGGACGTCTCACGTCGCCTCCCGCCGGGTCAATACCTGACCGAGCGTTTCCCGGTCCTGTCTGCCGGTCCGACGCCGCACACGTCACTGAAGGTGTGGGATTTCTCAGTCGTCGCTCCCAACGGCAACTCGAAGAGCTGGAATTGGGAGGAGTTTCGCGCGCTGCGGCGTGAGACCATCACGACCGACATCCACTGCGTCACGCGCTGGTCGAAGTTCGACACCGTCTGGGAAGGCGTCTCGCTCGACACGCTCCTCGAAGGGTTCGAAGGAGCCGGTACGCACATCATGGCCTTCTGCGACGGCGGCTACACCACGAACCTTCCCATCGAGGACGTCACTGGCGGCAAAGCCTGGATCTCGGACACGTACGATAATGAACCGCTCGATCCAGAGCACGGCGGACCGGCGCGTCTTTTGGTGCCACATCTCTACTTCTGGAAGAGCGCCAAGTGGGTGCGCGGCATCCGGCTGATGCAGCATGACGAGGGCGGCTTCTGGGAGAACTATGGCTATCACATGTATGGAGATCCATGGAGAGAGCAGCGCTTTCGCTGATGCTGAAATGGTGGACTGGTGAGGTCGTCGAGACGGTCAAGGAAACACCGACTGCCTCCAGTCTGATCGTCCATGTGCCGGATTGGCTGGGTCATCGGGCCGGTCAGCACGTCGATGTGCGTCTGACGGCCGAGGATGGATATCAAGCCGCGCGCAGCTATTCGATTGCCTCCGCGCCCGAGGATCCCAACCTCATGCTCACGATTGAACGCCTCGAGGATGGTGAGGTATCGCCGTATCTGGTCGACGAGGTGCTGCCGGGCGATCCAATCGAATTTCTCGGACCGATTGGCGGCTTCTTTATCTGGACTCCGGATATGGGTGGTCCGCTGTTGCTCATCGCAGGAGGATCCGGTATCGCGCCACTGATGTCGATGGCGCGGCATCGGCAGCGGACCGGAAGCGACGTGGCCACGCGCATGCTCTATTCAGCACGCTCGGACCAGGACGTCATCTTCAGAGAAGAGTTGGACGACGCTGCCGCACATCACTCCGGCTTTGAGGTGAACTACACGCTGACACGACGGCGGCCGCCGGGTTGGACGGGATTTGCGCGACGCATCGACATCGACATGCTGCGTCAGGTTGCCTGGGATCCGTCGGAACAGCCGCAGACCTACATCTGTGGACCGACGCCCTTCGTAGAGACAGCCTCATCGCTCCTGCTCGAGCTTGGCCACGACGCGCAACGAATTCGTACCGAACGCTTTGGCCCAACTGGCGGCTGATCGATCGCCAGTAAGCAGAATGAATCGAAGGGAACCTGAACATTGACGACGACACAGAGCACGGAATTGAAGCCGCGACTCAGCTTCGGGAAGGTTGTGCCGGGAGCCTATCGCGTGATGGGCGATATGGAGCGCCTCGTCCATGAAAGCGGACTTGAGCCGAAGCTGCTCGAACTCATCAAGGTGCGGGCGTCGCAGATCAACGGCTGCGCCTATTGCATCGATATGCATTGG
The DNA here is from genome assembly GCA_963815715.1 of uncultured Chloroflexia bacterium. GTDB lineage: Bacteria > Chloroflexota > Chloroflexia > Thermomicrobiales > Thermomicrobiaceae > CALAGB01. The sequence continues at coordinate 1,251,982 of CAWFHU010000001.1, read as the reverse complement.
AAGGACGCTCGTGCGGCGGGTGAGACTGAGCAGCGGCTCTATTCGTTGGACGCGTGGCGCGAGACGCCCTTCTACTCTGACCGCGAACGGGCCGCCCTGGCCTGGACCGAGTCGTTGACCTTGTTGAGCCAGAATGACGTCTCGGATGAGCTTTACGAGGCGACGCGCCGTCACTTCTCAGAAGAAGAGCTCGTGAACCTGAGCATGGCGATCGTGGCGATCAACAGCTGGAACCGGCTGGTGGTCAGCTTCCGCACCGTGCCCGGGACGTACCAGCCCAAGGGACGGTGAGCCTTGATGGGATCGCGAGATCGGTGATTCCATAATCGGGCGCCATGAATGTCGCCCCTACCGGGAACAACCCAACGACGTTGCGTAGGGGGCATCATTTATGACGCCCATCGGCGCCCGACGCGTTCCAATGCTGGACGACCGCGCGAACTTCGAATCACCACGAAACACGATCATCCACCGTCGCGCTCGTCATCGAGCTGCGCCACTAGACGCCTCGGAGCGATAAGCCGATAGGCATCCTCGACAAGCCCGTCAATCTCGTCCCAATCGACCGGGACGTCCAGCCACACACCCAGCCATCCCCGATGACCGACGTATGGCGGACGAAAATAGCGTTCCGGATGCGCGTCGATGAGCACATGTTGAACTTCCGACTCCGACGCGCACCAGAAGGCCAGCCGATCGTCGTGATGATGGTTGGCGAACATCACGAACGTCTTCTTGTCACGCACGAACCAGGTCGGTTCTCCGTGGCTCGGGCGCTCAGTCGTCTCGGGAAGGCTGAGGCAGATCGAGCGCAGGCGGTCAAGCGGCGAATCGCTCATCGTTCGCGATCGAAGCGCAGATAGCGGATGCGATCGGCGAAGACCTCGCACGCAGATACATCGCCACGTCCGTCTCGCATGAAGACCAGATCGAGCGATTCGGTCGAGAACGCATCGTTGACCGTTGGCTCCAGTTCCCGATCGGTCCGGCGCGGTAGGCGAACGATGAGCTTGCCGTCGCGCACGAAAAAGCTGTAACGCGTGTTGATGTCGGGACAGTAATAGGTCCCGGAGTAGGCCGCCAACGTCTCTGCGTTCGGCGAAGCGGCCTCAGCGGCGTTGAAGATCGTCGTTGGGTGTCCACGCATGATTTCGCGATACTCGAGCGTTCCGTTCTCTCCCGGCTGGATCTGGATCTCTTGCGGCGGGAGTCCCAGGCGGAAACGACCGTCGCCAATCGGCTCGAGGGCCATTGGGTCGCCGAACGCTCCGTTGACCATCAGCTTGCCGTCCGTGAGAGTCACCCGACGAGTCACCGAGCGCCGTTCGTCTCGATACAGCCCGGTGACCGCCTCCATCTCATCGGGCGTTAGCTCGACCGCAGGGGTATCGATGAGTTCGTCGGAGGAGATGTGTTCCTTCAAATAGAGATCGCTCACTTTACGAGCCAACCAACCCGGCTTGATGGCACTCAAGTTGGCCAGGACAATCACGCCGAAATCGTGTTCCGGGAACCAGAGCATCTCGGCACGGTACCCTGAATCGACTCCGCCGTGGCTGACGGTCTTGAGCCCGCGATAGCTACCGGTCATTAGACCGTAGCCGTAGCTCTGAGTTGAACCATCATTCAAGGAACCGGCCGTCATAGCGTCGTCGAGCACCTCTCCGGCCGCCTCGCGCGTGCCGAAGTTGCGCACCCAGCGCGCCAGATCCTCGACCGACGTGTAGACGCAGATCGCACCCGGAACCTCGACGGTGGAGTCGGCAACTTTGAATCCGCCGCCATCGCGCGGCGCATAGGCGCTGGCGCGATTGGGCACGATCTCGCTGATGTCGTCGTGGACGTGGCTGTGGGTCATGTCGAGTGGCGTGAAGATGCGCTCGGCGACGAACTCCCGCAGCTTCTGACCGGTCACTCGCTCCACGGTGAGCGCCATCAACGTGTAGCTCGTATTGCAGTAGGAATATTCAGAGCCGGGTTCGAAATTGAGCCGCAGGTGGTGATACGCGAAGTCGAGCACGTCGTCGAATGCCTGCACGTCGTCGTCGCGCCAGCCGGCCAGTCGAAAGAGGCCATACTGATCGCGTAGCCCACTGGTGTGGTGGATCAGATGGCGCAGCCGGATAGTGTGACCGAAGTTGGGCAGTTCTGGGACATACGTTCGAACATCATCTTCGAGCGAGAGCTTTCCTTCGTGGGCCAGAAGGGCGATCGAGATCGCCGTGAACTGCTTCGAGACCGAGGCCACGTGCATGACCGATGCGGGTGTGATCGGTATGCCGAGATCGAGATTGGCGCTGCCGTACCCACGGGCGTAGATCAGCTCACCACCGCTCACTACACCGAGCGCGCAGCCAGGCGAATCCGCCTTGTCCCACTCGGCAAAGATCTCATCGACTTTTGCGGTGTCTACTTGAACGTGATCTGTCGTTTCCAATCGCAGCTCCTCAAAAATCTTTCAGGCCGCTGAGCACGCGGATGTGGGTCGAATGTTGGTTCAAAGCCCGGAAGTGACACGGTCGGGCAACGTTCCGAGTCAATACCGTGCTCTTCTAGCTTCCGCCACAATAATCGTAGGCAGTTTGCGCCAGGACACGGGCAAAGTCGTAGAGCATGTCGAGGTCCGCCCACTCCTCGTACCCGTGACTGCCGAAGCCGCCCGGACCATAGATCGCGGTTGGCACTCCGACCGCGGAGAGGAGGGCTGAGTCCATCCAGCCAGAGCCACCCGTGATATTCGGGGTGCGACCGAGCACGCGTTCACTTGCCGACCGAACCGCCTCAACGATCGGAGCGTCGGGGCCGATCTCGAACGGCTGGCGGTCGATCCCCATGCTCAACGTTGCGGAGAACTGCGGATCGTCACGCCGCAAAGTATTCAGGAGCGTCGTGAGCTCGGCTTCCACCTGAGCCTGCGTTTCACCTGGTATCGTGCGACGCTCGATCTCGAGGTGGCAGCTGGCCGGATAGGACGAGAGCTCTTGACCGCCCCGAATGAGGGACGCGTGGAGCGACGGTGGGCCAAGCAGCGGATGGCCAGTACGCGACTGAAGATCGTCTCGCAGTTCTTCCAGCCTGCCGAGCACGCGACCCATGTGCGCGATGGCATCGATCCCCTCTTGCCAGGCGCTGCCATGCGCCGCGAAGCCATGCGTCTCGATCGTGGCCCAGACGAACCCCTTGTGCGCCACCGTTACTTCGAGCCCGCTCGGCTCAAGGATCAACGCCGCGTCTGGATTCCAGCGCTCGATCTCGCGACAAACGGCCTGGGTGCCGATGCTGGCGTACTCCTCGTCTGCCACGAACGTCGCCACCAACCGCCCGGGGAAGTCCCCCGCGTTGGCGATGGCCTCGACCAGCACGATCATGGCCGCAATCGGACGACTTCATGTCGTTTGAGCCGCGTCCGTAGAGGCGGGAGCCATCGACGCGACCAGACAGTGGTTCCGGCATGCCTTCCAGCGTGACCGTGTCGATGTGCCCGTTCAGCATCAGGGTTCGTCCGCTCCCAGAGCCAACCGAGGCGATGACGTTGGGGCGATTCGGACCGGCCTGTTGTAACGCCACGTCGATCCCCGGCGTCCGACGCAAGCGTGCCGCGATGGCGTCGGCGATCTCGGCTTCGCCTGCGGCTCCCGGCACGAGGTCGGGATTGACTGAATTGATTCGAACCAGGTCCGTCAACGTCTCGGTTAGCTGCGCTCGATCCAACTTGATCATGCCCCTGCCTCTCGCTGTGTCTGGTGGCCCTCTTCTGTCCGGTTGCTGGACACGGGGCATAATACAGGAATTGGCGATCGAGCGAGCCCGTCGCGGGGACGATTCATTCACTAATATTGAGGAGAGACTGCGTGCGTCGTTATGAATTCCGATGCACAGAATGCGAGGCGCGGTTCGACGTCGAGCGACCACTCGACAAGGCGGGCGAACCGTACCCGTGCCCGTTTTGCGGACAGTTGGCGCAGCGCATCATCACGCCACCCAAATTCCTCTTCAAGGCCGATCCCACCGAGAATCGTCCCGTCTGGCACAACCATGGAAGCTATGGGCACTCTCACGCGCCTGGTCGCGGATTCCATGGCCGGCAGGGTGAGGATCCCCAGGGCTGACGACGTGTTTCAGGTCGAGCCGTTCAGCGACCCGTTGATCGATCCGCGGAATCCCTCTCGTCCCTCAGGATCCAACGACACCCGCAATTGATACGTCTGGCCGTACCCGCTGCACGTTGCGTTCAACGCGTCGAGTTCTTGCCCACTGATGTCGCCCGAGCAGAGTGGCGTGTGATCGGCCGTGCGCAGCTGAATCTGGCCGGTGAACTGCGCGCTGGTCGCCTTGAGCTGGATGGCGACGTCGAGCGTGCTAGTCCCCTCTGCTGTGCCGCGGAAGAGTGCCTGCGTCCGATCTCCGTTCAGCAAGACTTCACCGGTGAAGGTGTCCTGAATCGTTGCGGGCAGCTGGGGCTCCGTCGAGGTCGGAGTCGCCGGCACCGTCGCTGAATCGAGCGTCGTGCCGTTTTGAACCGCCGCCTTCTGCAACAACTTGTCGGGCGTCCCTGCTGCCTTGGCCCAGCCGCTCGCATAGGGTCCACCCAATCCCCAAACCACCAACGCCGCGGCCGTGACTAAGGTCGTCACGATCACGCCGGTGCGCCAGGCAGGAATCTCGATCAGCCGCCACAGTGTTGCCCCGGCAACCAGAACGAAGCTGCCGACGTAGAGCGCGGTCATCCAGGATGTTTTGGTATCAGTTCCCGTGCCGATGCCGTGTAGCAGCGACATCAAGAAGATGGGGTAAGCCGTCAAGTGCAGCACGTGCCAGACTCGGTAGCCGATCCACTTTCGTACCCAGACGCTCGCGCCGGCCGCGATGCTCAGCTCCGTTCCGATGATGCCCAGGCTGAGCCAAATAGGCCGGTAAGTGCTGGCGAATGGTACCGTCACGTCGATCACGTTGAAGTGAGTGAACGGGTCGATCAGGATCGTCACGACGTGAACGACGACGAAGATGTAGAAGGTGGTCGTCAGCCAACGATGCAGCTCGTCGACGACCATCCGTGGCAGTCGAGTCGAATACCAGCGTCGGCTGAGCGCGATACCCAGCACCACTGAAAAGGTCAGCAGGAGATAGGCGGTGACCCCACTTCCGCGACCGACGTACCATAGGAGGTTGGAGGTGGACGTAGACAAGACTTAGGACTCCTCGGTGCTGATTGGCCAGCAGGCCGTGTAGGTGATTGATCCGGTTGATGCGCGGAATCGCCCAGCCATTCCAAGCGATTCGATCCACTCGGGCCCGTTGCGCCCCTTTGAGGAAGGCGGTCTTGGCGGCCACATCGGCTGCGACGCAGGTTCCAGCGATGACTGTCACGAAGGACCAGGGACCGGCAGAAGGCTTTCCGTTGGTCGGATCGATCAGGTGATGCTGGCGCTGACCATCCCGCATCCACTGACGTCGTCCGAGGCCGGACGTCGCGATCGCTCCTCGCTGGAGGAGCACCGTCTCGTCTGAATCGGCTTCTCGCGTGGTACCTATTTCGCAGATCCATCCGCCGTCGGGCGGTGGTCCCGCGACGGCCATGTCGCCCCCGGCGCTGATCAGCACGCCGCAATCGACGGGCGGTAGGCCGCGCAGAGCGTAGTCGACGGCGAATCCCTTGCCGATGCCGCCGAAGTCGAGGCGCACGCCCTCGGGAATGAAGACTTCACCACGTCGAGCGTCGACTTCGATGTCGCTCCAGCGCCCGGCTGGAACGGCGTCGCGCTCGGCTCCGGGACCGTTCGCTTCCAGCAGTTCGATGCTGCGATCGTAGCCTGCCGCCTCGAGTGCGTCGCGAATGGTCGGATCGAACAGCCCGTCAGTAGATCGTGACGCGCGCAGTGCCAATTCGAGCAATTCGATGAAGAGTGGCGACGCCTTGTGAATTCCGCTACGTCGATGCAAGCGCTCAAGCTCGCTGTCCCTGCGGAAACGGCTGAAGGTACGGTCGACCTCGTCGATACAGTGGTGCGTATGCTCCAGCACCATAGAGAGATAGCTGATGTCGGTGACCGAGACCACGATTTCGGTTCCGAGTGCGTCGAAGCGAGCAGTAACGATGTCAGTCGTGGTTAGGTTGATCGGTGCAGTCATCAGGCTCGCCTACGAGGTCCCTGAGCGATGTCGAGATCGCGTGCCCGTCGGCTGCGACGTCTGTGGTGCGGGAGCAGCCGGTGCGACCGAGAAATTGCTCGACGATTGATTATCGAAGAGGGATTGGCTCGGCACGTTGCCAGATTGGCTCGCCTGCGACGATGATGCCACGTTGGTGTCGTTGGCCGTAAGCGGCGCCGCATTGCTCGGCAGTGTCGAGTGTCGCAGGGCCAGTCCAGTAAAGACGGCGCCACCCGCGAAGCTGAGCACCACCGTGAGCCGTCGCACCATGCGGATGCGCGAGACGATCCAGTCGCGTTGGTTAGAGCCATGACGGCTCAGTGTCTTCGGAACATGTTTGGCGTTGTCCGCCGTTCGAGAGCTACTTGCCATGATTGATGTTTCTCCAAGATGTACTGCGAATTGAATGGACGCCTAACGAGACTTAGAACGCGTCGGCTCGTCCGATTTGGGCTCCTCGACGACCTCGACCGTGATCGCGCCGGTTGGGCAACACCGTGCCGTCTCATAGGCGGCCTGCTCCAGGGACATGGGCACCTCCGAGCGCTGCAGCCAGGCATAGCCCCAGTCGTCGAGATCGAAGACCTCAGGTAGAAACTCACCGCAAAATCCAAATGCGGTGCACTTGATCGGATTCACGCGAATCCGCAGATAGCGGCGCGTGCCGGATGACGTTCTACTCCTGCCCATATGCTCCGTAGCTTTCTAGACCCGGAAGGATGACGCGGGCCGCACGTCCGCACGTGCCGCCGCGCATGTGCTGCGGGATCTCGTTGCGAAAGACTTCGAGTGCCGATCTCGCAGCCAATGCCGCTCCATCGAGATGGCCGCATGCACCCCGCCGCGGCAGCATCTCTTCGGCATATCGCTGAAGTCGCGTCAGATCGTCCGACTCCGCCTTGCCATCTACGACGCGCTCCAGGATGTCGGCCATCGCCGCCGTGCCAAAGGTGCACGGTCCGCATTGGCGCGCCGATTCGTTGGCGAAAAAGCGCAAGAGCGCCGCGGCTTGTCGTAGGCCACAGACCGAATTTGGAACGACGGTGATCGCGGCCGTTCCGAGCGCGGCTCCGTGTTGTCGCAAGCTGTCGGGTTGCAACGCCGCACCACGCCGGACGTCCTGCTCGCGCAGCCAGCCGGAGAAATAGCCTCCGGGGAGGAGGGCATAGAGTGATTCACCCCGTTCGATGCCGCCGGTCTCTTCCAGAATCCATTTGAGCTCAGCGCCTCCGGGAACTTCGTAGACGCCCGGGTTGGAGACCGCCCCGGTAAGCGTGACCAATAGCGTGCCGGGAAGCTCCGACGTCCCGATCGAGCGAAACCACTCGGCTCCATGCGCGGCGATGAGCGGCACGTTTGCCAGCGTCTCCACGTTGTTCACCAGGGTTGGTCGACGTTTGATGCCACGTTCGAAGGGACGCGGCGGCTTGACGGTCGGCTTGGCGGCTCGGCCGTTCACTCGCTGAATGGCCGCCGACTCTTCACCGGCCACGTAACCGGGCTCGGCCGTCACCAGACGAACATTTGGGAGATTGGTGCCGCTTCGTCGTAGCTCTTTGACGGCCCCAGAGATCGATTCTTCGATTCGTTCCTCACCGGAGTGAAGATAGAAAGTCACGTCACCGGCTCCGACGGCATGCGCGGCAAGGAGTGCGCCTTCGACGACTAAGTGCGGGCGAAGCAGCATCAGGGTCGCGTCCTTGCGACTGGCCGGTTCCGATTCCGCGGCGTTGACAAGCACGGAATGGCTACCGGGTTGTTCGGCGACCGCGCTCCACTTCCGACCGGCTGGAAAGGCGGACCCTCCGCGGCCCAGCAGTCCGCTCCGCGTGATCACGTCAATGAGTTCGGCAGGCGTGCGGCTCCAGGCACCTCGGTCATAGCCACCGCGCTCCCGATATTCGCGCAGCGTCTCACGGTCCGTCTGCATAGGGTCGATCAGACGATTCTTGCTCATCGGTGCGGTGTCGTGCGATTGAATGGTTTCGGACTCGATCACGCCTTTTCCTTTGAAGTCCAGTCTATGATGCGCGAATCGACTGAATTGGCTATGAGTGTCGAATTAATTCGGGCTGAAGGCCGATGCACTATCGTCTTGAGCGGTGCACGGCGGTGCGATCGTGCTACGTCGCCCCGCTTCTCGCGGATTGTGGTTCGACTCGTGTCGTCTTGCATCTGTGCTCCGACCATCAGCTATCGACATCGGACATGGTCCCGCTCGTTTTCAGGACCAAGACGTCGTCAGCATGAAGCCTAGTGGGGCAAGATTGGAAACGGCTGAGAACAGGCAACGCAACATCACGACGTGATGAGGACGAAGAGAACGATGTATGTGCTCGTGGTTGAAGATGACGAACGGGTCGCGAGGATCGTGGCGCGCGGGCTTACCGAGGCGGGGAACCGGGTTGAGGTTGCTCACGACGGGCTCGATGGCTTGCAGCGAGCGCTCTCCGGGGCCTTCGACATCGTCCTCCTCGACATCCTTTTGCCTCAAATGGACGGGCTGACCGTCTGCCGCAACCTGCGCAAACAGCGGGTACGCACGCCCATCCTCATGCTGACGGCACGGGACAGTGTTCCGGACAAAGTGCGTGGACTTGACGCCGGGGCGGATGATTATCTGGCGAAGCCCTTCTCGATGGACGAGCTCCATGCCCGGATCCGCGCGCTCGTTCGCCGAGCGGCAGAGGAACCGGACGACCAGGCTCTGCACGTGGCCGATCTGACGCTCGATCTCGGTGCCCGCCTTGCTCGACGCGGCGGTCAGTCCATAGAGCTGACGACCAAGGAGTTCGAGGTGCTCGAGTACCTGATGCGCCATCGCGGACAGGTCCTCACCAAATCGCAGCTGAGCGATCACGTGTGGGGATACGACGCGACGTTGACGTCGAACGTGGTCGAAACGTACATTCATTACCTGAGGAACAAAGTCGACCGTGGTTTCCAAAGACCGCTCATCCGCACCATTCGCGGTGTTGGCTATAGCATTAGGGAATAGCGGTGTTCACTGGTATTCGCCGCCATCTGCTCGGCTGGAACCTGCTGATTCTGGGGCTCATCCTCGTCGCCGTCGGCATCGCGGTCTACGTGACGCTGTCGCACAGCTTGATCAACGAGGTCGACCGCAACCTCGCTAGTCGCAGCGTCGCCACCAGTTTGACGCTTCATGACATGGACGAGCACGATCTGGCTCTCAGCAGCGACGGTTACAGTGGTGGCGTCTTCTACCTCATTGCGTCGACCGATGGCCAGGTCATCGTCAATCCGCAGTCGGTTGACGTAAGCAAGCTCCCGTCCAACGTCTTCGACAACCCCAAAGGCTCGTTCAAAACCATCGAGATCGGCGATGACAAGGTTCGCATTCAGGTGAGCCAGATTCAGGTTCGTGGTGGATTACCTACGGATCTCGTCGTCGGCCAAAGCCTGGCGCCGGAGGAGCGAGCTCTTCATCGGCTGCTTCTCGGTCTGCTGCTGGGTGGCGGCATTGGGCTCGGACTCTCGCTTCTCGGCGCATCGTTCCTTGCGGGGAGAGCCCTGGTCCCCATCGAGGCGACGTTCCAGCGCCAACAGCAATTCATCGCCGACGCGTCACACGAGCTGCGCACCCCACTGACGATTCTGCACTCGGCCACCGACTTGTTGGATCGGCATCGCGAGGAACCGCTCGAAGATAATGGCGAGTTGTTCGACGACATTCGCGACGAGATCCTGCGTCTCGAACGGTTGGCGGGCGATCTGTTGACGCTTGCTCGTTCCGACCTGGGCGAGCTTGGGCTGGCCGTCGCGCCGCTCGATTTGCTTGAGTCGGCGCAGGAGGCTGTGCAGCGCGTGCAGCCGATCGCCGCCGACAACGGCATTGCCGTTTCGGTCGATCGAAGCGGGGAGCCTCTCGTGGTCGAGGCCGACCCCGATCGCCTGCAGCAGGTGTTGCTGATCCTGCTCGACAACGCCATCAAGCACACGCCGCGAGACGGCGAAGTTCTCATCTCCGCGCGACGTCAGGGGGCCGAGGCGCTGCTGGACGTGGTCGACACCGGCGAGGGGATTCCGCCGGATCAGCTCGATCAGGTCTTCAACCGCTTCGTGCGGGTCGATGTGGCGCGATCGCGCAAGCATGGTGGCGCCGGACTTGGACTCTCGATCGCCAAGTCGCTGGTGGAGGCACACGGTGGAGAGCTGACCATCTCCAGCATCCTGGATGTGGGGACGCACGTCACGGTGCGCCTGCCGCTGGTCGAGTTCAGCCGCATCGACCAGATCTCAGCCTGGATCGGCCGCCATCCACTGCGTGGAGAGCGAGTACCCGGCTCGTCGTAAGAACAGCGCAAGGTGTTGTAGGGGAGGGACCTTGTGTCCTCCCGTCTCGACAGGGAGGCGCTGGCTACGCTCGTTCCAGAAGGCTGGAATTCATCACTCTATCCCGGCGTGGACCTCGATGCCGGCCGCCTTGCGGCGCATGCGGGCATTGTCCGGAATCAGGAAGATCGGCGGAATCGCCAACAACACCAGAATCGACAACCCGAAGAAGACGTGCTCGAGTCCGACGCCCTGGTTCTTGTCGTGCGCCAGGATCAGCACGATGGTGGCCGTTCCCAGCACGCCGCCCGTCGTACGGAACATGCCGCGCAAACCGGTGATGCGTGCCACGGCGTCCGGCATCAGTTCGATGGCGGCGTTGTTCGCGGCGGGACCCCCAAGACCGACGCCAAATCCACTGATCATGATGAGCGACGAGAGCAGCACGACGTTGCTGATTCCATGGCCAAAGAGTGTCGCGCCATGCCATCCCTGGCTGGTGAGAAAGAGGCTGATCGAGACCAGGATGATTCCCAGGATCATCGGCAGACGATAGCCAAAGCGGATCAGCATGAACGAGCTGATGGCTGAAACCGCGATCATGACGACCGCGCGTGGCGTCAGAATAAAGCCGGAGGCGCTGGCCGACATACCGTACTGCTCGGTGGCGTAGAGCGGGATAAAGCTGAAGAAGCCGAAGACGAGTGCGCCATACAACAGGTTGTAGAGGTTGGCCGCGAAGAAGGCCCGCTCTTTCAGCAGCCGCAGGTCGATCATGGGGTCGCGCGTGTGTCCCTCATGGTAGATGAAGAAGACGAGTGCGGCCAGGCCAACAGCCACCCACAGGATGACCTGAGCGCTGAAGCTGATCTGATTTCCCCAGACCGTCATGCCGTACATGATGCCAACGATCCCCGCGGCAAACGCTCCGGCGCCGACCAGGTCGATGCTGCGGCTCGTGGCGACGCGGCCGCCCGATGGGAGGATGAAGATACCCACCGCCAGTAACACGATGCCGATTGGGACGTTGACCGAGAACATCGCGCGCCAGCTGAACGTGTCGATGACCCAGCCGCCCAGGTTCGGACCGATGATGCCGCCGATCGGAAAGACGCTGGTGAAGAGCCCGATGGCGGTGCCGCGGTTCTTGGCGCCAAAGACGTCGCTCACGATGCCGGCCGCCGAGGGCATGAACGCGCCGCCGCCGATGGCTTGCAACACGCGGAAGAAGATCAGCAGATAGACGTTCGGCGCTACGGCGCACAGCAGCGAGCTGGCGGTGAAGAGGATCACGCATCCCAGGAAGAGGTTCTTGCGGCCGAAGTCGTCACTCAATTTGCCGGCCATCGGCATGATGATGGTCTGCATCAGACTGTAGGCGGTGAGGACCCAGCCGATCCATACCAGGTTCGTATGGAGACCGGCCATCATGTTGGGAAGACCGACCGCCACGATGGTCGAATCGATACTCGACATTAGCAGGGCGAGCGAAACGACGACAAAGATGCCGATTTCGCGTGGGCCGACGGAGGGTGAGTTGGCGTCTTCTGTGAGAGCCTGCGAGTCGGAAGCGAGTCGCGCCACGAGTCCCATCCTCAGGGTGATACGGGTTCCGCCAGAATCACCCGCTGGCTGTGTGCGGAGGGAGCGACCGAGTCGCGGGTCACACCTCCGCCAGAAAACCTCGCTACCATACACGCAGGGACCAGACGGTTCAAGAACTATTAAGGATGGTCGAATCAGCGAGAACACACAGAAGCGGCGGAGATATTCGTCATCCCCGCCGCGTGCCTAATTCGATGAAGTCTTGAAGCGCTGACTAATACGGGATAGAAGGTGGCTCCGCCGTGACTTCAGTGAGCTCCGCGGTCGGCACCGGCACGTCCTGATCGAGCTGCTCCATCAAAGTCGGATCGATGTCGTCGACCTTCTCGCTGAAGTCGAGTGCGTAGGCGATCACCTGATCCATGTTCTCGACCCACAGGAACTCGATGTCGGCGGCGATTTTCGCCGGCAGCTTTACGACGTCACGCCGGTTTTCTTCCGGCGCGATCAGTCGTCGGATGCCGACCCGGTGTGCCGCCAGCGCCTTGTCCTTGAGCCCGCCGATCGGGAGAACCCGGCCACGAAGCGTGATTTCGCCCGTCATCGCTACGTCGGCACGCACCGGCCGCCGGCTCAGGGCTGAAATGAGCGCCGTCGCCATCGTGATGCCAGCGGACGGACCGTCTTTGGGGATGGCGCCTTCCGGCAGGTGGATGTGCAGGTCGTGCTTCTCCTGGAAGTCAGCCGGGATACGCAGTGCGCCCGCTCGCGAGCGCGCGTAGCTCAGTGCCGCACGGGCCGACTCCTGCATTACCTCTCCGGCCTGGCCGGTGATGGTCAGGTTGCCTCGTCCAGGCAGCACGGCGACTTCGACGGGGATAAGCTCTCCACCGACGTCCGTGGTGCCGAGGCCGATGGCGACGCCCACTTGATTCTCACCGATTGCCTGCTCGAATCCGAAGCGCTGTGGACCGAGGTAGTCCTCGAGCCGCGCCTGGGTTAGCCGGATCTTCTTGCTGCGACCTTTGACCACATCACGCGCGACTTTACGGCAGATTCCGGCAAGCTGCCGCTCCAGACCGCGAACGCCTGCCTCCCGCGTGTAGCGGCGGATCAAAAGCGTCCACATCTTCTCCGGAATCTCGACCTGGCCGGCGTTTAGCCCGTGGACTTCAGTCTGCTTCGTCAGGAGATGTCGCCGGCCGATCTCGAGCTTCTCCTGCTCAATGTAGCCGCCGATTTCGATGATCTCCATGCGGTCCCGCAGCGGCCGTGGGATGTTGTTCAAGTAGTTGGCCGTGGCGATGAAGAGGACCTTCGAAAGGTCGTACGGCATATCGAGGAAATGATCCGAGAAGCTGTTGTTCTGCTCCGGATCGAGTACCTCGAGCATGGCCGAGGCCGGATCGCCACGATAGTCGGATGACATCTTGTCGAGCTCATCGAGGATCACCACCGGATTGATGGTCCCGGCGGTCTTGAGGGCACCGACGATGCGTCCGGGGAAGGCGCCGATATAGGTGCGCCGATGTCCGCGGATCTCCGCCTCGTCACGTACGCCGCCGAGGCTGATGCGCACGAACTCTCGGCCCATGGCACGCGCGACGGAGCGCCCCAGGCTCGTCTTGCCGACGCCCGGAGGCCCTACGAGGCACAGGATCGAGGCGCCGATGGCTCCCTTGCCGTTTGTCAGCTTGCGTACCGCGAGGAACTCGAGAATGCGCTCCTTGACCTGATCGAGCCCGTAATGATCGTCATTCAGAATCTGCTCGGCGTGATCCAGATCGAGGTTGTCGTCCGTCTCCTCTGACCAGGGCAAGCCCAAGACCGTATCGATATAGGTGCGGACGACCGTGCTCTCCGCCGAAACGGACGGCATGCGTTCGAGGCGAGTCACCTCTTTCAGCAGCTTCTCTTCGGCATATTTCGGAAGCGCGCGCTCCAGAATGCGCTGCCGCAGTGCTTCGATCTCACTGCCACCTTCGCCGGAAAGTTCGTCGTGAATCACCTTGAGCTGCTCACGCAGATAGTACTCGCGCTGATTCTTGTCGATCTGCTCGCGCACCCGCTCCTTGATGCGAGCCTCGAGGGCGGCCAGATCGAGATCGGTGGTCAAGTGCACGGTCAAGAGCTCGAGACGGTTCAGCGGATCGAGGTTCTCGAGGAAGTTCTGCCGTTGATCGGCCTCACGGATGAGCTGCGTCGTCAGCAGATCGGCAAGATGAGCCGGGTCATTGGTGGCCAGAACCATCTCCATCACCTCAGTGCTGAAGGTGTTCTTGACCTCCTGGAAGCGCTTTGCCAGCTCTTGGATGTGGTTCACCAGGGCTTGCGCTTCAGGCGTCAGTGCCACGCGCTCGACCGCCTGCTCGGCCCGCACGGTGTAGAACGGTCGCGCGGGATCGAACTGCACGATTTTGACGCGACTTAAACCCTCGAGTGAGACCTGGATGTTGCCGCCTGGCTGGTGCTCAATGGACGAAACCTCAGCCAACGTCGCGATCTCGAAGAGGTCTTCCGGTTGGGGATCATCGGTAGATGGATCTCGATGGGCGACGACGACGATCTTGCGATCGCGGCTCATCGCCTCTTCGATTGACTGGATAGAACGAGTGCGGCCCACAAGAAGCGTTACGACGTTTCTCGGGAAAATAACCACATTCTTAAGCGGAAGCAGTGGATAACGAACCGAGTACATGTCGTAACGGCTCATCATGAAAGAATCCTTTTCACTGGATGTCGTTCACTAAAGCGGCACATTGTCGCGATCGACCTCAAGTCTCTCCGCATGATAGATCGACATAATGTATTCGACGCAGCGCGCCAACATGATACCCCGAGTGAACTGGTGGGTTCGGACTCGATGAGAGGAGGATTGATTGCGAGTAGTGAAGTGTCCCCGTACTCGTCCCCCACGATGATGGCGCTCAACTAGTGTACTTGACTCGAGGGCAAAATGGAAACCCCTTTTGCGATATTGTAACGCCAATTTTTCAAAATTGCCCCGCGAACGTTCGCGCCTATGCCGGAGGGCCCCCGCGTATGCCAGCGTCCGCATGCACGTCGGCCCGTGAATGTACGGACACTCTGTCCGCATCCACCGAACTATTGTAACCCTTCCGATCACGCCATCATCGCGATTGACGCGGCGTGTTCGGAACGTGCTTTCTCCAGCAATGACGCGGAAGTCAGCAGATCGATGGCCGTCATTGCCAGACCGGTGGCGCCGTTGACGATGGCGTCGTGACCTTCGTCAGTGGTCGTTGCCCGCGCGACCTCAGTCGAATGCCAGCCCGCTTCGGGACCGCAAATCTTCAGATACGCTTCGACCGCGGGAACGCGATGGCTGACATTTCCGAAGTCGGTCGAACCCGCTCCGTCGGTGGCCGGTGACTCCTGGACATCGATTCCCAGCGCGCGGAGGTTATCACCGAACGCTTCACCTATCGTATGGTTTGGAATCATATTCAGATAGGGCTTGATGTACTCGCGCCACTCGAGCCGTGCTCCGGCGGCCAACGCGCCGGCCTCGGCACAGCGCACGACCTTTCGCAGCACCTGCTCCGCTTCCTCAGGCGTAGTGGCACGCACCCGGAACCGCGCTGACGTGTACGGCGGAATGACGTTGGGCGCGCCGCCGCCATTGGTGATGACGCCATGTATTCGCACGCTCGGCCTTAGTTGCTGCCGCAACGCGCTCACGCCGTTGAACATCTGGATCACGGCATCGAGCGCATTGACGCCGTCATGTGGCGCGGCGGCGGCGTGGGCGGGTTTTCCGAAGAATTCGAACTCCACTCCGCGAGCCACCAGGGACGACCCGGTGCCGATGCGGTTCTCGTTCATAGGATGGATCATGATAGCGGCGTCGACGTCGTCGAAATACCCTGATTCGATGAGATAGATCTTCCCTCCGGCGTTCGGGACTGCCGATTCCTCAGCCGGGCAGCCAAGGACCACGACCGAACCGGGAAGTGAGTCTGCCAACGAGCGCAGAGCCAATCCGGCCCCAATGGCTGATGTGGCGATGATGTTGTGCCCGCAGCCGTGCCCAACCTCCGGCAGCGCGTCGTACTCGGCAATGATGGCGACGGTAGGTCGTTCAACCGACTGCGTCACGCGCGCGCGGAACGCGGTCGGCAATCCGGCGATGCCGCGTTCAACCGTGGCGCCGTGATGTTCCAGAAGCGCGGTCAGACGTCCCGCTGCCTTGACCTCTTGCAGCCCAAGCTCCGGATTGGCGTACATCCAGTCACTCAGACCGATGAGTTCGGGGGCGGTCTCCTCTACGGCGGCACGGACGGCCTGCTTGAGTTTGTCGGCGCTTGTCATGGGTAGCTCCTCGATTCAGGGTGACGACAGACCGATCGTATTGGTGAATGCGTGCTCCAGCGCGATCGGTTGACGATTCCGACGAGAGCGGCGAGCGGTCAACGTGTTGGGATGCGGGAGGGAAGATGCCTGCTGGCGAGGCTCGCGGCTGTCCGCTGACGATTGTGCGGGAAATTCGGCGAACCGTCGAGAGGTTCGATATGAATTGCCCTGAACGCACGGTCGGCGAGGGTGTCGCCAGAACTCAGTCATGAGAACCGTTCGAGCTGTGATAGGCTCGGACTGGCCGTTGGGACAACGCACCGCCGCTGGGTTAAATGCGGGATTGCGACGGCGGAAAGCCAACATCAGATGTGAACCTCGAAGGAGCTAAGGATGTACGTGGTCACGAATACGTTGCGGGTTCCAGCGGAACATGCCGAACACATCGAGCAGGCATTCTCCGGCTCGGGAGAGCACATGAAGCAGACGCCGGGATGTCTCGGCTTTCAGTTGCTGCGCGAGGTCAAACAAGAAGGAGAGCCGATCTACGTCGCCATGACGACCTGGGAGGACGAAGTTTCCTTCAAAGCCTGGATGACCTCGGAAGACTTTCGGCGCGCCCATGCTCATGCAGGTGATTCTCCGGCGAGCGGTGAGGTTCATCAGTACGAGGTCGTGGTCGGCGGATAGAGACGTCGCTTGAACCCTCACAGTTCGCACAACCACGACCTCCACATTCGCGTGTCAGATCTCCGAATCAACGTCCAACACCGATGATTAGGCGCGGCTTCTCGTCGACGTTGGTCCGGGAGCCCGGTTCCCTTCGGCGTGGTCGGCACTTCACTCTCGTTGCGCATCTTGACATCGAGATCTTGCGCCATCTCGTGATACTCGGCGCGTGAGATTTCGCCGCCGGCATAGCGCTCCTTCAATGAACCTGGTTTATGTTGATTTGACCTCTCGGTGATTCCCACTTGCTCATCATTCGTTCCCCAGCGAAAATGTCCTCCAGCAAAAGTGTAACTTTTGGCGGTCCGTTTCGATGGTGGCGTTGCGGAGCGTGACCGCGCTGTCGTGGTGGCGACAAGGCGCCAGGCATGTGATCGGATGCCAATTTGGCGCCGTTACTGCCGGCTGGGGAGGATTCGATCGTGAGTTGGAGAACATTACCGCGTGTCGGCGCAGTGTTGGACTCGCGGCTCTGCGGTGTGGCTGTGGTGGCAATTCTGCTTGCCATTTCAGCGAGCCCAATAGCCCTTCCAGCGTATGCATCATCACCTGGCCCCCAGGCCGTGGCGTTTCAGTGCTTGGGAATCCCGCAGTATTTCGTGGTGCCACCGGGCGTAACCCAAATCACGGTCGACGCGGCCGGCTCCTCAGGCAATCCGGACTTCTCGTACGACACGGGCGGTGCCCCCGGCCACGGCGGAACGGTCCACGCATCCCTGACGGTGACGCCCGGCGATACGCTGACGATCTCAGTTGGCTGCACCTCCGGCTACGGCTTCGCCCGTGGTGGCAAGGGAAGCCCGAACGCGAACGGTAACTACGATGCGTCGGGTGTGGGCACCAATGGCGGAGGCGCTACGGGACTCGCCAATGGGGGAACGCCGTTGGTCGTCGCCGGCGGTGGCGGGGGCGGCGGAGGCGACGGTGCATTCATTAATCAAGACGGGGGTGCGGGCGGAAATGCGGCGGCGGACGGATTAGATGGAACGGGAACCGGACATGGTAGCGGCGGCAGTTCCAGCGGATCCTCTGGCCCGGACGGCGCCGATGGCTCTCCGCCAGTCCTGGGAACCACTGCAGGCGCCGGTGGAGGCGGGGGCGGCGGCTATCCCTACGGTGGTGCGGGTGGCAGCGGCGGTGGTGTTGGTTCTGGTGGCGGCGGCGGCGGCGGCGGCGGTCAGTCTTACGTCGATTCGTCCATCGCCACCGACCAGTCGTTTGGCACTGCCAACACGGCAGCTAACGGTCAGTTGATCATCAGCTACACCGGCCCGGAGGGAACGCCGCAGACGTTCTTCTGCAGCGGTACTCGGCCGGATTACACTGTCCCGGAGGGAGCCATCGCGCTGTTCGTGACCGCAATCGGCGGGGACGGCGCAGTTGCGACGAACGAGACGGCAACGGCCGGATCAAAATCGGGCAGGAGTGGCACGCTTCAAGTCACTCCCGGTGAAGTACTGCACGTTGCCGTCGGGTGCGCCGGTGGAGCTTCAAATCCCACGGGCGACCATGCATACTTGGGTGGGGTAGGAGGCTACGGTTATTACAACGGTGGCACGGGTGGCCGTGCCGAAAACGCTGGTTTGATTCAGGGTGATGGCGGCAACGGCGGAGGCGGTGCCAGCGGCATTGGCACAGACTCGGGAGACCTCTTCATCGCTGCAGGCGGTGGCGGTGCAGGCGGCGACGGAGTGTTTGGATGCTCCGCCGGCTCGGGCGGCGACGCGGACGGCAGCAGTGGCAGTGCCGGATCTTGCGTCGACGCTGGTGGAGGCGGCACGACCGGCGGCGGCGGGCTCGGTATCTACCAGTCCAATAACGGCTTCGACGGTTGCAACGCGTGCGAGGGTGGCGGCGGCGGTGGCGGTGGCGGTGGCTACTACAACGGCGCTGGAGGTTATGGTGGCGGGCCCACCGTCGGCGGTGGTGGCGGAGGAGGCGGGGGCGGTCTCTCGTATAGCGACCCAGACATCGTCAGCGACGTCCAGTCCGTCGATCTGACCAATTACCTGGGTTCCAACGGGCTCGTTACCATCACACCGATCTTTGATCAACGAACCGTCACGACGACCGTTGTGCTGGTACCGGCTGGTGCCGTCTACGATGGGACGGCGAAGACGGCCACGGCACAAACAACCGATGCGGACAGCAACGTCATCGCCAACCCGACCGTGACCTATCAGGGCCGCAACGGGACTTCGTATGGACCCTCGACAACCGCACCTACTGACGCCGGTGATTACACGGCGAGCGCCACCTATGCGGGCGACTCACAGTATCTGCCGAGCAGTGACAGTCAGCCCTTCAGCATCGCAAAAGCTTCGTCTCAGACGACGGTGAGCGCGGATGACGTCACCTACGATGGTGATCCTCACGGCGCTACCGCCACCGCCACCGGCGCGGGAGGACTCAGCCAGATCCTAGATGTCACCTATTCGGGTCGTAACAGCACGACTTACGGACCGTCAAGCACGGCTCCGACGGGCGCAGGTGACTACACTGCCAGCGCAACCTACGCGGGCGATGTCAACCATGACGGAAGTGACGGCGGCAAGGATTTCAGCATCGCCAAGGCACACTCGCAGATCACGGTGGACGTATCAGACGTCACTTACGATCGGCAGCCGCATGGGGCGACCGCAACGGCGACCGGCGCCGGAGGACTCAGCCAGGCTGTGGACGTCACCTATGCCGGGCGCAATTCGACGACCTACGGCCCATCATCAATCGCGCCGACCGATGCCGGTGACTACACCGCCAGCGCAAGCTACGCAGGTGATCCAAACCACACCGGCAATGACGAAAACAAGGACTTCACCATTTTCAAGGCACCTCTGACGGTGAGTGCTGATGACAAGAGCAAGATCGTCGGCTCACCGAATCCTACGTTGACCGGGGCACTGAGCGGAGTGATCAGCGGCGACAACATCACAGGGAGCTACAGCACCACCGCGACGGAGAATAGTCCGGTCGGGAACTATCCCATTTCGCCGATACTCAGCGACCCAGATAGTCGGCTAAGCAACTACGATGTGACGATTACGTCCGGCACGTTGACCGTTAGCTACGACATTGGCGCTGGCTTCAATCCGTCCAAGTCGTTCATTCGTCCATTCCCCGCAGTCTTGACGCTTCGCCTGGTCGATGGTCACGGGAGCAACGTCTCATCCCCCGACGTGGCTGTCACCGTTCTCAACGTATCGCCGCTGGGTCAGCCCTGGAACGGCTCCAACGGCAACCTGCATCGCGTGTTCATCTATAGTCGTCTGGTCCAGCGAGGGGGTGGCTACGCTTTGGTGCTCGGCACTGGTGATCTGAAGCCAGGAGCGTACGTCTTGAGCTTCACTGTTGAAGGAGATCCAACTATCCATACGCTGGAGTTCACCATCGCTAATCTCCCTTTCGTCTTTGGGAACCCGATGTTTGGCTTTCGCTAGTCCGTTAACCCGGTTAACGGACTCGAGTGGTTCTGGGCCGGTGTATCGAGCAGGAGATCGCTGGTCCAGAGGGCTGCCTCCGGGACGAACTTTCAGCCCCTCACCAGCTTCGCGACGGTTTCCGCATGAACTGTCTGCGGGTAGAAGTCCCACAGGCTGAAATGCTCGATGGCGTAGCCCGCGCGGATGAACTGCGCCGCGTCTCGGGCGAAGGTGGCCGGGTTGCAGGAGACGTAGACGATGATCTCCGGCGCGCGCTCGATCAGTGTCTCCACCACTTGCCGGTCCAGCCCGGTACGCGGCGGGTCGACGATAACGCGATCGACTGACGGCAGCGAATAGATGGCCTCTTCGGCGGGTGCCGCCACGAACGTCACGTGGTCCATCCCCCACTGCTGGGCCGTGCGTTCTCCGGCTTCGGTCGCGAGGGCGTCGATCTCGATGACCGTGAGCGACTCGGCGCTATCCGCAATCGAGAGTCCGAGCAGGCCGATGCCGCCGTAGACGTCGGCGACGCGTTGCGAGCCGTCGAGCGTCGCCAGGTCGCGCACGCGGTCGAGCAGCTTCGGCAGGAGCGCGAAGTTCGACTGGAAGAAGGAACCGGCGGGGACGATGAAAATGTGCCGGCCGACCTGAATCTCGGAGAACTGGCCGCCATGGAGTGCCACGATGTCGCCGTTCGCCGCACGAACGCAGACGCTCTCGACCCGCTCCAGTTGACTCAGCGTGTTCGCGACCTCGGTCAGTTGCTCGGCGTGCTCGGTTCGGTAGCCGTCGACTCCTTCGAGGAGGAGCTGCAGGCGACGATCACCCTCTCGGCCGACCACCTGCGCATGCACGATCAGCTTGCCGCCGAAATCGGGAAGCTCGTTCAGCTTGAGGAGCCGATTCAACTGCTCCAGCAGCCAGTCGATGGCTGGATGCACCACAGGACATCCAAGCAGACGCACGATGCGTTTGGAGCGGATCTCGCGAAATCCGGCCGAAGCGCCCAAGGGCGATTTGAGCGCGCACGCGATAGCTCCAGGGATCGGGCATGGGGACGATCTCGTCGATGCGGGTCGGTAGGCGCTTGGCGGCCATGAGGCGCCGCACGATGGCCGCCTTGTGCTTGAGCTGGCCCTCGTGATTCAGATGCTGCCACTCACAGCCGCCGCAGGAGTCGACCACCGGGCAGCGCGGCGTGTCTCGTTCTGTTGCGCGATCGAGCACGGCGATCACGTCGCCGCGCCAGTGCTTGCCGCTTCCGTTGAGCGCGAGGCGCACCGTCTCGGTAGGGATCCCGGAGGCGACGACTATCGATCGCCCGCCTACCTGGACCGTGATGGTGCCGTCACTGTCGAAGCGAGGAAGCTGTACGTCGACCCGCTCGTGTCGACGCGCCGTTCCGCCGCGATCGCGTTTACCGCTACGTCCCATGTATCGCTCTTCGTGAGGGTGTCATGCACCGCAATCCGGCCAAGCGGTCCGCTCTTGGGCGTCTCGCCGGACCCACGTGAGCATAACAAAGTGGTCAGGGGCTTCCGGATCGCTCGGCTGGTTTAGGAGCCGGATTTGCTCGGCGTTCGGCATCCCAACGTGTTTCGCGCACGAACGTCGCCAGGGTGGCGGCAGCGAGCACGCCCAGTCCGGCGATCGCGCCCGACGTGACGACGATGCCGACGGCATCGGCCACGGCTCCGACGATGATCGGCGAGACGGCGCGGCCGCTATCTCCGATCAAACGCCAGATGCCGAGGAACTCGCCAGTCAGGTGAGGCGGCGCCAGGTCGGCTCCCAGGGTCATCATCGAGCCCGCCCCCATGCCATTGCCCAGGCCCATGACCAGTCCGGCAGCCATAAGCTGGTAATAGCTGTGGGTGAAGGGGACCATGGCCATGCCCAGCGCCAGGATCGAGAAGGAGGGGACCGAGGCGGCTTTGCGGCCGAAGCGGTCCATCACATACCCGGCCGGGATGAAGAGGGACATATCAACCAGCGCCGACGCGCTCACAATGATGCCGACCTGTGCGTTGTCGAGTCCGATGGCATAGGCGGCAAAAAGAGGGATGGCGATCTGGCGTCCAGCGCGGATCATCTGACCAAAAACGTTGGCCGTTCCCGCGGCGATGACGTCGCGCCGGTTATATTCGACGGCCTCACGCACGACGCCGAAGCTGAAGGGATGGCCCTTGGGACGGATCGACGCGCCCTCGGGATCGTGCACGAAGAAGAAGGCGATCACCACCGCGAATGCCGCCGCCACACCGGCGACGACGATGGCGTTGCCGAGACCGTAATACTGGGCGATGAACCCACCGGCGAACGGGCCGGTGAAGGTGCCCAGCCTGTTGATGCCGCCAAAGACTGAGATGGCGCGACCGCGTGTCTCGTTTGGGATGGCGGTGGCGATGTAGGCGTGGCGTGACAGGCCCCAGAAAGCGGTTCCGATGCCGCCCACGAATTGCAGCGTGATGAGTGCAGGCGTCGAATGGACGAGTCCGAGAAAGACGGTCGCGACCGAGAAGAGAGCGGCACCGGCGATCATCGAGCGTCGAAAGCCAAACTTTGGCAGCAGAAGTCCGGATGGGAGGTCGAAGATCATCGTGCCGATCCAGGCTGCCGACACGATGATCCCGGCGAGCCCGAAAGAGCCGCCCATCTCTTTGGCATATAGTGGCAGAACAGGGATCAGCAGTCCCTGCCCGAACGAGAGAAACGCCGTCGGAACGAAGACGGGCATCAGCAGCCCCATCGTCCCAGATTTCATCGACAAACTGTTCTCATTGTCATAACACGCGCATATCCACCAAGTGTCGCGACGCCTCTCACCGCGCGAGGCAGTGAAAGGCGTAATCCGTATCATACAGGGTTGGGCCCAATTTGACTCCGCTCCGGACCCGGAATTCGCCTCGACAGCGGACTCGCTCAGCGGGGATACTCGTTCCATTGAAACGTCGATGACGACGAATGTACGACAGCGCGAACCTGACGCAGCGTCGCGGCGATCGTCGCTGGCACCCATTTGAATGGAGAGAGCGATGCGCATTGACGTCCACACGCATGCCCAGCCGAAGGAATACCTCGAAAGTCTGCTCGATTCGGGACGCTATGAGACCATCCGAGACCCGAGCGGTCAGATGGTGGTGCGCGAGAAGGGATCGCGCTTCCTGACCATCACGCCGCAGATGCACGATCCAGCTCAGCGCGTCGAGGAGATGGACGAGACGGGGATTGACCTGCAGATCATCTCGGTGACGACGCCACAGGTCTACTTTCTCGAGGGACAGCCGTGCGTCGACCTATCGCGAATCTGCAACGACTACCTGGCCGAGATGGTGCAGCAATACCCGACCCGCTTCCGGGCGCTGGCCAGCGTGCCGCTGACGGCCGATTCAGACGCTGCCGTCAAGGAATTCGAGCGTTGTCTCGACGATCTGAACATGGTCGGAGCCATCATCGGCGCCAACATCAATGGCCGGCCGATCGACGACCCGGCGTTCGCCCCCTTCTACGAGGTGCTCAACGCGCGTAAGTCGACCATGCTGATTCACCCGATGGTCCCGGCAGGGATCGAGGTGATGAACAACTATGCGTTGGCTCCGTTGGTCGGTTTCATGATGGACACCACGCTGGCCGTCGCCCGGCTCATCTTTTCTGGGTTCTTCGACACGTATCCCGACGTGAAGGTCATCGTCGGGCACCTGGGTGCGACCGCCCCCTATTTGGCTGGGCGGCTCGACATCGGCTACCGCAGCTACCCCGACTGCAAAGGCATTGAGCAGGCACCGAGCGAATATCTCAAGCGCATGTACTACGACACGGTCTCGTTCCACATTCCGGCACTGCATTGCGCGGCCGAGACGGTTGGCGCCGATCGCATCGTCTTCGGGTCCGACTATCCGCACGTCATCGGCGACGTGGCTGGCGCCACCAAAGTGATCGAGGAAGCACTGCCCGCAACTGCGCTCCCCGGCATCCTGGGCGACACCGCGGCGGAGATGTTTGGGCTGTAGCTGACGGCACTCCGCTACCCCCGCGGCTCGCGGCCAGCTGCTGCTTGAAGATCTCGCGCAGGTGCTCGCGTGCGTCTGGGCGCAAGCAGGACGTCGGCCGCGGTCAGCGCGAGCACGGCGGCGCCGGTGGCAGTCAGCTCATCGGCGCGCACGCCGCGAGCCGCTTCGGCAAACTCCAGCGTATGGCCGCCGATCCCCTTCTCGCAGATCTGCAGATAAGGATGAATGGTCGGCACGATCTGGCTGACGTTGCCGATGTCGCTGGAGCCAACGCCCGCGTCGGGCGGCGGAACCTCGTAGTCGAGTCCGAGCGACGTCAGGTTGTCGCGGAAGAGATCGACCAGCCCAGTATTGCAGACCCGCTGCTGGTAGCTGATCCCTTCGGTGATCTTCACCTCACAGCCGGTCGCCAGAGCTGCCGCGTTGACGATGTCGACGAAGCGCTGGTTGAGCTCTTCCAAATACGCCTGGTCGTTGGCGCGCACCAGGAACGATCCGGCGGTGTAGTCGGGAATGACGTTGGCCGCGTCTCCGCCCTGCAGGATGACGCCATGGATGCGAGTATGCGGCCGGAACGCCTGGCGCAGCTGGTTGACGCTGAAGAAGACCTGCAGCAAGGCATCCAGCGCGTTGATCCCCTTCTCCGGTGCGGCCGCGGCGTGGGCCGGCTTGCCGAAAAACTCGATCTCATAGGGCGTCACGGCCAGCGAGCCGCGGTCGAGATAGGTCGTATCGCGCGGGTGCATCATGATGGCGGCAGCCAGACCGTCGAAGACGCCAGCTTCGGCCATGGTGACCTTGCCGCCGCCGCCCTCTTCGGCAGGCGTGCCGAAGACTTTGATGGTCCCCTGGACGTCGGGCAACGCGCGACGCAAGGCGATTCCGGCCCCGACCGCCCAGGTGGCGATCAGGTTGTGGCCGCAGGCGTGACCGATCTTGGGCAGTGCGTCGTATTCCGCCAGCAGGCCGACCACCGGCTCGCCACTGCCGTAGGTTGCAATGAAGGCGGTATCGAGCCCGGCCACGCCCCGCTGCACGTCGAAGCCCTGCTCTTCGAGCTCGTCGGTCAGGAGCGCCGCCGATTTGTGCTCTTCGAAGGTGATCTCTGGATTCTCGTGGAGCTCATGCGAGATGTCGATCAAGCGCGGGTGAAGCCGTTGCGCCTCGAGCTTGATTCGTTCCTTGATTTCGGTCAGCTGGTCAACGGTCAACGGTTCCTCCCTTGATGTGCTTGTCCCTCTCGCTCGATCTTCGCATATACAACCGACACCGCAACCGAGTACCCTTCGCACTGCAGAGCCGTTGCCAGACCGCTCCACGTTCGTCCGGTTATGAACAGTACGAATGGGTCTGCCTTCGATATGAAGGTCTACGTATCATCGAATTCATCTTCACGGGCGCGAAAGATTACATGGGAAGTTGACATGTTGAACACCGACACCGCGACAACCGCCGTCGCCGACCTGGAAATGACGGGTGAGGTGCGCGCGGCGCTCCTGACGGCTGAGCGTACCGCCAGGCAGTTCGGCAGCGAACTGGTGACCGTCGAACACGTCTCTGCTGGCGTTGCTCGATCCCCCGAGCGTTCCGGTGCGCGTGCTCTTCGCCAATCTGCGTGTCGACGTTGCCCTGATCATGGAACGGTTGAGGGCGGTAGCTGAAGAGCCAGGTTTGGGTCGCGGCTTCACTCCGCGCGTGCACGACGACGTGACTCGCCTGCTGACCTATGCCGCTGACGAAGCGGCCAGGGCCGGAGACGTCTTGATCGACGCCACACATATCCTCCTTGGCGTGGTCTCGCAGCCTGGATCGGCCACTGGCGCGCTCTTTCACGAGGCGGGTCTCACTGGCGTAGCCTTGCGCAACAACGTTCGAGCCCAACGACGCGCCGAAGCTACCGGCATTCGCGGATTGCTCGGCGCCATTCAGGTCAGCCCACTCTTCCTTTTAACATTAGGTGTGATGGTCGCCAGCGGAGCGCTCATCTATTTCGTGTCCGATCCGCAGCAATACCGCATACTGCTCGCCGTCTTCGTCATCAGCGGCTGGGTCGCTCAGCTCTGCGTTCACGAATTCGGACACGCAGCGGCGGCGTACCTGGGTGGCGACACCGAGGTCGTCGACCGAGGCTATCTGACGCTCGATCCGCGACGCTACACACACCCGCTCCTGAGCATCGTCATGCCGCTCGTCTTCCTCTTCATGGGTGGGTTGCCGTTGCCGGGCGGAGCCGTGCGCATCAATACGGGTCGACTGCGCTCGCGGCGCTGGGACGTGATCGTCTCGGCGGCGGGTCCGGCCGGAACCCTCCTCTTCCTCTTCGTCCTGAGCCTGCCGTTCCTGATCACCGGCAATGCGCTGGCATACGGCCACAACGTCGAGCTCTCGGGAGCCGTGGCAGCGTTGGCGGTGGTACTGGCAGCCACGTTGCTCCTCAACCTGCTCCCAATTCCGCCGCTGGATGGGTTTCAGATTCTGGCCCATTGGCTGCCACAGGACGTGCGCGACCAAGGGTTTCGACTCGGCTTCATGCCGATGATTCTGGTTTTCGTGCTCATGGGCAATGTTCCGCAGGTGAACGACGCCTTCTGGAATGCGGCTCAGACCATCACCAACATGATGCGCCTGCCGTTCGACCTGGGAGCCTACACGCTCTGGCTGATCCACTTCTAACTCGCCTCCGCCAATAGTCGGCCGCACGTGACGCGGATTGCCTTGCATGCGGCCGGCTCGTTGCCATGCTCCGGTATTGCGGCGCGATACTCAGCGTGCAGTCGACTGAGAAAGCAGCGAATCCGGAGGTCCAGCATGGCGACGCAGACCAGCACCGATGCCGCGTTGATCGAGCAGATGTTTCGCACGTCAACCACCATCCGCCGCTTCGAGGAGACCGTGGCCGATTTGGTCAACATGCGCCGCATGGAGGGGATCGCGCATCTCTCGATCGGTCAGGAGGCGGTCGCGTCGGCGGTCTGCGCGGCCTTGCGACCCGACGACACCATCACCAGCACGCATCGCGGGCATGGCCATCTGATCGCCAAGGGCGGAGACGTCGAGCGCATGTTCGGCGAGCTCCTCGGACGCGAGACCGGCTACTGTCACGGTCGTGGCGGATCCATGCACATTGCCGACCTCTCGCTCGGGATATTGGGCGCCAACGGCATCGTCGGAGCAGGTATTCCGCTGGCGGTCGGTGCGGCCTACGCGCATGTACGCCAGGAGACCGACCGGGTCTCGGTCGCCTTCTTCGGCGACGGCGCGGTCAACATCGGTGCCTTTCACGAGGGACTGAACATGGCGGCCGTCTGGCAGCTGCCGGTCATCTTCGTGTGCGAGAACAACCTGTACGCCTCCAGCGTGGCGCAGGTGAATCACCAGCACCAGCGAGATATCGCCCAGCGCGCTATTGGCTATGGCATGCCGGGCGTCACGGTGGACGGCAACGACGCGCTCGAGGTCTACGCCGCCGCGACCGAGGCCATTGAACGTGCGCGCAGAGGAGGTGGCCCAACGCTGCTCGTCTGCAATACCTACCGCCATCACCCGCACCTCAGCGGATATCCGGACGATCGCCCGGCAGACGAAAAGGCCTATTGGATGGCGCGCGATCCACTCATCCGGCTGGCGTCGTTCGTCGATGACGCCTTCCCCGACGGACCAGCCAGGCGCAAGGCGATCGAAGAGGAGATCGAGGGGCGGCTGGAGCAGGCTGTGGCGGCAGCCGAAGCCGCGCCGAAGCCGGATCCGGCTGAGGTCGAGCGGGGAGTCTACGGTCCGCGTCCGACGTTCCCCGAGGCTCCGCCGCCCGGCACGCGCGAGCTCGGCTATCAGCTGGCGTTGAATGAGGCCATGACGCAGGCGATCGAGGCCGATCCGCGCGTCAGCTATTTCGGCGAGGATCTGGAGCGCTACGCCAGCACCTGGGGCGTTCCGCCAGGACGCGTACGTGACACGCCGATCGCCGAAGAGGGCTTCACCGGGCTGGCCGTTGGGGCGGCGCTGTGTGGCGAGCGAGCCGTGGCGGACCTCATGTTCATGGATTTCGCCGCCATCGCCATGGATCAGATCGTCAACCAGGCGGCCAAGATCCGCTACATGCTGGGTGGTAAAGTCAAGTGTCCGGTCGTCATCCGCGCCCATGTCGGCGGCGGGTCAAGCTCCGCGGCGCAGCACTCGCAGTCGCTGGAAGCCTGGTTTGCCCACATCCCGGGACTGACCGTGATTTATCCCAGCAACCCCTACGACGCCAAGGGGCTGCTGCTGGCGGCGCTGGCGGACGAAAACCCGATCCTCTTCGTGGAGTCGCGCCAGCTGATGCGCATGACCGGCCCAGTTCCGGAGGAGATGTATCGGCTGCCGATTGGCAAGGCGTCGGTCGCGCGTCCCGGCAGCGACGTCACCGTCATCGCCATCGGGCCGATGGTGCGGGAGGCGCTGGCCGCCGCGGAGGAGCTGGCCGGTGAGGGCGTCTCGGTTGAAGTGGTCGATCCGCGCACGCTGCAGCCGCTCGACGTCGAGACGCTGGCGGCGTCGGCCAGAAAGACGGGGCGTGTGGTTGTTGTGCATCAAGCGGTGACGTTCGGCGGCATCGGCGCGGAGATCGCGTCGCAGATCACTGAGCGCTGCTTCTCCGGTCTCAAAGCACCCGTCGTCCGACTCGGCGCGCCCTTCGCCCCGGTCCCCTTCGCGGGCATCCTGGAGCACGCCTACCAGCCGAACAAGGAGTCGATTGTGGCGGCGGTGAGAGGGTTGGTAGGGTAGGCAGCGTGCAGACGGTAGCGAACCTACAGTTTCAGCTTCAGCGAGATCGGGCGCTCGAGCTGTTGCGGCTCGGGTCGGGTCAACCCGACGCTCAGTTCCGGGATGGCCAGGAGGAGGCCATCCGCTTCGTCGTCGAGGGGCGCGGTCGGCTGCTGGTCGTGCAGAAGACCGGCTGGGGCAAGAGCTTCGTCTATTTCATCGCCACCAAGCTGCTGCGTGAGGCGGGCGGTGGACCGGCCTTGCTCGTCTCGCCACTGCTGGCGCTGATGCGCAACCAGATCAGTGCGGCCGAGCGCATGGGTGTTCGCGCCGCGACGATCAACTCGGACAATCAGACCGAGTGGGACAACGTCGCCAGCGAGCTGAATGCCGATGACGTCGACATCCTGCTCATCTCACCCGAGCGATTTGCGAACGAGGCGTTTCGGACCGGGCCGCTGGCCGAGATCGCCGGTCGAGTCTCACTCTTCGTCGTCGATGAAGCCCACTGCATCTCCGATTGGGGACACGATTTCCGGCCGGACTATCGACGCATCGAGCGCATCGTGCGGACTTTACCGCCGAACCTCCGCCTGCTGGCTACCACCGCGACCGCCAATCAGCGCGTGATGAACGACCTGGTGGACGTTCTCGGACCGGAGCTCGAGATCGTGCGCGGCGATTTGAGTCGACCATCGCTGTTGCTGCAGACGATGCTGCATGCCGACTCAGGCCGAGCGGCTCGCCTGGCTCGCCCAGACGATTCCGACGATTCCCGGCAGCGGAATCGTCTACACGCTGACCATACGTGACGCCGAGCAGGTCGCCGAGTGGCTCCGCTCGCGCGGCATCGATGCCGAAGCGTACACGGGTCAATCGGGCGAACGCCGTCCCGAGCTCGAGCAGGCGTTGCTGACGAACAACGTGAAAGTTCTGGTGGCAACCACGGCGTTGGGGATGGGCTTTGACAAGCCCGATCTGGCGTTCGTCATCCACTATCAGGCGCCTGGATCGGTCGTTGCCTACTACCAGCAGGTCGGCCGTGCCGGACGAGCGCTGGATGCGGCTTACTGCGTGCTCCTGAGCGGCACAGAAGAGACCGAAATCAACGAGTACTTCATCAACAGCGCCTTTCCGACTCCCGACGAGGCCGGCATGGTGCTCGATTCGCTCGAGGCCGCGCCGGAGGGTCTGTCCGTCCCCGAGCTCGCGGCACACGTGAATCTCAGCTATTCACGGATTCAGAAGACGTTGGACCTGATCTCGTTGGAGTCTCCATCGCCAATCGTCAAGTCGGGCACGAGGTGGCAGCTGACGACGGCGGACCTTTCCGAGGAGTTCTGGGCTCGAGCGCGGCGACTGTCGAATCGGCGGCGCTACGAGCAATTCGAGATGCAGGAGTACGTCAATCTCGAATCCCGGCACATGGAATATCTGATTGAGGCGCTCGATGGTGATGCGTCAGCGGTTCGCGTTCCGGATGTCACGCCGCTTCCGGCCGTTCCGACGCGCAGCCTCGTTGTTGAGGCCATCGCGTTTCTGCGCCGCTCAGACGTGCCATTCGATTCACGAAAGCGCTGGCCACCTGGGGGCATGCCCGTGTACGGCGTCAAGGGAAACATCCCTGAGGATCGGCGCGCTCAGCCCGGCCGAGGGCTGTGCATTTGGGGCGATGCCGGGTGGGGCCATCTGGTTCAGCTCGGCAAGTTCCAGGACGGGTTCTTCGACGACGACCTGCTCGAAGCGTGCGTCAACATGGTCGAGCGCTGGAAGCCGGAACCGTCGCCTGCCTGGGTTACTTGCGTTCCATCATTGCGCCATCCGGACCTGGTGCCCGATTTCGCGCAGCGTCTGGCCGCGCGGCTCGGTCTTCCCTTCCGACAAGCATTGGTCAAGACAGCCAGGCGCCCGGAACAGAAAACCATGAAGAACAGCAGTCAGCAGGCGCGCAACCTCGACGGTGTGATCGAGGTCGCTGCCGGGCAGGTGCTGAATAAGCCGGTGCTGTTGGTGGATGATATCGTAGATTCGGGTTGGACCATGACGGTCTGCTCATGGTTGCTACGAGAGCATGGAGCGGGAGACGTCTTCCCGCTCGCGCTCGCGGTACTGGGACGGCGCGGATGACCTCTTCACTCTCCGATAATCTCACGGCGACTCTGCTCCTCACCGCTCCGTTGAAGGTGGGTTCAAAGGAGGAGTCTGAGGAGATCCTGACTGGTGCGGAATACCGTCGACTGACAAAGACGTTGCTGGATCTTCACCGAGAACCAGCGGATTTTCTAGGTCGAGACTCCGATGAGGTGGTTCGCGAATGTGCGTCGATTCTGGATGCGGACCGCCTGAGCCGCTTGATCGGTCGTGGATTTCTGCTCGGTCAGGCGGTCGAGCGCTGGCAATCGCGTGGCATATGGGTCGTCGGGCGTGGCGATCCGGAATATCCGGCACGGCTGCGGGAACGTCTCAAGAGCGCCGCTCCGCCGGTCCTCTACGGGTGCGGCGAGCGATCGATTCTGGGAGGGCCGGCGCTCGCGGTCGTCGGGTCGCGCGACCCGGATGATGACGTTCTGGACCAAACGCAGGGCTGTCGGAAAGCTTGCCGCGGAAGCGGGTGTTCTGCTCGTCTCGGGCGGAGCCAGGGGCATCGATGATGCCGGGAGGCTTGGCGCGCTAGAGGCTGGAGGCAAGGTGGTCTGTGTGCTGTCAGACAGCCTGGAGCGGCGAGCGTTGCAGCGGGATAACCGGTCGTATCTGAAAGACGGCCGTCTTCTCTTGCTCTCGCCGTACGATCCGCTCGCCGGTTTCAACGTTGGTCACGCCATGCAACGGAACAAGGCTATCTATGCGTTGTCCGATGCCGCCTTGGTCATGAACTCAGACTACAACCGGGGCGGTACCTGGGCAGGAGCGGTGGAACAGCTGGAGAAGCTGCACCTGGTTCCGGTCTATGTACGAGCCAACGGATCCGAGCCTGGCTCCGCGTTGCACGAGCTACTAAAACGTGGGGCGCTGGAGTGGCCGAACCCTGCCAGTCCGCAGGAGCTCGTCGACCTGATTACGGGCGAAACGGCGATTTCAGCATCGGAAAGTCGCGCGGAGCAACTGAGGATGACTGGCATCTCCGAGCCCAAAGAAGACGAGCGTTCAGGATCGTGACGCGGTGTCGCGAGAGATGCACGTGTGAATTGCAGAATGAGTGAAGCGCGGCTCGTCGCCCGTAGGAGAGCACACAAGGTGCTCCCGTTGCACCACGGGTCGAATGACGCCAGGAGCACACAAGGTGCTCCCCTACAACGGTTCACGCAACCACATAAGGACCCGTCTAAATGTAGGAGCACTCAGTGCTAGGTGCAATGAACTGTTCCTCCATTTCCTAACTCACTCACCAACCGATAACGTGATATTGCCGCTCGAGACGCTTGATGTCGAACGTGACACGTCACCGGCGACGTGCCGTACGCGTCGTTGACATAGGCGCCGTCCGCGAGATGCAGTCCGTTGGCTGTGATGTTGCCGGAGGAGACGCTGGCCGTCACCCGCACGCCAACGTCGTTTGGCAGTGTGATGGAGACGGAGCCTGAAGACGTGCGAATCGTCGACGACAGATCGTTCCCCCACGACCCACCAAGAACGATCGTGACGCTGCCGCTGGTGTCCTTGATCTGCAGGCTCGAGAGCGCCTGAAAGCTGCCAGACGTCACCAGGCTGATCTTTCCGCTCGAATCACCAAGTGAAAGAGTCTGAAGCTCCGGAAAGCTCCCACTCAAATCGAGCCCGACTGATCCGCTAGTCGTCGACAGGTCGATGCTCGTGAGAGCTTCTTGATTGCCGCCGATAGACGCCGACACGTTGCCGCTGCTGGCGCCGCTGTTCAGCGATGAGAGTCGCTGTGTCGAGAGGTCTATCTTCGTGTCGCCGCTCGTGACGTTCGTTTTGAGGTCGATCGGTGCGTCGGCGCCGAACTGCAGATCCCAGACATTGTCGAGATCGCGACTTTTCAGGTTCTCACTGGCCGGCTGGGAGATGTCGAGCGTCCCGGCGCTTCCGTCGACGGCGTACGTCACGTCCGGCTTCAGCATCTCGTTGTATCTGAGCTTGGCGTTGAGGAGCGAGCTCGCTCCGTCGCGGATTGTGACGACGGCACCGGTCCTTGCGTCGATGGTAGCGTTGACCGATGTCGCCTGCCCCAACTCGATCGTCTGCTCGTTGGTCTGGACATTCCCCGGGTCGACTCCGCTACTGATGACGCAACCTCCGATCAGCAACACTCCGAAAATGAGTGGGCTAATGAACGTGCGACGTGTTGGCGTGAGACGTTTCATGGCGCTGGTCCATCGCTGGCGACGGACGTGGCACACGTTCGTCAGGCGGCCTGCGGTGCGCTCCGTGCCGAGACCATCCTGGACCAACCAGCGTCACAGGGTTGTGACGATGGTGCGCCGCGAGATACAAAGTCGCGACGATGGATCAGCGCGAGCTATCCGCGCGTGACGTGCGCGCTGACGCAGAGCCAGCGACCGGACTGGTTGGTCCAGACGTCGGTGTAGCGCCCCCGCTTGGCGGCGCCGTCGGCCAGGGCGTAGCTGGTGGTGGCGTGAATGATGGCGAAGTCGCCCATCAGCCGGATTTCGACGTCGCCCGCCTGCAAATCTGAGATGGTCACTGGACGCGCCGTCTGTTCCAGGAACCCTGCGCGATCGACGATGCTGCCGTCCGGATTGCTGCAGCGGAAGTCCTCAGCCAGGTTTCGATCGAACCAGGCGACGTCCGATTCCTGCACGGAGCGGATGTAGTTGCGGTTGAGCTCGTCGAGCGTCGCCAGGTCGGTATCCGTCGTCGTGTGCGGTGGGCACGGTCGCGTTTCCTTTCATTATTGCGGCGAGTCGAATGAGACCAACGGTCGCGGCTCACACCGCCAGTGGCGATTTCGTTCGGCTCGCCGCCCAGCGATACATTCCGGCATAGCTCTTCCACGGGCTGTCGATCGAGCCCGGCAGGCGCTTCTCGGAACATCCAAACAGGAGCGGATTGCCGCTGAGGTCGAGGTCAGGCTCCCCCAACGAGCGCAACACGACGTACTGGATGACGTCTTCGTCGACACCCGGGATAGTTCGAAGCTGTTCCTCGAGCTGTTGTCGTTCGACTCCCGCTCCGAAGTCGATCGTTCCGTCCATCACTCGATCCGACAGCATGCGGATCGACTCGGCGAGTGGCGCCGGAATGCCGATCTCGTCGAGCGGTGCGGCTCGGAGCTGCTCCGCTGTTGGAAAGAGGCGAGTCAACGCGGGGCTCCCAGATTCAGCATACTGGTCTCCGGCGCACTCGACGAGCGCCGTCAAAATCTCCTTGGCGTTGTCTCCGATTGAACGCCGGAGCAACGCACTTAACGTTGCTTCGAAGCCGTCCCAGCAGCCGGGCAACCGCACGCCTGGGTGAGTCTCGACTATCTCGATCGTCGCAGGCTCGTGATACAGCTCCTCCGCGATGAGGGCTGGGTCGGCCTTGAGATCGAACATCTGCTTGATGCGTTCGGTGATTGGCAGCAGATAGCGGGAAAGCTCGATCGGCACGCGCAGCAGAACGGCGCGTTTGTCGACCAGCGGCCGAACGCTGATGACGCCTCGCACGTCGCCGATTCGAATGGTGCGTCGATAGATGGTGCGGTCGACGGTCTCGACCAGCGGCGTGGCGTGTTCCGCTATGAAGGCCAGCATGGCCGGCCAGTCATAGGGATCGCGATAGAAGAGCTTGAGCTCGACCGAGGCGATGGAAGGGTCACTGTTGGAACGTCGACGCTTGCGGCGCAGCTCGCTCGGTGTGCGCGCATACGTTTGTTTGAGTGCCTCATTGAAACGACGCACGCTGGAATAACCCGCGCTGAACGCGATGTCGACCATCGACAGATCGGTCTCATCGATCAGCTTCTTGGCGAAGAGGAGTCGACGAGTCTGCGCCACCGCCACCGGCGGCGCGCCAAGCTCCTCGACGAAGAGCCGCTGCAGCTGGCGCGCGCTGACGCGCAATCGGCGGGCGAGCTCCGTCACGCCGCCGTCGTCCAGTGCGCCTTCGCCGATCAGGCGCAAAGCCCGTGCGACTACCGGCGACGTAGTGTGCCATTCAGGCGCGTCGGGCGCGGACTCGGGATGGCAACGCAGGCAAGGACGAAAGCCGGATTCGGCCGCCGCGGCCGCGGTAGAGAAGAAACGGACGTTCTCCGCGCGCGGTTTGCCAGGGCAGCCAGGACGGCAGAAGATTCCAGTCGTGAGGACGGCCGAGTAGAACTGCCCATCGAAGCGCTGGTCGTTGCGCGTGGCGGAATCGAAGGAGGCGATGCGCTCCAGGTCGGTGATCGTCACGTTGGATCCTCCTCCAGACCGGTGAATCACGTTGTTGGTGCCGTGCACCGAATAGGTTCGACTATAGCAGCGCCATTGAACGAATTCTCGCGGTTTTCGGACAGGTGCTCTCGTCGCATGTGCCTCTGAACCCACGCAGAGTGGTCTGTGAAAATAAGCCAATGTGGACCTTTCTGAGGAGCCACATCTCCGATACTCTGGAGTCATTGGATCAGCTAATCGACGCGAGGAGCACGAGATGGAAGCACGGCTCGACTATTCCGAAGTTCTCCCGGAAGGCATGAAGTCGATCTACGCTATGGACCACTACAGCTCCCACTGTGGGCTGGAGCCGGGACTGCTCGATCTGATCAAGCTTCGTGCGTCACAGATCAACCGCTGCGGCTATTGCGTCGACATGCACTCAAAGGACGCCCGCACCGGCGGCGAGACGGAGCAGCGTCTTTACGGTTTGAGTCTGTGGCGCGAGACTCCCTATTACACTGACCGCGAACGTGCCGCGCTAGCGCTGACGGAAGCGGTGACGTTGATCGCGGTCCAACGCGTGCCGGACGACGTCTACGACGAAGCGCGGCGATACTTCAGCGACGAAGAGATGGTCAAGTTGGTACACAGCATCGCGACCATCAATGTCTGGAACCGCTTCGCGATCACCTTCGAGGACGTGCCAGGCACCTACGAGCCGGAGCACTTCGCCACCAGAACGCACGATGCGGGCAGTTCCAGCGATTGACCGTGTAGCGCCGCCGCGTAAGAGCGCGCTCCAACGAAAGGATGAGCTTCATGGCAGTGCTTCTCGAACGCAACCAACTGCACGTCGACGGAACAGCGTTGGAGTTCGTTGGACGCGAGCACGGCGACGTTGGCGTGTGCTTCATCATGGTGAATGGCGCACCAGGCAGCGGGCCACGCTTGCACCGACATCCCTATGCCGAGGTCTTCGTGGTCCAGGAGGGGTGCGCCACCTTTACGGTGGATGGAACAAGGATCGAGGCCGTCGCCGGACAGGTGGTGGTGGTGCAGCCGGGCGAAGCACACACGTTCGTCAACTCAGGTGACGGGCCACTCAAGCAGCTCGACATCCACGCCACGGACCACTTCATCACCGAGTGGCTGGAGTGATCCTGACCGGCCGTTACGGCATGAGTAGTGAGCCTACTCGAGCGGAGGGCGATTCGGCGTGAAGTCGCGAGTCAGATTCTTGCTCTGGAACTCGCTCGCGACGCAGTCCATCAAGACGACGTCGTAGCGACGCCCGTTCATCAGGTGCGCTTCACGCCAGCGGCCGATCTCCTTGAATCCAGTCTTCTGGTAGGCGCGAAGTCCAGCCAGATTGAATGACATCACCCGAAGTAGAACATTCCTCAGCCCGAGAGCGGTGAAAGCGTAGTCGAGCATGAGAGTCGCTGCTTCGGTGCCATAACCCTTGCCCCTACAGTCGGATTCCCCGATCAGGATGCCGAATTCGGCCGTTCCGTTTCGGTGATCGATCGCGACCAGACTGGTCGTGCCGATCGGGCGCGTTGAGGCCTTCTCGTAGATGGTGAAGGCCGCCTCCGCGGAGGCCGTCAACTGACCATCGATCCACTGCTGCTCCTGCTCCAATGTCCATGGACGCGGCACCTGCGCCACTGTGCGCTGCGTGGCGAAGCTGTTGATCCAACGCTGATAGAAAGGGAGCAGATCGCGGCGCAGCGGTCCGAGCGCGATCAGTCTTCCTTCAATATTGACCATCGATGGCCTCACGTCGTCATCTGCGCGGATTTCGATCATTGCCCGCACCATCCTGAAAACACACATGGATGATCGCAAGACTATCAAATTCATTCGTTTCGCCATCGCCGATTTATTCGTTGCGCCCGGCGTGGCCGTGGCATTGATTTTGGTTAAAGGCGACGGCCACCTGCGCGAATCGTGCGTGCAATGGCGATTCCTCGGAGGAGATTCAGGAATGTCGATGAAGGCAGTCAAAGGGCGTAGTGCCGTAGCGGTCGCGCGCGTCAAGCCAGCGCTCCGGCGCCGTCCGGTCCTCATCAATGATTCTCCGGACAACCCCGACGGAGAAGAACGGCACCAAAGTCGCCTCGTGGGGTTCCTTTCGATGCTGGGTCCGGGACTGATCACCGGCGCATCGGACGACGATCCAGCGGGAATCATCACGTATGCCACGGCTGGCGCGTCGCTTGGCTTCGCCATGCTCTGGACCGCTCTTTTCACTCTCCCACTGATGCTGGCGATGCAGTTCATTTCGGCCCGCATTGGACTCGTTCGGCGCGACGGCATTTCAGGGGTGATCAAACAGGCCTATGGTCGCAACTGGATCATCTATCCAGCGGCCATCCTGGTGCTGATCGCCAACACGGTCAACCTCGGGGCCGACATCGGCGCCATCGCTCAGGCGATCCAGATCGACACCGGCATTCCTGCTCGTTGGCTGGTGCTGCCGGTGACGTTGACCATCGTACTGACGCTGACCTTCGGCAGCTTCAAGATCATTTCGACCATTTTCAAGTGGCTCACATTGCCGCTGCTGGCCTACATCGGTGCGGCATTCCTGGCTCATCCTTCTGGTCGAGACGTGTTGAAGTACACCTTGATCCCGCACGTGTCCTTCACCAAGGCCTATCTGACGACCTTCGTAGCCATCTTGGGGACCACCATCACCCCATATCTCTGGTTCTGGCAAGCGGACCTGGAAGTGGAAGCGGTCAAGACGGCGCAGCGAGCCAGCGTGCGGACCCACGACGTCAGTGAGGACATGATCCGACGAAGCATCTGGGATATCAGTGCCGGAATTTGTCTCTCGAATCTGGTCTTCTTCGCGATCATCGTTGCGACCGGCGCCACACTGTTTCAATCGGGGCATCACCACATTGCCTCCAGCGCGGACGCCGCCAAGGCACTCGCCCCGGCGGCTGGTGGCCTGGCGACTCTCCTCTTTACTGTCGGCATCATCGGCGCAGGTACGCTGGCAGTCCCGGTGCTGGCTGGGTCCGCGTCCTACGCTGTGGGAGAGTCCCTCGGTTGGCAGGTCGGCATCGATCGGCCGTGGTATCGCGCCAAGGCGTTCTACGCCGTGATCGTGGCCGCATCGTTGATTGGGATGCTGATCAACTTCACCAACATCAGCGCCGTGTCCGCGCTCTTCTATTCGGCGGTCATCAACGGCTTGATCGCGCCACCTCTGATGGTCATCATCATGTTGGTTGCCAACAACGAGCGGGTGATGGGGCGGCAGGTAAACAGCCGGGTCGTCAACGTTGTTGGCTGGTCCGCGACCTTGATCATGGGCGTGGCGGCAATTCTGATGCTGGTGACGATCTGATTCCGGCTCCATCGTGGTGTGAATCTTCGGAACAGAGCGTCCACACGGGAGCGCGAACGCAGTTTGGCGCATCCTTCACGATGGTGCGCATACATGACATAAGTGTTAGCGCGAACGGCAAATTGCAGGATCAGGATGGGGGAGCGGAGGCATCCAACGTTGTTTCATAAGTCAGTGGCACGGTTCTTGACCTATAGCTAGCGCATGTTCGCGGATTGGGGGGCATGCGTGGTATTGGGCCCGTAGGTAAGGAACAAGAAATGCTTTGGGCGCTATTCGTGATTCTGTTGGTCCTGTGGTTGCTAGGTTTCCTGGCTTTCCATATCGGTGCGTTCATTCACATCCTGCTCGTCATCGCCGTGATCGTGCTGATCGTCAATCTGGTTTCCGGCCGCCGCGCGCTGTAATCCAGATGATGTCACAGGAAAATTGAGCGGTGACAGCGAGTCGCCGCTCACGATCTTCAGCAACACTGCCCGGCTAATGTCGCTCGATTGCGGCCATGACTGCCGGGCAGTCGCATGTTCGGTTCTCTGACCAAATCATGCGTCACAGGGCTGTTGAGGCAACGTCGCGTGTATCAGTTCTCGGCAACCCCAACCTCACATGGCGGGACCTGGACCGGAACGCCAACAAGCACTACGAGTGGACGTGGAGCATCCCTTCGCTCCAGCCCTCTTCTCGCTCGGCTGCGAGTGACGTGCGCCGAATCTTGCCTGCCTCATTGCGCGGTAGCTGCGCCACGAATTCGTACGTCTTCGGCGCCTTCCAGGAAGCGATTCGTTCACGAACGTGTGCGTTGAGCTCGTGGATCGAGGGAGGGCTTGCCGGATCATGCGGCTCGATGATGGCATGCACACGCCGTCCCCATTCTTCGTCGGGAACCCCGATCACCGCCACATCCGCCAGCCCCGAGTGCTCGCTCAGTGCCGCCTCCACCTCTGCTGGGTATACGTTGGCTCCACCAGAGACGATCATGTCGACTCGACGATCAGCGATGTAGAGGTACTCGTCCTGATCGAGCCAGCCGAGATCGCCGATGGAGGCGAAACCATCCTCAGTGATCTTCAGGGAAGCGTCACCCACGTAGTGAAAAGTGGGGATTGTGCCATCGCGGCGGCGCATGTAGATCTCGCCTACCTCCCCGGGTGGGAGCGCTAGACCCGCTTCGTTCAGAATGCGGATCTCGCTCATGGCGGCGCGTCCGACGCTCCCCTTGTGCGCGAGCCACTCGTCGCCTCGAATGATCGTTGCACCGATGCCCTCCGCCGATCCGTAGACCTCATACACCTTCTCCGGTCCCAGTTTGTCGATCCAGGTCTGCTTGAGCCACACGGGACAGACCGCGGCAGAGGAGTGCATCGCCTCGAAACTGGAGAAATCGCGCTGCCAGAAATCGGGCAGCAGCGCCAACCGGCGCATCAGGATTGGTGGGAGGTAGGCATACGAGACACGCTGGCGCTCGATTAGCTCTGCGGCGCGCGAGGCATCGAATTTCTCCATCACTACGAGCGTGTGGTCGTCCGCCAGGCCAGTGAAGGCTTGCAGGAACGGGGAGTTGTGATAGAGCGGGGCGGCCATCAGCTGTGTCTGACCCTGGCGCGTGCCGAGTCTGCGCCCGGTTTCGACTCCAGCCACCGGATTCCAGGCCGCGTCGATGATGAGCTTGGGGTGGCCGGTCGAGCCGCCTGAGCCGATCGCCTTGCCGGGATGCGGCACGTCCGGGAGGGGATTGTTCGGGTAACTGCTGGCTGCGCTCAGCTCTTGGGTCCGGATGGTTGGCCAGTTCAGTTCATCCCAGTCAGAGAGGACTAACGCCGGTTGTGCCAGCTCCAGAATCGCATCCCGCTCCCGTGCTGGCAGCGCCGCTCGGAGTGGCAATACACGCGCACCTAACTTCCAGGCGGCGATCGTGAACGCGATCAGTTCCGGCGAATTCCACTCGCCGGTCACCACCATCGACCCGTGGGTTACACCGCGATCGGCCAGCAATCTCGCAATTTGGTTCGTCCAGTCCTCGAGCGCGGACCAGGAGACCGATCGTTCTTCGCCGGATATCGGCGCGAAGACGATGGCATCTCGGTCCGGATGCTCATGGGCCAGCCGCGCGATGCGAGACATGTAGCTTTCGTCCAGTCTCGGCTCAGAATCGGCCATCTCGCATGCTCCTCGATGTTGTGCGTCCCACCTTGTGATGGCACATTATCGCGCGACGATGGCTGCGGATGCTATGTGGCTGTGCGATGTTGGCGCGTGTTCGCTTCCCTTCGTCCAAGACGGCGTCATCAACGTTGATGGTGAATGTAAAGACTCCATTTGCCCGGCCAATCACGGTCTCGTGATACCCATCGTTTCGCCCGAGCAATGGGATGTGTCGATTCGGTTCGCGCCGCGCGCCACACCCATCTTTATGAACCGCGAATAGGCAGCCCTCTCGCATCTGTTTTGGAGCAATTTGCGGAAGGATTGCCCAGAGAGGCGTCAACTGGACGTCATAAATGTCGCCCCTACGGAGAAGCGTCGTAGGGGCGACATTTATGACGCCCTTCGGACGGAGACCGAGGACAAGTACGTCCCCAGTTTCCGCCCGCGCAGAACCGCTCTGAAAAATGCTCTAATGCTGCGTAATCGTATGAGCGGCGGGCGTCGTCCCATCGGAACTTCGATGGTTGAACGCCCGCCCATCACACTCAGGATCCTGCGACGAACACGTCGTCATACACGATGTCGTAGATGCGACCGGTAAGCGTGTCACCAATTTGAATCTGTCCGACCGGACTGGTGCCCCAGTTTCCTGTCAGCGACAACTGTGGCACGAGCGTTCCGTCGAGCCAGACTTGCGTCGTGCTGCTCGAACCGTTCACGACGAGATGAAGCTCGAGCATATGCCAGCCGCTGCCGGGAAGCGTGACCGATGAGCTAAGCGTGTTGATCCCGATCGTGTCATTGCGCAGTCCCAGAATTCCGTTGCTCGTCAAGTAGAGATACCCAAGTGACGTTCCGGAAGCGGTCCGCAGCCGGAGCATGTTGATCTGATTGTTCCCTATGCTCTGGACATTGACGTACGCACGTAGGTAGACGTCGGTATACGTTCCTGCCAGCGTCTTTTTGGCATAGGTCCCGGTGGTGTTGCTGCTATCGCTCGACGCATCGACCGCGTAGCTACCGCCATGCACCTGACTCCCTTCAACATTCATCCCCTTGGTGGAAGTCCATGCTGACAGATTGCCAGACTCGAACCCGTCACCAAAGGCCGCAGCGGGCGTGGTTACGGAGTACGTCGCCGACAGATCCGAGGCGTTCCCGGCCGCATCACGCGCCAGAACCTGGTAGCCATAGCTCCCGCCCGGATTGACTCCGACATCCGTATAAGTGGTCGTTATGCCGTCTACCGATGCGACGAGCGTCCCGTCACGATAGACGTCATACCCGGCAACGCCAACGATTGTCAGTGGACGCTGCCCAACTCAGGTCAACTCGTAACGCGGTTGTCGTCGCGGTCAAACCATCCGGAACGCTCGGAGGAGTCGTGTCGGCCGGAGAGTAGTTCGCCGGCGCCGACTGCTGCGAGTGATTACCGGCTGCGTCGAACGCATCGACCGTATATGTATAGCCGGTGTCCGGCTGAACTGTTGTATCGCTGTAACTCGTGGTTGTGCCGTCAACCGTGCTTAGCGCCGTGCCATCACGGTATATCGTGTAACCGGTGACTCCGGTGTCGTCAGTCGACGCGGTCCAGGTCAGATCCACTTCGTTCGCACCGTTGGCGGCGGCGTGAAGGTTGGACGGAGTTGTTGGCGCCGCCACGTCGGCGGTGACTCCAGAAAACGCCACGTCGTCATAGACGATGTCGTAGGTGCCGGACGCGGTATCGCCGATCTGGATCTGACCGATGGGCGCAGTACCCCAATTACCGGTTGTCGTGAGCTCCGGCACGATTGCCCCATCCAGCCAAACCTGAGTCTGACTGCTGGCGCCGTTGATGATCAGGTGAATTTCCAGGACGTGCCAGCCACTGCCGGCGGAGAGCGAGCTCGCGCTTGAGATGTTCGTGGCCGTCACGTCGCTGTGCAGCCCAACGTGCCCGCCGGCCGTCACATACAGGTCGCCAATCGTGGCCCCTGATTGATCGCGCCAGCGCAGCACGTTGACCTGGCTACTGTTGCTCAGCAGATCGAGATACGCTCTGAAGTAGAAGTCGCCATAGGCACCAGGCAAGCTAACTTTGGCGTAGGCGTTCCCGTTTGTGACCGTCCCCTCGGCACCGTAGGTTCCTCCGTGGACGGTGGTCGACTCGACAATCAACCC
Organism: uncultured Chloroflexia bacterium; assembly: GCA_963815715.1. Lineage (GTDB taxonomy): Bacteria > Chloroflexota > Chloroflexia > Thermomicrobiales > Thermomicrobiaceae > CALAGB01. Next base: position 1,208,787 of record CAWFHU010000001.1, on the reverse strand, counting down.
GTGTGAGACCGTCCACGCGTTCAACGTCCCGGATTCGAAGCCGTCAGAATATACCGCGGCTGGTGTCGTGATACTGGCCGACGTGCTCAACGCGGATACGTTGCCTGACGCGTCTCGCGCCAACACTTGATAGCTATAGCTGGCGCTCGGATCAACCAGGACGTCAGTGAAACTCGTCTGACTGACGTTGCGAGAGAGGAGCGAGCCATTCCGGTAGACATCGTAGCCAGTCACACCGACGTTGTCAGTCGAAGCTGCCCAGCTGACGTCAACTCTCAGTGCCTGCGATGCGTTCGCCGCGACCGACGTTGGTACGCTCGGTGGCTGAACGTCGCCGGTGACTGGATCGAAGGCCACGTCGTCATAGATCACGTCGTAGACCTTGCCCGTGGCGGTGTCACCGATTTGAAGCTGGCCGATCGGCGACGTGCCCCAGTTCGCGGTCAGCGTTAGTTCGGGCACGGCGTACCCCGTCGAGCCAAACCTCCGTCGTGCTTGAAGCGCCGTTGATCGACACGTGCAATGTCAACCAATGCCATCCGGTGCCGGGCAGCACGGTGGCGCCGCTGAGTGTGTTGGTTCCGGTCGTGTCGTTGTGTAAGCCGAGCGTGCCGGACGTCGTCACGTACAAATAGCCGAGGCTCGTTCCAGACGTCGTGCGCACACGCATGAGATTGAGTTGATTGGTCGCGCTGACGACCTCGAAGTAACTCCGGAAATAGGCTTCGGCATAGCTGCTCGGAAGCGTCTTCTTGGCGTACGTTCCCGTCGTATTGCTTGTTGTGCTCAAGGCCTCGACGGCGTAACTCCCGCTATTGACCGCGTTCCCTTCTACGGTCAACCCTTTCGACGTCGTCCAGCTGCCCAGCGACCCCGATTCGAAGCCGTCGCTGAATACAGCACCGGGTGTCGTGACGTTCGCGATTGCGCTGAGGGCCGACACGTTTCCGGACGAGTCGCGGGCGAGCACCTGATAACCGTAGCTCGTGGTTGGCTTCACCGACACGTCGACGAAGTTCGTTTGAACCACGTTCGCCGCAAGGAGAGTCCCGTCTCGATAGACGTCATAGTTGCTGACGCTGATGTTGTCGCTTGAGGCGTCCCAGCTCAGATTGACCCGCAACGAGGTACTTATCTGAGCCGCCACATTGGCAGGCACGCTTGGTGGCTGGTTGTCCGCGGACGGAGTCACAGTTGCGGGACTCGACGCATCCGAGTGGTTTCCCGCGGCATCGAACGCGTCAACAGTGTAGCTGTACGTCGTGCCCGGGCTAACCGTCGTATCGCTAAACGTCGTTGTCGATCCATCGACCGTGTTCAACAAGATGCCGTCACGATAAATGGTGTAACCCGTGATTCCGGTGTTATCGGTTGACGCCGTCCAGGCGAGATCCACCTGGTGCGGGTCGCTTGCCGTTGCCGTCAGGTTCGTTGGCGTCGTTGGTGCCTGAGTGTCGCTTGACGCATAGCTGTAGCTCATTTGATCGAATACGTTGCCGGTCGAATCGGTTGGCGTGACCGTAATGGTCCCGTTGGCGACCGTGACTAAAAGGAAGTGGAAGACTTGACTCGCGGACGTCGGAACAGGCGCACTGCCGCAGGCTTTACCTCCACCCAATCCGCCATTCGCTGAATATGACCACCCGAGCGCGTAGGCATCATTGGGGCTGCACTTTGCCGAGCCCGCCCCGACCGGCTCGAGCTTCGCGCCGCCACCGCCAGTGAGATACGTAGCCATTCCAGCCGAATCCGGCGTATTCCGTTGATACGTATGCGTGTGGCCGAAGAAAGAAATGTTCACGCCATTTTGGTCGAGCAAGCCTTGAAGATTACCTGGAGCCTGCAGGTATGGATCGGTGGGCTCAGTCGCATTGTCCGAGTAGACCGGGAAATGGAAGAAGGCAAACTTCGCTGCCCTCGGATGGCTTTGCAGGTCTTGCTGCAGCCAGGTGTACTCCTCGGAGCTGATGCTCCAGTGATAGTCATGGTCATCTTGATACATTGTGGCGTTGCCGACGTTCTGGTCGGGCCACGCCGCCTCCAGAACGTAGAATCGCGCCGGCCCCGCGTCGAACGCGTACCACGCGTTCGGGTAGTTGCCCGATGCGATTCCGTTCACGCAGCAGTAGTTCACGACTGAGTAGCTGCCGCCAGATTGTGCGACTGCCTGATCCTCCGGGAAGTTCAGCAATTGAGGGTGGTATGAGGCCGAGCTTCCAAAGCCGTGGTTTCCGATTGCTGGAAAGAGGGGGATCGAGCTTCCGGGCACGGCCCAAAAAGAAGGGCCAAAGACAGCACTGGTGTTGGGACCGGTCTGCTGCAGGTCGCCATAGTTCGTTTGCGTGCCGGACGGGTAACCATTGTCACCCACGGTCACGGCGAAGCGTGCGCCGCTATTCGCGATTTGCTGCATCAGATTGGCCATGTCGGTATTCGCACCCGTGCTGTCGAGCTGGGCCCAATCTCCGAAAACGGCGAACGAGAAGCTCTCATTCGAGCCGGCCGCCACCTGAGTCTTGAACTGCGGGGTACTGTTGCTGCCGAGCAGATCGATATTCCCGAGGTACACGCGATAGCAATACGCGGCATCTGGCGTTAGCGACAGACTGGCTTTCCATTGATATTCGCCAACCCCGTTTACTGAAACCCCCGTATGCGTCGCGTCCACGCTGATCGTCGGTGTGCATGTGCCGCCGGTGACCGCCCCGTACTTGACCGATCCAGCGGTCCCACTCTGGTCAGTCGCCCAGTTGATCGTCGCGTACTGTCCGACCGTGTCGGTGAGATACGGATATCGTCGGAGTGCCGAGTCGTATCCCGGCGCAACTCCCTGAGACTGGCTGAGAGCTGGAGCGACGGCAGCAGCAGAGGTTGTCGACGCAGTTGAGGTCGTGAGTTTCGAACCGTAGCCGTGCACGACCTGGTGCTTGTTCCCGGTGGGTGGATTCTTGGGCAGAGTGACCTGCGCCGACGTATCGTCTGAATGGTTTCCTAATACATCGAGGGCCTCAATTGTGTACGAGTACGTCTTGCCGGGCTTGATGTTCTCATCAATGTAGCTCAAGAATCCGGAACCGATCGTGGTGAGGAGTGATCCATCACGGAAGATGCGGTATGCGGATATCTCGCTATCCCCACTGGCGGCCCACCAATCGAGATACACGCCGCCGTCGGCCGCGGGAGTTGCACTGAAGCCTTCGGGTTCACTTGGTGGAACGGTGCTCACCGTGTCGGGTTCGGCGGGAGTTGTTGCTGTTGTGGTCCCCAGGATCGCCTGAAAATTACCTCGTCGATCTTGCGCATCGAGCTCGTAGATGTACGTCGTCGCCGGATCGGCAGAGTAGTCCTCATAATGGGTCGCAGACGAATTCACGGTCCCAAGATACTGCCCGTCGCGACTGATGCCGATATCAAAGCCGCGTGATAGAGAACTGCTGGCCCAGGTTAGATCCACTTCGTGAATGCTGACCGCGACGGCCGTCACGTCGATTTGTGTCGTGACTTGAAACGGAGGTGCCGCAAACGCGGTCGCTGGCAGGAAGATGCTGGCTGTCGCGGCGAGAACGCCCGCGATCATCAGCCAACGAACGGATTTGAACGTAATCGACCGGTCCCGCTGGTTATGGGACCATTCCTTCGGATACCCAAACTTTCCCACGTGCCCCCCTAATGAAGATTGCTGCCTTGCGGCACGCACCGGTCGAACCGTCTCGATAGTCCGAGTGATGATTTGCGGTGGCGACCACCACCATCGACACAAACGCAAAATCCGCGAGTCGAAAACTTGCCGCTACGGGCCTCTGAAGGCGCGAATCGACACGACCGCCATGGCGGTCAGCAGAACGGCCCCAAACGCGAAGAGTGGTGAGAAGCTCCTGAGCGGCCTGATCGTCGACCCACTCGGAGCGTCGGAATCGAAGTTCGCCATTGGTTGCACTCGCGCGCCAATAAGGTCCGTCAATTCCGACAAATATGTTTGCCCATAGGCATTGCTTGGCTCGACCTGAGAGTTCTCACTGAATTCGTTCCAGCTAATAATCCCGATCGCATCTGGATTTGAGCTGGATGCGGCACTGAACTCCGTGCGAAGCGTGTTTCCCTGAGCCCGATCGACGATGGTCGTGCCGCCGACCGCGCGCGCGTCGAATCCCGGCGCCGCAGGTGCTATCCACAAGCCGCCGTTCTTGTGAACTGCCGCCGACATAGACGAGAGTTTGTCGGCGTAACCGGTGAATGTCGTCGGGTTTACGGAGGACCAATAGTAGGCGTCGCCGTCGACAAAGGAGGCCAACCGGTTGTAATCGGTGGCGTTGCGCTCGCTGGCGAGGATCAGGAGGCGATCGCGGCGGCCAGTCGATACGGACTGAACCTGATCCGCCGAGTACTCCCACGTTCCTGACCAGACCACGAGTGGCCGATCAAAAATGGAGAAGACGGGATCAGTCCCCCAATGTGCGATGAAGTAATCAAGATCGCTGGCGACCTGCGAAACCGGAATCGGATTGCGGTTGAAGTCGAGTCCTTCGTATTCAATTGCGAGCTTGAAATTCTCTTCGCGCGCAACCTGAACCAGTGAGTCGAGCCGCCGTGAGAGCACGTAGGTGTTTTTCCAGCTGACGATGAATCCCGTAATCCCGGCCTGTTTTGCCCATTCGATGTGCTGGCGCATGACGGCCACGTCATCGCTGGAGTAGGGCCCGAGGGTTGGGATGTCCGTCTTGGCCCGATCCCACGAACCGGGCGTATACCAGATGTAGTAGTAGGCGAGGACTGGGATCGGGAGAACGGTCACGGGCGTTGACGACGATGTAACAGATCGCGCGGCTGCCAACGGCGAAATCAGGACCAAAACGATCGCTGCTGATTGCATGGCTACCGCGCCGCGCGCCAAGACATACACCAAGGTCTTGTACTGAAATTGATGTCGAATCATGGCTCGGTCATCCCCAGGCGACCGAGCACCACGGCACCTGACTCACTATCTTCAGGGTGATACTCGAAACGCGCCCGTTCGAAGTACTGCACTGTCAGGCCAGTCTCAGGATCGACGAACGGCTCGCTGATTGGATAACCGAAGAGCGCGAGCGATTCTCGAAACGATGAGCCGGTGTCGCCGAAATCAAGCCCATGACTGCCCCAGTATTTAAGGAAGGCGCCGCAAACGCTGTGACTCGTTGCGCTGAACAGGACGCAACCGGACCCTGCTGGCGTTGAATTCGCTGACACCGGTTGAAACGCGGACATTCGGAAGAGGCCGTGCTGCACGGCGTATTCGACGCCGATACGACGCAGCTCGATTTCATACGGAGTCCCGCTGTTCTCGGGGTGATGTTCGAGCACCTGTCTCTCGAACTGCTGCGCCACTACACCGCTGCTCGACTGCACCGAGTAGACGTCCCCGATGGGGTAACCAAAGATGGGAAGCCCGCCATTTTCTGTCCAAAACGAGGCGAAAACTGGACTTACCGAGAACTGCGTCACCGCAGACTCGGTGACTGCCGTCGTGGTGCCCGTGACCGCTGGCGTCGGCGTTGGGGTTGGAGTGGGTGTCGGCTGCGGTGCGGGAGTCGACGTCGCCACAATCGAGACTCCGAGCGGGTTGGTCGTCGTCAACGGGCCGTTCAGTTGTGACTGTTTCGCGGACGCTGAGCTCAGGTCCGGCATAAATGGCATGCTGTCACCGTGCACTCGTGCATCAAAGGTGATGAGCAAAGCGGCAACGAGCGCGAGGACCGTCACGCCGGATCGAACGTAGACCCGACGATCGGACAGAGCGGGTATGCGTGTACCGAGCGAGCGCATGATGGTCGGACGGCCGATCAGGAGGAGCCAGACGGCGATGAACAGGGCGAGGCCCGCCCCAGCCGCGACGTCTACATAGGTCACGACGATCAGGCTTTCTTGTTGATCTCCGGACACGACCACCGGAGACGCTGGCGCAAGTCCCCGTACGCCAGTGACGCGAACCATGTACGTCCCCCGCACGATTGAGTTCAGCGTCAGTCGCCCGTCTCCGTCACCTGGCATCACCTGTTTGGTGCCGTTTGGAAACGTGACCTCAAAGCTCTGTCCGACCTGATTCCCGAACAGTGCGTCATGCGCCGTGAAGGTGGCAGAAAAGAGGAGTAGTCGAACGTTCCAGGTATCGTTCGGCACTGGCGTAAATCGTTGTTGGCCCATATTGACGACGTTCGAGTCGTCAATCGTGACGCTGTCGATCCCCCACTGGATCGGAACACTCTCGAGCCCAGTCGGTCGCCGAACAATTCGTGTCGCGTCGAACCAGTGCGGCTCGTCGGTTTGGAACTGGGTTACGGCACCAGTAGAACTTCTCACCGTCACGTCGGTGATTCGCGAGAAGCTCACTGTATTGTCTCCGGGGTCTGAATACTGAAGTGAGACGAGATCGCTTGTCTCATATCCCAATTGCAGTTGCGAAGTCGATGAGATGTTGATCGATCGATCCGCAGGGAAGGAATCATCCGACCAACGAGAAAACACGGCGCGTGATGCAGAGGATTCCAACGTCGGGGTCATCAAGTGAAGATCGTAGTTACCGGAGACCGCTTCCTCTATGTGAATGACACCGTTGGAATCGGACTGGAAGGTCTGGGCGCCGACTCCGACTTCAACCCCCGGAATGGCAGGCACGGTTTGAATTTCAAGTACCGCGGGCCCGACGTTGAAATTCGTTGATGCGTCGCTCGGAAGGACCGAATCGCTTCCGGCAAAGAAGACGTCCACGCGCACAGATCCGCTGACCGTTTCGTGGATGGTGGCACTCACTTCGCCGTTGTCATCGGTATTGACCTGGCGAAACGGTGCGCCGTTTAGCCGAATCAAAACTAATCCGTTCGCGATGGGCCGATTCGGATCTCCCTCGGCTCCAGTCAGCCTCGCCGCGACGGTCACCGTCTCACCAGCGTGAGTGTCGCCAATGGGAGTGAGCGTCAAGAAAGATGGCGAGTACGTCGCTGCGTTCGCTGTACCGTGACTTCCAAGCCACGCGACGAAGGCGATCGCGAAGATCGAGAGAATGAATCGGATTGAAGTCTTTTTGATCACGATTCTGCCTCCGGGAGACGCAGCTTTCGACGCCGCATCACGACAACCGTGCTGAATGACAAGCCAGCAAGAAGTACCGCGGAGCTATATGACGCGTAGATCGCATAGCGCTTTGGAGCGGCAGTCGGCGTGGGGTTGCCGCGATCCATCGAAATGAATGCAGCTGCTCTGGGAGATTGCTGAAAGTCAAACGCGCTCGAAAGATCATTCGCGGTCGCGTCTCGCGTAGAGAGCGGTTGAAGCCCGTAGTTCACCTCGATGAACTTCAAAATCGAGGTGAAGTCGAGCTGCGTATGATCGACGTATCCTTGTTTTGCATACGGACTCACGAGCAGCGCGGGCACTCGGAAACCAAGGCCGTTCGCATCAACCCGCGGCGGCGAGACGTGATCGAACCATCCGCCCCAGTCGTCGTAGGTGAGCATGAACGCGGATGAGTTCCATGACGAACTTGTCATCAAGGACTGCAAAAGCGAGCGGACGAATCGTTCGCCGGACTGGATGTTGGTCGGCGGATGCTCGCTCGGACCCGATGCGACGATGTAGGCGACAGCCGGAAGTGTGTCGTTTGCCAGGTCCACGTTGTATTGAGCGAGGTTCACAATGTGGCTGGCGAGCGTGGGATCATCGATGAACCGATCCATCGACAAAACTGGAACCGATGTGACCTGTGACGCGCGGTTCGCCGCGTACTGGTCAACTGTTCGGTAGTTCAGCGCGGGATCATAGTTCTCGACGTAGAACTTCCAGCTCACCCCAGCTTGCTGAAGGCGGTCGAATATCGTCGGCAGATCGCTGGCGTTTGACGTATCGGCCGTTGAATCTGCCGAAGATGACCCTGAAACCCAATACTGGTAGTTCGCTTTGCTCCCACCAGTCGACGAGCTGAAGAAGTGGTCGAAAAGCACGTACTGATCGGCGATGTTCCAGTAGTACGGGATGTCGCGATCGTCGTAGTAGCCCATCGCCAATCGTCCATCTTGATTCCGCTGACTGAGCGCGTAGACGAATCCGTCCATGGCGCCGCCGTTGTAATCAAGCTGCGAAGTGGTCTGACTATCGTCAAGATTCCCAGGCTGCACGTCGGTGCTTCCTATATGAAATGGCGTCACGCAGTTCCCATTGTTCGGGTCAGTCGGGTCGACCGGCATGCAGGTGCCTGCAGGGATCCCATCAGCACCGGGATACGTGCCGAAGTAGTTGTCGAATGAATGCCCCGCCTGCATCACGACGATGACGTGTTTGATGGGGGTCGAGCTTTGCGCACTTGCGGAAGTTCCCATCATCGTTATTTGGCTGGCGAATACCCAGAAGATGGCGATGACTGCGGTCATTCGCGCAAGCCGGATTGACGAGATCATGGGTGCACCGCCCAGACCACAACCACCGGTTTTTCAACGGTAGAGCCGTGTTCGTCAGTGACTGGAACTGATTGGGTGTAGACGACTCGGCCATGATATTTCATGCGCATACGCGACGACTTTGTTTGCAAATGTGGCTGATCGGTCGCTCGAGTATGAGTCCCAGACGATGTACTGGATGTCTCCGGCTCGGAGTTCTGCATCTGGGTTCTGAATCGGTTCATAGGACGGATTGCGGTGCAGCGGGTTTGTGCTGACCGACAGGCCGTACGCGTGTCTGTGACCGTAAAATTCGATGATGTTTGCCATCGAGGGGCCGATCGTCATGACGGTCGAACCCACCGGTATGTTCTGATCCAACCAGAGACCCGCTTCGCGACCGCCTGGAATCCCGCCGGAACCAGCCAGAAACTGCCCGGACGTGCGCGCCTGGATGTTTTGCCACGCGGGTATCGCGAGGGAAGTGGCGAGAATTGCCACGGCAATCAAATTGAAGTGCCGTGTGGCCGACTTCAGACGCGGCGACTTGAATGCGTCCTGCGGTCGCCATAGGATCACGGTTCGAGCGGCCAGGATCGCGAACGGCGCTGCGATTGGAAGCAGGTACTGAAATCCCTTGACCGGCCAAAGTTGAAAGAAGAGACACGGCATCACGATCCAGGCCGCGAGCAGCCGTTCGCGCCAGGATTGATTGCGTCGCAGAAACCAAAATCCGAGAACCGCCGCAACCAGAATCAGTGGTCCGATGGCCCACGGGACGGTCGTCGGATAGAAGCTGAACCCATGGTTTGGTCGTCGGAACAGCTGCCAGACGAAGTATTGGTGGGCACGTTGCGACCCGCCGCCTTCCGCGAGTTTCAACGACACTGGGAATGGAAGTATGACCGCGGTCATACAGGCAACTGAGATCACAAGATCGCGAATTCGAACTCTCAGTTCCGGCGTCAGCGCAAGAAAAATGTAGATGCCGCCAACGAGAATTATGGCGGTTTCCTTGGCCAGCACCGTCAGCCCCATGGCTGCGCCCGCTGTATACAGCCATCCGAGATTTCGGGTCGTTCCAAAGCGGATCAGGCAGTAGAGCGTCAGCGTCGCACACATTGCCATCGGGCCGTCGAGGAGTATCTGGCGAGAGACGACGACCGAGTAGGGCATCAGCGCAATGATGAGCGCCGCTGTTGCTCCGACTCGTTGCCCATAGAGCTGGCGTCCGCATAGAAAGACGAGCACGATCGTCACGATGCCGATCGCGGCCGAGAGGAGTCGCCCGGTGAGATCCACGTGATCCTGGCCGCCCAGGGGCAGGACCAGCGCCAAGAAGAACTGATACAGCAACGGGTGGGCGCGGAAAATCGGAAAGAACTGAGTCAGCACGGGTTGCCCGGCTATCGCCGCGGCCTGCCCAGCATAGACGGCCTCGTCACTATTCAAACCGACCGCATTGATTTCCCAAACGCGCAGAAAGCTTCCGCTCGCCAGCGCCATCGCCAGGATCGCCCCATCGACGAGAACCCTCGATGTCGCGATTGACCGAATATCAAGATTCCAACCAGGAATCGCGACGGTTGCGTCCGTCGCGATTTGTGACTGAGACTCCCAGGCTGCTGGTTGATCTCGGACGGTAGGACTGAGTGTCAATGGACTTTCCAGTCTTCTAATGATTGGCAGGTCGTAGCGGAGAGCGTCCGCCGGTCACCGTGGACCGGCGTGAACTCCCTCAAGGTCGAGCTAGTCGGCAGACGCTTGCGTGATCGGACTCGCGGGCGCGCCAATCGTGAATGGGGGCAGGGGCCGCACACGTTCCTTGCCCGGAATCATCATGGGTATGCGTCGGGACCAGTCCATCGTCGAGCTCTTCAGCAGGCTGGCCGGTAAGCCGGTGAGCGCCTGCCGGACAATTGATTGTTCGACCGGTCGCAGGTCGCGCTCGCCTACGCCGTACAGGTGTTCCTTGATGGCCGGATAGGGGGGGAAGCCGTACGCGTCGTCGCTGTTGCTAAGCAATATGTCGATCGCGCTGGCGTCATCAAGAATTGTTTCGCCGTCTCCACCTCGTTCAATCACGAACAAGCCTGCGAGCCGTGCTTCGCGAGTCGTCTTCACTCGTGGGATGAGCTGGTTGACTCGGTATTTTGGCGGCGGCACGAGCCATTGCGTGATGGTGTTGATCGTAGCCATCGGAAGGCGACTGCGCGACATCTGAAGCGCGACCTTTCGCCCGCCACGAGAGTGAAGCCTGCTCTGTACGAAGAGCGTGAGTCGCTGCTTATGCGTGAGCGATGGCGTGTTGACGGCCGCTACCGTATGCCGGCTGATCGTCAGCGGCTTTGGATACGTCAAAACTTTGCGATCCGGACTGATCAGCGTGAGGTCGTCCGAGACAAACGAACAGTCGTCGGAGGCTCGTCGCTGTCGATCGAGGATCCTGAGAATCGTCGTGGTCTTACCGGTGTCGGTGCGGGCGGTCACAAGGTAGGCATCTGAACCGAAGGAGATGCACGCACCATGGACCAGAGCGTATCCCTCACGTACGAACGTCCACCTGAGAATTGGCTCGACGACGTTCGTGTAGAGGACGTGTGGAGAGAAGCGCAGGAGCGGCGACGCGACGATCTCCACCGTGTCCGAAATGTCCACGTCGATCATGAAGCCAAGTCGGCCCAGCCCGTCGTGGTATGAGAACTGGTTCGAGTTCGCGCTGTCGGCGTGTGCTTGTCGCCGGCGCTGTACCAGACCGCCGATTTTGACGTTGATCGTTGCCCGTGGAAGTGCCGTATCACACATGAACGCAGCCAGCTCCGGCAGCCGCACGTCGGACTTCACCGTAACGATGCCGTGGATGTCGTAAAAGAAACCGTCGGACGCTTTCAACTCCTGGCCCCCCTTCCAAATAAACGAGTCTGAAATCGCGTAGCGGATTATCGAGAACGCCACCAGAGACACAAAATTCGACACGAGGTAATGGACGAGCAGCACCGAGGTTAGGAGATAAATCAGCGGACCTCTGAAGAAGAGCGCCGAAAAGCTCATGGACGCGAAAAGCCCGAATCGTGTCATTCGACCAGGCCTCGAGCTTCGATCGTGGAATACCCACATATCGGTGAGGGCGAAGTTCCAAATCGTAGACGCACAGGTCGCCAGCACAGCCGACAACAAGTAGAAGATTCCGAACAGCCCGGTCGCGGCGGCCATGACGATCATGTTGATCAGTACGCCACTGAGTCCGACCGCGACGAATCGGCCAAGTCGTGTACTGCCAGACCCAGCCTTCAGTTCGGCGACCAGCGTGAGGTAGCGCAGCGCCTCGAGAGCGGACGCCTTGCTTTCTCCTGCGTGCCGCTTGCCGAACGTGAACCCGACCTCGGTCGTTCGCAGCAGCGGGTTGCGCACGATGATCTCGAGGAGGATCTTGAATCCATGCGGATGCAGGTCGTCAAGATCAACGGCACTTCGCCGTACCATGAAGAATCCGCTCATCGGGTCGCTGATTTTTCGTAGCGGTTTCGCGAAAGCGAGTCTCGCGAGATTCGTCAGGCCCCGGGAGACGAATCGTCGGGCCACTGCGAGCCCGCCGCTTGATTCCCCACCACCTGAGTACCGGCTGGCCACGACGAGATCGAGGTCGTCCCACCGTGTCTTCACGAAGAGGTTCGCGACCATTTCGGGTGGATGTTGAAGGTCGGCGTCCATGACGCAAACCCAAGGAGCTCGGGCCGCGCGCATCCCAAGCACGACTGCTCCCCCGAGACCACCAATTCTGGCCTTGGCTTCGCGGTGCATGAGAGAGATGCGCGACCGCGTCTCCTTTCGGACCGACTCGACCACAGCTGGCGTGTCGTCGTCACTGTCGTCCACGAAGATGATTTCGAACGAGATGTTTGTCAGCGACTTACGCAGTCGCTCGACCAGCTCCTTGATGTTTCCGACCTCATTGCGGGTGGGAACGACGATTGAGAGTTCAGGTGCGTCAACGTCGTACGGTGCCAGGGCCGGCATGCAGCTCATCCTCCATTCACCGAAACCGTTGAAAAGGCCGATCCGCCCCGTCCGTTGCCGACGAAAACTCCAGCCACGAGGAATCGCTGCTGGTGACGCGAGTCGCTTGAATTAGCCTTTTCTTAACAACATAGAATGGACTCGGCGTCTGACAAATCGGTGAATGTTGTTCGACTGCTGCGTGAAGGTTTGAATTCGGTGTGTAATTTGTTGACCTACAGTCACTTTCCTCTGTCCGGACGGCGTGTCCTCCACGTTGTGTTGAGGTTCCGCCGCACGCGACCACCTATTCGAGCGATTAGCTGTTCGCCTAATTTGTCACTCTGTCACAGGTGACCTTCACCCAATGGTTGTGCGTACGAACGAATGCCGGTCTGGTGTCTGCCTCGCTGCACGCAAACACCGTGTGCGTGGTGACGGGGGTTGATCGATGTCCGCGAACACAACGGCGGTAGCCGTCCGCCCGATGCGGAACGCAACGACGGTCGGGACCAGTTTCGGCTGAAAGTTGTCGCGGGAGACGCACGTGAACGGTGAACGATGACGATTTCCTGAATGCGGTTCTGACTATTGTGTCAGGAAGAGTGCGGTGATGATGATGAGAGTGATTCCCAGAGGGATGCCAACTACCCAGAGTGAATTTGCGAGTGTCTGGACCAACCAGGTGAGAGGCCGAGTCGCCGTGACCCTGCCTGTTTCTTTGCGTTGAATGGCGTTCGCGACGTACATGAAATGGGGGCAGGTTGGGAACTCGATCGCCTGACAATGCGTTCGCATGCGTGCGCGGGAGAGCGGAACCAGTATCGGCATCGCGTTGCACACAGGAAATGATCCCCGGGATGAGGAGACCACGACGCAGTGCGGACAGCACGTCGTGGTAGCTGACGGAGAATCTGTGATGTGGTGGTCCGAACGTTCAATGAGTTTCAACACGGGAGGTTGCGATGAGCTAACCTCCATGAGTCGTCACACTCGCTCGGGAGAACGTGAGAATGGCCCTTCGTCTGATCCGTTCATATTCTGTTGCGGTGATCAAGCCGGCGTCGAACAGCAGACGTGACTGAATCAATTTGTGGGTATGCTGCAGTTCGTCGATCGTCGCGTCGCGCCGACGGGCGAATTCAACATCAGTGAGAAGACCTTGGTCGTGCAGCGTCGCGGATAACTGAAACCCGTGGGCCGCGTGCTGGAGCAGCTGTTGGTACAGGTTCGTTTTCTCCGCGGCCCACGTCGTCTCATGGTTCCGTGCTCTGGATGGGCTCCACCTATCGGATCCCAGCGCGCTTTTCCACGCCGCCGACTCGGTGGCGTCGCTGCAACGCCTTGAAACATCCCTACGTGAATTGTTTTCGACCGGCAGGCTTGCCAGTTCTGAATCTGAATAGACCAACGTCGGTCGACTGACCTTGCTGCTTCCGAAATCTCCTGACTGAGCGAAATAGGCGTGGAGATCTCCTGCGTCGTACCGAGGGATCTTGTTGGCTTCGAGAAACGCGAGCGTCTCCGCAGCCGATGCGCGCTCATTGCCCGCAGCGACTGGGATGCCGATTTTGAGAGATAACAGAACGTCGTCATCGGTGAAGACCAAATATGTTGCGTGAAGATCCATGGAAGTCGACTCTCGGGCGACCAGTGCCAACACATCGGCGTACGGTAACGCCAGGATCATCCCGAAGCATCGAATCTCGAGGTGATTCGAGTACGCAATGAGATCAGCCGGGTAATCCCCGGACGCCAGACTCACCATGACGCGGCATGTGAGTTTGGAACCGCCAATTGGATGTCGACGATTCGGTAGCGGTGTGGTCATACGCGTCACACCGCTCACAACCTGCGTGTCCTGCCGTTCTCGTACGCCTGCATGGGCAAATCCGCCTACTAGTCCGGTTCGCCGACGGGGCGATCCGAGTCGTTGGCGGCGCTTGATCAACAGCCACAGGCGACGGAGCTGACCCAACCCATCGGTAAAGTCAACGGTCAAGACCGACGTTTTCGACAGCTCGTCACTCGCTTCGAGCGCGACCCGCTCGATCGCACCACTTGGGATACCGAACGCTGCTCGATCACTCACAACAGCGAGCATGTTCTGCGTGAGCTGAATGTCCGCATCGACGATTTCGCCACTCCCGCGTTCAAACCCAGGAAAATTCCCCCGAACATTGCCTTTTGCCCGCCAAATAACACGATCATGCGGTAGGTGTTTGGGTGCTTCCCAGATGTAGATATCGCTCGGATGAAGAAACATACGAGGATCATCGCGAAGGTCGGTGACCATGTCCTGCCGCTCTCCAAGATGAATAGCGCCGCACGAAACGCCGCCACACCCCAGGCGTCACGTCCCAAGTCGTGGGCTCGGGACGTGTGTGCGCCCGGCAGCGGTGCTCGGCGTGGAAAGTCCTATCAAAGGGAAGCCAGCGAGGCGACAAGGATTCGAAGGTTTAGTCGCGGGACGAGGGGGCACCATCAATCCTCAAACCGTCCCTGACGTATCCTTGCTTCCTACGCTGGCGAGACATAGCATCGTTCAGGAACCTTGCAGGAGATGATGACATTCACGCCCGTACGCTGAATATTTGTTCAACCGAGCGTGATGTTGGCGTTGACGTAACTGCGTGCTGGAAGGGCTGTTGACGGGTTCACCGCTCATATCGGCAAGAATGGGGCCGGATCAGCGACGCACTCAGGTTGTGCGTTGGACCGAATCTCCGCCTGACGGGACGGGACACGAAAGACGTAGCCAAGGCCTCTTATGGTGTGAATCAAGGTTGGATTGTTTGGATCTGGCTCGATCTTGCGTCGTAGGCGCATAACATACACTTGGATGCGGTTTGCTCCCACGTCTACTTCGTCGTCCCAAACATTCCTGCGAAGAGCCTCTGGACTGAGGACGATCTCGCGATTTCGCATCAGAACTTCGAGGATGCGGGTTTCGATCGGACTGATCTGAATCTCTGGTCCGCCAGCGATCCGAAAGGATAGTTTGCCGACCGAGAGCTCAGCCGAACCTACACGCAGGAGACCTATACGACGGCTATCGAACCGCTCGAAGCGTCGAACGACTGCGCGCATTCGTGCAATCGCCTCTCGCGGATCGAAGGGCTCGATGATGAAGTCATCAACTCCGAATTCATAGGCCTGAAGCACGTCTTCACGTCGACGCTCTCCCCACACCAGTAACGGTCCAACGTAGGATCGAGCGCGTAGGTATTTGCAGAGCGTCACTCCGCGTCCATGATCGAAGTCAAGGTTGACGAGGACGACATCTGCTCCGTGACCGGTGGCCTGATCAATCGCATCCGCTGGATCACTGCAGACGACCGCTTGTTCGCCTGCTTCAACGAGTGCGAATTTCAGGAGTTTGCCGGCCAATGAGTCGGAATCCGCCACAACGATTCGCATGTTCGATTCCGTTTTCTGCGTGTGTTGTGCTGGATGGGGAATGCAACTGGTGCACTGAGTCCCGGCCAGGCTGCAACGAGCTATGATGCCCAACTGCGTCCGAACGATCGAGCGAGGACTGCATTCGCGCTGTTTGCTTCGCCCTCAATTGGACAATAGGAGTTCCCAATTCGAGAACCCCACCCCTTCCTCAGGGAAATGATGACAATTCGTTCAGAATCCAGTAACAACCGGGTGATCGATCCGCTGAGTCAAACCACGATGTCGCTCGGAGCTTCCTCATCGTATCGATCACCAGATGACTCAGGAGTCGACCGACTTGGTGCCACTGCGACGTTCGCAGGCTGCACGCAACCGGCAACGCTGAGTCGAAACGACTAGCTGACCAACTCTTCGAGCGGATGTTCTTCCTGTGCCAACGGCACGGTGAAATCAGCTTGAAAAGGTTCGTCACGGACCGACAGCACCTCTGGCAGGAATGAATTGCCGAAGCCGCTCGTGTGAGTCTCCACAGGCCGATAATCGCCGGCGTGGTGACCCGAGTGATACGCGTACCCAACCGATCGAACGGTAATGAGATACTCTGGAGCGGTTGGATCTCGTTCGATCTTGCGCCGCAGTCGACGAACATAGACGTCTAGCCGGTTGCTATCTCCGAATACGTCGAACCCCCAGATGCGATTCACCAGGGTTTCTCGGCTGAGCGCAACGTCCGCGTTGGACATCAGGCACTCCATCAGACGCCATTCTGTAGGAGTCAGATGGATTGGCGCACGTCCGGCGATCGTCAAACGAAGATCTCTCACCGACAGTTCCGCATCGCCGACGTGAAGCGTTCGGCTCAAAGCCTGGTGGTCCTCATGGTGGTAGCGGCTACATACGGCGGCGATTCGGGCCAGAAACTCGGGAAGGTCAATCGGTTTGGACATGAAATCATCCGCGCCAGCGTCGATGGCTCGGATTCGATCCATGACCGACGCATTTTCCGATACCACGATAATCGGACCGCAGTAGTTTTGTTTTCGCAGGTTTTCACACAAGTCCGCGGCATGGCAGTCCGGAAGATCTATCTCAGTGACGATGAGCCCAAACTCAGCGTTCTGTGCGTGCTCGAGTGCTTCCCGGCCCGTGCACGCAAGCTGTACATCGTCGTACCCATTTGCTTGGAAAACGAAGTTGAGAAACCGACTCCCGACAACGTCGGGATCCACAATTAGTACTTTCATCCAGACTTGCCCCTCCACTCACCTGAACTCTTGTAGCCGCCATCCCTCCATTTTCGTGGTATCTCGCACGTGGCGGATCCGACGAGATCGCAAAAAAACCGGCGAGGACGTTAATCCGGCCGGTTGCACCACTTGCTCAGCACGGACCAGGTGCCCACTTTACGGTCCGCGCGTCAACGCATCCGATAAGTTGTCAATAATAGCCGTGCGCAAACGCACGCAGACAAACTTGTGGAGGCTCGGCTGTTTGGCCGGTGGCCAGCCATCACGACCCGAGGCCAGCACACCCACCGAGACTTTACAATTTCTCAACATGTGTACTTAGGATTGAGATTATCACACGTTGTCGCTATGTCAACTATTCTGGACAAGATCCGAACAAATGGGCTTAAGTCGACGTCGTGAGCCGATGGCTTTTCGCTGAAAATTGCGTCCGCTCGCAGATGACCTCGAACGTGGTCGCACCATGAGTACATTCGATCAGACACCTCCAGCTGGATGGCATCGGAGGAGACACCTGGTAGTGTTGGTTTCACTTATGTACCGGGGACTGATTTGAACGACACTATGAGTACTCGTTTTTCCTGTGAATTAGGCAAAACCATTACCTGCTGGTCGACCGATTTCTCACCGTTCGTCAACGTATCGATCCATCGCAAGACCTGGTTGATGTGTTGTGGATATTGGACGAATTGGTCGAGCGCACCGTCGTGCGCGACGTCGAACGAGCCTCACGTCGGTCACTGTGGGACCAGTGTCGCGGCTTCTGAGGAACCCTTCCAATGCGACCTGGAGTGATCGATACGTGATGTTCTTTGCGTGGACGGATTGTCAACGGGTGCCAATCTGTGAGATGGTGTTATGAGGGGGCTGAAGAAGCAGAGGCGCTGGTGTTTTTGCTTTTCAGAGAGGTGATCGATGAACGTCGGTATTACGACTCCGTCGACCTTACGTTCACTCGCAGATCTCATCGAAGCAATTGATCAAGATTGGCCAACGGAGAAGACCGAGTCAGCCGTCAACAAGGCGGTTGCGGAGTCGATGTTGCTGAAGGTGGTTGGGGCGACGATTCGCAACGATCTCGACGCTATCGACTCGGCGCACCGCAGGCTCGTGCATGACGCGCTGCTGGACGTTGCCATGGAGCTCGCCGTTGGAGCGACGCTCCGGTCTTTGTCTGACCAACCACCGCCGCTGACAGATGCCGTGATCATTCGTGCGCTCATGACTCCGGTCGAGCCTGCGGTTGTCATCGACGGTTTGGCGAAAGCCTGCAAGATCGAAGCGCCGACTGTCGTTCAAAGGAGTGTCAGGCTCTTACGCGCCGAAGACTGAATTCTTCAGGACTTCTCAATTGTCCTATCGATACCATCAGCTGGAGATCGTAGGCTCTTCTTGGCGGATCGAGGAGAGCAACACTCGTCTGGGAGTGCCCGTGTTCCAGACGGCAAGTTTGTCAGCATCATTGCATCGCAGGTAGACAGAAGTCGTGTAGTGGACAACTTCTGACTTGGCGTTCGTACGCCACGCCTTTCGCAATATTCGCGCGGACAATGTGTCCGTATGTGCGAACAAACGATGGGCATCCCAGGTCACTTGAACGTCGCGTGATAGCGAATAACCGGTGACGCGAGGTCTCGCGCTTCATGACGCTTGCTGTTCATCATCCTGGTAGTACGAGGTCCATCCGGCGAGAGCAGCAACGATGTTCCCAGAGGGCTATTCAGTGCTATGCCTTCGCCTGCCTCATGGCCGTGTCGAAAGAGCCGCGAACGGCGTCGGCGAGTACATCGATCAGCATTACGCCTCGGACTTCCGGACCGATTGGAGGTGCCGGCATCCACCCGCACTTGCCGATCGCTAAAGCAATTTGCGGAAGGATTGCCCAGAGCAGCGTCAACTGGGCGTCATAAATGTCGCCCCTACGACGTTTCTCCGTAGGGGCGACATTTATGACGCCCTTCGGACTACGACCGAGGAGACGCTCTCCCGCGGGCAGAAGCCGGGGGCAACCGCTCTGAAAAATGCGCTAGGCCTGTATCTGTCTGAGGCAGCAGCAGTGCTCGATTGCGAGCAGCGCATCCCGTACGTCATATCGTCCAAATACGATAAGAGCTACCGGTCCGCGATTTTGTCATCACGGTCCTGTAGCTCTTAGTTTCGTCTGTCTTTCAAAGTGACTTGGCCCGGATACACACGTCGATTGCCATATTCCGCACGACCCGGGCGCTACCTATCGCTGCTGACTACGGCGCCGGGAGACTCGATACTGGAACTCCCGCGGTCAGCTGGAGGTACCGTGTGCCCCAATCAGTAGATGGCTCGATAGCCGTCCCTTCACCCCATTCGTTGAAGGACGTCACGAGTTGCCATGGGTCGTTGTACGCGGCCATTTGTTGCACTGCATTGGCGTAGGCCGTTTCGTCTCGTGCCAGACGCGGGTTCGGCTCGTCAATCCGCCAGAATCCAGGAGAGATCGTAGTCGAATAACCAGACTGTCTGTCGAGCCGCGACGACGGCGCGTACTGATGCCAGCTGTCGGGCTGTGGCGTGACACTGCGGTAACCAGCAAAGACTTTGAGACTGAGGTAGACGTTGAATTCTTTTGCGATTGGCACCCATCGCTCGGCTACTCCCGCATCGGTATTGTCGGTGTTGTAGACGAAGACGACAGGTTTCCCATCAACCCGAAGATAGTCAGGATCGGAGAAGGCGGTCTCTTGCAAGTAGGTGAGGTCGGCGCGAATCTCATCTTGCGTAAGGTCGCGAATTCCTTCCTGCTCGTGGTAGATCGCCCACTTGAATCCGTTGTTGTTCGATTGAAGAAGCTTGTGAAAATTGACGTCGGTTGGTGTGCCGATCCCCCACCATGACGCGATGCCTGCCTGCAGACCGGCTTGTTGCATCCAGGATATCTGCTGCTCGATGACGGCTTGATCGCTGGAATCGTAGTAGCCAAGCGTCGGTACATAGCGCGTGAATGGATCGTATCCTTGCTGATTCCAGGCGCTTGGGAACCACGGGTAATAAAACGCTGCCCGAACCGGAAGCGTGAGCGAGGGTAACGGTACTGTGTCGACCGTCAGTATTGGAGCGTGTGTCGACTCGCGCGAATCGAAGTCCGCGCCGTCGCTCGATGGTGTCGTGATGGCAAGCGAGAGGAGACCAGGCCCTTTGATGGCACTTGTAATGTCGACGGTGACGTTTGTGTTTGCGTGAACGCGTCCCAGCGATGCGAATTGAGCACCATCGATTGCTGGTCGACTGTTCCAATTGATGGATTCCGACCACGTGGTATCTGACAACGTGAAGACGTTTCCGCCGTGGTCCGACGAGTCGATAACCGACAACGTTAGCGTCGCTTTGGTGATCATCTGACCGTCATAACGTGGGACGTTGAAGAGCAAATAGACGTTCTTCACCGGGGAGTTGTCGACTTCAAGAGAGTGACGAGCCCCAAAGGATGTAGTGGGTTGTGACAGCTCGACTGTTGCGTCTGCCAGTGGTGTTATCGCTGAACTGGACGGCGCAGGTGGCGTGCCTCCGTCGCTGGTGTCGATAGAGAGAACCGGCGGATGGCTTGACTCGCGTGAAGAGTAGTCGGCGCCGTCGCCGGCGTTCGACGTTATCGCGACCGTGATTTTGCCCGTACCAGAAATCGTGCTGGTAACGTCAACCGACACATCTTTGCCGCTTTTGACTGATCCAATCGAGGCAAGGGCCGGCCCGTCGATGGGCGGTCGCGTGGCCCACGTGATCGAATCGCTCCAGCCGTTGTTGGAAACCGTGGAAACGTCGCCTCCCTGCTTTGACGAGTCGACCACGTGAAGCGTCAGGGTTGCGTGTGTGACTGTGCCAGCCAGAGCAGGAACGTCGAACTGGAGATAGATCTGTTTGATGGGAGAGCCGTCGACTTCAAGTGTGTCGCGTGTTCCGTACGATAGTGTCGGATGATCCTTGTAGACCGATGCGTCGGCTGACGGGACCAGAT
This sequence comes from uncultured Chloroflexia bacterium, assembly GCA_963815715.1. Lineage (GTDB taxonomy): Bacteria > Chloroflexota > Chloroflexia > Thermomicrobiales > Thermomicrobiaceae > CALAGB01. The sequence continues at coordinate 1,187,749 of CAWFHU010000001.1, read as the reverse complement.
TGATGGACGTTGTCGACGCGTGCACCGTCGTTGTTGTCCGTGCAGCCCCCAGCGCGAAGATCATGACGAACGTGATCGTTAGCCGAATGAAGCGCGACCACACCGATTCATTACGGCGAGGTGGAGTCGGTCCGACCGAATGCCGAGATGGCCGCTGTCGAGGTCTCAACCTCCGCATGTCTCGCCACTCGGGAATTTTCTGAGTCCACATTCACCCGGCCCCTTTCACCGTCTACGATCACAATGAGGCTAAGCGCGACCTGAGACGTCGATTGCTTCCTGCCTGCCTTCCGCAAGGCGTGGCCGCAAAATCTCTTGGCCGCGTGACAGCGACCATGGATCGATTGTTGGTGATTAGAGTGACGATTGTTCTTCAGACGACGATGATATTGGTAACAGAACGTTAATTCTTTGCATCGTGCTTGAAGCAGGGCAAATGATCCCACCGACAAAGATGCCCCACCTGCTTCGCTAGCATGGGGTGCGCGACAGACCGCTCCTGCGGATCCGCAATGACACGACGAGAATTGTTTCAGTTGCGCCGAGACTCGTTCGATCCATCAGTACCTCTTCTACCGGTGCGATCGCACTTCGCACGCGGGGCAACGTGATTGAACGAGCTCTACGGTCACGATTCGTGAAGTCACTTGGGGTGACTCAACGTCTCTCATGCATCAAACGCCGGAAGGAGGCGCTGTAGCTTGATGCGCGCATCGTTCGTGATGAGCTGCCGGGGATGGTGGAGATGTCGTCGTTGCGCCGATCGGTCTACGCGGTAGCGAAGGGTCGATCGCCGCATTATCGGGAGACGGTGATAGTGACCGCCGGACTCTCACATAAAGATGGTCCAACGAATGGAGCAAGCCAATTTATGAATCCGTGCAAATAGCACGCCGGTCCCGTGTGGTGTGCGAGCGATCTCGTCATCTCGACATCGTCCGTTTGCACACCGTCTTCAGACCGTTTGAACGCTTGACGAAAGGACCAAAAATCCGCATCAGAATAACGAAAACCAGGAGGAGGTGCCGAAGGTGGGAGTCGAACCCACATGCCCTTGCGGACAACGGTTTTTGAGACCGTCGCGTCTGCCATTCCGCCACTTCGGCTCGCAGCAGCCGTGAGTATAGCGCCCGCTTCCCTGCTCTCGCAACGATCCCCATCCTAACCAAAACCCAATCTCCATTCGCTGGACGGCACCTCGCACTGCGGTAGAATGGCTGGTTAACGATTCGTCCGGCCGTACGCGAGGGAGTTGCGGAGCTCTGTCCACGTCACAGGAGATCCTTTCCGGTTTCATGGCTGTCTACACGCTCTTCGTCGGCGTGCTCTACGGACAGCAACGGCGCTGGTCGGCGGCGATCGGCTGGATCCTGCTGGTGAGCGGCATCGTGGCGCTTTCGGCTGGGCTCGGTCACGCCTTCCCCTGGGGCGGACTCGCGTTCCTCTTTGTCTCAGCGGCCGGACTCATCTTACTGCTGCTCGAACTGGTCTTCAGGCGTTCGCGGGACGGACTCAACTCGAAGTCGTGACGATGGAGTTCCAGCGATTCGTGAGCTTATACGTCTGAGTGGCTCGATTCACCGGAAGCGTAGTGGTGTTCCCGAGACTCTTAGAGATCGGACATTTACGGATGGTTGATTGGGCGTCGTCGACCTGGGAGGGAGTCACATGAGACCTGAGCTGACGCACGAGACTCGTTCCGATACGTCGTCCAGGCGGCCGACGGCAACCTCCCCCGACTATCTCGCCGGCAAGCGCGAGGTCGATCTTTACGTCCGCACCTACAACACGCTCCTGCGCAGTTCGGGCCCGGTCAGAGTCGAGACGTTGGTGCCAGCCCACGTCAATATTCAGTCGAGCTTGCACGCCGGGGCCGACGAACCGACACCCGACATGGGCGCCTTCATGTACAGCACGTTGCGTCTGCCACGATCGATCACCTCAGCGCAGCACATTCTCCTGGGCCAATCCTCCTGGGCGTTCGCGCGCAATGGCTATCCGAACCTGGAGAGCTGGACCCCGGTCACGGCGCCTGGTCGACGTCGCCGTTGGTACGACGACGGTGCCGGAACGCTGGCGGCGTACGTGGCGTCCTCGTCCGATCTTGACGACCTCATTCCGACCATCGTGGCCTGGCAGATCGAGTGGAACAAGCTGCGCGACCTGATCAATGGAGACGAACGGCTCGGCTCACTCGTCGCCGCGGTCGCGGACGACGACGTTGTCGCGCCCGAGGTCGACCAGGAGATCCGTGAGCGGCTCTCGATCGACGACCGCGACTGGCTGCGACTTCACTCCGCCTGGGGAGATGAGTTCTGGATGACGCTTGCCCAGATCGCGACGGAGAAGAAGCGCCTGACGATGCAGATGCTCGGCGGCACCTACGTAGGCTACTCCCGCAGCACGCGCACCTGGTGGACGCCGATCGAACGAGAGCTGCTGCGCAGGGGGTTAGCCGATCGACCGCTCTACTTCATCTCCTCCAATATTCACGGCATCGCCAACGTCCTCTCCGGCGCGGCCCATCGCCGTCGCGACGAGATGGTGCGCTTTGTCGAGCAAACCGAGCATCCGGAGCTATTGCCAGAGCTGCGTCAGCTGCAAGAGGGGCACACGCGCAGTCATTGGGAGAACTTCCTTTATTACTCCGCCCGCGTCTACTACGCCACGCACCCCGAAGAGCGGGAGGCGCGCGATCGGGAAGAGGAGGAACGCGGCATCACGACCATCGACCCCGGTGTGGCGGTGGACGTGGCTGCGCAGATCATCGAGATCGATCGTCTCAATCCGGACGATTTCGATCCGCGTCTCGGTGCAGCCGGTCTCGACAAAGCGACCGCGTCAGGGGCCGTGGTCATCAACATCAACTACCCGCTCGGCTCGGCTGCCTATCACATCTTGAATCAGATCGCGATGAGCACCTATCAGCTACGTGGCGTCTACGTATTAGGGAAGGCTGCCACGCTCAACGCGCGCATCGGCGACGTCATGCTTTCGGACGAGGTCTACGACGAGCACAGTGGCAACACCTATTGGTTCGACAACTGTTTCTCCGCGGAGGATCTTGCGCCGTTTCTGGTCTATGGATCCGCGCTCGATCATCAACGAGCCGTCACGGTGCTCGGCACGTACCTCCAGAATCGGGAATACCTCGACTTCTTCTATAGAGAGAACTACACGGTGGTCGAGATGGAGGCGGGGCCCTACCTCAGCGCGCTGTACCAGGACACCTTCTTGACGCGTCACGGCATCGGCGAAAACGTCAATCTGGCCAGCATTCCGGTCGACCTGGGTATCATCCACTATGCCTCAGATACGCCGTACACTCGGAGCCAGACGCTCGGCGCGCGCGGACTCTCGTATTACGGCATGGATTCGACCTATGCCTCGACGCTGGTGATTCTGCAGCGAATCTTCGCGCAGGCCGGCAAGCTGGGCCACGGATCGCGATAAGGCCCTAAGCCGACTGCCGTGGTGGAAGAGGCTGATAAGGGCTTCGGAGGTCTTGACAAGCAGTCACCACAATGCTATCTTAACAATGCGATCCCGAGGAGTTCCAACGGATCGACGCACTGCAAAGTCAGTTCACTCTGACGGAGCAGAGTTCAGTCCCAAAGGGCAACCAGAGGGATCAACTGAAAGCTCGAAGAGATTCGGGTCAGACGGTTGGCAGATCGAGAAGCACTCCGTAGCATCGGCTCCGGTCGGTATGCGAAATGAATCTCGGAATGGTGAACAGGCGTCGAGAAGTAAAGGCTCGTCGGGGTCGTTTTTTTGTGCCCTCCAGATCGCTTCACGAAGCCCGCCCTGTTTCGCGCCAATTGCTAGTCTCGTTCGATCTGCTTCAACCGAGTATAGACTTCGCTGCGCGGAACTCCCGTCTGCTTGGCTACGGCTCTCGCGGCGGCACTTGGTGCGTCTCCCGCGGCGATACGGGCCTTCAGCAGCTCCATCACGCGGGTGCTGTCGGGCTCTACGGGCTGCTGATTCTCCTCAGCACCGGCAACCACCAGCACGAACTCGCCGCGCGGTCGATCTCGCTCGTATCGTTCACGAGCCGCCTGCAACGTGGAGTGGATAATCTCTTCGTGTAGCTTGGTCAGCTCGCGCGCGATGGCTAGCGGTCGATCTCCAAGTACCTCGGTCAGATCCAGCAGGCACTTCGACAATCGGTGGGGCGCTTCATAGATGACGAGCGGATAGGCGAGGTGCTTCACGTGGTTCAGCTTCTCGCGGCGGTCCTTCGATCGTCTCGGGAGGAAGCCAAGAAAGAGGAAGCCGTCCGGCGCCAGACCGGAAACGGGCACGGCCGCGACGACGGCGGAGGGACCGGGGATCGGCGAGAGGTTGTGTCCCGCCGCGAGCGCGGCTTTGACCAGGTCGAATCCTGGGTCCGACACTCCGGGCGTTCCGGCGTCGGAAATGAGCGCCACGTCCCCCTCGTTCAGCGCATTGATAATGGTGTCGCGCTGGTTGTCGTGACTGTGTTCGTGGAAGCTGATGAGGCGCGTCGCGATCTCATAATGTTTCAGCAATCGACCGGAATGGCGGGTATCCTCGGCGGCGATCAAGGAGACCTCGCGCAGCACGCGTAGCGCCCGCAACGTGATATCCTCCAGGTTGCCGATCGGCGTCGCCACCAAGAAGAGCGTTCCTATGGTCGACCACCTTTCGCCGTGTCGGAGCACTCCGGTATAATTCGCGTACGGACAAGGCACCGCGCGTCACATGTCCAGCCTCGGTTCCAAGAGAAAATGAGATAGGCATGGCTCTGCAGCCTAGCGGACATTCGGGCATCCCTGCCCAATCACAGTCATTGTATCGGAAGTACCGGCCGACCTCGTTCGATCCGAACGAGCTCGTGGGGCAGGAGCATATTGCCAAGACGCTGCAGAACGCGATCGCCCTCGATCGCGTGGCGCACGCCTACCTCTTTTGCGGTCCGCGTGGCACCGGGAAGACCAGCACGGCCCGCCTGCTCGCGAAGGCAGTCAACTGTCTGGACCCCGATCCGGCGGCTCGTCCGTGCAACCATTGCGCGTCGTGTGACGCCATCAATTCCGGTTCGACGGTCGACATCATTGAGATCGACGCTGCCTCCAATCGTGGGGTCGACGACATTCGCGATCTGCGCGAGAAGGTCAAATACGCCCCGACTCAACTTCGCGTGAAGTTCTACATCATCGACGAGGCGCATCAGCTCACCAAAGACGCCTTCAACGCCTTTCTCAAGACGCTCGAGGAGCCACCGCCGCACGTTAAGTTCGTGCTGGCAACTACGGAACCGGACAAGCTTCCCGATACGGTAGCCTCACGCTGCCAGCGCTTCGATTTCCGGCGCATTCCGCTTGAAAGCGCTATTGGTCGGTTGCGCACCATCTGCGATCGCGAGGGTCTCGACGTCGAGGATGAGGCCCTGAGCCTGATCGCGCGGCAGTCGACCGGCAGCTTACGGGATGCCGAAGGACTGCTCGATCAGCTCGCGCTCTATCGCGATGCAAGCGGGTCGAACCTGGTTACGGCGGAGGCGGTTCGCGGCGTACTGGGACTGAGCCGCAACGAGCGTTTGGTCGAACTTGTCGAGGCCCTGTCACACCGCGACGCCGGGGCCGGATTGCGTTTGATCGCCGAGGCGGCCGAGAGCGGCGAGGACGTCCATCAGCTGAACCGGCAATTCGTTGGATATCTGCGAGTGCTCCTGCACATTCGAGCCGGTGGTCGCGATAACGACGCGGACGAGACCGCGCGCCGTCAGGCGGAGTCGTTCTCGCTGCAAGACTTAGTCCGGTTCGCCCAAAACTTCAGCGCCATTGAAGGGACGATGAATCGAGGCTCGTTCGCGCAGTTGCCGCTCGAGATCGCGTTCGTCGAGTCGGTTTTGCCACCGCAACCGGCGGTGATGACGTCGAATGAACCGGCGCCGCAGCCAGAGCGACCAGTCTATTCCAATCCCGATCCGATGCGCGCCGTGCCAGGTGCGGGGCGTTCAGCGCGACCGGTCCGTCGTGACGCCGTCGATGCCGAGCGCTCGCCGGAGCCGACACCGGTTCGGCCGGCAGCGCCGCGCGAGCAACCCGTCTCGATTGCTGACGATCCGCAACCGTCGACGGCGGATGGCCCCAGCGTGACGTCGATCTCAATCCCCGCCGCCAGTCCATCGCTCGAGAAGCTGGTCGCAAACTGGACACAGATCCGTCGTGACGTGAAGACGGCCAATACACGTATCGCCGCGTTGCTGGCGTCGACTGATCCAACCGCGATACGGGACGACCAGATCATTCTGGTCTCACCCTATGAATTCCATCGCAACAAGCTGAATGAGGATGGTGCGCGGCGCGCGGTCGAGGACGTGATTGCTCGCTATATGGGCTCGACCTTCCAGGTCATCTGCGTCGATCCAGACGACGCGCGGTCTCAGGCACGTGCGAGCGGAGCCACCATCATGGAGCATCCGGCCAGGAACGGCAACGGCAGGCCGAGCGAGCCACCAGCTGACGAGCTTGATCCGTTTGACGACCCTCGAATTCGGGCGGCCAAGAGCATCTTCAACGCGACTGAGATGGAATCGGATAGCTAGCGAGCAGCGTGTCCGCGTCCGTTCCTATTGCAATCCAAGATCGCATCGTGATCACCTGGTTTGACGGCGCAGTGTCGATTCTCCCGTGGCGGGATTGACGCTGTAAAGCTCATACGGCCCCAGTCCGCCATAGCGCTGAGGTTGTTTCCCACTCGTCGCCTTCACGGTGCGAAAAAGGAGCGTTCCGTTGGCCCACCAGAGGTCGGTGACGGTCATGTCGTCGTCGATCACCACCTGTCGCGTCGCGTTCGTTTTCCGATTCAACAGCCACAATCCGCCAAAACTGCTTCCACTTCCGCCTGGAACGTAGACGGTGACGGCGGCCCAGTGCCCATCACGTGAGAACGCCATCGTGCCGACGCCAGCCACTGGTGCAAACTGAGATGACGGAACCGCCAGGTCGCTCGCGCCCGTCCTCACGTCGACCGTGAAGACGTCTCCGGTACCGGCCGGGCTGGAGGCCGCCGGTTTCACGTAGGCGATGCCGGAACCGTCCGGCAACCAGGAGGCCTCCAGGATTGAATCGGCAGGACCGTCCCCAACAATCAGTTCCTTGGGTGAACCGCCGCTCATTGAGATGGTAAAGAGACTCGTGTCGTGATCCGGCAGCGCTGGGTCCAGGTACAGGAGCGTCTGTCCGTCTGGCGAAATGCTCAGCTCGCCGGGGAAACGGTCCGGGTCGGGCGCCACGATCTGCGTGATGGTGCCGTCGTTGGTCACCGTGGCGATCGAGCCATCTTGCCGCGCCACCGCTACACGATCGCCCGTCGGCGACCAGGCGATCGACTGAATGTCACCGGGGGGCGAACCCGTGCCGCCGTCTGGCTGCTTCAGAGCCACATCGATCACCGACGTTCCATCCGCCCGGAAGTCGGCCAGGTGTTCCTGTTCCGGATCTCCAGTTGTGTAGATGACGGCGATCTGTTCGCCGTCAGGAGATGGCGCATAGGCCAGAATGCTATGGCCGGTGAGAACCGGGGCCGCGTCGCCGCCGCTCACCGGGATTTGCCACAGATCGCCACCGTCGGTGAAGAAGATGCGATTGGACACGGGCAGATTGGCGACAGAACCGGCGTTAGGCGTCGCGCCGTTGGTTGGCGATGCGCTCCCTGGACTAGCGGCTAGCCCCGATGCTGCGTAGGAAGACGGTGTGAATTGGCCGAATGGCGTTGGCGCAAACCCGGTGGCTACCTGCCCCGGTTGGATTGCGCGTTGGTCGGCTGTATCCGAACAGGCGGACAGGGCGATCGACCCGATGAGGAAGAGGGAGCACAACCCGGCGCGTGAAACGTGCCGAGGAGTCCATTGGCGGATGTTGGAGAAGAGGGAGCTCAACGGCATCAGCCGTTCCTTGTGCGCGGAAGGTCGACGAGACGAGAACTCCACGATAGTAACCAAACATGCGACAGACTGGCAAATTCGCGTCGATTCGAGCGCGTAAACCTGAGGACAGGTCGTGCGTACGAACGCGGTCGAATGGTGATTTCGTCAAGCGATGTGCTACACTCGCGCTTGTGCCTTCTCGGCACCATTCGATGCACATTCCTTGAGAGGTACCGTCGACATGAAGCTTAGTCTCGACGAAGTTGATCACGTCGCGATGCTCGCGCGGCTCGGGCTGCGCTCAGACGAGCGCGAACGAATGCGGGATCAGCTTTCGTCAATTCTCGAGCACATCAGTCTGCTCGAAGAGATCGACACCGAGGCCATTGCGCCGACCGCTCAGGTGATTACCCTCCAGAACGTGACGCGGCAGGACGATGTGCAGCAATCGCTGCCGGTCGATGCCGTGCTGCGCAACGCACCGCGAAGCGAAGACCAGATGTTCAAGGTCAACGCGGTGCTGGATGAGTCCTGAGAGCGAGGTCTGAGTGTCTATCGAACTGACAAGATTGACGGCCAGCGAGGCGCGGCAAAGTCTGGACCGTCGAGAGTTCAGCGCGGAAGAACTAACCGAAGCGCATCTCGAACACATAGAGCGGGTCGAACCGAGCGTACATGCCTTCATCACCGTGATGGACGCCGTCGCCCGGCAGCAGGCTCGCGCTGCTGACCGTCGCATTGCACGCGGCGAAGCGACGCTCCTGACCGGGATTCCGGTGGCGTTGAAGGATATCCTCTGCACCGTCGACGCGCCGACCACGGCTGCCTCACGCATACTCGAGGGATATCAGTCGGTGTACGACGCCACGGTCGTGAAGCGGCTGCGAGAGCAGGGAGCGGTCTTCGTCGGTAAGGCCAACACCGACGAGTTTGCCATGGGCTCTTCAACCGAGAATTCGGCTTTCTTCACCACGCACAATCCCTGGAACCTGGATCGCGTTCCAGGAGGAAGCAGTGGCGGCTCGGCGGCGTCGGTCGCCGCGGAAGAGGCCATGCTTTCGCTTGGCTCCGACACCGGCGGATCGATCCGCCAGCCGGGCGGGTTCTGCGGTGTCATCGGCTTCAAACCGACCTACGGCCGCGTTTCTCGCTATGGTCTGATCGCATTCGCCAGCAGCCTCGATCAGATCGGACCGTTCGCCCGAACGGTGCGGGACGCGGCCATGATGCTCGAGGCGATCGCCGGAGTCGATCCACACGACTCGACGTCGGTCGACGTGCCGGTTCCGTCCTATACCCAGCTGCTGGATAACCATGCAGGCGATCTGTCGGGCGTCAAAGTGGGTGTGGCGCGGGAATACCAGATAGATGGTGTGGCTCCTGGTGTACAGCAGGCGGTCGACACAGCCGTTGAGGATCTGAAACGTCTGGGCGCCGAGATCGTCGAGGTGAGTCTGCCGCACACGAAGTACGCGCTGGCGACGTATTACATCGTTGCCCCGGCTGAAGCGAGCGCCAACCTGGCACGCTTTGACGGTGTCAAATACGGCTTGAGCCTGGACGCTGAGACGCTCCTCGACAGCTACATGCGCACGCGCGGCGAAGGCTTCGGGCCGGAAGTCAAACGTCGCATCATGCTCGGCACCTATGCGCTGAGCTCCGGCTATTACGACGCCTACTACGTCAAAGCGCAGAAAGTCCGTACGTTGATCAAGCGGGACTTCGACGACGCGTTCACCAAGGTCGACGTCATCGTAACGCCGACATCACCGACGGTTGCCTTCGCGATTGGTGAGCGGACGACCGATCCGATTCAGATGTATCTCTCCGACATCTTCACCATTCCGGCGAACATGGCCGGCATCCCTGGCATCGGTGTCCCATGTGGATTCTCTGAAGGTCTACCGGTCAGCCTGCAATTCATGGGTCGTGCATTCGATGAGCCAACCGTCTTGCGCGTGGCACACGTCTACGAGCAGGCAACCGAATGGCACACCAAGCGCCCCGAACTCGTCTCGGCTGGATCCGCGGAAACGAAGTAGGTCGCCATGAAGAGCTTCCTCTCTGCCGTTGGAGTCACCCTAGCCCGCATGCGGGGCCGATTGGTCATCGCGTTCGTCTTGCTGATTGGTGCCTATTTCGTGGTGGCGTTCGGCGAGCAGGCCTGGAAAGCGCGCCAGCTCCAGGGCGAGGTGGCTGAGCGACAGGCAGCCGTGGACCAGATGGAGGCTCAGCATCAAACATTGCAGAGTCAGCTGAAAGAATACTCGAGCGATCAGTATCTCTCGTACGTCGAGAGTCGCGCGCGCCGCGATCTGAACCTCTCACGACCCGGCGAGACCGTTCTCCTCGTCCGCTGGCAAGGCTCGACGGCGGCTACGCCCACGCCCGCGGCCACTGAAACAGCAGCTCAACCACAGCATGAGGCGAACTGGAGTAAGTGGCTCAGCCTGTTCGGCTTGCATTGAGCCAAATCGTCTGGGAACAGACCGAGGTCTGGACTACGCCACGTGGATCGAGGCAGGTCGGTCATCGTCGTAATCGCCGTGCGACAACGTGAGGTACAAAGGAAGACGATTGGTCGATCTCAGGTCGTGGACGTCGCGGCGCAGCTCGGCTGATCGGACCCGCGTCTGAACGTTCTGAATTCGATCAGCCCATACTGGATGGCTGCTGCACCAGTCCGTGAGATAGAGCGTAGATGGCTGCCTGCGTGCGATCTTTGACGTCGAGCTTCTCGAACAGAATAGACAGGCGGTTCTTGATCGTGCTCTCGGCCAGACTGAGCTCGTAGGCGATCTCTTTGTTGCTGAGTCCTTTTGCGACTAGGCGCAACAGCTCGATCTCACGCTCCGTCAGCGAGGCCAGACCGTCCTCCTCCTGCAAGTGGGACATACGCCGGAACTCCGAGAGCAGCGTTGCCGCCATCTTAGGCTCGATCACCGAGGCTCCACGTGCGGCGGCTCGAATGGCATCGATCACCTTAGTAGCGTCAGTGTTCTTGAGCAGGTAAGCGTCGGCACCCGCCCGAACGGCGCGAATGACGTGCCCGTCCTCGCTGAACATGGTCAGGATGATGACCTTGATTCCAGGGATCTCGGCTTTGACGTCGCGCGTCGCTGAGACGCCGTCAATCCCGGGCATGCTGATATCCATGAGGATGACATCGGGATGCATTTCCTCGGCGATGTCTAGCACGGAGTTTCCGTCGCCGACTTCGCCGACGATCTGAATGTCCGGCTCACTCTCAAGCAAGTGCCGCAACGCCTGACGGAAGAGAACGTGGTCATCCGCCAACATTACCGAAATCGGGCGCCGCCGCGATACAACCGGCGGAGCTTGCTCGGAGTGCCCCGTATCTGTGGACTCGAATGATGTCACCGCGAACCTCCAGCAGATGGCTCTCCTATAAACCACTCGGAGTGTACGGTTGGGCCGGAAAATCAACGATAGCCCAAAAGCCCTAACCAAAATCGGTCCAGTTGTGGCCCTCCGAGAAGATCGACAATCTGCAATAATGCGCCTGACTGGTGGCTACATTTCCGAACTGTCGAGCGCGTCGCAAACGCTCGAGCGATGAATCAACCGGGGAGAAATGAACGGGCCCGTGGAATTGGACGCGGAGCGACGACTCATTTCCAGCGCTCAGCGTGGGGACCTCGAAGCGTTCAACCAGCTCGTCGAGCAGTATGAACGGTTGGTCTTCGCGGTGGCCCTGCGCCTCTTGCGTGACTATCAGCATGCGGAAGATGTGACGCAGGACGCCTTTCTGCGTGCCTACTCCTCGCTGTCACAATATCGCGGTGGGTCGTTTCGAGCCTGGCTGACGCGCATCGCCACCAACCGCTGCTACGATTTGCTGCGCGCAACGCAACGTCAACCTGCACAATCGCTCGATGAGCAGGCGTTCGAGGAAGAGCCGCGCTGGAGCGTCGAACCGTTGCCGGACGATCCTGAACGGCTGGCGATGCGAACCGCGTTGGGCCGGCGACTCGACGTAGCGCTCGATCTTCTCCCCGAGGACCAGCGACTCGTCGTCCTCCTCTACGACGTCCACGGTTACGACTACGAAGAGATCGCTCAGATTGCGGGAATCTCCCTCGGAACAGTGAAATCGCGCCTGAGCCGGGCACGAGCGCGGCTACGCGACCTCCTGAAGGCAGACAAGAATTCCCGGGAACTTTTTGACGCGGTTCGTCGTCATCTCAGTGACGACGACTCTGTCGCGGAAGAGGAAGCGCGGCAGCACGGGAAAGTAGAGCGAGCGGAATGACGAGCCGGCCGTCACAACATGATGGCGAACGTGAAGACGCAGGGCATCTGACGGTAGATGATCTGTCGGCCTTCATCAATAGTGATCTTGACGATGAAGATCGCAGTCGGGTAACGGCCCATCTCGAACAGTGCGCCGAGTGCCGCGAGCAACTGTCCGAGTTGCGATCCGTCGTGAGGTTGCTGCGTCACGTTGAGACCCCGGCGCCGTCACGCTCGTTCAAGCTGACTCCCGACATGGTCAAGCCGAGACCGGTGGAGATCGAGCCCTGGATCATCCGGGTGCAACCGGCGCTGCGTAGGCTGACGGCGATCGCGGCGGCGTTGCTGCTGATCGTCGTGGTGGCTGATGGGTTGGCGCACTCGGGCTCGTCGAACAGTTCGAAGTCGGCGGACGTGAGCTTCTCGACGTCGGCGGTAACGTCCGGTGGAGGGGCATCACAGTCACTGGCCGTCGCGCCAGCGGCGACAGCCGCCGCGACCAGTGCGGCGCGTGATACGGCAGCGTCGGCTTCGGTCGAATCGCAGTCGAACGCTTCGACGGGTGCTGTTGCGACTCCCACTGGGGCGACGATCTCGGCCGGCTCAGGGGCTCCACCGCAATCCCAACAACCAGTGGCCACAGGCAAATCAAGCCGGGCGCACACCTCGTACTGGCGCCTGGCTGAACTCGCGGCTGGAGTCGTCGTCGTCTGGCTCCTATTCGTGACAGTAGCGCTACCGCGGCTTCATGCGCGACGAGAAGCATGACGTCATGCGTGGCAAAGGGAGAGTTCCAATGGCGACAGTTAGGCGATTCGGCAAAGTGGCCGCGGTGATATTCGGACTGGTCTTATCGGCGGGCTTGCTCGCGGCGATCGGAGGCGGTGGCAATCTGGGATCGACCAATCAAGCGGCAGCAGACACCACCTCGACCCAGCACACCATCACCGTAACGGGCGATGGCATCGTGCTGGCCAGCCCTGACACCGCGCATGTGACGCTCGGCGTTCAGGTTCAGGACGCCGAATTGACAAACGCGCAGTCACAGGCGACCACCAACATGAATGCAGTCCTGGCCGCTCTGAAGAATGACGGTATCAAGGACAAGGACATCAAGACGGTCAACTACTCGATCTACGTGAATCAGGATCCGAACGGGAAAGGGACCGTAACTGGCTACACCGTGATGAACCAGGTCGACGTCAAGATCAGCGAGATCGACAAGGTCGGATCCGTCATCGATGACGCCGTCACGGCTGGCGCCAACAACGTCGGCGGCATCCAGTTCACCATCGAGAACGTGGATCAGCTGATTCAACAGGCGCGCGAGCAAGCCATGGCAGATGCGCAAAACAAGGCGCAACAGCTGGCCAAGCTGGGCGGTGTGCAGCTCGGTATGCCGGTTTCGATCTCCGAGGGAACGACGACGGCGCCGCAGCCGTACGACGTCAGCACGAGAGAAAGCATGGCGGCCGGTTCCGTGCCAATTCAGACCGGCACCAATCAGGTCAGCGTGACGGTCACGGTCAGCTACGGGTTCTAAGTTAAGGCCCTCACCCCCGTCCCCTCTCCCGCAAAGCAGGAGAGGGGAGAACCTCCGGGGAAAGCGCATCTCTTGACCTATTGTCCCCCTTCTCCTGTTCGCACGGGAGAAGGGCCGGGGATGAGGGCGACTCAGAGAGGACCGCCTCACTCATGACCAGGTCTCTCCGTCCTCAGTCCAGCCGTCGCGCCAGACGACTGCCGAATCGGACCCACTCGATCGATCCATCATCACCGCGCAAGAACTCGCCGCGCGCTCCTTTGAAGGGAGAGTCGAGCGCCACGATCTGCTCCCCTTCGTGGATCGATAGCCGCACAGCGGGCGGTTTGGGACCTGGCTTTGAATCCGGCATCGGAAAGCCACCCTTGGGCGATGCCTGATACATCAACACGCCGCTCTCAACATAAAGCTCTGAATCACTCAACGCGGCCGTGTACTGTCCCGCATATTCGTTGAGCTTTTCCTCGCTCGGATGAATCTCCGGCGCGTAGGATCTCCTTCAGCCCGAGGTAGTGCTCCAGCGCCCACGCGAGCGCATCGCCGTAGAGCTCCGATCCCCGATTGGAGTTGGTCAACACACTGATGGCGAATCCGCGCGAGGGGACGAGCCGGAAGAGGGAGAGCTGTCCGTTGGTGCCTCCGGTGTGCCCCAGCGTCCGCACACCGTCGAGATCTTTGATCATCCAGGAGACGCCGACGTGTCCGGCGCCACTGCCGGCCGGCGTCCGTGGAGACTGCATCTCGTCCATCGTGGCGCGTTGCAGCACTCGATCGCCGTTCGGTGCCGTTCCGTCCCCCATCTGGAAGCGCGCGTAGGTCAGCTGATCGCGCACCGACGACGAGATGGCGCCGGCCGGGAATGTAGCCCGCGTCAATCCCCATGGATGCGCGACCTGCGGCTCGCCGTCGATGACGTTGTGTCCTACCGCGAAACGTCCCAGCATCACCTCTTCCGGATCGAAGAAGGAGTGATCCATACCCAGGGGCCTAAAAACGAGATCGCGGATGATCTGCTCGTAGGTTTGCCCGGTGACGACTTCCAGCACGCGGCCCGCGATGTAGTAGCCTGAATTGTTGTACGAGAAGAGCTCACCGAACGGGTAAATCTGTGGCAGTTTCGCCATGCGCTCCACGATCAGTGCCCGGGCATCATCCCCAGGACCGCAGTCGTCGAAGTAGTCACCCACCCAGCCACCGGTGTGGTTGAAGATGTGGCGCAGCGTGACGCCAGCGGTCGCTTCGTCCGATGAGAGCTTGAGATCTGGCAGGTAGGTGCGAATCGGCTCGTCGAGATTCAGCTTGCCTTGTTCGACCAGACGCATGGCGGCGGTGGCCGTGAAGGTCTTGGTGATCGAGCCGATCTGGAACGTGGTGTCCGGCGTGACTTGCAGCGGGTTCGGCACGCTCGTGACGCCGAATCCAGCCACGAATTCGCGTCCATCGAACTGGATCCCGACTGCTACTCCGGGAACGTTGAGGCGCTTCATCCCTTGCTGGATGAAGTCACCCAGCTGTTGAAACAGGGCGTCGGCATTCGATGCGGTCAATGGTTTGTCACCTTTCCGATTCGTATCTGGTGCTTCGAATGATCGGCTCGAAGAGCCTCGCGATGGGTGCAGTCTCGCATCGACGCGAACAACCGTCCACACTCAAGCACGCTTGAATGCGCCATAGACGGCGTGGCCATACCAGTGCCAGAAACACTCGGCATCGGTCAGTCCGGCCCCCTCGAACCACTGCAATTGCTCGAAGAGACGTGATGGCACGTCGAACTCCAGATCGGGGGTCGCGAAGTGGTTCCAACCCTCGTTGACGAACGTCTCATAGAAGTCGAGAGACCCGGTCAGGCGAACCGATTGCTCTTTGACGTAGGCGTCCCACATGCGTGCGTTGACCTCCCAGCCGCGCTGCGTCGTGGGCTCGAGCAGGTCGATGATGAGGAGCGCGCCACTCGGTTCGAGTCGGTCGGCCAGTGCGCGATAGAGCCGCTGCTTGCCGGGTCCATCGAGGTGGTGGATGGCAAGAGATGAGACGAAGCAACGGATATTGGCTGGCATGATGATCGAGCCAGTCGTCTGCGAAGAGATCGAATTCGCGCGCTTCAAAGCGGCTCGAGAAGATCGCCAGCTCCGACTCGGCCTGGCGCAACATGAGCGGCGAACCATCAAGCCCAATCACGCGGCTGCGCGGAAAGCGATCGAGTATTGCGCGGCTCAACGGACCCGACCCGCAACCGAGATCGACCACGAGAAATTCTTCGTCTGGATTCGCAGGGATGAAGGACGTTACGACCGCGTTCTGCTCAGCTCGGTGCGGAAAGACGACGTTGGCGAACTCCATGAACTGGCGCGAGTTCTCCTCACTCCATTGATTCTCAGATGCGGACTCGGCCACGGTGACCAACCTTTCTGTTTGAGCGTGATGACGATCCTCATTCTACGGAAGTGGTCATCCCATCTCATATCGGGGACGTGATCGACGCGTCACGATACGGACCCGCGCGCGACTTTCACGATCGGCCCTATGTTTGGACGGAAACCAATTGACGTTCTCAATTTTGCGTCTATAATCACTCCTGAGAACGTAATGGAACCGAGGTGATGCAGAGTGCCGATATCAAGACCTGAAGCGATCCTCCATCCGGTGCGCATGCGCATTTTACAGACGTTGGCCACTGGCATGAATGGTCGAGCGATGACGGCGAGGGAGATCGGCGCGCTGCTTCCGGACGTGGCTCAGGCCTCTATCTACCGCCATCTGGCGCGGTTGGTCGATGCCGGCGTGGTTGACATTGTCGAGGAGCGCAAGGTCCGCAACACCGTTGAACGCGTCTACGCGTTGCCCAATGGTGCCGCGGTGCTGACCCAGGATCAGATGTCGGGCATGAGCCGCGAAGATCACATGCATTCCTTCACGACGTTTGTGGCTGGGTTGCTTGGCGACTTCGCGCGCTATCTGGAGCGGTCGTCACTCGATTTCGAGCGTGACGGCGTTGGATACCGCGAGCTCGTCCTCAACCTGAGCGACGACGAGATGACTGAGTTCACTCGAGCGGTCAGCGACGCCATCATTCCATACCTGAAGATCGAACCAGCGGTTCATAGACGGCGGCGCGTGCTCGCCAGTATCGTGATACCCGTTGATGAACGTTCGTTGTCGGACGAACAGTCGTGAAAGGACATCGCTCATGATGGTCGTGACATCGGAGAACATTACGGGTTTCGAGGTGATCGAAGTCAAAGGCCCGGTCTTTGGCGTGGTAGTTCGCAGCCGTGGGCTAGGTGGCAACATCATGGCCGGCCTGCGCTCGATCGCTGGTGGTGAGATCACTGAATATACCCAGATGCTCGAAGAGGCACGGTTGCACGCCCTGGACCGCATGGTCAACAACGCACAGAAGATGGGGGCCAACGCCGTCAATATGATGCGGTTCGATTCCTCCGAGATTGGCCAGACGATGAGTGAGATCGTCGCCTACGGCACTGCCGTCGTCATTCGACCGGTGAGCTGACGCCGTGCTGCGCGGATGTCTTGTCCTCGTCGGAGTTGTCGGGGCGGCAATTGGCGTGGTGATGATCGCGACCGGTTCCGCGATCCCCGCCGCAATCGAGCTTGTCGGGACTGCCGTCGTCGTCGTCCTGGCGCTCCTTTTCGAGCGCCGGGGTTACCGACCTGACGTGAATCGCGCTCAGGGTCCGTGGGAGGAGACCAGCGAGCGATTCGTCGATCCAGTTTCGGGCCACTTGATGGTGGTTCGCTATAACCCAGAAACGGGTGAGCGGGACTACGTGGACCGGGGTACCGCTGAGTGAAGATTCGGCGGATATGCATCAAGAATCGGGCTTCGCGGAAAGCGGACATGCGATGAATCTTGGAATGGCGCTCCTCCTCATCTCGCCGATCGCCGTGATCGAGATCGGCCTTATGATCTTTTGCCTGTACGACCTCTTCCGATCGGAGCGACGGGTAAAGGGTGACAACAAAGTCGTTTGGGCTCTCGTGATCGTCCTTCTCAACTGGATTGGCGCGCTCATCTATCTGTTTTACGGGCGTGAGGCAGACTAGTGGATACCGCGATCACCTGCGACGGGTTGGTGAAGCGCTACGGCGAGGTCGTGGCGCTCGATCATCTGGATCTGAGCGTTCCTCGCGGGTCGATCTTCGGCTTTCTCGGGCCGAACGGTGCCGGTAAGACGACCGCCATCCGCCTGCTTACGGGGCTGGCGCGCGCGACCGAGGGACGAGCCACCGTGGCGGGATTCGATGTCGGATCGGACTCCGTTGGACTGCGCCAGCACATCAGCTATCTCGATCAGCAGCCTCATTTCTATGACTGGATGCGCGGTCGCGAGCTGCTCGAGTTCGTCGGCCAGCTCTTCGGTCTGAGCGGTTCAGCGCTGGCCGCGCGCGTCGACGAGATGCTCGAACTGACCGGGCTGACCGATGCATCCAAGCGTAGAATCGGCGGCTACTCAGGTGGTATGCGGCAGCGGCTTGGGCTCGCTCAGGCCCTGATCAACCAGCCCGATGTCCTCTTTCTGGATGAACCAGTCAGCGCTCTGGATCCGGCCGGGCGCCACGACCTGCTCGAGGTGATCGATCATTTGCGCGGTCGCTCGACCGTCTTCATGTCATCCCACATCCTGGCTGACATCGAGCGCGTCTGCGACCGGGTCGCCATCATCAACGAGGGACGACTGGTGGTCGAGGCGACGGTTGAAGACCTTCAGTCTCGCTATGCCCTGCCGATCTTCGTGCTGCAGTTCGACAAGAGTGACGACCCGGGCATAGCGTCGCTCGGTGACCGGCTCAGACAGGCTCCGGGAGTGATGAACGTGACACTCGAGCGGGATGAGATGCGCGTCTCGACGGATGATCCGGCTGGAGCGAGCAATGCATTGTTGCGCCTGGTGGCGGAGAGTGGCGTTTCGGTTCTGCGTTTTGAGCGCGTCCGACCGAGCCTGGAAGACATTTTCCTGCGGCTTGTCTCGGGGGAATCGGCCACGGGCGACGAGGTCGTGTCATGAGAGGGCTTTCGATCCTGCTGCGAAAGGATCTCCTGGAGCAGTGGCGAACATATCACCTGCCGGTCGTCGCGCTCGTCTTCCTGGTCTTTGGGCTGGGATCTCCAATTCTTGCCAAATACACCCCGGAGCTGCTGGCGCACAGCGGCGGCAACGTGCAGATCATCGTTCCGACGCCGACTACAGCGGACGCGGTCGATTCATTTCTCAGCAACGCGGGGTCGGTGAGTGCGTTCGCGGCGATCTTGCTGGCTATGAGTACGGTGGCGCGTGAGCGAGAGCGCGGAACCGCGGCTTTGGTGCTCAGTAAACCGGTTAGCCGGTCTGCCTTCCTCGAGTCAAAGTTCGCCGCTCTGTTGGTCACGCTTGGAGTGAGCGTCATCGTAGGCGGATTGGCGGACTACGGCTACACGGCCGCCCTCTTCAGCACGATGTCGGTGCCGGGGTTCGCGGCGTGTTGTGCGCTCGTGTTGGTCGAGACGATGGTTTTCGCGGCGGTCACGTTCTTCGCGAGCACGCTGATTGGGTCGACTCTGCCTGCCGCGGGCATCGGCCTGGGTGCCTACATTTTGACGGCGATCATTGGCATTGTTCCGATGGCCGGGCACGCCATGCCGGGTGGACTTGAATCTCCCGCCAAGGCGCTCGCGCTCGGTCAGACCGCTCCACATCTCTGGACTTCGCTGGGCTTCAATCTGCTCTGGATCACGGTCTTCCTGATCGCGTCGTGGCTGGTCTTTCGCAATCAGGAGTTCGGGGGCTGAGCATACGTTTGATGATGCTTTTGCCCCAGCCTTGCCCCGTTTGATTAGATTAGTAGCTCGGCGTGACGTTCCGACGTGACGTAGCGCGAGAGTGATTCTGGCAGCTCGTCCGGTCGCTCCGGTGCGCGTAGGTCCGTGGCATGCAGGCGCATGGGAGCTGGACTGAGATCAAGAATGGGCCGGTCACGCAGCTGCAGATAGTCGCCCAACAGTTTGTAATGGGTGCGCATGGCAGAGAACCAGAGTTCAGCCAGCGCTCGCCGTCGCTCAGTGTCAGATGGCCATTGTCGTGTGCGTATCTCGTGGTCGAGCAGGGCGAAATTCGAGCGGTTCTGCTCCATAGCTTGTTTGATCGTATCGATCGACATGGGCGCTCCAATCTCTGTGCCGCGGAATTTCCGTTAGCCCCAGGTGTCGATCCAATCGTATGAATGTTGAGTTCCCTGAAGGTTGCACGTTGACTACCGAACAGCCATTCGATCAGCACGATAGCCAGCCGCCGCGCCGTATCATCGTCGCCCTTTCAGGTGGCGTCGACAGTGCCGTGGCGGCGCTCACGCTGCGCTTGCAGGGGTGGGACCCGATCGGCGTCCACCTACGTCTGTTCGATTCCGATCCGGAGTCGCTGGTGGAGGGGGTCTGTTGCGGCGACGAGGCGGCCTCTGACGCTCGTATGGTGGCGGCCAGTCTCGACATCCCGTTTTATATTCGCGATTTGCGCTCGCTCTTCGCCGCCGAGGTGGCGGATGCGACCATCGCCTCCTACGCGAAGGCCGAGACCCCAAACCCGTGCCTCAACTGCAATCACCGCGTGCGCATCCCGTCGCTGCTGCGGTTGGCCGAGAGTCTCGGTATTCCGGCAGTCGCGACCGGCCACTACGCACGCAAAGTGCGCGTTGGGAACCGATGGCTTCTGGCCGAGGGTCACAATCTGAAGCGGGATCAATCCTACGCCCTGTATCGGCTGACACACGACGACCTGGATCGCCTCGAGTTTCCGCTGGGCGAGCTGGACAAGGAGACCGTGCGCTCGCGTGCTCGCGCGGCCGGACTGCCGGTCTTCGACAAGCCTTCGTCGGTCGATCTCTGCTTCGCCAAGACGGCAGGCGGCATCGGCAACATGGTCGTTACCGCCCGACCGGAGACGGGACGACCGGGTCCGTTGGTCGACGAAGGCGGGACCGTGGTCGGCGCGCATCGCGGCATTGCCTATCTGACGGTCGGTCAGCGCAGCGGACTGCAATGGACCAAGACGACACCGGAGCGACGGTTCGTCTCGCACATCGACGCGAACTCTGGAGCGGTGACGGTCGCCACGCGCGATCGCATCGTGACGCGAAGCGCGCGTCTGCGCGACCCGATCTGGCACGACGAGCTTCCAGCACGTTGCGACGCACGCGTCCGCTATCAAGGGCCGCGCTATCCTGTGGAGTGTGACGGTGAGGTCGTGCGCTTCCTCGAGCCGGGTCCTCCGCTGGCGGTCGGCCAAGCGGTCGTCATGTATGACGGACCGCGCGTGTTAGGCGGTGGGATCGCCGCTGAGGTGGAGCGGGGTGCGAGTTAGCCGCTAGCTCGCCGCGTCGCGATTCCATTCCCCTGAGCGGCCGCCGCTCTTGTGCTCCAGACGGATCTCGCCGATGACCATGCCCCGGTCAACCGCTTTGACCATGTCGTAGATGGTGAGCGCCGCGACGCTGGCCGCGGTCAGTGCCTCCATCTCGACGCCGGTCTTGCCGCGCGTCTCGACACGTGCCTCGATGCGCACGAGGTGTTGATCCTCATCCGGCTCGAAGTCGACCTCGATCGAAGTCAGCATCAACGGATGGCAGAGGGGGATCAGTTCGTGCGTCTTCTTGGCCGCCATGATGCCCGCGATGCGCGCCACACCGAGCACGTCGCCCTTTTTGGCTCGCCCCTCGACGATCAGCTTCAACGTCTCCGGCTGCATCTGGATCTGCCCATGCGCGACCGCAACTCGGTGCGTCTCGTCCTTGGCGCCAACGTCGACCATGCGAGCGTTTCCCTGCTCGTCAAAATGTGTCAGCTCACTCATCACGGACCTCCGTCATTTACCGACCTGCTCCGACAGCGATCGGGCGCGGATTTCGAGGTCATTCGACTGAACGTTGGCGTTTGCAAGCGTCGGGCGGCGCTCATCGACCGTTCCACGGCGCGAACGATTGGTCAGTACCACGCCGCTCAAAATGGTTACGCCGCCGATCAGCAGAAAGATCGTGACGTGCTCACCCAGCAACAGCCAGGAACCGAGCACACCGAAGACCGGGACCATATAGATGTAGATCGCCACCTGTGTCGGCTGTAAGACTCGCAATCCTCGATACCAGAGCGTGTAGGAGAGGACCAGCGCCAGGCCAGTGGTGACGACGGTTGCCAGCCACTGGGTCGGCCCGAACCGAGTCAGATCGCCGAAGATCTGGTGGTCGAAGAGGAGGAGCGGCATGGCTGGAAGAGCACCGATGATGGTGACGATTCCGGCGAATTGCGTCGGTGGACAGCGACTCAGGTAGGGCTTGCTCAGGATGGTGTAGAGCGCCCAGGCGCTGGGGCCGCAAAGGGTGATGAGCACCCCGAGAGCGTTGTGCAGGTCGATGGTCGCGTGGGGACCGCCCCACAGAAGAACGACCAGGAATCCACAGAAGGCAACGAAGATGCCCAAGAGCTTCTGTCGCGTCAGTGCTTCCTTCAGGATCGCCCAGGATAAGAGGGCGGTGAAGACCGGGTTCGACGTTACGATCAGACTGGCGAGTCCAGCCGGAATGAGCCGGGTTCCGATGGCCACCGCCGAGATATTGATGGTGATGCCGAGCGTGCCGATCAGCAGCAGCCAGGCCCATTCCCTGAGGGTGAAGCGCGGAAAGGTTCGGGAAGACGCCAGCAGAACCACTCCGAAGATGAGGCTCCCAAGCATCAGGCGCAGCAAGAGAAGCTCGACTGGGTTGATGGTGCGGAGCAGGTACTTCATCGAGATGAAGTTCGAGCCCCACATGGCCGCCACCAGCAGCAGTGACGCGTGGATCAGAAGTGATGGACGCTCGCGAATGGTCGTCTCCCAACGATGAGTCGCGCTCGGCGCAAACGCTGCCAATTCTACCGGCTCGCAACAGGGAGGACGGCCAGATCGGCCGTCCTCGTTCTACCACTGCTCTATTGCGCGAGGTGTGCGTTAGCCCAGCACCTCGTCCAGCGCGTCAGCCAGCGCCGCCACGACCTCGTCCGCCTGCTCCATCGTGAGCGTCAGTGGTGGTGAGAT
The DNA here is from genome assembly GCA_963815715.1 of uncultured Chloroflexia bacterium. Taxonomy (GTDB): domain Bacteria; phylum Chloroflexota; class Chloroflexia; order Thermomicrobiales; family Thermomicrobiaceae; genus CALAGB01. Next base: position 1,164,993 of record CAWFHU010000001.1, on the reverse strand, counting down.
CGACACACCGTCGTTGCTGGCGCGCACAATGATGCCGCGTTGTCGGGTTGCCGCCTGAATGCGCCCACCGACGTTGAGGGACGCGTCGAACTTGGCCTTGGTCGCCTTGTCCGCCACATACTCGACGATCATCATCATGCCCTTGCCGCGTACGTTGCCGATGTAGGGCCGCTCGAGGAGCTTGCTCAGCTCGCTGATCATGTGCTCGCCGACTTTACCTGCGTTCTTGGGCAGGTTCTCGTCCTCGATGATCTGGATGTTGCGTAGTGCCACCGCACAGGCGACCGGGTGACCGGAGTAGGTGAAGCCGTGCATGAAGACCTGGTCCGGTTCGGCCATGACGTCGAAGATATTGTCGCTGACCGCGACACCGCCGAGCGGGATGTAGCCGGAGGTGATGCCCTTGGCGAACGACGCGATGTCGGGCGTCACGCCATACTGCTGCATACCGAACATTGTGCCGGTTCGACCGAAGCCGGTGATGACCTCGTCATGAATCAGCAGGATGTCGTTCTCCTTGAGGACCTTGGAAACCTCTTGCCAGTAGGTCTGCGGCGGCGGTACGACGCCACCGGCGCCCTGCACCGGCTCGCCGATGAAGGCGGCGATCGTATCGGCGCCCTCGCGAGCGATCGTCTCCTTGAGCTCGTTGACCAGCTTCTCGACGAACTCGTCGTCGGAGAGCCCGTCGCCATTGCGGTACTTGTAGGGAGCCGAGAGGTGCATGAAGCCTTCGGGGCGCGGGCCGAACCCGGTCCAATAGGCGGGAATGCCGGTGGCCGATAGCGCGCCCATGGCGATGCCGTGGTAGGCCATCATGCGGGAGATGATCTTGACTTTTTCCGGCTTGCCCTTGAGATGCCAGTAGTAGCGCGCCATCTTGATGGCGCCCTCGTTCGATTCGGCGCCGCCAGATGTGAAGTTGAAATGGTTCAAGCGAGCCAGGGAACATGCTGGCCAGCTTGGCCGACAGCTCGATCACGGGTGGCGTCGCCAGGCCAAAGAAGGTCGGCGCGTACGCCAGCTCCTCCATCTGCTCCTTGGCGACTTCGGCCAACTCGGTACGACCGTGCCCAACATTGACGTTCCAGAGTCCCGCGAAGGAGTCGATGTAGCGCTTGCCTTCAGAATCCCAAAGGTAGACGCCCTCACCATGGGTGAAGATGAGCGGACCATACTCCTGCAGCTGGCGCAGGTTTGACACTGGATGGAGCATGTACTGCTTATCTTTGGAGATTAGGTCGGCGGTATTCCAGGTTTTTGCCATCGTCATTGCGCGTCATCCCTTCGACTCGATGTTCTGCCTGTCTGGCAACATTGTGCGATAGTTCCCGCACTTCGTCTACCACGGACGAGACGACCTGCAGCGGTGCGGTTTGTCGCGTCGCATCCGCTGCCGTAGTCTGGAGACGACGCCATTTTGTTCATCGAGGAGGCGTACTGTGTCGAACACGGGTGACGGTCAGGACCAGTTCTTCGTCGAGCACGAGAAAGTGCGGCAATTCATTGATGAAGTGCAACGGGCGCGGAATGTCACGCCGGTTGCCGAAACGCTGGTAGAGGATCTCAAACCCGCGTTTGGACGTCTGCTCTCGACTCAGGGCTGGCTTCCTGAGGAGTTCTCGGTTCCGTATGAGGCCAGCGGGATGGGCGGTGGGATCGGGCAGTATCTTCTCTATCGCTCGTCCGACAAGTCGCTGACCCTCTTTTCGCTGGTCGTCCCTTCCGGCTCGTCGACTCCGGTGCACGACCACCTGGCCTGGGGCTTGGTCGGTCTCTATCAGGGCGAGCAGCACGAAGAGGTATATGCCCTGGACGGCGGCGACGCCGATCGCGGTGACGCGTCGCTGAAGCTGGCTGAAGAGCGGGATCTGACCCAAGGGGAGTTCTACGCGTTGCTGCCCCCGGATGGAGACATCCATCGCGTGACGACTACGTCGGACGAGGCGTCGATCTCGATTCATCTGCTGGGCAACGACGCGGGCTGCGTGTTGCGCCACAGCTACGAGCCGGAAGCCGCGCGCTCTCACTCGTTCCGCTCCGGCTACAGCAACATGCCGTGCGAGGAGGAGTGATCGGCGGCCATGCCCCGAAACGTGCCGGAAATGTATCCGTCGCAATTGCATCATTGGAATTGATTGAGACCGTGGAGCGTCAATCGCCAGATTGGTTTGTAGGGGCGAAGCCTGTCTTCGCCCAAGATGCGTCGCTAAACACCCGAATGACGGGGTCATCTCGGACGTTGGTGTCAACGCGTCGTCAGTCTCCGAAGCTCGACCCCGCCTGACCGCGGGCGAAGTCAAGCTTCGCCCCTACCGTGATGGTCGGCCTTCGAAGGTCGCGCGGGCGAAACGCAGCTGAAAATTCATGCTTAAAAGAGACGAGGGGTGTGCATCCCGTTCGGGAATACACACCCCTCATCGCCAGAAAGGCCAACCGTCAATAGAGGATTTTCTAGCTCAGTCCTGGCCGAAAGGGCCGAGCCTATTTGAGGGTTTCCGTGGAAACGATCACCGGAGTGACCGTTCAACTGAGGAAATCAGGGGGTTGTGTAGAGCCTGGCACACTCTCTCGAGCAGCCCAGCAGCTCTACAACCGGCCATGACGCGGTTGACCCTCAGAACACGCGTCCGAAGACGCGCAGGGAAGTTGTTTTGTTAAGCGCGACCAGGCAGTCAAACCGCTTGGTCGTCAGCCGATCCGCTCAAGTTCTTCAGCAAGTTGCCGAAGACGGCGAGCATTGATCGCATAGTATTTCATGCCGTTGGACGGTCGCACGCCGACGATGTCAGCGGCTTCGAGCATTGCCAGATGGCGTGATACCGCCGATTGACTGATGCCGAGACGTCCAACGATTTCTTGCGCGTACAGTTCCCGCCCCCGCAGCATCTCGATGATGCGAAGTCGGGTGCCGTCCGCCAGAGCCCGCAATCCCGGAAGGAGATCAGCGGAGGATGTTGAATCCTGCTCAGGCTGTGTGACTGCACTGGCACGTTGGCAGTTGAAGTAGAGAATGAGCTCGGGCGGATAGAGAATGAACTGAACGAAGTTCCCGAGATGGTAGGACGGGCAAAAGGTCACCCGCTCTACGTGCGGCAGTGCCAGCTGAACCTCTTCCGGAAGCCGGTGTCCGCTCAGCTCCGAGAAGGCACCCGCGACGCCTGGATAGGTCGTCGATCGTGCCTGTCGCAGCGCTCTGCGCATCTCAGGCATTGCTCGCTCGAGCTCGGCGCTGTAGCAATCCTGCCAGAATCGCCGTACCAGATTGACTGTGCGCGCCTTCAATTGTTCAGGTGCGAGAACCAGGTTCACGACCTCATCTAAGTCGGCCCGTGTGATGCCTGGTTCGAGAAACGCACGCCACTCATCCGCGTTGTTATCCGCCGGCGGCGTTTCAGTTACTCCTCGATCTCGATAGACCCGAAGCACGGACTGTGCCACCATACTTCGGTACGCCCACGGCGAGAGATTTTCTAGATGTTCGAGGTAATCCTCGAACCCCGCCGCCAGCCGTTCCGGCTGGAATGGGTCGAACGACATCAGCAACTCTTCGATGAAGTAGAGCAGCCGCCCGGAAAAACCGAGCATGGTGTCGAGATCATGCTGGGCCTCAGGGTCCAGCGACTGACGTGCTTCGACGAGCCAGCGGTCAAACCGCCGAGGATCGGTCGCTCGATACACCAGTGAGATCGCGGAGGTCAAGTCGAGAACGACTGAAACCGCGAACTCCAGCTTGAGCGCCGGCCGGCCCACAATGAGCTCACCCATATGCTGGTTCGGCCTGCCTTCTCACTCCAGAAACGGAGCTGCCTCTATCGCCGTATGAGCATATCATTGTGGCCGAAAACCTGTCAACAGTGAGTCTCCCCCCAGCGTAACCCCGTGAAATCCGCGCGAATATGGGCGCTCAGTCCTGTTCGGCGGCTTCCCGCGCCATGCGCGCATAGTCCTCGCGTGGTGGGCTGAAGATGTCGAGCACAAGGCATCCGTCGGCATAGGTGCGGGCGTGATGTGGTACGTCGCCGGGTATCGTGTAGGCGTCGCCGGGCTTCAGCAAGCGCGTTTCGTCGTTGATGGTGAGCTCGAGCGAGCCCTCCAGCATGACACCCAGCTGTTCCTGCGGATGTTGGTGGCGCGGCATCTCTCGATTTGGCTCGATGCGCACCCAGTTGGCCATCATGTCGCCACCGGTGATCGACTGCATCAGGAAGCCCTCGAGCGGGTTGAACGGCTTGACGTCGTCGAGCTTGTAGAAGCGCGGCTCGAAGGAGGCATTTTGTTGACTCATGGTGGTTCTCCTTTCGCTCCCGGGCAGTATAGCCCAGTTTTTCCATGCGCAGACCGACCCCGGGAGACGCGGATTCGAGTGGTAAAATCGAGCGTTGACCGTTCCGGGGTTCGACATGAAACCCGAGACGGAATCTGGAAGAGGATGAGGTGGACGAGACGTCGTCGCGTTTTCTGCGTGCCTGTCGACGCCAACCGGTCGATCGCACACCGGTCTGGTTCATGCGTCAAGCGGGCCGCTACATGGCCGAGTACCGGGCGATCCGTCAGAAGCACTCGATGCTCGAGATCTGCGCCAACGCCGAGCTCGCGGCCGAGGTGACGCTGCAGCCGATGAAGCGGATCGACGTCGACGCGGCCATCATCTTCGCCGATCTCCTACCTCCACTGATCCCAATGGGCATCGATCTCGAATACGCGGCGGGCGAAGGTCCGGTCATCCACAACCCGGTCCGCAGTGCAGAAGACGTCGATCGGCTGCGGCTCTACAACCCTCACGACTACCTGGCCGCCACCTTCGAAGCCATTGGGATGGTGCGTCGTGAGCTTCCGGCCACCAAGGCGGTGATTGGTTTCGCCGGTGCGCCATTTACTCTGGCCAGTTACATGATCGAGGGCGGTAGCTCGCGTAATTACCTGCGAACGAAGCAGTTGATGTACAGCGAGCCTGAGATTTGGAATCTCCTGATGGAGAAGCTGGTCGAAACGACGAGTCGCTATTTGAAGGCTCAGGTCGAATCCGGAGCCGACGCGGTTCAGATCTTCGACAGCTGGGTCGGAGCGCTCAGCCCACGCGACTATCGAACTTTCGCCTTTCCGCACGTGAGCCGCATCGTGGCCAATCTCAAGCCCCTGAACGTGCCCATTATCCTGTTCGGCACCGGCACCGAAGGGCTGCTCGATCAGTTCGCGGCGACTGGTGTGGACGTGGTCGGGCTCGACTGGCGCGTCGGCATCGAACGCGGCTGGGGACGAGCCGGACGTGACGTTGCGGTTCAGGGGAATCTGGACCCTGTTCTCCTCTTTGCGCCGCACGACGAGATCGAGCGGCAGGTGCGGTCGATCCTGGATGAGGCTAGCAATCGAGACGGTCACATCTTCAACTTGGGACACGGGATTCTGCCCGGCACTCCGGTCGAGAATGTGCAGTTCGTGGCGGATCTGGTTCATCGCATCAGTGAGCGGGCGTGACGGCCCTCACCGAGGAAGAGATAGTCGTGGAAGAGCGTCCAACCAAAAATCAACCTGAGACGATCGGCGTCCTGCTCATGGCCTATGGCGGACCGACGTCGCTCGATCGAGATTCCGGCCTATCTGGCCGATGTGCGCGAGGGGCGCACGCCGTCCGACGAGCTCATCACCGAAATGACCCACCGTTACGACGCCATCGGTGGCCGCTCGCCGATCCTGGAGCTGACTCAGGCGCAGGCGAGGGGCATCCAGCGCGAGCTGAACCGCGATTCCGGCGTCACCTTCAAGGTCTACGTCGGGATGCGTCATTGGCATCCCTATATTCGTGAAGTCATGCCGCAAATCGTGGCGGACGGCGTCGATCGTCTGGTGGCGGTGGTCATGGCGCCGCATTACTCGCGTATGAGCGTTGGCCGCTACATGCAACGGGTGGACGAAGCTATCCACCAGGTGGGTGCCGATATGCCCGTTCTGCAGGTCGAGAGTTGGAAAGACGAACCGGCCTTCATCGAGGGAGTGGCGGAGCGGATCACGGAAGCGCTCAAGCAGTTCCCAGTCGAAGAACGAGACGACGTCTTCGTCCTCTTCACGGCGCACAGCCTACCCGAGCGAATCCTGCAATGGAACGACCCCTACCCCGAAGAGCTCAAGTCCTCGGTGCAAGCCGTGGTCGATCGGCTGCATCCTCGCCACTGGGAGTTCGCGTTCCAGAGTCAGGGCGCGACGGCAGATCCGTGGCTGGGTCCTTCGGTTGAGGAGACACTGGATCGGCTGAAGTCGGACGGCGTCACGAACGTCCTACTGGTGCCGATCGGATTTGTCTGCGACCACGTCGAGGTCCTCTACGACGTCGATATCGAGCATCGAGGACAGGCACGTGAGCTCGGCATCCGCCTGGAGCGAACCAAGTCACTGAATGACGATCCGCACCTCTGCCGCGCTGTAGCCGACGCGGTGCGCCGCACGCTGATGCAGGCCGCCGAGGCGAGCGCACACTGACCGGGACCTGAGCGCGTCGCGGAAAGGGAGTCGAGTGGAGAATCCGCACATCCTGGTCGTTGGCGGTGGCATCTCCGGGCTCACCGCGGCCTATCAGCTTCAACGCCTGGCTCGTCAGAGCCAGACGCACTTCAAGATCACGCTGGTTGAGTCGGACCGTCGTTTGGGCGGGAAGATCCTCACTGACCGTACCGACAACATGGTCATCGAAGCTGGTCCTGATTCATTCCTTTCGTCGAAACCGGCCGCGCTGGAACTGTGCCGCGAGCTGGGGATCGAGGACTCCGTGATCGGGACGACCGAAACGGGCGGGGGCACCTACATCCTGCGACGCGGCCGGCTCGAACCATTGCCCGAAGGGATCACCATGCTGGTCCCAACCAAGTTCAAACCGCTCCTTGCGAGTCGACTCCTCTCGCCGCTGGGCAAGCTGCGCATGAGCCTCGATTTCTTCATTCCTCCGCGCCGCGATGCGGACGACGAATCGGTCGGGCATTTCGTACGACGCAGGCTGGGACGCGAGGCGTTCGAGCGTATGGCCCAGCCGATCCTCTCCGGCATCTATGCGGGTGATGCCGACCGGCTCAGTCTCGCAGCGACCTTCCCGCGACTGCGCGACACCGAGCTGAAACATGGGAGCTTGACGAAAGGGATGCTGGCTCAACGTAAGCAGGCGGCAGCAAAACCTCAGCCTGGGCCGAAGCGCTCGGCCTTCCTCTCGTTGCGGGACGGTCTTGGCCAACTGACCGATGCGCTGGAGGAGGCCCTGACCGACGTCGACGTATTGCTCGGGACCGAGGTGACGGCCCTCGATCGTCTCGATGACGGCCGATACGAGGTGAGCCTCTCCGCTGGCCGGAGCTTGATGGTGGACGGGATCGTTCTGGCGGTTCCGGCGTATGCCGCGGGTCAGATGCTTGGAACACTCGAGCCTTCCGTGGCGAGCCTACTCAGTCACATTCCCTACGTCTCGACGGCGACTGTCACGCTGGCCTATCACGCTGGGGATGTGACCGGTAGCGCTGCGGGGCGCGGGTTCGTCATACCGCGGGTAGAGAATCGGGAACTGACCGCCGTCACCTGGGTGACCCAGAAGTTCTCGCATCGGGCACCGGATGGCGTGGCGCTGGTGCGTGCCTTCGTGGGACGGGCCGGTCGCGAGGAAGCCGTGGAATTGTCGGATGACGATTTGCTGCGGTTGGTGCGGCGGGAGCTCGATGAGATTTTGGGAATTGGTGCCGACCCGATCGACGCGCGCATCTACCGCTGGCGGCGTGCCCTGCCGCAGTACGTGCTGGGGCACCTCGAACGGCTTGAGGAGATCGACGAGCGCATGGCGTCCATGCCGAACATCCAGCTGGCTGGTGCCGCCTATCGTGGCGTCGGTATCCCAGACTGCATCCAGAGTGGCCGCTCGGCCGCGATCAAAGTGCTTGAAGCGCTCGGGCTCAGCAAGTCACAATCGACCACCTGATCCAGCATCCTACGGCACGAACCCGCCTTGCGTGATGGCCTCGTCGAAGGTCTGGCGTGCGTTCTCGTTACGCAGCACGAATACGATCTGAGTGACGTGGTTGTCCGGCTGCGACAGATAGGATGTGGCCGTCTCGACCATCACCTCGGCACACTTAGCGAGGTCGAAGCCGCCGACTCCGGCCCCGAGTGCCGGGAAGGCGATCGACTCCAGCCCGAGCTGGTTGCAGACGTCGAGCGCGGAGATGGTTGCCTGGCGCACAGTCTCGCTCGACGCGCCGACCGAGCGACCGTCCTCGAAGCCCATCGCTGCCGCGTGAATGACGGCCTTGTTCGGCAATCGGCCGGCACTGGTCGCAACCGCCTCGCCGACCCGAATGGGGCCTTTGGCCATGGCTTCGCGCTCGATCTCATCGCCGCCCGCGCGTTTGATGGCGCCGGCCACGCCAGCTCCCATCCAGAGCTCGTTGTTGGCGGCGTTCACGATGGCGTCTGTACTTGCCTCGACGATATCTCCGACGATCGCGCTAACAAGTGGTTCGACGGTCACAGCTGCATTCCCTTCAGAAGCCGTTCAAGCGAAGACGGCGGAGAATGACCTCAGCCCGCAATTCCGAGACCGTGGCGCAGCACCAGCTTAGCTTGACATTGTATCCTCAATTCAATAACATGCATTCGGTATGTATGTATTGGAGAAACGAATGTCGGTGCGGCGATCACAGGCGGAGCGGCGAGCGCAAACAAGGGCGGCGTTGATTGAAGCGGCGCGGACCCTGTTTGCGGAGCGCGGCTATGTCGCCGTGTCCCTTGAGGAGATCGTCCGTGCGGCTGGAGTGACTCGCGGAGCGCTCTACCACCACTTCGAACACAAGCAAGACCTTTTCCGAGCCGTCGTCCAGGAGATCGAAGACGAGATAGACGAGAGCATGCTCAGAACCGGCGGCACAGATTTGTCAGGGCTCGAGCGCTTTCGGGTCGCAGTCCGTGTCTTTCTCGCGGCGTGTACTCATGCGGACGTGGGGCAGATCCTTTTGATTGACGGACCGTCTGTGCTGGGCTGGCAGGAGTGGCGAGAAATCGATGCGGTGCCCACTCTACGTCTGCTCGAAGAAGGGCTGGAGCAGCTCGCTCTGCACGGTTGGATCGCTCCACAGCCCTTCAAGCTACTGGCCCACCTCATCTATGGTGCAGTGATTGAGGCCGGGCTGTACATCGCCAGCACGTCTGATCCAGAGTCGGCGCTGCCCGAGATGCACGCCACCCTCGAGCATCTCCTCTCAGCCACTCTGGGATGGGGCGACTCGAATCTTCCACGTTAGCGTCGGGCCGATGCTGGCGTCCAGTTCCTATTGATATTTTGGAGTTCTTGATGAAGCAGCACGTGCAGGACGCACGTTGAAAGAGATGCCAGCCGAGCGAAGTATTCCGTTGATGCCGGTCGCCGCACCGTCGCGTCACCGGTTGGTCAACTTGCTGTGCCAACGCAGCGTGCGGATCGTCCTGTCGAGAATGTGCTGCTGGCCGCATGTAGCGTGTTGGCTCAGGTTGTCGGATTGCTGCTCGGTAACGCGGTTGGATCGGACGCGGTCAGCGGAACCTGAACGACCGTTCGGTGAATGAGTCGAATTGATTGGAACAGAGAATCACCATCAAATCTCGCGTAAATTCAACACCATTGACTGGCACTCCGGACAAGAGGCGACCACGAAGGCGCCGTGCAGTGCTCATCGTCGCCACGGTCGTGTTCGCGCTTCTGGTCGGCGCCGTTGTCGTGCTGACGCTGACCGACGGTTTCGACCACGTCACGACCAAACACGTTGTCGGCTCCGGTCCGCGGATCGTGCGTGTCGACCTGGTCGATACTGACTTTGGCTTTGATGCCACGCCCGACGTCATCACGGTTGAGCCTGGGACTCATCTGGTGCTCAACGTGGTGAACGACGGGCATGAAAAGCACGACCTGGCGTCCCTTGGTGGTCCACTGCGCACAGCGATGCTTGATCCGGGTGAATCGCAACGGCTCGATCTAGGAACTGTGACCAAGGACATCAAGGCCTGGTGCACCCTTCCCGGTCACAAGTTTCTCGGCATGATGCTTGAGATTCGCGTCTCACGTTCTCCACAATCGAGTGCCGGTTCCTAGTTCTCGTCGGTTGAAATCGCAGCGCGGGCTTCGCTAGTCGACCCAGCGCAAGGTGAGTTTCCAACGTCAAATGCGAGGTTCTTCGGATGTACGCGTCGGCCTCTGCCGCTAGGCTATAGGTGGGTGCATACATAGCGACGGCTCCTCCACGGAGCCCCTTTACGATGTGCTGGCTCGTGAGACTCCTCCTCGACGGGCCAGCATCCTCCTTTACCGTTCACTGTTAGGAAGCGTCGGCATGCGCCGGGCGATCAACGCAACCTGCAGCAGCAGGCGTTGGCGCGGGTCGCTCAGGTCGCGTTGGGTCAGCTCGCTGATGCGCTGCAGGCGGTACGAGAGGGTGTTGCGGTGGATCTGGAGCCGGTCGGCGGCTTCGGAAAGCGCGCCGCCCACCATTAGATAGGCCTCCAATGTGGGCGTCAGCTCGGTCTTGCGCCGACGGTCGTACTCCTCGAGTTCGCCGAGGAGCGTGGTCTTGAAGGCATCCAGCGCCGCATTCCCCCACAGTGGAAAAAGGATCGCGTAGATCCCCAGGTCGTCGACCGATGAACAGGAAATGACGCGCTCTTCAACCGCGCCGTCACGGGCAAGGTCGAGCGCGAATCGGGTTTCGTGCAGGCCGGAAGGCGCATTGACGACGCTCTCGAGTGGGTGGCTGATCGCGACGGTGAGAGGTGGCGTACCAGGTCGACCCAGCGCGCGTTTCAGGGAATCGCGCGCGGCGTCGGCATCGATCCCTGAAAAGAGGAGACCGATGGAACCGTCCAACGTCGCCAGGTTTTGCGCGACTTCGGGTCCGAGTGCGCCGCTGATGAAGTTGCGAGCTTCGATCAAGTCAACCTTGCGATCGTCCCGCTCTATGAGCCCGACCAGCACGGGACCGGTCGCCCCAATGCCCAGTGCATGGCCGCGAGCCAGCGCCGCGGCATTGGTGGCGAGACGCCCATGGAGCAAATCGGCAACCTGTCGCTCGCGGACGCCACGGTCACCGGCGACAGGCCGGCTCTGCTGGCCGAGCAACGTCGCGCACATGGCCGCGGTCTGCAGGAGCACGAGCCGGTCGCTCTCGGTCAGCGTGCCCATTTCTCCGCGCATTGAGAGATAGCTCGACCGACCGGCGCCTGAGAGCGAGACGATCAGATACTCACCATCTTCCGATTCCGCGCTCAGCAGGGATCCTTCGACCGTCCGTGCCCGGCCGACGAGACGCTGACCTCCCTGCAGGTCCTCGTTTGTGGTGCTGGCGACGACGTTGCCGTCGGCATCTTCGAGAATGAACGGTCGTCCCGACATCTCAGTCGCGACGTCGAGGAGGACGGAGATGCCGCGCGGATCGACGGCTGCCTGTGAGAGCCGTCGAGAGAGCTCGGCGCCCAGACGGTAGAGCTCGGCCCGCCGCTCGGTGATCATGCGGTTGAGCGTGCCTTCGGCGTCGTGAGGAAATGGAGCGGGAAGGGTGAGGATGGGTACCTGATCGATCGGGGTTTCGCTGAAGCTGGGCTCGGTCAAGATGGCCGCGATCTTCTCTTCCGCCAACTTCGAGAGGAGATTCTCACGAGTCAATGTCTCGCCTGGCTCGATCTGCTCCAGCACACGCAGCGGCAGAACGACCAGCTCGTCTCCACGTAACGGTGGCAAGAGGGGCGGTGCCGCACGCACCGATACCGCCCACGAGACCCCGCGATCGAGCGCTGAATCAATCGAGACACCGGTCGGTGGGATGACGGACAGGCGTCGATCCCAGCGGCACAGATCGCGCAGCGTGATCTCAGGCATCGATGCGGACTCTCGACTCTTCGCTATACAACTTCATTCCAAGCAGCTAAGTATAAACGTGAATCGCATGGCTCGTGACCGTTCGCGCTTTCGAGCAGTCCAGATTGCGTGATTGGATGGCCATTAGCGGCTGAGTATTGGCCGTTTTGCGTATGATGGTCGAGTGCTAGCGTTATTGGACGGACCCAATCGGAGGAACGGATGGTCATCGAGCTGGATCGCGCCGCGACGCAGCCGCTCTATCTTCAGATCAGTCAACAGCTGAAGACACAGATTCGCACCGGCGAACTGGCGGCGGGTGTGCGCCTTCCTCCGGAACGCCGACTGGCGGCTATGCTCGGTGTCAATCGCACCACCGTCGTCAATGCTTACCGCGAGCTCGCCGCTGACGGATTGGTCGCCGGACACGTCGGTCGTGGCACGGTCGTCGTCGGGGCTGAGGATTCGTCCGGAGTCGCCGAGCCATCGACCGTTGAGATGCCCTGGGAACAGCTCTTCAACTCCGCCACCGAAGTGATGAACACGCCGCTGCTGCGCGATACGCGTATCGTCTCGGCGCGCACCGACGTCATCTCGTTTGCTACCGGCATCCCTTCACCAGAGCTCTATCCCATCGACACTATTCGCGGGCTGCTCAACAGCGCCCTGAACGACGCGGGACAATCGCTGCTTCAATATTGCCCTATCGAAGGCTACCAACCGCTGCGAGAAGCTCTGGCCGCGCGCATGACACGAGAACAGGGTGTCGTCGATCCGGCGGAGATCCTGGTTGCTGCTGGATCGCAGCAAGGGCTCTACCTGCTGGCCAGCACCATGATCGAGCCGGGAGACCTGGTCGCGATCGAGTCGCCGACCTATCTCGGAGCGTTGCAGGTCTTCAGAGCAGCTGGCGCGCGTCTCCTCTCGATTCCGGTGGATGAACGCGGCATGCGTGTTGAGCTCCTCGAGGATCTGATCGGACGTCGCCGGCCCAAGCTGATCTATACCTTGCCGACCTTCCAGAATCCGACCGGCACCACCATGAGCTACGATCGTCGACAGCGACTGCTGGCTCTCGCGGCGCGCTATCAAGTGCCGATCATCGAGGATGACCCCTACGGTTCGCTGCGCTACGAAGGACGGTCGATCCCGTCGCTGCACGCGCTGGATCGTCGCGGCTCGGTCATCTATCTGAGTACCGTTTCCAAGATGCTCTTCCCCGGCTTCCGCATCGGCTGGATCGCGGCGCCGCGACCCGTCATCGAGCGGCTGGCCCTGATGAAGCAGATCGTCGACCTCGATACCAACCCGCTGGCGCAGTGGGCTGTCTGGGCGTTTCTAGAGCGAGGATTGATCGACTCGCACCTCGAACGCCTGCACGAGGTCTATCCACAACGCCGGGATCGCATGATCGCCGCGCTGGAGAATTACGTGGGCGATGCCATGGAGTGGAGCCGACCGGCCGGTGGCTTCTATCTCTGGTGTCGACTGCATGAAGGGATGCGTTCTCGCGACCTCCTGGCCGAGGCGGCCCGTCAGGGTGTGGCCATCGCGCCGGGCGAGTCTTTCTACCCAGATGGCGAGGGTGAAGCGACCCTGCGTCTCAACTTCACGCTCCCGAGTGAAACGGAGATCGACGAAGGTGTGCTCCGTCTGAGTCGCGCCATCGAGGTGCTGCGCGCATCTCGTGTCGGAACGACTGAGCGCGCTAACGCACCCGTCACTCCCATCGTCTGAATTCGACCGCTATACGAGAGGGTTAAACCTGATGGAGAAATCGACCTGGACGACGAAGGCCGGACTGGCCCAGATGCTCAAGGGTGGAGTGATCATGGACGTGGTCACGCCCGAGCAGGCACGCATCGCCGAAGAGGCTGGCGCCTGTGCCGTGATGGCGCTCGAGCGCGTACCGTCCGATATCCGACGCGACGGCGGCGTGGCCCGCATGAGCGACCCGGATCTGATCATCGGCATCAAGGCCGCGGTCACCATTCCGGTGATGGCTAAGGCGCGCATCGGACACTTCGTGGAGGCGCAGATTCTCGAGGCGATCGGTGTCGACTACATCGACGAGAGCGAAGTCCTGACGCCCGCCGACGATCGCTTTCACATCGAAAAGCAGCAGTTCAACGTCCCCTTCGTCTGTGGCGCGCGCAACCTGGGCGAGGCGCTGCGCCGCATCGGCGAGGGTGCAGCAATGATTCGCAGCAAGGGCGAAGCCGGAACCGGCAACATCGTTGAAGCGGTCAAGCATCTGCGTGAGATCAACGACGGCATCCGCAGGCTTCAGGGTCTGCCGCGCGAAGAGCTGATGTCGGAAGCTCGCGATATGGGTGCGCCATACGACCTGGTCGTGCAGGTAGCTGAGACGGGCAAGCTTCCGGTCGTGCTGTTCTGCGCGGGTGGCATCGCGACCCCGGCCGACGCCGCACTGGTAATGCAGCTCGGAGCCGAGGGCAACTTCGTCGGCTCAGGCATCTTCAAGTCGGAGAATCCGCTGGAGCGCGGCAAGGCCATCGTCGAGGCCACCACGCACTTCCGCGATGCCAAGATCTTGGCTGAAGTCAGCCGCGGACTGGGCGAGCCGATGCGCGGCCTCGAACTCTCTGAGATTCCGCAGGAGCAGCTGCTGGCCGTACGCGGCTGGTAAACATCACCCAATTGCCAGGACGGGCGAGGTACGCCTCGCCCACGCCACCCTCCAGGCGCAACGTGAGTCTGCGATCCGGACTCGTGGGTGGCGAGGTCGAACTCAAGGGCGACGCACGCGTCGCCCGTACAAGACATGAATCGGAATAACGAGGTAACCATGCCAGTCATTGGCGTTTTGGCCCTGCAAGGGGCATTCATCGAGCACATTCACAAGCTTGAGCGCATTGGAGTTGATGCGCGCGAGATCCGGCTTCCGGACCAGATCGCACACCTCGACGCTCTGATCATTCCCGGTGGTGAGAGCACTACTATCGGCAAGCTCATCGATCGGTTCGAGCTGCGCGAGCCAATTTGCGAGCTCGCGTCGACCGGTAAGCCGGTCTGGGGCACCTGTGCGGGGATGATCCTGCTCGCGCGCGAAGTTGACGAAGAGACTCGAGCCCGCTCTCAGCCATTGCTCGGCTTGATGGACCTCACGGTGACGCGCAACGCGTTCGGTACGCAGCTCGACAGCTTCGAGACGGATCTCTCGATTCCAGCCGTCGGAACGGATCCCATCCACGCGGTCTTTATCCGTGCACCGGTCATCTCGTCGGTCGGCCCAGACGTCGAGGTGCTGTCCTCGCTCGAAGACGGTCGCGTCGTGGCCGTGCGACAGGGCAATCTCATCGCCACGTCGTTCCACCCGGAGCTGACTCCGGACGATCGGCTGCACTCCTGGTTTGCCGATCTGGCACACAGTCATGCCGTGAAAGAGACACCGGCGCCCACGCGTGATCGCGTGGCGTCGCAAACTCCGTAGGCGCTTTTCACACGTAGGACGAATAATCACTATAGGGGCACACGTTCTGCGTACGTGTCAGCGTCGACGGACGTGGTCGACGCTCAAGCGCCATATGTTTCGACGGGCGTGACCACTGTCAAAATGTCACAGGCTCTGCTACACTGTGACGTACGTACACGGTCTACGTACGCGGAGGAGCGAGCGAATGCTGGAGACGAGCAGTCGGCGAGGATACTCGGTCAGCGAAGTGGCGACTATTTTGCAATTCCATCCGGACACGGTCACGTACTGGCTGCGAACTGGTGAGCTGAATGGAATGCGGGATGACGACGCGAACGACTGGCTGGTAGCGCCGGAAGCGCTCGTTGCGTTTCTACGGCAGAACGGCGAGACCCTTCCCAGCGAGCTCAATCGTCTCCAGTAATCGACCTCACGGCGAAGCAGGGTACTGACGCGGCAACCGATCGACTACGGCAGTCGGATTGATTCGTGGGCAATAGCCCGGGGGAGTGTTGCGCATGGTTGAGCAACGCAATCTGATGATCAGTGGTGCTCTCGTCGTGATTCTCGTGATGACACTCGTGCTCGCGGCGATCAAGCTGGCGGGAATCTAGGTTCGCCATCGTCACTTCGGCTGGAAACCGAGCCGTTGAGAATGAATAAGGATGCTCTGGAGGATCCCAAGCGCCGCCAGTAACGTCCAGAGCGAGCTTCCGCCCAGGCTGATGAACGGCAACGGAATGCCGGTCACCGGCATAATGCCCACGTTCATCCCGGCATTGACGAAGGTCTGGAAAAAGATCATCGCCGCAACGCCGATCGCCACCATCTGACCGAAATTGTCGCGGGTGGTAGAGACCACGTGCATGATGCGCCAGATCAAGATGCCGAAGGTCAGGAACAGGGCGATCGCCCCGACAAATCCGAACATTCCCATGGCATGCGCGAAGATGAAGTCGGTCGTGCGCACGCGCAGCAAATCGAGCTGGCTCTGCAGACTCCCCGACAATCCGTGTCCCAGTGTGCCACTTGAACCAATCGTCACTCGCGCCTGAATGATGTTGTAGCCCGCTCCGAGATAATCGCGCTGCGGCTCGAACGAGATCAGCAGCCGTTCCCGCATGTAGTCGTGCAGGAAATAGCGCCATGCCGCCAACCCCACGACGGGGAGCGCCAGAATCGTGGCTCCAATGTAGATCAGCTTGGCCCGGCTCATCAAAATCATCGAGAGCCAGATGAACGCAAATACGCCCGCCGTCCCCAGGTCCGGCTGTTCATAAACGATCACCATGGGTATGAGGACGATGATGCCTGAGAGAATGAAGTTGACCAGACTGCTCATCTCATCGCCGCGGTTTGAGATGAATGCCGCCAGCGAGATGATGACGCCCAGCTTGGCGATTTCAGATGGCTGCAGGCTGATTGGTCCGATCACGATCCAGCGAGTGGATCCGCCGATCGCCTGACCAAGCACGATCACCATCGCCAACATGGCCAGCGTGGCGCCGTAGATCACCCAGGCCAGACTCTTCATGTAGCGGTAGTCGATCAGCGTCATGAGCGCGATGATCGGCAATCCGATGATGACGAAGACGATCTGGCGCACGACCAGGCTGCCTGGTGTGATTGGCCCGCCGCCGTCGGCGCTCCAGATTGCCACCAGCCCGAAGCCGATCAAGACCAGCGTGGTGACGATCATGTACGGATCGAGGGTCCCCTCCGTGACGGAGCGGCGCCCGATGCCGAGATTGGTGATGAGCGTCCCCATCGCTACAGGAGCTCCACGCCGTTGATATCGATGTGGAAGGCGCACTCGAGAAACTCGGCGGCGCGACGGCACATCAGCATTCTTGGCAGGAAGATCTCGAAGTAGTTCATGACCTGGGAAATATTGGTGTCGATCGTAAGCTCCAGTGTGATGCGTCGGTGGTCGCTGTCGACTCGCAAGAATGACGATTCAGAAGCGTAGTTGACGCGATCGTGCTGGTCAAACGTGGCAATTTCGCTGTTGCGTACCCGGCTGCGATGGACGTCCGACTTGTCGGCCAGGATCAGCGCGGCCGAAACCGGATGGACAGCTTCCCCGAGCCGTTGAGAGTCATCGCCATGGCTACCAATTGCGCCCATGATCAGGGCAATGTCCTCGGGGGCGACGCCATGGCGGATAAGAATCTCCCGTGAAAGTAACGCGCCAGTCGTCCCGTGGTCGTACCGGCTTACGACGTTGCCGACGTCGTGGAGGTACCCGGCGATGGCGGCCAATTCTTGCAAATGCCGGTCGTAACCGAGGCGCCGCAACACGTTGCGAGCAATGCGCGCTACGAGATTCGCGTGGCGCGTTCCATGTTCGGTGAAGCCGAGCACGCCCAGGTTGGCGTTGGCAGCCTCGATGTAGGCAATCACTTCAGTATCGCGGGAGAGGTCGTCCGCTGTGACAGGAAGCTCGTGCGAACTTGGCTTGGCAGCCTCTTCCGGCTTTTCGGGCGGTGAGACGCCCAGGTTTTCGACCAGCTCGTCGGGACTGGCTCCAGTGTCATTCATGTTCGATAC
Organism: uncultured Chloroflexia bacterium; assembly: GCA_963815715.1. Taxonomy (GTDB): domain Bacteria; phylum Chloroflexota; class Chloroflexia; order Thermomicrobiales; family Thermomicrobiaceae; genus CALAGB01. The sequence goes on along the minus strand of CAWFHU010000001.1, from coordinate 1,147,159 downwards.
CCTCTCAACAATGGTCTCGCTGGTCAATTATAGGTCGGCCGACCGAAACGCCGAGCCCGTCACGCAGATTGGCGTTAGCCCGCACGCGCCAGAGTGGCTCGCCGCGGGCCGATACAACATGCAATCGCAATGTCACGCGTGGATCAGAGCTCTTCGAGGCTGTCTCGGATGATGTCGAAATACTCCAGCGCCAGGCCGGTGCCGATGGCGACGCAGCTCAACGGATCGTCAGCCACGAAGCAGGGGACGCCGGTGACTTCGGTGAGGAGGTGATCGAGGTTCCTGAGCAAGGCACCGCCGCCGCTCAACACCATACCTTTGTCGATGATGTCAGAGGAAAGCTCGGGAGGCGTCTCTTCCAGGACGGCGCGCACCGCGCCGATGATCGCTTCGAGTGGCTCGGTCATCGCCTCAACTACTTCGTTGGCGTGAATTTGGATGGTACGCGGCAGACCAGCGACCTCGTCGCGGCCACGTACTTCCATGGTGATGTCCTCATCGAGCGGCATGGCCGAGCCGATGGCGATCTTGACCTCTTCGGAGGTTCGCTCACCAATTCGCAGGTTGTACTTACGCTTGATGTAGTTGCCGATGGAGTCGTCGAAGCGGTTGCCGCCGACGCGAATCGATTTGGCGACGACGATGCCGTTGAGCGAGATGACCGCCACTTCGGAGGTTCCGCCCCCGATGTCGATGATCATGTTTCCGCTTGGGTCCGCGACCGGCACCTTGGCGCCGATAGCGGCCGCAAGCGGCTCGCTGATCAGGTAGGCGCGCCGCGCTCCCGCGTTGAGGGCCGCATCACGCACGGCACGTCGTTCGACGCCGGTCACCCCGGCGGGGACGCAGATCATCACTTCCGGTCGAACCAGCGAAAAGCGTCCAACGGCCTTGTTGATGAAGTAGCGCAGCATTTCCTGGGTGACAACGTAGTCGGCAATGACACCGTCACGCATGGGGCGGACCACTTCAATGGTTTCACGCGGCTCGCGTCCCAGCATATTGCGGGCTTCGATGCCGACGGCCTTGACTTTGCCGTCGCGCGCGGAGATCGCCACGACCGAGGGCTCGTTGATCACGATTCCTCGACCCCGCACGTAGACGAGTACGTTAGCGGTGCCGAGGTCAATTCCGAGTTGTTTGGCCAATGGCGTGTGCTCCGTGGAAGAGGGGCGCAGAACATACGAAACCGGTGCTCAGCCGCCCGGCAACCGGAGCACCGGCAGCCGTGATTGTATCACAGCCCCTTGATCCCGAATCTCTGTCGCTCGTTCGTATGCGGCCGTTTTCGATGCCTAATCCCCGCGTCAGCAAGGAACAGGTTTGTGATGTACGACGTTGGGACTTGATGTATGACGCTCAACTCTGGACGAGAGCACTGGTCACACCCGAGAACAGTGACGTGCAGTTCCTCGCTTGCCAGTCGAAATGGTGAGAAGACGGCAGCGATCCTGCGCATATGTTGACGGTTATTCGCGACCACGAACGACGGCGACGAATCGCGTCGCGCACCTAGCCGAACGATCTCTCGGTTGGGGTTGTAGAGAGGACACACAACACATGGCCAAAGCTGGTGTCAATCTCGGATTATTGCTGTTGCGAGTAGGTGCCGGGGTCGCGCTTGCGTCTCACGGCTACCCGAAGCTGTTTGGCGGCGAGGGCAAGAAAGCGCCGGATTCAATGAACCGTCTCTACGGCAAGAACTTTCAACCAGCCGTGGAACGAGGCGGACCGGACAAATTTGCGCAGAACCTCGAACGTCTCGGCATCCCGAACCCGAAGACCGCCGCCTATTTGGCCGGTCTGGCGGAATTTGGCGGTGGCGTCGCGCTCGCACTCGGGTTCGCGACCAAATTCATCACGACCGCAATTCTCGTCAATATGGGTGTCGCAATTCGCAAGGTCCATTGGGAGAACGGTTTCTTCGGTCAGGGCGGCTACGAGCTTGCCAGCCTCTTTGCTATGGTCGCCGCGGCGCTCTGGATGACTGGCCCAGGCAAGATCTCACTCGACTGGGTGCTGCGACACAAAGGCGCGTAACCCCCACCGATGCGGAGAATCGCGGCGGCAACAAGTCTAGTTCCCCCTGCGCCAGAAGGCCCTGGGTGACGCCGAGGTTAGCAGCTGACGTAGTCGGCGAGGTACTCGCCGGTGAGCGTGGCGCGGGACGTTACCAGGTCGTTTGGCGTGCCTTCGAAGATGATCCGCCCACCTTCGTGGCCCGCGCCGGGACCGAGATCGATGATCCAGTCGGCATGCGCGATGACCGCCCGATGGTGCTCAATGACGATGACCGACTTGCCGGAATCGACCAGCCGGTCGAGCAGACCAAGAAGCTGCTGGATGTCGGCGAGGTGGAGTCCACTGGTCGGTTCGTCGAGGACGTAGACGCCGCCTTTCTCCGCCATGTGCGTGGCCAGTTTGAGCCGCTGGCGCTCACCGCCGGAGAGTGTCGTAAGGGGTTGGCCCAGGCTCACGTAGCCGAGACCGACCTCGACGAGACGTTCGAGGATTGCGTGCGCGGCAGGTGTATGCGCCTCGCCATTGCCAAAGAACTCCGCGGCCTCGGTCATCGGCATGGCGAGCACCTCAGCGATATCGCGCCCGCCAAAGTGATACTCCAACACTGACGGTTGGAAACGCTTCCCCTCACAGTCCTCGCAGACGGTGGCGACGCCCGCCATCATCGCGAGATCGGTGTAGACCACTCCGGCTCCATTGCAGGTGGGGCAGGCCCCCTCGGAATTAGCGCTGAAGAGTGCCGGTTTGACGTTGTTGGCTTTGGCGAACGCCTTACGGATTGGATCGAGCAACCCGGTATACGTCGCCGGGTTGCTTCGTCGCGATCCTCGGATGGAAGCCTGGTCGATCGCAACCACCCCATCGCGTCCAGATACCGAGCCGTGGATCAGCGAGCTCTTGCCCGAACCGGCCACACCAGTCACCACCACCAGTACACCGAGCGGGATGTCGACGTCGACGGCTTTCAGATTGTGCGTGCTCGCGCCACGCACCTCCATCACGGTCGACCACGTCCGCACCGACGGCTTCAACGCGGCCCGATCGCTCAAATGACGACCGGTGACGGTGTCGCTGTTCCGGAGATCGTCAACGGTCCCCTCGAACACCACCTCGCCGCCCGCGGACCCGGCGCCGGGACCAAGGTCGACGACGTGATCCGCGATCGCGATCGTCTCCGGCTTGTGCTCGACGACCAGCACCGTGTTGCCCTTGTCGCGCAACTGCAGCAGCAATTCGTTCATCCGCTGGATGTCGTGGGGATGCATGCCGATCGTGGGCTCGTCAAAAACGTAGGTGATGTCGGTCAGTGATGAACCGAGATGGCGCACCATCTTGGTCCGTTGCGCCTCGCCGCCGGAGAGCGTGCCGGTCGGCCGATTGAGGCTCAGATAGCCCAGGCCGATCTGCACGAATGAGTCGAGGCTCTCGGCAAGCGCCTTCAACAGCGGTGCAACGGAGGGCTCGCCGAGCCCTCGCACCCAGTTGGCCAGATCGCTGATCTGCATGGCGCAGGCGTCAGCGATGTTGATCCCCGCGACTTTTGAGGATCGCGCGGCCGCACTGAGCCGGGTGCCATCGCACTCCGGGCAGGTCGTGAAGGTCACTGCCCGTTCCACAAATGCACGAAGGTGCGACTGCAACGAATCCCGGTCTTTGTCCAGAATCCTGGACTGCACCCGATTGATCAGCCCCTCGTATGTCTGGTTCACGCCCTGGACCTTCACCCTGATCGGCTCGTGATAGAGGAAGTTATGAAGCTCCTTCTTGGTGAATGCGCGGATGGGCTTGTCAGCGTCGACGATGCCCGATAGGGCGTAGAGACGTCCGTTCCAACTGTCGGCTGAGTATCCCGGGACCACGATCGCGCCCTCGGAGAGGGACTTGGAATCGTCGAAGAGTTGGGTGAGATCGATGTCCGACACAGTTCCTCGGCCCTCGCAACGCGGGCACATGCCTCCGGTGCGGCTGAAGGTCACCTTCTGAGCTTTGATGTTGCCGCGCTCGACCGTGATGGCGCCGCTGGCGTGGACGGATGGGACGTTGAAGGAGAAGGCGCCCGGCGGGCCAATGTGCGGTTGTCCGAGGCGGCTGAAGAGGATGCGCAGCATGGCGTTGGCATCGGTGACAGTGCCGACGGTGGAGCGTGCATTGGCACCCATGCGCTCCTGGTCGACGATGATCGCGGTCGTCAGGCCGTCGAGGACATCGACATCTGGCCGAGCCAACGTCGGCATGAATCCCTGGACGAAGGCGCTGTAGGTCTCGTTGATCAACCGCTGTGATTCGGCCGCAATCGTTCCGAAAACGAGCGAGCTCTTGCCCGAACCGGAGATGCCGGTGAAGACGGTCACGCGGCGCTTGGGAATTCCGATGCTGACGTCTTTGAGATTGTTCACGCGCGCGCCGTGGACGCGGATCATGTCATGGCTATCGGCAATGTGCAACTCAGGCGACTGCTTGTCGGTCCTCGTGGTCATCCTGGTCGTCTCTCCATCGCATGGGCTGAGTCGCCTGCGTCGTTTTGGTTCGCCACTCGAGGCTCGATTTTACCAATTCCACGCAGTACGTACGCTCGGTCCAGGACTGCTGTTGTCATAACGTCGTTCTCCGCCCAGCCGATACGCCATTCCACGTTCGTTTATCTCTTTGGTGGATGGCGCGGGAAAGAGTCCCATACACTCAGAAGTCATCCGTGCCGGTTGAAAAGTGAAGAAGATTTCTCAGGAGGATCAGATGAATGCAGCGGCCGAGTATGCAAGTCAGAACCGCGGGAAGACAGTGCAGAAGATTCTGACCGAGCGTGGTATGACGATGCCTGAGTCGGACACCAGCAACCTGGAAGCTGTGTAAGCCCAGCGCGAGGTGTCGGCTGCGTTTGCACATGGTGCTCAGCGGAATGTGCGGATGCTTCAACAGAGGTCTGTTCGAATTCAAGGTGTTTAGACGAAGGTTGAATTCCCCACATTGGTCGCTAACCCGAAGGTCACATCAATTCTGGTGATCAACCCGCGGACAGGCGAGACGATATACGCAGCCGACGCGAATTAACCGATCGTGCATGACTCATGTGCCTTGCACCTCCCCGGTGGATCAGATTCCGGAGCACCGGTCACGTCACAATCTCAGACGTCGCAGAAACCGATTCAAAACGCGCCGAAACTGAAACTCCCGGTCGAACCAGTGCTTCACGAATGGTGGCTCGTTCACTGGGTCGAAACAGTGTGGTCCCTGCGGTCCCTGGGTGCCTTGTGGTCCTTGTGGTCCTTGCGGCCCCTGTGGCCCTTGTGGTCCTTGCGGTCCCTGCGGCCCTTGCGGCCCCTGCGGTCCCTGCGGTCCCTGGGTGCCTTGAGGTCCTTGCGGCCCTTGGGGTCCCTGCGGTCCTTGCGGTCCCTGGATGCCTTGCGGTCCTTGCGGCCCCTGGGTGCCTTGCGGTCCTTGCGGCCCCTGCGGTCCCTGGGTGCCTTGCGGCCCTTGGGGTCCCTGCGGTCCTTGCGGTCCCTGGATGCCTTGCGGTCCTTGCGGTCCCTGGGTGCCTTGCGGCCCCTGCGGTCCCTGGGTGCCTTGTGGCCCCTGCGCGGCGGCGCCCCGCTGTAGACCGATTGCGCCGAGCAACACGGCTGCGAGGCTGGCTAAGATATGTCGGCGCGACTGTTCCGAGGCGAGCAATCTCGTCCCGAGCCGTTGCCCACTGCTGTCTGGGCTCTCACTCGTAACGGGCGCCGTGCCGGTGTGCCCTTGCAGCTGCGCTCGCGCGTGTCTGGTACGCGACCAGCCAACCAGGCCACCGTCGTAGCTTGTTCGAACCGAATTGATGTCGCTCGAACGCTCCGCCCCATCAAGTACGTCTCTTTGCCCGTGGCGCTTCTCGGCCGACGGCTCGGTCTCGTCGTTCCGCCGCATGACACTCGCCCTTCTCTGTCTCTGGTAGAGTCGTCACCGCGATCCTAGTTTTGGTGGCGACAAAAGGCAACACTTTAAATATCCTGACACCGTCAATCCATGCTCGTCGGGCTCTCGGAGTGCGACGCAGTGGGATAATGGATGAGGATAAGTCATGACACGTTGGTCGTTGACTGAGGATGACACGGCGAGTGGTCCGCTCGTGAGTGTCTTCACTGCAACCCACGAAATTGGCTCCGAAATTGACACGGCTTACCGGTCGTTAATGCGGCAGACCTATCAGCGCTGGGAGTGGGTGGTCGTTGACGACTCGCGAAGCGTAGAGACCGCCGAGCACATCGAACGCTTGGCGGTTTCACCGGAAGCCAGGGGACGCATTCGCTTTTACCGTCAACTCCCGCCCCCTGGCTCCATCGGCGCGACAAAGGCTGTCGCTGGGGCTCTCTGTCGGGGTGAATATCTCATTGAACTCGACCATGACGATGAGCTTATGCCGGAGGCGGCCGAGGTCGTCGCCGCGACGTTCGGCGCTCATCCGGACATCGACTTTGTGTTTAGCGACTGGATCGACTGGATCGATCAGCCAGATGGACGAGGCTTTCCCGGGCTCTACCCTGATGGATGGGCATTCGGCTACGGGTCCTACGCCAGCGAAGTGATCGCAGGTCGTCGTATGCCCGTAGCACTCGCACCACCCCTAACCTGGGATACCGTACGCCACATTGTGTCCACTCCCAACCATTTGCGCGGCTGGCGTCACACCTTCTACGATCGCATCGGCGGGCACGACTATCACCTGCCAATCGCCGATGACTACGATCTTGTGGTCCGCTCCTTTCTGAGTGGCATGACCGCCCGCATTCCGCGCCCGCTCTACATTCAGCACCACGGCACCCGCGGCCCAAGTGCATCTCGCCGCCAGAACGACGATATCCAGCAACGCGTTGCCCAAATCGCCGCTCAGTACGAGTCGGCACTCGATCGGCGCTGCATCGAGCTCGGACTTTTGCCGCGATCTACAGAGGGACGGTCGCGCTGGTCGAGCGCCTCACCTGTCAACGCTGCCAATGCCCTGATCGACGTTGAGGCCGAGGCTGCCGCAGACATGGGCACACCGTTGATAAGTGTCGTCATCCCAACCTTTGAGCGTCCAAATCTGTTGCGAAGAGCCATCGAGAGCGTACTCGACCAACGCTACACAAACTTCGAGATCCTGGTCGTCGGGGACCGATGTCCTTGCGTCGACAACGTGGTCGCCAAGATCGATGACCCGCGCCTGCGACATGCGAATCTTCCAGAGCACCATGGAGATCTCGGCGCGACTCCGCGTAACTTCGCCCTGAAGGCCATGGCGAGAGGATCGCTGATCGCCTACCTGGACGATGACAACGTCTGGACTCCAGAGCACCTGGAGTCGCTCGTTGATCTGTTTCTCTCCAATCCACTCGCGGCATTTGCGTTCAGTTCCTTCGAGGTTGCGGGAGAGGTGATCGAGTGCCGGACTCCTCGTCGCTTTCAGATCGATACCAGTGCCTTGCTTCACCAGCGGTGGCTGCTCGAGCGTTTCGGCTACTGGCGTGAACCCACGGAAGCCAATTGGGCGCACGACTGGGAGCTCGTCTCGCGCTGGACCGACGAGCCGTGGGTTGCTTCGCTTCGCCCGACGTTGCGCTACACACTGGAAACGTCCCACCAGACGCGGGAAACTGTCGCGCATATGCGAGCAGTCGCCGATGACGAGCGGCCGCACGGTCCGGTAGAGGATGAGTAGGGCGTTGCGGGTTGCCGTCTACGCGATCGCTCGCGATGAAGCACACCACGTCGGACGCTGGTTTGCCTCGTGTGCAGAGGCGGACGTCGTCGTGCTTGTCGACACCGGCTCGACCGACGACACGGTCCAACGCGCGCAGCGACTTGGAATCGTCACCGATCGAATCGCGGTCGAGCCATTCCGATACGACGTCGCACGTAACCTCGCGCTAGACCTCGTACCTGCGGAGATCGACGTTTGCCTTTCGCTCGATCTTGACGAGGTTCTGCTTCCGGGCTGGCGTTCGCATCTCGAGGAAGCGTGGCGCACAGGAGCAACACGTGTCACATGTTGGCATTCCTGGCTTTGGAGCGACGACTACCCGCCGCTCCGGTTCACGTCTGATGACCGAATCCACGCCCGGCGTGACTACCGTTGGCGTTTCCCTGTGCACGAGCAGTTGGAGCGGGTAGGCGGCGAAGCAGAGGTGATAGCAGCGTCACCAATCGAGATTAAACATTTGCGAGACACGCGCGCCGCACGGCCACACTACCTTCCACTGCTCCGGCTGCGGGCGGACGAGCATCCTGACGATGGGAGCACTGCGCACCTGCTCGCCTGCGAGGCTCGGCTGAATGGACTTTGGGACGAGGCGCGTTGTCAGGAGCGGCGAGCGCTGGGCCTTTCACTGTCGCCGAATGAACGGTTGCACGCAATGCTCATGCTCGCATTTTTGGAGCCTGCGGCCAGGGAGGATTGGCTTCTGGCTGCATGTAAGGAATTTCCGGAGCGACGTGAGCCGTGGTGCACCCTGGCGCAATTTCACTTCGATCACCAACGGTGGCGAGCCTGCCGCGCAGCGGTATACGTCGCGCTCCGCATCCAGCAACCTGCCGACGACTACCTTGCGAATCCCTTTGCATGGGGGCCCTGGCCAGATCGGCTCGCTGCGCTGGCGTCGCATGAACTGGGCGACGATCAACTGACCGTGCATCACGCGCGGCGAGGATTACGGTCAAGTCCAACAGATGCCGAACTCTCTGCGCTCCTGTATGTAGCAAGTGAGCGACTGGTTGGCGACCGACCTCGCGCTGATGCTAGCCGACTGCGACGGTTGGCTGCGACACTCATCCACCAAGCACGTTCGGTATACAGGCGGGAATCTCGGAGCGGTCTAACGCCTGGTGGGTCGTAAGAGTCCTGACACTACGGCCATCCACGCCCAGCCCACGGCCTGCGATCTCTGAAGGCTTCCCCGATTTCGTTGGGGCGCACCAATGCTTTAGGGGCAAGTCACGATGACCAACTCGGTCCTCACCCGGAGGTCATCTCCACCACCACACCCTCGTCGGGGCGCAGGGCAATTTCATCGGTGACCGCTTCTCTTTCACGGTCGAGATGGGTTGAGAGGACGATCGTGCCGCGTTCACGCGCGCTCAGTGCGAAGCGGTGCGCTTGATGCCCGAGGTTCAGCACGGTCATGAACCGACGATCGGCGTCGTGACGCTCGTAGGCCAGCACTTCGCCGTCGACGCCGCGAGAGACGTAGGCGCCAACTGAGAGCGCCGATTCTTGGCGACGTAGCTCGATCAAGCGGCGATGCAGGGTCAGCATCGAGTCGGGTTCGTCCCGCTCAGTGGCCACGTTGTGGCGCTTGTAGTCGTCTGCCAGCGGCAGCCACGGAGTAGATTCACTGAAACCGGCATGTTGTCCGGCGTCCCATTGCATCGGGGTACGCTCCGGATCGCGACCGAGACCGAGCCCGGGAACGTTAAGTTCCCAGGGATCCTGTGCGGCCTCCGGTGGAATCGGCACGTCGTGCATGCCGATCTCGTCGCCGTAGTAAACCGTGGGCGTGCCGCGCAGCGTCAGCAGCAGCATGGCGGCGACGCGTGCCTGCTCCGGACCGATCCTGCTGGCGATGCGGTGCCGATCGTGGTTGCCGAGCACCCAGTTCGGCCAGGCGCCCTGCGGCAACAGACCCTCATAGGTTTCGACTAGCGCCGCGATGTCTGCTGCTCGCCAGGCCGTCAGGATCAGGTGGAAATTCGTCGGTAGATGCACGCCGCTGTTGTCGACACCGTAGTAGCGCACCAGACGCTCTAACGGCAGGTAGAGCTCGCCGATCATCAGCTTTTCGGAGTAGGCGTCGATGACCCCACGCAGGTCGCGAATCACATCGTGGACCTCGGGGCGGTCGGCCGAGTAGATCGGCAGCTGTGATTGATAGGGGCCTTGATCCGGTGTGTATCTGGGATTCGGAGGGTTGTCGCGGAATTCCTCGTCCTTGATGACCTGGCGCAACGCGTCGATTCGAAAGCCGTCCACCCCGCGGTCGAGCCAGAAGCGGAGCACGTCGAGCATGGCCTGGCACACGTCAGGGTTACGCCAATTGAGATCGGGCTGCTGCGTGAGATAGGCATGATAGTAATACTGGCCGGTGAGCGGATCCCACTCCCAGGCGCTCCCCCCGAAGTTGGCCACCCAGTTGTTGGGCGGCCCTCCGTCGGGCGCCGGATCGCGCCAGATATACCAGTCCCGCTTTGGATTGTCGCGCGAGGCGCGCGATTCGAGGAACCACGGGTGCTGTGACGACGTGTGATTCGGGACGTAGTCCAGCAGCAGGCGCAGTCCCCGCCCATGCGCGGCGTCGACTAAACGGTCGAAATCGTCCAACGTGCCGAACATCGGATGGATGGCGGTGTAGTCGCTGACGTCATAGCCGAAGTCGGCCATCGGTGAGGGGTAGATCGGCGAGATCCAGACACCGTCGACGCCGAGCCACTGCAAATAATCCAGACGGCTGATTATGCCGGGGAGATCCCCGACGCCGTCGTCGTTACTATCCTGAAACGAACGCGGGTAGATGTGATAGATGATCCCGCGTTGCCACCACTCGAACTGCGCCGTCATCCAGTCGCCTCGCTCCAATCGCTTCATGCGCGCTCACGTCCCTGACGAAAACCGGATCATGATGGGGAGGGAGATGCGGCCCCGTCCATTGAGGCTGTCGCCCTGCCGGTACTTGGCGACGTGCAATTCCGGTGCGCGCAGATCCTCTTCTATGAGCGGCTGGAGGATGCGCGCTGTCCCGGAATGCGTCGCGTCGCCCAAACATCGTCGGACGGGCATATGGTTCGCCGGCCATCTTTACCAGCCACCGCACGACATCTCCCGCTGCTTCTCTTACCCGTCAGTTCTCCTCAAACTCGTTCTCATCTGATGCACGCAGTCTACGCTGTTTCTCGAACCAGCGAGGACCTCGGTCGAGCGATGTTCGTCTGAGCTTGGGCTTGATCTCTTGATCAACTCGATTTGTCGTCGTGAAAGACACCTGATCCGCGGCCGTGTGAGGTCGCTCGACTTCAGAATTGATCGACGTAACGGGTGTTACGATACGAGTGAGTTCCTGAGCGGGCCAGGCTATTGAGACTTCGACCTGGCCAATACCTTGAAAGAGTGTGGCTATGGATACGGACAAAATACTTCGCGAACATCTGTTGGAGCTTCTCCACGGCGGCAGCGCCCATACGACCTATGACGAGGCTATCGCAGACTTCCCACTTGATCGGATCAATGAGAAGTTTCCTCACGGTCAGTACTCTGCCTGGGCGCTGTTGGAGCATATCCGGCTGGCTCAAGACGACATCATCGAATTCTCGGTGGATGAAGGCTACAAGGAGAGAAAGTTCCCCGACGATTACTGGCCGGATTTCGACTATGAGGCGTCGGAAGTGGACTGGTGGGCGACGATCAGCGGCTTCAAGAATGGAATCCGTGCGCTTGATGCACTCATCGAAGACGAATCAACAGATCTCTTTGCACGCATCCCTTGGGGAAATGGGCAAACAATCGCGCGAGAGATCATGCTTGTTGCTGACCACAATGCGTACCACATCGGGGAGTTTGCCATCATGCGGCAGACTATGGGGACCTGGGGCAAAGACCACACCTGAGCCGATTGCGTGACTCATCAGATCGCCTTTACGGCAACAGGAACGGTTGCGCCGCAACGTGATTCAAAACGCGTGGCGTTCAGCCCGTTAGTTCGTCGATGCTTGAACATTTGGTGCTCGAGACCCGATCTCAGCAGGCGAACACTGACCAGCAGATGTCGTTCCGTAAGCGCTGATCGTCGAGAACGAGCTCACGGATGGCTTCCGGAAGCTGGTCCCGCTGCCAGCGGCACTCGTGCGTGCCGGCGCATTCGCGTTCACCTTGCGGAGCGGCCGCGCGAGCGGCCTTGATAGCGTAGGCGGCCGCTCCGAGATCGTGCGCGGCGACATGTGCGACGGCCGCGGCCTGTCCGGCGGCGAACGCCGCATGCCGTGCCGGCCCACTCAGGTCTCGCGCGGCCGCCATCGCATGCCCGGCCGCTGTACGAGACTGCGACATTTTGACCTCGCCACGCACCCAGGCGCGAATCTGCTCGATTGCCTGACGCGGTCGCGGGTCATCAGGCTGGGCTGATTCGAAGTAGTGCAGCACACGCTCCGCGCAAGTTGCCGCCCAGAGTGCGAGGAGTCGATGATCAGTATCCGTGAGAGTTCCTCCGCGCCGGATCGTCACCAACCGAGGATCCCGGACTTTCGGAAGGATCACCGCCAGCCTCCGTCCGCTCGTGTCGGCCCAACCATTAGAGCAATTTTTCAGAGCGGTTGCCCGCGGGCGGAAGCCGTGGGGGTACGTGTCCTCGTGCGTCGTCCGTACGGCGTCATAAATTTCGCCCCTACGACGCTTCTCTGGGTAATTCTTGCGCAAATTGCTCCAGTACGTGGCGATACGCGATCTGATCGCCATCTACCGACTGCAAATCGGCGGACGCCAACTCCGGATCTTGACTGCCGTTCCAGTTGAGGTCCGCCACGGATGCGTTTGGCGGGTGTGATCGCGCTGCGGCGAGGATGGCCGACGCGACATGTTGAGTCAAGCCTTCACCTGAGCCGCCATCTCACGTAAGTACCGTCATCAACGAAGGGCTAGCCCGAGTGGCTAGCCCTCTTGCAAGCAACTGTTTCGTCGAATACGACGCTAGTCGTCGGCCGCCGCTGCGTGCGCCTGCACGCCCGCGCCCTGCACCTTCAGGTCGAAGCGGTCGAGGTTCATCACCTTGTTCCATGCGGACACGAAGTCGCGTACGAACTTTTCATTCGCGTCGGCACTTGCGTAGACCTCGGAGACGGCGCGCAACTGCGAGTTCGAGCCGAAGACGAGGTCGACTGCGGTAGCGGTCCACTTGAGGTCGCCGGTGGCGCGATCGTATCCCTCGTACAGGTTCTCGTCCGAGGAGGATTGCTTCCACTCGGTGCTCATGTCGAGCAGGTTTACGAAGAAATCGTTGTTCAACGTTCCCGGCCGGTCGGTGAGGACGCCATGAGCCGACTGCTCGAAGTTGGCGTTCAGTGCTCGCATGCCGCCGACCAGAACCGTCATCTCCGGCGCCGTCAGCATCAGCATGTAGGCTCGATCGATCAGCTTCGTCGGTGGCGACAACACGTCTCCGGGCCGCAGATAGTTGCGGAATCCGTCGGCGGTCGGTTCGAGCACCTCAAACGCTTCGACGTCGGTCTGCTCCTGCGAGGCGTCGGTGCGTCCTGGCGCGAACGGCACCGTGACGTCATGCCCGGCATCTTTAGCCGCTCGCTCGACGGCCGCACAGCCAGCCAGGACGATCAGGTCAGCCAGCGAGATCTTCTTGCTGCCGGACTGTCCGTTGTTGAAGTCTTGCTGGATCCGCTCGAGCGTCTGCAACGTCTCGGCCAGTAAAGAGGGCTCGTTGACCTCCCAATTTCGCTGCGGCTCAAGGCGAATGCGCGCCCCGTTGGCGCCGCCCCGCTTATCGGTGCCACGGAAGCTGGCGGCCGCTCCCCAAGCGGTTGCGACCAGCCGCGAAATCGAGAGTCCTGACGACAGAACCTTCTCCTTGAGGGCTGCAATGTCTGCGTTACTGATGAGCTCATAGTCGACCGTGGGCACCGGATCCTGCCATAGCTGCGGCTCGGGGATCCAAGGACCGAGGTAGCGCGTAACCGGCCCCATATCGCGGTGCAGCAGCTTGTACCAGGCCTTGGCGAATGCGGCTTCCAGCTCCTCCGGGTGCTCGTAGAAGCGTCTGCAGATCGGTCCGAAGGCTGGGTCGACCTTCAGCGCCAGGTCGGTCGTCAGCATCATCGGGGCGTGTCGCTTCGAGGGGTCGTGCGCATCCGGCACGGTGTTCTGCGCCGACGCATCTTTCGGAGTCCACTGAAATGCGCCGGCAGGGCTCTTGGTCAGCTCCCAGTCATACTCGTAAAGATTGGCGAGGAACCCGTTGTCCCATTTGGTCGGCTCCTTGGTCCAGGCGCCTTCCAGACCGCTGGTCATCGCGTCGTCACCCTTGCCGGTGCCGAAGCTGTTCCTCCAGCCAAGGCCCATCTCCTCGACGGGCGCGGCCTCGGGTTCGGGTCCGACGTATTTGGCATCAACGGCGCCGTGGGTCTTGCCGAAGGTGTGACCGCCGACGATCAGTGCCACCGTCTCCTCGTCGTTCATTGCCATGCGGCGGAAGGTTTCGCGAACGTCTGTGGCGGCGGCCATCGGATCCGGCTTGCCGTTCGGCCCCTCGGGGTTGACGTAGATCAGACCCATCTGCACGGCGGCCAGCGGATTAGCAAGATCGCGGTCTCCGCTGTAGCGCTCGTCACCAAGCCAGGTGTCCTCGGAGCCCCAGAAGATCTCGTCGGGCTCCCAGATGTCGCGTCGACCGAAGCCGAATCCGAACGTCTTGAACCCCATTGATTCCATGGCTACGTTGCCGGTAAAGATCAACAGGTCCGCCCAGGAGAGCTTGCTTCCGTATTTCTGCTTAATGGGCCAAAGCAGTCGGCGTGCTTTGTCGAGGTTGGCGTTGTCGGGCCAGCTATTGAGCGGGGCGAAGCGCTGAGCGCCACTGCCACCACCGCCGCGGCCGTCTTCGATGCGGTACGTGCCCGCCGCATGCCAGGACATGCGGATGAAGAGCGGTCCGTAGTGGCCATAGTCGGCCGGCCACCAGTCCTGCGACGTCGTCATGAGCTCGATGAGGTCTTGCTTCAATGCGTCGAGGTCTAGCGACTTGAATTCTTCGGCGTAGTCGTAGTCCTTCCCCATGGGGTTGGACAGGGGTGAGTGCTGATGGAGAACCGAAAGATCGAGGCGATTCGGCCACCAGTCCCTGTTCGTCCTGGGCCGGGTCTGCTTCGGACTCGGGGAGGGCATTCCGGGATTCTCGCTGTCGCTGCCGTTCCGGGTCGCGTTGTTGGTTTCAGACACGTCGGTACTGCTCCTCTCATGATTGTTTCTTGGGCTGGCTGCCGGTAGTCTCCTCCGGATCCGAGTCTGGTTCGCGTTCCTGATATTACACGCTGTAGACGAGCGCGATCTCGCCAGCCGAATTGGTCGATGATTTGTACGCCGCGTCGGCTCATGCTCGTCATCGCCTGCTAAAGCTCGGCAAGGCGCAAAGCCGCGCGGATCACTCTCAATATGGCTTAAGCATGCTGCGGAGACGCGGAACTGGCAACCTCAGTGCTATCCATCGGCGATTGTGACGAAGCTGACCGCGGGGATGACGTTGGAGGACGGAATGGTTCGCGACGGGAATCGCGGACGTGTCGGGGGAGCAGTGACGTCCACTGCCTGCGTGGCGGTGGACGTCCACATGTGCTGAAAAGTGAGACTGGTGAACGCTCGAGCTACCAGCGTGCCAACTGGGTGATCTGGATCAGATTGCCGCAAGTGTCGTTCAGCACGACCATGGAGCCCCAGCCAGCCTCCGTCACTGGTATGGTGAACTCCGTGCCATGCGCCTTGATGCGCTCGAAGTCGCCCTTGACGTCGTCGGTGTACAACATGGCAGCTGGCTGGCCCTGCTCAAACATCGACTGTTGATAGGCCCTGGCGGCAGGGTTGTCATTGAGCGCCAGTTGCAGCTCGGTTCCGTCTGGCTCTTCCGGAGAACTCACGGTCAACCAGCGATACGGTCCGTTGGTGAAGTCGGCTTTCTTGGTAAATCCCAGCACATCGGCATAGAACTTCAATGCCTTTTCCTGGTCATCGACGTACACACTGGTGTGCTTGATCTTCATGTGATGTCCCTTCCGTGCCGGAACAATCGCTCGCGGTGCCGTTCTTAGCGCGAATCGTGCAGACGTTGCGTTGTGGTTGTCGAGAAGGCGATCAACTTACCGCCTGTTTCACCAGCGCGCTGATGCGTTCCTCGACATCGTCGTTCAGCTCCGTCAACGCGTAGGCGTTTGGCCACATGGTGCCTTCGTCGAGATTGGCTTTGTCACTGAAGCCCAGCGTCGCGTATCGAGACTTGAACTTCTGCGCGCTCTGGAAGAAGCAGATGACGTTGCCGTCCTTGGCATAGGCCGGCATCCCATACCAGGTTCTCGGTGCAAGCTCCGGCGCGCTCTCCGTGACGATGGCGTGGATCCGCTCGGCCATCGTGCGATCCGGCTCCTCCATCTCGGCGATCTTAGCCAGCAAATCGCTCTCGCCATCTTCCCTGGTGGCCTTGGAACCGCGACGCGCAGCCGCCTTGCGCTCCTTGGCGTATTCCTTCATCGCAGCTTTTTCTTCGTCGGTGAACCCGGCTGTCGAGGATTTCGATTTTGCCGATTTTGTCTGGGCCATTGTTGACGTTGTCCTTTCGTTGATGCCTGTCGACGCGCCGCGCTACTTCGACGCCAGAAGCCCTTGCAGCTGCTCCACCATGCCTTGCCAGGCGTACTTGGCGCCGCCGATCTCCTGCTTGGCTTCGGTGCGGAACCCACTCTGCTCGAGATGCAATTGCGTGATGCCATGTTGCTTCTCGCTGAGCGTGAAGGTGACTACCGTCGACTGCGACGTGCCATCCACGCCCGGTGCTGTCCAGGTGTATGCGAGCCGGTGGGGCTCGTCCACATCCGTCACTTCGCAGTCCACCACGCCGTCCCAACCCGGTGCTTCCCGAAACTGAAACGCGTGCCCGACGACCGGTTTGAAGTCGTTTGACTTGAACATCATCCACTTCGAAAGCGTCGCGGAATCTGTAAGCGCATGCCACACCCGATCGACGGGACTCTTCAGCTCAAAGTCCAGCACCACAGTCTCAGTCATGGGTTCTCCTCTTCCAACAGATTCTTTAGTAGATGGATCCGTTCCATCCAGAACCGCTCGTAGAACGAAACCCATTCCTGGATCTCGCGTAACGGAGCTGCGTTCAGGTGATAGCGTGTCTCTCTTCCGGACTTGCGATCCACGACAAGTCCGGCCTCCTTGAGTATGGCCAAATGCTTGGACACGGCCGTGCGACCGACGGGGAACCGCGCCGTCATCTCGTGAAGGGGCAGCTCATCCGCATCGGCCAGTATGCGAAGCAGCTGGCGGCGAGTCGGATCGGCCACCGCACTATAGACATCTCGCATGGCGGTCACTCCCTCGTCCTAGGACCTGTATCCGACACTACTGCGCATCGGCCTCAGAAACCGACACCATTTGGTGTCTGAATGGATAATAGGACATCAAATGGTGTCCTGTCAAGATCCGGTGGGGGCTTATAGGCGGGTTGACCGGCGGGACGCGACGAGATTCACGCACGCTTCAACGCGTAGAGCTAATGACCCATACGCGGGGCAGACGATGCCAACAAACACGAACCGGCCCCGCTCAGTGGAGGACGGCGCCGGTACTCGCAGTTCATCGACTCGAAGTTTGACGTGATCCCGCTAATCGGGATAGCGCTCCCTCCGCACGCAGCAGATCGATCGTTTCGACGGCGTGGCGCAGATGTGGAATGACGATACTGCCGCCGACGACCAGCGCCACGTTGAGCGCGTCGAAAAGCTCTGCATCGCTCCAACCCGCCTCGACGCATTGGTCGAGGTGGTAATCGACGCAGTCGTTGCAGCGCAGCACAGCCGAAGCGACCAGTCCCAGCAGCTCTTTGGTCTTGCCGTCGAGCGCCTGGTCCCGATAGGCAGCCGAGTCGAGATTGAAGAAGCGCTTGATGCCGAGGTGGTCGATCTCACCGATCCGCTCGTTCATGCGGTCCCGATATTCGCGGAACTCGTCCAGTCGATTCGTCATCTCGCGCTCCCCATTCGTCTCTACAGCGCGCCTGCTTCGGCCAGACGCCGGTCGATCTCGGCCATATCGTCCGACGAGAGCACCCAATCGGCGGCGTCGGCATTGGCGTCGATCTGCTCAGGTCTGGTTGCTCCAGCGATGACTGAGCAGACGACCTTGTGACCGAGCAGCCAGGCGATTGCCAGTTGGCTGACCGAGCGGTCGTGCTCCGCCGCAAACTTCTCGACGACTTCGAGAATGGTGAAGTTCTTGTCGGTCAGGCGTCGCTGTTGCCAGGCCGAGCTGCCGTGACCGCGAACGCCCTCCGGCACCGGCTCACCGCGATGATACTTGCCGGTCAGAAATCCACTGGCGAGCGGCGAGTATGGGACGATGCTGAGACCGAAGTGCTCGCAGGCCGGAATGAGCTCGTTCTCGATGCCGCGCTCGATCAGGTTGTAGAGGTCCTGATTGACGACCGGCGGCTTGATAGCCGCGTCGCTCGCACAGACCGATGACTTCAGCTGTCTGCCATCCGGAGAAATTCGAGAAGGCGCAATAGCGGATCTTGCCTGAAGTCACGAGATCGTCCATGGCGCGCAACGTCTCGTCGATCGACGTGCGTGGATCCGGGGCGTGCATGTAGTAGAGGTCGATGTAGTCGGTGTTGAGCCGTTTGAGGCTTGCGTCGACCGCGGACATGATGCGGCGTCGGGAAAGTCCAATCCCCTCAGGGCCGTCGTTCATGCGCATGCCGGTTTTTGTTGCCAGCACGACCTGGTCGCGCTTGCCCTGAAGTGCCTTTCCGAGGAACTGCTCTGAAACCGAGCGTGTGTACATGTCGGCGGTGTCGATGAAATTGATGCCGCGATCGATGGCGCGATCGACGATGCGGGCGGTCTGCTGTTCATCAGCGCCGCTGCCGAATTGGTTGCCGCCGACGCCGATAACAGAAACGGGCACACCGGTGCGCCCGAGCTGACGATATTCCACGAGATCCCTCCCTCGATTGACTGGCGAAGGCACGTCGCACAGCGACCGAGCGTTGACTCGTCGCCGTCGCGATGCCTCCGGCCAATGTAGCGGATGAGCTGCGCAAACTCAAGCAAGGAGCCGATTCAGTAGGGCTTATGCGTTCTGGGGCACCTCCAAGGCAAGCAGCGGCAGAAGGTCGTCAGGGTGGCGACTGTAATGACGCAAGCGGGCCGCGATGGTGTGGTAGCCCGCCCGGCGGAGGAGCGTGATCGCGAGGTCGCGGAGGACGCTCAGGATGGTCGGACCGGCGGCCGTGTGGACGGTACAGCGATCCTCGGCCAATCCCTGATCTTTGACGTAGTGGAGACGATTCTCGATGGTCCAATGCCCCCGGCGCAAGCGAAGCAGGTCCGCCGCTGAGGCGACCTTCGGCGGCAGGCTGGTGATGCCATAGCGGCGCTGCCGATGGAATCCTCGGCAGTCCCACCAGGAGCGCTCCAGTCGAAACACCTGCTGCACGTCGGGCCAATCGAGGTAGTCGTTCAGGTCGGTCGAGGCCACCAGGTGGCGGGTGTCCGCGAAGCGGCCATGCCCCGACTCGACGGTCTGGACGTCCCGGCGATCCTGCAGCTGCGGACCCGGGCGCGGCGGATCGAAAAGGTGGCGCAAGTCGTCGGAGAGTTCCGGTTGGTTGGCTTTGACCAGTAGCAAATAGTCGCCTCCCGCCTGCCGGACCTGCTCACAGATCGCGCGTTGGCAGAAGAGGGCGTCGCCGGTGAAGACTCGACCGGACCAGTCAAGCTGGGCGATCAGCCGCGGTGCCACGGTCAGTTCGGCCTCGGCTTTGGGGCCATCATGGTCAATCGGTTCCTGTGCCAGCACGCAGCCCGCGTCATGGCACACCGCGGTGAGGGTTTGGACCACGCTCGTCGCGGGATCGGCGAAGGCTTGTTGACCGCGACGGGCCTTGCCATCGGCGGCGACACCTTGGCTTCCCCGAGCGCGCGGGACGGGGCGCGGATCGACCAGGATCGCCCGGCGCAGGGCAACGGCCAGGCTGGCGGGGTCGAGCCGTTGGAACAGGCGCGTCAGGGTCGACTGATGGGGCGTCGTTCCCGCGCGAAACCCGAAGGTGCGGAGGAGTTCGTCCGATTGGCTCGCGGCCCATTCCGCCATGGCTAGGACCGAGTGCTGATTCGCGAGAATGGCCGCCACGGCCAAGGTTAACATCGCAGCTAATGGATAGCGGGTTCCCTGGCGACGCCGTGGATCGGCAACGTCAGCGAAGGCGGCGTGCAAGGCGGAGGCGGTGATAGACTCCATGACACTCTCCTCGTGCATGCTGCGGGCGGTCAGATTCCCACAGCCTAGCACGGGAGAGTGTCCCCTTCCTTCGCCATCCTTCAGAACGCATAAGCCCTACCGATTCAGGCTACGCGTGAAGAAGAAGCGGTGTACGCCAGATAGATGCGGGTCCTTGGTGATGTTCCGAGGCGACTGCTCGGCGCCTCGGAACAGTTTTCGGGTCGATCAATCCGCTGCGGGCTGGTTAGCGTTCTTCGACGAAAAGGTCGAGCGCAGGCTCGATCCGTTGACGATCACCACCACACCGAGGAGCAGGATTCCGCAGACTCCCTGTTCGACTTTCATCCACAGCGGGAACGCACCGGGAATCAGAATGATGATGACAATGGCCACGACCATGATCGCTGACGCAATTCGCAGCCGTAGATAGCCACGGCTTGAACCGCGCGCGGCACGGTCAGCGAAGCTGAGCATCAACACGGACGTGGCCGCCACGATCGTTCCTCGTGTCCAGACAGCCGGAGTGACAATCGATTTGTGGTCGCGAAGCAGTACGACGGCGACCATCGTCAGCAAGCTGACGGCGACATAGCTGCCGACGAGGAGCTTGATTTTCCGGAAAGAGTCGCTCGTGCGTGTCTCGCGCGTGCGTTTGGTCGCGACGCTTGTCGAACTCATAATGTCCCTTCCATTTCTGGGCCTACCCACCGGGGAAGGCCACTCGATCCACTTGTGATTTTGGTGGTTAGGTTGACGTACCGGTAGAGAGGGATATCAGGAATTCGGCACGACAAATGTCACGGTGAAACCGGGGACATCGGTCATCGCACGGCGGCGTTCGGACGCGCCCGGGGTCAACTAGGCTATAGTGAGGCACGAAACGAATCGATTGACGGTGGCGGAGGTCAAGTTGCTGTTTGGTCTGTTCGACATCATGCAAGTGCTCGAGGAGAAATCGTCTCAGAAGGCGTACTCGGAGCATTTGTCGGACGCCGTGCTGGCGGACGAGCTAGGCCTCGATTACTACTTCGTCGCTGAGCGGCACTTCATGCCGGTCTATCGCAGTCCCTCTCCGAGCGTCTGGCTCGGTGCCGTTGCCGCGCGTACCAAGCGCATACGCATCGGCGCGCTGGCCTACACGCTTCCGATGCACAATCCGGTTCTGGTGGCTGAAGAGGTCTCGATGCTCGACCACCTGAGTGGCGGCCGCATGGAGGTGGGGATCGGGCTGGGCCACCGGCCTGAAGAGCTGCGCAGCATCGGTGTCGACCCGGAGTTTCGCCAGCCATTGCTCCTCGAGGGCGTCGTGCTGCTGCAACGTGCATGGCGCGGTGCGCCCTTCGACCATCCAGGCCAGGTCTATCAGTATCAAAATCTGTACGTGGAAGCGCCCGTGCAGAAGCCGTCACCCCCATTGTGGTTCGCGGGTAACGACCCACAGGCTCTTGGATGGGCGTCGCGAAACGGTATATCGGGGGCGATTGGCTTCCAGCCGAACGATCGTCTGGTCGTCCCAGCCCAGGCGTTCAGGACAGCTGAGAAGTTTGAGAGCGCGGTTATCCCGGAGCGCGGCCAGCATCTGGCGCTGATGCGTCACCTGTACGTGGCTGAGTCCGACGAGCGAGCCATGGACGAGATGACCAAAGACATCATGGAGATGGGGGAGCGTTTCGCGGCCAGTCCGCGTGGAATCAACGACGCACCTCCCAGAAAGATGTCTCGCGACGATGCGCGCAAGTCCGTCGAGCACATGATCGCAACCGACGTCATCATCGGTGGCGGTCCGGAGACCTGTGCCGCCGCCATCGCACGCGCGACCAAGCAGCTCGGCATCGACGTCTTCCTCGCCAATCCCTATCTGACCGGCGTCGAGCCGCGCCGGGTCCGCCGCACGCTCCGGTTCTTCGCCAATGCCGTGAGGTCACGCGTTGAGGAGCTCACCGGTTCGAGCGAAGGTTAGAGCCTGTTATGCACTTGGTTGAGGTGGGTTGCTAGACTTGGAGGATGAGTACATCCAACCTTCATCGTCAACCCTACCCCTCCGATGTCAGTGACGCCGAATGGACCTTCGTGGCTCCGTATCTCACCTTGATGACCGAAGACGCGCCCCAGCGCCATCATGACCTGCGGGAAGTCTTCAACGCCGTGCGCTGGATAGTCCGGGCCGGGTCCACCTGGCGCCTGCTGCCCCATGATTTTCCGCGCTGGGAAGCGGTCTACCAGCAGACCCAGCGTTGGATCAAAGCGGGCTGTTTCCAGGCCATCACGGACGATCTGCGCCTCGTCTTGCGGCTGGCTCAGGGCCGCAACGCCCAGCCCTCGGCCGCCATCTTTGATAGTCAGACCATCCAGAGCACCCCGGAGAGCGGACACCGTGCCGGCTACGACGGGCACAAACGGAAGAAGGGAACCAAACTCCATCTCGCCGTCGACACGTTGGGCGAACTCCTGGCGTTGATCGTTACCCCGGCCAACGAACAGGATCGACTCCAGGTCGAGCCGCTGGCGCAGGCCGTCCAGGACGCGACCGGCGAGCACGTCGAGTTGGTCTACGTCGACCAGGGCTACACCGGCGACGTTCCGGCTGAGGCGGCCGCGGCCGAGGGCATCGAACTGCATGTGGTCAAGCTTCCGGACGCCAAACACGGCTTCGTCCTGTTGCCCCGTCGCTGGGTCGCCGAACGGTCCTTCGCCTGGAAGACCCGCTTTCGACGGCTGGTGCGCGACTACGAACGCCTCGCCGAGACCGTGGTCGGACTGCATCTCGTGGCCTTCAGCACGCTGATGCTGCAACAACTATTCGCCTTACTGATTGAACCAACAAATGCATAACAGGCTCTAGAGCCTCTACCCTCCTTCGATGTAGGATTATGTTCAAGCGTGGGCCGCGCTGAAACCGAGCGAAACCCGGGCGCATGCCTGGGAATCGGAACGACCCGTCATCGGGCCACGCCGGGAGCATCGATTGACATACATGGAGGACCCAAATGACGAGCGAGCAACATAGCAACGGGGACGAACCAAAGCAGGAGCGACTGAGCGAGTCCTGGCGCGAGGTTGGCGATCAGATTCAGGGACTGGTTTCACGCATCGCAGGCGTCTTTCGCGTCGCCTGGACCGAGGAGCGAAGCTCGGACGAGCCGTCTGACGAAGAGTCGCGTCGCTTCGACGAAGATCTGCGATCGTCGGCCGAGCGCATGGAGCGCATCTTCAGGCGGGTGGCGTCCGACACTGAAGAGGAACGCGCGGCAACCATGAAGTCGACGCGCAAGGCCAGCGATCAGACGCTGAGCGAGATGCGGGTCGTCGCGGCGCGCGGTCTGCGGGCGCTGAATGAGCAGCTCGACGATTTGGCGAAAACGCTGGAGCGCGAGCGAGCCGCTCGCGAACATGAGCAGAGCCATAACGGCAACAGTGATGAGACACACGTCTAATCACGACTGAGCAAACCCAGTATCGTATAGGCAGCCCTCCGTGGCTGCCCAACACAGAGCGCTCAACCTCAAGACCACGAAAGAAAGACGGGCCGATCCGGCCCGTCTTTCTCCTTCCCTCCCCGCGTGCAGGATGGTGTCGAATTGAGCTCACGACTCCTTTACGGCGGCCGTGAGTTTCATCAGTGAATCCTTGGCGTCGCCGAAGAGCATCAAGGTGTTTGGCTCGTGGAAGAGCTCGTTCTCAATGCCGGCAAAACCGGGACGCATGCTGCGCTTGAGCACGATCACCGTGTTGGCCTTATCGACGTTGAGGATGGGCATGCCGTAGATTGGGCTGCTCTGATCGCTGCGAGCGGCGGGGTTCACCACGTCGTTGGCGCCCACCACCAGCGCCACGTCCGCCTGCTGGAACTCGTCGTTGATCTGTTCCATCTCGAAGAGCTCGTCGTAGGGGACGTTCGCCTCTGCCAACAACACGTTCATGTGCCCCGGCATGCGACCGGCAACTGGGTGGATGGCGAACTTGACCGTGACACCGCGCTTCTCAAGCTCTTCCGAGAGCTCGCGGATCTGGTGCTGTGCCTGAGCCACCGCGAGTCCGTACCCGGGTACGATGATCACCTCGTTGGCGTAGGCCATGGCGACCGCGGCGTCGTCAGGCGTCGTCTCGCGAATCGGCTTCTCTTCGCCTGTCCCGGCGGCACCACTGCTGGTGGTCACCGACCCAAACCCGCTGAAGAGGACGTTCGCGATCGAGCGGTTCATGGCGCGGCTCATGAGGAGCGTCAGCAATGCGCCGGACGCGCCGACGAGCGCCCCGGCCACGACAAGAATCTGGTTGTGAA
This sequence comes from uncultured Chloroflexia bacterium, assembly GCA_963815715.1. GTDB lineage: Bacteria > Chloroflexota > Chloroflexia > Thermomicrobiales > Thermomicrobiaceae > CALAGB01. The sequence continues at coordinate 1,122,854 of CAWFHU010000001.1, read as the reverse complement.
CCACGAAGCCGGTCAAAGCCGCCGCGATACCCGTGCAGGAGTTGAGCAAGGCAATCACGACCGGCATGTCGGCGCCACCGATTGGCAACACCGTGGTGATACCGAGGATCAGGGCGACTGCCAACAACGACCAGGTCCACACATTGCTCTGATCGAAGGCGGCCAGTCTGACGATGAAGACTAATGCGGCGCCGAAAATCACCGCGTTTACGATCGACTGCCCCGGATAGCGAATGGGCCGGCCCGATAAGAGCTCCTGCAGCTTGGCGAAGGCGATCATGCTGCCGCTGAAGGAGATCGAGCCGATGAAGATGCCGAGCGCCGTCGCCAGCGCCTCGCCGGAGTTGATGTGCGCTCCGGATCTTGTCAGTTCAGTGAAGTGGGCAATCTCGACGAGCGCCGCCGTCCCACCTCCCATTCCGTTGAAGAGTGCCACCATCTGTGGCATGGCGGTCATCTGCACCGTGCGAGCGAAATAGATTCCCACCAGGGCACCGAGCGCCGAGCCGACGATCAGAATGGCGATATTGATTGGGTGCCAACGGAAAGAGCGATCGAAAAGCGTCGCGAGCAGCGCGATACCCATGGCCACGGCCGCGATCTGATTGCCGGAACGGGCCGTCGCAGGAGAGCTAAGTCGCTTCAAACCGAAGATGAAGATAACGGCGGAGATGAGATAAAAGATATCGATCGTTGCGGAGCGTGCGTCGTTGATCACCGCTTCGCCGCCGGCTTCTTCTTGAACATCTCCAACATTCGGTCAGTCACGACGAATCCACCGAAGACGTTGCCGGCGCCCAGGAAGAGGGCGATGAAGGCGAGGACGTACAGCAGCGGGCTGTTGGCCGTTCCTGCTATCAGCAGTCCGCCGAGAAAGACGATGCCGTGAATCGCGTTGGTTCCGGACATCAATGGTGTGTGAAGCGTCGCGGGAACGCGACCGATAACCTCGAATCCGAGTAGGATCGCGAGGATGAAAATGTAGGCCCCAAGCAGAACGTCTTGGTTCAAGCCACCCCCTCCTTCATCCAGGCCAACGTCGGCCCATGGAGTACTTCGCCGTCACGACAGACGACGACGCCGCGCGTAATTGCATCTTCCATATCGACATTGAGCTGGCCCTTGGGGGCAAGATGCTCGAGAAGCGTCGAGATGTTCTTGGCGTACATCTGGCTGGCATGTGTTGCCATAGTGCTCGGTAGATTGAGCAGCCCCATGATGATGACGTCGTGTCGCACGACCACCTCACCGGCGACCGTCAGTTCGCAGTTGCCACCCATCTCTGCCGCGAGATCGACGATGACCGATCCAGGTCGCATCCCCTTGACGGTGTCTTCCGGCAGGAGAAGCGGCGCCGGTCGTCCGGGAATCAACGCCGTGGTGATGACCACGTCCGATTTCGCCGCATGATCCTTGATCAGTTCGATCTCGCGGCGGATGTGGTCTTCCGTCAGTTCCTTGGCATAGCCTCCGGCGTCCTCCGCCTCCTCATGTCCCACGTCGAGCTCGACGAAGGAGGCTCCCAGACTCTGCACCTGCTCTTTGACGACCGGCCGAGTGTCGAAGGCTTCCACCACGGCGCCGAGTCGACGCGCGGTGGCGATCGCCTGGAGTCCAGCCACACCGGCGCCCAGGATGAGCACTTTGGCGGGCGGGATCGTGCCGGCTGCGGTCATCAGAAGTGGGAAAAACTTTTGTATCTCGTTCGCGGCGAGGAGCACGGCTTTGTAACCGGCGATGGTGCTCATCGATGAGAGGGCGTCCATCGACTGCGCGCGCGTGATGCGCGGGATGGCGTCCATGCTCATGGCGGTGACTTGTCGCTTGGAGAGGCTTACCACCAGTTCGGGCGAGACGAGCGGCTGCAGGAACGCGATCACAATGGTCCCCGGCCGCAGCATAGCGATCTCTTCGTCGCTTGGGCGTGCCACCTTCAGGACGACCCGCGCGCGGTCGTATACCGTCTTGGCATCGGGCACAATCTCGGCGCCGACCTCCTCGAGCGCGCCATCAAGGAAACTTGCGCTAACGCCGGCGCCTCGCTCGATGATGACGTGAAAACCGGACCTCGTCAGTCGACGCACGACATCCGGTGTGAGCGCGACGCGCCGCTCGCCCGGCAGCGTCTCCTTGGGAACACCAACCACAAGCGTGGGCTGATTCTGAGGCTCAGGCTGCAAAACGCAGGCTCCTTCATTGGACTCCGGAGATGGAGTATCCCCGTCAATCGGCTTTGGACGTACAAGTGGTTCCTTTGGCTGCCCGCACAACCGTGCATTAGGTTAATCTTGGAGACCGGACACGTCAACCGTCTCTGGCGCACGAAGGACAGGTCTCAAGTCCTCGTTTTGCGGAATCCGACGACGCGCGGCACCAAACCGTGACGGAAATGTCGATCGAATCGGGGCAGCTCACCAACATCAGGTCGACGCGTTCGCGATGTAATCAACGGCGGAAAGGAGCACGAAATGGCGCAACGGGTCGTGCAGGTCGATGCGTTTACCGGTGAGAAATACCGGGGGAATCCGGCCGCGGTATGTGTGCTCGATGAGCCCGGTGATCCCGAATGGATGCAGCTCATCGCGCGTGAGATGAATCTCTCCGAGACGGCGTTTCTCTATCCCACGGAAGGCGGCTTTCATCTGCGTTGGTTCACTCCGGCGGTCGAAGTCGATCTCTGCGGACACGCCACATTGGCCAGCGCGCACGTCCTGTGGGAAGACGGTCACCTTCACGATGAGCAGCCCGCGCGCTTCCAGACCATGAGCGGCGAACTTACCGCGGTGAAGGTGGACGACTGGATCGAGCTCAACTTTCCAACGGAGCCGGCAACCGAAGCACATGTTCCGACGCAGCTTGAACCCGCGCTCGGCGTGAAATTGCTCAACGTCGCTCGCAATCGCATGGATTACCTGGTGGAGGTCGAGAGCGAGGAGATCGTGCGAAGCGTGAAGCCCAACATGGCGTTGTTGCGAGAGATCGAGGCGCGAGGCGTCATCGTCACGAGTCGGGCCGACGACGGCGAACACGATTTCGTCTCGCGGTTCTTCGGACCCGCGGTCGGCATCGACGAGGACCCAGTCACCGGCTCATCGCATTGCTGCCTGGGACCGTACTGGGGTGAGCGCCTCGGTAAGGATCATCTGAGCGGCTATCAGGCGTCTGCCCGCGGTGGTGTCGTGCGAGTTCGTCTGGCGGGCGATCGCGTCCGGTTGGCCGGGCAGGCCGTGACCGTCATGCGTGGCGAGTTGGTGTGACAAAGAACTACCCTCGACCTTCATGGCCGGGGTAGTTCGACGAGATCGTGGTACGAATTGCCGCCTATGATCCGCTGGTCGGTTGCGTCAGATCGTAGAGCGTCGCGCCGCCGACTGTGGTCGACGTGAAGTTCTGCTCGACCCAGCTGCTTATCTGGCTGGATGTTCCACTCGACCCGCCGCCGAATCTCCCGCCAACACCGCCACTGGCGATGAAGTAGTGGATCTTGCCCTCACTGACGTATTTCTCGAACTCGGCGAGCGTCGGAGTCGGGTCGGTGCCGTTGAATCCACCTATGGCCATGATCGGTTCATCGGTTGCCAGTTGAACTCCGGCCGCGCTGTTTGCGCCGACGGTCGCGGCAACCCAGGTGTAGTTATCGGCACCTAGCTGCAGCAGGATCACCAACGCGCTGTCAGGCGTGCTGGCGTCCAATAGGCCGCCCATGCTATTGCCGCCAAACCCGCCGTTCTGGCCGCCGAACACATTGTTGCCGGTCGGTGAGAATCCACGAGTTGTCCCATTGTTCCCGGTTGTGGAACTGGCACCGGGGAAACCGCCGTTCGTGCCGGTGGATCCGGTGGATGAGCCGGTGCCTGGGAATCCGCCATTGGCGTTGCCTGTGCCCGGGAAGCCCTGCGGAGGGTTCCCGCCGAAGCCGTTGCGTGTGAAATTCGCACCCGGGCGTCCGGGGCGCCCACCGGGACCGCTCGCGGTCGCTGGACCGGCTGTCGGAATTGCGCCGTCATGCGGTGTGGTGGCGGTCTCAGCGGCGTAGGCAGCCGGGCCGGCCAACGCCGCCAGGAGCGCCAGCGCGATGATGGCTGTCGCTGCTTGTCGTCGAAGAACGATCGGAGTCATTAGCAGTGCCGCGGCGCCTACGCCCGCGGCCAGCACGCCCACACGCAGCATCGGATACCAGTTCCGCGAGCGATCGAGGAGCACATATGCCCACGCGGCGGTTCCCGCGATGCCGATTGCTAGCAGACCACGCGCGACCCAGTGATCGCGTCGCTGCCACAACGCCATGACGCCGATGCCGACCAGAGCGCCGATAGCCGGGGCGAGGGCGACGGTGTAGTAGGGATGAATGATCCCCTGCGCCAGACTGAAGACGACGCCAGTTAGCAGGAGCCATCCGCCCCAGAGGAGCGCGGCGGCGCGGACTCGATCGGTGCGCGGTCTGCGCCAGGTGAACCAGAGCACGGCAACGAACGAAAGCAGCGCCAACGGTATGAGCCAGGAGACCTGGGTGCCCATCTCGCTACCGAAGAGACGGAGCAGCCCGGTCGGCCCCCAGCGTCCGCCACCATTGCCCGGTGCACCTCCAACGCTCCCGCTCTCATTGCCGGTGATCCGTCCGAAGCCGTTGTAGCCAAAGATCAAATTGAGGATGCTGTTGTCTTGCGAGCCGCCCACATATGGTCGTGCGCTTGCGGGCGTCACGACGACCGCGGCGACCCACCATCCGGCCGAGAGGATGATCGACAGTCCGAACGCGATGACCTGCCAGAAGCGTCGTCGGAATGAGCCGGGCGCCGCCAGCAGAATGACAAACGCGATGGGCGGAACAATCAGGAAGGCCTGCAGCATCTTGGTCAGAAAGCCGAATCCGATCAATGCGCCTGCCAGGAGCAACCACCGGGTGCTGCCGTTCTCGATTGAACGGGTGGTTGCGTACGCCGCGCCGACCATGAGCAGCACGAGGAGTGCATCCGGGTTATTGAAGCGGAACATGAGCGCCGCCACTGGTGTCAAGGCCATCACCGCTCCGGCCAGCAACGCTGCGCCGGGAGAGAACCAGCGGCGCACCGTGAGGTAGAGGAGGCCGACGGCCGCCACGCCCTCCAGTGCTTCCGGAGCCAGAATGCTCCAGGAGTTCACACCGAAGATGCGCGCGGAAAGCTCCATGATCCAGAGCGCGGCCGGCGGTTTGTCGACGGTGATGAAATTGGATGAGTCGAACGATCCAAAGAAGAATGCGGTCCAGCTTTTCGTCCCCGCCTGAACGGCGGCGGAATAAAACGCGTTGGCCCAGCCTGAGGCGGAAAGATTCCACAGATAGAGCAAGGCGGTCGTGCCGAGTAGGGCAACCACGGAGAGCCGTTCCCAGAGTTGCACGCGTTCGCCGGTGCGAACCTCTCCGCGCCGCCGCTCGGTCCACGTCGTCGCGCTGGTCTGGTCCTCAACGGATTCTTGTGCGGTAGCGATCATGTATCGGACTCCTCGACATCACATGCATTGCGGGAGGTCGCTCCACGTTTGCGCGGACCTCACCGACTACACTCTCCAGCCTAGGAGTCGTGCATTTGGATTCTGTGAGATGAATCTAAGAGTTTTCTGAGAAATCGGCGGGGGCGCTAAGTGGGAGTCGTGCTTGGTGGATGTGTCGGCATGTGGGCGATGCCGGACGGGGATCATCGTTCTCTCGCCTATTTCGACCGAGCGCGAAGATGAATTTGCCAGTCTCGGGAGCTAGCTAACTCACTCATGTCGTTCTGAGTACATGGCCACAGTGGATGTGCCATCCGAAGGAGGACCATCGCCCCCTGTGTCATCCTGAGCCGCGCGAAGGATCTCCCACCAATGTCGATGCGCTCACCGGTCAAATTCGAAGAGATCCTTCGACTCCGCTGCGCTCAGGAGATGGTCACAGTGATTGTGCCATCTGAAAAAACGGCCAACGCCTCCTGTGTCATTCTGATGGTTCTCCCCTTCCGGTGAAGGGGGAGTTAGTGGGGGTCAGTGTAGGCGAAGAATCTCCCGCTCGATACCGGTGGCAACGGATCAACATACCAAGAGATCCTTCGCGCGGCTCAGGATGACAAGGAAAACGGCACGGCCGACCGAGCCCGCTGAGTGCCAAATGCTCCGTGAAAGACTACTCAGGATGACATAATTCTCAATGCTAATACCCCACGATCGAATTGCCAGCCCGGCGGATGTCGGTCGCGCCGCTGTAGATGCCGGTCTTCGGATCGCGCGCGATCAACTGCACGCCACCACCCAGTCCCCACGGCGCCGCTGCCTCGACCTGATGACCCATCTCCTCGAGTCGACCGAGCGTTTGCTCGCCAACACGTGATTCGACACGAACGGTCGGGTTGCCGAATTCGAGCTGCTCGCCGATCAGGAATCGAGGGGCTTCACTCGCCCGTGCCGGGTCCATGCCGAAATCGAGCGAATTGCACAGGATCTGAATGTTGGTTTGCACCTGCCAATGTGCTCCCGGCGTTCCCCCGACCAGAATCGGCTGGACATCCTTCTGCACGAGGTAGTTGTTGAGGGTGTGGATCGGCCGTTTACCCGGAGCGAGGCAATTCGGATGCCCGTCCTCCAGATTGAATCCGAGCATGCGGTTGTTCATCAGCGCGCCGGTATCACCCATCACGACGCCGCAGCCGGCAAAGAGGCTGTGAATGTAGGAGACCATGTTCCCGTCGCCGTCGACCACGCACATGTAGGTCGTGTCGGGCTGCACGTTCCCTTGCCAGGCGAAGGGCATCGCGTGTTCGCGGTCGATGCGGGCCGCTTGCTCTCGTGCGTGCTCGTCTGACAGGAGCATCTCCATGGGAACGTCGACGAACTTTGGATCACCGAGATAGCGATAGCGATCCTCGAACGCCAGCTTGAGCGCCTCGATCTGCAGATGAATTAGGTCGGCTGAGCCGGGTTCGAGCGACGCTATGTCGAATTGCTTCAGAATGTTCATCGCGAGCAGCACGATGATGCCCTGGGTCACCGGTGGCTGCTCGAAGATGCGTGAACCCGCGGTAGTCGATCGAGAGGGGAGACGCGTCGTCGGTCTGGTGCTCGGCAAAATCTCGCGCCGAGAAGAGCCCATCATGATCGCGTGAATAGCTGACCAGGTCGGAGGCCAGTTCCCCTTCGTAGAGATCACGGCACCCCGCGGCAGCGATGCGCTCCAACGAACGCGCCAAACCTGGCTGGTGGAAGAGCGCGCCGACAGCGGGAGCCTCGCCGTCTGGCAGGAAGACGCGAGCAGTGTCGGGATACTGGCGATAGGTGTCTGCATCGTTGGCGAGCATGCGATGCAGACGCTGCGAGACCGGCACGCCATCATGAGCGTAGGCGATGGCGGATTGCAGCAAGTCGCCCAGCGGAAGGCTGCCATAGCGTTCGAGCGCGGTGCCCCAGCAGGCGACCGTGCCTGGAACTGACGATGCCCACAGACCGGTGCTCGGGATCCCACCACGCTCACGATAGCGTTCCGCGGTGGCGGCGCTCGGTGCTGCTCCGCTCCCATTGAGCGCCGCGACTCGATTGCCATCGGCCAGGTTGATCAGAAAGAAGCTGTCGCCACCCAGGTGCCCGTTGCGAGGCTCGACCGTCATCAGCACGGCGCCCGCGGCGATGGCCGCGTCGACGGCGTTGCCGCCCCGTCGCAGCACATCAATGGCTGCCTGGCTGGCGAACGGATGCGCTGACGACGCCATACCGTTGCGGGCCATGGTGACGTCGGACGGCGGTCGATTGGTGTCCGTGCTCGCTGGGCTTTGCTGGGTCGTCGCCAAGTGATCCCCTTTCGTCGCGCGTCTACACGGCTCGCACATGGAGCAGGTTGGTGTGCCCCGGCTCGTTGTAGGCCGTCAGGCTTCCCACGAACAAGATATTGTGTCCAGCAATAGCGTGATTTGAACTAAGCAAACGCTTGGTCATGTCCTCGATCATCTGCTCCGTATTGTCGGAGAAGGGAGCGACGAGCGATGTGACCCCCCAAACCAGCGAAAGCTGACGCGCCACGAAATCGTTGTTCGTCAGCGCCATGATCGGAACATTGGGGCGTTCGCGCGCCACCTCGCGGGCAGAGAACCCGCTCCGCGTGAAGACCGCAATCTGATTGACCAGTGGACTGCGGCGTGAGATGTCGTCTGCCGCACGGGCGATCAGGGAGGCGGTGGTGATCGGTCCGTCCGCGTTTTCCGTTTGCTTTGGCGGGAACTGCCGCTCAACGGCTGTGACGATTCGATTCATCATTTGCACGGCTTCGAGCGGAAACTCACCCGTGGCCGTCTCGGCGCTGAGCATTACCGCGTCCGTCCCGTCAAGGATCGCGTTGGCGACGTCACTCGTCTCTGCGCGGGTTGGGATCGGTTGATTGATCATCGATTCGAGCATCTGCGTGGCAGTGATGACCGGCGCTCCGTGACGCCGCGCCACAGCGATGATGCGCTTCTGCGCAATCGGGACCTCTTCGGGTGGTAGCTGCACGCCAAGATCGCCGCGCGCCACCATGATTGCATCCGAGATGTGGGCGATCTGATGCAGCGTCTCGAGCGCTTCTGGACGCTCGATCTTGGCCACAATGCCGCACTTGCCGCCGTGTCGATGGAGTTCCGAACGCACCATCTGGATGTCGTCGGGAGAAGTAACAAAGCTCACGCCGAGGTATTCGAGGTTCTCCGCGGCCGCGAAGGCGATGTCGGCGGCCTCCTGCTGGGTTATCTTGCGCGGCGGTGGCTTGGCTCCCGGAACGGTCACGCCCTGACGACCGCGCAGTCGACCCCCTCGTACGACTCGCGTGTGGACAATATCGTCATCCCGAGACGTCACAATGAGCTCGATCAGTCCATCCATGATCAGGACGCGCTGGCCGGCTCGAAGCTGATCGAACAGATTGCGGTCGTCGATGGAGATGCGACTCGGCTCGAGGCGGTCGTCACCGGCTACGAGATCGACCGGCTGATCGTGACGAAGCGAGACCGTTTCGCCATCCGGCAATGGGCCGGTGCGGGGTTTGGGGCCGGCGAGATCCTGCAGAATAGCGACGCAGCGGCCGGTTTCGTCCGCTGCGCGACGGATCGTGCGGATAACTTCGCGTCGAATGTCGATCGTGTTGTGGGCGGCGTTGATGCGGACGACGTTGACACCCGCCTCGAGCATCGACTTGAGACGCTCGATCTCCCACGAAGCTGGTCCGATGGTGGCAACGATCTTTGCGTTGCGTCTTGCGGCTGGCTCGGCCATCGATCTGGCCTCCCTGTAGGTACGGTTCTCATCTATCGGAATCGCGATTTACGATACCACAGGGGTTCGCCGTGATGGTGAAGAGCCACATTTGTCTGACTGCGGGTTGATTGTCATAAGATTGGGGTGATAGACGCCGCCCGGCGTGAACTGCGTAAGCGGCGAGAAATTATCGCGGATCACTTGAGAGACGGGTTGGAGCGGTCTACGATACCGCCAGATGCCGAGCAGGCGTGCGGAAATTCGCACGCGCGATGATCGGTTAATGAAATAGGTGCCCGGCATGCTGGTGCCTTGAGGAGTGGAAGATGCCGATCGAGCTGACGAGCCATGTGATCGAGAAGCCGGACGACCTCAACCTGATCTTTGGCCAGAGCCATTTCATCAAGACCGTCGAGGACTTGCACGAGGCGCTGGCGGGATCGGTGCCGAACCTCAAATTCGGCCTGGCGTTTAGCGAGGCGTCCGGCGACCGGCTGGTGCGGGTGAGCGGTACCGACGACGAGCTCGTCGATCTGGCGGCTCGCAACTTGATGGGAATCTCGGCCGGTCATTGCTTCCTGATATTCCTGCGGGACGCCTTCCCGATCAACGTGTTGCCAGCCGTGAAGGCCGTTCAGGAAGTCTGCACCGTCTTCTGCGCGACTGCTAACCCGGTCGAGGTGATCCTGGCCGATACGGGCGAGACGCGCGCGGTGTTGGGCGTGGCCGACGGTCTCAAGCCGGTCGGTGTCGAGTCAGAGGCGGATATCGCCGCGCGTCAGGGGCTGTTGCGCAGGTTCGGCTACAAGCTCGGATCTTCCTGACGCCACCGCGGGAAAGGTATGACCTTTAACTATATCCGAATCTTATGAAAACGTCGCGAAATTGTGACGTAGATCGGTGGAACAGGGGCGCGGGCTTGGGTACAATGCCAGACTGGGGTGTTCCTGTCTGTTCGCGCCCGCAAGCTGTGGGTTGAATGGATTTCGCGCGTCAGGATTGTTGAGAGTAACTAGAACGGTGACGATGTCTTGCGCGGCCAACAGTTGGTATCTGCCAAGCGCTGCACCTACGCCGTTCCAATTGCTGTAGGTTCGCTGTGACATTAGTCGGGAGGCGTAGTGTATGACAAGCTCTGGTCGAAGTCGCACTAAGGAGCTTGCGCTGGAAAAGGATGAGCTGCTCGGGCTCTACCGCAAGATGGTACAGATCCGCGAATTTGAGGAGAACGCGGCCGAGCAGTATGCGCGCGGTCGTATCGCTGGATTCCTTCATCTCTATATCGGTGAAGAAGCGACTGGCGTCGGCGCGATCTCGGCGATGGAGGAGCGCGATCACCTGATCACCCACTATCGCGATCATGGCTATGCGCTGGCGCGCGGCATCACGCCCAAAGCCGGAATGGCCGAGCTCTTTGGCAAGTCGACTGGTGTGACGCACGGTCGCGGCGGATCGATGCACTTCAGTGACGTCAGTAAGAACTTCTGGGGCGGATACGCCATTGTCGCCGGGCACATCCCGCTGGCGACCGGACTCGCGCTGGCGAGCCAGTACATGGACAAAGGCTACGTGGTCGTCTGCATCTTCGGTGACGGCGCGACGAATGCTGGGGCATTCCACGAAGCGGCCAACCTGGCCTCGGTTTGGAAGCTCCCGATCGTCTTCCTCGTAGAGAACAATCTCTACGGCATGGGCACCGCGGTCGAATATGTATCGGCTGTGCAGGACATGTCACGCAAGGCGATCGCATACGACATTGAAGCCAGTCGCGTAGATGGCCAGGACATTCTGGCTGTGCGAGAAGCCATGAAGAAGGCGCTCGATCATTGCCGATCAGGTAACGGGCCTTTTCTGCTCGAGTCGCTGACGTACCGCTTCCGGGGCCATTCAATGGCGGACCCGGAAGCCTATCGGTCGAAAGAGGAAGTTGAGCGGTTCCGCAAGAACGATCCGATCGTGCTGTTCCGGGACAAGCTCCTGGCTGACGGAGTCGCCAAGCAGGAAGAGTTCGATCAGATCGACGCTGACGTGGTCGCGGAGATCGAGGAAGCCGTGCAGTTCGCGGAAGATAGCCCGGCCCCCGATCCTTCCACGCTTGAAGAGTTTATTTACGCGGATTCGAGTGCTGCAGAGTAGCGTAGAGCACGGTCAGGAGTCTCAATAGATGGCACGACAGATCACATATCGCGACGCACTACGCGAAGCGTTGCACGAAGAGATGGACCGCGACGAGCGCGTGTTCCTGATGGGCGAAGATATTGGCGCCTACGGAGGATCGTACGTCGTCACGCGCGGTCTCCTCGAAGAATACGGTCGCAAGCGCGTGCGCGACACGCCGATCTCGGAGCTCGGCATCGTCGGCGCTGCCGTTGGCGCGGCGATGGGTGGGTTGAAACCGATCGTCGAGCTAATGACGATCAACTTTAGCTTGCTGGCGATCGATCAGATCGTGAACCATGCCGCCAAGCTGCACTACATGTTCGGCGGCACCTTCACCGCGCCGATCGTGGTGCGCACCGCGTCCGGCTGGGGCCAGCTTGGCGCCACCCACTCGCAGACGTTCGAAGGCTGGTACGCCCACATTCCTGGACTGCGCGTCGTCATGCCGGCCACGCCACGAGATGCCAAGGGCTTCCTCAAGGCTGCCGTGCGCGGCAACGACCCGGTGATGTTCATCGAGCACTCGTTGATCTACCGCAACCAGGGCGAAGTCGAAGAGGGCGAGCTGGTTTTGCCGCTCGAAGGTGCTGAAGTCCGCCGCGAGGGGACCGACGTCACAATCGTCTCCTGGTCGCGCGGCTACTATCTCGCCATGGGGGCGGCTGAAGAGCTTGCCAAAGAGGGCATCAACGCCGAAGTCATCGACATGCGCGTGCTGCGTCCACTCGATATCGACACGGTGATCGAATCGGTCAAGAAGACCAATCATCTCGTGACGGTCGAGGAGAGCTGGCGCACCCTCGGAGTCGGCGCCGAGATCGCCGCGGCGGTCCAGGAAAAGGCGTTCGACTATCTCGACGCCCCGATCGCGCGGGTCGGCAGCCTCGAAGTTCCGGTCCCATATGCGAAAAACCTCGAGCGGCTCGTCTTCCCGGACAAGGGACACGTCGTCCAGGCGGTCAAGGACGTCCTCGCGCGAGATCTTGCGCCGGTAGGTTAGCACCGGTGCCAGACCTGCCTCGTGCCCGCGATACGGCGCTGGTAGGTTGCGACGCTTGAAACGACAAAGGCGGAGGAGCGACGGATGGCCAAGACCCTGGTGATGCCCCAGATGGGCTATGACATGGACGCGGGGACCTTGCTTCGCTGGCTCAAACAAGAGGGCGAAGAGGTCGAACGCGGTGAGCCTATCGCGGAGATCGAGACCGACAAGGTCAATCTCGAAATCGAATCATTTGACAGCGGTATCGTGCGCAAGCATCTGGTCACCGAGGGACAGACGGTCCCGGTTGGTGAGGCGATTGCCATCATCGGCACTGCTGATGAGCCGCTGGACCTGCCCGATTTGAACGGCAAACAGCCGGAAGCCGCTCCCAAGGAGGCGCCACCGGCGCAGGCAGCGACGCCGGAACCGGTGGCAAGTGCGGTGAGCCAGCCAGCGGCGGCCTCGCCAAACCAACAGTCTCAGCCACAGGATCAGGTGATCGATCGCGCTCCAGGCGAACGCGTGCGCGCGTCACCACTCGTGCGGCGCCTGGCCGCCGAGCATGGGATCGATCTCACCCGCGTGAACGGCACTGGCCCTGGCGGACGCATCATCAAGGTCGACGTGATGCCGCTGATCGGCCGGCCGCAGGCCGCACCGTCGGCGGCCCCGTCTGCACCAGCCGCCGCTCCAGTCGAAGAGCGAGCTCCGCAGCCGATGCCGCAGGCGCAGCCTGTTCCGGTCGGCGCACCCGACTTCGAGCTGCACGATCTGTCTCGCATTCGTAAGACGATCGCCCGGCGCATGTCGGAGAGCTTCCAGCAAGCGCCGCACATCTACATCTCGATGTCGATCGAAATGACCAGAGCGCTCGCACTCCGTGAGCAGATCAACGCCGAGGTCGAGCAGCCGCAGCAGGTCTCGATCAACGACCTGATCGTCAAGGCGACCGCGCTCGCATTGCGCAAATTCCCGATGCTGAACGCGGCGTATGCTGGCGAGCAGGTGCGTGTCTACAAGCGTATCGACATCAACAACGCCATCGCGATCGAGGCCGGGCTGATCAGTCCGTTCGTTCCGGACGCCGATCACAAACCGCTCGGCGAGATCGCGTCGACGATGAAGGACCTGGCCAAGCGGGCTCGCGAAGGTGGCCTGACGCCTGAGGAATACCAGGGCGGCACGTTCACCATCAGCAACCTCGGGATGTTCGGCGTCGAAAACTTCCAGGCGGTCATCAACCCGCCCCAGGCAGCCATCCTGTCAGTCGGTACGGTGAAGAAGGAGCCGGTCTTCATGGACGGCCAGTTCAAGCCGGTCGACACCATGATGGTGACTGTCGCCGCCGACCATCGCGTCACCGACGGCGCGGAAGTGTCGCGGTTCATGCAGGAAGTCAAGCGCCTGCTCGAAACGCCGATGCTGCTGTTGGTGAGCTAGCAGGATTCACCGTCATCGGATATGAGATGACGATGCGGGAGGACACAAGGTCCTCCCGCACAGCAGACGCCAAATTGTGATTTGTAGGGAGCACCTGGTGTGCTCCCGCTTCTTTTCCACTGGTTACGCCGGCTCGACGCCCTTGGCACGCAGTTCCTCGATGTCGTGGTCGGCATCCTGGAGCTGCCTTCGCAGTACTGGTAGACGTTCGCGCGCGCGCTCCATATCCGCCATCACGTCATTGCGCTCGTCGACCAACCGTGCCGCCGCGGCGTTGATCTGCTGTCGCTGCCAGTTTAGCTCGGTGCAGGCTGGGCACCGCCCGAGCGGATCGAGCCAGCCACCGCAGTCGTCGCACGGTCGAACGAGATCGGCGAGCGTCAGGTTTGGCAACGGCTCATCATCCAGGGTGTGGCGTAAGGCTTCGTTGGCGATGATCGACAGGCTGTTCGTGAGGTGGCTCTCGAGCAGTTCCTTCGCGCGTTCATCCAAACTCGCCGGAACCCACTGCCACGCATTACCTGACGCCTGTGTGAGCTTGGGTAACGCCAACTGATGACCGCGCTCGGCCCAATCCGGCTCTTCGCGATAGAGAAAATCAGCCGACCCAACGCGAATCGCGATCTCAGCGGGCTCAGTCGACTGAACCTGGATCTCGATGGCCGTTGGGGAAAACTCGACCTGAGGAGTGGTGCCGCGTTCCGCACGGAGTTGGGCCAGGTCTTCGTTTGCCTGACTGATGGCGTCGTTGAGCTGCTCGACGCGCTCTGTCCAGCGGTTCTGCGGCATGAACGAGGTCTCGGCGTCGGCGATGTCATATTCGATGTTGTTGCGCCGCGTCAGAAGGCGAGTGAGGCGACGCCGCTCAGCGTCGCGGATGGGGATCGTAGCCGATCCGCCTTCCCGTCGTTCGGCTCCGGTTTGGTTTGGTTGTTGGTGTCGAGCGCGGCGCCAAAATGAGAAGCGCTGCATGGAGCCATCCTTCCGGGGTGCTGATTCGTGCGGTCAGGATTGTTCGACGGTTTGTTCGATGGCGCTCATGTCCCAAGAGTCGACCGCGTCGAGCGCGTCTCGCAGCACCGGGATCACCTTGCTTGTCGCGGGAATGCCCTGAATCATGGCGACCGGCTTCTGGAGGACCTGTCCATCCGGTTCGAGATGCCGAACCGCACCATGGATCTCGATGTGACGCGGTCCGCGCGTCACGGCATACGCGGCGACGACACGACCGTAACCACCACTGACCCAATGGAGTGACACGCCCGCGGCGGTATCGCCTTGAGCGCCGGATACCACCCGCAGCGGATGCTTCCAGCTCGAGGCCAGCTCCTCACCGGCGTTGAGTAGCTCGTTCGCGGCTTGCTGCAGCGAGATGCGCCGCATCGAATCGGCTGCCAGACCGGTACGGGTGGCGTAGATGGCGCGCCCCCAGTCGCTGCGCCATATGAAGAACGCCGCGATTAGGATGCCAGCGTGAATAACCATCGTCACGTCGCTGAGACGAGGAGTATCCCCACTGTAGATCTGCGACCAGTCGCCGCCCGCTCCGGCGATGAGATCGATCAGCGGATAGAAGACGAGCGAGTTGGCGATGCTGATTACGCCGAAGATGAAGAGGAGATAGTTGATTGGCGGTCGACGCGGCCAGAAAACGGGAATGGCGATCGCGATCAACCCAAGGACGACACTGACGATGTTCCCGGAGAGGGCGATCCAGAAGACCTGCGCGTTGGTCAGGAATCCCGCGTATTCGACGAATCCATAGAAGAAATACCAGCCGTAGCCGGTGACCCTGGCGCCGAAGCTGATGACCGTTACCGCGTGCCCGAGCTCATGAAAGACCACACTGAGCGGCAACAGAATAAAAAATGCCGCCTCGCTGAGCCGCTGGCGATCGCTTGGGGTAAAGTCATCATCGAAGGTGTCATGCCAGTTACGGATGACGGAGACGAGCGTTCGGATCGAGATCAGGCCCAGCAGGATGCCTGTAACGATCATGAAGCTGGGCGTAAACACGTGAGCAACTCCTCATCTTGAACCGGATCGAATTGTAGCACTGGCCAAATCGAGGCGATGAGGTGGCGATGGAGACGGACGACGGCAATACGCTGGAGATCGAAACGCTGGGTGACAGCATATGGCACGCCGACAATCTCGACGTGCTGGCGCGCATACCCAGCGGGTCGATACCGCTGATCTACATCGATCCGCCGTTCAACACCGGCAAGACGCAGTCACACACACGGCTGCGCACCGTGCGCGATCCGGACGGTGACCGCACCGGATTCCAGGGCAGAGCCGTATCGCACGACGCGGCTAAGCACGCACTCCTATGCCGACTTCTTCGACGATTATCTCGCCTTTCTCGAGCCGAGACTGAGCGAAGCTCATCGCGTCCTGGCGGCGCACGGCACGCTCTACGTGCATCTCGATTATCGTGAAGTGCACTACGTCAAAGTCATGCTCGACGGGGTCTTCGGTCGCGATTGCTTCCTCAACGAGGTCATCTGGGCCTACGATTTCGGCGGCCGATCTCGCCGTCGCTGGCCGGCCAAGCATGACAACATTCTGGTCTACGTCAAGTCACCGGGGGACTACGTCTTCAACGCGGACGAGATCGAGCGTGTGCCCTACATGGCACCGGGGTTGGTCGGACCGGAGAAGGCGGCGCGGGGGAAACTGCCAACCGACACCTGGTGGCAGACCATCGTGGCGACCAGCGGCAAGGAGCGGACCGGTTATCCAACGCAGAAGCCATTGGTGATCGCGCGGCGCATCATCCAGGCCTCGTCCAATCCAAAGGATTTGGTGCTCGACTTCTTCGCGGGCAGTGGGACGACTGGTGTAGCGGCGCGGGAGCTGGGCCGGCGCTTTCTGTTGGTCGATGACAATCCCGACGCGTTGAGCGTAATGAGCCGGCGTTTTGCCGGAATCGGCGACGTCTGCTTCGTGGGTTATGATGCCCGCGCGGGAGGAGACGGACATATCGAACGACGAACTGAGGGGAAGGAGAACGAGGGAGCGTGAGCAACGTCATTGATCTACGCGGCGACTGGGCCGCTCCACCGACCGCGGCGATGCGCCAGGCGATGGCCGAAGCGGAAGTCGGCGATGATAACTCGCACGAAGATCCGACCGTCCTGCAATTGGAAGAGATGTCGGCCGAGATGCTCGGTAAAGAGGCGGCCATCTTCGTGCCCAGTGGCACGATGGGGAACCTCGTGTCGGTCCTCAGCCTGGCCGAGCATGGCACGGAGGTCATCGCCGGAGACAAGGCCCATACGGTCGTCTATGAGCGTGGCGGCATGGCCGCGGTTGGCGGTCATCCGATCCGCACCGTCCCAAACGGGCGGTTTGGCACGCTCGACCCGTTGCAAGTGGCCGCCGCGGTGCGTCCGGAGAACATCCACTTTCCCAAGACGGGGCTGCTGATGCTGGAGAACACCCATAACCTGTGTGGCGGCACGGTGTTGCGTCCCGAACAGATGCGGGAGCTGGCGGACATCGCGCACGGCCACGGCTTTCCCGTTCATCTGGACGGCTCACGCATCTTCAACGCGTCGGCCGCGCTCGGGCTGCCGGTTTCGGAGCTCGTGAAGGACGTCGACACAGTCACCTTCTGCCTGTCGAAGGGCCTGGCTGCTCCAGTCGGCTCGATGATCGCCGGAACCACCGAGACAATCGCCATTGCCCGGCAAAAGCGCAAGCTGCTTGGTGGCGGCATGCGCCAAGCCGGCGTGATCGCCGCCGCGGGTGTGGTCGCGCTCAAGGAGATGGTGGACCGCCTGCCGGAGGATCATGCGCGTGCCCGAAGACTGGCGGAAGGCATGGCTGAGCTGGGATACATCTCGATCGATCTCGAAACGGTGCAGTCGAACATTGTCTTCTTCGACGTCAAGCCGCCGTTGCTGGGCGAGCAGGTTGCCGATCGATTGCGTGAGGGCGGCGTCAGACTGACGGCCTTTGGAGGCCCGACGCTGCGATTCGTCACGCACTACGCCATCACTGACGACGATGTCGAACGAGTACTCCTCATCATGCGGGATATTCAGAGCTAACACAGCGGATGGCGATCAAACAAACTGAAGGACGAGAACGGAAAGGGAGTACATGGACGAGCTGGAGAAGAACGCATTCGAGCTGGTCGACGGCAAGACTGATCAGATATTGGAAAGGTTTCGCACCGTCATCGGTGTCAACACCACCGTCCCGCCGGGAAAGAACTACGACACATTGCTCGACCTGATCGAGCCCGAGTTCAAACGATTGGGTTTCGAAACCGAGCGAGTGACCATCCCGGATGACCTGGTGAAAACCATCCCGCTGCCGCTCGAGGGACCTCGTGTAAACCTGGTCGCGCGCCGCGGCAAAGGCGGCGAGCCGGTCACGATCTACGCCCACATGGACGTCGTCCCGATTGAAGAGGGCTGGAAGCACGATCCGTTCGGCGCAGAGTTCGAAGACGGAAAGATTTACGGCCGAGGCACGGCCGACATGAAGGGCGCGATCGTCTCGATTTTGACGGCCATTGAAGTGATGGATGAAGCGGGAGCCACGCCGAACTACGACCTGATCGTCTGCCTCTGTACCGACGAGGAGATCGGCGGATATCCCGGAATTTGGCATCTGGCCAAAGCGGGGTACGTCAAAGGGCATATGCTCTGCCTCGAGGGCGGTCAGGAAGCACGCATCGGTCTCGCCTCAGCGGGCGCCGTCGATGTAACCATCACCACCATCGGGCGGAGCGCTCACTCCGGATCGAACTATCTCGGCGTAAATGCCATCGACTGCATGCTGCCCATCATGAACGAGATGGCGCAGTTGAAGATCGACGTGGAAGGCCGCGAGTCGACGGTGCTCGGTGTGCAACACGAACAGGCGCCGTCGCGCTACATGACGCCCATGTTCAACTTCTCGATCATCAACGCTGGGGTCAAGTCGAACATCGTCCCGGCAACCTGCACATTGCTGATCAATCGTCGCTACATCCCGGAAGAGAATTACGATCAGGTTACGGGCGAGATCTTGGAAGCGGTCGAGCGGGGCAAGGCCAAGAGCAAAGCTGTCGACGTCAAGGTCGATTTCTTCCACGTGTACCCGGCGATGAAGCTGGTTCCCGGCCCACACATGCGCAAGATGCAGGAAGCCATGATGCTGGTTCATGGGTACTCGCTGGAGGACTTCACTGCGTCCGGAGCGTCTGGCTCGACTGACATGGCCAACGTTCAGCAAGAGCTGGGTTGGGACGACATCCCGTTTTGTGGGCCGGGACGTATGGCGAGCCGCGCGCACGGAGCAGACGAGTTCGTCGAGCTCGAAGACGTGAAAGCGCACATCAAAGAGCTGATCCATTACCTGGCGTTTTAGGCCGGTTGAGACAGCTGAAAACCAACGACATTCATCTCAATTGAATGGAGGCGCGATGCGCGTTGGATATCTAACGGGAGAGCACATCTATCTCAGGCCGCTCGAGGAAGCGGATCAGGAGACAGCCACCGCATGGTTCGCCAGTCCGTTTCCGATCAACGCGACGCGGGCGAAGACCTTTTTCGACGAGCAACCGGCCCACTGGTGGGATCAAGAAAGTCACACGCTCGTCATCGCACGTGTCGACGACGACACACCGGTCGGTGGCCTGAAGATCTCTTCCGAACACCGGCGAATGGCCGCTCTGCGATTTCACATGGCACCGGTTCTCGAAGATGCTGACCCACTTCGTGCCGAGGCGCTGCGTATCGTGGTGCCGTGGCTGAGGGACGAACACGAGTATATGGTGGTGGAGCTGATCACCGCGGATGACGAAGTCGAGACCATCGCGGCGGCGGAAGATCTCGGAATGAAGCTCTGCATTCGCCTGCGTGAGTTCATCGCGAGGCCAGGCGGACGCGTCGACGAACTGTCGTATGTGGCGACGAATCCACGGTGGGAGGTGCGGGATGCGTAACGCGATTCTGGTTGGCGAACGCGTCTACATTCGACCGCTGGAGGAGAGCGACGCGAAATCCCTCGCTGGGATCTACGCCGCCGAAACAGAGACGTTCATGGACCGCGGTCGTATGCCGGCTGGTGAAATCTCCTGGAAGCGCTGGATTGTCGATCTGCACAAGCAGCAGCCTCCGAAGGAGATCGACTTTGCAGTCTGCCTCATCGAGAATGACCAATTAATCGGTTTCAATGGGGTGGTCGACATCGATTGGATCAATCGGACCGGTGAAACCGAGAGCGATTTTGGACCGGCCGAGATACGCAGCCAGGGCTACGGCACGGACGCCAAGCACCTGTTGCTCGAGTATTGCTTTGACATCATTCAGCTGCATGCGCTGGTGTCAATTGTGTGGGAGCCGAACACGCGCAGCGCCGCCGCGGTGAGCAAGCAGGGATATCGACCTGCGGGGAGATACCCGTACGCCGACGTCAAGAACGGCGTGTTTCGAGACGCACTTCTCTTCGATCTCAAGCGTGAGGATTGGATCGTGGCGCGTGACGCCTGGCGCGCCCGGCAGCAAGAACGGCGTCAGCGTGGGTAGGCGTTCACGTGATGAAAAGTCGTCCGTAGGGGAGGACCTTGTGTCCTCCCGTAATATCAGATGCTTGCCGACGTTGTCGAAGGGCTGGAAGCGCGTCGAGCCGTCGTTCCTCGGATGCTCGTTGGTGTCTCGTCAACGTCAGGAGCACACAAGGTGCTCCCCTACAAAGCCATTTGAAATTGCGATTCGACCTCTGTTGATGCCCCCGCTTATGCCACCCAGAACCATGTGCTGAACTGCGTCAATAACCCAATCAGCTGGATGACGAAGATGATCATCACCACGCTAAAGACGTAGCGCCTTTTCGTCAGCATCGCCATGGCGATGAAGAACGGAAACAGGACGATCACGAAGCGCGGGATCGACATCAGCGGGTGGACTTGCGACGGCGTGAAGAGGGGCAAGGCGAAGACAACCAGCGAGTACAGGCTGTAGGCACCTCGTACTTTCCATAACGTGAATATCGCGATAGGGATGAAGGCCAGGAAAATAAAGAGGTCGTACGACTGGCTTTCGGCGAAGGAGAGTCGCAGATTGGGGTTGGTCAGCGTCCCCCAGGATGGAGAGTTGACCAGCCACGAGAGCCATGTCAGGTCGAGTTTGTGAAATTCCGCCTGCAACGTCGTCCAGGGCATTGCCCTGTAGCGTGCCCAGCCTTTCTGCGCCGAGAGCATCAGGAGCGGATCGCCCCAAATGTTGTCAAGCTGAAACATGAACAGGAGGGGTGAAAGTGCTCCTACGCCGATCTTGACGCCCGGACCCCACCACTCTTTTGGCTTCCAGCCATACTGCCGCACGATGAACACGGCCAATGGAATGAGGACGAGGACTCCGGTATTGCGTGTCAATCCCGCGAGGGCAACGGCAATGGCCGCCCGCGTCCACTGCCCTTTTCTCCCGTAATAGACGGCTGCCACCGTCACCAGCAAGTAGAGCGACTCGGTGTACATGGCCGAGAAGTAGAACGCGGTGGGGAAGAAGGCCACGAGCCACAATGTGCGTCGAGCGATCGATTCGTCAAAGTCAATCTTGACGAGACGATAGAGGAGGATGAGCGCGAAGAGAAACGCCACGTTCGAGATCAGGATGCCGACGACCGCTGTGTCCCATCCGGTTAGCTGTGCTCCCAGCCAGAGCAGGAGCGGATAGAGCGGCCAGAAGGCGGCGCTCGCCTGATAGATGCCGTAGCCGTAATTGGCCAGCAGCGAATACCAGTAGCCATCCCAGTTTCTCAGTGGCTGGACGAGATAGTGCTCCAGGCCGGTCATCGCGCCCAGGCGATACTGAATTGCCGGCACCTCGCGCAGTGAATAGAAGTGGGAAATGGCATAGGCCGCGAAGACAACGACGAAGAACGTATGCACCCCGAAGACAATGAGCGGCACGCGGTTGACCCATACCGCGTCGATGACTGCATTGAGCGAGATGGATAAGCGGGAACGTGTGGGGCTGAGCGCTCGTGCCCTGGTCGATTGCATTATGCGCATCTGCGAGCGATGACCTCTTCCATGATTAGATAGGCTCCCGGCGCTCCGACCGGGCGCAGACGGTAGCAGCCGAAATCATGCCACGATACGCGGTCATGCGTACGAAAGACCGCCCCGGATCGAAAACCGCCCGAAGTGTATAATCGAACGAACATGGTGTCGCGACAACGAAGCCACGGTACCTGGTGAGCCAGTGATTCAAATCAATGAGGAGTGCTATCCCGCTAATGGGGGAAAGTATTACCGGTAGATAGAAGGTGACGGGTGCCATGAGTCGAGCGTGGGAAGATACTTCCCGATCGCAGACGGCGCCGTCTACGCAGGAATCCGGTGAACTCCATCTTGGTTGTTCGATGTTACGTCGCACTCAACTCGTTCTCAAAGGCAAGAGCGGCCCGGTAATGCGGTGCTCTCTTGGATACTCAGTTCGTACGGTAGAAGACGCGGAACGCTGTCTCGCCGTCCCGGGCGCGCATGAGTGTTGGCATATGGTCCCGATGAAGAACGGTACGTCGTAGGCATCGAACCTGAGATGCGGTTGAATCGAACGCATCGTAGGCAGCCCGCCTGACCGATCAGGATACGGCAACAGAAAACGAGGGGCGGTCAAATCGCCCCTCGTTTGTCTTTGCGTTTTCAATGTATTCAGAATCAAGGCAGCGTAGCTACGCGACGGCGCTGTCGACTTCCGCGCCGAAGACGGCGTTCGTATATACTTCTTGAATGTCGTCAAGATCGTCGAGGGCCTCCAGCAGCTTCACAGCAGTCTGTGCTTGCGCTCCGTCGAGATCCACGGTTGCCTGCGGCAATCGGGTAATCTCTGCCTGCTGAACATCGATCCCGTTCTCTTTCAGAGATTCCGAGACACGCGCGAGATCGGTCGCTTCGGTGGTAATCACGACGTCGGTGTCGTCATTCTCGACATCTTTGGCTCCGGCATCGATGGCGGCCAGAGCCACCTCGTCGAAGTCCTGTTGTTCCAGCGGAACAACGATCTGACCGACGGTGTCGAATTGCCAGGCGACGCACCCTGTTTCACCGAGGGCGCCGCCATGCCTGGTGAACGCGAAGCGCACTTCTGATGCCGTGCGATTGCGGTTGTCGGTCAGGCCGATTGCCAGAACCGCGATACCGCCCGGTCCGTAGCCTTCGTAGACGATGGTTTCCCAGTTCTCCGCGTCGGCGCCAGCGCCGCTCGCCTTGGTCAGCGCGCGGTCGATCGTATCGTTGGGCATGCCTTCGCGTTTGGAACGGTCAATCGCCATGCGAAGCCGAACGTTTGCATCCGGGTTTGCACCGCCTTCACGCACGGCGACGTGAATCTCGCGCGAAAGCTTGCTGAACATCGCGCCCTTTTTGTAATCAGCCGAAGCTTTTTGTCGTTTGATCTGCGCCCATTTTGAGTGGCCCGCCATGCCTGAACACTCCTTACCTTGATCGCGGTTCCGGGTTGTGACGTGCTGCGTCAAACGTAGCTGCAGCGAAATGGCCGCACCGTTCACGAGCGTTGGTGCGTGCCGACCGGGATGGGTCGACGATGGCCAGGTTCCGGTCAACCCTGAATACTGACACATATTTCGTACTTCTGCCAGCCAATCTTAAGGCTCCCTTTATGAACCGCTGGTAGTATTTCTGCGTAGTAAGGAGAGGTGACGTAGTAACGGGCTACGTTGGACCTCGGAATCGAGAAAGAGCTATGACACAATCTCGCACGCAATCTCACAACAGCTCTGGCAAGAACACCGAGCCGCTTGAGGTTCGCCTGGTGATCGGGTTCAGCCAGTCACTGGAATCGATGGTACGAGCGTTGACTCGCCGTCTGCGCGAAATCGGTCGTCGTGGTCCGCAGCCGGTGCCACAACCGGTCCGCATTCGCAGCACACGAACATATCCTCGTCAAATTCGCTAACTTACATACCGCGAAAAGAACATTCAACCAGCCGCGTTTCGGTCGAAAATATCCGTCCGGACGCGGTTGTTTGTCATCCTCGTGATGAGGAAATCTGGTCGCATTTGGGTATGTAAATTGCGATAATGCGCCCAGATCTTTTGCGTGAACGATGCTACCTATGACACGGAGAGATAGGTCTGTGCGCAAGAGATTGCGCGTTGTTCCGAAGATCAGAGATGAGATTAGTCGATGTCGATGGGTTGCGTGAAGCGTTCCGCCCGATTGTCGTCGTCTGATATGGCGAGCGGATGTCTATGACCGTTACCGAGTTCGTTCAATACGCGACTGACGCGATCTTCCTCCTGATCTGGGTTATCGTGACGGCGACCACGATTCGACATCGCGGGCGGATTCAGATCGAGGCTGCCCTGTTCTTTTCCGCGGCTGCCTATGTCCTGGCAGAATCGTTGATCCTGCGTCACGTGGACGTTCAACCCTCGAACATTCTTCAAGCAGTCAATTCATTGGTCTTCATCTCGATGTCGTATCTGCTTCTCCGGCTCGTCCACAGTCTGTCCAAGGTTCCGCCAATCGTGCTGCGTGTTGGCGAGGTCGGGTTGGTTGCCCTGGGTGTCCTGTCGCTGGCGGGTCTGGGCGATCCACGCTTCTCGTTCATTCTCCCAGCTGTGATCTATTTCCTGGGTTTCACCGTCTATGCCACGGTGATCGCCGCCACCGCGTCTCGACGGCTTGAAGGCGTGACCAAGCAACGATTACGTGCGGTGGCGTTGGGATCGACGTTTCTCGGCCTGGTGATCGTGATTGCGGGCGTGGCGGCGTTTGTACCGTCGATCGTCGGCAATGCCACCCATGTGACGAACGAGACGCTCGCGCTGGCGTGCGGTGTGAGCTATTTTGTAGCCTTTGCCACGCCGTTGACGTTGCGTCGTGCGTGGCAAGAGCCGGTCCTGCGGCAATTCTTCGCGAGTGCAGGATCGTTGTCACAATTCCCCGAGCTCGAACGGGTCGTATCCCAGCTTGAGGAGCGAGCACGTGCATCGCTTGGTGGAACGGCCGCCTCAGTGGCCCTCTGGGATGAGAATGACTGGGAGCTCGTTTTCCCCAGTGCCAGCGTCGGTATCGAACGTGGACTTGCGGGCGACATGATCGAGGGCGCGGCGTTCCAGACGCGGGATACAGTCTTTTCGGCCAACCTGGCGCGTGACTTTCCCCAGAGCGCCGACGTCTATCTCTCGAACAACGCAAAATCAGCAATCAGCGCCCCAATCGCGTCGCGCGACGGCTGCCTCGGGACGCTGTCGGTCTACTTTTCTGGTTCCCCACTCTTCATCGATGACGACCTTTCGCTGTTGAAGCTGATGGCGAACCAGATCGGAATCGTTCTCGAGAGTCGCGAACTGGTAGAAGAAGAGACGCGCTTGCGCGCCCGCGAAGAAGCGCTGCGACTGCGCAATGACTTCTTGTCCTCAGTCGCGCACGATTTGAAGACACCATTGACGGCGCTCGTGATGCAGTCGCAGCTGCTGGAGCGACGCGCGAGGAAGGCGCCTGATGCTCCGGTCGACGTCGATGGTCTGCATCAGATCCTAGTCCAAACGCATCGATTGCGCTCCTTCGTCGAGGACCTGCTCGATGTCCAACGATCCGGGGATGACGGCATTGCCCTCACCTGTGAGCCGTGCGACCTCGCGCAGATTGTGCGAGAGGTTGGGCAGCGCGTCTGCGTCGCACCTCACACCTTCACTCTGGAAATTGACGACGCCGTCGAGCTTTCAGGAGATCGAGCGCGCCTCACGCAACTGTTCGACAATCTGATTGGCAACGCGGTGAAGTACAGTCCAGAGGGTGGTGAGGTTGGCGTGAGCGCCTGGGCCGCTGATGACGTGGTGCACGTAATGGTCAAGGATCAAGGGATCGGGATCGACCCTGAAGATCTCCCATACATCTTCGACCGGCACCATCGCGGCGACAACGCCAAAGAGCAAGGCGTGTACGGCATCGGCCTCGGTCTCTTCATCTGTCGTGCGATCGTTCAGGCGCATGGCGGCACGCTCGAGGTCGAGAGCACCGTCAATCACGGCAGCACGTTCCACGCGATCATTCCCCGTGTTCCGCCGACGATCGCATGAAGTCCGTGACGAGCCCAGGAATGTCGTCAATGAAAAGCCGTGGGTGCCTTCCGAGCGTCGGGAAGAAGCAGCAAACCGAGTCGTCCTTGGAACAAACC
Source organism: uncultured Chloroflexia bacterium (assembly GCA_963815715.1). GTDB lineage: Bacteria > Chloroflexota > Chloroflexia > Thermomicrobiales > Thermomicrobiaceae > CALAGB01. Next base: position 1,096,888 of record CAWFHU010000001.1, on the reverse strand, counting down.
CCACCGCCTAATACGTCGCACTGAACGACCGCTTGCGTTCGCGAGATGCGCCGGTTCGAGCGAGGGATGGCCCGTAGACTCAGTCGCCTGGCGAACCAGTCTTGGCCTTCGGGATCTCGACATTCACTGGCTTTCCGCGCATCCGGGCATGATCGAGGGCACGGGTCACTCGATCGACGAATTGGGTGGGGACGTCGACCAGCGTGTAGCGGTCGGTGATCTCGATCTGGCCGATACTCTTTCCCGGAATCTTGGCCTCATTGGCGATCGCGCCGACCACGTCCATCGGTCGAATGCCGTCGGTACGCCCGAGGTCGAGATAGAGACGTGTCATGCCTGGCTCTGTCGCGCTTGCCGCCGCCTGTATCTCCTCCTGGTGATCGGATCCGTGCTCGCGCATCAACAGGCTGACGGCGGCGGCGGCGATTTCGGAAGGATCGTAGTAAGCGGCCAGCTCGTCGACGATCATCATCGACGTTTCGAGGTCGTCTTGCTCGATGATCTCGGCGAGCGACTCCCCGAGCATCTGGCGCTCGCGCTCTTCGATCTCCTGAAGCGTTGGCACGCCGCGTCGCTCCATGCGCTGACCGGTGGCTCGCTCGATGTCTCGCAGATGGCGGCGTTCGCGTGGCGTGGTGAGCGTGATCGCGATACCCGCTCGACCGGCTCGTCCAGTTCGACCAATGCGATGAACGTAGCTCTCCGGATCACCCGGAATGTCGTAGTTGATGACGTGGCTGATGTTCTCGACATCGAGCCCGCGAGAGGCGACGTCGGTTGCAACCAGGATCTCATCCTGCCCGGCTCTGAAGCGCGCCATGACACGGTCGCGCTGTGTTTGGCTCAGGTCGCCGTGCAGCGCTTCGGCGGGATATCCACGCGCTTGAAGTTGCTCGGTCAGCTCATCGACCGCGCGCTTGGTGCGGCAGAAAATGATCGCCGAGGTCGGAATCTCCAAATCGAGGACGCGCGTCAAGGCTTCGAGCTTGGCGCGAGGCAGAACCTCGTAATAGGCCTGCTCGGTTTGCGGCACCGTCACCGTGTTCGGGCTCGATAATGACGCGAGCCGGATCGTTCATGTAGCGGCGTGCCAGTTGCGCGACACGATTGGGTATGGTGGCCGAAAAGAGTGCGGTTTGGTGCGTTCCGGGGACCCGTTCGAGGATCCATTCGATGTCCTCGACGAAACCCATGTCGAGCATCTCGTCAGCTTCATCCAACACGACCATGGAGACGCTGGACAGTCGCAGCGTCTCGCGCCGCAAATGGTCCATCACTCGACCGGGTGTGCCGACGATGACGTCGACCGGGTGGCGCAAGGCTCTGAGCTGGCGATCGATCGGTTGCCCGCCATAGACCGCCAGAACGGTCGCTCCGCGCGGTCGGCCGAACTGATGAAAGGTCTGCGCCACCTGAATCGCAAGCTCGCGGGTTGGGGCCAGCACCAGCGCCTGCGGATCGCGCGATTCGCCCGACAGCCGCTGCAGGAGTGGCAACGCAAAAGCCGCGGTCTTTCCGGTGCCGGTCTGCGCTTGCGCGATCAGATCGCGGCCATCAAGCAGCAGCGGTATTGCCTCGCGCTGCACCGGCGTCGGCTCCTCGAATCCGGCGTCGTCAATCGCCTTTACCAGATCTCTGGAGAGCCCCAAATTGCGGAAATCGTCAAGAACCAACTGCGTCTCCCGATGTTCGAACATGATTGTTACGCTCGCCCAATGCGAGCTACGCGATCTTACTCGCGCATGCAGTTTGCCACGCTGACCGCGAATCTGCCGGGGAAACCCGTGAAACATGTCGACGGCGTTGCGACAAAACGAATTGACCTTCGGTCGGAAGGCGGTCAACAATGGAGATCACGAGGCGGATACCTCAACGAGTTGAACGAGAGCGGAGACGTCGATGGAGCGCGAAATCCCCAATGGTGGCGAAACCGACCAGATCGTCTGGAATCCGACTGAAGAACAGCTGAGTCGAAGTCGCCTTTTGCGCTTCATCCGAGAGCACGGGATTGCCGATTATGAGGCCTTTCTTGACCGATCGATGCACGATCCAAATTGGTACTGGGATGCGGTCGTGAAGCACCTGGGAATCGAGTGGTATGAACCTTACCGGCAGGTGCTCGATGTGTCTCAGGGCCTCGCCTGGCCGCGCTGGTTCAGCGGCGCATCCTACAACTACGTTCACGACGCGGTTGACAAGCACGCCATTGGACCCGAACGAGACCGCGTCGCGATTCGCTGGGAGGGTGACGGCGGCGAGCAACGGCAGCTGACATTTGACGAGGTGGCTGCGGAGACGAATCGGCTGGCTGGGGCGCTGTCGAGTCTCGGCATCGAAAAAGGAGATCGCGTCGGTATCTTCCTGCCGATGCTGCCGGAAACCGCGATTGCTACACTTGCCTGTGCCAAGATCGGGGCCGTTTTCATCCCCATATTCTCTGGGTATGGCGGCGACGCCGCGGCAGTTCGGCTGCGCGACTGCGATGCCCGTCTGCTGATCACGGCTGATGGGTTCTATCGTCGCGGCCGCCTCATTCCGATGAAGGAGACGGCGGACGAAGCCGTCGAGTCGGCTGGATGTGTCGAGCGAGTGCTCGTTTATCGTCACACAGGCGGCGACGTACCCTGGGTCGATGGGCGCGACCTCTGGTGGCATGACGCGGTCGCCGGCCAACGCGACGAATTCGAGACCGTGCGGACCGATGCCAGCGATCCGTACATGATCATCTACACGTCGGGAACGACCGGTCGGCCCAAGGGGGCGGTACATGTGCATGCCGGTTTTCCGATCAAAGCCGCCCACGATCTGGCGTTCTGCTTCGATCTGCAGCAAGACGACGTTCTTTTCTGGATCACCGATCTGGGCTGGATGATGGGCCCCTGGGCCATCGAGGGTGGTCTCATCCTTGGCGCCACACTCATGCTGTATGAGGGAACGCCAGATTACCCGCAGCCGGATCGATTGTGGGAGCTCGTCGAACGACATGACGTCTCGGTGCTCGGTGTGTCTCCAACCGCGATCCGTGCCCTCATGGGCAAAGGTGACGACTGGGTCACACGACACGACTTGAGCAGCCTGCGCGTCTTCGGTTCGACTGGCGAGCCCTGGAATCCCGGACCGTGGAACTGGCTCTTCAACGTGCCCGGGCAAAAGCGCTGTCCGATCATCAACTACTCGGGCGGCACCGAAATTGGCGGAGGCATCGTCGGATGCGTGACGATCAAACCGCAAAAACCTTGCGCATTCACCGGTGCCGTCCCCGGTATGGCGGCCGACGTGGTCGATGCCGAAGGGCGGTCGGTGCGCGGCGAGGTTGGGGAGCTCGTCGTTCGCGGACCGTGGGTCGGGATGACGAACGGATTCTGGCGCGATCCGGAGCGCTATGTCGACACCTATTGGTCGCGTTGGGACGGGGTCTGGGTACACGGTGACTGGTCGCTGGTCGATGAAGATGGCTTCTGGTACATCCTGGGCCGATCAGATGACACGATAAAGACGGGTGGGAAACGTGTTGGCCCCGCTGAGGTGGAATCAGCCGCGGTGGCCCATCCTGCCGTGCGAGAGGCGGCGGCTATCGGCGTGCCGGATGAGCTCAAGGGTGAAAAGATCGTCGTCTTCGCGATTCTGCGTGAAGGTCATGAGCCGTCGGACGCACTCCGTCAGGAAATCCTGGACGATGTCACGCGTCGACTTGGACGTCCGTTGCGTCCTGACTCCGTCAATTTCGTAACCGATCTGCCCCGCACCCGGAATGCAAAGATCATGCGGCGCGTCATTCGAGCCAAGTATCTGGGTGCAGACGATCTCGGAGACCTGTCGGCGCTGGAGAACCCAGCCGCCGTTGATGAGGTGGTCAGTCACAGCTGACGCGTCGGGGAAAGCTCCTGGACGACGGCCTCGGGGGCGTCGACGCTGAGGTAGAGATCGGTCAAAGAAATCGGGATGCCGAGCAGAGTCGTGCGGCCGCGGCTTCATGTGGATGCGGACGATCGGACCGAGCGCGCCGATCAACCCGATAGAATGCCGTAGATCCGAGCGCCAGCCGATGCCACCCCACCAGGGCCATGATGACCGTTCCGCGTACTCGATGCTCGCGCGCGAAACGACGATTCGCTTCCAACCGAACTGGGCGACGACCTCTTCCCTATCAATGTCGATGTATGACGATGACTCAGTCGCTCCGATGACCAAGAGTGCCCAGGCCCAGAATTTGGATCGTTTGATCGGGTAGCGGCTCATCCCGGCTGTCTCTCATGATCCGTATCGAATGCGACCGTGGGGATCATCGAGCGATTGAACTCGCTCAAACGCTCGGGTCCGAGGGCGCGAAGCGACGCCAAACAGGCCCGCGCCTCCCGATCCAGCTTTTCCGTGTTGACTCCCATGCATCGGGGCACGAAACGCGCGACCTTGTCCGTACCCCCGTCGAGCAGCTTCACGGCGCCGCGCCAGTTGTCGCGATGCAGGTGATGGAACGCGACGCCGATCTGCAGAATGCCCTGATAGAGGGCACGGACCGGATCACGCTCCGCTCGCCAGATGTCCTCGAGCACCTCGTGACACTCGAAATACTCGCCCGCGTTGAAGAGCGCGATTCCTTCTCGCAGCCCCTCCGGCATGGGATCGCCGCACCGCTCGCACGACATAGCACCTCATTCGAGCGCAGCGCAATTTACGAAAGGATTGCGCAGAGAAGTGTCAACTGGGGCGACATTTATGACGCCCTTCAGACGACGACCGAGGACACGTGCTCGCGCGCGTTCCACTCGCAGGCAACCGCTCTGAAAAATGCTGCAATTCTAATATGGATTCCACGACTGTGAGTCTGACGAGTCGGGGCACACGAGAAACGGGGCGCCTGAGACGCCCCGTTTCGATTGTTCGCCGTCGCGAAATTCGGATTCGCGCTAGCTCGTCTTGTGCCAATTCTTGAGGTCGTAGGTGTCGCCGGTCCACTGCGTCGATACCTTGCCCTCAATATTGTTGGCGATGGCGCCGACGCTCTGTCGGGAGATCTGGCCGAGCTCAAAGACCTGATCCCAGGCAAGCTGGAAGATCTGCTTGAAGAGTGGCGTGGACTTGGTCGGGTCCATCTCCTGCTTCACTTGATCGTACAGCTTGTCGAAATCAGGGTTGCTGAGGCGAGCGTAGTTGTCCTGCGCCCACTGGTTTTCCTTCTGCGCGATGTGGCTCGTGAGATAGCGCTGCAGCCAGAGGATCGGGAACGGGCTCGAGGCGCTGTTCGTGTACATCTCCAGGTCCGCATAGAAGTGGTTGGTCGTCTGCTCGTTGCCCGGATCACCAGAGAAGTAGACCGAGGCGTCGATCGACTTGATCTCGATCTCCACGCCGATCTTGCCGAGCGACTGCTTGACGATCTCCTGGTGCTTCTGGCGGACCGAGTTGACCGACGTCTGATAGGTCCAGTGCAGGTCGCGACCGTTGAGATTGCGGACGTTGCCGTTCATCTTGGCCCCAGCCTGATCGAGCAGCGCCGCGGCCTTGTCGAGGTCGAACTCGTATTTGAGGTCCGGCAAGAGGGGCGGATTTTGGTTTTCGACGTACGGCGTCGCCTTACCACCACGGCCATAGAGCTGGGTTGCAACCGAATCACGGTCGACCGCCAAATTGAGCGCCTGGCGCACCTCGAGCACCTTGAAGTGCGGGTGCGGGACGTCTTTGTTCGACTTCTGGCCGCCCTGATCTGTTTCTGGGTCGGAGTGGTTGATCAGCAGCTTTTCGGTGCCGCTACCAGGCCAGGTGATGAACTTGCCAATGGTGCCAGCGGACTCGATCTGCTTCATGACCGCTTCTTCGACCTGAATATTCCAGGCGTAGTCGACTTCGCCCGACTGGATGACCGCACGTGCCGCTGAGGTGGCGTCGCCGCCGCCCTTCAAGTTCACCTTGTCGAAGTGTGGCTTGCCCGGATCCCAGTAGTCGGCAAAGAGGGAGTACTGGACGTTGTCACCTGGGGCGAAGCTATCGACCTTGAACGGGCCGGTGCCGATCGGCTTCAGGTTGAACGGCGCGGTACGCGCCTTTTCGCCTGTGTAGTCCTGCATGATGTGTTTGGGGATGATGACCCCGTCACCGCCGTGGAACGGCGTGGCCCAGTCCGGGTTCGGGCTCTTGAAGGTGATCTTCACCGTATGTGGATCGACGGCCTCGACGTTGCTGATCTCTTCGTAATCGCCGGACGTGGTCGCGGCGACCTTGTCGTCGGTGACCCACTGCCAGGTAAAGACGACGTCGTCTGCAGTGAAGTCCTCGCCGTCGTGCCACTTGACACCCTCGCGCAGCTTATAGGTGACCGTCGTGCCATCCTCAGACACACCGTTCCCAATTGATGGGGCGTCGGCGGCCAGGACTGGGACGACTTTGCCGTCGGCATCGAAGTCGGTCAATGGTTCGAGACAAACACGCGCTGCATCGAAGTCCTTGGTCCCGGACGAAAGGTGACAATTCAAAATCGTCGGGGCCTGCCACCAGAGCAAACGAAGCTCACCGTCGCCACCGCGCTTGCCGGTTGAGGCGCTCGTCGCGGATGAAGCAGCCGTCGCCGCGGGAGTCGAAGCGGACGTGCTGGCAGTTGTCGCGGCCGTCGTGGCTGCGGGGGTGGTGCCGCCACTGCTGGATGTCGAGGTCGACGCGGATGACGTGGTTGCGGTGGACTTATTCGAGCTACCGCAAGCCGCGAGCAGTGCGCTGATGGCTGGAGCACTCAGCCCCAATGCGACCGCGCGTTTGAGAACCGCACGCCGGCTGAGCGCGCCGCTCGTTGCTTTGCGCATCAGGTCAGCAAATCTAGGGTCCTGATCCATGACAATCTCCTCCTGCTACCCGGACTGCCGGGTTCGCCTGTCCCTGTCCATAGGGACGTGTTGTCGCGTGATTTCCCAAGGTGAACTCTGAGTGGGACGTGCACGATGTCGATGTGTGTCGGCGCACACGCGGGCCGACACATTCGCGTAGGTTTTCCTCCCTCCGTCGTCGCGAGCATACAGGTACAGACATCCAACGCGTTTCGCCGGGTATCGGGTAGCGTCACTGTCGGGTGCTATCCGGCCGAAGGGTCTACATGCTGGTTGCCTATGATAACGAAGATACCTGATGCGATTATTTTACGCAAGCGTACCTTACTTTGACAGTCAATGTATGTGAGAGGTGGAAGAGATGCCACCAAACTTGCGCGTTCTTCATTAACTAGGACAAGGCCGTGGCGACTGACGGACGGCAGCAAAGGATTCAAGGACGGCTTGGCGGACGTCCGCACGGTGGTGTTCGCAGCGTGGACGAAAAGGAGAATCGGGGTGGGAATAGCCCCACCCCGATTGGCTGAGCGACTTCTAAGATCTGGCGATGCGAGCTTAGCTCTTCATCGACCAGTTCTTGATGTCGTACGTGCCGTAGGTCCACTGGCTCGGCTGCTGGCCTTCCAGCTTGTTGCTGACGGCGGCGACGTTCTGTCGCGCAATCTGTCCGAGCTCGAAGACCTGATCCCAGACCAGCTGCATGATCTGCTTGAAGAGCGCCGTGGACTTGGTTGGGTCCATCTCCTGCGCCACCTGGTTGTACAGCTTGTCGAAGTCTGGGTTATTGATGCGAGCGTAGTTGTTACCTGACCACTGATTCTCTTTCTGCGCGATCTGACTCGAAAGATAGCGCTGGAACCAGAGGATCGGGAACGGGCTCGACGGCGAGTTGGTGTACATCTCGAGATCGGCATAGAAGTGGTTGGTCGTCTGCTCGTTGCCCGGATCACCCGAGAAGTAAACCGACGCATCGATCGACTTGATCTCGATCTCGACGCCGATCTTGCCGAGCGACTGCTTGACGATCTCCTGGTGCTTCTGGCGCACCGAGTTGACCGACGTCTGATAGGTCCAGTGGAGATCCCGCCCGTTGAGATTGCGGACGTTGCCATTCATCTTGGCGCCCGCGTCGTCCAGAAGTGACGCCGCCTTATCCACGTCAAAGGTGTAGTTGATACCGTCCGGGAAGATGGTCGTGACCATATTCTGCACGAACGGCGTGGCCTTGCCGCCACGACCATAGAGCTGCGTCGCGACCGAATCGCGGTCCACGGCCATGTTGAGTGCCTGGCGGACCTTAAGATCCTTGAAGTGCGGATGTGGAACGTCCTTGTTCGACTTCTGGCCACCCTGATCTGTTTCCGGGTCGGAGTGGTTGATCAACAGCTTCTCGGTGCCGCCGCCGGCCCAGGTGATGAATTTGCCCAGGTCGCCGGAGCCTTCGATCTGCTTCATGACCGCTTCTTCGGTCTGGATGTTCCAGGCGTAATCGACCTCGCCCGACTGGATGACCGCACGTGCTGCGGAGGTAGCGTCGCCGCCGCCCTTCATCGTGATCTTGTCGAAGTGCGGCTTGCCATCATCCCAGTAGTCGTTGTTGATCGAGTAGACGACGGTGTCGCCTGGGGTGAAGCTGTCGACCTTGTACGGTCCCGTGCCGACCGGCTTGAGGTTGAACGGCGCGGTGCGGGCCTTCTCGCCGGTGTAATCCTGCATGATGTGCTTCGGAAGGATGACACCCTCGCCCGAGCGGAACGGCGTGAACCAGTCCGGATTTGGGCTCTTGAACGTGATCTTCACCGTGTGCGGATCGACGGCCTCGACCGTGTCGATCGACTCGTAGTTGCCTTCGGTCGTCGCGGCGACGGCGGTGTCGGTCACCCAGGTGAAGGTGAAGGCGACGTCGTCAGCGGTGAAGTCCTGCCCGTCGTGCCACTTGACGCCCTCGCGCAGCTTATAGGTAACCGAGGTGCCGTCCTCGGCAACGCCGTTGCCGAGCGACGGAACTTCAGCGGCCAGAACCGGGATCATCGTGCCATCGGCCATCGTCTCGAGCAGTGGCTCAAGCACGACACGCGTGGCGTCGAAGTCTTTGGTTCCGGATGAGAGGTGGCAGTTCAAGATGGTCGGAGCCTGCCACCAGAGAAGACGGAGCTCGCCGCCACCGCCGCGCTGTCCGGTCGAGCCGCTCGTGGCGGTCGAGCCGGCGGCGCTGGTCGCGGTAGACGCGCCAGGGGTCCCCGCGCTGCTCGAAGTGCTTGTCGCCGTGCTTCCGGTTCCGCCCGAGGATGTGCTCGTGCCGGCGGATCCCGTGGTCGGGGTGTTGTTGTTCGAGCTTCCGCATGCGGCCAACAATGCCGCAATGGCCGGAGCGCTCAAACCGAGCGCCACGCCGTTCTTCAGAACGCTGCGGCGGCTAAGTCGGCCGCTCTGCGCCGCGCTAAGTAATTCTTCGAACTTTGCGTTCGGATTCAAGTTCTCTCCTCCTACAAGTGCTCATACTCGAGCACACTGACCTGATGAGTTTTCGACCCGGTAAAGTCGGCGACCCACTTTCACGCTCTCGACGCCCCATCAAGCAATCAGTCGCGGTGATCTGCTGAGCGCGAAAACGCTTGAATCGCGAGCGAAACCGACCTCCTATCGTTAGCGGAATCTACAAGATCGCCTCTGGATCTGGGTGCAGATCTCGCGTCTTGATGGCGCATTTTGGCGACCGACTCCGGTTGAAGCATCTCATCAGGCAATTTGCCATCGTAGAAGATACCCAATCAGAGGATCTCACGCAAGTCAGTCGAGAATCAGGGAAGTGGACTTCGGCGTGAAGTCGGTGATGCGCAGGTTCTATCTGAATCCAATTGAGATGATTAGAGGAGTTACGGTCAAATTGCTCAATACGCAGAAACGGAGATAACCTTCGATGACAAGCGGGAAAGCGTCGGGGGATGTTGTGAAAATGGGAATAGAAAACCTGCCGAATTGATGGGGATCAATTCGTCGTCTCGCCACGAAGCGCGGCCAGCAATCGGCAGATCGCCCCGCGTGACGGCATTTCTGGGCGGGCTGATGAACGGCACCAAGTGGAGGATCGAGCCGCTCAAGTACGCTCATGCCTTGCAGGTGTGAACGGATAGACCGAATTCGCGCAATAGGTACGCGATCCTGCACGAATGAGCAACAATTTCCCCGCCCGTTGTTGTGATGGCGGCATCATAGCAGTTTTGCTGACGGCGGGTCAAATCAATAGGCCAGGGGAAGCGCTCAGTTCGTCGGATTGGTACCGACCGATTCCAATCGCTGGCCTCACTGGTTGGCATAAGTATCTATACTTCCTGCTGCAGGAGCGAGAGTGGATGGTCTCGTCTTTCCTGGCCCGGCGTTCAGACGGGATTCAGCTTCATTTCAGTTGACGCTTATGCGGCTGGGCGACGATGGCCCGTAGGGGCTCAGGATGCCGCCGGGCGTTGTTGCCGGAGGATCCACATTGAGACGTCAGATCGCGCTGACTTCAGCTATAGGACTACTGATCATGGCTCTCGTGGCGGGCATGACCGGTGGTGTCTTGCTGGGCGGTGTCGCGGGCTATCTCTATGGCCATCATCAACGGCCTTCGTCGCCCTCAACCGCGCTCCAGACCTCATCAACCTCCTCTTCTGGCGACGGCCAATCCGACGTAGCAGCTCAGACCAAAGACGCCATCGTCAGCCACGTGAATCCGGCGGTCGTAACGATCGAGAATCAGGAAAAGGGCGCGGACGGTACCGAGCTGACCGTGTCGATGGGGAGCGGCTTCATTATTGATAGCGAGGGCCACGTCGTCACGAACAACCACGTGGTAGACGGCGCCGACGCGCTCGTCGTGGTCACGCTCGACGGCACCAAGTCGCAAGCCACGCTCGTCGGGACTGATGCCTTTCAGGATGTGGCAGTGATCAAGATGGCCGGAACCGTTCCGGCAACCGTCTCGTTTGGCGATTCAAACGCGGTGCAGCCAGGACAAAGCATCATCGCCATCGGCAGCGCGCTCGGCGAATTCCGCAATACCGTAACGGACGGCATTATCGGTGGGGTCGACCGTAGCCTCGACACCGGGGACGGGTATTTACTCGGCAATCTCATTCAGCATGATGCTCCCATCAATCCCGGCAACTCGGGCGGTCCGCTGCTCAATCTACAGGGTCAGGTTGTCGGCATGAATACCGCCGTCGTACGCGGAGGGTTCGGTCAGCCGGGTGCCGAGGGGCTGGGATTCGCCATTGCGAGCAACACGGTCAAGTCCTACGCCGAACAGATCATCAGGCAGGGGCAGATCGACCATCCCTACGTGGGTGTAAGCTTCAGGCCGACGACGGCGAGCGTCGATGATTTCGCGTCGAACAATTCTGGCGCGATCACGATCGTCGACGTCGTTTCGGACGGCCCTGCTGATCGGGCCGGGCTGGCCGCCGGAGATGTCATCACCGCGGTGGGAGGCACGACGCTCGATAGCGAGCATCAATTCCTGAATGAGGTCTACAAGCACAACCCGGGTGATATCGTCACCCTTTCCGTTCGACATCAGGACGGCAGTCAGGACGAGGTCAAGGTGACCCTGGACAAACGACCCGCTTCGACTACTTAACAGTCCATGTTCCACTTCCCCTCCTCACGAGGCGAGCGGGGATCGGCAGATGAGCCGGTCCCCGCTTGCCGTTCCAGAGCAGAAGGACCGTTGTCACAGATCGTCGTCCCGCGGTGTTTAGTTAAGTGAGTGCGATCGGTGCCCTCGGGCACGTTCGGGTGGAGTTGCACCCCCAATGGTCGGACCGAAGACGTTCTCGACGGTGGGCCGCATCACGATGACTGATGTAGACGCCACCGCCGATGTCGAATTCGACGAGATCTTTCGCCGTTACTATGCGACGGTCTACCGGGTGTTGATACGCATCACCGGATCGCCCGAAGAGGCGGAGGATCTTGCCCAAGAGGTGTTCTTACGCCTACACGAACGTTCGGGATCGCTCGATTTCGATCGAAATCTCGGCGGGTGGCTCTATCGAGTTGCCTCCAATGCGGGGTTCAACGCTATCCGCTCGAGAAGGCGACTGCATCGGCGCTTGCTGAACTGGGCCCGCATGGAGCGGCCGCTCCATGGCGAAGCGCCGAGCGCCGCGAGCGAAGCCGAAGTTCGTGAGGAGGCCGAATTCGTCCGCCAGGCGCTTTCGCGGCTGCGCGAGCGAGACCGCACCGTGCTGATTCTGCGGAACTCGGGTGTCCCGTATTCCGAAATTGCTCAGGCGGTCGGCGTCAAACCGAGCTCGGTCGGCACGATCCTGGTGCGAGCGGAGGAAGCCCTTCGCGCTCAATTCGAAAAGCTTTCCCCATCAGAAAGATGAGGAGGGACGCGATGGAAGCTCATTCACAGTGCCTGACGGACGGCGAAATCCGCGCCCTGATTGACGATGCGGCGCCTGAATCTCAGCTTGCGTCCTGGTCAGCCCACGTGGCGAGCTGCGACCATTGTCGTGCCCGTTTCAACCTCATTGCCGAGAATGCTGGCGCGGTCGCTGCGATGCTCAACGCGATCGCACCATCTGTCGACGCGGTTGACGAGAACGCGGCATTGCGAATGGTTCGCGCGCGTCGAGAGGGGCGAGAACCAGTGACCTCACTGGTGAAAGGAGAATGGTTAATGAGTCGATTTGGTGGAGTTGGGCGACGTGGCGCCTTTGCAGGCGTCGCGGTGATCGCACTCATGGTAGCGGTCATTGCGGCTGTGCCACTGAGCTCGCTCGCGGAGAACATGCTGACGCGCTTCCGCGTGCAGCAATTCTCAGCGATCACAATCCCGATGGACATGTTCCAGCAGAACGCGCTGGCTTCCGGGTCGCAATCGACCGGATCGGACCAGTCCGGAACCGCGGCGTTCATCACAGCACAGCTCCAGGGCCTCGGAAAACTGGACTCGACGCTGAGTAAGTCAAGCTTGAAGACCGCGTCGTCGGTCGCGGATGCCCAGACGCATCTGAGTGGCAATATGCAGGTGCCGTCCAAGCTCGGAAGCTTCGACGGAGTTCAGCCGACGGTCTATCTGACCGATCAAGGCAACGTCTCGTACACGTTGAACGTGCAGAAGGCGCGAGACCTGCTGAGTCTCGGAAATATCGACCCGGCGCCGCTGCCGGATCCAAGTACCACGCCAACCGTGACCATCTCGCTCGACGTTCCCCCCGGAGCGGCCCTCGACTATCAGTCGAACGGCAAGCATCTGATTGTGGCGCAGATGGAGAGCCCGACGTTGACGATTCCGTCCTCGGTCGACATCTCGATGCTGCGTGACGAGATGCTGGCGACCGGGTTCCTACCGCCGGACACCGTGTCGCAGCTGCGTTCGATCAGTGACTGGGAGCACACGCTGATCGTACCGGTCCCATCCGGAGCGACGACCAGCAACGTGACGGTGCAGGGCAACGCGGGCCTCTTGATCAAGAGCGATCAGGGTTCGGTGGTCATATGGCAGGACAGCGGAATCCTGCACATCGTCGGCAGTGATGGTGACGTCGACGTCATGTCGGTCGCATCGTCACTGAAATAGCACTGCGCGACTCCATGAGGTCTCGTTGACGCGATAGAGAATGGCCCCGGCTGGCAAAGCCGGGGCCGATTCTCGTAGGGCATACTTGCACATATGATCGACACCACCAACCCATCCCTCTCACCCGGCTCAGATTCTCTCTCTGGGGACTTCGCCATCGAGATCCAATCGCTGCGGAAAACGTTCGGCAACCGAGCAGTGGTCGATGACCTGACGCTCAACGTCGATTACGGTGAAGTCTTCGGTTTTCTCGGGCCGAATGGGGCAGGCAAGACGACCTCGATCAAGATGCTGATGGGATTGGTCTATCCGACGTCAGGCTCGGCCAGGCTTCTCAGCCGACCGCTCGGAGATCGACAAGCGCGACGGCAGATCGGATTCCTTCCGGAGCTGTTTCGCTTTCATGATTGGCTGACCGGTGAGGAATTCCTTCAGCTCCATGGCCAGCTCTATGGGATGACGCGCCAGGCGCGTTCTCGACGAATACCGGAAGTTCTCTCGCTCGTCGGGCTGTCGAACGCGGCCGGCAAGAAGGTGCGCACCTACTCAAAGGGAATGCAGCAACGCATCGGCCTGGCTCAGGCGCTGTTGAACGAGCCCAGGTTGGTTTTTTTGGACGAACCGACCTCCGCCCTCGATCCCCTGGGGCGTCGCGACGTCCGCTCGATCCTGGCGCATCTGCGCGAGGAAGGGGTCACCGTATTCCTCAACTCCCACTTGCTGAGTGAAGTGGAGATGAGCTCCGATCGGGTCGCCATCATCGATCATGGTCGCGTGGTCGCGGTGGGAAAGGTGGAAGACCTACTCCACCAGGATTTGACCGTGGAGTTGCGGCTCGGCCCGATCGACGACGATTCATTGGCCGAGCTCAAGCGCATCGTCAACGTTCAACAGGTTGTGCCGGGACGGCGGACGACGATCGTCTTCCGAGCGTCCGGTGAGGAGGTTGTAGCGCAGGCGGTCGACAGCCTCGCTCGACATGGAGTGCCGGTATATGCGGTGACGCCGGAGCGGCGCACGTTGGAGGACGTGTTCGTCGACGTGGTTTCGCACGACGGTGAGAATCAGTGAACGTCGCCATCATCGCCAGACTGACCTTTCGAGAAGCGTTTCGACGGAAGGTAATCCTTGGCGTGGTGCTGCTGAGCATCGCCTTCATTGCCCTCTACGCGGTCGGGTTTCACCTGTTTCGCCAGCAATTTCTTGAGTCTGCGGCGCGTCGGGCCACGCGTCCTGGTTCGAGCGCGGTACCGAGCTACGACGTGTCCGCCAGCGCGATGGTTCTGCTCGGTCTCTATACCGTCAACTTTCTGACGGGCATCATGACGATCTTCGCGGCGGTTGGGACGGTGGCGGGAGAAATCGAAGCCGGAACGCTGCATGCCGTGGTGCCCAAGCCGATCGGTCGCTGGCAGATCATCGTGGGCAAATACATCGGGTTCGCGGTGATGCTGCTGGTCTACATCGCGTTGATGGTGACCGGCGTCGTCGTGACGGCACACCTTGTCGGTCATTACACGCCGCCGAACATCGTCCATGGCACGTTGCTGGTCATGCTCGTCTCAATGATCCTGCTCAGTCTCACCATGCTCGGCAGCACGATCTTCTCGACTATGACCAACGGCGTCATCGTCTTCATGCTCTATGGTATGGCCGTGACTGGTGGGCTGGTCGAGCAGATCGGCACGGCGCTGGACAACAATACCCTCGTGCATATTGGAGTCGCGACGAGCATCGTAGTGCCGAGCGACAGCATGTGGCGGCTGGCGAGCTATGTCGTTCAACCTCAATTGGCCATCAGCTTCATCGGGCCGAACCCGCTGGGGACGACTGTGCCGCCGAGTGACCTGGCCGTTCGCTATTCGATCGTTTACTGTGTGGCTCTGCTGGTGGGCGCGGTTCTGGTCTTCCAGCGGCGTGATCTCTAGTCGATTGCGGGGTCCGCGCCGATCGACGAGCGTGAAAAAAGTAGTGAGTGGGGGAGATGCAAGATGAGGATTCGTCAGTTTGTCAGCGGGCCGATCGCCACGAACGCCTTTCTGGTGGCGTCGGATGATTCGAACGACGCGATCATCTTCGATGCGCCACCCGACGTCGCCTCGACGATCGAAGAGGCGGCAAAAGCTGATGGGCTGACTCCCAGCCTGCTGGTCATTACCCACGCGCACTGGGACCACATCGGGGCCGCCCGCGAGTTGGTCGACGCGTTTCACATCACACTCGCCGCGCATCCGTCATCAGTGGAGCAGCTCGAACACCCACGTGGCGGCCCGGATCCGATCGATCCGGTCAGCGTCGACCGTCTTCTCAACGACGGTGACACCGTGGAGCTTGGCAGTATGAGCTTTCGGGTGCTCCACACGCCTGGACACGCCAAAGGGCAGATCTCACTCTACTCAGAGACGGATCACGTGTTGTTTGGGGGCGATACGCTGTTCCCCAACGGGTATGGGCGGACCGACATCCCGGGCGCGAGCGATGAAGAGACGCTGGCCACGATGATCCGCCTCCTCGAGCTTCCGGACGACGTAACGGTCTACCCCGGTCACGGTGAGCCGACCACGATCGGCCGCGAGCGACCGTGGATGACGCGCATCACCCGCGGAGCACGCTAGACATACGCCCACGTTGCTCGCTTGAGGGCCCTCACCCCCGTCCCCCTCCCGCCCGAACGGGCGAGGGGAGACGAACAAGATCGGGCAGGCTGCGGGCCATTCCAGACGGCCGCGATCAACCGCGGACTCAAAAGCTCACGGCCCTGAATCGTTCGGGGCATCGTCCCCCAGAATCACCACCACGTCTTGTCCATTGGACTTCGTCGGATCTCCCGATTGGACCGCGGAGGCGGGAAGACCAAGCGTCTGGGCGATCAGCCGTGCCGTCGCAAGATTGCCGGTGTAATCGACGACCTGCGACGTCGGATAGTTACCCGCGTCGGGTGCTTGCGCGACCGATACGTTCAGGAAGCCGTTGTCGTTTAGCTTGGCAGAGGAGTGCGCCGCCAGCTTGTCGACGAAGGTGCCATTTTCAATCAACACGTTCGCGCGCAGGTTCGGCTGGTCCACGGTCGCCTGTGGCGTGGCGGAATTGTTCGATTGCGGAGTATTCGGCATCATCTGATTCAGGAGGTCGTGAATCTTGTTCCAGTCCGGAATCAGGTAATAGGGCTCTCCAGGGTTCCACTGCGACGTGGTCGCATCGAGCAGGTTATAGCTCGTGATGTTGGACGAATTGATCTCACTGCCGAGCTTCGCCAGCTTGAGCGCGTCGCTCGGCGGCAGATCGGTCCGGATGGTGTCTCCCAGCTGCGAGATCAGCTGCGGTGCCTTGGTGAGCAAGCCCAGCGACAGGCTTTGTTGGCGTAGCGCCATCAAGAGCTGCTGTTGCCGTGCGCCGCGCGCGAAGTCGTTGTCATCGTGGCGTGTTCGGACGTAGCGAAGCGCTTGCAAACCGTTCATGTGTTGCAGACCGGTGTGGATGACCACGCGGGTGTAATTGAACTGCTCGCCAGGATACTCATCGTCCTTGATGGGGGCGGGAACGTCGAGTGTGACGCCGCCGAGCGTATCGACGATCTTCTGGAACCCGGCGAAGTCGACGACGGCGTAATAGTCGATCTTGATGCCGAAGTTGTATTCGACGGTGGCGCGCACCAATCCAGGTCCGGTGATGTCGGAGAGCGACCCGTTCGAATAGGCGGCGTTGATCTTATCGAGCCCCACGCCTGGAATCTCGACCTGCAAGTCGCGTGGTATCGAGAGCAGCCCGATCTTCTTGGTGGACGGGTCGATCGTGGCGATGATGATCGTGTCGGAGAGCGGAACATCGCCCTGCGCCTGGCGCGCTGCATTGGTATCCGCGCCCATCAGCAGGATGTTGACGCGCTCTTTCTTGTCCCAATCAGGAAGATCAGCGGCCTGAGTGGCGTCCGGGACGATCACAGGAGTTCCGTTGGCGTTCACGGTCACGACCGGTCGCGGTGGTGAGGTCACGAAGATCTTCTGGTACGCGCTGCGTGCCTTGAGCAGCGTCGGTGTCATGACGGCCGCGACGACTGCCAGGAGGAGAATCGGCGTGATGATCAGTGGGAGCTTTCGGCGCGAACGGCGGACTGGCTGCGGCGGTGGCGGACCCGGAGTGCGAACCGGTTGCCGGTTCGGCGGCATCGGTGGTTGGCCCGATCCTCGCCCGACCGGCGTGGCACCTGGCGCGGCCGCGGATCCACCGCGTTTACGCGCCTGCCGGATCTGCTCGGCGCTCAGGCGTTGCACGTGCTGGACGTGACGATGGCGGTCGCTCGCCTGTCCATAGGAGGGATGATGCGCTCCGCGCCGTGATGCGCGACGGTCATTCGGTCCTTTGCGTCCGCCACGCGCGCCTTCGTCTCGAGGGCGTCGGTTCATTCCAAGGCCATTTCATTGTTGCTGACGACCTGCATCGTATCCACAACGTGTGTCACCCAGGCACGTGAGCGGGCTCCACGCGGGTTAACGAGGCTACCGCCGCAATGATGCATCGGGCAAATTAACGCCGCATAAATCTGACATGACATAACACGGGCAAGTTGCGTTGCGTTGATGCGCTTCTCGGTTTTCCGCAGGTATTCAGCCCTTCCTGCGCACGTTGGAACAGGATCTGCAAGTTGGTGATAGGCGTACGAGAACCGCGTCTCGCCGTCGTCAGTAGGCAGGGCAACTCGTCCATGAGTCTCCGATGTTGCCTGACGGGCAGGGAGACGTTTCATTGGCGGCTGATCCCGCGAGGAGAGGTGTAATACATGACGAAACCGATAGGCAAGACGCGATGGGCCATCGCCGAAGGCTACATTCCAACCTGGAGTACTGGTCCTGAGCCGGAGATGCTGAGTCACGAAACCGCGTGCATGTTGAACGCGGGAGATTCGGACGCGCACGTGACGATCACCATCTTTTTTTCGGATCGCGAACCGGTTGGTCCATACAAGTTGACGGTTCCGGCACGACGCACCTCGCACCTCAGATTCAACAATTTGGACGATCCTCAGCCAATTCCGCGTGGAACCAACTACGCCTCGGTGATCGAATCGGACGTGCCGATCGTGGTGCAGCACACCCGGCTCGATTCCCGTCAGGCCGAGAACGCGCTTCTCTCCACCATCGCATATTCGTCCGACGACTAACCGCACAGATTGCAGGACATGAGCCAGGTTTCCTCTGTTATCGCATCCAAGATCGACTCATTGGATGTCTCCGCCTATACGGTGCCGACCGACGCGCCGGAGTCTGACGGCACGCTGGAGTGGTCGTCGACAACCGTTGTCGCGGTCGAGGTCGCCGCGGGAGGCAAACGCGGACTGGGAATCACGTACGCCGGAACG
Organism: uncultured Chloroflexia bacterium; assembly: GCA_963815715.1. Lineage (GTDB taxonomy): Bacteria > Chloroflexota > Chloroflexia > Thermomicrobiales > Thermomicrobiaceae > CALAGB01. The sequence goes on along the minus strand of CAWFHU010000001.1, from coordinate 1,078,143 downwards.
TCGAGCGCCTATCTGATCCGCGACAAACTGGCGGACGTGGTAATCGGCCAGGACGCCATGAACGTGGGTGCGTCGTTCGATGCAATGGTGGGCGCCATTCGGAACCTAGGGCGGTCGGGTGTGGCGTCCACCGCCATCTCCGCCGTCGATATGGCGCTGTGGGACCTGAAAGCGCGCCTGCTCGATCTGCCACTTTGCGTTCTGCTTGGCATGCGTCGTTCAGCGGTTCCGGTCTACGGCAGCGGCGGATTCACCTCATACGCACCCGATCGTCTCGTGGCGCAACTTGGTGGTTGGGCCGAGCAGGGGATTGGCATGGTGAAGATGAAGGTTGGACGGGAGCCGGAAGTGGATCCCGAGCGGGTCAGACTGGCACGCACCGCAATTGGTCCCAATGTGCGCCTCTTTGTCGATGCCAACGGGGCGTACACACGTAAGGAGGCGCTGGCCCTGGCCGACGTCTTCGTGGAGCAGGGGGTGTCCTGGTTTGAGGAGCCGGTGAGCTCGGACGACCTCGCCGGGTTGCGACTGCTGCGCGATCGCGCGCCGGCCGGGATGCAGATCGCGGCGGGCGAGTATGGCTATGACGCCTTCTATTTTCGGCGCATGCTCGAGCACGAGTCGGTCGACGTGTTACAAGCCGACGCCACACGTTGTGGCGGCGTCACCGGATTTCTACAGGCCGCCGCTCTCTGCGATGCCCGTTCGATGCCGTTGTCGGCGCACTGCGGTCCAGCCCTGCATGTGCACGTCTGCTGTGCCGCGCCGCGGGTCGAGCACATCGAGTATTTCCACGATCACGCGCGCATCGACGGGCTCTTGTTCGACGGCGCCCCCATACCCTGTGAAGGCAGGTTGGCGCCCGATCTAACTCGCTCGGGCATGGGGCTGGAACTCAAACGCGTCGACGCCGAGCAGTGGCGTGTGCGGCTCTAGCCTGCCGCACCCCAACGAACAGCGACGCTATTTCTACCGACGATTATTCGGCATTCGATTCAAATCAACACATTCAAACCACCCGACCAGGAAGGGCAACACGCATGACAGGAACCGCGGAGGAACAGGCAACGACACCCAGAAGCTGGGCGAGGCACCAGACCGGGGAGCACTACGCCGGACAGGTCGACATGAAGGCACTCGAAGACGATCTGAGTCGTTCGATCCGGGGTGAGGTGCGGTTTCGAGACGGCGATCGCGCCCTCTATTCGACTGACGGGTCGAACTACCGGCAAGTTCCGATCGGCGTCGTCATTCCGCGGGACGCTCACGATGTTGTCGAGATCTTCAACGTCTGTCGTCAGCACGGCGTGCCGATCACCGCACGTGGTGGCGGAACAGCCCTCGCCGGTCAGACGACGAACGCCGCGGTGATCGTCGACTACTCCAAGTATATGAACAACATCGTCGACATCGATGAGAAGAACAAACGGGCGCGCGTCGAGCCCGGCATCATCCTTGATCATCTGCGAGACGCCGCCGAGCAGCACCACCTCACGTTTGGGCCAGATCCGGCTACCCACAACCACTGCACGCTGGGCGGCATGATCGGCAACAACTCCTGCGGTATTCATTCAGTCATGGCCGGCAAAACCGTCGACAACATCGAAGAGCTCGAGATCTTGACGTACGACGGTTTGCGCATGCGGGTCGGACCGACCAGCGAGGAAGAGCTCGAGCGGATCATTCAGGCAGGCGGACGACGTGGCGAAATCTACAAGCGCATGCGCGATCTGCGCGATCGTTATGCCGAGAAGATTCGCAACGAATACCCCAACATTCCTCGTCGCGTCTCTGGCTACAACCTCGATCAGCTACTTCCCGAGAATGGCTTCAATGTCGCACGAGCGTTGGTTGGAAGCGAAGGAACGCTCGTCAGCGTGCTGGAAGCCACGACGACGCTGGTGCACAGTCCGCCGAAGCGCTCACTCGTCGTGCTCGGATACGAAGATGCCTATCACGCGGGAGATCACGTCCCCGAAGTGATGGAGTTCGGCCCGATCGGTCTGGAAGGGATCGATCATCGCCTGGTCGGCTACATGCAAAAGAAGGGGATGAATCTCCAGGACCTGCAGATGCTCACCAAAGGCGAGGGCTGGCTGCTGGTCGAATTCGGCGGAGAGACCATCGACGAGGCGGAATCCAAAGCCAAGAAGCTGATGGACCATCTCAAGTCCCTGGATAACCCACCTTCCATGGAGCTGCTGGACAAACCCGGGCAGACGCAGAAGATCTGGGAGATCCGTGAATCTGGCTTGGGAGCCACCGCGCACGTTCCAGGCATGCCCGACACTTGGCCCGGCTGGGAAGACTCGGCTGTTCCGCCCGATCAAGTGGGCGCATACCTCCGTGACTTGCGTAAGCTACTCGAAAAATACGGCTATGAGGCCTCCTTCTACGGCCATTTCGGCCAGGGCTGCCTGCATATGCGCATCGACTTCGACATGGTCACTCACGACGGGATCGAGCAGTATCGATCCTTCGTCGGCGAGGCGGCGGATCTGGTGGTGAGCTACGGCGGTTCGCTCTCTGGTGAACATGGCGACGGTCAAGCCCGCGCCGAGTTGCTCCCGAAGATGTTTGGCCCGGAAATCGTGCGGGCGTTTCAGGAGTTCAAGGCTATCTGGGACCCGCAGAACAAGATGAATCCGGGGAAGATCGTCAATCCGAACCCGATCACCAGTAATCTGCGACTGGGAACGGACTACCGCCCCATCGAACCGAAAACGCACTTCCAGTTTCCCGAAGATTCCGGAAGCTTCTCCAAGGCGACGTTGCGCTGCGTGGGCGTTGGAAAGTGTCGCCGCACCGGTGGCGGCGTGATGTGCCCCAGCTTCATGGTCACGCGCGAGGAAGAACATTCTACCCGCGGGAGAGCGCGACTCCTCTTCGAGATGCTTGAAGGGGACGAACTGACCGACGTATGGCGCGATGACAGCGTACGTGAAGCGCTCGACCTTTGTCTGGCCTGCAAAGGCTGCAAAGGGGATTGCCCCGTAAACGTCGACATGGCCACCTACAAGGCAGAATTCCTCTCGCACTATTACAGCGGTCGTCTGCGACCGATCACCGCCTACACCATGGGTTTGATCATGTATTGGGCGCGTATTGCGTCGAAGGTACCTGGTCTGGTCAATCTCGTTGCGCAGGCTCCAGGGACGAGCCGTTTGGTGAAGAAGCTGGGCGGCATCGCACCAGAGCGTCGCGTTCCAGGTTTCGCACCGCAGACCTTCAAGGAGTGGTTCAGGAGTCGACCGCCGCGCAACGTTGGCAACGAGCAGGTGATGCTGTGGCCGGATACGTTCAATGACCACTTCCACCCCAAGACGTCGCAAGCCGCGGTCGAGGTGCTCGAGTCGGCCGGCTACCACGTGATCGTACCGGATCAGTGGCTCTGTTGTGGTCGTCCCTTTTACGACTACGGCATGCTCGACCTCGCCAAGCGACACTTGGAGCAGATCCTGGAAGCGCTGCGTCCACAGATGGAGAGTGGAACGCCAGTGATCGGTCTCGAGCCGAGCTGCGTCTCGGTCTTCCGGGACGATATGCGCAACCTGATGGCGCACAATCCGGACGCCAAGCGCCTGTACCACCAGACCTACATGCTGAGCGAGTTCATCGACAAGAACGAGGACAAGTTCGATCTGCCGAAACTGAACCGCAAGGCGATCATCCAGGGGCATTGCCACCATCAATCGGTGTTGAAGATGGACGCTGAGCTCTCAGTGCTGAAGAAGCTGGGAGTCGACTTCGAGCTGCTCGATTCAGGCTGTTGCGGCATGGCCGGCGCGTTCGGGTTCGAGGCTGGCGAGCACTACGACGTATCGATCAAAGCCGGCGAGCGTGTTCTGCTTCCCGCGGTGCGAGATGCGGACGACGATACGTTAATCATCGCGAATGGTTTCAGCTGCCGCGAGCAGATCGCTCAGGATACCGAACGCCGGGCTCTGCACCTGGCGGAGGTCGTGCAGATGGCGATGGAGCAAGGCCCAGACGGTCCGCGAGATGGCAAGCCGGAAGAGGACCGTGCTGAAGAGTACGGACCATCGGAACGCGCGGGTCTGGCGCTCGCTGGCGTTGCCGGAGCTGCCCTCGTGGGAAGCGTCGTCGGGCTATTGATCAAGGCAAGGAGAAATGTATGAAGAGCAAGGTATTGAACAAATCTGACGGCTCGACCGCCTATGCGGTCATCTTCGACACCGGCGATGAGTTCGTCGAGGGGTTGACCGAGTTCGCCAAGGAAAGACGACTCGACGCGAGCCACTTTACGGCCGTCGGCGGATTCAGCACGGCGACGCTCGGCTACTTCGACGTGGACGCCAAGGAATACCGCAAGATACCGGTCACTGAGCAGGTCGAGGTGTTGACGCTGGCTGGAGATATCGCCTTCGACAAGGAGAACGGCGAGCCGAAAGTCCACGCACATGTCGTGCTGGGTCGGGTGGATGGCTCAACGATTGGTGGGCACGTCATGAAGGCTGAGGTACGACCGACGCTCGAGATCGTGCTTGAAGAGTCGACGTCGCATCTGAAACGCGTCCACGATCCAGAGACAGGGCTCGCACTGATCGAGATCTAATGCTGGTACACGGCGGCGCGTCCCATCACGTTGGGGCGCGCCGTTGTCGTTTCCAGAACTGCCGATCAAACGGCCGGCGGCTGGCGTCGCGCGGTCGGGACCCAGTCGGAATCACCATCAGCGTCATGTTGACCGAGGAAGAGATGCAGCTGGGCAAGGTGCTCCTGAACGTGTCGCATGCTGTAGAGCTGTAGTTCGAAGTAGCTGAGCCCGTCATCTATCCAAGGGAACGAACAGGGACGACGAGCCTCGACATCCGTCATATGAGTGAATTTCGCCTGGCATTTCTCGCGTACCTGCGACAGATAGGTTCGGAGCATGTCCCTGGAATAGACCGTTGTCGGAGCCGCGCCGTTTACATCGAGATCGACCGGTGAGAATTCCGAGGGAGGCGAGAATCCCTCCTCTGTGCCGAGAAGATACAGATCGACCCAGCGGATCGTGTGATAGCCCAGATACCAGAATGAGGCGAAGTCGGGCGGGAATTCGGAGTCTGGTGGCGTGACCCAGACACGTTTCGTCCAGAGTGCGTCCGGGCAGACGCGCAGGGCGTCGTCGAGCATGTCGAGCGCGGCACCGAACTGTCTCCACAAGGCGACATCTCGCTCCGACATCGAACTCCATCCTCTCTTGAGACGGCGGGCGCAGTCGAAAGGTTCGGTGGTCGAAATGCCTGATTCTACCGAATGGCTACGAAGCTCAGTCGACTGCTGCGTTTCGTGGAAACTGGGTCGCGGCACATGAAGGCGATGCACCCATCGCCCCGGACAACAAGGATGGGCACGGGGCGGATATTGCCGCGCCGTGCCCATCGCTGGAATGTCGTGCTCGCGATCAGTCTTCGTCGTCGCCGCGAACCATGTCGCGGACCCGCTCCTTGACCGCACTGACCGGGCCATTGCCGTTGGTGGCGGTAAAGTCGTGGATCTTGTCGCGGAAGATGGTCTCGGCGATCTTGACGCGATTTGGCTCACCGCGCACTAGCGCCTCGGCCATATGCACGGCCTGGTTGCGTTGGATCTTGGCCGGCATAGGCGGTTCGAACGGATCGACGACTGCTTCGACGAGGACTGGACCAGGATGCGCCAGCGCCAGATCGAGGACGTTGCCGATCTGCTCGGGATCCTCAACGTGCATGCCGGTCCCGCCACAGGCTTCCGCGAACTTCACGAAGTCGATTGGTGCCAGCTTGACGCCATACTCGGGGTTGCCGAGGAAGACCATCTGCTCCCACTTGATCTGACCAAGTGTGTCGTTCTTGAAGATGATCACCTTGATCGGCAGGTTGTGCTTGACGGCCGTGACGAACTCGGCCATCAACATTGAGAAGCCTCCGTCGCCGACGAGGGCGACAACCTGACGATCGGGATATGCGGTCTGTGCGCCAATCGCGTACGGCAAGCCGCTCGCCATAGTTGCCAGATTACCGGAACCGGAGACCATCATGCCGCGTCGGATCTTGACGTAGCGTGCCAGCCAGGTCGTGTTCGTGCCACTATCGCCGCAGATGATGGCGTTGTCGGCCAGCCGTTTGCTGAGCTCACCTGCCACGCGTTGCGGCTTCATCGGGCTGTCAGTGCGCGACGCACGCTCGTCAAGCAGCGTCCACCAATCCTTCATATCCTCTTGGGCTTTCTCGAGGAAGGATCGATCCTCCTTCATTTCCAGGAGTGGGACGAGCTGCGCCAACGTCTGCTTGGCGTCTCCTGCCAATCCAATGTCCACCGGGTAGCGCAGGCCGATGCGTACCGGATCTGCGTCGATCTGAACCGCCTTGGCCGCCCCCGGCTGCGGGATGAAGGACATGTACGGGAACGAAGAACCGACGATCAGGAACGTGTCGCATTCCTCCAGGGCGGTCTCAGAAGGCGCCGTTCCGAGCAGACCAATACCGCCGGTCGTGTAGGGCGAGTCGTCGGGCACCGCACCCTTGCCGAGATAGGCTTTCACAATCGGCGCCGCCAGCTTCTCGGCGGTTGCCTCGAGCTCGTCGGTGGCGTTCAACGCTCCTCTGCCGGCCAGAATCGCGACCTTCTTTCCCTGATTCAGCAGCGTCGCCGCCTGCTGTAGCCGTGCCGGTGACGGCACCATGATGTCTTCGGTCTGGGCCGAACTGGCGTGGTTGGGAACGTTCTTTTCTGAGTAGTGCGCCTCGTCAACCGACTCGTGCTGCAGGTCGGTGGGGAAGGTGATATGCGCTACCGATCGCCGATTGATTGCCGTGCGGCAGGCGAGGTTGGTGACGGCGTGCACGTGTGCCGGCCCCATGATGCGTTCGGTGTAGACCGTCGCGTCCATAAAGAGCTTCGAGAGGTCTACGTCCTGTTGGTAATAGGTGCCGATGAGGTCGTGATAGGTATGGCCGGTGATGGCTAACACCGGCTGTCCGTCGAGCTTCGCGTCGTAGAGTCCGTTCAAGAGGTGAATTCCGCCAGGTCCGGACGTGGCCAGACAGACGCCGAGCCTCCCTGTGAATTTGGCGTAGGCGCAGGCAGCGAACGCGGCGGCTTCCTCGTGACGAACCTGCACGAAATTGATCTTGTCTTCAGCCTCACGCAAGGCCTCCATGATGCCGTTGATGCCGTCGCCGGGGAGACCAAAGATGGTATCTACCCCCCAGCTGACAAGCACGTCAACCATGATGTCGGCGGCTGTCTTTGCCATACATTCCTCCAATTATCGCTGGCCGCTTGCATGGGTCGATCTCTTCGATTGGCCGAACCGAATACACGGTACGCCGTCGTCGCTGCACCCGGGGGCTGCCCAAAATTTCGATCCGAACGAGGGCGGGCATTGTGGATGTCGAGCGGGGAGACCTCACCCGCGAATGACCTTCCTGTCGAAAATGTCAACTGGGCGTGTCAGAAACGCCGATAACACAGGAACCAAGTTGCAGAATTCGTTCCATTGATGCCGACCAGACCGGCACGTCTCGTGCTACGTGGATTGCTGGAACCTCGTAAAACTCATTGCGGTTCCATATTGGACTCCACGAGCAGAATGTAGGGCGGCCGATGGCGCAAGCAGCGATCGAAATGGGATCTCGAAATACAAAGCGATTCAGACCGGTTTCTCCGGATATCCCTCCGGGCTGGACCACGAATCCGTCGGCTCCAGCACGACGCATCGTATTGGCGATCATGGCTACGATGGGGTTTCTGACCGCGGGCTATCTCACCCTCTATCAGACCGACGTGATCTCGACCGTCTGGGATCCCTTTTTCGGCAACGGGAGCAAGGTCATTCTCGACTCGAATCTCTCGCGCTCGTTGCCCGTACCCGACGCGGCACTTGGAGCCGCGGTCTACTTCGTCGATGCGCTGTTGCAATTTGCGGGGGGCGAAGATCGTTGGAAGTCGCACCCCTGGTTCGTGCTCCTCAACGGCGCGACCTCGATAGGGTTGGGGCTGACCGCCATCGCGCTGCTGATCATTCAGCCGGTCGCGTACGGGACATATTGCACGCTCTGCATGTTCTCCGCGTTCATCTCGATCAATCTGGTTGGCCCGACCATGGAGGAGTGTCTGGCGGCGCTACAGTACCTTGGACGCAAATACACCGAGCCGACTGAAGAACAAAAGGAGCAAGAAATTGAACAGGCCGGCCAACCTGAGCATCCGGCAGTTGCGGACCAGTGGCAGGCGAGCGGCTTGCGACTTCGTCATCTCATCGGAGTCGTCATCGGGCTGTGGCTGATGGCGTCACCCGCCGCGATCGGGTTTGCTGGATATTCACGTGCCGACATGCGGATCACAGGACCGATCGTGGTGGTTCTGAGCGTGCTTTCGATCTGGCCGGGAACGCGATGGTTCGCCCGGCTGAATGCGTTCGCCGGAGGCTGGATGATGATCGGCCCAATCCTGCTGCAAGCGGAGCACCTGCTGCTCTTCTCAGTGATCTTGCTGGGGGCGATTATCGTCGCGCTCGCGGTCTTCCCGGGGGATGCCGCACCGCAGATCGGCGGCGGTTGGATCGGCATCCTCGGGCCGGGATCAGACGTTCCGTAAGCGGAACGCCCTCCCGTTCGTTCTCTAGTGTCCGTTGTGATTGTTTGCCAGAATTCCGGCAATCGCGGCTCCTGCCGCGGCGGCGACGCCTACGCCGATAGCGATCGGTCCGCGATGAAGCGTGGCCCAGAGTTGCGGGCTCGATGTCTTGGCTTTGTCGTCGAAGCGGCCACGAGCCGAGTAATCACCTTTGACCGGATCGAAGAGGTTGTCCGGTCGATTCGGATCGTCCGGCTCGTCGGTGATCTGAGATGAAAACCCATTGTCGGCGAGATAGTGATCGAGGACGCGCGGCATGATGCGATTGCCCCAGATAGCTTTCTCGGTCGGCATGCCGACGTAGATCTCCGGCCGCTCATGGTGTGCCGCCCAGTAAATGGCCTCTCCAGCCACCTCGGGCTGGAAGATCGGCGGCACCGGTTGTGGCCGATGCGGCAGGTGATTGCGCGTCCAGTTGAACTGCGGTGTGTTCAACGCGGGCATCTGCACCATCGTCACGCTGACGTTGCTTTTGTCGTGGTAAAGCTCGCTACGCAGCGACTCCGTGAATCCCTGAATCGCGTGCTTCGATGCGCAATAGGCTGATTGCAACGGGATAGCGCGGTAGGCGAGTGCCGACCCGACCTGCACGATCTTGCCCCGATCGCGGGGGAGCATGCGGTGCAAAGCGGCCAGTGTGCCGTTGACGACTCCGAGATAGGTGACCTCGGTCACGCGGCGATACTCGTCGGCTTTCATATCCTTCACCGGCGAGAAGACCGTCACCATGGCATTGTTGACCCAGACGTCGATAGGCCCGAACTCTTGCTCTACTATCGCAGCGGCTTCATCCACCTTCGCGGCGTCCGCAACGTCGAGCGGAAGCACAAGCGCCTCTCCGCCGAGTCGCTCCACTTCTTCTTTGGTTTGCTGGAGTCGGTCAGGGTCGCGGGCGATGATCCCGATCCGGGCGCCATTTCGGGCGAACTCACGCGTTGTCGCGCGGCCGACTCCCGCGGATGCTCCGGTTATGACCACGACCTCTCTTCGATTGTCGTCTCTCACGCAATCCTCCCTGCGTTACTTGGATTTTTTACGAATAGGAACCTTCGTGTGTTACCCGCGTTCAAGCGTGAACACGTATCGTTCATCGCAGAGTCAGTGCCAGATTGCGCATGAGGCGGTTGGATTGAAGATTCGCGAACGCGCTCAGCCCTTCACCTGTTCAATTCGAGTCGGCACTCCGAAGACGTAGTGGACGAGTATCTGGTCGTTGACATGGGGGTGTGGATAGATCGAGTTGCCTGGCAAGCGCGCCTCCAGCACGTTGTCTGGATCAGAGTCGTGTGCGAAGTAGATCGTGAAGTATGGCGTGTCATTCACGGCGAATGGCACGACTCCCTTGATGATCGCGTTGACATTCATCGTTTTAGATTCCTCCGATTTCCGTGCTGGACTCGGCTACCTGCATTCCAGCAGCGCACCACGACTCCATCGTACGCTCGCGTGGGAGTTTTGTGCGTTGGTTGCATGTTGAAAGGCGTGGTGCGTCGGGCTAGGATGCCGCGATTGGTTGTGAGAGAGGGAATGACGTGAACGATGTGACACGAGCCGTCCAGATCGCCCTGGAGGAGGACACCGCCTTCGGGGACATTACTACGGAGCTCACCGTTTCCGTGGACCGGCAGGCGTCCGGCCGGTTCCTGGCCAAGTCGGCTGGCGTGATCTCCGGACTCGCGGTGGTTGCCGAAGTCTTCGCCCAGATCGACGAGCGAATCTGCTTCAAGCCGCTTGTTCACGACGGGGACGTTGTCGCTCGGGGAGAGGAGATCGGGTCGATCAGTGGACCGGCCCGCGGGATCCTGCTCGGTGAGCGAGTGGCGCTGAATTTCCTGCAGCGTCTCTCAGGGGTGGCGACGGCAACCGCGCGCTATGTGGAGACGGTGCGCGGGAACGAAGGCACGCATCATCGACACGCGCAAAACGACGCCGGGTATGCGCTTGTTGGAGAAGGCCGCGGTGCGACATGGCGGCGGTCACAACCATCGCATCGGCCTCGGCGACGGCATCCTGATCAAAGACAATCATCTTGCGGCCGTCAGAGGATCGACGCGCGTTGCTGACGCCGTGCGGATGGCGAAGCAGAACGCTCCGCACACATTGCGCGTGGAGGTCGAGGTGACGAATCTCGACGAGCTGGAGGAGGCGCTGGCGGTTGGCCCAGATGCGATCCTGCTCGACAACATGACCATCGATGAGATGGCTGAGGCGGTTCGTCGCACCTCTGGTCGCGCTCTGCTGGAGGCATCCGGCGGGATCACGCTCGAGAGCGTGCGAGCCGTGGCGGAGACTGGAGTCGATCTCATTTCAGTCGGCGCGCTGACTCACTCGTCGCGGGCGCTGGACATCAGTCTAGATTTTGCGCTCGTTGCGGAGGAGACCGTATGAGCACACGTGAGCGACGCAACGTCACCAGCGTTGGTGGTCTGGTGGTACGTCGGGACGCCATCTTATTGGTTCGCATGACCTATGGACCGTCGAAGGGGCGATTGATGCTGCCTGGCGGTGTTATGGACCCAGGAGAGACGTTGGACGTCGCCGTCGCGCGTGAGGTGCTGGAGGAGACTGGGGTGATCGCCGAACCGATGGGGATCATCGGGCTGCGCAGCCGACACGACGGGCACAACACCGACACATACATCCTCTGGCTGCTCGAGCATCGATCCGGCGAGCCCCGCGCCGACGGACATGAGAATGACGAGGCGGCGTACTTCACACAGGCGGAGCTGGAGGCGCGTGACGACGTCACCTATCTGGCCCATTACATGGCACGGCGTGTGTTGACTGGTCAGGTGACGCCCATGCCGCTGGTCACCGATTACGATTACCAGTTCCCGGGCACCACGGCCGATTCTTGGAAGCTGTTCCTGTCGCAGTGACGGGCAGTCTAGCCTGAATTATTCATGAGGTGACACCGAGGCACCGTTCTGGTATGGGTACGGGTGTCGAATCCAACCCGATGCCAGGAGGTGCCTCGATGCTTCAGTCTACCATCGCCTTCCCGCAGACCGAGCCGCTCCCGCTGGTGGCCAGTTTCGATCTGGAGGCGGCGACGTCGGACGGTGGTTTGGTCTGGCTCGCCGAGGCCGAGCAGCAGCTCGGCTTGTGTGCGGCGTTCGCGGCGGTCATCCCCGACTGGCGCCACGGGCCGGTGCGGCACTCGCTGGAGTCCCTGATTCGCCAACGCGTCTTCCAGATCACCTGTGGCTACGCGGACCAGAACGACGCCGACACGCTGCGGTCCGATCCGCTGTTGAAGGTGGTCTGTGGTCGGCTGCCCAGTGACGATCCGGATCTGGCCAGTCATCCGACATTGTCCCGGCTGGAGAATGCCGCCACCGCGCAGACCTGCTACCGCCTGGCTCAGGCCTTGGTCGGCATCTATCTCACCGAACGAGAACGGCTGGGTCGACCACGCCGCATCCTGCTGGATCTGGATGGGACCGACGATCCGGTGCATGGGCAGCAGGAGCGGGAGGGCTCCCACGGCTACTTCCGCCAGCACATGTACCACCCGCTCCTCATCTTCGATGGGGACACCGATCAGCTCATCACCGCCGTCTTGCGACCCGGCACCGTCCACGCCAGTTATGGTGTGGCGGCCATCCTCAAACGGCTGGTGCGGTTGATCCGCCAGCGCTGGCCCGGGGTCACCATCGAGCTGCGGGCCGACAGCGGCTTTGCTATCCCGGCCCTCTACGACTACTGTGAAGACGAGCACCTGGGCTACACCATCGGCTTGGTGCCCAATGCCCGTCTCCAAGCCGAAGCCGCCGACCTGCTCGCCGAGGCGACCACACAGCAGACCGAAACCGGCGCGGACAAGGTGCGTCTGGTCGGGGAAACGCGGTATCAGGCGGGCTCGTGGGACACGGCACGGCGGGTCGTCTTCAAAGCCGAGGTCTTGCCCAAAGGTCCCAACACGCGTTTCGTGGTGACCACCCGCTCCGATCCGCCGGAGACGCTCTACGACTGGTATGTCGATCGGGGCGAACCCGAACTGTGGATCAAGGATCTCAAGGACGCCTGCTTCGCCGACCGCCTGAGCTGCCACCGCTTCTGGGCCAACCAGTTCCGGCTGCTCTTGCATGCCGCCGCCTACTGGCTGCTCGATACCCTGCGCCGCTGGCTGGTCCAGCGTGGGGTACCACGGATGCAGCTCGACACCCTCCGGCTCCGGCTGCTCAAGATCGCCGGCTGGGTGCGGCAGCTCCTGACGCAGGTTCGGCTGCACCTCGCCGAGCAACATCCCGAACGCCCCCTCTGGCATCTGCTCGCCACCAGACCGGGGCGTCCATGAATAATTCAGGCTAAGCGGCTTCACAAAAGTCTTGTCCGATCGTGATGTGCGGGAAGGTTTCGGCGGCGAAGGTCGCGCGAACCGCATCACAGAGGGTTTGTGCCGCCGTCGCAAGGCCAGCACGATCGTTCCAATAGCGATGACACGCCAGCTTCTGCTTAATGAAGCGCCAGACGCGCTCGATCAGGTTGAGCTGCGGGCTGTACGTTGGTAACCAGAGCACGCTGATGCGCGCGCGATGCGCGGCGAACCAGGCACGAAGCCGGGCAGTTTTGTGGTAGGTCGCGTTATCGAGGACCAAGACCAAGTGGCCCGCCGGCCAGCGGGCCGCCACCTGATCGAGGAAGGCGATGAATTCGGCCGCGTTCGAGGCGGGTGCCTGCCGGGTCATCAGCATGCCGGAGCGGTACTCCACGGCCCCAAAGAGGCTGATGCGTTCATCGGTCCCGGCCGCCGGGATACTGGTTGGTCGGCCGCGGGGTTGCCAGCAACATACCAGGTTGGGATGGGTGTGAAGGTGGCACTCGTCGAGATACAGGAGACGGAGTCCACTGTGGAGATCAGCCCCTTTTTTTGCAGCACCGCGAGGGTGTTGGCGGCGCTGGCGACGGCCTCAGCGTCCTGCCGATGCCGTAGATCATGACGCGGTCGGCGATAGACGTAACCCATAGCATGCACGGTCCGATTGACCGTGACGGCGGAGACGCTCCACCCGTGCCGGTCCAGCAGATCGGTCAAGTCAGCGATGGCCCACACCGTGACCGGGTAGCCATAGGCCTCGGGGGTCTGAGCCAGCGCCGTGCCCAGCAGTTCGCGCGCCGCTTCGGGAAGCTTGGGCGGGCGGCCGCGACGCGGGCGATCGGCCAGCCCATCCCGACCCTCCGCCGCAAACCGTGCCGCCCAGCGGGTGATGGATCGGGCACTCACGTCGCAGGCCGTCGCCGCCGCTTGCCGGCTCGGCTGGCCCAGCGCGACAATGAGCACATGCGCACGATGCCGAACGCCTGGGTCCGGGTCATGTTTCGTGAGCGCAAGCAAGCGGCTCCGTTGCGCCCGCAGTTCCTCCTCCATAGCACCCCCCCTTCGTTTCGCGCTGAGTGTGCCATGTTGTCAAGACTTTTGTGAAGCCGCTTAGAGCATTTTTCAGAGCGGTTGCCCGCGGGAGTGCGTGTCCTCGGTCGTAGTCCGAAGGGCGTCATAAATGTCGCCCCTACGACGCTTCTCCGTAGGGGCGACATTTATGACGCCCAGTTGACGCTGCTCTGGGCAATCCTTCCGCAAATTGCTTTAGCAATCGAGACTGCTACGCTGCGTCGCGCCCCTACGAGAGTGACCCGTAGGGGCGTGATTCATGGCGCCCACTGAATTGGGAACGACGGGATTGCGATCAATCCAACTTAAAGTACTTGTACGACTCGGCTAATTGCATGTCGTCGGCACCCGGATAGCGTCGCAACCGTGCTTCAGCCGCCGTGTCCTGCGCCCAACGACGCAGCATCGGCTCGAATTCCCACTCCCCCATCTGCGACTTGTGCTGCGCGAGCCCCTTCATCTTCGTGTCGAACGACGAGGTGATGTCGATCCAGACGTCTGGGTCGCGCGCGCCGGCGACGTAGACATGGGCAACCTTGTGCGGCTCCAAACCCTCATCGAGAAGCTGAGGGAAGGTGAGCCGGTCGCGTGCCGACGGAAAAACCGCTGCAAGCACGGCTTCACCCATCGCAATGTGATCCGGGTGCTGGATGTATTCCTGCCCTTCCCAACGATTGGTCGGATCCTGGCAGATGACGGCATCCGGTTTGTGCTTGCGGATCATCCGCGTGATGGCCAGCCGCAGGTTGAGATCCGGAACGAGCTCGGCGTCCTTGAAGTGGAGAAACTCGACGGTTCCGACGCCGAGAACTCGCGCGGCATCCATCTGTTCGCGCTCGCGCGTTTCCACCAGCATCACAGACGTCATCTCCGGGTCGTCACTCCCCTTGTCGCCGCTGGTCCCCAGGACGAAGATCGCTTCGCTGCCAGCCGCCGTCCATTTGGCGACCGTGCCCGCGCAAATGAACTCCGCGTCGTCGGGATGGGACATTACGACCATGACGCGACTGGGAGCCGCGCCGAGTTTGTCACGTTCGCTCATTCATGCTCCAGATTTGTTGATGACGCGGATCGCGCCAGATGCCGCGTCGTCGCTTATCGCCGCGTCGCGCCGAAACATTGAGCGCCCGGCCATCGCCGGTCGAATCTGCTCGTCGCCACTGCATGGTTATAACGCGATGGATAGACCGATTTCATCCAACGGCGTCGTCGCCGAGATCGGCGGCCGCCGCCTTATCCAGCAACCACACGACATGGCCATTTGCCTCGCGCAAGTATTGCGATGGGGTCTCGTTGGGATCCCACGGTCCCTCGATGGCGCGATAGACGGCCGGGGCCTTGTCGGCGCCAGACACGAGAAAGAGGACTTCTCGGGCCGCGAGAAGGACTGGGACCGTCAGCGACAAACGCGTGGTCTGCTGCTGCGGAACCGGGTTGGCAACGACGAGCCTATCGCGTATCGAGAGGGCGTCCGTGCCCGGAAAGAGCGACGCGGTGTGCCCGTCGCCGCCGATTCCCAACAAAATGAGATCAAATTGCGGCGGATGACTCGCGGTCGCGCTTCCGAAGACGGCGGCGAGCTCGGCCTCATAGAGCCTGGCTGCTTCATCAGGATCCAGTTCACAGGGCATCCGATGAACATTGCTCTCGGGGATGGGAACGTGGCTCAGCAACGTCTCGTTCGCCATGCGGTAGTTCGAGTCAGCATGGTCTGGAGGAACGGTACGCTCGTCACCCCAGAAGATGTCGATTGTTCGCCAATCGACGCGCCCAGCGAACTCGTCGCTTGCCAATAGGCTGAACAGGGCTCGAGGAGTCGAGCCGCCCGAGAGCGCGACTCGCGCGTTGTGTCCTTGCTGTTGGGCCGCGCTGACCACCTGCACGAAGCGGCGTGCGGCGATCGCGGCGAGCTCCGCGGCATCGGATGTTACGACGATCTCAGGTTCACTCAAGAGGCTCTCCGAAGCTTGATAATCGAGGCGTATCGCGCCCCTTCGGCGATGGCATCCTCGAACAATCCGTCATGCATGGTGGTTTCGAGCTCTCGTAGAAGGAGCTGTGCGAGGCCGGTTGGCGCCGAACGCATGGCGTGTTCGGCAATCCCCTGCCCATTGACAGTGGCCGTCATACGCAGCGTTGCCAGATCGTCGCCGACGCGCTCCACCGCGAACTCGCCCCGTCTGTCGCTGTCGCTCGACAAGAGTGAAGCACTCAGCAGGTAACCGTTGTACTGCTTGGGCACTGGCTGGCCGGCGATCTCAACCGTGATTGACCCGCCGTTGACCGCCTGCGCGATTGCCGTACCGTGCGGCTGATCCGGGGCGGCCCGCTTGAGATTCCATCCAAGGCGACTGGTGAGCCAGCCCGCGAAGAGCATCGCCTGCGCGGCGTTCACACGGCTTGTCGACTGATGACCGAACACCAGCTTGAGATGCGTGACGTGGTCGAGCGCCCAGCGGCAGTCGGGTGAATCGAAGATCTGCGACATCATCGAACGCCAGGGAGTCAATCGCGCCCAGTTCAGATCAGTCAGCGCGCATTGTTCGCCGATGGTCTGACAGAGCTCGTGCATCCGAATCAGATTCGTGTTACAGCGGACGAAGTCGAGCGAATCAACAACCATACGGTTCGCGGCGTGAGCCAGCCTGGCGAAGCGCTTGTCGGCCAGCGGCGGCTGTCCCGGCCACCAGACGAACGTCGGTAACTCGGGCAACGCGAGCGCGACGATGATACTGGGCAGCTGATCGAGAGAATCGGGCGGCGTCTTGATCTCGATCTTCTCGTAGCAGGAGGCGAACCGTTCGCCGGAGGCTGTATAGCAGTGGGTGCTTACGTGCGCGTCGATGTCGTCCTCGAACGCCCGTGGGTCAGACGTAACGTTGAAGCTGATGACGCGCGATGGGTGATTCGTCGCCAGCTCGTTGATGATGGTGTTCGCGCGTGTCTGCAGCGATGGATCAGAGCAATGCACGATCAGGTTGAGTACGCTGGTACGCGTCGGCACGATGTCGGTCTCGCGCAGACCGATCACTGTCGGCATGCGCCACAGCTGCGCCAGCTCACGCTCGATCGAGCCGACGTCGACCGTTGGCCCCTTGATTCCGTGGACGTCGATGCTGACGTCTATGCCCGACATACGTTACCTTCCCATCCGATTCAAGCTACGGCTGTCGCCAGGAGCGGCCGTCGCGTACCATGAAGGCGTCAGCCGCCAACGGCCCCCACGTTCCCGCTTCGTAGTTCGGAAAATGTGGTGGCGTGACCTCGCCCCACTCCTGCAGGATCTCGGTGATCGGCTTCCAGGCCGCTTCTGTCTCATCACGGCGAGTGAAGAGTGTGGAATCGCCGAACATGCAGTCGAGAAGCAGGCGCTCGTAGGCATCCGGTGACTCCACGAAGAAAGACGTGCCGTAGAGAAAACCCATGTTGACTGAGCGCAGGCGGATATGTGGGCCCGGCACCTTTGCCGCGATCTTCATCGAGATTCCCTCGTCGGGCTGGATACGAAGTGCCAGGACGTTCGGCTCGAGCGGTGCGCCCTCCGTCGATTTGAAGAGGGGGTGCGGCACGCTTTTGAATTGGATGGCGATCTCGGTGACACGTCGGGGCATTCGCTTGCCGGAACGGAGATAGAACGGCACGCCTGCCCAGCGCCAGTTGTCGATCAGCAGCTTCACCGCCACGAACGTTTCGGTCATCGAATCTGGATTGACCTTCGATTCCTGGCGATAGCCGGGAACTTCCTCGCCCGCGACCCAGCCGGGACCATACTGGCCACGCACGGTGAACTTCTCCACCTCTTCCGGCTTGATCGAGCGGATGGCCCGCAGCGTCTTGACCTTCTCATCGCGCACGGCGTCGGCCTCGAACGTGATCGGAGGTTCCATGGCGATGACACTGAGCAGCTGGAGCATGTGGTTCTGCACCATGTCGCGCATCGCGCCAGCCTGATCGTAATAGCCTCCGCGATCCTCCACGCCGATCGTTTCCGCCACCGTGATCTGGACGTGGTCGATGTAGTTGCGCGACCAGATTGGCTCAAATATCCCGTTGGCAAAGCGGAAGGCCATGATGTTCTGTACGGTTTCTTTTCCCAGATAGTGGTCGATGCGAAAGATCTGGTTCTCCTGGAAAACCATGTGGAGATGGTCATTCAGCTCGATCGCGCTCTGCAGGTCGCGGCCAAACGGTTTTTCGACCACGACTCGGGTCCAGCTCTCGTCGTTCTGTTCACCGACGAGACCCGCGGCACCGAGGTTGTCGACGATTGTTTGATACATGCGCGGCGGAGCGGCCAGATAAAAGATGCGATTGCCGCCGGTTCCACGTTCCCGATCCAGCCGCGCGAGCTCGGTGCCGAGGGTAAGGTAGTCGTCCGGATTCTCGAAGTTGCCATCCACATACGAGATGCCCTGCTCGAATGTCTCCCAGACGTTGGGATCGACCGGACGACGCCGAGAATATCGATCGACTCCATCTCGCATCTGCGCCCGGAACGACTCGTTGGTCATGTCTCTACGGGCATAGCCGACGACGCTGAACCCAGAGGGTAACAGGCCCTCGATTGCCAGGTTGTAGAGCGCGGGCATCAGCTTGCGGCGCGTCAGATCCCCGGAGGCGCCGAAGATGACCATGGCGCAGGGAGCCGGTACGCGTTCGAGGCGCAGCCCCTCGCGTAGCGGATTCTCGACCATGGCGGTTTGCATGGACTCCTCCAACTCGTAGTCAGACGTTCGCGTTTGATCCCTGCAACATGGCGTCGCCGACGAATCGCCCTCATGGCGTTCCGCGGCGACACTCATTCGGCCTGAACGGCGTGCGCCAACGTCGATGATTCAATTCGATTCGAAGTTTCGACAGTAACGGCGGCGCGTCGATCGCGCTTCTCACTTCTGCCGAAATTCCTCGATGCTTCGCTAGCAAGCCTCACGCCAACTGATGTGCGGCGCCGAGCTGTAACCTAGCGAAGCGCCGATGCGACCAGCGATTGCAGCAGCCGGTCGAGACCGGCGACCGGGTCGCCTGTTATCTTCACGCGTAACAGCGGCCGACGCCGCTTGCCCAGCGCCTCATAGTCGCCAAGCGACTGCGCGGCGAAGAGCGTGCCAAAGGTATACGTCTCGTCCGGAATCGGCAGATCCCGGGATGGCTCGATGACGATCTGCAAGAACGCACCCGACGACGGTCCGCCCTTGTAGAGCTGTCCGATCGAATGCATGAAACGCGGACCGTAACCAAATGTCGTCGCCACATTGAGCCGCTCGCGCAGCAGGCGGCGGACCTCGGTCAAGCGTATGTCGACGTCAGCGCTTCGATGGCCGAATGCCATGATCGCCAGGTATTCTCCGACACCGATCTCATCGAGGAAGGCCTCGGTGGCCTCGCGCAACGATGCCGCCGTGACACCATACACGGCGATGCCGTCGTTCGAAGCCGTCGACATCGGCTCCGGAAGCTTGTGCTCGTCCTTGAAAATTCCCAGTAGCCGGGTGGTGTTGTCCTTGCTCTCTTGCACATTCGGCTGGTCGAACGGGTTGATGCCGAGCTCGATGCCGGCAATCGCCGTGGCGATCTCCCAGCGGAAGAACTCGGCCGTGATGTCCCACTCGTCACGCAGCCGCAGTCGGATGACGGGGTGTCCCGCCTCCTCGAGTCCGGCCAGCATGGCATCCGTTTCGGCGTGTGGCTGCGGAGCGAGGTCGAATCCGACGAACACGCGATCGGCCGCGTATGCACCGGGGGCCGAGTAGGGCTCGTTGGCGATTGGGACGATACCGGTGCCGTCCTTGCCCGTGCTCTCGGCAATCAGCTGCTCCAGCCAGTCGGACAAACTTGTGAGTGCCGGATCGGGGACGAACGTCAGCTTGTCGCGCCCCAGCGCGGCGAGCATGCCGAGCGCCGCTCCGAGCCAGAGCCCAGGGTTGTCGTGGGCGTCCTGCTTCGTCTTCTCCGCCATTTCGGCGGCGCGCTGCAGCAGCAACTCGACGTCGAGACCGATCACTGCTGCTGGAACAAGACCGAAGAAGGAGAGAGCGGAGAAGCGACCACCGATATTGGGATCGTTGAGGAAGACGTGGCGGAAACCCCGATCGTGGCCGATCTTCTCGAGCTTCGTTCCTGGGTCGGTGATGGCCACGAAGTGCGCGCCAGGCTCACCTTCGATCGCTCCGGCCACCTGCGCGTAGAAATACTGGAAGAGGGTCGACGTCTCGATGGTCGAGCCTGACTTCGAGCTGACGATGAAGAGCGTCTTGTTGAAATCCAAGGATTCGGACAACTCGCGGATAGAGTCAGGATTAGTCGTGTCCAGCACGGTCAGTTCCGGGAACCCTTCCTGATTCCCGAAGGTGTGCTGAAGTACCTCTGGCGCGAGACTGCTGCCGCCCATGCCGAGCAGGATGGCGCGAGTGAAGCCAGCCTGGCGCACGTCATCGGCGAACGCTTTGAGCTTGTCGACCTCCTTAGCCATGACCGTTGGGCTGTCGAGCCAGCCCAGTGCGCCGGAGATCTGCTTTTGCGTTGCCGCATCTCGACTCCAGAGGGTTGCGTCTTTCGACCAGAGACGTGACGCCGCTTTATTCTCGGCGAGCCTCGTTGCCGTCTCCTCGACTTCGTCGGTGTATGAACCGACCGAGCCGGAACCGGAGCTGCTTGAACCGCCGAATGCCTTGCGCTTCTCCTCGATGCCCGCGAGCAGATTGTCGAACGACTTGGCGAACGAAGCCACGCCGTCGACCTGCAGCTTCGTCGTCACGTCCTCGTAGGAGATGCCGAGTGCCTCCATCTCATCCATGATGTGGTGAGCGCCGTCCATGTTCTCGTCGACGGTTCGTTTGACAGTGCCGTGATCGCGGAAGGCGTCGACCGAAACGGGCGCCATCGTCTCAACCGTGTCCGGCCCGATGAGCGCCTCGATGTAGAGGACGTCGCTGTATTCCGGATTCTTGGTGCTGGTACTGGCCCAGAGGGGACGTTGCAAGCGGGCGCCGTGCTTCTTCAGTTCGATGAAGCGGGGCGAGCTGAAGAGCTGCTTGAAGTGCTCATAGACGATCTTTGCGTTGGCAATGGCCGTCTGGCCCTTGATCGCTTCCAGTCGTCGCTTCTGCTCGTCATCCAGCGGGCCTGCAAGCTTGGCGTCGATTCGCTTGTCGACCTCGGTATCGACGCGACTCACGAAGAAGCTGGCAACAGAGGCGATGTCGTCGATCGGCAGGTGCTGCTCGACACGCCGCTCTAGGCCGCGTGTGTACGCCTCAACGACGCGCAGGTAGTTGTCGAGTGAGAAGAGGAGCGTAATGTTGACGTTCACGCCGGAGAAGATCAGCTCCTCGATCGCAGGGATACCCTCGTTCGTTCCGGGCACCTTGATCATCACATTTGGACGTCCGATTGAGGAGAAGATGCGCTTGGCCTCGCGGATCGATAGCTGCGTCTCGGCAGCCAGGTACGGTGGAAGCTCGATCGAGACGTAGCCATCCCCCTTTTCGGTCGCCAGGTAGACCGGCCGTAGAAGATCGGCCGCGCGTCGAATGTCGTGGAAGGCGAGATCCTCGAAGATCTCCTCCTTGTTCGCGCCTTCTCTGGTGAGACGGCGAATCTGGGAGTCGTACGCGTCTCCCTGCGAAAGCGCCTTCTCGAAGATGGTCGGGTTTGACGTCATGCCACGAAGGCCGTCGTTCCGGATGATTCGCTCGAGCTCCCCAGTGGTGATCAACGAGCGGCTCAGATTGTCGAGCCAGAAGCTCTGTCCCGCGGCGGCGAGCTGTTGCAGTGGGTTAGGCATCGTTCCGTCCTTTCGCAAGCGAGGTTTGGTCGCAAGTGGATGTAGTTGCTGAGTTTGAAGCGCGTTCAATGCGGACGAAAGTGATCTTCGACGCGGAGGCGTTCTCACGAGCGCGCCTGAACGCGAATGAGAATTCAGATCTTCTGCTTTAAGTATGCACCCTTCGTGAGCGGTCGTCTCTAGATCTACAAATCCTTTAACGACCAGAGCGTTCGGCGTCATCCCTGAGAGTCACAGACTCGGGCAGTCGTATTGCATAATGTGCGCCCTGAAAACGCGCGTTTTGGCGTCGGAATGCGGGAAGGACTCCGTTGACCAATGGGAAAAGAATCAATTTTGAACAAGGGGGTTGACAACCGAGGCAATGTACGTACAATAGGGGACAGACAGCTGTACGTACAACGCGTTGGGGGGCCGAATGGTTGATTCGAAGCGGTCCCGAAGTCGCGAACACCCGACCCGATACTCGCGTTGCCGGCGGATTTGGGAGAGGGCTCATCGGCCAGAGATGGCCATCCTGATGACGGTTGAGCTCTCGATGGAGGACGTCGGACAGCACCGATCCGATTACGCCATAACCTCTCGTTCGAGTTGTTTATGGCTGATGGAACGCAGTCGAACGCTCGAGACGATCTGCCAGTCGCGCTGGCACAGCTAAATTCGAACCATCTCTTCCCTCCCTCCCTGTCTGCGGGGCCGCCCACAACGGCCCCGTTTTTTCTTAATTGTGAATTCCAACTAATTACCCATTCCTATCTCCGCTCGTCTGGCGTTCCATATCCAGTATGGAACGTGCATGGTCGGCCACGTTGGCACCTAGCATGCAGCGACGCAGGCGTCGATCATCGAGACCATACGCGCCGCGCGCGAATTCGAAATGGACGAGGACCGCAGTTGGAACTACCGAGCGATCTTGCCTACAAGTGGTTTGCTGAGAATGGCTTCCATCTGATTTATCGATCTACGGCAATCCGCCTACTCGCACATCAGGAGCTTCCTGGAGTCGAGGTGCGCATCGGCACTGGCTACGTGGTGATTGAGCGGGACGGTAAGGAAGTCTATCGATCCCTCGTTCGTGAGTTCGATCCCGACGACGTCGCCGCGCGCGTCTTCAGCGGCTCGTTGTAATTCTTTCGTAATATCGGTAATCCTGAGTTCATCCGATTCGACCGGCGTGCCCGTAGAATGAGTATAGGAGCGAAACGTTCGCCCGACTCTCCCGTACGGATGAATGAAGGATCGACAATGCGCCCGCGCCTCTTTTCACGTTCCGGCTATATTCCCGGCATCGTCGCCGCGCTGATCGCCTCAGTGGCGATGCTCCTCCTGGGTCGCGTATGGGGAGCACCGGTACCGACACAACTGTTGTCCGACCGCATTACCTCGGTGACGCCGGTTGACGTCTTTGGGACAATCCTCGGCAAGCTCGAATCGTCGGCAAAGCCCCTCATCTTCGTCCTCCTTTTCATCGGTCAGCTTGTAGTTGGCGGACTGATCGGTGCCCTTCTCTCTGGTCTTCTCAAACGTGGCTACTCGCCGCTGCGCCTCTTCGGCGCAATCTCGGTCGTTGCCTTTGCCGTTTTGGGGCTGATCTTCGCTCCGCTCGGCGAGGTCGGGGTCTTCGGCCAGCATTCGACCGTGGGTTTGACCACTACGATGCTGAGCTTTGGGATCATCGCTCTCGTCTTCGGCGGCGTGCTGATCGCCTGGCTCGCCGCAATGGAGAGTGAGTTCGCGGTCGAGTATGACGAGTCGCGACGCCGCGTCGTCAGTTTGGTCGCGGTTGGCGTGCCGGTGCTGCTGGCCTCGGCGTATCTGGGCAAATTCTTCGTGGCACTCAACAAGAAGAGCCAGGTTCCCTCATCCCCGAACACGGCCGACGGGATTTCTCCAGCACTGACGCCAATCAATGACTTCTACGTCGTTTCAAAGAACTTTATCGATCCGACCGTTGCGCAGGGCGGTTGGAAGCTGACGATCGAAGGACTCGTCGAGAAGCCGCAAACCTACACCTACGACCAGATACGTTCACGTCCCACGACCAAGCACATCGCCACGCTGGAGTGCATCAGCAACGAGGTAGGCGGCGATTACATAAGCAACGGTGAGTGGACTGGGTTCCCGTTGAAGCAGCTGCTGGACGAGGCGGGTGTGAAGGATGGCGTAGTCGACGTGGTCTTCTACGCCGAAGACGGATATTCCGACTCGATTCCGTTGTCGGTTGCGCTCGACCCCAACACGTTCCTGGTGCACGAGCTGGGCGGGCAGCCGCTGACGAAAGACCATGGCTTTCCTGTCCGCATGCTCGTCCCAAATATCTACGGGATGAAGAACGTCAAGTGGTTGAACAAGATCTCGCTCGTCAACAACGACTTCAAGGGCTTCTGGCAGAATCGCGGGTGGAGCGACGTGGCGATCATCACGACCATGTCGCGCATCGACTTCCCTCGCGCGCAGGACACGGTGACACTCGGTCAGCCGGTCAAAGTCGGCGGAGTGGCCTTTGCCGGAAGCCGCGGTATTCAGCGCGTCGAGCTCTCAGCTGACGGTGGCAAGACCTGGAACGACGCCAAGCTGCAAAAGCCGCTATCGTCGTTGAGCTGGGATATCTGGACCTACGATTGGACGCCCGATGTAGCTGGCAAGGTCACGCTCGAAGTTCGCGCGACCGACGGCACCGGCCAGACCCAAACGAAGGACGAGAATCCTCCATTGCCGGATGGTTCAACCGGCTATCACACTATTTCGGTGAAGGTGTCGCAAGCGACGACTTAGCTCATGGCGGGATTCGTCGCTCACTCCCACTTGAAGGTGCGGCTGGCGATCGCCAGCGTGACCAACCCCCATGCGGCGAGAATCAACAAGTTCCAGATTGGGAAGCTGGTGTGCGGTCCGAGCGACGCACGCAACGCGTCGGCGAACGCGGCCGATGGAAAGATCTTCGCCGGAATCGAGAGAAAGCTCGGCAGCTTGTCGAGTGGCCAGGCGACGCCACCCAGGAGTAGGAACAGGAAGAAGAGTGTGTTGGCGGTCGCAAGCGTCGTCTCGGCGCGGAACGAACCCGCCAGCATCAGCCCGAAGCTGGAGAAGGTGGCGATCCCGAGGAGCAGAGCGAAGATCGCGAGCGGCAGCGCGCCGGTCGGATGCCAGTCGAACAGGAAATAGGCGATCCCGATCAGGATGATGATGTCGAGGATGTCGACCGCGATCACCGAGATGATCTTGGCGATCAAGAGCTGCGTGCGGGTGAGTGGGGTGCTGCCGAGTCGCTTCAGTACTCCATAGCTGCGTTCGTAGCCGGTGCGGATGCTCAAGCTGACGAGCCCAGTCGACATGACCGCCAGCGCCAACATCCCAGGGAGCAAGAAGTCAATGGGACGTTCGACGCTGGACGGCTTGACCCCAATCCCGGCAAAGAAGATCAGCAGGGCCGGTGGGAAGAAGACGGTGATGAGCATCCCCTCGAACTGCCGCAGGGTCAGCTTCAGCTCCATCTTGGTTTGCGCGATGAGTGCGTTCATGTCGTGTGCTCTCGGTTACCAATCACTCGCGAAGCTCATTGCCGGTCAGACGCAGGAAAACCTCTTCGAGTGATTCATGTCCGACCCGCAGATCGTTCAACAGGATGCTGTGCTCGCGCCCCCAATTGGTGATTTCAGCGAGGAGATCGATCGGCCGAGCCGTGTGCATCACGTAGAACCCAGGTCGCTCTTCGCGAATCCCGCGTGAGCTCGGAAGCCGCCCCAGATCGTCCGTGTCCATGCCGGCCGGACCGGTGAATTGCACCTCCTCGGCGCTGGTCGCAGTGAGAATGCGCGGCTCTTCGAGGGCCAGCAGCCGACCATGGTCAATGATCGCCACCCGATCGGCCAGGCGCTCTGCTTCTTCCATGAAGTGCGTTGTCAGGAGGATCGTCAGACCGCGGTCGCGTAACGACTGCAGAATGTCCCACGTCATGTGGCGTGCCTGCGGATCCATGGCGGTGGTTGGCTCGTCGAGAAAGAGGAGCTCTGGCTTGCCGATGAGAGCCGCTGCCAGCGCGAGTCGGCGCTGCTGCCCGCCGGAGAGCTGACGGTAGCGCGTGTGAGCCGCCTCTTCCAGACCAACGAGCTCGATCATTGTGTCGGTCTCTTCGGCGTCCCGGTAGAACTGACGCAGCAAGTTGAGGATCTCGATCGGCGTCACCGTCGGGTAGATACCCGCGTTCTGCAGCATCACGCCGATGCTCTGCTTGAGCTCACCGCCGTCACGGATTGGGTCGAGCCCAAGAACGCGGACCTCGCCGCCGTCCGGCGTGCGATAGCCCTCGAGAATTTCTACTGTCGTCGTCTTGCCCGCGCCGTTGGGACCAAGGAGGGCGAAGATCTCACCTCGCCAGACACTGAAGCTCAGTCCATCGACGGCCCGTTTGGCGCCATAGATCTTCTGGAGATTTCGTACGGTGATCGCATCCTGCATGATTGTTGTCATAACTCCAACGCGAGCTGGAAGCAAGCGAGCTGCGCGCGAGTAACCCGCTGAATGTTGGGCTCGGCGGAACCTAGCTGGCGAAGCTGATCTGATACAGCATCATGTAAATGATCCACCCGGTGAAAGCAACATAGAGCCACATTGGTAGCGTTTTTCGTGCCAGCTGCTTGTGCCGGGCAAACTGCTTGGTAAACGCCCGATAGAGGACGATGAGCACGAGCGGGATGATCAATGTGGCCAGAATGGTATGCGAAATCAGGATTGCCAGGTAGCCCACGCGAACGGCACCGTGACCGGCGAAGATCTTGGTTGGTTGCGTCAAGTAGCGCGTAACGTAGGCGACGAGAAAGAGGGCCGCGAACGTCGTTGCCGTCAGCATGGACCATTTGTGCCGTTGAATCTGCATGTGCCGGATGAAGTAGTAGCCGAACAAAAGGGAGATTCCGCTCAAGACGATGAAGGTTGTGTCGATGAGTGGAAGCCAGTGCGCCATCGAATTGAGTTGCCTTTACACGAACCAATCGCGACCGTCCCTGCATTTTACGCTTCTGCGTAAGTCGGCAAGCGTCAGGAAAATCCCGCGATGAATCGCGCATTCTCCGCGTGAAGTCCACGAGGTCGCTCCTATCTGGACCGTGATGCGCGTGGGGGATGGGCTTCCGACACCAGCGGTTGCAGCACGATGATCATGCGAGCCAGTGTCGCGCTGATCTGGTTAGCCAGGCTGTCGGTCAGCGGTTGGTAGGGGAGGTGCTGGAAGAGATGTCCCCAGGAGTTGGTCCAGCGTTCGAGGTCGAATCCCTCGCCGAGCTCGTGCTTGATTTCGAGGATGTGTGAGTCGAAGAAGCGGAGCAAGCGCTCGGTCGACTCCGGACCGTCTTCGAAATGCAGCCCGATCTCGATGTGCCGGTCTCGGGCGTTGGCCCACACCTCATAGTGGATGCGGGCGTGCCCGTAGCTGAGCTTGAGCAGGTCGCGCGTGGTGAAAGATTGGTAGCCCTTGAGAGATTCGGGGAGCATCGGCCGCACTGCTTCAGCCACGTCGTGGAAAAAATCGCGACGTGTGAGGGACGGGGTTTTGCTGGTCGTGCTGGTCTTACTTGACGTGGCGTTCACCCTATGACCTGGCGCTGCTGAAGGACTACGGTCCGATCACGATTGGACGGCGCCGACCAAGGGTCACGCGCGCTCCATTCGCGGACTCAAGGATACGACGTTCGGGCGGCGTGGCGGAAGCCGCTAGCAGATCGATGACCGCGCGATTGGCGATCAAGTGTGCCTTGGCGGTCAAACGAAGATGCTCGCCGTGCGCCGTCTCGTCGGGCACCTCAGTCACCCATGACGCCACGGTTACGCCAGGATGTCGAGCGGCCGGACTGCGGCGCGAGCGCGTCGAATTCTCCGGAATCGCCCCGAAATACCAGATCATCTCTCGATGCGTGTTCGCGGGAAAGCGCTCTGGAATCCAGTTCGATCCCCAGGTCATGTAGCGTTCACGGTAGAGGCGGTTCCACTGGAGCATTTCGACATCGCTGGAGACGTCATGCGTGACCGCTTCGCGAATCGCATAGGCCGCCAGCCGGTGCTCGGGATATTGGCGGCTATCGATGTAATGCAGGATGCCGTAAA
Source organism: uncultured Chloroflexia bacterium (assembly GCA_963815715.1). Classification (GTDB taxonomy): domain Bacteria; phylum Chloroflexota; class Chloroflexia; order Thermomicrobiales; family Thermomicrobiaceae; genus CALAGB01. The sequence continues at coordinate 1,050,247 of CAWFHU010000001.1, read as the reverse complement.
TCATGGCCTGAACTTGCCAGTAGCTCACGTTGAATCGAGGTGGTGAGCCGAATCCGGCGAATGTCTGCGCCCATTCATGTGATGGAACGCCATGGTTGTCGACAACTACGTCGGGGAGCCAGCGCTCCCACAGCGTGGTTCGCACGCGCGACTCGCCAAAGGGTGTATCGGGATTGTCATTGTCCTCGGCGAACTCATAGCCGACCGCGTTGTAGCGGGCGGGATGATGCTTCCAGGTGGGGTGTTCCGTTTGCAGCCGGTCATGCAGCGCGGCGCCGTCGGCGTTCTCGTAGGGAAGGATGGCGACATTGACGCGGCTCAGCATGCGGCGCCACTCTGGATCTTCCGTCAAGAGCTCGACCAGGCGCAATGCGGCCGTCGTGCTGGCGACCTCGTTGGCATGATGTCGCGCGACGATCAGGAACGTTGGCTTGAAGATCGAGAGTTTGCGCTTCGACCAGACGGCGGCGGTCATCGGAACCGTGACTTCAACGGCCGGGAGCGCGCGCCCTTGATACGAGTGGTCCAAAGCCGGATTGACGTGTACTTCTGCTCGGGATGACAGCCGCGCAAGCTGTCGCGCCAGGCGGTCCTCATTCAGGAACAGTGACTCCGAGACGCGCGACGTTGCCGGGGCGGCTACTGCCGTCGTTCCGTCTCGGCGGCCAACCGAGTGAGACCTGAAATCCATCGTCGGCGGAGACGAGCAATGCCGGGAAATGTGGGTCGGGCGGCAGCAATTCGCTCAACGCCTGCATCCGAGCGCGCAGCAGTGGTGTCAGGCTCGGCCAGCGAAGCTGGAGTTGCGCCTGTTCGCGCAACACCGAAACGCTGGAGACGGTCGGCCGTGCGGGCGGTTCTGACAGGATGTGGCCGATGGGCACGGCTCCATCGCCTGCGTCGTGCGTAGCGACCGAACGGGCGCGACGCCGCAGCTCAACACGACCATGTGGCGCCGAGCCGGGACGGACATGAATGATGGGGACGACTCCGCCGGGAGCAGAGAGGCGTTCGCCGGTCGTTTTCGCTCCGAGCGTTTCCACGAAATCCAGCACGTTGAAGTAGATGTCCTCGTGCAATGCCTCAGCGGCCGAGTTCATCTCCTCCCGAATGCCGAACGGTTCGTCGGTCTCGCTCATGGTGAGCTCGACGAAGAGCTCGTCGAAAAAGGGCTGATCCTTTCGCCGCGGCTCGCCATCCGTGGCGTTGATGATCGTCTCCTGAAGAAGCGGAAGGACCTCCTCCTGTAGGTAGTCCCAGAAGCGCTCCGGGTCGGTCGGGACGCGTTCCTTTACCTCGATGCCATTCTGGCGCGCGTGAATGCCGCCGCCGATGTAATGGACGCTGCCGCCATCCGGATAGAGCGCATGATAGGGACGTCGATCGCGCGGCGGATCGAACTCACTGCGCGAAAGGAGCGTGCCGTCCTCGTCAAATGCGCTCGCGGCATACAGCGCTGGTCCTTCGTGCTCTGCCAGGGTGATGCGATCCAATGGGAGGTCGAGCTCTTTGGCGATGATCTCGTCGGCTGGGAAAAGCTCCTGCAGCCAGCGGATGCGCATGTCGAGCGCGTGTTCGCTCTCACTGGTCTCCAGCGGACGGAAGCGGAGCGTCACGCGGTGGATGCCGGTGAGCTCCTTCCACTCCGGGATGACGTATTCTCGCAACCAGCAAAGTCCCGCTTTGAAGGCGTCGATGGCGCGGATCTCACAGCGACTCGCCTCAAATCCCGCTGCCGCCAACTCGCGTTGGATGCGCTCTTCGAGCGCCCGTCGGACTGGCGCGGGTTCAGAGACTGTCACGGTCAACGAAAGTGGCAGCCGTCGGTCGAGCTCCGGAATGACGTCGTCGCGCAGCACGTCGATGACGCGGTCGACCTCCCATCGAGCCGACCACTCATGCTTGAAGACCGTCTGCGAGGCTCCCGGACCGACGATGGTCATGCCGTCGCCCACGGCTCGGCGAGCGGCGCGCGCCAGCGTTCGCTGCTCCGCGTCGTCTGGGGTGAGGAGCCGCAACGTCGATCCGTCCGCCGTACCTGCTCGATCACTCAAGTCCGCCATCAACGCGGCGGTGCGTCCTTCAGGGGTCCAGCCCGCCAAACTCCAGCGCAGCCAATCTTGAATCTCGCTCGCAGATGCATCACATTCGTCGCAGGGAGGAAGCGGCCATCTGAGCGCAAGTCGCTCGAGGAGCGCCGCCGCGTCATTTGTGTCGCCGAAGAGCTCGAGCGAGGGATTGGTGGGATGATCGACCGTGGTGAGCCTGGCGAGATAGCCGTTCTGCAAGTGCAAGCGGAGTGGAATCGTTCCAGACCGAGGATTCGACGAGACTGTGGCGACGGGCAGGTCGATGCCTGACGATTCGACCGCCAACCTGACCACGAGATGAAACAAACCGATCCCCACGGCCCGAGGCAGATCATCGGGTACGATGATGCAGAGGCGCGTACCGTCGGGAACGTGGTTTCCGTCGTAATCGGTGAGAAGACCGTCCGATTCGAACATTCTGGCCAGATCTAATTCGGCGACTTTCGGCACCGATTTGTGGTTTCGCTCAAGCGCCGCGTCACCACGGAGAGTGAGATCGCGAATCGCGTCCGCGCCTTCGAGGATGACTGCTGGACGGCCCTTCCATCCGTCGCGCTCCAGGTGCGGACGTATGCTGCGTCCGCGGCGAACGACGATGGGTAAATGGTTTGGGCCAGGCTCATCGACGATTAGAGGCGGCGTAAAGCCGGACGTTTCCAGTCCAAGTCGTGCGGCAAGATCGAAGAGAGCGCACCACATCTCGGCGTCTGGTTCTTCTTCCAACACGATGCGGGCTCGGATGTCGTCAGGATGTGAATCAGCGTTAGAGTCGACCAAGAAGGCGCCAGGGGAGAATAGATCGTCAGCGCTCTGTGCGGGGCCGAGGTCCTGCACGATTCCTCCTTCTGGCATACCGGCATGTGTTGGCGTCCGCATTGTACCGGAGGATCGAGGGCTGTGCCGACGAAGTGGCGAGGTCGCTCGATAGCTCAGGGCTGACTTTTTCGAAGGGAAAGGTTCATGTCGACAACAAACGGGGCGCATCTGCTGGCGCGCGCATTGAAGGATGCTGGGGTGACCCGTCTCTTCAGTCTCTCGGGAAATCAGATCCTTCCAATCTACGATGCCTGCCTGGATGAGTCCATTGTCGTGACCGACACGCGGCACGAATCGGCCACGGCGCACATGGCCGACGCCTGGGCCAAAGTTCGCGGCGAGCCAGGGGTTTGCCTGGTAACGGCCGGTCCTGGTCACACCAATACCGTGACGGGCGTCGCCAATGCCATGGCATCGGAGACACCGGTCCTCTGGCTGAGTGGTGCCAGCGAGCGGGAGTGGGCCGGAATGGGTGCCTTCCAGGAACTGGATCAGGCCGCCATCGCGCGTGAAGTCTGCAAAGCCGCCTGGACGGTCGAATCGGCGGAGGAGATTCCGGCGTTTGTGTCGCGCGCGTGGCGCACCATGCTGGAGGGCCGACCCGGTCCCGTCTATCTTGGCTTGCCTGCCGACGTCCTCAATGCCGACGTGAAGTCCGAGCGCGCGCCGATGCGGTCGTGGGCCTTTCGTCCACCGCTCAGATTCGCCGACCTGGCGCTCATCAACGCCGCGCTGTCGATTCTTTCGACGGCCAGCAAGCCGATAATTCTCGCGAGTCCGTCGGTGGTTCGCGGTGATACGGGAGCGAGTCTGCGCGAGTTCGCGGCTCGGACGACGATCCCGTGGATGGCCTTGGAGAGCTCGCGCAACGTGGGCGACCCGGCGCTGAACGGTGCGGGGGCGGCAATACGGGACGCTGACGCGGTGCTGCTGATCGCCCCGCAAGACTTCATGGTCAAGTTCGGAGGGCCGGGTGCATTCGCGACGGGCGCACGCGTGATCCATGTGGTTCCCGACCCGGACGAGATCGGTCGCAACGCGCCGGTGACACTGGGCATCGCTGGAGATCCCGGAGCCGTCCTGTCGCAGCTCAGCGCGGAGTCGAACTCCGAAAAGTGGGACCATCGAGCCTGGCGGGATCAGGTAGAGTCGCTGCGGGAGAAGGGCCGCGCCAGTCTGGCCCACTTCGCCAGCTCGGACGAGCGTCCGATCCACCCGCTGCGACTGGCTGCCGAGTTTCGCGAGATGCTTCCGGCCGGATCGCTGGTGGCTCAGGATGGCGGCGAGTTCTCGCAGTGGATGCGCTGGGGCTTGGCAGGCGCCGACTTCGAGCCGTTGTTGCACGGCAAGTTCGGCTCGATCGGTTCAGCGATTCCACTGGCCATCGGTGGCGCACTGGCTCGTCCGGGTGCGCGAGCGTTTGCGATCCTCGGGGATGGAACGTTTGGTTTTCACGGCATGGAGTTCGATACGGCTGTGCGGCACGGCGTCCCGATCGTCGCGGTGATTGGCAACGACGCGGCGTGGGCAGCTGAACGACACCGGCAGGTGCGTCTCTATGGCGAAGATAGGGTCGTTGCCAGCGATCTTCTCCCGACGCGCTACGACGAGGTGGTGCGCGCACTCGGCGGGCATGGCGAGCTGGTGGAGAGCCCCGAGGAGATTCGCCCCGCCCTGGAACGAGCGATGAAGAGCGGCAAACCCGCCTGCGTCAACGTCATGATCAAGAGCGTGCCGAGCCCCGCCGCGTTGCCATAGGCGGACCGTCGAACAGGTAAGATTTTCTCCTACGGGAGAGGTAGGTGGACAGATCTACTCCACGATGAGTCTGGTGGCCGGTGGTGGAGTAATCGCTGGCTCGGCGTTTCTTGGCGGCGCAGCCGGATTCGGCACGGCGCTTGTGAGCACGCCTCTATTGCTGCTGCTCGGCTTTCCACTCCCCTTCGTGATCACCCTGAACCTGGCGATGAATATGTTGACGCGCCTTTCGGTGACGTATCAGCTGCGCGCCCACGTGACCCGACGATCCTGGCTGCTGATCATCGGCAGTGTGCCCGGTCTGATTCTGGGCGTGGTGGTACTGACGACGATCTCGGCGCATGCGATCAAGATCGCGACCGGCGTGGCGGTGCTCGGCCTGACCGTGCTCGTTGCGCGTGCCATAGACGCGCCGCCGCCGCGCCCGGTTAGGGGCGCCCCGTTGGCCGCCGGGTTGGCGGGCGGATTTCTCGGCTCGACGACCTCGTTGAACGGCATGCCCGCTGTGCTGCTGCTGGCGAGAGACAAGGTGGCGCCGGTCAGCTTCCTCGCCGATCTGGCAGTCTATTTCGTCCTGTCGAACGCTATTGGTCTGGGAGTACTGAAAGTCGGCGGAAAGCTGAGCACCGAAGCGCTCTTTCCGGCGCTGCTGCTCTGGTTACCAGGCTCGCTGATCGCCAATCAGATTGGGATCACATTCGGCACACGATTGCCGGAACGACTCTTCCGCTGGCTGACGATCGCCATCGCGGTCATATCCGGCATCATGACGCTTGTGACGGCATGATGATGACGAAGGACGACCTGCAAGAGGAGGCTATCCAGATTCTCCTCACGTCGCTCCCGTATGACCTTGACGTACGAGGAATTCGGTTTCTCGCCGAGGGCTGGGACAATCGCATCTACGCCGCAGACGGTGATACCTTGTTGCGGGTGGCCAAGAATGACGATGCGTCGCGTCAGCTCTTGCGGGAAGCGAACCTATTGCGGAGGATCGCGCCACTGCTTACGTTGCCGGTACCGCTCCCCGAGTTCATTCACACGCCGACCGTGGAGGTTCCGTTCACCGTCATGGCGTATCGCAAGCTGCCGGGGACCTCGCTCGACGTGGCCGACGTCGAATGATGAGGCGGTGAATCATGCTGGCGCCGGCATTGGCTCGATTTCTCGATGAGCTGCACGCGATTCCATCTGGAGCTGTCGACGGACTCGGGATCGCCAGGTACACGCCGCATGAATGGCTAGATCATCACACCGAGCTCGTCGAACTCACTCGCGAGACCGTGAGAATGCGTCTCGAGACAGAGAGCTTCGCTCGTTTCGAGAAGTGGTGGGACGAGTATAGGCTCGATCGGGATGCCGTCGATTTCACTCCATGCTTCATCCATGGTGATCTGGGCTGCGAGCACGTGTTGACTGAACGAGAAACCTTGCGCGTGAGCGGTGTGATCGATTTCGGCGACGCGATGTTCGCCGATCCGGCGCTCGACCTCGCCGGATTCCCCGACGTGCTGGCCGTCCAGGTGTTGAATCGAATGCGCGGGCTTTCCGGCGCCGAGAAGATCTGGAAACGGCGAGATTTCTATCGACGAATCGCGCCACTTCACGCGATTCAGGTAGGCAACGAACGTCATGATGGTGCACTGGTAGACGAAGGGGCTGAGGGCCTGAAACTGCGGTTTTCTCTCTGATTTTGCTGCCATATTCACTTCACGAAACTGCGCTTCGCGTGTCATATCTAGGTGAACGGCGAAGGCGACAGGAAGGGACGTGCCGTGGCCGAAATCCCGATCTTCGATGACCTCGTGGAACGCCATCAGGCTGAGATATTTGGCTACATTCTCCGCATGGTGCGTCACGACGGGGAAGCACAGGATCTCTGTCAAGAAACGTTTCTCCGAGCCTATCGTGCCTACGACCGGCTGGAGGGAGATCCCAACTATCGCGCCTGGCTGTATAAGATCGCGACCAACACGACCCTGAATCACATACGGCAGCGACGCAACGGCGATCGAACCATGGCGCGTGTGGCGACCCATCAGCCGACGGTACATTACGACGATCATGTGGACCGGCTCGGCAAGGACCAACTGCTGAGCAAAGTTCACTGTGCCATTCAAGAACTGCCACCGAAACAACGTGCCGCTTTCACACAACGTAAGTTCCTGGGTCTTTCGTATGGGGAGATCGCGACGGGGCTCGAATGTACTGAGGAGACGGCGCGAGCGCACGTCTATCAGGCGGCCCAGAAGCTCCGCAAGCGATTCTCCACGGAGCTCCGGGAGGTGGGGATATGAGAGCCTTGAGCTGCGACGACGTAGTCCAACAGCTCCCACTGTTGATCATCGGCGACCTGAGCGCCGACCAAGAGCATGACATGGAAGTCCACGCACTCGATTGCCCGGAATGCGCCGCCGAGATCGCGGAAAGCCGTCAATTGGCTGCGATCCTCGACCAAATTCCTGAAGTCGAGGATTTGGACGCGCGCATCGCACTGGCGCTGCCGTCGTTGCGCGAACGGATCACCGCTGTTCTGCCGCGTCGGGTCGGATTTGACCGCATCGATTCGCCGCTCGGCCCACTCTTCCTGGTGGTGTCGGGTGACGGATTGTGCGCGGTTCATTTTGGCGACACGGAGGAGAACATCGCCGACTGGGCCACGGAGAGCGATTTGACTTTGTTGCCCGATTCCGCTGAGGTGCGGCCGTATGCGCGTCAGCTTCGTGAGTACTTCGACCATGAGCGCACGATCTTCGACCTGCCGGTGGATCTGTCAACGGCGACGCCGTTCGTCCAACGGGTGCTGCACGCCACGGCGCGCGTTCCGTTCGGGCATTTGGCGAGCTACAAGGCAATTGCAAAAGAGATTGGCGATCCGAAGGCGACGCGAGCCGTGGGGAACGCGCTCGGTCATAACCCGGTGCCAATCGTCATTCCGTGTCACCGCGTGATTCGCTCGGACGGGTCACTGGGTGGCTACACCGGAGGGACGTTTATCAAGCGGCACTTGTTGACGCTTGAGGGCGCGATGTTGATGAACTGATCCGGCCCCGATACTTCATGCGGTGCGGCGAATCGACCCATTCGCGACTGCGATCGGCCCGGCGTTGAGAAACTTGAATTTCGTCACAACATAGTCCGTTCGCGACAGCGGTTATAATCGTGCTGCCGATAGACGACAGATGCTCGGAGCACGCATGCGCAACCTACTGGGCCGCTTGCACGATCGCGCGCCGCACGACCTGGAGCTGATTGCCCGCTGGTGGGAAGTCGAGACTGGGCGGCGAGATCGTTATGCGTTGGCCGGGCTGCTCTATCGCACCATGACCGATCCCTGGGCGTTCGCGCTCGCCTGGGAACAGCTCTCTCCGTTCGAGCAAGCGATGCTCGAGCTTCTGGCCGCCGACGGATCGAGCCGAACCGTCACACAGCTGACGGCTGAGCTTGGCGCGTCCGCCGAGATCGTGCGCGGCATCGTGAATCGACTCTTCCGCATCGGCTTCCTCTACGTCGAGCAGGACGAATCAGAGGACTACGAGGGACGCGATGCGCGGGAGATCGAATACTTCCTGCCGCGGGAACTGACCCATCTGGCGACGCGTCTTCAGGAGGAGCGCGATGAGGGCATACCGTCGGACCTGGATGTGCGCGGACTCCTCGAACGACTCAACGACGGAGCGCTGGCCGACATCGCTGAGCATATGGGGCGGCAGATCATCCCAGCCGTGGCCATGCGCGCCGATCTGATCGCGCAGATCGGGCCTCGTTTAGCTGATCCAGACCACTTACGCGATACAGTTCGCTCGCTCAACCCGATGGTCACGCGAGTCTGGCGCGCGCTGTTTGATCATCCAGACGCAGGGTCGCCAGCGGAGCTGCGAGAGAATCTGGCGATGAGTCATGCCGAGCTGCGCATGGCCACTCAGATGCTGGCACGACGCGGACTATTGTGGCGTGGATATCAGGATGACGGCACGTTGCGACTCGTCATTCCGAATGCTCTGCGCCACCCACAGAAGGCCGTGGCGCCATCCGCGCCGCCGATCGTCGGTGTTCCGGTCGATCAGGTCGAGGCAGCCGAATGGGTTTTCCCCTATGCGCCGGTTTGGGATCTGCTCACGGTGCTACGTGCGACGAGCAACGGGTTGCTGGTGCGGCGGCGCGGCACTCTCGACGGTCGTGCGGCTGCCATGCGCCGGCTCGCACACATGCTCTGGCGTGGCTCCGGCGACATTCCGCCAACGGGATACGTGCAGTTTCTAGACTTCTTGGGACGTGGTCTCGGCTTGTTCGAGCCGGACGGCCGCAGCGCCAGCACAACGCGAGCCAACCAGTGGTCACGCCAGGGCTTCGCGCGTTTGCTACACGAGATGACCGACGTTTGGCGCAACGCAACTGACTGGGCTGAGGTCGTCGAGCGAGACGTGCTGCAGATCTGGGGTGGCGATTGGCCGGGCTTTCGATCACGACTCCTGGAACGGCTTGGCGAGCTTCAGGTGGGGAAGTGGGTGACGGTCGACTCATTCGCCTCCAGTTTCGCCAACCAAAATTCGACTGCGCTGGGTGCACACTTCAGCGCGGCGATGAGCCATGAAGCGATGCCCGACGCCCCGGAGGACCGGCGCCGGGCGGTACTGCAGGCCGCCGTTGAGACGACCGTGGCGACCGCCTGTTTCTGGCTGGGAATTGTCGAGCTGTCGGCTTCTCAGAGACGCACCGTGGTCTCGCTGACCGAGGTTGGTGCCTGGATCTGCGGCAAGCAAGGGGAACCGCCCGACGTTCCCGAGCTCGGATCACATCCGCTGACGGTCCAGGCGAATTTCGAGATCCTGTTGCCGCGGCCGACGCCTCGGCGAATCTGGGCTCTGTCGGCCTTTGCCGAAACCCAGCGACTCGACCGCGTTACGACCTATCAGCTTAATCGCGCCAGCATCGAACGAGGCATGAGCGCCGGACTCTCGACGGCGCAGATCATCGGATTTCTCGAGCAGCAGGGTGAAGAAGAGCTACCGCAGAACGTTGCGCACGAGATCGAGAGCTGGGCGCGTGGGTTCCGACGCGTGATGCTTCGGGACGGTGTGCTGCTGGACGCCGACGACGCGGAATCGGCGAATGAAATCGCTCGTGCGCTGAAAGAAGCGGGTTTCCGGGTCGAGTCACTTCCGCGTGACCGGCTGCTCGTCACCGGCCATGACGGTGGCGACGATGATGGGCTCGTCTCTGCACTCGAGGAGAAGCTCCACGAGCTGGGTCACACTCCGCTCCGGACAACGACGTGATGACCTGACCTTGGGGCATTCAGGTCCAATGGCCGGCACAGGTCCGGCCCCTACGAACGTCGTGACGACATTCGTAGGGGCGATCCCTCCGTGGTCGCCCGATTTTGTCGTTAGTCTTCCTCGCCGTCGTCGGCTGACGCTGAGGCGGACGCCTCTGCCGGTGCCTGCTCCGTTTTTGTTGGAATCGTTCCCAATTTGCCGGAGACGACCAGCGTTCCGAGGACTTCCATCACGGCGCGAGCACCGAGCAGTGCCGTGATGTCGGACACGTCATACGGCGGCGAGACTTCCACCACCTCCATGCCGGCCAGGCCCTCCCGCGCCACGATGCGCAGCAGCCGCAAGAGCTCGCGCGGTAGGAATCCGCCCGGTTCTGGAGTGCCGGTTCCCGGAGCGAACGCCGGGTCAACCGAATCGATGTCGAAACTGAGGAAGACCGCTTTCGCGTTGTGCCAGGCGATCTCGAGTGCGTATTCCGCGACTTTGTCGATGCCGTATTTGTCGACGTCTTCCAGCGTGACGACCGTCGCCTGACGCTCCCGTGCGTTCCTCAAGCCTTCGCGTGACCCGGTCCAGCCGCCGATGCCGACTTGCACCAGGTTGGTGGCGGGCGCGTTTTCGATGTTGGTGGCGTGGAAGAACGGTGAGCCGTGCATGCGCTCATCCCAGGTGAACTCGCTCAGGTCACTGTGGCGGTCGAAGTGGATGATCCCGATATTGCCGTCGATGTACGGTGCGATGCCGCGAATGTCCGGATAGCCAATGGAGTGGTCACCGCCCAGAACGACCGGAAAGACGGCGCGCTCGTGCAGGTAGCCAATCGCGAGCGCGATCTGATCGAAGCTCTTTTCAATATTGGCGGGGATGACCGAGACGTCCCCGACGTCCGTCATTTCGAGCGACTCGTACAGGTCGACGCCCATCGAGACGTTATAGCTGCTGCCGAGGGACGAGATGCGGCGCATGGCATCCGGCCCGAAGCGTGTCCCTGGTCGGTAGGTCGTTCCGGTGTCGAGTGGAACGCCCACAAAGGCGACGTCCTGCCCGCCGAGCTCACGCATGTCCTGGAGGAATGGCACGCCCATGAAGCGCGAGAAGTTACCGTAATTGCGCCGTCCTCGATTGAATAGCGGAATGGTGCGGTCGCGTATCGAAGCCGCCGACTCCAGCCCAAACTCGCGTGCCCGCTGGACGATTTCATCGCTGTTGGTGGACGGCCACTCTTGCTCGCGATTGATGGCCCACGTGCCGTTTAGATCTTCACGCCTCATGGATCCTCCCTCATCAACGATTCAGTGCGTACAGATTATGGTTCGGTGCGATTGGTCACGGGATTGAGCGAGATCACTCCAGACGACATCTCGTTGGCGCGTTTTTCAGTGGTTACGAAGAGGAGCGCGCGCATGACCGCTTCGGGCGCGTTGTGTGAGACGACGTTCGCCAACGAACGGTTGTACTCGTCGAAGGCGGTGAGCCCAAAGTCACCGATCTGCGTATCGAGCACCACGATCGGCGCTTCGGCTCGGAGCATGTCCAGGATACGGCCGAGGTCCGGCACGACGACTTCGTCCCGGGCTCGTGGCTGCGCCGGGTCGGCGAAGAGCCTCAGGCCATTCGGGCCGAGCAAGAAATCGCCAATTCGTGCTTCCAGAGCGGCAGCAATGGGGCGCCCCTGCTTGAGACAGAGGCGGAGATAGGATTCATCAAATCGATCGGCAAATGGTCCGGTTGCAAGGCTCATCGTCGCTCATTTCTCGCGTGAATCAGTCGGAAGACGCGGCACGTTGGACGGCATGCATAGCCTACTAGCAGGACCGCCCGGCCGCCACTTTCGCTGGACTCTTCGGGCCGGACTGCGTGTGAACGCGTTGTATCGGATCGAGGGCATCGTGGGGAAAATCCCCGCAGGGGTCAATAAACGCGTCGGGTGTGATCCTCTTGACACATGAAGAGCGTGGGATCATGCTACCAGAGGGTTGTGAAAGTGGTCACACTACGGCTTCAAATCTCGGCTTGACAACCTCCTGTGTAGCGTTGAACCTATCAGGGGCCAGCGAGGTGTGGGTAGCCACATGTCGCTTCAGTAGGTTCTGTCGTTGCCACATCCTAGTGCCACACTCTTGCCAGGCGACCGTGAAGTGGGTCTGATCGCCGGACTTTGTATGTGGAGGAACAGATGATCCTTTTGGACATCACATCGGCCAAGATTCAGAGTGGCCAGTGGAGCGAGCTAACGACAACGCTCGTCTATTTGTGGTCATTCGTCGGTGCCATGGTGATGTTTGCCGGATCGCTTCTGATCGGACATGGGCTCCTCCCATCGCTCGTTTCGACGCGCGATCTTCCCGCACGCTTTCTGACGTTCCGACCCATCGCGCTCATCTCAGCCGCTTTCTTCCTTCTCTGTGCGATCTTCTGTTTTGTGAACTTCGTGGACCACATGACGGTTGTGTACGACATCTTCAACCGGGTGTGGATCTGATCGACATTCAGCCGGCCGCGACGTCGCGGCCGGTACTGCTGCGCACGGCATAGAAACGGAGTGGAGCGAGGGGTATGGGACGTTTCATCAAGCCAGCGATCTTCGGGGTGATCGTGCTGCTTGTGCTCGCCATCCCGGCGCTGGCGATCGCCGCTCGTAGCTACATCCTTGCTCCTCCGGAGCAACCAGCCAAGACTCAGCCAATTGCGTTCCCGCACAGTATCCACGTCAACACCGTCGGTCTGGACTGCACGTTCTGCCATCGTGGCGCGACCACGACAGCCGATTCAACGGTTCCCGCACTGCAGCTCTGCATGGGTTGCCACTCCGTGATCCCGACTCAAAACAAGCCGCAGCTACAGATGCTGGTCGATGCGTTCAACTCCGGCACACCGATCAACTGGACTCGTGTGCACCAGTTACCCGACCACGTCCACTTCGTTCACGCCATGCATATCAATGCGGGATTTAGCTGCTCGACCTGCCATGGTGATGTTGCGTCTATGGCTCCGGGGGCCGTCGTGCAGGTGCGCGACCTGCGGATGGGCGATTGTATTACGTGCCATCGTGAGAACAACGCCAAAACCGACTGCTCGACGTGCCATTACTGATGCGGAAGGGTGCGATGCGACGTCGTGATTTTCTCAAGCTGGTCGCAGCTACGGGGGCGGGGGCGGTTGTTTTCACCGGCTGCGATCCGAGCACGATTGGCGATGGTTCACCAAAGCGTGAATTCGAAATCCAAAGCCCGGACCTGAACCCACAGGACTTCGCGTATGGGCGCGATCTGTGGTATGCGACGGCATTTTCCGGAGTCTCTGGTGGATCCGGATTGATTGCTCGCGTCTATGAGGGCCGAGTAAAAAAGGTCGATGGCAACCCCGATTATCCATTGAATATGGGTCGCTCCACCGCGTTGGAGCAGTCGCTGGTGCAAGAGCTCTATCATCCCGATCGCATCGGCGGTCCACTCGCACTGAACGGCAATCGTGGCTCGGGCAAATACAAGGCGTTGAGCTGGGACGATGCGATGAACCAGTTCAACTCGATGATCTCCGCCGCGGGCGGGAGCGCACTGCTGGTCACGCCGCCGGTCTCAGGATCGGTCGCCAACATCATTGGCCAGACGGTCAAGGCGATGGGTGGACAGCACGTCACCTTCGAGCCCGACGAGCGCGTGGTATTGCGCGAGGCGATGAACCGTGTGTTCGGTTCTCCGCGCTTCCCGACGATCGACCTGGCGAACGCGAAGTTCCTGCTGAATTTCGGCGCTGAGTTTCTGAATGACTGGATCTCACCGGTCCACCTGAGCATGGGCTACGGCGAGTTCCGGCAGGGGCGTGGCGACGTCCGCGGCCGCTACTGGCACGTTGGTCCTCAGCTTTCAGCGACGGCGGCAAGTGCCGACAAGTGGATCCCGATCAAGCCTGGTACGGAGGGGATCGTGGCGCTCGCCATGGCGCAGGTGATCACCTCGAAGAATTTGGTCAACGGCGCCGACGCGGGCTCGATCTATCAGGGCATCACCCTTGACGATTATTCGCCCGACAAGGTCGCCAGCAAGGCGGGGGTCACTGCCGATCAGATCACCGAGATGGCGACGATGTTCGCCCAGCAGACGCCGAGCGTGGCGATCGCGGGCACGTCAGCTGCCGCTCACACCAACGGCCTCTTCAACCTGACGGCGGTCTATTCACTGAATTTTCTGACTGGGGCAGTCGGAGGCAAGGGCGGCATCATGCCGAACTCCGGCTCGCCGATCTCCGACACGCTGCCTGAATCGACGACGGGGTCATCCTTCAAGGACTGGCAAGGCGTCGTCGATAAGATCGGCAGTGGCGGATTCAAGCTGGTGATGGTTTACAACGCCAATCCGGTTTACAGCCTGCCATCATCGATCGGCCTGAAGGACGCGCTCGGCAAGGGCGCAAAGGTCGTCAGCTTCTCGAACTTCATGGACGAGACGACCGTGCAGGCGGATCTGGTGCTGCCGACGCATGTGACGCTCGAGGACTGGGGCCTGCACGTTCCCGATCCGGGACCGGGTTACCCGACTGTGGCGTTACAGCAGCCGGTCGTCGATCCGTTCGTCGATTCGCGCTCGTTCGCGGACTTGATGATTGGGGCGGCTAAGACGGCTGGGTCAGCGCTTCCGTGGGCCAACAACGAGGCAGCGGTTCGCGACATGATTTCGTCGCTACAGAAAAAGGGCGGCGGCAACGTCAACGCGACCGATCCCAAAGAGTATTTCGTCACCGTTCAATCGCAGGGCGGGTGGTGGGATAACTCGGCCAGCGCGCCAAGTGCGCCTTCGGGTCCATCGAAGCCAACAGCCGCTGCTGATCCGCAGTTCGCTGGAGACACTGGATCGAACACCTTCACTTTGTTGCCATACCCGTCGAATTCGCTGGGATACGGCCAATACTCCAATTTGCCGTGGCTCCAGGCGTTGCCTGAGCCGATCTCGACTGGGGTATGGTCGACGTGGGTGGAGCTCAATCCGACGACCGGCAAGAACATGGACGTTGGAACGGGTGACGTAGTCAAACTGACGACTCCCGCGGGGAGCATGGAACTGCCGGTCTACATCAACCCGGCCGCTGCTCCAGACGTGGCGTTGGTGCCGTTCGGCCAGGGGCACGAACTCTTCTCTCGCTACGCTGAGAAGCGGGGCGAAAACGTCGTCTCGTTGATCGCGCCGCAGGTCGAATCTGAGACGGGCGCGCTAGCGACGTCGGCGACCCGGGTGAAGATCGAGAAAGCGAACAAGAAAGTTCGCATGGCGAGATTTGAGGGCTCTGTCCCGGCATACCAGCTCGAAGAGTTCCCGATCATCGAGGTTCAGAACCTGAGCGAATAGAGCGCGAGACCAACTCGAGGGGCGAGAGGAGCGAGGATGGCACATCGTTGGGGAATGGTGATCGACCTGGACCGCTGCACAGGCTGTCAAGCCTGCGTGGTCTCCTGCCAGGCCGAGAACAATATCCCAATCAATACGGAAGAGAACTTCTACCAGCGGCGCGCAATCGAGTGGATTCGCGTCGAGCGCTACTGGGAGGGTGAATACCCCAACGTGAAGGCACGCTACATACCGGTGCCATGCATGCAGTGCGAGAACGCGCCGTGCGAGCCGGTTTGCCCGGTCTATGCGACATACCACACCGATCAGGGCATCAACATGCAGGTCTACAATCGCTGCATCGGCACGCGTTATTGCTCGGTGAACTGCCACTGGCACGTCCGCTTCTTCAACTTCTGGCAGCCCAAGTGGCCAGACAGCTTGAAGAATCAGCTCAACCCGCTTGTGACGGTTCGCAGTCGTGGCGTCATGGAGAAATGTACCTTCTGCGTGCAGCGCATCAACCACGCCGAACAGTCCGCGACGTTGCAGGGCCGCGATGTGAAGGACGGCGAGTTCACCACGGCGTGCGCGCAGGCGTGTCCGACGCGAGCGATCGTCTTCGGCGATCTGAACGACGATGGCACTGAAGTCTCGAAGATGATCGCGAGCACGAACCGCGGTTATCGCTTGCTCGAAGATCTCGGCACCAACCCGGCCGTCGTCTACTTGAAGAAGGTCGACGCCGATCCGCTGCCGGAAGGGTCAAAGCATCGGTACTTCGATTCCTCTCAGGCCAGCGCGGCCAAGAGTTTGGCGGCCGTTGGTTGAACTCGGTTGAAACATGGTTGAGTGGGCGCGATCAGCAAGCGTCCGCGGGGCAGGACCATTTGAACGCATCGAATGCTGACAGAAGGAGAGGCGGGAGCGGCACGTTATGGCAACAGTGACAGACGGCCATCACGTTCCTGAGCCATCGCCAATGACGAAGGTCTGGGACTTGTCACCGTCGGTGGTCGTGCAAGACGGCCTACGACGCCTGCGTGGGACTGGTCAGGTCTATCGCATGACGCTGATCATCCTCGGCATCCTTTCAGCCATTGGACTCGTGGCGCTCGTGATTGGCCCGATCGTCTCCGGCTGGAACGACCGGCAGGCGTGGACCTACGTCGCGGTGGCGTTCGGCTACCTGATGGCGACGGTGGCGTCGGCTCCCTGCGTCTCAGCGGCACACGCGCCTCGTGCGCGGCCACTGGCGACGACCTATCAACCGGATCGCGGAGATCTGGGCAATCGCAACGATCGTCCCGGCAATGCTGTTCCTGTTACTCGTGGCGACACTGCCGAACACGGAAGGCCGTCCGACCGTTTGGTTCGGCTGGTGGGGCGCTCCGTGGTTGTGGGACATCTTCCTGATCTGGGGGCTGACCTTCGCGGGATACGCGTTCCTCTACGTCAGCTCGATTCCAGATCTGGCCATTGTTCGCGATCAGGTTCCTGAGGGACGCGGGAAGTGGTTGGTGAAGCTGGCGGGCGATTTCTACGGCACCGAGAATCAGTGGCGCGTCATCGACCGGGCGCAGAGCTATCTCGGAGCCCTCTACGTCGTCATGTACGTCGGCACGATGACCGTCATCACCGCAGATTTCATCATGAGCCTGATCCCAGGCTATAAGAGCGCGATCTTCCCCGCCTATATGGTCGTCAGCGGCTTCGGCGGCGGCGTGGCGGTAGTCATGGTGACCGCGACCGTCATGCGTCTCTGGGGCGGTGCCGACAACTACCTGGGTCGCGAGCAGTTCTTCGCGCTCGGCAAGTTGCAGCTCGCATTCGGACTCCTATGGTTCTACTTCATGTGGACCGACTTCGTGATTCCGTGGTACGGACGCATGCCGTGGGAGATTCTGCAGCTCAAGCTGCTCTACTTCCACTCGTACGTCTGGTTCTTCGTTACCGCGTTCTTGCTCTGCTTCATTGGCCCACTCTTCTTCCTGATGTGGACGAAGGTGCGTCGCAGTCGCGTCGGACCGGCAATCGTCTCGACGGGCGTGTTGATCGGTCTGCTGGCAGATCGTATCCGTCTCTTCTCGGCTGCGTTCACTGACAAAGACATCACACAGGATCGCCTGCACACCCTCCCGGCAACCTATCACCCGGGTGTGTTGGACGCGCTGATCTTGATGGGTGCCATCGCCGGTGCCATCGCCGTCGTCATGCTGGCCCTCCGCGTCATCCCGGTCCCGTCGATCTGGGAAGTGACGGCTGGTATGCGACTGCGTGTGAACAAGGTCTTCCATAACGTCGAAGTAATGGTGATTGGTAAACCGGACTTCTAGGTCGGTCCGAAGAGAGCGCGTGGAGGAAGGGTATGCAAGAACGGCGGCAACTGCCCCAGATGGAGGTCATTCAGGAACTCCTCCTGCCGGTGACTCGGACCACCATGTGGATGTGGATTGGGTTCATCGTCCTGGGAACTATCCTGGCTGCGTTTGCGTTCGCAGTCGGCTGGATGTTCTATTGGGGACTCGGAGTTACCGGTCTGAACCGCCCCGGTATGTGGGGCTTCATGATCGTGAACTTCGTCTTCTGGATCGGTATTAGCCACGCCGGAGTCATGATCTCGGCTATTCTTCGCTTGACTCAGGCCGAGTGGCGTCGTCCGGTTACACGTGCCGCCGAGGTCATGACGATGTTCAGCCTCATGACGGCGATGACGTTCCCGTTCATTCACACCGGCCGTCCGTGGCGCACGATGTATTGGGTGTTCCCGTACGACTTCTGGCGCGGCATCTTTCCAGACGTTCGATCCGCCCTCGTTATGGACCCCAGCGCCGTCTTTACGTACCTGACTGGCACGATCCTCTTCATCTACATCACGACCGTGCCAGACATCGCATTGCTGCGTGACCGTTCGACCGGCTGGCGCAAGAGCCTCTATCGGGTGATGGCGCTCGGCTGGCAGAACGGCGAGCGGCAGTGGATGATCCAGACCGCGACCGGCTTCTTGCTGGCGGCCCTGATGCTCTCGATCTTCGTCTCCGTGCATAGCATCGTTTCCTGGGACTTCTCCTTCTCGCTCGATCCGGTCTGGCACACGAGCGTTTGGGCTCCCTACTTCGTTATCGGAGCCGTCCACTCAGGCGTCTCGGCCGTGGTGACACTCATGGCCTTGATGAGATGGATGTTCGGATTCGACAAATACATACGAGAGGAACACTTCGACGCCATCGGCCGCCTGCTGGTAGTCGTGGCGACGGGCTGGATCTTCTTCTTCATGCTCGACGTCTTCTTCGCGCTCTTCAACCAGGACCCGCGCGAAGTAGAGATCATGAAAATGCGATTCCTGGATTGGCCATATAACTTCTTGCTCGCCCTGATCTTCATTTTTGGCTACTTCATACCGGTGCCAATCTGGATGTTCCGGAAGTTCCGGCGGAACATAAAGCTAATGTTCTGGACATCGATCATGGTCAACATCGGTATGTGGTCCGAGCGGTACTGGCTGGTAGTGCCAGGCCTCGAACGCAAGTATGAGTGGACGTTCGACTGGAACTTCTACCGACCGAGCATCTTGGAGATAACGTTCGTACTTGGCTCGTTCGCGTTGGTACCTTTCTTGTTCATGGTCTTCTCGAAGCTCTTTCCTCCTGTGTCAGTTTGGGAGGAAAAAGAAGGCCAGTACTTCTATGACGAGTTGCAGGTTGGTAAGGCCAAGATCCCAGCGATCATTCGCGAGTTCTAGAGGGGAAGAGTGGCGATGGCACTACGCGATGTTCTAGGGCTTTACAGCGATTTAGATTCCGCGATCGCTGGAGTCGACAAGCTCGCCGAAGCGGGAATCCAACGGCAGGATTTCGAGGTCCTGTCGAACGCTCCGTATCCTGAAGGGGCGTTTGGGCACGACCACAGCACAAGCCGACTGGGCTTGTGGCCCGTGGTGGGGGCGTGTTGCGGTTTCGCCGTCGGATTGCTGATCACCGGCGGCACGCAGGTGGTCTACCCGATGGTGACCGACGGGAAGCCGCTCTTTTCGATTCCGCCGATGGTCATCATCATGTATGAAGGTACGATGCTCGCCGCCGTGATCTTCACGGTGCTGGGCGCGATCTTCGAGTCTCGTCTGCCGCGGTTCGTGCGCGACGTCTACGATACGCGCATCACCGACGGATACATCGGTATTCTGGTTCATGCGCCCGAGAATCTGGTCAATGGCGCCGTCAGTGCGCTGCAGGCGACCGGAGCCGAAGACGTGAAAATGGGTGGCACGGCGGGACCTGGCCCCGGTGAGCCGACCCCGCCGAGTCGACCAAACCGGAAGGGAGCCCGCGCATGATTCGCGCTGTCGAGCGTCTCGCACAAGCGAAGACGCGGCTCGCGCGAGCTCGTCCACGATTATTGCTGCTGACCGGAGTGTCGCTACTCCTGGTTGTCGCGGTGGGCTGCGACTCGACGAACACGTATCCAATCGACTTCTACACCGGCATGCACTACTCGGAATCGTGGCATGCGCAAGAGCCGCCGCGACTCGATTCGCCGGCTGGAGCGATCCAGGTGAATCAGAAGACGATGGATACGCTGGCGTATGGTCCGTTCGTCCAAACGGGTGATGCCGCACCGACCGACTACACGTTGGACGAGGCGAAAAACGTGCAGAACCCGATGCAGGCGTCGGATGCCAATCTGAAGTCGGGCTCCGACCTCTTCGCGCTCAACTGCGTGCAGTGCCACGGCCAGAAGGGGCTTGGTCTGGATACGCCGAACCCGTCCAAGGGCGACGCGTTCATGATCATCTACTTCAAGGCCGCGAACACGACTTTGCCGCAAGATCAGCAGATCACGCTGCCGAAGAACCTGACCTCGGACGAGATCAAGAACCTATCGGACGGCGAGATCTACTACTACGTCACGAACGGCATCAATCATATGCCGCCGTTTGGGAACCTGTTGACGCCTGAGCAGCGCTGGCAGCTGGTGTTGCACATCCGGCAGCTCCAGGGGCAGTAGACCGAAGCCACTCGCGCGAACGCGAATGAATGCTGGGAAAACGAAGAACGGGGAGCGGATCGATCCGCTCCCCGTTTTTCATGTCGCGTGAGAAATGTTAGAGCAGCTTGTAGAAGGATTGCCCATCGGACCAACAGCTGGGCGTCATAAATGTCGCCCCTACGGAGAACCATCCGTAGGGGCGACTTTTATGACGCCCTTCGGATTCAACAGTGCTCTAGGCCGCTGCGACGATCAGAGTGAAGCGATCTGCGGGATGATGGCGCTGCCGATAAGCTCGAGCGCTCCCATATCCTCTTGATCGTGCGTCTGGAGCATGATTCGGGATATGCCCAGATCCGCGCGGGCCTTGATCGCTTCGACAACTTCATCCGGCGTCCCCACGAGCCAGCCGCGCTCGCGCATGCGCTGCAGGATCTCGTCGACCGAGAGCCCCTGCATGGATGGCACGACACTTTGAACGCGTTTAGCCCGCTCGCGAAGCTCGGCGTCGTTGGCCCCGACGATATGGCCCAGCATGACCGATCGCGCGATTTCGGCACTGTCGCGCCCGATCTCCTGGCAATGACGCTCAAGCACTTCAGCCTTGTGACGGTATTCATCGAGGGATGACGCAGTCGCGTTCCACTCGTCGGCAAAGCGTGCCACCATACGCAGTGTGCGGCGCTCGCCCGAACCGCCGATCATCATCGGTACGCCAGCGGAGCGGACCGGTACGGGGCGCATCTGGGCGTCATCCAGACGGAACTGCTCGCCAGGATACGAAACGACGTCGCCGGACCAGAGGAGCTTGATGACCTCGATGGACTCTTCGAGCCGGTCCATGCGCTCTTTCAAGGGCGGGAGTGGAAAGCCGAAAGAGCGATGCTCGCGCTCATTCCAACCCGCGCCAACTCCCAGCCAGAATCGTCCGTTGGAGAGGTTGTCGAGCGCTACCGCGTCCTTGGCCAGCATGACTGGGTGTCTGAACGTGGTAGGGGAAACGAGCGCGCCAAACTCGAGCTTCGAGTCTCGAGCGGCTACTACGGTCAATGACGGCCACAGGGAGAGCTGATCTCGATCGATTACTCCCATGACCGAGAACATGTGGTCTGAACGCCAGATCGAGTCGAAGCCGCTTTTCTCCGCTGTCTCGATCAGGCGAAACCAACGCTGCCAGGTGAGCCCTTCCTGGGCCTCAATCATCACGCCAAGTCGTACCATCGGGCCTCCGTCTTATTATCTCCGCCGCGATTGACGGCGGTCCGTTCGGTATGAGACGGTGATTGTCGCCTGAATTGCCGTCCACTGTCTAGCGCGTCGCGAGGTGTATAAGAAGATCGCAATCTCTGTTGGATCAAGTGAGCGAGGCCGTCGACATGCCAAATTCGAATCGATCTCAAGCTGGGCATCATCTTGCCGGTAGCGGAGTACTTCATGAACGGCGAGACACCGCGGTGGAGTGATCTGCTGGCGATGACCATCAAGGCCGAGGAGATCGGTTTTGACTCAGTCTGGGTCGTCGATCATCTGATCGTTGCGCAGGAGGGACACGAAACGATCGGCGTCTGGGAGTGCTGGTCACTCCTCTCGGCGTCTGGCTGCGACAACCAGGACCATCGAGCTGGGAACGTTGGTCAGCTGCTCGAGCTTCCGCAATCCCGCACTGCTGGCCAAGATGGCGGAGACCGTCGACGAGATCAGCAATGGCCGTGTCATTCTTGGCCTTGGAGCCGGTAATCACGAGCCCGAATATCGAGCGTTTGGATTTCCCTGGGATCACCGCGCCAGTCGGTTCGAGGAGGCAATCCAGATCGTGCAACCATTGCTCCGCACGGGACACGTCGACTTTCGCGGCCACTACTATCGTGCGGAGGACTGCGTCCTGCGACCGCGAGGCCCACGTGTCGAGGGCCCGCCGATCATGATCGGAACGACCGGCGACCGCATGCTACGCCTCACCGCGCGCTACGCCGACTCCTGGAACGTCTATTACTCCGCGGACCGCAACCGCGCTAGCTGCATACCGCCGCTGCGTGAGCAAGTGGATGTTGCCTGCCGTGCAGTGGGCCGTGATCCCGCGACGCTTGAGCGTACCGCAGCGGTGCTGGTTTCAGGGATCGGTCTCGATTGCCGCAGAGAACGTCCGGACTGGATCCTGTCCGGATCAGCGGAGGAGATCGCGACGGAGCTGCATGCCTATCAGGATGAAGGGATCAGCCACCTTCAGATTCGCGTCGAGCCCAACACGGTCGAAGGGATCGAATCGCTCGAACCAGTGGTGCGGATGCTTCGCCGGAGTTGATCATTTCAGGGGCAACGAAAAAGGGCGACATTGCGTCGCCCTGGTCATCAACGAATTGGATGTGCGGCGTGGGGAGCTACATGAGCCCTGGGATGTTGATGCCGCCGGTGATGGCGCCCATCTTCTGAGAGGCGAGATCCTCGGCAGACTTCATCGCTTCCTGAATCGCGGCCAGAACCATGTCTTCGAGCATTTCGATGTCTTGCGGGTCAACGGCGTCTGGGTCGATCTTGACCGATTGCACGGTGCGCAGTCCATTGACCGAGACACGCACGGCGCCACCGCCCGCGGTTCCCTCAACGGTCGTCTCTTCCAGCTCCTGCTGCATCTTCTGGATGCGGTTTTGCATTTGCTGGAGCATCTTCATGTTCGGCTGCATGCGGTCCTCCTGGATGAATCAGCGTGGAACGGGTGCGATTGCGTCACCATCGGCGAGTATACCATCGGCCTATTCCACTCTAGGCGGCGGTGGTTGTGGCGGCGCGGTCACGTTTCGACTGCTCAATGCGCTCGAGCATGGCGCGCGCATTCTGCCGTGATTCGCTCGTGGGCGGATGTCCATCGAGCATAGCCGCCAATTCGTCGAGGCGCTCTTCTGGATCAAGCAGGTCGATGCGCGTCTCTGTGCGGCCGCGATCCTCACGCTTGGTGATCTTGAAATGCGTCTCGGCGAAACCGGCCACTTGCGCCAGATGGCTGATGACCAGCACCTGGTGGCGTTCGCCGAGCCCCCAAAGCTTCTCACCGACCGGTTGGCCGCTCCGTCCGCCCACACCGACGTCGACCTCATCGAATACGAGCGTTGGTGTCGCGTCTTCGGACGAGAGGATCGACTTTAGTGCCAGCATCAGCCGCGCCATTTCACCACCGGATGCGATGCGACCCAGTGGCCGCGGCGTCTCACCAGCATTGGGAGCGATCAGGAACTCGACCCGATCGACGCCGGTCGCGTCGAATGGTTGGTCATGGGTCTCGCCATCGATCGTCACCGGAACTCGGTCCGATCCGCCCGTAGAGGAGAAATCGACCTCAAATTGGGCTCGTCCCATGTTGAGTTCGACCATGGCGCGTTCGACTTCATCCCGGAGCGCTGGTGCCGCCGCACGCCGTTGCGCCGATAGTTGCGACGCGACCTTGCCCATCTTACGGCGCATCGACTCGGTTTCCTCGCGCAGTCCCTCGATGTGCTGTTCGCTGTTCTGCAGATCGTTAAGTTCCTCGGAGGCACGATCAAGATAGGCCAGGACCTCACCGATCGTCGCGCCATACTTCCGTTTGAGCTGCTTCAGGAGTGCAAGCCGATCCTCGATTGATTCGAGGCGCTCCGGATCGGCTTCGATGCGATCGCCATAGCCACGGATGGTAAGCGCGTGTTCCTCAAGCAGAAACAGGATTTCCCGCAGCTGCGCGGCGAGCGGCTCGCTCTCACGATCGATGCGCGCCAATTCCTCAATGCGTTCGACGGCGATGCGCAAATTGTCGAGCGCACCAGGGACCGGCTCCGCGCTGGCTTCGTCACCTCCGTCGAGCAGCTGAGAGGCTTCGGCAGCCAGCAGCGCTAATCGTTCGGAGTTCGCCAGCACGTCGCGTTCACGCTCGAGCTCCTCCTCCTCGGTCGGACTGAGATGAGCAGATTCGATCTCGTCCGCCTGAAACTGGAGCATGTCCATGCGCTGAGCCCGTTCTCGCTCGTTGGTCTGGATCTCGGAAATCCGTCGCGCGATCGAATCATATTCTCGGTGCAGCGTCGCGAATTGCTCGCGGACTTCCCCAGAGCCGGCAAAGTGGTCGAGCAGATCGAGATGAACGGCGGGGCGCAGCAGCGAGAGGTGCTCGCTCTGGCCGTGGATGTCGACGAGAAAGCCGCCGAGTGTCGCCAGCGTTGACGCCGTCACCGTTCGTCCGTTGACGCGCGCCACGCTGCGTCCGTTGGAGTTGATGTCGCGGCTCAAAATCAGGCAGCCGTCTTCGAGCTCAAGCCCGCTGTCGCTCAGGCATTGCTGGAAGTCCGCGCGCGCAGTCATCGACCGCGCGTCGAAGAGCGCCTCGACCCAGGCACTCTTCGCTCCGGTGCGAACTAAATCGGCGGAGACGCGAGCGCCAAGAACCGCACCGAGGGAGTCGATGATGATCGACTTACCTGCGCCGGTTTCGCCCGTCAAGGCGTTGAAACCAGGCGAAAACGAGATGCGAAGATCGCGAATGATGGCGAAATCTCGGATAGCAAGTTCGAGCAGCATTGTGGTTCGGTGGTCCCTCCGAGGCGCGGAAATAACGGCTGCCAGGCGATTCAGCGGACGACGTAATTATACCGTTGCAGTTCACGTCTCGAACCGTGGTGAGATCAACGGGGAACCATGTTGATCTGGAAAACACATCCGGCGGCAACGGTGGCACAATTGCGGGCGAAATCGACTACGGAGGAGATGCCGCTTGTTCCACTTCACCATTGGTATGGACCCGAACATCGTGACGATCGGGCGGTTCGTCATTGCCTGGCACGCGGTCGCCATTTTGGTCGCGATCGTCATGGCGGTCGTCCTGGTTCGACTGGAGTTTCTTCGAAAGAAGCTCTCGCTCGAGCACTGGGACAATATCGTCTACATCACCGTGGCCGGGGGGATCATCGGCGCGCGCCTCTTCTTCATCTTCGATCACCCGATTCAGAACCTCCATCACCCCCTGCAGATGTTTCAGCTGTGGAACGGCGGGCTAGCCGTCTATGGGGCCGTCTTTGGCGGATTCGTCACCGTGCTGGCGTTGTGCCGCTATTACAAGCTGCCGACACTCCAGGTCATCGACGCCGTCGCGCCTGGCTTGATTCTGGCACAGGCATTCGGCCGCATCGGTTGTCTCATCAACGGCGATGCCTGGGGCGCCAAGACGTCGTCCTTCTTCTCCGTGACCTACACCAACAGCCAGGATCTGCTGCCGCCAAACCTGCTCAACGTGCGCACCTTTCCGTACCCGGTCTACGACGCCATCATCAATCTGGCGATCTTTGCCATCATCTGGCAGCTGCGCAAACGGAACGTGCCCAATGGCGTTGCATTCGCGCTCTTTGGCGCGCTCTACGCAGGTTCGCGCTTCATGATCAGCTACATGCGACAGGAGCGCGTCTGGTTCTGGGGTCTGCAGGAGGCGCAGGTCGTCGCCATCGCCGCGCTGATCGCCTCCCTCGTGGCGCTCGTCATCCTGTTGCGCCGCGGGAGCCAGCCAATGACGGCCGCCACCGCCTCGTAGCGACTGACGCCGACCGGAGCTGATTGGCGTCAAAACGAATCTTCCGTCACCGGCGATCCCGGCATTGAGCTGTGGATCGGGAGTCGTGTGGGCGGCGCCCATTGAATTTGAGCTGCATCCGCGTGCTACATCGGTCCTGGCGTTCAAGCTATTCCCAGCAGGATAGACCAATGGAAGGGCGAGACCGGTGGATTTCTCGCTGACTGAGACACAAGAGCGAGTCGTCCAGGAAACGACGGAACTGGCGGCGGCGTTCACGCTCGACTATTGGCGCGAGAAGGATCGGCTGGACGCCTATCCGGACGAGTTCGTCGAGGCGTTCGCCGAGGCGGGCTGGTTCGGGACGATCATCCCTCGCGAATATGGCGGTAAGGGATTCGGGATCACCGAGGCGGCGTTGCTGCTGCATGCCATCTGCGACACCGGTGCCGGTACCAGCGGAGCGTCGCCGATTCACCTCGCCATCTTCCCACCATATCCGATCATGAAACACGGCTCCGAGCAGATGCAACAGCGCTATCTGCCGGATTTGGCTACGGGGAAGCTGCGCATGGCGTTCGGCGTGACCGAGGCGAACGCCGGACTCGATACGTCGCGCATCGAGACGACGGCTGAACGACGAGGCGATCGCTGGGTACTCAATGGCACCAAAGCCTGGCTGTCGAACGCACGGCACAGCCAGAAGGCGTTGATTCTGGCACGAACGTCACCCCGCAAGGAGCCCAGGCCGTTTCTCGGGCTGACCATCTTCTTTGTGGATCTCGACCCGAACCACTGCACGTTGAGCGTCATCGACAAGCTCGGTCGTAACACGGTCGATTCAAACGAACTGGTCATCACCGACCTCGAAGTCGCAGATGAGGACGTGATCGGTGAAGTTGGCCGCGGCTTCTATCACCTGCTTGGCGGTCTCAACGCCGAACGAATCGTGATTGCCATGGAAGCGGTCGGCATCGGCCGATCGGCGTTGCGGCTGGCGAGCGACTATGCTCAGGCGAAGGATCCGTCTTTGGTCAAGCGATCGGCGCGAATCAAGGCATCGCACATCCATTGGCTCGCGCCTGGGCGGACCTGGAGGCGGCCGAGATGATGGCACTGAAGGCGGCCTGGCTGTTCGATCGTGGCGAGCCATGTGGCGCGGAAGCCAACGCCGCCAAGCTGTTGGCGGCCGATGCCGGTTTCGCGGCCTGCGACGCCGCGCTGCAGACTTTCGGCGGGCGGGGCTATCGCAAGGACTATCACGTTGAGCGATTGTGGCGCGAGGTGCGACTCTACGGGATCGTGCCCGTCACGCAGGAATTGGTGCTCAACTACCTGTCTGAGCATGTGCTCGGACTGCCGAAATCCTACTAGACAGGCGTTCCCGCTGGGACGTAGATTCTGAATCGACAAACGGTTTGAAATCCCATGCGTCGATAGACGGGATAACCCATCTCTGAGGCGCTCAGGACGATAGAGGTGCATCCTCGCTTTCTTGCTTCGGCGATAGCTGCCCATGTCATCGCGGTTCCGATACCTCTTCGACGGAATTTGGGATCGGTCACAACACCATGGATGTTGCCGATCTCTCCCAAACAACTCAGACGAGACGTCGCGATTGTTTGGCCCTGATAACTGCCAACCAGCAGAGCGACCTGAGGATCGGTAGCCGCCTGCAAAGACGGGACCCAGCGTCGGCCGGTCTCGGAGACCCGCAT
This sequence comes from uncultured Chloroflexia bacterium, assembly GCA_963815715.1. Lineage (GTDB taxonomy): Bacteria > Chloroflexota > Chloroflexia > Thermomicrobiales > Thermomicrobiaceae > CALAGB01. The sequence continues at coordinate 1,022,755 of CAWFHU010000001.1, read as the reverse complement.
GAAGTCCTCGTATTGCCGTTCATTCTCGACGACCTCGATGGTCAGCTCCGTCGCAGGTAGATCGACGCGCGGAATCGGCCGCAAGATCATCTGAGGTTCGTCCTCACAGACGATCCACCCGTTAGTTTGAAGCCATTCTTCCAGCGCGTCGTTTGCACCAGACTCCACCGTGATCGCATATGCATCGTCACCGAACAGCGCTTCGGCCAATTCGGTGATGTGTGCGACGCTTGCGGGTCCATAGACGAACACGTAGTTGTCGTCGACATCGCTACCTTCCACGGCCGCGAAAAACAGACCGTCATACTGCTCGGTGCGCACAGCTCCGGGTTGGTGTTTTTGCAGGGGTGAAGGTTCGATCACTGATTGGCGCACGAGTGCCCTGTCGCGTTCGACTTCAGCCAATGGCGCTCCAATGGTTCGTTGACACCGTTCCGATTTAGGTAGGAGTCTAACCGATTTCCATTGAACAGTTAGACGTCGGTCTTCAGTCTTCATGCTCGATTCGCCCGCCCTCCTACGACGTCGCCTGGGCGACCGCGGGCATATCTCGAAACGCGGGCAAAGCGGCCATGATCGCCACATGCACCGCGCAGGCACAGGCGATGATGACGATGGTGGGGACGAGTCCCGGTCCGGCCAACAGGAAGCCTCCAATGATCGTGCCGACGGGAAGCGTCCCGACCGCGATAGCGTTGGCGGTGCCGAATACTCGCCCGCGCATTCCCGCTGGGGTTCGCTCCTGATAGATCGAGATAAGGAGTGGGTTGATTGGCTCGAAGCAGAACGACTCGATGGCGATAGACGCGAGGAGTATCGGGAGCGACGGCAACATGACCATGATCCAGAGCGCGACGGCGCGCGCCGCGAACCCGCCGACGAAGATCACGCGATAAGGAATACGAGTCCCGAAGAGCGTATAGAAGCCGAGCCCTGCCAGACACCCGGCGGCGAGTGCCGAGAACATCAGGCCGAGCGAGACGGCGCTGCCGTAGATCTGGCGCGCGTAGACCGGATAGACGATGGTGTAGAGCGGTTCGGCAACCAGGCTCCCGACCGAGCACATAATCATTAGCCAGAGAAGCAGGCTATCACTCGCGATGTACTTGAAACCCGCGAGAACGTCGCTGAGCATCGATCCGCTCGCCTGTTCGGCAGGCTGGACCGACTTCGGAATCCCGGCCAGCACCAGAAGTCCTGAGACGACGAACGTGGCTGAGTCGATGAACAGGACATGGCTCGCCCCGACGAGTGAAACGAGCACCCCAGCGATTGGCGGCCCGAGCAGCAGTGCCAGCCGAGGGATGGACTGAACCAGGCTGTTGACGCGAACGAGGGGCATGGCGGCGCGTTCGGCGAGATCGGGGATGAGACTGGTGCGCGAGATTCTGCCAGGCTGGTTAACCAACGAAGCCAGAAAGACGAGCACGAGAAGCTGCCAGAATGTGATTCCGAGTGTCGCGTAGAGGAGCGGAATTGCGCCGACCACCAGTCCGCTGCATATGTCGGCAACCACGCTGCTCGGCTTGTACCCAAGTCGATCGACCAGGACGCCACCGAAGAGACCGGCGAAGAGGATCGGCACCGTGTCGACGGCCAGCGTGATTCCGGCCTTGGACGCGCTGCCCGTGGTCTGCAGCACGAACCAGGGAAGCGCGACCATGGTGAGCATCGAGCCGAACTCGGAGACGGCGTTGGCTGACAGCAAGGCGACGAGTGGCGCCCGACGGTTCGTCGTTCGAGCCAGCGGGTTCATGATTTCGCGTCCATTCTTCGCAGGGATGGGACGAGGAGCACGCCGAACGATCCCACTTGGACGATGATGGCCAGTGCCAGCACCGTTGGGTGAAATCCGAACGTCGAGATGGCGAAGCCGCCCAGGACAATGCCGATTGGGGAGACGAGCTGTGTGATGGCAGAAAAGGTTGCGAAGACGCGACCTCGCATCTTGGTTGGGATGCGCTCGTGCCGGATCGTGGTCATCATAGGGTTGAGCGGCGCGGTGAGGCTGCCCATGAACGCGAGAACGGCGAGCAGGATCGGCAGCGAAGGATGAACGGCGAGCATCCAGTAGATGCACGGCATCGCAAGATATCCGACATACCAGACCATCCTCCGTGGAAGCCGATGTCCGATGGTTCCATAGATGGCCACGCCACCCAGTGCACCCACTCCGAACGCACTCGCCATCAGCCCCAGGATTGTGGCGCTTCCGTACTCCACCTTGGCGAATACCGGCATCGCAACCGCAAACGCTGGGGCTCCAAGGCCGTTGAAGATACCCACGACAATAGCCATGTCACGCAGCAGAGAGTCGGCTTTGAGGAACCGCAGTCCCTCGGTCAGCTGTGTCCGGTAGCTGGGCCGTTCCTCCGTCTCGGACTCCGACGTCAGCGCGAAGAGCGGTACGAGCGTTCCAACCGCGATCGCCGAGAAGAGGAACGTCCCCGCATCGATCCAGAGCACCTTCGTGGCTCCCTGCCAAGCGATCAGCAGTCCAGCGAGTGGCGGACCGAGCAACAGCGCCAGATGCTGGATCGACTCGAAGGCGGCGTTGACCCGCTCCAGGCGCGTCCCCGCCAGCTCAGCCAATTCCGGTAGCATCGATCGTCGTGCCGTGAGCCCAGGGATGGCCAACATGGAACCCACGAAGACCAACGCCATGAGCACCCCGAAAGGGAGACCCACCGTGTAGTAGAGGGTCGGAACCAGGCCAAGACCGATGGCACTGACGACGTCGGCCACCACGCTGGAGCGACGATAGCCAAGACGATCGACGACAGTGCCGCCGAAGATACCGACGAGGAAGCCGGGGATGGCGACCGAGAAGCCGGTGAGACCGGTGCGAGCGGCACTGCCGGTGGTCTGCAGGACGAACCAGGGCAAGGCGATCAGCGTCAGCATGCTGCCGATCTCCGAGACCGTGTTCGCCGCCAGCAGCGCCAGGAGAGGTGCCCGTCGCCGCACGATTGATTCTGTTTGCACCTGTTCCATCTCGTCGTTCCTCTTCTTCATCCGTTGATTGACAATACGATCCCCGGCGGCGACCGATTTCATGCCTTTATCGGTCGTCGAATTACTTCGTCGTCAGTTTGATCCGCGAGTGTTCGGCTCTAGCTGTTCGCGTCCATTAGTAGAGGTCGAGCTCTCCTCCGCGACGTGCCGAGCGTTCCAGCGTCATGAAGATGATTGTCCCGGCAATCGGAAGGACCGCAGCAAAGCCCATTAGAGGTATCAGCGAGGCCTTCACGTCGCCCAAGGAGGCGCCGTGCAACGCCGCGTCTGAGAGTGCCTGGAACCCGTAACCCAATGGAAGGGCTCTGGCCAGGTCATGCAGGAACCAGGGGAGTTGGCTGATCGGATAATAGACCCCACCAAGCAGCGTCAGCACCGGAAAGACCAGATTCGAGAGCTCGTTGGCGTGCTTCGTGATCAGTCCCAGTCCGCTCATGATTAGACCAATGCCGATGAGTGATGCCATGAAAAGGGGCAAGACTACGGCGAGCGTCACATAGTTCGGATGGAAGCGGACTCCGAAGAGGAGCATTCCACCCGCACACACGGTCGCCGCGCCGGCAGTCGTCTCGATGATCCCCGAACCCGCGAACCCAATCATCCAGCTCAAGCGAGAGCATGGAGCCAGAAAGAGGGAGAGGAGCGTGCCTTTGCGTCGTTCCCGATCCAGGATCTCGCCGACCCAGAAAATGCTGTTCCAGACGAGCGAGTTAGCCGTCATGGCCACCACGATGTACGGAACAAGGTCCTTGCGTCCACCGCTGTAAATCAGGGCGGCGATGGCCAGATCGAACACCGGCCGGATTGCCCAGATGAAGAGCGATCCCTTGCGAGCGAACTCGTCGAACCGCATCTTGGTCATTGCCAGCCATGCGGCGTAAGCGGCATTGATCTCAGTCAAAATCGAGCTCTCCACCACGTTTTGCGACATTCTCGACTCTCCGTAACATCACGAGACCGAACAGAAACAATGCGGCCGAAAGGACCAGAAGCCGACCCAGATCGCCGGATACGTCGACGAGTCCAGCGCCTCCAAGCAGGCTGCCGCGCAGCGCCTCCATCCCGGCACTCAGCGGAAACACCGCCGAGAGCAGTCGCATGGATGCGGGCAGGGCTGAGATCGGTACGAGCATTCCGCTGAGCAGGTAGATCGGGCTCTGGAAGAAGTTGGCCAGTAAGTTGGCGCGCCGCGACAGAACGAAGATTCCCGCGACGGCGAAGCCCAGCGCAAACGTCGCGACGATCAGGCTGACGAATGATGCGGTGACCGCGAGCGGATCACGCACATTCGCATCAGCGTGGACCAGATAGGCCACCCCGGCCAGGATCAACGCGTTTGGCACGATCCAAACCGTTAGCGATCCGAGCGCGTACCCCAAAATCACCGCTGCGCGACTAGCGGGTGTGAGGAAGAGCGCGTTGATCGTGCCCTGATCGCGCTCCCATTCGATGGCATACCCGCCCGCCCACAGGTTGGCCTGCCACAGCACGACGCCGATCGTGCCAACGAGCAGATATCCGCGCGCGTCGAAACCGTCCACGCTCGTGCGTCCAGCGATCTGGTAAGCCAGCACCAGCGTCAGAAAGTAGAACGTTGGATAGAGCGGCCAGCGGATCACGTCGACGATATAGGCCATGCGATGGATCATGTACGAGCGTGCCGTCGCCAGGCAGACCCGCGTCGCGTCACGGAGGTCATCCACGCGTGATCGATCATTGTGTCCTCCGTGATGTGATCCAGTCTGACGCACTGTTCGCGACGTGCTGGCCAGCGACATGGCAACCGCCGGACCTAACACTCCCAGGTCATCGAATTGGCTTACCCAGCGGGTATTCATACGTTGCCTCCCGCCGTGAGTGCCAGGAACGCGTCTTCGAGCGTCGGTTCCATGGTCTGGATCGATTCGATGCGCACGCCATGGTGGTGCAGCACGCGAACAGCGCCATCGAGCACCGCACTCTCGTGGGACGAAAGGATCGTGATGTCTGAGATTCCGTCGGTTGCGATACCTGGCGCTACGTCGTTCACGGAGGGCAGACCACGCAGCGATTCGAGCGTCGAGGCGTTGGTCTCACCGTGGACTCTGACGAGATAGCGATGGCCATGGCCGACGCGGCGCTTGATCTGCGCCGGCGTGTCCTCGAGGAGGATCGTGCCGCGATCGATGATCGCGATCCGGTCGCAGAGCTCGTCCGCCTCCTGCAGATAGTGGGTCGTGAGCAGGACGGTGTGGTTCGGCATCAGCGACTTGACGATCTCACGGAGCTTGACGGCCGACTGCACGTCGAGCCCGATGGTCGGCTCGTCGAGGAAGACGACCGGTGGATTGTGGAGCAGGGCGCGAGCGAGGTGCAGGCGCTGCTTCATACCGCGAGAGAACCCCTCGACTCGATCGCCGGAGCGGTCCGCCAGACCGACCATCTCGAGCATCTCATCGGCACGCAGGTTGATTCGATTCCGCGGCATCCCGTACAGGTTGCCGAAGTAGATGAGATTGTCGCGCGCCGACAACTTTCCATAGAGCCCGCGATCTCCCCCGAGCACGACGCCGAGGCGCCGTCGAACCTCACGTTCTTGATGCACGACGTCGTATCCGGCCACCCGGGCCTCGCCACTCGTGGGAATGAGAAGCGTTGAGAGCATCTTGATGGTGGTCGTCTTGCCGGCGCCATTGGGACCCAGCAGCCCGAAGATCGTTCCGGGCTTCACAGCTAGATTGACTCCCTCGACTGCCACGAACTCCGGACCATGTTGAAAGAAACGTTTCGTGCGGCGGAACGTGCGTCGCAAGTCGTTCGCTTCGATGGCGTACATCGTTATTCTCCGCCCGAGCTATCGGTCGATTGGTCAATGATGTCCAGCAGACGTCCTGCTTCTTCTACTGAGAGGGATCCGTCTGCCAGCGCTAACAGGATGGCGCGCTTGCGATCGTCTTCCATGGTTGGGCTGGCGGACGATGCCGCCGATGCCGATTCGGATGGCGACGGCGACGTGTTCGAGCTTTCTGTCGATTTGTCTGATGCATTTGAAGCGTTCGTTTTCGACTCCGATCCCTCGCCCCAACGGAACTCGATGTCTCGACCGCCGAAGCGTCCCTTGACACGACCGGCGACGGGAACCGCGCCGGAGCCCCATTGAACGTCGATATCGCGGCTGGCGCCCTTGCGCGAGACGCGTGTGGAGGTAGAGGACGAATCGCCTGCCCAACGCACGTCGATGTCACCGCTTGACGTGCGTAGGGTGATCTCGGCGCGGTCTGATCCATCGCCGGTGCTTCCGACGAGGCGCTTCCCTAATGGGTTGCGCGGCCCACGTTGGTTGATGGCAACCAACGGAAGGTCGGAGCTGACGCTGCCACGTGTCGTCGCGGCGTCCACGCGCGCGTTCAGCCCGCGCTGAATGCCAAGGTTGATGTCGCCTGAAGACGCAGTGAGGTCATAGCTGGCGATGTTGAGCGCTGCATGGCAGCGGATATCGCCGGATGCCGTGGTGATCGACGAGCGTCCGAGGCTGCCACCCTCAATGGAAATGTCTCCGCTGCCACCTGCGGCCGTCAGTTCGTCGCTGTCCCGGCCGTCGATGATCATGTCGCCAGAGCCGACGGCGATGGTTGCTGCCCCGCCACCCCCTTTGATTGACACGTCGCCCCGACCAGATCGCACAGTCAGGGGCCCGACGACGTCATCGAGGCGAGCGTCGCCGGAACCGCTGCTGGTGATCACCTCGCCCTGGTACGTATTCACCTTCAGGTCGCCGCGGCCGGTCGCCAGCGTCAATGTCCCGACTCCCTCTGCTACCGTGATGTCCCCGCTGTCAGTCTTGGCATCGACCCTCCCTTGCGGATTTCGGAGGTGGATGTCGCCCTTCTGGACTTTGATCTCGCAGCCGATCGAACTTGTTGGGAACTCAAGCTCGATGGGCTCGGATCGCCCTCGTCTGCGTCCGCCTGATGTGATGAAGAGCTCATCGACCTCGATCACCGCCTCGACGTCGTCGCCCCGAACCAGGATCTCGCTGGTATCGGTCCATGCCGCGACGATGTCGCGGGCGTCGACGTCGACGCTTACGTGCAGCAGTCCTTCGGCTGAATATCGTTGTTCTGCAGTCATCGAAGAATTCTCCTCAGGAGTTCATGCCGCGGATGCGAGCCATGCCTTCATCCACGGACAGCTTGCCCTCGGCGATCTGGCGTAACACGTCGTCGCGGCTTTCGGATGAGCCGGCCTCCGGGGCCGGATCGTCTTGCATCAGCTCGATAATCTCCTCGAGCTTGGCTCTTACCGTCGGGTAGGAAACACCCAACGACCGTTCGACTTCGCTCAGGTTTCCGCGGCTGCGAACGAAGATGCGTAAGAAGGTCTGCTGATCTTCAGTGAGCCGGCCAAAGACTCCGGCGGACCAGCGACCGCGCACCGTCGTGTGGCAGGACGGGCAGCTCAATTCACGAATCTCGAGTTCATGCCCGCAGGTTGGACAGCTTGATGGGGACGTATACACGATTCCCTCCTAACGACGATCATTGTAGGGGCATCACGACCCAATGTCAATAAATAGATCACAAATGGTCATGAATAGATCAGAGATGTTCACAAATCACTGAGAAATGGTGGTCAACGGTCCAGATTTAGAAATGGCGGGAAGTATCAAGCAAGGTTTGTCGATGATGATCTTGTTGGCGTCAATCGTGCGGAGTTCAACACGACGAAGTCGAATCGCGGTAACGACAACGACGGAGAGCGCCGATCGCGTTTTCGCGGCGGCCAATGGAGGGGTGTCGACGATGAATCGCCACTCGGTACAACGGCAGCGAATCGGCCCCGCCGTGCGTCGCATGCGTCGCGCTCGCGGACTGACGCTGGACGAGCTCGCCGAAGTGGCGGCGGTTTCGCCGTCACACTTGAGCCGCCTCGAGCGGAGTCAGACGCTCCCAAGCTTCCCGGTGCTGGCAAAGATCGCCGACGCGCTTGGCGTCGACGTGAATGAGTTTGTCCGTCTCGAGCAGGATGTGGCGCGGCTGGACGAAGAGCTGGCTGACTACGCTCAGCTGTTTGCGCTCGATGCCGAGGCTCGGCGAGAGCTACTGGATATGTCGATCGAGGCGCGTCGGGAATTCGTCACCCGAATGGATCAGCTCGCCACGCTCACGCCAACTAGCGTCGACGTCCAGGATCAGGCTGTTCGCGCGCTGGAGTCGAGTCGAGACGACGCGCCGTTCTCGTCCGCCAGCACGCTCATTGAGCGGTCCGGTCTGGATGCCGTCAGTCTGTCGCGACTGCACATGATCGTCGATCTGCTGCATGGACGGCGCTCGATGGTGATCGCTGGACCTAGTCTTCTGCCGATCTCACCCGGTCACGACGCGGTCGAGGCGTATCGCTGGGCGTTTCCCAACTTCCCGATCGACCCGTCCGTGGCGACGTGGTGGCGAGGCACTGAAACAGCAACAACCCGGACGAATGAAGACGAATGTCCCACGCGTGCTCTGATCACGGCCGGCGCCCTGTCATCTCCGATTGGTCCGATGATGGCCCGTTCGATGCTCGATCTCATGGGGCAGTCAAAGTCCGCTGAGGTCGCGGTAACCGATCGCTCGTTGGGATCGGTCAGCCTCCTCACTGTTTCAGGGGGTTACGCGCTGCTGGAACAGCTCTCACCACGACGCAAGTCAACCGACCCCATGCATGTTGCCATCTGGCTCACCGGCGACGGCCGGGTGGGTCTGTGTGACAAGCTGGTCGATCGAATCTGGGATTCTCTCACTTCTGACGAGCGTAGCCCTGCCACGGCGCGTGGACGGCTCTTGGATGCCGCTCGCCCTGGCTAAGACAGAGGTGGGGGCGAGGTCCGCGTGCTCGCCATGTCGTTGAGCGACTTCAGGCGATCGCCTCTGCCGACGACGATCAAGGTGTCGTGGACGTGGAGTTGATGGTCGGGTTGTGGGCTGGGCACCAAACCCTGCCCCGTGATGATCGCCAGAATGGTCACTCCATTCCCGACCTGCGAGTGAACCTGCTGTACGGTGAGGCCGACCAACGTCGAAGCTTCGGGGATGGTGACCTCTTCGAGGTTGAATTCGAGGTTTCCGCGTCGCAAGGTCGTTTCGATGAAGTCGACCACGCTCGGCCGCGTGAATAATGCGGCCATGCGCTGTCCGCTCATGGCATACGGTGACACAACTCGGTGCGCCCCCGCCTGTGCAAGTTTTCCTTCCGATTCCCTACGACCGGCACGCGCCACGATTTCGATGTTTGAGTTGAGCGCCCGACCGGTGAGCGCGATGAATACGTTCTTGGCGTCGTCATCGAGCGCGATGGCCAGTCCGCGCGCGTGCACGATGCCAGCCTCGACCAGTGTCGCGTCCTCGGTCGCATCTCCCATGACGGCAAGGATTTCGTCGTGCAAACAGAGATCAAAGCGTTGGGGATTCGACTCGATCACCACCAATGGAATGCTGTCGTGGCTGAGCTCGTCGACGATGGAGTGACCAACGCGCCCGTAGCCGCACACGATTACGTGGTTGCGGAGGTCGCGTATGCGGCTGCGCCGCTGTTGCTCGGAATGGCGTTCACTCATTTGCGTCTCGACAATCCAGGTCATTAAGTTGGTCACGCTGAAAAACAGCACGCCAACGCCGCTCAAGATGAGGAGGGACGTCAGAACACGACCCGGCGCGTCCAGATCATGCACTTCCTTGTAGCCGACCGTCGACATCGTGATAATGGTCATATAGAGCGCGTCGCCGGCGGACCAGCCTTCGATGGCCATGTAGCCAATGGTGCCAAGCGCGATCAGAACTACCAGCAAAGCGAGCGGGAAGATCTGTCGCCGGTACTGCTGCAGGTTGGCGATGGACCTCAGTCGAGCGACCATGCGTTCCTCTCGGCCGGAAGCCTATGCCATCGGCGACGATCTCGGCCGGCTCATCCGTCTTTCGTGCTGTGGGAGGGCCGGTTGCTTTGACCACCGACGGGACGGATGGTAGCATAACAGCCGTTTTCCTAGACGAGAAATCGCGAGATGTCCGCACTGAATGAAACGCACATGCAGCCGGGCTGCAGAGCCGGTGCACCGCGGTTCGAGTCGGCACCGTCAATTCTCGCGTGACGCACGCTCGCTCTCGATATTTGGGCACGAATGATGAAACATGACGCGATCCCCGATGTTGTAATTCGCCGCCTGCCAGTCTACGTCCGCACCCTGCGACAAATGGCGCTCGAAAATATCTCGAGCGCGTCTTCCGAGGAGCTTGGGAGTCGAATTGGGGTGTCGGCGGCTCAAATTCGTCGTGACCTGTCCTACTTTGGTCGCTTCGGGAAACAGGGTAAAGGGTACGATGTCGCTCGCCTGGAGCAAGCAATCACCCAGATCCTCCATCTCGATCGGCAATGGGACGCCGCGCTGGTCGGATTTGGTCATCTCGGCCAGGCCATCGCCCGCTATCACGGATTTGAGGAGAACTCGTTCCACATCTCAGCCATCTTCGCTCGCAATCCAGATGATGTCGGACAGCAGGTCAACGGCGTCGTCGTGCTCGATCAATCCGAAATCACCGAAGTGGTGCGTCAGATGGGTATCCGCATCGGCATCATCGCGGTACCAGCGTCAGCCGCGCAGGCCGTCGCCGACCAGCTCATTGATGCCGGTGTTCGCGCCATCTTGAATTATGCGCCGGTGGTACTGCGCGTGCCCTCGAACGTCTGGACGCGCGAGATCGACCCCACCAGCGCCTTGCAGAGCCTGACGTATTATCTGGCGGGCACGATGGCAGCTGACCAACCGACCGGCCCGTCAGCCAACGGTCGTCGGGACGATGTCCATTCACTTAGCTAAAGATGTGCACAAGGGCGACGTTCGTGGCTGGTTATGGCAGAAGCGAGTGGAAGTCGTGCGGGAAGATCTGAATCAAGGCGATCAGCAGGAGCAGGTCCCCGACCACGAGGACGACCAGGAGCGACAGCGGAGCAATGACGCCGCTCCGTTCTAGATAATCGCCGATTCCGCCGAGGTCGATGGTAGTTGCCAGAAATAAGAGCCAGCCGACGATGATGAAGATGGTTCCCAACAGTAGCGTATTGCCATACGGCAAGTCCTGCCAGACCAGGACGGCGAGATTCAGAATGGTGAGAACAAGTCCAGGCAGCACGAGCATAGCGACCGCCACCCACAGCCCACGCGAGCTTCCAAGCACGTCAAAATAGCCGGATGATCGCCGCATCTGCGGCCATGCGCCGTCGGTATAATCCTCAATTGCTTCGATCGTGAAAAGCATGGCGATGCTCAGGCCAATGAGCAACCAGATCCGACCGTCTATGAGCACGGTGTGAATCCTCTCACCGTCATGTAGTTTCAGTGGATTCGCCCTGCGGGGCTGCGAAGAGCGTAGCAGAGGCCGGATTTCCTGACAACATCGGTGATATTGTCGCCGAAGTCGTGCCATCACCCTTGAGCAACGTTCGATTGCGTTCGTTCCGAATCCCCTCATTTTGACCAGTTCGGCCGCTGCCAACTAGAATGGCCAGGTTCGAGAATCGGAAATCCGCACCGTGCCAAATGCGTGCGCGGTCACGAAGGGCGATCCCGCCGATGAGTCAGACGAAGCCAAATACCTTACCGTCGTTTGATGAGCTTCCGTTCAGCACGGGTTCGCCGGAAAACTCCAACTGGGGATTCTGGGGTGATGGGGACGAAGTGGGCATGATCAATCTGCTCACCCCGGAGCGAGCCGAAGCGGCGGCCAAGCTGGTACGGAGCGGCAGATCCTTCCCGTTAAACTGGAAGCTCGAGCTTCCGGACCCACCACTCTTCCGTCGTGAACGTCTGACGCACACCATCAAGAACAAGCGGCCTTTTGTGAATGACGACGTCTACACTGACTTCAACACTCAGTCGTCGACCCACTGGGACGGACTGACGCATATGGGCAGCGCGCAGTGCCAATGCTTCTACGGCTCGGCGATTCAGACCCATATTACCGGCGCCACCGGAACGCGAAACGGGATCCAGGCGTGGGCCAGACGTGGCATGGTGGGGCGTGGCGTGCTGCTCGATCATCAGCGTTGGGCGGCCAAACACGGATTCTCGCACGTTGCCGGGGAGCGAATCGAAATTCCGGCCAGCGAGTTGCTGGAGGTGGCGGACGCGCAAGGGACCCGCTTTGAAACAGGCGACATCCTGATCGTGCGCACCGGTTGGACCGCTTGGTACGACACACTCGATGAGGCGCAGCGCGCGGAGATCGCCGACGGACCCCACACGTTCATTGGCGTCGCCCAGGGCCCCGACACGTTCCGTTTTCTGTGGGACAACCACTTTGCTGCCGTGGCTGGAGACGCGCCCAGTTTCGAGGCTTGGCCGCCTGCCAGCATGGAGGTATCGCTGCACCAGACATTGCTGCCACTCTGGGGGATGCCGATCGGTGAGATGTTCTACCTGGAAGACCTGGCAGCCGATTGCGCGGAAGACGGCGTCTACGAGTTCATGTTCACGTCAGCACCGTTGAACAAACTCGGGGGCGTCGCGTCGCCAGCCAATGCACTCGCGATCAAGTAGTGAATTAGCGGACAACAGGCCTATTGATTGAGCGGCAGTCCAGCGGCGATCAGCGTCCATTTGCCGGACCAGATGCCGGGATCGCTAGTGCTGTCTCGATTGAAGCGGGTCGAGAACGTGACCCAATCCCAGATCGTGCCCTGACCCATGGCTGGGTAGCCGTCGCGATTCGCGCTGATGGCCCACGGATCATAGACCGTCACCGATTTTGGTGGAGCGTCGACTCCACCCGGTCCGAGCAGAACCCCGGTGATCAGGACGTAGTGAGCTGCCGTCGTCCACCAACGCGATCACGGGCTGGCCGTGAATTGCCACACTGGTCGATATGACCTGGCCCGCGCTGTAGATGTCGTCGAACGCCGCGTCACCGATCGGCTCGGTGGCTCCGAAGGCGTTCAACGCACTGGCGACGGCATAGGGAGATGCGTGCCACTCGGCCAATGTGAACCCGTCGTTGTGCCCGATCTCGTAGGTCCAGATGGCGCTCTGTACGTTACTGTCGCTCGCACCGATGAGCGACACACCGGTCGATTCGAGCCACATCTGCACGTCGGCTGGATCGCACCAATCTGGGTCCTGCTGGGGATGATACGTGACCGGCACGTTGTAGCTCAGGGTGTCGTCATTGAAGAGCTCGGGAGCATACTCCGGTACGTCGGGCGATGCAGGCTGTGGCGATTGGTCGACGCCGTCACGTAGTGCCGCGTCTTGGCCGAGTAGCCCGAGAAGGACGGCATAGGGAGTGCTTGCATTCTCTGGATGCCATTCGAAGCGGGCTCGTTCGAAGTATTGAACGGTGTAACCGCCCTCGCTGAACGCGTCACTGAGCGGATAGCCATACATGGCGAGCGCGCCATTCGACTCCCAATAGTTCAGAAAGTGCCCGCAAATTTCGTGGCCGGTTTGGCTGTAATAGTCGCAAGTAGCGTCCTGCTGATTGTTCGGTTGCAAAGCCGCGGCGTCCTTGCGATCGCTCACTGCTTCCGCGCCGAGTCGTCTCAGCTGAATCTGCCAACCTGCCGGGGCGTCTGGATGCCACTCGAACACCGCTCGTTCGAAGTACTGCTCGATGTAACCGGTAACCGAATCGCTAAGCTCGTCAGTGATGGGATACCCAAATTGGGCCAGGTCTCCATGTTCGCGCCAGTAATCGAGAAACCCATAGCTGAGGTAGTGTCCGGTGGCGGAGAAATAGACGCGCATGGGCGTCGTCGTTGCGCCAGCTTGAGGTGCCAACATGGCGAAGACTGAGACGAGGAACAGAAGTGCGAGCATCGTGCGAGTCGCCTTTGCTCGACGGTGATGAAGATTCGGCACGTGCCCCAATTCGGTCCCAGCACGCTGCCCGACGTTTACCCGAGAAAGGTCAGCATTCAGCCGCGACGTGGCCAGCCGGTTCGTTCGAGTCGATTTCAGCCGAGCCCTCACTGATCACTTCCCCCAAGATGAAGGCTTCGATCTCTTCCAGATGCTGCATCATCGCGACGCGAGCCGCAACTGGGTCGCGGGCGTCGATCGCTTCGAGGATACGCCGGTGTCCGAGGTAGGCGAGGTGTCGTCGCTCATCCGATGTAATGAAATGCCGCCGTCCTTCCATCAGCAGTTCGCCGATCAGGGCGAGGACGCGCACGGCGACCTGATTGCCTGATGCGGCCGCGAGCGCGCTGTGGAACTCGCGGTCGATCTGGATAGCCACGTCGTCAGACGCGCCGTTGGCGGCCGCCTCATGGAGCTGTTCGACAAGCCGTGAGAGTTTTGCGATTGATTCAGGGTCTGCTCGCACGGCGGCTCTGGCGGCGATGGCCGGCTCGAAGATGATCCGCATCTCCCACAGGTCACCGACGGCATCGCCGGTGGCTTCGAGCAAAATCGAAAGGGGCGAAACCACCCCCGCGGGAAACATGTCGAGGATGAAGGTTCCGCCGCCGTGGCGGGATTCGACGATGCCGGTCAATTCCAGAACGCGGAGCGCCTCGCGCAACGACGGACGGCTCACCTGAAGCTGCTCGGCGAGCTCGCGCTCTGGTGGTAGTTGGTCCCCTGCCGTGTAGACGCCCTGCCGGATCAATCGGCAGATTTCTGTCACAACCTGCTGAGACACGCGGGATCGCCGTGGTGTGTCTTGAGCCATCAGATTCTCGCTTCAGCGCGGGCGTCTTGCCAATCGAACGCCGGTTGGCCCGCCGCTTCAGTTCAGAGTTTACCTTCGGCACCAACGAATGGCACTGCGAGTATGATCGCACATACGTCGATCACGGCGACGATTAATCCGTTCAGAGGCTTGGTGGAAGATCGTCCCGGAGGGACGAGAGCTTACGAGGAACGGTGCTTTTGCATCAGAATGCCGTGGCGGTTTCGACCGTAATAGTTGCGGAGGTCGCTCACCGGCAAATAACCCTGTAGACGATAAAGCGCCTGAGCGCCGAGATTCTTATCCTCGACCATGAGCGTGACGTAGGGTGTGCTGAGGCCCGACTCAATCGCGTTGAGCAAGGTCATTCCGACGCCACGCCGCCGGTAATCTGGGTCGACGCACAGGTTGAGGACGCGCGCTTGCGAGCCATCGGTGTCGCCAACCACGCACCCGACGATTCGCTCGCCGCAGCACGCGACCAGAATTTGCGATTTCGGCCAAAAGTAGAGGAGCAACAAAGTAGCCAGGCCGTAGGCCTGGCTTCCAGAGAAACATCGGCGCTGCAGACCGCGCAGGAGGAGGGTGTCGCTAAGCGTGGCGGTGCGAAATCGAATCGAAGTATCGCTGCTCTCGGCTGATGTTCGGATGTCGACGACTCGGCCCGCCACCTCTGTCCCCTTCGCAGGTTGTTGAAAGCACGATCATAGCGAGCGACGTTCTCTTGCTCCACGTATTGCGTGGTCGATGGAGCGTGCGAACCGCCGTGTGACTGTCGCAATCGTAGCACCGTTTGGCAACTCAAACGGCAAACCCATCACTCCCAATTCGTTGTCGCAACGCCTGCCAATGCTGCATCAGCCTGCGTTTCTCAACCCCATCGTAGCCAACAACCACGTCACACCTCCACCAGCGTGAGCTCCACATCGCTCGATGCCATCGCGATGTCCGCCGCCTTCGTGATCACTTCACGGATGCCCGCAATCCGCACGCTGTAGCTGGTGACCGTCTCGTCGTAGTCGACGTCCTTGAACGTCACAATCGAGCCGTTGTCCCAGCTAGTCCCACAGACCGATCGCCAGGTCCCGAGCTCCGGTGTCGTCGATCGATCCGTCACGGATAACCACCTGGTCGGTCAGCTGCACCGTGAACTTCCAACGCCGCCGCCTGGTCGGGAGGTCCATCGTCTCGTGTTCGGCCCACAGTCCCACGATCACCGGGCACCACGCCGAGATCGAGCTCACCGCCACCTTCAGCTGAATGAACCGGCTCGTCGGTTTCGCCGCGATCGCACCGCCCACGGAGACCAGCCGGCTACTCGCATTCGTCAGATTCTGGCTGTCGATCGACACCCAATTCGCCCCGCCATCCACCGAGTAGCTGAGCGCGACCGTCACGCTGTCGGCCGTCGCCCGATCGTCGGGCGTCGCCAGCTCCACGCCGGCACGTCTCCACACCTTGTCGAGATCCCGCTCGCCGGCATCCATCAACGCCGTGATCAGCTCGAAGCTCGAGCCGTAGGCAACACCGGTCGACCGCGTCAGGAATTGCCAGGTTGCCGCGTGCGTCGTCGTCGTGCCCCGTCCGGTCAGGAGGTCCGCATCGTCGCAGCTCCCCACGATCGAGACCGGATTCCGCGCGTCGATCGTCCCATCGTCCAGCATCCACCAGCCGCGGCCGTCGTAGCCCCAAATCTCGGCATCGCCGCTGATCTCGTGCTCGACAATCACGACCAGCCAGGAGCCGACGGAGCACGCGCCGCGCGTGCCCTGGCCCCGAATGCCGGTGCCGTGGAAGCTGTCGTCGGTCGTGTCGTAGTACATGATTTCGCCCGAGATCCACGTCCACAGCCGCCCGAAGTGCTGCACCGCCCAGCTCAGGTCGTCGTCAGCGCCAATCCGAGGCATCGAGGCCTCGGCCGACGTCGTGTTCTTCCAGAGCGTGTTCTCGGTGAAGACCCACAAACCGCCGTCCATGTGTGCCACTTGCCGGATGTTCGTGTCGTAGCCAAGCGTCGAGCCGCTGCTGATGTTGTGGAGCAGCGTCGTCTCGTCTTGCTTCACCGCGAAGAGCAGAGCACCCGAGACCCCGATCAGCCGCACCGTATAGGCCAGCGTCCCAGCCGTGTACGTACTGGTCGCCAGGTTGTATTTGCCCGCGTTGGCAGCAGACCCATAGGCGAAATAGAGCTCGTCACCGAAGAGGCAGCAGCTCACGACGTCGGCCGCGAGCGTCTGCACGCTGGTGAGCCCGTTGAAGTTGCCGCCGCTGGTCGCCACGCTGTACAGGTGATCGCCCGAGACCACGTAGGTCGTGCCAGCGTAGGCGAACGACCAGGCTGGGTCGGAAGGGTCGTAGCTGGCTGGCAGCGTCCGATCCGTCTCCGGAGGCCCGGCCACGATGCCCTGCGAGTCGAGCGTCGGCCAGGCGCCAGAGCCGCCCAGGAAGCGATCGCGCTCCAGCTGCGTCGTCCGCTTGCCACCGCCGTAGAAGTCGAACAGTCGCACCCGACCTACCCGCCCTTCACTCTGCCCATCCTGGTAACGCTGGTACGTCCCGGGCTTCACCATGTAGCCCGTCGAGTCGAGCGTGATGTCGTAGGTTTCCGTCACTGCTCACCCCGCATCCCGACTATGTAAACCAAAATCACTCGGCCGAGTGAACTTTCCGTCACTGCGGTCGACCCCCATCCTGCCAAGTACCGTCCGACTGGTAGCAGTCCCACCAGACCAGCTCACGCGTGCAGCGGCAGTGGTCGTGCAGCGGCGGAATCGGCCCTTTGCCAACCTCGTACCACTTCTTATCGAGCGGCCCGCACTCCGGGCAGACGCGTTCGTCCTCTTTGGTGTGGAACTCCTCGTACCAGATGATCAGCGCGCACGGCCGAGACTCACCGGTCGCCGTCGACCCGTCGAAGGCATTGCCGACGTTGTGGTCCGTGTTGACCTTGCTGTTGTCGATCGTCGAGCCGCCGCCGCTGTCGATCGCCGCGTATCTCGCGCTGTTGGAGTCTGGCCGGGAGACGTCGCCAGCCTGGCGGCTGGTGTCCGTGCCTCTCGTCGACGTGCGGCCGGAGCTGTCCGAGATCGTCATGCAGCCTCCGGCCCTGGGTCGAGATGGTCTCGCTCCATCTCAGCTCGGCAACTGCTGCAGATCCGAAACTCGCCGTCCACGTGGACGCGCCCAAACCCCTCCACAAGCATCCACTTGCCCATCATGCCGACGTACGCCGCGCTGCCGGTAGGAAACTCCCGCCCGCAGTTGTCACAGCGCCAGGGCTTGCGCGTCTTGACCCGCCTCATGCAGCCTCCGGTGGATTCACGCACGCCTCGCACAACTCACGGCCAGCGATCAGACACACCCACGACCCGCCAGGCCAGCGCCGACCACAACCCAAGCAAACCCACTCGAAGACCGTTCGCTTCCTAGTCATGGCTGCGGCACCCGCGCGAAGGCATCAGGATGCGCCGCCTGGTCAGCGCCCAGCGCCTCGGCACCGATCCGCCCGAGCTGCACATCGAACGGCAGGCCCAGGCCAGGACGCCACTCGAAGCGCGCGCGCTCGAACCACTGCACCACCGTGCCGGCAGCATCGACGAATTCCTCCGAGAGCGGGAAGCCGAAGAGCTCCAGCGCCTCGCTGTGAGCCTCCCAATAGGCCCGGAAGCCGTGCGCCATGGTGTGACCCGTCTCAGAGAACCAGCGCACGTACCCAGCACCCGCGTCAGCCGCTGGCACCGGCGACCCATGCCACCAAACGCCGTCAACGTTGGAGATGTCGAAGCCCTTCCAGTTGTCGGCGTACTGCCAGCCGAGCCCGGTGAAGCGTTCGCGTTCGGCATCTTGGAGAGGTCGCCCACGTCATTCCAATTCGCCACCCACATGCCGGTAGGCACGTCCGGCTGGTAGTCCTGTGGCGTGCGCCAGGCGCTGTACTGCACCGGCAGAAAGCCGGCAGCCGAAACACGGCCGACGCCCAGGCAGCCTGGTAAGCAAGCGCCCCGGCAATGTTCCCCATGTAAGTCCCGTACTCCACGTCCAGGCAGAGCGGCCCATGCAGGCAGCCGAACGCCTGAGCGCAGCGGATCGCGTCAAGCCCGTCGTCGATCCCCTTCCGCCTTGGTCAGCTCTACCGGAGTCTTGCAGCCGTCACAGGCGTTCTCGCCTACGTAGATCGGCAGGAACTCAAAGCCAGCCGCCCACACCAGCCCGGCATGGTGCGCAGTCCAGGCCCGCCCGCCGTTGTTGACCCCACCCACGTAGCCGCCAACAGCATAGATGCCGCTGGTCTTCAGCATCGAGAGCTCAGCACTCGTGGGAGGAGTCGCCCGGTCGACCATCTTGTAAACGCTCATCGTCCTCTCGCCTCTCTCGGCCGCCAGTCCTGCTCATCGAGCACCCCGACCAGCGCCGCACTCAACAACAGATCGTCATGTACCCGAGCATCGGGCACGGACCAGCTCATCAGCCTATTGGGACCGGGTCTCACTTCGTACGTGCATTGCTCCACTTGACGCCAGAACAGCACAGACAGCTCGCTACGACTCGAAATCAACAACGAGGATCGATCAGCAGTCCGCGCTCAATCGACGCGCTGTAATCCTTGAATCGGCCGGAGTCGATGATGCCCAGGAAATCCCAGCCGAGCTGAGACTTCGAGCTCAGGCTGAAGACGAACGGCAGCACCACACGCTCACCGAGCGCCGATCGCAGGAACGAGCTCAGGCCAGCACCGACGCCGGTTGCGTCGACCACCACATAACGAGCTCGCCAGACCTCGCGAGCCAGGTCGACCAGCTGGTGATACAGGGTTGTGTGCTTCACGCCCGTCCACAGGTAGCGGCGAACGACTTCGTAGCGCGGCCGGCTCTCGCCCGTCACCGGATCCACCCGACGAATGACCCGCACCACGGTCAGCGCCGTCGAGTCGCGCCGGCTCATCGGGTCGTACTGCACGACGTCGGGCGCCTGGTCTTCCTCTTCGCCCGCCACGTCCAGCAGCAGGCAGTAGGTTTCGCCCTTCACGCCGCGCTCGATCGGCGCGTGATCCCCCACCATCTGACCGCGTCGCGAGCTGGGGAACAGACCGCCCTCACCGTCGAGCTCGACCAGCTCGTACTCGGTTTTGAAGAACGGATGTTCGGCGCCCAGCTGCTTCGCCTGGCTTTCGACGTACGCGCCGTAGGTCGGAAGCTCTTCCGAAACGCGACGCCAGGGCACCAAAAATAGCCGCTGAGCGCCGTCAGAGGCTTCCAAGGTCCTGAGATACCTCATTTGCCGGGAAAGCAGCGTAGACGTCGTCCAGACCGTCCCCATGAAGAGCGTTACGGCGTTCTCAGCTGCCGCCATCGGCGCGAACACCGCATCCCAGCGATCCGGGTCGATGTCCTGACACTCGTTTGCGACCAGGAGCAGCGACGCGGTTTGCCCACGTGCTCGAGCTCGTCGGCGCGGCCGAGACGAAGTGCACCGAGGCCTCGCCCAGCTGCACGACCGAACCGTCTTTGACTCGAGCGCGGCCGGCAATGGCACGAAAGCGCTCGTTTCGCACGCGAGCCGCCAGCCGATCGAGCGCGATCTGTCCCTGCGGCCGCATGGTGGGCAGCGCCACCACCACCTGACCGCCCGTTCGACTGAAGAGCAGCAGCAGGTAGGCGCACAGCTGGGCGAGCATCTCGTCTTTGCCGCTCTGGCGACTGAAGACCGCCGCGAACTCACCCGGTGTCGGTCGCTTCGCCCGCCGGTCGAAGACTGCATGCACGATCGCCCGGGCTGGATCCACCTGGTAGCGCCGCAGTCCTCGACGAGGCATGAAGACCCGCGAGAACTCGCCAGGATCGGCCAGCGCGTCACGCAGCGCGGCCAGGTCCATCAGCTGCTCGACTTCAGCGAGCTGGTACGGATCACCCGACGTCGCTCTCGCCAGGCGGCAGAGTAGGCAGCCCGAGCGTCCAGCATCGCCTGCGAGTAGCGCGCCGGCAGTGGCCCGCGCTTCCACTCCTGCCGGCCGCGAACCTCGATCGCGTAGACCGTGGCGCCAGCAATCAGCAACGGAATGTCCGAGTCCGGAATCGTGAACGTGGTCGCGTCCGAACCCGGGAACGTGTGCGCCGTGAAGTACCAGACCGTGTAATCGCCAGCGATCAGCGCACGCGAGAAGCGGATCTCTCCCGCGAAGACCAGCCAACCGAGCTCGAGGTCGCCGACGTACCGCCCTGGCTCGGCGCCCTGCTCAGGAATCACCCAGCCGTTCGGATCGATGATCCGCCGAATCTGCAGCGCGCCGGCCGGCACCGTGGCGCGGTGTCCCCCGCCACCGCCGTGAACGTCGCCGTCGCCTGCGCTGGGCTCCACTGGCTGTACTCGTCCAGCGCTCGCTTCATCCCCTCGTCGAGCGTCCCGTCCGCCCACAAAGGCGAGCCGGTAGAATCCTCGAGCCCCGTCCGCAATCGGGTCCGAGCGCTCACCAACGTCGTCGTCATGCTCATCTCCCTCGATCTCGCCCAGGCCACCGCACAGCCGGCACGTCACCAGAATCTCGTCATAGCCGACCTGGTGACTGAACTCCCGAGAAACGTAGCTCGATCGGCCGGCATTCTTCGGCCCGAGCACCCACACCCACAACCGGCCCTTGCACTGCGGGCACTTACGCACCGTCGCGGTCCAGATCAGCAGACACCCGCTCGACAGCCGCGACGAACTCCGCATCGAGCCGATCCAGCGACACCTTCAGATCGGCGACCGCCGAGATCAACGCGGCATACCCGCCGTCGCCCTCGTACGCGTCGACCACGCGCCGCGAACGCTCGATGATCGCCATTTGCGCCTCAGCCAGAGGGCGAACCAGCTCAGACCGCCGACCCATCACAACCCCCACTGGTTACGAAGCCGTGGACATGTGGACAGCTCTCGGGACCTGACCCACATGCCCACAGCCCAACTACCGCGATTCCTCACGCCCCACTCGCAATTCGATCGAGCACGCGCCAAACCCGCAGGCGAAGCCGCCAGTGCCAACGGTTGTAACCCCACGGCGGCAGATGGACGCCTCGGGCGCTGCGCTCGCTAAGCACCGGACGCCACCCGCGCCGAAAGACCCGACGACGTCGCGTCGACCGCGCTCGCGGCCGACTGCTGCTGTGCCTGAGCACCCAGGCCCATATCCGCCTCCTGCTGGATCAGTGCGAGCTCTCGATCCTGGTCGACGTCGCCCAGCAGGTTCATCGCCGTCTGCCGGCTGTGTATCTGGCTCGCGACGAGCTGCACTTCATCGAGCACGAGCGCCTGGCGATCGTTCGGCAGCACCGAACCCCAAACCGCCTCGGTCCGACGTACACCGCCGAGCGGCTCACCACCGAAGCGCTCGAGCAAATCGAGCAGCATCGAATTGCGCTGCCGATACACCGCATCCCACACGCGACGACGTCGCTGCACCTTCTGCACGAGCGGCTGAATCTCGACCTCGAGCGCCGCACCGGAGACGTTGCGGCCGGAATCACCGAACGCCGTTCGCGGCGTCTCAGCCAGGTCGTAGAGCGCCCGGTAGAGCGCATCGATGTACTCGATGTGGAGACGCACGCCGCCGCCAGAGAGCATGTCGAGCATGTAGGCCTTCGAGCCCTCCGGCAGCTCCCACACCGCGCCCTCTTCGGCGCGGATCCCGTCCGCACCGGTGACGTTCTCCAGCACCGTGATCGGATTGCCCGAGACCTGCAGGATGCGAGAGACCACCGTGAGACGTCGGTTGAGCTCGCGGCACGTGTCGATCAGGTCGACCAGGTCGCTCTCGCCCCAAAGCTCATGCGGACGTGGTGCGTTCGGGAAGATCACGTACGGGAATCCACCCGTACGGATTCACCTCATCCCGCACCGTCTGACCGCCGACCTCGATCAGCAGGCGCGAGTCCGTCCAGTCCTCGACGACCGGCACGCTGCCGGCACCGGTGATCGTGCCCACGCCGAACATCTCCCAGGCTTCCGGAGCCGTCAGGTAGTAGCGCTGCACGACCCGTGTCACCTTGCGAACGTTGTCCGGTCGCGTCCACGCCCACACGCCGGCCAGGATCCACGCTGGTGACGACCGGAGCGCCAGCGTCCGACATCCCAGGTGACTCTTGAACGCACCGTCCCCGACGACGGCCGCGTCGACCATCGTGTTGAAGTCCAGCGAGTGGAGATCCTGCTCGATCGTCAGCTCATTCAGCCGGTCTCCACCGCGGCCGCCAG
This sequence comes from uncultured Chloroflexia bacterium, assembly GCA_963815715.1. Taxonomy (GTDB): domain Bacteria; phylum Chloroflexota; class Chloroflexia; order Thermomicrobiales; family Thermomicrobiaceae; genus CALAGB01. The sequence continues at coordinate 999,833 of CAWFHU010000001.1, read as the reverse complement.
CTCCTCACTCACGCCCGTCGCTTCGACGCCGGCGCAACGAGAACGACACCGGCTCGCTGAAGACGTAGCTGACACGGTCTTGCGCACCAGCGCCCGGGCGTAGTTGACCGTGAGCCGCGTCTCGCCTGGCCGACGTCGTCGATCCCACTGGTTCCCGCTGTAGAAGTCCAGCATCTCCCGGTAGCGGTTCATCCGGTCGACGTCCTGACCGTTCAGCCAATCGGCCAACGAGTCGGGATGAATCCGCCCACCGCCGGAACCAACGCCATGTCACCATCCTTCCGCTTACGAAGACGGCGGCCCCGGCGCCGTGAGCGCCAGGCCCCGGCTCCACCACGACACCGAGCCTGAGAGGAGTTGGGTGGGGAGCCGCAGGGAAGCAGCCCCCCAGAGGCTAGGTGCTATCCCGAGGGCACACGGGAGTAGCCAAAGGTAGGGGCGCACTGCCGTGCGCCCGCAGAATCACGGCCCGTTGACTCCGTCGAGCTGGGCCAATCCGTAATCACTGAAGACGGCCATGCCGCAGTACCACTTGATGCGATGGCGCGTGGCGTCCTGATCGGCGATCTCGCCGACGAGCTGCACCTGGATGCCACCGTTCTCCAGACCCATCACACCATCCGCACCGAACTTCACCGCGTAGATGCTGCTGCAGTCCGTGTCCGACCCCACCGTCTCCGTCGATCGGGATGCAATCGTCGACGATGATCGGGATCCCGTCGTAGAGCAGCACGTGCTGACCGAACTGGTTGACGCTCGTCTCCAGGACTGCCCCGCTCGCGCGGCGAAGTGGTTCAGCTGCCGCCTGGTCCGCTTGGCCATCAGGAGAGCGTCCGGCCGGCCAGGCTTCACCAGGTCGATCAGCTCATCCATGAGATCGAGGGAGAGATCCGCGCCGGCGCTGCCGGCGCCGTCGGCGTGCAGCACCTGACCCGACGACCACCGCGTTCACCAGACCATCGAACTAATTGGCATCGCCGCCAACATCCCCGGTGAAGAACTTCGCTGAACTTGTGAGCCACCGCCTTCGCCCGACTCTCGATCACCGTCGCTTCGAGGTCGTTCGGATCGGCGTACGTCTGCTGCAGAAAGTTGTCCACGTCCGCGTCACCACCGAGGATCTTCAGGCTGGCCGTCTTCTGGGTGAAGGTCGGCGCCGCCTCGCTCCACGTGTCGAGCGGTGCGTAGAACGCCGCGGCCGGCATCGTCGCCTCACGGTTGTACGTGAGCGCGGTTCCCGTCACCTCCATGAACGGGAGGAACTGAAGCACCTGCGACTCCTTGATGATCGTCTCGATCACCCCACGCAGAAACATGTCGTTCGTGAGCTTGGCAGCTTCCGCCTTCGTTAGCGCCATAGACTAAGCCTCCTCCGCTGTACCGTCAGAACCCCCGCTGACCCGCCTACGAGCCCTTCGCCGCCCGACGCTGGCGCAATCCCTCGGTGATCTTCGCGGACGGCGACAGCTCAGCCATCGGCGGCGTTTGGTTACGCGCGGGCGCCCCGGCTGGTACCGAGACTGGCCTTGCAGCTGTCGACTTGATCTGGTGCGAGACGGCCGCGAAGGCTTTGCGCGCCACGTCGACCGAGGCGATCAATTCGCCGACGGTCGATCCGCCAACGAGCTCAGGCACCAGATCCGAGAAGGCACCGAGAATGAGCTCGCGCACGCTGGCGATATCTCCGTGGTGTGTCTGGCTCTCGTCCGTTCCGGACGTTTCCGTGCCGCCGGAATCTGGGACGACTTCCTGTTCCGTCACGTCTTTTCTCCTTTTCGTGGGAGCCTCATTGAGTTGCCGTCGTCGGAGGCGATCTTGTTGGAGCGGTTTTGGGGTGGTCCGCGAGGTCGGGAGGACGTGTGGGCGCTCAGCTGAAACCAGCCAGGCGCAGCAGGAGATCCAGGAGGATCGCTCCGACGACGACCGAAAAGAGCGAATCGATGCGCGTACGGACCGAGTGGATTTCACCAGCCAGATCGACGACCATCTGTCGCGTGATCGCCTCATAGACGCTGGTAGGCTGCACGTCGACGGACTTAGTGTCACGACGGTCACCAATGATCTGCCGCAGAACGGTTCCGTCGCGAAACGTGTCATGTTCCTTGTGTGGAGTGGTCATCATTCGCCGCCCAATCCGAGCTCAAGCAACACCTGTGTGACGGCCTCGGTCAGCCCTTCGGCGAGCGCGCCGCTCATACTGCGCTGCACGCGTACGGCACGCACGACGGCGTCGACGACGCGCGGAATCGAGGTCGCGAGTCGCGCCGCGCTCTCCTCCTCGGCGAGGAGCCGTGCCAGCACAACGCGCAACGCTCCTATCTCCTCCGTCAGGGAATCTCGCTCCAGTCCGGCGTCGGCCACGTAGTGAGAGACCAACTCCTCGACACGCGCTTCCAGAGCGTCCTGAACACGCGGCGAGACGATCCGATCGTCTCGTTGAATGCGGTCATCTACCCGGCCCGCACGCTGGGTCAAATGCGCATAGCAGAGGGATTCCCCACGCACCGCCCAGGCACGACACCCAGTTCGTTCACATCGTCTGGCTCGATTCATGGCCCCACCTCCAGTTCGCGGAATGAGAACATATGTTCTGTTTTCTACTGAGCGAACGCCATTGAGGGTCGGAATCGCGACAGTTGCGGAGTGGCTGATGGAAGGGCTCGGGAGACGCGACGGAAGTAGGGATGAATTCAAGACTTCAGTCCCATCGCGTACAGAGGATGGATTTCACATGATGGACCAGTGGCACCGCACGCGATGGATTGCGCTTGTGCCAGGGACCGGTCGCCACGTTCCACCTTGAACGACGATTCTTCCGGTCTCGCGACATCAGACGTTTTCATGCGCGTGAGGTTTGGATGATGACGAAAGCTCGAGCGATAGCTGGCTGGGGACTGATCGCGATCTTCCCCACGATTCTTCTCTGGTCATTGCTCAACAATGTCGTCAGCGACCCGGTCTGGGCCGGTCCGACGTTCCACGTCTACATCGTGTCGTTCGCCTCGCTCCTGGCGCTCATCATGGCGGTCATGATGCGCATCGCCGCGGGGCAACTGCGCGACCCACGCGTTCTGTTCCTCTCACTTGCGTTTATGGGAATCGCGGGCATCTTCATGACTCACGCGCTGACGACGCCCGGCGAATTAGTCCCGAACAACCCTTGGGTCGGCTTTTCGTCGCGCCTTAGCCTGGCGGTTGGCGCCACGCTGCTGGTGATGGCAACGGTCCGCTGGACTCCACGGGCACGCGACTTGATTGTGAGGAGGCAAACGCTCATCACCGTTCTCTTCGCGGCGCTGATGGTCGCCTACGGTGCCACCGCCATCGGAACCTCGTTGGCCGGAAGCCATTCATCCGCGCCATCCGCTGCCACGACGAGCACATCCGCCGGAGACGGCTATGGCGTCCCTTCGTCCCAGCACGCCAACGCCTCCAGCGACGCAGGAGATGACGACGCCATCGACCTCACGACCTCTACTCCGTTTGATGGGCTCTTCAAATTCCTTAGTAAGAAATCGGTTTCGTACTCGCTTTCTGCGCTGACCCTGCTTCTGCTCGGAATCGTGATTCTGAGGTACTTCCAGGTCTTTCGGGTCTCTGGATCGCCGTTGGCCGGAGGATTCCTCTTCAGCTCTATCTTCCTGGCACAGAGCCAGATCTCGATGACCATCGCGCCGGCCTGGCATGCCAGTTGGTGGGAATACCATGTGCTGATGATTGTGGCGCTCGGTTCGGCGGTATATGGACTTGTGCGCGAGTACGCCCAGAACGGCAGTCTCAACGGTGTCGTTGGTGGCCTGTTGCTGCGGGACACCATCGTGCAGCTGCAGCGTGGCTATGCCGATGTGATCGTGGCGCTCGTGGAGGCTGTCGAAGCCAAGGATCCGTACACGCGTGGGCACACCCAGCGGGTGGCTGAGCTGGCCGTGCTTATCGGCCAGGATATCGGATACGACTCAGAACAGCTCAAGGTTCTGAATCAGGCCGCCATGCTGCATGACATCGGCAAAATCGGGATTCCGGATTCGGTGCTGAACAAGCCAGGCCGGCTAACTCCCGCCGAGTTCGATGTGATCAAAGAGCATCCGGTGCGTAGTCATCGCATCATCCAGCATGCGCGATCGTTGCAGCGCGAGATCGCAGGAGTGCGACATCACCACGAGCGTTTGGATGGATCTGGCTATCCCGACGGACTCAGGGGCGACGAGATTCCCATGGACGCCCGTATTATCGCGGTGGCAGACGTCCTCGACGCGCTGACATCGGCCAGGCCGTATCGAGAAGCCTGGAGTGTCGATCGCGCCCTCGAGATCATCGATCAGGAATCGGGGACGAAGCTCGACATCGTCTGTGTCGCGTCGCTGCACCGTATCATCCCGGTTTGGGTCGGTCGTGTGCAGCAGTTAGGCTCAGAAGCCTCGTGCGAACCTGCCTGGGCGGGACAGTCAACGACTGAAGGGCGCGGATCGATCGTTCCAGCAGGGTCGCCCGGCTCTGCGTAGCACCCTCAAGTCCACGCCACGAATCGCCTCGACGTTGTTAAACTTCGTCGTCGATCGGTCAACGCTGGCTTAGGGACGTTTCATCATGAACAGAACTGATCTCGACCGTTTTCGCAGTACTGCTGAGGAATTCGCGCGGGCCATTGAGGGACAGTACGGCCAGCCGCTGGCGTTCGACCTGCCGTCTCTCGCCGTTCTTGATGCCGTTCTGAGTGAGATGCTCGACATGGCCGCGGTCTACGACGCGGTCGACGACCGTCTCGTCGCGTCGCTTGCATACCCGATCGTCACGTACGTGGGTGAGTGTCTGCTGGCGAGCCTGGGGGCAAGCTGGAGATCGGCGCAGGATGACTCGTCGCTTCCCAGTCTGGCGCTGCCAAATGGAAAGCTGCTCGATTTGGAGGTGCCGGTAGTGACGGTACTTCGCGGTCTTGCCAGTCCGTTCTTTCATCGACTTGCCACCGATCTACTTCAGACAGAAACGAATGGTGAGCCTCAAAAGTGACCCGAGACATCACAAGCGCTGGTCGGCATGCGGTCGAACGCCAGAGGCAGCTTCACGTGTTGCAGTCACGCATGGCGAGCTGTCAGCACTGCGTCGACGGCGGCCACATCCCGTCGGCTCTCCCAATTTTCCACGGGTTCGCCTCGGCTCGCGTCATGATCGTGGGCCAGGCTCCGGCGGCGCCCGTATCTGAGCGGCCGCTTCCGTATTCGGGGGCGACCGGAAAGACGCTCAAGTCCTGGCTGTCGCGTGCTGGATTCGACCCGGAGACGTTCTATTCAGCCTTCTACCTGACGTCGCTGACCAAGTGCTTCCCGGGCTCGAAGCCCGGCGGGAAGGGAGACCGGGCGCCGTCTCGTGGCGAGATCGCTCTCTGTCGCGGCCATCTGGAGCAAGAGCTTGCGCTGGTCCGCCCCGAACTGATCTTGCCCCTTGGCCGTCTCTCGATCAGCTATTTTGTCGGTTCTTCGCCGCTTGCCGAGCTGATCGGACGGGTCTTCGAGCGGGAAACGGCGTTCGTGGTGCCGTTGCCGCATCCATCCGGCGTTAGCCATTGGCTCAATTCACCAGCACATCGCGCGTTACTCGACGACGCGATCGACAAGTTGAGCGAGCTGCGTGTCAGGCTGAAGTTGTGAACTTCAGCTAGCTGAATTATCGCCGGTTCGCTTGGCGCGATAGGCCTCACGGGAGCGTTCGATCATCTCCCAGGCTTCCTCACGGGAGTGCCAGCCAATGACCTCAGTCATCTTTCGCTCGAGCAGTTTGTAGGTGTCGAAGAAGGTCTCGATCTCGCGCAGCCAGTGCTGTTCCAGGTGATCGAGGTCGGAAATCGTCTCGAAACGCGGGTCGCCCGTCGGCACCGCCAGCACTTTGAAGTCGCTCCCCTTCTCATCCACCATGTCGAGACCACCAATCGGTTCGGCCTCAATCCAGCAGCCGGGGAATGTGGGTTCGTGCGTGATGATCAAAATGTCGAGGTGATCGCCGTCCGGAGCCAGCGTTTCCGGGATGAATCCGTAGTCGGTGGGGTAGTGGACCGATGAGTAGAGCACGCGATCGAGACGAATGCGCCCGGTTGCCTCATCCACCTCATACTTATTACGGCTGCCGCGCGGAATCTCGACCAGCGCATCGACCGTTCGTTTGTCCGTTGTCATAATTTCTCCAGTCAGATCTCAATGCCAGGCGTGTGCACTACCAGCCGCTGACGGCTCCAGATTCCTCGTCAGCGCGCCGTCGACATATCAGGATACCGCCGACGCTGGTAGGGGCGCACTGCGGTGCGCCCAACATTGGCGAGACCGCGTCTGATGGTGCGGCATACCAAGTCGCGCGAAACGGGTCACGCGGACGCACGCAGTGCGCCCCTACCGGGCAATTTTTGGCCCGGACAGGCGACGGCGGTGCAACGCCCCACGAAGGGCGCACGCAGTGCGCCGTTACCGGGCGATTTTCGGCCGGGGCAGGCGACGGCGGCCACAGGTGCCGCCGGTACGTTTGCGTCGGTTTTTGATTCCTAACGTTGGGCATCGCGTGGCGGTCGTCGGCCTGCGGCCGAAGGGAGGGCACAGGTCCCTCCCCTACGTTTGCCCGCGTACGTTCAGCCTGCTTCAGCAGGCTTCGCATAGGTCAGCGCTGCGGCTTCAGCCCAGCGCTCGCGCGGGGCGCCGATTTCGTCCGTTTGTTCCTTCGCCTCAATCTCGGTCCCGAATCAGCGGTAACGTCGAGCAGTGAATGCCGCCGCCGTTCTTCAGGATCTCGTCATAGGGGATCTCAACCGTCTCGACCCCAGCGTTGTTCAGTCGTTCGATCGTGCGCGGGCAGCCGGTTGGGATGATGACGCGACCGGGTCGAACCGTCAGGCAGTTGATGGCTTTGCGGTCGGTGGGCCAGATGTGGATCGGCTGGATGCCCAGCTCTTCCAACGTGTCGAGGAACCAATACGGCAGCTGCGGCACGTTGATGAGCGCTTTGTCGTGATCGACCATCATGAACGCGCCATCGAGGTGCATGGCGAACCCGGTGAGCGGCACCCGAATGACGCGCACGTCCTGTTCTGCCAGCACGTTTTCCAGCTGGCGTACGCCCGACTCGTTCTGTCTTGGCGCCATCCCAACCGCGGCGACGTGCTCGTTCAGGAAGGTGAATGAGCCGCCTTCGAAGAGTCCTGAGCCCTGTATGGTGAGCAGGATCGGCATGCCGAGGCTCACCAGCAGGCGCGTCGCATGAGCCTCTTCGCCTCGTCGTCCGTAATCTGGACTCTTGCTGACCAGCCCCATGCGCGTGATGACCGCGCCACCCTTGATGGCAATGGCCGTGTCCCGTTGAAAAACGGCGTGCGAATCGTGCGCCGGGCAGTCGTTATAGACCACCTCGACACCCTCGTCCCGCAGCGTCTGGACCATGTGGTCGTGCTCTTCTTGCATCAACGCGAGATTCGGCGCATTGCTGTCGCGCCAGTACCACTGCTCGTCATCGTCGATGAAGGCGCCAATCGCGGGATCGTAGCGGTGGAGGTCGATCACGTTGACTTCGTCGCCGGGGCGATGGACGACACAGAGCCGCAGTCGCCCAACATCGTTGTGGACGCCCCATGTGCGGCCCCAGACGCGTTCCTGCATCTCTGGAGCGCCGAACGGCGGGTCGGCGCGCGGCGGCACCCGCTCCAGAATCAGGTGGTAATAGGCTTCGGTGTTGCGAAATTGATCCGGCGCTGGTGTCGACATTCCCGGCCCCCCTGTCATCCCTCTGTCATCGACCGGGATATTCTCATGCGGGGCGGCATGTGGACAAGGTTGGGAGGGGCGCGGTCAGGCTTCCCTGGCGTACAGCTGCTCGCGGATCGCCAGGATCTCGCCGCGCAACTGAGAGTCGTTCTCGACCTGGCGCTCCATCTTCTCGATGCCGTGCATGATGGTGCTGTGGTCGCGTCCGCCCAGAAGCTGTCCAATCTGCACCAGCGACGAATCGGTCTCCTCACGCAGCAGCAGCATGGCGACCTGACGTGGGACAACGACTGCGCGTCGACGCCCCGGACCAATCATGTCGATGTGGGCCACCTGATAGAAGTCGGAGACGGCATCGACGACTCGGTCGGGCGTGATCTGGCGGCGTCGCTGGTCGAGGATGGTGTCGGTAAGCGCCTGAATCGTGAGCTCGATGGAGAGAGGCCGCTGATACAGCTGGGAAAGCGCGATGATCTTGTTGAGCGCCCCTTCCAGCTCGCGGATGTTGCTTTGCACCCGTCGGGCGACGTACTCGAGCACGTCGGTCGGCACGGCCACGTTGAGCTCGCGCCCCTTCTCGGCCAGGATTGCCTCACGCGTCTCGAGATCGGGCGCCTGGATATCGGCCAGTAAGCCTCCCTCGAAGCGGGAACGGAGGCGGTCGGTCATGGTCGGGATGGCCTTGGGCGGTCGATCGCTGCTGATGATGATCTGCTTACCAGCTTGATACAGCGCGTTGAACGTGTGGAAGAACTCTTCCTGCGTTCCCTCTTTCCCGGCGATGAACTGGATGTCGTCGATCATCAGGATGTCGATGGTCCGGTAACGGCTGCGGAACTCCTCGTTCCGGTTCTGTCGGATGGCATTGACCATGTCGTTGGTGAAGGTCTCCGAGGAGACGTAGCGCACCAGCAGACTCGGGTCGCGCGACAGTGCGCGATGCCCGATCGCGTGCAGCAGGTGCGTCTTTCCCAATCCCACTCCGCCATAAATGAAGAGCGGGTTGAACGTCGCCGCGGGTTTGTCGGCGACGGCAAGTGCCGCCGCGTGAGCCAATCGGTTGTTTGCCCCAATAACGAATTTCTCGAAGACGTAGCGGGAATTGAGCCCGCTCTCGGGGGTCGCGCTCAGCTCGAGCTGATGCGGGCTCGTCTCGACGACGGCATCGACGGTCCTGGTGGCGGTCGCGCTGCTGGCGCGAGCTGCAGAGGTGCGACGTGAAGCCTGAGCGCGGGGTGCGTGTTCACCAGCGTTGAGGAGCGCGAACTGCACCGCCACCTTGGTGCCGGTAATGGTGGAGAGCGCCTGCTGCACCTGGAGCGCGAATTTATTGCGCAGCTGATCGACGGCAAAGGTATTCGGCGCGCCGATCGTCGCCGACTCGCCATCCCAGTTCACTAATTGGGTGTTGCGCAACCAGGTCTCAAAGTTGGCACGCGAAAGCTGGGATTGCAGCTCCCCAAGTGCGGCTTGCCAGATCTGCGTGGGTTGCATCGCGCGATCCCCTCGTCGCCAGCGCCGGACCGTGACCGGGTGTACGTACGCACAGCTAGTGTCATATTAACAAGGCGCTCTGACGATGGCAAGTATGCCGCCCGGCGACGCGGACTGCAAAAGACGTAGATCGGGCCATTTGGCCCGATCTACGCTGGGAAGGGGGAAGGGACGGAGCACACTGGCTCCAGTTCTCGCATGTTGAGAGTCGGTTTCTCGGGTCGGCTCTCTACTCACTTATACGCAAGGAATGCCAGTTCGGTTCCATCTTATATCTGTTCATTCTGTCAGGCGATTTAGACGCTTGCTCGACGACGTCAAATACCTTGACGTCGTCTAACTATTGTCTTATTATCTAACAATGTTCGCGAGGTAGAGGAGGCCCATGACGAATTCACGGTCGTCACAAGTAACCGCCATTGTCGAGGCGTACGAGCTGGTCACCAGGTCGTTGCGCGGACAAACCGTCACAGACTGGGTTGAGCTCGATCTGACCATGGCTCAGCTCAAAACGCTGTTCACGCTGGAGTACGCTGGGGAGGCGACGATCGGCCAGACGGCTGAGCGGCTGGGAATTTCCCTGCCGACCGCGAGCCACCTCATTGACCGATTGGTACAGGGCGGATTCGTAGATCGTGCGGAGGATCCGACTGATCGGCGCCGCACGATGGCGAAAGCATCGAAGAAGGGGACAGAGCTGACTCGGCAGCTGCGTCAAGGTGGGCGCGAGTCGCTCTTCGTCTGGCTGACTGAGATGGACGATGAGTCCCTCTCTGCATTGGCAACTGGAATGAGTCGTCTGGCGCAGATGGTGGCTGCGCAAGGGAACTGCGCCGTGCTGGAGCAGCCAGCGGCGTCGGTCTCGAACTGAGCAAGAATAGAAGGGGTCAATAAGGGAGAAGTATGGCCGAACCAGTCTCATCAGCCGCCGCAAATCCGGTGGAAGAGCAATTCAACATTCGGCTGGTGTTGCCAGTCGTCGCGAGCGTCATGCTCGGTATCTTGCTCGCAGCCCTCGATCAGACGATCGTCGGTACCGCGATGCCTCGCATCGTCGCTGACCTTGGGGGACTCTCCCACTACGCCTGGGTCTTCACGGCCTACATGCTGGCATCGACGGTGACCGTGCCGATCTACGGCAAACTGTCGGACATCTACGGACGTCGCTGGTTCTTCATTGGCGGCATGTTCCTCTTCCTGGCCGGCTCTGCCCTCTCGGGTATGTCCCAGACCATGGATCAGCTGATCATGTTCCGCGCGCTGCAGGGCCTGGGCGCTGGTGCCATGATGCCGATCGCGTTCGCCATTATCGGCGACGTCTTCCCGCCGGCCGAGCGTGGAAAGTGGCAAGGGCTAACCTCGGGCATGTTCGGCATCGCGTCGATCGTTGGTCCGACGCTTGGTGGCTGGCTGACCGACAACCTTGGCTGGCGCTGGGTCTTCTACGTCAACATGCCGGTTGGCGCGATCGCGATCCTGACGGCGTTTTTCGGGCTGCCGAAGATCCGCTCGGCGCACAAGCACACGATCGACTATTACGGCGCCGCGGCCCTGGTTGCCGGCACCGTACCTTTGCTGCTCGCGTTTTCCTGGGCGGGTGACAAGTACGCCTGGATGTCGTCTCAGATCATCGGCCTGCTTGTGTTCTCGGTGGTGATGATCGGAGTATTCCTCTTCATCGAGTCGCGCGCCGCGGAGCCGATCCTCAGTCCGAGTCTGTTCAGAAACCGCATCTTCACGGTTTCAAATTTGGCTTCGTTCTTGATCGCGGGCGGGATGTTTGGGGCCATCATGTATCTGCCCCTGTTCGTGCAGGGTGTGATGGGTGACAGCGCGACGAGCTCTGGCGCGGTCCTAACCCCCATGATGCTCGGCTTCGTCGTGAGCAGCATCATTGGCGGGCAGTTGATGTCCCGGACGGGTCGTTACAAAGTGATGGCCCTGTGTAGCCTCGTTCTTGCCGTGCTCGGGATGTTCCTCTTTTCGCGCATGGGGATCAACTCCTCCAAAGGTGAGCTCGTGCGGAATATGGTCCTTACTGGTCTCGGCATCGGCACGACCATGAGTCTCTTCACCATCGTGGTCCAAAACGCCTTCCCACTCAAGCGCATGGGCGAGGTTACGGCGAGCCTGCAGTTCTTCCGCAACATCGGAGGCACGCTCGGAGTGGCGATTCTTGGGTCATTGATGACGAGTCGCTTTCACACGGTCTTCAATCAGCAGCTTCCGGCTGACGTGACTGCCACGGTTCCGAAGGAACAGCTCGCGCAGCTGAATAATCCGCAGCTGATCCTCTCGCCCGATGCAGTGGCCCAGGTGAAGGAATCGTTTACGGCGTTCGGAGGCCAAGGAGATCAGCTCTTCAATCAGGTGATCCTGACCGTGCGCACGGCGCTCTCGGTTGCCATCACCGATCTCTTCGTGATCGGTATGGTCTTCATGCTCCTGTCGCTGGCCGTGACCTTCTTCCTGACGGAAGTGCCGCTGCGGCGCACGCTGGCTGAAGCGGCGGGCGCGGCGATGGCCGAGGGTGGTCACATCGCCACGGAGCCTGAGCCGGAGCCCGTTGGATCACTGACGGGCGTCGGAGAACCGTCGGCAGACTGACGACCGTCGCCAATCCTCGAATCGAACTGGGCCACCGGATTAGCCGGTGGCCCAGTTTCATAGACCGGCGCACGGAGTTGAACGATTCACCCGCGTTTCGTGAATGAAATTAGAACGCCACATAGCATCGCCGGTGGTCGTTTAAACGGCCTTCGGCAGCGCGAAGGAGAAGTGCGCCCCCGAAGAACTGGCCGCGGCCCAGATGCGCCCGCCATGTGCCTCCACGATTCCTCGCGCGATTGCCAGCCCCAGACCGGCACCGCCGTCGTCGTGACGCGAGCGATCGGCGCGGTAGAAGCGATCGAATACGTGCGGCAGATCAGCTTCATCGATGCCAGGGCCGGTATCTTCGATGTTGAAGACGACCTCCTGACCCGACTCGACTGCATATACCGTCACCTTGCCGCCATTGGGTGTGTAGCGTAAAGCGTTGTCTACTAGGTTGTAGAAGACGCGCTGAATCTGCGATGTATCCGCCAAAACCTGGAGTCCCACGCAGTCCCGTTCGCCGTCGAGCGTGATCGCTCGCTGAATTGCTTTTGGTTGCATCGAATCGAGTGCGTCGCGGATGAGCGACGCCGCGGGGCTCGCTTCCAATTGAAGACGCAGCGCTCCAGCGTCGATGCGCGACAGCTCGAAGAGGTCGTTGATCAATCCCGTCAGTCCCCGAGCTTCGTTCAGGATCTGCGCCAGGTAGAGGTCGGTCGTTTCGCCGTCGACGACGCCGTCCTGGATCGCCTCGACCATGGCCTGGATCGACGAGAGTGGCGTCCGCAGATCGTGTGAGATGGCGGCGATCATTTGACGGCGTGCCGTCTCCGCCTCGAGCTGCAGGCGGTTCGCCTCCTCGAGTCGACGCGCCATGGTGTTGAACGAGATCGCCAGCCGGTCGACCTCGTCGTTTCCCTGGACCCGAACGCGAGTGTCGAGATGACCCTCTGCCATGGCATGCGCTGCTCGGCTGAAGACCGCCACGCGGTCGGCGAGCGATCGAGCCGCGAACATGGCAAACGGAACCGAGACGCCGATGGCAAAGAGCAGCAGGAGGGTCAAGAGGATGAGGTCGTGGGAATTGATGAACATGAGCTGCGCGGTGATAACGATGCTGGCGAGCGCGGTGAGCACGCCGATGAGAGCCGGAATGAAGACTTTTGTCCAGAGATCTCCCCAGCGTACGGCGTGGAGCAGCGCGAGGCTGGTGTAGCCAAACACCCACGCAACCGCTGCCGATGCTCCAAGCGTCAGTGCCAGCGTTCGGAGGTCCGGCGCATCCGCGTGCAGGTAGTGGTGCGCCAGAATCAAGATCAAGACCAGTGTCAGAATCGGCGGTAGCAGAAGTGTCGCCGCGAGTCGCAACATCAGCGCGAGCATCGGGCGAGAGCGCCCGCCCTTAGCTTTCGAGCTTGTAACCAACGCCCCACACCGTTTTCAAGAACTGCGGTCGAACTGGGTCAGGCTCTATCTTCGAGCGTAAACGATGGATGTGCACGGTTACGGTGCTTTCGTCACCGAAGTATTCGTAGTCCCAGACTTGATCGAGCAGCTGGGTGCGTGTAAAGACCTGGCCGACGTTTCGTACCAGGAACCAGAGCAAATCGAACTCTTTGGCGGTCAGCTCGACCGGTTCGTTGCGCACGCTCGCTTGACGTCCGGCGGGGTCGATGATGATCGGGCCGACGCGCACGGTGCCTTCCGCCGGTGGCGTGATCGGCTGTCGGGTTCGCCTTAGAACAGCGCGCACGCGGGCCACAAGCTCGCGTGGGCTGAACGGCTTCGAGACATAATCGTCGGCGCCGAGCTCCAGCCCAACAATGCGATCTGCCTCGTCACCTTTAGCCGTCACCACGATGATCGGCACCGTCGACTCGGCGCGCAACCGTCGACAGACCTCGAGCCCATCGATTTTCGGCAGCATCAAATCGAGCAGGACGAGGTCGGGCGACCACTCGGCAGCCATCTCCAGAGCCGCTTCTCCGTCACTCGCGGTCATGACCTCGAATCCATCTCGCTTCAGATATCGGCTAACGACGTCGGCGACCATAGTCTCGTCCTCGACGATGAGGATCTTCGGAGCTTCGTAATGTTGCATTCTTTTCCCCTGGCCCATCGAACTGGGCATGGATTGAACCGTTGCCACCAGCTTCCTGTTCAACGACCGCTTCGCTCGGCCGCTCGCAGAAATCGCGGATCTGTCCGCGACACACGGCTCGACAAATGGGATAGCTCCCATGGTCGCACTTCACATAGTACGTGAACGCGGCACATTGATCCTTAAGTTTCTTACGGCGTTGCACCGTCTTGGGCATTTTGTGCAGGTTAGTACCCGGTATCGGCAGCTACGGCGGTTTCACATGTCAGTTTCCATCCTGATTGACGCTCAAACTCGGGATAAACCTTACGTAGCGCTCGTCAACGGTCCACCAAGACTCACCTGGACCAAGAGACAGGTATCTTCACAACCAAGGGACGTTTGGGAGTTCGCCGATTCACTTCATACTAGTCGTAGTTGTCGTCAAGATGGGCCGCACAGGTCGTTCGAGCGTGAATGCGGGCAATCGTCTTGGTGGACATGAAGTCGGACGCCACACGCAGAGAGTGAGTCGGTATCCGAGCTTCGCCAATCCACGGTATAAGAATGGAACCGACAGGCGCACAGCGTCTAGGGAAGAACGGGAGGACGCTCATTGACATCTTGGTTCTCAACCGAAGGTCTGGCGCGTATCAGCGCGCGGCACCCCTGGCGAACGATTGCGGTATGGCTCGTGATCATCGTGCTGGGAGCGGTGGCGGCGTCTGGTTTAGGAAACGCGCTTTCAACTGACGTCAACTTCACCAACAAGCCTGAGTCGGTGAAGGGCACCGATCTCCTCGACGCACGCATGAACAACTCGTCCCCGGTGACGGAGACGGTGATCGTCCAATCGACCTCGGCCACGGTGGATGACGCAGCGTTCGAGCAAGCGGTCAAGCAGGACGCGAATACCTTGCTCGGCCTCAAGGGCGTCGTGACCAACGTCACTACGTATTACGACGCCAAGGCCGCCGGTGTGCCACAAGCCGATCAGATGGTTTCACCCGATCGCAAGACGACCATCATGAACGTCGAGCTGGGCAGCGACCTCAACAAGGCGAACGACCACGCGGACGAGTACATGAATGCCATCAGTGGCCTGAGCAGTAATAACTTCAAGGTCCTCACGGTCGGTAACGTCAGCAGCAATCAAGAATTCAACGACATCTCGTCGAGAGACCTGGCCAAGGCCGAGAAGTACACGCTGCCGCTCACGATCTTGATCCTCGTTGTGGTCTTCGGCGCCCTCATCGCCGCGTCTGTCCCGTTGATCCTGTCGATTGCCTCGATCATCGTGGCGCTCGGACTGACGGCGCTTGCCGGGCGCGTGATGAATCTCTCCCTCTACGTCGAGAATATGATCTTCATGATCGGATTCGCCGTCGGCATCGACTACGCTCTGTTCATTATCTCGCGCTACCGCGAGGAGCGGAGCCATGGAATTCAGAAATATGAGGCGATCGCGGCGACGGGTCGCACGGCGAGTAAGGCCGTTCTCTTCTCCGGCATGACCGTGGTCTTTGCCCTGTCGGGAATGCTCCTGATGCCATCGACGGTCTTCCACAGCCTCGGCACCGGCGCGGTCCTGGTGGTTGTGGTTGCGGTCGTGGCCATGCTCACACTCATCCCCGCTGTCCTGAGCCTGCTCGGTGATCGCATCGAATGGCCACGACGACGGAAGTACAGCGATGTTCCGGTAACCGCAACCGCGCGCTGGGACGACGAGACGGCACATAAGGGTTTCTGGGGACGCGTGACTCGTGTGGTCATGAGCCATCCGGCAATCGCCGCGGTCCTGGCCATCGTGCTTCTGGGAAGCGTCGCGATCCCGTTCTTCCAGCTCAAACGTGGCACAGCGGGTATCGAGACCCTGCCTGAGAGCAATGTCAAGACCGCCTACCAGATCCTGAACACCGAATTCTCGGCGGGCCTGCTGGCTCCGTATCAGATCGTGGTCGATGGACCCAAGAACCAGCAGACTCAGGCGGCGATCGATCGACTCAACAGTGAGATCCAGCAGAATGGCTCGTTCGTGCCGAACACTGAGGTGACCTGGAACCAGGACGGCAACTTGGCGCTGGTCAAGGCCACGCTCAAGGCCAACACCAACTCACCTCTCGCGTACGACACCTTGAAGCAGCTTCGTGGACAGATGATCCCAACCGCGTTCAACGGCACCGGAGCAAATGTCTACGTCACCGGCGTCACGGCCTTCAACGCGGACTTCTTCCACGTCGTCGACTCGTACACGCCAGTCATCTTCGTGTGGGTGCTTGGTCTGAGCTTCCTGCTCCTGCTCCTGGCATTCCGTTCGATCATCGTGCCGCTCAAGGCGATTCTTCTGAATCTGCTCTCAGTCGGTGCGACCTACGGATTGATGGTGCTGGTCTTCGAGAAGGGTTACCTGCACACACTGTTCGGATTCCAGACCTCGCCGACCATCGAGGCCTGGGTGCCGATCTTCCTCTTCTGCGTCTTGTTTGGACTGAGCATGGACTACCACGTCTTCCTCCTCAGCCGCATTCGGGAGCACTATGACCAGACCCACCAGAACCGCGAATCCGTTGCCGTTGGCCTGCAGTCGACGGCGCGCCTGATCACTGGTGCCGCGCTGATCATGGTGGTGGTCTTTAGCGGGTTCGCCGCTGGTCAGTTGATCGCCTTCCAGCAAATGGGCTTTGGATTGGCTGTCGCCGTGCTGCTGGACGCTACCGTGGTGCGATCGGTCCTGGTTCCGTCGATGATGGCGCTGCTGGGTGACATCAACTGGTACCTGCCGTCCTGGCTGAGCTGGTTGCCTGACCTGCGTATCGAAGGCGAGTCCACCAAACACCAGCCGGACGTTGTGGCGCCTGAGCTGGTACTCGAAAACGCCGACTGATCCTGGCGATCAAGCGGTTCCCAAACACAATGAACGAGGGCCGGCAATTTGCCGGCCCTCGCGGTCTTCGTTCGATTACGTGCTATGCCGCTGGTCGTTCAGTGGCCATGGCGCTCCATGCGCCGAGCAAGAAGACAACGGCTCCGGAGATCACACAGTCCCACAAAATGGCGGCTGTGGCCGAGTCGCCGAAGACCCATGGGGAGATAAAGACCCAGACGCCGACGGCGGCGTTGATCCAGCTCAGTGAGCTGATCATCCCTGTGCCCCACAAGCGAATCCCCGAGAAGAGGATCACGATCGCGCCACAGATGACGACGTTCCAGGTCATCGCCGTGAACGTTGTTGAAACCCAGCACCCATGGCGAGATGATGAGCCAGACAGCGGCGACGAAGTTCAGTCCGCTGGGGACTGCAAACATATTAGAGCGGTATGTATCCATACAGCGTCTCCTTCACTGTTTCGTGCCACTCGATCGAAGAGGTCACTCACCGGTTAGCTGAGGACAGCACAGCGCTCCCGCTTGATTTCTTCGCGAGCGCTCGATCCACGATGGCACTGTTACGTGCTGGAAGTTGATCGCAGTTGGCGAATCATTATCGCCACACATTCTTTCTTACAAATGGCATGCCAGCGTCCCCAGGTTCGGAGTGCAATAAACTCGAATTTGGATTACAGAGTCCTCACATGGAGTGCGTGTGTTGAACTCAAATGGACGGTCACGTCGACCCCCAATGAAGTTCGCTTCGAGTCAAGTCAGACGACAGAGGTGAGTGCTTGGAAGAGGTGCAGTTTCCAAACGGAGTCAAGGTTCGGGCTACCGCGTTGGCCGATCGCGAACTAAACAAAGACTGGCGAACCGTTTGGCCTCTACCTCGATCCACGGTGGACGCCAACCTGGCCCGCCTGCGTGATCGACTGGCCAGACTTTGGTCTACCCGCGGATTGGAAATTTGCCGCCAACCAGATCAAGCTTGCGTTTGACATAGCGGCGTCGGGTGAATGTGTCGAGATTGGGTGTGCCGGTGGGCTCGGGCGAACCGGGACAGTGCTGGCGTGTATGGCGATCCTCTCCGGTGTGCCCGGCGATGACAGCAGTCGATTGGGTGCGCCAGAATTACGATCCGCGGGCGATCGAGACTGAGGAGCAAGTTCAGTGGGTGAAATGGTTCGGCCGCAACGCACCGGATAATCTTGAAACAGAATAAAGTATTGACGAAGCGGCAATGAGCGGTCTCATGTGTGGTGTAAACTTGAATCGTCGACTCATCGAAGAATTGAACATGATCTCCAGTGTCGGCTGTGATCTGCAGTGTCACCTGAGCTGAATCGTTCCGCTCGAACGAACGACTTGAATTCAGCCTGATCGGACGATCGTGATGCCTCCATATCGGGACGTTCCTCCCGGCGACGCCGGTTCCGCGCAGGAACGTGTCTCCAACCAGCAAACTGAGCAGCCGCGTCGACCGCATGCGGACGCGACGGACTGGTTCAAGCTGAGCTTCGAACACTCTCGCGTTCCACAGGCGATCGTCGCTGCCAATGGGGTGCTCGTTGCCGCAAACGCGGCGTTTCGCGCCGTGATGGATGTCGATTCAATGTACCGCCAGGTCGGATCGCACGACTCAACCGAACTCAGCTTTTCGACGATGCTCTCGGCGATCGAGTTTTCGGCGTACTCGGACACTGCAACGGACCTGGATCTCCAAACACGCGACGGAACTCGCGCGAAACTGACAATCGACGTCATTGGTAACGATCCCGAGAACGGCCCGCTTGCCGCCGTGACGTTGTGGCCGTGGGCGGATTCGGCACACGCCGATGAGTCCAAAGATTTCGATCTGGGTCAGGAACGCGCCGCACGACGCGATGCCGAAATTTCGGTTGACCTCATTGAGCGTCTTCTCGGCATCACTGACGTCGCGCTGGCGCACATCGAACTGCATGACCTCCTGAACGAGTTACTCGGCCGCATTCGGGACGTGCTGAAGACCGATGAAGCCAGCATCCTGCTCACCGATCCAGACGGAGAAGCGTTGTCGCTTCGCGTGTCTCTGCAGCCCGATCAGCTGGTGCGACGTCCGATACGTGTTCCGATTGGAGTTGGGTTCGCGGGGCGTATCGCGCAGACGCGAGTCCCGATCGTGCTCGACGACATCACCGAATTTCCGTTCAGTAATCCCGCCATGCTGCGGCGTGGAGTCACGTCCCTAATGGGTGTCCCGATGATGCTCGATCATCGAGTACTCGGGGTGATCCACGTGGGAACACGCTCGCCACGTCATTTCGATGACGGCGAGCTCCGCTTGCTAGAGCTGGCGGCTGCGCGTATCTCGTTGGCGGTCGATCGATCCAATCTCTATGAAGCGGAGCGCCGGGCGCGATCTGCAGCGGAGCGCGCGCAACGGCGAGACGAGTTTCTGGCACGTGCCAGCGAGATCCTCTCATCATCGCTCGATCAGAAGGTCACGCTCGGCCACGCGACCCAGATCGCCGTGCCCGAAATCGGCGACATTTGCACGGTGGTTTTGATCGACCGAGACGGCATCGTGCGGCTGGTGTCAGGTGCCGCCACTGCCGATCTGCGACACCTGCTCCCGCCTCCAGGTGAACAGCTACCTCGCCCGCTCGTTGAGTGTCCGACGATTGCGAGGTTGGTTGAGTCCGGCGAAACGTTGTTGATCGAGGACGGCATCGAGGAATTTCTCGAAGAGATTTCGGCTGGCGACGATCATCTGCGCGATCTGCGCGGCTCGTCACTCAAGTCGGCGATCCGCCTTCCGCTGAAATCGGGTGGGAGAGTCATCGGCGTCATCACCTTCTGCTTCGCATCCGAAGGTCGAGATTTTACGGCGGAAGACGTGGCCCTGGCCGAGGACTTCGCTCACGTGGTTGCGCTGGCAACTGACAACACCACGCATTACATGGAAGCCCAGCACGCCATTGGGGCGCGGGATGAATTCATCTCGATTGCATCGCACGAGCTGAAGACGCCGCTCACGACCGTAAAAGGCTACGTTCAG
Organism: uncultured Chloroflexia bacterium; assembly: GCA_963815715.1. Classification (GTDB taxonomy): domain Bacteria; phylum Chloroflexota; class Chloroflexia; order Thermomicrobiales; family Thermomicrobiaceae; genus CALAGB01. The sequence goes on along the minus strand of CAWFHU010000001.1, from coordinate 980,020 downwards.
CTCTTGCGTCGACACATGAACGAAGCCACTCCGAACCATGAGCGTGTGTTGCGCACGCTGGGCCAATTGCAGGATCAGGTAGGACGCTTCGAGGAGCTGGTGGATGAGCTTCTCGACGTCTCGAGGATTCAGAGCGATCGCATCCGACTCAACTACGAGCGGCTCGACCTTTCCTACCTGGTGAGTCAAGTAGTCGAACGCGTTACCCAGGCCTACGAGCAGCAATCGCCACATATCGTCGAGTACGCCATTCCCGGTCCAATCTGGGGAGCGTGGGATGCGTCGCGTGTCGACCAGGTCGTCACCAATGTGCTGTCCAATGCCTTCAAGTACTCGCCGGCGGAGAGCACCGTAACGGTCAATGTCATCGCGGAGGCCGCGAACGTCGAAATTCGCATCACCGATCAGGGTATCGGTATCGCCGAAGAGGACGTCGACGTCATTCTTCAGCCCTTTGCGCGAGGAACCGGTGCGAGTGAGGTGGCACAGGGGGCGGGCCTCGGCCTGTACATATCGAACGAGATCGTGGTGAGGCATGGTGGATCGCTTTCGATCGAGAGCTGCCCAGGTGTTGGCAGCACGTTCACCATCTACTTGCCTCGAGAACCAGGTGACGAACCCGAGGACGATTGACGCCCAAAACTGATTTATTCCTATCACTACCCATCTTTGAATCGAAGTGGTACCATGTGCGGGCTGGCGTCCGAGGCGGCAGACGGAGTAGTGATGCTTTTCACACGGGATCGACAATCTGACGAATGCCACGGCACGGTGCGCGATGCGTTCCGTCTGTTTGGCATGCCCGTGGTTGAGCCTACGTGGAAACCCGCACCTAGGTACGGGCTTGCTCCCGTCTCTCTCGGATTCCAAGGAGGGTGTCACTTCTAACGGCGCCAAATCCTGAGAAGCCCGAGCGGCGGTGAGCGGATTTAGCTCACCGCCGTATTTGTTTTGTGCGGTCGTTGTTGGTTGATCGTTCGACAGGGAGAACTGCGAACAATGGGTACGTGTCCTGAGTGTGGTGGAGATTTGGGTCTGGACGCCGTCGAGGCGGGCGAGATCGTGCAATGTCCGGATTGCGGTGTCGAGCTTGAAGTGCTCGAGACCGACCCGCTGGCCCTTGGTCTGGCGCCGGCCGAAGAAGAAGACTGGGGCGAATAGGCCGTTCAATGCAGATTGCTTTACTGGTTGAACGACTCCGTGTCGAGGAGCGATTGCTGATCGAGGCCTTTGGTGCTCGCGGGCACGACGCCGTGATCGTCAGTCCGTCGACGGTCTTATCCGGGTTCGATAGTGGCGGGGCCGCGCACGTCGAACATGTCACGGATCACGGAATGATGCCACTCGAGGCGGATCTGGCGCTCGATCGCAGCGCCGCCACTACCGAGGGAGCCGCACTCGGCGCCCTGATCGCGAACCGTGGGTCGGTGGTGGTCAACCGACCGGCGACGACGAGATTGCTCGCCGATCGGCTGGCGGCCTTGCGCCATCTAACATTCGCCTCTCTTCCCGTCGCCGAAACCATTGTCAGCTTCGGCGAAACGGCGACCTTCAACGCCATCGAGAAGCTTGGCTATCCCGTTCTGCTGAAATCGATTACCGCCGACCACGGTTATCCCATGGCGATCATCGAAGACGAGGATGCGGCTGAGGCTATCATCGAGCACCGCGTGACACTGGGTGACGAACGCGGCGTTTTGGTGCAGCGGTTCATCGCTGGAGCGCATCGTTCGGTCCGAGTTGTGGTTGTCGGTCAGGACATCGCGGCGCTCGAACAGCGCGCGCTAAGAGGGTGGAAACCTGCCGCTGATGCGCCATACGAGCCGTTCGACGGTGACGACTCCACCATGGTCTTGCTGGGCAAGCGGGTGATTGAGCGTCTCGGGAGCGGCACGTACAGCATCGAGCTTCTCGAAACTGAGCATGGTCCGATCATCGTCGGCGTGGAGAATCTGGTCGATTTCCGTTCGATCAGCAATCGCGGGTCCGACATCGCTGGAGCGATCGCCGACTTTGCTCTGGCGCAGTTGAGCGTTCCGGCGGGAGGCGAGTTCGTTGGTTCCTGACACCAGCCACGCCGTCGTCAATGCCACCGGGCTCCTCGAGGGGCTGGTGCGCATTCCCAGTCTGTCGCGCCAGGAGGACCAGGCGGTTGACTGGCTTTGCGAGCGCATGCGTGATCTCGGGTTCGCCGCCGGAACAGATGGTGCTGGGAACGCGGTGGGCACACGTGGCGAGGGCTCGATTGAGATCATGCTCCTGGGACACATCGACACGGTTCCTGGAGATCTTCCCGTCGAGGTTCGAGACGGCGCGTTGTATGGGCGTGGCTCGGTTGACGCCAAGGGCCCCCTGGCGACGTTCGTGTCGGCCGCGGCGCAAGCCCAGCTTGCCGCCGGAACCCGTGTTACGGTGGTTGGCGCGGTCGAGGAAGAGGTGATGTCCTCTCGCGGCGCACATTGGCTGGTCGACAACGTTGAGGCACCGGCGGCGGTGATCATCGGCGAGCCGAGCGGCTGGGACAGCGTCGTGATCGGCTACAAAGGTTCGATCGCCGTGGAGTACACCGTCGAATGTCCGATGTCCCACTCGGCCGGACCCGAGCCGACGGCAGGTGAGCTCGCGGTCGGTTTTTGGAACCGATTGAGCGCATGGTGTGCCGAACAGAACGGCGACGAATCCAATGGGTTCTCGACCATCGACCCCACGCTAAACGCCATTAATTCGTCGTCGGACGGGATCATCGGCAAAGCGAGCGTGACCGTGGGGTTGCGGCTGCCACCGCGGATCGCGCCGGAAGACGTGATTCCGGTGCTGGGAAAACTGGCTGAGCAAGGGGACGTGAAGGTCAGCGTGAACGCGGCCGCCTTTCGCTCGGACAAGCGTTCGCCACTCGTGAGCGCCTTCCTGGCCGGAATCCGGTCTTTCGGAGGTTCACCGCACATCAAGGTCAAGACCGGCACGTCAGACATGAATCTGGTCGGTCCGGCCTGGGGCTGTCCAATCGTCGCCTATGGTCCGGGCGATTCCCGGCTCGACCATCAGCCGGACGAGCACGTCCTGCTCGAGGACGTGGAACGCGCGACCGGTGTCTTGACGTCGGTCATTGAACGTATTTCGGCGCAGCTTGCGTCAGGTCGCTGGGGAGGCGAAGCGTGAACGAGGTTCGAATCGGCGTGCTGATGTCGCACGTCCGAGCAGAGGAGAAACAGCTGCTCGCAGCCATGGTCAAACGCGGGGTCGAGCCGGTGCGCTTGCTCGATCGCACATTGGCGTTCGACCTCACCGACCTCTCCTCACCTCAGCCTACCCATCTCGATCTGCTGCTCGACCGCTGCATGGCGCACGGTCGCGCGGCCGTGGCGCTGCAGGTCTACGACGCCTTTGGCGTCCGCTGCGTCAACACCTCGCTGGCCTCCGGCATCGCCGACGACAAGGTCGCGACGACGTTGGCGCTGGCCGTGGCGGGCGTTCCGACCATTCGCACCGCGGCGGCGTTCGACATCGATTCGGCGCTACGCGTGCTCGACGAGAAAATCGGTTACCCGGCGGTGATCAAGCCGGTGACCGGTTCATGGGGGCGGCTTCTGGCCAAAGTGAATTCGCCGTCGGCCGCCAGAAATTTGTTAGAGCACAAGCGAGCGCTCGGCTCCTACCACCACGGCGTCTTCTACGTGCAGGAGTACATTGAGAAACCGGGACGCGATCTGCGCATCTTTGTCGTCGGTGATGAGGTGATCGCGGCTTCGTATCGAACCAACGAGCACTGGATCACCAACGTGGCGCGAGGTGCCGTTTCCAAGCCCTGCCCGGTCACTCCGGAGATTGCCGACATCTCGTTGCGGGCCGCGAAATCTGTTGGGCTCGAACTCGCAGGGATCGATCTCGTGGAATCACCGGATGGATACCTGGTCATCGAGGTGAATACCGGTGCCGAGTTCAAGGGGCTGATTCAGACGACCGACGTCGATATTCCGGGTCGAATCGTGGACTACGTGGTCGGCGCCGCGGTTGGCGAACGCGAGAAAAACCACGCCCATGCGCTGTTGAACGGCGTGTATCAGGCGTAGGGGCAGTGGGTACTCACGCGGTGGGTGGTGTCTGACCACACAGATACGATGCGCAAATAAGGGGGAGAGTCCTCATCCAATGACACTCAACGCAGCTATTCTTGGCGGATCGGGTTACGCGGGCGGCGAGCTGTTGCGACTGCTCCTGTCGCATCCAGACGTGAACGTTACCCAGGTAACCTCACGTAGCCGGGCGGGCAAATTCGTCCACACGGTGCATCCCAACCTACGCAAGCGAACCCAGCTGAAATTCGTCCTGCCGGATCATCTTGAAAAGGTCGATGTGCTCTTCGCTAGCATGCCGCATGGCGCGACCGCTCCGCAGGTGGAGCAGCTGATGGAGCTTGGCTCAATCGTGATCGATCTGGGTGCCGATTTCCGGCTGCGTAACCCGGCCGATTACGAGACGTGGTACCGCTGGACGCATCCACATCCCGACATGATCACCAACACTGTCTATGGAATGCCGGAACTGCACCGAGATTCGATCCGTGACGCGCGCTACATTGCGAGTCCTGGCTGCACCGCCACGGCATCGATTCTGGGACTGGCACCCCTCTTTCAGGCGGGCGTGGTCGACCCGAATTTTCCTGTCGTGATTGATGCCAAGACCGGATCGTCTGGAGCGGGCGCTGATACCAGCCTGTCAGGCCACCATCCAGAGCGCAGCGGCGTCATCCGTCCATTCAAGCCGACCGGTCACCGCCACAGCGCCGAGATCATTCAGGAGCTCACCGTCGACGGCTGTCAGCCAGACATCGCCTTCGGTGTGACCAGCGTCGAGGCGGTGCGTGGCATTCTGGCGACCTCGCACGTCGTGCTGAAGGAGCAGCTGGCCGACAAGGATCTCTGGAAGATCTATCGCGGTATGTATGGTCAGGAACCGTTCATTCGCCTGGTGAAAGAGGCAGGCGGAGTGCATCGCTTCCCGGAGCCCAAGATCCTCTCCGGCACGAACTACTGCGACGTTGGCTGGGATCTGGAGAGCAGCGGCAAGCGGGTGGTCGTGCTCGCGGCGATTGACAACCTGATGAAGGGCGCGGCCGGACAGGCGGTACAGGCCATGAATATTCGTTGTGGCTTTGAAGAGACGCTCGGGCTCGACTTCGCCGGGCTCCACCCGATCTAGCGTCGTTTGTACGGGCGACGCACGCGTCGCCCAAGATTTGAGGTGGCCGACGTTCCGTTTCTGATTGTTTATCTGGACGCAAACGCCTTCCATTGAGTCGGCTGAGCGCCCGAAAACAGGGCGACGCATGCGTCGCCCGTACAACGGAGATCTGAACCCAGCAGGAGGTAGTCGCGCAGCATGCTCGTCGTCAAACTCGGTGGAAGTGCCGGAATCGATCCCGCCGCCACCCTCGATGATCTCGCGGAGCTCACCAAGACGGAGCGCATCGTCTTCATCCACGGCGCCAACGCGCGCATGGACGAGTTCGAGCGCAAGCTCGGTCGCGAGCCGAGGCAGGTACATTCCGCTTCCGGTCAGGTGAGCCGTTTCACCGATGCCGAGACCATGGACACCATGCTTGCCATCTACGCCGGTATGGTCAACAAACGCCTGGTCGAGGCGCTACAGGCGCGAGGCGTCAACGCGGTGGGCATCAGCGCGCTCGACGGTCGCATCGCGCGAGGACGGCGCAAGGACACGTTGCGGGCCATCGAAAATGGCAAGCCAAAGATCCTGCGTGGTGATTTCGCGGGAAGCATTGAAGAGGTCGACACGACACTGCTCGATCTGCTGCTCGACAACGGCTATCTGCCCGTACTGACGCCACCGGCGCTAAGCTACGACGGTGAGGCCATCAACGTCGACGGCGACAAGCTGTCGCTCCAGGTAGCCATCGCGCTCAAAGCCGACGCCCTCGTCATCCTCTCCAACACATCGGGTCTGTTGGCGGACGTCAACGATCCAGGTTCGCTCATTACAGAGATCGACGTCAGCAGCGACGAGAGCGTGGAGTCGGCCATGACCGCCGCCGGTGGCCGCATGAAGAAGAAAGTGCAGGCGGGCTGTGACGCGGTGACGGCTGGCATCGGACAGGTCGTCTTTGCCGATGCGCGCGCCGAGCAGCCGATTTCGCGTGCGCTCGCAGGTCAGGGGACCGTGCTGCGATCCAGCGCGGCGATTGGAGTGAACGAGTGAGTCAGACGGCAACCGCCCAGATCGTACAACGTGATCGCGACCTTCAGCCACCCCTTTACGCAAAGCGGGACATCGCGCTCGTTCGCGGCGACGGCGCCTATCTCTGGGACAGCGACGGCAAGCAGTACCTGGACCTGATGAGCAACTACGGGGTCAATATCCTGGGTCACAACCACCCCGCGGTGACCGATGCGATCACGCGCCAGGCATCGACGCTGGTCAATTGCCACCAGTCATTTGCCAATGACGTGCGCGTCGATCTGCTTGAGAAGCTGATCCAGATCGCGCCCGCCGGACTAAACCACGTGTTCCTCTCCAATTCCGGCACCGAGGCGGTGGAAGCGGCGCTCAAGTTCGCCTGGATCGCCAGCGGCCGGTCCAAGATCGTGGCGGCCAAGCGCGGCTACCACGGTCGCACCATGGGATCGCTGGCGGCAACGGCAGAGAAGAAGTACCGTGAGCCGTTCGAAGCCGAGCTGGCGCAGGCGAGCCACGTCTCTTATGGCAACGTGGATGAGTTGGCAGACGCGGTCGACGAGGAGACCGCGGCCGTAATTCTCGAACCGATACAGGGCGAGGGTGGGGTCTACGTTCCGGACGACGACTATCTGCAGAGCGTGCGCGAAATCGTGACGTCGAGAGGTGCACTGCTGATCTTGGATGAGGTGCAGACCGGATTCCGCACTGGCGCCTACTTCGCCTGCCAGCACGTCGGTGTCATTCCTGATCTGCTCGCGACCTCGAAAGGGCTCGGGAACGGCGTGCCAATCGGCGCCACCTTCATGTCGGCCAGCATCGCCGAGCAGCTCACGGGCGGCGTGCACGGTACGACCTTCGGTGGCAATCCGCTGGCTTGTGCCGCGGCTCTGGCGACGTTGACCGCGCTTGAAACCGACAAACTCATCGACCAGAGTGCCGAAGTCGGCACGTATCTGGTTGACCAGATTCGCGAACTCAACCATCCCAAGATCCGCGACGTGCGCGGTAAAGGGATGATGATCGGCGTCGAGCTCAAGATGCGCGCCACGCCGGTCTTACGCGGGCTTCAGGAGCATGGAGTTTTGGCGCTGATGGCCGGCAGCCTGGTTCTGCGGTTCCTGCCGCCGTTGATCCTCAGCAAGGAGCAGGCAGACGTCGCGGTGCAGACGTTGGCCGAGGTGCTTGGGTAAGCGACGCTTCCGATTCGTCAGCTATGTAACCGGTGAACAGCGGGAGGACACAAGGTCCTCCCCTACGACAACTTTGACTATTTTGTAGGGGAGCCGGGTACCCACGGAGTGGGTGTTGTGCTCCCGTTTTGACTCGCCCGAAATCCCTCTCGTTACGCGCCGACTGCCCGCCTCATCCCCCGTTGCGATAGCGAATCGCGTCATACTCCGGTAACAAATCGTTGCGGATATAGACCCTGAAATTCGTCGAATGAACCTGCGCTGGAAGCTCGCGATAGGCAAGCAGCCGGAACATCTTGGTCTGCTCGCGCGGTGAGCGCATCGACCCAAGCGTGTGCACCACGCTCATGGCGGTGTCCACAATGTTGTACGGCGGCTGACTCTTGTCCTGATAATTCTGACGAGATGTGTCATTGAGGTCGGGAGCATACGCGAAACGCCGGTAGGTATCCTCCTCAGGGAACCACCAGCGCATCGGATACTCCTGCATCGTGTAGTTATCCGCCAGCTTCGCGGTCATGGCCACACTGACGTTGTCAGAGCCAACCAGGATGATCGGGGCATCGACGGTGTCCGGTAGCTGATTGCCGATGAAACGCCGTTGGGTGAAGTCGCGGATGTACCAGTAGAAGGGCCAGGAGGTGATGTCGTCGAACCAAATGCCTAGCGACATGTCGCCCGTCTGTTCAATGGATAGCTGCGTCAGATCTTTCGTCACCAACGGCACGTCGGGGCTGGTCTGCACGTAGATCAGCATATCCTTGGGAACGTCGCCCTCCCGATAGGTCAGGCGCCATTCGTCATGAACCTGCAACAAAAGTAGCCCAACGACGCTCGCCAGCAGCAGCGCGGTCATCGCGCTGCGCGTTCCCAGGCGAAGCACACCGATCCCGATTAAGACGGCTGCCAGGAGCAGCGGCAAGGAGAGGAGCAGCCACCAGTGACCCGCTGCCTCGGGCCGAATCTGCCGCGCCATCGTCGTCTTCACGCCGGTGATTGGCCCGGCACTCATCCAGCCGTAGAGAAGGAAGGCGAACAGTCCCACTGCGACCAATGCGCCACTCAAGAGCGCGAGATCCTGCGTCAATGGTCGTCGCCAGGTTCGTGCGTGTCGCTCCAGCCAGCTGATGCCGTCGCCGGCAAACATGGCGCTCATCAGGATGACCGGCAGCGCGATGTGGATGGTGAGCCAGGGCATCTTCTCGCCGGCCCAGGAGAGGACCCCGAGCATCAGCACCGCCCAGACGGCAATGAAGGCGCGTAACCACCAGCGATTGTCGAACGGTATGTGCCGGCGCCAGCCGATCAATGTCTCTTTGAGCAGGAGGAGGAGCGCGATCGGGAAGAAGATGATGCCGATGAACTCGTACTGCGGCAGCATCAGGAGGTAGTAGAACCAGGGCTCCGCTCCGCGCTGGACGTTCTGCTGCCCAAGCCAGTAGCCAAGTGCACCGAAGCTGCCGGAGGCCAGTCCGCCCGGATTGGTGAAGAGGCTAGTGTAGAGCACAGCGTAGATGCCGAAACCGACAGCGATGCAGAGGAGGAGCAGTCGCCGGCTGTTGAGGAGCGCTCGAACGGCGGCCGCGGTCGAGCCCTCCGGCACGTCGTGGGTCAATCCGTCGACCCAACCCTGCTGCCGGTCGCGCCGCCGATCGAGTATCCAGATCGAGACGACCAGCGCCAGCAGTCCGACTCCGATGGCCGAGATGACTAGTGGGTGGGTGATGAGGTTGAAGGCAAAGGTGCGGATCTGCGCATTGGTCGGGTTCGTCCAGGGGATGCTCGGAAGCGCCGGTGCTCCGAGCACCGAGAGTGACTTGGCGATGACAAGGAAGAGCGCCCCCGCTCCGGCACCGACTGCGAGCAAGATCGGCGCGATGCGCCAGAGGGCCGAAACAATCAAGAACATGCCGAAGATGAAGAACACGATGAAGCAGACCTCTTTGGTCGTGGTGAGGAATCCGATCGACCCTGCGGCCAGGATGACCCATCGCGGTTGTGGACTCTCGACATAACGAGCTATCCCGATGAAGAGGAGGAATGTGCCGACGAGCGTGTACACGTCGTGGCGGATGAAACGGCTGTAATAGAGGATCGATGGCGAGAAGAGCAGGAAGATGCTCGCGCACAGTGCGCCCCATCTCCCCAGCAACTTCGGTCCGCGCAGGAGCCACGGAAGCATCACGATCAGCACGCCGGTTGCGGCGGGCATGTAGCGGGCGGACGCATTGCTGACACCTGCCAGGAGGTAGACGAGCGCGTTGGCGTGGAAGAGGAATGGCCCGTGGAGAAGTGGGTCGTGGACGTAGCCGCCACCGATGGCGTAGATCCAGGAATAGTAGGCGTGCTCCGACTCGTCGTGATGCAGCGCACGCGATCCGAGATCCCAGAATCGCGTCAGCAGCGCCGCGACGAAGATCACGCCGTAGGCAATCTGCTCCACGGTTATGCGTCGCGTACGAGCCGTCTGCGCATCCGTGTCTATTGGTGGCGCGTAGTCGACGTGTCCGGCTACGTGTGCGATTGAATCCAAGCAAGCCTCATTGCATCGATGTCGGTAGAGCAAGATCGGTAGGCACTGGCATAATCGCCTGATTTGATCGAGCTCGCTTCAGGGTTTGCTTATCGGAACGCCGCCGACGTCCGACTGGGGTACGTAGGAAGCGATGCAGATCGTGAATACTGGCGCTACGGCCCCAAATGATAGCAGGGAGCGATGCTGATCGGTGCCAATCGACACTTGTGCCAGAGTCTAATCTGCCCAGGTGAAGTTATTCTCAGATCGAACTGGTTATTGGTGCATGTGCGGCATTGACACGATGAGACCGCTCAGTCGCTGACTATCTGCTATAAGTCAATCGGCAACCTGTCAAGAACTTGATGTCGCAACCATGAGATGGTACATGCTCGTTGGAGACGTGTTGATGGCGGTTCCCGAATTTCAGGCGGTAATGCTTCCATTATTGCGCCTTGCTGGTGACGGTGAGATCCATACGGCGGCGGAGGCAGTCGATCGCCTTGCTGTTCATTTCGAGTTGACCGAGAACGATCGACGAGAAATGCTCCCGAGTGGCACGCAGCGTCGCTTCGACAACAGGGTTGCGTGGTCGAGGTCGTATCTAAAGCAAGCGGGGCTACTTGAGTCGCCTGGGCGAGGTCAGTTCAAGATCACAGAGAGAGGTCAAGAGGTCCTTGATGAGCATCCGAAACGGGTGGATATCCCATATCTAATGCGGTTTCCGGAGTTCGTCGCGTTTAGGACGAGTTCCCACGAACTTAAGAGTTCTGTGGAATCTGCGGTTTCGTCTGGTCAGGAAAGTAATGAAACGCCCGAAGAATCGCTTGAAGCGAGTTATCAGCGTTTGAAGGTGAGTCTCGCCCAGGAGATTCTTGACCGGATCAAGCAATCGCCACCGAGCTTTTTCGAGCAGACGGTGATCGATCTCTTGGTGGCCATGGGCTACGGTGGTTCCCGGCGCGATGCTGGTCAGGCAGTGGGTAGGTCTGGGGATGGTGGCATCGATGGCATCATCAAAGAAGACCGCCTTGGGCTCGATACGGTTTATCTGCAAGCGAAGCGCTGGGACAGCGTCGTCGGCAGACCCGTAGTCCAAGGGTTCGCGGGAAGCCTGGCGGGATTTCACGCCAACAAGGGGATTCTCATCACGACGTCGCGGTTCTCGGACGATGCTCGAAGATACGTACAAAACCTCGGGATGCGGCTCGTACTGATCGATGGCGACGAACTGGCCGATCTGATGATCGAGTATGGCGTTGGCGTCACCGAGGTGACGCGTTACTCGGTCAAGCGGATCGATCTGGACTACTTCGACGCCGAGTAGCGGGACGTAGTCGGGTGGGCGACGCGTGCGTCGCCCGTACATACGGAGAGGGTGTTACTCCGCATTACTGCTCGGGTCCTCGATGTGGCGGATGTAGCGCTCGGCGGACTCGCGCACTTTAGCTTTGGCGTCCTGTCAGGATCACTCCGCCAAACGCGCCGTACAGGTTCTCGTACTCGAATGGCTCGAGCATGTCGATTAAGTGCCGCACGGAGCCGGGGTCGAGCGGTATCGAGTTCGGGTAGCTGAACATGAAGCTGACCCAATCTCGGTGCGCCACCACCTGCATCGTGTCACCGCAGAAGAGGGCGCCCTTGCCGTTCGCGCCGCCGGCCCAATGCAGCACGGCCGCGCCGGGGAAGTGACCGCCGGTGCGGATGACGGTCAGCCCGGGCAGCAGCTCCAGCGTATCCCCGTCCCAGAACGTGACGTTCGGTCCCACGCGCATGACGTAGCGCTTGTCCGCCTGTGGCAGGTGGATCGGGACGTTGCCGAGTGCGTGGCTCCATTCGTTGATGGTGGAGTAGTAGTGCGGATGCGAGAGGGAGATGGCCTCGATCCCGCCGCGACGTTCGATCTCAGACACCGTGGTTTCGTCGAGGTAGGTCAGCGCCTCCCAGAGGACGTTTCCGCGATCGGTCTCGATGAGGAAGGCGCGCTGGCCGATGGCGAATTTGGGCTCGGTGATGATGCCGGTGACGCCGGGCTCGACCGCATAGAAGCGGTTGTGATAGTTGGTGCGCATCTGCGCGAGGGTGGTCCATTGCTGGCCGTTGGGCCCGACGTATTGCCGGTCGTCCTCGCAGATGGGGCAGTGTTCCGGCGGATTGGCGCTGGGTGGGAATTGGGTGCCGCAGGTGACGCAGATGTAGGCGGCGTTGCCCGATTCAGGTCCGGTGATGGCGGTTTCTGAGAGTGTCATGCGATGTCCCTCTTCGTGGCAGTCGGTTTGGCGACTCGTTTCCTGGTCCCTCATGGTACCGCGATGTGGTCGTGCGGGCATTGGAAGAATGTCGCAATCGGCCGTTGGTGCGGGGTTGGACGCGGATTTACGGGGATGTTGCAGGTCGTTCATGTCACGTTCTCGATCAGAACATGTGTTCGCATCCATAGAGCGACGTACGTTCGCCGCGTGCGATCCTTCGTTTGTACGGGCGACGCACGCGTCGCCCACGTATCGGCTCGCACCTAGCTTTCACGTCGAAGCCACGTCACCTCGCCCAATGGTAGGGGCGAAGCTTGTCTTCGCCCAAAACATACCCGGAGCTTTCCCGATCTTCGTAGCCGCGCACGCATCTCTGTCATCTCAGCCAACCCGTACGGGGTGTGGCGCGAGATCGTGGTGGGCGATGGCTCGCGTCGCCCCACGTCACCGCAGGGGTGCGGGAGCGATCCGACCGGATTCGCATGTCGCCCGCGCAGATCGTGGTGGGCGATGACAAGCATCGCCCCTACCGCAGGGGTGCGGAAGTGGCCAACCGGGATTGCATGTGGTGCGAGATCGTGGTGGGCGACGCATGCGTCGCCCGTACAGACACGAGGAGCATGGTGGCCCTTCCGCGAAGCATTTCGGCGCGAGATCGTGGTGGGCGACGCATGCGTCGCCCGTACAGAGCAGTTCGCCCTCACACCTCGTCGAAGGCGGGTGGTAGGGCCAGGGTGCCGCGGATGCCGTCCAGCGCCTCAGATGTGAGCTCCAGCGCCATGAAGACCTCGTCGCGGATAGGGGTCGGATAGTCGATCCCTAGCGGTCGGGCCGGTTTGAAGCCGAAGCGCGGGTAATACCAGGGATGTCCGACCAACACCACGATCCGCTCACCCATCTCGCGCGCGTCCTCCAGCCCCGCCTCGATTAGCTGTGAGCCGAGGCCGCGGTTCTGACATTCCGGCAGAACCGCGACCGGCCCCAGCACCAGCACCGGGATCTCTCCACCCGTCGTGCGAATCGTGGCGCGGCTGAAGAGGATGTGCGCGACGATCCGGCCGGCCTGCTCGGCCACCAGCGAGAGCTCGGGGATGAAAGCCGTTGAAGCACGCAGGGCGTCGACCAGCCGCGGCTCGGTCTCACGCCCGAACGCCAGCCGGTTGACCTCGTAGATCGTCGCTTCATCACCCGCGCTCTCGGGCCGGATTCTGGTTGATTTCCCACATTGTCATCTATGCAATAATCTGTTAGCTGACATGGCTCTATGGACAATCCTCAAAGGTTGTTATTGTTCAACGTACTTGCACTTCGAGCACCCGAATCATGAGCAAAGCACGAGTGGACAACCCTGCTTGTAATCCTCTTCGAATGGACTTGGTTCACGACTACCTGTGAGGACTCGTCGAAGACGTGTGATTCGCGAACGCAGAAGCTCCCTGTTCGGGGCCTACTGTCAATCTTGGTCTGAGTTCGGCAATCTTTTCTGCTTCATCTAGGCGCATCGCATCACAGAATGCCTCAGCTTCCAAACTAATCAGCCTGGTGAAGGCGCGAACCGTTAGGTGCCGTGCATTGCCGTCCTTAAGAATCTCTTGTATGACCGCCAACAGCATATCTGCTTGAGACACTGTCATTTGTGGAGAGAATACTTGTTGTAAGCGATCGAAATCATTGAGTGTCAGATTGCGTGATGCATGATTCGCTTGAGCCAGTCAGACAGCAGGTCTAAAAAGAAGAGCTGCGTTGACAATGCGCTGCGACGAAATAAGCTCGGCCACCTCGCAGACCCATTTTAGGAACATCGCTATAGCGTCGTAGTCATCGAGAGAAAGTAACTGGCGGAACGCTGTCTCGGCTTGCGGACTCTGTGGCGGTACTGCTTCAAGGCACGTCTTTCGTGAATGCGGCAAGCTTCTTAGGACGTAGTTTTAGAACCTCCAGCCATTGATCGAACAGCTCAGGATTCTCCGCAAGATAGTCGCTTACCAGTTTTGCGCGGTCTTTTGAACCTGGATTGCTATTCCCGCATCCAACCAAGTAGCAGCCCTATTCGTGCTATTGGGTCGTAGCGTGAGTCGAGGGCATACCTTTGCCAACTTCATCTAACACATCATTCCAGTTCCAATTTTGAATTAAATCTGAATAGTCTTGTTCTGCACTCGCTGCATCAGAACTCATACGCGCTACCATCAGCTTGCACTCGCGGCGCGCCATTAACGTCAGCTAGGTCCGGCAGCTTCTTCGTAGAGCTTCAGTAGTCTCATGTATGCGGCGCGTCCACGACGGGCCTCAATTCCCGCTTGCTCATCTGAATAAATCAATAAAACGGTGCAAAGTCCACGCTTCTTGATCTGGCTGCTCAAGCTTCCGAAAGAGTTCGGATTGTGCCTCCAGCAAGTCTGGATCTTCAGATAGTCTCGACGCCTGAGTTGGCTGGGTAATCCACTGAGCGATCGTTTCCAAGTCCGAGGCAGAAACGATCCGTATTAGTTGTCTAAGGTTTATACTAAATTCTGGTTGGAATGGAATGAGATCAGATTCTCCCATGGTCCTGATGCGGATCCAGAGTGCACTTACATGGTCGGGGGAGTCATCCAGCAGTCGACTTGACCATCCTTGCACGTACCGAAGGAGTGCAGATCCGTTCGGTCCTCGCAGGGCGGTAAACAGCAGTTGGATTTGCTCCTCTCTCGGCAAGAAACTTGTTGTCTAATTCGAATTGCTATTAGGAGCTTTTCTATTTGAGGCTCTAGGCGGACAATCGCCTGTCTTCTCTGCTCGATAGAAAATCGCTCGAATTGCTCGTTTGGCACGCAGTTGCTGCAACTGAAGCAATTACCATCGACGACAATCTCATAAGTGTTGAGATAGCCGAGTAGAACCGCACGAAGGCATTCGTTTGTTTTCTGACCTTTCAGTATCTTTCCGTCGCTACTGACACCGACATAACCCGTCAGCAAACGACGATATGCGTCCCAGTCGTTTGCCTTCCGTTGATCGTGCAGGTCCATAAACGCGTCAAGGTAGCGATCAAAGTTGGCGTTATCAGTGTACGCAGGTCCCAAGGCGTACTTCCCAACCAATTGATCTTAGGAAGCTTCTTTCCATCCAAACCAATCATCCAGACTTCTGGTCTTCGAGAATTGAACTGCTCCATTCCTGTCTGCCGAGAATTCCTCCGGAGTTGCTGCCTCCGCTGATGTCTTGAACGACGTTTGATAGGCGAGTTGATTGGCGCGGCGTTCGTTGGTGAGGACGCTCTTTCACTCGTGACGGCCTTAAGCCTTGCTCGTTTGATCGCGCCCGCATAATCTCGCCACATCGAAAGCAAGTCCTTTCCCTCAGCTGGCCCCCAGCGTGGTGCGGCAATCGCTTTGAATTCGAGCAATGTCGATTGTCGCGTGTTCTCGAATTGGCCAAACGACTTGATATCGCTGAGCAGAGCGGCGGTTTCGGTGAGAGTTCGCGTTAGTCGGCGGGCAAGCGGTCGCAAGTCTTCTTCGGTGAGGAGGTTTCTCAAGCTCCAACTCGGTTATGCTAACTTCGCGCAATTCGCGACCAAAGTATGCATTTGAGTTGAAGAATTCCTCCTGCGTCAATCACGTCGAGGTGCTATCAGTTGAACTCCAACTTCATGAACCTCTTCGAGCAGTGCTTGCGCGCCTCGGTCGGCGGTGACTGGGCGAAACTTGTAGGCCACTTGCAGAATCCTGTCGAGGTACTTGGACTTTTGGTCGTAAAGATGCCCTCGATCCAAAATGGCTCGGTGCTCTGATGATTCTTTTCCTCGCAGGCTCCTGTTGGGAAACTTCGGCCAGCCAAACGGATGGTTGTCAATCTGAAATTGGTCAAAGAACGCGATAGCTTGGTCGTTGGTGAAGTAGGAATAGCTCTGCTGCCATTGTGGGAGTGAGTCGAGAAATGCCTTAAGTGTCTGAATGTCCTCGCGGCGAACGTACTTTTCAGTGAGGAACTGTTCCTGAATGTCATAGTCTGACCGAGCCAAGGCGCGGTTGCTGCTCGTTTCGTCCGGATCTGCCGGTGTATCCGGACTGTAATAGAGGATCGCTGGTTGCGATATTCCCGTCGCGTCCAGCTCGTCCGGCCTCCTGCGCATAAGCCTCGAGGTTTGACGGTGGTGTCCGGTGGATCACAAGCCGGACATTTGGCTTATCGATTCCCATGCCGAAGCCTTTGGTGGCAACCATTATCGGCGCCGTCCCGTCGATGAAGGCATTCTGCTGGCTTTCCCGAGTGCGCCCGGACATATTCCCCAGTTCTGGAAATGATTCGAGGAGTTGAACTCAGCCCGGTGCCGGCTTCATCGTTGTCGCTGTCCATCTGGGCGTGATAGATCGCGACTCGTCGTTCGAGAGTTGCGCTCGATGTAAGAAGCAAACCGGGATGCACCTGCGCTGAAGCGTCCCGAGCCTTCAAATTGTGGATACAGGTTATTGGGGTCACCGCCAGTCCATGGCATGAAGACAATCGCCGCGTCCGAATCCTCGTTTTTCCTCGTGGCCGCGAAGAAATGTACGTAGGTCATCGAGGATAGCGTCCGTTTTGTCACTTGTGGTGCTCTTTACGCGTACTACGAGATTGAGCTCTGGTCTGTTAGAAGATTCGACAAAAACATCGCCTCCGTGTTGGAGAGGCGCTTCGTTGAGACCAAGCTCCTGGCAAATGTCGGCACGAACGTGCGCGCTAGCAGTCGCTGTGAGGGCGATCGGGACCGGATGAAGATTGTAGGTGGCAAGACGACGAATGATATTCAGATAACTTGGCCTGAAATCGTGTCCCCATTGGCTAATGCAGTGAGCTTCATCCATTGCCAGGTATCGAAAGCCAATTCTCGTCATGTGCACGGCGAAGCGAAGCCAAGATATGGCCGCGTTCAAGTTGTTCAGGAGTGACGTAGATGAGTTTATAGTAACCAAGCTCCATTCTGCGAAGTCGAGCTTGACGTTCAGCCAACGGTACGTCGCTGTTAATGTAAGTGACTAGATGATCGAGACCGTAGCGTCGACAGATCCGCTGGTCATATTGGTCCATCATAAGGGACCTTAGCGGGAAAATGACTACTGTAAGTCCCGGGAGTAGCATGGCCGGAAGGATGAAGCATTCACTCTTTCCTCCGCCGGTTGCAGCGATACCGAGAACGGAGCCATCCAGTCAAGACCACGTGACAGTATTGTATGTTGGAAGTCATACATCCGCGGAAAGCCGAACAGCCGATACCCTAGGACATCGATAGCGTCGTCGACGATCTCGAGTCCTTCTGCCTGGATCGTAGGGCGGCAGAAACTCGATGTCCCTCATCCTCTTGCTCGTCTCAGAGTTACCTGTGTTCGGTCGCCACTCGACGGTTGCAGTACGTAGCTGTCGTGCGTCAGTCGCTTCAGACGTTCACCTGAGACAGGTAGAAAATATCCCCGTATCGCATCTTCGGGACTTCAAACCCAGGAAGGACGTTGGAGAGCAACTTTTGATAACCTCGAATAGTGCTGGGCAGATCTTGAGATACTCATTCCAGGTCGATCTTTTGTCCCAGAGCTATCTCGATCGAAACTCATCAGGACCATAACTCGACAGGTTCGGGTTCGTGATTCAGACTGCGCTGGATTCGCGTTCACGCGCTTTTGATGAGTTTCCCTTATAGGTCCCGATGTAGCGGAGCGACTCAATTCCCTCAAATGTTAGCTCCCCATCAACAAGCGCAATTGGCGATGGAATTGGACGCTGCACTAGTGATATCCGCCTACACTCTTGCCGATAACCACGTAGCTCCACGAGAGCAAGCGATTCTCATAATGATCAAGGGCGCGTTTGTCCGAGAACATCTCCGAGCACGCCTCACGAAATCTGCGGTACAGAGGTGTGGGGTGGAAAGATTCACGCCGCAGGTTCCAGCAATTGCCGCAGGCGCTTCGGGGAGCCTGCTCCCATATTCCTGTCCACAAGGTGCAATTGATGTGAGATCGGTCGACTGAATCAAGAAGCTGACGACGCCAATGCCATCAACTCGCGAGCTGTTTTCTCAGTTCCCGGCTCAATAATTATTGCCATGCCGTCGCCCGGTAGTTCATCGATGGAATGCTCGAACGAAGTTCTTCCTGGCTTCTCCAGTTCGTTCAGCACGTTACTTGCAACGATCAGATTCGGTGCGGTTGGGAGTTGCGGTGTCTCCGTCCTTAAAGATCGTGACGCACCCATTCAGCGCTATCTGCCCAATTTTGGATCGCGCTCAGAAGTGCCGCAACACCATTCTCTGAGGACGCCTCATCTCCATGTCTCGGCTCGTTGAGTGCTTGATATCGACCGACGGCCGCCGAGTATGCTTTAACGACTGCTCTTGCCCAGTCGATTGCTGTACAACTGCGGTCAAGGCTCGTCAACCTCACATCAGTTATCGGGAAAGTTTCTCCATAGAGTTGGCAGATCTGTCCCCAAATGAGAAAAAAATCGAGAAAAGCGATAGCCGTCGTGCCTGTGCCGACCCCAATGTCTAGAATATTCAGACGCACCGTGTAAGCGATTTTCCCGGACGAGGTCAAGAAGTACGAGTTGGACCTTCGGCACGTTGACGCTGAAGTAGTATGCGAGATAAGCGTCGAGAAAATTCGGTTCGTCGTAATTATTTTCGGCAAATCGCTTCCCTTCTCGAGCAAATTCTTTCCAACACTCAGCTATCTGCATAATTCTTTTCTCGTTTCTCGTAAGAATTGCGGAAATCGATGCCGCCCGTTGCCTATCGTTCGGGACCTCGTCAAAGAGAACAACGCTTTGCGCTGTCTCTACAAACGGCGAGAGGCGGACACGTTTGCCTGGCATGATCAGGTCTTCTAGGGTTTTCATCATGGATGCGAAATAGCGTTCTTCCATCGTTTAGTTCTCAAGCTTTTCTGGAATTCTCGACCTGCTGAAGAGATCAAGTTGCAGGTTGGGGCGTTTCTTGGAACTCACGTTTTTCTTTGAGCGTGATCGCTCTCGCTCGACAAGATTTGCCCCACGAAGTGTAGACGGTCGCCATAATACAGTGTCGTTGGGGTCGTGGTCACGCATTCTGTTTATGGCGGCTTTGCGACTGTTGGTTGCGTAGCAGTAAGTACATCCGAATCCACAGGTATCGTAGGAGCCGATATCGTCACATTCGACGCACCCGCAATCCTGTCGCGTCGGTGCATCCTTCAGTCGAAAATCCAGATCAGGACGCAACTTGGCTACTGTATCGATATCGATGCAGTGGGAGGGTTGAATTCCCGCGCCAACAAGACCTTCATTGCAGCAGGAATACATCGTGATTCCGTGAGCGGCTGCGATCTGCTGAAGTTGTTGGGCAAGTTCGCGTTGCGTCTCGAGATGGGGATGTTGGATCGTGATGTGATGTTCGCGTTCAACCCGCCGAAGATTGCGCTCGGTCTTCGAGTAGAAGTCGACGAATGAGAAGTAGCAGCGCTGCGTATAGCCACCGAGTTGTGATGCGAGGAGATCGAACTGCTCAAGGTGATATTCCGGTGGCGTTTCCTCACTGAGAAGTATGGGGTCGTAGCGCCAGTGGGTGAGATCGGGTGAGATCTTTGTTGCAACCTTTCGGAAGGTCTCAACAGCAGCTCGTACTGGCGGATTGTGGCTTTCGAGTATTCTGGGGTAGCCATTGATCGTGATATGAAAGTAGTAGCGATGGCCGATATCGTGGAGAAACTCGAGATGCGGCAGTAGAGGCTTAGGATTGCGAGTCCAGAACACGATCGCGAGACAATCCTCCGGCTGGAGCGAGACTCGTGATACTCTGTCCGCCATATGGATTGATCCAATGGCAGAAGCCTTCACGAATGCGGTTAAGGAACCACTTTGAGTAAAACGCCGGAATATCGGTTCTACGACTGGCACTGATGATTCTCAAAATAGATCACACCCCTTCCGCAGCGGCAGGAGTTTGCTAGTTCAATGAGGGTTGACTTGATTTGATTGAGCGTGCCAGACCGGAATTTCGCGCTGTACCCAATGTATCGACCTTTATACAGAGTGATGCTTGAATGTGCAAGTGGGACAGACACTGAACCCGATCGTAGACATGATGCTAGTTCGTGTTTGAGTTTGTATTGTGAAAGGTCTCAATTGATTTAGGCCATCTCTTCCTGCGATCCTCCATGTTGACGTGGCGAATAGACACTCTTCCCCGCAGTCCGCCATGTCACATTCTCGGTCAGAACATGTGTTCGTATCCATGAAGCGTTGTACGTTCGCCGCATTCGGAACCAATCGGGTACCTATCCCTCATCGATACCTCGCTCAACGTCACCGTTTCTCCCCCCAGCACCGGAATATTGGACTCCTGTGGTCTCCGCAGGCTTCGCTCGTGAAGTCTGCCATGACCGCTCGGCACACGGATATGCCTATGGCCAGCTACGTGGAGCTTCATCTCCACACCGCCTACTCGTTTCTCGATGGCGCGTCGCTGCCGGAGGAATTCATCGCCAGGGCCGCGGATCTCGGCTACACCGCCCTGGCGAGCACCGACCACGATGGCCTCTACGGCGCGATGGAGTTTGCCCAGGCCGCCCACGCGGCCAATATCCAGCCGATCACCGGTGCTGAGCTCACTCTTGACAATGAGTCACATTTGACTTTCCTCGCGGAGACTCCCCAGGGCTATGGAAACCTCTCCCGCCTCATCACCGCCGCCTACCACAGTGGCGAACGCCACGGACGCATCCTCCCCCCACCACGACTCGATCCCGACCTGCTGCCACAACATGCTTCCGGTCTCATCCTGCTGACCGGCTGTCGCCAGAGCGATCTGGCCCGACTGGTCGATGCTGGGAAACTGCGTGAGGCCGAGGATCTGCTGCGCCGCTACGTCGATTGGTTCGGCGCCGACAACGTGGTGGTCGAACTGCAGCAGAACCTGGTCTTTGGTGATACGCGGCGCGTCGACCTGCTGGTGCAGCTGGCCGATCATCTCAACCTGCGCTACGCCGCCACCGGAAACGTCCATTACCACGATCGCTCTCGACATCGACTGCAGGACGTGCTGGTGGCGATCCACAGCCACGCCACGTTGGATGGCTCGCATCGGGAGCGGCGGCCAAACTCCGAGTTCTACCTGCATTCACCGGAGGAGATGGCCGAGCTCTTCAGCCGTTATCCGGCCGCGCTCAGCACTACGTTGGAGATCGCCGAGCGCTGCAAAGGGTTCGATCTGACGCGGGATCTGGCCTATCACTTCCCTGACTACCCCACAGAGCCGGACGAGACGCCGGACGACGTGCTGGAGCGCGTCTGCCGTGAAGCCTTGCGCGAGCGCTACCGTGACAACTCTATCGAGGCGGAGGCGCGACTCGATCAGGAACTGACGTTGATCGCCCAGCACAAGCTGGCCGGTTTCTTCCTCCTCTATCGCGATCTGCTGCTGCTGGCGCGTAAAGTGGCTGATGAAGTGCGCGGGGTCGGCACGGTGCGGGCCGCCGGCAACCTGCCGCCAGGGCGCGGGCGCGGTTCCTCGGTCAGCTCCATCGTCTGCTATCTGATCGGCCTGTCGCACGTCGATCCGCTGGCGCACGGCCTCTTCCTGGGCCGCTTCCTGAATGACGAGATGTCCTCGGTGCCTGACATCGACCTCGATTTTCCGCGCGACATCCGCGAGAAGCTGATCGAGCGGGTCTATCAGGAATATGGCCCCGATCGCGCGGCGTTGGTCTGCGCCTTTGCCACCTACAAGCTGCGCAGCGCGGTGCGCGACGTCGGCAAGACGCTGGGCGTGCCGCTGACCGATCTCGATCAGATCGCCAAGCTGTGCGGCTCACGCTCGGCGCGCGACCTCTACGAGGAACTGGGGCGCATCCCCGCCTACGTCACGCGGCGCGATTCACCTCCCTGGACGCATCTGGTTGAGCTCGCCTCCCAGTTGGCCCGTTTCCCGCGGCACGTCACCCAGCACGTCGGCGGCATGATCGTCTCATCGGAGCCGCTGGTTGAGCTGGTGCCGGTGCAGCCCGCCTCCATGGAGGGACGGTTCATCTGTCATTGGGACAAGGACTCTTGCGACGACGCCCGCTTCATCAAGATCGACTTCCTGGCGCTGGGCATGCTCTCGCTGGTCGAGGAGAGCCTGGAGCTGATCGTCAACTCGGGCAAGGAGCCGGTCGATCTGAGCCGCATCGATTTCGACGACAAAGCCGTCTACGACATGATCTGCGCCGGTGACACCATCGGCGTATTCCAGATCGAGAGTCGTGCCCAGATCCAGATGCTGCCGCGCACGCTGCCCCGCAACCTGGAGGACCTGGTGATCCAGGTGGCGATCATCCGACCGGGACCGATCGTCGGAGGTGCCGTCACCAGCTACGTGCAGAGCCGGGCCAAGGCGCTGCGCTACAAGAACTTCCGCCCGCGCTTTGACCACCCCGTCCTCGAGCCGATTCTGGAGGAGACGCTCGGCGTGATCCTCTATCAGGAGCAGGTGCTGGAGGTCTCCATGGCGCTGGCCGGCTTCTCGGCCGGTCAGGCTGAGGGGCTGCGGCGTGCCATGAGCCGCAAGCGCTCCCATGACGCCATGGCCTTCTTCTGGACCCGCTTCCGGGACGGCGCTCTGGAGCGGGGCGTGCCGCGCGAGACTGCCAAGGAGGTCTTCCGCAAGCTGCTCGGCTTCGCCGAATACGGTTTCCCCAAGAGTCACTCGGCCGCCTTCGCCGTGCTGGCCTATCAATCAGCCTGGCTGAAGCAATATCATCCGGCCGAGTTCGCCTGCGCCCTCTTCAACAACCAGCCGATGGGGTTCTACCCGCCCCACGTCCTGACCAACGACGCCAAGCGCCACGGCGTGCGTGTGCTGCCGCCCGACATCAACCGCAGCAACGCGCGTTGTACCGTCGAGGGGAATGCCGTGCGCATTGGGCTGGCCTTCGTCGATGGGCTCGGTGAGGACGTCGCGCTGGCCATCCAGCAGGAGCGAGCGGAGCATGGCGACTTCCGCTCGCTGGCCGATTTCGTCCGGCGTCTGCCGATCCGAAAGGAATCGGCCGAGAGCCTCTGCGTCGTCGGCTCCTTCGACTGCTTCGGCCTGGGGCGGCGTGAGGCGCTCTGGCAATTGGGGCTCTTCATCCCGGCGCGGCGTCATGGACGGAAAGAGGAGACGGCCAGCCAGCTCTCACTGGCTCTGCCGGTGGAACAGGACATGGTGGTGCTACCGCCGATGAGCCCCTGGGAGCAGATGGCGGCCGATTATCACACGCTCAAGCTCTCGCCCCACTATCATCCGATGGGGCTGGTTCGCTCGCATCTACCGGAGGATATCGTCACCACCGAGCAGCTCGAGACGATGCGGGACGGCACCGAGATCCGCATTGCCGGCCTGGTCGTCTGCCGCCAGCGGCCCGGCACGGCCAAGGGGATTACGTTCTTGCTGCTGGAGGACGAGCGCGGGCTGGTCAACGTCATCATCTTCCCGCAGCTCTACGAGGAGCAGCGGCTGTTGGTGCGGGCCGAACCGTTCCTGGTGGTCGAGGGACGCTTGCAGAGTCGCCACAACACCATCAACGTCATTGCCACCCGGCTGCATACGTTGGAGATGGCGCGACAGGCCTTCGTCAACGCTCCGGCGCGCGACTTCATCATCGGCAGCCGACCGCTGCATCCGCCCGCCAAGATCGAGGAGCGGCGCTCGCTGCGGGAGCTCTCACCAACGTCGCATGATTTTCGCTAGGAGTTGGTCAGGATCCTCTTGCACCGCGTCGTCGCGTGAAGAGGTAGATCAGCGCGCCTGTCAGCAGTGGTACCCAGAGATCCCACAGACGGTAAACCAACGTGGCAGCCGCGGCTTCCGAAAGGTGCACGCCCAGCTCGTTGAGCGCCACGGTGATCGAGAGGTCGGCGATGCCGATGCCTTGAAACAACGGCGTAATCACGTTGAACAACATCTCGACCTGATATCCAGCGAACGCCGCAAGAATCCCCGTCCGCTCGCCAACCGACAGCAGCGCCGCGTACAGCATGGCCGCCCCGCAAAGATCGACTCCCAACGAGTAGACGAACGGCCGGCGCAGGTCGTCGACCCTGATGTGGTGGTCGCGGGCCTGTATCAAGAAGCGTGTGACCCATCCGGGCATGTATCGCGGGATCCAACCCGGAAGGCGTTTCCAGCGCAGTGGGATTACCACCGCGCCAACCGCCAGCAGGAACAGGATAGCCAACGCCAACGTCGCGCCGATCACCAATGTGCTGAGATGACCGGTCAGGAACAGCAAGACCATCAAAGGAACGAGCACGAACAGAAACGAGGCGAAGCCCGAGAGGCTCGACAGCGTGGTCGCGAAGACCGCGTCGTTCGCTGGTACACCAGCCTGCGACAGCGAGCGGATGAAGACCACCATGGCCGCCGGACCACCAAATGGAATGACCGATCCGACCGCCAGCCCCTTGAGATAGCAGGACGTGACCGAGCGCAGCGAGACCTGATGGCCGAGACTCCGCAGGATCATCTGGTAGGTTCGCCCGATCAGAACCAGGATCACGATCTCGAGAACACCGGCGCAGATAATCCAGCGCCGATCGGCGGATGCAAGCACGTGACCGATGTCCCGTAGCTCGCTGTATCGTCGGATGATGAAGTAGACGACGAGGCCCAGGACGAGGAGGATCCAGATCAGGCTGAGGATGCGCCGCCATGAACGGGAGCGTTTCTCTTGCGCATCATCAAACTCGCTGGGGAATGTCTCCACACGTACGCCCTCGAACTCGAACGACCCCACGCGTCCGGTTATCGCACGCGGCGACATCATGTGCCAGGGCTGCGCCATCCCTCATGACAGGCGTTCAGCAGTCTGCGACGTTGTCTCGCTCACCAGCCGAGTGTGCAGTGCGCTCAAGCGGTCGGCGATGGCGGACCATCGGTAGTGTTCCCGCACCAGTTTCAGCGCATTGCTGACGAGGCGCTCGCGCAGAGTCCGATTCCCGGTCAGCTCGAGAACCGCGGCCGCAAAACTGGCCGGGTCATCAGCCAGCAGTAGATGCTCCCGATCGACGACGTCGATCCCCTCGGCGCCGATCGTGGTCGACACCACCGCTCGTCCAGCGGAGAACGCTTCCAGAATCTTGATGCGTGTCCCGCCCCCGCTCAGCAATGGGACCACCACCACTTCGGCAGACTCAAGCCACGGCCGCACATCGGGAACGGTCCCCGACACGGTGACTCCGGGAATCGAAGCCAGTGCCGAGACTTCCGGCATCGGATCGGCCCCCACCACGTTGAACGTCGCCGAAGGAATCGATTGGCGAATCAGGGGGAAGATCTTTTCGGCGAAGTAGTGAGCGCCTTCGGCGTTTGGGCGATAGCGCATGGCGCCGATGAAGACGATCGTTCCCGGCCGGGACCGATCAGACGGTGTCGACTGAAAGTAGTCCACATCGACACCGTTGGGAAAGATTGGAACCTCGCGATTGGTGTACCCCGCCACGACGGCCGCGTCTACGCTGGACGTCACGACGCAGCAGGTTGCGTTGCGCCAGGCCGAAATCTCCTCGCGTCGAAACTTGCGGTATTCGATGGCGTTGAAGAGCTTGCGCGTGCTCGAACCGCTCGACGCCATGCGGCGCATCAGCACGTGCTCGACATTGTGCACGTCGAGCAGGGTCGGCAGACCAGGACGGACGAGGTAGTTCCCCATCTGCGAGAACTCGAACTGTACGAGGTCGATGCCGCTCGTCGCGATGAGCCGGTCGAGCGCGCGTTGAAACTCGTGATGATCGTAGAGGCGCTGCTGCGCAGAATTGGTCGATGCCAGCGAAAGCATCTGCAGCGCTCGTCGTTCCCGCGTGCTGACGCTGCGTGCCGTGAACGGAACCGGCACAGGGGTGACATCGCCGAGCAACTCTTCGGTCGAGCGCAGGTCGCTGCCGTCGGTCAGACTCACGATCTGGACGTCGGACGAGCGACGCACACCTCGGATAAGCTCATACATCCGGCGCGCACCGCCGAAATCAGGCGGATAGGGGAGGTAGGGCGTGGCAAAGAGGACCCTCACGCGCGGTCACTCTTCGCTTCAGCCCTTTCGATAGCTCGGCTGAACGCGGCAATCATCGGCGCGACCTCAGGCCAATTCACCGAAAGAGCCTAGACAACGCGGTTGGCTCGCCCCCAGTGGTGCTCGATGAATCGCTCCTGCTTGCTCTCGCGCAGTCTGGCCTCGACCTGGCTGCTGTCGAACCGCTCGCCCGGGAAGTCGGGATCATCTGCCACGACCGCCGCCAGTCGTGCCACCACCATCGATGCCGATTGCAAACCACGCAGATTCACCTTGTCGACGGTGTCTGCTTCGGTGTGCCCGTAGCCGCGTCCGATCATTCCCGCGGTTGCGTCGCGGCTACTGAGGCCGACCGACGGAAACCCTGCCATGAAATACGGAAAGTGATCGGAGTGGACGCTCAACGACGATCGCGTATCGATCTTTACGTTGTGACCCTTCGCCACGTTCGCGAAATAGGCGGCCAATGACTCGTCAGCCGTGGCGGTCAACTGTTCCTGTCCGCCTTGCCCTCGACCAGCGCCGTCGAGGTTCACCATCAGTCGCAGCGTGCGTCCGCTCTTCCCCTCGGCGTAAACGGCGGCGTTGTACCAGGAGCCAAGCAGACCGATCTCTTCACAACCGAAACAGACGATGCGCACGGTGCGTCGTAGCTGACCAGCGAACGGCGCCAGCAGCCGCCCGACCTCCAGCGCCGTGACCGCTCCGGCCGCGTTGTCACTGGCCCCTTGGGAGATGTCGTGGCCGTCGTAGTGTCCGCCCAGCAGGATCACTTCGTTGGCAAGTTCACCACCTGGGATTTCGCCAATGATGTTGGCCGAGTGAGAGAGGAAGGTGGAGTTGTCGACGCGGATACGAACCTTGGGCGTGCCTCGCTGCGCCAGGCGCCGAATCGCGGAACCCGCTTCGAACGAGATCCCGATGCCCGGGATGGCGGCTTCATGATCGCCAATATAGCCGCCTCCCGGCTTCTGTGCGTAGAGCGCGCCACTGATATGCAGCATGCCCGGGTTCTGGTTGAGAAAGATGCACGCTATCGCTCCTGCGTCGACGGCCCGCTGGTATTTGTCGGTCCGATGGCTCTTCGATTCTCCCGGTCGGTTCGTCTCCGCGTCGGTCAGAACGATCTTGCCGCGCGCTCGATCGCCGATGCTCGCGAAGTCATTCGCTTCCCCTTCGCCCACGTCGACGATTTCGCCCTCGAAGCTTCTACTTCCGGTGTAGGGCATGGAGATGGCCGAGAAGCTTCGCTCGACCGGCTCCGTCATTGCCAGCAGACAGGTGCCCCGCGACCAGCTGTACATTGGGAACTGCTGGCGTTCGACATTCTGCAGACCGTATTCGGTCATCCGCTGTTGCAGGAACTCGGCCGCGCGATGCTCGCTGTCGCTGCCGCCAAACCGGTGGCCAAAGTCGTCACACAATCGCAAAAGGTTCTGGTAGGTCCGGTCAGACGTCCATGCCTCGCCGGCGATCCGTTGTTCGATCTCCTGAAGCGTCGCCATTTCATCGCCTTTCTGATTTGCCGGGGGATGTCTGAAGTCGCTCGACTCCGGAAATACGTATTGCGCCACGTCACCGGGGGCGCCCGCCCGAAGTTCATTGTCTAGCAGGGAGCGCGATTTCTCAACGTGAAAACGTGGCGGACCAATATAGCGCCGCCACGGGGCCTGCAATCTTGCAATGTACGTATAGGAGCATCGCGCCGTTAGGCTGCTGGTTCGCTTGAGCTCTGCTCTGGCTCAACTGCGGATGCCGGAAGCTGTTCCGGCTCAACAGCAGGCGCTGGAAGCTGTTCCGGCGCATGAACGGCCTCGGCAAAGGATCCGAAATCGGCCAGCGGATCCGCCTTGCTCGGTCGCGCTCCTACGATGCTGGAGTCGCGCACATAGGATGGGGCCGCGGCCGCGTCGTTGATGGACCGGGGAATCATGGTTCGGGGATCATTTCCCTGCATCAACGAACGAGTGCTGTCCTGGATCTCACCAGTCACCTGTCGGATTTCGCCACCGACCTGCTTGATTTCGGTTCCAACTTGCTGAAACTCGTTCATGGCCTGCTGAAACTCGCCGGTAATTCCGCCGGACATCGAACGAAATTCTCGCACGAATTTGCCGACCGTTCCGGCTAGCTCAGTGAATTTCTCGGGCCCGAAGATGACAAACGCGATGACCGCGATGACCAGAAATTCCGTCGGCCCCATGCCGAAGAAACTCATGACGCCTCTCCGTAGTCAATCCTGCCGCGCACCCCTACCACTTCCCATCCGGTGACGAAACCTGCGGACGACCTCAAATCGAACTCAGCG
The DNA here is from genome assembly GCA_963815715.1 of uncultured Chloroflexia bacterium. Classification (GTDB taxonomy): domain Bacteria; phylum Chloroflexota; class Chloroflexia; order Thermomicrobiales; family Thermomicrobiaceae; genus CALAGB01. Next base: position 951,539 of record CAWFHU010000001.1, on the reverse strand, counting down.
ACGAGGGCGCGTCGTCCAGTCTGCTAGGCGGCTTGCTTCGCCCCACAATTGGCGCAGAAGCGCGCATCTGGCGATACCTTCGCTCCGCACGTTGGGCAGAACGAAGCGTTTGGCGCAGTGGGCTTTGCCGCGGCGATCGGCTTGGTCGGCTCGGTAACTGGTTCGTCCGGCACCGAGACATCCTTCACGCCCCTACGGAACTCGGTGATACTCTTTCCCAAGCCACCGCCGACTTCCGGAAGCTTTCCCGCTCCAAAGACGATCAGGATGATGACCAGAATGATCAGCAAGTGCGTCGGTTGAAACAAGCCTTCAAACATCATTCTCTCCCGTTACCTGGAATAAGGGTCCCACTCTCCTCGTGCAGAAGACTAACCCAATAATTCCGTCGAAACTATACGCCAAAACGCGTATGGTTTCACCAGATCAGCGTGCCGAATTGGCGCGCCCGCCACGTCGATTGCCCACTTAATAACGTACGCATGGATAACCGACATCAGATCAGTGGGCACGTTTCGGAGGGAAGATCATGACCGATTCCGTCGAGCTCGTTATCAGGCACGCAATCAAACAATCCTTTCCGGAAGCGGTCAACATCACCGTTCTGGATTTGGAGGAGCGAGGCGACCACCCAATTTCTGATCATATCGCGCGCGTGCGCTGGTCCTCTGCGGATCTGACTCATATCGAGCAGCTAAAGGTGAGTCAGATCGATGCGGACGCGGCAGCGGTGCAGCAGGGACTTCTTGTGGCGCTTGCGGGAGTCGGCGTGACAGTCGAGCCACCGATGCTGGTTGAGCCATCTGATCTGGGTGCTTACGTCGTCTCACGCTACGTCCCCGGCGCGTCCATGGGACAGCTCTTTAGTGAGCTATCCATGCGATGGGAACTGTCGGCTCACGGTTTCACGTTCGCCCGGGCCTTCGCAAGGATTCATAACGTGGACTGGGCCGCCACGGTTCCCTGGATGGGTGATCCGGAGTCGCTTCCCGAAGATCTCATTGACGAGCAGCTCGATGATTGGACCGAGGACTGGCAAGATCGTGCGTCACGCTGTCCCGAGAGCTATCGCGGTTTGGTCGAAGAGGCCATGAATTGGATCGATCTCCATCGCCCCACGGAGGTATCGGTCTCCCTCTGTCATGGCGATTTTCGGCCCGCGAACGTGATCATCGAGAACGATGAGGTGGCCGCGATTGTCGGTTGGGAGCACGCGCTGGTGACCGACGCCTCGTACGACCTGGCGCTGTTGCCGTTTGAGATCGCGCAGATCGGCTTGCCGCGGGAGGACGCGGACTTGCTTTCCCAAGCCGTCTTTGGATCGTATCTGCAGAGCTCGAAGCGTTCTCTCGGGAACCTCCAGTTCTATGCGGTCGCGCGGCTCCTCACCGCTGGTTTGCAGTCGCTCGGACTGGACGGTGGGTCGCTCGATCGGTTGGCGGCCTTCAGCGATGACACAGTGTTGCTTTTTGACTCGATGCGTCAAGCGATGAAGGGAGACCGCAAGGCGTTATGGCGAACTTGATGACGCTGCGGATCAGCCGATTGTGATGTCGAACCTGGATCGAACCGTCGCGCATGCTTGACAGGGGACTACACGAACCTCCCGAAGTTGCGGGCTATCGGTTGGTAGAACAGCATCGCATCCCGATCAGCCGCGTATCGTCGATCGGTCTGCTTTCGGCTCCAATCTGGCTTGCCGGGTTCGCCGGCCTGGCGCGGCTACTCGGTGGCTATCAACACCCGTCACTTCACATCACCGTCGTCGGCGTGATCGTCGCAATTCTCATCCTTACGTTGATCATGCCGCTCATCCATGAAGCGATTCACGGCATCTTCGCGTTGGTCTTCGGCGCACGGCCGACATTCGGCATAGGTGCTGGGTTCGCATACACCACGTTTCGAAAACCTGTCGGGCGGATACCGTATTTGGTGATCGGGCTCACGCCCCTGTTCTTCATCTCGATCGCGGGTCTGGCAGTCCTGGCGGGCAGTTCGTTTTACCCTGGGCAAACGCTCGTCTTCCTGGTTGGCAATGGCGCGGGCGCGTTCGGCGACCTGTGGGTAGCGATCAACGTGATGGAGCTGCCGCGCGGCTGTCTCATCAGCGATCTGGCGGATGGCTTTGCCTACTACTTGCCCGAGGAAGAATCCATCTCCGCATAAGAAACGCTCGTAGAAAGAGAATCGCCGGGACCTGCACGCAGATCCCGGCGATCGTCTGATGAGGAGGAGGACATCAGACGCCAATGAATCAAGCGACGAGAGTCGGCTGTGGCGAGAGGAGCGCGCTGATCGCGGTCGCGCGAGCGACGATCTCGGCAAGTGCGTCGGCCGTGATCGACTGCGGTCCGTCGCACAGAGCGTTCGTCGGATCGTCATGAACCTCGAGGATGAGCCCATGGGCTCCGGCCGCGATGGAGGCCATCGACATCGACGCGACGAGTTCGCGTCTTCCGGTTCCATGGCTTGGGTCGACGATGATGGGAAGGTGCGTCAGTTCATTGATGAGTGGCACCGCATTGAGATCGAGCGTGAATCGGGTTGCCGTGTCGAAGCTGCGAATACCGCGCTCGCACAGGACGACCTGATCGTTGCCCTCGGCGAGGATGTACTCGGCCGAGAGGAGCCATTCTTCGATCGTGGCGGCGAACCCTCGCTTCAGCAGAATCGGCTTCCCGCTCATCGCTGCCCGGCGCAGCAGTGGGACGTTCATCATGTTGCGGCTGCCGATCTGCAGCATGTCGCAGAATTGGGCGACGAGCTCGACCTGTTCCGGCTCGAGCACCTCGGTGACGACCGGCAAACCTGTTATCGCGCGCGCCTCTGCCAGAATTTCGAGGCCTTCCACGCCGAGTCCCTGAAAGCTGTACGGTGAAGAGCGAGGTTTGAACGCGCCACCGCGCAACATGACGCCGCCAGACTGTCGCACCTGCTCTGCGGTCCGCATTACTTGATCGCGCGACTCCACGGCACAAGGACCTGCGACGATAACCGGCGCCGGACCGCCGAATTCGACGGTTCCGACCTTCACCGTGGTCCCCTCCGGGCGGACAGCGCGTGCCGCCAGCTTGTAGGGCGCTTTGCTCTGATTCACGTGAGACACTCCGGGCATAGCACACAGCGTGGAGGGCAGGTCCGCGCCGACCGGTTTGCCGTTCACACCGATCGCTACCGACCCCGCATCACGGATTGCATGCAGCTCATAGCCATCACCGCGAAGCAGGGCCATGACTCTCTCGGCGTCGTCGTCACTTGCGTCTTGCCGCATCGATACGATCATTGGGTCCGCCCTTCCCTTGTCAACTGTCAACCGAGCAATTCCGGGGCCGTCCTCAGCGTTTTCAGGGAAACAAAAAAGCAGAGGTGATACCTCTGCTTCCTCCGACGCTGCTGGTTGGTTACCTGGCTACCGGTTCAACACCGATCGCCCCACCAGCTGCGCCGGAGGGGTAAAGTAATAATAATACCAATCGCAGTGTTGAAGGTGGCCAGTTACCTCACTCATAATGACGGCATCGTACCCGACCTCAACGTCAAAGTCAAGCATGTCTCAACTGACGGACAAGGGAATCGCTCCCAGCCGTCAAGTCGGCCGCGAGCGACTCCCTGAGAGCGATTGCGGTAACTATGCGGAGAAATCGGGTGTGAGGGATTCAGGCCCATCATCGCTGACGTCGAGGTCTCCGCCTTCGATCTCGTTGAAACAGTTGTCACACACGAGTAAGAGACGCTCTGCCACGGATGGTGACGAGCCTCGTCCTCGGGTCAAGACATGGGAGCCCGTCATCGGTTTTCCGCAAACGTCGCACGATTTCGTGGGTGTCCCAGTCAAATCGGCGAGTTGAGCTTGGCTTTCATCCTCGAACATCGCTGACCCCTCTCTTTGGTTGAGAATCGGCGAAAGAAGGTCGCTCCAACCAAGGATCGCTCCGATGCTGTGTCAGCAGTGCGACAGCGAATCGGCCGATCTGACGAGATCGTGTCAATTCCTGGCTCGCCGGCCAATCAGGCTGGAGCGTTCCGTGGTGCGGGTTCATGTATCGCACGGAATGGGCCACGCCAGTGCCTCGCTCAGTAGAGTTGATCGTATCTCAGGCTGCCGAGGAGTCCTCCCAAGATCCTCCATTCGGGCGGATTGTTCGGGTGATATTCGAAGCGCTGCCGCTCGAAATACTGGACGACAACGCCATTTTCCACGAACTCTTCGCTAATCGGATAGCCGAAGATCGCAAGCCCGCCATGGCTGTTCCAGTAGTCACGAAAACCGAAGCAGAGTCGATGTCCAGTGGCTGCGAAGTAGGTGCAGTTCGCGTCGTTCGAAGCCGAGATGGGTCGAAATGGCGCTTGGTTCAGTCGTGCAGTCGTCAGTTCGACACCCAATCGACCGAGCAAGATGTCGTAGCGAGACGGCCACGCGCCGGGATGCCACTCAAAGCGAGCGCGCTCAAAGTACTGCACCACGACGCCGTTCTCGACGAACTCCTCGCTGATCGGATATCCGAAAACCGCGAGTCCGCCGAAGTTCTGCCAGTATCGCAGCATGCCGTGCGAGAGGTAGTGACCGGTCTGCGAGAAGTAGATCTGGTCGCTTGAAGATTGTGCGCCAAGGAGATCGTTCACCGAGGCGAACCGATACCCACGAGCACGCAGGTCGTTGATCATTCCTTGCAGCGCGGCGTAGTCCTGCGAAGCCGCGCCAACGTGCATCAGCACGATCGCGCCTGGAACCGCCGCGTCGAGCACTCGCTGGCGAATCTGGGTTACGGTGGCGCTGTTCCAGCCGAGGGTGTCGACGGTCCACATGATGCTATAGCGGTAGCCGTCAGCCGCGACCGCATCCAACACTGACTGGTTGTACGCGCCATACGGTGGACGGAAGTATGGCACGGTCGAGCGGCCCGTCAGGCTCTTGATGAGGTCGTCTGTTCGTTGCAGCTGACTGGCGATCTCGCTCGAAGAGATGGTGGTGAAATCCGGATGATCCCACGAATGGTTGATTAGCGTGTGGCCTTCATTGACCATGCGCTTCACGAGATCCGGATTCTGCTGGGCCCACTGGCCCGTCATGCCGAAGGTCGCATGAATACTGTTGGCTTTGAGCGTATCGAGGATTTGCGCGGCGTACCCGCGATCCGAGCCGGCGTCGAACGTCAGGGCGATCACGGGATCGGTCGTGTTGAACCGCGTCACGACCTGGATATTCGCCGCTGCCGTCGCGCTGGACGGTGCGAGACCGGCAGGGAGCAGCGCAACGACAAAGAGGGCAGCGATCACGAGGTTCTGAATCCGAAAGCGGATGTCCACCACCTGCTCCTCTCGAGCGTCGGCATCCGTATTCTATGAGAATCGGCGTAACATAAGTGTCAATTCTTGGACCAACTTGGATGGATTGCGTCACAATCACGCGGACGCATTTTTGCCGGTCGCAGCCGCGCGTAGTCGTTGCGTTGCCGTCACGGATCGTTGTAGAGTCTATGGTTGATGCACGAGTAAGAGCCTGACGGATTTGCCGCCCCGATGCGGTGAGTCGGATCTTTTTCGCTCTTCGATACGAGCAAGATGCGAGTGGTTCGTGCCAACGTCATTTTCATTCACGACACAGGAACGAGTAGTGCCAATGCAACGGGAACGGATTCCCATCACACGCGAGGGCCTGGCCAAGCTTCAAGAGGAATACGACGACCTGGTCAACCGGCGCCGCCCGGAAGTCGTTCGTGCGATCGCGCAGGCGCGCGAAGAGGGTGACCTGCGGGAGAACGCGGGCTACGACGCCGCCAAGCACGACCAGGGGTTCATCGAGGCGCGCATCCGCGAAATCGAACAGCTGATGCGTCAAGTCGACCTGATCGAAACCGACCAGAACTCGTCCGCTGCTGGAAACGTCGTACGGCTCGGGTCCACCGTCACCGTCGAGATTGACGGGGTGGAAGAGACCTACACGATCGTTGGCAAAGTTGAAGCGAGTCCGCGCGACGGCAAGATCTCCAACGAGTCTCCGGTCGGTCGTGCGTTGCTCGGTCATCGGCCGGGCCAGGATATAACGATTCAGACCCCGGGCGTACCCATGACGGCCCGCATCGTCAACATCAATGGGTAATCAGTCGTCAAACACGGATGAGCTGACCGATCGGGGCCATTCATCCGACCCATCAGAACGGCTCAAGACGTTCCTCTCCACACGCGCAAGCGATGCGGAGATCATCAGTCCGCCTTCCGACGCCGCGACCGTCAGTGCCGCGGCACGAGCGCTCGGCGTGAGCGAAGCGCAGATCGTCAAATCGCTCCTCTTCCAGAGCCGATCCGGAGAGGTGGTGCTTGCCGTGGTCAAGGGCGGCTATCGCGTCGATCGCCGTCGGTTGGCGGACCTAACCGGGCTTGGCCATTTGAAGCTCGCTTCACCCGACACGGTCCTGGAGATCGCTGGGTTCGCCGTTGGCGGCATGCCGCCTGTTGGCCACGCCACTCCTCTCAACGTCGTGGTCGACGATGCGGTGCTCGAGGAGACGATCGTCTTTGGCGGCGGCGGGCGCAGCGACCTCCTGCTACGCGTCCGTCCAGACGAAATTGTGCGGATGGCTGGAGCCGTCGTCGCGAACATCGCGGACCCGGAAACTTAGCCAGTCCAGCAAGTGTGAGCGCCCCGTGCGGCCCGGTCGTGTTGCGCGCGGGTTACCCAGGATGGTTCGTCCGGGTTGGGCGGCGAAGCTTACTGGTGGACGGACCTCGACCTAATTCTGTGGTTGGTTGTTGGAGTCACCGGTTCTTCGCGACTGAATCAACTGCCTGAAGCCCTCAAGCCGCAGTGATGATGGAAGGATCGGCGATGCACTCAGCGTCAACCCATGCCGATCCACCAGACATCACCCCCGGACGCCACAAGTGGCTGGTCCTCTCCTCCGTCTCCATCGGCACGTTCATGGCGACGCTCGACGGCAGTATCGTCAACATCTCACTGCCGAAGATCCAGCTCGCTTTCGGTGTTAATCTCTCGGCAGTTGAGTGGATCGTCGTTGCCTATCTGCTGGTGATTGGCGCATTGCTTCTCCCGTTTGGTCGTGTTGGCGACATCATCGGCTACAAATGGGTCTATTTAGCCGGATTCTCCGTCTTCGCGGGAGCCAGCGCCCTCTGCGGCATTTCGCAGAGCGTCTGGATGCTGGTCGGGTTTCGGGTTCTCCAGGGTGTCGGCGCAGCAATGCTACAGGCGATGGGCCCGGCTATCGTCACCAACACATTCGGCTCGGCCGAGCGAGGAAAAGCGCTTGGGCTCAACTCGATCAGTGTGTCGATTGGACTTTCGCTGGGACCCGCACTCGGCGGAATTCTGACCGAATTCGGCTCCTGGCGCTGGATCTTCTTCGTCAACGTGCCTGTCGGGATCTTCGCCACGCTCTGGGCGTGGCGAGTCCTCAGTAACGAGCGACGCGAAGTCCGTCAGAAATTCGATCCAGCGGGTGCAGTCCTGGCATCTGCCGGGCTGTTCGCGTTGCTGCTCGGGCTAATTCAGGGCGAGAGCTGGGGTTGGTCGAGCCCGACCACCATCGGACTCTTCGTGGCGAGCGCTGTTTTGATAGCGGCATTCGCATGGACCGAGCTCCATCACGAGAGCCCGATGCTGGATCTGCGCCTTTTCCGAATCCGCCCATTTTCGGCTGGAAACATCAGCCTGCTGATCGCGTTTGCCGGACTCTTCGTCGCTACCTTTTTGCTTCCGTTCTTCCTGGAGCAGGGACGAGGCTATTCACCACTGAAATCCGGACTGCTCCTCACTCCGATCCCACTCACCACCATGATCTTCGCGCCGTTCTCAGGGATCGTCTCAGATCGCATTGGCCCCAGGTTGCCGGCCACGCTTGGAATCGGCGTCATGGCGATTGGGCTCTTCACGCTGACCAGTCTGCACCAGCATTCGAGCGATTTCGACCTCATCTGGCGGCTGATGATCATCGGCGTGGGCCAAGGACTCTTCAACAGCCCCAATAGCAGCGCCATCCTCGGATCAGTTCCGCGTCCACGCTTGGGCATCGCGTCGGGGACGCTGGCGCAGATGCGTATCAACGGCCAGGTGTTAGGGATTGCCGCCGGTGGGGCCATTATCGCCAGTCGTGTTGCCTTCCACAGCAGCCAATTGGGTGGACAGGTCACCGGCAGCGCATTGCAGACACAGGCGTTCGTGCTGGCACTTCACGATGCCTTCTACGTCTCGGCCGCGGTCGTAGGATTGGGCGTCATCACCAGTCTGGTCAGAGGCAAACGCAGGGCCTAGAGCGAATTTCAGAACGATTGAAGCCCGACTCGTCGTTTGTAGGGGAGCACTTCGTGTGCTCCGGGAGTCATTCGGCCCTTGGCGTAACGGGAGCACAACGCCACACCCACTTCGTGGGTACCCGGGGCACCCGGCTCCCCTACAACAGTTGGCTCAACCACAATGAAAACCGCTCTAGTAGGCGGCAACAGAGGCTACTTCCCGATACAGAAGCGGCTGAAGATCTCGTCGAGGACCGACTCACTGACGCGTTCACCGGTAATTTCGCCGATGTGCAGCAGTGCGTCGCGTACGTCGATGGCGATCAAGTCGAGGGGAGTGCCATCTGTCAGCGCGGCGAGTGCCGCCCGCACGCCCTCAAGCGCTCCTCGTAGCGCTTCTCTTTGACGCAACGAGACGGTAGCAGGATGACGGGCGTCGCCCGCCAGTGCAATCACGCGCTCGAACAACGTTTCTTCGAGCTGCTCGACGCCGTCGCCGCTGACCGCAGAGATCTCTACCAATGGCACGTCCGGAAGAAGTGACTGGATCGGATCAAGATCTATTTGGCGCTCCAAGTCGACCTTGTTGAGCGCCACCACCACCCGACCGGAACCGTCCCGGTCGAGCCGCTCGGCCAGCACGGATGCGACGTTCAGGTCTTCAGGTCGGGTGGATTGACTGCCGTCCACCACGAACAGAGCCAGCGAGGCCGACTCGAGCGCCTTGCGCGATCGATCGATCCCCATCTGTTCGATAACGTCGCGCGTTTCGGCGATCCCAGCCGTGTCGAGCAATAGGGCCGGAATCCCGCGCAGATTGATCGATTCGGTTATGACGTCGCGGGTGGTTCCGGCGATATCGGTGACGATAGCCCGATCCGACCGCAATAAACGATTCATCAGGCTCGACTTCCCCACGTTCGGTCGACCGACAATCGCGATTTGCACGCCCTCATGGAATAGAACGCCGAGGTTCGACGAGTCCAGCACCTCACGCAATGCTTGCTCGGCAGTCATGAGCGATGCTCCGAGGTCCATTGGCGGAACTTCGTCTTCGGGAAAGTCGGCCGACGCGTCGAGGTAGGCAAGACAGTCGATCAACGCGGATCTTGCTGGTTTCAGTCGCGTCGTGAGTCCGCCGCGCAGTTCGTCGACCGCCAGCTCGAGTGACTTAGGCGTTCGCGCTGACACCACTGCCATGACTGCTTCGGCCTGAGCGAGGTCGACTCTGCCGTTGAGAAATGCCCGTAGCGTGAATTCGCCGGCCTCCGCCAGCCGCGCTCCGTTCGCGATCGTCAGCTCAAGAACACGCTTTGTCGGGACAGATCCTCCATGGCAATGAATCTCGACGACGTCTTCGCGCGTGTAGGTCCGCGGAGCAGCCATGCGGACCAACATGACCTCGTCGATTGTCACCGCACGCTCTTCATCAACGACTCGTCCGTAGAAGAGGCGGTGAGACTCGAGGCCAGCGACATCGACGGGTCGGTTCTTCACGCCACGGCGAAACATCTGTGTGGCAATCCGCGTCGAATCCGGGCCGCTCAGCCGGATGATGCCGATCCCACCGTCTCCGGGGGGCGTAGCGATCGCGGCGATGGTGTCGTCATACATGTGCTGGAACCTGACGGAAGATTTGGAAGCTTGACATGCGTGCCTCAGAAGGATCGCGAGCGCCGAGTTTGCCCAGGTGGGTTGAGTGCCAGGTAGTCTTCGACCGCCTCGCGCGTCGGCACTGCTTCAGGCCCGTGCTGCTGTATTCGCAATCCCGCCGCGATAGCGGCCATGCGTCCCGCGGCGATGGTCGGTTCTTGTTCGGCCCGCAGGATAAAGAGGGTGCTGGCGAAGACGTCCCCCGCTCCGGCGTCGTCGACCGCACGCGTCTGAATCGACGGGACCTCGATCAACCGGCCGCGATCCAGTATCTGTGCAGGCAGTGGACCACGTGTGATCGCGACAAGACCGCGAGAGGAGACCGCTTCGATCTGGTCACGAGCCAGCGATTGCTCCTCGGCGTTCAATACCATGGCGTCGACGCGGCTGAGCACCTCAGAGGGCAACCTCAACGGTCCCAGCGTGACCGGTCCATGCTGAGAAGGTGGCCAGCGTCGCATCCAGCCTTGCGGCGTGACTCCAAGGAAGGTTGGGTTGAGGCGGCCAGTTTGACGCGGTTCGATCTCCTGTGCGACGGGAGCGATGTGGATGATGTCGGCCGAACGCCAGTGCGCCGGAATCCCCGTCAAGTCGATGCGGCCAGCCCAGGAGTGAATGGTTTGCGCGCGACGCCCGGCGACATTGGTGTTGGTGAAGACCGTCGGCTGCTGCGAGCTTTGCAGAATGATCTCGACCTCTTCGGCGAAATGACTTAGCGCGTTGGCGATGGCGTCACCATGCTTGGTGAAGTTGCCGCGCGTCAGCACCGCGGTGCGCAGGCCGAAGCGCGCCGCGGTCAAGGCCGAATAGAGCGCCGTGCCTCCGAGGATCGGCGTGCCGTCAGGAAGAAGATCGACCGCGATATGACCGACAGCAAGATACTCGGGAGCCTCGTGGGCAGTCATATTCTCCAACCGAATTCAACGTGGATTAGTTCGTCGGGTCTGACCTCGGCCGCAGCAGACACGAAAGGTTATCCAGTACAAATCAACACGCGTCTCGCCGGACCAGAGTCGTTCTCCGGCACGAAGAATCAGCCCTGTTTCGGGAAGATCGTGACGCGCCGAAGCGCGGCTTCGCCCGAGCTCTGCGTGGTGACGTTCGGATCGTCGCGCAACGCGACATGGACAACGCGACGCTCGTTCGGCGGCATCGGCTCCAGCGAGATGGGGCGACGATTTCGCGCAACCTGCCGTGCTACCCGGTGCGCCAACCCGACCAACGACTCCTCGCGCCGAGATCGATAGCCTTCGATGTCGATGATCACGCGGGTCCACGTCTCGAAATGCTTGTTCGCCAGCACATTGACCATGTATTGCAGCTGGGCGAGGTGCTCGCCGCGTCGGCCGATGAGCATGCCAAGATCGCGTCCCATGATGTCGATGAAGATTGTCGGTGGCTCTTCGCGTCCGACCTCGATGGGAGAGGGATTGTCGACGGCAACGACGTCGCATTCGAAACCCATCTTCGCCAATAGGTCTGACACGATCGACTTGGCAACCCGTTCGGACTCTTCGGACGCTTGCGGCGCGGGAGCTGTTGCCGTGTTCGGTGCCGCTTTCGGCGCAGCCTGGCCGCGTGCCGAAACCCGCACCAACGCTTCACCATCTTCGAGATCGCTCGTGTCCATCAAGACCTCGATCTCGACCTCATCCCGCTCGCGCCCAAGCTGTTCGAGGGCCAGCCGGACGGCCTCCTCGACGGATCTTGCTTGAATCTCCACCGCGTTCAAGGGAGCCATGCTCAATTCGTTCGCCTTTCTCCGCCCACCCAGGTCATCAGCATCGCCACAACCACGACCTCAACGCGTTCAATCGTGCTCGCAACCTGTTAGCCAGTCTCCGATTGCACATCGAAGTCGCGGAAACCAATCGACCAATCACTGTTTCAGCGGACCAGTTCTCAGGCCGGCCCTTGTTCCCAGTCACACGGGCGACGATCTGATGCTGAGCAGGGATGCGGAGTTGAAAGGCTACACGTCAGCACCGCACGCCATCGCGGTCAAAATCATCCATCGGAGTTGAGCATGCAACATAAGAACGCCGTGGTGAGTTTGAGTAATTCAGTATAGCATCGACATTGCGGACCAATAAGTTGGCGATCTTGCGCGTAACGCCATCGCCGTTGGAGCGCAGGTTTGAGGCTGGCAAAGCGTGCCAGGAATGACCCCCCGGCATCAATCCACCGGGTCGTAGCCTCCGGCCGAGAACGGATTGCAGCGCATAACGCGCCACACTGCTTTGCCGCCACCCTTGATAATACCGTACTTTTCGATGGCCTGGTAGCCGTATTCGGAGCACGTCGGCTGGAAACGGCAAGCGGCTGGCAGCCCTGGTGAGACGACCCGTTGGTAGAAACGAATAATCCAGAGGAGAACAGTCTTCATGACGAGTGACTCCCTGAGGAATCGGGGGGGATCTGTTGGCTCTGATCGCTCTCGTCCAGCAGCCCGGCCTTACGCGTGAGCGTGCGCGCGGAGTTGCGCACCTGCTCGAAGTTTACACTTGGCTGCGCCAATGTCCCACGGGCGATCAAAACCATGTCATAGCCGGAAGCGAGCGTTGGATGAAGCTCGCGAACCGACTCCCGCATCCAACGTTTCACGCGGTTGCGGTTGACGGCTCCTCCAACGCGGCGTCCGACCGCAAAGCCATATCTATTGTGCTCGAGTGAGTTGGGAAGGATCGCGAGGACCACAAAGCGATCCGCCCAAGTCTTGCCCCGCTTACGCACGCGCTCAAATTCGAACGGTCGGCGCAAGCGGTACTGACGGGCGATCACGTACGGGGCTAGCGCTGCGTTGGCTTCTTCTCGTCGGAGACTGTGAGATGCCAGCGACCACGACGGCGACGCGTAGCCAGGACGGCTCGACCACCGCGCGTATGCATCCGCTTGCGGAATCCGTGCTCGCGCTTACGCGGAATTCGCTTTGGCTGATACGTCCTCTTCATTGGGATCCACCTCTCAAATCTCAGAAAAAAAGCCCTGCGGGGCGCGCGGACGCACGCAGCCGCAACGGCTGGGCCGATTATACGTTTGTATTCTGAAAGGTGTCAAACGGCGACTGCCGTAAGCCACCGCGCGCGACCGAATTGAAGCGAATGAATGTGCGGAGTTTTCCACGTTGAGAATCCGGAAACCGTACGGCCATCGACATGGGTACCGTCAAGCGGACTTCGGCAGAGGCGATGTCACATTGCTGGGCGGGAGCCACGCGTCGTGATTCGCGGTAACGTGTCGAGCGTCGAGTCATGATCTCGACACGCTTGAGACTACTTCCACGCGCCTTGCTCCTCCTGCTTCTCGTGTGTGCGTCGCTTAGCGGTGTTGCCACGGCGTCGAACTTTGCTGACCAGCTCGCGTCGCCGCGGCCGGCCGTCATCGTGCGCTTCAACACCAGCGCTTCAGACACGACCATTCCAACTCCCACGCAGCAGGCGTTGCTCGTTCTCGACGGCGCCGGCGCGCCATTCGAGTCGCTCGGTGAGCCAGGGTTGTTCCGCGCCGCGGTTCGATCCGACTTTGCCGCTGATGGAGTTGCCGCCGCGTTGCAACTGGACCCATCCGTCATGTACGCCGAGCCTGATCACCGCATCGACCTGGGTGACTCAGTTGCCACGTACGACGCTACGTCAACAGGCGGTGGTGTTTCAGGCGATTGGGCGCTCGATGCGATCCACGCTCCCGATGCCTGGAAGCATGGTAGCGGCGACGGAGTCGTCGTCGCCGTCCTCGACACCGGCGTGAGTGCGACTCACCCCGATCTGCGCGGCCGAATCCTTCCAGGTTGGAACTTCATTGCAAACAACGACGACACGTCGGATGACGATGGCCACGGCACATTCGTCGCCGGGCTGATCGCCGCGTCGAGCGCTTCCGGCCCGGAGGGCGTGGCGCCGGGCGCTTCCATTCTGCCGATCAAGATTCTGGACAACAGTGGAGTCGGATCGACCGCAAGCTTCATCGCAGGAATCAACTATGCCGTCGATCACGGCGCGCGCGTCATCAATATCAGCGCGAGCGGCGCCTCGGATTCTGCCGCTTTGAACGACGCACTGGCGAATGCCGAAGCACACAACGTTGTGGTCGTTGGTTCTTCCGGAAACGATGGTACCGAGACGACGGCATATCCAGCAGGTGTATCGACGGTCCTGGCCGTGAGCGCCACAGACCATTTGAACGCGCTCGCATCCTTCGCATCGTACGGTCCTTACGTCGATATCGCCGCTCCAGGCGTCGACATCACCAGCACCTGGTGGAGTCCCCAGAACGGTGACGGCCATGCGACGGCCAGCGGGTCGTCTGCATCGGCACCGCTAGTGTCGGGCGTGGCCGCGATCGTGGCCGCTGAAGAACCTGGCGCCAGCGCGGCGGCTATTCGCGAGATCATCACCGACTCCGCCATCGATGTTGGTACCCCCGGGCATCGATGCGCAGACGGGATATGGACTCCTCGACGCATCCGCGGCGGCGATCATCTCAGATCCGCCAACAGCTCCAGTAAATGGCAGCATCGAGTCCGTGATGAGCGGAGGTTCCGAGCATCTCGTTTTCAATGGCGACGGATTTCATCCTGGCGAACCGCTGAGTGTCTGGACGTCGGATTCCGGCGCGCACAGGATAATTCGTAACGTTGTGGCTGATTCGAGACGGTTCGATGGCGATCGATCTTGGTCCGATGTGGGACGTGCCAGTCGGCACGCTCACGGCCTTTGCGGTTGGCAACGATTCGGCATATGCCGTCAGCGCGGAATATCGGGTCACCGAGCAGCCAGCGACCGACCCGTTCGAACCAGTTCAACCCGTTGAATCGACCGCGGAGCTGACCTACTTCTCAGCGACTGGACATACGTTGGCATTCGGTTTCAAGCAGTTCTGGGAATCAAACGGAGGCTTGGCCGCGTTCGGCTATCCCATCAGCGAAGAGTTCAGCGAGCGGGACGCGACCACCGGCGACGTCTATACCGTCCAGTACTTCGAACGCTACCGGTTCGAGTACCATCCGGAATACGCCGGGACGCCGTGGGAAGTATCTCTCGGATTGCTTGGAACGCAGATCGCTCCCCAGACGTATCCGACCGCTCCGGTGCCCGCGGACCAGTCAATTCGTTACTTCAGCGCGACCCAGCACACATTGAGCGGAGCGTTCCGCTCCTATTGGGAAGCAAGCGGCGGACTCGCCATGTTTGGCTATCCCACCAGCGAGCCGTTCGAGCAGGATGGAACGCTGGTCCAGTATTTCGAGCGGGCTCGTTTCGAGTTCCATTCAGATCTTCCAACAGGGTCGCAAGTACTATTGTCGCGCCTCGGGGTTCAGTTGGCGCGCGAGCGCGGTTACCTGTACTAGTCGATGAGCCCGACGCGCGATAGGAGCCTAATCAGAACTGATACTCGACGTCGTATGCGAAAGAATTCCGGCCAGTTAGTACCTGCGGCCCTGTGGACCACCGACGGTGCGTGCTAGCCTGAAAGTACTATCCGCGCACTGCGGCATAGTGACCTAATCTCTAATTGAGATCGAAGTCCATCGGTCTCGAATCGAGCGGTATTCGCGAGATCGAACCGAGCGAGGAATTTCATGCGGCGTCGCCTGCGTGCATTTGATCCCATAAAGGGCAACCGCAACTTCGCCGCGGTATGGGCATCTCAGCTTATTTCGACGCTCGGCGACCGCGTGCATCACGTCGCTCTTGCGGCTCTCGTTTACCAGCTCACCGGTTCACTCACCAAGACCGGCCTCGCCCTGGTGGCGACGGCGTTGCCCGATTTGTTGCTTGGTCTCGTGGCCGGAGTCGTCGTCGACCGCGTCGAGCGTCGGTTAGTCATGATCGTGACCGACTTTCTGCGAGTCCCGCTCGTGCTGCTCGTTCCCGTAATCGCTTATCACTCGCTGCTGCTGGCGTTCGCCGACCTTTTCCTCGTGAACATGTTGTCGATCGCGAACAGACCGGCCGCCAACGCCATCATCCCTTCGATCGTGCCAACCGAAGAGCTCAACGCGGCTAACTCGCTTTCGTCCATCAGTGAGAACACGAGTGACATTGTCGGCTATCCGTTAGCCGGCGTGTTGATCGGCGTCTTCGCGGGCTGGCTGGGAACGAGAAATGGATTGCGCGCCGCCTTCGCCTTCGACGCACTGACGTTTTTCATCTCCGGCTGCCTCGTCTTCACGATCAAGACCACTGTTGTTGAGCGGGTTCAGAAGGGGCTGTCATCCATTCGATCGGAAGTTCTTGAAGGTATTCGCTTCGTTCGATCCTCACCGGTTATTCGCGCCAACACGCTGGTCATGTTGCTCGGACCGCTGATGCTGGGCGCGACCACACCCCTCCTCGTTGGGTACGCCTGGAATATCCTCGGTGGAGGTCAGTGGGAATACGCCATGATGGGGACCGGCATCAGCGCGGGGAGCATCATCGGCGGACTGTGGCTTGGGAGCGAAGATCGACTGCGTCCCGGCCCATTGATCGTGCTAGGCCTGGCGATGATGGGCGTTGGAATCATGGCGACTGCGTTGGTAAGCCAGATTTGGCTGGCCGTTGGCACCATCGCCATCAGTGGGTTCGGCAGTATGATGGTGCTCATTCCCAGCGTCACGCTGGTTCAGCTCTACACTCCTGAGCATCTTCTTGGACGAGTCTTTACCGTTCGATCGACACTCATATTCGGCGCGATCATCACCTCCAATGCCGTTGGTGGGTGGGCCGGACAGGAGTTCGGAGTCCGCCAATCCTTCTTCGCCTGCGGAGCGCTCCTCTTCGCTGCCACACTGGTCGCCTCTCTCTTCCCGTCGGTCCGCAGCGTTGGCATGGAGCCTGACCTGACGACGGAGCCCGGCTTCACAGATTGACAGCTTCGATCTGATGGCGTAGTTCAGTGGATGGCCGTATGGCGGGCTCACGCTCGAGCGCAGGCAGCCTCGACCGCTACTTGATACCCGGACGGATCGAAAGCACTGGGAGGCTCGGATGCCATTTCTGACTAAAAAAGTCGCCGACTATCGCCGCGGGCTAATGAACGCATTCATGGATGAGCATCAGCTCGATGCACTCGCATTCCTTACGCCCGACTACTTCTTCTACGCAACGAACTACTTCCTCGACGTCGCGCCGTGGGAGAGACCGGTCATCGTCGTGACACCGCGCAACGGCGATCCGTTCGCGATCATGCACGAGCTTTCGACCAACCACCTCGAGATGGCGAAGCAACGAAGCTCCCTCTGGGTCCCGGATGTGACGATCTATAGCGAGCACCCGAGACTGGCCAATCGCCTGCATCTGACGCCGCAGTGGCATGTACTGCTCGCCGAACTACTGCGTGAACATGGTCTCGCGGGAAGCAGAATCGGCGTCGACTCGATGTCGGGTCTCTTAGGCACCGCACAACAGACCCTCGACGTCACGTTCCTTCCGCTCGAGCGAAGGATGCGCGAACTGCGCCACGTCAAGCATCCACAGGAACTGGATTTGATTCGCCAGGCCGCCAGCCTCTCTGATTGGGCCCAAACTCGGTATCGTCAAGAGATTCGAGCGGGTCGAGTGGTCCAGGAGATGGACTTCTCAGTCGCCGCGCAGACGGCTCAGGAGGCGGCTGGGCGTCACTCCGGCGAGCAGGTGGAGATCCGCTGCTTCTCGCTAAGCGGACCCGACTCCGCGGCGCCCCACGGCACGGGCACGTCGGCCGGCAAGAAGGTTGAGAAGGGCCACGGAATCGTCAATATCGTGATCATTCGACTCAACGGTCTGGTGGTAGAGAATGAACGGACCTGGTTCTGCGGCAAGCCGAGCAAAGAGCAGGAGCGTGCGTTCGACGCCGCGACTCGCGCGCAACAGGCGGCCATCGAGCAGATGACAACCGGAAACTCCCTGGCGTCGGTCGACGCCGCGGCGCTGTCGGTCATCTACGCGGCTGGATTCGGTGACAACGTCATCCACCGCACCGGACACGGCATTGGCATCGCCGGGCACGAATTCCCTGACGACATGGCCTTCGATCCACGGCCACTCAAGGAGAATGAGGTCTACTCAGCGGAGCCCGGAATCTACATCTACGGGCTTGGCGGGTTTCGCCACGACGACACGGTCATCGTCGGCAAAAAGCCGGAGGTCGTCACGAAGGCGCCCAAAGACATCAAGTCGCAAACCGTTGGCTAGCTTGGCCGATCATCGAGACCAGGTCAGCGAAGCGACGGAATTTGGAGTTGCTTCACCTCCGTTGCTCAGGATCCGGCGCGCAATCTCGTCCATGTTTGCATGTTTCGGCGAGATTAAGGACCTCTTCGCTATACTTCATCGCGTTCCTTTAGGACCAGTTGCCGTCGGTCTCGCGTGAGGATTCACCCGTTGGCGAGCGAACGCCACGAAATCGAGCTCTACGATCAGATGATGAAGCTGGGCTTCACGATCTCGACCGCCGAGTCCTGCACGGGTGGACTGGTATCGCACCGGATCACCGGCGTTCCCGGAAGCTCGAACTACTTTCTGGGCGGCGTGGTCGCCTACAGCAACGCGGTGAAGATGTCGTTGCTCGGCGTTCCGGAAGACGTCCTCAAGCGAGCAGGAGCCGTGAGCGATGCATGCGCTCTGGCGATGGCTCGGGGCGTGCGCCAGAGAATCGGTGCGGACATTGGCGTTTCGACGACAGGGATCGCCGGTCCGGGCGGTGCGACGCCCACCAAGCCCGTCGGCCTCGTCTACATCGCCTGTTCCACACCGTGGTCCGAGGTCGTGGAGGAGCACCATTTCAGCGGCGATCGATCGCAAACGATCGAAGCGTCGGCCGATGCGGCACTCAGACTTGTCTTGGCGCAGCTCGCGGAACGGGCGGCGAGCGCAGGCGAATGAGCCGGTGCGCTGGCGTCCTTCACGCTCGCGTGCCGAATGTGAAATGAGTCAGCAGTTGTACGAGAAGTCAGAATTGCCCAATGGGGTTCGTTTGGTGACGAGCCGCATGGACCACGTCAAATCAGCCAGCCTGATCGTCTACGTCGGAGCTGGGTCGCGTCATGAGAGTGACGAGCAGGCAGGCATCTCCCACTTTCTGGAACACATGGTCTTCAAGGGGACGGAGCGGCGACCGGATCCGGTACAGATCACCGAAGAGGTCGAGAGCGTCGGCGGGATGCTCAACGCCGCCACCAGCCGGGAAAACACTAACTATTGGGTGAAGGTTCCCAGCGCGCATCTGGAGCGGGCCTATGACGTCATCGGAGACATGCTGCGTGGATCCGTCTTTGAGCCCGGTGAGATAGATAAAGAGCGGAATGTCATCGTCGAGGAGATTCGCGGCATCGACGACACGCCAGATGACCTGATTCACGACGTCATCGATGACCTCGTCTGGAATGGACAGACCGTCGGCAGGGCCGTGATTGGCACAGAGGAAACGGTGCGCCGTACGACGCGGCAGCAGCTCGTCGACTACCTTCACGCACAGTATCGACCTGACCGAATCGTGGTATCAGCCGCGGGTGACGTGGACCATGGTCACGTGCTGGAGCTCACGGAGCGCTATTTTGGCGATCTTGCCCCGAGCAGTGTTGACACCTTCATCCCGGCGCTGTGTGGACAAGACCGTCCGCGAGCTCGCTTGATCCAGCGTCCGACCAACGAAGCGCACCTCTGTCTCGGGCTGCCCGCCCTCTCGTACACCGACGAGCGGCGCTATACGCAGGACATGATCGACGCGATTTTGAGCTCGGGCATGAGTTCGAGACTGTTCCGCGAGATTCGAGAGCGTATGGGCCTCGCCTACGAGGTTTACTCATATTTCCGCGAATACGCCGACGTTGGTCAGGGAGTGGTCTACGCGGGCATCGACCCACAACGCACCGCCGACACTGTGCGTGCCGTGCTACGGGAGTTCAACAAGCTGCGTGACGAACGTGTGCCTGACGAGGAGCTTACCCGCACCAAAGAGCTGCGCAAGGGCCGTATCGAGATGGGACTCGAAGACAGTCGCTCCGTAGCCGGTTGGGTCGGCAGTCAGGAGCTCATTTTTGGCGACATCCTGACTCCGGAGCAGGTGATCGAACGCATCCAGTCGGTCACGAGTGAGGACATTCTCGAATTATCGCGCGAGCTGTTCGTGCCGGAGCGTCTCAGTCTGGCGGTCGTTGGTCCAATCGAAGCGGAGTCTGACCTGCAATCCTTGCTGGAGTTGTAAGATTACAGTCAAGTATGGGTGTGAGTAGCCACATTCTGGTCGTTGAGGACGAGCGCGCGATCGCGTCGTTCCTTCGTCGTGGGCTGAGTTACGAGGGGTATCGCGTCACGGTCGCGGACTCCGGTAGGCAGGCTCTCGAATCGGCGCGCGACGACGCTCCCAATCTGGTCATCCTCGACGTCATGCTCCCGGACGGCCTCGACGGCATTGAGGTTTGCCGCCGGTTGCGCTCCGCTGGTGACGAGTTTCCGATCCTGATGCTCACTGCACGAGACGAGGTAGCCGATCGCGTTGCCGGACTCGACGCCGGTGCCGACGATTATCTCGTGAAGCCATTCGCGTTCGAAGAGTTACTCGCACGTGTGCGCGCACTGCTGCGCCGCCAGGACCGACGCGACGAGACCAGCGAAGAGACGGTCTATCATTTCGCAGATCTCACCTTGGATACGTCATCCCGTTTCGCCTATCGTGACGAGCGACGCATTGACTTGACGACGCGAGAATATGAGCTACTGCTCCTCTTCATCCGCCATCCGAACCAGGTCCTCACGCGTGATCTCATCATGGAGCGGATCTGGGGCTACGACTTCCCGGGTGAATCAAACGTGCTCGAGGTCTATATCAGCAATCTTCGCAGACAGCTCGAAGCGGGCGACGAGCCCCGGCTGTTGCAGACCGTTCGCGGCGCGGGCTACGCGCTGAGAATGCCCTCCGACTGATCGAGGAGACCCATGTCCATCCGTGCTCGCATTGCCATCCTCTCCGCCTTCCTGACCGCGATCATCCTCGCTGGTATTGGAATTGGCGTTTATTTCACGCTCCAGCGGTCTATCAATCAGGAAATCGACAATCGTCTCCGTTCGGTATTTGTTGGTGTAGCAACGCGATCAAGTGGTGAACTTTCACTCGCGACCGGACAGCTTACAGGGGTCTATATTCCGGACTTGGATCCGTTCGCTTCTCCGGGTCTTTATGTTCAAGTCACGAATACCGATGGAACGGGATACAAGAACAGCACTCCAAGCACACCCAATGTATTTATGCCGATTCCGTCAGGCGTCTTACGACAAAACCAGAAGGGCAACGTTCAGTACTACACGACTTCGTTTCATGAAGTGCCAGTTCGTGTCCTGAGCGCGCCCCTCGTGACGCCCTCTGGTCAGGTCGCAGGCATGGTTCAAACTGTCCAACCGCTAACCGCGACTCAGAAGACAATGCAGACTCTTCGCTTGTTATTCCTTGCAGGTCTGGGGTTTGGACTGGTGGCCGCGGCGCTCGGAGCCTACGTTCTTTCCGGTCGATCACTGCGCCCGCTGTCACGAATCACGAATACCGCACGGGGCATCGGCCGCTCTCGCGACCTGAGCGATCGCATCGAGCTGCCGCGCACCGGTGACGAAGTTCAGGATTTAGCCGAGACCTTCAATGCCATGTTGGATCGGCTTGACGAGGCCTTCACGGCGGAACGTCGATTTGTCTCTGACGCGTCTCACGAGCTGCGTACGCCGCTTACAGCCTTGCGCGGCAACGCGGAGATCTTGCTTCGGCAAATCGAGATGGGTGCCGTCGAAAAAGAGGACGCGATCGAGATCCTCTCTGACATTCGCGACGAATCGGAACGCATGGGGCGATTGGTGCAAAACTTGCTCACACTGGCGCGCGCCGATGTCGGATGGACTCCCGAGCTCGAGCTGGTTCCGCTGGATCAGATCGCGTCCGACGCGTCACGGCTGGCAGTGCGGCTCGCAGGCAAACACGAGTTCAGCTTCGACATTGACGAGGAGGTGGACGTCATCGGCAATTCGGACCAACTCAAACAACTGCTGCTGATCTTGCTTGACAACGCCTTCACCTACACGCCGGAGAAGAGCAGCGTCTCGCTCGCGGTTGAGGGTCAGGACGACACGGCGCGGCTCGTGGTGCGTGATTCAGGTCCCGGCATACCGTCCGAACAGCTCGAGCGCATCTTCGATCGCTTCTATCGCGGCGACGCCGCGCGCGATAAGCGCGCAGCAGGTGCCGGGCTCGGCCTCCCGATCGCGCGCTGGATCGTCGAATGCCATAATGGCAAGATCGAGGCGGAAAGCGAAATCGGCAAAGGAACCGCGATCACCGTCACGCTCCCCAAAGTCAAGAGCGCGCTGAGCAACGACGCTCGCTCGGCGTCCGGTGTGGTGAATGAACCTGCCGCGGTGGGGGCTCAAACCTGAGCGCAAGTCCGTCAGTTACGCGAACTGCTTCCCCAGTTCGTCAATTTCCGGAAGACCGATGAGCTCGAGAAATTCGCGGAACGGTGTGGCCGCAGCAAGGCCCCGTTGAGGGGTTCCGTCGGCATTGATCACGTCGAGGATGCGTCGAATCGCGGCCGTCGCGGCCAGCAGCGCGCCGACCGGGAAAATCACCAGCCTGAATCCGAGCGATCGAAGCTCGCTCAGCGGCACCGGCGGCGTCTTGCCTCCTTCAGCCCAGTTGAATAGGAGCGGGGTGCCCTCGAACTCGCGCGCGACCATTTCCACTTCACCGGTTGACTGTGGCGCTTCGACGAAGAGCATGTCGGCTCCCGCGTCTCGGTAACGGCGCGCTCGTTCGATCGCGTGTTCAATCCCCTCAACCTCTCGCGCGTCGGTCCGCGCGATGATGACCAGATCACTCGACGAACGCGCCGCGACGGCCGCACGGATCTTCCCTTCCATCTCCGCGGTACCGATCAGCGTTCGTCCGGTCATGTGTCCGCAGCGTTTGGGCGCTGTCTGGTCCTCGAGTTGGATTCCGGCCACACCTGCCGCTTCATACTCCCGTACCGTTCGAACGACGTTCAAGGCATTGCCGTATCCGGTGTCGGCGTCAGCGATAACCGGAACCGCCACCGCCTGCACCATGCGTCGCGCGCTGTCGACCATCTCGCTCATCGTGGTTAGCCCGACGTCCGGCCGTCCAAGCATCGAGGCAGCGACGCCAAAGCCGGTCATATAGACGGCCGGAAATCCTGCGGCTTCGACCAGGCGTGCCGAGAGGGCGTCGTACGCTCCCGGTGCAAGAATCGTTTCCTGACTCGAGATGAGTTCTCGGAACCGTTTTGAGCCTCCGTTGTGTACGTCGAGCAGACCAGCCATCAGTCAATCCTCTCTCCAGGGGCCGGTTAGGAGCGCCGTCACGACAACCAGAGGAATCATATCGACTTGTATGACGTTGCGATGTGTCGAAGGAGGTGCAGTGGCAGGACCAACGAATGGGAAGAATCCGCCGGACAACGAGCTCAATTTTGGACTCGTAACCGGGCAACACTGGCGAAGCTGGCAAGAGATTCAAGAACAATGGCACTGGGCGGAAGAAACGGGGTGGGACTCAGCCTGGGGATTCGATCACTTCTTTTCCCTGTATGACGGTGATTCCGGCCCGTGCTTTGACGGCTGGACGCTGCTCGCGGGACTCGCACCGATAACCACCCGCATTCAGTTAGGACTGATGGTGACGAGCATCACGCATCGTCTTCCGTCGATCCTTGCGAAGCAGGCGGTGACTGTTGACGTGATGTCGGGCGGGCGACTGATTCTTGGTGTGGGAGCGGGCTGGAACGTGCGTGAGCATGAGGCCTTTGGCATCGATTTCCCGTCTCCAGGCGAACGCGTCGATCGATTTGGCGAGACCATGGAGATCTACCGGAGACTTGAGACTGAGGAGCGTGCCACGTTCGACGGACAATACTATTCCGTCAAAGACGTGCCGTTCGAGCCCAAACCGGTTGCCGGGCATATTCCGGTGCTGATCGGCTCTCGTGGCCGCCGCATGATGCGGCACGTCGCTCGCTATGGCGACCAGTGGGACGGCGGAGGATCGCCCGAAGAGCTTTTGGAGACGGGTCGGCATCTGGACGAGCTATGTCGCGAGATTGGTCGCGACCCTGGTGACATCCGCTGGGTGTTGTCGGCCGGCGGTGACCCGCTCGAAACACCAGACGCGTTCCGGGCGCACGTCAGTTCCTACGCTGCAGTGGGTGTGCGCTCGTTCTTCTTCGATTTTCCGCGTGGAAGCGCGACCGAATCGATGCAAGAGATCGCTGCCGACGTCATCCCGGCACTTAAAGAAGAGTTCAACTCCCCGCGCCCGTCGTGATTTAGGCTACACCATTGCCCGCATTCGCCTCCGGGCGATTGCGGGCAGGACTATTTTCGCTTCAGTATTGAAACCAAGATTGAAAACGGTGCGCACGCGTCGCGGCGAACCATTGTCGCCGCTCAGCGTGCGCTCAAGACCGTCGAATTGCGCCGGTGTGTTTAGGCCTTCCCTGAGAAGCCCTGGCCCTCGAGGAAGGAGAGTAGCGCCTTGCGTGCTTCGATGCTCAGACCGAAGATCTCCGGCCAGACAGCGCTCGGAATCTGTGTGTGTCCGAGTGACGTCTCGAGCATCTCATCGACTGACTGTGCTTCGCGCTCGGTCTCAACGAAGAAACCGATGTCGACGCCGAGCTCTTGCCCGAGTCGGGATAGGAGCGTGAAGGATGGTACGCTTCGCCCCTTTTCGAGCCTCGACAAATACGACACGGATATATCCGTGCGTTGCGCGAGATCAGAGAGTGATAGCCCCTGCTGCTGTCGGAGTCGTCGAATCGCTGGACCAATTCTCTGTCGTACTTCAGTCGCCGAAACGCGGCGTTCCTGCTGAGCACTCTCCATTAAACGTCCTCCACCTTTTCCACCGCCCCGCGGTCTGCCCTCCGTAAGCGGTGTAAGCGATCGAATCGCCGCTGGCGATCCTCTCGATAAATAGCATGCAACTTGCCTTACGCCTCTTCCGACCGGTCGCGGCCCTGAGCTTTTGGCTCGTGACCGTGCTGTCTTTGGATTTTGATTCCCAATTGGTCATACGGTCCGCGACGGCCTCAATATGAGTACCAACCGTCGCGAGAAGCTGTGACAAATCTGGAAGAGGAAGCCAACGGTATGTCGTCCGAATTGACGACGGCGCCCCAAGAGCGCCTCGAGCGATCACACGCTATGCGACGAAGACTATACCCCGGGCAGTTGGGCGAACCGTGTTCGTTCATCGCCATAGTTTCGCGCGATCGATTCGTTCAAATCGCTCCAATCGCGAACCGCGGCTCGCCAGAGCACCTGTGTTACCGAGAGGAAGGTTGTTCAGCAATCGCGTTAGATTTTCTCACGTTCGACGATCGCTCGTCGATTCGCATCCTGTCGCGGAACTGTCCCCGCAACCTTCTTGTCTCGCGCCCCGAGAAACGTGTCACCCAGGGCAACTCACCGGCGTGAAGCTTGGCGATACCGATTCGGCTTCTACCACCCTCCAGCCCGGCATTTCCGGACGAACCTAACCTTCTATGACATTACCGTATTACGCTTGTTTTGTAAACATGGTGACGTGGTCAAACTGAATCCATTCGCAGGAACGAACTCATTCCAATTTTAAGCGAATGCATCTTCCACATCTCCGGCAGTACAGTTGTGTCCTTCTGGCAAGGCCATCACGCAACCTCCCCGGGCCCGTGACGATCGGCACTCTATTGCGGAATTGCCAGCGTAATTCTACTCCTTGTGCTCAGGTAACAACACTGCGAGAGAGAAATTGCCGGTTTACGACCGTGGACCTGTGACAGATTCGATGACGAAGAATGGTTAATGAACGACAGGCAAGAGAGAGCGTCACGCAATTGCTTGCGTTCTCACTTGCCCAGACGAACACCGCATGATTCACTACCGATTCGTGTCAACCGTAACGAACGAGCAAGTCCAAGGCAACGGCAGACCGACTCTCGAAGCGATCGTTGAGCGGCTTTCGCGCGCGCGATTCCTCGTGCACATTGCGGTCTTCCTGCTCTTCATCCTCTGGGCAGTCCTGATGACTTGGCCGCTCGTGACCGGCCTTCGCCATCAGCTCGCGAGCTGGGGCGACCCGGTTTTCCAAGCATGGACTCTGGCTTGGGACCTACACGCTTGGCAAACGCACCCACTCAACATTTTCGATGCTAACGTCTTTTATCCCTATCGAAACACGCTCGCCTATTCGGATTATCTCTTTGGTCAGACGGCGTTGATCGCCCCGCTTCTGCTGAAAACAGGTAACGCGATTCTGGCGGATAACGTCTCGCTGCTCCTCTCGTACGCCCTCAGCGGTTTCGCGACATATTTGCTGGTGGTCGACTTGACTGGAAACCGGCTCGCCGGCATCGTCGCCGGATTCGCGTACGCGTTCGCACCGGCGCGCATGGCCCAATTCGAACACTTGCATCTCACTTCGGCCGAATGGTTGCCACTTGCAGTCCTTGCGGCTCGGCAAGCGCTGCTGCAGCGATCCCTGAAGTGGTCGGCGATACTGGGTGCCATCGTCGTGCTACAGGGGCTCTTTGGTATCTACTACTTCTACTTCCTCGCCATTTTGCTCGGAATCGTCTTCGGCGCTTATCTCATCGCACGTCGCGATCGACCGGCACTCATCGGCGTCGCGCGGGCGGGAGTGGCTTGCCTCGTTGGAGCGGCGTTGCTGATCCCCATCCTGATCCCGTATCAACACGTGCACGATGATCTGGGAATCGAGCGGACCGTCGAGGAGATGAACAAGTGGCGCGCGGTGCCATCCGACTACCTGGCCGTCTCGCCGCGTAATCGGTATTTGGGCGACTCGCTCGGCAAGGACTATTCGCGTGATCTGGAGCGAGATCTCTTCCCGGGAGCGATCCTGATCCTCCTTGCAATCGTCGGGCTGTTCAATCGGCGCCTGGGCTGGGAGCGCTGGATGCTCTTCGGGGTGGCCGTCATCTCGATCATCCTCAGCTTTGGATTGACCGGGCATATTGGTGGTCACGATATACCCTTGCCCTATCGCTTTTTCTATTACCTGGTTCCGGGGTTCAAGGCGATTCGGGTTCCGGCACGGTTGGGTCTGTTGGCGCTCGTCGGAATGGCGGGTCTTGCTGGACTCGGCCTTGATTTGATCCTCGATCGGGTCTCGCGACTCCCACGAGGCTGGCTCGTCCAGCTTGCTTCCGGAGCGAGCCTTTCGGTTCTTCTGATCCTCGGCATGTCGGTCGAATACACGACACGCATCCCCTTGCCCGGCGCGCTGCCGGCCACGCTCGCGGAGGCGAACCGGCCCGACTATGCCTGGTTGGCCGCTCATCCCGCTCCGATGATCGAGTTCCCTATGGGGGACGGAATCATCGCGTCCTCCTGGCCCAACTTTTGGTCGACATTCCATTGGAATCCGGTCGTCAATGGATACAGTGGCATCGCGCCACCCGTCTATTACATCTTTCGGGACGAGATGAAGTCCTTCCCTTCGCCGCGCACGATCGATCTGCTGCAGGGGATCGGGGTTCGGAACGTCGTCTATCATGCCGACCCATCGGTCGGTCCCGCGAACGACCCATTCCTGACCGCTGCCAAGGACTCGACTGAGCTCACCCAGGTGGTCGGAGCGCCCGACTATGTCTTCGAGCTCGCACCGGATCCGTGGATGTGGAACCTCGTCGCGGCGGTGCCGAACGGCAAGGCGGTGACATTGCCCGATGCAAGCGTGGACAAGTCGACGTTCGGGATGCTTGCGGCCATCCTTCAACGTCAGGGGCACACCGTCTATGGAGCGGGCAGCATCGACTACTGGAACCTGCCCACCGCGCCGGCGTCGGTCTGTTTCGCGGTCGTGCCGTCGAACGTGTCTGGACCTCCATCTGGTTTCGAAGGTGGCGAAAAGGTCGAAACCGACGGTTGGCTCACGCTCTATCGACGTTCGACCTGTCAGTGATGATGCCAACGCCGCTCGCCCGAGTGAGCACCGCCCAATTGACCGCGATCGGTACTTTCTTCATTGGGTGATCCGGACGAAACGCTCGGTCCAATCGTCGGTATTGTCGCGTGTAGAAGGCTATACTCTGCGAGTGAAATCAGGATGTGGCGGTTCCGAGCAATCGGCCGCGAGTGACGAGGTTCTCAAGTGAGCAAACTCCGGGTGGTCATTGGTCTCGCTGGAAGTCTTCTCTTTCTCTACCTCGCGTTTCGCGGACAAGATCTCGGGGCCATCGGCTCCGCGTTGCGTCGTGCCAATTACTGGTACGTGGTTCCCGCGGTCGCCGTCTACTTCGCTGGGATCTGGGTGCGCTCGCTTCGCTGGTCATTCTTGTTACGACCAGTCGAGCGCTTCAGTGGTCGGAGACTGTTCCGGGTGGTGGTGATCGGCATCACCGCGAACAATGTCTTGCCGCTACGTAGCGGTGAGTTCGTGCGTTCCTACGTCCTGTCGACTAAGTCTCGTGTGAAAAACGCCTCCGCCCTAGCAACGATTGCCGTAGAGCGCATATTCGACGGGCTCACGATGCTCTGCTTCGTCCTCGTGGCGTCGCTCTCGATCGGTCTCACTACGCAAGTTCGCGAAGTCACCATCGTCGGGGGCGCCCTGTTCGGCACGATCCTTGTCGGGCTGATCGTGGTCAGCGCCGGACGCGCGCGGAACTGGCTGATCGACACCATGGTTCGGATCCTCCCGGAGCGCGTCGGCAATCCCGTCGGGCGAATGGCGCACGCCTTCCTCGATGGGCTTGGCATTTTACGCAGCCGCGAAGACCTGATCCTCGTCTGTCTCACCTCAGTTGCGGCCTGGGTGCTGGAAGCGTCGGTTTACGCGTTGATCAGTGTCTCGTTTGGGCTCGGTTTGAGCCCCGCGGCGATCCTGCTCGTGACCGCGGTCGCCAATCTCGCCACACTCGTCCCGTCATCGCCTGGATATGTTGGCGCGTTTGAGGCCGGTGTCGTCCTCGCCCTGGCGGGGGCCGTCGGCATCCAGCACGATCTGGCACTCTCCTACGCCATCGCCGTGCATGCAGTGCTCTACATCCCAGTCACGTTGTTGGGGCTTTATTTCTGGGGTCGCGAGAGCCTCTCCTGGAACGCCGCCCGAACGCAAATGGCGCCCGACGAAGCGGGAGACTGAGTGTCGGTCTGGCACGCGATTCTGCTGGGCATCGTTCAGGGACTGACTGAGTTTCTGCCGATCAGTAGCTCCGCGCACTTGATCTTGATTCCGTGGCTGGCAGGATGGCCCGAACCGGGGCTCGAATTCGACGTCGCGCTCCATCTCGGAACGCTCGCGGCAGTGCTGATCTACTTCCGACACGATCTCTTTCTGATGATCACGTCATTCCTGAGAGGCATCTACCGGCGCAAACCGTTTGAAGAGAGCAACGCGCGACTAGCCTGGATTATCTTGCTTGGCTCGATCCCCGCCGCGATCGCCGGTTATGCCTTCAATGACGCTATCGACAATTACTTCCATTCGGGCGCGGGTGGCGATCGCTCAATTGTCTTGATCGCGACGCTGCTGATGGTCCTGGGCGCGTTTCTCCTCCTGGCCGAACGTGTTGCCCGACACACTCGCCCGGTGGAGAGTCTTGGCTGGCGTGACGGCATCATCATTGGCGCCGCGCAAGCCCTCGCGCTTCTGCCCGGGGTTTCTCGATCGGGCAGTACGATCACAGCTGGACTGATGACCGGGCTGAAACGTGATGCCGCGGCGCGCTTCTCGTTCCTGCTTGGGGTTCCAGCTATTGTGGGTGCCGGTGCGCTCGAAACCAAAAACGTCATCGACGCTGGCATCGATTCGGATCAGGTCGCGACGTTCCTCTCGGGAGGTCTGACCGCCGCCGTGGTTGGATACCTGACCATCGCCTTCCTGATGACCTTTCTTCGCACCAATTCCACGCTGGTCTTCGTCGGATATCGATTTGCGCTCGGCGCCGCACTGCTGATCCTCGTCGGACTGGGAGTCCGCTAGCCAACAGCAAGGCTCGTCTGAACTTACGTTATTGGGCTGCCGAGCTCCGACTCGGTATCGGGATGCAACAGAATGATGCGTCCGTCTTCCTGCGTCGCACCGAGGACCAGAACTTCAGACGGGAATCCGGC
The DNA here is from genome assembly GCA_963815715.1 of uncultured Chloroflexia bacterium. GTDB lineage: Bacteria > Chloroflexota > Chloroflexia > Thermomicrobiales > Thermomicrobiaceae > CALAGB01. Next base: position 921,564 of record CAWFHU010000001.1, on the reverse strand, counting down.
AACGCGGCGAGGCGGAAAATTGACGACGCAAACAACCTGGCGGCCAACCAACTCCTCGGGAGTGTAATAGAGCTTCAGCCCAGCCGACGATCGGCGGATGCCAAGCTCGCCGAAGTCGATCGTGAGCTTCAGTGACGGCTTGCGCGCTTCGGGGAACTGCTCCGCCTCGATGATGCGCCCGACTCGCATGTCCACCTTCTGAAAGTCGTCGATCGTGATCGTCATATCTCTCTCCTCCACAATCCGATATCCAACTTGCTCTGGTGCCGCCGATTGTAGCGTGAGGTCATCCCCTCGCTCGAAAATACCGACCCTGTGCTACGATGCCGGATGACTCGAAGTTCGACAATTTCACCAGTCAGACGCGTAAATCAGGATCGGGAGGGACCGGACGCGATGAGCATGACGCGAGACGACCTGGCGCGGGCGCTACCGGACGTCACGAGCCCGTTGACGCTCGACGGACTCGACGAACCGGTCGACGTCTATCGAGATGAGCTTGGCATTCCGCATATGCGCGCGGCAACGACGCATGATGCGTTTTTCATCCAGGGGTTCGTTCACGCTCAAGACCGGCTTTGGCAAATGGATTACGATCGCCATCGGGCCTATGGTCGTTGGGCGGAGTTCGCCGGATCGGTGGGAGTCGAGCAAGACATCCTCATGCGACGGCTCCGTCTTGGCGAAACGGCGCGCGCCGATTACGACGCGTTCGACGACGAGACGAAGGCGATGCTGGATGCCTATGCCGCCGGTGTGAACGCCTTCATCGACACCACCAAGACGCTGCCCGTTGAATACGATTTGGTCGGTGGGCGTCCGGAGCGCTGGAACCCATGGGATCCGTGTGCTTCGTTCAAGGTTCGCCACGTCCTGATGGGCGTCTGGCATCGCAAGCTTTGGCGCGTGCATCAACTCAAGACCATCGGCGAGGATCTGCTTCTCAAGTTGCGTGCTGGGTCCGACGATCCCGACCCGCTCATCGTCCCACCGGGCGTCGACTACCGGCAAATGCCGGATGGCATGAAGGATTCGCGACTGCATGCCGAGGCCATCTCAGGAATCCGCGAATGGCTCGACGGCAGCAACAACTGGGCTATTCACGGAAGTCGTACCGCCAGCGGCAAACCGCTGGTCGCCGGTGACCCGCATCGCGCCATCGACGTGCCCAACGTCTACTACCAGAACCACCTCGCCTGTCCTGAGTTCGACGTCATCGGCATGTCCTTCTGCGGCATCCCAGGATTCCCCCACTTCGGTCACAACCAGTGGGTTGCGTGGTGCATCACGCACGCGGGTGCCGATTATCAGGATCTCTACATCGAGCGCTTCGACCCGAAGGACCCGACTCGCTACATGTTCAAAGGCGAGTGGCGGCAGGCTGAGCGGCGTACCGAGCGCATCAACGTGCGTGACGCGAGCCCTGTCGACATCGATCTCACCATTACGCGACACGGCTCGGTCATTGTGGGGGACCCTGCCCGCGGGTTCGCCCTGGCCGCCCGGTATTCGTCGACCGAAACGCCGAACACGGGCTTTCGCTCACTTCTTCCGATGCTCAAGGCTCGCTCGGTGGCCGAGCTCGACGAGGCCATGCGCGACTGGGTCGATCCGTGCAACAACCTCGTCATGGCCGACGTTGATGGCAATATCGGCTATCTCACCCGAGGCAAGATGCCGCAGCGCACCCGTGTCAATGGCTGGTTGCCGGTGCCTGGCTGGACCGGAACGCACGAATGGGACGGCTACATCCCCTTCGAGGAGCAGCCGCGCTCCGTCAACCCCGACACTGGCTACATCATCACCGCCAACAACCGTATCGTCGGAGATGAGTACCCGTACTACATTTCGACCGACTGGGCGCCGGGCAACCGCGCAGCGCGCATCCGTGAGCGACTGCAGAACATCTCGAAGGCCACCGGCGACGATATGAAGTCAGTGCATGCCGACCGCATCTCCATTCCAAGCCGCTCGTTCGTCGCACGCCTCGAGCAGCTCAAGAACTTGAGTGAGGCGGAGTCTCAGGCGGCCGATCTTCTGCGGACATGGAATGGCTCAATGGATCACGACAGCGTCGCCGCCAGCATCTATTCAGTCTGGCGCGAGCAGACGATCCGGCTCGTTCTTCAGGATGGACCACTGCACGCGCTGATCGCGGGCGATGAAAACTGGGGACCGGCGCCGATGAACGCGATCTCACTCTCTGGGCGGCTGCGTGCGCCACTCCTCGCGCTGATGGATGCTGATGACACGTCGATCCTGCCATCTGGTGAGAGTTGGTCTTCTCTCCTCAAGCGTTCTTTCTCGGCAGCCGTCGACTGGCTTGTTTCGCAATTGGGCTCGGATATGAATGATTGGCAGTGGGAGCGCTTGCATCGCACCGGCCCTAAGCACTCACTCTCGGCCAGCTTCCCGCGTCTGGCGGAGCTGCTCGATCCACCGACGTTCGGTGTTGGTGGCGACAGCGACACGCCGCAAGCGGGCGGCTATGGTGGGCTCGGGGCGGGAGACTTCAAACTGGCGAGCTCGTCGGTGGCGCGCTATCTCTTCGATCTGTCCGATTGGGAGAAGAGTGGCTGGGTCGTGCCGCTTGGTTCATCCGGCCATCCAGGGAGTGAGCATTTCGCCGATCAAGGCGAGGCCTGGAGTCACCAGGAGCTCTATCCCATGCGCTATGACTGGTCCGGCGTTGACCAGTCGGCCAAAACACGTCAACGCATCACGCCAAAGAAATAACAAGCGTCACGCGAAACGGGCGAGTCAAATGCTCGCCCGTTCTGTTCACTGTGAGATCGCGACGTGCTGGTGGACTAGCTCGACAGCTTCGCGTTCAGCGTGATTTCGACGTTCCCTTTGAGAGCGCCCGCCACCGGACAGCCCACTTTGGCCTCCTGCGCGAATCGTTCGAACTCTTCAGCCGACAGCCCCGGGACTTTACCTTCAAGTTCGAGATGGATCGACGAGATTTTCACGCCGCCGCCACCGACCTCGAATGTCGCAGTCGCGGTAGTGCGTAGCTCGTCGGGCGGTGTGCCATTGCCGCCCAGCCCATTCGACAGGCCCATCTCGAAGCAGCTTGCCAGCGCGCCCGCGATGAGCTCCTCTGGGCTGGTCTGGCCCGCGTTACCGCCATCTCGCTCTGTGCGTGCTTTCCAGCTCACGGGCTGATTCTTAATGACCCCGCTAGCGAGACTGACCTCGCCGCTTCCTTTCATGAGATCACCGTGCCAGACTGCGGTTGCTTTACTGTGTGCGGTTGGCATCGCATTCCCTCTCTCGCTACGCGTCGCGATTTGAGCGACGGCAGCGCGTTCGTAAACTCCATCTCGTTGAATACTACGGGCAGCCCGACAATCAGCGCAAACAGATTGGTTGAGAAATTCGACAGACTGTGACTCCGAATAGGCTAATGCTGCAGTACGATTACACACGGACGGAATTCCGCTAACGGCGCGACCAAGCAAGGGAAATTGATGCCCAGATACGCTCATTTCATCCTTGATGTGCTTCTGTATGCGTTGCTTGCCGCGCTTCCCAAGGCATGCGGTTGGAGCAGGAGAACGTCGAAAGCCCTCGTCGTTGCGGGGAGTCTGACCGTTGGACTCGGCGCGCTGCGCCTGATCTCGGTGCAAACGCTAAACGGAGCGACGCTGCGACGTCGTGAGCTGGCTGGAGCGTTTCTCCTGGCGGCGCAGTATCAGCTCACCGAGGAAGAGTCGCGAGTTCGGGGCGCGGTCGCCGTGATAGGCACCGCTCTGGTGGCGATCGGGGTATTGGCACGCCTTCTCGGGCTCGGCCGGACTAGGACTCAGGAACTGGCATGACAGCCCGCCAATTGACCGATCCCGCGGACGAACTCTTCGATGTGCTGACCGAGAATGGTGACCCAACCGGCGAGTGTAAACGGCGCGCCGACGTGCATCGCGACGGCGATTGGCACCGCGCCTTCCACCTTTGGGTGGTGCAGCGTCCGTCCGGAGAGCCTGATCGCATCCTGTTCCAGCGGCGAGCATCGGGAAAGGATACCTGGCCCAATCGCCTGGACATTGCCGTGGGTGGACACTTTCGCTCTGGCGAGACGATCGAGGATGTGATTCGGGAGATCGACGAAGAGATTGGCATACAGCCTCGGCTCTCGGACCTCACCTACGCCGGTCAGCGGCGCGCGGTCAGCCTCAATGCGGAATGGCAAGATCGCGAGATTCAGGACGTCTACATGCTCGCGATTCAGGGAGATCTTCCGACCTTTCATCCCAACGTTGTTGAGATTGATAGTCTTGTTCATCTGGCGATTGCCGACCTGGAACGCCTGTTTCGCGGTCAATCCGTCAGCGTTCCTGCGATGGTCGCGGCGGTCGATCGCTGATCGTCGATCTCGGTGATTGGTGTCAACGGCCCTGACCACAGACGACTTCGTGCCGGTGAAGGACGACTACGTCGTGCGCGGAGCGATTGCGGGACAGACGCTGCTGAACGGGGCAAATGCAATCTCGATCGAACGAGCCTGCGGTTAGGATGTCCGCCATGGTTACTCGATCATCTGCCGCAGCCATGAGCGCCTCCGCGATTGCGTAAATGGCATTGTGACGCCGATACCGGCCCTCCCGTCGTATGATATCTGGGCCGGCATATTGACTCGTGCATCAAGTCAGAATCGCCGAGGCAAGAGAATGGATATCCTGAATCAAGAAACTCTGAGGGACCGCTACCGAGGCTGTATGCTCGGTTTGGCTGTTGGGGACGCGCTCGGCGCGCCGCTAGAGTTTCTCGAGCGGGACGAAATCGCTGAGCGTTATGGGACCGTGCGAGAGATGATCGGCGGCGGCTGGCTCCAGACTGAGCCGGGCGAATGGACCGATGATACGCAGATGGCCCTTGCCATCGCACGCAGCGTCGTGCGATCGGGAGCGGTCGAGCCCGCGGACATTGCGACACTCTTCGTCGAATGGTTCAACAGCCACCCGAAGGACGTCGGCAACACCACGACGCGTGCCTTGCAGCATCTCGTTGACGGAGTCCCATGGAACGAGGCGGGCGCGCGAACTCTCAAAGAGCTTGGCGGATCAGCGCCCTCCAACGGATCGCTCATGCGAACTGCGCCGATTGCGCTTGCCAATCGTGGCGACAACGAAGCGCTGATCCGACACAGCGTCGACATTTCCAGAATCACGCATGCCGATCCACTGGCCTGCTGGTCTTGTGTGGCACTCGACCTGGGGATCTCCGCGCTCCTAACAGAATCTGGGGATGCCATTCGTGCAGCGGCGGCCGTGCCGCAGGAGGACGTGATGCGGGCTGTGATGCGCTCCTCAGTTCACCGAGGTGAGGTTCGCAGCGGAGGATACGTCCTCGACACATTGCAGTCAGCCTTCTGGGCATTCCGACATCAGGATGGGTTCGAAGAGGTGGTTGTCGCCGCGGTGAACCTGGGTGGTGACGCCGATACGATCGGCGCAGTGGCCGGGGCCCTTGCCGGAGCGCGCTACGGTGCCAGTGCCATCCCCGAACGTTGGCTGGGCGTGCTTCACGGGCGTGACGAACTGATCGATCTGGCCGATCGCTTGCTTGAGCTCTCCTGAGTTCCTCCTCACTCCTCGAACAGAGAGCGTTGTTCGGCGTCTGGATTGGATGCCGGTGTTTCGTGCGGGACTTCGAGCATGTCCATCAGCTTGAATGCGTTGAGTGGCCCCTGGTCGCCGTAGTTCGTGTTGAAGAAGATGTGAATCGAATCCGCGGCTTCGCGCGCGGAACGGATCTTCTCGCTCCACTCCTGTAGCTCTTCGGTCTTGTACTCCCAATTGAAGCGGTCGCGGCTCGAACCCGTGAATTTGTACCAGGTCTCGTAGTTTCGTCCGTGAAATCGAATGATCGAAAGCTTCGGATTCGTGACGGCGTAGACCGGTGGCACACTGCCGGATCCCATCTGCGGCTCATCCGCCATGGTGTAACTGAGGCCCGTCTCCTGTAACAACTGGAGCGTCTGGGCCGCATGCTCCTCATCCAGCCAATCGCGACGACGAAACTCAACCGAAATGAGCATTCCTGGCATCAGCTCCGGCAGTAGCCGGATGTACTCCTGATGCTCTTCGGTATTGCGATACGACGGCGGAAATTGGAACGTCACCGCCCCAAGCTTGCCGGATTCGGCCAGCGGCTCGATCGCGTCGGCGAATGCGCTGGCAACGTCGGCGTCCGGAACAGGCGCTTCGCCGCGCGGCGTCTCCGGCGTACTGGTGAGCTCGCGCGGTGGCTTGACGTCGAAGATGAAATGATCGGGCGTTCGGCTTACCCAGTTCTCGACCATCTTGCGCGTCGGTATGCGGTAGTACGTCATATTCACTTCGACGATCGGGAAATATTTGGAGTAGTAGGGGAGCTGTTCGGCAGATTTGAGTCCCGGTGGATAGAACGGATCGTGGTCGCTCCAGGCCGACGTTCCGATCAGTAGCTGCGACACGTCCTCCACCTCCCTCGCGATGCGTGCGAACTCGATCAGATTATCGCATTCGCGTGAGTCTCCGGCGCGCGCAATCCCGCCAGTCGCGGTGTGAGAGGGCTGAATGAACGTCATATTGCGCGGGAGTCGGGCGCGGATGGAGCGTACGAAACATGAGCTCCGACGCGCGGTCGATCTCATCCTTCACGTCGTCATCGCCGTAGAGGATGATGAGGAGATCGTCGCTCTCACGGCGAATAAGCAATGCAACAGCATGTTCCTGCGCGCCGTCGATGGGCTGAACTTCATACGTGACGATGCGTCCAGGGTACGAGTCGACCTGCGTTTGCTGGACGACTCCCATGTTTATGATTTGGTCTTCCCCCGTTTGTTCGACGATGCGGACGACGCGCTGAACGTAAGAGTCCGTCACGTTCGGCTGTCGATTGCCGACGCGAGAGGCCGCGATCAGCAGATGTACGTGGCCGCTGTCGGCGTTGTCATACCACCAGTTGCCACCTTCGGTGTTCACCGAGGCCGACGTCAGGTCGCTTCCGGCTGGCAGCGCCATCTCGATCGACGGACCGGAGATGAATGTTGGCCCTCTCACGACGATCGTCGTCGACGCCGTGAAGCCGCCGAACGATGCGAGCGATGTAACAGAAAGAACGCGACACCTGCCATCACGACCGTGACACCGGCCAGGAACATGAGCAGAATGGCGATCGACGCATAGACCCAGCCATTGAGCTTGAAGGTTTCGTCGCCGTCATCGATTTGATGCTGAGTAGGATCCATTATGAGGTTCAACGTATCGCATTCTATCGGCCACAGTCGAGCAACGACGTGGCGTGCTGTTTCGCGGATGTAACGCTCGGACGCTCATCGACACTATCGCTCACTTCGCTTCTCTGTTAGGGTCTAGACATCGGCCGGGCGCCCGGTCGGCCGCGAAATGAGCGGTCCGCAGGAAAGGAGACTGGCTCATGCCGATCATTCCTCAAGAGGACCAAGACTACATCAAGAACCTGTACGAAGAGAAGCTCGTAGAGACGGTTACGCTGCATCTCTACACCCAGCGCGAAACAGGATTGCTGGTCCCTGGCCAGGAATGCGCTACGTGTCGCGATACGCACCAGTTGCTCGATGAACTGGTGGCGCTATCTGACAAGCTCGAGCTGGAGATTCACGACTTCTACGTCGAGCGCGAAGCCGCCGCCGCTGAAGGCGTGACAGAGATCCCGGCGATCGTGCTCAAAGGGGAGAACAAGGGGACGGTTCGCTTCATCGGCGCGCCAGCCGGTTATGAGTTCGCGACGTTGATCGAGGATTTGGTCGACGTCTCCCGTGGCACCACCGAGCTGCAGCTTCACAGCAGGGATACCCTTTCATCTCTCACCGAGCCTGTACACATCAAGGTCTTCGTAACCCCTACCTGACCACACTGCCCAGGTGCCGCCAGGATGGCGCACATGATGGCGATCGAAAGTGATCTTGTGACCGCTGACGTGGTCGAGGTCGGTGAGTTCCCACACATCGCACAGCAATATCAGGTCTACGCCGTGCCCAAGGTCGTCTTCAATGAATCGGTCTCGTTCGATGGAAACCGTCCAGAGGCGGCGTTCATCGGCGCGATCGAAGCGGTGACGAGCAAAGAAGCGGATGACTCCTCGACCTAAGTCGTCGAGTCAGATACTCCCCAATTTGTGGGCTTATTTCAGCGGAAAAAGGAACGGGCCGTGTCTCGAAAGAGCACGGCCCGGTTGATAGGGGATTTGGGGCGGTCAGTCTGCCGCGAGTGCGACGTCCTCTTCGAAGGGCATTTCGACCGTCTTTGCCGGTTGAGTCATCGTCCCGGCGGCGAGTTTGTCTGACATGAAGAACGCGGCGCCAACAGCCAGGATCGAGATGAACGAGGCCGCAATGAACGCGTCATGGAAAGCGACTACTGCGGACGCCCTCGTGGTCGGGTCACCCATGATGGCGTTGTGAGCGCCGAGTCGTGATGTGAGCACGGTGGCGATCAATGCCACACCGAAGCTGGACGCCACCTGCCGAACCACGCTGAAGGCTGCGCTCGCGTGTCCAGTTTCCTCACTGGTGACCTGGGCGAAAGTTGCCGCCTGAAGTGGCACCAACGCCAGACCAAAGGCCGCGCCACGAACCAGCAACAGGCCGCGGATCTCCCAGTCGCCGGTGTTGAGCCCGACCACGATGAAGGCAAACGTCGAGAGTGCTGAGAGGGTCATGCCCACGATCATCAAGCGTCGTGGCCCGACCGTGTTGTAGAGCTTGCCCGCCAGAGCAGCGGTCAACATGACACCGATCGCCTGTGGGAACGTGGTCATACCCGATTCAAGTGGCGTCAGTCCGCGCTCTGCCTGAAGTAGGAGCGGGAGCAAGAACATGATGCCGCCGAAGGCCGCGCTGCTGAAGAACATAACCCCATTCCCGGCCGTGAAGAGCCGGTAGCGGAACAATCGCACGTTGATCATTGGATACGCGGTGCGAAGCTCCGCCGCTACGAAGCAGGCCAACAGGACCACTCCGAGCGTGCCAAAGCCGGCCACGATCGGGTCGCTGAATCCACGAGATCCGGCCTCTGAGAGCGCATAGACCACGGTAGCCAATCCGCTCGCACCAAAGATGAAACCTGGAATATCCAGCCGCCCGGTTGACGTCTCGCGCTGCTCCTTCAACAAGAATGCGCAGACCGCAAGCGCCACGAGACCGACTGGAATATTGATCAAGAAGATCGAATGCCAGCTGTGATACTCGACCAAATATCCGCCGATGATCGGGCCACTGGCCGGTGCCACGATGGCCGGGATCGTGATGATCGCTGAAACGCGAGCGCGCTCTTGCTGCGGGAACGCGCGGAACATCATTGTCGTTCCGACCGGTGTCAGCATCCCGCCCCCGATCCCTTGCAGGACCCGGAAGGCGATGAGGCTGCCAATGCTCCAGGAAAAGGAGCAGAGGAGTGACGCCAGCGTGAAGGTGATCAGCGCGAACATGAACGTCCGTTTGGTGCCGAAGCGATCTCCGGCCCATCCGCTGAGTGGGATGAAGACGGCCAGGCTGAGCAGATAGCCGGTGACGATCCACTCGATGCCGGTCGTGCTGGCGTGAAATGACGTGGCGAGATCGGGCAGGGCCACGTTCGTGATCGTCATGTCGAGCAATTCCATGAAGAGCCCGAAGACGAAGACGGTCGCCACGATCCACTTGTATTCAAGTCGTTGCATACCCACCTCCCTTCCCATGGAGGGTCCAATTCAGATGTTCACAGTGTGCGTCCGGAGCCGGTGTGGAAGAACTGTCAAAAGAGCCAGACGGTTCAGGTCAACGGGTCAGGACCATTCCTGACCCTGGTACACGTCCCCCCACCCGATGGACACTGAACATAAAAATATTCGGAGATCACACGGAGACCGCCGGAATTCAACGTCGTCAGTTTGGAGAGGGGGCTGGTTCCGGTTTTCGTCTGTGGAAAGGGAAAAGGGCCGCTCTCAGAGCCAGCCCTTCTGCTCGGCGATGCGGGTGGCTTCGAGGCGATTCTGTGCACCCAGCTTGTGGATGGCCGATGAGAGGTAGTTCCGAACCGTCCCTTCGGACAGGAACAGCCGGTCAGCGATTTCAGCGATGGTCGCGGCGTCGCGCGAGATCGAGAGGACTTCTTCCTCCCGCTCGGTAAGCGGGCTCGAACCCTCACTCAGTGCCGCGGCTGCCAACCCCGGATCGACGACCCGTTCTCCGTTCATCGCACGCCGAATAGCGACTGCCAGGTCGCGCGACGGCGCGTCTTTCAACAGGAACCCGGAGGCTCCCCGTTCCATGGCTCGCCGCAAATACCCTGGCCGTCCAAAGGTGGTCAAAATCAGAATGCGAGAGTCGGGCAGCGTTTGCCGCAGCTCTTGCAGAACCGAGAGGCCGTCCCGACCAGGCATCTCGATATCGAGCAACACAATGTCCGGCTTGCACTGGAGCGCGGCGGCGATCACTTCATCGCCACGGGCTACCTCGGCCACCACGTTGACGTCTCGTTCGAGCGTGAGTAGTGCCACCAGGGCACCACGCACCATGGCCTGGTCTTCGGCCAATAACACACGAATCATGGAATCGCTCCAGCAACACGCTCTGCCGACACGGCGTGTGGCCGCTCGGGCATGGGAGTCGACGAGCACTGAGGAGATATGGGCAAGGTGGCGACGAGGCGAAACCCACCGGCGGGCAGTCGTCCCGCGTCCAGCGAACCGTTTTGTATCGTGAATCGTTCTCTCAGTCCTGCCAGCCCGGAACCAGACCGCCCGCTCCGTGTCGGTACGGGTTGCGTGATTCCCTCCCCGTCGTCCTGAATCGTCAGCACAACGACGTCACCATTGCGCTCGATTCGAATGTCACAGCTCTGTGCGTCGCTGTGACGAATGACGTTGGTCACGCCCTCTCGAACCGCCCAGCCGAGCGTCGCTTCAACGGTCGATGGCAGCTGGCATGCGCTTTTGTCTATGCCGCATTCAATTCCCGCGGCGTCCAAGGCGGCCTTTGCGCCGCTCAGCTCCGCATCGAGCGCGGGTTGTCGATAGCCGCTTACCGCGTCGCGGACTTCTCGCAGCGCGGCGCGTGTCACGTGCTCGATATCCGAGATCTCGTTTTGCGCCCGAGCGGGATCGACCTCGACCAGTCGTCCTGCTAGTTCACTCTTCAGCGCGATGAGCGACAGGCTGTGGCCGAGCAAGTCGTGAAGATCACGCGCAAAGCGCAATCGCTCTTCGGAGACCGCCAGACGGGCATTCTCTTCACGGGCAGACCGTAGCTGAGCGTTCATCTGAATGAGCCGCCGCAGGAAGATCAGCGCCATGCCGACCAGCACGAATTCAAACACAATCGATGTGATCGAGATGATCGGAGCACCTATGCCAATGCCGATGACGATGGTCGAAACGGAGATGACGGCTATGACGCGGAACGCGGTTCGTTCCGGGAACGTACATCCCGCAGCGGTGACGACAAAGATCATGGCCGATAGCCAGGAACTGTCGATACCGAGTGTGAGCGCGGTAGTGATCGCGCCGAGCAACAGAACGACCGACCAGCCCTCAAACGACTCGTTGACATCGAAGAAAGTGTGGAAAAAACCGTAGACATACGTCGCGGCGAACACGATCGTTCCAAGTAGTCCGATGACGATCTTAGTGGTCGAATAGTGCCCGCCAAGTAGATCGGATAGCGGGTAGGCAAGAAAGAAGAGCCACGCAAGGCCGGCGATTCGGCCGTTTCTCGCCTGACGCCGATGCGACTCCTCCGAGGCATCGATTCGATATTTGTTGTCCGGATCCCAGAAGAGAGCCCGGAGTACCTTTTGAGCTCGACTCGTCCTGGTTTCAGTGTTTTCCATGGACTCGAAAGTTCCTTTACGGGGTTGAATTCTCGGTCGACAGCATATTTCGCAACCGTTTTGGTTAATTATGCACGATACTTCACGTCACTTATGCCGACGTGTATGAGACGCCAGATCTATCGTAGCGTTGGGCGGGTTTGGGCGGTAGTGAATGGTGTTTGGAAATTGGGATGACATTTGTCATCTTGGTGGCGCTTCGCGGAGGACACGGACTCCCGACCGGTGAGGATTTCGGCCAGGAGTCTCCGATCTCGCAGATTGGGGGAATTCGGGTTCACCGCTTCTACGACTGATTAGAAAAACTGATCGAACAAGTACGTGAACTGATTGACCGACTTGATTCGGACGCCCACCTGGTGAAGGTAGCGGAACTCAGTATCGTGCTAGAGACGTTATGTGTTGACGATGGCCGCTGGGACTGAAGGGTGCCGAAATGGCCGCGGAAGCACTCGATATTGCCCGTGAGAATTGGCACCTCGAGGGAGTACACGCCGCGGAACAGCAACGTGCCGAGGTGGCTCTCAACCATATGTCATGATGGTAGAGAGCCCTCACCAGTCGCTACGGGACTGACTTCAGTGCCTTTAGCCTCGACTGAAATGTCTAGAGCAATTTCTAAAGCTTTCGCCGATGGGCCGGGGAGCGCTGTTGTCTCTGTGGGGCGTCATAGATGTCGCCCCATACGGTCATTCTCCGTAGGGGCGACATTTATGACGCCCAGCGGTTGGTCCATTGGGCAATGCTTCTGCAAGCTTCTCTAATGCGGCTTGGCCGCAATTGGCCAGTATCGCTCGGCTGGATGTCCCGCTCCTACCTCGAACGCATAGCGTCGGATGGCCGCTTCCGGGTCGCCCTGGTGCCTGAAGATGACGTCGAGCTGTGAGGCGTAACAGCGAACTGCCTCGACCTTGCGATCGAGATCCGATTGGGTGAGGCGGACGAGCCGAGGATCTCCGCGACCAAGATTCGACACTCGATCCTGAATCGCGCCCTGCCAAGCAGGATCCCCAGCGTAGGGGAAGTCTTCGTAGCCCCAAACAGTGAATCCGCGTGCAGCCAACATCCGACCAACCTCGAGCGTCAGTTGGTGATCGACATGGTTGCCGATCGCGAGTGGCACGTAGATTTCCACGGAGTCAGGCTCGTCGAACGTTAGCCGACTCTTCGAGGCCATTCATGATCCGCTCGGCAAGATCATGGTCGTCTGGGTGAATCGCGCCGAAGATCGCGTCATCCGAGGTGTAACGATCCTCACGATAGATCGCATCGAGAACGTCGAGCCAGACGGAGTTCGCAGCGAGGACCTGTGCCGCGCAGCTATCTTCAACGCGGCGCATCTCGACCGCTGTTTCCGGCGCGAATCCCCAACTTGAGTGCTGGCCCTGTGCGAACTCGGTAAATGGTCCGTTCGGAACACCACCCATCACCGTGACGATCGTTGGCGTCACGTAGTCCGTCGCCATCTGCGCGACGGTCCCTCCGCATGAGAGCGCAACGTCGTCATAATGTGGGGCGAGAAAGATGGGCTTCGATCGGTCATCAGCCACCCAGATACCGCACCCGTTCGTCACCCACCCTGCGCGTCACCCGCCGATCGTCGAGATACTCCAGCACGGCTTGTGCATACTTGCGGGAGCTCCCAAAGTGATCACGAAATTGTGACAGCGTGATGGTTCCTTGCTGATCGATGATCCGCAGTACCTCCCGCTGGATGTCGTCGAACGTGTCACGAGCAAATACGATGTTCTCGTCGACGCGCACGACCTCGCCCGTCTCCGCCAGGGCCATGGCGAGATCGGGCTCGATGCCGAACTCGGACGGTGGCGGCGGGGTGTTTGGGTCCGCGCGCATGGCTCGTACGTAGCGGTCGATGCGCTCTCGCTGCTCCGTGGTGAACTGGATCTCGTGGGACGGGAGTCGCAGCACTTCACCGTTCGGACTGAAACGCCCGTCCACGGCGGCACGCTGCACGATCTCTTCGAACGCGCGCGCAGGCAGCCCGATGCGACTGCGTACCTCCTCTTTGGCCATGCCGCGCCGCAGAGGGCTGCGCTGGTGAAACGTTTCCAGCATCCGCTCGATCTCGCTCACCGTTACCGAGAAGGCGTCCTCACGCATCAGAAGCGTAGTTGGAACCAATGGGCCGTCCATCTGAGCACGCTTGAGCACCAACACGGACCCCTCGGAGATCAGGTCGTCGACCGCGGAGCGCAGGTCGGTGTCGGAGAGCGCGACTGTCTTGGCCAGAGTCCGCAGCTCGACAGGGCCGCTCTCCATGGCCTGGAAGACGATCTCGGACGGCGTCCCTTCGGCCAGTACTTCAAGGGACTCGATGACGTCGGTACGAAAGCGTCGATGGCGACGGGGATGCGGGTCGACGATGACTCCACCGCCGATGGTGATGCTAGGAGACGGCTGACGAATGATGAAGCGATCCCCTTTGGCAACGGCCAGCGGGCCGGCGATGCGCAGCTGCACCCACGTCTCGTCGCCTGGCTCAATGCGTTCGTCGTTGAGCAGTGTGACGCGCGCCAGCGCTTCGGACGAGCCAACAAAGAGTCCGACCTCGTCGTTCTGTTCGATGGCGATGGGAGATGAATCAATCAGCTTGAGGTGCGCATCGACGAGCTGCGTCGGCTTCAGCCATCCTGGAAAGGTCAGTACCTGCCCGCGTCGGATCTCATCGACTGAAACTCCGGCCAGATTGACTGCCGTGCGCGATCCGGGGTTGGCCCGTTCCTGTTTCGTCCCGTGACTCTGCAGACCACGTATGCGACTGCGAAGCTCGCCGGGCTGAATCTCAACCTCTTGACCCACCGCGAGCGGTCCGTCGACGAGCGTGCCGGTGACGACGGTTCCGAAACCGGAGATAGTGAAGACGCGATCGATGGGCAGACGGGGACGACCGTGCTCGTCGTGGGGCGGAACCGAGTCGAGAAGCTCGTCGATAGCGGAGCGCAGCTCCTCGAGTCCTTTGCTGGAAATCGCCGAAACCGGAATGATCGGCGCCGTTGCCAGCACCGAGTCGCTCAACGCTTCCCGAACCTCCTCGATCATCAGGTCGCGCCATTCCTCGTCGACCATATCGGTCTTGGTCAGGACGACGATGCCACGCTCGATCTGCAGCAGGTTGAGGATGGCCAGATGCTCCGCCGTCTGCGGCATAGGTCCCTCATCGGCGGCGATGATCAACAGTGCGGCGTCGATTCCTCCGACCCCTGCCAGCATGTTTTTGATGAACCGTTCGTGCCCAGGAACGTCGACGACGCTCACCTCTCGCCCGCTTGGCAATCTCAGCCAGGCGAAGCCGAGATCGATCGTCATTTCGCGCTCTTTTTCCTCGCGCAGCCGGTCCGGATCGATGCCCGTGAGTGCCTTGACCAGCGTCGATTTGCCATGGTCGACGTGACCGGCCGTGCCGATCACGAACGTCTGAGGTCGTTCATCCATGCCGTTTCATTTCGTGAAGTTACTTCGCCGTTGGTAGTCGATTGATTATACCGACGGGCACCGGATGGTGATCGACGAGATGGCGACGCCCGATTGCTGGCACAGAAACCGTTCGCGATCCTTCTCAGCGCCCACCGTGTTAGAGTGCATGTCGAGTCAATCCCAGCATTCGCAATGGGGACGGCGGGAGGTTTTGAAATGCTTCCACGTTTTGAGTCGGCTGAGCAACGGTACCAGGTGCCCGGAAATTGGCGGGTCGAATGTGGCTACCTCAGCGTACCCGAAGCGCGCAGCGCGGCATCCGGTTGGCGGGGCGACGACTACCAGTTGCGGCTCTACGTCACCGTCGTGCGCTCGAATAATCCGCACCCGCGGCCGGATCCTGTGGTGCTTCTGAGCGGTGGTCCAGGCGGTTCGTCCGGCGGAATGCTGGAAGGAGAAGAGCTTGCGGCGCTCCGAGCAGCGATACTGGCTAACCATGATCTGATCGCATTTGATCAGCGCGGCACCGGCTATTCTGATCCGGCGCTCGATTGTCCAGATCTCAGCCGCATAACTCTCGATTCATTGCTCGCGAACGACGACTCGACGACGCGGCGCCAACGTTTCGTCGCGGTGGCGCTCGACTGTCGCGATCAGTTTGTGCGCTCGGGGATCAATCTGAAAGCGTTCAACACCATCGAGAGCGCGGCTGACATCGACGACCTGCGTCGTGCGCTCGGATACGAACAGGTCAACCTGTACGGCATCTCGTACGGCACCAGGCTGGCGCTCGTGGCGATGCGCGATGTGCCTTCCGGCATTCGCAGCGTCGTGCTGGATTCGGTGGTTCCAGTGCAGATCAGTCAGTATGCAGACGGCATCGCCAACACCGCGTATGCCTTCGATCTCCTCTTCGACCGTGTCGCCGCTGATCCGAAGGCCGCGGCCGCGTTTCCGCGCTTGCGGGAGGTGTTTGCGCGCACGGTCGATCAGTTGAACGCGAAGCCTGGATTGGCGACGTTCCCACATCCGCTGACTGGTGGCGAAGTTCGATTGCCGGTGACAGGTGAGTTGCTGACCGGGGTTCTCTGCAGTCTCTTCTACTCAACCCCATCGATCCCAACATTGCCCGCGCTCATTTGGGACGCCTACCATGGGAATTACGATCGCATCGTCGAGGCGATTTCCGAGCGACTCGCTGGAGACAACGTCGGTTCCAGCGTCGGCATGTACTACTGCGTGAACTGTTTCGATGACAAAGTAGACGAGGAAGTGTCCGAAGTCATCACGCGCGAAACCGAGGCGCATCCGCACATGGCGGCAGTGCCGCTTACAGAGTTCCATCTCGGCGAATTCATCGTGCCCTTATGCACGGCCTGGGGAGCACGCGACGCTGGACCTCAAGAGAATGAGCCAGTCCGTAGCGACATTCCAACGCTCATCCTGGCCGGTGAGTATGACCAGAACACTCCGACATATTGGGGCCGTCTAGCGGGAGAAACGCTGTCGAGCAGCCACTACGTCGAGTTCCCCGCCACAGGGCACGGCGCGATCGCTCGCGGCAAGTGCGCGACGCAGGTGATCGCCGACTTCTTCGCCGACCCTCAGCACCGTCCTGACACAACGTGCGTGGAAGCGATCCCAGCTCCGGATTTCGCGGCGCACGCCCGTGTATCTTCCTGATCTGCAGGGCTGATGCTGTTTAGCAGATACGTGACGTGTGCTGTCATGCGTCCGAGGCTGATCGGTTCATCACTCTCTGGCGCCCTTGATCGATGATGCGCTGGATAGGGTAGGGTCGCGGAAAGTCGTGCCCCGCGCGCAGTTCCAGCAGCACCGGCCCATTCGCCGAGAGCGCCTCCTGCCAGGCCGAGTCCAGTTCGCCAGGTTCCTCCACGCGGATGCCACGCGCTCCGAACGCCTCGGCGTAGCACATGAAATCAACTGATGGGACGTCAGTCTTGTACGTCCGTCCAAAGGCCTGGCTGAGCGAGTAGTGGATCATGCCGATCTGCTGGTCTGCGTGAACGGCGATCACTACCGGGAGTCCGAGTGAGCAGATGGTGCCGAAGTCATTCGACCCCATCAGAAACGCCGCGTCGCCGACGATCCCGACCGCCCGTCGATCTGACCTAGCCATAGCCGCGCCGAGCACACCGGGAACCACGTATCCCATGGCGCCCCAGCTTCCCGATTGGAGATGCGACAGGGAATTGAACGTCGGCAGCTGCAACGGCGCCCAGATCTTCACGTTGCTCACGTCGCTGACCACGATGGTGTCCGGCGTCATCTGACGCGCCAGGCTGTCGAGCGCCAGGCCGATCGGCCAGGGCCGTTGACTGGCATATCGTTCGATCTCGGCGGTCATCCCGAGCTGAAAAAGTCGCTGAGCGTCGGCGCAGCGCTCATGTGTTTGAGCGTTGAATGGGCGTTCCCGGGTCGAAGTGGCTAACCGCTCGAGTGTGCCAACGAACTCGTCGATGGACGCTGTTCCTAGATGCCCATCAGGTTCAGGCTCATCGACCGAGTCGATGATGACGAAGCGGTCGCCAAGCAGTGAGGTTAGCCCTGTCTCGGTTTCCGTACCGCGGCGCACTCCAACGCCCAGCACAAGATCCGCCTCATCGAATGTGCGCTCGACGAACTCACTGGTGTTACCGGCCCTCCACAGCCCGAGCGACAGCGGGTGGACAGTGGGCATAGCGCCGTGCGAATCCCAGGCATGGACCACCGGAGCCTGAAGATGTTCCGCCAGCGCCACGAGTGTGCTGCTGACGTGCGGCCAAAACGCGTTCTTCCCGGCGACCATCGCGACGTGTTCGCTCGCGTCTATCCGTTGCGCGAGTTCGTCGAGATTGGCCGGCGCAATTGGCGTGTGCGTCGGCGGAGTGATGGCATCCGGCCAGTCGACGTCCGTCTGAGTGAGCGCACTCATGGCGATCTCGACGTGAACGGGCCCCGGACGGCCGCGCATGGCGACGTCAAAGGCCGTGTCGATTGTTGCCGGAATCTCGAGTGGGTCATCGATGCGCACCGACCACTTCGTCACAGGCTCGAACACGCGCTGCAGGAAGCCTGGGTCGTCGACGCCGTGAAACGCTTCTTTCGGTGCGCCTTTCGGGACACCTCCGGTGATGTGCACGATGGGCACTCCGGCGGCATAGGCACCAGCGATGCCCGACAGGCTGTTGGTCGCGCCAGGCCCGGCTGTGAGCAGCACGACGCCGGGACGTCCGCTGGTACGCGCGTACAGCTCGGCGGCGATTGCGGCCGAGTTCTCGTGCATTACGGTAACCACCTGGATATCAGGGGCGTCAGAGAGGGCGTCATACAGGTAGATGACGTGGTCTCCGTCGAGGCCGAAGAGCGTGTCGACTCCGTGATCTTGCAGACTTTTCACGACCACCTGAGAAGGCGTTGGGCTCATGATCGACGTCCCTTTCGTGTTCGCGGCGCGTTGCGATCCACGGCGCTTAGTCCGCCGCGCTGGCGATCTCATCCCAGCGCTTGAACTGCTCCTTGGCATTTGACATGAGCGACTCGTCGGTCATCAGGTCGAACGCGGTCAGAGCCATGGCTTTGGAGACTTTGATCAGTTGATCGTAGCCGAATTCGGAGCCGGAAGCGTCAACCACCTGCTGCGAATGCCCCGGTATCGGCGTGTGACTGATGGCAAAGCTTCCGGTGATGCAGGGAAGTTTGTGACTGATGTTGCCGAAGTCGGTCGAGTGCATGCCGCGCCCGTGCCGTGGATTGATCTCCATCCCGACCTCGCGCATGTTCTCGGTGTAGCGCTTACCCATCTCATAGTTGGGTCGCATGTCGTAGCAGACGTTGTCTTCGGTGATCTTGTATTCGCAGCCGGTCATCAAAGCGGCGCCCTCGGCGATCTGCCGCACTTTCTCCATCACTTCGGTCAGGTATTCGAGCGATGCCGTGCGTACGTAGAAGCGTGCCTTCGTGTATTTGGGCACCACGTTGGGCTGCTCGCCGCCGTCGGTGATGATGCCGTGCAGGCGCGTCTCCATATGGACGTGTTGCCGCAGTGCGTCGACCCCGGTGAAGAACTTGATGACGGCATTCAGCGCGTTGATGCCGTTGTAAGGGTCGCCGCCCGAGTGAGCCGGACGCCCGAAGTACTCCAGGTCGAAGTGAGCCACGGCCAGACAGGTGCCATCCGGCCAATCTGTCGCCGCGCCGGTTGAATCGCCCGCGTGGTGGATCATCAGGGCTGCGTCGACGTCGTCGAAGATGCCGGCTTGCTCAAGCTTGATCTTGCCGCCGCCACCTTCTTCGGCGGGCGTGCCGATGACCTCGAAGATGCCGTTGATCTCGGGCATGACTGAGCTCATGCCGATGGCGGCCGCGAGCCCGGATGCGCCGATGAGGTTGTGGCCGCAGCCGTGGCCGATCCCAGCCAGGGCGTCGTATTCCGCCAGAACGGCGACGATCGGACCTTCGGCGCGACCGTGCATCGAGGCGCGAAATGCGGTCTCGAGTCCACCGGCCGGCTTCTCAACTTCGTAGCCCCACTCACGGATGTTGGATGACAGAAGCTGCGACGCCATGAACTCCTTGTAACCCAGTTCCGGATTCTGACGAATCGTCTCGGCGATCTCCAGGATCTTGTCTCGATTCTGGTCGATCGCGTCGAGGATGCGCTGGCGCAGCTCCTCCCGGCTTGCCATGGAACGTGCTCCCTTCATCTGCCTTCATTCGCGTCTTTGTCGCTGACAATAGCACCTTGAGTCGGGAGCCGTCACGTCTGCCACGGACCGTCGCCGGTCCATCGAAGCGAAGGAATTTAGATCGTACGCTCGTTCGCAGGTGGCGTGCTCAGGACGATCCAGCTGCCACCTGTTCGATGGCCTCGACCAGGATGCGTGAGCCGCGCATGAGGTCACTCATCTCCAGACCGCCATAGCCGAGGAGTAGTCCGTTGAGTCGCTGTGAGCCCTGATAGTGCTCGTCGATCGATTCGAGCCGAACTCCGCGTTTGCGCGCCACGCGGACGACGTCGTCGGCGTCGACACGTGTGTCAAGTTCGACGAAGACGTGCAGACCGGCGTCGAGACCACGCAATGTCGCGACCTGGTTCACTCGCTGAAATTCCTCGGTGACGATCCGTCGTTTTTCGGCGTAGTGTCTACGCGCTCGCCGAATGTGTCGCTCCAGGTCTCCCGATTCCATGAAGCTCGCCAGCGCTCGCTGCACGGGCCAGGGCGTGTGGTAGTCACTCAAGCGCTTCAGTCGAATGATGCGCTCGCGCAAGCGCGGGGGTGCCACAACATAGCCGACCCGCAGAGCGGGCGAAAGAATCTTCGAAAACGTCCCGACGTAGACCACGCGTCCCGCCTGATCCAGCCCTGCAAGCGCGGGGAGGGGCGGAGCGTCGAAGCGGAACTCGCTGTCATAATCATCCTCCACGATGAGGGAGTCGCATTGCTCGGCCCAATCGAGCAATGCCAGTCGGCGTGCGATCGAAAGTCGCGCACCGAGCGGATACTGATGCGACGGGGTGGTGTAGGCCAGCAATGGCGCATCGGCGCCGATGGGTATGTCGTCGACCACCAGCCCGTCTTCGTCGACTTCGATCGGCGTCGTCCGAGCGCCACGCGCGGCCAGCACCCGCCGAGCCGAGGGGTAGCCAGGCTCCTCCAACGCCACCGTGTCACCGGGCTGAAGCGTGGCGCGTGCGATGAGATCAAGCGCCTGCAATGCGCCGGATGTCACCACCACATCTTGTCCATCACAGGCAACGCCGCGCGATCGGCCGAGATAGTCGGAGATCGCCTGGCGCAATCGAGAGTCGCCGGCTGGATGCCCGTAACTTGCGGGCGGGAGGTCGTGTGCGACCTCGCTCCAGGCTCTGCGCCAGGCATCGCTGGAGATTAGCCCAGTAAATGGCCGGCCCAGCCGGAACTCGATAGCGGTCGATTCCTCGGATTCGAACTCGTCGGTCTCGAGGTCCATCGGTTGCAGCCAGCGCGGCGCCCCAATCGATTCGGGACGCACGCGTTTGGGAAGCGAGGGGAGATCGATGGTAACGAAAGTGCCCGATCCGTGCCGCCCCTCGACGTATCCCTCCGCGTAAAGTTCGTCGTAGGCAGCGACTGCCACGTTACGAGACACACCAGCAGATTCCGCCAGCGAACGCGTCGAGCTGAGTCGCGTACCGGCAGGCAGCCGGCCGTCTAGGATTGCGGCGCGCAGCTGATCGGTGAGCTGGCGTTGCAGAGGGACACTCGATCTTCGATCGAGCGACAGGGGCAGATCCATCGGCGCCTCCCGAAGTGGTCCGGTCGAACCTTTGAGTTGTGGCCCACAATGTAAAACCACTTCAGGAGGATTATAGCGGTATGGAATCGGTCAGTGTCGCGACGACACCTTGTCGTTCGCTGTCCACCAACTTGGATCGTCCGTGCTCGTTCGGAATAGCGTGCTCGGTGCTACTCAATGCCCAGCTGACTGGCCAGGTCGTCGGCGGTGGTCACTGGAAGCTGGCAGACGAAGTTTTGACAGACGTAGGCGGTAGGCTTGCCGGACACTTCGGTGCGCTCCGCCAGGAGCGGGATCTGCTCGACGCCATCTTTGCCAGGCTGGGACAACGCGACGACCTTCCAGGGGAGGTAATGCCCCCGCAAGATACCGAGCAGTTCCTGTGTCTCAGGGCGGTCCTGGGCGCCGACCACCGCGATCTCGTGTACATCGCCCATCGCGAAGTCGTACGCGCACAGCATTCGCCCAAATCCGTTCGGTTGCTCGGCGGCGAATGCTCCGTACTGCTCCAGAATTTGCGACGCGCGACGGCCGAAGTCGTCATCTCCGGTGAGCAGTGAGAGCCTCAGCAGTGCCTCCGCAGCAACGGAGTTGCCACTGGGTGTAGCGTTGTCGAAGACGTCCTTGGGGCGTGCGATCAACGCCTCACCCGATTCACTGGTGTCGAAAAATGCGCTTTGCTCGTCGTTCCAGAACTCATCGATCATGCGGCTGGCGAGATCGCGTGCCCACGATATCCACTCGGAATCGAACGTGGCTTCGTAGAGCGAGACTAACGCGTCGATCAGGTTGGCGTAGTCTTCGAGATAGGCGTCGATGCGCGCTTCGCCATCTTTGAACGTGCGCAGCAGGCGACCGTCGACAGAGAGACGATCGCGAATGAATTGAGCATTGCGCTCGGCCATCTCGATCAGGTCGGCGCGATCAAGTGCGACGCCGCCCTCCGCGAGAGATCGAAGCATTAGGGCGTTCCAGGCGGTCAGGATCTTCTCGTCGCGCCCCGGCCAGATACGTTTTGCTCGAGCTTCGTACAGCTTCTCGCGTGCACCTTGAATGCGCTGGTGTAGCTCGGCCGCCGGGACGCCGAACTCGAGCGCGATCTGCGCGGGACCACGAGGAACACTCAAGACGTTGGAACCCTCAAAGTTCCCCTTGGCCACGACGCTGTAATAGCGCTGGAAGATCTGTCCGTCTTCTTCGCCCAGCACCGCATCGATCTCATCCGGCGTCCAGACGTAGAATTTCCCCTCTTCTCCCTCACTGTCGGCGTCCTGCGAGGAGTAGAAGCCACCCTCATCTGAGGTCATCTCGCGGCGGACGTAATCGTAAGTATCGTTTGCGGTCTGCCGATAGAGCTCGTCACCCGTAAGCTGCCAGGCCAACGCATAGTCCCGTGACAGCAGCGCGTTGTCGTAGAGCATCTTCTCGAAATGCGGCACCAGCCATATGGCATCGACGGTATAGCGGTGGAAACCGCCGCCTAGCTGATCGAAGATGCCGCCGCGAGCCATACGCTCGAGCGTGGTGGTCAGCATCTCTTGGGCGCGCCACGAGCCCGTGCGGTAGATACGGCGCATCAGAAACTCGATCACCATGCTCGGCGGAAACTTGGGTGCGCCACCGAACCCGCCATTGGCGCTGTCGAACTGTTGATACAAGGATTGCTCAGCCTCACCAAGCGCATCGATCGAAAGTCGTGACGGTTTGAGCGACGCCTGGAAATGACTGTCGAGCTGCGTGCGGATCTGATCTGCTGAGCTCTCCACCTCGTCACGTCGATTGCTGTATGCCTCTACCACCGCGTCGATGATGCGTGGCAATCCCGGCATCACCTGTCCCGCACCGACCTGCCGGTCTTCAGGTGGGAAATAGGTGCCACCGTAGAAGGGCTTGCCATCGGGTGTCAGAAACATGGTCATCGGCCACCCGCCCTGACCGGTCAGCATCTGCACCGCCAACATATAGATGCTGTCGATGTCGGGTCGCTCCTCACGATCGACCTTGATGTTGATGAAGTGCTGATTCATGAGACCCGCAATGCGCGGATTCTCGAACGATTCATGTGCCATCACGTGACACCAGTGGCAGGCAGCGTAGCCGATGCTGAGTAGGATCGGTCGATTCTGCTCCCTGGCCGCATCTAGCGCCTCCGCGCCCCACGGGTACCAATCGACCGGGTTCTCCGCGTGCTGACGGAGATATGGACTGGTCTCGTTCGCAAGTCGGTTTGGCATGGAACTCTCCTGGAATCACGAGAGGACGTGCAGGAAGGCCGGAAAGATCGACGGTGGCGGGCCGCAGGTCATGTGGATGACCGTATCAGCAAGAGCATAGCAAACTCGGTCGTGCGTTGAAGAGGCACTGGCGAAAGACCAAAGTACCGTGAGGCGCCGGACGAATGTGCTAACGCGAACGCGAAATTGTGCGTCAACTGCGGCAATTCACTCGGACTGCGCGCGTCTGGACGTTCCGTGTCACGCCCTCAATTCGAACAGCATTGACACGAATCGATCGGTCATTCAGGCCGGGATGCCGCACGTCAGCGACCGGATCGGGGGCAATCCTTGCGCCAGGATCGACCAGCTGTCGCCCGTATCCTGACTGTGCCAGATTGTGCCGTCGCTGGTGCCGAAATAGACACCTGCAGGGTCGAGATGATCGGTCGTCATTCCCTCGCGGTACAACGTTATTCGCTCGACGATCGGCAGCCCGTTTGTCAGCGCCTCCCACGAAGCACCACTGTTTCGACTGCGAAAAACGGTCAGCTGACCGCTCACGCGGATGTTGTTCTCATCCTGCGGCACGACGAATAATGCCGGAGGCTGCTGATGTGACACGGCGATCACGAAACCGAAGCTGCTCGGCAGTCCCTGGGTGACGTCGGTCCAACTCTCGCCCGCGTCGTCGCTCCGATAGACACCGATGTGGTTCTGCTGATAAATGACATCATTGTCATGTGGATCCAGAACGGCCGAATGAATACACCGGTGAACGTTGCCATGTTGCATCTCCCCTTCCCAGTCCGAGAAGCGGAAGACTCCTTCATTCTTGGGGTTCCACGTCCGCCCGCCGTCGTCACTGCGGAAGAGTCCTGCAACCGAGATTCCGGCGTAGAGACGCTCTGGGCGTGCGCGGTCCGCCATGATGCGATGCAGATTGACGCCGCCGGACCCACCTTCCCACCACTCATCGCGGGTCTCGTGCTCGTTTATTCCGGGAGCCGGGCGCCAGTGGTCTCCGTGATCGTCGCTGATGAAGAGGGCGGCAGGCATCGTTCCGGCGTAGACACGGCCCGGCTGCGAAGGATGCCCCGGTTCAACGTGCCACACCTGATCGACGTCGAACGGGCCGCCCGCAACTTTCCATTCGCGCCCAAAATCGTCGCTGCGAAAGACGGCCGTGAAGCCCTCCCCGGTCGCCGCGGCGAACATCGTCCGCCCATCGCGCGGGTCGAGCCGGGCATGGCTGACGTCGAAGCTTTCCAAGCTCGGGCCGAACTTCTGCCACGGAGCGCCGGGTTGCTCTCGTAAGAACGTGTACAAACCGTCGCGAGTGCCCGCGGTGAGAAGTAGACGCTGAGAAGGATCGACCGAAGGCTTCATGCTCCAACCCTTCGTGCTGGCAATGTGTACGTACGCTCATTACAACAGAATCGGGGCCATCTGGCAAGATGCGGCCGTGTGATAATTCAGTGGCGATGACTTCACCGGGAGCGTCGCGATTTGGGATGGGGGACGGATGGAAGCGTTACAGTTCAGCGATAGTATCCCGCGCTATGCGATGTCCAAAGCGCTCGGCACTGGAAGCCATCGCGCGTTCTGGAGCAACCTCTCGTGCCTCCAGTTCAAGGACGTTCCCGAACCGCGCCTTCCGACGGCCGAGTGGCTGCGGATTAGGACCCGGTTTGGCGGCATATGCGGATCCGACATCGGATTGGTGACACTTCACAGCAGCACGTCCACCTCAGCCTACACCTCATTCCCGTTCACGGTCGGGCACGAGAATGTCGGGATCATAGGTGAAGTTGGCGCGGCCGTCGAAGGTCTCGACGTTGGTCAGCGTGTGGTGGTCGACCCGCTCCTGCCGTGTCGTGTTCGCGGATTCGACGAGCCGTGCGAGATGTGTGCGCGCGGTGATTACAACCTCTGCCTGCGCTTCCGCGACGGAACGATCGCACCAGGAATGCTCACCGGATTCTGCCGCGATACGGGCGGAAGTTGGTCCTCGTCATTCGTGGCACATCAATCGCAGGTCATTCTGGTGCCTGACAATGTTTCGGATGAGAACGCGGTCCTTGTGGAACCGTTCGCCGTAGCCTTGCACGCCGTTCTGCGCAATCGACCGTCCGACCAACAAACCGTGCTGATCATCGGGGCAGGCGTGATCGGGTTGTCGACGCTCGCAGCCATCCGCGCGATTGGATCGAAGGCTCGCGTCATCATCACGGCCCGTCATCCATTCCAGGTGGAGATGGCCAAGCGCTTGGGTGCCGACGAGGTCGTCAAGCCTGAACGGGGCGCTGCCTTCTACCGGCAAATCGCTCAGGTCACTGGCGCCGCGATCTACAAGCCGGTGATTGGCAAGGATGTGGTCAGTGGCGGCGCCGACCTCATCTTCGAGTGCGTCGGCTCGAACTCAACCGTCGACGATGCGCTGAGGCTGACGGCCGCCAGTGGACGCATGGTGCTGGTCGGATTGGCGGGCATTCCGCGCGGCATTGACTGGAGCCCGATCTGGCTGTCAGAGGTCGAGGTTCGCGGTAGCTTTTGCTACGCGGTCGAGGAATTCGACGGTGAACGGATCTCGACCATGCGACTCGCTATCAAGCTGATGGCCGAACGGGGCGTCGATCTCTCGCCGCTCGTGACGCATCGATTTAGCTTGACCGACTATCGCAACGCGCTTCAAACCGTGACAAGCAAAGGTCGCAGCGGCGTGATAAAAGCCGTCTTCGCTTTCGAGCCGTGACAGGTCGCTACCGAGTGCTCGCCGTCGCGCTCACGTGCTGGAAGATTGTCGCGTCCTCGTTTTCGAAGACCAGGCGATAGCTCGGATTGAGCTTCAGGAGTGCGACCAGACCCGAACAACACGGCGCGTGAAAGTCGACGAATCCCGGCTGATGGTCACGTCGACCGACGTAAAGGTAATCGAACGTCGAATTGTTGGTTTGCGCCCAGGTGTCGATGCAGGCGGGAGTTTCGGTGGAGCAATTCTGCAGTGCGTCGTAGCTGTCCTGTTGCTTGGTGAATCCATGGTCCGGCGCCCATTCGTATCCCTGCACGGTCGCGATGCTGATGCGATCCGCGAGGACCGGGAACCATTCGCTGGACCGATCAAGCGCCCAAATGTCTCCAGTCACAACCGCGAATTTCGCATTCTCAGGTGTAGATGTCTGCACCCAGAGCATAGCGGCGCGCTCAGGCTGCGACAGCGACGAATACGAGCCGATATTGGAGCCCAAGGATGAGATCCAGCCATATCCCAGCAGGATGGCGATTGTGATCGGTGAGAGCCATTTGACGACGCGAATCGAGGCCCGTCCCGATTCCTGATCCCCGTTGAACCAGCGTGAACCGGCTTCCGACATGAAGGGAATCAAGAACTGCACCAGCGCGATACCCACGATAAGCGAGAGCGGCACCATGGCGTCGGTTTGCGACTTCCGCGTGTCGAAGATCAGGATCACCAGCATCCACAACGGCAGGAACGTCTTACCACGGCGTAGGCAGACGATGGTCCCCAATATGGCGAGGGCGCTGAAGAGCGGGAAGCGCGGTTCGTCGCCCAGGTTGAAGACGACGAGAAGTCCCAGAATATTCGCGAACGCGCCCGCCCCCGATTGACCGGCATTCTGGAACGGGGCCAGACCGTCGCGCGAGACGACGGTGAACCACCATGGGCTGCTGAGCACCAGGACTCCCAGCCCGACTAGGGCTGAGTCAACCAGCGCTCGGCGCGATCTGCCAAACGCCAGAAAGAAGAAGACGGCGCTGAACGCGACAAACCACGCGAATTCGATGTGGCTCAGGCACGTCAGCGCGCCGAAGACGGCGGCCAGCGCGACGTTCCAGCGCGAACGACGCACGAGCATGAGATAGACCTGCCACAGCGTCAGAATCGCGAAGAAGAATGCCAGTCCCCTCGTGAGCCCACCGCCCATGATCTCCCAGTTGTAGCCGCGTGGCACGAGCGCGAACGCCAGCGACGCGACGAGCGCCGTTGTCCGATCTTCGAGAAAGTCGTTGGCGAAGAGCATGAATGCACCGATGGTCGCCAAACTGAAGATCACCGGGAGGATGCGCAGAAGCTGAATTACGCTGGCGCCGGTGGCCGACGAGATCAGCCCAGCGACGTAGAAGCCGAGAGGCGAATAGGCAAACGGCAGGGAAAGCCCGTTGTATTTGAGTTCGGCCGGAAGGTGAAAGTGAGCCGCCTTGATTTGGACGATGGCCTGGTAGAACATACCGCCGTCGTTGATCGGGAAGCTTGACGTGCTGATTGCAACCCAGCGCACAGAAAGCCCGGCGAGCAACACCAACACCGCGCCAAGCAGGAGTGTGGCTCGCTCGTTCGCTTCACTCTGCGATTGCGGAACGAGGAGGCGTGTCGTCGACCTTCTCGCGCGTCGCCTGTAACGCGCGTGTTCGAACGGCGGCCAATGGTTTCACGAGGTCTCCAACTAGAATCGAACAGCGCTCGCCATGCCGTCGGGCGCTGAGATCAACTCTAGGGAACGTCCGCCTTGCGGTCCTGCCCCGAAAGTCCCAATTGTCAACACAGGCACACAAACGTCCAATCCACAACACGAAGCGCGCTGGACGTGTTTGTCCAGCGCGCGATTCTCGTGCGTGACTTGAGCCCGATGTAACCGGTGACTACGACATCGGGACCTGCGGGATGATCTTTCCGTCGATGCGCTCGAAGATCTCGTCCATGCTCGTTCCAGTAATCGTGACGCCGTGGTTCTTCAGGCCAATGACTGCCTGATTCGGATTTGGTTGCTGGCGCACGAGCTCCGCGACGGCACGGGCGAGCTGAATCGTTCCGCATGGATAGTTGATCTCGGTCGAGGTGATGCCGTCCATCCAGGCGTGGACGTGGACGATCGCGCCGATGCCCGGATGCTCATGGTAGATCATCCAGTGCTCGATGGCGTCGACCGAGACGCGTCGAGGCTGGACGTTGTCCGGAATGCTGAGCAGAATGGCGGGATCGGCCGGATCGAAGCCGGAGACCATGAGAATGTCCTGGCCGATGACGTCGAGCTTGCCTTTGTTGACTCCGCTGGCGCTCATCCAATAGCGCGTCTCGTCCTTGCGCGCGCTCAGGTTTCCGTAGCTGAGCCCACCAATTCCGTAGAGACGCTTGACGTGACGCAGCTCGCGCGGCGCGAGGATCTCGTGGATCGGGAAGGGCGCTGGAAGCAGGTTCATCGCGTCAAGCTTGCGTCCGGCTCGCTTGACCTGCTCGGTGATCTCATCCCCGTCCCACAGCTCTTTTTCGAGGTCGGTGTTGTAGACGTTGTTGATCACCAGTTGGGACGACGCCAGAGGCTCAATGCGGCTGTAGATCTCGGTGAAGAATTCGTCGTCGTGACCCTCGTGATAGCGAACCACGTAGTGGCCCTGTTCGAGCGTCATGAAATGGGCTTCGATCCCATTTTCACCATGTACCAGCAGGACGACGAGGTTGGCCAGTGCACGAACCAAATATGGATAGCCGGTTCGCAGATAGTTCTCCGGCTCCTCGTCGAGCTCGACGATAGCCGTGGCGAAGGTCGCCTGCGCCTTGCGACGATAGGCTTGAGGATTATCTCGATCGACCATGTTCAGAACCAAACGAATGTCCGGTTCCGGCTGATCTCGGAAATGATGGCCGGAAGACGCCAGCCGCGCTTTGAGTCCAGCGGCGAACCACTGCATCGTCGGCGTGCGGAGTTCACCGATCATAGTAAACGTTTCGGACTCGGAGGGTCCGCTGCTCATCACGGCGGAATCAGATTGACGATCCGGCTGCACGTTCATGCCCTTGGCCCCTGACTTTCTTGGTTTCGACCCATATCAATCGCGCTCGGGATGGAGATACCATACACGCTGTGGTCGGTCCTCGAAGGGCCGAGTGCGGCGAAAGTACGCTTGCATTCTTATCAGACTGTTAAGCGCTGGTCAAATCTCGACTTCTCGCTCGCGCCCGCCGGAACTGGAGCGCGTACCTTGAGCGACCCTCGGCGCACGGTCGCATAAATGTCGGTCGATCCAGGTTGTTCACCGTCGACTTCAAACGGAAGCGCGTCCGGCGAGTGAATCTCGACCGTAGTTCCCTGATAGTGATGCACCGCAGGATGTCCCACATGCTTGCCTCGGTAGACCTTCGGTAGCAGCGATAGAAGCAGGGTGTGCTTGGCGACATCGTCCAGCACGAAGACGTCGAACATCCCGTCACACACGGATGCCGTCGGTGCGATCTGCATTCCTCCGGCAAAGAAGCGGCCATTCGCCAGCACCACCATGTCGGCCGGGCCGTCGTGAATCTCGTTACCATCGATTGTGACACGCGTTTGCCGACCGTTGAACACAAGAATCGTGCGCGTCGCGGCAACCAGATAGCCGAGGAATCCTCCCAACCTCTTCGATGAATGGTTCATCCATGCAGCAGTTTCGGCCCCCAATCCAACGTCGGCCACGTTGACGAAGAACCGCTGAATCTCACGACCTTCGCTTGAGTAAGTGATCGATCCGATATCGACCGATTGCACTGACCCACTCTGGATCACATCGACCGCGTGCTCGGGGCTTTGAATTCCAAGCGTACGAGCGAAATCGCGTCCGGTTCCACAGGGGATAAGTGACAGGACGACGTCGGCAGTCGACACGGCGTCCTTCTCGATGATGCCGTTCACGACCTCGTTGAGCGTCCCGTCGCCGCCGACCACGACGATGTCGCGAATTCCCTCAGCTACGATGCGGCGTGCGATGTCGGTCGCGTCGCCGACGCCCGAGGTCTCGTGAATGTGCAATCGAAACCCTTGTGCGCGCATGTTGTCGGCGATTTTGGGCCAGATCTTGCGCGTTCGTCCGCCGCCAGAGACAGGGTTGACGATCGCGTGCCACTCTTGGTCCATGCGGTCCTCGCTCGTGAGCCTCACCGGCCGGTTCGGCATGCCAGATTGACGCACGCCCGCTGCGTGACGCTCGCGGGCTCGACCCCAGATATCCGCCGTATCGCGGCATCCATTGGTTCGGTAATGTTGAAACAGGCGATCACGGATGCGCCAGTATAGCCCACGGCACGCGCTCCGCGAAAGCCGTGAGCTGCCCTTTGATCAAACTGACACGCGAGTTACGGTAAAGTGTTGGACGCCTCTTCTCGCGTAATCAGCAGGGGCTGCATGGTATAATCCGGCGACTTCAAAGTCCGGAGTTGTAGGGTTTACCGCCACCAGGGGACAGTCCGGACTTGCGCGATATAAGCACACCTTGATGGGTTGGGGGCTCCTTCCGGCATGATCAGACCGCTGAGTGCGCTTTTTGGCCTCTTCAGCCGCGATCTGGGAATCGACCTCGGAACGGCGAACACACTCGTCTACGTACGAGGTAAAGGAATCGTCATCTCCGAGCCCTCCGTCGTGGCCATTGAGTACAAAACGAAACGTGCGCTGGCGGTTGGGGTCGAAGCCAAGGCGATGGTCGGTAAGACGCCCGGAACCATCGTCGCGGTGCGTCCACTCAAGGACGGCGTCATCGCTGACTTCGACACAGTCGAGATGATGCTGCGCTATTTCATTCAAAAAGTTCACGTGCAACGCATCATGGCGCCGCATCCGCGCGTCGTGATCGGCATCCCCAGCGGGGTGACTGAAGTCGAAAAGCGTGCCGCCAAGGACGCCGCGTTGATCGCTGGCGCCCGTGAGGCATATACGATCGAAGAGCCGATGGCCGCGGCTATTGGCGCCGGCCTTCCGATCAATGAGGCCGTCGGCAGTATGATCGTCGATATCGGTGGTGGCACGACGGAAGTGGCCGTGATCTCGCTCGGCGGCATCGTGGTCAACCACTCGATTCGTGTGGCCGGGGACGAGATCGACGACGCCATCATCCAGTACGCCAGGCGCGACCATAATCTGGTCATCGGCGAGCGCTCAGCAGAAAACGCCAAGATCGCCGCCGGCTCCGCCTATCCATTGGAAGAGGAGCGGACGGTCGTTCTGCGAGGACGTGACCTTTTGACTGGGCTGCCTAAGTTCGTCGAGGTCAGCAGCGTCGAAATTCGCGACGCTGTGTCGGGCCCCGTCAATACCATCGTCGATCTGGTCAAACTGTGCGTCGAAGAGACTCCGCCCGAGCTCGTGGCCGACATCATGGAGCGCGGAATCACGCTCGCCGGTGGTGGCGCGTTGCTCCTGGGCCTCGACAAACGCCTACAGTCGGAGCTCCGCATGCCGGTCTATCGGGCTGACGATCCCCTGACGTGCGTCGCTCGTGGCACCGGTCGGGTCGCCGAAGCGCTTCACCTGTATCAACGTGCCCTTGCCGGAGGGCAAGAGATTCGCCGGCCGGCGAGTTAGGTCCTGGTCCGCAGATGCGTGACCAGCGACGTGGATACCGCCTTTGATTTCCCTGACCACCAGACAAACGGTCATCTTGATCGCGGTCTTTCTTATCACCTCCATCAGTCTCATCGCGTTGGATCAGCAGCATCATCTTGATGCCGCCCGTTCGCCCGCGGAGACGCTCATCCGTCCGTTCGAGCGGGCTATGAGTCAAGCGGGGCGATCGATTCGCGGCCTGGGGAACCGCTCGCCGTCGGCCACGGAACAACAGCTTCAGCAGGTGACGGCGGAGCGGGACAAGCTGCTTGCGGAGAACGCGCGTCTCAATGGCCTGCAGGCGCAGATCAACGATCTTCAAAAACAGCTCGATTTTAAGCAGTCGAATCCGGGGCTGACCGTACTCACATCGAGCGTCGTCGGACAGGATCCGAACGGCACGACCCGAAGCATGGTCATCAATCGTGGCTCCAACGATGGAGTCAAGATCGGCATGGCGGTCATCAGCCCGAACTTCTTCGTTGGACAGGTAACCAACGTCAGCCCCGATCAGGCCAAGGTGACGATGGCGACTGACTCATCGTCGCAAGTCGGCGCAATGCTGCAATCAAATGGCGCGAATGGCGTCCTCTTTGGTGAGTGGCAATCCGGCGGACAGATGCAGCTCAAATATCTGGACCCATCGACGACGGTCACCGAAGGTGAAGTGGTGGTGACGTCCAGCCGGACGGCGCGCGTGCCGCAGGGACTGGTCGTCGGCAAAGTGAGCGCGATACATCGCAACGTGCAATCGGACGAGCTCAACGTCGACGTGGTTCCGCTCATCGACTTCAACAACCTGCAGTCGGTGATGGTGATCCTCTCGGACGGTTCACAGCCGTGACGAACACAGATAGATTGGATCTGCGTCTTGCAGCCAGCGTGACGGCCGGCAAGCTGAGCGCCTCAGCCATTCGCTTGCTCGGACGAGGCGGCGGCACCGCCGCCCCCGGCGTCGTCGCAAACACCATCGACCCCCGGATTCTGGACAAGCTGGCTCGCAAAGTTCGTGGCGGATGCATCGTCGTTGCTGGGACGAACGGCAAGACGACCACGTCTCGCATGCTGGCCGACATCCTGAAGTCTGCCGGACTTCGCGTCATTCATAATCGGACCGGATCGAACCTGGTGCGCGGCATCAGTGCCGCGTTTGCCGCGCAGAGTAGCTGGTCGGGCGACCCTCACGGCGACATCGCCGTTATCGAGACAGACGAGGCAGCGTTTCCGGATGTGGTGCGTCGCTCGAATCCGAGGTTGATCCTGCTGCTCAACCTCTTTCGCGATCAGCTCGATCGCTACGGTGAGCTCGACACGGTCGCCAATCACTGGCGTGACGTCTTTGTAACGCTGCGGGATGATCAGCTACTGGTCGTCAATGGGGACGATCCGGCACTTGCCGCCATCACCGACGGAGTTCCGAGCCAACGCATCGTTTTCGGGCTCAGCGAGACGAAATACGCGCTCGAGGCGCTGCCGCATGCGGTCGATTCAGCGATCTGTCGACGCTGTGGCTCGCCGCTGACCTACGAACAGTTATTCCTCTCGCATCTGGGAAACTACGTCTGCGAGCACTGTGGCTTTCGGCGGCCGGTTCTGGACATTGCGGCGAGCGACCTTGAGCTGCACGCGCTCAATTCAGTTTCGTTTCGTCTCACCGGACTGGACCAGACACTCGATCTGAGCGTCGCGATCCCCGGGCTCTATAACGCCTACAACGCGCTGGCGGCTGCCGGTGTGGCCTTGGCGGTCGGCATTGCCCCGCATTTGATCGCGGCATCGCTCGCGAACTTTCATTCCGCGTTTGGCCGCATCGAGCGTTTGCGCTATCGCGATCGCGACATCGTCATCGTCCTCGTCAAGAATCCGGTCGGGTTCGACGAGGTACTGCGGATGCTGGCGACGGCCGGTCAGAATGAGCCGACTATGGTCGTCATCAACGACCTGGATGCCGATGGACGTGATGTCTCCTGGCTCTGGGATGTGAACGTCGAGCAGCTCGCAGCCGGCTCGTCGCCTCTCTTCACCAGCGGACTGCGCGGCCCGGATATGGCGACAAGACTCAAGTACGCGGGCATCGAAACCGAGCGTATACATCCGCTTGGACAGTTGAGCGAAGCGCTAAATCAATTCGTCGAAGCGATCCCCGAGGGCGAAACGGGGTATATTCTTCCGACGTATACGGCGATGCTCGAGCTGCGCCAGATCCTCACCCAACAGGGTGCCGTCACTTCGTTTTGGCAACAATAGCGCGGCCGGCCTGAGAGAGGAAATGAGCGTTGAAGCTGACGATCTGCTGGCTGTACGGCAACGCGATGAACATCTATGGCGACCGCGGAAACGTGCTAGCGTTGGCGCAGCGCTGCCGTTGGCGCGGAATCGACGCTGAGGTCGTCCACTGCGGTATTGGCGATCCACTTGAAGCGGGCGATTACGACGTTTTCTTTTGGGGCGGCGGTCAGGATCGGGAGCAGATCAACGTTTCGGCCGACATCCAGGGAGCCAAGGGAGACGTGCTCAAAGCGGAGATCGAGGATGGAGCACCGCTCCTATCAGTCTGCGGAGGCTATCAGTTGCTCGGCCAGTATTACCGGCCACACGACGGGGACGAATTGCCTGGGATCAGTCTCTTCGACGCTTGGAGCGTCGCCGGTCACGAGCGGTTCATTGGTAATGTGGTGATCGATTCTAATGAATTCGGCGAGTTAGTTGGATTCGAGAACCACAGCGGGCTGACCTATCTTGGGCCATCCGCGCGGCCGCTGGGAAGCGTGCGAGTCGGTCACGGAAATAACGGTCAAGACGGCTTCGAAGGATGTCATTACAAGAATGCGATTGGCTGCTACATGCATGGCGCGCTACTACCGAAGAATCCGGTTGTTTCGGACTTCCTGATTCGGGCGGCTCTGCGTCGACGCTACGGAGTGGATGAGCTGGAAGCGCTGGACGATTCGCTCGAATCCGCCGCGCACTCCTCGGCGGTCAAACGCGCCCTGATTCAACGCTGAACTCCAACGCCCACCGTAATTCTCGATCGTAAAGGGGGTACTCGATGCGAGTGGCGATCATCTCGGACGTCCACGGAAATATCCACGCGCTCGACGCCGTGCTGGAAGAACTGGATGCATCGGCGCCATTCGATGAAATCGTTTATGCAGGCGACGTCGCGTTCAACGGCGCGTTCCCGGCGGAATGCATCGACCGATTGCGCGAACGGGGCTACAGGGCCGTGCGTGGAAACACTGACGAGTTCCTGGTCGCGATGGCGAAGGGTTCCTCGTATCAGACGTCGGTGACAGCCGAGACACAACAGCATTCGCCCGCGTTGCAGGAATTGGATCGCTGGGCCAACGATCGGCTCTCTGACGAGCAGATCGACTATCTGGCAGGCTGGCCGTTGCGAATCGATATTGAAGGGCCGGACGGCCAGACGCTCTCAATCTTCCACGCCGCTCCCTGGAGCGCACACGTGACGGTCTTTGAGGATGCCAGCGAGGAAGTTGCACGGCAGGTGCTCGACCATGCGGGTTCCCAAGCCGCTGCCTATGGACATATTCACGTCCAGTATCGGCGCGAGATCGACGGTCGAGTGCTGTGCGCGGTCGGCAGCATCGGGGCGCCATTCGACGGCGATCCGCGCGCGGCATACGCGGTGATGTCCAACGACGGCGCGGGATGGGACATCGAGTTTCGGCGCGTGGACTACGACACAGAAGCCGCTTATGACGGACTGATGAATTCGACCTTGCCCAATCATGAGGCGGTCGCCGCCGGGGTCCGAACTGGACGCCGCAACGTTTGATACCTGAGATCGTCCGCGTTGAACATAACGTCGTCTGTGATACGATTTCCGCGGAGACACGGCAGAACCGGATGGGGACGACACGGAGCCGGTGACACGTCTCATTTTTGCTCTCGTTATTGCAATCATGGCGCTAGCTCAGGCGGCGTTGATCCCAGCCATTAATCTGCTCAGCATCGGGCCAAACATCGTGTTGGTGCTGATCCTGATCTGGAGCGCCGAACGGGGCATGGCTGAAGGAGTCATCTGGACTCTTCCAGTTGGCATCCTGCTGGACCTCCTGGCGCTCGACCCGCTCGGTTCAAACACACTGGCGCTGCTGCCGGTTGCGGTGATCGGCGGACTTGCGCAACGACGCCTCTTCCATAGCGGTGTGATCATTCCCATGGTGCTTGTCGTGGCCGCCACCATCGTGCATCAAGTCGTGGGCGTGCTCGTTTCAACAGCGACCGGATCGGGCTATTCGTTAGGCGTCACGGTGAGGCTGTCGTTCCTGACCGCGCTGCTCAACGTCGCCATGGTGCCCGTGCTCTACTTTGGAATTGCCATTCTGGATCGTCTGGGGGTTGTTCGTGCGTCGCGCGCGTAAGCGAATGGAGCTGGTTCGATTTGCCGACCGGAAGCGGAGGCGTGTCGACGCACGCGCCGACGACGAGGTCTTTATCTCGCGGCGCATGTTTCTCTTTAAGGGAATCGTCGTTGCGGGCTTCGGTGGACTGGCCGCCAAACTCGCGAAGATGCAGATGGTCGACGCTCGCCAGTACGACAATCAAGTCAAGGGGAACAGTCAGCGATTTGAAGTCTCTGAATGCACCTCGCGGACTTGATCGTCGATCGAAATGGCAACACGCTGGCGGACAACCGCATCAGCTGGACGGTCTCGGTCCTTCCGCCCCAGGTTCCGGATGATAAGGACACGCTCAACTTCATCCGCGATCAGCTCACCGCAACGCTCGACCTCAAGCCAATGCTGGCGGTGCGTAAGAACGGATTGCCGCTCGGCTCTGAAGATTACGTGTTGACTTCGTTGGCGCAGGCGATTAACGAGGATCCCAAGACGCTTATTCAACAGGTGATGGTCGACACGTCGGACAATTTGGTCTCCGTGAAGGACGACCTGACTCCAGCGCAGGCCGCACAGTACAAACCCCTCGAAGATCAGCTTCCCGGCGTTCACGTCATGGGGAACTTCGA
Organism: uncultured Chloroflexia bacterium; assembly: GCA_963815715.1. Taxonomy (GTDB): domain Bacteria; phylum Chloroflexota; class Chloroflexia; order Thermomicrobiales; family Thermomicrobiaceae; genus CALAGB01. Next base: position 884,438 of record CAWFHU010000001.1, on the reverse strand, counting down.
TTTCCTGCTCGAGCTTCATGCCGACAGCGTGCTGTCCGTGACCGTCAAAGAGGACGTGCCCAAGAACGTTGCACTGGCGTTGCAGGCGAACTCGGTCTACCTGCCGGGTGTGAAGGTGAGCGATCAGAAGCTAGTACGCCGTTACCTGGGTGGCGACGATTTCTCGCACATGCTGGGCTACGTCGGCCCAATCACCCAGGAGGAGTACGACTCGTTCCAGAACAAGGGGAACAATCCGTATATCGCTACAGACTACGTGGGGCGCGGAGGACTCGAAGAGGCCTTCGAATCGTATCTCCGAGGCGTCCACGGTGGTCGATGGGTACAGACCGATGCCCGTGGCGTCGAAATCGCCGAGATGCCGTCTATGCGGCGCGATCCGGAGCCAGGGCACACCGCGGTGCTGACGATCGACGGGGAGTTTCAGAAAGCCGTCTCGGCGGCTCTGGCTGAAGGTATCAAGCAAGCCAATGAGGGAGCGGCCAAGGATGGCCTCTCTTCTGTCGGATCCGGGGTGGCTGTGGCCATCAACCCGCAGAACGGCGAGATACTGGCCATGGTGTCGCTACCAAACTACAACAATCAGTTGTTCGTTGACGGCATCTCGGAAAAGCAGTACCAGGATTACCTGAACGACCCTTTCAAGCCACTGAATGACAACTCGGTCAGCGGTGAATTCCCGCCGGGTTCGACGATCAAGCCGCTCCTGGCTTGCGCCGCGCTGCAGGAAGGGACGCTCAACCTCCAAACCGAGTATTACTGTGCGGGGTCGATCCGGGTTCCGACCGTTACCGACGAGGCCGGAGGCAACGAGTACGTCTGCTGGCTCCCGTCAGGGCACCATGCCATCTCGATCGAGGACGCCATCGCCCAGTCGTGCGACGTCTTCTTTTACAACGTTGGTGCGCCCGGACAGATCCCCGAAGGCTCGACTCAGCCTTTGCACTATTACATCCCCGGAGATGCGCAGCCTCACAATTTCGAGGGGCTCGGCATCGACCTCATCGACAAATATCTGCGCGGGTCGTTCGGGTTTGGTCAGCAAACCGGCGTCGAGCTTGCGGGCGAATCAGCCGGAGTCGTGCCGGACGCCAAGTGGCTCTTCCAATCGCCTTTGCACGAATACTGGTCTGTCGGCGATACTATCAATGTCTCGATCGGACAGGGGCACGTTTCCTGTACTCCGCTGCAGCTGGCCAACGCCCACGCAGCAATCGCCAATGGCGGAACATATTACCGTCCACGACTGGTCAAAGAGCTGCGTGATTCCGACGGACAGGTCTTTCGGTCATTCCAACCAGAGAAGCTTTGGTCCCTAGGAGTCGATTCACCACACGTCGAAGCCGTGCGTAACGGCATGCGGAAGACGGTCACTGAGGGTACCGCGAAGGGGAAATTCGTCCTCACGGGGAACGATTTCCCGATCGCAGGTAAGACCGGAACTGCTGAATTCGGCGAAATGATCGACGGCAAGTATCGCCGGTCGCACGCGTGGTTTGCCGCGTGGGCGCCGTTTGACAAGCCGGAGATCGCGGTTATCGTGCTGATCGAAAAGGGCGGCGAAGGCGCGACCTACGCGGTGCCGGTGGCCGACGCCATTCTTGCGGCTCACTTTGGAAAGACTCCACCGAAAGCCTAGACTTAAGGTGTCGAAGGGAGATCGTGCGGACGCTGGTGCATATTCCAGGGTTGTCATAGCGCGGGATTTGGCGGTTGGGGAAGGAGCGCGTGGCGCATGGCCGAGCGGTATCGCGAGAACTACGAGCAAGTACGTGTGCGGGGCACACGCGACGGCTTCATTCTCCAGTTGCCGCTGGAAGCACCATTACCCGTCCTCCTCGGCATGGTACGCGGCTGTATCGACGGCGGCGGCGATTTCTTTCAACAATCTGAACTGGTCATCGACTATGGTGCTCGTGTCCCGAACGTCGAAGAGATCGTCGCGCTACGGTCATTGCTTTCCGAACGTGGCGTCCGTCTCCGCACCGTGATCTCTGGCAACCCGACGTATGGCGAGATGCTTCGCTCCTGGGGATATCACCCATTGCGAGTCGTGTCCCAGGGCGCTGTCGACGAGGGCCAGGACACAGGAGCGCACAACAGCCCCGATGGCGAACGCAGCGCTCTCTACGTTCGACGCACGCTCCGATCGGGTTCGTCCATTCAATCCGACGGCGACATCGTGGTCGTTGGCGACGTGAACGCGGGCGCCGAAGTCACCGCCGCGGGTGATGTGCTTGTTTGGGGTACCGTTCGCGGAACCGTTCACGCGGGCATCGACGGCGACTATTCCGCGATCATCTGCGCTCTCAAGCTCACGCCGACACAGCTTCGCATCGGCAGCATCTACGCACGGCCGCCGGATCAACGGGACGTCGGAGCGGACATGCCGATGGTGGCGCGCATTCACAACGGCGAAATCATCGTGGAACCATGGAAGACCGACCGCCGGGCGACGCGGTCCTGAGGGATTCGAATCGGCGTTTGCTACCCGGGCGCCACGGCGCGATCAGTCATTGAGGTAGGGATATGGGAGAAGACCGACAGCAAGGAACGCTCGGGCGGATCATTACGATCACCTCGGGCAAGGGTGGCGTCGGGAAGACGACCACTACCGCCAACATCGGCGCGGCCCTCGCGTCACTCGGCAGGTCGGTCGTCCTGATCGACGCCGATATCGGCCTGCGCAACCTCGATATCGTCCTCGGCCTCGAGAACCGGATCGTCTATGACCTGGTCGACGTGGTCGAGGGGACGTGCCGCCTGCGACAGGCGATGATTCGTGACAAGCGGCTGAATAATCTCTATCTGATCCCGGCGGCGCAGACGCGGGAAAAGGAAGCGGTCTCGCCGCAGCAGATGAAGACCTTGTGTGAGGAGCTTCGTCGTCAGTTCGATTTCACGCTAATCGACTCTCCCGCTGGAATTGAGCAGGGCTTCCGTAACTCGATTGCGGGCGCCGACGACGTCGTGGTGGTCACGAATCCTGAGGTCTCATCAGTACGTGATGCCGATCGCATCGTCGGGCTGGTCGAAGCTGCTGAATTGGCAACTCCCAAGCTCATCGTCAATCGAATTGACCCGGCGCTCGTGCGCCGCGGCGACATGATGAGCGTCGACGACGTGACCGAGATTCTGTCGATCCCATTGATCGGGGTGGTGCCGAACGACGAAACGATCGTGACCTCAACCAACCGTGGCGAGCCTGCCGCGCTCGACCCAGAATCGAAAGCGGGCCGAGCGTTCCGCAACATCGCGAAGCGAATCAATGGCGAAGAGGTTCCGTTCATGCCGCTCGAAGAGCCGGATGGCGCATGGCGCCGGCTGCTCCGTTCGATCGGTTTGCGAAGCAACAAAGGGGAACCGGTGCGAGGGGGAGGGACGAGCTAGATGGGCTTTTTTGACACGCTATTAGGACGCAGCGCGTCGCGACGCAGCCCAACGAGCGCCTCGATGGCGAAGCAGCGCTTGGTCGAGGTCCTGGTGCAGGACCATGTGAAGATCACGCCTGAGGTGATGGAGGCGATTCGGAGCGACATTTTGCAGATCCTATCGCGCCACCTGGACGTGGATGCCGATCAGTTGCAGATCAATCTGACGCGCACTGATCGTGGCGACAACCTTGTAGCAAACGTGCCCGTGCGGCGCGGCGCTGGATCGCGACACTAGTGCGACGTGATTGAAACATTACCGCTCGGGGGGCTCGAGCTTCATCACGTTGGCATCGTCGTACGTGATCTCGACAAAACGATCGAGCACTATCGTCTAATTGGGTTCGATGAACCAATTCAGGCGGATCTCCACGATCAGGGCGTGCGAGTCGCCACGTTCTCGGCTGGGTCCGGCTATCTCGAGTTGTTGATGCCGATCGCCGAAGGGACGGGCGTCACCCGATTTTTGGAGTCTCGGGGCGAGGGCATGCACCACATGGCCCTCAAAGTGCGCGACGTCGAGCGGGAGCTGCGTCGACTTGAAGCTTCGGGACTGCAGCTCATCGATCAGCACCCGCGTGTCGGCGCCCACGGTTGGCTCGTCGCGTTCATCCATCCTCGCTCGTGTGGCGGTGTCCTGACCGAGCTCGTTCAGGTCTGACGTTCGCCGAGAAGGGTCCCAAGGTGATCAAGACAGGTTCCCAACGCGTGACCACCACGTCCGGTATCGACATTGACCCGGTCTATCGCGAATCAGAGCGGCCTCCGCAGCCCGACCCTGGTGAGTACCCGTACACGCGCGGTGTCTATCCGACCATGTACCGCGGTCGGCGCTGGACGATGCGTCAATATGCCGGGTTCTCTTCGGCCGAGGAGAGCAACCAGCGCTATCGGCTTCTTCTCGAGCGGGGCCAGACCGGGCTGAGCGTCGCGTTCGACTTGCCGACGCAACTCGGCTACGACTCAGATGACCCAATTGCGCGAGCCGAGGTGGGGCGCGTCGGCGTCGCTATCAGCACCGTCGACGACATGCGGAGATTGATGGATCAGATCGATCTGTCGCGCGTGACCACGTCGATGACGATCAACGCGCCCGCGGCCCTTCTCCTCCTGATGTATCAGATCGTGGCCGAGGAGCAGGGCATTGATTCGACGAAACTGGGCGGAACGATCCAGAACGACATCCTCAAGGAGTACGCGGCTCGCGGGACCTACATCTTCCCGCCACGGCCATCGATGCGTTTGGTCACCGACACCTTTGCCTATTGCCGCGACAACCTGCCGCACTGGAACGTCATCAGCATCAGCGGTTACCACATCCGTGAAGCCGGTTCGACCGCTGCCCAGGAGATCGCCTTCACGCTCGCGAACGCCATCGCCTACGTCAACGCCGCGCTCGAGGCGGGCCTCAAGGTCGACGAGTTCGCTCCGCGTTTGAGCTTCTTCTTCAATGCCCACAGCAATTTCTTCGAAGAGATCGCCAAGTACCGCGCGGCGCGTCGAATGTGGGCCAAGGTCATGAAAGAGCGCTTCAACGCGACCGATCCGAAATCGCTGAGCTTGCGCTTCCACACGCAGACGGCGGGGTCGTCACTCACGGCACAGCAGCCACTGAACAATGTGGTGCGCGTTGCATTTCAGGCCCTGAGCGCCGTGCTCGGCGGGACACAAAGCCTGCACACCAATGGCTTCGACGAGGCCCTTGGCCTTCCAACAGAGGACGCGGCGACGCTGGCACTTCGCACGCAACAGATCATCAGCGACGAAACCGGTGTGGCCGACACGGCGGACCCGCTGGGCGGCTCCTGGTTCGTCGAGTCGTTGACCGACGAGCTCGAGCGTCTCGCCTGGGCACTGATCGATGAGGTGGAGCAGCGGGGTGGCGCGGTCGCCGCGATCGAGTCGGGCTTTGTCCAGCAGGAGATCGCCGACAGCGCCTATCGTTGGGAGCTCGACGTCCTCAACGGCGAGCGACCCATCGTCGGCGTGAATGAGTATCAGGCCGACGAAGAGGTTGGAGTGCCCATCCTACGCATCGACGATGAAGCGGTGCGGCGTCAGGTCGATCGCGTGACCTCCTATCGCGCCAGTCAGGACCGGCCACGTGTCGAACAGGCGCTTGCTGGAGTCGAACGGGCTGCGCGTGGTACCGACAACCTACTCGTGGTTATGAAGGCCGCTCTGCTGAGTGGCGCCACGCTAGGCGAAATCTGCGGACGCCTACGCGGTGCCTGGGGTGAATACCGGCCGACAACGTAGAGAATTCATTTTTGTTGTTTGTTGGATCCTTGATTGCCCTCTACTGACACCAATCCGTAGTGGCGGGCGTCTCTGCCCGCCTTCGCCTACGTAAGGCACCCTTTTTTGTTGTTTATTGGATCCTCGACTGCCCTCTACTGACACCAATCCGTAGTGGCGGGCGTCTCTGCCCGCCTTTACCTCACCGACCAGTTTCTTCACACCGGGTGCACACAGTCTGTCGCACGCGTTTCGCTGAAGAATCTCGTCGGTCGAGCGCTTCAAGGAGGCGGGCAGAGACGCCCGCCACTACATCAACCTGTTCGTGTGCATCCCGACGGCAACCCCGATCCCTGCGTGCTCAGTGGCCAGCGCCATGGTGGGGAAAACGTGGCGGTAGAGGTGATAGTTGATATAGAAGTCGCGTGGGAACCCGGTACCAGTGAATTGCGGCTCATCCCACGTCCCGTTTGTCTGGCGATTCCGCAAGAAATTCAGCCCGCGTACACAGGCTTCCTCGTGACCCAGTCCGGCGTATTGCAACGACATGACGGCCCAGGCGGTTTGCGACGGGGTGCTGGTCCCAACGCCTGCGAATGACGTGTCAACATAGGAATGGCATGTCTCACCCCAGCCACCATCCGCATTCTGTCGACTCAGAAGCCACCGAATGGCGCGCCAGGCGTGGCTCGGCAGGCGATCACCAGAGCCGTAAAGCGCATAGAGCGCCGAGATCACGCACCAAGTACCGTAAATGTAATTCACGCCCCAGCGTCCGAACCATGACCCATCAGGCTGCTGCGTCCGTCGCAGATATGCGAGTCCCTCGGCGACCTTGCGATCGGCCGACGTGTATCCGGTTCGCGCCAGCATCTCGATGACGTGCGCTGTGACGTCTTCCGACGGCGGGTCGATGAGCGCTCCGAAATCGGCGAACGGGATGCGATAGACGAGGTCGAACGTGTTGTCCTTGTCGAACGCCGCCCATCCCTGATTGCTCGATTGCATGGCGATGACTCAGCCGGTATCCCAGACCGGTGACATGCACGCTTGCAGTCGCCAGCCCTCTTCGTCCTCCACGGCGAATCCGTCTAGACCGGCCAACCTCTTTCGCATCACGGGGTGGTCGACACCCATCCCCTCGAGATTGAGCGCGATAAGTGAATAGATCCAGGGTGGCTGAATGCCGCCCCAGCTTCCATCAGCTTCCTGCCGGTTGACGATCCAATCGACCAATTGCGAGCATGCCGCCTGCCGTGCTGGATGGATTGGAAACTGGTCATAGAGCTTGAGGAGCCGATCGGTCCACCAGAAGACGCCGGATCCCGGCACGCGGGTCATCTGCGCTTCGGTTCCGGGGACAATCAGTTCTTTGAACTCGCAGCCCAACGCACGAACCGGTCGTCTGGTCAACACGATGAGCAGTGGCGCGATTGTTCCACGTGCCCAGCAGGCGAAGTCGTAGAGATTGAACGGAACTGATGCGGGCAGGTAGACGAGTTCGGGGGGCATGCTCGGGACGCCTTCCCACGGATAGACGCCAAACAGAGCCAGCCACATTTTGGTGAAGACGCGCGCACTGGCGACACCTCCGAGCCGGTGGATGAGTTTCAACGCACGCACCATCGGTTGGCTCGATGGATCGACGTAACGGTGAAGTTCTCGTAATGCTGGTTGGCCAGCATCCGGCAGTATTTGTCGGCGGCTGCTTGAGTCGTCAGCTCCGTCAAGCTCCTACCACCTCGACCGTTATCTGACGCTGCCGCGGGGAATCGAGCTCCACAAGAAAGACGCGCTGCCACTTTCCTAGCTGCAACTCTCCCTCGATCACTGGCACGCTTTCGCTTGAGGAAAGGAGAAGGTGCTGACAATGGGCATGGCCGTTGCGCGGCTCGTCCGGGCCGATCCCGATGCGTCGTTCCAGTTGGTCATGGTCGTAGCTGCCGTCGCCCGGCGAAAGGCGATCGAGGAGTCGTTTGAAGTCGGCTATCAGCAGAGGCTCGTTTTCATTGATGCGAATCGCCGCGGTCGTGTGCTGTGAATAGATCTGAGCGAAACCGTTACGAATGCCGGATGCATGCACGATTCTTGAAACGTCGTCGGTGATATCGATGAAGGATTCGTCGGCGGTTGAGTAGCTGAGCTGTCCAATCGAGATCTCGAGTCCCGACGGCTGCAGAGAAGAGAGCCGCGGATTTTTCCGGAAGTCCTCGATTGTTTGCGCTCCGACGCAGAACATCGTGGTGCGCAGCACGTCGATGAACTCCTCAGCCAGCTCGAACACGGCCTGCTCGCCTTGCGCCGCGGCTCGCAGAAACGGCCCGGCCGCTCCAACCATATTCGCGCCGAGAGCGAGCGCCTTGGCCACATCCATCCCGCTGCGTATGCCGCCGCTGGCGAAAATGATTGCGTTGGGGGCGGCGCGTCGGGCCAGGCGCACGGCATCAGCGGTGGGAAGTCCCCAGTCCGCGAACGCCGCGGCGGTTCGTCCCCGCACGGCGCCATTCAACCGGTGGCGCTCGACCTCGCTCCAGGAGGTTCCTCCGGCCCCGGCTACGTCGACTGCAGCGACACCTGCGTCGACGAGGGCGCGCACCTCATCCGGGGCGATGCCCCAGCCGACCTCTTTGGCGATGACGGGTACTTCTAGCTGCCGACAGAGGGATTCGATCTTGGAGAGCAGTCCGCCGAACTCGGTGTCTCCCTCCGGCTGAAGGGCTTCCTGAAGTGCGTTCAGATGGAGTACGAGTGCATCGGCATGAAGGAGATCGACAAGATAGCGGCATTGATCGACAGTGACGCCCTTGTTGAGCTGGACTGCGCCGAGGTTGGCGAAGATGACGCTGTCTGGTGCGTATGGACGGACATTAAATGTCGGCAGCACTTCGGGATGCTCAAGGAGTACGCGGCCCGACCCAAGCCCAATCGCCAGCCCAAAGCGCTGGGCGGTCTCGGCGAGCTGAATGTTGATTGGTTGTGCCTCGGCGACCCCGCCAGTCATACACGAGATAAAGATTGGGGCGCCGAGCGGACGACGAAAGAGATCGGTAGCGGTGTTGACGTCACTGAAATTGATCTGGGGAAGCGCTCGCGGCATGAAGCGGTAATTCTCGAAGCCGGGGGTTATACCCTTTGCCGAGACATCTTCCTCAAGGTTGATGCGCAAGTGTTCCGCTTTGCGCTGCGGTGTTCCAGTGGTCTTTTCTCCTGGAAGCTCTGTTCCAACCACGAACCGCTCCCTCCGGTGAACAGGTTCCGCGAAGTGCTTGTCCTGTCCGCCTTTCCCTCTTTCTGATTTCCCCCGGATCTCACCATTGGGCGGTGTCAAAGCGCGCAATCTGCCTGCCACGGTGAGCCGATTTTCCGCAGGCACAACTTCTGCTGGTGATACAAACTGGCAGCCTTTAAATGGGCTTATCACCACGGTGCGGTCAGTATTTCTGCTAACCCACGTGTTGTCCACACAGCATATTATGAGTCGACCGGATTCTTATTGATAGGTTCTTGGTGAGTTGGCGCGCGACCGTTCCGGAAAATTCCTCATTGGCGTGTGGAAATTGCCTTCGCGTGCGCTGCGTTACCTATTGACAGAGCTACCATAATAGACGTATATCGCACTTCACGCTTTCACGCAAAATGGCCTCTGTTGCGCCGCAGTCGTCGTTTCCAGTTGCACACCGCCATCAGGGAGGGCACATGCCAATCACGATGCGGCAGAATATGCGGATTCTGTCATATGTTCTTGGAAATCGGCTGCGCAAGCGCGACGATGTATCCGCTCGTCTTACAACTGGAGCCCCTGTATCAGTGTAATCTGGCGTGTGCCGGGTGCGGAAAAATTCAACATCCAAAGGATGTCCTGCAACAGCGAATGACCGTGCAGCAAGCGGTAGATGCTGTCATGGAGTGCGGTGCGCCGGTCGTGTCGATCGCCGGTGGAGAACCGCTGGTACACAAAGACATCGATAAAATCGTACAAGAGTTGGTGAAACGCAAGAAGTTCGTCTACCTCTGCACCGACGCCCTCCTGCTTTCAAAGAAGATGGACCAGTTCGAACCCTCGCCATACTCCTCCTGGTCGGTACACGTTGACGGCACTCGCGAGCGCCACGATCTTCCTCACAGGGGCCACCGGCTTTGTCGGTGGTCACATCTTGTCCGCGCTCCTCGACGCTGGCTACCGCGTCAGAGCATTGGCTCGTCCAGGAAGTGACGAAATCGTCACGAGCGATGCCTGTGAGATTGTGATCGGAGACTTACGTCGAAGTGGCGACCTGATCGAACCGATGCGCGGCTGTCGCTACCTGATCCATGCCGCCGCGCTTTACACGTTCGCGCCCGCCCGGCGGAGAGACGTCTGGCGCACCAACGTCATTGGGACGACCGGGCTCCTCGAGGCCGCTCACCTGGCGGGCGTCGAACGCGCGGTTGTGACGTCGAGTTCGGCCACGGTCGGTCCGGCGCAGGGTGATCGATTGGCCACTGAGCTCGATTTTGCCGAAGAGCATGATTCCATCTCTGCGTATCATCACTCAAAGATCGAGCAGGAGCGTGCCGCGTTGAAGTCGAGGTTACCGGTGGTCTTCGTTCTTCCAACCACGCCGGTCGGTCCGCGCGATCGCAAGCCGACGCCAACCGGCAAGATGATCGTCGATTTCATGCGCGGCAAGATGTTCGCGTCGTTGCCGGGCGGGATGAACCTCGTCGCCGTCGAAGACGTTGCTCGTGTTCATCTCCTGGCCTTGGAACGGGGTGAGGTTGGGGGACGCTATCTCATCGGTGGCGAGAACCTGAGTCTGAGGCAGATCTGGAACGCACTGGCGGACATTTGCGATCGGCCGGCTCCAACACGCGAAATTCCATATCGCCTGGCGGAAATCCTCGGTTGGGGAGACGAATTCCGTTGTCGCATCTTCACCGATCAGCAGCCGCTGGTGCCGCTCGAATGCGTGCGCATGGCCCGGCACAACATGTTCGTCGACTCTTCAAGGGCGCGCCATGAACTTGGAATCGTTCCCAGTTCGGTGCCCGCGGCCCTCGAACGAGCAGTCGGCTGGTTTCACGATCACGGATATGACCGTTGAGTGCCGCCTGGATCAGCCGGGCTCATCTCAAGTGACGAACGATCGCCCGGATGTGGTGGAGATTCTCGCTCCGACGCTCTTCGAATACCTCATCATTCGCACAGCCCGACCTGGCGTCCGGGTTCGTCACGTTGGGATGCGTTTGTCTCGCTGGCGCGATGACAAAGCCCCGGAGATGGTGATTCTCTGTGGCCTGGCGGGCTCGCTCAGCTCCCGATCTGCGTCCCGGTGACGTCGTGATTCCTGATGAGTGCGCGTTCGAGGGCGACGGTGTGAGACTCGTGGATCCAACGCTTGCGTCTCTGCTTCGTGAGGCGGCGCGGTCCAAGGGATGCACACCACTTGTGGGGCGGCTCCTTACATCCCGCAGACTCGTGACCGGAGACGAGCGGAAGCATTGGGCCGAGAAAGGTTTCATGGCTGCCGACATGGAGGCCGCGCTGCTGACCGAGCGGTTGCGCATGGCTGTGATTCGGGTAATTCTGGATGCGCCGGGGCGGTCGATCTCGCCGGAATGGTCGAGTCCAGTTAGAGCGATATTCGACCCACGGCGATGGCGCGAGATGCTCTGGATGGCGCGTTACGCTCCCTCGTTCGTCAGACGAGCAGCGGTGATAGCCGGAGCCGCGGCGCGACTGGTTGAAGATTCAGGTTCGCATTGATGTTCCCCGTACGATGTCGATTCCGCGTACAATCGGAGACTGGCTGGACGGGCCAACGTGGTTCACCAGTGAATTTGTTATGAACGCGAACAAACGATGAGCTGAGAGGATTGGAAGGCGCAATGGCTGTCGACGAACACGCCGAGCGCTCCCGATTGGAGCGCACACGTGATGAAATCGCCGAGCAAGAGGCCGCGGCGGTTGCCAGACAGCATGATCGCGGCAAGCTCTCGGCGCGTGAACGCGTCCATCTCCTACTCGACGAGGGGAGCTTCGTCGAGCTCGATCCCTTCGTGCGGCACCGCTCGATCAACTTCGGCATGGAGAAGCGCCGACCGTATGGTGACGGCGTCATTACAGGTTACGGCACGGTCGATGGCCGGACCGTCGCCGTCTTTTCGCACGACTTCACCGTCTTTGGTGGCAGCTTGGGAGAGGCCTTCGCCGAGAAGATGGTAAAGGTGATGGACTTCGCCCTGAAAGTGGGCTGTCCGGTCATCGGCATCAATGACTCGGCCGGTGCTCGCATTCAAGAAGGTGTCGAGGGTCTGGCGGGATACGGTGACGTCTTCTATCGCAACGTCCAGGCGTCAGGTGTCGTGCCGCAGATCTCGGTTATTGGTGGTCCATGTGCTGGCGGCGCCGTCTACTCTCCGGCCATGACCGACTTCATCTTCATGGTGCAGGGCGTCAGCCAGATGTTCATCACAGGTCCAGACGTTATCCGCACCGTGACTGGTGAAGAGGTCACACATGAAGAATTGGGCGGCGCGTCAACGCATACGACGCGAAGCGGAGTGGCGCACTTCGTGGGTCAAGACGAAGAGGACGTTTTCGAGCAGGTACGCGCGCTCCTGAGTTTCATTCCATCGAACAACCTGGATGAAGCGCCGTCATTCGCGACCGAAGACGACCCGGATCGCGCCGATGCGGCGCTCGACGATCTGGTCCCCGACGTCAGCACCAAGCCCTATGACATGCACGACGTTATCCAGCATATCGTCGACCATGGCGAGTTCTTTGAAGTGCAGCCCGATTGGGCACGCAACATCGTGGTTGGTTTCGCGCGGCTGGATGGAAACAGCGTCGGGATCGTCGCCAATCAGCCGCAATATCTTGCAGGAACATTGGACATCGACGCATCGAGCAAAGCGGCGCGCTTCGTCCGCTTCTGCGACGCCTTCAATATTCCGCTCGTGACGTTCGTCGACGTCCCAGGCTTCTTGCCGGGCACGAACCAGGAGTACGGTGGCATTATCCGACACGGATCCAAGCTCCTGTACGCGTATTGCGAAGCCTCGGTACCGAAGGTGACCGTCATCACGCGTAAGGCCTACGGCGGGGCGTATGTCGTCATGTGCTCGAAGGCGCTTCGAGCCGATTTTAGCGTCGCCTGGCCAACCGCCGAGGTGGCCGTTATGGGCCCGGAAGCCGCCGTAAACGTCATCTCGCGTCGTGAGATCGCCGAAGCACCCGATCAGGATGCGCGGCGCAAGGAGTTGGTCGCCGATTACCAGCGCGAGTTCTCCAATCCATTCCAGGTCGCGTCCAGAGGCTACGTCGACGATGTCATCGCGCCGAGCCAGACGCGCGGATGGCTCATCAAAGCTCTAAAGGCGACGCGTACGAAGCGCGAGGTGGTACCCAAGCGCAAGCACGGGAACATTCCACTGTGATTGGGAACGAGCGTGACCTGGTCGACATCGTGCGGACGCGGTTGGAGATACAGCCAGCGCCAAGCGACGATGAGGCGGCAGCAATTGTTACCGCGATTAGGATATTCAAATCCCGAGAGAAGGTAGAGGCCGCGTCCCAGGTTTCTGCTTGGCGACTCGCGGCGCGGCGAGAGTCACTCCACGCGGAAATGGGGACCGGGCCAGACGGTTGGCGTCTGGCGGCACGAATCGAACGATAGCCAACGATGGGGGCTCCGTTGACAGAAGGTGCGACGTGTGTTTGCGAAGGTATTGGTCGCGAATCGTGGCGAAATCGCGATGCGTATCATGCGTGCATGCCACGAGCTGGGCGTCACCAGCATCGCGGTGTATGGCGATGGTGAGTTAGACGCACCGCACGTTCGCTACGCGGGCGAAGCCTATCGCATTCCTTCCGAACGAGCGCTTCCCTATCTGGATATTCCGGCATTGATCGACGTTGCCAAGCAGTCGGGAGCCGAAGCGGTTCATCCGGGATACGGATTCCTGGCCGAGAATCCTGAGTTCGCCTCCGCGTGCGCCGAAGCGGGCCTGGTCTTTATTGGTCCTTCGCCCAGCTCGATCGCGGCGATGGGGGACAAAGTCGCCGCGCGCAAGGTCGCGGTAGCCTCCGGAGCGCCACTCGTCCCGGGGAGCGAAGGACCGGTCGACGCCTCGGGAGCGCGTGAATTCGGTGACAAGCATGGGTACCCGATCGCGGTCAAGGCTGCCGCGGGTGGCGGGGGACGCGGTTTTCGCGTGGCCTGGTCGTCGGATCAAGTCGATGACGCGTATCGAGGCGCATCCGGTGAAGCGGAACGCTACTTTTCCGACGGGCGCGTCTACGTCGAGCGCTATCTGGATCACCCGCGCCACATCGAGATACAGGTGTTCGCCGACCGACACGGTAACTGCGTCGCCATCGGTGAGCGTGATTGCTCGGTGCAGCGGCGTCACCAGAAGCTGATCGAGGAGAGCCCTTCGCCAGCCATCGATCAATCGACCCGCGAGAGCATGCAGGAGACCGCGGTCCGCCTGGCGCGGGAGGTCGACTACGTCGGTGCTGGTACGGTCGAGTTTCTGTACCAGGATGGTGAGTACTACTTCCTCGAGATGAACACGCGTATTCAAGTCGAGCATCCAGTGACCGAACTCATCTCGGGTCTAGATCTGGTGGCGGAACAGATTCGCGTCGCGGCTGGAGAGCCTCTCTCATTCGGCCCCAAGATCGATTTCCGGGGACATGCAATCGAGTGCCGCATCAACGCTGAAGATCCCAGCGCGAAGTTTCGCGCCGGCCCCAGGGACCATCAGCGACTATCAACCGCCGGTCGGTATGGGCATTCGCGTCGATAGCGCCGCGGTGCCGGGCTACACGATCCTGCCGCAGTACGATTCCCTCGTGGCAAAGCTCATCACCTGGGGGCGTGATCGTGACGAATCGTTACGGCGCATGCGCCGAGCGCTGAAGGACTTCACCGTGCATGGTGTTCCAACGACGATCCCATTCCATCTGGGTGTGATGAACCATCCGGATTTCGCTTCTGGTGACTACGACACCCGACTGCTGGAGCGGCATCCTGATCTGCTGAGCGGTGTGGCGAGCGCTGCGGAGCCAGTTGAAACGGCCGGTTCACCGAATGGACTCACGAGCGAACGTTTTGTGGTTGAGGTTTCCGGCAAGCGCTTCGACGTTGTTCTGCACGGCGAATCGTCCTCTACGACGCGCCGAGCGCCTCGGCTAACTGGCAATCGAGGCGGTGGAGTCGCCGCTGCTGGGCGTGGAAGCATCGTCAGTCCAATCCAGGGGACCGTATTGCGAGTGGCGGTCGAGGCTGGAGCCCAGGTCAGTTCGGGCGACCTGATTTGCGTGGTCGAGGCGATGAAGATGGAGAACGAGATCAGAGCGCCACAGGACGGCGTCGTAAGTCAGCTCAACGTCGCTGAAGGAGAGACCGTTCAGACTGGCGCGGTGTTGGCCGTGATCGAGCCCGCCTCCGAGTAGCTTCAACCATCATCCGTTTGTACGAGAGATGCATGCGTTGCCCAACTTCGACGGGGAACGTCGAGCTCACGTGACGGCTCCAACTGCACTCTTACGAGCCCCCACGACCCCCCACCTTAACGCCCTGCAATTTCCCCCATTACGGTTCCAACACCCACCGATCCGTTTTGTTGGCGCAATCACGAAAATCGGCAGAGAGATCAGCAGGAAGGTGCGAACGAACGCACGTTCTTGTGACATAACGACGTTGCGGTTGGGGTGTACGTATGTATAATGTGGATAACGGTGGGGCTGAGTGGGGATAAGTGGGGCCGTTTGTGGATAAAGGCCCTGCTCATGCCGGTGAAGTGGGGAACGCGACGTCCGTCGAGCACCCCATCGTTGTGCGCTCATCCATGTTGACGACGTTTCGCCGCGCGATCGGTGACGGTGAAGCAAATCGAAGAGAGCGGTGCGGTGTTTCTCGGGAGATTCAGCCACAGCCTGGATGATAAAGGCAGGGTTGCCGTCCCCGCGCGCTTCCGCGATCTCATCGGCACCGACGCGGTCATCACCCGCGGAATCGATCGATGCCTCTCTCTCTACCCGATGAGTGCCTGGACCCCTTTGGCTGAGAAAGTCTCGAGCCTATCGATCAGCGACCCGGATGCTCGCGCGTTTCGGCGGATGGTCTTCGCCGAAGCGGCCAACGTCGAGTTTGATCGCCAAGGTCGCATTCGCATTCCGCCGGATCTGCGACAGTACGCCGGTCTGGAAGGTGAAGTTCTGGTCGTCGGCATGCACTCGTACGTCGAGCTCTGGAGTCCGACTGCCTGGGCAACTCAATCTGAAATGATGGAGGAAGAGGGCTCCTCCATCGCGCAACGTCTTGCATCATTGATCTAAACGGAGAGTCAGGAACCCGCTTGGCGGTTGATCCTCATGACGAACTTTTGCCAACCTTGCGTGACTCAGAGTCACCAAGCGAACACGTTCCCGTCTTGTTGGACGAGGTCCTGGAGTTTCTTGCGCCGAAATCCAACGGCAGCTATATCGATGCGACGTTTGGTGGAGGTGGGCACACACGCGCAATTCTCGAGCGATCCGCGCCGGACGGTCGCGTTCTGGCGCTCGACGCCGATCCCGAAGCAATCGACCGTGCACGTGACCTGGCGACAAGCTATGCGGGCCGGCTCACCGTGGCCCACGGCAACTTCCGAGACATGCGCGTGCTGGCGGAGGAGGCGAAGTTCGATCAGGTCGATGGTGTCCTGATGGATCTCGGCCTGTCGTCCTTTCAGCTCAACCATGGCGAACGCGGCTTCTCATTCCAACGCCCAGGCCCACTCGACATGCGCTTCGACACCGGATCTGGGATCAGCGCGGCGGATGTCGTCAACGATTGGACGGAAGAAGATCTGGCGGCTGTGATCTTCGAGTACGGCGAAGAACCGCGTTCCCGAGTGATCGCCCGCGCCATTGTTCGCGAGCGGAAGAAGGAACCGATCAGTACCACCGATCGACTGGCGACCATCGTCGAATCATCGGTCGGCGGGCGTCGCGGAAAGGCGATTCATCCGGCCACCAAGACGTTTCAGGCATTGCGCATCGCGGTAAATAGCGAACTCGATGCCCTTCGAGCTGGGCTGAACGCCGCCATCGAGCTGCTCGCGGCCGGCGGTCGAATCGCCGTCATCTCGTTTCATTCGCTCGAGGACCGCATCGTCAAGACGTTTCTCCGGCTGGAGTCGACGGACTGCATCTGCCCTCCTGAAACGCCGATCTGCGTGTGTGGTCATACAGCCAGGCTGCGGCTCGTCACCCGCAAGGCGGTCAAGCCAACGCATGAGGAAGAGCAAGCAAACCCTCGAAGCAGGAGCGCGCGCCTGCGCGTGGCGGAGCGGCTCCCATGAGTACCAGCACCAAGACTCGCCGCCCAGAGAGCGTGGTCGCAGAGATCGCTCCAGATCGACCGGTCGCCTCGGTTCGCCGTCGTCAGAAGGGCCAATACATCGCGCTCAACGGCGTCGCCATGGTCATCATCGCCGCCGTGGCCCTCACCATGATCGGCATCCTCTACTTGATGCAGACGGCCAAGGTTGCCGGCCTCGGATACAAGTTCAGCAACCTCCAAGACGAGTACTATTCGCTGTCGTTGGAAAATTCGAAGCTCGGCTATGACGTTGCGCGAGATCAGTCGCTGGACCAGGTGAGTCAGATCGCCACGCAGCAACTGGGAATGACACCGCTGTCGAACTTCCAGTTCTTGCAGGTGCAGCGGCCCGCGAACGACAATCTGCCGCCTATTGCGCCCGCTCTTCAGCCACATCCATCGTTGCTGCAACGAGTGCGGTCAGCGTTGATGGGTGAAAGCAGCGCCAGCATTCAAGAGACGCTGAAGTCGTCGACTGATCCGCAGACGTCAACCACGCCCGACGCGACTCCAGGAACCTCGCCACCTGCTGGAGCCGAGGCGACGCCTCAAAGCACCGTGGGGTCGGTGCCATAATGATGGATTATCGAATTCCCCGTCGCCGCATTCTGTCCTTGTTCGCTGGGTTCTTGATGTTTTGCCTGGCGATCGGCTATCGCATCTTCTCGTTTCAGGTGGTCAAGAGTCAGTCGCTAAGCGAGCAGGCAGTCGCATTCCGCTTTCAGGATACAATCGTCCCTGCCAACCGCGGCAATATCTATGACGCACGTGGCATCGAGCTGGCGACGAACGTCCCGGCCGACACGATATCGGTGATCGTCAATCAGCTCGTCGATCCTCAGAAGACCGCCAGCCTCCTCGCGCCCCTAATTGGCCGGACGTCAGACGATATCTACTCGGCCATCACGCAGCCAGGAAAAGAGTGGGTCGTGTTGAAGCGTCGACTCAGCGACGACTCCTCGCAGCGGGTCAAGGATCTCGATCTGCCTGGAATCGTGCTGCAGTCCGAGCCGAGGCGCATCTATCCCATGAACGATTTCGCCTCGCAGGTCCTCGGGTTTGTCAACTACGACTATCAGGGATCCTATGGCGTCGAAGGCGAGTACGACCAGACCATCGCTGGGACGCCGGGCAAGCTCATCGGCGAACGCGACGGATCGGGCAACGTCATTGCACTCGCCAAGAGTGCTTGGGACCCGCCGATCGACGGTGCCGACCTTACCCTTTGCATCGATGCTTCGATCCAATGGATCATCGAAAAGGCACTCGATCAAGCCATTGCGGCTCAGCAAGCGGCCGGTGGCACGATCCTGGTGCAAAACCCGAGAACGGGCGAGATCCTCGGCATGGCCAACCGTCCGTCATTCGATCCCAATACGTTCGACACTGTGACCGATGACAGTCTCTTCGACAACCCGGCTATCAGCCAAACGTATGAGCCTGGGTCGACCTTCAAATCCGTGGTCATGTCGATTGGCCTTGAGACTGGGATGGTCTCTCCCAACACGGTTCACAATGGTGGGTCGTACAGAATCCTCCCCGGCGGTGCCGAGGTTCACAACGCGCTTGACGTCGACTTCGGACCGGAAACCATGACCGAGGTCTTGCAGCACTCGAGCAACCTCGGTGCGATGTGGGTAGCTGAACTGGTTGGAGAGGACCGCTTCTATCGCGGTCTGGTTGCGTTTGGGATCGGCCAGCCGACCGGGATCGATCTGCAGGGCGAATCGGCTGGCATCTTGCCGCTCCCCGGTCAGTCTGACTGGTCGGAAGCTAACTTTTATACCAACGCGTTCGGACAGGGATTGGCCGTGACGCCAATACAACTGGTGAACGCGGTCTCAGTGCTGGCCAATGGGGGCGTGCTGATGACGCCGCACGTCGTCAAAGAGGTCAAGGACAAGACAGGCACCAAGGCCATCGATCCCAAGCCGGTGCATCGCGTGATCTCGGAAAAGACGGCCAATACCATCACGCAGATGTTGACCACCGTGATGAACACGACCTACGTCAAATACTCGGTTCCGGGCTATGACATTGCGGCTAAGTCGGGCACGGCGCAGATTCCGTCGCCAAGTGGCGGCTACGAAGAAGACGCAACCATCGGGTCTCTGCTCGGATATGGCCCTTCGAGCGATCCGCAGTTTTCGGTGCTCGTGAAGATCGATCTGCCGCAGAAATCACCGTGGGGTGAGAGCGCAGCCGGACCGGCATTTCAGCAGGTCTTCCAGCAGCTCTTCCTGCTCTATGGCATTCCGCCAACGAAGCCGGTCACCCAGTCCGATACGTCTCAGCCGTAATGGGGCAGGGCGAATGATGTGTTGGAGCTCAACGGAATCCGATCGAGATCGACATAAACGTCTGGCGCGGGCGTCTCGTAGAACCGTCGGAGGCTACAATCTACTATTGGCGTCAGCGGACGAGATGAGTCTGACCACGGGGCGGTTGGAGTCGTTTTCGCGTTGACGCGGGGAATCGGCAAGACATCTGAGCTCAAACGAGCTTACCGATGGCACACGGCCATCACCGACGCTATGTCTCTCGTCTTGGGATTGGGAACTTCTGCCACCTTCAGGTGGCGGCGCGCGTTCGAAAGGTCATTGGTTGTTTCGATTGGGAGATAAGCGAGCCGTTGCCAGTGATCGGGTGACGGTCGAATGAGCGGTTTAGGCGACTTCCTCATGCACGTTGGACGGCTGCTACGCGACCACAGCATTTTGACGCGAGACCCGCTTCACAACCTTGCGTTGTCTATGGCGATCTCGTCGGTCGCGTTTGTGATGACCGTCGCGGCTGGACGTCCATTCATTAGGTATTTGAAAGCGCACGATATCGGCAAACAGATTCGCGTCGACGGGCCAGAGGGCCATCAATACAAGGTCGGCACCCCGACCATGGGCGGCATCATGTTCACGGTTACGGCAATTGTCTTGACCGTCATCTTCAATCTGGCGGGCCGTCTCTCTATGCTCTTGCCGCTTGGCGTCCTCATCGGTACGAGTATTCTGGGCGGCATCGATGACCGGCTCAACCTCGTCGGCAGCGCTCGTGAAGGACTGGCCGCGCGCTTCAAGATGGCCTGGCTTCTGCTGTTCGCGTTCGTCACCTCACTCGTCCTTTATTTCCCACTGCAGTTGCGCAGCATCTACGTTCCCGGGTTGGGTAAGTACGACATTGGGCTCATCTACATCCCGATCGCCGTTCTGGTCATTGCCGGTTCCGCCAACGCGGTTAATCTGACCGACGGCCTCGACTCGCTCGCGGGCGGCACCGCCGCGGTCGCGTTCGTGGCATACGGGATCATCGCGTTCTTACAGGGCCAGATCCAAGTCGTCACCTTCTGCTTCACCATGGCGGGAGCGCTTCTGGGATTCCTTTGGTACAACGCACATCCGGCGCAGGTCTTCATGGGTGACACTGGATCGTTGGCTATCGGTGCGGGACTCGCGACCGCCGCGTTCATGACCGGCCAGTGGCTCTTGCTCCCGGTGGTCGGTCTCGTCTTCATGGC
This sequence comes from uncultured Chloroflexia bacterium, assembly GCA_963815715.1. Classification (GTDB taxonomy): domain Bacteria; phylum Chloroflexota; class Chloroflexia; order Thermomicrobiales; family Thermomicrobiaceae; genus CALAGB01. Next base: position 863,901 of record CAWFHU010000001.1, on the reverse strand, counting down.
GGAGACCATCTCTGTCATGCTTCAAGTCAGCTACTTCAAGGTCAGCGGCGGGAAGCGGATCTTCCGCATGACCCCACTGCATCACCATTTTGAGCTCAAGGGCTGGTCTGAGACGCAGATCACGTTGCGCTTTTGGTTGTTCGGCATGATGGCGGGTCTCCTGGGTGTGGCCCTCGCACTGATCTGAAAGGGTGAATTTGCCGGCGCCGCATCGAACCGCTGACTGGTTGAAAGGCAAGCGTGCGCTCGTCATGGGTGTCGGGACCCGGCGTGGAGGTCTCGGCGTGACCCGTTATCTGGTCGCCGCCGGTGCGGATGTAACGGTGACGGATCTGCGCGGCGAGGAAGCCCTCGGGCCTACCCTGACCGAGCTGGAAGGTCTGCCTATCCGCTATCGCTTGGGCGAGCACGTCGTTGACGATTTCGCCAACGCAGACGTCGTGGTGCGCAATCCCGGTGTGCCGCTCGATTCGCCGTGGCTGAAGGTCGCGCGCGAGCACGGCGCCTCGATCGAGATGGAGATGACGCTCTTCTTCCGATCCTGCCCCGCGCCGATCATTGGGATCACCGGCACCAAAGGGAAGACGACCACCTCGACGTTGTGCGCCGCGATTCTGACGCGGTATCGATCCGACACCGTGCTGGCAGGAAACATGGGTCGCTCCGCGCTCGAGTGTCTTCCGCGCATCGAGCCTGGTACGCCGGTTGTGATCGAGCTCTCCAGCTGGCAGCTCGAGGGATTGGGCGAGCATGAGCTCAGTCCGCATATTGCCGTCTTCACCAATATCAGCCCGGATCACCTCAATCGATATGCGTCGATGGACGAATATCTCGACGCCAAGCTCAATATCGCCCGTTTTCAGCATCCAGGCGATTGGTTCGTGGCGAACGCCGACGATCCGATGGTGTGGGCACATCGGTGCGAGGGCGAAGGGAGCTCGATTTCGTTCTCTTATCAAGACACGGGCGGCGACGGAGCATTCATCGACGGCGGATACCTGCGCTGGCGAATCGGAGAGAACCTCGACGAACTCGTGCGTGAGGAAGAGCTCGCGCTGCAAGGCCGCCATAACGTGGCCAATGCGCTCGCCGCATCTGCCGCGGCGCTCCTGGCTGGTGCGAGCCCTGAACACGTGCAAGCGGGGCTAATTTCGGCCGAGGACGTTCTCGATCGACAAGAGACGGTGGCGGAGATCGACGGCATCCTCTACGTCAACGACACCACGGCCACCACGCCAGCGGCCGTCTATGCCGCGCTCGATCACTTTGGATCCCGACCGATCGTGCTGATCGCGGGCGGCTCGGAAAAGGGCGTCGCTCTGGAAGAAATGGCAGCCAGGATCTCGACCTCCGCTCGAACGGTCGTGCTGCTCGACGGGGCCGCGACTGGGCAGCTACACCACTTGCTCGAACAATCGGGCGCAACGGACGTGCGCGGACCTTACAACGACATGGAACGTGCCGTCGATGAGGCACGCGGTGCCGTCGAGCCTGGTGGCGTCGTGTTGCTTTCGCCTGGCTGCGCCAGCTTCGGCATGTTCCGCGACGAGTTCCATCGTGGCCAAGCATTTCGTGACAGCGTGCGCCGGCTTCAAATGCAGACCATTGGGGAGGAGAAACCATGATCGCGGTTGCTCGCGAGTTCAGCGAGAGTATGTGGACCGCCGTGGCCGGTGGTCGGTCTCGTGCTCGCTCCCTCCTGCATGAACCGGATTACTGGTTTATCGCCATCATCCTGACGTTGGTGATGTTCGGGTTGGTCATGGTTTTCAGCGCCAGTATGGCGATCGGGATTCAGCAGGAAGGCGGCAATAGCTACTACTTCCTGACTCGACAAGCGATCTGGGCCGTGATCGGCTTCAGTGGCATGCTGGTCACCACCTTCGTCGACTACCATTTCTGGAGACGCCTCTCGTTGCCCGGCATGATCATCATTATGCTCATGCTGGCAGCATTGGTCTTTGTGCCAGGGATCGGCGTTGGAGGCGAATCCTGGGGCGCGAATCGCTGGATCCCACTCGGCCCGCTCTCGTTCCAGCCGAGTGAGGTCGCCAAGATCGTTCTGGTCATCTACCTGGCTGACTGGCTTGGTCAAAAGGGCCAGAAGATCCGCAATTTCAGCTACGGACTGATCCCTTTTGCGCTTTTTCTTGGACTGCTGATCGGTCTGGTCATGCTACAGCCGGACCTCGGCACGGCCACGCTGATGGCCGCCATTGGCATCAGCATGTTCCTGGTTGCGGGCGCGGACCTGTTTCAGCTTGGCGCGTTGATCGGTGTCGGATCGATCTCCTTCCTGATGCTGGCGCTTGGAGCGTCATACCGACGCGCGCGTATCCTGATTTTCCTGAATCCAGATTCAGATCCGAAGAACACTGGGTATCAGTTGGTGCAGTCACGTCTGGCGCTCGGCAGTGGCGGCCTGTTCGGTCTTGGCCTCGGCGCGAGCCGAGAGAAGTTCACCTGGCTGCCGGCCGCGCAGAATGACGCCATCTTCGCGGTGATCGGCGAGGAACTCGGTCTCATCGGCTGCGCGTTCGTCTTGCTCCTCTTCGCGTTGCTCGCCTGGCGCGGATATCGCATTGCTATGAAAGCTCCCGACTCATTCGGTTCGCTGGTTGCCGTCGGAATCGTCACCTGGATCATCTTCCAGGCGGCCGTGAACATCGGTGGAATCACGCTCACCATTCCGTTTACCGGCGTGCCACTCCCATTCATCAGCTATGGAGGCACGGCGCTAGCTGTTTCCCTGACCGCCATGGGCATCTTGCTCAACATATCAAGGCAGACGGTTGAACGCAGGTTTGTTCCGGCGACGGAGGGGGCCGTCCATCGCCGCTCGATGCGACGCTCTCGCGGAGAGCGCCCGGTACAGAATGCTCGACCGCAGTCGGAACATGCTCCGGCCAGCCGCCATCAGCACACCTCTGGCGCGGTACGAGGACGTTCGACGGTGTCCCATGCGCACGAGTCAGGATGATCCCGCCCGGACACGATCGGGTTCGTTCGGCCGCGGCCGGCGACGGCCGCTGAACCGCGACGGCTAACGGAAGAGAGTGTCTGTTCTGGAAAGTCGATCGTTCGACGCACAGCAGCTTCCGTCCCCTCCCGCGACGCTCCACTTCGTGGGTATTGGGGGGGTGGGCATGAGTGGGTTGGCTCGCATGTTGATGCGGCGCGGTTATCACGTGACCGGCTCAGACATGTCCGAGTCACCCATCGTCACTCAGCTGGCGTCTGAGGGGATACCCGTCTGGATCGGGCACTCGGCGGAGAACGTCGGGCTGGTCGACCTGGTCATTACCACGGCCGCGGCGCCAGAATCGAATCCAGAGCTCGTCACGGCGCGTGAGCGGAATATTCCGATCGTCAAGCGCGCGGCCGTTCTGGGGCTGTTGTGCTCTTCCCGTATCTGTATCGCGGTGGCGGGGACGCACGGCAAGTCGACCACGAGCGGCATGCTGGCATATGCCCTCGATCGAGCCGGTATAGCTCCGTCGTTCGCCGTCGGAGCCGACGTGTCGCAGCTCGGGACGAACGCTCGTTCGGGTGACGGTCCGTATTTCGTCGCTGAAGCGGACGAATATGATTACAGTTTCCTTTGGATTAAACCGGACGTGGCCATCGTCACCAATATCGAACACGACCACCCGGACATTTTCCCCGATCTCGATGCGGTCGAGGTTGCCTACGATCGATTTGTTTCAGGGATCAAGCCGGACGGGACGCTCATTGTTTCCGGTGACGATCCTGGGTGTCGCATCCTGCTTCAGAGGATTGCCCAGCCACCGGCGAACGTCGTCACGTTTGGATTTTCGGAACACGCCGACGTTCGCATCGAACGCGTCGCCGGGCGCGACCACTTCCATCTGCCTAAGTTCGGTACGTTGCGGACTCGATTGCGCATACCCGGGGCACACAACCGCCTGAACGCGGCGGCGTGCCTGGCGGCAGCAGCTGCCGCTGGGATCGATCCGGTGAAACTGTTGCCAGGGCTCGAGGACTTCGAGGGCGTCGGGCGTCGCTTCGACGTCAAAGGCGAAGCAGACGGAGTGACGGTCGTCGAGGATTATGCACACCACCCGACCGAGATACGTGCCACCATCACGGCGACGAGAGAACGATTCCCGGCGGGCAGGGTGATCATCATCTTTCAACCGCACACGTACAGCCGCACCAAGGCGCTCATGGGAGATTTCAGCGACGCCCTTTCCCTTTCCGACCGAGTCATTCTGGTGCCGATCTATGCAGCTCGCGAGTCGGACGACCTGGGAGTGAGCTCCGAGGATGTTGCCAGGGGGATTGAGGGCATCGAAACCTGTACGGTTGGCTCGCTGGAAGAAGCAGCGCACGTGGCCGCGGACGACGCGGGTCCTGGAGACGTGATACTCGTTATGGGTGCTGGCGACGTCTGGAAGGTCAGCAACGAGACGATCCGACGACTCTCACACCGATCGGCGAGCGAATGACCGAGAGCACAACAATTCAGGTTGAAACAGGCACAATCACGATCCGTCGCGACCGCGCGTTGTCACTGCACACCACGTTCCGTATTGGCGGTTCAGCCGACTTTCTCGTGCGCGCATCCACCGCCGACGAGGTGAACGCGGCTGTTGATTGGGCTCGTGAGCGAGACCTGCCGATCACCGTCATTGGCGGCGGGAGCAATCTTCTGGTCGGCGATGGCGGCATTCGTGGGCTGGTCATTCTCGTGCGGGCACCGGGCAAGCAGGTGGACGACGTTTACGAGGTTGAAGATCTGGGAGAGGAAGTCCGCCTCACAGTTCCGGCTCAGGCTCCGATCTCCTGGCTTGGGCACCTCACCGCCGAACATGGCTGGGAAGGCATGGAGTGGGCTGCCGGTCTTCCGGGCGTGGTCGGCGGTGCGGTGGTCAACAACGCGGGCGCGCACGGAACAGAGACGCAAGACCATCTTGAATCAATCGAGGTGTTTGACCTCGAAGGAGATCTCGAGATTTGGTCTCGCGATCGACTAGAGCCGGCCTATCGCCATACCGTGCTGAAAGTAGCACCGCGACCTCGCCGCTGGATCGTGCTCAGTGCGACATTCCGACTCCCCAAAGGTGATGCCGAGGCGCTGACCGCGCGCGCCACAGAGCACGCGCGCTGGCGACGTCAGGCTCAGCCGACCGGAGCCTGTGCTGGATCGGTTTTCACCAATCCCGAGGGGACCTATGCGGGCTACCTGATCGAGCAGGCGGGACTCAAAGAGCGCCGCGTCGGCGGAGTGATGATCTCGAAACTCCACGGCAACTTCCTGGTCAATACCGGCGACGCCACGGCGCGCGACGTCCGTGAGATCATCGCCCTCGTCCAAGAGGAGGTCAGCCGCCAGTTCGCGATCGACCTGCATCCGGAGATCGAACAGATTGGAGAGCTGTAGCATGCCGCGACGAATACGTATCGGTGTCATCTTCGGCGGCCGCTCCGGCGAGCATGACGTGTCGCTGCGGTCGGCTGAGGCCGTCATGAACGCGGTCGATCCGGACCGATTCGAAGTCGTGCCCATCGGCATTGCGCGTGACGGTCGCTGGATTACCGGTGGTGATCCGCTGCATCAGCTTGCCGACACATCTCAGCTTCCGTTGGCGCTCCCGAGCCAGCATCAGCGTTCGGGCGACGACGACGTCGAGGCACATGAAGAGAATGTCACGCTCGACGTCGGCTCGTCCTACTGGGCCCGGGATGTCGACGTCCTCTTCCCGGTGCTGCATGGACCGTGGGGAGAGGACGGAACCGTGCAAGGACTGCTCGAACTCGCCAACGTGCCATACGTTGGGGCAGGCGTGATGGCATCTGCCCTGGCGATGGACAAGATCACGTCGAAGCAACTGTTCGAACGAGCTGGTTTGCCGATCGCTCCCTGGATCTGGGTCCTGCGACGAGACTGGCAGCGCGACCCGGAAACCGTGCTCGAACGCATCGAACGTGAGATCGGTTATCCCTGTTTTGTGAAGCCAGCCAATCTCGGCTCCAGCGTCGGAATTTCGAAGGTACATCACGCCGGTGAGTTCGGTGACGCCTTTGGCGAGGCCGCGCATCACGATCGCAAGATCGTCATCGAGAAGGGCCTCGACGCGCGTGAGCTCGAGGTGAGCGTGCTGGGCAACGACGATCCGGTCACGTCGGTCGTTGGTGAGATCGTGCCCTGCAACGAGTTCTATGACTTCGACGCCAAATACGTCGATGGTGATTCGCAGCTGCTGATCCCGGCTCCCATCACCCTTGAGCAATCGGAACAGGTGCGGGACATCGCCGTGAAGGCGTTCAAGATGATTGATGGTGCGGGAATGGCTCGCGCTGACTTTTTTCTCGAGCGCCCAACCGGCAAGGTGTTCATGAATGAGGTGAACACGATCCCCGGATTCACCCAAACGAGCATGTATCCGCTCCTGTGGGAGGCAAGTGGACTCCAGTTCCGCGACCTGGTGACCCGCCTGGTTGAGCTGGCGGTCGAACGGCACGGCGAGCGACAGGGATGGCCGGGATGAGTAGGCGAGGGCCGAAACCGGCTGCCAAGAGTGGGGGACGCCGTCGCGCCACGGCGGGCTCGCGCCCGCGGCTATTTCAAGTCGGTGGTGCTGAATGGCCGTCTGCCGGCGTTCCTGCTGAGCGTTGGCCTCTCGGTGCTGGTCTTCGGCTTTCTGTTTTCCGGTGATTTTCCGGTGAGGGTCGTCGTCGTGGAGGGGAACAAGGTCGCCTACGCCGATTCGATCGTCGAACGAAGTGGCGCAATGGGCGAATCGATCTTCACGTTGGATACAGGCGAGATCGCCAAGCGCGTGGCGCAGCACCCGGCAGTCGCCTCGGCCAGCGTGCATGCGGAGCTTCCTGATACGATCGTCGTCAACGTGACTGAGCGCATCCCGGTGCTCGTTTGGCAGACCGGGCAGGAGAACGTCCTGGTCGACGAGCGCGGCGGCGTGATCGCGAGTGGGGACGACAAGTCATTGCCGCGAGTGATTCAGACATCGGGCACGAGCCCGGCGGCGGGCGATCAGGTGCCGGCCGACATCGTGCAGGCCGCGACCTACCTGTGGAAGCAGATGGGATCGTCGCTCACCGCGCTCGGCTACGACCCAAGCACCGGACTCACGGCGCAGCTCTCTGGCGAACGCACCGTCGTGCTGGGGAATGGCGACCAGATTCCGCTCAAGATGAGCGTCGTCTCGGCCGCGCTCAAGATGTCCGAGAGCTGGTCACGTCTCGACGTTCGCCAACCGGACCGGCCTTTTTACCAGTGATTGGCTGACGTAGTCCTTCGCCGTACTCAACTCGTGTTCGAACAGCTCCGAAGTGAACGTACATTGTGTCTATCAGTCCTGTGCTATAATCTGCGCCGACCCGACATGACACCGTTGAATCACCTCCGGACAGCTTGATAGATGGAAAGCGATAGCGGAATGCGGCTGTGCAACTGGTTTGCTGGCATCGACTTCGATTCGCGCTGCCTGACAGCCACGCTCGGTTTTACGTCCGATGATCGTGAACCACGCATGCTGGGAACTCGCGTTTTCGATGCAGATGCGGGTGATGACGCACAGGAACTCCTGCGACGCTCGCTCCCCGAGATCGGACGATGGTTGCATCTTGAATCCGGAGACGCCCTGCGAGCGGTCGCGCTCGCCGTCCCGGGAAATGCTCTGCAAGAATTCCCGTCTTCGGGCGAATGTCAGTTTGGCTCTCCAGCGATCATTGATCCCGATGCCATCAATTTCGTCCTGGACCGCGCGTTATCGGGACCCGCGAAGATCGGTCATATCGTTGAAACCGTCATCCGCGGATATGAGGTGGATGGCCGGACCCAAGCCGAACCGCCTGTCGGCTCCTTCGCGACGTCCATTCGCGTTCAAACCTCGTGCTGGGTGGCGCGTGGAGAAGTCGTTCAGCCAGCGGTCAGCGCCATTCGCGGCGCTGGATTTGACGTTGAGCCGATCGTTCCACGTGCTGTGGCCGCCGCATACGCCACGCTCACCAAGCTGGAACAGCGCGAGGGTGCGACGTTGGTCATGATCGGAGAAGACGTCTCCGAATGCGCCACGATTATTGACTCCGAGGTAGTCGACGTCTTTACCGTCCCGCTTGGAACTAACCCGTTGGAAGAGCAGATCGGTCGCGCATGTAACATCTCTCCCGACGTGGTGAAGCGCCTCGATTTGAGTCTCATGTTAGAGCGCATGCCGTCCGATCCGATCGTTCAACGTGTGCGTACAGTCCTTTCGGCATGGGGAACCGCGCTCTTCACATCTGTGCGTCGTCGACTGGACGATCGCAACCTGGCGTGGCGGCTTCAGGCTGGCGTGGTGATCGGGGGCTCCGCTCGCAAATTCCCCGATCTTGATGAGCAAGCCGTTCGAATCGTCGGCACACCGGCTCGATTTGTCGCGGTAGCCCAGTCAAACGCGCGCGTGTCAGGTACCGATATGGGTTCATTCGTAACGTTCGGCCTCATCCCGATGCAATGGAAAGCGGCACTGGAATCGCGACAGCCAGTGGCGATCTCCGAACCGCAACCAATTAGCCAACCGGTCGTCAGACGACGGGAGCCAGTCAGCTCGCGGAGGTTTTGGTCAGGCGCTTGGACGATGGTTGCGCGAATTTGTACCGGCCGACCATTACTCGTCATAACATTTGGGTCGAATCGCCTTTGCTGGCGTGCGCGTAAGTGGGGCATACTTTCCTGACACCTTCTGTTTCGGGGAGCATCATGGTTGAAGCTGAGGAAACACGAGGGCGGGCCATGGGGAGGCTAATCGGATGTTCAACGTTCATGAGGACGATTTCGTAAATTCATTTGCCAGGATCAAGGTCATCGGCGTTGGAGGTGGCGGCGGAAACGCAGTCAACCGCATGATCGCGGCGGGAGTTGAAGGCGTCGAGTTTGTCGCGGTCAACACCGATGCACAGTCGCTCGTCTCACAATTGAGTCCCGTTGACCGTACGTATTGGTGACAAGCTGACCAAGGGCCTGGGCGCCGGTGGACGGCCGGAGATCGGTGAGCGAGCCGCCGAAGAGAGCATTGAGGACCTGAACGAGATCATTCGTGGGTCGGATATGGTCTTCATCACCGCGGGCATGGGTGGCGGCACCGGCACCGGCGCGTCACCGATTGTGGCCCGACTGGCGCGCGAATCGGGCGCGCTGACCGTGGGCGTGGTGACTCGGCCGTTCGACTTCGAAGGCGCCAAGCGTCGTCGGGTGGCGGACGAGGGCGTTGCCGCACTGAAGGAGCATGTGGACGCGCTGATCACCATCCCGAATCAGCGACTCATCACACTCGTCGACCCCAAGACGCCCTTCTCGGAAGCGTTCCGTCTGGCGGACGACGTGCTGCGACAAGGTATTCAGGGCATCTCTGACCTGATCACCAAGCCTGGCTTGATCAACCTCGACTTCGCCGACGTGAAGACGATCATGCGCGATGCTGGTTCGGCACTCATGGCCATCGGTCGAGGGTACCGGCGAATCTCGCTGCGTCGACGCTGCGCGGATGGCAATCGAGAGCCCGTTGCTCGAGATGAGTATCGACGGTGCTGTCGGCGTCCTCTACAACATCATCGGCGGGCCGGATCTCTCATTGACCGAGATCACCGAGGCGGCTGAAGTCATTCGATCGGCGGCCGACGACGAAGCCGAGATCATCTTTGGCGCGACGACCGATGAAGCCATGGGCCGAGACGTGCAGATCACGCTCATCGCCACCGGTTTTCAGGGCGGTCGGACGCAGCGGAGGCCGCGCGACCAGAGCGCCGTTTCCGAACGCAACCTGATGCGGCTGCAGGTGGCCAGGCTGCCCCATCTCGGATTCCGATGGCTCCCGACGACGAGTGGTCTGAGCCCGCGATCCTGCGCTTTCTTCGCGAGCGTTAGTCAGCGGTTGAACTGATGCGGTGCCCGTTCTGCCAGGGACGCGATACGCGTGTAGTCGATTCACGGGAGCTGAGTAACGGCTCCGGAATTCGACGTCGCCGCGAATGCGAGTCGTGCGGTCGACGGTTCACGACCTATGAGCGCGTCGAGTCCGGCGCCTTGATGGTCGTCAAGCGCGATGGACGACGCGAGGAGTTTGATCCGCGCAAATTGCGCGACAAGCTCCGCATTGCCCTCACCAAACGCCCCGTTTCACAGGAGGAAATCGACCGGATTGTCGCCGGTGTCGAGGCTCAGCTGTTGGAGCTCGGCACCGTCGAGGTTCCTAGCACCGCGATCGGTGAGATTGCCTTGCGTGAGCTGCGCAAGGTCGACGAGGTCGCTTACATCCGCTTCGCCTCCGTCTATCTCTCGTTCGAGGACCTCGAGGATCTGCGTCGCGAGATCGACGTGCTCACCGCCAATGCAACGGCGACCAGCGGCAGCAACGACTAACTCTCAGCGATCGGTTCGAATCCTCATGCCAATTGACTGTCTCAGATTCGACGGAGCCAACACCACGTCATTCCAGCTGGTCTGTAGCAACGAGGATCAAGGGACTCTTCGCTATGTGCCGCATGATTTCACGGTGACGGTCGATCTCAAGGCGATGGCGCCAGATAAGGACGTAGATGCGTTGCGTCTCGAGATTCCCGTGAGCTGGGTGAGCGATCGACCAGTCTGGAGACCGGTTCGTCCAAACGACGACGTTGTCAGTTGGAGAGTGTCACCCCACGGATTCTTGGGCGATTTCCGTGAGACCGTCAGAGTCGTTGCAATGGATCGCGGTCGCGAGGTAGCTCGGCATGAACGCACGATCGATATGGAGTTGCGACTTTCGAGTCAATTTCATCCCCACGAGCACGTCATCTCGCGTCCAAACAGCGTCGGGGGCTGGGGCGTTGTCGAGCCCAAACGCGATGAATTTGAGCGAACCTTCGGCTGGGCTCCGTTTCGCGAGCGCTTGTTCGGTGGACTCTATCGGGCGATCGTCTTCCTGAATGGAGACGGATCGAATCCGGGTGGCCTCTGCACCGGCATGGCCCGTGCCGCGTTGGAGCGCAGTCTGACTGAAGAACCGGGCGAACCATCACTGGCCGAGGTCGTCTGCTGGCACGGACGCCAACTCACTGACAGGGCGTTGTTGGCGGGTGCTGGATGGCTACTCGTCGGCAGCCCCAGTCGCGCCTTTCGGGCCTTTCGACGAGATCTGCTTCAACGTGGCGTGAGCGATCGTTGTTTCGACATCGGCGTGCCGCGGTTGTGGCGGCGCGACATTCTCTCGGCACTCCAGCAAGAAGGACACACCGTCGTGCCGTATGCCATCGAGCAGTCGTCCTCGAATAGCGCTCAGGTACGTATCTACGACCCGAACGACCCGCAAGCCTCCAGAGATGGAGACGCCGCGATCACGTTCCACCTCGATAAGAACACGTATGTTTACAGGCCCCTGGGAGAGACTGCGCTCAAACGGAGCACCGTCGTCGCGGTTCGCCAGGCAGCCTATCGCGATGGCCGCACAGCGGTGTTGGCGGCAACCGCCAGCGCCCTGATGGCAGCGCTGGAGAGCCTTCGTGTGACACAGGTGCGACCTCGCTTTGTGAGGAGAATGTTCGAATCGCGCGCGACAGACCGGCGGTCAGTTTCTAACGGTTAGTGCGTGTCTCCGTCGGTATCAGCCCTCTGGGACGTCAATAATCGTGTCGCGCCGCGATTCACGTTTCGGGTTCCCAGGCCCAATTGCGGACACCCAGATTTCGCCCCGAGTTTGTCTGCGTACGTTCGTAGTGACGCGGTTTTGAAAGCCCGGAGGCGTCGCCAGAAATTCGGCTCATGAGAAATGAAAACCCGCGGCCAAATGTCTGGCCGCGGGTTTTCATTCGCTCAGGTAGCGGTTAGTTGAGGTGCTTGTCGATCTGCTGCAGCAGGCGTTGCTTCGGCTGCGCGCCGATGATCCGCTCGACTGGCGCGCCGTCCTTGTAGAGCATCAGCGTCGGGATGCTGGTGATTCCAAGGGACGCCGCCGTACGCAGATTCTCATCCACGTTCAGCTTGGCGATCTTGATCTTGCCGCCCTTTTCGTCGGCAATCTCGTCCAGAATCGGCGCCACCATGCGGCACGGTCCGCACCATTCCGCCCAGAAGTCGACGAGAACGGGGACGCTGGACTTCAGCACCTCTTCTTCGAATGTAGCGTCACTAATCGTTGTGGCCTTGGCCATGAGCGCTGCTCCTTGTGTCAAAACGGTTACGGTGGTCCTCGATGTTGAATGATGTCGCGGCATCGTTGACGTTATTGGTGGTTGTTGCCCACCCATCAAATGATATCAGTCGCCCGATATTCATGAGTATAATAACGTCTGGTCCCTCTGATATAATCCGCCTTGTCATGGACTCTCCACCCAATCAAGTCGCCCTCGACGGATTCTTCCTCGAACAGCCAGCAACGGGTAGCGGCCAATACACACTGAATTTGTGGCGGCAGTTTTCGCGTGCCTCGTCCGCGCCGAGCGTCACGTTGCTTCGTCCGAAACTTGACGATCAGGCGAGCACAGACCCTGAGGTGCGGTTACAAGCTCCTCGGGGTGTCAGTTCACCGAAGGCGCTCAAGCTGTGGTGGGAGCAGGTGGGCGTGCTGCAAGCTCTGCGTCGCAGCGGTTGCACGCTGCTCCACGTGCCCTACATGTCCGCTCCGCGGGTCACGCGTCGCCGCGTGGTTGTGACGATCCATGACGTTATTCCCATGATCTATCCGCAATATGGCGGTTCGACACCGATGCGCATGTATCTGCGCCTGGTCGTTCCGGCCACGCGACGCGCGGTGACTATCCTCACTGACTCTGAATGTTCTCGTCGAGACATCGTACGATTGTTGAACGTCGATCAACGCAAAGTGCGATCGATTCCGCTCGCCGCGAGCGAGGAGTTCCAACCCACATCTGATCCAACAATTGGAGATGACCTGCGCCAACGCTTCAACTTGCACGGCCCGTTGATCTATAACGTTGGTGGCCTCGATGTACGTAAGAACCTCTCGACCTTGGTCGAAGCGTTCGGGAGGGCATTGCCGAATCTCGATCCAGCCACCCTTCTGGTCATTGCGGGTAAGAGTCACACGGATAACGCGACACTCAATCCGCCGCTGGAGCCCATTATTCGCAATCTGGGATTGGAATCGAACGTGCGCTTGATCGGTCGGATCAGCGACGACGAGAAGCGCATCCTGTACCAGATCTCAGACGTCTACGCCTATCCATCACTCTACGAGGGATTTGGGCTGACCCCGCTTGAGGCGATGGCGTGTGGATTGCCGGTCGTTGCTTCGAACCGATCGAGCTTGCCGGAAGTGGTCGGCAATGGAGGGTTGCTCGTCGACCCCACACCGGCGAGACTTGCAGCCGCGATGGTCTCGATCCTCACCGATGAGCAGATGCGACGAGACCTACGCCAGCGTGCGCTCGATCAGGCGACACATTTCAGCTGGAAACGAACGGCAGACGAAACGCTCAGCGCGTATCGAGATGCAATCCGCCAGGCGTAACCAGCCTCAAATTCAGTGGGCGAATCGTGAAAATTCTGATGCTCTCCAAGGCGCTCGTCGTGGGCGTTTATCAACGCAAGCTCGAGGAGTTGGCGCGCATCCCCGGTGTCGACCTCGTCACCATCGTGCCTCCGCATTGGCACGAGGAGCGTGTCGGAGTGCAGCGCCTTGAGCGCTTGCATACCGTCGGCTATCGGCTCATCGAAGAGCCAATGAAGTTCAACGGTCACCATCATATTCACTTCTACCCTGGTCTGGGCCGTCACATCCGCCGCTTCAAGCCGGACGTCGTTCACGTGGACGAAGAGCCGTACAACTTCGTGACGTTTCAGGCCACGATGCTGGCTCGGCTCAACCGTGCTCGCGTCGTCTTCTTCAGCTGGCAGAACCTCGACCGGCGGTATCCGCCACCGTTCAACCTGTTCGAGCGTATCAACTATCGCCTCGCCTCGGCGGCCGTGGCCGGCAACCGGGAGGCGGGCGACGTGCTGCGGCACAAAGGCTATAAGGGCAAGCTTGAGGTTATCCCCCAGTTCGGGGTCGACCCTGACTTTTATCGACCGCAGCTCCCGCCCAAACGTGACCTGCCAGTCATCGGCTTCGTTGGTCGCCTCGTTCCGGAGAAGGGCGTCGGCGATCTCATCTCTGCATTTGCGCGCATGCAGACTCGCGCCCAGTTGCAGATCGTGGGGAACGGCTCTCACCGAACGCGTCTGGAGCTTCAAGCGTCCTATCTCGGCGTGCGTGATCGAGTCATTTTCCGCGGAGCGATCGCCCCGATCTCGATGCCGGAGACGTACAGTATGTTCGACGTGCTGGTCGTCCCCTCTCGTACGCAGTCAAATTGGAAAGAGCAGTTCGGGCGCGTCATTATCGAAGCCATGTCCTGCGAAGTTCCCGTGATCGGCTCTGATTCGGGTGAGATTCCCAACGTGATCGGCAACGCCGGAGTCGTCTTTCCCGAAGGGGATATCGACGGTCTCGCGCGGGAGCTGGATGAACTGCTTGCCAATGAAGAGCGCCTTGTGGCTATGGGAAAGCGGGCGCGAGACCGCGTGCTGGCCGAGTTCACCCAGGCGCGCATCGCCAGACGCTACTACGAGGTGTACCAGTCGACGTTGCCGGCCAGTCGTGGTGGAGTAGCCGAACGGACGCGAGAGCGCCGCTCAAGCCAAACGAGGTGATGCGTGCCAACCAAGCGCCCCATTGAGCGGCGGCTCGCCGCACGACTGCTGCAACCGGGACCAGTGGCGTTGGTGACCTCGCTGTTTCGCTCGCAGCACAACGTCATGACCGCAGGCTGGATCATGCCGATCGGTACCGACCCTATGCTCGTTGGCGTGGCGATCCATCCCTCGCGCTTGACGCACGAGCTGATCAGCCGCGGTGAGGCGTTCGGACTGAGCATTCCCACGATCGAACTGCTCAACAGCGTCCATCGCTGCGGTGTGGAGTCGGGTCGAGACCGCGACAAGTTCCTCGCCGCGAAACTGACGCCGATGGATGCGCAGGAGATCGAAGCCCCACTGGTGGCGGAATGTATCGCGCACGTCGAATGCGGACTGGTCGAGCGCATCAGCCTCACCGATCACGATCTCTTTATCGGAGAAGTCCTGGCCGCGTCCGCCGTCGACGAGCTCTTCACCGACCGCTGGCGCATCGGTGAGGGGTCCGAGCTGCTGCATCACATCGGCGGCGACGAGTATGCCGCGCTGGGACGCGTATATCGTGCGAAGCTCGACGAGGAGGAAGAGTAGCCTCAACCATCCGGGATAACACGAATGCCTCGACGATGGGAGTGCATGAATGACGGACGACGGACCACGCGTCATCAATCTGCTGGCAGGCGAGGCGGATGAGATATGGTCGACCGCCTTTGGCACCACGGGTCGCGTCTTCTCAGATCAGGGGATTGAAGCGGTTTGGGTCCGCAAAGAGCGTGAGGAGGTCGATCCGGCCTGGTTCTCGCAAGATACCGTCGATCTGCTGGTCGTTTTGCAAGGTCAGCTTCGGGTTGAGTTCGCGGACGATGCCTATCCGCCGAGCGTCATGTCACCTGGCCAGATGTTGATTCTTCCGGCCGGCGCGAAGTGCCGCGCCTATCGATGGCCCCGCGATGCCGAGTCGGCGACGGTCTTTCTGGCTGTCTATCCTCAATCGAGCGCAGGAGCGCACACTTAGGACTCGCCGTCCCCTTCTTCGGCTGCCGCGACCGTCACGAAATTGATCGTTTCGGGCAGTGGCAGTCCCATCGGCCGTCCAATGCGGCGAACCATATCGAGCCACCCCTTGCGTGCCGTCTTGCTGAGGGCAATGGTCTGCTCGTTGTGGAATGTGACGAGCTGATCGCGATCGACGGGATAGAGCTCGTGCAGATTGCGCCGGATCTCACGACGGCGTTTCACACCCGTTTGAGCCGCCTCGCGAATTCGCTCGACGATACGACGCACAGCATCGGGATCGCTCTCGATCAGGTCGTTGGGCACGACCAGCGCGTGCGTGACCATAGGGAGCCCTGACAAAATGAACCAGGCACGTATTAGATCATTCAGCTCGCCGTGCTCGATCTCGAGCATGGCGTCCTGGTGCTCGCGGACTTCCGCCTGACCTGTGACTTCGCCACGACTGAAGCCGCGTAACGTCATACCGAAGAAGCGGGCAATGGTCGCGCGTGCCACCGCCTCGGCCGTTCGCGACACGCCGTTGAGATCGATCGTAACGTCGTCCACGTCGTCGGGACGCACGGGAGTCCAGAGCGAGATGGCGCCAGAGTGCCAGGACGCAAGACCAACGTCGGTTGCCACCGTGAACCGGTCGGACAGCAATGCCGCGTCGATGCTTCCGACGAGCGCACAGAGGCCGCGCTGAGAGACAGTCTCGGCGGCGAGGTTCTGAACCAGCTCGACGGAAGCCGAGTCGTCGACCCAGCCCTTTCGCAACGGCTCCGCGATCAACGCAGTCGTCATATTGTCGTCAACGAGGCAATCGATCACGTGCTGCCTTTCCTTGATAGCGTCATCAACTAGCTCAGGTCGCCTGCGCCGCCGGCCCAGAAGCGTTCGACGGTGGCTCGGATGACCCGATTCTTCGCCATCTCGAGAGATGGATCCTCTTCAAGGATACGATGCGCCTCATCGCGTGCCTTCTGCAGCGTTCCCAGATCACCGAGCGATGCGAGCTTGAGATCGGGTAATCCGCTTTGTCTCGTACCAAAGAACTCACCTGGACCGCGCAATTCGAGGTCGATCTCGGAGAGTCTGAACCCGTCCTGCGTATCGACCATGGCGTCGAGCCGCTTGTTGCTATTCTCGCCCCGCTCTTCGGCGATCAAGATACAGTATGAGTGATCGGCGCCGCGTCCGACTCGACCGCGGAACTGATGCAACTGCGACAGCCCGAACCGCTCGGCGCCTTCGATGACCATCACGGTCGCATTGGGGATGTCGATGCCGACTTCGACCACAGACGTGGAGACGAGGATGTCGATCTCCCGGTCGCGGAAGGCCCGCATCACGTCGTCTTTCTCGCGCGATTTCATGCGTCCGTGCAGCAGTCCCAGCCGCAGGTCCGGAAAAACCTCGCTCGAGAGCCGCTCGTATTCGACGGTGGCGGCCTTGGCATCGATTGCTTCAGATTCCTCGACCAACGGGTAGATCACGAACGCCTGATGGCCGGACTCGATCTCGTCGCGCAGGAACTGATAGACCTGGCGACGCTTTGACGTCTCGACGCGGCGAGTCAGAATCGGCTTTCGACCAGGCGGTAGCTCATCGATGATCGACACGTCCAGATCTCCGTGCATCACCAGTGCCAGACTGCGAGGGATGGGAGTCGCCGTCATGACCAGCACGTCCGGGTTCCAGCCTTTGTCACGCAGCGTGGCGCGCTGTCCGACGCCAAAGCGATGCTGCTCGTCGATGATCGCCAGGCCGAGCCGCTTGAACTCGACGTGCTCCTCAAGGATGGCGTGAGTCCCGACGATCAGATTGACGTCGCCGGTTGCGAGACCTTCGTCGATTATCTGACGCTCGGCCGTCGTGCTCTTGCCGGTCAGCAAGGCCAGAGTGGGTCGAACGTCGTCGGGAAGCTGCCCGAGTAGCTGGCTCAGATTACGGAAATGTTGCTCGGCCAAGATCTCGGTCGGGGCCAGAAGCGCAACCTGGTGCTTGTCCGCGATCGCAACCATTGCGGCGGCGGCCGCGACGACCGTTTTGCCCGATCCGACGTCTCCCTGCAGCATGCGACTCATTGGGCGCGGTCGCGACATATCCCCAAAGATTTCATCCAGAACCCGGCGCTGAGCGTCCGTGAGTGAGAAGGGGAGGACGTCGAAGAATTGGCCCAGCTCCGCGGGAGCGACGTTGAAGGCGTGCCCCTCGGCCGCTTGCCATTCGACTTTGCGACGGACCAGTCCGAGCTGCAGCACCAGAAACTCGTCGAATGCGAGTCTGTTGCGCGCTGTCTGCAACTGCTCCACCGAGTCCGGGTAGTGGATCTCGGCGATGGCTGTTGGGAGTGTCACAAGGTTGTGTCGCCGTCGCGTTTCGTCGCTGAGCGGTTCTTCGAGGAGCTCGACAGACGCGTCCAACGCCATGCGTGTCAGATTGCGTACTTGCTTCTGATACAACCCGCGCGTCAGCGGGTAAACGGGGACCAGCCGACCCGTGTGCAGCATCTCGGCATCGACGAGCTCCCATTCTGGATTGCGGAAGCAGAGTAGACCGCGTTGCTGTTCGACTCGTCCGCTGATGGCGATCTGCGTCCCTGGGGCCATCTGACGAGCGACGTATGGGTTGAACCAGATGGCTCGTACCCGGCCGGTGTCGTCGCCAATGTCGACGTGGACGATCGGCTTGCCGCTCCTGGTGCGCTGCTCCTCGACCGCTAGCACCTCGCCGAGAATGGTGCACTCATGGTGGAAGAGCATGCTGCTGACCTTCTGAACCTGACTGTAGTCCTTGTGGTGACGTGGCAGCAGGTAGAGAAGGTCTCGAATCGTCGCGACGCCCAGTGCCGAGAGCTGGCGTGACCTGCCGTCGCCGACACCAGGGAGGATCGAGACGGGTTCGCCGAGGGACGAGATTGAGACTTTACGAGGCGTACGCCGGTTGATGGGGCGCTTGGTCGTAGCCGCCGGTTTCGGCTTCGGTGCGGACGCCGAAATCGCAGGCTGACCTGGAGCGTGGCTCGACCGTGCTGTTCGACGACTCGAGGATCGCGCGTGCACGCTGAAGTCGATCTTTACGAGCGTCCGGGTCGAGCTCGCTGTATCCATCAAAGAGGGACGCCAGCGGCGAGATCCAGCGTTCTTCGGTGGAAATGTTGCCGGATTGGCGCTCGAGTCCGGCGAAATAGCGCTCAAAACCGCCGGAGACAGCCGTGTCCTGAAAGCCTTTGCGAGCTTCCAACGCGAACATCTTCCTGATGACAGTGGCGTGATCGATCTGCGTGCCGCGACGCGAGGTACTCATGGGATCAAGTCAACCTGGGCGAGAAACGCGTGTCAAGATGAGCTTTCGCGCTCGGAGATCAGCCCGGCAATGCCCATGATTCCGGGCCCGCCATAGGTGCCGACCACCGTACCCATTTGCCCCAAAAGGATTTCAACGTCGTGTTGACGCTCGTGAAGCTGCTCGACCAGTCTCGCGGCTCCATCTGGGGCGCCGAGATGCAGGACGGCAAGACGGTCGAATGGGGCTTGTTCGTTGGTTAGCGTCAACATGCGTTCTAACGCGCGCTTGAAGGTGCGGACGCGCTCGACGGGGAGAATCTCGCCTTCCTTCACCTGCACCATCGGCTTGATCTGCAGAGCTGAGCCGAGAAACGCTGATGCAGGTCCAATTCGGCCACCCCGCCGTAGATATTCGAGAGTCTCGAGGACGGCGACGACCCAAACGTCACTCTTGCGTCGCTCAACATCCGCGATGATCTCGCTCGCGGAATGCCCCGCTACCGCCAGCTCCGCCGCGTGCAATACGAGGACGCCGAGACCGATCGAGACGGATCCGGAGTCGACAACCGTGAGGTGCTCGGAGCCGACATTTCGGGCCGCGGTCGTGGCCGAATTGAAGGTACCCGAAAGCTTCGGTGAAATGTGAATCGCGACGACGTCGTATCCCTGGCCGATAAGCTCTTCGAACACGACCTGAAACTCGCCCACCGACGGCTGCGATGTCCGCGGCATCTCGCCAGTTTTCAGCCGCTCGAGGAATTCCTCGCGCGAGAGGTCAACCATGTCTCGAAAGACCTGATCGCCGAACTGGACTTTGAGGGGAACGGTTCGTATCGGAAGATCACCGAGCGCATCGGACGGAATGTCCGAGGTGCTGTCGGTCACGATTATGACCTTGCGTACGCTCGTCTCCACCCTACTCCACCGCCATGATCACGTCGTGGTGGGGTTGATCGCCCGCAACCACCTCGACCGTCAGATCAGGAAACGCGTTGTTGATAGCCAGCAGGAGTCCATCGACGGCGGTCGGATCAGCGGTCGCCCCCGTGAAGAGGGTCAGCAGTTCGGCATTCGCCGCGCCAGATTTCGCCAGTGCGGCCAGTGCCACATCGGACATCGATTCCCCAGCCGACACCATGCGCCCCTCAAGCAGCCCGATGTACTCACCCTGCCTCGCGGTCACTCCATCGATCTGCGCGTCGCGAGAGGCGCGCGTGACTGTCACGGTATCCACGATCTCCAGCGCCGAGGTCATGGCCTTGGTGTTTTCGTCCACGCCGAGCGCCGGATTGAACGCTGATAGCGCGCTGATCCCTTGCGGAACGCTCCTCGAGGGAACGACGCGAACGGTCTTGTCAGTCAAGTTTGCGACCTGTCTGGCAGCGGAGATGACGTTGGAGTCGTTCGGAAGGATGATGACCGCGTCACTCGGCGCACGCTCGACGGCACGCAGGATCTCTTCCGTGCTTGGATTGGTCGTCGCGCCACCGTCGATGACCTGATTGGCACCCATGCCGGTCAGCGCCTCCGTCAACCCGTTTCCGCTCGCGACGGCCACCACCGCGATGGCCACAGGCTGCACCGATGTTGTTGATTGACTGGCTCGGGTTGAGCGTTCGGCCAGCAGGCGACGCGTCTGAACTGCCATGTTGTCGATGTGCACGTCCTCGAGATCGCCGAATGTCAGCGCGGTTTCGAGCAGCGTGCCGGGATGCTCGCTGTGGACGTGGACTTTGAGAGCGCGTTCCGTTCCGACGACAACGGCGGACGAACCGAGCTCGTTCATCGCGTCGCGAAATCGTGTCACGTCAAGCTCGTCACCGGTCAGCAAGAAATTGGTGCAATACCCGAACTCATCCACGCCGTGAACAAGTTCAACCTGATCCAGAAAATTCATAGAGGACGCAACATCAGTAGACAAACGCGGAACGCTGGCCAAAGGATCTTCCCCGTGCGCAAAACGCAGCAGACCGTCGAGGATCACGACCAGACCCTTGCCACCGGCATCGACGACCCCAGCCTGTCTCAGAATAGGCAGCATGTCCGGGGTCCGTGCGAGCGCGCGTCTCGCCCCATCGGTTGCCGTTACGAGGACGTTGCACATGTCGGCGTCCGAATCGATCGCCTTTTGCACCGCTTCGGCAGCTTCTCGAATGACCGTCAGCATGGTTCCTTCGACTGGGTTGATCACCGCCTGATAGGCGAGCTCCGCGGATCGGCCGAGACCGCGAGCCAGGTCCGAGCCATCGATCGAGTCCGTATCCGGAGCCGACTGGGCCAGACCTTCGAAGATCTGATACAGGATCACACCAGAGTTGCCCCGCGCGCCCATTAGCGCGCCATGCGCGGCCGCGCGAAAGACGTCGCTGACCGTGCCCGAGGACGGGCTTGCGCCACGCCGCGTGGCATCCGAACTCGCCTTGAGCGTGAGGAACATGTTGGTTCCGGTATCGCCGTCCGGCACGGGAAAGACGTTGAGCGCGTTGATCTCAGGAACGAACGGCTCGAAATGGGCTGAGGTGAACGCCAACGCGTCGAGCACGTCCTGGCTCGTCCAGCGGGGGCGTCTGCGTGCCAACTCGACTCCTGGTTGATCCGCCTGAACCTTTGAATTGTCGAATTTGGCGCTGTCCTGCATCAGAGCCGATTTCCCCCGCGGCTAGTCAGAACCCTCGTCCCGGAAACGGAAAACACGCTTCAGATCTCGGCCATCCGGTTCGACCGTGTATACCGGCGCTCTCAAATCGCGAAATGCATGTCGTTGATGGAGTGGACCGGCTCTCGCCTGGAATGCGCGCTTGAGTCATCCCCGTCGTCGTGATATCCTACAAGTTCGTGGGAAGCCGACGGCTTTCGCTGGCTGACCTGCGCAATTTGTGGACAATCTTAGTTGTTGATGACTCTCTGGTAAAGGGGGATGCGGTGGCCGGTACCTGTGACCTTTGTGGACGAGGGCCAAGCTTCGGACACAACGTAAGCCACTCAAAGCGCCGGACCAACCGTATGTTCCGGCTCAATATTCAGCGCTCCACCATCTATGAGAATGGCAAGGCGCGTAAAGTGAACATCTGCACGCGCTGCATGCGCACCATGCACAAGGAAGCGCGACTGGCCTAGGGCCAGCTTCCATCTCGACCACTGACGCCGTCCGTTCTTCGGGCGGCGTTTTGCTTGCCCACGACGCTGGTGCTCGTTCGTCGTCACTCCCGTGCGGCGTCGATGATGAGATAGCGGTCTAATCCGGCGAGGTCCGCCTCGACTCGTATGTTTGCTGCTGGAAAAGCTTCTTCGGCTGAGATCAGTGCCATCTCACGCTGGTCGGGATCGATCTCACACATCACCGCCCCTGGCCGCGCCAACAACGCACGCGCTTGCGGCAGCATTTGAGCGTAGAGCGCGAATCCCCGTCGGGCCGCGTACAGTGCCATATCCGGCTCGCGTGCGATTCCCGCGTGCCGCTGCTCGTCACGCAGATAGGGCAGAGTTGGCCACGACGAGATCGATCGGCCCGCGGCACCAGTTCAGCAGGTCCCCACGAACGAGCCTGACCCGCCTGGAACCGCTCTGTTCGACGTTGAGTCGTGCGACGCCCGAGTGCGTCACCCGAAACGTCGCTGGCGGCGATCGTCAGCAGTCGATCTGCCCGCACGAATCGATCGAGCGTGACGGCGATGGCGCCGCTGCCGGTTCCGACATCGACCACATGACGCGCGTTCGGGTGTCGTTCGAGCCACTCGAGCGCACGCTCGGCTAAACCCTCGGTCTCCGGACGTGGGATCAGCACACGTGGGTCGACGATAAGGTCGATCCCCATGAACTCGCGATGTCCCGTGATGTAGGCGATCGGCTCGCCGCTTGACACGCCGATCTACGAGATCGTCGTACCGGCGCTCGACGTCACTTGGACGCATCGGCATTCAGGTCGAGATAGAGGTGGGTACGATCGACGCCTCGCACGTGCATCATCAGCACTTCGGCGTCGAGGCGGGCACCCTCAACTCCAGCGCGAGTCAAACGATTGACCGCCGACACGATGAGAGCACGATAGGTAGAGGGCATCGGTGCGTTGCCGGTCAGCTGATTCCGGCCTCCTGCAGCTTCTCCGCCTGATCCGCCGCGCGCAGCTCGGTCACGAAGCCGTCGATGTCGCCTTCGAGGATGCCCGGGAGATTGCTCAGGCTTAGCTTGAGCCGATGATCGGTCACGCGGTCCTGCGGCACGTTGTAGGTGCGAATCTTTTCCGAGCGCTCGCCGGTCCCAACCTGCGCTCTGCGCATACCACTGCGCTCCGCATGGAGACGCTGCTGTTCGATGTCGTAGAGGCGAGCGCGCAGTACGGTCATCGCCTTGGCCCGGTTTTTCAGCTGCGACTTCTCGTCCTGACACGTGACAACGATGCCGGTTGGAATGTGCGTGATGCGCACCGCCGAGTCGGTCGTGTTCACGCTCTGCCCGCCATGGCCGGTGGAGCGGAAGACGTCGACGCGCAGATCCCCCTCGTCGATGTCGACCTCAACGTCCTGGGCTTCGGGAAGCACGGCGACTGTGGCGGTCGAGGTGTGGATGCGACCGCTCGATTCGGTCACCGGCACGCGTTGCACGCGGTGCACACCGCTTTCGAATTTGAGATGACTGAACGCGCCACGGCCATTGACCTCGAAGATGATCTCTCGAAATCCGCCCGCGCCGCTCTCGCTCGACGAGACGACCTCCACCTTCCAGCCATTTCGCTCCGCGTAGTGTGTGTACATGCGGAAGAGATCGGCGGCGAAGAGGGCGGCTTCCTCCCCGCCGGTTCCCGCGCGAATCTCGACGATGACGCTCTTTTCGTCGTTCGGGTCTTTGGGCACGAGCAGCAGGCGGATCTCGTTCAGCAGCTCGTCGCGCTTCATGCTCAGCTCGGCGATCTCGTCGGACGCCAGGCTGGCAAGCTCGGGGTCGCCGTCCGCCTTCATGAGCTCAGCGTCGTCGATTTGCTGGTTGACGGTGCGCAGCTCACGATAGGCCGTGACGAGACTCTCCATCTCGGCCCGCTCACGCCCCAATTCCATCAAGCGTTCTGGATCGGTGGCGACGGAGGGGTCGGCCATCATCTGTTCTAGCTCGATGAAGTGTTGATCGATCTCATTCAGTTTGTGTTCCATGGTCAGCACGGTGTGGCTCCTCTTAGCAACATGCGTACGAAAGTCGAGCGTGAAATGCAGTGAGGTCGCTAACCGTGATCGGTCGCGGTGGTTCCGGAGTTAAGGTTTTGAGTGACGGTAGAGAGAGCCATGGCGACCGCTTGCTCTGGTGTGGCGGCTGGAAGATAGGCGGCATTGCCCGCGAAACGGACGACGCGCGCGGGATCGAGCTCCCAGCTACTCAGGTTGATCACGCGTTTGCCCATCTTCAGCGCCAACCCAATCTCCGAGAGGGTGCCGAATCCGCCGCCGACGGCAATGATCGCGTCTCCGGATGCCACCACGATGGCATTGCGTGCGTGACCGAGACCGGTCGGGATGCGATGCTCGACCCACTGGTTGGCTTCGCTGGCGTCATAACCGGGCAATATGCCGATAGTCGTGCCACCCGCCTGCCTGGCGCCCCGGCAGACCGCCTCCATGACGCCTCCACGCCCACCACAAACGACGGCACAGCCAGCTTCGGCGAGCCTCGTTCCGACCTCCTCGGCCATCTGGAGCTCATCCTGGCTCGGTTCATTTGGTCCACAAACGGCAATCATCATCGGTCAGTTCCGTAGGTCAAAACGTTCCACAGCTGTATATTTGGGGCCACCTCGGCCCAACTCGCTTCGATACAGTGTCACGTGATCGACCTCGAAGTCGATCGGCCCCGAGCGAGCAAGTTCGGCGAAGCGCGCGTCCACGTCAGTGATCGTGCCACTCTCTTCCGGGCGAACCCGCGCGATCGTTAAATGGGGCCGAAAGGGCCGCTCCTCCGGATCGATACCCAGTTCGATCGTACTCGATTCGATCATCGCGGCGATCTGCGCAAGCGAGTCCGATGGATCCTCAACACCCAGCCAGATTACGCGCGGCCGTCGTGTGTTGGGAAAGGCTCCAGGCGATCCGGTGCTGATCTCAAAGACACGTGTCGACCGGAGCACATTCCGCAGCGCCGAGCGCAGCGTTTCGATCGAGTCGACGGGGAAATCCCCAATAAACTTCAACGTCAGGTGCGCGGTATCCGGATTGGTCCAGCGCGCCGTCCAGCTCGCCGATTGCAGAGTCCGCCGGATCCGTACCATGCGGTTCTTGACCTCGTCGGGAAGATCGATCGCGACAAAAAGCCGCCAGACATCGTGCTTGGCGGCGTCAGCTTGACCCATGCGCGCTCCCCACGTCGGTCAAATTATACTCGTCACGGGAAACGACCGGCCGTGAGCAAGTCTTCATCGCGGCACTCCAATGGTGAGGAACGCAAATGTCAGTAAAAGCTGTTACCCAGCGTGATATTCGCAGCGCGGTCGTAGCGCTTGACCTTAGTGATACGCCACTTTGCGTGCATTCGTCCTTGCGCTCTTTCGGCTGGGTAGACGGTGGCCCCATGAGCGTCGTCGATGGGCTCCTGGCAGAAGGCTGCTCAGTGATGGTTCCCAGTTTCACATCTGAGTTCGAAGCGGCGCCGCCATCCGATCGTCGCCATCCTAGAAACGGCTGCTCCTACGAAACCGACTTTCCCACGGCGGGAGCAAATGCGGGTATCTACACCACACGATCGCTCTCAATCGACCACGACCTTGGTGCCATCCCAGGAGCCGTGGTTGCCGATGCGCGTCGTGCACGCGGTGACCACCCGCTCAATTCGTTCGCCGCGATCGGTCCGCTTGCAGGTGCTCTTGTCCAGGATCAGCGGCCGCTCGATGTCTATGCGCCACTGCGAGCGCTCGGCGATCTCGGTGGATGGGTCGTGCTGATGGGAGTCGATCTGACGAGCATGACGCTGATCCACCTGGCGGAAGCGATGGCCGGTCGCACGCTGTTCCGACGTTGGGCAATTGGCCCGAACGGCACCACGGTCGAGTGCGAGATTGGGAGCTGCTCCGAGGGGTTCGAGCGGTTGCAGCCGTATCTAGCGCCGTTGATGCGCGTCATCGATGTCGGCTCGAGCCGCTGGCGAGCCTTTCCAGCTGAGGACGTGTTGAACGTCGCATCGGAAACCATTCGACGAGACCCTGCAATCACGCATTGTTCAGACGTGAATTGCCTGCGTTGCCGCGACATCATCCAGGGCGGGCCAATCATCAAGGAATCGACGTGACATTTTCATCCGGACTCGCTTCGGGGTATCCAGCGCCATGAAGTGCGGATTTCGATCCGACGACGCTACGCGGAGCCGGCGCAAAAACGAGGATTCGTCGCGCTGGCCGCTTTGATTGCCGCCGACGGTATTTCGCGGTTTGGTTCGGTGATGACGCTGACCGCGGTGCCCTGGTTCGTGCTGGTCACGACCGGCAGCGTCAGTCGCACCGGTGTGACCGTCTTCGCCTCCGGCGTCGGATTGGTTATCGCGCTCCTTTTCGGTGGCACGGTGGTCGATCGGGTGGGGTTCAAACGCGCCAGTGTTGCTGGCGATTTGATTGCCGGATGTATCGTCGTCGCGATTCCGGCGATCTACGACACCGTTGGATTGCCGTTCTGGCTTCTGGTGGTGCTGGTCTTTCTGGCGACGCTCTTTGAGATCCCTGCCGGAGTTGCTCGATACAGCGCGCTGCCCGACGTCGCTGAGCGGGCCGCGGTCCGGTTCGAGCGTGCCAACGCCACGTTCGATGCTGTGTTGACTGGTTCAGGATTGATCGGGCCAGCCGTTGCAGGCGTCCTGATCGCATTGATCGGAGCGAGCAACGTCATCTGGATTGACGCGACGACGTTTGGTCTGTCGGCAATCCTCATGTTCGCGCTGGTGCCTGGTTCACCAAGGAAATTGTCGAGCGAACTGGATCACTCCAGCTTGCTGCATCAGCTGGCCGACGCGGTGCGATTCGTCACCCGAGATGTCGTGCTTGGACCGCTCGTCCTGGCGTTGGGCCTAATGAACGTCGCCATCGGATCGATCGAGCAGATCGTCATTCCAGTGATGGCGCGGGACGTCTATCACAGCGCCTACGTACTCGGACTGCTCGCCTCGTCGATGGCGTTTGGCGGTCTGGGTGGCAACGTCGTGTACGGAATCATCGGACATCGGATGTCGCGTCGAGCGGTCTTCGGCCTCGGGTTTCTGACAGTTCCGGCCGCGTTGGCGGTGCTTGCGCTGGAGCCTGTCGTCGGCGCCGCCCTCTCTACCTTGGCGGTTGTTGGTCTTGGACTGAGCCTCACCAATCTGCTCGAGTACACCGTCTATTTCGAGCGGTTGCCACAAGACATGCGAGCGCGGGGATTGGGGATTACGGGTGCGCTCACGTGGAGTAGTGTTCCGCTTGGCCGCATCGCATGTGGATTCGGGATCGCGGCGGTCGGAATCGGAACGACGCTCGCTGGGGCGGCGCTCCTCATCGTGCCGGTTCCGATTGCTCTGCTCGTGTCGCGCCGCTTTGACGGTTTGAACGCCGGGCCGACCGAGGAGTCCGTTCCCTGACCCAGCGTCATTGACCGAGCGATCGGATTACCGCATGCGGGTGTTCACCTGTCGTTGCCCCAATCGCGCCTCAAGAGATCGTCATTGACCGCACCGGTTTCGGCACCCTATACTCGCGCAGATGGGGAGCGAAACGGCGGAGGAAAGCATGAAAATCGCCTATCTCGGACCTGAGGGAACCTTCAGCGAAGAGGCGGCGCTAATGCAGGCGCGTCTCGACGGATCGACGCTCATGCCGTTTTCCTCAATCCCTGCGCTCGTCTCCGCGGTCGAAACCGGGCTCACCGAACGGGCCGTCCTTCCCATTGAGAACTCACTGGAGGGGAGCGTCAGCTTCACCCTCGACCTGCTCATCGACGAGACCGATCTGAAGATTTGCAATGAACTGGTGGTTCCGGTGCGACACAATCTGGTGGTTGTCCCGGGCGCCACATTGAGATGACATCAAAACGGTGACTTCGCATCCGCAGGGGCTGGGTCAATGTCGCCGTTTTCTGGAGCGCTGTCTTCCGGGCGTTCATCAGGTGGCGGCGCTGAGTACCTCTACGGCGGTGGAGAAGACGATTGAGGCCGGTGACCGAAGTCAGGCAGCCATCGGAACCGAACGCGCTGCGCTGCTCTACGGCGGTGAAATCCTGGCACGCGACATTCAGGACAATCGCAGCAACGTGACGCGCTTTTTCGTGCTGGCGCAAACCGACGCCGAGCCAACGGGTTCAGACCGCACCTCCTTCTGTTTCAATGTCAAACAGAACGTACCCGGAGCGGTGCACGAGGTGTTGACTGACCTGGCGGACGCCCACATTCAGATGACGAAGATCGAGAGCCGCCCAACGAAGTCCGCCCTCGGCGATTACACATTCCTCCTCGACGTCGAGGGTCACCGGCTGGACCCGATCATCGCCGAAGCGCTCGATCACATTCGCGCCAAGACCGCTCGATTGAAGGTCTTTGGATCCTACCCACGCTTCGGGCTCGTGACACACCCGGACGAGACGAGCCAGACGGGGTGATCGATAGTCCCAGTCCGATGTCGAGGCGTGTTTCAGGGATAACCATGCATGCGGGTCATTAGCGGCAGTGCCAGAGGACACAAGCTGAAGGCGCCGCGCGGCATGCGTACGCGTCCGATGGCAGACAAGATTCGCGAGGCGGCGTTTTCAATGTTGGCATCGCTCGGAATCGAGTTCGAGCGCGCGCTCGATCTCTACGCCGGGAGTGGTAGTGTCGGCATCGAGACGTTGTCGCGTGGGGCAGTATCGGTCGATTTCGTCGAGCAGAATGGCGCCGCCTGCGGGGTCATTCGAGACAACCTGATGTCGACCAAATTTGAGGATCGGGGACAGGTCTTTCAGACGAGCGTCGGGAGCTTTCTTGCGCGCGTCGACAAGCCCTACGATTTCGTCATTATGGATCCCCCCTATGCCGATCCGGCGATCCTCGATACACTTGCGTCTTTAGAAGCATCGCGCGCGGTCGAGGACGGAACAATCTTGTTGATCGGTCATTCGCCCCGTGTGGAGCTGCCTGATCGGGTGGGGGCGTTGCAACGTTTGCGACAACGATGTCATGGGGACAGCTGCTTCTCGATCTACGAAGCGGTACGCGAGGATAGAGACGAGTCAGATTCGTGAACGGAGATGATGCGGTGCCCACGATCGCGATTTATCCCGGCTCGTTCGATCCCATCACCAATGGGCATCTCGACGTTGCCATGCGCGCGGCACGCATCTTCGACGAGCTGATCTTCGCGGTCTATGCGGGTGGCGAAAACGCACCCAAACGGCACCTGTTCAACGCGGATGAGCGATATGAATTCGCGGAACAGGCATTACGAGATGTCCCCAACATTCGCGTTGAGGTCTATCATGGGCTCAGTGTGGACTATGCGCGCATGGTGAATGCGGGTACCATCGTACGGGGTTTGCGAGCAGTCTCTGATTTCGAGTATGAATTCAAGTTTGCGCACATGAACCGGCATCTTGCTCCGGAGGTGGACGTCGTCTGTTTGATGACGAGTTCACAGCACTCGTTCGTGAGCTCGAGCTTCATCCGCGAGGTTGCTTCGCTCGGTGGCGACGTGCGGGGACTTGTTCCGGAATTGGTGGCGGATGCTCTGGAGGCGCGATTTGGCGCGGTGGTGCGCGAGTGAGATGGGCGGCGGAACGTGAATGATTCGCGGACGGGATCTCAGCAAGTTCATGTCGCCGACATCATGCAGCTCGTCGATCGACTCGAAGAGCTGGTGACGTCCGGAATGCGTGTGCCCCTGAGCAACCGCATCATGGTCGAGGAAGAAGAGTTCCTCACGATCATCGATCAGCTCAGATTGTCGGTCCCTCAAGAGATCAAGCAGGCGCGCCGCGTGGTGCAGGAGCGCCAGCAGGTGATTTCATCGGCGCAGGCCGAAGCCGACAAGATTCTTTCGGTCGCCAAAGAGCGAGCCGAATACCTCATGAATGAGCAGGGGTTGATCAACGAGGCCAAGTCGCGCAGCGAGGAAATCCTGCGCCAGGCGAAAGACAACTCGAAGCGCTCGATGGGTGCGGTCGACGTCTACGCGCTCCAGATGCTGAACCAGCTTGAGCAGATACTCCAGGAGAATCTGCAGCAGATCCAGAAGGCGAAGGACGTCGTCGCGCACTGATACCGTGCGTCCCACGCCCCTTTCGTCGGTCGCTCCTCGCCGACGATCCATTGCCCGATAGACCAGCTGATTTGATGCACAGGAGGCTCGCGTGTCGTACGACCACACGTCACCCAGGGAGCAGCTCGGATTCAGCTGGCAGAAGCTCACCGAAACTCGCCCCGATCTGACCGACGCCGGACGTGCGCTCTTCTACCAGGTGGGAGTCGGTCTCGCCTTCATGTCCACGGTCCGTCCCGATGGCGGACCAAGGCTGCATCCGGTCTGTCCGCTGATCGCCGATTCGGGCTTGTATGCGTTCATCATCCCGTCACCGAAGCTCAACGATCTGCGTCGTGACGACCGCTACGCGCTCCACTCATTCCCAACCGACGATAACGAGGACGCGTTCTACATCACTGGACGAGGGAGGGAGATCCACGACTCCGATACGCGCTCTCGGATGACGAGGCTATTTCAGCAAGAGCGACCGACGATGGAGTTCTCAGACGACTATATGAGTGATCAAGCGCTCATCGAGTTCTTCGTGGATCGCTGCCTCGTGACACGCACCGATGGCTTCGGCGATACGCAACCTCGCCACACCATCTGGCATGCTGAATAGCAAACTCCCGATTATTGAGACCGTGTTAAGTTCTTTGCCGAGCAGTCTCCGAGCTTGCTCAAGAGCGCTCGGGCACATTGACATCCACCCGAACCTCTGTTACCCTGCCTCTCGACAGACGAATAGTCGAACAGCGACGAGCGGAACGAGTACGCATCGAAGCGGAGCCCAGAGAGCCGGCGATTGGTGAGAGTCCGGCGCAAGCGCAGATGCCGAATGGATCCGGGAGCTGTGCCCCGAATGCGTGAGCGAGTAGGCGGCAACGGAGACTCCACCGTTATCTGGGAGCTAGGTATCGGATCAACTGGATTGGTCCCGTACTTGTAGAGTGGGACACGTTAAACGTGTTCAACAAGGGTGGTACCGCGGAGTGAGCTTATTCACCTCCGTCCCTTCTGGGACGGGGGTTTTTCTTTTTCCGCGAAATCCCCCTGCAGGGCCGGGTCTTTGGAGGACTGCACGAATGTTAGACACAGTGACGATGACGGAAGGCGCATCGGAGACCGAGTCCAGCCGTTACCGTCCGACGCTCGAAGAGGTCGCGGCACTGCGGGAGCGGGGAAACATCATCCCGATCTACCGCGAGATCTTCGCCGATCTTGAGACGCCGGTTTCCGCCTACCTCAAGGTCGCGCAAGGACCGTATTCATTCCTGCTCGAGAGCGTTGAGGGAGGGGAGCGCCTGGCGC
Source organism: uncultured Chloroflexia bacterium (assembly GCA_963815715.1). Taxonomy (GTDB): domain Bacteria; phylum Chloroflexota; class Chloroflexia; order Thermomicrobiales; family Thermomicrobiaceae; genus CALAGB01. The sequence goes on along the minus strand of CAWFHU010000001.1, from coordinate 832,460 downwards.
GCTTCTCGTTCATCGGAACTGATCCTTATCTGACGCTCAAGCTCAATGACGGGGTCGCCGAAGCGAATCTCCACGGCTATCGGCAGCATGGGAGTTTCGATGACCCGTTAGTGGCTCTCAGCGAGTATCTGGCGCCATATCAAACGGTGCCGCTTCCCGGCCTTCCGCGCTTCCTTGGTGGCGCCGTCGGATTCCTGAGCTACGAGGCCGTCCGCTATTTCGAGCGACTGCCGGTCGCCGCTAACAACGAAATCAACTTTCCCGACGGGCTCTTCATGTTCGTCGACACCATGCTCGTATTTGACCATCTCGAGCACACAATCAAAGTCGTCAGCCACGTGCACGTCGACAACCACACGCCGCTGGAGCAGTCGTACGCCGAGGCCATTGGCCGGATCGAGCGCATCGTCAACCGGCTGTCATGCGAGCCCGTGCTCCCAATTGGAGATCGGCCGCTCGCGGACGCTTCCGTTTCCGAGCGAATGCACCGTCACACGAAGCCCGAGACCTACCACCGCATGGTTGAGCAAGCGAAGGAGTACATCTCCGCGGGCGACATCATCCAGGTCGTCCTGTCTCAGCGGGTGACCGTCGAGACTGGCGCCCACCCATTCACGGTTTATCGCGCGCTTCGCCGCGTGAACCCATCGCCCTATATGTTCTATCTGCAGCTGGGCGACGCGCAGATCGTTGGAGCCTCACCCGAGCTGCTGGTGCGGCTCGATGGCGACACGCTCATGACGCATCCGATCGCTGGTACGCGACATCGCGGTGCCAGCGAGCGCGAAGATGACGAGCTGGCCAAGGAGTTGGCGAACGACGAAAAAGAGCGTGCCGAGCACATCATGCTGGTCGATCTCGGGCGCAACGACATCGGCCGCGTCGCCAAGCCGGGCACCGTCTCCGTGCCCCAGTTGATGGAGATCGAACGATACAGCCACGTGATGCATCTCGTGAGCCACGTCACCGGCGAAATCAAACCCGATCTCAACGGGCTCGATGCGTTGCGTTCTTGCTTCCCCGCTGGGACGGTCAGCGGAGCACCGAAGATCCGCGCGATGGAGATCATCGCCGAGCTCGAGCCCGAGCGACGGGGTCCGTATGCGGGCACGGTCGGCTACGTCGACTTCAGTGGGAACTTCGATACCGCCATCACGTTGCGCACGCTGGTCATGCGCGACGGCACTGCCTATCTGCAGGCAGGTGGCGGCATCGTCGCGGACAGCTCGCCCGAGTTCGAATACGACGAGTGCTTCCACAAGATGCGGGCACTTGTGCGGGCGCTTGAGGATGCCGAACGGATCGAGCGTTCGATGCGAGACGGAGTCCGCTGATGATTCTGCTGATCGACAACTACGATTCATTCACCTTCAACATCTATCAGTATCTCGCCGAGCTTGGAGCCGAGGTGCTGGTGCGCCGTAACGATGAGGTCTCGATTGACGAGGTCGAGCTCATGTCGCCCGAGCGCATCGTCGTCTCTCCAGGCCCATGCACGCCTGCTGAAGCGGGGATCTCAGTTGAGATCTTCCGGCATTTCGCGGACCACATCCCGCTACTCGGTGTGTGCCTCGGGCATCAGTCGCTGGCGGTTGCTTTTGGTGGCACCGTAACGCGAGCACCGAGCCTGATGCACGGAAAGATCTCGTCGATCTCACACGACGGACGCGGAATCTTCGCGGGGCTTCCGAGCCCCTTCACGGCCACGCGCTACCACTCGCTGGTCGTCGATCAGGAAAGCCTGCCCGACTGCCTCGAGGTGAGCGCACGCAGCGAGCACGGGTTGATCATGGGTCTGCGCCACCGCGAGTACGAGATTGACGGCGTGCAGTTCCATCCCGAATCGATCCTGACCACCGTGGGCAAAGACCTGTTGTCGAATTTCCTTGGCCGGCCGGCACCGGTCCTTGCAGCAAAGGGGTACTGAGATGACGATTGCGACCGAGGACCGCGTCGAAATCAACGCCAACGGCGAAGCCGCCATCCGTGAGGCGATTCGCTTCGTTGCTGACGGCCAGATCTTGACTCGACAGCAGGCGGCGTCGGCCATGGACGCGATCATGTCGGGCGTCGCCACCCATTCTCAGATCGGCGCGTTGATGACTGGACTGCGCATCCGTGGTGAGACTGACGACGAGATCGCGGGTTTCGCCGAGGCGATGCGCCGTCATGCGTTGCCGGTGCCCCACAAGTACGACGGGCCGGTGGTCGACACCTGCGGCACCGGCGGCGACGGTGCCAACACCTTCAACATCTCGACAGCGGCCGCGTTCGTCGTGGCCGGACTGGGAGTGAGGGTCGCCAAGCATGGCAACCGCGCCATGTCGAGCCGCTGTGGTTCGGCGGACGTCCTTGAAGGACTCGGAGTGCGCATCGACCTGGGTCCGGATGCCGTCGCCACGTGCATCGACGAGGCGGGCATTGGCTTCATGTTCGCCCAGGTCTTCCATCCGGCCATGCGCTTTGCCGGCCCGGTTCGGAAGGAGATCGGTATTCGGACCGCGTTCAACCTGCTTGGTCCGATCACGAACCCGGCCGGAGCGCAGCATCAGGTGGTGGGTGTCCCTGATTGTGCCGCAGCGGAGAGAATCGCCCGTGTGCTGGCGCTGCTCGGCACTCGACATGCCGTGGTGGTCTGTTCCAACGATGGACTCGACGAGTTCAGCATCTCGTCCGAGAACATAGTCCACGACGTCGTCGTCAACGGCAAAGTCGACGTGAAGAGCTACGTGCTGACGGCAGGCGACGTCGGGCTCTCTCCCGCGTCGCTCAGCGAGGTGCGTGGCGGCACCGTCGACGAGAACGCCCGGATCGTACGGGACGTCCTTGGCGGAGTTCACGGTGCGGCACGATCGATCACGTTGCTGAACGCCGGGGCGGCGCTCTACGCGGCCGACGCGGCAGGCTCGATCCGAGAGGGTGTCGCGCTCGCGAGTGAGTCGATCGACTCGGGAGCGGCCTCCGCCAAGCTGGATCAGTTCATTGCGCTGACGCGCCGGTTAGGTGGCGATTAGATGACGGTCCATACCGACACCTTTCTGGATCGGATCGTGGAGCGAACTGCTGCCGATCTCCCTGGGCGTAAGGCCTCTCTTAAAGCGCACGAGCTCGAATGTCGGGCGGCGGAACGCGGATCGGTCGTGTCGTTCGAGCAGGCATTGCGCAGTCAGACGCTTGGAGTGATCGCGGAGATCAAGCGATCCTCGCCTTCCAAAGGCACCATTGCTGACGATGTCGACGCCGCCGAGGTGGCCCGCGAGTACCTCGACGTAGGTGTTACAGCGATTTCGGTCTTGACGGACGGTCCGTTCTTTTCAGGCAGCCTGGAGGATCTGAGTCAGGTTGCGACCATCGCGCACGGCCACGCGATTCCTCGTCCAGTCCTGCGGAAGGACTTCCTGATCGATCCATATCAGGTTGTCGAGGCGCGCGCGTTCGGCGCCGACGCTGTCCTCCTGATCGTGTCGCTCTTGCCACGGCCAACCTTGCGGCAGATGCTGGCCGAAGTCCACTGGTTTGGCATGGAGGCGCTGGTCGAGGTGCATGACGAGGATGAGGTTGACGCGGCGGTCGAGGCTGGTGCTCGTGTCATCGGTATCAACAATCGCGACCTCAAGACGTTCGAGGTCAATCTCGCGACGACCGAGCGACTGGCACCGCGTGTTCCGACTGATCGCGTCATCGTGGCCGAGAGCGGCATCCATTCGGGCGACGATGCGCGTCGCCTCGCCGCGGCCGGAGCCAATGCGCTGCTGGTGGGTGAGTCACTCATGCGCGCCGCGGATCGACGGGCCGCCATTCGGGATCTGCGTTCATGAGTAGGACGCTGATCAAGATCTGCGGCGTGCGCTCGCCCGAAATCGCTCGCGTCGTGGAGTCGCTCGACGCCAACCTGATGGGACTGATCTTCGCGCCGAGCAGGCGACAGGTTACGCCTGACGAAGCCGAGCGAATAGTCGGAGCAGTCGATCGGCGCACGAAGGTTGTCGGCGTATTCGTGAACGAATCGGTCGGCGTGATGAACGACCTCGCCGAACGTCTCAAGCTCGACTTCGTTCAGCTGAGCGGTGACGAGCCGGCTGAGGTGCAGACAGAGATCACCCGGCCGATCATCCGTGCGCTGCGTATTCCGGCCGAGACAGCGATCGACGACGCCTGCCGACAAGCGGAGCGATTCTTTTCGTGTGTCGCTCCTGCTCATGCGTTGCTACTCGATACGCACGTTCCTGGTGTCTATGGCGGCAGCGGACGAGAGGGCGACTGGAACCTCGCCGCGCGGCTCGCTGAGCGCTTTCCCCTCATTCTCGCGGGCGGGTTGCGCCAAGACAATGTCGGTCAAGCGCTCGACGTCGTGCAACCTTTGGGGGTCGACGTCTCCAGTGGGGTCGAGACCGAGGGGCACAAAGACCCGATCAAGATCGAGCAATTCATCGCCAACGTTCGGCGATCGCGCGAATCCGAATCGGCCGCGACATCGGCATCAACTCGTCTCGTTCGAGCGTTAGGCTAGAGGAGCCAACATGATTCACACCGACGTCGAGCGCAAACGCGCTCTCGATCTTCCCGACAGCCACGGTCGATTCGGCGAGTTCGGTGGCGCCTATGCTCCAGTGACCTTGCTTCCGGCGATCGACGAACTGATCGCTTCCTACGCGGAAGCCAGAGCCGACCCGGAGTTTCAACGCGAGCTCGACTATCTTCTCAAGGACTACGTCGGCCGACCGACGCCGCTGTATCACGCCAAAGCGTTGTCAGAGCGTGTTGGCGGGGCGCAAATCTATCTCAAACGCGAGGATCTGGCTCACACCGGCGCACACAAGATCAACAACGCCATCGGGCAGGGTTTGCTGGCCAAGCGCATGGGCAAGCCACGCATCATCGCCGAGACCGGAGCTGGTCAGCACGGCGTGGCGACTGCTACCGTGTGCGCCATGCTCGGTCTCGAGTGCATCGTCTACATGGGTGAAGTCGATATCGCGCGACAGTCGCTCAACGTCTTTCGCATGAAGCTGCTGGGCGCGGAGGTTCGCTCGGTCACGTCTGGCAGTCGCACGCTCAAAGACGCCATGAACGAGGCGATTCGCGACTGGGTCACCAACGTAGGCAACACCTACTACTTGATCGGTTCAGTCGGCGGCATGCACCCCTATCCCATGATCGTGCGCGACTTCCAGACCGTCATCGGCCGTGAGGCGCGGGCACAGATACTTGAGTTCGCCGGCCGCCTGCCGGACGCCATCGTCGCCTGTGTCGGCGGGGGTTCCAACGCCATCGGCATCTTCCATCCCTTCGTCGATGACCCTGGCGTGGAACTCTTCGGAGCAGAGGCCGCGGGGCTGGGCATCGAGAGCGGCAAGCACGCCGCGACACTCACCGAGGGTCGCATCGGGGTGTTGCATGGCTCGCGCTCCTACGTGCTGCAGGACGAGGACGGCCAGATCATCGAGGCGCACAGCATCTCGGCTGGACTCGACTATCCTGGCGTCGGGCCGGAGCACAGCTATCTCAAGGACAGCGGCCGAGCTACCTATCGCGGCGTGACGGATGCTGAAGCGCTGGATGGCTTCAAGCTGCTGTGCGTTACCGAGGGGATCATTCCGGCGTTGGAGTCGGCCCACGCGGTCTATCTCGGAACACAGATCGCGGCGAAGCGTTCACCCGACGAAATCGTTTTGATCAACCTCTCGGGTCGTGGAGACAAAGATATGCATACGGTTGCCGAGGCACTGGGGGTGGAGCTGTGACGATTACCAAGTCAGAAAGCAGAATCGCATCGACCTTCGCGCGGCTCAAAGCCGACAAGCAGACGGGCGTCATCCCCTATCTGACGGTCGGCTATCCGGAGATCGACACCGTGCAGCGGGTCGCTCCCGCGATGGTTGAAGGCGGCGCGGCGATGATCGAGCTCGGCATTCCCTTCTCCGATCCGCTGGCGGACGGCGCCACGGTGCAGCACGCGAGCTTCGAGGCCCTCAAGAATGGTGTCACGGTTGAGTATTGTCTCGAGACGGCTCGTCAGCTGCGACAGTCCGGCGTTGACGTTCCGCTCGCCTTCATGGGATACTTCAACCCCATTTTCAGCTTCGGAATCGACAGATTCGCGAAAGCGTGTGCCGAAGCTGAGGTTGATGGGTTGATCGTTCCCGACCTGCCGGTAGGGGAAAGCGGTGAGCTGCTTGAGGCATGTCGCCGCTACGGCCGGGATCTGATTTTCATGCTTGCGCCGACGAGCACCGACGAGCTGATCGGCGCGACAGTGCAACAGGCGAGCGGATTCATCTATTGCGTATCGCTGACAGGGACTACTGGCGCCCGTTCCTCCCTTTCGGAGGGACTGGAGTCGTTTCTCGCGCGTGTTCGCGAGCGGACCGATCTGCCGCTGGCGGTCGGATTCGGAATTTCGCGGCCGGAGCACGTGGCGGCGGTCGGCAAGATCGCCGAGGCGGTGGCGGTCGGGAGTGCGGTAATCGACCGCCTCGGATCGACCTCGCGAGAGCGGCAGCCGGAGGTGATGCGCGATTTTGTGCGCACCCTGCGCGGAGAGTAGCTCGGGTTTGTGACCGGGCCGCGCATACGGAGGGCACCGCTCGTGGGAGGGAAACATCACGATGATGCGGTGCCGGGGAATTCGTGGCGCGACGACCGTTGAGAGGAACACTGCCGAGGACATCGAAGAGGCGACGCTCGAGCTATTGGGCGCCATCGTCAACGCCAATGACATCGACCTCGACGATATCGCCAGTGCCATCTTCACGACGTCGCCTGATCTCAACGCGACCTTTCCCGCGGTGGCGGCGCGCAAGTTCGGATGGGGCTCGATCGCGCTGATGTGCACGCACGAGATGAATGTGCCTGGTGCGCTCGAGAATGCCATTCGCGTGTTGGTTCATTACAACACCGAGAAGTCGGCCACCGAGATCCGTCACGTTTATCTGCGCCGAGCAGTCGTGCTGCGACCGGAATGGGCGTATCGTCCAGCCGAAGCCGTGAAGTGATGCGAAATGCCAATCCGATTACTAAGGAGAAAATGAGATGATCATCGTGCTGGAGCCGACGGCGTCCAAGGAACAAGTCAGCGACGTAGTCCGCCGGATCGACGAGGCGGGTTTCGGCACCCGGCAGATCGTCGGTCAGGATCAATCCATCATCGGCGTACTCGGCTCGCCGCTCCCCGATGCCCTCTACGAGACGATGGGGCTCCTCCCGGGTGTCCAGCAGGTGATCCGGGTCAGCAAGCGCTATAAGCTCGTCAGCCGCGATTTTCATCCGTCTAACAGCGTGGTCGACGTTGGCGGGGTCAAAGTCGGTGGGAACGAGATCGTGATGATCGCCGGCCCGTGCTCGGTCGAGAGCGAGGACCAGCTTCTCCGAACGGCGCATGCGGTGCGTGAGTGTGGGGCTACGATGCTTCGTGGCGGCGCCTACAAACCGCGCACATCGCCGTACGAGTTCCGAGGCCTGGGCGAAGAGGGGCTCGAGATCCTGGCGAAAGCACGCGAGCAGACCGGACTCAAGATCGTCACGGAAGTGCTCAGCCCAGCCGATATCGACCTCGTCGCCTCCTACACCGACGTATTGCAGATCGGCGCCCGCAACATGCAGAACTTCCTGCTCCTCGAGGTTGCCGGTCAGTCTGGCAAGCCGGTTCTGTTGAAGCGCGGCATGTCGGCTCAAATCGAAGAGTGGCTGCTGGCCGCTGAATACGTCATGGCGCAAGGGAACGAGCAGGTCATCCTGTGCGAGCGTGGAATCCGCACCTATGAGACGATCACGCGGAACACGCTGGATCTCAGCGCGGTCCCGGTCGTCAAGCGTCTCAGCCACCTGCCGATCATCGTCGACCCGAGTCACGGAACCGGCAAATGGTACCTGGTGCCTTCGATGATGCTGGCGGCGGTGGCGGCTGGAGCGGACGGTCTGATCGTCGAGGTCCATCCGAATCCAGATCACGCGTTGTCGGACGGGGCGCAGTCATTGACGTTCGAGAACTTCGCCGCGTCGATTCCGGGCGTTGTGAGCGTCGCCAACGCGGTAGGTCGCAGCTTCAAGGGCTCCGCGGTCGGCCCCGAAGTCGCCCTGGCCGACTAGCCCGAACGCGTGATCGAGATCCAACCTTGATCGAACAGGGGGGACAGAGATGTCCCCTCGTTCCATGCGCGGCTCGATGTACGAGTCGTCACCTGTCATGAGACAGGCGACGTGACAGCGCCGTATCAATCCACGAGGAACGGATGAGAGACGAAGTTTTGTCGCAGGAATTGCTCGAACGTATCAACTTCGACGAGCGCGGACTGGTTCCGGCCATTGTCCAGGACGCCGTCAGCGGAGACGTGCGCATGCTGGGCTATATGAACCGCGAGGCGCTGGGACTCACCCTTCAGAGCGGTAACGTCCATTTTTGGAGCCGCAGCCGGTCCAAGCTCTGGATGAAGGGCGAAACGTCCGGAAATGTCCTCCACGTCCAGGACGTGCGCACGGACTGCGACGGGGACACCCTACTGGTGAGCGTGAGGGCCGAGGGACCCACATGTCACCTCGGCACCGAGACCTGCTTTGACGACGGATTGCTGACGACACTCGCGGAGGCGCCGTCCTCGAGTCGCGTTGTCGACGAAGTCGCCGCCGTCGTAGCAGACCGGCGACGTAATCCGGTCGAGGGTTCTTACACGAGCTATCTGCTGGCTGAAGGTGTCGACAAGATCGGCAAGAAGATTGGCGAGGAGGCGGCCGAGGTGATCATCGCCGCCAAGAACGACGACCCCGACACGATCGCGGCCGAGTCGTCGGATCTGATCTATCACCTGCTGGTGATGCTTCAAGCGACGGGTGTGGACGTGGAGAAGGTCTGGGATGTTTTGTCGACCCGGCGAGGTCGTCCGGCGCCCGATCAGCTTTCCCAGTAATTGAGCGGGCGAACCGTAATCTTGCGCTCTTCCAGGTCGATATCTGGCACGATCTCTTTCAGCGCCGGGAAGAGTTGCTCGTTTCCTTCATCGTCCGTCACCACGTAGACGTCATTGGCGCCGGTCTCGATGATATCCGTCAACGAGCCGACCCGCTCGCCGTCCTCGGTGAAGACGTCAAGTCCGATCAGCTGAAAATGGTAATAGTCACCCTCATCGAGCGGTATCGCTTGCTCCCGTGCGATGCGCACGACAGTGCCCCGAAGCTCATCAGCCTCTTCGCGCGAGGTGACGCCCTGCAACGAGAGAACGGGCAGTCCACGGCTCGTGCTCACGCCGCGCAGCCTTCGGGGACGATCTTCGTCTCCCAGGAAGACAGTCTTGAGCTCCTGAATATGTTCGGGGAACTGAGTCCATACCTGCATGCGGACTTCGCCGCGTGTTCCATGCGGCGCCACGATCACGCCGATCGCCAGTCGATCCGGATTGATCAGTTCGTCCTCAGCCATTGATGTCGAGGCTGGCCCGGTAACCCTGGCGCGACGCTGCAATAGTGAGGATCGTGCGCATGGATCGGGCGATGCGGCCCTGGCGACCGATGACTTTACCCATATCGTTCTGCGGCACTGTCAGTGTCAAGGTAACGATACGGCCGCGAGCCTGCGATTGGACCTGAACAGTCTCGGGATCTTCGACCAGGTTTTGCGCCATAAAGGTGACGAGACCTTCGAGCTCTTCCACGTGGACTTTCCTCCGGAATCATTCATCTACACAGACTGGCTACCGCGAATGGTAGCCAGTGCCAGGCCTCACGATGAAATCGGGGAGCGAACGAATATCACTCCGTGGCTGTCGCGGCCGGGGCTCCCTCGCCGTTGGTGGCGACGGTTCGCGGCGGGATAACCCCGCACTTCACCAGCAACGAGCGAACCGTATCGGTCGGCTGCGCGCCGTGATCGATCCAATACTTCGCGCGCTCCTCGTTGACTTGTAACGTGTATGGATCGGTTTGCGGATTGTAGAATCCGAGGATCTCAATGAAACGACCATCACGGGGAGACCGCACATCCGCGGCCACAATGCGATAGCTCGGCTGCTTTTTCGCTCCCATGCGCCGCAGTCGAAGTTTGATCACGCTCGCGAGCTCCCTATCCTGAGGTTCGTACGTTCAGTGTCATGTAATGCGAGTTCGTTTCAAGGCACAATCTATTCGCCAGGCGATGCCGGGCGGGAACTGACTATAGCACGCCCTTGCATTGAGCGTCAAACCATCGCGCTGATCGCTACGCGATCTCACAGCGGATCCTTGACCGGTAATCCAGAGCGACGCGGGTAGCGACTATGGGTCTTCGTCTTCTGTTGCACCAAGACGAATGACGTGCCACTCAGTTCCTCGGCGTCGGGTCGTTCCACTCCGAGAATTGAACAGCCGAGCAGGCTGGCCGCGTGCTGAGCGTCGGAGACCTCCTCGTCGATGTTCACCCCCTTCACAAAAAGTCCGCGACCGCCAACGTGACAGAACGGCATGCAGAGTTCGAGCAGCGCGGGCATCCGAGCGACGGCGCGCGCCATAACCACGTCGAATCGACCGCGATAGCGATCGTCGTGTCCGATCTCCTCCGCGCGTCCGTGCAGAGCCTCAGCGCCGTTGAGGTCGAGAGACTCAATCACCTCGTTGAGGAAGCCAACCTTTTTGGCCGTCGCCTCAATCATCACGAGTTTGATCTCGGGCATCACGATCTTCAGCGGCAGACCCGGAAACCCGGCGCCTGCGCCCACGTCGATAATCCACATCGCATTTGAATGGACTTGGAATGCCCGAAGCATTGGCGCAAGCGCCAGGGAATCGAGGAAGAGTTTCGTCTCAATCTCGTCCGGGTCGGTGACGCGCGTCAGATTGAAACGCTGACTCCATTCGATGATCAGCGTCCGATACGTCGCAAGCCGCTTGATGCTCTCGGCTTTGAGCACGTATCCGAATCTTTCCTGATAACGCTCGAGGATCGGGAACTCGCTCATTAGACACGCTCTTCACATGAAAATGCCGCGGCACATGTGCCGCGGCATGCTCGTCTGTCGACTAACTAGTCAGCGTTTGCGGTCACGGTCTGGCCCGCGGCGATAAGCGCCTTGGTTCTGGTGGCGATGCTTTCAGCATCGATACCCGCCTGGCGCCTCAACGAGTTCTGCGATCCATGGTCGTAGAAGCGGTCGGCCAACCCAAGTCGATCAGCCGGCATCTCCAGCTTTTCTCGAGCCAGAAGCTCGAGGACCGCGCTGCCAAATCCTCCCGCAAGCATCGCTTCCTCAACCGTGACGACCGCGCCAGTCTTCTTGACCGATTTGAGGATGAGAGCTTCATCCAGAGGCTTGACGAAGCGTGCGTTGATCACCTCGACGCTGATTCCCTGCTCGGCAAGAATCTCGGCGGCGCGAGTGGCCGGCAAGACCGTACCACCAATGGCAATGAGGGAGACGTCGCTCCCCTCGCGGATGATCTCACCCCGACCAATCGGCAGAGTGTGCGGTTCGCCGAGCATCGAGACGCCGACTCCTGCGCCGCGTGGATAGCGTACGGCGATTGGACCACTCTCGTGGGCGATGGCGGTCGCGAGCATGTGACGTAGCTCGTCTTCATCCTTCGGCGCCATCACGACCATGTTCGGCAAGCAGCGCAGATAAGCAAAGTCGAAGACGCCGTTGTGCGTGCGACCATCGTCACCGACCAGCCCAGCACGATCCATGGCAAAGACGACCGGCAGATTTTGAATGCAAACGTCATGGATAATTTGATCGTAGGCACGCTGTAGGAACGTTGAATAGATCGTCGCCACCGGGCGCATGCCTTGCGTCGCCAGACCCGCCGCAAACGTCACCGCGTGCTGCTCGGCGATACCAACGTCGAAAAAGCGCGCCGGATGCTCCTTGACGAAGGGGAGCAGCCCCGTGCCGTCCGGCATGGCGGCGGTAATGGCAACGATGCGTTTGTTGTCGCGGGCAAGCTCGGTCAGTGTATTTCCGAAAACGTCCTGATACTTGGGCGGGGTTGGCGGCGCGCCGGGCTTCTTAATCGAAGCGCTGTGATGCTTGAACGGATCGTTCTCGGCTGGCTCGTAGCCCTTACCCTTGACGGTGACGGCGTGGACGAAGACTGGACCAGGAATGGTTTTGGCCTGCTCGAACGTCTCAATCAGATCGCGGACGTTGTGTCCGTCGATCGGGCCGATGTAGGTGAAACCCAGCTCTTCCCAAATCATGGTGTGATAGACGACCTCCTTGAGGCCATCCTTCATTCGCTTCCCGAGCTCGAGGAGTAAATCACCCTGCGGCACGCGTGAGAGGAGGCGCTCGACTTCAGCCTTGGCCTGACTGTAACGCTCGTCGGTGCGAATGCGGCTCAGATACTTTGGCAGCGCCCCGACGTTCGGGGCAATCGACATCTCGTTATCGTTCAGCACGACCATTAGAGGAACCTGCAGGCTTCCGGCGTTGTTCAACGCTTCATACGCCATGCCGCCCGTCAATGCTCCGTCGCCTATGACCGCGATGGAGTGGAATCGCTCTCCCTTGAGCTGGCCCGCGACCGCCATGCCGAGGGCCGCCGAAATCGAGGTGCTGGCATGCCCAGCGCCAAACTGATCGTGTTCGCTCTCTTCGCGCTGCAGGAAGCCGCTCAGTCCACCTTCCTGACGAATCGTCGGGAAGCGGTCACGACGTCCGGTGAGGATCTTGTGCGGGTATGCCTGATGACCAACGTCCCAGACGATCTTGTCCTTGGGAGAATCGAAGACGTAGTGCAGTGCCAACGCGAGCTCGACCGATCCAAGGTTGGATGCGAAATGGCCCCCAGTCTGGTGAACCACGACCTCGAAGATGAGCTCGCGGAGTTCACGTGCCACTGTCTCGATCTCAGGGATCGTCAGCGACCTCAGATCCCCCGGATCGTTTATGCGCTCAAGCAGCATGGACTTGTCCTCCAAAAAGAAGTGACTGTGCGACTCGCGCGAGGCGAATCTCCGGTGATCGTAGCAGCGTTCGTGCCCACACGTCAAACTTTCCCTACTGTGGATTAGGTCGCAGCGAAGGGACACTAGACTCAACGAATTGGACCAGCTGACGGGTACGATGGAAGGCCACTGGCGAAATCATTGTTGCGTTCGTTCTCCGTTGCTGGAACGAGCGTCTTCGGGTATCGGGAGATCCAGTACGAACGTCGTTCCCTTTCCCAGTTCACTCTCCACGCTCACGGCGCCGCCGTGCGACGCGGCGATCTCCCGAACGATCGACAGGCCCAAACCGAACCCGTGCTCGTTGCCGTTTTGGTTCTCTGGCACCTCATTGCCGTTGGCTCGATAGAAACGATCGAAGATATGGGGCAACGCTTCCGACGGAATACCACTGCCCGTGTCCGAAACGCGAATGCGTACCCCGGTAGTTCCACGGGTTCCACTGATCGCGGAGGATATCCCGACATCCACAGCGCCCCCCTCCGGCGTATGGCGGATGGCATTGCGCACCAGATTGTCGATGGCCTGGTCGATCAATCCCTCGTCTCCGAGCACTTTTCGAGAGCCCGGTGGAGGACCGGCAAGCTCGATGCCACTGTTGTCGGCCTCCACTTTGTGACGTCGCAATACACGGCTGATGATCTCGTCGACGTCGACTTCGCGAATGCGCGGACCGGACTGACCCGACTCCAACCGCGCCAGTTCAAGTATCTGCACGAGCAGGTCGTTGACACGCTCACTTTCCTCACCGATCGTGTCGAGCGCTTCCTGTCGCTGCTCTTCCGTGACGAATACGCCGTCGCTGAGTCCCTGGGCGTATCCCTGGATCGACGTCAACGGTGTTCGCAGCTCGTGGGCGATGTTCGCCAGCAGACGCCGCTGACTCTCATAGGTGACTCGCAGTCGATTCACCATCTCGTTGAAGCTTCGGACCAGTCTCCCGACCTCATCACTCCCCTCGCCGGGGACGCTTCGGTTCAGATCGCCACCGGCTACGGCGTTGGCGGCTTGCGTCAACCGCGAGATCGGCAGCGCGATCGACCGGCTCAGGAAGAGCGTGGCGATGAGCGCGCCCATGAACCCAATGGCGAGCGCCAGAACCAGCGGGATGAGCAATTCTCTCAGCAGCGGTCGTCCCCGCGGCGCAATGGTCGCGATGTAGCGACCGTCCACCTGAGACAGGAGCGTCAGTACCACCCGGTCGCGTCCGCTCGTTCCGACGTAGATGCTGCGGTCGTTGGGTGGCAAGCGCCCACTGGGTCCATTCAACGTGGCCCGTTGATCGAGTCTTAGTGCCGCCGATCGCAGCTTGGCTAGCAGTTGCGTCGTCAGCGGCTCAGTCGGTTTCGTGTCGTGGATGATCGCGCCGTCTCGGTCGATCAAAACCATGCGAACGTTGAGCTGGTTTGCTTGCGTGTCAAGTATTTCGCTTGTCGACGGCGAGAGAGCGGGTCGACCCAATAAGAAACCGGATCCAACTGCGACGGGTGCGGCCAACGATTCCAAACGCTGGATCTCGAGCCGATTCTGCGCGTTTCGAATCGGGATGAATGCCACGACGAACGTCAGGCCAAAGACGACCAGAATGACGGCAAGATGAGAGACCAAGATTCGGGAGCGCAAACTGCCAAGCACGGCTAGGGCCTCGAATCGCGCAACGGCGGCATCCACGAGCCTCGACGTGCAAGCTCAGGCGATTCGTCTCCGTATGGGGATGGATTATGTCTGCGATCAGCGTTCGCGGTCATGATGGTTTCGAACTATCCTGCGTGCGTCAATCGATAGCCAACGCCGCGGACCGTCTCGATCTCAGCTTTGCAATCAGCCAGGCGGGCGCGCAATCGATTGATGTGCACGTCGATGGTGCGAGTATCGACGTCGTAGTCACGACCCCATACCTGGCGCAGCAAATTTTCACGCGTAAGAACGATTCCAGGGCGGGACGCGAGCGACAACAGAAGGTCGTATTCTTTGGTGCGTAGTTCGAGATCGGTTCCGTCGATCGACGCCGTGCGTTCCTCCGGCCGAATGACCAGGTTGCCAACGGTGATCTCCTGGATCAAGTTGGTCGGTCCATTCGAACGGCGAAGCACGGAGCGCACGCGCGCCATCAGCACGGTTGGCTTGAAGGGTTTGGTGATGTAGTCGTCAGCGCCAAGATCGAGCCCTTCGACGACATCTCGCTCATCGTCGAGTGCCGTGAGCATCAGTATGGGCGTCGCACTGCGGGTTCGAATTGCGCGGCAGACGTCGCGGCCATGTAAGCCGGGAAGCATGAGATCGAGAATCACGAGGTCGGGCTCGATTTCACCGAACAATCGCAACCCCTCGCGGCCCTCACTCGCAATGTGCGTTTCGAACCCTTCCCGTTGGAGGTAGATGCGCAATAGTTGAGCGATGTGGTTATCGTCTTCGACGACCAATATGCGGTCGGACAAGCAAATGACCCTTCTCAACCAAGGTCGAGTTGCGCGAAACGCTGAATCAACGGTCTTGCCATGGGACAATATCAATGGTGCGTCGCTCTGATGGCATATCTTCTGCGACCTGCGGGTCAACGACCCTGCAAATCATATCAGGGTGTCCGCGGGAGAGACGGAGGGCGACGCGCAGCTTTTTGCTTGGTGGAGCGAAAGTCCCGAATCGATTGATAGGTAATCCTGTGTGTGTCACTGAGCGCGACTTGAAAATACTGGTGGTAGAGGACGATCAAGGCATCGCGGATCTAATCTCCTGGGTTCTGCAAGATGCTGGCTTCGAGGTCCACACCGAAGCGGGAATCGCTGCCGCAAAGCGCGCGGTCGACGAATGCCACCCTCGAGTCGTGATCACCGATTTGGTACTGCCTGACGGCCTCGGATCCGATTTCATCAACCAACTCAAACAACAGCCCCTGTACGGTGAGGTAGCGAGCGTACTCATTTCGGCACATCCTCAAGCGCTGGCTCATGCCAAAGCTTCGCATGCCGACGCCTACCTGCCGAAACCATTCGACCTCGACGACCTCAACCGCGTGGTGGGCGATCTGGTCGGTGTCGGCTAAGTTCCATCATTCTCCCTATTGATGATTGCCATTACGGGTTCGACGGCGGCACCGATCCGTACATCTGTGTCACGACGTCCTGACGATACGACACGATGAAGTGGGTCGGATCGGTCGGTAGATCGACCTTCCGGTTGATCAGGAACTCCGGATATCGCTGCCATCGGCCAGGATGGAACAGGTCTCCGATCAACTGGCTGAAACCCGGATCAGTCAATGAAAGGGCGGCGGTGCTTTCGAGCGGTAGGGTCCGTTGCAGTCGATTCGTATTCGACTCCAGCATCGATCCATGGTCCGACCGCGCGATCAGAACCTGCGGCTCCTCGGTGTTCGATATTTGGTTGCCCGGGTCCTGAATCTGGACGTTCGGGAAGTCTCGGAAATACCACGCAAACGGCTCTTGAACGGAAGAGTCGATCACGATCGTCAAACCATGACCGCCGGTGGGATCGAGCACATCTTGCTCGAACGTGGTCATGTCCCGACTGACCGCGCGAATCTGATTGACCGTAAGCCCCACGGGAGGTTGGCTGACACCGACGAGGAGCGGCTCGCCCGCGCGACTATTAACGGTGTCTCCCAGGAGCACGCTACTGCGGATTCCGATCCCGGCCAACAGGACTACCGCGAAGATGAGCAGCAATTCCGCCCACCCGTCGATTGCGTGCCGTAACCAGATCGTCAGAGCCAGCAGCGGAGCGAAGACGACGATTGCCACCAACAGGAACGTCACGATCCAGGAGAGCGCATCCGCGCCGACGTCGCTTGCCAACAATCCATAGGTGCTCACGGCGGCAAAGAATGTCACCGGAATGAGCACAACGAAGACCGCGCCACGGGGCGTGATCACGTCCGGCCAGACGACACGGCTTATCACCATGTCAAGTCCGAGCCCGGCGAGCAACGCGAGAGGCAGCGCCGTCAGCGTGTAAAGTGCCGGTCCTTTGTCACCCAGCAGCGACCCGAAGAGCAATCCAAGCAGCACCCACAGTATCAACCCATAGGCGAAAACCGGAGTCTCCTCGCGTTCCCGTCGCCAGCGCCAAATCAGTACGACCGCGGAGACCGCCAACAGGATCGAGAGTGGTTCATCGATGAAGAGTTGGAAAACGGCCAGGTGCCAATCCGCACCGGCGTTCGTGAGATGTTGATTCCAGAGCGTCCGCAAGCTCTCGCGGAAGAAGTCAGAAAAACCGGCTGGGTGGACGAAGAGGTTTGTTGAAACGACCAGGATCGTGACGCCCGCACCGAGAGCGACGAATGGTAGCTCGCGCACCGGTGTGGTTCGCTCGTCCGAAATGAGCAGCACCACGGCCGCCACGATAGGGAGCGCAATCCAGCCGATTGGGTCGGACATAACCGTCATCGCCGCCGCGATGCCAAAGAGCACCGCAAGACCAGTCGTGCGATTCCGATGCCAGCAGAGTCCGACGACGAACGTCAGCAACATGCTGAAAACGAGCAGTCCTCCATCGGTCGCGTGCCGAGACGCCATCACCAACGTCGGAGAGATCGCAACGACGAGTGCGGTCGTGAGTGTTGCTCCGCGACCGGCGAACGGTCGCAGCCATCCGATCAACGCCAGCGTTCCGAGACCGGCGATCAGCGGAACGACCCGCACGATGCCGTCACTCGCGCCGAAGAGGAAGAGGCTCAGAGCCGTCAGCGCGGTTGGCAACGGCGAGGTCGACGCTGTGGCTGGAACCGAGGCGCCCTGAACGATCGAAAGCGCGTCGGTCGCCAGGCGACCCTCGCTCGCCGAGAGGGGCCAAGCGGAAAAGTTCGCCACGCGCAGCAAGAACCCGACGATGGCCACCGCGACCCATCCGAGGCTCATCCACGAAAGAGATTCGAGACTAATCGTGCGGTCAAGTATCGACGGCTCGCCGAGCTCGTCTCGATGACCGTCAATCGCATTGGCACTTTCGTGCACTTCACCCGCCTCCTCGACGTCGTTTGTTCGTGTGCTCATGAGCCACGGCCCGACCGTGGCGAAACAACATTCAATAGCGTATCTGGTTGAAGTATGGCATCAGATCGTTTCGAACGTAGACTCTGAATTTGACCGATCCGAAACCGCTCGGCACTTCGCGATACGCCACCATGCGGAATATCTTGGCCTGTTCGCTCGGGTGGCGCATGGACCAGAGGCTGGACCAAACGCTTTCAGCCACGTCAAGCAGTGTGAATGGTGGCTTTTTGCTGTCCTGATAGTTCTGACGTGACTCTTGCTTGATGTCCGGAGCATAGGCGAAGCGCCGGTACGTGTCCTCCTCCGGGAACCACCAGCGCATCGGATATTCCTGGTAGGTGTAGTTCGCGCCGAGCTCCTTCTCCATCTGCTGCGTCAGCACGTCGTCGGAGATGATGATCACTTGCGCGTCAAGCGGCGACGGGAGCTCACGACCGATGTAGCGTCGATTTGGGAAATCCTTCAAATACCAGTTGAACGGCCATTGCGTCACATCGTCGTACCAAATGGTCAGTCCCATCCCGTCCGTCGCCTGCTGCGAGAGGTCCTGTAGCTGATTGGTGACGCGCGGGACGTCCGGCGTGGTCTGAACGTAAACCAGCATGTCGCGGGGAACGTCACCTTCGCGATACGTTAGTCGCCACTCGGCGTGTATCTGAGCCAGCATGAACGCCACGACGACGGCCAGCAACGTCGCGTTCAACGCCCGTCGCGCGCCAACGCGACTCACGCCAAGAAGCACGACCGCGACGAGCAGCATCCAGGGGAAGTAGATATACGCCCACCAATGCGATTCAGCTCCGCCGCGCAATGCATGGACATAAGAGTTGTCGACCAGTTCATAGGTGCCGTTGCTTGCCCAGGCGAAGGAGAGAAACGCGGTGGCCAGAAGCGTCAGAGCGCCAACACCAACCAGCATCGTGTCGACGCGTACACGCCGGTCCCAGGTGCGCCAGCGCCGTTCGAGATACTCAAGCGCGTCTCCGGCGAACGACCCCGCCAACAGCGTCATCGGCAGCGCAATGTGAGTGACGTTCCAGGGCATCTTTTCGCCCGCCCAGGAGAGGACGGCCAGCATTCCGAGCGACCAGAAGAGCAGGAATCCGCGCACAAAGGTCCGCGACGTCAGAGACCAATTGGATCTCCAGGCTCGAAGCAATTGCCAGGCGACCCCGATGGCGGCCAGCGGAAAGATGAGCACCGCCACGAACTCGTATTGCGGCAGGAGGAGCAAATAGTAAAACCAGGGCTCTTGACCACGTTGCACACCCTGCTGCCCAAGCCAGTATCCGAGCGCCCCGAAGGTGCCACTGGCCAAACCGGCCATGTTGGTAAAGAGGGATGTGTACAGCACCGTGAAGAACGCGAATGCACCGATGACGGCGACCAGCAGCGCGCGTCGCTCGCTGAGAAGCTCGTGCAGTGCCGCCGCCGTTGAGCCAATCGGTGCATCTCCCAATACTCCGTCAACCCAGTTTCTGTCCGTCGGTCGTCGACGATCCAGTAACCAGGCGGCCACGACGACCGACAGGATCAAAATGGCGATCCCAGCGATGACGACCGGATGCTCGATGAGCTGAATGATGAAGTGCTGGATCTGCGGCCCACTCGGTTGGTCCCAGGGGATACCAGGCAATGCAGGCGCCCCAAGCGAGTGCAAGACCTTGCTGGCGATGAAGAATGAGACGACCGCCGACGCTCCAACCGCGAGCAGGAACGGCGCGACTCGCAGCGCGATGGCGACTCCAAGAAATATCGCGAAGACGAACAAGACGATGAAGCTGATCTCCTTGGTCGTCAGGAGATAGCCGATCGATAGTCCACCGACGATCGCCCAGCGCGGTTGCGGGACCTCGATATAGCGCACAACGGCGGTGAACAGGAGCAATGCACCCGTTGCCGCGAAGATGTCGTGTCGAATGAACCGGCTGTAGTAGAGGATCGAGGGCGAGACAAGCAAGAGGGCCGACGAACACAGCGCTCCCCATCGTCCCAGGAGTCGCTCACCGCGCAACAACCAGGGAAGCATCACCAGCACGACGCCGAGCAGGGCTGGAGCTATGCGAGAGACCGCGGCGGTGGCGCCGAAGAGGAGGTACATCAGCGCGGTGGCGTGAAAGAGAAACGGACCGTGCATCAACGGATCGTGAATATAGCCGTTGCCGCTGGCGTAGATCCAGGAAAAGTAGGAGTGAAGCGACTCGTCGTGGTGCAGTGCTCGCGATCCCAGATCCCAGAATCGGGTCAGGACGGCGACGAGAAGGATGACGACATACAGGACGTGCTCCAGGCGTAGCTCGGTCTGAAGGCGCTGCCCCAGCGTCTTGTGTGCTTTGTGAGACTTTGCTGTCTGTGCGGGGAGTGAATAGGAACCGGCTTCCGCGGATAACGTCGTGGAGCTAGGTTGCATGCAGTGGATCGTCCGTTCAGTTCGGTGGAATTCCTCCGAGCCATCGGGCCGGTCAGTTGGCCGATTCTACACCGTGGGTTTCTCGACCAACCAATACCAGAGGTCACGGATCGATGGCTGACGCCGGTGAGTTCGTTGGCGGAATGCGCCAACTGTAATGAAAACCTGCGAACAGCTTTTGCCATCAGGATCAGGCAAGCAACGCAGACGTGACATTCTGACTAGGTGGCCACAATGATTCTGGCACCCAACATTCACGGTTGGCAGGTGCGTTTTCATGACATCCTGAGTAGGTGACCACAGAGGACTTGTCATGCTGAGCGGAGCGCAGCGGAGTCGAAGCATCTCTCCGTATGCAAACTGCCCTCTCCGTGAAATGGGGGGAGATCCTTCACTGCGGTTCAGGATGACACATATACATTGGTCCGCCCATGGTCTGGCACATCCTCCGTGGCCATCTTCTGAGTGGATTGTCACGGAGAATCTGTCACTCTGAAGGATGCAATATCGCAAATTCGTCATCCTGAACCGCTGTGAAGGATCTCTCAGGACGTCGGAATGATCGTCGTGTCCAGCATTGAGAGATCCTTCGCGTGGCTCAATATTTCGCAGGGCGAGACCTGCTCCGCGAGACCAGCATTCCGCTCATCGAGTTCGCCTGAGCACGGACCAGCATTGCCTATTGTTCCGGCGACCAGGTCGTGTCCGGATCGAGTGGATAGACCGGGCGCCGCAGATGCTTGTAGTCGAAGCTGTGCAGATTCGGACTGCTGATCCCCGGCGCCTCGACCTCGATCACTTTGGTCGCGATCGGCTCGAACGCGGCTCGGAAGTGGGCGGCACTCTTAAGCACCAGAATGCGACGCTGCGTTGGCTCGATGCCGAAGGCGCGGAAGAAGTTCAGATCACTCGGGTGCCCGCGCAGATCGGTCAGCTGAAGCTCGATGCCGTTGCGTCCGTTGATCTCGAGCACAACTGTTCGACCGCGACTGGCAGTCGTCCCGGCGCCCATTGGCCCGGCGATGACGAATGATCCCTCGTGAATCAGCCGCACCTTGCCGGTAACTTCGACCGGCTCGCCGTGGAGTCCGTCATGTTTGCCGCCGACGCTCGAGGTTCACCGTGCTGCCGACACCGGCCGCGATGCACGCATCAACCGCGTCGCGATCCATGATCTGCGCCACCGCAGTCGAGGTCGCGTTCGCTTCCAGCAAGCCCTTGAGGATCGCGGTACCGTCACCGGCGGTGCCGCTGGCGCCTGAATCGGAAATGTCGGCCAAAACGTAGACGCTGCCTGGTTTTCCGGCGAGAGCCTCTGCGATGGCGTCTTTCACAGGTGTTGGGTGGATGGTGAAATCCTCGCGTAGATCCCAGCAAATCTGAGCGAGTTCGTTGGCGTACTTCTTGGCCAGCGCTCGGTCGTTGTCCGTCACCACGATGGTCGAAACGGTCGTGTACGGGATGTCGGCGAACGGGAATCCGCCCAGGACGGTCGCGGCGACCACGCCCGGCTCCTTTTCGATCTCGCGAGCTCGATCGATCGCCTTCTTCAACGGCGATTGCCAGGTTGTGACCATCGACTGGTTCGGAGCGATCAACGGTAGCTTGACGTGCGACATCACGGGCTGAATCTCGCCCTTGATGGTGGAGACCAGAATTTGCATCGCTCGTGCGCCGGTTTCGGGTGTGTCGATGTGCGGGTATTCCTTGTAGCCGACGAAGGCGGTCGCCTCCTCCATCATCTCCTCGGAGAGATTGGTGTGCAGATCGAGCGGCGCCACGATGGGGATGTCTGGACCAACTACCTCGCGAATGGCGGTGATGAGCGGACCTTCGCCGTCGTCGTTGTGCTCGAGCGCCATGGCGCCGTGAATGCCGAGCAGCACGCCGTCGACTCGGCATCGCGGCGCGAATCCCCTCGACGATCTCGTTCTTCATGGTCTCGAACGCCTCGCGGCTGACGCGCCCGCCCGGGACCGCGCTGCCGTAGGTTGTCGGAATGAGTTCGATGTCATGTGCCTTGGCCTCGGCGATGATGCCGCCATAGATCGTGCCGGTTCCTTCGAGAGCCAGAATCTCGTCTCCGCGCACGATATGACTCGAGCCCTTTTGGAAGTCCTGAAGCGTTGTCGGCTCCCACTGAAACGTGTTGGTCTCCTGCGCGATTCCGCCCGTCACGATACGGATTGCCATCTCGCCACTCCATCTCTTTTTGCCGTCGTCCCTGCGTCCGTCAGTATCGACGCGATCTAGCCGCGGGACAAGAGTAGCCCGGTCCCGTTCGGTTTCGGTGTACTATCTCGATCGATGCCTGGATCGCTGAGACACCCGCTGCTGAAGGGGGAATCCGATGCCGCCTATCGAAGATGAGATGCCCAAGAGATGCGTGATCCACATCGTGTCAGATGGCAGCGGCGCCACATCCGAGGCCGTAGTCGACGCCGCCGTGGTGCAGTTTCCGGGCGTTGAGTTCGAGCTGATTCGGCATCCGGGCATTCGCACGCGGGAACAGGTGCTGCACGTGGTGGCGCTAGCTCAGCGAGACCATGGAATCATCGTTCACACGATCGTCATCTCAGGAATTCGTCGCTTGTTGCTGCGGGAATGTCGCCAGCGCGTCATCGACCATGTCGACCTGACCGGGCCACTTCTGGGCAAAGTGTCGCAGCACGTCGAGATGCGCCCGATCCTGCGTCCAGGTGCCTCTCGCGGACTGAGTGACGAATACTTCCGACGCATCGAGGCGATTCAGTTCACCGTCCGGCACGATGACGGGCAGGGGCTTGACACTCTCAAAGACGCCGACATTGTGCTCGTCGGGGTATCACGCGCGTCCAAGACTCCCCTCAGCATCTTCATGTCGCTGCGAGGATGGCGCGTGGCGAACATCCCGGTGGTTCTCGGTGTCAACCCACCCAAGCAGCTTTTCGAGATCGACCAGACCAATATCGTTGCTCTGACGATCTCGGCCGAGGAACTGACGAGAATTCGACAGCATCGGGTCAAATCGCTTGGCAGCCTCTCGAGCGGCGAGTACGCCGATCCGGAGAAGGTGAGAGAGGAGCTCGAGTATTGCCGTCGATTGGTTCGCCGGGGATATCCATGGCCAATCGTTGACGTAACCGGTAAGTCGATCGAGGAATCGGCCAAAGAGGTCATCGCGCTCGTTGAAAGCCAACGAGCC
The DNA here is from genome assembly GCA_963815715.1 of uncultured Chloroflexia bacterium. GTDB lineage: Bacteria > Chloroflexota > Chloroflexia > Thermomicrobiales > Thermomicrobiaceae > CALAGB01. The sequence goes on along the minus strand of CAWFHU010000001.1, from coordinate 808,941 downwards.
AAGGCGACGTTCGACGAGAGCGACATCCCATCGCCTTTCGACGACCTCTATCCATTCCTGCGCGAGTAACCTAACGCTTGCTCACGATGATTGAAGCTTGCGCCACCAGGCGGGGACGGCGTACGCGATCTTCTTCCCCATGGGCATATCCCGCCCACTCGACGAGCCGGGTCGCGCGTAGCAGTTCTGGGATGATCTGGCCGTGGATGACCATTTTGGCCAGCGTCTCGTCCGACTCCGGCCAACGATCGAGCGCCAGCGCGTAGGCGGCCTGACAGGCCTCGTCCATCTGCATTACCTCGACGAACTCGACCGTTGTGAACTCTTCCACGTTGACGCGCCGAACCACCGAGGCGATATGCGGCCTCAGCAGCTCGGTCGCCTCGATGATCGGCTCCTCTTTCGAATCTCTCACGCCATCCTCCGAACGGCTGACATCAGTCGTTCGTACCGGCGTCAACGGTCGGAGTTCCCCCGTCGGTGCTCGCAACCGGCTTCTTCGAATTGTTGTGCCGCGGACCTACGAGATCCAGGAACGGCGTGATCAGATCTAGCGGCAGCGGAAAGATGATCGTGCTATTTCGTTCTGCGGCGATCTCGTTCAAGGTCTGCAGATAGCGAAGCTGCAGCGCGCCTGGCGACTGGGAGATGATGTTGGCTGCATTGCCAAGCTGCGTAGCCGCGGAAAACTCGCCTTCCGCGTGAATGATCTTGGCGCGTTTCTCGCGTTCCGCTTCGGCCTGCCGCGCCATCGCGCGCTGCATGGTGTCGGGAAGTTCGACGTCCTTCACCTCGACGATGCTCACCTTGACACCCCATGGTTCCGTCTGTTCGTCGATGATCGTCTGCAGCTCCAGGTTGATCTTGTCTCGTTCGGACAGCAGTTCATCGAGCTCCGCTTGCCCAAGCACGCTCCGGAGCGTCGTTTGCGCGATCTGCGACGTGGCGCGAATGTGATCGGCGACGTTGACAATGGCGGCGTTCGGGTCCATCACCCGGAAGTAGGCGACGGCGTTGACGCGGATCGTTACGTTGTCGCGCGTGATGACCTCTTGAGCCGGGATGTCGAGCGTCAATGTGCGTAAATCAACCTTCACCATTCGCTCGACGAATGGGATGAGCAGGATGATTCCAGGACCGCGCGGTCCCATCAGGCGCCCGACACGAAAAACGACGCCACGTTCGTATTCCTGGACGATCTTGATCGTCGAGCTCAGCACAATCAAGAGAAACACGACGATGATCCCAATGACGACCAGTACCCCCATCAAACTCTCCTCTAGCTACCGGCGACGTTCTGTCGCTCGGCTCGCGTTGTTCCAACCGGAAGTTTGTGAATCATTGGTGTTGCTCCGGTGTCGTCCGATCCTCCATCTCTGTTCGGCGACCCGGTCGTTTCAGGTTCCACGATCGCGATAAGTCCGTCGACGTCAACCACTCGCACCACGACGCCGACGTCGAGCGTTCCCACGAATGATCGAGCGTGCCACAGCTCGCCGGCGACGAAGACGTAGCCTTCTGGATCGAGCTTTGCGCGGACCACGCCGATTGTCCCTCGCATGCCCTCCTCGCCGGTTGTGCTCCGCTTCAGCCGCGTGCGCACCACCGCGCCGACGGCAAAGATGAAGAAAACTGAAACGAGACCCGTCACCGCCACGATAGCGACGCGTGAAATGCTGCTCGCCGGTGAATCGACCTCATTCGACAGCATAAAGGAGCCAAGAACGAACGAGGCGATTCCGCCGAAGGTCAACACGCCGTGGGTGGGCACATAAATATCGATCAGGAAGAGGACGAACGCAAATCCCATGAGGAGAGCTCCTGCCCAGATCGTGTCCAGGTTGCCGAGAGACGTCAGTCCGAGCAAGATGCAGACACCGCCCGCGACGCCCGGCAGGATGGCACCAGGATTCGCCAATTCGAAGAAAAGACCGAGCATCCCAAGGCTCAACAAGATATACGCAATCGTCGGGTCGCTGATCGTTTGGAGCAATTGCTCCGACAAGGACATGTTCTTGACGTGAATGCTGGCACCTGCCGTCGCGAGGGTGACGGTTCCGTTCGGCGTTTGAACCTGACGACCATCGACCTGTTGCAGCAGACTCGGGATATCGGGCGCGATCAGATCAACGACGTGTTGTTGGACGGCTTCATCAGCCGTGATGTTGACCGCGTCGCGTACTGCTTGTTCGGCCCAGTCCGCATTCCGTCCCCGCTGGACCGCGAGACCTCGGATGCGCGCCACCGCATCATTGACGACTTTGCGGGTGAGCGTGTCGTCGACGTTCGACGGCTGTCCACTTTGATCGAGAAAGATGGGTGTGGCCGAACCGATGTTGGTCGATGGTGCCATGGCGGCGACGTGCGCGGCGTAGGTGATGTACACACCTGCCGACGCGGCTCGGGCGCCCGGCGGGCCGACGTACACGATGACCGGCACGCTGCTGTTCAAGATGTCTTCGATGATGTTGTCCATGGCTGAGCTCAGCCCGCCCGGCGTATCCATACGCAGAACGACCGCGCTCGCGCCCGATTTTTCGGCGCTGTTGATTCCGTTATGGATATAGGTCCGCATCGTGGGGGTGATGGTGCCGTCGACATTGAGCACGTCGACGTGATTCCCATCCGCCGAGGCGCTCGAAATGCCACTCACGGCCAGGATGATGAGCCCGAGGAATCCGGTGATGATGATCCTGTGCACGATGGCCAGAAAGATGGAGCGACGCAAGGCCATTCCTCTCAGATCAGCTTGATTATACGTAATCCTGCAGGTTCTCCCTGTTTGCCGTTCGCGCGCTGATCCTTCGCTTGGGCGAAATAGTCACAATGGGCTACTGAAACGACCGGGGCGATGACCTAGGTTTGTCTACCGGAATAGTCGTTGTTGGGGCAACCGCAGTCGGGAAGCGGGACGCTCGCAAGATTCCGGAGCTCATACCATGGGGGCACTTCGACGGGCCATTCAGCTTCTCTCAGTCCTCGCGCTGTGCGCGCTTCCGTCATTGCAGGCAGCGGCACCCGCGTCGGCGGCGGACATCGGTTCCTACGCCTTTCAGCGCATCTGGAATCGCACCGATCAACCCGTGCAGGTTCACGCCGTCAACCGAACCTGGATGTGGGGACCGGAGCCCTTCACTGACGTGATCGTCGAGCCCTATGTCGAGGGAAACGTCGCCGGTCAAACCGGTGTGCGGCGCGTGCAGTACTTCGACAAGAGCCGCATGGAGATCACCGATTCGACCGCCGATCCATCCTCCGACTGGTACGTCACCAATGGGTTGCTGGCCAAAGAAATGATCACGGGCCAGATGCAGCTGGGGAACAACTCGTACGTCGACTATGGCGCGGCTGAAATCAACGTCGCGGGTGACGAGAACGATCCGAATGCCCCCACATATGCGACGTTCGGTAAATTGATGAGCTACGGGGCGCTCCCCGACGGCTGGGTTATCACGCAGACGGTCGATCGCCACGCCAACGTCGGAGACGACCCGAGCGCCAACGAATTCAACGTCACCGCGGGTCATTACGTCGAGGCCACCAAGCACGACATCGCCTCAGTCTTCTGGGATTTCATGAACGAAACCGGGCCGGTCTACGACGGCTATCAGACGACTGACGCCAAGCTCTTCAGTAACCCGTTCTTCGCGACGGGACTGCCGATCTCTGAGGCGTACTGGACGACCGTGAACGTCGGTGGGACGCCGCGCCGAGTGCTGGTGCAGGCGTTCGAGCGACGCATTTTGACCTTCACACCCTCGAACTCCGACGGTTGGAAGGTCGAAGCCGGAAACGTTGGTCGTCACTATTATGAATGGCGCTACGGTTCCGATGCGGCCAATGCGCTCGGCACGTCGGCCGTGACCGCGTCCAAGGACTTGAACGGCAACTGGGTCTTCCTGGGGCAGGTCAAGAACAACTCGAACGCGACCTATTCAAACGTCTCGGTGACGGTCAAGCTCCTGTCCGCGAATGATGAGGTGGTTGCCACGCAGTCTGCCTATCTAGACTTCTCGACGATCCAGACGAATACGTCGTTGCCGTTCCGGGTGTGGTTCGATTCAGGTCCGAGCTACGATCACATCGAAACGAGCGTGAAGGGGGACATCGACCCGTCCGCGACGCAATCGTCCGTGTCGGTCGTAATGACGACGTCCAACTATCTGGCGAGCGGCGACTATCACATCAAGGCGACGATTCAGAACACGTCAGACCAGCCAATATCTCGGCCGACATTCGTGGTGACGCTGTTTTCATCGACGGGTGATATCGATGATTACTCGTCCGGATTCGTCACGATGGGAACGCTCCAGCCAGGGGAGTCACGGACAGTTGACGTAACCTTCTACGATCCGCCGCGTGGTTTCGGTTGGTTCCGCACCATAGCTGGGGATTGACCAACGCTCATGGCCGGTCCACAGGAATCGAAGAGCGATCAGATCGGGAAATCGGCGACGATATCGGTGTAGGCCAGCGTTTCACTCAAATCCACGACCGTCCCGTCGTCCAGCTTGGGGCCAGGATGCCGAACGACGGCATGGTCGATCAGTCCGCGGCGCTTGAGAATCTCCTTGCGCACCGCGACGCCCAGCTTGGGCTGACCCTCAAAGACAAGAACCGGCAGATATTTGTAATAGAGGCGTGCGGCGCGGTCTCGGTCGCCGGAGCTCCAGGCTGACCAGATTCCGACCAGCACTTCCGGGAACGCGAATCCGGTCATGGCGCCGCTTCCGCCACGACGGAGCTCATCCAGAAAATACATGCCTCCGAGCCCACCAACGATCGAGATGCGGTCGCCGGTCAAGGCAAGCGTCTGCGCGAAGCGCTGCGGCGTCGGCGGATCCTCGAGCTTGATGGTCATGACGGACGGCACGGCTTCGACCAGGTCTGCCATGGCGCGCGGCGAGAGCGTCACACCATTGACCGGCGGATAGTCTTGCAGCGTGATCGGAATGCCGATTGCCGCGCCAACCCGTCGAAAATGCTCGATCATGCTTGGGCCAGGTTGAGAGAAGGTTGGCGGAGCGATCATGACGCCGGACGCACCCGCCTCTTCAGCTTGACGACAAGCGGCGATGGTCGTGTCGGTGCCGTCGCGGGAGGCTCCCACGATGATCGGCACGCGACGATCATTGACCTCCATCACGATCTCGATGAGGCGGCGCTTCTCCGGCTCGGTCAGCTTCTGCGCTTCGCCCGCCACCCCGAGGATCGTAATCCCGGAGACGCCCATCTTGATGACCGAATCAACAAGTCGTCGGAGACTCGTTTCGTCCAGGGATCCGTCAGGCAGAAACGGCGTCGTCAAAATGTTGTAGATGCCGTGAAGGCTCTCCATGTCAGCCCCATTTCAGCGATGTATATGATCCGCGCATGACAACATCGTCGCATGAATCGACGATTCCTCTCACGAGCCACGTCAATTGATTGATACCAGCGAGCCATCCACGCCTTTGACGACGTCGATGCGGGTTGGGAAAACGTCTTTCAGCTCGGCGATGTGGGTGATGACCAGGATCATGCGGAAGTCGGATTCGACCGCGCGAATAGCTTCGATCAGGCCATCTCGTCCGCGCGTGTCCTGCGTGCCAAAGCCCTCGTCGATCACGAGCGTCTGCAGACGTGCTCCAGCGCGTTTGGCCAGCAACATGCTCAGCGCCACGCGGATAGCGAAGTTGACCCGAAACGCTTCGCCGCCGCTGTAGAGCTCGTAGTTACGGCTGCCGACCTCGTCGCTGATGACGATGTCGAGCGTCTCGATCGTTCCCTCTCCGCGTAACGTCTGCCGCTGCGTGCGGAACTCGACCCGCATGGTGTTTCCGGGCATTTTGTCCAGGATGCGGTTGGCCTCGTCCTGCAACTCCGGGACCACATTTTCGATGATCATGGCCTGGATGCCGCGCTTGCCGAAGGCGACCGTCAGTTCGTCGAAGGTCGTGACCTCATCGGCTACGCGCTGTCGAAGTCGCCCTCGCTCGGCGCGTTCATCTTTCGCGGCTTCGAGGTCGCGAACGCGTTGCTGGGCCGCGCCGAATCGCTCCTGAAGTTCGCCGCGCAAGCGCTCGAGGCGCTGCAAATCGATCTCGGCCAGCTCGAAATCATCGCGAACTTTGTCCAGGCCCTGTATCTGCGCGGCAAGCTCAATTTCTTGCCCGACCTTCTGTTGGCGGGCGGCGGTACGATTCGCAATCGAGTCATCGATCATCTCGATCTGTTGACGACCAGACTCGACGGCGGCGCTCGCGCTAAGGAGCGCGCTGACCTCGCGCTCAACGTCGATCAGCTCGGCGATCCGACGCTGCATCTGCCGATGCTCGACATCGTCGTATGCGAGACCTGACAGTTTCTGGTCCAATTCCGCGATCCTGGCACGCTCTTCGGATGCGAGAGAGTCTGCTACTAGCCGATGAGACAGATCTCGTTCTCGCTCCGTCAGCGTCGCGACCTCACTGTCCGCACGCTCACACGCCGTCAGCCGTTCCACCATCGACGCTTGTTGCCGGCGCAGAGATTCCAATCTTGCGCGACGCGCCTCCTGAACCTCAAGCGCTTTTGTGTTCGCGTCAATGTCTGTCTTGATCTGTTCGAGAGAAGCACGGTTGGCCCGGAACCGATCGCCGAGTGCGGTTCCCTCGGATTGATATTCAGCGGAGACTCGACGTCGCTCGTCAGGGCCCAGCTCACGACGACAGACGGGGCAGATCGCCGTCGCCTGCCGGATCTGTTCCATCTTTTCCTTGAGCTCGTTCATGTCGACGCGCAGGCGTTCGTTCTCCGAGGTCAGCTCTCCACGCTTGGATTCGAGCGAGGACTGCGTGGCGCGAAGGCCGTCGACCAACCCTGCGACGTCGTTGAGCCCGTCAATGTCGCTTGTCAGCTGTTGTGACTCAGAATTGATCTTGGGTCGCGTGCCCGCGATTCGCCGTTCCTGCTCCAATCGATCCCGCGCGGAGCGCAATTGACTCTCGATCTCGTGTCTGGCCCGCTGTACTCGTGCATCGAGCGTTTGCCGCTCCTGAATAATCTGTTGTCGCTCGGCGAGGATCAGACCGATTCGCTCCTGTTCGCTTCGCAGTCGTGATAATTCGGCGTGTCGCGACTCGATCTCTTCCCGCCGCTCGAGCATCGCCTGATGGGCCTCAATGCGTGCGACGGTCTGCGCTCGATCCGATGTCAACTTCGAGATCTCCCGATCGAGCGCAGCGAGGTCGGTCGCGATCTGTTCGCGCTGTCGAGCTACGATCTCCAGGATATGCAGCTGCTGTCGCAGGGCGGTCGCGCGACTTGCAGCCTGCTCCATGTGGTCCGCCATCAGGATCAGTTCACCGCTCAGCGCCTCAACTTCGGTGAGACGCGTGGGAAGCTCGCTAAGTCGCTCATCTATGCGGGCGATCTCGGCATCGATTTCGCGAAGTTGTCGTTCGCGGTCCCGCAGCTGCTGTCGGGCCATCTCTTCGTAGTGGTCGTAGTCCGCCAGATTGAGGATCTCGCCCAGAGTCTGCTTTCTTAGTGCGGGAGTCTTGGTCGTGAATTCGTCGGCTCGTCCCTGCAAGATGAAAGCCGAATTGATGAATGTGTCGTAATCCATTTTGAGGAGCTGATCGATGGCGCGCTGCGTTTCCCGCGCGGTTGTGCCACCGATCGAACGCCAACGATCGCTGTCGAACGTTTGGATATCGAGGGCGAGCGGACCTGATCCGCCGCGGCTACGGCGTCGAGTGACGCGGAACTCTTGATCGTTGAGCTCGAACCCGAATGTCACTTCCATTTCGGTGGTGTTGAGGGCCATGAGCTCCCGGTCGCTGTTGACGCGGGCTTTACCCCAGAGCGCCCACGTTATACAGTCGAGAAGGGCGGACTTGCCCGCGCCGTTGTCCCCGGAGAGACAGGCGATCCGAACACCGCGGAAGTCGAGATCGACGCCCGCGCGGTAGCACATGAAGTTGCGCACACTCAATGAAGTTGGAATCATGTCTCACCGTACGTGTTGAAATGGGTCAGTGATCGAGGCCGGGTTCCGACGTTTCAGTCAACGCTCAATTATACCGGTTCGGTTACGGTTATTATTCTCCCGGCGAGGATTCTCCACCATCGAAGGCACGAGATCAGGACACTTCGAGCGGCGCGTGCAAATGCATCAGACGTCTTGAGCCGCTCTTTTCGCGAACATCTCCACTGGTGAGGAGCATTCATCTTTCATGGTCGATCGATCCAATTACAACGCACAAGAGCCGCGAGACGACGAGGAATTGACTGGGCAGAACCAGCCAGTTCCTGAGCCCGTCGAAGACGAAGAAGTTGAAAAGAATCTCGCGCTCGAGGAATACACGGCGGATGATCAGCTGGACCGCATGGCTCAGTTCGATCCGACAGTGGTCACCGATCCGGTGCGTCTCTACCTGCGCGATATTTCCAAGGTTCCGCTCCTTACCGCCGATCAAGAGGTCGAGCTCGCCAAGCGCGTGGAGCAGGGTGACGTCGACGCTCTGCAGCGCTTTGTGCGGGCCAATTTGCGCTTGGTCGTGAGCATCGCCAAACGTTATCTTGGTCGTGGGTTGTCGCTCCTCGATCTGGTGCAGGAGGGCAATCTCGGGCTGATGCGAGCCGTCGAAAAGTATGACTGGCGTCGCGGGTATCGCTTCAGCACTTACGCGACCTGGTGGATCCGACAAGCGATTACGCGCGCCATCTCCGACCAGGGCCGCACGATCCGCCTTCCGGTGCATATGGCCGACAGCATCACCAAGTACCGCCGAGCGCTGGCTCAGCTTACTCAGGAGCTTGGTCGACCGCCGCGGCCAGAAGAACTCGCGGAAGCGATGAGCGTGCAGCCGGAGAAGGTCGAGCAGATCATCCAGGCAGCTCAGCGCACGATCTCGCTCGATTCTCCACTCAGCACCGAGGACGAGACCAACCTCGGCGATATCATCGCCGATGAGGTGACCCGCAGCCCTCAACAGATCGCCGAGGAAGTGCTTCTGCAGCGCGATGTGGCCGAAGTGCTTGAGTGTCTGAATCCGCGCCAGCGGCTCGTGTTGCAGCTACGTTTCGGGCTCGGCAACGGCACGCCACACACGTTGGCCGAGGTCGGTACCCAGCTCAACATCAGTCGCGAGCGCGTGCGGCAACTGGAGAACGAGGCATTGCGCAAGTTGCGGCGAGTTGGCGTTCAGCGTCTCGCGGCATACACCGCGGAGCTCTAGTCTTCGGAGATTCAGTCCTCGCTGAGGAGCCAGTCCAGAATCGCCATGCGAACGTAAACCCCGTTGAGCGCCTGCCGAAAGTAGGCCGCCCGGGGATCGCTATCGACGCGAGGATCAATTTCGTCGACGCGGGGAAGTGGATGCATCACGATAGCTTTGGGGCTTAGCGCCTCCATCGCCGCTGCATCGATCACGTACTTGCCGCGCGCCGCTTCGTAATCGGCCTCGGAGTCAAATCGCTCGTGTTGAATGCGCGTCTGGTAGACCACATCCACATCTGGCAGCACGCTCATCAGATCGGTCTCTTCTTCGTATCCGATGCCTTTGGACGTCAATTCCGACGTCACATCCTCGCCCATGCGTACATTGGGCGGTGAGATGAAGACCAGGTCGATGTTCGCGGCCTGCGTCAACAACAGAGCCAGAGAGCGCGGAGCCCGGCCGTATTTGAGATCTCCAACCATGGCGATGCGCAGATTGTCGATGCGTCCGAGCTCGTGGCTGATCGTATAGAGGTCGAGTAGCGCCTGGGTCGGATGCTCACGCGCTCCATCACCAGCGTTGATTACCGGAATCTTGATGACTTCGGATGCGCGCGTTGGAAATCCGGCGAGCGGATGTCGCATGACGATGGCATCGGCATACGACTCGACGATGCGAGCCGTATCCTCGATGGTCTCACCTTTGGCCCAGGATGAGGTCTCGATGGCGTTTTCGGCTGTCAGCACAGAGCCACCAAGGCGCGTCATAGCCGATTCAAAACTGAGTCTGGTGCGGGTGCTTGGTTCGAAGAAGAGGGTTGCGAGGATCTTTCCGCTGAGGCGATTCGAGCCACCGGCATCGGCAATGATCCGCATCTCATCCGCGCGCGTGAAAAGCGAATCAAGCTGCGCACGGTCGAACTGCCGGACTTCGAGGACGTTTCGCAGACTCCTCATTCCGCCTCCCACACAGGTTGAATACGATAGGCCGGGAGCATTATAACCCCCGGCCCTGTACGGTCACATCTGAATTTGGGAGATCAACGCATCGTGCTGGGCAGGATGTTGAGCTCGGCGCGGTATTTCGCCACCGTGCGACGAGCAATGCGGATGCCCTTGCGGCTGAGCATGTCGCAGATCTGGCGGTCGGTGAGCGGATCGCCCTCGCCGTCGATCATCTCCTTGATGACGTCCTTGACGCTGAGCGATGGGGTGAAGAAGTCGCTAAACGGAATGACACGCCGGTTAGGAAGCATGACGAACTTGTTGGCGGTAGCGCGGCTGACGGTCGACTCGTGCACGCCAACTTGCTGAGCGACAACGGCTCGTGTCAGTGGACGTAGCTCGCGGACGCCGCCGCGGAGGAAGTCTTCTTGCAGCTCGACAATGCATTTCGAGATCTTGAACAAGGTCTCGCGTCGTTGGCTGATGTTCGACATGAAGAGCTTGGCCCGGTTGACGAACTCGCGGATGTGCTGGCGCTCATCGTCGTTGAAATCGCCTCGGGTGCGGCTGCGGCCGATTTCTTGTGCGATCCGGCTATAGAGCGGGTTGGCACGCAGATGAAACTGGCGCGTATCGACGACCTCGACGTGCAGCTCCCCGTCGCGCAGGTTGACGATGACGTCCGGCGCAACGTAGGGGGAACGCAGTGGCGTCTTCCAGGAACGCGCCTCCTGATTCTGAAGCGGAAACGGGTTGAGGTGCGTCCGTATGAACTCGCGCGCCGTTTCGACGTCCTCATGCGAGATGTCGAGCTCTTTGGCAACGTAGCCGAACTTGTGCGCTCCGAGCTCGTCGATGTATTCGCCGACGATCGTCTCGACGGAAGGCGGAACGTCGACCCCGCTGGCAGTGAGGTATCGAATTTGGATAAGGAGGCATTCCTGAAGGTTGCGAGCGCCGACGCCGACCGGTGCGACATCCTGAATCTTCTGGATGACTTTTTCGACGTATTCAGGCGACACGTTGAACAGGATGCACACTTCTTCGACGGAAGCTGAGATGAAACCGCGTTCGTCGAGCGAACCGACCAGATACTCAGCGACGCGTAGGTCGCCGTTTTGACAGAGGGTCGAGACATCGGAGAGGATCTGCTGCTCTAGTGTTTGCTCCGAAGCGACCAGCGTCATGGGGTCGAAGTCGTCCGAATCGCCGCGGCTGGGAGGCGGTGCGGTGTAGAGCTGTTCTGGAAAATCCTCAAACGACTCTTCGGAACGATCGTCGTCTTTCTGGGTGATCAGGCAGTTCGGGCAATACGAGCCTTCCATTACGGCACCACAGATTGGACAGACCTGGTTATCTTCCATTTCGAGTGCCGGGTTTTCGTCCAGCTCCTGCTCGATAACCCCCTGAAGCTCCATGCGCGAGAGGCTGAGAATATAGTTCGCCTCGATGAGGCTCGGCGAGACCCACAGCCTCATTTCTGGGTTTAGCTCGTATCCAACTTCCATCCCTGGCATGTCTGCTTGCTCCGCTCCGGTGTCAGATCAGGCGGTCACGTCCGATCTGTATTTGTTGTGTCGCGAAAGGATCTCAAGGGGAGTTACCTAGAGTCACATTTCTGAGAGCGTGGCGCTCCTCTTCTTCAGTATAGAGCGACGGTAAATCGGTGGCAAGAATATTGCTGCACATTTCAACTGCGTCATGCTCATGACAGAGGGCCCACTTGATAACCTGCAATATTGAAACTTGCCGAGGTACGTAGAACGCAATCGATGTGCCACGGTTGGGCCGGCGCCACCATCGATTCACGATCGATTATTGTCGCCGTGGTAAACGTCGGCCGTATTCAGTGATATCATCGTCACTCATGACGGTCGTGCGCGAACGCCGGCAACGATGTCTCAGCTCACAACGATGTGACAACCGGTCGTGACCAGTTTGCCTGACCTGACCGGCTCCGGAAGGGACCGCATTTGAAATCGGGCGTACGTGTCGCCACGATTCGCGGCATCGATATTCGAGTCCATCCAACTTTGCTGATTGCGGTTCTGTGGGCGATCTGGTACTGGGGAATCTCTATGAAAGAGGGATTCCACGGCGCTGTCTTTGGCATCTTCATCCTGCTCGAGGTCTTCATTTGCGTTGTCGGGCATGAACTTGCTCACGCGTTCCTGGCGCTGCGCTACGGCTTACACGTGCATGACATCACGCTGCTGCCGATCGGCGGCGTCGCCCGAATCGAGCACGCACCGATCTCCCCGCGTAAAGAGGCGATGATTGCCATTGCCGGCCCGGTCTTGAATCTAATTGTCGCGGCCGGTCTGATCCCACTGATCCTGCTGGTCATACTCACTCGACACCTGTTCACACCTGCCGCGTTCCTTGGTCTGGTGCAAGAGACCGGCTTCGGCGGAATGCTGCTGCATTTGTTGGCGGCGAACATCATGCTGGCGGTGTTTAATCTGGTTCCGGCGTTTCCTATGGATGGCGGACGAGTGCTGCGAGCCGGCCTGTCACTCGTCAGCAGTCGGGTCGTGGCGACGCGGATCGCCGTGACACTCGGTCAGGCCTTCGCCATATTGCTGGTGATCGGCGGGATCTACGCCCGCGATTTGGTGTTGCCCCTCGTGGCCGTCTTCATTGTGGTCGCGGCGTATGTCGAATCGATGGTTATTCAGGTCGAGACGCGGCTGCGCAATCTGCGGGTTGGTCAGTTCGCGTTGTGGGATTTCGGTGGCATCTCTCCTGATTCGCCGCTCCACTATGCCATTCGTGGCGGCTCTCGAGACTTAGCGGTGACTTCCAAGGGAATGGTTGTCGGGATGCTGTGGCGAGACGACGTGCTCGCCAAGCTTGGCAAGTCGCACAACATGAAAGTACGCGATCTCATGGATGCCGACGTGGTACCGATGAGCGTCGACAGCTCGGTCTACGACGTTCATCGACGCATGATCCAGACGCAACGGCCTGCCATCCCGCTCGTCGAAGGCGGGATCTACCGCGGCATCTTCACTTCGGATCGGTTGACACACGTTCATCGGTATATTCAGGATCGCGCCACTGGCCGTGATCGATATCGCGGCATCGCGGTCGCGCTCGGACTGATCGGCCGCTAGAGCAGGGCGAACAACCAGAACACATCAACACATAGGAATTCAGGTGATTGAAGTCGCCCTCGTCGGTCGAGCACATGCTCAATTCGACGAGGGCGACTGTGTGTCTAGGGTGTGGGCGTCGCCGCTGGAGTCCCAGAGGATCCGCCAGGCAGCAGTTCGTTGAGGGTTGGCCCAATCAGAGGCCCGGTCGGAAGGTTCGGAACACCATTGTAGGTCGAGCCGTCCGTCGAATCGCCCGGCGTCTTGGTTGCCGTCGGTGCCGGCGTCGCGGTGGGTGCGGGCTCGGCGGTTGACGTCGGAGTCGCTGACGGTGATGAAGCCGGAGTCTCACTCGCGGCTGGCGTCGCCGAAGGCGTAGCCGCGGGTGTCTCGGTCGGCTCTGCCGTCGGGCTCGGAGTCGAGGTTGGGCCCGTCGACGCGGTTGGCGTGGCTGCTGGCGTGTCGGTCGGCTCTGCCGTCGGGGACGGCGTGGGGGTCGCTACCTCGGGAGTCGCGGTCGGCGATGGCGTGACCGGTGGGCTGTCGGTCGGGGTTTGGGTCGACGTCGGCGTTGCTTGCGGCGCGGGTGGAGGGGCCGAGTTGGTCGAATTCGCGCTCGCGTTCGCCGACACGGTGTTCGTGACTGTGCCCGACGTGCTCAGCATGGGCGCCGGATTGGTCAGCGTCGGCGCCGTGCCGGTCTCGATCCAGTTCGCGAAGTAGACGTAAAGCGTCAGAACCCGGTTGACGTAATCTTGCGTGCAGGTTCCGAGAGCGTCGCATCCCGATCCGAAGTAGCGAGCCACGGCGTCCTGGATGGTTCCACCGTTTCCAAGTGTCTCGGCGAGGTATCGTGCGGCCGCGTCGATGTTGCTTGCTGGATCGGTCCACTTGTCCTGGGCCACTCCAAGGCGCGTCAGTTGGTCAGGCATCACCTGCATCAATCCAAGCGCTCCGGCAGGCGAAACCGCATTCGGGTTGCCGCCCGATTCGACCGCCATGATCGCGGCGATGAGACCAGACGGAACGTTGTGCGCGTTCGCAGCTTGCTGAATCAGCGACTGCCATTGCATCACACCCGCATAGGCAGGCCCGGCCTGGGCATTCGTGGTGGCGAATTGGATGGAACCCGTCAACCATGCCAGCGGGTCGATGGTTTGATTCGCAGCGCCGATGCGAACGGAAAAGTGAAGGTGTGGTCCAGTCGAGTAGCCGACTGAACCCACGTCCGCGATCACCTGCCCGGCGCTGACGTGGTCACCAGCTTTGACGAACGACTTCTCCCAGTGCATGTACACCGTTTCGTAACCTGCGTTCGATCCGTCGAGATCGATGACGATCATCGAATTGCCGCTTGCAGTCGAGGGATCAACCCCAGCGAACGATACCGTTCCGCTCGCCGCGGACACGATTGGCGTTCCGGCCGTCGCGGCGAGGTCGACGCCGTCGTGGAAGCTAGGTCGGTCACTCGGGCAGAATGTCGGGCTCGGGTAACCCGTATTCAGTGGTACGCAACCATAGGCCTGTGAAACGACGTAGCCACCCGCGATCGGGAAGACGCGAGATCCTGGGGTCACTGACTGACTGAGATTCAAGCCTCCCAGACTTGCGAACGTCGGAGTGACGGTCGTCGATAGCTCGGCTTCGGTCTTGACGCCATGAAAACCTCCGTCATCTGGGATCCAGGTCCACGAGAAGAACGTTCGCGTCGTCGGGCTATAGTTGAGATACCAGGAGCCCTTCGTCCAGCGCTGGACCGTAGGGTTGCCGGAATTGATGACCTTGCGCGGTCCGTTGTCGAGATGTGCATATGCCGCGCTAAGAGCTGGGTTGCTCGCGCCGCCCATCACCGACGGTGGTCCCTCTTCGTTCTGGGAGATCTTGACGCAGTCGGCGCAGGAATCGGTTGCCGAGAGCGTTCGCACAAGCGTCGCGACATACGTTGCGGCCGGCAATGGCTTGCCGAGGCTGTAGTCGAAGTCAGATCCGGTGAAGCGCTGAGTCCCGTCATAGGACAGCGTGACCCAGTGCCAGCCCTTTTCCTGACTCCAGGCTGCATTGTCGCGAAATTGCTCCGGGACGATGGAGCTTGGATCGACGTTTGGCACATTCGTCGCCGCCGAGACTCGGGCGGTCTGTGCTTGGGAAGCCACGAGCGACGTGACCAGACAAAAAATGATCGCGGCTTTGCGCACAACGTCGTTGATGCGGCGTAGATGACGAAGGGGCGGCGTCAATTGAAAGCCTTTCCATGCGAGTCTCGAAGCGCCGTTCGACGGTACGGCTATCGAGATCGGGGCGAGACTGCCCGAATCGATTTACTTGTCGGTTAGGAACCGAGATGTTTCGCGGCACAAACGTGAAGAGCCAGCGTCGCCGCTAGCTGGGTGGAGACCATCACCTTCCCGTCATGATGTTGCTGGTATCGGGCTGAACTGAGGCAATAGTTGTTCATACTCGATCAGATTTCGTGTACCTGGCTCTGGCGGTACGCTGTCCCCAAAATCGGCCGTTAGGTCCGAACACTCTCCGCGGGCGCGGATCGTTCGACACCACGTGCTTCGTTCGCTGTTTGGATCGATCCCTCTGATTCGTCTATCCAGCGTCCGATCTGTCGATACTTTTTATACCGAGCTTCAACGACTGCGTCAATTCCGAACTCGGCGACGTAGCGCTCAACCTCGGAAAGGTGACGCTCGATCGTTTCACCGACGCGCTGAATCGTAGCGGCCGTCTGCTCGTGTGCCGGAATCGGCTCCCCAATAACTTCGTCTGCGATGTCGAAATCCTTCAGATCTCGAGCCGTAATTCGGAGGATTTCCGCGGCCTGAGGAGCCTGCCCCGCATCTTTCCACAGAATCGTTGCGCAGGCTTCAGGCGACGCCACGGCGTAGATTGCGTTCTCCAGCATCAAGATGCGGTCAGCCACCCCGATTGCCAGTGCACCACCGCTGCCCCCTTCGCCGATCACGGTCGCGATCGACGGGACGCGCAAGCTGGCCATCTGGATGAGGTTTTCGGCGATGGCGGTGGCTTGACCTCGCTCTTCCGACCCGAGGCCCGGATCGGCCGCCGGGGTGTCGATGAAGGTCAGAACCGGAAGCTTGAACTTTTCGGCAATCCGCATCAGTCGGAGCGCTTTGCGATAGCCCTCCGGCTTCGGCATGCCGAAGTTCCGCTCGATGTTCTCTCGCGTGTTCGCGCCCTTCTGATGCCCCATGGCGATAACGGTGCGGCCGTTGAAACTGCCGATGCCGCCCACGATGGCGTGGTCGTCACCAAACAACCGATCGCCGTGCAGCTCGACGAACCCGCGCACCAGCTCGCGAATGTAATCGAGCGAATGGGGGCGAGTAGCGTTGCGGGCCAGTTGGACGCGATCCCAAGCCGTCAGACGATCAGCCATGGACCCGTCCATTTGCAAGGACGGCGCTCGAATCAACGGGTTCGGAAATCGGCTGACCCTCGCGTCTGTCGTGAATTTGGTGAAAGTGTCGTAACAAGGTGCCAACGCGCTCCGGAAGTTGTGAGCGCTCAACGACGAGATCGATCATGCCGTGGTTCAACAAGAATTCCGCGGTCTGGAACCCCTCGGGCAGCTTCTGCCTCGTCACTTGCTCGATGACGCGAGGACCCGCGAAGCCGATGATGGCACCGGGCTCGGCCACGATGACGTCGGCGACGGTCGCGTAGCTGGCGGTGACTCCGCCGTAGCACGGATCGGTCAGAATGGAGATGTGCGGAAGCTTCACGGCACCGAGGTGCGCAAGAGCGGCCGTCGTCTTGGCCATCTGCATCAGCGAGAACATGCTCTCGTGCATTCGGGCGCCACCCGACGACGAAACGGTAACCAACCCACGCTGCTCTTGAATGGCGCGTTCGATCGCGCGCACAAGCTTTTCGCCGTAGACCGAGCCCATGCTCGCACCGAGAAACCCGAATTCGGTCACGGCAATGGAGACCGGCTCGCCCGCGATGGTCCCGGTGCCGCAAACGAGTGCGTCGTTCGAACCCGTCTTGCGTGCCGCGGCTGCGGTCTTATCCCGATAAGCATCGCCGTTGGCGACGAAATCAAGCGGGTCGGCAGATCGGAGTTGCGCATCAAACTCGGCGAATGTACCCGAATCGACCAAGGTGTCGATTCTTTGTCTGGCTGTCAAGCGAGCGTGGTGTCCGCAGCGAGGGCAAACGAAGAGGAGTCTTTCGGCGTCCTTTGAATACTGTAGCTCGTTACACTTTGGACACTTGGTCCAAAGGTCGTCGGGAATTGAAACAGTCTCCTCACCTTGCGCACGCGGGGAGAATTTCGGCTGTCTTCGGAAGAGTTCGCGCATACCACCTCGACGAGACCTAGCGGCACTCGTGCTACTGGCGAGCTTCATGCAATACTGGCGAGTATAGCACAGCCTGTACGGCCAACCTGGCACGATCCGCATTGTCCGTGCATGATGGATCTGTCGCGTTCAACGCTCGATGCACCGGAATAAAGAGTGACTTAGACGCCAAAATCGGGTGTGGTACAAGGCGCCGGAAAGGGGAGCCGCTTGAATCAAGTCGCGGTGATGATTTTGGCGGGCGGTCAGGGTGAACGGCTGAGCATCCTCTCACGCCAACGAGCGAAACCGGCCGTCCCATTCGCCGGAAAGTACCGCATCATCGACTTCGCTCTGAGCAATTGTGTCAATTCCGGCCTGTTCGACGTCGCGGTGCTTACGCAATACCGACCGCACTCCCTTAACGACCATATCGGGCATGGACGGCCCTGGGACCTGGACCGCGAGCGCAACGGCGGCGTCGTCATCCTGCAGCCGTACCTCGGTCGCTCCCACTCTGGCTGGTATCGCGGAACCGCGGATGCGATCTACCACAACCTCTTCTTCGTGACACGTGGGCAATTCTCCGACGTATTGATCCTCTCGGGTGATCACATCTACGCGATGAATTACGCACCGATGATTGCACGGCATCATGAGCTGAACGCCGACGTCACCATCGCGGTGCAGCCCGTGCCATGGGAGGATGCCAGTCGGTTCGGGTTAGTCACCGTCAATGACAAGGACGTTGTGACCGAATTCGATGAGAAGCCGCCCGAGCCGCGCAGCAACCTTGCGTCGATGGGCATCTACGTTTTCAAGCGAGAAATTCTGCTTCAAGTCTTTGATGAGGCGCCCGACGAGATGACTGATTTCGGCCATCAAGTCATTCCATATCTCATCCGGAATGGTCGAGCCTGCGCCTATCGTTTCGAGGGTTACTGGCAAGACGTCGGCACGCTGCAATCCTATTGGGAAGCCAATATGGCCCTTCTCGACGACGTTCCGCGTTTGAATCTCTACGATCCAACCTGGCGCGTCCACACTCGTAGTGAGGAGCGACCGCCCGCCAAAATCATGGAAGGTTCGCACGTTTCACGGAGCCTCCTATCGCACGGCTGCATCGTCATTGGTGGGCGCGTGGAGCATTCCATTCTTTCTCCGGGCGTCGTCGTCCATCGGGATGCGGTCATCCGTGACTCCATCATCATGACCGACACCGTGATCGGGCCAGGAACCGTCGTAGATCGATGCATCATCGACAAGGAGGTCCGGATTGGCGCGGGCTGTTATTTGGGATACGGTGATGACTACTCAGCAAATTGGCTCGAACCGAATCGACTCAACACCGGTATTACACTGATTGGGCGGAACGCGATCGTGCCCGACGGCATTCAGATGGGACGGAACGTACTCGTCGGCACGGAGGTTACCGCCGCTGAATACACCGATCGCGTCATTCCAAGTGGTGACACGATCGACTCGCACGTCCCGGCGCTCTGGTCGTGATGGGACGGTTGGCGACTGAACAATTCGACTTCAAGTGCTCCACGACATCTAGTGGCCACATCCTATTGACGAAGCTGGAGTTGCTCTCGGTCGAGTCCTTCGCGGACGTCGCAATCTGATAAGCTGTGTCGCCTTCATGCCACGGGGTTAGGCTGCAAGGCGCACCATCGTTTGGAAGGGAGAGCGCGCTCTGTGAATGAGAGAAGCTCGCTCAGCACCGTTTTACAACAGCGAGCAATCGTCGATCTGGTGGATATTGTCGGTTCGCTCCCCGCTGAGGAACGTGATCGATTCGAGCGACTCTTTCGGGTGGAAGCTTCGGTTGGCCATCTGATTCCGCCCGGACATATGAATCGATGGATCGATCGCTATTTTGGATCGGTCGATCGTGTTTCCACGCAGAAGGTGATCAAGGTCACCAATCGTGAGACGTTGGAAGAGACGCTCTTCAACGAGCTCCGATCGCGACGTCCGCTCGAGGCGCGCATTCCGGCCGAGCTGGCCAGCGAGATTGCCAAAACGGCGCCGGATCCGTTCTGCGAGCCAGAGCTCAACACTCCCGAGGACACGTTTGGACGCATTCGAGGCAAGCACACCGTAACGGCCAGCAACATCGCCAAATATGATGGTTGTCACGGGGTCATCATCTTTGACGAACACGATCCTTTGGCGTTCACGCGCGACATCGTGCTGGACGCGGTGTCGGTGGCGCAGCAGTGGTTCGCTCGCTCTCACGCGGAGAATCCTTCGGCAATTTATCCGTTGTTCATGTGGAACTGCCTCTGGAAAAGTGGCGCGTCAATCCCGCATGGGCACGCGCAGGTCAGCCTGACGCGTGGCCGCCACTACGGCAAAATCGAGCGTCAGCGTCGAGCGGCGCAATCCTATCGTGACCAACATGGGTCCAACTATTTCGACGACCTGTTTCTGGCCCATCAGAGCTTGGGGCTTGGGCGCGAGATCGACGGAGTGCGTGCAATTACGACGGTCACGCCCCTCAAGGAGAAAGAGATCTACCTGCTGGCGGATCAAGTCAGCGATCGACTGGCGACCGCCGTCTTCCGTGTCTTGCAGTGCATGGTTGAAGATCTGAACGTCGTCTCCTTCAATCTGGTCATGGCGCAACCACCGCTGGTAGAGACGGAAGAGGATTGGTCCGGCATTCCAGTCATGGTGCGGATCGTAGATCGAGGCGACCCGCTCAATCGCACATCGGACTTTGGCGCGATGGAGCTCTACGCGGCGAGCGTCGTATCGAGCGATCCGTTCCGTGTCGCTGAAGTGCTCTGGGGAAGTCTCGACCACCGCTAAACGCGAGCTGAATTTCGTAATGCCGATGCCGTCTCGACGTCTTGCGACGCCCGGTTGCACCCACATATACTGCCAATCTCGTTGAGCCGCTGCCGTGCGATGGCCGGCTCTGTGATTGGCGGTTCGATCATGGTGCGTGACTGGGAGTGTCCGTGGAGCAGTCGAAAAACGTTCGAGTCGGTGTCGACATCGGTGGCACATTCACCGACCTTCTCGTGCTCGACCAATCGTCCGGCGCCTACTACGTCGGCAAGACGCTCACGACTCCGGACGATCCCTCGCGAGCCGTGCGCACCGGTCTCGCAGACATGCTGCAACGCCACGACGTCGATCCCGGTAAGGTCCTGCAGATCATCCACGGCACAACGTTGGTGACCAACGCGTTGATCGAACGGCGCGGCGTGCCAACCGCCTTACTCACGACCAAAGGGTTCCGCGACGCCGTCGAAATCGGACATGAGCATCGCTACGATCTGTACGACCTCTTTCTCGAGCTTCCGCCGCCGCTCGTCCGGCGACGATGGCGACTGGAAGTCGATGAACGAGTCCTTGCGGACGGTAAAGTTGAGCGGGAAATCGATCCTTCTCAGGTTTCCGAGCTCATTGCCGAATTGCGAAGCGGAGGCATCGGGGCCGTCGCCGTCGCTCTCCTGCACAGCTACCGTTTCCCCGAACATGAGCGCCGCGTCGGCGACATTTTGGCGCGTGAGGCGCCGGACATGACGATCTCACTCTCCTCCGACGTCGTCCCTGAAATCCGCGAATATGAACGCACCTCCACTACCATCTGCAACGTCTACGTGCGCCCGGTGGTCGATCGCTATCTCGAGCACCTCGAGGGCTCACTGCGCGATCTCGGCATCGACTCGAATCTACTGATCATGCTTTCATCGGGTGGGATCTGCACGGTCGAAACCGCTCGTCGCTATCCTATTCGTCTGGTCGAGTCGGGTCCGGCAGCCGGTGCGCTGGCCGCGGCGCATTTGGGGAGCGCGATGGGTGTCGATGACCTTCTCTCGTTCGACATGGGTGGGACGACCGCCAAAGCGTGCCTGATCGATCGCGGAAAGCCGCTGACGTCCTCTCAGTTCGAGGTGAGCCGCGTCTACCGGTTCAAAAAGGGAAGCGGCTTTCCCGTCAGCGTACCGGTCATCGAGATGATAGAGATCGGTGCGGGTGGCGGCAGTATCGCGTCGGTGGATAGCCTCGGACTGCTCAAAATCGGCCCACGTAGTGCTGGAGCTGTGCCTGGCCCGGCGAGCTACGGGCAGGGCGGCGAAGAGCCCACCGTCACGGATGCCGATCTCTTGCTCGGTTACCTTGATCCCGACTTCTTCCTGGGTGGAACCATGACGCTCGATCGTGACGCGGCCGAGCGCGCGATCGACGAAAAGGTAGCCAAGCCACTTGGGTTGAGGACGATGCAGGCTGCCTGGGGCATCCACCAGCTCGTCAACGAGAACATGGCGAGCGCGGCGCGTGTGCACGCCGTCGAACGAGGGAAGGATCCACGCAAATACCCAATCTTCGCCTTTGGCGGTGCCGGACCGGTGCACGCCTTCGGCGTCGCACGTATCCTGCATGCTCCGGGCCTGATTATTCCGAGTGGCGCGGGAGTCGCCTCCACCATCGGATTCCTCGTCGCTCCGCTGGCGTTCGATTTTGTGCGTTCAGCCATCAGCCGGCTCGACCACGTTGACTGGGATGAACTGAACGGAATGTTCGGCGAGATGGAGCGAGAGGGCCGCGAGCTGCTCCAACGAGCCGAAGTCGCTATCGACGACATCGAGGTTCGTCGAACGGCGGAGTTGCGCTACGTCGGTCAGGGTCACGAAGTATCGGTGCCGGTACCGGACGGCATCCTCAGTAAGGCCTCGCTGGCGGCAATCGAACGGCAATTTGAGCAGCTGTATCAGCATCTTTATCATCGCACCGCGCCAGGAAACCCCATCGAGACCGTAAGCTGTCGCGTTGTTGTGTCCGGCCCGACGCCCAACTTGCCAGCCATCAATCTTCGCGGTGGCTCCTCGGATGGGGAGAAGTCAGCCTTGAAGGGGTCGCGTTTGGTCTACGATCCGACTGTCGGAGAGATGCTCGACACTCCGGTTTACGATCGCTATCGCATGGTCTCAGGAGACTCGATCGACGGCCCGGCGATCGTGGAGGAACGCGAGTCGACCTTCGTTCTCGGGGCTCGCGCGACGGCTCGCGTCGACGAACGTCTGAATCTCGTGGTCGACCTGTCTGACTGATCCCGGTCTGGTTCTGATCGCGTCGCTTATCCAGTCACGTTGAGTCATGTTGGAGGTTCCGCTTGGTAAACGCGCCGGTTGGTGAAACGCGAATCGATCCGATCACCCTCGAAGTCCTCTGGAACCGGCTTATCGCCACCGTCAATGAGCAGGCCGCGGCGTTGATGCGGACTTCGTTCACCACCATCGTGCGCGAGTCGGGCGATCTGTCGGCTGGGGTATTCGATACGCGTGGCTACATGATCGCGCAAGCCGTGACCGGCACTCCAGGGCACATTAATTCCATGGCCACGTGCATTCATCATTTCATGGATGTCTATCCACCTGAAACGCTCGTGCCCGGTGACGTCATGATCACCAACGACCCGCAGAAAACCTCGGGTCACCTGCACGATTTCACCGTCATCACGCCGATTTTCAAGGGCGGCAACCTGGTGGCCTTCTTCGGAAATACGTGTCACGTCCTCGATATCGGCGGTCGCGTCTACGGCACGGACGCGCACTCGATGTTCGAGGAGGGGTTCTACGTTCCGATCACCAAGATCTTCATAGCGGGCGAGACGAACCACGAGTTGATGAAGCTTCTGGCGGCCAACGTTCGCACGCCCGAACCGGTTCTCGGCGACATCCACGCCCAGGTGGCCGCAAACGATGTGGGCGGGCGGCACCTGCTGGAGTTCATGGAGGAGTTCGGGATCGACGACCTGACCGCCTTGTCCGATGAGATCGTCGAGCGGTCGGAGCGCGCCATGCGGGCGGCGATCGCCGCGGTTCCAGACGGCGAGTACGAGAATGAGGTCTATTCCGACGGCTACGAGGCGCCGGTTCGGCTGCACGTCAAAATCATCAAGACGGGTGACTCCATACACGTCGATTGGGCGGGCAGCAGCATGGAGAGCATCCGCGGCATCAACGTGGTGCTGAATTACACCCACGCCTACACCACGTACGCTCTGAAGTGCGCGCTGGCACCAGACGTTCCCAACAACGAGGGAAGCTTTCGTCCCGTGACGGTCTCGGCGCCGCCGAGATCGATCCTGAACGCCCTGAAACCTGCACCGGTGGCCGGGCGCCACGTGATCGGTCATTTCTTGCCGGGCGCCATTTTCGGCGCGCTCGCTGGCGCGCTCCCACACCGGGTCATGGCAGAAGGCGCAGCGAACATCTGGTCGATGCAGTTCACGGGGTCCAACGAAGACGGAGATCCGTGGACCTACATCTGGTTCTCCTCTGGGGGAACTGGAGCTCGTCCAACGAAGGACGGTATCAGTGCGACCGCCTTTCCGAGCGGCGTAGCAGGCGTCCCGACCGAGGTCATCGAAAGTTTGTCACCTGTCGTTTTCCGGTCACGTGAGCTGGTCACAGACTCGGGGGGGCCTGGACGCTATCGAGGCGGATGTGGCCAGGAGATGCGTGTCACAGTGCGCACCGATCGGCAATTCACGTTGTCGCCCCTGTTCGACCGCGTCAAATTTCAGGCGGCTGGGTACGAAGGAGGGCATCCGGGCGGATTTGGCGCCATCGAAGTGAGTGACGGCACCTGCTTCGACACGAAAGGCGCGCGGGAATACACACCCGGAACCGAAATCACGTTCCGCCTTCCGGGCGGAGGCGGATACTTTGACCCCATCACGCGTGACCCGGAACACGTCCTCGACGACGTTATCGACGGGCTCGTTTCGGTTGAAGCTGCGAAGCAAGTCTATCGCGTAGCGATCCGAAATGATTCATTAGACGTAGATATTGACGAGACTCGCCAGCTTCGCGAACGGTAGATTGCGCACGGCGATTTCTCCCGTTGAATCATTGCTAATCCGAATGATTGCGCGGCCAACAAGAGGTGTCGCAGGTCTATCGCGCATGATTTGTGACAGTCTGAGAACGTACGCCCACTTGACAGATGGATTGACGAAACCTAGAATACGCCCGTCGTTTTCCGTGAATTTTCGTAGGCGAATGTCCGCTCTCGTCGGGCTGTGACGGCAAGCTCGCAAACGTGCAAGCGAATCACCGCATAAGCAGTTCATCGAGATCCAGAGGATGAGGAGGTGTTCACCCCGGACTCGTCGGCAAAACTAAAACTCGAGACCTCATGAGTCTAGATCCAATGGGTTGTGGCATAGGGCCACAATTGTAGGAGGAGAAACCCGTATGGAAGACCAAGGCCTTCGAAGTCTTTACGAGCAGGCCATTTCTGGCGCGATGTCTCGTCGCCAGGTATTGAAACGGGCCGCGGCGCTCGGATTGTCCGCCCCGGCGATTGCGGCGCTATTGGCCGCATGTGGCAGCTCGAACAAAACTACGCCGACGACCGCGTCAGCGTCGACCTCGACCTCAAGCAGTGGTGGCACGACCCCAGCCGCAACAACCGCGGCGACGTCCACCTCAGCCGCGTCACCGGCAGCATCCGCGACATCCGCATCAACCTCGACAACGACGGCGGGCGCCGGACGAGGCAAGGGCGATACGCTGAACCTCCTGTGGTGGCAGGCTCCGACGATTCTCAACGGCCATCTGGCGCAGGGCACCAAAGACTTCGACGCCTCATGCGTCGTCCTCGAGCCGCTCGCCTGGTTTGACGAAGACGGCAAGATCGTCCCGACCCTCGCCGCCGAGGTTCCGAGCCTCGACAACGGTGGAGTCGCCAAGGACGGCATGAGCGTTACCTGGAAGCTCAAAGAGGGCGTCAAGTGGTCGGATGGTGAGGATTTCACCGCCGATGACGTCAAGTTCACCTTCGAGTACGTCTCGAATCCTGACACGGCGGCCACCACGGCCGGTAACTTCAAGGTCGTTGACTCCGTCGATGCGGTCGACGCCACGACGGTGAAGATCAATTTCAAGAACCCGACGCCAGGCTGGTACGGTGTCTTCTGCGGCGCCTACGGCTACATTCTGCCGCAGCATATCCTGAAGGACTCGGTTGGAGCCGCGGCACGCAACGCGCCGTTCAACCTGAAGCCGATCGGCACCGGTCCGTACAAGGTCGATGAGTTCCAGTCGGGTGATCACGTCTCGTACTCGATCAATGACAGCTTCCGTGAAGCCGACAAGCCGTTCTTCAAGACCGGTCTATCTCAAAGGTGGTGGCGATGCCACCAGTGCGGCGCGCGCTTGCATCCAGACCGGTGAAGTCGACTACGCCTGGAACCTCCAGGTCGAGTGGGGCGTCCTCCAGTCGCTCAAAAACGACTCCAGCCCAGGAGAACTGGTGATCTACCCAGGCGTGGGTATGGAGCGCATCCTGGTCAACCTGACGGATCCGAACAAGGACGTCAACGGCGAGAAGTCGCAGATGGATACGCCTCATCCATTCCAGGCCGATCTGAACGTGCGACAGGCGTATGCGCTGGCCATTCAGCGCGACGTCATGGCGACGCAGCTCTATGGCGATACCGGCACAGTGACTACGAACGTGCTGTGCGGTCCGACGAACTTCGTGTCCAAGAACACGAGCTGGAAGTTCGACACCGACGCTGCCAACAAGCTGTTGGATAACGCGGGGTGGGCCAAGAGTGGCAGCGTTCGCGCCAAAGACGGCGTTCAGATGAAGGTCGTCTATCAGACGTCGGTCAACTCCTTGCGCCAGAAGGAGCAGGAGATCGTCAAGCAGGGCTTTGCCCAGATTGGCGTCGACGTCACCATCAAGTCGGTCGACGCCAGCGTCTACTTCTCGTCTGACGCCGGCAACAACGACACGGCTTCGCACTTCTACACTGACCTCGAGATGTTCACCAACGGTCCGTCGACGCCGTATCCGTTGGACTACATGGTCTCCTGGTGGGGCGATAAGTCCAACATCGCCCAGAAGTCCAACTCCTGGGCCGGAAACAACGTCGAGCGCTGGCAGAACGCCGACTATGACAAGGCCTACGCCGCCGCTCAGACCGAGCTCGATCCCACCAAGCAGGCTCCGTTGTTCATCACGATGAACGACTTGGTCGTCAACCAGGTGGTCGAGATTCCGTTGATCCAGCGCAACGGAGCGTCTTCCGCCAACAAGAAGCTCCAGAATCTGCATCTGAACACGTGGTCGTCTGAACTGTGGAACCTGATGAACTGGACGATGAGCAGCTAACGAAGCGAAGAGCGACGTTTCTGCGACTCAGTGGCGACGGCGCGGGGCCAGCCCGCGCCGTCGCTTCATTCACGCAAGGTCGAATTGAGGCCGTACAAGCTGTTGGTGTTCGGACCTAACGCCTCTCGGATGTGCCGCTGGAATCGGCAATTTGAGCACTGAGAAGTTGAATTGGACAGCAAATCTGGGGTGACGATCGGACTTTGCGCATGATATGATGGCCTTCATTAGGCGAGTGATAATCGACGCACTCCGACGTACGGCCCGTCTCATCTTCAGCGAGTCGTCAGCCTACCTGGCGGCAACACAAGTGGGGAGAAGATGTCTCGATGACCAGGTACCTTGTTCGCCGCATTCTGGTGGCAGTCCCGACGCTCATTGCCATCAGTATGGTCATCTTCACGATTCTTGCGCTTGCCCCTGGCGATCCGCTGTCTGAGTTCGCGCAGAACCCTTCGGTGCCGCCAGCGGTGCGTCAGCAGATCCGCAAGAGCATGGGACTCGACGATCCGATTCCGGTCCGCTACGCGAAATGGTTTACCTCGGTAATTCACGGAGACTTCGGTTACTCATTCCAAACACGCGCTCCAGTCATGAGTCAGATCAAGCAGCGCTTGCCAGTCACGCTCATCGTGATTGGAACCTCGTATCTCATCTCGATCTTGTTAGCGATACCCATTGGGATCATTGGGGCGGTGAAACAGTATTCGCTGTTTGACAACATCGCCACGACGATTTCATTCATTGGGTTTTCGCTACCTACGTTCTTCACCGGCCTACTCTTCATCATCCTCTTCACGATCAAGTTAGGCTGGTTCCCGATGATCTATAGATCGAACATAGATACGCCTGGATTGGCGGGTGCGTGGGCGCACGTCAAGCAGACGATCATGCCGATCACGGTGCTGGCTCTCTTCCAGACGGCTACCCTCTCGCGCTATGTTCGCGCCTCCATGCTTGAAGTCATCCACCAGGACTACGTTCGCACAGCGCGAGCAAAAGGCCTGCATGAGGGCTCGGTCATCAATCGCCACGCGCTGCGCAACGCCCTTATTCCGGTAATCACGATCATTGCTCTGGGCGTCCCTGGTGTCTTCACCGGTGCCGTCGTGACCGAGCAAATCTTCCGAGTTCCGGGAATTGGGTCATTGCTGATCACGGCGATCAACGCGAGCGATACACCGGTGGTCATGGCCATCGCGTTCATCTTTGCGGTGCTCGTTGTCATCTTCAATCTGGTTGCCGACATTCTGTACGGCGTGTTCGATCCACGGATCAAATACTCGTAGGCCGCTGGGCTTGACAGTGAGGAGGGGTTCCTAATGTCAGAGGTCACGGAACACAGAGCCCAGTCGCCATCCGAGGCAAGTGCTGGCGTTGAGGTTCTTACGCAGCTGAGATCGAAAAAAGCTCGATCACTGTGGGGTGATGCATTCCGGCAGTTCAGGCGTCACCACCTTGCCATGGCTGGACTCATCGTGATTGTCGTCATCGTCCTTGCGACGACCATCGGCTATCCGCTTTGGGGCCATAGCTATGCGTACTTCAGCTTCTCTGACGCGTACAAGAACCCGTCGTTGGCTCACCCCATGGGGACCGACGATCTTGGGCACGATGCGTTCTCACGAGTGCTTTGGGGCGGTCGCGTTTCGATCGCGGTCGGTATCGTTGCCGCTTTCGTCGCCATCACGCTTGGCACCGTGGTTGGAGCGATCGCGGGATACTTCGGCGGGTTCACGGACTCGCTGCTGATGCGCATCACCGACATGTTCATTTCGCTTCCGACGCTCCCGCTGCTGCTTCTCGTGATCTACCTGTTCCAAGACAGCATGCGAAATCGGTTCGGCAGTATTTTGGGCACCTTCTTATTGATCGTGTTCATTATCGGCGCGCTGAACTGGATGCCCGTGTCGCGTCTTGTACGTGGCTCCTTCCTGTCTCTCAAAGAGAAGGAGTTCATCGAGGCGGCACGTAGTGTGGGAGTCAGCACACCTTCGATCATTTTCAAGCACATCTTGCCGAACGTGCTGAGCCCGGTCATCGTGGCAGCCACGCTGGGTGTCGCGCAGGCGATCATCACCGAGTCGACGCTTTCGTTCCTCGGTCTCGGATTTCCGCCTGACACGCCGTCCTGGGGCCGCCTGCTGAATGATGGTCAGAACTTCATTCAGATCGCGCCGATCATGGTTATCTTCCCTGGAATGGCGATCTTCCTCACGGTGCTCAGCATCAACTACGTCGGTGATGGATTGCGCGATGCGCTCGATCCGCGCCGAATGGGTTAGTCGTTCGATCGTCAAATCAGGACCGGACTTGAATCGATGGCACAGGCATCGCCTGTGCCATCTTGCTGCGAAACTCACGCGCGACTGAAAGGATCCTTCGTGTTTCTTCGGTGCATGGATTGTGGTCAGCAGTTCCCTGCTCGTGGCGTGCAAACGCGTTGCGACTGTGGCGGTTTGCTCGACGTCGTCCTCGAGCTGAACGACCCGGTCTCGACCGCAGTCTTCGACAAGCGTCTTGGAAGCCGAGATGCGCTCGATCGGAGCGGCGTCTGGCGCTTTCGCGAGCTGCTGCCGACCATTCCAAACGACTCGGTCGTTACCAAGCCGGAGGGAAACACGAACCTCTACGAGGCCGACGCGCTCACCCGCTGGGCTGGTGTCGAGCGTCTCGTCCTGAAGCACGAGGGAGAGAACCCGACGGGTTCGTTTAAGGACCGCGGGATGACCGTCGCCACCAGCCATGCCAAATGGGTTGGAGCCAAGATGGTCGCCTGTGCGTCGACCGGGAATACCTCGGCCTCCGTGGCGGCATACGGCGCGCTGGCCGGGATTCCAGCGATTGTGTTCATCCCTGAGGGCAAGATTTCAGCGGCCAAGCTGGGTCAGACGATCGCTTACGGCGCCAGGATCGTACAGGTACGGGGCGATTTCGATGCGGCCATGAAGCTCGTTCAGGATGCGTGCAAAGCGCATGATATCTATTTGCTCAACTCGATCAACGCGTTCAGGTTGGAAGGGCAGAAGACTATCTTCTACGATCTTCTGCAGCAGCTTGACTGGCGTGTGCCCGACTGGATCGTGATGCCGGGCGGGAATCTCGGCAACACGAGCGCCATCGGGCGAGCGATCTCCGATCTCCGTGACGTAGGTGTTCTGACCAGAACGCCGCGGGTCGCCGTGGTTCAAGCCGCTGGCGCAGCACCCTTCTACGAAGCTTTCGTGAGCGGATTTCGAAGCTACGAGCCAGTCGAGGCTTCCACTGTGGCATCCGCGATTCGCATCGGCGATCCCGTCAGCTACACCCGCGCTCGCCGGACGATCGAGCAGACGGATGGCGTGGTCGAAGCGGTGACTGACGACGAATTGCTGGATGCAAAGGCCATGATCGATCGGGCCGGGATCGGTTGTGAGCCCGCCTCGGCAGCGACGCTTGCAGGACTACGCAAACTGACCCGCGCCGGAACAATTCCGCCAAACGCGTTCGTGGCTGGGTACCTCACCGGGCACTTGATGAAGGATTCCGATGTGGTGATGGAGTACCACCTGGGGGATGGATCCGAACGCCGGCCGCTGGCAAATCGGCCCGTGGTGATCGATCCGACCTTGGACGACCTGGAGAGGGTTCTTGCCGGTGCGATTTAACGTCAAAGTTCCAGCGTCGAGCGCTAACCTCGGATCGGGCTTCGACACGCTCGCGGTCGCGCTGAACCTCTTCACCGAGCTCGAAGTTGAATCAGGCGACGGCGGGATTCACATCGAAGGTGGTCCAGATCTCGCCGGTGGCGACAACATGATCGAACACGGGATCGAGATCGCCGCGCGAGCAGCGAATCTACCCGTTCCAGGTTGTCGGATCCGCGTGAAGTCTGACATTCCAGTGGCTCGTGGTCTCGGCAGCTCGGCCACAGCACTGATCGCCGGCCTTGTGGTCGGCAACCACCTGATGGATCAGCCTCTCTCGGATCAGCGTCTGTTTGAGCTGGCAACCGCGGTCGAGGGACATGGCGACAACGTGTCCGCGTCCCTCTTTGGCGGTGTGACGCTATCTCTTATCAGCGATCGCGGAGTCCTCTACCGACGCGTCCCGGTGAGCGGTGATCTTCGAGTGGTCGTCTTCATCCCGGACGGGCTTGCGTTCACCGTCGACGCGCGTGCCGTCGTGCCTGAACGCATCCCCCGTGTTGACGCCGTCGCGAATGTCGGACGCGCCTCGCTGCTGGTGCTTTCTCTGATGCAAGGCGATTTCTCGGCGTTGGTTGAGGCCATGCGTGATTCGTTACATCAGCCCTATCGCGCCATGCTCTTCCCGCACGTCGACCCGATGATCGAAGCTGCCGCCGCGGCCGGTGCCTATGGCGCATGCCTCAGCGGTGCCGGACCGTCGGTACTGTCGTTCGTTGACGCGGAGAGTGCCTCTGATGTGGCAACGGCACTGGACAACGTTGCCGAACGCATTGGCGTTCCCGGCGTAGCCCGTCTCCTCGACATCGAATACGAGGGAGCGACGATCCTTCAACCGGTCGCACAGGGAGACAACGGCTTCCACTGATCAGCCAAATCACCACGCCGCCACGCGTTGAGTCAGGATCCGCGGCGGTTGGTCCGCGATGATTTCAGACTCCACTTGCCGCTTGATAATCAGACCGATACCTACGGAGCCGCTTCGTCGCGGTTGACCCACCACGTTTCAACGTTCCACCACAGCCCCGACACCGGTCCTGGCTTGAGGCCGTTCACATACGTGCGTCCGGCATCGACCTCGAAGTGGTCATACACTGGAATGACCGGAAGATCGCGATAAATGGAGCGCTGGGCCGCGTAGATGAAATCGACACGCGACTGCGGGTCGATCGCATGGCTTTGACCGACGAAGGCTGAGTCGACGAGTGCGCTGGTGTAGCCCGTGATATTTCCGCCGTTAGGATCGGTAGACGTGGGAATATTGCGACTGTCAAACCGCCAGACGAAGTGATCGATTCCGGACCGCTGATTCTCGCTGAGAATCGCCACGTTGAACGCGCGGCTGGCAAGGATTCCACCGGAAGCGAGATCAGCGTCGAGTTCATTAGCTGAGACAGTACGCAGCTCGACCTCAATACCGATCGCCGCCATGTCGTCGACGAACGCCTTTTCGATGCGTTGCTGAAGAACGATCTGCGGGCTGTCACCTTGCTCACCGGTGAGGTTGAAGCTCAACCGTACGCCGTCCTTCGCGCGAATACCGTCGCTCCGGACTTTCCAGCCTGCTACATCCAGCGCCTGGCGCGCCTCGTCCGGGTTGTATTCATACGGCTTCAGGTCGGTCGCGCTCCAACCCGTGTAATCCAGCGGGGTGATGGCAATGGACGCCTGGCCATTGAGATATTGGTCGACGATCTTCTTACGGTCGAATCCCAACATCATCGCGCGCCGAACTCCGAGATCAGACAGAATTGGGTTGGCATTGGTCAAGTTCTCGGGCTCGTTGAGATTGATCGCCAGGACTTCGACTCCCCCTGCCTTTGGCGCGACTACCTCGGTAACGCTCGGAATTTGCCGTAAATCGACCACAGAGGTTTCCGGTAGGTCGACCGCAAGATCCAACTCGCCCGTCGAGAGACTGGTCATGACTTCGCGTGAGTCGGCCACAAACCGCATCACGATCTTGTCCAATCTGGCCGCGTCACCGAAGTAGTGGTCGTTCCGCTCCATTGTCAGCTGATCACCCTGCGACCACTTTGAGATCACGAACGGGCCGCTGCCGATATGGCCGGAGTCTCCGTAGTCGGAGCGGGCGATCTCCACGACCGGCACCTCTTCGAACACGTGTTCCGGTAGGAGGAATCCCGAGGTCGATTCGCTGCCGCCGGCCAGGATCGTATCCGTCAGACTTCCGGTCGGTTGGTTGAGCGTGATGGTCGCGGTCAAATAATCGGGACTTATCGCAATGCTGGCAATGTTGCTCCAGCCGCCGCGATCGATGGCGGGGTAGGCTGGGTTGGTCACGGTTTTCCAGGTGAAGAAGAAGTCACGCGCATCCAGCGGTTTGCCGTCGGACCATTCCAGCTTCGGTCGGAAGTTGAGCATCCAGGTACGGCCGTCGGCAGAGATACCGCCGTTTTCGAGCGTTGGAACATCGGTGAGGAGTTGCGGCTCGTAGGTGCCGTCGTCGCGAATGCGGATCATGCGGGCATCGAGCGCGCTTAACGTATCCAGCGTCGCGGGATTGTCACTGAGCGTGAAGTTGAGAACGTCTGGCTCGGTCGGCATAGCGACCACCAGAGTCCCGCCTTTTTGTGGCTTGGCGGTGGGTGGCGCGGTGCCGGGTGTCGCGACACTTGGACTCGACGCTGGCGTCGGCGCGGACGAGTTCACCACGCATGCTGGAAGCAGCAAGACGAGGCCGAGAATCCACGCGGCCGCTCTCGCTGACCGGCGGGAGGAATTCACCAGGGCTCCAAGCGCGAGGAACTGAGAGCCGATCCAAACGCGACGGTTGCGCTCAAAACCGGCCAGCGCCATCGGACGGACGTCGACTAAGTATAGGAACCCATCAAAACCCACGCCAACGCATCATGGTTTGATTGCCATCAGGTTGCGTGACTCGACTACCCGTTATCGCAACGCCGCTTCGTAACGGCCACGATCTCGATGGTTGACCCAAGCGGCGTGCGTTGTATGATCGCGCTACGATCACCGAGAACATGCTGATCAGCAATGGAGCAAAGGTCGATGTCCCAACCTGAATTGGCCGTTCCCTCCTCGGATGTCCAGCCGGAACACCGCTATTACGGATGGGCGCTGGCCATCTTCGTGGTTGCGCTGGTCGGCGGTATTCTGGCCATGTTTCTCGACAGCCACACCGGCGCCGATGGCCAATCGGAATTTGGAACGTTTGGGACCATCGGTCTGGTAGCATACATCTGCGTCTACGGCGCATTGATCGCCATCAACTGGCGCGGTTATCTGCGCGCATTGTCGGCACATCGTTGGCTGAATCTGGGCGGCAATCAAGCGGCGGGCTGCGTCGTTGCGCTCCTCTTTGTCTTCGTCGTCCTCCCCTTCGTGCTGCCTTTCTACCCCTTCTATGGGATCTACCAATACGCCCGCGGTTACAACGAACAACGCAAACGGTACCCGCTCGAGCATCAGAAACGCGTTGCCGAGCTCGAGGCTCAGCTCGGCATCCCTCCGGTCGTCGACGGAGTCTGCCCAAAGTGCGGCAAGCCGTTGCAGGTGGACGCCGAGTTCTGTTCATTCTGCAGAACTCGTGTGCGGCCGGAAGTGCGCGCCTGCCCGAAATGCGGCACGATCGCCCTTCCTGGAGCTGAGTGGTGCGCCAAGTGCGGTTCGTCGCTGACGGCCGAGCCTGCATCGAGCTGATCGGCATCAGCACGTGAAGCGACGGGCGATCAAAGCAGAGTGGTCATCTGTGCCCGTTCACACCTCGATGTTATAATCGACCAGTTTCCGGCCAATGGAGTTGCCGGATGCGCCGGGCGAAATCTCCCGGCTTGTTGCCTTTCTGCGCTGCGTCCAACCCGGATAGCAACGGTCCGGCGGCGAACCAGCGTATACCCAGAGAAAGGGGGAATCGTTGCGCGAGTTCCACCGTGCGCCTCGCGGCTATGAATTGATGATCCTCATCAATCCGGAGATCACCGACGAGGCTCTTACCGCCACGATCGACGCTGTAAGCGGGTATGTCACGGCTCCCGGCGCCGAGATCACCTACATCAAGCGTGATACTCCCTGGGGACGGCGACGGCTCGCCTATCCGATCCAGCGGTTTCGCGATGCAACCTACATTCTGTTCCAGTTCCTTGCGTCACCATCAGACCTCACCGAGATCGAGCGTGAGCTGAAGCTGGATGAGCGCGTCATTCGTTATCTGCTCGTCCGACAAGAGCACCTCCACGTTGAGGAGGAAGAGGAAGGCGCTGAAGGGCAGGGCGAACAGGGTTCGTCAGGCGAATCAGCCCAGGAAGCTGAAGCAGATGACGACTCCGACGAATCAGCCGAGGAGGCTGAGGAGGCTGAGGAGTCCAGCGATGACGATGATGACGCGGGTAATGCTGATGACGACACCAGTAGCGAGGTGGAAGACGCGAGTAGCGAGGATGATGAGCCAAAAGAGTCAGAGTAGCGCCCTCGCGGGATAGACTACTCGTCGGGCTGTGCCCAGATTGGAGTGACAACATGTCTCGGGGTCTCAACAAAATCATGCTGATCGGCAATCTTGGCCGTGACCCTGAAATGCGGTTCACTCCGAGCGGCTCGCCTGTGACCGAATTCACGCTTGCCGTGAATCGCCGTTATCGATCATCAAACGGCGAACAGATGGACGAGACCGAGTGGTTCCGCATCATTTGCTGGAACAAGCTGGCAGAAATTGCCGACCAGTATCTCAGCAAAGGAACGCAGGTCTACGTCGATGGTCGATTCCACTCACGCAAGTACACCGGAAACGACGGCACCGAGCGGACCTCCAACGAGGTCACTGTGAATGAATTGATCATCCTGACGCCCCGCGGAGAGCGTGGCAATACGGGCTTCCGCGAGCCTTCGTCACGGGACCAGGATTCGCAGGAATCTGATCGCCTCGACGAGGATTTTGACGACGTACCGTTCTAGTTCGTCCCATGGTCCAGCGGATCGATGGACGAGCGCCAACCTGGAGAGATAGCGAATGTCTGAAGATCGACGAGAATCGGGCCCGCGAGGGCGATCAGACCGCGGCGGATCGAGTGACCGTCCACGACGTCGCTTTGGTGGCGGCGGTGGTGGCGGTGGCGGCGGCCGTTATTACCCACGCCGCAAGGTCTGCAACTTCTGCATGGATCAGGTTGAAGTGATCGATTACAAGGATATCGGTCGACTGCGCCGGTATGTCTCCGATCGTGGCAAGATCGAGCCTCGACGCCAAACCGGAACGTGCGCCAAGCATCAGCGGGCTCTGGCCGTGGCCATCAAGCGTGCCCGACACGTTGCGTTGGTGTCGTTCGCTCAGTAATACCTATGATGTCACGGGCAGTTCGAATTCATGGGATCCGAATGCACCTCGCGGTGTGAATCGCGGGGCGCCGATCCCTGACGAACTGCCCAAGTGTGGTTAGCAGAGAGACGAAAGCATCGGAATGTTCGATCGTTTCCGCATTTGGTTAGCATCGGTCACTGGGAGAAGCACCGGAACTCGTCGTATCTCTCGTCGCGAGCGCGAAGAGTCTCAGCGCCGCCTCCTGATTATCGGGATCTCGATCACCGCAATCGTCCTGGTCGTCGTCCTCTCGGCCGGAGCCTTTTACCAGTACATCTATTACCCCGGGCAGACGCTGGCCGCGGTCAATGGTCAGAAGATCAAACGCACCGACTATTGGAAGGTGCGCAAGATGGATCTGATCAACCAGGCGGCCCAGTATTCTCAAATCGCTCAATACACCACCGGCGATCAAGCCACGCAGTACAAGACGCTTGCCCAGCAGGCGCAGGCGCAGCTCAAGACCGTTGAATCTGATCCGGTCAATGCGGACACGCTCAAGCAGATGGTCGACAATCTGGTGGTCCTGGACGGGCTATCAGACTTGAACCTGTCGATCACCCAGACGGAGCTTGACGAGTATCAGGCGCAACAGTTTGTATCGTCGCCGATCGGCTCGCCGACTCCTACCCTGCCGATCGATCCCACGGCCGCTGCGTGGGCCACCGCGACTGCTGAGGAGCAGGCGACCGCGTCTGCTGAAGCCTCAGCGACAGCCGCTGCTGCCGCGGGCACTCCGAGCGCGTCGCCGTCGGCCAGCGAGTCTCCCGCGGCGACGGAATCCGCCACCAGCACTGAGGCGGCGACCGCTACCAGCACGGAGAGCAGTTCGACCGCCGCTACTCCGAGCGCGACCGAGACATCGAGCGGAACACCATCAGCGTCACCAGAGGCCGGCACCCCGACCGTTGCCGGGACTCCAACCGTCTCTGAGGCCGACGCACGCGCCACCGCCGCGGCGAACTTGCAGAGTTACAGCGACAACGTGCTGAAGCAGTCTGGGATGAGTATTGCCGACTTCCGGCGACTCGTGTTGAAGCCCGACCTGGCGCGCCAAAAAATCTCTGACAAGCTTCAGAATGAGGTGCCGACGCGTACCGTACAAATTCACGCCGAGCACATTCTAGTGGCGACTGAAGACGCGGCCAATACGATCGTCAACACTGATTTGAAGGACAAGAGCTTCGAAGAGGTCGCCAAAGCCCAGAGTGCAGATTCGACGACCGCTCCGAACGGTGGTGATCTTGGCTGGATCCCAGAGGGCATCATGACACCGGAGTTCGATCAGGTTGCCTTCTCGCTCAAGGCCGGTGAAGTCAGCAAGCCATTCAAGACCAAGTGGGGCTGGCAGATCGTCAAGGTCCTCGATCGCCAGGAAGATCGACCGATCACCTCCGAGATGCTGACCGAACTGCGGACCAACAAGCTGAACGACTGGTTGGATACCGCTCGCGCCAAGGACAACATCAACTGGAACATCGGAGCAGCGATGCCGTCCCCGACTCCACAGTCTGAGTTCACGGCGCCGCCGGACGCACCTCCGACGCCGACTCCGCTCCCGACGCCAACGCCGACACCGGCGCCGCCTGGAACTCCGGGCGCGGGTACCCCGGGCGCTGAGACTCCGACGCCATAGCATCAGCGCGGCACCTGTCGATCCGGCAGGTGCCGCTCTTTGGGACGTGCATCAATCCGGCGAGCGCGATTGTGATGGGAGAATCCGGTGAGCGACGACATGGTCTGCTTCTTCAACGACGACTTTGTGCCGATGAGCGAAGCGAAAGTCGGCGTGATGACGCACGCCTTCAACTACGGCACGGGATGCTTTGAAGGCATTCGAGCCTACTGGTCGGCGGATCAGGAACAGCTCTTCGTTTTTCGACTCGATGACCATCTGCGAAGGTTTGAGCGCAGTCGCGACGTATTGATGATCGACCTGCCGTACACGATCGAGCGACTCAACGACATTTGTGTCGAGCTCCTGCGACGCAATCAGTTCAGAACCGACGTATACGTGCGGCCACTCGCCTACAAAGCGTCGGAGCTCATCGGCGTTCGCCTGCATAACCTCACCGACGCATTTACCATGTTCTCGGTCCCGTTCGGAGATTACGTCGAAACGACCGGCGGTCTGAGCGTCGGGGTCAGTTCCTGGCGCCGCGTCGACGACAACGCCGCGCCCGCGCGCGCCAAAATCACCGGCATCTACATCAACTCGGCTCTCGCCAAGACGGAAGCAGCCTTGAACGGTTTCGACGAATCGATCATGCTTACTGACGACGGCCACGTGTCGGAGGGAAGCGCTGAGAACATCTTCATGGTTCTCGGCGATCGTCTTGTCACGCCGCCGCAGACTGATAACATCTTGATGGGTATCACGCGCGACACCATCATGACCATGGCCAAGAATGAATTGGGAATCGAGACGGTCGAGCGTTCGATCGATCGAAGTGAGTTGTATAGCGCGGATGAACTGTTCATCTGCGGCACGGGTGCGCAGCTTCTGCCGGTAGTCAAGGTCGACCATCGGCCGATCGGATCGGGCGCCGTAGGATCTACGACACAGGCTCTGGTGACAGCCTACATGGACGTCGTCCACGGCAAGATGGACGCGTATCGGGCGTGGCTTACCCCGGTTTACCAGTAGGTCAGCGAACGGGAACATCTCCGTGAAAACATCCGCGGCGGGATCGGATATCGCCACGAGATGGCAGGCTGCGGCGTCGCCGGGCGGGCTTATCGGTGTTTTGGGTGTCGTCCTTTCGCTCGTTCTGGTCGGGGGCACGATCGCCTTGATCACCGGGCACACGTCGCTGCCGATCCCGGCGGTGATCTCCTGGATAGCGCTCCTGATATTTTTGGCAGTCGTCGGAGTCCTGGCATACCTGGTTTATGGCTATGCCACCATCACCTACGAATTTTCCCCAGAAAAACTCAAGATTCGTTGGGCGGGGCAAGAGCACGTCATCGACTTGACGTCGATCCAGCAGATCCTTCCAGCGGTCGATCGGCTGGGGGACAACCCCGGTCGATGGCGACGCTTCTGGACTGGCTATTACGTCGGGTCGGAAATTGGGCCGTCGGGTCCGGTCACCATCGTGGCCACGCTCCCGGTGCGACGCCAGTTGCTAATCGTCACCGCGGACCGCCAATTCGCTATTTCTCCGGATCGCCCGGTACTCTTCGTCGAAGAGTACGGCCGCCTGCGCCAGGCGCTCGACTACGCCACGACAGGTGAGTCGAGCAGTGCCGGAGTGGACGACAGCGTCGATCGTCTCGCCAAAGCGGGCTGGACCATGCAATATCCGACCATCAAACCGGGAATGAAGATACCAATGGAGGCTCCAGCTTCGGCGACCACTGATGAACCAACCTCGCGTCGTCAACCTCGTCCGGCGAGGGGCCGAACGCGCGAGAGTGGATTGCGAACCCACGTGCTGAATGACAACGTCGCCGTGACTCTGCTTGGCATTACCGTCCTGATGAACGTGGCGATGGTCCTCTTCATCCTTATTCGGTACCACAGCTTGCCGCAATCGATCGTGCTCCACTGGAACGTGAATGGTGACCCGGATCGCATCGGTTCGGCGCGCGAAATATGGGTTATTCCGATCATCACGGCGCTAGTGACCATCGCGAATCTCATTCTTTCCTGGAGCATCGAGAAATTCGATCGATTTGCCGCTCGCTTCCTCCTGGCCGCTTCGTGCATGGTGGAAGTGGTCGCCTGGATCGCGCTGATCACACTCATACGGTGAGCAGGGCATCGAACCTTACGGCCGTGGATCGGCAGCGCCGCGGGCGTGGAATCGTGGAACTGGCGACGAAATCGCCGAATTTCCTCTGTTATAATGACGCGGGCTTCCCGGCATGCGCCGAGCCTTCAAAGTACGCTGACGGAGCCGCTTCGGCCTGTCGGCTCGCAACAGGACCAGCGGGAGGGTCATGGCGAACCTGATCACGATTGGTCGGTTGCTCCTCCTCTTCGTGACGATCGCCCTCATTTACTCCCGTTCGTATTCGGTGGTCGCGTGGAGCACGGTGCTGATCGGTATCGTGTTCGCAAGTGATGCGCTGGACGGATTCGTGGCGCGACGCCGCAAGTCGGCCAGTGATCTCGGTGGGGTGCTCGACATTGCCGGAGATCGCGTCGTGGAGAACGCGCTCTGGGTGGTCTTCGCGCAACTCGGTCTCATCGGAGTGTGGGCGCCGCTTCTCGTGCTGACGCGCGGATTCTTCGTTGACGCGATGCGCGGCATGACGTATTCGGTGGGTAAGACGGCATTTGGTGAAAAGACGATGATGCGGACGCCGCTGTCTCAGTTCATCGCGGCTTCGCGCTTTATGCGTGCCTTCTACGGCACGGCGAAAGCGCTGGGTTTCGTCTTTTTGACCAGCCTCTTCGCGGCGCATCTCTCGTCAGGTAGCAGCCTCGACCGCTTCTACGCTCACGATCCCATCCGCATCTTCGGCTGGGCTATGGTCTATTCCGCGCTGGCACTGACAGTGATACGCGGAGTGCCGGTATTGGTTGATGCGATGTATTACGTACGCGCTCCCAAGAATACGTCGTCATGATTGCCGCGGTATTTGACGTCGATCGTACGCTGCTGCCTGACACGACCGCCGAGCGCCTTTTCTTGCGCTACTTGATCAACGAACGGGTCATCGGATTTCGTTCGCTTCTCGAGACGGTGCGATTCATCGCCGTCAAGGGACGGAACAACCCGATCATGGCAACGCGGCGACATCGGCCCTATTTGCGTGGAAGTCGAGTGGCGCTCGTCAACGAGTTGGGTGCGCGCTGTTTCGAAGAGAAGATTCGCCCTCGACTCTCTCCGAGAGGTGTGGAGCGGATCCAGCGACATGTGAAAGACGGTCACCAGCCCGTCCTCCTCTCCGGCTCGATCCCCCAGATCATTGGGCCGATGGCGGCGTCGCTCGGCGTCGAGCACGTCATCTGCAGCAACCTCGAATCGCGCGGCGAACGTTTTACCGGTCGGTTGATTGGACCGCACCCCTATGGGGGTGGTAAGGTCCTGCTGATTCAGCGATTTGCCAGCGAATTCAAGATCGAGTTGCAGCGCTCGTTCTGCTACGCGGACCATCACACGGATGAGCCGGTGCTGAGCCTCTTTGGACACCCGGTCTGCATCAACCCGAATGAGCGATTGCGCCTGATTGCTCAGCGACTCGGGTGGCCGATTGAAGAATTCCGCTGACGGCTCGGTTCACGGGGTAACCGCATGGTGACGCGACACAATGATCGCCTGACCAGCATCAAGGCTCGACTTGCCCTTCGTCTTGCGACCGCACTCGGACGAATCGGTGACGTCCTGCCGGTTGGACTCGGATATTGGCTGAGCGACCGATGTGGCGATGTGATCTTCGCCTTCACGCCAAAGTATCGCGGCAACGTGCGCGCCAATCTTGCCCATGTGACAGGATTCCCGGAAACGAGCCCGGAGGTGCGCCGGCTCGTGCGGCGCGTCTTCCAGTACAGTTCGCGTAACTTCTTCGACCTCATGCGGGTGTCACATCTGTCTGATGACGACCTGCGCGCGGCGGTCATCGGCTCCAAAGAGAGCTGGGAGCGTTTGGACCGCGTGCGCGCAGCGGGAAAGGGCGGGATCGTCGTCAGCGCTCACTTTGGCGCGTTCGACTTCACGGGGCAGGCTATCTATTCGAATGGCTACCCGATCATCCCGCTCACGACACGTACCGTGCCCGAGCCGGTCTATCAGGTCGTGACACGTCTTCGACAGAGCCACGGGTTGGACATCGAGGAGGCAAATCCTCGCGGGGTGCGTCGCGTCCTGTCGGCGGTGCGTCGCGGTGAGTTTGCGGGGCTCATGGCCGATCGAGACTTCTTCCACAATGGAGTCCCGGTCGAATTTTTTGGGGCGATGACCTCGTTGCCAGGTGGACCTGCCCGCATCGCCCGCGATACGGGAGCGCCGATCATCCTCGTCTTCACCAAACGACTTTCGAAGGGCTACGTCCTGACCGTGGACGAGCCGTTCCACGTTGAGAAGACGGACGACGCCGGTCGAGACGTCAGTCTGGCGATGGCTCGCGTCGTCCGTTGCTTCGAGTCCCAGATTCGAGAAAACCCCGAACAATGGGTAATGTTCCAGCGGGTATGGTCCGACGCCGAATCGCCGGTAGTGCAGCCCGCAGTTGCGACGCTCGAGAAGAGTCTGCGGCAGGTCATGATGGAGCCCGATCAGCCAGCACCGACGGCTGCTGGCTCAACAGCGGGCGCAGCCATGCCCACCGCGGTCAGCGGTGAGCCGCCCGTGCGTCTGGACCACGATCTGTAAACGGGCTCCCGTTTGCTTAGTGGCGAACGTCCCTCATCGATAGTTCACGAACTGCAGTGCCACGTCGAGCTCGGCTGACTTCAGTGACTGAATGACTTCCTGCAGCTCATCCTTGTTCTTGGACGTCACGCGAATCGCATCGCCCTGGATCTGTGGCGTCACCTTCTTGTGTTCGGTGCGGATATCCTTGACCAGCTGCTTCGCCAGAGGCTCTGGAATCCCGCGTCGCAGTTTCACCACCTGCCGAACTCGTCCACCACTGGCATCTTGTACCGTCTGATAGTCGAGGATCTTGAGCGACAGACCGCGTCGCAGCACCCGCGTGTCGAGAATGTCGGTCACCGACGAGAGTGTGAACTCATCCGACGTCGAGATAACGAGCTGATCCTTCTCCTGCTCGATCTCCGTCTTGGAATCCTTCAGATCGTATCTCGTGGTGATCTCGCGCATCGCCTGGTCGACGGCGTTGCGCATCTCCTGCTGGTCGAAGTCGGAAACGATGTCAAACGAAAAGCTTGAAGCCAAATTGCCTGCCTCCTTTCACGGCCTTCAAGTATGATGGAGCCGCCACGGTCAGGGCAAATTGACGGCGAGTTGGCTCGCAATGCTTTGCTCGCATGTCAATCGGGTACGAGGTTGGGGAACGTTTGCGCGATCACTATTCAAGTGTCAGCCACTTGCTCAAGATCGAGTCACGGCACGTAACGATTCATTGGCAAGCGTCCACGCGAACGCGCTTGGCCGTCGTCGCGCCACACGCTGGACGTATCGAACCTGCCACGGGCGAGCTGGCCTTGGCGATCGCCGGAGACGATCACGGCGTCTATTGCTTTTCAGGTCGAGATCGGTCGAACAACGGTCGGCTGCACGTCACATCAACGAGATTCACCGAGCCATGTCTCGAGCAGGTACTCAGTGGAGTCGCGGCGGTCGTGACCGTGCACGGGTGCCGGCTCCCGCTCGAACCACTAACGCTGGTCGGTGGATCGAACCGGCGGCTCAAGCACGTAATCAGCGACACGCTGTCCGACGCGGGGTTCTCGGTTCGCGACGCCCGGGCGCCGATGGCCGGCAAGCATCCCTGGAACGTCACCAACCGCGCCAAATTCGGCGGAGTCCAGCTAGAGATTTCGCGAGCGCAACGGGACCTGCTCCTGGACGAACGAACCGGCTGCACCAGGGCACAGGTCGTCGACTCGTGCGACTGTGCGTTCTGTCGCTACGTCGCTGCCACACGGATAGCGTTGGATCGATACGAATCAGCGAAGATCTGATCGAGGTGTGGGTCGAGCCTGCAGTTCAGGTTGTCGGCCCAGGCGTCGGCGCTGGCGTACCGTCAATTCCGTCCACTGGATCCGGATCGCCCGACGGGAC
This sequence comes from uncultured Chloroflexia bacterium, assembly GCA_963815715.1. Classification (GTDB taxonomy): domain Bacteria; phylum Chloroflexota; class Chloroflexia; order Thermomicrobiales; family Thermomicrobiaceae; genus CALAGB01. Next base: position 765,536 of record CAWFHU010000001.1, on the reverse strand, counting down.
GACGTGCAGCACACCCGCGCTAACCGACTCGACGCGCACGTGATCCCCTTCTTCCGCGGTTCGACCCTCCGTCACCGCCGTCCACTCCTGACCACGCACGCGAATCACACCTCGAGGCTGCAGCGCCTGTAGCACGATCCCGTCTGCCCCTACGAGCCACGTTGCATTTGCGTGGGTCATTCCGTGTCGCACGCGGAAGATGGCGCGCATCATCATCAGCATGACTACTACCAGTACCAACGTCGTGACAATGATGACCCAGATCGAAACTCCCACGGCAGGGACGATCGCGGACGTCTGACGTACCGGCCGATAGAGGGTGAACGAACCGATCAAAAAGAGGATCGCGCCGATCGGCCCTACGAAGGTGAGTTTCGGCGTAAACAGCTCTCGAATGAAAAAGATGAAGGCTGCCGCCATCAAGCCGACCCCCAGCCAGGAGATCGGCATGTTGCCAAACGCCACGAACGCAGCCGCTAAGGCGATGACTCCGGGAATTCCGGCAATCAACCGGCCCGGATTGAAGAGCTCGATCACCAGCAGGAGGGCGCCCAGGCTGAAGAGGATGTATGCCACGTTTGGATCGGTGATCTTCTGCAGGATCAGCTCGTGCCAGGACGCCTTTTGCCAGACGATGCGCGCGTTCTCCGATTGGATCGTGACCGGTCCCGCCAACGTCTGCACTTCTTTGCCATTGATCTGGGTCAGAAGTCCCTCGATGTTGGGTGCGATCAAGTCGATCATCCCCTGCGACTTCGCCTCGTCTGCAGAGAGATTGTCGTTCTTCTGGATCATCGTCTTGACCGAGTCGACGTTGCGGTTCCGCGCGGACGCGGTATTGGTGGCGAACTGTTCGATCTGATTCAGGCGCTCCTGCTCGGCATCAGTTGACGTTGCGTCGGTCAAGCTTTCAGGGTTGCCAGCACCAAGCGTTGCGTCGGAGTTCATGGCCGAAATGTTTGCGGCCAGTGTGATGAACATGGCGCCTGAGAGGGCTTCGGCTTTCTGATCACCGTCGACGTAGACGATGATGGGCACCGACGACGACAGGAGCGCGCGAGTGATCTCCTGGACCGAGCTCTCAGTTCCACCAGGGGAGTTGACTTCGATCAAGACCGCGGTCGCCCGATTCGATTCCGCCGTGCGTACCGCACGAATGACTCGGCCGGACGACAAAGAGCTGATAACACCGTTGAGGTGGACGGCATAGATGCGCGGACTGTCGGCGCTGGCGGGAGTGTCGGCGATGGTGCTGAACAGGACGAGCACCAGCAGCGCCAGAACAATCCGGTTGACAATACTATTGAACTTGGGGATAGACGTGTGAGAAATCACGCGACGGTGCCCCTCGTCATGCTGGCGAATGCCGCTGCGCGGGAGCGCCGGGCCCGCTGTCGCCACGCTCTAATCCTAGCATGGAGGCCGAGAATCGCGGTTTCTTCAGGGCAAGCGAGCGATCACGAGAAGCCGATTTCGGCTTTTGACAGGCTCTTGCGCCCTGTGATAGCATCATCTCAGTGGAGGGCGCATGCTCTCCACATATTTCATACTGGATTCGGCGACGACCGGGAGTAGTAGACCGGAATTGCAGAGAGCCGCTGGTTGGTGTGAAGCGGTGATGTAGGTCGAACTCGCCCGCGAGCCGCGCCCGCGAATGCGCAATTATGCAGGAGCCGGCGCCGGTTAGCCCCCGTTATCGGGTCACAAGCGGATAGGTATGGGGCTGTAGCTCAGCTGGGAGAGCACAACACTGGCAGTGTTGGGGTCAGGGGTTCGAGTCCCCTCAGCTCCACCAATGTGACCTATCAAGCGGGGTGGTACCGCGGAAGCCGAGCCTTTCGTCCCTGAGAGGGATGAGGGCTCTTTTGTTTTTCCGGAGATTTTTCAACGACTCCCGGATACGGGCCGATCCGGAACAGCGACGCGCGGCATGAATGGCCGGCGTTCGCAGTCGGTCACGACGAGCGACATCGGAGGTTGCACATGGCGACGACTCAACCCGTGGTGAGGTCCGAACGATACGATCCAAGCGTCATTGAAGAGAAGTGGCGTCAGGCGTGGGAAGAAGCTCGTCTCTACGAGGTCGCCCGAGATCCAAATCGACCCAAGTGGTATCACCTGACGATGTTTCCATACCCGTCAGGCGATCTGCATGTCGGGCATTGGTACGCCATGACTCCGTCGGACGCAGCGGCACGTTTCCGCCGCATGCAGGGCTACAACGTCCTGTTCCCGATGGGCTTCGATGCCTTTGGGCTGCCGGCTGAAAACGCGGCCATCAAACGCAATATTCATCCCTACACCTGGACAACGACCAGCATCCCGCGCATGAAAGAGCAAATGCGCACGATGGGCACGATGATTGACTGGACACGTGAGGTCGTCACGTGTACGCCGGAATACTATCGCTGGAACCAGTGGATGTTCCTGCAATTCTTGAAGAACGACTTGGCTTACCGTGCCAAGGCTGCCGTCTGGTGGTGCCCACATTGCCAGACAGTGCTCGCAAACGAGCAGGTTATCGCCGGACGCTGTGAGCGCTGTGACACAGAAGTCATCAAGCGTGACCTCGAGCAATGGTTCTACCGCATTACCCGATATGCTGATGAATTGCTGGACTTCGAGGGCATGGATTGGCCCGAGCGCGTCATGACGATGCAGCGCAACTGGATCGGCCGCTCGGAGGGTGCTCGAGTCCGATTTACCGCCGAGTCGGGCGACGACATCGAGATCTTCACCACCCGGCCCGACACGCTCTGGGGGGCCACGTTCATGGTGCTGGCACCGGAGCATGCGCTCGTCGAGAAGTTGACGACGGACGATCGGCGCGCTGAGGTTGAGGCCTACGTCGATCAGGCTCGCCGGCAGTCTGAAATTGAGCGAACGTCGACTGAGAAAGAGAAGACCGGCGTCTTCATCGGTTCCTATGCCGTGAACCCGGTTAATAACGAGAGAGTGCCGATCTGGATAGCCGACTACGTGCTGACCGGCTACGGTACGGGCGCCATCATGGCCGTTCCCGCTCACGACCAACGCGACTTCGAATTCGCTCGAAAATTCGATTTGCCGATCACGGTTGTCATTCAACCCGAGGGCGAAACGCTCGAAGCGTCGTCCATGACCGAGGCATATGCCGGCGAAGGCGTGATGGCCAATTCAGCTCAGTTCAATGGCACGCCAACCGCGGATCGTGAGGCGGTCAAGACCGTCATTGCATGGATGGAAGGGCAGTCAATTGGCAAAGGCGAGGTCGGCTATCGTTTGCACGACTGGCTAATCTCACGCCAGCGTTACTGGGGAACACCGATCCCGATCATCTATTGTGATACCTGTGGCATTGTGCCTGTGCCGGAAGACCAACTGCCGGTCGTCTTGCCAGCAGACGCCGAGTTCAAGCCCACTGGACAGTCGCCGTTGCTGACGCACGAGGCGTTCGTAAATGTGACCTGTCCTCAGTGTGGCGGCCAGGCGCGGCGTGAAACCGACACGTTGGACACCTTCGTTGATTCCTCTTGGTACATGTACCGGTTCCTGAGTCCGCATGACGATCAGAAGGCGGTAGACTCGGATGAGGTCGCATACTGGGGCCCGGTTGATCGATATACCGGCGGAATCGAACACGCGATATTGCATTTGATGTATGCGCGCTTCTACACCAAGGCTATGCGCGACCTCGGACTACTCAATTTCGACGAACCCTTCGTCCGACTCTTCAACCAGGGAATGATCCTTGGCGAGAACAACGAAAAGATGTCGAAAAGCCGCGGCAACGTGGTCGATCCTGACGATCTGGTGGCCGAGTTGGGTGCCGACATCGTGCGTCTGTACCTCATGTTCATTGGTCCGTGGGATCAAGGCGGGCCGTGGAACTCACGTAACATCGCGGGAGTCGAACGTTTCGTCAGGCGGGCCTGGACAGTCGTGACCGAGACTGCAGACAACACGATCGAGGTTGAGGAACCGGTGCAGGAGCTCGAGTTGCGACGGATCACTCACCGAACCATCAAGGCGGTAACCGAAGATCTTGAGGGCTTCCGCTTCAATACGATGATCTCGCGTTTGATGGAGATGGTGAATGAACTGACGCCGCGCATGGACCAGCCGGTCGCGCGTACCAGCGCGTGGCGAGAAGCGGTGGAATCGCTCACGCTGATGATGGCGCCGAGCACGCCGCACCTGGCTGAAGAGCTTTGGCATCGGCTAGGACTACCGTTCAGCGTCCACACCCAGAGCTGGCCGGAGTATGACCCGGAGTTGGCCAAGGAAGATGTGATCGATCTGGTGTTACAGGTCAACGGCAAGGTCCGTGACCGGGTTCAGGTGGCCGTCGGCATCTCTGAAGACCAGGCCATCGAGCTTGCCAATGCCAGCGAGCGTGTCAAGGAGTTCACCGCGGGAAAGACGGTTCGACGCCGGATCTTTGTTCCCGGCAAGCTGGTGAACGTGGTGGTTAGCTGACGACCAGAAGCCGACATAGGTACGTACTCGAAATCACATGGCGGTCGCGATTCGCGGCCGCCCTTTTCACTGCTTGCTTCTCCGCTTTGGGCATGTTGAACCATCGTTCCGGCGGTACTCGTCCACGACGTTTCTCAATACAGACGCAGCCCTGAGCCAACGACAACGACCGACGTTCGAGCAACCCGCCAAAGCGTTGGCTGCCGATTCCGGCATGTGCGAAATCGCAAACGCGAGATATCGACAAACGCGATGCTATCCCGGTACGAAACGTGCGACCAGTCGATCTGTGTCGGTGCTTTAGTACTGCCCGAATTGACTCTTCAAAATACAGACAAACTGCTCCGGTGAATCTGTTCGCTTTCGCACGTGAAGGCGAGAAGGAGGAATGGTCAAAAAGTAGGATCGAGCCCGATCATCGTTGCACGTCTCGAGGAGATGCTGAGCCGCCCGGTTCAGCCTGTGCACGATTGGTCGCGATCCGCCGTCAGAAGGGAATTCAGCACATGCGAATTGTTGTCGTCAATTCGGACAAAGCAATGGCCAGGCTCATCCGGGTTGTGCTTTCACAAGCTGGTCACGATACGGTGCTGGCGAGTACGGCGGCAGATGGAGAGAGTGCCGTTGAAGAAGATGCCACCGACGCCGTGATCCTCGACGCTGATCTTTCCGACATCGGCGGCTGCGATCTCTGCCGCGACCTCCGCAATCACAATTATTCGGGACCGATCATCTTTGTCAGTGGCCGCCGCGATATCAAAACGAAGCTTCGCGCATTCGAAAATGGTGCCGATGACTATATGGTTGAGCCCTTTGATCCACAGGAACTGGTCGCGCGTATCGAGGTTGTGGCGCGACGCTGCCGGCGGAGCAAGATCGAGACATCGCCGACCGTCCTGCGTATCGGCACCGCGGAGCTCGTCATCAGTGAGCTCACGTTTCACGATGGAGATGGCCGAGAGGTTCTCTTGACGCCCACGGAGATGCGTTTGCTCGAGTGTCTCATGCGCAACGCCGAAAAGACCGTAACCCGAGAAGCCTTGATCGAACGGACCTGGGGCTACGATTTCGTGGGCGACAGCAACCGGGTTGAAGTCTACGTGGCGCGCTTGCGGAAGAAGATCGAACACAATCCGAGCGAACCACGGTTTCTGCACACGATTCGTGGTCTCGGTTACGTGTTCCGAGTCGACTCCGACACCACCCATCGAACACTCGATCATGGTGTGGCATCGAAGTCCGTCGGACATGGTCATGCGTCGATCAGGTATCTGTCGCAGCCTGACGATCAGGCGATTCACGAACAGGCGGCGTTTGACAGCTAGCCCCACTCAAAATCTCACGGATCATTTCCCGCAATTATTCATCATCGATTGTCATCGCTCTCCCGAGGTCCGGGAGAGCGATCGTCTTACGTGCTTGCTAGAATCCCTATGTCGAATATGCGGACTGGATGTGATGAGGGTGGAATGAAGATCGAAACATTCGCGCTCGAGCGTTGGATGACGCGCTGGGAAACAGTCGTTGAGTTCGATTTGGCGGAGAGTGGCATCAAGCCGCTAACGGTCGACGAGTTGCTGCGTTTCGGCGGTCGAGACGAATCGCTCGAGGCGATGCTGCATATCTCCCTTGGGTACAGCGAGGCACGAGGTACTGAGGATCTCCGTGGGCTCATCGCGAGCCTCTACGCCGATGTCACGCCGGAAGACGTCCTCGTCACCACCGGCGCGATCGAAGCAAACTTCCTCCTCTTCAACGTCTTGCTCAACGCTGGTGACCATGTCGTGGCCGTTGATCCGGCATACCAACAGTTGCAGAGCGTTCCGCGCGCGATTGGTTGCGATGTATCACTCTGGCGGCTGCGACCGGAAAATGACTTCCGCTACGACCTGGCCGAACTGGACCACCTCATCACCCCGAAGACGAAGCTCATCGTCATCAACACGCCGCATAACCCCACCGGGTCGGCGCTCACTCCCGAAGAGCAGGCGGACGTTTATCGGCGTGCCGAATCAGTGGGCGCGATCGTGATGGGGGATGAAGCGTATCGCTGGCTCACGCTCCCGGGTCGTGAACCGTTCGCGGGTCCGGTGCGCGACATCGGCGTGAACGGCATTAGCGTTGGCACGCTCTCGAAGCCGTTCGGTCTGCCGGGTCTGCGCATCGGCTGGATCGCCGCAACCTCCGAAATCGTGCAGCGCTGCTGGTCGATGCGTGATTACGTCTCGCTGAGCCCCGGCAAGCTCAACGACTATCTTGCGACCATCGCGTTGCGTTCGCGCCAGCAGGTGTTCGAGCGGACCCAGCGAATCGCGGGTCAGAATCTCCAGACGCTGGAAGCCTGGATTCATCAGCGTGAAGACATGGTGAGCTGGGTCGCGCCAAGGGGAGGTCTCCTCGGATTGCTCCACTACAACATCGACGTGCCGTCGTTCGAGCTCGCCGATGAACTGGCCGCTCAATCAAGCGTAATGCTGGCGCCGGGCGCGGCTTTTGGGTACGAGCACTTTCTCCGCATCGGTATCGGTGGAGATCCCGAAGTCTTCCGACGCGGACTCGATCGCACTGCACCAGTGCTTGAGCGGCTTTACTCCGATCGTGGACCCGCCGAGAGCTGAAGTCTCTCAGCGTTGCACGAAGAGGTAGGCCACGTAGGCGGCGCATTCGCGTGCGACATACTTGTATTCCAGCAATGAGTTTTGACGAATCGGGCTGGTCTGTGTTGGTGAGGTGAGCGCGATCAGCCCCAGATCCTCGGCCATGTGCTTGACGCGGAACATGTGGAAGGGATCGCTCACCAGCAGGACTCGTTCGTTGTCCCGAAGCTCCTCTTGACGGGCCTCCTGCAGGTTCTGCCACGAGGTGAGACCTCCGACCGTGCGCATGGCGCTGATCGGCACGCCGCGTTGTTGTAGATATTCCTTTGAGACCTCAGATTCGGAATAGACGTCACCCTTGCCGGTCCCGCCGGTCAAGACGATCATCGGAGCATATCCGTCGTGATACAGATCGTAGGCGTGATCGAGTCGCGCTTGAAGATCAGGCGACGGGCGACCGTTCCACTGCGCGGTGCCGAGAACCACAATGGCATCGACCGGAGCTCGTTCATCCATTCGTGCCTGGTGCAGGATTGCAAAGACAAGGAGCGCAAACGAGACGACGACGAGGAAGAATCCGACCGTGACCATAATGATGATCAGTCGAACGACTCTCCTGAATGTGATTGATGTTGCGTTTCGTCGTCTCGAGATCGTGCGAATAGCCACCTTAAACGTCCCATCAGCACCGTGCCGCTGAGTCACGCGTAGATCTTACACAGACGGCTGGTCTCCGCCGAGTATCAAAACCGTCTATACTTCGGATATGGCTGACTCGAACATGCGTTCCGGTATCGTCACGGCAATAGAGCCACAAGCGCGCCACCCTGATCGCGTCAACATCTTCATCGAGGGCGAGTTCGCCATTGGCCTTGCGGCATCCGTCGCGCTGGAAAGCGGCATCGTAATCGGGCAGCTGCTGAGCGATACGGACGCGCAACAGTTGGCCGAAGCGGAGGAGGTCCACCGTGCCACTGAATCCGCTCTGCGTTTGGTCTCCTACCGCGCTCGGTCTGAGTCGGAGATTCGACAGCGCTTGAGCCGGAAGGACTTCTCTGCACCAGCAATCGACGCTGCCATTCGTCAAATGCGCGATTGGGGCTACATCAACGATCAAGAGTTTGCGCGGCAGTGGGTGGCGAGTCGAGAAAGCCATCGGCCGCGTTCGACGCGTCTGATGAAACGGGAGCTTGCCAGCAAGGGCGTCGATGCCGAGACGGCCGATCGAGCCGTTGACGATGCGGACATCGACGACTTCCGTGTGGCGCTCGACCTGGCCCGCAAATGGATGCCCCGTATTGAACGCGAGGACGCCCAGACACAACGCCGCCGGTTGTCCGGTTACCTGCAGCGCCGCGGATTCGGTTGGGACGTGGTCCGACGCGTGCTAGATGAGACGTTATCTGGACCGCACGAGTAGACGCCGAAGGGAGCGTGGAACTTGTCCGGAAATGACCTCAACGTTTCCTTCTGGCATCAGGAGCGCGTGCGTTTTCGCGACGTCGACTTGCAGCAGATTGTCTATTACGGAAAGTACCTCGACTATTTCGACAACGCGCTCTACGAGTACCTGAGGTCCCTTGGATTTGAGACGAGTGAGATCGACGGCACCCATGGGTTCGATACATCGGTCGTTCGGATGGAGATCGACTATCGTGCTCCGGCTCGCTTCGACGATATGCTGCGGATTGGTGTGTGCGTCACGCGCATGGGTAACTCGAGTCTCGATGTATCACATCAGGTGCGCAACGAACTCGGAATCGTTTGTGAAGCCAAACTCGTGCTCGTCAATTTCGATGCCAGATCAGGCAAGGCGCGTCCGATTCCCGATGGTATTCGGAATGCGATTTTGCAGTCGAACAGCACGGCGGCTTCTCCGAGCGCATCAATCTAGCGGAGAACTGGAAGGTGCCTCAAGAGCCTGATATACTCTTCTAGGCCGCAGGAGACTACCTCCCAGTTTTGCCCAATCAAACAGTCGAATCATAGTGCGAGCAGGTCAGCAAATATGGCTGAGATAACCTGGTTGGGCCATGCGTGTTTTCGTATTCGAGGGCGGGAAGCCGTCGTTGTGACCGACCCAGCCACTCGAGGCTCCGGTTATGACATTGGCAACCCTTCCGCCGACATCGTCACCATCAGCCACGACCACACAAACCACGCAGCGGTGGACGACGTGAAACCGGGATTCCATCTCATCACGGGGCCTGGTGAATATGAAATTAAAGACGTCTTCATTCGAGGTATCCGCACCTATCACGACAACGATAAGGGCGCGAAGCTCGGCAAGAACACGGTCTATCTCATTGAGATGGAGGATCTCCTCATCTGCCATCTGGGCGATTTGGGGCATCCGCTGACCGAGGAGCAGTCGGAGAGCATGAGCTCGGTCGACGTTCTCATCCTGCCCGTGGGCGGCGGCCCAACGATCGACTCAACCACCGCCGCGGAGCTAGTTGGTCAGCTCGAGCCGTCTGTTGTAATTCCAATGCAGTATCAGACCGAATTTGGCGACTTCGATCGCGAGCCTCTTGAGTCTTTCCTCAAGAAGTTCGGCATTTCCGAGATCGAAGTCCGCGATCGCATTTCCATCAAGAAGAGCGATCTGAGCGAATCAGTTGACGTGGTGGTGTTGAAGCCGCCGCAGTGATGCTGGATCCGCCGGTTGCGCACGGGTTGTTTGGGGGATTTGCTGGCGTCGACGCCGGGAAGGTTCAGTGAAGATGCCAAAATACATATTCGTGACCGGAGGTGTGGTTTCTTCGGTCGGCAAGGGTATCACCACCGCGTCGATTGGCCGCTTGATCAAGAGCCGCGGCCGCAGCGTCAGCATCATGAAGCTCGATCCATACCTGAACGTCGATCCTGGCACGATGTCACCGTATCAGCATGGTGAAGTCTTCGTGACGGACGACGGCGCCGAGACCGACCTCGACCTTGGACATTACGAGCGATTCATCGACGAGAACCTGAGTCGCGCGTCCAACGTCACCACCGGGCAGATCTACTCTTCGGTCATCGCCAAGGAGCGACGCGGCGATTACTTGGGTGGAACAGTACAGGTCATCCCCCACATCACGAACGAGATCAAGGATCGCATTCGACTGGTGGCGAATCAGGAGGGGCTCGACGTCGTCATCGTCGAAGTGGGTGGCACCGTCGGCGACATCGAGAGCCAACCGTTCCTTGAAGCCATCCGTCAGATGCGCAAAGAGGAAGGCCGTCGCAACGTCCTCTACATCCACGTCACGCTCTTGCCGATGATTGGAAGTACCGGCGAGATCAAGACCAAGCCGACACAGCACAGCGTCAAAGAGCTGCGCGCCATCGGTATTCAGCCGGACGTCATCGCGGTGCGGGCCGATCATCCGGTGCCGGACGACGTGCGCGCCAAGATCTCGCTCTTCTGCGACGTCGACGAAGACGCGGTCATCCCGCTCACCACGGCCGAGACGATTTACGAGGTGCCGTTGGTTCTCGAGGACTCCGGACTGGGCCGCTACGTCGCTGACTATTTCGGCTGGGTCGATTCCGTTCCCAATCTCTCCGACTGGGAGCAACTCGTCGAACGAATCAAGGCTCCACGGCGTCGAGTCGAGATCGCGTTGGTCGGCAAATACGTCGAGCTGCACGACGCCTACATGAGTGTGTCGGAATCGCTCTCGCACGCCGCGTTGGCGCACGACGTTGACGTCGACATCACCTGGATCAACTCTGAGAAGTCCACGTTGGAAGAGATCGAAGAGGAATTGCGGACGGCCTCAGGAATTCTGGTGCCCGGTGGGTTCGGACCACGCGGAGTTGAGGGGAAGATATTTGCCGCCAGATATGCCCGAGAACGGCAAGTACCCTACCTTGGCCTCTGCTATGGTTTGCACATGGCGGTCATTGAGTTCGCGCGCGACGTGCTCGGTCTGAAACAGGCCAACAGCACCGAAATCGATGAGCTGACGTCGGACCCTGTGATTGCCCTGATGCCCGACCAGCGGGACGTTGATATGGGCGGTACCATGCGCCTGGGGCTTTACCCGTGCAAGCTCGTACCTGGGACTCGCGCGGCTGAGTGTTATCAGGAGCCATTGGTTCAGGAGCGTCATCGCCATCGCTGGGAAGTCAACAACGCCTACCGCGAAATGATGGATGAATCCGGCATGATCGTGAGCGGCACCTCGCCAGATGGCAAGCTGGCCGAGATTATGGAGCTCTACGACCATCCGTGGTTCGTTGGGGTGCAGTTCCATCCCGAGTTCAAGTCGCGTCCGACGCGACCACATCCGCTGTTCGCCGGGTTTGTTGGCGCCGCGAAAGATATCTTGCACGATGGTGATCAACGCCCGCTTCCGTGGGAACAAGTGGCCGTTCAGCGAGCAAGTGATTGACGCGATTGCGTCAAATCCGGAGATTGTGATAGGATTCGCAATCGACAGGAGGGAAGATGAGCCTCTCCCCTCGTGGCCAACAAGACTGGCGAGCAATCGGCGCGGCATCCGGATTAGGTTGCTCAGTTGTAGCCAGTCTTTTACTATGCATCGGGGGGGGAATTCTTCTCGATAAGTGGCTAGGCACGTTGCCCGTGCTTACGCTGGTGGGCGTTGTGCTTGGCCTCGCAATTTCAGGTTATTTACTGTACCAACTCGCCGTGATGAACCTGCCGAAGAAGCAGTCAGTTCGTTCCCAGGACGTTGAGCGCAAAAATCAGTCCGGGGATCTTGACGAGTAAGGACAACTATGGAAGTCCATGTCGAAGTCGCACCGCAGCCACTCTGGCATATACCGCTTCCCGGTAACCACTCTATCCCCATAACCAACACGATGGTGGTGATGTTTGTCGTGATGGCCCTCCTGGTGATCCTGGGGGCGCTCATTGCGCGACGCTCGTCACTGATTCCGGGACGCGTTCAATCGGCGGTGGAGATCATCGTCGAGTTCCTCATGGGACTGGTCGAAGGGGCCGCCGGAAAGCGCCTGGGGCGCTCCATCTTCCCGATTATCGGCGGGCTCTTCATTTTCATCCTGTTCGCGAACTGGATTGAGCTTCTACCGGGACTTGGGTCAATTTGGGTGGCCAGAACGGTGAATGGTGAGGCGACTCACGTACCATTGATTCGCCCTCCGACATCCGATCTCAATATGACCATCGCCATGTCGCTCTTGAGCTACGTGATGTTTCAGTATCTTGGCGTCAAGGCGCATGGCTTCCGCGGTCGAATTAAGCACCTGGCGACTCCGGTCTTCGTTTTTCCCATCGAAGTCATCAGTGAGACCGCTCGCATCATTTCACTCTCGTTCCGACTCTTCGGAAATATCTTCGCCGGTGACGTGCTGCTGACGATCATGTATGCGATCGCCAACGCGATCAAATACTCGGTCATTGGTTTGGTCGTTCCGGTGGTCTTCCTCTACCTCGAGGTTCTGTTTGGGTTCATTCAAGCCTTGGTATTCGCAATCCTGACGCTGATCTACATCTCCCTGGCCGCGGCCGGGGCGCATGATGATCACGTCGAGGAGCCGTTCGAAGAGGAGTTTGAGTCGCGGGTACACCGGCACGCGGAGTCCGCGGCAATCGGTGATTAGTCTGTCCCGACGTCCGGGGCGGGCTCGGTTGGATTTAGGCGCAGGTTGAGGATCGTGGTTTGAATCGGTCCGTCAGATGATGGGCCGAAGAGGGGAGAACGTCGAGCGTGGTATCCAATGTTACAGATCCCGCAGTAGTCGTCCCGATGGCGGCGGCTCTCGCTATGGGTCTCGGGGCGATTGGCCCTGGCATCGGCATCGGACTGGCGGTAAAGGGCGCACTCGAGGCGCTGGGACGCAACCCGGAGGCTGAAGGCGCGATTCGTACCACCATGATCATCGGCGCCGCGCTGGCTGAAGCGGTCGCCATCTACGCTCTGGTCATCGCGATCATCATCGCGTTCGTGCTCTAATTCGACATTTGTGATGGCGCTCTACCGGGAGCGCCATCATGCATGATCCTGGATAGCCGAACGATATTCGACGTGTTCACGGTTGATGATGGTCTGTCAGAGACAGTCGCGACCATGAGGTAGTGTGAATGAGTGCACTTGGAGTAAATGGCTGGGATCTGATTGTCCAGCTCATCGCGTTTATTCTTTTCCTCGTCGTCTTCTGGAAGTACGCGCTGGGCCCAATCACTGGGATGCTCGATCAGCGACGAGAGCGGATCGAAGAGAGCATGCAGGCGGCCGAGCGGATGCAGAAAGAGCTGGCGGCGACACAGGCTCGTAACGAGGAAATCCTGACTGAGGCTCGGCGCGAGGCCCAGAAGCTCCTGTCGACCGCGCGCGAGAATGCCGATCAGACACTGGCACGTGCTCGGGACCAGGCGCAGGTCGAAGCCAATCAGATCATTGAGAAGGCTCGGGACGGCATTGCCGCGGAGACCGAGCAGGCGTGGCAACAGCTTCGTCAGGACGTGGCCGATCTGGCTATCAGCGCTGCGACCAAAATCGTGCGCAAAGAGCTCGATCGATCGCAGCAGACTCGGCTCATTGAGGAAACGCTTGCCGAGGCGAGCACTGACGACCGGTTCCAGGCCTAGGATCAGGCCAGGGGAGGAACGTGGATGTCCGTTGGCGGAGCAGCCAAACGATATGCACAAGCGGCATTTGACGTCGCCAAGCAGTACGGCAATCTCGATGATTGGGAGACGCAGCTCGCCCAGGTGAGCGCGACCGTGCAGAATCCGGAGGTCGCGGAGTTTCTCGTTCATCCGTCCGTGCCACCCGAAGCAAAGCAGGCTGCGTTGCGTACGATGGTACCTCGCGAGGACCAGAAATACATTCGCAATCTCATGCTGCTGCTGCTCGAACGGGATCGATTACACCAGCTTCCGCAGATTGTAGAAGTTTTTCACGAAATGGTTCTGCAGGATCGGGGCATCGTCATAGCCGATGTGACGACCGCGGTGGAGCTCGATGCGGCCGAAGCTGAGCGTGTGCGCGAACGGCTCACGGGTATGGTCGGCAAAGAGGTTCAGATCCGAACGCACGTGGCCGAGAACATTATCGGCGGTATCGTCATCCGGATGGGTGACACGCTGATCGACGGCAGCGTGCAAACACAATTGAAACAGCTTCGACAGAGCATGGCCCGTTGATTCGGGACCCTGCACTGCCTTTTTCGCTGTAAATGAAACGCGCAAACGCCGATCCGAACTGACGCACCAGCAGGAGGAACTATGGTCGCACGGCCAACCGAAATCAGCGACATACTGCGACAGCAGATCGAAACCTATGGCGAAAAGATGGTCGTCACCAACGTCGGGTACGTTGTTGAGGTTGGAGACGGTATCGCCACGGTTCACGGCCTGCGCGAGGTGATGGCAAACGAGCTTGTCGAGTTCTCCAACGGGGTCATGGGCATGGCCTTCAACCTCCAGGAGGATTCGGTCGGTGTCATCATCCTCGGAGAATTCACCGAAATTGAAGAAGGTGACGAAGTCAAATCGACCGGCCGTATCGCCGAGGTTCCCGTCGGCGAAGCGTTGATTGGCCGCGTCGTGAACGCGCTCGGCCAGCCGATCGATGGCAAGGGCCCGATTCAGACGACGAAGACCCGACCGATCGAGCGCATTGCCCCTGGCGTTATCGCGCGCCAGAACGTTGACACGCCGCTTCAGACAGGTCTCAAGGCCATCGACAGCATGATCCCGATCGGCCGCGGACAGCGCGAGCTCATCATCGGCGACCGCCAGACCGGTAAGTCGGCCATCGCGATCGACACGATCATCAATCAGAAGCGCTCCAACGTCGTCTGCATCTACGTGGCCATCGGCCAGAAGCGCGCGCAGGTCGCCCAGACGGTCGCTATTCTCGAGCGCGAAGGCGCGATGAATCACACCATTGTGGTGGTCGCCGCGGCGGCCGATCCCGCTCCACAGCAATTTATCGCTCCCTATGCCGGCACGTCCATGGGCGAGGAGTTCATGGAGAACGGCGGCGACGCGCTGATTATCTACGATGACCTTTCCAAGCACGCCTGGGCCTATCGCCAGGTATCGCTGTTGATGCGGCGTCCTCCAGGGCGTGAGGCGTATCCTGGCGACGTCTTCTACTTGCACTCCCGTTTGCTTGAGCGCGCGGCACGCATGAGCGAAGCAGAGGGCGGCGGCAGCCTTACGGCTCTTCCGATCATTGAGACCCAGGGCAACGACGTCTCTGCTTACATCCCAACCAACGTTATTTCGATTACTGACGGCCAAATCTACCTGGAGTCCGACCTCTTCTATGCCGGTGTCAGACCGGCTGTGAATGCAGGTCTCTCCGTCTCGCGCGTCGGTGGCGACGCGCAAATTCGCGCCATGCGACAGGTCGCTGGTCGTATGCGACTCGACCTGGCGCAGTTCCGCGAATTGGCGGCGTTCGCCCAGTTCGCGTCGGACCTCGATCCGGCGACGAAGCGGCAGATCGATCGCGGCCAGCGCCTGACTGAGATCTTGAAGCAGCCTCAATACGCCCCGATGCCGGTAGAGGAGCAGGTGGCGATCATCTGGGCCGCGACGAACGGACCGATGGACGACGTTGCGGTCGAAAACGTTCGCGAGTTCGAGGCTCAGTATCTCGACTACATGCGGACCTCGAAGCCGGATCTGCTGGCGAAGATTGCCGAGCAGAAACGTCTGAGCGATGAGCTGATCGAGGAGATCCGAACCGCAGCCAATGAGTTCAAAAGCAGCATCTGGTCGGCGGCAGCAGCGGCCCGCTAGACGACCACCGGTAGGAGAGGAAAGAGGGCGTGCCCACACTACGTGAGATCCGCCGCAGAACCGAAAGTGTGAGAAACACCTCGCAGATCACACGCGCGATGGAGATGGTTGCCGCGTCGAAGATGCGCCGTGCCCAACAGCACGTGGTGGCGACGCGACCGTATGCCGATCGAATTCGCGCGATGGTTGGGGATCTTTCGTCTGTCGGGGTCGAAGAGCAATCTCGCTTCCCGCTCCTGGTGCAACGCCCGATTCGACGCTCCGAGATCATCGTGATCACGTCCGACAAGGGACTTGCGGGAGCGTTCAACTCGAACGTCATTCGCCGTGCGCTCCGCTTCATGACCAACGAGCGGCCAGAAGGCCCCGAGAATGTCGACATGATCGCCATCGGCCGCAAAGGCCGGGATTTCTACACGCGCTTCGGGAAGAACCTTATCGCCGACTTCCCGCAGTCGGGCGAGCAGCCCTCGATGGAATCCGTTCGTGCCATCGTGCAGGTCGCCATTTCAGACTTTGAATCCGAGAGGGTGGACGCGGTCTACGTCGCGTATACGAGGTTCATCAACACGCTGCGGCAGACTGCTGAGATCCAGCAAGTCCTTCCAATCCAGGCACCGGAAGGATCTGGAGAGATCACGGATTACATTTTCGAGCCGAGCCCGGCGGCGGTCCTGGAAGCGTTGCTTCCACGCTTTGTCGAGATTCAAATCTTCCAGGCGTTGCTTGAATCGATCGCGAGTGAGCACAGCTCGCGGATGGTTGCCATGAGAAACGCGACCGACAACGCTCGAGACCTGGTGAGAGAGCTGACGCTGACCTACAACAAGGTTCGCCAGGCGCAGATTACCCGAGAGGTTTCGGAAATCGCGGCTGGAGCCGCGGCTCTTTCCTGATGACGTGTCCAGGAGCAGTAACTATCACTGCGCGAATTCGAGAGGAAATACTCTAGATGGCAGCAGGCACAATCGTTCAAATTCAGGGCGTGGTCGTCGATGTCGAGTTCCCACCTGATGGGCTACCGGAAATCTACAACGCGCTCGTGGTTGAGCGAGAGGGCTCCGATCAGCCGCTGATTCTGGAAGTCCAGCAGCACCTTGGCAATGACTGGGTTCGAGCAGTCGCCATGTCGACGACGGACGGGCTCCGTCGTGGCGCGGTGGCGGTCGACACCGGCAAGGCGATCCAGGTGCCGGTTGGTCCAGCCACCCTGGGACGGATTTTCAACGTTCTCGGGCAGCCGGTCGATAATGCTGGGCCGGTCAGCACCGAGATCGAATACCCGATTCACCGCCTGGCGCCATCATTTGCCGAGCAGTCCACCGAGGTCGAAGTCTTTGAGACGGGCGTGAAGGTCATCGACCTGATCGCGCCGTTCACCCAGGGTGGCAAGACCGGTGTCTTTGGCGGTGCCGGCGTCGGCAAGACCGTCATCATCATGGAGCTCATTCGAAATATCGCTGCCGAGCACGGTGGATACTCCGTATTCACCGGCGTGGGTGAGCGCACCCGTGAGGGGACGTCGCTCTGGGGCGAGATGCACGAATCCGGCGTCGTGGACAAGACCGTCCTCGTCTTCGGGCAGATGAATGAGCCGCCGGGAGCGCGCCTGCGGGTTGGTCTGACTGGCCTGACGATGGCCGAGTACTTCCGCGACGAAGGCCGCGACGTGCTGCTCTTTATCGACAATATTTTCCGCTTCGTCCAGGCCGGTTCGGAAGTGTCGGCGCTTTTGGGTCGTATGCCGAGCGCCGTCGGTTACCAGCCGACTCTCGGCTCCGAGATGGGCCAGCTGCAGGAGCGCATCACTTCAACCAAACGAGGTTCGATTACGTCGGTGCAGGCGGTCTATGTGCCAGCCGACGACTACACGGACCCGGCACCAGCTACGACGTTCGCTCACCTCGATGCCACGATCTCACTCGAGCGGTCGATTGCTGACCAGGGGCTCTATCCCGCGGTGGACCCGCTGGCGTCGACTTCGCGTATTCTCGATCCGCAGATCGTCGGTGACGAGCATTACAACATCGCTCGAGAGGTGCAGCGCGTGTTGCAGCGCTACCGCGACCTGCAGGACATCATCGCGATTCTCGGTATGGAAGAGTTGAGCGAAGACGACCGGCTCACGGTCACGCGCGCTCGAAAGATTCAGCGCTTCCTGACACAGCCAATGTTCGTCGCCGAAGCCTTCACCGGTCGCCCGGGCCGCTATGTGGAGCGCTCCGAGACGGTGCGTGGCTTCAAGGAGATCCTCGAGGGCAAGCACGACTCTCTCCCCGAGCAGGCCTTCTACATGGTTGGCGGCATCGACGAGGCGGTCGAGACGGCTCAGCAGATGGCGACCGAGGTCTAGTCGACTATCGGTACCGACCAGCTGAGCGGCAGATGAGCTTCCCGAAGGTCTAGAGGGAGAAGAATGGCAAAGCTACGGGTCGAGGTTGTGACGGGCGAGCGAATCGTCTATCAAGAGGACGACGTCGATATGGTCGTCGCTCCGGGCGCTGACGGCACTCTCGGCATTCTTCCTCGCCATGCGCCGATCGTGTCACTGCTCGCTCTGGGCGAGATGCGAATCAAGAAGGGAAGCATGGAGGAATCCATCGTTGTCTTCGGAGGTTTCCTCGAAGTTTCCCATAATCAGGTTCGGGTGCTGGCCGATACGGCCGAACGAGCCGAGGAGATCGACATTGCGCGTGCTCAAGCGGCGCGTGATCGTGCGGAGGCTCGACTGAATGAGCGAACCGCACAGATCGACTTCACTCGAGCAGAGATCGCGCTGCGACGCTCAATGATTCGCCTGCGAATTGGTCAGCGGATTCGCGGACGGCAACCCAGTTCACCAAGAGTGGGCGAGTAGCGAATCTCATTGACGAAACGATTCGAATGTGACTTTGAGGCGGAAGATGGCGATCACCATCTTCCGTTTTCATATATGCTTGTAGTGGTGACGGACGCGTGGGGACGGTCCGCGCCATCAACCAACATTGACGCAACCATGGCCCAGAGAATGGCCGGACTGGGGAGATCCGCATGCAGGTAGCCACCGAGGCCAAGACGATTGTTACGAGCGGCGGCGCGAGGCTCTCTGGGCGCGTTGGGATCGACGGCGCCAAGAATGCCACGCTGCCCGCGATGGCCGCGGCGCTCCTCACCGACGAAGAATGCCTGCTGGAGAACGTTCCAGTCCTCGAAGATGTGCTTGTGATGGTCGATCTGCTTCGTTGGCTTGGAGCAGACGTCGACTTCGATCAAAACAAACATCGGCTGCGCATCTGTGCGCGCAACGTCACGCAGTTTGACGCCCCGTCACACCTCGTCGAGAAGATGCGCGCATCTTTCCTCGTCAGCGGTCCACTTCTCTCGCGCTTCGGTCAGGCGGGGTCGACCGCGCCCGGCGGCTGCAAGCTGGGGTCGCGACCGGTCGACGTGGATCTGCGCGGGTTCCGGCGCATGGGGGCCACGATCGAGAGTGACGACTCTGGCTATCGCATGTCTGCCAGTCGCCTGTATGGCGCCGAGCTCTACATGGATTATCCAAGCCACACCGGCACTGAGAACCTCCTGATGGCGGCAACCCTGGCGCGTGGACGGACGACGATCGTGAATGCGGCCTCCGAGCCAGAGATCGCCTTCCTGGGTTCGCTCCTGGAGGACATGGGCGCTCGCGTGCGAGGTGTTGGAACTCCGAACATCCGCGTCGACGGAGTCGATCGACTGCGCGGTTATCGCGCGGCGGTGCTGCCGGACCGCATCGAGGCTGGGACTCTGGCCATCGCCGCCGCGATCACCGACGGTGAAGTCGTCCTGGATCATGTGGCGGAGAAGGACATGGTGCCGCTCACGTCCAAGCTGCGAGAGGCGGGCGCCGAGGTGTGGTGGAACGCCGACTCGATGCTGGTACGTGGTCGAGGCGGCCTGATTGCGACCGAGATCCAGGCATTGCCGTTTCCAGGATTCCCAACTGATCTCCAAGCCGCGTTTGCTGTGTTGATGACACAGGCGAACGGGAGCAGTCGGGTGTTTGAACGGGTATTCAACGATCGCCTGCGTTATGCGCGCGAACTGGTCAACATGGGCGCCGATATTCGTGTGGTCGACAAGCAGCAGGCCATCATCAACGGACCGGCTCGGCTGACTGGGGCCGATGTCCACGCGCTCGACATTCGCAGCGGCGCCTGTCTGGTTCTGGCGGGGCTCGTGGCGGACGGCGAAACGCACATCAACGAGATCCAGCACCTGCGCCGTGGCCATGAGGACATCGTCGGGAAGCTACACTCACTCGGAGCCGACATTTCCTACCTCGAGCCGGCCTAGACTTCGACTTTGTCATAGGCTGGACACAGCGGTTCGCGGGTATTTCCTTTGAAAATTTGGCTCACTGAACCATAATATCGGGTGGTGGTTCTTCGCGGCCGCCCGATGTCTACTCGGCTGCGGCGAGGGTGAGATGCACGGAAGATGAGATTCCCGGCGATTCGAGGACGTATCATTCCGGCGATCGCCATCACCATTGTGGTCGTGCTCCTGGGAGTGATGGCCTGGTCCCTGCTCGGTCCAAAGTCGGTTGATACAACCGAGAACGGTCGCATCAACGCTCCCGGTGTCTTCGTCCGATTCTCCGATCCACGTCCCGCTCCGGACTTCACCGTCACGGACCTCAACACCGGCAAGAAGTTCTCGCTTTCCGACTTCAAGGGAAAGACGGTCGTCGTCAACTTCTGGGCATCCTGGTGCCCTCCGTGTCAAACCGAGGCACCGTTGATCAACTCCTATGTCAATCAATCGACTTCAAACGACGTCGTCGTCGTCGGAATCGCCGTATGGGATGTCTCCTCCAATTCGGAACAATTCCTCCAGCAATATGGGCTGAATTATCCGAATGGATCTGACAGCAAAGGGACCATCGCCATCGACTATGGTGTCGCCGGTGTGCCCGAAACGTTCGTCGTGAGCCCGGACGGCACGTTGATCGGCAAGTTCCCCGGAGCCGTCGAGACCACCACACAGCTCACCAACGCGTTGAAAGAGTCGGCTGGTGGCTGATGCCGCGAGCCTGAGCCTGTTCGCCGCGTTCGGTGCCGGCGTGGTCTCCTTCGTCTCGCCCTGCGTCGCGCCGGTGGTTCCTGGGTATCTATCGCTCATCTCCGGCGTGACGGTCGACGGCAGCAAGCAGAGCTCAGAAGCCATCAGGCGACTGCTCGTTGCCAGCATGATCTTCGTTTCGGGGTTCACGCTGGTCTTCGTGGCGCTGGGCGTGTCGGCCGGAAGTGTGGGTGGATTACTCCAGCAGCATCGCTTGTTGCTGAATCACCTCTCCGGCGCGTTCATGATCCTCGCCGGTCTCTTCCTCGTTGGCCTGTTTCAGCTTCCCGCTCTCTTGAGAGAGCGACGCTTTCATCCCCACTATCAACGCTCGTTGACGCGCTCGGAGACGTTGCTCTTGGGGATGGCCTTTGGCTTTGGCTGGACGCCCTGCATCGGACCACTGCTGGTTTCAATTCTGGTCTACGCTAGCGCGTCCGACACGGCCGCCAGGGGGACGCTCCTGCTGCTGTCATACTCGCTCGGGCTCGGGGTGCCATTCATCCTGGTTGGTGTGGGGATCGGACGCCTGCTCGGGGCGCTTCGCTGGATTACAAGCCACTATCAGATCATCTCGGCGATCAGCGGAGCGACATTGATGTTCACCGGATTCCTGTTTTTGACCGACCGCTTCTTCTATCTGAATGTCATGAGCCAGCGCATGTATGACCAGGTCGTGCAGCCGCTCCTATTCTTGCGTCTTTGAAGGGGTTTTCCTGACCGTTATGGTTGATAATCATTTGATAGAGTACGTAGGGTGCGGGAGCTGACGAAGGTGGAGCAGGCATCCTGTGGATATAGCCGCCATAGCGAGGATGCTGCTGCGCCTGGCACATGCCATCGCGGCAGCGTTATGGTTAGGCGGCGGCGCGTATTGGCTCCTTGCGCTACGACCGGCCCTGCGCAGCGCCGATCCGCAGGCGCGCGAGATTGGACGCGCGGCGCAGGCGGAGTTCGGCGAATGGGCGTCGGTCGCCACGATCATTCTGATCGCTACCGGTGTGGTCATGTCGTTCGATCGACTGACCAACGGCCGGGGATCGAACGTCTACGTCGTCCTGCTCGGCATCAAGATCGTCGCAGCCGTTGCGGCATTCTGGCTCACGGGGACATTCGTCCGGAGTGCTCGACGACGAGGCGGGGCAAGTCGAAGACCTGGATCAATCGTTCATGGGTCGTTCTAACGCTTGGAACAGTCGCGTTCGTTATCGGTGTCGCGCTTTCGGTCGTCTATCCAACCGGCATTTCAGGTTGACAGACCGCAGACCCCAATGCCAGCCGGGGGACGAACTGCCGCTCGAAGTAAGAGTCCTGGATTCCGCACGTGGAAAGCGGGAGGTGAAGGTATGACGGACGCAACCGCGCCAACCCCAGCCGCGACCAGCCGGGCGCGACTGCTGAATCCGAAGCTCATCGTCGTGGCGTTGGTGATCTTCGCCGTCATCGGCTACTTGATCTTCAATGCATTCAAGAGTTCGGCAGCCTCATACTTCGTAACCGTCAGCGAGCTGCAGGCGCAGTCCGTCACCATGGATGGTCAGCGGGTCCAGGTCGGCGGGAACGTCGAGACAGGAAGCATTCAGAAGGGCAAGCCGGGAGACCCGATCAACTTCGTGGTCACCGACGGAAGCCATTCGATTCCGGTGGTCTACAGCGGCGTGCTTCCAGACATCTTCGCGGATAACGCACAGGTCGTCGTCGAAGGAACCTACCACGCGAATGGCACGTTCCAGGCAGACAGCCTGCTGACGAAGTGCCCCTCGCGGTTCACGGCGGCCACAAAGACGAGTGGGTAGGAAGGGATAATCCGTGGCTCAGCTTGGCTCCGGAGCACTCATCGTCGCATTCGCACTCGCGCTATACGGGATCGCTGTTTCGGTCATCGGGGCACGACGCAACGCCGCAGAGCTGATCAGCAGCGGTATACGCGCTGTTTGGGGCGTGACCGCACTGATCCTCGTTTCCGTGGTGGCCCTGGCAACCGCCTTTCTGCGCCACGACTTCCAGATCGCCTACGTCGCGACTCGCTCGAGCCGCGAGATGCCACGGCATTACGTCCTCTCCGCGTTCTACGGGGGCCAGCAGGGCAGTCTGCTCTACTGGGCCATGATCGCCGGGTTGCTCTCTTCCCTGGCCATCTTCCTGCATCGCAAGCGAGATCGAGAACTCATCCCGTACGTCGCGGCGACGGTTCTCTCGACTGAACTCTTCTTCCTCTTCATGCTCAATTTCATCTCGAGTCCGTTCACATTGCTGCCGAGTGCTCCGGCCGATGGCGTCGGTCTGAATCCGCTGCTGCGAGACCCGGGCATGATGATGCACCCGCCGTTCCTGCTCGGCGGTTTCGCCAGCTTCACCGTGCCGTTTGGTTTCGCCATGGCCGCCATGATCACCGGACGACTCGGTGACGGATGGATCCGCTCGATCCGCCGCTGGGCGCTGGTCGCCTGGGGCATCCTCGGGTGTGGACTGCTGCTCGGCGCCTGGTGGGCCTACCACGTCCTCGGCTGGGGCGGTTATTGGGGCTGGGATCCAGTCGAAAACGTGGCGCTCTTGCCGTGGCTGCTGGCCACCGCGTTTATCCACTCGATCATCGTGCAAGAGCGGCGCGGCATGCTCAAGGTCTGGAACATGTCGCTGATCGTCGGCGCCTACATTTTGGCCGTCTTTGCCACGTTCACGGTGCGTAGCGGTCTGATCGCCTCGGTTCACACTTTCGCCACCTCGTCGATCGGCACCTATTTTCTGTCGTATCTGGCGATCGTGGTGGTCGTCTCGATCGGATTCCTGGCCTATCGCGTCAAGGGGCTGCGTGCCGAGCGTTCGATCGAATCGGTCGTGTCGCGCGAGTCAGGCTTTTTGCTGAATAATCTGCTCTTCACGGCGATGGCGTTCGCCACGCTGTGGGGCACGATCTTCCCACTCTTCAGCGAGCTGTTTCACAACACCAAGCTGACGGTCGGGCCGCCCTTCTATAACGAGGTGAATGGGCCGATCATGTTGGCCCTCCTGGTTCTGATGGGTGTCGGCCCGTTGCTTGCCTGGCGCCGCACGTCCTGGCGACCGCTGTTGCGCAGCCTGAGAGTGCCGTTGATCGCCGGACTTATCGCTATCGTCGTCTTCGCGATATTCATCCGCAATCCGCTGGCTGTGGCTGGCTTCTCGGCCGTCATCTTCACGGTGACAACGATCGTGATGGAGTACATCCGCGGCGCGCGTGTGCGACATCGCTCGATCGGTGAGGGCTATTTCGTCGCGATCCCGAGCCTGCTGCGCAAGAACAACCGGCGCTACGGTGGATATGTGGTGCACCTGGCCATGGCCGTTCTGGCGGTTGGCATCATCGGGACTCACTTTTTCCAGACCGAGCGGCAGTTCACCATGAAGCCGGGTGACACGGCCAAGATCAATCAGTACACGCTGACCTACAATGGTCTGGTCGACACGACGAACTCCGAAGGCGATGTTGTGGCGGCCAAGATCGACGTCTCGGAAAATGGCTCACACCAGGCAACGATCGAAAGCAAGCGTTTCTTCTACACAGGGTATGAGGATCAGCCAACGGCGCGCATGGGGATCAAGACGATCGGCATCAACGACGTCTATATCGTTCTCGACCGCTGGGAAACCGATCAGACCGCCAGCCTGCGCGTCTACATCAATCCACTGGCGAACTGGATCTGGTGGGGCGGTATCGTCTACGTGCTGGGTATTCTGACGCTTCTGTGGCCGGCCGCACGGCCCGCCGAGCGACGTGTAACGAGTTCTGTTCGGGAGGCTGCCCTGGGTGAAGCGTAGTCTGCTCGCGATCGCCACCGGCTTGATGATCCTGCTCCTCCTTCCCGCCCTGGCCGGTGCGGAGGGAGATGAGCCGCTCTCGCCTGAAGCGCTGTCGATCGCCAACTCGCTCAACTGCCCGGTCTGTCAGGGCGAGAGCGTACGCGACTCGAACGCCCAGCTCGCGCACGACATCCGTCAGCTCATTCAGCAGCAGCTCGATCAGGGGATGACTCGCAAGCAGATCATGGACTACTTCGTAAGCCGTTATGGCGTGACGATTCTGCGCCAGCCGCCGAAGCACGGCTTTTCTCTCGCTTTGTGGTGGATTCCGGTCGGTGCCATCGCCGTCGGTTTGCTGATCCTGGGCGGTTTCGTCACGCAGCGACAGCGCCTGGTGTCACGGGCTGCAAGAGACGGCTTCACGACGTCTGAAGAGGTCGTCGATGATCCGGATCTGGCTCTGTTCGAGGCGCGGATTCAGAGCGACGTCGCGGCCTACGAGGAAGATCTGATGGGCAAAGTGGTTCCGCCACCGGTCAAGCAGCCACCGAGCCAACCGCGTGCCGACGACCTTCCGCCACACAAGCTTGCCGGATCGGATCAGGGAATCTCATGACCGGGTACATCATCCTCGCGGTCGCCGCCATCGTCGTGTTTGCGTTCGTGCTCCAGCCGCTCCTTTCTCGGGAGCGTCACTCGGTAATCAACGTTCCGGCCCGCATTGCCGACCTCAACGCTCGTCGCCAGTATTTGATGCAGGCAATCCGAGACGTCGACTTCGACTATGCCTCGGGCAAGACGGCCGAAGATGAGTATCAAGAGACTCGAACCGCCTACATTCGTGAGGCGGCCGTCGTGCTTCGCGATCTTGAAAAGGAGACCGGAGGAATCGACGAAGAGATCGAGGTCGAGATCCTCCAGTTGCGAGCGATGGCACGACAGTCACAGGTGGCGCAGCAGGAATCCGCCTCGTCGTGAACGCGCTGCCTGCCGAGCAGCGTATCGAGGCGTCGGTGTCCGGCGTCGACTCGGCTTCCCGCTCTGTACGCGTCTCCATTCATGGCCTTTCCAAGCGCTTCGACCGCCGCAACGTCCTCCGCTCAATCGATCTTCAGCTCTATTCAGGCGAACGCGTGGTTTTGCTCGGAGCCAATGGGGCGGGCAAGACGACGCTGCTGCGTGTGCTGGCGACGTTGAGCCGTCCGACTTCCGGGGTCGTGCGGATCAACGGAGTGGCGCTCAATGAAATGCCGCAGGAGGTCAGGCGTCGCGTCGGCGTTGTCGCGCATCAACCGTATCTCTACGAGGATCTGACTGCCGCCGAGAATCTGCGTTTCTTCGCTCGCATGTACCAGATTCCAGATGAGCGGCATCGAATCGACGAGGTGCTCGAGTTGGTGGGGCTGAGCTCGCGCGTGCGCGACCGCGTGCGCACGTTTTCTCGCGGTATGCAGCAACGGCTGGCCATCGCTCGAGCGATCCTACATGGCCCAGAGCTGCTGCTTCTCGACGAACCGGATACAGGACTCGATCGCGAGGGTATGCACGTCCTGGAGCGCATTCTGGAGCATCACGTGACCGGTAGCGGGACGGTTCTGATGACGACGCACGACCTGCGCTTCGGTCTCAACAGTGGTGACCGCGTTTTGTTGCTCGAGTTCGGACGCGTGACGCTCGATTCCCCCGCGAAGGATCTGGTCGAGGAGGAATTGGACGCAAGGTTGTCGCGGCGATGAAGAGTGCGATGAATCAGATCACCACGCTCATTTGGAAGGATCTGCTGACCGAGGTTCGCACCAAGGACCTCTTCGGCGGAATGTTCGTCTTCGCCGTGCTTACGATCGTGACGTTCAACTTCGCCTTCGACCTGACCGGCGTTAATCGAGCGCCGAGCGGTTCGGGCGCGCTCTGGGTCGCGTTCAACTTTGCCGGCATGCTCGGTCTCGGTCGGTCGATCGCGCTGGAGCGGGATCGCGGCTCACTGGACGGGTTGCTCCTGTGCCCGGTCGACCGCGGCACGATCTACCTCGGCAAGTTCATCGGCAACTTTCTCTTCATCACCTTGGTGGAAGTCATCTCGGTGCCGATCTTCGCCGCACTCTTCAATCTCAACGTCTTTCAGCCCTCGCTTTTCCTGGTGCTGGTCCTGGGCACGGTCGGGTTCGCGGCGGTTGGGACGTTGCTGGCGGTCATGGCGGCCAGCACGCGTTCGCGCGAGGTCATGCTGCCGGTCCTGATGTTCCCGATCCTGTTGCCGGTGGTGATCGCGACTGTGCGCGCCACCACCCTGATTCTGACCGGGCAGACAGCCGACCTCGTTCCGTGGCTTAATTTGCTGGGGGCATATGACCTCTTGTTCTTGCTGATTGCATACGTGGTTTTTGAACGCGTCGTGGAGGAGTAGGATGGCGATCAACCAGCCGCGAAGAGCGCGGCAGTCGAACGGCGGCATGGTGCTCGGTCTATTGGCCGGGGTGACGCTGGCGATTGGCCTCTACCTTGGATTGGTCTACGCCCCAGAGGACGCCGTCCAGGGGAACGCGCAGCGCATCTTCTACATTCACGTGCCGATGGCCTGGGTTGCCTTCCTGGCATTCTTCGTCGTCTTCTGTGCGGGGATCATGTTCCTGTGGAAGGGCGACTTCATCTGGGATCAAATAGGACGCGCGTCGGCCGAGATCGGGCTCGTCTTCACCACCCTGGTGTTGTTGACTGGGTCGTTCTGGGGCCGTCCGATTTGGGGTACCTGGTGGACCTGGGACGCGCGGCTAACCACCACCCTGCTGCTCTGGTTTATCTACTTGAGCTACTTCATGTTGCGCGCCTATGCGGGTGAACGTGATCGCGCGGCACGCTTCTCGGCCGTCATCGGCATCATCGGCTTTATCGACGTGCCGATCATCTACATGTCGGTCGACTGGTGGCGGACGCTGCATCCCGGGCCGGTCTTCACCAGCAGTGGGGCGGCCATGCCGAATCAGATGTTGATCGCGATGCTGGTCTGCCTGGTCGGATTCACACTGCTCTACGTCTATCTCATGCTGTTGAAGTTCGGCATCGAGCATTCCAAAGATAAGCTGCTCGACTATCAATTCGCATTAGCGGAGCGCGAAGCAGAGGGAGCGATCAGCGCATGAGCAACCTGTCCTATCTGTTCATTGCTTTTCTCATTACCTGGGTCGTGATCGCTGGGTATCTCTGGATGCTCGGTCGTCAAGTGCAGAACCTCAAGGATGAGGTCGATGCGTTGACCGAGGGCAACGACGTCGGAGTTAACGCGCCGGGGCGCGCCGGCCGGGCCGAGCTCGAGAGCCCGGCAATCGGCGGACGACAGAGCTGAATGGCAAAGGGCGCGATCAGCGCGCCCTCTCTTCCGGCTTCCCTCATATACTGGAGTAGCTCGGGGTTATTGTCCGTTTCTCAACGCCGGGACGACTTCAGTTGCCACTTGCTCGAGAATTCTGAACTGTTCGTCTCCCGGCTGATCGATGATGAACTCGTTGACGCCCGCTTCCTGATAGCGCCCAATGCACTCACGGAAGGCCTCCACCGACTGCCACGGGTCGTCGGGCATGATGGCGGCCCAGCCATACATTCCACGGACGATTTCATCGGGGTTGCGTCCGATCCGAGCGCAGTGCTCATCGAGGATCTTGTTGCGTTCGGCCATCTCCTCGGGCGAACCGGACGAATTCCAGGCGTCCCCATAGCGCGCCACGATCTCGAGCATGCGCGGCCCCTTCGCAGCCAGGGTCAAGGGAATGCGTGGTGTCTGCACGGGGCCTGGACGAAACGCCGCCTGGTGCAGCTGGTAGTACTTACCGTCATAGGTCGTGTATTCGTTCCTCATAAGTTGATCGACGATTTCCACAGCCTCACGGAAGCGACCAACCAACTCTGCAGCGGGCGGGAAATCGATACCCAGCATCTCGTGCTCCGGGACGTACCAGCCCGCGCCGAGTCCCAACTCCAGCCGGCCGTGCGAGACGTGATCGATGGTCACGGCCTCCTTGGCAAGCAGTGCCGGATGGCGAAACGTGTTGCAACTCACCAGCACGCCGATGCGAATGCGCTCAGTGCGGGCTGCAAGCGCGGCCAATAGCGTCCAGGCTTCAAAATAGGGACCGCTCGGTTTGCTCGGCTGCACCCAGTGGTCGCAATCCCAGACACTGTCGAAGCCGAGCTCCTCGAAGAGTTTCCAACGTTCGACGACCACGTCCCACGGTTGATTTTGGTCAGTACAAATGCCAAACCGAAGCGCCTGTGCCATCTCATTTCTCCTCATCAGCGTGGTTCTGGCTGCGCTGTCCGGCACCCTCGAGTCGGAACACCGGTCGACGGCGCGCAACGAAAGGTCTATATCTGACTTCGATCATGACAGACAATTGATAGCGCGGCAATTGAGAGTGCTGGAGACGGCAAGTTCTAAGTCACCGGTCAGGGCGCGCGGCTTGCGGGCCGCACTCTGAGATGATGTCACCAGCGTTCGCGAGTAATGAATAGAAGCATGCAGGGCACAACCATTCCGACGCCCAGCATGCCGCGGTCTGGCACAGGACTGACGGCGGAGATTCCGTATTTGGTTGGAGCGTTCCGTGAGCGCCAACGTTAACCAACACGCCAAACGTCTGTTCGCCCCGCTAGCGCGTGACTACGATCGCTGGTCGAGCCTGCTGAGTTTCGGTCAGGATCCGCGTTGGCGTCGTGCCATGGTCACTGGTCTGGAGCTCAACCCCGGCATGAGGGTGCTCGACGTCGCCGCTGGGACGGGCTTAGTTTCCGCGCTGCTGCAAGAGCGGGGCTGTCAAGTGGTGTCGTTGGATCAGTCCCCTGAGATGCTCCAGGGAGCGAGCAGTAAAGGGTTCGCTGCGATCCTGGCAAATGCGGAGGCATTGCCGTTCAAAGACGAATCCTTCGATGCGCTGACGTTTACCTACTTGCTGCGCTACGTCTCCGACACGTCCGATTGTCTGCGAGAGCTCGCTCGGGTGGTTCGCCGCGGCGGTGTGGTGGGCATGGTCGAGTTTGGGCGTCCTGGTGGCGTGTGGCGTCCGCCCTGGATGATGTACACACGTGTTGTACTTCCGCTCGTCGGATCCGCTATATCTCCCGGCTGGGGTGAGGTCGGTCGCTTCCTGGGTCCCAGTATCGAAGACCTCCACCGATCGTATCCCGGAGATCGACTGCGGTTCCTGTGGGAGTCCGCCGGATTGACCGATGTACGACTGTGCATTATGTCGTTGGGCGGTGGCGTCATTATGTGGGGTCGACGACCGTGAACGGCGGAGCTCGCGCGTTCTACGCTCGCGAAGGCGGTGTCGGATCGGATCTGTTCTCTGTCCTCCACGTTCCGTACACCGCCTGGCACCTGAGCTACGTCGTCATTGGTGCTGCGCTCGCGCCGCAGATCGACTGGATTCGCTTTGTGGGCACTCTCGTCGCCTTCTTTGGAGGAACTGGGCTGGCGGCGCACGCTCTCGACGAGTGGAACGATCGCCCGCTGCACACACGGCTCAGTGATCGCATGCTGTTTTCCATTACTGCGGTCGGATTTGCGCTGGCAAGCGGCGCCGTGATCGTAGGAGTGTGGCTGTTCACGCCCTGGGTCATCGCGTGGGCATTGGCTGGCGCGGTTTTGGCGACAGGCTATGTTCTCGAATGGTTTCGCGGCACGTTGCACTCGAACCTGGGTTTCGCGCTCCTGTGGGGTGGATTTCCGGTCATTGTGGGTTACTGGGTGCAGGCGGACGCGATCTCGGCGGCTGCAGCCGGTGTGGCGCTCGCAGCGGTCATTTTGAGTCTTGTGCAACGCTCGCTGAGTACCTCGGCCCGCGTCGTTCGGCGCCGCACGAACGACGCACATGTCGTCCTGTCCACGGAAGATAGTGAGTCACATTGGAATCGGGAAGAGCTGCTCTCGACCTGGGAGCGACCGCTCTTGTTGCTGTCGGCGGCAATGGTCATCCTGGCGCTGAGCCTGTTGCTGCTGCGACTCTCGTGACAGCGTGCGGTCGCGAGTCAACCGGAGGAACGCTGGGCGGTCTTAAGGGACTGTCTAAAGCCAGTCGATGCGCTTGAACCAGGCGAACAGCACAACCCCCAGCGCGAACATCGTCGACATGGAGAACCAGAAACCCCAGCGCCAATCCTGGGATGGCGTCATAGATGAAATTCATGCCGTAGATTCCGGCGATAAGCGCCAGCGACATCAGAATGATGCTCCACGACGTCAGTGTGCGCATCACCTGGTTGAGGTTGTTTGAGGTGACCGAGAGATACGCGTCAAGCGCTCCAGAGAGCAGGTCGCGATAGGTGTCGATGGCGTCGGTCACACGCAAGACGTGATCGTAGACGTCCTGGAAGTAGATGGACGTCTCTTCACCCAGCAGCTCGACATCACGACGCGCGACGATGCTCATCATGTCCCGCTCGGGCGCCAGAATGCGTCGCAGCGCCAGCAGGTTTTTGCGCAGCTGGAAGATCAGCTCGAGCGCTTCGTGGCCCCCTGAGTCGAAAATGCGTTGTTCGAGCTCGTCCGTTCGTTCGGCAACTGAATCCAATACCGGGAAGTAGTTGTCGACGATCGCGTCAAGGATCGAATAGAGCAAAATGGCTGGCCCGGCGTGATTCCCTCGCGGCACGTTCTCGCGCCAGCGTCGTACGGTCCCTTCGATCTCGTCGCACATACCGTGATGGACGGTAACGAGATAGTTGGAGCCGATGAAGAATGCGATTTCCTGTGTGGTGAAGGTGACTCCATCTTCGATCTCTCGGACCGCGTAGAAGACCAGGAAGAAGAAGTCGTCATACACGTCGATCTTGGGCCGCTGGTGGCGTTTCTGCGCGTCCTCGAGGGCCAGCGGATGGAAATTGAACTCTTCGGTGATGCGCTTGAAGTCGTCCGCGGTCGGATCAGTCAGATCAACCCACAACAATGAGTCCGGATCGCCGACGAGGCCATCGATCTGATCGATCGTGACGACTGTCGCGTCGACCTTTTTGGTGTTGAGGAGCTGAAGGTTGATCATCGTCCTCCACGGTTGGGACCGCACGCTCGAATTCCACCGCTATCGTGGCGTTAGTGTAGCAAGCAGGATCGTTTCCGCTGTTAACGTGAGCTGAACGTGAGTAGCCAGGATTCGACGATCTGCGCGTCATGCTCGAATGCGAGCTCGGGTAGCTCAGTCGGAGAGAAGGTCGCTACCTCGTGACTCTCTTCACTGACAGCCAACGCGCCGCCAACCGCATCGGCGCTATAGACCGCCAGGACGACCGGATTTCCGGCGTGCGAATAGAGTCCGAGGAGCCCGGTCACGCGCACGTCAAGGCCCGTCTCTTCGAACGCTTCCCGCTCGGCAGCGTCTTCGACGCGTTCGCCTCGCTCCACGTAGCCGGACGGAAATGTCCATTTACCCATCCCCGGGTCGATCTTGCGGCGCTGGAGAACGAGACCGCCATCGGAACAAACCAATACCGCGACCGCGAGCTTGGGGTCTTCGTAGAACGCGGTCTTGCAGGTAGCGCAGAATGGGCGTTCCTGCCCGCCCAGAATCCGGCTTCCAATCGGTTCACCGCAATGGGGGCAATAGCGAATCGGCCGACTGAAGTTGTAGCTCGTCACAGAGGGTCCTGCCGCTGACGATATTGCCGCTGAATCGCCTCGAAGTCCTCCGTCGTGTCGATATCTCCAGGCCGTGAGAAGCTTGACACGTCAACCAGCGTGATCTGATCGCGATGTCGTTCGAGCACCGGACGGGCTCCGACGTCGCCGGTCAGGTCGAGCAGTTCCGGGAAGTACTCGCGTGCGATCAGAATGGGATTGCCTCGTCCCTCCGCATAGCGTGGCTGAATGATCGTCGCACCATCTGAGCGATAGGCATCGATCAAGGCGTCGATGGCGGCGGGCTCGACTAATGGCTGGTCGCCAAGCACGAAGACTACCGCGTCGACGTCCTGAGGCAGTTCTCGGACGAGTGCCACCACGGACGTGCTCTGCCCCTCCGCGTAATCGGGATTGGTGACGATCGTAGCGCCGCTGAGGTCGACGAGTTGTTCGATTCGTGCCTGCTCGTGACCGAGCGCGACCAGAATGAGATCGACGCGTGACTGCCTGACCGCATTCAATGTGTGGGACAGGACGGATTGTCCGTCAAGGTTGAGAAGCTGCTTAGGAGTACCGAGGCGACTGGAAGTCCCGGCCGCGAGGATGGCCGCCGCGACCCGGCTCATGAAGCGCGTGGTGCAGCGTCAGACTTTGCCGGCAACAGACCGGAATCGGCTCGTCGCGGATCGCGTCCCCGGCGAACGGCTATGATTTCGGCCAGGATGCTCACAGCGACTTCGCCTGGCTCGCGAGCCCCAATATTGATGCCAACCGGCCCGTGGATCCGATCCACCTGCTCTTGCGTGAAGCCTGCCGAGAGTAGGCGTGCGTTCCGTTCCTCGCTTGTCTTGCGGCTTCCCATGGCGCCGATGTAGCCCGCTCGGCTCTTGAGCGCCACCTCCATGGCCGGGTCCTCGAATTTCGGATCGTGCGCCAGCATCACGATTGCCGTTTCGGGGCCTAACGGGAGGGTCGAGAGCGCTTCGTCGGGCCAGGCCTCGATGAGCTCGTCGGCATGCGGGAAACGATCGCGCGAGGCAAACAGCCCACGCGCGTCGATGACGGTGGTGTGGTAGCCGAGCTCCTTGGCGAACGAGATGAGCGGAATGGCGATGTGCACGGCTCCGACCACGACCAGGCGTCGTGGAGGCAGATAGCTCTCGATGTAGACCTGAAACTCGCGGCCGTCACCCAGCGTGTAGCTGCGGGTCTCGGTTCGCTCCAACGGGAGCATCTCGCGTGCGTCGGAGATGACTCGCTCGTCGAGCTCGTCGTTCCGCAACGAGCCTTCGACGTTGCCGGAATCCCGCAGCAGCAGTTTGGCACCCACGTGATCGCCGTTGACGATCGTCGCGAGCGCCACCGGCTCTTCATGTTGGATGTGATCTCTCAGGTGTTCAAACACTGTGCGATCAGTCTATTCGTACGGTTCGATGAAGACATCGATCATGCCGCCGCAGCTCAGCCCGACGTCCCAGGCCATCTCATCGCTGATGCCGTAATGCACCAACTGAGGCGTGCGCGTCTTCAGAACATCCATCGCCGTTTCGAAGACGGCACCTTCGACGCATCCGCCACTGACGGAGCCTGCCATGCGGCCGGACTTGGTGACCGCTAGCTTGGCACCGACCGGCCGAGGCGACGATCCGGACGCCTTGACGACGGTAGCGATGGCGATCGATTCGCCGCTCGCCTGCCACTCGGTGATTTCAGGAAGTAGGTCGCGCATGGGTTCTGTTCCTTTCCGCGTTACGCCGCGGGAGGTACTGACGGTCGCGGCAGCAGCGGATTCTGTCGCCGCACAGGACGAAGATCGTCGATCTCGCTCAGATGCTTCGCGAGGGCTTCGAGACTCGCCAGGTTGTGCACCGTCATAAAGTCATCGATATACGGCATCGCGGCCTGCATCCCGCGTGTGAGCGGCTCGTACCGTGGCGAGCCAAGCAGCGGGTTGAGCCAGATCAGCCGGTAGCTTCCACGCTGCAGCCGAGACATCTCAGCGCGCAGCAGCTCTGGATCTCCACGATCCCAGCCGTCGCTGATGATGATCACAACAGCGCCGTTGCGCAGCACGCGCCGCGCCCAGGTCATGTTGAACGTCTGGAGTGATTGTCCAATGCGTGTACCGCCGGACCAGTCCTGCACTTCACGGGCCACACGTTGCATGGCGTCGTCGATCGAGCGGCGACGAAGCAGGCGCGAGATGCGCGTCAGACGCGTGCCGAAAACGAAGGCCTCCACGCGCGCCATGTTGTTCTCAATGGCGTAGATGAACTGCAGCAGGATGCGCGAGTAGCGATCCATCGACCCACTGACGTCGCAGATGACGACCAGCTGTCGTGGCTTGGTCTTGGTCTTTCGACGTGAGAGTCGCAGCGGTACTCCAGCGGTCTGCAACGAACGACGCATGGTACGCCGCGCGTCGATAAAGCGGCCCTTCGGAGAGCTGACGCGACGACGAGAACGTCGCTGCCCGATCTTCCAATGGAGTCGCTCCATCAGGTGCCGCGCCTGGGCCAGCTCGTCCTCGCTCAGATCGGCGAAGTCTCGCTCGCGCAGCACTTCAGCGGCGCTGTAGCTGAGCATGTCGTCGGAGTCGCCCTCGGAGTCTTCGGCGCTCTCGGCCGAGTCGTCCGGTTCGACCATCTCGAGGCGCTGGCGCTTGCCGCCTTCTTGATCGCCGGCTTCGTCGGGAGTGCCCTCCCCCTCTTCTCCTTCTTCGCCCTCTGCGACCTCATAGGTCTCGTCGCCGGGCTGACCGCTCTCGAAGAACTGGTCGGTGAAGTCGGGTTTGGAGCGCCAATAGCTGTCGAAGACGCGATCGAAGGTCGGGAGATCATCCTTATGTGTGATCAAGCAAGCGCGGGCGGCTTCGCGGAACTCGGGACGCTGACCGATCTCGATCAGCTCGGCCGAGCGCACAAAGTCCATCACCTGTCCCATAGTGGTGTGAACACCGGCGCGCCTCAGTGCTCGACCAAATGAGATCGAGCGCTGGACGAAGGTATCAGTAGTCGTTGACATTATCCGCCGTTACTCCCCGTCGGCCGCCGCGGCAACCAGCCCTTCGAGCTTATTCTTGCGAATGGCCTGCAGGTCTTCCTGATGCTTCAGGATGGCGCCCAGCGTGGCCGACGCGATTTCCGCCGAAAGCTCGCGCTGATTCAAGGCGAGCAGTGCGGCCGCCCAGTCGAGCGTTTCGGCGACGCCCGGCAGCTTGTAGAGGTCCTCACGGCGCAGCTCATGGACGAACGTGGCCACCTGGCGCGCGAGCCGCTCGGAGATATCCGGGACTTTGCCGGTCATGATGCGGAACTCTTTGTCGACCGTCGGGTAATCGATCCAGTGATACAGGCAGCGACGCTTGAGCGCATCGTGCAGTTCACGGGTTCGGTTCGATGTAATGATCACGATCGGCGGGTGCTCGGCTTTGATCGTCCCAATTTCGGGAATGGTGATCTGGAAATCGGAGAGGAGCTCGAGCAGGAATGCTTCGAACTCTTCGTCGGCGCGGTCAATCTCATCGATCAACAGAACTGGCGCCTTGCCGATATGTCGAACCGCCTGCAGTAGCGGTCGCTCGATCAGGTACTCGGAACTAAAAATCTCCTCGACCGCTCGTTCGCGATCGACGTGCTCGTCCTCGAGCACGCGGATCGCCAGCATTTGGCGGGGGTAGTTCCACTCATAGACGGCGTGGCTGACGTCCAAACCCTCGTAGCACTGCAGACGAATGAGATCAGTGTCGAGGATCGTGGCAAGTGCCTTGGCGACCTCGGTTTTGCCGACTCCAGCCTCTCCTTCGAGAAGGAGCGGCTTCGGCAGGCGAAGGCTCAGGTAGATGGCGGTCGCGAGGCTCTGCTCGGAGACGTAGCGCTGTGTCGCGAGCGCCTCCTGGACGGCTTCAACAGAATTGAGTTCCAACTGGTGCTCCCCCTCAATCGTGGATTAGCGATTCCGATTCGATCTTCATGACTGTCCGATTCACCGATAAATCATAACAAATAACGTCCAGAGGTCGGCTTTCCGTCCTCGACATGATGCCGATTTTCGCAACCCGTAGGGGAGCGCTCCGTCACGTGCTTGCGAGCACGGTCGGGTCTCGCCAAATGCAACGGCTTGACCGGCAAACGAAAGGGCGATCATATTGACCGCCCTTTCCGTTCGTTTCATCCTTCGGACGACGATCAACCGCGCGCGGCGGCCACCGCGTTGTTCAGCGCCCGCTCTGCGAATACACGGGTCAGATGCGCCCGATATTCCTCACCGGCGTGGATATCGCCCAGGAACGTCATTCCGTCAGACGCCTTGGCGGCGGCTGCCTTAACGTTCTCAGCGCTCGGATCCTGGCCCGTGATGGCGCCTTCGGTACCGGAGGCACGCGAGGCGATCGGTCCGGCGCCGGTGACGGCCACTCGGGCCGAGGCGACCTTCCCGTCGTCCCCCAGCGTCACCACGGCGGCGACTCCGACGACCGCGTAGCCTGACGCCGGATGCGCGAACTTCTCATAGGCCATGCCGGTCTTGCCCTGTGGCTTCGGCACCGATACTTCGGTGACGATTTCCTCAGGCTCGAGCGACGTGGTGAACATGTCGACGAAGAAGTCGTCGACGCCGATCGTGCGCTCACCGTTTGGCCCGACTGCTTTCACCGACGCGTTCAGCGCCAGCAACACGGCTGGAAAATCGGCGGCGGGGTCGGCGTGCGAGATCGATCCGCCGAGCGTTCCGCGGTTGCGGACCTGAATGTCGCCCACGACGTTGGCCGCTTTGGTCATGATCGGCAGCGACTGCGCGATCTCGTCTGATTTCAAAATGTGGTCGTAGGTAGTAGTCGATCCGATGACAACGTTGCCGTTGCTCGATCGAATACCGGACAATCCCTCGACCTTGCCGATGTCGATCAGCGAGGCGGGATTGGCCAGTCGCAGCTTCATCATCGGCAGAAGGCTATGTCCCCCGGCGATGATTTTGCCTTCAGGATTCTCCTGAAGAAGCTTGACCACCTCATCGACGCTGGTTGGCCGAAAATAATCGAATGCGCTTGGATACATCGATTTAGCTCCCCTTCCGCTCCTGCAGTACCTGCCAGATCCGCTGTGGAGTCGCGGGCATGTCCAGGTGATCGATCCCATAAGGACCCAGCGCGTCGACAATAGCATTCATTACCGCCGGTGTCGATGCGATCGTACCCGTCTCTCCAACACCTTTGAGACCCATCGGATTGAATGGACACGGTGTGACGGTTCGGTCGAGCTCATACCATGGCACCGAGCTCGCCTTCGGGATGGCATAGTCCATCATCGTGCCGCTCAACAACTGCCCGTTTTCATCATAGACGGCCGTCTCGAGGATCGCCTGCGCTACACCCTGGGCGATGCCGCCGTGTATCTGACCGTCGACGATCATCGGGTTGATGACGTTTCCGACGTCGTCGACCGCCACATAGCGGCGGATCGTCGTCTTGCACGTGTCAGGATCGATCTCCACCACGCAGACGTGCGCGCCGAACGGGAACGTGTTGCTGACCGGATCGAAGAAGTATGTCTCCTCGAGACCCGGCATCATCCCGTCCGGAAGAGTCCACGCGGTGTAGGCCGCGAGCGCGATATCGGCGAAGGACTTGACCCTGTCCGGCGCGCCCTGGACGTGCACGTTTCCCTGATCCCACACGGCTTCATCCGGTGAAACTTCGAGCAAATGTGCGCCGAGCTTGACAGCTTTGTCTCGCACCTTACGTGATGCATGCACGAGCGCGCTACCGCCGACCGCGGTACTGCGGCTGCCGTAGGTGCCCCAACCGAATGGGATCCGGTTGGTGTCGCCGTGAATGATCTCGACGTCGTCCAGTGGGACTCCGAGCTCGTCGTTGACCAGCTGCGCGAAGGTCGTCTCCTCGCCCTGCCCATGTGGGCTGGCACCCGTGAAGACGGTCACCTTGCCGGTCGGATGGACCCGTACCGTGGCAGATTCGTACAGGCCACCACCGAAGCCCATCGCTCCGGCCGCAGCCGACGGCGCCAGGCCGCAGACTTCCACATAGGTTGAGAATCCAATACCGAAAATCCGTCCTTCAGCACGCGCCTGCTCCCGCTCGCGCTTGAGCGCCTCGTAATCGACGATCTCGAGTGCTCGATCAAGCGTTTTGTCGTAATCGCCGCTGTCGTAGCTGATGGCGCCTGACGCGATTGGGTAGGGGAATTGATCAGGTTGCACAAAGTTCTTGCGACGTACCTCAACCGGATCCATCCCAAGCTTCTTGGCGACGAGATCCATGACGCGCTCGATGATGAACGTTGCCTCTGGCCGGCCTGCGCCGCGGTAGGCGTCGGTCGCCATCGTGTTGGTCAGGACTCCATAGACGTCGGTCGCCACGTTCTTGATGTCATAGGACCCGCCAAGCATGACGCTGAACAGCCATGTCGGCACGCCCGGCGCCGCGGTAGAGAGATAGCCACCCATGTTTGCATAGGCAGTCACGCGAATTCCGAGCACGCGGCCGTCACTTGACGCCGCCACTTCAACGTCGTCGACATGATCGCGCCCATGCGTGGTGGCAACGTAGTTTTCAGAGCGATCTTCGGACCACTTCACGGCCCCGCGCAAGTCCTTGGCGATCACGGCGGCGATCATCTCGCCGGAATAGAACGGGATCTTGGCGCCAAATCCGCCGCCGACGTCCGGCGCGATGACGCGTATCTGAGTTTCCGGGATCCCGGTCACGGCCGACATCAACAGGCGATGGATATGCGGATTTTGGGTGGTGCACCAAAGCGTCAGCTCCTTGAGATCCGGGATCGAATTGTGCGACCGCGCCCCGTGTCTCCATTGGGTTCGGAATCAGATCGCTGATTGACGATACGCTGGCTGAAGCTCAGGTCAGCATCCTCGGAACGCCGCGTCGACATCGCCGCCTTCCAGATGGAAATGAAATGCGACATTGTTTGGAACGCTGTCATAGAGCTGTGGCGCGCCGTCCTTCATCGCGTCCAGTTGCTTCGCAACGACCGCTGGCAGGGGCTCGTACTGCACGTCGATGGCCGCCATCGCATCTCGCGCGGCGTACTCGTCGATCGCGACAACGGCCGCGACACCGTCGCCCACGTAGCGCACTGTGTCGACCGCGAGCGCTCGGTATTCTGGAACCTTGATCTCGGAGTTTTTCGGCTGCCAAGCGCACGGCACTGCGGCGACCTTGTCGACGAGGTCCGCGCCAGTGTAGACGGCCACAACACCGGGCATCGATCGAGCCTTGCTCACGTCCACGGACGTGATACGTGCGTGAGCGTGCGGGCTCCTCAGAATCTTGAGTGTCAGAAGTCCAGGAATTCGAACGTCGTCGGTGAAATGACCTGTGCCCGTGATCAGGCGCGGATCTTCGCGTCGTTTGACCGACGCGCCGAAAAGACTGCTTACCGCCATGGGATCCTCCTCTGGATGCGCTTGAGACTCGTAGTCGTGTTCATCCATTCGTGGGAGGCACTGTCGTGCGACTCAGTCGTCCCCGGCGGCGGCCGTTGCTCCGTTCATCTTTTCCGCGGCCCACTGGACCGACTTAACGATGTTCTGGTAGCCGGTGCAGCGACACAGGTTGCCCTCGAGCCCGTGTCGAATCTCCTGCTCGGTCGGATTCGGATTGTTCCTGAGCAGGTTCACCGACGTCATGATCATGCCAGGCGTGCAGAAGCCGCACTGCAGACCATGCATCTCCCAGAACCCTTCCTGGATCGGATGCAGTTCGCCGTCCTTGGCGAGCCCTTCGATCGTCATGATGTCCGCGCCGTCGGCCTGAACCGCGAGCACCGTGCACGACTTGACGGCGTCGCCGTTCATCAAGATGGTGCAAGCGCCACACTGGCTGGTGTCGCAGCCAACATGCGTGCCCGTCAGATTCAGCACGTCGCGCAGATAATGCACGAGCAGAAGACGCGGTTCGACTTCATCAGTGTAGGTCGTCCCATTGACGGTAACCGAGACCTGCTGCTTCACGGTGAGTCTCCCTCCCGATAAACCTCGGATTTAGTTGGGCCAAGCTGTGTACGAGTCTAATCGCCCTTGATCTGACCTTCAATACAGCTAAAGAATTGACCGACCATTCGATTGGCCACTCCGCCAAGCATGCGTTGCGCGACCGAACCGACAGGTCCTCCAACCTCTACGTCGCCTTCGTATTCGATGTCGGTTGAACCGTCGTCGGCGTCAGCCAAGCGGACAGTCCCAGTGCCCTTAATGAACCCCGGCCGACCGGTTCCCTCGACGTACATTTGATAGTCGCTTGGCGCGTTCATATTCGAGATTCGCACCTTGCCGTCGTAGGTTCCCTTGACCATCCCGATGCCAACGTTCATCGACATGGAATATTCGTCGTCGCCGATCTTGTCGAGCTTCTCGACGCCGGGCAAACAACTCCCGATCGAGTCAGGATCGATCAGTCGATCCCACACTTGTTGCCGCGGCGCATTCACGCTCTGTCGGCCCGTTATCTTCATAATCCCTCCCGGACTTTGACGATGTGTTGCGCCCGATTGGAGCACGTGAGTGTGCTGCCCGCCACGCTCGGGCATCGGCCGCTCGAATGCCTTTGCTGTTCGGCTACGTGCATTCGCGGGGTGCGTTCTCATCGGCTATTCGCCGCGCGACTCCGTTCGCCACATAGTGACGAACTGACCATTTTGCGCGACACCGGAGTCGCACCGGAAAATCCCCGTGACATTCCGGTTGATCGTAGCATAGCGGGCTCGACCGTCAAGACTTGTGTACGTCGCGGATTTGCTACCAGCCGTAAGGGACGTTGCGCCGCGGATTGAGCATCGGCAACGTGTCCCGATCCCGCATCTGCATGGCACGTGTGAACAGCATGTCAATCTCTTCGTCTCGCAGATACGGGGCCAGAAGGTCGCCAACGACGGCAGCGTGGCGAATGAGGCGTTCGACGTCCGCGCGAAGGCAGGGATCAAACGGATCGCCGCAAAAATCCCAGATGACGGTTCGTAGCTTCGGATGGATGTGGAACGTGAGCCCGTGATCGATGCCCCACAGTCGCGAGTCATGTCGACCAATGAAGAAGTGGCTCGATTTGCGGTCGGCGTTGTTCACCAGCAGGTCGAAGATGAACATGCGTTTCAGTGCCATCGTGTGGTGATCTTGGGTCAGGCGGCCCTGAGGACCCTGCGCAGGTTCGACGTAGTGCTGCACCGTTCCCATACCGTGTGGCCCGTCGCGAACCACGGTGGCGGGGATGAAGTGCCAGCCCAGCGCGCGACTCAGCAGGTAGCTCGCGTATTCACGCTGGTAGAGGGAGCCTGCTTCGAAATCCCAAAGTGGGATCTCGCCACTCGTTGGCTTGTAAATGCCGATTTCGCTCGAACCGTCCCGGCGCTCCAGTCCGACCGCGAAGGTGTAGTTAG
Organism: uncultured Chloroflexia bacterium; assembly: GCA_963815715.1. Taxonomy (GTDB): domain Bacteria; phylum Chloroflexota; class Chloroflexia; order Thermomicrobiales; family Thermomicrobiaceae; genus CALAGB01. The sequence continues at coordinate 723,881 of CAWFHU010000001.1, read as the reverse complement.
ATCCCCATGGGACGAGCTTGCACTCGGTAATCGGGGCATGTTGCAGCGTCTCGAGCAGTTCCCGATCCGGCGACTGCCTCGCATCGTCGCCGCCTGTCCATGGCGTGTAGTCCAACTCTGGTTCGTCGTCAGACGAATATGTGCGCTCAGACTCGTCGTTCATTTTTCACGCGCCGTTGTGCTCGGTCTCAAGGTCGCATTTGGAGTCTACGTGACTCGTTCTCGGTCGTGTCGCGTCAAGTGTATCCGACCGCCGAAGGCTTGACATACATGACCCGATTTGGACGGTTTACTCGTTGGCAATCGTCAACCTGGTTTTCGCAGTCTTGGTCGAGTGTCTCGGCCCTTTGCTATAATCCCGCGCGTCGACTCCGTCGGTTAACAAGGGTGGTGTGAGTGAAGGTCACCGTCGAGCGAATGCCGCAGAGTTCAGTCTCATTGGACATCGTCGCCGAAAGCGACGAGTTCAGTCGCGCGCTGGACCGAGCCTATCGAAAGATCAATCGTCAGGTTCGCATCCCTGGGTTCAGACCCGGAAAAGCTCCTCGCCAGATCGTCGAACAGCGCATAGGTCGCCAAATGCTGGTCGAGGAAGCGCAGCGCGAGATCATGGACGAACTGTATCGTCAGGCGCTGGACCAGGAAGAGCTCACGCCAGTTTCCGAACCGAACGTCGACGTGTATCAAGATGAACCGGTCGGCTTTCGCATCGAAGTGCAGGTTTACCCAACCGTCGACTTGAATGAATACGCCGACGTTCGGGTCGATCCGCAAGAAGTCAATGTCACTGATGAGGACGTTGACGAAGTCCTCGAGAATCTGCGCAAACAGAACAGCATTTGGAAAGAGCCGGAAACGGCGCGCAAGCCAACCGACGGTGATCAGGTCATCATCGATCTCCAGGCCTACGAAGATGACGAGCCTTTTCAGGACCCGGTCAGCGACGCCGAGTTCGAAATCGGCGAAGGCCGGCTCTTCCCGGAGATCGAAGAGGCAGTCAAGCAGCTGAAGCCAGGCGAACAGGCTGAGTTCGATATTACGTTCTCCGATGACAACGACGCGACGAACCCGGATCTGCGTGGCAAGAAGCTGCATTACAACGTGACCTTGAAGGATGTCAAAGAGCGCGAGATGCCCGAGCTCGATGACGAGCTTGCCAAGACTGTTGGCGAATATGAGACGCTCGATGATTTGAAGGCCGCGTTGCGCAAGGATCTGCTTCGCAGCCGCGCGGTGCAGGCTCGCACCGAGGTCGTGAATCAATCCATCGACGCCATGGCCGAACAAGCGATCCTCGAAATTCCGTCCGCTATGGTGGACCGGCAGATCGACGACGACATTCAGCGGCTGCGACAGGAGCTCAGTCGCGAGAATATGTCGTTCGAAGAGTTCTTGCGGTTCGGCAGCAAATCGGAAGACGACTACCGGGCTGAAATACGGCCTGACGCCGAAAAACGCCTGCGCAACTCGCTGGTGCTCGAAGCCTTCTCCAAGTCTGAAGGACTCGAAGTCAGCGAAGACGATCTCTTTGAAGAGATCGAGCGCCTGACAGGTCAGTCCGATGAAGCCCAACGCATGAAAGAGATCTACCAAAGCCCGTATTTCTCGCAGATGATCCGGGACGAGCTTGCCAATCGAAAGGTTGCCGATCGCTTGATCGACCTCGTTACCGAGGGCGTCGGCGCGGTGACCGGCGAAGGAGCAACAGCACTCGAGGAGCCCACCGCGGAGAGCACCGAGATTGTCGGTGAGTCCGACGAGTCCGAGGAAGCGGCTGACGACGAAGAGACCGATGGTGCTGTGGCGGCCGCTGAAGTCGCGGACGAAGAAGACGCGGCGGATGAAACTGATGAAGTGAACGCGGAAGCCGATGCGGAGGCGATCGAAGCGACAGCTGAGGTCGACGACGGCGACAATTCAGATGACACCGAAGACGAGGAAGAATCCGCGGGCACGTAACGGCAAAGGCCGTCGCCGCCCAGGAAGGACGCGCACCCCATGGAGCTCAATGGTTCGCCCTATTTCTATTCGAAGACCGACTATCTCCAGCCTCAGAACTTGATTCCAATGGTGGTCGAGTCCACCAACCGGGGCGAGCGCGCCTACGACATCTATTCTCGTCTGTTGCGCGACCGTATCATCTTCTTGGGCACTCCAGTTGACGATCAGGTCGCCAATGCCATCGTGGCACAGCTCCTCTTTTTGGCGCATGAAAACCCGGAGCAGGACATCCGTCTCTACATCAACAGCCCAGGTGGGCTCGTGTACGCCGGGTTGGCCATCTATGATACGATGCAGATGATTCCATCTGATGTGGCAACGACATGCGTTGGCTTGGGTGCGAGTATGGCCGCGGTGCTGCTGGCTGCTGGCTCGAAGGACAAGCGCTTTGCTTTGCCTCACTCACGAGTCCTCATTCATCAGGGCTCATCCGGGTTCCGCGGATCGGTGCCAGACATCGAGATTCAGGCGCGCGAGACAATCAATCTCACCACCAAGCTGACCGAACTCATGGCGTTTCACACCGGACAATCGTTCGAGCGTGTGAAGCGTGATACCGAGCGCGATTACTTCATGTCTGCGCAGGAGGCGAAAGAGTACGGGATCGTCGATCACGTTCTCGAATCACCGAAGCTCGTCGCGGCGCAGTAGTCAAGGGTACGAGGAGATACGGGATGTCAGGTACTCGCGGCGGACGGGTGCATTATCGTTGCTCGTTTTGTGGCAAAGGACAGGAAGAGGTTCGACGACTCATCGCCGGGCCAGGCGCCGTCTATATCTGCGATGAATGCGTCCAGCTTTGTCGTGAGATTATTGAAGAAGAGGAAGCCCCAGCTCGCCGGCCGGAACCATCGCTGACGCATATACCCACGCCGAAACGCCTCTACGAACAGCTCAGCCAATACGTCATCGGCCAGGACCGCGCCAAGAAGATCCTCTCGGTCGCTGTCTACAACCACTACAAGCGCGTGCGTGCCCAGGATGATGACGACATCGAACTGCAGAAGAGCAATATTCTGCTGGTCGGTCCGACTGGGAGCGGTAAGACGTTGCTGGCTCAGACGATGGCCAAGCTGCTCGACGTGCCCTTCTCGATCGCCGATGCCACGGCGCTGACCGAAGCAGGTTACGTCGGGGAGGATGTCGAGAACATCTTACTGCGGTTGATTCAAGCGGCGGGCGATGTTCAGCGGGCTCAAACCGGCATCATCTACATCGACGAGATCGATAAGATCGCGCGCAAGAGCGACAATCCGTCGATCACTCGCGACGTCTCCGGCGAGGGCGTGCAGCAAGCGCTCCTTAAGATCATTGAGGGGACCGTCGCCAATGTGCCGCCTCAGAGCGGTCGCAAGCACCCCCACCAGGAATACATCCAGATCGACACGCGCAACATCCTCTTCATCTGCGGTGGCGCATTTGAGGGCCTCGATGACATCGTTCGGCACCGCATCGGTAAGGACTCAACGCTTGGCTTTGGTTCGATCGTTGATGCACACGCAGACGACAACTTGATGGCGAATGTCACGCATGACGATCTTCTGAAGTACGGGCTCATTCCGGAGTTCGTCGGTCGTCTTCCGGTGGCAGTCTCGCTCGACAGTCTGTCGCAAGAGGATCTAGTGCGGATCCTGGTCGAGCCGAAGAATGCCGTCGTCAAGCAGTATCAGAAGATCTTGAAGCTCGACAATGTCGATCTGGTCTTTACACAGGACGCGCTGGAGGCCACGGCCGCACAGGCCGAGCAACGCAAGACTGGAGCACGCGGTCTGCGCACCACGATCGAGGAAGTGCTGCTCGAGGTGATGTATGAGATCCCCTCGCTCGAGGGCATCCGCAAGTGCATCATCAACGCGGACGTCATCAACCGGAAGCGGCGACCACTGTTGGCAACCATCAACGAGGAGCCGATCGAGCTCCAGGAGACGGCCTAGCCACGACCGGCATCACATGTTGACTTCAAAAAGGGCGGCCGCGTTGGCCGCCCTTTTGGTTTGCGGATTCGAACGGTTCAGCCGCGGGCACTGGGACCTAGCCACCAATAACCACCCGAAACATGCAACTCGCACCGTGCGAGTCGGCGGCGTCCAATCACACGACTGTGTGTTCAGGCTATTTCTTGAACGCCTTGCGAATATCGGCGACGTGCTCGTCGTAATGCTCATACGTGTTCCCGTCGACCAGCTCGCGCGAGAGGTGGCTGGTGCCCTCGAGCATGCCCATCACCTGATCGTGCATCGCGTCGAACTGCGCTCGCACGTCATCCAGGCTGGCGGAGCGACTCCGCGTGGCCTCATCCTGGTTGATCGACTCGTAGTCTTCGGACTCCGGCGGATTCTCACCACGCTCCAGGAGGCCAATGTCGTGGATCAGGCGGCTCTCCCAGAAGGTGATGTGAGCCATGATGTCCTTCACCGACCACTCACCTACTGTGTCCGGTTTGACGATCTGCTCGTCGGTCAGACCTCGAATGGTTTTGACCAACTCCAACCACGATCCCGAAATGTCCTGCAAAATATCGAGTCGTTCTTGCGTGCCGACTGCCATCACCTGCTCACCTTTCCATTCGATCTTCATCGCCGTGTGTTCGATTCGAACGTCTTTTCTGACACAGAGCCAGGGTCGATGTGAATAGAGTCCGCCGGGCTGCGTTAGACTTGATGGTGACAACGAACTCGGATCGGAGGTCTCAGTGCGGGCTCACAGCTTGACCGCCGCGCAGCTCATCGCCCAGGGCAATGAAGGCTGGATCGTCGCCCAGGACGTGCGCTCGTGTCAAGGCAAACGAATCATCAAGAAGGGTGCCATCCTCGATCGAACCGCTATCGCCGCACTGCGCGACGCCGACGAAAGTCCGATCCACGTCGTTGAACCTGGACCACACGACATTCACGAGGACGAAGCAGGGTCGCGACTATCGCGTGCGGTGGCAGGGCAACGGGATCCGCGTGAAAGGTCCGGTCCTGAGCCGGTACAACCTGATCGCGAGCGTCAAAGGCGTTCTGCGGATCGATCCGCAATTCATCTTTGCCATCAACCAGATCCCCGGATTGGCGGTCTTTACGCATCTCGATCGCCAACCCGTGCTTCCGGGGAAGATCGTGGCTGGAGTTAAAATCACGCCGCTCGCGGTGCCGGAGATGTGACCTGACCCGCGCGGAATGCCTCGCTCATGAGTATCGCGACTCGCTGATTCGTGTGATGCCGTTCGAACCCAAGCGCGTGGCGGTCATTGCCACTGAGGGCCTCTCCGAGAAACTGCGCGAGCGCTTCAACTCCAGCATCGATCAGAAGATCGGCTGGTACGGATCACGACTGACCGATGTCAGGTTTGTTTCCTCGGATCCACAAGCGGTTGCGGATGCGCTGCGCGAGCTCGTTCCGAAGAACGATGTCATGTTGATGGCTGGGGGCAACACGCTCGATCCGCTCGACCCGACACTGCTCGCCGTCAGTGAGCTGGGCGGCCACATGATCCACTACGGCGCACCTTCGCATCCTGGCAGCATGTTCTGGCTGGCGGAGATCGGGGACGTCCCGATCGTCAACCTGGCGTCCTGCTCGATGTATTCGTCGGTCACGTTTGCAGACCTGATTTTGCCGCTCGTGATGGCAGGCGAGCATCTCACCGAAGAAGAGGTCGACCGATTCGGTTATGGCGGGCTGCTCGATCGTGAGATGCGGTTTCGATTCCCGCCATATGACGAAGATGTCAGCTCAGAAGAGAATGACGAGGAATAACCCGGTTCACGTCCGCGGTTGGCTTTTCTTGCGTTCGCGACGCTCGGATTTTCTGTGACGGGTCGGGTTAGAAAGGGGACGGCAATGGCAAGACGAACGGTGATCCAGGGTGGCGTGCTTGGCTTGGAGAATGGCGCAGTACGCGCTGACCTCGTCATCGAGGGGGAGCGCATTGCCGCCGTGATGATGGACGCCAGCGAGCTCGAAGCGGATGAGGTCATCGATGCGTCGGGCAAATTCGTCGTCCCCGCGGGTGTTGACGTTCACACGCACTTCCGCGAGCCGAATGCCGTGCAGACGGAGGGCTTCTACACCGGCAGCATGGGCGCCATCGCCGGAGGCATCGGAACGGTCGTCGAGATGCCGCAAGCCACCCCAACGTCGAGCGAAGGGGAGCATATCCGCGAAAAGATTCGGGTCGCATCGGGCGAGTCGATCGTCGATTTCGCGCTCTGGGGCGCGGCCGATCAATCAGGATCTGGACAAGATCGACGAGATGATCGACGAAGGGATCGTCGCCGTCAAGTCTTTCATGGCGGGGTCGAGCCCCGGGTTCCCGGCGGCGACCGACGACACGCTCCTGTCGGTCTTCGAACGCTTGGCGACGACCGGAATCCCCTACGGGCTGCACGCCGAGAACGATCAGCTGCTGCAGGCAGGTATCGCTCGCATGAAGGCGGCCGGCCGCAAGGATCCGCTGGCGCATGCCGAGTCGCGTCCGCCGATCGTGGAAGTGGAGGCGATCAACCGCGCCATCTTCTTTGCCGAGCAAACGGGAGGAATTGCGTATATCTGCCACGTGAGCACGGCCGGGGGCTTCGAGCTCATTCGCGAGGCGCAGGCTCGGGGCGCGCTGGTCTATGGCGAGACCTGTCCGCAATACCTCGTCATGGATGAGGAGGATCTGATCCAGCGCGGACCGTTCGCGCGTTGCGCCCCGGCCATCCGTCACCGCGACCAGGTCGAGATGCTTTGGGACTTCGTTTCGGACGGCACCGTGGACGTCATTTCATCCGACCACTGTGGCTACACCATCGAGAGCAAAGAGGCTGGCCTGGACGACATCTGGGAGGCGCCGCTCGGTCTAGCGGGCGTTCAAACGATGTACCCGTCGATCTTCGACGAGATGCTCAACAAACGCGGACTCGAGATCGAGGACTTTGTGCGTCTCACCGCTGGCAACCCGGCCCGGATCTTTAGCCTCTTCCCCCGAAAAGGTTCATTAGAGCTCGGAGCGGACGCGGACGTTGCCATTTACGATCCCAACGAACTGTGGGAAGTGCGCGGGGAGGACATGTTGCACCGCAACAAGTGGACGCCAATGGAGGGCCGCGAGATCCTCGGTCGTGTCGTGCGCACCATCATTCGGGGCAATACCGTCTACACGTTCGAAAACGAGCCGGCCGTTTCCGGCGAGCGGGGAAGCGGCAAGTTCCTAGCACGGGGCTACGGCCAGACGAGCTGATTGATCTCCACTCGATTTCAGGGAAAAGAAAGACCCGCCGTCTCGAATGACGGCGGGTCTGCGGTGTCTCGATGGTTGAGCTATGCCCGGCGGTTCATTCCACTGACGAGGCTCAGCCAGTAGAGAAGCTGCATCAGCGCGGCGACGAATCCGGCCACATAGGTCAAGGCTGCGGCGTTCAGAACCTCACGGTTCTGCTGCGCTTCGGTGCGATCGACGATGCCCATCGTCGTCAGCAAGCCCATAGCACGACTGCTGGCGTTGAACTCCACCGGCAAGGTGATCAGGGCGAAGAGCGTGCCCGCGGCGAAGAAGGCGATGCCAACCCACGCCAGCTGCGTTATCGAGATCAGAATTCCGCCGATGATCATGATCCAGCCGATGTTCGAACCGATCGACGCGACGGGAGCCAGCACCGAGCGGATCTGCAATGGTGCGTAACCGTGCTGCTGCTGAATGGCATGGCCGGTCTCGTGTGCCGCGATGCCTAAAGCCGCAACCGAGCGGCTCATGAAGACGGGCTTCGACAGCCGCATGGTGCGCGACCGCGGATCGTAGTGGTCGGTCAGATCACCATTGATCATCTCAACCGGAATATCTCGGAGACCGTTGGCGTCGAGGAGCGCTCGAGCGACCTCAGCGCCACTCATCCCACGCTGATTCGGAACCTTGCTGTACTTGTTGAAGGTCGACTTGACTCGCCACTGTGCGTATAGCAGGAAGATCATCGGTGGGATGATATACAGGAAATAGGTTGAATCGAATATCATGTGGAACACCTACGCTTTCGCGCTCAACTCGTTGCGCGCATCGCGTTCGAGGCGCGGATTGGGAGTGCTTTCGAGGCGTGAGGTTGACGGAAATCGGCCGCAATCAGGTGTCGAGCAGCACGCCTCTGAAGTGTCAATCATGCTATAGTATGCCCAAAATTCGCGCCCTCGACAATCGACGGCGCCGCGGTTGGAGCCATTCGGAAACGAGATTGTGACGGACCTCATTCACGCGGTCGAAAGCATGATGAAGGACGTTGTCGCGTCCGCGGAGCAGCCTACAGCTCACGTCCTTCACGAACACGATCTCTCACTGTATGGCATGGCTCGCTACCACCTCGGCTGGTCCGATTCCGCCTTTCAGCCGGCCCAATACGATGCCGGCAAGCGGATCCGGCCCCTTATTTGCATGTACGCGTGCTCCGCGGTCGGCGGCGATGTCACGCACTCGGTACCCACTGCGGCGGCCATCGAGTTCCTCCACAATTTCACGCTCGTCCACGACGACATTCAGGATCAGAGCGACACGCGACGGCATCGGCCAACTGTCTGGTCCCTATGGGGCGCCAGTCAGGCGATCAATGCGGGCGACGCACTCTTTGCCTTGGGACAACTGGCGTTGATCCGCAGTGCCGAGCGAGGAGTGCCGCCGGATCGGCTCGAGCGTCTCATCCGTGGCTACAACGTGGTGACCTTGCGCATCGTCGAGGGACAGGTCCTCGATCTCGGCTTCGAAGAGCGCTGGGACATCGGAGTCGATCACTACGTCGAGATGATTCGCGGCAAGACGGCCGCTATTCTGTCCTATGCCGCAGGGGCCGGAGCCCTGATCGGTGGCGCCGACGAGGAACGGGTTGAGCGCTTCCGCGCGTTTGGCGAGGCGATCGGGCTCGGGTTTCAGGTGCGAGACGACATTCTTGGCATTTGGGGTGAGACGAGCGTTACCGGCAAACGCAAGGCGGACGACATCCGCCGCCGCAAGAAATCTCTCCCGATCATCGCGCTTGCCGTGGCGGCGTCCACGAACGAGCGAGCGAGGCTGAAAGTGATCTACGAGCGCCCGTCGATCGATGAACCGGACGTCGAATGGATCGTCGAACTCCTACGGCACTACGAGATTCTGGATCATTTGGAAGACGTCGTGGCGCGCTACCACGATCAAGCGCGAGACATCATCGAGAGTGATGCCCAGGAGAACGACGGGCGAACCGCGCTCATCGCGCTGCTGAACCAGCTTTCCCGCCGGGCATTCTAAAGCAGGTTGCACAAGGATTGCCCAAGGACCAGCAGCTGGGCGTCATAAATGTCGCCCCTACGACGCTATTCCGTAGGGCGACATTTATGACGCCCTGTTTATGCTTCTCTACGCAATCCTTCCGCAAATTGCTTTAGGCCTTGGCAACGAGCGTGTGTAGCACGTCGTGACCTTCACGCTCCAACAGACGGAGCATCCCCTCAACCAATCCGTATGGTCCGGCCAGCATCATGTCGCCATGTGGAACGGCCTGGTAATAGCCAAGCTCGCCCGCAAGTGCTCGGTTTGGCCCCGTGATCGCCACCAAACCAAAAGGACCTGACTCCGGGTAGTCCGGTACGAAGGCCGCGCCATGCCCACCGTTCGCGACAACCTCTTCATGTGTGAGGGCTCCGCTGGAGAGACGATCGACCAGATGCTTCAGCGTTTCGGGAGTGATGCCTCCGGTGTGGTGCTCGACGATTCCGTAGACACGACTCCCGCGCACCGCGATCGCAAACGTATGCATATTGCCGATATTGACCAGAATCGCGCCGTCGTCCGCGACTGACCTGGCAACTGTTGGATCGCCCAGGATCCCCAACACGGCGGCCGCACCGGTATCCATGACGACCGCTCCGGGAATGCGCTGTTTTATTGCCCTCATCCGGGTCATGTATTCAGGTACATCACGGAAGAGCATCGAGCGGAGATCACCACCTTGTTGCAGCAGCATCTGCAGGAATTCATAGCGGAACTCTCGTCCACCGGCACCCGGGAGAAACCCGTGATCCTGCACCGCGATTGCGAAGAGGGACGGGAGCGGCACTCCGAAGCGCTCGAGCGTGAGCCGGATGCCGTCAAGATCGACGTCGTCGAGCCAGATCACCTCGGCACCCGCAGGTGGCTCGTCACACAGCTTCAGGCCACGCTGAGCTACTCGCTCGAGGTCATTGTGGATGGTACGAGCCGGTCCTTCTCCCGCGTAGACCGGCAGACCGGCGTCCAGGTGGGCTTCAATGGCGCCGCTGCTTTCGCCGCCCCCCATCAATGATCCAGCCAAATAGATGGGAACGCCGCGCGCGGTGGCGCCTCGTATTCGCTTCGCGACCACTTGCGTCTGCGACGGCAGGATGAGCTTGGTGCAATTCTCGACCCGTTTGTCGCTCTCGTAGACGAGGATGTCCTGCGTTCCTGCACCGACGTCGATGGCCAGAATGCGAATGGGCTCCGAAAGCTTCACTCCGTCCTCCTGCATGGTCATGTGCGGTCAGCTAGCCGATGTCTTCAATATATCGGCTGGGATCGTCACAGGGCTCATCGGGATGCGGCGCGGATTTGCTCAGATGGAAGATGGCAATTTCCGGCGGCGCCATGAACCTCAACGGCCAGCGCGTCGTCCCAATTCCGTTGCTTACATAGAGCAAGTTACCTTTGGCCCAGTGGAATCCACGTTGATACCGTGAGACCGGCCGCCCGACGATGTGATCGAGATAGAAGGTGTAATCGAGCGGACTGAGGGTGCGCCACGGCGAGAACCGAATCTGACCGCCATGCGTGTGACCGCAGAGGATCAACCCAGCCATGCCCGGACGCAGGCCATCCTCGATGACGGGAGCGTGAGCCAGTAGAACCAGCGGCCACGAGCCGGAGTCCAGCGCCGAGTTGAAATCATCCCGTCGCGTGTATGGATCGTCGACGCCGGTGATGGTCACGTCGACGTCGCGCATACGTAGACTGATTGACTCGTTGCGCAGAATCACTACGCCGCGCTTGGCAAGGCCGGAACGAATTGCCTCCGCGACCGGCTCGCCGCCGCGGTAGTCGTGGTTTCCGAGAACGCCCACGACATTCGGAAATTGCTTCAGACCGTCATAGGCCATCGATGTTTCGTCCCAATGACCCCGATCGACATAATCTCCGCCAAGCAATACGAGGTCCGGTTGTTCCTGCGCGATCGTCTCGAACGCCTGCCGCGTCAGCTCGGCCCCAAACCCGGGTCCGCCGACGTGAAAGTCGCTGAGATAGGCAATACGAAGTCCCTCGAGCTGTTCTGGGAGGTTGGGGATGCCCGCGCGGAACTGCCTGAGGCGCAACGTGCGCGGTTCCACTTCCACGGAGTAGGCGAGCGCCGACACGCTTGCCGCGGCTATCAGTCCGATTGAAGCCCGAGTGAGTCGACCCAGCAAATTTTCCTCCGAAACGCCGCGACTTCAGGCGAAAGCCCGCCCAGCGTCTTGCGTTTTCAATCAGTCGTCGTGTCGCGCAAGTATCCCGTGATGCCTGTCGGCGTACCGGAATCTCAGGCTCACTATGACGTATACTCTAAGTAAACGTATCGAGGCACCAAACTCCGGGGTCTGCAGCGACGCTGTCCACTTCAGAATGCCCCAATTACGCGAATGGACCTACGTTTTGGCCGACGAAACGACCGCTTCCAGGACCGCTCGAAAAGACGATGTCATCACTCATGCCATGGAGGATTACCTCAAGGTCATCTATAGCCTTCAATCCCAGAATGAAAAAGTGACGACGCAGGCGATTGCTGAACGACTAAAGGTTCAAAGTCCGTCGGTGACGAACATGATCAAGCGCCTGGCGGAATTGAATCTCGTCGAGCACACGCCATATCGTGGCGTCCTGCTGACTCAGACCGGCGAGCGTGCGGCGCTTGAAGTCGTCCGACATCATCGGCTGTTAGAACTTTACCTTGCCGACGCCCTTGGATACTCGTGGGATGAGGTGCATGCGGAGGCTGAACAGCTCGAGCACAGCATCTCGGAAGAGTTTGAAGCGCGTATCGACCGCGCGCTCGGCTATCCGACGACCGACCCACACGGCGATCCCATCCCTTCGGTCGAAGGTGACATACAGCCGTTGACGCAGCTTCTGTTGGCGGACCTGGAAACAGGTGACGAGGCCACGGTAGAACGGGTCTGGGATCGAGACGCCGAGATGTTGCGCTACCTTGGCGGTCTCGGTCTGTATCCCAACGCGTCGGTGGAGCTGATCGAGCGATTCCCGTTTGGCGGGCCGCTGCGCATTCGAGTCCTCGGCGAAGAGCACATCATCGGCCGCGAGCTGGCCAACGCTGTCCATGTACGACGTCAGGAGCTGTGAAGAGACTGCCGCCCCTCCATCCTCACATGCGAAGATCTGCTAAGATCGACGACATGTGTACGTTCATCTCAGCGCACAACGAACGAGCGTCTCGATGACCCGCTATCGCTGGGTTGAACCGTCTGCATGTGCCGACGAGCATTGGCACATCAATGACTCTCCACTGATCAGCTCAATTCTGGCGCATCGAGGGATTACATCCGCCGCGGATGTGGAAGCGTTTCTCGCGCCGGATGCTCGTCAGCTCTCCGATCCATTCTTGCTACCCGAGATGGATTTAGCGGTCGATCGGATTCGACGCGCAATAGAATCCGGACAGCTCATCGCGATCTTTGGGGACTACGACGTCGACGGCATAACGTCCACAGCAACGCTCAAGCGCGCACTCGATCGGCTGGGAGCGCGCAGCATCACGCGTCTGCCGCACCGCGAGAGGGATGGCTACGGACTCAACACCCGAGCAATCGACGAAATCGCTGGTCAGGGCGCGTCCGTTCTGATCGCTCTCGACTGCGGCACGAGCGATCACCTAGAGCTGGCACATGCGCAGACACTGGGACTCAGCACCATCGTGGTCGATCATCACCACGTCGGGAACGCCTCGCTTCCAGAGACGGCCTTCGTCTCGCCGCATCGTGCCGAATCACGATATCCGTTTCACGATCTCGCCGCGGTTGGAGTGACCTACCATCTGGTGCGCGCCCTCCTCGGAGACGATGCGGCTCGGGAGTTCTTGCCGCTCGTCGCTCTTGGAACGGTGGCGGATGTAGTCCCGTTGGTGGGCGACAATCGCGTTCTGACGTATGAAGGACTCAAGCGATTCGCCCAATCGGGTCCCGTTGGATTGCGCTCGCTGGCATTGAGCTCCGGACTCGACCCGAGCGCGATTACCAGCCGCCACTGTGGCTTCGTGCTTGGCCCACGTATCAACGCCGCGGGGCGCATGGCCGATCCGACGACCGCGCTGGAAATGCTGCTGACCGACGACGAATCGAAGGCCGATCGGCTTGCATTCGAGCTCGGGAAGCTGAACTCCGATCGTCAACGCAAAGTACAACAGATGCTCGACGTCGCCGAAGCAAAAGCGGTTGCCAGTGGAGATACCGCGCCGCTTCTGGTCGTCGGCGGTCGTGACTGGAGTGTCGGGCTTGTTGGGTTGGTGGCCGGCAAGCTCACGGAGCGCTTCAATCGACCGTCGCTGGCGTTCAGCATGGGCGAAGACCTCAGCCGCGGATCCGCCCGGAGCATTCAAGGCTTCAACATTGTTGAGGCGTTGGCGGCGTGTGAGGACATCCTGATCGAGCATGGTGGTCACAGCCAGGCGGCCGGTCTAACGATTCAGACGCGCAATCTGGTCGAGCTTGAGGCTCGCTTGATCGAGCTCACCGACCGCACGTTTGGCGGACCACCGCCGGACCCGACGCTGGAGATCGACGCCGAGCTCTACGGGCGCGAGCTCAGCGCGGAGACGGCACGTCAAATCGAGCAGCTCGAGCCGTTTGGACAGGGCAACCCTTCGCCGAGGCTGCTGGTGCGCTCGGTTCGCGTGAGCTCGCCGAAGCGCACGCGCAATGGCAAGCATCTGCAATTTCAGGTGGAGACGGCCAGCGGGCTCGGCGCGCGTGCCATCTTCTTCAATGGCGGGGACCAGATCGAGAACTTCTTCACGCGCAAACCAATGGACCTCGTCTTCGAGCTCAAACTTGATTCCTGGAATGGTCGCAACCAGGCCTCGATGGAAGTGCTCGACTACCGAGTGGCGGGGTAGTTTCCTAGCCGCCGGCTTCCCTGATCGCCTCGACAAGCATCGCAACTCGTCGCGCATCGACTGGACGACGTACGTCGCCATCCTGTTTCGCCCACGTGCCGACGATGAACCCGGACGCAAACGGATAGAGCAGCGAGATCGATTCGGGTGAGATTCCGCTCCCGATGAATACTCGCGTGTCCGGCAGGTGCGAGTGCACGCGTTGAACGTCCCGTTGATCGGTCGCGCTACCGGTGCCGGTTCCGCTCACGATGAGAACGTCGGCCAACCCTCGAAGGACCGCGTCTTCCGCTGCTTGTTCGATCGACTCGCTTCCCAACGGCGTTCCGTGTTTGACGTGGACGTCGGCCCAGATCTCGGTCTGCGTGCCGAGTAGCTGGCGATAGCGCAGCGTCCTGTCCGCTTCACCTTCAATGATTCCCTGGTCGGTGACCATCACGCCGGTATGGACGTTGACGCGGATGAAGTTGGCGCCGGTCGCGGCAGCCACCCCGAGCGCGGCACGGGCGTCATTGCGCAGCAGATTGATGCCGATGGGTAGACTCGTAACGGACTTGAGGCGATCGACGATCGTCGCCACCGCCGCCACGACGTGGGGCTCGACCTGGCTCTTGACGAACGGGACATCGCCGAAGTTTTCAACGATGAGTGCGGAAGCGCCGCCGTGCTCGTAGCTGGCTGCGTCCGCGAGCGCACGGTCCCGTATCTCATCGAAGCTGAGGGCGTTTAGCGGAGATCCCGGCAGCGCGGCAAGATGAACGACCCCAACCAGCGGTTTTCCGAGCCCAACCGTTTAGCGCGGTCAACTTCGACGCAATCCGCGGCTACTCGACGATGTCGGTACGATCCTCGACGCTCACCACGCCGGGGATGCGCGACGCGACCGACTCAGCGTTCTCCGCGTCGTCGATCGACTGGACGTTGCCATGGAGAAAGACGACTCCACGGACGACGCGCACGTCGAGATTCAACGTGGTCGTTTCGGCATCCTCACGAAGCTCCCGGAGCACGTCCTCTCGAATCTCATCATCGTCTCGATCGATGACGCGCGTTTCGGCATCGAACGCCACGGAGTTCTCGAACGCATCTTCCTCTTCCTCGTCCGTATCGTCGGTCGCTTCGGACTGGAATCCGCCGACAACCTCAAGACCGCCGCCACGTCGCGATGGTTCGACGACGGGATCGATCGGTGCGAAGTAGGTTTCTCCTTCTTCGATGGCTTGGATCTGGTCAGTCGTTCCGGGCGAGCCGGCGAAGTCGTCCTCTTCGTCCGAAACATCGTCTAGGAGAGATTGCGCGTCGGCGTACCCGAACTGCTCATCATCGTCGTTTGGCTCGGTCACCATGTCTGGCGAGACGACTTCGTAGCTCATCTCGTCGTCCACTTGCCTGATACCCTCGACTGAGGATGCGAGATCGATGGCAGCATCTCGGAGTCGCTCTGAATCGACAGGGCCGATCAGCCGCGCAACCCGGTTTTCAACCTCGACGGCCACGGGGATTCCCGCTTCGTTCAGGAGTTCGCGAATCTGTTGCTCGCGCGTTTTGTCAGTTGTTGGCATATTGGAAACCTCCTCGGCCTCATCGCGATTGGTGTCGTGATCGGCGTCGGGCGCTTGAGATGTACAGGTATTATTAGCGCATGGCCCATTCCGCGCGTCAATTGTCAGGAGTGGCGTGGACGAACGACTGCCATCTGCACCAGCCGCGATGACGATTCACCAACTTTCCGAGCATTCGGGGGTACCGGTTCGCCGCATTCGACACTTCGTGGCGGAAGGCTTGCTTGCGCCGCCGCATGGCCGTGGGCGCGCGGCACACTATGATCGACTGCACCTGGATCGCGTGCGACAGATACAGGCCCTGCGCGACGCAAACGTCGGGCTCGATCAGATTCGAAGAAGGCTCGGAGAGCCGCGTCCCGGTGTCGAGAGCCTCGGGCGAGAATTCGAGACCTGGCAGCGCTGGGAGATCGCTCCCGGAGTCGAGCTTCACGTGCGTGCGAACCTCGAGCCGGAATCGCTCAATCTCGCTCGCGTCCTCTTGAACACGGGACGCCAGCTATTCATGCCAGACGTCCAGGATCTTTGAATCCAACCTCGGAGGTATTTTGTCGCTCAACTCGGAAGGCCGCGACGACATCGTCAATCGATCGAATGACCGCGACGCGTTGCGTCCCGTCATCGAGGTTCTTACCGGCATGGGTCTCTACGCGTACATCACCGTCGACGATCAAAGCCGCTGGACTGTCGCCGCCGACACCGACATGGGCCGGATCGACGTGCGAGTCGGTGCCGATGGGTATGACCTCGACGTGTGGGACACGTCGCCCGGCCTCTTCTGGGAAGAAGAGGAGGAGCGACGTCGTGAAGGTCTCGAGCGATTGGCTCGGGTCTCACTTCCGGCTGTGGCGCGCGGGATCCTGAGCAACGCTGAGGAAGCCTGGTGGGACGAAAACGATCACGGCGTTGGCGTCCGCGTACACCACGAGCTGCCCTTCGCACTGCGCGAGCAGATCGGCGATATCGCACGACAACAGCTCATCATCCTCAACGACTCCATCGCCATGATCGAGCGTCGCCTCGTCGATTAGCCCGCGTTGCCTCAGATGAGCGAAAGGAAGAACCGAATGGTTGATCGCTGGCGTCGATTCCTGTCAGTCGCCCAGCAGCAGGTACCCGCCGATCTATTACTGCGCGACGCACGACTCGTGAACGTCGCCTCGGGAGAGATCGAGCGCGTCAACGTGGCGATCTGCGATGGCAAGATCGCTGGAGTTGGGGACTATCAGGAGGCAGAGGACGTCATCGACCTGGCCGGGAGCTATCTGGCTCCGTCCTTCATCGATGGTCACGTTCACGTCGAGAGCTCGCTTCTTTGGGTGGATCAATTCGCCCGCGCAGTCGTGCCGCACGGTACCGGCGCCGTCGTCACCGATCCTCATGAGATCGCCAATGTCGCAGGATTAGCCGGGATTCAGGCATTGATGGATGCCTCGCGCGGCCTGCCGGTCGAGCTCTTTTTCACCATTCCTTCTTGCGTCCCGGCCAGCCACATGGAGAGCTCCGGTGCCGAGATGACCACGGAGGTGATCAGGGAGGCACTGCATCTCCCCAATGTGGTCGGTCTCGGCGAGATGATGAATTTCCCGGGCGTCCTGAATGGCGACGAAGGGATCTTCGAGAAGCTCGCGCTGCCGTACCCCCGCCGTGACGGTCACGCCCCCGGTCTGCGCGGCCTGGCGGTCAACGCCTACGCCGGATCGGGCATGAGCTCCGACCACGAATCGACCGAGCTGGAAGAGGCGCGCGAAAAACTGCGCCGCGGCATGATGATCATGATCCGGGAGGGCTCGACCGAGCATAATCTGCTCGAACTGCTGCCGCTCGTTACCGAGGCGACCTATCCGCGCTGCTGCTTTGCCAGCGACGATCGAGACTGCGCCACGCTGCTGCACGACGGCCACATGGACTCGGTGCTGCGTAAAGCGATCGGCGCCGGGCTCGATCCGATTCGCGCCATCCGCATGGCGACGCTGGCGACCGCCGAATACTGGCGCTTGCCGTGGATCGGGCAGGTCGCGCCAGGCTATCGGGCCAACCTGGTCGTCTTCGACAGCCTCGATGATCTTCGTCCAAACCTGGTCATGTTCGACGGCGCGACCGTGGCGCGAGATGGGAAACCGTTGTTCGAGTCGAGCGCTGACGTGCCGGACACCCTGCTGAATACCGTTCACATGCGCGATTTGGAGCTCGCTGATTTGAGTCCTCTCGCTGAAGCGCGGATGATCGCCGTGGGTGCGATTCCGGGACAGATCGTGACGCGCAAGCTGGACGTGAGCCCGAAATCCGAGGATGGCCGACTCGTGTCCGACGTGGAGCGCGACCTGCTGAAATTGGTGGTGGTGGAGCGACACCATGCGACTGGGCGGGTGGGAGTCGGGCTCGTCAACGGCTTTGGTCTGCGTGAGGGAGCGCTGGCTTCATCGATCGCGCATGACGCCCACAACATCGTGGCCGTGGGCGTGCGAGATGCGGATATTCTGCAAGCAATTGAAGCCGTTGCCAAGATGCAGGGCGGGCTCGCAGCCGTGCGCGATGGGGAAGTGCTGGAACGGCTCGCGTTGCCGATCGCGGGAATCCTATCGCCTGACCCGCTAGAAACGGTAACTGAACGCTACGAGCGACTCGAGGAGGTTGCGCGATCGTTTGGAAGTGGAGTTCCAGCGCCGTTTGGACTCCTCTCGTTCATGGCCCTTTCCGTCATTCCAGAGGCGCGCGTTACGGACCGCGGTCTCGTCACCTTCGATTGATGGGGCGCAGGATTTGGGGAGAACGTGAGCAACCGCCGCTCAGACAATTCCGACGCGCGGGCCGCTTCGCTGGAGCGGCTGGCAGAACGAATCAAACAATCGGGCGACGTAGCTGACGTGCTCGGCGAGAGCCGTCTCGTTTTCGGCACGGGAAACCCGATGTCGGCTGTCGTATTGGTCGGCGAAGCACCCGGTGCCGATGAAGAGCGTCAGGGAAAGCCATTTGTCGGACGCGCGGGCCAATTGTTGGATCGGGCGCTTGACGACGCCGGGTTGGATCGAGAGAAGGTCTGGATCACCAACGTGGTCAAGATCCGACCGACAGAGCCGGGCGCCAAAGGAGGTCGGCGCAACCGCCCTCCGTCGACGGTAGAACGCAAAGCCTTCCGTCCATTCCTGGACGAAGAACTGAGCATCATCCAACCTCGCTCGGTCGTTTGCTTGGGGGCGACGGCGGCGGCTGCCGTGCTGGGGCGTTCCGTCAAAATCAGCAAAGAACGGGGTGAGTGGGTTGAAGGCCCGGCAGACACGCGCGTCCTGACGACGTACCATCCCGCCTATCTCCTGCGACCGTTCCGCGACCGAGACGAGAAGTATCAACAGCTCGTCGACGACCTGCGCAAAGCCGACTCAGGTAGCTGAGGTCAAGAATCAGTCAGATAGTTAGCGTTGCGGAATCTGGCTCATCGAGCGTCACCTCGACGCGATCGGTGCCGTCGACGAATCGAGTCGTGGTCGGCAGTCCCAGCGAATGAAGCAGACGGATCATGCGCACATTCCCCGCGAGCACGAGCGCATAGAGATTTCGAATCCCGTTCTGGCGAGCGTAGTGGATGAGTGAACGGGTCAGCCCCACGCCGACGCCCCGCCCTTGCCAGCGGTCCTCGACCAGCGCGGCGTACTCTGCAGTCTTACCGTTCGGGTCGCGATCGTAGCGCACCACGGCGACGATCTCGTGTGGACGCTCCGGATCAAGTGCCACCACGGCGCAGCGATCGACGCCATCGACGTTGGTGAAATAGTGGGCTTGCGCATCCGAGAGCTCGGGAACGAAGCCAAAATGCCGCGAATAGATCGAGTTTTCGCTCAGACGGCGATGGAAGCGTTGGAGCGCTTCCGCGTCCGACGGCCGAATGAACCTGGATGGAATGACCGAGCCGTCCGACAGAGTGAGTGGTTGAACTTCGACGACGTTCATGAACTGCTCCAAACATATAGTCTGGATGTGACGGAGGAACTGATGGGGTGATACGACCAGTGT
The DNA here is from genome assembly GCA_963815715.1 of uncultured Chloroflexia bacterium. Lineage (GTDB taxonomy): Bacteria > Chloroflexota > Chloroflexia > Thermomicrobiales > Thermomicrobiaceae > CALAGB01. The sequence goes on along the minus strand of CAWFHU010000001.1, from coordinate 704,209 downwards.
TGCGTCCATGCTACACCCTCTGACCGAATTCGTCGCTCGACACATTCCATGAGCGTCGCCGTTGATAACTCCATCGTACCCTCCGACCGCGATGATCGATAGGGAAATTCGGGCTAGTACCGGTGGGCTGTTGAACTGATCTCCATCTCGGTAGATTGTGCGGAACATTCGCCCGTTGTAACAAGATCTGACAGCGCTCAGGTGCTTGCCGGTGGCTCGACAAATCAGTACCGAAGGCTGTCGCCGACTACGCGCACGCTTGAATACATTGAGTCAGATTAGTCAGTTCCACGCGAGGCAACTTGCTGAGATGACGTCGACATGAGCATTTCCTACATAGGTATCTGGTACGCAGTCAGTGAGGCAGCCGCGATCGCATTCCTGCTGGTTGCCACGTGGCTACGCAAGATCCGATTTCGTTGGTTTGGCGACAAGCCTGTAGACGAGATGGTGTTGTTCTCGGACATAATAGTCGCCGGTTTGGGCATAGCGTTGTTCATCGTCGGGCTGACTCTGTTCGAGCGATCCTACGGACCGATTGCATTTGTTGTGCTTCTTCAACCATTCATCGCATGCGGAGTCTACGTGAGCATACTTTGGGTCAACACTGAGCGACTAGTGTTCTTTCTCTATGAGCGTTATGTCCTGAGAATTGGAGACGATTGAGAACGCCCATGTTCTAATGAGCGCGGCGATTGCGTTCGTAACGCCGCGAATCGCGTCCCTTACGCCGGCACCTTCGTGGGCCGCTGGTGATCTAATCTGCCTCTCAGCAAGTCCAGCATCGACTCGTTGAAGTCCTTGGTCACTAGATAGGCCATCCCGATAGCCAGCACGGGATTCACCTGCGTGTACTTCAACGGTGTGATTCCAATCAAGAACAAGATTCCGGCGATGAGCCCGGCCTTGACGTAGCGGTGTTTCCCGAGGATGAGTGCGCCGACAGCCAGCTCGAAGATCAGGCAGACCACGCCAAAACCGCGTGGACTGAATTCCACGATCGGGCTTGCCAGATCGCGGTAGAAGCCAAGATAGGCATCATGAGCGAAGTTGATATAGCTCTGGGGATTGGCAACGATGAAGTATCCGTGAACGCCGAGCGCCATGACCCAGAAGAAGAGCCCAACGAAGAGTCGTCCTGCGTGGGGCCTCACGACACACAGTGCTGAAACGGCAAGGTAAAAGATTCCGGTGAAGACCAGCGGTTGCATGGATTTCTCCGATCGACGCGACGGCCACCACATCGCACAAACGAGTTCATATCCGGCTTACCACGAGCAAGGTGACGAATTCATCGCATTCTTGCGCTGAAGCGTTACAGCCCCGCATCGCTCGCCGTCATTGAGACGAGCCGTTCGTGTTCGGCTGATTCCTCCACGTTGTGTCGGGATCGTTCGTCCAAATGCTGATCGCGATGATTGTCACGCAACCGTTGCACGGAACACCTTGGATGCAGCGTCTCTGTCATCTCCGGGAATTACGGTTGAAGTGAGGCCCCTGGGCTGGATGACTGTGAGGGAATAAGGAGGCGTTCAATGTTCTGGAGGTCAGCAGCCATGTGGTGTGGGCTGGTGGTTATCGGTCTGCTCAACGCGACATTGCGACAAACGACCTACGCGCGCGTTGTCAGCGAGCGAACCGCTCATCAGATCAGTACGATCACATGTGTCCTGGGTGTGCTCATCGGAGCGCACTTCGTGCTGCGTCGAACGGTCATGCGGCTGGAAGATCGCGCGCTCGTGCTAATCGGGATGGGTTGGGCGGCAGCGACGATCCTCTTCGAGTTCAGCTTTGGTCGACTTGTGGTTCGCGACTCATGGTCGACCTTGCTGGAGAACTATAACCTGCCTGCGGGACGCGTCTGGATCGCGGTTCCTGTTGCGATCCTCTTTGCTCCGCTGCTCGTAAAACGCTTCGTTGCTCATTCGTCGACGTCGCGGCCACGCGTCAGTACACGATCCATGTCCAGGACCCATTGACTGCGCCGAGAGCTGACACAGTGTCGTTTGCTGGCTCGACTCGCGGTCCTCATCGAGGGTCGGCCAGCGAACACAATGGTGCCGCGGTCTGTGCTACAATCGCAGTCCACAAGCGAAACTGGCGCCGTAGCCAAGCGGCAAGGCAGGAGTCTGCAAAACTCTGATCGGCGGTTCGAATCCGCCCGGCGCCTCCCGGCAGGACCATACGGTCTCTGCCGTTTTTGTTTTGTACCCAGAGTCGGTGGATTCTACAGATTTGGAGCGCGTAATGGCTGGTGAAACGGTGATCGCGAGCGATCGTGTGTTTGATGGACGGCTCATCAACGTGCGGGTCGATACGGTGCGGATGGCGGACGGCAGCGAGCACCGCCGCGAAGTCGTCGAGCATCCAGGCGCCGTGGCGTTGATACCGGTTCTGCCGAATGGAGATCTGGTGCTCGTGCGACAGTATCGGCATCCCATCGGGCGCAGTACCCTCGAGCTTCCGGCCGGTACGCGCGAACCCGATGAACCCGAGCTTCAGACCGCCATCCGCGAGCTGCGCGAAGAGACCGGATATCGCGCCGATGAGGTGCGCGAACTCGTTCGCTTCTACGTGAGTCCGGGGTGGGCAGATGAAGAAGTCACTATTTACGTGGCGACTGGTCTCAATTCCGGCAAGGACGAACCGGAAGCGGACGAGGACCTTCAGGTTGTGACCGTACAGTCCGAAACTGTCACCGCTCGCATCAGGTCCGGAGAGATCGTCGACTCAAAGACCATGATTGGGTTGCTTGCCTGGCTCGGAACCGGCCTCAAACCAGACTAAAGTCCCAACGTAGTCCCGGAAAATCGCCCATTGTTGCCCCATTGGTACTTCTCCTGCCTACGTTTACAATGTGTACGTACACATGATACGATGACCGCATGACACAGAATTTCGGCGTTACAAAAGCGTGTCAGCCGGTCAAGTCACAAGGTTTACCGACCGGACTAGTACTTGCGGCCTCCCCCGGTCGGCCACTTTCGACTATGTCAGCTGGACCAAACGCCACGTAGAGTGAACACAGGCAAAGCGCAGGGGGACGAACCTGCAAGGGGGAGATGTACCGGGGTTGGAAGGCGCGGTCAGCGCCAACGCGATAACGGGGGACGCAATGGAACGGCGACGACAGGCTACCGCAGAAAGACGCGTGCTCATTGTTGACGATCATCCGCTCTTCCGACAAGGATTGCGTCGATTGATCGCCGAGGGCGGCGCGTTCACCGTCGTGGCCGAGGCTGCCAATGGCCACGAGGCCATCCGTGAAGCAGATATTCACCGACCGACTCTCGCGTTGATCGACGTGCAGCTACCGGGCATCACCGGTCTCAACGTCGCGCGCATCCTCAAGAAGCAGCATCCATCCATGCACGTGGTCATCCTCTCAATGCACATCGATGACGAGCGCCTCTTTGAAGCAGTTCGCGCGGGTGCCTCGGCCTTCCTGACGAAGGACATTGAAGCGTCCGAACTGACGAATTCGCTCGAGCGAGTCGTTCGCGGGGAGCAGATCATCAATACCGCGGTGCTGTCGCGCCCGGAGCTGGCCTGGCGGGTGCTGACTGAGTTCCGCCAGCTGACCGGCGACGGCGAAGTGCCGGAATCCGAAAGCATTCTGCCGTCGAGCCCCAAGCTGCCGCTCTCGGTTCGCGAGATCGAGGTACTCGATTGCGTGGCGCAGGGTCTCTCGAACAAAGAGATTGCTGACGAGCTCTTCATCACTGAGCAGACAGTCAAGAATCACATGACGTCGGTGCTCCGCAAACTGGATGTCAACGACCGCGTTCAGGCGGTACTTTGCGCCGTTCGAAACGGCTGGATCGCCATCGGGCCACCGGCAACCGCATAACGAATTTACCGGTCTCCTTCCATCCCCACTTGGCGTCTCCGGAGGGCTTCGGCTCTCCGGAACGTCTTTAACCACACCGACGCTCCGCTGAGACCGATCCTGTTCCCGAACGTCGCGTCTGTGCAGGCGACGCATGCGTCGCCCACGGGTTTTTCTCACCGTCACGTCTCATAGATGGCCACCACGTCTCCCGATGAGTAGGGGCGAAGCTTGTCTTCGCCCTCGCCGACTCGGCACATCATTGACACCGGCATTTCCCAGCGTCAATCGGCCGCAACAAGCGGATTTCGGGCGAGTCAGTTGCCACTCGGCACAGGGCGAAGACGAGCTTCGCTCCTACAAACTCAGCGAGCATGTCCGCCTCCGATGAGCAACATTCGTGTCCACGGCCGGGTAGGGCTGTACGTGCGAGTTCGTTGCGGACGACAGAACGGGCGCAAAGCAATCTTGGGCGACGCATGCGTCGCCCGTACAAACGATTGGCGTCTGGACTTTGGCTACGATCCGGAGATTTCGCGGAGGGCGATGTCGTGGCGGAAGTGGCGCTCTTTGAACGTCACCCGAGTCAAGCGCATCATAGGCGCGATCGCGGGCTGTCTTCATCGAGTCGCCGCGCGCGGTGATGGCCAGCACTCGTCCGCCGCTGGTGACTACGCGACCGTCGTCATCGAGTGCAGTTCCAGCGTGGAACACAACGACGTCGCTGTGGAATTCATCCAGTCCGGCAATCTGTAGCCCTTTTGGTAGCCGAGTGGGTAGCCACCGGATGCCAATACTACCGAGACGCAACCACCGTCATGCCAGGTGGGAGGAGGCAGCTCTCCAAGCGTGCCGGTCGTGCACGCCGACGAGGTACGGGAGCAGGTCTTCGCGCAACATCGGCAGAACAACTTCGGTCTCAGGGTCACCGAAACGGCAGTTGAATTCGATCACCATGGGGCCGTTCTCAGTGAGCATCAGGCCGGCATAGAGCACTCCACGATACGTGATGCCGCGTCTGGTCAGCTCGTCGATCGTGGGCGCGAGGATCGTATCGAGGATCTGCCGCTGCAGAGCCTCATCCACCGCGGGAACCGGTGCGTAGGCACCCATTCCGCCGGTGTTTGGACCCTCATCCCCGTCGCTGGCACGCTTGTAGTCGCAGGCGGGAAGGAGCGGGTAGATCGTCTCGCCGTCGGTCAGGGCAAGCACCGAGACTTCACGCCCGGTCAGATAGTCCTCGATGAGGATTTCACTGCCCGGCCGATCCGAAGGCTCCGTCGCTCAGCATGGATCGCACGGCATCCTCGGCTTCCGCTCGCGTCTCGGCGATGATGACGCCCTTCCCGGCGGCGAGACCGTCTGCCTTTATGACCACGGGCAAGATCGACGTCAAAGACGGCGTCGAGGGCCGCGTTGAGGTCCGTAAAGCGTTGTGACCTTGCCGTTGGCACGCCCGCGGACTCCATCACGTCCTTCGCCCAGGCCTTGCTGCTCTCGATGCGAGCGGCGTCGGCGACAGGACCGAACACGGCGAGATCGTTGGCGATGAAGGCGTCAGCCAGTCCCGCGGCGAGCGGGTCTTCCGGCCCGACCACAGTCAGATCGATCCGCTCCCGCCGCGCTGCCGCGACGAGCCCCGCGGTGTCTGATGCCGCGATTGGGAGGTTGGTCGCAATCTGAGCGGTTCCGGCGTTCCCAGGGGCGACGAAGAGCGCCTCAATGTCGGGCGATTGCGCCAGTTTCCAGACAAGTGCATGCTCTCGGGCGCCGCTTCCGACGACCAATACCCTCATCGGCACGTATGGTTACTCCCATTCGATGGTAGATGGCGGCTTGCTCGAGATGTCGTAGACGACGCGGTTGATGCCGCGCACTTCGTTCACGATGCGATTGCTCATGCGCGCCAATAGGTCGTAGGGCAAGCGAGCCCAATCCGCCGTCATAGCGTCTTCGCTCGTCACCGCGCGAATGGCACAAACCTGCGCATAGGTGCGACTATCTCCCATGACGCCGGTCGACTGCACTGGCAGGAGAACGGCGAAGAACTGCCAGATCTCGTCGGCGAGCCCGGCCGCCTCGATCTCCTGACGCACGATCGCGTCAGCTCGCCGCAGTATCGCCAACGATTCTTCGCGGATGGGTCCGAGAATGCGGACGGCCAGACCAGGCCCTGGGAACGGCTGTCTATTGACGATCTCGTCGGGCAAGCCGAGCAGCTTCCCCGCGGTGCGCACCTCATCCTTGAAGAGGAGCCGCAACGGCTCGATCAGCTCAAATTGCAGATCCTCGGGTAACCCGCCCACGTTGTGGTGCGTTTTGATTTTCTCGGCCGTCTTGGAAATCTTGGTGGCGCTCTCAATGACATCCGGATAGAGTGTGCCCTGCGCGAGATATTTGAATGGTCCGTGCTCTTCGGCGGCCCGCTCGAAAACGCGCACGAACTCATCACCGATGATCTTGCGCTTCTCTTCGGGGTCGATCACGCCGGAGAGCCGCTCCAGGAAACGCTCGGTCGCGTCGACGTAGACCAAATTCATGTGGAAGTGGCGGCCGAAGACTTCCCGCACCGTCTCGGCCTCGCCCTCGCGCAGCATCCCGGTGTTGACGAAGACAGGCGTGAGCTGATCACCGATAGCGCGGTGGATCAACGCCGCCACGACCGAAGAATCAACTCCTCCAGAGAGGGCCAGCAGGACCCGCTCGGAGCCGACTTCGGCGCGAATGGCATCGATAGCTGTGTGGACGAAGGATTCGGAGCTCCAATTGCCAGTGCAGCCGCAGACGTCGTACAGAAAGTTGCGCAGCATGGCGCCGCCGAGCGGCGTATGAGCGACCTCGGGGTGGAATTGCAAACCGATCAGATTGCCGCGGCTCATGGCCGCGAATGGGGAGTTGCTGGTCTCGGCGAGGGATTCAAAACCTTCTGGAAGCGCGTCGATGCGATCGCCGTGGCTCATCCAGACGTCAACAGTTTCCGGAAGGTCCTTGAAAATGCCCTCTTGGTGTGTGATGCGGATGTTTGCGGGGCCGAACTCTCGGTCGGTCGCCTCGGCGACCTGTCCGCCCAGCGCGTCGGCCAGCAACTGCATTCCGTAGCAGATTCCGAGCACCGGCAGATTGCGCTCAAGAACCCAATCCGGCATCTTCGGCGCGCCCGGAGCGTAGACGCTCATCGGTCCGCCCGAGAGAATCACGCCACGCGGATGGAGGTGCTCGACCTCTTCCCAGGTCACGTCGTGCGGCAGCATCTCACAGTAGACGTTGGCCTCGCGCACTCGTCGGGTGATCAGCTGCGCGTACTGTGCGCCAAAATCGAGCGCCACCACCGCGTCGACCGTTTCGTCCAGTCCTAGCGAACCGGCAGCGTGCTCGCCCGGCACGACGTCGCCAGCAGGTCGTCTGGTCGAATTCTGCTCGGTCTGCAATTGAACTCCTTGCCTTCGAGCGCTGGAAGCGGCCAGATCAAATGTGACCCTATTCTACCGCGTGCTTCTCGCTTTCCGATGTTGCACGGCCGAACCGTGTATCATCGCCGCGGGAGGTGGACTGACCAATGAATTCCGGATCGGGTTCGTCTGAGTCCGCGCGAAAACGTGTCGTCGTCCTGCTCTCGGGCTCCGGCCGAACGCTTGAAAACCTGATTCGCGCCAACCTCGATGGGCGCATCGACGTCGACTTCGCGCGGGTGGTCAGCAGCCGTCCAAGGGTGCGCGGGGTGGAAGTGGCGCATGCCGCTGAGATCCCACTTTCGGTCGTACCGAGACGCTCATTTGGTTCATGGCAGGAGTTCAGCGACGCAGTCCATGAGATCCTGCGCCGGGAGCGGCCGGACCTCGTTCTGATGGCTGGGTTCCTCTCCAAGATTGACATTCCGGAGAGCTATCTCGGACGCGTCATGAACATTCATCCGGCGCTCCTTCCACTCTTCGGCGGACAGGGAAATTACGGCAGTCGAGTGCACGAGGGCGTGCTGGAGTCAGGGATGAAGATCTCCGGTTGCACGGTTCACTTTGTCGATGAAAATTACGATGCGGGGCCGATCATCGTGCAGTCATGCGTGCCAGTACTCGAGGACGACGATGCTGAATCGCTTGGTAAACGCGTCTTCGAGCGCGAATGCGAGCTCTATCCGCGGGCGGTGCAACTCTTTTGCGATGAGCGGCTGCGACTGGACGGACGACGCGTCCGGATTTTGCCGGGTGGATGACCGTACATTGCTCCGCTCGTAGTGGCCGAACATACTTGATTGGACTTTCTCGGCGATCTGGAGGGACACTCGATTCGTGCATACCAAACCGCTCCGTGTGGGGGTCGTAGCAACGGCGGAAGGTGCCGCCATTCATATTCCGGGTCTGCGCCAGGTCCCGCACGTCGAGTTGGTGGCTGTCGCACCGGCGGATGCAAGTCCCGTATCGTCCGTTGCCGCTCGTTACCAAGTGCCAAACTACTTCGACGACTACCGCGTTATGTACCGTCGAGCGGGGCTGGACGCCGTCACCATCGCTGCTCCGACCGAATTGCACCATGGGCTCGTCATCGCCGCGGTCGAGAATGGCCTCCACATCCTGTGCGATTCACCCATGGCGCGTACCGGTGCTGAAGCGCGTGACATGCATCGAGTGGCGCGCGACGGCCAGGTGCAGGGCTCGATCGTCTTTCCGTCACGCTTCGTCCCAGCGCGAATGCGGGCCAAGCAGCTCATCGACGGTGGCTACATCGGTGAGCTGCAGTCGGTAAGCGTCACGGCGTTCCGCTCGCCCTACGTGCGACGCCGGTCAATGATGCCGCTCGAACCGCGCCTCAGCCTGATGCAGCAGCTCGGATACGACTACGTCGATACGCTGCGCTGGTGGTTTGGCGACGTTCACGCGGTGGTCGGCGCGCGCACGAGTCCGGCCCTGGCCGACATCGACGCCGAGCAGGCCGATTCCAACTTCTCAATCCTGCTCCATTTCGGATCGGGCGCTATCGCGACCATTCATGCGTGTTCTTCGTCTCCGGTCGATCTGGGTGACGAGATGGTCGCGGTCGGAACGGAAGGCGTTCTCGCGCTCCGCAATGACGGAAAGATTTTCGGAACCAAACGCGGACAGCAGGCGATCTCAGAGCTCTCCATTCCAGACGATCTGACTTTTGACCTTCCCAAGACCGTCGATCAACGTGTTGGCCCATTCACGCAACTCGCATACGATTGGGCCAACGGAATCCTGAGCGGAGTGCCGCGCGCGCCATCGTTCGAAGACGGGATGAAGGTCCAGGAGATCGTCGACGGCGCGGTGAAGAGCCAGGAGCTTGCGCGTTGGATTGATACCAGTGGCAAGAAGTGGCCGGTTTAGCAGCAGACGAAGGGGCGGGACATGGGTTTCAAAGACGCACTCGATACTCCCTGCTTAGTCGTGCACGAGGAGATCCTCGAGCAAAACATAGCCGAGATGGCCGAGTACGCCGGACAGCGCGGCATCAAGGTTCGTCCGCACCAGAAGACGCATAAGACCGCCGAGATCGCGCGCATGCAGATCGAGGCGGGCGCCATCGGAGGGACCTGCGCCAAGCTGGGTGAGGCCGAGGTGTTGGTCAATTCCGGTGCGCTCAAGGACGTTCTGATCGCGAATGAGATCGTGGGAGAGCTGAAGGTCCGGAGGCTGCTCGCGCTGATGGATCGGGCTCACGTCATGGTCGCGGTCGATGGCGTCGAGGCGGCACAGCGCCTTTCGGACGCCTGCGAGCAGGCGGGCAAACGGCTCGACGTGCTGCTGGAGGTCAATACGGGCTTGAATCGAGCGGGACTCAAACCGGGCGAGGAAGTGCTGGATTTGGCCCGCAGCCTGGCCGAAATGTCTGGTTTGAACATTCGCGGCATCATGACGCATGAGGGGCACGTAGCCGCGGCAAAGGATGCCGACGATCTGGGCGAGATCGCTCGTCGGGCGGGCGAGAACCTCGTGGCGACGGCGGCGCTCCTGCGCGAGAACGGCTTCGATATCGACGTGGTCAGCGTCGGCTCGACGCCCGCCGCCTTCGCAACGACCAAAATCGAGGGCGTCACCGAAATGCGCCCGGGAACCTACGTCTTCAATGACAACACCGCGTTCCGTTTTGGACGCATTACACCCGAGCGCTGTGCCTGCCGCATCCTGGCGACCGTGGTCAGCCGTCCAGCCCCGGATCGCGCCGTCGTCGATGCGGGCTCAAAGACCCTGGCGATGGATCCGTCCCCATCCAAGAAGGGGTTCGGTTACGTGGTCGAGTACCCGGATGCGACCATCGTGCGCGTGAGCGAAGAGCATGGCGTGATCGAATTGCCGGAGAATGCGCGCGATCTCAAAGTGGGAGACAAGATCGAGATCATTCCCAACCACGTTTGCCCGACCGTGAATCTGCAGGACGAGATGTTCGTGGTGCGGAATGGCGAGGTGACGGGCTGTTGGGATGTGATCGCGCGAGGGAAAGTGCGCTAGGCGTCGCTGATTGCGGTCCGTCTAAAGCGTCGCTTGGGCGTGAGCCGAGACAGTTGCCAGCAACACCTGATCCAGAAACTGACTGATTTCGACGTAGATGCGTCCCGAGCGCTTTGCCGGGACGCTTTCTTCTTCGATGAAGCGAGTCATGGCTTGAATCACGGGATAGCGAAAGAAGAGGAACGCTTCGACTGCGTCGTCAACCGAAAGTCCAGCTTCAGCGCTCATTGACCCGTATCGGCGCCCGATGGCTTGCCCCTCTTCGATGATTTGGTGGCGGTCAGACCGCCCGCTGATGGAGCGGATGGCGAGGTCGACGAGTGTGCGTCCGAGTGAGCGCAGTTCATCGACCTGACCCGCGCTATAGGCACGGTACCAGGCACGCGAGCGGACCTGGCGCATAAAATCGCTCTCATAGCCGGAGAAGGACAGGTCCGTCAGTACTTGTCGGCTCATGCGCCTGCGCGGTCGGCTCTCGCCGTGCAACAGTGCCTTGATATCGTCTTCGTTGTAGCGACGATGGCCGCCCGGCGTGCGGAAGACTGGAACCTTGCCGGAGTCACTCCAGCGCCGCAGCGTCGATTGGTCCACTCCAAGCATCTGACAGGCCGCATCGATCGAGAGCCAGTTTCCCGAGCCTGTCGGAGTGTCGGAATCTTGCCGCGATTCGTTCGACATCATGATCCTCAGCGGTGGCAAAATCTAAGCAAATCTTGGTATGATGGTACTTGGCCCATTGACGGAGCGCAACCGGCCCCCTCGATGGCATGATAAGAACATACACAGACACGCTGTTGGTCGTTTCGGCCACACTGTCTTTCGATCAGCACGACAAGCAAAGGAGAAGGTCGATTGGCAAGATCCGACATGATTCAGGCGGAAGGCTCGGTCCTGGAAGCGCTTCCGAACGCGATGTTTACCGTCGAGCTTGAGAATGGTCACCACGTCCTCGCGCACGCCTCCGGTAAGATGCGCAAGAACTTCATTCGTATCCTCATCGGCGACAAAGTTCGCGTCGAGCTGTCCCCATACGACCTCGCGCGAGGTCGCATCACGTACCGATTCCGCTAACTCTGCATCGCCGGGCGGCCGAGCCAATTTCGGCTCGCTCGCCGCTCCTCACACTTCGAATTTTCGCGGAAGCCGTTTTGGCCCGGCCTGCACCACAATGGTGTCGGCTTCGTTGAATGCTGCAAAGTCGCGGAGCGCCTCCTGCAGGCGAGATGCCATGTCAGCGTCGAACTTGACGCCAGGCTCGACGTGCACCGATCGAAGATAGAGCACTCGCTCGCGACGATCGACCTTCGGGTCGAGACGGCCAACTAGCCTCCCGCGATCGAGAATCGGAAGGTTGTAGTAGCCATATTTCCGTTTCGGAGCGGGCGTGTAGCACTCCAGCCGATACTCGAAATCGAAGAGCTTTTCGGTTCGTTGGCGCTCCCAGATCAAATTGTCGAACGGCGAGAGGAGCGTCGTGCGCGTCGGACGGCGACCAGCACGCACCTGATCGAAGAGTCCTCTATTACATTCGGAAACAAACGCCGTGCCGAGGTCGTCGATCTCGACGGGGAAGATTTCTCCGTCCTGTTCCAGTTCAGCAAGGATGCGACGCGTGCGCGATCCCCACTTGGTGCGGAAGTAGTCATTGATCCCCGAGGGAAACCCTACTCCCATGGCGTCGAGCGCTCGTTTGGCGAGCACGCGGTTTTCCTCTGTCTCATGCGGGAGGTCGGTGTTGGCGTGTTCGGGGAAGACCCGGTCGATCAGATCGTAGTGACGCTGAAAGTTGACGCGTCGGTGAATCGCCAGAGCGCCAGCCGTCCAGAGCAGGTCGAGCGCATGGTTTTCCGGTTTGCCACCCCACCAGGACCAGGCTTCCACTGGCTCGCCGGTGTCAGTCCGCTCAAAGTGACTCGAACTGATCGGCCCGTGCTCGCGCACGGCCGTGAGCACCTGCGTGACGAGCTCTTCGTTTTCAAGCGCCCAGGAATCCTCGCCGTCCATGTGCTTGATTCTGCGCTGCTGCATACGTCGGCGGAAGTACGGAAACAGGTCTGACGGCAGGAGCGACGCGGCATGCCCCCAATATTCAAAAAGTTGGCGATCCGGGTGATGGAGCTCGTCGACGAGCGCGGGGTCGTATTTCCCGAGCCGGCTCCAAAGGACGAGGTAGTGGCTGCGAGCGACGACCGAGATCGTGTCGATTTGCAAGCAACCGATGCGGCGGATGGTCTCCATAATGGCGCTCTTGGAAGGCGGCCCGGAGATTGGTTCGTCGAGCCGCTGCGCGATGACTGCCAGGGCTCTGGCCTCGTCCTTGGAGATCCGCTCGGACATCTGCTCGATCCTCTCCGAACACTAAACTGAGAGAACCATTGTAGCAGAACATTTGATCTATACGTTCGCGGGAAACATTAACGATTTCGCCATTGATGTCGATTAGATGAACCTCTGATCAAATGGGTATTCATTTGCCGCGATCATGCGCAGCAGGTCGTCTCGCGTCTGGACGATCAGGGAGTGAAGCTCTGGCTCAGTGTCGGCCAGGCCGGACTCGGCCAGCTCGTCTTCATCCAGCACCAGCGTGCGACCGTCCTGATACGCGATGACGTCGATGTAGAGGTCGTGCCAATAGATCGTCTCGCCCTCAATCCACGATGGGTGGGTGACGTTGCAGTACCATCCCTTGAGCTGGCGTTCGGGTGTGAATATCGCAAACGCGTTGAATGGGCGATCGAGCGAGAAGTACTCGAGGAAGACGTCATCTGGTTCGAAGACCAAATAGCCGAGATCGACTCGACGCTGTTCCCATGGAGAGCGGGCCGCGACCCAGTTGCGACGGCGACGCGATGACCTCTCCCCGATAGCGAATCGCTTCCGCGCCATCGGGCTTGAGCTTCACGATCGTCACGGCAGTGCCTGGCGTGAGCGCCGGCTCATCTGAACGCTGCGGTCCCGCCATCAATCAGCCTCGGATGATTCGCAAGAGTTCGTCGGTCTTCTCGTGCAGCAATTCGAGGCTGTCCGCCTCGACATTCAGCCGCAGCAGTGGCTGGGTATTCGACGCCCGCACGTTGCACCACCAGGTTGGATAGCCGATGGTCAGCCCGTCCAGGTGGTCGAGTTCCGCGTCAGCGTAGGTCTTCTCAAGCTGGTCGAGCACGCTCTGCTGATCGACGACCTCGGAGTTGATCTCTCCCGAGCGCACGTACTGATCGAGCGGCTTGAGCGCCTCGCTGATGCTGACCCCTTCGACCGAGAGCAGCTCGATGACCGTTAGCGCCGCGATGATGCCGGAGTCGGCGTACCAGTTGTCGCGGAAGTAGAAGTGGCCGGAGTGCTCGCCGCCGAAAACGGCGTCATTCTCACGCATCAGAGCCTTGATGAACGAGTGGCCGACACGCGATCGGATACCTCGACCGCCTTCGCGTTCGATCGTCTCCGGGACCGCTCGCGAGCAGATGAGGTTGTAGACGATGGCGCTTCCAGGGTGTTTGCGCAGCAGCGATTTGGCCGCCAACGCGGTGACCATGTCGCCGCCGACGAACGTGCCGTGTTCATCCAGGATGAACATGCGATCGGCATCTCCGTCGAAGGCGATGCCGAAGTCGGCGCCCTTTTCGACGATCGTTTGCTGCAGCACACGCGTGTTCTCCGGCTCGATCGGATTGGCGGGATGATTGGGAAAGCGTCCGTCCAGCTCGAAATAGAGTGGGATGATGGTGACCGGTAGCTGCTTGAAGACCGCGGGTGCGATCTTCCCAGCCATCCCGTTGCCTGCGTCGATGGCGACTGTCATCGGCTTCACCGCCGACGTATCGACCATCGAGAGGACGTGGGTGGAAAAGTCGGGCAGGATGTCCTTGCTGTGCAATTTGCCGCGGCTTCGCGGTGTGGCGAACCGACCTGCGAGAACCAGATCGCGGATCTCGCCAATGCCCTCGTCCATGCTCAGTGGGCGTGCCTCGGCGCGGCAGAACTTGAACCCGTTGTATTCGGCGGGATTGTGCGATGCGGTGACCATGACACCAGCGTCGAAGCCGTACTTGCCGACGGCGAAGTAGAGGCTGTCGGTGCTGACTAAGCCGATGTCGCAGACGTCCGCCCCTTCGTCGCGAATTCCGTCGATCAACGCACTCGCTAAGGCGGGTGAGGAGATACGCATGTCGCGTCCAACCGCCACCTGTCGCGGTTTGAGATAGGTAACGAAGGCGCGCCCAATCACATAGGCGACCTCTGGATTGAGCTCGTCTGGATAGATTCCGCGCACGTCGTACGCTTTGAAGAGGTCAGCCGTTGACGCCATCGATTCCCTCCATCGTCCATTGTGCTGCGCGTGACTGCATCGGGCGGTTTGGATCGCTCTAAACCGGGTTTGGGTCGGCGAAGAATCGCGTCTCGATCCCAAATTTGCGCGTCACGAGGTCCGCAAGTGCCTGAATTCCAAGCCGCTCAGTCGCCTCGTGTCCTCCCGCGATGACGGTGATGCCAAGCTCTCGAGCCATGGCCATAGTTGGCTCACGAACGTCGCCCGTCACCAGCGCGCCACAACCAAGCTGCGTCGCTTCTTCAAGCGCTGAATAGCCCGAGCCGCTCACCACAGCGACACGGTCGGTCGCGTCCGGACCGCCAGCCAGCACCGTTGGTGTGCGATTCGTGATCTCCTGGACGCGTGCGACGATCTCCGTCAGTTGGAGTTCCGCCGCCGCCGTACCGATAAATCCGATCGGCTGCCCGGCTACCTCGGAGAATGGCCGATCGATCTTCAGGCCAAGCACTCGAACCAGGAGCGCGTTGTTGCCGATTTCTGGATGTGCATCGAGTGGGAGATGAAATCCAACCAGGTTGACGTCGTTGATCAGCAGGAGTCGCAAGCGCGTCCGCAGCGGACCAGCGATCGGCCCCGAGCGCTCACCCCAGAAGAGCCCGTGATGCACGAGCAGCGCGTCCGCGTTCCAGTCCACAGCCTGGCGGACGACATATTCGCTGACGCTCACCGCGGTCGCGATCCGACCGATCTCCGCAGCGCCCTCGACTTGCAACCCGTTCAGCGCCGCGTCCCGAAATCGAGCGAGCATCGAGCGTCGACGCGCAAAAATCGACAAATTCAGATCGCGAAACCACCGTATTTGCGCTCCTGTCCGTCCATTCCGTGCTCAGATTCTGCCACGGATCTGGCTACGACGCAGCGGATCTCCTTGCAGGCGTGGGGCTCGGTCCACTGGTACCGATCGGCGTCTTGCTCGTACAGGCAATGCCGTAATTGTTATGCTAGTCGCGGTATGTGTCAGGCTGGAACACGAAGGTTGGCCGCAACGGTCAATACGTGCTTCCGAATGAACGGGTGCAACAAACCTGTGATTGGAAATTCGTCAGCACGATGAAAGCCCTACGAACGTTTCGCGTGACCCCGATTCTCCCCGACGTTTTGCAGCCACTCAAGACCATCAGTCGCAACCTCTGGTGGGTTTGGCATCACGACGCGCGAGCGCTCTTCGCCACGCTCGACCCTACCTTGTGGGACAAGACGCGCCACAACCCTGTGCTGCTGCTCTCGTCGATCGACCAGGACAAGTTGGATGCCGCCGCAACCGACGCCGAATATGTCCGGCGAGTCGAGGCGGTGAATCACCAGCTCTCCCGCTATATGGAGGGGACGTCGACCTGGTACAGCCGCATGGAGCGAGGCCGGGACGAACCGCTGGTCGCCTATTTTTCGGCTGAGTTTGGTGTGACAGAGTGCATGTCGATCTTCGCCGGTGGTCTCGGCGTATTGGCGGGAGACCACCTCAAATCGGCCAGCGACCTTGGGCTGCCGCTCATCGGCGTGGGTCTCCTCTACCAGCAGGGCTACTTCCACCAGATTCTGAACGAAGCGGGTTGGCAGCAGGAGTTGTATCGGCAGAACGACTTCCAACGCATGCCCCTGGAGCTCGTCCAGGATGATGACGGCCAGCCAATCTGCGTGGAGATCGATTTCCCCGGCCGTCGCGTTTTTGCCTGCGTCTGGCGAGCGCAGGTCGGTCGTGTTCCACTTTTTCTGCTCGACACGAACGTTCCACTCAACGAGCCCAACGATCGCGGAATCACCGACAAGCTCTATGGCGGTGACATCGAAACGCGTATTCAACAGGAGATCGTCCTCGGCATCGGCGGATATCGAGCCCTGCAGGCGATGAATCTTCAGCCATCGATCTATCACATGAACGAGGGCCATTCCGCGTTTCTCGGCCTTGAGCGAGTGCGGGAGATCATGCAACAGCATCAGGTCGGTTTTGCCGAAGCTCGTGAAACGGCCTCGGCTGGGCTGGTCTATACGAGTCATACGCCGGTGCCTGCTGGTCACGACTATTTCGCGCCCGATCTGATCGACCGATACCTTCACGACTTCCCGGAAACACTGGGTATCTCCCAGCACGATTTTTTCGCGCTGGGTCGTCAGAACGCGGACAACGACGGCGAAGCCTTCTGCATGACGATTCTAGCGCTCAGGTTGGCGTCGTACAGCAATGGCGTAAGCGATCTACACGGCGACGTGACCCGTGCCATGTGGAGCAGCATCTGGCCGGGGGTTCCCGTTGATGAGGTTCCCATCGGTCACGTCACCAACGGCATCCACCTCAATTCCTGGGTCTCACCAGAGATGGGTTCCCTGTACGACCAGTACATTGGCGAGGCCTGGAGGCATGAGCCCGCCAACCACGACGTCTGGGGACGGGTGGACGCGGTACCTGAAGAGTCTCTCTGGAGTACCCACGAAGCCTGCCGGCTTCGACTGGTCGAGTTCGCCCGAACGCGCCTCACCGCTCAGTACGTCCGGCGTGGAGCCTCACGGCTGCAGATCGAGGCCGCGCACAACGTGCTTCGGCCGGATGCATTGACCATCGGATTCGGCCGTCGCTTCGCGGCGTATAAGCGGGCCACACTCCTCTTTAGAGATCCAGAACGGCTCGAACGTCTGCTGACAGACGAAGACCGACCGGTGCAGCTCATCATTGCCGGGAAAGCGCATCCGCGCGATGACCAGGGCAAGGAACTGATCCGGCAGATCGTTTCCCTGGCGCGTGAGGCTCCGTTCCGCGACCACATCGTCTTCATCGAGGACTACGATATCCACGTTGCGTCGCAAATGGTTCAGGGTGCCGACGTTTGGTTGAACACCCCGAGACGACCGATGGAGGCCAGCGGCACGAGTGGGATGAAGGCGGCCGCCAATGGCGGACTCAACATGAGCACGATCGACGGTTGGTGGGCCGAGGCCTGGGGAGACGCGAGCGACGAACGACCGCCAATCGGGTGGGCCATCGGCCGCAGTGAGCCCTTCCCGTCGCTCGAAATTCAGGACCACGCCGACTCACTCGACCTGTATGAAATTCTCGAGCAGCGCGTCGTACCTACCTTCTACCGGCGTGGCGCGGACGGGTTACCGCATGACTGGATTGCCCAGATGCGCTCCTCGATCAGCCAGCTGACCGGTGTTTTCAATACGCACCGTATGGTCTGGCAGTATTACCAGCACTTCTATCTACCTTCTGCGCACCGGCTCGAGCGCCGTTCGCGGAACGACCTCGCGGTCAGTCGAGAGTTGGCCTGCTGGAAACAGCGCGTGCGACAGCACTGGAGCTCCGTGCGCGTACTCGAGGTGGACTCGGACTCAAAGGATACGATGCCCCCGGGTTCGTCCTTTGAAGTCGTCGCACATGTCGATACCGGCGACCTGGGATCTGAAGACGTTCACGTGCAGCTCGTTGTTGGAGCGGCGGGAGAGGACGACGAGATCGTGTCGAAAACAATCGTGCCGATGTCGCTAGTCAGACACGACGATGCCGGCCATCCCGTCTTCAGCGCCCAGGTTAACGCCGATCGAACCAGTGGCGCAAAGGGTTTCACAGTACGAGTGCTTCCTCGGCACGACGATCTCGTATCGTCGTATCTCCCAGGTTTGATTACCTGGGCCGAACGACCGTCCTGACATCAGCTGGTGGCTCGGTGACGCGATCTCTCGACCGTTCCGAGATCGACATCCGTGGATCGGCGTTTCAGGATCTGGTGGCCGAAGCGTCGGTTTGCCAGCGCTGTTCACGTATGGGTAGTCCGGCTGTCCTCAGTGAGCGGAACGGGCCGGTAGACGCCAGGGTGATGTTCGTCGCGGAGGCTCCTGGGCGGCTGGGCGCCGGAAGAACCGGCATTCCGTTGAGCGGCGATCAGTCGGGGCGCAACTTCGAACGACTTCTCGGAGCCGCGCGTTTGAGTCGAGAGGACGTGTTCGTCACCAACGCTGTCCTGTGCAATCCACTTGATGAAGCCGGTCGCAATGCATCTCCCACGCGGGCCGAACTTCGTCGTTGCGTCGGTTATCTCGAACGAACCATCCGTCTGATTGAGCCGGTTGTCGTTGTGACTCTCGGGGCGGTCGCACTCGAAGCGCTCAATCAGATCTCGCCTCACTCAGCCACGTTGCGGTACGACGTCGGGGTGGAGACAGCTTGGGCTGGCCGGTTGCTTGTTCCGATGTATCACCCAAGCCCACGGGCTCAGATTCACCGCTCTTTCGCGAATCAGGCGGAGGACTTTGCCCGGCTCGGTGACGTGGTGAGAGCGGTGACCGTCGGCTAACCCGTGCGTACAGTTTGGACCGGAAGACTCCATTTAGGCCCAATGACTCATGGTCGATTCGCTCGACCGCGTTCAGGATCACGCTGTGCGGCCACTGATGTGGTCAGGTATGGCGTGTCTGGAATGCGAACGGTCCTCAGCGGATGTCGTCGACTGACATGAATCGTGAACGACGTGGAAGGGGCCGGGTGGGACGCATCTTGCCCATTGCAGGCGTTCTGCTCGCGGCTTCCCTCGTCATGGCGGTACTGATGAACGCGCAGATCTCGCCCAGAATCGCGCCATCCAATCCGCCGCCACCCGGCGGCCCGGTAATTTGGGCTGCCGATACGGAAACTGGTGACGTTTCCCAATGGACCAAGGGACAATTTGACGAAGCTGTCTTCAACACGGGTACCGGATCGGTCAAGGCAAGCGCCGACGTCGCCCGTAGCGGGTCCTATTCGCTGAAGATGAGCATTTCGGGCGCGTCGGGCGAAACACAGGCGGCGCGAATTCTCCGTTGGCATGACACTCCCGAGGCGGGGTATTACAGTGTCTGGTTTGACTTCCCGCAGATCTACCGCCCGGCGGCGTGGTGGAACGTGCTGCAGTTCAAGTCGCAATCGGACACCGACAATGTACCAACCTGGGTCCTCAACGTCGGCAACCGACCCGATGGATCCATGTACTTCTATCTGTGGGACGGGCTGACCAATACATCCTACTCCCCACTGCATCACGTGGATCTACCGGTAGACTCCTGGTTTCAAGTCAAGGTTTTCTTCCGTCGCGCCATCGACAAGACTGGACGCATTACGGTCTGGCAGGGGAGCGTGCTGCTCTTCGATGTCGATCAGGTTCAGACCGCGATCGCTGATAACACACATTTCGGAATCGGCAACTACACGGACGACATCACTCCCTCCAACCCCGTCATCTATGCCGACGATGCGGTCATCCGGTCCGTTCTCAATCCCTCGTCAAATCAGGATCAATCCGGCATACCCCAGCCCTGAACCTCCAGAGAATTGACAAGGCTCGCCCAAAATTCCAGACTGGCGAGTGGACCGCCGTCTAGCGGCAATGCCCCGTTTATGAATACAGGGAAGAGGTTGTGAAGAATGTCGAGGTCCGCTTCGGCCGGTTCGTCTCTGAACCAGGTCTTTGAATATATCGACGGGAATCGCGACGAGTATATCGAACGACTCATCGACTACGTTCGCCGGCCAAGTATCAGCGCTCACGGGGTGGGAATCGCCGAAGTCGCAGACTTCATCGCGGGGGTGATGAACGGTATCGGTCTGGACGCTCGAGTTATGCCGACGTCTGGCTGGCCAATGGTCTTCGCTGAGCGTCACAAGGCTGACGGTGCGGCCACCGTGCTGCTCTACGGCCATTACGACGTTCAGCCGCCTGATCCACTCGAAGAGTGGGTCTCACCACCGTTCGAGCCCACCATTCGCGAGGGCCGACTGTACGCCCGAGGGGTGGGGGACAACAAGGGCCAGCACTTCGCGCAGATCCTGGCAATTGAGGCGTTGCTTGCCGTGCAGAATGCGCTGCCATGTAACGTCAAGGTGCTGCTCGAAGGCGAAGAAGAAGTGGGCAGCCCGCAGATGCCTGGTTTTGTCGCGCAAAATCGGGACCTGCTTGCGGCCGACCTGGTCATTACGAGTGACGGACCGGTTTCCGAGAGTGGCCGCTCGGTGGTCAACTTCGGAAACCGTGGCGTATTGAGCTTTGAATTGCGTGCCATAGGTGCGAATCGTGATCTGCACTCCGGAAATTGGGGCGGTGTCGTGCCGAATCCAATTTGGACGCTGGTGCACCTGCTGCAAACCATGAAGAACGACAAGGGCGAGGTCACCGTCGATGGGTTCTACGACAACGTCGACCCGCTCTCCGATCTGGAGCGCCAAGCGCTGGAGAAGTTGGAAGTCGACGTCGAAGGTGTCAAACGCTCCCTACACCTCGAAAATCTGGATCGTCCGCTGGACCGCGGTTTTTTCGAGCGCTTGATGGCCTGGCCGACGTTTACCATCAATGGATTTCACGGTGGTTATGGCGGCCCGGGATCCAAGACGGTGCTGCCGCACGAGGCGTTCGCGAAGTGCGACGTGCGCCTGGTTGAGTCGCAGACGGCCGACGAGGTCTTCGCCAAAATCGAACGTCACATTCGACGGCATGCCCCCAACGTCACTATCATCCGACAAGGCTCGATGGACCCGTCCAAGACGCCACTCGATTCCGAATTTGTGGCGCCAATCAGTCAGGCGCTCGAGGCCGTTCAGGGTGAACCGCCGATTTTGGAGCCGACAGCGGGCGGGAGCCTTCCCAACTACGTATTCACGAAGGTGCTCGGCATGCCCGCGTTCGGAGTGCCGTACGCCAATCCCGACGAGTCCAACCACGCGCCGAACGAAAACATGGAATTGGATCGGTTCATCAACGGGATCAAGACAGGGGCGGCGATGCTGACATTTATCGGCGCCACGAAGTCATAAAGAAACAGGGCGACAAACAATATACGGCGCCTGGCGAATTCGCCTGGCGCCGTCGTCGTTGATTCCACCGAGAGTCAGGATGTGTGCCGAACGGATGGCACGGCGTCGAGTGGAAGTAAAACGGTGAAGGTCGAACCTTCACCTTCGACGCTCTCGACCTCGATTCGGCCATCATGCTGCTCCACGATCTGCTTCGAACTAGCAAGCCCGAGTCCAGACCCGCGAATTTGGCCCTCGACGTTCGACCCACGTCTGAAGCGCTCAAACAACCGTGGTAGGTCTGAAGTGGGGATGCCGATCCCGTGGTCCCTGACGTGGATCTTGGCCCAGTCATTATCCTCGTTCGAGCGCTCGACTCTGATCACGATCTCAGTGTTGTCTGGGCTGTATTTGATGGCGTTGTTCATGAGATTCGAAAGGACGCGTGAAAGCCGCATTTCGTCAAAGTGGCCCACGAGCGGCGACTCATCGGTCTCAACGCGAATGCGATGAAAGCGGGATGTGACCGCTTGCTGATCCGCAACCTGCTTCACGAGCTGAACCAGATCGGTGCGACTGCGCACGAGCTCGACTGGACGCCCCATCTGCAAGCGAGTCAGATCGAGAAGTTCATCGATGAGCTCGACGGCCTGCATTGAAGAGTTTTCTATGCGATCAACGATCGGCAGCAGCTCAGGGTTGGCCGATTGCGCCCGTCGACGGAGGAATTGCGCGTTGCCTTTGACGGAGGTCAGCGGATTCTTCAGGTCGTGCGACAGCGTCTGGAGGAATTCGTCCTTCTGACGTTCGAACTCTTTGAACGAGGAAATGTCCTGGAATGTGGCCACCGCGCCGGTAATCCTTCCCTGATCATCAACGATCGGGGCACTATTGACCAACAGCGGTATGAGTTCTCCGGACGTGGCATTCCGCAAGGTGAGCTGCTGCCCCAACGTACGCTCTCCGTGCAGAATCGAGCGTGCCGCGGGTAGCTGATCCCATGTCCAGGGAGTTCCGTCGGGATCGACGACCCCAAAACTATCGTAGTCGCGCATGTCGCTGTCCGGCGGTGGCTTTCCCCAGATCTCTCTCGCGGCCTGATTGCTCAACACGACACGCCCTGATTCGTCGGTGATGGCGATGCCTTCAGGAATGATGTCGATGATCTGCTGGAGTCGATCTCGTTCAGCGATCGCCGCCGCGGCGAAGCCCGCAATCTGTCTTCGGGTCTCAACCTGCTCAGTGACGTCGGTGCAGACGCCGGTCATATGATCCGGCCGACCTCGGCCCCCCTGGATCACTCGGCCACGTGCGTCTAGCCACTGCACCTCGCCATCGGGTCGGATGTTGCGGTATTCCACATGGAATTCGCCACCGCTTTCAACAGTCTCAGTGATAGCCGAGAGCACTCGGTCGCGGTCGTCAGGATGCAGACTCCGCTTGAAGTCTTCGAATGTCCCTCCAAAGGTGCCCGGCTCGAGTCCGTGAATGCGCTCCATGTTTGACGACCAGACGACCTCGTTGCTACCAAGGTTCCAGTCCCACGTACCCATGCGGCCAGCCTCTAACGCAAGCTGCAATCGTTGGTCAACCGCGACACGTTCGATCTCGACCCGCTTGCGCTCGCTGATATCTCTCGCGATCTTGGACGCGCCGATGATGCGGCCCATGCGGTCGCGGATCGGGGAGAGTGACACGGCAACGTCGATCAATCTTCCAGCCTTGGTCCGTCTAATCGACTCATGTTGCTCGACGCGCCGGCCCTGATAGATCTGTTCCAGCAGTTCGTGCATTTCGTGATGCAGATGGTTGGGATAGAGGATCGTGACCGGTTGCCCCATGACTTCGTCGGCGGCGTACCCAAACATGCGCTCGGCGGCCAAATTCCAACCGGAAATCAGACCATCCAGCGTTTCGCCGATGATTGCGTCGTCGGACGACGAGACGATGGCCGCGTAGTGGCGCTGAAGCTCTTCTGCTCGCTCGTGATCCACTGTCGTGACGAGAATATTGGCAACCGATTGCACGAAGTTGACGTCGTCCTGAGTGAACTGCGTTCGCTCGCGCGTGTGAACGCTCAGGACGCCATACGGCCTGTCGGCACCTGAGACCAATACGCTGATTCCGCTGACGATACCGCGCACGCGCAGCGGCTCAACGTCATCGAAGCGGCGCTCCGAGGTCAAGTCGTGAATAATGACTGGCCCGCCGACCTGAAGGGTGTAACCCGCCTCCGACTGCGGTCCGGCGGAGATCGTGAGGGAACCAATGTCGTCAAACGGCCACCCCACGGCGGAGACCAACAGGAACTCGTCCCCTGTTCGCCTGAGCTCCCACAGTTCGACGAACTCCAGGTCAAGCGTCTGACCAACGGTCTCGACGAGTCGATTCGTAAAGGAAGACAAGTCAATTGACGCTAGCGCTTGCTGTCCGAGATCAGCCACGGCGGCCTGCTGCCGCACGCGTTGGTTGAGCGTTTCTTCGATCCGTTTCCGCTTGCTGATGTCACGGACACTGATCCATAAGCTGTCGTCTTGCGGAATGAGCGTCACTTCGATCCATCGTCCCATGACTGATGAATATGTCTCGAACTGGGCGCGCTTACGCTCTCGAATGCTGCGCTGAACCTGCTGATATGTGTGGCTGCCAACCGCCTCAGGATGAAGCTTCCAGATGTTTTGCCCGACCATCTCCTCGGACGTGTGCATCCACATTCGCGCAGCGATCGAGTTGGACTCAATAATATTGCCGTCGTGATCGACCCGGACGATCGAGTCGGCGACGTTCTGGATGAAGAGGGGAGCGCTTTCGATCGATATCGTCGTCGCGGTCAGATCGCGGTGCTCGGAGTCACAGCTGCCATCTGGTGTAACTAGCGGCGTGCCAGCAAGCATCGCGACGAGCGATTCCGTGTCGTGCGGCACGCCGTTTCCATTCTCCTGATGGTTGAACGGGTTCTCGCGAAGCTGGGAGTTCACCATCACCCATCGGTGGCCCTGAAGCGCTTTGGCAAGGGCGTCCGAATTGGAAATCGTGCGGTCGTAAAGGCAACAAACGACGACGCCGTTGACGTCGGTGGCAGGAGACCTGAGGCAATCGGCAAGATCGATTCGCGTCGCTGTCGGCAGCCCCATATCGATCGCGAGCAGCAGTCCTTCGAATCCGCGCGCGCGAGCGTCGTCTCGCCGACGTAGGACTTCGTTCCAGAACGCTTCGGGCTGAGGCAAGTCGCTGGCGACAAATTCGTCAAGAACTGCGAATCCCAACGCGCCTCGCGACATTGCGTCGACTAAAGCGTCACTCGCGTTCGCGACTTCCTCGATTGAGTCAGGCAGGGAGTGTGTGCCGAAAATGCAGAGGCATTCGTAATGGTCCGCGATGAAGCGACTCAGCAGGGACGTCATTTCGTCTCGCCGTTGTTCGGGCGCGTAAATCAGACAAATTGAATCCAACTCAGCCGGGCCTCTCATCGCAGACAACCACACGCCACGTTATTCAGCCTGCCAGGCTCTGAACGCGACAACGAAGCTACACCCAGTCCACAATCTCGATCTATTGGTTCGAACGCGCCGCGCGAGTGTCCCGCTGGATATTCGAAATGAGATTCCGGATCGGGAGTACCGCGATTCCCACACATTATCAACGAAATCACGACTTCTCAGCAATAGTTCAGCCTCTCAGGGCACCTATCGAGCATCGACACCTGTTGGTGACTATGCCCGCGTTCGACAAAATGAATGATCCGAGCACTTTCTGCGCAAGGATCGGGCCTAAGATTCGATTGATCCGATTCGGGGCAACGTGCGAAGATCGGAATGGCCATGGTTACCGCTGCCAGCAGGGAGGGCGGGCGATAACGACGAGCCGAGGCCAGTCTGAAGAATCCGTCGAGGAAGGACCAAAGAGATGCCAAGTGCAAGCCCGGTTGTGAGTGACGCATTGCGTGAGCTTCTGGGCGAAGTTTCGGCAGACCAGCTGATGGAATACAACAGGAACATCGCGCAGTGGGTCAGGCTTTCCGGCAGCGAAGAAGAACGAAAGTCGTTCGATTACATCGCATCTGTCATCGAAAGCTGGGGCATCAAGTACGACCGTTATGACACCGTCTGCCTCGTCAGTCTCCCGGGGCCGGCATCGTTGCAGATCGTGGGAAGCGAATCACTTCCCTGCATCACTCACTCCTTCTCCACCACGACTGGTGCCGGGGGCATCGAGGCCGAACTGGTGTATGCCGGGGCGGGCCGCGAAGAGGACTACGCCTCGATTGATGCTCGAGGGAAAATCGTGCTCACCGAGGGTCTGGCGGGCCCACCAAAGGTCGCGCCATCCGAATCGCACGGGGCGGTCGGGGTGATCAGCATTAGTGGGCCGGAAGTCCACGAAATGATTATCTCGCCCGTTTGGGGAAGCCCGACCCCAGAAACGGTCGACAAACTTCCGACGTTGCCACACGTCTCTATCGACGCAGCCGCCGGCGACATCCTCAAGGAACGAATGAAGTCCGGTGCGGTGCACGTCAAAATGACGACGGAAGTCGACACTGGCTGGCGCCCGCTTCCGACGTTGGTCGCCTACATCGAGCCGGAGAAGCCGTCCGATCAGTACGTCATGTTCAGTGGCCACGTCGACTCCTGGCACTACGGCGCGATGGATAATGGCAGCGCCAACGCGTCGATGATGGAGGTCGGTCGAATCCTCAGTCATCATCGCGACATGCTCAAACGTGGAGTTCGTTTGGCGTTCTGGTCGGGGCACTCACACGCCAGATACGGCACCTCGACCTGGTATGCCGACGAGTTCTGGACCGATCTCCACGACCACTGCGTGGCTCACGTCAATATCGACGGTCCTGGCGCCATCAATGCCACAGTCCTCTCGGAAGCGCCAACGATGGCCGAGTCACATGGCCTGGCGCGCGATCTGATCGAAGCGCTGACCGATCAGGAACTCGAGTATCGGCGCATCGGTCGACTTGGCGACCAATCCTTCTGGGGAGTGGGTCTGCCGTCCTTCTACTGTGGGATTTCTTCGCAAGGACCGTCGGATGAGGCTCAGGCCGACATGTCGGCCGGTATCAGTGGTGGTCGACCGCGTCGAGGCGGCACGGCCTGGTGGTGGCACACCAAAGACGACCTCATGGACAAGATCGAGCCGGAGTATCTGGCGCGTGACGCTCGCATCTTGTTGGCAACGGTCTATCGTCTGGCGACCGACACGATCCTGCCGTTCGACCAGACGCATGCGGTCGAGGAGGTTCGGTCGGCGCTTCGCGACATTGCCTCCGCCGCGGGGGATGCGTTTGATCTGAGCGCGGTGTTGGCTGAAGCGGACGCACTGCTCGATGCCGCAAACAAACTCCGCGAGCGCTGCCAACAACCTGTAAACGCCCAGCAGGCGGACGCGCTCAACGAGTGCATCATGCAACTGAGTCGTCTGCTGATTCCGGTCAATTACACCGAACGTGGTCCGTACGAGCAGGATCTTGCTCTCGGTTCACAACCGGTGCCAGGATCTACGACCCGCGGGGAGATTGGCCGCGATGGACGAAAATAGCAGCGAGCGACACTTGCTGCGAATCAAGCTGCAGCGGGAGCGTAATCGCGTGCGACAAGCGCTGCGCGATGCCAAGTCGGCCATCGACCAATCACTGACCCGAGCTTCCTAGCGGCTCTCGAAAAATCCAGCGTGCACGACATGGCAGGTCCCCGCAGGGACCTGCCATCGACATCTTGGTCGTGTCGCACAACCGCTTGAGAGTGATCCCTCAACGAGCCACGTTCACCGTCCCATGAATTGAAGCAAGACATTTCGGTGTCGAATTGTGGCGATGAACGCTGCCAATCTGATTCTTCAGTCCTGATTTGGACCCATCCCGGTGCAGCGTGAATCTGCCGTCGGTGTGAGCTCGTCCGGCAGCTTCGCTCTGGGAGCATTGTGCCTCATCGCCGACGCGGTGCTCTTTGCTGTCTATTCGACATTCGTGCGGCATCTGAGGGCGCGATTTGACTCGCTAACTCTAACGGCGGGGACGACTATCTCGAGCACATTGGGCCTCCTGGTGCTGGCAATCGCTACCGGCGGCCTGAGCGATATCGCGCATCTCGATTCGTGGCAGTGGCTTGCCGTTCTATATCTGGCCGTGGTCTGCTCGGTAGTGGCGTATTTCTGTTACAACCGTGCACTGGTCACAATCGAAGCTGGGCGCGCGAGCAGCTGGGTCTATTTGGAGCCACCGGCAGCGCTCCTTTTCGGCGCGGTCCTGCTGGGAGAACAGGTCGCCGTTGGCGCTGTTGGAGGCGGTCTGATCATCGCCGCGTCCATCTGGATCATCAGTCGCGGCAAATGAGCTCCAGCGACCGTTGCTCCTGTCGCGTATCGATGCCGCGCGGGTGCCCTGCGCGTCGTTAGTGCACCGAACGATTTGGTCTGTGCTGCTCGCTTCAGAGACGTCTACTCAGCGTCCTACCAGATCCTTCACCGTTGCAAAGGTGTGCCCCGTGCTACGCAGATTGTCGATTACCTGTGGCAGTGCTGAGACGTCTTTGTCGCCGCCGGCGGGCGCGATGCTGAAGAGGATGATGTCTCCCGGTTTGGCCTTACTGGCGGAGGCGATCATCTTTCCAACCGTTTGGGAAGACGACCAGCTCATGGTGTCGATTGACCATAGTACGGCCACCGAATATCCCGCCGTGGCGGCATCTCGCTCCACGCTGGAGTTCGCGCCGGAATCGATGTCGCCATATGGCGGCCGGTAGTATGGTGCCGTGCTCACGCCGGTGATCTGCTTGAAAATCTGATCCGCTCGGGTTAGCTCGTCAACTCGCGCAGCAGTGGACGTCGCTGAATCCGGCGCGCTTCGTCCGGTGAACGACGTGTGGTCGTACGTCTCGTTGATCAGCTGATTGCCGCCCTCGACGATCTGTCGAATCAAATCTGGATGAGCCTCAGCCCATACGCCGGACACCCCGAAGCTCGCGACGACATTGCGTGCGTTGAGCAGCGCGAGGATGCTCTCTACCTTGGCGACCGACGTTGGATCGTCGCCGATCGAGAAGGTGATGGCTACGGCACTTGTGTTGGTCGCAACTTGTTTGACCGCGATAGGAGTATCTGTCGATGGCGCAACCGTCGGAGTGGGCACCACGGTGGGAGTTGGTGTCGGAGCGGGCTCAGTCGGCGTCGGTGACGGCACGATTGTGGGTTCTACGGTCGATCCTGTCGTGGGCGACAACGTGGCGGTTGGTGTCGATACCTCAGCGATCGCGTGTGACGACCCGCCGCGCATGAAGCTGGCGAGCAGCACGACGGCGAGCACGACAGCCATCGTGCCGAGTGCGCCAAAGCCGACCAGCGCCCGACGTGTGCCTGCCGCTTCAGGCATCTGCCGAACGAACTCGGCAGCGGTTATGGCGGACGGCCCAGTCGATGGATGCGCCGTGACTTCGAAGCTAATGTAGTCTGCCCCCGATCGGCGAAGGCGATCGGTGACCTCCAGTCGGATGGTCCGCGATCGGCCGGGCTCGATCGTGACCATTTCGGGCCGGAATCGAAAGTGAAGTCGGTGATCCCGGTCTCGGCCTTGAAGTGAGACATGTTCGAGCCGGTCTCCATCGTTGGTAATCGTGGCGTGGTAGACCACGCGTCTGCTTGATTCACGACCAACGTATTGCAGATCGAGCCGCGTCGTCGTTTCCGGATCAACTATGATCGCTATTGGAACGTCGACGACCGTCGCCTCCGCATATGTTGGGCGAACCTGGAGCTGCACTCGATACTCGCCAGGCAGTGGTGGATGATCGGCATCGAGCCGCACCTTGACGGAGATGGACTTGCGCTGCCCGACGTCGAGCCGCAGTAGACGTGGGAGGTCGGGGAACGTGAGAAATTCCGTCGATTCGACTTCGATCCGGACGTCGATCGCCTCGTCACTCCGATTGGAAATGTGGAGATCAATCGATGCTTCACCCGCCTGGCTGAGGGATAGACGGTATTCCATGGCGTCGACTTCGAGCGCCGCGGACTGCTTCGCGTCGATTGAGATGCCGCTGGCTCCGGAGGTTCCAGAACGTGATGCCGCGCCGAGGGCGGCCGCTAATTCGGAACCATTGGCAAATCGATCGGCTGGGTCGGGGGAAAGGCAGCGCACAATGATGGAGTCCAGGTCAATCGGTATTGAGGGACTGAAGCGGGATGGTGGCGTCACGCTTCGACGTTCACCCGAGCCGGTTCGCGCAGTGGATGGCGGTCGTGACGTGGCGATCTCGTACAGGATAGCGCCAAGCGCGAATACGTCGTCGCGTGCGCTTGGCGTATGCTCGACTGCGCGGTTGGCTTCTGTTTCCGATTGATTGCTCGCTGGGTCAATGGGGGACGCCGCAATGGATGCGATGCCAAAATCGGCGATCTTGACGATCCAATGTGCCCCGGCACGTGATTCGGTCGACGACTTCAGTAGGAGGTTTTCGGGTTTGAGATCGCCGTGGACGACTCCGTTCTCATGCGCGAAGCCGATGCCTTCCGCCGCCTGTTTGATGAGCTCCAACCCAAGATCGAGCGGCAATGGCTGACCCGTACCCCGTGCGCGATCGAGCAGCGTTCCAAGCGAGCCATGCTCGAACAGCTCCGTCGCCACATAGAGGTGTCGGCCAACTTCCCCCGTCTCGGCTATCTCGACGATGTTTGGGTGACGGAGAGACCGTGCCGCCTCGACGTGACGGAGGAACTGCTCACGTGCCGATTTCGAGAGCTTCTCCGCGTCAATGATCTTTACCGCGGCTGATTCGTCGCCGTCGAGCCGTACCGCTCGGTAGACGGTTCCGGTCGTTCCGAAGCCTAGCAGCGACTCAATTCGATAGCTGCCAACTCTGCGGCCATCCATGATCATGCGAGACACAGCTCCGATTCAGGGAAGATGCGGTGCGGACCACGATTCGATTATCAAGATCCGCGTGCGACGGTGCAAACGCATGCTGACCATCGTACGTGCTGAATACGGCACGGTTCGTTCCATGCGCATTCAACTTGAAAACGCCTTCTTCATTTCTGAAGGTACATTTCAAGGAGAGATGCCTGGGCTCGGTCATCCACTCGCTCGCTCAATTCATGAGTATTTGAGCGTGGCGGTTGACGCACACGCCTCCGGAGTCGATGCTGGATGCGAACTCGTGACCGAGTGCATGTGAAATCTCCAATGTGACGAGCTTTAGATCGAAAGGAGCCTCTGTGTGCAATTAGGGTTGATTGGTTTAGGTCGCATGGGCGCGTTTATGGCCCAACGCCTCCTGCGCAAGGAGCAGGACGTCGTCGTCTTCAACCGTACCGTGTCGCGGGCGACTGAGTTCGCGCACGAACATGGCGGCACGGCGGCATCCTCCCTCGAGGAGTTCGTGAACAAACTTGCCCAACCGCGTGCGATCTGGATGATGGTCCCTGCCGGTGCCGTCGACGACCAGATCAATGAATTGCTGCCGCTTCTCTCGGAGAATGACATCCTGATTGATGGTGGCAACTCCTACTATCTTGACGATCTGCGGCGGGCCGAAGCACTTCGCGCGAAGAAGATCCACTATGTGGACGTGGGCACAAGCGGCGGTGTTTGGGGACTCGAGCGCGGGTATTGCCTGATGATTGGCGGCGAGACTGACGTCGTGCAGCACCTCGACCCGATCTTCCGCTCGTTGGCACCCGGAGTCGACGCCACGACCCGCACCCATGGACGCGAAGAAGTGGGTGGGACAGCCGAGTATGGGTACCTCCACTGTGGCCCAAATGGCGCTGGGCACTTCGTAAAGATGGTCCACAACGGCATCGAATACGGCGTCATGGCAGCATACGCCGAGGGCCTCAACATCTTGCACAACGCTAATGTGGGCGCCCGTTCGCAAACGGCTGACGCCGAGACAGCGCCGCTGAGGAACCCCGAGCACTACCAGTATGAGTTCAATCTCTCCGACGTCACCGAGCTCTGGCGCCGGGGAAGCGTGATCGGTTCCTGGCTGCTGGATTTGACCGCGAGCGCGTTGCTCGAAAACCCAGACCTGGGCAACTTCGCGGGACGCGTGTCCGATTCCGGTGAGGGCCGCTGGACCATTCAGGCGGCAGTCGAAGAAGGTGTTCCGGCAAACGTGTTGAGCGCCGCGCTCTTCGATCGATTCAGTTCTCGCGGGAACGCGGACTTCGCCAACAAGGTCTTATCGGCCATGCGGTTCCAGTTTGGCGGCCACGTCGAACGGCACGCCGAGAGCTGACCTCCGCATAAGCTGCGTTTCAAGCAGAACGGCCCGTGGATCGTCGATCCACGGGCCGTTCTTGATTCACTGCTAGGGCTGAAGACTCTTCACCGTGAGATTGGCGAATTCAAACGTCTGCGTGACGTCGGTATCGAGGTTGTACGCCGAGAATCCGATCGTTCCACTCGACGGACCTGAGAACGTTGCCGTCCCCTGATACGAACCATCGAAGTAGAACCAGAACTGGTCACCTTTGGCGATCACCTTGACGGTGTGCCATTCGAGCGCCGACACCGGTGTATCGAGCTGGAATCCGGCCACCGTGTTGACGTTCGTTGCCGACGAGATGTTATCCGACGTGATCAGTACCGCTTGCACCCCGACTACCGTGTCCGCGCTGTAGAGGAGACAGAACTGATAGTAGGCACCGCTCGTGCCGCTCTGTGTCGCGCGATAGACGAGACAGGCCGTGGAGTTGCCGTCCGTCGTCAGCTTCTTGATGTCGAGACTGAAAGACGCATCTCCGAAGTCGGCCGATCCGCTCGTCGCGCCGTCGGCGACCCCCGGCGGAAGCGTGATCGTGTACCCGTCGGCGACCGCGCTGCCAGTCGCGCCGTCCGGCGAGGAGAAGGACGCCACGCTCGTCAACGCCGATTGATAGGCGGTCGAGCCTTCGAGCGGGTTCCCGTCATCGGGTCCCGTTGACGGAGTCGACTCGGTCGGTGTCGGCGTGCCCTCGTCGGTCGGCGGAGTCGGCTGCTCCGTGTTACCCGTCAGATATTCCGCGTGCGACGGAATGTCCGGATGTCTGCTGCCGTCCCACGAATAGCCCCAGAAATGCCAGCGGAAGGATTCGACCAGGCTCTGTAGCGTGGCCGAGATGTTGGCGTCGATAGGGTTGCCGTTACTGTCGAACCACGGGTCAATGCTCTGCGGTCCCTGAACCGTGCTGGCATGGGTCGGGATGTCCGGGTGATCCGCGCCATCCCAGCTGATGCCCCAGAAGTGCCAGCGAAACGCCTCCACGAGCGACCGCAAGGTGGCCTCGGTGTTTGCCTGATCGAACGTGGTCCCGGTCACCCACGGCGAAAGCGGATCACCCGTTCCCGCGAGACCGACGTGTGTCGGAAGATCTGGGTGGTCCGCGCCGTCCCACGAGAGCCCGTACAAGTGCCAGCGGAACGCTTCGACCAGCGAGCGTATGGTGGCATTGATCTGATCGGCTTTGGGCTGACCGTTGCCATTGAACCATTCCGATTCATTGGCGTCGCTCGATACCACGAAATCCCATTGCGCTTTGAATTGTTTGCCGTCTGCATCAGTTGCGGTCGCGGTGGCAGTGTAGGTCCCTGCCGACAATAGCTGCGCCTGCGAAACCGTGACCGAGTCAGATGACCCGCTACCGGTTTCAGCGATCATCGAATCGTTCAGCTTCAAGGTGACGTCCGAAAGTGCGACGTCCGACTGAGCGTGCGCGCTGACTGAGATCGTACCGGGAGCGACCGTAGTGAACGGTGCGGGAGTCAAGCTGTCAAACTTTGGGAACGCCGAGTTGGAATCCGCCGAAACTGTTGATCCGGTCATCGAGTAGACTGCGACAAGGGACAGCAAGAATGCGATCGATGCCGTAAGTCGAATCAATCGTTTCATTGTTCCTCCAGGGCACACGTGGACCTAGATGTCCACTGATCTAAACGTTTAGTTAGCGGTCGTCGGGTGTCGCGTACCCATCATCCATGAAATCGATCCTGTATGCAATCGATTTCAGGATGAACCCTGCTCTTCGAAGGTCGCCAGAATGCTGACCGTGTTGACTCGTTGTCCACGGCGATATCGACGAATATTACGGCTTGATACATCATTAATGGTCTTTAGGCCAGTTTAACGGTCGCGGCAGTTGCGGCACGCTGGTATTCTGGAACGGGAATATCGTCGCGCGAACAGTGCTCTGACGACCGTGAGATTTCTCTGTTTCAGTCAGGAGTGACGAGTAACTTGCCTGACAGTCGACGCGTTCTACTTTTGTCCTGAGAGAAAGGGGCGAATGTTCGGACTGCTCCATGACGGCCCACGACGTTTTGGTGGATGATTAGGACGGAAATCTGGACTGGCGGATATTTGACTTAGTGACCACCGAAGCAGCGCAACGTGCGGTCATGAGCGCGAGGTCCGGATGAACATGGCGGATGGGGAAGGGATGACCCAATCCGTTGCGGCTGAAAGCCAAACCGAGGCTTCGTCCGCAACATTCTGGGATCGCTATTTCGCGGCGGAAAGTGTCGCTGACGCTACGGAGCGCCGGTCGAGTCCTCGTCTACCCTATATTCCTGCACTTGATGGATTGAGAGCCATCGCGGTTCTCGCGGTCCTGGTGTATCACTCGGGCGTTCGCTGGCTCCCCGGCGGGTTCCTGGGCGTCGAAGTCTTCTTCGTCCTGAGTGGCTACCTCATCACATCGCTCCTCGTTTCTGAATATCGCGAGACCGGTCGAATCGATCTCAAATCCTTCTGGATTCGTCGAGCGCGTCGGTTGCTCCCAGCACTCTTCCTGTTGCTGCTGGCCACGCTGACTTATGCGGTCATTTTTCTCCCGCAACAGGTGACTCAGCTGCGCTCTGACGCGGTCGCGGCCGCACTCTACGTCACCAACTGGTGGCTGATCTTCGACCACAAGTCGTACTTCGAGGAGATGGGCCGGCCGTCGCTTCTGAAGCACCTCTGGTCATTGGCGGTTGAAGAGCAGTTCTATCTCA
The DNA here is from genome assembly GCA_963815715.1 of uncultured Chloroflexia bacterium. Taxonomy (GTDB): domain Bacteria; phylum Chloroflexota; class Chloroflexia; order Thermomicrobiales; family Thermomicrobiaceae; genus CALAGB01. Next base: position 669,856 of record CAWFHU010000001.1, on the reverse strand, counting down.
TCTGGCCACCGCTGTTCGCACTGGGGATCAGTCGCTTGCGTGAACGGAAAATGATCCTCGGCGTTCTCGGTGCCGCCGGACTTTCGACGGTGCTGATGGCGATCCTCTTTCAACCGGGAGTCGATCCGTCGCGGATCTATTACGGCACCGATACTCGCGCGGCGGAGCTGTTGATTGGCGCAGCGTTGGCATTCGTATGGCAGCCAGGATCCCCACGGCCATTTTCCGACCGTTGGATGACACGGACGGCCGATTGGCTCGGTTCGGGACGACGCGCTCAAGTCGCCGCTCGAAGCCGTGGGGACGATCGGGTTGCTGGGTGTCGCGTTGGCGTTCTGGCAGTTGGGCGAATACGATCCGACGCTGTACCGAGGCGGCTTCCTGCTGGTCGCGCTCGCGACCGCCGCGTTGATCGCCACGGTGGTTCATCCGCGATCGCACCTGCTCGCGCGCGCCATGGGTTGCGCGCCGCTACGTTGGGTCGGCCTGCGCTCGTACGGGATCTATCTCTGGCACTGGCCGGTCTATATGGTCACGCGGCCAGGACTCGACGTGTCGCTCTCCGGGTTGCCGTTGTTCATCGTGCGACTGGCGTTGACGCTCGCTCTGGCAGAAGTCTCGTACCGGTTCGTAGAGACACCGTTTCGCAGTGGCCGGGTTGGGCGCGCGTGGCGAGCCTTTCGCCAACCGCGCTCGGAGCAACCTCGCGCGGTTCGAGTCGGATGGCTCGGCGTCAGTGGGGCTCTTGCTCTTTCGACCGTCACTCTCGGTGTGGCCGTGGTACGCGCGCATCCTGACTCGCCGCCGTCATACCTACGCGTCCAGGAAGTCCACATCGTGTCCAGCCCGCCACCATCCCTGCCGATCGTCGTGCCAACCCCAACACCCGGGCTCACGCCGACGTCTCACGCAGTCGCGGCACCGTCTCCCACTCCGACTCCGATCCCAACAGAGGCGCCGACGTTGCCGGCGGTCGCCACAGAGGTGCCGACTGAGGTACCCACCCCGGCGCCCACCGTCACTCCCACACCTGTCCCGACACAACCTCCTGTGCCAACGCCGACGGCGAGTGCCAGCTACGCGTCGGCCCCGACGGTCACCGCGGTCGGCGATTCAGTCATGCTTGGCGCCGCGGATGAGCTCGTGAGTGACATCCCGAACCTCGATCTCGACGCGAAGGTCGGTCTTCAAGTTTCGGAGGCAATTCAGATTCTTCAGGCACGTAGCGACGCAGGTCAGCTTCGGCAGGTTGTCGTACTCGATATTGGCAATAATGGGCCGATGACCGCGGATCAGTTCGACCAGGTCATGTCGATTATTGGCGACCACCGCCGCGTCATCTTCGTGAACTTGCGCGTGTCTCGAACGTGGGAGGCGCCGAACAACGATATTCTCGCCGCCGGTGTCGCTCGCTACAAGAACGCCGCGCTCCTCGATTGGCACAATGCAACCACCAACCATCCCGAGCTCTTTTGGGATGACGGCATCCACTTGCGTCCGGTCGGTGCCAACTATTACGCCATGCTCGTCTCGAACCTGATTGAGAGCTCAAATTAGCCTCCTGCTCTTTCTGTTAGCTAAACAGATAGGCCTTGGCACACTTGCATCACCGCGCATATTCCGCCTCCACAACCAACCGGACCATGGCACCCTGCGTGCGTTCTACGGGTTCAAGCACCCCAACACATTCGTACAGCTTCGGCTGCGAACGTGCGTGGGCGCGCCCCGGATTGGGTCTGCGCAGGAGGTACGAACACGAACGCATCAGACAGCGCTCAATCCCCATCGCTCGAAGACCCACTTCTCGACTTGCCATTTGAATATGTAGAGCTCGAGCGGCCCAGCCACGACGAGCTTCAGAAGTTTGCCGCGCGATTCGACATCGACGAATCGCTTCTTGAGCACGTTCAGGATCGTCAGGTCGCTCCCGGCCTGGCGCAGTCCGACAGCGCCGACCAGCTTCATATTCGTTGCAATGTCCCGTCACTGCCCGGGGATGACGCCATCACGTGGGATCGTCTCGACATTCTCGTTGGTCATGAGTTTGTTGCCGTCCTTCAGCCACGACTCTTGACGCCGGTTCGTCGCGCACTGGCGCGATTGTCCGGTCGCAAGGATCGCTCACCAGCTGATTTTGCCGCGGTAATTCTGAGCCAGGTTGTCGACGTCTTCCATTTGGTGCTCCTATCCATCGAACGCGACGTTCAAGCGGGCGAGGCCCGTTCCAATTCCGATCAGCGCCAGACCGACACGAAACCACCCGATCTTCGCGGCCTGATGGGTGAGATTGGTCGTGCCGGTGAGCGACTCAGCCGACTTCTGGACGAGCTGGTCGAGCAGGACTTCGAGTTGATTGCTACGTCTGCGCGCAGTCAGTTTCGTATTTCGCGCGATCGGCTCGGCACGATCGACGACGACGTCGCCCGCATGCGCGATCAAGTTGAAACGAGGTCCGAGCCTCAGGTGTCTGAGGAACGCGAGAACGCGCTTGGCGCTGAATCGCCCGAGGTCATTGAAACAGCGGCTCAGGTCGGCGCGCGTCGGCTGCGGCGACTCAATCCGGCACACGCCATCACCGCGCTGTTAGGTGCCTTCGGGGTGAGCTTCGGTGCCATCGCCATGTCGTGGACGGCCGGACCGTGGGTGGCAAGCTTGGGATTCGAGCGAGCGCAGTGGTTGGCGGCGTTCGTGTTTCCGATCGGCTTTGTCATCGTCCTGGTCGGGAAGGGCGAGCTCTTTACCGAAAACTTCCTGTTCCCGATAACCGGAGTCATCCGTGGCCGCGGGACAATTCGCGATCTGTTGGAGCTGTGGGGCTACGTCCTCTTCTTCAACATGGTGGGGAGCGCGGTCGCGGCGTTTCTAATGAGCCGGACCGGCGTTCTGAACGGACCTTCGGCGGACTTCCTCAAACAAGTCGCGATTGACAAGGTCAACTATCCATTTTGGGACGCGTTCATGAAAGCCATCTTTGCCGGATGGCTGATGACCATTATGACGTGGTTGATCCTCGCCGCGACCGGGCTGGGCCCACGGTTGGTCGTCATTTGGATGACCGGCTTTCTGATCGTCGCGGCGCACTTCAACCACGTCGTCATCTCCGCACCCGAGATATTCACCGCCATGATGCTCGGAGCTCCGATCACGATCGGAGACTGGTTTGTGGGCAACTTCGTTCCAGCGCTGCTTGGCAACCTCATCGGCGGAGTCGTCTTCGTGACTATCCTCGGGTTTGCCCAGGCGCGCATGCTCGAACAGAGCGAGAACGAGAATCAAGGGAACGACAAAGCAGGCAGAAACACGCGCTATTGGCCAGATTGATGGGCGACACATAGGGTCATTTAGCCGAAGTTTGTATCGTGGGAACGGTCGTGATTCAGCACTTCAGGTGGCTGGCGATCATCCGTGGACACGTGTTGCCGCGCGAACCACGATCATGGCTGGATCACCGGACGGTGGCGACCGATGAGGATGTCGCTGGCAGCGCGACTGGCGAAGTCGAGCGCGTGCCCCGAACGACCTGTCGCCCGGGCACGCGCTGACTTTTGATGGGGCCGATTTGCCAACCATCGGTTCCGGAAGGCATAGGCAGCGCGTTAGAGCAGTTTGCGGAAGGAATGCCCAGAGTAGCGTCAACTGGGCGTCACCAGATGTCGCCCTTCAGACGACGGCCGACGACAAGTACTTCCCCGCCTTCCGCTCGCAGGCAACCGCTCTGAAAAATGCTGTAAGCATGAAAGAGTGGCTGGAAGCGGCTACGGCAATCGACGGAGCGAGTGCCCCGATCAAGACGCTAACGAGGAGCGCTACCCCCAACGAGCGTGACACTCGCTGAATCATGTCTACCCTTTTCCCATGTCCATCAGTTCTCGGGTGGATCGCCAAATTACGAGACACTTCATGCGGCGTTCCGCAGACGCGCTGGCGATTCCGACCGACACCAAACGTGGTGCCGCGAAACGGGGCCCGGGCAGACGATCGGCATCCCCACGGAGTCACCACAACAACCCCGCGTTATTCAAGCGTTTTTCGCGCCGGTGGATGTGTCTGGACGTTCTTGACGTGGAGAGCGTGCGCCATGTTGGCGTCTGGGTTTGGCGTTGTGAGCTACGCACGTTATCGCAATGAGACTGATAGCAATGTTTTGTTCTATGAGCGCAAGGTTCGGATTCTGGAAGAGCAGTGGCAAATAACGCCCAAATAACGCCTCTTGAGTACTCTCAGGTTGGGAGAGTATGTCTCGCGACAATTTCATCACCGAATTCGCAACCAGGTGAGTCAGGCGTCCGGTCGTTCGACCAACTTCGGCCAGTGTCACGACGATTCCGCGAGTCGATGTCGCTGGTGCGGAACACGTTATGGCGGCCAGGACGACTCGACGACTCGATTTCGGTGATCTGAAGGGACGGGAATGCAAGACTGGCGATTCGATGATCTGACGAGATCGTTGGGTAAAGCAACGTCGCGTCGTGGAGTGCTGAAGGGGCTTCTGGGTGGCGTAGCGGCAGTGGTAATGGGGCGCGCTGTTGGTGCGCCGGACGCTGCCGCAGCCGGATGCAGCAAGGAGCAGTGCAGACAGAACGCCATGCGCGAAACGATCCTCTATCAGTCAACGGCCTGCAACAACATCTGTAGCGACCACAGGTTGCTGCTGGGGTGCATCGGCTGCCGGATCAACGCAAATCGTCTCTACTATAAGTTTCTCAGAGACTGCGAAACTGGAGATGGATGCTTCAGCGACTTCGGCCAGGTTTGTTGCGGTAGCGCCTGTGTGAACACATCCAGCGATCCCAAGAACTGTGGCAGCTGTGGGCATGCGTGTGATCCTGGCGCGACCTGCGAGAATGGCCAGTGTTCGTGTGCGGACGATAAGACTCAATGTGGCGATCGATGCGTCGACACGCAGACCGATCACGACAACTGCGGTGATTGCGGTCATGTCTGCGGCGACTGCCAGGTCTGCAGCGGTGGCCGATGCGTGGCGAAGACGTGCCCCGAACAATCCGTCTGTTGCAAAGGAACCTGCGTCCCACTCTGCAACTCTGGGGACCACCCCGATCCAACGACCTGCCAGTGCAACATTTGCAAAGATCAGATCGATGGCGCGGCCTGCGATGCCAACGATCATTCGAAGCTTTGTTGTCAGGAGCAGTGCGTCAGCGGCACCTGTCCACCAGGAAAGACGTTTGATCTCGATATTTGTCGCTGTCAGTGCGCCGCGACGTGCCCTCCGGGTCAGCTCCAGGATCCCGACACCTGTGAATGCCAGGATCTCTGTAAGTACGTCACCTGCGGCGAGTGCCAGACGTGCGACCAAACCTCCGGTGACTGCGTTCAGGCTGATGACCAAACTGCTTGTGGGAACGGTCAGGTCTGCTGCAGCGGCACCTGCCAGGATAACTGTGGTGTGTGCGCAGGGGAGTCGGACGGGACGAAATGCGGCGCACTGGAAACGTGCCCTGGCGGACCATGCAGCGTTCTCTGTAATGTCTGCCAGAACGAGCAATGCGTTCCGGTACCTGACGGTACGTGGTGCGGCGAGGTCAGTTGCAGTCAGTGTCAGGGAGGGGCCTGCGTGCTCCAGCCCAATGGGTACGCCTGCGGAAACGGCGGAGTCTGCTGCTACGGCCGCTGTCAGAGCACATGCTAACTGCAGCGACGATGCGTCAGACGATTCAAAGTTGTTGTCTAGTTCTCATGGCATCGTAATCATCGTCCGGGAGGAATGACGTGGATTTGGTATTGCTGGCGGCGCGGCTGGTGTTGGCGGCCGTCTTTGTGGTGGCCGGTCTCGCCAAGCTCGCTGATCTGGCTGGCTCGCGGCAGGCCATGATCGGCTTTGGCGTTCCGGCATCGCTGGCCGGGGTGTTTGGCACCCTCTTGCCGCTTGCTGAGCTGGCCACCGCCATCCTGTTGATTCCGCTCGCCACCGCCTGGTGGGGTGGCCTCGCGGCGTTGACGTTGCTGCTCCTCTTCGTGGTCGGCATCGCGGTCACCATGGCGCGCGGTCAAGCGCCCGATTGCCATTGCTTCGGCCAGCTGCATTCCGAGCCGGTCGGTTGGTCGACGGTGGTGCGCAACGTCGTGCTGGCCCTGATCGCTGGACTGATCGTGGCAACCGGACACACCGATGCGGGCAGCAGTGCGGTGGCCTGGATGGGAGATCGTTCGACCATGGAAGACCTCGGGATCGTGGTGGGGGTGCTCCTCACCCTGGCCATCATTGGCGAAGGCTGGCTGCTGCTCCATCTCTTGCAGCAGAACGGTCGACTCTTGGCCCGCGTCGAGACGCTGGAAGCAGGTGCGGGCGTGGATGGGGTCGCTCCTCGTCCCGCGGCACAACCGGCCGCACCGGCGGCGGGACTGCCCGTTGGCTCGGTGGCGCCGTCCTTCTCCCTTTCCGGGTTGCATGGCGAAACGCTCACGCTGGATGCCTTGCGCGCGTCGGGTAAGCCAACCCTGCTCCTCTTCAGCGATCCCCACTGTGGTCCTTGTAACGCCTTACTCCCGGAGATCGGACGCTGGCAGCGAGAGCAGACCCAGCGCCTCACCCTGGCCCTCATCAGTCGCGGATCGGTGGAGGAGAACCGGGCCAAGGGGACCGAGCATGGCGTGACCCAGATCTTACTGCAGGAGGACCGCGAAGTCGCCGAGTCCTATCAGTCGCATGGGACGCCAGGCGCCGTCCTGATCGGGATCGATGGCCGCATTCAGAGTCCCGTGGCCATGGGGGCCGAGCAGATCCGGCAGTTGGTGCGGACCGCCACCGGAGCGCCGGTGTTGCCGCTGACCCCACGACCGGCAAGCAACGGGAATGGCAGCGCGCCAGCACCGGCCAGTCGTATCGGGACGCGAGCCCCCGCCGTCTCCTTACCAGACCTCAGTGGGAAGACCGTCAATCTCCACGAGGTCACCGACCAGCGGACGCTGCTCCTCTTCTGGAATCCGGGCTGTGGCTTCTGTCAGCGCATGCTGGGCGATCTGAAGGACTGGGAGACGCGTCGACCCACGGACGCACCGAAGCTGCTGGTCGTGAGCACCGGGACGGTGGAGGCCAACCAGCAGCTGGGACTGCGTTCCACGGTGGTGCTGGATCAAGGGTTCACCACGGGGAGAGCCTTCGGCGCGACGGGCACGCCCTCGGCCATTCTGGTGCAGGAGGACGGCACGATTGGCTCGGAGGTGGCCGTGGGTGCCCAGGCGGTGCTGGCGCTGGCCAGCCGACCCGCGGAACCCGGACGCGCGGGACGTCGCTAGCCCTCGACGCAAGAACCAGGTGAGCTGCCCGCGTCGCTTCGCGGCAACGCGGGCAACTCAGTCGATAGCGTTGCGAGCGGCGACGCCTGCCAGGTAGTAGCCACTGTCCTTGATGGTCCGTTTCTGCGTCGCGAAATCGACGTGAACGACTCCAAACGGCCTGGAATAGCCATAGGCCCATTCGAAGTTATCCATCAGGCTCCATGCGAAATAGCCTTTGAGCGGCACTCCGGCGCCAACCGCACGTTCCGCCTGCGCGAGGTGGTTGCGGAAGTAATCGACGCGTCGCTCGTCGTGGATGCGTCCATCGTCTGAGACGACGTCCTTAAACGCCGCCCCGTTCTCCGTCACGTAAACGCGACTTGCGGGGCATAGCGTCGATTCACTTCGACCAGCGTGTCATAGAGGGCGGTCTGTGAGACCTCCCAGCCCATCAACGTGTATTCGCCAGGTGGATTGACCCGCCGATAGTTGATCGGCGAGAGCTCGTGGCCGGCCGCGATCACCGTGCGGCGATAGAGGTTGACGCCCAGGAAGTCGATTGGCAGCGCTTGATGCGCTTGCATGTCGCCAGGTGCAATCCGCGGCGCGGCGTTACCGACCAAATCGATAATGTCGCTCGGGTAGCTTCCTCGAAAGAGGGCGTCCAGATACCACCGGTTCTGGATGCCGTCGTAGCGCTTCGCCGCGGCCACGTCGTCGGATGCGTCGCTGGCCGGCTCGACGTGGTTGACGTCCAGCACGATCCCAACCTCCGCGTTTGGGACGTTGGCACGCAGCACCTCGACCGCGGCGCCGTGTGCCAGCAGTGCGTGGTGGGCGACAGTCAGCGCCGAACCAAGATCGAGCCGCAGACCGGGTGCGTCCTCCCCTTCCAGGTAGCCCAGCATTCCGAACGACCAGGGCTCGTTGAGTGTCATCCAGTGCTTCACGCGATCCCCGAGCTTACGACTGACGACGTCGACAAACGCGCCGAAGTCCTCCGCGATGCCTCGTCGGAGCCAGCCGCCGCCGTCATCTTGTAACGGCTGCGGCAGGTCGAAGTGATAGAGCGTCAAGAATGGAGTGATGCCAGCCTCGAGCAGTCCGTCAACCAGGCGCGAATAGAAGTCGATCCCGGCCTCATTGACGCGTCCGCGACCTTCCGGCATGACTCGCGACCAGGAGACCGAAAACCGATAGGCGTTGAAGTTGAGCTGGCGCATGAGCTCGACATCCTCCCGCCACCGATGGTAGTGATCGCAGGCGACGTCGCCGGTCTCGTCGTTGACGATGTTTCCTTCGGATATGGGTGAAGGTATCCCAGATACTTGGCCCACGCCCGTCTTCGGCCACGGCGCCTTCGATCTGGTAAGCCGCCGTTGCGCCGCCCCAGTAGAAACCGTTAGGAAAGTTCATGAGACGCCTCCCTCAATCGCGTTAATCATCCTCGCAATATTTTTCAGCACACATCACATATGCGTTCAAGTTACAGCTGTCGTTGCTCCCAGACCCCGCGTGGTCGTCTTGATCTCGCGTCAGCCGAGAGGATTCTGGTCCAACTCGCATGCTCCCGTATCGTATGCCAATACAGGCGGGACGCGTTATTCGTCGAAACCTCGTCGCGCTCGTTCAGCGAAGTACTTTTGTCCAATCAGATCCGCAATTCGCCATGCTAGTATGGAATCTGAAAAGGTATCCCGTGCAACTTTGTGGAGTGGTACATGACACCCAGCATCAGCATCCTTGGCAAAATCGAACGTCGCGTATTGATCAACTATCGGGTCGACCCGGATGTGCTCGCCGAGATCGTTCCTGCGCCGTTCCGCCCTGAGATCGTTCACGGAGTCGGCGTGGCGGGCATTTGCATGATTCGGTTGGGACAACTTCGACCGAGAGGCACGCCGGCGGTTGTTGGATTCCGTACCGAAAACGCGGCTCACCGCATCGCCGTGGAGTGGGACGGTCCGTCGGGTATCTGTCGCGGTGTCTATATCCCTCGACGTGACACATCATCTCGCATGACAACTTTAGTCGGCGGACGGCTGTTTCCAGGTGAACATCATCACGCCCACTTTGACGTTCTCGAGAGCGACGGAAATTATCATGTGGCGTACACGAGCGATGATAAGCAGGTCGCTGCGTCAGTGACTGCGTCAATTGTGAGCGACCTCCCGGATGGATCCGTCTTCAGTACGCTCGGTGAGGTATCCGACTTCTTCGAGTACGCGCCGGTCGGGTTTTCCGATACTCGACGTGCTGGTTGTTATCAGGGTCTCGAGTTGCGTACCAATCAGTGGCGCGTGGAACCACTCAAAGTCGACGAGGTAACGTCGAGCTACTTTCTGGACGAGAGCCGTTTCCCGTCGGGAACCGCCGAGTTTGACTCTGCCTTGCTCATGCGCGACATCCCGGTCACCTGGGAAGCGCTGAGTCCCATGTCGGCGAACTGAGCCGATTTGGCACTGGCTCGACTCGTCCGAAAGGATGCTTCGGTCCCGTTTGTTCGTTCTCAACCACAGTAGGTGCGGAAAGCGGGACTCGAACCCGCACGGGGATTACCCCCAACGGTTTTTAAGACCGCAGCGTCTGCCATTCCGCCATTTCCGCTGGCTCTCTTTTCCGCTCAAAGTGTAGCCGAATCCGCGCTCAGTTTGCGGGCACGTACGGCTTGAATTCCTTCGATCCCACCAACATAGCATTCACTCTCCCTTGCTGCTCGCGATCTCCGGAATCGCTGACCGGACGCCGGATGCCGTCGCGATTCTCAGCCGCACGACCAGTCCGCGTCTGATTTGGGCGTAGTCATCATGATCCTGTGACAACCTGTCTCGGAAATCGAATCGCGCGGCACGACTCCTGCATTGAGGCTTCTTCAGGTTGGGTCGCGGTCGTGGGGATTGCGTAAATTCTCGCGGCCCGAATTCTCGAGATTGAAAGGATAGTGAATGTGTCAACCGCAGTTTGGGTCATTATTGCTGTCATAGTTGTGGCAGCTGTGTTCGCGGTCGTCTGGTATCTGCAGCAGAAACGCAAGTCAGACGAGCTTCGGGGACGATTCGGCCCGGAGTACGAGCGAACCGTCCATGCGAGCGATTCACGTCGCGAGGCAGAGTCGGAGCTCGCGCGCCGACAGGAGCGGGTCGATCGCCTCGATATTCGGCCGCTCACCGCAGAAGACCGGGGCCGGTTCGCCAATTCCTGGCAGTTGGTTCAGACCCAGTTCGTTGATGATCCGGCTGGCGCTGTGGCGGATGCCGACAGTCTGATCGGCGACGTGATGCTCAAGCGGGGCTATCCCGTAGGCGACTTCGAGCAGCGTGCGGCCGATATCTCCGTCGATCACTCGACCGTGGTGAGCAACTATCGAGACGCTCATCGGTTGGCGCAATTGAGCGAGCGTGGCGAGGCAAGCACGGAAGATCTGCGTAAAGCAATGGTCCACTATCGCAGTCTCTTCAACGATCTCCTGGGAGAACAGGAGTACGCGAACGCGCGGGACAAAGAGCTGAGGGCGTGAGATCCACGTCCACGTTCAGACGATTCTCGTTCGAACCATTGAAGGAGCAACCATGAGTTTTCAGGAAGAAGAACGCTTGAGCACCGCAGATATGGCCGGCATGTCAAACACGTCCGATGATGTCTCCGAAGATCGTCGCGTCGATCGTCAGGACCTGGAGACCAGCAATCAGACGCCCCTCTTCCCGACGGACCAGGCCGAGAGCTTCCGATCGCGTTGGACGGCGGTTCAATCGGGATTCGTCGATGAGCCGCGCCGGGCGGTGGAGCAAGCTGACAGCCTCATTGCCGAGGTGATGAAGTCGCTGGCTGCTTCATTTGCGGAAGAACGACAGTCGCTCGAACGGCAGTGGGACCAGGGGGACGACGTCTCGACCGAGGATCTTCGCGTTGGTTTGCAGCGCTATCGGTCCTTCTTCGATCGCCTACTGTCGGTGTAAAGACCACCGAGACGGAACGCGGTCGCCAATAAGACTGTCGAAGTTGAGCGGCGCGGATCCAGAAGTTGATCCGCGCCGTTTCGCTTGCCACCAGTACTCTTGGCAGGGGTGAATGCGACTGTGCTGGTAACAGTTTGGGAGGCGAAAATAGGAGAAACAAAAACGGACCCCTTCGACGTGGGGTCCGCATCTGGAGCGGAAGACGGGATTCGAACCCGCGACCTTCTCCTTGGCAAGGAGATGCTCTACCAGCTGAGCCACTTCCGCGTGTGCCGTGAACCGTTTCCGGCTCGTTGGAGCAATTCTAACTGCACCCTAATCAGAGTGTCAAGACGACCTTGGTCCTCCAATTGCATGCCATCGGCAACGGTGACTGAACGACCCGATTGGATGGCTTCAGTTCGTAGCCCGCGTACGAACGAATGATGCACCGCCGCTTGCCGCGTTGACGGATATGCACAGCGAGGGATATAATTCCGCGACAGCAGCAACTTTCTCGCGATCAATGCCACCGGCTTCTGTCCGTCCCACTGTTCGTGAAAGTCAAATCGCACATCGGGCACCACCATGAAGCCCGATCACATGGTGATCCAGCATATGGCAGACCTTGCAGCCCGGCTTCAGAACGATCTCAAAGAAGCCATGCGTTCTTCAGATACAACGCGTCGCGACGTCGTACGGTTTCTCCGTTCTGAGATTCACAACGTCGAGATCGAGCGGGGACGACCACTCTCGGATGACGAGATCGTGGCGGTCGTTCAGCGACAGATCAAGCAACGCAACGACTCGATCGAGCAATTCGAACGCGGTGGCCGTCAGGATCTTGCCGACGTTGAGAAGGCACAGATCGCGGTTTTGGAACAGTACCTCCCACCGCAGCTTTCGGAAGACGAGCTGCTGCAATTGGCTCGTGATGTGGTGGGATCGCTACAGGCGTCGGGGCCAGGCGATATGGGCCGGGTGATACCGGTCTTGCGCGAGCGCGTGGGGCAACTCGCATCTGGCAACGCCGTGGCGCAAGCCGCTCGAACCGCCTTGTCCGAACAAGGCAATAGAGCCAAGGGCGGCTAGCTCTCGGTGAGACTCCATCGTTTTCGAACCGAACGCGGGTCAGGCGGATCGATGAACTCGACATCGCACGGTGACTCACAATTCGGCGCAGCCCGGGTCTCCTGGTTCACTCGTCGCACGGGCCGGCGTGGCTCGTCGATCTGGCGAATTTCACGCTTCGTTCTGTTTGGGCTCAGCATTTTCAGCGTGCTCGGTCTGGTCCTCTACTTCACCTGGCAATCAGATTCACTCAATCTCAAAGCGGGCGAGATCGCCAATCGCACCATCAAGGCACCACGCACGGCGACCTTCGTCAGCGATATCAGTACGCAGGAACGCCAACAGGAAGCCTACGACGACTCTCGTAACATCGTTTTGAAGCAGGATGACACCGTCCCGCCAGCGCAGCTCGCGAGCCTGCGCGGGGCGCTCAACGAGATCGACGCCATTCGCTCCGGCGCCACACCCGTCGCCAACACCAACATGAGCGATCAGATTCGCTCGGTTCTTGATGGCCTCAGTGCGTCCGACGCCACCTCGCTCGCTCTGCTCAGCAACGATGCCTGGTCGCGCGTCTCGTCGGAGGCAACACGGTTGCTGGCCGTGGCGATGGCAGACCAGATAAAGCCTGAGGACGTGGCGTCAGAAAAAGAGACGTTGCTCTCCCGCTCCAACGTGCCGATGTCGTTGAGCGAGCGACAACTCGCCGTGGCCCTGGCGCAGCCTTTCATTCGCGCCAACGTGCAGGTGGACGAGGCGCAGACCAAGGCGGCTCGAGAGGCGGCCGCGCGAGCCGTTGAACCGGTGATGCTGACCGTGCAGTCTGGCCAGGTGATCGTGCGTGATGGTGACCCGGTCACCAAGGACGATATCGAGAAGCTCGACTATTTCAACCTGCTGACCCCGTCACACAACTGGCAGCAATTCATGGGCGTCCTCGGACTGCTCGGGTTCGTAACGCTGGGTCTGGTCTTTTACCTATACAAATTTGCGCGCGGTCTCTGGCAGAACCAGCAGCTCTTGCTGGTGGGTCTCGTCATCGCCGTTCCCGTGGTGGCAGGTCGCTTCTGGCTGTTGAGCACCAATCTCAAATATATGTTCCCAGCTGCCGCGGCCGTGATGCTCTTATCCGTGTTACTCGACTTCCAGGTCGCGGTCGTCTGCGCCGGTTTCCTGGCGCTCTATCTCGGTATCGTCGCGGGCAACGCCTTCGACGTTACCTTCTTCGCCTTCCTCAGCGGTGTCGCCGGAGCCGCGGTCATTTGGCGCGCCGAGCGAACCATGACGTTCCTCTGGGCCGGGTTTGGTGTGGCTGTATCGGTCTTCGTCAGCGCCGTCCTCTTTGCGCTGGTGCACGGGAATCTTGGTGTTTCAGGCTCCGGAACGCTCCTCTACAGCGCGGTCGCCAACGGAGGCCTGTCAGCCAGCCTCACCTTCTTGTCGTTCAGTGTGTTGGGTCGCATCTTCGGAATCACGACGCATCTTCAGCTCCTTGAGCTCGCGCATCCCAATCAACCACTCCTCTATCGGCTTGCGCGTGAGGCGCCGGGCACGTATCACCACAGCATCATGGTGAGCAACCTGGCCGAAAGTGCGGTCGAGCATGTGGGCGGAGATCCGCTCTTCACGCGCGTCGCCGTGCTGTACCACGACGTCGGGAAAGTGCTGCGGCCGAGCTTCTTCGTCGAAAATCAGGCGAATCGGGCTAACGTGCACGACGCGTTGGATCCGCGCACCAGTGCTCGCATCATTCAAGAGCACGTTCTCGATGGCGTCCGACTGGGCAAAAAGGCACATCTTCCTCAAACGATCATCGACGTGATCCAGCAGCACCACGGAACGTCCTTGATCAAATACTTCTATACCGAGGCATTGAACAACGGCGAAGACGTCGACGAGTCAGATTTCCGCTATCCCGGGCCCAAGCCACAAACCAAAGAGGCTGGCGTCATCATGCTGGCAGACAGCGTCGAGGCAGCGGTGCGGGCCGCGTCGCAATCGGGCAAGCTCTTTGAAGAGCAAACTCCAGCCGACGGCAAGACGGTGCGGCGCGCGGCGAAGCTGCAACGGGTCGTCGACGGAGTGATCAAGTCGCGTCTGGACGACGGTCAGCTTGATGAGTGCGATTTGACGCTCAAACAGGTCGAGCAAATTCGTTCGGCGTTCATCTCCATTCTAGAAGGCATCTACCATCCTCGTGTTGAGTATCCCGAGTTGAAGGTACCGTTGCCACACGCCAAGGCGAGCGCAAAGTCGCCCGTCGAGGCGTCGTAATCGATGCCCCATAACCCACCTCTCGAGGTCGGCATTACGGTCAGCGACGGCGCTCCGATGGTGGACGTCGAGCGGCTTTCCGCGCTTCTGCGATACGTGGCGCGTGCCGAGGGGCGGTCGGGCGAGGTTGGAGTCTGGATCTGCGATGACGCGGAAATCGCTGACCTGCATCAGCGTTTCATGGACATTCCCGGGCCGACCGACGTTCTCAGCTTTCCTGGCGACGCGCCGTATCTCGGTGACATTGCCGTGTCATTCGAAACGGCCGAGGTGCAGGCCGCTGACGTGGGTCACACGATCTGTCGTGAGATCGCCTACCTGTCGCTGCACGGCTTGCTGCATCTCTTCGGTTACGACGACCTCGAGCCGGAGAAGCGTGTAGACATGATTGCGCGTCAGGACGAGCTCATGGCCGCCTTTGAACGAGAGGCGAGCGATGTCCGCTAGCGATGCGCCCAGCATCAGCTTGATTCTGACGGTCAAGAACGAGGCCGAGACCCTACCGGTGTTCTTCGCGTCGCTCGATGCTCAGACGCTCCAGCCGAACGAGGTGATCCTCGTCGACGGAGGGTCGAGCGACGAAACGCTCGATGTGGCTCGCTCCTGGAAGACCAACCTGCCATTCATCATCGTTTCGGAACCGGGGGCGAACATCGCGCGGGGGCGCAACATCGCGTTGCGGCGGGCGAGCGGTTCCATCGTGGCGGTTACCGACGCGGGCACTCGCCTGCGCCCGGATTGGCTCGAGCGACTGGTGGAACCGTTTCAGCGGCGCGAGAGCCAGCAACCTGACGTCGTTGCTGGCTTCTTTGAGGCGGATGCGCAAAACGTGTTCGAGATTGCCCTGGCAGCGACGACTTTGCCGGACGTTGACGAAATTCGTCCAGACCGCTTCCTGCCGTCGAGCCGATCGGTCGCGTTCCGGCGCTCACTATTCGACATCGGTATCGAATACCCGGAGTGGCTCGATTACTGCGAGGATTTGGTCTTCGATCTGACCCTCAAGCGAGCCGACGCCCGCTTCGAGTTCGTCCCAGGCGCGATCGTGGAATTTGCTCCACGGCCGTCGGCA
Source organism: uncultured Chloroflexia bacterium (assembly GCA_963815715.1). Lineage (GTDB taxonomy): Bacteria > Chloroflexota > Chloroflexia > Thermomicrobiales > Thermomicrobiaceae > CALAGB01. Next base: position 654,265 of record CAWFHU010000001.1, on the reverse strand, counting down.
CGTTCCCATTGGGATCAGTACTATCGCTATGCGAGGGGCGATGGCAAAGCGGGGCTCTTCGCGCGCAGGCATGCGTTGCGCTATGCCTCGTACCTCCTGGTTTTGCCGTGGGCCCTGCGACGCCGAGATCGAGTAGCTTTGATTGCACTGGGAACTGGGGGTGTCTGGTATCTGGCCAGGCCGGTTCAACGCGTGTTGCGGCGCCGGCAGTCGCTGGCGATCGGCGATGTCACCAAGGCAGTGATGCTGATCCCAGGCCTGCGGGTGCTCGGTGACTTGGCCAAGATGGCCGGTTATCCGATTGGACTCTGGTGGCGCTTGCGACGGTATGGACTTCGACGCAATTGGACATCGATCCGGGACGCCGAATCAGACTCGGGAGGCGATCTCGGTCATTAGCGTCGAGCGGAGGAACTCCGCCGCCCACATCCCAGCGCGCCGTCGCACCTCCGACGGTATAGATGTCACTGAGTGCTCGCGCTCCTGTGGCTCGCCTCGGCCGCTCAGACAGAGCGCAATGTCCCCTTTCGTGAGGTCCATGCGTTCACCGGGAGTCAGACGGACCACGACCGCAAAGCCGTAATCTGCCTTCAACATGGAACGAACGTGAGCCGCCTCGAGTCTGGCGAGCGCTAGAGGCGCGTCCGGCTCGTTGGCGTCGACACCGTTGACCGAGGCTGCGTGACTGAAGGCGCGCGTAATACCGCCGGCAAAGTGGACCACGGCGGCAGGCTCCTCGGCGATGAGTGACGTGATTCTTCCACCCGCACCAGAGTCACTGATCGCAAGCGTGTCGCCCGACTCAACGATTGGGGCGAGAATGGCCGCTCCGAGCGTGATGGGGTCTTCTCCGTAGACGTACGTGTCGAGAATTGTGCGCACCTCGACCTCGGTCTGGCGCACGGCTGCCGCGGCCGCATCTCGATCCGGCGATCCAGCGACGATGCGGATATGGACGCCGTCATCCTTGGCGTAGGTCGCCACGACGGGATAGCCCCGGTGAATGACGTCGGCGATAGCGCGTTCGGCTGCTGATTCGCCGATGCCGATGGTCTTGAGCGTTTTGGAGACGTAGAACTGGTCGCCTAGACGATGTGCGAGACGAGGCACGGCCTGTTCGGCCCACATACGGCGCATCTCGCGCGGCACTCCCGGCATCGACACGATGAACTTGTCGCCTCGCTGCGTTATCCAGCCGGGAGCGGTACCCATCGGGTTCGGCAGCGCTTGTGCGGAAGGTATGAGCCAGGCCTGTTTGGAGTTCTGCTCCGGCATGGGGATCGAACGCGAGCGGAAGAATTTGGCAACGACTTCGAGCAGCTCTGGATCGACTTTGGCTTCTTCGCCCAGGAGCGCGGCGATCGATTCGCGCGTCATGTCGTCGTCTGTCGGACCGATTCCGCCGGTCGTGACGATCAGGTCAGCGTCTTCCCAGCCTCGTCGCAGGACGGTCACGATGCGTTCCAGGTTGTCACCTACCTGACTGACGCCGACGAGCTCGATGCCGAGTGCCGACATTTCCTGCGCCAGGAACGTGGCGTTGGTGTCGGTGAGGAAACCTTCAGTCAGTTCGGAACCGATCGATACGACTACAGCCCGCATGCCTCATTGCCTTCCGGTCGAAATTCAGAACATCCTCATGTCATGCCGTACGGCGGATCATAGCATGCCAGTAAGGTATGTCGCTCCACGTGCGCGTACCCTTCGGACAAACGCCACGGGACATAACAAATCCGCACGTTCGCGGCCGGTTTCGACCGATAGCGTGCGGATCCTTGATGCGATGAAGTACCCTCGGAGGGACTCGAACCCCCAACCCCTTGGTCCGAAGCCAAGTGCTCTATCCGTTGAGCTACGAGGGCAGATTAGCCGCGCCGAGCGCATGTGATTCGACGCGATGACCAGTGTTCAGTATAGCATAGGGGCGGGAATTCCAAAGACGATGCTGTGTCAGACACGATCGGCGAAAAGCCACACTACGGACGTAATGCACGTGAGGGGAGCTCAAATTCATGCCTGACGAGGATGGACGTCTCTGGCAAATCGGGCAAGAAATCATCGGTCGTCTCGACGGTATCAACTCGCTGCGCGAGCGCGCGCTGGCCGAGAGTCGGCGCGTGGTTCGGTTGAGCGCAAACGCGACACGGGCTGTGCATCGCAACGAGTTCGATACGGCGATCGAGCTGCTCGAGGACGCCCGAACCATGCGCGACTCGCTCGAAAAAGACCTGCACGACTATCCGAACTTGTATTGGACAGGCTATGTGCAGGATGCCCAGAAAGAGTACGCCGAAGCTCGCATCACGCTCGGCATCATCAGCCGCAGCGGAATGCCAACGCCAGGTGAGCTCAACGTCGAGGATCCTGTCTTTCTCAATGGACTGGGGGAGGCAGCAGGAGAGCTTCGCCGCTACTCGCTTGACTCGATGCGTCGCCACGATCTGGCGCGTGCATCCGAGTTGCTCTCAGCCATGGATGAAATCTACGACCTGCTGGTGTCGGTCGATTATCCTGATGCGGTAACCGGGGGACTGCGCCGCACCACCGACATGGTGCGTGGCGTGCTGGAGCGCACCAGGGGTGATCTGACCCAGGCGTTGCGACAACGTGAGCTGACTGACGCGTTGGCGCATGCCGAGGACGTGCTGCGCGTGAACCAATCCACGACGGAGAGTTGAACTCCGCTCCCAATCACGGCCAGCATTGGAAAGAGCCTCCGCGGCATCGCGGAGGCTCTTTCGTTCACGTCAGTCGTTGCTACTGCGCCGGAGGCGGACCGATGCGGTACAGACCGTTCGCCGACGGCGCGTTGAAGACGGCCGAACCGTTCAACACGATGTCGTAGGCGACGTCATTCGAAACCGCCACGATCGGTGATCCATCGACCGCGGTCACGACGGCACTACCGAAGTTGTGCGGGGGCACATCGGTCGACGGAATATAGACGAAGTTGCTGGCATGAGGCGGAACCAGAATGGAAAATGGACTTCCCGCCAAATTCCCCACCTCGTCATAGACCGTTACTTCCACGGTCGACGTCGAGTCCCCAGCGTTACTGATGTTGATCCCAGAGTTGTCGCTCAACAAACCGTCTTGTGATTGTTTGAAGACCAGCGGAACGGCAACAGTGCTGTCGACCGCCGGAACGGCGATGTACGAGATCGCGTCGTCAGAGGAGTACTTCACTTCATCTACTGCCGCGGCCACCGGAACGTCCGACGAGATGATGGCGCTCCCCGTAAAGCCGGTTTGATTTGGCGCGGTCGATGGAGTGTAGACGTAGTCTGACGAGAAGGGAGATATGCTCAGCACGTCATCATCACGCCCCGATCCCGGATAGGAGATCGTGACGTTGGCGATAGAGTCATTCGGGTTTGCCAGGTTGATTCCGGTATTCCACCCGTTGTAGGCGTTGAAGATGATCGGCGCTTGCAGAGCGTTTGGGCCGACCGTCTGAATCGACGCCTCGCCACTTGCATAGCTCGACGCGAGATTGATCATCGCCATGCCGGTCGATGCCTTCTCTCGCTGCACCATCGCGGCGATGTTTCCGTCTGATGTCACCCGGGCGAAGCCGATAAATCCGCTCGAGCCCAGTGCGTCCAACATGTCAATCGTCTGGGTGTGCCCAGCCTGCACCGCGATCGTCTCGGAGAAGATCGGAGCGCCGCTTCCCCCTACGTTGTGGAATGGATAGACATCGAGCTTGATGTTCTTGGCGTTCAGTGAATCGTAATTCGACAGGCGGATATAGGAGTTCCAGCCATTATTCGTCTGAACGATCGGCAGAATCCAGTCGGGTTGGTTTGCGGCGTCGACTCCTGGGATGCCGGTGTAGCCGGTCACCACTGACGCACCACTCGACCAGGGAGCCTGCTCGAACGAGCCGCTTGCCTGCTTGACCGCGACCGCCAACGTGCAGCCAGTCGACTCAACCCTCACCGCGCCACCGGGAGCGGGCAGTCGAATGTCTTCGGGCGAAAAATCGGAGAGTTGGTGTGGCCCAACCAGGAATGAGTTCAGCGTGACCCACCCGCCCGATTCGACCGGTACCGAGATCTGAAAGCTGCAGAGTTGATCGGACGTGTTCTGCACCTCGATATGCCCCTGCCAGGGCCCCAAACCGCCAGTCGTGTCACCATTCGGCACCCAAGGCAGCAGGACGGTTTCCGTGTCGGCGGCGGACGCCGTCGGAATCGCTAGGATGAATGCGCTGATGACGAGCAGCAGTGCCAGCGGTGCCCGAAATCGATCGGCTCCCATAATTTCCCCTTTCGTCCGAGCGTCGCTCGTTTGGAGTCCCTAGTCTACTCGATCATCGGTAGCGTGGACCAATTGTCAAGGCCTGGTCGGAATGAGCGTACGGATGAGGGGAGCATGAGAAGAGGCCGCTCCAACGTTTGAAGCGGCCTCGTGGGAGAGCGCGGTGCGTTGTTACGCGCGAAAACCGCTAGGCGTAGGCCTCGATCGGCTGGCACGAGCAGACGAGATTGCGATCGCCGTAGACATTGTCGATTCGAGCCACCGGCGGCCAGAATTTTTCAATCTTGAGCCATTCCGCTGGGTAGGCAGCCTTCTGTCGTGAATACGGCCGATTCCACTCATCACCCGTAACCTGCGCGGACGTGTGTGGCGCGTGCTTCAGCACGTTGTCCTCGCGGTCTGCCAAGCCAAGCTCGATCTCGGCGATCTCGTTGCGGATGGCGATCATCGCATCGCAGAACTTGTCGATTTCTCGCTTCGACTCACTCTCGGTCGGCTCGATCATCATCGTGCCCGGGACCGGGAACGAGACCGTCGGCGCGTGATAGCCGTAGTCCATCAGTCGTTTGGCCACGTCCTCGACTTCGATGCCGGTGCGCTCCTTGAGCGGCCGCAGGTCGACGATGCACTCGTGCGCCACCATGTCGTTCTTCCCTTTGTAGAGAACCGGGAAGTGCGGATCCAGGCGTTTGGCGATGTAATTGGCATTCAGGATCGCTACCTGGCTGGCCTTGGTCAGTCCAGCCGCGCCCATCATGGCAATGTAGCTATATGGGATCGGCAAGATGCTTGGGCTGCCCCACGGCGCCGAAGCGACCGGGCCGATGGCCTCACTGCCGCCCGTCGACACCACAGGATGCGACGGGAGATAGGGCGCGAGGTGCGACTTGACCGCGATTGGTCCCATGCCCGGGCCGCCGCCCCCGTGAGGGATGCAGAACGTCTTATGCAGGTTCAGATGGCAGACGTCGGCGCCGAACTCTGCCGGCCGAGTCAATCCGACCTGCGCGTTCATGTTGGCACCGTCCATATAGACCTGCCCGCCGTGCTCGTGGACCACTGAGCAGATTTCGGTGATGGCCTCTTCAAAGACGCCATGCGTGGACGGGTAGGTGACCATCAACGCCGCCAGCCGCTCGCTGTGTTCTTCGGCTTTGGCGCGCAGGTCGTCGATCTCGATGTTGCCGTTGGAATCGCAGGCGACGACGATCACCTTCATGCCCGCCATGACGGCACTGGCAGGGTTGGTGCCGTGCGCGGATGAGGGAATGAGACAGACGTTGCGATCAGCCTGTCCCCGGTGCTCCTGATAGCGCTTGATCACCAGGAGACCCGTGTACTCGCCCTGCGAGCCCGCATTTGGCTGCAACGAAACCGCGTCGAATCCGGTGATCTCGGCCAGCATCCCTTCGAGACGACTCGTCAGCTCACGATATCCCGCGGCCTGCTCGATCGGAACGAAGGGGTGGATCTTGCCGAATTCCGGCCAGGTGACCGGCTCCATCTCGGCAGTCGCGTTGAGCTTCATGGTGCAGGAGCCCAGCGGAATCATCGACGTCGTAAGCGACAGGTCCCGCTGCTGCAGACGGCTGATGTAGCGCAGCATCTCGGTCTCGGAGTGGTAGCTGTTGAAGACCGGATGCGTCAGATAGGGGGTGTCGCGGGCCATATCGGCTGGGATCGCGGTGTCGCTGTTCTGGACGAGCTCGTCCACGGTGAAATCCGGTGCGGTACCGCCATTGAAGATCTCGAGCAGGTCCTGAAGATCGCCAGCGTTGACGGTCTGGTCGAGGGCAATGCCGACGGTGTGCTCGTCGATCGGTCGCAGATTGATCTCCCGAGCTTCAGCCGCGCTCAGGATGTCGGTAGCGTTCTTCTCACCGAGCCCGACGCGCAGCGTATCGAAGTAGGGTCCGCCGACTTGATAGCCGAGTCTTGCCAGACCGGCGGCGAGCGAGGTTGCCGCCAGGTGGACACGCTCGGCGATGTGCTTCAGGCCGTCGGGACCGTGGTAGACGGCGTACATTCCGGCGATGATGGCCAGCAGTACCTGCGCCGTGCAGATATTGCTGGTCGCCTTCTCACGGCGGATATGTTGCTCGCGAGTCTGCAGGGCGAGTCGCACTGCCGGATGGCCCTCGATGTCCTTTGAGAGACCAACAATTCGGCCTGGAACCTGTCGCTTGTACGCGTCGCGCGTGGCGAGATAGGCGGCGTGCGGACCGCCGTACCCCATCGGCACCCCGAAGCGCTGGGTATTACCCACCACGATGTCGGCTCCGAACTCTCCCGGTGCCTTGAGCAGGAGGAGACTCAAAAGGTCGGCTGCCACCACGATTAAAGTGTTGGTTTCGTGAGCTTTGGCGGTGAAGTCCGCGTAGTCGAAGATCGTGCCATCCGTCGCAGGGTATTGGACCAATGCCCCAAAGACCGGCGTCGAGAAATCGAACGTTCGGTGATCCCCGACGATGATTTCGATGCCGTGTGATCGCGCACGGGTCTTTACGACTTCGATCGTCTGCGGATGGCAGAGCTCGGAGACGAAGAACGCTTCATCGAGATCGCGACCTCGTCCTTTGACTGCATAACAAAGAGACATCGCTTCGGCCGCCGCCGTTCCCTCATCGAGGAGGGAGGAGTTGGATATCTCCATGCCGGTGAGGTCGGAGACCATCGTCTGAAAATTGAGGAGCGCCTCGAGACGTCCCTGCGCGATTTCGGCCTGGTAGGGAGTGTACTGGGTGTACCAGCCAGGATTTTCCAGAATGTTGCGCAAAATCACCGGCGGCGTGATGGTGTCCGAATACCCCATACCGATGTAGCTGCGGAAGACCTGGTTTTTGTCGGCCATTTTCCGCATATCACCCAGGATTTCGTATTCGCTTCGGCCATTCTCTCCGATGTTGGGATCGATCTTGTCAAAAGACAGTGGTCGTGACGTGCGAATTTGCCGTGGAATGGTGGCATCGATGAGGTCGTCAAGCGAATCGAAGCCAAGGAGATCAAGCATCTCCTTAATCTCATGCTCGCGCGGCCCGATATGCCGGGTTACGAATGAATCTGTATACTCGAGGCTCTTCATCTGCGCTGTACCCATCACTCCCATTGGCTCACCAATCGATTCGCGGAACTCGATCACGCGCCCGAGAAATGCAGCGTGGCGCCGAATCCATCCGTCATGATACTACAGGTGCCTATAGGCTCAATCCCATTCATGAGGGCCGCTCGCATCGTCCGACACAACAGGCTTGGCGACCGCCGCTCCATTGCCAGGAAACGATATCGATCTCAATTCCCGCAGCTCATCCCAATCATTGACAAACTAATAAGCATAGTTTATGATGCTGCTAACATAGTCTTCGGCGAATCGATTGACGTTAGGAATTCACATGCGATTGACGCGAATCAACGACCAAGCAATTCAGCTGACACGATGGCCATTGCTCTTTCCAGTGAACGTCTATCTCGTTCAGGAGGAAGATGGATTTACACTCATCGACACGGCCGTCGGCGGGAGCCACAGGGGCATCCTGAAAGCAGCCGAGCAACTGGGCCCGCCGATCGTCCGCATTGTTCTGACGCATGCGCATGGCGATCACGTCGGGGCGCTTGATGACTTGCACACGGCGTTGCCCGATGCCGAGGTCCTGACCACAGCCCGGACCGCGCGCTTCTTGAGCGGTGATCTCTCACTTGATCCAGATGAGGACTACGGCAAGCTGCCCGGCTCCTTCACTGCTCGAACGACCAAACCGGATCGGTTTATCGAGGTAGGCGACCGTGTGGGTTCGCTAGAAGTGATCGCTTCTCCTGGGCATTCTCCGGACCACGTCGCGTTTCTCGACCTGCGCGATCTCACTCTGTTCGCGGGAGATGCGTTTCAGACTCGGGCCGGCACGGCGGTTTCCGGAACAATTCGGCCGCTCTTCCCGTTCCCAGCCATGGCCACGTGGAATAAGGAGATCGCGCTCGAGAGTGCCCGTCGGCTTCATCAACTTGGCCCAAGCCGTATTGCGGTCGGGCATGGGCCCTTCCTGACAGACGCAGTGGAATCCATGGCGGCAGCGATCGCCGATGCCGAAAAGCGACTCGGAGCCAAGGTTCGACATGCCAGCTAGGGCGGGTTTGGATCGAGAGTCGGTCGTTCAGGCAGGGGCCGATCTACTCGATGAAAAGTCTGGGCTTACTCTGACACTGTCAGAGCTCGCCACAAAGCTCGGCGTGAGGCCTCCATCTCTCTACAATCATGTGGATGGTCTCGACGATCTCTTTCGAGGGATCGCCCTGTATGGCACACGTGAGCTCGGTGCGCGCATCGGACGCGCGGCGATTGGGAGAGCGGGCAACGATGCGATCTTCGCGATCGCGGACGCCTACCGCGAATTCGCCAAACAACGGCCGAATCTCTATCTCGCCTCGCAGCGAGCGCCTGGTCCATCCGAGCCAACCAGGGCGGCCGTCAGCGATGAAATCCTCGACGTTCTGCGGCGAGTGCTGGAACCGTACGGTCTGTCAAACGAGGCCCAGATCCACGCGATGCGGGCCCTACGAAGTCTGATCCATGGGTTCGTCTCGCTGGAACTGGTGGGCGGTTTCGGCATTCCGATCGATGTCGATCAAAGCTTCCACTATTTGGTCGGGATGTACGCGGCCGGGTTGCGCCAGGCCGGAGGAGGGCGATCATGATCGCTGTCAGAGGAGGAAATCTGGCGCTGAGCTTCCTGCTCGAGCTGGGTCTTCTCGCCGCGCTCGGGTACTGGGGATATGAGTCAATAAGTAGTTTCTGGCTGGCGGTCCTTCTTGGCGCGCTCCTGCCGGTCGTCGTCGCGATCGTGTGGGGCGTATTTCTCGCCCCGAAGGCGTCGATTCCGGTGCCGGAGCCGTGGCACACCGTCTTCGCGGTGCTGCTCTTTGCATTGGCGACGGCCGCCCTGTTTGCCGCGCATCAACCGATACTGGCGCTAATCTATGCGGCGCTGGTAGTGGTGAACCAGCTTGTCCGATTCGCGATCCGTCCGAAGCTCCAGCCGTAGCCAACCTCTGCCCGTTAGCTCGTTTTTCGAGAGTTTGCTCTCCAGGCAAATCGCCGTGCGATTCTTCTTTCAGCGGCTATTGCGCCAGCGGGTGACCGGGAAATTTCGAGGTCGCATACGGTCAATTTCTACAGCGTGGTTCTGTTAGAATCCAGCAAACGATGCAACTTCGATCCTAGACCTCAGGAGCAACGATGTCGGGCAAAACGTATTACGGTGGCCAGGCGGTTATGGAAGGCGTCATGATGCGCGGCCGCACTACCATGGCGGTCGCCGTTCGTGCGCCGAGTGGCGAGATCGCCGTCTACCATGAAGCGCTGTCGGGAAGTGACGTTGTCCGACGAGTGCGGCCTTGGCCGCTCGTTCGCGGCGTCTTCATGCTCTGGGACACGATGGTTCTGGGGATGCGCGCGCTGGTCTTCTCAGCCAATGTGAGTCTGACCGAGGAGACCGACGAACGCTCTGACGAGCCGCCGGAAACGCTGTCAGGAGTGGCACTATGGGCCACCGTCGCAGTGTCGATTCTCTTCTCGATCGGACTCTTCTTCGTACTGCCGCTGCTGGTTATTCACTTTCTTGATCAGTACATCTCGAGCTCGATCGTCAGCAACGTGGTTGAAGGGCTCATCCGGCTCGCGTTGCTGGTTGGGTACATGCTGGTCTTGCGTTCCGTAAAGGACGTGCGGCGCGTTTTCCAGTTTCACGGCGCCGAGCACAAGACGATCAATGCATACGAAGCGGGCGATCCTCTCGACGTCGAGCACGTTGGTCGCCATTCCCTGCAGCATACGCGGTGCGGCACCGGTTTCCTTTTGGTGGTGGTGCTCATCTCGATCGTCATCTTCGCGCTTCTTGGACGGCCAGATTTCCTGTGGCGCGTCACTTCGCGCATCGTCCTGGTTCCGGTGATCGCGGCTATCGCCTATGAGTTCATCAAGTGGTCGGCCGGGCACGACCAGAATCGATTCGTCCGCATTTTGATCGCGCCGAGCATGGCGCTGCAGCGGCTGACGACCAGCGAGCCTGACGCATCGATGCTCGAGGTCGCCATTGTCTCGCTGAAACGCGTTCTCGTCGCGGAAGAGGCATGGCCGCGCGTCGAGGTGGAGCGAGCGGGAATCATCGCCGTCGACGAGACCGGCCGCATTCTGCCAGTGATGGACGGATTGTCCGCGCCTCGTATCGCCGTGGACTGAAACGGCCCTGCCGGCCGGCGAAGCGAAATTGTTGGGGAGAGGGAGATACGTGGCGGACGACTCCGCGACCGCGCATGTAAAGCTGTGGGGTGGCCGTTTCAGCCAACCTACAAATCAGTTGGTTGATCGCCTCAACGCCTCGTTGCCGTTTGATCGCAGATTGGCAGGGCAGGACATCCGCGGCTCAATCGCACATGCCCGCATGCTCGCACGACAGGGCATCGTCAGCGATGCTGACGGGACCGAGATCGAGCACGGACTGCGCCAGATCCTGGGCGAAATCGAACACGGAACCTACGAGTTCCGGCTCGAAGACGAGGACATTCATCTCAGCGTCGAGCGTCGCCTGCGCGAGTTGATCGGCACCGTATCGGGACGCCTGCACACGGCACGCAGCCGCAACGACCAGATCGCGCTCGATTTCCGCTATTGGACGAGAGACGCCGTCGTCGAACTGGCCGGCGGGGTGGTCAACGTCATCGACGCCTTCCTGAACCTCGCGGAACGATATCCCGACACCATCCTTCCGGGTTACACACATCTCCAGCGAGCGCAGCCCGTCTTGCTGGCGCATCACTTTTTGGCGTATGTCGAAATGCTCTTTCGCGATCTCGATCGACTACGATCTGCGTACGGGCGCGTGAATCGATCACCGCTGGGAGCCGGAGCACTGGCCGGCGGTACCTATCCAGTAGACCCGCAATTTGTTGCCGACCTGCTCGGATTTGACGGCCTGTGTGCGAATTCGCTCGATGCGGTGTCCGATCGGGACTTCGTTATCGATCTGTTGTCGGCTTCGAGCGAGCTGATGATGCATCTCTCGCGGTTGGCGGAAGAGCTCGTCATCTGGTCGTCGTCCGAGTTCGGGTTCATCGAGCTCGCTGATGCGTTTGCCACCGGCAGTAGCATCATGCCGCAGAAGAAGAATCCGGACGTCGCCGAGCTTATCCGCGGTAAGACCGGACGCATTTACGGTCACCTCATGGGGATGTTGACGACGGCCAAAGGGCTCCCACTTTCCTACAATAAGGACCTGCAGGAGGACAAAGAAGGTGTCTTCGATACCTTCGACAACGTCTCACTGATCCTCGAGGTACTACCGCCAATGCTGGAGACGGCCACGTTCAGATCCGAGCGCATGCGCGCCGCCGCCGCAGGCGGGTTCTCGTTGGCGACCGACGTTGCCGATCATCTGGTGCGGGCCGGTGTTCCGTTTCGCGATGCGCACGAGATCGTGGGACGCGTGGTGGCCTACTGCGTGACAAACAGCAAGGATTTCCCTGATCTGACATCCGACGAGTGGAGCGGTTTCTCAGAGATTTTGGGGCAGTCTCCACCGCCGCTAACCCCGGAAGACGGCGTCGCCGCTCGAGAGATGCCGGGGGGCACGGGTCCGCGTCACGTTGCGGCGGCGCGCGCTCATGCGAGAACCGAGCTGAACGGATGGATCGGCTGGCTCCAAGAGCGCCGCGAGGCACACCAGCAGGTCGACGTTCGTCTCGGAATAGAAGGCAACGGACGTGACGCTCTTTAACCCGAGTCGACCAGAATCTCCATCAAACAGTCCAGTGCGGGCTTGGGTGGCTGATTGGCTGGACGCGCGTCCGGCGGTCTACGCCATTCGCCAGGAGGTGTTCGTCGACGAGCAGCATCTGACGAACTCGGTCTACGACGACCCTGACGACGAGCTCAGCGTCCATGTGCTGGCAGCCATCGACAGCCAGATTGTTGGAATCGGCCGCGTCACGTATCTATTCGACGACGCGCAGATCGCCTGGGTCGCGGTTCGTCTCCCTGCGCGACGGCACGGCGTCGGGCGAGCCATCATGCGTCGATTGATGACCACGAGCATCGACCACGGGGCAGCGGTCATCAGTCTCAATGCGCAGACGCACGCACTCAACTTCTACCGGGATCTTGGTTTCCGGCCGGTCGGACGTCGTTTCCACATGGGTGGCATCGAGCATCAGCACATGATCGTTGATGTGGTCGAGCCAGAAGATAGAGCGATCTACCGCTGAGTTCCCACTCCTCTCCCATTCCCTGATCCAGCCTCCTGGTATAAGTTCAGTCAGCGACTGGCTCTCGGTCGCGCCGCGACCTGTGTCAGCGCCGCCGGAGTCGCCATGTTCCAACAGTCAGCGATTGATAGGAGAGTGACGTGCCGACCATTCCGTACTTTTCCGAAGACGAGGCCGACGACGAGGTACGTGAGCTGTATCAGGAGATCAAGGACGGGTTTGGCGCCGGACAGGTGCCAAACGTCTATCAGGTCCTGGGTAACAACCCGAGCGTGCTGAAGGCGGCTCTGGAGAACCGGCGCAGCGTCATGAATCAGGGTGAGCTTGAACCGATGCTGAAGGAATGGCTTGCCTGGGCGACGGTCACGATGTCGAACAACGTGTTCGGAATCCGCATGCATACCGCGCGTATGAAAAAGATGGGGATTACCAACGCTCAGATTCTTGAAGCGCTCTCGGTTCTGCAGTATTTCAGCGGCATCTCGACTATCATCAACGGTTTGGCCATGGACGACGACGTGAACCAAGATGTGCTGGACTATCTTGACCGTGGTTAGACGTCGATCGAGGCTTCAGCCTGATCGGGGACCGCGTCGACGGCCATAAGATCTTCCGCATCGACGAGCGGAAGGAAGCCGATCGATAGCGATTGTTCCACGATGTCGCGCCGCACCAGGCGTTCCGCGTCATCCAGTGCGTCGCGGAGCGGATGGTCGGGCATCGCCTGACCCAGCATTTCGCGCACCTGTCGCATGATGTCGATAGTCTTGTTGAACGACAGGACGAGATCCCCCTCGCTCAGCTCGATCTGCTCCAGGATTCGCGCCATAGACGAGCCGAGGCACCAGGCGCGCATGGCTCCATAGAATCCTTCGCTGTGTCCACTCGTGATGAACAAACCGTTGCTTCGCTCGGCGGAGAGGACTTCCTGCTCGAGGTCGTCGAGTCGGCGCCTGAGAAGCACCAATCGATTCGGCATTGTGAAGGAGTTGCCGAAGCGGAAATCACGGTCGTAGGCGAACCAGGAGAAGACCTCGGCCAGATTGGGAGCCGAGAGTCGATCAAGGAAGCCGCGATCGACCATCTCGCACAGGATCAGCCCGTGGGTGTCAAAGACGTTTGCCAGTGTGTCCGCCTTGGCGGTCGGATAGCCACGATGCAGGTAGCCGAAGCGGTGCAGAACGTCACGGATGCCGCGAATCAGGCGGCGTATGCGCTCTTCTTCACTGGTCTGCTCGCGCCCCAGGTCCGTCTGAATCGAAGCGCGTTCACGCTCGAGCCCTGCCGCGCGTTTGAGATTGGCCTGGTGCTCCTTACGGCGCGGACACGTATGACAGGGATGCTGTGTGCGTGTCTGGGTCAGTGTGCGGATCTGTTCGCGAACTTCAGTCAGATCAGACTCGATCGAGGCGCGCTCATTGCCGAGGCGAAGGTCCAACTTCTTTCGATGCTCAGCAGCCATCGCGTCTAGATCGGGCAAGTCGAGCTGTCCGACTTCTTCCCAGATTGCATCGAGTTCTTGCTCACTGACGATCGAAAGGAGATCGACGTCGACCGATTCGGGCGACCGAAGCGCCTCCGGCAGCTTGACCGGATTCCCGGGAGCGGGGAGATAGTCGATTTGTCGGTACTCGACGATGAGCTCGACGGAGCTCTGCGTCAAGAACAGCCCGACACCACCTTGCCCGCCGCGACCGAGGTAGATTGCCCAACCAGCGTCGCGCAAGTGTACCGGTGTTCCCGGATCGAGATCTTTGAACACACGGCGAAGTGCGGGACGGCCAGGCTCGGGCCAGGGCCGGTCGTCGAGACGGATGCGCAGCTCGTGGATCTCACGCTGCACGCGGCGTTCGCGACCGCGTAACGTGTTGATCGACGAGTTGATACCACGGTAGTCGTCGAGCAACTCGTCGCCCGCATCGAGACCGATGAGGCAGCCCTGCGGAACTTCATCGATTTCCTGGCCCTTGTCCAGCGCGAAATCCTCGAGATCGCGGATGCGACGTGCCGTCTGGAACTGGAAGAGAGACTGCTGCAGCATGTGCCGCACGCGGTTGCCGTGCGGAGGGTCCCAAAGATTCAGGACCGTGTTGTACCGAATTGCAAACGAGCTGCGAACAGGAAGCAGTTCACCTGTAGCGATTTCGAGCGTGTCCTTGAATGAGATCCAGGGGCTGTTCGGGACGACGATGTTGCCGAGAGGGTCCATGCCTCGCCGCCCGGCGCGTCCCGCCATCTGCTGAAACTCGTTGGGAATCAGCAGCCTGCGTCGTCGTCCGTCCCATTTGCTAAGACGACCGATAACGACCGTGCGTGCGGGCATATTGACGCCGAGCGCCAACGTGTCCGTAGCGAAGACCACCTGCATCAATCCCTGACTGAAGAGGACTTCCACCAGCTGTTTGAGTAGCGGCAACAGGCCCGCGTGGTGGAAGCCGATTCCCTGACGCGCCAGCGACACGATCGATTGCACCTGCTGTAGCTCTCGGTCTTCTACGCGCAGACCGCCGAGATAGGTCGAAACTACGTGTTCGATGCGCTTGCGGGTCTCGTCGTCACGCACAAGCTGCGGTCGCATAACCAACAGTCGTTGCGCAAAGTCCTCGCAGTCACGACGGCTGAACAGGAAATAGATGGCCGGGAGCATGTTGTCTGCGGCAAGTGTCTGAACGATCTCCCATGGCTGTGGCTCGGTCTCTTCGATTTGCCGTCTGGTTTCGGCGGTGAATCCACCCTGGCTGACGCGGCGCCTGATCTCGCCACCGGTGTGGGGGAAGTCAGCGACCTGATCGCCAGCGTGATCGATGACGAGACGCAGCTTGTGATCCAAATAATAGTAGAGCGCAAGCGGAACCACGCGCTTGAAATTCGTGATCAGACGAATGGGCCGATGTGTGCGTGTGATCCAGTCGGCGATCTCCTGGGCATTGGAGACGGTGGCCGAGAGGCAGATCAGCTGAATGTGGTCCGGGCAGAGGATGATCGCCTCTTCCCAGGTCGTCCCACGTTCCGGGTCAGCGATGTAGTGCACCTCATCGAAAATGATGCAGTCGACGGCATCCAGTTCCCAGGGAGACTGCAAGAGCATGTTGCGCAGCACTTCAGTGGTCATGACGATAATGCGCGCTCGCGGATTTTCCGTGACGTCGCCAGTGAGAAGGCCGACTTCGTCTCCATAGATGGAGCGCAAGTCGCGAAACTTCTGATTGCTGAGCGCCTTGATGGGCGTCGTATACATCACCTTGCCGCCGCGGTGGGACGACTCGTAGACGCCGAATTCGGCGACGACGGTCTTGCCTGTTCCGGTTGGCGCGGCCACCATCACTGAATCGCCCGCCAGAAACGTTCGAATGGCGTCGATCTGATAGGGATCGAGCTCGAACGGATAGGAAGCTTTGAATTGATCGATGGCGTCGTCAGGGTTCGAGGCTTGATGCATGAGGTGAGTGTTTCTCCGGCCCGATCCGCGCCGCTTCCGCCCTGTCGGACGGTTGGGAGAAGCCGGTCGGACTGTTTGAACGAGTTGTCGAGCCGCTGTGCGGCCGATCGCGCATTCCGCATTTGCCGCAAACTGATGGCCGATTCGTATGCGAATCATCGGTCGCGGCATTTCCGGTCAGTATAGCATTAGGCCTGATATGCATTGAAATCAATGAAACGGCCCGAAAATCGGAACCATCCCCACGTATGCTAGTATTGGCCGCCGCGGGCAACCGTTCACGTAACCGGGGGACCTCGATTGAATGTTGGCATCCTTGCTCATCTGCTCGACTTGCGACCTGGCTACCGCCAGGCAGGTGTGAGCCGCTACATCGAATTTCTTCTGCGCGAGTTGCCAACGGCATCACCCCACCGCTTTACCGTCTATGCCGGTCGACACGCACGGCGCGGCGGCCTGGACTTCGGCGATCGCCCCGGACTGCGGTTCTCGACCAGCCTCTTGCCAACGGGTCGACCCGAGACGCGAATCCTCTGGGAACAACTAAGCGCGCCGTTTGCTCTAGAGCGCGACAACATCGATGTCGCGCATGCGACCGTAAATGTCGCGCCCCTAATGAGCGGCCGGGCAGTGGTCGTGACGGTTCACGACCTCGCATTTCTGCGCTATCCGGAGCAGTATCCCGGGCTCAAGCAGCGTTACCTGACCGCCATGACGCGCCGATCGGTCGAACACGCCGATTGTGTCATCGCCGTCTCGTCGAGCACTCGCGCGGACATCATTCACTTCTACGACGTCGATCCTGATCGTGTGGTGGTCGTGCCGAATGGACTTGATCCCGCCATGAAGCCGATCGAGGATCCGGAGGCACTCGCCACTTTCCGTAAGAAACATGATTTGCCGGAACGGTTCATCCTGTTTCTCGGCACGCTGCAGCCACGCAAGAACTTGATCGCTCTGATGCGAGCCTGGGCGCGACTGGACCCCGCGAACCGGTTGCCGCTCGTCGTCGTCGGCGCGCAGGGTTGGATGTATGAGCCAATCCTGGAGCAGGCGCGCGCACTCGGTGTGGCTGGGGAGATCGTCTTCAAGGGTTTCGCGGAATCACGGGATCTACCATACTGGTACAGCGCGGCGACGATCTTCGTCTATCCGTCACTTTACGAGGGATTCGGCATGCCGGTCGTCGAAGCGATGGCTTGCGGCGTCCCCGTCATCGCGTCCAACACGTCGTCTCTACCGGAGGTAGCCGGTGATGCCGGAATCCTGGTTGATCCATCCAACATCAGCGCGCTCAGTGAAGCCATCCAGTCGCTGACTGACCGCGAGGACCTGCGCCGGACCTTGCGACAGCGAGGGCTCGATCAGGCGATGCAGTTTAGCTGGACGAGAACCGCGCGCGAGACAGCTAGTGTGTATGAGCGGGCCGCCAAAGATTATCGGGCGAAACGAAAGGACTAGACGCGGGCGATGCGAATACCTTCAGGTGGACGCCCGGTAAGTGAAATTGACGAATTCGAACTGATCGAATCGATCAGAAAGACCCTGATCCTCCACAAGACGAACCGTCTCGTGCTGGGTATCGGCGACGATGCCGCGGTCTGGAAGCCGCGACCGGGTCACGAACTCGTCGTCACCAATGACATGCTCATCGAGAACGTCGATTTCCGCGTTCCGTGGGTTGACTTCCGTGATCTCGGCCATAAGGCCCTGGCGGTCAATCTGAGCGACATTGCCGCCATGGGCGCACTGCCGCGAGTCGCGATCGTGTCGCTTGGATTGCGCGGCGACGAGCGGGACCGCGAAGTCATCGAGTTCTATCAAGGTCTCAATGGACTGGCACGTCAGTTCAACACGACCATCGCCGGTGGCGACATCAGCGATTCTCCACTCGGTATCGTGATCTCCATTACTGTGATGGGGGAAGCCTCGGCCGCCGGTAAGCCGCTGTTGCTTCGTTCGGCCGCCAAGGCTGGAGACATCGTGGCGGTCACTGGGCCGCTCGGAATGGCCGCGGCTGGTCTGCGTATCTACCAGCACAATCTGCACGACATCGACGGTGCACCAGCGATGCGGGCCAAGTTCGATCGACCGACACCGCGCGTTCGAGAGGGACGCCTGTTGGTTCGATGTGGGGTCCGCGCAGCGATTGACATAAGCGACGGCCTGCTCGGTGATCTTCCCAAGCTGTGTGCGGCGTCAGACGTCTCAGCCCTGATCGACTCGACCAAGATTCCAATCCCTTCGTCCATTCGCTGGTCGTTCACGGACTGGTTCGACGTGGCTACGCGGGGAGGGGAAGACTTCGAGCTTCTCTTCACAGCGAGCCCGGCTGTGTTTCACCGCGTCTGCCGCGCGTTCCGGCGCGCTGGATTTCCCGAGCCTGTGCGCATCGGCGAGATGCAAAAGGCTGGGGAGAGCGGTCCCGAGATCAAGCTGCGCCAGCAGAATGGTCGAGTCGAGACGATCGAACCAGGTGCGTTCGTCCATTTCGGTCCGAAGAGCTAGGGCCGTCGTTCGAGACGGGACGAGTGCCGCCCTATATCCGCGATCGACGATTTTCGGCTGACGGCAATGAACCGGAGGTGCTGAGTGAGCGACGTCGAACTGTGTTACATGTCCGCCAGCGAGCTTCGGCATGAATTTTCGCGGCGCAGTCTCTCGCCGGTCGAAGTCGCTCGCGCCGTCCTGAATCGCATCGATTCGACTCAATCCAAAGCTAAACGCCTTCGTTACGGTGACACCCGAGCGAGCCATGAAGGACGCGTTGCGCGCCGAAGAGGCGTATGCGACCGGGAGCGGCGTGCCATACCTGGCCGGCATCCCTTATTCATTGAAAGATCTGACGCCAACCAAAGGAATTCGCACGACAAAAGGATCGCGATTGTGGCGCGACTGGGTTCCGGACTTTGACACGCCGATCGTCGAGCGTCTGACGCGGGCAGGCGGAGTGCTGCTCGGAAAGACCAACACGCCGGAGCTCGGTTGGAAAGGGGAGTCGACCAATCCGCTGGTTGGTTCGACGTTGAATCCGTGGAATCTGGCGCGCACACCCGGCGGGTCGAGTGGCGGCGCGTCGGCAGCAGTCGCCGCCGGACTTGGCCCGTTGGCACAAGGAACCGACGGCGCTGGATCAATCCGCATTCCCGCGTCCTTTGCCGGAATCTTCGGGTTGAAGGCCTCCTTCGGGCTGGTGCCCTATTACCCACCAAGTGCGGTCGAGGCTTTAGCGCACGTCGGCCCGATGACGCGCACCGTGCGGGATGCTGCCATGATGCTGAACGTGATCGCCGGTGCGGATTGGCGCGACCGCAACTCGATTGAACGGCGTGACAGCGACTACGTCGCGGCGTGTGAGGGCGGAGTTCGGGGCATGCGGGTGGCCTGGAGCCCGAAGCTCGGATTCGCCAGCATCGAGCCAGAGGTGCTCGCGATCGTCGAGCGCGCCGTGGGGGCGTTTCGCCATCTCGGGGCAGAAGTCATCGAGATTGAGCCAGATCTCGAAGATCCCTGGGAGCCGCTCTCGGTCATTTGGGCGACTGGCATGGCTGCGGGACACCGAGACGACTACTCAGAGGTTCGTTCGGAAATCGATCCAGGCAGAGCGAAGGTCGTCGAGGAGGGATTCCTTTATTCAGGCGTGGATCTGACCGCGGCTCAGAACTACAAAGCGCTTTTTGCCGAGAAGGTACTGGGATTAGTTGAGCAGTACGATTTCCTGGTGACGCCGACGGTTCCGGTCACTGCGTTTCCAGCCGGTCAGGATCAGCCGGGAACAGTTGCCGGAAAGCCGACCAGCTACCTTAGCTGGACTCCCTACACGTACGTCTTCAATCTGACTGGACAGCCGGCCGCGACCGTGCCCTGTGGCTTCGCGTCTGATGGGCTGCCGGTCGGGCTGCAGATCGTGGGGCGCTGGCGCGACGACGCTACGGTGCTGCGCGCGGCCGCTGCGTTCGAGAGCGCGCGACCGTGGGCCGAGCGCCGGCCACCAATCGACTGAGTCGCTCTGAAACCGCGCTTGTCTCGGTGACACACGCGAGGCTATGATGGGCCGGCGGCCCAGTTCGTGGCACGCCGGTGCTGAGGATCGGCGCCGCACGTTTTGCGCTTCCCATTTCGAAAGGTCGTTCGCGATGCCCCCGCGCCGCTCGGCGCTTGACGTCATTTCGCATAGTCCAGATCAAACACGCCAGATCGGCTACCGTCTTGGTCGTTTGGTTCGGGCTGGTGACCTCATATTGCTGGCGGGACAGGTCGGAGCCGGTAAGACGACGCTCGTGCAGGGCCTGGCACGCGGCCTGAACGTCGAGGGATACGTTCAGAGTCCGACGTACGCGCTCGCTGCGGAGCACGTGGGGCGCACGGCTGACGGCGGGCAAGTGTCGCTGTTTCATCTGGATTTCTACCGCCTCGAAGGCGCGCAGGATTTCGACACGTTCGGTTACGAGGAATATCTCGATGCTGATGACGGGATCGTGGTGATCGAGTGGCCGGAGAGGCTGCCGACGTCCTCTTTCGAGCAGTATATGTTGATTGAGCTTCGCCATCTTTCGGATTCCAAGCGACGGTTGGTTTTTCGGCCCAACGGAGAACGCTTCGACGCGATGGTCGAGTTGCTCAGAGTGGAGGTATCTGGTGCCCAGCGGCGGCCGCACACTGCTCGCGATCGATAGCTCAACCTCCGTAACGGGGCTGGCGCTGTACGATGGCGAAACGTGCAGTGAACTGGTCTGGAACGCGGGGCGAAATCAGACGACGTCATTGAGCACGCAGATGATGCACCTGCTGGCACTGGCTGGTCTCGAGATGCGTGATCTCGGTGCCGTCGCCGTGGCGATTGGTCCGGGAAGTTTCAATGGATTGCGGGTTGGTCTGAGTATCGCCAAGGGGCTCTGCTACGGGTTGGGTCTTCCGATCCTGGGGACGGGTACGCTCGACGTCGCCGCATATCCTCACACCGGGCACCGCTCGCCGATTCGCGCGTTTGTGCGGGCCGGTCGCGGTAGAGCCGTGTATGCTGACTTCCGACACCGAAACGGTCGTTGGGTGCGGACATCCGACCTGCGCAATTCGCCCCTGGACGAGGTCGCCGAGCAGCTGGCAGAGCGTACGATCATCGTCGGCGACATGCCGCGGGCACTGGCGGAGAAGCTCGCGCAGGAGCCGTTGGCCGTCGTGCCGGATCCGGCACTGCGTATGCGCAGACCGTCCTATCTCGCCGAAATTGGATATCATCGGTGGGAAGCAAATGATACGGATTCGCTCGAGGCGCTCGAGCCAATCTACGTCCATGGCGTCGCGCAGTCTGGAGCGGCGGCCACGGCGCGAAAATAGCGAGTGGCTCTGAGGATAACGCCGACCGCGCATTGTTGGTGAGGAAACTGAATCAGGGTGAACGAAGACCACCGGCAATTAGATCGCTCCTTTTACATCGAGACCATGCGCATCGAAGACATTCCGGAGGTGTCGCGGGTTGAACGACGCTGCTTCACCAACCCGTGGCCGGAATCGGCCTATCGGCGCGAGCTGAGAAACCCCGAAAACAATCACTACGTCGTGCTTCGTCATCGCGAACGGGATGCCCCCCAATCTGAACCGATGCCGGAAACTCGCGGACGCCTCTCACTGCTTCCGCTGTTGCGCAAGTCTGAGCGGCAGATGGCAGACCCGATTGTGGGATTCTGCGGCATGTGGATTCTGTACGATGAGAGCCACGTGACGACCATCGGCGTCGCACCCGAGTATCGCGGCCAAGGACTCGGTGAGCTGTTGTTGCAGAGTCTGTTTGGGGAAGCGTTGCGTCGCAATTGCCAGTGGGTGACGCTCGAAGTGCGCGTCTCAAACGTCACGGCCCAAGCGTTGTACGAGAAGTACGGATTCGCCAAACATGGCGTGCGACGTCGCTATTACAGCGATAACGGTGAGGACGCGGACATCATGTGGTCGGCGTCGCTCCGCGATCCAGACTACCTTCGGCAGATCGACAGCCTGCGCGACAGTCTTTTCGCCCGCTTTCGCGCTCAAAACGTCGAGATCGAGACACGTGAATCATGATGATCCTGGGCATCGAAACCTCCTGCGATGAGACCTCCGCGTCGATCGTTCGCGATGACCTTCGCGTCCTCTCGAACGTGATTCAATCGCAGATCGATTTGCATGAGCGCTACGGCGGGGTCGTTCCGGAGCTGGCCTCGCGTCGTCACATCGTCTCCATCATCCCGACGATCGATCTGGCGTTGGAGCAAGCAGGAGCAACGCTCGACGACGTCGACGCCATCGCCGTCACCGAAGGCCCTGGTTTGGCCGGCAGCCTGCTCGTGGGCATCAATGTGGCCAAGACGCTGGCGCTGAGCCGCGAGCTGCCGTTGATTCCAGTCAACCACCTCGAGGGCCACATCTACGCCAACTGGCTCACGCTGAATGACGATGAGCCGCAACCACCACCGGTCTTCCCACTGGTGTGTCTCGTCGTTTCCGGGGGGCACACTGAACTGTTGTTGATGCGTGACCATGGCAATTACGAAATGCTCGGCCGGACGATCGACGACGCGGCGGGCGAGGCCTTCGACAAAGGCGCGCGAATCCTCGGACTCGGGTTCCCGGGAGGACCTGCGATTCAAAGAGCGGCCGCCAATGGTCGAGCCGGACAGCATCCGTTGCCGCGCGCCTGGTTGGGCGACACCTACGACTTCAGCTTTAGCGGTCTCAAAACGGCGCTGCTGCGTGTCGCCGAGCAATATCATCGACCACGTCCGGCTCGTGCACGCACGACGACTGATGAGCCGTTTCGACCCTATGAGCCGATTCGCTATGGGCCTAACGTGCCGGTGAACGATATCGCCGCGGATTATCAGGAAGCGATCGTCGAGGTGCTGGTGGAGAAGACGGCTCGCGCAGCGCATGAACATGGCGCCAAATCCGTGCTTCTGGCGGGAGGCGTCGCGGCGAATGAACTGCTGCGGCGAAGGCTCACCGCCGCCGCCGGCGTGCCATTGCGTTACCCACCCATTCAGCTCTGTACTGACAACGCGGCCATGATCGCGGGCGCGGCGCATTTCAGCTACCGGCGCGGCGATCGAGGAGACCTCAGTCTCGATATACAACCTCAGCTGCCGCTGTCGACAAGCACGGCCATCACCTCTTGACGAAGCACCTATACTGCGAATTCACGCGAGGGGGAGAGGTTTGAGCATTTCTCCACGAAACGTCGCGATCGACGCGGCGCGCGATGCCGGGCGTATCCTCAGCAAGGGCTACGGCAACGTACAGCAGGTCAAATTCAAAGGCGAGGTCGATATCGTCACAGACGTCGACGAGATGAGCGAGCGTCTTATCGTCGACCGCATCCACGAACACTTTCCGGACCACCGCATCCTCGGCGAGGAGAGCGGTTCCTCGCAGTCACCCGATTCCGGGTCCGGTTATCGCTGGATTATCGACCCTCTGGACGGCACCACGAACTTCGCGCACGGCTATCCATTCTTCTGCGTCTCGATTGGTCTCGAGGTCGATAACGAGCTTCGACTCGGCGTCGTCTACGCTCCGGTTTTCGACGAGCTCTATGTTGCCGAGCGGGGTCAGGGAGCATTCCTTAACGGAGGACGAATTTCGGTGTCGACGACCGATCGCCTCATCCGATCATTGCTCTCGACCGGCTTCAACTACGATCGCGATCTGGCACGCGAGAACCTCACGCATTGGGAACGATTCACCATGCGGACGCAGGCGCTGCGTCGCGACGGATCCTCCGCCTTGAATCTTTGCTACGTCGCGGCCGGACAGATTCGACGGCTACTGGGAAATCGGGCTGAAACCGTGGGACCTCGCCGCCGGATCGCTGATGGTCCGCGAGGCTGGAGGCCAGGTGACGAACTTCGAGGGTGAGCCGCATCAGCTAACCGACCGCGATCTACTGTCGAGCAACGGTACTCTGCACGCGGCCATGCTCGAGGTACTTAGCGGGGCGGACTGAGTTCGATAAAATTTCGGGCAGCCTGAATCGACGAATTGGTCGTTTGTTCGTTGTTCCTGCCTTCGGATCGCCCCTATACTTTCAGGCATGAGCTCCACGACCGCGCTGATCTGCTCCGAACGGTTTCAGGAACATGACACCGGTTACCACCCGGAGAATGCGTCGCGCCTCAAGGCCATTGCAACCCGGTTGCGGCAGTCAGGGATGCTCGACGATCGGACGGTCTACGAACCGGATCTCGCCAGCGTCGACGATATCCAGCTGGTTCACGTTCCGGAATACGTGCGTTTGGTCGAGCAGATTGCGGGGGCCGGTGGAGGCTACCTCGACGCCGACACGGTCATCTGTCCGCGCTCGTACGAAGTTGCGCGACTCGCGGCCGGCGCATCGATCCAGGCCGTGAATCTGGTGCTCGACGGAGAAGAACGGCGCGTCTTCGTCTTTCCACGGCCGCCGGGACATCACGCCGAACGTGCAGCGCGGCATGGGTTTCTGCCTCTTCAACAACGTCGCGATCGCCGCACGACATGCGATCGACCGGCGCGGACTCTTCCGAGTGGCGATCATCGACTGGGACGTTCACCATGGAAACGGCACGCAGGACGCCTTTCTCGACACCGATCAGGTACTCTACGCCTCCGTTCATCAGTGGCCGCTCTATCCGGGAACTGGTCGCGCGCAGGAAGCTGGCGTTCGGTATGGATTTGGTTACACGGTCAACGTGCCGCTAACGCCGGGCGCAGGCGACGAAGAGTATCTTCAAGTATTCGACGAAATCATCGTGCCCAAGCTCATCGAATTTCATCCGGAGCTTATTCTGCTTTCGGCCGGGTTCGACGCGCACGAAGCCGATCCGTTGGCATCGATGGAGGTGACGACGGCAGGATTCGCCGAAATGGCGCTGCGTGTCAAAGAGCAGGCGGATCGGCTGTGCGGCGGTCGGCTGGTTGCCGTGCTGGAAGGGGGCTACAATCCAGAAATCCTTGCGCAATGCGTTGAGGAAGTAATTCGGGTGTTCGATGCGACATCGGAGTCAAAGGAGATCCCGTCATGATCGCGGTCGTCGACTATGGAGCCGGAAATCTCGCCAGTGTGGTCAATGCGCTCGAGCGCATTGGTTCCCCCGTTCGCATCACCGCCAACCACCATGAGATCTTATCGGCCGACGGCGTGGTCGTTCCAGGGGTCGGAGCCGCCCAGGACACCATGAAGCACCTGCACGCTCATGCTCTTGAACCGGTCATCCGCGAAGTGATCGCACGGGGAACCCCATATCTTGGTATCTGCATGGGTATGCAGGTGCTCTTGACATCTAGTTTCGAGGACGGCGAGCATCGCTGTCTCGACGTATTGCCAGGGCACGTACGGCTCCTGCCTTCTGACGAACCGATTCCACATATGGGCTGGAATCAAGTTTGGCAAACGGGTGATAACCCGATCTTCCAAGGTATTCCAGACGGTGCCGAGTTCTATTTCGTCCACTCCTACTACGTCGATCCCGTTGATCGGTCCTGGATCGGGGCCGAGACGGATTACGGGCTCAGGTTCGCGAGCGTTCTCGCTCGCGACAACGTCGTAGCCACTCAGTTCCACCCGGAGAAGAGCGGTCGGTGGGGTCTGACCTTCCTGGCCAACTTCGTGGACGTCGTTGCCAAGCAGCATGCGAAAGTCGCGTAATTCGATGCAGGTGATTCCCGCAATCGACTTGCGAGGTGGCCGGTGCGTCCGGCTGGTGCGTGGCGACTTTGATCGCGAGACGGTTTATAGCGACGATCCAGTCGAGGTTGCCGGTCATTGGATGCGCCTGGGAGCACCCTTGATCCACGTGGTCGATCTTGATGGCGCGCGCAATGGATCACCCACGCAGCTTGACCTGGTGCGTCGTATCGTTGCTCTCGGCGTTCGAGTTGAGCTGGGTGGAGGTCTGCGCCGGCTCGAGGATCTGCGGGCGGCGATTCTATCAGGTGTTGCCCGCGTCATCATCGGTACGGCCGCCGTAGAAAACGATCTTATCCTGCGTCAGGCAGTGCGTGAGTTCGGGGCGGGCTCGGTCGTGTTGGGTCTCGACGCGCGCAATGGCCGAGTCGCGGTGGATGGCTGGGCCACCGTGAAGAACGTTGCCGCGGCTGATCTGGTGAAACGCTCCCTGGATGCAGGTGTCGAGCGCGTCGTCTATACCGACATCGAGCGGGATGGCACGCTAACGTCACCGAATTTCGCCGCGGTCGCCGAAGTTGCGTCACTCGGAATCAAAGTCATCGCGTCGGGTGGAGTATCGAGCACGGCGGATCTGAACCACCTCTCGACCATTCCTGGAGTGGAGGCTGCGATCGTCGGCAAGGCCCTGTACGAAAGCGCGATCGAATTCGACAAGCCGGCTGACTGGTGGGTGTCCACGTCGGGGAACGGGTCCAATGTAGAGGAGAACGATGGCAGCCAGGAATGATCTGCGAGAGGTCGCCAGAGACGACGAACGCAGGAAGCGGGACGAAGCCAAGATCCAGACGCTGCAGGCGCAGATCGATGAGCTGCGCAACATGGCTCGCGAGGCCGCCAGCCGTCAGCTGCGCCTAGAGGATCAGCTCAAGGCGAGCGAGGCGAATGTCGCTCAATACCGCATCATTCTCGAGCAGCATCGGCATGAAGTCTCGCAGTCGGCCCAGGCTCGTCAGCTCGAAGAGTCGCGCGTACGCCAGCAGATGAGCGACATGTCTACCCGCATTGATGATTCGACCCGTCCGATTCGGTCGATTCAAGCGCATGTGGCTGAGCTGCTCGAAACCGTGCGGCGCCAGCGAGACGACGTCAGCCACGACACCAAGCGCTTCGATGACTTGCGCAGCCTTATCGATCATCTCGGCGCCCATAGCGAGCGTCAGGTTGCCGTGTCGCAAGCGCTGCGTGACTCGATCGAGAACGTGAGAGTCGAGGTCGAGCGGCAGCAGCGAGATCTGCTTCGCATCGACGACGCGACCAAAATCGTTGATCAAGACGGCCGTCGCCGTTTGACCGAGGTCATTCAACAGATCGAGAACCTGAGTGCTCACGTCAACGAGGAGCTCGCAGGCGTATCCGCCCTTGCGGCACGAGTTGACGACGTCGAGCAGTCGCTCCTGGGAGTCTGGCCCAATTTCGACACGATGCGGGACATTCAGGAGAAGCTCGATTCGGAAATAAATCGATATCACACCCAGTCGGTTGAGCGAGACGACCTCGTCGCCGAGCGCATGGAAGAGATTCGTCAGCAGGCCGAGTCCCAGGTCAACAACTTGGATGCGGCCACGTCCCAGCGTTTTGAGCGCCTCAGCTCGCGCACTGAACAACTGGACGAGGTGGATCGCGATCTGGCATATCGACTGTCGCTGATCGAAATGCAGATCGAAGAGCTCACCCGAGTCGACCAGCGCGTGCGGCGTGAGATGTGGTACTTGAACGAGCAGCGAGCGCGTCTGCAGCTGGAGCAGGCGCAGCAAGAGCTGGAACAGGTCATCGATGCTCGACGCCAGGCCGAGCAGCGAAACACGGATCGAACACCCGGAGGCACGCAGGAATAGGACGTTTATGCTCACAAAGCGCATCATTCCGTGCCTGGACGTCACCAACGGACGCGTCGTCAAAGGCATTCAGTTTCAGGGACTGAGGGACGCAGGCGACCCCGTGGAACTTGCCGCACGCTACGACGCGGAGGGCGCGGACGAGCTCATCTTTCTCGACATCAGCGCCAGCAATGAAGGTCGAGCAACCATGGTCGACGTCGTTCGGGAAACCGCCCGGCGGGTCTTCATCCCGCTCACGGTTGGCGGTGGCGTGCGAACGTCCGACGACGTTTACACGTTGCTCCGTGCGGGCGCCGATAAAGTCAGCCTGAACAGCTCAGCGGTTGCACGACCTGAGCTGATTCGTGAATCCGCTTCGAGGTTCGGCAATCAGTGCGTCGTCTTGGCCATAGATGCGCGCTGGAACGGGGATAGTCGCTGGGAGGTCTACACTCATGGCGGTCGCCGGGCGACCGGCCTTGATGCGATCGAGTGGGCCCAAGCGGGAGTCAAGCTGGGTGCCGGGGAAATCTTGCTGACGAGCATGGACGCCGACGGGACCCAGCGCGGCTACGATCTTGAATTGACATCGCGAGTCGTCGACGCCGTGAGCGTGCCGGTGATCGCGTCCGGTGGGGTCGGTACGTTAGACCACCTTGTGGAAGGTATCACGATTGGGCGAGCGCAGGCCGTCCTTGCGGCGTCGATCTTCCACTACGGGACCTATTCAATCGCTGATGCCAAGCGGTATCTGGCCAGCAAAGGTGTTCCAATTCGGCACATTGCGGCATGACTCCACGACATAATAGCAAGGCGTTCGTTCGCACCGAATGTACTCTGGCACGGTTGACATTGGCGAGTGGCGTGTGCTAGCCTGCGTGTGATCAGTCAGATGTCGGGGGACATTGCCAAGGCACAGACAAGAGCAAGCTGACTGAAAGAAGCCGAAATCACTGTTCGATTCGGTCTGTACGCCCGGAGGCAGACGCCATAGAGGGGTGGCTGCTAACGCTTACTGCGTTTCCCCCGGGCCGCAACAGCGAACCGATGATCAGATCGTCCCAAGCATTTCCGTCGAGTGGGGACTTAGACGGATGAGCGGGGGCGAGGAGCTAGATCCCACCAACGCGATCATCTCGGGGACGCGTGTCTTGGTGGGGGTTCCGTATCTGGTCAGTGGTCTCAGGAGGGAAGGTCGATTGGGCGTTCGAAGAGAACGGCGGCAACTTCTATTCGGGTTGCTGCTCGCTTCGGCGGTGTCAGCCTCGTTGGTTGCTCCGGTCGCGGCGGACACGAACCTCATCGTCGGAGGTGAGGCGGTCGTAGCTCACACGAACGGCGACGGCGTCAACATGCGGGACGCCGGAAACTCTTCAGGAAATGTCATCACATCCTATGCCGACGGCGCGACACTCACGGTGGTCGCCGGACCACAGGGCGCCTCGGACGGATCCCAGTGGTACAACGTCTCGGCCGGATCTCAAACTGGCTGGATCGACAGCGACTTTCTGTCGCGGCCGTCGTCCCAGTCGGGCCAGACTGTGACGGTCGTTGGAACCAACAATGATGGTCTCCGTCTTCGTGACGCGGCCAGCTACGACTCCAACACGCTCACAGTCATCCCAGAGGGCGCGACCGCGACCGTCGCTGGCGCTGATCAAACCGGTTCCGATGGGACGGTTTGGGTCAACCTCTCGTATCAGGGGCAGACTGGCTACTCATCGCGCGACTTCATCCGCATCGCACAGTGGGGGAACCGCGAACGCGCAGACGACCTCCGCTCCGGCGGCGGTCCAAGCCCCTTCAGATGGGCTTGCGGTCGGTGACAATGCGGAAGTCGTGAACACCAACGGCGACGGGCTGAACATGCGTTACGACGTCGGCTACAGCGCCGGTGTCGAGGCGGTCGCTCCGGAAGGCGCGGTCGTCGGAATTAGCGATGGGCCAAAGCAGGACGGGTCAGGCAATACGTGGTGGGGTGTCGAGTTCAAAGGCATGAAAGGCTGGATGATCGACTCCTACCTGAGCAAGACCGACAAGCAGCCGGTGCAGGCGACCGCCAGCACGGCTTCCACGGCTGACACCAGCACCACGACGACGACGACTGCCGCCGCTCCGGCGAGTAGCTCGATCGGTCAGCAGATCGCCAGCGAGGCAATGAACTACCTCGGTTATCCGTACGTCTGGGCGGGCACGACGCCTTCCGGCTTTGATTGCTCAGGCTTCGTCTACTACGTCGTCAACCAGGTGCTCGGTGGTGGCTTCCCACGTGACATGGGTTCGCAAGTAGCGAGCGGCACGTACGTGGATGCAAACGACCTGCAACCAGGCGACCTGGTCTTCCAGCAGAATACCTATCAGTGGGGACTCTCGCACGTAGGTATCTACATCGGAAACGGCCAGTTCATCAGTGCCGCGAACGAGAGTGTCGGCGTGACGATCAGTAACCTGTGGGATTCCTACTGGGGCTCGCGGTACTACACCGCACGGCGGATCAATCCGTAGACGCTCAGAATTGACAGAGCACGTGAACGAAGCCCGGGCAGTTGCCCGGGCTTCTCGTTTGTCGATGGAATTGTCGCGGCTTGGTTGCTAATTCACAGCGGCGAAACGCCTGGCGGAAATGTAGCCCAGGTCAAACCGAGACGCGCCATCGAGCGCTAGATCCGCCAACGCTTCCCCGACCGCGCTGGCGAATTTGAAGCCATGTCCAGAGAATCCGCAGCCAATCACGACGTTGGTGGCCGACGGATGATGATCGATAACGAAGTGGGTGTCAGGCGTGTTGGTGTACATGCAGGTGAGCGTTCGATCCACCGGGCCGGATGCACCCGGCATGTAGGTGTCGAGAACGTTTCGCAGCATGTCGATCTCGTCTTGCGTGACCACACGATCGATCGTAGCGGGTGTGCAAACCCGGCCGACGTCATGACGCCCAAGCTTGACACCTTGTCCCGGCAGCGCCGGAAAGCCATAGAAATGCCCTTCCGGAACCTCGAGCAAGAAGACCGGGCATTGCTCGGGAGCGAAGAGCTCGGGCTTTGTTGAATCGAAGTGGACGTTGGGGATGCGCCACACTTCGAGCGGCGCTTCCCATCCGGAGATGACCTCTCGGCTCCATGGGCCGGCTGCGATGATCAGTCGATCGCCCGTGAAATCGCCGTTGGTGGTGTGAACGGTCACGCCATGTTCGTTGCTGTCCCAGCTGCTGACTTTGGTGTCGAACAACAAACGGGCGCCATGCTTCGCAGCGAGGTCGAGGTGCGCTTGAACGCATCGCTCCGGCCGCAGAAACCCACCTGCTGGATCGAACAGCGCAACGAGGCTATCAGGCAGCTGATATCCGGGGAACCGCCGCCCCACTTCGGCCGCGTCCATTTCCTCGACTGTCAATCCGTATTGGCGTGCGCTGCGGGTCGACCCGGCGACAAATCCGCTCTCAATCGTCCCAATGTTGAGTCCGCCGCAAATCGTCATCAGGTCCTGGCCGCTGATGCTCTCAAGCTCGCGCCAGAGCGTGTAGGCACGCTGGAGCAGCGGCACGTAGTCTGGCGACTCGAAATACGCTTCGCGGATGATGCGTGTCTCGCCGTGAGACGATCCGTTGGCATGATTTGGACCGAACTGTTCAATGCCGATCACGGAATGTCCGCGACGCGCGACGTGTGAGATCGCGGCGCTTCCCATTCCCCCTAGACCAAGAACAATGACGTCCGCATGATCCGGACGGTCCATAACGCAATCCTCCCGTCAATTTCGGTAGGCATATCGCTGATTGGTCGCGCTGATTCTCCGAGTTCGGGCGACTGTGTGACGGTTGTCTAAAGCGCCCTGCTCGCCTCCAGGTCAACAGCGACCTCCGCGTAAACCCCGCGTGTCTCCTTGTTCACCAGCGACGCAATTCGCAGCATGACGCGCTCCGCCGCTTCGTGGTCGCCAAGCGTCCGCAAGGATCCGGGCTGGATGACCGGGCCGAATCGTACGGTGATGCGCCCATCTGATTCGAACACGCCTGCCGGCACCATGAGGATGTCTCGACGATCGAGCATTGCCAGCACTCGCCCCATTCCCTTGGGCGGCTCAATCATCGTCTCGAAGCCGCCTGCCTCCGGATGAAACGCCACGATCTGTCCGGCCTGATCGGACAACGCTCGGAACAAATCACGCAGGGCGGCGCCGCGGCCGAAGGCCTCGTCGTCATCGGCGGGCATCAAGATGATGCCGTACAGATTCGCCAGTCGACGCAAGACCCAGTGCAAGTATTTCGGGTTCACTCGTCTTGGACCGATGTAGCAGTCCTGCCACGTTGACGTCATCACCCAGCGCATCGGGTAGTCCCCTTGAATCTCCCGACACACCGCGTTCGTGATGACGATTGCTCCCCAGCCGACCCATGCGCCGGAGACTCGTTCGTAGTGGTTCGGCAAGATCACGAACGGGCGAGTGCGCGGCAGATTCTCGGATCCATAGACGATTGGCTGTGTCGGCATCGATGCCACAAGGCGAGCCGTATCCGCTCGAATATTTCGTTGCCGGTTCCGCAGAGAGGTGGCGAACGCGGCGCCGACGACCGAGAGAGGCAGGCGGTAGCGCGGCAAGTCATTGCGTAGCGTTCTGTGCACTGCCCAGGTGAAGCGCCAACGCGGTGGCGCCGAAGCGGTCGAACTCGTACCAACGTCGACTGGAATCTCGCGAGGTTGTAGGGAATCGATCTGACTGATGGACTGCATGATAACGTCGGCTGGCAGATGATCGCCCGCCGAATCTGCCGATGATGGAGCAGTGCCAGCGGGTAGCTGGCTGGGGTGAGGGAAGGGAACGTTTGAAGAAGTCATCGCGTGTCGCTCCTCAGTGGAGACAAGTATCCGAAGCCGGAACAATCCGAACAGGTGAAGAGGTCCTCTCGGACGATCGATGCTTCTGATTCATCCGGAACGCACTGACGGCCGAATGCCTGCTGCTTGAAGCGCACCGGTTTCCAACGATCGATACCGACTCGTACTGCGTTCAGCGGGTTCGCAAACGTCGAGAGGGTCGACGCCGGGCTGCACGAGTTGCAAGACGCTGCACATTCTCGCACAATCATACGCTGAACCCTAATACGAACGCGTCAGAATGCGGAGAGGTGCTGACGCGCGAGCGGAAACTCGGTGTTTGCTCGAAATAGAAACCCCAGAAAAGGCGCTGGTGGCGGCGACCGTGCGTGGCGAATAGTCCAGGCTGGTAGCGACACATCGCATCGAGTGTATTACACCGACACCGTCTCGGCACTCACACCATAGCGCCGTAACTGTCCGCCGATCTGAAGACTCTCGGATCGTGGAACGTCTCTTACCGCGTGGATCGTCTCGTCAACTCGACTCACACCACAATGCGGACCCGGAGCAAGTCGTGGTACTCGGAATATTCCTGATGCTGGCGGCGACGATCACATACAACGTCAGCATCATCTTGTTGGCTCTTGCGGCCCGTTCTGAGTCGAAGTCGCAGGACCGAAAGTCTCTGACGGCTCATGTGGCGGTGCGCGGTACCGGTGCGTGGAGTATTGCGCTGGGGGTCTTTGGCTGGGTACTCGAGCTGATCGCGCTGACACGCATCTCCGTCACCCTAGCTCGAGTGATCTACGCGGCGGGATTTGGTGTCATGCTGGTCCTCGCCCGATGGCGGCTCGGAGAGAAGCCGAAGCGCAACGAGGCAATTGGCATCAGTGCGATCGCTCTTGGCATCGTGGCGGTGAGTACGACGATTCCATCCGTGAGCAAAACCAGTCCAGGTTTGCTCGGTTGGGTCATCCTTACGGTCGTCATCGCACCTACAATCTTCCTACCGGACATTGTCCAATGGTTCCGGAAGTCCCCTGCTGCCTATCTCAGCGCCATCGGCGCTGGTCTGGGGTATGCCTCGAGCAGCCTTTACACCAAGGGAGTCTCAGACGTCCTCTCGTTCTCGTCGCTCGTTCCCCTGGCGCTGCTCGCGATCGGAGCGGGAATCACATCGCTGGTCGGGTTCTCGGACCAGATCCGTGCCCTCCAGTCGGGACGCGCCACCGCCATCGTGCCCCTCGTCGCCGGATTGCAGTCGATCATCCCAATTACGGTGGCGTCCCTGTTCTTCGGTGAGAAGTGGCCCGTGACGCTCGGAGGTCAGTTCACGTTGGGTGGCGGCATTGCGCTCACTACGATCGGCATGGTCCTGCTGGCCTATTCGTCAGCGCAAATTGTTCAGTCGTCGTCGAGCGGTGACTGAACCAAGCAATGAAGCCCGAACACAAAGAGGGCGTCGCGATTGCGACGCCCTCCGGTTTGCCAGAATGTGTGGGAACGTTAGCCGACCTTCTCCTCGATCACGCCGTCCTCGGACGCCGCACCGTCGTAGTTGATGCGCGACTGCAGTTCCGGTGACGTCGCGCGGATGCGCTGCTCGATATCGAGCATCAGATCAGCGTTGGCGCGTAGGAACTCTTTTGCGTTTTCGCGGCCCTGGCCAAGACGCTCGTCGCCCATGTAATACCAGGCGCCGCTCTTGCGCAGTACGCCAAGATCCGTCCCGACGTCCAGAACGCTTCCCTCGGCCGAAATCCCCTCGTTGTACATGATGTCGAATTCGGCCTGCCGGAACGGTGGAGCGACCTTGTTCTTGACCACCTTGACACGCGCGCGGATACCGATCGAATCGGTCCCCTGCTTGATTGCCTCAATTCGCCGAATGTCCAGGCGAACCGACGCGTAGAACTTGAGCGCGTTCCCGCCGGTGGTCGTCTCAGGATTGCCGAACATGACGCCGATTTTCATGCGAAGCTGGTTGATGAAGACCACCGCAGTCTTGGAGCGACTGATGGCGCCCGTCAGCTTGCGTAGCGCCTGGCTCATCAAGCGAGCTTGCAGTCCGACGTGAGAATCGCCCATGTCGCCGTCGATCTCAGCGCGCGGAACCAACGCGGCAACGGAGTCGACCACGATCACGTCGATCGCTCCGCTACGGACCAGCGTCTCGACGATCTCAAGTGCTTGCTCGCCGGTGTCCGGCTGAGAGATCAGGAGATCAGTCAGGTTGATCCCGCAGCGCTCGGCGTACACCGGATCGAACGCGTGCTCGGCATCGATGTACGCCGCGACACCACCAAGAGCTTGCGCCTCAGCGATGATATGCTGGGCCAGGGTCGTCTTGCCGCTCGATTCCGGTCCGTAGATCTCAGTGATGCGTCCGCGCGGGATGCCGCCGACTCCCAGCGCCATGTCGAGCGCGATCGAGCCGGTCGGAATCGAATCGATCTGCATGCGCGCCGACGCTTCGCCCATTTTCATGATCGAGCCCTTGCCGAACTGGCGCTCGATTTGGGACATCGCAAGCTCGATCGCGCGATCTCGTTCAGCCATTCGCCCTCGCCTCTTTCCGCGTTTCCTCAGATCCGAAAATCTAGAAATAATGTTCTAATTCGGTTCTAATGATACCGTCCGTATGCCTTCTGGTCAATGCAAAAAATCACCAATATGGGGATCAAAGCCGCTCATATCGCTGGACATTGAGAACAAAGATGATCGCACCGCCGACCTCGACTTCAAAGTTCTCGGCGAGGTAGAGCAGTCCTGGTTCGAGCGCTGGGGAATAGGGAACGGCGATCTGCGTGCGCCGCTTGCAGACCGACTTGATGACTTCAAGCACACGAGGAACTTCGTGTTCCTCGACGCCCACGATCAGGCTCGTGTTGCCCGTGCGCAGCAAGCTTCCAGTGCTGCTCACCCGTGTGACGCGAAAGTTCGCCGAGACGATCTGATGCACCAGTTCGTCGGCGTCCTCATCCTGTACGACCGCTACTACGAGCTTCATTCCGGGTTCACCTCCCGGCCACGCGGACCGTCCGTGTGAAAGCAATCTTCTTTGCGATGGGGAGCGTTTCGTGGAGTATACGGGGAATCCGCCCATACGGGCAACATCGCGTCCCGACGTCGTCAACCGTGTGGGGCCGCTGTCTCTCGTCGAGGAGGACCATCGTTGTGTCGATATGCTGCCCGAACGTCTTGTGCTGTCAGAAGCCGTCCTCCGAAGACGCGATTGATCTGCGTCGACAGCGTCAACGAGCCCGGCATCACGTCGTAGGGTGAGCCGTCCGCTACCACGTCGCCATCGCCGAGCAAGACCAAACGATCGGCGAATTCGGCTACCAGATCGACGTCGTGGGTCGCCAAAACCACCGTGACGCCCGAAACAGCGAGGTCGCGAAAGATGCATCCGAGTCGCCGCTTGAGATCGGCGTCGACGCCGCGAGTCGGCTCGTCGAGCAAGAGGATGCGTGGTTGGCCGATCAGGACGGCAGCAAGTGCGGCGCGCAATCTCTCGCCCCCCGAAAGATCGAGCGGATGTCGCTTGGCCAATTGCGCAATGTCGAATCGGCTCAGCATCTCCGCGATGTCGCCGCGGCTACGCTGGCAGCGAAGCGTGAACTTCAGTTCTTCCTCGACGGAATTGTTGAAGAGCAGCGCTCCTGCCTGTTGCGGCAGATAACCAACGGTGCCAGCCAGATCGACGGTCGCGCTGGATGCGATGTCCTGGCCGTCGACGCGAACAACGCCTCGCTGGGGTCGTAACAAGCCGTTGATGAGCTTCAGCAGCGTGGTCTTGCCGCTGCCGTTGCGGCCCATTAAGGCGGTCACTGAACCTGGGTAGAGCCGAAGTGACAGTCCATCGAGCACGTCACGATCGGAATAGGAAAAGGCAACCCGATCGAATTCGACAGACGGCGGCCGATCCTCCCGTGTTGTCGAAGTCGAGCGTTGATTCGAGCTCCGGATCGGTGTCAACCGTTCAACTGCCTGACGCGCCTCTCGAACCGTGAGTGGCAACGGGAGCACGTCAAGGGCCTCGCAGCGCTTCCTGCAGTGGAGGCAGACTGCCAAGATTGCCGACCGCCTGACGCACAGGTCCCGCCACGTTGATCGAACCTGACGTCGAAAGCGCGAGTAGCGAATCGGAGATACCCAGCAGCCGCTCGAGACGGTGCTCTCCGAGAACGACGGTCGTACCCAGATCTTGATTCATGCGAGACAGGATCGAAAAGATCTCATCGCTGCTCACAGGATCGAGCTGAGAAGCGGGTTCGTCGAGCACGATCACACTCGGGCGCATTGCCATCGCGGCGGCGATCACCACGCGCTGACGCTCACCTCCGGAGAGGCTGTCGATCGACCTATTACGCAGATGATGGAGGTGAAGCAGGTCGAGCGTCTCTTCGACCCGAACGCGCATCTCGGCGCGATCAAGCGCCAGGTTTTCCAGTCCGAATGCAATCTCGTCTTCAACCCGATCGGTGATCGTCTGGGTTTCGGGGGTCTGCGCCACGAATCCTACGCGGCGGCTTAGAAACGCAGTCGTGTGGTGGCGAGTGTCGAAACCGGCCACGGTGACGGTGCCGCCGAAACGTCCGCCGTGGAAGTGCGGCACCAGTCCATTGATGCAGCGGACAAGAGTCGACTTTCCAGATCCGGATGGACCGGTCAGCAGCGCAAACTCGCCTCGATTCACGCACCAGTCAACGTCATTGAGAGCCGGTACTCGCTGTCCGGGATACTGAAAGCTGACGGCAGTCGAAGCGGATCATGCACCGGCACCGTGCGTCAGCGCCGGAACGGCCAACATGAGGCAAGCGAGACCAAGGGTCGGGTTGAACGTCGGCACGTTCAGCGTGGGAAATGGAGACCATTGAATGGCACCGGACCAAAAGACGACCGCGGCCGCGAAGACCAGGATCGAAGTGCATGATGAAGCCAGCAGAATTCGGTCGCGGGTGCGCCACTCTGTAGCTCGATAAGACGTTCGCCCATGCCCTCCGTGAAACAGACCAATCGCCACCAGAGCGATGCCTGCCGCGGCCGCGACCGACGCTGGAATCGTTTGACCGCCGATCAGGAGACTGACCGCGGCGAGGGTCAGCATCACTCCGGTGACGAACGGCCAGGTACGGCGCTGAGAACCCGTCCGCTGACTGCCGAAGGCGCGACTCTCCATCGACTCAGCTAGATTGAACGCGCCTTCGAGCGCGGCCGTCATTACTGGTATCACGAGTGGGCGCACATCGCGGATCGACCGAACGCGAAACCCGCGCGCTGCCTGCGCTTCACGCACGTCACGCAGCGAAACGAGCGTCTGCGGGAAGAAGCTCAAACCGATGACGGCCGCGATCCCTGCCGACGAGAGAGATGCGGGAACCGCTCGCAGCAATGACGCGCGGTCGACCACCGAACCGAAGACCGCCGCGGTGACGATCAAGGTCAGGATCGCGGCCGCGGTTGAGAGTCCGTAGACGAAGGCGTTGCCGGTGATCGCGCCGCCGATAACGGGGATACGACTGGGAAGATGGGTCAGTGTTTTGTCTCCAACGTGCGCGGTCAGCAGGTTGAACGCGATGGTCATGCCCGCCACGAGCAGGCCGATTTTGATGACGAGCCCCCAGATCCCACGCTGTGCGTTGTCGCGCGGAAGCGCGACGTACACGACGCTCACCGCGAGAAGGTTCAACGTCAGATAGAAGGGGTTGCGGGTCGACACCGTCGCGAGCGCAACGGCGCCGCCCCAGAGCATCCAGACCACGGAGTTGCCCTGACTCTTCATGTTCCGACTCGCCGTCCGCGCAGCAGCACTGCGACCGCCACGACTACGAGTGTAAGCACCGCGGCACCAAACCAAATGTATGGCGTGTTGCTCCGGTGAGCTTTTCTCGGGGAGACGGCGACTGAGGTTACCTGGCCTGATGGTTTGACTTCCGCTCCCACCACGATCGGCGATGCCGACGTGGTGAGAACGGGCTTCGTGGCTCTCGCGGCGGTGGTGGTCGCCGTGCTCACGCTGGTCGCATCCGCGGTCGGCGATGCGGCGAGGGTGACACCGGTGATCTGGGCGATCTGGGCCAGCGTGACCGGCGGTAGCTCGCCGTCCTTCGACGACCACGACCAGCCATCGATGTCGCCGTTATGGACTTCCCGCGCGTCCGGGCCGGACGGAAGGAAGACCCAGTTCCCGTCCGGTCCGAGCTTGTGGTAGCGCCAGTAGACTGCGGGGTTCGCGAAGCTTTTGCAGAAGCAATCGGTCGCCGGGCAGCCCTCGCCGTCGATGCGACAGATCGCCTCGCCGATGCCCGCGTAGGGCGTCACGTCGATCGAAACCCCCGCTCGTTCCAGAAGCTGGGTTCCGCTGATTTGCGCCTCGCTAAATTGCACCAGGAAATAGAGCACGCTTCCATCGCCATGCCTGATGACCAACCCTGCCGAGTTCGCGTGGGCAGCTTGGGCCGCTCCGCCAGGCGACGGGACTCCGACCACCAGCAGTAGAAGCAGCGCCAGCGCGATTCTCTGCACGCGGCGGGATCGGGTGGTGTGATGGGCAGCGCGCTCGCTCACGGTCTGCTCAACTCTTCACTTCCGATTCGCCCGAGCTGAACGTCGAAGCGGACTGGCGCTGAACCCGGGTGCCACTCGAAGCGGGCGCGTTCGAAATACTGCATCGTGGTCGGCCGGCCGCTGGCTGGATCGACGATGGTGAACTCCTCCGTGAGTGGATACCCGAAGGCATCCAGACCTCCGAAGTGCTGC
Organism: uncultured Chloroflexia bacterium; assembly: GCA_963815715.1. Taxonomy (GTDB): domain Bacteria; phylum Chloroflexota; class Chloroflexia; order Thermomicrobiales; family Thermomicrobiaceae; genus CALAGB01. The sequence continues at coordinate 615,220 of CAWFHU010000001.1, read as the reverse complement.
CAGTAGGCCAGGAACCCGAGACAGGCGTTGTGCTTGGTCTGCTCGAAGTAGACGCAGCGCTGACTATCGCCGGGCTGAGCGTCGGCTTTGGCTTGATCGAGCGTTCGTCCTGGAGCGTGGATGGGCCAGATCGGGAGGGCTTTCCCTGCGAGCGCTGGGAGTGCCTGAACTGTTGCCAGGACGTTGTCGCCGGGCGTGTCGGAGCGATACACAAACGCGCCGGTGTCGCTATCTCGCAGTGTTTCTAGCCCGGTGATCGCTGCCGAGACTGATAACGAGTCGAGAGTCTGGCCGCTTGCCAGGAGTGCCTGAATCACCAACGCGGTTGAATTGGCGTCACCAAGAAGCGGAACACCCGACACGGGCTGGGAGGCGTAGAGTCCGTTGTCGTCGCGCAAGCTCGCCAAATAGCTAAGGGCCTTCTCGATCGAATCCGAGCGCTTCGGGTCGCTGGCCTCGAGCGCCTCGATGGCAACCGCGGTCGTGTTGCTGTCCGTCTGCGCGGGATCATCCGAACCGTCAAACGCCCAGCCTCCGTTCTTTGCCTGGTGCGACACCAGCGCTCCTACCGCCGATTGGGGAACGGACTGGTTCGCGGCGGAGAGGGCGATCATCGCGTAAGCGTGGACGTAGAGTTGGGGATCGAACAGTCCGGTCGATGAATCTTGGTGAGACAAAATCACCTGCACCAGATTTTGACTACCGAAATCACGCGGATCATCACCCGAGGCGACTGCCGCCAGAATCAGTTTCGCGGCGCCACCTACAGTCGTTCCATAGGACGCGGTCTGAGATTGGAGATACGCGATCATCGACGAGTGGGCAAGCATCGACGGCTCGCCGTTCGACACGGAGTTGGGATCGACTCCGGCGGCCGCCAGCGACAGCGCCACATCGGCCGTCGTTCCGGGATCGGTCTTTCCCCCGAATCCGGCGAACCCGCCGTCCGGCTGTTGCTGCGATTCGAGCCAGCTTACCGCTTGAGTGATGTTGGCATTGTCGGCCGCGATGGCACTCGAAGCTGCGCCGATAAGCGGCAGCAGGAATGCCAGTGACAGCAACTACAGAAAGTAGACGTGTTTTCACCACGAACCTCCAAAAATCCGCGCGTGTTCCCGCGGACGTTGACGGGTTGACGTCAGAGTAGTTGGAGGTTCATTCCAGAAGGGAGGTGCGCATGGCTCGTCCTTTCTCCTTCGCTCGAGGAGTTGTTGGACGCGACAACGATGGGCGATCTGGCTTCGTCGAGCGAGATGCTCGGCGTCACAGTTGCGGCACAGCCCCGGAATCGCACCGGTGTTCCCCCGCGTGAGCAAGTCGATGGTCGACCTGCACCCGCTGTCGCTTCACAATGTGGTTGGTTCGTCGCTCGATCCGATTTGCGGATCGCCTTGAGTCTCCCACGAGCGACCATGTTCGTCAATCGAGCTTGATAGCGTCATTGGTAGGCACAATTGATCGAGCAAATTGACGAGGGACGATGTGACCGGTTCAATGTTGAGTCGATGAGTGGTGTTTTGAGAGCGGGTGAAGATGAATGACCAGCGTGGTGAGATGACGGGCCCGATCGCGTTGATCGCGGCGATGAACGACGAGCTGCGGCACGCATTGGAGCGCATGGAGCATCGAACAACCGAACGCGTCGGTACGTGGACCGCGCATCGTGGAACGCTCGGAGGCAAAGAGGTCGTCGCCCTGGTGTGTGGTATCGGAATGGTGAATGCGGCCGCGGCGGTCTCAGCTTTTCTGACTCGCGAGCGCCCGTCCGCGTTGATCAACTTCGGTTGTGCAGGCGCGCATCGGGACGACATCCATCCGGGCGACGTGGTCGTCGGGACCGGTGCGGTCGCGCATCTTTCATTGACGATCTTGCCAACCGGTGAGGAGCGCTACGTCGGGTTCCGCTATCAAGTCGACGACGAAACCATCCTCTCTGATGTCATACTAGCCGACTCCCATCTACTCGACGTTGCGCGCCTGGCCGCGCAGGACTGGCGTCCCGATCCATGGCCCTGGACAGCGGGCGACCGTGGACAGGGAGAGGTTCATCTGGGTGTCGTGGCCTCAGCCGATTGCTGGACACAAGATCCGACGCGCATCAGCGGGCTTCACGATCTGCATACGTCATTGTGTGAGGACATGGAGGCGGCGGCCATCGCGCAGGTGTGTGCTATGTACAAAGTCCCGATGCTGGCGATCAAGGACATCTCAAATAACGAGCTCCATGTTGCCAGCAGCCAGGGAGTCGATTTCCCGTCGCTCGAGGCGGTCAGCACGGAAGTTGGGGCGCGCGCCTTCGCGTTGGTGGAACGCATCATAGAACGGCTTTAGTTCGATCGTCGCGGCGAACCTGACGCCATTTCCGCCTCCACGCTTGCTATAATGCGGAGACCAGTACAGAACGTTTGTTCGCTGCTTTGTGTGGTGACGGCAGCAAGAACGAGGGGGAATTCGATTGTCTGTCGCCCAAGCGATCGAGGACTTCCGGGCGGACCCACGCTTCGCGCCGAATATCGTCGAATGGCGCACGCTGCCGGCCGTCCCGGCGCAGACCGTCGATTTCCCGGCCGATCTCAACCCAGCGCTGGCGGAAGCGCTCCGTTCGCGCGGCATCGGCAACCTCTACACGCACCAGGCCGCGGCGTTTGAAAGTGTTTCGGCTGGCGAGCACACCGCCGTCGTGACAGGAACGGCATCCGGCAAGACCCTCTGCTATAACTTGCCCGTCCTCGACGCAATCATGAGCGATCACACGGCTCGCGCGCTCTACCTCTTTCCGACCAAGGCGCTGGCGCAGGATCAGTACGCCAACCTGCACGGCCTGATCGAAGCAGCCGGAGCCGACATCAAGACGCACACCTACGATGGTGATACGCCGGCCAACGTGCGGCGCCTGATCCGTACTGCCGGGCACGTGGTCATCACCAATCCCGACATGCTGCATTCAGGCATCCTGCCGCACCACACCAAGTGGCACAGCCTGTTCGAACAGCTGCGCTACGTGGTCATCGACGAGATGCATGGCTACCGTGGCGTCTTTGGCTCGCACGTGGCCAACGTCGATTCGCCGTCTGCGCCGCATCTGCAAACACTACGGCTCGTCGCCCATCTTCATCCTGGCCTCAGCCACCATCGCCAATCCGATGGAGCTGGCCCAGCACCTCATCGAGGCACCGGTCCACGTCATCGACGAAGATGGTGCGCCACACGGTCGACGCGAGATCGCCTTCTACAATCCACCGGTTCTCAACCGGCAGCTCGGGATTCGGCGCTCATCGACACTGGAAGCGACGGCCGTGGCCACCGAGCTCATTCGGCGTAACGTGCACACCATCGTCTTCGCGCGCGCCCGTGTCACCGCCGAGGTGCTCCTGACCTACCTGCGTGAGGCACTGCCACCCAAGCTCGGCTCGCCCGATGGCGTGCGCGGCTATCGCGGAGGCTATCTGCCACGACAGCGGCGCGAGATCGAGCGCGGACTGCGGGACGGATCGGTGCGGGCGGTGGTCTCGACGAATGCCCTCGAGCTCGGGGTCGACATCGGCTCGCTGGATGCCTGCGTCATGACCGGATACCCCGGCACCATCGCCAGCACCTGGCAGCAGGCTGGACGCGCTGGGCGGCGTGAAGGGGTTTCGCTGGCGGTGCTGGTGGCGTCCTCGGCGCCGCTCGATCAGTTCATCGTGCAGCACCCGGACTACTTCTTCACCAGCCGTCCCGAGAACGGGCTGATCAACCCGGACAACCTACTCATTCTGGTCGACCATCTCAAGTGCGCCGCCTTCGAGCTCCCGTTCCATGACGGGGACGCCTTCGGTCATGTTGATCCGCACGAGATGCTCGACTTCCTCGAGGACGAACGCATCCTGCACCACTCCGGCAACACCTGGTACTGGACGGCCGAGACCTATCCCGCCGAGGAGATCAGCCTGCGCACGGCCGCACGGGCCAACGTGGTCATCATCGACACCAGCGATCGAACAGGCGCGCGGGTGATTGGCGAGGTCGATACCTTCGCAGCGCCGATGCTCGTCCATACCGACGCCATATACATCCACGAGGGGCAGCAGTACCACGTCGAGCGGCTCGATTGGGAAGAGAAGAAGGCCTACGTTCATCCGGTGGAGGTCGACTACTACACCGACGCCAGTTTATCGGTGCGCGTGCAAGTGATTGAGCAGTTCACCGAGGGGGAAGCGTCGGCGCCCAAGCATCATGGTGAGGTGCTGGTCGGCGCTATCGTGACGCAATTCAAAAAGATCAAACTGCACACGCACGAGAACGTCGGATGGGGCAAGGTGCATCTCCCCGAGGAGCAGATGCACACCAGCGCATACTGGCTCTCGCTGCCGCCCGACATCAGCGGCCGCATGCGCGAGGCGGAGCTTCAAGGAGCGTTGACCGGCCTGGCCAACGCGCTGCAGAACATCTCGCCCCTCTATTTGATGTGCGATCCACGCGACGTTGGCGTCTATCCGCAGATTCGCTCGCCGTTTACCGACCGCGCCACCGTCTTCATCTACGATCGCGTGCCGGGCGGTATTGGCTTCAGCCCGCGGCTCTACGATCTTCATTCGGAACTGCTGCGCGGCGCGCGCGATTTGATCCGTGGCTGCGGTTGCGAATCGGGCTGCCCCTCTTGCGTCGGCCCGGCCACCGAAGTCGGCCCCGACGCCAAGGCCAATACCCTTGCGATCCTCAAGGAAATGATCCAGCGGCAGGGGGTGAAGGAAACGGTCGTGAATGAGCGGTCGATTTCTGGATCCGGTGACGGAATTTAGCGCAGGTACGCACTCGCCGTTCGCGCGGGGCTAAAGCCACAGCGCTACAAATACGAAGTCCACTAAAGGGACTGAATTTGCGGCCCAGATCGGCAAAAAGCCCTCCGTTAGGTCGCTCCAATGACAATAATCCAGCCCCTTCAGTGGGCTTCGCCTTGAGTAGCCCGGGATCTTTAGTCCCGGGTGAACGCCGGAGAGTTGCCAGCAAATTTGTCAATCTCCTTCTCAACGGAGAGATTCTTTGACTGCTTTAACCATCTCTGATTTCCCCTACGCTGGGCGGAGAGAACCAACAGGATGACAATTTTGGGAACATTGCCTTCGCGCGCGAAGAAATCCCGGCCGTCGATCTGGATGGATGCTGCGCCCAGCTTGTGTCTGCTTAGCCAAGGCAGATCGACTCCCTGCCTCCATCGCTCTTGACCCTCGCAGCCTCAACCCGTATAATCGATCGGATCAGTTTGGTGCGACTGTGTACGGACACAGGAAAGCTGGAAATTGAAGCGACTGACTAACCACCAGCCTCACAACTTCGAAACTGCGAATGAATTCAGGCCTTTGGGTTCAGGCCGAACCCAAAGGCCTTTTTTCTTGTCTGGCGCACATTTGGAGGCGGTGAAATGCGCTTTCTGATTCAGGGCGGACACGTCGTCGATCCGACGCAGGACCTGGATCGCGGTGGCCGACGTGCTGGTCGTTGACGGTCGAGTGGTGGAGATCGCTCAGGGACTGACGGTGCCCGCCGACACCGAGATCATCGACGCTCGCGGCAAGATCGTGACGCCAGGCCTCATCGATGTGCACGTCCACTTCCGTGATCCGGGCTTCACGCACAAAGAGACGCTGGCGACCGGTGCTGAGTCGGCGGCTCGCGGTGGTTTCACCACCGTCTGCTGCATGCCGAACACGTCTCCCGCGCTGGATACCGCTGAGCGCATCGCCGACATTGTCGAGCGATCGAAGGGCCTGCCGGTACGCATCGGTCCTATTGGGACGATCTCGATCGGACGATCGGGTCTGAGAGATCGCACCGCTGCATGAGATGTCTGATGCGGGCGCGATTGGGTTCTCCGACGACGGCGACAGCACTCGCAACTCGCATGCGATGCGTGAAGCGCTGGAGTGGTCGGCATCATCCGGCGAGCCGATCATGGTCCACTGCGAGGACTGGAGCCTGATCAACGGCGGCGTGATGCACGAAGGCGCAGTCTCGCGCGAGCTTGGTCTGCCGGGCATTCCGGCTGCGGCGGAGGAGATCATTCTCAACCGCGACATCGAGCTGGCGCGCATCACGGGGGGCTGGCTGCATGCCCTGCACGTGAGCACGGCGCGCGGCGTGCGACTCATCCGGCGGGCAAAGAGCGAAGGCGTTCACGTGACGGCGGAGGCTATGCCGCATCACCTGCTGATGACTGATGAGTGGGTGGCAGGACGGCGACAGTTTCGTCGATGGGCCATCGTTCGAGGCCCGACCGTCGCCCGATCCGCTGGCAAAGGTGAATCCGCCCCTGCGCACCGCTGAGGATGCCCGGGCGCTGCTGGCTGGATTGATCGACGGAACGATCGACATCATTGCGACCGATCATGCGCCGCACGCAGCCGCCGACAAGCCGGGCGATCTGACACAGGCGGCCTCCGGGATGATTGGCCTCGAGGTGGCCGTGCCGATGCTCATGGAGCTGGTGCGCTCGAAGCGATTGTCCCTCTCGCTGCTCGTCGACCTGCTTTCGTGCAAGCCTGCCAGGATCTTCAACTTGCCAGGAGGATCGCTGCGGCCGGGTTCGGTTGCCGATCTCACCATCATTGATCCCGACCGAGAATGGACTGTCAGCGAGGACACCATCGTTTCCAGGAGCAAGAACACGCCGCTACTCGGCGCGACGTTACGCGGTCAGGCGATACTGACGATGGTGGAAGGGGAAATACGCTTTCATGTCTAAGCCACGATTATCCGGGGCGCTCGTGCTCGAAGATGGGCGCATATTTCGCGGCGAGCCGTTCGGCGCCGAAGTCGACGCCGAAGGTGAAGCCGTCTTCAACACGACGATGACGGGGTATCAGGAGGTCTCCACGGATCCGTCCTTCTACGGGCAGATCGTCTGCATGACCTACCCACTTATCGGAAATTACGGTGTCACGCCCGGCGACGAAGAGTCGAGACAGCCATGGATCGCGGGCATGATCGTGCGTGAGTATTGTGATGAGCCGGAGAATTGGCGCTCAGTTGGGACCTTCGCTGACTACTTGAAGGATCACGGAATTCCTGCGCTGCATTCGGTCGACACCCGCGCGCTGACCAAACACATCCGTTCCAACGGCGACATGCGCGCGCTGCTCGTCTCAAACGCAGCCAGTCACAGCGACTTGGAATTGCGCGAGCGCGCCCGCACTGCCTGGACTCCCGGCGATGCAAACGTGCTCAACGCCGTGACGACGCCGGAAGAGCGGGATATTCGCGACGGCGGGCCGCTGCATCTTGCGCTGATCGATTGTGGTGTCAAGGAGAACATTATTCGCTCGCTGCACCGGCGCGGAGTTCGCGTGACCGTCGTTCCGTATGACACGCCTGCCACCGAAATCCTGTCGCTCGGGGTCGACGGCATCCTGACCTCGCCTGGCCCTGGCGACCCGGTCAACTCCGGGCCGGCGGTCGATGTGGTGAAGACGATCCTCGATTCGGGCATGCCGTACATGGGCGTTTGTCTTGGCCATCAGCTTCTGGCGCTGGCTGTGGGCGCGCACACGAGCAAGCTGAAGTTCGGGCACCGAGGCGGCAACCACCCGGTCAAGGACCTTCTCTCCGGGCATGTCTACATCACCTCACAGAACCATGGATATCAGGTCGATGCTGCCAGCGTTCCGGTCGACAAGGGCTGGCGCGTCTCTCAGGTCAACCTGAACGACGGATCGGTTGAGGGACTCGAGCATGACTCACTCCCGATTTTTTCCATCCAATACCACCCGGAAGGGTCACCGGGACCGCTCGACAATCAGTACCTCTTCGACCGGTTCATCAAGAGTGTGAAAACGTATCGCGACAAGCGACTCGAACCGAAAAGCAACGAGTCTCAGGATCGTCCAGAAGCACGGGAGCGCGCGTAACTATGGCAGAGTCTGCAATACCACTGCGGAGTGTTTTGGTCATTGGGTCTGGGCCGATCATCATCGGTCAGGCTGCTGAGTTCGACTACGCCGGATCTCAGGCGTTGCGCGCATTGCGTGAAGAGGGCATCAAATCGATTCTGGTCAATTCCAACCCGGCCACGATCATGACCGACGAGGACATCGCCGACGTCGTCTACATTGAGCCCCTCACGGTCGAAGTGCTGCGACGCGTCATCATTCGTGAGCGGCCCGATGGCCTGCTCCCAACGCTCGGCGGTCAGACCGGTCTCAACCTGGCCGTGCAGCTGGCCGACGCTGGGATTCTCGACCAGTACAACGTGAAGCTCCTCGGCACGCCGATCGAATCGATCAAACAGGCGGAAGACCGCGAGCTCTTCAAGAATCTGCTCATCGAGATCGGCGAGCCGGTCGTCGAGAGCACGGTCGTGCACAACCTGGCGGAGGCCCACGCCTTTGCCGAGCAGGTGCCGCTGCCGTTGATCATTCGTCCCGCCTACACGCTGGGCGGCACCGGGGGCGGCATCGCCTTCACGCCGCAAGATCTCGACCGCATCGTCGCCAGCGGACTCGGCGCCAGCCCGATTCATCAGGTGCTCCTGGAGCGCTCGCTGCTGGGCTGGAAAGAGATCGAGTACGAGGTGATGCGGGACGCTAACGACACCTGCATCACCATCTGTAACATGGAAAACATCGACCCCATGGGCGTGCATACGGGAGACAGCATCGTGGTGGCGCCCAGCCAGACCTTGAGCGATCGCGAGTATCAGATGCTGCGGTCGGCCTCGCTGAAGATCATCCGGGCTCTGGGAATCGAGGGGGGCTGCAACATCCAGCTTGCGCTTGATCCGGAGTCGTTCCAGTACTACGTCATCGAGGTCAATCCGCGTGTCAGCCGCAGCTCGGCGTTGGCGTCCAAGGCGACCGGATATCCGATCGCGCGCGTTGCCGCCAAGATCGCCGTAGGCAAACGTCTCGACGAGCTGGCTAACTCAGTGACGCAGAAGACGACCGCGGCCTTTGAACCGGCGCTCGACTACTGCGTGGTGAAGATCCCACGCTGGCCGTTCGACAAGTTCCGCCGCGCCGAGCGCACCATCGACACGCAGATGAAGGCTACCGGCGAGGTGATGGCCATCGATCGCTCGTTCGAAGCGGCCATGCAGAAAGCGGTGCGCTCGCTCGAGACCGACCAGACCGATCTGCTCTGGGAAGACCCAGCCTGGCAGGAGAACGAGCAGATCATGTGGGAGCAGATTCGGCGACCCAATGACCTGCGCCTCTGGGCTGTCGCGGCGGCGCTGCGTCGAGGGCACACGCCCGAAGAGGTGAGCGAGGTCAGCCACATCGATCCGTGGTTCACGCGCAAGCTGCGCCGCATCATCGATCTCGAAAATCGTATGCGCAATGAAACTCTGGACGATCTCCTACTCTGGACCGCCAAGCGTGCTGCTTTTTCTGACGCGCAGATCTCACAGCTGTCCGGTGTGACGATCGAGGAGATCCGCAAACGTCGCTACAATGCGGGGATCGTTCCAGTCTACAAGATGGTCGACACGTGTGCGGCCGAGTTCGAAGCGGTAACGCCATACTTCTACAGCACTTACGAGGAAGAGGACGAGGTCGAACCGCTGAACCGGGCAAGTGCGGTCGTGGTTGGCTCGGGACCGATCCGCATCGGGCAGGGCATCGAGTTCGACTACTGCAGCGTTCAGGCGGCTCGGTCGCTGGGCGACGCGGGACGCGCTTCGATCATGATCAACAGCAATCCGGAGACGGTCTCGACCGATTTCGACACATCTGACCGGCTCTATTTCGAGCCGCTGGACGACGAGAGCGTTTTCGAGGTCATTCGGCACGAAGGCGTGGTTAGCGGCAATCCGGACGATCTCTCGCCGGTCATCCTCCAGTTCGGCGGGCAAACGGCGATCAACCTGGCCGAGCCGTTGAACAAGCGCAACGTTCCGATCATCGGCAGCCCGCTCGATGTCATCGACATCGCTGAGGATCGCCGACGATTCGAGCAGTTCCTCACAGGACTTGGCATTCCGCAGCCGCCTGGGGCGGCGGTCACGAACTTTGACGAGGCGCTTGAGGTAGCCAAACGCATCGGCTACCCGATTCTGGTGCGGCCATCATATGTGCTCGGTGGACGCGCCATGGAGGTCGTCTACGACGAGGAGTATCTGTCGCGCTACCTGAGCGTCGCGGTGCGCTTCGACGATCGGCGCCCGATCCTGATCGACAAGTATCTGCCCGGCAAAGAGGTCGAGGTCGACGCGATCTGCGATGGCAAAGATGTGCTCATCCCCGGGATCATGGAACACATCGAGCGGGCTGGGGTCCACTCTGGCGACAGCTTCGCCACGTACCCGGGCGTGAATCTCTATCCGACCGAGGTCGAGCAGGTCGTGAAACATACGACCGACATCGCGCTTGCCATCGGCGCGATCGGACTCATCAACATCCAGTACGTGATCCACGGCGGACAAATCTATGTGCTCGAGGTGAACCCGCGCGCCAGTCGCACGGTGCCGTTCCTGAGCAAGGCCACCGGAGTTCCGATGGTACGCCTGGCGACCAATTGCATGCTCGGTCGAACGCTGCAAGAACAAGGCTACGAGGGCGGACTCTGGCCGCGGCAGCCGCTGGTTGCCGTGAAGGCGCCGATCTTCTCGATGGCCAAGCTACGTGGCGTCGAAGTGCATCTTGGGCCGGAGATGAAGTCGACCGGCGAAGCGATGGGCATCGACCGCGAGTTCGCGCCAGCCTTCTACAAGGCGCTTCTGGCCGCCGGCATGGCGTTGCCGCCACATGGCGCGGTACTGATCAGCATCAGCGACGACGATAAGGCGGACGCGTTGCCGATGATCGAGCTTTTGGCCGAGCTCGGCTACCGCATCTATGCCACCGAGGGGACGTCGCGAATGATCCTCAAGGCGGGCATCCCGGTGCAGTTCGTCACCAAGAAGATCGGCAAGGGATCGCCGGACATTTTGGACATCATCCTGGACGGCACGGTCAACGCGGTGATCAACACGCCCGGGCCAGCGCAGAAAGAGGTCCTCGACGGCTTTCAGATCCGCCGGGCAGCGGTCGAGCGAGGTATCCCGTGCGTCACGTCGATCGATACAGCCAGAGCGATCGTTGAAGCGACGTCCAAGGCGAGTGGTGCCTACGCGGTGCAGCCGTTGCCGGAGTACCGTCGGCGTGTGCAGGTCGGCTACTGAGCCGATTGCAGGCAACAATCGCACTGCTGTCCTGGTGAGTAAGCGACCACACCGGCCATGTCGTCCTGAACGGAGCGATGGTTCTCGCCCTCCAGTGGAGGGAGAGTCAGCGAGGGTGGGGCTTGGGGAATGGACCGAGAGGTTGTGAGGGTGAGGAGTCGAAGGATCTCTTCTTTCGTCGAACCGACTCCTGGTTTGAAAGCGGAGAGATCCTTCGCTGAGGCTCAGGATGACATAAGTAAATCCGGTGCCTATAACAGCCAATAAGAAAGCCTCGCACGCTCGCCTTGAACGATATGGCTGACCGGAACATCTGGTGATCGCGGTCGGTGCCCGTAGACGGAAGACGCTGTCGTTGCAGCGCGGCAACAGCGTCAGACACACGGCATTCGCTCCAGTCGGGGGTCAATGAAGTTCTTCTATTCACTCCTCATTCTCGTCCCACTCGCAATTATCCTGGCCTTGGTGGGCGCGAGCCATACCTGGGTGTTTCTGGCGTCCGCCGGGGCACTGGTGCCGCTCGCCGCGCTCATGGGAGACGCGACCGAATTCGTCGCGGAGCACACCGGGCCGCGCGTCGGCGGACTCCTCAACGCTACCTTTGGCAATGCAGCGGAGCTTATCATCACCGTAGCAGCGCTGAGGAGTGGGTTGTTCGACCTGGTGAAAGCCAGCATTGCCGGGTCAATCATCGGCACGTCGCTCCTAATCCTCGGTAGCTGCATGCTGGCCGGCGGAATCAAGAACGGCCACCAGTCGTTCAACGCGCGAATAGCCGGAGTCTCAGCTACCATGATGACGCTTGCGGTCGTCGCGCTGGCTCTGCCTGGTCTCTTTAGCGTGGGATCGCTGCGTGTCGAAGGGGACGCGCTGGAGAATATGTCGATCGGGCTCGCGGTCGTCCTGATCGTGATCTATGCACTTTACGTCCTCTACACCGTCTTCCTGCAGCCAGCCGAATCGACGACGGCGGACGCAAACGAACGTGAATCACCAAGCCATAGCATCTGGTTCTCCATTGGATTGCTGGCAAGCGCGACGGTCGGAGTCGCGGTAATGAGCGAACTTTTCGTCGAGAACGTCGAGCCTGTAGTCAAATCCTGGGGTGTAACCGAGCTCTTTCTCGGAGTTGTGCTAGTTCCAATCGTTGGCAATGTAGCCGAGCACGTGGTGGCTCTGAAGGCGGCGATCAACAACAAAATGGACGCCAGCGTGAGCATCGCCATTGGCTCTTGCCTCCAAGTCGCGCTCTTTGTCGCGCCGGTCTTGATCTTCGTGAGTCTGCTGCTCGGCAACCCCATGACGCTCCTCTTCAACGAGTATGAGCTGGCCGCGTTGGTAGGAGGCATTGCCGTGGCGACATTGATCTCGATGGACGGCGAATCGAACTGGCTCGAGGGGGCGCAGTTGCTCGCGGTCTATCTGATCGTCGGGATAGGATTCTTCTACCTGAAGTAGCTGTGAAGGGGGATGCGCATGGATCTGGATGCGTTGTTGCGCGAGGTCGGGGCGCTCAAGGACGGGCACTTCGTCCTGTCGTCGGGTCGACACAGCGATCGCTATGTCGAGAAGTTCGATCTGCTGCGCCAGCCGAAGGCAACCGAGCGAGCCTGCGCCGGATTGGTCGAACTGGTTCGGGACGAGGGCCCGTTCGACGTCGTGGCCGGGCCAACCACTGGCGGCATCCTGCTCGCGTTCGAGGTTGGCAGGCAGCTTGAAAAACCCGCGGCCTATGCCGAGCGGTCCGACAGTGGCTCACTTGCTCGCGAGTTTCGCCGCGGGACGACGTTCGCATCAGGTGCCCGAGTGCTGGTGGTCGACGACATTCTGACGACCGGCGGCTCGGTGCGTGAGACACTAGCCGCGCTCGAGCAGCATGACGTCGTACCTGTCGCCGTGGCGGTGCTGGTCGACCGCAGCGGAGGGAAGGTCGATCTTGGCTTGCCGCTCTACGCCCTCTCGCATATGCGGATCGACACCTGGGGTCCAGATGAGTGTCCGCTCTGTCGCCAGGGAGTGCCCGTCACCAAGCCCGGCACGACCGGCGCTCAAACGTCCGGAACGATTTGAGGAATCGGCATGAGCAGCGAATCCCGAGGTCCTGACGTATCAGGCGTATCGATCGCACAGTTCGCGCTCGCGTTGATCAAGATTCCAAGCCCGTCTGCCCAAGAAGGTGATGTCGCGCGGGTGGTGCGTGAGTGAGATGGCGCGGCTTGGGTTCGATGTCGAGGTTGACGATCTCGGCAACGTAGTCGGAACCATCGGATCCGGCGACGGACCGTGCGTGCTGATCGATGCGCACATGGACACGGTGGGCGTTACGCAGCCGGAGCACTGGTCGCATGATCCATACGGTCAGATTAGCGGTGAGCGACTCTACGGTCGTGGTTCCATGGACATGAAGGGTCCTCTGGCGGCGGCCATTCGCGGTGTGGCGTCGCTCGCGGGGAATCTGCCTCGAGGACGCCTGGTCGTCTCTGCGTCGATCGCGGAAGAGATGGTCGAGGGAACCGCGCTCCTGCAGGTCGCGGAACGGGTCAAGCCCGATTTCGTGGTGATTGCGGAAGCGACCTCGCTGCGCATCGCTCGCGGCCAACGCGGCCGCGCTGAGGTGGTGATCGAGATTCAGGGAAGACCGACCCACTCATCGCGACCGGAACTTGGCATCAACGCTGCCGATGTGATGGCAGACACGATCGTCGCGGTTCGAGCAATTGAGCCGCCACACCACGATATCCTGGGCGACGGCATCCTGGTGCTGACTGACGTCATGTCGCACCCGTACCCAGGACTGTCGGTCGTCCCTGATCGATGCGTGGCCACATTCGATCGGCGAACGCTGCCGGGTGAGACGGAGGAGATGGTGCTGGCCCCGATCGTGGAGATCGTGAAAAGCGTCGCATCTGAACGAGGAGCGGAAGCAAGCATCTCGATCGCGGAAGACGACTTCGCGTCCTATTCCGGAGCGAAGGTCAACGCTCCGAATTTCGCGCCCGCCTGGTTCTTCGAAGAAGCCGAGCCGATCGTTGCGTTCAGCCGCGACGCCCTGAACGCCGCTGGCATTAATACCCGTCTTGGCCACTATGCGTTCTGCACCAATGGCAGTGCCACCGCGGGACGTCTCGGCATCCCCACGATCGGGTTCGGTCCGGGGGATGAGGAGCGCGCTCACCGCGTCGACGAATTCATCGAGATCGACGATCTGGAAAAGGCAGCCCGTGGATACGCGGCAATCGCGCGTGCGTTGATCGAGAGAGGAGTCTAGCCATGGGGACGCCGGTTGGCGCGGTTCTGGTGCGGGACGATCAAACCGAGCAGTACTTCACCGACGCCGCATCGGCTTTGGAGCATGGCGAGTCGGGTCGCGTCTCGTACCAGTTCGCCTACGGTCCGGAGCTGATACCACCTCGCGGTGAACCGGTGACGTCGATGTGGCGCTATCGCGACCTGTTGCCGTTGGAATCAGGTCCGATCAACTATCCGCTCTCGGTCGGGGGCACCCCGCTACTGGCCTCACCCGGACTACGCGCGCATCTCGGAATGTCGGAGCTGTGGATCAAGGACGAGACGCGTACGCCGACCGGCTCCAACAAGGATCGGGCCACGGCTTTGGTGCTGGAGACGGCGATGCGGACCGGGAGCGGCGCGGTAACGTGCGCGTCGACCGGCAATGTGGCCGTGTCTCTCGCGGTGGGTGCGGCGGCGGCCGGAAAGCGCGCCTTCATCTTCGTGCCCGACGACGTTGCCGAATCGAAGCTCGCGCTGATGCTTCTCGCTGGGGCGACCGTTTTTCGCGTGCGCCAGGGTTACGATGCGGCCTTCAAGCTTTCGCGCCGCGCGGCCAGGGAATTCGGCTGGCATGATCGGAACACCGGCTACAATCCCATGACATTGGATGCCAAGAAGACGGTCGCGCTCGAAATCTGGGAACAGCTCGGACGTGAGGTACCGGACGTAGTGGTTTGTCCGGTTGGTGACGGTCCCGACGCTCAGCGCGATCGCCAAGGGATTCGATGAGCTGATAGCTTGTGGCGTCGCTGACCGCATGCCGCGTATCGTCGGGGTGCAGGCCGCAGGCTGCCAACCGCTGATCCGGGCCTGGGAATCTGGCGACCCGTTGCAGCCAGTCATCCCGCGCACCATCGCGGATGGTATCGCGGTGGGCGATCCAGTCAGTGCGGGAATGGTGCTGCGCGACGTGAAGAAATCAGGCGGCACGTTCGTCGCCGTAAGCGACGACGACCTTCGCTCGGCCATGGGGACGCTGGCGTCGAAAGGTGGAGTGCTGGCCGAGCCCGCCGGAGCTGCCGCCTGGGCAGGACTCGAAAGAGCAGTAGCGCAGGGAATGGTCGGCCGCGACGAGCGTGTGGTCGTACTCGTGACTGGCACTGCGATGAAGAATCTTGGTGGTGTTCGACCGGAGAGAACCGCGATCACGATCAACGCGGAGTTGTCCGACGTCGAGCCGCACGTAACGTGACGGACCGATTGCCGGCTGTGAGGAGAGTCTGCTAAACCGTTGGCTCGACCTCGTCGGCCTCGATGGGGTGGAGACGCTCGCGAAGCTGCTCACGGAGGTCGTTCAGTTCGTCTAGACGTCGCTCGATCTGATCGAGGGTATCCGGTCGCGGGTCGCGCACGAATTCGTCCCGAAGCTCAATGACCATCTGTGCCAACCGGCCGATCGTGCGCACCAAATGTACGGGGTCGTCCTCGCGGGTCGGCAGACTGTAAGGTGGCATCGCTCGACAGCGCTCCTGTATCCACTCTCGATTCGGAACAGCCCCGGCCGTTTATTCTCGTCGAAACCAGTCGCGCCCGAAACGACACATTCTTGAAAGCTCCGCGCTCGCGAACAATAGCCTAACGTCTCGAAAACGCGGGTTGTCGTCACTCTACACCAGTGCGACGAACCTGACGACAGCGAGCGCTATGCTTCATTCTCGCTGGATTCGTCGTCATCGCCTTGCAGCATCTCGATCAACGTCGCCTCGTCAATGATCGTCACCCCGAGCTCGCGAGCCCGGTCGGCCTTGCTACCCGCATCTTCGCCCGCAATGACGAAGTCGGTTTTGCGCGAGACTGAACTGGTGACAGTCGCTCCCGATTTGCGCAAGAGATCCTGCGCCTGATCGCGCGTGAAATGCTCGAGTCGTCCGGTCAGCACGACGGTCTTGCCCGAGAACGCCTCCGATTGCGCGTGCCGGCGCTCCACCGGCTCCGTCATTCGAACGCCCAGCTCGCGCAGATCTTCAATCAATTTCAGGTTGCGTTCTTCGTGGAAGAAGTCGTGGACCGCCTGCGCGACGACCGTGCCGAAGCCTGGGATCTTCTCGAGCTCTTCGACTGAGGCTTCCATGACTCGATCAATGTTGCGGAAATGTCCTGCGAGCAACGCGGCGTTGCGCTCGCCGACATGGCGGATACCGAGCGCGGTCAGCAGTCGCGAGAGGGGCCGTGTTTTGCCTGCCTCAATCGATTGCTGCAGGTTCTGGATGCGCTTCTCGCCGAAACCTTCAAGCTCGCCGATCTTTTCCCAGTCGAGGCGGTAGACGTCGGCGAATGAATGTATCAGCCCAACCTCGACGAACGTCTCGGCCAGTTTAGAGCCAAATCCCTCGATGTCCATCGCGCCCCGTGAGACGAAGTGGCGGATCTGCTCCTTGAGTTGGGCCGGACAGGAGGCGTTGATGCAATACCGCACGGCTTCGTCGTCGAGTCGTTCGGTCGACGAGCCACACACGGGGCAGTGATCCGGCATGACGAATTCGCGCTCATCACCGGTCCGTTGGGCTTCGACGACCGCGATGATCTTGGGAATGACGTCACCCGCCCGCTCCACGATGACCGTATCGCCGATGCGGACGCCCAAGCGGCCGATCTCTTCCTCGTTGTGGAGCGTGGCGCGACGAATGACGACGCCGCCGATCTCGACCGGATCGAGGATCGCGGTGGGATTGAGGCTGCCGGTGCGACCGACGTTGATTTCGATGTCGCGTATGACGGTCGTCTTCTGGATTGCTGGGAATTTATAGGCGGTGGCCCAGCGTGGGTCGTGCGCGACCGTGCCGAGCTCTGACTGTAGCTCGACGTCATTCACCTTGATGACGACGCCGTCGATCTCGAATTCGAGCCCATCCCGCTTTTCTAGCCAGGACTCGCATTGAGCCCAGACTTCGTCGATATCGGCGCACACGTGGTAATCCGGTGCGGTTGAAATTCCGTATTGACGCAGCATGTCGAGGTTGCCCGAGTGGGTTTCACGCGTGTCGCCTTCGACCAGACCGATATCCCATGCGAAGAAGCGCAACGGTCGATTGGCAGTGATCGAAGGGTCAAGCTGTCGCAGCGATCCAGCCGCCGAATTACGCGGGTTCGCGAAGAGCGATTCCCCAGCCTCTCCTCTTTGGCGGTTCAGTTTGTCGAAGTCCGCTTTGCGCATGTAGATCTCGCCGCGAGCCTCGAGCACGTCGGGAATCGGGTCGTCTTCGACCTCGCGCAGCTTGAGTGGGATGTTGCGCACGGTACGGATATTGGCGGTCACGTCTTCGCCCGTAGTCCCGTCGCCGCGGGTGGCGCCTCGTTCGTAGGAGCCGCGCCGGTAGAGAACCGACACCGCGCTGCCATCGATCTTCGGCTCAGTCACGAACTCGACGTCACGCCGCCCAGAGAGCCGGTAGACGCGTTCCGCCCACTCCCTCAGCTCTTCCTGGCTATAGACGTTGCTCAGGCTCAGCATGGGGATCTCGTGCCGTACCGTGCCAAATGCTGAAGACGGCGTGAACCCGACGCGCTGCGTTGGGGATTCAGGGGTGACCAGCTCAGGATGCTCCGTCTCGAGACGACGGAGCTCGTTCATCAGTGCGTCGTATTCGGCGTCACTGACTGATGGGCTGTCGAGGACGTGATATTCGTAGTTGTAGCGATCCAGGAGGGAGCGAAGCTCATCAACACGCTGCTGAAGATCGGCGCCATCCATCGGAATTCGCAGCCCCTTGCCGTGAGACACGTGCCTACCGGAATGAGTCGCTGACAGGGACGTAAGTATAGCATGGCTTGTTCGTACAGATGTTCGACTGTATACTCCTCACCCTAGGTGACTTGCGGTCACATCGGGGAGTGGATGATGGTTGTGGGCCATGATTCCGACGCCGGATTCGAAGCAGGATCGTACGCTCAGCTTCGCCAGCGGGCGGCGCTCTACGTGCGCGATCGCGGAGGATCCGTTCCTGAAGAGGACCTGATCGTCCACGTGTTTGGTGGCGGCGGCAATCCCGGTCTCTGGAGACCGCTTCTGCGCCAGATTCTGAATGGCGACGACCACCTCGTTTTGCGTTCGGACAACAGCTGGGCCGATCCGACGAGCAAAGCACGTCCCAATGGCGACGTTCCCAACGACTACGTGGTGATCGACGTCGAGACCACCGGTCTCAAGCCGTACCGCCAGCGCATCATGGAAATCGCCGCGATTCGCTTCTCGCATGGTGAGCGCGTCGATGTATTCACCACGTTGGTCAACCCCGAGCGACGCGTTCCCGCCTACATCTCTCAACTTACGGGGATCGATGAGTCGATGCTCGTCGGAGCGCCGGCATTCAGCCAGATCGCGCATCAGCTGGTTCAGTACGTGGGCGACTCACTGATCGTGGGCTACAACGTCGGCTTCGATATCGGTTTCATCAACGCGGAGCTGAAGCGCTTCGGCCAGCCACAATTGATGAACGACCATCTCGACCTACTGCCGCTCGCCGGTCAGCTTGTTCCAGGCATTCGACGACCTGGGCTCGATGGACTGTGTCGCGCGCTCGGCATCGAACAGCGGGAGCGGCACCGCGCGATGGCTGACGCCGAGGCGACCGCCATCGTCTTCGGGCGCGTCCTCGATGAAGCTCGCCAGCGCGGATTGGGCTCGTTCGACGATCTCAAACGTGCGGCGGCTGTGCGCGTACCAACTCCGAGGCGGCGAGATTCGGTCGGGCGCGGCCGGGCGGTGCTTGACCGTTCACATTTGGTCGGCATTCCTTCGACTCCTGGCGTCTACATCATGCATGACGCGACCGACCGAGTTATCTACGTCGGGAAAGCCAAGAATCTGCGCAATCGCGTTTCCTCGTACTACTCGCAACCGCTTGGCTACACGCGCAAGATGGACGGGCTTCTCGAGTCGATTCAGCGCATCGATACCGTGCAAACCGGATCGGAGCTTGAAGCCCTGCTGCTCGAATCTCAGCTGATCTTGCGACATCAACCGCAGTTCAACCGGCAGCTGCGAAATACCGAGTCGTACCGCTACATCAAGATCGAGACCTGGAATGCCTGGCCACGAGTGATGCTCACACGCCAGTGGAAGCCCGATGGGTCCACGTATTTTGGACCGTTTCGTGTGTCTCGCGCGGCGCGCGTCACGGTTGATCTCCTCAACGACACGTTCAAGCTTCGCACCTGTCCTCGCTCGTTCAAGACCATTCGTAGCTATGGTTCACCCTGCCTACGGCTGTCTCTCGGCAAGTGCCCGGGTCCATGCGTCGGCAAAGCCGATCGAGACGACTACAAACGCACGGTGCACGATGTGATCGAGTTCTTGCGCGGTGAACGCGAGGACGTGATTCTGATGATCCAGCAACAGCTAACCGAAGCAGCCGACCAACTCGATTTCGAGCGGGCAACCAGACTGAGAGATCGTATCCGCCGCGTGCAGCAGCTCATTTTGAGTCAGCAGGTGCTTGACGAGGCGGTGGCTCGAGGCAACCGACTGATCGTGACGCCCGCGGTCGATGCCGGCGCGCGCGAATTGATGGTGGTGGTTGGCGGGCGATTGTGGGCTCAGATACGCGTGGCCGATGAGGACCCAGACGCACGCGTCGTCGCCCGGCTCGAAGCGATTTGGGATCGAGCGCAGCGATTCCCGGTGCCCGCTGTCGATCATGATTCGCTGGATCAAGTGCATATTCTCGAACGATGGCTGCGCAAGCATGAAGGCCATCCGTCCATCCTCCCACTCGAAGAATATCCTGATTGGCATCAGGTCCTCCACAACGCACGTGCGCTTGGTGCCGACGAACTCAGCCCTGACAGCATGTCAAAGTCAGAGGAAGCCGTCCCTCTTGAGGCGGGATAATCGTCTTTGCGGGAGGCTGGCGCGTGTGCTAGCCTCACGTGGATGACGCATTGGTTCCGTCCGGCCCCAGAATGACAAAGGCGAACGAGACGAGCGTGACGATCCGCTTTGGCACCGATGGATGGCGCGCGGTAATCGCGGACGATTTCACGTTCGATGCGGTAAGACAGATCGCTCGTGCCATGAGCACTGTGCTTGTACGCGATTCTGACCGTGGACGACCCGCGGTCGTCGTTGGGTACGATCGTCGCTTCGGCTCAGACGAGTTCGCTCGCGCGGCGACCGACGAATTCATTCGCGGCGGTGTCGACGTTCTGCATTCTCGCTCCCCCATCCCCACACCCATGCTGAGCTATACCGTCCTTGAATCGAGATCTGTGGCCGGCATGATGATCACCGCCTCACACAACCCGCCAATGTTCAACGGGGTCAAGATCAAAGGCTCGCATGGTGGCGCCGCGCCCACGGGGATGTTGCGTGCGATCGAGGCTGAGCTTGCGGGAGACGGACGGATAGAGACCTCTCGTGAGTACGGCGAGGTGGCGGAGATCGACCCGTTTTCCGCGTACCTCGACCGGATTGAACGGCACGTCGATCTCGCTCGCATACGTGACGCCGGTCTGACGATCGTGGTCGATGCGATGTACGGTTGCGCGGCGGGCTTACTCCCGCGTCTCATCGGCGAAGCTTCAACGCAAATCATCGAGATAAACACCGTTCACAATCCACTCTTTCCAGGTATTGCCGGACCAGAACCGGTCGACCGCAATTTGACACGCTTGAAGAAGGTTGTTGGCGACGGTGGTGCCAACCTGGGAGTCGGTTTTGACGGAGATGGCGACCGTATCGGCATCGTCAACGGCGACGGCGAATACATTTCGTCGCAGACCGTCTTCGCGCTTCTGACTCGCTACGTTCTCGAGCATCGTGGTCGTGCGGGCACAATCGTGAAATCGGTGACCGGCACGATGATGATCGATGCGCTGGCCGAACAGTTTGGCGTTCCGGTGATCGAGACTGCCACCGGGTTCACACACATCTCGCAAGCCATGATCGACGAGCATGCGGCCATTGGTGGGGAAGAGAGCGGCGGTTTTGCGTTTGGCTTTCACATGCCGGACCGAGACGGAGTTCTGGCGGCGCTGCTGTTGATCGACTACACCTTGCAGTCGGGAATGACGATCACCGAACTGATCGAAGATCTTGAGAGCGCGATCGGTGTATGGCGGTTTCGCCGTGTCGATTTGCCGCTGGCGAGGGACGAGCGGGACGCGTTCTTCGAGCGATTGAGCGGCGTGCAGTGGCCGCGCTCCATGTCGAACCTGACCGTCACGAACGTGATTCAGGTAGACGGAACAAGAGTCGAATTTGCCGATGGCAGCTGGATCTTGGTCCGGATCTCGGGCACTGAACCGTTGCTGCGCATCTACGCCGAGTCGCACGATACCGAATTGGTCGACGCCCTCTTGATGGAGGCGCGCCTGATCCTCGGCGTCTGACACTGGAATTGTTTTTGCCGGATGGTCTGGAAATCGGAGCGTGGGAAGGAGCGCCCAATGAGTTTGACGCTGGATGACGTTGCCGCACGAGTGCGCAATTGCACGCGATGTGAGCTTCATCGGACGCGAACACAGGGCGTTCCAGGCTCTGGCAATCCGAACGCGGAAATCATGTTTATTGGCGAGGCGCCTGGTTGGCACGAGGATCGCCAGGGACTGCCCTTCGTGGGCGCAGCCGGGCAGTTCCTGAACGAGATGCTCGAGTCGATTGGTCTCGAGCGAGAGGACGTCTTCATCACGAATATCGTGAAGAGCCGGCCACCAGGAAATCGCGACCCGCTTCCGGACGAGATCGCCGCCTGTTCGGTCTATCTGGATGAACAGCTCGAGATTATCAAGCCCAAGGTGGTGGTGACACTGGGACGTTTCTCGATGTCGCGCTGGTTCCCGGGCGAGCGCGTCTCGCGAATTCACGGACAACCACGGCAGTTTGGCACCTATGTTGTGGTGCCGATGTATCATCCGGCAGCGGCATTGCACCAGGCATCGCTGCGAGCCACGGTCGAGGCGGATATGCAAAAGCTGCCACGTATCATCGAGGAAGCCAAGAAGCTGTCCGCGGAGGAAGAAGAGCCAGAACCGCCGCCATCGCAATTGCGTATGTTCTGAGGGGATAGCAACACCGAATGAATCTCGTATCGTGAAGGAGTCGCGGATCGCTTGATCGATGAACGCCTCAAGGTACTATTTCTCGGCGGACTGGGTGAAGTAGGGAAGAATCTCCTCGTACTCGAGTTCGGCGAGGACATCATCGTCGTCGATGCCGGCATCGGGTTTCCCGAGGAGGACATGTTCGGCGTCGATCTACTCATCCCCGACCTTTCTTACCTGCGTGAGCGCGCGGAACACGTGCGCGGTATCTTCATCACCCACGGACATGAAGACCATATTGGAGCGCTCGCCTATCTGCTGAGCGAAGTAAACGCGCCTGTCTATAGCACCTTGCTGACACAGGGTTTGATTCGCACGCGCCTGCGAGACCGTCGGGTCGCCCGGGATGCCGACCTGCGGCTGATCAATCCCGATTCCGATCAGACGATCGACGCGGGTTGTTTTTCGATCGAGTCGTTTCGCGTTTGCCACAGCATTCCGGACGCCGTCGGGTTTGCCGTTCAGACGCCCGTCGGTCTCATCGTCGTGACCGGTGACTTCAAGCTCGATCCCAAGCCGGTAGACGGGCGAACGACCGACGTTGAGAAGCTCCATCGCATTGCAGAGCGACGACCGCTCCTGCTCATCAGCGACTGCGTTCACGTCGAAACGCAGGGCCCGACGCCATCCGAGGCCGCGGTTGAGAACTCGATTGACTCGATCGTGGCCAACGCGCCCAAGCGGGTAATTCTGGCGACGTTCGCGTCATCGATCTCTCGCGTGCAGCAAGTCCTCAACGTTGCCTATTTACACGATCGCAAAGTCGCCTGCTTTGGCCGTTCCCTGCAAAACAACATCAAGGTGGCGCTCGATCTCGGTTACCTCAGTCCCCCGCCGAACACGTTGGTACGAGCCGCGCAGGTAGCGACTATGCGTCCTGAGCGTGTGCTCCTCCTCTGCACCGGGAGTCAGGGAGAGCCGATGGCGGTTCTGAGCCGCATCGCGCAAGGCGAACATCAGGAGATCGACGTGGTCGCAGACGACACCGTAATCGTGTCTGCGTCGCCGATTCCGGGCAACGAGACGTCGGTCTTCCGCGTCATCAATCAACTCTTCGCCCGCGGAGCGAACGTCATCTATTCAGCCAGAGCGCTGGTACACGTCTCCGGGCATGCAGGAAGAGATGAGCTGCGCCGAATGCTTGGGATCGTTCGTCCACGGTACGTCCTACCGACACATGGGGAGGCACGTCACCTGGCCCTTTACGCGCAGATGGCGCGTGAGGCGGGCATGCCCCAGTCAGATATTTTGCTTGGCGAGAACGGGACCGTGTTTGGCTTCGACTACGAGGGTTTTGCAGGAACCGCATCCGTTCCCACCGGCACTATCTACCTCGGACCCGGTTCAACGGGGGAGATCGAAGACGGCACCGTCTGGGAGCGACGCCTCCTGGCGCGCGACGGCGTGCTGTCGGTCGTCCTGACGATCGATCGCCACTCCGGCGAGCTTCTCGCTGATCCGGACATATCGGCACGTGGGTTTGTGCCGGGACCGAAGAACGGACACGTGCTGGAAGAGGCGCGCCAGTATTTGCGTGACCTCATGCTCGAACCGGCGCGCTCTCATGCCCGGTTGCACGACCCGGAACAGAAAGTTCGCGATTCACTGCAGTCGTTCGTGTTCGCACAGACAAAACGTCGCCCGATGGTCGTTCCCACCGTCATAGAGGTCTGATCGCGGATCTCCGGAATCATATGCTAGAATGTGTCCGTACACTATGATCGTACGGAGGTTTCATGGCCGCCCCAGCGCGAACTCGCAAACGCAACAGTAGTCGGTCGAAGACGACGGCAAAGTCGACGGCAAGCAAGCAACAACAACCGTCGGTGCTGATCAGAATGCCCAGAGCGTTCGGACGCGGCATCGTGGGAATCGTCTCCTGGATTCGACAGAGCCCCGTTCCTGAACAGGTGCAGCGTGAGATTCTGGCCATCGTGTGCCTCAGCCTCGCTGCGTTGTTTGCTCTGACGCTCAGCGGCTACGTCGGCAAGATGACGGTCGTTGGAACGGTCGGTCGCGGTCTAACGTGGGTAGCGGGCAGAGGTGCGATCTTCGTGCCGATCGGTCTCGCCTGGGTCGCAATCGAACTGCTGATTGGCACCGACCCTGCCGTGCGAAGACGCCGCTTTTTCGGTCTCCTCTTCTTCGCGGGGTCGAGTATCACCTTCCTGGATTTGATCGTGGCGACCGAAGGTCGCGACGGCGGCGGCGAAGTTGGAACGACGCTCGGGAATGCCGCGCGGTTTGTAGCCGGGGATGCGGGTGCCGGGGTTGTTTGTTTCGCGCTGGGATTGATCGGCGTCTATCTGCTTACCGGCATCCACGTGCGCGAGGTCATCCACGCCTGGCAGCGGACCAGCGCCGCGCGCGCAGTCAAGTCACGCGAGCGACGCGAGGTGCAAGCGGCGCAGATCGTGGCGGAACCTTCTCCGGTGGTCAACGAGCCTGCGCGTGAGGCGGAGCCAATCGCCCCACGTCCTTTCATCAACCAGCCAAAACGCGAGAAGACCCAGGCCAAAGCACCTGAGCCCGTCGAGGCTGCTCCGGTCGACCCGGCCACCCCAATCACGTATGCGCCCGCGCCGCTGCCGGACCTCTCGAAGCTGGCCTTGTACGACGCGGGATCACCGGAGGCATCTGAGCTCGAGTCGAAAGCCGAACTCATCCAGGAGACTTTGCGCAATTTCAGGGTCGACGCGACTGTGCGGGAGATCTTCCCTGGCCCGGCCGTGACCCTCTTCGCCCTCGAGCCTGGACCAGGTACCAAGGTCCGGCGCATTACCGAGCTGCAGAACGATCTAGCGCTGGCACTGGCGGCACGTTCGATTCGAATCGAAGCACCCGTTCCGGGAATGGCGCGCGTCGGCATCGAGCTGCCCAACGTCAGTGTGCACACCGTTGGATTACGCGAGACGATCGAGTCGATCGAATTCCAGTCATCGAAAGCCAAGCTTCCCCTGGCGCTGGGGCGCGACGTGAATGGCACGTATATCATCACGGACCTGGCTCGCATGCCCCATCTACTCATCGCGGGATCGACCGGCTCCGGCAAGTCGGTCTGCATCAACGGCATCATCTCGACGTTCCTGCTCAACCGGCGACCGGAAGAGCTGCAGATGATTCTGATCGACCCCAAGATGGTCGAACTGACCGGGTTCAACGGTGTGCCTCACCTCAAATGTCCGGTCGTCACCGAAATGGGAAAGGTCGTCGGAACGCTGCGCCTGGTTCTGAAGGAGATGGAGGATCGTTATCAACGATTCTCGATGCTGGGCGTGCGCAATATCGATGGTTACAACCTGCGACGCGAAGAGGACACCTCACTCGAATTGCTGCCCTACATGGTCGTCATCATCGATGAGCTCGCTGATCTGATGTTGACGACACCTGAAGAGGTCGAAACACTGCTTGTCCGGCTGGCACAGATGGCGCGCGCGACCGGCATCCATCTCCTGATTGCCACGCAGCGACCGTCGGTCGATGTTCTGACCGGGTTGATCAAGGCTAATGTCCCTGCCCGCATCGCGTTTGCCGTGACGTCACACACCGACAGTCGCGTTATCCTCGATATGCCGGGAGCGGAGCGGTTGCTGGGGCGCGGTGACATGCTCTTCATGCCGCCGGACGAAGCCAAGCCGCTACGGGTGCAGGGCTCCTTCATCGACGACAAAGACATCCAGGACCTGGTCAAACATTGGCGTCGAGCAACGCCAAACCACGCGTTTGACCAGGAGTGGGCTGAGATTCCATCGAGTGACGACGAGACCGAAGAGGGTGACGATCCCTTGATGGATCAAGCTCTTCGCGTGGTGCGTCAACAGGGGACCGCGTCGGCCTCGATGCTGCAACGTCGGCTGCGGATCGGCTATAACCGCGCCGCTCGCCTGATCGAGCAGATGGAAGACGAAGGGATCGTCGGCCCAGCCGACGGATCGCGCGGCCGACCGGTCTATCTCAGCGACGACGAAGAGTAGCAACTCGTCGTCGGAACCCCGCAAAAGGTGAATGCCCCCATTTTGTTATACTTACGACCCGAAATTGCCACCAATTACGAGAGGTGCGTGTGCGTTCTCGGGTAACTGTCGAGCCAGTTTCGAAGCTCATCGACGAGTTTGCCAAGCTTCCGGGCATTGGCCCAAAAACTGCGTCGCGCCTCGCGTATTTCATTTTACGGAGTGGCCGCGAAGACGCGATCGGGCTGGCTGAGGCAATTCTCGAGGTGAAGGAAAAGATCGTACTGTGTTCCATCTGCTACAACATTACCGAGCAGGATCCGTGTGCGATCTGCTCCGATGCGCAACGAGACCGAGGCAAGATCTGCGTCGTCGAGGAGCCTTTGGACGTGGTGGCGCTGGATCGAACCGGTGAATTTGATGGTCTCTATCACGTCCTTCATGGCGTTATTTCGCCAGTCGATGGGATTGGACCGGATCGACTTCGCATTCGCGAATTGATTGACCGCGTGAACAATGAGCGCCCGGACGAGGTTATTCTGGCAATGAACCCGAACATCGAGGGCGACGCGACCGCGATGTACATCGCTCGGCAGTTGGTCTCGCTGGGAACCACCGTCACCAGACCTGCCAGCGGGCTGCCGGTTGGCGGCGATCTCGAATACGCGGACGAAGTCACGCTGGGTCGGGCGTTGTCGGGGAGACGGATCGTATAGCGCCAATCGTGCTCAACTCGCCGGGATTCACGCGCGGCTGCGCCGTTGATGAGTTCTCCGATCATCGCGCGACAGCAATACAGGAGAAACGCTGGCACTGCCAATGACATCCGTGCGGCAAATCGGCATTACCGACATCCTCAGACTGCGGCGCCTTCGACGAGCGTACATTTCACTTGCGGTTCCAGACACCGTGTTTCGTGGCCGCATGGACGATGTGATGGCTGCGTTGCCGTTCGGCCGTCGCTATGCTCGCGTCTTCATCGCCGATTCGGACGAGCCAATCGACGCTATCGTCGAGCTACGTCCGGAGCGCGAGGACTACCACTGGATCGTGACCGGACTTGGAGCTCGAGTTCCGCGGGGCAGTGAGCTTTCGACTGAGGTTAGCCTGGTGTGGTCGGACCTGCTTGCTCATGCCTCTCGAGTCGCTGGCCACTCAGGCGCGAAGCGCGTGCATGCGTCAGTTCCGATCGACACGTTGATTCAAGAGACGCTGATTCGCGCCGGTTTTTCGATCTACGCGCATCGAACGATATTGCGAGCGATTCATTTGCGGCTCGCGGACTGCGATGGAGCGCACGTGCGGGAGCGCGACCCGAGTGACGCATGGTCGATCCATCATCTGTATCATCTGACGACGCCGCGACCGGTGCAGTACGCGGAGGCGTTGACGAGCAATCATTGGGATGCGCGCCGCACACTCAATGCGCGCACACGCGGATTCGTCATCGACGACCGCGATGGTTTGGCGGGGTACTGTCAGCTGATGAGTCGCGGTGAGTATCACGCACTGGATGTGATCATGCTGCCCGACAAAGTGGAATTACTTGCCCCTTTCGTCAGTGAAGCCGTGCGTCTGGCGAATATCGAGGATGCATTCGAAGTGTGGGTATCGGTGCCTGACTATCATCGGGAATATCTGTCCCCCTTCGAGACGATTGGATTCGATGAGTACGATCGCCAGGCGATGATGGTGCGGTACACCATGGTGCCGGTGAACGGACGACATGTCCGATGGACCAACGTCGTGAGCGACGTAATCGAACGACTGCCGGCCAGAACGCCGGTCGTATCCCGCTGGGAACGGGATGGAGCGTAGCCACTCCGAGCGGTAGCGAATTTGCAGCTGGCACATGACACCGTCGTGATTTAGGGAGCGCACTGTATTTGGACAAAATTGACACCATCACAACATCGACTGAACGCTCCGCCTTCGGTGAGGCGATCACGGACAACCTCGAAGATCTGCTGGCGGTACTTCCGCCGCACATCACACAGGATCTAGTGAACCTGGATGAATCTGACTCGCGTGGCGAGCTGATCGAGGTCGTTCTCGACCTGGGCCGCTTCCCGGAAGCGCGCTTTCAAGATCGCGAGGTCTATCTCTCCGAAAACGAAGTGACGCGCGAGGACATTGCCTACGTGGCCGATCGCATCGGCCGATTCGGCGATGACAACCGCGCAGGAATCGAACGCACACTGCATCGTATTTCGGCCATTCGTAGCCGGTCGGGCGATATCGTCGGGCTGACCTGCCGTATTGGTCGAGCGGTCTACGGCACGATTGGGATCATCCGCGACTTGGTCGAATCGGGCGAAAGCATCTTGCTCCTCGGCCGACCCGGTGTGGGCAAAACGACCATGCTGCGTGAGACGGCTCGCGTTCTCGCGGACGACCTGCGTAAACGCGTGGTCATCGTCGACACCAGCAACGAGATCGCCGGAGACGGAGATATTCCGCATCCGTCGATCGGTCGAGCGCGCCGCATGCAGGTGCCGACCCCGGCTCTACAGCACGCCGTAATGATCGAGGCAGTCGAGAACCATATGCCGGAAGTCATCGTCATCGATGAGATCGGCACCGAACTCGAGGCGGCGGCGGCTCGAACGATCGCTGAGCGCGGCGTGCAGTTGATCGGAACGGCGCATGGCAACACCCTCGAAAACCTGATGATGAACCCGACGCTCTCCGACCTGATCGGCGGAATTCAGTCGGTCACGTTGAGTGACGAAGAGGCGCGACGCCGCGGCACCCAGAAGTCGATCCTGGAGCGTAAGGCGCCACCGACATTCTCGGTCATGGTGGAGATTCAGGCCCGCGATCAGGTTGCGCTGCATCGTGACGTTTCGGGCAGCGTTGACGCCATCCTTCGCGGCCATCCGCTGCAGGTGGAGGTCCGTCAGCGTGAGGCGGACGGCGAAATCAAGACGTGGGAGGAAGAGCCGTACAAAGCAGAACGGGGAGATAGTCCGCGTGGTCCATCGGTCGACCTGCGCCGCTCGCCGACGAGCGACGGCGTTCAATTGCTCACCCAAGGTCCGTTCGGTGCGGGACGGGGCACACTGGAAAAACCGGCCCGTGTCTTCCCGTTTGGGGTGAGCCGCAACCGCTTGGAGCAGGCGATCCAGCAGACGTCAGTGCCTGCGATCGTGGTGCGCGATCTCCGTGAGGCGGATGCCGTCGTCACGCTGAAGAACTACTATCGACGCCGTCCGCAGCCGCTAAGGGATGCCGAGAGCCGTGGCGTGCCGATCTACGTCCTGCGCAGCAACACCGTGGTACAGATGTCGAACCTGCTGCGGTCCCTCTTCAGTGAGGTAATCGGCAGTGGCCGATACAACGAGGACGAGCAGAGCGCCAGGGTGAACGATGTGCCCGACGATCAGATCGCAGCGGCCATGTTCGAGGCGGAATCTGGCATTCATCAGGTGTTGAACGGCGTCGGCACGGTGTCGCTGCGGCCGCAGGGACCGCGCATACGCCGCCTGCAGCATGAGCTCGCCGAACGGTACAACGTTGGCTCCCGCAGTCGCGGCCGCGAGCCGCATCGCTACGTCGAGATCCTGCGCCAGAGCGAATATTGATGGGGCTCTTCGTGACATTCGAAGGGCCCGAGGGGGGCGGCAAGTCGACGCAAATCCGTCGTCTCGCCGCTCATCTGACCGATCGCTCCTATGACGTTGTGGTGACACGCGAGCCGGGCGGAACGCCGCTCGGCGAGACGGTGCGCGAGCTTTTGCTCGGATCTCGTCACTCTGCTATGCTGCCCGAAACTGAGGCGCTCCTCAATTCGGCCGCTCGAGCGCAGCATGTGGCGGAGGTTGTTCGCCCGGCGTTGGCGCTCGGAAAAATTGTGCTGTGCGACCGTTTTCTTGACTCGACGCTCGCCTACCAGGGCGCTGGTCGAGGGCTGGATGTTGACGAGCTTTGCACGATGCAGGCGTTCGCCACGCGCGGACTCTGGCCTGATGTCACGTACTTGCTCGATGTGCCCGTGGAGGTTGGTCTGGCTCGTCGGGTCGCCTCAGGTGAGCCGCTCAACCGGTTCGACGCGGATTCTCGCGCGTTTCATGAACGAGTGCGGTCCTATTTCCTGGACGCGGCTGAGCGCGATCCACATCGTTGGACGGTGATCGACGCGAGCGCGGACCAGGACGCCGTGGAGCAAAACTTGCTTGAATTAACTCTTCAGCGGTTGAGCGATGCCTCGATCGCGCCGAACGAGGATCGCAATCGATGAAGCTCATTTTTGCCGTTATTCAGGGAAAAGACTCCGACGCTCTCCTCACGGCGCTTCGAGATAACGGCTATCGTTGCACCCAGATCAATAGCGCCGGTGGCTTTCTCCGAGAAAATAATGTGACGATATTGATTGGTGTCGACGACCAGTATGTTCCGGACGTTCTGAACATTGTGCAGGAGAACTGCTATACGCGTACTCAATACGTCAACCCGCTGCTGCCGATCATGGAGCCGGGCGAGTTTTACGTCCCGAATCCGGTTGAGGTGCAGGTTGGCGGGGCGACGGTATTCGTTCTGAACGTACGATACTCCGAGCGCATTTCGTAGTGACAATGCGCGTGGTTGGAGGATAGGCGACCGAATGGAAGCAGCAGTTGCGCGAGGACTACAGCTTCTCATTGCCCTCGGAGGAGCCTACCTGCTCGCACTCTGGTTCGCGCTGATCGTCTGGACCTT
The DNA here is from genome assembly GCA_963815715.1 of uncultured Chloroflexia bacterium. Classification (GTDB taxonomy): domain Bacteria; phylum Chloroflexota; class Chloroflexia; order Thermomicrobiales; family Thermomicrobiaceae; genus CALAGB01. Next base: position 584,104 of record CAWFHU010000001.1, on the reverse strand, counting down.
CCAGGACATTCAGAACCGCAGTCGCAGCGTCGTTGCTCAGATATTTTCGACGCTCGTGGTCGTCCTCTTCTTCGTGCCGGGCGTGCTCATCTACATGATTTTGCGACCTCGCGACACGCTCGACGATTCCTTCCAGCGATCGCTGGAAGAAGAGTACCTGCTTCAGGATCTCGACGAGCTCCTTCTCTGCCCCACGTGCCAGCATCAGGTCGAAGTCGACTTCGTCTTTTGTCCATATTGCCGCAACTCGTTGCGAACATCGTGCGTCGGCTGTGGTCGCCTGATCGATTTGCGTTGGGATATCTGCCCGTACTGCGGTGAGGAGCAGTATCCGGAAGATATTCCGTTGCAGATTTCGGAGCAATGGAACCCCGCGGAACGCGAAGGTGTTGGACGGCTGTTTGGTCAAGCCCGTGATCGTTTGGCGGGCTATCGCTCGCGCGCGATCAGTCACGAGTCCCGCTCCGGCGATTCCTACGGCGCTGGGGAATCGTGGTCGGAACCGGTGTCACGCCGATCGATGGAATGGGACGTCGAACAAGCCAGCGACTACCGTTACGCCGATCCTGAGTCCGATCCATATCGACCCGATCCAGCCACCGCGGCGGAAGAAGAGTGGCAGGGGGACGAGGAGCCGGAGACCGAAGAGCGGTTCGATCACACTGACGAGCTTCCCACCGGCCCAAGACGATACTAGGACGGAATCCCACCGAGACCGCAATCCTGCAAGATAATCCCCCAATATTCCTTGCGCGTTAGACGCGGGTGTCTTCAGTGGCATACGCGTACCACACGGTCGGGAAATGCCGCGGAAATATTGCCGAGATCGCCTATGCTGGAAGTTCACACCAGGCGAGATCGGAATGTAGCGGGCGAGATCACGTGGAGGGGGACGCATGCGTCGGCCGTACGGACGAGAGCGGTCTCACACGATTCAGTGGTTCGAGAGGATGTGCGCTATGAAGTCCGCGCTGGAGGTCGCGTCGGGACAGCGTTCGGCCGGATCATGAAGTTGAACTTGCTGCGGAACGCCTGGTAGAAATTCATGCCCTCCAGAATGATCAGATGAAACAGGTGCTCGCCCTTACGCACTTGAACCACGTCACCTTTGGAGAGGTTCTCTACTGGAGTCCCGTCGAGGATGAGATCGGCCGCGCGGTCGCTGGCCATCACGAGCTCCAGATTGGCCTCTTCGGGCACGACCAACGTCGTGCGAATCGGGGAGTGGGCGCAGATAGGGGTAACGGCAAACCCGCGCACTCCAGCGTCGAGCACAGGGCCACCCGCTGCCATGCAATATGCCGTGCTCCCCTGTGGAGTCGCCACGATCATTCCATCGCCCGGATACGTGTTGACGAACTGCTGATCGATGTAGAGCTCCACGTCGATCATCTGCAGACCGGAACGTATCACCACGTCATTGATCGCCCAGAAGGACTCAGATTCCAGGTTGTCGCGACTGAGTGTGGCGTTCAACGTCGGAGTCTCTTGAACGCGATAACGACGCTCGACGATGTCCGTCAGCGCTTGCCGCCAATCCTCGCGTTCGATGCGGGCCAGGAATCCCACTTTACCGACGTTTATCCCCAGAATCGGGATATTCGGAAAGACGTGCGCCATACGCATGATCAGTCCATCACCGCCCAGCGTGACGAGGAGATCGACGGACGCGCCGCTCAGCAGATCGGATTCTGATCGGACCGTCACACCAGCATTGATCAGCCAACTCTCAACGTCTTCGGCGATCTCGGCTGCTTCGTGCTTGTCTCGCGCGATGATGAGGCCGATCGTCAGGCTCATGCAATCTCCTTGGGCGGACGGCTGTCTTGATTCAACCGAGGCATTAGATTCCCCCGAAATCCTATCGCATCTCCGTACTACGGTCGTCGCCGCCGGAACTTGGTGTCGCTCATGCGACATCGATCGGCGACAGGGTACACTCGACTTGTTGAGAACAACAAAAACATGGCGAGGGAGATTCAAATGCATTGGATTGAAGAGTCTGGACTGATCGCGGTGATTCGCTTGGATGACTTGAGCGATGCGGTGACGCTGGCCGAAGCGTTGATCGCCGGAGGAGTCACCAACCTTGAATTCACCTACACCAACCCGAAGGCAGGGGCCGCCATCGCGGAGGTCCGAGAGGCGCTCGGAGATCAGTGCCGAGTCGGCGCTGGATCGGTCCTCGACGCCGAAACGGCCCGGCATGCCATCCTTTCCGGAGCTCAATTCATCGTGACTCCAACCTTGCGGAAGCAGACGATCCAGATGTGTCGGCGTTATAGCGTCCCATCGGTCATCGGCGCCTTCACGCCGACCGAGATATTGACGGCGTGGGAAGCAGGAGCCGATTTCATCAAAGTGAACCCAGCCAGCGTCGCAGGCCCGGGCTATTTCAAGGACGTCCTCGGTCCGCTACCGCAGACAAAACTGATCCCCTCCGGCGGCGTGACATTGGAGACTGGACCCGAGTTCATTCGGGCGGGCGCGGTGGCCCTGGCCGTCGGTGGGAATCTGGTGCATCGACCGTCGGTGAAAGAGCGGAATTGGGATGCGATTCGGGATCGCGCTCGCCAGTGGACTTCGCTGGTCGAGACGGCCCGCCGCGGCGTTTCGTGACATAATTGACAACACGAGGTGTCCCGAGCGGACCAGCTACTGAATATGCCTACTGAGCCGATTCAGCGCGACTGATTGGCGGACATGGCCAGCGACGAATCACTACACATGCCGACGAAGGAACGTACCCGGCTTTATCCTGCCGAGGGCGTGGTTCTGCGTCGCCGCGATCTGGGTGAAGCGGATCGCATTCTGGTCGTCTTCACCGATCGCGTCGGGAAGGTGAGTGTCGTCGCTAAAGGCGTGCGACGCACCAAGAGTCGGCTCGCAGGTCACCTCGAGCCATACTGTCGCTCGTCCTTGCTAATCGCCAAGGGTCGCAATCTCGACATCGTCACACAGGCGTCGCTCATCGAACCGTTCCGCAAAATTCACGAGAGCGAGGCCCTGATCGCCTATGCCAGCTATTTCGCGGACCTGCTCGATCTGTTCATCGTCGAGGGGCAGGAGAACCATCGTGCCTATGAACTCTTCATCGAGACGCTCAGCGAGCTGAACGACGGCATCGAGCCATTCGTGACGTCGGTCGTCTTCGAATTTCGGCTCCTGGCCCTGATGGGATTCTTGCCCGAGCTTTACAAGTGTGTTGACTGCGGGAAGGACCTCAGGCCCGAGGTTAATGGATTCAGCCTGTCCGGCGGCGTCATCTGTCCCGAATGTCGTGGCAACCAGCCGTTGACCGAGACGATCTCGCTGAACGCGCTGAAGTTTTTGCGACTGATCGAACGCGGTGAGGTCGTCACCGCGCGACGGCTGCGACTCTCTCCCGAGCTACGGGCGGAGATCGATCGTACCGTTCGCGGCTATGTTGGATTCGTGCTGGAGCGCGAACCACGCTCTCTCACGGTCTTGAGAACTATCGTCGATTGATCCGCGCGGGCAAAGTCATATACCATACGTTCGCCTAATCCCGGCGACGAATCGCTCGACGTGTCGCATACGCGAGTGGAGGACGACAGTGTCAGATCTACACGGTTTGATGGGTGACGGCGAACATGTCCTGGTATCCGCGCGGCGGCATCCACTTTTTCTCGTTGGTCATCTCGCGCTCTATATCATCGGCGGACTGGTGCTGATCGGTGCCGGCATCTGGGCCGCGACCGCGCTGCCGATCATCGTCGCGGCGATATTGTGGGTCGCCAGCCTGATACCGCTCGCGTTCGCCGCGGTGCGGTTTATCGCGTGGCGCAACGAAGTCTATTCCGTCACGAACTACCGCATCATCCAGATCGAGGGCATTCTGAGTCGCCGCGTGTTCGACTCGTCGCTCGAGATGGTCAACGACATCCTGCTGACTCAGACGTTGATCGGGAGGATGTTCAATTACGGAACAATTGAGATCATCACGGGAAGCGACATCGGCCTGAACCAGCTCGATGCGCTCAAAGATCCGTACGCGTTCAAGCGAGCCATTGTTGACGCGCGGAACGTTCTGGCCGACCACGGGCACGCACCCGTCGTAGACGATCGCCAATCGCAGCTGCTGACCGCATTGCAGGATCTGCGCACGTCGGGTCTCCTGACCGATGCGGAGTACGAAATCAAACGCTCGCGGCTGACTGGCGGTCGCACCGGTTGATGTAGCGACGCTGCATCGGCTTATCCGATTCTGGTCGCAAACGGACAGCACAAAGATCAGGTCATGAATCGTGAGTGTCGTGCGCATGCGAACCGAACGATTAGATAGCTATTCACCGGATTTGCAAGCCGTCCATGCGGCATCCAAGGCCTTGAAACGCGCACGCGTCCATCGACGCTGATTGACGAGGAATAGCGTTAGCGCGACGGAAGGTACGACGTTTCCCGTCATCAGGACAATCAGATTCGCAACGGGAAAAACCATGAGGATCGTGAAGACGCCTCGAAGATGGATGTCTAGCCGATGAACGCTCCAGCGGGACGCCAAGTCGATTGGCCCATGGTGGGACGCGATCGCGAGTTCGACGAGCTGCGTGAGCGTCTCAGGCGGTTGAACCACGGCCAGGGAGGGTTCGTTCTCGTTGGCGGAGAGGCCGGAATTGGCAAGACGACGCTCATTGGCGCCCTCGGCCGAGAGGCCCGTGCGAGCGACGTGCGAGTCTTGGCCGGCCACTGTTACGATCACCGTTCGACGCCACCGTATGGGCCGTGGATCGGTCTCATCGGAGATTTCGAGACTGATGACAGTTCACCGGTTCCGCCACCTATCCTGAGCGACGAAACGGCCCGTTCCTCTGTTGATAGTCAGGACGCGTTGTTTGCGGACGTGTCTGGGTTCCTCTCTCGGTTAGCGGCGCAACGTCCGCTCGTCATCATTCTCGAAGATTTGCATTGGAGTGATCCCGCCAGTCTCGACCTGCTCCGCTTTCTCGTCCGACGCCTCAATCGGGAGCCGATTCTCATCGTCGGGTCATATCGCGATGACGATTTGACTCGCGGTCATCCTCTTTCGGGGGCCTTACCGACACTAGTTCGGGAGGGCTCGGCGTTCCTTACCACGCTGCGACGGCTGCAACCTGCGTCCACGCGTGCGATTGTCGGCCGGCTGTATCACCTGCCGACCGTCGACGAAGGACTGCTTTCCACTTACCTTCAAGGCCTTTCGGAAGGGAACCCGTTTTACATACACGAGTTGCTCCAAGACTTCGAGGAAACGTCGGTACTCGTGAGATCGGAGGCCGGATGGGTGTTGGGAGATCTTCCCCAAGCCCAGGTCCCGTCTCTTATTCAGCACGTCATCGACGCCCGCCTGAGTCGACTCAGTGATTCCACCAGGCGGATGCTTGAAATCGGCGCTGTGATCGGACAGGAGATTCCGCTTGACCTGTGGAGCGCGGTAAGCGATGAGACAAGCGATTCGATGATCAGCGCGGTCGCGGAAGCGACAGGCGCTCATGTACTCTACGAGTCGGCAGACGGACGCGGCCTGCGCTTTTCTCATTCACTCGTCCGAGAGGCGGTCTACAGCCGAGTGGTGTTGCCCTTGCGCCAGGTTCTGCATCGACGAATTGCCGAATGGCTCGAAGCGCAGCCACGGGCGGAACCGTACGACGTCTCGTATCACTATGCTCGGGCTGATGATCCTCGCGCTATCAATTGGCTCGTCGGAGCCGGTGGGCGAGCGCGGCTCCAGCACGCTCCTCAGGCAGCGATCGAGATGCTCAGTGGCGCGGAATCACTGGCGCAGCGACACAATCTCGAGCTGCCACTGGCCGCTCGTCGAGAGCGTGCGTTGGCGTTTGACACGATAGGCAACTTCGATGCGGCGCGAACCGACCTGGAAGCGGTTCTTCAATTCGCGGGATCTCGCGGTGACTGGCAAGCTGAGTGGCAGGCGCTGGTCGATTTGGGTCAACTGTGGTCGTCGCGAGACTATGCGAAAACAGGCGATCTGTTTCAGCGAGCGCTCGCGATAGGTCGTGCCGCGGGCGACGACTCCGTCATCGCATACTCGTTGAATCGCATTGGAAACTGGCACCTCAACGTGGAACGTCCCGCGGATGCGTTCCGGCTTCACCAGGAGGCTCTGTCGCTCTTTGAACGGCTCGATGATCGCGAGGGCGTCGCGGCAACGACGGACCACCTCGGACTCGCCAGTTATTTTACCGGCGATCTCGTCGGCGGTACTGACTATTTTCGGCGCGCTGTCGAGCTATTTCGCGAAGCTGACAACCGCCTCGCCATTGCGTCCAGCCTCACCGTCATGACCATGCGCGGTGTTACTTACCAAACCGACACGATGATCGTGGACCGAGCCACGCCTCTGGAGTGCGCGGCCGACGGCGAAGCCGCCCTCGAGATCTCCCGGGAAATAGGGTGGAAATCTGGCGAGTGTTTCGCGCTGTGGATGCTGGGTTTCACGCTTGCAGGTGGCGGTCACTACCTCCGAGCGCTGGACGCGGCAAATCTCGCGGTTGACGTCGGCACGGAAATCCAGCACCGACAGTGGCTTGCCTCGGCGCACTGCGCCCTTGGCGCGATCTACCACGACCTCCACGCTCATCACCAAGCGATGGAACACCTGGAGCGCGCCATCTGGTACGCCAGTGACGTTGCTTCTTTGCACTGGATCAACACGACGACCGGTTTTCTGGCAACACATTTTGTCTCGCGGGGAGAACTTGACCGAGCAGAGACACTGCTCAATCCGATTCTCGGTCCGGATACGCCGATGCAGACCATCGGTCAGCGGCAACTCTGGTGCGCCAGAATGGAGCTTCTGCTGGCGCGAGGATGTCCGGATCAGGTACTCAAACTGTTCGAGCGCATGGAATCGGAGTCCCCGAACCGCGGTCCGGCGAATCCGATCCTTCGCCTGTCGCTGTTGCGAGGGAGGACATTCACGGCGCTTGGAAGGTTGGATGAGGCGGAATCGGCCTTCAAAGAGGCGCTCGGTTTGGCCGAATAGCTGGGCGCGCGTCCGTGGGTGTGGCGCGCTCACCTGAACCTGGCGAGAGTATTCACGTTGCGTCACGATTACGCGCTTGCACGTCATTCATGCGCCGCCGTGAAATCGATCGCCGAAGATTTGGCGCTAGAAATTGCTGTAGAGTCCGTGCGAAATGAATTCCTCGATCACGTACTGAACGAGCTGCCAATCGCTCCGCGGCTCACCGCGCTCCAGACCGCGAAACAGAACTATGACGGCGTGACGGCCCGACAGCGCGATGTCGCCACGTTGATCGCGCAAGGGCTATCAAATCGCGACATTGCCGTCGCGCTCAACGTAAGTGAACGCACAGTCGAAAGCCACGTCTCACGCATCCTCACGACTCTCGACTTCGCTTCGCGCGCTCAGATCGCCGCGTGGTCAGTCGAGAAGGGCCTCGGACGCTCGGGGGCACAGACGTAGGTCCGAGACTGTCCCGTTACCGCGGACTTTTTTCCATGCTCCGTGTCAAAAATTGCGTGTTTTCCACGGCGAATTGACCCCTCTCGGTATGAGATCGTATCGACAGCCCCGATGGATGTCTGCAGACATGATGACCGGAGCAACCAGGTTGGTATCGCCGAATTCCAGTCTCCCTCTCGAGGGCGGGCTGGTTCGTCCGAGAAGGAGTCGACAATGACGCGTGATGAGGTCTATGCAGATATCGAGCAGACCCTGGGAGTGGTGCCTGGATTCTTCAAGCTGGTGCCGGACAGCGGAATTGAGCTCGAATGGAAACTATTCAAGACCGTTCAACTCATTCCGGGTCCGATTCCAAACAAGTATCGCGAGCTGATCGGTGTCGGCATCGCTGCAGTCACCCACTGCCAATATTGCTCCTTCTTCCACACCGAAATCGCTCGCTTGAACGGCGCCACTGACGCTGAAATCGAAGACGCCGTTCACTACGCGAAATCGAGTGCCGGTTGGAGCACGTACCTCAACGGTATGCAATACGACTACGAGCAGTTCAGGGACGAGGTGCTCGCGACGTGTGCCCACGTTCGAGCGATGTCCCAGTAGCCCAACGAACGTCCAGCACTCACGCGCGCGATACGGCGCGAATACAGGATGGGCGAGGCCAAGAGATAGCCAGACACAGGACACGGGCGGCCAATCGGCCGCCCGTTTTCATCCCGCGAATGGATTGAAGCTCGCTCTACGTGTGATCCGGCTCGTGTTTGGTGCCGCTACCGCGAATAGCCGACACGGCTGCCTGCCGCGAAAACGCCGCCACGGCACTGGCCGCGCGTCCGAGTCGTCGCGAGCCGCGGGTTCGTTCCGGATGCGGCTTGACCTCAGGCAGTGCGGTCTGCGTGTCGGATGCCGGTCGCTGCACTGGGAATGTCATCGGCTTTGGAGCACCGATCAGCGAGCCAAGCTCGTCAATCTCGATCGTCTCGACGTCCAGCAATCGCTGGGCGACTCGCTCGAGATCCTCGCGGTGAGTACGCAGCACCGTCAGGGCCGTTTCGTGTGCCATGCTGACCAGTTCCAACGTCTCCTGCTCGGCTGCGAAGGCAGTCTGTGGCGAGATCTGGCCGATGTCGCCAGAGGACGTTGCCGTTGAGAGCAAGCCGAAACGCGCGCTCATCCCATAGCGATGGACCATCGAGGACGCGATCGATGACGTACGTTCCAGGTCGTTCGAAGATCCGGTCGTGATGTCGCCAAAGACGATTTCCTCAGCCGCGAATCCTCCCAGCAGAGCTGCAAGGCGATCGCTTAGCTGAGCGCGAGTCCACAGTCCACGATCCTCGTCCGGCACGATCATGGTGTACCCGCCGGCCTGACCGCGCGACACAATTGATACCTTGCGTACCGTGTCGGCATTCGGAAGCAGATGGGCCACAATGGCATGACCTGCTTCGTGATAGGCGACGACCCGACGCTCTTGCTCCGTGAATCGGCGGGTGTTGCGCGCGGGACCTGCGATGGTTCGATCGAGTGCCTCGAGCAGATCAGGCATGTCGATGATCGAGCGCCGTGCGCGACCAGCGAGAATGGCTGCCTCGTTGATAATGTTGCTCAGATCGGCGCCACTCATGCCGCTCGTGCGTGCGGCGATCTCGTCAAAGCTGACATCCTCGGCGAACGGCTTGCCTCTTCCGTGAACCGCGAGAATGGCGGTGCGGGCGGAGCGGTCGGGTAAATCGACCATGACCTTGCGGTCGAAGCGACCCGGACGCAGTAGCGCGGAGTCGAGGATGTCGATGCGGTTCGTCGCGGCGACCACCACGACTGTCGTGCGCTCCTCGAAGCCATCCATCTCGACCAGAATCTGATTGAGCGTCTGATCGTATTCGGTGCTCTGTTCGACGCGGCCTCGGCGTCGGCCGATGGCGTCGATCTCATCGACGAAGATGATCGACGGCGCGTTTTCCTTGGCCTTGCGGAACAGTTCGCGCACGCGTGAGGCGCCAACGCCTACATACAATTCGACAAACTCAGAGCCGCTGACGGAGAAGAACGATGCTCGAGCTTCACCCGCCAATGCACGGGCGATGAGCGTCTTACCGGTCCCTGGAGGGCCCGCCAGCAGTACGCCGCGCGGGATGCGCGCGCCAACCTCGCGGAATCGATCAGGCTCGCGAAGGAAGTCTACGATGTCGGCAACTTCCTCCTTGACCTCAGCGGAACCGGCGACGTCATCAAATGTGATCAGTTTTTCGCCCGGCCGAATCGGTTCGAAGGCACCTTTGCGAGAAGAGTTTGAGCCCATCGAACCCGGTGTGAAGCGTTTGAACATGAGGAACAGGAAGACTCCGATACCCAAGAACGTCACGATACGAATGATGGTGGTCGAGTTTGACGACCAGCCCGACTGGTGCTCAAGCTGAATTGGAGGCCACTGACTTGTCGGAATGTTGGCCTCGCTCAGAAAACCAGTGAATGACTGACCTGGAGGGAGAACGACCTTGGTCGTGGTGTTGTCAGTGAATGTGACGTCCGCTGTGCGTCCATCGCCTTGAACGACGACCTTGCTGACCTGACCCGCTTCAAGTCGGTGGACGATGTTGGTCACGTCGACACCGCTGGTCTGCGGATTGCTCTGCAGCAGCGCGACGGTGATGAGGGCCGCAACCAGGAGAACAATTCCGGCTACGATGAATTTGGGCGAAAGGAATCTTCGCATGATTTCCTCGTTCTATGGCACGCGACGAAACTGACTCGCCAAGAACCTGTGGTCCTTTTCGGGCCCCAGAATCGGCACCGTACCTCACTCCGGCTCGCGGCGATAGTATACATGTTCACAATCGGGTTACGAGATTATTGTCGAGCCGACAGTCACTCCTCTTCCGCTGTCGCGTTCGGTCGATCCCTGTTATTTTGTCAATAATTGGGGAGTGATTCTGTGGTGCGCGTGAAAGAACACATGTCTCAGCTACGCAGCGTGACATTCTTAACGACTTTGCACGAGCGGAACCTCGTAACGCGCTTGCGCACAAATGGATGCTCCTGCTCAATGACGACTTAATCAGCGACTAGAACTCGACGAAGTAGGTCGAACACGCTCGATCGATTAGATCGGGTGTGAGACTTGGAGTCGAGCCGAGATAGCGCGCGATTCCGAGCATTGTGCGAAGAATGTCGCGTGGATGGCAAGATCGAAGCTCGCGCTTCGGCTTGACGTAGTGCTCACGTAGCAGATGCACGAGTCCCGCCTGCTCGAACGGTACGCCGAGCGAGTCGCACTGCCGCCTGAAGATTTCCCGAAATTGATCCAGCGTAGGGTTCCCAATGTGGATCTTGCTCTGGATTCGCCGCAGGAACGCCTCGTCAACCAGGTCGCGAGGCGAGAGGTTCGTCGAGAAGACGATGAGTTCATCGAACGGGACCTCGATCTTTTTGCCAGTATGCAGCGTCAGGAAGTCGACCCGCTTTTCAAGTGGCACGATCCAGCGATTGAGCAGATCGCGGGGCCGCACTTGCTGTCGACCAAAATCGTCGATCAGCAGCATCCCATTGATGGCCTTCATCTGAAGCGGGGCTTCATAGATTTTCGTGCTGGGATCGTAGACCAAGTCAAGTCCCTGAAGTGTCAGTTCACCTCCGACGATGACGGTCGGGCGCCGACAGGTCACCCAGCGACGGTCGAGGTCGGTGCGCGCATTGCTCAGCGCGACGGGCTGATGATTTTGAAGGTCGAGCACCTTGATGACCTGCCCGTCGACCAACAGCGCATGTGGAATCAGAACGTACCCGCCGAGGAGTTCGGTGATCCGTTCGGCCAGTACGGTTTTGCCGTTCCCCGGATCGCCAAAGAGGAAGACAGAACCGCCCGTGTTAACGGCCTGACCGACCGCGTCCAGAATCTGATCGTCAAACACCAGGTCGGTCATCGCCTGGCGAACTTCTTGTGGAGTGACTCGAGTGTTGCGAATGGATTGAACCCGCACCATTTCTCGAAAGGCTTCAAGCGTGACTGGGGCGGGACCGACGTAGGAGTTGCGATCCATTACCTCCTGGACTCGCGCCGCTCCTTTTGGGGTGAGCATGTACTGGTACGCCATCTCGCCGATGCCGAGCGAGCCGTTGACTTCCAAAAGTTCTTCACGTTTAAGCGACGTGAGGGCGCGTTCCACCACGTTGAAGTAGGGAAGGCAAAGCTGATCCGAGATAGCCTGTCCGGTAGCCATACTCTGAAAATAGATCGACTTGAGCGTGAGGTCGGCGATGAATGCGAGGTCGAGACCTGTCTGCTCGATTGCGCCTGGTTCCCCAAGCCCGAGACTACGCGTGCTCTGTGCGAGACTCGCCATCCTCGACCACTCTCCTAGCAGGATCCTCCCGGCAGCGACGTGCCACCATGATTAGCCTACGCATCGAAGATGTGAGGGTCACTAGGTGATTCGTCCGGAAAGCAGCAGACTGACGCACTACTTCACGTACTCTGTGACGATAGGAACCGTTCGGGCATGAAGTAGACCTTCCGCACTCTGTCAATGGAGAACGACTTTCTGTCCTTCCGACAATCCTGACGCGACCTCGACCATACCATTGCTCCGCAGTCCGATCTGAATCTCGACTTCGGACTGTTTCCCATTTTGAAGAACCGTGACAAACGTGCGTTGTCCAACCGTGCGAAGCGCGCTCTCCGGGATGAGCAGCACGTTCTGCCGCACCGCCGTCTTGATCGTGACGTTGGCGTTCATTCCAGGTCGGAGATCCATCCCGTCTGGAGACTTGAAGGTGATCGTCGCTGGAAACGTCGTAGTTCCACCGTTCGTTTGCGCCACCGGCGACAGGTTGGTGACCGTTCCGTCGATCTCCGTGCCGGGATAGGCATCGAGTCGGAATGTCGCCGCCATGTCATTCTGTACGTGGGGAAAGTCGACCTCATCGACGTCGATCGAGAGGTTGAGGTCGGCCAGATTCGCCATGTCGACGACCGTTGAACCCTGTCCAATGGGCGCGTCCTTGGCGGTCTTGACATCGATAATCGTTCCAGCGACTGGCGCCAGAATCAGCGATGAGGAGAGCTGGGATCTGGCGTTGGCGAGCTCGTGCTTCGCGGCCTCCAAATTCTGTCCCGCTTCGAGCTTGTCTGCCGTCTGCTGCGAAGTCGGATTGCTCCCCGCATTTGACTCGGCCAGGTTCAATGCCGCCTCTGCGTTGGCGAGCTGCTTTTGTGCACGATCGATTGCGTCATCGAACGCGGTTCGATCGAGCTGGACGAGAACGTCGCCAGCCTGGACGCTGTCTCCGGGGCTGACCGCAACGATCTGCACCGTGCCGGAGACGTCAGACCTGACCGCGATAGGGTTCTTCGCCGCAAGCCTGCCCGTCGTCTGGATCGTCGCTGCGAGTGAGCCACGCTGGACGGTCGCCGTTCTGACATTCCCACCGCGATTCAGCGCGTAAACAGCGACGACTACGACGGCGGCGACGACCAAGAGTACCGTCGCGGTGAGCAGCCAGCGGCGTCTATTCATAACGCAGAACCACGATGGGACGAATGCGGGCGGCAATCAAACCAGGGCCCGTGCTGACAGCTGCCGTCGCTACGAGCGCGACGAGGAAGGTCAAGAGGATCGTGACTGGGCTGAGACTGAAATCGAGCTGAAACAGCTGCTGACCGGTGAGATAAACCAGATAACGAGCCAGTGGATAGCCCACCGCGATGCCGAGCAGGCAGCCGGCAGCAGCGATCCCGAGCGCCTCGGACATTACCAGCCGTATGAGATGAAACGCGGTCGCGCCGAGAGCTCTCAGCACGCCGAACTCACGTCGCCGCTCGGTCAAGTTGATGACCAGCGTGTTGGCGATCCCTGCCAGGCCGACTACCCCGATAATGACGACCATGGCATTCAGCATCAGCGTCAAGATGTCGATGGCCTGGCGAGAACTGGCCTGATCCTGATAGGTGGCCAGCGTCTGGGGACCGTACTGCCGGAACGTCTCTTCGAGCTGCTGAAGTTCCGCGTCGACGTCGTGTGGGCTGGTTGAGGTCAACTTCAACGCAAATAAGCTCGCTTGTCCCTGAACGTGGACGATCTCCTGCAGATCGGCGATGCGCAGAAACAGCTTACCCGTCGTCGTGGCGCCGAGATAGGTACTGGAGTCGTTCACGATTCCGACGATCTGGACGAGCGTCGAGGACTTGCCGATGTCGAGTGTGCGGACGTCTCCGACCTGCGCGTGAATCGTGGCGGCCAGGTTGCTCGTCAGCACTGCCCCTACGGGATTCGCCTCGCGCAGCCAGGTCCCGGACGTGACGCGTGGAGTGTAAATCTGTGTGTCGGCCGGAATGCCCCAGACGTCAGTGCGTATGCTGCCGATGGATCCGCCCGTGTTGCCCCATGGTTCGGCCGCGACGACTGAAGGTTGCTGATTGAGGTCGCGCGCGAAGTCGACGTCAAGGTAGCGATTAAAATAGATCCAGCCGTCGGCTCCGTAGAGCGCGTAGAGATGGTCGACGGTCGTGTTGACGGAGGTGCTGACCGCCTGTGTCGCCAGGAAAGTGGCTACGGCTACGGCGACCAAACCTAGCGTGATCCACGCCCGAACCGGCCGGCGGACAAGGTTCCGCAACCCGATAGCGGTCATGGCGGACAGTCCGCCCAACGGCCTGGTGATCCTCTGGACGATACCACGGCGAAAATCGGCCGAGACCCCGACACTGGCGATGAGCGGCGCGACTCGTTTGCTTGCCGAAAACCATGCCGGAATCGCGGCCGAGCTCAACGTGACCAGGAGTCCAACCGCCAGGGCCAGCGCGAGTTCGCGGGTCGAAAGGGAGAAGGGTGGTAGAACCAGCCCTGAAAGTCCGGCCAGAAAGACGGACAGCGCCCGACCACCAAGAAGTCCAATTGCCCATCCCGTTGCCCCACCCGTGACACCAACGATGGCGGCGAACGTCAGGTACGTGCGCATGGCCGTCCAACGAGTGCCGCCAAGCGCCTTGATGATCCCGATCTGGCGCGCCTCTTCGATCATTACCGCGGCAATGGTGTTCGCGACCAGGAAGCTGCTCAGAGCCGCGCCAACGTAGGAGAAGACTCTCAGCAGCAGCAGAAGTGTCGCCAGCTCGCTGCTCCCTGTGAAGGAATTCGGGTCGCGCACGGTAAATCCACCGTGCGGTATCCCACGTTTGTCGAGAAAGGATGCGATGTCGTTGGCGGTCTGGCTGGCGCGCTGTGGTTGATCGACGCGCAGCATCAAGTAATTGTCGTGTTGATTGCCGAGAATCGAGCGCAGGTCGTGGTCGGGCATGAAGGCCGTCGCCTGGTTCAAGATGGACGCATCGATTGTTGCCGGGGCGCGGACGAAACCGCTGATGCGCGCATACGAGGTCGTGGCGCCTGCGTTAGGTTGTAGCGCCACCAATTCGCCTATTCGCAGGTCCGCGAGCTTGGTGGCAGTCACATCGAACATGACTTCGCCGCGTTCTGGGTAACGCCCGGAGACGAGCTCGAGCGTTGAAAGCGGCGTGTCGGTGAAGCTGGAGACTCCGAAAAGCTGCGTCGATACCCAGCCGCTTCCCGCCGAAACCCGTGTGTATTGGACGGAGCGGGTGTCTGCCACCGAAACGTTATCTCGTCGCTGGATGAGATCGACCAGCGTCGGAGAGAGGTTCGAGACGAAGGCAGTCATGTCCGGTTGCTTGGTACTGGCGTAAGTCTGGCGCTGAGCAACGGCCAAATTTCGTCCCGTAAATGAAATGGCGACGACCCCGGCAACACCGAGCATGACTCCCAGAATGGTCAGCAGCGCGCGCAGTGGGCGGCGCTGGAGATCCCTCAAATTCTTGACGAGGAGTAAATCCATCGGTGCCGAATCCATGTGCGAACGAGCAATAGTCGGAAAGGATCTTCAGTTCCGCCAGACAGTATGTCATAAGTCATGGGCCGCGTATTCGCGCTTGATGGATTCACTTAAGCGCAGAACCACTTAGCAGAATCGCGGAACCGAAGCCAAGAAGCGACACGACGATCAACGTCAGAGGGCTGATGCCCACGAGAGCCAGAATTCCGAGGACAACACCTCCAACGCTGACGAGCATCTGGATCGCGGTACTCCCCATCACCGAGTCACGGGCAATGGTCTGGTGAGCTTCCGCCGCGTTGTAGCGGATTGCTTCCATCGAGTTGAGGCGAGACATCGAGCCGGCGGACAAAATCAGCGTCGCGTGCGCCGAGGAATGGGTTGGCCATTTACTTGCCGCCGTGAATCGTAACGTCGTGAAGGCCGATTTGAGTCGGAACGTCGTCGACGATCTCCCCGTCCCGCATCGTGATGATCCGGGACGCGGATTGCGCCACGCTCTGATCGTGCGTGACCAGGATGAGCGTCGCGCCCTCGTGCCACGTTTGGCCGAGCAGATCGAGCACGAGCTCACCTGACGCACTATCAAGATTTCCAGTGGGTTCGTCCGCGAGCAGGATCGGCGGGTCATTCGCCAGCGCTCGAGCGATTGCCACGCGCTGCTGCTCGCCTCCGGACAGTTCATTGGGGAAGTGATCGGACAAATGCGCGAGCCCTACACGCCCGAGAAGATAATGCGCACGTTCAGAGCGGCCGTTCTTGGCGTTTATCTGCATCGGGAGCATGACGTTTTCGAGGGCAGTCAAGGTGGGCATGAGCTGGAAGAATTGAAAGACAATGCCGATCGAACGGCCGCGCCAGCGTGCCAGTCGCTCCTCACTCATTCCGTCCAGTTTCTGGTCGAGGATCTCGACGTGTCCCGAAGACGGGCGGTCGATGCCACTCAGTAAGTTGAGCAGGGTCGATTTGCCGCAGCCGGACGGACCCAGAATCGAAACCCACTCACCTCGGTTGATGGTCAGGTCAACGGAACGAAGGGCATGAACTGCGCGTCGTCCCGCCTGATAGTTCTTGGAGACGCCTGACAATGAGATAATCGGTCCCACTGGGCTCACTTGCGGATCGATCCGGGGATTTGAATCATGCATGGATGTGACTCGGCTCAATCCGTGATCAAGTTGACGATGACGACAAGCAGCGCCGCGCCGATGACCGCGATGATAAGACTTCCGAGGAACCCCACCGCGCCGTGGTAGCCGAGAGCGTGAAACAGAAATCCGCCGATGATCGCGCCAACCAGACCGATCGCGACGTTACCGATGCAGCCGAAACCGCGTCCGCGCGTCAGCTTTCCCGCTAGCCACCCCGCCAGGAGCCCCAGAATGATCCAGGCGATCAAACTCCCGGGTTCAAGTCTCATCAGTCGATCCTTCACGTCGCGGCACCCCTGAGCGCAATCTCACGGATGCTGGACAGTTGCTCGTTAGTCGTTCGACTCCTCAGGCCGCGCTAATCGATGATTGATCCCGGCACGATCCACCGGGGTCAGATCGCGGCGCTCCAGAAGATCGGGGCGACGAGCCAAGGTGCGTTCCAGAGATTGAGCGTGACGCCACTCGTTGACGCGAGCATGGTGACCGCTCAACAGAATGTCCGGCACCGAGAGCCCACGGTAACTCTGAGGACGAGTGTATTGCGGGTACTCGAGCAGTCCCGATGTGTGCGACTCATCGGTCAGTGATTCCTCATCGATCACTCCGGGAATCAGACGGGCGATCACGTCGATCATCACCGCCGCGGCGAGGTCGCCGCCGGTCATGACATAGTCTCCGATCGATACTTCACGCCCGTTGAGGATCTCGGTGACGCGCGCGTCAATCCCTTCGTAGCGCCCACATACGAAGATGAGCCGCTCCTCCGTCGCCAGCTCTCGCGCCATCGACTGATCGAAGACTTCGCCGGAGGGAGACGGGATGATGACCGGAACATTCGGCAGATCACCTGCTGCGACCTCCTCGACCGCCTCGACGATGGGTGGTGCCATCATGACCATACCTGCTCCGCCACCGTACGGATAATCGTCGACCGATCGGTGACGGTCTTTGGCCCACGCTCGAATGTCGTGCAGCTCGACCCGAATCTTCCCCTCGTCCTGGGCTCGTTGAATGATGCTCTCGGTGAGCGGACCGGTGAATGCAGCCGGGAAGATAGTGAAGACGTCAATGCGCATGCGGCACTTCCGACGAAGCATTGGAATCCACTCGAAGCATATCGAAGAGCACGGGGGCGAGGCCCTCCAGGGTCGTGACCTCGAGATCGGGTACAACGTGATTGGGTGTGCCTCCGGCCAGGTTGAGCCAGACAGTTCGCATGCCCGCGCGCGCGGCGCCTTCGACATCGAACCGATAGGAGTCTCCAATGTGTATCGTCATCTCTGGAGCAACGTCGAGCAGTTCTGCGGCACGGTGATAAAGCTCCACCCGCGACTTGTAGTAACCCGCCTTCGCGGATGACAACACGAGGTCGAACATGTCCAGAAGTCCGGCGCTTTCCAGAGACCACTCCAGGAATGGGTGGTGGATGGCGTTGGAAATCACCCCGAGTTTGACCCCCGCGGAATGCAGCGACTGGACCAGCTCAGTTGCGCCGGGTCGTGGCTGGCTCGTGGTCAGCGTTTCGCGCATCAGCGTCTCTACGCCACGCTCGATGTCGTCATCCGAAACGTGAACGCCGATCTGATCGCAGACACGCCTGACGCATTCAAGCGAATCGACCTCGATGCCTCCTTCGATGGCCTCAACCCGAATCGCGCGGTAGAGACGAGCGAGTTCCTCGCCGTCGATCGCGTACGACGTATCGCCGTGCTGCGCTGTGAACCAGGCGAGAAAACGAGTGGGCAGGTCACGGACCTCGAGATGGAACCACTCATCGCATTGGAAAAGCGTGTCGTGAAAATCGATCGTTACTGCTCGTCGCAAGTGCATCTCCGCTGTCGCACGCCCGATCCGGTTCAGTATTTGAGCCAGACTCGGTCCATTATGCACGACGGGCGCGGACTGTCAGGGGCGAGCGATGATGCGACAAAAGCAAATAGAGATGGTCAGGTATGTGAAATCATGCCGCCGGGTGGAAGGTTGGAACTTCGACGGCGACGCGCTCGCCTTCCATGGCACGGATGAACGCCTCAACGATGTCCGGATCGAATTGTGAGCCGGAACCGCGGCGGATTTCAGCCATAGCTACATGGTGTGGAAGCGCCTTGCGGTAGACACGATCACTGGTCATGGCGTCGTAGGTATCGGCAACCGCGATCACGCGTGAACCGATGGGGATCTCAGTTCCCGCCAAGCCGCTCGGATATCCGGTACCGTCCCAACGTTCATGGTGATGAAGTACGACCTCGGCCGCCTCGCGATACATTGAGAGGATGCCAAGAATCGACGCGCCCTCGGCCGAGTGCTCTTTGATGATCTCGCGTTCGGCATCCGTGAGCTTGCCTGGCTTGCTCAGAACGAAGTCGGTCGTCCCGATCTTCCCGATATCGTGGACCGGCGCGGCGGCCAGGATGACCTCGCGTTCCTCGAACGAAAGTACTCCGAGCTGCTCGACAATCATCTCGACGTATTCCAGAACCCGCTTCGAATGCTCCGCGGTGTACGGATCGCGGCGGTCGAGCAAGTCAGCAACGAGCTCAATCGTCGACCGTGTTTCCACATGGATCTGCCCATAGCGGCGAAATGAGAGGTAGGGGCCGAGGAGCGGAACGACCACCAGCAGCACACCGAGCGGATTCTGTTCATAAAGGACCGGGACCATCGCGCCAAGTGTCGGAAGAGAAAGGCTCTCAAACGCGACGCCGCGAATATTGTTGCGCCACATGCGCCACGGCGTCGTTCCAACGACCTGCGATAGGACCACTGCGATGATGCCGGAGTTAACGACGTTGAAAACCATCGCCGACACAACGGTCGCCGCGATGTTCGAAGTGCTGGCGATCGGCGAATGATTGAGGTCGGCGATCGACGTGTACAGCCATCCGGAGAGGAATGTCGAGAGGACGTAGTTCGCCACGTTGACGCTGAGCTTGATCGCCGGTCGTCGCTGAATGACTTCGACCGTCAAGGCGCCGATCCCGGCAACGAGCGCTCCGACCGACGGCCCGAGACTGATGGCCGCCGCGAAACAAAGGGACGACGCCACGGAAATCGTGATGCGTACGGAGGCGAGTGGAAGGTCGGTGTCGAAGAAGTCCGCTGCGATGATCAGGGCGATCAACGTCACGCCGAGAAAGACTCGATCGGGGTTCATGCTGGGCATCCACACGTGCGGCGCCGCAAGGCCAAGCACAGCCGCGGAAGCCGCGGCCAGCAATATGACCAATACGTAGATTCGCGCGGGGACCTGCACGATGTGCTCTCAGTTCCTCGACTGTCGCCCCTGACGGACCAACGTCGTGCGACTGCTGGAATTGCGTGACGCGCCCATGGTGTCCGGACACCTCTGCGCCGGGCAGAACCAACAGATCGATTATAGCAATGTGCAGGGGCGTTTTTGTTGTTCAGATGCGGAAAGTGACGTGGCTCCTGAGTACCGAACGTTGAAGTACATGAGTACTTGACAGGCGCTGTAGCCGCCAAATCCCAGGAGAAATTCTCGCACAATCCGAACGGTCAAGAGTTGAGTTTGGGGACAAAGAAAATCCCGAACTTCGATAGTCGCTCTCCAGTGCCTGACTGTCGAAATTCGGGATTGTGTTTGTGCTTGTTGCCGTCAGAGACACTCGCTCAGTCGAAACTGTTGAGGCCCTGACATTGGATAGCGGCTAAAGCACCATTGCGGCAATTACTTCCATTTGAACATGTTCAGTAGTCCCTTCCTGCTTCTACAGCCAACGGAAAGAGCCGCAGCCTAGCGCCGGCGATCTATTTCCACTTCATGGCTTCCACCCCCACGATTGCTCGTTGATCGTCGAGTCGACTCGTGTGTCCAACCCGCCGTTAATTGACATAACAAGAAGCCAAAGATTCAAACTGTGACTGTCTGTCCATGGCGCCACAATCTCGCGATCTCGGCGCTCCTTGACATTTTCTCTTGAGACAATAGTAGTACTTTTGGCTGGTCAAGTCAACCCAAACGTACCCTGAAACAAGGTACTCGAGGACGGCTCGAGAAGGACGAACGTACCGACGACGTCGACATTTCGGTGTCGGGAGAATTCCCCAAAGTTTGCGGAGAAGCAGGGTCTCGACGGCGGTCGAGTACTATTGGGTGCACACCCACTTGGGAAACGGATATGCTGAAACGCGGAAAGAGGACGTCGATTGCCGGTTACCTTTGACGTCGCGCTTGCGAAGACCAACAAATACGCGAGTCGCGAGAGTGGCGATACCGTTGAGGTTGTAGAACGGCCGGCCGGCGGGCTTTCCGTCGTGGTGGTTGACGGTCAGGGAAGCGGTGAGCACGCCAAACGACTCAGCCTTTTGATCGCCGGACGTACCGTGGGTTTGCTTAACGAGGGCGTTCGCGATGGTACCGCGGCGCGTGCCGCACACGACTTTCTCTTCGCCCACCGCGGCGGACGCGTATCGGCCGCTCTCGACATCCTCTCGATTGATCTTGCTTCGCGAACCGTCGTTCTGTCGCGCAACAGTGAGATTCCCATGCTGGTCTTCAACGACGGGCGCTGGTCCACGATCCACGAATCTGGCGGTCGGATCGGAATCTATCGTGTGACCCGTCCGAAAGTGCTCGAATTTCCCTGTACGCCCGGATTTCACGCGTTGATCGTCACCGATGGTGTGCTCAATGCGGGGAAACGTTTTGGCGTGCAAGTCGATCTCGAAGATTCAGCCACGCGCCTTCTGGGAGCCGACCACGGCGCCGAGGAGATGGCCGAGCGTATGTTGCGTGAGGCAATGCGAGCGGATCGAAACCGGCCTCAAGACGACATGACCGTGGTGGCGCTCCGCCTCGATCCGGGCGTAGAGGGCCAGGCGGTACGCCGCCTCAGCGTTTCGGTGCCGCTCTCTGGCTGACCCCTGAGCCGTCGAGGCTCGAAGGAGCCCCACATGAAAATCGCTGTTGTGGGCACGTGCGCATCGGGAAAGTCGACGATCGTCGCGGCACTGCGTGATCGAGGTCACGATGCATATGCCGTGAGCCAGGAACATTCGATCGTAAAGGCGCTATGGAAACATCTGGGGCCGGAGTTTCTCGTGTTGCTTGAGGCTGACTATGAGGACGTGAGACAACGACGAGGAGGATCGTGGCCACGCTGGCTCTATGAACAGCAACGTGAGCGGTTGAACGATGCTCGCCACCACGCAGACGTGGTAGTCGACACCGGTCGCTCCTCTCTCGAGGATTGTGTCTTGACGATCAGTGTCGCCGTAGAGGAGAAGTGGTCACAATAACAATTAGGCTGGGGGACTGGACTGCTTTGCCTGCCAGATTTGTGATCCGAGCGGCGTCAACTTGACCATCGTGTTCCCGTTTTCGTCTTTCGCCAGCTCGAAGCGCGCGCGCTCGAAGTACTGAACCTTCGTTCCGTTCTGATCGAGTACTTCACTGATCGGATAGCCGAAGATCGCTAGACCACCGTTCGCTTTCCAAAAATCCTGGAATTTGCCCGCCAGGGTGTGCCCTGTAGCCTGGAAATAGAGCCCACTGAATCCATTCGGCTTTTCAACGGGATCCTGAGTACTTCCAATTGCTTCATCGCCGAGCAGACCTAGACTCACGTCGCCGTTCTTGCCAATTTCCAGCCTCGCGTATTGGAAATACTGCACGACGGTTCCTCGTGAATCGGTGAAGCGAGGGCTGACCGGATCTCCGAATAGGTCAGGACCGTTATTCTTTTGCCAGAACGTCAGGAACTGGTCGGTGACATAGAGCTTCTCCGACGGGAAATATCGCGCACTCGCTGTTGCAGTGTTGCCGGTGACGGTGAAGTGCCACTCGGTATCGCTCTGGTCTCCCTGCTGATCAGTCGCAACCAAATGGGCGGTATAGCTACCAGCCGAGAAGGTGTGCTGCGCCTCGACGGTCCAGACCTGCGCCTGCGGTTTGTCAGCGTCGGCGCTCACCGGAGTTGTGGTTGCCGGTGTGAGCTTTGCCGCGATCACCTCACCGTTCACGGTCAGCTTAGCGCTAGAGATGTCCGTGTCGCTCTGCACATTTGCATGGATGAGCAGCAATCCCGCCGACATCGTGGCATCAGACGGAGGATCACTGAAGGCGATCGACGGCGAGATTCGTGGACCAGTTGCCTGAAAGCTCCAGGAATGCGTCTGGTGGTTTCCTTTGACGTCCCGCACGTCCACGATCGCGTCGTGCTGTCCGCGCGGCATCACACTCTGAAATCGGACGACCCAGGTTCGGTCGCCGAGCGTTTCGACGGCGGGACTCTGCTGCACACCGTCAATGGTGAGTGTGACTGACTCGATGGGCTTTGCGGCATTCACGTGTGCCTCAATGGTTACCACTCCCGGGTCGGACGTCGATCCCGGTTTCGGTGAGAGATCAGTGATCGAGGGGTGTGCTGAAAGGGACATCAGATAGGCGAGCATAGCGAGCAAGCTAACAAGAACCATGACGAGGATCGCTCGCACCGCGGCAGAACTGCTGCGACCACCGGAGTTGTCTGCTCCGATACGTTGTCGGTTCGGCGGAATGTAGATTGGCGTCGTCGGAGCTTCGATGGCCTCGTCGGAGATGGGGGAAATACGAGAATCCGACTCGGGATTGAATCGTATCGGCTGACGCATTGACGAGACCTCATTGTCCGCATTGAAGGGCTGGTCCAACACTGGGCGAGGCGCCTGGTCCGGGCTACTCAACGTGTCGGAGCGATTCTGTGGAGCACGATAAGAACGCGCCCGTCTCACACCATAAGAACGCAAGAATGCTGCCAATGTCAATGGTCCAGCGTCCCTTATTTGGATGCAGGGTAGCAAATTGACTCATTGTCACGTACTTCTCTACGTAGACCGGCATTAGCAACGTTGATCAGCAGTCGTTGCTGGGATCGCCAAAAGCGGCACAAGGACGACGAAATTCAGATCGGTTTCAAGAACGAATTAGATGTGGCCAGCCTCATACGGTACCAGTTTGTAAGTCTGAGCGTCGTCACATCTGGATTGCGCTTGTACACTACCCACTATGAACGAATGCGCCGAGGTGAGGTTCAAGCGGAGGGATAGTCGCTCTGGAACGGGAGCCGTCCAGGTTCGGCGGTTGTCGCCGATGCTGGCGTTGCTGCTCATCCTTACGAGTTGTTCGCTGAGCTCGAAATCGAACTCGACATCATCCGTTTCGACGGCGGTATCGACCGGGGCGTCAGTTCCGTCTGAGATCACGCCGACCACGACGGCGCCATCGTCGTCTACCGCGGAGGGCAGCCCAGCCGCCGTCGCTACTACCACAGAAGTAGTTCAGAATCCGGCTCCCAGCGGCAAGCAGTCAATCACGATCGCCGGAGGGCCGCAGGACCCGCCGACGCTCGACCCCGCGGTTATCCGCGACGTCGACTCTGCCTTCTACGCGCGGCAGGTCTTTCGTGGACTGGTCAAACTGACCGTGGATCTGAAACCGGCTCCTGATCTTGCCGGCAAGATCGACGTCTCAGGCGACCAGCTGACCTACACATTCCACCTTCGCGGCGGCCTGAAGTTCTCGAGCGGAAAAGCGATCACGGCGACCGACGTGCAGTATTCGCTGGACCGCGCGACCGATCCGGCTATCGCACAGCAGGCTGGAGGTGCGATCCCAGCGTTGACATTCCTGACCGACATCGCCGGTGTAAATGAACGGGCGGCGGGGAAAGCCGATCACATATCCGGCGTCAAGGTCGTCAACGACCAAACTTTGACGATCACGCTGACCCACCCTGTGGCCGACTTTCTGGTCAAGCTCGCCAGCACACCTGCATCCGTGGTCGATCGTGCCGACGTTTCCAAGGGTGGCGAGTGGTGGCGGTCCCCAAATTCCAGCGGCCCATTCACGATATCGAGTTGGAAGGCCGGCTCGCAGATCGTGTTGGCGGGCAATTCAAAGTACATCGTCGAGCCGCCAACGCTGCAGACGGTAACCTTCTTGTTTGGCGCTTCAGCCAGTGATCCGTTCACGCTGTATGAGCGAGGACAGGTGGCCTGGGCGAGCGTTCCGAGCGACGCTGTCGATCGCGTCCAGGCGTCCAACTCTCCCTATCGTGATCAGTTGGTGGTGCAGCCCCTACTTGCCACGAGCTACATCCTGCTCAACCCGAATATGGCTCCGTTCAATGACATCAACGTTCGCAAGGCGTTGATCATGGCGTTCGATCGGACCAAGATCGCCACCGTCACCTATGATGGGCACGTTCAGGAGCTCAACGGAATCGTGCCTCCTGGTCTTGACGACTCGGACTGGTCGGCGAATGTTCCAGCCTATGATCCCGCTGCAGCCAAGAACTTGTTGCAGCAGACATCCTTGGCGAATGGCGGGACAGGGGTCATTTTCTATACCAGTGGCGCATACGCGCCGGTTGCGATGAAATTGCAGCTCAAACAGAATCTCGGTCTCGATTCGGACGTCGTGCAGCTCGAATTCTCTGACTACCTGAACGACATTACTGCTCATAGACTGCCGGCCACGACCGAGAGCTGGGTCGCTGACTATCCGGATCCTGAGGATTTTCTACGCGCGCTCTTCTACTCGACGAGCAGCGAGAACTCGGTTGGGTATAACAATCCAGACGTAGACAAGCTGCTCGATGAGGCGTTGGCGGAGCCGGACAAAACCAAACGAGATGAGCTCTATCGACAAGCTCAGCAACAGATCATCGACGACGCGGTCGTCATTCCGCTCTATGCGGACATCGATTACCAGTTGGTCGAGCCCTACGTTCACGGGCTTCAAATCTCGCCGGTCGGTATTTTGGGACTCGAGTCTGTCTGGGTTACGAAATAGCGTGTTGGAGCGCGCGTTATGACGCAAGAAGCGCACAACTCATTTCGAGAGTCGTTCGGCTTTCGTATTCGGATCGAGCCTGTGACGGTTCAGACGATCCCACGACTGAGGTTGAGCTGGTCGAGCCGGTTCGATCGAGAGGACGTCGGACGACTGGTTGTGGAGAATCCCGGGTTGTCTCTTTGGATCCCGGATACCGGCGAATACGTTGTTGGTGGACCTTGGCGGCATCGCTCGGAGATCGCCGCGGTGATGGAGCTTTCCTCCCAATCCGGAGCGGTCCCACTATTACAGGAACTGCGATCCGCGGCCGCGAACGCGGGAAAGCGCCTCATCATCGCCAGCGAGCATCACGAATCTCGCCAGAAGCTCTTCTATGAATCCGCAGGGTACGACCTGATCGAGGAAATCCTGATCTACGAGCTGAACCAGATCCCCGTCGGGTCGATCACAACGCCCCGCTTGCGTTTCGAGCGAGTCGACCTCAAAAGTGCCAGTGCGACTCGGGAATTGATCGAGCTCGATCATCGTTCGTTTCCATGGCTGTGGTGGAACAGCCAGGCGGAATTCGACAACTACGTTGGGAGCTTTGGCGTCAACATTTATCTCGGTCGAGATGCTGACGGCAAGCCGATTACCTATGTTGGCGTCACACGATTCCGCAACTGGGGGCATCTGGACCGAATCGCCGTCGATCCCGACGTTCAGGGCAAAGGTCTCGGGCTCGAATCACTCGAGTGGGCCGTTCATCTGTTGTCGGAATCGGGCGCCCGGCGCATCGGGCTCAGCACACAGGCGCGCAACATCCGGAGCCGTCATCTCTACGAGCGCTACGGGTTCCGCCGCTCGCCATCACAGGACTACGCGCTATACGGTCAGTGGCTGACCGAACCGGAACCGGTGTAGGTTCACTAGACGACGAGTGAGAGAAAAGCATGGGTAGTACATTCGGTTCATTATTTCGTATCACGACCTGGGGCGAATCACACGGTCCGGCGCTTGGAGTCGTGATCGACGGCTGCCCTGCAGGACTCGAGATTTCCGAGGAGGTCATTCAACACGATCTGGATCGACGTCGAGTCGGCCAGAGCAAAGTGACCTCGCCACGCAACGAGACAGACCGCGTGACGATACTTTCGGGTGTCTTCGAGGGGCGTACTACGGGCGCACCGATCTCACTGATCACTTACAACAAAGATGCGGACTCGAGCAAGTATGACGCGATTCGCGATCTCTTTCGTCCTGGCCACGCCGACTACACCTACTGGGCGAAGTACGGAATTCGCGATCACCGTGGTGGAGGTCGCTCAAGCGCTCGTGAGACGTGGGGACGGGTCGCCGCCGGATCGATTGCCCGCGAAATTCTCAAGACTGCCGGTATCGACGTTTACGGTTTCGTCCGACAGCTGAACACCATCACCATGGAGACCTTCGACCGAGATGAGATCGATCGAAATCTCGTGCGCTGTCCGGATCCCGTCGCGGCCGAGCGTATGGTCGAGATGATACTCATCGCCAAGGACTCGAAGAACAGCGTCGGCGGTATCGTCGAGATTCATGCTGATAACGTACCGCCTGGCCTCGGCGAACCGACGATGGACAAGCTCGACGGCCTGCTCGGCCACGCCATGCTGAGCATCCCTGCCGTCAAAGGCGTCGAGATCGGCATGGGATTCGATGCCGTGACCATGCAAGGTCGCGATCACAACGATGGTTTCTACATGGAAGACGGCCGCGTGAGGACGATCTCGAACAACGCGGGCGGCATGCTCGGCGGGATCTCGAATGGCGAGCAGATCGTCGCTCGCGTCGCGGTCAAGCCGACCTCCTCGGTGGCGCAGGAGCAATCGACGGTCGATATTTACGGTAACGAGCAGACCGTCTTGGTTGAAGGCCGGCACGATCCGTCGATCTGCCCGCGCGTGGTTCCCGTGGCGGAAGCAATGATGGCGCTGGTCTTGGTCGACCTCTACCTGCTCAACCGCGCGGCACGAATCTGAGACGATTCAGCTCGTAGCGTTTCTCAATCGTTCGAAGAAATCGGGGAAGGTCTTGGCGACGCAGTCAGGATCTTCGATCGTGATTCCCGACAGAACTGACCCCAGGACGGCGAAGCTCATTGCCATGCGGTGATCGTCGTAGGTCTTGATCGTGGCTGGCGTGATCTTTGAAGGGTGGATCGTCAGGCCGTCGGGACGCTCGTCGACCGTGACTCCAAGGCGGCGTAACTCCGTCGTGACGGCGGCGATACGGTCGGTCTCCTTGTGACGAATGTGAGCCACATTGCGGATCGTCACTGGCGATGATGCAAGCGGGGCAATAGCAGCCAACGTCTGAACGGTGTCCGAGATCGCGTTCATATCGACGTCGATACCGCCAAGCTGCTTTGGTCCCCGCACTTCGATCCAGTTTGTATTTCGCTGAACGTCACAGCCCATCCGTTCGAGCACGTCGACGAACCGCGCGTCGCCCTGCGCGGATTCCGAGCCCAGATTCAGCACGCGAACACGACCCCCAGTCGCAGCCGCCAGCGCGAAGAAGTAAGAGGCACTGGAGGCGTCCGGTTCGACCGTGTAAACGATGGATCGGTACGTCTGGCCGCCGGGAACGTGAAAGATGCGATAGTCGTCGTTGCGCATCTCGGCTCCGAATGAGCGCAGCGCATCGGCGGTGAGATCGATATATGGCTTCGAGACGAGGTCCCCGTTAACGGTGATGGTCAGGCCGTCTTGCGTGAGTGGCCCGATCATGAGGAGCGCGCTGAAATATTGACTGCTGGTATCCCCTGCGAGTCTGACGCTTCCGCCCCTTATGCCGTGAGCTCGTACTCGGATCGGTGGGCAGCCGTTGCCTGAAGTGGACTCCGCGTCCACTCCGAGTTGATGCAGCGCGTCCAGAAGCGGCGCAAGCGGGCGCTGACGCATACGCTCAGTGCCATCGACCTCGAAGTCGCCGTCCCCAAGTGCCAGAAATGCTGTGATGAACCGGGCCGTCGTGCCGGAGTTGCCGACGAAGAGCTGTGCGCTTCGGAGGCGGGAATGCGCCCGCCCTGGCCTTCAACTTCGAACGTCGACGTATGTTCATCTTCGCGAACGGCAACGCCGAGCCGCCGCAAACACTCCGCCATGTATTTGGTGTCGTCACTGAAGAGGGCGGACGTGATGGTGCTGCGCCCATCAGCCATCGCCGCAAGGATTAATGCGCGGTTGGTGTAGCTCTTCGATCCGGGCAGCGTCACGTCCGCGTCCACCTGACGCGCCACTGGTTGCATTTCGAGGAGCGGACGGGCAGGCGTCGCCTCACTGGACATCTAACCAGCCCTCAGGTGAATTTGAGATCCCAGTTGTACGGGATGTCAGGCGAATCGTAGGGGACACGGTATTCGTCGGGATCGGCCGGATCGTATGGTTGGGTGGGGAAGTTGATGAGATAACATGGCTCGACACCGATGTTCTTGAAACCGTGCAGGACGCCGATGGGAATCTTGACCACGATGCGGTTGTCGTCGCCCATGTAGAAGACGTTGAGTTCGCCGTGCGTCGGCGAATCCTCACGCATGTCGTACAGAGGCACCTTGATCATGCCGCGAATGCAGGTGAAATAATCGGTCTGCTTCTTGTGATAATGCCAGCCACGAATGACGCCCGGATAACTGACTGACACGTAGCACTGACCGAACCCGTCAAAGATGGGGTCGTCCCGGCGCAACAGCTCGGTAAGCCCGCCGCGGTCGTCCGCATGAGTCGTCAGCTTCTTGATTTCCACACCATCGATCACCGTGGCTCTTCTCCTTGATTTCGTCAGACACAAGCCGAGAAGTGTGGCGCGGGTGGCCACTGAGTTGGCTCGCGGCGAGTATAGCAGAGGCCCGGCGAGCTACCGGCGATGGGCCACGAAGATCATCGACGAGGACCCGTCTTCAAGCGGATCGAGCGCATATGAACCATAGACGCCCTCGATCTCGAAGCCAGCTGATTCGAGCAATCCCAACATTTCGAAGTGGTGGACGTAGCGAGTCTGATAGCTGGTTTGCGACCGCGTGACCAGCCCTTCGCTGTCGACGCGATCGAAAATAAGTATCGTTTCGATCAGTTGCTCGGTCGGATGCACTCTGCGCTGCGAAAAGCGGTTGATGCGTGCGCCGTCAGGGAGTGGCCAGTCGCCGTCGAGAGTCAAACGATCGTCCATCGCGCTGAGCGCGGCTGGAGTCGGGTGGAAGACGTCGATTACCAGCACACCGCGGGCGTCGAGTACGCGCCGGACGGCACTGAGCGTGTCAAGTTGATCGACGCGAGATTCCAGGTGCAGAAACGAATTGACGGCGCAGAAGACTAGCCGAAAGGTGTCGTTCGGAATTCCCGTCAACTGGCGCATGTCGCCATGAACCAGGTCGACGTTGCTGAACTCGGTCTGTTCAATACGGGCTCGCGCTCGTTCCAGCATGTCGAGCGACGAATCGACGCCAGTGACCTCGAAGCCCGCTTCAGCCAGCGGAACGAGCAGCCGCCCGGTGCCGCACCCGAGCTCGAGGATAGGTGAGCCGACGATCTCAGCGTATCCCCGGTAGAGATCCAGGTCGGAATCAAATTCGTCGAATTCGAGGTCATATAAGGGCGCGACGTCGCGATAGAAGGACTCATTCATGCCGCGATTGTACGTGGACGCCTCGACACACGCTATCAGCGGCGTCGCTTGATGTGACTGCCAGACGACAAGTAGACTTGGCGGTTATGGCGAAGACGAAGGCGCCGACGGTTCCGCGCGACGAGAAAGTCGTTACGACGAACCGCAAGGCGTACCACGATTACCACGTTGAAGAGGTCATCGAAGCGGGAGTTGTGCTGCACGGGTCGGAGATCAAATCGATCCGACAGGGCAGGGTCAATCTGCGGGACGCTTACGCGCGCATCGAAAACGGCGAACTCTGGTTGGTTGGAGCGCACATATCACCCTACGAGCACTCCGGCGTCTACTTCAACCACGAACCGGATCGTCCTCGGAAGCTGCTCGTCCATAGCCGTGAGCTCGACTACTTGCGCTCCAAGGTTGAGGCGCGAGGCTACACGCTCGTGCCGGTGCGGATGGTTCTGCGCAAGGGCCGGGCGAAGGTCGACGTGGCGCTGGCACGCGGCAAAAAATTGTATGACAAGCGGGCCGCCATGGCGGAACGAGATGCTCAACGGAACATCGAGCGCGCTCTGAAAGAGCGTGGCTGATCCCTCCCAAATCATTGATAAATTGGGCCAAAATTGGTATCATTTCGGTTGCACCAACGGGGATGTCTGGTTTCGACAGGGTCGTAGGTGCGAAGATTGCAGGTCGAGGTCGCCCCGGGACTCGTAAAAAGGGGCACGCCATTAACTGGCACTGAGCAATACGCTCTGGCTGCCTAACTAGTAGCCACGCCTGCCCAGGTCTCACTCCGACGGATCTGGAGCGGGCGACACTAAGTCGGGGTGCGGTCGGTGGAGCACCGGATAAGCCGATCCAAGACAATCTGGTAAACCTGAGTGAAACCCCGTCGGTGGGGGCTCGCTAAAGGTTAAAAAACGCCGACTATACCTGTAGTACATCTTCGACTGAATTCTCTGGACGGGGGTTCGATTCCCCCCATCTCCACCAGGAAAATCCGAAGTCGCATTCGGATGTGCAAGTAAAGCGGCTGGGTCAGCGTAACGCGGACCCGGCCGTTTTCGTGTTTGGGGAGCAACGAGTAGGGGTTGTTCTCTGACCCCACGGATTCAGGGTGATCCGTCGCACTATATGGTCATTGACGAAGTAGATGGGCAATGCGTTTGCAGTCTCTCGACCTTCGGCCGACGGGAGGGCACAGGTCCCTCCCCTACGTTTGACCGCGTACGTTCAGCTCCTTTAGTGGGCTTCGTCTTTGTAGCCTGGGATCTTTAGTCCCGGGTGAATGTAGGCTGAGTACCGGTTTATTTCGTCAAAGACCATTCGGACCCGTCTGGACGCTGCTCTATGGGTGCATGGGAGTGGCGCTCTCGCTTGTCTGGCGCCGACGTGGCCATGCCAAGCGCGCCAATTTTGCGCTGTTTGCCTTTGCGGCCCAGCTCGTCGTGAACGTCATGTGGACGTTCGTCTTCTTTGGGCGACGCTCGACCAGGGCAGGTGTGGTCGTCATCCTGCCGCTGTGGGTTCTGATCGCGAGCACCATCGTTCTCTTCTGGCCGATCGCCGTTCTCGCTGCAGTTCTCTTGATCCCGTACTTGATCTGGGTATCGTTCGCGACCGCACTCAATCTCAGAGTCTGGCAGCTCAATCGCGATTGAGCTAGTGCCGAGAAGTCGTCTACTCAATCGCCCAGAGCAGCAGGTGGTCTCCGTCGCGCTCGATTTTGAAGCGCATCCCGCCATAGCGGACGGAATCTGCAGCATGGTCAAACTGAACGATGTTCGACGATGCGGGGATCCTGAGCGGCTCTCGCCGCTCCGAGACGATATTAGGCCCGCTGCCAAGGTTCGTGTTTTCACCACATCGAGGGCAATACCCCAAGTGAGACCCTCCCGCGCGACTTGCCGTCGCGTCCATTCAAATCAGGGTCGACCGGGCCGCTAGTCGGCCCAATCCGCGTAATCCTCTTCACGTGCCGAATGGCCGCCGAAATAGGCTGCCACCCCGCTCAGAAGCATCGCGTAAAGGCCCGCGAACCCACCGAAAAATATCAGCGCAAATGAGGCCAGGTGCAACGTTCCCAGCGTTTCGAATGCAATTGGGGCCGCTACACCGACTGATACGCCAAGAATGAGTCCGAGTAGTGCTGCCTGAACCCCGTTGAATTTCATACGGCTGCCAGCGAGGTATCCGCCAATTGCTGGTCCCAACGGCCCGGTTACCAGGTGAACCAAGGGCGGCAACAAGCACAAGAGGGCTATGCCTACAGCCATCAAGATTCCAACGAATACTCGTGATACGGAGGACATTCGATAACCCCTAACGACTAAAGCGGTATGAACTGGATGCCACGCAAGCGTGACCACCGAATAATCGATCGGTGCGGCAGATGCCGATCCAACGACTCAGCATACACCCACTTTGAGGCGGGAAATGGTGAGCCACGTACCGCTCGAGTCACCCGGCGGTCTGGCTCACGCGTGATGACGGATACACCGGAGCGTGCGGAATCAGTTGGCCCGAGTCTGTCGCGGCCAACTTTCATCGCCAACTGGTATCGGAGCGGCTGCTAGGCTGTCGATTTGACTTTGGCCGCCTCTGCGATGACATCGCGAACGAGCGTGAAATCCTCTTCGTCAATGTGGTGGACGTTTCCCTGGAACGCGAGCGTCCAGTTCTCAGCCGGCCACTTCTGGACGTACTTCATGGCCCGTGCCACCGTCTCGGCCGGCACGAATTCGCCCTCGTCGAGGATCACGTCAGGCTCGATCTTCACGCGGTAGGGATAGTCCTCTTCTCCGCGCTTCTTGTTGGTGCTGCGCCAGATGATGGTGTGATCTTCGAAATACTCGGAGGTGATGGTGGCAATCCCACCAAACGCTTTCAATCCGGTGATGTAGTAGATCAGCTTGTCGCCGGGCTTCATCTGCTCCGCCTTCTTGCGGTGGCGGCTCTTCATGCCTTGAATCGTGAAACCATGCTCGCGAGTCGTGGCAAAGTTCTCCGGCGAACCGACGATGACCCAGTATCCGGTTTCAGCCATAGCAATGCTCCTTTCGGCTTGACCTCTCCAGTATGCCACAGTTCTCGACATCCATTACGAATGAATGCGCATTCGTACGCGGAAATCGATCAATTATTCGCGACGGCGCTCATCCGCTCGTTGTTCCCGTTTGGAGGCTGCTGCATACTAGATTGCGGCAAGAGATGAACTGAACGGGAGACCTAATTTGGATCGCGCCTCGATCCGTCAGCA
Organism: uncultured Chloroflexia bacterium; assembly: GCA_963815715.1. Classification (GTDB taxonomy): domain Bacteria; phylum Chloroflexota; class Chloroflexia; order Thermomicrobiales; family Thermomicrobiaceae; genus CALAGB01. Next base: position 550,973 of record CAWFHU010000001.1, on the reverse strand, counting down.
GCTCGAACAAGCCGTTGGTGCCGAAAGCCTGTTGTCCAATCCGTCCGAGCTTACCGTTTATGAATACGACGGCTCGGACGAGGCCATGGCCGGCAGCCACCGCCCCGACTTCGTTGTACTGCCACGCACCGCGGAGCAGGTTCAGCGCGTCGTGCAAATTGCGCGTCGCGCGGGAATACCGGTCACCGCGCGTGGCGCCGGTACAGGGCTGGCCGGAGGCGCCATTGCTGCAACCGGCGGAATCCTGATCGCAATGACGCGAATGGACCGTATTCTTGAGGTCAATCAGCAGGACCGTTATGCGATTGTCGAGCCTGGAGTCATCAACCTGGACCTGTCCACAGTCACTCGACCGCACGGCTACTACTTTGCACCTGATCCCGCATCGCAGAAAGCCTGCACCATCGGCGGGAACGTCGCCAACAACTCGGGCGGACCGCATTGCCTGAAATACGGAGTGACCGTCAATCACATCCTGGGCCTTGAAGTCGTCTTACCCGACGGCGAGATGCTCTGGGTCGGCGGTTCCGCCCCGGACAGGCCGGGCGTCGACCTCACCGGGATCCTGGTCGGTTCGGAAGGCACGCTTGGAATCGTCACCAAGGTGATGACACGGCTGATGCGGACGCCGGAGTCGGTCGAAGTCATGCTCGCCGCATTCCCGACGATCGAGACGGCGTCGAACGCAGTGTCGGCGGTGATCGCGGCTGGAGTGCTCCCGGCGGCGCTGGAGATGATGGACAAGCTAGCGATTTCGGCCATCGAATCGGCCTACCACGCTGGCTACCCGACCGATGCGGGCGCCGTGCTCCTCATCGAGATCGACGGCCTGGCAGAGGTGGTGGCGGACAATCGTGACGAGATCGCACGCATCTGTCGCGAGCATGATGCATCGACCGTGCGCGTCGCTCAGAGTCAGGCCGAACGAGATCTGCTCTGGCAAGGGCGTAAGTCCGCACTCGGCGCGATGGGGCGCCTGGCACCGAACTATTACCTGCAAGATACGGTCGTTCCGCGCACGAAACTGCCGAGTACCTTGAAGCGGGTCGAGGAGATCAGCAAAGACTACCGGTTGCCGGTCGCTAACGTCTTTCACGCCGGGGATGGCAACCTGCACCCATTGATTCTCTTCGATCGCTATCGTCGCGGAGACATCGAACGCGTATTGCAAGCTGGAACCGAGATGATTCACTGGTGCATCGACGTGGGCGGCGCGGTGTCGGGCGAGCATGGAATCGGTCTGGAGAAGAAAGACTTCATGCCCCTTATCTTCACCACCGAGGATCTGGCCGCGATGGCTGGTCTGAAGATGAGCTTTGACCCACAGGAGTTGTTCAACCCGGAGAAGGTCTTCCCGAGTGGGTTCTCGTGTGGTGAAGTAGCGTCTCTCAAGCATCAGGCCCTCGCCGCGAAATTGGGGATCGAGTTTGTCTAATTCATCGTCCAACAGAGCACCCGCGCCGCAACAGCTCGATATCAAATCGGGCGACCGCTACCTTGATGGCGTACGGGTGCCGAGCGTCGTCTCGCCACGAACGTTCGACGAGGTGAGCGACGCGCTGCGTAGCGCTCATGAACAAGGGCAGGTTGTTGTTCCATGGGGTGGCGGCACGATGATGGGGCTCGGAAACCTCCCTGATTCGGCTGACGTGGCGCTTGATTTGAGAGCGCTCGACCAGGTGATCAGCTACGAGCCGGACGATCTGACCATTGCCGTGCAGGCCGGCTGTCGCGTTGCCGATCTCATGTCGATTCTCGCAGAAAACGGCCAGATGCTTCCGTTCGACGCGGCCAATCCCGAACATGCCACTGTCGGAGGGATCTACGCGACTGGCGTCTCTGGTCCGCGCCGGTTTGGCTACGGAGGGATGCGAGACCTGGTCATCGGCATCACGTCGATGTCACCAAGTGGCGAACTCTCGCGGGGCGGCGGCATGGTAGTCAAAAACGTCTCGGGTTACGACATGATGCGGCTGCATTATGGTGCGCTCGGTGCGTTGGGTGTGGTGTTGCAGCTCAACTTCAAAGTTATCCCCGCGCCGCGAGCCAGCCGCACGGTCGTACTGCGGTTTAGCGACAGCGGGTCCGCGTTCGACGCAGCCATGCGAGTGCGAGAATCTCCGCTAGCGCCAACCTCCATCGTGGCGCTAAATGACGTCGCCGCCGTGCGCTCCGACCTCGCTCATGCGCCAGCGACGTTGCTTCTGAGAGCCGATGGACCCGAAGGGAGCGTCGAGCGACAGGCGGAGCGCCTGCTGGAGATCGCGTCTGACGGGGCGACCGACTCTAACGTCCTCGATGATGATCAGACGAACCAGCTCCAATCCAGAGTGAATAGGTCGCTCTCGGCTCTCACCCAGGACGGGTCGATCAGTGTGCGCCTCGGCGTCGCTCCATCCGCGGCCTCAGAGGTCGTGACGAGGTTGAACGCAATCGCGGACCAGGGATCGCTTGACCGATCGATCACAGCTGATCTCGGAAGCGGTCAGATCTTCGTTCGTCTCACGAGTCGCGAGGGCGATCCGGATGACCTTGCCGTTGCCTGGAGCACGATCAGTTCACTTGGCCAGCACGCGACACTGTTGGCTGCTCCGGTCGAGGTCAAGCGGAGCACCGATGTCTTCGGTCCTGAGCACGCCGGATTTGCCGTGATGCGCGCGCTCAAAGAGCAGTTCGATCCCTCGCGGACGCTCAACCGCGGCCGCTTCGTCGGTCGTTTGTGAGTGACCGTGGTTATCCTGATTTCGATTTGAGAGAGGTCATCTGGTGGTCGTTGCCGACATCAATATCTTGAACAACTTTAACGGTCCTGACGCACCGGACGTGGACGTCATCCGCTCATGCGTGCATTGCGGGTTCTGTTTGTCGTCCTGTCCGACCTACCGCATCACGCAACGCGAGCGATCGTCGCCGCGTGGACGCATCTGGCTGATGAAGCAGGTCAGCACCGGGAAGCTCGAGCTGCTCGATCCGATCTTCGAAGAGGAGATGTCCCTCTGCCTCAATTGCCGCGCGTGCGAGGCGGTGTGCCCGTCGGGCGTGCATTATGGCGAGATTCTTGAAGCATCGCGGGCACAGATCGAATCCCACCGGCGAGGTGCCGCCCAAGGAGCGAGCGACGCGAACGGCCGCGTTCAACCTGCTGTTCGCGGACATGCGACGTTTTCGTGTGGCGAGCAACGCACTCAAGCTCTACCAACGCTCAGGAATGCAGAGCGCGGTGCGCCGATCGAAGGTACTCAACCTCGTCGGTTTGGCCGATACGGAACGGATGATGCCGGAGCTCAGTCGTCACTTCATGGTGCCGCATGGGCAGACGATCCACACCGCGGCTGAACGTCGAGGTCACGTCGCGCTCTTCACTGGATGCATCATGAGCACCGCCTACGCCGGAGTTCACGAAGTCGACCATTCGCGTGCTCACGCGCAACGGTTTCGACGTCACGCTCGTGTCGGATCAAGGCTGCTGCGGCGCGCTTCACATTCACGCCGGCGAGCCGGAAGGTGGCCGTCACTTGGCCCGCCTCAACATCGACGCTTTCGAGCTGGATCGGTACGACGCGGTGATCGTCAACGCCGCGGGTTGCGGCGCGGCGCTCAAAGAATACGATCACCTGCTGAAGGATGACGTTGAGTACGCGGATCGGGCACGCGCATTCTCCGCGCGGGTCAAGGACGTCATCGAATTCTTGGGCGACCAGGGACTGACGGCGAAACCCGGTCGACTCGACTGGCGCGTCACCTATCAGGAGCCCTGTCACCTGGCCCATGCGCAGCGCGTGACCCGTCAGCCGCGTACGCTGCTCGCCGCCATTCCGGGTCTGACGCTGCTGGAGATGCCGGAGTCGTCCCTCTGTTGCGGCAGCGCAGGCATCTACAATTTGCTCCAGCCCGAGATGTCGCAGCAGCTTCTAGAGCGCAAGTTGGGGAACGCGCTCTCGACCGGCGCGGACGTGATCGTATCGGCCAACCCCGGCTGTATGCTGCAGTTGTCGTCGGGACTGCGCGCACGTGGTGACGATCGGCCGGTCATGCATCTGATCGACGTGCTGGATCGCGCCTACGCCGCGGCGGAGTCGCAAGCCGTGGTCGGCGCGGATTGATCCCGGCTCACGACCCTCGGGCGCAATAATTTCCCCTCGAAATGTCATAACTTGCCGTACGGATCGCGTCGGGTGACCTGATACACTATGTCCGCTGACCCACGTGGGCTGGCGAATTTGCTGTGCAGTCGAGGGGTCCCACGCTCATGGTTCGTCGCGCGCTTGTCCTGATTTTCGTCGCTGTGACGCTGGTAATTCCACTCTCGGCGTCGGCCGATTTGACCGTGACCATTTCTGGGACGGTCCAGAATGCCACGGCGGGTGGTGGCAGCGTCGCCGGACTCACGGTGACACTCGATCAGTATCAGGGCATGGACCTATCCAAGTCCTTCACCAGCAAGACCGACAGCAACGGTGACTACGCCTTCACTGACGTTCCAGCGGTTGAGGGCCAGGCATACATCGCGCGGGTGTCATACAAGAACGTCGACTATCCAGGCACCATGTTACTGATGCCCCAAGACGCGGGTAAGAAGGATACCGTCAAGGTTTATGAACCCTCGTCTGATCCCTCAACCATCTCCCTAACGTCGCGAAGCATCGTGGTGGCGGGCGCCGATCCGGGCAGCCGCCTCGTGAGCCTCTTCGAGATCCTGGCCATCGACAACAACACCGACCACGCCTTCATCGGCAAAGACGGTGTCGTGCTTCGACTTGGCTTGCCCGACAGCTCCGCTCAAATTACGCCGCAACCGGGCTTTGACTGGGGCGACGCCAAGATCGACGGCGGAACGCTGGTGACAACCGGCGCCATCATTCCTGGGAGTCAGACGGCGCTCATCTCCTACGAGGTTCCTTATACCGGGACGACCAAAGCCGTCACCATCGGCACGGCCATGGAGACCGGCACCGAGCGCTTTTTGGTGAAAGATGGGACGTTTGATCTCAGCTCGTCGGTCTTCAACGACGCCGGTCTGGTCGACGTGAGCGGGGATCAATACCACGTGCTCTCGGTCGATAAGCCGATCGTTGGCGACACGCTCTCGGTCGAAATCTTGGGCTTACCCAAGGCCGGTTCGAGCGGCGACTCCAGCCGTGGCCCGCTCTATGCCGCGATCGCGGCAGTTATCGGCGTGATCATAGCGGGAAGCCTGGTCTTCCTCGTGTTGCGGCAGCGTGCAAAGCGAGCGACGGCTACGTCGTTCGCGGGAGCGACGGTGGCACCAGTAGTCGCGGTGGCGGGCGGTTCTGGCGGAGTCGACGACGAGCGCCTTGCCCTCGCCGCTCAACTGAACCAGCTCGATGAACGCCACGCGGAGGGGACTATTTCCGACGTTGACTACCAGAACGACCGGCAACGAGTCCTCGAACAGCTTCGCTCGATCGCCAGACGTCGACGTGGACTCGAGGACGCCGAAGCTTGATACAAGGCCTTCCGGGACCCATCCCACAGAATGACGGAAGCATCATGATGTGCCGCGTTCGCCGATCGTTCCTGTGCTAGCATGCAGGGAGGGCGGCGCGTTTGCCTGCCCCTAATTCGCATCGAGAATGGACAGAGAGGGACGCTGGCGCGCGCTCATTAGAGCGGTTTTCATTGTGGTTGAGCCAGCTGTCGTAGGGGAGCACCTTGTGTGCTCCCGTTACGCCAAAGGCCGCATGACTCCGGGAGCACACGAGGTGCTCCCCTACAAACGACGAGTCGGGCTTCAATCATTCTGAAATTCGCCCTAGATGTGTCGCCAGTCCAACGAGAGGAGCACCGCCGGTGACAGCTAGCGGTTCCGAACGGCGAAAAATGACGCCGGAAGACATCTTCAACATCAAGCTCATCAACGACGCCCGCATTTCTCCCGATGGCAGCAAGATCGTCTACGTTCAGACGGTCATGGACAAAGAGAAGGACGAATACAAATCTTCCCTCTATGTCGTACCGAGCGGAGGCGGTGAGGTCCGGCGATTCACCGCGTCTGAGGCGAAGGACAGCGCACCACGCTGGTCTCCGGATGGCTCAACTATCGCGTTTTTGTCAAATCGCTCTGGTTCAAACCAGATTTGGACCATTCCGGTGGGTGGCGGCGAGGCCTCCAAGCTGACTGACATGCCAGAGCCAGTAACGGCGTTCACCTGGGCGTCCGACGGCAGCTCGCTTGCCTTCGTGTCCAAGTCTGACACCGAAAAGATGAAAGAGGCCAAGGAGAAGGACGACAAATCGGACGAAAAGAAGAGTGACGTCGTCCGCATCTCCGAGTTGCGATATCGTGCGGATGGAACGCCGGGCTTTTTGGACAACAAACCAACGCACATCTGGACCGTAGCCGCTTCGGGAGGTGATCCGACTCAGTTGACGTCGGGCGATTTCGACGACTCGCAGCCATCATGGTCACCTGACGGATCTCGCATCGTCTTTACTTCCAATCGAACCGACCAAAGGCATCTCAAGAAGGCCAGTGAGATCTGGACCGTTGCGGCAACCGGTGGCGAGCCGTCGCCGGTGCTGACCGGCACCGACGCCATGTTCAGCGGTCCGGTTTGGTCGCCGGATGGCAAGCTGATCGCCGTTGAAGGACATAACAACGCGGTGGCGGGACACGCCATCGGCGCTGATCTGTGGGTTGTCGAGCCGTCAGGGAACGGTCTGCGCAACCTCACCGAGGGCTTCGATCGCATGGTCGGTGATACCACGGCGGTCGACACCGCCAGCGGCGCGGATGTGCCAGTCGTGTGGTCATCTGACAGCTCATCGATCTTTTTCCAGATTTCTGACTTCGGCAACGTCCACGTGATGCGTGTCTCCGTCAGTGGTGGGGATGTGAAGAAGGTGGTCGGCGGCAGTCGTCGCGTCATGAGCTTCAGCGTGAGCGATGACGGGAAGACGATTGGATTCTCGGCCGCAACGTCAACAAATCCGTGCGACGTCTACTCCTGCGGCTGGCAACGGATCCACTGAGAAACAGCTGACTCGCGCCAACGAGGACTTCTTCGCAACGGTTCAAGTGAGCGTTCCCGAGGAGTTCGAGGCGCCAAGCCAGTCGGATGACAGCGTCAAGATTCACGGTTGGATCATGAAGCCGATCGGTTTTGAGAAGGGCAAGAAATATCCGGCCGTTCTCGAGATCCACGGCGGCCCGCACGGGATGTACGGCAACGCTTATTTCCACGAATTCCAGCTTCTCGCGGCGCAAGGCTGTGCTGTCGTCTTCGGCAATCCGCGTGGTAGTCAGGGCTACGGCAGTGACTTCTCCGCCTGCACCAAGGGCGAATGGGGATTCACCGACATGCCGGACGTCATGGGGTTGGTCGATCACGCGATCAGTCTTGGCTACGTCGATCCGGACCGACTCGGTGTGACCGGTGGCTCATACGGCGGATTTCTGACCGCCTGGATCGTCGGACATACGGATCGTTTCAAGGCCGCCGTCACGCAGCGACCCGTGACGAACCTGTACAGCTTCTACGGCACCAGCGACATCGGTTCGACCTTCGGCGACTACGAGACCGGCGGAACGCCATGGGCTAACACCGAGCAGTTCCTGCGAATGTCACCGATCACGTACGTCGACAAGGTCAAAACGCCGCTCCTCTTCGTCCATTCGGAGCAGGACTATCGTTGTCCGATCGAGCAGTCGGAGCAGATGTTCGTCGCCCTCAAGATGCTGGGCGTCGAGACTGAGCTGGTGCGCTTCCCGAACGAGAGCCACGGTCTGTCGCGCATGGGCCACCCGGCGCACCGCATCGAGCGTCTAAACGCGATTCTGGGCTGGTTCGACAGTCATCTGTAGGACGCACTGCATATTGCGGCTGAGAGCCTGGACAGGAGACTGGCGCACTTGGTTGCAGAGCAAGCGGATCAGAATAAGATCAAACATGGGGCTCGGCCATTCGCCGAGCCCCATTTGTTTCACATCAACTGAAAGTGCGTGCGGACTTACTGCTGGCCCGATGACTCGCGCTCGTGTCGAATGAGCTCGAATCCCGCGTCGGGAGAACCGAGTGTTGCTCCTGGCTCTTCTCCCATACGACGAGATGGGGCGCCGCCGGCGAATCGAGGGGTTCGTTGTTTGATCGCACGAACATCCTGACCCACTTGTAATAGCCTAGAAGCCGAACCTACGGTTCGACGCGGTCATCGCTTGCTTTCAGTTCCACCTCTAGCACTATATATGGTATGTCCGAGTATTGCAGTACCCATATATTGAATACTCGTCAACTGCGTGCTAGACTGTTCGGACACTGCCGACACATAATGTCGGCGGAGGACTTTTTCAAAGAGGAGACCCAATTGAAGCGTATTTGCTTAGAGTCGATTTCATGCACTGCTGGATATCTTGAGTCCGCGACCATTGAGTTTAGCCCCGGACTGAACTGCATCATTGGAGCACGAGGAACCTGCAAGTCGACGGTTCTTGAGAGCATACGCTTTGCCTCTGAGGCCAGCGGGGGGCATCAGTCTGCGCTTAGAGGAGACAAAGGGCCAGCGGAAGGGAGTTCGTTTCACGGTTTGATCCTGGAGACGCTAGGTCCGGCTGGAACCATCAAGTGCGGGATGAGTTCTGACGGCGACGGGCTCAAGAACTTCACAATTGAACGTGAACTGACGTCCGAACCAAGACTTTACGTAGAGGATGTTCTTCAACGCACGACCTATCCTCTGCCCAGGCTCTTTGAAGTTTACTCCCAGGGCGACCTGCAGCGCATCGCTGAACGCCGCAGCGAACGCCTAAAGCTGATAGACAATCCAATTCACGAAGTGATTGAAAAGCTAACTGCTGCGAAGATGCGAATTAGGTTGTCCTTGCGCGAAGTAGGGAAGGAACTTCGTCTAATCCGCCAACAATCTGCTCAACTTACAGCCGAATTGAGGGATCTTGACAAGGTAAGGCGTGACTTGAAAGACGCTGAATCAAATAGGCCATCGGTTCCCGATGAGCTCAATGACAGCCGACAAGCGTATCTGTTGCGCCAAAACATCGTCTTAGCATGTGAACAGGCGGTGGAGCCGTGGTCACAAACACTCGACGCGCTCAATTCGTCGATTCGGACAGCGGGTGCTCTACATGAGCGGTTACAGAGCATTCACGAATTCGGAACTGCGGACTTGGCGTTTTCTGAAATCAAAGAGCCCATCGCGTTGCTTACAGAGCGGTTGAATCGTCTTGCCGCTGAATGGGAGTCGCTCAGGGTGGACGAACTTCTGGACCGGCAGAGGTCCGAATTCGAGGCACCGGACGCGGACTATTTCCAGATTCGACGAAGAACAGAGGAACTCAATCAGGCGTTTCAGCGGGAGGACAACCTCCGTCAGCAGCTAATTCACTTGGAAAAACGGAAAACTGAGCACGAGGAATTGCACGCACGAAAAGACGAACTTGTGCTGAAGCGACGTCAGCTCAGAGAGGACCTACAACAAGTCGGCGACGAACTATTCGAACTTCGCTCCGTTCAGGTTGACCGAATCAACGCGGAGCACGCTGATGTCGTAGTGCTAAGGCTTCAAACAGGAAGTGAATCCGGGGATTACGCGAGTCTGTTGGAATCGTTGTTAACTGGTTCCAGAATAAGGGATCAATCGGGGGTCGCTGCGGACCTGGCACAACGCATCCCACCAAGCCAACTCGTAGACTTAGTTGAGAACGGGGACGCTGAATTACTGGCAAACCTCGTTGATCGCGATCTCGGACAGATCGCTCGGGTCATTGCCTTTCTAGCAGACCATGATCATCTCTATGACATAGAATCGAACGACCTGGACGACTCCCTCGACATCGCGTTCATCGACAACGGAATAGAGAAGCCTATTGAGTCGCTGTCCAAAGGTCAGAAGGCAACGGCGCTTCTCCCACTGATTTTGAGATCATCGCCAGCACCTCTGATAATAGATCAACCTGAAGACGACTTAGATAACAGCTTTATATTTCGCGCTCTCATCCACTCAATACAGACGCTGAAGTCAGAACGACAGCTCATTTTCGTTACCCATAACGCGAATATACCGGTTCTTGGTGAGGCGGATCGTGTAATTGTAATGAGCATGGAAACACCGAAGAAAGCCTCGTCGCCAGTGGTTGGTACTGTTGATCAATGCAAGTCTCAGATTCTTGACTTGCTAGAGGGCGGAGCCGCTGCTTTTGAGGAGCGACACCGCCGTTATCTACCGCTGCTCAACCTACGACATCAAGTGCGCCCATGAACCCGGACTCTGATCTGATCTCCTCACTAGTCAAATGCCCGAGAGCCGATTTCCGTCTGCTGGTAGCTCAACGTGATCTTCGCATAAACGTACCGGAACGGCACCGGGTCAATTTCTTGGTAGATCTAGTCTGCGAATTGGTAATTTCGAATCTCGCGCGTCGAGATCGTGCCGATAGGGTGTCGCTTATTTTCACGGTCTTACGATTGAATAGCGTCCAGACCGCGGAACTGGCGGGAAGAGCAAGGGGTCTTGATGTCGCAGCAAAAGGACTTCTGACAGCGGTCCTCCCTCCCGAACTCATAGCGACAGTGTACGACTCGGAGCTCGCGGATGACTCGCACATTCCCGTTACGACTAACGATGGTTCACTGCCGGCGGGCAGTTCCGGGCTTGTCCACACCGACGGAGCCGACGAGTCCGCTGTTGTAGTCTTGGTATCCACAAATGATCAGAAAGCAAATAGAAGCCTTCTAGAGGGCAATAACTATAGCGTTCATAGTGCTCGAGACATCATTGAGCTGAAGAATGTGTTGAGTGGCGCTCAGGACGCATGTGGGTGTGTGGTCGATGCGTCGTTCCTATCCCAGTACGGGAGAGATGATCAGATAGATGTCTTCAATACCATTGCTGGCACCAACTCGTTTATGTGGATAAGGACCCAGGAGGAGTCGCTGTGTCTGAGTTGGGAGGAACTCCAGGTACTTATCAAGCGAAGTTGGTGCGCTTCGTCCGATATTTCGGCTAACCAGCTATCAATCAGAGACGGGAGCGAGATCAAGCAAGGCGAGTTGGGCCCTCTTTGGACCGCCCGCCAAAGGCTGAATGCCTTTTCACGGCACACCTTTGCTCCTGGCGATTTCGCAATAGAGCAGCTAAAGCTCATCGCGGCAAGCGTGTCTGACTATTTTCGTATGTGGGACGAAATAGTCGATCGCGACAATCACTCACTCAATGTGAGATTGCTCCCGGACGGACGGACCTCTGCAAAACTTGTATTCGTAGATATCGACGATGGGGCCAAGTCGATTGTGGCGAAGGTCGATTCGAGAGATCGTGTTTTGGACGAGTCGCAACGGTTCCTTACGCACATTAGCGAGTGGCAGCCTGGACTCGAGCCGCGCACTTACTTTCTCGGAGGTAATGGTGCAATCCTGTTCAGGGTGGTGAGCGACCTTGGTAAAGCTGGCGGTCCAGCACCAACACTTCATCACCAACTTAGATCTCTTTACTTGAAGCAACTTTATCCAAAATTTGCATCTCCTGAACAGTTGGCGCTGTCAGACACGGTACAGACTTTGCTGAACACGGTTGCAAAACTAAAGAGTTTGAACATCTCGCGTCCGTCAACGTCTCAGTTTCTTTCGCATCCGCCGTTCACTGACCTTGGCCATCTCCGGGGGCAAGGTGAGGGCTTCGGGCTTTCTCTCGAAGAGTGGAATTCATATGACATCGCGGCTGAGCGTTTTTCAGGCCTAATGAAAGATGCAGTTGTCCATGGAGACGTGAACCTTCACAATATTTTAGTAATTCAGTCGAGAGTCCCGTACTTCGTTGACTTTTCCGAGACCGGAATGGGTCATCCGGCTGTGGATCTCGTCAGACTTGAGCTTTCTTTGTTTCTGAGTACATTCGTTCCCTGCGGCTCTTCTGAGAACTGCAGAGAGCTTCAAGTTGCCTTGTCGTGCCTCGACCTCGACATCGACGAAGTTCTTCGTCAGTTTCCCATGTTCGGTATACTCGAGGTGAATCAGGCAACACTGACCGGCATGGTTGCTGCACGAGATGCAGCAATCGATCTCGTTAAGGCAGCAGGTGGCTCAAAGTTGGACTATCTAGCCGCGAAGTATCTCGTAGCTTGGTGTGGAATGGTTACGAGCGGGCTCCAGATTAGTCTGGCTAGGAGTACGCTCTCCGCAATTGCCCCAGCAATCTCGGACAGTGTGGATGCATAGCCATATGTGGCAGTTCCAAATGTTCGCTGGTTTGCCACATGGCCTCCATGTCGCCTGCGTCTGAGTTGAATCTCCGCCGATCGTCGGCTATCGTAGCCGTGATTACTCAATTCTAATTCCTGAATTCGCGCTCGTGTCGAATGAGTTCGAATCCCGCATCGCGCACGCGCTCGCGTGTCGCGTCGGGAAGATTTCGCATGCTGAGCCAACGGTCGAGCATGGTCTCAGGATTGAGTGCCTCATCTTCGCGGATGTCGACCCTCGGTCGAACAAGTGATTCGACGTCGCGCGCCACTCGCGTGACCCAGGCCGCGCCGGCCTGCTGCAGCCAGCGACGAATTTCGTCGACCCGCACCTGATCTTCTCGTTCGGGAGCGATCTTCACGGACATTCGCACAATCGAGCCCTGGATCTCGGCTTCTCTCCGCTCGACGAAGTGTTGAATTTCATCCATTGGATCTTCCGTGCGCGGTTCGATCTTGAGCGTCAGAAATGGCCGAGTTGGGAGTGGCTCGAATGTCCAACTTGCCCGCCAGTCTCCAGTCTCGGTCCGCTCGAGGTCGACCAGCACGTACCCCTTCGTCTCGCGCTCTTCGCCGAAATCGACTCGCTCCGGACTTCCGGCGTACACAACTGGCGGATGCGTGCCGACCGACTGGTGCCGGTGGATGTGACCTAGCGCCACGTAGTCGAAGGCGTCGACGGACAGCTCTTCAGGCGAAAGGACGAGCTCGCTCCCGAGCATGATGGATTGCTCGGCTCCAAGTCGCGCACCCTCGATCGAGAGATGGGCCAACAACACCTTGGGCAGCGACGGGTCGAGCTCGGTCGTCATTTCTCGCATGGCGATTGATACGAGCTCCGCGATACGGCGCAGTTGCTCGTCGCTCGACAGCCCCCGCAGCTCTTCAGCCGCGGTAAACGTGTTTCGCGGAATCCAGGGAAGCGTGACGACGCTCAGTGGCCCGTTTTTCGTTTCGAGTGTGATCGCTGCCAGGCGAGCGTGCTGGAAAGATGTACGGGATCGCGAGCGCCTCATAGATGTCAGTTGCGGTCGCACGGGCCGCGATGCTCGGCAGATCGTGATTGCCGCTCAACAGCACGGTCGGGATGTGCGCCTCGGCCAGTCTACGAATGCGCTCGGCGAACATGCGTTGCAGTGTGGGGCTCGGGTCCCGATTCTTGAAGGCATCACCTGCGAAAAGGACCGCGTCCACGTCCTTTTCGATAGCCGCGTCGACGATCGCATCGAACGATCGAAGGAAGTCATCGATGCGAGTCGAGAGGCCCGTGCGCGGGTTCAAGATGCCGTAGTTGTCGATTCCAAGATGGAGGTCGGCGAAGTGGAGGAGCTTCATTCGAAGAGTCAGTCCTCGTCCGCCGTGAATTGCGACTTGAACCAGGAAGCGCCCAGCGATTCGGTGTTCGCGGGCTTGATCTCTTTCTTGAGCTCGACGGGGTCATAGTCCCGCGTGCGCAGCATGATCGGCATGTTGATCGCGTGGCCAAGGATGAGGCATTCCTGCTTCGGTCTCAGGCTGGCAAGCATCCCCCGCAACTGATTGCGATCCGAGACGCCGCTCAATACCGCGTCGATGTCACGAGGGTCGGTGAGCAATCCGGTGATCCGCGTACCGATCTGTGACATCACCTCCGGATCGATTCCCGACGGACGCTGGTCGACGATCAAGAGCGTCACGGAATACTTGCGCATCTCGCGCGCGATTGTTCCGAAAATCGATTGTCGGGATGCCTCCGGGGTGAGGAATTTGTGCGCCTCTTCAAGCACGACGACAAGGTGCCTGGGATCCTGCCGCGTCATGGAAGATGGGTCGCTCTGCAAGTCGACCTGCTCCGTGTAACGCTGATGAATGCGCCTCGTCACGATGTTGGCGACCAGCATGTAGTCGAGAAATGACTGGTACGTGCCGAACTGTAAGATGACGTGCTTGCCGCGCTGCAGATTGGCGAGCAGATCGTCGATGGCGGAGGTCTCGGCGTGTTCCAGGATGTATTTTCGTCGCTTGAGCACCGCTAGCTTTTGCTTGAGGGAACCTAGTGCACCTGGATGCGTTCCTGTCTCGGCGCAGAACTCATCCAACTCCCCCTGAGACATGGCCAGAAGTCGCTGAAGCCAGCGCTCGCGGAACTTTTCCCAAAGCTGATGCGTCGTTGCCCCGAATGTACCGGTCAAGTTCAGTTCACCGGCCAGCAGCTCGATGTCCTCGGGCTCGATCTGGTTGAGTCCGAAGACGAGATCGCGCTGTCCGCGACCGCTCTCGAGCGTGTAGACGATGACGCGAGAGCTGCCGAACAGATCGACCATCCCTTGGATGTTCGGTTCACCTGGGAGCTGCCTGGCGTATTCACCGTGCATGTCGAAGACCAGTACCGACGCGACGTCACTCTTGATGATGCCGAAGAGGAGCAGCCTGGTCAGCACGCTCTTGCCGGTGCCGCTCTGGCCGAAGACGCCGTTGCTGCGCGTCACCAGTTCCTTGAGGTCGATCGGGATCTTGATGTCCATCGTTGGGGGCGTGCCGAGCGCGAAATGCGTATCCGACTCCTCGCCAAAAACCAGCTCGAAGTCAAGCTCGGTCGCCTCACGCAGCACGGCGAAATGCATTGGAATGTTTCGCACCGGCCCCGGTCCGGCTCCCTCGACGTTCTCGACGTCCTCGAGCATGAGACTGGGGCGAACCTCGACCGTGGCGTAGGTGTGGCTATTTGCCAGCGCCTTTCGGACGAACGCGGTGGAGTCAATCGGTGGCGTCGCGGCGAGTCCCGCGTCGGTCACACGCAGCCGCATGTCGGTGATCAAGCTAAAATAGCGATTGCGCTCACCTTCGAGGACGACGAAGGAACCGACGCGCAGTGACTCGGTCGTGCATTCGGCCGAGAGGCGCACGGTTAATCCGGCGTTGAACGTTCCCTCGGTGACGACACCAAGGGTCTGGCGGGCGGTTTGCATCGGTGCTCCGGTGTTGGGTGGTTTGCGCATAGACACGCTGATCTTACCATGTGACGAAGGTGCGAATGGACGCGTCCGACAACCCTGAGCTGCAGCCGTCGACATCCGATTCAATCGACGAAGTGCTGCGCGAATTGATCGAACGGCTGCGGGCTGACGCCCATGCCAGCGAGCATTTTGGCATCTCGGTCGACACGTTGTCACGGCGGCTCGGAAGACGTTGCGCTCGGACAGGAACGCCGATCGCCGCAATTGTCGACCGACTGCTCTCCCCAGAGCCAAGCGATACTGAGGTCCCAGCTTCGGTTATCGTCGACGTGGTGCAGGCGTTCGAGGACGAGCTTCGTTCCGCGGACGATGAGCCGAACCCACAGCGTCGCCGACCGTTTGCCAACAGCGTCACGCGTCTGGCAGCCCTGCGCCGCATCAATCAGGCTGCCACGGCCAGCCTCGACCTCAATGCAATGCTCAAGACGGTCGTGGCTGTGGTTCGCGAGACTATGCGCTGTGACTCCTGCTCGATCTTCTTGCTCGATGAGGCTAATTCGATCCTTGTTCTGAGCGCATCGGTAGGGCTCAACTCCCAGGCAACCGGACGAGTCTTCCTGCCTCTGGGGAGCGGTATTACTGGTCAGGCGGCAATTCGCCGTCAGATTCTGGCGGTTCCCGACGCGACCGTACATCCCAGCTACGTTGATTACCCGATGATCGGCGATCAACGTTACAGCTCTCAGGTTTCCGTGCCTCTGGCCCTGCGATCGCCGGATCGTCTCGTTGGCGTGCTGAACATCTTGAGCCTCGCACGACGAGAATTTGACGCCGATGAGCTGGCCTTCCTCGAGACGGCAGCCGGTGAAATGGCCATCGCCATCGAAAATGCGCGCCTCTACAGTCAGACCGATGCAGAGCTTCAGCGTCGTATCTCTCAGCTTTCGACGTTGCAGCAGATGTCGCGATTGGTGGCGTCGACGCTCGAGCTCTCTGAACTGCTCCAGCTGATCAGCGAGCAGACCATGGAGCTTTCCAATGCCGTGGCCGTCGAGATTTATCGCCAGCGGCGTGGCCAGCCCGGACGTCTCGAGCTGCTCTCCCGACACTCGATCAATGAATCGTGCCCGCTGGATGCCGTGGCGGATGACGTCCGCCGGCTGGTTGACGACGTGGTGAGCACGAACGCCGCGCTCTGGATGACGGTCGACATCGGTGGATCCGAACTCTACGTCCATGGTCTGCCGATGCTCACGGGCCGAAGAGTCGTGGGCGCCATCTGCGTCTTTCACACCACTCGACCTCCGGATGACTCCGTGGCGAGTACGCTGCTTGATTCATTCTGTGACTCGGCGGCGATCGCGATCGAGAACGCGGATCTTTATGAAGAAGCGCGCAGGGGCTATACGCGAGCCTCGGTCCTGCTTCAGGAGATGCACCATCGTGTGCGGAACAACCTGCAGACAATTGCGGCGCTCCTCTCAATGCAGGCTCGCCACGCCGAGGATGCGAGGACTTCGACGCCGTTGCGCGAGGCCGTGACGCGGATCCAGAGCATCGCGGCTATCCACGACATCCTCAGTGGCGGGGATCTACGTGAGACGACGGTCGATACGATCGCCAAGCACGTTGCGGACGACGCCACGAGCAATCTGGTGGGGCCGGATATGCACGTTACGTTCGACATTGAGCCGTCGCCGGTTCACGTTAATTCGCGCGAAGCCACCGTGCTGGCGTTACTGGTTAACGAGTTCGTGCTCAATTCGATAAGCCACGGATTCACACAACGGAGCACTGGGCATGTGGCGATCCACGCTAACTTCGATGGCCCCAAGGCCGTTATCGAGATCATCGACGACGGTTCGGGGTTGCCGGACGGCTTCTCGCTGGAAGCGAATCGAAGACTTGGGCTTAACATCGCCCGAACGTTGGTCGAGACCGACTTGCGCGGCAAGCTCGCCCTTGAACCAGCCGACGGAGGTGGGACAAAGGTGCGCGTAGAGTTCGTTCCGAGCAGCGGCGGGGCCGAAAAACCGCCCGCCGACAAGGCGCTTGCTTGACCGTTTGCCGACTCAGCAACAATAATCGGGCCGGTCGTGGATCAGTGGTTGATGCCCGGCCATGACAATACGTGGGACGTGGAGAGGGGCAATGGATGGCAGATAACGAATCTGGGCTCAGTGGATGGGCTCTGATTCTCGGCGCTTCGAGCGGGTTCGGCGCCGCGACCGCCAAAGAATTGGCGAGGCACGGCATGAACGTCTGCGGGGTGCACCTCGATCGGCGCTCCACATTGCCGCAAGTCCAGAGCGTGATCGACGACATCGAAGCGACCGGCCAGCAAGCTCTCTTTTTCAACGTCAACGCCGCTGATTCGGAGAAGCGCCAGGAGGTGCTCGCTGCTCTACGCGACAGAGGAGCCAAAGTTCGCGTGCTCATGCACTCACTCGCCTTCGGCACTTTACGGCAATTTTTCGATGAAGAGCCATCCCACGCGCTGACGCAGAAGCAGATGGACATGACCTTCGATGTCATGGCGAATTCATTGGTCTATTGGACTCAGGACATCAATTCGGCGCGCATGTTCGACGACGATGCCCGCATCTTCGCCATGACGAGCGAGGGCTCAACCCGAATTTGGCCCAGTTACGGGGCAGTTTCCGCTGCGAAGGCTGCACTCGAGTCCCACATTCGCCAGATCGCCGTTGAGCTCGGCCGAGCTGGAATCGCCGCAAACGCGATTCAGGCGGGGGTGACCGACACTCCGGCACAGAACAAGATTCCGGGGGCGCAGGAGATGCTCGATGGTGCTCTGCGCCGCAACCCGCGCGGGCGACTGACCACACCCGAAGACGTCGCGCGCACGATTCGCGTGTTGAGCTTGCCAGGCATCGGCTGGTTGACCGGAAATGTCATTCGCGTCGACGGTGGAGAGTCGCTCGGAGCGTAGCGGTTCCGTTGAAGTCGATGGCCGTGGTGCGGTATCCTTTTGGTCGCCGTGCTAGGTGGGGAACTAGCGGTGCCCTGCACCCGCAATCCGCTATAGCGGGACTGAATCCCCTCTCGAGGTACGATCCTGTGGGACTGCCCGAGCTAAGTGGCGGGGATGGTTAGGTCTCACGCGACAGGGACCCGCGAACCCGGTCAGGTCCGGAAGGAAGCAGCCGTAAGTGGTCATCTCTGGGTGCCGTGAGGTAGCCTGACCGGAGCTAACTAGCCCGGTGTAAGCTGGAGGACCGAGATCGACAGAGGGTGCACGGCTCTCTAGACAAACAAACGGACCGCTCAATCGAGCGGTCCGTTCTCTTTTCGGTAACTTGATGGTTATCGCTGTGCCGACTTGTAGCTCGCCTTTGGGCGCTTGTTGCGACGCTTGTTGCGCTTACTGCGGCTGATTGAAGAGGCCGAGACGGACGGCGCCAGGTAGCGTTGCTTGAGCCGCAACGCCTCCTCCGCCTTCACCTGTGCCGGGTAGACGGCAAACAGTTGGTAAGCGAAGTAGGTTCCATAGGCGATAAAGGCCAGGAAACAGAGATAGAGCCACAACCTAAGCGACAAGTAGAAGGCTGACACCCGCAAGAACCGGAAGACGAAGAAGACGAGACCCATCGCGAAAATGAGCATCAAGATGCTCGTCCCGCGTCGGACATGATTGAAAAGCAAACGTTTCTTACGAAACTGGCGGAACAGATCGTTGTATGCAAGCAACGACGCGAACAGTCCCGCACCGAAGATGCTCACGAATGCGATCGAGAACGGCCCCCAGGTCGGCGTATTGTAAACGGACGCCGTCAAATAGCCCCAGCTGAACGGGTTCTGCATAGTCTCCTCCGTGGCACCACAATATGATGTCGATGATTGTAGCAAACAACGCTACGTCGTCTGTATCAATCCCTTAACGACAAACGGGGTCGAGCGGCGCGGCCGTCCGACCCCGTTGATGAATCGCGATTCCTACCGGTTTAGGAGGAGCGTCCGCTTCACCTGCTCGATGGCGTTCGTCACCTGAATGCCACGCGGGCAGGCGTCGGTGCAGTTGAAGATCGTGCGGCAGCGCCAGACGCCCGAGCTCTCGTTGAGCACTTCCAACCGAGCTTCGGTTCCGTCATCTCGGCTGTCGTAGATGAAGCGATGTGCATTCACGATGGCCGCCGGACCGACCCAATTCTCGTTGGTCCAGGTGATCGGGCAAGCGGTGGTGCAGGCGGCGCACAGGATGCATTTGGTCGTGTCGTCGAAGACGGCACGCTGCTCGGCGGACTGCAGCCGCTCAGTAGCGGGCGGGTTCTGATCGTTGATCATGAACGGAAGCACCTTTTTATAGCTTTCGAAGAAGGGCTCCATGTCGATGACCAGGTCTTTGATGACGTCGAATCCGAGGAGCGGTTCAACCGTGATTTTGCTGCCGATATCCTGGATCAGGACCTTGCAGGCCAGACGGTTGCGTCCGTTGATGCGCATCGCGTCAGATCCGCAGACACCGTGGGCACAGCTGCGCCGATAGGTCAGCGTGCCGTCCTGGTGCCATTTGACCATGTTGAGCGCGTCAAGCACCCGGTCGGTCGGCGCAACGTCGACGGTGAAGTTCTCATAATGCGGCTTGACGTCCTCGTCAGGGTTGTAGCGTTGAATGCGGAGTTGGATCTCCATTAGTATTTCCGCTCCTTCGGTTCAAATCGAGTGAGAACTACCGGCTTGTAGCGAAGTTTCAGTCCCCCAGACGTGCGGTAGGCGAGCGTGTGCTTGAGGAAGTTCACGTCGTCTCGTGTCGGGAAGTCCTCACGCATGTGCGCGCCGCGGCTCTCCTCACGGGCGAGCGCGCTGACGGCAATCGTTTGAGCCACGTCGAGCAAGAAGCCGGTCTCAATCGTTTCTACCAGATCCATGTTGAACGTCTTGCCCTTGTCTCGTACACCCACGCGAGTAAACCGGTTGCGCAGTTCCTCGAGTTTCGTCTCCAACGCCTGGAGGCCCTCGCCGGTACGGAAGACTCCGGCGTCATCCATCATCACTTGCTGCAATTCAGTGCGAATATCGGCGGCATTTTCAGTTCCTGGATTCTCCATGAAACCGGCCACCTCGGCGCGAGCACGGAACTCCGGCTCCTTTGGTAATGCATGGAAGTCGTTCTGATTGACGAACTGGGTCATATGCTTGCCGGCTCGTCGGCCGAAGACGACAAGGTCCACCAACGAGTTGGTTCCAAGCCGGTTGGCGCCGTGCACGCTGACGCAGGCGACTTCACCCGCCGCATACAGCCCGGGCATGACTGTGTTCTTCTCGTCGATCGTGACGCGGCCCTCGATGTCGGTTGGAACGCCGCCCATGGCGTAGTGGGCGGTGGGCTGGATCGGGATCAGATCGTGAACTGGATCGATTCCCATGTAGGTGCGCACGAAGTCGGTAATATCGGGCAGCTTCTGCTCGATGACTTCCGAAGGCAAATGCGTCAGGTCCAGATGGACGTAGTCCTCGCCATTGATTCCGCGTCCTTCACGGATCTCGAGGTAGATGCTGCGCGATACGATGTCGCGTGGAGCCAGATCCAGCAGCGTCGGCGAGTAGCGCTCCATGAATCGTTCGCCATTGTTGTTGCGCAGGATGCCGCCCTCACCGCGGCAGGCTTCCGAGAGCAAGATTCCAAGCTTGTAGATTCCCGTTGGGTGGATCTGATAGAACTCCGCGTCCTGCAGGGGCAATCCGCGACGGAGCGCGATGGCACAACCGTCTCCGGTGAGCGAAAGTGCGTTGCTGGTGACCTTGTAGACCTTGCCATACCCGCCAGTTGCGAGCAGCACCGCCTTGGCGTGGAAGGTGTGGATCTCACCGGTGAGGATGTCCATTCCCACGACGCCGGTACACACGCCGTCATCAGTGATCAGCAGGTCCAACATCATCACCTCGTTGAAGAAGGTGACCTGATTCTTGATGCCTTGCTGATAGAGAGTCTGTAAGATCATGTGGCCGGTGCGGTCGGCAGCGTAACAGGCGCGGCGAACCGCGGCTTCGCCAAAATTCTTGGTATGGCCGCCAAACCGGCGTTGGTCGATTTTCCCCTCGGGCGTGCGGTTGAACGGAAGACCCATGTGCTCCAGGTCGTAGACGGCGTCGATAGCCTCGCGGGCCAGCACTTCGGCGGCATCCTGGTCGACGAGATAGTCGCCGCCTTTGACGGTGTCGAACATGTGCCAGACCCAATGGTCTTCTTCGATATTGCCGAGCGCCGCGGCGATGCCGCCTTGAGCGGCCCCCGTGTGAGAGCGTGATGGGTAGAGCTTGCTGATCACGGCGATGTTGGCGGCATTCGAGAGCTGCGCGGCCGCCATCAGTCCTGCGCCGCCTGCTCCGACGATGACTGCGTCATAACGGTGATACATGGGCTATCTCCCTGCCATTGCGGCGCCGCCGAAGGATGCGGGATTGAACGTCACGATCGCGATGGTGCCCAGAATCAGAAACACGATTGCGGTGGTCCAGAGAACCGAATGCGCGACTATCTTCCAGCCATGACCGCGAACGTAGTCATCGATGGCAATGCGCGCGCCGTTGAGACCGTGCAGGAGTGCGAGCGTCAACAGCAGCCAGTCGAACGACCGCCAAAACGGAGAGGCCCAGCGCTGAGCAACGAAGTTGTAGTCGATCTCCGAGACGTTGTGGATCACGTGCATGATGACGATGTGGATGCATGCCAGCAGGATCAGGAGGAGTCCGCTGATTCGAAAGAAATACCACGAGTAGAGCTCGAAATTGCTGCCTCCGGCCGGTCGCTGTCGTCCGACTCGTACGCGAGGAGCTACCATGTTGACGTCCAATCCTTCCACCACGGGTCACTCATGAGCCCGCGGCGATTCAGCGCTGTCGTGCAATCGCGGCCGGTCACTTCAGCATCGCGTCGATCATGAAGTAGGCGGTCGGGATGAACCCTGCTAGGAAGACCGCGATCACGCCCCAGTAGAGCTGTCGCTCGAATTTGTATGCGGCCTCCCAGAAGTCGATCAAGATAATGCGGACGCCGTTCGCGGCGTGATAGTAAACAGCGGCAACCAGGACGATCTCACCGATGCGGAAGACCGGATTCTGGTAAAGGAAGACCAAATCGTTGAAGGTCTTAGGTCCGTAGCCGACGAGAAAGATATCCAGGATGTGCAGCAGAAGAAATGCCAGGACACCGAGCCCTGCAATGCGGTGAAGCGCCCACGACAGCATGCCCTGCGGCGCTCGATAACCACCGTAGCTGGCAACGACTCCCTGCGAACGCTTGACCTCGGTCGCTCCACGCGAAACCACGCCATTCGTTCCCTTCGCTAGACCGTGATGGTCCGTTTCTGATTTTTGCAGCCTGATATGTATTCCGTACCGATCTCCCCTGCTGAAATCTACGTTCGCCCCTAGTGTGTGTCAACAGCGCGCTGCCGGTTGAACGAAGCGTTTCCTCTGCCGGAATAGCCCTCACGTCGTCCCAACGAGGTCGCGAGGCTCGCCTGTAGCAGGCGGAATGCGGCCCGGACTCTGCTATAATTGAAGGACTTTTGCGACGTAGGGACTTCATCACGCATTTCACTTAGCGATCCGCAACCGCGGGATGCAATCCTTCTCCGCGCCTCGATAACACGGACAAGCGACAATCTGGAAAGGACTTTACGTGGGCGGTGGAAACGACCGGAGCGCCCGCCTTCAGCAGTTGGCGGCGGCATCGGTAGACTCGGTCTGTGATTGGGCCGAGAAGATTTGCCTCATTCCTGCCCCTTCGTATGAAGAACGCGAACGCGCTGAATTCGTTGCCGCGGCCTTTGAGCAAGTCGGCTTGAAGGCTGAGATCGACGACATGGGCAACGTCATCACCCGCCGTAAGGGTACCGGGAGTGCCAAGAGCCTCATGTTCGCCGCTCACACCGATACCGTGTTTCCGCGCGGCACAGCAATCACCGTGCGTCGCACCGACACCGAGATGTTCGGACCTGCAATCGGAGACAACAGCCTCGGTGTCGCCGGTCTGCTCGGTCTCGTCGGCATTCTGGACGAGGCGGGAATCGAGACGCCCGGCGATTTGCTTTTGATCGCCAACGTCGGTGAAGAGGGACTCGGCAATTTGCGCGGCATTCGTGCCATGGTCGATCGCTTTGAAGGTGAGCTCGGTGGCGTAATCGCCGTCGAGGGGCACAATGTCGGGCGCCTCACGCACGCCGCGGTCGGATCGAAGCGCATTCGCGCCACGGTCTACGGCCCGGGCGGTCACAGCTGGGGCGCGTTCGGGCAGCCGAGCGCGATTCACGAGCTCGGCAAGATCATCACGAAAATCAGTGAATTGAAAGTTCCCGAAGACCCCAAGACGACGTACAACGTCGGAATCATCGATGGCGGTGTATCGGTCAACACCATTGCGCCCAAGGCATCCGCGGTCATCGATATGCGTTCGGTCGATCCCGCTTCGCTCAGTCGTTTGGCCGATCAGGTCGAAGAGATCATCACGTCTGCGCGTGGCGATCAAATTCGAACAGAGATCGAAGTATTGGGCGAGCGGCCGGCCGGTCGTACTGATCCATCCACGAAAATCGTTCGGGTTGCCGGCGATGTGCTGCGGGAGCTGGGCTTTGAGCCCGAGTTGAACGCTTCCAGCACCGATGCGAATATCGCCATCAGTCGCGGCATTCCGGCGATTTGTATCGGGTTGACGCAAGGCGGTGGCGCACACCGCGTAGAAGAATCGATTGAAATCGCGCCGATCAAGCAGGGCATCGCACAGCTTGCGATGCTCGCTGCGGCATTCCCCGTGGGCTAGACTCGACGGTACAACATTGAAAACGCGCCTCATCATCAGGAAGGGTCCGGCCAGGTGAGCTCTGTTTACGTGGCACTCGACCTCGAAGCGACCGGGATGGACCCCGAACGGGACGAGATCATCGAGATCGCAGCGATCAAGTTTCGCGACGATCGCGTACTCGATCGCTGGGAGAGTCTCGTCCAACCACGCGGCTCAATTCCGTTCAACATCACCAGCCTCACTGGCATTGGCGCAAAAGACGTGCGCCGCGCGCCCGGCTTCAACGTGGTCGCACCGCGGTTACGCGATTTTGTTCGCAATCATCCGATCGTGGGCCAATCGCCGCAGTTCGATATCGAAATGCTTACCGGATCGGGGCTACTTCTTCGCAACCCGCAGTACGACACGTTTCACCTGGCAACCATTCTGATCCCAGATCTGCCGGCCTATAATCTCTCGACCATCGCGTCGCGGCTCGGCATCTCGGTCCCGTCGCAGCATCGGGCCATGGCGGACGTCGAAACGACGATGGCGGTTTTCCTGGGGCTCATCGACCTGCTGCACGATTACGACGACGTGACCATGGAACGTCTGGCGAGCTATGCTCGCATGGCCAACTCCCCACTCTCGAGCCTCTTCGACGAAATCGCCAAGCGCATGAAGGACGATGACGCGGGTACGCTGGGCAGCTCCATCGCCGAGCAGCTTCTCGCCAAAGGCATAGGCCCGCGGCAAGGCCCCGAAGTGATGTTTCTCATGCAACGGGAACGTCCGCGGCGACTCGAACCGACGGGGAGCGAGTCTCACATTGCCACGAGCAAGTTCCAGGAATGGAGCGAACCGGGGGGCTCGTTCGCGCGCTCCTTCTCGGGATACGAATATCGACCCCAGCAAGTCGACATGATGACCTCGGTCGCCGACACGTTGCGCGACGGCGGTATTACCCTGATCGAAGCAGGAACCGGTACGGGCAAATCTGTCGCGTACCTCCTTCCTGCGGTGTTGCACGCCGTCGAGCATGGCGAGCCGGTGGTGGTTTCGACGAACACGATTGCCTTGCAAGATCAGCTCTTCCGCAAGGATCTTCCCGATCTGCGTCGATCGCTGACGCAGATGGCGAAAGACGATCCGAGCCTGAAGGACGCCGCCAATTTTGAAGCAGCGCTGCTCAAAGGTCGCTCGAATTACCTGTGCCTGCGTCGCTGGTTCATCGCGCAACGTTCGGCGGCTCAAGCTCCGGAAGAGGCTGCGCTGCATGCCAAGATCCTGACGTGGGCCCAACAGACCGAGACTGGCGATCGCGCCGAGCTTCATCTGCCACCCGACGAACAGGTGTATTGGTCGAGACTTGCCGAAGAAGAGGGCGCATGCGTGCCCGGCAGATGCGTCTTTCATCGTCGAAATCAGTGCTTCCTGTTTCGAGCGCGACATAAAGCTGAGAGTGCCCACATCGTGGTGGTGAATCACGCGTTGCTCCTCTCTGACATGCTGGCGTCAAATTCAGTTCTGCCCGCTTACCGTAATCTGATCATCGACGAGGCACACAACCTGGAAGAGGAAGCGACTCAGCAGCTCGGGTTTACAGTGAGCCGCAACGCCGTGACAGACTTCCTCATTCGCTGCATTCAGCAGGATGAACGGGATGGCGTTGGTGGCGTCTTCGGGGCGCTCTGGCGCGCGGCTTCGACGGGAACGACCGAGGAGACGCGCTCACTTGCGAGCCGGATGCAGCCGTGGCTCGAAACGTTGGCCGAGAGTGAGCAACACGCCGAACAACAATGTGAGCTCCTTTTCACTCGCCTGACTGACTTCATCGAGCGATATCAGGACGAGCGTGGCCACAATGAACGCCAGCTTCGACTGACTGAGGCGGTTCGCCACGACCCAGGTTGGACCGAGGTTGAGGTCACGCTGCAATCGTTGGCCCGATTCGCGCGAACACTCCTTCAGGCGCTGACGGAAGCGGCCGCCGAAATCGAGGGTTTTACCGACGAAGAGCTGCCGGGAAACAGCGATCTCATCACGGAGCTCGATTTGCAGATCAAGACGGGGCATCTCCTCGTTGAGCGGCTGACGTCAGCAGTATCAGAGCCGATCGGCGAGACGATCTACTGGCTGTCCAGGAGACAGAACACAAACGAGGTCACGATTCAATCGGCGCCACTGCACGTCGGGGAGTCGCTTCAGTCGAAACTGTTCGATCGCTGCCGCTCAGTCGTGCTGACCTCGGCGACGATGACGACAGACCACGCGTTCGACTATATTCGCGGACGCCTCGGCGTTCCCGATTCGAACGACTTGAAGGTCTCATCCCCGTTCGACTATCACCGGTCGACGCTGCTCTATCTTGCGGACGACATTCCCGAACCTGGTCAGTCGGGCTACCAGCGCGCGTTGCAGGAAGCGCTCATCGAACTGTGCCGCTCGACGCGCGGTCGGGCGATGATTTTGTTTACGTCGCACAGCGCTCTCGCAGTCGACGTATCGCGCCATCAAGCGACCGCTCGAGGCGGAAGGCATTCTGGTTTTGGGGCAGCGGCTGGACGGCAGCCCGCGTCAGCTCGTCGATCGGCTCAAGAGTCGCTCCGAGACGGTTCTGTTGGGCACCAACAGCTTCTGGGAGGGTGTCGACATCGTCGGCGAAACGCTCAGTCTGCTCGTCATCACGAAACTGCCCTTCTCGGTTCCGTCCGATCCGGTTTTCGCCGCCCGCAGTGAGGCGTTCGACGAACCGTTCCACGAGTACGCGATTCCGCAAGCGATTTTGCGCTTCAAACAGGGATTTGGGCGTCTAATTCGAAGTTCCACGGATCGCGGCGTGTGCGCTATTCTGGATCGTCGAATCGTGAGCCGTCGATATGGCAGCGCATTCGTGCGATCGTTGCCCGACTGTACGGTTGAGATCGGAAGTGTGACTGAGCTGCCGGGGCACGCTGAGCTGTGGCTCGCGGCGCCTGAAGCGGATCCGGTGGCACCAATCGCACGATAACAATCGCGATGCTGGAAGGAGTTTGACCCTTGGCCGAAGGAATCGATCGTAACCTGGCGATGGAGCTGGTGCGTACCACTGAGGCGGCCGCGCTCGGGGCTGCGCCGTTCATGGGCCGTGGCGACAAGATCGCGGCGGACCAGGGTGCCGTCAATGGCATGCGGACCATGCTCTCGTCGGTTGAGATGAGCGGCGTGGTGGTCATTGGTGAAGGCGACAAGGACGAAGCGCCGATGCTCTACATTGGCGAGGAAGTCGGTACGGGCGGCGAACCAGCCGTCGACATCGCGGTCGATCCGATCGACGGAACAACGCTCCTATCCAAGGGAATGCCCAATTCGTTAGCGGTTGTCGCTGTCGGCGAGCGTGGGTCGATGTTTTACCCTCCCCATATCGTGTACATGAACAAGCTGGCGGTGGGGCCGGAGGCAGCGCACGTCATCGATATCGAGGCGTCGGTCGAGGAGAACCTGGGCCGCATCGCCGAGGCGAAACGGATGCGGGTGCAAGATCTGACTGTCGTGGTGCTGGATCGCCCGCGGCACGAGCAACTGGTTTCAGAGATTCGTGCGACTGGCGCTCGGATCAAGATGATCTCCGACGGTGATGTCGCGGGTTCGCTGCTGGCATGCCAGCCCGACACCGGAGTCGACGTGTTAATGGGAATTGGTGGATGCCCGGAAGGTGTCATCTCGGCGGTGGCGATCAAATGCATCGGCGGGGCGATTCAAGCCAAGCTGTGGCCCCGCAACGACCAGGAGCGGGATCTGGCTCTGAAGGCTGGCGTCGACCTCGATCGGGTCCTGCACGCGGACGACCTGGTGCGCTCTGACAACGTCTTCTTCGCGGCGACCGGCATCACTGACGGAGAGCTGATGCAGGGCGTGCACTACAACAGCCTGGGTGCCACGACCGAGTCGCTCGTGATGCGATCTCGATCCGGTACCGTGCGGCGCGTCTTTGCTCAGCATCGCTTGACTAAGCTGAAGGAATACGCCGCTGTTCCGTTTGACTAGTGTCAAGAACAGTGCTATACTGCCTGCGGTGCCAACCACGGCACCGCTGCCCCATTTTGCCGCTAGCGACTCCGACCAAGTTTGTCTCACGTGCGGCATGTAACTCTGCGATTTTGCTGTGCAAGCAATGCCATCGATGACCCACAGAGTCATACGCACCCTGAGTGTACGTTGTGAACGCGCGTACGCGGGGAGACCATCAGGATTGATTACCGGCGAGCAATGAAGAGCAAATGTAGCGGTGTCAGGCGCCCAACATCATGGCGTCCCGGTTTTGGCGCCGGGCCCCCAGCTGGGGACTGGCCACGTTTTGCCTGGCGGTTCGAGGCGCGCAATGCGCGGGCGGGGCCACGAACTCCAGCGCCTGAGTCGATATTGAACTCGGATTCACTGCGACGGTCAGCATTATCCACACAGCTTATTCACTCAGCCAAGTGCCATCGGCAATCGAACCACCTTCAAAAATCCTCAGCTCCTGTCTGCGATTTCGCCGGACCTGAGTGGGGAAGAGGACGAGGATGACAATCACGATTTCAGAACTTGAGACGAAAACCCTTCCCGAACTGCAGGATCTGGCGAAAGATCTTGAAGTGACCGGATACAGCCGCATGAAGAAGCACGACCTCATTAGTCGTGTGCTTCAGGCGCAAACGGAGCAGCAGGGGAATATCTTCGGACAGGGCGTACTCGACGTCATCGACGACGGGTATGGATTCCTGCGCGGGGAGCGCTATCTTCCGGGGCCAAACGACATCTACGTGTCGCAGTCGCAGATTCGACGTTTTGGACTTCGCACTGGAGATTGGGTCTCCGGCCACGTTCGACCTCCTAAAGACAGCGAGAAATACTACAGTCTCCTGAGGGTCGAAGCGGTCAATGGCCAGGACCCCGAGACCGCAAGGCGCCGCCCCAACTTCGACAACCTGACCCCGATCTTCCCGCTCGAACTCATCAACCTTGAAACTCAGCCACACATCTTGTCGACCCGGCTCTTGAACCTGGTCGCACCGGTCGGGCGTGGTCAGCGCGGACTGATCGTCTCGCCGCCAAAAGCTGGTAAGACGCTTTTGCTGAAGGCGATCGCCAACGGGATCACCAGCAACTATGAGGATGTTCACCTCATGGTTTGTCTCATCGGTGAGCGGCCTGAAGAGGTGACCGACATGAAGCGGTCGGTCGATGGTGAGGTCGTCAGCTCCACCTTCGACGAGCCGGTCGAGGATCACACGAAAGTGGCCGAGATGGCGCTCGAGCGTGCCAAGCGTTTGGTCGAGTGTGGTCGGGACGTGGTGATTCTGCTCGACTCGATCACGCGTCTGGCTCGTGCCTACAACCTTGCAGTACCGCCGAGCGGACGAACTCTCTCTGGTGGTATCGACCCGGTAGCCCTTTACCCGCCCAAGCGCTTCTTCGGCGCCGCGCGAAACATCGAGGGCGGCGGAAGCCTGACCATCGTGGCCACCTGCTTGATCGATACCGGATCCCGTATGGACGATGTCATTTACGAAGAGTTCAAAGGGACCGGCAACATGGAGCTTCACCTCGATCGCAAGCTGGCCGAGCGGCGCATCTACCCATCGATCGACGTGCAGCGCTCCGGCACGCGGCGCGAGGAACTGCTCCTCGACGACGCCACGCTGCGGCAGGTCTGGACGATGCGACGCATGGTCTCGATGCTTGGCGGAACCGAAGGAACCGAGCTGGTGCTCGGCCGGCTCGCCAAGACGGGGAGCAACGCGGAATTCTTGGCGACCCTCAGCAAGGACGTGTAGGCGCGTCACAACACGAATCCGAAGCGTGGGGCCGGTTCGGCTCCACGTTTTTTTCATGCATGTGGAAAGGTGTTCTCGATGGTCGAAACCGCGCCACAGTTGGCAGACGTCGTGAGAGCTGAGCGCCTGATCAAGCCACACTTATTCTCGACACACGCGCGTCGAATGAACGTCCTCTCGGACCGTTTTGGCACCGAGATCTTCGTCAAGCCGGAGAATTTGCAGCGCACCGGTTCTTTCAAAATTCGCGGGGCGATCAATCGTGTTGCCGAGCTGGCCGAAGCCGGAGCAACAGCGGTGGCAACCGCATCAGCTGGAAACCACGGCCAGGGTGTCGCGTACGCGGCGAGCCTGTTCGGCATGACGGCGACCGTCGTCGTGCCGGAGACGGCGTCCAGCGTCAAGGTAGCGGCGTTGCGGCGTATGGGTATCGAACTGCACATGCATGGCCAATCGTTCGACGACGCTCAGCGGTCGATGCTCGAATTGGCGCGTGCTTCAGGTATGCCGGTAGTCAGCCCGTACGACGCGGCCGTGATCGCCGGCCAGGGGACTGTTGGATACGAGTTCGTGCGTGATGTGCCTGATCTCGACGTCATGCTGGTGCCAGTCGGGGCGGGCGGATTGCTGGCCGGATGCTTGACGGCTGCCAAGCGGATGAATCCGGGATTGCGGGTCATTGGTGTGCAGGCAGCAAACTCGCCGTCGATGGTGGCGGCTCTTGACGTGGGCCACATCATAGACATTCCGATTGAGCAGACGCTTGCCGACGGACTCGAAGGGAACATCGAAGGCGGCGAGCTACCGTTCAGAATCATTCAACGGCTCGTCGACGACGTACAGGTTGTTGACGAGGACGCGATCGCGGATGCGATGCGAATGTTCGCCGCGGACGAGCACATGATCGTGGAAGGGGCGGGGGCTGTCGGACTGGCGCTCCTGATCGGTAATTCGCCGAGCTTCACGGGCAAGCGTGTTGGGCTGGTGGTGAGCGGGGGCAACGTCTCGATCGAGACGCTGCGCTCCGTTCTCAGTGCATGATCGTTCGGCCAGCTACGGCCCGAAGGAGATCGGCGTGTCGATGATGGTCGGCACATCCCGCTTCGCGGCCGCCACGATGGCCTGTTCCAACTCTTCCGGCGAACGAGCCGTCGTGGATGGGATGCCATAGGCGTCGGCGAGCTTCGGGTAATCAGGATTCACCAGGTCGACCGCGATGAAGCGCCGGTCGTACTTCTCCGCTTGCTCCATCTTTACGGCAGTGTAGGTGGAGTCGTTGAAGATGACGATCGGGAGCCCCAGCTTGAACTGCACCGCGGTCGCCAACTCTTGCATGGTGTATTGGAAGCCGCCGTCGCCGACGATCGGAACCACCGTCGCGTCAGGACGTGCGACTTTGGCACCAATGGCGGCTGGAAGTGAGAATCCGAGCGTTCCGTACCCTTGCGGAAAGAGGAACGTGCGCGGCTCGTAGACTGGATAGCGGCCCTGGCTGACGTAACCCATCATGGTCATGTCACTCACCAGTACACCGTCGCGCGGGATGGCTGATCGCAGCGCGTCGATATAGGGCTTCTGCTCCTTGCCCCATGTGTTGGCCAGGAATGCTTCGCGAATTACCCCAACTTGATCGGCCGTCCAACACGATTTCCGAATGTCGTGTTGACGAAGACCTTCCAGCATCTGCTCGGCAGCGAGACGGGCGTCTCCAACGACCGTGACAGATGGTGAGTAGTTGCGCGTGATCTCGTTTGGATCGACGTCGACACGAACCAATGTCTTGGGCACCGGCATGCGCTGATAGTTGGTCTCCATCGCGCCGAGCTTCGATCCGAATACCAGGAGCAAGTCGGCCGAGCGCAGCAGTTCATCCACGTTGTTTCCGGTATCCCACGATTTGCCGATGAACATCGGGTGATCGGCGGGAATGCTCCCTTTGCCCATGACCGACGTGAGGATGGGGGCTCCGAGTAGTTCGGCGATCTGAGCGACCGCCTGTCCGGCTCCACTACTCACCACGCCGCCGCCGCACCAGATGACGATGCGCTGCGCCTTAGAGATCGCTTCGACTGCTTGAGCGACGGATTCGCTCGATGGAGCGCTCGGCTCACACGAGGCTTTTGCCACCATCTCTGCCTCGGCGAAGTCGGAAAGGACGTCGAGCGGCACTTCGACGTGGGTCGGCCTCGGTCGACCGTTCTTCATTTCTTTGAAGGCGTTGGCAACCAGCGTGGGAATCTGGGCCACGTTGGTGGCGCGTGCGTTCCACTTGGTTACGGCATGCATAACGCCGAGCTGATCGCTCAAGTCATGCAGGTGGCCGAGCATCTGTCCGGCCCATTCCTGCTCCACGTTGGACGACAGCACCAGTATTGGTGACGAGTCGGTGTAGGCTTCTCCCACCGCTGTCATTACGTTGGTGATTCCCGGGCCGGTGATGATGACGGCGACACCAGGCTTGCCCGAGGCGCGTGCATATCCATCGGCCATGAACCCAGCACCCTGTTCGTGCCGCGCCAAAATGTGATGGATCTTCGAGTCAACTAGTGCGTCGTAAATCTCGAGTGTATGGACGCCGGGAATGCCGAAGACCACGTCGACGCCCTGGCTCTCCAGCGCGCGGATCGCGGCCTGCCCACCCTTCATACGTTCTGCCATCGCCACTCTCCCCCTTCAGTCTGATTCTTCGCCGCGTTGAAACGCCGGCCTCCTCAGCGTCGGAGGCGCGGCGTCCGACGAGTATAACCGTCACGCGCTTTGCGTCGCGAGTCTGTGTTTTTACAGTCCAGCGGCAATCAAATCGGTCGACTGCCAGATTCGATCCAGAATCTGCGTCATGACCGGTCCGTCCACGATGTGTGGCTGATAGAAGTCCTCGATCAGGACCGGCACAAAGCGGATGGCCGCGACGCGATTCTGCCGAAAGACGAGATGCAAGATGAGCCCTTGCTTGGTTTCTAGTGACCAATCCTGGTCGAAGACGAAATTGGCCAACGAATAGATGATCGGCTTGCCCTGGTAAATTTCTATGCCCTGCACCCAGTGGCAGTGGGAACCGATCACCATATCGGCGCCAACATCGATGGCGTTGTGCGCGATGGCTTGCTGTTCGGCATTCGGTGTGAGCTGATATTCGATTCCCCAATGAACGAAGGGAATGACGAGATCGGCCTTCTGGCGAACGGCAGCGATGTCCTGCGCCATGATGTCGACGTCCAATGGACATGTGCCGGCCGTCGAATCGGTCGCACCGTAGGTTCCGCCGGTAATTCCGTCATAGCCCAGGATGGCGATCTTGCGCCCTTGAACGTCGAAGATGACCGGCTGGCGTGCCTCGTCCAGATTCTCGCCAATTCCGAAGTGCTTGATATTGCGTTGATCGAGGGCGGCCAGCGTATCGCGCATGCCATGTGCTCCGAAGTTCATGCTGTGATTGTTTGCCTGGCTGACGGCGTCGATTCCGGCGAGGGACATCCCATCCCCTCCCGCGGTGAAGGTCATGAAGGAGAATGTGAGGGGATCGGTGGGTGGGTCGATATCGTCGGCCAGCGAGCATTCAAGATTGGCGATGGTGAGATCCGATTTCTTCAGTTCGTCAGCCACGAGGCGGAATGGCGCCTGATAATCGTTGAGCCTGGTCATGATGGTGTGAACGGTCCGTCCGAGGATCACATCGCCGACCCATGAGACCGTCAACGGTGGATTCGCAGCAGATACGTCGCTGTTTGGTGCGGCCGTGACATTGTCGAGATAGTGCTCGGCTGCGGCGTTGTTGCTGCTGAGCGTCAACGCTATCGAAAACGGCCAATCATCTGGCACTTGTGCGGCGGCAAGCAGGTCGACGTCGTCGACCAATAGACTGAGGCCGCGAAAATCGACGATGTCGACCGGAACCATGGCGACGGCTCCGGGGTTGTCTGCAAATTGACCCAAGAAGTCGTCAAAGCTGCCGATCGGTTTGGCATCGTGTGTCGTCACGTTGATGCTGATTCCAGATAATGCGAACGGTTGCACCGGGATCGACGTCGGTGATCCGACATCGGCCCAGTCCGCAACACTCCCACTGAACAAGGCGTTGATCTGATCAGATGAAATGCCCCGAACCGGTGTTCGAGGCGAGCAGACCGGCACAAGAGCCATCGTCGCTAGCGAAACCGACTTCGCATTCGGATCGCGAGCCACGGTCGAGACGATCAAGTCGGCTTGATCCGCGCTGTCGACCCGTCGCACATCGACCGCCCTTCCTGGTGACTGCGCCCCGATTTGGGCGATGGCTTGCTCGGCGGTCGGCTGCCAGTCAGCGGGAACGTCCGGGTCAACCCAGATCTTGACCGTGACGGGCTCGGGCGTCGGGCTTGGCGTAGGACTGGGAGTCGCCGTGGGAGCCGCGATGATGGCTTGAGGCGGCGCCGACGTCGGAGTAACGGCTTGGGTGGGAACTGCGACGGTTGGCTGAACCGTCGGCGACGTGGTCGGTGTGGCGTTAGTTGCCTGGCGACAGGAAGCCAGTAGCGTCCCCGTAACCGCGCCCAATCCGAGCACAAACCCACGCCGAGTAATCTTCTTATTCAACATGCTTGACTCCCAGATCCGTGACTATCATCATAGGGTCCGCGCGACAAACCGGGTTCGCTGACGCAATACGATACCGCGGAAATTCAGATGAGCATTTGTCCGTTGTTCGAAAACGAATATGGAGAACATCAACGTGCACGGCTCCACAATCATGAGGCGCGCGCTGGTATCCTTCCTCGCCTTGTCAATGATGATTTCTCTGTTTAGTCCCGCGCCAGGCATGGCGGCTCCATCGTCAGTCTATTTTTCCCAGACCGGACACACATTGTCCGATCAATTCCTCAACTTCTGGCGGGAAAACGGCGGACTGTCGATCTTTGGATACCCAATAAGTGAGCCATTCGATCAAGGCGGTTTCAAGGTCCAGTACTTCGAACGAGCGCGCTTCGAACTCCATCCCGAGTTTGCCGGTACTCCGTATGAGGTGGAGTTGGCGCTGTTGGGTACACGATTCGCCCAGAATCTATCGCAAATCGACGCGTTTCAACCACGCACAGCATTACCCGACTGGCAGGACACGCCGGACCGGGACTATTTTGCCGCCACAGGGCACTATCTCTCGTATGGGTTCAAGTCTTATTGGGAGAACAATGGCGGTCTGGCCGTCTATGGCTATCCGATCAGCGAAGAGACCTCCGAGAATGGGCGCGTCGTTCAGTACTTCGAGCGCGCGCGGTTCGAGTACTGGCCGGAGCATAAGGGAACGCCCTACGAGGTTCAGCTCGGACTGCTGGGTGATTGGGCGGCCAGTCAGGAACAAGTCGATACGTCGTCAATTCAGCGTCCCGACGGGGTTCCCGATTTTTCAGAGGCGCTCTTTTCCGGACCGAGATGGATCCACATTCCGGTGTTGATGTACCACCAGATCGCGCCCAATGCGGGTCGGTACGTGACACCGCTATGGAAATTTGAGCAAGAGATGGATTGGGTGAAGTCGCACGGATATCACACCGTGAATCTGAAGCAGCTCTACGACTACATGTTTAGCGGTGGTTCGTTGCCGCCAAATCCGATCGTGATCAGCTTCGACGATTCGACAGCGGGTCAATGGGATGCCGCGGCGGCGTTGGACGCGCGAGGAATGAAGGGCGTCTTCTTCGTCGTAACCGGCGCATCCCAGCTCTCTCCGGATCAACTCCGGTCGCTCTCCCAACGAGGTCACGACGTCGAATCACACAGCGTCAATCACCCATATTTCACGCAGCAGTCCGATGCAAGTTTGAGCTATCAGCTTACCCAGAGTCGGGCGACGCTTGAATCGATCCTCGGACAGCCCGTGAACTTCATTGCCTACCCGTACGGCGACTACAACGGCCGCGTCATTGACATCGACCGCATCATCCGGCTACGAGGGAGCGATCGCTGCCTGGGGCGGCGAAGACTGGACTCCGGCAAAGCGATGGAACGAGCCGAGAGTCGAGATCTCGGGATTGCTGTCGCTCGATCAGTTTGCCGCGTTGGTACAACAGTAACGCGCGGCGCCGTTATTCGCCGGACGCGGGCGTCATGATCCAAACGCGGACTTGATCGGGCACGAGTTCGGCGAAGCGCTGCGCGTCTTCGCGTGAGCCCACGATTGCGCCGAAGTGGACTGGGATAGCCACGCTCGGTTGAACGATGCGCACAGCTTCCGCCGCTTCATCCGGCGTCATCACGAACTTGCCGCTCACTGGAAGAAAGGCGTAATCGACAGGGCCGACTGATTCCATCTCTGGGATGACGTCGGTGTCGCCTGCGGCGTAGAAGGTAAGGTCGTCGATTTCAAGGATCAAGCCAAGGTGCTCGTTCTCTTTGGGATGCGTTGGCTCGCCCGATGCCCGCAGCTTGGTGATCGTGTACGCCGGGATCGTTCGGATCTTGAGTGCTCCCACGGTGGCCGTTTCGCCGGGACGCAACACCCTGACGCCCTCGTCGAGCTTCGCGGCCGCCGTCGGGTTGGCGAAGACGACGGTTTTGTCCGTTCGGACTTTGTTGATGTCGTCAGTTGATAGGTGATCGCCATGCTCGTGGCTGATGAGGATGACGTCAGCCTGTGGTTCCCCTTCGGGAAGGTGATAGGGATCGACGTAGATCTGCATCCCACCGGCTTCGATTCGAATCGACGATTGTGCATACCAGGTGATTCCCGGCTCCATATGACTCACTCCTTTTCGAGTCTCGTCTTCGACGTCTTCTCTTGATCCAGCGCCTCCAGAACCGCGTCTCGAATGATCGTCCCGAGGGCTTCGAACAGACGCTCGCCCTCTTCCGTCGTGGCCGTCGCGGGTTCTCCGAAATAGCCGAGGAAGCCACCCGCTTCGGCAAATGTCCGGGCGCCCTCGCTCAGTCTTGCGGGCAAATCGATCCAGACCGGAAGCAAATCTTTGGCCGCGTCCCAGCGAACGGCATCAGGCTCAACGGCCATGACCAGGGATGTCTCATATCCTCCTGCATGACGTGCCCCGCGACGGAACTCCTCGCTGAGTCGACGTGACCAGCGGGGCGCCCGTTTGTCCGGCGCGGCGACCGGCAGTCCTGTTTCATTGATCGCCCGCCGTGCCGCGCGCTCTATTGCTTCGATGTGAGCCGGCTCGAGATGCGCGTTGCAAACGCAGAGGGCTTGATAGCCCTGTTTCGCCGCGTTCTGCAGTAGGGACGTCAGATGAGTCTCAAACGCGGAGACTTCGATCGGTGACGTGCCGCCAAAACATGTTCCTACGAAGCTCACTCCGTACGGAATCGGCGGCAGGATGAGGATAGGTAATCCTTGTGCGGCGAGCAACTCGCCACCTCTTCGCGCCATTTCCCGCGCGATGATGACGTCGGTGTCGAGCGGCAGATGAGGTCCATGCGCCTCGATCGCACCAACTGGAATGAGGCCAACGGGCCGACGTCGAAGAACGTCTTCTGCCTCTTGCCATGTAAGTGATGCAAGCTCTAGGACCTGTTCAGACACGACGACTCCCTCGGCTGTTTCCGTGTGCGGCGCGATGCGCGGCCACGTTCGATGATCGCATGTACGACGAGGTTCGTTCAATTCGTGGCTTACTGCCTTCGTTCGTACATGGGCGCTGTGCTATATTCGATCTCATTGTGTTGGAAGCAACCCGTGTCGTCGGTTCGCTGGCGAAATGGAGCGAGGTCTATCGATGAAACTGGTGTTCGCCGTCGTCCAAGACTACGATGCGAATCAGCTTCTCAAATCGATCACCGACGCCGGGTTTCGCGCCACGCGCATCGCGAGTACGGGCGGATTCCTGCGGGTTGGCAATACCACCTTGATGGTTGGCGTTCAGGACTACGAAGTGCGCAAAGTGCTGCGACTGATCGACAATAACTGCCGCCAACGAACCGAAACCGTGCAGCCGGAAATCATCGGTGACATCCACGACTGGTACCCAGCCGAATTGGTGGACGTGGTGGTCGGCGGGGCCACCGTCTTCGTGGTCAACGTCGAACGATTCGAGCGTATCTGATGCACGGAATAGCACAACACGTTCGATATGCCGAGCGGAACTCGCTGCGGTCGAAATTCATCAATTTGCTGACCGCATTGACGGTAAACGCTGCGATCGTGTTGAGTGTGCCCAGTTCATCGTCAGGCGAACCGGCCCCAATTGTGCTGCAGCGGAAGCAGACATTGATCGATGGACGCTGGCACGAAGGGGAGTATGTGGCGGGGCCACGTCCTCAGGTTGTTCTGGCCGACCTCACCAAGATCATGCCAAGCCGCACCCGATTCGATCTAATTGCCGACAACTGAGTTCTCTCGCGTGCGAAATGGAAAACGAGCGGGTTCGAACACGATCCCGCTCGTCAGAACATGCGTGTGCTTGATCGGCTGCGAGGCTGGCTAGCTGGCCGTCGCAAACATCTCGCCCGGGATCATCTGTCCGAGCAATCGTTCCATCGCCATGATGTGGCTGCAAGTTCCGGCCTGAAGTGCGGTGAATGAATGGCAGTCACAGGACCATTCGCCGTCGTTGTAGCTTACGCTGTAGGTGTCATGCTCGCCCTGAAATTTGACGTCGAGGTGCTGAATCTGTGCTCGCTGTGGTTCCTCGGCGTAACGGCGGGCTTTCTCGATCTTTCCAATCATGCTCGAGTTCACCAGTAGTACTCCTTTCCGCGGTCCGAGCGTTCCCCTGCCCCGCCCGCGACTATGTCACTGGTGGCGTCTCTCGCGACACCTTAAACAGAAGAGCACCAGGAAGTCAGTTTCCTGGTGCTCACCTTAGGCTATTCTCAATGGTGGGACGAACGTCCATAGCTCTCGTCGTCCTCTCGTCAATGAACTATCTATTAAGAAGATTATAGCGCCCCGTTGGTGGATGTCAAAGCTCGCCTCACCATATTTCGGGCTTGGAGTGAACGTGATCCAGGAAAACGTATCGTCCGATGGTGGCAAGATCTCGATCAGCGCGGCGATTCTGGCGGGCGGCAAGAGTCGCCGAATGGGATCGGATAAGGCACTGCTTTCGATCGGCGGCCAGACTATGTTGGAGGCGGTCTCCGCACGAGTTTCGGCGGTGGCGCAGGATGTGTTTGTGGTGGCGGACGACGGCGCCAAGTATCGAGAACTCGGTCTACGAGTGGTGGAGGACGCGATCCCTGGAGCAGGATCACTTGGAGGCGTTTACGCTGCGCTTCTCAATGCGCGTCACGAACAGTGCTTGGTGGTGGCCTGCGATATGCCGTTGCTCAACATCGAGTTGCTGCGTTATCTGGTGCAGTTGGCGGGCCGCCACGACGTTGTGATCCCGTCTCTTGGCGCAGGACGGAGCGACCAGGGTGGCGACGAGACGCTTGAAACAATGCACGCGATCTATCGGACGGCATCGCTGCGGTCACTCGAACGCCGTATTCAGGCAGGCGACTTCAAAATCGCGGCAGCCCTTGACGATCTGGTGATCCTGCGCGTTCGCGAGGAGACCATCCGGCGGTTCGATCCCCACCTTCATTCCTTCTTCAACGTCAACACGCCGCAGGACTTCGCGTTCGCACAGTCCATCGTGGAAGAACGACTTGACGCGTCTCCGGCGCGCGAATGACGGATCATCAGTGAATCGCCCGAATCGCGTGGCCCTGAATTGTATGTCATGATGATGTCACGTTTTATAGGACCGGCGCCCTCAGCGCATGCGCCGAAATCTTGATGTAATGACTCCGACGGTGACCGATCGACAACGAACACATTGGCCCGGCAGTAGTTGACAAGGAGTGAAGGTGGGAGCGGAATCTGAGCGTTCAGGAATCGTGACGCTATTGTCCGATTTTGGCAGTCGCGATACCTACGTCGGGCAGATGAAAGGCGTGATCCTGACGTTGGCCCCCAATGCTCATATCGTCGACCTGACGCACGAGGTGCGAGCACAGGACGTCACCGAGGGAGCGTTCCAACTGGCGACAGCCTGGAGCACCTTCCCGGAGAGAACGATTCACGTCGCCGTGGTGGATCCGGGGGTTGGGACGTCGCGTCGGGCGATCGCGTTTCGCTTTGGCGGTCAATTCTTCGTGCTGCCCGACAACGGCCTGGCGTATTTCGTACTCGGCGGTGCGACTCCCGACGAGGTCGTCGTTCTTGACCGGCCCGCGGCGAGACTAGCAAACGTCTCGTCGACGTTCCACGGTCGCGACGTCTTTTCGCCCGCTGGCGCCCAGCTTGCCCGCGGCATGTCGTTGGATGAGCTTGGCTCGGCGCTCGATCCATCGTCCCTCGTTCGTCTCGATTTCCCGGGCGTCGACGTAGAGCCTGGCGTGGTACGTGGACCGGTTGTCTCCATCGATCATTTCGGAAGCTGTCGCACCTTTATTCGACCGGATGAACTTCCGGCGGCGCCGGAGCGAGTGACGGTCCGTTGTGGGCGTGCAGTGGTGCGAGGGATCGTGAAGACGTATGGCGATGTGCCGGAAGGGCGAACGCTCGCGCTTTTCGGCAGCTACGGCGGATTGGAGATCTCAGTGAGCGCGGGGGACGCGGCACGGGCGTGGGAGATCGAACGCGGCATGACTGTGGAAGTTCGCGGTAACGACTGATCGCGCGTGAACGGCTGCTATACTTGTGGCCCGAATCTGGCCACTCTGATTATGAGAGGAATGCAAGCCCGAGATGCCGAAGAAGACTACTCGTACGCGCCGCGATGGAAAGACACGAGTCAACGAGGCGCAGCTTCAGGCCTATCGAGCACGAAAAGCCGAGACCGTTGCGCATCCAGAGGCCGCCCCAGACTCACCGGTAGAAGCAAAGCGACAGGCAACGCCGTCCGGAGTTGTGACTGCATGGGGCCATGTTGCTGAAGAGTACACCATGATCAAGGCGGACCTCGTGCGGCTGTTTATCATTACGGCAGTGATGTTTGTCATCATTTTGGTCCTCTGGTTCTTCTTGGGCTAGGTTGCATTTCGTTTCACCTCTGAGCAAACAGAACGGGCTCGGCGTCAATCACACAGCCGAGCCCGTCGTTCATGTCAGATTCGCGAAAGGCACGCCAAAAGACTACTTGGCGACAGTGGTTTCTTCTTCCTCTTCCTCGTCGTCACTGTCGTCATCGTCGTCGTCATCGGAGTAGTCATCGTCGGCGTCATCGTCGGACATCTCCTCGAAGCCCTCAGACTCTTCTTCTTCCTCGTCGTCATTGTCGTCATCGTCGTCGTCATTGTCGAGGAGATCAGGTTCCAGCTCGCGTGCCATTCTGCGCGTGTCGCGCAAATATGGGCGCGGCGCCGCGACTGTCGATTGACGTTGAAATGCGACGGGAAACGGGGAATCGGGGTCGTGATAGACCTCACGCAGGATAATCCGCGTCGTCATGCCGGTGAGTGCGACCACGTAGCACTTGAACCGGTTCCCAGCATCGATCAGCCGAACCATTCGCTGCGCGATCTTTGGCTCCAGTTGACCGAGTCGGTTGCCATGCTGGTCGTAGACCGCGACGTTCTTTTCTTCGACCTGCAATTCGACTTCGTCCGCGGGTGCAAGCTGCGTGAGGATGGCATCATCGGTGGGTCGAATCAGATCGGTCATGAATGTCTTGCCGACTTCTTGCACGAAGACATTGGCAAGTACGGCGTTACCTGATCGGTGCGCAGCCGTAGCCGCTGGTGCATCTGACGCTTTGGCCGAGATCAGCTGTTCCAATCGACCCGCATTGCGCTGCGCGATGACGTTGGACGAATCGAGAGAAAGCGCATGGCGATATATCTCGATTGCCTCGTCGAGGTTGCCGATCTCCATGAGGGCCTTGCCGAGTCGGTTCATCGCCTCAACATCACGTCCATTCGCCTCGAGCAACTGACGATTGACGTCGGCTGCTGCCGACCAGTCGCCATCAATGGCATGTTTACGTGCCTCGTCGGCGAGCCTCCTCGCGGTTCGATTTCGTCCTTCAGGCTGATACGCTGCCAATCTCCACCTTCTCTTTCACGGTTCGAGACGAACCGGTTCTAGATGCTTGCCGGTTCGCCAGACGTTACTTCACCCAGGAGATACCAAGGGGATGATTCGGTAATTTTCACCGTGACGTACTGGCCCTTCCAGTCGCCCGGCGCGTCAAAGAATACCAACGTGTTTCCGCGAGATCGTCCACGCCAGCGTCCTTTAGAGAAGCCGTCGACAAGCACCTCGAGCTCGGCGCCCAGGTGGCGCGTGTTTCGTCGCGTGCAGAGCTCTCGTTGGAGCTCTTCAACGGCTCGATGACGTCTCTTTTTCTCGGCCCAGGGAACCTCGTCTTCCCAGCGGTTCGACAATGTTCCTGGCCGCGGCGAATACATGGCCACGTGCACCTTGTCGAATTCGATCTCCGACAAAAGCTCGAGTGTGTGTTCAAATTGCTCGGCGGTTTCGCCCGGGAACCCGACGATGATATCGGTCGCCAGCGTCACGCCGGGCATCGCCTCACGGATGTACGCGATGCGCTCGCGATAGTAGTCCACCGTGTAGGTACGTCGCATGCGGCGCAATACTTCGTTATCACCGGCCTGAATGGGCAGGTTGATGTGCTCGCACA
The DNA here is from genome assembly GCA_963815715.1 of uncultured Chloroflexia bacterium. GTDB lineage: Bacteria > Chloroflexota > Chloroflexia > Thermomicrobiales > Thermomicrobiaceae > CALAGB01. The sequence goes on along the minus strand of CAWFHU010000001.1, from coordinate 508,728 downwards.
AGCTTGGAAGCTCAGCGACGGCGTCGATGATCCGATCCGACATGTATTTCGGATGAGACGTGAGGAAACGCACGCGTTTGATTCCGTCGATGGAATCGATGGCTGTCAGGAGGTCGGCGAGATCTGGCTGCCCAGGTTGATCATGTCCATATGCGTTGACGGTTTGCCCCAACAACGTCACCTCGGTGACACCGCGGCCGGCGATGTCGGTTACTTCCGCCACGATGTCGCTCATCGCTCGGCTGACTTCACGACCTCGGCGGTATGGCACGATGCAATAGGAACAGACGAAATTGCAGCCGTAGATAATCGGCACGAAGGCGGTTACCGCAGGATCGACCGACTCATCCTGGTAATAGTGGGGAAGCTCGGCGAGATCGACGTCAACGGTCTCGATCTCCGGAGCGATCTCAACCAAACGCTCAAATTCCGACGGCCCGTAAAACAGGTCAACATGTGGGAACCGTTCAGCGAGCTTCGCCTGCTGGCCGGTGACCATGCAGCCGGTCAGCGCGATCTTGAGGTCGGGCTTTTGCTGCTTGAGGCGGAGGAGAGAGCCGACTTTGCCGGCCACTTTGTCTTCAGCCGCTTGACGGACGACACATGAATTAACGATGATGACGTCAGCGGATTCTTCCATCATGGTTGGCATGTAGCCCGCTTGACGCAAAATCGCGGAGGCTTTTGACGACTCCGCTTCATTCATCTGACAGCCGACCGTCCAGACGAAGAAACGTTTGGCGCCGTCGAGCGCTGGTTCTTCAAGCTGACGATCACGTTTCTCATTGGTGATTGTAAGCGGAATCACGTAAACCTCCGGAAAACGTCGGTTCGTTTCGAACGATCAGTATAGCGTACGGAGCGAGGGTCGTTGCAGAGTCTCGTGAGACGTGCGACCATCGTTGATCTAATGCGTTGATACAAGAGAGCGCGGGTTGAGCCGCGTCAACCACCCGCGTCAAGGGAAGAGCGGACGTCCAAGTCCGCAGGGGAAAGCACGCAGGCGGGCAACTGTCTGCGCATTCGTGGCGTCGGAGGAGACCCATCCTTCCGGCGCCGCACTCTTCGCATCGCGACTCCGCATTGGAAGCACATAGTCCAAATCGTTTCAACGTTAACTGTACGAACATCCTGTCGCAATGTACTGGCTATGCTAAACTCGCGACGCAATGAGTTGCATTTCCCTCACGGCGCGATTCGCTTTGCGGGCGCGTGGGTTGTTGCTCCGTCCATTGCGGGGGACGTGGCGGGTTGAGCGCTTCGCGGGCAAGGGGGGGCCGTGACACAGCACAAATGCGGAACTTGCCGGTATTTCGAAGAGGGCGGGTTCGCCGGTTCGGGTCGCTGTGGGCACCCCTTGCGCAAGAACATTCAGCACATGGTCCTGGTTCGAAAAAGCGAGCTTGCGTGCCGTACTGACTGGGCGAATGACCTCTGGGAAGCCAAAGAGGGCGCCGAACCGGTTCCGATCAGCAGCAGTCCCCGATTCAATCAGGAAGAGCTGAACGGCGACGTCAAACGGCAGTACACGGATCGTGTGACTGCGGTCAGCGTCACCACTGCACCGAATCCTTCCGTCGATCGCGGGATGTCGCAAGAGCGGCAGGCGCCTGTTCAGCGGCCGGCTGAGGTGCGTCGAGAAGCCCCTGTCGAGCGAACTGGACCCGAGCCGTCGAGCTACGATCCGCGAAGACACGTGGCCTCATCGACGGTAACGGAACAACCGGACACCCCCGCTAATCCGCCGCGTTCAGAGCGGGCTTTCCCGGACGAGATCGACCGACCATACACGCCTGCCCAGAACAATCGAGTTGCGTCTCCTCCAGCGCAGACTCAACCTCGCCAGTTTGACCCGCGACCCGAACCGTCTCGACCGACGCCGCAGACGGAGCCGGCTCCGGAACGCCGCAATCCGACACCCTCGTTCGAACCAGCTGGTATCGAACCGTGTCCCCGAAAGCCGTTCGTCTCAGGCGCGTCCTCCAGTACAGCAGACTGCCGCGGATCGCATTGCGGCCCGCAACGCGGAGTCAGACGAACGCCCACCTGTTCGACGCGATCCGCCACCGGCCCGTCCGGCCACTGAGCGACCAATCGCGCCAACCTCGGCACGACCGACGTTCGGCTCGGTGCCTGAGCCTCGGCCGAGCGGAGACGAGCTTCCTCAGGGTCGATCCGGATGGACTGAACCGTTTGCCGTAGCAAAGCCAGAAGCAGAGCCCGCGCAGTCCCGCGAGGAAGTGTTCGAGGTGCAGCCCGTTGTCGAGGCACCAAGCGTTCCGGTGCGACCTCCGACCGCCGTGGCGCAGACGTCGATGCGTGAATGCTGCGCGACGTGCCGCGATTTCAGGCCCGCGGAAGGTGGGGAGCGCGGCTGGTGCAACAATCAGTATGCGTTTGACCATCGACAGATGGTGGACCGCAACGATCTTGCCTGCCGCGGTACGATCGGAAACTGGTGGATCGCCAGCGACGATTGGTGGCTTCAAAAGGCGGACATTTCGCACCACGGGCGCCCGACACCGATTGTGGATGATCTACTGCGCCAGCTGCTCGACGCGCGTATGGCGAGCGCACGCCAGCGCTCGGGCCGAAGCTAGCACCGGGCCGATTTGATATGCTCGTGAATGGATCCACGTCGATCCTCACGATGTTTCGGCCGTTGGCGGGGACACGACTTGAGTATCGACGTTGGGAAGGGACAGACGTAAAGCCTTGACCTCTGAGTTCGGCGAGCTGCTGCGTCACGCGCGTGCCTACAAAGGTGTGACGCTCCGGGAGGCTGAACGCGCCACGCGAATCAGCCGACATTATCTCGTGGCACTTGAGCGTGAAGAGTTTGACGACCTTCCGGCGCTGACGTATGCGCGTGGAATCGTGCGCCGATACGCCGAGTATCTCGGCCTCGATCCGGTTGCCGTTCTGGCGAAATTCGAAGACATCCACGGTCAGCGGAGCGGTGGGTTCCGAGTCGTTCCGGCGATGAAGCCGCTTGACGTTCCATCTCATTGGGCGCCTAATTTCGCCATCATCGCCTTCATGGTGGTGATGTCGGCGGTCATCTTTGCCTGGATGTACAGTGCGTATTTCGCGCCATCCGACAACGTAGCTACGCCGACGACCAGCGCCATTAGCGGCATTGGTACTCCCGGCACCGCTACGGTCGCGGCCACGAGCACCGATGTAGGCACGCCAAGTGGACTGATCGAAGTGGGAACCACCACGACGACTCCGACATCGACAGAAGCGCCGGCCGCTACGCCGACAGAGCAATCGGCCACGGAAGCGCCCACGTCAACGCCGACCTCGGCACCGACGCCAACTCCGGTTCCTCCGGAACCGACGCCGACACCGGCCAACACGACGCACTCCTTCGCCTTTTCGGCGACCCATGACGTATGGATTGATGCCACGGTGGATGGCAAGCTCGTGTTCTCGAATGTGCTCGCAGGCTGGGCAGTCCAAATCGTTCACCGGGCAGCACATGACGCTCAGTTCCGGCGACGCGGCGTTCGTCATCGTGTCGGTGGATGGGGTGTCGCAAGGCGCGCTCGGCACGACCTGGGACGCCAGCCAGACTTACCCAACTGGATCCCAATAACCTTGCTTCGAAGCTGTTCAGCGGATAATTGATGCCGGCGGCATGTCCTCGTCGCGGTTGATTTCGTCGAGGGTTGCCGCGATTGACTGAGGTAGCTCTTGTCGCGCCGGTACGAGGAGCGTGATGGCGTCGGGGATGACGTCGAGTGTAACCGGCGTCGTTCCGATCACGTCCCCATCACATTCAACAGGCGCCGGCGGATCGCTGTCCACCACGACATGCTTTCCCGTGTATTGACGAACGTAGCTGGATCGTTCGATCTGGCCGATGGCCATACGTGAAACGATGTCGGTCGTCGCCGCAAAGTTTGGCGGCGTGAAGACGATGACGTCAAGGAGTCCGTCATCGGGACGAATTCCTCGGCCGACTTCGAAACGCGGATCGAGCACGAATGAGCCGTTCGCGACGAGCACCATCTTGGCATCGGTCGATATTTGGCGATCATCGACCGTAATGCGGAAGGTCCAGGGTCTGCTGGACATATGTTTGAGGGCGGCCGGAACGTAGGCGAACCACGCAGCGTTGCGCTTCAGCACCGGGGCGGCGTCTTCCATCATGAGCGCGTCGAATCCGCAGCCCACCATGTGAAGCGCGATTCGGTTATCGATTTTGATTGCGTCGATGGTCCTCGATTCCACCGTGCCAATCAGCACCCGCGCGGCTCGACGGGTTTCGCTCGGAATGTTGAAGTTGCGTGAAACCACGTTGGTCGAGCCGTTTGGAACAATCGCGAGCTTCACGTTCGTTCCGAGTATGCCGGCCGCCACTTCGCTCACCGTTCCATCACCGCCGACGGCGATGACGATGTCGGACGTCCGCGCCGCCGCGCGGCCGAGCCCTATCGCATCCCCCGCGCGGAGTGTGCGCAGGATCGTGAGCTTCATATGCGGCGCGAGCACTTCACGCAGAATCGCCTCGACGTCGTCGGCGCTTCGTCGACCGGTGAATGTATTGACGATTGCGGTGGCGACAGGCATCGCGGTCATCGGGACTATTGCGACTCCACATTGAAGCGAAGAATGGCTCCAATAGCGCCGAACTCCGCCGCTTGCTGCTGTTGCTCGGGACTACTCAGAAACACGATGCGTGCTCCTTGCCGGAACGCTCCCAGCACGATATTGGGGACGATGTTGTCGATTTGACGCAACTCTCCGCCACAGTAGATACACTCGGAACCGGCGGGATCACGCGGCATCTGCAATGATCCGCAACGCTGACAACTCGCGCCCGGGTGCTCAAACGCTCCGTCGACGATCAACGTCATGACCTGACCACGCTGCAGGGCCTCGATCGTTGCGGCGGTGCCGGTCGCACGCAGCTCGCCTGTTGGCGCTTGGTTGCGCAATGCGTCTATCATGCGCTGTTTTTCGTGATCAAGCCAGCGGGTGATCACCTCGCAACTTTCTCGATGTACGTCGTTGATGTTGGCTTCGGGAAGGATGCGGATGCTCCCAACGTGTCGCTCACGCACATAAGGATGCAGTGTCTCAATGAACCCGGCGACGACCTCTTCCGTGCCGCCGATCACAAGCAGTCGGAAGGGGCGATGTTGAGCTAGATCGAACAGCTGCCCTGCCGTCTCCTTGAAATGAGCGCGAACGTGCTCCTCGATATGGCGTTCGTAGCGTGCCTGAGACCATCCACCCTGATCATGCTGACCGGGGACCATCTCGTCGCGTGATTCGGAGAGTTCCTCGATTTTGCCCATGTGACCGAAATAGATACGCGCCTGGTCGCGGGATATCAGGCATGTGCAGAACGCTTCCATCTGCTCGCGCAGCCGAATCAGCGGAACCACATCGGTTTGATCACCTACGGTGATGCGGCTTTCGATCTCCGACGGGATCTCAAGTGCTTCGAAGAGATCTTCCTGTGAGTTCACGAAGAGGGCCAGGCCCCGACCGTAGTGATCCTGCTCGTCGCGGATGAATTCCCGAATGCGTTCGAGGTCCGCCTTCACTGCTTGCTGTTGCTCGTGATTGTAGGTTGAGTCGAGATCCTCAGCTGCCTCATTGAGCAAATTCTTCAGCCGGATCGTGTAGTCGTCGTCAATACGTTCTTTGTCGATTCGAAGGTAAAGACTAATCGTTGGCCACTCTGACGAAGAAACGTCGCTGAGGGCTTCAATCTTGTCGCGCGTCATCATGTGAAAACCTCTCAAACTCCGATGTTGACGGCGGCATGACTCGAATTGTGGATGAACGTGTTGTGAGCCGGGTCTTTAATCCGCCTCGACTTCATCGGGGCCGAACACCCGCTCGACGATGTAGTTCGAGAGCCAGGTAGCCGCGGCCGCAAGGACAAGGTTCAAGATGCCGCGCACGAGGTTCTTGGTCATTGACCATCCCTTCGCTCAATTCGGATTGCCGATGTTGGAGTTACTGAGCCGCCTATTTGGTGACGGACACATCACGTTACGCGCACAACTCCTGCCGCTGCGAGTTCCCACGCCGCGGTGAGAGAGAGATGAGTAGATATCAGTTTAACATGAGGTGTACGTCTACGGTCTGAGACCAGTTTCCGAGGTGCCCGGCCGCTGTCGCTGCGTTTCGTGCTCCCAACCTGCAACGATTCCAAGCGCCAGCAGCCAGGCAGCAATCAAGAGAATCAACGCGAGGAGATCGGCGATGGTCATTCCTCGAATGACACCGCGATCCAACAGCGACACATGCTGCAGTGGCCATACGGCCGGATCGGTGAGTCGCTCGATCAAATGCAACCCGCGTTCGGTCGTGTTTGGGACAGTGACAAGGATCGCCATTCGCAGAAGCATGATTGAGATGACCAACGTCCCGGCGTTGATCAAGATCGCTCGTAGGATGTTGATCGTTTCTGGGCGGTGTTTGCTCTGACGCGTCCGGGGCGGGCGAACCTGGCTCACGAGCGCGATTCGACGAGTGCGACGACACGCTCGACGATCGCTTCGGCGAGCGATGCCTTGCTCATCTGCGGAAGTTCCTCTGGCGCCGCGTCACGGGTGAGGAAGAACGCCTGGCTGGAGTCGCTTCCCATGGTTTCAGGCCCGATATTCGCCACGATCAGATCGAGCGACTTCCGTGAGAGCTTGTCCCTCGCGGATTCCAGGAGGTGTTCGGTTTCGGCGGCGAATCCGACCTTAATCAAACCTGGCCTGTTAACGCTTGCCAGAATGTCGCGGGTCCGCCCCATCTCGATGACGAGATCCGCGTCGCTTTTCTTGATCTTGTGTTCCGCAACGCGGGCTGGCCGGTAGTCGGCCACGGCCGCGGCCATCACCAGCACGTCGGCACCGCGCACTGCCTCTTCAACCGCGAGATACATCTCTTCCGCGCTCTCGATTGGAACAAGTGTGGCTTCGCTCGGAGGGCGCAGAGCGGTGGCACCACTCACCAGCGTGACCAACGCTCCCTCGTCCAGGAACGCTTCAGCGATAGCGTAGCCCATCTTGCCACTTGAACGATTCGTGACATAACGAATCGGATCGATCTTCTCTCGCGTGGGACCGGCGCTCACGACAACGCGTCGTCCTCTCAGGCGGCCGTTCGCCGCGACGGCGAATCGCACCGCGTCGAGCAGTCGCTCAACCGGCACGAGACGGCCGTATCCGATCGCACCGGACGCAAGCAGGCCCCGTTCAGGTCCGACGACGCGCACGCCACGCTGCCGCAAGACTCGAAGGTTTTCCTGCGTGGCGGGGTGGAGATACATGTTGTGGTCCATGGCCGGCGCGACGATGAGCGGGGCAGTGCATGCGAGAGCGCTGACTGTGAGCATGTCATTCGCCAGACCGTGCGCCAGCTTGGCGATCATATCCGCGGTGGCCGGGGCGACAATCATCACGTCAGCTCGCTCGGCCATCGTGATGTGACCGTGAAGCTCATCCGTCCAGGGCTCGAAAACCTGTGTGTAGACCTTGCGGCGCGTCAGTGTCTGAAAGGGGAGTGGTCGCACGAACTCGAGAGCGGAATCCGTCAACATGACGTCGACGAGCGCTCCGGCGAGTGTCAGGTCACGCGCAAGTTCAATCGACTTGTAGGCCGCGATACCGCCGGAGACTCCGAGGACCACATGCTTGCCGTTGAGCAGCTGGCTCATTCATGCTCCAGTTCGCAGGTCGGTCCAAGTCATCGTAGTGGCGCGACCCGGCCTTCACGCGCGAGCCGCTCGAAGCGCTTCTCCACCGTCGTTACGATCTCGCGAAAGCCATATTCCAGTCGTGGAAAGGTGACCCATGCGACGCCGACGGCGAAGATCGAGCCGGTGATGACGCGCAGTTGCCACGTGCTTTCTCGCCAGCCAAACAGCTGCGTGAAACCGTCAATGGCGATTGGAATACAGAAGAGCCCCAGTTCTTTGAGCGTCGCGGGGCGAATCTTCCGGCTCGAAAAACCATAGACGAGCCCAAGAATCAGCAACCCCAGGTAGATAGCGAAGTCCCGTTCGCAATAGGCCATCTTGTAACCCATGATGTGGAAGCTTCGTTGAGGGAGCTGATGGCAGATCAGATGAAATGGCTTGTAGATCATGTTGGCCATCGTTCGGTGACCTTCAGCCAAGAGGACCGGTGCGAGCAGTGGCAGGCCCACGAAGAGCACTCCAACGGTGTTGAGCAACCAGATCCAATGACGGGCGACATGGTAAATGGCGCGATCGATGCCCAGAATGATGCGCTCTTCTCGAGGCGAGCGGACTCGAATCGTCGATTGCATGAGTGCCTGCCTTTCACGTCCGCTGTCGAGCACCGCTGGACGCAAACGTCGTCATTGAACGTGAAGAGGTTAGCACGCTGTTTGGTCAGAGGCCACGCTCTACCCTGAAATTTGTGACGAATGGGGCGGTTTGACACGAGCGAGGTTGTATGCCGCCCTCGAGTGACAAGCACGACCCGTGGACGCCGATAGGGCCGAAGACCGGCAATTTTTTGGGCGTGAGGTACCATTGGGATCGGCGCCTGAGTGGAAGTTTGAGGACCCGCATGGCGCTCTGTCGAGGACGATCAATTCCTTGACATCCGCCGTCTGCAGGCGTATACTACACGTTTGCTGATGGGTGGTTGCTCGAACATTCGGATGTGAATGAAGACGCACGGACGGATTCCGAACGATATGGGCCTTCGGGAGGGGTAATTATTGCCTTCCCGCTATTTCCATTTTCCCGGCGAGCAGTCCAGACGCCAATTAGACGCTCAACACCTCCACCGTCTCGACCAGATTCCGGCGGTGGGCTGAATCGTTTGTGCCCCTACATTATATAAGGAGAAGCGCATGGCCGTAACTCTCCGTGACCAGCGCGCCGCCCCAACTGACGGGCGTCAGGTTCTTTCGAACCTGGGCATCGGTCGCCATTCGTATTCTAGAATCTCGACGGTCCTGGAGATGCCAAATCTGGTGACACTCCAGATGGATTCGTTCGACTGGTTCAAAACCGAAGGCCTGCGGGAACTCCTCGAGGAAATCTCCCCAATCGTCGACTACAACGGGAAGATGGAACTGCACTTCCTGGAGCACCGGTTCGATGAGCCGCGCGCTTCCGAGGAGACCTGCCGCGAGCGGGACATGACCTACGCCGCGCCACTCCGCATTCGCGTGCGCCTGGTTATTCGAGATACCGGTGAGGTCAAGGAAAGCGACGTCTTCCTTGGCGATTTCCCGATCATGACGCCGGACGGCACCTTCCTCATTAATGGCGCTGAGCGCGTGGTGGTTTCTCAGCTCGTTCGCTCACCAGGTGTCTACTTCGAGCTTTCGGACGATCCGACGACGGGCCGTCCGCTGTGTAGCGCCAAGCTCATCCCGAGCCGCGGTGCCTGGCTCGAGTTCGAGACCTCCAACCGCAACGTCCTTTCAGTAAAGGTCGACCGCAAGCGAAAGCTGCCGGCCACGATTCTGCTGCGAGCGATCGGCTTCGCAGAGGATGACGAAATCCGGGAACTGTTCTCGGAAGTAGACGATCCAGAGCATCATTTCATTGACAGCACGCTCGAGCGCGATCCGACGCGCAGCGTCGAGGAGGCGCAGGTCGAGCTCTATCGCCGATTGCGACCTGGCGATCCGCCGACCAAGGACAATGCCTCATCGCTTCTTGAGGGACTCTTCTTCAATCCGAGGCGTTACGATCTGGCTCGCGTGGGCCGCTACAAGCTGAACAAGCGCCTTGGTCTCGACATCGGTCTCGAGACGCGCATCTTGACGCGTGAGGACCTGATCGAGATCGTACGCACCATCATCCGGGTCAACAATGGTCAGGATCAGTCAGACGACATCGATCACCTGGGCAACCGCCGCATTCGCTCGGTCGGTGAGCTGATCCAGATGCACGTGCGTACTGGACTGCAGCGCCTGGAGCGCGGCATCCGCGAACGCATGACGATTCAGGATATCGAGACGGTGACGCCGAACGGGTTGATCAGCACGACGCGACCAGTGATGGCCGCTGTGCGCGAGTTCTTCGGCGGGCATCAGCTCTCGCAGTTCATGGATCAGACCAACCCGTTGGCGGAGCTGACCCACAAGCGTCGCCTCTCGGCCCTTGGGCCTGGCGGTCTAAGCCGGGACCGCGCTGGATTTGACGTTCGCGACGTGCACCACTCGCACTACGGCCGCATCTGCCCGATCGAGACGCCTGAAGGACCGAATATCGGCCTGATGGGTTCGCTCGCAACATATGGCCGCATCAACAAGTATGGCTTCATCGAGACGCCGTACCGTCGCGTCTACAAGACCATCAATATGCAGGAAGACGGCGGTCTGCTCGTCGGGCAAGTCGCGCGTGACGACGTGACCTCGCCGAAAGACGGCAAGACGATCGTCGCCGCGGGGACCGTGCTGGACGAAGCGTTGATCGAGAAGATGGTGAAAGCGGACGTCCAGACGATTCGCGTCGTGCCGTTCGTCAGCGACGAAATCGAGTATCTGGCCGCGGACCGCGAAGAGCAGTTCACGATCGCCCAGGCGAACACGCCGCTGGACGACGGCGCGCGGTTTGAGCTCGAGCGCGTTTCCGCCAGACGCGGCGAGCGCTTCGTGGCTGAACCGCCAGAACGCATCGACTATATGGACGTTTCGCCGAAGCAGGTCGTTTCGGTCGCGGCGGCACTCATTCCGTTCCTGGAGCATGACGACGCCAACCGCGCGTTGATGGGCGCCAACATGCAGCGCCAAGCGGTGCCGTTGCTGCGACCAGCCTCGCCAGTGGTTGGGACGGGCGTCGAGTATCTCGCCGCTCGCGACTCCGGTCAGGTGGTGGTTTCCAAGACGGCTGGAACCGTGACGCACGTCACCGGACGGCAGATCACCGTCAAAGAAGACGACGGCAACGATCGCGTCTACAACATGCAGAAGTTCGTCCGCTCGAATCAGGACACCTGCATCAATCAGCGACCAATCGTCACCAAGGGGCAGCGCGTCGAGCCGGACATGATCATCGCGGATAGCTCGAGCACCGATCAGGGCGAGCTTGCCCTTGGTCAGAACGTGCTGGTGGCCTTCATGTCCTGGGAGGGCGGGAACTTCGAAGATGCCATCCTCCTATCGGAGCGGCTGGTCCGGGAAGACGTGTACACCTCGATCCACATTGAGAAGTACGAGACCGAGGCCCGCGACACCAAGCTTGGCCCCGAGGAGATCACACGCGACATTCCAAACGTTGGTGAGGATAGTCTTGCCAACCTTGATGAAAACGGTGTGATCCGCATCGGTGCCGAGGTTCAGCCCAACGACATTCTGGTAGGAAAGGTCACGCCCCGAGGCGAGACCGAGCTCTCCGCAGAAGAGCGGCTTCTTCGCGCGATCTTCGGTGAGAAGGCGCGTGAGGTGAAAGATACAAGCCTGCGCGTCCCGCACGGCGTTCACGGGAAGATCATCGACGTCAAGCGCTTCAAGCGGGAAGAGGGAACCGATCACGAGCTTGCCGGCCGGCGTCAACGAGATGGTCCGCGTCAGCATTGCGCAGAAGCGGAAGATCTCCGAAGGCGACAAGATGGCTGGTCGCCACGGCAATAAGGGTGTCATCTCGCGGATCCTTCCGGTTGAAGACATGCCGTACCTGCCGGATGGCACGCCAGTCGACATCATTCTGAATCCGATCGGTGTTCCGTCGCGCATGAACATTGGCCAGGTGCTCGAAACGCACCTCGGCTGGGCGGCCGAAGCACTCGGCATGAAGATCGCGACGCCGGTCTTCGACGGCGCGTCGGAGGATGAGATTCGTTCGCTCCTCGCGGAGGCGAAGCTGCCGCTCGACGGCAAGGTTCAGCTTTATGACGGCCGCACGGGCGAGATGTTTGACCGCCCGGTGACGGTCGGCGTCATCTATATGCTGAAGCTGGCTCACCTGGTTGAGGACAAGATCCACGCACGGTCCACCGGCCCGTACTCGCTCGTCACGCAGCAGCCGCTGGGTGGTAAGGCGCAGTTCGGCGGACAGCGGTTCGGCGAGATGGAGGTCTGGGCGCTTGAAGCCTATGGTGCGGCGCACATCCTCCAAGAGATGCTGACCGTCAAGTCGGACGACGTGGTCGGTCGCGTCAAAACGTATGAGGCGATCGTCAAGGGAGAGCCGATCGTCGAGGCCGGCGTTCCGGAGTCGTTCAAAGTTCTCGTCAAGGAGCTGCGAAGCCTTGGCCTCTCGATTGAGGTCATCAACGAGGACGAGCAGACCATCGAGTTTACTGAGGACACCTCGCGAGACCTGTTGACGAACCTCGACCGGATCAACCTGAGTGGTTTCGAACGGACCGAGGACTAGTGAATTGGTGAGCAAATAACTATGCAGACAGCAAGCGCAAACGCTCGGAACAGAGATTCAGCGAGGGTCTTCGACGTCAACAACTTCGACGCCATTCGGATCAGCCTTGCATCTCCCGAGTCGATCCGGAGCTGGTCGTACGGTGAGGTAACCAAGCCAGAGACGATCAACTATCGAACACTGAAGCCGGAGCACGGCGGCCTCTTCTGCGAGCGCATCTTCGGTCCGACCAAGGACTTCGAGTGCTACTGCGGAAAGTACAAGCGTGTCAGGCATGCCGGAACGATCTGCGACAAGTGCGGTGTTGAGGTCACGCGCTCGAAAGTTCGCCGCGAGCGCATGGGTCACATCGAACTCGCCGCGCCGGTCGCCCACATCTGGTACGTCAAGGGAACGCCGAGCCGTCTCGGGCTGCTGCTCGACATCTCACCGCGTAACCTGGAGCGCGTGCTCTACTTCGCGTCGTATCTCGTCACTGAGGTCGATGTCGAGGCGCGCGACGAGCTGATTCGGACCATCCATGCCGAGCTCGCGGCCGAGGTCGAAGAGCTCGACAGTGATTTCAGCAGCCGCAAGGGTGAGATCACCGGCGAGATTCAGTCAGAGCTCGAGAACCTGCAACAGGGTGCCGCCAGTCTGGAGCACTCGGTTGAGCAGCGCCGCGAAGAGCAGCGCACTGCACTGCAGGCGGAAGCCGACGAGCTTCGCGAGCGTCTCAAGGGTTTGATGAACGAATCGGCCCCTGAGGAGATGACGCTTCCACGGCAAGACCGTTGTCAAGGAAGGCGAGAGCGTCAACGAGGATCGTCTCAGCAGCCTGAACGATCTCGTCTCCTCCGAGCTCGAAGAGATCATGGCGCAGGCCGAGCATGACGTGACCAGCGGAAACGCGCTGGCTGAAGCAGAGCGCGATCAGCTGCAGAGCGCGGCTGACGAGCGGGTGCGCAAGTTCGAAGCTGAAATCGATCAGCAGAAGGGCGCCCTCAAGGCCGAAGCCGACAGCATGGTCAAGCAGATCTCCGACTTGAAGATTCTTCAGGTCCTGACCGAGACGCAGTATCGTGAGCTGACCGATCTGGCGCCGGGCACCTTCCAGGCCAGCATGGGCGCGGAGGCGGTTTATGACGTCGTCGCCAAGATGGACCTGGACGAAGTAGCTTCTTCACTGCGCTCGGATATCCAGACCATGTCGGGACAGAAGCGAAAGAAGGCCACGAAGCGACTGCGAGTGGTCGAGGCACTACGCCGCAGCGGTAACCGTCCGGAGTGGATGATCTTCACCGCGCTCCCGGTCATCCCGCCAGACCTGCGCCCAATGGTGCAGCTGGATGGTGGCCGGTTCGCGACGTCGGACCTCAACGATCTGTATCGTCGTGTCATCAACCGTAACAACCGACTGAAGCGACTGCTGGAGCTTGGCGCTCCCGACATCATCGTGCGCAACGAGAAGCGCATGCTCCAGGAAGCAGTCGACGCTCTGATCGACAACGGCCGTCGTGGCCGTGTCGTATCGGGTAGCGGGAAGCACAAGCTGAAGAGCCTCTCCGACCTGCTTAAAGGGAAGCAGGGGCGCTTCCGCCAGAACCTGCTTGGTAAGCGTGTCGACTACTCAGGCCGTTCCGTCATCGTGGTCGGCCCGGATCTGAAGCTGCACCAGTGCGGACTTCCGAAGCGGATGGCGCTCGAGCTCTTCAAGCCGTTCGTCATGCAGAAACTCGTCATCCATGGACACGCGCACAACATCAAGGCGGCCAAGCGGCTCGTTGAGCGCGTCGATCCGCACGTCTGGGATGTGCTGGAAGAGGTCATCAAGGACTATCTGGTCCTGCTGAACCGCGCTCCAACGCTGCACCGTCTCGGTATCCAGGCCTTCGAGGTCAAGCTGATCGAGGGCTCGGCCATCCAGCTTCATCCGCTGGTCTGCGCCGCCTTCAACGCGGACTTCGACGGTGACCAGATGGCCGTGCACGTGCCGCTCTCCGAGTCGGCACAGCACGAAGCGCGTGAGCGCATGCTCTCGACGCGCAACCTGCTCGACCCGTCGGACGGTGACCCAGTCATCGCACCGACGCTCGACATCGTGCTTGGCTGCTACTACATGACGCAGCCGCGTCCGGGCGCCAAGGGCGAGGGCAAGACCTTCTCGCGACCGAGCGAGGTAATGCTTGCCTATCACACGGGCGTGCTCGACGTTCAGTCAACCATCAGAGTGATGGTTTCAAACAACGGTAGTGGCGCGCAGCTCATCGAAACGACCGTTGGTCGGGTTATCCTGAACCAGGAAATCCCCTCTGAGCTCGGTTACTGGAACGAGACAATGGACCGCAAGGCGCTGCGACGACTTATCGCGGCGTGTTATCGCGAGCTTGGTCCGGATGCGACGGCCGAGATGGCTGACCGGCTCAAGAACGTAGGCTTCGCTTACGCGACGCGTGGCGGTCTGTCGATCGCGTTGTCGGACGTCCAGATCCCTGGCCGAAAGCCCGAGATCATTGATGCGGCCGATCAGCGTGTCGGCGAGGTCGAGCGGCAGTATCGCCGTGGTCTTATCACTGACTCTGAGCGCTATCGCGAGGTCATCAGCATCTGGAACGAGGCGCGCGACGTTCTGTCGGACGCCGTCGAGTCGGAGCTGGGCAGCGACAACTCACTCTTCATGATGAGTACCTCGGGAGCCAAAGGTAACATCAACCAGATCAGCCAGATGGCCGGTATGCGCGGGCTCATGCTTGACCCGCGTGGAACGATCATCGAGCTGCCGATTCGCTCGAACTTCCGTGAGGGCCTCTCGGTTCTGGAGTACTTCATCTCGACGCACGGCGCCCGCAAGGGTCTGGCTGACACGGCACTCCGCACCGCGGACTCCGGCTACCTGACCCGACGTCTCGTCGACGTGTCGCAGGACGTCATCGTTTCGATGAACGATTGCGGCACCGAAGCGGGAATGTGGGTCGTTCCGGAGGAGATGCCCGACCGCGATTCTTTCGAGGCGCGTGTGACGGGTCGTACCGCCGCGGCACCAATCGTCGATCCTGAGACCGGCGAGGTGCTGGTCGAGCGGAACCAGGAGATCAAAGAGGACGCCGTCGCGAGAATTCTCGATCTCAATATCCCGCGCATCTTCATTCGGACGTCGATGAACTGCGACGCCGAACATGGTGTCTGCCAGCTCTGCTACGGTCGGAACCTGGCCAGTGGACGACTCGTCGATCCCGGTGAGGCAGTGGGAATCATTGCCGCGCAGAGTATCGGTGAGCCTGGCACGCAGCTGACGATGCGAACGTTCCACACCGGCGGTGTCGCCGGTGAGGACATCACCACCGGTCTCCCACGTGTCGAGGAGCTCTTCGAGGCTCGGGAGCCGAAAGGTAAGGCCGTCATCGCGCGCAACAGCGGTGTGCTGCGCGTCATCGAAGATGAGCACGGGCGACGCCTGCTGCTCACGTCGGAAGAGATCCTCACGGACGAGGTGCCGATTCCGGAGACTCAGCAGATCGCCATTGGCGACGGCGACATGGTCGCCTTCGGTCAGGTTGTGGCCGCGCCGCCGGAAGGCACCGATGGAAAGCCGACCACGGCCAGCGTCGACGGGGTGGCGTTCATCGATGGCAATCGCATCGTGATTCGTCACGAGGAGCAGGACACGACTGAGTATCCGGTTTCCGTGTCGGCCAACATCCGCGTCAACGACGGTGACTTTGTTTCGGTCGGCACGCAGCTGACCGACGGAAACCTTGATCCGCAGGAGATTCTGCAGACGCTCGGCGGAGACTTCGTGCAGAAGTACATCGTCGATGAGGTCCAGAAGGTCTACAAGTCGCAGGGCGTCGTCACCAACGACAAGCACATCGAGACGATCGTGCGGCAGATGCTGCGCAAGGTCGCGGTGGAGCACCCTGGCGACACCGATCTCCTGGTGGGCGAGCTGGTCGACCGGTTCGTCTTCAACGGGATCAACGAAGAGATCATTATCGAGGGTGGAGAGCCAGCCACCGCGCATCAGGTCCTGCTTGGAATCACCAAGGCGTCGTTGGCCACCGACAGCTTCCTGTCGGCAGCCTCCTTCCAGGAGACGACCCGCGTCCTCACCGAGGCGGCGATCCATGGAAAGGTCGACTACCTGCGCGGTCTCAAGGAAAACGTCATCATTGGTAAGCTCATCCCAGCCGGGTCGGGCTTCCACAACGATCAGCGACGGTCGCTCGCGCTCAGCGATCTCGATCGAGCGCAGATCGCGGCGATGGCGAAGGCGCGCGAAGTCGAGCCTGCGTCGATCGAAGATGTGGAGGAGCTGATCTCGGAGGGAAAACTCCCGCCAGCGGCAACGGCCGTACTAGAACGGGAGCCGGACGAGTCCGAGCCGGTGGCCAGCATTGGTTCGGGTGATACCAGTGAAGGCAACGAAGAAGGCGACGAGGACGAGTAGTACAAATCGCCGATTTCTTGACAGTACCTGGCCAAAATGCTAGACTGTGTGCTTGTGGCCGTCCACGGACGGCCACAACAGTGAGGAAAGCATTCCTCGGAACAAGTCCGGCACCGCAGCTGCGGGCCAACTCGCAGAGCACGGTCTGTCATTAAGCCGGCGGTTCCAAAAGGAGTTATCCGACGTGCCGACGATCAATCAATTAGTCCGTAAAGGGCGAACGCAGGTCACGAAGAAGACCAAGGCGCCAGCACTGCGCTTCACCAACAATGCGTTGGGACGACATGCTGGGCGTTTGCGCCGTGGGAAGGGTTCCCCGCAGAAGCGCGGAGTCTGCACCCAGGTCCGAACCATGACCCCCAAGAAGCCTAATTCGGCGCTACGCAAGATCGCCCGTGTGCGGCTCACGAACGGTATGGAAGTGACCGCGTATATCCCGGGCGAAGGGCATAATCTTCAGGAGCACTCGGTGGTGCTGATCCGCGGTGGTCGCGTTAAAGACCTCCCCGGTGTGCGCTACCACGTCATTCGCGGTGCTCTGGATGCCCGTGGCGTTGAAAACCGCAAACAGGGGCGGTCAAAGTACGGGACTAAGAGGACGAAGAGCTAGGCAGATTCTGCCTCCGTTCGTCGCGAGATACCGCGGCGAACTTTCTCTTCTCTAGATCGTACGGTACGGAAAGCGGCCTCACGAAGTTTATCTCGTGCTGACCGCTTTTTCGTGTCGCGAATATTTGAGCTCTTGGGCGAGGAATCGCGCAGAGCCGCCAAGAATCTCAGAGCCGTCGTCCGTGGTGGGCGATTGACGAGCGAGACCATTTTAGGTGGTCACCGGTCTGTAAGCGCTGACAGGGCGCGTGGGAGGCAAGCACCGAATGCCGAGACGAGCAAAAGTAGAGCGGCGTATCGTTCCGCCAGACCCGCGATATGGAAGCGAGCTGGTCTCGCGTGTTGTCAACAAAGTCATGACGCGGGGCAAGAAGGGCGTCGCCGAGCGGATCGTCTATGGAGCGCTCGACATCATTCAGGAGCGCACAGGGCGTGACCCGGTCGACGTATTTCAGCAGGCCATCCACAACGCCACTCCACTCGTCGAGGTGAAGCCACGTCGAGTCGGTGGCGCCACATACCAGGTTCCGGTGCAGATCGAGCCCGCGCGCCGGTTGTCGCTCGCGATTCGTTGGCTGCTGCAGGCGGCGCGATCGCGATCCGGACGATCGATGGCGGAGAAGCTCGCGGCGGAGCTCCTGGACGCGTCCAACAACACTGGAACGACGATCAAACGACGCGAAGATACGCACCGCATGGCTGAGGCAAACCGGGCGTTCTCGCACTACCGATGGTAAACGGCATCATACCGGGCGGTGACGGCCGGAATGCGTTGGGAATCACGTACTTATCATGAGTAGCACGGCAACCCAAAAAACTGAAGGTGTGTTGCAGGACCTCGCTCGTACGAGGAATATCGGCATCATTGCGCATATCGATGCCGGCAAGACGACCACGACTGAGCGGATCCTCTTTTATACGGGTCGAATTCACCGAACCGGTGAGGTGCATGAGGGCGCCGCGACCATGGACTGGATGGTCCAGGAGCGCGAGCGCGGCATCACCATCACGTCGGCGGCCACGACCTGTTTTTGGGATGATCACCGCATCAACATTATCGATACGCCGGGTCACGTCGACTTTACGGTCGAGGTGGAGCGCTCATTGCGCGTGCTTGACGGCGGCGTGGTGGTGTTCGACGCAGTCGCCGGAGTCGAGCCGCAGTCTGAGACAGTCTGGCGTCAGGCGGATAAATACCGCGTGCCGCGTATCTGCTTCGTCAATAAGATGGACCGCACTGGAGCGAACTTCTGGCGCACGGTCGAGATGATCGTGGAGCGCCTCAAGGCCAGGCCCGCGGTTATTCAGATTCCGATCGGCCAGGAATCGGACTTCCTGGGAATCATCGATCTGATCGATCTCAAGTCCTACATCTTTCACGACGACCTTGGACAAAACATCGAGATCGCCGACGTTCCGGCCGACATGCTTGAAGACGCGCAGCAGCGTCGTCACGAGCTGGTCGAGATGATCGCCGAGTCGGACGAAGATCTGATGATGCGCTATCTCGAAGATGAAGAGATCAGCACCGACGAGCTGCGCGCGGCGCTTCGTACCGCGACGATCGCTGGAACACTCGTTCCCATCCTGTGTGGAACGGCGCTCAAGAATAAGGGCGTACAGCGAATGCTCGATGCGATCGTCGATTACCTGCCTTCGCCGAGCGATGTGCCTCCGGTGCAGGGAATTATCCCCTCTACTGGAGAGCCCGACATTCGGACGACCGATCCGGACGAGCCCTTCTCGGCGCTCGCCTTCAAGATCGTGTCGGACCCGCATGTTGGCCGGCTGGCCTATGTGCGCGTTTACTCCGGCCAGATGTCGTCGGGTAGCTATGTTCAGAATTCGACCAAGGATCAGCGCGAGCGCGTTGGCCGTCTGCTGCGCATGCATGCCAACCATCGCGAAGAGATCGATACGATCTACGCCGGGGACATCGGCGCCGTTATTGGGCTCAAGAGCACCTTTACCGGCGATACCTTGTGCGACGGCGATCGGCCGATCTTGCTCGAGACGATCCAGTTCCCGGAGCCGGTCATTTCTGTGGCGGTCGAGCCCAAGACGCGCTCCGACCAAGACAAAATGGGCATGGCTCTGGCGCGGTTAGCGGAAGAGGATCCAACGTTCCAGATGAACACCGACCCCGATAGTGGTCAGACGATCATTCGGGGCATGGGTGAGCTTCATCTCGAGGTCATTGTCGACCGCATGCTGCGCGAGTTCAAAGTCGGCGCCAATATTGGTAAGCCGCAGGTGGCCTATAAGGAGACGATCACCAAGCCGGTGCGCGTTGAAGGTCGGTTCGTGCGTCAATCCGGCGGCAAGGGCCAATACGGCCATGTCTGGTTGGAGATCGATCCCCTCGATCGCGGCAGTGGCTACGTCTTCGAGGACAAGATCGTCGGCGGTTCGGTTCCGCGCGAGTACATATCGGCTGTCGAGTCCGGTGTGCGTGAAGCGATGGAGGCGGGCGGCGATTCGGGCAATCCGATCGTGGACCTGAAGGTCGCGCTGGTTGACGGCTCGTATCACGAGGTCGACTCTAGCGAGATGGCCTTCAAGATCGCCGGTTCGATGGCGCTCAAAGATGGTGTTCGTCGAGGCAAGCCCGTGATACTCGAGCCGTTCATGAAGGTCGAAGTTCGCACTCCCGAGGATTTCATGGGAGACGTCATTGGCGACCTTTCGGCACGGCGTGGTCATATCGAAGGCATGGAGATGCAGGTCACCACTCAGGTGGTCCGAGCATTCGTGCCGCTGGCCAACATGTTCGGGTATGCCACCGATCTGCGCTCGATGTCGCAGGGCCGAGCAACCTATTCAATGGAGTTCGATCATTACGAGCCGGTTCCTGAGGGCCTGGCGTCGGAGATGAAAGCTAAAGCGCAACGCGGTTAATCGATCGCGGCGGCATCGGGCCGTCTGGCGAGTTATCTGGAGGATGACGCAGTGGGGAAGCAGCGGTTTGAGCGGACGAAGCCGCATATCAATATTGGAACCATCGGGCATGTCGACCATGGGAAGACGACGCTGACAGCGGCCATCACCAAGACCTTGGGGTTGAGTGGTGGATCGAAGTTTCGCTCGTTTGACTCGATCGACAACGCGCCGGAAGAGCGGGAGCGTGGCATCACCATCGCCATCGCCCACGTTGAGTACGAGACCGAGAAGCGACACTACGCCCACGTCGACTGCCCGGGCCATGCCGACTACATCAAGAACATGATCACCGGAGCGGCGCAGATGGACGGCGCCATCCTGGTGGTCTCGGCCCCCGACGGCCCGATGCCGCAGACGCGGGAGCACATCCTGTTGGCGCGGCAGGTGGAAGTGCCGGCCATGGTCGTGTTTCTGAACAAAGTGGACATGATGGACGACCCGGAGCTGCTGGAGCTGGTCGAGCTCGAGGTGCGAGAGCTCCTCTCGACCTACGGCTTCCCCGGTGACGAGGTGCCGGTGGTGCGGGGATCCGCCCTGGCGGCCCTGGAGTCGGAGTCGACCGATCCGACCAGTCCGGAGTACGCCCCGATCCTGGAGCTGATGCAGGCGGTGGACGACTACATTCCGACGCCGGAGCGGGCCGTGGATCAGCCATTCCTGATGCCGATCGAAGACGTGTTCGGGATCAAGGGACGTGGCACGGTAGTGACGGGCCGGGTCGAGCGCGGCAAGGTCAAGACCGGTGAGACGGTGGAGTTGGTGGGGATCACGCCGACCCGCTCGATCGTGGTGACCGGGGTGGAGATGTTCCAGAAAACGCTGGACGAAGGGGTGGCGGGGGACAACGTCGGCTGTCTGTTGCGCGGCATCGAGCGAGATGACGTACAGCGCGGGCAGGTGCTGGCACAGCCGAAGTCGATCACGCCGCACACCAAGTTCGCGGCACAGGTCTACGTGTTGTCGAAAGAAGAAGGTGGACGGCACACGCCCTTCTTCCCTGGCTATCGACCGCAGTTCTACATCCGCACGACGGATGTCACGGGCTCGATCGAGCTGCCGGAAGGCGTCGAGATGGTGATGCCAGGCGACAACATCGAGATGCAGGTGGAGTTGATCCAGCCAGTGGCCATCGAAGAGGGGTTGCGCTTCGCGATTCGCGAAGGTGGCCGAACGGTCGGGGCAGGCGCCGTGACCAAAGTCGTGCAGTAAGTAACGGGGGACGATAACGATGACGGCACGACGAGCGTCGCAAAAAATTCGCATCCGTCTGAAGGCATACGACCACAAGATTCTCGACCAGTCGGCGGCCAAGATCGTCGACACGGCGGAAAGCACCGGCGCCAAGGTTTCAGGGCCGGTGCCCCTTCCCACCCGTATCGAGAAGTTCAGCGTGGTTCGATCTCCGTTCATTGACAAGGACTCGCAGGAGCAGTTCGAGATCCGGACGCACAAGCGTCTGATCGACGTGCTCGAACCGAGTCAGGGAACGATCCGGGCGCTGATGCGGCTGAACCTGCCGGCCGGCGTCGATATCGAAATCAAGCTATAGCTGATCACTGCGATCATGCTCTGCATGCGACGGCGGACAAACCCTCGTCTGCCGTTGCGTCCTGATCTGGAGAGAGCCAATGATTGAGGGACTCTTAGGTAAAAAGCTGGGTATGACCCAGATCTTCGACGAGACCGGCCAGGTCGTGCCGGTCACCGTGCTGGAGGTCGGGCCGTGCGTAGTGACACAGGTCAAGACCATGGACCGGGACGGGTACGAGGCGCTGCAGCTCGGATTTGGCGAGCGCAAGCGGTTGAACTCGCCCCAACGTGGACACCTGAAGGCGTCGGGAGCGACGTCGAAGGTGCTGCGTGAGGTCAAGACCGACGCGATCGACGACTACAGCGTCGGACAGCTCATCGACTGCACCGTATTCGAGGCAGGCCAAATGGTCGACGTGAGCGGGACGAGCAAGGGCAAGGGCTTTCAGGGCGTCGTGAAGCGCCACAACTTCAGTGGCGGTCCGAAGACGCACGGTCAGTCCGACCGGCATCGCGCTCCCGGTTCGATCGGTGCCAGCGCCACTCCAAGCCGTGTGATCAAGGGCATGAAAATGGCCGGTCGCATGGGGAATGAGCGTGTCACGGTTCAGAATCTGACTGTGGTGCGCGTCGACCAGGAACGAAACGTTGTTCTCGTGCGAGGCTCTGTCCCTGGTGCGAGCGGTGAAGTGATCCTCGTGCGGCACGCAATTAAACAGCTCGAGCGTGCTGCTGCAGGCGCCTCGTAGGAAGAGAGAGCAACAGGTGCAGCAGACGGTTTTTGACGTGAAGGGGAACGCGGCTGGCGAGGTTGATCTCGCCGACTCGGTCTTTGGCATCGAGCCAAACGTTCCCGTGATGCATCAAGCATTTGTGCGCCAGATGGCAAACGCACGTCTGGGAACGCACGACACGAAGACCCGCGGGGAGGTTCGCGGCGGCGGCCGCAAGCCGTGGCGCCAAAAGGGTACCGGTCGCGCTCGTCAGGGCAGCATCCGCTCGCCGCAATGGCGGGGTGGCGGTGTCGTCTGGGGTCCGCATCCGCGCAAGTACACCCAGGACATGCCGAAGAAGATGCGCCATCTGGCGATTCGTTCGGTCCTTTCGGTGAAGCAACGTGACGAGCAGCTCGTCGTCGTGGATGGCCTGAGTGACGTCGAACCGAAGACCCGTGAAATGCGAACGGTTCTCGCGGCGCTCCCGAACGGCGAGGCGCGTTCAACGTTGCTCGTCGTCAGCGACTCCGCGAGCGTGCGGCGTGGCGCGGGCAACCTGAAGAACGTGAAGGTTCTGTCCGTCCAGTACGTCAATATTCGTGACGTACTGAAGCATGAGCGATTGGTGATATCCCGCGATGCCGTGGATGTAATCCACCAGCTCTGGGCGAATTGAGAGGCAGACGATGGACTACCAAGATGTATTGCGTCGCCCGGTGATCACCGAAAAGAACACGATGCTCATGGAAATCGGGCAGTACTGCTTCGCGGTTGCGAAGGACGCAAATAAGATTCAGATCAAAGAGGCGGTCGAGCGAACCTTCAACGTGGAGGTCATGGCCGTCAACGTGATGAACGTACGGGGCAAAGAGCGCAGGCGCTCAGGGCGTCGCAGCCGCCGGCAAAGTATCGGCTTCACCCCGTCATGGAAGAAAGCGATCGTGACGCTCCGTGAGGGGCAATCGATCGACATCTTCGGCGCCGTTTAGGCCGAAGCGAGACGGGGCAGAGAGGAACCGACGATGCCGATTCGAAAGTACAAACCAACCTCTCCCGGGCGTCGCAACATGACTGTTTCGACGTTCGATGAGGTAACCAAGAAGCGGCCGGAGAAATCGCTCATTGAACCGCTTAAGCGGAAGGCCGGGCGCAACAACCAGGGTCGCCTGACCGTACGCCATCAAGGTGGTGGAGCGAAGCGCTATTATCGCAAGATCGATTTCAAACGCGACAAGTTTGGCGTGGTCGCTCGTGTGGCGGCCATCGAATACGATCCGAACCGTTCGGCCAATATCGCACTCCTCTTCTATCGCGACGGCGAGAAGCGCTACATGCTCGCGCCGCTCGGCCTGAAGGTCGGCGACGAGGTGCAGTCTGGCGCTGGGTCGCCGATTCGCCTCGGCAACGCGCTGCCGCTGGAAGACATCCCGCTCGGCACGCAGATCCACAACATCGAGCTTTACCCAGGCCGGGGCGGGCAGATGGTTCGATCCGCGGGCGTGTCAGCTCAGTTGATGGCCAAGCAGGACGACTACGCACAGATTCGTATGCCATCCGGCGAGGTTCGCCTCGTTCGATTGGAATGCATGGCGACGCTTGGCCAGGTGGGCAACACGGATCACGAGAACGTGCGTATCGGTAAAGCGGGACGCGCACGTCACATGGGTAAGCGACCGACCGTGCGCGGCTCCGTGATGAACCCGCGCGACCATCCGCATGGCGGTGGCGAGGGCCGAGCGCCGATCGGCGGACAGCCGAAGACGCCATGGGGCAAGCCGACGCTCGGCTATCGCACGCGAAACAACAAGAGTACTGACAAGATGATTATTCGTCGTCGCGGCAAACGGCGATAACAGCGCCGGAGCGGCTGGAGGAGCATTTTGGGAAGATCGTCTAAAAAGGGCCCTTACATCGACGCGAATCTTGAGCAGAAGATCGCGAAAATGAACTCGTCCGGGGATCGCCGGGTCATCCGGACCTGGGCGCGCGCGTCGACGATCTATCCGGACATGATCGGCCACACGGTGGCCATTCATGACGGGCGGCGTCACGTCCCGATCTTCGTGACCGAGCAGATGGTCGGCCACAAGCTGGGCGAATTTGCCCCGACTCGCACCTACCGCGGTCACGGCAAAGATGCCGAGCGAGCAAGCCGGCGACGATGACAAGGCGATTGACGTTCGGTTTCCGAGGAGACGTCTGAGATGGAAGTGACAGCCAAAGCCAAAGGCGTTCAGGTCTCGGCGCAAAAAGCGCGCCTGGTCGTCAATGCGGTGCGCGGGAAACCGGTCGTTGACGCGCTCGCGATTCTGCGGTTTCTGCCCCAGAAGTCAGCCGTTGACGTGCTGAAGGTCGTGAAATCGGCCGCGGCGAATGCCGAGCACAATTACGATCTCGACCCTGACACCCTCTACATCAAGGCGATATTCGCCGATGAGGGTCCGACCTTCAAACGGTGGCGTGCCCGAGCGCGTGGCCGGGTCAACCGGCAGTTGAAGCGCACTTCGCACATTACCGTAATCGTGGACGAGATCGAGGAGGGGGCATAGCTTGGGTCGAAAGGTACATCCTATCGGATTCCGTCTCGGCATCGTCCATGACTGGGAATCCAAATGGTATGCGGAACGCAACTATACTGAGCAGCTGCATGAAGACCTCTTCATTCGGCGGATCATCAACGACGAACTGACGCGTGCCGGGATTTCTCGAATTGAGATCGAGCGATCCGCGAACCGCATTGAAGTGGCGATCCACACGTCGAAGCCAGGGATCGTGATTGGCAAGCAGGGCTCGAACGTCGAGCGCTTGCGCCAGCTTCTCGAGCAGCAGGTGGGCAAGAAGGTCCACTTGAAGATCGAGGAGATCAAAGAGCCCGAATCGGACGCGCGGTTGGTTGCGGAGAGCATCGCCGAACAGCTTGCGCGCCGTGTGGCGTATCGTCGCGCGATGAAGCAAGCTGCGACTCAGGCGATGCGGCGTGGCAGCATCAAGGGCATCAAGATCAAGGTGAGCGGTCGCCTCGGTGGCGCCGAGATGTCTCGTTCAGTCACTGAGATGAATGGTCGAGTACCGCTACACACGATCCGTGCGAATATCGATTTCGCCGTTGTTCACGCGCGCACCACGTATGGTCGTATTGGCGTGAAGGTTTGGGTCTATCGAGGCGACGTGCTTCCAGAGCCCAAGCCGGTGTTCGACGTGGCGGAACTCGAAGCAACGGGCGATTAGCCGGTTTCGGCAACTAAGAAGATTGGAACCGTAAACATGTTGATGCCCAAGCGGGTGAAACACCGCAAGATGATGCGAGGCCGGATGACGGGCATGGCATCACGTGGCACGACGGTCGTCTTTGGTGACTATGGCATTCAGGCGCTTGAGCCGGCCTGGATCAACAGCCGCCAAATCGAGGCCTCTCGTCGCGCGATCACCAACGCGATCCGTCGTGGCGGGAAGGTTTGGATTCGCATCTTCCCAGACAAGCCTGTGACGCAGAAGCCGGCGGAAACGCGAATGGGAAAAGGCAAGGGCAACCCGGAATTCTGGGTCGCCGTGGTCAAGCCCGGTCGCATCATGTTCGAGCTTGGTGGCGTTCGTGAGGATCTAGCCCAGGATGCGTTGATGCGAGCGATTCACAAGCTGCCGATCAAGTGTCGCATCGTCACGCGTGAGTCGACCGGAACAGGCGTCTCGCAAGAGGCATCGGTCGAGGGATAGGAGAGCGACACGTGAAAGCATCTGAGCTACGCGGCATGACCGATTTCGAGCTCGTCGCCAAAATCGATGAGCTGAAGACCGAGTGGCAGTCGCTGCGATTCGACGAGGCGGTCGGCAAAATGACCGATTCGTCGCGGATTCGCAAGATCAAGCGCGACATCGCTCGGATCAAGACGATTGAAACCGAGCGAATGATGGCCGCCGAGTTGGAGCAATTGCTCGCCGAGTAGGCGGTCCCGAGACGTGGGAGGACGGACACCCAAGATATGGAAGAGTCGGCATCCACACAGGTGAAACCGCGAATGATCAAGGTTGGTCGCGTGGTTTCGGACAAGATGGATAAGACCGTGATCGTCTCGGTGGACTATGTTCGCCGTCACCCGATCTATCGCAAGACGATCCGACGCACGAGCCGATTCAAGGCTCATGACGAGCAGAACCTCTGCCACGTCGGTGATCTTGTGCAGATCGAGGAGACGCGGCCACTGAGCAAGACGAAACGCTGGATCGTTCGCCAAATCCTCGAGCGGGCTGCCGAGGCCTAGCGACGTAACAGGGAGACGAAGGAGTGAGAAGGCAATGATCCAGCCGCAGACACGTCTGACGGTTGCCGATAATTCCGGCGCCCGAGAGATCATGTGCATTCGGGTTCTGGGTGGCTCGTCCCGCCGCTACGCGGGCGTTGGCGACATCATCATCGCGGCGGTGAAGGCGGCTCAGCCGCACACCGGCGTCAAAAAGGGTGACGTTGTGCGCGCGGTCGTCGTTCGGACGGCACAGGAGTACGGCCGACCGGATGGTTCACATATCAAGTTTGACGACAACGCCGCCGTGCTGATCACCCCGCAGGGGAATCCGCGAGGGACGCGTATTTTTGGTCCGGTCGCTCGTGAGCTACGCGATCGGCAATATATGCGCATCGTGTCCCTGGCACCAGAGGTTTTGTAGGCGAGACCAGGGAACGAGGCGATACGAATGGCAGAGAAAATCATCACCGGTGACGAAGTGGTGGTCATCGCGGGCAAGGACCGGGGCGCACGCGGACGCGTTCGTCAGAACCTGCCGCGTGAGGATCGGTTGATCGTCGAAGGGATCAACATCGTTCACCGGCACCAAAAGGCTGTTGCCGGCGTGCGGCAGGCGGGCATCATCGAGAAGGAAGCCCCGCTGCACGTCTCAAATGTGATGCTGTGGTGCCCGTCGTGCAACAAGCCGACGCGCGCCGGATTTCGCACGAATGAACAAGGCAGAAAGATCCGGTTTTGCAAGAAGTGCGATGCCCCGATCGAGAAAGCGGATTTGACGAAGTAGACGTGCGCTGCTTGTGGTGAGGATGCAGGAATGATCCCGCGATTGAAAGAACGCTACAGAGAGGAAGCCGTTCCCGCGCTGATGTCCGAATTCGGCCTCGGGAATGTGCACGAGGTGCCGCGGCTTGAAAAGATCGTCGTGAACATTGGACTGGGCGAAGCGATAGCCAACGCCCGGGCCCTTGACGCGGCCACCAATGATCTGTCGATCATCACCGGTCAGAAACCGGTCATCACTCGCGCGAAAAAGTCGGTGGCAGCCTTCCGGTTGCGAGCCGGTATGCCCATTGGCGCCATGGTGACGTTGCGTGGTGATCGAATGTACGAGTTCCTGGACCGCTTGATTGGCACGGCGCTACCGCGCATTCGTGACTTTCGCGGACTCTCGCCCCGGTCATTTGATGGACGAGGCAACTATTCGCTCGGCCTTCGTGAGCAGCTCGTGTTCCCGGAGATCGAGTACGACCGAATCGATCGAGTTCGAGGGCTCGAAATCTCGATCGTGACGACGGCGAAAACCGATGAAGAAGGACGAATGCTCTTGAACCTTCTCGGCATGCCGTTGCGAGAAGCGTGATCGGGGAGGATATGGCAAAAAAGTCTAAAATCATCAAATCGATGCGACCGGCCAAGTACACGGTTCGCGCCCACAACCGGTGCAAGCTCTGCGGACGTCCTCGCGCCTATATGCGTAAGTTTGGAGTCTGCCGAATCTGTTTCCGAGAGCTGGCACTCACCGGAAAGCTGCCGGGCGTCACAAAGTCGAGCTGGTAGCAGGCGGAGAGCGGAGTAACGAGAGACAATGACGATCAACGATCCAATTGCGGACATGCTTACGCGCATCCGGAATGCTGGCATGGCTCGGCAACCGGAAACGTCGATGCCAACATCAAAAATCCTGGTGGCGGTGGCGAAGATCCTCCAGCAGGAGGGGTACATCGGCGGATTCCACGTCGAAGAACGACGCCCCGTGTCGGTGCTGCGAATTGAGCTGAAGTACGGCTCGAACCGCGCGCATGCGATCCGCGAGGTCAAGCGAGTCTCAAAGCCGGGCTTGCGCGTCTACGCGAGCAAGGACGAGATTCCCACGGTCCGGAGCGGACTTGGCACTTCGATCGTGAGCACGTCGCAAGGCGTACTGTCTGGGCGCGAAGCTCGTCATCGAGGTATTGGCGGCGAGGTTCTCTGTACGGTTTGGTAAGGACGTTGCCGAGCCAAACGACGGGGGAAGATCATGTCACGTATCGGTAATCTGGCAATTCCCATCCCGAGCGGTGTCGACGTCGACGTCACGCCCGGTCTCGTGCGTGTCAAGGGGCCAAAAGGTGAGCTGTCGCAAACGGTGAATCGCGAGATGCTGTTCACACGCGAGAACGGGACGCTTCAAGTGCAGCGTCCGTCTGACGAGCGTCAGTTCCGCGCGCTTCACGGCCTGACTCGTACGCTGGTCGCCAACATGGTCAAAGGTGTGACTGATGGCTACCGCAAGGATCTCGAGATCCAAGGAGTCGGCTATCGAGCTTCGCTCGACGGCAAGACGCTCGTGCTTTTGGTCGGCTTTTCGCACCCGGTGCGAGTTGAACCGGCGCCAGGAATCAGCTTCGCGGTCGACACGCCGACGCGTATTGGCGTCATTGGCATCGACAAGCAGCTGGTTGGCGAGCAGTCCGCGCAGATTCGACGGATTCGCCCGCCGGAACCTTACAAGGGCAAAGGCATTCGATATTTCGGCGAGCGCGTTCGCCGCAAGGCTGGAAAAGCTGGCAAAGTCGGGAAGTAGCCGACGTAGAGCGTGCGGAGCGAGCGTGGTATCGTTGCCGTTCGGCTGTGCTCAGAGGGCGCATCGAGCGGTGGGCGGAGCCCAGGCTCATGGCCGTTCGTGAAAGGGACATAACGCGCGATGCGCTATCAGTACAAACGACAGCTATCACCGCGACAGCGACGCCATCTGCGCGTTCGAGCGCGTGTTTCCGGCACCACTGCGCGACCGCGTCTGAACGTGTTCCGCAGTAACGTGCACATTTACGCTCAGATCATCGACGACACTGACGGACACACGCTCGTGGCCGCTTCGACGCTCGAATCCGAAGTGCGTGAGCGGTTTCCTGAGGAGCATCCCAAACTGGCGCAGGCGAAGCTGGTCGGTCAGGTCGTGGGCGAGCGTGCGCTGGCGAGCGGCATCAAACAGGTCGTCTTCGACCGTGGCGGCTACAAATATCACGGACGTGTTCGAGCGGTCGCCGAGGGTGCCCGCGAATCCGGACTCGATTTCTAGCAGACGATCGCATCGATCGCTGACCGAGAGGTGAACGGGCAAGGCGTATGGTAAATCGAAATCAATCACGTCGTGGTAGGGACCAAGACGGTCCGCAGCTTGACGAGCGGGTGGTGCAGATCAACCGCGTCGCCAAGGTCGTCAAAGGCGGACGTCGATTCAGCTTCAGCACGGTTGTCGTCGTCGGCGATGGTCATGGCCAGGTCGGCGTTGGACTCGGCAAAGCTGGTGAGGTTCCTGATTCGATCCGCAAGGCGGTTGAGACGGCCAAGAAGAGCATGATTCGCGTGCCACTTTCGGGTCGAACGATTCCGCACCCGATCGAGGTTAAATTCGGTGCCGCTCGTGTACTGATGAAGCCGGCTGCTCCTGGTACTGGCGTCATCGCGGGCGCCGGTGTGCGCGCCGTTGTTGAGGCTGCCGGAATTCAGGATATCCTGACCAAGTCGTTTGGCAGCAACAATCCGGTGAACGTCACACGTGCCGCTATTCTGGCGCTCAGCGAGCTCGAGTCACCAGAAGCAGTCGCGGCTCGTCGCGGTCTGCCCGCCGAGCGGTTTCGCCGTAAGGAGAAAGCGGAGCTGGCATGAGCGAGGGCAAGATGCGTATCACCTATTTTCGAAGTACCATCGGATACCCGCGCGACCAGGGCGAAACTGTTCGCTTGCTTGGGTTTCACCGGTTGAATCAAACGATCGAGAAGTCGGACACACCATCTATTCGCGGCATGGTCTATAAGGTCCGACATCTGGTGCGGATAGAGGACGCGGAAGCAGAGTAACCGGTGCCGTCATACGGCACGGCGCCACGTGGGAGAGACCAGAATGCAATTGCACGATTTGAAGCCGAGTCCCGGCTCCCGCACCGAGAAAAAGCGGGTGGGTCGCGGCACGTCATCCGGCAAGGGTAAGACCGCCGGACGTGGTACGAAGGGGCAACGCGCCCGCGGCAGTATCCGTCCGGGATTTGAGGGCGGCCAGCATCCTCTTTACACTCGGATGTCATACAAGCGCGGCTTCACCAACATCTTCAAAACGGTGTACGAGGTCATCAACGTCGAGCGCTTGAACGGTCTCGACGATTCGGTGACGACCGTGACGCCTGAAGCGTTGTATGAAGCTGGAATTACGCGTGGTCTGGAGTTCCCGGTCAAGATACTTGGCGAGGGCAGGGTCAACCGAAAGTTCACCGTGCGGGCTCACAAGTTCTCGAGCAGTGCGAAGAAGAAGATTGAAGCAGCGGGTGGGACCACGGAGGTCATTGAATAATGCTCGAAGCTGCCGTCAATGCATTCAAGATTCCGGACTTGCGGCGAAAGATCTTCTTCACACTTGGAATCCTGGTCATCTTCCGCTTTCTGGCAACGATTCCAGTCCCTGGAGTCGATCGTGCTGCTCTGTCGACCCTCCTCGAGCAGAATCAGCTCCTCGGCATGCTCAACCTCTTCTCAGGGAGCACGCTGAAGAACTTCTCGATTCTGGCGATGGGCGTCTATCCCTACATCACGGCGTCGATCATCATGCAGTTGCTCACACCGACCATTCCGGCGCTGGACGAGCTTTCCAAAGAGGGCGAATCAGGGCAGCAAAAGATCAACCAGTACACGCACTGGATCACGGTTCCGATCGCGCTGTTGCAGGGCTACGGCCAGGCCGTTCTGATGGAGCGCAACAACGTCCTCTCGAATTTCGGGCTGTTCAATTCGGCAACCGCGTTGCGCAGTATCGCGATTCTGCTGATGATGACCGCCGGCACGATTCTGCTGGTTTGGCTCGGTGAGCTGATCACCGAGAATGGCATCGGCAACGGCGTCTCGATCATCATTTTCGGTGGCATCGTCGCCAGTCTTCCATCGGCCGTCGGCAACCTAATTTCCGGTGGAACACTCGCGCAGAACGTCATGGGCACCGTCGCGTTCCTGGCCATCGGACTCTTCACGATCGTCGGCATGGTCCTGATGAACGAAGGCATGCGCCGCATCCCAGTTCAGCACGCTAAGCGAGTTCGACGCGGTCGCGTCTATGGCGGTGGCAGCACATTCATCCCGCTCAAGGTCAATTCCGCGGGCATGATCCCGCTGATCTTCGCAGTCAGCATCATGGTCTTCCCAGGGATGATCGCCAACTTCTTGCAAACGTCGAACAAGGGCTGGGTGACCAATGCGGCCACCAGCTTGGCAAATTTCTTCAATCCGCAATCGGGAACATATCAAGCGATCTACTTCGCTATGGTGGTGTTGTTCACGTACTTCTACACCATGGTGCTGTTCCAACAGCAGAACATCGCCGAGAACTTGCAGAAGCAGGGCGCGTTCATTCCTGGCGTGCGTCCTGGGAAGAACACAAACAGCTACCTCACCCGGGTGCTCATGCGAATCACGCTGGCAGGGGCTCTCTTCCTTGGTCTCGTCGCCGTGCTGCCGTATTTCGCTGGCTTGATCACGAACGTGCGTACGTTGTTGATTAGCT
Organism: uncultured Chloroflexia bacterium; assembly: GCA_963815715.1. Classification (GTDB taxonomy): domain Bacteria; phylum Chloroflexota; class Chloroflexia; order Thermomicrobiales; family Thermomicrobiaceae; genus CALAGB01. The sequence continues at coordinate 476,415 of CAWFHU010000001.1, read as the reverse complement.
CAACGGCCTTGCTGATCGTGGTTGGGGTGGCCATCGATACGATGCGTCAGCTCGAAGCGCAGCTGATGATGAGAAACTACGAAGGATTCATACGTTAGGCACGGGAGTTTCGTGACAGGGACCGGAGCGACCCATGTGATCATCATGGGTCCACAAGGAGCGGGAAAAGGGACGCAAGCGGCGGTTGTGGCGCCGCGACTGGGGCTCGCTCACGTTGCGACCGGCGATTTGTTTCGCGAAGTCATGGCGAGCGATACTGACCTCGGAAAAGAAGTTCGCTCGTACTATGATCGCGGAGCCCTCGTTCCCGACGATCTGACAATCCGCATGCTGATGACGCGCGTCGACGACGTGCTTCAGGGTGACCCGAATGTACGCGGGATGCTGCTCGATGGGTTTCCGCGCAACCAGGTTCAGGCCGAAGCGCTTGACGTGGCGCTCCGCGATCGCGGAGACCGTCTGGCGGCCGTCGTTCACGTCGACGTTCCACGTGAGATCCTGATGGACCGGCTCACGGGCCGATTGATCTGTCCGAGCTGCGGCGCGACCTATCACCGAGTCTTCAACCCGCCGAAGGATGAGGGCGTCTGCGACGTCTGCGGCTCGCAACTGACGCAGCGCAGCGACGACACGCCGGAAGCAGTTGAGCGCAGACTGTCGATCTATTACGAGCAGACGGCGCCGGTCCTGGCCTACTATCGGAAAGCCGGTCTGCTGATCGATATCGATGGAGATCGTCCGATCGATGAAGTGAGTTCGTCGATCATCGACGGACTCGAGAAGCGACTCGACGCGACCTGATGGCCATCACCCTGAAGTCGACGCGCGAGATCGAGATCATGCGGCGCGCCGGTAAGATCGTTGCCGAAGTCTTGGACCTGATGCGGAGCGAGGTCCGTCCGGGCGTGACGACCGCTGAGCTCGATCGGTTATCGCGAGAGCTGATTGAGTCGCATGGAGCGTCGCCGTCGTTTCTGGGTCATCAGGGTTTCACGGCAAGCATCTGCGCGTCGGTGAACGAAGAGGTGGTTCATGGCATTCCTGGGCCACGCAAGCTCGTTGAGGGCGACATCTTCTCGATTGATGTAGGCGCCTATCTTGATGGATATCATGCGGACTCGGCACTGACCTTGCCAGTCGGTAACATCTCCGACCAGGCGCGCCGTCTGATCGACATAACCGAGCAAGGATTTGCCAGCGGCGTCACGATGGCGCGAGCGGGAAACCGCATCGGAGACATCTCGGCGGCCGTGCAGCAGGTCGCGGATGGCGAAGGTTACGGAATCGTCAGAGAGCTTACGGGACATGGCGTTGGTCGATCCCTTTGGGAAGATCCTTCGATTCCGAACTACGGTCGCGCAGGAAGTGGAGCGCTGCTGAGGCCGGGAATGACGATCGCGATCGAGCCGATGTTTACCACTGGTGATCCGCGTGTCCGGTTTCTAGACGACGGGTGGACGGTGGTTACGGAAGATGGTGGACTGTCGGCGCATTACGAGCATACGGTGCTGATTACGCCGGGAGATCCGGAATTGTTGACCCGCTGAGGAGATTTTATGGTATAATGCGCCGTTGTGGCGCATGCGTTCGACGTGCGCACTTAGTTGTGCGCAGGTCCGAGGTGACAAGTGACCAAGAAGGATGTCATCGAGGTCGAAGGCAAGGTCACGGAACCGCTGCCGAACGCAATGTTCCGTGTGGAGCTGGATGGCGGGCATGAAGTGCTCGCACACATTTCTGGCAAGTTGCGCCTCAATTTCATTCGCATCTTACCCGGAGATCGGGTACGGGTCGAGCTTTCACCGTACGATCTATCTCGCGGACGAATCACATACCGATTGAGAACGTAAACGGTTTGTTCTCGACGGTGGGGAAGTGGGCTACCGATGAAGGTGACCGCATCAGTTAAGCGGCGTTGTGACAATTGTCGAATCATCAGGCGGCGAGGGGTCGTGCGAGTGATCTGCACGAACCCGAAGCACAAGCAGCGTCAGGGATAAGGGGTAGACATGGCACGTATCGCTGGCGTCGATCTTCCACGCGAAAAGCGGGTCGAGATCGGCCTGACCTACATTTACGGAATCGGGCTGACGACGAGCCATCGGCTCCTGGACCAGACGTCCATCAGTCGTGACACGCGCGTTCGCGACCTCACGGATGACGAAGTGCAGCGCCTGCGTGACATCGTCGAAAAAGAGATGCTGGTGGAAGGCGATCTTCGCCGTGAAGTCAGCATGAATATCAAGCGGCTGATGGATATCGGAAGCTATCGTGGTCTTCGGCATCGTCGTGGACTTCCGGTGCACGGCCAGCGAACCAAGACGAATGCACGTACGCGTAAAGGCCCGAAGAAGGCCATTGGCGTGCGTCGCAAGGGCCGCTAGTCTTCCACATCGATCGAGAAATCGGTCGCTATTCCGATTGAGACGGCGGGCGTCAATGCCCGCCAGCGTATGAGATGACCAGGAAAGGACGCAAAGCGCATGGCGGATCGCCGACGGACTGGCCGAACAAAGGGGCGAGTAAGGCGACGTGACCGGAAGAACATTCCGCGCGGTCGTGCCTACGTGCAGTCCACATTCAACAACACGATGGTGACTCTCACGGATCAGGTCGGCAACGTCGTGGCGTGGTCCAGTGCAGGAGCTTCGGGCTTCAAGGGATCGCGCAAGAGCACGCCGTACGCGGCTCAGGTCGCGGCCGAGACCGCCGCCCGCAAGGCCATGGAGCATGGCATGCGGCAGGTCGACGTCTTCATCAAGGGGCCAGGCTCTGGTCGTGAGATGGCGATCCGTTCATTGCAAGCAACCGGCATCCAGGTCACGTCGATCGCCGACGTTACTCCGGTGCCACATAATGGCTGCCGCCCACCAAAGCGGCGGCGCGTTTAACGAGAGTTTGAGATTCAGGCTCACTGGTCGGGTGACCCGGTGGGTCGAGGAGGATGAATGGCAAGGTACACCGGGCCGGTCTGCCGGATCTGTCGACGGGAAGGGTTGAAGCTCTACCTCAAAGGGGAGCGTTGCCTCAGCCCGAAGTGTCCGATCGTCCAGCGACAGCCAATGCGGAACTTCCCGCCAGGACAGCATGGGCAGAAGCGTTCGCGACGTCCGTCTGAGTACGGCATCCAGCTTCGTGAGAAGCAGAAGATTCGCAAGATGTACGGCGTGCTCGAGGGACAGTTCCGACGCCACTTCGACGAGGCTGAGCGCCGCGGCGGGGTTACCGGTGAGAACCTGCTACAGATTCTCGAGACGCGTCTGGACAACGTCGTGTACCGGCTGGGCTTTGCCGATTCGCGCAAGCAAGCGCGTCAGATCGTGCGCCACGGCCACTTCACGGTGAACGGCCGCAAGACGAACATTCCGTCCTTCATCGTCAAGCCTGAGGACGTGATCGCCGTTCGAGCGCAGAGCCGCGAACGCGAGTACTTCAAGATCGTGGTGGAGACCGCTGGCTCAAAGCCCGTCCCTGATTGGCTTACGCGGGACATGGAGAACATGAGCGGGCGCGTCGTGAACGCACCGGCACGCGACCAGATTGAGATTCCACCACTCAACGAACAGCTCGTCGTTGAGTTCTACAGCCGGTAACGCCACGCTGCGGGCACGCACCGGTCGGTCATGGCGACGGTGGCGTGCCGCTTATTGGCCGGAGGAGGCTGATTCGATTGCTAGAAATCGCGCAACCACGAGTTCAACAGACACATTCTGGGGTGAATTACGGCCGTTTCGTCGTTGAGCCGCTCGAGCCGGGATACGGCATTACGATCGGCAATTCACTCCGCCGGATTTTGCTCCGCTCTCTTCCTGGCGCGGCTATCGTGCGCGTTCGCATCGCCGATGTCTGGCATGAGTTCTCGACCATCGAGGGTGTTCGCGAGGATGTGACGGAAATCGTTCTGAATCTCAAGCGCATCCGCCTGCGTGTCGTGACGGAGTCGTTCCGGGAGACGCGCGCCAGCCTCTACGCTCATGGCGAAGGCGTCGTCACAGCAGGTGACATCGATTGGCCGGGCGAGATCGAAATCGTCAATCCGGATCAGATCATCGCGACACTCGACAATGATCGAGCTCGTCTCGAGATGGATCTCGTCGTTGCCCGCGGCCGTGGCTATCAGCCGGCCGAGGCGCAGGAGGTCTTCTCGATTGGTGAGATCCCGGTCGACGCGATCTTCACGCCGATCGAAAAAGTGAACTACGTTGTCGAGCATACGCGCGTTGGGCAGATGACCGACTACGATCGGCTCATCCTTGAAATCATCACGGACGGCACGATCGAGCCGGACGATGCCCTATCTCGGTCGGCACAGATCCTCGTCGACCATACCAGGCTGATCGCGGACTTCAACCGTGAACCGGTTGAGGAAGTCGAAGAGACGACGCGCCAGGTTTCCGAGGCCGACACCCGTCCACTGGCCGAGCTCGGCTTGTCGCCGCGCGTGCTCAACGCGTTGCGTAGTCGCCACATCGACCGTGTCGGTCAGGTGCTCGACATGGAGCCGGAGCAGCTGCTCTCGATTCGTAACTTCGGTCCTCGTTCGCTTCAGGAGCTCAAAGAGCGTATGTCCGAATTCGGCTACGACTTCGAGATGCCGACCGGGGCGGGCGTCGATGAAGACGATTCAGAAGATGACTCAGACGGCGGTGCCGACTCGGACGCCGCGGAATAGGGTGGGGAGACTTCAGCCATGAGGCACCGCGTCGCGGGCCGGAAATTCGGCCGTAATACGAACCAGCGAAAGGCGCTCTTTCGCAATCTGGCGGTTTCGCTGATCTTGCACGAGCGTATTCAGACAACTGAGGCGAAGGCGAAGACCATTCGCCCGATCGTCGAGAAGCTGGTGACCATGTCACGCGAGGACTCAGAGCATCATCGCCGGCTCGTGATGGCCCGCCTGGCTGACGAGCGAGCGACGGCGAAACTGTTCGATGTAATCGGGCCTCGTTTCGATGGCCAGGCCGGCGGTTACACCCGCATCTATAAGCTCGGGAATCGCCGGGGCGATGCGGCGCCGATGGCATTGATCGAATTCGTCGCGTAGCGTTGGAGACTGCCGATTCCGTTGTCCGACGATACGACTGTGAAACACGTTCGAATCGATCTCGGGTACGACGGAACCGATTTCTACGGGTCGCAACGGCAGTCTTCGGTCCGGACAGTGCAGCAGGTCGTCGAAGATGGGCTCCGACGTTTGACGGGAACGGCGACGTCGATCGACCTGGCGGGGCGCACGGATCGCGGGGTTCACGCGGTCGGGCAAGTAGCCAGTTCGTCGGTCCCGTGGCGAAAAGACCAAGAGTCGTTACGCTTTGCGCTCGATTCGGTCACGCCAGATGACGTCTCGATTCTCGCGGTGAGCGAGGCACCTGTTGGTTTCCATGCCCGATTTGATGCGCGGACGCGTGAGTATCGTTACAGAGTATGGTGTGGTCATAGACCGCCGGTACTTATGAGAAGGTATGCTTGGCACGTGCGTCGACCACTGAACGTCGAGCGCATGAATGAGGCGGCGAAGGTCTTGATCGGTCGGCAGGACTTCTCATCATTTGCCGGAGCGGGGCTTGGAGTTCCAGGAAGCCCGGCAGATTGTTCGCGAGAGATGATGTCCGCGAATTGGGGCGAAGCCCCATCCGGCTGGGAACGCGAATCGGACGGCGTGCAATTATTGGAGTTTGGCATTCGAGCCGACCGGTTTCTGCCGCACATGGTTCGAAATATCGTCGGAAACCTGGTCGAAGTCGGCCTGGGAACGCAATCGGTCGAGTGGTTCGAGAACGTGCTGGCGAGCCGAGATCGACGAGTCGCGGCGGCCGGCGCGCCCCCGCAAGGCTTGACACTTTGGAGCGTCGAATACCCAACGGGGTAAGAGGTTTGGCGCCGATATTTGGCGGCGTCGTTTCCATTGAGGAGCACAGGTTCGAATGAAAACGTACACGCCAAAGGCGTCGGAAATCCAGCGGTCCTGGTTCATCGTCGACGCCGAGAATCAGACGCTGGGGCGTATCTCCTCGCAGATCGCCAGCATCCTTCGCGGCAAGCATAAACCGACATTCGCCACGCACATGGATATGGGTGACTACGTCATTGTGGTGAACGCCGAAAAGATCCGCGTCACAGGCAACAAAGAAGAGAAGAAGATCTATTATCGCCACTCTCAGTATCCGGGCGGCTTCCGCTCGACGGCGTTGCGCGATCAATTGGTGAAGCACCCGACTCGTCCGATGGAGCGAGCGATTCGTATGATGTTGCCGAAGAATTCGCTCGGTGACGCAATGTTCAAGAAGCTGAAGATCTATGCCGGGCCGGATCATCCGCACTCGGCTCAGAATCCTCAACCGTTGCGGATTGAAGGATAGAGGAGAGACGAGTAACCGTGGAAGCAGGAGTCACCGCAGAGCGACAACAGCAACGATACGTTCACGGCACCGGCAGGCGTAAGAGCGCAGTGGCGCGCGCCCGGCTGTATCCTGGACGTGGCAACTTCGAAGTGAACAACAAGACGGCGCGCGAGTATTTCGGCGGCCGTGACATCTACCAGGTCATCATCGCGGAACCGCTTCGATTGACCAACACGGTCGAAAAGTTCAACGTGCAGATCCGTGTGGTTGGCGGCGGGATGACGGGTCAAGCGGGCGCGGTTCGTCACGCGATTGCGCGAGCACTGGTGCGCTCCGATCCGGAATTGCGCCCCGTATTGCGCCGAGCGGGTTTCCTGACACGTGACTCTCGCGTGAAGGAACGTAAGAAGGTCGGACTCAAGCGAGCGCGTAAGGCGCCGCAGTACACCAAGCGCTAATCGAAATAGCGCGGAACGAGAACTTGGAGCACCGGGCGTCGAACGACGTCCGGTGTTTTGTTACGCACAACGCGAGAGAATCTGGTCGGCACCGCAGTACGCGTGGTCGTTTGGGACAGAAAGACGACATGCATCATGAACGCCGCGTGGGACTATGCTACATGCGCTCTTGTGTGTGCCCCTGGGGAGGATGAAGCTGCCGCATGGATACGCGGCAACGTTCAATTGCCTCGGTGATGCGCTTCAGACTCGCTGGTCTCCACCACGCTTGCACGGCAACCGGACTCAGTTCGAGCGTCACCAGTCCATCGTATTGCGATTGCGCGAGCCGCAACAATACGTCGTCGAGTGGCAGAACGCCGTGCCCTGGAAGCTGATGATCGCGTCGCATCGCATTCCACAGTCCGATACGGTACTGACGTTCAGCGACGTCGCTCAGGTGGACGTTTGCGATGCGGGGCATGAATGCCTTGAGCGTGTCCAACAGCTCCCAGTTGCGGCTCGCCGCGTGGGCCGTGTCATAGGTGATCTTCAGGTCCCACTCTTCAGTCAGCCAGAGCAGACGATGCGGGTGATCGAACGCCCAGGTCGGCGTCTTGCTCGATGATCGTCCGCTGTTCTCAATGGCAAGAGAGAATCGCCCGCGCTGCGAGATGTCGACGGCTGTGTTGACGGCGTCGAACCAGACGCGTGCCGCCGGATCGTGCAGCGACTGCACCTGAGGCGTGTGAACGACAAGCGCTTTGCAGCGCGGAAATCGCGAAGCAAGTCGCGCCGAATCGATGATGTCGCGCGCGAGGACTTCAGGAGACGCCGGGCGTAAGCGAAGGATGGTGTGGACTGAGCGTACGGGAATCTCGTAACGCTCCTCGAGACGGCAGACGGATTCAGGATCGAGATGACTGGAACGAGGCGTGAGCATCAGCTCGACGCCGTCCGCACCGGCGTCACGAGCGAGACTCATCGAGCTTTCGACGGAAAATCCGGGGAACGCACCGGTCGAGAGAATCAGTTTCATCAAAGGGTTACCCGCCAGCCTGGGATGGTTCGACTGATAACTCTGGTGGCGTATCGGACGACGCGGATCGTGTCCGACTCATTTGAGTCTAGCACGCTCTCAGTGAGAGAACACCCTCATACAGCCCGAATTCACCGAGATACTCTGTTGAGCCTCGGCGCTACTTCTCGAGCACTTGGGGCATGGAGTTGGCCACGGCGCGCATCACAGCATGCTGCGTCGCAACGTTGAGCACCAACGATTCGCGCGGCTGCAGCTTGCCTTCGCGGCGACTCAGGACGAAGATCGTGTCGCCGTCGAAGAGAGTATGAGCCGGATGGATGGCCCGGGCAAGCCCATCGTGTGCCGCCACGGCGATTCGGACAAGGTCATCGCGTCCCAGAGCGCCGTCGACGGCGATCACGCCGATCGTGGTGTTTTCGCCCGATCTCGCTTGAGGGTCTGCTCCTCGTAGAATTGCCTCTTCTAACGTCGCCTCACCATGCGATTCAGTCGCGGCAACCGCGCCGACGGCGTTGACGGCAAGCAACGCCGCAACCGTTCCAGCGCTCGTGTCGATTCTGGCGGCGCCGATACCTGACGGCCTTCCGTCGCGGTTGATGACCTTGGCGACGGTTGCACCCGCGCCCGCACCATGACGACCAGAGGCCCAGCCATCTTCAGTGGCTGCCCGTGCACAGAGATATCCCCCATCCGCGTCGGGCCAGATAGGATGCTCACCTTTCAAGTCGTAGAGAACGGCCGCTGAGACGATTGGAACTGGGATACTCGCCGTCTGAAATCCTTTGCCTTGCTCGCGCAGCCATCGCATTACGCCGTCCGCGGCGCTCAAGCCGAAGGCACTACCACCAGTCAGGAGCACGGCGTTCACGTGCTGAACCATGCGCCCCTCTTCGAGCAGTGAGGTCTCACGCGTGCCAGGCGCGCCGCCACGAATGTCGACCACGGCCAACGCTGGTTCGTCCGGAATCACGACGCTGCAGCCAGTCCGCCCTGTGTCGTGCGTCCAATGTCCCACGCGAAAGCCTGGAAGGGAGAATCCGATAGTCTGATCCGCCATGTAGGTCCTCAACAGGTAATTAGCGTGCTTGAATGTGTCAAACAGTGACTTGCACGCCGCTTTCGGCCAACGTTATGGCGCCGCTGAACGTTTCGCGAGCATGGACCGCAGTTTGTGCAAGCCCGTTCTCTTGCCAGATGTGCGTCAGCAGCAAATGTTTGGCGCGTGATAGCTCAGCCAATTTGCCGGCTTCGGCACCGGTCAAATGCCCCTCACTCTTGGGAGCGTCCGGTGGCTGAGGCGGCATAGTGGCTTCGCAGACGAGCAGATCGGCATCTGCCGCGAACTTGGCAAGCCCCTCTTGATAATTCGTGTCAGCCAAGTAAACGATCGAGCGGCCCGCGCACTCAATGCGCATCGCCCAACACGGAATGAAGTGCGTCGTCGGCGTGAAGGCGACGTGAAATGGCCCGACGTCAATCGCTTGGTCAGGGCTATATTCGGCTATAGAAAATTCACCGTCGAAGAACGGCTCCCCGCGTTCCGGGCCGCTGGCAAAGACATCCTCGAGGCGATTGAGGAATTCGACGCCCCCAGGCGGCAACCAGAGGGGAACTCGAGAACCGCGCCCGCCTGGAATGTATTTCAGCCCGTACCTGAACGGAACCAGGTCGATGGTATGGTCAGAGTGCAGGTGAGAGATCAGGACCGCACCAACGTCGCGCAGTGCCGAATATTGACGCAGAACCGGCACGCTTCCCGGTCCGCAATCGAGTACAAGCTTGAAGCCGTCATGCTCGATCAAGTAACTGGACGACGCATCGCCCGGGTTGGGGCATGCGGCTGAGCCACCTAACACGATCAATCGCATGTCGCGTCCGCCTCCTCGAGATGAGCAACGTCATTCCAGCACATAACCTCGCAGGTCTCGTGTCCGTTGACCACGACGCGCGTGATGCTGCAGTTCGCAAGCCGATTTCGCGTCCAATCGTTCGGATCAGTTCGCGCGAGCTGGTTGACCGCGGAGGCGATCACGCCCTCGTGAGCCACGACCACCAGTCGTTCATTCTCATGATGGCCAACGATTGCCCTTATCGCGCCGATCACTCGATCATGGAATTCCTGCCGCGATTCCCCGTTGGGGAACCGAAATCCCGTGTCGGTGAAGTCGAACATCTTGGCGTAGATTTCGGGATGAGCCGACTTGATCGCACTAATGGTTGAGCCTTCCATGTCTCCGAAGTGGAACTCGGCTAAATCATCATGAAACACTGGGATGAGGCGCGACTGCGCCGCGATGCGTTCCGCGGTGACTCGCGCGCGTGAGAGCGGACTCGAATAGAGTGCATGCATCGAGCCAAGTTCCGCGATCCTGGCCGCTACACGTTCCGCCTGCCAGCGACCGAGCGTGTTGAGAGGTTCGTCGGTTCGGCCATGCAGCAGAAGCTCGATATTGCTGCGGGTCTGGCCGTGTCGCACGAACACGAGTTCAGTCATCTTTGATTCCCGTCGTTTCATCTTCGGTATTCACGATCGAGGTCGCGTAGTCGCACAGATTTCGCAGTGAACACTCTGGGCAATGTGGCGCGCGAGCCCGGCAGATACGTCGCCCGTGCGTGATCAGGTTGACGTGAAACGAGTAGACGTCCTCTTCGGGCAGCAGCGATTCGAGCAGTTCATGTGCTTTCTCCGCGTTGGTGCTATCGTCAATCAGCCCAAGGCGGCGGCTGACCCGGTGCACATGTGTGTCGACTGGGAGTGCCGGTCGTCTACAGGCAAAGAGGAGCACGCAGGCGGCAGTTTTCGGACCGACACCAGGAAGCGATTGCAGCCGAGATTTGGCATCCGGCAAAGAAAGCTCGTCGAGGTCGTCGAGCGCTCCCGTTTCCAGTACCCGTGCAACCGCGGCCTTGATTCGTGGCGCTTTCGTGGCGGCAAGTCCGCCAGGACGGATCGCACGTTCAATGTCGCGTTCCGAGGCCGCAGCAACAGCGCTCCAGGTTGGGAAAGCCTGTTTCAAAGAGTTGAATGCCCGCTCACAGTTCACATCGGATGTATGCTGCGAGAGAATCGTCATCACGAGTTCGTCGAGCGGTGGCCGCAAGACGTTCCACGCTGGGCGGTCGTAATCTTGCTCAAGTCGATGCAACACCTCACCCGCCCGTATGGTGAGATGTGGGGCGATGTAGCTCAGGTTCGACATGGATGCATTGTACAACTGAGTGGGCGCTATCGAGGCGGCTAGGAAACTCATGAACCGTCGAGCTGGAAAATCCCTCCACGTCACAACCATCTGGTGACTATTTGATCAGGAGTTGCCGTTACATGTCTGGTTCCGAACAGTCCCGAAGCTGCGGCGTGTTGCTTCATCCCACGTCGCTTCCTGGTGCGAGCGGCCTCGGAGACATCGGGCAGACCGCACATCAGTTCGTTCGGTTTTTAGCCGATGCCCGTCAAAGCATCTGGCAAGTGCTCCCGCTGGGACCAATTGGCAAGGCAAACTCACCGTACGACAGCAGCTCTGCCTTTGCCGGGAATCCGCTTCTGATCGCTGAGGACTGGCTCGTGAAGAATGGGCTGGTTACCAGCGATGACCTTGGGGCCGGTCTCGATTCGACCGATCATGCGGAGTTCGCGGCCGCGCGCGCTCGTAAGGATCGGGTGCTGCGACGGGCATTCAATCGATTGGCCGAGGGTCATCTCTCGGAATTGACCGAACGGATTGCGGAATTCCAACGGCGAGAATCGTCCTGGCTTAACGATTTCGCGTTGTTCAGTGCGCTGACCGATCACTATGAAGGCGCATCATGGTGGGAGTGGCCGCACAAGCTCGCTCGACGTGAACCGGACGCGCTGCAGGGCGCCCGACGTGAACTTGCCGCCGACATTCGCTTCCACGAGTTCGTGCAGTTCCTCTTCGATGCGCAATGGCACGAACTGCGAAGGGCGGCGAACCAGGCTGGTGTGCGCATCATGGGCGACATCCCGATCTATGTTGCGCTCAACAGCGCCGACGTCTGGGCTAATCAGGACATCTTCGAAATGGATGATGAACGCCGGCCCACTGTGGTCGCCGGTGTTCCGCCAGACTACTTCTCGGAGATCGGGCAGCTGTGGGGAAATCCGTGTTATCGCTGGGATGCATTGCGTCGCACGGGATACCGCTGGTGGGTCGAGCGGTTTCGTCGCACGTTTTCACTGACCGACCTGATTCGCGTGGACCACTTTCGGGCGTTTCGGCACGGATGGCAAGTTCCGGTCAACGAGACTACCGCGATCAACGGTCGATGGATGCCGGGTCCGGGGTCCGATCTCTTTGCCGAAGTACGCTCGGCGCTCGGCGAGCTCTCGATCGTCGTTGAAGACCTGGGGCTGATCACGGACGACGTTCACGATCTGCGGCGTCGGCTGGGTTATCCGGGGATGAAGGTGCTGCAATTCGCATTCGGTAAGGACAACCGGAATCCCTACCTGCCGCACAACTTCGAGTCGAACACCGTGGTCTACACCGGCACACACGACAACAACACTACCGTTGGCTGGTATCAGGGGCTCGATCAGGCGACCCGCGAGCACGTGATGAGCTACCTAGGGGGATGCGGTGAGGAGATCAACTGGGCGATGATTCGGCTGGCCTTCTCGTCCATTGCGTCCACGGCGATCATCCCGGCGCAGGATCTGGTCGGACTGGCTGCCGATTCCCGCATGAACACCCCTGGAACGGTCGAGAACAACTGGACGTGGCGGCTACGCCCGGGTGCCTTAAACGATGTTGCCGGGCACCGCTTGCGAGATCTCACCGATCTCTATCGCCGGGGCAGAGAATCTTAGAAGGAGCTTCACGGCGTTGGTTCTTTGTCGGATTCGGCGCGCTGTTTCGTCAAACGCAGCGAGGACACTTCGAACTGCTCACGTTCCTCAAGCGGATGAAGCATGAGGTCGATCGCCACCCAGAGCGTCTTTGAGATTGGATAGAAGAAGAGCGGGAATACGATGTTGAGCGCGATCGCTCCGGCCAGGATCGGAACCATCGGCACGTCCGGCCAGGTCCAGATCACAAATGTTGCCGTTACCGCGATGAAGACGAGCTCCGTGAAGACAGTATTGATGGCGACGGCGCCAGTCCAATAGCCTTCCTCGCGTTCGAAGTAGAGTCCGCATTGCGGGCAGCGATCGTTCATCTTCAACCACTGGCGAAACAGATGCCCCTGACCGCAATTTGGACAGCGGCGAACGAGACCTCGCCCCAACATGGTTAGCTCGTCCTTCATGCGCTCAGGTTCCTCAGTTAGCTCTCGAATTGAGCCGCCCCAACAATCTCGCGCCCCCAAGATTCTACTCTGCCCTGTTAACCGGAGTTGTGAAAGAACGTTACATTCTTGAGGCAATCTCGCTGAGTGACAAACCAGGTGAATGATCGCAACCAACGCTCGTGCCGATGAATTCGCGAATCTGAATGACATTGTCACGGACGTTGATTGATTGCAACGCAACGTATATGCGCAATGCGGGATCATCGGGTCTGGACTAAGTCGACCCGTCGAACTAAGCTGAGTGCGTTCAAGACATTTCAGATTCGTGGACTCGCCCCAGGATGTATCAACCGTTCGATTGAGAAGGAGGCACGCGAGTGAGGGCGCAGCTAGGGACACATGTTCGTACGCGGGATGACAAGGATCTCGGAGCGGTCGAATGGGTTCTGGTGGACCCAGAGACACTCGCGGTGAAGAGCCTCGGTGTCAGACATGGCCACATTCGTGAACATGCCGTGAAGATCCCGCTCGAAGAGATTTCAGTCAGTCCGAATCAGGAAAACCTCGTTGCCGCGATCGACGAGGCGCAGACTCGCAACTTGACTCATCGTTCGGCACACGATCAGACCGGCATTGATACCGGCGATGCCGTGGCGGCATCGGTCGGTGGCGGCGTCTGGCCGGCTAACGCCTTCGCGACCAAGCGGCGCGATACATCCGCTGCCCCGCTTCATACCGAGCTGCAAGAGATGGTTGACATGGTCAACAGTGACGTCGTCGTGCTCGGTGACGGAAGCGACGTGTACAGCAAGGATATGAAGCATGTTGGCGAGATCGAGCAGGTTCGCTTTGAGACGCATACGGGTCAGCTGCTGAGTCTCGGGATGAAGGGTGGATTCCTCCATCATCGTGAGTTCGAGCTTCCTGGAGACTTCATTGGTGGGGCGGACGAAGGGTCCGTCTACTTGACGCTGGATCATGAGGACGTCAAGCAACACATCCTCGAGCGAAACCGCTGAATCACATTAACGTCACGAGCGAGCCACCGGCGGCTCGCTCGTGCGAGTGCGAGATTCTCGCGAGCTATTGGGTCGTGCCGGCCGCCTTGACCTCAATCCTATTTCCTGGTTTTTCGACGCTCTTCTTGAACGAAATTGAGAGGACCCCGTCCTCATACTTCGCGTCACCGCTCCCATCGTCTACGGGGACGGGCAACGTCACGCTCCGTTCCACTGAGCCAACGCGGCGTTCAACGACGTGCCAGCGACCTCGCGTCTCGTCTCGGTGCTCGCTGCTTTCGCCTCTGATCGTCAGAATGCCATTGCGCACTTCAACGGTGAGATCCTCCGGCTTCACACCGGGGACTGAAGCCTTGACTATTACGCCGTCGTCCGTCTCCTGGACGTCAAGCGGCATCGTAGTGCGGTCTTCTCCCATTCCGGCACCGTTGGTCAGATCGGAAAAGAGTCGATCAAACCGATCACGTATGGTGTCCATATCCAGAAACCTGGATCGTGGTGAGATACTCACGTCGGCCTCCGTTCACGCCTGTCTTGTCCCGGCGGCAGTGACCGCCGAGCATGTCCACGCCACCGTACAACGGGTCCAGCAACAAGCGCGCCAACATTTCAGCGACGAAGGTGTCAATTCTGTGCCCGACAATCGCGATAGCTGAGATCGTCGAATCGGCCATGGTGCCGTGGACCCGCGGCCTCATGCGATCGCGCTCCCGTTGCTCGACGGTTGCCAAACCGGTAACCTGTCATATGGACAGTCGAACGGTCACGGAGGTGAAATGACGGAGCGGTCGCACGCGATCGGGCTCTCCACTGATCTCTACCAGATGACCATGGGCGCGAGCTATCACGCTCTGGACGTCAACGGAATCGCGACGTTCAGCTTGTTCGTGAGGCGTCTTCCGCCTGAACGCGCGTATCTCGTGGCGGCGGGTCTCGATGACGCGCTCGATCGGCTGTTGAATATTCGCTTTGATGAGTCTGCTCTGAACTACCTGCATAGCACGGGTCAGGTGCGCCCGGAATTCATCGACACGTTGACCGATTTCCAATTCAGCGGTGATGTTTGGGCGGTTCCCGAGGGACGTATCGTTTTCGGAGACGAACCGCTGCTTGAAGTGCAAGCGCCAATCATCGAGGCGCAGATCGCCGAAACGATCCTGCTTAACGCGATTCACTATGCGACCATGGTCGCCTCCAAGGCTGCCCGCTGCGTTTCGGCTGCACCCGGAAAGTCGTTGATCGAGTTCGGTTTGCGCCGCACGCCAAGCGTTGACGCAGGGTTAGCGGCCGCTCGCTCGGCATACATCGCCGGATTTGCCGGCACCAGCAACCTCTATGCGGGTGAGCGGTTCGACATTCCGGTCTCAGGAACCGTGGCGCACTCGTTTATCGAGATATTTCCCAACGAGCTGGACGCGTTTCGTGCGTTCAGCCGGACGTTCCCCGGAGACGTGACTCTTCTGATCGACACCTACGACGTCATTCAAGGTGCGTGCAACGCTGCCATTGTTGCCCAAGAGATCGCGCCCTCAGGGAAAAAGGTCCGAGCAGTGAGGATCGACAGCGGAGATCTTGTCGACCTCAGCAAGCAGGTCAGAGCGATTCTTGATTCTGAAGGTCTGCAAGACGTGGGAATCCTGGCGAGCGGCGGGCTGGATGAGCATGATTTGCATCGCTTCATGGCAGCTGACGCGCCCATCGACGCGTATGGAATTGGCACGCGGCTGGGTACATCGGCGGACGCACCGTCGCTCGATATGGTCTACAAACTGGTTCAATTCGGCGAGGTGCCCAAGCTGAAATTGAGCGCAGGCAAGGCGACGTTGGTTGGCCCCAAGCAGGTCTGGCGACGAGCAGGGCTCGACGGTCTGTTTGTTTCCGATCTCATCGCTCGCCGTTCGGAGCCGTCGCCCGGCGATGAGTGGGAGCCACTGCTCGTACCGGTTATGCACCAGGGTGCTCGCGTGGGACGTGGCGACCTGCGCGACATTCAGCAGCGACATCGCACCGAGGCGGCACGCATGCCGCGGGAGATCTTCCACCTAACCGACTACGCGCTCTTTCCTGTCGAGCTGTCCGGCGCGTTGCAGGATGCGCAGCATGCGGCGACTGAGCTGGCGCGCCAACAGGGGAGAAGCTCGGTCGCGTCCGCGGGTCAGATTATTGATGACACGACCGAATGAGCGACACGATTTGAGCGACGTTCCGCCAGGAATGGTGCTTATTCCCGCTGGGCCGTTTGCCATGGGCTCCGGCGACGGCAATCAGAATGAACAACCAGTTCACCAGGTTCAGGTGGATGCCTTTTGGATCGATCGACTTCCGGTCACGGTGGCGGCATACGCTGAATACGTGGAGGCGACGGGGCGACCGGCTCCACCAAGCTGGCGAGGCGCCACACCACGGCGCAATGTCACGAGAATTATCCTGTAGTTGACGTAACATGGGAGGAAGCTCGAGATTTCGCCGCATGGTCGGGGAAGCGACTTCCGACTGAAGCCGAGTGGGAGAAGGCCGCTGCGTGGGACGATGCCGCGCAACACTCGCGTCGCTGGCCGTGGGGAGACGAGTGGGAGTCCGGCCGCGCGAACGCGGGTTCGGGGATTCTGGCGATCTTCCGCAACCGTGGACCAAACGAGGTAGGACGGTTCTCGCCGTCCGGCGATAGCGCGTACGGCGTCTCCTGCATGGCCGGCAACGTGTGGGAGTGGACCTCGTCGTTGTTTCTACCGTATCCCTACGACCCGCGGGACGGTCGAGAGAGTCTGGCGGCGGCGGGCGGTCGAGTCCTTCGTGGTGGCTCGTGGAGCAACCCGCCCGACCAGGCTCGTTGTGCCGCGCGACTGGCGCTGCCTCCGCGCCGAATTCTTGACGGCGTTTGCGGAATCAGGTGCGCCATGAGCGCTATCGATCTTCCGCGAGAATAGCCGCATCCGTGCTCAAGACGTGTTCCCGCAGCCCATATGAAGATACGAATCTGGCGCGCATCGGCGGGCGGGATCCGATCGTGCGGAATAGAGTGATGTCAGACAACGTCATCAAGATTGAAATCGTCCATCGTGGGCGAGCTCAATTAGAAAGGCGGTGATCGTGTCGGGAGCAAATCAGGTACCTGACGTGCCAGTGATCGACGTGCGTGAAGCGTGGCAACGAGCGTCGAACGAAACGTCCTACATCCTGGACGTACGCGAGCTCGAGGAGCTGGAAGAGATTTCGGTCCCCGGCGCTATCCACGTGCCGCTCGGCTCTCTCTCCGCTCAAGCTTCCATGATTCCGACTGATCGTGAACTCCTCGTCATCTGCAGGTCCGGCGTGCGTAGCGCATTCGCCACGAAGTTTTTGCTGGATTCAGGGTTTTCCGGTACGCGCAACGTTGAGGGCGGTGTCATCGCCTGGGCGGAGGCTCGGCTACCTTATTCGTCTCAAGGCGAGGCATATAACCAACCTGGCGAAGGCTAGGCAGCCGCTCATCGATCCCGGTGACGCTGACGCATAATCCTCCAGCCGAGCAGGAGTACCGGCTGCGATCGTGACCACCACCCCAAGGCCGAAGAGCGGTCCCAGCCAGGAGAGGAGCCAGTGGGGGCGGTAGACGGTCAACAGCAGTCCAAGGCTGACCAAGCTCGATCCGACCAGGATTGCCAGGATCAGCCGGTTAACCATCGAGTGCAGGGAGTCGAGGATCTCATCGGCTCGCACCAGGCGAATGCCGATCTCAATGTCGCCCTGTTCTGAGCGAGTGAGCAGACGCTCGATACGGCGCGGCAGGCGCTTCATCAACCGACGGACGTCCTCGCCCGATGCCAACAGCTGCGGGATCCAGGTGCTCGGCATCCACTGTTCGATCATCGCTCGTCGAATGTATGGCGCGGCCATTTCAACCGGCTTCAGTTCTGGATCGAGCCTTCGCCCAATTGCTTCCTGCATCGAGAGGGTCTTCATCAGGAGCGCCAGCTCAGACGGCATCTGCAGTCGCCGCCGTCGAACTATGGTCATGATGTCGTTCACGATGGTGTCAAACCGATACTCGGAGAGCGACATGCCTATGTAGCGGTCAAGCAGATGCTGCACGTCGCGCCGAAGACCGGGACGATCGGCGCCGTGTCGCAGGACATTCAAGACCGCCAGTCCGTCCACGATCTCGTCAGCATCCCGACGGATCACTCCGGCAGCAAGACCGAGCAACGCGTCGTGGGTTCGGTCATCGATGCGACCGACCATGCCAAAGTCGTACGCCACGATGCGGCCGTCCGGCAGCACCGAGAAATTGCCCGGGTGCGGATCAGCGTGATAGAAGCCATGCTCGAAGATCTCGTCGAGCGTGATGCGCACCGCGCGTTCTGCCAGCGCCGAACGCGACACATGTATCGAATTGATGGCATGGACGTCGTCGATCGAAACGCCCTGAACG
Source organism: uncultured Chloroflexia bacterium (assembly GCA_963815715.1). GTDB lineage: Bacteria > Chloroflexota > Chloroflexia > Thermomicrobiales > Thermomicrobiaceae > CALAGB01. Next base: position 457,915 of record CAWFHU010000001.1, on the reverse strand, counting down.
CGCTCCTGGGTGATCACTCGTGGAGTTGTTAGATCCCAGTAGACCTTCGGGATAAGGAGTTCCTTGCTGTCGCAAAAGTTGTCGCGGAAGGTCTCCGCGTTGCGCCCTTCGCGCAGATAATCCAATTCGCTACGGAGTGTCCACCCAAATTCGTCGACCAATGCCACGAGGTCGTACGCGTCGGCAATAGGCGCTCGATTCTGCGCGAATCGAGCCAGCTGCTGCAGGATGGCCAGGTCCTCGTCGATTTGTGCGGCGACACCTGGCTTCTGGACCTTCACGACCACCAGTTCGCCGGTCAAGAGTTCAGCGGAATGAACCTGACCAATGGAGGCGGCGGCGAGTGGTTCATCGTCGAACGACTTGAAGAGCGCCTCAACGGGTCGGCCAAATGACTCTTCGATGACCGTGCGAATCCCGCCCGTTGGAACCGGAGGGACGCGATCCTGGAGCTTGCTTAGCTCTTTGATGTAGGCAGGAGGGAGTAGATCTTCACGCGTGGACATGATCTGACCGAGCTTAATGAACGTGGTGCCGAGCTCTTCCAGCGCGGCCCGCACATGCTCGGCTTGCGTGATCGGCTGCCCGTCAGTGGGACGTCGGAACCAGCCGCGATTGACGGGAATGAGTGACGCGATTCCAAGCTGCTCGGTAACCGAGCGAACACCATGCCGCGACAGTATTCGAATGATCTGAGTGTATCGACGTCGATGGCTGAAGATCTCGGTCGGGGCACGGAACAGCATCTACGGTCTCGCTCCCGCTCGTGAGCGACGTCGGGTTGCCGAACGTCGTGCAACTTGCAATCGTGTTTCGGCGAACACCAGCGGACTAATCGAGGTTCATCCGTCGTAATCGAATCGCGGCCAGTGCCAGCGAGATGACGATCAACATCGCCATGACGATCAGAGATGCCGTCAGCGAGTTCGCTTGTGCGACCTTGACGTCGGAATCGTTCAGGATGTGGACGAAGATCGATTGCACGAAGTGCCGCACGCTCAAGATGCGAATGCCCGGAATGAATCGAGCGAGCAGGCTTTCCCACAAGAGGACATAGATCACACCAACGAGTAGCGCTCGCGGGATGACCAAGCTGACGAACAAGAAGAGTGCTCCGTACGCCGCGATTCCGATCAACGCTCCGACAAACATCGATGCGAGCGCGCCGGTCGACGGCGTGCCCGGGCCGGGAATGATGACCAGCCAGGTGATCAGGAGTCCGATCAAGATCGCAAGACTCGTAATGACGAACGTGCCGATGAACTTTTCGATGACGATCCGGATGGTGGAAATGGGCTTGATGATCAAATAGACAATGGTTCGGTCACTAAGTTCGTTGCCAAGCGTCGCCGTTGCCAAAATCAGCGTCGCCAACGGTACGACCGTGGGTGCCATGAACTGATTGAAGACGTCACCGAGGAACGTGTTCGGCGTCGTATCGTTCGAGTTGAGCAAGAAGATCAGCGCAAAGAGGATTGGTGTGGCGGCGAAGAGGGCCACAACCCGCGTCGAGCGCCAGGCACGAAACTGTCGCAGTGTCAGCCAGAGAACGGGAATCTGCGTCGACACTAGTACCAATCCATCTTGAACGAGCGGCATGCACTCATTTTCATCTGCGCTCCGTCACGTATGCGAATACGCTGGCCAGCGAATCGTCGACCGCGGAAACTTCGAACAAACGCAAATTGCTCTCTTGAGCGAGTCGTGGCACCAGCTGATAGAGAGCTCGTACATCGCGTGATTCGACCACGATCGCATCGCGGTCCGGCTCGAGGCGGATCGACAGCACCTCTGGCGCGTTGAATAGCAGCGACGCGAGCGTGCGGTTATTGGAGGCACGCAGTCTTACAGTGCGTGCGTGCTCGTCGATCTTGTCGCGAATGGCGCGGAAATCTCCGACGGCTGCCAGTTTCCCGTCGACGATCACGATAATGCGGTCGGCTACACGCTCGACCTCGTGCAGTACGTGCGACGACACCAGAACAGTCTTGCCAGCGTTGCCCAATCCCCGAATCAGGTTGATCAAATGGACGCGTTGTACCGGGTCGGTACCGGTCAGCGGTTCATCGAGAATGAGGACTTCAGGGTCGTGGACCAGCGCCGCGGCCACTTTGATTCTCTGGCGCATACCTTTTGAATATCCGCCAACTTGACGAGAGGCGGCGTCACCGAGGTCGGCGGTCTTGAGGGCTCGTTCGGTCGCCGCGACAGGATCCGGCAGGTGATGCATGATCGCGTTCCAGTGGACGAACTCGCGCCCAGTCAGGAACGGATAGACCGTCTCGGCTTCCGGTACCACGCCGATCTTGGCGTAGACCTCAGTGCTCGATCGCACCACGGTGCCGAAGATTCGAACCGTCCCCGTGGACGGCTTGAGCAGCCCACTCAACGTCTTCAAAATGCTCGACTTACCTGCGCCATTCGGTCCGAGCAGCGCGGTCACACCCGGTCCGACCGAAAAGGAGACTTCCGAGACCGCGACGACGTCTCCGTACCACTTCGAAAGGCGATCGACCTCGATGGTCGCGCCAGGCACATGGTGAACCGCCTGCTCGCCGCCGGCGATTACGGAACCGTCGGCAACGTTTGCCGGAGCGGCCACGTTGGATTGTTTGTTCAGCTCATTCATCGCGCAAATACTGTCGGTAGACGACGAAGGAACAGACCGCGGTCACGACGAGGACCGACAACAGATACCACTCACCCGCCAGGTTTGCCTGCGTCGCTGCGTTGTCTTTACCCAATGTCGTGCCAAAAATCCAGCTCGTAAGCGCCTGCGGCACCGCCGTTGGACTCACCAGCAAGAGATAGCGGTGCCAGCTTGCGTCGACCGCGTTGAAAAGCGCGGCGACGAGCCCGGAAATGAGGACGATGCTGCCGATGTAGACCGCGGCCGCCACGCTCTTGCGATCGGTGAAACTTGCGACGACCAATCCGATTGATGCGAAGAAGAGTGAGAGGAGCGCCCCATCTGCCAGAATCCGAAGAATATCTCCCGCGTGGTCAACAAAATAGCGAGCAGGGCTATCCGCCAGAAAGGTAACGCCAAGAAAGAGTATGAACGCCGGAAGGAGCGAGATCGTTCCCATTAATATGCCGAGCCCGCCAAGCTTGGCCAGCAGATAATCTCCTCGGCTGATGGCGCGTGAGAAATAGAGTGGCAGGACCCGCTGTCGACGATCGTCACAGAGCATTTCCGGCGCGGTTGCCGCGGCAAATACCAGGAGGACGGTGGCCAGGAGATCGTAGAGCGTCTGGTACCCAAATCCTTGCGCTGCGTCACCAATAAAGGAGCGGATTCCAACGATGATCACCACCGGAAAGAAGGCGAATCCATAGACGAGGATTGGAATGATCTTGGCTGTCCAGCGCTTCTTAATTCCCAATCCACGCTTGATTGAATAGACGATCAGCGCTCGGATCGCGTGCGTTCGACCCTCACGAGCACCGTCGTAGTGTCGGTAGCCGCGATCGTAAATCTGCGCGTCAGAGGTGTCGATTCGAGCAGAGGCGCTTGCCGCTGAGTTATCCGACAACACTTGCGCCCTCTTCAATCATCGATTCGCCCGCATGCTGCAGGTAGACGTCCTCGAGCGTGCGAGCGTCGACGCGCAAACCACGCAGCAACACGTCTGTGTCGATGCTCAGGTCGCGTACCAGGTCAAAGACCTCGTCGTCGCGGTGAGGCACCAGGAGTTCGAGCGCGCGTCGACGTACCGTCAGTCCATGGGCCTCAAGTGCGGCAATGAAGCGGTCGACGTTGCCGTCGACCTGAATGACGATGTCGCCTCCGCCCTGCACCAGATCAGAAAGCGGACCGGTCATCGCGAGTCGGCCGTTTTGGAGCATTAGCACGAAGTCGCAGACGCGCTCCACGTCCTCCAGCAAATGAGAGCTCAGAATAACGGTGATTCCCAGGTCGCGATGGATGCGTGTGATGAGATTGAGCATGTCGTCGCGACCAGCCGGATCCATTCCATTGGTGGGCTCGTCCAGGAAGACGAGAGACGGGTCATGCACAATGGCCTGTGCCAATTTCACGCGCTGCTTCATGCCGGTCGAAAACTCACCAATGAGCCGGTAACGTTCTTCATCGACGCCACACTGATAGAGCGTCTCCGCGGCTCTCAGCCGTGCAGCGCGTGAAGGGAGCCCGCTGATCTCGGCCATGTGCCCAACGAAATCGGCGGCGGTGACATCGGACGGAAGGCAGTCCGTTTCAGGCATGTAGCCCACGAACTCGCGCATATGCTGGGACTGCGTGCGAACGTTGAAGCCGAGGACCGATGCATCGCCACGGGTGGGCGCTTGCAGGCCGAGCAAGAGCTTGATGAACGTCGATTTTCCAGCACCATTGGCGCCGAGAAGACCGACGGCGGCACGCGGGACTTGAACCGACAGCTCTTCCAGGGCCACGACCTTGTCGTAAGCCTTGCGCAACTCGCTGGTCTGGACGATCCAGTCGGATTTGGGATCGGGCCGCACCTGCACCTCGCGTTCATAGCCACAACCGAGTGAGCTCCGTGCGGCCAGCGTGTCGAATGAGTTCGCGACCGAGTATACCGTGTTTCATTCGATGTTTCTGGAATCGCGCGAACCGATTCCGCGAATGTACGGGCGATTCCGGCTGATTGACCGCGTGACGGCAGGAGTATACTTACCGTTGCTAACGTGCTTTTTTTGGAGTAGGAACGCAAATGTCATCTAACCCAGGTCGAATGTCACGATGGGGCCGCGACACAGGATTGTCGGTCCGCATGTTTGTCGTGATGTTCTTGCTGACGGCCCTGTACCTTGCCTTTATTGCCGTCCTGGTCTCTGCCGGTGTCAACGCGGTCGGCGTGCTCGTTATCGCCGCCGTTCTGATCGGCGTCCAGTACTTCATGTCCGACAAGATCGCCCTGTGGAGTATGGGTGCCCACATCGTCAGTCCTGCAGAGGCGCCGGAGCTTCACGGAATGATCGAGCGACTCGCGTCGATCGCGAATTTGCCCAAGCCGCGGGTCGCCATCTCTGACAGCGACGTTCCAAACGCCTTCGCCACAGGACGAAATCCGAAGAATGCGGTCATCGCGGTCACCCGAGGACTGATGAACCGCCTTGAGCCGGCCGAAATCGAAGCTGTTCTCGCTCATGAGTTGTCCCACGTGCGCAATCGCGACGTCATGGTCATGATGTTGGCCAGCTTCTTCGCGGTCGTCGCACAGCTCATGATGCGCTGGTTCTTCTGGGGCAGCATGATGGGTGGAGGTCGTCGTGACCGCCGGGACGGCGGATCGATCGCCCTCATCTACATGGCTTCCATTCTCGTGTGGGTCATCAGTTTCTTCCTCATCCGCGCGTTGTCACGTTACCGCGAATACGCCGCGGACCGTGGATCGGCGATCATTACCGGTTCGCCGTCGAATCTGATGTCCGCGCTTGTGAAGATCAGCGGTGTCATGCAGCGTATTCCACAGAAGGACCTGCGTGAAGTGCAGCAGATGAACGCCCTGTTCATCATCCCGGCCGCCGTCGGGAGCGGTCTTAGCGAGCTCATTTCGACGCATCCATCCCTCGAGAATCGGCTCGAGCGGCTGCGCGCGCTTCAGCGGGAGATGGAGGGACTGTGAGGCAGTTCTTCGACTCGCTCCTTGGTCGATCCAGACCAGCTCCATCCAAGATCGAGAAGCTCTTCGCCATGTCGACGGCGGAGATCTCTCTCGAGACTCAGCTGAACTTGAAGCCCGACAACCACGCGGGCATCGTGTTCCGGCCGGTCGATTCGTCCTATTTCGATCAGGCAAGTCGGGATCTGAACGACTTGCTCAAGATAAGCACCAAGGACACCGGCACGATCTTCGAGATACGGATGGACGAGTTTCGCTTTCGTTGGATCCTGTTGAGCGATCCACAGTTCGAAGATCTGGTTGCGACGATCCACATCATCAGCGAAACGCTCGTCGAGCAGCAATTCGGCGAGCAGCTGTTGTCCTCAGTGTTCCGCTACAACACTGAGGATGGCCGTGCCGTCTACTGGTTCTACAACTACAAGCGGGGCGCGTTCTATCCGTTCGTTCCGCTGGGGCGGCAGAAGGCGAGAGACAACGCATTCGAACTGCGACTCTCATCCGCAATGGAGCACGAGCTTCCGATGGAAAAAGAGCTCGAGCGCTGGTATCCCATGTGGGACATCCCGTTCTAAGAGCGGTTTTCAATGCGGTCGTCCATGAGCGAGGTCTGGAAAGCGCGTGTCTGTCGACTTTATCCGACAGGCGTCATGTATGTCGCCGGCAATTGTTCCACGCTCACGCCGGGCTGAAACCGCAGCGCTGATCTACACGAATCCAGACCCGCAAGCGGGTAGCTCCGGGCTGAACGTACGCGGTCAAACGTAGGGGAGGGACCTGTGCCCTCCCTTCGACCGAAGGTCGAAAGACCGCAACCAAGTTGCCTATCTATTTCGTCAATGACCATCATAACGCCCAGCCCTTGTCCGCTCTGCGATCATCTGTAATTTGCTCAAACGAGCCGCATCGACGTTGTGAGCAACGTGAACGAGCCCCCGGAGAGTGATCCGGGGGCTCGTTCATCTCAGATGCGACTGGGCGCTCAACGTTTAGTCAGGAACGAGTCCATCCGCGACGAAGAGTTCAGCAGCCTCCTCGAACGTTGTATCTGGCGGAGGCAAGACAACCTGCGATTCCAAAAGCTCGTCGGACCCGACTGCGTTTCCGTGGTCGCGAACCAGGTCGATCAGGTTCTTGAACAGAACGCTGAATTTGGTCTTGTCGCCGCTGGCAATAGCCTCGACGATGTCATTATCGATGTCGTTGATCTTGTCGAGGTAGGAGCTCTCGAGGCGATACTGCCCCTCAGTCGAAATACGTACGATCATCTCGACTACCCCTCTCCAAGCTGCTTCGGCTCCTCGGGAGCTCCGACTTCCTTCTTCAACGCCGCGAGCTGACTGTCAACGCTCTCCTTGATCGAGATCTGAGCGAGCTCGCGATCGATGGAGTCTTTTCCGCCGGAGGTTACGTCATCCAACGCGCCAGAGGAGATGAGTTCGTCGATCGCGCCTGCGCGCGCCTGCATGGCTTCGGTCTTTTCCTGGGCTCGGTCGACGGCCATTCCAACGTCGGCCATCTCCTCGGACAGGCCGGTAACCGCTTCGCCGATGCGAACTTGAGCTTCGGCAGCCGAGTATTGCGCCTTGACGACCTCTTTGCGCGTGCGGAACGACTCGATCTTCGTTCGTAGACGAGATTCAGCCTGCTCCAGCTTGGCCTGTTCGCCGTCAAGATTCTGGATCTGAGAATCGAGATCGCCTGATTGCTGATCGATCATGGCGCGGCGCTCGAGTGCGGTGCGCGCGAGGTCCTCGCGCCCGGCACTCATGGCCTGCTTTGCCTGATCCCCGAGCTTGTTGGAGCTCTCCTGCAGCTTGGCTTTCTGCAGTTCGAGACGGCGCTTCGACGTGGTGACATCAACGATGCCGCGGCGGACGTCCTGGAGCATCTGGAGCTGCTTCTCATACGAATAATCAAGCATCTCTCTTGGATCCTCTGCGGCGCCCAGGAGTGTGTTCACCTTGGCTTTGATGAGCGTTGTGGTGCGTGAAAGCAAACCCATTGGCCATCCTATCTACTTCGTTCGGACTCACCTCGCAATTATATCCGCGAACTGACGCGCGTGACACCGCATCCTTTCTCGGTCGTCAGGGCAGAACTAGATAACCACAAGTTTTTTTCCTATGGGGCCGTGCAGATGGCGTTCAGATTGAAGCTGAGATCCTGGCTAAGCGGTTGGCTTTTGGTCGGCACCGTGCACGTACTGTCGACGACCGTCAACTGCGCGGTATGCGCGCCGGGTTGGCGCCGAATCGTAAGCGTCTGTGGTGCCGGCATCTGGAAGTCGATCGTCAAGGTCGCGGATGCATCGGGCATCAGCGGTACTTCATAGCTGCCGCCATTAGGCTCGTCGGGATTGGCCACATCGGCGATGTTGCTTCCCGTGACCGTGCTGCCATTTGGCAACGTCACGTCAATCCACCAACGTTGGAAGCCGGAATAGAACGGATCGTCATCAGGCGAACCAGTGTGGGTCATGTCGATTTTGAGCTGCGCCGATTGGATGCCGTTTACAACCGCGCCGAGCGTCACCGTGTAGCGCGGCTCCATCAGCTCGCTCGACTTGCCGAACGCGACGTTAGCCCATGTCACCGCGATCGTCGGTTTTGCTTCGTTCGGCACCAGGCGACCAGCCCAACCGTGCTTCTCGATGAGTGCCTGTAGGGGCTGATCCGCCGAATAGATCTGCAAATCACGGCTGTTGGCGGTCTGTTTGATGGCGTCGACCATGTTCAGGACGGTCTGGCGATCGCCGCCCTTGAACTGATCTATGAGCTGTTTCCCAATAATCGCGACCACCTGTTTGTGCACGTCCTCGGTCTTCTGACCGGCGCGCGCGAGTCGACGCTGCCGCTCGATCTCATCGTGCACGTTGTCTGACGTGATGGTTCGCATCTCGCCGTCGACGTCGATGGTCATCGGCCCGGTCAGTTTGAGCATGGCTCCAACAACCGCTGGGTCGAGTGCGACGACGCCGCGGATCGACGGCCAACCGGTGGTTGAGTACATCTTCATGATCGTGGCGCCGCTAGTGGGGAAGTCGCTCCACCAACTCGCGTCGAGGATCGAGAGCTGGGGCGACGGCGCGTATTTAGATAGCGCCCACGGCTGCTGGATCGTGTCGTGTGGAGATGTGGTGTAGGCCTCATTCAGGTCGTAGACGTCGAAGAACTCGTAGCTGCGCAGCTGCCCTCGGTCGAATGTGACGAGCGCGATGGTGCCCGGGAAGCCTCCGCTCGGTCGCAGCTCAGACGGGTTCTGAATCAGCACCAAATAGCGCGCTGGACCGTCTGCCCCAAATGCGGCCTGCAGTGCCGGGAGCTGGACCTCGATCAGATTGTTCAAATCGTGGCTCGATGCCAGCTGATCGAGCTTGGTCAGCTTCGTCTGTGCGCCGGCCGGAAGGACGCTTTCGTCGATCTGAGAACGCAACTGCAGGGCTTCGTCGATCTGGTGTTTGACCTGGATGATCTGTGGCATCTGCTGATCGATGACGTCGAGCCAGGTTGGGCTCGACGGCGCCTCGCTGGACGCAAGCCCGGTGGTTTTGTACGCGGTCAGTGCTTGCTGACCAATTGCTGACGCCTCCACTCCGGACTGAGCCAGCAACTGAGCGACCTGAAGTACCTGCTTGCCCGCGGTATATCGTGGTCCGACGTAGGGGATCTTGAGAACCCAGGGCACAAGGCGGGCAGGCACGTGCGTCTCGTCATCCAGTTGGTTCAGGTCATTTTGAAGCTGGACGAATTGACTGTGCACGCGATCAGCAGTCGGCTGGGGTGAAGGACGAGAAATTAGCGGATGTCAGTGATTGCAGTCCCTGAACATCGGCCGAGACCTGGTGATAGGTCGTTTGAGCGGCACGCGCACGCCGATATCCCCAATAGCCAGTCACCGCCGTAGCGCAAATGACGACAAGCGCCACAATGCCCAGTGTCCGCACAACGTAGCCGACCCACGAGCGAGTTTTCGCGCGCGCCTTGCGGGACTTCTTCTTACTGGTCGAGTCAGCAACTCGAGCGGGCGGTGCGGCCACCGGGCGATCCGCCGTGATCGGTCGAAGTAATCTCGCTTGACCAGTCGGTCGGCCAACTGGACCGCTGTTGCCCGTTCCGGCCGTTTCGAACTGACGTGATTGCATTCGGTGTTGCTGTCTCTCTTTGTGCGCGTACGTTCGCGAGTGTTCACATCTCGACTGACGTCCGCTGCAGTACCTTCGTCACTCGTCGTGGCTCGTCGCGTCGCTGATCGCCACCACGTGGATCATTATCAGCGACACTGGAAATTCGCCGTATAGTGCGAAGAAGCGGGCCTCAACTATTGTGAACACCTAGCTCGCGAGTCGCCGTTTCCTCCTTTCCTGGATAGCCCTATAGGCATAGGGGCGTCAAGTACGGAAGTCCCTCACTCCGAGGGAAGGATGTCCATTGTTGCGCATCCCGCCGACAACTAGAGTCATAGCGTACCGGTGAGGACATCACCGCGAAGCAACGTGAACCGGTACCACAATTCACGGCGGCAGTGACGCGCGAATCGCAACTTGGGCACCTGATTCGCGCCGAGCCAGTGGTGCAACCGGCCGACAACACCGTCGAGCCGGTTTTCTTTTGTCCAAACGTATCGATCCGCGGCTCCCAGCTCGTAACGACGGAGCGGACAACCGACCAGGAACGCTCGAATAGCGGCGTGATAGAGCAAGGAAAGAGAACGCATGGATCTGAATGCATTCCTGTCCATTATCTGGAGACGACGACTGGTCATCGCGATCAGCGCTGTTCTCGCGCTCCTCGTGACCATCGTCGGCACGACCTTGATCACGCCGGAATACGTTGCGTCCACGACGCTGCGCATGGGGACCGCGAACACCGGCTCGTCGGGGTGGGTCAGCTACGACATTCAATATACCGACCGCCTCATGAACACGTATCGAACGATGGTCATGAGCACCCAGACGACCTCCCAGGTGATGGATCAGCTGCATCTGATTGATCCACCACAGATCTCGGTCAGCATTCCCGCCAACACCGAGTTGATGGTGATCAACGTCACAGATAAGAGCCCGCAGCAAGCCGCGGACGCGGCCAATGCGGTGGCCAGCATTCTCGTTTCGCAGATTGAGTCACAGTACGCCAGTCTCGGTGAGAGCAGCCTCGACATCCTTAAACAGCAGATCGATCAGACCGAGGCGAACCTGACGCAGCAGCGCTCGGACTACGACCAGTTGCTGCAAGCATCGCCGCAAAACACGCAGTTGATCAACGCGACGTTGCAATCGATTCAGCTGAACGAGAGTACCTACTCGTCGCTGCTTCAGGAGTACCAGCAGCTACGCGACGCAACGGCGCAGGGCGCCAGCAAGATGTCGGTCGTTCAACCGGCCACGGCGCCGGAAGCCCCATCCAATCCCAATAAGAAGATCATCATCCCGTTAGGACTGATCCTCGGTTTGATGGCGGGTGTGGCGCTGGCGTTCTTGCTTGAGAATTTCGACACCACGATGCATTCCTCGGACGAAATCGCGAAGCGCGTCGAGCTGCCGGTTCTCGGACGTATCCCGAGCGGCACTCGCGGACGACTGACAGTCTTCTTCCCTGAGAAGTCACCGCAGGAAGAATCGTTCAGACGCCTGAGAACAACGATCTTCGCGCTCGACCCGAACGCCGAACTGCGATCGCTAATGGTGACCAGTGCTCAGCCGTCCGAGGGCAAGTCGACGACAGTCGCGAACCTGGCGCTGGCAATCGCTCAGGCGGGCCGTCGCGTGATCGTGGTCGATGGCGACCTTCGCAAACCAACCATGCACCGAGTCTTCCGTGTCGGGAACAGCGTCGGACTCTCCAACGTGTTGACACGTGAGGTCGCGTTGGATGAAGCCATCCAGTACAGCATGATCCCGGGCGTTCAAGTACTTGCGGCTGGTCCCGCGTCTCCGAATCCAGCCGAGCTGCTTGGGCTCCCAGAGATGAGTGAAGCCATTGAGGAGCTCTCAAAGCAGTTCGACTTCGTCCTGATCGACGCTCCGTCGCTGCAGACAGTGGCTGACGCCGCCGTCCTCTCGTTGATCGTCGATCGAGTCGTGGTGGTGGTCGCACGTGGAGTGGTGCGACAGGAGACGGTCGATTCCGCGCTGGACGAGCTGGCCTCGGTTCATTGCAAGCCCATGGGGGTGGTTGTGAGCCGCGCAGAGCGAACCTCTGATTTCCACTACGACCGAGCCAGTGAGGGGCACACCCTGGCCGGTCCTCGATCGCCGCGTGGGGTGACCAAGGCGGCCATCCCTGCACTGCGCGCTGATCTCACCGAAGCTCTCGGCCGCTCCGGCTACACAGAGCAACGAGCTGGAGCGCGGACAGTCGCTCAATTCCGCCTTAGTCGACGAATCTGAGACCGATGCTCCTGCAGACTCTGGCATCTTGCGACGAATCCACGACGTCAGCCGATTTCATGGAAACGATGGAGGTTCAGGCGAATGCTACGACAACGTCCAGCGCACAGCGAACGATCGCTGAGCCCGTCGGTTCAGACGCGATCGACCTCCACAACTTACCTGCTGACGAAGCGTGGGTTTGACCTGGCCGTCTCGACCGCATTGTTGATCCTGCTCGCGCCACTGTTCGCTCTGGTGGCAGTGCTGATCAAGCTCGATTCGCGCGGAGGCGTCTTCTTCGCACAGGATCGTATGGGCGCCCGATGGGTTGAAAACGGCGACGACACGGAAGGCTGGAAGCCGCAGGAATTTCAAATTCTGAAGTTTCGCTCGATGGTTCAAAACGCTGACCAGTCGATACATGAGAGTCACATTCGAGCGTTCGTCAACGGCACCCTGGATCAGGAAACGGACGATCGGAATTTCAAGCTCGATAACGATTCGCGGATCACCCGAGTGGGGAGGCTCATTCGACGCACCAGCATCGACGAGCTGCCGCAACTGATCAACGTTGTGAAAGGGGAAATGAGTCTCGTTGGACCGCGTCCGGTACCGATCTATGAAGTGGAGGGATATCAACCGCGCCATTTCGAACGATTGCACGCCCTGCCGGGAATCACAGGGTACTGGCAGGTTCAGGGACGTAGTCAGGTTTCGTTCGAGGAGATGGTTGGAATGGACATTTGGTACGTCCGCAACGCGTCGTTCTGGCTGGATCTGAAGATCATCGCCATGACGCTGCCGGCCGTACTGCGCGGCAAAGGAGCCGCCTAAATGGCTGGACGAAAGAATAGCCTCGGAGTGGAGGGACGTAACGTGACTGGTCCGGTAGGCGTCGCGATTGTCGGCGCAGGGTATTGGGGAATCAACTACGTGCGAGTCGTCCGCGAGCTCGCGGATGCCGAACTCGTGCTCGTCTGCGATCAGCGCGAACACCGACTGCGCGAGATCGAGCGGCAGTTTCCCGGTACGTCAACGACGACTTCGCTGGATGACGTCCTGGCAAACAAGAACGTGGATGCGGTGATTGTGTGCACGCCCGCCGCATCGCACCACGCGGTTACCAAGCAATGCATCCAGGCTGGCAAGCACATTCTGGTGGAGAAGCCGATCGCGACGACAGTCGCGGCAAGCAACGACCTGATCCGTCTCGCGGAGCAGTATCGGGTCAAGCTGATGGTTGGACACACGTTCGTCTTCAACTCCGGCATCCGCAAGGTCAAGGAGTACGTCGACCGCGACGAGCTTGGGCGCGTCTACTATCTCTACGCTCGGCGCACCAACCTTGGACCGATTCGCCACGACGTGAACGCACTGTGGGATCTGGCGCCACATGACGTCTCGATCTTCAACTACTTGCTTGGATCAGTGCCCACCTGGGTCAGCGCGGTCGGAACGCAGGTGTTGAACAACGGTCGCGAGGACGTCGGGTTCATCTCACTCGGGTACGGCGACGGAATCGTCGCGCACGTCCATGTGAGCTGGGCCGATCCCCACAAGGTCCGCGAAGTGGTGGTCGTGGGCAGCGACAAGCGTATCGTCTTCAACGACCTCGGCGTGCCGGAGCAGGTACGTGTCTACGAAAAGGGACTGGCGCCGGCCCCTGAAGAAGCGTCGAACTTCGGCGAATACCACTTCCAGATTCGAGACGGCGCGATCGTCAGTCCGCGCGTCGAGGTGAGTGAGCCACTGAGAAACCAGTGCACGCACTTCATCGACTGTGTGATCAACGACAAGCGTCCGATCTCGAGTGGTGTCGAAGGGCGCGACGTCGTCGCGGTGCTGGAGGCGATGGATCGCTCCATGGCCAAGCACGGCGCTCCGGTCGACGTCGATCTCGGTCAGGTCTATGGCCTGGCGGATCGCAACTACGCGACGCCGGTCGGAGTACCGGCGTATTCAATCTGAGACAACCCGCACGTGAGGAATCGATTAGGTCAGAAAGGGTACGAACGATGACGATTCAAGCAACGAAGCGAATGTCAGTTCCGTTCGTCGATCTCCAGGCGCAATACGCTTCGATCGAAACGGATATCGAGGCGGCGATGAAAGCCGTACTGCATCGCTCGGACTTCATTCTGGGCAAAGACGTTGAACTGTTCGAGCAGGAATTTGCCGACTACATCGGAACGCGATTCGCCATTGGCGTCGACTCGGGCATGTCGGCCTTGACGCTGATCTTGAAGGGGCTCGGGATTGGACCAGGTGACGAGGTCATCACCAGTGCCAACACCTTCATCGCGACAGCGCTAACCATTTCGGCTGTCGGTGGCACTCCGGTCCTGGTAGACGTTGATCCGGAAACCTTCACTCTCGATCTCGAGAAGCTGGAAGCGGCCATCACCAGCAAAACCAAGGCGATCATGCCGGTCCACCTCTTCGGCCATCCCGAGGACATGGACCCGATCATGGGCATCGCGAATCGTCACGGCCTCTACGTGGTCGAGGATGCCTGCCAATCGCATGGCGCCACCTACAAGGGCAGAGTAACCGGCTCGTTCGGCATCGCGGCGGCGTACAGCTTCTATCCAGCGAAGAACCTTGGCGCCTATGGCGACGGCGGAATGATCGTCACCAGCGACGAAGCACTGCGAGACTCGATCGCACTTCTCCGCAACTATGGTCAGACGGCCAAGTACCATCACGCGGTTCAGGGCTACAACAATCGCCTCGACACCCTGCAGGCCGCGGTGCTGAGGGTCAAACTGCCGCACCTCGACGAGTGGAATGCCGCGCGTCGCGCTCACGCCGACCTGTACGACAGCCTTCTGGCTGGAAGCGGAATCGCCGTGCCACCGCGCATGCCGGAGGTCGAGCCGGTCTGGCACCTATACGCGGTGCGCACCGAGCATCGCGACGAGTTGAAGGATTTCCTGCAAGCGCGCGGGATCTCAACCGGTATCCACTACCCAATTCCGATCCATATGCAGCCGGCGTATCAGGAGCTCGGTCTGAAAGAGGGCGATTTCCCGATCTCGGAGCGCGACGCGCAACAGATGCTGTCGCTCCCGATGTACGCGGAGCTCTCGGATGACCAGATTCACTATGTGGCCGACGCCATTCTCGAATTCTGCGCTGAAAAGGGAATCTCGTCGTCGCTGCCGCGGTAGCAAACGACCTGGTGATTGAACGATCTGAACGGATTTGGTTGAAACAGTGAAGATCAGCGGATTAGGTGAACTGGCGCCAGGAATGGAAGGACTTGAGCTCCAAGAGCTCAAGTCCCGCCTGCCCGACTGGACCACGCGCCCATGGCTGATCGCGACGGTGGCAGGTCTCACAGCCGGTGCCTACACGATCGGCTTGTCGACCCAGTCGTCGCATTGGAAGCCACTGCTGATCATCGCCGCGCTGCTGCCGGCCGTCGGCATCATCGTTGGTGACATTCGCCGATTGTTCATGGCGGCGCTCGTCTTCGACGTTCCGTTCAGCATCGGTCATCACTTTGGGTACAACCTGGATGCGGCTCAGCTCGGGTCGCTCGGCGGCCTGGACATCTCGATAACCACTCTGGCCGTCCCGGCGCTCTATGCCATTTGGGCCGGAACGTCGCTCGCACGGCGCGGCGACGGTACACGCCCGTGGCTGCGGCCGGCCATTCCCTTGGCTCTCTATGTCGGCTTCGCGATGCTGTCGATTCGACAGGCGTCGATGCCGTCACTCTCTGTCTATGAAATCTTCATGCTGATCCAGTCCGTGATGATTTTCATCTACATCGCCAGCACGGTGCGGAGTCGTGAAGACGTGGTCTTCATGCTGGTGATCATTTCGAGTGCGGTGCTTTTCGAGAGCATGCTGATGATCCTGACGTTCGTCACGAAGCATGACTTCGCGTTTGCAGGCATTTCGACGCGTCTCGACGCGGCGACCGCGCAGGCGAATGACGTGTCACGTGTTGGCGGTACTGTCGGCGGTCCGAACGCAGCCGCGGCATTTCTCGATCTCTTGCTTGCGCCAATTTTGAGCCTGGCACTGGCACCCGTGAACCGTCTCTATCGGATGATCGCCGCGTCTGCTTTCATCTTCGGATGTATCGGCCTGGTGCTGACGCTCTCACGCGGGGGATGGATCGCGGTCGGCGTCTCCTGCTTCGTTGTGGTGGCCTATTCCTGGCATCGCGGATGGATCTCAGCGTTTGGGCCAACGGCCATCATCGTCGGGCTCGCGGTAGTGCTGTTCGTCTTCCGCAACGAACTGCTTGTGCGCTTCCTCCACGATAACTCGGGGGCTGCATCGTCGCGCGTTCCGTTGATGGTGCTCGCGCTGCACATGATTCGCGATCATCCGCTTTGGGGCGTCGGAGCCAACAACTTCGGCATCAACATCGCCAAATACGCCACACCGGAATTCGGCGCCGACTGGCTCTACACCGTCCATAACAAGTACCTGCTCATCTGGGCGGAGGACGGCATCTTCGCGCTGTCCGCGTTCATCGCCTTTCTCCTGGCCACGGTGCGCAGTGGTGTGCGCTGCCGCCAGATTAATGATCGCGTGCTGGCATCGGTCGCGATTGGTCTGACGACTGGACTTCTGGCCCAGATGTTTCACATGACGGTCGACATCCTGAACGGCCGCCAGCAGGTTCAGCTTCTCGTTATCGTCGCGGGGCTGATCGCCGCAATCGTGCAGATCAAGCGAGATACCGATTCCGCGCCGAAGCACGAGAATCGCTGGGATCGCGCCGAGCGGATTCGGTCGACGTATCGCTTGCAGTTCCATCTGCGGCATTCAACGCAGCTCGTTCCCGTGCCGGTAAAGATCGACGTCGCGCCGCGACGGTACGGACGGCGGTGAAGCGATGAACGTGACACAACCGCGAATTTCGAGCTCCTTGCGCCGTGTTGCCGCGAATGCTGCGTCGATGCTGGCGAGCGACGTCATCAACCGCGCAACGACGTTCGCCCTCTACGCGCTGGTCGCGCGAAGCCTGGGCGCGTACGAGTTCGGCCAACTATCTCTCGCGCTGACGCTCTTCTATACGTTCCAGATTCTCGCGGTGGCCGGCCTCAAGACGCTGGTGACCCGCGAGGTCGCAAAGCACCCGGAGCGAACCGACGAGATGTTGGTCAACGGCACGGTGGTGGTTCTGGCGACGGCGATCGCGTCGATTGGCGCGCAGGCGTTCTTCGTCTGGGCCATGCGGTACTCAATGGATACCGCGCAAGTCGTGCTCTTGCTCTCACTCGGACTACTACCGTACGCGCTTACGGCGATTTACGAAGCGGTCTTCCAGGGATGGGAGCGTATGCGGCTCATCGCATTCGCCAATGTCCCGGTGAACCTGATCAAGATCGCCCTGGCGTTCGCCGTCCTCTACTTTGGCTCGGGCCTGTCCACGATCGTCACGTTGCTGGTGGGATCGTACGCGGTGATCGTGGCGATCGAGCTGTGGCTGACGCTTCGATACATCTCGGTTCCGAAGATTCGGCTCAGTTTGTCGACTATGTACTGGATGCTGCGATCGACGGTGACGTTCCTGGGGATCGACGGTATCATCGCGATCACAGGCAGTCTCAACGTGATTCTGCTGTCCAAGATGCGTAACGAGACTGAAGTTGGGCTCTACAACGCGGGGACGCAACTGATGGTTCCCGTGGCGCTCATCTACACCAGCATCGTACTGAGCGTCTTCCCCGTCATGTGCCGGCGCTACGAGCCGACGTTGCAGGGCATCAAGCGCATCGGTGAGCGCGTTATCGAGCTGATGCTTGGCGTGGCGTTGCCGACCTCCGTGGGGCTCTTTCTCCTGTCGTCTACGGCTATCTCGGCCCTGTATGGAAAAGGACTCGAGCGAGCATCCGCGGGCATGCAGATCATGGTCTGGGGCCTGATCCTCAGCGCGATGACCAGCATCCTTGGCCAGGTCCTCGTCGCCAGTCTGCGGGAGCGAGTGACGCTGCGCATCGTCGTCGTCGACCTTGTCGTCAGCGTGGTCGCCGGAGTCCTTCTGATTCAACGGTTCGGTTATCTCGGTGCGGCCGCGACCGCGCTGATCACGCGCGGCGTCGACTTGCTACTCCACTATCGACCCGTGGCGACCATGTTCCCCTTGCGCCAGCTGTTGAACGCCGCATGGAAGCCCACCGCCGCGACCGTGGTCATGGTGCTTGCCTATGGTGCATTCCAGCCTCGAGGTCTGGTGGCATCGGTTGCGGCGGCAGCGCTCATCTACGTCTTCGTCTTTGCGGCACTCATGATCGCCGACACCGGGAGCGTGGCGAATCTCAAGGTTCGTTACCGCTACCTCTGGTCGGAATAGGGCTGGGAGAGTTCAGGTGCAAGGCGGCAACCAACTGAGTCTCGACATTGTGATCATCACCAAGAACCAGGGCTGGAATGTCCGTCGGTTGGTCGAATCGGTCCTGCGCGAGACAGAGTCGCTCAATTCGACCGACGTCATCTTGGTCGATTCGGCGTCGACCGACGATACGGTGTCCGTGGCGCAGGACCTCCCGATTCGGGTGATTCGGCTGAGCAAGCGACAGCGCCTGACCGCCGCCGCGGGACGGCAAGCTGGGATTACGCAGACAAATGGCGACGTGGTCCTGTTTCTCGATGGCGACATGGAATTGCGACCGGGCTGGATCCCCGCCGCGCTGAAGGTCTTCACGCGTGAGCCGAGCGTTGCGGTGATTTCTGGACAGGTGATCGATCAGCCGCGGGCAGCGTCGGTATCGAGACATCCGGTTCGCCTCCTTTCGTCAACGCCAGTCTTGTACGACCCGGTTCCGCATGGTGGAGGCGCGGCGGCCTATCGACGGCGCGTGCTGGAACATGTTGGCTCCTTCAATCCGTATCTCTTCTCAGATGAGGAGCCGGAACTGTGTCTTCGGATCCGCGAGTCCGGCTATCGCGTCGTGAAGCTGCGGACGCCGATCGCGGATCACTATTCAGATCCGGCTGGTGCGATATCGACGCTCTTCGGACGGCGTAAGAGAAATCTCTATCTCGGCCCGGGTCAGGCGCTTCGGCTCCATGCCGGAACTCGAATGTTGATGCCCTACGCGCGGGAGCGCGGATTCGGGCTCGTTCCAGGTGCCGGAGCGGCGGCCGGACTTGCTTGCGCAACGCTGGCTCTTTCAGAACGAGATATTCGCTGGATGATCGCCTGGCTCGGTGTTGTGGTTGCAGTCTTCGGCGTTGATTCAGTTCGCAAACGCAGTCCGCATCGAGCGCTCTTCGCCATGGTGCAACGAATTCTGTTCGCCGAAGGAACGCTGCGCGGATTCCTGATGCACCCGTCCGATCCGACGAAATTCCCGTACATGATCGAGGTGATCAAGTGAAGGTTCTCATTCTTACCGCGATGTATCCGACCCCGCGGAACCCCGCCTTCGGCTCGTTCGTGAAGGCACAGGTCGAGTGCTTGCGGGGCGTCGGAGTCGACGTCGAGGTACTCGTTTTGGACGCTCCATGGCGCAAGCTGCTCTACCCCAAAGGGGTGTTCGACCTGCGGCGCCGCCTGGCGTGGAACGACATCGACGTGGTCCATGCGCACTATAGCTACGTCGGCATCGTCGGGCGTACGCAGCGTCGCGTACCGCTGGTGGTGACCTATCACGGAAGTGATTTGCTCGGATCGCGCGATCTCGCAGGGGGGCTGAAGAAGTCAAACATGTTGACGGTTCCCGCTGGACGCAAGCTGGCGCGCCATGCGGACGCCGTGATCGTGCAGAGCAAACAAATGGCGAAGCTGGTTGAAGGCGCCAACGTCCACATCATCCCCCACGAGATCGACTTCGACCTGTTTCAGCCGACCAATCGCGACGAAGCGCGTGCTCAGCTCGGACTCTATCAGAACAAAAAATATCTGCTCTTTGCGGCCAAGCCCGAAAACGGGGTCAAGAACTTCGCGCTCGCGAACGCGGCCGCCGAAGAGCTGAAACGCACCGATTCAGACGTCGAACTTCTGGTGGTTTTCAAGGAGACACAGGATCGACTCGCACTCTACATGAGCGCCGCCGATGCGCTCGTCTTCCCGTCCTTCTCTGAAGGCTCGCCGAATGTGGTCAAACAG
Source organism: uncultured Chloroflexia bacterium (assembly GCA_963815715.1). Classification (GTDB taxonomy): domain Bacteria; phylum Chloroflexota; class Chloroflexia; order Thermomicrobiales; family Thermomicrobiaceae; genus CALAGB01. Next base: position 437,859 of record CAWFHU010000001.1, on the reverse strand, counting down.
GCCATGGCGTGCAATCTCCCGATTGTCGCGACTGACGTCGGAGACATTCGCGAGGTGATCGAAGGTACGGATGGCTGTCACATCGTCGATTTCACGGTTGAGAGCGTGGTCGGCGCACTGAGATCGGTACTGGCCACCTGCCCAAGAACGGATGGACGTGAGCACGTTGCACGGTTCAAGTGCTCAGTCGTTGGGCAGCAGTTGATCGATCTCTATCGCAGCGTTCTCGAGCCGAGTGGCTCACGCGAACGATTCTTCTCCGCGCAGATGTCCGCCGCTGGACGCGTGGAAGAGGACTGATTGGTTGTCCGATCGCCTGCCGCAGGTGCCGCACGTCGCGGCCAATGCGCGATTCGGACCAACATCGCCGGTCAGGATGCATAAGACCGGCACAGGAAAGGGCGAGGGATAGAGCATGAGAGTCAGTATTTTCGGTCTGGGCTACGTCGGGTGTGTCTCGGCAGCCTGTCTGGCTCGTGATGGACACGAAGTCATCGGTGTGGACATCAACCCGGTCAAAGTCGCGTCGATCGCGGCCGGCAAATCACCGATCATCGAACCTGGTCTCGACGAGCTGATGCGCACCATGGTGCGCTCAGGACAGCTGCGAGCGTCCATCGACGCGCAGCGCGCCGTGCGCGATAGCGACGTCAGCCTCATCTGCGTCGGCACACCAAGCAACCCAAATGGCAGTCTGAACACCCGCTACGTCGAGTCAGTCTGCCAGGAGATTGGTCTAGCCATCAATCACAAGCGCGAATACCACACGGTCGTTGTTCGCAGCACCGTGCTCCCTGGAACGGTGAACGAGAAGGTCGTCCCGATCCTCGAGGAGTTCTCTGGTCGTCGCGCTGGTGACGACTTCGGCGTAACCATGAACCCGGAGTTCCTGCGAGAGGGAAGCGCTATCTCCGACTACTACGACCCGAGCTTCATCGTCATCGGTCAGTACAACGAGCGAAGTGGCGATGCCGTTCAGGAGCTTTACTCTTCGATCAACGCGCAGCTCATCCGCACGTCCATCAAGACGGCCGAGATGATGAAGTACGCCAACAACTCGTTTCACGCACTCAAGATCAGCTTCGCGAACGAAATTGGCAACATTTGCAAAGCCCACGGGATCGATGGTCGCGACGTCATGGAGATCATCTGCCAGGACTCACGACTCAATATCTCGCCGGTTTACATGAAGCCTGGATTCGCGTTCGGCGGATCGTGCTTGCCGAAGGATCTGCGCGCGCTCCTCTATCGCACCAAGGAGCGGGACATCGACAGTCCGTTGCTCTCCTCAATCATGACGAGCAATCAGCGCCAGATCGAGCGTGGCATCCAGATGGTGGAGAAGGCAGGCGGCAAGTCCGTCGGCATCTTGGGCCTCTCGTTCAAGGCCGGCACGGATGATGTGCGCGAAAGCTCCATCGTGCCGCTCATCGAGACGCTAGTTGGACGAGGTTACAAAGTCTCAGTCTACGACGAGACGGTCGATCTGCCACGACTGATCGGCGCCAACCGCTCGTATGTGGAAGAAGCGCTGCCACACATCGCGTCACTCATGCGCTCCTCAGTCGACGAGGTCGTCAGCGAGGCAGACGTCATCGTCATGGCGAACGGCGGAAAATCGTTCGCGGACGTGCCGAACAAGCTCCGTCCTGACCAGGTTCTGGTGGATCTGGTCGGCTCGGTAGCTGTGAAAGGGAGTCTTCGGGGGGCGTACGATGGCATCTGCTGGTAGACGCGTCCTAATGCTGCTCGAAAACCAGCCGTATCCGCAGGACGGACGCGTGCGGCGAGAGTCGTTCGCACTGGCCGAGGCAGGCTACCAGGTGACGGTCGTCTGCCCACGTGACGGCGATCAGCCGCGCACGGAGACGGTGCATGGGGTGCGGGTGATTCGTTACCCACATCCACCGGCCGGCAACGGACTTGTCGGCTATCTGATGGAGTACGGTTACTCCACCGCGATCTCGTTCCTGCTGTCGCTCTGGGTTTCAATTCGCGGTGGGTTCGACGTGATCCATTCTCACAATCCACCGGACACGATGTTCGTTATCGGAGCCTTCTTCAAGCTGTTCGGCAAGCGCTATGTCTTCGATCATCACGACTTGTCGCCCGAGATGTATAACGCGCGATTTGGCGGAAAGGGCAACAAGCTCGTCTTCAAGGCGCTGGTGATCCTCGAGCGACTCTCCTGCATCGTCGCCGACGAGGTGATCGCTACCAACGAGTCGTACCGCGAGATGGAGATGCGCAGGGACAAAGTCAGCGCGAGCCACATCACCATCGTGCGCAACGGTCCAGAGCTGGGACGCATCAAAGTCGTCGATCCGGACCCTCAGCTCAAGTCGAAGAACAAGACGATCATCGGCTACGTCGGAATCATGGGATACCAGGACGGGGTCGACTACCTGATCAGAGCATTCCACCACATGGTCCACGAGCTCAAGCGGACCGACTTCTATGCCGTGCTGGTTGGGACGGGTGATGCCTGGAACGACCTGCGCAAGCTCACGACGAAGCTCGAACTAGACGACTTCGTGCATTTCACTGGGACGGTCAGTGATGCCGACCTGCGCCGCTATCTCTCCTCTGCCGACATCTGCGTCGATCCCGATCCGTCGAACCCGTTCAACGATCGCTCGACCATGATCAAAGTGACAGAGTTCATGGCGATGTCCAAGCCTATCGTTGCGTTCGATCTGACTGAGAATCGCTTCACCGCGCAGCAGGCGGCGGTCTTCGTGCCCGCGAACGACGAACGAGCATTCGCACGGGCGCTCGCTGAATTGATGGATGACCCCGAACAACGAGAACGGATGGGGGCATTCGGACGGCGTCGTATCGAGGAGTCACTCGCCTGGGGTCATTGGTCGCCCAAATTGCTGGACGTCTACGAGCATCTCTTCGCCAAGCAAGGAGCGACCGCGGTGTCGCACTCGTAGAGGTCGGCTCTGCCGACGACTTGGATCAACACAGAGACACTCACTTCTCATTGATCCCCGCCGTGGTGACCGGTGATAGAACGAAGCGGCTCGTTCTGTCACCGGTCCCGCATTTCTCTGTTTAATTCTGCCGTGGACGGCGGAAGACCGCGACGAGGCTTAGAGCATTATTCAGAGCGGTCGCCCCTGGGCGGAAGCCGTGGGAGTACGTGTCCTCAGCCGTCGTCTGAAGGGCGTCATAAATGTCGCCCCTACGACGCCTCTCCGTAGGGGCGACATTTATGACGTCCAGTTGATGCTTTTCTGGGCAACCCTTGTGCAAATTACTCTACGCGCTGCATCACTGCCAGCTGCGGGCGCGACGCCCTTCACCGAGCCTTCGGACTCAACCCAGCCGAACCGCTATACTCTGGTCTGTCATTGTTCGAAGACGCGTGCTGGGGAGAGTATGCGAAGCGATCGCGTCGTTAAACGACCGCTGACGCCGGAGGCTCGATCACGCAGCGCTGATGCGTTGCAGATCTCCGATTGGCGCAAGCACTGGGAGCTCCTCCTCTTCTTCTGCATTGCCGCTATTGGGGCACTTTCCGCCATCCTCGGCGCTCCCATCCCCATCCGGACCGTTTTTGGACTGCCACTGGTTCTCTTCATTCCCGGCTATGCCTTGGTATCCGCACTCTTCCCATCAAACGAAGGCCTCGACGGTATCGAGCGCATCGCGTTGGGCTTCGGGCTTTCACTCGCGTTGATCCCGCTCATCGCGCTCGGTATTGAGTATTCGCCGTGGAAGCTGGAGCTCATACCGATCGTAACCGGGCTCATGGCGTGCACGGTCCTCTTCTCCGCGGTAGCCGTTCTTCGGCGCGCCCACGTCAGCGAAGAAGAGAAGTTTGTCGCGGCGATTCCGAAGCCGGACATTCCTCCACCGTCGAGTTGGAGTGGAACCACCAAGGTCGCCATGATCATCATGGCCGTATCGCTGATCCTCTTCGCCGGTTCAGGCGCGGTACTCATCGCCGAACGGTTGCAGGGCGAGCCGATGACGGAGTTCGCGCTCTACAACTCGGATGGGAAGCCCGAGTTCTATCCGCGCAATTTCTCACCCGATCAACCACAAACGCTGCAGCTTGAGATCGACAACCATGAGGGGAAGTCGGTGACCTACCGCATCGACGTGATGGCGGACACGGTCAAAGTCGGCTCGGTCAGCGCGGTGACGGTGCCGTCCGGCGGAACGTGGAAAGAGCCCATTAAGGTGTATCTGCCTGCCACTGTGACTCAGCCGGATCCGGGGCAGCCAATTCCGCTTCTGTTCAACCTGTATCGAACTGACAAGACCAACGAGACGGATCCGTATCGCTCGTTGCGACTGTTCATCAACGTTGGGACACCGACACCGAGCCCGTAGCTCCTCTCGAGTGGAAATCAGCTGGGCGAACCACTGAACCCTGCGTACGAACGAGATGTGCAGCCGTCAGTTTTGTGCTATGCTTTGTTGACGAGTGTACGTACACAGTGGAGGTGCGGGGCTCCATGGACGCACAGCCAATCGAAGGGGTCCGCGCGAGTTGCCCGTTCGCCGATTCGCGGCCTGAAGGGTGCATCTGTATTGCGCTCCGCGAACCCAAACGCGTCTCGATCGACTATCAGGCGCGGTTTTGCCTTACCGACCGTCATGTACATTGCCGGCGGTTTCAGCGCGCAGTGCCGGAAGTTCCGGTCGAGGAAGCCGGATCCGGAGTCTCATGGGGCTTTGAGGCGCGCACATTTTTGATCGCTGGATTGGTCGCGGCAATTGTTCTGATCGCGGCCGCGGCGTTCACCTTCCAGGGCACGTGGGCCGGTTGGTTCAATGATCACTCGACGAAGATTGAAACTGGGCTTCCCGATCTCGGTTCTAGCGTCACTCCGACGCCCATCATCCTAGGCGGCGGCTCAGTCTCAGCAACGTCCGTCACAACCACGCCGGAGCCAACGACCATCCCGATCCTGTCCTCCAGCCCGACCGCGGTAGTCGTCTCGGCGGCTACCGAAACCGCGACGCCAACTCCGGTTTCGACTCCGACGGTGACGCCGACTCCGAGCCCGACGCCGGCAACCGCCACGCCAACGCCGGTGCCCAGCCCAACCCCGGCGCCCGTGACGCCGACTCCCGAACCGTCACCAACACCGCAAATCGCGCAGGCTCCGACGACCCACGTCGTCGCCGCGGGCGAGACGTTGAGCTCGATCGGGACTACCTACAACGTGCCACCGCATCTCATCGCGCTCGCGAATAATCTCAGCGATGCCGACGTAATCGCGACTGGCACTACACTCTTCATTCCGGACGCGAACGGTCGACTTCCGGACGGCGCTCCGGTGCTCGGAATCCACGTCGTTCAAGCAGGTGAGTCGCTGTCATCGATCGCGTCGAGTTTCGGAGTGACCACGCAGAACCTGATGTATGCCAACGGGATTAGCGACCCGAATTACATCCAGGTGGGACAGGTGCTGACGATTCCGCGCGGAGACGTCGCTCCCCCCGCGCCGTCTGTTCCAGCCCCAGCGCCGCAGACGACCTATACGGTCCAGGCACACGACACACTCTATTCGATCGCCAAGAGCTACGGTGTGACGATCGAAGCGATTATGGCGGCGAATGGACTGACCGATCGAACGTATATCACGACTGGGCAGGTTCTCGTCATTCCCAATCAATGAGCTTCGCACGTGAGGTGGAGAAGTGGGACAGGCGGTGGCTATTTGGCCACCGCCTGTACTTTGCCTATGAATTAGCGGTCAGGCGTTGGCCGTGACTTCAGCCAATCGTCGTGCGACCGCCTCGTCGAACTGCGGAAGATCACCGGGCACGCGCGAGGTGATGAGGTTTCCGTCTTCGACGAGCGCCTCGTCCACGTAGTTGGCACCGGCGTTCTTGACATCGTCGCGAATCGTCTTGACGCAGGTGATGGTCTTTCCCTTCAGCACCTGGGCTGAGATGAGAAGCTGTGGTCCATGGCAAATCGCCGCCACCGGCTTGCCTGAGGCGAGGAAATCTCGCGCGAAGGCGACCGGAGCGTCATGCACCCGCAGCTGTTCAGGTGATCCGCCGCCCGGAATGATCATGGCGTCGAAATCAGCGACGGTCACGTCCGCGAATGTCGTGTCGGCCGAAAGAGTTGCCCCCTTCTTGCCGGTGATTTCACCTTGCTCGAGGCCGATGATCGTCACGGTCGCTCCGCGACTCTCGAGATATTCCTTCGGGTCAGTGGCTTCGACGTCTTCGAAATTGCGGGCAAGCACCATTGCGACACGTTTACCGGTGAGCTCAGCCATTGTTCCCTCCAACGTTGGTTGCGACAGATGGTGTCGTGAATCGATGAGTCGACACGCTCTCAGAATACCAAATTGGAATCCGGCTCTCGCGAAGCTCGTGTTGCGTCGCGGTCAGCGGTAGAGGCGGAGATAATTGAGATAGTTGGCGAAGACAATCTTGACGTAATCGTGGGTTTCGGGGAACGGAATGCTCTCCACGAAGACGTCAGGGTCTCCGAGTTGTCCATTCGTAAGCCAATTGGACACATTGCCGTCTCCCGCGTTGTAACCCGCGAGGGCAGGCAAGATCTGTCCGTCATAGTTGGCGAGACGGTCGGACAGAAAGGCCATGCCAAACTGCACGGCGACGGCCGGTCGATACAGCTCGTCCGCGCTCCAATTGGTCAACCCCAATGGACCGGCCATGCCGGCGGCGGTATCAGGGATGATCTGAGCCAGTCCACGAGCGTCGGCGGGCGATGTGACGGTGGGATCGTAGCCACTCTCCTGACGCACGAGGGCGAGAAAGAGGAATGGATCGATGCCGCGGATATTGGCCTGCCCCTGTACCAGTTCAGGATAGGCAATGGGGTAGGCCAGTCGCTGCAGCAGGATCGGCAGATGTGTTCCGGCATTGTCGGCTACGAGCTGCAGTTTGATGCCGACGCGGTAAGCTGCGTTGTACTGACTTCCGTCGATTAGCAGCTCGCCTAGGGCCGCGAGCGACGCTGGGTCTTCCTCGAATTTGCCGGCCAGCGCGCTCATCTCCCAGTCAGCCTCGGTGCTCAATCCAATTTCATACAGCGCGGACATCCGCTGGAATTCAGGATCCTGCTGGACAGCCGAACGGGCAGCGGCATCGGTCGTCCGGTTCAGTGTGAACCAGCGTGTCAACTCGTCTCGCGATGACGAGCTTGCATCGGCTGACAATGTTGTCGCTGGATTCTGAGCTGTAGTTGGTTCAGCGCCCGACAGCATTTGAGCGGCACGAAGTCCATAGTATCCGTATGGATCGGCTCCACGCGCATCGTTCCAGGCTTGCGTCGCTTTGTTTGTGTTTCCAAGCTTCTGGTATGCCTTTCCCGCCCAGAAGCTTGCCTGCGCTCTAGACTCCGACGGACCGCGGATCGGCATCAGAACGTTCAAGACTCCCTGGTAGTCGCTCTTTTCGAACAAAATGATGCCCAATCGCAATCGAGCACTGACGGCTTCTGCGGATGTGGGCGTGACCTGAATGAGTGATTCGTATGTGGTGCGAGCCTCATCGAGCGCACTATTCTCTTCATAGATTCGTCCTGCCGTATAGAGTCCTTGCGGCGCATACGAAGAATTGGGGTATCGCCGCGCCATCTCCTTGAGCTCGACTGCCGCGGACCAACTGTCACCGGCGTAGAGCTTACTCATGGCGCGGTAATACCAGGCTTTGGCGTCGTTTGGGTTCGTCGTCAGAGCGCTATTGAAGGTCTGCATCGCGAGCTGATACTTCCCTTCGTCATACTGGATCAATCCGAGATTCGTAGGTGATTCCGGATCGTCTTTGGTCAGCTTGGCAATGTCGCTCAGCGCGTTTGACGCATAACCGGAGTCAGGATATTCACTGACGATCGTTCGGAGTCCGACGAGCGCCGCGTCTTTTTGTCCGAGCTTCAGCTGCGTGCTGGAGCGCTCGTAGATGAGCGCGGCACGATAGGCTGGGATGGTTGCCAATTCGAGCAGTCGGTTCGTTGACTCGAGGTAGGCAGACCAGTCACTTCGTGCCTTCTGAATTCCACGCATCATCTCGAGCGCGTCTACCTTGGTTCGATCGGCCACGTCGCCATTTGAGACGGCAGACGCGAGCTTGAGGGCCGCATCCGTCTTGCCCCGTTGCTGCTGATATCTGGCGACCAGCAGGTTGGTGTAGCTGGTCAGCTCTGGGTGCCGCTTCCCGTACGCGTTGAGGTTATCGATGGCCGAGCCCAGCTTTCCCTCGTCCGCCTTCACCTGGGCAAGCTGAAATTGCGCCTCATCCGCTTCCGAGGAAGCCGCGTACTTCGATCGAAGCTGCGACAACGCCTCTTCGGCGGACGCGTTGTCCCCGAGCGCCATGTAGTCTTTGGCGGATTCAAGCAAGGCAGGAGCGGCGGTCACACCGTTGTTGGATGCGATGACCGATTTAAGCGAATCGATCGCGTCTTCGTACCGTCCCTGTTGGCGCTGCTTTCGTGCCGTGGCGATCAACTCATTCTGTCGATCGAGCGAGACGGGCGTGGCGTCGCCGCTAAGCGGCGGAGGCTGTGAATGCCGGCCGCCGATGCCGAAGTGGTGCGACTTCAGCCCGACAATCGCGATCACCGACACGACTAGGATGATCAATACGTGCACCAGCGGATTGCGACGGAAGCGCATGCAAACCCTTCCAGCCCGTCTCCGGGATGGTCCCCACAGGGCCAATGAGGCGAAGCCTAACGCTAACAAACACCGACGAGTTACGGCAATCGGCAGATTCACGGAACCTAGCGAGCGATCGCGTCATGATGCGTTGACCGTCGCACTGGTGTAGTATCGAGCATGTGTGCTGCCATCAGAGTAAGGAGATCACGATGAATGCTTCGCGCGTTCTTTCCGCGGATTCAGGAGCCGCTGTCGATTCCGGAGCATTGACTCCAGAGCTCTTGCAAGGCTACCGGCAGGACTTCGAATCCCGCACGGCGAACAAGCTGGCGCAAAACGCGGTGACGCAGGTCAGTATCGAGCAGATCGCGCTCGATCATGCGATCGCAACCGGGATCACTCCCAGTTTTTCGCACCTGCTCGACGATTGGGCCGTCACGAACCAGAAACACACGGGCCGCTGCTGGATGTTCGCTGGACTCAACCTCTTCAGAGTTGGCGCGATGAAAGCCATGAACCTGAAGGATTTCGAATTCAGCCAGAACTACACCCTCTTTTGGGACAAGGTCGAGCGAGCCAACTACTTTCTTGAGGCGATCATCGAGACCATCGATCGAAATTCAGACGATCGCACGGTCGCGACCTTGCTCGATCGACCGATCGATGATGGCGGCCAATGGAATATGTTCGTCAACGTCATCACGAAACATGGCGTTGTGCCCAAGTCGGTGATGCCGGAGACCGAGAGCTCATCGAGCACGATGCAGATGAATCGCATCCTCAAGACGCAGCTTCGTCAAGGTGCCAGGTCGTTGCGCGAACTGCACGACTCTGGCGCGTCGATGACCGACGTGCGGGAGCGCAAAGAAGAGATCCTCGAAGCGATCTACCGCATCGCCTGCATTCACCTCGGAACTCCGCCCGAGAAATTTGACTGGCAGTGGACTGACAAGGATCGCGTCTTCCACCGCGACGGAGAGATGACTCCGCAGCAGTTCGCCGAGAAATACATCACGCTGCCGATCGACGAATACGTTTGTCTGGTCCACGACCCACGACCGAGCAGCCCGATTGGGCGCACGTTTACGGTCGAATATCTCGGGAACGTCGTGGGTGGCGACATCGTCAAGTATCTGAATATCGACGTCGAGCTGATGAAATCGATCGCCCGCGACACGATCGTGGCAGGCGAGCCGGTATGGTTCGGCTGCGACGTCGGTAAGATGATGCGACGAGATCTCGGTATCTGGGACAAGGATCTGTTCGACTATTCAGGTCTCTATGGCGCGGAATTCGACCTCGATAAGTCGGAACGATTGACGTACCACGAGACGCTTATGACCCATGCGATGCTCTTCACCGGAGTAGATATCGTCGACGGCAATGCCCGTCGCTGGCGCGTGGAGAATAGCTGGGGCGACGAAAACGGCGTTCGCGGCTTCTTCACCATGAATGATTCCTGGTTCGGCGAGTTCACGTTCGAGATCGCGGCGCGCAAGAGCGCCCTGCCGCCCGAACTGCAACAGGCGCTCGAAGCCGAGCCGATCGTGCTTCCGGCCTGGGACCCAATGGGCGCTCTGGCTCACTGAGCGTAGGTCTGCTGAATCCCCAAGATCCGATCGAAGATGAAGCCCCACGGCTCGAACCGTGGGGCTTCTGCTTGGCACCTTCGTTTCGGGGTTCAGGAGTCATCTCGCATGAGACTCGCCATGCGCTCGGCGACCGCGACCGTGGGTGCGTGTAAGTTGCAACGCGGGCCATTGGGGAAGATCGACGCATCAACGACGCGAAGTCGTCGTGCGCCGCGCACGCGACCGCGAGTATCGACGACCGCCATCGGATCAGAGTCGGGACCCATGCGGCAACTGCTCGACGGATGGAAAGTCGTGCCGACCTCACGTCTGATGATCTCCTGGATCCCGGAGCGTGATTCCCCTGAGGTATCTGTTTTCGCCGGGCCTTCGATCAAATCTACCAGTGGTCGAGTTCGCACCAGACGGTCGAGGAGCTCGACGCCATCGGTGAGGGCTTCTAGATCGATCGGGTCGTCGAAGTAGCGATGATCGATGTCGAGTTCCGCTCGCGGATCGGTCGCCGTCAGTCGCACGCTCCCGAGGGAACGTGCGTATTGCAGGCTGACGCCGAACCCAAGGAGCCAGCGGCCATGTTCGTCCTGCTGCTCGCGAGGATAGAGGTGCAGATCGATCTCGTCGTCGACCTGGCGACTGCGCGCCTTGATCATCGTCTGGATGAAGCTCGGCCGGTCCGGACGCGCCGACTCGCTGATGACGAAACTGGTCCGCCCGCTCGTGTATGGCGCGAGATACGGATGATCCATGAGGTTTTCACCCACGCCTGGGAGGTCAATCGAAACTGGGATGTTCAGCTCGCTGAGGTGGCCAGCCGGACCGATACCAGATCGCATTAGGATCGCCGGAGATCCGTACGCGCCGGAGCAGAGGATCACTTCGTTCCCACGTATCTCCTCCCCGTCGGCTGTCACGACGCCTACTGCGGTGCGCTCGGAAAGCAGCACGCGATCGATGAGTGTGTCGGGACGCAGTTGAAGGTTGCTTCTCGACCGCGAATGAGCGAGATAGGTGAGTGCCGCGTTGAGCCGTGAATCCGCACGAATGTTTTTCGGCGTCGGTCCACAGGACGGGAATTGATGAGCAGATTCATTCAGGTCATCAATGCGCGCGATGCCCAGCTCGTCCGCGGCTTCGAGCATGGCAACGTCAATTCGAGACAGTCGATCTGCCGGAGCTCTCCAGACGTCGATGAGATGGTCTCCGGAGGTGCTTGCTGCGTGCAGTGGGTCATTCTCGGCTCCATCGAAGAATGGGCCCAGCGCGGCATAATCCCAGCCAGGATTACCGAGCGCTTCCCATCCATCATAGTCGGCACGGGACCCGTGCAGCCAGATGCATGAATTCACGGATGAGCATCCGCCAAACACTTTCCCGCGCGGAAGCGTCAGGCGTCGGCCATTGATATCCTTTCGGTGCGAAATGTTCCAGGAGTGAGACGTCAGCGCGGGACCTGAAGTATCCAATAGCTCGACCGGCCAAACAGACGGATCAGAGCCATAGTCGGGTCCCGCATCGATCAGCAGAACCTGACGCTTCGGGTCGTCGGTGAGGCGTGCCGCCAGCACGCAGCCCGCCGGCCCCGCCCCTACGATAATGGTGTCGAAGCGCATCTCACGTCCCAACGCTCTGAACCGAACTGAATGCCGCTTATGCGGTCTCGACACCGATGATACCGGCCACGAGATCTTCCCGACAGTCCTCGCTCGCTGCCACTGAAGAACGTCGTCACTGGCGGCCGTCCGAAGCACTTGACAGCTTCGACGAAAGTCAGTATTTCGTCATCGACACCGCATATGAATGAGATCGCTCATCGCGGGAGCAGATTCCCAAAAGGTCCTGCCACATGGCGCGAGCGTACGTCATGGTAAAGGCTGAAGCAGGCGCAGCCGACAAGGTTCAAGACGAGCTTCTCCGCGTTGCCGGAGTGGAATTCGCCGATATTGTGAGCGGCGACTGCGATTTGGTCGTCGTCGCGGGCCTTTCTAATGAGGACGTCGGACGACTCGCGATGCGCGACATTCAGGGCATATCCGGGTCGGCCCGACGATCATCTTTGTCGACCTTGAATAGCTGGTTCTCAGATGGTGGTCGACTGGTTACCGGGAGATTTTGTGCGCAGACCCAGTCATTCGTAGCGGGCAGTCCAAGAAGATTCAGAACGAACTCTCCGAGGGGGATGCGCGCGTGAGCTCACACGCTGATGTAATCGTTGCCGGAGCGGGATATGCGGGTTTGGCCGCTGCTATTCAGCTCGGACCTCGTGCCCTAGTTATCGATCAGCACGAGATCGGTGCCGTACAACGTTCGGCATGTGCCATGCCGGTCGTCGTGGTGGAACGATTTGGCGCCTCTGACGCGATAATCCAGCGCTACGACGACGCGTTTTTTCACACGTCACGCGGCATCCATCAGTTTCCTTTGAAGTCTCCATATTGCATCATCGACCACCGGCGATTCTGCCGCCTCCTCTGGGAGCAGTCGGACGCCCGATTCGTCAAGGCGCGCATACGTGAGTTTTCCGGTAGCTCGGTGATCACCAGCAACGATGAGTTCCGCGCAACGCATTTTGTCGATGCGACTGGCTGGCCAGGTACGCTCAGTGCTTCCGCGCGCTCGGCAGTTGACCGACGGTCACGTTTGACGGTGGCCATCGAAGCTGACGTGCCCGGTGCTGGTGAAGGGCTACACATCCATTACGTGCCTAAAATCGTGAGCAAGGGTTACGGATGGGTATTTCCAGCGGGTGACGAGCTTCGAATCGGCGTCGGCTCGTACGATCGAGGTCTCGACCTGAAGCAAGCGTTGAGCCGATTTCTCGATCATCTAGGACTCGATGGGAAGCCCTCGCGCGGTGGAGTGATTCCCTGGTTCAAGGCAGAACCAGTGGTCGGCAATGTATTTGCCGCGGGGGACGCCGCTGGTCACTGTTTGCCCGTGACAGCTGAGGGAATTCGGATGGCGCTCGGGTTCGGTGACTCGGCAGGACGCATCCTGAAGTCGGTCGTCGATGGCGAGCAGACGCTAGATGCCGCGGCGCGAGAGTACCGTGCGGTCTGCAACGTGCATCGGAGATCGTTCAGCGTTATGCGCTTCTCGCAACTCTTGATCGGACCGACACCTGACGCCGGTATTCACCTGGTTGCCCGAAGCCTCAGGCAGCGGCGCTTGACGCCCTATTTCTTGCACACGTATTTCTCGCTGGGTGCTCCTCCAGGACGCGCGGCATGAAAATTCACGGGACGCACCCAGCAAGTATCGGCGCGAAAAAAGTCAGCGAGCACGTTTCAACGACGTGAGGCGAACACGCGCTCGTCTTTATGTGGTTGAGATTGGATGCCGGTTAGATCTTCTCCTGAGAGCGGACCAGAACGACGAATGCGCCGGTCACGTCACTCCCACGGACGCTGGCGGAGCCCAGCACACGACGGCCGCTGGTGATGGCCGCTTCGATTTCAGGGTCGGAGAGTTGTTCGACTTTCACGCCTCGGCGTTGAAGCTCGACACGAACATTGGCAAGCTCGTTGGTTCGACGACGTGACTTCAGTCGAAGCTTGCTTCTCAAGCGCGCCAAGAAGTTTTGCTGTTTCGGTTTCATGACGTCTGATTACCCCCACCAAGAGCGAGTGTTGCGTGCTGGAATCTTACGTCGAACGAAGGGCAGTACCGAGATTCATTCTGGAGCCGCCTGGCGCCGATTCTTGCTCCTGTGGGCACTCGTTTGGCCCCATGAAGCGGTGTCTGTTGGGCGACTCAGATGTGTCGACGCGAAATGGCACCTAGTGATTCACAACCGCACGATGCCAGCCCCACCAGCATCTGACGTGTCATCCTCCCAAGGATGAACGATAAGCGGTTCGAGTCGGTCCTTCCCGAGATCATCTTACTCGTGGCGCTAACCTGCTGCCAACCTCATGCGAGTTGATGGTGCCCGGCGAAAGTGTACCGTTTGGCAAACGATCAGCGCGCGATTCCTGAACTGGAGCCGAACTCCACCAGTCTGGCCGTTCAGCCATTCATCATCTATGCAAGACGAATGCCGGGCCGCTCCGCGCCGCTAGACGGATACGCGGGAAGGAGCGCGGAAGGCGACCCCTTCCGCGCTTTGCTTCGGGTGGATGACTTCGATTGGGAAGGGCGCTTTGTCGTCAGAGTCCGAGCGTCTTGATCCCGGTCAGAGCGCCGGAACGGATGAACCCGGCATCGCTACCGCAGGTGATGTAGCCGCAGGAGAGTTGCACAGTGGCGAGATTCGCAAGGGCTCGGATCCACGAAAACTCACCGGTTCTCAATTGTTGCGTGGTGCGCCTGTCGCTGTCATGGGTGCAGTTGACTTGGAATGAAGATAGATTACTCAAATGATGTTGAGCATAAGTCCGACGCAACCTGCCGTGATTGGGTAAGTGACGTCAATTAACCTGGTGTTGCTGACCCGCCTATAAAGTTTGATCTCCTAGCTGGCGATTCGATGTGAAATCCACAGCAGGAAGCAACTGTGCTTCTTATCGTTGCAATCGCAGACGGTGCAGTCACGTGAGACTGGACAGCTGCACGTTGTTGAATATGTTGGGAATTTTCGCAGACCGTCTCGTGGTGAATGGCGCAGACGTTGGCGGAGCCATTGCCGAAACCATGCTGCGGGTTGGAGCTCAATATAAGTTGATTGATGGAAGTTTCGAAAACAGCACTAACGCATTTCGAGCCGAGCTCGAAGGTCTGCACGCTAGTTGGCACGGGTTGGCGAGGGCGCATGGGAGTCGAACCCACCGGCGAGGCTCGTCACCCCGCCCAACAGTTTTGAAGACTGCACAGGCCACCGGGCCCGATCCGCCCCCACGATTGCGGGACAACACCATACCAGACGTAGCCACCGCGGCTCAATGCTTTCAGAGCGAGATTTCAGCGCTGTCCGCTGATTGAGGCGGCGCTAGTTCTTCGCGTCTCGACGCCGTTCGTAAGCGGCCTCCATGAGGGTATCGATGTCCTCATTCGTGAACAGATATGTTTGCGGGTAGCTGTAGAGAGCCCCGTTCGCGCTTTCCGCGCCAGCTACCTGGCCTTTGATCAGAAATCCTTCGGGTGTCTCGACGACCACGATCTGCGTGAAGGTGTTGCTATCCAGGTAGTTACCGACGGCGCGAAAGGCGTCCTCGTAGCGCGTTCGAGACTTTCCGCTATGGTCAAGCATGTTGCCGCCCCTCTCTCGGGTATCCTGCTTGGTTTCCGCTCGGTGCGTCCATCGCAATCACGCTATCTGATGCGGTGGAACTCGAAGAATCCCTCGTGATGGTCGGTCGGGTCGACCTTTACGTCGACGACGGCCGGCTGACCGGCCGCATTCGCCGCCCGGGCGCCCTCGAGTGCCGCGCGTAGATCGTGACTGTCCTCAACTCGTCGTGCCCAACAACCAGCACTCTCCGCCAGTTTGACGAAATCGAACGGCGCGGTGAACTCGGTCGCGATGATGCGATTGTCGAGTCCCTCGCGCTGCGTCCACTGCGGCCAACCCAACGCGCCGTCGTTCAGCACAACCCAGGTAACGGGCGCCTTCTCCTGAACGGCGGTCGGAAGCTCGTGGAGCGCCATCTGGAACGCGCCATCACCAGTCGTGCAGATGACCTGCCGATCGGGCCGCGCCAGCTTCGCGGCGATGGCTCCGCAGACTCCCAAACCCATTGCGGTCTGCTCGGCGGGCGGCACCAGACATCCTGGATTCAACACCTGATAATACGGCCAATAGTAGGCCCAAAGGTCCTGTCCTCCGTTTTCCAGAACGAGAATGGTGTTGTCGCCGAAAACGTCGTTGAGTTCATGGACGATTCGCTTGCCCATCACTGGCGATGAGTCGATTGAGGCGTCGTCGGCCATCTCCTTAAGCGCACGCTCGCGTCGTGCGACGAGGTCGTCGACTCGCTTTGCGTTGGCGGTCAGTCCGCGCCCTTCCGCGGCTTGAGCGATCTGATTGAGCGCCAGTCCAGCGTCAGCTTGGATCGCGACGTCCGGCACCCAGTTGCGACCGAACTCGAACGGGTCGATATCGATCTGAACGAACTTGGCCCCTTGCGGAAAATATTGAAAGACGCCGGATTGGAACTCCTCCATGCGCGAACCGACGGTGATGAGGAGATCAGCTTCCTGATACACGGCTCGCGGATGTTGTGTGCGATAGAGTCCGACCGAACCCGCGAACATCGGATGTGTTTCCGCGATGATTCCGCGACCGGCTGGTGTGGCAAGTACCGGGATGCCCAGGCTGTCGGCAAACGTCTCGACCTCGGCAAAGGCGCCGGAGAGTACCGCGCCGCCACCGCAAACAAGCACCGGCCGATTGCTCCGCTCGAGGAGATCGACGACCTCGCTCACCTTGTCAGGATCGGCAGCCGGTCGGATCGATCGGTCGGAGGGCTGGTAATCCGGCATCTCGACCGTCTGCAGAGCGATGTCGGAAGGGATTTCGACGTAGACCGGGCCGGGCTTGCCTGAGGTAGCGATGGAGATAGCCCGTCGCATAGTCCAGCCGATGCGATCGGCTCGTTCGAGCGTCACCGCCCATTTGGTGATCGGCCGCATCATGCCGAGATGGTCGGTCTCCTGAAAAGCTCCCATCCCCTCGGTTGTTGTTGGAGCGCGAACACCGAGAGCCAGCACCGGCGTGCAGCCGGAATAGGCTTCGAGGATGCCAGGAACGAGGTTGGCGACTCCGGGTCCAGGGCAGCCAAAGCAGCAGCCGACTCCGCCAGTAACGCGGGCGTATGCCATCGCCATGAACGCCCCGGACGTTTCATGCCGTACCAGGATGGGCCGAACACTCTTGGAATCATAAAGCTGGTCGTACAGATGCTTCGGGTTTCCTGGTAGGCCAAAGACGAACGGTATTCCCTCCGCCTCGAGTGCCTTGACGACCATTTCCCATGCGTTCATCTTCATGTCAGCGCCGCTCCTCTCCAAGAGATGTTCCTGCTGTCGTGGTGTGGCGGTTTTTCATTTTCAGGCTGGTCCTATGGTACTTGATTCTGGCTGATGGCCAAGATGATCGGATCCGCCGTTGGTCGGTCAGGCGGTCGAAGAGTAAAATTGCTCGGATGGGCGTCGTTTCGATTTCAAAAGACCGTGGGGACTCAGTGCTGCCAGCACGCATTGACGAGCTCGAACGGGTCCAGCTCGAACTGGAAATCCTCCGTGCAACCCGAGCTTCCACTCAACTGAGACAGCTTCTCGCTGAAGAAGAAACTGAACAACAGGGGCTCCGGCGTACGCTCGACGAGCGGCTCGGTCCACTTCGCGCAGAATCCGACCGTTTGCGGGCGGAGGTCGAGCGAATGGAGGCGCGCCTGGAGCGCCTCTCTTTCGTGGGACGTTCGCTTTCCGATGACGAGCTGGATCGAGAAGAAGAAAAGAGTCGTGCGGAAGAAGCGGCCTGGTGGGCCGAGTGGCGCCACCGGCGCAACGCTCAGCAGGAGATGCGCGGCGAGGTTGTCAATCGAAGTACGAATGACGACATCACATTGCGTCAGCTCTACCGGGCACTGGCTCGATTGGTTCATCCCGATCTCGCCGAGGATTCGCGCGATCAGGCGCGTCGCGAGACGGTGATGCGCATGGCCAACGCTGCGCGAGACGCGGGCGACGTCGAACAGCTGCGGCGCTTGCTTGCCATTTGGGCGCGTCCCGACGATGGACCGCGGCCCCGAGAGCTCGAAGCCATGCGGGCGCGCATCGCACAGTTACGCGTCGAGATCGGCGAGCTGCGCCGTCAATTGGCGCAATCGCGTAAGACCTCGATCGGTTCGCTGTTGCGGCGCGGAGAAGCCGACATTCGCCAGTACTTGCGCGTTGAAGAGGTGCGTTTGCGGCGCGAGCTGGCAACTTTCCGGCTGCGCCGGCGCCGGGTGCTACGTCAACTGGAAGAGCGACGCCGAGGACTGAACGTCCCCGGCGGTCAATAGCGCTTTTCGGTTTCGCGTCCGGTCGTCTTGCGACTGCTCGGTTTTCTCAGACAAAGTAACGGTAGAGCGCGTCTCCGGCCTTCTCGGTGATTTCATCCGGCACGCTCGGATCTGTCAGCAGGTCGGTGAAGGTCCCGAGTAGCGGTGGAACAGCCTGTTCCTGCTTGCTCACCGGTCGGTCCACGGCATGCTGCAGGAAGCTGATGGTGCCCTCTTCAGTGGCGAACTTCCGCTTGTAGCGGACGAGCCCCTCCTGGTCCCAATCGCTCAATCCAAGATCCAGGAAGCTGAGTCCTCGCTCCGTGGCGAGCTTGATCCCTTCCCAGATGAGTAGGTCAGTCGGGCGATACTCGAGATGCTCGGCTGACGAGGCGCTGAACTTGTAGTAGAGGGTCGAACCCCAGATCAGGTACATCACCGCGCCGACAACGTCGCCGTCGACTTCAGCGAGCATGAGCGCAGACAAGCCTGCGTCCGAAAAGATGTTCCAGATGTTCTCGAAGAAGCGGTACGGCTGCGCCAGCAGTCGGTATTTGTATTTGCGGATGCCGAGATGGAGCTTGAAGAAGGAGCGCAGATCCTCTTCGTTTTCGGCCAGCCGTGCGGTCAATCCGAGTTTTTCGGCTTTGCGGATTGCCCGTCGGGCCGAGGCGTCGATGCGCGCCCAATGATCGTCGATGCTTCCCTCGAGGTCGATCCCGTGCCATTTGGCTCGCTTGGGTTGTGAAAACTCGGAGTCTCCCAGCGGAATGTCATTATGCAGACAGCGCATGTTGATGGGTTGACCCGCCTGCAGAAGTGGATCACGCATCGCGCTCCACTGATCCCAGTCGCTGGCGATCGGATCGCAATAATCCGAGAATGGGAGTGAGACGATGCGCTCGCCGCGGATGTCCGAGATCTCGCAGAAGTGCATGCCCGCTTCGGGTTTGCCGTCGTCGTCAACGAGCACATTGGCGGCAATCTGCATGTCGTATGTCTGCTGGAGCACCTGGATCCAGAGCGGAGAATGAAAGAGACCCGCGTTGCTTTGACTGATGAGATCAGTCCAGAGCGGGTCTGCGAGCGGATCGATTCGCTGTAAGTTCAAAGTCTGGCGCATCACACTCCTCGAGTTCCAGTTGGCACCGAATCCACGCGTTGCATCGAGTATTGCCGTGGCCGGTACTAGCTTGTATGAACCGATGGTCCTGATGGCTGTCGGGACGCGAGGAGGTGGTGAGATTGTTCGCATCACACCGAAACAGCTCGTCTGAAGCGAGCGGCCGGTCGATGCAGCCCGGCGCATTTCGCAATCAGCAGGCATAATCGTGGCGGAGACATACGACACGCATGTTGGAGGACGCGTTTGTTTCGGAGTCGCGGAAAAGGCCCATCGCTCAAGGAGATTTCCGGAAATATCTACTCAGAAAAGCTGCCTGGCGGCAACTTGATTCTTGCGGTTCTCGACCGAGAGCTGATGACGTGGAGCGACCGCGGCGGCGCCAGCCGCCATTATGGCGACTGCTGGTCGAACTTCGTCACCGGTCATCTGTCTCACTTGATCGGCTCCGAGCGACAAACCGGACAGGGAGAGACGTTTACACTCGAGACGATCGTACGGCTGGACGACGATACCCGCATAGCTATTCAGGCCGGTCGGCACAAGCTAACGAATCCCGACTTTGTTTTGTTCGGGCGCACCGCCGCCGATGAGCCGATTTTGCAAGCGGCCGATTCCAAATTTTCCGTCGACACGATCAAACCAGCCCAGGTGAGCGCGGACGCGCTGCAAGCGTTACTCGACGTCGAGAACGGTCTCGTTCGGGCGGCACTTGAGCAAACCATCCACGATCACCACGTTGCCACGGCGTCCGTCGTGCGCGGCATCTTCATCAGCCCATCCGGCCCGCTGACCGATTTCTTCCTCCCACGGCTCCTCACCGACAAACGAACTGAGATCGCGCGATCACAAATCGAATTGATCGACGTCGACCCCGGCCGGCTGTTCGGAGGTCTAGACGAAGCCAAGCTGATCGGACCACTGGCTCGCATCGATCGCCTTGCCGCCTCGCCGCGCGACCATCTGCTCTCAGCGATGTACTACCTGCGTGTCGCCTGCGCCTGCGTCTGGATGTGGGTGGAGGAACGAACGCCCCTGCTTTCTGATTCCGGTGCACCGTCCCCTGAGTTCGGGGCTATTCTTCAGGAGGTCGAGGAACGCGCTACCTCCGCCGAGTCCGCGTTCGAACTGGCATCTCATTGGTATGAGCGCGTCGACGATGTGAGCCGCAACCGCAAATCGCTGGCGGAGGTCATGTCGTTGCCGGTTCGCATGGGCGAAATCCGCAAGTTGATCGAGTCAGCTGGTTACGGGGACGATCGCCGCATGGTGCGCGTGGTTCGGGCACAACTCGATCAAGCCTATCGACGACGTATGTATGAAGAGCTCGGAGAGATCCCCGCGAACCCGACCGAGCCAATGCCAGAGGTGCTCCAGAGAGTAGCCTCGGTCTCGCGCTCGCTTCGCGCTGAGATGCGCTCGCTCGCGGCGACTTGCGTCGAAGAGGTTGCCGCACGTGACGACGCGTAGCTCCCGCCCGTTCGCCATCCCTCATATCGTGAACGCGAGACGACTTGGCCGGACGGCTCAGCGGCTCAGGTGGTAAGGGACGCTGGTGACGGCGATGCCCGGGTGACTCCAGAGCGCCGTGCGTAGCCTCCAGGCAGTCTGGTTGTGCAAGAACAATTCGTAGAGGTGCACCGGAACGAACTCCGGCAGGACCACGGTCAGCGTCGTTCCGCCTTTCTCCTGGTGTAGCTGCTCGATGTAGTTCACCAGCGGACCGAGGAGCTCGCGGTACGGCGACTCAATGATGACCAACGGAAGCTGAATACCAGCTTCGCCCCATTTCGCGCGTAGCGTATTGGCCTCTTCAATGTCGTCCGAGATGTGAACCACCGTTACGTCGCGCGAGACATTTTGGGCATAGTCGATTGCGCGCACGGCTGCCCGATTCAACGTATCGATGGCCACCACGACGGCTGAGTCACGCGTCCAGGTGATCGGCCGATTGCGTATCTGGCGAGCATTCAGTCTGAGTTGTTCCGATACGCTGTCGTAGTGTTTCCGAATCCCGAGCAGCGCCATGATGATGATCGGCAGCAGCATCAGGATGATCCAGGCGCCGCCGAGGAATTTGGTCGTGATGATGATGATTGCCACCACGCCGGTGGTCAACGCACCGAACCCGTTGATCAGCATCGCGACGTTGTTGCGTTGGACCTTCTCCGCTTTCCACCAGCGCAAGGTCATGCTCGCCTGTGACAGCGTGAAGGAGATAAAGACGCCCACCGCGTAGAGCGGGATCAATCGTGTCACGTCGGCGTTGAAGATGATCACCAGAATGCTGGAGGCTACTGCTAGAACAACGATGCCGGTCGAATATCCGAGTCGATCACCACGAAAGGTGAACTGGTGCGGCAAGAATCGATCACGCGCCAGGAAGTATGAAAGCCGCGGAAAGTCGGCGAAGCTCGTATTGGCCGCCAGTAGCAGAATGCCAGCGGTCGCCGCCTGAATGAAGTAGTAGAACGGGGAGGTTCCCGCGATAACTCTGGCGAGCTGCGAGACAAGGGTTTGGTCGGCAACCGGAGCGAGATGAAAGTGGCGCGCGAGAAAGGTGATGCCGAGGAAGAGCGAGCCGAGAATGAGTCCCATCGCCACCAACGTCTTTGCCGCGTTCTCGTCCTGCGGCTCCTTAAATGCTGGCACGCCGTCCGAGATCGCCTCGACTCCGGTTAGGGCAGCGCAACCAGACGCAAAGGCTTTAAGGATCAGGAACAGCGTCAGCGATTGTGAAGCCGCCGGGATTTTGTCGACGATCGGGTGCGGCGTGATGCCGATGCCAATCCACGACGCGAAGCCAAGAACGAGCAAGATTGACATTCCTGCGATGAAGAGATAGGTCGGCACCGCGAAGATACGCCCACTCTCGCGCAGTCCACGAAGGTTGGCGATGGTGATCAATACAATCGCGACCACCGCGATCTCGACGGCAATCGGCCTGGTACTCTCCACCGCCGAGGTTATGGCGGCCACACCGGCCGAAATACTCACGGCCACCGTTAATATGTAGTCAGTTAAGAGAGCGGAAGCGGCCAGCAAGCTTGGTGCGCGGCCGAGATTGTCTTTGGTGACGATGTAGGCGCCGCCGCCCTGCGGATACGCATGAACGGTCTGCCGATAGGAGAAGACCACGATGGCGAGCAGCGCGGCGATGGCGATGCCAATCGGGATGACATAGTTGTAGGCGATCGACCCGGCGAGGACGAGAATCAGCAGAATCTCTTCAGTCGCGTATGCGGTGGAAGAGAGCGCGTCGGATGAGAAGACCGCCAACGCCTGAATCTTGCTCAGCCGCTGGTGAATCGCTTCCGAGGTCTCGAGTGGCTTGCCAATGAGAACCAAACGGAGACGCCGAAAGAGTCTGCCGAGTCTGGTCTGTGGCATCGTCGGTTCGGCGACGAAGTAGTACGAGCTCTGCGGCGCCGCTGGAAGCTCAGACGAGCGAACCAAACGAACGTAGCGATCGCCCGGTCGTTTCCCACGCACGGTTGCGGGATGGTGTTCCTGTGATCCGTCCGAACGATCCTCGTTCGGCGGGCCCTGGTTTGAGTCCGTTGGTTTTCTCCCCCGCGTGATCGCTGCCCCTGGCGCAAAAGCCTCGAACGATCCTATCTCACGAATCTGCCAAATTCAAACGGACGTTAGGCTTACGACCGATGTGGCTTACTGCCGCGGAATCCGCTCTTTTCCGGGAAAATGACGGTTAGAGATGCATGAGCTCGGTATGGACGTCGGCTAGATACCCGGATTGCAGATTCTGTTCGATGAAGCTGATGACATGCTGGACGACCTCGTCGCAATGCTGCGCGGAATTCGAAACAGTGACGATCCCCAACGTGGCGGATTGCCAGAGCTGCTGATCCTCGACTTCAGCTATGGCAACTTCGAACCGGGCACGCACGCGCTGTGTCACCGACCGAACCACTCGGCGCTTGTCTTTCAGAGATTGTGACTCGGGGATATGGATGGTGACTCGCCCGATCCCAAGGATCATGCTCATCGTCTCGGTCCGTGAAGATCAGATGACATTGTGTTCCTGGGCGAGCTCGCCCGATGCGAATCGATCCGGTGAAAAAGCACTGATGTCGACGGTCGTGGCGGCGCCATCCAATATCACTTCGGCGATGCAGCGACCGATCGCCGGCCCCTGCATGTAGCCGTGTCCACTGAATCCAGAGGCAACCACGACGCCATCGACACCCGACACGACGCCCAGAACCGGATTGTCGTCCGGCGTGATTTCGTACAGCCCGGCCCAACCTCGACGAACTCTCGCATCCTCGAAAATCGGCGCAAGGCGGCAAAGCTCTGTCACGGTGCGGGTCATCCAGTCGTCGTCGACCGTGCGATTGAAGCTGCTCGGCTCGTCTGGATTGGACATGCCAAACAGGAAGCCACCACTTTCCGGATGGAAGTAGAGGCCGGTCGAGAACTCGATTGTCATCGGTACGCGTGCAGGAACGGCGGGAAATGGCTCGGTCACGAAGCTCATGCGACGGTAGGGGAGGACGGGAATATCGAGACCAGCCAGTTTGCCAACCTCACCTGCCTGCGCTCCTGCGGCGATGACAACGGTTTTAGTCGAGATGCTCCCTTGCGAGGTCTCAACGGCGGTGAGTCGACCGTCTTCAACACGCAGGCCGGTCACGGGGGTCTCCTCGACGATCTCGACTCCGAGCGAACGTGCCCGCTGAGCGAATCCCATGGTCGAGGAGTACGGATCGGCCCAGCCGTCACTCGTGCAAAACGTTCCGCCAAGAACGCCGTCAAGCTTGACCGCGGGGTTCAATTCTGAAATTTCGCTCGTGCTTACCCATCGAACCGGCACGTCCATACTCTGCTGAAACTCCAGGTTCTTGCGGAACACGTCGATCTCGGACTCCGAGCTCAGCAGAAAAAGATACCCCTGTTGGTGGAAGGCGATGTCGATGCCAAAGAGTTCCTTGAAGTTCCGCCACACGTCGAGGCTGTAACGGGAAAGCTCGATATTTGTTTTGGTGGAGAACTGCAGTCGAATCCCGCCCGCCGCGTCAGCGGTCGCGCCACGACAGATCTCATCCTTTTCAATCACCACGACGTCGCGCATGCCTCGCGACGCAAGATGATAGGCGATGCTGCAGCCCGTGATGCCAGCGCCGACGATCACGACCTCGGCAGTGCGCTTCAACGTCGACTCACCTTTCGTTCGTTCGAGTTTATCGGTCGCCGCTCGTTAATTCGTGTGGCAGGCGCGGCATCTGGCGAGTATAGCATGGGGTCTCGCTCGCCCTGGTACAGCCCCCACAGACCAGTTTTCGTGCTAATCTGCGGACTTGTAGCGCGTGAACGCCGCGATCGCGGAGCATAGGGAAGGGCCGGAGCCGTGCCGCAACAATCCGATCGATACAACCTGTTCATCTCCTCGCCGATCGAACCCGAATACGTGGAGCAGATACGAGCGGTCGATCCGGATCGAGTGGAGGTCGTCTACGAGCCAGACCTCTATCCGCCCACTCGGTACGTCGCCGATCACCATGGACCCGCCGGTTTTCGGCTCTCCGGCGCTGACGAGGCGCGCTGGAAAGAGCGATTGAAAGCGGCGGACTTCCTGCTCGACTTTCCATTTCAAGTTCCGGCGGGATCTACGATTTTGGACGTCTCACCAAAGCTGAAGTGGGTGCAGACGACCAGCGCCGGAGTCGGACAGCAGGTCGCGAAACTCGGACTGCAGGAGTCAGATCTAATCATCACCACGTCCAGCGGTGTCCACGCCCGTCCATTGGCGGAGTTTGTCTTTCTGGCGCTCCTGTCGCACGTCAAGATGCTGCCGCGTCTTCAGCGGGATCAAGAAGCGCACGTTTGGGACCGGTTCTGTTCTGACGAGCTCGACGGCAAGACGCTGGCGATCGTGGGGCCGGGCAGAATTGGACGTCAGGTGGCGCAAATCGGTCGCTGTTTCAACATGCGCGTGCTCGCGATGGGACGCACAGGCGGCCAGGAGCGTGCGGCCGAGCTCGGTGTCGACGAGGTCTTCACCCGTGATCAGCTTCACGACATGCTCGGTCAGGCGGACGCCGTCGTCCTCAGCTGCCCGCACACGCCAGACACAGAAGGCTTGATCGACGCGGCTGCGCTTGACGCGCTCAAGGACGGCGTCATGTTCGTCAACATTTCGCGTGGACAGGTCGTCGATCACGTGGCGCTGCTCAAGCACCTGCAGTCGGGCAAGATCGCGTTTGCCGGACTAGACGTGTTCGATACCGAGCCTCTTCCAGCCGATAGTCCGTTCTGGGACCTGCCCAACGTGATGATCAACCCACATTCGGCCAGCACAGCATTCAGCGAGAACCAGAAGATCACGGATCTCCTGTGCCACAATCTTCGCTGCTATTTGGATGGTCGGTTCGACGACATGCGCAACGTGCTTGACAAGCATCGTATGTATTGACCATGTCTGAGCGGGATTTCCGAACACTGCGCGTGCTGCCCTTCAACCGTGCGGCTGGCGCCTACCAATTGGCCGCGACCGAAGCCGTCATCGACTCCGTCGGCAAAGGTGAGGCGCCAGCGACGTTGCGCATGTATTCCTGGTCGCATGACTCGGTGATTCTCGGCGTCGGTCAACCAGCCTCCCAGCTGGATCTTGACGCTTGTCGCGAAGCGAATTGTGAAGTCCTGCGCCGCATCTCCGGCGGCACGGCCGTCTTCCATGACGGCAACACGGTCAGTTTCCAGCTCGTTCTCCCAGACGGACACCCGTTTCTCAGCGACGATATTCATCTGAACTACCGGCGCATGGCCGAGATCGCGGTCTCGATGCTTGCGTCGTTCGGCGTCGAGTCGCGCTGGGCGTCCCTCGAAGAGGCTCGCGCCGATCGCGCCCCAGAAGGACTCGACGGCATCTGCTTCTCCTCGTTAGCCCCGTTCGAAATCGTCACTGGAGGCAAGAAGCTTGTTGGCTTGGCTCAGGTGCGACGGCGCATGGTTTCGGCTCTGCAAGGCATGCTCTATCTCAGGAGCCGACCTGAGCTTTCGGCGCGTCTCGTCACGCGCGATGAAGGTGAGCGTGTTCGTCTTGCTCAGATGCTGGACGAGCGCACGACCGATCTTGACACGGCAACCGGGCGTCGAGTGGACGCGGATGAAGTTGTCGGTCACTTCCGAGGCGCGGTTGAAGATATGCTTCGCGCTGAGATCATTGACTCGCCCCTAACGGCCGCCGAAGAGGCACGGGCAAAGGAGCTCGAGGAGGAGCGTTACGCGAATCCGGAGTGGACTTTTCGTCGCTGACCCAACTTCGGTTGTTTTCAGCCAGCCGGCTCACTGACGGGCTGGCCCCGTAACGGTTTGCGCGGCACGCGCTTGTGTCTGGGGTGTTTCCAGAAATAGACTCCGTTCAACACAGACGCGAGCACGATGGTGACCGCGTATACCAGGAATGTTAGCTGGTAGCCTCGCCCGACAATTATTTGTCCCGCCGCCAGACTCGACATCGCGTAACCAAGATTCCATGCCGCGCTGCGCAGGCTAAACGCATTGGCGCGCGCTCTGGGTGGCAGCACGTCGGAAATGAAACTCGAATCGATCGGCCAAGCCATGCTGATAGAGGTCGATCGCACGATCTGCGCGGCAACGGCATATCCCATTTGCGGGCTGAACGCCAAGAGCAAGTAGAGCGGCGCGGAGGCCATGCGAACGATCATGCTCGCGACCAGCGCTCCCATCTTCCTGTACATTGCTGGTGCAAGCAGCCCAACCAGTGCGGCGACGACCCCGGCAGCCGAGAAGACGATGCCGATCTGACTCGGTCGCGAACCGATCGACTCCAGGAAGACGTTGACGAACGGCACCACGGCGCCTGATCCAAGACTCATGATGAGGCCGATGAGCACAAAGACCATCATGTCGCGGCGTGTGCGCTTGGTGGCAGACGGCATCTCGACGAAGACCGACGATTGCGCCACTTCCGCGTTTTCCTGGTCGCGGATCTGGCGCATCAGCCAGAGAGGGATGATTCCGCTTGTGGCCAGCACGATGCCGATCAATAGCGTGATGCGATAGGCTGACACGCTCTCGACGTGCATGGAGAAGAAGATCGAGAGGACGCGTGGGGACCAACCGCCCACGAGACTCCCGAACGTCGTGGCGATCGAATTGAGCGAAAAGGTGATGGCCGCCGCCGTGGTACGCTGCGCGGGGGTGGTCCACTCCACGATGAACGGCATGACCGGAACTGACATAAAGGCCAGTGCGGCGCCGTTCACTGCCGACACCACGAGAATCGGAGTTGATGTGGCCAGGATCGCGAGCAAGGCTGACGTGGCCAGGAAGAAGATGGTGCCGTAGGTCGTACAGCGCCAGGATCCGTACCGATTGATGATCATGCCGATGACGAGCGCCGACAGGCCCATCGCTACGGTTTGAACGGCATTGAACGTGCCGATGAAGTCTTCTTTGAACGAGATTTGAACGAGATACAGGTTGTAGATGAGGATGAAGACGCCCACGCCAACGTTGACGAGGAGCGTGTAGAGGAGGTAAAGCCGCATCTCTCGCGAGAGTCGCGCGATCTCGCCGATGTAGCGCTGCACCAAACTGCCCTTCGCGCAGTCGAGATCCACGGCTTGAGCTCGCCACGCTCCCCTGAAGCGACCCAACAAGTCTGCAACTCCCAATGAGGAAGCGGCACATTATATAACGCGCACTCGCGGATGTCGTGGCAATCAAATTAAAGTTGATGTGCTGACTATCCATTTGAGCAGCGTGGGCGGACGAACTGACGCAACGAATCTTGGAGGTGAACGTGGAAAGTGACAGTCTCGCGCGAGAGATTCATGAATTGTTCAAGATTCGGCCGGCCGGGCTGCTAAGCGATATCGACGGTACGCTTGCCAGAATTTCGCTCGACCCGTCAGCTGCTCAGGTCGATCCGGTGATCAAGGCGTCGCTCCTCCAGCTTGTGCGGCACGTTGACGTCCTCGGTGTGGTGACCGGTCGCTCGGCGGCGGAAGCCGCGCGGCTCGTCGACATCGATGGCGTTATCTGGCTCGGCAACCATGGAATGGAGAGTTTCGAGGATGGTGACGTCGTTCGGTCGCCTGAGGCGTTGCCGTTCGCAGAGCCTCTCAAGCGAGTGTTGGACGAAGCTCGGTCTCGCCTGGACGATCCACTTATCTATTTCGAGAACAAAGGCGTGACCGGGTCGATTCATTACCGCAACACGACCGACCCATCGGTCGCTCATCAGCAGATTTTGGACGTCGTCCGGCCAATGGTAGATCGCGAAGGATTGAAGCTGTCGCAGGGTCGCATGGTCGTCGAGCTTCGACCACCTGTGCCACTCAACAAAGGGACTGCGCTGCGAGGCGTCGTCGAGCAGTTTGGCCTGAAGTCGATCTTGTTTATGGGGGACGACGTGACCGATCTCGATGCCATGCGCGTCATCACGGATCTTCGTGAGGGTGGTGCGATCGCAGGCCTTTCCATTGGCGTTGTGGGTCCGGAAACGCCCGACGAAGTAACCGAGGAGTCAGATCGCGTCGTTCGAGGAATCGAAGGGATCAGCGAACTATTGTCCGACCTCGTCGAACTTTATGCTCGCTCGCCGGGGCAACGTTCGTAGCATCCGAGCTGACTGGGTAGCGCTCAAGTCGCATCCAGCGGGTAAATCGGGCGGGGAAGGCGCTCCCAATCGAAGTAGTGGAGCAACGGCGTCGTGATGCCGGGAGTTGACGTAACGATAAAATCCGCTGACTTCGATCCGGACAAGCCTTGAGCTCCGAGCGTGCGCTTGACGGCGACGATCTTCTTGACCGACAAATCGACTCCGAGCGCCATGAAGATTTCAGCGTTGACTTCCGCCGGGGTACGCTCAGTCAGAATCACGTCGATCAGTCCTCCATGGCGCCCCTGTACTTCGATCAAGGCCGCGCGTCCCACGTCGATTCCGCCATGATCCGGCGAGCGTATGCGGCCATCTGAGATGCGTCGGACCCGAGCGGTCACGTTGATCGGATAACCCGCGCGCCGGTCCAGCGTTCCGCCGACGTCCATCTTGAGCGTCGTTCCCACCCCGGATTTGATTGCCGTCGCGACGCCTTCCCGATCGACGATGACGCCCAACGCGGCATCCAGCGCTCCGAGATCGATCAGCGCCCACAGAAGTCCGGTTCCGTCTCCAGCCGCGCCAAACATCGGGTCGTCACCGACCTCCGCGATGATGACCGGAGCGGACGAACTTAGCATGGCGTCGTGAACCACGATCTCCACGTTCGGTGGCGACCAGCTGAACGATTCTCGACGGTCCCAAATCGACCGCTGCAGACGCTCGCAGAGGCTCGTGGCCAGAACCTGATCGTCATCGGTGGCGACCATGACGCTCATCCCGGCATGTGACACGTCGGCGAACGCAAACCCTTCGAACACGCTGACATCGACGACACCGGACTGACCGGCAAACTCAAGAGCCATCGCCTTGGCGGTCGCGAGCGCTTCGCTGGCCGAACTCGATCCCGTTGGCGCGAGAATACGCATGGTACGCAGCTCCCCAACAGGTCGAACGCTGCCATCCACGAGGGACTCAATGGAACGGACGATGAGGTCTGCTTTGCGATCGACAGCCGCTTCGTTAGTCAGGTCGACACCGATCGCCAGGTTCGCTGATCGCATGACCTCATCGTTGAGATTGGCCCATTGACTGAAGGCTGCCACGATCGGCGTTTGGGCACCGACCGAACGGCGCGTGGCCTCAATTAGTGCGAGGTCGACGGAGTTACCGGCTTGATCCGTCATCGCTCCGCTCAATACCAGGATGACGGCGTCGATCTTGCCGGAATCTGACTCAACTGACCTCGACAGTCGATCGGTCAGCGATGCGATGGCCTCAGCGCACATCGGACCTGCCGCGCGCGCCACCAGATTTGCGCGCCTATCGACAACGGCTCCTCGTTCGTCTGCCGCTTTCATGAGCGCGTTCACGAAGCGCTGCGTTCCATAGGTGTCGCACGTGGGAAGGTCGCCGGGTTCATGAACGTTGAAATCTGTGAAGGAGTCGATGCTGGTCGGTTGCCGACTGAATGTATTCGTCAATTGAAAGACCGTGGCGAGCGCTATGCGCATCGAGATCGACTCCTCCTCGTAAACTCCGTGGGGATCGACGGAGCCAGGCTTGAAACCCGAAGATTTTGGTACTGACAGCCGTTGTTTAGACGCTCAGCCACGACGATTCGGTCTGATAAGATCCACCTGTAAGATCATCCTTCTCGAGCTTCCCTGCAGTAAGGAACACACAGTACATGAACTCATCAGAATCGCAGCGCCCAACCACTCCGCCAGATGCGGAACCGGATCGCGAGCCACAACTTTGTACCGTTTGTCAGAACGACCTCGCCGCTGATCGCCAGTTCGCCAGGTATGGCGTCTGTTCGCGCTGCGGTCAACATTACCGCATTACCGCCAAGCAGTGGATCGATCTGATCGCCGATCCTGAGTCGTTCGAGGAGTTCAGTCGGCATCTCGTCTCCGTCGACCCGCTCGTTTTTTCGGATCGACTGCCGTATCGCAAGCGCGTGCTTGATGCGCGAGAGCAAACTGGTCTGACTGAGGCCGCCGTGGACGGACTCGCACGCGTCCGAGGCCATCAGATCGTATTGATGGTGCTCGATTTTCGATTCCTCGGCGGAAGCATGGGATCTGTCGTGGGCGAGAAAGTGACCGCCGCGTTCGAGCGCGCGATCGAAAAAAAGGTGCCGATCGTGACGGTTGCGGCATCCGGAGGCGCACGGATGCAGGAGGGGATGCTCAGTCTGGTCCAGATGGCGAAGACCGCGGCAGCCGCCAAGCGCGTGCATGATTCCCACGTCCCGTTCATCTCAATCTTGACCAATCCGACGACAGGCGGCATTTACGCCAGCTTCGCCAATCAGGGAGACATCATCCTGGCCGAACCCAAGGCGCTCATCGGCTTCGCCGGGCCACGCGTGATCAAGGAGACCTCGGGTCGCGAGGGTGTCACTTCCCATACGGCCGAATTTCTCTTTCAGCATGGGTTCGTGGATCAAGTTGTTGATCGGTCGCGATTGCGCGACACACTTGCCACCATCCTGCGCATCGTGAACGCGCGCGGACAAGTTAATCGTGACGACTCGCGCTCGACCTCGCCGCTCGAGGGGAGTCACCGTCCGGCCTGGGAGACGGTTCAGATCGCCCGTCACCCCGATCGTCCCACGACGCTCGACTACATTCGTCGCATGAGCCCGCAATTCGTCGAGCTTCATGGCGATCGCAGCTTCGGTGAGGACCCGGCCATGGTCGGCGGACTGGGCGAGATCGCCGGGCACGGGGTCATCTTTGTGGGCCACGAGCGTGGTCACGGAGAGGTCGAGCGTCGCGGCGGACAGGCGCTGCCGGAGGGGTATCGCAAGGCGATGCGCCTTATGCAGCTGGCCGCAAGGCTCCGTCTGCCAGTGGTGACTCTTATTGATACACCTGGAGTCTATTTGGGAGAAGGCTCCGAGGAACGCGGAATCGCGATGGCGCTCAGCGAGAGTCTGGCGCTGATGAGCGTCCTTCCCGTTCCGATCGTGGCCGTCATCATTGGGGAAGGAGGTAGCGGAGGTGCCGTCGCGCTTGGGCTCGCCGATCGGGTCTTGATGCTGGATCATGCCGTCTACAGCGTCATCGCACCGGAAGGAGCCGCGGCCATCCTCTACCGTGACGCCTCGAGAGCTCCGGAGGTGGCCGAATCGCTCAAGATCACGGCAGCCGACTGCCTCAAGCTGGGTGTCATTGACGCTGTCGTTCCCGAGCCTGAAGGCGGCGCGCATCTCGGTCCCGACTTCGCCGCCGCGCTGCTGCGAGACGCACTGACCGAAGCTCTCTCTAGTCTGATCGACATGTCGGACGAGAAGCTCGTGCGCGAGCGGTACCGAAAGTTCCGGCGCATGGGCCAGCACAACACGTATCTTCGTGAGCTCGTGGCACATGAAGCGAATGATTTGATTTCGAGAGTGAGCGGAACGTTCGATTCACTTCGCGATCTCCTCCCATTTGGAGACGACGAACGCGACACGGAGCCCAATGGGGAGACCGTAGCAGACGGCCAGGAGACTCAGCAGCCGCGCTCGGGTGAGGCGCCGGCCCAGACCTAGCAAGGTTCGGCCACGGTATCGATTGTGCTTCTTGGGCTCGCGCGTATTGCGGCATCTCTTATCATAGGTGGAATTGAGCTGGCGATCCGGCAGCGGGAGAGCCGAAGATGCGTATCCCGCCGGAGTTGAGCCGACTTCAATTCGCTGAGTTCGCCTCTGGTCGCTCCGGACTATCGTTGATCGCCGATCGGAGATCTGGTGCCCGATCTGTCTACCCCACGGTCAAAGCGAGTGTTGCTGGTTGGCGCCGCGGCCGTGGTGGTCGGGTGGGTCGTGTGGCATGCGCGCGGAGCGCTGACACCGTTTCTGATAGGTGCCATCGTCGCCTACTTGCTGGCACCTATCGTCGATATTATTCATCGCAATCTACATCTCCCGAGCAGACTCTCGGGCCTTTCGAGCGCACTGGCCGTGATCATCACCTACCTCGGGGTACTCGCCATCCTCGTGGCGGCTGGTTACTACCTGATCCCGCCTCTCATCAATCAAACGAACCAGTTCGCTGACAACGTTCCGCTGTATATCACCGATGCTCAGACGCAGTTCAATCATCTGAACGAGTTCTATAAGCAGAATGTCCCCGAAGTGGTACGCAACAATATTCAGAACAACCTGGATGCCGTCGGAGCTCAGGTTTCCGACACCGTTCGAGCAGCCATGAAGGTGACGTTCAGCGCGGTGAGCACGTTGATTGGCTTTGTTGCGGGCCTTGCGTTGCTGCCACTCTGGGTCTTTTACGTCTTGAAGGACCAGCGTCGAGGGATGATCTGGTTTTACAATCTTTGGCCGCCGGACTGGCGCGCCGACGTGCGCGAGGTTGTCGGCATTGTTGATCGTATCCTGGCGGCGTACATCCGAGTTCAGCTGTTTCTCGGGGTCTTGATCGGGGTCACGACCGGTGTAGCAATGTGGCTGATCGGGATCAAACAGGCGGTCGTCCTAGGACTACTCGCGGGACTTTTCGAGCTCGTACCCGTTCTCGGACCATGGCTGGCATTTTCGGCGGCGGCGCTGGTCACGTTGGCTACCGATGCCGACAAGATCCTCTTCGTGGGACTCGCGTTCGTCTTTATCCAACAGCTCGAGAACACGTTCTTGGTGCCGAAGCTTCAGGGTGACGCGCTGCGCATTAATCCCGCATTCATCATGATGTTGTTGGTCATCGGTGGCGCACTCTGGGGATTTCTTGGACTGGTCGTGATCGTGCCACTCACCGCAGTTCTGAGAGACGTCTTCGTTTATCTCTACCGACGTACCGAAATGTCACCGGCAGAAGCCGAAATCGAGGAAGTCTGACGAATTCATGTGACTTCCTCGATTCATCCAGCGAACATTTTGGGTTTGATGTCTCTGATAACTAGTCTTCGACTCCGTCAGACGTGATGCCGAGCACCGCTTTGGACCGCAGGTGCGGAAAGAGGATCACTTCCCGAATGTTCTGCTGATCTGTCAGAAGCAT
Source organism: uncultured Chloroflexia bacterium (assembly GCA_963815715.1). Taxonomy (GTDB): domain Bacteria; phylum Chloroflexota; class Chloroflexia; order Thermomicrobiales; family Thermomicrobiaceae; genus CALAGB01. Next base: position 404,021 of record CAWFHU010000001.1, on the reverse strand, counting down.
CGCGAGCCGATCGATGCCCAGCCCAAAACCTCCCGTAGGCGGCATGCCGTACATCAGCGCATTGACATAATCATCGTCCACCATCATCGCTTCGGCGTCTCCGGCTGCGCGGTCGCGTGCCTGTTCGAGAAAGCGCTGCAGCTGGTCCATTGGGTCGTTCAGTTCGGTGTACGCGTTGCCCATCTCGAGCCCAGCGATGAACGGCTGGAAGCGCTCGACCAGGCGAGGATTGTCAGGCGAGCGCTTGGCCAGCGGCGATAGCTCGACCGGATAGTCGATCAGGAACGTTGGCTGAATCAGCTTCGGCCGCACAAACGTCTTCATCAATTCATCGACGATGCGCGGCCAGACTGTTGTCGGCTCGACATCGGCGCCGACGTCCTTGGCACGACGATACAACTCCGCCTGATCGGTAACCTCCAGGAAGTCGATGCCGGTGGCATCGAGCAGGGCGTCACGCAGCTTGAGACGTGGCCATGGCGGCGTCAAATCGACATCGTGACCATCATATGTGATTTGAAGCGTTCCCAACGCCTGCTGTGCGACGAACGGAATCATCTGCTCACACAGCTCCATCACGTCGGTGTAGTCGGAATACGCCATATAGAACTCGAGCATGGTGAACTCGGGTGAATGCCGGGTGTCGATCCCTTCGTTGCGGAAGTCCTTGCAGATCTCGTAGACCCGCTCAAACCCGCCCACCAGCAAGCGCTTGAGGTAGAGCTCATCAGCGATGCGTAGAAAGAATTCCTGGTCCAACGAATGGTAGTGAGTCGTGAATGGTCGAGCGGCCGCGCCACCATAGAGGGGCTGCAACGTCGGTGTCTCCACCTCCAGGAACCCGTGGTCGTCAAAGAACTGGCGCATCGCGCGGACCATCAGGCTTCGAACCACGAAGACCCTTCGCACGTCGTCGCTGGCAATGAGATCGGCGTAGCGCTGGCGGTAGCGTGTCTCGGTGTCGCTGAGGCCATGCCACTTTTCAGGTGGTGGATTGATCGCCTTGCTCAGAAGAGTGAAGTCCGAAACCTGGAGCGATATCTCGCCGGTACGAGTGCGGAAGAGATGCCCGCCTGCTTCGACGAAATCGCCGAGGTCGATGAGCCGACGGAAACTTTCGAACTCCTCATCGCTCAGGTTGCCGCGCCGCAAATAAAGTTGGATCGATCCGCTGCCGTCCTTGACGTGCGCGAAGATCGACTTTCCCATATTGCGGACCGATGAAACGCGGCCGGCCAAGCGGACCGTCTCGGTGTCGGGGCTGCCGTCTAAAGTTGGTTCGATCTCATTAAAGCGTTCAATCGCCTGTGCCGACGTGTGGCTACGCTGCGAACGGGGCGGATAGGGCTCGACTCCCTGCCTTTTGAGCTCCTCAACCTTGTCTAACCTTTGCTGCTGCTGTTCGTTCAACTCCATCGAATCTGCACCTCATTTCGTCGACGAGCGGTTGTGCGTCAGGTGTGGTTCGGCACACACAAAAATGCCGCGGTACGAATATCCGTCCGCGGCTCGCTCTCACTCAAAGTTGATGGCTACTCGACCCGTTCGACCGTGAAGGTCGTTTCGCCTCCTGGAGCACGGACGATCACTTTTTCGCCCACGCGTTTACCGAGAACCGCCGCGCCGACGGGCGACTGCGTCGAGATCTTACCATGGAGCGTGTTCGCTTCTTCGGGGCTCACGAGCGTCCATGCCTCGCGCTCACCGCTGTCATCCACCAGGGTTACGTGCGATCCGAACTGAACCACGTCAATGTCGGCATTCTTGGTTGCCACTCGCGCGTGCCGTAGCAGATTCTCGATCTCGCGGATACGAGCCTCGACGATGACGAGTTCCTCTTTTGTGTCCTCATACTCGCTATTGTCGGAGACGTCACCGTCCATGGTGAGTTCCTGGATTCTCTGGGCAACGTCGGGCAGCTTGACGGTCCGAAGCGACTTGAGCTCCTGCTCCAGGTCAACCTTCCCGTCAGCAGTTAGGATCACGGAACGTTCGCCGGGCATTGCTACCCTTCTTTCGCACTTCCTGGAGACAAACAACAATCGTGCTGCTCACGTGGAGCACGCACGCCCGAAATCTAAACTGTGAAGTGTCAAAGCCCCGGCCACAGGGAGAACCGGGCGAGGTCTCGAGATGTGTTCAGCTTGCAGATATATCGAGAGCCGAGGACACAAGATCCTCGGCAATTCGCACATTCTCAATTATACATCGCGTACGGTCAATCCGCAATGCTCGGATTCTCGTCGAGCATCCAGGTGCGCGCCACATTCAACTCGGTGGGTGAGAAGGGACTTGAACCCCTGACCTCGCGGATGTGAACCGCGCGCTCTAACCAGCTGAGCTACTCACCCATGAGCAGGCCGAGTATAGCATGGGGTAAATGGTCTCACAATCGCTGTTTGCGCCACATCCCACAGCCAACTCTGAGGCCTCTCACACAGCCGGATGAAAACGAGGGAGCGGCATGATGCCCCCTCGTACCTTCAACCCTAAATGTTGTGTTGCTCAGTCGCACTCAGCGATGCACTCGACCTCAACCAATGCGCCCGCTGGCAGCTTAGCGACCTGAACCGTGCTGCGGGCCGGTGGCATGTTGGTGAAATAGCGAGCGTAGACCTCGTTGAATGCGGCGAAATCATCCAGATTTGCCAGGAAGCAAGTGGTCTTAACGGCGCGGTCCAGTGAAGACCCTGCGGCGGCCAGGACGCCTTGAACGTTCTTCATGACCCGCTCAGCTTGCTCGGCGATCCCGCCTTCAACCATCTTCCCGCTTGCTGGATCGAGTGGAATCTGACCCGCGGTGAAGACCACGTTACCGAGCTTGATTCCCTGTGAATAAGGTCCAATCGCCTGAGGGGCGTCGTTCGTCGAAACTACGCTCTTCGCCATGTATCGTCCCATCCTGTCTAGCCGCAGGTCGCGGAGTAATCGTCGCGTCACTCTAGCATCGGCCGATAGGACGGTCAACGAAAAGTGGATGCGCCGCCGTCTATACTGAACCCTGTTGACGGTGCTCGAACGCGATCTGAGCACGCTGAAGTCGAGACGTATGACCACCTGCACCATCATCATTGTGACCTACAACGGATGGTCCGTGACGAGCGAATGCCTGGCGGCACTCGAGGCGGAACGACAACCAGGCGTCGACGTCCTGCTGGTCGACAATGGTTCGTCCGACGGAACTCCAGCTCTGGTACGACGCGAGTTCGGATGGACCGAGGTCGTTGAAAACGGACAAAACCTGGGGTTCGCCGCGGCCAACAACCTGGCTATCCGGCAGTCCTCGAGCGATTTCGTCCTGCTGCTCAACAGCGACGCGATCGTCCGCCCTGGGACCGTCCAATCCTTGATCGAGACAATCTCGACCGAACCGCGAATCGGCTCTGTGGCGGCGACGATGGTCTTTCGTTCCCATCCCGACGTGGTTTCGTCGTCCGGCATCGAGATCTTCTCGAACGGGCTGGCGCTCGATCGGGCGCTGGGACAATCGCTGGCGTTCGTTAAGGATCGCACGCCAATCTTCGGCGCGTCGGCGGGAGCAGCCATCTACCGTCGCGAGGCGCTCGCCGACGTTGGTCCGTTCCCTGAAGCCTTCTTCATGTACCTGGAGGACGTCGATCTCGCCTGGCGTCTGAGGTTGCGCGGATGGGAGTCGCTGCTTTCGAGTGGCGCGATCGTCGAGCACGTCTATTCCGCCTCCTCGGTGGAGGGCTCACCGTTCAAACGACGTCTGCTGGCCCGCAATCGCATCTGGTACATCTTGCGGTGTTTCCCAGGGTGGTTCTTGCGCCGCCACGCAGCCCGTATCGCAGCCTACGACCTCATGGTCGGGGCGTCTGCTGTGACTCGCAGGGATCGAGAGAGTGTGACAGGGAGACTGAACGCTCTTTCCGGACTGAGACCGCGCCTTGCGGAGCGACGCCATATTCAGCGACGAACCACCGCAAACCGATCCGAGATCGAGCCCTGGATTCTGAAATCCCCGTCGCCGGGCGAGCTCGTCGAGTTGCGGCGTCTGGCGGGCCGGCTGGCCGCGTCCAGGTCTTAAGCTGATCGCGCGCAACGAATCGAAACGCTTTTCGTTTCCCTTATGCAAAGTGTATGATCAGGCATCCCGAGACCAGTGCCGCGCAGGCACGAAGCCTCGGTGAACCACGACCCCGACGAGACGCAATCTCCACTATTCATTGGGAAGGGACCAGTAGAGATCGTGGTTGGAAAAGTTGCCTACGGCTATGACGCCGGCATCTCGGAATACGGACGGCAACGAGGGATGCCTGTCGCAATGGCGCGATTTGGGCTCGTCCTTGTTCTCATTTTTTCGGCACTTGTCGCAATCGGAAGTTCGCTCCTGCTCCTGTACGGCTGGACTCACAACGACTCCGTCTTTCAAGGAGTATCTGCCGCAGGAGCCGATCTGGGAGGTCTGACTCAGCAGCAGGCAACCGATCGCATCGCGCAACGAATTCAGTCGACCGCGCCAAAACAAGTCGTCCTTTCATACAACGGACAGACCTGGTCTGTTCCTGCGTCCGCACTCGGCATCTCCTATGACGCCAACGCAACCTCTCAGGACGCGCTTCACGTTGGACATTCGGGCGGCTTGTGGCAACAGAGCCACGATTGGCTGACGACGCTCTCATCCGGAGATGAAGTACCTGTCAAGTTCAGCTTTGATGACCAGTCCGCCTATGCGGCGCTGCGGAACCTGGCCGGTTCAGTCACGTTGGCGGCGCAAGACGCACGATATACCTTTGGCTCGGATGGCAAGCTGACGATCGACGACGGCAAGCCGGGCGTCGCCATTGATGTGGCAGCAACGATCAATGCGATGCGCGGGAGCGTGGCGCAACTTTCAACTGATCCAGTCGAAATCCATACGAGACAAGTGAATCCGAACATCCAGGCGTCCGATCTGCAAAGCGGGCTGGTCATGGCAAACTCCATGGTCTCAACTCCTCTGGTCCTTGCGAACCACGGCACCAAGTGGGAGATCTCACCCGAGACGCTGCGTGAGATGCTCCTGGTCGACAGCGGTTCCGGAAAAGGTCATGTCCACCTCTCAAGCGCTGCGCTAGAGCAATACATCAGTCAGATCGCGGACCAGGTCCACACGAATGGACAGAATGCCGGTGTCAAGGTTGACAACGGTCAGTTCGTCGTTGACAAGAGCACCGACGGAGAATCTCTGGATGCGCACGCGACGACCGCGAACGCCATCCAGGCGCTCGAGAATGGCAACCACGAGGTGGAGGTTGCGTTGACGTCGTCCCCCGCGCTCGTGACTGAAAGCGACGCGCAAGACGCCATCGCGCGTGCGCAGCAGATCGCCGGTCAGCCCTTGACACTCACCTGGGATGGTGGCAACCAGCAGCTAACCGCGGAGCAGATGTCGTCGATCCTCGCGTTCACGACCCAGCCCGATCAATCTCCAAAGATCGCCGTGACGGTGAACAACGACGCCGTCAGTTCGCTGGTCGACTCCCTTCGGTCGCAAGTTGAGGTGCCCGCCAAAGACGCGAACCTTCGATATCTTGATGGTGCTGTGACGGTTGTATCCGCTGAGCAGGCAGGTAAGACCCTTGACGTTGATGCCTCCGCGAAAGCCGTAGAGGCCGCTGTCGCATCGGGAACGCAAAGCGTGGCGCTTTCGACCACTCCCGTTCAACCTACCGTGACGGCCGCCATGGCGAGCAGCATTTCATTGCCCGACAAGCTCTCCAGCGGCGCGACGTATTACGGCGGATCGGTGGCCAATCGCGCGTTCAACGTTGAGCTGGCAGTGGATCGCGTCAACGGCGCCTTGATCCCGCCAGGCGCGACCTTCTCCTTCGACGGTACGGTCGGTGACGTCGATACAGCGCATGGATTCAAACTCGGATATGGCATTGAGGCGACCAGTAACGGGAGCGTTTCCACCGTTCCGTCAGTCGGCGGAGGAATCTGTCAGGTTGCGACGACGCTGTTTCATGCCGCCTTCTGGGCCGGAATGCCGATCGTTCAACGGAGCTGGCACTTGTATTGGATCCCGCTGTATGGACAGGCTCCGAGTGGGATCACCGGCCTGGATGCGACGGTTGACACCGACGTCGGGCTCGACCTCAAGTTCAAGAACACGACCAACAACTGGATGGCGGTCGTCGCCTCAGCGGATGGAACCACAGTCCGTTTCGCGCTCTGGGGCACCGACCCAGGCTGGACTGTGAATGTGGACGACCCGGTCGTCAGTAATGTCGTCAAGGCGGACACGACCATGCAGTACGAGCAGAGCGATCAGCTTCCGAGCGGAACGACTGTGCTCGTCGAGCATGCTGAGGATGGATTCGACGTTATGGTTCATCGTCAGGTTCTCGATAAGGACGGAAAGGTCATCGATGACCTGAGCATGAAGAGCCATTACGTACCATCGGCTAACGTTACCCTGCAAGGCACCGGATAGCCGCAAGCGATTGAAGTGATAAGGCCGCCTGCGTGCACCACGCAGGCGGCCAGATTCGTTTGACCGGGAACCCGGCCAGGCGCTACGATTGTTGGTCAAACCCGAGCATCGTTGCCCGGGATGCGAGAAGACATCCCGCTGAAAGGTGCAATCTCCTTGAAACATCGTTATCTCCCAGACAAGCGGTTGCTCTCGGTCGGTGTCCTGGTTGGTGTTGCCGTCGGTGCGTGGGTCGGTACCCGCGCGCGTGAATACACGGCGCAGCGACCCGCTCCATCGCTGATCGATTGGGATCAGGCGCGATCTATCGCGGCCAATATGAACAAGCAGACGTCGATTCCGGAGAGCCAGAGGGCGTCTCTCAACGCCTACTATCAGTCGCTCACCAGCCGTTCGATCCCGATCGTCGCTGCATACACGGGCGACGAAGTGCTGCCGGACCTCGAACACGTCTATGCATTTGACCGAGTCGACTGGGTCAACGCCAACATCGACAGTTTCGCCCAGATGTTCGAGCCGCTGGAAACGCTCAATCCACTGAGCGGTCAGGAATCTCCGCGCACCATTAACCTGCTCTGGGGCACATTCAATCAGCGTGTGCTCAGCGCCGAAATTGGCTTTCTGCTTGGCTACCTGGCCCGGCGCGTGCTGGGTCAATACGACTTGACGCTGCTCGGCCGCGAGCCGGTGAGTCGTGGCAAGCTCTATTTCGTGCAGCCAAACATCGCTCGAGTCGAGAAGATGCTCGGGTTGCCGTCTGACGATTTCCGACTGTGGCTTGCGCTGCACGAGACGACCCACGTCTTCGAGTTCGAAGCTCATCCTTGGGTTAGGCAGCATGTCAACGGTCTGCTTGAGACCTACTTTGGCTATTTGAATCAGGATGTTGAGCACCTGAAACGCGGGTTCTCCGGTCTGAAGGTCTTCTGGGACCGCGCCAAGGAGCACCGCAGTGAGACCGATCGATGGATCGATCTCGTTATGACTCCGGAACAGAAGGAGATCTTCAACTCGATGCAGGCGACGATGTCGGTCATCGAGGGTTACAGCAACCACGTGATGAATGCCGTCGGAAAACAGCTTATCCCGACATACGAAGTCATCTCACGCCGTTTCGAACGACGTCAACGACAACGGACGACGGCCGAGCAGCTTTTCGCCAGATTGACGGGCCTCGACATCAAGATGGAACAGTATCGTCAGGGAGAAGCCTTCATCAACTACGTGGTGAAGGAGCGCAGCCACGACTTTGTTCGCCAGGTGTGGACCGGTCCTGAATACCTGCCGACCCTTGAAGAGATCAAGGCGCCGGAAAGCTGGATCAAGCGCATCGAAACGATGTGAATCCATTGCGGGAGTCGAGAGTGAGTGGCGACCGAGCGATGTGTAACGGTGTGACACCTTTGGAGGTCGCCTTTCGATGACGCTCGATCTCACCAAGATCGCCGGACGTTTGACGGGGCTTGCCTCCGAGACCGCCAGTCGCACGACGAAGTCGACGCTGGGAGACTTGACGACTGCCTATGAATCCGTCGACACGGCGGATTTGGTCGAGCGTCTCAGAACAGCCAAGACGTCGTGGCTACTGGCACAGCCGACGAGTCGCTTTCAATCGGTTGTGACTGCTCCGCCCCCGCCGTCCGACTATACGGTGGTGGCGAGCGACGGATCGTTCATCCTCCCCGATCGCCATGCGCCTGCCCGCTATTTCATCATCAACATCGGGAAAGTGATTCTGCGCTATGGAGCGGATCCATACGCCGAGATCGATGCTGAACCAAGCATGTTCTTCCGCGAGGACGAGCTGTACGTTCCAGCAGAGGTTCGCCGCGTCCCGGTCACGGGAGCCGTGTTGGGGTTCAAGCGTGCCGCCGAGGAGCTGTCGTCGGTTGCCAATGTCGCCGTCGCACAGCGGGGACCGTCGATCGCGTTGCAGGATGGTACGTTGATCCTGTGGGGCCTCGACACCCAGGTCGAGCCGGTAATCGACTGGGTGCTGCAACAGTATCTCGGTGCGCTCGATCTCTTGCGCGATCATGACGTGCCGTTGGCCTCGTATATCAGCGCTCCCGCGTCGCGTGACGTCGTTCACAGCATGCGTGTGGCAGTCTGCGACTACCCGATGCGTGGCGTTCCGGTCAACTGTGATGACTGCCACGCGCGCTTTCTCACGCAGCAACATACGCCGGCCTGCGATTTTATCCCGGACGTTGACGACGGCTTCGTATTCGAACAGATCGCGCGGCTGAAGGCGGGTGAGCGGTCCCAGATCTTCGCCAGCCGATCGAAGATTCTCGACCGATATGGTGGCGATCACAACGTGCACTTCTTCTACCTGCATTCCGGTACGGAAATCGGCCGGGTCGAGATCCCGAAGTGGGTGGCGGAAGATCGCGACAAGCTCGACCTTGTTCATTCCACGCTTTTTGAACAGTGCACGCTCGGGCGCGGCTATCCGTCGGCGTTGCAAGAAGCCCACGAGATCGCGGCTATTCGTCCAGACGAACGACAGGCGGTCGAGGAGCTCGTGGAACGCGCGCTCGCAGAGCATCTGCTGCCGTATCGTCGATCAGGAAAGGCGGAGAGCAAACGTGGCCGCTTCATTTGAGAACGTGGCGAGCGGACGCATCGGCGAGGTCATTGAGACCAGCACTGTACGGGTCTGGGCGGAGTGCGATCAGCTCAACTGCCTGCCAAGACTCGGCTCAGTGGTGCGGGTCGCCACGTTCGACGGAGATGCGATTCTGGCGGTCGTGTCGTACGGAGAGACGACTGGAGTAGATTCGACTCGGCGCGCCGTGCGACGAGGCTCGGACGACGTTCGAGACGAGGACGTCTATCGTCGACATCCGGAACTGGCGCGTGTGCTACGCAGTACATTCGAGGCGTTACCCGTCGCGCTGCTGCGAGGTGGAACGCTCCATTACATTTCCCCGCCGATCCCGCCGCCGCTGCACTATTCCGTCGAAGAGATCTCACGACCCCTGTTGAGGCAGCTTACCGACCGGCTTGACTATCTTCCATCCCTGGCGCGTGCAACTGGCCCAGTCCCTGCCGAGCAGATCATCATTGCCCACGTTCGCGAGGCGTTTGCCGAACGAGGCTCGGACCATGAATGGCTTGAACGGACGGCCGCGGATCTCGGGCGCATTTACGCGCGAGACTACGATCTCCTGCTCCCGATTTTGCGAGCCATCGATCCAGAGCAAGGCCGCGGGACCGAAAGCCGTTCACTGATCTGACGGCTCAATGCCGGAAGTGTCGTTCTCCGGTGAAGACCATCGCGATTCCGGCCAGGTCGGCCGCGTCGATAACATCTTGATCTCGAATTGACCCACCTGGCTCGACGATGGCGGAGATGCCCGCTGCCGCCGCGACCTCAATGTTGTCAGCAAAGGGGAAGTAGGCGTCGCTCGCCAGCACGCTGCCTCTTGCACGGCTACCGGCACGTTCAATCGCGATACGCACGGCGTCGACGCGATTTGGCTGGCCACTGCCGATGCCTACGGTGGCTGTCCCAACACCCAACACGATGGCATTGGACATGACGTAACGAATGGTCCTCCAGACGAACTCGAGCCCACTGAGCTCCTCTGAAGTGGGTTGTCGCCTGCTGACCGTGCGCCATTGCGACGTATCGAGTTCGGCGCCGTCTTCATCCTGCAGCAGAAATCCGCCACGAAGCTGACGAACGACGCGGGATGGTCGGGATTGCTCCATTGGCGCGGCAATGAGCCGCACCGTTTTGCGACGTGTCAGCGCCTTTTGGGCCCCATCCGAATAGGATGGCGCGATGATCACGTCGAAATGGTGCTTGGCCACGAGCGCCCCTGTCTCGTCGTCGACCGGGCGATTGAGCGCCACGATCCCGCCAAACGCGGAGACCGGATCCGAAGCGAGCGCGGCTTCGTACGCCGCGGAAAGCGATGGGGCGCTGGCGATGCCGCAGGGCGACGCATGTTTGACGATGGCCACAGCGGGCTGATCGAAGCCGGATGCCGCACGTTGCGCGGAGTCGGCATCGACGTAGTTGAGGAATGACATTTCCCGCCCGCTGAGGACCTGCCACTCCGCGATCCCATCCGTGCTCGGCGGATTGAGCTGACGATAGACCGCCGCGCGCTGGTGCGGGTTTTCCCCGTAGCGCAGGTCAGCGAGTTTTGCACCTGCCAGCGTGAATTGGGGAGGGAACGCATCGCTGTCATCCAGGTAGTCTCGAATCACGGCGTCGTAGGCGGAAACGTGGCCGAAGGCCTTGGCCGCCAGCGCGCGCCGCTGTGACGCCGTCACGCTGGCGATGCCACCTGATTCGATCTGTTCAGCTATCCCGTCATAGTCGGCCGGATCGACGAGCACGATGATGCTGGGAAAGTTCTTGGCGGCTGCCCGGATCATGGCAGGCCCACCAATGTCGATATTCTCGAGCGCGTCAGTCATAGTGGCACCATCCCGCGAGATGGCTGACGAAAACGGATAGAGATTCGAAACGACGAGATCGATCGGAGTGATCTCGTGCGCCGCGATCTCTTCCACATGCTCCGGCTTGTCACGGCGTGCGAGCAACGCGCCATGGATGCGTGGGTGAAGTGTCTTGACGCGACCATCGAGGATCTCGGGAAACCCGGTGATTTCAGCGACCGACTTTACAGGCACTCCGCCTGACTCTATGGCCGCCTTGGTCTGTCCGGTCGAGATGATTTCGAAGCCTGAGTCGTGCAGTCGTTTGGCAAATTCGGCAATTCCGGCCTTGTCCCAGACGCTCAAGAGTACGCGCATCGATAGATCGTCCTTCTCACTTCGTTCGTGGTTGAACTGATTGCTGTTGGCAGCCAACCTATCCGCATGATGCCATAGCTCCGCCCGAACTGTGGTGAATGTCTCCGGTTGACGCGTGGTGATTCCAGAGCCCCAGTATTGACATGGCAAATTGTGATAGGTATGGTAGGTATCAATCGCAGCGCAAATTCGAAATACTGATTCACTGGCTGAAACGCATTCGCGGGGGGCCGAGATAACCGTAGGTCGCGGCAACAACGTTGCTGCCATCATTACGATTTCTCGACGACGTGACGTTCTATTCCGCTACCACCGGATGTTCATCCTCTTGACGCGACACAGGAGGATTTCAAAGTGGTGTCTATTCAACCAAAGTCGTCCATTTAGACAGCCATCATCCTCGTTATCGGATCTGCGTGTGGGATCGTGTGACCGTTGGGCAAAGAAACCCAACGAGCATCATGAAAGGGGCCCATATTGGCTTGGCCGAATCGAGGACTCGCACACCGACCCGCCGTTACCGGGCGCCATGGCGCAATCGCGTCAGCCCATCCTCTAGCATCGCTTGCCGGGTTGAACATCCTGCAAAAGGGCGGAAATGCAATCGACGCTGCCGTTGCCGTTGCGGCGGCGCTGAACGTCGTCGAGCCCTACATGTCCGGCGCCGGTGGCGTTGGTTACATGGTCATCAAGACGTCTGGATCGTCCGAGCCGATCGTGCTCGATTACATCGGTCGCGCTCCGGCGGCGGCCACTCCTGATCGGTTCGCCGACCTCAATTCCAAAGATGACGGCATCCTTTCACCGCTGGTCCCTGGTGCCGCTGGGGGATGGCTCACGGCTCTCGAGCGGTTCGGCACTCTTGATCGCGCAACTGTGTTCGCGCCTGCAATCGATTTAGCTGAAAACGGCTTTGCCGTCACGATCAAGAACAACCAGTTCATGCTGAATTCACGCGATCGGCTCCGCAATTGGGAGACGTCGAGCAAGGCGTATTTGCATAACGGTGAAACGCCGGACGCCGGATCCATTCTGGTTCAGAAAGATCTCGCTCAAACATTCCGGACGATGGTTGAAGGTGGGATCGACGCGTTCTATCGCGGGCCGATCGGCAAGGAGATTGCCCGATTCTCGCAGCAGAACGGCGGACTTATTACCGAGCAAGATTTGGCCAACTATGAACCGTCGTGGCAGCAGCCAATAATGACCAACTACCGCGGTTACGATATTTTCTGCCCGCCGCTCCCGTGCAGCGGGATGCAATATCTGATCACGCTGAATCTTGTTGAGGGCTTCGACATGGAGGCCTTGGGCCACAATTCGGCGCAGTACATTCATCTCCTCGCCGAGGCCATGAAGCTCGCGGTCGCCGACCGAACGACATACGCACCAGATCCGAGCTCACCTATCGAAATGCTCCTTTCCAAAGCCTACGCGAACGAGCGGCGCAAACTGATCGACCCTGACCGCGCAGGATATAGTGGCGGCGAGCGCTACACCTCGCAAAAGCTCCCACAGGAGATATTGCCTGGCAGCCCAGAGAGCATCGTCCGAGAGAGCACGACCCACTTCGTTACCGCGGATGAGGCCGGCAACGCGGTCGCCTGCACCCAGACTCTAGGCGGAGGTTTCGGTTCCGGTGTCGTGCATGGGTCGACGGGTCTCTCGCTCAATAACTTTGCACGTTGGTTCGACCTCGATCCTCATAGCCCCAATGTCATCGCGCCGAACAAGAAGGTCGAAATGTGTTTGTCACCTTCGCAAATTTGGCGGGATGGGCGGCTCTTCTGTGAAGTCGGAACGCCGGGGTCGTTTGGCATTATGCAGACCACTCCCCAAATGATCATGAATGTTCTCGACCACGGCTTCAGCATTCAGGCCGCCATCGAGGCGCCACGGTTCCGTACCATGACCGGCACTGAACTGCCGCTCGAGGGTCGAGTTCCAGCCGACGTATTGGATGAGCTCCGACGCAAAGGACACGAGGTCCAGGTAATGGACGACTGGACTCCATTTGTTGGTGGTGGCCAAGGAATCCTGGTCGATCCAGATAGTGGCGCATTCTTCGCTGGCGCTGATCCACGACGCGACGGCTATGGGATGGCTTTCTAGGGACTGGCAGTTACTCCGTTATTGGGCGGGAATCAGTTCCGCGAGACGGACAGCGAATCCCACCTCGCGGAAATACCTGAGCAAATTCAGGCATATCGACAGGCTATTGAACACAAGCAGTACGGAAAGAGGACATAACGATATGACCTATGGCTCGGTTCAGAAACCGACGCTGTCTCGTGGTGACTTGCTCGACGCGGTCGCTACGCTTCCGCGTGTTCCGATTGCCTATCTGCCAACGCCGCTTGACGACGCACCTCGCCTGCGTGAAGCGATCGGCCCACATGCGCCGCGAATTCTGGTGAAGCGTGACGATCTGACAGGTCTCGCGTTTGGCGGCAACAAGGTTCGCCATCTCGAGTTCCGACTCGGTGATCTGCGGCGAAAGGGAGCCGACACGCTCATCGTTACGAATGTCGCGCAATCCAATCACGCCCGGTTGCATACGGCACTCGCGGCAAAGTTCGGTTTGACCAACTACATCATCAAGATCCCGAGCCCCAAAGACGATCCAATCAATGGAAATCTGCTGCTCGATCACATCATGGGCGCACGCATCCTGGAGGCATCGAGCGCGGATCAGAGCGTGGTCGACAGCGAACTTGATGCTCTGGTGGCGCGCCTCGAGGCTGAGGGCCACGTAGTTTACAACGTCCCGCGCGACTCGTTCTCGAAGATTGCCGGTACATGCGCGTACCTCGTCGCGGCAGTCGAATTGCTCGACCAACTCGACGCTCTCGGTGCTCATCCGGATCGCATCTTCATCGCATCTGGCACTTCTTCGGCCGGCCTTGCCTTGGCTGGAAAGATCCTTGGCGAGAGGTATCGCGTGCACCCGGTAAGTGTCGGAGGTTCTCGCGAGACGGTGGAGCGCGCCGTCCTATCGTGTGCCAATGCGGCAGCCGAGCTTCTCGGAATATCAGTGCGATTGAGCGCCGAAGACATCACCGTTCACGATCAGTATGTGGGTGAACGCTATGGCGTCCCGACTGAGGCAGGCATGAAGGCGCTCTACATGGCGGGCCGGACTGAGGGATTGATTCTCGATCCGGTTTACACCGCGAAAGCGCTGTCTGGGCTGATGGATCAGTGCCAGCACGGAACGATTGATGAGGACGAAACAGTCGTGTTCGTGCACACCGGCGGACAGCCCATAACGTTTGCGTACAGCCAGGAGATTCTGTCAGCTGGCTAGCAGGGAAACGCGTCTTGCCAAAGGCGCGAAGGCGGGAGGTGATCGACGAGGGACTCTCAAGAAGGCCTCGCGAGCGTATCAGTGCTGAATCGGCTGCACGTTCGCGATCTTGACCATTGAAGAGGAGCGAGTCGCATGAACGAGGAACGAGACCGTGTTCACGACCGGCTGATGAACGTGAATATTCGCCGCCGTAGTTTCCTTCTTGGATCTCTCGGTGCAGTTGGAGCGTTGCTGGCCGCGTGCGGCGGCAACAAGAGCACCACGGTTCCGACCGTTGCGTCAACTGGGCAGTCCACCACAGTTCCGACGGTTGCGTCCGGCGGACAGGCCACCACGTCGAGTGGCGGGGCGACGTCTACCAGCCCGGCGTCGGCGGCGACCGGCACATCGTCTCAAGGGGTCCGCGGTGTCGACATCCCGGAATTTGACAATCCCAAAGCCGGATCACCGTCGGGAGGCCAGCCAGACGAGCTCGTAATTGCCTGGGGCGCCTACCAATTCACGACACACGGTATTGACCCTCAGCTTCACGTTGGAACGATCGCCGAATCGCAGCTGCGGCACATGTACGAGCCACTTGTGAAGTTTGAGCGCGACCTTCAGACGATTTCGCCGGTCCTCGCGACTGGCTGGGAGCGTATCGACAACCTGACGATGCAGTTCAAGCTACGTCAGGGAGTGAAGTTCCACAATGATGAGCCATTCAATGCCGACGCGGTCAAATTTAGCGTCCTGAGACCGCTCAGTGATGAGACCCCAGGCGACGCTAAGAGCACCTACGCCATCATTTCGGACGTCGAGGTTGTCGACGACTACACGGTGAACATCAAAACGTCCAGCCCGGACCCCGCGCTGCTGGCTCGATTGACCGGGTTCCACATGACGATGGTCGCGCCGAAATGGGCCGCGCAAGGGCCAGAAACCGTCTCCAAGGAAGCAAATGGCACCGGACCGTACAAGTTCGTGAGTTGGAGCCCAAACGAGGACCTGGTGATAGAGGCGAATGATGGTTACTGGGGTGATGTGCCGTCGATCAAGAAGGTGCGCCTGACGACCATCGTCGAACAGTCGACACGCGTCGCTGCCCTTCGTTCTGGGCAGGTTCACGTGGCGAAGGACATGCCGCCAGAAGAGCTCGACGGCATTAATTCCAGTGGCCGTGCTCGCGCCGTTCGCGCGGTGAGTAACCGTGTGCCCTTCTACTACATCACTGTCGATGCCGAACCGTATACGAAGAAGGAAGTGCGCCAGGCGATCAACTACGCCGCCAACGTCAAGGGCGTGATCGACGCGGTGCTGCTCGGCAACGGATACCGTGTCTCGACGATGCTACCGATCTGGTGTTTTGGATTTGATCCATCGATCGATCCATACCCGAGTGATCCGGCAAAGGCGAAGGAACTGCTGAAACAAGCCGGTTACCCTAACGGCATAGATGCCAAGATTTGGCACATCCAGGGCCGCTATCCCAAAGACAAAGAGGTCGCGGAAGCGATGGCGCAAGAGATGGCGAATGCCGGAATTCGCTGTACTCCTGAACTGCGAGATTCAGCCGCGCTGACTGATCTCGAAAAATCGAAGCAGACACCCGGCCTCGAGTTTGCGTCGTGGGGCAACTGGTTTTTCGACGCGGATAACACGTTTATCCCGTTGCTCGGTAAGCAGTCGTATGACCAATATAATGACTATCGCCGACCGTATTACAATGACGACCTCGAGAAGCTCATCCAGGATGCTCGAGTAGAGCTCGACGTCAACAAGCGCCTGGATCTCTACTCCCAGGCTCAGAAGTTCATCTACGACGATGCCCCGTGTCTGTTCATGTATCAGCTGGTTGACATGTTCGGCGTAGATAACTGGGTGCTCTGGCAACCGCGTCACGATGAGATGATGTGGGCGCATGAGATGAAGTGGAACGTCTAAACCGATTGGCATACGCGGGCGGATCGCGCTCTGCCATGGTGGAGGCGGCCCGCCCCGCGGACGTTTATCAGGAAGCGGAATCTCATGCTCAACTATGTCATTCGGCGGCTGCTGCAGTCGGCGCTGGTAATCGTCGGCGTGGTCACGCTGGTTTTCTTCCTCACGAACCTGACCGGTGATCCGGTAACACTCATGCTCGGAGACAACGCGACTCCACAGGATGTGGAGCGGGTGCGCCATGACCTCGGGCTGGATCGACCTCTTTACGTACAGTACTTCTCATTCCTGAGCTCAACCGCGCAGGGGCACTGGCAGGACTCTCTCCGATTCCGCGGTTTTAGTGCGATGCAAATCGTGCTCGATCGCTATCCGAGAACGATCGCGCTCGCCACGACCGCGCTTATTCTGAGTGTTCTCGTTTCAGTGACCCTGGGAATCATCTCTGCCGTGAAACGCTACTCGGTCGTCGACAACGTAGTGATGTTGATGGCTTTATTCGGTCAATCCGTGCCGAACTTCTGGCTAGGCATCATGCTGATCTTGATCTTCGCGGTGAATTTCGGATATCTGCCGTCACAGGGATACAAGCTTTCGCCAGAGTTCCTGGTGATGCCCACGATCACGCTGGCCGCGCCAGGGATTGCGCGACTGACGCGCCTCACCCGGTCAGGAATGTTGGACGTACTCGGAGCGGACTATATCCGGACGGGCCGGGCCAAAGGACTTAGGGAATCGAGAGTCGTGTTACGGCACGCACTGAAAAACACCGCGATTCCTCTTGTGACAGTGATTGGTCTTGACTTTGGCAATCTCCTTGGCGGGGCAATCATCACCGAGCAGATATTTCAGTGGAACGGGGTAGGGCAGTTGATGGTCAACTCTATCGGCTCGCGTGATTTTCCGGTCGTTCAGGCAGCCGTCTTTGTCATTGCCGTCACCTTTGTCCTGATCAACCTGTTTGTCGATCTTCTCTACACGTGGCTCGATCCGCGTGTTCGTCTCACCTAGACTTCGAGATTCACGGCAAGGAGGAGGACCGGAATGGCGGAATTTCAGGTGGACGAATGAGCAACCAGCGCACCTCGGTAACAGATACAGAATCACTTGCTGACGCGTTCTCGGAAGTTCGAAAGCGTCAGACAGGTAGCGCCCGGGCGTTTCGGTTACTGCGAAAGAATCGACTGGGTCTGGCGGGCGGCGTCATTCTGATTTTGATCGTCGTGTTGGCGGTATTCGCCCCTGAGATCGCGCCATATAACCCGAATCTCGGTCACATCACTGACCGTCTTAACTGCCCGATGTTCACCAGCTGTCCGCGTTATGGAACGACCCAGACAATTCATGGGTCATCGCAGCACCTACTCGGTACCGATCAGCTCGGACGGGACATCCTTTCGCGCGTCATATTCGGTGCACGAGTTTCGTTGATCGTTGGTTTGACCGCGGTCGCGTTGGGGGCTGGTGTCGGTTCGACCCTTGGGTTGCTCTCCGGGTATTACAGCGGGCCTATTGATTCGGTGATCATGAGGCTTGGGGACGTTTTCTTGGCGTTTCCCTATCTGCTGTTGGCGATCGCGGTTGTGGCCGTTCTCGGCGGTGGACTGCTGAACGTGATTGTCGTGCTTGCGATCGCCGGTTGGGTGCCCTACGCACGCCTGATGCGAGGATCAGTCCTCTCCGCGAAGAGCCACGAATACGTCATCGCCGCCCGATCGATTGGTGCCACTGATAGATCGGTCCTCTTCAGACACTTGCTTCCCAATGCGGTCACCCCAATTATCGTTTACGGCACGTTCGCGGTCGCCGCGACGATTATCGCTGAAGCTGGGCTGTCATTCCTTGGTCTGGGGGTTGGATCGACGCGACCGACCTGGGGCAACATGCTGGCGGACGGACGAGCCTACATTTCAACGGCCTGGTGGCTGGCGACGATCCCAGGAGTCGCTATCATGGTCACGGTTCTGTCGGTCAATCTCATAGGCGACTGGATACGTGACGCGCTGGATCCGACGCTGCGCAATATCGAATAGTCCTCGCGCAGCCGGGCAACACAAGATTCGAACTGCCAGGGCTCATGTCGACTTTCATCCGACACATTGCCGTCGGCGTGGCCGTTCACCTGGTCGACTTGTCGCGTCCAACACTTCACGCAGACCGAGCAACGACTTGCTCCGGCTCGCCAGGCTGAAGACAATGTGTGTTGATCGAAATGCCATCGCGCTCCACTTTGGCGTAAATCCTCGGGGCTCCGTGTTGCAGCTCGCGCTGCACGTCATGCGGATTCCATGAACCATCGACGGGTCGGATGAACACGATTGGCGCGGGGTAGGCGTCTTGGTCCGCCATGAGCTCGCAGCTGACGTCAGCACGCCCGTTGAACGCATCGAAGACGACCTGCGCCTGTTTGCGATGCTCCTCGAAGTCACAATCGTGGTCCCGACTCATGAACAAGTCGAGCGCGACGGCCAGTCCGACCAGAGACTCCTTGCTCACCTTCATTCCTCGGCCGATGCCTCGGTGCGGGTTGCCGTTAAGCACGGCGGCCGCAATCAGATCCTTGCGTCCGGCGAGAATTCCGGAATCCTGGGGACCGCGAATTCCTTTGCCACCGCTGTAGATCACCAGGTCGGCTCCCCATGTAATCCAGCGTGTCAGGTGATTTGTCGGAGGCAGCGTAGACGCCGCATCGACGATGACCGGCAGATTGTGCTGGTGCGCGATCTTGACGACTGTATGAATGTCGAGCGCGTTCTCGCCTGTCGATGGGGAATCGACGTAGACGACGCCGGCGGTCCGTTTCACTGATTGCAGCCTCGAGTTCCCACCGCTCGGTTAGAGCCGGCAACCCGATTTCAATCAGCTTCGCGCCACCGACGCGAAACATCTGGTCGTAGCCGATCCGATGAACGCGGTGAACGATGAGCTCGTTGGCCATCCCATCACTGTTCGGCAGCTGTCGAATGCGTGCGGGATCCGAACCGGCAATGCATGCTGCTGCAGCGATTGCCATGGCCGCGGCTGAGCCACACGTCACGTAGCCAGCCTCCGCACCGGTGACCGCGGCGATTTTCTCACCGACTTTGGCGTTCATTTCGTCGATCACGACGAACGCTTTGGATGCCTCCAACATCGCTTGCGCCACCTCTGGAGCCATCAGCGTGCCACTGACCGCGGTGGTCGCGCCGCTGGCGTTGATGATCGTCTGGACTCCAAGTTTGTCGTAGATTGAGGTTGAAGCCGGTCGTGCGGTGGGCGCTGTCTCAACCATGCTGCCTCCTGTTGAAGATAAAGCTGGACCTGTAAATGGACTGTGTGGTCCCGCATTTCCGACACCCTGCGGGATGTCTCCGAAGAAATGATGGCTTGCACGTCACTCGAGCCACCTGATCGCCAATTCACTTCGTTCTGTCTAGCGCCATGGTAACAGGAAGAGCAGAGGCGTGTAACGAACATTCTGCGCGATACGCCGGTAGTTTTGGTTTGTATTGGGGTGATCCATTGCGAACGGGCGACATCGGGCAAAACAGAATGTCGCTAAGACTTGCTCGTGTGTGAACCGACAGGCGAGAGGGTATGCGATGGGCGTGGAAAATGGGGCGTAACCGGGTCGACGAAATCTGGGCGTCGTACCCGGTTACAGCTTGTTCACGACCAGTTTGGAGATGGCGCGAAGAGTCTCAAAGACGCCTCGACCGTTTATCGCCACTGCTTCGAAGCGCGGAACCTTGACCGTGTTGATATAGCGGTCGAGTACAGGAGTCGGGAGCGACGTGGGGAGGTCCATCTTGTTGTATTGCATCACCAGTGGATAATCGATGAACCGTTTGCCTTGTGCCGTCAGATTTTGCGCGAGCTCACGCAAGCTCTGCAGGTTGTCTGGCAGGCGGTCGCGCGAAGCATCTGCCACGAAGACCACACCATCGGCACCGTTCAACACTGCGACGCGGGTCCGCTCGTAGAGCACCTGACCGGGAACGGTGTACAGATGGAACCGAATCGTAAATCCGTGCACCTTACCCAAATCAAGCGGTAAGAAGTCGAAGAAAAGTGTGCGTTCCGTCTCCGTCTCGATCGACAGGAGCTCACCCTTGGTGTTGCTCGGAATGCGTGAATGAATGTATTGGAGATTCGTCGTTTTGCCGGACAAGCCCGGACCATAGTAGACGATCTTCCCATGAATTTCTCGAGCTGCGACATTTATGAGCGCCATAGGGATTACAACATCCTACTCATCGTCGGAACGGCCGTCGTCTTTGAAAATCAAATCGATCGTGTCTATCGTCGCCTTACCTACGTGTCGGAAACGAGTGGTGCCCACTTCGGAGCTCCGTTGTTCGACCAGTTCGAGGATGTTTGCCAGAACGGCGCTTGAACGTCGTGCCAGCACCTTGACCATACCGACCTGCGTCTGGTGATCGAAAATCACGACGAGCAGCCATCGGCCTCGAACCGTCTCGGTGAAAATCTTCTCCTTCAAACCTTCCTGAAAGAGCGTCTTGAATCCGTCTTCTTTCAGAATGCGTGCCATTTCTTGGGTAGACGCATACGTTGCGGCAATCAAAGCTCCGAGGTGAATCATCTCGGGGCGAATCTCGTCACTCTCTTCCGAGAGGATCTGCCCGCTCCGATCGATCACCATGCTGTAACTTGCTCCGGAGTCGGCCATCAATCGCTGAAGGCATGCGGCGATCTGCACCTGGTCTTCCTCGCCGACGATGAGACTTGAGATGTCGGGATCGAAATTCGACATCAATCCTCCTGGCGCGGTGAGTTCAGGTGGCTCATGACGCGTCCGAATCGTTTCGTCGTCCAACAAGCCGAACACGTTCTGTACCTGCGGACGTTTCCACTGTTCCGATCCTGCTTGCCCCATCGACGCGGTCAAACACTGTCTGTGCGTCATGCTGATCGACGACCAGGACGAACCCAATCCCCATGTTGAAGACTCGGTACATTTCCGAGTCTGGGACTTTGCCTTGCCGCTGAATTTCAGCGAACAGTGGCCCAGGAGACCAGGATCCGACGTCGATCGAGGCTTGCAGCCCGCCCGGGATGATCCGGCTCAAATTGCCCGCGATGCCGCCACCGGTGATATGCGCCATGCCGCGCACGACATCGATGTCAAGGAGCGGCGTCACGTCGTTCAGGTACGAGCGATGTGGTGAGAGAAGAATCTCTCCCAACGTTTGCTCGCTCCAATCGGGTGTCACACGCAACCGCTCTCTGGCGAGATCTGTCTCGCCGTTCAAGTTCAGCGCCGTGCGAGCCAGCGTGAACCCGTTCGTGTGCAGCCCATCGCTTGGGAGCCCGATGACGACGTCGCCCTCGTGCACACCCGAACCATCCACGATCTTATTCTCCACGACCTGGCCCACAATGAACCCAGCCAAATCGTACGCATCTTGCCGGTAAATTCCGGGCAATTGGGCTGTCTCACCTCCTACCAGCGCGCAATTGGCCGCCAGGCAGGCATCAGACATCCCATCGATGATTTGTTCAAGGTCACGTTGGTTCAGCGCAGGTGTGGCGTAATAGTCGAGGAAGAAGAGTGGGCGTGCTCCGCACGCGAGGATGTCGTTGACGCAGTGGTTGACTAGATCGGCCCCGATGCCGCGATGATCTCCATGCAAACCGGCGAGCAGCACCTTCGTGCCCACACTGTCGGCGCTCGATACCAGAACGATCGATCCATCGCTAATTGGCGCCCGAAAGAATCCGCCGAACAAGCCGACTCCACGGAGGACCGACAGTCCGTGTGTCGCCGCGACTCGAGCCGCGATGCGATCCTTGGCCGCGTCAGCAGCATCGATGTCGACGCCGGCCGACCGGTACGTTCCTCCACCGGAAGCCACCTCGTCGATCCTCCAGACAGAATTCGAACTTATGAAGACTAGATGGCCGAAACGGCGCCCGCGACCTCGTCCATGGACCGGCGCAGCACGAGACGCACGCGGCCGAGGTTGGAATCGCCTCGCGCGAGCGCGATAAGCACGAGTTCGTCGGCCAGCGGAGTCAAAATGGCCACACTGTGGTCATACTCGAGGATTGCTTGCTTGGCGGCGCCTTGGTCGAGCTCTCGACCCATGGCGTCCATCATCAAGAGTCCGCTCGCCGCCATCGCGGAAAATGACTCCGCATCGACGTCCGGCGCCTGTGCTGAGTCGATCAGGAGACCGTCGGAGCCAACTACGGCAACGAGGTCGAGACCGCCAGCTTCTCGAAGATTGTGCAACGTTTGTGACAGATCACCCGACATGCTCGTACCTCTCGCTTGCCGCAACTATCCCGTCCCAGGATTATAGCGGTCGCCCTGGCCCATCACTAGCGCGCATTGACTCGCTGACCGTGGAATCAGACCTAAGTACTAGGCGTCGGTGCGCACAGCCGCCAAGCGCGCGAATCGCATTGCGTGGACGCCAGGATCGTTAGCCCGGAGATTGCTGGAAGCGCTCAAATCTGGGCAAAAGCCGCTCTGGAATCCGTCCGGTCACTTCGGTGCCATGCTCATTGAATCGCTGGTCACTCACTTCCCCAACGCGATGAAGGTAGTCCAGCATCTTGGCTTCAGCGAACGGAATCATCAGCTCGACGTCAACGAGACTCCGCCGCTCTTCGAGCACCTCAGCCACACGACAAAGGAACGTGTCGAGCCCTTCACCGGTCTCAGCGGATATCGGAATCACCATACGAGCGTCCGAAAGCGTGCCAGCCAGAAGCTCAGGAACGGCACTATCGCTCAGCCGGTCGATCTTGTTGAGGACCGTGATCATGGGTCGGTCATCGGCCCCGAGTTCCTCGAGCACTTCATGGACCGTCGCGGCCTGCTGGGCGGACTTGGGATGGGTCACGTCAAGCACGTGCACGAGCACCGTGGCCTCACGGATCTCTTCTAATGTGGCCCGGAATGCGGCGATCAAGAATGTGGGTAGGTTTTGAATGAAGCCGACGGTATCGGTGAAGAGCACCTCACGTCCATTGGGAAGCTCAACACGTCGGGTGGTGGGATCGAGCGTGGCAAAGAGCTTGTCCTCCGCGGTGACGCCTGCTCCGGTCAGCGTGTTGAGCAATGTCGATTTACCCGCGTTGGTGTAGCCAACGAGGCTAACTACTGGCACTCCGGCACGCCGTCGCTGATCTCTGTAGAGCTGTCTGTGTCGATGTACCTCACCAAGCTGAGTCTTGATCCAGGCGATGCGTCGACGGGCTTCTCGCCGGTCAACTTCGAGCTGCGTCTCACCAGGACCGCGCACGCCGACGCCGCCGACCGCCTGTCGCGAAAGGTGCGTCCACATACGTGTAAGCCGCGGCAGTCGATACTCGAGCTGAGCCAACTCGACCTGCAGACGACCCTCATGCGTGCGAGCCCGTCCCGCGAAGATGTCCAGAATCAGCGCCGTTCGATCGACAACCTTTTTGTTGAGCGCTTCCTCGAAATTTCTCAACTGGCCGGGAGATAGCTCGTCGTTCACCAAAACAACGTCGAACTCGACTTGGTCGGCGAGATCCTTGATTTCCTGCAGCTTTCCGGCCCCGACGTAATGCGTTGAATTGGGGTGGGAGAGGTGCTGAGTGACAGCATCGACGACATCGATTCCAGCGGTTTCAGCCAGCCGGGCAAGCTCTTCGAGCGACGAATCGATGTCCCAACTGCTTCGCTTCCAGTCGACGGCCACCAGAATCGCGCGCTCGCGCTGGGGAGTCACGTTGATTGTTTGAACGATCTGACGCTCCCTGACTTTAACCAGAGCTAGGCCGAGGATACTCGGCTCAACTCACTTTCATTGATTCAGTCTTTGCATACGGTGAAATGATATCACGTGCCCGACACGGCATCCCCCGAAGGAGGCAGGTTTCACCATTCGTTCAACGGCTCACTCTGGCCGCTTGCACGCGGTCGACGAGCTTCTCGACCGCGATTTGCCGGTTGAGCGCGCCGACCACGCCGTCGTCTCCCACGATCAGCAGCGTATCAGTACGTCCCTCAGTGAGTTCGTTGAGTAGCTTGCGAACTGAAACGGCTTGGTCAAGGGTGGACAATCGGGATATGGGCACCATCGCCTCTTCGGCCGTGGTGGTCGACCATTCATTCCTCCGGAAGTGTCGCAACTCCTGAAGGGAAAGAATGCCGATCACGTCACCGTCCTGCGTCACCAACCCGGGACCAGAGTGCATCTCAGCCAGCAGAGCTTCGAGCGCGGCGTCGAGCGCCTGGTCGGCGCGAACGTGGGGATTGAGTCCGCGAACCGCTTCACCAGCGGTCAACGTCCCACCCAATGAAAGCAGGGCTGAGCGAGTCATTTCCTGGCGTCCCACTCGTGCCACCGCCCAGGCAGCCAGCATCACCCAGATGCCGAGGAGTGACCATGACCCACGACTGCCCAGCAGCACTAACGCGCCCGCGAGCGCGAACGTGCTGATGATCTGGCCGTAGGTCACCGCGGCCCGGGTTCCAACTGCGAAATCATCGTGGAGATACCAGACGAGCGCGCGGAAGATTCGCCCTCCGTCGAGCGGATAACCTGGCAGCAAGTTCACGATCGCGAGCACCCCATTGGCGGCGCTCAAGAAGAGGAGATCCTGACGGAGCGTGGTCGCTCGCTCGGGAGTGAGTAGCCAGAGGATCAATAAGCCTCCAGCTACCAATGCGCTGAACAGCGGACCCGCGATCGCGATGATCGCCTCTTCCCGCGGAGTTCCCGGCTCGTTGAAGTCATCGGCGGCGCCGCCAAGCGGGTAGATGGCGATTCGTTCTGGGGCGCGGCCGAGGCGTCGACCTACGACCGCGTGCGCCACTTCGTGAACCAGGATCGAACCCACGACTGCGGCAGCGAGGACTAATCCGTTGAGGCACCAGACGACGGTGTGCCCACTCACGGTATCTCGAGGCGCAAGCTGAAAGCCGGTGAAGCCCAGCGCGGCAAGCGCGGCAACGAACCATGGTATGCGAACGGTGAAGACGCGCCCGCAGATGCTAAATTCTGGTCCAAATCTTTGAGCGAGCATCTGTTGTTTCCACGATCAGTCCGCCGACGTGTCGCGCGATCAGCGGCGAGGAGATTCAGATGCCGCGGCAAGTGCTAGAGACGCTGATAATCTTCCAGGTCGAGCACGAAAACGGTGGCGGCGGCGGTCTGGATCTCGCCAGCCTGCTCTTGCTGGGCTCTGGCTCTGGCCTCGGCACGAATCAGTTCCAGCACCTGATCTACTTGATGATCCTGAACGCCGATCATGACGGTTGTATTTCCTCGACGGAGGAAGCCACCGGTGCTCGCCAGGCGAGTCGCCCGAAAATCGCTCTCGAGAAGCGCATCGATGACGTTGTCGGCGTCCTCATTCTGGACAACCGCAATAATCAGCTTCATGAATCCCTCTCCCTAAAACGGTTGGGGGGCCGCTGCGCGATTATAGGTTGGATTTCGAAGTCACGTCAACCGCGGCTTGCATCAAGGAAACTTTGCAGTATCAAGGCAGCTGCAACGGCATCGATCTGCTGTTTTCGCCGCTTTGCTCTGCGCCCTGATTGCATCAGCGCTTGCTCTGCCATGAACGACGTGAGACGTTCGTCGTGGAAGCGAATGGCGCGTCCCGTTGCCTCCTGAATCTGTTCGGCGAACCGCCGCGCTTCAGCAGCCTGAGGGCCTTCTCGACCTGACATGCTGGTTGGCAGACCGACAATGACCAGTTCCGGGTCATATTGGTTGATGATGGCAACCAGCTCGTCCCAGCCGCCGCGATGAAGATCGACGGTTTTCACCGGACTGGCGATCATGTGCAGCTCGTCGCTGACAGCCACGCCAACCCGGCGACCGCCATGGTCGAGCGCGAGAATTCTATGGTGAAGAGCTAGATTCATTGGCGTTTGAAACAACAATCTTGATGTGCGAATTGAGTTGCGGCAAATGCTGCGGCAACCAACTCGGCTGAATGTCGATATTGAACGAATCCACGTCGTTCATCGATTGGAGCGTCGATCGGGCTTCGGCCTGGCTCTTCCCAACGATCTGTTTCTCGAGCGCGCGCTGCTCGTCCGCGCTGATGACCGCTCGCGTGCGAGCGGTTGCATGCCGACTGAAGGATACCCCGTCAGGAAGTGCGATCGGATCCCCGATCGTCACCGTATCGCCCAGGATGATCTCGTCTGAACCAGCCTTGGCGGCCAATTGGCGTGCTGCTTCGTCCTTGGCCAGCGCATTTAGCTTTCCAGGATCGAAGACCTGGCCGGTGACCGTCTGTGTAGCATGCACTGAGACTTCGGTGCCGTCCTGTCCTGCTGCCAGTGAGTATTGATAGGTGGGATCAGACTTCGACACTGAATTGGGCACCATTTGCGTGCCGTCAGGTACCGTCGCCTGGAATTCCTGATCTACTTTGCCCGACAGGTCTGCCGTCGCTGCCGCTTGCAGGGCGTTGATGTCGTCCTGACTGACGACGGCGATGCGCTTCATCGTGCCGCCAGCGATGGCATCTCGATTGTTGAAGAAGACGCCACTATCCAGCTGACCAACAACGGTCCCAGCATCCGTGTTACCTGAATCTCCTGCAGACGCGGCAGCTACCGCAACCGTGGCCGAACCGAAGGAAAGAGAACCATAAGGATCGGCGGCCGGAATCGTTACATCCTTCTGAGTGATGTAATTCACACCGTTCTTGCCAGCCAGAGCGGTACCGCTTGGGACCGTCACGGCCTGAAGTGCCGGGTTCGTCAGAAGTACGTTGCCGCCTGCCGTTCCGTCCGGTTCGAACCGTTCGCCTGTCGATGGGATCTGCTTGTCGAATATGGACGTGTGAGTCACGGGAACCGGCTGAATAGTGACGTCGTAATTGTTCCCCGTACCTGCGAGGCCGTAGACCAGATCCGCGCTGATCGATTTTTCGATAGGCACAACCGTCACAGTGGCGGTCGGCAGAATGTACATAAGAAGACCAGCAACGATGATCAGCACCACCAGCGGCGCACCGATGGCGCCGACGAGCATGAACGCACGTCTAGTCGGACGTGGAAAGCGACGACGCTCGCGTTGTCTATCGGGGTCTGGTTCCGGCTCCGCCTCGTCTTCGATCTCGTCTGAGATCGATTCGTTCCAGGTCAGTGGCGAACCAACAGCAACGGGCTGCCGCTCAGCCAGCTTCGCCGAAATCTGCGGATCGACCATGACCGTGCCGCTGATCGGCTTTTTCTGGCTATTGCCGTTTGTGGTTGGGGCCGCCGTCGTTTTGGGTTTATAGGTAGCGAGGTCCGCCGTGGTGTGGAGCTGTGTCCAGGCCCCGTCGATATCCTGCGTGTCACCAGCACGAGATGGCAAATTCTCAGTATTGCCGCGCGACCCGCTGCCAATGTCTGTGTCGATTACGACCCAGCCGAGCATGCGTGCCAACTCTTGACGCAAGCTATCGCCGGTCGCGATCGTCAATGAGACATTGTGTCCGCGCGCTTCGTTCAATACACGATGGAATTCGGCTGCCGTGAGCAGCGCGTCACACTCGTCCGAAACGGTGACGAGGACTCGATCATCTTTCATATGTGGCAGGCGCTCGAGGAGGGAGGCGACGTCCTCACTGCTGGCAATGTGAACGGCAGTCGATTCCTGCGTGCTCATAACGTGTCCCCTCCCGCCTCATCGGCGGATTCGCTGCCACCACGAGTCGATTGTTAGCCGGTTGACTGCGTTTCAATTGCCGACCGAGCCGCGGCGAGCGCCTCGTCCAGCTTCGAGGCGTCCGTGCCGCCACCCTGAGCCGTGTCGGGCCGACCGCCGCCACGCCCGCCAACGACAGTGGCCATAGTGTTGATGAGTGCACGTGCGTCATAACCCCGCTCGACCTGATCTTTGGTCACCATTGCCAACAGCGCTGGCTCACCATCAATGAGCGCCCCGAGTACGACGATCCCTGATCCGAGCTTGTCGCGTAACCGATCACCGATCTGTCGCATTGCTCCGCGGTTAGGCGCCTCCACGCGAGATACGAGTACCTGCGTCCCGTCGATCGACACAGCGTTCTGTGTTTCACTACCGGCGCCCGCGCTGGCGAGCTCGATCTTGAGACGTTCCACTTCGCGCTCCGCCGCTCGCAGTCGTTCCATTTGCTCGCCGACACTCGACACGATCTGGTCCTGACCAACGTGCAGGCTGCGAGCGAGGGAATCGCTCTGATTCTTCAGACGAAGCGCCTGGTCGATGCTGGCATGACCCGTTACTGCCTCGATGCGGCGAATGCCACTCGCGACGCTTGACTCAGATGTGATCAAGAAGAGGCCAACGTCGCCGGTGCGATGCGCATGGGTTCCGCCGCAAAGCTCTTTGCTGTAACCAGGAATCGACACGACGCGAACCGAGTCTCCATACTTTTCGCCGAAGAGCGCCATCGCGCCAGTCTGGGTCGCTTCATCAAAGCTCATGACGTCGGTTTGAATGGGTTTGTTGGCGATGACTTCCTCATTGACTTGACGCTCGATCGCCTCGATCTGCTCAGGAGTGACCGCGTCGAGATTGGTGAAGTCGAATCGCAATCGATCTGGAGCGACCAGCGAACCGGCCTGACGAGCATGTTCACCAAGCGTGGAATGCAACGCCGCGTGCAGCAAATGCGTCGCCGTGTGGTTGCGGCGGATATCATCGCGCCTGGCCGTGTCGACGACCGCTTTTACCGTCTGGCCTTCTTTGATGAAACCCTCGACCACTTCGCCACGATGAACGATCAAGCCCGGCGTTGGTCGTTGGGTGTCGTCGACGCGAAAGAGACCGGTGGCGCTTCGGAGCGTGCCTGAGTCTCCCACCTGGCCACCAGATTCGCCGTAAAACGGCGTCGCGTTGAGTACGACTTCAGCCGGTTGCCCTGCCTCTAGCGTCTCAATACGGCTCGCTTCGCCGATGATCCCGGTGACAGTTCCCTCTTGCACCGTCGTCTCATAGCCGACGAAGACGACCGGCGGCTCTGCAAGCTCTGCGTACATGCTGGTTCGCTCGGCCGACGTCGCGGCGAATTTTCCAGCAGCCGCACGACTTTGATCTCGCTGCCCTTCCATGGCGCGATCGAATCCGACTTGATCGACCGTCAAGCCTTCGTCAGTCGCCAATTCATTGGTGAGCTCGAGCGGGAATCCAAACGTGTCGTACAGCCGGAACGCGTCGATGCCGGGAACGGTTGATTCACCCCGGTTGCGCAGCTCCGACGCAAGCGTCTCGAAGCGCGTAATACCGGCGGCGAGCGTTCGGCCGAAATTCTCTTCTTCGTGCCGCAGAATTGACTCGATGCGGCCTTTCGAAGTTACCAAGTCGGGATAATGCGTTCCAAACATCTCGATGACCACGTCGACGAGCTGCACGAGGAAGGGGCGATCCAGACCAAGCAGTCGCCCGTGGCGAATCGCGCGTCGTAGGACGCGTCGCAGAACGTAGCTGCGGCCCTCGTTGCCTGGCAGCACTCCATCACTGACGAGAAACGTGACGGCTCGAGTATGGTCGGCGATAACGCGCAGTGATCGGTCGACCTTGGCCGCTTCCTGGTAGCGGACGCCAGCCAGATCAGCGGCTCGCTCTACAATAGGGAAGTAGAGATCGGTCTCGAAGACGGATGGCTTGCCCTGCAAGATCATCGAGATGCGCTCGAGCCCCATACCCGTATCGATGTTCTTGCGTGGCAGAGGGCGCTGCGACCCGTCCTTCTCTTTGTAGAACTCCATGAAGACGAGGTTCCACGTTTCGAGATAGCGATCGCAGTGTTCGCAGGCCGGGCCGCAATCCGGTCGTCCGCAGCCATATTCAGGACCGCGGTCGAAATAGATTTCGGAATCCGGACCGTCCGGCCCTGTCTCTCCGACCGGACCCCACCAGTTTTCCTCGTCGCCAAGCTTCCGAATGCGATCGACGGGAATCCCGATCGCTTCATGCCAGAAGTCATAGGCATACTGGTCCATGTCGTGAACGGTCGGATACCAGCGGCTGGGATCAGTGCCGAACCCATTGGTCAGGAGATCCCACGCCCAGGTGATGGCGTCGTCTTTGAAATAGTCACCGACAGAGAAGTTGCCGAGCATCTCAAAGAAGGTGAGATGCGACACGTCGCCAACCTCGTCGATGTCGACGGTTCGGAAGCATTTCTGGATCGAGGTCATACGCGAACTCGGCGGTGTCTCGAGCCCGAGGAAATAGGGCGTCATCTGCTGCATGCCGGCCGTCGTAAGAAGGACGGTCGGGTCGTTGGCAGGAATCAGCGACGTGCTGGGAACACCCAGGTGCCCACGCTCGGCAAAGAATTCTCTGAATATGCGGCGAATATCGTCACTTTTCATGGTCAGATTGATCCCCACTAAAATCGGCGTGCGGAATGGTAGCCATTGATTCTACCGATGGGCGCAACGAATGGACCACCCGTCGCCGAGCGTGTACGTACAGTATCGCAACTGTGTGTCTGACTGTCAACCGCGAGCAGGACTGGCATCGCCATTGCAGTGATATGCATGGAGAGTGATTCAAGACTATCGCCAATTTACGTCTCCAGGAATAGGCTTGAAGCGCTCACCACCTGCGGAATCCGCTCCTTCAGTAAAAGGATGCGCATGAGCGACCCAACGAACACCTCCAGCGATGCCCACCGGACCAAACTGATCAACGCACTGGTTGAAAATCTCAACGCCGAGCGGCGGAGCGCGGCGACCTATCGCTTCTTTGCTGATTGCGAGACCGACCCGCATCGTAAGCAGATTCTCGGTCGACTCGCGGACGCAGAGGAACGACACGCCGATAAGTGGCGGGTGAGATTACGGGAGCTTGGCGCCGAACCGCGAGAGGATCCGGTTTCCATTCCGCGAGTCGTGCGGATGCGCGCCAAGACGGACCTCAACGCGGCGCTGCGAGAAGCCGAGACGATCGAGAACGATCATCTGCAGCATTACGAGGCTGAAGCGGTCTCGCTCAACGACCCCGGATCGGCTCAGACGATGCGAGAGATCGCGGAGGAGGAGGGCAAGCACGCCTCCACGTTGCGCGGACTCACTTCCATCGCCCCCAGGGACACAGCACCACGCTCTCGTCTTGATTCCCTGCTCAAAGGGGAACGTCACGTCAGTTCCGGCACATGGATCGCCGACGCGATCTACGGAGCGAACGACGGGCTGGGCGCCGTGTTCGGCCTAGTCGCTGGAGTTGCCGGCGGCGCGGCATCCAGCCACTTCATTCTCCTGGCTGGCATCGCTGGAGCGGTGGCCAGCGCGGTCTCGATGGGCTCCGGAGCCTATCTGGCGGCCAAATCAGAACGTGAGGTGCATGAAGCCGAGATGGCGCGAGAACGTCGTGAGATTACCGAAGACCCGGAGGAGGAACGCGAGGAGCTTTCCCTCTTCTATCAGCTCAAGGGACTCACCGAGGAAGAAGCCAACATGTTGGCTGAGCGTATTTCGCGCGACGAAGAGCAGTTCCTCAAGGTGCTCGCATCGGAGGAGCTTGGCCTCTCGGAGGAGCGCTTGCCGAAGCCTCTCACGTCAGCTTCGTCGGCAATGATCTCGACCGGCATTGGCGCGATCATCCCAGTTCTTCCGTTCTTCTTCATCGCTGGGAACCCGGCCATGATCGCGGCGGCCATCGTCAGCTTGATCGGCCATTTCGCAGTTGGCGCGGCGAAGAGTCTGGTGACGATTCGTTCGTGGTGGTCAAGCGGACTCGAAATGACGTTGATCGGCGTGATCGTTGGTGTGGTGACCTATGCTGTCGGCTTTCTGGTGGGTGTTGCCTGACTCCACGCTGGAATACCTGCAGAAACGAAAATCCCGCTCCAACTTGAGCGGGTTCGTCTCGATCTGATTGATGGGACGTGGGGTGCCTCGCGGGGCTCGAACCCGCAACCACTGGTTCCACAGACCAGTGCTCTACCTATTGAGCTAGAGGCACCATGCACCGAATGACGTCAGGCGAGTAAGCCGAGTTCTGTTTTAGACGGCCATCTGTCTCGGCCGGCGATTGCTCGCGCGGCCGGCCACCTCGTCGCCGAAGGTGGCTGCTCTCGACTTCGAGCCTCGGCGAGTAACCTACAAGCGGCTCAGCCGGAGATTGCTGCGGGGAGGATTGCCCTTTTCACTCCGGACCATGAAAGCCCGGCAATAGTCTCTGTTGCTCTCGCGCTTGCGCACGCCAATCTGGACTGTCAACGTCACCGGCGGACGTTTCCCTGACTTTCGCCAGGCACCCTCACTCTGTGCAGCTCGGACTTTCCTCTGGCTTGACGCCAGCGACCGTTCTGCCCAACATCACTCAGTTGTTAAGTTCGGCCGCTCATCATTGATAAGCAGCCGGCCGGTGGTGCCGAAGGGGAGACTTGAACTCCCACGGGCTAAAGCCCACTACGCCCTGAACGTAGCGCGTCTGCCGATTCCGCCACTTCGGCCTATTTTCTTGGCTTGTTTTGCCGCACCAATCGCCGGAAATCTGCCATCGAAATCGCAGTTGCTAACCCGGCTTGATGGTCCGCAAGCGTCTCGCAGTATAGCACAGTGCTCTTCGATCGAACAAGCGTGAATTCGCGTCGAACCGGCTCAGCCGCGAGCGATCACGTGTCGAGCGTTTGGGCTCGTGACGGATCGTGATTTGCGTTGATTTCTCGGGCTTTGTCAGGACCAATAGGGAGCCTGTGCTATGATGCAAGACGGATTCAAAGCCGCTTGCGTAGCGCCCAATCGGTCGTGCATGGTTCCGAAGATCGGTTGGCCCAACACGAATTTGCAGGCGTGATATCGGTTCAGGAAATTGCAGGGACGTTCGAATCGCGAACGGGAAGTGGAGACGAGATGCGCTCGAAAGTCACGGTGATCGGGGCCGGCATGGTCGGCGCAACGACCGCCCAGTATCTGGCCCAGCGAAATATTGCCGACGTTGTCCTGGTCGACATCGTCGAGAACCTGCCGCAGGGCAAGGCACTCGACCTTGCCGAAGCTGGCCCAGTCATTGGCTACGACGTGGCCGTAACTGGCGCCAACGATTATTCGGCAACGGCGGGTTCGGATGTCGTAGTCATCACATCTGGATCGCCGCGCAAGCCGGGCATGAGCCGCGACGACCTGTTGCGCGTCAACATGAACATCGTGCGCAGCGTCACTGAGCAGGCGGCCAAGAATTCGCCGGATGCCGTCATCATCGTCGTCACCAATCCACTGGACGCCATGTGCCACGTTGCGCTCGAGACATCCAAGTTCGATCCAAAACGAGTGCTTGGCCAGGCCGGCGTGCTCGATTCGGCGCGCTTCAGAACTTTCATCGCCATGGAGCTTGGTGTGTCGCCGAAAGACGTGAACGCTTTCGTGCTCGGCGGCCACGGAGACACGATGGTTCCTCTGACGCGCTATTCATCGGTGGCAGGTATCCCGATTTCCCAGCTCATTTCGGCCGAGCGCATCGACTCGATCGTCCAACGAACGCGTGACGGCGGCGGTGAGATTGTCAAGCTGCTGGGCACCAGTGCCTATTACGCGCCCGCCGCGTCGGTGGTCGATATGGTCGAGGCCGTACTGCTAGATGAGAATCGGGTCGTGGCCTGCAGCGCCTATCTCACCGGCGAATACAGCCTCAACGACCTCTATGTCGGCGTTCCGGCCAAGCTGGGTGCGGGCGGAGTTAAGGGTGTTTTCGAGATCGACCTGACCGACGATGAGCGCGCGGCGCTAAACAAGTCGGCCGATGCCGTGAAGGAGCTCGTCTCTGCGATGGAGCGGCTCAAGCAGGAATCGTAGGTTTGAAGGCGCGAGCCTCGTCTTACATGCGCTCCGCTGAAAGGTTCCTATCCCGTGCTGAGCGTTGACGAGGCTCGCGATCGAATCCTCTCCAGGATAACTCCGCTCGAACCGATCGACGTTGAGCTGCTCGACGCACTTGATATGGTCCTGGCGGCCGATTTGGTGTCCGGCGTTGATCTTCCACCGTTTCACAACTCGGCGATGGACGGCTATGCGCTCCGCTCGATCGAGACTAAGCCCGCATCTCCATCCAACCCCGTGAGATTCCTTGTTCGAGGTGAGTCGGCCGCGGGGCATCCAGCCGACCAATCTGTCACCCCGAGTACTGCCGTACGCATCATGACCGGCGCCCCAATTCCGGAAGGTGCCGACGCGGTCGTGCGCTTCGAGGATGTTCGGGTTTTGAACCGCGGCAGCGGATCTGATCAGGTTCCCCGTTCCAACCTAATGATTGAGCTGACCTCACCGTGTCGCGATGGACAAAACGTGCGGAACGCGGGGGAAGACGTTCAGGCAGGAGACATCGTTCTCGATCGAGGAGCGGTCATCGGACCCGCGCAGATCGGTCTGCTGGCGGCGCTTAACGTCCAGCGAGTGTCCGTCATTCGCCGACCCGTCGTTGCAATCCTGGCGACTGGTGATGAGCTGGTCGGACTCGGCGCGGACCTCAAACCAGGGCAAATCCGAGACAGCAACAGCTTTCTGATTGTCGGGATGGTGCGACGTGCAGGCGGTGAGGCTCGATCACTGGGAATCGCGCACGACTCTGAACATGACATAAGAAGTAACATTCATAGCGCTGCCGAAGCCGACCTCATTGTTACATGTGGTGGCGTATCGGTCGGTGATTTCGACGTGGTCAAGAATGTGCTTCAGCAAGAGGGCCAGATCGACCTGTGGCAGGTGGGCATCAAGCCTGGCAAGCCAATGGCGTTTGGATCAGTCGGTGGGACGCCGCTACTCGGGCTTCCGGGAAATCCGGTCGCGGCCGCGGTGACGTTTTCCCAGTTCGGTCGACCAATCATACGACGGATGCTGGGAATGCGAGTGCTCGCCGCGAGAAGGCTGACGGCTCGACTCGAACACGACGTCCTGAATCGGGGAGGTCGCCGAAACTTTGTGCGTGGGATCGTTCGACAGGCGGAGGACGAGTTCACTGTTGCACCTGTTTCGCGGCAGGGGAGCGGTTCGCTGTCGGGCCTGGCACTCGCGAACTGTTACATCGTCTGCGATGAGAATCTCGATTTCTTCCCGGCCGGCTCAATGATCGAAATCGAGCTGATCGATATGGAGCAATCAATCTAGAAGGACATCACTATCAACTTCAGTGGTTGATCCAAATTAATCCGGTCAACCGCTGCCCGCAGCCGATACGCTCATCAATCTCAGGAAAGGCAATTCCCGTGGGTATCCGCGACTTCGCTAACGTGCTTCGCGAAATCAGCTTCGACGATCTCGAGGCCGACGCACGAATTCCGCCCCGCATTCTGGTGATATCGAGTCGCCTTCAACTCGCGAGCGAGACCTCATCTACGGTCTTCGGAGCGAATTCGGATGAATTCGTGCACGTGCGCGAATTTGGTGACGGAGATGTCGACCCACTGCATTACGACGTGATATTGACCGTCGGACCCCTCGACGCCGGAGTGTCGCGTGAGTGGCGAGACCTTTTTCGGCGGGTCAAAGAACCACTGCGAGTGGTCGAGCATCTTCCACATGCCGATGGTGAAAAGGATATCGAGGCGTTGAGGCGGCGCATTGCCGACTGCGCGGACGATCGCTCCGTAGCCATCGGACGGTACATCCCGGCAATGAAATCGGCCTGTGCGAGGCAGCTCATCACCGAGACGGCAACCGTCAACGGAGAATTCGCGCTCGTATCGAATATTCCCTCGATCGTCCCGGTGATTGGCACGGCGTTCACCGTCGGAGCCGACTTCATCGTTTTGACCAAGAATCAGCTGATGCTCATCTTCAAGCTAGCCGCCGTCAACGGACGAGATCTCGACCACCGTTGGCGCATCTACAGTGAGATGATCCCGGTGGTCGGCGCGGGATTGGCCTGGCGGACGGTGGCGCGGGAGGTTGTGACGCTGTTGCCGCTGGCGATTGGCACGATCCCTAAAGTTGCCATCGCCTTCGCTGGAACATGGGTCATCGGTGAGTCGGCGCAGGTCTACTACGAGCGCGGGGAGCGACTGAATCGTGCTCAGGTTCGCGAACTGTATGCGCAAGCGCTCGAGACCCTGCGAAAGAACCCGATAAAACGACCGAACCTGCGTGCACTGCGACCAGGACGTCGATCGAACGACGGGGCTCCGGAAAAGGCGGAAGCGACCGGATAACCTGGCAACGTGACGAGACATGGAAAACCGGCTGGCAGCGCCAGCCGGTCCGTGTGTCTCATTCTGGAATGACTGGGCTACGAGACTGGTTCGCGCTCTCGTTCCTCACGCCAGCCGTAGTCGAGCAGACGCTGCTGGAACTCGCGAAGTTCCATGCCAACCGCGGAAGCCGCGGCCACTTGATCCCCATCCGACTGCTTCAATGCTTCCATGAGCATCTGCTTCTCGACCTCTTGTTGAACGTCCTGTAGGCTCGCTCCAGAGCGGATGCGCTGCGCGATGTCAATAATATGCCCTTGTTCGGCGCTGGAGAAACTGAGGTGCTCGTCAGTGATCACCGTTCCCTGCGCCAGAACAACCGCGCGCTCGATAATGTTTTCGAGTTCGCGCACGTTTCCCGGCCAATCGTGCTCGACGAGCGCTTGCATGGCCGACGCGGAGACTCGAGCCGGAGCTGAGCTGGATGAGTAACGGTGCTTGTGAAGGAAGTGCTCGACCAGCAGCGGGATGTCCTCCTTGCGATCGCGCAGGGGAGGCAAATAGACTGAGATCACGTTGAGACGGTAGAACAGATCCTCGCGGAATCGGCCTTCGCGAACCTCTTGCGAGAGGTTCTTGTTGGTAGCGGCCACGACGCGGGTGTCCACTTTCACCGAGACCGACCCACCGACACGCTCGAACTCACGTTCTTGCAGCACGCGCAGCAGTTTCTTCTGCGTGGACAAGGTCATCTCGCCGACTTCGTCGAGGAAGATGGTCCCTTTGTTCGCCATCTCGAAGCGGCCTTTGCGCTGATTCAATGCTCCAGTGAATGAGCCCTTCTCGTGCCCAAACAACTCGCTCTCAAGCAACGTTTCAGGAAGAGCAGCACAGTTGACCTTGATCAACGGTCCACCCGAGTACCCCGAATTGCGATGCAGCACCGTCGCCACGAGCTCTTTTCCGGTTCCGGTTTCTCCACTGACCATAACGGTTGACTCGGAGCGGGCAACGCGGCCGATGATCTTGTAGACCTCCTGCATCGCCCCGCTGTTGCCGATGATGAAGTCGTTGGGGTCGGAGCCCTCCCGACCATTGGACGTCGAAGACAAGCGCTTGAGCAGGTTCTGGTGTTCGATATAACGCTTGATGGTGATGAGTACATCGTCCAGATCGAACGGCTTGGTGATGTAATCGTAGGCGCCGAGTTGCATGGCTTCGATCGCCAGGTTAGCGCTCCCGTAGGCGGTCATGATGATGAACGGCAGCTGAGCGCCACGCTCCTCTGAAATCTCTCGGAGCACCTCAATGCCGCTCTTCGTCGGCATGCGCACGTCCATAATCACGAGCGTTGGCGCGTTGTCTGCTTTGAGTGCTTTGACGACATTTTCGCTATCGTCGGTCTCGTCGACGTCGAAGCCTTCGTCCTCAAGAAAATCGCGGAGCATCCCGCGGATTCCGGCGTCGTCGTCAGCGATCAGGATACGGTCCATCTGCTCTCTTCCCGTGCGAATTGCATTCGTTTTGGCAGAGGTTGGCAAATGCCTGGGCAGGTCTGACACAGTGGCACACACCCACTACATTATAGCCGCATATGCCAATGTTGGTTAGTCCCTTGCGTTGTCAAGCGACAACTCGGTCATGCAACGGAGACGTCGACGCGCGTCCGACCCGGTTTGAATGTGAAGCCGGTCTGCTTCTGGTGGATTGATCGGGAAACCCATTCCGAAGCTCACACGCTATGTCGCAACCTGCATAGTTGCAGTTCCGCACCGCGTCGTCATGGTTCACGCCACGACATAACCTCTGCCAGTTACCAATTACAGCAAGGTTAGGGCCGCGAACACGAGATAGGTTGATCGGACCTCGACCCGAATGGCTTGCAGCGGACAGGAATTAGCCTGGTCGAGCGTATAATCGGTGCTGGCTCGGCGACATCCGTTCGCCATGAATAGTTCGCGCATCGGCAAGGCACGAAGTGAAACGAGTTGTCCTGATCGGACTCAGCGGAACCGGAAAGTCGTCAGTCGCGCGCGCGTTGGCTGCCAGACTCGGATTCGATGCGCTAGACGTTGACGACGACATCGTTGCACGTTCAGGGATGCCGATACACGCCATTTTCGAGCGCTTCGGCGAGCACGTATTTCGCGCGTTTGAACATGATTGTCTTGCGGAGGCCTGCACCGCGGAACACCGGGTCATCGCCACCGGCGGCGGCGTCGTTCTCGACGAGCGCAACTGGCTGGTCATGCGGCCCGACAGCCTCGTGGTACATCTTCAGTCCGCTCCAGATCGGATCGTGGAACGTCTATCCTCTCAGGTCGACGCTGATCCTGACGCTCGTCGTCCGCTCCTGCAATCAGCCGATCCAGTACAGGCACTCGAAACGATGCTGAGCGAGCGCGGGCCGCTCTATGAGCAGGCCGATGTGACCATCGACACGTCAAACAAGGATGTTGACTCTGTCGTCGACGAGATCGCTGCCGCTGTGCGGAGCACTGAAGCAGATTCGATTCACCTTCCCATCGGTTCGATTGGGACGCCCAATGGTCGATCCGATCTTTACGTCGGAGCGGGCGCGATGGGGGAAATCGGAGAACTTGCGCGGAGGCGATTCCCGCAGTCTCGACGAACCTGGCTGATCACCGATTTCAATGTAGGGCCGCTCTGGGCGACGTCGGTCACGAGAGCGCTGACTGAGTCGGATTTCGCGGTCGAGCGAGTCGATGTGCCTGTAGGGGAGTCGAGTAAGGCGTTCTCCCAGGTTTCGACGCTCTTGGATAGATTGCTGGAAGGCCGCATAGATCGACGAGACGTCGTCGTTGCCCTTGGCGGCGGCGTGATCGGCGATCTGGCCGGATTTGTTGCGTCCATCGTCTTGCGTGGTGTCGGCCTGATTCAGGTACCAACGTCGTTACTTGCCATGGTCGACAGCAGCGTCGGCGGTAAAACGGGCGTGAATCATGCCCGGGGAAAGAACCTCATCGGTGCCTTTTATCAGCCACAGCTCGTTCTGGCGGATCCGCTGGTGCTCGAGACGCTGCCGGAGCGAGAAGTCCGAGGCGGCTGGGCCGAGATCATCAAGCACGCCATGATCGAATCTACGGCGACAGGGTGTTCAGGCACACCTCTCCTGGATCTGCTCGAGCGTATGCCGATCGACGATTGGAATGACCCCGTTTTTCTCACGGACGTCGTACGTCGTAACGTCCTCATCAAGCGCTCGGTCGTCCAGAGAGACGAGAAAGAGATGGGGCTGCGACGCGTGTTGAACTACGGGCACACGCTGGGACACGCCATGGAAGCCTCCGGCTATCGCTATCATCACGGAGAAGCCATCGCTCTTGGCATGCGGGCGGCCGTTGACATAGCAATACGCAGGGAAAGGGCTTCCGCAGATGTCGCGCGCCGACAGAACCGGCTTCTTGATATGGTGGGACTGCCGTCCCGGTTCGAGGGCGATCTTGACGATGTTATCGAACGATTGGCG
The DNA here is from genome assembly GCA_963815715.1 of uncultured Chloroflexia bacterium. Taxonomy (GTDB): domain Bacteria; phylum Chloroflexota; class Chloroflexia; order Thermomicrobiales; family Thermomicrobiaceae; genus CALAGB01. The sequence goes on along the minus strand of CAWFHU010000001.1, from coordinate 364,040 downwards.
TCCGACAAAAAGGCCGTGAACGGCCGTTTGACCTGGATCTTGCCTGGTCATGAGATCGGTTCAGTCGACGTCGTCTCGGGAGTCCCACTCGACGTTGTCGAAGCCGCGGCGACGTCATTAGGGGCGCAACGACGGTGATTCGGGCGGATTGTTCGGCCCTAACTGCTGTGTTATAGTGCGGAAAATGAATATTGCTCTCTCTTATCCCGAGTGGTGGAGGGAACGGCCCGAGGAAGCCCGGCAACCGGCAGGAGACTGTTTGGTGCCAATTCCGGCAGCGAATGCGTCGCTGGCAGATGAGAGTGAGTAGGAAGTCTGACGGCTTCTCGCTCACGAGTGGCTGTCTTTTTTGTGCCACAAAGATGCATCCACTCCAGAACTGCATGTCGCCAAGACTTCTGCTCGTGCCACATTTGTACGATGAATAGTGATCGTCGAGAACAATCGGATGAACCCGTTCACAGCGAACAGGATCATCCTCAAGTTGAAAAGAGGTGCCCGTGAGCGAAACCGCCGAAGTTCGATTCGATATTCGCGATGTCGGACTCGCGGAGGACGGCAAGCGGCGTATCGCTTGGGCCGCCCGTGAGATGCCGGTGCTCGAGCTCATCCGCCAGCGATTCGAACGTGATAAACCGCTCGAGGGTGTCCGCATCGTGGCCTGCGTTCACGTCACTTCGGAGACCGCCAATCTCGCCTACACGCTCAAAGCTGGTGGGGCCGACGCGGTCGTCTGCGCGAGCAATCCGCTCTCGACACAGGACGATGTTGCCGCGGCACTAGTCTCTGACGGGTTTCAGGTCTATGCGATCAAAGGCGAAGATGGTGAGACCTACCACCGACACATTCAGGAGGCACTACGACACCGGCCCAATATCGTGATCGATGACGGCGCGGACGTCGTGACGAACCTCCATCAGCATCGCAAAGATTTGCTCAAGGACATGATCGGCTCAACTGAAGAGACGACGACCGGCGTGATTCGAATGCGCGCCATGGAGAACGACGGAGTCCTGAGCTTCCCAGTCATCGCCGTCAACGATGCCGACACGAAGCACTTCTTCGATAACCGTTACGGCACCGGACAGAGCACGCTCGACGGGATCATTCGCGCCACGAACATTCTGCTGGCTGGCAAGACCATGGTCGTTGCCGGATACGGCTGGTGCGGTCGAGGCATTGCCATGCGAGCTCGCGGAATGGGATGTCACGTCATCGTCACGGAGGTGAATCCAGTTCGAGCCCTCGAAGCGGTGATGGACGGCTTCGTCGCCACTACTATGGAAGAGGCCGCCAGCATCGGCGACATCTTCGTCACCGCCACCGGTGACATCAACGTCATCGATCGCGCCCATTTCGAGCGCATGCATGACGGCGCAATCGTCGCGAATGCTGGGCACTTTAACTCAGAGATCAATCTGCACATCCTCGACGAGATGGCGGCCGAAGGACGGCGCCATTTGCGCCCATTCGTTGAGGAGTACCGCCTGACACTGAGTCGAGGCATTATCGTTCTGGGTGAGGGACGGCTGATTAACCTGGCCAGCGCCGAAGGACATCCCGCCAGCGTCATGGATATGAGCTTTGCCAACCAGGCTCTCTCGTGCGCATATCTGGTTCAGGAAAAAGGGAAGCTCGAAAACGTCGTCCATTCGGTTCCCCGTCACATCGACGAAGAGATCGCGGCGCTCAAGTTGCACAGCATGAAGATCAAGATCGACACGCTGACGCCGGAGCAGGAGCGTTATCTCAATTCCTGGCAGTCGGGGACGTAGTGTTCGGCGTTGATGCAACGTGGTTGAAGTTTAGGGAAGGTGGTTCGTGAGCACGAGTTTCATGCGTTCGGCACATACGCTCTTTACGTCGGAATCGGTCACCGAGGGACACCCGGACAAACTCTGCGATCAGATTTCAGATGCGGTGCTGGACGCCATCATTGCCGAGGACCCAGACGCCCGCGTCGCGTGCGAGACAGCCGCGACGACGGGTTTGATTCTGGTCTTTGGCGAGATCACCACCGACACCTACGTCGACATTCCGGCGGTCGCGCGCAGGACGATCGAAGAAGTCGGCTACACCCGTGCCAAGTTTGGCTTCGACGCAGAGACGACCGGTGTGATCACGTCGATAAAAGAACAGTCGAAGGAGATCGACGAAGGCGTGAGTCGTTCGTTCGAGACGCGCGAGGCGGACGGGCATGACCCGTTCGATCTCATCGGCGCGGGCGACCAGGGGATGATGATTGGCTACGCCTGCGACGAAACTCCTGAAATGATGCCGCTCACGATCTCACTAGCGCATCAACTGACCCGTAGACTGGCCGAAGCACGCAAGTCGGGAGAGATCTCCTATCTGCGTCCGGACGGCAAGAGCCAGGTGACCGTCGAGTATCAATACGGGAAGCCTGCGCGCGTTCAGACCGTCGTCATCTCGGCACAGCACGATCCGGCCGTGACGCAGCGTCGTCTGCGGGACGAGCTCACTGAAGGAGTCGTGCAGGAGATCATTCCTTCGGAATTCCTGGACGGCAACACCCGTATCTTGATCAACCCGAGCGGCGGATTCTCGATCGGTGGGCCGATGGGGGACGCTGGTTTGACGGGCCGCAAGATCATCGTCGACACATACGGCGGCATGGCCCGCCACGGCGGCGGCGCATTCTCGGGGAAAGATCCGACAAAGGTCGACCGATCCGGTGCCTACGCGGCACGGTACGTGGCGAAGAATGTCGTCGCGGCAGGTCTGGCGGATCGCTTCGAGTTGCAAATCTCGTATGCGATTGGCGTGGCGCATCCAGTTTCAGTACATGTCGAGACGTTCGGCACCGAACACGTTGATGAGGATTTGATCGTCAAGCTCATCGACGAGTATTTCGACCTTCGACCCGGAGCAATCATCCGAAATCTCGATTTGATGCGACCGATCTATCGACAGGTGGCGGCATACGGTCACTTTGGGCGCCCTGATCTTGATCTGCCGTGGGAGAAGACAGACAAAGCCGAAATTCTGCGTGATGCGGCCGGGTTGAACGAGATCCCGGTCTCGGCGTCTCGCTGAATTCGACCGTGACGACAGAGCGGCCGACGAATGGCGTTGCTGCGCTCGTAACCGGAGCAAGTGGATTCGTCGGTCGACATCTCATCAACCTCCTTCAATCAAAAACATCCTGGTCATTGGTCGGTGTGCAGGGCCATCCTGGCCCGCGCGAACCGGGTGTCAGGCAGGTCGTTTGCGATCTGCTCGACGCCGATCTCACGTCACGAGTCATCGAACGCTACCGCCCGGACATCCTCTTCCACCTCGCGGCCCAGGCGTACGTGCCGAAAGCGGTCGCCAATCCCGCTGAGACGTTGGTCAACAACGCCGTTTCGCAAGTGAACCTGCTCGAATCCTGTCGCGCGGCTGGAATCGACCCGGTCATCGTCGTCGTGAGCTCGGCTGAGGTTTACGGCGCCGTGACTGCGGAACAGATCCCGATTTCCGAGGATCAGCCGTTCCAGCCGCGCAATCCGTATGCGGTCAGCAAGCTCACCCAGGACATGCTCGGGTTGCAGTATCACCTGAGCTACGGGATGAAGATCGTTCGCGTACGGCCGTTCAACCACATCGGCCCGGGACAGAACGATCGGTTCGTCGTCTCGAGCCTGGCGCGTCAAATAGCCGAGATCGAGCTTGGGTTGGCAGATCCCGTATTGCTCGTCGGTAATCTCGATTCAGTACGAGATTTCCTTGACGTGCGAGACGTCGTCCAGGCTTACCTGGCCGTCGCGAAGTCCGAGTTTTCGGGGGACGTTTTCAACGTTGCCAGTGGAAGAGGCGTCCGAATCAGTGCGGTCCTCGATAGCTTACTGGCACTCTCCAGTGCGGATGTAGATGTGCGCGAAGACCCATCGCGGCTGCGTCCGTCCGACATTCCCATGCTGGTGGGCGACGCAACCAGGTTACGGGAAGCGACCGGGTGGGCGCCATCGCTGCCGCTGGAACGGTCGCTGCGCGACACCATCGACGACTGGCGCACACGACTCAAGTGATTCGCGCTGCGCTGGATCACTCTGTCTCCGTGGGTTCGACGGTCAAGTCGAGCAGGCCGTCACTCAGCTCCAAGGTGAGGCGATCCGCGGACAACCGATCGGCATGTCTTCGAGAGTCCGCCGGGCGTGCCGATCTGACGGTGAGAATCCCGCGGTCGGTCCGCACCGTGGGACGATGCCCAAGCTGCGACGCGCCGACCACAAATCGCAACGCTCGCGCGATCGTCCAATCGGGTTGGATCTCTAGCTCGAGCTCGGTTGGGTATCCGAAATAGGTAGCCGACGACTCAGACTGAACGACAAGATGGATATTTCCGGCGCGGATATCGTCAATTGCCGCCACGAGCGTCTCCGCGCCGATCTCGCTCACATTTTTCTCGAACGAGTCGTCGATGATTTCCGACGTCAGCTCGAATTCACGTCGTTTCAGAATCGGACCGCTGTCGAACCGGTTGGTCAGCGTGTGAACGGTCACTCCCCACGCGCTCGCACCTGTTTGAAGAGCCCAGAACAGCGGATCGGGTCCGCGAAAGCCCGGGAGCAATGAGGGGTGAAGGTTGATGGCTCCAAATCGCGACGCTCGAATCAATGCGTTCGGGATGCGCCAGGGAAAGCATGAGGCGACCAGGAGGTCCGGAGATATCTCACCGAGTAAATGTACTAACTCTTCCGACATCGGTCTTCGGACCTCGAGGATGGGGATGGCGTGATCCGCAGCGAGTTGGTCGACGGTTTCCAAGCCGCCGGAAGGATCTTCGCGAGCGATGCGGATCATCGGTCGATGGACAACCTGACGCACGAACGGTCCGAAATCCCGTGACGATGGGATGATAACGGCACCGATCGCGACGTCCTCGCGCAATAGACGCCTCAGCGTGACGATCGTCTGCGTGCAGCGGCGCCCAAAGAGGACGAGGGTAAACGGGCGCCCATCTTGCGATCGGTCTCTATGTGAGGCTGCGTCGATTGACATGAGTTGGGTGCTCAATTAGGCTTGTTGGTCGATGGGACGTACGGAGAGAAGGTCACAGCATGCCCAGGATGGTTAAATGCGTGAAGTTTGGGCGCGAGATGCCCGGTCTGGAGAAGCCGCCATTTCCTGGCGCGCTGGGAGAGCGCATCTTCAATAACGTATCGGAAGACGCGTGGGAGATGTGGCGCGAGCACCAGACGATCCTCATCAATCACTATGCGTTGAATCCAGCCGATCCTGATGACCGCAAACTCTTGCGGCAGCAGATGGAAGAGTTCTTCTTTGGGGAGGGCGCGCAGATGCCGGAAGGCTGGATGCCCGCCGGGGCGGCCGGAGCCAAAGGCGGCGGTGGGCCAGCTCCGCGCAAGAAGTAGCTGAGACGCTCCCACATACGAGCACCAGATCAGCGAATAACCGCACGCAAGCGGATCTCCGGCGTGATGTGAAAATCGAGTCGCTCGTGCGCAAGCCGGAGAGCCGATTCGACTCCTTCAGGGGTCTCCCCCTTGGCGAAGATGAATCCGAGATAGCTTGCCCCTTCGGGCAGCGGCACGATCGAGTGGTTAATGCGCGCGGTGATTTCGATCCCCGTCACTCCATCGACTTGCTGCGCCTCGTTAAGACCCTCAATCTTCCGCAGGATCCCGCCCCTTGGGATTGGGATCATCATGACGCCGACCGCGTCGTCACCACGATGAAATTCGTCGATCGACGCGCCGGTCGCTTGCAACAAAATCAACTCTTCGAGGGCCATCCCCGTTCCAAATTCCAAGATCGTCGAGCAGAGCCCGCCGATCGAGCGTCCAGCAACTTCGATGATCCATGGTCCATGATCGTTCACGCGTAGTTCTGCGTGGACGGGACCCTGACGCAGGCCCAACGCTCGAGCGGCGTCTTGGGTACAGTCGGCGATCGCGCGTTGCACGTCGGCGGGCAAACGAGAGGGCGTGACGTAGATCGTTTCCTCAAAGAAGGGCCCGTCGAGCGGATCGGGCTTGTCGAACAGAGCCAGCACATGAAGTTCGCCGTCGTCGAGCAAGCCTTCGAGAGCGACCTCAAAACCGGGCACAAACTCTTCGATCAGAATAGTCGCTTCGTCTAGACTCTGACCATCCATCTCGATCACCTGGCGAGTGCGACTCAGCGCCGCGACTAGCTCCTCCTCGCAATCGACCCGTATCACGCCGCGGCTCCCAGACAGGTGCGTCGGCTTTACCACGACTGGGAAGTCAACGTCGTCTACCAGAACCTCGTCGTCGATCGTAGCTGGGTACGCACGGAAACCGGGCACCGGAACGCCCTCAGCATGGAGCAAGTTCCTCATCAAGTGCTTGTCTCGTGCCGCCAACGCAGCGTCTGGCGAGTTGCTCGACAGCCCTAGCAGATCGCTGGCGAGCGCCGCAAGCACGGTTCCGCTGTCGTCGACGGCAATTATCGCGTCAATCGGCCGCTCCCGTGCGAATGTGGCGATCTCGATTGCTGCTTCACGAGGACGACTGAAATCGACGCCGAGCGGAACATTCCACTCGGACGATAGCGCCCTCGGCAGATCGACACCCAACACAATGTCGATGCCAAGTCGCTCTGCCGCGGAGGAAAACGCGGAACCACGGTAGCTCGACGGGGTTACGAGAAGGAGAACGCGTTTTGATTCGTTCGCTGAAAGGTCATGCATGTCGAGTGCCCAATCGGAGTTGGATGAACGGACCGAATGTGGTGATTCTGTCGCTGAAACTGTCAGACCGTCGGACTCAAGAATACTCTAGAATCCGGGACCCCGCGAATCGCGAGCATGGACATGTAGCGGGACACGGGTGCTCCGTGCCTGACTCGTCCATGCTGTGCACCGGGAGTGGATTGTGTGCGGGTCAGCCGTGACTGGTGGTTGCGATCTCGCGTGCCAGAGCGGGCTTGGCACTGTTGAACTTGTATCGGTACATGCGCGCGTCGGCCGCGGCGACGAGTGACACGGCACGGTCTCCGTCGGCAGCGAGCGAGGCCATACCCCATGAGATCGAGGGCAGTGGGACGCTCTCCCCATGCAGGTCAAAGGTCGATTCCGTAATGACATCGGCAATGCGACGCGCGTAGACAATTGCGCCCGCCTCGTCAACTCCGGGCAAGATCACGGCGAACTCATCCCCGCCGTAGCGTGCCACGATATCTGAAGTGCGCGACTCTCGCTCGAGCAACACGGAGAGTGCCCGAAGCGCCGCGTCGCCGGCAATATGCCCGTGTGTATCGTTTACGAGTTTGAGCCCATCGACGTCGATGAGGATCAGGGATACGTCACTATTAGCCATCTCAGCCCGTGACAATTCCTCTTCGAGTCGCTGATAAAAGTGCCGATGATTGGCCACCCCGGTCAATCCGTCGAGCGTCGCGCTCTTCTTCAGTTGATCGTGAAGTTGGGCGACCTCGACGACCTGAGCGAGCTGCTGCGCAACGATGACCAAAAGCGCTTCGTCATCCGATGTAAACGAGCCGGATCGACGTCCCTGCACGTCGATGACGCCGATAGTCTCTCCCTCGATCACCAGCGGGACCGCCAGATGCGAGCGAGTTTTTGGGTGACGTCCCTGGTTTCCTCGGGCATCGTGCTGTGTATTCTCGACGCGGGCGGGCACGCGGTGCTCGGCAACCCAACCGACGAGACCCCGACCGCTCTCGACGCGTGTCTCTTTGACGGCCGTCTCCGTCGTCGGCTTGGTTTGGCTGATCAGATCTCCGGACAGCGGATCTGTCAGATAGAGGTCGACAGTGCCTGTCCCAAGCTCGCGCTGGATGAGATCGGTCACGCGGGCAATAAAGCCATCGATCTCCGTCACTTCGCCGATCATCTGCACCACGCGGTAGACGATTCGCATGGCGCGAGTGTCGACAGTCGAGATGCGCCCGGCAACCGTGTACGTTTGGTGGTTCGTCTCGGGAGCCTGAGCAGGTTCGTCGTTGAACCCCTGTATCTTCAGGAACATGGTGACGACGTCCGGATGGAACTGGGTGCCGCTGCAACGCTGAAGCTCGGCCAGCGCCTTTTCTCGTCCAGGTGCAGCGCGGTACGGGCGATCGGTCGTCATGGTGTCGAAGGTATCGGCAACCGAGATGATCGCCGCGCCGAGTGGGATCTCGCGACCTTCGAGCCCATCTGGATAACCGCCGCCGTTGTACCACTCGTGATGGTGGCGTACGAGAGGTGCGAGCGGCATAAGCGATGGGTTCTCGGAGATGATCTTCGCGCCCAACGCGGCATGTTCCATAATGAGCGCTCGTTCGTCCGGATCGAGCCGACCCGGCTTCTGCAGAACCGAATCAGGGATGCCGATCTTTCCGATGTCGTGCAGGAGACCGGCAAGCTCGATGGCTTCCACATCCTCACGGCGAAGATCGAGCGCGTCCGCGATTGACCGAGAGTAGGCCGCCACTCGTTCCGAATGACCGTGTGTGTATGGGTCTTTCGCGTCGACCGTGGCCGCCAGCGTTCGAATGCTTGACAAATAGAGGTCTCGTGTGCGCTCGTATAGCCGGGAGTTGTCGGCGGCGACCGCCAGTTGATTCGCGACGGTCTTCAACAGCGAGATGTCCTCGCTCGAATACGGCAGGTCGGCTTTCTTCGGTCCTAGGACCAGCAGACCGACCACGTCCTTGTCTTTCTCCAGCAGGATCGTCAGAGCGGCGTCGTCGGTTGAGGCGTCGAACCGCTGTCGGAGCCCGCCGACCTCCTGAAGCCCAACGACGATTGGATGTCGAACGCTCAATTCTTGCCACCCATGCGAAGGAGGAACGCCGACTCCAGCATTGAGACGGAAAATCTGAGCCGCCGAATCGAACATGTACATCCGCACGTAGGTCGGTTCGAGCGTCTGTGAGATCAACGTCGCGGTTAGCTTGCCGAGGTCCTCGCTCTCGAGGTGTTCGGTCATGCGGCGACTGAACTCGAGGAGCTGCGTGCGATAGTCATAGTGGCTGTGGTCGAAGGCGCGGTCCACCTGTCGCTGGAGCTCGTCGCGGAGACGTTGGAACAGAATCGCCACGATCGTTCCGGAGACCGCCAGCACGAATGCGTCGTTCATGCCCACCTGGTGCTGAACGATGGTGGTTCCGACGAACAGGATCAGCGCGTAAATGCCGGTGACCGTCAATGCCAGCACGGAATAGACGATGCCGCGCCGAACATAAAGCTGCAGATCCATGATTTGATAGCGCAGAATGGCGTAGCCAAACGACAGTGGCAGCAATACCAGGGCCAACATCGAATACTTCGGATGCAGAATGTAATGTGCGGCAACTGCTTCCGGTATGACCGAGAGCGCGACGAACGGGAAAATCGCAGCGATGCTGCTCAGCACCACGATGCGAATCTGAGTATGAGCGCGCTGCCCTCGCGTGGTCCGCCATCCGTAAATGAGTGAACCAACACCTAACAGGAGGCACGACACGAGGTATGGGAAGCCCCAAAGTCGCAGCAACCCGTAGCTATTGGGCGCGACTTGTACTGAGTAGTACCAGAATATAGCGAATGGAATTGACGTAAAGGGAACGACGCCAACCGGGATTCGCAGGCGCCGTAGCCGCAACTCACGTTTTATTGGGAATACAAGAAAAAGATACGCGAAGCTCGCGAATGCGAGGGCAAGAAGCTCGGCGTGAATTGGTATCGACCACGCCTGGAGTCGGTACTCGGATGGCAAGACCGCAAGTTCGAGGCCCCCCACGATACATGCTAAGGCCAACGCGCGCGGAGCGCTGCCATCCCCAACAAGTAAAACGGTGATTCCAACAACAGCAAACACGACGCTGCACAACAGCACGAGGTTCCAGTCCGGATCCGATTCCCCCGCATCCACGACTATCGTTTTGCCGGTTGACTGATTAATGGCGGTGATGTGCGAGCCAACGTCAAGGCTATCTACATTGTCGGTCACATCTACCGGAAGAGGATGATTGTCGATCGACGTCACGACATCGCCGACCCGAACTCCGTCGTCGTATGCGGAGCTAAGCGGATGAACCTTTGAAATGGTCCATGCATGCGCCGGAGCAGACCAGGCGACTTGAACACCGACTGTCGCAGGTGCATAGCACGATCGAATCCCGAGCACAAAAAGCACAGAGAATCCGAAAAACACTGCGAGCGCGACAATATGTCGTCCACGAAAGCGACGCATGACCGTGGTCCTTCGAGTCTGGGACGAACCGACAACACTGCTCATCGAACATTAACCAGATGTTCTAATGGATCGACCACCTGATCAAAGCTCCGAAGTGACTCAACAATTCGGCGACACGCATTGAGTTCGGTCTCCATGAGCACCCACGTAAAGTGAAGCGCTCCTGACGCACGCAACGCGCTCTCGTCAGTTGTCGCTGATGCCTCGTTTGTCGCTGTGTTCTGAAACACCAATGGAATCGTACTTTTTGACCCGCTGACATCGGACTTCATAGCGGAACGAGCATCTCTCATGTCGTTGTTTAATTGGTAGGCGGTTCCAAGATGCCGTCCAAAATCACGGTACAACGACAAAACGACAGGATCTGACGTGCCAAGCGTGGCGCCCATCTGCGAAGCTCCGGCGATCAGCGTTCCGCTCTTAGCACGCGCAATAGCCAGCGCCCGACTCGTCGATACCTCGGCGGTTCCGGACGTTGATAGATCTGCGTCCTGCCCTACTGTCGAGGCCGCGATTGTCGTGGATAGCACTTGAACCATGTCGAGAAACAGAGGTTTGTCTGGCGTATCGATGTCTAGCGCACTGAGGGTCGAAAAGGTAAGGGACAGCAAGGCTGTTGATGCGTTGAGTGCGCGAGGCATTCCACCCCGGGAGCACACAACGGAGTCGTCGCCATCTTCAATTTCATCCAGGATGTCTGACGCCGCTATGCAGAACTCAAATGCTGACGCGACGCGCGGGGCGAGTTCTATTCGGCCTCGAGACGACGTGCAACTAGCAGTAATAATGTCATGGAACAGGGAAGGATGTGTGTTGTCGAGAATTCGCCCCGGTTGCGACAGGGCCAGAAGAATTAATTCCTTGAAGGGGGCGGGAAACCCCACCCCCTCCACTGCGTTCAGTACGATTTGTTGTGCCGTTGTTGCTGACATCAACCCTCACAAGGCTGGTTGTCAGCGGACGTGATGACGCGTTTAGTACCAAGACCCAAAGTGAACGTCGCCGAAGTCGTCATCGTCGGCGATCTGTCCGCACAGCTTGGATACGGCTGCCTGAGCGTCCGCACCGAGATCAAACTCGGCCAGGGCAACATCAGGATTCGCCATCGCGACCGCCCGGAATTCGGCATCGCTGACCAACCGACGGACAACAGTCTCCATTGACTGGAGCTCCATGTTTCCCCCACTTCGGCCTCAGCGACGCACAGTACCACGTGCGTTACTAGGCCCATTCTATGAGTTTGTCCGGACAGCGCCCACTGCCCGATGGTACTGTCAACTATCATAGCGGCAATACTTTAATACTTCCAGTCATTCCTGTGCATTCGGGTCACATCCTCGATTTCTTACAGTCTCCGGTGACGTGAAGTGGCTGTCGGCATTGTAGGATTTCGTGTACCTTCCAGCGTTCGTACGCGGTTCAACCGACAATTGAATTCGGGGGATTATCCTTATGAGTCCCAATTGACCGCAAGATTTAACGGCCTGCAGACTGGCATCTACGTACTCCTGGCCCTAGCAATTGCGTCTGAGACGTTCGTCCGGGTTGAGTACCGGCTACATCGAGAATGCGTATATCGAGGAAATAACTATGGAATCTTGATATCCGTCTTTGTCGTCTTGGCTTCCTGCAGCGACCAATTGAAATGTGGGCACGTGGGATCGTTGTCGCTCTGTCACGAACGAGTCCAATTCACTGCACCAAGACGAGAGTAACCGGCGTCATTCGGACGGTTACCGAGACACGTCTCTCGCGGGCTGAGTCGCAGATTGCGGCTCGTTTTGGGAACGTTCGAGACCGGATAAGTGCCGGGACGATCCGTGGCTTTCAAGATCAAGACCGAGAGGGGAGGGCAAAAAGTACCGCGATATCCCGATCATACTGGAACGCGGCGTGGAACCACATGACGCATTACGGGTCGGCGTTGAGAGTCGCGGCAGTGTTAATTCGGGCTGGGCCCAGTGCGTCAGTGGGGAGGATCAATGGGAAAAAGAAACGACCCCGGAGGGCCGTCACCTTGCTCGAAGCTCTCTGGCGGAAGCGACGGGATTCGAACCCGCGGTCTCAGCCTTGACAGGGCTGCATGTTAGGCCACTACACCACGCCTCCGTGCTTTGGCGGAGCGAATGCTACCACGATTCCGAAAACTCTGTCAAGATTGGGAACGTGCCTGACGGATGCTTCGAAGGTCCGTGCGCGGCGCGAAAGTCCAATGAATTTGATGGGTCGTTACGTGTGATTTCTGATTCCACCCGCATCCCCACACCTCGCCGTCGTTCGCCATACAAGCTCCGCTGGCCACTTCTCGCAGTCTTCTCCCTCATCATGGCTTCGATTCTGGCGAATGCCAATGCCGCGGCGCCGCAATTCGGGCTACCGTTTTCCGGTGCGCCTGGCCCTTCGACCTGGTACGTCGCTCAATGGTATGGGTCGACGCAGTGGGCGTATCGAAACTGGCACGACCAATACAGTCAGGGTCAGGGTCTCCACTTCGGCGTTGACTTCGCCGCGCCGTGTAACACGCCCGTGCACGCCATCGGAGACGGCGTCGTCTACGCAATTGACGGCCCGTACGGCGCCGCGCCGCACAACGTGGTCATCAACCACCAGAATGGCTATTTCTCCTTGTATGGGCACCTGCATCAACGTTCATCGCTCGCGGTGGGCCAGGACGTAAAGCAAGGAGACGTTATCGGTCTCAGTGGCGATCCGACGACTCAGAGCTGCGACCAGTCTTCGCATCTCCATCTCGAAATCCGCACCAGCGGGATGTCTGTCGCCGTGAATCCAGTCCCGCTGATCGCCGCCGATTGGCGCGCGGTGACGATAGGCGCCGACACCCCCGGGCAGCACTTCGAACTCTTCTACAACGACCCCGGTACCTGGATGACGAACGAGGACCAACCGCAAACGCAGTTCGGTGGTCCGATCCTGAACCGAACGGGACCAGCATGGCCGCCCGATTGAGGCTCGCGATCGTCATGGCCTTACTGCCGCTGTTGGTCGGCTGTAGCGCGCCGTGGTCATCATCGCCGGGGCCGCCCACTGCCGTCGCAACAAATGTCAACTCTGCTGTCATGAGTACGCCAGCTGTCACAGGCGATTTGACGCCGACGACGGATATGCCGACGCAAAGCGCTTCACCGTCGTCAGCGTCGAGCGCTGTCCCCACGCCAAGTCCAAGCCCGATTCCGTCACCCACGCCTACGCCGTCACCAACTCGCCAAACCCATCAATCCACGGCCGCAACCGTCGCCCAATGCTGCGGCGTGTTTTCCTGGCTCGATGCAGACAGACTGCTCGTTTTCGACACACCGAACGGCAGTCAGCAGGGGAGTTATCTGGTCAACGTCCGGGATGGAAGTCGAACCTTCATGGCGCATGCGTTTGGAACACCGTCGAAGTCGGGGCTGATGGCTTTTCCGAACGCACAAACTGGTACGACCGAGATCAGGCGTGCCGATGGAACGCTCGTTTCAACGCTCCAGAATGGTGGAACGGAAACGTGGATCTCTCCGAATGGCCAACACGTCGCCTGGTTGGTCGATCAAGGAATCGCGAACACCAGCTCGCTCGTCAAACGCATCGTCAAGCTCGTATCCGCGAACATCGATGGATCGAACCAGAAGTCGGTGTTGGAATTCGAGGATTCGTCCCTGCAGTGGCTTCCGGACAACACCCACGTGGTGACTATCGCGCGCGCTCAGAATGGTACGAACCCAGGCATCTGGAGCATCGACACCACGAACGGAACGAATGGCGTCGTCGTACCGGGCACCTACATTCAATCGCTGCGTGTATCGCCGGACGGAAAAAAGATTGCGTATCTCGTCACGTTTAGTGGAGACGCGAGCAGTGATGGCGTCTGGGTCTCAAACGTCGACGGTTCCAACGCGACACACTTGAGCGACGTTGGCGGGTATCGATGGTCGAGTGACTCAACCAAGCTCTGGTTCTTGCGCCTCGCGCCACCCGGAGGCGCAAACGATCAACTCGACGAGGTTGATATCACCACGGACTCGGTCATTGCGTCGGTGCCGCTCGACGGCCGTGTGCTCGGTGGCGAGTGGGAGGTAAGCCCTGGCGGGGACGCGGTCGCGTTCTGGAACGAATCGGACGAGACCGTTCACGTTCAAGCGCTGGCGTCTTGAGCGCCGATCAGGTGCCGCTTGTGACGGCGTTTCCCTTGCCAAGCACCGAGAGGGCGATGTCCGCCTCACGTCTGCCCAATGTTCCGGTACCAATCAGCGCCACGCCGTAGGTCAATATCGCCAGGACCAGTGCCGGGAAAACGCCGAACCGCAGCGTCGCCGCCTCAACGGCTGCCATGGCACCTGCCGCGAGAAGAGGCCGCATTGCGAAGCCCAACCAGTTGAAGCGGCCAACGTATCGTCGGATGGCAATCGAAAGTGGGACGAATAGGATCACTTCAGTAGCGATCGTGACGACAGCTGCGGCCATATACCCGTACATCGGCACGAAAATTAGGTTGGCGATCAGATTGAACGAGACCGCGGCGGCAAATGCCACTGTGATCGTCCGCTGCCGATTCACGGCGATGAGCACGTACTGGGTGATTCCATTTACATAACTGATCGGCAGAAACCAGATCAGGATCCGCAGAGCAGTGGCTGAATTGGGGAGATAGGAATCACCGGCGAGCACGCGAATTAGGTCTGGTGCCAGAATCATCGTTCCGATAGTGATTGGCCAGGCCACGATGAACAGCAGCTTTGCGGCCAATCGGTAGCTATCGATGAGTCGTTCCGCGCTCGATGTCGCGTAGCGAGACAAGATTGGAAAAACGGCGAGCGTGAAATAGGCCGGGATGAGCGGCAGCATGTTGATGAACTTGTACGCGGCATCGTACGAGCCGAGCGCCGAATCTCCTTTTGACGCTTGAATGATGAAGACGTCCGCTCGGAAGAACAAGTTCAGTAGGAGCGCGTTGAGCAACAGCGGCCAGGAGAGGAATACCAGCTCGCGAGCGTTCGCGCGGGTGAGGCGCCATACGGGCTTGACGCGCACATGCCGAGCCGACACGTGGAATGCAAGCGCGGAAAGCGTCGTCGAGATGAAGGCAACTCCGGCAAGACCTACCACTCCGAACCCGCCAAATAGCGCCGCAAGACCAAACCCGACGCGGCAGAAATTGGTCAGGATGTTGAGGATCGCCGGAAATTCCATCCGTTCGCGACCATTGAAGACGGAATTGACCGCTTCGCTGTAGCTGCTCGGCGCGATCGCCAGGAAGAGCAAGCCGATCGCGATCATGCTGTTGCGCGACAGATCGGACCACGTCGATCCCCACAGGACGTAGAGACCGACGACAGGAATGAGTCCGAGCAGCACGACGAGTCGCAGCAGCGTGGTCGATCCGAGAAGTGGTCCGGCGCTATCAGGATCCCGTGAAACCTCGCGGGTTACGAGCACTCCGAGACCAAAATCGGAGACCGTCTTGGCATAGAGCCAGACGGTCGTTGCTACCACGTACTGGCCGTTTCCGCCCGCTCCCAGGATTCGGAGCACGAACGCGGCAAACACGAGGTCCATGGCACGGTTGAAGAGCTGCGCGGCGATCGGCACGGCGCTGTTGGTCAGAATCCGGCGCACCGTATTGCCGGCGATCTTCTCGATCGTCGGAATGCCGATGCGGGCGACACCGAGCAGCGCGAGCGAGGAGATTCCCGCAAACAGAAGTGCGAGGGCACACCGTGAAATCGGATTGGGTCATCCGTTCGATCATTGAGTGGGCTGGACTCCGCGCGGTCCTGTGCGAGAAAACATCGTCCTATTTGCGGTCATCGGAAGGCGAGGACGGCTACGATGAGGACCGATCCGACGCACATCGCGCCGAGAATGGCGAAGAAGATCATCAGGATCGACACGGTTCCCAGGCCGATCTTGCCCTGACGTGTCGGCGTGCTCTGCTCCGGCAGCTCAGGTTGCTCTTGTGGATCGCTCATCCGGTCCCAACCACCGATCGATAGAGTTCGAGGTGCGCGCTCGCTGCCTCTTCCCAGGTGAACTGCCTGGCTCGATCGACGCCCTTGCTTGAGAGGTCCGCGCGTAACTCTGCGTCGTCGAGCAAGCGGGTCATCGCCGCCGCTAACTCGTCAACGTTTCCCGGCGGCACGATCAGCGCCGCATCTCCCGCCACCTCGGGCAGCGCGCCTCGATCGCTGGTGATCACTGCGGCCCCGCAAGCCATGGCTTCCAGAACCGGAAGGCCGAAGCCTTCGTACCAGGATGGAGCCAGCAGTCCGACGCTTCCGGCATAGAGCGCTGGTATCCAGGTATCGTCCACAAATCGAAGGTAGCGAACCGCCATCGATTTCGACGCTTTTTCGATCTCCTCGATGATCGGTCCTGAAAGCCATCCGGGATTCCCAACGATGGCGAGTGAAACGTCGCGGCGCCGCTCATAGAGTGAGGCAAACGCACGCAACGCGGTCACATGGTTTTTGCGTGGTTCCACCGTTCCAACCATCATGAAATAGGGCTGGCGCAAACCAAACTGTTCGAGCGCTCGTTCGACAGCGGGTTTTTCCGGAGCGCGAAACCAGCGATCAACGCCATTGTAGATCGTCGTCACACGCTCAGCATCAACGCCGTAGCGTTCGATCACGTCGCGCCTCGTCGTTTCCGATACCGCGATCACACGATCCGCGCGCTTCAACGTGTGGGGCACTGACCGCTCGAGATACCGGCGCAGATCTGGGTGAGCGTATTCGGGCACGATTAGGTAGCTCAAGTCATGAATGGTCGTGATCGTTGGCTTTTTGCTTGGCGGTGCAACGAAATCAGGCTCGTGATGCAGGTCGACGTCGCCAATGAATCGATCGACAGCAATTGGCAGGCGCAAGCGATGCCAACCTGCCGCTGCCCAGCGAGGCGAGATCGGGATGCGTTTGACCGCGACGTTTCCGGAGCGCATCGCCATCGGCAGTGAAATCGGATCTCCCGAACGAGAGGTGTACCAGAGCAGGAGTTCGTCATCCGACGCGAGGAGCGGGGT
This sequence comes from uncultured Chloroflexia bacterium, assembly GCA_963815715.1. Taxonomy (GTDB): domain Bacteria; phylum Chloroflexota; class Chloroflexia; order Thermomicrobiales; family Thermomicrobiaceae; genus CALAGB01. Next base: position 346,850 of record CAWFHU010000001.1, on the reverse strand, counting down.
CAGATGCTCCGCCAGACTGCGCGTGTACCGTCCGACTCCGGCCCGCTGATGGACAGCGGACGTATAGTCAATCGCGACGCGCACGCCTAACGCCACGCCCATCTAGCGATCAGGTAGACGATCGCACCGACGACGAGGACGCTCCAATACGCGATGACCCGATCGAGAAGCGCAATCGAAGCAGCGGTCTGATCAGAGACGCCAATGACGGTGAGAATGCCCACGACACCGAATTCGACGAAGCCGAGACCCGCCGGAGTCAACGGAACAACCGTCAACAAACTGGCAAGCAATGCGACGAATAGCGCGGCGGCAAAGGTTATTCCGCCGGAGAGCGACAACGTCACGAAGTAGAGCCGAATGCCCTCGCACGCCCAGATGACGGCAGTTAAAACCAGCAGCGTGGGAATGCGGCCGAAAGAGCCCAGGGCGCCCTCTTCCAGGGTGATGTAGTGGTCGCGGACGCGGGCTGGAACAAACCCGCGCAAGAAGTGCCGGAATCGGTAGACGACCAGCACCCCGACAATCAGCGCGAGCGCTAGTCCGATCGCGACGTACATCCACATCGACACATCAGATGGTATGTGTCGCCCGAACACGATAAAGGCCGTCGCGACCAACACCAGTCCGAGCGTCATCATGTCGGCGAGTCGTTCGGCGAATATAGTGCCGAGCGCGGAGCCAAATGGAGTGCCGGTCCGTTGCTTCAACAAATAACCTCTGTATGCGTCACCCAACTTCGCCGGAACGATGCAATTGGCAAACCAGCCCAGAATGTACATGACCGATAGCTGGGGCACATTTGGCAGTGTCTTTCCCTCGGCGGGCTTAATATCGGCGCTTTGCAGGATTGATCTCCAACGCGCCGCCCGGAAGGTAAACGAACCGTAATATGTAGCAAACGCGAGAAGTAAGTAGACCGGGTTCGCGTGGCTCATCTGCGTGAAGACGGCTCCGAGATCGAGGTTGAAGCGGGTAAGCGCGAAACCAACCACGGCGAGCGCAATGACAAATGAGACGATCGTACGTGGTCTGAGCAGCTTCTTAGTGAGCGATACGCCCCCCAATTCTGCGTCGGAGTCGATCGCATCCACATCATTTGTGGGCTCGGAGTGGTCGATCTTGGATGTCAGAGGAAACTGCTCCTCGATACTAGTCCCTGTCATGTACCGGCCATTTCTTGTGAATCGATGGTAACGGGCTCGTCCGGAAAAAATCGCGTGACAATGATTGCCAACGCCCAAACAATGGAAAGTTGGACACCCAGGTTCAACACATGCAGATTTTCGACCACATTGTGAACCATCAGGGCCACGGTGACTCCGACGGCACCGACGCCGATCGCCCGACCAAAATCGGACGACGATCGTCGCACCGCGCGCAAGCTCACCCCAAGGCCCGTGACGATGAGCCAGACGTACGCCGCGAGACCGACGATCCCCGTCTCGGCCGCGGCGTTGATGTAGTAATTATGCGCATGTCCTTCAGAGACGGTGAAACGAGGGTTCACCGCGAATTCAGTGAAACGCGCATTGAAGTTTCCAATCCCCACACCGGTGAATGGATGGGCATTGAACATGGCGATCCCGGTCTGCCAGTGAGCCATGCGCTCCACCGCCGCGAAATTGGAGTCAGTTACCAACACGTCCCGAGAGTCGAAAAAGCGAACCTGACTCTCTAATTGCTGAAATCGATCTTTGAGCGCTGAGGGCGCGTACGAAGCTCCTCCTGCCAGACCGCCAAGGACGACGATGATGGTCAGCGCTCCAACTGCCAGGGCTCCGCGCCGGTCGCTGATGACGAGCATGACCACAACGGCCGCGGCCGTACCGAGCCACGCTCCCCGCGAAAAGCTGGCGACAATCGCGGCAACACTGATCGCAGACGATAGACTGAACCAGAGCGTCAAAGCCAGAAACCAGAGGAGCTCGTGGCGGGCACGCGCGGAACTGCGCCATGCCGCTACGCCGCTCGACCCGGTAACGAGTCAACGATCGATACGCCCGCAGCAAGCTCCAAACCGCCAGCGCGGCCATCAACGGGCCTGTCAGTTCAAAGTAGGCGGCGAACGTGTTGGGTTTGCCGAACGTGCCATACGCGCGTGACACCGAGTTCGTCACCGCGAAACTGGAGGGGCCGATGTCTTTGATGGATTGCACCACCCCAAGCAGTCCTTCGAAGATGACTCCGAACCCCATCGCGATACTCGTGAAGAGGACGGACCGCCCAGTGCGGATTCCGTAGAGCGCGACGGCCAATGCGAAGAGCGTGACCGACCAGCGGTACAGCTCAGCGAGGCCCGCGCGCATGTCGACCGCTCCATGAAGCGACAAGATCATGGCTCCGAACCAGGCGAAATAGGGAACCAGCAGGATTGAGCCGCGGAGCGTCTCGCGCCGAGAAACGAGCTGGATCAGGAGCGCCGCAAGTGACGCGGCAATTGCTACTTTGGTGGCGGTCAGCCCGACTCCGCCCATGCTGATGGAGCCGAACTGCTGCACTGGAACCGAAACCGCAAGAAGCATCGGTCCAAGCCAGGGGACCAAAACGACAGCAAGGCCGAATGCGATTCCGGGAAACAGCGCGAGGTTGATTGGCGACGGTGCGCGCAGGATGATCCATCCCGACGATGCCGCCAGCGCCAACCCGAGAACGAGCCAGAAAGAGCGCGTTGACGTCAGATTAAGAGTCGCTGACCGCACTCGGCTCTCGAGTCACGTACGCCGCAAAGTAGTCGATGGTCTGTTTCATACCAGACTCGATGTCGACGCTCGGTTTCCAGCCGAGCAGTCTGGTTGCTTTGGTGATGTCTGGGCAGCGTTTGTACGGGTCGTCAGGACGCTCAGGTAAGTACTCAAACTCGCTGTCTGAGGCGCACAGACGCCTGACCAGCTCGGCCAGTTGCTTAATTGTTCGCTCATCTGGATTGCCGAGGTTGATAACCTCGCCTCGGGCTTCCGGAGACTCCATAACCCGTCGTAGCCCTGCCACGAGATCGGATACGTAGCAGAGTGATCGAGTTTGACTGCCGTCACCAAAGACCGGCAGCGATTCGCGGCGGAGCGCCCGCATGATGAAATTCGGTACGACGCGTCCATCCAGAGGATCATTCCGAGGTCCATAGGTGTTGAAGATGCGCACGATGCGAGCATCGAGATCGAACTGACGCACGAACTCCATAGTGATCGATTCACCGAAGCGTTTGCTTTCGTCGTAGCAGCTGCGCGGCCCGATCGGATTTACGTTCCCGCGATACGTCTCGACTTGCGGGTGAACCTGTGGATCACCGTATGCCTCTGAGGTTGATGTGTAGAGAAAGCGAGCGTTGTGTGATCGTGCGAGGTTCAACAAGTTGAGTGTGCCGACCGAGTTGACCAGATGGGTCTCGATCGGATGCCGCATGTACCCTTCCGGGCTGGCAGGACTCGCCAGATGAAAGATCTGATCGACGTCGAGTTCAATGGGCTCGATGATGTCGTGCTCGACGAAGGCGAAATTGGGATTCTCGAACAGTTGGGCGATGTTCTCGCGGCGACCAGTGATGAGGTTGTCAACCGCGGTGACGGAGTGCCCATCTTGGATCAGACTGTCGCACAAGTGCGACCCAATAAAACCGGCTCCGCCCGCGACCAGGACACGCAATGACAACCTCCTCATGTGGGCAGCGCAGTGTCAGACGGCTCGTCTTGCGCCTCTATCGTGACCAACGCGGTCAGATACCAAAATAGCAACGCAAGATCGGGGAGGAAATAGCCATTATCGACCAATCCATGCAGCATCCCGACGAGCAATGCACCGGCGGCGGCAAGTCCTAACGTACTTCTGCGCCGTACAACGCCGAGCGTCATCCACGCGAGAAGGGCAAGGTATGCCAGAGCAAGAACGACGCCCATTATACCGAGGCGCAACCATATATCGAGCACGATGTCATGTGGGTGGGACGTGAAGCGCTCGGACCAGGCTTGCGGTTTGATATAGCGCGGAGCGTATACGTACAGAAATTGATCCGGACCGATGCCGAATATCGGATGATCTCGGATCATCTGGATTGACGATTCCCAGAGCTCGATTCGTAGAGACCCGCTACCACCCGAGAAGAGATTATCGATTCGCGCTGAAGCCGTGATTGCCAGTCCAGCCGCCAGTATCGCCCCACCCGCGGTGGCTATTCCCGCCAGTCGCCGCTGGTGGCCGACGAGCAGGATCGCGATGCCGCTCAGTCCCGCGGCCAGCACAGCTCCACGCGAAAAGGTCATCACCAGCACTGCCCCAGTGATCGCCGCCGGGAAAATCCAGACCCAATGGAGCCGCTTGCGGAAGGCGGCGACCAGCCCAACGCAGAGTAGGAATGGCCGCTCGAGGAACAGAGCCAACGCGTTGGGGTGATGGTAAACACCGCTTACCCGGCTCACGCCTTCCACTGACAACGCGTGACCAGAGACCAAGCTCACAATTCCCGTGACCGCCACGAGAGTTGCACCGCCCGCGAAGAGGACGGCGGATAGGTTGCGGTTCGCGCGGTTTTGGAGATACCAACGCGCCAATGCATAGAAAACGATCGGCTCCAACATCGTCCACCGAAAATCACGGATGCTCTCGTGCCGGTAGGCGGGCAGCGCCAGCGCGAAGAGAGAGACGATTCCACCGAGCAGGAAGAGGACGGCCACAACGTCGACTAGTCGCGCGCGACGACCGACGTCAAACACAAATGTCCGGATCAGTTGGAGAGGGTCGCCGCGCGATGCCGTCCAAAGCACGTTGAGGCCGACTCCCGCGACCGTCGTCACAAGCAGCGTCTCAAGCGGACTGAACTCGAGCCCGCGAATAGGTATCGGTACCAGGACGAACCCGATGACCGCGGGGATCGCGATCACAGATGCGGCGGGGCGTACGGTGGCGAGCGCGATGAGCACGACGATTGCGGCCAGCGACAAAACGGTAGTTCGTGCAATGACGGCCGCGCCGGTTACGGCCAAAATCGACAAAGAATATGGGAGATTCGCGTCGGACCGCAGCCAACGCCCAGCAGGCGCCGCGAGTGACCTGGACATCAGGCGCGGACTGACCTGTGTGCGCGGCTCAGCCCGTGCATTACGATATCCATCCGAGTTGGCGGCAGATCGCCACCACGGACATGCGCACAAGGACGAACAGCGCCGCGGCCAAAGCGACGTAGAGAAATACAAACGCCCACGGGAACGGAGTGTTGGCGGAAATAACGAATCCGCTGATTGCCACCTGGTTGGTTTCGTCAGACGTGATTGTGACGACGTGATCGCGGTGGGACAGTCCGCTGGCGATCAACATCGTTTGATCCTCTGCCTGCTCGGCGAAGAGGTCGAGATAACTTCCTTTTGAATCAGTCGGGAGTACCGTCGAAGGATCGCCGTCAATTGTGACGTAGACGGTGCCTGATTCCGGGCCAATGCGGGCCGCGATCGACAGGTCTGTTCCGTAGAACCGGAACGACATCACACTTCCAGACGCGGCAGTCACGACGAGAGACGTGACGGTTGATGATCCATTACTGCCGATCGTCTGCTGAAACCAGTCGCCGGACAGCGCAATCGACCTATTTTCCGCCGAATATGAGCCCGGTTCGAGCGTCTGTGCGGCAGCATTGCCGTTCGTCCGATCACCAACCCGAATGGATGGCAGCGTCCCCTCCAGGTTCATCACCCAGGTCAGTGACATCATGATGCACATGACCCCCAGGATAGGGCCAAACACGGAAAACGAGAGCCCTGTGTAACTCCGTTGAGACCGCGTCCGCCGCGCACGATTGTGACGACCCGATCTTTCGGACGTCTCGATCACGAGCGAGTTCCCGATTCAAGCGTAAGGCTGATTGCTGTGACCCGGCATTGCGAGAAGTCGCGGCGTTTTCGATGTATACCTTTGCGTCTGGTGATCGGACCGTCGATTTCGCATCGCATGGCGGCTAGTATAGCAGTCGATAATTCGCTGATAGACTCGCAAAGAGCGTCCAACCATAGGCATTCATACGTGATGATGGAGGTGAGCAATGCAACGCTGGCCCAGGCTCGGGGTCATTGGGGGCAGCGGTCTCTACGATATGCCAGGATTGACGAACCTGACTCATGTTGACGTCGAGACGCCGTTCGGATCACCGAGCGATCGCATCAGCATCGGTGAAATCGCGGGACACGACGTCGCATTCCTCCCGAGACACGGGCGACACCATCGGCTCTCGCCGACGAACGTTCCGTACCGCGCCAACATCTGGGCGCTTAAGTCTCTCGGGGTCGAGCGGCTCGTGTCGGCGAGCGCTGTCGGAAGTATGAGAGAGCACGTGCACCCGCTGGACATGCTCATTCCAGATCAGATTTTCGACCGCACCGCGCTACGCCCGAGAACCTTCTTTGACGAGATGGTCGTTCACGTATCGCTGGCCGATCCATTTTGCGAGCATGCACGCCGCACACTGGTGGATGCGGCGAAGCAGCAGGGGGTTTCGATGCACGACGGCGGAACCTACGTCTGCATCGAGGGACCGCAATTCTCAACGAAAGCGGAATCACGGATCTACCGGTCGTGGGGGGTGGATGTCATCGGCATGACCGCCATGCCCGAAGCCAGGCTCGCACGCGAGGCTGGGCTCTGCTATGTAACACTTGCGATGGTCACGGACTACGATGTTTGGCACGAGGTTGAGGAAGCCGTGAGCGTTCAGGCCGTCATCGAGAATCTAAAGCGTAACGTGACGAATGCTCAGAACGTTATTCGAGCAGCCGTTCCGCGGCTTCATGACGACTGGGATTGTATGTGTGGATCCGCGTTGGACGGTGCCGTGGCAACTGCCGCGGACGGAATCTCGAATGAGACGAGAGAGCGTTTGGGGCTCCTCCTGGGTGGATCGAACGCGTAACAACTCAAGGGACCGCACTTGAAATCTAATCTCGATGTGCGCAGACGATGGCGACGCATAAGCAATTTCCGTGAAGAAGTCAGCCCTCATGTCTCCCGACGTGGCGCAGTGAGCCGGGCATAATGGGCGCGATCATTCGCCGGTTTCGGTTCACCGAGTTTCAGCTTCTTGTGGCCCCATCGCTGATGACGGTCGTCGGCCTTTTGACCATCTTTCTAGCGCGTACCGGCTCGACGAAGTGGAGCTTGAGCGACATTTCGGTCAGTCTTGGCTACGTCGCTCTACTCTTCGGAATGACGATTTGGTTCAGCGCCACCGGATTCAAGGGAGACCAGGTCCTCTTCCCCATCGTTGCGACGCTGGCCGGGGTTGGATTGCTCGAGATTCAGCGCCTTAACCCGGTGCTGCAGGAACGCGGACCAGGCTGGGCCAACGTTGCTCAGCGGCAGGTCCTTTTTCTCGCTCTGGGATTGCTCCTACTCTGGGGCATGATGGTTTTCGTTCGGCGACTCGACTGGTTGCGTCGCTACAAATACACGTGGGGCTTTCTCGGTCTGGCCATGATGGCAGTCACCATGGTCGCCGGGGAGAACGTCAACGGCGCGAGGTTATGGCTCAATCTCGGCATCGTCACGGTTCAGCCGAGCGAGCTCGTCAAAGTGCTGTTGGTGGTTTTTCTGGCTGCCTATCTGGATGACTACGGAGATTTGATCGCGGGATCGTACAGAATCGGTCCACTGAAGCTTCCGCCCATTCCGTACCTGTTACCCATGATCATCATGTGGGTTGCATCGTTGGCGATCGTGGTGTTGCAGAACGACCTCGGAACGGCGCTCCTATTCTTCGGCATCTTCCTTGTGATGATCTACGTGGCGACTGGCCGTCTGCTCTACATCGTGGTCGGTTTGAGCAGTTTCGCGGTCGCCGTCTACATTGCGTATCAGCTCTTCGACCGAATCGCCGTACGGGTGCAAAACTGGATCAACCCATGGTCCGACCCGCTCGTGGCCGGGTTTCAGCAGATTCAGGCTGAGTACAGCCTGGCGGCAGGCCACATCTTCGGTACGGGCCTTGGCTACGGACATCCGCAGTACATTCCCGCGGTCGAGACCGATTACATCTTCGCCGCTTTGGGTGAAGAGCTTGGGCTGCTCGGCACGATCGCGATCCTGGCACTGTACCTGTTGCTGGTCGCTCGCGGGTCGTTGATCGCGTTGCGAGCCGAAGGTGGGTTTCCCGCAGCTTCTCGCCGTGGGCTTGACCACAATTCTCGCCCTGCAAACGTTGATTATTTTGGCAGGGACGCTACGGATCATCCCACTCACCGGCATCACGCTACCGTTCATCAGCGCGGGCGGCAGTTCGCTGCTCACTAACTTCATCATCGTTGGTCTCCTCTTACGCATCAGTGAAACTGGGGTAGGCAAGACATGAGCGGATTCGTCCGCGCTTCGGCCTTCGTCGCGGGAACGATGGTCCTGGCATACGGTCTCATCACCACCAAGAACCTGTCGGCGTCCGTCTGGTTGGTCATACTCACGATCGGCACGGCGCTGTTGACCGTGGCCATTTGGCCGCGGATCCCACGCACAACGGCGACAATTGAGCGAACCATCATTCGTGGAACGTCGCTCTTCCTTGTCGGGTTTCTCGTACTTGGGGTGCAGCTTGCTCGTATTCAAGTGGTCGACAGTGCCCAGATCAGCGCAAGATCGGCGTCCGCCTCGGGCGATCTCATCGTGCAGGATCCGCGAAAGCGGTTGGCTGCGTCCGAAATCATTCGTGGCAGCATCCTCACCAGCGACGGCCAAATCGTCGCTCAAACCACAAAGAATGCCGATGGCAGCTTTAGCCGCACCTATCCTGATCCGGCGACGGCCTATCTTGCGGGTTATTACTCGCCGCTCCTCTACGGAAGCAGCAATCTCGAGGCAGCTTACGATGCGCAGCTGATGGGTACCGAGGGCGGCAACCCCATCAAGCAGTGGCTCGATGGCGTGCTGCATCGCGACAAGCGCGGCTACGACGTACAGCTGACGATCAATGATGAGCTTCAGAAAAAAGCCAACGAACTGTTGGGCGACCAGCGCGGAGCGATCGTGCTGATGGACGCCAGGACCGGGGCCGTCGTCGCGATGGCCAGCACACCCAACTTCGATCCGAATAAGCTCTACGTCAATTCCGGAGCGAACTCCGTTCAGCAGACGCAAGAAGCGAAGCAGTATTGGGCGCAATTGAACGCCGCGGGTAACTCGCCGCTGCTGCTGCGGCCGACACAGGGCCTCTACATTCCAGGATCGATTTTCAAGACGGTCACCGCGTCGACTGCACTACAGTCGGGCATCGCCCAGCCCGACACAGTCTATCGCGACGAAGGTGCGTTGACGGTCGAGTCTCGGGTCATTCCTGAAGAGAATCGGCCAGATAACAATCGAATCAACTATACCCTCACGGAGGCGTACGGCTGGTCGCTGAACGTCGTGTTTGCTCAGGTCGGTCTGCAGGTGGGCGCGGATCGATTGGCACAGTTCGCACAGCAGTTTGGATTTGGCGCCGACATCCCATTCGATCTGCCTGTGGCGACCAGTGAGCTGGAATCCGACTCCAACTTCCTTTCAAGTCAGGCCGCGGTGGCCGTCACCGCCTTTGGGCAAGGTCAGCTACAGGTTACGCCGCTTCAGATGGCACTGATCACCGACGCGGTCGTCAACGGTGGCAACATCATGACGCCGTACATGGTCGACAAGATCACCGATCAGTCGGGTTCCACGCTTTCGACAACGTCGCCGTCCGTTTGGCGGCAGGCGATCGACTCCACTACCGCGAACCAGATGGAGCAGATCATGGTCAAGTCCGTCGAGAACGGGTACGCCTCTCCGGCCCAGATTCCCGGCTACGTCGTTGGAGGCAAGACCGGCACGGCGGAGGTCGGCGGCGACAAACTACCAAATGCCTGGTTCATTGGCTTCGCAGGCAAGGACAACCCCCAGTACGTCGTCGCGGTTGTTGTGGAAAATGGCGGTGAGGGCGGCAAAGTAGCGCTTCCGATCGGGCAGCAGATGCTACAGGCCGCGGTGCAGCTGAAACCATGATCATGCAACTCGAAGTGAACGTGGCGAATTGACCAGTGAATCACGGCTAATTCTTCCTCGAACTGCCATAACTCAGCGGCTCGCGATCCATTCAGCAAACGCCCGCACAGTCGCTTCCTGACGTGTTCCGTGACGCTGCGCCGCGATCTGTCGGTTTTGGCGTCTATTTGGCCATTTTTCGCCATAGGACGCGAAATTTGGTAAAATTACGAGTCGTGAGACAGCGTGGAGCATTGTCATGAACGCAGTTCGGCCCACGTTTGAGGATCTCGTCGCTGAAGCATTGGATGAGCTCCCCGAAGCGTTCCAAAACGCGCTCGACAACGTCGATGTGGTCGTTGAATCTGAGCCGAGCCCCGAACAGCAAAGACGATTGGCGGCCCCCGGTTCGTCGTTGCTTGGACTGTACGAAGGGGTGCCACGTACACGGCGAACCTCCGCGTATGGAATCGTGGCTCCGGACAAGATCACTATTTTCGAAGGACCGATTCGCAGGCACGCTCGGGATGAAGGATCGCTGAAGCGATTGGTTCAGCGGACTGTGCTTCACGAAATCGCGCATCACTTTGGTATTTCCGATGAGCGTTTGAAGGAACTCGGCGCATATTAATCGTGTGATTGGCGAGGTAGACGAGTAGATGCAGTGGCCCAGGTCCGGGCGTAACTCAGATAGCACGTCGGCTCCGCCAGGAGTGATAGAGACGATCGGAAACGCGTTCGCGATCCTGAACATGCGACCGTACATTCTCGTCGCACCAGTCCTCCTCGATCTCTGTCTCTGGCTCGGATATCAGCTCTCGCTGAAGCCTCTGACCGACCTCTTGATTCGCTGGCTGAACTCCGCACCAAATACTGATGCCACCACCATCGATCGACTGGAGAAACTCGGTTCGAGTTCCAATCTTTTCATGATTCTGACCGTCTCAATGCCTTCAGCGATGACACGCTTGGGAAGTGGAATCGTTGGAGATGGTGCCTCGAGAGCACGAGAAGTGATCCCCGCCTGGCTTCTTGGCCCCGTGATTCTGGCGCTGATCGTCGTCGGAATCGCCATTGGCACGGCGTATCTGACGCTTTTGGGCGGCCTAGCCCATGGAGATGCGTTTTCACTCCGTCAGTACGCACGTACGAGCGTGACGAACTCGCTCCGGTTCATTGGGTTCAACTTGTTGATCATCGGCATCGTATTACTGGTTCTATTTCCGTTGCTGCTGCTGTCAGGACTGTTGCTGGCATTTGGCATCAGCATCATCCCAATTACCACGGCACTCCTCGTTGTTGGTTTTATGTGGGCGTTTGTGCTCCTCTATTTCGCTCAGGACGCAATCGTTATCTCCAACGCCGGTCCTGCCCGCGCGATTTACATGAGTTACAACGTCGTTCGCACCTTTTTCTGGTCCTGTCTTGGGCTCATCGTCGTCTCGATGGTGATCCAAATCGGGACGCCACTCGCATTGAACGTGTTCACTCGCTCCACATGGGGAATGCCGCTCGCGTTTCTCATTCGAGCGTACGTGTTGACCGGACTGGCTCTTGCTGCCTTGCTCTTCTATCGGGATCGCGCTTCGGCGATTCGCGCTCCCAGAGCTGTCGCAGGGGTCACCGATCGCTCCAGCTGAAAGGTCTCCGATTCGTGGCAGATATCACCGCATCACGTTACACCGCCGCCGATATCCAGGTCCTCGAGGGTCTGGAGGCCGTTCGCCGACGCCCAGGTATGTACATCGGGAGCACTGACTCTCGCGGACTGCACCATCTTGTCTACGAAATCGTCGACAACAGCGTAGACGAAGCCATCGCAGGCTACTGCGACCATATAGACGTCACGATTCGCGCTGACGGCACGGTTTGGGTGCGCGACAACGGCCGCGGAATCCCGGTCGATCAGCATACGAAGCTTGGCAAATCGGCACTCGAAGTGATCATGACCGTGCTGCACGCCGGCGGAAAATTCGGCGGCGGCGGCTACAAGGTTTCAGGTGGTCTGCACGGAGTTGGTGCATCCGTCGTGAACGCGCTTTCGGAGTGGGTCGAGGTGCAGGTTCGCAAAGATGGTGTCGTCTACCAACAATGCTATCGCCGAGGAATTCCAGAAGGATCGGTCGAACAAGTTGGAACGACCGATGCAGACGACCACGGGACAACGACGACATTCCTGGCGGACGGCGAGATCTTCGAATCACTCGACTACGATTTCGACATTTTGTTGCAACGTTTCCGCGAAGCGGCCTATTTGACCAAGGGGCTCGGTATCACGTTCCGCGACGAGCGGACTGACCGGGAGATGTCGTTCTTCTTTGACGGTGGAATTGTCTCATTCGTTCGGCAGCTCAACCGGAACAAGCAGGCAATCCATCCGAAGCCCTTCTACGTCTTCCGGGAAGTGAACGATTGCCTGGTGGAGGTCGCGCTGCAATACAACGCAGGCTACGCCGAGTCGACGCATACCTTCGCAAACAACATCAACACGGTCGACGGTGGAACGCATCTGACGGGCTTCAAGACGGCGCTGACTCGAACGATCAACGACTACGCCCGTCGCAACGGCTTTCTCAAGGAGACGGACGACAACCTGAGCGGCGAGGACGTGCGTGAGGGATTGACCGCTATCGTCAGCGTCAAGCTCCCGGAGCCGCAGTTTGAAGGACAGACGAAAGGGAAGCTGGGCAACGCCGACGTCGCCGGCATGGTGCAAACGGTGCTTAACGACAGTCTCTCCGCGTTCCTTGAGGAAAATCCCTCCGCATCCCGTCGTATCGTCGAGAAATGTGTTTTTGCATCTCGGGCGCGTGAGGCGGCCCGCAAGGCCCGAGAGCTCGTGCAGCGAAAAGGAAGCCTCGATACGTTTAGTCTGCCTGGCAAGCTAGCTGACTGTAGCGAACGAGACCCATCGCGTGCCGAGCTCTACATCGTCGAGGGCGACTCTGCCGGTGGATCGGCCAAACAGGGACGCGATCGACGTTTCCAGGCCGTCTTACCGCTTCGAGGAAAGATCCTGAACGTCGAGAAGTCACGCCTCGACAAGATGCTCCAGAATGAAGAGATTCGTGCCCTGGTGACGGCCCTCGGTACCTCCATCGGCGACCAGTTCGATGCATCGAAGCTGCGCTACCATCGGATCATCCTAATGACCGATGCCGACGTCGACGGCGCTCACATTCGTACGCTGCTCCTGACGTTCTTCTTCCGGCATCTCGAAGAACTCATCGTCGATGGACGACTTTACATCGCCCAACCCCCTCTCTATCGAATGCAGAGCGGTCGAGACACGCACTACGTCTACTCGGACCCACAGCGGGATGAGATCACCTCGTCTCATCCGGGTCGCAAGTGGGATATTCAGCGGTTCAAGGGCCTCGGCGAAATGAATGCTGAGCAACTCTGGGATACGACGATGGACCCTGCACAGCGCACTATGCTTCTGGTGAACATCGATGACGCGGTGCGTGCCGATGAGACGTTCGATATGCTCATGGGGAGCGCGGTTCCGCCGCGCAAGCGCTTCATCCAGACGCATGCGCGCGAAGTTGAGAACCTCGACATCTAGCTCGCCGCGGCGGACTACGACCGTGGTTCTGACAAGGATCGAGAGCAACCATTGGCGTCCAGTTTGTCTCACTCGTCGCTGGACGCTCGTCTTCCGATCGCCGTTGATGCGATGGGCGGCGATCGAGCGCCGGACGAGGTTGTGGCCGGCGCGGTCATTGCGTCTCAAGAGTACGGTCTTCCGATCAGCCTGATCGGACGGCAATCCCTCCTCGAGCCGCTTCTGGCACGCACCAATGTTCAGGCAGGGCATATCACCATCATCGACGCGCCCGACGTGGTCACGATGGAAGAGCATGCCGTGGCTGCCGTGCGCCGCAAGGCGCGCGCGTCGATTACCGTCGCGTGCGAGGAGGTAGCGGAGGGCCGTGCCTCCGCGGTGGTCTCGGCCGGAAACTCTGGCGCAGTCGTCGCGTCGGCCATCTTTGCCATCGGACGCAAGGATGGCGTCGAACGTCCTGGAATCGCCATCCCGTTTCCCTCAATATCTGGAAAGCCAGTCTACGTTATCGACGCAGGTGCCGTCGTCGACCCGCGACCGGTTCATTTGCTTCAGTTCGCCCGGCTGATACGAGATTACCTGCGAACATCGCGAGGGATCGAACAGCCGAGAATTGGGCTCCTGAGCAACGGGAGCGAGCCGAGCAAGGGCAATGCGCTGGTTCGAGAAGCGCACGAGCTCCTCGCGAAAGAACTCGATTTGAACTTCTACGGAAACATCGAGGCGAACGCTATTCCAGATGGTGACGTCGACGCGGTAGTCTGCGACGGGTACAGCGGAAACGTCCTGCTCAAGGCGGCCGAGGGAACGGCGTCATTGGTTCAACTGGCGCTAAGAGCCGAACTGTCGGCGCATTGGTACACGAAAGTTCTGGCGGCAGGCCTGAGGCCGGCATTTCGACGCGCATTAAAGTCGCTCGACTATCGAGAATACGGTGGGGCACCGTTACTCGGGGTCAGGCGGCCGGTGATCATCGCTCATGGTCGATCAGACCGACACGCGATCGCGAATGCCATCCTGGCGGCAGAACGCTCGCTACGAGATGGATCCTGACGACAAGGCCGAAACACAGAACCTGGATGTCAACCTTCAGAGGGAACTGGGGAGTGAAGAACGGCCGACCAGATGCGAGTCGCGGCGCTGGGCGCAAGAGATCGTCTGGCCGGCCGAAAGTTCGGTCAAGGTAGTTGGATTTGGCTAATTAATCCTCGCCAGCGACAGCGCGCTTCAACTGCGTGCCTGGCTTGAAACTGGGACTCTTCCTCGATGGGATCGTGATACGCTCACCCGTCTGCGGGTTGCGGCCCTCGCGGGCACCACGCTCGCTGATGCGGAATGTTCCGAATCCAGTCAGAGCAACTTCATCACCATTGGCAAGCGCGTCCTGGATGGCGTTGAAGGTCGCGTTCACGACAGCGCTAACTTGAGTCTCCGGCTGCTTAACCTGTTGGGAGACGGACTTCACAAGATCACTTTTTCTCATGCGATTTCCCTTCCGCTCTTACTCAACTAATGGCCGCGACCCGAAGCGTTTTCAAGACTATATAGCACGAGACGGGCCATGAGCAAATATCGACCGCGTATGTACGCCCGTATTGTACCGAATTCGGACGCAATTATTGCGTCCGTCGTTGCCTTGCGGCCTCGAATAATATTACCGCACCCGCGACCGCCGCGTTCAACGACTCGACGCGACCAAAAAGTGGTATCGATGTGCTCGATGTCGCGAACCTACGCGCTCCCTCAGTGATTCCGCCCGTCTCACTTCCCACGATCAACACGGCAGATTGCGTCCAGTCCATCTCGACATAATCGGTGGACGCATTCGCCTCGGCGATGACTTTGAGATGGCAGTTCGTGAGGAGTGGGGGAGGCGACTGCCAGTCGACCGTTTGATGTGGTAACCGGAAATGTGCTCCCATCCCCGCTCGCACGACCTTCGGCGAGAACGGGTCGACCGTCTCCGCGGACGTAAAGATCGCCGACACACCGGCCGCCAGTGCCGCGCGCATCAACGTGCCAAGATTTCCCGGATCCTTGATGCCGTCGGCAACGACGAAGAGTGGTACCGCGCCCCCGCCTGATACCTCCAGATCTGGGATTGGAAAGATCGCGACGATTCCCTGTGGTGTTTGAGTATCGGCGACCGTGTTGATCACAGCGTCGTTGCACGGATGAACGGGAACTGACGGCGAGAGGAGCTCCAATGAGTCTCGAACTCCGTCATGCACTCGTTCGAGGTCGACATAGACACGGAGAGGAATCGCATCAGCGTCGATGGCGTCGAGGAAGAGTCGCTCGCCCTCGACGATAAACGCCCGCTCCTGCCGGCGGTGTTTCCGCGTGTGCAGCGAACGGGCGTATTTGACGTGCGCGTTGTGGGTGCTCGTGAGGGTGACGTCGTCTATCGGCACAAGCAGCCGGTCAGAGCTGAGCCTTGGCGACGTCGACGAGCTGCGTGAACGCCGCGCCGTCGCGTACTGCCAGGTCCGCCAGCATCTTTCGATCGACCTCGACCCCAGCCTTCATCAGGCCGTTCATGAATTTGCCATATGGCAGGCCATTC
Source organism: uncultured Chloroflexia bacterium (assembly GCA_963815715.1). Taxonomy (GTDB): domain Bacteria; phylum Chloroflexota; class Chloroflexia; order Thermomicrobiales; family Thermomicrobiaceae; genus CALAGB01. Next base: position 330,756 of record CAWFHU010000001.1, on the reverse strand, counting down.
TGCCGTGCGGCGGCATTGATGCGCACGATCCAGAGACGGCGCATGTCACGTTTGCGCGTGCGACGGTCGCGATACTGATAAACCAGCGAGCGCATAACCGCTTCATTCGCACGTCTGAAAAGACGGCGGCGCGTGCCTCGGAAGCCGCTTGCTTGATGGAGCATCTTGGTGTGACGACGATGAGCCGCGACACCCCGCTTTACTCGAGCCATTAGATCGCTTTCTCCTTCGTCGTCGCGCTAGACACCCGGCAGCATGCGCTTGAAGCGCTTGCGGTCGGCAGGCGAGACCTCGAACATCTTGTCCATTGCGCGGCGGCTGCGTGGCGACTTGCGACGCCGGAAGTGACTGCGCAGACCCTTCATGCGCATTATTTTTCCGGTACCGGTCACCTTGAACCGACGCTTCGCGCTTTTGCGCGTCTTCATCTTAGGCATTGCATTTCCCCTCGACACGGTGGCGCCGTAGACTAGGCTTCGGCGACTTCTTCTGTTTCTTCGTCCGCTCCCCGCGCCGGTTTGGTCGGACTCATAAGCATCACCATCGTCCGACCTTCAATGTGCGGGTTTTGATCGACGGTTCCAACCTCACTCAACTGCTGGGCTAGCCGGTCGAGAAGGTCCTTGCCGATTTCCTGATGTGCCATCTCGCGTCCACGGAACAGGACACTCAGCTTCACTTTGTCGCCAGCTTCAAGGAACCGGCCCGCCTGGCGTCCTTTTGTCTCCAGATCGTGACCATCGATCTTGGGACGAATACGAATTTCTTTCAGATCCGCAGTTCGCTGTCGCTTTCGCGACTCGCGTTCGCGTCGACTCTCCTCATACCGGAACTTGCCGTAATCCATCAACCGGCAAACCGGCGGGACGGAGTTCGGCTGAACCTCTACCAGGTCCAGACCGCGCTCACGCGCCATGTCCATCGCGTCTCGGGTGCGGACGATGCCAACGTGATTGCCCTCTTCGTCGATGAGTCGAACTTCGGGAATCCGAATTCGTTCGTTGACGCGTGCAGGTCTCGATGTGCTAATGGAAGCCTCCCGTGCAACATACAGAGCCGCAGCACCGACTACCGCGCCTGCTGCGGCTAAGAATCACTATGACGTTAAATGCTAGCATAATGGGCAACTCAGGGTCAATGAAGCGAAATAGCGTTTTCCGCCAATAGACGCGTGATTTCGAGGTCACGGCCGCTCGTAAATTTTTACACTCGAATTCTGGAACGCGAGAGACCATCCGATCTGATTCAACTGCTCGAGACCCGTCTGAGAATAGGGCGCGCCACCGTCACATTGCGACCCGTATCCGTTACGTTCGATCGGGCCGTCAATAATGAATCGGATACGGTATTTGTCCAGCAAACTCCGGGCCAACGCCGAGGTTGGCGTTTCGTATATCGTCGTCACGTCAGTCTTTCGCTGGTTGATCTCGTTCGAAATGTTGGGGTCCCCCAGGCGCCATTGATATTCATGGAATTGCCAGCCAAGCGGCGTGGAGAGTCCCGTTGCCATCGAGAAGACGTTGTCCGGAATCGACCCGTCCTCGCCATATGAGCACCCCGGTGCTTCGAGGATGTGGTCGGTCGGAGTGGAGTTGGAATCGAGCCAGTTGATAGCCGCTGTCTCGTCGGGCGCGTATTGTCGCATGTAGGCCAAACCGTCGACGCCACTCGCGTGTTGGAATCCGTTCGTCCAATGATAGGCGGAAATCGGCGGATAGAGTGCCGCGCCGAGGATCACGATGCTGAAGACCGCGCCCACACTGCCTGCGCCAAAGGCCCCAGCATTTGCACGAAGCCAACGAAGACCTACAGGGACCGCGACCGCCGCCGCAACAGCGAAGATGGCCCAAACCTGAAAGTAGAGTTTGAATACTGTGTTCATTCGGTCGCTGAACGCATCTTCGAGAAATACGAGCTCCGTGATGGAAAGCAGCGTGAACGCCAGCGTGATAAGCGCCAGGTGATAGCGTTCCGATGCCTCCGTGCGAACAAGAACAAGGAGCGCCGAGCATAAAACAGCGGGTCCGACGAACCAGAAGAGTCCCGGAAATCGGATGATGAACGACACCACGAAGACCCCGACCGCGGTCCATCCGAAGACCCGTGGCGGAATGAGTCCTTTGCGCAACGCGGGGACTGTGATGGTCGCCAGGAAGAGTGCCGCGATCGCAAGGAACAGCCCGTGAACCTTGAGCAGTTCCACGGTCGACGTTCGCGGCCACATGACGACGCCGACGGTCTTGACTATTTTCCCCAGAATCGGCGCATTGCGAATCGATTGAGGGATGCTGTCGTCAGGAAGCCCAACCGCGGGAACATAGTGGATCCAGAATGGAAACACCGTGACCAATGCACTTCCCGCGAGGACCGCCAGCGGCTTTATTCGTTCTCGCCAGGCAAGTCCTGTTGTGGCGATGATGATGCCGGCTACCGCCAGCAGCAGTCCGGGCGGCATATCCCACGAGTTCGTCGCATACATGGCAGATGCCAGCAGACCGGCAAGGGCAGATGCAGCATACAGGCGAGTCCGGCCCTGAGCCGAGCGTGCCAGAGCCAGCCCGAGCCCGAGCGAGGAAATGAACATGGGAAAGTCAAGAACATGTGGGTGAAGATCGCCCAGCACGAACGAGAATGCCGGAAACTCATTGATCGTCTGCTGGTTCGGCCCATCATAGATGACTCGTGATGCGTTCCAGCCAACGCCCTGCCACCAACCGGCGTGCAGCGTACGGAGTGGGTGCTGGATGAACTCGATCGGCGTTACCAGGTTCCCGATTCCGACCAGGAAGAACGCACGCCAGAAAACCAGAGACGATGACCATGGCCCTGGATGTCGCGCCGCGACTACGGGCAAGATCGGTAGCGACTCCAACCGCCGCAACCACGGACGTCGCGAAGAGCGTTGCGAGCGCGAGGTTGAAGGCGTGTGCCGGGACGATATGGGTGAGACGGGCAGGCAGCGCCATCAGAAGATAGCCGAGGTAATAGTAGTTTATTGACTTCCCAAGGAACCACGGATCGGGCGGAGGCATCGAGTGCGTGTGCGTCAGGCTGGTTAGAAAGGTGAGCTCCATGGGCTTCTCGGTGTGCTGAATGGCAGGGTTGTAACAGCGGAACACGACATATCCCACAAAGAGTACAACCGTCGCGAGTTCGAATATGGCGATCTGTTGACGAGCTGAGCTGAGCGCAATCCACAGTTCTCCGGAGCGTGCTTCTCGAATCCACATCAAGAGCGCGAACGTCACCGGAACAGCAACGATCACCCACGTGACGTATGGAGTGAACCCAATCGCACTGATCCACCATGGAACCAGTGCGAACAGGAGAAGCCCGATCGGACGAACGAACGGAATACCGCGCGATGGAAGGTGTCCCAGCGCTCGGAAAATGAACGGGTACATGAGCCAGGCGACCGCGCTGACAGTGATGTACCAGCGGACCGATTCCCCGATGACGTTCGGGGCCGTCATGAGCTCGCCCTGACCGACGGCGCGGGCGGAATGCTTGGAAATGGATTCACGCGGTATACCGTCGTGTCGCCTGATTGAAACGCAACCGAGAGATCGGAGCCTACCATCGATTGGAACGCGGCAAGCCCCTCCGCGCTCGCATAGGGTAGTCCGCCAATCGGGCTGCCCGCGAAGCCTGGGTCTGGCTCCCATTCGCGTTCGACATCGCCGACCACGATGTAGCTGATGTCGTACTGCTCGATCAACGCGCGTTTCATCTGTACATCCGTTGTATTGTAGAGCGTTCTCAAGTCGATGAGACGCTCATCGATGGCTTGTGAGTAGCGTTGCTGCCGTTCGTGCCGATCCCACCCGAGGACGCTTGGCAGTCCGGTTCCCGCCGAAATCCGTGCCCCGTTCCCCCGATACGGCCCGATGCTCGCTTCCGCGATGATGCCGTTGTTCGTGTCGTGTTGGCGTAGCCAGAGAATGGCGTAATAATCGCCCGTGAAATCGATTCTCTGGCCGCGCGCGTTGGTGATCCATGACCCCTTCATCCAGGTCAGACCGTTCAACGTGAGCTGCGACGGGCTGCCAGGCATGCTCAGGTCGAGACGTTGCGGCGTTCCGACAACTGGATACACGAGTCCCGCGGCCAACAACGCGGCGCATACGACGAGCGCCACTCGCGCCGCCGCCAGCCGGCTTGAGGTTCGAGTTTCGTCGACCTGCTCCGCAGTGTCGAAGCGCGGACCGGCCATGATGCCGACCGGCTCGTTTCGCCCATCGCGCCAAACGATGAATATGAGCCAGATCATGACTCCGGCCGACGCCAGCGCGAAGAGGGTCCACCCCTCCATGAAGAATTTAAAGACCGTGTTCATTCGCTCCCACGGGGAGCCGGTAAGATCGTCGACGACGTAGATCAGATCTGTTCCAGCGGTGACGCCAGACGCCGCGGCCACAAGCAACCCGAGCATCGACAGGCTTGATCGTTCGGCAGAATATCGCATCCACAGGAGCGCGCCGAGTATGAGCGGAATGCAGAGCATGGCTGCAGTGGGACGTATTGGAACGAGAAGTCCTATTGCCGCCGCGGCGGCTGGGCTCAGAAAGGCGAGGCTCTGCAGCGGAGAATCTTCGTCGACAACCGCGAGAATCAGAGGTGGTAGCAGCAATCCGGCCAGGCCGGCAAACAGCATCGTTAGCAAGAAGTGACTCATGTCCGATTGCCTGCTGATGACTGAACCGACCAACGCGGCCGCCATCCCAGCGGCCGCGCCGAGCGCCCCGGCCAGAACGTCGTTGCGTCGCAGGTTGACCCGCCCGATCGCCGCGACCAGTGCTCCACACGTAAGAATTCCGAGCAAGATGCCGAACTGATCCAGGAATTGGTCTGGCGCGCTCCCGTTGTGTGTGCGCGAGATCCCACTGACGAGCGCCACGAATCGACTGAAGAAGGGTAGGAAGATGGTGTAGGCGAGTGCCCCGGAACCGAGCCAAAGAGCAATGGCCAACGCGATCAACTTTAGTTGAATTGGCCGGATCTTCAGCGCGACGGTAAGGAGAGCCGCGCCAACCAACAAGAACCCAAGCGGCATATCCCAGGAATTTGTCACCACCATTGAACCCAGGACGAGCCCGGACATCCCGGTCCAGAGGATGGCCTCGCTGACGCGACCCCATCCTGTGCGGATTCGCGCGTAGACCAACGCGATGAGTAATACCGTGATGGGGAGATCGATGGCGTGCGGATGAAGATCTGACCAGACTTGAGTGAAGTAGGGAAATTCGGTGATCGTGTAGTCAACGACCGCGCGACTCCGCCAGAAATCGAAGCCCGTTGGAGAGGCCGAAAGAAGCTGTGTCAAGGCATCCAGATTCCCGATGACCGCCTCCAAGAGCACGCCGATGGCACCCGCGGCGATGGCCCATCGCAGTTTCGTGGTGCGAAGAAGGTCCGATCCAAACGTCGATGCCAGGCTGAATACTGAGGAGACGAGGGTCCCGCTCACCGTGGCGACGCCGAGTTGAAACCCGATCTCTGGCGGCACGCCAGTCAATTTCCAGAGATAGGCCACGAGATAGAAGCCGTAGTAGTAATAGTTCATTGCGCCGTTCGCGAACCACGGGTCATAGGGCGGGAAGACGGCGCTTCGTCCGATAGCGCTGATAAAGGACATCTCCATCGGCTTTTCGCCGCCGTAATACGTCTGCCAGAGGTCGGGGTTGATTGCTCGGAACGTCAGGAACATGACGAAAGCGCCGACGAAAAAGAGCTCGCTCACGAGTATGATGCGCCAACGCTCGCGCATTTGCGGCCATAGCTCGACTACTCTTCGACGAAACGCTAACCAAATGACGGCCGTCACAATCGCCATTGGCACGAGGATGTTCGGCACCCTGAAGTGAACCAGCTCCAGGTTGACTGAAATCCAGACCGCATAGCCAGTCACGATTAGGCCGACGATGCGAGAGAGCCCCCATCCGAAGTCGCTGAAGCGCCCAAAGAGCACGAGTGTCAGCGGAAGACTGCTCAGCCCGATCAATGCGAGCACCAGCAACCAGATCACCGTCGACGCCAAGACTGTAATGCGTGAAGTGCCGACGACCAGCCGAGATCGTTCGCGACCGGCCGCTGGTCAACCGGCTGGTTTAGCAAGAGTGTAGATTTCGCGGGCGAGCGCGCGGGATCCCATGGTTGCGCGATCGAAGCGGCGAATCGCTGACGCAGCTGGCTGGTCGAAAGCGTCTCAACTTTCTTGAAGATGCGCACGTGCGGGTGGTCATACACAGTGAAGCTTTCGTCCGCGTTGCGGTCGTTGAACTTGACGCCGAATAACTCCGGCATCACGTCGGATTCGTACACCTCCTGAAACCCGAGCCGGCCGTTCTCCAATAGCCGGTAGTACTCCGAATCGACCGGATAGCGCCATGGCAGCTTCGGAATCGACTGTGCCAGTCGATCGCTGGAGAGGATGATGTAGTCCGTATTCTGCAACGCGTCGGCAATATACGTGAACTCGTCCTCGTTGGGCCGATCGGCGTACAGGTCCATCGTCACGCGCTGATAGTAGGGGATGGGATACGGCTTCCCTGCCAATGGTATCGGCATCGCATCGTCCCAGTACTCGGCGCTGATGGTCGAGCCTTTGGGGATGTTGTCGTAGATCCACTCGGATGCCGAAAGTCGTGTGTTCTGATGGCTGTAAATCGACTCGAACGCGACGGCCCAACCGAGTGTGCCGAGAAGGACCGCTGCGATCCCAACAGTGACGCTGATCGATCGTAGGCTGAAACGCGGCCGTGCAGGGAGGAGTTCGACCATGAATGCGGCGGTCAGGATGACAAGCGCCGGGACGATCGGCTCGAGGTAGCGGAGAAATTGCGCCTGAGCGGTCGAGATGAGCGCGAAGTACGGAATGATCCAGCTGACCATGAGTACATGAACGAAGCGGCGTGAACGCCAGCGCCAAAACGTGTAACCGACGGCAAGAATCGCGGCGATGCCGAGGAATGGCCCGAGTCCCCAGTGAATCAGGTTTCCGAGTTGGTAGCGGACGGGAATGTCACCGACAAATTGCCGCGTAAACGGGACGTCGTAGCGACCGGAGACGATGCGCCACTGTAGGCTCGCGTCGTCAATGAACGCTCGCGGCTGAAGGAAGGCATATGGCTCGAGTACCGCGAACGTCGCTACGGTGGCGCATCCGGCAAGCGCCAGGTGTTTGACCACCGGTTCAACGATCTCGGGCCAGCCTCGTTCCCAGAACGTTGCAATGACAGTCACGACGATCGGGATGGCAAGTTCGACCACGCTGACCTTGGTTGCCAGCGCCATTCCGAAGAGAATTCCGGCGATCGCGGTCCATCGATAGGTAGCTCTCGACCGGAGCTCGAGACAGGCAAGCAGCAGTGCCACGCTGAAGAAGGTGACCCACGCGTCGACCGTGAAGAAGTGGGCCAGCTGCACCATCGTCACCGTGGTAGCGAGTAGCACGCCGGTCAGGAGCGATGTCGCGCGACCCAGGGCTCGACGTGCGAAGAGCATCGCCAACGCGACGGTGCCGGTGTCGAGGAGCTCGGTTAGGTAGCGGCCAACCTGCCCGACGTGATCATAGGAATTGAGGTTTGTCCCGACAATAGTTCCAACCATCCACGCGATGAAATCGGTGACGAAGAGCGGAAGGCTGCCGTACGCAAAGGACTGCGGCCGGCCGAAGGGATCGACGGATCGAGGATTGAGCGGACTATGTGCCGGGTTTAGGAGAGCGCCCAGATCGGAGATGCTCGGTCCGTGGATTCGCTCGGTGAGGACCATGATGATGTTGCGCGCGTCCGGCTGCAGATACCAGCCGTCGTCCCAATTGTGCCCGTACAACCGCAGAAAGAGTGCGAGTGCGAGTGTGGCGAAGACACCGAGGTAATAGGCAGCGCGGCGCGACGAATCGGTCCACATGATGATGCAGATGATAGCAATCCGCCATGTTTAGGACAATCGGATGTTGACCCTGATGCGGCCCCACCCATATACTCGTGTGAGATCGAACGTCAAGCCGATGGACATGCATTGTGTCCATCTCGAGTCGGGGCCGTCTGAATGAAAACGCTCAAAGTCATCGTGGGTGGCGAAGGCAATGTGGGGAAGACCTCATTGATTCGTCAGTATGCGAAGGGCAAGTTCAGTGAGGCCCGAAACATCACGCTGGGTATCGACATAACAACGCAGGAATTCCAAATAGAAGGGGAGTCGGTTCGCCTCGCCATTTGGGACATTGAGGGACAGGCCGGGAATCGACCGAACTTCTATATTGGCGCTCAGGCAGCCATGCTGGTTTATGACGGCACCGAGCCGTCGTCGCTTGAGGCGTTGGTCGAATGGCATGACCGCTGCAAACGCTACGCAGGCGACGCGCCGATCATCGTCGTGTGTAACAAGGTTGACCTCGGGCTGGCGTTCGACCAGACCTGGGGCCGAGTCTTTGCCAAGAATATCAACGGGCAGCATGGATTCCTGTCAGCCAAGACGGGCGAAAACGTCGTTCAGGCGTTCACCATGCTTGCCAACGAGGCCGTGACGCACGCGACCGCCGCCCGGCGCTAAGCCGCGTGTCCGTCCGCATCATCTTCTTCGGGTCACCAGAATTTGCCGTTCCGACGTTGCGTTCGCTGGCGGACGATGAACGTTTTGACATCGTCGCGGTCGTGACGCAGCCTGATCGAGCGGCCGGTCGCGGCCGGCGTTTGGTCGAGCCGTCGGTCAAGTCGGCGGCGGTAGAACGATCGATCGCAGTCTGGCAGCCACAGACGCTACGATCGCCGGAGATCGCCGATCGTCTGAAATCCGCCAATCCCGATCTCTTCGTGGTCGTCGCCTATGGCGAGATCTTTCGCCGAGAAGCACTCGCCATCCCGAAACATGGTTGTCTCAACGTCCATCCGTCGCTGCTGCCAAGATACCGTGGGTCGTCTCCGATCCAGGCTTCAATCCTGAATGGAGACCGGTCGACCGGCGTTTCGGTGATCGAGATGGTCCGAAAGCTGGATGCCGGTCCGATTGTGGCTCAATGCGAGGTTGAGTTGCGTGGGGATGAGACCGGGGGTTCGTTGAGCAATGAACTGGCGAATCTGGCGGCGCAAATGATGCCGGATGTGGCGGCTGACTGGTGCGACGGGCGATCGACGGCTCGACCACAGGACGACGAGCAGCGCCACCATTACCCGAGAGCTCACCAAATCCGACGGCCGCATCGACTGGTCACGCAGCGCCATCGAGATCGAGCGCGAGGTCCGTGCGTATTCTCCCTGGCCGACCGCATGGACGTCGCTGGACGGAAAGCGACTTGTCGTTCATTCAGTAACTGTCTGGTCGGAGGACGTTCGCGGTGAGCCGGGAACGGTGAGTCAGGCTGGTGGACGAGTGACCGTTGCCTGCGGCGCAGGTGGTCTCGAGCTACGCGCGGTCCAACCTGAAGGCAAACGGCCCATGGATGCCCAGGATTGGCTTAGAGGATTCAAATCTACGGGATTGATCCGCTTCGAACATCAGTAGATGTGAATATCGTCCGCCTTGGTCGCTCCCGAAAATCGGATGCCGATAGTGCCAGCAGTTGATGATTTGGGAAGTGGAACCTCCAAGAATCGGTTTGCGCATAACTGCACTTATGCGCATTTCAATTGCTGGTCTTCGTCAAAGCCTGCCCCGAGTGACCGACGCTCGCCTCACCATTCCGAACGTAGAGCGTGATCGAACAGGTGTAGATAGACGAAAACGCGCTGGGGATTTTTCGCTTTGAGAAGGCCACACGCGAACAGATTGTGTTGGTGATGACGCCCGCAGCGCAGAACGCGCCGCTGACCAATTTTCGATATTCTACTGGGTCGTCCGCATGTGGCCGGTAGCCGCCCGGCCCCGGGCGACTTTATCGTGCGTGTCGTCTGGCGATCACGGCCGAATTCTTGTCCGCGGAGATGCTGATCCTCGGGGAAACGTCGTTGCCGCCGTATGCCCGACAGGGTTCATCGCTACGTCACGAGGTCTCCGGTTACGACGATCCTTTGGTCATATTCGCCTTTGCTGCGATCGTAGCTCCCATTGCACGTAATCAACGTTATGGTTGGATCGCTGGTGGACGCGACGATCGCGCTCGCATCTCCCGTTGCGGAATACGATCGAACTGACGAGACGCGGTAGTGCACCAGCGTGCCATTCTTGTTGATCACTTCGATTTCGTCCCCGATCACCAACTCGCTCAGGTGCCAAAATACTGCAGGCCCGACGCCTGCGAAATCGAGGTGACCGGCGAAGACAGTATTTCCAGTCGCCCCGGGCTGTGCGGAGAAGTCATACCACGCGACAACAGCAGGCGAGTCAGGCGCTTGCATCACTCCATCCGCATCAAGACTCTTGGTCTCGACCGGCGCGTCAACGCCAATCGACGGGATCACGAGGCGTGGCACGGCTGCAGGCTGTGCCGTGGTTGCTGCAGGGCTGCCGGCAGCTGTGGGCTGCACTTCCGGCGTCGGTTGCTGGGCAACTATTGTTGCCGTCGTGGTCGGAGTCGCGCTGACCGTCGGCTCCACGGACGTCGATTCTGACGTTGCAGACGGGACGACGATCACCGGGGATCCAGGACTCATGCTAACCGCGGTCCGGTGGTCTTCAGTCGGAGTCACCGCGTTTGTCGGCATTCCACTTGGTATGCCGATTGCCAACTCGGTCGGTAACTGAACCCCCTCTACCGAAATCGGACGAAGTGTCGTACTCCAAAATGTGACGATTCCTACGACGAGTCCGATAGTTATTAGCTGGGCGAGCCTGCGGCGCGCTGGTGACCAGTATTTCCTTGCCGCACGTGGCAGCCGAACCATAGTTGCTCTCCATTTGGATAGGGCTGTTCTGCTGCGAGAACAGCCCTAAGCCTTAGTCTTAGCCGTGTGTTGTTCTGACTACCGGCCGTCGATGCTAGCGCTGACGGCGCTTCATCACGACGAGTCCAGCGCCGCTCGCCAGCAGCACTACGAGCACGGCCTCAAGCGCCAGTTGGAGTCCAGAGCTACCTTGTGACGCCGTTCCCACGGAGCCCGTGTTTGGAAAGGTGACTTTTGTTCCAGTCGCTGTGGCACTCGGGGTTTGCGTCAACTCCTCGGCCACGGCTTGCACTTCAGCGTTCGTCGCGGATGACGTCTCGGTGTCAACAGCCGCGATAGACGTCGTGACGTTTTCGCCGTTTGGCAGCGTTTCTCCGATTCCAGCAGATGGCGAAGACTCCGGGGAGACTGCTACTTTCGCCACCGCGGTGCCAGTAGGTGTTGCGCCAGGGACGGCAACGGCAGTGGATACCGGCGTGGTCGCCGGCGCCGCGACGGATGTCGATACCGGTGTTGCAGCAATGCTGGCAACTGGCGTGGTTACGGGCGTGGTAACTGGTGTCGCGACGGGCGTAGTTGCAGGAGTCGTCGCCGGTGTGGTTGCCGGCGTTGTTGCAGGTGTGGTTGCCGGTGTCGTAACTGGAGTTTCAGTTGGGGTTTCATCGGGCTGACTGGAGCACCCCGCAATAGTGACATTGTTGTCGTCCATGGTTACGGCGCCGGTTCGTGCAAGAGCTCGACCGTTAACTCCTGCACCCGTATTCAACGTGATACTCGCAAGCGCGAGAATATTACCGACGAACGCCGTGTTGGTTCCGAGAGTTGCGGAGCTGCCGATCTTCCAATAGACGTTGCACGCTGAACCGCCGTTGATCATGAGAATCGACGAATTACTCGCGGTTGTCAGCGTGGAAGCGATCTGGAAAACGAATACCGCGTCCGCGTTGCCTTCGGCGTCAAGCGTCAGTGCCCCGGTCAACTGAGCCGACGACGAGAAGCAATACACTCCTGGCGTAAGCGTCATGTTTCCCAAATCTTGTCCAGTAAGGTCTACATCACATGCCTGAGCCCCTAGGGCGTTGTAGGCGGTCGTCACGTCACTCTGTGCTTGGAGTGCAACCCCATCCGCCGGATGTATAGTCCCTCCAGTCAGAACGCCTGGTGGGAAACCGGTGACGGCGGCACCCGGATCGACTCCTATGTTCCCATTGACGGTTGTCGGCCCAGTGTTGGTGATCGTAGATCCAGCCAGAACCGCGAAGCTCTGGGCCGTGCCTAACGAGGACGCAGTTGCCGCGTCCCCAGTTCTCGGGTAAGCACTCGCCAGTAGCACTGCGCAAACAGCGATGCCAACAAATACGACTGGTTTGGACCATCGAGTTAGGTTGAACAACTGGGCTCCAATCAGGGAGGTCAAGGGCCACGCCATCGTCAGCGTTCCTCGATACGACAAGCGCAGGCCAGGTCACAATGTGAGCGATCGGGTTCAGCTGCGGGGAGTTGCGACGTACTTCGGAAGATTCGTCGACCTCTACTTTGGACTCACTTCCCCAAACATAAGTATGAATTTTGCAACCTCGGGAAACCATGACCTAATAGTCCATGGAGATATTCAGTCCATAAATACTACAAATAGTCATTGAAATCTATAGACACGTATTTGAGACAGATACGTTGTTCGTTTTTTCGCAATACCCACGCTGCGAAATGATCTTGTTGACGGGTGACCATCCCTGCTGCATGGGCTCACGGTTATTGGCCTTGCCATTTTGAGGATTCGTCGTTGCGGATCCAGGTCTGGGCAACGGGGGGATCAGTATAATCGGGCGGATACATCAAGGGATGGTAATGGGGTGGTCAACCGTGGGAGAACGCGTGGCGCTAACATCATCAACTGACCTAGAAATTCCGGAGCTGGCGTCAGGCGCATCATCGAGTCGAATCTTCCATTGGTTGGTACTCTTTATCGTCTTCGTAGGCGGTGTTTCGAGCATCGCCATCGAGATCGCCGCTTCCCGCCTGCTCGGGCCCTACTTCGGAACGTCGACCTTCATTTGGGCCAACCTGATCGGACTCACTCTCCTCTATCTGTCAATTGGCTATTACTTCGGTGGGCGTATCGCCGACCGCTGGCCAAGCGCCACGTTGCTGCTCGTCTTTACGTCAATTGCCGGGATCGGAACCGGCGCGATCCCCCAGCTCTCACGACCCATCCTGCAAAAGTCTCTCACTGCCTTTTCCAGCTACTCAGTCGGTTCGTTCTATGGTTCACTGGTCGGAGTCATCCTCCTCTTCGCCATTCCGGTCACGCTCCTCGGCTTCGTCTCTCCTTACGCCATCCGGTTGAGTCTCGCCCGGGTGAACAGCGCTGGAAACACGGCCGGCTCGCTTTACGCCCTCTCGACCGTTGGAAGTATTTTGGGCAGCTTTCTGCCCGTGCTCCTCCTCATCCCTACGATCGGAACGTACTGGACCTTCTACTCGATCTCGATCACGCTTCTCGTTTCGTCGATGCTCGGGCTTCTCATTTTGCACTCACATAGGCTTGGCGCGCTTGCGACGGTTCTGTTGGCCGGGGTCCTGACGTTGGCGATCGTGACAAACGGCGAGGAGATCCGGCCACCAGAATTCGGCAAGCTGATCTATGAAACTGAGTCGCAGTACAACTACATCCAGGTGACGCAGGATGGCAATGCCACGTTGCTGAGCCTCAACGACGGGCACGCGATCCATTCGATCTATCAGCCCGGACGCGAGCTGTATGGCTACTGGGACTACTTCTCGGTCGGCTCATATTTCAATAAGGATGAGACGCCCTCCGACGTGAAGAACGTGGCCCTGATCGGCCTTGCCGCCGGCACCATGGCGCAGCAGCTCACGTCCGCCTATGGGCCAATCCCGATCGATGGCGTGGAGATCGACCCACAGATCGTGGCAGTGGGCCGCAAATACTTCAACATGAACGAACCCAATCTAAATGTGATCGTGCAGGACGGGCGCTATTTCCTACGGACGACCGACAAGCACTACAGCGTCATCGGTGTCGACGCCTATCATCAGCCCTATATTCCTTTTCATCTCACCACCAAGGAGTTCTTCCAGGAGGTCGACAATCATCTGACGGACAACGGCGTGGCGATCGTCAACACCGGTCGCACAGCCAACGACTATCGTCTGACTGACGTGCTTGCGAGCACAATGAAGACGGTGTTTCCCAACGTCTACATCATCGACGCCGATCAGTTCGAAAACTCGATCGTCATCGGAACCAAGTCGCCAACACAGATCGGCAACTTCGCGGCGAACATCGCCCAGCTGCAGCCGGGCTTGATCAAACAGATCGGACAGATTAGTCTGCAGAGTGGCAATATTCGAGAGTGGACCTCAACCGATCCAAAGTGGGTCTTCACCGACGATCACGCACCGGTCGAACGAGTCATCGATTCGATTATCGTCGACGCGGCACGGGGAGAATGATCTGATGGCCGTACGGTCAACGCTTCCCATCTTCCAATTCCAGAGCTTTACGCGGCATCCTCTGGTGCATGGGGTGACCGGGCGACATCCATCAATGCCCGGTGAAGGGGACGTCAATATTGCTGGACGAATACAGCGTGAAGACGCGTTGGCCAATCGCGCGTCCTGGGCCGAAGGGATCGGGGTCGATGCGTCCGCGATTGTGACTGGGCGGCAGGTGCATGGAAACGGCGTACAGATCGTCGATGAGACACACGCGGGTCGTGGCGCGGCGTTCATCGACGACGCCATTCCCGCCACGGATGCGCTCGTCACGCGCAGCGTTGGATTGCCGCTCCTGGTTTACACGGCCGATTGCGTGCCCATCATTGTGTACGATCCTTCGACGCATTCACTTGGCGTGGCCCATGCTGGATGGCGAGGGACGGTCTCGAACGTCGCGGGCGCGCTGGTCGAGACGATGAGTGACGCATTTGGGTCAGTCCCAAATGAGTTGATCGTCGGGATCGGACCGTCGATTGGGCCTTGCTGCTACGAAGTGGGAGATGAGGTGGTTGAAGCCTGGCAAAGCCTGGGCGTCGAGCGATGCGACGACGCTGTCATTAGAAATGGCGATCGTGTACATCTCGATCTCTGGCGCGCAAACGAGCTGATTTTCGAGAGAGCCGGAGTTCCACTTGAGCACATCGAACGCTCCGAACTTTGCACGCGCTGCGAATCCGACCGTTATTTTTCGCGGCGGGCGGGAGTGGGACATCGCGGGCTTTTTGCCACCATCGCCGCGCTCAAACCGCTGACGAATTCGGACACAAACGCGTGAAAGGCGGGAACGCTCGTGACGATTGAGGAGAACTTTCGTCGAGTGCTTGAGCAGGTTCGCTCGGCCGAGCATCGGGCGGGCCGCCCGGAGGGCTCAGTGACGATCGTTGGGGTGTCCAAGACAGTCGAACGAGATGCCGTCGATCGAGCGTATGCTGCGGGAGTTCGTCACTTTGGCGAGAACCGCGTTCAGGATGCCAAAGACAAGTTTGACCCTCCCCTCCCCTCTGACGCGCATATGCACTTGATTGGCTATCTCCAAACAAACAAGGCGCGGGATGCGGTCACACTCTTCGACACGATCCATTCAGTCGATCGACTCAGTGTCGTCGATGCACTTGAGAAGCGCGCCAAACAGGCGGAGAAACGGCTGCGCGTTCTGATTCAGGTCAACGTCGCGGAAGAAGAGCAAAAGCATGGCTGCAGCGCGTCAGACGCGGAGGAGCTCGTCATGGCGGCGCATTCATCTGAGCAACTTGATGTTTGCGGCTTGATGACGATTGCCCCACTCGTCGCGACGTCGGAGGAAGCTCGTCCCGTCTTCCGTGAGCTTCGTGAACTGCGAGACCGAATTCAATTGGCACATCCGGAACTAAATTTGAGTGAGCTATCCATGGGCATGACGAACGACTTTTCAGTGGCAATTGAAGAAGGTTCAACGCTCGTGCGTATTGGTCGTGCCATTTTTGTTGAGTAAGATCTTATGGGATATGTCACTTCTTGGTTTCACCGTCTTTGATGTGATTGGCGCTACATCGTGCGCGTGACCTGTTTTGGCAGCGGTAGTAACGGAAATTCTCTCCTCGTTCAGAGTGGAGAGACGGCCATCCTCATCGACGCCGGTGTTCCGATCCGAACACTTCGATCTGCGCTGCGCCAGGCTGGCGTATTGGACGGCGGATTGAGCGCGGTCCTCATTTCACACGAACACTCCGACCATATTCGTTCAGCGACACAGATTCCGAAGTACCATCGCGTCCCCTATTTCGGCACAGCCGGCACGCGTCGGGCTATCGAACGCTCGGTGCACAGCGAGTGGCAGGCAATGACGGACGGTGTCTGCTTCTCAATTGGCTCGCTCGAGATTACGCCCGTCGCCGTGTCTCACGACGCGAATGAGCCGGTTGGTTTCGTGATTGCAGACGGTGAATTGAAGGTCGCGATCTTCACGGACCTCGGCGAGCCCAGCTCGGATGTGTCTTCCGCGATTCGAGGAGCGTCGCTGATCGTGCTCGAGTCGAATTACGACGAAGTGATGCTGCGAAATGGGCCATATCCGACGCATCTCAAGCGTCGGATTCGCGGTCCGCTTGGGCACCTGGCCAACGACGTCTGCTCGGAACTGCTCGCAAACAACGTCGATAATCACACCGATGATGTCTGGCTGGCGCATCTTTCCGAGAAGAACAACCTCCCGCGAATAGCTCACGCCACCGCAGAAGCGAGCCTGCGCTCGTCTGGGAAGCACATCCGGATCTCAACGTTGCCGCGCTATGGCGCGACGTTGTCATGGGATTCAGACGAGGCCGGAAATCGACCTCGCCAACAGAGTCTTTTCGAGGATGCGCTGGAATCCGTGAAACAGATCGGCCGGCTGTTCGGCCACGAAGACTCCGACTAGTCGTCGGCAGCGGTCTGCATCTCCTGGGCGCGGAACTGCATGGTGTAGAGGTTGAAGTAGGCTCCGCGTCGACTCAGCAATTCGTCATGCGTCCCGGTCTCGATCACTCGTCCCTGGTCCATCACGACGACTTTGGAGACGGTCTTAATCGTCGACAAGCGGTGGGCGATGATGAATGACGTGCGGCCCCGCAATAGCGTCCTGAGCGCTTCCTGGATCAACAGCTCGGTTTCGGTATCGACGCTCGATGTGGCTTCGTCGAGCACGATAATGCGCGGATTTGCCAGCAGCGCACGGGCGAATGAGATCAACTGCCGCTGACCAACCGACAGCGTCGCACCGCGTTCGTGAACCTCAGTGTCGTATTTGTCCGGCAGCTTCTCGATGAATTGGTGCGCTCCCACGGCTTTGGCGGCATCCATGACTTGCTCGATGGACGCATCAGGCCGTCCGTAGGAGATGTTCTCGCGCACGGTACCCGCGAACAGGAATGTGTCCTGAAGCACGATACCGAACTGCGAGCGTAGTGACGACTGCGTCACGTCCCGAATGTCGTGGCCGTCGATTCGAACCGCTCCACTCCAAACGTCATAGAAGCGCGAGAGCAGATTAATCATTGAAGACTTACCGGCACCGGTCTCGCCGACGAACGCGACCGACTCACCGGCATTCACATGCAAGGTAATGCCATGCAGCACTTCGGTCTGCTCGTACCCAAAGACGACGTGGTCGTAGTCAACCTCGCCCTCGACTCGCGGCAGATCGATCGCGGCAGGAGCGTCCACGATCTCCGGTTGGACGTCTTCCAGTCCGAAGATGCGCTCGCCCGCCACCATAGCCGCCTGCATCGTGTTGTATCGCTGGCTGAGGTCTCTAATTGGCTCGTAGAAGCGCGCGATATAGGCGACGAACGTAAACAGCTCGCCGATGGTGAAGGCCGCCCCACCAAGGATCACTCTACCGCCGATGAAGAGCACCAGACCAGTTGCCACTGCCTCGACCACCTGGACGATCGGAAATAGGATCGCCGACAGCTTGGCCGCCGCGACGCTGGCGTCGAGGTTGTCCCCATTGATCTGCCGGAAACGCTGCATGTTGCGCTGTTCGCGTGAGAAGGCTTGCACGACCCGCACGCCCGCGATGCTCTCCGCCAGGTTCGCGTTCACTCGCGCGATCGTGATGCGCATGCTGCGATAAGCCGCAACGGCATGCTTACGCCACCAAATCATGGTGACCGCCATGATCGGCATCACGGCGAACGTGAGCACCGCCAGCTTTGCATTGGTGATCAACATCACCACGATGATCCCGACCAAAATGGCGAAATCCGCCATGATGCCCACAAGACCATCTGAGAACAGATCGTTGATCACACTGACGTCATTCTGCAGTCGCGACATGATCGAGCCGACGCCACGCTGGTCGATGTAGCGGATGCTCAAGCGCTGCAAATGACGGAAGAGTGACGAGCGCATGTCGAGCACCACACGCTGACCGATCCAGGACGTGTAGTAGGTCTGTCCGTAGTACGAGAAGAATCTGATGACGATCGAAAGGGCAAGAACCGGTATCAAGATGTCGAGCGCCGGCATGCCGGTTCGGCCGAAGAACGTTCGGCCGGATGACGATGTCACGACGTCGAGTCCGAGTCCAAACAGGAACGGCAACGCAAGATCGGCAACCGCCGTCCCGATCATAAGGAAAGCGGTCAGTATTAGCTGATTGCGGTACGGAAGCGCCTGACGTGCCAGCCGACGAGCAATGCGGCTGTCATAAGCTTTTCCGAGAATGTCATCTGGATCCGCGTATTGCATGAGCCCCCACGGTAACTAATCCGCGACTGCCGCGAACTCTTCCTGATCCTTTAGCTGAAGCTCGTAGATTCGAGCGTACGCGCCCTCATAGCTGAGGAGCTTGCGATGGGTGCCGCGCTCGACGATACGACCTCGATCGAGAACCAGAATCTCATCCGCGTTCTTCAGGGAGAGAAGACGGTGGGCGATCACGAAGGTCGTGCGGCCCTCCATCGCTCCCTGCAGCGCCTGCTGAATCTCGAACTCTGTTTCGGTGTCGACACTCGACGTGGCGTCGTCCAGGATCAGAATCTTCGGATTCATCACCAGAGCTCTGGCGATGGCTACGCGCTGCTTCTGACCACCAGAAAGCGAGACGCCTCGCTCGCCAACGACCGTGTCATAGCCGTCCGGCAACGACGCAATATAGTCGTGGATCCGGGCTGCTTTCGCGGCCGCAATGATGGCCTCTTCGGTCGCTTCCGGCCGTCCATACGCGATGTTTTCGCCGATGGAATCGGAGAAGAGGAACGTGTCCTGCAACACCATCCCGATCTCACGACGCAAATCTTCCAGCGAGATCTTGCGAACGTCGACGCCGTCCACCAACACCGATCCGTCAGCCACGTCGTAGAAGCGTGGAATGAGCGAAGTGATCGTGCTTTTGCCCGACCCGGTCCCACCAATGAGTGCGATGCGCTTGCCGGGGTCGACCGAAAAGCTGATGTCGGACAAGGCGTCCTCGGTCGTATCGAGGTAGCGGAAACTGACATTCTGAAACTCGACGCGTCCGTTGATCGTCTGCGGCTTGATCGGGTTCTCGGGACTCTGAATCTTCGGCGTTGTATCCAACACCTCGAAGATGCGCTCGCCAGATGCGATGGCGCGGGCGGCACTGTTCACGACCCAGCCAAGCATCCGGATCGACGGCGCAAGCATGGACAGATAAAGATAAAACGCGGTGAGGCGGCCGATTGACAGACTACCCTGAATTACTTGTCGACCGCCGTACCAGAGGATGAGCATGATCCCACCACTAGACAGGAGCGTCATCAGCGGGAAATAAAACGAATACTGTTTGATCGCGGCCATGTTGGTATCGAATAGGTTCCGAAGCTCGCCGTCGAATTTCCGCTCTTCGTCGTCCTCGCGAGCGAACGCGCGCACCACTCGAGCGCCAGCTAAGTTCTCCTGGAGAACGTTGGTCATGACACCGAATTGCTGCTGCACCGCCAGGAACTTGGGGCGGATACTGCGTCCGAAATAGAGCGCTGCTCCGATCAACACCGGCATGACGCTCAGCGATATCGCGGCAAGTTTCCAGTCAGTGGTGAACAGGATGATCGAGATCACAATCAACATGCCGAGCGATTGCACGATGGATCGGAGCGACATCATCATGAAGCGGCGGATCGAGTTGACGTCTTCGGTGGCGCGGGACATCAGCTGCCCGGTGTGCGCTCGATCGAAGAAACTGAAGGAGAGAATCTCCATGTGCCGGTAGAGGTCGTTGCGCACGTCATAGGAGACGCGTTCCGCCAGCCACTGAAAAATGTAACTGCGCACATAGGTGAAGATGCCAAGGAACGCGCCGACGAGTACGACGGCAATCGATCCAATCGTCACCACGCGATAGCTCGGCGTAACCAGACCGCCGTCAATGACGTACTCCACTAACCGTGGAGTAAGAAGCTGCATACCCGTCGCGATCGCGAGGGCAAGGTAGCCAAAAACCACCCGACGCTTATATGGACCTAGATATCTAAGAATTCGAAGGAGAACCCGCACACAAGCTCCTATCACCCGCATCCCAGTGTGATCCGGGAACTATATCATGTAATTCCTTGATCGAATGCACTATTCCGCAGTCACGAAGGGCCCAAATTCGTCCCGGCGGATTGCAGTACCGACAGAAATCTACCCTGACTGAAATCCTTGTTGACCGCAAACAGCGGGCCGCGTAGAATAGGTACGTACAGTCGATGGGATGGGGATCGGCGTATCGCTTGCGGAGAGGGTGTAGACGTGGATGTCGAAAAGTTGAACTATCAGGAAACGCTCGATAACGCGCTGCGCCTCATCTATACGCAGCATCATCGGCTCATGACGCGACTGTTTCCGGACGCGGTCCAGCCCCTGACCATTGAGCAGCTTCGCTCTGGTCCGCTGGGTCGTGATCTTTCGCGTCTAGCAGCGTTGGCACGCGGCGAAGTCCGCGAAGCCAAGGAGCGCGTTGTCGAGGCGATTGACTCGGTACAGCAGATCCTTTTCTGGCCTCCAGGAGCCGAAGATTACACGGTTCCGAGAAGCTTCTGGGAGACCGATCTCGGGCGTATGTTGTCGATGGCCAAATTCCGCGCGTACGAGCCGGCCGAACTGGTCAGCATCGGCAACGCCGCGCAGCAGCTTGGCGTCACTCGCCCAACCATCTACCGTTGGATGGACGATCGCACGCTCGGGTATGTTCGGGATGAGATGTCGGGTCGCACATTTGTGGTGCGCCAGGACGTTGAGAACCTGCGGCAGGACGTGGCCGAAGTGGTGGCGGAAGCCTAAGCTCTGCTACAGTATCTACGAAACTAAACGACCGGCCGATTCTGGCCGGTCGTTCTTTGTGCGCCCAGTTCTGACCGATTGACGCTTGTTTCGTCTATGGATTCTCAGGATGCGTGCGCACGTACAAGTCTTCGTCCGCGACCATCAGCCGCACGATGTCGGCCCGCGCAACGATCCCGACTAGACGACGATCCGAATCGACGACCGGCAACGCATTGAGTTTCTTGTCATACATGATCGTCGCCGCCTGCTGAACCGTCGTGTCCGGTTCGACCGTAACCGCGGGTTGCGTCATAAGATCTTTGGCCGTCGTCGCCAGAATTCGGCGAAGCTGCTCCGGATCACCCGACCCCGGTATGCGGAAATAGGCATCGAGGAACGGGACATACATCGGTGCGTCATATTCAGACTCGCGTGCGATCATGTCGAAATCGGTCAGTACGCCTATCACTCGGCCGCGGTCCACCACGGGAAGGCTACTCAGACTGTTCTCCCACATCAAGCGCGCCGCTTCAGCCACCTCAGTGTCTGGGTCGATCGAGATCACGTCTTCAGTCATGATCAACGACACGCGAGAGTCGATTGCCATGCTAGCTACCTACCAACTTCTGTCGTACAGCGACCGAACCGCCCAGGGGATCGTTTCGATCACGTCCCCGGCGACCAGGCTCAAAGTTCCCATGGCGGCCACCGCTCGTTCCGATGCCAGAGCTCCTATGTAGATTCCGGCAATGGCCGCATCACGCGCCGATAGACCCTGTGCCAGCAAACCGGCAATGATTCCTGCCAACACATCGCCGGTCCCGGCGGATGCAAGTGCTGGTTCAGAATTTGGGCCAATGGCGAGCGGTTGTCCGGGCGCCGCGATCACTGGATGAGCGTGCTTGAGCACGACCACCTGCTGGAAGCGTTCGGCGGCGTCTCGCGCAGCTTTCCACGGGTCAGCGGTAATTTCGTCGACCGACTTGCCGGTCAGACGGGAAAGCTCACCAGGGTGCGGTGTCAAGACGAGCTCCGCGTCCTTGAGCGACTTCTCCCAGCCGTCTTGTTTTGCGAGCCAATTGAGCCCATCGGCATCGACCACGGCCTTGCCAGAAAACGGCTCACTGTCCCCGTCGGAGCGCGCGAGTGAACTGAATCCGATCGACTTTGCCGATGAACGCATGCCGAAGAAGCCGGAAAGGAATTCTGGCACGGGATCATCAAGCCCAAGTCCAGGACCGATCAGCAGCGCGGCATAGTTCGAGAGCTTTTCGCGGATCAGCGTCGCCATCCGATCTCCCGCGCCCCCAAACTCGGCTTCCGGAAGCGGCAGAAAGGTCACTTCACGCACCGACGACGAAATCGGAGCAACCAAGGATCTCGGCACGGCCAGGCAAACTAGTCCCGCGCCCGCTCGCGCGGCCGACTCGGCGGCCATTCGCGGGGCGCCAAAGTAGTTTGGAGCTCCACCGACGACCATCAACCACCCGACCTGATGCTTGTGAGTGTCTTGCCTGCGCCGAGGCATCAGACGTCGAACCGTGACGCTATCGATCAGCGTGACGTCTGCTGTATCAGTATCAGGTGCCGAGAGGCCGATTTCGGTCACTTTGATGGTGCCTGCATGCCGCAGCGCAGGAGACATGTAAAGACCGATCTTCGGCAATCCGAATGAAACGGTGACGTCGGCGTTGAAGGCGTGCTCCGAAGCGGCTCCCGTGTCGGAGTCGACCCCAGACGGTACGTCGACCGCCCAGAGCGGTGTCCCCCGATCGATGCGCGCCTCATGGGCAAGCACGAACGCTTCGGAAACGTCGCTCGGAAGCTCGGTCCGCCCGCCAATCCCAAAGACGGCATCGACAATCAAATCGGCTTGAGCAATCGCGCGCGGCAGCTCCTTGGTCGAGATCGATTGGATTTCATCCGCGGAATCGTCGACGGGAATATCGCCGCGGCCTTCACGCTGATACATCCATGCCTGACAAGTCCAGCCTGCAGAGGCGAGGATCGACGCGGCCACCAGGCCGTCTCCGCCGTTGTTGCCAGGTCCTACCAGGAAGAGTGCCGTGCCGGTGTCACCCCATCGTTCGTCTTGAACCAGCCGGGCAAAGCTCTCAGCTGCTGCCCGCATCAGCGTCCGTTCGGATCGTCCGGCTTTGGCCGCCCGCTGCTCCGCGGCGCGAACCTCCTCGACGGTGCACAACTTGGTCACCGGTTGCTCCCTCTCAGTTCGTCGTCGGAAATTTGGTCGCCACGACCATGGCGATCGATTCGGTTCGTGAGTGCGTCAACGAAATGGCAATATGCGTGAACCCAAGGAGGCGGGCTCGACGGGCCGCGGTTTCGTGGAGCACGACGATCGGTTTGCCTCGTCGATTGGACACGACTTCGATGTCGCGCCAACGAATGCCACGAACGCCCGTGCCAAGCGCCTTCATCACCGCTTCTTTAGCGGCGAAACGCGCGGCGAGCTCTGCCGGTCGATTCCGGTAGCGACTCGCCTCGCGTTCCGTGTAGATCCGTGTGAGGAAGCGCTCTCCAAATCGTTCGAGCGCGTGCTTGATTCGATCGATCTCGATAGCGTCTACGCCAACTTCGACGGGTCCGGCAGCTTCCGGATCCCAGATGGGGACGTATTCAGCGTCCAACCGAGGCGTAGATGAATCCAAGATCTCCGATCTCCTCACGATTGTAGATATTGCGGCCGTCCAACAGCACCGGTGTTCGCATCAACTCACGCACCCGGCGCAGGTCAGCCTGTTTGAATTCGTTCCATGGGGTGGCGACGAGCAGCGCGTCAGCCCCCTCCACCGCGGAATAGGGATCGTCTGCATATTCGATTACAGAAAGCTCGCGACGGGCATTCTCCAGGGCCGCTGGATCGTAGGCGACGACTTTCGCTCCACGTTGCTGCAGGATGCGCGCGATGTCAAGACCGGGCGATTCACGTGTGTCGTCGGTGTCTTGCTTGAAGGCAAGGCCCCACAGCGCCACGCGGCGGCCATGTAGATCACCGATCAGGTTCTGCAGACGCCAGACGAAGCGACGACGCATGTCTTTGTTGATTTCGAGGACGGCGTGCAGCAACTGAGGATGACACCCGACCTCTTCAGCCATGAATGCCAGTGCTTTCACGTCTTTGGGAAAACAGGAGCCGCCAAACCCGATGCCCGCCTCCAGGAACAGTGGTCCGATGCGTGGATCGTAGCCCATGCCTTGGGCAACCACGGTGACGTCGGCACCCACCTGTTCACAGATCTGCGCCATCTCGTTGATGAAGCTGATGCGGGTGGCCAGAATGGCGTTCGATGCATATTTGATCATCTCGGCCGTGCGCCGGTCCGTAATGACGATCGGTGCTCCTTGCGAGCGATACAGTTCGGCAACTCGTTCGGCGGCGGACCGATCTTCAGCCCCGAGCACGACGCGGCTCGGTTTGAACACGTCGCTGACGGCTGAGCCCTCCCGCAAGAATTCCGGGTTGCTCACGACCGCGAACGTGGCATCCTCACTCTTCGTCTCCTCCAAGATCGATGAGACGAGATCGCCGGATCCGATCGGCATCGTGCTCTTGTTGACGACGATCGTGTGCCCAGCCATCGACTGCCCGATCATAGTTGAAGCGGAACGAACGGCGCGCATGTCCGCATCACCGTCGAAGGATGACGGCGTATCGACGCAAATAAAGACGAATTCGGAGTTCGGAACCGACTCCTCATAGCAGGTGGTGAACTTCAGGCGTTTTGCGCGAACGTTGCGAACCACGACCTCTTCGAGACCTGGTTCGTAGATTGGAATGGCGCCGTGCGTGAGACGCTCGATCTTGTCAGCGTCGATGTCAACGCCAAAGACGGTGTTACCGAGGTCGGCGAACGCCGCGCCCGTCACGAGTCCGACGTAGCCAGTGCCGATGATCGTAATGACTGCCATGCCCCTGGATTCCCTTTCCCAGACCAACGCGTGACGGAAGCGAAACTACGTCCCGGTGTATCCGATTCGGCCAAACTGTACACGAAGTTGACGCGGACTCTTTCCGTCCGTTGGTACTAAAACGTTCAAAGTGTGGTGTCTGGCATCACTCATCGCATTCGTGGCGTCGGGGTCAATGTCGGACACTGAACTGAGCGAAGGTTTCACCGGACTCGAGTGGATGATCCTCGACATGGTCCACTCGGCTCGCCGCAGTCCCTTGCCCCACCAGATCGAGGAAGGCGCGCATCGCTTCTGAGTCGCCCTGCGCCACGATCTCGACTGAACGTCCGTCCGGCGAATTCATAACCCAGCCGACGATACGATGCCGAATCGCGGCCGCGACTGTGAATGCACGAAATCCCACGCCCTGAACTCGTCCGCGAACCGTGATATGCAGCGTTTCAGTCAAATCCCCTCCACCAGGCTAGGTCGACGACCGGTCGCGCGCGACGACCCACTTCTGCTTCTGCTCAGCGGCTCGATCGACGTCGGCAACGTGGTATCGATCGAGGAACGACTTCATTTCGCCCGAAAAGGTACCGGTTTCGATCGACGACCGAATCGCGCCCATCACGCGCTGCATGAATCGCAGATTGTGAATGCTGGCCAGGCGATACGCGAGAAGCTCATGCGCACGGAACAGGTGGTGAAGGTACGCCGCTGAGAAGGTTTGGCACGTCTCGCAATCACACGATGGGTCGAGCGGGTCGAAATGGCGCCTGAATCGCGCATTGGTCACGTTCACTCTTCCGTCGAAGGTAAAGAGAGCACCGCGCCGTGCAACGCGCGTCGGATGAACGCAGTCGAACATGTCGATTCCGAGGGCGACTGACTGCCAGAGATCCTCCGGTGATCCGACGCCCATCAAGTAGCGAGGACGATCTCCTCGCAGTCCCTCGATCGAATGGGCCAGCATCTCAAGCATCAACTCTTTCGGTTCGCCCACACTGAGCCCGCCGATCGCGCATCCGTCAACGTCTGCCTCACCGACGCGACGAGCACTCTCAAGACGGCGATCTCCATCAAATCCGCCCTGTGCGATGCCGAACAGCAGCGGACGCTGATGATTGTCGTCATGGACGTCGACAAACTCGCCGAAATGATCGACAGCCCTCTGCAACCAGCGATGCGTGCGCTCCATGGCTGCTTGCTGTGCGGCGTCCTCGCTGTCGTAGCCGATGACGTCATCGAGCGGCATGATGACGTCGGAATCGAACCCCAACTGAAGGTCGATGGCGCGTTCAGGGGTCAGCTGGTGGCGGCTGCCATCAAGATGCGAACGGAACTCGACGCCCGATTCGGTCACCTTGCGACGATGCGCCAGGCTATAAACCTGGAAGCCGCCGGAATCGGTGAGGATCGGCCGCGGCCATGCCATGAATTGGTGCAGGCCACCAGCGTCACGGATGAGATCGACGCCTGGACGCAGCATGAGATGATACGTGTTGGCCAGGAGGATTTCGGATCCGGTCGCCGCGACGTCATCCGGCGAGAGGGACTTGACGGTGGCCTGCGTGCCGACCGGCATGAAGGCCGGCAGATGAACGCGCCCACGTCTCGTCTCAAGTACGCCCAGACGTGCGGAGGATTGCGCATCGGTCATCCCGAGCCGAAATCCGAGCCTTGCCGCCGGTTCTGAAATGTCGGCCGATTCGTCGTCAACGTCCATGCACGAATGGTACGGAGCGCCATACAGCGGTGTCAAAAAAGAGACATTCCGCCGATCAGTCTAAGGTCCGCCATGGAGTCAGGCGCCGGGTGCAATCGGCTGCGTTCAACACGCTCTATCGATTCGGCGGTCCAATCTATGATCGGTTCGTGCGGATCCTGTTTGGAGACGCCTGGAATAGATGGCGACTGTCCGCCCTCGATTTTGTAGAGGACGGCCCGCTGCTCGATCTCGGTTGTGGCACGGGAGTCCTGGTGGAAGCCGCGGCCGAACGCGGATTTAGGGTATTGGGGATAGAGCGAGAGCCGTCGATGTTGCGATCCGCCTCTCGTCGTTCCGCGGCTCGCGGACGTTTGATTCGTGCAGATGCGACGAGTCTACCCGTCCAATCCAACTCCATGGGATCTTGCGTCAGCACGTTCCCTGCGGGATTCATCATGCAGCCGGAGACGCTTGACGAGGTCGCCAGAGTGCTGAAGCCAGGTGGAATTTTCGTTGTTCTGATGGGCGGTGAAACGACGGAGAGCACCTGGTGGCGGAGTCCGATTCGCCTGATGCTGCGGCTCTTCTACGGCTCGAGAACGAGTCGATCGATTCCGGACGACTCGTTGCTCTATCATCCGCGTCTACCTGGAGCGTGGCGCAGAGTGGAGGGCGGACCTGATCAGACGTTGATATGGTTCGCACAACGCGACGGCTAACGCCGCAGTAGCGATGATCAACCCATCAAATCGGCGAGCGGATCGGACTTGGTCGGCTCAGCCGGTCCGTTCGCATCGGTTCGAGCTTCCGACGGGAGCGGTCTTGAGGGAGAAGTCACGGGAGTGATCTGTTGATCGAGACGAGTCAGCGAACGCGTCGTATCCTGTACCTCTTGGCCAGCCTGCCTGACCTCGTCTGCAACACCCTTGAAATCGCTCATGGCTTCTTGAAATTCGCCGGTCAGGTCGCCTGTTGCGTTGCGGAAGTCACGCACGACGCTCCCGATCTGTCCACCAATTTCCGGGAGCTTGCCGGGACCAAAGATGATCAGGGCGATCACCAGAATCACCCCGAGCTCCATTGGACCCATACCGAAGAAATTCATGCAGAGGTCTCCATTCAGCACGCCACAGTCATGCTCTGCTCTATCGTCGTGGGGCGTAGTATACCATTCGGTCCTGGCTCGACCTTGCGCAGTATGGTCATTTTCGATTGTGCGCAAGTATTTTACCGAGGTGCGATGCGGCTACACCGATCTGACATTTTGCTGGATGCAAGGTTGCTCGCTTACCGGCGAGGCGGCATTTCACGTTACGTCGAGGCGCTGGTGCATTGGCTGCCACGAGTGGCCCCGGATCTTGACGTTCGGCCGTTCATCAATCGCCAGACGCAGCTGGATACGACTCCCGTCAGAGTCCTCACACCTCCACATCACCGGTTCGAGCGGTCGGTTCTTGGAATTGAATTGAGCGCTCGATTCCCGAGGCTAGTTCACAGCCCCGACTTCATCACGCCGCGCGTGTTGGGCCTCCGGCAAGTCGTCACCGTGCACGATCTCAACTTCATCAACCATCCCGAGCAGCTGACGCCTGATTCACTGCGCTATTACCGGCAATTGAAATCGAGTTTGCGCTCAGTCGACCGCATTATCGCGGTGTCGAGCTATACGGCCGGTCAGCTCGAGACCGTGTTGCACATCGATCCAAGCCGCATCGACGTGATTCCCAATGGGGTAGAGATCTTTGGATCGCGAACCGTCTCAGACCAATCGCGCCGTTCCGGCAAGCATCACATTGGGCGACGCACGGACCAAAGAAATCGCCCTGGAACGGCCAATCATCCTGATGGTCGGTACAATCGAGCCGCGCAAGCGACATGTACTGTTGCTGCAAGCGCTAGACGTCATGCGGCACGAACGAACGCTGAAGGACGTCGCCCTGGTTATCGTGGGACAACGCGGCTGGAAGTGCGACGCAATTGTGAATGAGATTGAACAGCGGCATCTGCCAGTGACGATGTGATCTGGCTCAACGAGGCGAACGACGATCAGCTGGCGGCGCTCTACCGGGCCGCAACGGTCGTGGCCGTTCCGTCACTCGACGAAGGCTTCGGACTCCCGGTGCTTGAGGCCATGGCCGCCGGCGCACCGGTCGTCGCCGCGAACCGCGGTGCGTTGCCGGAGGTCGCGGGCGACGCGGCTCTGCTGGTCGACAGTGACGAACCCGAAGATTGGGCGACGACCATCGGATTACTTGTTGAAGACCGCGAGCGACGAGATCAAATGACGATGGTCGGGATCGAACGAGCAAAGAAGTTCACCTGGGAGCAGACAGCCAGGATGACCGCCGACATCTATCGCGAAGCGCTGCAATCGTGAGCAAGCTCTCGACCTGGCTCATCGTTGGTCTTGGCAACCCCGGTAAGAAATACGAACGGACTCGACACAACATCGGGTTCATGGTTGCGGACGAAATCGCCAAACATGTGCAAGGTGACGGCAAGCTGCGACGCTTCGACGCGGAGATTCTCGAACGACGGACGAATCTTGGTCGGGTCGTCATCGTCAAACCGCAAACGTTCATGAACGTGAGCGGGAACGCTGTCGGCCCAGCGATTCGCTGGTATCACGTGCCGCTCGACCAGTTGCTAGTCATCTACGACGACCTCGATCTCCCATTCGGCCGGATGAGAATGCGGCCATCTGGCAGCAGCGGTGGCCACAACGGCGTTACGTCGATTATCCAGACACTCGGCACCGATCAGTTTCCGCGATTGAGGCTCGGGATCGGAAGATCCGACCGCGGCGGAGCAATTTCACATGTGCTCACCCGCTTCAGCCGCTCCGAGGAGAATGCGCTGAAGGAGTATGTCGCTCGCGGTGCTTCGGCGGCTCTTCGGTGGCACTTCGAGGGAATCGACGTTGCGATGAATGAGTTCAATCGCACCGTCGACTCGGATGGCTCGGACACAAATTAGACTGAGGAATTGGCTCCAACCGGGACCTGTACGGGTCCGCCAGCGGCATGGTCGATTGAAGTCGGCGCTGACACGATGAGACAGCGAATCACGTTTCGCTCTACAATCAAGGCAGAGTGTCGAAGCGTCTCGCGGGAAGCTGCTCGATCAAGAATGCGTCGAACGATGCGATAGGGAGTGTTTTAGGGAATGGAGATCACACGAGTCGCGGTCATAGGCGCCGGTACGATGGGTGCCGGAATCACGCAGGTAATGGCGCAAGCGGCCATTCCGGTCACCATGATCGATCGCGATGAGAAGATCATCTCCAGCGCACAGTCCAAGATCGAGAGAAATCTCAATCGTTCAGTCGAGCGTGGTCGAATCTCCGAGGAGGACGCCGCTATTGCGCTCGGGTTGATCGAAACCGACACGGACCTCCGCGCCACGGAAGACGTGGATCTCGTCATTGAGGCTGTTCCTGAAATACTCGAACTAAAGACGCAAATCTTTCGCACCGTCGACGAAGCTGCCCCTCAGTACACGATCCTCGCATCCAATACCTCGTCAATATCGATTACCAGACTGGCAGCTGAAACCAAGCGACCCGAGAAGGTCGTTGGAATGCACTTCTTCAACCCGGTGCCCTTGATGTCGCTGGTGGAAGTTGTCAGCGGGCTGATTTCGTCCGAAGAGAGCGTCGAAGCCGTCTACGATCTTGCAAAGCGCGTCGGAAAGACTCCCGTCACCGTGGAGGATGCTCCTGGGTTTGTCTCGAACCGCGTCCTGATGCCGATGATCAATGAGGCCATCTTCTGTCTTGAAGAGGGCGTTGCCAGCCGTGAAGACATCGACACCGTGATGAAACTCGGAATGAACCACCCCATGGGTCCGTTGACGTTGGCGGACTTGATCGGTCTCGACGTCTGCCTCGATATCCTCGAGGTACTGCAGCGAGACTTCGGCGATCCGAAGTACCGCCCATGCCCATTGCTGCGCCGGATGGTGGCGGCGGGGATGCTTGGACGTAAGACGAATCACGGATTTTATCACTACGAATAATCAGTTCCGCCCTCTGTGTCGCTAAGAATCGATAATGATTTCAAAAGGAGACGAGATGCCCCAGCAATCGGAAAAGAACAACGGTCAAGAGAGCCCGCGCGGTTACATGATGCTGTTAGAAGGTGACGAGCGCGCCACGTCGGACGCGGCACTTGGCATTGCACTGCGTGGAGCCGGCCATAATTTGCGCGTTCACATCATTGAGTTTCAGAAGACCGGGCGCGACCGTGGAGAAGTGGTGGCAACCTCGTTCCTGACCGGCGTGTCAATCGCGCAGTTTGGGACGATTGAGGCGGATCAATCGGTCGAGGAAGTAGCAGGCCCGGGAATTTTGCCGGAGCGGGCTGAAGAAGCGTTGAAAGAAGCCAACCTGCATGTCGCACGGCGGGTGACGAACATTCTAGTGCTCGAAGGGGTTCTGTCTCTAATTGATCAAGGCGTCATCGAAGAATCGCGCATTCTCGACCTGGTCAACAAAGCGGCCCCCTGGCTCGACATCGTCGCCACGGGATCGAAGGCATCCAAAGGTCTCAAGGATGCTTGCAACAGCCTGACGACCATGGAAACGGTGAAGGCGGATGCAAGCACCGCGGAGCTGCGACCGGGCATTCATTACTAGGCACGCAGCGCGAAAGGTCGAGGTCGTCCATGCATCATCAAGGCATCAGTGGAGCAAAGGGATCATTCTCGAGCCAACCCGACCCGAGTCAGCGTGATTTCACCACGGTATCGGGCGAACCAGTGCGGCAGACCTACACGGAAGAGGACCTGCGTCGCACCGGCTTTGACGTAAAGACCGACCTCGCACAGCCGGGAGAGTTTCCGTTCACGCGCGGTATCCACGAGTCGATGTACCGTGGCCGCCTCTGGACTATGCGCCAGTTTGCCGGGTTTGGCTCCGCCGAAGAGACGAATGCCCGCTTCCGTTATCTGCTCGATCACGGTGAGACCGGCCTCTCAATCGCGTTTGATCTCCCTACGCTCTACGGCCGAGATACCGATGATCCGCTGGCGGAGGGCGAGTTTGGCAAATGCGGCGTGTCCGTCTCATCGCTCGACGATATGGACGTCCTCCTCGATAAGATCCCGCTGGATCAGATCACCACGTCGATGACGATCAACGGTCCGGCGGCCATTATCTGGGCTATGTACATTGCGACCGCTGAAAACCGCGGCATCCACCGCTCGCAACTCGGCGGCACGCTGCAGAACGACATCCTCAAGGAATACACCGCCCAAAATGAGTACATCTTCCCGCCTCAGCCGTCGATGAAGCTCGTGGTCGACACGATCGAGTTCGCGACGCGCGAAATGCCGCGCTGGAACAGCGTCAGCATCTCCGGCTACCACATTCGCGAGGCCGGAGCGACGGCGACCGAAGAGTTGGCATTCACGATTGCGGACGGGCTTGCCTACGTCGACGCCGCCCTCGAACGAGGTTTGGATATCGACGAGTTCGCTCCGCGGCTCTCATTCTTCTTCAACTGCCACAACGACTTCTTCGAAGAGATCTCGAAGTTCCGCGCGGGTCGTCGATTGTGGGCCAAACTCATGCGGGACCGCTACGGCGCAAAAAATCCGCGCTCCTGGTGGATGCGCTTTCACACGCAGACGGCTGGCTGTTCACTCACCGCGCAGGAACCCGAGAACAACGTGGTGCGCACGACAATTCAGGCGTTGGCGGCCGTGCTGGGCGGCACACAATCACTCCACACGAACTCCCTGGACGAGGCACTGGCGCTGCCATCTGACTGGGCTGTGCGCATTGCCTTACGGACGCAACAAGTCATTGCGTTCGAAAGTGGCGTTACGAATAGCGTCGATCCGCTGGCCGGAAGCTACATGGTCGAAACGATGACCTCCGAAATGGAAGATCGCGTCACCAAGATTCTTGACGAAATTGACGAGCTCGGCGGCGTTGTCCCGGCCATCGAGACGGGATATTTCCAAAAGCGCATCGCCGACTCCTCCTATCGCTACGAGCAGGCGCTGGTGAACCGGGACAAGATCGTCGTGGGAGTCAACGCGATGCGCACCGACGAAGCTCCGACGATCCCGATTCTTCAGATGGACCCGGAAGGCGAAGAGCGGCAAAGGCAACGGCTTCAGGTGCTGCGTCAATCGCGTGATGCCGAGCGCTGGCAATCGACGATGGACGAGATGGAACTGGCAGCGCGTGAGGATCGCAATCTGATGCCATATTTGATCGACGCGGTCAAGGCTCAGGCGACTCTGGGTGAGATCACAGATCGCTTGCGGGTCGTCTATGGTGCGCACCGGCCATTGCAAATCGTCTAGAGGGAGGAGTCACGATTGGTAGCCAGCTCGACTACGCGGGCTATTCGGGTGCTGATCGCCAAGCCCGGGCTCGATGGACATGATCGCGGCGCCAAAGTCCTCGTGCGGGCACTGCGTGACGCCGGCATGGAGGTCATCTACACGGGTCTTTTTCAGACTCCAGAGATGATCGCGCGGGCGGCGTCGGACGAGGACGTCGACGTGGTGGGCGTTAGTATCCTTTCAGGCGCCCATAACGCACTGATGCCGCGAATCATCGAAGAGCTTCGTTCGGCAGGGCTCGACGACGTCCTGCTGGTGGCGGGCGGCACCATTCCCGCCGACGACGTGAAGGCACTCAAAGAGATGGGCGTCTCGGCCGTCTTTGGTCCAGGCACGCCGCTCACGGATGCCATCGACTTCATTCGTCAGAACGTTCCGTCTCGAGAGCACGACCATTGAGCCAGGACCTGATTGAGCGATTTCTGAATGGCGAGCGCCGCGCTCTTGCGCGGCTTCTTTCGCACGTCGAGGACCGAACCGAGCTGGGTCGCCGAGCCGTGCGAGAGGTCTTCGGCCGCACGGGGCGCGCTCACGTGGTCGGGATCACCGGTCCTCCCGGCGCGGGCAAGAGTACACTGGTCAATTCGCTGATTCGCAACTATCGAGATTCAGGTCGGACGGTGGCGGTCGTGGCAATCGATCCGTCCAGCAGCCTATCCGGCGGAGCGACTCTGGGCGATCGCATCCGCATGATGGAGAACTACGCCGATGACGGCGTCTTCATTCGCAGCATGGCCACCCGCGGCCAGCTGGGCGGGCTTTCCCTCGCGGTCGGCGGTGCCGTGCACCTCTTCGACGCGTTCGGATTCGACATGGTTTTGATCGAGACCGTTGGAGTCGGGCAGGACGAAGTCGATGTGGCTGACGCCGCTGACACGACGGTCGTTCTACAGGTACCGGGACTTGGGGATAGTATTCAGACCATCAAGGCAGGCGTGCTCGAGATCGCCGATATTCTGGTCGTCAACAAGGCGGATCGGCCGGATGCACGCCAGCTCATTCGAGATCTCCGCAATATGCTTCTGCTCGGTGAACATGCGGATCGCATGCCGCCAATCGTCCAAACGATCGCGACCGAAGCGGGCGGAATAGAGCGTCTCGTGTCAGAGATCGACGCGCATCGCGAGCATCTGGAGGGTACGGGCGAAGCTGAGGAGCGTGTCAGGCGTCGACTCGAGCGGGAAGTCACGCTTGCTGGCGCGAGAAGAGTTCGATCTGTGGCTCAGCACCTGGATGAAGAGCGAGTCGCATCAGTCAGCGATCGATGCCCTGACGCATCGATCAGCCGATCCGGGAAGCGTCACAGAGCAGGTGATCGAGGATTTCCGCAGCGAACGAGCGGCAAGCGATCGGCGCGGTTAGCGCGTGCTTCCTCGCGCTTTCGCGGCGGCGTTGGCAATGAGGGCGGCGGTCGAACCAGCGCCCACCGAGTTATCGATGTTGACCACCGTCAATCCAGGCGCGCAGCTCTGCAGCATGCTCATCAAGGCGGCCTGACCGTTTCCACCGTAGCCATAGCCAACAGACGTTGGCAGTCCAATGACCGGAACCGGGACGAGCCCGGCCATCACCGATGGAAGCGCGCCATCCATTCCCGCCGCCACGACGATCGCATCCACCCCGTTGTCGAGCACGTCTCGCAACGGCCCAAAGAGCCGATGCAGGCCCGCCACGCCGACGTCGACCACCAAATCCACGTGGCAGCCCATCTCCTGCGCCACGATGCGCGCCTCGTGAGCCGCCGGCCAATCGGAGGTTCCCGCGGCGAATATCGCGACGCGCCCTCCGGTTGTGGGCCGCTCAGCGTCCTGGCGCGAAAAAGTCGCTGTCCAGCTTCCCGGCAATTGTTCCGATTGCAGCTCGGGAAGAAGCGCGCTGAGCTCTACCGTCTCCGGCTCCGTAATGCGGCTGACGACCACACGTCCGTTTGACTCGATAAGCTGCGTGACCGCGCGTTCGAGCTGTGCGATCGACTTATTCGGAGCATAGACGATTTCTGGTATCCCCTTACGTCTTGACCGACCAGGGTCAGCCATCACCTGCTGTTCGTGATGAGCTCCGGACGAATGAGCGCCGTTCGTCAGCGCGTCCAGCAGGTCGCCGAGCACGCGGTCCGATGGGCGTTCAATGGACATCCGTACCACTCCGTTCATTCGACATCACGTCGTTGATCAATTGCTCCACATCCAGTTCAACGCTCGGTGCGAGCGCGAGATACGCCAAAAACTCGACGTTTCCTGCTGGTCCCTTGATCGGAGATCTGGTTAGCCCACGAACATGAAACCTGGACTCTCTTGAGGAGTCTAGAATGGTGCGCAGTACGTCGCGATGCACTCGTTTGTCCCGCACGACCCCGCCCTTGCCGACGCGCTCTCTGCCGGCTTCGAACTGTGGCTTGATCAACGCAACGCAGGTGCCGTCATCAGTCAGCACGCGCTTCGCTGCGGGAAGAATCAATGCGAGCGAGATGAAGGACACGTCGATCGTGACGAGATCGATCGGTTCCGGCAACGAATCGAGATGCCGCGCGTTCGTACGATCGAGCACGACGACACGGTCGTCGGTCCGAAGCCGATAGTCAAGCTGGCCATAACCGACATCGATGGCATAGACCCTCGTCGCGCCGGCCTGCAGAAGGACGTCGGTGAATCCGCCGGTTGACGCGCCGAAATCTGCACAGGTGAGTCCAGTCACGTCGATATCGAAGGTCGTAAACGCGTGAATGAGCTTCTCTCCGCCGCGGCTGGCAAAGCGCGGGCCCTGGTCAACTCCGAGTTCAGCGTCGTCCGTCAACATGTGGCCCGCTTTGTCGATGACCTGGGTTCCGGAGCGAAGCTGACCAGCAAGGATTATCGCCCGTGCCTTGCTGCGGTTTGGCGCCAACCCTCGCTCCACCATCAACTCGTCCGCTCTCATTCGCCTCTGACTCACGATGGTGTCGGACCTCATTCTCCGATGGCACTGCGAAAGCGTGCTGACTGAATATGACAGAGGGCCACGGCCAAGGCATCAGCGGCATCATCTGGGTACGGAATCTCCTGCAGACCAAGGATCAGGCGAACCATCTCCTGCATTTGAGATTTATCGGCTTTCCCATAGCCGGAAACAGCCTGTTTCACCTCGGCGGGAGTGTATTCGACGACCTTCAATCCGGCTTGAGCTGCCGCCAGCATGACGATACCACGCGCCTGTCCCACCGAGAGCGCGGTGGTGACGTTGCGCGAAAAGAAGAGCTGTTCGATGGCGCAAACGCTCGGTTGATAGGTTCGCAAGATTTCGCCGACGTGTTCGTACAGTAGCTTCAATCGCTCCGCCATCGGCTCCCCTGCGGCAGTCTCGATGACTCCGTAGTCGAGCGGAGATGGGGCGTCATCACCAGCAACAACGCCATATCCGAGCCTCGCGGTACCTGGGTCAAACCCCACGACCACGTCATTGCGCATTTCACATGCTCCTATGGCAAGTAGCGGCAAGTCATTGTGTTGAAAACGGCAGTGCGGACTCAATGGTGCCTCGTTATGCGACAGGCGGCAAGCTCTCGAACGTACCGATCGGCATATAAAGGCGCCCCGTCTTGAAATCAGCGCAACTGTTCGCTATACTGACGACCGTAGGTGGGAAAAGGCGCAACATGATTTCGATAAGTTGTAACCTTGGTCCGTCGCCGCCACTTTTTCTGCGCGCAACTTCACTTTCATCAACTGCCCCGCGCTTAACGGCCAAGGGCTGTTTTTGTCTGACCTGCTTGTTCTGGGGTGGGAGGAACACCTAGAAAAGGTGGTGAGCTAGACAATGGATGCGAGCCTGATCGCTAAGGGCAAGGATCGCGGATACCTTCTCTCCGAGGAAGTCATC
Source organism: uncultured Chloroflexia bacterium (assembly GCA_963815715.1). GTDB lineage: Bacteria > Chloroflexota > Chloroflexia > Thermomicrobiales > Thermomicrobiaceae > CALAGB01. Next base: position 293,850 of record CAWFHU010000001.1, on the reverse strand, counting down.
GCAGTCTTTCCACACGCGGAGAACGACCTCGAGTCGCTCGAAGAGTTCTACGTGATGTTGTATGAGCAGGGGATCGAGGTTCTCGATCAGGAGCCTGCTTCCAACGCTCCGGCAGAGGTCGAACGTCCGACCAAGCCATCACGCGGCAGTAATGTCGATCACCATCGCGCGAACGAAATCATCGATCCCATGGCCAGCGGAGTCAACGACTCCGTTCGACTTTATCTGCAGGAAATTGGTGAAACAAATCTTCTGACCATGCAGGAGGAAGTCTGGCTTTCCAAGCGCATGGAGCGCGGCGAGATGGCGGCGGACCGTTTGCGACTCGGCGAGTATGCCAACGAATCCGAGAAGCACGAGCTTATTGCCGATCGCGAAGACGGGGACCGTGCTCGCGCCCATCTCATCCAGGCCAATCTTCGTTTGGTCGTGAGCGTCGCCAAGAAGTACGTCGGCCGTGGCCTCTCCTTCCTGGATCTGATTCAGGAGGGCAACATCGGACTTATGAAGGCGACCGATAAGTTCGATTACAAACGCGGCTACAAGTTCTCGACTTACGCTACGTGGTGGATTCGACAGGCAATCACTCGTGCTATCTCCGATCAGAGCCGCACGATCCGCCTTCCTGTCCACGTGGGCGAGACAATCAATCGCGTGAAGAAGACCGGGCACCGATTGCAGCAAATCTTCGAACGAGAGCCGTCGCACGACGAGATCGCCCGGGCCATGGACGTACCCCTCGAAAAAGTGCGCCAGGTACTCGATGCCTCGCGTCATCCGGTATCACTTGAAGCACCAGTGGGCCAAGAGGGGGATGCGTTCCTGGGTGACTTCATCGAAGATGACACCATGCCAGCCCCACTCGAGCTGGCTTCGCATCAGCTCTTGAAGTCGCAGATTGGGGATGCGCTCGATCGCCTCACTGAGCGAGAACGCCGCATCATCGTGTTGCGGTTCGGTCTTGATGATGGGCAGTTCCGCACGCTGGAAGAAGTTGGACGAGAGTTCGGCATCACGCGGGAGCGGATAAGGCAGATCGAGGCCAAGGCGCTGCGCAAACTGCGGCATCCCAATTACAGCCGCACGTTGCGAGGCTACCTCGACTAATTTCCAGATTCGAGATGAGATGTTCAAACGGGAGCCGATGGCTCCCGTTTTTCGTCTGGCGGATGATCAGTCGTAACAACCCGGCATGGCCGAGGGCAAGCAATTGCACGTGGCAAGCGGCTTCCAAAAGTATTGACCACATGGACCAGCGGCAAGCGGCGGCGACGGCCTGCGACGTGAGTGCCCGATCCATCACCCGCTGGGCGGCACGGTTTGCGGCGGAGGGTCGGGATGGGCTGGCCGATCGCCCGCGTCGCGGCCGCCCGCCCAAGCTTCCCGAAGCGGCGCGCGAACTGCTGGGCACGGCGCTGGCTCAGACCCCCGAGGCCTATGGCTACCCGGTCACGGTGTGGGCCATCGCTGACTTGACCGATCTGCTGGACCGGCACGGGTGGAGCGTCTCCGCCGTCACGGTCAATCGGACCGTGCATGCTATGGGTTACGTCTATCGCCGACCGCGTCATGATCTACGGCATCGGCAGGACGCTGAGGCCGTCGCCAGCGCCGCCAACACCCTCGCGGTGCTGCAAAAAAAGGGGCTGATCTCCACAGTGGACTCCGTCTCCTGTATCTCGACGAGTGCCACCTTCACACCCATCCCAACCTGGTATGTTGCTGGCAACCCCGCGGCCGACCAACCAGTATCCCGGCGGCTTAGAGCAGGTTGCAGAAGGATTGCCCAATGGACCAGCAGCTGGGCGTCATAAATGTCGCCCCTACGGAGAACTCGTAGGGGCGACATTTATGACGCCCTTCGGATTCAACAGCACTCCCTAGCCCTTGTCCATGTGCGACCGCTCTGAAAAATGCTCTAACAACCCGACTATCAGTCACCCACTCCACTTCGATAAGAGCAGCGACACGTTATGTCCACCAAATCCAAGAGAGTTGCTGAGAATGTGCGTCAGGCTCGCCTGCCGCGGACCATTCGACACGTAGTCCAGATCGCACTCTGGATCGGGCGTCTCGAGATGCCATGTCGGCGGAATAATCTGCTCCTGCAATGAGCGGACACTCGCAACGGCCTCGACGGCACCAGCGGCGCCCAGCAGGTGGCCCGTAAGCGCCTTGATCGAGCTAACCGGCGGAATCCGCACTTCCGAGAAGACGGCCTTGATGGCACTCGATTCGATCTTGTCATTTAGAGGCGTCGACGTGCCGTGCGCGTTGATGTAGTCGACGTCGCCGACGTCGACGCCTGCGGATGACTGCTGCCAATCGCATAGCCGCGGCCGCACCGGAGCCATCCGGCGTCGGCTGAACGATGTGATAGGCGTCGCCCGACATTCCGTAGCCACCGACTTCAGCCAGAATGGTCGCACCGCGCTCGATGGCGAGATCCAACCGCTCCAGGACGAGAACGGCAGCGCCTTCGGCAACGACAAATCCATCGCGTGTGGCATCGAACGGGCGACTAGCCGTCGTCCCCTCATCGTTGTTCGTGGAAAGCGCCTGCAAAGCACAGAAGCCCGCCACGGAGCCCGCCGTTACAGCTGCCTCCGAGCCGCCCGCCAGCATGACGTCGGCCGCGCCGCGGCGGATCATCTCGGCGGCCTCCCCTATCGCGTGTGCCGAGCTGGCGCACGCCGAGAGTGTGGCGAGGTTTGGCCCCTGGGCCCCGACCTCAATCCCGACGAAGCCTGAAGCCATGTCGGCCAGATACATGGGGATGAAGAACGGGCTCACGCGCTTCGGTCCGCGTGTCGATAACACGTTCAATTCCCGCTCGGCCGTGCCGATGCCGCCCAATGCCGAACCGATCAGAACGCCGACGCGGCCCCGATTGCCGGTCGTCAATTGCCAGGCTGGAATCCGTCAGCGCCGCTCGAGTCGCCGCCACCGCGAACTGGATGAAGCGATCGGTGCGTCGCGCGTCTTTGGCATCCAGATAGTCGCGCGGGTCGAAGTTCTTGACCTCTCCAGCGATGCGCGAATCGAATCCTTCCGAATCAAACAACGTGATCGGACCGGTCCCACTGCGGCCTTCCATGAGCGAGGACCAGAAGTCGTTCACGCTGTTACCGATCGGCGTTATTACCCCCATGCCGGTAATCGCGACACGAGTGTGGAGAGGTCGGCCCGCAGATTCGTCAATCACGCGTCAGCACCTCAGAATTCAAGCAGCGTGGCGGCTCTTCGCCACTCAAGACCGCGATCAGATTGCGCGCGGCAAGCTCGGACATCTTGGAGCGGGTCACTTCCGTGGCGCTGGCGACGTGTGGCGTGACGATGCAGTTCGGCAAATGGACGAGTGGATGGTCGGCTGGCAGTGGCTCTGGATCGGTGACGTCGAGCGCGGCCGCCCAGATTTCGCCTGATTCGAGGGCATCCGCAAGCGCGTCGTTGTCGATGACTGGACCACGAGACGTGTTCACCAAGACCGCGCTGCGCTTCATGGCCGCCAGCTGCGGTGTCGAGATCATCCCGTTGGTTTCCGGTGTGAGGGGGACGTGGATGCTGATGAAGTCGCTCGTCTTGAGCAGCTCATCCAGCTCGACGCGTCGAGCGCCAAATTCGCGCTCGACATCATGACGGTCATCGGTGTCGGTATAGATGACTCGCATATCAAAACCGGTGGATCGCTTGGCAACGGCCGCACCGATGCGTCCCATTCCGATCAATCCGAGTCTGGCACCTACCAGGTCTTTTCCAAGGTAGCCGAGGGGTTCCCATGTGCGCCACTCACCACGCTTGACCGATTCGGCCGATGCGACCACCTGTCGCGCGGCGGCTACCAGGAGTGCAAATGCGAAGTCTGCCGTGGTGTCGGTTAAGACGTCAGGAGTGGTGCAGACGGCGACGCGTCGCTGAGTGCAGGCAGGAACATCGATGTTGTCGAAACCGACGGCAAAGTTGCTCACAACTTTCACCGTCGGAAGGTTGTCTAGAAGCTCGCCATCTATCGGCTCAGTCAACAGGCTCAACAACCCATCCGCGCCGCGAGCGAACTCGAGCAACTGATCGCGCTCGGGCGGAAGCTGGTCCGGCCAGACATCGACCTCGCCAAAGGACCTCAGCAGTTCGAGGCCCGATTCGGGAATCCTTCTCGTAACGGCAACCCGCACGCACAACTCCTTCCATACCCGAGGATTCTAACGGCCTGAGTATCTACATCGCAAAATCGTTGCTTGAACGACGCGTTGCGGTAGTCCGGGAGACGGATGGTATTATTAAGCGGGCCTTGACCAGCACCGTTCGCGATGTGATGTAACGTTTTGAGCCAACGTTAGAAATCAACGGGAACTGCTAAGCCAGCCTCGTGGGGTTGGTGGTTGCGGTGCCCACCTGCGTTTGCAGGTTCAAAGCTAAGTCACTAACGGCGGTGCGGTGGTCAAGCCCTTCTTTTTGCCTCTCAAATGGGACGCCTGAGTAACCACATATGATCACGATTCTCTACGGATCAGATCGATTGACGATCGACGAACGGGTCGCGGCGGTCCGAGCGGAGGTCGACCCGTCCGGAATCTCGTCGACCATCATTGACAACGCGGCCGGCGATCTGAGCGCGGTCCGTTCGTCATGTGGCGCGCTCGGATTTTTCGGATCTGGACGATTCGTCGTCGCACGAGACCTACTCTCCGTCCCAAAGCGCCGCGGTCGCAAGGCAGCTGGCGATGACGACGGCGATTCGGCGGTCGCGATTCTAGCCGGAGTACCGCGGGAAACGACCCTGCTTGTCGTCGAGGAATCTCTTGATCCGCGGTCGGAACGCGAGATTCGGAAGATCGTGACCGATATTCAAGTCGAGCGATTCGACGTCCCAAGAGGTCAGCGGCTCGTCGACTGGACCTGCCAGCGCGCGCGTCGGTATCAGGCCGTTTGCGGACAGAACGAAGCGCGGCAACTCCTGGAAGCACTCTTCCCCGGCAGTTGGCCTGCTGAGTCGCGACGTGACGACGTTCCGCCCGATCTCTACCGTCTCGATACCGAAATCGCCAAATTGGCGACGGCCGCGGGCGACGCCGAGAACATCACGAGCGCGCTCATTGCTCGACTGGTCCCAGGCGCCGAGGCCGAGGATTTCTGGGGTATAACCAACGCGATCATGGATGGCAGCCCGGCGAAAGCGGTGGTCGAGACTGAACGCGCCTATGCCCTCGGGTCCGCTCCGGAAGCTATTCTCGGACAGATCACAAGCCAGTTCGAGGCGCTCTCGGTCGCATCGCTCGCCAGTCGCGACGTGTCGCTCAGCCAGCTTTCGTCCGTGTCGGGACTGTCAGAGGGCAGGTTACGGCAGACGTCACGCTATGCGCATTCGTTTCCGCCAGAGCGAATCGCTTTGGGGCTAGATGCGTTGCGTGAGCTCGATGCGGCGATCAAGAGTGGCACGGCCGAAATTGAAGACGCGCTCGTTCCGCTGGTCGCTATGCTCGCGGCCGGGGCCACAGCGAAGTCTCGCCGCTGAACACGCCAACAGCCGAGGTAACACACTACCTCGGCTCAACAGTGAGTTTCAAATGTCGGAGAATTTAGGACTCGGGCTGAGGACGAACCAGCGCATTGAACCGCGCCATCAACCGCGACTTGTGCCGCGAGGCGTTGTTCTTGTGGATGATGCCCTTGATGGCGGCACGATCGAGCGTACTCATCGCATTGCCGACCGCCAGAGCGGCTCCCTCAGCGTCCCCCTCAGCAATCAATCGCTCCGCGGTCCGAACGTGCGTCCGGGCAGCCGACCGGAAAACACGATTCTGCTGCCTTCGACGTTCCGATACTCGCGCGCGCTTCTCTGCTGATTTCGAATTGGCCAAGCTCCCATTACCTCCAGGCGATTTGATCCACACAAAATCGGCAGCACCATGGGCTGCCACGCCCGAATCATAACAATCTTTCCGTGTTTGAACAAGCGCATTTCCTCGAAGTCACGTAGAATTCGCCCGATGAACACGGCTCAGCGGCGCCCCCGGCGCATCAATACAACCGCCGTCATCTCGCAACGTTCGGTCGCCGCCAACGCGACGATCGTGGCCGGGGCGTACGTCGTCAGCCGCTTCCTCGGGCTGTTGCGAGAAGTCCTGATTGCCCGCCAATTCGGCACGAGTCCCAACTATGATGCCTATGTCGCGGCCTTCAAGATCCCCGATCTCCTCTTTCTCGTCGTCATGAGCGGCGCGTTCGGATCCGCCTTCATCCCCGTCTTCGGCGGCTACCTGGGTCGCGGTGAGCGGGAAAAGGCCTGGCGGCTGGCGAGCTCGGTGCTGACCTACACCATTGCCGTCCTGGTCGGCGGCGGCGTGCTGGTGTTCTTGTTTGCCGGACCGCTCATGAGCATCGTGGTTGCTCCCAAGATGGCGGCACCACAACAACACCTGGCGACCAATCTGACGAGACTGTTGCTCCTCTCGCCACTCTTGCTCGGATTGGGTGCGGCGGGAAAAGGCATGCTCGAGGCGCAGGACGCCTTCACGATACCCGCTATCGCTCCCATCCTCTACAACTTCGGCATCATCTTCGGCGCGGTCTTCCTGGCACCCCACATGGGCGTCTATGGGCTAGCGGTCGGTGTCATCGCGGGCGCGGCCGGACACGCGAGCATCCAGCTCGTCACGCTAGCCCGACGCGGACTGCGCTTCAACCCGTCCCTATCCAGACACGTCGAGGGGCTGCGCGAGGTCGGACGATTGATGCTGCCGCGACTGGTGGGTCAGGCCGCGTTCCAGGTGAACTTCATCGTGATGACAAATTTCGCCTCCCGACTTGGACAGGGTCGTGTCTCTGCCATCAACTACGCCAATCAACTCTTCATGCTGCCGCATGGGATTCTGGCGCTCAGCATTTCGACCGTGATATTCCCTGCCATGGCACGCCAATTCGAGCTCGGACAGAACCGCGAGCTTCGGCACACGCTCTCGAGCGCGCTCGCGCCGCTCCTGTTCCTGACCATTCCAGCCTCGATCGGCCTCTTCATGTTCCGCGTGAGCATCGTTCAGGTGCTCCTGCAATTCGGCTCGTTTTCTTCGAGCTCGACCGCACTGGTCGCGCACGCCCTGGAGTTCTTTGCGGTCGGGCTGCTGGCCTTCGCGGTGGTCGAATCGGTCACACGAGCCTTCTACGCCATGCACGACACCCGCACGCCCGTCATCGCGTCGATCATCACCATTGGCGCCAATATCCTACTGAGCTGGATATTGTCTCCTCGGCTCGGAATCGGCGGATTGGCGCTCAGTATCTCGATCACGACGACGCTCGAGATGGCCATCCTGTTGACCGTCCTGATCCGTCGCAACGGCAATTTCGAGCCACAACTCTATGCCCAGATCGGGAAGATGCTGCTCGCGGGGCTGGTCTTGTATGGATCGTGTCGCTTACTGGCGCCATCCCTCGCGCGCGCAACCGATCCGATTCACGGCCACAGTCTGACCATGTACGTCGCGTTCGGCTTCACGCTTGGGACCGTCACGCTCAGCTACCTGGTTGCCGCCTACTACCTGCGCATCAGCGCGTTCCAGCAGCTCATGCGTCGCGTGCGATCGAGAGTCATGCGGGCCTAGGCCCATCAGCCGAACCGCGCGACCTTCGGTATACTTGTGGGTCGGACACCTTCCGGGAGAGGCCTGCGCGAACGAATCATGATCGATCAATCACTCATCCGAAATTTCAGCATCATTGCTCACATCGACCACGGCAAGTCGACGCTCGCCGATCGCTTGCTGGAGCGAACGCACACCATCTCCGAACGCGAAATGATGGAGCAGATCCTCGATTCGATGGACCTCGAGCGCGAGAAAGGGATCACCATCAAGGCGCGGACAGTGCGCATGGAGTATCCGGCAGCCGATGGAAAGAACTACATCCTCAACCTGATCGACACTCCAGGACACGTCGACTTTTCCTACGAAGTCAGCCGTAGTCTGGCCGCCTGTGAAGGCGCCGTGCTTGTTGTCGATGCCGCGCAGGGGATCGAAGCGCAGACCATGGCCAACGTTCACCTGGCCATCGACGGTGGACTGGCGCTGGTCGCCGTCGTCAACAAGATCGACCTCCCCAACGCCGAGCCGGAACGAGTCGGACGCGACATCGGCAAGTTCATCGGACTGCTGGACGATGAAATCATCTTTGCCTCCGCCAAGTCGGGCATCGGCGTTGACGAGACTCTCGAAGCGATCGTCCAGAAGATTCCGCCGCCGGAGGGCAATCGAAATGATGCCTTGCGGGCGCTCATTTTCGACTCACATTACGATCCGTATCGCGGTGTCATCGCGTATATCAAGATCGTCGACGGCACGCTGAATTCGGGCGACACCGTCCGCATGATGGCGACCGGCAAGGAGACCGAGATGATCGATCTCGGCACCTTCAGGCCGGCGATGACGTCGGTGGAGCAGCTTTCGGCGGGCGAGGTCGGCTACATCGCTACCGGACTCAAGAACGTGCACGATTGCCAGGTCGGTGACACGGTGACCCTGGCGAATGCTCCGACCAAGAAGCCGCTCCCCGGATATCGACCCGTGAAGCCGATGGTCTTCGCCGGTTTTTACCCCGTGAACGGTGAGGAATACCCTGAGCTTCGCGACGCTCTTGAGCGACTCAAATTGAACGACGCCTCGCTCATTTATCAGCCGGAGTCGTCCGATGCGCTCGGATTCGGTTTTCGCTGCGGATTCCTGGGATTGCTCCATATGGAGATCGTGCAGGAACGGCTGGAGCGCGAATACAAGATCGAGCTCCTGGCAACCGCGCCGAGCGTCGAGTACGAGGTCTTGAAGCGCGACGGGTCGACGTTCCTGGTCGACAACCCGTCGGAGATGCCCAACGGCGGCGAGATCGAGGAGATCCGCGAGCCGTGGGTCGACGCAACGATCATGTCGCCCTCTCGCTACATCGGCACGATCATGGAGTTGGTTACCAGCCGGCGCGGCGAATTGGCCGAGATGGAGTACCTCGACGAGGACCGTACCCGGATGGCATTCGGCATCCCGCTTGGCGAGCTGATCGTCGACTTTTACGACCAGCTCAAATCTCGCACGCAGGGATATGCCAGCCTCGATTATCAGCTCGGTGAGCATCGCGCATCGCAGCTCGTCAAGCTTGACGTGCTGGTAAACGGATCACCGGTCGACGCGCTCTCGATGATCACGCACCGCGACACGGCCTATGAACGCGGTCGTGACCTCGTGCAACAACTGCGCGGACTCATACCTCGTCAGATGTTCGACATCCCGATTCAAGCATCGATCGGCAGCCGAATCATCGCGCGCGAGACGATCCGCGCCCAGCGCAAGAACGTGCTGGCAAAGTGCTACGGCGGCGACGTCACGCGCAAGCGCAAGCTCCTCGAAAAACAAAAAGAGGGCAAAGCGCGCATGAAGATGGTCGGCAGCGTCGAGATTCCCCAGGAAGCATTCCTGGCCGTGCTGAGCATGGGTGGTGATGGCCGTGGAGCGGGGCGCGAATGAGCGACACGGCGCGTCAGATTACGGTCGTCGGGCTTGGACCGGGTGACGCAGGACTCCTGACTCAACAGACGATCGAGCTGTTGCGTGGCGGCACGGTCATTCTCAAAACGCGAATCCATCCAGCGATCGAGACGATTCCTGGGTCTCACGATTGGCCGTCGTTCGACCATTTCTTCGAATCGAACGTCGCATTTGAAGGCGTCAACGCAGCAGTCGTAGCCGAATTGATGAAAGCCGCGACGAGCGGGCCGATTGTCTACGCCGTCCCGGGCCACCCACTCTTCGGCGACGCTACGGTGCGACATCTTCTCGCCGCAGCTGCTCAATCCGCCGTAGATCTTCAAATCATCCCAGCCATCAGCTTTCTTGACTCAGTCGCGACGACGCTGCGAATCGACCCCATCCACGAGAACCTGCAAATCGTCGACGCAGGGGACGTCGCCGCTGCCTCTGAGGCGCAACCCTATTCCGGCGGACTTCTGCCCTTCTCACCGTTGCGACCGGCGGTGATTGCACAGGTCAGTTCGGGTCGGATGGCGTCGGCGGTGAAACTGGCGCTGACACAGGTCTATCCTGGCGATCTCGACGTGACGCTCGTCACCGTCTCCGGCACGGGTTCTGATTCGACCCTCACGTTCCCGTTGTCCGCATTGGACCAACAGTCTGTCGATCAGCTCAGTTGCCTCTTCATTCCGGCAATCGACCCTCTTGACGTGAACCGCGTTGGAGAGGGCTTGCAGCGCATTGTGGCGCGCCTACGCGCACCTGGAGGCTGTCCCTGGGATCGTGAGCAGACTCATGAATCGTTGACGCGACACATGCTCGAAGAGGCGTATGAGGCGATCGACGCCATCGAGCGAGATTCCCCGCCCGATCTGAAAGAAGAACTTGGCGACGTGCTGTTGCAGGTCTACCTGCACGCGCAGATCGCGGAGGAAGCCGGCGATTTCGCGCTGGAAGACATCATCGAGACCCTCTCCAGCAAACTGGTGCGTCGCCACCCGCACGTCTTTGGGGATCGACAGATTTCGACGTCGGGCGATGTGGTCAAGGCCTGGGATCAGATCAAACAGGAAGAGCGATCTGGCGAGACTGCGCAAGCGCAGTCTCCGTTCGCGTCCATCCCGATTTCAATGCCAGCGCTTTCTCGTGCGCAGACGGTCCTCCGTCGGGCCCGATCTCTCGGCGTTTCTGACTGCGACGTGGATGCTCCGCCAAGCCTCGATAGGGACGAGTTTGGGCGGAAACTGGCGTCTATTGTGGCCGAGGCAGATGCGGCTGGGATCGACGCCGAACAGGCGTTACGTCGTTGGACGAGCGCACTCATCGAGAGCTCGGAGAAGGCCCTACAATCTCAAAATAGGTAGAGTAGTCAATCACGTTCGAATGAAGCAAACAGAAAGTGAGCGCTCCCCGCATGATCGATGACTCGACTCAGCAAGACCTCCGCCCGGGCCAGCGTCGTTACACGGATTGCGGCGAACTGCGGCTGTCAGACGTCGGCACGACCGTGACGGTCAAGGGCTGGGTCAATCGACGTCGCGATCATGGCGGGCTCATCTTTCTCGACCTGCGCGATCGTTATGGCATGACCCAAGTGGTCGCCAACCCTGAAGAGTCGCCGGCAGCCCATCAGATCGCTGAGACCATGCGGAGCGAATTTGTCGTTTCGGTCACCGGATCGGTCGAAAAGCGTCCGGCCGGTACCGTGAACGAGACGCTCTCAACCGGCGAGATCGAGGTTCACGCCTCGGCCATTGAGATCCTCAACCCGTCGAAAACGCCGCCGATCTACATCGCAGACGAGGGGTCGGTGGATGAGTCGCTGAGGCTCGAATTTCGCTACCTGGACCTGCGACGTCCGCACATGCAACGCAATCTGATGCTGCGTCATCGTGCAGTCAAATTCATTCGTGACTACCTGGACGAGCGCAGTTTCGTCGAGATTGAGACGCCGGCCCTCATGAAGAGCACGCCTGAAGGCGCGCGAGATTATGTCGTGCCAAGCCGACTCTACCCCGGCGAGTTCTACGCGCTGCCGCAGTCGCCGCAACAGCTCAAACAACTTCTGATGGTTTCCGGGATGGATCGCTACTATCAGATCGTTCGTTGCTTTCGAGACGAAGACCAGCGCGCCGATCGCCAGCCGGAATTCACACAGCTCGATCTCGAGATGTCCTTCGTCGACCGCGAGGACGTTCTTCGGCTGATGGAAGGCCTCTATACCGGCCTCTTCGAGACACTTTCCTCCAAGCCGATTCTGGAGAAGCCGTTTCCTCGCCTCACGTATGCCGATTCGATGCGACGCTTTGGCAACGACAAACCCGACTTACGGTTCGGAATGGAGATTCGGGACGTCACCGACATCGTCGCGGAGAGCGAGTTCGGCGTCTTCGCCAACGCAGCGAAGTCCGGCGGCGTGGTGCGCGGGATCGTCGCGCCGGGTCAAGCGGATGCGACGCGCGGGCAAATCGATCAGCTTACCGATATCGCCAAGTCGTTCGGCGCCAAAGGCCTCGTCTGGATCGGGCTGCAGGCCGGGGACGAAACCGACGTCACACTTCGATCCCCGATCGCGAAATTCCTGAGTTCCGTGTGAGGTCGACCAGATGGTCGAGCGACTCGAAGCTCGGCCGGGAGACATGCTGTTGCTGATCGCGGACGCTGAGCCGGTCGCGGCCACGGTTCTGGGTCGACTTCGCAGCCATCTCGGGCGCGAGCTTGGGCTCATCGACGAAAGCGTGCACGCCTTCTGCTGGGTGCTCGACTTCCCTATGTACGAGTGGGACGACGAGAATGACCGTTGGGAGGCCATGCATCATCCATTTACCTCGCCCATGGATGAAGACGTCGCGCTGCTCGACACCGATCCCGGTGCGGTGCGAGCCAAAGCATACGATCTGGTTCTGGACGGCCTTGAGCTCGGTAGCGGGAGCATCCGCATCCACCGCCGTGAGGTGCAGAACAAGATCTTTGAGATCATGGGATATGACGCCCCGGAGATTGAGCGCCGTTTCGGACACCTGTTGCGCGCGTTTGAATACGGTGCCCCGCCCCATGGCGGCATGGCGCCCGGCATCGATCGCACGGTGATGATCCTGGCCGGTGAAGAGAATATTCGTGAGGTCATCGCGTTCCCGAAGAACCAGGGAGCGCAGGATCTGATGATGGGCGCACCGTCGCAGATCGACGACCGACAGCTCGACGAGCTCCACATTCGTGTGGTGATGCCTGAACCGTCTAAAAAGTAGTACTCAGATCGTAGAGCATTTTTCAGAGCGGTCGCACATGGACAAGGGCTAGGGAGTGCTGTTGAATCCGAAGGGCGTCATAAATGTCGCCCCTACGATTGTTCTCCGTAGGGGCGGCATTTATGACGCCCAGTTGCTGGTCCATTGGGCAATCCTTCTGCAAACTCTAATCCACCCAAAGCAAATCGGGCGGCCAAGTGGCCGCCCGAGCTGTGTTCGCTGGCTGTGGATTCTCCGAAGGCTACGGAATCCAGGACATCGATGAGGTCGCGTCGATGTTGCCGTCAGAGAAAGAGCTTGGAGACGGACGACGCGCTGGGGGTCCCGCTTGCATCGACGCTGAAGCCGACGTACGACACCTTGAAGGAATCCCCGTCTTCTTCGAAGAAGGCGATCTGGCTTCCGTCCGGTGACCAAACGGGGGACGCCAACATCTTGCCCTGTGTCAGCTGCGTGGGCGGACCGCCGGTCGATGGGACGACCCACAAGTCATTTGCTGTGCCGTCACGTTGGATAAATGCGATCCACTTGCCGTCAGGAGACCACGTCCCGTCGAACGCACCCGAATCCGCGGTGACGAGCGACGTGAGTTTGCCGGTATTCAGATCGACCACCCAAAGTCCTGTTGTTCGCTGGGTGTCATTCTGCACGGTCGTGCGCTGGGTGAAGACGATTTGTGTTCCGTCTGGCGAATAGGACGGATTCTCGACGTTGTCGCCATTTACCGTCGACGCCGCTACCTGATGCGGCGCGTTTCCCAGCCCAGTCATGATCCAGAGGAAATCCTTGGCGGTCTGAAGATCGCTGACGTACGCGATGGTGTCCCCCGTTGGCGCCCAGTTTGGATCGAGCGCCCAGACGGCGTTGTCGACGTAGTTCTTGGTCCCTTCTTGGCCCTGTGGTTGGTTCTTGGTCAACTGCGCCATCTCGTTGGTCGACATGTTGTATGAGTACAGGTCAGAATACGCGTCGCCCGTCCGAATGAACGCGAAGCGGTTGCCATCGCTCGACCAGGTCGGGAACGATGCATCTCCGACATGCGTGACCTGGTGGATGCTGCCATCCCACATGTAGATGTCGCCGTTCTGAGCGAAGAGGATCTTGCCAGTTGGCTTGGCGCCCGCCTGCGCATTCTGCGATAGGCTGGGATCCGGCGTGCCACAAGCGCTCAGCGCGGCAATAATCAGCACCGCGATGAAGAAGAGATGGCTGGTTCGAGTCAGCCGTTGTTTGACGAGGGTCATCAACGTCCAATCCTGCCCGCACCCGAATACCCTTGAGCACGGAGTGCCGCCCGAGCAGCCGAAGCTTCGTCCCATGGTCGCCGCTCAGAACCGTAAATTATGCATTGTTCATGGCCCTTGCCAGCCAGCAACACCACGTCTCCCGGCTGTGCCGACGCAAAGGCCGCTTCGATCGCCTCCTGGCGATTCTCGCGCCGGACGAAATCAGTGCCTTCACTCGCCCCAGCCTCGATCGCCCCTCGCGCGATTTCATCGATTATGACATCTGGGTCTTCAAAGCGTGGGTCCTCGGAGGTGAAGACGGCGAAATCCGCCCGTTTTGCGGCAACCGCGCCCTGAGTGGCGCGCTTGGCGCGATCCCGCTCTCCGGCGCTTCCGAAAACGACGATCACTCGTCCATCATTTAACGATCGGAGGAGTTGGATCGTCTTCTCGATCGAATCAGGCGTGTGAGCGTAGTCAACAAAAACGTTGAATGGCTGGCCTTCGTCGACACGGGCCAGACGCCCAGGAACTGAAGAGATTGACTCGAGCCCCTCCACGATAGTCTCGACGTCGAGCCCAGCGATCGTTGCCGCACCGGCCGCCGCGAGAGCATTGGCGACGTTGTATTCGCCTATCAGCTTGAGACGCACGGGCCGGGTTTCCCCGCGAATGCTCAGATCGAACGCCGTGCCGCCGGCGCCGACGCGAACGTGCGAAGCGACGAGATCGCTCGACGGATCCACCACACTGAACCAGAGCACCGGTTCATCTGCGGCATAGCTCGCGATCGAGCTCGCCCCTGGATCATCCCGGTTCAGCACGACGCCATGCGGATAGGAACGCTTGCGCCGACCAGCGACGGCCTCTAATAGACGAGCTTTTGCGCGTCGATAGGCGTCGACGGTTCCGTGAAAGTCGAGATGCTCGTGGGTGATGTTGGTCACAACGCCAATGTCGAATGGACACGTGTCGAGGCGATGCAGCTCGAGCCCGTGCGACGTGGCCTCGAGAATTGCCCAGTCGACCGCCGCGTCTCGCATCTGACTGAGGAGTCTCTGGATCTCGAGCGACTCCGGAGTCGTTTGGCGCGTATCGTGTTCAGTTATCTCGTCCGCGATACGCACGGATACGGTGCCGATCATCCCGGTTTTCAGCCCCGCGTGTCGCAATATGGCATCGATCAGAAACGTCGTTGTGGTCTTGCCGTCGGTGCCGGTGACACCGATGACGCCCATAGACGCTCCCGGGCTGTGATAGAAACGCTCCGCCACACGCGCAAGACTCGCTCGAGTATCGGCAATCTGCGCCGCCGCCGGAAACGTGTCGACGTCCGGACTCCACTCTTCCACCAACGCCGCGACGGCACCTCGCGATCGAGCGTCGCGCAGGAACTCGTGGCCGTCGACGTAACCTCCGCGCAGTGCCACGAACAACGAGCCTGGCTGTGCCTCGCGAGAGTCGTAACAGACCGACGTGACGACCACATCGCTCGATCCGTCGACGCGAATGGTGTCTTCGTGCGTCAGCAAGTCTTGGAAGCGGCAGTCGAGGCTGCTCACAGAAGATTCGGCCTCACGGTACGCCAGGCTCGCATGAGAGGTTTGGCATAGATACGCTCGAACATTCCAGGGTAAGTGACGACGTCACCGCCAAAACCCTGCTTGAACCGAAAGACGCCCCACATTCCGTCCCTGACGTTGACCGAGCCGTGCTCATCCGTTGCGGCGTTTGGCGGCGTGTCATCCGCGGGAATTCCCCATAGGTCATACAGACTCGCAGCCTGCGTCCCGAGCCCACTGCATCGCTGCGAACTGGATCGAATAGGCCGGCATATGTCGTTGAAACTCGCTGCGCGTGGCTCCGTACATGTAGATTGCCTCTTCAGGCGTCTTCAGCGCCAGCAAACCAGCGGCTGGCGCATCCTCGTATTCAGCCAACAATAGGGCGACATCGTCGCCGAAGACCCGCATCATGTCGTCAAAATACTCAATCGCGTGGATACCGAATTGGTCACGCTCTGCCGTTTCGGCCAGAAGCTGATAGAAGATCGGAACGTCACGCACTCCGCCGCGGCGCACTTTGACTCCTCTGCGCTCGGCCAATCGCACGTTGTAGCGCGTTTTCGTCTTCATCGCAGCGAGCAAATCGTCATCCGACTTATCCACGTCTACCTTGATCGTCCGCCTGGGCTGAACAAGAACGTCATTCGATGTCCACAGCGCGGAACGACCCAATCGCAACGGCAGTTCGACTGTTTCCGGTTCGATCAAGACCGCGATGGCTCTCCGGGCACGACACTCGACGTCAACGGCACGCGTGAACGCCGCCAACTCGCCAACTGAAAGATCCCTGGCGATCGGGCCACGTGGCACATACGCGACGCTGAACGGGCCGACGCGCCGAAAGAGGATCTGCGCGGCGATGCGAGGCTCGTCGTCGATAGCGAGCAGCAGTCGCACCGGAATCCACTCATGCAGCGACTTGAACTCACCCCACGTCCACGTTTGCAGGAGATGGCCCTGCAACACGGAGACGGCGCCGTCCCACGTGGTGGCGTCATCTACAGCGTTAACGCTCGATGTTTCATTGCGGGTACCTGCTGAAGTCACACTCGTCACGGCAAGAGGCGCATCGGATCGTTCGAGGTCAGCGCTTGGTTGAGTGCTTCCTGGGCCGTCTCACGCGCCACCGGATCGCCATCGCGCGCTAATCGCCGCAGGGCGCCGACCGCAACCTTTCCGCCAATTTGTCCGAGTGCGGCTATCGCGGCCATGCGCACCTCGGCATCTTCGTCGTCCACGAGATCGAGGAGCAGGTCCACCGCACGCTCATCGCCGATTTCGCCCGAGGCGCGAACCGCTTCGAATCGAATTTCGGGATCCGAATTCTGCATCTCGCTCACGACAGTCGGAAACCAGCGCGGTGACAGATTGCGCCCCATCGAGAAGATGCTAGAAATATGGAGGTCGTGAATGATCGAGTCGAACGCCTCGGCAATCGCTTCCTCGACCTCCTCGTCATCGAAGTAGGCCAACGATTCCAGCGCACGACGTCGTACCGCAACCTGTTCGTCCGATTGAAAGATGTCCATCAGCGTTTGGTGGATGCGCGACGCTCGTTCGTCGTCAATATTTCCGATCACGGCGAGGTAGCTGAATCGGCCCAAGCCCTCGACGATCGCTCCGCGCACCGCCGGATCAAATTCCGTCTCCAGCATCTTCAGGAGCTGATCCGCGAAATAGGGGGTCTCGTCTTCCCAGAGACCTTGGATCGCCAACACCCTGATTTCGGCATCAGAGTCCTCGACGAATTGCCTCATAACGCGGGAGAAGTCGAGCTCAACGTTGGTTTCGGATTGTTCGAGCATCTGACGCGCGACGAAGCGCCGCGCGTCGGTCGGTAACGACCGCAGCATCGGCAGGATCGCGGCGGCGGTGCCGCGATCGATATCCGAGAGCTTCAGAACATCGGTCGCGCGCCGCTTGCCACTACTTAGCTCGGAGATTGCCTGAATCAGCTCGGGGTCGAGGTCTTCAGGACTTGGCGGGTTCGTAGTAAAAAACATCTTCCACGTCTGGATCTGTACTGAATGTCGAATTGTCATTGGCTGTGACGATAGAACGAATCAGGTCCGCACTCATGGGGCGTTCCACATTGCAGGCGGGCACGAGATCGTCGAGCATCGCCATGAATTTCGGACTGTCGGAAGACCCAACCTGTTCACCAACACGCTCAAACACCGCAGCGAGCGTGAGCTCCGGACGCCGGCGGACTCGGTCCTCAAGTAACGGTAGATTCGCGAGCTGTGGGAATCGATTCTCCGAAACGACCATGTCTTCCTGCGTAGCGCAGTAGAACGTCATCGGACGGAACACGTAACGCCCGCGCTTGTCGTCGATCTGGAGTAGCTTGCGATCCTCACCTGAAACGGGCAAGTACTCGATCAGGAAACGTCCGTCCTGCTCATTGCGCTCCAGCGTAAAGAGAGCGCCTGGCACAAGATTCTCGAGGAAGAAGCGTTCCAGACCGGCGACGAATCCTCCACGATTCCCTGTCGGGAAGTGAAGCTCGACGAAGAAGGTCTCATAGTTCTGCGGAGATTCGAAGACGAGCACCGCAGCACGCTGATCGGGAAGTTCAGGCTTTGGAAACAGCGAAGCGAACAGGCCGTTTAGCGGCAACACGCCATACTGATATTCGTAGAACGTGAGCACGTGCTCGACGACCGTCTCACCTGGCGGAAGCTCGGCGGCGGGTTCCTCGGAAAGGAAGCGATAGTCAGTGCCAATCTCACTCGACTTCCGTTTCGCTGTGCCAATTGAGGGCAGGCCGCTCGTCGACCAGAAGCGTCGCATTGACGTGCCGACGTACTCGAACTCACGCTGCTCACGCGAAAGGCGAAAATTAACCGCAAAGCGCATAAGATCGTACTCTTCAGCGTTCGGTCGAACGCCAAGAACGTCCTGCAGCAGGACTTCGTCAGCCAACGGCTCATTCCGCTCCAGAAGATACTCACGAAGACGCCGCAAGTCCCCACGGCTCAGGCGCGGTACCTTCTCTTCGGCCATCCACAGATCACCGAAGCTGGCGACCGTTATCTCGTCCCGCAGCTGCGCCGCGATCGTGCTGGCTAACGCGTCGTCACCAAAATCAGTGACGTCCGTGATCATCGTCTCGGGACCGGAAGGCGCGACTCGCTCAACTGGTTCCTCGGCCGCCTCCTCGATTTCCGGTGCGTCCGCGGCTACTGCTTCAGCTTCCAGCTCTTCATCATCCGATACCGACGGCCCGCCAACGAGCTCTGTCTCTGTAATCTCGGGCATGTGTGCGACCTTAGCTCGCTTCAGCGGTTGAGCCGGTCGCTCTGGAGCCTGTTTAGGCTCAGTAAAACGTTCGGCGAGCACATGCTCACCGTCGACTGCCGGTGGAGCGGGTGGCGTGCCCTGAAGCGTGGTCGTCGCGTATCGAGTCTCTTCGATTTCCTCGATACCAAATACGGCACTGTTGGCTTTCACGATCCGCTCGACATCGGCTTGCCATTCCTCAGCCGAACGTTCGCCTCTGGTGGCAGCCAAATACGCGCCCAATGACGGCAACGACGCCCTGACTGGCGCCGTCTTTGGGTAGAATCGAGCGGATGCCCGCATCACGTTGAATACATCCAACGCGATTTCTTGATCCGCCTTTTTGCCCTTAAAACTGGGCTTAGGTGTGACCTCTGTCGCCTGCATGCGGGTCGCTCGCTCCTCTTGCCTGCTTGGCGGGACTGCTACTTCGACGAGCTCGCCCGATCTCGCAGCGCTTTCACGAGGTCAGCCGTTGTCATTGGCTGGCTCGAATTCCTAAGAACGGTCAACAGATACGTTATGTGTTCGCTGCTGAGCTGGAGATTGTCCATGGCGGTCCCTATCTACGATCTAACCCTTGAAGTCTACACGTGCACGTTCATTCCGACAATTTCTGTCGAGTCACAGGCTCGTCACTGCGCACACTCTGCATTGCCAGGGCCACGGCACCCAGCACGGTGGAATCCGGCCCCAGCTGGCTGGCGGTCAGACGGACACGACGAGCCGCGGACGGGAATGAATACTGTCGAACTCGCGCGCTCAACGGATCCATCAGCAGCGAACCAACATCGGAGACCGATCCACCGATGATGACTGTGGCCGGATTGAGCGTGGTGATGAGATTCGCCACGGCCAGACCGAGCACCTGAACTGTCTCGGTGACGATGGCGTTCGCGACCGCGTCGCCACGCCGTGACGCGTCAAAGATGGCCTTGACTGTGATCGTGCTGGGGTTCGCCCAGCGACCAAGGTCCGCTTCGGAACCGCTTTCGAGGCGTTCGCGAAACCGCGCTACGATCGATGGCGCCGCGGCGTAGGCTTCCAGATGCCCAGGCTTGCCACACGAACAGATCGGCCCGCCGATCGAGACGACCATATGGCCAATCTCCCCAGACGTGCTGCTCGCTCCATGTAGCAAACGCCCATCAACGATAATGCCGCCGCCAACGCCGGTCCCGAGGTGCACGTAAACGACGTCGTCAGATCCACGAGCGGCTCCGTAAAGGATCTCGCCGAGCGCCGCGGCACGAGCGCTGTTGTCGATGACAGTTCGAATATTGAGATCGTCTTCGATCAAATTGACCAGCGGAAAGTCTTCGAAGCCTGGCGCACGATGGGATAGGAGGGTAATACCTCGCGTTACGTCGACTGGGCCGCCAAATGCGATCCCGACGCGCACGATGCTATCACGCTCGATACGAGCCGAGTGGCATGCCTGATCGACGAGACCGCGCACGATTTCCAGCGCCCCGGCGGCCGGGGTCATACTGTCGATCGAACGTGCTTGCCCGACGATGCGTCCTGAGCCATCAGCAATAACGACCCGCTGGCCACGACCACCGATTTCAATGCCACAGACGTTGATATTCGAAGTGAGTCGAGTGTTCCATCCACCCGGCAATCGAACTTGCTCCAAGGTGGCCTCCAGTGTGCTTCGACGGCGGACATCGGCCCCCACTGCCGACGCTGTCCGCCGTCAAGAAGGGCCATTCTAGCACGGCTACATACAGTTTGTGCGCAAATGCACGAACCGCTTTGGGGATGGCAATCTTGCCGCGCCAACGCTTGCATCCACTGGGATACGGATGTTAGACTCTCGCTTGCTCGTTGGGGCGAATATTCCCCGATAGCTCAATGGTAGAGCGGGCGGCTGTTAACCGCTAGGTTGTAGGTTCGAGTCCTACTCGGGGAGCTACGTAGACAGGCATCACGGAGTACTTCCGCAGGTGCCTCTTTTGTTTTCCAGTGACTGACGACACCCACCCTCGATGTCGTGGACCGACCCATGTTTGCAGCCACCTCATGCGATATCTACGTTCTTTCCGCGCACCACACTCTGTCGATTGCTATCGATAATGCCCGCAACACCCAGCCAATATGCCCGGTCCGCATTCGTTCGATAAGTGAAATAGCGGTTGACTTCCGCCATGCTACACTGCCCAGCGATACATTCTCTTGCGAAATTTGGAGGTTTGTATGCTCGCGCTGAGTGGTGACGATGTTCGTGCCCTGGTTCCAATGACGCGCGCAATTGAGCTGATGAAGGAGGTCTTTGGAGAGCTGTCGGCTGGGCGTGCTTTCTCGCCGTTGCGCACGCCAATCGACGTTCCGGACCAATCCGCCGTCACCCTCTTTATGCCGGCGTTCGTTCCGTCGCAGCAAGGGCTCGGACTCAAGATCGTATCCGTCTTTCCCAACAATCGAGACGCGGGCAAGCCGACGATTCACGCGCTAGTTGCGCTCGTGAGCGCGGAAACCGGCGAGCCTCTAGCAATCATGGATGGCACCTTCCTCACCGCTCTCCGTACTGGCGCGGTCTCCGGCGCCGCGACTGACCTCCTCGCCCGCAAGGACAGCCGAGTGTTGACCTGTGTCGGCGCCGGAACACAGGGAGTGACGCAGGCCTGGGCCGTCTCATCCGTGCGTCCAATCGAACGTATCTATGTGTCCGACATCAACGCGGATTCCGCCAACTCGTTCGCACAACGACTCGGGCAATTCGCACCCGAACTCGCGGAACGGGTGGAACTAGTGACCGACATCGATCGTGCCATCTCGGAGTCCGACGTCATTTGCACCGCCACCACTTCGCGCTCGGCCGTGTTCAACGATGAGACGCTCAAGAAGGGCGCACACATCAACGCTATTGGCGCCTTCACGCCGGAGATGCAAGAGATTCCGAGCGGAACGGTTCAACGAGCGCGGATCGTGGTTGACAATGTCGACGCCGTCATGGCGGAAGCGGGAGACCTCATCATCCCGGTCGAACGAGGCGAACTCGACCGAGATCGCGTCTCGCTCGAACTCGGACAAATCGTGAACGGCTCCAAAGGTCGTCAGACGCGACGACGAGATCACGCTCTTCAAGTCGGTTGGGAACGCGGTACAGGACATCATTGTGGGGCACGAGGCAGTTGCCATGGCTGAGAAGCACGGGCGCGGACAGCACATCAACCTCTAGAGTGACGCCCTCGCCAACGAGAAACACCGATTTGCAAAATGAAACGACCCGGTCTCTGTGACCGGGCCGTTTTCATTCGAATGAATGCGGATTCCGCGCTACATCGCTCCGGTGAGGGACAGAATGCCGGGCCGACTCTCCATCGGGCAGACGCCCGTGGGACATTCGCCCTCATCCGTGTGCGCGGCAAATTCATCTGGGAACGCGTGCATCATGCCGAGCAGCGGCATCGGCGCGACCTGACCGAGACCGCACAGTGAGAGGTCGATCACATTCCGGCTCGTCATTTTGATGAGTTCGTTCTCACCCTCGCGTGCTTCGCCGTTTCGAATGCGATCCACGATCTCGAGGAGCGCCGGGTTCCCAAGGCGGCACGGAGTGCACTTGGCGCAGGACTCGTAACGGTTGAAGGCCGTCAAATAGCGCGCGAAATCGACAGCGCAGACCGTTTCATCAAAGACGACGAATCCTCCCGATCCGAGCATGCCACCGGCCTCGGTCATCGAGTCGAAGTCGACGGTCAAATCGAGCTGATCCTCTTTCAGGGGCCCGGCGGATACTCCACCTGTCTGCACACCCTTGAAGGTGTAACCCTCTTTCATCCCTCCCCAAATGCCAAAAATGAGATCCTTCAAGGGAAGGCCCATCTCGACTTCGGCGAGGCCGATGCGTTCCACCGGCCCCTGCACGGTGACGAGTTTGGTCCCTTTGCTCTTCTCGGTACCCAGCGACGCGTACCACTCACCGCCATTGTTGATGATGCTCGGGACGCACGCGTATGTCTCGGTATTGTTGAGCACCGTTGGCCGGCGCCAGACACCCTCTTCGACCGAGCGGGGCGGCTTGGTTCGCGGCTGTCCCCGCAGGCCCATGAGCGAATACATCAGCGCCGAGCCCTCGCCGCAAATGTATGCACCACCGCCGGTGCGGGTCTTCACATGGCAAGTGATGCCAGTTCCGAGGATGTTCTCGCCGAGCAATCCGAGATCGTATGCCTGCTCGACGGCTTTGCGGAATCGTTGGATTGCTAGCACGTGCTCGCCGCCGACGTAGTTGTATCCGTTCGACGTTTCGAGCGCGAAGCAGCCAATCATGATGCCTTCAAGCACCAAATGAGGATTGCTCTCGATCAGGCGACGGTCCTTGTAAACGTTCGGCTCTCCTTCGTGGCTGTTGGCAACCACGTACTTGGGCCACGCTTGCGTGCGTCGTCCACTCTCCCACTTGATTCCGGCAGGGAACCCGGCGCCGCCACGGCCGCGAACGTTGGCCGTCTTCACTTCGGCCACAACTTCGTCCGGCGTCATGTCGAAGAGCGCTTTGATCCAGGCGCTGTAGCCGCCGACCGCGATGTAGTCTTCGATCGACTCAGGATTGATCGAGCCCGCATGCTCGAAGAGGAGTCGCCGCTGCCCCTTCATGAACGGGTGCTCGTTCAACGGCTGAATACCATTGAACGGCTCGTCGGCGCGCACGCCCATGGCCCACTCAGCCATTTGGTCGCCGCGCTTGATCGCCGCGACAAGGGCAGGTACGCGATCGGTGGTGATGTTCATGTAGACCACCGGTGGGTGGTTTGGTCCGCTCACCTCGACGAAGGGCTCGGCCCAACACCAACCGGCGCAACCGACCTCGCGAACGACGGCGTCCAGGCTGGCCTGCTCGAGCGCCATGCGAAGGTGCTCAAACGTCTTGGCCGCGCCTCGAGCCAGACTGCACTCGCTGATGCCAACGCTGACGGACCAGCGCTCTCCTGCCAATCGTCGCGACCATCGGTCGGAGGCGTCGGCGGAAAACTTCTGAAAATCGTCGCGACTATTCAACGCCATCAAGTTCCTCCGCCGATTGACCGTTGCGAATCGAGTCCATCGCCTGCGCCAAACGCTCACGCGTCAGATGCCCAAGGTACGTATGATGATCGATTTGCACGCAGGGGGCGAGATTGCAGACGCCGAGACAGCCATTCACGATTTGAATTGAGAACTGACCGTCCGGTGTGCGGCCATCGTGCCCCACTTTCTGCCCGTCCCGAACTTCCTCAATCAGTCGCTCCGAGCCCATGACATAGCAAGCCGCGCCATGACAGAGGAGCATCGCATGCTCTCCAGGTGGGTCGGTACGAAAGTCGGCATAGAAGGTCAGCAATCCAAAGATACGGTTGATAGTCACCCCAAGGTGATCCGCGATCGCTTGCGCGGCGATGCGAGGAACCCAACCATATAAGATCTGGGCTTCCTGGCAGGCTCCCAGAATGAGCTCCTGCGCCTCTTGATATCCGTCTGGAGTAAAGTCGCGTTTGAGAATTGATCGAAGTGGTTCGAGGTCGATGTCTTCTTCGGATTGCACTAGATGAGCCAACTCGCCGCCTCTCTGCTTTTGCGAGTCCTCCACGGACGGACCCAGAGTCGGAACCCACCTCGCAGTATAACAAGGCGGTATAGGGTCAACAACGCGTGATTCCGCATGAAATAAGCCCAAATGCAGTCGGCGTCCAACTCCGGGACATTGTTACACTTTTGTTGAAGCGGGCACGCCGATAACGTGCCCGCGCATGATACCCGCAGAATCAATGGAGTCATTACCGTGTGGTGGTGGGATCGAGTCATAGACGAGAAGATTAAGTCCGCTCAGGAGTCGGGTGCGTTCGACAACCTGAAGAACCACGGCAGACCACTCCCGGACGACGGTGAGCCCGACGGCGAGGATTGGCTGGCGAACCATCTGCTTCGTCAGGCGGGTGTGCTTCCGACGTGGCTTCAGCTACGTAAAGAGATCTACAACGAGCGACCTCGGGTCCTCGATGCGCTGAATGAATATGAGTCAGAGCGTTCGCGGCGTGATCCGTTCGATATTCGAGACTCAGCCATTCTGGCGCGGTTGGAAGAACGCTACGTCGAACGTGCAAGCGAGGCAAACAAGAAGATCGATGAGCACAACTTGCGGTGCCCATCGATCTCGCTCGAGATTCCACGTTTTCAGGAAGATCTGATCCGACGACGTCGCCTTGCCTACTGACTGCAGATCTTGCGGACCTTCTCGACCAGCGACGGCGGAGCCGACACGTCGCGACAGCATCGTCGCACTGCTCGCAGCACATTCTCCTCGAAGTGAAAGCGATCGCGGCAGGGCGGGCAATCGTCAAGATGCTGCTGCACCTCCGCAAGCTCTTGCTGCGACAGTTCACGATCCAGATATTCGTACAGTTTGTCCAGGGTATCTCTGCAATCACCCATGGGACGCTTCTCCTGCATGCCTTACGTCTACAAACGACCCAACCAACATGCGCTGGAGCCGCCTGCGCGCGCGGTGCAATCGAGACATTACGGTGCCAATCGGTATATCAAGTATGTCCGCAATCTCGCGGTACGCGAACCCTTCAACGTCAGCCAGCAAGACGACCTGCCGGAACTCGTCCGACAGAGACTCTAGCGCCGCGACGACGCTGTCGTCCGTGATCCCGGCGAGGACCTCCTCCTCGGGCCCGCGCGACTCCGGCTGAAAGC
The DNA here is from genome assembly GCA_963815715.1 of uncultured Chloroflexia bacterium. Taxonomy (GTDB): domain Bacteria; phylum Chloroflexota; class Chloroflexia; order Thermomicrobiales; family Thermomicrobiaceae; genus CALAGB01. Next base: position 268,336 of record CAWFHU010000001.1, on the reverse strand, counting down.
CTGAATCGATAAGGTGCGCGTACACATAATACTCTTCGACATCGTCCAAAGACGTGTTCCGCGGTTGCCGTGTGCGCTTGCGGTACTCGTTGATGAACGCGTTCGTCATGATCTTGAACAACCAAGCACGTAAATTTGTGCCCGGCGTGAATCGATCAATAGAACGAAATGCGCGGAGGTAGGTTTCCTGCACCAAATCCTCGGCATCAACAGGGTTTCGTGTCATACGCACGGCCGTACGGTAGAGAGAGTCGATATGGCTGAGCGCCTCCTGCTGAAGGGATTCTCGAACCGGCTCGGAATGTCGGCCGTTTTCAGTCACCAGGTTTTGCCCCTTACTGTTGAGCACCGCGGAGAAGGCGATCAGAATCGGGCGACGATCGCTCGCGTCCCCCGTAAATTGAACCAATGAACATCAGAAATGTGCAATTTGAGGTTCGCGCGGATTTGCGGAGGCTCAGTTGCGGCGCCAATTGAAGAGCGCCGCGAAGTCCCCGTCGAACGACTCAAGAAACTCATGAAGATCGAGCACATCGTCCACGGTGACGGATTCCTCGGACGCGTCTTCAGAATCCGTTACGCTCGGCTTGGTCATCTCGTCGATCTCGGCGCCCTCGCCGTCAACGACCGCCGCCACGTACGCCTGTGCGTCGCAATGCGAGCAGCGCACGGAGAGCACCCAGAGCTCGCCTTGACGCTCGATGACACGTGCGTCGTCAAGTGAATACTGATGCTTGCAGTTGGAACATTGTTCGAGAACCGATACTACGGTTCGTCGAACGTCAAACTCGTTTGAATCCATACCATCTCTTCGGATCTTGATAGATCAGTTGTCACGCCGTTTCTCGAAGTCTTCAAAGTCGAGCGAGTTGATGAAGTCGCGGAAGACGGAAAGGTCGGTTCCCGCGGGCACGTCGTCACCAGTTCGCTCGCGGTCCGGAACACCCTCTTCGTCCTCTTCACCTTCTTGCTCGAGCGTCACTCCCGCTTTGTCCATCACCGTTTCATCAACGAGGATCGGAACCTTGACGCGTACCGCAAGAGCGATTGCGTCGCTCGGTCGGCTGTCGATCTCGATCGTCTTGCCACTCTGATCGATGACGATCCGTGCGTAGAAGACGTCCTGTGACAAATCGGTGACCAATACCTGACGAACGATACCACCCATGTCACCGATGATCGTCTTCATCAGGTCATACGGAAGCGGACGCGCCGACGACATCGATTGAAGTTCCATGGCGATCGCCTCAGCCTCGAACGGGCCGATCCATATCGGAAGATGGCGCTCTCCGGACACTTCTTTCAGAATGACGACGCGGTGTTGTGTCACAAGACTGACGCGGATGCTTTCAACAACCGTCTCGATCATTCAGGATACCTTCCTCTCGCATCCTGTCGATCCATGTTTGTCATTTCTGCTGCGGTGACTGCCGAACGAGTTGGGCGGCGGGAGAATCTTGATCGATTCTACTACCGGTCCAATCCTCGAGCCACCGTTTATTTGCCGAGCGAGAATGACGGGTCGGACAAGATTTTTGCTTGCGATGGCGGCCAATAAGCGACCCAGGCCTTGCCGATGACCGACGAGATCGGCACCGCTCCAAACACTCGTGAATCGCTGCTATTGTTTCGATTGTCACCCATGACGAACACGTAGCCCTGTGGGATCGTAACGTCTTCTGTGGCAATTCCGCGCCACTCGGTCGGAGACGTCAAGTATGTCTCTTCAAGACGCTGGTCGTTGATATAAACCGCCCCATCATGAACCGAGATCTTCTCTCCCGGCAGGCCGATGATGCGCTTGATATAGGGCTCGGTGTGCTGCCCGGGCGGATTGAACACCACGATATCACCGCGCGAAGGCTTACCAAACGGGTACCAATCACTCGACGTGTTCGACTCCCACGGCAGCCAGCTCATGTTGAAGTGGACATAGGCTCGCCGGTTGACGATCAACAGTTCACTGTTCTGCAGGTTCGGCTGCATGCTTTGGCCGTCAACACGGAAGTTGAGGACGATGGTCCGGACGGCCACGAAAATGAGTACGGCGAGCAGGAGCGTTTCGATGATCTCCTGAACCGCTGATTTTCGTCTTTTCCGAGCTTCAGATTGGCTGGGGATCGAATCGTCTTCGATGGAATCCTGGTCGTCAACTTCGGTTGCGGTTGGTTCTTGCCGGAGGGAGACGGGTCTCAACGGGCCCTCTATTTTTCGTGCTCCCAGGGGAAGATCCTCACCGGATCTCAGTTCTCCCACTCGTCCTCCGAATACATGGTCCCGCTCGTTGTGGGACGTGACACTCTGCGATTATACATGTCGCCCGTTGTCCCCCATGGCCGATTGGGACCACTGTGGGATGTGACAATCAGGACCCGTCTCTTACCATTCGTAGACGATTGAGCTACGCAGTAGTCGCATAAGGAGCCGTCTCTGCGTTTGAAACGTGACTCCAAGCCAACGCGACGACCGGCGCCCGTGGCAACGGTTGAGCCCGAGGTGCAGGACCAAGACACCCTTGCTCCTGGAACCGTCCTCGAGGACCGGTACGAGATATTGCGCGTCTGTGGCCACGGTGGTATGAGCACCGTCTATGTTGCTCGTGACCTCCGTTTCAGCCACGTCGAGCGTCTGTGTGCCATCAAAGAGATGGTCGACCGGGCGCGCGACCATCAGACGCGCATGTTGCGCATGGCCAACTTTGAACGCGAGGCGTCCCTTCTGGCGACGCTGAGTCATCCGGCCATCCCCAAGATCTACGACTACTTCTCCCGCGGTGGATTGATCTATCTGGTTCTCGAGTTCATCGACGGCGAGGATCTCGAGCACGTCATCTCGAGATCGCAAGAACCGATCGAGGAAGATACGCTGATCGAATGGTCCGATCAGATCCTGGACGTCCTCTCGTATCTGCACGAACATCAACCGGAACCGATCGTGTTTCGCGACCTCAAGCCGTCGAATATCATGCTCCGCTCGGATGGCTCGATCTCGCTGATCGACTTCGGCATCGCTCGCACCTTTCAACCGCTCCAGCGCGGGACGATGATCGGCACCGAAGGATACGCGCCTCCGGAGCAGTACCGTGGCATCTCCGAACCACGTGGTGACGTCTACGCCATGGGTGCAACGCTTCACCATCTATCCACGGGCTCAGATCCACGAAGCGAGCCACCGTTCACATTCGCTCAGCGACTTCCGCGAGAGTTGAACCCGGTCATCACGGCAGAATTCGAGAGCGTGGTGCTTAGAGCGGTTGCCTATTCACCCGCCGACCGCTTTCCGTCGGCCGCCGCAATGCAGCAAGCACTCACGTCCATCGGTCAGATTACGAGCGAACGCGCCAGCACGGATACGGCGGCGTATGAGGAGCAACCAGCAGCCGCGGACGAGTTCTTTCTTATCGGCGTGCCAAGTGAGCCGAGGGAGGAACGGCACGTCGACGCGGTCTCGAGTATCGAGCCCGAAGAGCGCGTGCTTTGGACCATTCAGACGGCGGACGAAGTACGTGGTACGGCGACCGTCGTTGGTGAGTTCGGGTACATCGGCTCGTACGACCAGCACCTTTATGCCTTCAAGGTGCGCGACGGAGGGATTACCTGGCGTTTTCGCGCGCAGCGCGGGATCGTGTCGCGACCTTTGTTGGTCGACGGAAAGGTGATCATCGGGTCCGAGGACCACTGCGTCTACGCCATTCACAGTCACACCGGCCGCTCCGCGTGGTCGTTCCGAACAGCCATGCCCATTCGTTCATCCGCGATTCAGTACGGCGATGCCATCGTGATCGGTTCGGATGATGGCTACTGCTACTGTCTGGACATCGAACAGGGCCATCTCCTGTGGCGGCAGCGGGCCTGGGGGCCAATTCGCTCTAGCGCCGCCATTGCGGACGACATCGTGGTGACTGGTTCCGATGATGGAGCGCTTCACGCGTTTTCCGCGGTCGATGGAAAGCAACTCTGGCGACATCAGCTTGGTCGTGAAATCCTCTCATCTCCAACAATCCGTGACGGGATGGTCGTGGTTGGTTGCAACGACGGAGGGCTTTACGCCGTCGATATGGAAAGTGGCAATCGCATTTGGACCGTCAAGACGGATGGGCCGGTCATCGCATCGCCGAGAATCGTGTCCGATGCCGTCATCGTTGGTTCTGTCGACGGTAAAGTGCGGGCTGTAGGTTTGCGCGATGGCTCAGTTCGATGGGTCAATCAGATCGCCACTCAAATTACGTCAAGCGTGGCCATTGACGGACGACGCGGATATGTCGGCACCGTTGACGGCTACGTCGTCTGCCTGAATCTCGAGTCCGGAGAAATTGACTGGAGCCACAAACTTGGCAGCCCGATCGTGTCGACACCGACGAAGAGCGGTTCAATGCTGGTTGTCGGAGCATTGAATGGAAAGATCTTCGCCGTACGAGCGTAATGACCGATACAGCGCCTCCGGAGCGTCAAGCTGGATGACTCGCGAGGTGACGTCCGTGAGATACGCGCAGTCCATGAGATGAGGAATGCTCAATGCCGATTCGAGTCGTCGTCCACATTCACAACGAAGACCCATTTCTGGCTGAGATGGACGACGTTCCCGATCCCAAGGACAACTTCATCATGATTCGTCACCCCCGCAAGCGGGATGGAAAGGCGTTGACGTTCATCACGAATGGCGCGACCGCGTTCATTTATCCATGGTCACGCATCTCCTTCGTTGAGGTGATGGATGAGACACATTCGCCCAATTCCGTCGTCGGTTTCTTCCGAGAAGAGGGCCGAGTCGGTCGACCGTGACACGCAACAGACATTGAGGCCAGGTGCAACAAAACGGTCACCGATATCGGTGACCGTTTACCTGTTCTCGCTCTTTATGGTGACCGCAAATTACGAGGCTAGACGTCCTCGCGCATGGTCTCACCAGTCGGCTTTACCGTGGTGCTGTCATCCGAATTGGCGGACTGCTCGTCAGTGGTCGCGGTTCGGAATTCCTTGATGCCACGACCAACGGCGCCACCAATTTCCGGCAGCTTGCCCGCGCCGAAGATGATTACAACGATCAACAAGATGAGCACGAGCTCTTGCCAGCCCAAACCGGCCATATTCGAGTTCCTCCGTTCGACGGTTTTCGCGCCCTGAAGCTAGGGCCGCGATTATACCGTAGCGCTCCACCAGATAACCACAACTATGCCACATAGCTTGGCATAATCGCTACGGAGTCGCGCTCTTGGGTCCCTCCGTCAGGTACCACTTCGATATCTGCTGGAACCGATCGCTTGGATCGACGAGTGATTGTGGACTCACTCCATGGACGTTAGAGGACACCACGAAAAGGTAGCGCGGATAATAGAGAATTACCGCCGGTGCCTGAGTGAGAAATTCTTGTTGAAATTGTGCATACAGTTGGCGTCGTTTGTCGATGTCGGTCGTCGCGCGCGCGTCCGTAAGCACCTTGTCAAAGTCGGCGTCATTCACGCCGGTGACGTTCAGCCCAGTGCTGACTTCATTCGAGCTCCAAACGTCTAGACAGTCGGGATCGCCGTTTCCAAAGTGACCGCCGAAAATCGCGGCCGAGAACTGTCGATTTGCCAAGGCCTGGTTCACCTCGTCTGATGTCAGCTGTTTAACGTCGACACGGACGTGTATCGCTCCGAGCTGTTGCGCGATCGTCTGCGCCATGAGCAGACGTTCCGAGTCATCCGCATTCACGAGTAGCTGGAAGCTCAGGCTTGCGCCACTGTTTTCGCGGACGCCGTCCTGAGCCACGTAGTTCCACCCAGCCGAATCGAGCAAGTCTCCTGCCTTTTGCGGGTCGAAATTCGTCGATTGCTGAGAATACGCCCATGACGATGATGGGATGGGGCTCGATCCTGCCACCGCCTGAGACTTGAGCGGTCCGTTCGTCAACTGTGTCGGGTCGATAGCCAGCGCCAGCGCTTGCCGCACAACCTGATTCGAGAACGGCGTGACTCGCGTGTTGAAAAAAAGAGCGGTGTAGCTCATCAGCTGAGGAGCATAGATGGAATCGGCCTTGGGGAGCGAACCCGCCCGAAGCAGCTGGTCATCTGTCAGCGACCCGCTCGCCTGGACGTCGCCACTCTTGACGGCGGCGAGCAGCTTTTCGCCATCTCCGAAGTATTTGATCGTAATTGCGCTCAGGACTGGCGCGTCGCCGGAATAGGCGCTGAATCCCTGGAGCTTGAGCTCTTGGGCTGACTTATCGTACGAGACGAACTTGAATGGTCCCGTGCCGATCGGCGAGAGATTGAATGGGTCGACGCTCAAATCCTCGGCGGTTACGCCGCCCAGTATGTGCTTCGGGAGAATGGGCAGATTCAGATAATTGAGAAATGGGGAGAACGGAACCATCAGATGAAACACAACGGTTGAATCATCCGGTGTGTCTACCACGATGGGCCGCCAGAAACGTGAGAGCTGTGGATCTCCCGGGAAGTCTGGAGACTGAACCAGACCGATCGTGAACCGCACATCTTGCGACGTGAAGGGCTCCCCGTCGTGCCAGGTGATTCCGGAACGCAATGTCACCGTGTAAGTGAGTCCGTCCTTGCTGACGTTCCACAACTTCGCCAAATCTGGCGTTGGCATTCCGCTGCCATCGACTCGTGCGAGACCGTCGAATAGGAGCGTAGCAACATCGCGCTCGGTCAGGCTGCTCGCAAGAAGCGGATTGAACGTCGTTGGCACGCCCACATCGCCCTCAACGAGCGTTCCGCCGTTTACCGGAGCCACGTTTGCGGTTGGGGAATCGGTGGCCGTGGATTCTGCTGGTGGAGACTTCTTGTCCGCGAACGACCGCTGCGCAAAAAAGGCGGCGGTGCCGATGACGAGCAGAACGAGAATCGCCGTTCCCACTCGAGCAATCGGCCCCGATCGGCCAGGTTGGGAACGACGATTTTGTCGACGACTATTGCCTCGGTCAGGCACGAGAATCGCTGTCCGACATCAAGAGCTACATGAGGAAGTCGGCGAGGATGGCAACTACAACAAACACGATCGCGATGCCGATGGTGAATTGATACAGCGTCTTCTCAAGTCCACGTCGAGTGCGGTAAATCGACGAAGAGCTTCCACCAAACGCTCCGCTGAACCCAGATCCCTTGGACTGCATGAGCACGACGAGAATCAGCACGACGGAGATCAGGATCATCGCGATGCTGAGAGCGGTTGTCATGAACTATTCCTTAGCCCTAACGACGGGAAAACAACGTCCGGAACTATATCACCTCGCCGAGAATTCGATCATCGCGCCGCGTCGATGATCCGCGCGAAGTCGGCCGGCTTGAGGCTCGCGCCACCAACGAGCGCGCCATCGACATCGGGTAGTGAAAGAAGATCCTTCGCGTTTCCGGCGTTCACGCTGCCGCCATATTGAATGCGAATGGCGTCCGCCGTGGAGGTAGTCAGCAATCTCGGCGAGCGTCGATCGAATGAACGCGGCCATCTCCTGAGCGTCATCCGGAGTCGCGGCTCGCCCCGTGCCGATCGCCCAGACGGGCTCATAAGCGACGACGATTTCCGCGAGTCGGTCCCGTTTGACCTCGTCCAGCGCTGAAACGAGCTGTCGCTTGACTACCGATTGCGCGTTGCCCTGCCTCACGCTCGCCAAGCAGTTCGCCGACACACAAAATCGGCCTGATACCGTGCCGAAGAATCGCGTCAACTTTCGCCGCCACAACGTCATCCGTCTCGCCGAGTATGTGACGACGTTCGCTATGGCCGGCGATGACGTATGTGCAGAACGGCGCCAGCATTTCCGCAGACACTTCACCAGTAAACGCTCCGCTGTCCTGGGTCGCGCAGTTCTGCGCCCCAACGGCAAATCCAGCGGCCATCGCCTGATCGTGGAGCGGCACGATCCACGGAAAGGGCGGTATGAGTACGCGTTCGACGTCTGATTCGCGTGGCTGCAGGTTGGCAAGTTCCGTGACAATCGAGGTGGCCCCAGCCAGTGAGGTGTTCATCTTCCAATTGCCTGCAACGATTGGCGTTCGCATCAGTTCTCTACCCCTTCACTTCGAGCGCCGCGATCCCCGGCAGACTCTTGCCCTCGAGGAATTCCAGCGAAGCGCCACCACCGGTAGAAATATGGGAGATCTTGTCGGCTAACCCGATCTGCTCGATCGCGGCCACGGAATCGCCCCCACCCACCAACGTGAAGCCTTGTGATTCCGCAACGGCTTGCGCCACGCCCTTCGTCCCGCTGGCGAACGGTTGAAGCTCGAAAACGCCCATCGGGCCGTTCCATACGATGGTACGAGCCGTCTTCAGTGCCTCGGCAAACATACTGACCGTGGACGGGCCAATGTCGAAGATCGCCATATCAGACGGAACGTCGTCCACGCTCACTTCGCGCGCCGCGGCATTGGCGTCCATGCGTTCTGCCACGACCGCGTCAACGGGCAGCAGTAGCTCTACGTTTGCCGCCCTCGCCCGCTCGAGAACGTCGCGCGCGACGTCGACATTGTCCTCTTCGACCAGCGACTTGCCGACGTCGTGTCCTTGCGCCTTCAGAAATGTGTTCGCCATGCCGCCGCCGATCAACACTTTGTCGACCGTTTCCAGCAGATTGTCGATGACACCGATCTTGTCCGAGACTTTGGCCCCACCCAGGATCAGGGCATAGGGGGACTCGGGACGCTCAACGACACGAGAGAGCGCTGCCACCTCCGCCTGCAGCAGAAGTCCGGCGGCGGAAGGGAGAAACTCTGTCATTCCGACGGTCGATGCGTGTGCCCGATGCGCTGCGCCGAAGGCGTCATTCACATACAAGTCCGCCAGTTCGGCTAATTCCCCGGCGAAATCGCGTCCGTTCTTCTCTTCTCGAGGGTCGAAGCGTAGATTCTCCAGCAGCGCAACTTGCCCATCTTCCAGATTGGCAGAGACGCGATGTGCTTCTTCGCCGACCACGTCGCGCGCGTAGGCAACCTCGGTTTCGAGAAGCGCCTCGAGCGCGTGCGCTACCGGCTCAAGCCGTAGCGAATCCTGCACTTGTCCCTTTGGTCTGCCCAGATGCGACGCCAAAATGAGTCGAGCCCCGCGCTCGCGAAGCAGATTGATTGTTGGCAAACTGGCACGAATTCTGGTGTCGTCGGTGATGGTGCCGTTGTCGAGTGGAACGTTGTAGTCAACGCGGACGAAGACGCGCTTTCCGCGCACCTCCATATCCTGCACACGGCGAAGTTCCATTGACGCTCCTTAGAAGATTGGACGAACGGAAATTCGATCCACGCCTGGTCAACGCAAGGTCAAGATGAAGAGGCCGGACCGGTCGTTGCAACCGGATCCGGCCCCAAATGATTCGATCATTTCCTGAGAAGTTCGCTCGGCGACCGAATCCGGTTTGAATGTTTCCGAGTCGCGAGCTAGCTGATTCCCATTTCGGCCATCATGTTCGCCAGGTCGGCCACACGGCAGGAATAACCCCACTCGTTGTCGTACCAGGCGATGACCTTGACCATGTTCCCGTCCATCACCATGGTCGAGAGGCCGTCGACGATCGACGAATGCGAATCCCCGCGGTAGTCGGTCGAAACCAGTGGCTCATCCGAGTAGCCGAGAATGCCGACGAGATCCTCTTCCGACATCGCCTTGAAGAGGCCATTGAGCTCTTCGACCGTCGTCGGGTTTTCGATCTCAGCCACGAAGTCAATAATCGAGACGGTCGGCGTCGGAACGCGCAGCGCAAACCCGTCAAATTTCCCTTTGAGCTCCGGAATGACCAACGCAACCGCGCGCGCGGCTCCAGTTGTCGTTGGCACAATATTGAGTGCTGCTGCACGGGCACGCCGCAAGTCCTTATGCGGACCGTCGAGCGTGACCTGATCGTTGGTGTACGAGTGAACGGTCGTCATGAAGCCACGGCGAATGCCGTATTTATCCTGCACGACCTTGGCAACCGGGGCCAGACAGTTCGTGGTACATGACGCATTCGAGACGATATTGTGCACGTCGGGGTCATACATCTCTTCGTTGACGCCCAGCACGATCGTGATGTCCTCGTTCTTGGCGGGGGCGGTGATGATGACCTTCTTCGCGCCGCCCTCGATGTGGCCGCGCGCTTTCGTAGCGTCGGTGAAGAACCCAGTCGATTCGATCACCAGATCGACGCCATTGTCACCCCACGGAATATTCGCCGGTTCACGCTCGGAGAAGACCTTCACCTCATGACCATCGACGGTCAGCGAACTGTCGGACGACTCGACGTCGAAATCGTAGACGCCGTAGGTCGAGTCGTACCGAAGGAGATGCGCCAGCGTGTGCGTATCCATCAGGTCGTTTACGCCGACGACTTCAATTTCGTCGTCGTACTCTCCAACGATCGCCTTGAACACCTGCCGGCCGATGCGGCCGAAACCGTTAATCCCAACTCGAACTGCCATTTACGCCCCCTTGTTTTGATTCGCTTGCGCGCGCAAGCCGTCTGAATTGACACTCAAATTCGCGGCGAGGTCTCGAACCTCGACTTCGTATCGTCCGTTGCTCGCGCCCGAGGGCTTGCCCGAATTCGTCGTGCGGTGAGCTCGGCCCAGCTTCAACAACTCCGCCGACAGCTTCTCCGGATCGTGTCGCAACGGAAATTCCGGGTTGACCACATCGCGCAAGACGATCGTCACATCGTCTCCCAGCCGTTCGATTCCCTCGAGACCAACAGCGTTCACTGACCACTCCGGTTTGATTTTCGCGGCCGCTGGGTCGAAGTTGCTGTTGACCAGCACGTAATCAACCACGTCTCCACCCACATGATCGCGCAACGCGTCCACATGCTCAACTACGCCGAAGTTGTCCGTTTCGCCGCGTTGGGTCGCTACGTTGCAAACGTACACTTTGGTCGCCCGCGAGCATCTGACCGCATGGGCGATTCCTTGCACCAACAAGTTCGGCAAAACCGACGTATACAGGCTACCGGGACCGAGCACGATGAGGTCGGCCGAGAGAATGGCAATGATGGCCGGATCATAGGGATCGGGCTCGCTGGGTTCTAGAAACACCCGCCGGATCTTGGAGCGCTCGCCGGTGATGTTCGACTCACCGCGAATGACTCGACCGTCGGCCATTTCGGCACAGACCTCGATGTTGTCCAATGACGACGGCAATACCTGGCCCCGCACCGCGAGAACTCGCGACGACTCGACCACCGCTCGCTCGAAGCTTCCGGATACCTGGGTCATGGCCGTGATAAAGAGGTTGCCAAAGCTGTGACCGGCCAGCGAGGAATTCTCACCTTCAAAGCGATACTGGAACAGGTCTCCCATAAGGGGCTCCGCGTCGGCGAGGGCCACGATGCAGTTGCGGATGTCCCCGGGAGGCGGCATGTTGAACTCGGTGCGAAGGCGACCTGAACTTCCGCCGTCGTCACCGACCGTCACGATAGCCGTAATGTCGACGTTGTTCGTCTTTAGCCCTCTTAGAAGCGTGGACAGTCCGGTTCCGCCGCCAATAGCGACCACCCGCAGCTCGGGTTCAGTCGGTCCAAAGCGATGTGAATGGATAATTTCAGCAAGTCCCTGGTCGCCGGGACGGTGATCGAGGAACGGCGCCAGCAGCGAGCGACCCAGTTGCAGGGCACCAAGACCGACGAACAACGTGCCCCCAACGAGCACGATGATCTCGCGGAATGGGTGTGGAATGAACTGTAATGTGACGGTTTGAACGAAGTTGGTTGCGCTGTCTGGGAAGTGATAATTTCGATAGATCCACGCGAGAGCCATCGCCAGCGCGAGACTCGTCATGACGATTCCGGCGATGAGAAGCGCGATCCAGCGCTTGATCAGCATCCCCGGACGAAGCCAGGTTCGGAGCTTCATTCATCCCCCTGTTGCTCCCGCGCGGACCGCAACTGGCCGCGCAGAATTATAGCACGGAGGCTTTCTCAGACCGTTCATACACTCGCTTCAAACTCCTCTAATTTGATATACTTCCTGAAGGAATCGACATTGCCCTGGTCAAAGTGGGCTGCGCCCACTTTCGTTTTTTCTTGGCCTCTGGCGATCCTCGTTTCGGGAACGTCAACACCCCGAGTCACCGAATGCACTCAGGAACAGGTCGGCGAAGGAGGTTTCCCTCACAATGAAGAGCGATTTTTATACCGCCATTGCGCAAATCGCCGCTGAGCGGGGCATTCCACGGGAAGCGGTTCTTTCGTCAGTGGAGCACGCGCTCAAGACCGTCTATAAGAAGATGGCGAATACCGAAGAAGAAGTTCAGGTCGAAATGGACCAGACGACCGGCACCATTCGCATCTACGTCGTGAAGCAGGTTGTCGAAGAGGTCGAAGATCCTGAGACCGAGATGACGATTCAGGAAGCGCGCAAGACGCACCCCGAATCGGTCATCGGCGACACCGTTCGATTCGATCGCACGCCTCAGAATTTTGGTCGCATCGCGGCACAAACCGCCAAGCAGGTCGTTCTGCAGCGTATTCGCGATTTCGAGCGCGAAGGGGTCTACACCGAGTACATCGATCGCGTTGGCGAGGTCCTGAACGGTATCGTGCAGCGAGCCGATCCCAAGGCCGTGATCGTCGATCTCGGCAAGGCCGAAGCAGTGATGCCGGCCCGTGAGCAGGTCGCCAATGAGCGCTATCGTCCGGGCCAGCGCCTCAAGGTCTATCTCGTCGAAGTCAACAAGGACCCTCGCGGCCCGCAGCTGATCGTCTCACGTACGCATGCAAACCTGATCAAGCGACTTTTCGAGCTTGAGGTCCCGGAGATTTTCAGCGGCGCCGTTGAGATCATGGCGGTTGCGCGCGAGCCTGGGCTTCGATCGAAGGTCGCCGTGGCGGCGCGGCAGGAGAAGGTCGATCCGGTCGGCTCCTGCGTTGGCGTACGCGGCGTACGCATTCAAAACATCGTCAACGAGCTTTACGGTGAGAAGATCGACGTCATCGAGTGGTCACCGGATCTTCCGTCGTTCATCTCCAATGCGCTGAGCCCGGCCAAGCCGATCAGCGTGTCATTGAACGACGAAGAGAAGGTCGCGCGCGTCATCGTGCCGACCGATCAGATGTCGCTCGCCATCGGAAAAGATGGTCAAAACGCCCGCCTGGCGTATAAGCTCACAGGCTGGCGGATCGACATCAAGGATCCGGAATCGCTGCGATCCGACGACGGGGACATCCTGATTCGTGCACGCGAGGCGCTGGCCGGCGTTCCGGACGACATGATGAGCCTCGGTCGCCAGCCGCGATTGGTCAAAGCCGACGGCATGATCAACGTTCGTGAGAAGGATTTCGGGCCGCTGCCTGACGATCTCATCAACATGAGCGTCGATGTCGAGGTCGAAGACGGGATCCTCAACGTTTACTACAACCGAGATCTGCGGGCACGGTTCGACTTCGAGACGACCGTCGAAGTTCCGGTCACAGAAGAGACCGAATCGCCTGTCAATCGCTAACGACCGGCGGGACGCGCAGGCGTCTGCGTCGAAGGTGGAAACATGTCAGAGAGCATCGGAGCGCAAGCGAGGCGCAAAGGACCTCGCCCAAAGCACGTTCCGTTGCGAACGTGTGTGGTTTGTCGCGAGAAGGACGCCAAGCGACAGTTCGTGCGCATCGTTCGGACCTCAGACGAAGGAGTCCAGATCGATCCGACCGGTAAACGAAACGGGCGTGGTGCCTATCTATGCACGAGATTTTCGTGCTGGGAACGTGCCGCGAGCGGAAACGCACTCGACCGGGCACTCAAGACTGAGATCGATTTGGACGTTCGAAACCGGCTGCTCACGTATGCCGACGAGCACTTCCGGAGGGACGACGCCGCACAAGACTGATGCCGCGCCATAAAGGAGGCCCTTATGAGTCAAAATCGTCGAAGAGGTGGTCGCGGCGGAGGACGTAACCGTTCCTCACGAGATCGAAACAATCCAGCTTCACAGGCGGCCGGACGTTCGACCCAGGTGATGGAAGGGCGCAGGCCCGCTCCGCCATCTGAGCCGGTTGTCATCGGCTCGGCAATGTCTGTCGGAGAGCTTGCAGACGCCCTGGGAATCAATCCGGTCGAGGTCATCAAGAACCTCATGGCCCGCGGTATCATGGCCAATATCAACCAGCAGATCGATTTCGATACCGCTTCGGGTGTGGCCGCCGATCTCGGTTACGAGACCGAAGAACATGTGCCCGAAGTCGTCCAGCATGCCAACAAGGCCGTTGAGAATCGCCGTGGAGAGGGCGCTACCGATCCCGACGCCATCACGCGACCTCCGGTCGTTACCATCATGGGTCACGTTGATCATGGTAAGACCAAGCTTCTTGATGCCATTCGCGAGACGAACGTAGCCGAAGGCGAAGCCGGCGGAATCACCCAGCACATCGGTGCCTATCAGGTCGACATTCAGGGCCGCAAGATCACGTTCCTGGACACACCGGGCCACGAAGCTTTCACGGCCATGCGTGCTCGCGGAGCTCAGGTGACCGACATCGCGGTACTTGTGGTCGCCGCCGATGACGGGGTGATGCCGCAGACGCGTGAAGCTGTCAACCACGCCCGAGCGGCGAACGTGCCGATCATCGTGGCGGTCAACAAGATCGACCTTCCCTCGGCCAATCCCGACCGAGTCAAACAGCAGCTGTCGGATATTGGGGTTATCCCGGAGAACTACGGCGGCGACGTTCCCTTCGTCGAGATTTCAGCCAAGGAAAAGCTCGGGATCGATGATTTGCTCGAGATGATCTTGCTGGTCGCAGACCTTCAGGACCTCAAGGCAAATCCGCACAAGCCGGCCATCGGCGTCATCATCGAAGCCAAAGTGGACCGCAGCCGCGGTCCGGTTGCTACCGCACTCATTCAATCTGGAACGCTCAGTATTCGCGACATCGTTGTGGTGGGCGCTACCTGGGGCCGAATCAAAGCAATGAACGACGATCGCGGCCGCAAACTACGACGCGCGGAACCGGCCATGCCGGTCGAGATCCTCGGTCTCCTCGAAGTTCCGGAGGCTGGCGACATCATGCAGGTCGTCGAGGACGAGCGCAGCGCGCGAGCACTGGCTGAAGAGCGGACTCGACAGCGGCGCGCTGAGGCGTTCACCGAAACACGCGTCATCAAGCTCGACGAGATCTACTCTCACGTGCAGGAAGGCGAAACGCAGGAACTGCGCGTCGTCCTCAAAGCGGACGTGCAGGGTTCACTGGAGGCCATTCAAGGCACTCTGATGAAGCTGAACGAAGAGTCGTCGACGGTCGGCGTCAAGGTGGTCCACACGGGCACCGGCGCGATCTCCGAATCGGACGTGATGTTGGCCGTCGCTTCGGGAGCGATCATCATCGGATTCAACGTTCGGCCAGACGCGGCTGCCAGACGCGCCGCCGACAACGCGGGCGTCGATATCCGCTACTACAACATCATCTACAACCTGGTCGACGAGATGCGCGCGGCCATGACTGGTCTGCTGGCGCCGGAGCAGAAGGAAGTGACCGACGGCTATGCCGAGGTTCGGGACACGTTCCGCCTGCCGACTCGCGACGTCGTCGCCGGACTCTACGTTCTCGATGGCAAAGCCAACCGCAACGCCCATGTGCGCATCCTGCGAAACGGCACCGTGCTCCACGATGGTGTCGTGGCGTCGCTGAAGCGCTTCAAGGACGACGTGCGTGAGGTGCAAGCCGGTTACGAGTGCGGCATCACGATCGACGGATTCAACGATATTGAGGTGAGCGATCAGATCGAGTTCTATCACACGGAAGAAGTCGCTCGAACGCTCTAGCCAATGGAAGACGGGCTCCGAGGTTCTCGGGGCTCGTCTTTTTATTCGATGGCCGCGCGCTCAACCTGTCGAGCGGAAGGAACCAGCCTGATGACCTCTCGACGGCAACAACAAGTTTCTGAGTTCTTGCGTCAAGAGATCAGCGAGATCATGCTTCGCGAGCTGAAGGATCCACGATTGGGTCTGGTCAGCATCACGCACGTCGACGTGAGCCCGGATCTTCGACATGCTCGTGCGTTCGTCTCCGTGCTTGGAACGGACGAGGAGTTCGCGTCGGCAGTGACGGTGCTGAACGGAGCGGCTGGCTTCATTCGGCATCAGCTCAAGCCGAGAATGCATACGCGCCACATCCCGGAGATCAATTTCCGCGCGGATCACTCGATGCAGCGAGCAGAACAGATGACGCGAACGCTGAATGAGATGCGTCAGCACGACGATGCTATTGAAAAAGCCACGCAAGGTAAGGACGAAAACGAACGTGACTGACTCCGTTTCAACGACGGGCGCCGCGTCGGGCGACCAGACGACAGTCGCCGCGTCGTTCGCGCACATCTGGGACGTGGTATCCGAGGCCAAGAGTCTGCTGATTGCGACACACGCTCATCCAGATGCGGACGCGGTAGCTTCGGCATTGGCCGTTGCCGATCTGCTGGCCTCCAAGGGCAAAACCGTGATTCCCGCCGTCGGGGACGGAGATCTTCCGGACACGCTCTTGTTCCTTCCCGGCGCTGATCGTCTCAGACATCCAAGCGAAATCCAGCGCTCGGAGTTCGACGCGATCTTCGTCGTCGATTGTGCTGAGCTCCATCGTATGGGACCGCTCTATTACAAGCACAATTCCTGGTTTGACGGCAGCGTTCCGCTCGTGAGCGTCGACCACCACGTCACCAACGCGGGCTTTGGAGTTGCGTTCGTCGTCGATCCATTCGCGGCCGCGACGTGCGAGATTCTGACCATGATGTTTACCGAACTGAACGTCACGATGACCCCAGACGTGGCCACGTGCCTCGCGGCTGGAATCTATGGCGACACGCTCGGTCTCAAGACGCCAAGCACGACGAGCAGGACCTTGCGCGTCGCGGCGGACCTGGTCGATCGCAAGGCGGACATCGTCGCCATTGTCGACAGCCTGTTCCGAGTCAAGCCTTACTCCACCGTGCGCCTCTGGGGCCACGCGTTGCGGCGAGCCACGATGCTCGGTCCTATCGTTTGGACTGAGATCACACCGGACATGCTCCAGGAGAGTGAAGCGCTCTCTTCCGAGGGCGAAGGCATCGTCAACTTCATCGCTGGTACGCGCGAGGCGACGGTCGGGATCCTCCTGTATCAAAATCCAGGTGGTTGGCGCGCCAGCCTTCGAGCGATCGCGAACGACGTGGATGTGGCCAAGCTCGCTCAGCTGTATGGAGGCGGTGGCCACAGCCGGGCGGCGGGGTGCAGTTTGCCCCCGGGTGAGGAATCACGAGACAAGTTCCTGCGCGACATTTCCAGACGCGTCACTAACCGCGACTTCACTGCTGCATCGTCCTGATGGCCGACGTCCACGGTCTGCTCATTGTCGATAAGCCCCGTGGAATCACGTCCCACGACGTCGTGGCGCGCGTGCGACGAGTGCTGAACACACGCAAAGTCGGCCACGCCGGAACGCTCGATCCCGCTGCGGAGGGCGTGTTAGTCATCGCGGTAGGCCGCGCGACGAAGCTCCTGTCGTTTCTCACAAACTCCCGCAAGCGCTATCTGGCTCACATCGTGCTCGGCGTCGACTCGGTGAGCGGCGACATCGAAGGTCCCGCTATTTTGTCGAGTCAACAAGATACTCATCCGTCACAAGATGCCGTGCGTGACGTCGTTGGCAGGTATGTTGGACCGCAGAGCCAGATTCCTCCAGCTCATTCAGCCATCAAGGTTCAAGGACAGCCGCTGTATCGCCAGGCGCGCCGTGGGCTGGACGTCGACATCCCGAGCCGCGAGGTCACGTTCCACTCACTTAGCATCGTCGAGTTCACTTACCCTGATCTCATTCTGGACATTGAATGCTCAGCCGGCACCTATATTCGTTCTCTTGCCAGAGACATCGGTGCCAGTCTCTCGACCGGGGCTTATTTACACTATTTGCTGCGGGTAAGATCTGGTTCGTTCGAACTGACGAATTCATGGCCGCTTGCGCAGCTCGAACGTGAATTGACTCCCGCAACGTTCTCGTCGTTCGCGCTGCACCCGGCCTACATTCCAACTGAAACGCGGGCTCTATTGCTCGACTCGGATGGCGAACGCGCATGGTATGATGGGCGACCGGTGGTCGCGAGCAATTCCCTACAGGCAAGCGCGATCGCGCACGCGTTCCAGCCGAATGGAACCTGGTTGGGTGTGGGCGAATTCCACCCAGTTGACGCGACTTACCAGCCTCGAATCGTCGTACACGAATGATCATGGGAGGACGCGGGTGATCCCGCAGCTTTTTCCTGACCGCGAACAGAGTGCCAGCGTTGCGCACGTCATCACGATTGGGAACTTCGACGGAGTTCACCTCGGACATCAGCATCTTATCGATGCGGTCGTAACCGACGCTCGAGAGAGCGGCGTTCATTCCGCGGTTGTGACTTTTGATCCGCTGCCCCTTGAAGTCTTGCGGCCGGAGGTGCGGCTCCCGAGATTGACGTCCACCGCCGACCGGCTGGATCTGATCAGATCGCTGGGAGTCGACGAAGTCGTTCCAATTCGGTTCACGCGTGATGTCGCTGGTCTTGACCCAATTGAATTCGTCAGACAGGTTGTCGATGCGTTTCACCCGACAGAGATCATCGTCGGTGCTGATTTCGCCTTTGGGCACAACCGCTCCGGAAATCCGGAGGTGCTGGGTCAACTCGGGAAAGAGCATGGCTATTCGGTGCGCATCATTGATCGCATTGGTGAAGGCGACGCGGATTTCAGCAGCAGCCTGGTCCGCTCTCGGCTTGCTGAAGGGGATGTAAAGCACGCTGAAGCGCTCCTCGGACGCCCGTTCTTTCTGCGCGGTACCGTAACTGAAGGCAAGCGTCGAGGTCGTCAGCTCGGATTCCCCACGGCGAATTTGAGCGTGCTGGACAACGTCATTGTTCCGGCTGACGGCATTTACGCCGCCATGACTCAGACGTCTCGCGGCGACGAGCTGATTCCATCGATGGTTTACGTCGGGTCCAACCCAACGTTTGCGGAGGAGTCGCGGGCGGT
Organism: uncultured Chloroflexia bacterium; assembly: GCA_963815715.1. Classification (GTDB taxonomy): domain Bacteria; phylum Chloroflexota; class Chloroflexia; order Thermomicrobiales; family Thermomicrobiaceae; genus CALAGB01. The sequence goes on along the minus strand of CAWFHU010000001.1, from coordinate 249,422 downwards.
TGAGGTCAACTTGATCGGTTTCAGCGGTAACCTCTACGACTCGGTACTGACAGTTCTATTCTTCGACCGGGTCCGCGGCGACCAATGGTTTGACTCTGCCGATGCGCTCATCGCGCAGATGCATCGGGATCAGGCACAGACTGAGCAATTGATCGCACGCATTTCGGACGACTGGCCGGGAGACGCTCTGCGAGCGATTCTTGGAATTGGTAAGGGAGCGTTGACCGGTGACAGGTAATGTCGATGATCGGGAGGCGGCCGCTGAAGCGCTGTTGACCCGCGCGGTCGCGGACGTCATCGTCCGTGACGATCTGAAAAAGAAGCTGCTGGGAAACCGGCCGCTACGTGTCAAGTTCGGTGTCGATCCTACTCGACCGGACATCCACCTCGGCCATTACGCCGGTTTCCGCAAGCTCCGCGAGTTCCAGGATATGGGCCACCAGGTAGTGGTCATTATCGGTGACTGGACCGCCCGCATCGGCGATCCGTCGGGACGTTCGGCACAGCGGCAGATGCTGACGGTCGAAGAGGTCGAGCACAACGCGCAGACGTACCTGGATCAATTCTCGAAGGTCGTGGACACCGAACGTGCCGAAATCGTGCGGCAGAGCACCTGGTTCGGGGAGTTCTCACTGACCGACGTCATTCAACTGACGAGCAAATACACTGTCGCGCGCATGCTCGAGCGTGAAGATTTCGCCAGCCGCTACTCGCAGGGCTCCCCCATCGCCATCACGGAGCTCCTCTACCCACTGCTGCAGGCGTACGACTCCGTCGCCGTGCATGCCGACGTCGAGGTCGGCGGCACCGATCAGACATTCAACCTCTTGGTCGGACGCGATATCCAGCGGGACATGGACCAGGTGCCGCAAAATATCTTGACCTGGCCGTTGCTTACCGGCACCGACGGCGCGCAGAAGATGAGCAAGAGTCTCGACAACTACATCGGCGTCAACGAGCCATCGAACGTGATGTTTGGAAAGGTTATGTCGATTCCGGATGCATCCTTGTCGGAATACTTCCGGCTGGTGACCGACGTTCCCATGGACGAGGTCAACCGTATGCTGGCGGCCGCCGAGCGTGGCGAGATGAATCCGCGCGACATCAAAGACAAGCTCGCTGTTCAGATCGTGACCGACCTGCATGATGCCGAATCGGCCAAGGCCGCGCGCGAAGAATTCGATCGCGTCTTCCGTCAGCACGAAATGCCGGCTGAACTCGACGAGTTCAGCGTGCCTCGAGAATCTCGCATCATTTCGATCATGTTGAACGCAGGGATGGCGAACTCCGGCAATGAAGCGCGTCGGCTCGTCCAGGGCAACGCCGTGCGACTCGACGGAGAGCGCATAACCGACCCGAACGCCACGGTCACCATCGAGAAACCGGCCGTGTTGCAGGTGGGGCCGCTACGCTGGGCCAGGCTGATTCCCGAAGCATAGGGACCTTTGGACGTTCCGGAATCGATCTTCGATCGTGCTATACTTTGAGGCGCGATCAACGTCGCCGGGGTGTGGCGCAGTTGGCAGCGCGCGGCGTTTGGGACGCTGAGGTCGGAGGTTCAAGTCCTCTCACCCCGACTCCGCGGGAGTAACTCAGTTGGTAGAGTGCCTGCCTTCCAAGCAGGTTGTCGCGAGTTCGAGTCTCGTCTCCCGCTCTGCAGAGCCCGTCTTCATCCGAAGGCGGGCTTTTTGGTTGCCTGTTTCGTGTAATGCCTTCCAATCAATCCCTCTTCTGAGGGCGACGCTCGCGTCAGCCCAGTCTCGCCAGTTGCAAGTCGCAAAGCGACGGAACGTACGGGCGACGCATGCGTCGCCCAACACGTGACGAGACTCGACACCAAATCGAGGGATCGACGGTGTGCTGTGGCGACCGGCTTACGGGCGCAAGCGAGAATATGCCACTCGTCGCTTGCGCTGGGCGACGCATGCGTCGCCCGTACAAACTGCAGGGGCCAGCAGAACGAGCCCGGCGATTCAGGCGTTGGGCGAAGTCAAGCTTCGCCCCTACCGAACGGGAATCTCTTTTCTCATCCGTCTTGACAATGCCAATACCTTACCGTAGAGTAATGCATCAGAAACACCTTACTGTTCGGTAATGCTTTGGAGGAGGTCTGATGCCTGCTGTTTCTCGCTCGATCGATATTCAAGCTCCGCCGAGCGCCGTGTGGCGCTGGCTAGCAACACCTGAGGGTCTGCGTCGCTGGATTAGTCCCAACCTCGAGATCGATCTAACGGTCGGTGGCGAGTATCGGATGATGGGTTCAGACGGTGAAACGACGATCAGCGGTCGAGTGCTGGAAATGGTTCCAGAAGGGCAACTGGTCCTCTCCTGGCTCGAAGAGGGCGGCGATTGGGTGTATCCCGCGCGCCTTCTGATCACGTTGGAGCCAACATCGATCGGTACGCGCGTCTGCCTGATCCACGATGGATTTGCAGGAATCGGCAAAGCGAGCTGGCCACAGACGGTCCAGGCGTATGAGCGAGGAGCCGACAGCCATCAGATTCTTGACGCACTCGCTGAACTGGTCTCCTTCGGTGTCTAGCACCAGCGATAGCCTGTTCCGGGTTCTCGCAGACCCCACACGCAGGCACATTCTGGACCTACTCGCCGAACGGAGTTCAATGACGGTCAGCGAGATTGCGTCCGAATTTCCTGATCTGGTTGATTCGGGGATCTCGAAGCACCTGATGGTGCTGCGTGAAGTCGGACTGGTCGCAGCGACAAAGGACGGTCGGAATCGCGTCTACCGCATCGACGCGGACGCCATGGCCGCCGCGCTCGCTCCGTGGATCGCGAAATACGAGCCCTATTGGGCTGATGCGCTCGAACGCCTGCGCAAGCTAGCCGAAGAGGAAAGCCTACTGGAATAACGCTGGCACCGAGTCGGCGAGCCGAACACAAGCAAATCGAAACAATCAGACGCCTGGCCCGACGATCTCGTCGGGCCAGGCGTCTGAAATCTTTTCCACGGATAGAATTTGGCTCCGAGATCGAGTCGAACTACCCGCCTAACGCTTTGCTCTGGGCGTCCTCAACGGCTTCGCCGAGCTTCTGAATGTCCCCCGACTTGAACAGAACCGTCTGGAGCGCGGCCTTCCAGGCTGGCTTTCCACGAATGAGGAACTCGAGGTCCATGGCGAAGTGCTTGAATTCTTCCTTTTGCGCCACACGCATGACGCGCTTCGCCTCATCGTTTTGCTCAACCGACATCCGCTGCTCATACCAATTGATGGCATCAGCCTCCTCCGCGAGCGACGCGATCATGCGAGCGAAGGTCCGGGTTTCTTGCGAGAGTTCACTCGCTGGTTCGTGATACTGGTCGAATCCTGCCACGGGGTAGCACCTCCTAAAATAACGTAGTGTCTCAGTATTTCCAGTGCTTCAACTGCAAGTTAGGTGCCGATTCACTCAATCCACGCTCGTCACAGATCGGCAACTCCACGGTCAGCGCGAAAAAGGGGACGCGTTTCGCGCCCCCTCGAAATCACATTGGCAAGATGAATCCCGAACTAATCCGCCTTCTGTTTGCTTACCGCACCCTCATAACGCGGCGCGATTTCGTCCCGCAATGTCGACTTCTGGAACTTCCCAGTCGACGTGCGCGGAATCGAATCGCGAAATTCGACTGCGTCGGGCAGCCACCACTTGGCGAATTTCGGCTCCAGATATTGAATGAGCTCCGCTTCTGTCGCGGTCATGCCCGACTTCAGCACGACCACTGCAACCGGCCGCTCCAGCCAACGTGGATCCGGAACCGCAATGACGGCAGCTTCGGCGACCGAGGGATGTCCCATCAATGCATTCTCGAGAGCCACCGAGCTGATCCACTCGCCGCCAGACTTGATGACATCCTTGAGCCGGTCGCGGATTTCCATATAGCCGAGGTCGTCGATGGTCGCTATGTCGCCGGTGCGGAACCAACCGTCGTCCGTGAACCGGTCCGATCCGTCCGTCGCTCCGAAATAGGAGGCGGCGACCCATGGTCCGCGAACCTCGAGCTCGCCCAGACTCTCTCCATCCCACGGCACATTTTGATCGCCGGAGCGCAGCCGCATCTCCACGAATGGAAGCGGTCGCCCCGACTTGGTCTTGTAGTGATAGAACGCCTCGTCGGAGAGCGGAAGTAGCTCCACGGGAGGATGACAAACCGATCCGACGGGAGTCGTCTCGGTCATGCCCCAACCCTGGGAAAGGTCGATCCCGTGACGCTCCTTGAAGCCGCGGATGAGGGATTCGGGAGCCGCCTGACCACCGGACAGGACGGATCTAAGATTCGAAAGATCGTACTTGTCCGGATCGCTGTCCAGGATCTGAAGGAGACCGAGCCAGAGCGTTGGCACCCCGCAGGTGAGCGTCACCTTCTCGACGTCCAGCAACTCCGCCAGGCTTTCGCCGTCGAGGTACGGACCGGGGAAGACCTGTTTGGCACCGACCATCGTGGCGGTAAACGGCATGCCCCAGGCGTTGACGTGGAACATGGGCACAACCGGAAGAACGGAGTCGGATTCTTTGATGCTGGTGTCGCTGCTTAGTGCCGACCCGAGCGAATGCAGCACGATGGCACGGTGAGAGTAGAGAACGCCTTTGGGACGACCCGTCGTGCCGGACGTGTAGCACATGGCCGCGGCCTGCTGTTCGTTGAACTCCGGATATTGGAAATCTGAGATGTCCGCGCTCTCCAGCAACGTTTCGTAATCGATCGTTCCTTCGATCGCGGTCTGTGGTAGGCCACTCTTTGAGATGACGACCACTTGACTCAGATGAACCGCTCCCTTGACTCGCTCGAATAATGGCCAGAGGACCTCGTCGATGAGGAGCACCTTGTCGTCGGCCTGATTCATGATGAAAGTCAAATCGTCCGGGTGCAAGCGAAGATTGAGCGTGTGGAGCACCGCGCCGGAGAGCGGAACGCCGAAATAGGCCTCCAGATGCTGATAGTTGTTCCAGGCCAACGTCGCTACTCGATCTCCCGACTCGACACCGAGCTCGCGCAGCGCAACGGCGAGGCGTTTGGCACGCTCCGTCATTTCTTTATACGTATATCGGTGCAGCGAACGGTCTGGCATTCGAGTCACGATCTCTCGGCGCTGATAATAGGTTTCAGCCCTCCGTAATATGGCCGGGAGGGTCAGTTGAAAGTCCATCATCAAACCGTCCATGACGGTCTCCCTTCTCGCCTGCAGCATCACAATTTGAGAGCCAGAACCCTGACGCCGGATCATGAGATCGGATTCGCGATTCTATGCGTGAAGCGGATATCCGTTCGCCTTCAGCACGTGCTCAGCGACGTCGCGCTCAAGCTGAACGGCGTCAACCGGTTCATTTCGCGTGAGTCGTCGAACTACAGATGCGAAGGTGCGAAGCTCGTCACCGGCGGCAACCCGCGGCAGGGCATATTCCGCTGCGCGTCGTGCCCGGTCGAGCGCGAAATCAAGATAGAGTCGGGCCATCCCGTTCGACACGTCTCGGTCCAGCCGCTGGGCGCGAAGCACGGTCGATTCGGTCGCGAACGCTTCGATGAGGATGTCCGCGATCGATGCCACGACCTCCTGTTCCGAAACGAGGCCAGTGCCAAACCGCTCCACCGCGAGCCCCGCGATCATCAACGCCAGTTTCTTCAGATTGCCGACCTGCTCCAACTCTGCTGCCCAGGGCCCTTCGGGACGCTCGAAGCTTGGCTCCAGCAACTCACTCCGTAGTCGCTGTGCAGCCTCAAAGAGGGGCAGTTCACCCTTCATCGCCCGGCGCAACAGCATTTCCGGTATCAGCAGGCGGTTGATTTCGTTTGTCCCTTCGAAGATGCGCTGGATACGGGAATCGCGATAGGCGCGTTCGATGGGGAAATCGGCGAGGTAGCCGTATCCGCCATGGATCTGGACTCCTTCGTCGACGACGAAGTCGAGCATCTCGGTGCCATGGACTTTCACGATCGAGCATTCGATGAGGTATTCCTGAATGGCGGCCAGGGCGGTATCAGTCTCTTTGCTTTCGCCGATGGCCTCATCGATCAAACCGACCGTGCGATAGACGGCACTCTCGGCGGCGAAGATTCGCATCGCCATGCGGGCCAGTTTCTGCTGAATCATCCCGAAGCTCGCGATCGGTTTGCCGAATTGGGACCGCTCCTGGGCGTAGCTCGCTGACTGGCCAAGCGCGCGCTTGGCGGCGCCAACGCTGCTTGCTCCCAGCTTGAAGCGACCAATATTCAGCACGTTGAACGCGATTCGATGTCCCTTGCCGATCTCGCCGAGCACGTTTTCGACGGGCACCTGGGAATTCCGCAACACCAGCTGCCGAGTCGACGAGGACTTGATCCCCATCTTGTGCTCTTCTTCGCCGAACTCGACGCCTGGAAAGTCTCGTTCGACCAGGAACGCCGTAAACGCTTCGCCGTCTACTTTGGCGAAGACGGTGAAGAGATTGGCGAACCCAGTGTTCGAGATGAATTGCTTGGTTCCATTGAGGACGTAATGAGTGCCGTCCGCGGAGAGCGTGGCACGCGTGCGCGCACCGAGCGCATCGGATCCCGAGTTGGTCTCCGTCAACGCGTAGGCGGCGATCCACTCGCCGGTCGCCAGCCGGGGCAGATACTTTTGCTTCTGCTGTTCGGTGCCAAAATAGACCAGCGGCAGCGTCCCGATCGAGGTGTGCGCCGTCATCGTGACCGCGAATCCACCGGTCACGGCCATCTCTTCGGTGACGACCGCCGCGATCACCTTGGGAAGATCGAGACCGCCATATGCCTCAGGGATTTCCACGGCCAGCGGTCCAAGCTCACCAGCACGCTGCATCAACGGAACGTTGAGCTCCAGCTCCCCATGCTCCATGCGATCCAGCTTGGGAAGGACGTCCCGTTCGGCAAACTGACGAGTGACCTTGGCCAGATCACGCGTCACATCGTCGAAATCTTCTGGCGTGAAGATCGATTCAGGCCGTTCGAGCACCCATCCGCCGCCCTTGCGGGCGATCTCTTCGGCGCTAGCCATGGCGAAATCCTTTCAGCGCCTCAGGCGGCATACACTTCGAAGAGACCCGCTGCACCCATGCCTCCGCCGATGCACATGGTGACCAGCCCGGTGCCGCCTCCTCGTCGACGAAGCTCGTGGATCAGGCTCGTGGTGAGCTTCGCTCCGGTGGCGCCCAACGGATGACCCAGCGCGATGGCGCCACCATTCACGTTCATGATGTCGGTTCGAAATCCGAGCTCCTTGACGACGGCCAGGACCTGCGCGGCGAAGGCCTCGTTGAACTCGATCAAATCCACGTCGTCAAGTTTGATTCCGGCACGCTCCAGCGCTTTCGGCACAGCTTTGGCCGGGCCGATGCCCATGACATCAGGCTCGACGCCGGCCACGGCAAAGGTGATGAACCGTGCCAGCGGCTTGATGCCAAGTTCAGCGGCTTTGGTAGCCGACATGATAACGACCGCTGCCGAGCCATCCGAAAACGGACTCGAGTTGCCGGCGGTCACCGATCCGGTCGTCTTGAAGGCTGGCCGAAGCTTTGCCAGGCGTTCGACTGTAGTTTCTGGTCGAATGGTCTCGTCTCGTGAGAATGGTTGCGACTCACTCTCACCCGAAGAGCCGTCACGAATCGGCTTTTCGACCGCCACCGAGACAACTTCATCCTCGAATCGTCCCGATGACCACGCCTCGGACGCCTTCTGGTGGCTTTCGTAGGAGTAGCGGTCTTGTTCGTCACGAGGTATGCCCCAGCGTTCAGCAACGCGTTCGGCGGTGAATCCCATCCCGATGTATGGTTCGATCAACTCGGGGTGAATGCGCGTGTGGAAGCCGGACATCGGTACCTGGCTCATCAGTTCGACGCCGCCAGCGAGCACCGCGTCCGCCATCCCACTCATGACCGCCTGAGCGCCCATGGCGATGGTCTGCAAACCGGAGCTACAAAATCGATTGACCGTCGCACCCGGGACCGTTACCGGGAATCCTGCCCGCAACAGAGACAGTCGAGCCACGTTCAATCCCTGGCCGCCCTCCGGCAGCGCGCATCCCCAGAGGACGTCGTCCAGCAGCTCCGGGTCGATTCCAGCCCGCTCGACGGCCGACTTCATCACCGTCGCCGAGACGTCGACCGGATGGACGTGCGCCAGCGACCCGTCCGACTTGCCTCTGCCGACCGGACTCCGCACCGCACTCACAATAACCGCGTCATTCATTACCTGCGCTCCTCAAAAGAGAATTCCGTCTCATCGGCGAGCCATACACCCGTCGTCAGTTGCGGAGGGGCTTGCCGGTCTTCAGCATGTGGGCCATGCGCTCCTGCGTCTTTCGCGTCCCGATGAGTTTCAAGAAGGCTTCGCGCTCCAGGCCGAGAATTTCCTCCTCGGTCGCATCGTGTGGAAGCCCGTCACCGCCGCACAGCACGTACGCCAGTTCATTCGCGATCAGCACTTCGTGATCGGTGATCTGCGCGGCTTCGTGCATCGACCAGACGGCGTAACGCAAATTCCCGATTGCATCGCTACCGAGGACGCGAATCGTGCCAGGGACCGGTGCGACGTAGCCCGGTGCCAGATCAAGCACCGCCCGCTTGGCGTCGGCGAGCAGTCTGTCGCGATTCATGCTGATCTGATCCTGAGGACGCAAGAATCCGTAGTTGCGGGCTTCGAGCGCGCTCTGACTCGTCTGCGCCATCGCGATCAACATGAACGCCCGCCGCAAGGCTTCGAACTGGTCAGCCTCCGGATAGGCATTCAGATCATTGGTGAAGCGGAAGAGCATCTCTTTCGTGCCGCCGCCGGCCGGGATGATCCCGACGCCGGTCTCGACCAGCCCCATATAGAGTTCGGCACTTGCGCGCACGCGGTCGGCATGCAGCGCGAACTCGACTCCGCCTCCCAGTGTCAGGCCAAATGGCGCTACGACCACCGGGAATGGCGCATAGCGCAGACTGGTGGTGGCGCGCTGAAAAGCTCGGGCGGCCAACTCCAGGTCGTCCCACGCGCCTTCCTGGGCCAGCGCGAGCATGAGCGCGACATTCGCGCCGCTGGAAAACGCCCGCTCGTGCTCGTTCCCGATCACGAGTCCGGCGTAGTTGTTCTGCTCCACCCATTTCAGCGCTTCGTCGATCATGCGCAGCATGCCGTCGCCGATCGTGTTCATCTTTGTGTGGAACTCGACCAGCGCGACGCCGTCGCCAAGGTCGAACAGTGAGGCGTCAGCCGATTCCTTGACGACCCGTCCTTCACGACGCAGTTCGCTGAGCGAGAGCATTCCGGGAATCGGTCGAATCGACGTGAACCCGCCAGAAAATTGCAGCTGCTGACGACTCCCGTCCGATTCTCGATAGAACCCATCCGCCGCGTCACTCAACAGGGCGGGAGGAGAGGTGTCGTGTTGAGTCAACAGCGCTTGTACGCGGTCGACGCCGAGCGCATCGATCTGCTTGAACGGACCGATCTCCCAGCCGAATCCCCACTCCATGGCTCGGTCGATATCGATGATGTCGTAGGCGATCTTGTCGGCCGACTTCAGGGTGTATTCGGTGTTGTCGGCGAGAAGTCCACGCATGAACTCGCCATATTTGCCCGGAAGCTCGAGCACGGCGAAAAGCCGTTCGCTTAGAGGCCGATCATTGACTGGGCCGATCTCCGGCAGCCGAAGGTCCGCTCGCGGTCGATACTCATTCGTTTTCCAGTCAAGTGTCAGGATGGCCCCGTCCTGGCGGCGATAGAATCCGCCGCCGGACTTCTCGCCGAGGCGCCCGTCCGACATGAGCTGATGGACCCAATCGGGAAGTTCGAAGTCCTCGCCGGTCGTTTCGGCAAGTCCGTCTGCGACATGAACGAGCACGTCGATCCCGGTGAGATCCGCCGTACGGAAAATGGCCGAGCGAGGTCGCCCGATCAACGGACCGGTCAGCGCATCCACTTCGTCGATCGTGAGATCGTGTTTCTGCATCAAACGAATCGCGCGAACCATCCCGAAGACGCCCAGCCGGTTGGCGATGAAGCCGGGAACATCTTTGGCGCGCACGGTTCCCTTACCCAACACCTCGCGGCCGAACCGTTCGACCGTGTCGATATAGCTCGGGTCGGTCTCGTTCGTCGGGATGATCTCGAGGAGATGCAGATAGCGGGGCGGGTTGAAGAAGTGCGTACCAAAGAATCGTTTGCGAAAACTCTCCGAACGTTCTCTAACTAGGCTGGCAATCGGGATGCCTGACGTGTTCGTTGTGATTATGGTCGACTCGGGGAGAAGGCCGTCCAACCTCTCGAACAATGCCCTCTTCGGTGCGGCCTGCTCGATGATCGCCTCGATGACCCAATCGCAATCCCGCAGCCGACTCAGATCATCTTCGGTATTTCCGAGCTGGATCAACGTCGCTCGCGCTGGGTCCATGAATGACGCTGGGCGCGACTTCAATGCGCGGTCCAAACCGCTCTTGGCGACGGCGTTTTGACCTTCGTTTCCCGGCACATCCAGCAGCACGACCGGTAGCCCAGCCGATGCCGTCAAAGCGGCGATCGCCGCGCCCATCGTTCCGGCGCCGATCACCCCAACCTTTCGAATTCGCATCCGTGAGAACTCCCTGCCATGCGTTCCAGCGAATCGAATCTGCGTTCTCAGTTGTAATCCGGCGAGACTCCCGTATCTGGGCATCTGGCCGTCCTGTTAGGATGCCTATAGCATTGCACCAAGGCGCCGAATCGGCAATCCTGACCTGGGCTTATGTCCACCGAACCCTGCGGCGTCCAACATCGGCATCGACGGACGCTGATTGCTATTCATGTCACCACGTATCCAAAGGGTCACTATCACATGCGGGCGAGAAGGAGTGTGAATGCGCATCAAAACGCCGCTGACCGAATTACTTGGCATCAAGTACCCGATCGTGCAGGGAGGGCTGGCCCACCTCGCGTTCTCCGGGTTATGCGCTGCCGTCTCGAATGCAGGCGGGCTCGGACAGATCAGCGCCGCGACCGTTCCGGGAGGCATTGACGCGCTTCGGGACGAGATTCGTAACGTCCGCGATCTCACCGACCGCCCATTTGCTGTCAACTTCGCCATCAGCGCGCATCGGGACATCATGCCCATGGTCGAGCTGGCACTTGATGAAGGCGTCTCGATCATGTCATTCACGGCAGGCAATCCAGAGCCGTTCCTGACGAGGCTCGCTGGAACCGGCGTGCGCACGTTGGTGTTGGTCGCGGGCGTACGGCAAGCGCAGAAGGTGGATCAGCTTGGTGGATCCGCGGTAATCGCGGTGGGGTACGACGGCGGCGGACATCTCGGTCGCGATGACGTCGGCACGATGGTTCTCGTGCCTCGCATTCTCGAGTCGGTCTCCATTCCCGTCCTCGCTAGCGGCGGAATTGGCAATGGGCGCGGTTTGGCCGCGGCCCTGGCGATGGGGGCGTCTGGCATCGAGATGGGCACGCGCTTCGTGGCCACGGCCGAATGCGTGGCGCATGCCAACTACAAAGATGCCCTCGTCGCGGCGAAGGAAACGGACACGACCATTATTGAACGATCGCTGGGCACGCCGGGACGTGTCCTTCGCAATCCAATGGCTGAGCAAATCATCGAGATGGAAGGCCAAGGTGAACGTGAAGGCGTGATCGCCGCCATTCGAGGCCAAATCAATCAACTCGGTGCCATCGATGGCGACCTTGAGGGCGGGTGGGTCTGGGCCGGCCAGGTGGCCGGCCTGATCCACGATGTCCCAACGGTCAAAGATTTGCTCGACGGCATGGTTAGGGAAGCCGCTGACAATGTCCGCTCGGCGCAAACTCAATTCGTTGATTACTAGCAGTTCAACGTTTCAGAAACAATCGCCAAACACCAGATGCCGTGGCGCAAACGTTCCCTTTCTCGTCGTACAGCTTGGCCTCCGCGAAGGCTACAGATCTCCCGGTTCGCACGGCGTGGCCGTGCGTTTCGAACAAATCGCCCATGGCAGGCTGAACGTAGTTGATCGTCATGCTGATGGTAGCTTCGCCGAAGGCCGATTCGTCCTCAGAGTCGATGTCGTACTTGTCAATCACCAGCGAGGCGATCGCCGCGCCCATGGCACCGTCGAACATGTACGCGATCACGCCCCCGTTCAATGCGGCCGTGCCACCCCCGCCGCGTTGATCGTCTCGCGGATTGTTGAGCTCGATGACGACGTCGCCCGGTCGGGCGTCACGAACAGACAATCCCTGAGCTTCGTAGAATCCGCCATATCGCTCCACCGGCAGATTGGCTTCAGACTTCTCCGTTTGTGTCACACGCGCTCCCTATGTTCCGATTATCCATACTCGCAATTCACTTCGCTTCGCCGCTCGAAATCATGCTATTGACCGAATTCGGCGTGCCACTTTTGGCTCAAGTATGAGAGAATACCGCCTGCGCGAGCGAACAACGTAGCGTTAAATCAACTAAAACGGGAGATAAACTCGGGTGAGAGCGGAAGTCGAAGAGACCACCCCCGCCGTGCGTCGCGGCTTTATTTTGCTCGCCATCATGACCGCCGCCTTCGGGATGGCAATGGCGACTCAACAAAACATCGTCACGAACTATTTCGAAGACGTTCTCAAGCTCCAGGGTCCTCAATTCGGCTACATCACCGCAATCCGCGAGGTGCCTGGATTTCTGCTCATCTTCATCACGGCGCTCTTCTACCGGCTGTCGATTCCGAAACTGACAGCGCTCGCGCTGGTCCTGCTGGCGATTGGCTACATGCTCTTCGGCGCGTCGACGTCCTTTTGGTCGGTCGCGCCGTGGGTCATTATCTCGTCGATGGGGTACCACACCGTTCTGCAAACTCAGTACGCACTCGGGTTGAGTCTGACGACTGAAAACAAGAGCGGCAGCATCCTCGGGACGATGTCGGCTGTCAATTTTGGTGGTGGACTGGCCGCCATGATCCTGGTGCTGCTGGCATTCCACTTTCACGTCGTGAGCTATCGACCGACCTTCATCATTGCCGGAGTCCTGGCCCTTGTCGCCAGTGTCGCGGTTCTGACCTTCCCGAACCTGCGTGACGGTGAAGAGGTGTTACGTCACACCAAGCGGGAAAAATTCGTCGTCCGACGTCCGTATCGCCTTTACTACTACCTCTCGTTGCTGGACGGCGCACGGCAACAGATCTTCTTCTCATTTGGACTATGGGTCTTGGTCAATCACTACGGGCTGGACGTCCCGAAGATCAGCGGACTTCTTATCGTGGTGAATTTGACGGCGATGCTGTCCGGGCGACGCATCGGGCGCATGATCGACTCCTATGGCGAGAAGCGCATCCTGGGCGTCATCAACATCGCCTATATCGTGGCCCTCGGCGGATACGCATTGGTCCAGAGCGTCTACTTTGCCGGCCTTTGCTACGCCATCTACACCTTCATCATGCCACTCTCGTCGGTCGGATCGGCCACGTATCTGCGCAAAGTCGCGGCGTCGGACGACATCGCCCCATCACTTGCGATGGGTGTGAGTCTGCAACATGCGGCGGCGATCGTGGTGCCGATCACCACCGGATTCATCCTCAATTTTGTTGGATATCAGGTCCCGTTCTTGATTGCCTGTGTCTTCGCGTTGATGGCTGTCGTTGTGACTCGTCGACTCGACCCGGCGAACCAGAAGGCGCCCACGCGGCTGGCGGAAGACGAAGCCCGCGCCATCACGCAAAATGCACCCCCTCCGAAGGAGGGGGATCCACGCGGACTAGCGGTGACTGGAAAATGAGAACTCGCCTACGACGAAGCTAAAGCCCTTCTTCGTGGCCGTTTCGCGCTGATCGACGACTCAGCTCGATGCTGTTGCTCAGGTAGCTGACCAACTGTCTGCGAACTGGTCGTCCCCATCACACCTCACGCGGCCCTCCGACTCGAGCTTGATCAGATGAGCGAGGACGGTTGCCCCGGCTGCACGTCGAAAGTGGGGCAGCACGTCCGGATAGAGTTTGGTGACCATCTCCTCGATGGTCGCGGGTCCCTGCTCGACGACCTCATAAATCTCCCGCTCTCGATTCGAGCGCCGTTCGATATACTGGTCGAACAATCCAATCGGTTCTGTGAGGGTTGGCCCATGGCCGGGAATGACCGCCGACGGCCGCAGTGACCTGGCCAGGCGCAAAGAGTCGAAGTACTCGATCATGCGACCGTGTGGCGGGAAAATGCCGACGGTTCCGTGCCCCGACACCAGGTCGCCCGCGATGAGTATGCGTGACTCTGGTTCGAGCAACGACACGTGGCCTGGTGAGTGGCCAGGTGTGTCGTAGGCGTCGAGGCGACCGCCGTCGATCTCAACCGACATCCCGCCGTGTAGCTCCTCGTCAACCTGGTCCCAGGTCAGTCCCTTGAACTGCTCCAGAATCGGCCGTTCCTTGGGGTTCAGCATGACCGGGCAATCCAACGTCTCTTTGAGCGCCAACGCAGCGATCGCGTGATCCGGATGACTGTGGGTGAGCACGATAGCCTTGACATGCGGATTGCCCCGCTTCGCGAGCGCGCTGAGGAAGATCTCGGCGCCGTTGGCGTCGCCAGGATCGATGATCAGGACGTCATGCGTGCCAACAATGCAACCGTTGGTGGGCTGATCGCTCATGAATCCTGAATTCGGAACTTCTACGATCTCGATCTGCAAACTGGAACTCAATATGTTGCCTTTGCTCATGCTCACCTGAACCTTCATCGTCGGTGAGATTCAAATTCCGTGGCTCATTCCGAGGCGGCTGACGGCGCATCGGAATCAGAGGGCAAACTGGCTGAACCGGTCGCCGCCGCTGGCATTATCATCGCCTCAGCGATAAGTTCGGCGATGTCGCGTACGGCGAACGTTTCTTCCGCGCCGACGCCTCGAATTCCATCCTCGAACATGGTCATGCAGAAGGGACAGGCCGCCGCCAGAATCTCCGCGCCGGTCTCCATCGCCTCTCGCACGCGCGCCTGGTTGATGCGCTGGCCGGTGTGCTCCTCCATGAACATACGCCCTCCACCACCGCCGCAGCAGAACGACGTGTTGCGATTGCGCCGCATCTCAGTCAATTCGGCGCCCGGAAGCGACGTCACCACGTTCCGCGGGTCGTCGAACACCTTGTTGTAGCGGCCCAGATAGCACGGGTCGTGGTACGTCACCTTGCCGCGCGCCACGGCCGACGTCGGATCGAGCTTGATACGACCTTCGTCGATAAGCTGGCTGATCAGTTGGCTGTGGTGCACGACCTCGTAGTTACCGCCGATTTGCGGGAACTCGTTCTTGATGGCGTTGAAGCAGTGTGGGCAGGCTGTGACGATCTTCTTGAACGAATATGAGTTGAGCGTCTCAACCGTCTGCTGCGCCATCATTTGCGCCAGGTACTCGTTGCCCACGCGACGGGCGGGATCACCCGTGCAGGTCTCCTCTTTACCGAGGATGGCGAAGTTGATACCCGCGTGCTGGAGGATACGCGCCAACGCGACCGTCGTGCGCTGATTTCGCGAATCGAACGAGCCAAGGCAGCCCACGAAGAAGAGGACTTCCACTTCTTGATCCGGTTCGAGCTCCGACATTTCCGGCACAGGCTTTTCGAGGCGCCGTGTCCATTGCGCGCGCTGGTTGGGCGGCATTTGGTATGGGCTGGCGACGCGCTCCAAATTGTTGAAGACATTCACGAGTTCGCCTGGGAAATCGCTCTGCTCAAGGACAAGGTTGCGCCGCATGCTGACGATGAGCGGCACGTGCTCGATGTAAACCGGGCATTGCTGCATACAGGCGCCGCACGTCGTGCAATCCCAAATCTCTTCCGTCGAGACGACGCCACCCAGGAGATCTCGATCCGCGCCCGCTCCCCAGCGATAGCGGGCTGAATTCGCGCCCTCTCCAAGCTCGCCGGAGAATATTCCGCCGCTGTCAGCGAGATAGCCGGTGAGCTCGAGCACGAGGTCGCGCGGCCTGAGCGCCTTTCCCGTGTTGAAGGTCGGACAATACTCGAGACAGCGACCGCAGTGCATGCAGGCATCCACATTCATCAACTGCGCCCAGGTGAAATCCTCGAGCTTGGCGACGCCAAACGTTTCAGCTTCCTCGATGTTGAGGATCGGATCCAGCTCGCCCATCGGCTTCAGCCGTCGAAAGAAGACGTTCACCAGGCTGGTGAACGGATGGATCATCTTGCTGTAGGCGAAGTAGCTCAGGAATGCGAACGTGGTCGCAAAATGGACCCACCAATTTGCCTGATGGACGGCCTCGAGCCATCCGCTGGGCAGGCCACGCAGCGAGAGCGAAAGTGGATACGAGACGAACGACCACGGTCCCCATGGATCCCGAACGACAGCCAGTCGCAACGCCTGCAGCGTGAATCCCTGCACGGCGAGCACGAGCAGAAACGATAGGAGTACCAGATCGTCGGCGGTGGTGTCTTTGGTAGCGGGGTGCTCGACCAGCCGTTTGTAGAAGGCCATCATCACGCCCGCGATGAGCATGAGACCCGCGAGGTTCATGGCGAGCTTGTACCCAAGGTAGAAATCGCCGTGGTAGAAGCTGAAGTTGAAGAGCGGAACGGTTACGTCGTCTTCGATCATGACGATGATCGTGCCAATCAGCAGGGTTACGAATCCCCAGAAGATCAGCAGATGCATCACTCCGCCATAGATATTCTTCCGGCGTGCGATGCGACCGTGCATGATGCTTTGCGTAAAGGCGCCGCGGGTGCGGGTCCACCAATGCCCGAATCGATCATCAGCCTGACCGCGCCGCCACATGCCCACGCGCCTGGCCAAGCCCCACGTAAGAAACGCCACCGGAATGACCAGCAGCGCATAGATCGCGGCACGACCAACGGAATCGACGTTCCAGAGGATCTCACGGGTTGGCATTAGGCCGGACCTTCCACATCGGTTGGGTCGTGGTGGTCAGAAGGGCGAGCGACTCTGTTTCGCGTGGCCTGTACGGAGAGGATCGCCGCGAGTGCCGTTCCCAGCGCGAAGACGAGCCCGAGCAGCACTCCGACCGCAACCAGGGCCGTGTTCTTGGCGTCGCCGCCGCCCGCTACGGGACCGAACATGGCGCTCCCCATTGCCAGCAGGGCAGGCGTGGCGATCACCACCGCGCACACGAGCGCAATCCAGGTGCGCCAGCGGTTGAGTCTGGCCCAGATGCCGCTGCGCACGGGCTGGGATAGCCCGACTGCTGCTCCACCGACCGCCCCTCCAAGGGTGATCAGGATGGCGCCCGGAAGCCTCGTCGGTCCCCAGTTCTCGATGACGCCAAGAATGATGAGCGCGACGCCCAGAGCCACGACACAGCCCGAGACGATGGTCGCCTGCCGCACAGTTTCTCGTTCACCGGACCAGATCGCGCTCAGAAAGGACAACTCAACTCCCCGACGCCATGAAAACCATGACAACGCATTCGGAAACTACCCGTTGCATCCCGAGCTCAACCGCGTAGTGCCTCGGTCAGCTTCGGAATGACGGTCAGTGCATCTCCCACGACGCCCAGGTCGGCATACTCGAAGATCGGCGCATCCGGGTCGGTATTGACCGCGATGATGTGCTTGCTGCTTCCCATTCCGGCGATGTGTTGAATGGCGCCGGAAATGCCGCACGCGATGTAGAGGTCCGGTTTGACCGTCTTCCCCGTCTGGCCGACCTGATGGCTATAAGGAATCCAGCCAGCATCCACGACGGCGCGACTCGCGCCAACCGCGGCGCCGAGCTCCTTGGCGAGTGCTTCAACCACGGAGAAATTATCGGCTTTGCCGAGTCCGCGACCACCCGATACGATGATCGACGCCTCTTCGAGGTTCGGGCCTTCCGCCGATTGCTCGACGGTCTCCAGTATCTTGACGCGACACGCCGACTGCTCGACGGGAATATCGATCTTGCGTACTTCAGCCGTTCCGCCGACCGCCTCCGCGGCAAACGACTTAGGTCGCATCTGCACGATGGCAGGGCCGTCACCGTCGAGCGTCACCGTGCCGATCGTCTCGGCGCCATAGGGAACTGTGACGCGTACTTTGCCGCCGTCGAACTCGACGTTGGTGGCATTCGCGACCACGCCGACACCGAGTTTTCCAACCAGACGCGCTTGAACGTCGCGCGCCGCGAAGGTGCTCGGGAACAGGATCAGATCGGGTTGCTCTGACTCGACCAGTTTAGCCAGCGTGGCTGCCTGAGGCTCCGCGACGTATTCCTGATAATCGGCATCGTCGCCATGAAAGACGATGCTTGCGCCGTGTTCGCCAAGTTGCGCGATTGCATCATCAGAGGCCGCTCCCAACACGATCGCCTCGGCCGAGCCAAGCGATCGGGCGGGAACCAAAAGCTCAAGCGATAACCGATGCGGCATGTCTTGTGAAAGATCGGTCCAGACCCAGATTCTCGGTGAGGCCATCAATTACTCCTACAACGTTTGTCAATATTCAGGCTGTCCGCGCGGTGCCGATTAACTAATGTTGAGACAATCGTCGGTCGTATCATGGTCGACTCAGTCAATCTGACTAGACGACCTGAAGGCTCTTGAGATAGGCGATGATCTCGCCGACGCTGTCGCCGCTGCCATCATCAACGATCTTGCGCACTTCTTTTTCTTGATGCGACCGATCGATCGAAAGAACTCGCTCCTGAGCACCCGCTTCACCGACCGACGCGCCGTCGACGCCGAGCGAGGATAAATCGAGCCGATCGACCTGCTTTTTCTTGGCTTGCATCATCCCTTTGAAGGACGGGTAGCGAGGCTCGCCGATGCTGGCGGTAACGGTCAGCAACGCTGGCAGCTCTGCCTGGATCGTGCGGTAGCCGAGCTCTGTATCTTGTTGCGCCGAAACCGTCGAGCCTTCGACCGTCACCGAGCGGGCGAAGGTCACCATCGGCAGATCGAGCTTCTCCGCCAGGGCGCCAGGCACCATGCCGGTGTAGGCGTCCGTGCTCTCAGTCGCGCAGATGACCAGATCCGGATCTTCCTTCTTAAGGGCCGCCGCAAGCGCCCGTACAGTTCCTATCACGTCACTTCCGGCCAATCCGTCGTCTGAAATCAGGATCGATCGATCGACGCCCATGGCCATGGCTCGGCGGAGTGCTTCATCGGCCGCATCTGGACCCATCGTCACTGCGACGGTCTCGCCACCATGCTCCTCAACAAGGCGCAGCGCGGTTTCCACGCTGAACTCGTCGGACGGATCGAGAATCGATTGGCCTTGACCCCGAATCAAGCGTCGCGTTTCTTGGCTGACCGTCATCGGCATGTTCGGATCCGGGATGTGTTTAACGCAGACACAGATTTTCATGCGACTGAGGTAATCCTTCCGATAATTCCGTCTCGATACGGAAGCAGAAGTGGATTCGGTGGCGTTGGGCTTTACATCGCGCTTGGTGTCATAACTCCGCCGGCCCGCGGGCGATCCGCCAATCGGGACGCGGAGATTGTGAACATTTGGGCGATCATATAGTAACCCTCTTCAAGTTTTCAACAAACAGCCCCGCAGGTCCACTTCATCATTTGCGCATATGACGGTCCAGTTCTGCCGAATTGTGTTGACGCGTATGACGGAAACGGGTAGCGTATTCACAAACAGGAAGGACGAGACGAGAGAACCGCAACGACCGGCCCGTTCCGGCAACTTCGTGTATGAGGTTTGAGCCGGATCGACCGGGCAGTCAGGTTTCCACGACCGAGGAAGGCGCTGAACACGCTTCCCGCCTTTTCGACGGGAGCTCGATCAGGGAGGTTTCCCGTATGGATCTGAATTACACGGCGGAGGATCAAGCATTTCGACTCAGAGTCCGCCAGTGGCTGCGTGAAAACATGCCGAGGAAAAAGCCAGAAACGCTTGATGAGAAGCGAATCTGGCATACCAAGCTCTACGAAGCGGGCTATCTCGGTATGGGCTGGCCCAAGGAATACGGTGGCCAGGAGGCGCGGCCGATGGAGCAGGCCATCGTCGGCGAGGAATTGGCGCGAGCCGGTGCGCCGCCGTCGCTCAATGGTCTTGGAATCTCGATTATGGCCCCGACACTCATCCACCACGGCACCGAGCATCAGAAGCAAGAGCACGTCAAGAATATTCTGACGGCCGAGGAGATCTGGTGCCAGCTCTACTCAGAACCGAACTCGGGATCCGACCTCGCGAGCTTGCAGTGTCGCGCCGACGTCGACGGTGACGAATTCGTCATCAACGGCCAGAAGATCTGGACCAGCGGCGCGTACCAGTCCGACTGGGGCATGATGCTGGCACGCACCGACCGCAACGCGCCCAAGCACCAGGGCATCTCTTGCATCATGATCGACATGAACGCACCAGGCGTCGAAGTGCGTCCGTTAAAGCAAATCAGCGGCAGCCAAGAGTTCTGTGAAGTCTTCTTCACCAATGTGCGGGTGCCCGCGGACAACCTGGTCGGGGAGATGAATTCCGGTTGGCGCATCGCTCAGACGACCCTCGGCTACGAACGCGGCGGCAACGCGCTGAGCCGCGTCTCACGACTGCAGCAGTCGTTCGAGCGGCTGACCGAGGTCGTGCAAGTGTTGCGCGTCGACGGAACCAAGGCCATCGATGATCCGATCATCCGCCAGAAAATGGGGCAGATCTACTCCGAAATCGAAGTGTTGCGCTACGCGTCGCTTCGCATCCTCAGCAGCCTCGAGAAGGGCCAGCGTCCCGGCCCCGAATCCTCCATCGCCAAGCTCCACTATTCCGAACTCGACAAGCACGTACAGGAGATGATCCTGGACATTCTCGGCCCGTACGGCCAGCAACTGGCCGGCGCACCGAAGGAGCTCATGTTCGACCAGGAATCCGAAGGATATGGCGAAGCCGGTAGCTGGGCGCACACATTCCTGTGGTCACGTGCCGGAACGATCTACGCTGGATCTTCCGAAATTCAAAAGAACATCCTTGGCGAGCGTGTCCTGGGGCTGCCGAAGGAAGTGCGTGCAGACCGGATCGCCGCGGCGCAAAAGGCCGGAACCGGCGCGGAGGGGGACAACTAAGATGGATTTCGACTTCACCGAAGATCAAATCATGCTGAGGAACCTGGCTCGCGAGTTCCTCACCGAACAATGCCCGGTAGCCCACGTTCGCGCCATGATGGACGACGAGCGCGGCTACGACCCCGGCATCTACCGTAATCTCATTCAGCTCGGCATGCTCCCGTTCCCAGAGGAATACGGCGGAGGCGGACTGGGCATGATCGAGCAATCGATCCTACTCGAAGAGATGGGCCGCATCCCCTATCCAGGTCCATTCTTCGCGACAGTCGTTCTGGGCGGGTCGGCCATCATGCACTCCAACGACGACAACGCTAAATCCCGCTATCTGCCGGACGTCTGCAATGGCGATCTGACCATGACGCTCGCGTTCCTTGAGGATTCGATCGGCTGGGATCCAGACGCGATCAACCTGGCAATGGTTAAAGAAGGCGGCTTCTACCGTTTGAGCGGAACGAAGCGGTTCGTTCCATTTGGCGAGTCCGCCGACGTCATCCTCGTTGCGGCGCGGTCGGGCGGTAAGGGCGCAGAGGGCGTCTCGATCGTGGCGGTACCGAAGGACTCAGCCGGTCTCAGTGCAACGCGCGAGATCATGATGGACCTCAGCACGCGGACGGCAACGCTTCACTTCTCCGACGTACGGATACCGATTGAGAACTTGATCGGGCTCGAGGGCGAGGCCTGGCCGATCCTCGAAGCCACTTTACGGACCGCCGCCGTCGGCGCGGCCGCAGAGATGCTCGGCGCATCGCGTAAGTCGCTCGAGATGTCGGTTGACTACGCCAAGGTTCGCAAGCAATTTGGACAGTTCATCGGCCAGTTTCAGGCCGTGAAGCACAAGCTGGCGGAAATGCTCGAGCAGGTCGAGAATTCCCACGGAGCGGCCTACTACGCCGCCTGGGCGCTCGATGCGAACGCTCCGGACGCAGATCTCGCCGCTTCTGTCGCCAAGTCGGCCCTCAACGAGGCGTCGCGCCACGTGTGCGGAGACGCGATTCAGGTTCACGGCGGCATCGGGTTCACCTGGGAGTACGACCTTCACCTCTACTTCAAGCGAGCCAAGCATCTCGAGCCGCTCTACGGCAACACGGAGTTCCATCGAGAACGCGTGCTGCAAAATGTTCTGAGCGGTCACGTCGCCGGAGTCGCGGGCTGACAGGGGACCAGAGAATCTATGACTGGAGGTTGGGATGAGTGACTCCGCTGACGTCGACGAGCGGGTCGTTACGACGGTTGATGAGCTCAAGGAGCTCGTCGGGCAAGAGCTTGGAGTCAGCGACTGGTTCGAAATTTCGCAAGAACGAGTCAATCAGTTCGCGGACGCTACAGGAGATCACCAGTACATTCACGTCGATCCTGAGCGCGCCGCGCAGACATTCTTTGGCGGCACGGTCGCGCACGGCTATCTGACATTGTCGCTCCTCCCGATGCTGGGATCGACCCGCAAGGGCATCAAAGTCGATCTTGGCGGCAAGATGGGCGTCAACTACGGAGTGAACCGCGTTCGATTTCCGGCGCCGGTTCGCGTAGGGAAGCGAATTCGCGTGCGCACGAAGCTCCTCTCGGTGGAAGAGATCGGAGACCGAGCGATTCAAACGGTAAACCAGCAGACAGTGGAGATCGAGGGAGAAGAGAAGCCGGCCTGCGTCGCCGAGACAGTTGGGCGCACCTACTTCTAGCTCCCGTGTGAGAAGAATCGAAACCACCCATCACGGCGTTCAGCTCGCCTCCGCGCTTCAACGGCGAAGCGATCCAAGGCGTCGAGCGCGTTGCCGCGCTCGTTCTGGCATCGGACTGAGTTCGCGTTCAATGGCGGCGGTCTGTCCGCCTTTGCGAGCGCGTGGATGAGGATGTGCGGATGAGCGGACCGCAAGCATTTGCCACCGGAACTTCGCGGCAAGAGTTGGAAACGACGACGGCCGACAACGGCAATCTTGCTGAATCCAAAGCCTTCACGACTGCAATGAGCGCGCTCTTCCATCCGAAGCGCATCGCCGTCGTTGGTGCCACGCCGCGACCGGGATTCGCCAACACGATCCATGGTCGAATTCTGGCCGGGGGATACGAGGGCGAAGTCTTCGGAGTCACTCCTCGACACGAGGAAGTGCTTGGCTGCGCGTGCTATCCGACACTCGATGCGATCCCTGGCGGCGTGGACAAGGCAATCGTAGTCGTGCCAAGCGGGATCGTGATGGACGTCCTGGATCAGGCTGAACGGGCCGGAACAAAGGCGCTCAACATCATCACTAGTGGCTTTGGCGAGCAAAATGACGACGCGGCCCGCGACCGGCAACTTGCCATCCGCGAATTCGCCCGCCGCACGGGCATCCGCATCGTCGGTCCAAACTGCCTCGGCATCATCAGCACGCCCGCCAAAATGATCGCGAAGTCCGGCGCTTACACGCACGTCAATCGCGGACCTATCGGCATCGTCTTCCAGAGCGGATTGCTCGCCTACAGCATCGTCATTCCGCAACAAGACCGCGATTTCGGGTACAGCTACGTCGTGACTACCGGAAATGAAGCTGACCTCGACTCGACCGACTTCATCCGTTACATGGTTGAAGATGACGAGACGCGCGTGATCGGATGCTTCATCGAGCAGTTCCGCGATCCGGAGAAGCTACTCCGCGTGGCCGCTGCCGCCGCGGAAAAACAGAAACCGATCGTGGTGCTCAAAGTGGGCCGTTCCGAGGCCGGGCGACGGGCCGCGCGCGCCCATACCGGTTCGCTGGTCGGCTCCGACGCCATTGCCGACGCCGTGATGCGCCAGTATGGGATCGTGCGCGTCTACAGTCTCGACGAAATGACCGAGACGTTGGCCGCCTTTCATTCGAAGCGCCTGCCGGTTGGTCCTGGCGTCGGCACCATCTTCGTCTCCGGCGGCGCGGGCGGCCTCATCTCGGACCTATCTCAGGATTTGGGAATCTCGCTACCTGACCTGGCACCTGAGACAGTCGCCAAGCTCAATGACGTCATTCCCGAATATGGGACCGTGGGTAATCCGCTCGATACGACTGGGCAGGCCGCCACGCAGCCGGAGATCACCGAAGGCTCGCTCATGTCAATGGCTGAAGATCCACAACATCCATACGGTAATCTACGGCCAGGCCTATCCCAATCGCGTCGACCTGGCGTCACCGGTCGGCGAGGTTCTACGAGCCATGCCGGAGCGCTATCCGGATAAGGTCTTCCTCATCATCTCCCTGGTCACAGGCAAGGTCGCCGACGGCCGTCGACGCGACGAAGAACCGGTCGAGCCGGTAATGGATTGGGACGGCGTTCCGTTCCTGCAAGGGGCCGAGAATAGTCTTCGAGCGGTGCGCTCGCTCATCAGGTACGGCGAATTCCAGCAGGCCCGGAAGGAATCGGGCAGTCCTTCATCTGTCTCTAGCGCCGTAGCAGGTCGTGCTCGTGAACTGGTTCGCGCGGCGAATGGCAAACCGCTGGTCGAGCGTGCGGCCAAAGAAATCCTTGCGCTGTACGACATCCCTGTGACCCGAGAGACCCTGGCGACTAACGCTGACGAGGCGGTCAAAGCGGCGGACGAGATCGGCTATCCAGTGGTGCTCAAGATCGAGTCACCAGATATCGCTCATAAAACCGAAGCCGGAGGCGTGCTGCTCGGGCTCAAAGACGAAGAAACAGTTCGAACGGGCTTCGAACAGGTGATGGCCAGCGCCAGAAAGTACGACGCGAGTGCCGATATCTCCGGCGTCCTGGTGCAAGAGATGGTCTCGGGCGGCCGAGAGATGATTCTGGGCATGTCTCAAGATCCAGACTTTGGGCCGGCAGTGGCGGTCGGACTGGGTGGCATCTTCGTCGAAGTGCTGAAGGATGTGGCACTTGGTGTCCCGCCTCTGACGGAGCGCGACAGCCGATCCATGCTCGAGCGCCTACGCGGCAAAGCCATTCTGGATGGAACGCGCGGCGCAGGACCCGCCGACGTCAACACAATCGTCGACATTCTCGGTAAGTTCTCACAGCTGTGTCTCGACCTGCGCGATGACGTCAGCGAGATCGACATCAACCCGCTCCTCGTGTTCGAGGAGGGACAGGGCGCGCGGGTCGTCGATTGCCTCATTGTGCCGGCCGCGAACGGGGCGAAATGACGCTGGGGAACAAGGTGGCACTGTTCGCGGACGTTCATGGGGCGCACCAGACGATGATGAAAGCGTTAGAGCGTTGCCAGGAAGTAGGAGTCTCGACCATCGCGCTACTCGGAGATCTCATCGACCGAACGGAACAGGCCGACCGCTGTGCGGCGGTGCTGTCGGGATGGGATGTCGTTGGCGTCTATGGCAATCATGAACGCGAGATCGCGCTGGCATCCGAGGAGCTGCACGGCGAGCTGAGAGCTGAGACGCTTCTACTTCTGAGCAGTCTCAAGGAGCGGGTCGTCATCGACAACGTCTGTCTCTTGCACGAGGTGGAGCACTGGGGCCGACATGATCCACTGGACCGGCTTTTTCAGAGAGAGCGGTCGAACGGGCTCGAACAGCGTGCACACATCACATTCGCTGGTCACACCCATTTCCGACACGCTCGTGACGAGCATGGTCCCATCGACATCGCCCGCGGGCGACTGACCATCAGCGAACGCCGACGATATCTGATCAATCCAGGAGCACTGGCGACCGGACAATATGCAATCTGGGACAGGGAATCACACGTCATTCTCTTCAACCAGGTTGAAGACTAACGGGAGGACCTATGGGGAAGCTTGATGGAAAAGCAGCGCTGGTAACCGGCGCAGGCCGAGGTATTGGCCGGGCAGTGGCAATGCAGCTCGCCTCCGAAGGGGCGTCGGTGGTCGTCAACGACCTGGGAACGAGCCTCGGCGGCGAAGGAACCGACCAGTCAATCGCGCAGCAGGTCGTCAATGAGATCAAAGCCGCAGGCGGCAACGCGGTAGCAAACACCAGTTCCATTACCGACTACGACGCGGCCGGCGAGATGATTCAGCAAGCCGTCGATAATTTCGGCAAGATCGACATCGTGGTGAACGTCGCTGGGATCCTGCGCGACCGCATGATCTTCAATATGTCGGAGGATGAATTCGACATCGTCACGGCGGTTCACCTCAACGGAACGTTCAACACGGTGCGACACGCCTCCGCGCTCATGCGCGAACAGCGCAGCGGGCGCATCATCAATTTCTCCAGCGTCTCCGCCTGGGGCAGCCCCGGTCAGCCGAACTACGGCGCGGCCAAATACGGCATCCTCGGATTTACGGCGGTGCTGGCCAATAGCCTGAACAAGTACAACGTCACGGCCAACGCCATCCTCCCCTACGCCACCACTCGCATGATCGACTCGACGCCTCGCGGTCAGGAGTTCATGAAGGAACATGGCAAGCCGCCGAGCGAGATGGCCGGAGGAACCGAAGGGGATCCCGGAAATGTTTCGCCGATGGTCACCTACCTGGCAACGGACGAGGCGCAACAGATCAACGGGCAGTTCTTCGGCGTTCGCGGTACGACCATCGCCATTTATTCACATTGGGAAATGGCTGGAGTGCTGCAGGCCAATCGAACGTGGACGCCGCAGGAGCTCATCGACCTCTATCCGGAGACGCTCGGCAAATACGCGACGATCCCAGAACCTGTCGCGGTGGCTGGCTCGGATCGACCCGTTCGCGGTACTTCGGCCATGCAGGCCGATCCAAACAGCTGGTCCACGGTCGCTCCAGGAATCGATCTGTGGGAGCGTTCCATCTACTTTGATGCGAAGAAGTAAGGGAGAGAGCGATGGGTGTTCTTGACGGAAAAGTCGCGCTCGTAACTGGCGCGGGACGTGGCATCGGACGGGGCGTCGCGCTCCTGATGGCCAAAGAGGGAGCGTCCGTGGTCGTGAATGACCTCGGTGCCAGCCTGGATGGCGAGGGCGTCGACACGGGTCCGGCGGCGTCGGTCGCCAAGGAGATCACTGACGCGGGCGGCAACGCCGTCGCCAACACCGATTCAGTCACCGACTGGAACGCGGCTGAGGGCATGGTTCAGCAGGCAGTCGACACCTTCGGCAAGCTCGACATCTTGGTGAACGTCGCCGGTATCTTGCGTGACCGCATGATCTTCAACATGAGCGAAGATGAGTGGAAAGCGGTCATTAACGTCCACCTGAAGGGGACCTTCAACACCTGCCGTTGGGCGTCGGTTCGCTTCCGCGAGCAGCGTTCCGGCCGCATGATCAACTTTTCATCCACATCGGCCTTTGGCGCGCCGGGACAGCCCAACTACGCCGCTGCCAAAGCGGGCATCATCGGCCTGACGCTCAGTTGCGCGAGTGGGCTCTCCCGCTACAACGTAACGGCCAACGCCATCCTGCCCTCGGGAGCCACACGCATGATCGACTCGATCCCCCGAGCTCGCGAGGCCGTGGCTCACACCGGAAAGCTTCCCAGCGAACTGGCCAAAGGTACCGAGCGCGATCCCGACAACGTCGCTCCCTTGATCGCGTTTCTGGCCAGCGACGCCGCGCAATCGGTCAATGGGCACATCTTCGGGTCAACCGGGTACAACGTGACGATGATGTCGCAGCCGAAGATCGTGAAGACGCTGCGTTCGGACCACCGTTGGTCCGTCGACGAACTGTCTGAGATCATCCCGAAGGCGTTCGGACCAGAGATCGAGTCGATCAAGAGCGAGAGTGGATTCGGAAGCAAGATCGACGCGATTCCGGACGGCCAATGGGTCGAAGTCGGGGACGGCCTGCGTTTCTGGGGCACCAAGCTCGAACCTTATGGAGAGCTGGTTTGGTAGGAGCGCTATTCGGCGCGGACACTCGGGCGCGCAGAGGCGCGAATACAGGGAAGGGCACGTGAACGCGTGAGTATTTCTGGAAGGACCGCCATCGTCGGTGTGGCGGAATCCGACGAAATAGGCAAAGTACCGGATAAACCCGCGCTGATGCTGCACGCCGAAGCCGCACGCTCGGCGCTGACCGAGGCGGGTCTGACAAAGGATGACGTCGACGGCCTTTTCACCGCCGGGGTCTCGACGCTCGAGCTCGGTGAATACCTCGGGATCGAGCCGAAAGTAACCGACAACACGTCGGTTGGCGGATCATCCTTTGTCATCCACATCGCGCATGCCGCGACGGCAATCGCAACCGGCCGATGCGAAGTCGCACTCGTAACCCACGGCGAAAGTGGACGATCGCGAGTCGGGATGCCACGTCGCGCCAACGATCCCGATTCGTTGCGCGGTCAATTCGAGGCTCCCTATGGTTTGCCGCAGCCGGTCGGCGCGTACGCCATGGCCTGCTCGCGGCATATGTACGAATTCGGCACGACACATGAACAACTGGCGGAGATCGCGGTGGCGACGCGCAAGTGGGCGTCACTGAACCCCAAGGCCATGATGCGTGACCCGATCACGATCGACGACGTGTTGAATTCGCGCCCGATTTCCTACCCGTTCAACCTGCTCGATTGCTGTCTGGTGACCGACGCGGGCGGCGCGTACGTCATGACTACAGCCGAGCGCGCCAAGGGCCTCAAACAGAAGCCAGTCATGGTGATGGGTGTTGGCGAAGGACACGACCACTCAATGATCTCGCAGATGCCGAGCTACACCAGCTTCGCAGCGCGACACTCAGGTCGCCGGGCGTTCGAGATGGCCGGCGTCACGAATGACGACATTGACCTGGCTCTGATCTACGACTCCTTCACCTACACCGTCCTCCTCTCTCTCGAGGAGCTCGGATTCTGCAAGAAAGGTGAAGGCGGCGACTTCGTCAGCGGGCAGCGCACCGCGCCGGGTGGAGCGTTCCCCATGAACACCAACGGTGGCGGGCTCTCCTACACGCACTCCGGCATGTACGGCATGTTCGCCGTGATCGAGACCGTGCGTCAGCTGCGTCACGACTACGCCGACCAGGGAATTCGGCAGGTGAAGGATGCTGAGCTGGCCGTTGTTCATGGAACGGGCGGCGTCCTATCGTCGGCCGGCACCGCGATTCTGGCGAGGGGATAGAAATGGCCGACTACAAGAAACCACTGCCACAGGCTGATCCAGTTACGGCGCCCTTCTGGGAGAGCGTGAAAGCGCATGAGATGAAGATCCAGCGCTGCAATGACACGGGTAAGTACTTCTTCTATCCTCGGGGAATGAGCCCGTTTACGCTCTCTAGCAACATCTCCTGGGAGCCAGTCTCCGGCAAGGGGACCGTACACGCGTTCACCATCGTGCACCTGAATCGGGCGCCAGGGTTCTCCGATGACCTGCCGTACGTCGTGGCGATGGTCGAGCTCGAAGAAGGTCCGCGAATGATGTCGAATCTCATCGACATCGAAGCCGATCCAGAGCACGTCAAGATTGGGATGCCGGTCGAACTGTTTTACGACGACGTGACAGACGAAATCACGTTGCCAAAATTCAAACCTGCATAGACCGAGCACTTCTCGAACAGCGAATTGAGGCGGCCCGCGGGCCGCCTCCTTTTCGTGCCGGTCGCCATCCTGAATCGTGGCGACGTCGCACCGTCATTCCAGACGCTTGGGTACCCATACCGGCGAGCGATGAACCTGCTTGCGTGGAACTCTTCTGACATCCCGGCACTCCGGTATCACTCTTGCACACTCCAAACAACGAGAGGATCGGATTGGCCTTTCGCTGCAAAAGGAGCAAAAAATGCTGACACTCATCCTGCTCGGTATCGCTGTAGTTATCGCGCTGGCAGTGGTCATCTACTGGTTTGTGTCTCGCGCCACCGGGAATCGCCCCGAAGGCCACATCCTGGATGAGTCCATCGACACCAAGCGCTCACGTGGCGAACGCGTCGACGGCTGACACAATCCAAACTGAATTCCAGAGTTAGCGCGTACGTACGCGCTAGTTAGGTGCATATCGCTGACGGCGTGGCAGATTTGCGTCGGCCGAGCGTGTCATTGAGCGTCGGTGCACGAGCAGTACCTAAGAACAGGGAATCCAGTACATATGCATACCAATTTGTACGTATATGCGTACGTTCGCTGGTGAGTGAGCGATCAATCTTCCAGCCAGGCAAAAGGTCAATGCCATGTACGTACAGTTGCGACATTTCAGGATGCGGATGACGTATCGCGTACGTACGCAGAGTTGAAGATCAAGCGTTCCGAGTTGCGCCCGGCAGCTGCCGGATTTGTTCGATCGCCGACAGGTACTCATCGCTCGGCCGATCTAGATCGTCTGGTAGAGGGAAGCCGATCGTGTCGACCAATCCGCCCAGTCGATCGCCGATCAACGTCGCAATCTGATCGTAGGTGCCTGAGATACAGAACTCGTCCAGCACATCGTCAGGCACGACAGACGGTAGATCGTCCCATCGGTTCTGAGCTACCAACTCACGCAGTTTCGGGTTGAGATCTCCCCAACCATGGTGCTCGAGAACTGGCAAGTATGTGCGGGTCGACGCGTAGAAGGCGATGCGGTAGCGAGCGTTCTCGCGGGCTTCAGCGACGCTTTCCGCGGACGGTCCAGTGGCAATGAATCCGGTGCCGATCAGATCGAACGCGTCAAGAGATCTACCAGCGCGCCGGGCGCCATGCTCCACATTTGGCCAAATCACATCCCGCGTATATGACGGCGTCGAGAACGGATGCACGCGTAATCCGTCGCAGATTTCGCCCGACAACCGGATGTTGTACTCGTTGACCGCCGCGATCTGGACCTTGATTGGATCGAAATCAGATGGCGGAGGGCTGAACTCGGGCGTCATCAGCGAGAGGTTGTAGAACTTTCCCTCGAATTTCAGCGGTTCGCCCGTGTCCCAGGTCTTCCAGATTGCGCGCATCGCCAGAACGTATTCGCGGAGTCGAGGACCTGGCGAGACCCACTCGGTCGTGAAGCGGCGTTCGATATGTCCCTTCACCTGGGTTCCCAATCCGACCGCGAAGCGACCTCGCGACAGATCCTGAAGGTTGCGCGACATGTACGCGACGATGGTTGGACTGCGCGGGAACGCGATCGCCACCGACGTAGCCAGCTGCACTCGCTTCGTCGCTTCCGCGGCCAGAACGAGCGGAAGAAACGGGTCGCGCTTCAGCTCAGGCGTGGCGATCCCATCGAACCCGAGTTCCTCGATTCTCGCCGAAATCTTCCCGATGTCCGACCACGGGGCGTCGCCAACTGTCGCTTCGAGCCGCATGTTCCCAACCTTCCCAATGGCCGGATCGCCACTTGAATTCATTGAATCGGTACCAGTGTAGAAGCTCGCTCAGGATCGTCAATGCCGCGATCTATAAGCGCTGCTACACCTGCTAAGCGCGGATCACTCGACCGTGTTGGCCAAGATCTACCCGAATCGCCAACGATCTGCTACGTTAGCGCCTGCGCGAACAGGGAGTCCGCATCTGTTTCATTCCGTGAGGAAGAAGGGACTTGCATGAGGATCGACGTGCACACGCACTTCTATCCATCCGCCTACCTGAAGGCGGTTGCCGCTCATAGCGACCACGCGACGATCACGTATGACGATCGCGGTCGCATGCTGATCAATTATGCGGGCGACTACAACGTCGTAGAAGGCGCGCATCGGGATGTCGACGTTCGACTCCGCGACATGAACAATTTCGGCATCGACATGTCGGTTATGTCTCTGACGACGCCTGGAGTGCACGTCGAAAAACCGGACACCGGTGTCCGGTTGGCGCAGATCGCGAACGACGAATACGCGGATATGGTCAAACAGCACCCGGATCGCTTTCAGTTCTTTGCGACGCTCCCGGCGCAGGCGCCGGACGAAGCGGCCAAAGAACTTCAACGTGCGGTCACCGACCTCGGGCTAGTCGGCGGCATGATCTTCTCCAATATCAATGGCGATACGCTCGAGCAAGAGAAGTTCTGGCCGATCTACGAAGCCGCCGAGTCGCTCGGTGTACCGATTGTGGTTCACCCGACCGCTCCTGCATTCGCGTCCTATATGGATGATTACCGACTCGTCGCGATTTTGGGCTTCGCCTACGACACGACGATGGCCGCCGTGCGCATGGTCCTGGCCGGCGTGCTGGATCGCTTCCCGAAGCTGACGCTCATCCAGACGCACCTCGGCGGCGTCCTGCCCTACATGGCCGAGCGCGTGCAGCGCGGCTACAACGTCTATCCCGAGATTGCCGGAAAGCTCCAGCGAGAGCCGATGGACTACTTCCGGGAGATGTACCTCGATACCGTCTTGTTTGACGTCGAAGCGATGAAGCTTGGGCTCTCCTTCGCCGGCGAGGATCGTCTGATGTTGGGGAGTGACCACCCGCACCAAGTCGGAGATCTTCGCAAGTGCTCGATGGTGGTCGATCAGCTTCCGGTGAGCCAGGAGGTCAAAGAGAAGATCTTCGCGCGAAACGCCATGAAACTCCTTGGCGTGAATCCGCCGAAATCCGCCTAAGAGACACGTGCGTTTGTAAGGGCGGCCCTCTGTGGTCGCCCTTATGGCGTTCAACGACATGGCGTTCAACGACACTATTCGGCTGATTTCACTGGTGGGCCGCGACGACCACCGCGTTGTCGGCGCCTAATTCTTGAGCGAACTCAACAGCGAAAGCTCTTGCTCGATCATGCGCGTGATCAGGAAATGCTCGCGAATGTGCTCTTTGCCGCGTTGTCCGAGATCCGCGGCTCGTGCGCCATCCAGCAACAAGCAGAGCGCCTCGCCAGCCATTTCCACCTCATCCAGCGGATCGACCAGGAATCCCCCCACGCCCTCAGGCATCTGCATGGGAATTCCGCCGGTGTTGCCCGCCACCATCGGAGTGCCCTTCCAGAGCGTCTCCGAGACGATCAGGCCGAAGCCTTCTCGAATCGACTTCTGAAGCACGACGTCTGACTTGCGTTGAAAGACGTTGACTTCCGTATTGCCGATGCCGGTCAAATTGGTCGCCACCAGGATGCGTGGATCCCCGCTCGTCTCCTTTTGCACGTCGTGGAGCAGATCCCACGCCTGCGGGTCGTCGAGTGCCAGTGATCCGAGCAGCGCCAATTGGAGGTTTGGCACCAGCTCTCGCACGCGCCTATAGACACGAATAACGCCCAGCGGGTCTTTCCAGGGATCGAAGCGAGATACCTGCGTCATGATGGGTTCGTCGGGATGCACACCGACCCATGCCATGATGCGACGGCACTGATCGTCTGGAATATCGAAATTCTTTGGGCTGAGGGGGTCGATGCCTGGTGGAATGATGTGGACGTTGCGATCCCGCAGCGTTTGCGGAACGAATTGGTCGAGCGTGAAGACCAGCGCGTCGTACTCGTCGATATACCCGAGGAGGGACTGTAAGACGTCGTGATTCGGCGAGGAGGTGTCGATATGGCAACGCCAAACCCATTTGTGGCTGTCGTGGCCACGAAAGTGGAGTATCGCGGCTGGCTGAGGGTCATGCACGACGACGAAGTCATAATCACCTTCGAACTGTTGAGCGTTGTAACTGTTGTGAAGCAGATACGTTTCACGCGCTTCTGGTGTGAAGTCGTAGTCAGCCCCTTGCAGCGCGTTATGGATGTTCTTGGTGACCTCAAAAAAGCTCTGGCTGCCACTGATGACGCGCCATTCAACGTCCAGGCCCATTCCTCGCTGAATGGAAACCGAGGATCGAAGCAGCTCCGACACTCCACCACCATAGGCCGTGGCGTTCACGTGGAGGATGCGGGCGCCCTTAAGATCGTCTGCGAGCCGCCGCAACCGGTCGATGACGTGATCGCCGACGATCGGAATGTAGTCTTCGATGGAGGCAGTGGCGACGTCCACGAGCTGTAACATCACGGCATCCCTTCGACTCGACAACGCTCGTTCGTCGGCGGGCGTTTCCGTGGAAATCATCTCTCCAACCGATTGCCAGAGCAACCGCCCAAACGACCCAACATCGAGTCATGGTACATTCGAGGTAAGGAAGCGCTGTTTGGGATTCGCAGACTGAGTGAATCAAACCGATTGAATCGAGCGACCCGATGTATGCACGTCTCATCCAACTCTGCTTCAAGCAGACCGTTTCACACGACCAAGCGCATGCCCTTTACCAGGAACTGATCAACGAGTGTCGAAGGATCGACGGTTTCAGAGGCTACAGCTTCATGCTGATGCCCTCTTCACGGCGAGGTTTGACACTGACCTTTTGGGACGATGCAACGTGCGCCTCGGCGGGTGGAGAGCAGGTTCTGCCCACAATCATCGAAAGAATGGGTGACCTGCTTTCGGAAGCTCCAGAGATCACCGGCTATGAAGTCGTCGATCACGTCATGATTCATCCTGACGCTCCCTGAAACACGCGTAACCGAACCCGACTTTACGCCAGCGCGTCGACAGCTTAAGATCAAGCACAAGTCACGCGGCGCCAGTCGCCGTCGGTGCTGAGGTAGGCGGTCAAACTGTGGGTAGGAGGAATGGTCGAATGGGTTCGGCGGTGAGCATGCGGTTGCCTGGGATCTTGAACGGTCTCCTGGCGCTCTGGCTTATTCTCAGTTCGTTCATGCTTGGATTCGGAAACGTTCCATCCAAAGTGAGCGACGTCATCATTGGCTTCTTCGCCATCTTCCTGTCCATGCATCGCGGCATTCCGTCTGACGAGTCTCGCTGGATGTTTTTGTTCACCGGCATGCTCGGACTCGCGGTGATCGCATCGCCGTTCGTGTTCAGCTACAGCGATATCTCGTCCGCGCTGACGAACAACATCATCGTGGGCGCGCTGATCTTCTTGATCTCTGCGTGGGGTTATCTCACGATACGCGAGCCGGTCCACCAGGACGGCAAAATCACGCATCGCATGGGCTAATTTCAGGAATGAATGATCCTGGGCGGACCATCAAGCCGCCCAGTTCGTTTGCCGTGAAATCCACATCTCGGGAGCAGCAATGAACCTCAACCCATTGGTCGGTGTGATCATGGGCTCCCGTTCCGACTGGGAGACGATGAAAAACGCGGTGGACACACTCGATGCGCTCGGCATTCCGTGTGAAACGCGGGTTGTCTCGGCACATCGCACGCCCGACTTGCTGTTTGAGTACGCGTCGTCGGCGATTGAACGCGGCATCGAAGTGATCATAGCGGGAGCGGGCGGAGCGGCACATCTGCCCGGCATGATAGCCGCCAAAACTTCTCTTCCCGTCCTCGGCGTGCCGGTACAATCGCGTGCGTTGAACGGGATGGATTCGCTCCTCTCGATCGTTCAGATGCCCGCAGGCATACCGGTCGGCACGCTCGCGATTGGGCGGTCCGGCGCCGTCAACGCGGCGCTACTCGCGGCGTCGATCCTGGGGAACAAATACCCAGCCTATCGCGAATCGGTGGAGCGATATCGTGCCACCCAAACGCGCAACGTCCTCGAACACCCTGATCCCAAGGAAGAGTCGTGAAAGTTGGAATCCTAGGCGGCGGCCAGCTCGGCCGCATGATTGCGCTCTCGGCCTACCCTCTCAACGTCCATGTTCGCCTGTTTGAGTCGACTCCCGACGCCTGCGGTGGCCAAGTGACCGGGCTGGCGGTGGGCGAGTACACAGATTTCGCGGCACTTGATCGATTCGCTCACGGGCTCGACGTCGTCACGTACGAATTTGAGAACGTACCGGTGGAGTCGGCTCGCTATCTTGAACGATCGCTCCCCGTCTATCCACCACCGATCGCGCTCGAAATCGCGCAGGATCGCTTGACCGAGAAGCGCTTTTTCCGCGAGCAGGGTGTCCCGACCGCGGAGTTCCGAGATATCAACTCACTCGAAGACGTGCGAGCGGCAGTCACCGAATTCGGACTGCCGATCGTCCTCAAAACGCGACGCATGGGATACGACGGCAAGGGACAGGTCGTCATCCGCGACGACGCAGGCGTCGAACCAGGATGGCAAGAACTGAGCGGCGTACCACTGATCGCCGAAGCGTTCGTTCCGTTCCAACGGGAGCTATCGATCGTATCCGCGCGCGCAATTGATGGTTCTACTCGCTTCTACCCGCTGGTCCAGAATCGTCATCACGAAGGGATCCTGCGGGTTTCTCGGGCTCCAGCGTCTGATGTATCGCCACGGCTCCAGTCGCTGGCTCAGGAGTATGCTCAGCGGGCGCTGAACGCAATGGGCTACGTGGGCGTGCTGGCAATTGAATTCTTCAATCTCGGCGAATCCCTACTGGCGAATGAGATGGCGCCGCGTGTGCACAACTCGGGGCATTGGACCATCGAAGGCGCGGAGACCAGCCAGTTCGAGAATCACCTTCGTGCCGTGGCAGGTCTGCCGATCGGTTCGACCGCATCGCGCGGACATTCAATCATGGTCAACATCATCGGCGAACCGGCGAATACTGAAGCAGTCCTGGCGATCGAAGGAGCACATCTCCACGACTACGGGAAGTCACCGCGACCTGGTCGCAAGCTAGGCCATGTCACACTGCGCGGTGACGATCCGGCGGCACTCGAAGCCAGGTTGACCGATCTCTCCAGTCTGTTACCCTAGAAGTCTGCGGCCATCTAATTCAGGTCGTGTCTTGTCAGGTTCGGGCAAGGTTCCTGCGTTGTACCGTCCAGGCAACGGGTTTCGCAGCACGCGCGAACACGACCGTCGCAGCACTGTGACGCCGTGACGCAACGACTGTCTACCGTACGAACCACTGGCTTGGATCGCGGGCTCCATTGGGGGCAATGACCGCTTATTGGTAAGAGGGAATATTGGCGCGCAACATCCTGCCGGGAAAACCGTACCCGCTCGGCGCAACATGGGACGGAACCGGAACGAATTTCTCGATATTCTCCGAGAACGCAACCTCGGTCGAGCTTTGCCTCTTCGACGCCGACGGCGAAAAGGAAGTCCGGCGAGTTCGCTTGCCGGAGGTCACCGCACACGTGTGGCACGGATACCTAACGTCAGTTGAACCGGGACGACTCTACGGCTACCGAGTCGACGGGCCGTTCGATCCTGAGTCAGGTTCCCGCTTCAATCCAAACAAGCTGTTGATCGATCCATATGCAAAAGCGGTGCAGGGCAACGTTGATTGGGACGCGCCGGTCTTCGGTTATCGCATGGGCGACGAGGCGCTCGATCTCTCATTCGATGATAAGGACAGCGCCTGGGGTGTGCCCAAGAGTGTCGTCACCAACCCCTGGTTCGATTGGGACGACGACCGTCATCCGCATACACCCTGGCACGAATCGATCATCTATGAGCTGCATGTAAAGGGTTTCACAGAGCTCAGCCCGTTCGTGCCTGAAGACTTGCGCGGCACCTATGCCGGACTCAGCAGTGGTCAGGTGATTGATTATCTGCGCCGATTGGGAGTCACGGCGGTTGAGCTGCTTCCGGTGCACAAATTCCTGGATGACAAGCACCTTATAGATCGAGGCCTGCGAAACTACTGGGGCTACAACAGCATCAACTACTTCTCACCCGACAATCGCTACGCCAGCAATCCGCTCAAGGGAGCGCCAATCGCCGAGTTCAAGTCGATGGTTCGCGCGCTCCATCGAGCGGGCATCGAGGTCATCCTCGACGTTGTCTACAACCACACCGCTGAGGGAAGTGAGCTTGGACCGACCCTGAGCTTTCGCGGAATCGACAACGCGTCGTATTACCGACTCTCGCCCGAGAATCCCCGCTATTACGTGGACTACACGGGCACAGGAAACAGTCTAAACGTGCGCCATCCGCAAGTGCTGCAGATGATCATGGACAGCCTGCGATACTGGATCGAGGAGATGCACGTTGACGGATTCAGGTTCGACCTCGCCGCGACGCTAGCACGCGAGCTGCACGACGTCGATCGGCTTTCAGCCTTCTTCGACATCATCCATCAGGATCCCGTCATTTCTCAGGTCAAGCTCATTGCTGAACCGTGGGATGTCGGTGTCGGCGGATACCAGGTTGGCAACTTTCCAGTCCTCTGGACTGAGTGGAACGGCAAATACCGCGACACGATTCGCCACTACTGGAGAGGCGACGAGGGCCACGTAGCCGAGCTCGGCTATCGTCTCACCGGCAGCAGCGATCTCTATCTGCCGGATGGGCGAAAACCGCACGCCAGCATCAACTTTGTCACCGCGCATGATGGGTTCACGCTGAACGACCTCGTTTCGTACAACGAGAAGCACAATGAGGCCAACGGCGAGGAGAATCGAGACGGAACGGACGACAACATCTCGTCCAATTACGGAGCCGAAGGCCCCACCGACAATCCCGAGATCGTCGAAACTCGGCAGCGCCAGTTGCGAAATTTCCTGGCCACGCTCCTCTTGTCGCAGGGCGTACCGATGATCAACGCGGGAGACGAGTTCGGACGTTCGCAATCGGGCAACAACAACGCCTATTGCCAGGACGACGAAATCAGCTGGATCAATTGGTCGCTGAACGACGATCAACAATCTCTGTTCGACTTCACCCGGCGATTGATCGAGATTCGTCGGGACCATCCCACGTTTCGGCGGCGCAAGTTTTTTCAGGGACGACTCATCCGCGGTGCCGACGTACGCGACATCACCTGGTTTAGCCCGGATGGCTCGGAGATGAGCGAAGAACAATGGAACTCGAACTGGGTGCAGTGCCTGGGCATGCGACTCGGCGGTGGTCCCATCGGTGATGTCGACGAAATCGGCGATCCGGTGACGGATGACACGTTCCTTGTGATCCTCAATGCCGCGACGACGCAGGTGGATTTCAAGTTGCCGACTGGCGATTTGGAACGTCCGTGGCAGGTGATGATCGATACGAAAAACGCTGAGCAACCTTCGCCTCGCGCAAGATCAGTCGAAGCGCCGTCCTACCTGGTTGAATCGCGATCCCTCGTACTTGCTCAGACGCCGTGCGGCAATTCCGACGAAGCCAAAAACACCTGCGTTTCCCTAGTCAAAGTGACTGACGACCGCGACCGCGAGGGGCGATCGACGTGGCGGCGTGAGCGAAGGCGCGAAACTCAAATCTTGACGATACGTTGCGATTAACCTGTAGACTGGAGACCATGAAAGATCCAAAGACAACCGCAATCAAGCAGGACGCATCACATGAGTTCCCGAAGCACGGCCGCAATCGCACCGCCATTGAAGCGGTGACGCCAGAGATCGATAACGGCCGATTCCCGATCAAGCGGGTCGTTGGTGACCGAGTGGTCGTCGAAGCCGACATCTTTGCCGATGGGCACGACGTCGTCTCCGGAATTCTGAAATACCGCAAGGCCGGTGAAGACGAATGGTGCGAAACCAGGTTCGAACCATTGGTAAACGATAGGTGGAGCGCGCAGTTCACCGTCGAGGAACTTGGCCGGTACGAATACACTTTAGTGGGTTGGGTGGACCATCTACGGTCGTGGCGTCGCGACATTGCCAAGAAAGTCGACGCCGCGCAGCATAACATGGTTGACCTGGAGATCGGCGTCGGGTTGATTCGCGAGGCTGCCGAACGAGCAGGCGGACGAGATCGGAAGGCGCTAACCACCTGGGCGAAAGAGATCAGCGAAGCGGGCGACCTCGAACGGGCGACCGACCGCGCACTCGACGACCGGATGATGGATCTTGCTCTCGCCTTTCCCGACCTTCGGTTCGCCACACATTACCCTTTGGTGCTCGAAGTGGTCGTCGATCGAAAAAGAGCGGAGTTCAGCAGCTGGTATGAACTCTTTCCACGCTCCACAGGGTCCGACAACGTTCATGGCACCTTCAAGGACGTCGAGAAACTCCTGCCGTATGTCGCAGGGATGGGATTCGACGTCCTTTATCTGCCACCTATCCACCCAATCGGGCAGAGTTTTCGCAAGGGCAAGAACAACGTCACTGAGTCCAAGTCCGATGACACAGGCAGTCCATGGGCCATCGGCGGTAAGGAGGGCGGCCACAAGAGCATCCACCCTGACCTTGGCACGCTTGACGACTTCAGACACCTCGTCACCACCGCCGCGGACGCAGGTCTCGAGATCGCCATGGACGCCGCATTCCAGACGTCGCCCGATCACCCATACGTTTCGGAGCATGCCGAGTGGTATCGCAAGCGACCAGATGGGACGATCCAGTACGCCGAGAATCCTCCCAAGAAATACCAGGACATCTATCCGTTTGAGTTCGAGTCGGATGCCTGGCACGATCTCTGGTCGGAGCTCCGCAGCATCTTCCAATTCTGGATCGACCAGGGAATCCGCATCTTCCGAGTCGATAATCCGCACACGAAACCATTCGTCTTCTGGGAATGGGTCATCAACTCGCTCAAATCCGAGATATCCCGATCTGATCTTCCTCTCAGAGGCGTTCACGCGGCCAAAAGTCATGTATCGACTCGCGAAGTCCGGATTTACGCAGTCGTACACCTACTTCACGTGGCGAAACGCGACGTGGGAGCTGCGAGAGTACCTCAGTGAAGTGACATATCCGCCGGTCAGCGACATCTTTCGGCCGAGCCTGTGGCCCAACACGCCGGACATCCTGAGCGAATACCTGCAGTCCGGTCAGCGGTCGGCATTCGTCGTCCGGTTTATCCTCGCGGCAACATTGGGCGCAAGTTATGGGATTTACGGGCCGGCGTTCGAGCTGCTGGAACACCTGCCCCTTGAGCCGGGCCGTGAAGAATATCTCAGTTCCGAGAAATACCAGATTCGGCATTGGGATCTGGAGCGGAGCGATTCCCTTCGCGACTTGATCGCGCGCGTCAATGAAATTCGCCGAGATTGTGCCGAACTTCAGACGAATCGGACGCTGCGCTTCCACAACGTCGACAACCCGGCGTTGATTGCCTACAGCAAGTCAGATCAGGAGTCCGGACAAACGATTCTGACGGTGGTAAACGTCGATGCGTACAACGAGCATTCGGGCTGGATCAACCTGGACCTCGAGGCTCTCGGCGTCGACGATTCGCATCCGTTCCAGGTACATGATCTCTTGACGGACGAACGATATATGTGGAACGGATATCATGCCTTCGTCAGGTTGAGTCCAAATGACATTCCGGCCCACATCATGAAAATCCGCCACCACGTGCGCACTGAGCAAGATTTCGACTACTTCACGTAATCGCCACACGGGTCCGACGAAGGGAGCGTTGCGAGCGCTATGCCGAGTTCTGGAAGTGAGTCCGCGTCATTCGAATCAGATCCCCTATGGTACAAGGATGCCATCATCTATCAGATCCATCCTCGTGCCTTTTTCGACAGCAACGGGGACGGTATCGGCGATTTTCGCGGAATGACGCAACGACTCGACTACATCCATGATCTCGGCGTCACTGCCATCTGGATTCTTCCCTTTTACCCGTCTCCACTGCGCGACGACGGTTACGATATCGCAGACTACACCAGCGTTCATCCGGATTACGGGTCGATCGCGGACGTTCGACGTTTCGTGCGGGAGGCGCACGAGCGCGGCCTTCGCGTGATCACCGAATTGGTGTGCAACCACACATCGGATCAGCACCCCTGGTTTCAAAAGGCTCGCAACGCTTCTCCGGGAAGCGCGGCTCGCAATTACTACGTCTGGTCCGATGATCCCGACAAATACTCCGAAGCGCGCATCATCTTCAAGGATTTCGAGAACTCGAATTGGACGTGGGATCCGGTGGCCGAAGCCTATTACTGGCATCGGTTCTACCATCATCAGCCCGATTTGAACTTCGACAACCCGAGGGTTCGCAGATCCATCCTATCGGTGATGGACTTTTGGCTCCGAATGGGTGTGGATGGGCTACGATTGGACGCCATACCGTACCTGGTTGAACGGGACGGAACCAACTGCGAGAACCTGCCGGAAACGCACGAAGTCCTGAAGGAGCTGCGTCGACACATCGACGATGGGTTCGACGATCGCATGCTCCTCGCGGAAGCCAATCAGTGGCCGGAGGACGCGGTCGCCTACTTTGGCGACGGCGACGAATGCCACATGTCGTTCCACTTCCCACTCATGCCACGCATGTTCATGTCACTGCGCATGGAAGATCGTTACCCAATCGTCGACATCATGGCGCAGACGCCGGACATCCCACCGACGGCGCAATGGACCCTCTTTCTGCGCAACCACGACGAACTGACGCTCGAGATGGTCACCGACGAAGAGCGGGACTATATGTACCGGGTGTATGCCCACGATCCGCAGATGCGCATCAATCTTGGTATTCGTCGACGCTTGTCTCCGCTTCTCGGCAACAACCGGCGACGCATCGAGCTTATGAACGGCCTTCTCTTCTCGTTACCAGGGACACCCGTAATCTATTACGGCGACGAGATCGGGATGGGCGACAACATCTACCTCGGAGACCGCAATAGCGTACGTACACCAATGCAGTGGAGTGCGGATCGCAACGCTGGCTTTTCCAGCGCCGGTCGCCAGCGACTCTACCTGCCAGTGGTCGTCGACGCCGAGTATCACTACGAAACGGTCAACGTCGAAGCCCAGAACAACAACCCCCATTCGTTGCTCTGGTGGATGAAGCGCCTCATTGCACTGCGCAAGCGCTACCAGGCCTTCGGCCGCGGGACTCTGACCTTCTTGCATCCGGACAACCGTAAAATACTCGCATTCGAACGCCAATTCGAAGACGAACGCATCCTCGTTATTGCGAATCTGTCACGCTTCGTTCAGGCGGCCGAGCTCGACCTCTCCCACTGCCAGGGTATGGTCCCGGTCGAGATATTTGGCCAGACTGAATTTCCGTCAATCGGCGAGCTGCCCTACTTCATCACGCTTGGACCGCACGCGTTCTATTGGTTTTCGCTCGAACAACCACGTGTCGACGGACGTGGGCCAATTCAGCCGGAGGAAACTGTCCCCACTCTGGCGACGACCGGTGAGTGGGAGCATTTCCTCGTCGGTCAGGGCAAGAGCAAGCTGGAGGCGATTCTGCCTGCCTATGTCAGTGGACGTCGCTGGTTTGGCAGTAAATCCCGCAAACTCAAGGGCGTGCGCATCGTCGACGCCGTCTCGATGCCGTATCCCGACGGAATGGCGCATATCGCGTTCGTCCAAATCGACTTTGTCGAGGGAGACTCTGAGACGTATCTCCTCCCAATCACCCACGTCTCTCAGGAACGAGCGGACGACATGCGTCAATGGACGCCGCAGGCGATCATTGCCAATTTGAGCTCTCGCATTTCGGGTCCACAAGGTGCGTTAGTAGATGCAGCCTATGAACCGAGCTTTGCGACGGCCCTGCTCGACTCGGTGCGCGGTCGTCGCCGGCTGCGCGGTGTGGGAGAAATCCGCACCAACGCGACGCGCGCGCTGCGTGAGATCTTGCCGAACGGCAATCAGGATGAGGATCCGCCCAAACCGAGCAACATTCGGGCGGAGCAATCGAACTCCTCGCTGACATTCGATGAGAAACTCATCTTGAAGCTCTACCGGCGCGTTGAGCCGGGCCTGAACCCAGACCTGGAGATCGGACTCTACTTAACCGATAGGAACTTCGATTACACCCCGCCGGTTGCCGGGTGGCTCGAGTACCGCGGAAGAAACGGCGAATCGTCGACCATCGGCATCCTGCATGGCTATGTCCACAATGAAGGCGACGTCTGGGCGTACACCGGCGACGTGCTGCG
The DNA here is from genome assembly GCA_963815715.1 of uncultured Chloroflexia bacterium. Lineage (GTDB taxonomy): Bacteria > Chloroflexota > Chloroflexia > Thermomicrobiales > Thermomicrobiaceae > CALAGB01. The sequence goes on along the minus strand of CAWFHU010000001.1, from coordinate 206,074 downwards.
GCGCTACTACGAGCGAACGGCGGCATCAGCGCTCGAGGCAGACCTGCCGGCCACCGTTAGCGCCGCCGAGATGATCTCACGTGCGGACAGCCGTCCGCCTGAGGAATTGAATGACATCTTCGAGACATATCTTGAAGATGCTCGACTTCTCGGCGAGCGCACCGCGCAGATGCACCTAATGCTGGCAAAAGGGCCCGCACCCGCTTTCGTTCCGGAGCCCTTCACCACTTTGTATCAGCGATCCATCTACCAGCGTATGCGCGGTCTATCAGGCAATATCTTCCCGGCGCTTCGACGCAAAGTTCCCACGCTTCCCGATGACGTCAGGGATGTCGCGCAGCTGGCGGCGAACGCGGAACAAGACGTAGCGCAGCGCTTCCGCATGATCATCGATCATAAGATCAGCGGCGTGCGCACGCGCTGCCATGGAGATTTCCATCTTGGCCAGGTTCTGCATACAGGACGCGATTTCTCGATCATCGATTTCGAGGGAGAGCCTGCACGACCGCTGGGAGAACGACGCCTGAAACGCTCGCCCCTGACCGATGTGGCAGGAATGCTCCGCTCGTTCCATTACGCGGCCTACGCCACGTTCTTTGAAGCACAGCGTAGCGGTCTGATTCGGGAAGAGGATGCTCCATCGCTGGACCCGTGGGCGCGCTTCTGGAACCTGTGGGTCAGCACCTATTACCTCAAGGGGTATCTGAGCGAACCGGGGATTGACGCCATTCTGCCGGACAACCAGGGCGATCTGGAGATCCTTCTCGACGCGTTCGTGCTCGAGAAGGCCGTCTACGAACTCGGCTATGAGATGAATAGCCGGCCGGAGTGGGTGAAAATCCCTCTCAACGGGATCCTGCAGATCATCGGCGACGGATCCTGAGCCGTACGATCCGCGTCCTGGCGCGAATCCTGCCCTGCAAGAGACGAGAACCGGGCATCGCCATGCGCGCGCAAGAGGTCGGACGTGAACCGTCTGCCATCGAATCGCCGTGGAATCATGCGATTTTGACACGTAGACGGACAAGCCAGGCAACCGTCACGGCGCTGACAATATTGAATCGAGCACAGCGGATCTGCCTGCCCGCGCGACTTAAGACCCTCGCTCACATATCGAAGGAGATGTGCCCACGTGATCATCGCCAACAGTCTATTGTCTAACGACGACATTTATTTGTTCAATGAAGGCAACCACTTTCGTCTTTACCGTCACCTCGGATCCCACATCATGACGGTAAATGGCGCCGAAGGAACCCAATTCGCCGTATGGGCACCGAACGCTCGTGAGGTCTCCGTTGTCGGAGAATTCAACGGCTGGAACCGAACCGCCGATCAACTGACCGCGCATGGCGACTCCGGCATCTGGGAAGGGTTCATCGAAGGCGTCGGTAAAGGGACCATCTACAAGTATCACGTTAAGTCCCACCACAACGGCTATGAAGTCGACAAAGCCGACCCATACGCGGTCCACGCCGAAACTCCGCCAAAGACCGGGTCCATCGTCTGGGATCTTGAGTACGACTGGTCCGACTCCGATTGGATGAAGATCAGAGGCGCTCGCAACGCACTGGATGCGCCGATTTCAATCTACGAGGTCCACCTCGGTTCGTGGATGCGCGTGCCGGACGACGGGTTCCGCTCCATGAGCTATCGCGAGATCGCGCCAAAGCTGGTCGAGCACGTCAAACGGACAGGCTTCACCCACGTCGAGTTTTTGCCGATCATGGAGCACCCGTTCTTCGGCTCATGGGGCTATCAGACGACGGGCTACTTTGCTCCGAGCAGCCGCTTTGGGACTCCGCAGGACTTCATGTACCTGATCGACGTTCTGCACCAGAACGAGATCGGCGTGATTCTTGATTGGGTTCCGTCGCATTTTCCGTCGGACGAGCACGGTCTGGCTTTCTTCGACGGGACGCATCTGTTCGAGCATTCCGACCCCCGGCAGGGCTATCACCCCGATTGGAACAGCTACATCTTCAACTACGGACGCGACGAGGTGCGTAGCTTCCTGCTGAGCAGCGCGTTGTATTGGCTCGATGCCTATCATGCCGACGGCCTGCGCGTTGACGCCGTCGCGTCGATGCTCTATCTGGACTACTCCCGCAAGCAAGGGGAGTGGATCCCCAACAAATTCGGAGGACGAGAGAACCTGGAGGCCATCGGCTTCCTGCAGCGTCTGAACCAGGAAGTCTTTGGTGAATATCCAGACGTTCAAACCTATGCCGAGGAATCGACGGCCTGGCCGATGGTTTCACGGCCAATCTATGTTGGCGGGCTCGGGTTCGGCATGAAGTGGGATATGGGCTGGATGCACGACACGCTCGACTACTTCACCAAAGACCCGATCCATCGCCGCTATCATCACAACGAGCTGACGTTTCGGCTGATATATGCCTTCAACGAGAACTTCGTGCTGCCTCTCTCGCACGACGAGGTCGTCCATGGCAAGGGCTCGCTCATCAACAACATGCCTGGCGACGACTGGCAGAAGTTCGCCAATTTGCGACTCCTCTACGCCATGATGTTCGCGCAGCCGGGCAAGAAGCTGTTGTTCATGGGAGATGAGATCGGACAGTGGCACGAGTGGAACCACGACGGCAGCGTCGAATGGGATCTGTTGCAGTATCCGTCACACGAGGGCCTACGACGCTGGCTGGAGGATCTCAACCGGACCTATCGTGAAGAGCCCGCCTTGCATCAGCTTGATTTCGAGAACGCCGGATTCTCCTGGCTCGATCCGAACGATTCAGAAAACAGCGTCCTCAGCTTCACGCGCAAAGCTCGAGACTCCGACGACACAATCGTGGCTATCTTTAACGGCACGCCAGTTCCGCGGCATGGATATCGCATTGGAGTGCCGCTAATGGGAACCTGGCAAGAGGTGTTAAACAGCGATGCTGAGCTCTATGGTGGGAGCGGCGTCGGCAACTATGGTGAGGTGGAGACCACTCCAGTGCCGTGGCACGGTCAACCTCGATCACTCAAGCTGAGCTTGCCGCCACTCGGCGCGATCTTCCTTCGCCATTCAGAGTGAGCACTATGACATCAACAAAACTGGACCTGGGCGCCGTGCGGCGCCCGGACGGTTCGACGTCCTTTCTGATCTGGGCGCCGAAGTCGGAGACGGTCGAACTGCACATCGTGGCTCCATTAGATCGACTGATCCCGATGGAGCGAGACGGACGTGGCTACTGGTCAGTAGCCCTCGACGATATCGACGAAGGCTCTCGTTACTTTTTTCGGCATGACGGCGTCAATGACTGGCCGGACCCGGCATCACGGTCGCAACCAGACGGCGTGCACGGTGCGTCTGAAGTCTTCGACCCGAGGAGACTACAGTGGAGACGTACGTTGTGGGCCGCTCCGGCCATCGAAGACTACGTGATCTACGAACTGCATGTCGGCACGTTCAGCGAGCGCGGCACGTTCGACGCTGCAGTCAAACAACTGGATCGCCTGGTTTCGCTGGGAGTCACCGCCGTTGAGCTCATGCCAGTCGCGGAGTTCCCAGGTGGTCGCAACTGGGGCTACGACGGGGCGTATCCGTTCGCGGCGCAGTCGAGCTACGGCGGACCTGAAGGCTTCGCGCGCTTTGTAGACGCCTGTCACGATCGCGATGTCGCTGTCGTACTCGACGTCGTGTACAACCATTTCGGTCCAGAAGGCGCTTATCAGGGCGCGATCGGACATTACTTCACCGACAAGTACCGCACACCGTGGGGGGCGGCCATCAACTTCGACGGGCCTGATTCCGCCGAAGTGCGTCGCTACTTCATCGAGAGCGCCCGCTATTGGCTGCGCGACCTGCATGTCGATGCCTTTCGCCTCGACGCCGCTCATGCCATCTTCGACCAACGCGCCTACCCCTTCCTACGGCAGTTCGCCGAAGAGATTCATCGTGAGGCACGTCAGCTTGGTCGCACAACCTATCTCATCGCCGAAAGCGATCTCAACGATCCACGCATGATTCAGCCGTCCGAGATTGGCGGATACGGCTTGGACGCGCAATGGAGTGACGACCTGCATCACGCGCTGCATGCCCGTCTCACGGGCGAGCGTTCCGGCTATTACGTCGACTTCGGCTCAGCTGACCATATCAGGCAGGCGTATGCACGCGGTTATGTCTATGTGGGCCAATATTCCGAGAGCCGACGAAGACCACATGGACGGCCCCCGATCAACGCCTCACCAGTCAGCTTCATCGTCTGCACCCAGAACCACGACCAGATTGGAAACCGCGCGGCGGGCGATCGCTTGACCACCACGCTCGATCTCGAGGAGCTGAAGCTTGCCGCGGCTGCCGTGGTCCTCTCCCCGTTCATACCAATGCTGTTCATGGGAGAAGAATATGGCGAGACGGCGCCATTTCAGTACTTCACCAGCCATGGTGACCCCGAGCTCATCGAGGGCGTTCGGCGAGGACGCTCCGAAGAATTTGAGGCGTTTTCCTGGTCCGGTGAGATTCCGGATCCGCAGGATGAAGAGACATTTCGACGTTCAAAGCTCGATCTGTCCAAGCAGGAGACGCCTCGCGGAAGCAGTCTGGAAAGGTACTATCGCGATCTGATCCGAGTGCGGCGAGAATCGCCGTCATTGCGAAATCCGTCGTTCGCCAGCCAGGATGTCGAATTGATCGGTGGCAATGGGTCAATCGTTGCCCTGAGGCGCTGGAACGGCGACGAAGAGTCTCTACTCCTGCTCAACTTCGGAGATGCGGATGACGTGCAGTTGCGAAGCCCTGACGCGCGATGGAAGCTCGTGCTCGATTCCAGCGACGCTAAATGGGGCGGACCGCAATCGCCCGCACGCGTAGATTGCGACATTTCACCGGGCCAGTCGATACCGATCCCACGTTCATCCGCGATGTTCTTCGTTCGCGTTGGGCCGGAGTGGAATCGATGACGAAGCCGAGGCACCGATTCTCGCCCGCTCCGCGATCCACGTATAGGGTCCAGCTGACGCCATCATTTGGATTCTCCGAAGCGAGAGCCATCGTCCCGTATCTCAAACGCCTTGGCATCAGTGACCTCTATTGCTCGCCCTTCCTGACGGCTCGTCCAGGCAGCACTCACGGCTACGACGTCGTCGATCCGCTCCATCTGAATCCTGAACTCGGAGGAGAAGCAGCCTTCCTCGAGCTGAGTCAGATGCTTCAAGAGCATGAAATGGGACTCCTGCTCGACATCGTCCCCAACCATATGGCCGCCAGCGGTGAAAACCCCTGGTGGCACGACGTCCTCGAGAACGGCCCCAGCTCGCAATATGCCGACTTTTTCGACATTGAGTGGGATCCGACGTCACCAGGCGGGCTGGAGAATCGAGTGCTTCTGCCGATACTCGGCAGCCCCTACGGCGAGACGCTCGAAAACGGCGAGATTCAGATCGAGGAGGATGAACGCGGTTACCACTTGCGTTTTTACGATACGAACTTGCCTCTATCGACCATCTCATACTTACCGATCCTCGAAGCCAGATCTGCTGAAATTGAACGCAGACTCGGGAGCCAGAGCGATGCATGGCAAGCGTACGCGCATTTGACACGTGAAATCGAGAGTACTCCGCCACGTGCCGCCGACGATCAAACGCTCATTGAGCGACGTCGAACAATGAGGACGTTCCTGGAAGCCGAGCTTCCCAGATTGCGAACCGTTCCAGAGATCCGCGATGAGCTCGCGACGGCTATTGAGAACATAAATGGCACACCGGGCGCCCCGAACAGCTTCGACGTCCTGGACAGCATCGTTTCGAGCCAGGCATACCGTCTCTCGTTCTGGCAGCTTGCACGTGAACAGATCAACTATCGCCGATTCTTCGATATCAACGATCTCATTTCGATGCGAGTCGAGAATGAAGCCGTTTTCAACGCAACGCATCGACGCATCATCGAGCTGGTGGACGAGGGACACGTGAGCGGGCTTCGGATTGACCATCTGGATGGCCTGTGGGATCCAGGCGGATATCTCGACCGACTTCAACGAGCTCTATCTCACGACCAACCTTCGACCGGCGGGCGCTATATCGTCGTCGAAAAAATCCTGGCCGAGGGCGAACGTCTCCCCACCCATTGGCCCATTGCTGGTACGACCGGCTACGAATTCATGGGAATACTCAACGGGCTGTTCGTGGATTCCACCGGATTGGCCGCAATTGAGCGAACCTATCGCGACGTCACTGGAATAGCTGAGTCCTTCCCTGAGTTGGTCTATCGTGCCAAGCTGCGAATGCTCGACGAATCGTTTACGGCTTATGTCCAGTCGCTGAGCCAGCTCCTCGGTCGAATCGCCGACCGCGACCGCCATGGACGGGATCTAACGTTCGAGTCACTTCGAGACTCGTTGATCGAGATAACGGCAGCACTCCCCGTCTATCGCACCTACGTGAGCAGCTTCGAGATCAGCGACGCCGACCGTGGCTGGGTTGAGCAGGCGGTCGCGGAGGCGACAGCGCGTCGTCCGGACCTGAGGCATGCGTTAGCGTTTCTCCGGCGCGTTCTGCTCCTCGACATTCCTCCAGCAATCGAGTCCGACGCCAAGGACGAATGGCTGTTGTTCGTGATGCGCTGGCAGCAGATGACCGGTCCAGCGATGGCCAAAGGGAACGAAGACACGGCGCTCTACCAATTCAACCGGCTCGTCTCCCTCAACGAAGTGGGCGGCGATCCGGACACTGCCGGTGTTTCGATCGACGATTGGCACGAGTACAACCAGCGCAATCAGCAACGCTGGCCGCAGACGATGAACGCAACCTCGACGCACGACACTAAACGGAGTGAGGACGTTCGAGCGCGCATCGCGGTGCTGAGCGAGTTTCCAGCAGACTGGAACGATGCGCTTCGACGTTGGCAGGAGATGAATGCCGACAAGAAGACCGTGCGCAATGGTGTTCCGGTTCCGGACGCCAACGTCGAATTACTCATCTATCAGACGTTGATCGGTGTCTGGCCGAACGATGACTTCGGCCGGCCTGATCTGGTTGACCGGCTAAAGGGATATGTCACCAAAGCGATGCGCGAGGCGAAGAATTACACAAGCTGGATTGCGGTCGATTCCGTCTATGAAACGGCGGTGTTGAGCTTCGTCGAGTCAATTCTCGATTCGAGTTCGTCGTCAGCCTTTGTTGAAGACTTCCAAGCGTTCCAGCGCCGCATCGCGCCAGCGGGCGCCGTCAACTCGCTCAGCCAGCTGGTGCTGAAGCTGACCGCCCCTGGCGTACCTGATATCTATCGAGGAACCGAGCTGTGGGATTTCAGCCTGGTCGATCCTGACAATCGCCGACCGGTCGACTACGGACGATATGAAGAGCAACTGAACGACTTGGTCGACTCGCCGCTGAGCGCAGCAGAGCTTGCTCATCAGCTCGCGCGCGAGTGGACCGACGGACGAGTCAAACTCTGGGTTCTTCACCGAGCGTTGCAGGCGCGAAATATGGATCCGACGCTCTTCTCGGAGGGTACGTACATCCCGATCGCTGTCGGGGGTCCAGGCGAGCAGCACGTCATTGCCTTCGCTCGACAAGTGGGCAACAAGCAAGTCCTCGTGGTCGCGCCCCGCCTTATTGGGCGTTCCACCACTCGTGAGACAGGTCTGATGCTGAATGGAGCGTTGGATCAGACTGAGCTCTCGCTCCCGGCTGAATTCGCTGGAAGCTGGACGAACGCGTTCACCGACGAACGAATTGAAACGACGGTGCACGCCGATCGAGCCAGTCTCTCAGCGGGCGACATTCTCAACTCGTTTCCCGTCGGATTACTCATACGGAATAATTAGGGGTTCATGCGAGGCACCGAAACGCGCATTGCGGCCGCCTCGATTGGCCCTTCACGGCCGAATCCTTTAGAATCATGGCCGATCCTGACCCGGCGGGCCTGTAGCTCAGCGGCAGAGCAAGGGGCTCATAACCTCAAGGTCGTAGGTTCGAATCCTACCAGGCCCACCTCGATCGATACCCATTGCCGCAACGGGAGGACCATGCTAGACTGTGTACGTACGCATTGAACGGACAATGCTTGGTGATTGAACCGACAGACCTCGCGCGACGAATTGCTGCCATCGCATCGGACGCGTTGGCAACAGACATTCAGGTACTGGACATTCGAGAGCTTTCGACCATCGCGGATTGCTTCGTGATCGCCTCGGCCGACAATGTGCGTCAGCTCAGGGCAATGGGAGAAACGATCGCTCGCGAGCTTCGTGAAGAGGGCGTACGGCCCTAACCGACGCGAAGGAGTTCCAGAAACCGGGTGGATCGTTCTCGATTACAGCTCCGTGATCGTCCATCTGTTTACGGACGAACAGCGTGAGCATTACCGGCTCGAGGATCTGTGGACCGACGCACAAAGGTTGCTGGTGATTCAGTAACGAGACGTTTCTCGAGTTTGGCACGAGGAGGAGCGTTGTGACCGCACGATCGAAATCTGGCTTCGTCCTTCCCTTCACCATTGGAACCGCGTTTGGCGTGATTGGTGGAGTGACGCTGGGGGCCCTTCTTGGTCACCGGCTCTTCACGGCAATGCTCGACCTCTGGTCGCTTTTCGGGCATGACTCCGATCAGGAACCACCGTTCGACCTGCTGCTGCAATAGTCTTGAGCTGGCCCGCCATTACTCTTCAATAGGTGGTGGCGGGCTTTCCTCGAGCCGTTCGATGACTTCTTCGGGGTCGGCGCCGCGTTCGAGATCCGAGAGCGCCAGGTCCAGATCTGGATCCAGCGGCTCACCCATCTGTGCGCTCATCTGGCGCGTCCAGCGCGCGATCTCTCGCGGATCGGTGTCGTCGTCGAATCCGAACGGATTGGAATCGAAGTCATCGCCATAGGGATCGCCGTACGGGTTGCCGCCCATGCCCATCCCCATGTCCATGCCCATTCCGCCGCCCAGGTCACCGAAATCACCCATATCAGCCGGATCTGACGCCGACTCGGAGCGACTGCCGCCGCGTCGGACGACGACTCTCGAGAAGAGTCGCTCGAGGTTCGCTCCGCCGCAGATGGGACATGCGGGATCGGTGACTGAAGAATAAGACCGAAAGAAGACGCTCACCTTCTTGCGGCAATCAGCGCAGTGATACTCGTAGATTGGCACGTCACGGTCTCCTTGAAAGTTCCGTCATCGGAGCCTCGAGGTGTCGTCGATTTATCCTGGCGAGCAACGCCAGCAAGATAACGCCGACAATCCCGGCTCCAACCAATGCAAAGAATTTTAGTTCAGGCTTCGGTATGAAGAGTGATGCTCCGCCCAGCAATGCTGACAGCCCCGTGAAGAGCAGCACGATCTGACGCTGCGTCCAACCGAGATCGAGCAGCCGGTGATGTAGGTGACCACGATCTGCTTGAAGCGGCGACCGGCCATTGACTGTGCGATACACGATAACCCAGGCGACGTCGAGAATCGGGATCCACAATGCCAGCAGCGCGGTCGCGATCTTGGCGCCGCCAATGATCGAGATCACGGCCAGCGTGAATCCCAGGAACATCGCCCCGACGTCCCCCATTAGAATGCGAGCAGGATGCCAGTTGTAGGGCAGAAACCCGATCACCGCACCACCGAGCGCCGCTGGGAGGATCGAGATCGTAAATTGCGGATCACCGGCCGGTCTGAAGAAGGTGTGAAAGAAGAGGACGGCCGCCGCAACGAGCGTCACGCTCCCGGCCAGGCCGTCGAGACCGTCGATCCAGTTCAACGTATTCATCGCTCCGACGATCCAGAAGAGGGTGAACCCAATGGCCACGAGGAGCGGGAGGTGGACGATTCCACCGAACGGATTGTTGAACTGGTCGATGACGAGGCCGTGGCTTTCACCGCGCAGTCGCGGGACGATGATGATGCCAGCCGCCGCGATCTGCCAGATCAGCTTGGTTTTCGGGGACACGCCAACAACGTCGTCGACCAGCATCACCGCCACGATCAACACGGCGCCGGCCAGGAGCATCGTGATTCGTTCAACCTCGATCGGATAGCGTTCGACCGGAAGCCAGAAGCTCAGCGCGACGGCGGCAACGAACGCGATGAACATCGCCAGCCCACCGATGCGCGGCAACGGTGTGGTATGAACGTGACGCTCTTCAGTCGGCTTGGACACCAGCCCGAGCTGGTGGGCCACGCGGATCAGCGTCGGAAGCAGCGAGCTCGTTACGATCGCCGCCAGACACGCGATGACGAGGGCGATGACCGCATGCGTCAACACGATCGACGAGCTCCAGGGGCCACCTAATCGTCGCCCGTCGTCGAGGCTTCGGATCGCACGCCTGGAAGCGGCAAGTTCGAGACGAGTTCGGCGACCTCGGCACTTACTGACTGTTTGACCTTCTCATCATCAGGAGAACGCAGCACGCGTGCGATGAGCCGACCAGTAGCTCGCATCTCGTCTGGTCCAAATCCGCGGGTCGTCATGGCGGGCGAACCCAGGCGCACGCCGGTCGTCTGCGTCGGCGGGCGCTTGTCGCCAGGAATCGCGTTCTTGTTGGCGGTGATGCCCACCTCGTCGAGGAGACGCTCCGCTTTTCGTCCACTCATGTCGAACGACGTAAGGTCGACCAACATCAGGTGGTTGTCAGTCCCGCCCGACACGATTCGCAAGCCCTCGGACTGAAGCGTATCTGCCAACGTCTTGGCATTCTCCAAAACGCGTTCAATGTACGCTCGATACTCCGGAGTCAACGCTTCGCCAAGCGCGACCGCTTTTCCGGCAATGACGTGCATCAGCGGTCCGCCTTGCATGCCCGGGAACACCGTCTTGTCAATTCCCTTGCCGTGCTCGGCATCGCCCATGATCATGCCGCCGCGCGGGCCACGAAGCGTCTTATGCGTCGTGGTGGTCGTGATGTGCGCGTTGCCGATCGATGTCGGATGAAGCCCCACCGCCACCATGCCAGCGATGTGGGCGATGTCCGCCATCAGGACAGCGCCAACCTCATCCGCGATCTCACGGAATTTGGCGAAATCAATGATGCGAGAGTACGCGCTGGCTCCCGCGATGATCATCTTCGGATGAACCTCATGAGCGGCCGTACGCACGCGATCGAAGTCGATCTGTTCGGTTTCGGGGTTCAGTTCGTAGAAGTGCGCCTCGAAGAATCGGCCCGAAAAATTGACGTGAAGTCCATGCGTGAGGTGACCACCTTGGTTCAAACTCAGTCCGAGGATGCGATCTCCAGGATCGAGCACCGAGAACATGGCGGCCATATTCGCCTGCGCCCCGGAATGCGGTTGCACGTTGACGTGCTCGGCTCCGAAAAGCTGTTTGGCGCGCTCGATCGCCAATGTCTCGACCTGATCGACACAGCCGCATCCACCGTAGTAGCGCTTCCCCGGATATCCTTCGGCGTATTTATTGGTCAACACCGAGCCGACGGCTTCCATCACCGCTGCGCTCGTGAAATTTTCGGACGCGATCAGTTCGATGGTGTTGACCTGACGATCCCGCTCACAGTCGATGATGCGCGCCACGTCCGGGTCCGAAGACCGGAGAAGATCCATACGGTGTTCCTTTCAACGGTCTAGTTCGCAGTGCATGAGCTTGTTCGCAGCGAGTGTAACATAGCCCATTCCGAGGGCTACTCTCGCGGATTTCGCCCCTTCAGTCGGATCACGATCGGCGTTCCAGTGAAACCGTATTCCTTGCGAAGGGTGTTCTCGAGATAGCGCCGGTAGGAGAAGTGCACGTTCTGCGGAGCGTTGCAGAAGAAGACGAAGGTAGGCGGCTCGGTTGACGCCTGAGTCACGTAATAGAACTTCACCCATTTGTTGGGCTTCGTCGGCGGTGCGTGTCGAATGATGACGTCACGCAGCAAGCGATTGAGATCTCCGGTAGGAATTCGCCTGCTTCGCTCGGTCATCACACTCATCGCCAGATCCATGATCTGAGTGATCCTCTGACCGGTCAGCGCCGATGTAAAGACTATGGGTGCATAGGGGATGAACTCGAACTCTTCCTGTGCCTTTTCGATGAACTCATTCATGGTCTTGTCGTTCTTCTCGACAAGATCCCATTTGTTCACCACTAGGATGACCCCTTTGCTCCGTTCCACGATGTAACCCGCCACGTGCTGATCTTGCGCGGTGAAGGGCTCATTTGCATCGAGCACCAGCACGGCGACGTCACAACGCTCGATCGCGCGGAAGGAACGAAGCACGCTGAACTTTTCGATGCCTTTGTCGATTCGTCCGCGACGACGGATACCAGCTGTGTCGATCAGCGTGAGGCGCTGTCCCGCCCAGGTGATCTCGGTGTCGACGGCATCACGCGTCGTGCCCGGCACGTCCGACACGATGTGACGCGCATCCCCAAGAAGCGAATTTAGGATGGCTGACTTGCCGACGTTTGGCCGTCCGACGATGGCGATGCTCGGCAGTTCGGGCTCGTCCTCGGCGCCCTCTGATGGCGGAAGCTCCTCGACCACACGATCGAGCAGATCTCCGACCCCAACGCCATGCAGAGCCGAGACCGGCAATGGCTCCCCCAACCCAAGCTCATAGAAATCGACTGCCGCATCCTGCCGAACACGCGATTCGGACTTATTCGCGACCAGCAGAACAGGAAGATTGCTACGGCGGACAAGATCGGCAACTTCATAGTCACCGGCCGTCACGCCTACCTCACCATCGACGAGAAGCAACAAGAGATCCGCTTCTTCGACCGCGAAGAGCGCCTGGCGTTGCGTCGCGATCGAGATTTCGGTCGAGCTCGAACTCGCGATCTCCTGCTCCGCCTGGAGTCCGCCGGTATCGACCACGTCGAAGTGAACTCCGTTCCAGTCGGTGTCGGCGTACATGCGATCGCGCGTGGTTCCGGCGATGTCTTCGACGATAGCGCGTCGCTCACGAATGATGCGGTTGAAGAGCGTCGACTTGCCGACGTTCGGGCGTCCAATAATCGCGACGAGTGGTTTACGCATGTCTTGAGTCTCTCAATCAGGTTTGTAACGCTCTAGCACGTTCAACGCGTTTCATAGTCATGTTTCAAATTGCCGACGGCTCGCGGCAGATATCGTGGCGGCGGCAGTCCATCAACTGTCGGGCGTCAACATCCAGCCGGTTAAGACAAATGGAGCGGGCTGTGAGCCCGCTCTTCGGCGACCAATCTATTGTTCCGCATCCGGGCGCCTTAAACCAACCTGACGTTGATCCGGAAGCGGAAGCGGTGACCCAGCGGCCTAATGACCGCCCTGTTCTTCAGCGAATGACGTGTACACCTTGGAGTCCATCAAATTGCCGACTTCCGACGGGTCGCTCAGCTTCACTTTGACGAGCCACGCCTTGTCGTAGGGTGACGAGTTCACAAGCTCAGGTGAATCCACGACGTCTGGATTTGCCTCTAGCACCTCGCCGCTGAGTGGCGAATAAATGTCGGACGCCGCTTTGACAGACTCGATGACGCCGAGCGGCTCACCCTGAGTAATGCTCGAGCCTGGCTCGGGAAGTTCGAGATAGGTGATGTCGCCGAGCTCGTTCTGCGCGAAATCACTCACCCCGATGACAGCCTCATCGCCATCGACCTTGGCCCACTCATGACTCTTCGTGAAGTACAGCCCGTCAGGAATCTCAGTCATATTATCTTGCCTCCCCTTCACCCGGCTGAAGTGCCGGCAACTACCGTTTGTAGAATGGCGTGCGGATCTGCTCCGCCTCAACCGCTTTGCCGCGGATCATGATCTGAAGTGGCTTTCCGACACCCGCATACGATTTGTCGATCAGCGCCAGACCAATGTTCTCGCCGAGCGTCGGAGACGACGTCCCACTCGTGACGAACCCGACATTCTTTCCGTCAACTTGAACGTCGAAATGCGCCCGCGGCACACCGCCGCGCGCCACCATTTTGAAGCCGACAAGTCGGCGAGTAACGCCCTCTTCTTTCTGTTTGACCAGGGCGTCCCGTCCGATGAAATCGCCTTTGTCTAATTTGACAGCCCATGAGAGCCCGACTTCGAGTGGTGTGATCGATTCGGAAAGCTCGTTGCCGTACAGGGCCATCTTGGCTTCGAGGCGCAGCGTGTCACGTGCACCAAGACCGATCGGCTTGATGCCGTCCTCTTCACCAACCTCGAGCAGTTTGTTCCAGATTCCCAGGACCTGCTCAATTGGGCAGTAGATCTCAAACCCATCCTCGCCCGTGTATCCGGTGCGCGCCACCATGCACGGCACCTGGTTCACCGTCGTCTCCTTGGCGCTGAAATATTCGACGTCAGTGAGGTCGGCGTCAGTGATTCGCTGCAGAATCTGCTCGGCGAGCGGCCCCTGGATGGCGATCATGCCGGTAACACCGGAGACGTCCTCTACCGAAACGTCCAGCTCCGCGCGATTCTTACGCTGTTCCTGCATCCAGGCGATGTCTCGCTCGGCGTTGGACGCGTTGACGACGACGAAGTACCCGTCACCGTCCGGACGCCGGTACACGATGATGTCGTCGATCGGGCATCCGGTCGGAAGGAGCAGCATTGAATACTGCGCTTCACCCGGCTCTAACTTGGAGACGTCGTTGGTCGTGATGTATTGGAGAAACGACAGAGCGTCGTCGCCGCGAACGTCGACCTGGCCCATGTGACCGAGATCGAACAGCCCTGCCTTGTGACGAACAGTGTTGTGCTCGTCGATGATGCCGGTGAATTGAACCGGCATATACCAGCCGGCAAACTCGACCATGCGGCCGCCGAGCTCTTCGTGTCTCTCAGAAAGCGGTGTCCTCTTTGGTTCAGACACGCGCCGATCTCCTTCCCGAAGTCGCAATCAAACCGACCGATTGTAAGGACCGGCCGGTAGACACGTCAACCTCGGACTATGCGGTACCGACGCGCTCGAAGGAAAGCTTGTCCATCTCCATCTGCACAGGAACCGGATAAATGCCCGTCAAACAGGCGGTGCAGAAGCGATCGCTCGGCAGATTGATCGCGCGCATCAGGCCGTCGAGGCTGAGATATTTGATCGAATCGGCCCCGATGACCCGGCCGATCTCCTCAACCGATTTGTTGGCAGCGATGAGCTCGTCGCGGCGAGCCATGTCGACGCCCAAATAGCAGGGCCACATGATCGGAGGTGCGTGCACCCGCATGTGTACCTCGCGCGCGCCGTTCTGACGCAGCAGCTCGACGATTGGACGGCTCGTGGTGCCGCGAACGATGGTGTCGTCAACGAGGATGACCCGCTTGCCTTCCAGCACTTCGGGCAGCGCGTTGAACTTCAGCTTGACCCCCTGCTCGCGCAGTCGCTGGTCCGGCTGAATGAAGGTTCGGCCGATGTAGCGATTCTTAATCAGGCCTTCGGCGTATGGGATGCCCGATGCCTGAGAGTACCCGATGGCTGCTGGTACGGCCGAATCCGGCATGGGGACGACGATATCGGCATCGACGTGACTCTCGCGCCAGAGTTCAGCACCCATGCGCTGACGCACGAGATGCAGGCGTTTGCCCATCAGCTCGCTGTCAGGGCGGGCAAAATAAATGAACTCGAAGATGCAGGTTGCCTGTTTGCCGTCCCAATCGTCCATCTTGTAGCTGTGCAACCCGTCCGCATCGACCACCACGATCTCACCCGGATCGATGTCCCGTTCGAACGTCGCGCCGATGGTCGCCAGCGCGCACGTCTCGGACGCGACGACCCAGCCGTCCTCGCCGATACGACCGAGGCAGAGCGGACGAATGCCCTTTGGATCACGCACGCCGACCAGCGAGTCCTTGGTCAAAATCGCCAGACTGTAGGCACCCAGAAACCGCGACATGGCACGACGGACTCGCACGGCGACGTTCGGCCCATGGCTCTGGGCGATGGCCCACGTGAGCGCCTCAGTGTCGGTTGAGCCCTCGAAGGCGACGCCATGATCGATGAGATCACGACGCAAGATCGCGCTATTGACCAGATTACCGTTGTGGGCTACCGCGACCTCACCAGAATCACCCTCGACCAGAAATGGCCCGGCGTTCTTGGCCTGGCTTGAACCTGTGGTCGAATAACGAGTGTGCCCAACGGCGATGTGTCCGGTGAGTCGGGAGAGATCGTCCTCGGAGAATGCGGTGTTGACGAGGCCCATGCGGGTGTGGATACGGAGGCGCTGACCATCGGCCGTGGCGATTCCGGCGCTCTCCTGTCCGCGATGCTGGAGGGCGTAAAGGCCGAAGAAAGTCAGTCGGGCAACGTCCTCATGCGGCGCGTAGACCCCAAAGACGCCACACTCTTCGCGAGGTTCGTCGAACGGCATCAGGGGCTGCCCTTCCTTAATCAATTCGTTTCCAAATCAAGTCTATCATGCCCTGATCATATGTTCTGAGTATGCTGCTTGACGTCCAACGCGGAATCCCACGATTCGCGCAAACTCTCGAGTGAGAGGTCGATAGCCCCAGCAATGACGAAGTTCGATCCTCCGACGTCACCGAGTCGCACGTACGGCACGTCATTGCGGTCCAGCAGTTCCTCTAAGTCCGCGCCTTTGCCGGGCTCTGCTTGAAGCAGCACGCGCGATGCAGACTCGCCAAACAGCGTCTGGTCGAATCGGTTGTCGTTGACCTCGAACAACTCGCTCAGATCGAAGCTGCCCCCGATCGATCCGCCAATGCAGCTCTCGGCAAGTGCCACCGCGATACCGCCCTCGGAGCAGTCGTGCGCGGCGTTCACGAAACCCGCGCGAATCGCCTGTCGCGTCGTTTCTTGAACGGCAATCTCGAGATCGAGCTCCACGGCGGGCGGCGCACCGGCAGTTTTGTCATGGATTCGAGCAAGGTACTCGCTTCCGCCAAGAACCGCGGTCAGGGCGCCGATGAGATATACGGTTCCGTCCTTGTGAAAAGACGAGCCCGTATGCAGACTGATGTCGTCCAATACGCCCACGCCACCGATCGTCGGCGTTGGCAAAATCGCTTCGGAACCCGTCTGGTTGTAGAGACTGACGTTGCCGCTCACCACCGGCGCTTCCAACGCTCGACAGCCGGCCGCCATTCCCTCGATCGCGTTCTGAAGCTGATAGTAGACTTCGGCCCGTTCAGGGTTGCCAAAATTGAGACAATTCGTGAAGGCGATTGCCTCGCCTCCGACGCAGGCGATGTTGCGCGCCGCCTCGACCACCGCGTGGAGTCCGCCCAGATATGGATCGAGATAGCAATAACGCGGGTTGCAATCGGTCTTCATCGCCAGACCGCGATTCGTACCTTTGATTCGTATGACCGCAGCGTCCCCGTTTCCGGGGCCCACCACTGTGTTGGTCATGATGGTCGAATCGTAGGTCCGCGTTACCGCCAGTCGACTCCCAATATTTGGCGACGACAGCATCTGCTTCAAGGCATCCTCAGGTGATGGTGCCGTCGACGAGCCAATGTCCGGCAACGTCGTTGGGTCGAATGCTCGCAGTTCGGCAATCAGACCTGATTCGATTCCGTCTCGCACGTAGGTCGGGCACTCGTCCGTGAGGAGTGTTGCCGGTATCTCGGCGACGACGTTCCCACCGTCGAGGACACGAACGATGCCGTCGTCCGTGACGCGACCGATGACGTCCGAGTGAAGATCCCAGTGGTTGAAGACCGCGCGGACCTCGTCGAGGCCCTCTTGCGTCACGATGACGAGCATGCGCTCCTGGCTTTCAGAGAGCATCACCTCATAGGGCGTCATGCCAGACTCTCGACGAGAGACATGCGCCACGTCGATCTCGATGCCGAGGCCGCCACGACTGGCGCTCTCGACCGTCGAACTGGTCAGACCGGCCGCGCCAAGATCCTGCATGGCAACGACGTGCTCGGAGTGGAGAACCTCGAGACAGGCCTCGAGCAAGAGCTTTTCGAGAAATGGGTTGCCGACCTGCACCACGCCTCGATGCGACTTCTCCGGATCGTCGACCGATGCGAACGTGGCGCCGTGAATACCGTCACGACCGGTGTCGGCTCCGACGAGCAGCACCAGATTCCCCACTCCGGATGCCATTGCGCGCATCAAGTCGTCACGCTTGGCCACGCCCACACACATGGCGTTCACCAGCGGGTTGCCCGAATATGACTTGTCGAAGAAGATGTCGCCCGCCACGGTCGGGATTCCGAGGCAGTTGCCGTAGCCGCCGATGCCGCCGACGACACCACTGAAGA
This sequence comes from uncultured Chloroflexia bacterium, assembly GCA_963815715.1. GTDB lineage: Bacteria > Chloroflexota > Chloroflexia > Thermomicrobiales > Thermomicrobiaceae > CALAGB01. The sequence goes on along the minus strand of CAWFHU010000001.1, from coordinate 188,021 downwards.
GGTAGCGGTTGCGCTGCTCGGACAATGGACCGAAGCGGAGTGAATCGAGAATGGCGACCGGGCGCGCGCCCATAGTGAAGATGTCGCGTACGATGCCACCGACTCCAGTGGCGGCGCCTTCGTACGGCTCGACCGCCGACGGATGGTTGTGCGACTCGATCTTGAAGACGGCAACCAACCCGTCACCGATATCGACCGCACCGGCATTCTCGCCAGGCCCTTGGGCGATACGCGGCCCCTCGGTTGGCAGCAGATTCAACAACGGACGTGAATTCTTATAGCCGCAATGCTCGCTCCACATCGCGCCGAACATGCCAAGCTCGACATCGTTCGGCGCGCGACCGAGCTTCTCGACAACGAGGTCGTACTCTTCTCTCGTCAGAGCGACTTCTGCCAGGACTTCGGGCGTGATCTCCACCAATTTCGCAACCCTCTTGTGTGCTCTCGGCCTCTAGCCCGCGGCGGTCGCCAGGCCCGCTTCGAGAACCGAGGAAAGAACCTTCAATCCGTCGTCGCTCCCAATGAGCGCGTCGAATGCGCGCTCTGGATGGGGCATAAGCCCGACGACGTTGCGCGTCTCATTGCAGATTCCGGCGATGGCGTTCGCCGAACCGTTTGGATTGAACTCAGGATCGCGATGTCCCTGCGAATCGGTGTAGCGGAACACGACCTGGCCGTTGGCCTCGAGACGTTCGAGCGTCTCATCGTCGGCGAAATAGCGCCCTTCGCCATGCGCGATCGGGAGCGTGAGCACGGTTCCGTCGTCGATTGTGGACGTCCAGGGAGTGTCACTTCGCTCCACCCGGGTGTAAACCCAGCTTGATCGGAACTGCAGCGAGCCATTCGGAAGCAACGCTCCTGGCAATAGTCCAGCCTCAGTGAGCACTTGGAATCCGTTGCACATGCCCAGAATCGGGCCGCCCTTCTTGGCGAATGCGGCCACCGATTCCATGACCGGCGCGAAGCGGGCGATCGCTCCCGCTCGTAGGTAATCGCCATACGAAAATCCGCCAGGAATGAGCAGACAGTCGAAGCGGCTCAGGTCGGTCTCTCGATACCAGACCGGTTCCACCGGCTGACCGAGGCCCATCTCGATCGCCTTCAGTGCGTCGTGATCCCCGTTGCTGCCGGGGAAGGTGATCACCGCGAAACGCATGTGCACCTCATTCCGAACGATCGGCCGACTCGGCCTCGAGCGTGAAGCGATATTGTTCGATGACCGGGTTTGCCAGGAGCTTGTTGCACATCTCGGTCACGCGCTGCTCGGCAACCGCCGAATCGTCACCCTCGACCCACAGCTGGATGAACTTTCCGGCGCGGACCGCGCCGACCTCGTCATACCCGAGCATGTGGAGTCCGTCCCGAATAGCCAGGCCCTGCGGATCGTTCACCACCGGCTTGAGCGTCACGAAGACGTCGGCTCGCCAACGCGTTGTTCCGTTACCGGATGTAGTCGACAACTGTTCTCTCCTCCAACTTAGTCGAGCGGGAACAACTGATGCCCGGTGAGACGCTCGAACGCCTCCATGTACTTTTGCGATGTCGCGTCAGCGACGTCGGCTGGAAGTGCTGGCGCTGGCGGCTCGCGGTCCCAACCTGACGACGTCAGCCAGTCGCGTACGAACTGCTTGTCAAAGGACGGCTGAGCCGACCCTGGGGCATAGCGTTCGGCGTCCCAAAATCGCGAACTGTCAGGCGTCAATGCCTCGTCGATCAATGTGACCTGACCATCGATCGTGCCGAACTCGAATTTGGTGTCGGCGATGATGATGCCCTTGCCAACCGCGTATGACTCCGCGGCTGAATAGAGCGCGATGGTCCGGTCGCGAAGCGTCGTCGCCAGATCAACTCCGATGGTGCTGCACATCTGTTCAAACGAGATGTTTATGTCGTGCCCTGAGCTGGATTTCGTGGCCGGAGTGAAGATCGGCTGCGGCAGCTTGGCACTTTCGACCAGTCCAGCCGGCAATTTGAGCCCCGCAACTTCGCCGGAATGTCGATACTCGGCCCACGCGGAGCCGGAAAGATAGCCGCGGGCGACGCACTCGGTGTCGACCCGGTCCGCCTTGCGCACGATCATCGTTCGCCCCTCGTAGCCCTCGACCTTGGAATGCACGTCCTCAGGAAGGCTACTTAGGTCGGTCGAGATCAAGTGGTTCGGAACGATGGCACCGAGCCGACCGAACCAGAAGCGCGAAAGCTGTGTGAGGACGATCCCTTTGTTCGGAATTCCGGTTGGCAGAATCGAGTCGTACGCGGAAACCCGATCTGTCGCGATCATCAGCAGGCGGTCGCCGAGATCAAACGTCTCGCGCACTTTCCCGCGACTGAAGAGCGGCAGACCTGGAATCTCGATGTGTTCCGTGAGAACTGGCACTCGGCCCTCTTATCCTGCCGAAACCGGCGCTGGCACGTCCAAACCGAGGCGTCTGAACGTGGCATCGATGTGCTTCAGGTGGTGACTGACGTCGAACGCATCGTCAATTTGCTCGTCAGTGAGACGCGAACGAACTTCGGAGTTGTCGCGGAGCAAGACACGCAAATGCGTGCCGCTGTCCCAGGCTTCATGTGCGGAGTGCTGCACAACGCGATACGCCTGCTGGCGATCCATGCCGGATTCGACCAGCGCCAACAGCAATCGCTGCGAGAAGATGGCGCCAAAGGTCGCGTTCAGGTTGGCAAGCATGCGGTCGGGATAGACCTTCCAACCGCTAACGATTTCGGTCATCAGGTTGAGCATGTAATCGAGCAGGATGAAGGCGTCAGGAAAGGTCACGCGTTCGGCCGAACTGTTGCTGATGTCGCGCTCATGCCAGAGCGTGACGTTCTCGAGGGCCGTCACGGCATAGCCGCGGACGAGCCGGGCCAGTCCGCTGATGCGCTCGCTCTCGTGCGGATTGCGCTTGTGCGGCATGGCCGAAGACCCCTGATTGCCCGGGTCGAACGGCTCTTCCAGCTCTCGCACTTCGGTCCGCTGCAGGTGTCGTATCTCAGTTGCGAACTTGTCGAGCGACGACGCCAGCAGCGCCAGTGTCCCAATAACGTGGGCATGCCGGTCTCGCTGAATGATCTGAGTCGACACTGCATCGACGTTGAGGCCGAGCCCAGCGCAAACGTCGTCTTCCAGGTCAGGCGGCACATTGGCGTGCGTCCCGACAGCGCCGGAGATCTTGCCGACGCGGATGTCCTCGCGCGCGGCCTGCATGCGACCGCGATGGCGTCGAAGCTCGTCATACCAGACGGCAAGTTTGAAGCCGAACGTGATCGGCTCGGCGTGCACGCCATGTGTGCGACCGATCATCACCGTGTCTTTGTGCGTGACCGCTTCTCTGCCTACCGCTTCGATGAGACGGTCGACGTCCTCCAGCAGCAGATCCAGACCCTGCACGATCTGCATTGCCATGGCGGTATCTATGACGTCGGAACTGGTCAGTCCGAGATGGATGAATCTGGCGTCCTCACCAACCGTCTCGCCCATCGCTCGCAGAAAGGCGATGACGTCGTGGTCAGTCTCCTTCTCAATCTCCTTCATGCGATCAAGATCGCAGCTCGCCTTGCGAATCTTCGCCATCGCGTCGGCTGGAATCGTGCCTCGTGTGGCCCACGCCTCCGCCACCGCGATTTCGACCTTCACCCACAGATCGATCTTGTTGCGCTCGCTCCAGATGCGTCCCATCTCCGGACGTGTATACCGGTCAATCACGCAATAACTCCTAGCTGATCCAAACGGGAGCGCCCGCCAGCGCACCGTCCCGAATCGCGGCGTCCGGTCTCACGGTCACCATGCGATTCCGGAGCTCTTGAGTCGACGGCACGTAGACGCGCAGATAATTCCCAGTGAACCCGCTCCACACCGTTTGACCCGGAAGAACGTCGTCGTGCGACTGTTCGAGGAGCACCTCTGACTCACGACGAAGCTGACTCGCAACAAACGAATCGTGCAATTCGTCACCGATCTCGCGCAGTCGCGCCGATCGTCGCTCCTTCACCCGGTTTGGGATCTGCCCCGTCATGGTTGCTGCCGCTGTCTCACGCCGCGCAGAGAATGGAAAGACGTGAATCTTGGCGAACGCCATTTCGCGCACGAAATCGCACGTCTCCTCGAATTCCTGATCGGTCTCTCCAGGGAACCCGACGATCACGTCGGTCGTGATGCCGATGTCTGGAATCTCTTCTCGCAACCGACGTACGGAGCGTCGAAACTGCTGCAGGTTGTACCAGCGTTTCATACGGCGCAACACCGTGGCGCTGCCACTCTGCAATGCCATGTGGAGATGAGGCGCCATCCGCGGCCGCTTGAGAATCGAGATGAAGCGCTCGTCGATTTCGTGCGGCCCAACCGACGTAACTCGCAGCCGCTCGATGGTGGTGTGCTCGAGTACGTGCTCGAGCAGATCCGCGAGGCGCAGCGTCCTATCGCCGATCGGCCACTTGTAGGTTCCGACGTGCGTGCCCGTGAGCACGACCTCGCGATAGCCGTTATCGACCGCGTTCTGCATTTCAGCGGCAACCGCCGCCGGACTGAGGTTGCGCGGACCGCCCCGCGCGCGCGGAATGACGCAGTACGTGCAGTGGGCGCGACATCCTTCTTGAATCTTGATCATACGGCGCGTTCGTGTGTCGACCTGCGGGATCAGATTCTCAACGTCGAATGCCTGGTGCTCCCACTCGACGCGCGTCAAGATGTCGTCAACGACCGTCAGTTTGTCGACTGACCCAGCGACCAGATCGACCTCGTCCATTGCGTGCAACTCGTCTGGAGCAACGGACGGATAGCAGCCAATCGCCGCCACCAGCGACTCCGGATTCTGCCGCTTGGCGCGTCGTAGCATCTGTCTCGAGCGCCGATCTGCCAGGTGAGTCACGGTGCAGGTGTTGACGATGTAGACGTCGGCCTGTTCGTCGAACGGAACCTCAGATAGGCCCGCACGACGCAGGTCTCGCCGGATCTCTTCTTCGTCGCTCTGGTTCAGTTTGCAGCCGAGGGTACATATGGCGAACCGCGGCCGAGGCCGGGAGGAATCAACGCGCTCGATCAGAGGAATTTGAGCTTTCATTTGCCCTATCGCGCAAGCAGGCTCACCAACAGGTTGATTATACATAGGCGGCCAAGTCCGACACGGACCACTTCCAACGTCCGTACGTCGGGATCGCGCCGGACAGGCGGGACGTGAAAAGTACTTTTGAAGGTTGAAACGGGGGCACCACCGGGGCTATAGTGTCATCGGAGTCAGTTGAGTTGACTCGGCGGGAAGTGACGAATTCGAACGAATATAGCGCCCGGACTTGCCGTTGGGGGCGGCGAGTTGACGCGGAGGAGACTGAGCGAACCATTCGGCGGGTAGTCTCCCGGCTGGCACGGTCGTAACGATCGCCCCAAAGTCGTCGAGTAATCGACGGGACAAGCGGCGATCGACGTGCGAAACCTCTCACTGATTTCCCGCCAACTTATTGAATGAGTCGACACAGATTTGTGCCGGGCACTAACCTTGCCTTCGTGGTGAGCGAGCCGCGAGGCAGAACGTTGCTACCTGCCCGGCTGTGCGGGAAAGGGATTTCGTATGTGTGGGATCTTCGGGTACGTGGGCGTGAGCCAGCCGGGCGGCGCCATGATTCTGGATGCGCTGCGCAAGCTGGAGTATCGCGGCTACGACTCGTGGGGGGTCGCCGTTGGCGCCAACGGTCACATCGATGTCGCCAAACGTGCCGGCCGAATCGGTGATGCCACCGCATCGCTGCCGGACGCCCAGATCGGGTTCGGCCACACCCGCTGGGCAACGCACGGCGGTGTCACCGATGCCAACGCCCATCCTCATCTGGATTGCACCGGCCGCTTCGCGGTCATCCACAACGGCATCATTGAGAACTACAAGACCATCAAGGACCGGCTCATCGCCGCGGGACATCTGTTCTACAGCGAAACCGACACCGAAATCGTCGCCCACCTGGTTGAGGACCTATTCAGTCAAGATCCGCGAGAAGATCTCGTCGACGCCGTTCGAGAGGTCTTTAGCCAACTTCGTGGGCTGAACGCCATCATCGTCATGGACAACGTGACGCATCAGCTGGTGGCGGTCAAAAACGTTTCGCCTCTGGTGCTGGGCAAAGGAAACGATTCAATTTATCTCGCGTCCGATGCCGTCGCCCTGGTCGGGCACGCCACTCAGATTCACTATCTCGAAGATGGTCAGGTCGCTCGACTTTCATCAGACGGGGTCACGCTCTGGTCAGCCGCCACCGGCGAACGGCAGGAGCCGGACTTCCGGCCGCTGACGCTCAGCGAAGCAGACACGTCGCTTGGTGGATATCCGCATTTCATGATCAAAGAGATCCACGAGCAGCCTGGAGTTTTGAGTCGCATCAGTCAAGACTATGCTGAGCCGGTGAAAGAGCTCGCGTCTCTCATTCGAGAGTCGTACGGTTCGTTCCTTGTTGGCAGCGGCACGGCCAGTTACGCCGCCCTTTCGGGCTCGTATCTCTTTTCTCGAATCGCTCGACGGCACGTCAACTTCACGGTCGGTTCCGAGTTCAAATACCAGGAGCACTTCATCACCGACCGCAGTCTGGTCATCGCTCTTTCTCAAAGTGGGGAGACAGCCGACGTCATCGAGAGTGTGCTGGCGGCCAAACAACGTGGAGCCAAAATTGCGGCGTTGGTGAACGTATCAGGCTCGACGCTCGACCGGCTTGCCGACTTCAGCATCCCCCTTGGTGCCGGACCTGAGCAATGCGTCCTTTCAACGAAGGCATATACCGCGAAGCTCGGGATTTTGCTCATGGTGGCGCACGAGCTCAACGGCAGCATGCATGTGGCCCGCGAGCTCCTGTGGCAGGCCGTGGATGGCATCGAGCAAGCGATTGCTCCGGCGTCCGTAGATCTCATCCATGGGATCGCCTCGTCGATTGTTGAACGTGAGCACTGTTTCATCATTGGACGCGGGCTTTCGTACCCCACCGCGCTGGAAGCGGCGTTAAAGATCAAGGAAGTCAGTTACATGCATGCCGAAGGATTTGCTGGAGGAGAGCTGAAGCACGGAGTCATCGCGCTCGTCGACAAGGGCACCCCGTCGATCGTCTTCTCGCCGCTGGATGAGACGCGCGACGACATCCTCTCCGGAGCCATGGAGATGCGCAGCCGCGGCGGATACATCATCGGCGTCTCACCGGAGACCGATCACATCTTTGACGTGCACATTCCGGTCGCGGACGTGGGCGATGCGTCACCAATCATCAACGTGATTCCAGCGCAGCTTCTCGGCTATCAACTCGCGCTTCTGCGCGGGCATGATCCTGACAAGCCGCGCAACCTCGCCAAGAGTGTGACGGTGAAGTAAACGTGACGCGGTTGCTCGATACTCATTGCCACCTTGATCTCGATCGGTTCGAAGCTGATCGTGATGAAGTTATCCAGCGAGCCTGGGCAGCGGGTGTCGAGCAAATGATCGTCATTGGATTCGATCCAGAACGCTGGGACTCCGGTGCAAGCCTCACGCGAAGATACGCCGGGCTCCACCTCGCCGTCGGACTCCATCCCACCGAGGCCGAGCGCTACGGCGACGAGCTTGAGTCAAGGCTCAGATCGGCAGCGGCAGAGTTCCATGCCGTGGCGATTGGCGAAACCGGTCTCGACTACCATTGGAAAGAAGAGACCGCCTCAATACAAAAACAAGCGTTTGCACGGCAGATCGCGCTCGCTAAAGAGCTCGACCTGCCGTTCGTCGTCCATCAGCGCGAGGCCGAGTCAGACACCCTCGACGTGCTGCGAGCGGCTGGGCCACCCCATCGCGGAGTAATGCACTGCTTCACGTCTGATCCGGCATACCTTCACGAGTGCCTCGATCTCGGACTTCACATCGGATTTGGAGGAGCGGTCACGTTCCGCAAACTCAAGAACCTGCACGAAGCCGTGCGGATCGCGCCATTGGACCGTATCCTTCTCGAAACAGACGCCCCGTTCATGACGCCAAGTCCGCATCGCGGCGAACGCAACGAACCTGGCTATCTCACGTTCATCGTCGATCGCATTGCCGAACTCCGTGGAGTCTCTTCTGACGAGATCGCACGGGCAACGACGGCCAATGCCAAGGCGCTGTTCAAGCTTCCGTCGACCGGTTCATCTCCAAACTCGGAGGCTGGCTGATGCGGATCGTGCTGGCGTCGAGCAATCACGGCAAAGTACGCGAGTTGAAGCAGCTTCTTCCTGACTGGGTTGAAATCGTCACTGCCGACGAAGCCGGCGTCACGCTCCCAGAAGAGACGGGCACGACGTTTCTGGACAACGCGCTGCTCAAAGCGAGAGCAGCGTCACAACAGTCAAGATTGGTGTCCATCGCCGACGACTCGGGCCTCGAAGTCGATGCTCTCGACGGCAGTCCCGGCGTTCGATCGGCAAGATTCGCCGGAGACGACGCTAGCGATGCAGATAACAACGCTCTCCTCCTCGCGATGTTGCGGGGTGTGCCGACCGAGCGACGCTCGTCACGCTTTCGTTCGGTTGTGGCGGTCGTGGCACCAGATGGGACCGAGATTTATGACGAAGGCTCGGTGGAAGGCCAAATCCTTACGGCGCCGCGGGGCACCGCCGGGTTCGGCTACGATCCACTGTTTCAGCCGAGCGGTCTGGAGCGAACGTTCGCGGAACTCACACTTGACCAAAAGAACGAAATAAGTCATCGTGGGAAAGCATTTCGCGCAGTAGCCGCTCGTCTCGTGCCGTTTCTCGAGACGTTTGAATCGAACCAACATCACGGAGTCGGCGACTCCAGAAGAACACCAGGGTGAAAATCATGACCGACGTCCAGTCCGTTGAAGCAGCAAGAATTACGCGACGCACCGCCCGCACCACATCACTCCCATTGGTCGCAGTGGCTGGCGTGCGTGGCAAGTCGACGATCGTCTGGCTGCTGAACGAAATGCTCCGGACCGCGGGCCGCTCAGTTGGTTTGTGGTCGAGTACCGGTGTCTACGTCGACGGGGTCCGACAGGCCGGCGAACTCGGCCCCTGGAGCCACGTTCTCAGCGCCGCGCAATCGGGCGAGCTCGACGTAGCCGTCCAGGAGCTCGAGACTCCGCTCGTCACCGGCGTCGGTCTTCCCGAGCATATCTATCCGCTGGCCGCCATCTCGACTCTCTGCGGAAACAACGAGGAATGTCTTATCAGTCCTGAGGCCAGCCAGGGTGCCGTTGCACAATCCATTGTGGCCCGGGCGGTCCGTCCGGACGGGCTGCTGATTCTCAATGCGGACGACCACGCGGTCCTTGAAGCGGCCGAGCACACCTCGGCGGTGGTCGTCCTGTTCGCCTTGCATCACGGAAATCCCGCGCTTAAGCGACACCTAAACGGAGGCGGCTCCGCGGTGTGGGTGCGAAACGGTCATGTGGTCGTAGGCACGCGGTCGATCAACAGACACGTGTTGGACGTGACCGAGGCGCACTTCACACTCGATGGCGCGCTGACCTTTCAGGTGCAAAATCTTCTCTGCGCGGTGGCGCTGGCGGTGGGTCTCGACATCCCGGATACGGCCATTCGCGAGGCGCTGCGCCGATTCGTGCCGGATCCGATTCGGCTGCCTGGAAGCTGCAACATTTTCCAGGTTGGAAACGCAACCATCGTGATCGATTCTGCGCGGCAAGTCTGGACGCTCCGTTCTTTGACGCGTGGCATCCGACATCAGCATCATCGCCGCATGATCACGGTCTCGGGCTGCTTCCCGCACCTTCCTGATTATCAGGTCGTCGAAGCCGGTCGGATGATCGGCCGCCTCGGTGGCGCGGTGATCCTGCACGCCGAAGAGATTCACCGATCCAACATCGATCTTATGATCGACGGCATCGCCCAAAACGAGGTCCCCCCGCTTGTGCTCTCCATGCCCGACGAACAGGAAGCGATTTCGCATGCCATGCGCATGATCGGTGACGGCAGTTTGTGTCTGCTCGTCACTGACGATGTCGATCAGGCCGTGGCAGCCGTTCAACGACAGCGCTGACCTCTCAACACGTAACGCAGTCGGCCTTTATCATTGCCTGAAAGCGTCTGGCTGCTCCGTGCCCGCGAGCAGCAGTCAAGAGTGCCTTCGTTCCGAGTGGAACAGTGAACAGGGAGATCTCAATGGCGAAGAAGGAGTTCGAGGTCGGGTCGGCGGTGAGTCGCAGCGGAGAATATTCGTACGGATCCATCCGCGTGCTCGACTTACCAACAGGCGGGCACGAAGAGATACCGGTCGTGATCGCGCAGGGTCTCGACGACGGTCCAACCGTGTGGGTTACCGCAAATATTCATGGTGGCGAGCTGACTGGAATCGCCAGTCTCCACAAGATCCTCGCCGACGACCTCCCGCGACGGCTTCGTGGGACACTGGTCGCCCTGCCAACCATCAACCCTGCTGGTCTCCAGGTCATGCAACGCTATCCGTATTACGAGGCGAAGGATCCAAATCGAGTCTGGCCCGGATTCAAGAAGAGTGATTCGACCGGTATCCCGCCCGCTGTCTATCAGCAGGTTGCGCAACAGATCTTCGACGCGGTCGTGGCGACCGAACCCGACTGCCTGCTCGACCTGCATAATGCCTCTATCGACTCCATTCCATTCACTATTCGAGATCGAGTTCTTCACGCTCCAGACGCGGATGAAGGCGACATGCTGCGGGCGAAGGAGCTCGCGGAACGGCTCGACTGGCTGGCGCGAAGCTTTGGACTGTCGCTCGTCAATGAGTCGCCATCCGCCAAGTACGTCGACCTGGCGCTGCATCGCTCAGTGGCGGGAAGCATGGTAAATACGGCCGGCATTCCGTCGCTCACGCTGGAGCTGGGCATGGGCATGGCCATCGACCCGTCCGCGGTGAGCGCTGGCGCAAACGGGATCATCAACGTGCTTCGCGGTTACGGCATGCTGGATGGCGAGCCAGAGCCGATCTCCGACGTGCCGGTCATCGACCTCGGATTTCCAGTGCGACGCGACGACTCGGCGAGGGCGCCGGTATCCGGGATCTTGCAATCGATTGTGCGACCTGGACAGCCGTTCGGAACTGGTGACCTCCTGGCCCGCATGGTCGACATTTATGGACGTCCTATCGACGGCGGCGAGATCGTGGCCAAGGCGGATGGCTGGATCATCGGCTGGAGCAACGGCATCGCCAAGTATCGGGAGCAATCGGTGGCATCACTCGCGGTCCGGGACGACGAGCCGTTGATCGGCTCCACAACCGAACTAATACCTGTCGAAGCCGTGCGTGTTGGTAAGAACCTTTCGGGGGAATACGACAAGCAAGATGATCATTCGGAGGGCAGTTGACGATGAACAACCGTGAGCTCGCCGAGCGACTCAAGACCTTCGCCAACCTCATCGAGATCAAGGGTGAGAACGCGTTTCGCGTCAACGCTTTCCGCAGAGCCGGTGACGTGGTGGAGGATCTCGATCAGCCGGTTACGGAGCTGGTGTCCGAAGGTACGCTTACCGAAGTCCAGGGCATCGGACCGGGCATCGCCGCCGCGCTGACTGAGATGGTCGAGACTGGCCAATTCGCGGCGATGGACGAAGTCCTCGACGTCGTACCCTCAACGCTGCTCACCATGCTCGACATTCCAGGAGTGGGTCCAAAGACCGTGGCCCGCTTCTACCGCGAGCTTGGCATCACCGACCTCATGCAGCTCGACGCCGCCGCACATCGGGGTGACATCCGCGCGCTCAAGGGTTTCGGTGAGCGACAGGAAGAGCGCATCACCAAAGGAATCGCCTTTCTTAACAAGCGAACCGGGCGACTCTCGATCGGCACGGCTCTGCCGGCGGCCGAGTCCGCAGCGCAGGTAATCGCTTCGGCACTCGATTGCGAAGCTGAAGTGGCCGGAAGTACGCGCCGTATGTGCGAGACAGTTGGCAATATCGACCTCGTCGTCGCCACCGACGACGTCGAGTCCGTAGCCCGTGTGGCGAAAGCTTTCGCGTCGGACGCCGAGGCGACCGCTGACAATCTCGTGGTTGGCGAGCACGACTGCGGAGTGCAGATCCGCATAAAGGCCGCGCCGCCCGAGCGGTTTGGAACCGAGCTGCTGCGTTGGACCGGATCTCGAGCATTCGTCGAGGCTCTAATGAGCGAGACAAACGCTGATCTCCCGGCGGCCGAAAACGAGGAGAGCCTATTCGAGAAGCTCGGGATCGACGTCATACCGCCCGAGCTCCGCGAGGACCCGGACATCATTCAGTTGGCGCGGGCGCACGAATTGCCGGAGCTCATATCGGTTTCCGATCTGCGGGGCGATTTGCACCTGCACTCTGATTGGTCCGACGGTCACGGCACGATCCTCGAGATGGCGACGGAAGCGCGCGCGTTGGGTTACGAGTACCTCAGCATCGCCGACCACTCGGGTGGACTTGCCATCGCCCGCGGGCTCAACGCCGATCGACTCCGGGAGCAACGGATTGAGATCGATCGTGTCAACGAGCTCGTGCCAGAAGTTCGATTGCTGCGGGCGAGCGAGGTCGAGGTACATCCGGATGGATCGCTCGACTTTCCGGACGAGGTCCTCGCCGATCTCGATTTGGTAGTGGCATCACTTCACTCCGCGCTGAGCCGCTCCACCGATGAGTTGACCGATCGAATCGAGAAGGTCATCCGGAATCCCCATGTCGACATCATCGCCCATCCGACGGGCCGCATCATCGAACGCCGGCCAGGCGGCACCTATCACTGGGAGCGGGTGTTCAAGGCCGCTCGTGAAACGGGAACGGCGATTGAGATCAACGCTAACCCCGCGCGGCTCGATATGAGCGACGAAGTGGCACGCGAGGCACGCATCGCGGGAGTTACCATCTCGATCGACACCGACGCCCACGACGTCAATTCGCTTCATCTGATGCGCTATGGAATTGGTCTGGCTCGGAGGGCCGGAATCGGCCCGAAGGACGTGATCAACACACGATCTCTGGAACAGCTGCTCGCCTGGCTAAGCCGATAGCCGCTGCTCGGACGGCTGGCGAAACTCTTCACGCTCGCTGACGTCGATGGCCTCGGCACCGATCAGATCAGCCAACGCGGCTGACACGTCGTCGCACCAATCGACTCCAGAGCCCGCGGTGAGGACTGCCTTCGTCCCATTCGCGCTGACGTGCAAGATCACACGGTCATCGCCCGGAAATTCATCAAACAGCTCGCGCATCCGGTGCATGGTTTGGACATCTCGATCCAGGTCGGGCGACGCAAGCAGATGCAGATGGATCTCTCGTACTCGCACCGGAACCGGCTTCTCGGTCGACATGCGCTGAACATTCGTGGCGATCAGCTGAATGCGGTCGTTGCGGTTGTCAACGCGCGCGGTCACACGCACCACTGAATCCTCTGCGATCAGATCAGATGACGACTCGAATACGTCGGGGAACAGCACAGCCTCAATCGAGCCCGACTGATCCTCCAGCTCACAGATCGCCATCTGCCGGTTCTTCTTGGTCGTAATGCGCCGGACGCTGGAGACGAGCACGATGCAGTCGATCTGCTCGCCGACGGTGTCCTCATCGATCTCCGCCAATTGCACGAATCCGCCATCGCGAATCATGCGCATGAGATCGTTGAGTGGGTGGGAGCTGAGGTAAAAGCCGAGCAGCTCTTTCTCCCACGTCAACAGCGTCTTGGGCGGCAGATTCACGTCCGCTAGAGCTGGCATGGCGATGGCCGGACTCTCGACCTGCAACGTCGAGAACATGTCTACCTGACCACGCTTGGCTGCCTTCTGGCGCGACTGCGCCGCGTTGATGGCCGGCTCGAGCGCTTCGAGCAACGCTCCACGGTTACCCAGACCATCGAGCGCGCCGCACTTGATCAGGCTCTCCGCCACGCGCCGATTCACCTGCGACCAGTCAACGGAGTCACAGAATTCCTCAAAGTTCGCGAATTGCTTGCTGGGCAACGATTCGCGAGCCTCGATGATGGCTTGCACGGCGCTTTCGCCAACGTTCTTCACGGTCGAGAGCCCGAAGCGAATACTGGAACTGCCGTCCTCTTGATCCTCGACGACGAAATCCACGTGGCTGCGATTGATGTCCGGCGGCAGCACCCGAATCCCCAACTTGGCGCACTCGGAGGCGGCCGCCGCTACGCGACTGGCCGTGCCGGACGGGTGACTCGATGCCAAGCGGAAGACCGCGGTCATGTATTCCGGAGCGTAGTTGGCCTTCAGGTAGGCAGTCTGATACGAGATCAAGCCGTAGCACGTCGCATGCGCCTTATTGAATGCATACCCGGCAAAGGGCTCGATCAGGTTGAAGATGACTTCAGCATCCTCTTTGGTGTATCCCTTGGCTTCGGCGCCCGTCAGGAACGTCTCTCGCTCCGCAGCCATCTTTTCGGGGATCTTCTTACCCATCGCCTTACGCATGATGTCGGCTTCACCCAGCGTGTATCCGGCGAACTTCTGGGCAATCAGCAGCACCTGGTCCTGGTAGACGATGACTCCGTAAGTCTCGTCCAAAATGGCGGCCAGATCCTGATGCGGGTAGCGAATCGGCTCCTCGCCATGCTTGGCGCGGCAATACGTCGGGATGTGCTGCATCGGACCCGGCCGGTAGAGTGCGACCATGGCGGCGAGCTCGGCGATTGAGCCGGGGCGCAGCTCGCGAATGTAACGGCGCATGCCCGCACTCTCCAGCTGGAAGACACCAAACGTCTCGCCATTGGAAAGCATCTCGAAGGTCTTGGCGTCGTCTTCGGGCAGGCGCTTCGGATCGATCTCGACCCCGTGGCGCTCGCGGATGATTTCGACCGCCTCGCCGAGGATGGTCAGGTTGGCCAACCCAAGGAAGTCCATCTTCAGCAGGCCGATTTCGGCGACCGTCTCCATGGTGAACTGAGTGGTCGGAAGCGCGCCTTCTTCCTGACGCGACGGCCGCTGCAACGGCAGGTGATCGACCAGCGGATCGGCTGAGATCACCACGCCCGCGGCGTGAGTTCCTGCGTGACGCGAAATGCCTTCGAGCTGCTTGGCGCTGTCAATCAGACCGCGCGATCGGTCGTCCTGCTCGTAAAGCGCCCGAAGCTCACTGCTCTCAGTCAGCGCCCGATCGATCGACATGTTGAGCGTCTGCGGAATAAGACGCGCGATGCGGTCGACGTCGCCGTACGCCCAACCCATGGCACGCCCGACGTCGCGCAGCGACGCCTTGGCCCCCATCGTCCCGAACGTGATGATCTGAGCCACACGGTCGTGCCCATACTTCTTCGCGACGTAGTCGATCACCTCACCGCGACGGTTGTCGGCAAAGTCCATGTCGATGTCGGGCATCTCACGGCGCTCAATATTAAGGAAGCGCTCGAAGACCAGCCGATTTGCCAGCGGATCGATGTCCGTAATGCCGAGACAGTAGAGGACGATGCTCGCAGCAGCGCTTCCGCGCACACCAAAGGGGATGCGACGGTCGGCGGCAAACTGCGCGAAATCGCGAACGATGAGCATATAGATGGAGAAGCCGGTCTTCTCGATGACGTCGAGCTCGTAATTGAGTCGACCTCGAACCTCGTCGGTCAGCTCGCTATAGCGTTGCTTCACTCCCGTCCAACACAGATTGACCAGGTGCTCGTGAGCGGTCACTCCGTCAGGGATCCCCGGGTCGGGAAGGTGGAGACGTCCAAACTCCATATCGACATTGCAGCGCTCGGCGATGGCAACGGTGTTCTCAAGCGCTTCGGGAATATCACCGAAGATACGCCACATTTCGTCCGGACTCTTGAAGTAGAGCTGATCCGATTCCATCCTGAGGCGCTTGGGATCGTCGAGCGTGGTGTTCGTCTGCACGCAGACCAGCAGCTCCTGCGCTCCGGCGTCCTCGCGGTTGACGTAGTGGACGTCATTCGTCGCGACCAGTGGAAGCTCGAGCTTGCGAGCGACTTCGATCAGCTGCGGGTTGGTCTGTCGTTGCCCTTCAATTCCGTGGTCCTGAATTTCAATGTAGAAGTGTTTGGGGCCGAACATGTCGCGTAGAGCCGTCGCCATGCGCACGGCCTCTTCGTCCTTGCCATTGAGGAAGTTGTTGGCGACTGGACCTCCGAGGCAAGCGGACGTAGCGATGACACCGTCGCGCAACTCATTGAGCATGTCGAGATCGACGCGTGGCTTGTAATAGAAACCGTCGAGGCTGGCGCGGCTGGCCAGCTTGAGCAGGTTGTTGTACCCACGCTCATTCTCGGCGAGCAGCAACAAATGGTAGGAACTCTTGTCGCGCTCCGATATCGTGTTCGGGGCGAGGTACGCCTCGATCCCCAGGATCGGATGCAGGTCGTTGGCCTTGGCCGCCTTATACCAGTCAACGACTCCATACATGACGCCGTGGTCGGTGATGGCCAGGTGCTTCATTCCGTACTCGCGAGCTCGCGTCATGTAGTCGTCGATGCGCCCCATGCCGTCGAGCAACGAAAATTCGGTGTGAAGGTGCAAGTGCGCAAATTGACGCACGGCACGCCACTCCTCCCATGAATCCCAGTCAAGATCTCAATACTGCCCGCAGGCGTGAACGCACGGAACTGTCCGTACACAGTTTACCCGTTAAGTAGCCGACTCGCAGCCGACGGTCAATGCCGGTGACGAATTCTTGCGTTTGGATCGCACCAGCATTCCGGAAACAACGTTTCAGTCGGCCGCGATGGAATCCGGCGTCGTTCCCGGTCCGGTCGGCCAACCCTGGGCGGCAAGCCGCGCCTGGCGCACGACCAACTGCAACATCTGGCGTACGTCGTGGCGCACAGCCTCCGGCACGTCGCGACTCTGCAGCAATCGGAACACCTCGGTGAGAATCGGCTCTTCGGCCAGCAGGCTTTCAACGCGCTGCGGCATGAAACCAGCCGACGCAAGTAGATTATCTCGCTCGGCCGCCACCAATCCCAGGGCGTCGGCAAACTTCACGACCGCGTCACGCGTTGGCATGCGATGACCGCTCTCAAGTCGACTCACGTAGCTGTGGTCGAATCCCGACGACTCGGCAAGTCGGCTCTGCGAAATCCGCGCGCCTTCTCGATACTGCTTGAGAAGTTGAGCGAACCCCAGATCCGTGAACCCGTCGCTGACGTCCATGTGCGCCTCCACAACACGCCGTTCGCCACTAGCGAACGAACACTCTTCCTCAGTGGCACCAGTATACGTACAGCGTGCCAATCTGTCAAGCGTTTTCCACGTTATCCACATTCCGTTGTCAAGATAGCATGATCACGACAGGAAGGCGCCGAGAAAGTAGCAGGGGTTCTTTTTCGTGCGGTGAGCGAGAAGAAGGGTGCTATACTCGTTAAGTTGAGTTGCCGCGTGGCGACGCTGGAAAACACGGAATTGGAGCCCCACGCAGTGCCCGAAGATCCGGTGAAATCCGACAGGCATGTACCTCTCGTCGACCTCCCCGTTCGAACGCTCATCGCCCAGGTGGCCGACCCAGCCCACAACTCAGGTGGAGGTGTAGCAGCCGGACTTGCGCTCGCCGCCGCCGCCGCATCCGCTGAGCTGGTCCTGAAACTTGCGTCTCGCAAGAAATCCCTGGCTGCTGACCGACCGCGCATCGAGTCGTTACTCCACGCGATCGCGTCACATCGATCTTCATTTGAAGATGCTGCCGACAGAGACGTGGCCGCGTTCAGCCAATTGGTCGACGCGCAGCGCAGCGCAAAAGAACTCAGGGAGACGCAACCAGAAGCCGCCAGTGTGGCTCTTCAGCATGCGTACGTACATGCCGCCAACGTTCCCTTGGAGTTTGCGGAAGAGGGGCTGTCGTTCATGCATGAGGTGGAGGCCGGGCTCGAGTTTGCCTCTCGCTTCACGATTAGCGACCTGGGAGCAGCTGCCGCGTTGGCTCGGGGCGCGATCGATGCCGCGCTCCTGACCGTGGATGCCAATCTGTCCTACGTCGACGGCGACGACGCGGACCAAATCAAGAGTCGTCTGGCGTGGATCCAGTCGGACGCGGCTGAAACATCCGAGCGCATCGTCGCGCGAGCCCGCGATTCGATCATCCACGGTAAGCAAGGGAGCTGATCGATGGCTCGGCTCCTTGAGGGCACACCGGTTGCGCGTGAGATCCTCGGTGCGGTGCGTGACGAAATAGACGAACTCGTCACGCAACACGGAGAGATTCCGGGATTGACCGTGGTGAAAGTCGGGAGCGATCCCGGTTCCGCCGCCTACGCGCGTGCGATTCGCCGTTCCGCGCGGAAAGTGGGGATTCCCTTCACGCTGCTTGAGCTCCCCGAGGACATGAGTGCTGGCGACTGCCGCTCGACCGTGGAGCGACTCAACCTGGATCCGGACGTGGCGGGCATCATTGTGCTTCAGCCGCTTCCCAGTCACATCCCGAAGAGCCTCACCGCTGAGGTCGTCGACCCGCTCAAGGATGTCGATGGGGTCACGCTAACGAATGTCGGTCGCCTCGAAGCCGGAGCTGCGTGCCTGGTTCCGAGCACGCCACAGGGCGGGATCGAAATCCTGAAGTACTACGAGATTCCGGTGGCGCGTCGCCACGCTGTTGTGGTTGGACGCAGTCAGGTGGTCGGTAAGCCCCTGGCGACTATGTTGCTCAAATTGGATGCAACGGTGACCATTTGCCACAGTCGTACCCCCAATCTGAGTACGTACACTACGCTTGCTGACATCGTCGCGCTCGCTGTCGGGCATGCTGGATTGCTGACACCAGATATGGTTAAACACGGCGCCACGGTTCTAGATTTCGGAGTGAACGTTCAGGGCGACGCCATCGTCGGCGACGCCGACCCCGCCGTTGAAGCTGTGGTGGATGCGTTCACTCCAGTCCCCGGCGGAACCGGCGTCGTGACGAACGCCGTGCTCATGCGAAACACGTTGGCGGCCATCAAGACGATGCTGAATTGACCGAGCGAGACCGCTCTACCACCCCTACCAGGGGTGATAACGACCCGAGGGAGAGGAGCAATATCCGGTGCTGAGCGATAGTGAGATCGCCGCGAGTGTTGAGCCGACGCCGATTGCTGAAATCGCCGCCGAGCTGGGTCTGACGCCAAACGAGGTCGAGCTGCACGGCCCCTTCAAGGCCAAGATAAACCTGAGCGTGCTGCAGCGACTGAACGACAAACCCAACGGCAAATACGTCGATGTGACGGCCATCACTCCCACTCCGCTTGGTGAGGGCAAGACCACGGTCACAGTTGGGCTGGGGCAGGCGCTGGCGGAGATTGGCATGAAGTCGCTCGTGGCGGTGCGGCAACCATCATTGGGGCCCGTGTTCGGCATCAAGGGCGGCGCGGCCGGCGGCGGTTATTCACAGATCATCCCAATGTCCGATTTGAACCTGCATCTGACCGGCGACTCACACGCGGTCACCGCCGCGCACAACCTCCTTTCCGCCTTCCTTGACAACTCCATCTATCACGGCAATCCGCTCGATATTGATCTGAAGACCGTTGATTGGGGCCGAGTCCTCGATATGAACGATCGCTCGCTCCGTGACATCGTGATTGGGCTCGGAGCCGGAAACGGCGTTCCGCGTGAGACCCGCTTCGACATCACGGCGGCCTCCGAAGTGATGGCAATCCTTGCCCTGGCGACCTCGTATCGCGATTTGCGCGAGCGACTCGGCCGCATCGTGGTCGCCCAGAATCGTGACAAGAAGCCGATCACCGCGGAGGACGTCGGCGCTGCCGGGGCCATGGCCGCGCTCCTCGTCGATGCCTTGAAGCCGAATCTGCTGCAGACACTGGAGCACTCGGCGGCACTGGTCCATGCCGGTCCCTTCGGAAACATCGCTCACGGCAACAGCTCCATCCTCGCGGATCGTATCGGACTCAAGCTGGCGGACATTCTCGTAACCGAGTCCGGGTTCGGCGCTGATCTCGGCGCGGAAAAGTTTTTCGACATCAAGTGTCGAGTCAGCGGATTGAAGCCAGACGCGGCGGTGCTGGTGGCCACCGTTCGAGCACTGAAGGCGCACAGCGGTCGCTACAAGATCGTGCCCGGCCGTCCCCTTGATCCAGGCTTGACCGAAGAGAATCTCGAAGCGTTGCGCGAGGGGATTCCGAACCTTGTGAAGCAGATCGAGAACGTCCGGCGATTCGGCGTGCCGGTGGTGGTATCGATCAATCTCTTCCCGACCGACTCCCCCGCCGAGATCGAGCTGGTGCGTCAGACGGCCTTGAACGCCGGAGCGTTGGATGCAGTGCCGACGAACATCTTCGCCGAGGGTGGTAAGGGCGGAGTCGATCTGGCCCGCGCAGTGGTGAAGGCTACCGAACAGCCATCCAACTACCGGCCCCTGTATGAGCTAAACGTACCAATCAAAGAGAAGATCGAAACCATCGCTCGTGAGATATACGGAGCAGGCAACATCGTCTATCTGCCCGCGGCCGAACGAGCGATACGTTCTTACACTCGCCTTGGTTACGATAGCCTGCCGATCTGCATGGCGAAGACGCATCTGTCACTGAGCGCTGATCCCTCGCTGCTCGCTCGTCCTGAGGGATTCGAGCTGACGGTGCGTGAGGTGCGACTCTCGGCGGGCGCGGGATTCATCTATCCGATCCTTGGGGAGATGCGCACGATGCCCGGTTTGGGGAGCAAGCCGGGCGGGCTCAACGTCGACATCGACGACGAGGGCAACATTCTCGGTCTCTTCTGAGTCCGGATTCGATGCAGTGAGAAGAATGACCGACACCGAAGGCGTCGGACGATCAACGCGTGCGACGCCTCAAATGGCCAGGACCCGTGTCTGACGTGGCGGCGGCCTTCTTCATCTGGTTGCCAACGGCGACGGTGTTGCCGTTTGCGATCAGTAAGCTCACCGGCGCCGAGTGGCGAGGGGCGTTCATCGAGGCGTCCCTCTTCGCGGCGCTTGGGTTACTCATCTACCCCACCATGTTGGCGCTCGTGACGGCGCGTTTCGTCCGCCCCTCATCGCCAACTCCGCTCTTCATCGGCGGTTATGCGCTCGCTGCGCTCAGTCTCCTTTACTATCGGCGACGTTCACGCGGACCTCAGAAATACCGACGACCGTAACGGGTCGTCGATGTTGCCTATCGCGATGGAACATGGTTGTTTTATGTCCACTACTGCGATGCTCGTGTTGTCGGTACACTTTGCATAGTGAACGTACAATCTATACGTACAGTATGCGGAGTTGATTTCGCGGCCAGACTTCCCGGCTATTTGTGGCGTACGTACGAGAATAACGACCGGAAATAACCATCCGAGAAGTGGCCTCAAGAATTTGGCCATCACGAAAATCACCCGAGCGTATCCCTTCCACTCCGAGGTCGTGACCTGTTAATCTGATGACCGAAGCCCGGACTGGCGCGTCGAATATGGAGAAATTCTTCACCTGCTGGCTCCGAAGAAGTTGCGCGGGTTATCAGCGTACGTACGTACTCCGCAGTTTCATCCATCGTGGCTCGCCTGCGGCTCATGATCACTCAGTAGGTGTCCACAATGATCTAGCCAACTCGGCGGCCGACTTTCTGAACCCTTGTCATCCTTCGCGCGGCTCAGGATCTCTTTGTGTTCCGCATTGATGCCAATTGCATCGGGAGAGAGATTCTTCGGCTGCGGCCTCAGAATGACAACCAAAGTGGGGCTGTTGACCGACGGTGTTGGGTGTCAGAATCACTGTGGCTGCGTACTCAGGATGACATGGCAGGTTCGGTCGACGCCCGGGGCGACAAAACCAAAGCAATTTGCGGAAGGATTGCCCAGGGCAGCGTCAACTGGGCGTCATAGATTGTCATGCGAAGATAGAGGCGCCAAGGGAAGGCGAAAGGGAGATGTGCCAGGAGGGGGATGAGTGGGAAGGAGTCCCGCATGGAGTCCCTCGAACACAAGCCGACGCGGAGTGAAACGGAGGTGGCCGAGCGGCAGCGGATGGTGGCATTGGCCGACCAGGGCTGGACGTACGCGGCGATTGCCGCGGCGATCGGGTGCAGTGTCTGGACGGTGGGGCGGTGGGTGCGCGCTGCGCGCCGGAGTGGGCCGGCGGCCTTGGTCTACAAGAGTCGGCGCCCCACGACCCCACATCCCTTGACCACACCACCGGCGATTCAGGCGCGGATCGTCGCCCTGCGGGAAGCCCATCCAGGCTGGGGTCCGCGGCTCATCCAGCGGCAGTTGCGCCGGGAGCAGTCGGCGGTGATCCCCTCGGAGGTCACGATTCGGCATTGGTTGCGCCACCACGGCTTTCCGTCGTTGCGTCCCACCACCGCCAAGCCCCTCGGCTGGGCCACCCCGGCCGCGGCGTCCGGTCCCGTTTGGCAAGCGGACTTCAAGCAAAAAGGGGGGTCTCGTATCTGACGGTGGTGCAAGGACCACGGGCGGGCGCGTGCTTGCTGGCCGAGCCGACGGCCGGGGAACGGATGGCGGAGGTCCTGCCCCGGTTGGCCCAGTTGATGGCGCGGCGTGGCGAACAACCGGCGGTGCTGCAGACCGATCGCGGGCCCTGCTTCATCGGGGCGGAAGGGGGGACCAACGTGGCGGTCCCCGGACGGTTGACCCTCTGGCTGTGGGGAGGGGGCATCGTGCATCGGCTGCTGCCGCCGGGGAAACCCTATCGGAATGGGGCCGTGGAACGCTTCAATGGGGCGATTGAGCGGAGTTGGCAGGGCGAGGCGGACGGACTGTCGGCCCTCCAAGCGGTGTGGAACGAAGGCAAAGGATCGGGGCCGGCCGGGATGGCCTATACGGGACGGGCGGGCTTTCAGCTCGCGCGGGTCTGGGCCGGGCTGGCGACCGTGCGGGTGAAGCGGAGTGTTGATCGGCAGGGCAAGCTAAGTCTCTGGGACCGGCCGGTTCGCGTCGGGCAGGCGTGGGCGGATCGCGTCGTGGTCGTAACCTTCGATGCGGAGCGAATGGTGGCGGTCATTCGAGACAAACGCGGCGAGGCGATCGCCGAACGGGGGCTGCCCTGGCTCACCGAAGCGTGGATCTGGGACGGGACCGACCCCGATCCCTCGTCGTCCCCACGGCGCATGGCACCTCCACCTTTCGATGTGGCCGCCGACTCTATCTTTCGATGACAATTCATGGCGCCCCTACGACGTTTCTCCGTAGGGGCGACATTTATGGCGCCCCATACGCATCAATTTAGGACGGAAATGGGCTGACAAACGACGACTCCTGGGGCACAGTGACGGTGTGTCATTCAGTCACGTACCCGAAGGAGTCGTCCATGCCGAGTATACCGAGCCTTCAGACCGCGCTCCAGACCGTGTTGACCGAGCAGGCGGAGTCGCTCGCCCGCAGCAGCCGCGTCATTCGTCGTCAGCGCAAGCTCAGTGGGGCACTCTTGCTGCAGACGCTGATCTTTGGCTGGCTGGCCCATCCCGCCGCCACGCTCACCCAACTCACCCAAATGGCGGCGCGCCGCGGCGTCCAGCTCAGTCCGCAGGCGCTCGATCACCGCTTCACGCCGTCCTTGGTCACCTGCTTGGAACACCTGTTGGCCGCGACTCTGTCCACCCTGGTGGCCGTCGCTGAGCCCGTGGCCCTACCGCTGCTGCAGCGTTTCAGTGGCGTCTGGCTCCTCGACAGCACGACGCTCAGTCTGCCCGCGGACTGGGCCGAGCACTGGCCGGGCTGCGGAGGACGTCCCGGCGAAGGCGTGGCCGCCGTCAAGCTCCAGATGCGGTGGGATCTGCTGCGGGGTCGCCTGGAGGGACCAGAACCGCTGGACGGGCGCGCCCACGATCGCCGTGGGTTCTGGAGCCACGCGCCGCTGCCGGCTGGCAGCCTGCGGGTGAGTGACCTGGGCTTCTTCAGCCTGGAGAGTTTCCGTACGCTGGCGGCACAGGGCAGCTTCTGGCTGAGTCGGCTGCAGGTCAATGTCGTCATCCAGACGCTCGAACCGGAGCGGGTGACCCAGGTCAGTCGCTGGCTCCGTCGGCAACGAGACGCCGATGGGCAGGTGGATGTGCCCGTTCTGCTGGGCGTCCACGATCCGGTGCCCGCGCGGTTGCTGGCGATCCCGGTGCCCCCAGCAGTGGCAGCCAAGCGCCGCCGCAACCTGCGCCGAGACGCCAAGAAGCAGGGCCAGATGGTGAGTCGGGAACGCCTCGCGCGGGCCGGTTGGACCATCCTGGTGACCAATGTTCCGGCCGACCGCCTGAGTCTGGTCGAGGCCCGCAGCCTCTATCGGGCACGCTGGCAGATCGAGTTGGTCTTCAAGCTGTGGAAGCAGCATGGGCAGTTGGGACACTCGCGCAGTGCCAATCCCCAGCGCATCATGGCGGAGATCTGGGCCAAGCTCATTGGGTTGGTCATCCAGCACTGGCTCATGCTCACCAGTGGCTGGACCTTCCCCGATCACAGCCTGGTCAAGGCGGCCGTCGCCATTCGCGATCAGGTGATCGTGCTGGCCAGCGTCTTCGATCAGCCCCGTGCCACCGGCCGTGCCCTGCGCCAGGTGCAGGATGTGCTCCTGGCGGCCACGCGGCTCAACCGTCGCCGCACGCATCCCAACACCTTCCAATACCTGCTCGATGCCTCCCTGGAGCCCTAGCTTGATGCGTATGGGGCGACATTTATGGCGCCCTTCGGACTACGACCGAGGACATGCACTCCCGCGGGCAGAAGCCGCGGGCAACCGCGCTGAAACATGCTCTAATGAGTTGCTTCAACGAAGTTGAAACGGAAGAACGTCTTGATGAGCGCAATC
Source organism: uncultured Chloroflexia bacterium (assembly GCA_963815715.1). Classification (GTDB taxonomy): domain Bacteria; phylum Chloroflexota; class Chloroflexia; order Thermomicrobiales; family Thermomicrobiaceae; genus CALAGB01. The sequence continues at coordinate 163,399 of CAWFHU010000001.1, read as the reverse complement.
GGGTGACGCGTCGGGTACGGTGAGATACTTCGTCCGCCGGTCCAAGATCCCCGCGGTAATTTGATGATCGCCACGACAAGGCAAGTCGTTCGTGGCCGACCACTGAGCGGATAGCTGAGGAGTCGACGGAATCATTCCTAAAGGTTGTTGAGGTTCTTAGGAAAACTCGAGCGTCAGCGTCGGCCCACGACGACGATGGCGACCGAGCCAATGAGGACGACAACCGTGGAAAGTGCGATCAGAAGGCGCTGTGCCAATCTGCGGCGCGCTGACGAACCCGCATAATCCTCGATCGCGACCCACACGCCGCTGGCGCCATGTGCCACCGCGCAGACAAGCAATAGCCCATCCCAGACCAGCCAGACCATCGAGGCCCAGCGCCGCGCGATGAAGCTTGTTCCCGTGTCCGACACGTCGGTGACGATGTGGGTCATGGCGAAATGCCCGAGCACGAGCACGGAGAGGAGAACGCCAGTGACGCGAACCAATACCCAGGCAACGAGGCGGCCGCGGCCGGCGGTTGGGCGTGGCTGCTGATCATAGACCGTCGGCTGGCGAAAACGCCGCTCACCCAGCGTCGGCGCTGTCATTGGAACACCGGCTTGAGTATCACCACGCTTCCGGCGATTCCGAGCAGAACCGTCATCACGACACTCAGCGCGAGGACTCGGCGCGAAGCGCCAACACCGAGGTCCCCGAGGTCGATCGCGAGAATACGCAGTCCGTTGAAGGTGTGAAACAGGATTGCCAGGAGCAGCCCGCACTCGAGCAGCCGCATGAAACCGCTGCCGTAGATGCTGTGTACCTGGTTGAAAAGGCGCTCCGAGGCCGCGTAGAGGCTGACGTCGAGCACGTGTAAGCAGAGAAAGGCGAAGATGGCAAAGCCGCTGATGCGGTGCGCGTAGAAGACCCAGCGATCGATCTCCGACCGTTCGTCAGCTCGGCCTGACAGCATTCGACCCAGCAGACGCGTGTCCACGAGGACGCCCTTGCCGCCACGGGCGGCTCCGACGACGACGACAGCGGCGTACGCCACGATGGCGATCATCACCAACGTCAATCCGGCCAGGAATGCCGCCTGGGCAGCCGTCACGACCGCGCCCCGAGTTTGGCGGCATCAGACGGCGTCATCCGATTCAATTCGATCGCCTTGTATACAACCGAGAAAGCGTCTCCGTCGGTCTTGCGGAGGATGACGCTCTTGACCCAGTCATCATTTGGTTCAGGAAAATCCGCGCGATAGTGCGCACCACGCGACTCCTCTCGCAACAGCGCGGACTCTATGATGGTGCGCGCCACCTCGATCTGATTCACCACGTCCAGCGCTTCTTGCCAACCATAGTTGACCTCGGCTGGCCCGGGGATCGACGTGCGGTCTGCCCGTTCGCTGAGATCCGAGAGACGTTCGCGCGCGCGCAGGAGACCTTCCCGCGTGCGGACAACCCCGCAGTCCTCCCACATCAAATCCTTCAGTTCACGGGTGACGTCGAACGGAGATGGGCCATTCTCGCTGCTGAGTGGACGATATGCCCGTTCAATCGAGGCCTCAATTGATTCCGGGTCGAGTTCAACGAACGCTCTCTCCGCCGCGATCGTGGCGGCGACATCTCCTGCGCGAGCGCCGAAGACGGTCGACTCCGCCACGCCATTGCCGCCAAGACGGTTCGCGCCGTGAACGCCGCCGGAATCCTCTCCCGCCACCAGCAATCCGTCCAACTCGGTTCGACAGTCGACATTTATGACGACTCCACCCATGTGGAAATGCGCGGTGGGCGACACGTCAATCGGTTCGCGTGCCAAATCGCGACCGATGAGCCGCGTTCTCTCGACCATTCCTGGAAAGCGTCGCTCGACTTCGCCAGCGCCCAGATGCGAGATATCGATACGAACCCCGCCCGCTTCGGTCCCGCGTCCAGCCATGATCTCGAGGTAGCTGGAGCGTGACACGACGTCCCGCGTGGCCCGTTCCAGATTGATCGGATCGTACTGCTGCATATAGCGCTCGCCGAGTCCGTTGAGCAGATAGGCGCCCGCACCTCTCAGACCTTCTTCGAGCACCGAGCCCGTGAGCCGAGAGTCTCCCGCGAGTAATCCGGTCGGGTGGAACTGGAGCATCTCCATGTCGCGCACCGGCAATCCCGCGCGCAGACACATGGCCACGCCGTCGCCCGTCTTTTCGCGCGCGGGTGCCGCGATCCGAAACATTGTGGCTGATCCGCCGGTCGCCATCACGACGACCCGCGCCTGCAACACCGCGACGGCGCCGGTGCGAATGTCGAGCAGTGAGACTCCGGCGAGCTCACCGTTCTTGTCGAGCAATAGGTCGAGTGCGCGCACATCCTCGAATTCGCTCGGACGAATACGGAACATCTGATCGCGCAAACGGCCCATTATCTCGATACCGGTCAGGTCACCACGATGAACCGTGCGGTCAAACGACTGGCCCGCAAACGCCTTCTGGTGGATGTGGCCGTCTTCGCGACGATCAAAGAAACAGCCGACGCGCGTCTCAAGCTCGTGGATCACCTTTGGCGCGTCATTGACCAACGCCCAGGCGAGATCCTGATCGTTGAGGAAGGCTCCTCCCTTGAGCGTGTCGTAGAAATGGAGGTCGACCGAATCTCTCGGATCCAGGACCGCGTTGTAGCCACCCTGGACCATGCGGGTGCAGCCTGAACGGCCAACCGCGCCTTTGCTGACGACGGCGATTTTCAGCCGCGGGGCGCGCTCGGCAACATGCAGCGCGCACATCAGTCCGGCTCCGCCGCTGCCAATGATGGCGACATCGGTCTGGAACACGTCAACCTGGCTAGCTCTCGACACCAGGGATCCCTTCCAAGGCGAGGTGGCGCAGCTTGCGAATAGCCCCGGCAGGGTCGAGTCCCTTGGGGCACATCGCCGTGCAGGCGTGAATGTAGCGGCAGCGCCAGGCGCCGTCGTCGCCAGTCACCGCCTTCAGCCGCTCAGCACGAGCGCCGTCGCGTGAGTCGGCAATCAGGGTGAGTGCCCGGTTGAGCGCCGCGGGACCGATGAAATCGCGGCGCGCGTCGGCGATACCGCAGCCGGAGTAGCATGCGCCGCAGTTGATGCAGTCGAGCTGCGGGTCGATCGTCTGTCGCTCTCGCGAATCGGGCCGTACGACAGCTGGTTCATTCAGATCAGCGCGCGGCACAAGATAGGGCGTTACGCGCGCCCACTCTTGAAAGAAGGGAGTCGTATCCACGATGAGGTCCCGCACCGTCGGAAGCCCGGCCAGCGGATCGAGGCGGACCTCGTTGACATCCGGCCCGACTCTCGTCTGGCAAGCGAGCACGGAGCGACCATCCATACGGATGGTGCAGGTACCACACATGCCGACGCGACAAGAGAAGCGGAAACCTAACGAAGCGTCCTGATCTCGTTGAATGGCAAGGAGCAGATCGAGGATCATCATTGGCTCAATGCGCGGTACGACGAACTCCGACCTGCTTTTGGGGTCGCTCCGCGCGATCGACACCCGCACCGTCTCGGCCGCGGACGAGGCCGGCACGCTACTCGCCGAGGTTGAGACGAGCATACGCGTCCTTGACGTTTCGTTCGGCCTGCTGACGCACGTCTTGATAGAGTGAGTTTCCGTGCGCATCCATCGTGACAACCAATGGGCCGAAATCCTTCACTCGGAATTTCCAGAGGCATTCGGGCATCAGGTCTTCGAAGATGACTTCCTCGATCTCCTCAACTTGCAGCGTTTCGACACTCGCCGCGCCACCGGTCACGGTCAGGTAGACTCCGCCCAGTTCCTGCAGCTCGCCGAGCGACTTCGCGCTCAACCCGCCCTTGCCGATGATGGCTCGGGCTCCCAGCTCCTCGATGCAGCCGCGGGTGAAGCGATCCATGCGCGTCGATGTCGTCGTGCCGACCGACACTGGGTCGTAACCGCCATCCGGACGTTTACGGACGCTCGGCGCGACGTGCAGCAACACGCTCCCTCGTAGATCCGCAGCTGGTTCTCGATCTCGATCGAAGATGTGAATCAGAGTCGCGTCACGGATTCCCCAGATGATGCCGTCAATCATCACGAGGTCGCCGGCATGGAGCTCGCGAACGGTTTCTTCACTCAACGGAGTGGTCAGTCGAACGGCGTCGTCGAACGTTGGTTCAGCCGGGTCAAAAGCCATACTCGACCTCCCCGTTGGCATGCACGCGAGCACGCGCCCGCTCCCCACGCCAGCATTGAATGTTCACCGCGACCGGATTCATGGTGATGTGCGTCCAGGCGTATTCGACGTGGACTGCCAGCGAGGTCGTCTTGCCGCCGAGCCCCTGCGGTCCGATTCCGGTCATGTTGATGGCGTCCAGCATGTCTCGCTCCAGCTGGGCAATTTCGGGCTCCGGATGGGGATCGCCCACCGGCCGTTTGATGGCGCGCTTGGCGAGCTCGGCACACTTGTCGAAACTTCCGCCGATGCCGACTCCGACGATCGTCGGAGGGCATGGATTGGCACCGGCTTCCACGACGCAATCAAGAATGAAGCGCTTGACACCGTTGAGCCCGTCCGCCGGTGTCAGCATCTTCACGAAGGACATGTTCTCGGAACCTGAGCCTTTCGGCACCAATTCAAATTCCAGATAGTCGGCAGCCATCGAGAAACTCGATGTGCATCACCGGAATCTCACGTCCGGTACTCGTTTGGCGATTCTCGCGTGTGATTGGGTGCACGATGCTCGAACGCAGCGAGTATTTCTTGGTCGCGAGCTCGATACCGTCCCGAAGCGCATCCAACAGTTTCGCCCCGTTGACCAGAACCTCTGTCCCGATGCCCACGAAGTAGACCGGAATGCCGGTGTCCTGACAGACGATGAGACCGGTGCGATCGGACGTGGATACGGCTCGCTTCATGATCTTCAGCATCATCGACGCGTGTCGGCCGTCTTCCTTCTCGATGGCTCGATCGAGCGCACCACGCACGTCGGGCGGAAGGTCAGTCAGCGAGCGCTTATAGAGCTCGCACGAGACTTCCTTGACGGTTTCATACAGAGCGTCGCCGGTCAGCGACCGGCTCTCGGTAGTCGACACGAAGCGCTCCTTTATGCGTGCAACTCGGCGACGGCGAGAGGAGGATGTTGGGGAAGTACGGTGCCAGTTCGACGCCGTGTCAAGCATTTTGAACGATGTCTGCGTTGCGTTCATGATAACGCGAGACTCAGTCCTGGCAACCCCAGCCGGTCCCGAGCATTTGTAATCAGGTGAAGGAGTGACGAGGTGAGGAATGAGATTCAGTGGGTTTGGGTGGTCCGACGGTGCAACACCAACGTAAAACCGGCGAGCCGCGCGGCCGCCGGTATCTCGATTCAGACGATTTGGGGCTGGGGAGCAGGGATTCGAACCCCAACCGGCTGATCCAGAGTCAGCTGTCCTACCGTTAGACGACTCCCCAATTCCGTTCCGAGCCATTGGCTCAGCACGGGCGATTATAACAGACCACTTTCGGTCGATTCAATTGTCGCGTCCGTTCGAGCCGCCTGAGTCGTCGTGCGTAGTGACCACGCCGTCGGCTACTTCGGCTTCGGGAAGTCCGGAGAGCGCTGGGTGATCGAGCAACTCGCGAGCAGTCGCGGTCACGATGATCTGACAACCTGCCTGGCCGAGCACGCCCAACAGCCGCTCTTGATGGACGGGGTCGAGCTCCGACAGCACGTCGTCAAGCAGCAGAACCGGAGGTTCGCCGGTCAACTCGACAATCCTGGCCAATTCGGCCAGCTTTGTGGCGACCACGGCAAGACGCTGCTGGCCCCTCGAACCGAACGCCGAAAGATCACGGTCGTTTATCAGATACGTGAAATCGTCGCGATGCGGCCCCAGCACGGTGGATCCGCGACGAAGCTCTTCAGCCCGGCGACGGCGGAGCTGAGTCTCGATCGCGCGCGCGAACAATGGCTGCGCATCCGCGATCGACCCCGCAATGGCACGCTCGATCTGCTGAGACGGAACGTCAACTGTGCTTGCGTAGACGACCGTAAGGGGTAGCTCGCCGTCGTTCAACTCGGCGAAGGACCGCGTGATTTCGCCACTGAGCCCGGACAGATACCGATGCCGCGCTGCTAACAAATAGGCGGCGTACGTCGTGAATTCCTCGTCCCAATAGGCCAGCTCTTCATCGGCCGAACGGCCGGAGCCACGCGCACTGAGGTCCTTCAGCAGGCTGTTGCGGCGCTCGACGAGTTTGCCGTAGCGACTCAACGATCGTAAGTAGGCGCGATCGAGCTGGCTGATGGTGATGTCGAGAAACCGTCGCCTGACTGAGGGAGATCCGAGGACCAGACTGAGGTCTTCGGGTGAAAAGAGGACCACCTTGAGCCGGCCCACGACGTCCGAGATGCGGCTGGCACGACCGTCGATCTTGGCGCGTTTTCGCACCGAGTTGGAGCGCGCGGTGTCGGTCGAGAGGGTAATTTCCAGCGTCCACTCAGCACCGGACGAGGAGCCAATGTCGGCCGCGACGCGCGCGAAAGGCGCCAGGCCATATTCAACATTGCTCTCCCAGTTAATCAGCTCGCGTTCGAGCGAAGCACGAGGAGAGCGAGTGGTCGCCAGCAGATAGATCGACTCGAGGAGGCTCGTCTTGCCGCTGGCGTTCGCTCCTGCGAGACGCAGCCCGTTTGGCGGGATCACAAGCTCGGCATGTCGATAGACGCGAAATTCGTCGAGATCGAGACGAAGCAGTCTCATCTTGACAATTGCCTGATTTGCCTGGAGGTCGTCGCTAGCAAGAACTTGTCACCGCTGGGCAGTGCCGCCGTGTTATGAGCGGCGAACGGGGCAATGACACGAGGTCGAGAGAACCGCAAAACGCCTAGTTGTTCCCAATGACCATTGGCATGATCACATGGGTGAACTCTTCGTTCCCGGCAGACCGAAGCACCCCGGCGGCGTTTGGGCCAGTCATCTCGACCGCGACGTCTCCAGCCCGCATCACGCCGAGAACGTCGGTGAGATAGCGCCCGTTGAACGCAATCTGCGACTCGGGGCCTTCCACGCGGCCATCAATGATGTCCTCGTTGTCGCCCGTTTCGGCCGCCTGCGCCGAGATGTTGACCAATCCTGGATCGAGCTCACTGTCGCCAGGCTTCATCTGCAGACGCACGACGTCGTTGCTCGACTGAGCGAAGAGCTTCGCGCGGCGGGCGGCAGAGAGGAACTGATCCCGATCCACGACGAGACGCGTTCCATACTGTCGCGGAACAATCTGCCTGTAATCGGGGAAATGTCCATCGATCAAGCGGCTGAGGAATTCGATCTGCCCTGATTTCACCAATAACTGACTGTGATTCGGCGTCACCGACAGCGAGATCGGATCGGTTTGGTCCGAAATGATGCGGGCGAGCTCCTGAAGCGCACGGGCCGGGATGATGACGGCGACGTCCTCTCCGGCTGGCTCACTCAACTCCGCTTGCCTCACCGACAGCCGAAAACCGTCGGCGGCCGCAAGTGTCAGATTCGGGCCGGCAAACTCCGCCTGAACTCCAGCCAGCACCGGTCTGCTGTCGTCGGTGGCAGCCGCGAACGCAACTTGCGCGATCATTTCACGAAATGTTGCTGGATCAATGCGCCCAGTCGGTCTCATCTCTTCGATACTTGGCAGCGATGGGAAGTCTTCGGCCGGTATGCCCTTGATATGCGCCTTGGAGCGCGCGCAATCCAGAGCAACGCTCAGCGTCTTCGGATCGAGCTCAAACGATACCTGCTCATTGGGCAGGCTGGAGATGAAATCGGTCAGTAGATCGGAGCGCAGGGTGATCGTTCCCTCGCTCTCGACCTCAGCGTCAATCCAGGCCGTCACCGCGATTTCCAGGTTCGTCGCCGAGAGACGCAGCTTGCCGTCTTCCGTCGCGAACAGGACGTTCCCAAGCACCGGCAACGTCGATTTCTTCGCCACCGCTCGCGACACATGCCCCAGGGCTCTTTGTAGATCTTCTTGCTGGCAGGAGAGCCGCACCAGTGCTTCCCCTTCTGTGTTCGTACAGTCAATCGTCTGCGCATTATAGCATATGGACGCTGGTCGTCCGACGCCCCGTGCCGTGGTTTTGGCGTCCGCAAGGGCTAACGTAATTCTGCCACGATCAGTACCGCGGTACGGCAATTTTGAGTTGACATTCGTCCGTTGATTGATAGAATAGATGTAGAACTGATGTTCTATTTGCGGTCGACGTTTGGATGACAAGGAGACGCTTGGATGGCTGAGATGACCGCGTTCGAACCGAAAAATTACCTGACTCGCATCAGCGGAGCCGACTATCTGGAAGTGAAGTGGCGGCTCGTTTGGTTTCGCAACGAGAACCCGAACGGACGAATCCAGACGGATCTCGTTTCTCACCAAGACGACACCGCGGTCTTCCGCGCGACGGTCGAAATTCCGGATGGCGGCAGTGCCACGGGATGGGGCAGCGAGGAAGCGGACGACTTCGGTGACTACATTGAAAAGGCTGAAACGAAGGCTCTTGGACGGGCGCTGGCGGCGCTTGGGTACGGCACGCAATTCTGCCCCGACTTCGAGTTTGGCGCGGCGGATAGTCGGGTAGTCGATTCGCCGATCGACTTGAACCGGACGCGTTCGCGCCGCGGCAAAACGAATCCGGAACAGATGCAGGCTACTGAGCGACAGGTCAAATTCCTGTTCGCCATTGCACGCGAAGTTGGTCTGTCGGATGAGGAACTGAACGAGGAATCACAGGAGATGTTCGGTCAGGCGGTCGACAAGCTGCGACGGCGTGATGCGTCCTCCTTGATCGAGCGTCTGCAGCAGCGACGCGAAGCCGCGCACGCCGTTTCGTAGCGGCGTTTCCAAGATGACGGGATTGGTGTAAACATCATGGCCGCTTCTGCTCGAGTAGTAACTCAACCGATCCGAACCGCGAAGGATCGCACGCGGCTGGAAAAGCGCGCCAGCGTTCTCTATCTGCGGCTCGAAGATGGGTACGATCGGATCGAACGCGCACTGGCTGATGGTGAGGACGTAACACGCTGGGACGACCTCTGGAAGAAGCTGTTGCGCGAGTATGAAGAGGTCTGCGATCTCCTGTCGATCTCTTAAAGCGCTACCTCGAAGCTCATGAAGAACGCGACCGGAACTCCGGTCGCGTTTTCTGTCTGCTTTATCCAGGAAACAGCTCTCTTCTCTGTTGACATTGCCTGAACCGTGCGTCGTACACTGTGGCACTGTCTTCAACTCGACAGCGGCCGCGTCTGGCCGCGAGGGGAGCATTGGATGAATTCCGCCGGTTCACTCGATCTGGATCGCCTGCGAAGCGCTCTTCCCATACTCAGCGACGTCACCTATCTCAACACAGGTACTGTCGGCATCATGCCCGTGCCTGTGCTGGAGACACACCTTGCCGCCATCACCAATTACGAGGTCGGCGGACACGTAGCTCAGCCCGAAGCACAGGAGGGCTATGAGAAAGCACGCGTCTCGCTGGCGAGGCTGATGGGCGCTACTCCCGAGTCCCTCGCGCTGACTCGAAATGCGACCGACGGCGTCAATTTGGTCGCCGCCGGACTCAAGCTGGATCCATCCTCGGTGGCGCTCACGACCGACCAGGAACATCCCGCAGTCATCCTTCCTTGGGCGGCGGCCGAACGCCGCGGCGGAGCCAAATTGGAGCTCTTTTCGATCGGGTCGACCCCCGAGGAGACGCTGGAATCCTTCAAAAAGGCGCTGAAGCCCTCCACTCGCATCGCCATCATCAGCCACGTCTCCTGTGAAACAGGTCAGCGTCTGCCGGTCGAAGAGATGTGCCGCATCTGCCGTGAGCGCGGGATCCTGACTATGGTCGATGGCGCGCAGTCCCTGGCGCAGTTCCCGATCGACGTTGCGAAGATCGGGTGCGACTTCATGACGGGAAACGGGCATAAGTGGCTTGCCGGGCCTAAAGGAACCGGGTTCCTATATGTCGCTCCGGATGCGCTGCCGCTCGTCGACCCCATCCACGTTGGAGACGGCTCGGTCTCGCCGCGATTCGACCGCGTCGCGTTGGGCGCGCATCCTGGTTCCGCTGACTGGGGTTTCGCGGAGACCGCATCAAAATTCGAGTTCGGCACAAGAAACTGGCATACGTACGCGGCACTGACGGCGTCGATCGAGTACCTCGGTGCGCTGGGTTGGAACAACGTGGAGTCGCATGCGGCGGCGCTAAGTGGTGAACTGAAGAGTCGATTGTCCGACGAACCCGGCGTCACACTCTACTCGCCCATGGCCTGGAGCGACAGCTCCGCGCTGGTCACGTTTGGCTACGAAGGTTGGAACGGCGTCGAGTTGAGCCAGCGGCTCTGGAACGACTTCAATCTCATCCAGCGGCGAGTTCAGGTACCGAATGGCATCCGAATCTCCTGCGCCTACTTCAACAACGAAGCCGATCTCGACGCGCTCTTCGATGGGCTGCGAAAGCTTCGTCGGGCATAAGGCACGCAGCACCGCCACAGTACGCATTCTCCATCGTATGTACGGGCGACGCATGCGTCGCCCGACCCCGCCATCGCGCCGGTGTCCATCCCCAGCGGCCACCAAGCGAGTTAGGGGTGAAGCTCGCATTCGCCGTCGTGGAACAACCTGCAGCCAACCGGACGGAGCCTCGCTTCACGAGTTGGGCGACGCATGCGTCGCCCGTACAAGTCAGTGCGTGAAGTATTGAGCGCTGTCGCAGCGACGGAGCCATCCCAGAGGAACGTGGGCGAAGGCGAGCTTCGCCCCTACAATGTTTCGCGGCAGATACAGCGACCGAGATCGCGAAGTACCAACGAAGTATGCGTCAGGGCCGGTGGAAATTCCCGGCCCTGAGTCGTTTGCGTGGGTTGTCGAACGAGCGTTATTTGACCGAGATGTCGACGCTCGTGATCTCGATCTTCTGCGTCGGCTGTGACTTCTCGCCGAACTGGTTCGCCGTAACCGGCGTGTCGGCGATCTTGTCGACGACGTCCATGCCCTTAACGACTTCGCCGAAGATGGTGTAGTTCTTCGGGAGCCGGCCTGCCATGTCCGCCTGAACGATGAAGAACTGGCTGCCATTGGTGTTCGGCCCGGCGTTTGCCATCGCGACCGTGCCGCGCGCGTAATCGCGCGTCACGGGCTCATCCTGAAACTTGTAGCCCGGTCCGCCGCTGCCGGTACCCGTTGGATCGCCGGTTTGGATCATGAAGCCCTTGATGATGCGATGGAACGGCACATTCGTGTAGAAGCCCTGCTGCGCGAGGAAGACGAAGTTGTTGACCGTGATCGGATCCTCGGACGCCAACAGATCAACGACGACGTCGCCGTCGGTGGTGTGAATCGTGGCCTCATACTTCTTGTTTTTGTCGATCGACATCGCCGGTGGCGATGACCACTGCGTTGATTGTCCGCTTGTTGACACAGGCGATTCCTTTCCGTTCGAAGCGTTGCTGGTCGCCGTCGAGGCGGAACCGGCGCTCCCTGATGATGCCGTTGGCGTGGCTGCGCTTGCGCCACAGGCAATCATGATCGTTACGAGCGATCCGAGCGCAAGTAGGCGCGCAATCGCGCCGAACGGACTGCGAATCCACCCGCTATATTGATTTCGCAACGGTACTGCTTACCCCTCTTGAGACATGCGCGGCCACATTTACGAGGCCAATCGCCGGGTTCGACTACTCTACCGTTGGTCCCGCCGCCTTGACCTCGGCCGGTAACGTGGACGCAAACTTCGCGAAGTTGCGCTCAAACATCCCTGCCAGCTTACGAGCCTGGGCGTCATAGGCGTCAGGATCAGACCATGCCCGGCGTGGATGCAGTACGTTCTGCGGAACTCCTGGACATCGCTCCGGGACGCCCACGCCAAAGACCGGATCTGGCTCGGTCGGAACCTCGAGCAGGGCGCCACTCAGCGCCGCGTGAATCATTGCACGAGTGAACGCAATTGGCACGCGATCCGAATTTGAGGCCGTTCCGCCTATCCAGCCTGTGTTCACCAGCCACACGTTGGTCTTGTGTTTCACCACCAATTCGCCGAGCAGCCTGGCATAGACGTGAGGTGGCAAGGCCAGGAACGGAGCTCCGAAGCAGGTGCTGAACGTCGCTTCCGGCTCGGTCAACCCCACCTCTGTGCCGGCGACCTTGGCGGTGTAGCCGGAGATGAAGTGATACATGGCTTGCTCGCGGGTGAGATGCGAGATGGGCGGCAGGACTCCAAAGGCGTCGGCGGTAAGGAAGAAAAGGTTCTTCGGGTGTCCGCCAGTGCCGCTGATAGCGTGATTCGGGATGTGAGTCAACGGATAGGCGGCGCGTGTGTTTTCCGTCATGGCGTCGTCGTTCAAGTCGACGCGCCTCGAAACGGGATCCATCACCACGTTCTCGAGAATCGTGCCGAATTGCCGCGTGGTGCGATAGATCTCGGGCTCCGAGTCGGAGGAGAGACGGATCACCTTGGCATAGCAGCCGCCCTCAAAATTGAAGATGCCGTGCTCGGTCCAGCCATGCTCGTCGTCACCGATGAGCTGACGATCCGGGTCGGTCGAGAGGGTCGTCTTGCCAGTTCCTGAAAGCCCAAAGTAGAGCGCGGTGTCGTTCTGCGGCCCCATGTTGGCAGAGCAGTGCATCGAGAGCACGCCCTTGAGCGGCAGGACATAGTGCATGACGGTGAAGATCGATTTCTTGATCTCGCCCGCGTACTCGGTGCCGCCGATGATGATGAGTCGCTTGTCGAAGTTGAGGATAACGAAGGCATCGGACCGGGTACCGTCACGGTCCGGGTCGGCATGAAACCCGGGCGCGGAAAGGACGGTGAAGCCAGGATCCTCGTCGAAGTGGGCACCGGCACGCATCTGAATGAACATGTTGCGCACGAAGAGACTGTGCCATGCATATTCAGTAATGACGCGGACCGGAAGCTTGTGCGTATCGTCGGCCCCGGCGTAGCAGTCTTGCACGTAGACGTCGCGACCAGCGAAATAGTCGGCCACGCGCTCCTGCAACGCATCGAATTCCTCAGGTGAGAAATCCTTGTTGCCGTCCCACCATATCTTGTCTTCAGACGACGGCTGTCGCACGATGAACTTGTCTTTCGGGGTTCGTCCGGTGAAGCGGCCTGTGGATACAACCAGGGGTCCGAGGTGGGCGATCTCGCCTTCCTGACGCCGGACAGAATGCTCATACAAGATCGACGTCGGCGCGTTCCAATAAATCTCGCCCGCGTCGTGAATGCCGAGACCCGCCAAACGTTGATGCGAGTCCGACCTGGCAACTTCCGTGGTATTCATTTCGCCTCCAAATAACGTCGCACGCCTACACGAATGGCGTGCCTCTCTGGTCGACTGTCTTCTCCCTCACTGTCGGTTCGTCCACACGAGTGTTTACGGCGATACTGACAGCACACTCAACACCTGCGTGTGCCGCTCGGAGCATCATCTCTCGATGCTACACCGGCTCACACCACCCGGCAATCCACGCATTGGCTCGGGCCCCGTCAGGCGGTGATTCAAGCGCAATGCGCTGGCCAGGAGTGCGGCCTGCCTCATATGACTATATCAGCAAACTGAGGTCAATTCGCCAATTAGTTCGAGGCAAACAAACTGGATCAGATAATGAGCATGGCGTCGCCGAAGCTGAAGAAACGATATCGGCGTTCGATCGCTTCTCGATACGCCGCCAGGATGCGCTCTCGCCCTGCCAACGCGCTCACCAACAGCATCAATGTCGACTTGGGGAGGTGGAAATTCGTGATCATCGCGTCGACGTTGCGAAACTCAAAGCCCGGTGTGATGAACAGTCGTGTCCAGTCGGCGGCGCCATCTCGCGGCGCCTTATCAACGTCAATCGACTCCAGAGTGCGAACGCTCGTCGTCCCAACCGCAACGACGCGGCCTCCACGACAACGCGTGTCGCGGATCGCAGCAATCGTTTCCGGCGGAACGTGATACCACTCTGCGTGCATGTGATGGTCGCGGGCGTTATCAACTTTGACCGGCAGGAACGTGCCGATGCCGACGTGAAGCGTGACATGAGCGAATCGAATACCTTGTGCCTTGAGGGCGTCCATCAATTCGGGCGTGAAATGCAAACCGGCCGTCGGCGCCGCCGCCGACCCAGCCTCATCGGCGTAGACCGTCTGATAGCGCTCCTGGTCCTGCAAACGCTGACGAATGTAGGGTGGAAGCGGCATCTCACCGAACTCGTGAAGTCGCTCCTCGACTACTCTCGGTAGCTCGACCGTCGCCTGGCCCTCTTCATCCCGCTCGAGCACGACCGCGACGATATCGGTCAGCGCCCCGTCCGCCGCGGCCAAACGCACGTGACTACCGGGTTTGAGACGGCGCCCCGGCCGGATCAACGCTTGCCAGATCCGGTCACCAACGCGCCGCAGCAACAAGATCTCGACCTGACCACCGCTGGGACGCTGGCCATGAAGTCGCGCCGGTAGGACGCGCGAGTCATTGATCACGAGCAGGTCGGATGAGCTCAGGTACTCGCCAACGTCCCGAAAGGTGCGATGTTCGATGACGCCGCGTCCTCGATCAAGGACGAGGAGACGTGAGCTATCCCGTGGTTCGACTGGAGACTGGGCGATCAGCTCTTGTGGAAGTTCGTAGTTGTAATCGCTGATCAGGATCGGATCGTCTGCGTGATTTACCGGGTCTCGCGGCATCGCTTAACGCTCTTCGACGTCGAAGAAACTTGTCTGGGCGTCGTCTGGCCGATCAGGGAACGGCATCGCGAGATGGCTGTAGCCGCGTCGCGTCACGATTCGACCGCGCGGAGTCCGCTGCAAGAATCCGAGCTGGATCAGATAGGGCTCGTATACGTCCATGATTGTGTCGGTCTCTTCACTGGTCGCGGCTGACAGCGTGTCGATTCCGACCGGTCCCCCATCAAACTTCTCGACGATCGTCAGCAAAATGCGCCGATCGACGTCGTCCAGACCGAGCTCATCGATCTCCAACAGATCGAGCGCCTGGCGTGCCACCTTGAGTGTTATGTCACCTTCTGCTCTCACCTGTGCAAAGTCGCGCACGCGGCGCAAGAGTCGGTTCGCCACTCGCGGAGTTCCGCGCGAGCGACGCGCGATCTCGGTGGCGGCAACGTGATCCATCGGCACGGCGAGAATTTCCGCCGACCGGGTGACGATCTGCTCCATGGATCCTTGATCGTAAAAGTCAAGCCGGTGGATTGAACCAAAGCGATCGCGCAACGGCGACGTCATCAACGCCAGCCGGGTCGTCGCTCCCGCCAGGGTGAAGCGCGGCAAGTTCAAACGCATAGTTCTGGCGGCCGGTCCTTTTCCCAACACAATGTCGACCGCATAGTCTTCCATTGCTGGGTAGAGCACTTCCTCGACCACCCGATTCAAACGATGGATCTCGTCGATGAAAAGGACGTCTCCGGCCTTGAGGTTGGTGAGAATCGATACCAGATCGCCCGCGCGCTCGATGGCCGGTCCGGCCGTGACCCGCAGGTGCACGCCCATCTCCGCGGCAATGATCGACGCCAGCGTCGTCTTGCCGAGTCCGGGTGGTCCGTAGAGGAGGACGTGGTCCAGCGGCTCGCTTCGCGCCTGTGCCGCCTGGATGCTGATGCTGAGGGCTTCCTTAACTTTCCCCTGGCCGATGTACTCGTCGAGACGGCGCGGCCGCAGACCTCGCTCAGCGGGGCTGTCTTCGTCTCGTTGTCGACCGGAAACCACGCGCGCAGCCATCATCCCTCGTGAGTCGTCGTCGGAATCCACTGTCTCCTGAAGTATACCAAGCAAAGTAGAACATTTGTTTGCTTTAGAGTCGACTGGTGCTACTTCTGCTCGGGCATTTCGGCTTCGTCGATCAGCATGATCGGGATGCCGTCCTCAATGCGATAGCGCCGTCCACAATTATCACAAACGAGCTTGTTCTCCTCGAGTCGCACAGCCGTCTTGCAGACCGGGCACGCGAGAATCTCGAGAAGCTCGTCGCTGATCGGTTTGGTCTCCTGACTGCTCATCCTATCCTCCGGGTTGGTCGACGATCCCAATACGTCGGTCACATCTTATCAGGGCCGAGACCGAGTTCGACCATTGACTCGGCGACGGATTGGGACAATTTCGGATGTGAGCCGACGCCAAGTTCGACCATCGCCCGTGCGACCTGATCGGTCAGAAGATTTTGAACTGCCGCAGGTTTCACGGCCATCGTCAGATCGATTGACTCGTCGACATCGACCACAGGAGGAGCCGCGAGACCACCGACCATGGGCTGCAGTATTCGATGATACACAGCGGCCATATGGTTGATCGTGTGGTGCTCCTCCACGTAGCGACGCGCGTTGGCTCCGAGCTGCCGCGCCAGATCTGGATCAGCGATCAGGGCGGCGAGCATCGCTTCGACGGTTTCCTCTTCGAGAACGTCAACCGGAATCTTTGCCACTGCGTCGTCGGGAAGTTCGCGAAACGATCCAGCATCACTC
Organism: uncultured Chloroflexia bacterium; assembly: GCA_963815715.1. Taxonomy (GTDB): domain Bacteria; phylum Chloroflexota; class Chloroflexia; order Thermomicrobiales; family Thermomicrobiaceae; genus CALAGB01. The sequence goes on along the minus strand of CAWFHU010000001.1, from coordinate 146,981 downwards.
ACCAACACCGGCCTGCCCGCAGCCATCAGGCGCAACAGGCTGGCCGAGGTCTCCCCGGCAGTCGGGTAGCGCAGGTTGACCAACGTGTCCGATGCAGCCGCGAGAACGCGTGCCGTTCGGTCGTCGACGAATCCCATCTGCTCGACAATGCCACCCAGACCATAGACGCTGATCCAGCGCCTCAACGGCACATGAGACGAGACGTTGCCCGCTATAAACATAAGGACGGCCGTCTGCTTTCGCACCCGACTGAGCGCACGCAGCACGACGTCGAGGCGCTTGTACGGGTTGACTGCCGTGATTGACGAGAGGATGAAGACATCCTGTGGCAGGTCGAGCATCAAACGTGCGCTTTGTCGGTCGATCAACGGAGGCAATCTGATGCCCATCGGCACGACCGAAACGCAGGCACTTGGAACCCAGCTTCGAACTTGATCCGCTGCGAACTTGCTGTGCACCACGACCTGTTTGGCCGATCGAATCAGTCCCTCCGACATCGGAAACTCGAAGAGCGCCCGTGGCAGACGCCCCTGCAATACCTGAGACGCGGCCTGCGCACCTGCCTCACCATATTGGCTCGCCATTTCAGCGACGTAGCGCTTGACACCGCCTCGACGAGCCACCATTGATAGGCGCAGATGGTGCAGCACGGTGTCGTGCAGCACGATGACTCCCGGTCGGCGCAGCGCAAGGTCGTACATGTACGCATGTGCGGGGCTATTTCCGAACTGATAGACGATCGCACTCATATTGGATGCGTCGATCGAGCCGCTCGAAGCGTTTGGCGGGAAAAATCCGCAAACGCCCGAACTCAGTTAGGGCCGATGGAGTGTATCCGTCGACGAAGACGTCAATGGGCCAGGTCTGACCGAGGACCGAGAGGAGCTCCTCGTTGTAGAGCGCGATGCCCGACGCGACCGGGCTGAGCGGCGTGAACCAGGCGATTCGTCGCTCGGCGGGGTCATGCATGTGACGTCAGTTGCTCAACGACGCGATCCCAACGGATTTCATGAATGCGCGCATGTCCATGATCGCCGTACGCCCGCGCCTGGTCTGGATCGGCCATTACACGATCGATCGCGGACGCCAGCGCGTCGGGATTTGGTCGTTCAACGATCAATCCGCTACGCTCGTGTTCGACGAGCTCCAGCACGCCACCTGCGTCTGCCGCGGTGATGACTGGTTTCGACGCACTGAATGCCTCCACGGTCACGAGACCGAAATCCTCGTCAACAGGGCAGTAGAAGACCGCTCTGGTGTGGTTGTAGAGTCGAACCAATTCGTCATCGGATACCCGCCCCACGAATTGCACTCGGTCCTGGATTCCCAGATCTCGCGCCAGTTTCGTCAACACGTCCCGTTCAGGGCCGTCGCCTGCGATGACGGCCCGAACGCCATTCTTCGTCAACGCAAGCGCGCGGAGCAGCAGATCGACCCGTTTGGCCCTGTCCAGCCGCGATACGCTGAGGACGTAATCGTCGTAGCTCTCAGCCCGCAAGCCTTGCAAGTTGATCGGAACGTGGAGCGGCGCGGCCGTCAGTCCGATCGAGCGTTCGAGCCTACCCGCTACGTTCGCCGAGTTGGCGTAGCGAGCGACACATTCGCCCAGTCCACGACGATCGATCGCCATAATGCGACGGCGGATCTCAGCATCTTCCGACGAGTTCGTGAAATCGCTCAGTGGAGTACCGAACCAGTCGTAGGCTTGACGGTGCTGGTGGATCACCCACGCAACCTTGCGAGGATGTCGGACCGCCCAGGTTGGGAACTTGGTGCAAATCACCATATCGATCGGCACGCCGTTGGCCTCGGTCAGGTCGAGCAGCCGCCAGGCCAGCGCAGATTTGAGGATCTCTTCCTTCGGATACCATTTGAACGGAAGAGCCACCACGTCGACCAGGTGTCCATGATCCCGCAGTGCATCTCGTAATCCGTCCACATGGTTCTCGGCGCCACCCCGCACGAACGGAACCTGCGTGGCACAGATGACGATGTTCATGCGCCTGATTCATCCGAGTCGAGACGGCGCTCGATGTCGCGCTGGCGTTCATCCAGCGCGGCGATGGCCTTCACCAAAGCCTCGTTGAAGTTGTTTTGTTGTTCCACGATCGGGTTGATGTACCAGCGCAACATGATGCGCGTGCTCCGTTTGGCGAGAGCCATCGCCCGCCCAACGATCGGGGTGCTCCACGTGACTGGCAGATGGGCCGAGACGACGGCGAGGTCGGCCAGCTCCGAGACCATGGTCGACGTTGACGTCGCGTCGGGAACCTCGGCGGCCGAGGCGTAGCCAGCGTTTCGTCGTACTGCGGAGCGAATCGCTTCGAGCGCCGCGGCGACGTCGCTCGCGTCAGATCGGACGGCCGAGTCCCGTTGGCTCATCGATCAAGCTCCAATCGACACAGGTGAGGCGGTCGTACCCGTCACGGTCGCATAGACGTCGCGCACGCGTTCGAACCACTCATCTTCCGTGATGACTCTGGATCGCCCTCGTTCACCGAGAGTCCGCGCCAGGTTCTCAGATTGCATGATCTGCGCGATCGCATCAGCAAGCGCGGCGACGTCGCCGAACGGCACGAGCAGCCCGTCCTCACCATCGCTCACCACGGCCGGAATTGCACCGGCACGGGCGCCGATGACCGGCTTGGAGTTGGCCCACGCCTCCATGAAGACCAGTCCAAACGACTCCGTGCGTGACGGAAGCGCCAACACATCGGCCGCCGCCAGCAGATCGCGCCGTTCCTCGTCGCTGACGAATCCGAGGAGGTGAATTCCTCGTCGCTGCTCGACAGTCAAGTGCGTCGATGGCTCGGCGTTACATCGCTCATCATCGGCCCGGCGATTACCAAATGGACGTCTTCACCCTTCCGGCGAAGCGACTGGATCGCTTCGATCAAATGGATCGTCCCTTTGTCAAACGCCGCGGCGCCGAGCGCGAGGACGATCGCGCCGTCGATTGCCAGGCGCTTTCGCGCGGCGACCGCATCCCCGCCGGTCACAGATTCGACGTCGATGCCAGCCCCCACGATGTGCAGCTTGCGCTCGTCGAGCCCGCGCTCGAGCAGCGCATCCCGTTCGACGTTCGTCAGCAGCATCACCGCGTCCGCGCGACGCAGCAGGTCGATCTGGTGCGGCATGGTGTAGTAACGGACGACACGCGAGTCGTCGGTTTCCCCAACATGCAGGAACGGCGTGACAATATGGGGCACGTCGTGATGCCGGGCGTATCGCTCAGCGGCAACGATCATCGATTCAAAGGCGATGTTTGCCGAGTTGACCAGATCGGGCGGTCCAGCGCGTTCGAGCTCGGAGTCGAGGTCTGGCAGCCACGGACCAAAGCGTGATCCTTGTGCGAGAAACGTGTGACGTCCCGGAACGGGCAGCCGGCCACTCTCAGCCATCATTCGACGAATCGCTCGGTGCGTCAACGCCGCAACCGGGAGGTGATGCACCGGCACTCGTCGAATGGAAACGCCGTTATGCTCCGACCGCCGGCCATCAATGTGTCCCGCGTGCGGATCCCAGAAATACTCCAGGTCCCACGCGTCACTCGTCACGACCTGCACCCGCGCCCCATCACGAGCAAACCGCTCTGAGAATGCCTGAAAATAACGCTCCGAACCGCCGCGAAACGGGAAGTAGCGTTGAATTACGTGTGTGTAACGTGGACCGCCGTCGCTCACGGTGTGCCAACCGGAGTGGCTTCGGGAGTGGCTCCCGGTGTTGCCTTGATCGCGGCAATGCGATCGCTTGCCAGCTGGGCATAGACAGAATCGGGTGAAGCCGACGCGGCCTGCTGGTAGAAATCGAGAGCTTTGTCCGGCTCGGATGGCGACTTGTTCTCGTAGAGCTGACCGAGCAAATAGAGCGGCTGTGGATCGGAAGGTGTGATGTCGTGCGCCTTCTGCAGCTGGATTTCGGCGTCGAGGTAGAAGTTGTATTGCATCAGCACCGAACCGAAGGCCACGCGCAACGATTCATCGTCCGGCTTAAGATCGACTGCCTTGCCATACCACTGAATAGCTTCAGTCCCCTGCCCATTATTGGCGAGCAAACTCGCAAGGATCACCATGGCGTTGACGTCTTTGGGGTTGTCCTTGATGCGGGCACGCATCTGTGCCTCTTCGGCGCCGGGAGTCACCTGGATCGTGTGGTCCGAGTTATTCGAGTTGCTCCCACCGCCAAAGCTGGTCGGAATAATGACGACGAGCAGCCCGAGCAGGATGGCTCCGATGCCGATTGCGCTCAGCAACGGCAAGAGATAGCCTCGCCTAGTTCGCGGACGCGCTGGTGGGCGCCTTCCGGGACGGCCGCTCACGATCCTCCTGTCAACCCGATACGTCGTCGAATCGGTTCAACAGTAGCATACGTATAATGGCGTGCGGCGACCAGAAACGCCGAGCGGACGCCGCAAACACGCAATCGCGCATAAGGTTGAATTCTTGACACACCTTTGAACCAGCGACTATAATCCCATCCGCTTGGCGAATGTTCAGGCCTTGCCGAGGTGGCGGAATAGGCAGACGCGCTAGCTTGAGGGGCTAGTGCCCGTTTAGGGCGTGGGGGTTCAAGTCCCTTCCTCGGCACCGAACAAGCTCAGGTATGGGCGATTAGCTCAGCTGGAAGAGCGCCACGTTTACACCGTGGATGTCAGAGGTTCGAGTCCTCTATCGCCCACGAACGTGGGTCGCCGCTCCGCGATCTGCCGAGGTAGCTCAGTCGGTAGAGCACAGCACTGAAAATGCTGGTGTCGCCGGTTCGATCCCGGCCCTCGGCACCCACACAACGTCCGCGCATTCCATTGAGCCCACAAGCCCGCTCGAATCGAGCGGGCTTCATCATGTGGCGGACCACCGAGCTCAGGCGTCGATCGCGCGTCTGACATTGGCGCCAAGCTGACATTCTCGGCGATTGAATGTCACAAAGCTGCAACGCAGGTCGTGGAGACTGAGATCAGTGAACGCGCAGGCTGCCTTCACCGCGCACATGCGAAGAAGTCAGCCCGTGCAACGTTGAATCTCGGGAGGCCATCCATGGCAGAAACACATCCAGTGCGGCTACCGGCAGAGGAGATCCGCAGGCAAGCAATCGAATTCTTTGGCGAATTCGGGCTCGGCATGACGCTGACGCTCGACGAACAAACGCGTCAGCGCTTCGAGAGCCCCGACGGTTACGTCGAGCTCACCGCACGGCACGACTCTGAACGACAGGTTCGTCTGCTGATCGACCACCACAACTGCGATGCGGCGATTCACGATTTCAAGCGTTTGCTTGCTCATCAGGCGGATGCGGGACGAGCGGCGCTGCCCGGCGAGCACCATTTGCCGACGAACCTTACGCACTAGAGCACTATTCAGAGCGGTCGCCCACGGGCGAAAGCCGGGGAAGTACTTGCCCTCAGCCGTCGTCCGAAGGGCGTCATAAATGTCGCCCCATACGCATCAATTTAGGACGGAAATGGGCTGACAAACGACGACTCCTGGGGCACAGTGACGGTGTGTCATTCAGTCACGTACCCGAAGGAGTCGTCCATGCCGAGTATACCGAGCCTTCAGACCGCGCTCCAGACCGTGTTGACCGAGCAGGCGGAGTCGCTCGCCCGCAGCAGCCGCGTCATTCGTCGTCAGCGCAAGCTCAGTGGGGCACTCTTGCTGCAGACGCTGATCTTTGGCTGGCTGGCCCATCCCGCCGCCACGCTCACCCAACTCACCCAAATGGCGGCGCGCCGCGGCGTCCAGCTCAGTCCGCAGGCGCTCGATCACCGCTTCACGCCGTCCTTGGTCACCTGCTTGGAACACCTGTTGGCCGCGACTCTGTCCACCCTGGTGGCCGTCGCTGAGCCCGTGGCCCTACCGCTGCTGCAGCGTTTCAGTGGCGTCTGGCTCCTCGACAGCACGACGCTCAGTCTGCCCGCGGACTGGGCCGAGCACTGGCCGGGCTGCGGAGGACGTCCCGGCGAAGGCGTGGCCGCCGTCAAGCTCCAGATGCGGTGGGATCTGCTGCGGGGTCGCCTGGAGGGACCAGAACCGCTGGACGGGCGCGCCCACGATCGCCGTGGGTTCTGGAGTCACGCGCCGCTGCCGGCTGGCAGCCTGCGGGTGAGTGACCTGGGCTTCTTCAGCCTGGAGAGTTTCCGTACGCTGGCGGCACAGGGCAGCTTCTGGCTGAGTCGGCTGCAGGTCAATGTCGTCATCCAGACGCTCGAACCGGAGCGGGTGACCCAGGTCAGTCGCTGGCTCCGTCGGCAACGAGACGCCGATGGGCAGGTGGATGTGCCCGTTCTGCTGGGCGTCCACGATCCGGTGCCCGCGCGGTTGCTGGCGATCCCGGTGCCCCCAGCAGTGGCAGCCAAGCGCCGCCGCAACCTGCGCCGAGACGCCAAGAAGCAGGGCCAGATGGTGAGTCGGGAACGCCTCGCGCGGGCCGGTTGGACCATCCTGGTGACCAATGTTCCGGCCGACCGCCTGAGTCTGGTCGAGGCCCGCAGCCTCTATCGGGCACGCTGGCAGATCGAGTTGGTCTTCAAGCTGTGGAAGCAGCATGGGCAGTTGGGACACTCGCGCAGTGCCAATCCCCAGCGCATCATGGCGGAGATCTGGGCCAAGCTCATTGGGTTGGTCATCCAGCACTGGCTCATGCTCACCAGTGGCTGGACCTTCCCCGATCACAGCCTGGTCAAGGCGGCCGTCGCCATTCGCGATCAGGTGATCGTGCTGGCCAGCGTCTTCGATCAGCCCCGTGCCACCGGCCGTGCCCTGCGCCAGGTGCAGGATGTGCTCCTGGCGGCCACGCGGCTCAACCGTCGCCGCACGCATCCCAACACCTTCCAATACCTGCTCGATGCCTCCCTGGAGCCCTAGCTTGATGCGTATGGGGCGTCATAAATGTCGCCCCTACGGAGAAGCGTCGTAGGGGCGACATTTATGACGTCTAGTTGACGCTTTTCTGGGCAACTCTTGTGCAAATTGCTCTAATCGCAACAACCCTCTAGGTAATCGCATTGAGCGGAATGGTTTCGCGATCGGCGGGTGTTCGATCGGGAATCTCGTCCATGGAGTTCGGAGTCTATTCTCCCTGGCGGGGCGTTTGCTGGTGCAACGCCATCTTCCACCGTCCGTCGCGCAAGACGTAGACGGACGACATCCACGCCCGATACTCGGGCTGACCGTCGCGTTGTGCGATGGCTCGATAGGTCAGCACGGCTGATTCCGGAGTGAGCTGCACGACGGTTGGATCCTGAATCTGATAGCGCGACCACGGAGGCGCGGCTCGCATCGCCTCGACCGAGTCCGCGCGCGTCATCACTCCGAACGGGAAGACCATACGCGCATCGTCGGCGAGGTGCTCATCGTAGAATTCGGCACCGTTACCTGACGAAAGCGCGGTCCAGCCCTGATCCTCGAGCTCCAGCAGATGCTGCCCGATTCTGTCCAATTCATTTGTCATGGAAGACGTCCAATCCAGGTTCGCGAGGAGAAAGCTGCGGCGCCGAATAGTGATCGGCGCCGCGTTTAGCCTATCAACGATTCGACCACGGATCGAGCGCGTCACGGAGTCCGTCGCCCAGGAAGTTGAATGCGAGGACCGTCACCGACAACGCAATCGCCGGGAACAGGAGCATGTACGGATATGAGCGTAGATAGCGAATGGCTTCGCTGATCATCAGCCCCCAACTCGGAGTGGGCGGCGTCACTCCGAGACCGAGAAAGCTGATCCCGGCTTCATACAAGATGGCTCGAGGGATTCCCAGTGTGACCGCGACGATGATCGGTGCCAGCGTGTTCGGCAGCACATGTCGGAACATGATGCGCGCATTCGACGCGCCAGAGCCCCGCGCCGCCTCGACGAACTCCTTCTGCTTCAACGAAAGCGTTTGCGCTCGCACGATACGCGAGACCGTCAACCAGCTGATGAGCCCGAGGCCGATGAAGACGCCTAATAGACCTCCCAGCTTGGAGTTGAGATCCGCGATGGCGGACATGATTCCGCCGCCCGGTTGGTCGAGCTGGCCGCGCAAAAAGGTCATGATGATGATGACGAAGAGGAGACTCGGCATGGCGTACATGATGTCGACCACGCGCATCAACGCGGTGTCGATTTTGCCTCCATAGAACCCGGCCGCCAGTCCAATCGGCACCCCAATCAACACGATCACAATTTGCACCACAATGCCGACCGACAGGGAGATCCGAGCCCCGAAGACCAATCTGCTGAACATATCGCGACCGAGCTGGTCGGTGCCAAGTGGATGCGACAGACTGGGAGATACGTTGATAGAGCCGTAGTTTTGCTCGGAATAGCTGTACGGGCTGATCATTGGCGCAAAGATCGACGAAAGGCCCAGCAAGATGATGAAGACCGCAGCCGCGGCGGCAATGCGGTTTTGCGCGAATCGTCGAAAAGCGTCGCGCCACAGACTACTCTTACGCGCGGACCGATCCCAGTTCCCGTGAACAATGTTGGTTGTGACGCTCGTTGAGGCTTGATCCATTACCTGTACTCCAGATTCAACATCTAGCTCATTTCGATCCGCGGATCGAGGAATTGATAAAGGATATCGACGAGCAAATTCATGACTGAGATCATCGCTCCGAAGAGAAGGACCGTTCCCAGAATCACTGGATAGTCGCGGTTCGAGATGCTGAGCACGAAATAGCGCCCGAGCCCAGGGACGGAATAGATAGATTCGATAAAGAATGATCCGGTCACGACTTCGGCCAGAATCAGGCCTGTCACCGTCACCACCGGCAGCAGTGCGTTCTGAACGCAGTGACGAATGATGACGCGCGACTCTCTCAAGCCCTTTGCGCGTGCCGTGCGAATGTAATCCATCTTCAAGACGTCAAGCATGGTCGAGCGGGTGTAACGCGCGATGACCGCTGCGGGATAAAGCGACAACGCGAAAGCTGGAATGAGGATCTTCGTGCTGAATACCCCATTCCAACCGCCGGTTGCTAGCAGATGCATGCGGCTCGCCAGGATGAGCACCAGAACCGACACCACTACGTACGGTGGAGTCGAGATGCCGAGGATGGCGGTGAAGCTCGTCACATAGTCAATCCAGGAATTGTGCTTGACCGCGCCAATCACCCCGAGTGTCACGCCAATGAGGATCGCGATCGCCATCGCGACCAGTCCCAACTTGAGCGAAACCGGGAAGGCAGTTTTGATGATGTCCGACACGGTTTGGGATCGCTGCGAATACGAGGGTCCAAAATCTCCATGGAGGACGTGATCGAGGTAGTTGACGTATTGCTGCCAGAGAGGCTTGTCCAGCCCGTAGGATTGGTTGAGACGCTCAAGGACGATGGGCGGGATCGGTTTGTCTCCCTGGTTGGACCACGGCCCACCCGGCGTCGCGTGCATCAAGAAGAACGTGATGGTGTAGATCGCGAGCATCGTCGGGACCAGCATCAGCACGCGTCGCAGAATTAGCGCTCGTCGGTTCATGCGTTCACGCCCAATCCAGTCAATTGCCGGCGGGCCGCCGGCCCTCTGTTGATAGAGAGCCGACGGCACCAGCCTGGAGACCCAGCTCCATTTCTTGATCTGACAACATGTCTAGTGCTTTGCAATCTCCAACTGGTTCGCGTGTACGCTCGTAAGCAACGCCTGTAGATGCAGCTTCTTCACGTACGGCTTGGCCAGATAGTAGTTGACATCGTGGTATAGCGGAATGACCGGCGAATCCTGAGCGATGATCATCCCGGCGTCCTGATATTCCTTCACCCGATTAGCTTCATCGGTGTCCGTCCGCGCCTTCTCGACCGCGGCATCGAATTGCGAGTTGTTCCAGTGACTGACGTAATGGTCGCTGGCGTGGGTGAAGTTCTGGTTGTACCAGTTCGACGGGTCTTCGAAGTCGGATCCCCAGTTGCCGATATAGATGTTGTACGGAGCGTTCTTCTTCGACTGTCGCCAGTCGTTGTACGCCGTCCGCTCGATTGGCTCCAGCGTGACGTCGATTCCGAGGTTCTTCTTCCAGGTCTGTTGCAGGTATTCCGCGTCGAGCTTGTAGTCGTCGGTGCTGATATACACCATCGTCAGCTTGACCGTGCTCGGGTCCGAAATACCCGCATCCGTGAGTAGCTGCTTCGCCTTGCTGAGATCCTCTCCGATAGTGGCCTTTTCGTTGTAGCCTGGAATGTCCGGAGGAAGAAGGGTCGGAGCGGGTACAACCTGGCCATGACGCACATCGTTCGCCAGAGTCGCTCGGTCACAGGACATAGAGAGTGCCTGGCGGAATTCCACTTTATCGGTCGGTGTGTTCGTGCAGTCACAGATGACGAATCGCGTGTAGGACGCCGTGAGGCTGATGAGCTCCTTGCTCTCGGTTGGATCTCCCTTGACCCGTTGGAAGTCGGATGAAGGAACCTGAGCAAAGTCGATCTCATCATTCTCGTAGGCGACAATCCCTTGCGCCAACTCATCCTGATACAGGTTGTATGTCACCTTGGTGACGGTTGGCTTTGTTCCCCAGTAATTTGGATTGGGCTCGAGCGTGATGCCGGAGTTGTGCGTCCAATCCGACATGATGTATGGACCGGTTGACACGATATTCGCCGCCTCGGTCCACTTCTCACCCTGTTTGTCGATCACATGCTTCGGGACCGGGTAATACGTCCAGGTCGTCGCAAGCAGCGGGAAGTACGGGGTCGGATCGGTCAGCGTCACCTTGAGCGTGTTGTCATCGACCGCGGTGACTCCGATGGCATCGATTGATGCACCATTGTTCACTGCGTCGAGAACGCCCTTGATTGGGTAGAGCGCGGGGATATAGGCTGATTTGGTTTCGGGTTGGAGCACGCGTTTCCAGCTGTAGACGAAATCGGCGGTGTTGAGCGGAGTGCCGTCGGACCATTTGAGTCCACTCTTCAAGGTGAACGTGTATTCCGAGGCGTCGGCGTTGGCCTCATATTTGTCGGCCAGGTGGGGCTCGACCTTTCCTGTATCCTGGTTGACGCCGACGAGGCCGCTGAAGATGTTAAACATCACCCCGAGCTCGGTCCCACCGGACGTCACTTCGGGATCCATCGTAGACGGCTCAGAAAGTGGAAGACGAAGTGTCTGGTCCGAGGCAAGCTCGTAACTTCCGCCGCTCGACGCCTGGGTGGCAGCAGTGGTGGCCGCTGACGTGGCTGCCGAGGTCGCCGTCGAACCGGTTGACCCGCTACTTGTTGTACTCGTAGCGGTACTTGCAGACGACGTCGATGCTGTCGTGGCAGCCGGTGTGTTCTTGCTCGACCCTCCGCACGCAGCCAACAGCGTTGCGGCGAAAGATGCTCCCAGTCCGAGCGCGGCGCCTCTGCCGAGCAGCGAGCGGCGCGTTAGACGAGAGCCGAACGGAATGAGATCACTCACTGAATCTCGTTTGCTGGTCACAGGTACGTCCTGATCGTTGAAATCACTGGAATCTTGCATCGATCTCCCCCTCAAACGTGTAGTCTTGCCGGCCGCTTCTTTTGCCCTCGCTGGACCAAAGCTCAGCGACCCACGAAACTCGCTGGAGACGTCACTCCGCGAGAGTCAACTCACACGAGGATCCCACGCTTCACCCGAGCGCGCGGACTCCCCGAGAGCCAGTGGTCGTCCTGACTGTGTTCCTCCTCTCGAGCGGTATCCATTCGCGCGTGTGCCCCGTTTGACCTCCGGCGCTTCTAATGCCACTGCCCGAGAGGCGCCAAATCTCAGGGCAACCAATGTCACACTACTTGCGACACAGAGCAGGCCCGTGGGTGCACGATTAGAAACTGCCCGATTTCATCTCACCACAGCATTCTCATGTCCGAAAACGCCCGTGGCCGCGCCCTAAATCTGTGGATTGTGGGCCAATCGTATGTTCAGGCTGTTTCAATGTCAACAATTTGAATCGTCTCTGCGCGGTACTCCGAGGCGGTGTCCGGCGTGCGCGATCGAATTCTGGAGTTGACGTGCACTGCAGCGAAGTGACATTAACGAGGTGCAATCGGACTCTTTATCTCAGGGACGAATACCACTCGCGCGAGAAGAGGCAGCAAATGGAAAACGACGGCATACCTGGAACGTGGTCAACTATTCTGACCCCGGCGATGATCGCCAGACAACCTACCGTTTCCGCGCCGCAGCTCTCACCCGATGGTTCCGTGCTCGCCTATCTCTCTGCGCTGGACGGGCGCACCGACCTGTTCACAATGGACGAACGTGGACACTCGCGGCAGATCAGCGTCGATCATGCGATCGGGAGTGGCTCATACGCCTGGACGCGCGATTCGGCTGCGTTCATCTTCACGTCGGCGACGGATGGAAAGCTCTGGACATGCCCGACCTCAGGTGGTCGCGCCCGAAGGCTGACACGTGTCGAGGGTACTCATCACTCTCCGCGCGTTTCGCCGGACGGTCGTTATGTCGCCTTCTTGAATCTCTGTCCGGAGTCGGTGGATCTCATCGTCGTGTCAGTTGATGGTTTTGAGCTGCGACAGATCAGCCGAGGCAGGGACATTCCGATGTCGCCCTGCTGGTCGCCCGACAGTCGCCAACTGATCTGGCACGCCTATCCTTTCAACCTGATGCCGTGGGACCAAAGCGCAATCATGATCGCGGACGTCTTTCAGCGACGCTGTGCCGCAAATCTTCAAGGGCGAGCCCAGAGTCGCGTTTGCGCAGGCGGCGTTCTCTCCCGACGGCACACGCATCGTCTGTGTCTGCGATCGGAATGGGTGGCTCAACGTCACCGAAATGAGTGCAGATGGCGCCAACGAGACGATTCTCCACTCAGACGGCTGGGAGCATGGTGAACCGAGCTATTCGCGTGACGGACGATCGATCGTTTACACGCGAAATGTCGAGGCCGAATACACGATCTGGAGCGTCCCGAGCGGAGGAGGCGAACCACGGCAGCTCACCACTATGCGCGGTCACGCGATCAATCCCGGTTGGACGCCGAACGGGCGAGACGTTGTTTTCGTTCACGACAGCCCTATCGCTCCAGCCGACATTTGGTCGGTCAACGTCGAAGATCGGTCGACACGTCAGCTCACTCACTCGGCCATTGGCGGCATCGAGACGAATGATCTCGTCATGCCCGAAACGGTCACCTGGACCTCCGAGGATGGGTTCGAGGTGCACGGAAACCTCTTCGTTCCTGCCGAAGTTCGCAAGGGCGAGCACGGCTGTCTCGTCCAGATCCATGGAGGGCCGATCAATCAATCCCGGATGAATTGGAACGCCCAGATCCAATATTTCGTGCAGCGAGGATGGGTCGTCGTTCAGCCAAACTATCGTGGCTCACTTGGCTATGGGCGCACGTATCGCGAGGCGTTGTTTGGTGCTTGGGGTGACGGCGACTTACAGGACAACATCGGCGGGATAGAGCTCTGTGCGGAACGTGGACTGATTCGACGCGATCGCGTCGTCGCCTGGGGTGGCAGCGCGGGCGGCTATTCGACGTTCGTCTGTATGACTCGGGCGCCGGAGGTTTTTGCTGGCGGAGTAGCGCTCTATGGTTTGACCGACATCTATCCGTTTGGCTGGGAGACGCACCGCTACGAACGCTATTACATTCAGAGCATCATGGGTCCGAGCGACGAGAACTACGCGACCTGGTGGGAGCGTTCACCCATCAACTTCGTCGAACACGTGCGGTCGCCAATGCTCATCCTTCAGGGTGACTCTGACCCGGTGGTGAACCCATCCCAGTCTGATACCTTCGTGCGCGAGCTCGAGCGCATGAATCGCGATTTCGAGTACGAAATTTACGAAGGCGAGGGGCACGGATTCCGCAAGATTCGAAACATCATCGATTCGACGGAACGCATCGATCGCTTCCTCAGACAGAAGGTCCTGCGCGATCCAGAGCCCCGCGGCGCCAGTGTGATGCCGTACCGCCCGATGCCGAAGCCGGAGTTTAATCGATGACGACTCGCTGACCGTCAGAGTAATCGCCGCCGATTTCGTGAGTTGGCAATAACAAAGGAGAAACGGTCCGAATGGGAGTACTTGAGGGACGCACCGCGCTCGTTACTGGAGCAAGTCGTGGCATCGGCAGGGCGATCGCACTGGCCTTCGCGGATGAGGGCGCCGACGTTGCAGTCAACTATCGAACCCAATCGGACGAGGCTGAGGATGTCGTTCGCCGAATTCGGGATCTCGGCCAGAACGCGATCAGCGTCCGGGCAGACGTGTCGAGCGAGGAGCCAGTCCGGCGGATGGTCGACCGCGTGCAGAACGAGTTCGATCACATCGACATTCTGGTGAACAACGCTGGCTTCGTCACGCTGGCGCCTGTCGAGTCCATGGACGTCGCCACCTGGGACGAGATGATCGCGACTCACCTGCGCGGAACCTTTCTCGTCACCCGAATGGTGCTGCCTGGGATGCTCGATCGGCGCTACGGTCGCATCATCAACGTCTCGTCGCAACTAGGGCAGATTGGGCGCGAGTGGTTTGCCCACTATACGGCGGCCAAGGCGGGCATCATCGGGTTCACCAAAGCCTTATCACGCGAAGTCGCTGAACGAGGAGTCTTGGTCAATTGCATCGCTCCCGGACCGATAGAGACCGGCATCGTTCCCAAGACACCAGGCGCGCCAACCAAGAGCTACGTCGACCTGCTTCCGATCCATCGGGAGGGACAACCGGAAGAGGTCGCGCCGACGGCGGTCTTTCTCGCATCCGATGCTGCAAGTTACTATGTCGGACAGACCCTTGGACCCAACGGGGGTGACGTGATGCTTTGATGACGTTCGGAAGGCAGCAATGTTGCGGCGTCATGGCTTGCGGCGGTCGAAGTGGATCGCGTTCACGCAGGAGAGGAGCAACTATGAAGATTGTGCGTAAGGGCGAGGCTCCGGTCGAACAAGGCAAGACCTTCACCGGACCAACCACATTGGAGCGAGCTGTCAAACTGCAACGCGAGGGCGGCATGGCCGTCTCGATCGTCCATTTTGACGACGGCGCACGCACCCATTGGCACGTTCATCCAGGCGAGCAGGTGTTGATCGTTCTGGAGGGCAAGGGCCGAGTCGGAACCGAGAATGAATCGTTTGAAATCGGCCCCGGCGACGTGGTCTATGCCGTACCGGGCGAGCGCCACTGGCATGGCGCCGCTCCGGGCCAGTCAATGACTCACGCCAGTGTCACCAACGTCGGATCGCCGACGTGGCAGGAAGCTCCGGAGTAGAGCGTTAGCGCGTCGTGCACGGCGAAACCAGATATTGATGAGAGCCCGGCCGAAATCGGCCGGGCTCTCTCGTCACGAGGCGTTCAGATCGATACAGCGATCGTCAGTCGCCCGAATCATTCTCTTCGTACTGCCGCTTGATCTCGTCGAGAACGGCCGGGTCAGTGAGCGTAGTGGTATCACCCATCACACGGCCTTCCGCGACGTCACGCAACAAACGACGCATGATCTTGGCGCTGCGCGTCTTAGGTAGCTCGGCCGTGAAGTAGATGCGATCCGGTCGTGCGATCGGACCGATCTTGTCGGCGACGTGCTGGCGAAGTTCTTCGGCCAGCTCCGGCCCCGGCACTACGCCTCCGCGCGGCGTGACGAAGGCCGCAACGGCCTGACCTTTGAGCTCGTGTGTGACTCCGATGACGGCGGCCTCTGCAACGGCTGGGTGACTCACGAGCGCGCTCTCGAGTTCCATCGTTCCGAGCCGGTGACCAGCCACGTTCAACACGTCGTCGACGCGTCCGAGCAGCCAGAAGTAGCCCTCCTCGTCGCGCTTGGCGCCGTCACCAGTGACGTAAACCGACGGTCCGTACTTGTTGAAGTAGGTGTTGACGTAGCGATCCCAGTCGCCCCAGATGGTGCGGAACATCGACGGCCATGGCCGCCGCATAACGAGGTAGCCGCCCTGTCCATTGGGAACCGAATCACCCTTTTCGTCGACCACATCGGGCACGATGCCCGGGAGCGGTGTGGTCGCCGAACCTGGCTTCATCGTGGTGATACCCGGCAAACCAGAGATCATCATTGCGCCGGTCTCGGTTTGCCACCAGGTGTCGACGATGGGGCACTTCTCGCCGCCGATGTGCTCGTGGTACCAGATCCACGCTTCGGGGTTGATCGGCTCGCCGACGGTTCCCAGCAATCGCAGACTTGAGAGGTCGTGCTTCTCCGGATACTCGGTTCCCCACCGCATGAAACCGCGGATAGCGGTCGGCGCGGTGTAGAAGACCGACACAGCGCGTCGCTCGACGATGTCCCAGAAGCGATCGCGATCGGGATAGTCTGGCGTTCCTTCGAACATGACCGACGTGGCGCCGTTCGCCAGCGGACCGTAGACGATGTAGCTGTGGCCGGTGACCCAGCCGATGTCAGCCGAGCACCAATAGACGTCGTCATCCTTCAAATCCAGCACCCATTTGCTGGTCGCATAGGTGCCAACCAAATAGCCGCCCGTTGTGTGCAGCACGCCCTTTGGCTTTCCGGTCGTGCCGGAGGTGTAGAGGATGTAGAGCGGGTGCTCTGAATCGACCATCTCGGGCGGGCAATACGTCCCTTTGACCTGATCGACGGCTTCATGCCACCAGATGTCGCGCCCAGTCTGCATGTGAACCGGGTGAACGTGCCTTCCGACTCGCTCGACCACGACGACGTGCTCGATAGTCGGAGTGCTCTCGAGCGCCTTGTCCGCGCTGTCCTTGAGCGTCACCACATTCCCACGGCGGAACCCGCCGTCAGCGGTAACCAGGACTTTGGCGCCGCAGTCATTGATGCGGTCGGCCAGCGAATCGGGGCTGAAACCGCCAAACACCACGGAGTGCGGGGCTCCGATACGCGAGCATGCCAATAGGATAATCGCGAGCTCTGGAATCATGGGGAGGTAAACGGCGACGCGGTCACCTTTCTGAACGCCCAGCGACTTGAGCATCAGGGCGGTTCGATTCACCTCCCGATAGAGGTCCTGATAGGTGAGAATGCGCTCGTCGCCCGATTCACCTTCCCAGATCAAGGCAGCCTTTGTCTTGCGCCAGGTCTTGACGTGCCGATCGACGCAGTTGTAGGAGACGTTGAGCCTGCCGCCGGTAAACCATGCGACCTTGGGCGGATCCCATTCGAGGACCTTGTCCCACTTCTTGTCCCAGTCGAGGTTCTCCGCGACCGAAGCCCAAAACCCTTCTGGGTCGTCAAGCGCTCGCTGGTAGATCTCCGGATCGTTCACGTTCGCATTCGCGGCGAACTCCGGCGGCGGCGGATAACGTCGGGACTCCGTAAGTAGGCCCTCGATCATTCCGGTCGGATCAACCGACATAGCAGGCTCCTTCCTGATTTCGTAGGTGTTGGGGTGAGAAATCTGCCCTCGGACAGGGCCGAGCCCGTTAAATCACGGAAATCCGCCTGTCCGCTCCCTGTTGGCCACTTCAATAGTAATCGACATTCGCCGAACGAAAAACCCTCGCACGGCACGGCGTCTCGCGAACACGAGTCTTTCGCACCTGGGCAATATGAGGGAGAATGCCGGAAAACTCCCGACAGGATTACTCCGGTGACGGGATTGTCAATGCTCGATTGGATGGTATAACAAACTCGTGACAGCCCCGGCATCCCGTAGTAGCATAGTCGCCGGAATTTTTGTTGTGGCCTGAATTGGGGCGGGGGGAGCCTCGTTCGCACGACGAGATGAGCAGGGAGGATCATGGCGAGAGGGACTGGCCGGTTCAAGCGCGCCCTGATGGTCGTAGTCGCAGGGTTGCTCGTCTTCGTCTTGGGTGGATGCAGCCTTTACGGCGGTACACCGCAGTCTGTAAACAGCCCCGCTGGCGACAACATGCAGACGATTTGGAACCTCTTTGTTCCGATCTTCTGGGCGTCGGTGGTAGTTTTCGTGATCGTTCAAGGCGTGTTGATTTACGCCGTCGTTCGTTTCCGCCGTCGTCCCAACCAACCTGCTCCCGTACCAACTCACGGCAATACCAAGCTTGAGATCGCCTGGACCATCATGCCGGCGATCATTCTGGCCGTCATCGCTGTTCCGACACTCACCACGATCGCCGATTTCGCTAAGAAGCCGGGTCCCGGCTCCCTCACCGTTCAGGTCGTGGGCCATCAATGGTGGTGGGAGTTCGACTATCCCGGCCAGAACGTGGTCGTAGCCGACGAGATGCACATCCCTGTCGGCACCAAGATCGAAGTCGATCTCGCCAGTGTCGACGTGATTCATAGTTTCTGGATTCCAAAGCTGGCCGGCAAACAAGACGTCGTACCGAATCAGCACAACCATCTGTCATTCACCGCCAATGAGACAGGCACATTCAGTGGACAATGCGCTGAGTTCTGCGGCGTTCAGCATGCAAATATGCGTTTCGACGTGGTTGTGGAAAGCCAAGACGACTTCAATGCCTGGATCGCACAGATGCAGAAACCGGCGGCTGACGTTGGCAACGATCAGCTCGCCCAGCAAGGCCAGCAGGTCTTCTTCAGCGCGGGTTGCGTTGGATGCCACACGATCAATGGCCCGCAGGTCAACGGTCAGACGGCCAACGGCACCATCGGTCCAAACCTGACCCACGTCGGGAGCCGCGGAATCATTGCCGGTGGAGTTCTGACGCAGACTGAAGCGAACATTTCCAAGTGGGTACATGATCCGCCATCGATCAAATCGGGCACCAAGATGCCCAAGCTGGGTCTGACGCAGGCTCAAGCAGACGCGGTCGCACATTACCTGGAGACGCTCAAATGACGGCCTCGGCACGTGATGATCGATCGGCAATCGTCATGATTTGGTGCACCGGGATAGGGGGTCGGTAGTGGCGCAGGCGCAAGCGCGAGTCGCAGTTACACAACGCGAGATCGAGTACGAGCGCTCAGTCCTTTGGGAATGGCTCACTACGGTCGACCACAAACGCATCGGTATCCTCTACATGATGACGTCGCTGATCTTCTTTTTGATCGGCGGTCTCCTGGCTCTGCTCATCCGCACGCAACTGGCGGTGCCGAACAATACTGTCCTTGGTGCGGACACCTACAACCAGGTCTTCACCATGCACGGCACGATCATGATCTTCCTCGTGGTCATGCCGTTGAATGCAGCGTTCTTCAACTTCATGATCCCCCTGCAGATTGGCGCTCGAGACGTCGCCTTCCCGCGACTGAACGCCTTCAGCTACTGGGCGTTCCTTTTTGGCGCGCTTTTGTTGCTGAGCAGCTTCCTCTTTGGCGCGGCGCCGGATGCTGGCTGGTTCGGATACGCCAACCTGACGACGCTGACATACTCACCTGGACTGAACGTCGACTTCTGGATCTTCGGCCTGCAGGTACTGGGTATCGCGTCACTGGCATCGGCGCTGAACTTCTTCGTCACTATCGTCAACATGCGTGCACCCGGGATGCGACTGATGCGTATGCCGGTCTTCACCTGGATGACATTCGTCACGTCAGTACTGTTGCTTCTTGCCTTCCCGTCCTTGACGGTGGGCCTGATCGAGCTCATGTTCGACCGCTACTTTGGGACGCTCTTCTTTGAGCCGACCGCTGGCGCTTCTGTCGTTCTCTGGCAGCACCTCTTCTGGATCTTTGGTCATCCTGAGGTCTACATCCTGATCCTGCCGCCGATGGGCATGGTGTCGGAAATTCTCCCGACCTTCGCCCGCAAGCCACTCTTTGGCTATCCGTTCGTGGTCTATTCGGGTGTCGCCATCGGCTTCCTCTCCTTTGGCGTGTGGGCTCACCACATGTTTGCCGTCGGACTTGGACCGGTTCCGAACTCAGTCTTCGCCACCACGACAATGCTCATCGCCATCCCGACCGGCGTGAAGATCTTCAACTGGCTCGGGACGCTGTGGGGCGGTTCGATTGCCATCAAGACGCCGCTCCTATATGCAGCGGGATTCGTCGGCATGTTTACAATCGGCGGAATCAGCGGAGTCATGCACGCCTCGGTTCCCGTCGACTACTGGCAGACCGACAGCTATTTCGTCGTCGCTCACTTCCACTACGTCCTGTTCGGCGGCTCGATCATGGCAATCTTCGGCGCGATCTACTACTGGTTCCCGAAGATCTTCGGTCGCATGCTTGATGATCGTCTGGGCCAGATCCACTTTTGGATCACGCTGATCGCGTTCAACATGACGTTCTTCCCGATGCACTTCCTGGGCATCGACGGCATGCCACGGCGCATCTACACCTATCAGGACAACATGGGCTGGAACTTCTGGAACATGTTTGAGACTGTCGGTGCGTACATCCTTGGTGCCAGCGTGCTCCTCTTCGCGTTCAACATCATCAAGTCGATGCGCTATGGTCAGATCGCTCCTGCCGATCCATGGGACGGTCGAACGCTCGAGTGGTCGATCCCTTCCCCGCCGCCGGTCTACAACTTTGCGGTGGTTCCGAACGTGCATTCGCGTGATGCGTTCTGGGAGCAAAAGTACGGTGGTTCTGAAGAGGCGAAGGAGATCGGGCAGGAGAATCTCTATCCAGATCCGAACCGAACACGCGGAATTCATCTGCCGCCATCATCCTACTTCCCGCTGACGGCCGCCGCTGGTCTGGTTACGATGGCAATCGGAATGGTCCTGCACGGCCAAGGAACGGCCGCCTCCTGGTACGTCACTGGCGCTGGAGTCCTCGTGCTGACCTTCAGCCTCTTTGGCTGGTCGTTCGAGCCGAACCACTGATGCGGACGAGTAGCAAGGAAGGAATGAGCGCTTGAGTCAGGCAGTGCACGTCGGGGAGCATCCCGCCGAAACGCACGCGACTTCGACGGGGATCTCCCACAATAAGCTCATGATGTGGGCGTTCCTTGCATCGGACTGCATGTTCTTCGGCTCGCTCATCATGACCTACATGGTCTATCGCGGTCACGCGACGGGTGGTCCGACTCCGCAAAGCTTGTGGAACATCCCGTACACGTCGGTCAGTGCGGCGGAACTGCTCCTTAGTAGTCTTTCGATCGTGCTCGCGCTCACATACCTACATCGCGGCAATGAGCGAGCATTCCGCATCTGGTTGTTGGCGACGGCCGGCCTGGGACTCCTCTTTCTTGGTGGCCAGTTCTACGAGTTCACGACCTTTTACCGTGAGGGTCTGACGCTGCACAGCAGCCTCTTCGGCTCGACGTTCTTCGTTCTGACCGGATTCCACGGAACGCACGTCGGCATCGGAGTCATCTGGCTCCTGACCCTCTGGGTAATGTCGAAGCGCGGGCAGATACCACCTTCTCGCGGTGAGATGCCGGAGATCGTGGCACTCTACTGGCACTTCGTCGACATTGTCTGGATCATCATCTTCGCTGTCGTCTATCTGATCCCGTACAAGCCGTAGCTCATGTCTGCCGCGATGTCGAACGCTTCGCGGCAGCGCATCCGAATTCGAGAGAGAGGAACGGGGAAACATGAGTTCAAATTCGGGTTCAGAGGTCGTCCACTCCTATCCAGAACCATCGACGTATATCAAGCTAGCCCTCTTCTTGGCAGTCTTCACGCTTATTGAAGTCGCGACCTATTACATCCATGCCAACGTCCTTCTCATCACGCTCGTTCTCATTTTCTTGATGACCGTGAAGTTCGTCCTGGTCGTCGGATACTACATGCACCTGAAGTTCGACTCGCGGCTGTTAACGTTCGTGTTTGCAGCTGGGTTGATGGTGGCTTTGTCCATCATGCTGGTGATGATCGCGCTGTTCGGGAATTACTGATCGCGATCGGCCATTAGTGACAGTGAGCCGAACGACGGGACACCATCGCCGGTAACGCCAGCGACTGTGAGACACCATTCGCGGCATTGCGATCGAGCGTTCAAAACAGGGTAATATTCTTCGCGCGGAGCGCCGGGCTATTGATAATAGGGTTCCGCGCATCTTTGTGTGTTATGGAAGCGATTATCGCGAAGGCATTTACCAAGTGATCCCGACGAGGTCCTGACGACCAAAGCGGATGTTCGGGGAGTGGAGGGTCTGTGTCCGATTCCAACACGGTAGCAGTTGCGCTGACAGTGGCGATCGCCGCCGGCGCGATTGCACTGATATACGGTGCGCTCTTGGTGCGTTGGGTTCTCTCTCAGCCCAACGGCAACGACCGCATGCAGGAGATCGCGTCCGCTATTCAAGAGGGCGCCAGCGCATACATGAAGCGCCAGTATCAGCTTGTCGCGATTGTCGCCGTCGTAGTGGCAATCATCCTGGCTTTCGCCCTCGACGTGAGTACCGCGGTTGGGTTCCTGGTTGGCGCGACCGCTTCAGCCACAGCCGGATTCGTCGGTATGAGTGTGGCGGTTCGCTCGAACATCCGTACCGCGGAGGCCGCGCGCAAGGGCCTCGGCCCCGCGCTCTCCGTCGCGTTCCGCGGTGGGAGCGTCACTGGACTCTTCGTTGTCGGACTCGGGCTCCTCTCCGTCTCAGTCTTCTACGCCATCGTGCGCGACACCGCTCCGCTGGTCGGACTCGGATTCGGCGGCAGCTTGATTTCGGTCTTCGCCCGTATCGGCGGCGGCATCTACACCAAGGCTGCTGACGTCGGCACCGACCTTGTGGGAAAGGTCGAGGCCGGAATCCCCGAAGACGATCCTCGCAACCCCGGTGTTATCGCGGACAACGTCGGTGACAACGTCGGCGACTGCGCCGGTATGGCCGCCGACCTGTTCGAGACCTACGCGGTGACATCGGTCGCGGCCATGCTCCTTGGCCACCTGGTCTTCAATAATGAGCTCGCGGTCGTCTTCCCTCTCGTCATCGGCGCTGCCTCAATCGTCTCGTCGATCATCGGCACGTTCTTCGTGCGCCTCGATTCGAGCGGTTCGATCATGCGGGCGCTCTACAAAGGGCTCATCGCCGCTATCGTGCTGGCGGCCGTGGCGTTCTATCCGCTGACCTACTGGATCATGAATGACAACGGCAAGATCAACGGCGCGTCGATCTCAATGTTCAAGGCCAGTTTCGCGCTCTCCGGGTCCCTGAAGCTCTTCTTCGCGGCGCTCATCGGAATCGTGGTGACGATGGGATTCGTCATCATCACCGAGTACTACACCTCGATGAAGTACTCGCCAGTCAAGCAGATCGCGGACGCGTCTGAGTCGGGCCACGGCACGAACATCATCGCTGGCCTCGGTGTTTCGATGCGTTCCACCGCGCTGCCGATCATTCTCATTTCC
This sequence comes from uncultured Chloroflexia bacterium, assembly GCA_963815715.1. Taxonomy (GTDB): domain Bacteria; phylum Chloroflexota; class Chloroflexia; order Thermomicrobiales; family Thermomicrobiaceae; genus CALAGB01. The sequence goes on along the minus strand of CAWFHU010000001.1, from coordinate 123,910 downwards.
GCTGCGATCTACACCGCGTATAACCTGACTTCACAGTCGGGTGATGCCAGCACCGGTTTGTATGGCATCGCGGTCGCCGCGATGGCCATGCTCTCCATGACCGGCATCATCGTGGCGATCGACTCCTTCGGCCCAATCACTGACAACGCTGGTGGCATCGCCGAGATGGCCGAGCTTCCCGAGGAAGTCCGCGATGTTACGGACGAGCTCGATGCCGTCGGTAACACCACAAAAGCGATTACCAAGGCCTACGCCATTGGCTCGGCAGGTCTCGCGGCGCTGGTGCTGTTCGCCTCGTACTTCCTGGAAATCTCCGGAGCGATATCGTTCGATTTGCGAAATCCGAATGTGGTTATCGGTCTCCTCGTCGGAGGTCTGCTGCCCTACTTCTTCGGTTCGATGTTGATGGACGCCGTCGGACGCGCCGGAAGCTCGGTCGTGCAGGAAGTGCGGCGCCAGTTCAAGGAGATCCCGGGCATTCTCGAAGGAACGGCAAAGCCAGAGTATGGTCGCGCCGTCGACATCGTGACCCGTCGCGCACTGCGCGAGATGATGGTGCCCGCGCTGCTTCCCGTTCTGACCCCAATCGTCATCGGCATCACGCTTGGCAAAGAGGCGGTCGGCGGTCTCCTCATCGGTTCGATCGTGACCGGACTCTTCGTGGCGGTTTCGATGACGACCGGTGGTGCAGCCTGGGACAACGCGAAGAAGAGCATCGAAGCGGGTGCATACGGCGGCAAGGGCAGCTTCGCGCATCAGGCTTCAGTCACCGGCGACACGGTGGGCGATCCCTACAAGGACACCGCCGGCCCGGCCATCAACCCGATGATCAAGATTGTCAACATCGTGGCGCTGCTGCTGGTGGTCGCGCTGAGCTGGTAAATTCGACAGTTCCGATCCCCCATGACAAGGCGAACGGCCGGGCTTACGCTCGGCCGTTTGGCTGTCTCTGTCGGTTTGATGGATTGAGGCTGGATTCCGCGTTCGATCTCGTCTTCTACCAGACCACAGCATTCGAGAACGACGACGGAGTTCTTAGAACTCAGTGGATGATCCCGTGACCGCGCAACGGCGAATGCTCAGGGATCAGTTCGGTTTCAGCAGTGACTCCACGGCCTTGAGATCAGGCAGCGACGGTTGAGCACCGTGCCGTTGCACCGCGAACGCTCCAGCGACAACACCCGCTCGAACGGCTCCGAGATGCGATTCACCGCTCGTGAGCCAGGCACTAACCGCGCCGCAGAAAGCGTCGCCGGCGCCCGTGGTATCAACGACGTCCACGGACGGTGCGGGAATCCGCTCATCAACCGTGTCGTCGACCAGCCAGGCGCCACTCGCCCCCAACGTGATCGCAACTGCGCCACGCACACCGAGCGACCTCAGTTTCCGAGCCGCATCGCTTGCGGAATCCACGGTGATCGGACCGGTCTCAAGGAATTGGCCCGCCTCCACCTCATTCACGATGAGCACATCCACGAGATCGAGCATGACGGCAGCCATCGGCGAATACGGTGCAGCGTTCAAGACGTTACGAGCACCCGCGCCACGGCAAACCGTCATCGTCATTAAGACGGTCTCCATCGGAATCTCGAGCTGCAGAGAGATGACGTCTCCTCGGTCGCAGCGCTGGACGAGCTGACGCTCAACGCGATCGGGCGTCACGTCCGCGTTCGCACCCGGCACCAGGACGATCGAGTTCTCGCCACTCTCGGAGCTCACCTGAATGATCGCAACGCCGCCGTATCCGTCGGTTCTCAGGACGTTGGCGACGTCGATGCCCTCGTGCTCCAGGTCAATCACGCGCTGGTCGCTATTGGTATCGGCCCCGACGGCGCCGAAGAAGACCACGTTCGCACCGAGCCGCGCCGCAGCGATGGCCTGGTTGGCCCCTTTTCCGCCGCCATAGATCGCGAACGACTCGCCGGCAATCGTCTCCCCTGGGATCGGAAATCGGCGGGTGCGCACCACGAAGTCGGTGTTGATGCTGCCGACGGCGATGACCTTACTCATCGTACATCGACAGATCCGAGCTGTGGCCCGATCGTCTCCAACGACCGACGAGTATGTAGCGGATCATCAACCCACGCAGGCGCAGCCACGCTTTCCTGGCATGTCCAACGTCCTGTGAATCGGGCGCCTGTCCGCCGTAACGCTCCCGGACGTAAACGTCGGCCAGGAACCGTGCATGTTGCCGGCTGCCGGGCACTCTGTCGCCAATCATCTGAGCGTATTCATACGGTGTCATGGCGGAGCTGACCGGCACACCCCCCCAGCTCGCGCTGCGTTGAGCCTTGGTGAAGAACTGGGTTGCCGGTGTGAGACCCCGAGTGCCGCGTAGCCAGAGATAGCTGATGAACGCGATAACCGCAATCAGCACGACGATCATCGCTCGCACAACCCAATCAAAGGTGGTGGTGGGAGCATTAGCGGTTGCAACGACTCCCCGATTACCGCCAATCGGGATCGTTCTGATCGAAGAACTGCTCGTCACGAAGCGACTGAGCGTCTCCGGTGTTGGCCGGACCTGAGCCGGAGTTGGACGACGTCGACGCCGCGGCCGGTTCACGGTCGATGGCAGCCCGCGCCGCGGTTGGCTCGAATGGCACCCAGCCATATTGCGGGAAGTAGACTTCGACCCAGGCATGGGCGTTGAGGTCACGGTATAGATATCCGGCTGACGCGTCATCGTATTGCGCCGGATAGAAGCCGACAGCGATGCGGCTGGGAATGTTGAGCACGCGCAGCATCTCGATCATGGCCGACGCGTAGAAGGTGCAGTAGCCTTGCTTCGACTCGAACAGGAACCAGTCAACCGCATCCTCGCCCTTGGGCGGCACACCCACGTTCTCGTTGTATTTCAGGGTCTGGCGCAAATACAACTCGATGTTGGCGGCGACGTCGTACGGGTTGTTCTTTCCCGCGGCGAGCTGTTCGGCCAACTGCTGCGTGCGATCGGTCACCTGCGGAAGCTGAAGATACCGGCTGGTGATCTCGACTGGATACTCGGTACCAGCGGTGCGAAGCTGTTCAGCCGTGGCGTTGCTGACCACCGAATTGATGTCGTATGTGTCGCCCGATCCAACGCCATTTTGCGCAAACACCGCTTCGATGTCTGAATAGACCGGAAGCTGGCCTGTGAAAGTGAGCGTCGTCACTTTGAAGTTCGAATCCAGCGTAAATTGCGTTTGAATCGAACGTGAGCTCAGGTCGTTCCGTTCGCTGTTGATCGTAGCCCAATCGGCAGGATCAACACTCACGGTGGTTCCCGGGCCAATTTGAACCGTCAAATTCGGATTAACGGTGGGTGTCGCCGCGGGAGTAGGCGTATTTTCCGGGGTGGCCGACGGTGTCCCCTCCGCGGACGGAGACGGCGTCGCGACCACTGGTGGTGGTGGCGCGGAGAACTGTGCCTGCTGAAGCTCTTTGACGAGCGGCCAAAGGAGAGGCGGCGTATTCTGTTCGGTTGCCTGCGTCACGTCCAAGGCTTGATTGGTGTAGGTGTGCCACGCCACTTGAATTTGCGTCGGCTCAGTCACCGACTGAAGCTCACCCGGCGAATAAATCACCGCGCCTCTCGGGCTCAGAATCTTGACCGTGAATTTCTGGTTGGAAGTGCCCGCTGTCGTCGACGATGGAATCGGAATGTTCCCGTTGGCCGGAACGGGGATGAGTGGAGAGGACCCGCCGGTGCCGGAATTCGATTGGTACGTACTGGTAATGTCCGATGACCAACCTCGGCCGTCAAAAACATCGTACCGATGTGCGGCGAGATACGGTGATGAGCCTCCTTCAACCAAAGCAACCGGCTGATCGCTTAGATGAAGCGGTCCGCCCACTTCGAACGAGTCGCCGAAACTGGCAAAGCCGCTGATACCGCCAGAGACGCCCGGACCTCGCAGCGATCCGAACCAGCTGTTGAACGTGTCTTCAACGTGGACCCATGGACCGTTGATCGACTCCCAAGCGCCGTGAATCGATTGGTTTTGTGTCGAGACCGGCATGGCCCAGCCAATGATGATAACCGCCAGAGAGGTGTAACTGGCGGTCCACAAACCGCGCCATACCAGCGAATCAGGGAATGGAGTTCCTGAGTGTCGCCACTCCTCGATCTTGCGCGAAAAGTTGAAACGCATCATCAACAAGATCGAACCGATCAGGAAGACGATGACCAATCCCGTCGGGACGTGCTGCGAGTAACCGAGATTCATGAAGAGCATGACACCGGGAAGGAGGAGTGACAGCCAGATCCAGCGAGATCGAAAAATGAACCAGACGGAGGTGTAGCTCAGGATGAAGATCAACGCAGCCATCATCAATACGAAGAGATAGAGGTCCTCCGCATGTTGACCGTGCGATATCGCCGTATACCACTGCGTCCAACGCCCCCAAAGATAGTGGAGCTTGGCTTGGCGGCCACCGATGTTGTCGCTCAGGAAGTTGGTCATCTCGTACATCACGATGACGAACCCGACGAGCAACGCGATGACGTGTCCGAGGATTGATGGAATGCGTTCGATCTGCGACAGGATCAGCCCAGTCAGCAAACCGACGATGGTGACGGTGGTCAAAATGCTAAGGCCGTCAGTCCAATCTGCGGCCTGAGTCGACCAGGTGGCGGTAAAGACGACCAGCGCCACGAGGAAGAACGACGTCCAGCCTTCTCGGATTGCGAAGCGTTGCATGTTTCATCCCTGGCTTGTGAGAACGACTTCGTACCATTCGTAGGGCGATCGACTGACGGCCGTGCTCGCGGCGATCCAATTCAGACGATGCGTTTGTAAGGCATCGACTGACCCTGCGTTGTGAGGGCGCGACCAATATCGTCGCCGTACTTGACGAGATAGCTTGGCACGCCGATGGCCGCAAGATCGCTGACCACGAGCAAGCTGCTGTCGCGGCCGCCAAAGGTGCTGGGTTCGACAACGATCGAGACGACTCGCGCGTGTCTCGCGACGAGTTCCATGACCGCCGAAGACCACCGCTCGTCAGTGGAGGGCGTCACAATGACGACGGTGCTGTTGCGCGAGAAGAGCGAGCCCTCGGCCATGAGGGTCTCCTCGATGGGTTGCGAGCCATCCGCATGCACAACGGTCAGGAGTTCCAGGATTTTCACCATCTGCCGAGCGCCGCGGTCGGTCGGGATCACCGTCGGTTGGCTGTTGTTCACGATCATGCCGACGGTTCGGTTCTGGTCGAGGAAATGATGCGCAAGTGAAGCGGAAATCGTCACCGCGTATTCTTCGGTGGAGTCGAGCCAGAACGACAGGGGAATCTCACGCATCGACGTGAACTGATCGCTGAAATCAGGACTCATCCCGCGCGCCCGAACGTGATGACGCGCCTCGAGATCCAGCACGATCCATACGTCAGCCGTCGGATCAAGCTCAAACTCCTTGACCATCAACTGTCCGGTGCGGGCTGTGGCCGACCACGAAATGCGGTTGTAGCTGTCTCCTGGATAATATTGACGAACTCCGGAGGCGTTCGGAGTCACGAAGGGCGTACGTCGCTGGAGCGAGTTGCCACCCGCGAGGTCTCCGACCGGCAGCCGGAATCCTCCCAGATCTACCGTTGCTGGATAAACCAGAAGTTCCTGCACGTGTGGAACGAGGCGATGGGCCGGGAACAAATCGAACGGATCTCCCGATCGCAGCGTGAGCGGCCCGATATGGAATCGACCTCGGCGCGAGCACCAGGTCTCGACACGCCAGCGATTGGCGTCGTTTGGACCAAGGTGCACCACGCGGCTCATGTGATGTCCGGGAAGATCTGAGTGGTCAGCAACCTCGAGCCAGAGCTTCGCGATGCGGCTGCGGTTCTCAACTCGGATGCGCTCGACCAGCGTCTGCCCGACCTGGGCACGGTCCGCGCGCGTTTCGCGCGTGACGACCAGCCCGCGCAGGCTCAAACGGCTCCAGGCGAAGGTCGCGACCAGCAGCGCGCTCAGGACGAAGAAGATCTTCTGGAGCACGTCCCATTGATTGAGCTGCGCCAGCAGCAGAACGACCAGCACCAGTACGAGGAGCTTTATGCCGTTCACGACGAAGAGCCCACCCCGCGCCAGCCACGAGAACGTTCGGACTCTCGAGCCACCGGTCGCGATCCTGGAACGCCGGTCGACATCAGAATCTCGCGAATTACCATACGCCCGTCCACATTCTTCATACGTGCGCCCGGGCTCACAATCACGCGGTGAGACAACGTCGGTCCGGCAAGCGCCTTGATGTCGTCCGGGATCACGTAATCGCGACCCGACATTGCCGCCCAGGCTCGTGACGTGTTGTAGAGCGCCAGCGATCCTCGCGGGCCAGCGCCGAGATAGACGTCGTCATGCTCTCGCGTCGCCTCGACGACTGAGACAATGTAATCCTTCAAGGTGTCGTCGACGTGCACTTGCCGCACGGCATCTTGCGCCGCGATCAGCTCTTCGGCCTCGACTTCTTGAGTGAGGGTCTCCATAGGATGCTGATAGTGCTGTCGGTTGAGAATCTCGACTTCGCCGCGGTGCCCAGGGTATCCGAGGGAGATACGGATCAGGAAGCGGTCGAGCTGTGCCTCTGGGAGAGGGAATGTTCCTTCATACTCGATAGGGTTTTCTGTCGCCAGCACGATGAACGGGTTGGGGAGCATGTGTGTGATGCCATCGACTGTGACCTGCCCCTCCTCCATCGACTCCAGCAAGGAGGATTGGGTCTTCGGCGTGGCACGGTTGATTTCGTCGGCCAACACGATCTGCGCCACGACCGGCCCGGGACGATACTCGAACTGACTGGTTTGCTGGTTGAAGACACTGACGCCGGTCACGTCGCTCGGCAGCAGGTCAGGCGTAAATTGGATGCGCTTGAACGTGCAGCCGATGCTGCGGGCGATCGCTTTGGCCAGCATCGTCTTGCCAACGCCTGGGACGTCTTCGACCAGCACGTGGCCCTTGCACAGAAGAGCGACGAGGACTAGCTGGACTTCCTGTCGCTTGCCGACGATGACTTTCTCGACATTGCGAACAATGCGCTCGGATAACGCCTCGGCGGTGTCCATGATGCTCCCTTCCCGCCGTGGAAGGAACAGCCACTCGACCGGTCGAGCGGAGCGTCCACTGCGGCTGTCAGCGTGTACGGTATCGGCCGGTCTGGTCCGTCACCTACCATGGTTGAGATCGTGATGGAGGTGTAGCGAAGAAAACAGCGTGAATGCACCCAGCATCCCCAATTAGTACCAAGTTGACGTCGCCCGGATTATATCAATCTCGGCATCCCGAAATGGCATTCTATACCCACCATACGTGGGTTTCTCTGGTTTGGATGTGTTTTACCAACTCTGTGGGCAAGATTGCTCAAAATATCACGATTATGTTTAGCAAGTTTAGCACCAAGCCGTCTCCTACCGTGAGTGACGCTCTCGGCCTCAGTAATGAGGACGCAATGAGACGCGACCAGGTTACCAGTCCACGGCTATAATCTGAGGATGCAGAGAGGAGTCTCATGACCATGAAATCATCCGCGGATCCTGCCGGTCGATCGATCATGCTCGTGGACGGGTACGGACTTGCCTTCCGCGCGTTCCACGCTCTTCCCGAAACACTCACAACGTCTTCCGGTGAGATCGTCAATGCGGTCTTCGGATTCACCTCAATGCTCCTCGATGCAATTCGTGAGCACAACCCTGAGTATGTCGTGGTCTCGTTCGACGTGGGGAAGACCTTCCGACACGAGGCGTTCGAAGGCTATAAGGCGCAGCGCGCGCCGATGCCCGATTCGATGCGGGACCAGATGCACCGTATCTTTGCCGTCCTCGAGGCCCTGAACATACCGGTCTACACCAAAGAGGGATTCGAAGCGGACGACGTCATCGGGACGATCGCTCACCAGGCAGGCGACCAGAAGATGCGCGTGCTCATCGTCACCGGTGACAGCGATCTGTTGCAGCTGGTGGATGGAGACGTCCACATCATTCTTCCGGGGAGGCAGCGGTTCGGCGATTACCGCGTCTACGACCGCTCCGCCGTCATCGATCGCTACAAATTCGATCCCGAACGAATCCCCGAATACAAGGCACTGGTCGGCGACACGTCGGACAACATTCCCGGCGTACCCGGCATTGGCGCCAAGACAGCCACCGCGCTCATCCAGAAATATTCGTCGCTTGAGGTGATGCGCGAGCATGAGGAAGAGATCACGCCAACTCGCGCGCGCAACTCATTCGGCGAAAATTACGATCAGGCCCTCGCCGGTCGGGAATTGGCCACCATTGTTCGCAATGTCGAACTCGACATCGACCTCGATGGGTGCTTGTTGAAGGACTTTGATCGGGCGGACGTCATCGAGCTCTTCAGAGAGCTTGAGTTCCGCACGCTCGTGTCGAAGCTTCCGGACATGGAAGAGGAGACGCACGCGCAACCTCCGCAGATCGTCGAGGCGACCCGCAGCGTTGTGGTTGACAAACAACAGCTCGATCAGCTGATCTCCGAGATACGTGCCTCCGAGGCCGTCGCGTTCGACGTGGAGACGACCGACACCGATCCGATGCGGGCCGAACTTGTGGGGATCGCGCTGGCAACTTCTCCAGAGCGTAGCTATTACATTCCGGTGCGCCACGTCGATCATGACGGGCAAATCGACGATGACGACCTGCGCGCTGCCTTTTCGCCGCTCTTCTCGCAGGCGAAACCGGCCATCTACGCTCACAATGGAAAGTACGATGCGCTCGTCATGGAACAGGCCGGGTTCGCCCGGCCTCATATCGACTTTGACTCAATGGTCGCGGCCTACCTGCTTGGCGATAGCTCAGTTGGCCTCAAACAGCTTGCATTCACGCGGCTGGGGATTGAGATGACCGAGATCACCGAGCTCATCGGCCGCGGCAAATCTCAGATCACGATGGATCAGACCGAGGTCAAGAAGGCGGCCGACTACGCCTGCGCGGACGTTGAAGCCACATACCTGCTGGTCAATCAGCTGCGACCGGAGCTCGACGAGCGGGACCAGACTGAGTTGTTCAAGACGATCGAGCTCCCGCTCATCGACGTGCTCATCGAAATGGAAGAGACCGGCATTGCCGTCGACGTCGAATTTCTGGATCAGCTCTCGAAGCAGCTTGCCGGACAAATCACTGAGCTGGAGGCCGAGATCTACCGGTTGGCGGGCGAAGAGTTCAACATCAACTCGACCCGGCAGCTTGGCAAGATCCTGTTCGAGGACATGGGTTTGCCGACCGGTCGCCGAACCAAAACTGGGTTCTCGGTGAGTCAGGACGTGCTCGAGGGCCTTCGCGCGGAGCATCCCATCGTCGATTCGATCCTTGAATATCGACAGCTCCTCAAGCTGAAGTCGACATACGTCGACGCGCTTCCGCTGCAGGTCAATCCGAAGACCGGTCGCGTTCACACCTCCTACAATCAGACGATTGCCGCCACTGGAAGACTGAGTTCGACCGATCCCAATCTGCAGAACATCCCGGTACGCACCGGTATCGGACGCAGCGTGCGCCGAGCCTTCATCGCGGACAATCGCCCTGATCGCCGAGTGTGGGACGAGGAAGCGGTCTTCCTATCAGCCGATTACAGTCAGATCGAGCTAAGGCTTATGGCTCACATGAGCCAGGACGAAACGCTTCTCAAGGCCTTCAATGATGGACTGGACATTCATTCCGCGACAGCCGCGGACGTCTTCGGCGTCGATCTCAAAGACGTAACTTCGGACATGCGTCGCGTGGCCAAAACTGTGAATTTCGGCATCATGTATGGCATGCAAGCGTTCGGGCTCTCGCGCGATACCGGTATGAGCCGGGCCGAAGCCCAGCAATTCATCGATCGTTATATGTCTCGTTTGCCAGGCGTGCGCGAGTTCCTGGAGCGAACCAAGCAGGAGGCCGCCAATCAAGGCTACGTCCAGAGCATGTTCGGTCGACGCCGCTATCTGCCGGAGATCACGTCTTCCAACTTCAACATTCGCTTGTCTGCAGAGCGCATGGCTATCAACATGCCATTGCAGGGCTCAGCAGCCGACATCATGAAATTGGCGATGATCCAGGTGCACGAGGCGCTCATTGAGAAGAAGTTGCGAAGTCGCATGCTCTTGCAGGTCCATGACGAGCTTCTGTTCGAGCTTCCCCGCTCAGAGGTCGAGCGACTCTCCAAACTGGTGAAGCAGATCATGGAGAACGTTGTCGAGCTGAGTGTTCCGCTTGGAGTCGAGGAGTCGGTTGGACCGAATTGGGACCAACTAGAGCCGATCTAGCTCAACCTTGATGACATCGAGTTGTTCGACTTGATCGGTTCGCGTAGAATTCCGAAGGATACAGTTTAGTTGTCCAGTCAAGGAGGTTGGGCGCGATGCCCATCTACGAATACGCGTGTGGATCGTGCGGCCACCATTTCGAGGCGAGACAGAAATTCAGCGATGATCCCATAGCCAAGTGCCCGGAGTGCGGTCAGACGGTGCGTCGCGTCTTCCATCCGGCCGGAATCATCTTCAAAGGATCCGGGTTTTACATCAACGACAGCCGTGGCAACGGGAACAACAGCAGCAGTAGCAGCGCGACCAGTGCTGCGAACTCGACCACGTCGTCGACACCAAGCGCCCCGAGCGCCAGCGAATCGTCGACCGAATCGAAGTCCGAGCCCGTTAGCTCACCGACGGAACCGAAGTGATCGTTATTGACGCCACGATCGCGTCGAATATGCGAGTGTTTTGCTCCTGTCTAAAGGGGATGCCGGACCGTACGGCGTCCCCTCTGAATGCATCACCAGGGATTGAATTTCCCATGACGTGGCATGACCGGAGATTGGAAGCTCGCATTGCGACGCCTGCTACAGCTTTTTCAACGATTCGAGTTCCCCGGCAGGGTTGATATCCTGTTCTCGGTGTCGCGCGTCCTCTCCTTTCTCTCCTCCCAACACTCTGATGTGACGCCCAGCAACCAGCAAGCGGTTGACTCGCCTGTCGGCAACATGACGTTTGATGTCCCACGCAATCGAGCGAGGCAACGACGTCGGCTCGCGCGTTCATCGCCGGTCTTTCCACGTACCGTCCATCTGAAACCAACCACAAACAAGAAGGAGAGTTGAATGTCGCTCCGAATCTCAGACACGCTTACCGGTGAGAAACGACCATTCGAGCCGATCGAACCCGGCAACGTCCGCATGTACGTCTGCGGTCCAACGGTCTATTCCGATGCGCACATCGGGCACGCCATGTCGGCCATCGTCTTCGACGTCATTCGTCGCTATCTGGAGTACTCCGGCTTGCACGTCGAGCACGTACAGAACTTCACCGACATCGACGACAAGGTGATCCAGCGCGCCGCCACGCTCGGAATCGAGCCGGAAGCGTTGGCCCAACGGCTGATCGACGAATGGCACGAAGAGACAGCCGAGCTCAACATCTTGCCGGCAACGGCATACCCGCGAGCGACTCAAGAGGTCGATACCATCATCAAGATGGTCCAGGGATTGATCGACGACGGCAACGCCTACGCCGCAGCCAATGGCGATGTCTTCTACCGCGTCAACTCGTTCCCTGGATACGGCAAGCTCTCTCGTCGAGATCTCGAACAGATGATTCCCGGAGCTCGCATCGAGATCGACCCGAACAAAGAGGACGCGATGGACTTCGTCCTGTGGAAGTCGGCCAAACCGGGCGAACCAGCCTGGGAGAGTCCGTGGGGCCCAGGAAGGCCGGGATGGCACATCGAGTGCAGCGCGATGATCTACCACCTTCTGGGCGAACGAATCGACATTCATGGCGGGGGATCGGATTTGATCTTCCCGCACCACGAGAACGAGATCGCGCAGTCTGAAGCCTTCACGCACGCCGCACCGATGGCCAATTTCTGGGTCCACAACGGATTGCTCCAGCTCGCTGGCGAGAAGATGAGCAAGTCAGTCGGGAATCTCGTCAGCATCCATAAACTGCTCGAAGACGGCGACGGACAGTCGTTCCGGTTCCTCGTGCTGAACTCCCACTATCGTAATCCACTCGTCTTCAACGATGAGACGCTCGAATCCGCGCGACGCGGGCTCGCGCGGATGTCCTCCGCCGTACGCGACTTCGACCCAGATGACGTGCCGGACTCCGCACCGGAACACGCGCTCACGGAATCAGTGACGCGCGCCGAGACGCAGTTCCGCGATGCCATGGACGACGACTTCAATACTCCAGTGACACTCTCTGCCCTCTTCGAGCTGGCAAGGACCATCAATCGTGAGGAGGATGCAGGAGCGCCAACGTCGGCGGTCACGTACGCCCAGTCAGCGTTGAAGCGGTTGGCTGGCGTGTTGGGACTGACGCTGAGTGCTTCACGACGCGAGTCGACAGTCGACGTCGAGCCATTCGTTAATATGCTTCTCGACGTCCGGAAGGAACTGCGGGAACGCAAACAGTGGGATCTTGCCGATTCGATCCGGACGAGACTTGAAGAGCTCGGAGTTCGCTTGGAAGACACACCTTCAGGGACGGTTTGGCGCCGATCGTGAGGCAGCCGACCGACCGACGCACGGAGACGCTCTATGGGCGCAACGCCGTTATCGAGGCGTTGCGAGGACGGCGTGCGCACCGTCGTTTGCACGTGGCCCACGGCGCAGAGCGTCAGGAGCGTGTCTCGGAGCTCCTATCGCGAGCCCGTGAGCTCAACCTGCCTGTTTCCCGGGCACACATCCGGGAGATGGATCAACTGGTTGGCGAGGTCAATCATCAGGGGGTGGCGCTCGAAACCAGCCCTTATCTGTACACGGAGCTCGAGGAGATCCTCGAAGTCGAGCATCATCCACCGATACTCGTTCTCGATCATCTGCAGGACCCGCAGAATCTCGGCTCGCTGCTTCGATCAGCGGAAGCGAGCGGCGTTGCGGGAGTCGTCTTTCCGGATCGCCGCTCCGCCAGCGTCACTCCAGCAGTCGTAAATGCCTCCGCTGGCGCGGTGGAGCTACTGCGCGTTGCCCGCGTTACCAACCTGGCTCGTGCTCTCGAGGAGTGTAAAGAAGCAGGATATTGGGTGTTGGCGCTCGAGCATCGTGACGACGCCCGATCGATCTTCTTTGAATCGATTCCTGAACCGACGGTCTTGTTGATCGGGTCTGAAGGCAAAGGTGTTGGGCCGGCACTCTTGCGTCACGCGGATCTGGTCGTTGACATTCCGATGGCCGGGCGGATCGAATCGCTCAACGCAGCGGTGGCCGGCTCGATCGCCCTCTATGAGTTGTTGCGGCGCCACTTGGCATCGAATGAGTGAGTCCGTCCGACCACGCACGAGCCGTGCAAATTGAATTCGCGGTCCTCGCTCGGTATAGTAGTGATGGTGGAATCGGCGTTCGCGACCGCGAACGCCAATTTTGGCGCCGGTGGATTCTGTCTGTGACGGCCGGCGAGCAAATGGAAGAAAGGCAATCACAGCATGAAGGTCGTCCTACTTCAGGATGTGCCCAAAGTCGGGGAAGCCGGTAGCATTCAGAGCGTCAAAGATGGCTTCGCGCGTAACTACCTGATCCCACAGGGTCTGGCTAACGAAGCGACTTCGGGCCGCGTCAAAGAGGCTGAGCAGCGCATGCGCTCAGTTCAGCGGAAGGTCGAGAAAGAAGAAGAAGCGCAGCGCTCACTCTCCGAGAAGATCGACGGACTGCGCATTCAGATGGTCGCTCGCGTCGGCGAGCAGGGTCGCCTTTATGGTTCGATTACGGCGTCCGACATCGCTGAGAAGATCTCCGCAGAGGTTGGCGAGGAAATCGATCGCCGCAAGGTGCTGATGAGTGAGCCGGTCCGCACGATTGGCGAGCATCAAGTGACTGTTCATCTCGTCGGCAAACTCCGCCCGGTGGTGACCGTCGTAGTGACGCCAGAAGAAGGTGTCGGCGGCGCGTTCGGTGAGGTCGAGACGACGCCAGCCGATGAGGACGTGGCCTCGAGTGCGCAGGCTGGTCCGGCGGCCGAACTCGAAGATGAGATGCGCGGCGTCGAAGAGGAATAGCTTTTCGCTCCTCAAGGGACGGCAACATCGTGGTCGAAACAGTTGAAAAGCTTCCACCTCACAATATGGAGGCTGAGCAATCAGTTCTCGGAAGCCTGCTGATCGATCGCGATGCCGTCATTCGGATCGCATCCTTCCTAAAGCCGAACGACTTCTACAGTTCCGGAAATGGCCTGATCTATGAAGCCATTCTCGATCTGTACAACCGTCGTGTACCGCCAGACTTTGTGACGATCGTCGACGAGCTCACGCGGCGCGAACGCCTGCAAGACGTCGGCGGTGTCTCCTACCTTACCGAACTGATCAGCGCTGTTCCTACTGCCGTGCACATCGAGTTCTACGGTCACATCGTGGAACGGACCGCGACGCTTCGGCGTCTCATCGACGCGGGCGCCACGATCGTCACCATCGGTTATGACGACTCGATTGAGATTGAGGACGCGCTCGATCGCTCGGAACGCGCCATCTTTGACGTCTCGCAGCACCGGACGGTGCGCGATTTTGTCGGAATCGGCGAGGTCCTCGAGACCTACTTCGACAAGCTCGACACCATCCAGCAGCATCGCGGCGAGGTCGTCGGTGTGCCGACCGGATTCGTCGACCTCGACAAGCTCACCGGCGGTCTGCAGCGTTCGGACCTCGTCATTCTCGCCGCACGCCCTTCGGTCGGAAAGTCGTCTTTACAGCTCGGCATCGCGCACAACGCAGCGGTACGCCACGGTAAGACCATTGGCATCTTCAGCCTGGAGATGTCCGCGGAGCAGCTCGTGCAGCGTCTCCTGGCGATGGAGACAGGAGTCGATTCTCACCGGCTCCGTCTCGGTTTCATCGACGACAGCGAGTGGGATCAGATATCGCGCGCGTTTGGACGGCTGGCCGAGGCCAACATCTTCATCGACGACACGCCCGGTATTTCGTCGATGGAGCTGCGTAGTAAATCGCGGCGGCTCATGGCCGAACGCGGTCTTGACCTCGTGATCGTCGACTACCTCCAGCTAATGCAAGGACGACGCTCCGAAAACCGCGTCCAGGAGGTCTCCGAGATCTCGCGCAGCCTCAAGGGGCTGGCACGCGAGCTCAACATTCCAGTTCTGGCGCTGGCACAGCTCTCGCGCGCGGTCGAGACCCGCACCGATCACCGTCCCGTCCTCTCCGACCTTCGCGAGAGCGGTAGCATCGAGCAGGACGCCGATATCGTCATGTTCATCTATCGTGAAGAGATGTATGACCGCGAGACCGAAAAGAAAGGCATCGCCGAGGTCATCGTGGCCAAGCATCGTAACGGACCGACCGACACGGTCAATCTTCGATTCTTCGAGCGAACCGCCCGCTTCGCCGATCTCGAGCTCTATCTCGAACCACCTGGATAGTGCTGTCAGATCCGATTTGAGGAGAGATGGACCCCGCATCGAACGACCGGGATCGGCTGATTCCGATTCCTTCGTCCTTTTTCGAACGCGTATTGCCGCGCATTCGAGACGTCGCTGCGCTCAAGATCCTGCTGACGATGTACCGGGCCGTTGAACACCTCGACAAGGATGCGCCATTCGTCGCTGAAGATGAGATCTTCTCGGACCGAACACTCAATCAGGGTGTACGGCTGGCCGGATCCAATCGCGAACCGACCGAAGAGATCCGCCGCGGCATCGAGATCTTGATGGCGCACGATGCGATTGTTCGTGTATGTGTCGAAGAAGGTGACGACGAATCCTTCTGGCTGATGCCGAAGGAACCTGAAAATATGCAGCGGCTCACGGCCTACGTGCGAGGCGAGCGACCATTCCCCTACCGTGCTGGTCGCTCATCGGCTCCGACGCGAGTGGCGGTAGAGCGGCCGAACGTATTTCGGCTTTACGAGCAGAACATCGGCGTACTCACTCCCTTGATCGCTGACCAACTCATGGAGGCTATTGAACTTTTTCCGGAGCGCTGGATTGAAGACGCGATCGGCGAAGCGGTAAGCTTGAACCGTCGGAACTGGCGTTATATCCAGCGAATCCTCGAAAGATGGGGCACCGAAGGACGTGGAGATGAGACGTATCGGCGAAATCAGGGTCCTGCCGGATTCGTCGACCCGGAGAAATACCTCCGTGGCAAATACTCCTCCCTCTTCAAACGAGACCGATAGCTGCCCAATTTGCGGTGGCGCGGGCTTCTATCGAGTGGATGTGCCGATCGGCCACCCGCTCTTTGGCAAACCAGTCGTTTGTCAGTGCCGGCAAACGCAGATCGATGCGCGCCGCAGCCAGGATTACGGCGAGATCAGCGGTCTCGGCGTCCTCGAAGACTGGACGTTCGAGAGCTTCGATCACAACATTCGCGGTGTCTCGAACGCATACGAAATCTGTCTTTCCTACGCACAGAACCCTGACGGATGGCTGCTCCTGACCGGATCGTTCGGCTGCGGCAAAACGCACCTTGCCGCCGCGGTCGCCAATTACGTCGCGCAGACTCAGGTCATGCTGCCGCTCTTCACGGTCGTGCCAGATCTGCTCGACTATCTTCGCGCCGCCTTTGCGCCCGATCGAGGCGAGAGCTACGACAGCCGGTTCAACGACGTGCGCAACGCGAGTCTGTTGGTTCTCGACGATTTGGGAACCGAGAACGCTACGCCGTGGGCCGCCGAAAAGCTCTTTCAAATCATCAACTATCGCTACAATCAGCGACGACCGACCATCATCACGACGAACCGCGACTTCGATCGCATGGATCCGCGCATCGCTTCGCGCATCAAGGACACGGCCGTCTGCACCCACATCTACATCGACGCCAAGGATTACCGCGAGCGTCGAGGGCGAGTGGTACGGGGCCGCTAACAGCGCCGACACGCGAACTGCGCCCAAGTTCCGCACTTTGGTACTATCCGAATCCCCAATCACACATTCGTATACTGAGCGAGGACGCACGGGTGACTCCGGGTGGCCGCAGACTCATTCGTGATTGAGCAATCACTCGCATTTCAGTACGCACCTTAGCGAACGCCCGGCGGTTGGATCGACAAAGTTCGACCAAAGCTGGAATTGGGGAGATCGGCGTGGCGGAGCAGACGAACCCGGTTGGTCGAGGCGAAGACGTCTCAAGCGAAGCGACCAGAGCCTTGCACGCTCCCGTGGCGAAAGCCCGACCCGAAACCGTTGAATCGACTGTTGAAGACGAGATCGCTCTTCCAGTCACCCTAATTTCACGACCGCCGCTCGTAGCGATCGGTGATTTCGCAGTCGATCATCCGCTTGCTCGGCACTATCCGATTCCAAATGAGATCGCGCGCCTGGTGCTCGACGCCGACCGCGACATCGCAAGAGGCCGTCTCGAAAGCGCGCTCGACCTCACGCTCGCCGCTCAGTCCGAACGCCCAGATTGCCTCGGACTCTTCGTCCGACTTGCGGAACTGCTGCTTGCAACCGGCCGTCCAGAGTCGGCAGCAAACATCGTCCACGCGATAGCGAGGGCGAAAGGAGTGCTGGAGGGACCGTCGGTCGACGTCGAGATGGAGCGCATACTGACGCACGCCGACCCGACTGACGCGAACATTCTTCATCTTGCCCACACGCTGCTCGACGCTGGCCGAACCGATCTGATCGACCGGTATCTTCCCATCGCCATCGAAGCAGCGACGCTACAGGATGATCCGGGCCTGACGCTCGATCTCGCGCAAAACTGGCGTGAAATCCGACCTGAGAGCCTCGATGCCGTATTCTCCGTCACACGTGAAGCCCTCCGCGCCGGAGAAAAACTAGACTGGGAGCGCGTCTCGGCACAGCTTCCTGGAGCGGGAACGGATCCACGTGCGCTCGTGATTCAGATGGTGATTGAGTGCGCGAACCAGAATCAAGATCAGTGGGGCGTCACGGCCAAACTGCTCGCTGCGATCGAATCAAGGCAAGTTGAGGCATCTCAAGTTCAGAGCCTGATGCGAGAAATGATCGCGGTGCAGCCCGCCAACGAATCGCTGCTGGTCCACAGCGGTGTACTCGAGATCAACTCCGGCAATCCGGAAGCTGCATTTCAGCTGCTCAGCTCGGTGCGCCCGTCCGATCCGCTCGCCTATTACGTCGCCACGGTCGCATGTGCCAGTGCCGCCCTGGCGTCCGGGGATTCGCATGCCGCCGTCGAGACGCTTCATCGCGCGATCGAACTCTATGAAAAGCCCGAGATCGCCGAGTTCGCCGACAAGTGCCCGGTGCTTCGGATTCCGCACGACATGTTTAGTATCGGAAAATCAGTTGCCGGTTCGTTGCAGCAGCAGGGGGATGCCGCGGTCGCCGCGACGCTTCTCGAGCGACTCTCCACATTGAGCCCGAACCGCGAAGACCTTTCACGTGCCTATGCCGACGCACTTGCCAAAAGCGGCAAACGCGAAATCGCCGTCGCCCGACTCGAAGAGATGCTGCAGATGCATGAGACGCGTGGCAACTCCGAGGGCGTTCTCCTCACAATTCAGTCCATCCTGCAAATAGCGCCCGGCAACCTGCGCTTGCGCGGCCGTCTCATCGATGAGTTCTTGAAGCGAGGCAAGCTCCACGAGGCGGTGCAGGAGCGCTGGACGCAAGCTCAAATTCTGGAGCGAGCCGGACGAATCGATGACGCGGTCGATCAATTGCGGCGTGCGTTGGACGTGGCGTCGATGCTCGGAGATTGGAAGAAACTCGAAAACGTCGTGCGCATGATGATCCGCATCCGCCCCGACGATCTCGACGTGCGCCACTCAGCCGCGACCAAATTCATCGAGTATGGACAGATTCAGCTGGCCATCGAGCAGCTTTGGGCCGCGGTGCGGATTGCGAACACGCTTGACGACCCGGATGAAGCAATCGCCGCGTTGCACCAGATCATCGCGCTTGGTCCACTACAGACTGACGCATATCACAAGCTCGGCGAGGTGCTCGCGGCGGTTGGTGAGTATGCGCAAGCCGAACGAGTCTACCGACGACTGTCGACGCTGGTGCCGGACGATCCCGCAATTCAGGCGAAGCAATCAGCCCTAGCCGCCATGGCAAACGGCCCGGAATAACGCCCTCCCGCGAACGCGCGACGGCCCGGGAGCGACCAAAGCGCGTGATACAATTCAGTCTGCCAGCGAGGGCGAATCGAAGAGCGTCACGGTGAGAGCATGCCCGAACTCCCATGGATCTTTACGCGGCTCGATTTTCGTGCCGTTATTGATATTGTTTCAGTTGCACTGATATTTTTCTGGCTATTGTGGGTTGCACAAGGAACGCGTGCGACGCAACTGATTCGTGGACTGGCAATCCTCATTATCGCCGTCGTCGGCGCCGCGAATATCTTCCACCTAACTGCATTGAACTGGTTGCTTACACGCACGCTCCCCGCGCTGATCGTCGCGGTCCCCATTGTCTTCCAGCCGGAGTTGCGACGCGCCCTCGAGCAGCTGGGACATACGAGCTCCTGGTTGCGACCGCCCTTCACCTCTCAGAATGAAACTCAGATGGAGAAGACCGTCGATGAGATCATGAGAGCAACCGGCCAGCTGGCGCGGCGTCGCTACGGTGCACTGATCGTCATCGAGCGCGAGACTGGATTGCAAGATTATGCCGACCGTGGGGTGCCGCTCGACGCCACGTTAACACGTCATCTGTTGATCAACATCTTCTACCCGAATTCACCGCTGCACGACGGCGCGGTAATCGTTCGCAACGACCGCATCCTGTCGGCCGGTTGCGTGCTGCCCCTGAGCGACAACGTCACTGGCGGACAACTCGGGACGCGACACCGAGCAGGCATCGGCATTTCGGAAGAGTCGGACGCCATCGCGGTCATCGTTTCCGAAGAGACCGGACGGATCTCAGTCGCGCACAACGGACGACTGGTGAGAGATCTCGATCAGGAACGTTTGCGACGCATTCTGCGCATGCTCTTGCGACTCGACCGAGGCGACCGCGCGAAGGAACGGTCGCAAGGCAATCAACGAAATCGCAAAGAGCCAAAGGAGCCTCATGAACGACCCCCGGGAGGAGAGCAGCTAGCTGACGATGCCGCGAAGACTACGGCTGGTGCTGAACAAAATACGCCGGTTCTTTGATGCGGGTAATTTAGTCCGGGCGATCGTTGCGCTGATTCTGGCGTTTTCGCTTTGGGCATGGGTTACCGCTGAGCAGGATCCGGAGATCACGCGCACTATTCCTTCGGTGCAGGTGACGGCCCAACACGTCCCGAAAACGCTTCAGGTCGTGGGAGACCTACCGCACGTCGAGATAAGCCTTGAAGGTCCCCAAAGCAAGATCCAGGGGCTCGAGACCGGGCAGATACAGGCGACGGTCGACTTGAGTTCGGTCAAACAGCCCGGACAGGTTACGCTGAATGTCGATGTCGCTACCCCGAGCCGAATCCGAGTGAAAAGCGTCAATCCCGGTGAGGTCGACGTTCAGGTAGATCGGATCTCCTCGAAAGCGGGGATCACCGTCGAAACGACCCAGCCGTTCGATCTGCCGTCAAACTACGTGGTGAAGTCTATGGCGACAACCCCATCGCAGGTAACGGTCAACGGTCCGCAAGAAAACGTCGACATGGTGACCGCGGCGCGAGTCGAGGTCTCCGTTTCCGGTCGAACCTCAAGCTACACCGAGCTCGTTACGCCTGTTCCTGTCGATTCAAACGGCAACCCGGTGCCAAACGTGACGCTTGACCCGGCGCAGGTGTCGCTCAAAGTCGATTTGCAGGTGAGCGGACAGGTTCGGCGGGTTATTCCTGAGGTGACCGGCACCGACGCGTTAGCGCCCGGATATGAGCTCGTCAGACCGCCGACCGTTGTACCGAGCGATCAGGTGATCATCGACGGTCCAGTGGATCAGATTGCCAAAGTACTGTATCTGACGACCGAACCAATCGACATCACCGGATGGAGCGAGTCACAGGATCTTTCAAACGTGAAGATCGACACGTCGAAGCTCCCCGACGGCGTAACCGTCGACCATGAGAGCGTCACGGTCTCGATTCAAATTCAAAAACAGTCGTCGCAGCAACAGGTGAGCAGCATTCCGATCAAGATCGTCAACAGTAAGCCCGGCACAACGGCCACGCTGTCACCTTCAACAGCCACCGTGACGCTGGAGGGCTCGCAGCTCGTCGTCCAGGGCCTCACTCAGAGTGATATTTCGGTCGTGGTGGATCTGAACGGGGCGGGACCGGGAACCTATCAACTGCAGCCAAGGGTCATTTTGCCTGCAGGCGTTCAGTACAAGCAGGTCGATCCGCAGGTCGTGAATGTTACGGTGTCGGAAGTGGCGCCAACGCCGACTCCCATTCCGAGCCCCACGGAGACGCCCGCGCCCACGCCAACACCGTAGCGAGCTTCGGTGCGGGCGTCTCCCTCGAATAACGCGGTCAGTGGACACTGTGGGGGAGCGATTTAAGGAGTGCGCGTCTCGACCTGGTGCGTCAGGAGGATCGCCTCGGCCACTTCGCGCATTGACTTGCGATTGTCCATGCTCGTGCGACGCATGCGGCTGAACGCATCGGCCTCTTTTAGCCCGTGAACTTCCATTAGGATGCCCTTGGCTCGCTCGATGAGCTTACGCGTTTCGAGCGCTTCCTTGAGCTGCACGACCTCCTGCTTGAGATGTTGTACGTCGTTGAAGCGCGCCAGCGCCAGCTCGATGACCGGCGTCAGCTCGCTCTCCCGAAACGGCTTCACCAGGTAGCCCGACACACCGGCTGTCTTGGCTCGCTCGACGAGGTGCCGTTCGCTGTAAGCCGTGAGGAGGACGACTGGTGCTAATCGCTTTTCGGAGATGTGCTCGGCAGCTTCAATGCCATCCATGGCCGGCATTTTGATGTCGAGGATGACCAGGTCTGGGCGCAGCTTCTCGGTGAGTTCAAGCGCGGTTTGTCCGTCGGCGGCCTCACCGACGACGTCATACTCGAGATGCGCCAGCATCTCACGCAGGTCCATGCGGATGATTGACTCATCGTCCGCGATGACCACCCGTACCGGGCCTGTTGAGCTCTCCATGGTGGATGTTCCTTGCAGGCGTCGGGCCAGTCATTTGTGCCCAGCGGATGCGGATTGTCGAGAGGATGGTCGGGGCGAGAGGATTCGAACCTCCGACCGCCGGTACCCCATACCGGTGCGCTACCGGGCTGCGCTACGCCCCGATCTGTACTGGCGAGTATAGCACAAGTCAGCGCCGGAACGACCGAGGAGCCATGTACGAAAGACACGGCCCCTCGATCGATTCCAGACTGGGTTTGGGAAAGCGACTACTTGATCTCGACCTTCGCGCCAGCCTCTTCCAGCTTGGCCTTGGCGGCGTCGGCCTCTTCCTTGTTGACGCCCTCTTTGATCGCCTTCGGAGCGGACTCCACCAGGTCCTTGGCCTCTTTCAGACCGAGACCGGCGGACAGCTCGCGAACGGCCTTAATGACCTGGATCTTGTTCGGTCCCACGTCGGCAAGCACGACGTCGAACGTGTCCTTCTCCTCGACAACCTCAGCAGCAGCGCCACCAGCCGGACCAGCGGCAACTGCGACCGGTGCAGCGGCACTGACGCCGAAGCGATCCTCGAGCGCCTTGACGAGCTGCGAGAGCTCGAGCACAGTCATCTCTTCGATCGTCTGAATGAGTTCTTCCATCTTCTCTTGGCCAACAGCCATGTTCACTTCTCCTGGTTATGTAACAACGATGACTCGATCTTCCACGTGCGGCGACACTATGCCGCGGATTGCTCGCCGCTTTGCAGCTGATCGGCGCGGCTCTGGAGCACATACGCCAGCGAGCGAATGGTTGCGGAGAGCACTCCGACGAACCCAGCGATCGGCGCCTGGACGCCACCGACGACGCGCGACAGAAGCACTTCGCGACTCGGCAATCCGGCCAAATTCTCAATCTCATCTGCCGAGATGATCTGACCTTCGAGCACCGCGAGCTTGATCTGGAGAATACGCGTCGCTTTGGCGAAGTCGCTGATCACCTTGGATGGCGCAACCGGGTCGGCCGTTGAGGTCACGATAGCGGTCGGGCCTGTCAAAGACGGACGCAGTTCGCCGAGACCGACGTTGTCCGCCGCGATGGCCGCCAGCGAGTTCTTCACCACCCGAATGCCGGCGTCATGCGGCCGAAGCTGAGAGCGAAGACTCTGCAGGTCCGCCACGCTAAGTCCGCGGTAATCAGTGAGGATCGAAAGATTTGATCCACGCAAAAGCGCGGTGATCTCCTCGACCTGTTCCACTTTCTTTGGTGTAGGCAAGCTTTTCACCTCCTTCCAACGCCTCGAGACAATCAAAAACCCCTGCACTGACGCAGCGCAGGGGCAAAGCGTTGAAAGACGACGTCAATTGAATGATCGTGTCCGCATTGTCCCGCGCCTCGGTTGGATGATTAAGCACATCGTGCCCCAACTGTCTTGAGCGCCGGAGAGGTATTCGATTGTTACGATTGCCGCTAAGCCGTCTGCTCGGCGGCCAGTTCTAATGTCCGTGTCACATCGAGCGGCACGGCGGGACCCATTGTACTCGTAATCGTGATTGATCGACAATAAACGCCTTTGGCGCCAGATGGCTTCATCCGAATCACGGCGTCGATCAGCGCATACAGATTCTCTTTGAGCTTCTCGGCATCGAAGCTGAGCTTTCCGGTCGCGACGTGCACCAATCCGGTTCGGTCGTTGCGGAACTCGACGCGACCACGCTTCAGCTCCTGGATCACGCCCGGTAGATCTTCGACCGCGCGAACCACCGTTCCGCTGCGCGGGTTCGGCATGAGACCTCGGCGACCAAGAATGCGACCGAGACCACCAACACGACCCATCTGGTCCGCCATGGCGATCGCGGCGTCAAACTCGAGCCAACCATCCTGAATCTGCTGGACCATGTCTTCGCTACCAACATAGTCGGCGCCCGCATCCTCAGCGGCTCTCACGGCCTCACCGGCCGCGAATACGAGCACGCGCGGCTCTTTGCCGGTGCCGTTCGGCAGGACGACGGTGCTGCGGACAATCTGGTCGGCCTGGCGAGGATCGATGCCGAGCCGGATGTGTGTCTCGAAAGTCTCGTCGAAATTGGCGAAGGCCGCCTTCTTGACGAGCTCGATGCCTTCAAGAGGCTCATACAATTTGCCGTGCTCAACGAGCCCGACCGCTGCGCGAAACTTCTTGCCATGCTTTGGCATGCGTCAACTCCTCGTGGTGCGTGCGGGGCTCACACCCCTCCCACATAGCGACGGACGGTAGATTTAGCCGTCGATTTCGATGCCCATACTCCGTGCGGTGCCCTCGACCTGGCGCATCGCGCCTTCGATGTCTACGGCATTCAGGTCAGGCATCTTGAGTTCGGCGATCTCCCGAACCTGATTGCGAGTCACGTGACCGGCAACCGAATGGGTCACATCGCCAGCGCCCTTGTCGACCCCGGCGGCACGTCGCAGCAAGTCAGCGGCGGGCGGAGTCTTGGTTACGAACGTGAAGGAGCGATCTTCGAACACGGTGATCACGACCGGGATGATCTGACCGGCCATGTTCGCGGTTCGCTCGTTGTACTCCTTGCAGAAGTTCATGATGGCAACGCCGTGCTGGCCGAGCGCCGGGCCAATCGGCGGCGCGGGCGTCGCTTTGCCCGCGGGAATCTGAAGCTTGATG
The DNA here is from genome assembly GCA_963815715.1 of uncultured Chloroflexia bacterium. Classification (GTDB taxonomy): domain Bacteria; phylum Chloroflexota; class Chloroflexia; order Thermomicrobiales; family Thermomicrobiaceae; genus CALAGB01. Next base: position 99,365 of record CAWFHU010000001.1, on the reverse strand, counting down.
TATGCGCGAATCTTCTTCGCCACTGTTAGACAAACCTCCTGGTGGTACGAACGGGGGAAACCCTCCCACAGCTCTCAAGAAATTCACGTCGCGTCTCACCGGTTGAGAGCGTCCGGCAAGCGCTACCCTTCGCGCTCGACCTGTAGGAAGTCGAGCGTAACCGGTGTCTCGCGTCCAAAGAAGGAGACGAGCACCTTGACCTTGCCCTTTTCCTGGTCGATCTCATCGACCGAGCCGCGGAAATCGCTGAATGGGCCGTCGACGATTCGGACCGTGTCGCCGAGTGCGAGTGAAACCTTCACCTTGGTCGGCTTGGCCGTCATGCCCTTGAGGATCATGTCGACCTCTTTGGCCTCGAGCGCGGCAGGCTTGTTTCCCATGCCAACGAAGCTGGTGACACCCGGCGTGTTTCGCACCACGTACCAGGAATCGTCATCCATCTCCATGCGCACCAGCACGTAACCTGGAAACACCTTGCGCTGCACGCTGCGCCTCTGACCGCCGCTGATCTCGACTTCTTCCTGAGTCGGTACGACGACCTCGAAGATTTTGTCGGCTACGTCCATCGTGTCGATACGATGAAGCAGGTTCTGACGAACCTTGTTCTCATAGCCCGAATATGTATGGACGACGTACCAGCGTCCCTGCTGCTCGCCACTTTCGCCTTCAGAAAGCTCTTCACGACGTTGGGCAAGGCGTTCACGCAGTGATCGCGCCACAGGTACCTCCTCTTTAGAGGGAAATTAGGGAATTGCTTGCCACAGTCGAACGAACACGGCGTCAACACCGCCGAGGGCCGCACCAAGCGCCACCGAAATAGCGATCACCACCACCGTCAGATTGCGCGTTGCGTCGCGATCCGGCCAGGTGATCTTCTTCATCTCGGAGACCGTGTCTTTAAACAGGCGCTGCAACCCGGCCAGTCGTGCGAACCGTGAATTGGGATTCGGCTGCCGCTCGCTCGACTTTGTCCTCGTGGTCCTGGGTCTCGTCTTCGTTGCCATGGCCCCTTTCCTCGGGTTGAGCAATTCTCAGATCCGTTGTTCGTGCGTTCCAACCTGGAGAGCGGCCGCCAACAAATGAACGAGGCGGGCCATCGGCTCCGCCCCTGAACGCTCTACGCTCTCTGCAGATGCCACTTCTCTTACTTGTGGAGAAATGGCAGGGCCGGCAGGAATCGAACCCGCAACCTGCGGTTTTGGAGACCGCTGCTCTACCAATTGAGCTACGACCCTAGACGCTGTTGATCCGCGCCCCGAATTATCGCGTCTCTCGGTGCGTTCGCTGACAGCGGCAACGCGGACAGAATTTTCGAAGCTCCAGACGCGACGGATCGTTCCGCCGGTTCTTTTCGGTGGTGTAATTTCGCTCTCGGCACTCGGTACATTCGAGCGTAATTACTAACCGATCAGCCTTCGATTTCTTCGCCATGATATCACATCCTCATTGGCCGCTGCGACTCAGATGGCCGCCCGCGCGAGTCGATCCGTGGTTCGTTTTATTGTACGACTTTGGTCACGGCGCCTGCCCCGACCGTTCGGCCACCTTCGCGAATCGCGAAGCGCAACCCCTCTTCGATGGCCACTGGCTGGATCAACTCCACCTGCATCTCGATGTTGTCGCCTGGCATCACCATCTCGACGCCTTCCGGCAGTTGGATGGCCCCAGTGACATCCGTCGTGCGGATGTAGAACTGTGGCTGATAGCCCGGGAAGAAGGGCGTGTGCCGTCCACCTTCTTCTTTCGACAACACGTACACCTGTGCCGCGAACTTGGTGTGCGGCGTGATCGACTTCGGCTGTGCCAGCACCTGCCCGCGCTGTACGTCATCTCGCTCGATGCCGCGCAACAGACAGCCGACGTTGTCCCCCGCAACCCCTTCGTCCAGCGTCTTCTGGAACATCTCCACCCCGGTCACCACGATCGAGCGGGTCGGCGTGATCCCCACCAGCTCCACCGTCTCACCGGTCTTGACCTTGCCGCGCTCGACCCGGCCCGTCACTACCGTGCCACGTCCCTTGATCCCGAACACGTCTTCGATCGGCATCAGGAACGGCTGATCCACCGCCCGCTCCGGCGTCGGAATGTAGTCGTCCACCGCCTGCATCAGCTCCAGGATCGGGGCGTACTCCGGACTGGTCGGATCGGTCGACTCCGACTCCAGGGCCGCCAGGGCGGATCCCCGCACCACCGGCACCTCGTCACCGGGGAAGCCGTAGGTCGAGAGGAGCTCTCGCACCTCGAGCTCGACCAGCTCCAGCAGCTCCGGGTCGTCCATCATGTCCACTTTGTTCAGAAACACGACCATGGCCGGCACTTCCACCTGCCGCGCCAACAGGATGTGCTCCCGCGTCTGCGGCATCGGACCGTCGGGGGCCGAGACCACCAGGATGGCGCCGTCCATCTGCGCCGCTCCGGTGATCATGTTCTTGATGTAGTCGGCATGGCCCGGGCAGTCGACGTGGGCGTAGTGTCGCTTCTCGGTCTCGTACTCGACGTGGGCGATGGCGATGGTGATGCCACGCTCCCGCTCTTCCGGCGCGTTGTCGATCGAGTCGAACGAGCGAAACTTCGATCCACCACTCAACCCCAAGGTCTTGGTGATGGCCGCTGTCAGCGTCGTCTTCCCATGGTCGACGTGCCCGATGGTTCCAATATTGATATGCGGCTTCGTCCGCTCAAACCGCTGCTTCCCCACTGCACATTACCCTTCAGGTTGCACCAGAGTCGCACCGGCCGGCGAACTCTGAATTCGGCTGTAACGATTAAGTGTCCACAGAAACCTATCGCACGACGCTCTCCAGGCAGGTTCGGGCATCGCACGCAAAAAAGCCCATCGCACAGACGGGCCTGGTGGGGAGGGAGGGATTCGAACCCCCGAAGCATTGCGCACCTGGTTTACAGCCAGGCCCCTTTGGCCGCTCGGGAACCTCCCCGCTAGAGCCGACGGTGGGAATCGAACCCGCAACCTGCTGTTTACAAAACAGCTGCTCTGCCAATTGAGCTACGTCGGCATGGCACCCCATTAAGAGGTGCCAGCCAGGGACGAGATTATAGGTGTCGCTCCGCGGCGTGTCAAGAAAACTTGACGCTGCCCGATGCCGACGAAGACGCACCAGATCAACGCTCATCACCTGGCTGTGAGCTTTGGCGACTTCCCTCGCTAGCGACCCATTTCGGCGATCACAGCATCGGCCATGTCGGTCGTTCCGGCGGCTCGCTCGCGATTACGGTCCGGACGCAAATCGTACGTGACGCGATCGCCGGCCCTGATCACGCTGGCAACGGCCATGTCGACCGCCTTGGCCGCGTCCTGCTCGCCCAGATGGCGCAGGAGCATCACACCACTCAGAATCATCGCGGTGGGATTGGCCTCGTTACGTCCGGCGTGCGACGGCGCGCTGCCGTGAATCGCCTCAAAGACGGCCGCGTTATCGCCGATGTTGGCGCTCGGCGCGACGCCGAGTCCACCGATCATGCCAGCGGTCAGATCACTGAGGATGTCTCCGTACAGGTTCGGCATGACCAGGACATCGTAGAGATCGGGCTTCTGCATTAGCTGCATGCACATGTTGTCGACGATGCGATCGTTGAACTCGATCGACGGGTATTCCTTGGCCACTTCTTCGGCAACCTTGAGGAACAGGCCGTCGGAGAACTTCATGATGTTGGCCTTGTGAACTGCCGTCACGAGCTTGCGTCCGTTGTTCGTAGCGTAATCGAAGGCGAACTTGACGATGCGGCGCGAGTTCTCTGGGGTGATGGTCTTGATCGAGATCGCTGCCGAGGCTGGGACCTTCTTGGTGCTGAGACGATTGATCTCGTTGATGATCTCCTGCGCCTCTTTGGTGCCCGTGTCGAACTCGACGCCTGCGTAGAGGTCTTCCATATTCTCACGCACGACGATCAAATCAATGGAGTCGAACGCACTCTGAACTCCCTCGTAGGTTCGAGCGGGGCGCAAGTTGGCGTAGAGCTCGAGCGCGTGACGAAGGGCCACGTTGACACTGCGGAACCCGCCGCCGATAGGCGTCGTCAGCGGTCCCTTCAATGCCGTGCCGTTCTTGCGAATTGATTCGACCACCGCGTTCGGGAGTACGTCGCCATGCTTCTCGAGGGCCGTGACTCCCGCTTCCTGGACATCCCAGTCAAATCTGATGCCGGTCGCCTCAAGCACTCGACGCGCCGCGCCGGATACCTCAGGCCCGATGCCGTCGCCCGGGATCAGTGTTACCTGATAGGCCATCCGCTTGCCGTACCTCTCCCATGTCTGTCATTCAGAAGCGGTTACCCGCACACGCAAGGCATTGTAGGTTGGGGCAAAATCGAGTGTCAAACACCGCTGCCTGCGTTTCACTCGCATTTCTTCGGCCCGGATTCGTTCGATGGCGCGTACAATTCGCTCACGAGTGGCACGGTCGAAGCCGAAAGCGGGGGACTACCGAGCGTGCGAAGCTTTCGCGAGCGCTATGGTGCATTGAGTCGAGAGGTCGAACGTCGCGACGAGCGCGGCATATCAGGGGTTCCGATCGAAACGTTGGAGCCCGGCTTCTTGCTCAGAAATGACGCAGGCTCGATCTTCGTGGCCGAGAATCGACGAGCTGACATGCACGTCGCACAGCTCGTAACCCGAACCGAGCTTCGCTCACCGCTCTATCTGAGTCACGTGCGACACGACCCGATCGCGCCCTCCGACTTGCTCTTTCTCGACACGGAAACCACCGGTCTGGCGGGTGGTACCGGCACCCACGCGTTCCTGGTCGGCGTCGGCTACATCGAAGACGGCTCGCTGGTGTTGCGGCAGTACTTCATGCGCTCCCCAGCCGAGGAGATCGCGCTCCTCGAGGAGCTGCGCGAACTCTTCACCCGCTTTCGATTACTTGTCACGTTCAACGGGAAATCATTCGACTGGCCGCTTATCGATACCCGCTTCGTGCTGCACGGTTATCGCCTCGAGTTCGGTTTCGATCACCTCGATCTGCTCCATCCCGCTCGACGCATCTGGAAACATCGACTCGCAAGCTGCTCACTCACGTCGCTGGAACAGGGAGTCTTCGATATCTGGCGCGAGGGCGACGTCCCCGGCTATCTGATCCCGCATCTCTATTTCGATTACCTGCGCGACGGCGACGCTTCGCGCCTGCGACCCGTCTTTCATCACAACCGCGAAGACATCGTGACCTTAGCGCGTCTGCTCGAGCTTCTCCTGCAAGCGGAGCAGTCACCTGAGGCGCAGCTGCGTCATGATGAAGATCTCGTCGGGCTCGGCCTGTCGCTCATCGCGGCGGGCGACGACGTTCGTGGATATCAGACGCTTTCGGCCGCACTCGCAGGCGGAACACTGCCATGGTCGATCCGTCGGCGTGCCGAAATCGAGCTATGGCGTTTGATGAAACGACGCGGGCGCATGAGCGACGGTATCGCGATGCTCGAAGAGATGTGCCAGGAGAACGCTCGAACCGATCCGATCGATCTGTTCCCCTTCATCGAGCTGGCCAAGTATTTCGAGCACACCGCGCGGGATTTCACCGCGGCCGAAGCGGTCATCGAACGGGCACTCAGAATCGTGGAACTGCGGCGAAGCTCCGTCGCCCGCGACGATCTGGTCCACCGGCTCCGACGCGTACGACGCAAGCGTGGCGCCGCACTGAGCTGATCTCAATCGAGCTTATCGACCAATTCATTTTGATTCGAATGCATCACTGCTCTGATACCATCAGAGACGGACTCGTTCAGTCTTGAATTGAGGAGCAACATGCCATATCGCCCGGTGATGCTGATCGTCCTCGACGGCTGGGGCATCGGTCCTGACGACCCCGGCAACGCAGTGAAGGCCGCCGACACACCCACTATGGATCGTTTACTCTCGAGCTACCCGAACTCATCGTTGAAGTGCTCTGGGCGCGACGTCGGGCTCCCGGACGGGCAGATGGGGAACTCCGAAGTGGGCCATCTGAATCTCGGTGCGGGGTTCGTCGTCTACCAGTGGATCACACGTATCGATGCGGCGATCGAAGACGGCTCATTCTTCGACAACGCAACGTTCCTCGATGCCATCAATCACGCCAAATCGCACAATAGTGCCCTGCATTTGATGGGCCTGATCGGTAACGGCGGAGTGCATGCCTCCCAGGAACATCTCGTGGCTCTGCTTCGCCTTGCGCATAAGCATGACGTGCCGCGCGTGTTCATCCACGCCTTCATGGACGGACGCGACACGCCACCACATTCGGGACACGACTTCATGCAAGAACTGCTTACATCGATGGCGGATATCGGCAGCGGCCGCATCGCGTCAATATCTGGACGATACTACGCCATGGATCGCGACCGTCGTTGGGAGCGGACAGAGAAGGCGTATGACGCAATCGTCAATGGTGACGGGGTGAAGGCAGCCGATCCGCTCGCGGCGATTCAGGCGTCCTACGATGCGGGCGTGACCGACGAGTTCATCGATCCGATCGTGATGTGCGAGGCAGACGGGTCTCCGGTCGCGACAGTGAACGACGACGACAGCATCATCGTCTTCAACTATCGTTCCGATCGACCGCGGCAAATCGTGCACGCCATCGCCGATCCTGATTTCGCCGAGTTCAATAGGGGCGTCGTTCGCCACAACCTATTCGTCGTGACCATGACCGAATATCAACAGGGGCTTCCCGTCCACGTCGCCTTTCCACCGCACAACGTCGAAATGCCGCTCGCGCGCGTCATCTCGGAAGCCGGAAAAACGCAATTTCACACGGCTGAAACCGAGAAATATGCCCACGTCACCTATTTCTTGAATGGTGGGCGCGAACAGCCGTTTGATGGTGAAGAACGCGTGCTGATCCAATCGCCAAAAGTCGCCACGTACGATCTCAAACCTGAGATGAGCGCTTATTCAGTCACCGACGCTGTGGTTGACGCCATTGATAGCGATAAGTTCGACTTTCTCATGGTGAACTACGCCAACGGCGACATGGTCGGGCACACTGGGGTGTTCCCAGCGGCGGTCAAGGCGGTGGAGACAGTGGATCTCTGCCTGGCGAGGGTCATGGAGCACCTGGAACAGCACGAAGGGGTGGCGATCATCACGGCAGATCACGGCAACGCCGAAGAGATGCTTGTGCCAGGAACACATGATATCTGGACGGCCCACACGACCAATCCGGTGCCGGTGGTGCTGGTGGCACCTGATGACAGCCCGCTACGACACGCGCGCCTCCACGTCGGCGGTCGACTTTCCGATGTGGCACCAACGGTCCTTCAGTTGCTTGGCATCCCGCAGCCGAAGGAAATGACTGGGAAATCCCTGATCGAGGATTGACATCCCGTCACGAGGCCGTGCCGAAGGATTCGGTGGACGGGGTGTCTACCGCGGGCGACCGGCGAACGTTGCCTGTCTGCCTAGCTCTTCTTCGATACGCAGCAGTTGGTTGTACTTCTCGACCCGATCCATCCGCGACGGTGCGCCGGTCTTTATCTGGCCCGCATTGGTCGCGACGACCAGATCCGCGACGAAAGAATCGGCCGTTTCGCCACTGCGGTGCGAGATGACCGCGGTGTACCCTGCGCGATGCGCCATCTCGACGGCGGCGAACGTCTCGCTCAACGTCCCGATCTGATTCAGCTTCACCAGGATCGAGTTCGCCGTCTTCTGGTCGATGCCTCGCTTCAATCTCTCGGTATTCGTCACGAAGAGGTCGTCACCCACCAACTGGACGCGGTCACCAATGCGCTTGGTCAGAAGCGACCAGCCATCCCAATCGTCTTCTGCCAGGCCATCCTCGATCGAGATGATCGGGAAACGATCGACCCAGTCGGCCAGAAAATTGACCATTCCGGCGCTGTCGATCTCGCGTCCTTCACCGGCCAGGACGTACTTGCCGTCCTTGTAGAACTCGGAGGCCGCGGGATCGATCGCAAGCACAATGTCGTCACCGAGGTGGTAGCCAGCCTGCTCGATGGCGCGCTCGATCAGGCTGAGCGCTTCGTCGTTGCTCTTCAAACTCGGCGCGTAGCCACCCTCGTCGCCCACTGAGGTGACGTACCCTTCTGACGCGAGTACCTTCTTCAGCGTGTGGAATACCTCAGCGCCCCAGCGCAGACACTCCGCAAAGCTCGAAGCTCCGACCGGCATCACCATGAATTCCTGCATGTCGACGCTGGACCCCTCAGCGTGTTTGCCGCCATTGAGGATGTTCATCATTGGACATGGAAGTACGTGCGCCGACGGTCCACCCAGATACGCATAGAGCGGCAGCCCGACCGAATTCGCGGCGGCTCGCGCGATGGCCAGCGAGACGCCAAGCAGTGCATTTGCGCCGAGCCGTCCCTTGTTTGGGGTGCTATCCAGATCGATCATGGTCTGGTCGACTCGTAGCTGATTCAGCGCGTCAAAACCGACGAGGGACCGAAAGATCTCGCCGTTCACGTTGTCGACAGCATGAACGACGCCTTTCCCACCGTATCGGTTGCCGCCGTCTCGAAGCTCGACCGCCTCGTGTTCGCCCGTTGATGCTCCGGACGGCACCGCGGCGCGGCCAAACGCCCCGCCAGCAAGATATACGTCGACCTCCACCGTCGGATTTCCGCGCGAGTCGAGAATCTCGCGTGCGTGGATTCGCTCGATGTCTGTCCTGCTCACGTTGGACTTCCCTTCTCACCGGCCGGTTTGGCTCGACTTCAGCATCCTGCAGGCGATTATAGACGCACTGGCCCTCCTGACCGACAGCGAGTATCCGGGCCGTGCCGTGCCTCTGCTATACTCTGCGCAAATTGAGACGTGTGAACGGCGATGACGGAGAAGAGTACTCGGCGGGAAACTGACAGGGAGAGAGAGACGTCGACTGAGATCTCTCTCGTGTGAAGCGCCGAAGAAGTTCGCTCTCGAGCCGGGCGGTGAACGGCGCACTGCGCGCCAATTAGTCGCTCCTGGTTGCTCCCCATTAGCGGAGCCGACTCGGGCGTCCTGGTGACGAATCCCGAGCACTGAGGCCGGTTCACTGAACCGGCAAATCAGGGTGGTACCGCGTGGAACCCCTCGCCCCTGAGGCGACGGGGTTTTTTGTTGTCTGAATAATGAATACCGAGAAGCACGACACGGGTTGGAGGGACGATGGCTATCGACCAGCTCAATAAGCTCAGGGAGCAGGCGGAATCCGCGCTCAAGGAGGCAAACAACAGCGATCAGCTTGCCGAGTGGTATGCGAGCTACCTGGGTCGCAAAGGCGCGCTGACCGGAACCATGCGTCAGCTTGGATCGCTTCCCGCAGAGGAACGTCCGGCGTTCGGCAAAGCCGTCAATGAGCTCAAGGAGCTCCTCGCGAGCGACTTCGAGCGTAGACAGGCCGAGGTCCGCGCCGGTGAACTGACATCTCGCCTGGCCTCCGAATCGATCGACGTCACGCTGCCCGGTCGACCAGTCCAGATTGGCACGCTGCATCCCGTCACGCAGCTGATCCGAGAATCGTCAGAGATCTTCAGCCATCTCGGATTCCAGACGATCGAGGGACCCGAGGTGGAGGACGCATACTACGCATTCGACTCGCTCAATATTCCGAAAGATCATCCGGCTCGGGACGTGTGGGACACGATTTTCGTCGAATCAAAGTCGCGCGAAATCGTGCTACGTCCGCACACCTCTCCGATGCAGGTGCGAACCATGGAGCGACTCGATCCCCCTGTGCGAGTGATCGTGCCTGGACGATGCTATCGCTACGAGGCGCTCGACGCCACGCACGAATGGCACTTCCAGCAGATCGAGGGGCTTGCGGTCGACGAGCACATCACGATGACCGACCTGAAGGGGACGCTGGCAGAATTCGCCAGACAGCTCTTTGGTCAGGAGCGCAAAGTGCGCTTCCGCTGCGACTTCTTCCCCTTCGTCGAACCGGGCGTCGATTTCGCCATCGACTGCATGATCTGCCATGGCGACGGATGCCGCGTCTGCAAGGGAACTGGTTGGATCGAGATCCTAGGCGCCGGAATGGTGCACCCGAACGTGCTGGCCGGCGTCGGCTACGACCCCGACCGTTACTCAGGATTCGCGTTCGGGTGCGGCATCGAGCGACTGGCCATGCTGAAGTACGGGATCCAGGACATCCGTGCCTTCTACGCCAGTGACATCCGCTTCCTATCGCAATTCAATCGGGCGTCCGCGTAGGTTACCGAGAGAGGAAGAGAACGAACGATGAAAGTTCCTGTTCGCTGGTTGCGCGACCTTGTGGACGTCGACTGGAGTGCAACCGAGATCGCCCGTCGCATGACTATGGCGGGTCTCGAAGCCGAGGGCATTACCGAGATCGGCACGTTGTGGGACAAGGTCTACGTCGGCCACGTCGACCGCGTCGAGCCACATCCGAACGCTGATCGGCTCGTGCTGGCGACGGTCTCCGCGGGAGAGCATCAGCTGACGGTCGTGACCGGTGCGCCAAACATCGCCAGCGGCCAATACGTCGCACTGGCGCTTGCAGGTGCTCGCCTGATCGACGGGCACTCCGACGAATTTCGCATGATCACGCTGAAACCGAGCAATCTACGCGGGGTGCGGTCCGAGGGCATGGTCTGCTCCGAGAAAGAGCTCGGCATCTCTGAAGAGCACGAGGGCATCATGGTCCTCGACGAGGACGCGCCGGTCGGTATGCCGTTACGCGAGTACATGGGTGACGAAGTCATCGAATTCGAAATCACACCGAATCTCGTGCATGCCTTCTCGATGATCGGCATTGCGCGCGAGCTCGGAGCCATCGCCGACGTCCGTCCCACCTTCCCGCAGCTCGCCGATCTCTCGTCGGTGGAGCGGGATGAGACGATGGTTCGTGTCGAGGCGCCAGATCTCTGCCCACGGTACGTCGCGGCGATCATTGAGAATCTGAAGGTTGAGGACTCCCCTTCCTGGATGCAGCAGCGGCTGACGGCGGCCGGGGTCAGGCCCATCAACAACCTGGTCGACGTCACGAATTACGTCATGTTGGAGTGGGGACAGCCCCTGCACGCCTTCGACCTCGGATTCCTGCATGGGGAACAGGTCGTCGTGCGGCGAGCGCGGCCGGGCGAACAGATCGAGACGATCGATCACATCAAACGCGATCTCGACACGGAGACGTTGGTGATTGCCGACGAAAATCGGGCCGTCGGCATGGCCGGAGTCATGGGTGGAGTCAACAGCGAGATTCGGGATGACACGACGGCACTGCTTCTCGAAGCCGCGAACTTTGACATGGCCAACGTGCGACGAACCGCCCGTAACCAGAAGCTGCGAACCGAAGCGTCAGCGAGATTTGAGCGCGGCATCGATCCGAACCTCGCCTGGACCGCGATCGAACGGTCGGTCGCGTTGATTCAGGAGATGCTGCCAGACGCCAAGGTCACTCGGCTGACCGACGTTTATGCCGAGAAGCGCGAGCCGTTCGAACTGACCATGCCGCGCAGCGAGATCCAACGACTGCTGGGCGTCGATTTCCCTGACGAGACAGTGCTCAGCATCCTGGGGCGTCTCGAATTCGACCCGCGTATCGAACAGCGAGATGGGCAAGAGACCGTCGTCGTGCAGGTCCCAACCTGGCGCTCAGACGTGAACCTCAAGGCCGATATCGTGGAGGAAGTGGCCCGTATCGCCGGATACGAGAACCTTCCTGAGACGCTGCCCGTTGGCGGAACGGTCGCCATTGAGACTGATCCTATGCGGCGTCTCGTTCGATCGGTCCAGGACATTCTCGTTGGCGCGGGCCTGCAGGAGATCATCACCTATTCGATGATCAACGACTCCGATCTGGCCGCCCTCACGCCCGGAGCGGCCAAATCGCCGGACCGATTCGGTTTCTATGCTGCTCCACACCTGCCACTGGTTCGAGTGATCAATCCGCTGCGCGCCGACTGGGAGCAGATGCGGCCAACGCTGGTCCCATCAGTACTCAAGAATGTCGGCGAAAACCTGAAGTTCTCACGAACCGTAAATGTCTTCGAGACCGCGCGAGTCTATCAGCCGCGCGGCGTGGACGAGCTTCCCGACGAGCGGCAGACGCTCACGTGCGTAATGTCCGGAGTTCAGCAACGCTCTGGGCTTTACGGCGACGAACGTGGGACCGATTTCTTCGACATCAAAGGTGTCGTGGAGGAGCTTCTGACGAGAGTCGGGGCGACCGACGTTAGCTACGAGCCAATCGCTCACGCGAGCTTTCATCCTGGTCGAGCTGCCGAAATCAAGATCGGGGAATGCTCTGTCGGAGTTCTCGGTGAAATCCACCCGTTGGTCGCGCAACAGCTCGGCGTTACTGAGGGCGGGCGGGTGGCGCTGGCTGAGATCGATCTCGTGGCGCTCAGTGAGACTGGTCTCGCCGATGTGCAGACACGAAACGTCACGCGCTTCCCGACAGTGGAGCAAGACTTCGCAGTCGTCGTGGACGAAGAGATTCCGGCCGAACGGGTGCGCAGCGCGCTCGTTTCGGGTGCAGGGGCTTTGCTGGGCGGAATCGAGCTGTTCGACATCTATCGTGGCCCCGCGATCGAGGCCGGCACGAAGAGCCTCGCATATCGCGTGACGCTCGCGGCACCTGACCGGCAGCTGCAAGAACACGAGGTCGAGCGTTTGCGCACCCGCATTGAGTCGACGTTAAAGCGCCAGGTGGGCGGCAAACTTCGCGCTTGATTGGCAGTCCGCTTTTCAAGAGAGCGCCGCTCTCTGTTCGTAAGGGAGCGGCGTGCTGGCAGTCTCGCCGGTGGAAGCTGATCCAATTGGACGACGAGCTCTAGCTGCGACGCTCTGGTTGCACGATGCTCGCAAGAACGCCGAGACCGAGCGCGATCAAGAGGATCGGCACAACGAGCATCGGACGGATCCGAATTACGTCCTGATCGTCCAGCAGGAACATTATTCCCAGCGCAATGAAGACAATCCCCATCAGCGCGGATCCAGGGCTGAAATGTCCGTTCATCGTTGCCTCACTTTGATGTCACCGAACCCCATTCTCGCTTCGATCACCAGTCGTTTGCCTGCTTGCGCGAAATCGTGCGTTTCACTTTGGTCGTCCAGCGACGTTCCGTTTTGGTTGAAGCCGAGGATGTCAACGTTTCCACCGGAAACAGTCCAGTGCACCTGAACCACGACATCGCGCGGAACGTAGATGACGAGCTCACCGATCCCAACGCGGGCCTCCACCGTCGTCACGCCTTGTGGGAACTGCACATCAGACAGATCGACATCCATGTTGCCAATTGCCAGCTGGTAGCGTTGCTGAACTTCGGTAATCTGGTTCGTGGCGTAGCGATGGTCACCGATTCCACCACTCAGCGGCACGTTCACGGCGGCCGAAACGGTCAGCAGCACGGTCAGGAGCATGCCCAACGCGGTCAACCCTCCGTGCCAGCCACTCGATCGACCCGGCGACCAGGACAACACCGATCGCAATGAGCGCCGACGCGAGGACGAAACCAGCGGTCAGGTTCACGACGTCAAGAACGTCAAGCATCCACGCCAGTCCTGCCACCACGAGAATGGCTCCGAAGGCGATGCTTCCGAGCGATTGTGGCAGTCGTGGCCCAGCAAATGTGGGTCGAGGTTCCAATTGCTGCGTGCTCATCTCTCGGTTCCCTTGAAGATAACCCCCAGCCCGAGCGCGATCAGAATCGTCGCCCAGATGACCTGGTCGCTGAACCAGGGAAGGACTTCTCGCAGCAACAGAATCGCGCCGATTGCGACCAACACGATGCCGAAGATCACCTTGCCCTGGCCCATCCTGACGACGTCCGATCGCGGCACGTCTTCTTCGGGCTTAGCTTCCGGCATGATGATGGCAGCCAGAATGTACACGAGGATTCCAGCTCCGCCGGCAAACGCCAACGCCACGAAACCGATGCGAACCAGAACCGGGTCAATGCCAAAGTAGTGGCCGAGTCCTCCGCAAACTCCGGCGATAACCTGATCGTTCTTGCTGCGGCATAGGCGACGGTGTGTCGCGTCGTACCTTGGAGATTCTGACGGCTCGAACATTGAACCTAGCGACGAACCAGGCTTCTGCTGTTCCATCTCAATCCGCCTCCTTACAGAGCTGCACGCTCCGATGGAGCATCTCGCTCCAATGCCAGGTTAGGCTTTAACGCGTTAAGCGCGCATCACATTCGCGTCACAATTTCGTTCAATCGCTGTCAGGACCGAGCCGGATTGACGGGGGTGCGAGCAGCGGGGATCTCAACATATTCTGAACGCACTTGAGCGCCTGGGCGCGGGACGCGTGATAGACTGGACGATCGTGATTCGGGTGCGCTCCAAGTCCCATCCAAAGGGCGAAACAAGCAAGGAACGAATCGTTGTCCGATCGATCCGGGCCGAACAGATCTCGAGATCGTCAGCCACAGCTCGAGCGGCTGCGTGGGATGGCCGATCTCGATGCCGGCCAGTTCCAACGTGTTGACGCCGTACGACAAAGTCTGATCGACGTGATCGGCCGTCACGGATATCGCCAGGTCGACACGCCTATTGTTGAACCAACCGAGCTCTTCTTGCGCAAGTCGGGCGGCGAGCGAGTGGCGCAGATGTACGCCTTCCGTTATCGAGAGCGTGACATCGCGTTACGGCCGGAGCACACCGCTTCGATACTCCGCATGTACGTCGACTCGATGCAATCAATGGCGCTGCCGCTGCGCCTCTCTTACGCTGGTCCAGTCTTCCGCTACGAAAAACCGCAGGCCAGCCGAACCCGGCAGTTCACTGAGGTCGGCTGCGAGCTTCTCGGCGCTAGCGGTCCGTTGGCTGATGCCGAGGTCATCCACCTGGCGCTCGACGGACTTGCTGCTGTTGGTATCCGCGGAAGGCTCGTGCTCGGCCACGTGGGTCTGGTTCTGGAATACCTCGAGCGGCTACCGCTGCGACACCGGGCCCGAGATTGGCTTCTCTGGAGCATGGAGCGATTGCGCAAGGGCCGTCCGGTCGACCTCGAAATCGAGATTACCGGATTGACGAGCGGCGATCGTTTGGCGGACTTGTTCGACCAAATGAGCGGAGCGCTTGGCCAGGTGCCATCCGATCAGCTTGAGAGTTGGGTCCTCGCCGTCCTCAACGAAGTTGGCGTCCAAACCGAGGGCGGCTCACGCACGCCAGAAGAAATCGTGGCGGGCGTCGTTGACAAAATGAACCGGCACAGCGACGAGGGGCACGTGCGACAGGCCTTCAAATTCGTCGAACAGCTCGCAGGTCTGCGTGGAAGTCCAGATCGCGTGCTGCCGGAGCTACGCACGTTAGTTCGCGCGCATGATCTGAACGATGAACCAATCCAACGCATCGAGCAGGTTCTTGAAATCCTCTCCGTCTACGGACACGACACAAGCGAGATCGAATTGAGCCCAGGTTTGGGTCGAGGATTGCACTATTACACTGGCATGCTCTTCGAGATCTACGAAGACGAATCGCAACAGGTGCAGCTATGTGGCGGCGGACGCTACGACGATCTGGCCCAAACATTGGGATCGCGCCAGCCGCTCGAAGCATCGGGGTTCACTTATGGACTTGAACGCATTGCCGAGGTTGCGAAGTTGACGGTTGAGCGGAACACGCCTCGGATACTCGTGGTCCCGATAGACGAAAGCGCGCACCGGTCCGCCATCAGAGTTGCTGAACAATTGCGAGACGGCGGCGACGTCGTCGAGCTCGACGTTCGCGGCCGATCGGTCGCGGCGAGTCGCCGATTCGCCCAACGCAACGGTATCGCCACGTTGATCGTGGTCGACGTCGACGGCACGACTGCTATCGAGCGTTTCGATGAACCTGCACGCACTGAAACGGTCCGGTCGACGAACGATGTCTGAGCCTCTGCGACTCGCAATCTCCTCAAAAGGTGGCTACGAACAGGCCACGACCCAGTTTCTTGAGCGCTGCGGAATGCCGGTTTGGCGTCCCAATCCTCGGCAATACGTAGGCCGATTGAGCGGACTGCCCGACGTCGACATCCTGTTCCAGCGGACCGAGGACATCGTTCACAAGGTTTCAGAGGGGAGCGCAGACCTGGGAATCACGGGGCTCGATCTCGTGTCTGAATCCGGTCGCGACGATCCAAATCTGATTGTGGTGATCGAGGACCTTGGATTTCGTCGATGCGAGCTCGTTATTGCTATTCCAGAAGGCTGGCTCGACGTCACCACGGTCTCGGACCTCGCTGATCTTTCGATCGACTTCAAGCGGACCGGCCGGACCCTGCGAGTGGCCACCAAGTTCCCGAATCTCACAAGAGATTTCCTCTATCGACATGGCATCAACTACTTCTCATTGGTCGATGCGCACGGTGCTCTCGAAGCGGCACCGGTCCTGGGGTACGCCGACATCATCACGGATCTGTCCGAAACGGGAGTGACACTGCGAGACAATCGACTTCGCGTGCTTAGCGGCGGTGTGATCTTGCGTGCGCAAGCCTGCCTCATCGCCTCGCGACGCGGATTCAAACACAGCCCCGAAAAGCTCGAGATCGCGCGCTCTATCGTTGAGCTGGCCGAGGCGCGGCTTCGTACTCGACAGTTCCGCTTGATCACCGCGAACGTTGCTGGTGATTCGCCCGAATCAGTGGCAAGGCATGTCACTTCACAGGTAGAGACTGCCGGACGTCAAGGGCCGACCATTGCCAGCGTCTACCCGAATGGTGAGATCGGGCGAGAGAAGTGGTTTGCCGTGACCATCATCGTGCCCGCGGATCGTCTGCTGGCGGCCGTCGATCATCTGCGCCGTGGAGGAAGTAGCGGTATTACGGTGACATCGCCCGACTACGTGTTCGACGGGGAATCGCCAGCCTTCCTCAATCTGGTTGAAGCAGCAAAAGGATAACCATGACAGCCGACGAAGTCGTGCGCGTCTTTCACGATGTCGACGAGGCTCGCAAATTCGTTCTACGCAGTCGTCGACTCGAATCGACCGAGCTGCCCCCCGCCGTCCAGGCTAGCGTACGTCGCATTTTTGGAGATGACCTCTCGGCCGCACAGGTCGTCGATCGCATCCTAGCGGACGTCCGACGCGAAGGCGACGCGGCGTTGGCTCGTTACACGTTGGAAATCGACGGAGCGAGTGTCGATCGTTTCGAGGTTGACGAAGACGAGCTCGATCGGGCTATGCAATCCGTCCCCAAGGATGTTCTCGACGCGTTGCGGGTAGCTCACGACCGCATCGAGAGCTTCCACCGCAGGCAGCTGCGCTCCTCCTGGATTCACGTGGACGATGCAGGGACGCTCGGGCAGATTTTGCGTCCATTGGAGCGTGTGGGAGTTTACACACCAGCGGGACGGGCGCCGTATCCATCGTCGTTGCTGATGTCGGCTGTTCCCGCGCGAGTCGCGGGGGTGCAACATATTATCGCCTGCGCACCGCCGAACCGCGATGGAACGATTTCTCCGCTTATTTTGGCTGCCGCTCGCATCGCCGGCGTCGACCGTGTCTATAAGGTCGGCGGCGCTCAGGCTATCGCGGCCATGGCCTACGGCACGGAAAGCATCGCGGCAGTCGATAAGATCGTGGGACCGGGAAACATATTCGTCGTGCTCGCGAAGAAACGCGTCTTCGGCGACGTCGACATCGATCAGCTCCCTGGACCCACGGAGACGCTGCTAATCGCCGACGGCACTGCTCGCGCCGACCTCTGTGCGGCCGACCTGCTGGCACAGGCCGAGCACGATCCGCTTGCGAGCGCGATCATGCTCACGACCTCCGCGGAGCTGGCCGACGCGGTTGAAGAGCAGCTGGCGGAGCAGCTCCCGTTGCTCGAACGAGCTGAAATCGCCGGGGAGTCGCTGCGCAACAACGGGGCGATCGTAGTCGTGCCGGACCTGTCAACCGCCTTCGACATCGCCAACGACTACGCTCCCGAGCACCTCTGCCTCCTGATTCAGGATGCATGGTCCAAGCTCGACAGCGTCAAGAACGCGGGTGGGATCTTTGTCGGAGAGGCATCTCCCGAGGTGCTGGGAGACTACACGGCCGGACCAAGCCACGTCATGCCGACGGGACGAACGGCCAGATTCTCATCGCCAATCAACGTCGAGGAATTCATCAAGATTATTAGCGTGGTCGGCATCAACGAGAGTGGCCTGTCGAAGCTTGGGCCGCCCGCCGCGAAGCTGGCACGGGCCGAGGGCCTTACCGCGCACGCTCGCGCGGTGGAGCGACGGCTTGCCAAGCACTGACGAGCAAAGTTCGTCTAGTTTCGGGCGAGGGTCTGCAGAGCCGCGTAGACGCGTTCTTCCGAGGTCTGGCCTTCGAACCGTTCCACGCCAGCCAGAGCCGAGCGTGCCTCGGCCATCGAATAGCCGAGCGACTGCAGGGCATCCAAAGCCTCTTGATCATGCGCTCCGATTGTGACGACGCCCTCGCCCGTGCGCTCTGGTAGCTTTCCACGCAAGTCAAAGATGATCCGGCTGGCAGTCTTCTTCCCAATTCCGGGCACCGTGCTGAGTAGATTAACGTCTTCCGTCTCGATGGCGCTGTGAATATCCATCGGACGCGCGGTCGATAGGATGCTAAGTGCGACGCGCGGGCCAACCCCGCTGACGGTGAGAAGCAGCTCGAAGAGATCCAGCTCCTCCTGGGTCGCAAATCCAAAGAGCGTCAACTGGTCCTCACGAACGTAGAGGTGCGTCAGTAGCTCGACCTCATCGCCAGGATCACCGACGTCGCTGATGGTCGTTTGAGATGTCAGAACTTTGAGAATCAGGCCATGCAGGTCGACCAGCACTGCGCCTGGGATCTTTGAAACCATGCGTCCGCGAACACCGCTGATCACTGCTCAACTCCTTCGAGCTTCAGATGGTAGACACGGGCCGCATTACGCCACAAGATCGCATCCATCACGTCGTCAGATAGTCCGTGCTTTTCGATGCGCTTGACGAAGCGATCTTGTCGCAGCACAGGATAGTCCGTGGCCATCATCACTCGGTCACTGCCGACCAAATCGATTACCGTCGGGAAGACGTGAGAGCGATAGAGATAGGTGGAAGCCGCGGAATCATAGACGACGTTGCGTGTCTGTTCAGCGACTTCGGGCATCAGCTCGTAGAACGGCAATCCTCCGCCCCAGTGTGCCGCCACCACCGTGACCTCGGGGAACTCCAGCAAGAATCGCAACAGCCGGTCCGGAGTCGACGATCCCTTACCTGGATAGAGATGGCCAACAGGCTCGCTGACGTGAAACAGGAGCGGTTTTCCGCGTTCTCGACAGACCTCAGCCAAGGTGGCTAGTGGTTCCGGATCCAGCAGATCGAATCCCTGCGCGTCGGCGTTGAGCTCGCCAATCCCGACCGCGCCCGCGTCGATGCAGCGTTCCGCCTCTTTCGCGGCGCCGGATTGCGTAGGTGAAACTGTGGCAATGACGGCGATTCGACCTGGATTGCGCGCGGCGACCTCCAGTAGGTAATCGTTGTGCTCGCGACAGAGTCCGGGGTCCTTCCAGGGGAACCCGCAGACGATTGAGCAGGTGAATCCCGCCTCGTCCATGCTGGCCAGAATGTCGTCTTCGCTTGCCAGCAACGATTTCGGGCTCTGATAAAGACCAGCGAACCACTCATCGCGCCTGCCAACCGATGATCGCTCGCGCGCGAATTCGGGCGGGAAGATATGCGTGTGCGCATCGACGATGACTCGTCGCGGCCGGGTCAAGAGCTCATCGCGGGAGAGGTCGGTCATCGAAGTGGCGCCCAGATAGAGACGACGAGGTTCGACAAAGCGGACATTATCCGAGGTAGAGGATGAGCACAACGATGGCGACGAATACCATCAGCCCAAGCACGACCAGCATCGGAATCAGATAACTGGCCCGCTCTTCGTCGATCTCCTGCTCTGAGGCTCGGTCCGTCGGAACACCTGCTGGCGCTGCCCAGACCACGACGGCCGTGACGTTGTCGTTCGATCCGTGCTCCAGCGCCAAATTTACGAGCTCACGCGCGGCGTCCTCAGGATGACGGCTGAGCGTCACGGAGACCATCTCGTCTTCATCCACGTAGTCATGCAGCCCGTCGGTTGTCAGGAGAAGCCGGTCTTCTGGGAGGAGACGGATCTCAAAGATGTCGACATCCACACGCTGCCGATGCCCGAGCGCCCGCGTGATGATGTTGCGATGCTGGCTCTCTCGCGCTTCCTGTTCGGTCATTGCGCCGGCCGCCACCTGTTCGGCGACCAAGGAATGATCGCGCGTGACCTGCGTCAGACGATCAGCCCGCACGAGGTACGCGCGGCTATCGCCCACATTAGCAACCGTCAGATCGGGACCACGAATGACGGCGGCGACCAACGTCGTCCCCATCATGTTCTGCTCGCCTTCGGCGGAGCCGTTCTCGAAAATTAGCTCGTTTGCTTTGCGAAAAGCCTGCTTGAGCCGAAGAGGAATGTCATTCGATGGGGCTTCCGCGCCAAAGTATTCGGAGCGCAACGTATCGATCGCAATTCGCGCCGCGACTTCGCCACGTTGATACCCGCCCATGCCGTCCGCGACCGCGACGACCATCCCGTTGTCCGAGACATCGTCCGCCTGAGCGTCACTGACGAATACAGCGTCTTCGTTTTGCTCGCGAACGGATCCGGTATCGGTTCCGGCTCCAATGACTACGCGTAGCTCATCCACCGCTGTCGTGCCTTCACTCCTTCAGCAAGACCGTGCCGGACTTCTCAATACTCGGGGATCGACGTTCGCGCTTTGGCCGCAAAATCGTACCATGGTGACCGTACATCCGCAAAAGCTGGACCGATTGATGCGTAAAGCACTGTGATAGCATTGGTTTTCGCCGATCAACGAACAAATTGGAGTTAATCGCCGATGAGATTTCAGCATGCGATCCTCATGATGTCAGCCATTATAGGGATTTTTTCCCTAGTTGACTGCGGAGGCTCAAAAGCCCCGACCGCGACCCCGTCGCCGACCGCGGTGTCGGTACAGGACATCCTTAATTCGACGGCGGATCGCTTTGACCAGACGAATTCGCTCCACTTCGATCTCACCGTCGACGGAGATGTCGCGCTGGATCAGAATGGGACGATCAAGCTTCACTCTGCCAATGGCGATCTGAAGCGTCCGGACAGTGCACAGGCCAAGGCGAACGTCACGTTCTTGGGAGCCAACCTATCGATTAACTTGGTGTCAATCGGCTCCGATGAATATATGACCAACCCGATTTCCGGGTCGTGGGAAAAGGCGCCGTCTGATCTTGGTTACGACCCTGCGGTCCTGTTCGACAAGGATCAGGGTATCTCGCACGTGATCCGAACCATGCAGAATCCGCAGATGAGTGGCACGGATACCGTGAACGGCAAAGACGCGTACCACATCACCGGCACCGTGAAGAAGTCTGACGCCCAGCCGATCGCTGGTGGTGCGCTGAAGAGCGATACCCTCCCTGTGGATCTCTGGGTCGACAAACAGACAAACGATGTTGTCAAGCTGGTATTGCATGATTCCAGCGGCAGCGGAGGGAACTCTGAGACGACGTGGACGCTTCTACTGACCAAACAGAACGAGTCAGTGACGATCAACAAGCCGAACGTCTAGTTCCGGACTTGGAACGGTCGGCCGTCTCACGTCCTCTGTCGATCGTCGCGCCAGCACTCGTCGTGGTGTTGGTCGCGGCGCTCGACCTCACCGTTATCGCCCCAATCTTGCCTCGGATGCTTTCCGACCTCGACGTGAACACGGCCGAAGCAGACCGCTATGTCTGGGTCGTCACCGGCTATTTGGTCGCCTACACGCTGACGATCCCGCTCCTGGGCCGTTTCTCCGATATTTTTGGGCGCAGAAACGCCTTTCTCCTGGCCCTGGGCGTCTTTCTGGTCGGATCAGGGATGTGCGCCACGGCCCATACGTTGCCGATGCTCATCGCCGCCCGTGCTATACAGGGGTTCGGTGGTGGAGCAATGGTCCCGATTTCGATGGCGCTCGTGGGAGACATTCTTCCGCGGGATCGTCGTGCAGCAGCGTTAGGCATCGTCGCCGCCGTCGACACGTTGGGTTGGGTGCTCGGACCGATCTGGGGCGCTGGGTTCACACAGCTATTCGATTCTTGGCGCGGAGTCTTCTGGCTCAACATTCCAATCGGTCTCGTGGTCGCATTGCTGTTGATCCGCGGCTGGCGGCAAGGTGTTCCATCTTCGCAGGAGCGTCGACCGATCGATCTGCCGGGCGCGGCGCTGCTTTCCATGGCACTCCTTTTCATCAACCTGGGCGTGTCCGCGGGATCGGAATCGACCGGCCCTAACGGCCAGCATCCGCTGGGGTCGTCGGCCAATCCGTTGTCGAATTACCAGATTCCCTTGATATTAGTCGGAGTTCTGGCCCTGATCGGTCTCATCCTCGTCGAGCTGCGCGTCAAACATCCACTGATTCCGCTCGCCCTGTTCAAGGATCGGCTCTTCGCTTCAGCGAACGCAACCAATGCGCTCGTCGGCGCGGCTCTGATGGCGGCCATGGTCAACGTCCCGCTCCAGGTTGCGCTCATCGCAACGACTGAGCACCGCAGCGAGATCGTGAGCGCCGAACTGCTGGGCGCATTCTGTTCCGCCATGGCGCTGGGCGCACTCATCGGCGGTCGATTGACGACCAAGCTCGGGTACCGAACTGTCGTCCTGGTCGGACTTGCCCTGGCAAGCGCCGGATTCTTGCTGATGAGTGGCTGGCCGAACGAATTGCAGGTGGTGCGGATGTCGCGCGATCTTGCGATAGGGGGGTTCGGTTTCGGACTGGTGATCGCACCCGTTGGTGCCGCCGCGATCAACGCCGCGCGAGCTCGTGACCTCGGCATCGCCTCCGGCATCGTCATCGTCATGCGTCTTCTCGGAATGACGATTGGAATCTCAGCGCTGACCGGTTGGGCTGTAAGCCGTCTCAATCACGCCTTGATCAACTTGCCCCCACTTCCGCAGAAGACCGGGGAGACGCTCGGCGACTACCTCGCCCGTCAGCAGGCGTACGCGACCGACAAGGCCATTCCGCTTACGCTCTCGATCATTCGAGACACGTTCACCGTGGCGGCCGTCATCTGTTTGATCGCGATTATCCCCGCACTCTTCCTCGGACGCGCCAAGAGCGACGAGTTTCTCTAATCCTCGAAGACCGATCGGAATTGGTCGACGGCCTCCGCGACCGATACGTCGGGACGATACACGGCTGATCCGGCAACCAATATGTCGGCGCCTGCATCCCACACCTCGCGCGCGTTTTCCGGCTTGATTCCGCCATCGATTTCGATTTGAGCATTCGTACCGGCCGTTTCGAAAATCCTGCGAACTCGCATGAGCTTGGGTAGGACCGTCGGAATGAATGATTGGCCGCCAAATCCCGGGTTGACGCTCATGACGAGCACCAAATCCACCATCTCCGCCAGGAATTCCAGCGCGTCTACGGGCGTACCTGGGTTGATCGCCAGGCCTGCCTGACAGCCTGCCTCACGAATTTGCTGCAAAGTCCGATGCACGTGCGGACATGCTTCGAGATGGACTGTGAGAATGTCGGCGCCCGCTCGCGCGAATTGCGTGATGTATCGCTCCGGTTCGACGATCATCAGGTGCACGTCAAGGGGCAACGTTGTCGCTTCACGCACCGCCGAGATGATCGGCAACCCGATGCTGATGTTCGGCACGAATCGACCGTCCATCACGTCAAGATGGATGTAGTCGACGCCAGCTGACTCGGCGCGATGGATCTCATCGGTCAGGTGACCGAGATCCGCAGTGAGAATCGATGGCGCCAGCAGCGGACGGGCGCGATCTCGTGAGTCTGGCATACTGGTTGAACGCTCCTACTCTGCTGGGCCAACGGTGGCCGAGTTGGGACGGTTGTTCCGCATCATCCGAGGGTACCGCGTGGCCTTCAGGCCGTTGATTTGGGCGCACATTCGACGCACACCACAGATCATACTCGGGCTTCTGCTCGTCGCCATGTGGTGGCCGATTGCCTGGACGCAGTTGCGCCCGCTTTCAGATTACTACTTCTTTCCGCTATGGCTCGGCTTCATTTTGACGGTCGATGGCATCGTCAGGATACGCACACACACGTCGCTGTGGACCCGAAGTCGATCCCGTTTCATCATGTTGTTCTTCTGTTCGATCCCGTTTTGGTGGATCTTCGAATGGATGAACGGTTACCTGCACGACTGGCATTATGTCGCTCCGACGACCTACACCACCATCCGATTCATATTTCTCGCGTCCCTGTCATTCTCCACGGTCGTGCCAGCCGTGCTCGAGATGGCTGAGCTTGTCGCAAGTTTTCGTGTGGGCGAACGCTTGCCCAACCTGCCAGCCTGGAAGCTCACGACTCGCGGAATCCTCGCCTTCCATCTCCTGGGATGGATCATGGTCGCCCTGGTGCTATTGTTCCCTCGATACGCATTCCCGCTCACGTGGTTGTCTATATTCTTCATCGTCGAGCCAATCAATACCTTGAGCGGCCAACGCTCGATCGGATATTACGTGCGTCATGGCGACTGGTCTGCTCTCTGGAATCTCATGACAGCAGCACTCATCACGGGGTTCTTCTGGGAGATGTGGAACTACTATTCGATGCCGAAGTGGACCTATTCCGTCCCATTCGTCGGATTTGCGCACGTCTTCGAGATGCCGGTTCTCGGGTATTCCGGGTACCTTCCTTTTGGCCTCGAAGTCTTCTCAATGTTCGCATTGGTCTTCCTGATCGGTTTCAGGTCGCCTCAGCGCTTCGCGATCATCAGTTCTGCAGATTCGGGCGAGAATCGACAAGGTCTGGACAAACACAAACAATGTGGTTGAACCCACTTCGCGAAATCTCGTACCGAGTCCAACACATTCAAGCATTTGCCCGGCGGATTTGACCGCGTTTAGACTGCGATTGGAGCTTCACCCTCACCGGCGTCTCGCTCCAAGAATCGATGCGGTTTGACCGTACCTGTCCAGACACCTATAATTTCGCCCGTTCAGGGCCGCCACACCGCTCCGCTCAGGATGGCAAAACCAGCGTGGTAAACAGCCTACAGAAATTCGAACGATTCTTTGAACGCCTGATGGAAGGTTCCGTCGGGCGGATTTTTCGCAGCCCGATTCAGCCAGCCGAAATCGGTCGTCGACTCGAGCGAGCGATGGAAGGCAACCAGCTCGCAACCGTCGACGGCATCGTCGTTCCCAATGACTACTCTGTCTATCTCAACCCACAGGATATGGTCGTTTACACCGACTTCGTAACCAGCCTCTGTCGACAGATGGAGGACTGGTTGATCGACTTGGCGGACGAACGCAACTACGGATTCATCGATCAAGTGCGCGTGCAGATGTTTGGCGACGACCGCATTCCGGTGCGGAATATCAGCGTTGACGCGCACATCGCCGAATTGCCGGGATACGACCCTGTGCAGCAAGAGGCGGTGCAGCGCACGGAGGTCTATCGCGTTGTCGAGCGCACCGGGAACGTTCCACCGCAGCTGCTACGAGTGACCAGCTCGGCTCGGCCTGAAGAAGTCTTCCCGATTCGACGTCAGGTGACGACAATCGGCCGATCGCTCGACAATGACGTCGTTGTTCCGGAGCCTGAAGTCTCGCGCTATCACGCTCGCATCGAGTACGTAAACGGACATCTCGAAATCGTGGATCTTGATTCCACCAACGGAACATCGGTAAATGGCGCCCAGATCACGCGTAGCGCCATCCAACAGGGTGACAACGTTATCGTGGGAACGGCTCGACTCGAATTGCTTCCGTACCGCGGCGGCGGTACACCGGGGATGTAGGGCCGTCTGCCAGTATGATCAACCAGCTCCCATTTGAATGGTTCGTCCTGCTTCTCAGGGTTATCTTCATTTTCCTGCTCTATTTCTTCTTGTTTCAGGTGGTTCGAGTCATCCTGCGAGAAATGAGCGTCTTCACGTCGATGGGGCGAGAGGAACCGGAAGAGGCCGCCTCGGCGCACCTCATCGTGCAGCAGGTAGGTGGCTCTGGACTGCGCTCAGGCATGCGTCTCGATCTCGAGCCGGTCACGGTTATTGGCCGGCATCCACGCGCCACGATCATGCTCGACGACACGTTCGTATCGAGCGAACACGTGCAAATTACCTGGCGAGACGGTCGTTGGTGGGTCACCGACCTGAACAGCACCAACGGCACGATGCTCAATCAACAACCGGTCACGGTACCGACGGGGTTGCGCTACGGGGACGTCATCTCGATTGGCGATGTGCATCTCCAGTTCGCGCCGTGATCGCTCGGCTGCATGGTGCCAGTCACGGTGTCCACACGTTGAATAGCTGAACGCCGCAGGTTCGCACCACGGTCTTCGTCGTCAGAACTCGATTCATGACGACGCTCAATGCCAGATGACGTGCGAAATTCGCACGTCCGCGCGGCGCGCGATTCGGGGATCCAGTCGCCGCGCAGCCCACGGCAACCGCTCTCGCTGGTCGGTCCGTCATTGCCGACCGGCGCAGAAACCAAGGGGGACTCCTTGAAATTTCTTCGGTTCATACCGCTGCTTGCCCTCGTGCTTATGATGGCCATGCCGATTGGACAGGTCGCCGCGGCACCGACATCTTCGGACGATCTCCTCATGCCACGCTATTTCCCGGAAACCGGCTTCTGGGTTCAAGGTCTCTTCCGCCAATATTGGGAAACCCACGGAGGTCTCTATCACTCAGGGATATCCGATCACCGGTGTCTTCAAACAAGACGGCTATTACCGGCAGTATTTCGAGCGCGCTGTGTTCGAATACCATCCAGAGTTTGCCGGAACGCCGTACGTGGTCGAACTGGTACGTGTGGGTGCGGATCTGACCCAGTCGCGCTCATCCGACGCTCCATTCCAACCCATCGCACCTTTTACAGATTCTCAAGATCACGTCTACTACGAAGCGACTCATCACTCGCTGAACTACGGATTCAAGACGTTCTGGTACAACAACGGTGGGCTACAGAATTTCGGTTACCCACTCACTGAAGAATTCGACGAGCAAAACCAGCCTCCGCCTGCCGGTGACGGGCAGACGCACACGGTTCAGTACTTCGAGCGGGCGCGCTTCGAATACCACCCGGAATACAAAGGGACGAAGTACGAAGTTCTGCTCGGGCTTCTGGGGCAGGAGTATCTCGCCCAGAAGGGAGCACCAGCGGACGCACTCGCAAAAGAAGATCCTCAGATGCCGCCATTAGATTTCACGACCGGACATCTGTGGGGCCCGCACGTCGGCTATGGATTCAACGTCTACCTGCGCGGTGACTCTGGGGGCGAATCGTTTACCCAGCAGACGCTGACGACAGTGATGGACGCAGGCTTCTCCTGGATTCGCATCCAGGCGCAATGGCGCTCGCTCGAGCCGAACCAGGGCCAGTATGACTTCCTCACACTCGACAATCAGATCAACGCCGCGTCGAAGGATGGAATTCACCTGATCGTCAGCGTGGTCAAGGCGCCGAGCTGGGCCGATGCATCTGGCGGTATACCGACCGATCCGGCGCCATACGGCGCGCTCATGCAGCAGCTGGCCAGCCGATATGGCAGTAAGGTGCAGGCCTGGGAGATCTGGAACGAAGAGAATCTCGCCACTGAAACGGGAGGGCAAGTAGACGTCGGGCGCTACGTCAATTTGCTGAAGGCGGGCTATAACGGCGTGAAAGCTGGGAACCAAAACGCCATCGTCCTGTTCGGTGGACTGACACCCACCGGCGTGAATGACCCGTCGATCGCCATCGACGACATACAGTACCTTCGTCAGGCGTACCAGTACAACAATGGCGAGATCAAATCCTACTTTGATAACCTGGGCGCCCATCCGGGAAGCAACAATAATCCTCCCGATACAATGTGGCCGAGTAATCCTGGGCCAGGTCCCGGATGGCAGAACGATCCGTCGTTCTACTTCCGACGCATCGAGCAACTCCGGCAGGTCATGATCGACAATGGCGACGCCGCCAAGCAGATCTGGCTCACGGAATTCGGTTGGACGACAGTAAACCAGGCACCCGGGTATGAGTACGGGGCGCAGGTAAGCGACCAGGATCAGGCCAACTATCTCGTTCGCGCTTTTCAAATTGCGAGGGATGAATGGCCGTGGATCGGCGTCATGGAAGTCTGGAACTTGAACTACAGCGTGATATCGAGCCCATCCGACGAGAAATATCCCTGGTCGGTGATCAACCCGGATTGGAGCCCGAGACCGTCATTTACGGCGTTGAAGGAAATGCCGAAGTAACCATTCCGGTTGATTCTGGCTATACTTCGACCAGTGCTTTGCGAGACAAACAACCCGGCCACGCAGGCGTGGCCGGGCTGTCTCTGTCTGGAGGTGAGATGATCCAGGGGAAGCTGTCCCTGGTGCTGCCTGCCTACAACGAGGTCGAGAACATTCCTGAGGTAGTCCGGCGCGCACTCGACGTGCTGCCGGAGCTAGCTGAGGAGTTTGAGATCGTTGTCGTTGATGACGGCAGCAAAGACGGGACCGGCGCCCTGCTGGATCAGATCGCGGTCGAACATCCGGCGATCAAGCCAGTTCATCATTCCAAGAATCGGGGCTATGGAGCCGCACTCACGTCTGGGTTCACGGCCGCCACCGGCGAACACATCATGTTCATGGACGCCGATCTACAGTTCGATATCGCGGATCTATCGCACCTCGCGCCGTTCGTGGGACGCTACGACATCGTCGCGGGGTATCGCATCAACCGGCAGGACGCGGGTTACCGGATCCTCTATGCCAACATCTTCAAGCTCGCGGTCCGCGCGCTCTTTCACGTGAGACTGCGGGATATCGACTGCGCCTTCAAAGTCTTCCGCGCCGACATGCTCAAGTCCATGAGTCTTGAGTCACCCGGAGCGCTAATCAATACTGAAATTCTGGCTAAGGCCGCCAAAGCAAACGCGAGCAACGTCGAGGTCGGGGTCCACCACTATCCGCGCAAGCGCGGCGAGTCTTCAGGTGGCAGTCCCAAAGTGGTATTCCGGGCGATGAAGGAGACGATCCTTCTCTGGGTGCGGATGCGGACGTACATCCCGAAGACTCAAGGAAACGGTCAACCACGGGATCGCAGCCGGGTAGGAGCGATTGTGGTTGGGGCGGGACTGGCTGTTGGAGCGCTGGTCGCGGCGACGACGCGCGTCGTGCGACGACGGCGTGACTGACGACGTCCGGCGCCATCTTCAACAAATTATGTAGAGGCGATCCGGGACTCGACGGCACTCGCGGTCACACCGCCCACGAGCACCTTCTTCGAGCGACGAGTGCTTCCCGCCACGATCGTCAACTGCGACTTCGGAACGCCGAAGTAGTCCGCGAGCATCGTCACCAACGCGTGGTTCGCTGCGTTGTCCACCGGTGCCGCGGTCAGCCGCACCCGCAACATGCCGTCCGCGAGCCCAATCACTTCATTACGCGATGACCGTGGCGTCACGCGCACAGCGACGAGTACTCCGTCGCTTCGTGACTGAACGACCAACGAGACTAGCTCAACTTGATGGTTGGGGACGAGTGTTTCAATGCCTGGCTGAGATATTCGGCTGGGATGACCGGACGCCCCAGATCCGCTTGAAGCTCCTCGACGTGCATATCGTCCAGGAACGTTCGGGTTCGCTTCGAAAGCATGTGTTCGGAGACGAAGACCGGATCGTGCCGCTCCTCACCCGCCAATGCGTCTCGCACCAAACCGCCAGTCAGCAGTCCTGAGACGTTGATCTGCTCGCCGAAGAACTCGTTCACGATCGGAACCACACGCAATCCGGAGCCGGTATGAGCGTTGACGCGATCCACAAGCTCCCGCATCGTATCGGCGATCAGGATACCGCACGCGATGGTGCCACTCACGGCGTTCGACGACCCAGGCGCTGACCGCTTGATAATTCGCTCCGCATCGTCGATGAACAGCCGCGTGATCCCAATTCCATCTTCAACTTGTGGAAAACCGTCGTAGCCATTCGCTGCGGGGACGGCTCGACCAGTCATCAGGTAGAACTCGTCTCCCAAATAAACGAACGTCTTGCCACGCTCTCGTCGGAATGTGCGTTGCCATGCTTCGACCTGATCGATGACCGCTTCGGCTTCAGCCTGTTCGAACCGCCGAATATCGAGCGTGGCGCCGGGCAACGTGCGCATACAGGTCCTCGAGAGCCGCACACGGCGGCTCTGGCGCTCAATGCCAAACTTCGACAGCCCAACCGGAACGACCGCGATCGATCGCAGATGCGGACCACATTCCGACAATTCTCGGATTGTTCGGTCGAGCTCAGCGCCGTCGTTAATGCCCGGACAGAGTACGACCTGCGTGTTGTATTCGATTCCCGCGCGCTCAAGGCGAGCCAGGTGCTCAAGAATAAACGCGCCCTTGGGGTTGCCGACCAACGCCACGCGCAATTCAGGGTTCGTCGCGTGGACCGAAACATTTATCGGGCTGATGTGCTGGTCTTCGATGCGACGCCAATCGTCGTCTGTCAAATTGGTGAGGGTGACGAAATTGCCGTACAGCATCGAATAGCGGTAGTCGTCGTCCATGACGTAGAGGCTCTTGCGCATACCCTTGGGAAGCTGCTTGATGAAGCAAAACGGACAGGTGTTTTCGCAGATATGGATGCCGTCGAAGGTCGGGTCGGCGAAGGTGATTCCCCACGTCTCGTCCAAATCACGCTCTACACTGACCTCGACGACATCCTCACCGGTGTCGATCTCGAGCGTCACTTCTTCAGATGACGCCTCGAACTGGAAGTCGATGGCATCGTTGAGCGGGGCACCGTTTATGGAGACGACGCGATGGCCCGGTTCGATACCGAGCTCAGCAGCCAGCGAACCGGGCGCGACGGCGCCCACGACGCCACTTGCCTCTGGAACCAGTGCTACTCTCCGACGCGTGCGTGAAACCATTACTCGACCCTACACCCTACCCGTATACGCTGCTGGATCATGTGACGTCGTCACTGCAAGCTGTCGACCGACAAGCATCGCAATGGCCGCGACGGCGGCCGTCTCCGCCCGGAGAATCAATGGTCCGAGTGAAGCCAGCTGAATGCCGTTCGCTCGTGCAGCATCGATCTCCGCGCGAGAAAATCCACCTTCAGGTCCGACAATCAGGAGCACCGGGCGTTCGTCTAGATCGATCGAGGTCAACGGTGTGGTAGCGTCGCCTTCCCACAATAAGATCGGTTGACACTCGCTCGCCTCGCCAACGATGTCGCCGTACTTTACCGGCTCGCAAATCCCGGGAACCGTACAGCGGCCCGACTGTTCGGCGGCTTCCACAGCGATCCGACGCCAGCGATCGAGGCGGCGCTCCGCGCGGTCGACCCGCAATGATATCACGCTCTGTTCGCTCTCCATCGGAAAAATGCGCTCGACTCCGAGCTCCGTCGCCTTCTGAACGGCCCACTCAAAACGATCGGGTTTGATCAACGCGAGAGCCAGCCAAACCGGCGGTGAAGGCTGCGCCGGACCGACCACCGAGTCAAGAATCTCGACGTCAACCGCGGAACGCGTAGAAGTGCGAATGACCGCGTCGTAATTACTATTGTCGCCATTGAACAGGGTGACGTGATCATCTGGCCGCAATCGGAGCACGCTAGCGATTTGTTTGGACTGCGAAGGACCGAGCGTCAGGGCGAGGCCGATAGACAGCGGTCTGTGGACGAAGAACCGATGGCCGTGACGACTCAATTGCTGGGGCTCTTGGTCAATAGCAGCGAAATCCAGTCCCCAATCTTGCGGCGTCCGCTGGGCCGAAACCCATGGGCGATATACGTGTCAACGACGTTTTGCTCGTGCGCTTCGATCACGCCACTCAACACCAGTTTCGTCCCGCCCTGCGTCACGGAAGTGAGTGAGTCGGCCGCTTCAATGAGGATGCGGGAGAGGATGTTGGCGAGGATGACGTCGAAACTGCCATCGACCGTCAAAGGCTTGGTGACGTCGGCGACTCGGGCGTCGATTTGGTCATGCAGACCATTCAGCTCGACGTTACGTTTCAGCGCGGAGACCGCCACCGGATCAACTTCAAGCGCGAGGCTCGACGCCGCTCCCAGCTTGATGGCTCCAATCGAGAGAATTCCCGAACCTGCGCCGGCATCGAGAAGGCGCTTTCCATGCAGGTCCAGATCTTCAAGCCACTGCATACAGAGCGAAGTCGTTGGATGGAGACCCGTGCCGAACGCCATTCCAGGGTCCAGATCGATCATCACGTCGTCCGGCGCCGGTTCATACTCGCGCCAGGTAGGACGTATGACGAAATGCTGTCCAATTCGCGTCACCTGGAAGTGATCCTTCCAGGCGTTCGCCCAATCCTCTTCCTTCTGCACGTTTCGCTGAAGCTCGCTGACCGTACCAAGCTGACGAAGATGCCAGAGTCCTTCGTCAAGTTTGCTGACCGTCGCATCGAGCGAATCGTTATACGGCAGATAGCCCGATACGCGCACCGGCCGCGTCGGATCGAGCTCAAGATTATCGCCGTCGCGATCTTGCCTAAAGGGCTCGTTCACCACGACGCCGCGGCCATAGACGTAGCGGCTGAACAGATCTGCGACGGCATCGACCGACTCGGCGTCGGCCTCGACCGACACCTCGAGCCAGTCTGTCCCGTCATTTACAGAACCGTTATCCACGAGACGCGCCATGACTTTCGCTATTTGCCGCGAGCACGATGTCGGAGGAGTCGCCGACGTTCATTCGCATGAAGTCGCCGCGCACCAGCGCTTGCCGGCCAACGATGGAGTCGCGCAGCAACATCGTTTCGATCTGCGCGCCGTCGTCGACGATCGAGTCCTGAACGATCGAATTCTGGATCGACACGCCCTTGCCGACGCTTGCATACGGGCCGATGACCGAATTCCTGATGTTGGCGGACGGGTCGATGACGACCGGCGGTACGACCACGGACCCAGGGATGTCAGGTGTCTGGGAGCGCTGATCGAGCAGGAACCGGTTGGTACTCAACAGTGCCTCGGGCTTTCCGCAGTCCTCCCACACTTGCACCGGGAGGTGCGTCATGTAGGCGCCTTCGTCAATCATGTGCTGCAATGCGGCGGCGAGATAGTACTCGTTCCCTTGCTGAAGATTGTGTTCCATCTGAAAGTCGATGGCGTCAAAAAGCTTCTCAATTTGTTTGAAATAGTAAATGCCGACGACGGCCCGGTTTGAGACTGGCTCATCTGGCTTCTCAACAAGCTCACTGATGCGACCGTTATCGGAGACGATCACCCCGAAACGACGCGGATCGTCCACTTCCTTGGAGAATATCGCCCCGTCCGCCTCGAGGGTTGCAAGTTGCGACAGATCGGCTTCGAATAGCATGTCAGGAAAGAGGATCACCGTCGGACCGCTCACTTCATCGCGCGCCATGATGACGGCGTGCGATTGTCCCAGTTGCTCCCGCTGCTGAACGAAGGCCGCGTCGAAGTTATAGGTGCTTTCCACGTATTCCTGAATCTGGTCTCCGAGATAACCAGTAACGAACACGACCTTGTTGAGATCGAGTACCGTGAGGCGATCCAGGACATGGCCCAGAACCGGCTTACCGGCGACGCTCACGAGCGGTTTCGGTTTGCTCCAGGTCTGCGGTCTGAGCCTCGTTCCCAGCCCAGCCACGGGGATAATGACGTTGACCAATGCTCACTCCTTTATTGAGGCGTGTTGACTCTCATTCTTGTTCGTAATGCGGCAGTCGAAGGGCACGGAATCGCTGGTGATCGACGAAACGTGATCAGTCTAATAGTACCTGACGCAAGGATTGTTACGGTCCGGCGAATTCCTGTGTGAACATTTTGGTGCCGAACGGAGTCACGATGATGCCGATCCCGATTCTCGTGAACTCGCTCGACAAAATGTTGGCCCGATGGCCCGGACTCCGCATTAATCCGCGTTGCGCGACGTTGACTGTCGGAGCATATGCAATGTTCTCGCCTGCGACGGCGTAGCTTACTCCCGCCGCATCCATGCGGTCGGATGGGCTGCCGTGCAGCGGCGAAACATGAGCAAAATAGCCGAACTCCAACATTTCCGTGCTGTGATCGAGCGCTACCTGCTGAAGCTGTGGATCGCTTCGCAGCGGCGCGAGCCCGTTCTCAGATCTGGCCTCATTGACGAGTTTCAGCATTTCATCCTCGTCAGTGACACTCTCTTTGAGCCCCGACGTCACCGTGAACGGCAGACTCATGCCCTCATCCGATGACGGTTCTGTGACGATCATGAAATCGGAGAGATCGAGCCCGACGTGTCCCTCCGCATCGCTGGTGATCTGGTTGGCGCCGGAAATAAGGTGTTGAGCCATCGCCGAGCGACCAAGGCTTGGGTCGGCTCCAGAGCCAAATGGCGTCAAGACCAGCACCATGACGACGGCCATGGCGATGGCAATGCCTTTGATCGCTCCTGGAACCAGACCCAGCACGGCGTCCAACTGCTTGCTCACCGGGGTGTGCCTGGCAGCGAATATCAAAGGGCTGAGGGGTGTAACGATCAGAATTGAGACAGCAGCCTGGATGGCGAGCGCCACAAGGCCAAATCCGATTACACTCGCGACGACGGTTGACGTGTGAAAGTGCCGAGAGATGAAGTCGGCAATCCAATGATAGGCGTAGGCGGCAACCAGGATCGATGCGACGATCGTGACCACGTCGATCGCACCGCGCAAGAATCCACGTCGAAGACCGGCGAGTGCGCCCAGCCCCACGATCACGATTAGCAACACGTCAACCCAGTTCACGCTGTGCATCGTCAATGTCCAGCTTTCAATTGCATAAGGGATGTTATCCGACTTGGAGGAATTCTGGATCATCCAAACGGTCGGATCTCCATACAATGAAGCGAGATGAGCGCCCCGCTGTCATGAGGCTGCCTAAGGCGGGAGATCCTATCCTGCCCCGTTGGCACAGGCAAGCATATACCCAGTTCGACTCTGAATCGAACCCAATTGAGGCACGCGCTGGAGAACGGGGAGGAAGCACGAGTGATCTACGGAAGAACGAGCGTGGTTCGAGAGGTGTCAGGGAAAGGACGGAGAGACCTGGAAAGGGAGGGGGATCGACCGGTCAGGACCCAGGCCTCTATATGCAGGACAGGCCTGGAGCCAGCGGCAACCGGCTACGTGTCGGCCGCGACATGACGTCGGAGCCCTGGAAAGAAACGCGTCCAATGTCGGTCAGAGGTTGGAGTATGTTCGATTGTCTGGCTTGTCGCACGACGAGCGTCTCTTCGAGGATCGGCGAAGGTGTAGACACCGCCCAGCGGCACTACCCGTATTCTGATTTTGCCTGACGTGTGCTGCATCTTGTGGTGACTCCTTCATGACTATTTCACTACTCTGACTCTACAGGCCATGATCGCGCGCGTCTGCTGTCAAAAGTCATACGTACGCACAGTTCCGAAGTACCAGTCCGGAAGGAGAAAACTCACAGACGCAAAGATGCCCGGCGAATGCCGGGCATTTCGGCGAATGGTCTGGGAAGTCAGGTCAGAGCGACTTCTGAACCGCTTTGATTCCCGCGATCAGCTTCGCGACATCCTCATCATTGTTGTAGAAGCCAACCGACACTCGCGCGGCGTCTGGGTTGTTGATGTATTTGTTGACGAACCGGATCGTCACGTTGTGCTCTGCAGCCAGGCGCGCTGAAAGATCCGGTGGATCGATCCCCTCGACGTTGAAGGCGATGAGTCCGGCAAGCGCTTCCCGCGGTGTAACCATCGTCACCCCGTTGAGCGCGGCGATCTGATCGTAGGTTGCGTGGGCCAGCTCGGTGATGTGGTTGGAGGCCCACTCAACTCCCACGTCTTCGAGAATCCACTTGGTTGCGGCTTGCTGTCCGGCCAACAGCGCGGTGTTGCGCCCAGCCGTGTCGAAGCGCGCGGCGCCGACGGCGGGCGCGTATGTGCCACCGTAGTAGTCGAGTGTTCCACGAACCATGCCGCCTGAGCCGAGCGTCTGCTCGAGCTCGCCAAGGCTTGAAGCCTTCACGTAGAACGCGCCAGTCCCGTCCGGACCGCACATCCACTTCTGACCCGAGCACGCGTAGAAGTCGACGCCGAGATCGTGCATGTCGAGATGCAGCGCACCGTAGGACTGTGCCGCGTCCACGGACACGAGCACATCGTGACTGTGCGCCATTTCGACGATCTCTTTGACCGGGAGTCGTGCTCCCGTCGTGTAGGAGACGTGCGAGATGACAATCATGCGGGTACGTGGCGTGATGAGTTTCTCAAACTCGGAGACAATTCCGGCAGCGTCCCCGCCACCAAGTCCGATATCGGCAACCCGAACGCGAATGCCGAATCGACGCTTTGCCAGGAAGGAGGGAATAAGTCCGCCTGGATGCTCGATATTGGACGTAATCAGCTCGTCACCGACTTGCCAGCGATAGCCAATTATCGAGCTGTACATCCCGTCGGTCGTGCTGCTCGTGATGGCGATTTCTTCCGGATCGGCGCCAATTGCAGACGCGACCACCTGGCGAACGCCGTTGCGCAGCTCACCTATGTGCGGGAAATGGTCGCTCGAGATACGCGCCTTCGTCAGATCGTGGTTGATCTCTTCGACCACCGCCTCATGGGCCACACGCGGAAGCGGCCCGCACGTGCCAGTGTTCATATAGACGGTATCGAGAACTCCCGGGACCATCTCCCGGATCGTATTTAGATCGGGCATTCTGCGAACCTTCCCTCTATGCTTGCCGGCTCAACACACCGACTGCCGGCAATCAACCATCGTCGTTCCTCCCGAGTCCTCCTCACTTCGTCGCTAGACCACTCCACTTGAGCGCAATTGGCTGATGCGTTCGTCATCGTAACCCAGATCGCGCAGCACGCAGTCTGTGTGCTCACCCAGCGTCGGCGGTGGGCGGCGAATCGATCCAGGTGTATCGCTGAGCTTGATCGCGATGCCAGGCAGGCGAAGATCGGGAATCTCATCTCGGGGTACATCGACAATCATGCTCCGATGCATTACCTGCGGCAGTGACAGAACGGTTTCGAGCGTGTTCACAGGGCTGCACGGTACACCCGCATCGTCCATGCGACGCGCCCATTCCTGACTGTCCGCATGGGACAAGACCGAAACGATGATCTCGTCAAGCGCGTCCCGGTGCTCGCAACGCGCGGCATTCGTGGCAAAGCGCGGATCCGAAACCAGCTCCGGCCGTTCAATCGCGCCGCAGAACCTTCTCCAGAGTGCGTCAGAGGCGACCGCGACGACGAGAAAGCCAGACTTGGTCGGATATGCTCCGTAGGGCGCAACGCTCGCGTGTGAGGAGCCAATGCGTTCAGGCACCTGATGATTGGCGAAGTATGAAACCGCGTGGTAGGTGAGCCACGAGACCTGGCCTTCGAGCAGCGATGATTCAACGAGCTGACCTCGTCCCGTGCGCTCGCGAACGAAAAGCGCCGCCAGAATGGCTTGTGCCGCGTTGGCGCCGGCAGTCAGGTCTACCACCGACGTCCCGACACGGACTGGAGGCCGACCCGTCTCTCCGGTGATGCTCATCAAGCCTCCGTAGGCCTGCATCAGCAGATCGACACCAGCACGATCACGATCTGGACCGTCTCGGCCAACGGCCGAAACCGCGCAGTAGATGAGTCGCGGGTTGATCTTCTTGAGATCTTCATAGCCAAGTCCCCAGCGTTCCGTGGCACCTGGCCGGAAATTCTCGATGAGGACGTCAGCGCCCGCGACGAGCTCCTTGATTATCTGCTGACCTTCGGGAGATTGAAGATCGACGGTGACGCTCTGTTTGTTGCGGTTGGCGCTGAGGAAATAACAGCTGATGCCATTCCAAAATGGCGGATAGCCGCGCGTGTCATCGCCGCGACCGGGTGCTTCGATCTTGATCACCTCGGCGCCGAGGTCCCCCAGCGTCATGGCCGCAAAGGGACCTGCGAGGTGGCGGCTGAGGTCAACGATCTTGATGCCGTCCAATGGACCGCTCTGTTGGACCTCCTGTGTCAATCCGCTCCTCCGAACCGCATGGTTTTGGCTACTGATCGAATTTTGGCGGACGCTTTTCGAGGAAGGCCGCAAGTGCCTCGTGCCGGTCCTCCGTGGTTGCTGAAAGTGTGACGCCCGCGATGTGATGCGCCGACGCCCCCTCCGAGCCTGCCTGAACGCTCGCCCACAAATTCTCTTTGGTCATCGCCAGTGCAAGTGAAGAAAGACCGCGAAGCGTCTCGATCGTCTCCCCCACAGCGGCGTCAAGATCGTCCACAACGCGCGTGACCAGCCCGATGCGCTCGCCTTCTTCGGCATCCACCCAACGAGCGGTAAGCAGCATGTCTTGAGCTCGCGTCAGCCCAACCAGCCAGACGAGACGATGTGCCGGGGACGGCACGGCCACACGAGGCTCTGGATAGCTGAAGCGTGACGAGCGTGTGGCCAGACGCAGATCTCCAGAGATCATGAGTTCGGTGCCCAAACCCGCCGTAACGCCGTCTACGGCCGAGATAACCGGAACTGGAATGAGGCGCAGCTTCCGCAGGACTCGATGCATGGTCGAGACGCGATGACGGGCAAACTCAGCGGTCGCCTCGCGTGATTCTTTCAGATCGATCCCCGCGCAAAACCCGGGGGGCGTCGCGGCGAGAACGATGACACGTGGCGGATCTCGATACAGGTCGTCAAGGGTCTTTTCGAGCGCAAACAAGAGGTCGATGTTCACGGCATTGCGCGCGCGAGGCCGATTGAGTGTCAGCGTGACGACATTGCCGTCGGCATGCACGATAAGCGGGCGATCCGCTTCACCAGCCGCCATTCAGACCTCCCAGCGTGCGAGTTTCCGATTCAAGTTCCGTTTGACGTCGAGCCAGCATAACGCCGTGCGATCGATCCCGCAACGTGGGCCAACTCACCCATTGCGCTCTGTCATCTGGCAGTACGCTTATCAGAAAATTCGCGCAGCTTAGATGTGATGTCGACTGAATCGAATCGACGCTGTTTGGATTCGAAAGCGGACACCTGGCCCATCGCTACTGCATTTCTGACAATGCCATTGTCAAATTCACCCAATTCAGGACGATAATCTAACGCATATCCTGATATACGCGGCAACACGGAGGAGCATCATGACGATTGCTATTCTTCGCCGATGACCGGGAATCTGACGTTTGGAGAATGGCTCGACGATCAGCTTCGATCACGTGGATGGAGCCAGGCCGAATTCGGCGACTCGGTGGGAGTCGTCCGGCAGACGGTCAGCGGCTGGGTAAACGATCTCCAGCGTCCACGTCGACGACTCCTCACGACGATGGCTCGGGTTCTCGACCTCGATGCGGATGAAGTTCTGGCGCGTGCAGGGAAGCCGCCAGTCAGCGCTGACCACCGACTCTCGTCACGCCAAGCCCCGCGAATCGAGCGGAAGTCCAGCGCGAATCTCGACGATCCGTTCGTTCGATTCATGCTCGAACACAGCACGGTCCTGACCGCCGAGCAACGAGACTTGATCATGCAAGTCGTTCTTCAGATGGAGAAGGGCAATGAGAGTTGAAACCGTCTCGCGATGCGCGATCGCGATCCTGACGATTGGACTGCTAACCGCGTGCAGCGTACCGGGCAGGTCCGCAAGCAAGTCACCGACTCCGACTCCGACTAGCGCCGCTCAGCCGACAACCGCGGTGGTGACAACGCCGACGATAGCCCAGCCGACGTCGACCGAAGCTGCAACGACGGAGCCGACAACGGAGGCCGACGACCCAATTGACTGCTGTAACGACCACGGAGCCGACTTCGGAATCGACGCCGGAGGAAACGCCGGTTGTTTCCTCGGATGTAATCCAGCTCATCTCGAAAGGATTCGGACAAGACTCGGCCGGGAATTCCTCCTATGGCTTCATCATCAAGAACACCAAATCCGATCAAGCGCTGGTCAGTTGGCAATACAGCGTGGTTGCCTATGGCGCCGATGGGTCGATCTTCAAGACCGACACAAACGTGATGCCGGTGATCTTCCCCGGCGAGCAACTGGGCATCGGAAATCACCTGTTCCTCGATGCAGGACAGACGCTCGATCACATTGACGTTCAGTTCATTCCTGGGAGCACTCAGCCGTTTAACCAGATCAGCGACCTGACGACTGACAATGTCACCTTTGTCGACGATCCGTACTTCCCCAAGGTCACTGGGAACGTCAAAAGCCCGTTCAACGTTGACCTGAACCTGGTGTTGGTCTCGGTGATTGCGTACGACGCTTCCGGAAACATCGTAGGCGGTGGATTCACCTTCTTGAACTTCGTCGGAGCCAATAGTGACGCAGCAACAGAGGTCGGGCTGACTACGGCTTCCGCTCCAGCAAAGGTCGAAATGTACGCGATGGTCGGCGACATAGCGTTCGTCAGCCAGTAGACGACGCGATGGCGAGCAGACACGCCGCTGCGAGAGCAATCTGTTGAGAGCGATTTTGATCGATGTGGGGGTGCCACGGGAATGGATGGTACCCCCTGCGGGATTCGAACCCGCGGTCTCCACCTTGAAAGGGTGGTGTCCTAGGCCTCTAGACGAAGGGGGCATATCGCGTAACCGGCTAAGGTTACAGGTTACCGAAATCCGTTGTCAAATCGGGTCCACGGGCGCTGC
Source organism: uncultured Chloroflexia bacterium (assembly GCA_963815715.1). Lineage (GTDB taxonomy): Bacteria > Chloroflexota > Chloroflexia > Thermomicrobiales > Thermomicrobiaceae > CALAGB01. Next base: position 58,900 of record CAWFHU010000001.1, on the reverse strand, counting down.
AGCTGGCCTCTTGTACCGAAAAAGTTGTGAGAATCGCGCCCAGCCCAGGTATGCAGTTCCGATCACTACATAGGTCACCAATGTCGCTGACCAGCTGAGGGTCATCGTCGTGCTGGTTGACCAGGCTAGCGACGACGTCCGTTCCGCCACGACAACGATGATGCGCGCGGGCACCCAGGTAAACGCACCGGCGAGGTCACCCAGGAACGGATGAATCGCCGACCCCACCATGGTGGCGATACCGCCCGCCATGACTACCTCGACCAAGGGCGCGGTAATCAGATTCGCGATCGGCGAGACAATCGAATAGGTGCCCAGGTGATGGAGGAGAATCGGCGCAACTGCGATCTGCGCGACGAACGGCACCGCCAGCGCCGAGTGCCACAGAGGCCGGTCACCGCTCGTCTCGAGCAGAAGTACGAGTCCTAAAGTCGCGGCGACTGAGAGCTGAAAGCCGATGTCGAATCTGATCGTCGGGCGCAGAGCGACCATGACTGCGGTCACGAGCATAAGCGCGGTGAGCACGTCGCCAGGTCTCCCGCGCCATTGCGCGAGCAAGAAAACCGACGCCATTCCGGCGGCGCGCAGGACCGACGGCTCCATCCCGACGATGAACGCATAGGCCCAGATCATCGTCAGCCCGCCGACAACGGCAGCTGATCGATTGAACGTCAGTCGCCGCGCAATCAGTGCGATCAGCCCAGCGACGATGGCAACGTTCCAGCCGCTCACCGCGGTGATGTGAGACATGCCGGCCGAACGGAACGAAACGCGGGTCGCGTCGGTCATTCCCGAGTCGTCGCCGGTGAGGATTCCGAGGGTTAGCGCGCCGGATGGTTCGGGTACGTGTTCGGTGACCGACCGCGTGACAAACTCGTTGATGGTGCGCCGCGCACGAGTGGTGGGTGCATTGCTCGACCCGACGACCGCGAACGCCGGAACAAACAGGGCGTGAGACGTTGCCGAAATTGGCAGTCGCACTTGATCAGGTATCCCCGTGCTCCAGGAATCCGGCGCCCAGAACTCGATGATGTCGCCATCTCGAACAGAAGGAAACGCCGGCAACGAGGCGGAAACCGTCGTTTCAGGCGCACTAGTCAATTTGAGCGTAACTTCAGTGCGAGAGGTTGACGTTCTCGGAACGCCGGAGACCGTTGCATCAATCGCACGGTCAACCCCGGCCACCTGTAACAATCAAGTCCTGAGTCGACGTGGAGGACTGCTCAGCGCGCCACGCGCCAACGCAGACGAGCAACAACGTCAAACCGACGACGATCCTCGATCGCCAGCCCTTGACGAGGAGCGCAACCAGTATCGAGGCCAGCGCCACCGGCACGGCCACGATGAGTCCGATTCCGCTGTCGTGGAGAAGGACGCCGCCGAGAAATCCGAGGGAAAACGCCAGTCCCGCCAATGCTACGGACCGACCGTAACCTGGTCTCTGAAGTCGTCCACCATGCGCACAGAGATGCCTTGAACATTCGCGAGCTCATCGAGGCTTGCGAATGGACCGTGCTCGGTTCGATAGTCGACGATGCGTTGCGCCAACGACGGACCAATGCCCGGGAGCGACTCAAGCAGGGCTTCACTGGCCGTATTGACGTTGATTGGACCGGTGGCCGTCGTCGCGATAGGACTTCCCTGACGCCGCAGGAGATGTGGGCTCCGCAACCACGGTTTGTGTGGGGACCACGACCTGCTGTCCGTCCCGAAGCTCGGTCGCCATTTGCAGATTGCCGACGTCGGCCGTATCGGCGAGTCCCGCCTGGTCTAGTAGCGCGGCGAGGCGCGAGCCTCGCGGGAGTGTGTAGAGCCCCGGAACTGAAACCGCGCCACCCGCGTAGACCGTGATCTCGTCGTTACCCGTAATGGGCTCAACGCGCAACACGAGGTCCTTCGAGCGGTCGCCGCGCACGATCACAACAAGGACCGCGATGGCCAGCGCGATGATTCCGCCGATTGTCAGCAGCCGCAGATGATTTCGATCCACCAGCGTCATTCCAATGATTTTCCAGCGGAGACTCCCAACACTATAAACGGGAAACCGCGCAAATCAAGACCATCCTTACTGCGCGACGCACCAAAATTGCTATACTTATCGTCTTCAGCGGCAGGGCCCAACCTTTGTTGTGGCCCGGCTTGGCGTGCTCGAAAGGACGGTTTTGGTGTCGCTCAGCGGCGTTATCCCACTTTTATTGCGCGACACGTGGTTCACTGCCTTTCGGGATTCGGTGGATCAGCTACCGCGTTCCCGCGCGTTGGAGGTCGACGATCTACCGGTAGCGGCCCGTGCTGCCTGCCTCGCTGCCCTCGTGGCGGCGCACGATCGACCAATTGCGATCGTAACCAGCCGCCAGGATTCAGCTGAAGAACTGGCAGGACTGCTGGCCGCGTATCTTGGCGAGCAGCCACTCGTCTGGCCGGCCATCGAGACATTGCCGTACGAGCAACTCCCGCTCGACCGAACCACCAGCGCACGACGGGTCGAAATGCTCGCCGCGCTGGCGGATGGCAGTGCCGGCGCTGTCATCATCCCTGCCAATGGCCTCTCTCAGCTGGTAAGTCCTCCCGAGCAGCTCGAACAAGAGCGCATGACTCTGAAAGTGGGGCAGCGGCTCCGTCTTGACCAATTCATTGCCGATTCACTGGCGCAGGGATTCGATCTGGTTCCGATGGTGACCGAGCCGGGGCAAATCAGCCAGCGTGGCGGCATCGTCGATGTCTTTCCGCCCTCTTCGGACCATGCGATCCGTATCGATCTGTTCGGCGACGAGATCGAATCGATTCGCTATTTCGACATCGAGTCACAACGCTCGGTTCAGCGAATCGAATCGATCGACCTGCTCCCGCCGATCGAAATTTCCCTCGCAAATGCCGCGCGCGCGGCGGCTGAGCTACGCGGGCTCGAGACAGACACGCTCCGTCCGGAGGTCGAGGAGGAATGGCAGCGACTGCTGCATCGATTGGAGCAGCGTGACATCAAGACCGGCATGGAGCTGGTCGCTCCGTATCTGCTTCCGTCTGCTGGATCGATCTTGGACTACCTCCCCGAGGACCACCTGCTCGTATTCGTCGAACCTTCTTCGGTTCGCCTCGCCATCGAGCAGATCGAGGCACAGTCTGAAGAGCTGCGAGAAGCACTTGAGAGCGCCGGTGAGCTTCCCTCCGGATTGAAGCCGACCTATCACGATTGGTCCGCGATCTCGGAGCGGCTCCGTTCAACTCGACAGCTCGCCTTCGGCAGCATTCCGATCGGCTGGCAACCGTCGGTCGCTCGTCCTATTGGCGAGATGTCGATGTTCGCTACCGAGATGACGTCGTACGGCGGCCGCCTTGATCGCATGATCGAGCGAATTCGCGAACTGATCGCGGACAATTGGTCCGTTGTCGTCGCCACGGAGCAAGCCCAACGACTGCGTGAGGTACTCGAAGAGCAAGAGATCTTTCCACGCGTGCGCAAGGAGAACGCGGCCGCACCGAGCGCCGTTCATCCTCCATCTCCGGGCACGATCGAGGTCGTACACGCTCGGCTCAACGGCGGCTGGAGCAACGACGAGATCAAGCTGCTCTTGCTGAGTGACCGTGAGATCTTCGGGTACCGTCACGTCGTCAGACCCACACCGCAACGACGTTCGACGACCAATCCGCTCTCCCTAGAACGTCTCGAGGTTGGTTCGTACGTCGTGCACACCGAGCACGGCATCGCGCGCTATGCGGGAATCGTGCGGCTAACCCTCAATGACGTCGAACGCGAATACCTCCTGCTCGAATATGCGGACAACGATCGACTCTACCTGCCGATCGACCAGATCGATCGCATCACGCCGTATGAGGGAGGCGGGATCTCTCCCAAGCTCACCCGGCTTGGCTCGCCCGAGTGGGCACGCATCAAGCAACGCGTGCGCCGCGCGGTGCGTGAGATGGCGTTCGATCTGCTTCAGCTCTATGCCGCGCGCGAGTCGGCGCAGGGCGCTCCGATGGGCGCCGACTCTGTTTGGGATCACGAGCTACAAGAATCGTTCCCTTACAAGGAGACACCAGACCAGCTCAGGGCCATCCAGGACGTCAAGCTGGATCTGGAACAGATTCGACCGATGGACCGTCTCGTCTGCGGCGACGTCGGCTATGGCAAGACCGAGGTAGCGCTTCGCGCGGCGTTCAAAGCCGTCAATTCTGGTTTCCAGGTCGCGATCCTGGTCCCAACTACCGTTCTGGCGCTGCAGCATACGCGCAGCTTCCAGTCACGGTTGGCCCCGTTCCCGGTTCGCATCGAGATGCTCTCGAGGTTGCGGACGCGCCAGGAGCAGAAGCTGATCCTGGAGGATCTGGCAAACGGCAAGGTCGACATCGTGATCGGCACGCACCGTCTGCTTCAGACCGACGTGCAATTCCGTCGTCTCGGATTCCTCGTCATCGACGAAGAGCAGCGCTTCGGCGTCGCGCACAAAGAGATGCTCAAGCGCGCTCGCACTGACGTTCACGTCTTGACAATGACCGCGACACCAATCCCTCGGACGCTGTACATGGCGCTCTCCGGGATCCGCGACCTCTCGGTGATCAACACGCCGCCACGCGATCGCACTCCCATTCGAACATTCGTGACGCCAACCGGAGATCGGTTGATTCGTGAGGCGATTTTGCGCGAGCAAAGTCGAGGCGGGCAGGTTTACTTCGTCCACAACCGCGTGCAGAGCATCCATCACGTCCTGCAACATCTGCAGAACCTGGTTCCGGAAGCGCGGTTTGGCGTGGGCCACGGTCAGATGGACGAACACGAGCTCGAACGGGTAATGCTGTCGTTCGTCGAGAACGAATTCGATGTCCTGCTTTGCACGACAATCATCGAATCGGGGGTGGACATCCCGAACGTGAACACCGTCATCATCGACCACGCCAACAACTTCGGTTTGACACAGCTCTATCAGCTGCGCGGCCGCGTCGGACGCAGCAACCATCGCGCCTATGCCTACCTGCTGTATGACGACAAACGGGCGTTGAGCCAGGAGGCCGTCGCACGGCTCGAAGCGATTCAGGAGGCAACCGAGCTCGGCGCGGGCTTCCAGATCGCGTTGCGCGACCTCGAGATCCGTGGTGCTGGGAACATCCTTGGCGCTGAACAGAGCGGTCACATCGCGGCGGTCGGGTTCGACCTCTACACGCGCATGTTGGCAACGGCCGTCGAAGAGGTTCGCCTCGGACATCCGATCGAGGAGCCGGAGCCGGTCTCCATCGACCTTCCGATCGAGGCGATCATTCCGGAGAACTATGCCGGCAACGAAGAAGTCCGCGTCGATCTCTACAAGAAGTTCGCGTCGGTGCGGAGCTACGGCGAGCTGCGTGATCTGCAAGAGGAGCTAATCGACCGCTTCGGACCTATGCCTGATTCAGTGGTGCGACTGACGGAGCTCGCGCGTCTGCGCGTGCGAGCGAGTCAGCTTGGAATCACCTCAATCATCGAGCGAGAAGGTGAGGTCTACATCCGGCCAGTTATCGGGTCGAGGATGAACCAGGCCGAGCTCCGCGACGAGGTCGGTGACGGTGTCTACGTCACGCCGAACCAGGTGCGCATGACGATGTCGCGTCTTTCGGTCGACATCTGGAGAGCGGTGTCAACGGTGATCGAAGCGGTCGAGAATTGCGACGCAACCGTGCTCGCGACCGCTAGCTGACGTGTATCAGTCGCGCAAATAGGCGATCGTCGCGCCTTCCCCACCCTCGTTCCGGGCAGCCAGCTCGAACCGATCGATCACGGGGTGCGATCGCAACACTTCGTGCACCTCTGCCCGCAGCGCGCCTGTCCCTTTGCCGTGGATGATGCGCACCGAAGGCAAGCTTGCTCGGGCGGCGGAATCAAGATAGCGGTCGAGTACATCCGCCACCTCATGCACACGCATTCCGAGCAGCTGAATTTCGGGATCGACGGGCGGCGCGGCCGGAAGCGTCGTTGTTCGGCGACTGCTACGCTGCGGTTCTGGCCGCGACTCCCGACGGACTGCTGTTATCGGTTGTGTCAGCCTGAAGGAACCGGTGGCGACCTCGACGCTTTCGCCGTCGTCCGAAATTCCGACGACTTCGCCACTGATGCCAACAGACGGCAAATTCACCCAGTCGCCAATGCGTATTGGTTCAGGACGTGTCTGAGTCGGTCGTCGCCGTCGCGCTGCGCGGCGCAGCGTTTCCTCGACCTGCTTGACGTCTTCGGGCTTGGGAACCTGTGGCGCTTCATCCGAACTCGGGACCGGTCGCTCAGCCTGGCGACGCGCACGCCGCAGGAACTCGCGTGCTTCGCTCACCTCTTGCTCCAGCTCGGCGATCGCATCCTGTCGTGCATTCGATCGCTCCAGCTCGGCCGCGCGCAAAGCGGCCTCGGCTTCACCGCGAATGCGCCGTGCGTCGTCACGTTCAGCACCCGCTTGCGCTAGAGCAGACTCAGCTTCCTTGCGCCGTTCCAGGATGTGAGCGAGGAGATCGTCGACGTGCTCGGCGCCTGGATCCAAATAGGTGCGTGCATCGTCCGCGATCGCCGACGGCAGCCCAAGCCGTTGCGCGATCGCAAGCGCGTTCGATCGTCCCGGTACGCCAGTGATCAGTCGATACGTGGGGCGCAATGTGGCGAGATCGAACTCCGCGCTGGCGTTTTCAACGCCGTCCGTGGCGTAAGCAAATGTCTTGAGCTCGGAATAGTGCGTGGTGACGATGGCAAGCGCGCCTCGATCGAGCAGCGCGGTAATGATCGCCCGCGCCAACGCCGCGCCCTCTTGTGGATCGGTCCCAGCCGCGATCTCATCGATCAGGACCAGGCTGCGACCTCCGGCCGCACGTAGCATTGCAATGATCTTGGTCATGTGGCTGGAGAAGGTCGACAGGCTTTGCTCGATGCTCTGCTCGTCGCCGATATCGGCAAAGATTCCATCGAACACGCTCATGCCGGATCCATCAGCGGCCGGCAAGAACATCCCGGACTGCATCATCATCGCCAGCAATCCAACCGTCTTGAGCGCGACCGTCTTTCCGCCCGTGTTCGGTCCAGTAACGACCAACACGCGTTGACCATCGCCAAGTCGAATATCGACGGGAACAACTGTCTCGGACGGAAGCAGCGGGTGACGGGCCTCCCTCAAGTCAACGGCCTGCTCGCCCTCTTCGTCGCCTTCGAGCACCGCCGGCTCTCTCGCGCGCATATCGAATGACAAGCGTGCCTTCGCCAGCGCGATATCAATCGCGGCGACCGCCTCCACGGTCTGACTTAGTTCGGATGCGACTGCGCTTATTTGCTCCGATCGCACGCGCAGGATGCGTTCGACCTCGTGCTCTTCGGCCATTTGCAGCTCGCGCCACTGATTGTTGAGCTGCACCACGTCCATTGGTTCAACGAAGAGCGTCTGACCACTGGCCGATGTGCCGTGAACAACGCCCGGGACCTGTGTGCGCCGATCCGCGCGAACCGGAATCACGTAGCGTCCCTCGCGCATCGTGACGATTGGTTCCTGGATCGCGCTGTTCGGACCTGAATCTGCGATCATGCGGTTCAATCGGTCCAAAAGCCGCCGATGTGCCACGCGAACGTCGCGTCGGATGTCGCCAAGCTGCGGCGAGGCGCTGTCCAGGATCTCTCCGCGCGAGCCCACCGTCCGAGACAGATCAGCCTCGAGCGCTGGGAAATTCGCGACCGCCTCAACGAACTCCCCCAGGAAGGGATAGCTCTCGTCCCACTTGTTTTGAGTGAACGTGCGCCGCAGAGAACTCGATGACTGAATCGTGTCGAGCACCTCACGGAGATCGGTCGCCTGCAAGATGAAGCCGAGTCGCGCTCGCTCGAGGGTTTCTCGAATGTCGCGCACTCCTCCTACCGTGAATGAGGGATTCCGGCTGGCCAGATCGACCGCTTCTCGGGTCACCGACAATAAATAGCGAACTTGTGCGACGTCGCTCGTCGGGCCGATTTCGAGGGCGCGCTCCGCTGCCACGGAAAACTGGCAGCGGTGCGACAGCATTTCGAGCAATCTCGGGAATTCAAGTACGCGAGCGGAGTCCACCGACACTGTGTCGTCCTTCATCGATTCAACGTGAGTGCGATGCTCAGGACGGTTCGACGAATATCGTCCGCCGCCGAACCAAACCACGTTGAATTGAATCAGAAATCAGCGGTGAAGACTGCACCACGCCACAAGATCTGCCGCCATTCGAACGGTTCACGCGAGTCTTGTCTCTGGTCCGACGGCTATGGATTCGTGACCGGCTGGAGGATGGCGGGGACGATTCCCGGCGTGGCCGTGTCGACCGTATCGTAGACATACGGCGACAGCCGCGTCACCTGGTCAACGAGGACCGACCCGTCGTATTCGCTCACCAACCAGTTTGTGCCCCATCCGTCGGGTAGCTTGTGGACCGTGTTGTTGGAGACCTGGGTCAGAACGGTCAACATGGTTGCCGAGAGGATGCCTGACAGGAGGATGAGCCCAATAACTCCGACCACGCCGCCGCGAAACTCCATCGAGATGTGACTTTGAAGACGAGAGATGCGGAAAGATTTCAGCAGCAGATAGTCCGCTCCGAGCCCCGCCGCGAGCATCAGGAGCAGGAACGCGCCAAAATTGGCGATGTTTTGATCGATTGGGATGAACACATGTGACATGACCTGCCCAACCGGCTTGTAGAAGAAGGCGGCAAGCAAGATGGCGATGATCAGCGAAAGCAATCCGACGAGCGAGCGACCAATCCCCGCGAAGAATGCCGCCGTGAAGACACCGAGGAAGATAACGATGACGATCAAATCAACCGTGTTCATGACACGCTCCCTGGTGGCCGGATCGGGTCGGCAGTGCCATGATCCCCGTCCGCGAACGGAATTCGCACGTACGCAATCGTTGACACGAACATCTGTTCGCACCTATAATGCCAGTAGGTAGCCAGACTTTATGGTTACACAGGGCGGAGGCAGGGCAGGTTATGGCACGAAACCTTTCGCGAAGACAACAGGCGATGCTGGATTACATCGAGCAATTCCTCGATGAGAGCAACTATCCACCAACCATCCGCGAGATCCAGCGCGATCTGAACATCTCGTCCACCAGCGTTGTCGATTACAACCTCAACATCCTCGAGCAGCGCAACCTTATTCGCCGCAACCGCAACATCTCGCGCGGCATCGAGGTCATTGGGCGGGTTCCGGCCGGCCATAATATCGTTCGCGTTCCGCTTGTCGGGCAGATCGCCGCCGGTCAGCCAATACCCGTCCTCGATGATTTTGTACAGGACGAATTGACCGAACAATTGGAGATTAGTACTGATTTGGTCGGTAGCCGAGAACATGGTCTCTTCGCTCTGCGAGTCAAAGGTTTGTCGATGATCGACGCGTTGATTAACGACGGGGATATCGTGATCTTGCGTCATCAGGACACCTGCGAGAATGGCGAGACGGTTGCTGTCTGGCTGCGTAGCGAAAAAGAGACCACGCTCAAGCGATTCTATACCGAAGGTGATCGGGTGCGACTTCAACCGGCCAACGCCTCGATGGATCCGATCTACACCACGTCCGACAACGTCGAGATCCAGGGCAAACTTGTCACCGTCGTTCGGCCGTACCTGAATTAGCGATCTAAGACGCCCGGTGCCGACCGAGACGTCGCGCTTGACTTCTGGCCATGCTAGAACATCATGTCGACTGCTCGCCTGAGCGATGTCGATGGGTCGTCTCTGGAAGCTGAAGTTGGGGTGCCGCGTTCGTGAGTCTCAATTCGCTGCGCCGGACATCGGTCATGATGCTCGGCACGTTTGGTCTTCGCCCGAAGGCAACATTAAGGGCTCGCGCGCTCGGCATTGCCGCCACTCTTTCGCAGCATTTTGACTTTGCCCTGACGACCACTCCATGGGACCACCCCGTCGACCGCGGAAAGCGCTGGGTCGAAGAGGGCGTTCCAGTCCTAAACACGCGCTTCGCCCACCCACTTCTATTCCCGCTGGCAGTGCGCGAAATGGTTGGCGAAACGACCCGGCACAACGCCGAGCTGATCCACTTGTTCAAGCCCAAAGGGTTCGGAGACCTGGCAGCGCGTCAGTCGGCGCGCCACTTGCCAGTCGTGGTCGACATGGACGATTGGGAGGGCGACGGAGGATGGAACCAACTTGGAGGATACGGACCTCTGCAGCGTCGCCTGTTCGATTGGCAAGAACGAACCTGGCCACGAAAGGCGGCTGCCATCACAGTCGCCAGCAAAGAACTGTGCCGTCGCGCGATTGATCTTGGAGCGAACACCGACGCGGTATTCTATGTACCCAACGGCCTCCCTCGAGCACGACTTCGGGCATTTGCCGAAGCGTGCGCTGAGGACGCTCCCGAGCACATTCGTTCCGCGTTGGTGAACCACCCTGTTCTGCTGCTATACACGCGATTCGTCGAGTTCGCTCCGAATCTGGCGGCTGAGATTATTACCGGAATTCGCCGGAGGCTTCCGGACGCGGTATTGCTCGTGGTAGGCGCATCGGCCAGTGGTCATGCCGAGCATGAGCTTCGCGGACTGTTGCAGCAGTCTGGATGTGGCGATGCGATCCACTTTGCGGGTTGGACAGAGCCACACACGATTCCCGCCCTGCTGCGACTTGGTGACGCAGCGATTCATCCGTTCGAAGACAATCTCGTCAATCGCTCTAAGTGTTCGGTGAAGCTCCTGGAACTCATGGCGTCAGGGGTTCCGGTCGTCACCAACCGTGTGGGAGAGAACGCATCGATGATCGATGACGACGTCTCGGGATATCTCGTGTCTCCCGGCAATGTCGATCAAATGGTCCGTCGAGCGGTGGAACTCCTCCTGGATGGCTCACGAGCGCGCCAGATTGGCGCAGCCGCCCGAGATCGCGTCGCGAATCACTATTTGTGGGACCTCATCGCGCCGACGGTGGAGCAGGCTTATTGCTATGCCCTGGGCGTTCACTCAAGCACGAAGCGGTAACGATCCCCTGATGAGCCACGCCATATCGTCGCTGAACGCCGCTACGGCCACGTTTTCCGCACAAACCTAACGTACGTTGCTTTACGTATTGCGTCTTCCCTGTTACGATCCTGTTCGTACGCCGACAACATAGATGCGGTCAGAGTTCACGCGCCATCACTTCGCCGGAGGGGAGACGTTAGATGGACATCGGGCGCTCAATATCCTACGTGTTCGAGGATAAATCGTGGCTCAGCAAGATCCTGATCGGCGGAGTTCTATCGATCATTCCTATCTTTGGCTGGTTCGTCGTGATCGGCTACTGGATGCGCACGGCGTCGAACGTAGCTAACGGTTATGAGCTGCCGCTACCAGAATGGAACGACTTCGGCGGCGATTTCGTCCGCGGTTTCAAGGCATGGCTGGCGCTGATCGTTTGGGCCATTCCACTGATCGTATTGGCGATTTGTGCGGCGATTCCATTGGCAGCCCTGAGTAGTTCTTCAAACAGCGCCGTTTCAGCTCTTGGCGGCCTAATGTTTGTTGGTGTCTGGGGCGTGGATGTGATTCTTGGGTTGGCGATCGCGTTCATCGCTCCGGTCGTCGTGGGGCGAGTCGTCATGCAGAACAACGTCTCGGCCGCCTTCGACTTTGCCGGAATTATCGCCACAGCACGCAATAACGCCGGCCCGCTGCTGATGATCGTCGGGATGACCCTCGTACTGCGTTTCGCCGCCAGTTTCGGCATTATCCTGTGCGGTGTCGGTGTCCTGTTTACCGGGTTTCTCTCCATCGTCATGTTGAGCCACCTCTACGGCCAATTTTGGCGACGCATGGGGCAATACGCGCCGGTGGACACGAGCGCGGTTATCCCGGGGCCGAGCGTATAGTCCCGGTCTCCGGCGCTTAACCTTCGACATGTCACCCGAGGCGACCTGCCGTCGCCTCGGGTTCGTTTTCGGCACGCTACGGCCGAATCGAGGTGGTGACTGATTGAATCCTGTGCCGGAGCGACTCGCGTATTCGCTCGCACGAAACCACGATTGGTCCAGAACGGACTATCGCGATACAAGAAGTTTGACACCGGTCGACTCAAGATTGTACAATAGGTGCGTTCGGGTTTTGCGTGTTGACTGATCCGAGGGGTCGATGCAGTTCAAAGATTATTATCAGATTTTGGGAGTGCCGCGCGACGCCGACGAGAAGGCGATCAAGACCGCGTATCGCAAAAAGGCACGCCAGTACCACCCGGACGTCAACAAGACCGACGCCTCCGCTGAAGAGAAATTCAAAGAGATCAACGAAGCGTACGAAGTCCTCAAGGACGCTGAGAAGCGCTCACGCTACGATCGTTACGGCTCCGACTGGGAACGCTACCAGCAGACCGCATCTAGCGGAACGACGACCTCCACCGGCGATTTCTCAGATTGGTTCTCAGGAGGGCGATCAACTGGCCGCGGAACGCGCTATGAGCAGCGAACCGACGATTCGTCGGGATTCTCTGACTTCTTCGAGACGTTGTTCGGAGACACATTTGGACGTACCACGACCAGGCGTCGCGCACGTCCGCAGCCACAGCGTGGTCAGGACTACGAGTATTCGCTCGACATCAGCATGGCTGACGCGTTGGCCGGAACGACGCGCCGTTTCGACGTCCAGGTTCAGGAACAGTGTGAGACGTGTCACGGCACCGGGCTGAATGGCAACAACGTGTGCGCGGTCTGTAACGGTGACGGATACATCCGCCGCACGAAGACGCTGGAGGTCAAGGTACCGGCAGGCGTCCGCACCGGCTCGAAGGTGCGTATCGCGGGTCAGGGCTCACCTGGAGTATCGGGTGGTCCAAACGGCGATATCTATCTGAATATCACCATCAAGCCGGATTCACGCTTCGAGCTCGAGGGCGACAACATCAGAACTGAAGTCGAAGTGCCGCTCTACACCGCGGTGCTGGGCGGCGAGGTTCGTGTCCCCACCATGGAGGGGCCGGTCGAACTCCGCATTCCGAAAGGGACGCAAAACGGCCAGCTTTTCCGACTACGGGGTAAGGGTATGACCTCCGTCAACGGAAAACCGCGTGGCGACCTGCTCGCGCGCCTCAAGGTGCGGCTGCCCACTGACCTCAATGAGCACGAGCTCGAACTCTTCGAGCAGCTCCGCGATTCACGCGTGGTCAAAGTCTAGTCGCCCCTGGGAGCTTCGTCCCGCCAAAATGAAGGCGCGTGTTATAGTAGTCGATGGTCCGCGACAGTCATGCTCGCGGGCCGTTGAGTGTGCCTGGCAAGGGGGTCGGCGTGGCGGTAACCATCATTATCGGCGGTCAGTGGGGCGACGAAGGTAAGGGCAAGATCACCGATGCGCTGGCGGCGCGCGCCAGCATGGTCGTCCGCCCAAACGGCAGCACGAATGCCGGCCATACGGTCCAGACCAAGGACGGTATCTACAAGTTCCATCTTGTGCCGTCGGGAGTGCTGCATCCCGGTTGCGATTGCGTGATCGGCGCCGGTGTCGCCATCCCACCGGGTGATCTTTTTGCAGAGATGGACGACCTGACCGGCCGAGGCATCGATCTCTCACATCTCTTTGTCAGCGACCGCGCCAACATCATCATGCCGTTCCATCCCCTGCTCGATCAGCTCGAAGAGGAGCGACGGGGCACGCATAGCATCGGAACCACGCTGCGGGGGAACGGTCCCGCCTATGCCGATAAGGCCGGGCGCCGTGGCGTTCGCGTAGCCGACCTCCTGGACGAAAAGTCGTTGATCGAACGCTTGAATCAGGTCGTCCCTGAAAAGAACATCCTCCTCTCAAGCCTCTACGGTGCCGAGCCGCTCGATCTGCAGGAGATGCTCGAGACATTCGCCGCATATGGCGAAAAACTGGCCCCTCGCGTCGTCGCGTCCGAAATCATGGTGCAGGACGCCATCGAAGCCGGTCGCTCGATCTTGATCGAGGGCGCTCAGGCTGCGCTTCTCGACATCGACTACGGCACGTATCCATACGTTACGTCGACTTCACCGACAGCAGCCGGCGCCTGCCAGGGAGCTGGCGTAGGCCCAACGCAGGTCACGTCCGTCGTCGCGGTTTACAAGGCCTACACCACCCGCGTGGGGGCAGGCCCGTACCCAAGCGAGCTGACGAACGACACCGGCGAGCAGATGCGCCAGCGTGGACGTGAATTCGGCACGACAACCGGTCGGCCGCGGCGCACAGGATGGTTCGACGCGGTAGCCGCCCGTTATTCCATTCGACTAAACGGGGTCACTCACGCGGCCATTACCAAACTGGACATTCTCGATCCGCTCGAAGAAATCAGCATTTGCGTTGGTTACGAACTCGACGGGCAGCCCATGTCAGCGCCCCACGCCGTGGCAGAGGTCTACGGGCGATTCACGCCGATCTTCGAATCGATGCCCGGTTGGCAGAGCGACACGTCCGAGCTTACCGACTACGATCAGCTACCGACGAACGCCAAGCGTTACGTCGACCGGCTCGAGGAACTTCTTGGAGTACCCGTTTCCATGGTTGGTCTCGGGCCGTCCCGCGAGCAACTTCTGTGGCGACGTGAAGATCTAATCAACTAGCGGTCGCGATTCCGCGATCCGGACGGTTGACGACCGGTACGGGACATCATAGACTCCGAACGATTCCTCGACACCGCCGCAGTCCACCCCGAATAAGGAGTGCTCATTGCTTGATGCCAAGCAAATACAAGAAATCATCCCGCATCGCTATCCTTTTCTACTCGTCGATCGCATCATCGAGATCGAGTATGGCAAGCGAGCGGTTGGCATCAAGAATGTGACGATGGGCGACCCGTTCTTCCAGGGTCATTTTCCGGATCATCCCGTCATGCCCGGCGTCCTCATCGTGGAAGCGTTGGCGCAGGTCGGTGCCGTGGCGCTTCTTGGAATGGAGGAGAATCGGGGAAAGCTGGCCCTCTTCGCGGGAATCGACGGCGTGCGATTCAAGCGGCAAGTGATCCCCGGCGACGTACTGCGACTCGAGGTCGAGGTCGGCAAGATGCGTCGTGGAGTCGGAATCGGCAACGCTGAGGCAACCGTCGACGGGAAGCTCGCCGCACGCGGTCAGCTCATGTTTGCCGTCATCGACGATACTTCTGGGTCCTGATTGACCAATGCGTGATCAGGTCGTCGGTCTTCTCGCGCGAGCAATCGACCGATCACGACTTCCGGCCAATGCCGAATTACCCTCGCCCGACTCAATTCAGCGTATCCTCGTGGTCAAGCCCTGCTGTTTCGGCGACGTCATGATGGCGACTCCCGCGATTCGAGCGATCAGTTTGCGTTTCCCGAACGCGCGCATCGACGTGTTGACGACATCGTGGTGCGCCGAAGCGCTGCGGAACAATCCGCACGTGCGGTCGGTCTATCGCTATCCCGACTCGCTCACAGTCTGTTGGCTTTCTCAGTTTGGCGCGACGCATCCGGCAGGGACGATACGATCTTGGCGTAAGCCTGGACCGATCTCCGATCGTCAACAGCCTCCTCTTCACCTCGCGGATTCCCGAACGCGTGGGAATCGATAGCTCAGGCCGCGGCGTGGGTCTCACCCGTCGAGTGTCGCCAAGAGTTGGCGAACATGAGACCGATCTCTACATGCGAGTGGCAAAAGCGATCGGTGCCAGCAACGACGACCCAAAGCCGGAATACTGCGCGCAGTCGGATGCGCGAAGAACGGCCGGTCGACTACTCGACGGGCTACCTCGGCCGATCGTCGTCGTTCATCCGGGTGGGGCGGTAAATCCAGGATCGAGCTTCCTTTCAAAGCGCTGGCCGGCGGAGAAGTTTGGTCAGCTCGCATCGGAGCTCATTCAGCGGCACGGCGCCAGTGTGGTAGTGGTCGGCACCGAATCGGACGAATCCGCGACGCAAGGAACGATCGACTTCACCGACGGCGACGTCACCGACCTGTCTGCCCGGTTGTCAATTCCGGAGCTCGCGGCGGTTTGTGAGCGAGCACAGCTCTACGTCGGAAATGACAGCGGCATGTCGCATCTAGCCAGCGCCGTCGGTACTCCGACCGTCACCATTTTCGGTCCGACCGATCCTGACATGTATCGGCCGCTCGGACCCGCGAGCGAGATCTGCTCCTCCGGTTTCAGAACTCCGTCCAACGGCGCGCGCGATTTGCGTCGTCCCACTCCCAACAGCGACGAAAACACCGACATCAGCATGGTATCGGTCTCCGACGTGCTGCAAACGTGCGAGAAATTGCTGACGACTGTTGAACGAACAGGGGTTTCGTGATGCGGGACCTCGCCCGTTCCGCCATGCGGGCATCTATGCGTGCTCGGTCGCGTCCGCTATATGAACCCAATCCACGACACGTCTGGATCGTCCGCCCCGATCATTTGGGTGATGTCCTCTTCACACGACCCGCTCTCAAGAGATTTCGCGCAGCGCTGCCCGATTGGCACATCACGGTGGTCGTCGGACCGTGGTCACGCGCGGTCATCGAGGATGAGGATAGCGTCGACGAGATCGTCACAATCCCATTCCCCGGATTCACGCGCGGTGATCGAGTTCCGCCCTGGGAGCCGTATCAAGAGCTCTTCAGTGAGGCTGACCAACTTCGAGAAATCCGTCCTGCTGCCGTTGTGATTCTGCGCGACGATCATTGGTGGGCTGCGCTGATGGCACAGGTCGCTGGGGCGCCGACGATCATTGGAACCGACCATCCAACCATGAACAGTTTATTGACCCATCGAACTTCTGTGCACGGTCAGCACTGGGTGGCGCGGAACATCGAGGTCCTTGAGAGCGCGGCGCAAGTTTCTCGGGGCAGAAGTGAATCCGTACGACCCAAGCCCGACGACCGACCCACTCATCTGGAACGTGGCCGAATCGGATCGCGCCGATGGAACGGCACTGTTGAGGTCCGCCGGGGTCGAAGCTCCGTTCGCCGTGATACACCCAGGGAGCGGAGCGCCAGTCAAGCTTTGGCCGGTCGACCGTTGGGCGCAGGTCGCGGACACGCTTGCGGCAACCGGATTGTCGGTGATATTGACCGGCAGCGAATCGGAAGAGCCACTTCTGGCGCAGATTCTGGAAGCATCGGAGTCGAAACCAACACAGGTGGCTGGGAAGACGACGGTGCGGACGCTTGCCGCCATTTTCGAGCAGGCCTCGATGGTCGCCGGCGTCGACAGCGGTCCATTGCATCTCGCAGTGGCGGTGGACACTCCCACCATTCACGTCTACGGACCAAGCGACGTTACCAGCTACGGACCATGGGGCGACCCAACCCGGCACCGCGTCATCACCGCGGGGGTTTCGTGCCCGCGCTGCGGCGATCTCGCGCTGTCTCGTCCAGAGGGCGCGGGTTGTATGGTGGCGGTCACAACCGACATGGTCCTCGATTCGGTTCGAGAGCTGCGTTTCAGCCATGCCTGACGCGCGCGTCCCGACCATTGGCATCGACGCCAGCCGGGCGGCGATCGCTCAGCAGACCGGCACCGAGCGGTACTCCAAGCGCATCATTCAGGAACTCCTCGACCTGACCACCGATGAAAACGTTCGGCTCTACGTTAACGGGAATACGCCGATCCCGTTCAGGCAGCGAGCCAACGTGAGTCAGCGTTTGATCTCGTTTCCCCGGCTCTGGACCCATCTGCGTCTATCGACCGAGCTTGCACGTCATCCCGTGGACGCCCTCTTCATCCCCTCCCACGTCGTTCCGCCGATCCATCCTCGTGCGACCGTCGTTACTATTCATGATCTTGGTTATCTCCACGAGCCGCAGGCACACACCGGTACTTCGAGGCGCTACCTGGAATGGTCGACCCGTTGGAGCGTCAAAGTAGCACGACGGGTCATCGCCATTTCCAATGCGACAAAGCAGGATATGATCTCCAACTATGGCGTCGCCGCGGACAAGATTACCGTGATCTATCACGGCGTGGACGAACGGTTCCGGCCAGCCGATCGAGAGGAGATCGAGCAGGTTCGCGCGTGGTTGGGTATGGATGATCCATTTATTCTGTACGTCGGCACGATCCAGCCACGCAAGAATCTCATGCGCCTCATCGAAGCCTTCGAGATCATTGCCGACGGACGTTCAGATTTGAGTCTTGTGCTCGCCGGCAAACTCGGCTGGAAGATAGACGAGATCACGGAAGCCGCGCGCAACTCCCGACACACGAAACGGATCCTGCTTCCCGGCCACGTGGCGGATGAGTTACTCCCCGCCCTCTACTCTGCTTCTGAAGTCTTCGCGTTGCCGTCGCTGTACGAAGGCTTCGGCATGCCGGTCATTGAGGCCATGGCTTGTGGAACCCCATGCGTCGTTTCCGACCGCGGGTCGCTACCGGAGGTCGCTGGCAACGTTGCCCTCATCGTCGATCCGCTTGATGTGTCCGCGATCGCGACGGGCATCGCTTCGATGCTGAATTCCCAAGAGCGCTCCAAACGAGTGGAGGCGGGTATCGCACGTGCCACTTCATTCAGCTGGAAGCGCGCCGGAGAGGATACGATTCGGGTAATTCGCGGCGCAATACACGATGGAGGCTGATCGAATGCCCGATCAGCTCGATCGCATTTTGGTGGTCAAGCTGGCCGACATGGGCGACGCCATCCTTACCACCTCAGCGATAGGCGCGCTTCGTCGAGCCCATCCGTATGCTCGCATCGACGTTCTCACAGCAGGCGCCGGTGCGTCCATCTTCCGCTTGTGTGACGTGGTCGACGACGTCGTCACACTCGACAAACAAGCGTTCGACCGCCCAACTGGGTTGCTCAATCCGCGAGCTGCGGCTTCGTTACTGGCGTTGACGGCACGTCTCCGATCGCGCCGCTATGACGCGATCGTGCTGTTGCACCACCTGACGACTGAATTTGGCGCCAGGAAATTCAGCTGGCTTTGCACGGCAATCGGCGCACCGATTCGGGCTGGGCTCGACAATGGACGGGGCTTGTTCCTCACTCACCGAGCGACTGATCTCGGATTCGGGGCCAAGTCCGTCCATGACTATGGGCTGGACGTCGTTGCCCTTCTTGGAGCCGACGTCGAAAATGCTCACCCACGCGTTTCAATACCCCCGGAAGCTGAGCGGGAAGTCGACAACATGCTCCATGGCGCGGGCATCGGACGAGAGTTCATCGTCATTCATCCGTCGGTTGGGGGCTACGCGACAGCTCGCAACTGGGATCCCGATCGGTTCAGCGCGGTCGCCCGGTCGATTCGTCAAGATCTTGGCGTACCTGCAGTACTCGTCGGAGCGGAAGACGCGTTGACCGCCGCCCGGCAAATTGCGCAAGGTACACTGTCAACCAATTTGGTGGGCCAGACTTCCGTTCCGCAGCTCGCTGAGCTCGTTCGGCGCGCCCGCCTGGTGATTGGCGCCGACAGCGGCGTCGTGCATCTTGGGGCAGCGCTCGGTACACCAACGATTGCCATATTTGGCCCATCAAATCACCATGCCTGGGCACCGCACGGCTCGGTCACGTCTGATGAGTTCGGACGAGATCCATCGCGATCGCCAGTCGTGGTAGTGCGCTCAGGCATCCCCTGCTCTCCGTGCTTCTACACCGGCTTTTCGCTCGGGCGTCGCGACGGATGCGCCCTTCGAACGTGCCTAGACGACGTTACTGCCGAAACAGTTACTCAAATGGCAACCTTTATTCTCGCTCAATCCTGGGATACGCAATTCACAAAGTGAGTGGCTCCTGGACTGGTAATTACTTCGCGTCGGGTGTTCAATCGTGTGCAGTGAAGTCTGCCAATTTGCTCAGCCGTCGATTGCGGCGGTCAAAACGGCATCAACGTCCTGAGTGAATTCGGTATCCGTGACGCTTTACTCGCATAAATGGATACCGCCAACCGCTAGTGGAGGTCCCGAGTTCGTGAGTAACAAGAAGATCAGAGTAGCAATCGTCGGCGTGGGAAACTGCGCCTCATCCCTTGTTCAAGGTGTCGAGTACTACAAGAATGCGGACCCTGACGAGTTCGTCCCCGGACTGATGCACGTCGACCTGGGCGGCTATCACATTGGCGACATCGAATTCAGCGCCGCTTTCGACGTCGACGTGAATAAAGTTGGCAAAGACCTGTCCGAAGCGATCTATGCCGAACCGAACAATACCTTTCGCTTCGCCGACGTCCCGCACCTGGGCATACCGGTCTACCGCGGTATGACCCATGACGGGCTCGGCAAGTACCTCTCAGAGATCATTACGAAGGCGCCCGGTCCGACCGCCGACATCGTTCGCATCCTGCGCGACACCAAGACCGACGTGGTCATCAACTACCTGCCGGTCGGCAGCGAGATGGCGACCAAGTGGTACGTCGAGCAAGTCCTGGATGCAGGTTGCGCATTTGTTAACTGTATCCCCGTCTTCATCGCCCGAGAAGAGTACTGGCAGAAGCGGTTCCGGGACCGTGGTCTGCCGATCATCGGGGACGACATCAAGAGCCAGGTCGGCGCCACCATCACCCACCGCATGCTGACGCGACTCTTCGCCGATCGCGGCGTGCGTATCGATCGAACCTACCAGCTCAACTTTGGTGGCAACACCGATTTCCTCAACATGCTGGAGCGCGAGCGGCTGGAGTCCAAGAAGATCTCCAAGACAAACGCCGTTACCAGTCAGATTGACTATCCATTGGACTCCGACAACGTGCATGTGGGTCCGAGTGATTACGTGCCGTGGCTGAAAGACCGCAAGTGGGCGCACATTCGCCTTGAGGGGACGACCTTTGGGGACGTTCCGCTCAACGTCGAGATGAAGCTCGAAGTCTGGGACTCGCCGAACTCGGCGGGCGTGGTCATCGACGCGCTACGCTGCGCCAAGCTCGCCATGGACAACAACATCGGTGGAGCGCTGCTGGCGCCGTCCGCGTACTTCATGAAATCGCCGCCAATCCAGTATCATGACGATGAAGCGCGCGAGTTGGTCGAGCGCTTCATTCGGGAGACAGCGGCGCAGCGAGCAGCCGTCGAGGTCCCTACTGACGACTAGCCCGGCGTAGAACATCCTTTGAGCAACGGAGCGGTGGCCGGGCTCTTTCTGGCCGCCGTTTCACATCTTCAGTTCATGGTTGTCCGGGACGAACCACGCCCGAAAGAAGGTTCTGCCGCGTTCGCGTCAAGGATTGAGATGACCAGATCGGCCTCGGCCATCGCAATCAATCTCTCATTCGTGCTTCATGAGCGATCCGACTCTCCGATCGTTGCACGATATGCCGCTGACATCGAACGCCAGCGACGCGGCCGCGAGCGTGATGTGGCCAAGCTTCAACAGCTGTCAGCGGACCAGCTCCGGCGCAGAATCGTCGTTGAGACAACCGCTCCAAGGCTGGACCAATCTAGCCTCCGTATTCTGTCGGTCGAGGTCGGCGCCTGGCGCATACTTGAACCGTTGCTAATGGCGACGTTTCCTGCTCTCGATCAGGCCAGTGTTTCGACGTGCTTCGTCGATGGAGGCGGCGAGCAACGGGCGACGCGCACCCTTTTTCGAGCGCCCGCGCGTGTCTGTTTGCCGGACGAGGGAGATCGGACCGAATCGGGAATCTACTTCGCGGCGGCGATCGTCAGACCTGGTGGGGAAACAGTACAGCTTCGCCTGGAGCCGCTACCTCAGGACAGTCTCTCGCAAGCCGATCAGTCCGCCTGGGAGCGAGCCGGAACTTCGATCGAGAAGACGTGGCGCGAATTTGTGTTGCAATGGGATTGTGGCCGATCATTGTGGTCACGACCTGTCGAACAGACGTTGCCGGAATTTACTCGTGCGAGTAGTGGTTGTGAGGACGCCTGAATGTGGACGTTGAGAGCCTTGCGGATCGGAGCCGTTCTGACTCCCATTGTTCCGGCATGGTTCGGATACGGCCTGTGTCGCGTAATTGCCGCGATCTTTTACCTGGTGAAGGTGCCAACTCGCTCGCAGGTGATTGAGAACCTTCGGCACGTGGAACCTCGCCGCTCGTGGTTGCGCTATCAAATCGATGCGTTCAAGGTCTTCGTGACGGTAAATGCCAACTACTATGACATGTTGCGAGTTCGATCGGTCGATCGTGAGAGATTCAACGATCTGTTGACTGTTCATGGAAAAGAGCACCTGGATCGGGCGCTGAGCGAGGGCAAAGGTGTCATCGTTCTCTCCGCCCACCTCGGAAATTTCAGCGTGGTCGGGAAATATCCAGCCTCTGTCGGCATTCGTTCGGCCATCATTGCCGAACGGGTCCAGCCGTCTGGACTTTTCAACTACATGGTTCGCCTGCGTAGCGCCGCGGGCACCGATATTTTGCCGCCTGGTCGCGAGGCGATCCCTCCGATCCTGCGTCTACTGCGCTCGAACGGTGTGCTTCTGGTAGCCGGTGACCGCGACGTATCTCATCAGGGTATGGACGTTGAGTTCTTTGGCGAAGTTGCGTCGCTGCCTGCCGGCCCAGCGCTGCTGGCCATGCGGACCGGCGCGGCGCTCATCCCCGCCTACACCATTCGATCATCGACGCGCCGCTCGGAGGTTTACATTCGTCCGCCACTCGACTTGGTGCACTCTCACGACCGCGAAGCAGATCTACGCCAGAATATCCAGATCATGGCGCACGCGCTCGAAGAGATGATCTCGCATGATCCCACTCAATGGGGCGTTTTGCAGCGCGTGTGGGGCACGCCGCCACAAACCGTTCAGCAGCAGGGCGAAGGTATTGGGCCAGTCCCGACGCACATCCCGGAGCACAGCGAGGTTCCAAAATTGTCTGTACCTGCTGTGGATGAACGTCACGCCGAATCGACGTCGACCACGCGATAGCGATACCCCTGATCGACAAGGAAACGTTGGCGTCTGGCCGCAAATTCCACCTCACGCGTCCCGGCGACCACGAGGGTGTAAAACGTTGCCCGAGCGCCTGCCTCTTTCGGCCTGAGCACTCGGCCAACGCGCTGCGCCTCCTCCTGGCGCGAACCGAACGCACCCGAGACCTGAATAAGAACCGACGCTGACGGCAAATCGACGCCAACGTTGGCCACGCGAGAGAGCGCGAGCCGCTGAACGTCGCCGGAACGAAATTGCGCGTATAGATCGCGTCGCACCTGTGCGGAGGTCTGGCCAGTCACCATGGGAGCGTCGGCAACTCGCGAAGCGGCCGCCACCTCAGTGAGACGATGCGCGACGATGAGCGTTTGCTCGTCGCGGTGACGCGCCAAAATTCCGCGCGCCACTCTGAGCTTGGCGGCGAGCATTCGATCGGCGGTCAGTTCTTTTGAGCGTGACAGGTGAATCCGAAGCTCGACACAGTCGACCGGGGCAATCCAGCCGTGGCGCTCGAGCTCGCGCCATGGGGCGGAATAGACCGTCGGGCCGACCAGCGAGAAGACCTCTCGTTCACGCCCATCCTCACGAACGAGTGTCGCGGTCAAGCCAAGTCGTCTGATCGATTGCACCGTTGCACTCTGCCGAAAGACGTCGGCCGGCAACGAATGCACTTCATCGTAGATGATCAATCCCCAGGGTTGATCGAGCACTTCAGCCAGTCCAACTCCCGAGCCTTTCGCCGCGGTGGTGAGCGCCTGATAGGTCGCAACCGTGACCGGTCCGGTCTGAGCGCCGCGCCGGTAATCGACAATTGATCCCTGGTCGATCGTCGTCATGGAACGGAAGTGCTCTATCCACTGATCACCGATCGTGCGGCTCGGCGTGATGATCAGCGTTCGGGCATGCAAGTTGGCGGCGATGGCAACGCCGACCACCGTCTTACCCGCGCCGCACGGGAGAAGGATCACGCCACCAGACATGGCGTGTTTGACGAAGCGCTGGACTGCGTGTTCTTGATAAGGGCGCAGCTTCACGTCGGGCTTGAGGTTGAATTCAGATGGTGGCGCGGCTGACATGCTGGCTTCGTCCAGCACAGGGAATCCGCGTTCAGCCAGCCGTGCTTTGACCCAACCACGCTGTCCGGGCTCCACCCGCGCGGCTATGCCGTCGAATTCGAGATCGTGCTCTGCGGCGATTGTTCGCAAAAGAGCGACGTCGTCCGACTCCAGCCACAGCGACGTGGAATCGCCTTTCATCCGGAGCACTCCATAGGCGCCCATGGCACGTTGAATGTGAGCGAGAAGGCTCGGTGGTGGGGTATTTTGACCCGATTCGGTCAACCACGTCACGATCTTGCCAGCGTCCAGACCAGAGGCGGCCGCCGACCAGAGCGACAAATCAGTCACCCGATAGACATGGTAGGGCCCTGCCGCTTGCTGAAGCTCGGCGAATGAGCGCAGTTTATCTCGGGCCGAATCGAACGTCTCGACCTCGGACATCAGCAGAATGGAATGATCGTTTTGATACACGAGTGCTCGTTCACCGCGCCGCATCGAGCCGCCATCTCCTACTAAACCGGCACCGTCGTCGAATCTTTTATGATACCCACTCACATCTCTCGAACCCACTGCCAGGAGGGCGATGGAGTGGTGCATGCAGTAATCTAGAGTATCGTGGGAGGCACGGGTATCAATCCCAATCGGAACTTGGAGTGTGCATGAAGATCGTCGACGCGGATACCGCCGTAAAGCTTGTGAACTCAGGCGACCGCGTTTACGTGCACGAAGCGGCCATGGCGCCATCTTCACTCATCGATGCGTTGGTCCGCCGCGGCGACGAACTTCGAGACGTCGAGATCATGCACCTGCACACCGAGGTCCCGGCTCCATACGCATCCCCCGAATACGCTGGACACTTCCGGCTCAACGCGCTCTTCGTTGGCGCCAACGTCCGCAACGCCGTCAATGCCGGGGATGCCGACTATACACCGGTCTTCCTCTCGGAGATCCCATCGCTCATCGCCGATGGACCACTTAACGTCGATGTCGCCCTGGTGCAGCTTTCGCCGCCCGACCGTCACGGCTACTGCCGGTTAGGAACTTCGATCGCGTGCGCTCGGTCTGCCGTCGATCGGGCCAGGGTGGTCATCGCGGAGTTCAACCCACGCGTCCCTCGCACGATGGGAAATTCCGCGGTCCACATCAGTCGCATTACGGCGGCGGTCGAGGTCGATCGCCCACTCCCGGTGCACGAGCCGCCGAGAATCTCCGAGATAGAAAAGCGGATCGGCGAAAACGTGGCGTCCATCATCCCCAATGGTGCAACGCTCCAGGTAGGCATCGGCTCGATTCCGGCTGCGGTGCTGCATGCCTTGTCGGGGCACGAAGACCTTGGTGTCCACACTGAAATGTTCACCGATGAACTGATCGATCTCGTGGAGTCCGGCGTCGTGACCAATCGGCTCAAGACGCGGTTCCAGGGCCGCATTGTCACGTCGTTTGCAAGCGGCACGCAGCGATTGTTCGACTTCGTCAACGACAATCCGCTCGTGGAGTTCCATCCATCCAACATCGTGAACGATCCGGCAGAGATCCGTCTGCAGCACCTGATGGTGGCGCTCAACTCGGCGATCGAGATCGATCTGACGGGACAGGTCTGTGCCGATTCGATCGGTGAGCGCATCTTCAGCGGCATCGGTGGTCAGATGGATTTCATCCAGGGAGCCATTCGAGCACGCGACGGTCGTGCCATCATCGCCCTCCCCTCCACGGCCCAGGGAGGCGCCACATCCCGCATTGTCCCGCGTCTCAAGCCGGGAGCTGGTGTGGTGACGACACGAGGACACGTGCAATGCATCGTGACGGAATACGGCGCCGTGAATCTCCGAGGCCGCTCGCTCCGCGAACGGGCCGATCTTCTCATTAGCGTCGCCCATCCCGACTTTCGAGCGGAGCTTCGGCAAGCGGCCGTGGAGCGCAAGATATTTGCCGCTTAGGGGAGGTTCGAGGTCACCGATCCCCGATTTCGGGCCGCGCTGTTTCACGTGATGTATCGCTGATCGGCGTTCCCCAACGGCATCGATCCCGCGCTGAAGCAAGCTTGTTTCCCCTGTAGAACTGACGTGTTCATCCTTTGCGTGGCAATCTGTCGCATTGACGCCTGAAAAGTGACGCTTTGCGCAATTCGAACGCACTACTTCACGCTCTCCGCAACTTGACTCAATCCGCCGGTGAAGGCCCAAAAATGGTAAAATTCATCGGATAGCGATTCGAAATTACCTTGTCTGGAGGCCCAGATCCGTGGACATCGGCTCAGTCCGTCCTATCGACATCGACTCGGAGATGCGGCGTTCGTATCTCGATTACGCAATGAGCGTGATCGTCCAGCGCGCCCTTCCGGACGTGCGTGATGGACTGAAACCAGTTCAGCGTCGAATCCTCTACGCGATGCACGAAATGGGACTGCGACCGAACACGAAGTATCGCAAGAGCGCCGGTATCGTCGGTGAAGTGCTCAAGTCGTTTCATCCCCATAGCGATACCGCCGTCTACGATGCACTCGCACGTATGGTGCAGCCGTTCTCGCTCCGATACCCACTCGTCGATGGACAAGGAAACTATGGTTCGGTCGACGGCGACGCTCCCGCGGCCATGCGATATACCGAAGCCAAGCTCGCCGCGATCACCGAAGAGATGCTGCGGGACATCGACAAGCAGACGGTAGACTTCCGCCCCAATTACGACGGCGAAGCGTTCGAACCGTCGGTGTTACCAGCAAAACTCCCGAATCTACTGATCAATGGCGCATCCGGTATCGCCGTCGGCATGGCGACCAACATTCCACCGCACAACCTCACTGAGGTCTGCAACGGACTGATCTACTTGATCGACAACACCGATGCGACCATTGAGGACCTGGTCGAGATCGTGACGGGCCCTGACTTCCCAACCGGCGGAATCATCCTCGGTCGCGAAGGCATCCGTGCCGCATACGCCACCGGCAAGGGCCGCGTGGTGGTGCGAGCACGAGCCATGATCGAGGAGAGCCCGCGCAACAATCGCTTCGACATCATCGTCACTGAGCTCCCCTATCAGGTGAATAAATCGGTGTTGATCGAGCGCATTGCGGATTACGTCAAGCTTGGCCGTCTCGACGGGATTCACGACCTGCGGGATGAGTCGGACCGCACCGGCATGCGCATCGTCATCGAGCTCAAGCGAGACGCGCAGCCCGGCAAAGTACTCAACGCTCTCTACAAGCACACTGCATTACAGCAGTCCTTCGGTGTCAACATGCTGGCGTTGGTGGAGAACGGCTCACAGCCTCGCGTCCTAACGTTGAGGCGCGTGCTGCAGTTGTATCTCGACCACCGACAAGAAGTCGTTCGCCGCCGCACCGAGTATGAGCTGACGCGCGCACGCCGCCGAGCACACCTCATGGAGGGGCTCAAGATTGCCCTCGACCACCTCGACGAGGTGATTCAAACGATCAGAGCGTCACGAACGTCGGACGAGGCTCGGCAGCGTTTGATTGCCCTTCTCGGACTCTCCGACGCGCAGGCAGACGCGATTCTGGAGATGCAGCTTCGTCGTCTCGCAGCGCTCGAACGACGCCGCATCGAGGACGAATATCGCGACTTGCTCAAGGAAATCGCCGCGCTCGAAGAGTTGCTTGCCGACCCAGCCAAGATCCTGGCGGTCATCCGCGAAGAACTCATCGACCTACGCGAAAAATTTGGTGATGAGCGCCGCACGCAGATTCAGGACATCTCGGGCGAGATCACCGACGAAGACCTCATCCCCGAAGAGGATGTGCTGGTCACGATCACGAACCGCGGATACATCAAGCGCCTGCCCCACGAGACGTATCGCGTCCAACGGCGTGGCGGAAAGGGTGTCACCGGCGTCACGTTGCGGGATGAAGACGGCGTGCAGCACATCGTAGCGGCCAACACCCATGACAGTCTGCTCTTTTTCACCGACCAGGGACGCGTTTACCAACTCAAGGTCTATGACATTCCAGAGTCCAGCCGAACGAGCAAGGGGCTCCCGGTCGTCAATCTGATTGGCCTGCATCCCAACGAGACGATTACGACCTTGTTGCCGGTCGCAGACTTCGACGCGGCCTCATATCTGTTCATGTGCACACGCAACGGGCGCATCAAGCGGACGACGCTCGAGCAGTTCTCTTCGGTTCGGTCCTCGGGCTTGATCGCAATCGGACTCGATGACGATGATTCGCTCGCATGGGTTCGCATGACGAGCGGTGACGACGATCTGATCCTCGTCTCAAGCGGTGGCCATGCTATTCGCTTCCATGAGAGTGACGCACGACCGATGGGCCGTACAGCTGCCGGTGTTATTGGAATTCGGATGGCTGACAAAGAGCAAGTGATCGCCGCAGAAGTAGTTCTGCCGGAGTCCGACCTCCTCGTCATCTCGCAACATGGGTTCGGCAAACGGACAGCCCTCGAGGAATTCCGTGTGCAGCGCCGCGGTGGTAATGGCGTCTCAGCCATGAAGTTGTCGAAGCGCAACGGTTCGCTGGCTGCGGCGCGGGTGGTCGAGGAGACCGACAGCGTGATGCTCGTGACCGAACGCGGCATGGTCATTCACGTTCCTGCGCGGCAGATCTCGCGAATCGGACGTGCGACCCAGGGCGTCAGCGTGATGCGTCTTGCCGACGGCGATCGCGTTGCCTCGATCACCCCAATCAGCGCCGAAGAAGAGGAAGAGATCAGCGAAGACGGCATCGTCCCGAACGGCACCGAGCCTTCGTTGCAGGTGCCAAACGGCAAGGAAGATCCGGACGAGAACAGCTGATCGACGTCGCTACGTTCGAAAGTCCTCAAGATCATCGAGGTCGACCGATTCATCGGCTGACCTCGATCTTCGTTGTGGATGACGCTGCCGCGACCGTCGTTCCGAGCGCCGGGATCTGACTCCACTTCGAGGAGGGAACGAGTCACCGAAGAAACCCTCGCCACTCGGAATCAGCGGCGCAAGAAGCGCGATCCCCAACACAATGATGAAGACCGGGTGAACGACGGACACCGGCGCGGGCCGGCCGCCAAACGCAAAGCCGCATCCGGTGATCAATGCCGCAAGAAAGACATAGACCGCGTAGCTTATTGCCGGAAAGACGACCGCGAACCCACCCGAAACCACCTGCGCGGTGCCCGTCACCACCACGGCGGCGAACCAGGCGAACGCAAGAGCCAACACAATCGATGTGGTCTTGAAGTCAGCGTAGGCTGAGACCAGCGCGATCGCGGACAGCGGCGCCGGAACGAAGAGAACGCCCCACGAGAGCGCCTGGCGACCACGAAGACGCGATCCATACAGGATCAGCCCGATCAGCACGATCGTTGCGGCCACGATGGTTTGAAGATAGACCGATGACTCGGCGTGACGGATCGGTCCCGTGCCGGTCGCCGCGAAGGCGTTGACCACCAGAATGGGTGTCAAGATTCCGAGGATCAGGCCATCCATGAGCCAGGACGCACGACTCAGCGGACTGCCCCAATTCGACTGTAGCGTCCCTCCAGCCAGCAGAAGTAGGACAGTCAATGGTCCGACAACTGACAACCAGAGAGAAGGCACTCTACCGGACGAAGGCAAGAGGAGCATGAACGCAATCGCGATGCGGGGGATGAGAATCTCGACTGTTTCGGGAACGGCGTCCTGGCCTCGAATGAAGCTCAACGGTGATCGCGGCTTCGCGGCCGGAGGCGATTCGGGTGCGACCGGTGGCTCCCACCGTTCCACTACAACTCCTTGCGATCAAACGAATGGTGACTCATTCTCTCATCGCGGTGGCTGGTCCGGGCCATGCTGAGGGTCCGGTTCGTGGCGATCAATGACGCGAACTTCATGAGGACCGAATGATACTTCGTGGCGAATTACGGCGTCATAAGAGCCCCGGTTGCTCGTGTCGGACGTCGCGGATGTTACGATACGCACACCCGTACGGATGGTCACGGGCGCGGACATAGCGACGAGAGAGGTGCTCAGCTGAGCCGGGGAAATCGACTCGGGATTTTCGGGGGAACATTCGATCCGATTCACCTTGGACACCTGCTCATCGCCGAAGAGCTCATGTTCCGGCTCTCGCTCGATCGCGTCCTCTTCTTGCCGTCAAATCTTCCGCCTCACAAGACCGGACAATCCGTTGGCCCGAACGACGATCGCATGGTCATGTTACGTGCGGCGCTGGAAGGGAATCCGCGGTTTGAGATTTCGACCGTGGACATGGATCGGCCTGGTCTTTCGTACACAGCCGACAGCATCGAGATCCTCGGCGGCAGCTATCCACAATCTGAACTCTATTTTCTCATGGGACAGGATTCACTCCGCGACCTTCCCACTTGGCACGATCCCAACCGAATCGCTCGAAATGCACGTCTGGGAGTCGCGTTGCGCCCAGGAGTCAACGTCGATCTCGAATCCATCTTGACGGCCGTGCCGGACGCCAGAGATCGCGTCGACCTGGTGCCTGTGCCATTGATTCAAATCTCGTCCCGCGAAATTCGTCGCCGCGTTCGCGATGGTGAACCGATAACCTATCACGTACCGAAGCCCGTGGAAGAGCATATTCAGCGCCAGAACCTGTATCGCAATCGTTGACGGTACTCGGAAACCGCGAACAGCGTTTTGACGACCGCTATCCTCACGACTATAATCCCCTTTTGTTTGTCGCCAAGTGGCGGAACAGTGTGTTGATCGGTGCTGGTACTCCGGTCTGTCGGAGCAAGCCAGCCTTGAGGAGTTCCCACATTGCGCAGAATCCGTTGGACCCCATGGTTTACTCTCGGCTTCATCGTTTTGCTTACCATCGGCTCAGTGTGGGTTGATCTCCCAGGACACACGATTGATCCCTTCAACTGGAAGAATCGTGTGTTCGTTCATAAGGGACTTGATCTGCAGGGCGGACTTCAGGTTGTCTTGCAGGCAAATCCGCCCGCCGGACAAAGCGTCAGTCATGATGCGTTGCTCGGCACCATGGACACGATCAAACGCCGCGTCAACGGGCTCGGCGTAAGTGAGCCACTGATCCAGACGCGCGGCAGCGATCAGATTGTGATCGAGCTGCCTGGCGTCGACAACCCGGAAAACGCAGTTCGAGTACTGCAACAGACTGCGTTGCTCGAGATCATTGATCCACAAGGGAACTATTTGCCGGTCGGGACCACAGTGACTACGTCACTCGGCGGCCCGGAACAGGTCAACGGTGCGACGGGAACGCCTGGCGCTGGGACTCCAGGCGCAACGCCAGGAGCAAGCCCAGCCGCCGGCACGGAAGCAACCCCAGGGGCGACACCGGTCGCTGGGTCGACGACAGACAATTCCAACGCACCTACCGGCCCAACCTATCAGACGATCATCACCGGCGCCGATCTGAAAGACGCCTATCCAACAACGGACCAGGTCGGATCGCTGGTCGTCGGATTCACGTTGAAGTCAGACGCCGCCGCGAAGTTCTACCAGTACACCAGCACGCACATCGGGCAGCCGATGTCGATCGTCGTCGACAAGAAGGTCATCAACTCCGCCACCATTCAGGGCGCAATCTCCGATACCGGCCAGATCAGCGGTATGACGACATCTGAAGTCCGCGATCTTTCTCTCCAGCTTAAGTCTGGCGCGCTGGCGGTTCCGCTCGAGGTCATCCAGAGTCAGGTCGTCGGACCGACGCTCGGCCAGGATTCGATCCACAAGAGCTTGATCGCGGGCCTTTCGGGGCTGACAATCGTAGCGCTCTTCATGATCCTCTTCTACCGACTTCCGGGCTTCCTATCGGTAATTGCATTGGTGATCTACACGCTCGTCGTCTTTGCGCTATTCCAGCTCATACCGGTGACGTTGACGTTAGCAGGCATTGCAGGTTTCATCCTGTCGATCGGTATGGCCGTAGATGCCAATGTGCTCATTTTTGCAAGACTCAAGGAAGAATTGCGCCTTGGTCATCCGGTCGGGAGAGCGGTTGACGCTGGCTTCGACCATGCGTGGCCGTCGATTCGCGACTCGAATATTTCAACGATGATCACGTCGCTTATTCTGTTCTGGTTCGGTCGCTACACTGGTGCGAGCATTATCCAGGGCTTCGCACTCACACTCTTCATTGGTGTGTCGGTGAGTATGTTCACAGCGATCGTGGTGACGCGCACCTTCCTGCGACTCTTGCTGTCGCAGCGTTGGATTCACAATCAGTGGTGGTTCGGCGTGGAAGCGACGTCGATGCGCCCAGGTCAGCGCGCGGTGGGAGACTGAATGAACCACCCGATTCTTGAACTCTGTGCCGTTCGTATTCAAGGGATGTGTGCGTGAAACTCAACATCGTCGGTAAGCGGTATTGGTGGTTCGGGCTGTCACTGCTCGTGATTCTGCCTGGCCTCTTTTCGCTGGTTACCCATGGACTCAAGCTCGGCATCGACTTTACCGGTGGGACTATTTGGGAAATCCAGCTGACGCAGAAGGTCGAGCCATCGGCAGTCTCAGCAGTCTTGAGCAACTATGGGTATGGCGACGCACTCGTCCAGACTTCCGGTGACACCGGGATCATCATCCGCATGAAAGAGCTCAAAGAGGGCTCAGACACCAAGGCGACCATCGCCCAGGCCCTCACCGACCAGTTCGGCACGTTCAAAGAACTCGATTTTCAGTCGGTTGGACCGTCACTGGGGATTGCCATACGTAACCGCGCCATCGTCGCGGTCTTCTTGGCCTCGATCGGCGTGCTGATCTACATCGCGTATGCATTCCGAAATACGCAGAACCCGTTCTTGTATGGCATCGCCGCGATCATCGCCATGCTGCACGACGTAGCGGTAGTGATCGGCATCTTCTCGATTCTAGGTTGGGTCTCAGGCGTAGAGGTCGATTCCCTCTTCGTCACAGCGTTGCTCACCGTGATCGGCTTCTCGGTTCACGATACGATCGTGGTTTTCGACCGAATTCGAGAGAATCTGAATCGTCGAGCCGGCCGAACGTTCGAAGAAGTCGTCAATTACAGTGTGGTTCAGACCCTGGTTCGCTCGCTCAACACCTCACTTACCGTGGTGTTCACGCTGATCGCACTCTACCTGTTCGGCGGCGCGTCGACCCACTGGTTCGTCTTGGCGCTCTTGATCGGCATCGTCAGCGGCACCTATTCATCGATCTTCAATGCGAGCCAAGTTCTGGTCGTGTGGGAGAACCGTGAAGTGCATCGCTTCTTTGCCCGCCTTCGTGGCGGACTGCAGCGTCAGGCCACGACCTAATATAGGACGCGCTCGGGAGCATGCATGGCTGATCGAATTCGCATTGGTGTTATCGGTGGCGGTATCGCGGGATTGACCGCCGCCTATCGTTTTGCCGCGGCCGGTCACGACGTGGTGTTGTGGGAGCGCGCGGAGCGCATCGGCGGCCAGGCCGCCGCATTTCCCATGCTGGACACCGCCCTGGAATACTTTTACCACCACCTGTTCACCAGCGATCATGCCATTGCTGATCTCATTGAAGAGCTCGGCATCTCAGATCACCTGATCTGGCCGACTTCCAAGGTCGGGTTCTTTCAGGATGGCCGCATCTATCCGTTGTCGAGCGCAACCGACCTGCTCAAGCTCGATTTCATTCCGCTGATCGACCGAATTCGCATCGGAGTGATCACCCTTTATCTGCAGAAGACGAAGTCCTGGAAGAAATTCGAGCGCGTCACCACCGCAAGCTGGCTCAGACGTGCCGTCGGCGACCGTGCCTTCGATCGTGTTTGGGGCGCGCAACTGCGCGCCAAATTCGGCGCCCGCTACGACGAAGTCGCGATGGTCTGGTTCTGGAACAAGATCTTCCTGCGAACGCAATCACGCCGCTCCCCTCTCGAAAAGGAGCATCTGGGGTACATTCTGGGGAGTTTCAATGTGTTGATCGATCGCCTTGGTGAGGCGATTCGTGAGAAGGGCGGCGTGATCAAAGCCGGCGTTGGTACCGACGCACTGACGCAAACCGAAGACGGCTGGGTGGTGAAGACCTCCGAGGGCGATGAAGTGGAAAGAGACATCATCGTCGCGACTGTGCCCTCGCCGATCTTGATGCGCCTCGTGCCGGATCTTCCAGAGGATTACCGACGCAAGCTGACGGGCGCAATCTATCAGGCCGCCATCACCATGGTGCTCCAATCCCGCCGCCCACTGTCGGAGATCTATTGGCTCAACATTGGAGATCCGTCTGTACCATTCACTGGCGTCATCGAGCACACCAATCTGATCAGCCCGGATCATTATCAGGGCTGGCATTTGATCTACGCGGGGAAATACGTCGATCAAGACCATCCGTATCTGAGCATGTCGGATGAAGAACTGTTTGAGGAGTATCTCCCGTATCTTCAACGGATCAATCCAGAATTCGATCGTAGCTGGATCGAGCACTACTGGGTCTTTCGCGAACGAGCGGCGCAGCCGATCATCACCCTGCACTATTCGGACCGAATTCCCAGCCTGCGCACACCCCTCCCTGGGCTCTACCTGGCCAACACGTCGCAGATTTACCCCGAAGACCGGGGCACGAACTACAGCGTTCGCCTCGGAAACGACATCGCGCAATTGGTCGAAAGCGACGTGTCCAACAGCACCCGTTCGGCACCGTCAGGCTGATCGCAAGGTCGCGGCGACGGTGATTGTTTGACGAATCGTCGCGGTGGTATAGTGGTGCTTGGCCTCGCGCGCGCCCGTAGCTCAGTGGATAGAGCGTTTGCCTCCGGAGCAAAAGGCCGCAGGTTCGAATCCTGCCGGGCGTACCCGTCGAGCCACTTCTGACCTCTGAAAATCGCCAACTTCCACCGTTCAGCCAGCACTTCCCCTTGACCAATTTCGGTTACCCATCGGTGGTCAACTACACTCGCCACAAGTTCGCTCGCGATGTGCGATCGCCCGGCATTCGGCCGTCGTCACGCGATCCCGCTCAATCACGAGAAAACCATCAACTGGCCAATTGGATGAGAAATAACCCGAGAATTGGGGGCAGGGGAATCGCCGAGCTTAGCTGTCGGACGCGTTCTCGGTCCGAATGCTACCCAGCGGCTCATCGACGTGCCATTCCGCGTGTTGCAGAATATGACGCTTGCGACGAACGCGAAAGAGGCGCATCCAAAACGCGGCTGGTCCGGCAACCAGCACCCCGATTCCGGCCACCCAGAGGATGTGGCCCGCCAGAACGAATACGACCGTTTCCCACGACGACGTCAGCCACAGGATAATCACCAGGGTAAAGATCTTGAACCCCAGTAATATCCCGACGTACGCGTACAGGGCGCTTCGTTCAGCCTCTTCCATGGCTAAATTCTACCCTGTTCCAAAGCATCACCCAACCGTTTGGACACGCGATATTCGGCTCGCAGCCTTCGCGAAGGAGGCGAACAACCCTGGACAAGTGTGTACGTACACTATATACTTACACCGTCAGAGCCGAATGTACGTGGGGATTTTCTGGCTCTGGTGCGCCACTAGACCGTCCATAGTAAAATCGCTAGGAGCGAGTACACGATGAGTGCTAAGCCAATTCCAGCATTCTGGCGGGGAGCTGTAAGTTCATTTGGCAGCAGCATATGGCGACCCGGAAGTCTTACCGAATGGCTCGCCCGCACCTGGAGATGGCGGCCTTCGTTACTCGCCGAGTGGCGCAGTGGAATTCTTTCGTTCAGCCCGCACGCAGAAGCTGACGTTCAGAATGAGATCGACCAGCCCGCCACCGCGCCTTCAACCGAACAGACTCGAGCGGGAGGGATGCTCATGATGTTCCGCAAGGACAACAATCCGCGGAGCGACTCGTTCCAACGTCAGGTAACGAGCCTGCGTAAACAGGCGCAAACAGACGATGATCTTGGAACCGACGAGTATCGGTACGACGAACCACAAGACACCTCTCAGTTTGCCACCGCGGCAGCGGCCCAGCGCGACGATGAGTATGCGGCGAGTCGCACGTCTTCGGAAGAGCTCGCACAGACGCAGTCGATCGCCCAGGCGCAGCCTGCCTATCGAGCGAGCTGGCAAACGTCTGATGCGGCAACCAGTGTCGTCTCATCCAACTCGAACTGGAATGGCATCCTGCGCACGGAGGGGTCGATCAACGTCCATGGGCGCGCCGAAGGGGAGCTGCACGCGGCCAACGACGTGTTCGTGGCGGAAGGCGCTGAAGTCGATGCGCACATCTTCGCCGACAACGTGGTCGTTGCTGGCACCGTACGTGGCAAGGTCGAGGCACGCGGTCGACTGGAACTGTTGGCGCAAGGGCACGTCTCGGGTGACGTCAAAGCGCCCAGACTGATCGTTCACGAAGGCGCTCAACTCTCTGGACAGCTCAAGATGGAATCCGGTGGAACGACGTCCACCTATTCGACGGATGCGGGGACGACGACGGGGAGACGATCCTCGCGGTAGGCTGTGCTGACAGCATTGTGGAGGGACGCAGATGTCGTATCGACCGTCGGGTCCAAGTGGCTCGTATGGTGAGAGCTCGGCTCAGTCAACCGAGGCCTATAGCCTGGTGGACCGCCACTCGAACGTGGAGGGCACCTTCACGACCGATCGCGATCTGCGTATCGAGGGCGTACTCCGAGGAAATGTCAAATGCCAGGGCCTGCTCTACATTGCTGAAGGCGCTGACATCGACGCGTCGGTCGAAGCATCCAGCATCGCGGTAGCCGGCCAATTGCGTGGCACCGTGACATGCCGCGGCAAGCTCCAGCTCATGCCTACCGGGCGGGTCTATGCCACCGTCTTGACCGAGAGCCTGGTCATTAATGAGGGGGCCATCCTCGAAGGAGAGCTTCGCATGGAAGCCCCTTCGATGATGACTGGAACGACGTCAACCGCAAACGAATCAAGTGAAAATGCGCAGGGTGTGTTACGCAGATTCGGCTCTGATGAAGACGAGACCGTTTCAGGTACGCGGACGCGCAAAGAGTCGGACGAATAGTCCACCACGACAATTCAAAATCGAGTTCCCTCATAGCCAGCCCCGGCAGACTGCGTGCTATAATGTCGTCGACGGCTGGGGCAAAATCGAGTCGCGTGTTCCGGCAAGGGACTAAATAACGTCCCAGGTCTGCTGTGCGCTCTGATGATCTCAGCCTCTTCCCCAATGATCAGAAACGCGGCAGAGAGGGAACTGCGTGACTGTCCGCAAGTGTAGTACGTGTAAGCACTACGAACCGGCTCCCATCTGGCGTAAGGGATGGTGCCGGAACCCGCTCCTTTACTCGCCCCAACAAAGCCACCTCGTCGGCGAGGACGATCTGGATTGCGACCGCGGTATGGGCAACTACTGGGAGCCGATCGACGGCCCCACAGTGGGAGCCAACGCGAGAAACGCGCAAGCCACAGAAGAGCGTCCCGAACAGCGAGCGCGGGTTTCCCAGCCCGATGATCTGTCGCTTTCAGCGATGAGTAATAGTCCTGGTCCCCGGGCCACCACGAGTCGGACGACTGACGACCGAGGAGGTGAAATGAACCAGTACCCGCCGTCGGGCCCCCGCCGTAATGCTGATGATTTCGATGACGACGAGGATGCCGGTCGTCCTTCCGGTTCGCCGTCCGATCCTAACCGTCCTGGTGGGAATGATCGACAATTCACGTATTCTCCGGAAGAGCGATACTGGACAGACTATCTGCGTATCGCCGCGCCGGTACTGGGTGTGATCGTTCTCCTAGGACTCGCCTGGTTTTGGCTGAGTCACCTCATCGGCGGGGGCAGCGGCAACGCCACGACACCGGGGACTACTCCGACGTCAAGCAGTCAAGTGATCATTTCCGGCAGCCCTAGCGCATCGTCGGTCTCCGGCACTCCACGAGTCGTGGCGACCGCGACCTCATCGACTGCCTCAGGAACCCCGACGAGTGCCACGTCAGGAACGCTCGCTTCAGGAGGCGCCGCGGTTGTGGCCAATACTGGCGGCACCGGCGTGAACATGCGTGACGGTCCGTCCACTGGCGGCAACGTCGTTGACACGTTGTCGGAAGGGACCGCCGTCACGATTACCGGGGATTCGACCGACGCTGACGGGTATACCTGGTGGCCGGTTAAGACCAGCGGTGGGGAGACTGGGTATATCGTCGCGGACTACCTGGAACCATCGTCCTGACGGGCAATAGCCGCCGTTAAATGCCCTATGCTATACTGATTTGCGGCCGCACTCGTGGCCAAATTTTCACGTGCCCGGACTGATCCTGGTGTGCCGTCTGAGCCACGGTCCTGGATTGGGGTGAACGGCACGGTCGAACAAACACCAGGAAGGACACGTCTTTGGTCACCGTTTCCGAGAGCGAAGCCACCCGCGTCACAATGAAGGCGCTGCTCGAAGCGGGTGTGCACTTTGGGCACCAGACAAAACGCTGGAACCCGAAGATGCGGCCCTACATTTTTTCCGATCGACATGGCATCCACGTTATCGATCTGCAGCAGACCGCACGTCTCTTGCAGGAGGCCCAGGATTTCGCACGCGACATCGCCCTCAATGGCGGCCGCATCGTTTTCGTGGGCACCAAGAAACAGGCGCAGGACACTGTGCGAAATGAGGCCGGGCGCTGCGGAATGCCATTCGTCGACCGACGCTGGCTCGGCGGAACGCTCACAAATTTCGTCACCATTCGATCACGTTTGCGCTATCTGCGAGAGCTCGAGCGTCGAGTTTACGGCGGTGAAATCGAGAACCTTCCCAAGCAGGAGCAGGTCAAGACGCATCGCGAACTCGAGAAGCTGCAGGAGTCGTTAGGCGGTTTACGCGACCTTACTCAGCTGCCGACGGCTGTCTATATCGTCGATCCCAAGCGAGAAACGATTGCGGTAGCGGAAGCACGACGACTTGGGGTCCCGATCATCGCGATGGTCGATACCAATTGCGACCCGGATCTGGTCGACTACGTCATCCCAGCCAACGACGACGCGATTCGATCGGTCCGCTTGATCACATCCCGCATCGCGGACGCGGTCGTCGAAGGCCGCACAGAGGCTGAGAGCACCCTGGCCGGCGAGGCCGGTATCGACGAGAATTCGGACAGATCAGCCTACGAGATGTTCGACGAAAGCGAGAACGACGAGGACGAGGAAGAAGACTCGAGCTCGAATGATCGAGCTACCCCTCGCCGCTAGGCGTTGATGCTCATCGCTCGAGGCCGGCTCCGACGCCGGCCTCAGCATATCTCTCATTGCAGACACTTAGGGAGGAAATGTGCAAATCACCACGCAAATGGTGAAGGATCTCCGTGAGCAAACAGGCGCCGGAATCATGGACGCTAAGCGAGCGCTCGAGGCCGCTGATGGAGACTTCACCAAGGCGACCCAGCTTCTCCAACAGCAAGGACTGAAGCGCGCCGAGCGAAAGTCCGACCGAGAGGCCTCTGAGGGGCTCGTTTGGTCCTACATTCACGGCGGGCAGCCCGGACAGAATGGTGGACGTATCGGCACGTTGGTCGAAGTCAACTGTGAGACCGACTTCGTGGCGCGTACTGAAGACTTCCGATCGCTCGTTCGCGACATTGCCATGCAGGTCGCGGCGTCCAATCCGAGCTACGTCTCAGAAAGCGACGTTCCGCAAGAGGCTCTCGCCGCTGGAGAGAAGGAATTTGGTAGTCGGGAGAAGTATCTCGAGCAGGCCACGTTGCTGTCTCAGCCGTTCATCAAGGACCCAAAGCGCAACATACAGGACCTGATCAAGGAGCAGATCGGCAAGTTGGGCGAGAACATCGTCGTCCGGCGTTTCGTTCGCTTCGAGCTCGGCGCGAGCGACGACGATTCGGCTCAGGAGTAACGGGGATCGTGTCAGCAATCGGCGACGATAGCCAGACAGACCGCGGCGAACTACGCTATTCTCGCGTCGTCCTGAAGCTTTCAGGCGAAGCGCTGATGGGTCAGTTCGGCTATGGCGTCGATCCCGTCGTCGTCACCGCGCTCGCGGATGAGATCTCACGCGTCGTTTCCGAAGGTGTTGAGGTCGCGATCGTTGTCGGCGGCGGCAACATCTGGCGCGGACTGGCCGCAAGCTCACGCGGAATGGACCGCTCGACGGCCGATTACATGGGCATGTTGGCGACTGTTATCAACGCGTTGGCTCTCCAGGATGCACTCGAGCATCAAGGAGTCCAGACGCGTGTGCAAACAGCAGTCGAAATGCATCAGGTTGCCGAGCCATACATTCGGCGACGTGCGATCCGTCACATGGAAAAAGGCCGAGTGGTCATCCTGGCGGGCGGTACTGGAAACCCATATTTCACCACCGACACGGCTGCAGCGCTGCGCGCACTGGAGATCGGCGCTGAAGTCATCCTGATGGGCAAGAATCACGTCGACGGTGTGTACGACGACGATCCCAAGCTGAATCCATCAGCCACGCTCTACAAGACGGTTTCTCATCAAGAGGCCCTCGAACGAAATCTGCGGGTAATGGATCAGTCGGCCCTGGCGCTCTGCCGGGAGAACAATCTGCCAATCGTGGTCTTCGATCTGTTGAGTCCCGGCAATATTGAACGGGCGGCGCTTGGCGAAGACGTTGGAACGCTCGTGTCCTGACGCGCCTCACTCGACTTGACGTGAGCGCACATCGTCCCCAGACTGCGAGCGACAACGAGGAGGGATGACCGATGATTGATGACATTCTCCTCGACGCGGAAGACCGTATGGAGAAGACCATCGTCGCGCTCAAGCGCGAGCTTTCCGGAATCCGAACAGGGCGCGCCGCGCCAGGACTCATCGAGCATCTCGACGTCGAATACTACGGAACTCCAACGCCGCTGAATCAGCTCGCGGGTATAAGTGCGCCCGAACCACGACTGCTCGTGGTGCAACCGTGGGACCGCGGCTCGCTCGGCATTATCGAGAAGTCGATTCGAAGCTCCGATTTGGGACTCAACCCCACCAACGACGGCCAGCTTATTCGCATCGCCATTCCTGCGCTCACTGAGGAACGCCGCAAATCACTTGTGCGCGTCGTCCGCGCCAAGGTCGAGGAAGATCGAGTGGCCCTGCGAAACATTCGGAGAGACGCCGTCGCCCAAATCAAAGACCTGATGAAAGAAAAGCAGATCGGCGAGGACGACGAGCGGCGTGGAGAGCAGCAGATCCAGGAGCTCACGGATCGGTTCGTCAGTGAAGCCGACAAGATAGGAAAGCAAAAAGAGGATGAAGTCCTCGAAGTCTGATAGCCCATCCTCAGAATCTTCGCTTCCCGACTCGGAGCCGTCTTCCGGCAAGGAGAATGGTTCGGTCGGCGGCGGCAGGCGCGTGCCGCAACACGTCGCCATCATCATGGATGGCAACGGTCGTTGGGCGACCAAGCGAGGGCTGCCGCGCATCGCCGGACATGAGGCCGGGACTGAGAACATTCGCCGCATCACGAACAAGGCGGGTGAGATTGGCATCCAATATCTGACTTTGTGGGCGTTTTCGACCGAAAACTGGCGACGTCCTCCCGACGAGGTCGAAGGTATCCTGCGAATTCTGGCCGAGGCCATCAGCAGCGAGACAGAAGAACTGAATAGCCGAGGAGCCCAGTTGCGGCATATCGGCAGTCTCGATGGCCTCGAGCCGGAACTGCAAGACGCTATCAAGGATTCGATCGCTCTCACGCGGAACAACGACGGGATCGTCCTGACACTCGCATTTAACTACGGCGGGCGCGCAGAACTAATCCAGGCAATCCGTCGCATCGTCACAGACGGCGTTCCGGCCGACGACGTGAACGAGGAGTTGATCAGCCGGTATCTCTACACCAACGATATGCCGGACCCCGATCTCATCATCCGCACCTCCGGCGAGTACCGAACCAGCAATTTTCTCCTCTGGCAAGCGGCGTACGCTGAATACTTCTTCACACCAGTGCTCTGGCCAGACTTCGGACCTGACGACCTCGAGGAAGCGGTCAACGAGTACCGAAATCGCGACCGCCGTTTCGGGGGAATCAAACCCGCCGCCCCGGGTCGGACTTCCAGCTGAACGGAGGTCCGTCCAAGCGTGTTGCGCCAGCGATCGATTAGCGCTATCGGGATCGTTCTCTTCGCGGCGGTTCCGGCGCTGCTCGGAAGCTATCTCTTCGCCGCTGCAATGCTCATCGTAGTGCTGGCCGGCATCCACGAGATGTCGACCGTCTACGAAAAGGCTGGATACCATCCGTTCAAGCTCACCGGTCTCGCCCTCGGCGCGCTCTTCTTGATTGTCGTTGCCTTCGAGTCTCCAGACTCGTCTCTCAGTTGGCTGATGATCATCGCGCTTCTGGCTGTCTCAGCGTCTATGCTGGTCCGGGAGAGCCACGTGGGTATCCTCGTCGATTGGTCGCTGACCCTTGCGACCGTCGTCTACGTGGCCGTTCCCCTCTTTTTCGCAGTTGCATTGCGAGACTTTGGCGGCAATTCAACCCAGGACTGGTCAAATCGCGTGGCGGGATGGCTGCACACACCTGGTCAAGGACTGGCGTGGGTCGGCATTGTCTTCTCGGTCACCTGGCTGAATGACACCGCCGCCTACTTGATCGGTCGCAAATATGGGAAATCCAAGCTTGCTCCTCGGCTCAGCCCGGGAAAAACGCGAGTTGGCGCCGTGAGTGGTTTGGTCGCGGGAACAGCAACCGGCGCACTCGCGGCCTGGCTCTTCGGCGCATCCATAAGTGTGGCGCTCGCATGTGGTGTTGGCTTCGTTCTCGCTCTCTCCGGTCAGATTGGTGATCTGGTGGAAAGCGCAATGAAACGTTCGCTCAACGTGAAAGACATGGGAGAACTTATTCCTGGGCATGGCGGTATGCTTGATCGCATTGACGCCCTGCTGTTCACCTTTCCGACAACCTATGTCCTGATTCAACTTTTTCTCCGGATCGGATGGATGTGACTCGCAGAATCGCACTTCTCGGCAGCACAGGATCAATTGGCCGGCAAACGCTCGAAGTCGTGCTGAGTCTTCCCGACGAATTCGAGATTGTCGCGCTGGCTGCCGGGAACAATCATCAGATTCTTTGCCAACAGATCAGTCGTTTCAAGCCACGATTCGTATCGTGTGAGTGCAACATCGACACCAAGATGTTTCCGACGGTCGAGTTTTCATCCGGAATCGACGGATTGATTGCCGCCGCGACTCATCCGGACGTCGACATCGTCGTCGTAGCCACATCGGGGCACGCGGCGATCCTGCCGACATTGAGAGCCATCCAACAGGGCAAGATCATCGCGCTTGCCAACAAAGAGGTGATTGTCTGCGCCGGTGGTGTGATCATTCCGGAAGCCCGTCGACGGGGAGTCGAGATTCGGCCCGTTGACAGCGAGCACAGCGCAGTCTGGCAGTGTCTAAATTCGCCGCGAATTACCGATGACGTCGCGAAGGTGACGCTCACCGCCTCGGGCGGGCCGTTCCTTGACTTCCCAATCGACGCGTTGGACAGCGTGACCGTGGAGCAGGCCCTCCGTCACCCAAACTGGAGCATGGGAAGCAAGATCACGATCGATTCCGCCACATTGATGAACAAAGGACTCGAGGTAATCGAAGCGCATTGGTTATTCGACGTCCCATACGAGCAGATAGATGTCGTGATCCATCCCCAGAGCATCGTACATTCGCTGGTCAGCTTTACCGATGGATCCGTCTTGGCGCAGATGGGCGTCCACGACATGCGCGTGCCGATCCAGCATGCTCTCACCTATCCGCGCAGGGTTCCAGCCCCACAGCACAGACTCGACATTGCCCAGCTCGGGAAGCTCGAGTTCAGCGCTCCGGATCTCGCTCGATTCCCCGCGCTGCGTCTGGCTCGCGAGGCAGGACTTTCGGGAGGCACGTATCCCACTGTTCTGAGCGGGGCTGACGAGGTTGCGGTCGAGGCGTTTCTCGCGGGAGAAATTGCGTTTACACGCATTCCCGAAGTCGTTGAAGAAGTGCTTGATCGACACATTGCGCCGTCCGGAGGTCTCGACCTGGAGCGCATATCAGTGGCGGACCGATGGACTCGGGACGTCGCACGACAAATCATCGCGGGATCGAGGAGCTAGTCGTTCGCTCCGTCTAGTCCAGGAGTTCACGCGCGATCGCGAAGCCGTCCACTCGCATGGCGCCGGCCGAAATCAGTCCACGCGCAGCAGCCACCATTGTTGCCCCCGTCGTAAGGACATCGTCGACCAACAAGATGCGCTCGCCGCTAAGTGG
Source organism: uncultured Chloroflexia bacterium (assembly GCA_963815715.1). Taxonomy (GTDB): domain Bacteria; phylum Chloroflexota; class Chloroflexia; order Thermomicrobiales; family Thermomicrobiaceae; genus CALAGB01. Next base: position 15,055 of record CAWFHU010000001.1, on the reverse strand, counting down.
TTCACCACTCCACGCGAATGCTCCGCGAACGTTTTCGCGCCGGTCATGTTCGCCGCGCCCCACCTGTGAAGGGGTGTCGACACGTCGAATCAATCCTGCGGATCGTGGCAATTCCATCCGACTGGCCAAATGCCGGGTCAATAATTCTGACTGGTCGAAACCTCGCTGCCGCCTTCGTCGCGGATGTAATGGAACGAACGCGATCGCGTCCCAGCTTGGCGCGTCCACAAACTCCGGACGAAAGATACCGCGGAACATCAGTTCTGCGAGGGAGCTCGCCCGCGCAAACTCTCCCTGGTACTTGAACCGGTGGATTGTTTCTCGGATTGGTCCAGCAAACGCAAAGGCGGCGCGAAATGAGCCGATCTCTGAAGGCCATCCCGCACACGACCCACACGTCATGCACGGCTCAGTGGATGGTAGTCCGCATCGATGACAGATTGGTCGTGGGATGGATACGAGGTAGGAGAGGCATCTGTCGCAAAGCCATGTACCTCGTTTGCGGCAACCGCCACATATTGGCGGGAAGACGATGTCTTCGAGCAAGGCAGCCACATGGCGAATGTATTGGATCCCGGGTTCCCTTCGAGGTAGTTGCCCGTTAGATGGGCCGAAGCTGTATCTTGTCGCCCTTCTCGGTTTCCGCCGAGCGGATGGTTCCAGATGGCAGTTCGATGACGTATTTCCCACGTACGAGGAGCGGGCCAAACCGCCACGGTTTCATCGATTCGTCAGCGCGTTTGACGGTACCGTCCTGATCAACGTAGAGCACATCGATCGGAAACCGCATCCACATTGTATGGATGGATGAGCAGGGGTCAATAACTAAACCGCTACCCTTTGAAAGCCCTGAGCGTAGCATCAGCCCAATCCCACGCTTCCAAAACGAACGAGCGACCTCGACGCGCTCACCCAGCTCCGTCTGCTTCGTCTCATTGACGATCCGAACGACCGACATTCCTTTCAGATCGTCGATGGCCACCGCGTCTCTCCTTTGAATGGTTTCAGCCGTCATCTCGTCCGTAGCGCTGCTGACATCCGGGGCCATTCAGGCTATTTCAAGGCATCGATCACATTAGGAATCGCCGGACCGAGAATCACGATGTAAATCGACGGGAAGATCAGGAAGATCATTGGGAAGAGCATCTTCAGCGGCGCCTTTTGCGCTTTCTCTTCCGCGCGTTGCCGCCGCTTTTGTCGCATCTGCTTCGATTGGATACGCAGAACCTGGCTGATGCTCACACCAAGCTGGTCGGCCTGAATCACCGCCGAGATGAACGTATTGAGATCGTCGACATTGACGCGCGTGGCGAGCTCGCGCATGGCGTCGCGACGCGAGGCTCCCATGCGAATTTCGGAGAGCATGCGACCGAGCTCACGAGTGAGAGCGTTGTCCCATTTCTCAACAACCCGAGCCAGCGCCGGATCAAATCCGAGACCGGCCTCGACGCTGATCGTCAACAAGTCGATGGCATCGGGCAACCCACGCGTGATTTCCGTCTTTCGTCGCTTGATACGTGAGCTTAGCCAGATGCCAGGCATGGCATAGCCAAGTATCGCAACGACGAGCGGAAGACCGCCCTTGAGCATGATGCCACCCGAAGTTGGCAGCATCAGCAAGAACAGGAGTACGCCGAACCCGACGGAAAGGAGCACACGCAAACCGGTGAACTCCGTGGGTCCGAGACCTTTTGGTGCGCCCGCTTCGAGAAGCTGCTGCCGAAGTCTGACCGCGTTCTGGCTGGGCGCGAATCGCCCTGCCTTCTTCGAGAGACTCGTCAGCACTGGAACCAGGACACGATCCTGGAACGGACGCTGAAGCTCGACCTCTTCGAGTGTCGGGACGCGGTTTCCGAACTGTGCCAAACGCTCTTCAATAATGATCGCTCGCTCAGGTCGCCGCAGCCCAAGGTACACCGCGGCGATGGCGAGGATCACCACGACGATAGTGACAACCAATAGTAAGGGGCTCACGACCAATTCCTCACTGACGACGTCCGTCTAGACTTCAATTTGAACAATCTTCCGCATGGCAAAGAACCCGAGAATGATCAGAACCATGCCAGTGATCGGCAAGCAGACCCATGGAAACGTAAAGAGAGATGAGATGTACGACGGGTTCATCACGAACATGACCCCCGCCAGTCCGATCGGCAGCGCACTGATTATGTATCCAGAGAGGCTACCTTGCGCTGTCAGGACACGAATCTCGCCCTTGATACGGACGCGTTCGCGAATCGTCTCGCCAATAACGTCGAGGATCTGGGCGAGGTTCCCACCCACCTCACGCTGAATGTTGATCGCTGTTACAAGTAGATCAAGGTCCTCACTGGTGACACGGCGGAGCAGGTGATCCATCGCTTCCTGCGCCGTGATCCCAAGGCCAACCTCGCGAACAACGCGTGTGAATTCCTCGTTCATTGGCGGGGATGATTCTCGAGATACCAGCTCCATCGTTTGCATAAGGCTATAGCCTGCGCGAAGGGAGTTCGCCATCAACGTAATGGCGTCGCCGAGCTGATTGACGAACGCGGTGGTTCGCTTTCGTGCTCGATGACCCATGTACCAGTGCGGGATCATCCAACCGATCGCGGCCGTAAACAATGCAACCAGTAAACCGATCACGGGGTTCGAGAGTCCACGCCCGAGCACGAAGCCGATAAGCGCCGTGCCCGCCGCCGCGGCGATTCGAAGCACGACAAATTCACCCACCGTCATGCGGAAGTTGGCTCGCGCGAGGAGCGACGCAACTCCCGCTCCGAACGAGCTCCCTTCGACCGCTCGATCCATCGCTTTGGCGACAGGACCAGGCGAACGGACCGATGTGGGCGCGTCGGTCGGCAAATACTCGATTGAGCCGAATTGTTGCAGCCGTTCCTCGAGCTCCGGTGATGCGGCCCGTTCCCGCCAGTTCGCGAGCCCAAACCCGGTCAGCCCAATGGCTCCGGCCAAAATGAGCAACGCTATACTCAGCACTGCGATCTCCAGATCTGCCGATGCCGCGGCAGTGAGCCGTGGCGATTAGAACAAGCGATCATATCCCGCACCAAAGATGGTCGGCGGCAGGAAGATGTTGGCCTGCTCGAACTTCTCAACGAATTTCGGTCGAATACCCGTTGGCTTCATGCGGCCAACAATCTTGCCGTTCTCCATACCGGTCTGCTCGAACACGAACACGTCCTGAAGGACGATTACGTCACCCTCCATGCCCTGTACTTCTGTCACGGCAACGACCCGTCGAGTGCCGTCTTTGAGACGTGCCTGCTGGATGATCAAGTCCACAGCCGCGGAGATCTGTTCCCGGATGGCACGGACGGGAAGCTCCACGCCGGCCATCAAACACATCGTTTCGAGACGGGACAGGGCATCACGTGGCGTGTTGGCGTGGGCCGTCGTCATCGATCCATCATGACCCGTGTTCATGGCCTGAAGCATGTCCAACGCCTCGCCGGATCGGCACTCACCGACGACGATTCGGTCGGGTCGCATACGAAGCGAGTTGACTACAAGATCGCGGATCGTGATTTCGCCGCGCCCCTCAATATTCGATGGGCGAGACTCCAGCGTAACAACGTGGTCTTGACGAAGCTGCAACTCGGCCGCGTTCTCGATCGTGATGATGCGCTCGTCGTCCGGAATGAACGATGAGAGCACGTTCAGCGTGGTCGTCTTACCGGATCCAGTGCCACCCGAAACAACAATGTTTAGCCGAGCTTCGACGCACGCCTTCAGGAAGGTGACCATCTCTCGGCTTACCGTGCCGAATCGGATCAGATCTTCGGATGTAAGCGGGTCCTTGGCGAATTTACGAATGGTGAGCGTAGGCCCAACCAGCGAGATAGGCGGAATCACCGCGTTGATACGAGATCCGTCTGGAAGCCGAGCGTCGACCATCGGCGAGCTCTCGTCGATTCGACGGCCAAGCGGCGACACGATCCGGTCGATGACGCGCATAACGTGGTCATCATCTTGAAACACGACATCGCTCAGTACGAGCTTCCCTGCGCGCTCGACGTAGACCTGTCTTGGACCATTGACCATGATTTCAGAGACGGAGTCGTCCTTCAGCAGTGGCTCGATCGGTCCGTATCCGAGAATCTCAGCGGAGATTGCTTCGTAGAGTCGCAAACGCTCGACGCGCGTGAGAACGATGTTCTCCGCCTCAAGAACCGACTGGAACGTCTCTTCGACTGTTCGTCGGACCTCTTCGTGGTTAGCCAGGTCCATGCGAGGATCAAGCTCGGAGATCAGTCGATTCTGCACCCGAGTCTTGAGCTCATTGAATGAATCAGGACGCGGCGCCGTTGCCGCCGCATTGGTGATAGAGGGACGCCGTAACGCGCCGAGCTCCGAAGTGGTGCCGCGCGGCGGGCCTGATCCTGGTGCATCGTCCGTTGCGCCAAGCCTCGACGTCGTGTTGGCGGGCGGCGCCGGAGACTGTCCCTGTTGAGAGGGCTCCTCGGGAACCGTACCGAGTCGTTTCAGCAAAGACATGGTTTTCGCCCTCCAAGAACTGTCAGCGAACGCGGCGACAGATCACTCATGTCATCGCCCGAACCCTGCTGCGACATTCCCCTCAGCCGCCACATTCCGATCGATTTGGACGGCGGATTCATCGACGATGGGTGCTTATCCATGGCCCAATGCCGTTCGCAAACGAAAAACCAGGCTGCCCGAACGTTTTGAGCCAGCTGTTACGACTTCCTGATCTTCGAGATCTTCCTGAACCAGCGTTGAGCTAAGCCGGTTAATTTCCAGCGAGAGTCGATGTTCAGGTTGGCTTCCGACGAGCGGCGAGCCCTCGTTGATACTCCGCAGGATTGCCTGATGGTCTTCTGGAATCTTGAATTCGACGTCGCGTTTGAGATTCTCCGAGATGTCCGTTACCGGGATCCCAGAGTAGTTATTGAAGCGGTTGAGTACCAGCGTGATCTTCTCTTCCGGATATCCAAGCAGTTCGGCGATTTCCAGGAACTGACGGGTATCTTTTATGGCCGTCATCTCCATCGTCAGCACCAGGAGAAGCTTGTCCGACTGGTCCATCAGGGCCAGCATGGTATCGTCAAAACCGGGCCGAGTGTCGATCACGACGTAGTCGCACGTCTTTGAAAGCACTGATACCGCTGCCCGGAGATGCTCCGGCGACACCGTCTCTGACTCCTGAGGAGTTGGCGGCGCAAGGAGGAGTCGTACTCCTGACGAGTGCGTGACGAGCACGTCGTCGAGCAACTCTCGATCGAGCAGGTGAGGCGGCACAGCAATATCACTGAACGTCTTGCTTTTGACAACGTTCATCATGACCCCGATGTCGCCGAAATTCAGCGACGCATCGACCAGCGCCACTTGCTTATTGGTAAGCTGTCGAATAGAGATCGCAAGATTGGTGGCCAGCACTGAACGCCCCACGCCACCCTTGTTACTCACGACCGCGAAGACCTTCGACCCACCGCTCTCGACGGACCTGGGTCCCGTTCCGTTCGTCGCAGGGGCAGCGACCGGGCGTTGCACCTGTTGGGCCAACCGCGAAACGTGACGTACCGCGGTGATGAGGTCCTCGAGGCTAAACGGCTTCGAGAGGAACTCCCGCGCTCCGGCAAGCATCGCGCGCCGCAGCAGATCCGGCTCGTCTTCGACCGACATCATGATGACACCGGCCGATGGCAGACGAGAGGTGATCTCCGTGGTTGCCGTGATGCCATCCATGTCGGGCATGTTGATGTCCATCAAGACAACGTCCGGCTGCAGCTTCAGTGCGAGGTCGATACCCTCTTGCCCTCGAGCTGCTTTACCGATCACCTCAATATCGGATTCAAATCGCAGGAGTTTCTCGACGTTGTCTCGGCTTTCGGGGACGTCGTCGACGATAAGAACCCGAATCGTCCGCACGCTCACTATTGTCCTCCGCCTGGCAGTCTAACTGTCTTCGGCGCCGGCAAACCGTAGCTGCTCATCAACTGATCATAGGTAACACCGGTCGTGTCGCTCACGGAGTGGTCATCCGGAGCACGCAGCACGACTTGGTAGGTTCCCGAATTGTCCTCGAGGAACTTGATCAGTTCCGCCTGCTGTGGGTCTACTTCGAGAACCAGCATGTCCGCGTTTGGCAACGATGTGTTTGCGCTCGACGACGAGTTCCCGCTCCCTGGCGTAGCCGTGGATGTTGGGGTGGGCGCGGCAGTTTGATCGTTGACCGACTCGTTGCCGGCGATGACTCGAAGAACGCGAACATTCTGCAGGATAACTTTGGTGATTGGATTACCGGATCCGTCGTCAGTTACCAGGAACCGAGATCCAGCCTCACCAGGATATGGATAGTCTGTCGGGGCGGCCTGATCCGCGGTCGGAACCTGAAGTTCCCCGTCCTTGAATGTGTAGGTCGTATCGCCTTGCTTCGCTTCGACAATATTCGTCGGAAGTACTGCGGTCAGGTTGACACGCACTGAATAAATGATGTCGACGTAGTCGTCGGCGCGAATAAGTCCGCCGAGCGCGCTCACTCGGTCAACCGGCAGAGCGGCGGCCCGCTTGCCATCCGTGAGCAGGTTCGTCAGACCAGGTGTCACGAGGTTCGCCATCAAGATCTGCTGCCCTTTGACCACGTTGCCGTTGGTCGCGAGGCCAACGACCTGCGACGAATCTTCGGCCGCACCCGTGGCAGCGGAGCTTTTCTGAACCTTAAGTGTAGTAATGTCATCTTGTTTGATGACCGTATTGGCGGGAATGTCCCTCGTCGCCTGGATGACGGTGATTGTCTCCGTCTGGTTAGCGACTGGCGTCGGCTTGTTGCCACTGCCTTTAGAAAAAGACATGACAGCCAGCAAGACGGCCACAAGGGCGAGCCCGACCCCTAATAAGATGAAGAGGCGACCACCCCTACGCATCTACGAGTCCTCTCTGGCACAGCATCGAAGAGCCAAACCACCGCACCTCGGCAGTTGAAAGCGTTACAATCCGATCCAGAGATCGTGCATCGCTTCCACAGAAAGTCTAGGAACCGCCCATCGGGCTCACCATAGTACGTTGGTAACGAGCACGTCCCCTTGCAGTACCGAGCCGCCAGGACGCTGTCGATTTCGTTCAAGCCCGAAGTTGGACACAATCGCGAATGACTGCACACCAAATCCAGGAATTGCTCTATGGCCACGATCCAGAAGAACGGATTGTGTCGATCGAATACGCGCGAAACGGCACCATGGAGTTATTGCGGCGTACTCCAGATGGTGCGATCGCCTCGGAATTGATTCCGTTCACGCCATGGTTCATCACGACATCAGAAGGAGCGCGCGCCGCAAAGGCCGCGAACATCGGACAGCTTGGTGGCGATCTGCCGTTGAACCAGAGGCTGAGGTTTTCTTCTTGGTCCGCGTACCGCGACGATCTGGAACGAGTGGTCAACGAGAAGCAGGCCGCGCACCGGTTCAATCAGCCAACAGACCAGTTTCTAATCGAGACGGGCAAGACCCTCTTCAAGGGCATGACTTTCGACGATCTTGTGCGCATGCAGATCGATATCGAGACAGTCGGGCTTGACCCGTCCGATCCGAACGCCCGGATT
>CAWFHU010000001.1:0-2500 GCA_963815715.1 uncultured Chloroflexia bacterium | reverse complement strand
TGTTTCAGTTCCCCCACTTACCTCCACTCCCCCTATGTGTTCAGGGGAGGGTCACCGGGTATCACCCCGGTGGGGTTGCCCCATTCGGACATCCTCGGATCAGCGCTCGCCCGCAGCTCCCCGAGGCGTTTCGTCGCCTGGCCACGTCCTTCTTCGGCTCCAGACGCCGAGGCATCCACCGTGCGCTCGTCTTGCGGTGCATCGTTCAGCACATCCCGCCACCGCCGTCTCCTGGTCTCCCACAAGACGCCGTCAACGGCACGCCCAGCCCGACGCTCCGATTCGATCGATCCTTGCACCAACACAGATGCGTCGACTTCTCGGTGTCGTTCTCTCTACTCGCTTCGCATGGTGCTCCCATGCGCTCCCTTGTTAACGTGCATCTCCACGCCCCGTTTTCGGGGATGGAGAAACGGTGGAGCTGAGGGGATTCGAACCCCTGACCTCCGCCGTGCAAAGGCGGCGCTCTCCCGACTAAGCTACAGCCCCATCGTGAAAAAGACCGCCTGGTGGGCGTTCGTGGACTCGAACCACGGGCCTCACCCTTATCAGGGGTGTGCTCTCACCAACTGAGCTAAACGCCCATTCGGCCCTTGGCCGCTGAAGCGTGATCGAGTGCTTGCTTGGATCGTGTTAAACGTCGAGCACATCGGAATTGGAATACCCAGCTCTCTGGCCCTCGACTCATCCGAAGATGAGCGTCCACAGGCGAGAGGTCCACTGGACTTCCAACCCTCTCGTGTCGCAAGGACACGCCGCGTTCGACGGTTGACCTGGAAGTAGCCCTGGAATGACCCAGGACGAGCTCCCTAGAAAGGAGGTGATCCAGCCGCAGCTTCCGCTACGGCTACCTTGTTACGACTTCGTCCCAATCACCAGCCCCACCCTCGACGGCTGCCTCCCTTGCGGGTTGGCCCACCGGCTTCAGGTGTTGCCGGCTTTCATGACGTGACGGGCGGTGTGTACAAGGCCCGGGAACATATTCACCGCCGTATGGCTGACCGGCGGTTACTAGCAACTCCGACTTCATGAGGGCGAGTTGCAGCCCTCAATCCGAACTGAGACCGGGTTTGCAGGGATTGGCTCCGCGTTGCCGCTTGGCTGCCCGCTGTCCCGGCCATTGTAGCGTGTGTGTCGCCCAGGGCGTAAGGGCCATGCTGACTTGACATCATCCCCCCCTTCCTCCGGGTTGTGCCCGGCAGTCTGCTTAGACATCACCATAACTAAGCACGAGGGTTGCGCTCGTTGCGGGACTTAACCCAACATCTCACGACACGAGCTGACGACAGCCATGCAGCACCTGTCTCCCGGCTCCCGAAGGCACTCCACCCTTTCAGGCAGATTCCGAGGATGTCAAGCCCTGGTAAGGTTCTGCGCGTTGCGTCGAATTAAACCACACGCTCCGCTGCTTGTGCGGGCCCCCGTCAATTCCTTTGAGTTTTAGCCTTGCGGCCGTACTCCCCAGGCGGTGGACTTACTGCGTTTGCGCCGGCACGGAGGGGGTCAACTCCCCCCACACCTAGTCCACATCGTTTACTGCGTGGACTACCGGGGTATCTAATCCCGTTCGCTCCCCACGCCTTCGCGCCTCAGCGTCAGGTCAGCGCCAGCTGGCCGCCTTCGCCACCGGTGTTCCTCCCGATCTCTACGCATTTCACCACTACTCCGGGAATTCCACCAGCCTCTCGCTGCCTCCAGCTCCCCCGTTTCACACGACCCTCCCCGGTTGAGCCGGGGGCTTTCACGTGTGACGCAAGAAGCCGCCTACGCGCCCTTTACGCCCAGTAACTCCGGACAACGCTCGGACCCTACGTCTTACCGCGGCTGCTGGCACGTAGTTAGCCGGTCCTTCTTCCTGGGGTACTGTCACTGTCTTCATCCCCCAGAAAAGGGGTTTACACTCCGAAAAGCGTCTTCCCCCACGCGGCGTCGCTCCGTCAGGCTTGCGCCCATTGCGGAAAATTCCTTGCTGCTGCCTCCCGTAGGAGTCGGGGCCGTGTCTCAGTCCCCGTGTGGCTGATCGTCCTCTCAGACCAGCTACCCGTCATCGCCATGGTGGGCCGTTACCCCGCCATCTAGCTGATAGGCCGCAGGCCCCGCCAAGCGCGGATTCCTCCTTTGCTTGATTCCCTCACTAAGAACCAAGCTCATGCGGTATTACCCGCGGTTTCCCGCGGCTATCCCCCTCGCTTGGATGGGTTCCCCACGTGTTCCTCACCCGTCCGCCACGGTCGACCTCCGAAGAGGCTCCCGTTCGACTTGCATGCATTAGGCACGCCGCCAGCGTTGTTCCTGAGCCAGGATCAAACTCTCCATCAAGATTGCCCACGTATGTGAGCGTTGTTTCTGGTTTGTCGACCCAAGCTATCCCTCATACGATTGACTCGTATTTGGGGGCACTCGATCACGCTTCAATTGTCAAGGTGCCGATGGCTTTGACCGCTCTTCGACCGTTCCTGCCGGACTGTCGCCGAAGTGGTCACCGCAACGAAAGCTTCGC